>NZ_JAHLZZ010000001.1 GCF_018967845.1 Hymenobacter siberiensis
TTCACCGAAATGCCGCACCTGGTCGGGCCCTTTCCATTCCAGCAGCCCCCCGCCATAGGCCCCCACGTATAAGGTGCCATCGGGCGTGCGGCTCCCGCGCACGGGGCTCAGCAAATACGGGATTGAACTTGAATTACCGGGCAGTTTCGGCGGATTAAAGTTACTCCATTGCCCAGCATTGTATTCGTAGAATCCTGACTGATAGTAGTTAGGAGTATAACGCTCACTGTAGCCTCCGGTGAATACGTCGACAGTATTCGCATGGGCATCGGCCAGCAAACTAAACGCCAGGCTGCTTGCCGGCCCGTTGGCCACAAACGAGTCGGTAACCCTGCCGGTGCCGGCCTGCACCCTTTGCAGGCCTTTTTCGTAGTTCGCCACGTAGTAACTGCCATCGCGGGCGCGCACTACATCTTGCGCATACCCCGTTATGGCGGGCACCACGGTAGTTACCGCGCCGTTGCGGTCAATGCGGCGCACTCCGGCATTGTCATCAATGGCCAGCACGCCAATGCCACTGGTGCGTAAGCTGCGAAACGACCCCGCGTAGGTATTAGGAACCGATTGCCAGGAATTTGCAACGACTTTATACACGCCCGCGCCGTCGATTGCCGCATACACCTGCCCATCATAAACCGCTAATAGCCGGTATATCGCCGCGCCGGGGTTCAGCGGCACGGGTAGCGAGAGGGTCCAGTTGCGGTAGTCCAGCAGGTTGGTGGTTAGTGCCCCGCGTAGCAGGCCTGCCGAGGTGGCCAGGTACAGATAGGTCCCCGTCGAAGCGGCATCGTACACGCTCACAGTTGTCCCTCCGGGACCAATGCTGCTGTACGTATCCGTTATTTCAAGCTTTACTAAATCAATGACAACCACGCCGAAGGTAGCCGAAACGTATGCTTTGCCATTGCTGATTGATATCCGGTTGATTGGGCTGTTGCCGGCCTGAATCCCGCCCTGCCCCAGTTTGCGCAGCACATCATTGATATTGCGCACGCTACCATCGGGCCGCAGAACGTCAATATTGGCGTTGCGATACCCCAGCACCGTTTGCTTCGTCACCGAATCGTAAGCCAAGGCCGTCACTGCTACGTCATTCAGCCCGTCGCGGCGCGAAAGCACCTGGGTGGTATTCTGGGTCTTATCCAGAAAATAAAAGGCGTTTTCCGTGGCTACATACAGCCGGCCGCCCGCATCGGCCAGCACTAAGGGGTGGTTGGTGGGAAGGTGCAGTTGCCAGTCGCCGTAGCCAACCGGGCCCTGGGCAAAAGCTGTGCTCGCACACAGAAAAAAGCCGGTTAACCCCAGCAAACAACGGAAAAAGTGGGACATACGCTCAGCAAAAGCTCAAAGTAAGGATAGAAAGCAGCAGGGCCGCCGTTGCCAACGCTACACCCCGAAATTTAGTGCGCAGCGGCTGGGCGGGCTTCCGGTGTGGGTTCCTTGGCCTGCATACCCTCCAGAAAACACGGCCGGCAGCGGGCTTCGTACAAGTCGGTTTCGCCCAGCAGCACCTGGCTGGCACTAGCCGCGATGCGATAGGAATACGAAGCAATTTCGCCGCAGCACACGCACACGGCGTGCACCTTGGTCACGTATTCGGCCGTGGCCAGCAGGGCCGGTATGGGGCCAAAGGGCCGCCCCAGGTAGTCCATATCGAGCCCGGCTACAATAACGCGGATACCATTATTAGCCAGCTGCTCGCATACGTCTACCAGCGAGCTGTCGAAAAACTGCCCTTCGTCGATACCCACTACGTCGGACCCAGCCGCGAGCAGTAGAATTTCCGAGGCAATGGCCACGGGCGTCGAGCGAATGCGGGCGGCGTTGTGGCTCACCACATCTTCGGCGTGGTAGCGCGTATCAATCGCAGGCTTAAAAATTTCGACCCGCTGCCGGGCAATGCGGGCACGGGTGAGGCGGCGAATCAGTTCTTCGGTCTTGCCCGAAAACATGGAGCCACACACCACTTCAATCCAGCCCCGGCGGGGGGCATTGTGGCGGTTTCCGACGCGAGGTTCAATAAACAAAATACGGACGGGCTTGGGTGGTTTTGAATCCTAAAGTTAGGGACGAACCACCAAGGGCGACGCCCGCCACATTCACCGCCCCTGCCCCCAAATCAGCAAACGCCCTGACCACCTGCCTTTCCCTGCCGGCGCGGGCCAGCCAATATTTCAGTCAATCGGCCGCCAGGCCTTCGCCGTACCGCACGTGGGGCAATTGCGTTGCCTCGGGCACACAGCCGGTGGCATCGCCCATGGGCAGTTGGGCCTGGCAGGTCAGGCGCTCATTGGGCAGGAGGCGGCCGGCCGCCTGGTAGCGCAGCTCGGCCACCGTGAGCGGGCTCAGGTTTTCCTGGCCCGCCCGCAGCTGGACGCGGCAGGTAGTGCAGCGCCCTTTGGCCCCACAGGCGTGCATCCAGTCGTGGCCCGCAGCCTGCAAAGCCGCCAGCAATGTGGCCCCGGCGGGTACGTTCACGGCCGCGCCGGGCAAGTTTTCAATCGTCAACAGGGCCATTTGTGCCTAACTTGGGCCACCGAAACCCGGCCTTTTTATGAACGACAAATATAGCCTCGCCAAGTGTGCACAGTATGGCCGCCGCCTGGCCGCCCGGCTCTGCGACCAGCATTTTGGTACCCAGCCCACTGCCACCATCGACGGCCCGGCCGTGCTCAAGTTCACGCCCATTCGCCAGCTCAACTTATTGGTTATCCGCCAGCTATTGGGCCAATGGCAGGCCGAAACCGCCCGCCTGCGCAGTACCTATTTTGACTTTGAGGCTGCCCCGGTGCAGGCCGCTCTGGCCCAGTTCATGAATGTGCTTTCGCGGCACATCAGCCTGAACCGCGCCACTTTTGAGCCCCTGTTGGCCCAGGCCGCCGCCGATACCCTTGGCATGGTAGCCGACCCTACGGGCGGCTTCCAGCGGCTGCTTCTCGGCAATACCGAAAAGCCTACCCTGGCTTTGCTGCGCGATAACCTGCGCTACATCGACATCGACAAAGCTTTTTACCAGGGTTTTATCGATAGCCTACCGGTTAGCGACGACCTCAGCCGCGATTTCCTCGCGCATCGGTTCGAGCTTTACCGCACCGCTAACTACAAGGCCCATCAGCCCATCCAGCGGCTCGTCACCGAGCTCAGCACGCTTTTGCCCCTCACCACTGCCGACCTGCTTGAGGATGGCCCGGTATCCGTTGCCGCCACGCCCCCACGGGTCAAGGAGCCGGCCCCGGTTTCGGCTCCTGTAGCTCCCCCCACGTTCGTTGCGGCCCCCAAGGAAGAGCTGCCGGAACCACCCGCGCCAATTGTGCCCAAGCCTGCGCCAATCGCCGGACCGCCAACGCGGCCGCTTCCAACGGTTGATTCCGCCATCGTTCCCCTGCACGAAAAGCTGAAAGCCGGCCAGCAAGCTGCCTCTCCTTTAGCCGAAACGCTCCGCGCCACGTCGGCTCCCGCTACGCTGGCCGAGCGCTCAGGCCCCAAAGTTGATACCCTGCGCGAAGCCATTTCCATTAACCAGCGCTTTAGCTTCATCAACGAGCTGTTCAATGGTGAAAACATGGATTACCACGCCGCTATTCAGCACCTCGATTCCCTGCCCGCCATCGACCAGGCCCGTGCCTACGTCAATACCGACCTTTCGCAGCGCTACGATTGGAGCCGCAAGGAAGAGCATGTCAACAAGCTCCTGAAGCTCATTGAGCGCAAATTCGCCTAGCAACACGCAAGTATTTTTCTACATTGAGTCGTTTTCTTCTGCAAGAAGGCTAACCGTACCCCGGTTAGCCTTCTTTCTTTTGCATTAACGGCTGTGGCCCTCGGAGCCCCACCAATGCCAACGCCAGCAGCAGTGGCCACACCGGCACCAAAAACCGAGCTGCCCCCAAGGGGCCAGTCAGGGCCGCCACGTACAGCAACAGCCCCACTGCCACCCAGCGTCCGTAGCGCATCGCATCACTACCGTGTTGCAGCCGATGAAAACCGCGCACGGCAAACCCCAATCGGGCTACGTTCGCCAGCAATATTATCCCCAATAGTGCCAGTTGCCCCCAAGGCAGGCTTGTAGCAGCCTGCCACAGCCGGCCCTGCCGCGCCTGATTCAGCAAGCCGCCTCCGGCAGGCGGTGGCCAGCCCAGCAGCTGACTCAAATCGAAACGGCCAGGGTCCAGGAATAACGCAACCATCCCTTGCACATGTTGCCGCGCATATAAGTCGAGATGCGCCGTCAGCATTGCCCCCGCCTGGGCCTGAATAAAATGCTGCCGCGTCGCAAAATCCGGTGCCGCATTAGCCTGCTCTATTACCTGCGTCACCCATTTTTCTTCTACTTCCGGTCCGGCAATCTGCCGCACCACCCCCGCTGCATTGTACTGCAGCAAATTAATTTCCGCAATACTCGAAAAATGAAAATAACCTGTCCGCTGCTGGTTCCACTGCATGTACAGCCCCACCACCAACACAGGGACCAGGCCAATGACCACCACTACCAAACGGCGGTAGCGCCAGCCCACCCCTACCGCCAGCACCGTAACCACAAATGCCAACGGATAAAAAACTGGTTTTAGCAGCAAAGCCGCCACCGCCGCCACCACCCCAGCCGCAAAATACCGCAGTCGGCAAGAACGAGTAAACGCAAAAGCTGAAATAGCGATACCGAGCACTGCCGTTTGCAGCAGCATTTCACTCATCACAGAACTCGCATAGATAAGCTGAGCCGGAAAAGTTAACACCGCCCCTACTGCCAGCGCCCAATCCAAAGAGCCAGGGTTTGCCCATCGCCCCCACCACCTCAATACCACCCCCAAGCTCAGCAGACTAAGCATATTCTGAAGCACCAGCAGCATTGCCGGGTGCCCGGTAGCGCTTCCCAAGCCTAGTATAACCAGCGGATAACCAACTGGCCGAATCGTGAACTCCTGCACCGCCTGCCCACTGGGTACTATCGCAGGCCAGGGCCGAGCATAAAGCTCCCCATACCGCCACAGGTTCTCAGCCGCCTGAATGTAGCGCCCCGTATCCGCAAAAGACCAATTCCCTTGGCGAAGCACCCAGCCCAACGTCAATACGTGTGCGCCCACCAGCACCGCCCACACCCAACCCGGCACCTGTGCTTTCCCCATCAGCGTACCAAATCCTGCTTTCGGTAAGCATCAAGCGCCAGTAGGCTAAACAGTAAAATGGTAAACGACCATAATGAAGACCCGCCGTAGCTGAAGAAAGGCAGTGGAATACCTACCACCGGAGCCAAGCCTATTGTCATGCCCATATTCACAGTGATGTGGAAAAACAAAATACTCGCCACACAATAGCCATACGTTCGTCCAAAAACAGACTTTTGCCGCTCCGCCACATAAATAATGCGCCACAGCAGCGTTAGGTAAAGCCCAATCACCACTAAGCTGCCCATCCAGCCAAATTCCTCCCCTACCGTACAAAAAATAAAATCAGTACTCTGCTCAGGTACGAAATCGAATTTAGTCTGCGTCCCTTGCAGAAAACCCTTCCCCAACAATCCCCCCGACCCAATGGCAATTTTACTTTGAGTTACATTCCATCCCTTACCCAACGGGTCCGAAGAAGGATTTATTAATATCTCAATCCGCTGCCGCTGGTGGGGCTGTAATACGTGGTTATAGAAGAAATCTACACCCACAACCATTCCAATCACCGCCACCCATACCCCAATTGCCAACGGCATATGGTGCCGCAACACTCGCCGGTTAATCCCCAGCACAGCCAGCAAAATCACCGTAAAAGCAGCCACAAGCCACATCTTCGGCACTATTAAAGCCAATATCAACACAACGCCGGCCACTACCAACAACAGCAATATCAGCGGAGACATCCCCTCCCGGAAGTAAGCCAGCAGCAACGCCCCAAAAACCAGCGCCTGCCCCGATTCATTCGACGCTACAATCAGCAACGGCGGCAACAGCGTAATCCCAGCCAGTATCAACTGGTCACGCCAATCCTGATATCTCAGGTTAATACTCGCCATAAAGCGTGAAGCAGCCAACGCAGTCGTAAACTTTGCAAACTCAGCTGGTTGCAATCTTACCGGTCCCAATTCCAACCAGGAACGGGACCCAGCAATCGGCCGAGCCACCACCATTGTTATCAGCAGCAGCACAATCATGCCCGCATACAACGCATACGCCAGAGTATCATATGCCTTGTAGTCAACTACCAGCAGTACAACAATCAATACAACCCCAGTCGCAATCCATAATAGTTGTTTGAACCAGTTAAACGCCATCAGCTTATCAAAGCTCATATTGCTTAAAGGATTTGCTGGCGCGTCCGGCGAGTAGCTCGATGCATAAATACAAACCCAACCGATTCCAACCAGTATCACATAAAGCAATACCGTTACCCAATCAATACTTCTGCTATAGCGTGCGGGAGAGACTTGCAAAAATAATATAAATAAAGATAAGTTGACAAAAATACGCCAGTATAAACTCTTTCTGCATCATCGCAGACAGCAAAAATCCTCTTGGTTGCTGGTGAAAGCATCCAAGAGGATTTCCTGTTGTAAGGTTGGCGGCGACCGACTCTCCCACCGGTGAAGGCAGTACCATAGGCGCACCGGGGCTTAACGACTCTGTTCGGAATGGGAAGAGGTGAACACCCGGGCTAAAGCCACCATTGCTGGCGGGGAGTGTGCGTGTTCTATTGCCCTGCTTGCGCAGGAACACACTCCTCAATAACTCGACATAAGGGGACAAAAACGAAACGTATTGTGCGCGCTCGACGCCATCCTCGCGGATGAAAAGAAGCCCTCGGCCACTTAGTACGGCTCAGCTATTCTATTTCTAGTTTTTCACCTGCCGCCTATCAACGTCGTCATCTCCGACGGGCCTTCCATTGGGAAATCTCATCTCCAGGTGAGTTTCGCACTTAGATGCTTTCAGCGCTTATCTCGTCCCAGCGTAGCTACCCGGCGCTGCACCTGGCGGTACAACCGGCGCACCAGCGGCTGGTCCATCCCGGTCCTCTCGTACTAAGGACAGGTCCTGTCAAATTTCCAACGCCCACCACAGATAGGGACCGAACTGTCTCACGACGTTCTGAACCCAGCTCGCGTGCCACTTTAATCGGCGAACAGCCGAACCCTTGGGACCTTCTCCAGCCCCAGGACGTGACGAGCCGACATCGAGGTGCCAAACCTCCCCGTCGATATGAGCTCTTGGGGGAGATCAGCCTGTTATCCCCGGCGTACCTTTTATCCTTTGAGCGATGGCCCTTCCATGCGGAACCACCGGATCACTATATCCGTCTTTCGACCCTGCTCGGCTAGTCGGCCTCACAGTCAAGCCCACTTATGCTATTGCGCTCTGCGTACGGTTACCAAGCGTACTGAGTGGACCTTTGAAAGCCTCCGATACTCTTTTGGAGGCGACCACCCCAGTCAAACTACCCAGCAGCCACTGTCTCCCGGTATTCCGGGATTAGGCATCAGGCACGGCAAGGGCGGTATTTCAACGTTGGCTCCCCGAGAACTAGCGTCCCCGGCTCAGCGCCTCCCGCCTATGCTACACATGCCGAACCCAACACCAATGGCAACCTATAGTAAAGGTGCACGGGGTCTTTCCGTCCCGTGGCGGGTACTCGGCATCTTCACCGAGACTACAATTTCACCGAGCTCACGGCTGAGACAGCGCCCAGATCGTTACACCATTCGTGCAGGTCGGAACTTACCCGACAAGGAATTTCGCTACCTTAGGACCGTTATAGTTACGGCCGCCGTTTACCGGGGCTTCGATTCAAACCTTCGCCTTGCGACTAAGTTCCCCTCTTAACCTTCCGGCACCGGGCAGGTGTCAGACCTTATACGTCCGCTTGCGCGTTAGCAAAGTCATGTGTTTTTGTTAAACAGTCGCCTGGGCCTTTTCACTGCGGCTTCTCGTCTTGCAACGAGGAAGCGACCCTTCTCCCGAAGTTACAGGTCCATTTTGCCGAGTTCCTTGGCCGTGATTCACTCGAGCGCCTCAGGATACTCTCCTTGACTACCTGTGTCGGTTTGCGGTACGGGTAATAATAGCATTAAAACGCTTAGCAGGTTTTCTTGGCAGTCCGATTAGGCACACTATCCGCGTGACCCGAAGGTCGTACGGTACTATCAGCTTTCGGCTAGGTCGCGTACTTAACTACGGTCCCAATACCTACGGCCTTCAACGGGCACTTCCGTCCGCCCGCGGTGCTTTCACTTCTGCGTCACTGCATCACTTGCTACCATTAGTACAGGAATATTAACCTGCTGTCCATCGAGTGCACCTTTCGGCTTCCCCTTAGGTCCCGACTAACCCAATTCCGATTAGCGTTGAATTGGAAACCTTAGTCTATCGGCGTGCGGGTTTCTCACCCGCATTATCGTTACTCATGCCTACATATGCTTTTCTCCACGCTCCAACATGCCTGACGACACGCCTTCACCGCAAGGAGAATGCTCCCCTACCACGTGATGGTCTTGCACATCACATCCAAAGCTTCGGTACTAGATTTGATGCCCGCGTATTATCGACGCCCGCTCGCTCGACCAGTGAGCTGTTACGCACTCTTTAAAGGAATGGCTGCTTCCAAGCCAACCTCCTGGCTGTCAAAGCAAGTGGACCTCCTTTGTTCAACTTAATCTAGATTTAGGGACCTTAGCTGTTGGTCTGGGTTCTTTCCCTCTCGGCCGGGGACCTTAGCACCCAGGCCTCACTGCCGTGTATAGCCATTGGCATTCGGAGTTCATCAGGATTCGGTAGGCTCTGACACCCCTAGTCCTATTGGTAGCTCTACCTCCAATGACCTCAACCACGACGCTGTACCTCAATACATTTCGGGGAGTACGAGCTATTTCTCAGTTTGATTGGCCTTTCACCCCTACCCTCAAGTCATCCAAATCCTTTTCAACGGAAACTGGTTCGGTCCTCCAGTGCGTGTTACCGCACCTTCAACCTGCTCAAGGGTAGCTCACAAAGTTTCGCGTCTACCCCCCCCGACTGCACGCCCTATTCAGACTCGCTTTCGCTGCGGCTCCGCGCCTTAAAGCGCTTAACCTTGCCGGGGAGGAGTAACTCGTAGGCTCATTATGCAAAAGGCACGCTATCAGGACACTAAATCCCTCTAACTGCTTGTAAGCACACGGTTTCAGGTTCTTTTCACTCCGGTATTCCCGGTTCTTTTCACCTTTCCCTCACGGTACTAGTTCACTATCGGTGTCTCAGGAGTATGTAGCCTTAGCGGATGGTGCCGCTCGATTCAGACGGGGTTTCTCCGGCCCCGCCCTACTCAGGATCCCACTACCGTGAATCAGAATTGTCGCTTACCGGACTCTCACCGTCTATGGTGCCGTTTCCCAACGGCTTCAGCTAACTCGATTCAATCAGATGTCGTGGTCCTACAACCCCGGATTGGCCGTAACCAACCCGGTTTGGGCTCCTCCCCGTTCGCTCGCCACTACTTGGGGAATCATTGTTATTTTCTTTTCCTGCAGGTACTTAGATGTTTCAGTTCCCTGCGTTTGCCGCCGCCAGTCAAGCTGGTCAGCTCTCACATCTTCCATGTGAGGGGTTGCCCCATTCGGAAATCTGAGGATTATCGGGTATGTGCCCTACCCCCAGCTTATCGCAGCTTATCGCGTCCTTCGTCGCCTCTGAGACCCTAGGCATCCCCCGTGTGCTCTTTCTTACTTCTTTTTCGTAAACGCTGCTTCTATTACTAGAAGATGCTTTCTCTATTGCTAGAGCAAGCGCGCTACGCTTCGTTTTTGTTACCCCTTACGTCAAAGAACGTGTACTACTCTAGTATTTAGTAGTGTCGAAGTTGCTTTCCTATTGAAAACAACCAGTATTGCTAATAACTTGGTTAAGCCGTTAGAGTGGGCCTGCCTGGACTCGAACCAGGGACCTCTACATTATCAGTGTAGCGCTCTAACCACCTGAGCTACAAGCCCAAAACCAGTATTAATATTATTTGAATGAAGGAAAAGACAATCAGTAAGTTGTAATTACTGTAACACACTTTATTGAACTCACGAGTCGAACTGCTCCAGAAAGGAGGTGATCCAGCCGCACCTTCCGGTACGGCTACCTTGTTACGACTTAGCCCTAGTTACCTGTTCTACCCTAACTGGCTTCGTTGCGGAGCACCAGCTTCAGGTCTACCAAACTTCCATGGCTTGACGGGCGGTGTGTACAAGGCCCGGGAACGTATTCACCGCGTCATTGCTGATACGCGATTACTAGTGATTCCAGCTTCACGGAGTCGAGTTGCAGACTCCGATCCGAACTGAGAACGGCTTTTCGGGATTGGCGCACCATCGCTGGTTGGCAACCCGCTGTACCGTCCATTGTAGCACGTGTGTAGCCCTAGGCGTAAGGGCCATGATGACCTGACGTCGTCCCCGCCTTCCTCACTGCTTGCGCAGGCAGTCTGTCTAGAGTCCCCATCATTACATGCTGGCAACTAAACATAGGGGTTGCGCTCGTTGCGGGACTTAACCCAACACCTCACGGCACGAGCTGACGACGGCCATGCAGCACCTTGCTTTGTGTCCCGAAGGAAAGGCTCATCTCTGAGCCGGTCACGCGCATTCTAGCCTAGGTAAGGTTCCTCGCGTATCATCGAATTAAACCACATGCTCCACCACTTGTGCGGGCCCCCGTCAATTCTTTTGAGTTTCACTCTTGCGAGCGTACTCCCCAGGTGGGATACTTAACGCTTTCGCTAAGCCAGTGACCATCTATCGCCACCAGCGAGTATCCATCGTTTACGGCGTGGACTACCAGGGTATCTAATCCTGTTCGCTCCCCACGCTTTCGTGCCTCAGCGTCAGTTACAGTCTAGGCAGCTGCCTTCGCAATCGGTGTTCTGGATACTATCTATGCATTTCACCGCTACAGTATCCATTCCGCCACCCTCGTCTGTACTCAAGTCCTCCAGTTTCCAGGGCAGTTCCACTGTTGAGCAGTGGGCTTTCACCCCGGACTTAAAGAACCGCCTACGCACCCTTTAAACCCAATAAATCCGGACAACGCTTGCACCCTCCGTATTACCGCGGCTGCTGGCACGGAGTTAGCCGGTGCTTATTCATCAGGTACCGTCAGTAGAGGACGCATCCCCTTTTTTCTTCCCTGATAAAAGCAGTTTACGACTCAGAAAGCCTTCATCCTGCACGCGGCATGGCTGGGTCAGACTCTCGTCCATTGCCCAATATTCCCTACTGCTGCCTCCCGTAGGAGTCGGGCCCGTATCTCAGTGCCCGTGTGGGGGACCAGCCTCTCAGCTCCCCTAGCCATCGTCGCCTTGGTGAGCCGTTACCTCGCCAACTAGCTAATGGCACGCAACCCCATCTGAATCCAATAAATCTTTAACTGTTACTTGATGCCAAGCTGCAGTTTTATGCGGTATTAATCCGCCTTTCGGCGGGCTATCCCCCAGATTCAGGTAGGTTGGTTACGCGTTACGCACCCGTGCGCCACTATCTCTATTGCTAAAGACCGTTCGACTTGCATGTATTAGGCCTGCCGCTAGCGTTCATCCTGAGCCAAGATCAAACTCTCCATTGTAAAATGTTCTACACCAGTTCGAAAACTGGCTGATGTCGAGTGCTAATCCGACTCGTATTAACGAGTTCATGTATTCGTGTTACGCTTGTAATTGCTGCTCCCTGCATCGCTGCAAAAAGCCCTTACTATTTGTCTTTTCCAAACATTCAAAGAACGTGTATCAGCCCAGTTGGCGTGATAGTGTGGCGGTGTGAACTGCCTGTTTTTCTCTCTCTCAATTCCCTTTCCTGCGATTGGGAGTGCAAAGGTAAGAAGAAGTTTTTAACTGACAAGCAAAAGATGAAAAGTTTTTATTTTTCGTTCGTTTCGCTTTTCAAGTCTTTCCGGCCTCCTGTCGAAGCGGGGTGCAAAGGTAAGGGGCTTTTTTCGACTTTCACAAGGGCTTTCGAAATTAATTTTTCTAGGCTTTGCTGGGCTGACATGGATGAGCAATACAGGTATTGCGGCCATGAAGCTCCTCACTGGTCAAATTTCTGTTGGAGCAGTTGCTTTGGCAGAACCCGTAGTCCGTTAGACGATTTGGGACTGCAAAAGTAGGGTGATTTTCTGAGTATCCAAGGCGTAGAGGAAAGATTTAGGCTTACTGGGGTACTGATGGAGCAACTGGGAACAATGGACTTTTAGGAATCAGTGACTTAGCGAACGGGGAATTTTTGATAAAATTTAGCGAATTGGCTCGGGGGCGAAGAATTCGGTGAGGTTGGGACGGTATTGGCGGGGGCGTTGGGCTTCGTATTGCTGGATTTGGCGGCCTAATTGGGCGAGGAAGGGCTGGCCGATGCTTTCGTATTCGTAGGTGCCGTCGTTGATGATGCCGTTTTGGTTGACGTATAGGACGGCGCTGAGGAGGAATTCAGACTGGTGGAGGTAGTCGGCGAAGTAGGCAATATCGGCGAGGTAGCCGTGGGACATGCCTACGATGTTATAGATGCGGAGGGCAGATTGGTGGGGAAGGTCGGGGTTGCGGCCGTAGTAGAGGTACTTTTTGTAGGCATCGAAGTAGCGGGCGGGGGTGTAGGTGCGGAAGCCGGACTCGTGGGGGGTGGCGTGGAGGTAGCGGCAGAGGAAGGCGTAATCAGTTGGGGTGAGGCGGAGGCGTTGGGTGGCGGGGACGGATTCGGGGAAGAGGATGCTTTGGAGGAGAGTGGTGATATCGGGGAGCGGGAGGTTATTGGCGGTGGTGAAATCGTAGGGGGTGGGGATGACGCGGCCGCCGGCCTGGTGGGCGCGGCCTTTGAGGACGCGGCCGAGGGGGCTGGTGTAGGTGATGGGATTGTATTGGGCGAGTTGCTGATAGAGGGTATCACCCTGGGGGGTGTGGAAGCTGATGGGGTTGGTGTGGCGATTGGCGGCAGTATCGCAGGGGGCGAAGCGGCGCGTGATGCGGACGGTGGGGTAGCCGAGTTGGGTGAGGCGCTCGTTGAGGGAGCGCTGGCCGAGGAATTCGTAGAGGCGGTTGTAGGCGACGTTGTCGCTGACGAGGAGCATGCGCTTGATGTAGTTGCCGACGGTGGCGGTGCGGTCGGAGTCGGCGGGGGCGGCGAAGGGGACGGGGGTTTGGCAGCGGAAGGCGGTGCCGGTGGTCATGATGGTGCGGCGGGTGACGCGGGGGTTGTGGAGGTCGTTGAGCTTTTCGAGGGAGAGGGCGACGACGGGTAGTTTGACCAGGCTGGCGGGGTTGAAGTACTGGCGGGGGTTGAGGTGGTAGGTGTGGGGGGTGAAGGTGGGGCGGTTCTGGGCGTCGCGGTTGATTTGGGTGTAGATGATTTGGAGCTCGTATTGGGGGTTGGTAGCTATTCTTGTTAATAAAGGTTTTGTGTGGATTAGGGAGTCTAGGAGGGGGGAGTCTCCTGGCGTTAACCTCACCCCCTGCCCCCTACCGGGCACGGCCCCTCTCCCGCGGAGAGGGGGCACCGGTTCGTGAGGGCGATTTACCTCAGCCCCCGGCCTCCGAAGACATACTTTGTGTGCATTTCCCTGCGGAGAGGGGGAGCCTGACGAAACTAGGTTATGAGTAGTTGTAGCTTGAGTAGCTAGGGTTGTGACGGCTGTTGCTGCGCACAGGCTAGCGACTCCTATTATATAGGTGTAGATTTTAAGAGGCAGGATTTCCATAGCGTTGCAAATAAAAAGGGCCGTGATGTTGCCACCACGGCCCTGTGGGGCTGATTTTATACGGGGGTTAGTCGGCCAGGGGGACTAGGCGTTTGGCGAGGAGGAGGTTGGAGTCGGTTTGACGCCAGTTGTAGCCCGTGCCGAAGGACAGCGCCTTGGGTTTGTGGAGCGTATCGGTGTAGGCGGCCGTGAGCTCGGGCTGGTAGTGCTTGGCGAACAAATTGATAGGACGTTTGTAGGCACCGTAGTAATTGAACTGCCAGGCCCCTTTCTGGAAGTACTTCATAGCGATACCAGAATCGTCTTGCAGAATGTAGCGGCTACGACGGAGGACGAGTGCCCGCACTTCGCTGAAATAGACCTTGTGCATGAGGTAGGTAGCGGACTTCACGTAGGTGGTGAGGGGACCGAGGCTGCGCACGAAAGCAAGCGGGGTAGGCTTGACATTGAGGCCGTGGTTACTGAGGTCGGTGGAAAAGTAATAGACCGTTTTAGGCTGACCATCGGGACTAAGGAGCTTGATTTCAACCCCAAGAACCGATTTGGGGTGAGCGGCCTGGGTGGTATCAGTGGGAGCATCCTGCAACTGCCCGGTAGCATTGAGCTGCACGGGCCGAATGGCGGTAATTTGGTTGCCGGTGCGGGTAGCGAAAAGCATGAGTAGTGGCAAGGCTCCGTCGAGCTCCACCGACTTGAGGTCGACGGCCATGTCGTTGGTGCGAAAGAAACTGAAATTGAGTACCGACCAGAGCGAGGCTTTGACGGCGGGGAACAGCTTGGGATTTTCGAGGGAGGCGCGGGCAGGAACGCTGCCAACGGGTTCGAGGCCCATCAGGACGTAGGTTTGGCTGGTGGGGAACATCGTGAAGACGTTCAGAAAATCGGGACCGCTGAAGGGGTAGAAGATGGTGGGGCTGTTGGCGTGCACGGAATCGAGTTCGGTGGCGGCCCATTTAGTCATGCGCGTGGTATGGGTGGCGCGGTATTTATCCCAACTCTTGTCCTGGTCCTGAGCAAAGGCCTGCCAGGCGGGCTGCTGGACAAGTTGGGCGAGGGCGCTGTGCTGGCTGGGCTGCTGGCCGCCGAGGAAGAGCGCAACATCCTGCTCATAGGCAGTATCGGGAGCGGTGAGGCGATTGGGACGCGAGGTAGCGCTGGCAGAAGATGCCGGAGCGGATACTGCCTTCGTAGAATCGATGGCTTCAGCAGTAGAAGCCATCGATTCCTCGGCAGCCGTGGTGGCCGTTTCGGTTGTGGTATTTGACTCGGAACAGGCAGTTAATAGAAGCAGAGCGGCCGGCAGAAATCGGAGCGCAACGGTGCGGAAGTACATTATATAGGAGCGAATGGAAAACGATGGACTTCGATGAATGAAGTCCGGAATGAAGACGCAAGTTACGGTGCCCCTTTAGCCAACGGGGCGGGACGACGATTTGCCAGGTACATAGTGAGGAAGTACACCAGTGCGCCCACGGCCAAAGTAGCCAGGCCATAAAGCGACTCTACTGGTTTATCGCGCAGAATAAAGGCAAGGGTCCAGCCACTGAGACCCAGAAAAATGAGCGGCGTAACAGGATACCCCCAGGCACGATAAGGACGCGGCAGATTAGGCTGCTGCCAACGAAGAATAAAAAGGCCCAACACCGTGAGAAAGGTGAATAGATTCAGCACAAAGCCGGCGTAAACCAACACGCCCTGAAAACTGGGCTTCAGAATAAAGGCCAGCGTGAGGGCCATTTGCAGCAATAATGCCCGTACCGGAATGCCGGCGCGGCTTTTGAGGGCCAGAAAGTGCAGCGCCGGAATGTCCTCCCCCATCGTCTGGACGATGCGGGGCCCGGCAAAAATCATCGAGCTGATGGTGGAAACGAGCAGAGCTGCAATTACGCCCCCCATTAGCCGCCCCCCGGCTGCCCCAAAAAGTGAGGTTGCGGCCACAAATCCTACCTCTACCTGCCCCTTTAACCCAACCAATGGAGTGGAGCGGAGAAACACGTAATTGAGCCCTATATATAATAGGAGTACGACGGCGGTGCCAACCAACAGAATGCGAGAGAGATTACGCCGGGGATTTTCTATTTCGCCAGTGAGGTACACGGCGGCATTCCAGCCCGAGTAAGCATAGCTCACATACACCAACGATACGGCGAACGCAGGGCTTACCAAGGCTTGCCAACCAGCGGCATCGGGGGCGAAACTCAAGGGCTGCCCCTCCCCCATTAGCATACCCGCGCCAATAAAAAGCACTAATACGGCTACTTTGAGGGCCGTGATGGCAACTTGCAACCGGCTACCGGCGCGAGTGCTGCTGCCGTGCACAAAGGTGAGTACCAAAACCACCGCTACCGAAAGCCAAGTAGGCTGGAGGCCCGGCCACACGCGCCGGGCATATTCGCCCAGCGCCAGGGCGGCCAGCGCCGTGGGGGCCGCAAAGCCCACCGTGGCCGATACCCAGCCCGACAAAAAACCCAGCGCGGGATGATAAATCTGGCTGAGGTAATGGTATTCGCCCCCCGAACGGGGCATGGCGGCGGCTAGCTCGCCGTAGCACACCGCACCGCAGATGGCAATGAGGCCGCCCACGAGCCACAGCATCAGCAGCGCAAAGCCACTCTGGATACCGATTACCTGGAAACCAAGGCTGGTAAATACGCCCGTGCCCACCATGTTGGCAATGACAATAGCCGTGCCGGTGAGGAAAGTAATTTTATAGGGGAGATTGGGGGGAGTAGTTGCCTTCACAAACGCAAAGATGCGAAGGGTTGCTGCGGCTACTCCGCTGTGCTGGCTGCTTTAGGCTTTTTGTAAAGCGGCACGGTGCTGCATGGCTCGCCGTACATGACGCTGCTGGTGACGGGCAGTAGCTTTTGCATAATGGCCACGTAGGCAAACGTGGGTACGGGCACATTGCCGCAACCCTTCACTACTACTTTGCCGTCGCGGTATTCTTCGATATCAATCGCGGCGATGGCTTCTTCAAAGAGCGACTGCTCCAAGGCGTCGAGGTTGCCGAAGACGTAGCGGTGGGCGTGGTTCTGGAGCTTGGTGGCGAGCAGCATGTAGGCCCAGGTGGGCACAATGGCATCGGCCGAGCAGATGATGGCGACATTTTTGCCGTCGTAGGGCGTCCAGTCGTTGGTTTTCACGAACTCGCGGAAATCCTTTTCGCGCAGCATGAGGCCGTGGAAGAGGTTGTCTTTGATGTCGTACACCACCCGCTCGCCGGGGTGGATGAGCTCTTCCAGGTTGAGGGTGACGAGGCCGGAGTTGGCGACGCGGTTGACGAAGAGGGGTTCGGTTTCCATAAGAAATTAGCAGGAGAATAAGTTAAAACAGTGCTTCGCAGGCAACAGTTACTGTAGCAGTGACAACAAGGCAGCAACCATGAAAACTAAGCTTTGCGCGCATTGCCAGCAGGAGGCTACCACGCTATACCGAATTCAAACAATAGCCGGGGGCAAAAGCTGGGTTTTTGTTTGCGAGAGCTGTTGCGTTAAAGCAAAATCCCGACCGGGCTACCGCTATGGCGGCACTTGGCAAGGCTATCGGCACTAGTCCGAAAGCTCACAATGGCTGTTTTTTCGGCGTGGTGGTATACACTTCTTTCAGATAAAACGGCTCGTAGTACGCCACATCCTGAAATTCCTGCCGGTGGAATGCAGCTACGCCCAGTTGCCCCACCGAAATAGCCGAAGGCTCAATCCCCGCCAGGAAACCAGCCTGCGCCGACTCCCCCAGCACCACCTGAAACTTCGCCGCGCCATTGCCAAATAACAACACGGAATTATTGGCCAATTGTTCGGCCAGCGTATCGGCGTCGAGGATGAGAGGCGTGGGAGCCAGCACCTCCTGCCCGTCGCAGGCATAGATGGCGGCGTAAACTTCCTGCCGCCGGGCATCCAGCATGGGGCAAAAAAGGAAGTTTTCGGGCCGGGCAGTGCCGGCCGCCACCTGCGCCGCCAGCGCTTTGAGCGTGCTCACGGCCACCAGCGGAATATCGAGCGCGAAGCACAGGCCCTTAGCGGCGGCGGCCCCGATGCGCAGGCCAGTGTAGGAACCGGGCCCGTCGCTCACGGCCACGGCGGCAAGGTCGGCCAGCTGGTGGCCGGTGTTTGCGAGCAGCTGCTCGATGAGGATGGTGAGGTGGGTGGAGTGCGACTTATCGAGCCGCAGCTCGGACTGGCCGACCAGGGAGCCGTCGGCCACGCGGTGTAGGGCGACTGAGCAGATGGGGGATGAGGTTTCGAGGGAAAGGAGAAGCATTTCGTTTACTCAACACTAAAATTTGGGTTCTGACTGATGTACTCTTCTATCACTTCATCCAGTGAGTAGTCTTTATCATCTTCAGAAAAATCATCGATGTATTCCGCCAACTCTTGCTTGGAAAAAGCTGGACTGACCAAGACTTCATAAATATGCTCTGCCAAAAGCTGCTCGAGGATTGATTTATAATTACCAGTAAGAACAAAATCTACTTTTTCTGGCTCCTCATCACAATTTCAAAACTCATAACGAGTGACGCTCCTAGCTTCTAAAGAAGTGTAGAACCACTCATCTGCATATTGATTATGGCTCCAAGAAGTAGTGTGAGCCCGGAATCTCCAGAGAAACCCTTTCTTGAAATCATCAATTTCAACCAGCTCTTCAGAAAAACCAGGTATTCCCCAAGCTTCCCGATTAGCGTTGAAATTTTGCGCCTCCTGATTGCGAATAAAAGCCGCTCTCGTTTTTGAAGCTTCAGTTTCTACAGCTTCCAATCGCTGCGCAAGCTCCAACCGCAATTCACTGGAGTTACCGACATTTTCCAACTCTACTAGTGAACTAACAACAGATGCCAAAATGCTCGGCTTCTTTACAAGCTCTTCGATTGACATTCCTCTATTACTCATAGGAGACAAAAAAGCAGGCGCCTTTCAGTTCCTGCTTTTCTACTTAACGCAGTTCAAAATCACTTCGTCCCCGCCGACTTGCGGGCGCTGGCGGCTTGGCCCGTGGACTTCAGCAGCGCGGCGTAGCGGTTCGGGTCGTTCAGGACAGCCACGGCGGCGATGATGTTGGGGTCGTCGTCGAAGCCGGCTTCGGTGCGGCCTTTTTCGAAATAGTAGCGCGATACGATTTCCTGCTCCAACAGCTCCTTGATTTCGGGCTTGAATCGTTGCAGGTCATTGGCCTTATTCACGGTCACTTTCTTGCGAATGGCTTCGAGCTCCAGCTTCACGTCATCGTAATGCTTTTCCTCTTTCACCTTCTTACTGAGGTCGGTGAGGGCCTTTTCGGCATTGGTGCTGTAGCTGATGTTCTTGCCCTGCAGGTAGGTTACGAACTTCTGATAGTCCACGTCCGAGAGCTTGAACTGGCGGGCAGGCACGATGGTGGCGTGCTCGACGCGGTAGCGGGTGGCGTAGTCGAAGAGGTAGCTTTTCTGGAGCAGGATGCGGGTGATGTCCGCAATTTCGCGGTCATTCACCTCCACGTCGGGAGCTACGCCGCCGCCGTCGTACACGGTGCGGCCGGCGGTGGTTTTGAAGGCCGTGCGCAGCGAATCGGGGAATTTGCCCAGCGTGCCGTCTTCGCTGCGGTGGGCGTAGTCGATTTCCTGAATGCAGCGGCCGCTTGGGATGTAATATTTGGCGGTGGTCACCTTCAGCTGCGAGTTGTAGCTCAGCGGCCGGGTGGCCTGCACGAGGCCCTTGCCGAAGGTGCGCTCGCCCACCACCACGGCGCGGTCGTAGTCCTGCAACACGCCCGACACGATTTCCGAAGCCGACGCCGAGCGGTTGCTCGTGATAATGGCAATCGGAATCTGGGTATCGAGCGGCACGTCGAGGGCCTTGTAAGTCTTATTCCACTCCGTCACCTTACCCTTGGTGCTCACCACGTCGAGGCCCTTGTCGATGAACAGATTGGAGATGTTGACGGCCTCGTTGAGCAGGCCGCCGGGGTTGTCGCGGATGTCGAACACGATTTTCTTCGCGCCCTGCTCTTTCAGCTTGGTGATGGCAGCGCGTACTTCCTTACCGGCATCTACCGTGAAACCGCCGAGCTGGAAGTAGCCAACATCGCCGGAAATCATACCCGTATAAGGCACGTTATCGACCTGAATTTTATCGCGGGTGATGTTGATTTCAACCGGCTTTTCCTGGCCGTAGCGCGTCACCATCAGCTTCACCACCGAATTGGCCTGGCCCTTGAGGAGCTTGCTGATATCGGAGTTCGACTTTTTATCGACAATCACGCCGTTGATGTCGAGGATTTCATCGCCGGGGAGCAGGCCGGCCTTCTGGGCGGGGTAGCCCTCGTAGGCGCTTTGCACTACGGTTTTGCCGTTGCGCTTCACCACCGAGGCCCCGATGCCGCCGTACTGCCCGGTGGTCATGGTGCGGAAGTCCTCGATGTCGTCCTCCGGAATGTAGTTGGTATAGGGGTCGAGCGAGCGCAACATGGCATCGATGCCGGTTTTCACCAGCCGGCCGGGCGTCACTTCGTCAACGTAGTAGGTATTGACTTCCTTAAATAGCGTAGCGAAAATGTCGAGGTTCTTGGCAATTTCGAAATACCGCTCATTATCAGAAGCAGCTCGAAAAGAGACCAGACCCAACGTGCTTAGGGCTAGCGTAGCGAGTAGTTTTTTACGAATAGTCATAAGTCACAGTAGCAAGTAGGCGAATCTACGCGGCAGGAGGCGAGGCCGATGCTTCGCCCGGTACAGCCAGTAAACGATGAATAGCGGAAATTAATTTTTTTTCCACCAACGTCAGCTGACTTTTTTCCTTGCCCGTGAAGATAATACCCAGAAAAGCCACTGTATGGCCACCGGGTTGCTCGGTAAGCCGATATTTATTGAGCCGGTACGCCTCCCGAATAAGCCGCTTAAGCCGGTTGCGGTCGACGGCCCGCTTAAACGTGCGCTTGCTCACACTGATGAGCACTTGCGGCGGAGCCAAGGTCGGCGCATCCTTTTTTATCCAGACGATGCGCAGGGGATAAACGCCAAAAGAGGAACCCTGCTTGCTAAAAAGCTCTTCGATGAGCTTCTTGCGGCACAGGTGTTCCTCTTTCGGGAAGGTGTAACGCCGGTTGAGGGGCGTAGTCCCGGTAGCCTCATCTCCCGGCCCCTTCTCCTGCGGAAAAGGGAAGCCAGGTGATTGGGATTCTTGCATATTGAAGCGGTTAGCTAAAAACCATTAGCTACTGGCTAACAGCTTACTTGACTAGCGCTTGTGCTTGCCTTCGTCGGATACGGTGAGGCGCTTGCGGCCTTTGGCACGACGACGGGCCAGCACGTTGCGGCCATTGGCGGATTCCATGCGGAGACGGAAGCCGTGCTTGTTAACGCGCTTGCGCTTCGAGGGCTGATAGGTACGTTTCATATCAATGAATCTTAAAAAGACGAGTTTCGAGTTGGGCCGGCAAAGGTACGGGCTTTGTCTGGAAAAGGCAAGGTCCTCAAGCACTTTTATGTCGGCAGGCAGGTAGGCAGTAGTTTTAGGGGCATTTATACCGATTTGGCCATGATTAACTACCGCGTTTCCTATGAGAATCCCCTCACGTTTTACCTACAAATCGAGCTCACGCTGGACGTAGCCGCCGACGCTACTGCCCCGCTGGAACTGCAGCTGCCCGCGTGGCGGCCCGGCCGCTACGAACTGCAGAACTTCGCCCAGAAGATTCAGAAAGTTGAAGTTTTTGACGCCGCAACCGGCCAGCCCCTGCCCTACCGCAAGCTCACGAAGGACCGGTGGGAAGTGCCCAATGCGGCCGGCCGCAGCGTGCGGGTGCGCTACAGCTTCTACGCCCACCAAATGGACGCCGGCGGCTCCTGGCTCGATGAGACGCAGCTGTACCTGAACCCCGTGCAGGCGCTGATGTATGCCGAGGGGCGGCAGCTGGAGGAGTGTGAGCTAACGCTGGCGCTGCCCGAGGGCTGGCAGGTGGCCTGTGGGCTGAAACAGACGGCGCCAAACGTGCTTTCGGCGAAGAATTTTGACCAGCTGGCCGACTCACCGCTGATTGCCAGCCCTACGCTGGTGCATCAGGAATACGAGGCGGGCGGGCTGCCTTTTCACGTCTGGGTGCAGGGCGAGGCGGAGCTGAACTGGCCGCGCATTCTGGCCGATTTCAAGGCGTTTTCGGAGGAGCAGCTGACTATGTTCGGAGGTTTTCCGGTGGCAGATTACCACTTTATGAACCAGTTTCTGCCCTACAAGCACTACCACGGCGTGGAGCACCACAACTCCACGGTGATTACGCTGGGGCCGGCCGAGCTGATTATGAGCGAAGGGCTGTACAAAGAATTACTGGGCGTGAGCTGCCACGAGCTGTTCCATACCTGGAACATCAAGAGCATCCGGCCGGCTGAGATGCAGCCCTACGACTACAGCCGCGAGAACTACTTCCGCACCTGTTTCATTGCCGAGGGCATTACAACCTACTACGGCGAGTACCTACTGGCGCGTAGCCACGTTCGCACCCCGGCGCAGTATTTTGAGGAGCTGAACATCGTACTGCGCAAGCACTACGACGATGCGGGCGGCGACAACCTTTCGCTGGCCGATGCCAGCATGGACCTCTGGCTGGACGGCTACAAACCCGGCGTGCCCGACCGTAAGGTGTCGGTGTACCACAAGGGCGCGCTGGTGGCCATGCTGCTGGACCTCACCATCCGGCAGCTTTCCAACCACGCCCATAGCCTCGATGACGTGATGCGGCGGCTGTACGAGGAGTTCGGCAAAACCGGCATTGGCTACACCGAGGATGACTATGCGCGCATTGTGAACGAAGTGGCCGGACGCGACATGCACGCCTATTTCGACAAGTTTATCTACGGCACCGCGCCGCTGCTGGAGCCGCTGGACCGGGTGCTGCACACGGTGGGCTGCCAGCTGCTGATGGGCGAAAACGCGTCGGCTTCAGAGGGCACGTTTGGTTTCCGCACGGTGGTGAAAAACGAGCGGACGGAAGTAATGGCCATCTGGCCTGACTCGCCCGCCGCCGTCTCCCTTACCGTAGACGACGAAATAGTGGCCGTGAATGGCCGCCGCGTCGATATGAACCTGCAAAGCCTGCTCAGCACCGGCGCGCCGACCTACGAGATGAGCGTGTTTCGCCAAAATCGGCTGCTGACGGTGACATTAGCCGCCACGCCGGGCGTCAGCTTCGGGCAGCGCTATGCAATTGATAAGCTGGAAACGGCCGACACGGCGCAGCAGCGCGGGTTTGAGCAATGGCTGGGGTGGGCGTTCTAATTGGATAACATCCCCCATAAGGAATCAAAGATTCGCGTCCTTACCACAAACAAAAAATGCCCCGCCGGATTCGTCCGGCGGGGCATTTTTTGCTAAAGCAGCGCTAGCTACTAATGGTCTTTGCTATTGTCGGCACCCTTTTTCATCGGGCCTTTGTTCACCGACATCGGCTTGTTGTTCTGGGGGTTGCTGCGGATATTGTGCACGCCCTCGCCGGCCGTGAGGCCATCGGTGGTATTGCCTTGGTGCGATACCTGGTTGTCGTTCGGGTTCTGAACCTGCGTGCTCTTACGGCCGGTTCGGGCCATGGGATCTACGGAGGTTTTTTTATTCTCGAGGTTAGCTTCTTCTTGGTGCAAGCTCATAGCGGGTGAGTTTTAGGATGAAATATAAAGGAAGGTAGTATACTTGATATACCTGATTTTCACCTAAAAGGTTGCTCCTCACGCCAGTGCCTGCGGAGTGCTACGCTACATTGGCTACGGCTATGGCGGGCACCACCTTCACCAGCTCGGCAAACTGGGCTTCGCGGGCTTCCAGTTCCTCGGAGGTGAGGTTGAGCAGGCGCTCGGTGCCGAACTTCTCGACGCAGAACGAGGCCAGGGCCGAGCCGTGAATGACGGCGCGCTTCATGTTTTCAAAGCTGATGTCGTCCGTCGCGGCGAGGTGGCCGATGAAGCCGCCCGCGAAGGTGTCGCCGGCACCGGTTGGGTCGAATACGTCTTCCAGCGGCAGGGCGGGCGCGTAAAACACCTTGTTCTTGTGGAAGAGAAGGGCACCGTGCTCGCCTTTTTTGATGATGAGGAATTTCGGCCCCATGCCCATGATTTTTTTGGCGGCCTTCACCAGCGAGTACTCGCCGGACAGCTGGCGGGCTTCCTCGTCGTTGATGCTCAGCACGTCCACCATTTCGATGGTAGCGATGAGCTCGTCGAAGGCAATGTCCATCCAGAAGTTCATCGTGTCCATCACAATCAGCTTGGGGCGGTTCACGAGGCGCTGAATGACGAGGCGCTGCACCTGCGGGGCCAGGTTGCCCAGCATCAGGTACTTGCAATCCTGGTAGGCGTCGGGGATGATGGGGTCGAAATCGGCCAGTACGTTGAGCTCGGTTACAAGGGTTTCGCGCGAGTTCAGGTCCTTGGAGTAGATGCCCGACCAGAAGAAGGACTTCTCGCCCTGCTTCACTTGCAGGCCTTCCACGTCCACACCGTGCTCTTCGAGCAGCAGGATGTCGGACTGCGGAAAGTCGTCGCCCACCACGGCCACCAGTTTCACCGGCTTCAGCGAGTATGACGCCGAAAGGCTGATGTAGGTGGCGGCACCGCCGATGATTTTATCGGTTTTGCCGAAGGGCGTTTCCAGGGCGTCGAACGCGACGCTGCCGATGACGAGCAGGCTCATGCAGGTAAATTATGGTGAATAAAGAATCGAAATTAAAGCCGTATTAAAACGGATTCAGTGCAAGCAACAAAAAAGTCCCCGGATAATTCCGGGGACTTTTTCTGGTGGGTAAATAATGGGGCTCGAACCCACGACCTTCGGAATCACAATCCGACGCTCTAACCAGCTGAGCTATATCTACCATGTTTGTTTTGGTGGTGCAAAGATAGAAAAAGAAGTGGGAAAAGGCAAAATAAATTCGGGTTGTGCGGTAAGCTTTAGCTTGCCGTGGTGGGGAAAGCACGCATTATCAGTACGGCAAGCTAAAGCTTACCGCACAAAAACCCCGACCTTTGCGGAATGGAACCCAACACTGCCCCATCGTTCAACGATTTCAAGCTCAACAAACAACTGCTTTCGGCCGTGGCTGCCGCTGGCTTTACCGACCCCACGCCCGTGCAGCAGCAAACCATCCCGCTGCTGCTGGCCGGGCACGACGTATTAGGCATTGCCCAAACCGGCACCGGCAAGACGGCTGCCTTCGGCCTGCCCCTCCTCATGAAGGTGAAATATGCCCAGGGCAACAACCCACGGGCCCTGGTGCTGGCTCCCACGCGCGAGCTGGCCATGCAGATTGAGAAGCATTTGAAGGCACTGGCGGTGAATACCGACCTGCGCATTTTCGCCATTTACGGCGGCCTGGGCCCAAAAACCCAGATTGAAACCATTTCCGAAGGCCTTGATATTCTGGTGGCCACGCCGGGCCGGCTGCTCGAAATTTACCTGAAAGGTGCCGTGCGGCTCACCGACCTGAAGACGCTGGTGATGGACGAGGCCGACAAGATGATGGACATGGGCTTTATGCCCCAGATTCGGCGCATTCTGGAAATTATCCCGCGCAAGCGTCAGAATGCGCTGTTTTCGGCCACCATGCCGGAGCGCGTGACCACGCTGAGCGAGGAATTTCTAGAGTTTCCGGTGCGCGTAGAAGTGACCCCGCCGGCCAAAACGGCCTCTACCGTGTCGCAGGTGATGTACGGAGCGCCCAACCTGCTCACCAAAATCAACCTGCTGCACTTCCTGCTGCACCGCGACATCGATACGATGACGCGGGTGCTGCTCTTCTGCCGCACTAAGCAGCACGCCGACCAGGTGGCCCACTTCCTGGAGCGCAAGGCCCCGGCCGGCGAGGTGCGCGTGATTCACGGCAACAAGGGCCAGAACGCGCGGATGAACAGCATGGACTCCTTCAAGGCCGGGGAGGTGCGCTACATGGTGGCCACGGACGTAGCCGCCCGCGGCATCGACGTGCCGCAGGTGACGCACGTTATCAACTTCGACGTGCCGATTGTGCACGACGACTACGTGCACCGCATTGGCCGCACGGGCCGGGCGCTGCACACGGGCGCGGCCATCACCTTCGCCAACGAGGCGGAAATGGTGCACGTGGCCGAGATTGAGCTGCTCATCAACCAGAAGATTGAGCTACTGCCGCTGCCCGAGGAAGTGGTGGTGGAAGAAACGCCCTTCGAGGAGCAGCAGAAGATGGGCCGCGAGCTCGATGAGCGCCGCAAGAAGCTGGACCCCACCTTCAAAGGTGCTTTCCACGAGAAGAAGGAGTGGATTAAGCCCGGCGTGACGATTGACAAGCGCACCGGCAAGCCCTTCGCCGAAGGCCAGAAAAAGAGCACCAAGGGCTCGAAGGCTTTTGTGGGCAAGAAAGGCGGTTCGAACCCCGGCGTGAAGGCGCTGAAGCGGCGGGGACGGTAAATTGAGTTAAGGGTTAGGGGTTAAGAGTTGCAGTTCTGTCAACTCTTAACCCCTAACCCTTAACTCAATCAATGTCCGTGGTGGATGAGATGGCCGAAGCGGATGCTGGCGAAGGTGAGCGCCGCGCCCCAAAACAATGCGCTCAGAAACATGTGCAGCAGGATGCGCTGGCGGGGCACGCCCAGCAGCGTGGCGATGACCGTACCCCCGATGGGCGAGAGCAGAATGGGCGTGAGAAAGGCGATGCCACCCATCCCGAACTTGCGGAATACCTTGATGATGTTGCGCGAGCGTTTGGTGAAAATAGGCTCACGGCGCAGGCGGCGCTGCATCTGGCGGTGCCGCATCCAGACTCCGCCCACGCCCGAGAAGATGAACACGCTGGTCATCATTCCTGCCACGGTGAGGCCCAGCGTGGGCCAGAAATGCAGGCCCATGGAAGTGCCGGCCAGCGGGCCGCCCAAAAACTTGACCGTGCTCAACAGGAACACAGACGCGTATTTAATGGCGGGATGGAGCACGACGAAACGAAAGGGCAGGCAACGGGTGAGAGGGAAACGGCAACGCGGGGTGGGCGCGTGGCAAAGATACCCCGTTTGGCGGGGCAGGGTTCCATGGGGGTGGTGCGAAGGCGGTGCTTTGGGGGGTTGGCATGCCGTGGACTGCGAAGCACCGCTTCGCACTACATCACAGCTTGCTGCCGTAGGAGAGGTCGCCGGCGTCGCCCAGGCCGGGAATGATGTAGGCTTGCTCGTTCAGCTTTTCATCGATGGCCGCTACCCAGAGGGTGGCTTCGGGGATTTCGCGGGCCACGTAGGCCAGGCCTTCGGGCGAGGCGATGACGGCGGCGATGTGCACCTGACGCGGCATGCCGAAACGCAACATGGCGCGGTAGGTTTGCACCAGGCTTTTGCCGGTGGCCAGCATGGGGTCGGCGAGGATGAGCACGCGCTCATCGAGGCTGGGGGCCGACAGGTAGTCGACCTGCACCTGCACCTGGGCGGTGCCTTCGATGCGGTAGGCAGCCACGAAAGCACTGGGCGACTGATCGAAATAGTTCAGGAAACCTTGATGAAAGGGTAACCCGGCGCGCAGCACGGTGGCCAGAATGGGAAAATCGTGGAGCAGCTTGCCGGTGGTTTCGGCCAGCGGCGTCTGAATAGTTTTATCGGTGTAGCTGAGGTGGGCGCTAATGCGATAGGCGATAATTTCGCCCAGGCGCTGGAGGTTGCGGCGGAAGCGGAGGCTGTCCTTCTGCACATCTTTATCGCGCAGCTCGGCCAGGAAATGATTAGCAATGCTGGGCTCGGCACACACGACGTGGATGTTGGCCATGGCCTCGGGGGCATCGGCGGCGGCGGGGGCCGAAGCGGCGGGGGAAGAGAGCGGCGTGGCCATACAAACAGGATTTTGGTGAAGGATGCCAAGCAAACAGCCCGGCCGGCACCCCGAAGTTGGCACAAAAACGGGCAGTAGGCAAGAATGCGGGCCGGAATTCGTCCGCGCCTGCGTGGTTCTGCGGCAGATTTAGGTTGGAGCCGATGCGGGACAGCGACAGCCCTCCTACACCCGCCAACGGCTTGCTGCGTAGGTTTGTTAAAAAATGATGATGCCGGGCTTTTAACAGGGAAGCAGGGCGTCGGTTTTATTCGGATTATCTGTTTCTATGTATAAATCTCTGCTACTAACGGCTGTTACGGCGCTGCTGGCCAGCGCGGCAGCGGCCCAAACGCCGGCAACTGCCCCGTCTGGCACCTCGGCCCTTGCCACTGCTACCGAAAAATCGCCCTGGGTAATTTTCGACCAGCCGTTGCCGGATAAGCCGGTGATGGAACCGAAGCCCAGCAAAACCACTCAGGGAGCCAACTACGTGCCGCTCGATGCCGACATTTACCGGCTGATTGACCGCTACGCCATTAAATTCGGGGCCGATTCGCTGAGCGACCCGCATACCAGTGTGCGGCCTTATACCCGCGTTGCAGTGGCCCACTTGGGCGAACGGATGCTTTCGCCGGATAGTACCGCGACCGCCGTGGGCAGCCTGTCGCGTTCCGACCGCTTCAACGCCCAATACCTGTTGAAAGATAACTGGGCCAACAGCGCCCGGGGGGCGTCCATTAACCAGAGCGCCAAACCAATACTCACGTATTTCTACCGCGACCAAACGGACCTGTACAACGTTGTAACCCCCGATTTTACGCTGCGCGTGAATCCGGTACTCTTGCTTTCGGCCGGCAAGGACAACCAAAACTCCGACGGCTTGCGCTACGTGAACACGCGGGGCGTACAGTTGGAGGGCACCATTGACCAGCGGCTGGGTTTCTACACCTTTCTGGCAGACAACCAGCAAGCTGTGCCGCAGTACGTGCAAAACCGAATCCAGCGCGACCAGATTGTGCCGCACGAGGGCTACTGGAAATATTTCAAAACCCAGGGTGGCAGCCAATACGACTTCTTCACGGCTCGCGGCGGCATCACGTACGCGGCCAGCAAGCACATCAACATTCAGCTGGCGCACGACCGCAACTTCATCGGCAACGGCTATCGCTCGCTGATTCTGTCGGATTACAGCTCGCCGTATTTCTTCCTGAAAGTGAATACGCGGGTCTGGAAATTCAACTACCAAAACATATTTGCTGAACTGACGGCGCATAAGGAAAATGCTGACCAGGTGTACTCTAAGAAATACCTGGCGTTCCACCACCTGAGCTTCGACGTAACGCCCAACTTCAATATCGGCGTGTTTGAGAGCACCGTACTGGGTGGTCGCAATGCCCAGCTAGACAGTCTGGGGCGCTATATCCCGGGCAGCCGGCGCACGGGCTTCGAGCTGCAGTACCTGAACCCAATTATCTTCTACCGGGCCATCGAGCAGCAGGTAGGCTCGGCCGATAATGCGCTGCTGGGCCTCGATTTTAAGTGGAATATTCTGCACACGGCCCAGCTTTATGGGCAGGTAGTGCTGGACGAATTTAAGATTAGCGAAATCCGCTCCGGCAACGGCTGGTGGTCGAACAAGCAGGCCTTGCAGTTGGGCGCCAAGTATATCGACGTAGCGGGTATTCGCAACCTCGACTTGCAAATGGAGCTGAACTACATTCGGCCCTACACCTATCAGCACGAAAGCTATTACACTGCCTACACGAACTACGACCAGCCCCTCGCCCACCCCATGGGTGCCAACCTGACCGAGGTGCTGGGCGTGCTCAGCTACCAGCCCCTGCCCCGCCTAAACCTAGTAGCTAAGGCCATTTACACCGAGCAAGGCCTGGATTACGGCTACAGCGCCGGTGGCAATGTCATCACGACTGGCCCACTCAGCACTGCTGTTCCCGGCAGTCCCATCACCACGGGCACCATTGCCAACTACGGCGGCAATCCGCTCCTCCCATACGGCTTCCACCCGATGGACTACGGCAACCGCACCGGCCAGGGCAACAAGAGCCGCCTGCTCCACACCGATTTCACAGCCACCTACCAGCCGCGCCTGAACCTGTTTCTGGATGCCAAGCTCATTGCCCGGCACCAGACCTACTCCCTCACCCCGGCGCTCAATGGCAACGAGGTGTACGCCTCGCTGGCCGTGCGCTGGAACATCGCCCAGCGCCTGCACGAGTTTTAAGATGTGCGGCAAGCTTTAGCTTGCCGTTTTGTATTACTCCCGATAACTCCTTAATGGAGAACCCCATATTCTACACGGCAAGCTAAAGCTTACCGCACATTGCATGCCCGCCACCACCCTTCTATACCGCCCCGTTAACCAACAGGAGCTGGATTTGATTGCCGCCAGCAACTGGCGCAGCTTCCCGCCGCGCCTGCCCGAACAGCCCATTTTTTACCCGGTGCTGAACGAGGAGTACGCGGTGCAGATAAGTCGTGATTGGAACGTGCCATATTATGGTGTGGGCTACGTGGTGCGGTTTGCGGTTGACAATGAATATCTCGCGCAATTTGCCGTGCAAAATGTGGGCGACCCAATGCACAATGAGCTTTGGGTGCCCGCCGAACAGCTGGCTGAATTCAACCAGCATATTGATGGGCTGATTGAAGTAATTGCCGAGTTCCGGCGTTCTTAAATCCGCTCGCCACCCTTGCTTATGAAAACCTATCTAAGAATCCTCAGCTACGCCCGGCCCTATGCCGATTTCGTGCCGCTGTACCTGCTGTACACCGTGCTTGGCATCTTTTTCAGCATTGGCAACTTTGCGCTCATCATTCCCCTGCTGAATGTATTGTTCGATAAAACCGGGCAAATGCAGGCAAAGGCCCCCACTGTTCTACCTCACTTCGCGGTGTCGCTGGATTATGTAACCAGTGCGTTCAACTACTATTTCTCCCAGATGATTGCCGACCATGGCAAGCTGGGCGCGCTGCTCTTTGCGTGCATTGTGCTGGTGGCTTCGGTGTTTTTCAGCAACGTATTCCGGTACCTGAGCCTGCGGCTGGTGGCGCGGGTGCGGGCCCGCGTTATCCGCAACATGCGGCGCGACCTGTACCACCGCATCATTGGCCTGCAGCTGGGCTATTTTGCTAATGAGCGCAAGGGTGACCTCATGTCGCGCTTCACCAACGACGTGCAGGAAGTAGAAGCTTCGGTGGTGAACACTCTGCAGGCCGTGGTGCGGGAGCCGCTCACCATTGTGGGCTATTTCGCGGTGTTGTTTTATATGTCGGTGCCGCTCACGCTGTTCACGCTGGTGCTGCTGCCGCTGTCGGGCGGCATTATTGCCACGCTGGCCAAGCGGCTGCGGCGGCAGGCCAAGCTCAGCCAGGGCACGCTGGGCTCCATGCTGTCGGTGATTGAGGAAACGCTGGGCGGCATCCGCGTCATCAAGGCGTTTAATGCGCAGGACTACATCAAGGGTAAATTTGAGGAGCAGAACGACCAGTATGCCCGCACCGCCCAGCGCATCGACAACACGCGGGATTTGGCCTCGCCATTTTCGGAATTTGCCGGGGTTTCGGTGGTGGCCGGGCTGCTGTATTTCGGCGGCTCGCTCATTCTGAGCGGTCAATCGACGTTGGAAGGGGCCTCGTTTATTACCTACATCGTGCTGTTTTCGCAGGTATTGACTCCGGCCAAAGCTTTGTCCAGCTCCTTCGGCAATATCCAGCGCGGACTGGTGGCCGGCGAGCGGGTGCTGAGCATCATCGACACCGAGCCCGCCATCCGCGACCGGCCCGATGCCACGGTGCTGCCCCCCTTTGAGCGCGAAATCGAGTTTCACAACCTGAGCTTCAGCTACGATGAAACGCCCGTGCTCTACGACATCAACCTAACCATCAAAAAAGGCCAGACGGTGGCCCTGGTGGGCGGCAGCGGCGGCGGCAAAAGCACCCTGGCCGACCTCCTGCCCCGCTTCTACGACCCCAGCGCCGGCCAGATTTTCATCGACGGCCACGACCTGCGTGCCTGCTCGCTGCACTCGGTGCGCGACCAGATGGGCATCGTGACCCAGGAAAGCATTCTGTTCAACGACACGATTTTCAACAACATCCGCTTCAATACCCAGGCCACCGAGGCCGAAGTGATGGAAGCCGCCCGCATTGCCAACGCCCACGAGTTCATTATCGCCAGCCCCGAGGGCTACCAGACGGTGATTGGCGACCGGGGCTCGCGCCTTTCGGGCGGGCAGCGCCAGCGCCTGAGCATTGCCCGCGCCATCCTGCGCAACCCGCCCATTCTCATTCTCGACGAAGCCACTTCGGCCCTCGATACCGAGAGCGAAAAGCTGGTGCAGGAGGCCTTGCAGCGCCTGATGCAGAACCGTACCTCGCTCGTCATCGCCCACCGCCTGAGCACCGTGCAGCACGCCGACGAGATTGTGGTGCTCCAGCACGGCCGCATTGTGGAGCGCGGCACGCATGATGAGCTGCTGCGGCGCGAGGGCGGCGTGTACCAGCGCCTGAGCTCGATGCAAACCAACGCCGCGCTGGTGTAGCCGCGCATACTTAGTGGTTAACGGTTAATAAAGCATTGAGCAACCCCGACCATTAACCACGAATCATTCACCACTCACTATAATCCCTATCTTTCGTCTCAAATCAACTTTTCCCTCTTATGCTCGCTCTCAAACGCATTGTCACCGTCGCCGTAATGGTTTACCTGCTGCTGGCGCTGCTGTTCATTCTGGCCCCGGCCGTGCGCTCGTCGGTAATGGGCATGGGTTCGGGCCTGTCGGTACTGGAGCAGGAACGGCAGTTTTTCTACGTCATGTTTGTGATTGGAGCCGTGGTAATGGCCCTGCAGCTCATTACCGAAAACCTGGACAGCACCCTGCTGCGCCGCACCGTGAACCAGAACGAAGGCAAAATCAACGAGTTAAAAGCCAAGCTCTACGACCACCAGCAGCGGGGTACCACGCCCGCGGTACCAGGCAGCCGCACCATCGACGGCCGCATTGCCGAACCGGCTATCCCCGCTACGCGCCCCCTGGAAAACCGCCCGGTTGACCCGTTGCCCCAGCCCACGTTCCCCCAAAACGACCCCAGCCTGTCGAACACCCCACCGGCCGACCGGCCACCCCTGGCCTAGCTCTGCCTCCTGATTCCGTTTTCCGTGCCCGATACGACTTCCCTCCCCGACCTGATTCGCGCTGAGCTGACCGAAGCCCGCGCCGTGCTCGACCGCTTTCTGACCGACCCGGCCCACGTCGCCAGCATTGCCGCCGCCGCCGAGCTCATTGCCGCCAGCCTGCAAAGCGGCGGCAAAGTCCTCACCTGCGGCAACGGCGGCAGCCTCTGCGACGCCCAGCATTTCGCCGAGGAGCTCAGTGGCCGCTACCGCCAGAACCGCCGCGCCCTGGCCGCCATCGCCCTCACCGAAGCTTCGCACATGACCTGCGTAGCCAATGATTTCGGCTTCGAGTTCGTATTCAGCCGCTTCGTGGAAGCCCTGGGCCGCCCCGGCGATGTGCTGCTGGCCATCAGCACCAGTGGCAACTCGCCCAACATCCTCCGCGCCGCCGAAGCCGCTAAAAAACTGGGGATGAAAGTAGTTTCCCTCACCGGCAAGGATGGCGGCGAGCTGGCGGGGCTGAGCGACGTGGAGATTCGAGCCCCGCACAGTGGCTACGCCGATAGGATTCAGGAAATCCATATCAAAGCCATTCACATCATGATTTTGCTGATTGAGAAACTGGTGATTGGTGAAGTGGTGAAATAGTGAAATGGTGAGCTGGCGAGTTATTGAAGCTGTGCGGTAGTAGGTTTGTAGGGACACTAGAATATTCACTATCTCACCACTCTACCATGCTTACCAAAACCTTCGGCTCGGCCGTGCAGGGCGTCAACGCCTACACCATCACGATTGAAGTGGTGGTGGGAGCCGGGACGAATTTCTTTGTGGTGGGCTTGCCCGATAACGCCATTAAGGAGAGCCAGCAGCGGATTGAGGCGGCGCTCAAGTTTCGGGGGTACCGCATGCCGCGCACCAAAGTGGTGGTGAACATGGCCCCGGCCGACATCCGCAAGGAGGGCGCGGCCTATGATTTGCCCATTGCGCTGGGCATTCTGCACGCCTCGCAACAGCTGAACACCGAGCGGCTAGGCGACTACATCATCATGGGCGAAATGTCGCTCGATGGCGAGCTGCGGCCGATAAAAGGCGTTCTGCCCATTGCCATTCAGGCGCGCAAGGAGGGCTTTAAGGGCATTATCCTGCCCAGGGAAAACGCGGAGGAAGCAGCCATCGTCAACAACCTTGATGTGATTGCCGTGGGCAGCATGCAGGAAGCCATCGACTTCTTCGAGGGCCGTACTGAAATCGTGCCCACCAAAGTGGATACCCGCGACCTGTTCCAGCACGCGGTGAATAAATACACGGCCGACTTTGCCGACGTGCAGGGCCAGGAAAACATCAAGCGGGCCTTGGAAATCGCGGCAGCCGGCGGCCACAACGTGATTATGATTGGCCCACCCGGCGCGGGCAAAACCATGCTGGCCAAGCGCCTGCCCAGCATCCTGCCACCGCTGAGCATGCAGGAGGCGCTGGAAACCACCAAAATCCACTCGGTAGCCGGCAAGCTGGGCGGCGGGGGCTTGCTGAGCACCCGACCGTTTCGCAGCCCCCACCACACGATTTCGGATGTGGCGCTGGTGGGGGGCGGCAGCAACCCGCAGCCCGGCGAAATCTCGCTCTCGCACAACGGCGTGCTTTTTTTGGACGAATTGCCCGAATTCAAGCGCACGGTGCTGGAGGTGATGCGCCAGCCGCTGGAGGAACGCCGCGTGACCATTGCGCGGGCCAAGCTCAGCATTGAGTTTCCGGCCAACTTCATGCTCATCGCCAGCATGAACCCTTGTCCGTGTGGCTATTACAACCACCCCGAGAAAGAATGCGTGTGCGGCCCCGGCGTGGTGCAAAAATATCTAAACAAAGTGAGCGGTCCGCTGCTTGACCGTATTGACTTACACGTCGAAGTGACGCCCGTGACCTTCGACCAGATGACGGAATCGCGCAAATCGGAAACCAGCGCCGAAATCCAGGTGCGGGTAGACAAGGCCCGCCAGGTGCAGGAAACGCGCTTTACCGACTACGTCGACATTCACTCCAACGCCATGATGCCACCCCAGATGGTGAAGGATATCTGCCAAATCAGCGAAGACGGCCGGCAGCTGCTGAAAACGGCCATGGAGCGCCTCGGCCTCTCGGCCCGCGCCTACGACCGCATTCTGAAAGTGGCCCGCACCATTGCCGACCTGGCCGGCACCGACGATATTCAGATTAACCACCTGGCCGAAGCCATTCAATACCGCAGCCTCGATAGAGAGGGTTGGGCGGGGTAAACCATCATGTATAAAGCCCTCGTCAAGCCCCTCCTTTTCAACCTCGACGCCGAGCGCGCCCACCACTTCGTTTTCGATAATCTGCGCCGGGCGACGCGGGTGCCGGGCACCCAGTCCCTGCTCCGGGCACTCTACGATTTTCAGGACCCGAGCTTGGCGCGGGAGGTTTTCGGGCTGAAGTTCCCGAATCCGGTGGGCCTGGCAGCGGGCTTTGATAAGAACGCAGCCCTGACCGATGAGCTGGCCACAATGGGCTTTGGCTTCGTGGAGATTGGGACGGTGACGCCCCGGCCGCAACCCGGCAACCCGGCGCCGCGCCTGTTTCGGCTGCCGCAGGACGAGGCGCTAGTGAACCGCATGGGCTTTAATAACGACGGGGCAGCCGTGGTGGCGGCGCGGCTGGCCCGGCGGCGCAACCGGCAGCTCATCATCGGCGGCAATATTGGCAAAAACAAGGACACGCCCAACGAGCGCGCTGCCGACGACTACGTGGCCGGCTTCGAGGCCCTGGCCGAGGTGGTGGACTACTTCGTAGTGAACGTGAGCTCGCCCAACACGCCCAACCTGCGCCAGCTGCAGGAGAAAAAACCACTCATTGACCTGTTGCAGCAGGTGCAGGCCCGCAATCTGGCCCGCGCCCGCCCGCGCCCGCTACTGCTAAAAATAGCGCCCGACCTCACGAATTCGCAGCTCGACGACATTCTGGAAATAGCCCGCGAAACGCAGCTCAGCGGTCTGGTGGCGACGAATACCACCATCAGCCGCGACAACCTGAGCTCCGAGCCCAGCTACGTAGCCAGCCTGGGGGCGGGCGGCCTGAGCGGCAAGCCGCTACGGGCGCGGGCCACCGAAGTCATCCGCTACCTGCACCAGAAATCCGACGGCGGGCTGCCCATCATCGGCTCGGGCGGCATTCACTCGGCGGCCGATGCGCGGGAGAAACTGGAGGCCGGCGCGGCGCTCATTCAACTATACACCGGCTTTATTTACGAAGGGCCGGCGCTGGTGAGCCGGATAAACCGGAGCCTGGTGCCAGCATAACCCGCTGCCCGCGCACCCGCCGGTGCCACCAGATAATGATGGGTACCCTAATGGCCGTGGGCCACAGGAAGCTGTACGAAAACGGAATAAAGTATAGGCTGGTGGCCGAAAACGCCGTTACGGCCGCAATGTAGGACGCCATAAAGCCCGAAATGTGGTTGAGCAGCCATTGGTTTTTGGTCCAGTGGCCGGCATTAGCGTAGCCGCGCAGCTGGCGGAAAACCGTGAAGGCCCCGATGCTGCCGAACACGCCCACGGGAATGTTGCCGGACAGCACCGCATACCCAACCGTGCCCAGGAACACGAGCAGCCCCACGCCGGCTACGGCCCGAAGGCCGCTATGTGGGCATCCCAGGCCAGGCTTTTCAGGAAAACTGAGCGGTAGCCGAAGCCGGCCATGTACAGGCTGAACACGGCGGTGAGCAGCAGAAACGTGCTGTGAATGTGCTACGAGCCCGCCAGGGCCGTGGTGCCGGCCACCACCATCGACCAAAAAAACACCAGCCCCCAGCGCCGGTGCGCTGCCCCGCCCTTGCGCACGGCCAGCGCCACGGGAGCCACAAAAAACCCGGTGAAGCCGGCCGCGATGTGCAGGTAGCAGTTAAGGGCGAAGAAGGTTTCCATGACGGCAGGCGCGGCTATTGTTGAACCACGGCCGAAAGATGGAAACCGATTCGGCCCGCGCCAAACCGGCGCTACCGAAACATTGGCCGGGGCAGCCGAAGCGTCATCAGCGGCCGAAAAATAGGGGCACGCGGCTACAGCTTTGCCCCTACTTTGAACTCGATTACGTCGGCCGCGCCCCGGTGGATTTTCAAATCGACGGCCCCGAATACCACGTCGGTAAAATGGTATTTCAGGCCCAGGCGCTCGTAGTAGGCCGTGCTCGATTTGTAGGGTGAGTACACGTAGAAACCCAGGTGCGACACAAAAGCCAGCCGGCCGAATAGCAGCTCATGGCCCACAAATACGCCGGCTTTCTTCACGTCGGGCTGCGGGCCGCCGGCGCGGGTGGTGTCTTCCAGGGTGGCTTTCAGGCTGCGGTCGTTGAAGCCCTCCACGCCCAGCAGCAGGTTGGATTTGCGGTTGACGCGGCGGCCCACGGCCAGCGTCACGGAGTTCACCAGGTACTTCTGCTTGTCGCCCTCGGTGCGCTGCTTGAAGCCCAAGCTGGTGCTCACATTGAAGAAATTGGTCCCGATTTCGGCCGGCAGCGGCGCGCCCGAAGCAAGCGTGGGGGCCGGGCGCTGCTGGTGGTAGTTCAGCCCCAGCACCACCGAGGGTAGGTTCACGCCGAAGTTGGGCTTGGTGGTGGCGCCATTGGAGTAGTGGTTCAGCCCCGCCCCTACCAGCAGGCCCAGGTGCGGCGTGAGGGCGTAGTCGTACTCGAACCGGAACTGCAGCGTGGCATTCAGGGCCGAGCTGGCGATGGTGTTTTTATGGTTCGTTTCCTGGTTGTAGGGGTTGGTGAGGTAAGCCAGGCCCGCGCCCAGCCGGAAGCTGAAATCGTGCTTCGGCCCGCGCGAAAACGTTTTGCTGATGTAGGGACTGGCCGAGAAAACGTAGCCCAGCACCGGGTTGTGAAAGTCGTAGTACGTGAGGGCCAGCCCCACCTTTGGGAACTTGTACCACGCGTGCCAGGGCGCGGCCCCGGTCGTCTGGCGCTGCAGGTTGATTTCGAAGCCCGTGGGATGCGAGGCTACCAGGTGCCGGATGGCATAAGTGTGCGCCATGATTATGCTGCCCTGGGCATAGGCGCCCACAATGAACGGCGCAGGCGGCACCGGCGCGGCGGCGGTATAAGCAGTCTGGGCGGCGGCCCCGGACGTAGCCAAGCTCCACAATAGCGCCGGCATTACGGTCTTGCTCAACCTTAAAATAGCATCACCCTTCATATTTATATATTAGATTTCTTTAGAAAGTCACAAAAGGTACTCAAACGGTGATGCAGCGCGCAGCGCAGCATCTCGCTCGCATCGTTGAACGGGCCTGACGAGGCGAGCAAGATGCTGCGCTGCGCGCTGCATCACCGTTCGGGGACTTTCTAAACAGCTTCAGTAGACCGGCATCAAAAATAAGCCCCTGTAAAGCTGATTGATAGATTTTACCAAAAGAATAATACGCCTTTTCCACAACCCATGCTCCCTCCGGGCCGATATACTCCCTGATTCTGGATCACTGTAATAGATTGTCTTCAGAATTCATCTTATCATTTTTATTAATCATGAAAAAAACAATCCTATCGCTGGCACTGCTGGCTGGGCTAACCAGCGCGGCGCAAGCTCAAACCGGACTCAAACTCGGCCTTAAAGGCGGCTTCAACGGTGCTACTTTTTCCGGCAACGACTCGAAAGGCAATCAGTACAAGGCAGGCTTCTCGGCCGGCGGCCTTATCAACTACGGCTTTTCGGACCTGATTTCGGTGCAAGGCGAGCTGCTGTACTCGCAGAAGGGCGCCTCCATCGACGGCATCAACTACACGACCCCCTCGGCCAGCACCACCAACGGCACGTTCAAATCGACTATCGGCTACATTGATGTGCCGATTTTGCTGAAAACCACCATTGGTGATAATGGCAAGGGACTGTTCTTTGAGTTGGGCCCACAGGGCAGCTTCGTCATCAATAACCGCGACTTCATTGAAGATGGCGGCGGCAAGCAGATTAGCTCCTCCAATACCAGCACCGATGACCTTAACAAAGTGGTGATTGGCTACGTGGGCGGCATCGGCTACCAGCTTACCAGCGGCCTGGGCATCGGTATCCGCTACGCCGGCGATTTCTCGCAGGTCTATAAAGATGGCAATTCCAAAAACCTCTTTTCTTCGGCGGCCAGTGGGTTTAACGGCAAGAACCCCAGCGTGCGCAACTCAGTGTTCCAGTTTCAGGTGCACTATCTGTTCGGCGGTAAGTAGCCGGAACAGCTTTCGATTAGGCAAAAAAGCGGCCCGACTTCAACGTGAAGTCGGGCCGCTTTTTTTGGGGCTGGCAGCGCAGTGGCTTTTCTATGCGCCCGTGGTGGTTACCTCAGCAACCTATTTGCGGTGCGGGCGGTATATGCCTCAGCCCTATATATCCGGCAGCTTTAAACCTGACTATCAATACCTTCATCATTTATTCACAATGAAAAAAGTCCTTCTTCCCATCGCCTTGCTGGCCAGCACCATTGGTGCGGCGCAGGCCCAGACGCCCGCCAACAGCATTGGCATCAAGGCTGGCTATGGCATCACCAGCCTCACGGGCAACACCAGCAGCGGCTATACATCCAAGAGCCACTCGGCCTACCAGGCCGGCCTGATGGCTGACGTGTATTTTGGGGAAGTCATTTCCTTCCATCCCGAAGCCCTGTATACCAAGCAGTATTTCGATGCTACTGACCTGGTTAACCTGAGCCGCGACGTGGACTACATCAACGTGCCGCTGCTGGCCCGCTACCACGCCGACGGGCTATTTTTTGAAGCCGGCCCGGAGGTCAACTTCGCCTTATCGGGCAAAGATGAAGGTGGTGCGGACATCAAAAGCCGCGACGTGACGCCGGTGACCCTCGACTACGTGGTGGGCCTGGGCTATCAGCTCCCGGTGGGCCTCTCGCTGGGCGTGCGCTACGATGGCGGCATCAGCCACACCTATAAGGACGCGGCGGCCAACAACCTGGGCACCGGCAACCTGCGTTCCAGCACGTTCTGGTTCAACCTCGGCTACGCTTTCGGGGGCACGGGGCGCTAGTAGCCCACTTCTCCACACTACTAAAAGCCCGGCTTCCGCAATGGAGACCGGGCTTTTGCGTTGCGGATGGTGTCACAGTCTTGAAACGGCCGACAGGTGTACCCCTGGCCCAACCCGTAGCTTTGCGGCATCATCTATCTACTTCACTTATGAAAAAGACTCTTTTCACCCTCGCGCTGCTGGCCGGGCTCATGGGTGCGGCGCAGGCCCAGAATGTTTCGCTGGGAATTAAAGCGGGGCCATCGTATTCCGGCTTCGTGGGGGCGCAGGCCACCAACTATGAGAGCATTTTCGGATTTCACGCCGGCATTTTTGCTAATATTGGCCTCACCGACATGTTTGCCTTCCAGCCCGAAATTATACTCGTCACGAATTGCTTTGCGAATCCAGGACGTGAAATTTGAGCCGCATACGGGACGCGAGTTCGGGGCCAAACTCGTCGAGTCGGTCAAAGAAATCGAGGACGGCGGTTTTAAACTGGCCCTTGGTGCGGTAAAAAGAGGTGTTGATGATTTTCTGGCGCAGAAACTTCCAGAGGCGTTCAATCAGGTTCAGGTTGGGCGAATACGGCGGCAAGAAGACCTGCAGGAGGCGCTTATCGGTCAGCCAGGCGTTGAGGGCCTTATTTTTGTAGTAGCGGGCGTTGTCGCAGATGACGTGTACCGGGCCTTGCGGGTGGGCGGCGAGCAGTTTCTCGTAGAGCCGCTGGGTACTTTGGGCATTAACGCAGTCAGTTTCGTCGAGGTGGACCTGGGTGGGGCAGTGGGCGTTGAGGGCGGCGTTGAGGTTGACCCGCTCGCGGCCGCTGACGGTGAGCAAGGGGCGCTCCTTGCCGGTTTCGGTCCAGACGTGGGTGGCGCGCGTGTTGTGGGTGGGGTGGGCCGCGTCAGCGAAATAGACTACCGCGTCCCCGGCGGCGGCCGCTTCCAGCAGCGGGACCAGCGTGTCGGTGAGGAAGGCCGTTTGGGCCGCCGCGTCGGCTTGGCAGGGCACGGCTGTGGTCAATTTATAGGAAAACCCCAGCCGGTGCAGCACGTCCGTCAGGCCCGAAACCGAGTAACGGACCCCGTAAGTAGCGGCCAACCAGTCGGCAATGGCCCGGCAGTCGGTGTACAACTGCTGGTCCAGTTCCCGGCACAAGCCCGCCAGTTGGGCGCTGGTGAGCAAGCCCCAATAGCCCGGCTGCTCGGCCCGCAGGTAGCCCGCCAGGCCGTGCAACTGGTAGGTCTGAGCGTAGCGGTACACGCTGCTCACGTCCACCCCCAGCGCCTGGGCCACCCTCGCCGCGGCGTGCCCTTGGTCGAGCATGAGCAGCACCGTAACCGGGACGTACCCCGCCTGGCCCCGGCAGGCACGCTGCGCCTGCTGTAATAAGACGCGCTCCGAATCAGGTAAGGTCAATTCCACGAGGCAATGCTAACCCTTTTTTCTCTCTTTTAACTTCGCGACGAGTATATCTACTCACAGAAGGGGGCGAAAGTATCCAGCATTGATGTAACGACCCGCCTGAACTACGTTGATATTCCGCTTTCGTTCCACGTCAACGCCGATGGCCTGTTCTTCGAGGCGGGACCGCAGCTTGGCATCCTGGTAGCCGCCCAGGACAAGGCCGGCAGCGTGAGCGTGGACCGCAAACCCCTCTACAACACCTTGGATTTTGGCTACCTGGCTGGGCTGGGCTACCAGCGCAAAACCGGCCCAGGCATCGGCCTGCGCTACAACGGCGGATTCACCAACGTGCAGAAATCGAGCACTGCGGGCAGCGTGACGGTGCAGAATAACATCCGCAACAGCGCATTTCAGCTGTATCTGACGTACTCCTTTGGCGGGCGCTAAGCGCCGCTTCCCCTACTTCTACTTACCAAAAAAAAGCCCGGCTTCCATTGCGGAAGCTGGGCTTTTTGCTGCTGATAAAGATGAAGCTCCGGCGTCTACTCGGCCGCCGCGTAGTTGCGGTAGAAGTGCGGGATGGTTTCGATGCCTTTCAGGAAGTTGAACACGCCGAAATGCTCGTTGGGCGAGTGGATGGCATCAGAATCGAGCCCGAAGCCGAGCAGGACGGTATCGAGGCCGAGCTCCGACTTGAACATGGCCACGATGGGGATGGAGCCGCCGCCGCGCGTGGGCACCGGGCGCTTGCCGAAAGTGGTTTCCATGGCATCGGCGGCGGCTTTGTAGGCTACCGAGTCGGTGGGCGTTACCACGGGCTCGCCGCCGTGGTGGGGGCGCACTTCGACGGTGACGCCGGCCGGCGCGATGCTGGCGAAGTGCTTTTGGAACAGGGCCGTGATTTCGGCCGAGGTCTGGTGGGGCACTAGGCGCATGGAGATTTTAGCGTGGGCCTGCGAGGCGATGACGGTTTTGGCGCCCTCGCCGGTGTAGCCGCCCCAGATGCCGTTCACGTCGAGCGTGGGGCGGATGCTGGTGCGCTCCATGCTGCTATAGCCTTTTTCGCCGTAGCTATCGGGCAGGCCAATGCTCTTCTGGAACTCATCTTCTGAGAACGGGGCTTTGGCCATTTCGGCGCGCTCGTCGGCGCTCAGCTCGTCCACGTTGTCGTAGAAACCCGGGATGGTGATGTGGCCGTTGGCATCGTGCAGGCTGGCAATCATCTCGCACAGGGCGTTGATGGGGTTTTGCACCGCGCCGCCATACAGGCCGGAGTGTAGGTCACGGTTGGGGCCGGTCACGGTTACTTCGTGGTAGCTCAGGCCGCGCAGGCCCACCTCAATGCTGGGCACATCGTTGGCCAGAATGCCGGTATCGGACACCAGAATGACGTCGGCTTTCAGCTTCTCTTTATTGGCCCGCACGAAGATTTCGAGGTTGTTGGAGCCGATTTCCTCCTCGCCCTCAAACATGAACTTGATGTTGCAGGGCACGCCGCCCTGGCCGTCGCGCATCATCATTTCGAAGGCTTTGACGTGCATATACACCTGACCTTTGTCGTCGCAGGCACCGCGGGCGTATATTTTTTCGTCCTTAATCACCGGCTCAAAGGGCGGCGAGTTCCAAAGTTCGTAGGGGTCGGCGGGCTGCACGTCGTAGTGGCCGTACACGAGAACGGTTTTGGCCTCGGGGCTCACGATGTAGTCGCCGTATACGATGGGATTGCCGGCCGTGGGGCAGATTTCGACGTTTTGCACGCCGGCTTCTTCGAGGCGGGTTTTGAGGAAGTCGGCGGCTTTCAGTACGTCGGCGTGGAACTTGGGGTCGGCCGACACGGACGGGATGCGGAGCCAGTCCATCAGCTCATCGAGAAAGCGGGTTTGGTTATCGGCGAGGTAATTGGCCATACGGAGCAAGTTTGTAGGTTGGGAATACGGGGGTAAAAGTAGCGGGCGCGGTTGATAAGCGCACCGACGGCGGGCATTCCCCCCCTGCCAGCCCACCCCGGCCCCGCACCTACCCCGTGATGCGCAGCGAGGTGCCGGTTTGCGTCACGGTGTACTGCTTTAGGGCGCGGGGCGAGGGGCCGCTGAGCACGGTGCCGGTAATGTCGAAAACGGCATTGTGATTGGGGCACACGAAGCGGCTCTGGCTCTGGGTGAAGTACACGCTGGTACCCTGGTGGGGGCAGGGTGCCTGCAAGGCCACGTAGGTGCCGGCCGTGGTTTTGGCCACAATCACGTCGCGCGTGGGGCTGTAGAGGTAGCCTTTGGCCGCATCGTTGAGCGGGGCGCTGCTGGCGGCGGTAAGGTCCACGGTGAAATCAATGCCGGAAGCGCCGGGCACCGGGTCGCTGCTCTTGCTACTGCCGCAGCCGCCGAGGCAGGCCGAGGCCACCAGGACCGTAGCGCCCAACCCAAAGAGCTGCAGAAAGTCTTTGCGATTCATTTCTGAGGAAGTAGCCATAACACAAAAGAAAGTGGATGAGAATAAGCATCGGCTGAATATGCCGGACAAACGCCTAAAGCCCCGGAATTTATTCTGCCACCGGCCAGCCAACCGACAAAACCCCGACCTAGGCCGATTGTTCCCCGGCGGGCATCGGCCAGCCCTGGCCGGTGGCTCACTGCCGCGCATCCAGCACCAGGTCGTGCACCATCACCTCGCCCAGCGGCCAGGCGGCAGCCCAGTCTTTTTCGGGGCTTTCGAATGTGAGCAGGTAGAGAGTGTCAGTTTTGGCATTGGCCAGGGCCAGCTGGTACACGATGCGGGCGTCGGCATCGGGTGGAGCGTCGCGGTAGCGCACCGTCCACTTGTGCCAGGCGCCTTCCACGGAAGCCGCTTTTTCCAGTACCTGCTGGCCCGGCCCGAAGCCCGTGCGCAGCATCAGCAGCTCGGCGTATTCCGGGGCCGGGCGGCCGGTTTTGGTCTTCACCTTGCGCACCACCTGCAGCGACAACCCCGTCTGGTACTCGCCGCTTTCGCCCGTTGCTTCCCGGGTGAGGTAGTAGGTGGGGCTGCCCTTTTCGCCTTCGGCCTGGTAGGCCCAGCCCTCGGGCAGAAGCAGCGCGGCCTTGCTCTCGGGCAGCGGTTGCCAGGCAAAGCCGGTGGGGGCGGCGGCGAGGGGAACATTGTATTTCTGCGCGGCCACCGGGCGGGCCAGCAGCAGGCAACACCCAAGTATCCGGACTGAGAGACGAAGCATACCTTAAAAGTAGCAACCGCAGCACCAGCCGCCGGCCCCCGAAGCCCCGTAACACAACGCCCCGGCAACTCGTGGTTGTCGGGGCGTTGGCACTGAACGCGGGGGTGGGCTAGGCCACCGGCACCACCGGCTTGGCGCTGACCACGCCGGGGTCAATCACGTACTCGTGGGCTTTCTGGGCATCGGTGAGGCGCCAAGTGGCTTGGCCGGCGTTGGCCAGGGCCACTAGCTGGCGGTAGAGGCCATTGGCAAACAGCAGGCGGGCACGCCAGCGAGAGGAACCCACTACCAACCGACCAAACACCCGAGCTTTACCCGCAGGATACAAACCCGTCAAACATCAAGCCGTCATGAGAATCCTTATAATTTATGCAACAGGCAACCGATACTGAGCCAATCGAAATAGCAGGTATTTTCAAATGGTCTGTAATGTAGTGTACTATGTTATTCATCAATTGGTTGATGACACCTAAAAACCCAGTCGATGGCACCCAAAAAATCGCGCCGTTGAATCTTTATAAACAAATTCCTACTAAGTAGGTAGTTAGCGAAAGATAATTTTACGCACATTATTTTACACTCATGCTGCCACCACTACTTCTGCAGTTAGCTGCCTCGCCTCCGGCCAGCTCCCTACGTCCCTATTACCTGGCGCTGAACACCGACCTGGTGGGCGGCACGTTTTTCTACAGCATGTTCGCGCTGTTTGGGGGGGCACTGTTCCTGTTTTTAGAGCGTGGTAACGTCCCACGACGGTGGCACGCAAGCATGACGCTGGCCGGCATTATCTGCTTCGTCGCCGGCGTCAACTATTACTACATGCAGGGCATGTATTTTAATACCGGCATGGGGCCGACGCGCTTTCGCTACGTCGACTGGCTCTTCACCGTGCCGATGATGTGCGCGCAGTTCTACCTGCTGATGCGGCCTGCCGGCGCCCAGCTTGGCTCGCTAGTGCGCCTGCTGGTGGGGGGCATCTGGATGATAGTTTTCGGGTACTTTGGCGAAACCCGCGACGCCTACTGGGCCATCGTGTGGGGAGCGGTGTCCACTTTGGGCTACTTAATGATTATCTACGAAGTGTGGTTCGGAGCACTGGCCCGGCTGGCTAACCAGTCCAGCGACGTACAGGTGGTGCGCGCCTTCACTCGCCTGAGCTACTTCATATTGATAGGCTGGGCGGTGTACCCGCTGGGTTACATGACGTTGCCGTTCAACGTGTTCGAAGCCCTGCACCTGAACCGTAACCTGATTTACAACTTTGGCGACGTCATCAATAAACTGGGTTTTGCCTTGGTCATCTACGATATGGCCCGCAAGGCAGCACGCCTGAAAAAAGCCAAGAAGCAAGCTGCCAAACGTGAACTGCAACCCTTCGCGTAACCACTCATGCAGTCCTTCATCCATCCGCAAAATAAACCGTTTCATCTGATTACGGGTGAATTGATGCCCGAATACCGCGACGCGTACCTACAAGGCCAACTCACACCCACCGTGGCCCTGCAAGTGGAGCAGTATCTGGACAAAAGCAGCAGCCAAACCAGCTTGGCGCTGGCCCGCTACCGCGAGCTATTGGAAACGGCCCGGCTGAAAGACCGCACCGTAACGGCCCCGCTCTGGGTGCAGAAGCGGCTGCTGCTCAAGCCCCTGATGTCGGGGACGGCCCCCCTGCGCCGCCCCGTGGTGCGGGTGGCGCTGCTGCTGTTTCTGGCCCTGAGCGTGGCCAGCGGCGTGCAGTGGATGCGCAACGAACCTTTGGTGCCCGCGCCCGTGGTGGCGGCCGTGACGCGGGCGTCCGCATCTATTTCCGAGGCCACCAGCAGCTTGGTGGAAAAGTTCGTGGCTCAGCAGGTAGTCAAGGCCGTCCCGGTTCCCACCACTACCCGGCCGGCTCGGACCCGGCCCAAAGCCACGGCACCGGAATTGTCGCGCCCGGCAATGGCCGCCGCCGCGGTTCCGGCAAACCCGGCGGCCCCGGAATCAGTGGTCACCGCCACCGCGACCGATTCTGTGGGTCGGACGCTGCCTGCCACCCTGCAGCCCGCGGGTGAGGCAGCCACCACTGCTGCTCGTCCGGCTTCTGCAGTGGGCACCGTACAGGGGTACATCCGCGACGACGAAGGACGGCCCCTGGCGGGGGCCACCGTGCTAGTGAAAGGAAGCCAGCGGGGCACCAGCACCGACGCCACCGGGCAGTATGTATTGGAGGTTGCGGCGGGCTCCACCTTACAGTTTGGCTACGCCGGCTACACCGACCAGTTACGCAGCGCCACCCTTGGCTCGATGAACGTAGTGCTGCAGCCGAGCGCCACAGCGCAAAAAAGAGCTGCCCGCTAGGGCCGCCCTAGCCTGATTGCTGCTCCAAAGCACCCGAATACCAGATTCGGCCCCCACTACTTCCGCCCAAACAGCGGCACCCGGCTTTCGGTCCCACTGCGCAGCCGGCCGATATTGGCCCGGTGCGTGTAAATCAGCAACGCCGCCAGCAGGAAGCCCACATACACCAGAAACGGCTGCGCCGGCCGGAACTGGGGCAGCAGCTGCAGCAGCGCGAAGGTGACGCCCGCCGTCATGCTGGCCAGGCTCACGTAGCGAAACAACAGCAGCATCACGATAAAGACGAGCATGCACACGCCCACCGTGGCCGGGGCCACGCCCAGCATCATGCCCAGGATGGTGGCCACGCCCTTGCCGCCCCGGAACTGCGCAAACACCGGGTAGATGTGCCCCACCACGGCCAGCGCCCCGCAGGCCAGCCGGTAGTACAGCTCATGCTCGGGGGCGATGGCGCCCTGCGCCACCAGCCACTGCGGCAGGTAGTAAGCGGCCACGAAACCCTTCAGGGCATCGATGAGCAGCACGGCCGTACCGGCTTTGGGGCCCAGCACGCGGAAAGTGTTGGTGGCCCCGGCATTGCCGGAGCCGTGCTCGCGGATATCGGCCAGATTGAAGAAGCGGCGGCCCACCCACAGGGCCGTGGGAATGGAGCCGAGCAGATAAGCGGCCAGGAGGGCCAGGGCGATGTAGAGGAGGGGCATGGCATAAAAGTAGTGCGAAGCGGTGCTTCGCGCCCCCGCGCCACGAGGCAGCATTACTGCCCGTGCGGGGGCGCGAAGCACCGCTTCGCACTACATGCCTAGCTGTCGCCGAAGGGGTCATCCCCTTTTTTCTTTTTCTGCTTCTCCTCCTCCTTCTTCCTTTTCTCCTCTTCTTTTTTCGCCTTCTCCTCTTCCTTTTTCAGCTTTTCGGCTTCCTTGGCCTGGCGGTCGGCTTCCTTCTTAGCATCGGCGGGGTCGGGAGCGGCGGGGGTGGCAGCAGCGGGCGTAGTAGCAGCCGGAACAGCAGCAGCCGGAGCAGCGGGAGTAACCACGGCCGGAGTGGCAGCAGCGGGAGCATCGGCGGCTTTGTCCTTCGCCTTTTCCTTTTTGGCCGGAGCCGGGGCCGGAGCGGGGTCGTCCAGCACGCCATCGCCGAAGGGGTCGTTGGCTTTGGCCTTTTTCTTCTTTTTGGAAACAGGCTCAGGGGCGGCATCAGCGGTGCCGGGGTTGGCGTTGGGGTCGGTGCCGAAGGCGTCATCGGCCTTGCCCTTTTTCTTCTTTTTGCCATCGGGGGCCTCGGCGGGGTCAGCCATGCCCGTGGGGGCCACGGTCCGGGTAATCTGCTTGCCGGTTTTGCCCAGGTAGTCTTTCTGGAAGTGCGTGCGGAAGGCATCCACATCGGTCAGCGCCCCCAGAAACACCCCGTAGCTGGTGGCCGTTTCGTAGTCGTACTTGGCCTTGCTGCTGATTTCGTAGTTGAAGTTATCGCTGGACGAAGTCGTGAGCATCAGGTTGTTGGCGTACTTGAAGTAGTACCAGCTTTGCGGCTCGGCTTCGAGGTAAATCTCGACCATCTCATTCCCGTCTTCGCGGCGAATCTCGATGCTGCCCGTCACCAGGGCGTTGAGCGGCTGCTTGCCCACGCCGGCCACGCCAATCGGGCCCACCGAGTACCAGGCGTGCCGCTTCTCGTTCCAGCGCAGGTTTACCTGGCTCAGCAGCAGGGTGTGGCCCGTGAGCTTGGGCGAAAGCTGCGCGATTGACCCGGCGGCCCCGCTGCGCGCGGCGTAGCTCTGCGTGGCCTTGTCGCCAATGAACTGGGCCAGCTTGTAGAGCTCATTGGTAGAGCCGGTCTGGGCCTCGGGGCCGTTTTTGGTAATTTTAGCCATCTCGCTCCCCATCACATCGATGGACTTGGGGGGCATGGTGAAGTCGATGCCCAGCAAGGCATCCACGGCGTAGCGGGCGCTGTCGGGGTTGGCCGCGCCCACGCCGCTGGCAATCATCTTGTAGTCTTTGCTGGGGGCGATGAAGGACAGCGGCCCGCGAAAGGTGATGCGGTTGGTGGAATCGATGTAAGAGAGGGCGGCGCCCTCGTAGGCGTTTATGTCGCTGAGGTCGCTGCGCGAGATGGTATAAATAGCTTTTTTGGCGTCGTAGCGCAGGTCCCCGTCCACCTTCAGCATGGTCAGGTCTTCGGGCGGGGGCGCGAGGGCGCCGTAGAGCGGGTAGAGCTTGCCGCTCTGGTCGGCCCGGAACAGGCCGATAACGAGTGGGGTATTGTCGGGGGCCTTCAGGTCGCGGAGGTTGATGCGGACGTTTTTCGGGTCGATGGAGTCCTTCAGCGCCACCCAGGAAGAGTTGGTGTGGTCGTTGCCGAACTGCAGCTGCGCTTCCCCAGTGAAGGCGAAGCCGCGCCGCCGGGAGTTCAGCTGCACGTTACCCCGGTAGCCGATGCGGTGCAGTAGCTGCACCTTATTGCTCACGTTCACGGCGGCTGTGGCCACGGTAGCGGGGCCCTGCGCAGACCCTTCGAAAGCTCCATTGGCCGTTTTGGTGCGGCGGAAAGGGTTGATGCCACCACTGCCGCTCACGTCAGTACTGGCCAGCAGGAAGGCCGGGTCGGGCTCGAAGTTATTGAAGCGCAGCGACACCGAGTCGTTGGCGGTTTTAACCACGTAGTCAGCGCTGCCGGTGAAGGCCGCCTTCGACACCACTTCGATGCTGCCCTTGGTGAGGCGGTGGAGCTTGGCCAGCGAGTCGAGCAGCACCACAGAGTTTTTGAGGCGTTGAATTTTGCCATTCACCCCCACGTTCACGCGGCCCGAGTCGGGGATAATCCAGGCATCGGCGGCGGCAATGTGGGGCACGCCGCTCACCTGCATCTGGTACTTGGCCAGGTCGTAGAGGCCGCTGGTGGCCTTAAACTTCAGGCCGTACTGCGTGGGATTGGTCGAGTAGAAGAACGACTTGGTGGAGTCGGCTCCCTGGGCCATGCGCAGCTGCACCTGCTTTTTCTTAAAGTCCCAGTGCCCTTTGCTGAGCGTGGTGCCGAACGTGGAGTACGGCAGCTCGACGCTGGCCTTGCTATCCTTCTCGCGGGTAAAGTCGGCCGTGCCCTTCTTCAGGTTGTACTCGAAGGCCACGTCGTTGGCGGTGAGGGCGGGCTTGTTGGATTCGGCCGATTTCACGCTCAGCGTGGCATGACTGCCGGAGTAATGGTCGGAGTTAAAGGTAAAATCGTGCGACTTGATGAGCGACTGCGGGCCGTCGAGGCGGCCGTCGCCGCCGGTGCCTTTGGGCGTGAGCAGCGCCGTGCCCGTGAAGTTGTAGCTGGCCACGGTCTTAGCCTTGCGGTCGGCGTTGGCGTAGAGGCGGGCCGTGCCGCCGCCGGCCGGCGTGGCCAGGAACATCGAGTCCTGCTTCACATTCCAGTGCATGAGGTAGTTGGGCGGCATGCTGATGCGCGGAATATCGACGGCGCCCTCGGTGCGGGCCGCGATAACGCCCGTACGGCCCACGGATACCACCGAGTCGCGGTACAAGACGAAGGCGTCGGAAGTGAAGGTGCCCGACTGGTACGTGATGCTGCCATCGGCCTGCAGGCCCCGGCCGTTCATCTTCACCTTGCTGAACACCCGGCCCTTGCCCTTGTAGAGCGGAAATCCGTCCTTCGGCACATCATAAACAAAGCCCAGCGAGCCGTCTTCCTGCACCGTGAGCTTGGTTTTGAGGTCGGGCAAAATGCCACCGCTGCGGAACGTACCCGTAAAGCCCGCGCTCGATTTGCCAATGCCGTTGAGCGAGTCGAGCCGGAAGGGCGGAATGTCGAACACCAGCGTGGAGTCGTACACGCCGCCCAGCACATCCTGCTTGCCGAAGTACACGTTGGCCCCGCTCTTGGTGTCGAAAGCCGGGTATTGGCCCTTTTTCTTGCGCCCCGATTTATTGGTAGGGTCGTTGAGGAACAGGCGGCCGGTCGAGGTGCTGCCCTTGTTGGTGAGGGCAAAGTCGGCGTGCTTGCCGGTGGATTTGCCCTTGGCATTCTTGGTTTCGCTGCGAATGACGATGGAGTCAATCTTGGCCATGTCAATGTAGAAGCCGTCGTAATCGAAATTGAAATCGCGGCCCTTAAAGCGCATGGCCGAAGCCACCACCGCGCCCCGGAAATTGATGTTCCGATTCTTGCCAATGCGGATAATGGCGCTGTCCGGCTTCACGTACACCGTGGCCGAATCGTCGGAAAAGTTGAAGCGGTCCACGCCGCGCACCAGCAGCTCGTTGGTGTTCAGGTTGAGCGTAGCGTTGCGGCCCGAGCCCGACAAGGACTTAATGGCGATGTGGTCGTAGTCCTTTTTATCGCGGGCCGAGGCCACGTAGTGCGCGCCCTTGGGCAGAATGGTTACGTCGCCAGTCTGGGGGTTCCAGGCCACGTAGCCATCGCGGGCCAGGCCGGCCATGTCGGAGCGCATATTGGGCACCGAGGTTTTCAGGTTCTCGGCCAACTCGCTCACATTGATAGTTTTCGCATCGCCGTGGGCCTGGCTGTAGCCCACCAGCATTTGCAGCGGGTGCAGCCGGTTGATGCTTTTGAGCTGCTGGTAGCGGTTGTTGGTGAAGAACTCCTTGCTCTCAAAATCGGCCGAGCTCTGGTTTTTCGACGACAGCACGGCGAAGTCGATGAGGGGCTGGCGCAGGTTCCAGGTCAGGGCCTCCGTGCGGATGTCCATCTGGTGGTAGGAGTCGCTGTAGGGCGTGTTCTTATACAGGCCTTCCTCGCGCGAGAGCTTCAGCTGCTGCTTATTTTTCGAGTATTTGAGCTGCGTACCGGGGTGCGTCAGCGAGTCCTTGGTGCCTTCGTAAATGGTAACGGCGGCCCGGCTGGCCGTAATCACCGAGTCGCCGAGCACGTAAGCGCGCGAGGTTGCCTTGAACTTGGGCTTGCCGTCGAGGCTCACCATGAGGTTGGCCAGCGACCCATCGAGGGCCGCGCTGAGAATCCGGCCGCCGGCCATCGAGATACCGCCCCGGTACTGAATGTTGTCGCCCAGGTTCTTGATGCGGGCATCGTTGGTGAGCGAGATGAAGCGCGGGTAGCCAGTATCGGGGGCGCCGGGCCTGCGCCGCACGCTCTTGTAGCTGAGGGCACCTTTCACGGGCGCTTCCAGCACGGCCGGGTAGCTCAGCGTCACGGGCTGGGCCGTAAACTCGGGCTTGGTCATGTCGAAGTCGAAGCCCGCCAGCTCGGCCGTTACCAGATTGGTTTTGATGGACCACACCAGCTGCCCGCTCGTGGCAACAAACCGGTTGGTGCCGGGCACGGCCGTGCCGCTCACCTTCTTCACAAACACCGAATCGCCGCCGGTGGCCATAAACAGGTCGGCATCCTTCACCACAATCACCGCGCCCCGGGTGGGCGGTGGCGAGTAGGCATCGTACACGGCCGAGGGCGTGAACGAAGGGGCCGGCGCATCAAAATCGGAAGAAGCCGGCTTGGCGGCGGCCGGTTTGGCGGCCGTGGCTTTGGTGGCCGGTTTGGCAGCGGCAGTGGCTTTTTTTGCGGGCGCTTTTTTCACGGGCGCGCCCCAGCCATCGTCATCGCCCCAGCCCCCGCCCGAGGGCGACGACCACATATCGGCCGAGTCCCAGCCGCTGCTGGACTTTTTCTTGGGCGCGGGTTTGGCGGCGGCTTTGGCCACGGGCTTAGCGGCCGGCTTTTTGGCTACGGGTTTGGCGGCGGGCAGCGGCGCTTCTTTGGGAGCGGGCGTGGGTGCCCCAAATTCCAGGTTCGACTCCGGTGCGGCGATGGGCGAGTAGGCGAACGAAACGGTGCCGCCCACGGCGCGCAACGTGTTGTAGCCTGAGCGGTAGAGGTAGCCACCATTGAAAAACCGGTTGGTGCTGACGAGAAATTTCTCGGTTTCCTGCGGCGCTTCCTTCTCCAGGGTCTGGGTCAGCACGTCGAGGTACTGGTCCATCTGCTGGTCGCTGAGCTTGGCCAGAATTTTACCGGTTACGATGTTGCCAAACAGCATTTCGAAGTGCGGCCGGGGCTTAAATTTCTTGGCCAGCATGGTTTGCGACAGCGCCACAATGCGCGACTGCTGCGAACTGGTGAGGGTATTGGAGGCCCACAGTTCTTTCAGGCGGGCGGCCGTCACACGGGCCACGGCGTTATTGGTGCTGGCCATCATGCCCTGCACGTCGTTGATGTACTGGGCGGGGTCGGTCGAAAGCTTGCCTACCTGGTAGCGCGGGGCGGCTGCCGGGGCCGTGCCAGCCGGCGCGGCCGGCTTGGTTTGTGCCAGCGCAGGCGCGGCAAAACCCAGCCACAGCCCCAGCCACACGATAAAAACACCAATTGCTTGCTTCATAAAGTCTGTTAGTTCAGGAACACTCATTCGTTGGTCCGGCTTTGGGCGGCGGCGAGCGAGCAGTATCGCCCGGCGTCGCCCCGGCATGCGGTGGCCCGCCCAGCCGCCCGCTCAACCCAACGAGTGGTTTTTCCAACGCAAACGCCGGACCCGAAGGATAGTGCCCGGTGCGGCGCATAAAAACCCGGTACAAGTTAGGCACAATCAAAAAAGCAATTCGCCAACAGTCGGGCTTAAAGTGCTTTGCCTTTTGATTATTACTTTTTTTCTCAGCAGCATCCTTTTCCCTGCCCTCGACCACAAACCCGGCCGGGCTTTACATTTGACGCATGACACCCCCCCCCCCTATTCGCACCGCTTTGCTGGCCTATGGCATGTCGGGCAAGCTTTTTCAGGCGCCCTTTCTGGCCGCTCATCCCGGCTTCGAGCTGTACGGCGTGGCCGAGCGCACCGAGCAGCGCATGCACCTGGACTATCCCGACATCCGCAGCTACCCCAGCGTAGCCGACGTGCTGGCCGACCCCAGTATTGAGCTGGTAGTGGTGAACACGCCCAGCAACACCCACTTCGACCTGGCCAGCCAGGCCCTACGCGCCGGCAAGCACGTTCTACTCGAAAAGCCCGTGGCCACGTCCGTAGCGCAACTCCAGGAGTTATTGGCCCTGGCCCAACAGCAGGGCCGCCACCTACTGGCCTACCAAAACCGCCGCTGGGACAGCGACTTTCGGGCCGTGCGGCGCGTAGTGGAAAGCGGCCAGCTGGGCCAACTATTCGAAGTCCACATTCGCTACGACCGGTACAAGCCGGCGCTGCATTTCAAGAAATTCAAGGAGGAGCCCGGCCCCGGCGCGGGCCTGCTCTACGACCTCGGCCCGCACATCATTGACCAAGCCCTGAGCCTGTTTGGCCAGCCCCTGAGCGCGCACAAAACCCTGGGCAGCTACCGCTCCGGCACCCAGGTCGACGATTTTTTCTCGCTGCACCTGCGCTACCCGGCCGGCCTGCATGTATGGGTGAGCTCGAGCCTGCTCATCGCTGACCCCGTGCCGGCCTACGTGCTGCACGGCACCCAGGGCAGCTACCAGAAAGACCGCACCGATGGCCAGGAAGCCCAATTACTGCAAGGGCTGTCGCCCCAGGCCCCCGACTACGGCCACGAAAAGCCCGGCCAGGAAGGCCGCCTCACCCTGGCCGCGCCCAATGGTACCCTCGGCACCACGCTCGACCCGGCCGCCCCCGGCAACTACCTGGGCCTGTTCGAAACCGTGTTCCAAACCATTCGCCACAACGAGCCCTACCCCATCCGCGACGAGCAGCTGCTGTGGCAGAATGAGCTGCTGGAGCAGCCGGCGGTGCTTTAGCGACGCATCATTGCTCTCTCCGGGGTTTTGCCTACCATCAGCTTATCGCCCAACGCCCGCTGCAAAGCTGGCAAATCATAGTGCCGCAGCACACCGGGCAGCACTTCCGAGTACACGTTTTTGGTCGTCGGCTGCGCCAGAAGCTGCTGGTACGTTGGGGGTATTTGGTCCACCGTCAGGCGCATGATATCCACCCAGAGGGCGGCCGCGTGCAGGGCCGGCACCACGGCCCGGCCGCTGGAACGGAGCTCCACGGGCGCACCCGCCAGCGGGTCGACGCAGCGCACGAATACGTGTAGGATGTCGATATCAGACAGGCGCTGGATGGGCAGCTTGCAGCCTAAGTACTTATTCAGCATGTTGTTGTGGTATTTGCGGTTGTAGTATTTGGGGTCGATGGCGGCGGTGGGGTCGGCGGTTTCGCCCAGGCCGAGCAGGTCGGCCAGAAGCACTGCTGTGCCTTGATTAAGGTAGGCCTGCACCTGGGTCATGCTGCTGTCGAGCACGGTCGCCTTGCCCCCATCGGCCAGCCAGATGACGACCTTGCCGGGCCGCACCGGGCCGGTGGGCAGCGCCAGCAGAAGCGGTAGCGGGGGCTCGCCCGGCAGGCGCAGCACAAACTTTTGCAGGGTTAGGCCGGCGCGGCACACGGTATCCAATGGCTGAATTTCTACCCGTGTGGGCAGGTTATCGCTGGTTATTGCTGATGCATAACTACGCTGCTGCTATTGCACCGTCGCCAGGATTTCGGCGGGAGTGACCGGGCGGCGGGCGGCCAGCCGTTGGGCTTCGGCAAAATTCTGCCTGCTCAGCGTGGCCTCGTCCCAAAAAGCGGTATTAACCTGGCCAATGGACGTGCATTGCAGCTCTTTGGTAGTTGAAACAGGCAGATTCCCTTCCCGCACCGGCGCGGCATCACCATAAAACCAACGCCGAAACCACGCCACCGCCGCCTCCCGCTTGGGCTGCGAAATGCCGTGGCCGTCATCATACGTGAATAAATCGAGCTACCCGGGCTTGCCCAAGGCGCGGTAGATGCGGCGGGTTTCGGCCATGGCGGCTTCGATTTGGGTGTAATCCACGAAATCGTAGCGGCCGGCCAGTATAAGTAGTGGCTTGGGCGCGAACATGATGGGCCAGTCGGCGATATCGAGACGGTCGCGGCCGGCCCCGAGTAGTTGCACGCAGCCGTCGGCGGGACCGGTCAGCTCCAGGTTTTTCTCGCCGCTAGCCACGTAGCGGCATAGCGCGGCTACCTTCATACGCGGCTCCAGGGCCATGAAATAGGCCGTTTGGGTAGCGCCGCCGGAATTACCGAGGCAGCCCAGCCGGGCGGTATCCACTTCGGGGCGCGTGAACAGGTAGTCGAGGCGGCGGGCGTTGTCCCAGAACTCTTCGCCGGGCGTGGTCTGGCCCAGCAAGGTGGCATCGGCGTTCAGCAGGGTATGCTTGGTGGTGCCGCCCCGGGCAAGGAGCTTGCCGGCCACATCGGTCAGCTGCATCCGCTCGCCCTGTGAGATGGGGTTAATCACCAGCGCCTCAAACCCGTGCTGCGCGAGTAAAATCGCCGTTTTCTGGTACAAAACCGTGGCTTTTGACTCCTGCTCGTGCCCGCAGAAGAGTAGTACGCCGGGCTTCTTCCCCTTGCCGGCTGGCACGTACAGATTGGCCGTGACGTGGTGGTGCGGCGTGCTTTCGTAGATGATTTTCTCAATCTGAAAGCCCGACCGCTGCAACCGGCCCGTCACCTGTGCCCGCAGCGGCGTGCGGGCCGGCAACGGCCCCAGCACTCGCCGGAAGCGGGCCCGCACGCTGTCGCGGTAAGCCAGCGCGCTGGCCGCCGACTGCACGGCACGGTCCAGCTCCGCCGCGCGGGGCGCGTACTGCGCATGCAGCTGCTGAAGCAGATAGGTGGTGAGAGTAGTAGGAGCTTTCCAGTCCAGCACATTGGGGCCGGGCTGCTGGGCCTGGCCCGAGCGCCCTATCAGCAGCGCCAGCCAGACCAACAGGCCGATTCTTGCCCGCGTCGCCATGCGCTAGGCGGCCGCTACCGCCTGTAGCTCCTTCACCAAATCGGCGGAGCCCACGAAGAGCGGGGCGCGCTGGTGCAGGTCGGCGGTGGGCGGCACGTCGAGCACTACATCGGCCCCGGTCACGGCCATGCCGCCGGGCTTGTCCACCGTGGGCGGGTAGAGGTAGATGCCGCCCGTGAAGAGGTTGCGGTGGTAGTCGGCCACCAGCGAACCCACGTAGCGGGCCGTGAGGCGGCGCTCCTTGCAGGTGGTGAGGTAGGTCCGCACGAACTCGGGGTAGTCGAACCAGTTACCCTCGTTGCAACTGAACACCGGCCCGTGCTGCGGAATCTTGATATCAGGGTGCGAGAGGAAGAATTCACCCAACGAGTTTTCGTAGGTGAAGCCCGTTACGCCGTGGCCGGTGGTGTTCACCAGCATGGTGCTGGAGCCGTACAGGATGTAGCCGGCCGCAATCTGCGCCCGGCCACCCTGCAAAAAGTCCTCCTTGCGGGCCGGGCCGCCAATGCGCGACACCCGGCGATAAATGCCGAAAATGGTGCCGATGCTCACGTTTACGTCAATATTGGACGAGCCGTCGAGCGGGTCGATGGCCACCACGTACTTGCCGTTGTCGTTGCCGGTCTGGATAATTTCCTCGTTCTCCTCCGAGAGCACCGCGCAGGCTTCGCCGCCGTTGGTGAGGGCCCGGATGAAGCGGATGTTGGCTTCCACGTCGAGCTTCTGCTGGGCTTCGCCCTGCACGTTCTGCTCGCCCATGGCCCCGGTAATGCGCGAAAGACCGGCGCGGTTCACCTCGCGGTTCACGATTTTACCGGCCAGGGTAATATCGCGCAGCAGCTGGCTCAGCTCGCCGGTGGCGTAGGGGAACTCGGCCTGCATGCGCATGATGTAGCGCTCCAGGGTAATGCCAACGGGCGTGGCCAGGGCATTTTCGGTAGTGGTCTGGGACATGGGGTGGATGGTATTACAGTTGGTTAGACCGTCGTGCTTCATCTTGCGTCCGCGCAGTCGAAGCATGACGGTCAGGGAAGAGCCGTGTTCTACGAGGCTTGTTTCTGGGCTTGCCACAGCACTACCTGCCAGCCTTTTTTCTTGTCCTTTATCTGCACCACCACGTACTTGATACGGGCTACGCTGGTACTACCATCGAGCTTGGGCGGCGAGGTGATTCGGATGGTGCCGTTCACCACGGCCGTCTTGTCGTCGTTGTAGGAGCGCACGTTCAGGGCATCAATTTCGATGCTGCCGTACTGGCTTTTGCCGTCGCGGATGCTCTGAATGTATTCGGCTTTGGTGTTTTCGTAGCCGTCGCCGTGGATGTAGACCAGGTCATTGCCCAGCACTTTTTCGAGCACGGCGTAGTTCTTTTTCACCTGCGCCTCAAAGCGCTGGCGTTCGAGGGCTTCCACTTCTTTTTCGGCAGTCATTTTCCTGGATTTGGGGACCTGAGCGAAGACAAGTAAGGGCAAAACCAGCAATAGCGCCAGCAGTAACGGCCGCGTTTTCATATTCTTAGCGTCAGGAATGGTGTAGGGGCGGGGTCGTACCCAATGGTTATTCGTCGTCGAGCTTGATGGGCTCCATGCGCGGCACCAGCGTGAACATCAGCACCCAGGCCAGCAGATAAGCCGCGCCGCAGATGAAGAACATGATGTAGTATGCCTTATCGATTTGGCCGATGCTTTCGAAGTGCACAAACATGCATTTTTACACCAGCGCCGTGAGGGCAATACCGCCCAAACCGCCCGCCATGCCGCCAATGCCCGTGACCGAGCCCACCGCCCGCTTCGGAAACATGTCCGATACGGTGGTGAAGATATTAGCGCTCCAGGCCTGATTCGCCGCCGCTGCAATGCCGATGACCAGCACCGCCAGCCACATGTTGATGCCCCCAGCCACTGCGCAAACACAATCGGGAACACGCAGCAGGCAATAAGCAGCATCGCCGTTTTGCGGGCCTTGAACGCGGGCATGCCCCGCTTCATAAAGCCCAGCGGCAGGTAGCCGCCGCCCACGCTGCCGATGCTCGACAGCACATACACCGCCGCTACCGACAGGGCAATGGCCGTGCCCTTGAGGTAGTACTGCTTGCCCAGAAAATCGGGCAACCAAAACAGGTAGAACCACCAGATGGGGTCGGGGAGGAACTTGCCAATCACGAAGGCCCAGGTTTGGCGAAAGCTCAGCAGCTTGCCCCACGAGGCTTTGGGCTTTTCCTCTGTCACGCCCTCGGCGGGCAGGCCAGCAGGAATATCGGCGTTGATGTAATCAAACTCAGCCTTGCTCAGGCGGGCGTGCTTAGCGGGCGTTTCGTAATGCACTATCCAGAGCACCAGCCAGATAAAGCCCAGCGCACCCGTGATAATGAAAGCCCATTGCCAGCCAATGCTTTCGGCGATGAAGAAGGGCCGACAGGCCCGAAAAAGTAGTTGGGGCCGGTCCTGCTTCTTAAAGGTTTGGTGAAGCCTCAGCCAAAAGCAAGAGTTGAACAATATTTTTTTGCGCAATCGTTGCCTGGAACGATGCCATGTGCCCCTCTTCCATCCAAACCCGGCACCAAATATGCCTCAGGCACTAAAATTTCAACAAAGCATACCCGGCTTACCCAGCCGACTGCAACAAGACCAATTATTAAACTTTACCAATACAACCGATTCCCAACCCATCACCGACACGGCCCCCGGATTTCGCAGATTCCCTCCGTTAAAGGCCCGTAAAAAGCCCCGGAAGCCCGTCGTTTCAAAACGACTGGTCCCGGGGCTTCCGATTGGCAATTGCGCAAATGGGCCTACGGCGCCAAGTTCGGCCCCCACTCCCGCAACAGGGTTGACGGGGCGGCGGCCGGCAGGGCCAGGCTCAGCAGCACCCGCTATTCAAACGGGATGCTTATTTCATGCGCTGTTTCACGCAAGCCCGGCCCTACCAGTAAATGGTGTACAATGCGGTGATGATGACCAGGATAACGGCCGTGCCAATGGCAAAGCTGGGCTGCGGCTTAAACATGCTGCTGTCGATTTCCAGACCGTTGGTTTTCACGCCGCGGCTCTTCTCATACAGGCTGATAATAATCATCCCAATCACACAGAAAACGAACACGAAACCCATCCGGTCGAGGAAGGGAATTTCGTAGACGCCGGCGGCATTTTTGATGGAGAAGCCGAAGGGCGAAAGGAACGACAGGTTCACGATGCCGGGCAGGAACTTGAGCAGAATCGAGAGCAGGAAGCCGCCGATGGTGGCAAACAGCGCCGCGCTCGACGTGGTTTTCTTCCAGAAGAAGCCCAGGATGAACATGGCAAAAATGCCCGGCGACACAAAGCCCGTGTACTCCTGAATGTACTGGAAACCGCCTTTTTTGTCGATGCCCAGGTGCGGCGCGATGAGCACGCCCAGAATCATGGCCACGACTACGGCAATTTTGCCGGTGCTCACCAGCGTCTTTTCGGAGGCGCTGGGGTTGATGACTTTCTTGTAAACGTCGAGCGTGAAGATGGTGGCAATGGAGTTGGCTTTGCCGGCCAGCGAGGCCACCACGGCGGCCGTGAGGGCGGCGAAGGACAGACCCTTGAGGCCCACGGGCAGGATGTTGAGCAGCACCGGGTAGGCGCGGTCGGGGTTCAGCTCGCCGCCCGAGACCATGGCCTTGCCGAACTCACCAAAGATGTCCTGCTTATACAGCACGTAGGCCGCGATGCCGGGCAGCACCACAATCACGGGCATCAGCAGCTTGAGGAAGGCGGCGAACAGGATACCGGCGCGGGCCGTGGGCAAATCGGCCCCCAGGGCGCGCTGGGTGATGTATTGGTTGCAACCCCAGTAGTTCAGGTTCACAATCCACATGCCGCCGAGCAGCACCGTGAGGCCCGGCAGGTCCATGTAGTTTTCGTTGTCGCGCTTGAAAATCATCTGGAAGTGGTCGCTGGCGTGCTCCGTCATCAGGCTGAAGCCGTTGAGGACGCCCGAAGAGCCGTAGTGCTCAGCTACCAGGTTCAGGGCCAGGTAGGTGGTAGCCAAGCCGCCGAGAATCAGGAAGAATACCTGAATAACGTCGGTGAAGCCAATCACCTTCATGCCGCCGAGGGTGATGATGACCGCGAAACCGGCCAGCATGTACATACAGAACGTGAGGTTGAGGCCCGCGATGCTGCTGATGGCAATGGCCCCGAGGTAGAGAATGGAGGTCAGGTTGACCACGATGTAAAGCGCCAGCCAGAACAGGGCCATAATCATGGCCACCGTGCCGTTGTAGCGCTGGCTCAGGAACTGCGGCATGGTGGCAATGTTGTTCTTCAGATACACCGGGATGAAGAACACGGCTACCACGACCAGCGTAATGGCGGCCATCCACTCGTAGGTGGCAATGGCCAGGCCCATCTTAAAGCCCGAGCCCGACATGCCCACAAACTGCTCGGCCGAGATGTTGGAGGCGATGAGCGAGGAGCCGATGGCCCACCACGTCAGGGAGCCTTCGGCGAGGAAATAGTCTTTGGAATCGCCTTCGATGGTGCCGTCGTGGCCGGTTTTGCGCCGATAAATCCAGATGCCGTAGCTGGATACGATGATGAAGTAGACGAAGAAAACGATGTAATCAATCGTAGCGAGCTGGTTCATTGAACGAAGAATGGGAATTTAGAGCAACGCGACTGCCCGCACCGGCGGGCGCAGTGTGGCGAGGCTATGGTAAAGTAATGTTCCGGCAAAAAAACCGCTTCTGAAAGGAAAATCTTTGCTTTAATTGCGCAATCGTTTTCGAAATCGTTACCGATAGTTACCTGGCTAGTGAGTGCTCACCAGCCTTCACCGTCCAAAACAAAGCCGGCCGGGAAATTCCCGGCCGACTTTGGTCGGCGCATTACTTCTTCGATTTACTTGCCTAGCAGCCAGGTAGCCAAATCCTTGCCGGCCTGAAAATCCTCGAACGAAGCCGGGATTTTGCGGCCGTCGGTGTATTCGTTGTACAGCCACGGGTCGCCGAGGATGAAGACTTTGCCCTTGCCCAGGCGGGCAGTGGTCATGATAATTTTATCGTTATTGACGACCAGCGGCCGGGCCGGCGGCATGGCCGACAGCACTGCCAGCTCCTTCACATAAGCAGTTTTGGCATTTTTGAAAACCACACTACCGGAGGTCAAATCCACTTTGCCCTGCTCGAACTGGGAGCCCTGCACCATGTTCACGCTCTGATTGGTGAACTGCACGCCGAAGTTTTTGGTCAACTCGTTGAAGTATTTGGTTTCGCAGTTGGCCGTGTCGTTGGCCAGCAGCACGAGGGTGCCGCCGCCGCGCACCCACTCAGTGATAACCTTGCTGTCGGCGGGCTGGATGTAGTTGGGCTTGGGCGACTCCTCGCGCGAGTCCGGGTCGACGATGATGTACACGCTCAGGGGCTTGAGGCTGGCGGCGGTGGGCGCGGCGGGCACGGATACCGTTTTGGCCCCCAGCTCACGGAGCTGGGGGCCCCACAGCCAGAAGCCGCCGTGCGTACGCTCTTCCCAGGTGTAGTGCCATTGCTCGGGCTCGCCGGTGAGGGGGCTTTTGCGCGTTTCGTGGTTGAAGTAGTAGTCGAGGCCCACAGTTTTGCCCTGACCGAGGGCATTTTCGGCGGCAATCTCCATCTCGGTGCTGGCCAGAATGAAGGGCCCCCACGCCCTTCAAATCGTTCTTGCGCAGCGGTTCGGTAAGGTAGTAGTCGAAGGAGCCATTGCGGTGGGGCTTGCCGCCCAGGCCGCCCACGCTCACGGTACCGTTGAAGGCAAGTGCGCCGTCGGCACCCGTTTCCACGAAGGTTTTCAGGATGCCGTCGTAGCCTTTGCGGGCCACGGCGGCGCACTTTTTGTCGAGGTAGCCCATCCGCACGCCTTTGGCCAGCGCGTATACGAACATGCTGCTGCCGGAGGCTTCGGCGTAGTTGCCCTTGCGGGTTTCCTGGCCCATCACGAGGCTCCAGGTGCCGGTTTTGGGGTCCTGATACCGGGCCACGGCAGGGGCCAGGCGTTGCAGGGCCTTGAGGAGCAGGGGCCGCTGCGGGTGGTTTTCGGGGAAGTAATCGAGCACGTCGACCAGGCCCATGGCGTACCAGCCCATGGCGCGGCCCCAGAAGCTGGGGCTCTGGCCGGTAGTTTTACTGGCCCAGGGCTACTCCCGGCTTTCGTCGTAGCCGTGGTAGAGCAGACCGGTTTTGGGGTCCACAAGATGCTTCTCAATCAGGGCAAACTGCTTGGCTACGTCATCGAGCCAGGCCGGCTGGTTGAAAATTCGGCTGTACTCGGCGTAGAACGGCTCGGCCATGTACAGGCCGTCGAGCCACATCTGGTTGGGGTAGGTTTTCTTGTGCCAGAAGCCGCCTTCTTTGGTGGGGGGGGCTGGGTTTCGAGCTGCTTGTGCAGCAGCTGCGCGGCCTTTATGTACTTGTCGTTGCCGGGCACCGACAGCTGGCTCAGCAGCAGCAGGGCGTGGCCAGTAGTGATGTTATCGAGCTGGTATTCATCAGCCTTATAAGTGCGAATGCTGCCATCCTTTTACACAAACTGGTCAACATCTTTCTGAATGCAAGTGAAGTAGCGGCCGTCGCCGGTGCGCTGCCACACGCGTTCCAGGGCCTTCAGCATCAGCCCCTGCTAATAGTCCCAGCGGGCCGATTTCCGGTTACCGATAACGATGGAGTCAGGGCTCCAGGAAATGAAGGCATCGGCCATGCGCTGCGAATACGGTCGCGGAGGGGCCGTCTGGGCCGAGCCGGTTTCCGCCAGCAGCGTGAGGGCCAGCAAGGGAAGGAGGAATTTTCTCATAGTCATGATTTGCAAATGGCGCTGCCGGACGCCCCCCCCCCCGGCCCCCTCTCCTTTTCGGAGAGGGGCGGGGGGGTGAGGCGACCTTTCACGCCGTTATGCTACCGCGCCGCCACTGGAGTTGTTTAGAAAGTACCGTGGCCGGTGATAGCGATGTTGGTGAGGTCGGTACACGACAGCGGGGCCTGGCTGCGGATGGCCTCCTCCCCTTCCCAGGTGGTTTTGATGAGCGGATACTGGCTGCGGTCGGCCGTAAACTGCACCAGTGCGCCATCGGCCAGGTGCAGGTTCACATTGCTTTTCAGGCTGATGGGCCCGGTGAGCCACAGGCCACGCGGCACCAGCACGGTGCCGCCGGCCACGGCGCAGGCCTCAATCGCCTTGCGGAAGGCCTCGGTGTTCAGAGTCTGGCCGTCGGCAACCGCGCCGTATTTGGTCAGGTTGAAGGTGTCCTTCTTAAAGGCGGTTTGCAGCACCACGGGCAGGTCGGCGGTGAGCTTGCCCGCAAATACAGTGCGGCTGAGGTGGCTGGCCAATGCCAACTTTTGGGCTGCTACATCCTCGGCTACCAGCTGGGCCACGCGGGTGGCTCCATACTCTGAGAAGTGGGTGTCGTCGTTTTTGGCGGGGGCTACGGGGTTGGGCTGGTAGTAGCCGTTCTGGTAGCTCCAGAACAGCGGGCGGGTGCCGGCCTCGCCCAGGCCCGAGTACAGGGCCCAGCTTTTCTCGTGCAGGTCAATGAGCGGCACTTTCTGGGCTTTGGCCACCTCGCGCACCACGCCGGCGTACTCGCTGTGGTCGTCCTTGCGCTTGCCATTGCTATCGAGATAGCGGCGACCTAACAGCTTGAGCAGCATGATATTCACCCCTTTGGCCCTGGCCTCCTGCACAAATTTGGTGAGCAGCTGGCGGTACAGCGTCTGGGCCGTGGCCGAGCGGGTGCTGTCTTCGGCTTTGGAGTCGTTGTGGCCAAACTGGATGAACACCCAATCGCCGAGCTTAATGACTTCGAGCACCTTGGCCCAGCGGCCTTCGCGCAGGAAGCTTTTGGTGCTGCGCCCGTTCACGGCGGTGTTGCGAATCACCACGCCGCCGTCGAAGTACTGGCCGAATTCCATGCCCCAGCCGCGCTCGGGCTTGGTGAGGTCGGGCTTGTCGGCCATGGTGGAATCGCCGACCAGGAAAATCTGGGTTTTGGGGGTTTCGGCCGGGTGCCAGGCCATGGTCAGGAAGGCAGCCAGGCCGGCCAGTATCGTTACGAAGGTTGATTTCATTGAAGGAAAACCAAAGGTGGGACTCGCGCTGGCCGGAGCCATCAAGGGATTGAAGCTGTTTAGAAAGTCGGCTTTTGGTTGATTTTTCGCAAAAAGATGACGACAAAGGCGAGCCAGTGCCAGGCCAGCCAATTGCCGACGCTGGTTTCGTAGCGCACGAGCAACGTTTTAAAGCCGTCGAGCCAAGCGTTGGCGTGTTCGACCACGACGCGGCGGCGGTAGAGTTCGGGATCGAAAAAGGTGTCGTCGTCGGTCTGCCAGTCGGCGGCGCGGCGGTTGCGGGGAATGTTGGCCTCGATGTCGCGCCGGGCGCATTCCTGACGAAAGCCTTGGGTGTCAAAGGCTTTGTCGGCGTTCAGAAACAGCCCGGCGACGGGAATATTGGCCGCTTCGAGCGAGGCGCAGATTTCCCCGAACAAGGCGTTGAGCTGGTGGGTGTCGTGGTGGTTGCCCGCCTGCGGGCTGGCGCAGGCCAGCGGCTGTCCCCGGTTATCGGCCAAGAAGAGGGCTGTGGTGGTACGGGCTTTCTTGCGGCCCTGATAGCCGACGGCCTCCCCGCCGTTCTTGGCGGGCGTGTGGCTGCCGTCGAGTTGGACGCTGGAACAGTCCAGATGGGCCCCGTTTTCGCGCAACAAGCGGAGCCATACCCCTTGCCAGGACCCGTCCTTGCGCCACGCATTAAAGCGGGCGTACACGCCCTGCCAGGTCAGCGATGCGCCCGTAAAAAACTGTTTAACAGGCAATAATCGCCATTGACAGCCGCTTTTGAGTTTGTAGAGAATGGCTTCCACCAACTCGGCCGGCTCCACGATCGAGGGGCGGCCATGGGCGGAGAAGGTGAGCGCGGGCAGAATCCATTGGCGAATCATATCTTTGGACAGGACTTCCATTAAAATGCGAAAAAAGGAGTGTTACACCTCAAATTTCGCGCTTTTTTGGGAGTCCTTTGACTTTCTAAACAGCTTCATTGTAAAGGCAGGGTTGCCCTAACAGTATTAGACCAGACGCGCCCCGAAAACAGCCTGTTTTTGCCGGATTAGGCACCTTTAATTGCGCAATCATTGCCGGGAACGTTGCCACGTCGGCCCGTCTTCCCCAACAATCCCGTTTCAGCCATCGCAATCCATTCTGAGATTTATTCTACGACCAACGAAGCCCCGGCTCCGGCCGGGCGCGGGTGGGAACGTTCCCGACAAGGATTGCGCAACTATAGTCCCGCAAAGCTTTTGCATTGGCCAACCAAAGCCAGACATTGTGAGGGTAATGTCTGGCTGAGCTACGCTCGGCGGCACGCACCCTGGTTTTTTATCCATTCATTTTCCACCGATTCGTCCTTTACCTCACCCTATTTCCAATACTCCCGATGAAAAAAATCTACTTCCGGCATTCCTGCTCTTAGGTGGCCTCGGCTTTGCCGAAAAAGCCAACGCCCAAACGGCAGCCTTCGTGCAATATCCCCTCACCATCAACGGCAGTGACAACGCCACCGTGCTCTCCACCGGCGTTACGACCAATGCGCCGGTGCTGCACCGCATCGTGCTTTCCGATGGCGGCACGGCCGGCGGCCTGGTTCCCGCCTATTGCATCAAAGGCCAGGCTATTGGCGCAGTCGCCGATGGCACTGGTTTCAGCACGCTGGCCAGCTCGCCAAAAGGCATTGCTTACGAGCAGTTTTCCATCACAGCTACGGCCGCTTTACGCGTCGATTCGCACGACTTCAATATCCGCACGACCCAAAGCACTAACGGCCGGCTGTCGCTGCTGTGGCCGCTGAACGGGTTCATCACGGACTCGACGGAATTCAGCTACGCCAAAGGCCCTGCCACCAACCCGGGCACCAGCACGAGCTTACCCGTCACCCCCGGCGGCATTTTGCCGTCGGCCCACAATGGCACGTTTGGCACCGGCATTACGGGTCCCAGCGCCGCTACGGCATACGCTTACATGCCCCAAGACAACTCTCTGAACCCCAAAGACGGTTTCCTCTTTGCATTCAACAACAACGCTACGGGCCTGACCCTGGCCGCCGGCCAGACGCTGATGGTACGCCTCTACACGGCCCTGGGCAGCAACACCGTCGGCCGCTGCGTGCTGCTCAGCAACATGACCTTTAAGAGCCGGCAGGCTTACGTTCCCATATTCCTGGCTACCCGCTCGCTGGTGGCTACCAACCTGGGCGTGTACCCCAACCGCACGCAGAACCGCCTGAACGTGCCCCATACCGCCGCCAGCCGCGATGCCCGCGTCACGGTATTCCGCACCACCGGGGCCCGGGTTGCCAGCTTCAGCGCCCAGCCCGGCACCACCGAAACGGCCGTAGACCTGAGCAACCTGAGCCGTGGCCTCTACCTGGTAGAGTACGCCGACGGTGGCCAGCGCAGCAGCGCCCGCATTGCCAAGGAATAGCCTGTTCCGGCTTTCGCCCGTTTGCAACGCGCCCCTGGCTCTGCCGGGGGCGCGTTTTGTTTTAGGTGTTATCGAAGTGAGCGCCGCAGCAAGCTGGCATGCCGCCGCCCGGTGCGCAAGTGAAACAGCCGTAATTTCTGTCAGGAAAGCGGCATGTTGGCACTTCCCGCTTGTTCACCCCAATCCGGAGTCGTTGCAAACAGCACCGGCTACCGCCTTACTTCCCCTTCACGGTGAGCGTGCTGCTGCCCAGGGCGGGCATGCCGTCCAGGCTCAGGCCCTCGGCCACGGCCTGGAAGGTGCCGCTGCCGTCAGCGGTGAAGAAGTGCAGCTCGGCCTCGCCCTTGGCGTTGGTCCGCACGATGGGGTTCCAATAGAGGGTGCTGGTGCGCGGGTCGGCGGGCGGGTTGGTGAGCAGGGCGTTGTAGCGGGGCTGGTAAAACTCGCGCACCTCGGCGAAGCCAGCCATCTTCACAATGGCAATGCCCGGCGAAGGGCCTTTATCGGCGCCCTTGTAGTTGGGGTCGGCGCGCTTGGTGTAGATGGCAATGGCCCCGCCGGTGCCGCCAAAAATAGCCGCCTCGGCACCCTTGAATATCTCAACCGACTCGACATCATTGGACGACATGTTGGCAATGAAATCGAGGTCGACCCGCTGCCCATCCAGAATAAACAGCGGCGTGCCCGAGTTTCGGATTTGAACCGACAGGTTGGGGGCCTGGCCCGTAATTACGAGGCCCGCCACGCGGCCCTGGAGCAGCTGCAACACGTTCATACCCGACTGCGAAGCCGGCATTTCGGTGAAGTCGACCACCGTGCCGCCGGTGGCGCCATAGAGGCGGCGCGGGTCGTCGGAGGGGATTTTCACGCGCTTGGCCGTCACGGCCACGTTGCTCAGAGTGATGTTGCGAATGGCTCTCTCGGGGTGCATATCGAGGTCGGCGGCCTGGGCCTGGCGGCTGCGGCGCACGAAGGCGGCCACCCCCGCCGGGGCGGCCGCCAGCGAGGGCAGCGGCGGCAGCGCCTGGGTAGGTATCGCGGGGCCTTCATCGGGCAGAATGAGCACGTTGCTACCGCCCTGCGACCGCCGCGCCTGCAGCGTGATAACGGCCGTATCGACCACCGGAATGCCCACGAAGCTAAAGCGGCCATTGGCGTTGGTGGTGCCGGTGGTCACGTTTTTGGAAGGGCGCGTTTGCAGGAAGGTGAGCTGGCTGTTGGCAATGGGGCGGCTGCCGTGCTCGCTCACGACCTGACCCACCAGGCTCAGGTCGTGCTCGGCGCTGAAGGGCTGGAGCGGGGCCTGGCCGGCCAGCACCTGCTTCCACACAAAGCGCCGCCAGCCCTGGGTGAGCAGCAGGTCGTCGAGGGCCAGATTGGGGCCGGCCGAGGTGCTGCGGAAGTAATAGCCCGGGTTTTCCACGTAGCCCACCAGGTCAGAGGTCAGCAGCAGGTTCGAGGCAATGGTTTCGGCGGTGGGGTCGAGGGCACTGAGGCCGGCATCGCTCACACCGAGCGAGAAATTAGTGGCCACCGGCTGGCCGGCGGCGTCGGTCACGCGCACGGCCAACTGCACCGGCGCGTGCGGCCCATAGCTGGGCTGGTCTGGGGTGATGCTGATGCGCAGCCCGGCCGGCCCATTCTGCACAAAAGCCAGCCGCTCGCACCGCGGCGTGCCCTCCGCATCGAACAGCGTGAAATGCACGATGCCGCTGGGGTAGTTCTTTTTGGGCATGCGCCACGCGGCGGGGGCATCGCCAGTGAAGGTGCGGGGGCCGGGGTATACCGCCACGCCGCGCACCTGGGTCATGAGCTGCACGGGGCCAGGAGCGGGCGCGCCGGGCACGCCCCGGTAGCGGGCCTCTACGATAAAGTTTTCGCCACCATCCACTACGTGCAGGGTGTAGCCGCTGGGCTGCACGGCGGGCAGCGGGTAGTCGGCGGTGCTGCCATCGGGCATGGTGAAGTGGGCGTGGTAGCGCTGGCCGCTGCCGGGCAAAAAGGCAAAGCGCCCCATGCCCGCGTGCCGGCTGCTGAAGGAGGGCACTACCACCCCATTTTTATCATTCAGAATCTGGCCGCGCACGTCGAGGCCCCGGCCGTTGGGGTCGGTGGCTTTGCAGGCCACCACGGCGGGCAGCCCCTCCACGAGGTAGCCGCCTTCGGGCAGAAACTGCACATCGGGGCGGGCGGCGGCGGCGGCGCGGGCGCGGGCAAAGGCCGTGGTGGGCACGGCCACCGGGCGGGGCTCCTGCGGGCCAATGGGCGAGGCCGGCCATACGCTCAGCCGGCGGCTGTACACGAACTCGTCGCCGGCGTTGCGCATCCAGTTGGTGTAGGCCCGCAGCACGTAGGTGCCAGCGGCCAGGGTATCGGTAATGGCGAGGTCGCCGCTGGCACGGCCGCCCTGCAGGCGCAGGGTGCGGCGGGCCACCACCCGGTGCTCGGGCGAAACCAAATCGACGTGCAGCACCTGGCTGAGCGAGTCGAGCCGGTGCGCCGAAGCATCAACCACGTAGGCACTGAACCAGATGGTTTCGCCGGTGCCGTACACCGGCCGGTCAAGGTGCAGGTACACTTTTTCCTGCCGGGCGGCGGCGTAGTACTCGGCCAGCTGCCGGGCAATGCGCGGCAGCAGCCCATCCTCGGGCGGGCGCAGCCGAAACGCGGTGAGGCCAATGGCAACGGCCAGCCCGGCGGCCAGCATTCCTTTTTGCACGCGCACTACTTTCATGGTTGCATTCAGTCGAAAACAGACGGCCCACACACACGGGCCGGCTCCTAGATTACCGCACAAAGATGGCGACGACATGAAGCACCGGCCCACCCGGGCACCTTCCTTAGCGACAGCAAGCTACTCGCCAGCGCGCTACTGCCGGGGTTTTAGGGGCCGCTTGGGCAAAAAATCGGTACTCTTGTTAGGACTTACGCACTCGACTATACAAGTGCTTGAATGAGTGGTTTTTGGAGCAACTGCCGCAGGTAGGGTGCCCATTGCTGTTGGTCACCTGATAAATAGTTTGCCCCATGCGGCGGGCGTGTTGACGCAGCGATACCCAGGCCAAGCAACAACAGGCCAAGTGGTTGCGTTGCGCCATCTCCTTCCGGCACGGGCACTTCTCCGACCCCGTCAACTGTTTGAAGCTGCGGTGAAACTCCTCTACCTGCCAACACACCTGCACGGCTTCAATCACCATTTCGCGGGTCAGATGAGCAGCCAAGTGGTTGGTAATAAACCATTCAATGTCGCCGTTCGTGGCCACTAGCTTGAAGAGTTTTACGCCAAAGGGCACTTCTTTCAGGCGCACTTCCACGCCCTGACTCCAACCGCCGGGCGGCGGCGCTAAGCGGCCAGGCCGGCCACCAGTGCCACGAGGCCCAGGCCAACCCGCGCCGCTGGCCGGCCGGCTGCAACACGAAGCGAAGAAAACGGAGTGGAGAATAAATTCATTGCGGGAAATCTGGGGTGCTGATAAAAGAATCACCCAGGCCCGCCGCACCAAAACAGCCGCGGCAGGCCGGTAATTCTGTATGCTAATATTACGGCCCCAATGGCTCGTAATATGCCTTCAGGACCCTTTTTATTCGCGCAATCGTTGCCGGGAAGGATGCCACCCGGCACAACCAACGCCCCATGCAGCCGACCGCAACGCAAAACGTCCTGCTTCGCAACCGAAGCAGGACGTTCTTTACTATTGGTGCTGCTGATACTTATTCTTTCTCAAACACCGCCGATACCCAGCTACGCAGCGTGCGATGGCGCTGGTAGCGCAGGCCATGCTTGCTGGCCTCAGCCTGAATTTTGGGCAGGTCTTCCTCGTAGAAGCCGCTGAACAGGATGGGCCGGCCGCTGGGCAGCAGGCGGGCGTACTCGTGCATATCCTCCAACAGCACGTTGCGGTTGATGTTGGCCAGAATGAGGTCGAAGGGCTCCTCGTTGGCGAGGGTTTCCACGCCGCCCAGGCGACACTCGATGCCGTGGCACTGATTTTCGGCGGCGTTGTCGCGGGCGTTTTCCACGGTCCAGGGCTCGGTGTCAACGGCCAGCACCTGGCGGGCCCCCAGCATCTCAGCCATAATGGCCAGAATGCCGGTGCCGGTGCCCATGTCCAGCACGCGCAACCCTTTATGGCTCACATCAAGCTGATTTTCAATCATCAGGGCCGTGGTTTCGTGGTGGCCCGTGCCGAACGACATGCGCGGCATTATCACAATGTCGTAGTCGACACCGGCCGGCTCGGGGTGGAACGGCGCACGCACCGATACCCGCTCGGCAATGATGAGAGGTTGGAAGTTCTTCTCCCACTCGGCATTCCAGTTCTGGCGGGTAATCACGCGGTGCGAATGGCTCAGCTCGCCCTGGCCCTCGTAGCGGCTCATGATTTCGGCCACCGCGTCGGGGTTGAAAACATCTTCGGTGGTGTAGGCCTGGAAGCCTGCATCGGTATCCTCAAAGGTGTCGAAACCCACTTCGGCCAGCTCGGCCACCAGAATGTCGGCCAGCTCGCGCGGGGCTTCGACGGTCAGTTCAATAAAATCCACTTGGTTGAAGTTATAAGTTAAGCGTTAGGAGTTAAGAGTTTGAGAACCGAAAGATTGAAGTTGAAGCCGTTTAACAGTTCAACTTATAACTTTTAACTCCTAACTCTTAACTCCCCTTAATTGGTCTTGCAGCCGGCGAAGGAGCGCACCGTGGTGTAGTGAATGCTGAAATCAGCGCGGCTGCGGTCGGTTACCACCAGCAGCACGTAGTCGGCAAAGTCGCGGGCGGGGGCTTCGGCCCACAGGCCGGGCTTATCGGCAAATAGCTTGTTGTTCTCCTTGAAAATCAGCACATCGGCAAAGGCTTCTTCGGGCTCTACGTACACCGTGCCGTAGCAGTAGCTGCGCCGGCCCGGGTCGGTTTCGAGATAGACTGAGCCGAAGATTTTGCACGGCTCCAACGGGCCGGCCGCCGGGCTTTTGGCGGGTAGCAGGGCCAGCAGGAGCGTGAGGATGAAGGAGAGCATTGAGGAAGGGTTGAGTTTTGAATGTTGAGGGTTGAGTGTAGGATGTCAAATGCAATGCCGCGTTGCGCGTTCAACTCAACACTCAACCCTAAAAATTCAACCCTTCTTAAAACGACTGGATAATCGTGGTGAAGTCCGCCGCTTTCAGGGCCGCGCCGCCGATGAGGCCGCCGTCCACGTCGGGCTGCGAGAACAGCTCCTTGGCATTCTGCGCATTAGCCGAGCCGCCGTAGAGAATGGTGGTATCGAGGGCGGCTTCGGCGTCGTAGGCGCGGGCAATCTGCTCGCGGATGAAGGCGTGCACTTCCTGCGCCTGGGCGCTGGTGGCGGTGCGGCCCGTGCCGATGGCCCAGATGGGCTCGTAGGCAATCACGACCTGGGCAAATTCCTCATTGCTGAGGTGGAACAGGCCATCAGTGAGCTGCTTGCCAATGTATTTAAACGTTTCGTCGGCCTCGCGGGTATCCAGCGACTCGCCCACGCAGAAAATGGGCTTGAGGCCGGCGGCCAGGGCGGCTTTCAGCTTCTGGCTCAGCAGCTCGTCATCTTCGCGGAAGTACTGGCGGCGCTCCGAGTGGCCCAGAATCACGTATTCGCAGCCCACTGAGGCCAGCATTTTGGCCGAAACTTCGCCGGTGAAGGCGCCGCTTTCTTTCTGGTGGCAGTTCTGGGCCCCGAGGTGAAAATTGGAGGCTTGCGGCAGCTGCTGGCCCACGGCGTGCAGGAACGGGAAAGGCGGGCAAATCACGACGGTGGGCGCGGAAGCCGCGCCCGCTTCGCCAGCCAGACTGGTGATTTCACCTACCAGGGCCAGGGCCTCGGGGTAGGTCAGGTTCATTTTCCAGTTGCCGGCAACAAGTTTTTGGCGCATAATCGAGCGGGTCAGGTAAGAAGGTTGGGACTACCTGCAAAGCTACGGGCCAAACCGGCGGCGGCGCACCCGCGCCGCGCCACGCCGGGCCACGCCGCTACTCGGAGGCGCGCATGGTGTTGCGGGCGGCAATCTCGGCTTCGGCGGCGGCGGCGGCTTCGTCGCGCAGCTGCCAGGGCGTTTTGCGGCCGCCCAGCCGCGAGAGCACAACGCCCGCAATGGCCACCACGGCCGCGCCAATCAGCGCGGCCCAGCCCAGCTCGGGCACTTCGCGCAGCCGCACTACCCACACGGCCACCAAGGCCCAGGCCACCACCAGTGGGAACACCATATCGCGAAACACGCGGCTCATAATCAGCCCCAGCGCCACCACCACAAAAATCAGCCCCAGCGTGAGGGTTACCGATGCACCTTCGGCCGTTTGCCAGCCCAGCTGCTGCAGCCCGATGGTGATGTTGATGACCGACGCCACCGAAATCCAGCCCAAGTACAGCGAGAACGGCACACCCGCCAGCGCCGGAGCCGCGTCGGCGAAAATGCGCCGCCGGGCCCGCCCGTAAGCCACTATCAGGCAGCCGAGAATGAGCAGCATCACGCCCACACTGGGCAAAATCAACTCATAGGCAAACAGGACCACCCAGGCCCCGGTGGCAACACTGGCCAGCGTGAGCGGCTTGGCCAGGGCATCAGGCAGCGATATTCGCCGTTGCGCCGGCAGCAGCTGCCACACCGCATAAATGGTCAGGGCCAGAAAAATCAGCCCCCAGATGCTGAACGCGTAGCCCGCCGGCGTGAACAGCGTGGGGTACTTGGCCGAAACCGCACCCATCGTTTGCCCGGCGAAGGGACGGGTATTTGAATAATAGTTGAGGGCAATATTGCCGATGATGGCCAGCGCCGTCAGCCACCGCCAAAGCCGGCCCGTGCCCGACCGGTTAGCGGCAGCGTAGTGGTCCGGAGGCGTTGTAGCGATGGGCATAGTCACGAGGATGGATGTGAGGGGGGAAGTGAACTTACGTATTAATCTTTATGGATGGTTCTACGTTTTTCAGACCATCCCGAACCACTTTCCGGCTACCGCAGCCACTACCCTACAGGACAATGCATTGGCCGGTATTCGACTCGCTTAACAGACACGGCCTACTCTACTGGTATCAGGCCGCAAAGTATTGTTCAATCAATTCATCGGTCAATTCCCGTTTCAGTACTTGCCCGTTGCGGACGGCCGGAAATGCGGTGCGGCAAAAGCCCGCCATGCGCTGAAAGTCGAACAGCGCATGGCAATACCCGTTGATGAGCAGGGCCGCCGCCGTGCCGGCCACGTCCCAGAATACCTGTAGCCGCACGGGCACCTGCCGGTCGGCCACATTGGCCACATCATAAATATGCAGGGCATCAAGCAGCTCCATGGTGGTGCCCGGGCGAACGGCATACAGGTACCCCGTCGTGCCATCATCCTCAAACACCACGCCTATCGTGCCGGCCGCCGACGTGCTCTCGATAAAGGTATTGGGCGTCCCAATCGTAATTTTTGCTTCGACACCGAGCTGCATAATGGCTGAGCTTAGGAAACCTTCTCGGCCAGGAAGCGGGCCGTGTGGTTGGTGTCTTTCAGCTTCACCATGTCCTCCGGCGTGCCTTCGAAGAGCAAGTGACCGCCGTTCAGGCCACCCTCGGGGCCGAGGTCGATAATCCAGTCGGCACACTTGATGATGTCGACGTTATGCTCGATGATGAGCACGGAATTACCCTGCTCGATGAGCGCATTCAGCGCGCCTAGCAGCTTGGCAATGTCGTGGAAATGCAGGCCGGTACTGGGTTCGTCGAAGATGAACAGGATTTTATCCTGCTGCAGCGTCGCGCCTTTGGTGAGGAACGAGGCCAGCTTCACGCGCTGGGCCTCGCCGCCGCTCAGCGTGTTGGCCGACTGCCCGAGGCGGATGTAGCCCAGGCCCACGTCTTCGAGCGGCCGGAGGCGGTCGGCCACTTTGGGCTGGCTCTGGAAGAACTGCACGGCATCGGTCACCGTCATTTCCAGCACCTCATAAATGTTTTTGTCCTGGAATTTGATTTCCAGAATATCCTGCTTGAACTTCTGGCCACCGCAGCCCTCGCAGGTCAGGTAGATGTCGGCCATGAACTGCATCTCGATTTTCACCTGGCCTTCGCCCTGGCACACTTCGCAGCGCCCGCCGTCCACATTAAAGCTGAAGTGCGACGGCTTCAGCCCCCGGGCCTTGGCCAACGGCTGCTCCGAAAACAGCGTCCGGATGGCGTCATACGCCTTCACATACGTCACCGGGTTCGAGCGCGACGACTTACCAATGGGGTTCTGGTCCACGAACTCGACGTGCGACACCTGCCCGCTCACGCCCGTGAGGCGGTCGAATTTGCCGGTGCTTTCGCCCGCGCCGCCGCCCAGCATCTTCATCAGGGCCGGGGCCAGAATGCGCTTGATGAGCGTGGATTTGCCCGAGCCGGATACGCCGGTTACCACGGTCATCACGCCCAGCGGCAGCTTCACGCTCACGTTTTTGAGGTTGTTTTCGCGGGCACCGGTCAGCTCCAGGGCGTTGCGCCAGGGGCGGCGCACTTTGGGCACCGCTACTTCCATTTTGCCGCTCAGGTAAAGGCCAGTATAGGTTTCGGTGTCCTGGAGCAGCTCGGCCATGGTGCCCTGAAACATCAGGTTGCCACCGCCGCTGCCGGCCTCGGGGCCGATGTCGATAATCTGGTCGGCGGCTTCCATCATCTTCTCCTCGTGCTCCACCACCACCACGGTATTGCCGAGCTGCTGCAAGGAGCGCAGCACGCCGATGAGCTGCTCCGCATCCTTGGGGTGCAGGCCGATTGAAGGCTCATCGAGCACGTACATGGAGCCCACAAGTGCCGAGCCCAGCGACGTAGCCAGCGAAATGCGCTGGCTCTCGCCGCCGCTCAGCGTGTTGCTCAAGCGGTTCAAGGTCAGGTATCCCAGGCCCACGCGGTTGAGGTAGCCGAGGCGGTTGGTGATTTCCGTTACGAGGCGTTCGGCCACTTTGGCATCGTGCTCGCTCAGGCTCATGTTCTGGAAGAAAGTCAGCGCGTCAGAGATGGGCAGCAGCACGATATCGGCAATGCTGCGGCCGTCGATGCGCACGTATTGCGCATCCTTGCGCAGGCGGGTGCCCCGGCAATCGGGGCAGGTGGTGCGGCCCCGGTAGCGGCTTTGCAGCACGCGGTACTGGATTTTGTGGGTCTGCTCGCTCACCCATTTGAAGTACTTGTCCAGGCCGTCAAAGTGCTTGTTGCCGGTCCAGAGCAGGCGCTGCTCGGCCTGGCTAAGGTCATTATAAGGCCGGTGAATGGGAAAATCGAAGCGGATGCCGTTTTTCAGCAGCGGCTTCAGCCACTCGCCCTGCTTCTCGGTGCGCCAGGGCGCAATCGCGCCTTCGTACACCGTCAGGCTCTTGTCCGGAATCACCAAGTCCTCGTCAATGCCCAGCACCGAGCCGAAGCCCTCGCAGGTCTGGCACGCGCCATAGGGGTTGTTGAAGGAGAAAAAGTTGACGCTGGGCTCCTCGAAGGTGACGCCGTCGAGCTCGAATTTATCGGAAAAGGTGCGGGTTTCGGGTTCTTGGTCGGGAGCAGCCAGCTGCACCACGCAAGTGCCGTGACCCTCGAAAAACGCGGTTTGCACCGAATCGGAGAGGCGAAACAGCAGGTCCTCATCGTCGGGGCGCAGCACGGCGCGGTCCACCATGATGGACACATCGCCCTTCACCTCGGGCTGGTCTTCCCCTATCAGGTCCTCGATTTGCGAAGTCACGCCGTCCACCACCACGCGGCTGTAGCCTTTTTGCAGCAGCAAATCCAGCTCCTTGCTCATGGCCCGGGTCTTGTCGGGGCGGTGCAGCGGGGCCAGAATCATGACCCGGGTGCCGTCGGGCTGCGCGGCCAGAAAGTCCACCACATCGGCCACGTTATCCTTGCGCACCTGCTCGCCGCTGACGGGCGAGTACGTGCGGCCCACCCGCGCAAACAGCAGCTTGAGGTAGTCGTAAATCTCGGTGCTGGTGCCCACCGTCGAGCGGTTGTTCTTGATGCTGACCTTCTGCTCGATGGCAATAGCCGGCGAGATGCCCCGGATGTAGTCCACGTCGGGCTTGTCCATGCGGCCCAGAAACTGGCGGGCGTAGCTGCTCAGACTTTCCACGTACATGCGCTGGCCTTCAGCATATAGCGTATCAAAGGCGAGGCTGGATTTGCCCGAGCCCGAGAGGCCTGTGACGACGATAAACTGGTTACGCGGTAGGGCTACGCTGAGATTTTTGAGGTTGTGAACCCGGGCGTTTTTGATGAGGATAAATTCGCGCGGGTCGAGATTATCAATGGCGTTGTCGGCGGGGGCCGATACCTGCAAAGCGTCTTTTTTGGGCATAAACAAACTAACAGCGGAGGGGGGCCGGAAGGTTTCGGCCATGGGCATTTGCTGCGGGTGCGAAGGTACGGGCGGAGGGGAGTGGCATAAGCTTTAGCTTGTGCGTGCTGACAAATGCACAACAGTGACGCGCTTTCCTTAACATTACGCCACATTTCGTCCTATCAGATACTTATGCCTTTTTCCAGCCCATTAGCCACTCTCTACCAAGTTTTACAAGTAGTGCGGCTCAGTGCCCAGACTCACGCGGACTTACTCCGCAAAAGCGAAGCGGCTACCCGTGCCGCACTCATTGACCCGATTTTACGGTCGCTGGGCTGGGATACTGCTAATGTGGGAATGGTTGAGCCCGAAAAAACTATAAATACCGCTTGGCGAGCCGATTACGCCTTGCATAACGCCGAGAACAGTATTGACCTTCTGATTGAAGCTAAATGTTTGGGTTCGAATTTGGAGAAGTACAGTACCGTGCAGCAGTTACTCAGCTATGCCTTTGGGTTTGGGGTACTGAAAGTTGTGGTTACTGATGGCATTAACTGGCATTTCTACAGCGATTTTAAGCCCGGTAACTCAGTTGCCAATGCTCAATTTAACCTATTGCATGACAATGAAATAACGTGCGCTTTGCAGCTTATCCAATGGCTCGATGCGGCACATAGCGGACACGGCAGCCACTCATCAGCGGCAATTGATGCGGCAACTGTTATTAAAGCAACTAACCACAGCACTATTCAGTCGCCAAAATCACAACCTACTACCAAGTCGCAGCCGAAGAAATCGAAGGCAGAAGCTATTGAATTTATAGAGGTGAGCCAACTGAACCTAGCCGCTTTGCCCACCGGCCAGAAACCGAAGCAGCTACGGCTACCGAATGGCTCCATCAAAACAATTTCAACTTGGAAAGACATTCTGCTGGAAGTATGTCAAATGGTGCTGAAAACTAACTCGAATATATCAATCCCATTTCCTGATAAGGCTGGCAAATCCCGCTTTATGTTTTCGAGTAGTAAGCCTGAAAAAGGCTCTAGTTCAATAAGCTCTTATAAAGGCAAAGCCATTTTTATTGGCACTCATTACAGTGCAGCCGATTGCATTGCCAATGCGCTTTACGCCTTGCAACAGCTGCCTTCCAACCAAAAGACGACTACGCTCGCCGTGAGTTTCTAACCACAATAAGGTAGCACACACAAATTTTTTATTTTCATCATTTAGAAGTTTGTCTAATTATCTTCGTACACTTGCAGCGTCATTCACCTCCACGCCAATGAACCTGCTGAACCGCTCCTTCTTAACCACCGCCGCCGCGCTGCTGAGTTTTTCTAGCGCCCACGCCCAAACGGCTCTACCCAGCCTCACCGGCGACTGGTCCGGCACGCTGATGGGCACGCTGGAACTTACCGCGCACCTCACCGACCCGGCCGGTGGGCCGCGTACGGCCACGCTGGATATTCCGGCCCGGCACGCCAACGGCCTGGTCATGCAGTTCACCGCGCCCGCCGACAGCGTATACCTGCGCCTGCGCCAGCCCATGGCCGCGCAGTTTGCCGGCCGCCGCTCGGCCGATGGGCAGCAGCTGACCGGCGAGTGGCAGCAGGGGCTGCGCTCCTTCCCGCTCACCTTCAGCCGGGCGGACGGGGCCAAAGCTGCCGGCCCCAACCGGCCCCAAACGCCGCAGCCGCCCTTCCCCTACCAGTCGGCCGATGTCATGTTTAAGAATGAAAAGGCCAGCATCACCCTGGCCGGCACCTACACCGTGCCCGCCGCCATGGGCCCGTTTCCGGCCGTGGTGCTGCTCACCGGCTCGGGGCCGGAAGACCGCAACGAAACCATCTTCAGCCACCAGCCCTTCGCGGTGCTGGCCGACTACCTCACCCGCCACGGCATCGCCGTGCTGCGCTTCGACGACCGGGGCGTGGGCCAGAGCGGCGGCACCCAAAAGGGGATGACCAGCGCCGACTACACCACCGATGCTCAGGCCGCCCTGGCCTGGCTGCGGGCCCAGCCGGGCATCCGCAAAAGCCAGGTGGGGCTGCTGGGGCACAGCGAGGGCGGCACGGCGGCCATTGGGGCGGCCGGGCAGCCCGCCGGGCCCGATTTCCTGGTGCTGCTGGCCGCGCCGGGCGTGGCTGGCGATGAGTTGATTGTGCAGCAGTCGCTGGCCTTGGTCGGCCTGAATATCTCGGACCCGGCCCAGCTGGCGGCCCTCGAAAAGCAGCAGCGCAGCATGACCCGGATAATCCAGAAAACCCCCGACGATGCCCAGGCCCGTACCCAGCTCATGGCGCTGTACAACCCCACCAACGCCCCCAACACGGCGGCAGCCATGGAGGCGCAATACGCCGTGATGGTATCGCCCTTCTACCGCCACCTCCTGGCCGACCGCCCCGCCCAGACCCTAGCCAAAGTGCATTGCCCGGTGCTGGCCCTAGGCGGCAGCAACGACCGGCAAGTGCCCGCCGCCCTGAACCTGGCCGCCACCGCCGCCGGCCTGAAAGCCGCTGGCAACCGCGACGTAACCACCAAAGAATTGCCGGGCCTCAACCACCTGTTTCAGACGGCCGCCACCGGCAGTCCGGCCGAGTACAGCACCATTGAGGAAACACTGGCCCCGGCCGCGCTGGCCCTGATTGGCGACTGGATTGCGCAGCACACCAGGAAATAGCCTCCTTATCTATTGCTAATGCCAACGGCCGCTCCGCAAGAGCGGCCGTTGGCATTAGCCACCGGACCATCAAACAAAAAACAGCAATTGTGATAAAAAACATTTGTTGTACTTTTCAGCCTTGATTTGTCTTGAAACCACTTTATCTACCCTTTTTATATCCTGATTCCATGATAAGATTACTACTCTCCTTTCTGATTTTTCTGGGATTAATTATTCAGCCCCCGGCGCGGGCAATGGCCGCGCCGCCCACGCCCGCGCCGCTCAACGGCCAGTGGAAAGGCCCGTTGAAGCTGCTCGGCGGGGAGATTTCCATCATCATCACCATCGTACCGCTTACCAACGGTGCTTACTACGCCGCCCTCGATGCGCCCCAGCAGCGCATCAGCCGCATGCCGGTAGAAGTAGAGTTGAAAGGCGACAACCTGACGCTGACCATCGAGCAGGCCGGCAGCAGCTTCGTGGGCAAGGTGCTGGATGAAGGCACCACCCTCAGCGGCACCTGGAAGCAGCCGGGCCTGACGGCGCCCATGGTGCTCACGCGGGCGGTGGCCTCCACGCAGGCCATCACCAAGTTCAAGGCGACGCCGCCTTACCGCGAGTCCGACGTCACGTTCACCAACCCCGTTACCAAAAACCGGCTGGGCGGCACGCTCACCATTCCGGCCGGCGAAGGGCCGTTTGCGGGCGTGGTACTGCTATCCGATTCCGGCCCGCAAACCCGCGACGTGGACGTGAACGGCTACCGCATGTTTGGCCAGCTGGCTGACTACCTCACCCGCCACGGCATTGCCGTACTCCGCTTCGATGACCGGGGCGTGGGCAAATCGACCGGCAGCTATTCCAGCGCCACCACTGCCGATTTCGTGACCGATGCCCAGGCTGCCATGACGTTTCTGCGCGCCGAGAAGCTGGTAGCCGCGCACCGCGTGGGCCTGCTGGGCCACGGCGAAGGAGCCAACGTGGCCCTGCTAGCCGCCGCCACGCCGGGCCGGACGCCAGCATTTGTGGTGTCGCTGGCCGGCTATGGCCAGCTGGGCAATGAGGTACTGCGCCGCCAGCAGGGCGAAATCATGCGCCTGATTGGAGCCGACCCTTCGCAGGTGAAAGCGGCCCAGGACGTGTACCAGCGCACGGTGGACGTCATCCGCCAGACGCCCGACAACACCGTAGCCCGGTCCAAAGTGGCCTCGCTGCTGCTCGGGGCCAATATGGGCATCGACGCGCCGATGGCCCGCGCCCGCGCCGTGCAGCTCACCTCGCCGTGGTCGCGCTATTTCTTCGATTTCGACCCCCAGGCCAAACTGCCCGGCGTGCAATGCGCAGTGCTGCTGCTCAATGGCACTTCCGATTTGCAGGTTTCGGCCCGGCGCAACATGACGCCGCTCTACAAGGCCCTGCGCCACGCCAAGCGCACGGCCGCCGAGTACAAGCTCGACGGCATCAACCACCTGTTCCAACCCGCCCCGGCACAGTGGCCGATGATAAACGGCGTGCAGCAAGCCGTTTTCTCGCCCGAAGGGCTGAAAATCATCCATTCCTGGGTAGCCCAGGAAACCCGCCCTCCCGGCGACCCGTTGCCCGTGACCGTGAAGCGTCCCGCCACCCAGCGCAAGGCCAGCCGCACGCCCAGCGTCAGCAGGGCCCGCAACTAACGCGCTTGTATTGCGGACGCTGCGAGTCCGTGAGCGGTGAATTTAGGGAGGGGTTGGTCTTTCTGCGCGCAGATTTGCAGAACGGCCAACCCGTTTTAGCGTTGCTGTTAGGGCCGTTTCACCTATACTTGCCCCACAAACCGGACGGCCCTTTCAGCTCCGGCGGTTTGCTGCTACTTCCCTACGCGCTTCTACCCAATGGCTGCTCTACCCCCGCCGCGCTCAGGCTGGTCCTGGCTCAATTCCAGTCCCGTTCGCTGGGTTCGCCACTATTTTGGTTATTCTAGGGGCGAGGCGCGGGGCATGATGGGCATTTTGCTGCTGATGCTGGGCTTCATTATCGCGCCCATGCTCCTGCGCCCGGAGCTGCCGCAGTACCTGCCCGCTGCCGACCAAAAAGCCCTCGATGAGCTGGCCACTCAGCTCAAAGAGCACCGCGCCACCGACCAGAGCTTCGCCAGCCGCTACCCCAAGCGGAACTACAAGAAATTCGACCGCAGCGGCAGCCGCTACCCCCAAATTGCGCAGGTCCGGCTCAGCCTTTTCGACCCCAATGCTCTCACAGCCGAGGGCTGGGAAGCGCGGGGCGTGCCGCATTTCGTGGCGGCCCGCCTGGAGAAATACCGCGCGGCGGCGGGCGGCTTCAAAGCCAAGGCCCAAATAAAGAAAATGTACGGGCTGGAGGACTCGGTGTACCAGCGCCTGGCCCCCTTCATACAGCTGCCCGAGGAAGGCCCCAGGCGCGACTACGCCGCCAACCGGCCCGGCCCCGATGGCAAATTTCCGCCCTTCGCCAGTACTGATGGTACGCCCGGAAAATTCCCCCGCAAGCCGCGCAACCTCCAGCCCTTCGACCTCAACACCGCCGATACCACGCAGCTGATGCAGATTCGCGGCATTGGCGCGGGGCGGGCGAAGTGGGTGGTAAAGTACCGCAACCAGCTCGGCGGCTACCTGCGTGAGGACCAGCTCGACGAAATATTCGTGCTGAAAGACGCCCCGGATTTGCGCGACAGCCTCCGGAAATACACCTTCGTGGCGCCCGGCTACGCCCCCAAAACGGTGAACGTGAACACGGCCTCCTTCGATGAAATGTACCTGCAGCCCTACATCGGCAAGCCCCGGGCGCGCATCATCGTGGCCTACCGGCAGCAGCACGGTCCCTTCAAAACGGTGGAGGATTTGAAGCAGATTCCCATCCTGAAACCGGCCGACTGGGAGAAGATGCGGCCCTACGTGCGCTGCCAATAGCGACGGGCTTTCCTAAAATTCATCAAAAATTCAGAAAGAATAAGCGACCATTCGGAATGGTAGTAGCGTAGTAAATGGTTGAACTTAGCGGACCTTTATGGCCGAGCCGGCTCAACCTATCGGGGCCAGCGCTGTTACTGCTAGCCACTGCCTATTCTCTTATCATGACGGATAACTTCACGCCCGATTCGGCCGCGCTGCCCGACGGCCCGGCCCCGCAGGACGGCCGCCGCTCGTTCATCAAGCAAGCCACCGGCCTGCTGGGCCTGGCCCTGGCCCCGCCCCTCGTCAGCCAAGCCGAGCGCCTCACCGCCATGTCCCGTAAAGTGGAAGGCGTCAGCGAGATGCGCCTCAAGGTGAACGGCACCCTGCGCACCATTCAGGCCGAGCCGCGCGTGACGCTGCTCGACGCCCTGCGCGAGCGCCTCGACCTCACCGGCTCTAAAAAAGGCTGCGACCACGGCCAGTGCGGCGCCTGCACCGTGCTGGTAGACGGCCGCCGCGTGAATAGCTGCCTCACCCTGGCCGTGATGGCCCAGGGCAAGGAAATCACCACCGTGGAAGGCCTCGCCAAGGGCGAAGAGCTGCACCCGCTGCAAGCCGCGTTCATCGAGCACGACGGCTTTCAGTGCGGCTACTGCACGCCGGGCCAGCTCATGTCGGGCGTGGCCTGCCTGAAAGAAGGCCACGCCAAAACCGATGCCGATGTGCGCGAATGGATGAGCGGCAACCTCTGCCGCTGCGGGGCCTACCCCAATATCGTGGCCGCCATCCGGCAGGTAGAGCAAAGCGGCTTTAAAGGGTAAATCAAAAGAACGTCATGCAGAGCGCAGCGAAGCATCTTTACCTCAATACTAATTAATTACTACTGCGGTAAAGATGCTGCGCTCTGCATGACCGCCTATCAGCAACCAATCTATGAACAACTTCACCTACCTCCAGGCCACGCAGGCGAAAGAAGCCACCGCCGCCGTGCGCGACAGCAAGGACGCAGCCTTTATCGCGGGCGGCACCACGCTGCTCGATTTGATGAAGCTGAACGTGGAAAACTACGGCCAGCTGGTCGACATCAACACGCTCGCCTTCAAGGGTATTGAGCAAACGGCCGACGGCCTGCGCATTGGCGCGCTGGAGCGTATGAGCGATGTGGGCGAGCATCCGCTGGTGGTACAGAACTACCCGGTGGTGTCGCAGTCGCTGCTGCTGGCAGCGTCGCCGCAGCTGCGCAACATGGCCAGCATCGGCGGCAATCTGTTGCAGCGCACGCGCTGTGGCTACTTCCGCGACACCGCCTTTCCGTGCAACAAGCGGGTGCCCGGCTCCGGCTGCCCGGCCCAGGACGGCGAGAACCGGGGGCTGGCCATTCTGGGCACCAGCAAATCGTGCATCGCCACCTTCCCCGGCGACCTTGCCGTGGCCCTCGTGGCCCTGGATGCCGTGCTGCTGCTCGAAAACGCCAAGGGCAAGCAGCGCCGCGTGCCGCTGGTCGATTTCCACCTGCTGCCCGGCAACACGCCTCAGAAAGAAACCGTGCTGGAACCTGGCGAGCTGATTGTTTCGGTGACCATTCCGGCCGCCGCGCACGCCCGCAAATCCACCTACCTGAAGGTGCGTGACCGCACCTCCTACGCCTATGCGCTGGCCTCGGTTGCCGTGGGCATTGACGTGCAGGACGGTACCATTCGCTCGGCGCGGGTGGCGCTGGGCGGCGTGGGCACCAAGCCCTGGCGCTCGGTGGCCGCCGAGAAAATCCTGACCGGTGCACCGGCCACGGAAGCCACGTTCCGGGCCGCCGCCGCCGCCGCCGTGCGCGATGCCCAGCCCCGCGAGCAAAACCGCTTTAAAGTAGAATTGGCCCAGAATACGCTGGTGCGCGCCCTCACCGAACTGACTACTGCATAAAATCTAATTAAAAATTGAGAATTAAAAATCCTGCTCAAGGACTTTCATCGCTGCGCTCATTTTTAATTCATCATTTTTAATTCTTAATTATCAATCCCGCCATGTACGAGAACGAACCCGCTTTCTTCGAAACCTCCCCCAAGCCCGGCGTGGTGGGCAAGCCGCTCGACCGCGTGGACGGGCGCGATAAGGTGATGGGCCGGGCCAAGTATTCGGCCGAATACCCGCTGCCCGGCCTCACCTACGGCGTGCTCAAAACCAGCGACATCGCCAAGGGCCGCATCCAGCGCATCGATACCAGCGCGGCGCAGAAAGAGCCGGGCGTGCTGGCCATCTACACCCACGAGAACCTGCCCAAGCTGGCCCGAACGCCCAACGACCCCGAGGGCAAAAAGGCCATCGGTGCGCCCATGGGCTTCATGCCGATGACCTCGGACGTAATTCACTACGCCGGCCAGCCGGTGGCCTTGGTGGTAGCCGATACCTTCGAGCGGGCCACCCACGCCGCCCGCCTGGTGCGCGTGACCTACGCCGCCGAGCAGCCTATTGCCGCCTATACCGACTCCAAAGCTCAGCTTTTCAACCCTGAGAAAATTCAGGACGGTAAGGCCGACGGCTACACCCGGCGCGGCGATGCCCGCGCCGCCATGGCCAGCGCTCCGGTGAAAATGACAGCCGTGTACACTCACGCCATCAACCACCACAACCCCATGGAGCCGGGCGCGACCACCGCCATCTGGGAAGCGTCCGACCGCCTCACGGTGTACGAGTCGACCCAGGGCGTGACGCGCACGCAAAAGGCGCTGTCCACCATGCTGGGTTTGCCGCAGGACCAGGTGCGGGTTATCACCAAATACCTGGGCGGGGGCTTTGGCTGCAAAGGCTCTTGCTGGCCGCACACCGTGCTCACGGTGCAGGCTGCCAAAGCATTGGGCCGGCCCGTGAAGCTGGTGCTCACACGCCAGCAGCAGTTTACGAGCATGGGTCACCGCGAAGACCAGACCCAAACGCTGAGCGCCGGAGCCACTCAGGACGGCAAGCTGCTGGCCCTCATTCACGAGAAAACAGCCACCACCTCGCCCTGGGACAACTATACCGAGTCGAACAGCAAAATCATCAACATGCTGTACGAGTGCCCCACCTTTGAATCGCACTACGAGCTGGGCCGCGCCAACGTGATGACCTCCACCTTCACCCGGGCCCCCGGCGAGGCGCCCGGCTCCTTCGCCATCGAGTGCCTGATGGACGACCTGGCTTACAAGCTCGGCATCGACCCCATTGAAATCCGCCTGCGGAACTACGCCGAAAAAGACCCTAGCACCGGCCAGGACTGGAGCAGCAAGGGCCTGCGCGAGTGCTACGCCCGCGGGGCCGAGCTCTTCGGCTGGAGCAAGCGCAACCCCAAAGCCGGCGCCACACGCGACGGCTGTACCCTGGTGGGCTGGGGCATGGCCACGGCCAGCTACCCGGTGCACAACTCACAGGGCACCGCCCGCGTGCGCCTCTACGCCGACGGCCACGCCGTGGTACAAAGCGGAGCCACCGACCTGGGCACCGGCACCTACACCGTGATGACGCAGGTTGCGGCCGACTCATTGGGCCTGCCGCCCGAGAAAATCCGCTTCGAGCTGGGTGATACCAAGCTGCCCACCGCGCCCAACTCGGGCGGTTCGGTGGCGGCGGGCACCGTGTCGTCGTCCGTGTACATGGCGGCGCAGGACGTGTGGGAGCGACTGACTAAAGTGGCTATTAAAGACCCCAAATCCCCGCTTTTCAAGGCCAAGCCGGAAGAGGTGGTGATGGAAAAAGGCCGTCTTCAGCTGAAGGCCAACCCCTCAAAAGGCGAGGACTTCAGAGCTCTGATGAAGCGGGCCGGCATGGACGATATCGAAGGCAGCGGCCAGGGCAAGTACGGCGCGGGCTACGAAGCCAGCCAAAGCACCGCCGCTGCCGGCGATGCCCACAAGGAAGAGGCGGCGAAGCACTCCATGCACTCCTTCGGGGCGCATTTCTGCGAAGTACACGTCGACCCCGACCTGGGCACCGTGCACGTGAAGCGCTGGGTGAGCGTGCACGCCGCCGGCCGCATCCTGAATGCCAAAACGGCCCGCAGCCAGATTATCGGCGGCAGCATCTTCGGCATTGGCGCGGCCCTGATGGAGGCCACCGCCCGCGACCCGCACTACGCCCGCTACACCAATGCCGACCTGGCCGAGTACCACATCCCCGTGAATGCCGACATTCCGGACATGACCGTGGAGTTTATCGACGAGCACGACCCCTTCATCAACGCCATGGGCGTGAAGGGCATCGGCGAGATTTCGATGGTGGGCGTATCGGCCGCCGTGGCCAACGCCGTGTTCCACGCCACCGGCAAGCGCGTGCGCGACCTGCCCATTACGCCCGATAAAATCCTGGGCACGAAGGCCGTTTAAGAGGCTACTCAAGAACGTCATGCTGAGCTTGTCGAAGCATGACGTTCTGATTTATTCAAAAACAAGCCCGATGCAAACGCCGCCCCCCTCCAGCGCCACCGCTCCCATCGCCGAGCCGGTGGCGTTGCTGCTTCTGGCCGCCGGGTCTTCCAGTCGCATGGGCCAGCCCAAGCAGCTCCTGCTCTACCACGGCCGCACCCTCCTGCGCCACGCGGCCGAAACGGCCGTGGCCAGCGGCTGTACGCCCCTTGTGCTGGTGACCGGGGCGCTGCACGAAGCCCTGGTAGCCGAAATTTCGGGCCTGCCCATTCAGGCCATTCACAACCCCGATTGGGAAACCGGCATGGCTTCGTCCATCCGCACCGGCCTGGCCGCCATTGCCGATACCCGGCCTGCCGCCGTGCTCATCATGCTCAGCGACCAGCCCTTGGTGACGCCGGAGCTGCTGCGGGAATTGATGGCCCGGCAACAGCAAACGCAAGCCCCCATCGTGGCGGCGGCTTATGGCGATACGCTGGGCGTGCCCGCCGTTTTCGCCCAAACCATGCTACCGGACTTGCTTCAGCTGCAAGGGCAACAAGGGGCCGGGCGGCTCATTGCCAGCTGGGGCGCGGCCGTGGAGCGGGTGTTGTTTCCGGCCGGTTTGCTCGATGTGGACACGCCAGAGCAGTACGCGGCTTTGCTGGAAACCCAGCCTCGTCAGCCGTAATTTCTTATTTCGTACCCGATTCCAGCTTGCGCAGCTTATCGGCCTTCCAGGTCGTGATGGCCACTACCAGTAGCGTCATCAGCCCCCCAAAAACCACCGAACGCACCGTACCCAGCAACTTGGCCGCCGTGCCACTCTCAAAAGCTCCAATCTCGTTGCTGGAGCCGATGAAGATGTTATTCACGGCTGACACCCGGCCTTTCATATACTCTGGGGTGTAAATGTGGATGAGCGTGGAGCGCACAATCACCGACACGGAATCGAACACGCCGGTCAGGAACAGCAAAAACAGCGACAGGTAGAAGTTTTTCGACAAGGCGAAGCCGATGGTGGCCAGCCCGAAGCCCGCCACCGCCCACAGCAGCTTGCGCCCGGCCCGCCGCTTCAACGGGAAGTAGGTCAACGCAACTGCCATCAGCACCGAGCCAATGGCCGGAGCCGCTTCCAGCTGCCCGAAGCCCTTGGCGCCCACGTTCAGAATATCCGACGCAAACACCGGCAGCAGCGCCACCGCCCCCCCAAACAGCACCGCAAACATATCCAGCGACAACGCCGCCAGCACCAGCTGGTTGCCGAAAATAAAGCGCAGCCCACTCAGCACGCTGTCCTTCAGGTTCAGCCGCTCGCCTTCCATGGGCGGCAGCGGCCGGTTGGCAATGCGCACAAACTGGAACAGCGCCAGCGCCAGCAGCACCGTGCTCACCACGTAGGAATTGGTCACGCCCACGGCCGCAATCAGGTAGCCGCCAATGGCCGGCCCCAGCACCGCCGAGCCCTGGTAAGTGGTGCTGTTCCAAGTAATGGCGTTGGGCAGCAGCGCCCGGTCGGGCAATAGCTGCGGCATGAAGGAGAACAGCGCCGGCCCCATGAAGCCCCGCGCCAGCCCGCTCACGAAAATCACCCCGTACAGCGGCAGCGTGTACAGCGAGTCCTTCGCCAGCCAGTGAATGCCGTAAGGACTGGCGAAGCCCGCCAGCGCCGCCGCGCACAGCACCAGCACCGCAAGCGCCACCACCACAATGTTTTTGCGGCGCATCGAGTCGGCCACGTACCCGGCATACAACGAAACCACAATGCTCGGAATGGCCTCCGATAGACCAATCAGCCCCAGCGCCAGCGGATTATTGGTGAGCTTGAATATTTGCCAACTCACTACCAGGCCCTGGATGCGCGTGGCCACCGTGAGCAGGGTGCGGGCCGATACCAGGCGGCGAAAATCAGGGACGCGCAGTGCCGCGTACGGGTCGTGGGCCGGCGAAGAATCAGCAGATGGCAGCATAAGAGCACAAAAACCGCCTGTGCAGCGGCCAGCGGCAAAGGTAGCCCTGCCTTGCCGTCGCCGGTTAGTTTTGCCACCCCATTTCGCCTACCTTGCAACCCAACGCTCATCCTACTTCCCGCTCCGCTTATGCAAGATTTTGGCCTGGAAATAATACCCCGCCCCGACTTGCCCGCCGTGGTGGCCCGCTGGCAGCGCGAAATAACCGAATCCGAGCTCCAGCACGGCTACCTCGGTATTCTCGCCGCCGGCGATGCCCTCGGCTGCTGGCGCTGGCTACTTGACCTGCGCCGCCGCGAAGAGCTGGCCAGCCCCGCCCTCACCAGCTGGATTAACACCGAGCTCTTCCCTCAGCTCCTGAACCGCTATCCCGCGCCCGTTCGCATAGCCTTCCTCATTTCACCCCTGCGTGCCGCCATCGAGCAAACGGCCAGCTCCGCCGCCGCCCTCAGCTCCGCCTCGCACCCCGGGCAGGGCTACCAAACGGCCCTGTTTACCGAAGAAGCCGCCGCCTACCGTTGGCTTGCCCAATGAACTGCTTCACAGGCAGCCCGAATTATCTTACCTGCTTCGGAAACTTTTTTCAGAAAAACGCCTGGGTAATTTCCCTGAAAAACGGCTTAGATGAAGTTTTGAGGAAGGTTGCGCCAGATTCTCAAAAAGATTGCGGCATTTTTCCACCAAAGGGTATTGCGTAAGTGGATTCTATTTCTCTACATTTGGTCTGATTCTAGCTGGGTAAAACCTACCACCGCCCGTCGCTCCCAGTTTTTTCTCGGTAACTGCATACTATGGCATAAAGCTCTACGTTCTCCTATTCCGTAGCCCTTTATGGACCTCATGCAACCGAGCGACTCCGCGCTCATCTCGCTCTACCTGGCCGGCCAGGAATCCGCTTTCGCTATCCTCCTCGAGCGGCATCGCAGTCGTGTGTTCACGACCATCCTCCTCATCGTGCGCGACGAGGACATGGCCGAGGACCTATTGCAGGACACGTTTATCAAGGCCATCCACACCATGAAAAGTGGCCGCTACAACGAGGAGGGCAAGTTTGCGCCCTGGATTTGCCGCATCGCACACAACCTGGCCATCGACTCGTTCCGGCGTGGCAAGCGCGTGCCCCACATCAGCCTCACCGATAACGAACGGTTAAACAATACACTCACCATTGCCGACGACGGCCCGGACGATATTCTCGCCCGCGAAGAAACCCACAGCCGCCTCCGGGCGTTAATCCAGGAGCTGCCCGCTGCCCAGAAGGAGGTGTTGCTCATGCGCCATTACGGCGATATGAGCTTCCAGGAGATTGCCAACGCCACCGGCGTGAGCATCAACACGGCGCTGGGCCGGATGCGCTACGCGCTGATAAACCTGCGGAAAAAGATGACCGCAAATTCCCTGCATCACTATGATTCAAACCTTACCCCATTCGACACTACTTCAGTATGTGTACAACGAATTGCCGGTTGAAAGGCAGCGCGAGGTAGAGGAGGCATTGCAGCACGACCCGGACTTGGCCGCGAGCTGCGCCGACCTCCTTTTGGCCCAGCGGGCGCTCGACGGTGTACGTCGCGAACCCCGGCCCGAAACCTCCGAGGCCATTTTGCGCTACTCGCGCACTTTCTTGAGCAGGTCCTGAGCCCCTTCAACTTCTTGTGGCGGCCGCTGCATATTCCGCGCTGGCGGAGTTAGGCACTTTACGTCTGTCATGCTGAACGCAGTGAAGCACCTTATCGCGTAGGAACGGCTTGTTCTGGCGTGATAAGATGCTTCACTGCATCAGCATCACAGCCGAGAGCAAGTAATTGCAACCACCCTACTTTTGTGGCCTCCCCTACTCTCCCACCGCATGACTCGCGCCAATCGGTTTCGCTTCTTTCTCGACTACTTCACCACCAATTTTCCGGAGCCCAAAACTGAGCTGGCCTACGGCAATCCCTACGAGTTAATTGTGGCCGTGGTGCTGAGTGCCCAATGCACCGACAAGCGCGTGAACCTGGTAATGCCCGCGCTGCTGGCCGAATATCCCACCGCCGCGCACCTCGGCGCGGCCACCGCCGATGATATTTTCCCTTTCATCCGCAGCGTTTCCTACCCGAACAACAAGGCCAAGCACCTGGCCGGCCTGGGCCGCATGCTCACCGAAGATTTCGGCGGCGAAGTACCGAGCATAATCGAGGAGCTTCAACGCCTGCCCGGCGTGGGCCGCAAAACGGCCAACGTGGTGGTTTCCGTCATCTACAACCAGCCGGCAATGGCCGTTGACACCCACGTTTTCCGGGTGTCGCACCGCCTAGGCCTCGTGCCCAAAACGGCCACCACGCCCCTGGCCGTGGAGAAGGCGCTGGTGCGCTACATCCCCAAGGAGCTCATTGCCAAAGCCCACCACTGGCTGATTCTGCACGGCCGCTACATCTGCGTAGCCCGCTCGCCGAAATGCGAAATATGTCCGCTTTCGGCCAGCTGCGCATATTTCGAGAAAACCTTCGTCAAGCCCCTGGCCAAGCAGCCAAAGGCTTCGGCGTAACGCCAACCTTACGGCGCTACAGCAAGCGCCAAATGGTTTTTGGCACAAGCGGGTACAAGTGTGGAAGCTGTTTAGAAAGTCCCCGAATGGTCATGCAGCGCGCAGCGAAGCATCTTGCTCGCATCGTCAGGCCCGTTCAACGAGGCGAGCAAGATGCTTCGCTGCGCGCTGCATGACCGTTTGAGCACCTTTTGTGACTTTCTAAACAACTCCGTTGCATTACGCGGCACAAACCAACGTTGGTTTAACTCAATGCTGTCGGGACATTACTTTATCGCACTGCCACCTGCTCCATTATTTGCTGTATCTGGGCGGCCATGCGCTGGCGGTCAAACGCCTGCCGGGCGAGCGCACGGCCATTGGCACCAGCCTGCGCCAGGGTTTCCGGCTGGTACAGCAGCGTTTGGAGCTGCGCGGCCAGCGCCGGGGCATCACCGGCCGGCACGTACCAGCCGCAGGCATGCTGCTCCACCAGCGCTTTGGTCCAACCCGCGTTGGTTACCACTACCGGCGTGCCCACAGCCAATGAGTCGTACAGCTTCGCCGGCGAATTGGAATCCAGCACCGGCAAACCCAGGAACGAAACCACCGAAACATCGGCCAGCGCAAACCAACGGAACACCTCGTGGCGTGCCTGCCCCCGCACCAGCCTGATGCGCCCCGGCCACCGCACCGCCGCCGCCGCAAGCAGCGCCTCGAAAAACCCGTGGCCCAGAAACAGCCAGACCACTTCCGCATCGGCCGCCACCATCGTTTCGGCCGCCGCTACCAGCGTTGGAATATCATTGGCCCGCCCAAATGTGCCCGCGTATAGCACCATGCGCTTACCGGCCAGGCCCTGTTCCTGCCGCAGCAGCTGCACGGCGGCGGGCGTAGCGCGGTCTGCCAGTTCCAGGTCGGTACCATTGAGCACGGTGGTGACTTTGGCGGCCGGAATACCCAAATCGGTTACGTAGCGCGCCATATCGGGCGAGAGCGGCAGGATGTGCCGAGCACTTTTATACAGCCGCTTTTCCAGCTGATAAAGCTGCTGCCGGGCCACTGGCGTGGGCACCGCCCCCATCGCAATAGGAAAGGCGGGCCACAAATCCTGCACCTCGAACACCCACGGCACCCGCCGCCAGCGCGCCACCTGCGCCGCCGCCCAGGCAGCAGTCAGCGGCGTGCTGATACCCCAAATCACGTCCGGCTTATCAATCCGTAGCCCCTCGCGCACGGCCCACGCCGCATAGTGCCCAAAGGCCAGCGCCCGCCGGGCCGGGCCCATTTTATTATCATACCGCACTTCAGCTTCACGAATCTCCACCCCTTCGGGCACCCAGGGAAATTCCTGCGTCAGCCGCTGCCCTTTCCATGCGGGGGTGGTCAGCAGCGTTACCCGGTGCATTTTGGCAATGTGGGCCAGCAGCGCATAGTGCCGGCTGGTAGCCGGGCAGTCGGGGTTGGTGTGGTACTGACTGAAAACGGCGATATGCATAGGCGGTGAGATGGTGAAATGGTGAGGTGGTGAGTTTGATGTTTTATCTGGGCGTTCAGCGCTTCAAACTCACCACCTCACCATTTCACAACCTCACCGCTTGGGCCGGTAGTGCGAGTCGTTGAGGATACGCTGGGCATTCTTCTCGGACATTAGGCGGCCCAGCGTCACGTCGGGATGCTCGGCTACGTACTTTCTGATAATTTGCAGGCCCACCCACTGGCCCACGCGGCCGGGACAGGTTTTGTCGATTTCGGGCACGTTGGGCCGCTCACCCACGTATTTCTGGAGCAGGAACGGCGTGGTGGTGTACAGCAGATTCTTTTCCAGAAAATGAGCCCACACCCGGCCTTCGTTCGCATCGAGGCCCAGCATCTCGCGCCGGGTATAGCCCATCAGCACCGAGTCGGGGGTGCAGGGCAGCACCAGACTGGCAAAGTAGAGCGACTTGCCGGCGTGCACCATCGCATCAAGCATGCTATTGGCGGTTAGCTCGTGCTTGTTGTACTTGCTGGCCACATCCTGGGCCAGCACCGGCATAAGACCGGCCGGCGTGTAGCGGCGCAGCATGTACTGCGGCAGGTCGGGTCGCTTGCTGGCCTTGGGGCCGATAAACCAGTCCAGGCTCATCACCAGCAGGCTGTCATTCACGTAGATATCCTTCGCCAGAAAGCCGCTGACGTACGTCACCGTGGGCGGCACCCGGAAATCGGGAAAGTAATAATGCACCCGCCGGAACATCTCGCCCAGGTCGTGGCGCAAGGCGGCGCTATCGGGGAAGGCGGCGGCCGTTTCGCGGCCCACCTGCTGCAAGGCCGGGTTGGTAGCAAGCTGTACCAGAGTGCCTTCCAGCTCTTTTTCCGTGGCCGGCTGCCGCTGCAAGTAGTAGCGCGCAAAGGCCGGGTTGGCATCCATAAACTGCTGCGCCTGCGCGGGCGTCTTCAGCTGGAAAAAAGCCGGCTCCAGCCGTTGTATCTGCACAGATACGGCCGCCGCATCCTCGGCCGCATCGGGACGGCAGCCTTCGGCCGGACCGCTTTTGCAACCGCCAAGGCTGAGGCCGGCTCCTAAAAATATGGGCAGCCAGCGCCGCCAGGCAAAATTATTCGTATTCACGCACGTTACTTTGAGGTAAAATTAGCCAAAACCTGTTGGCTGCCGGCTGTTGCCAGCAGCAATGGAACGATAAACCCCTATGAAAAAACTACTGCTCGCGCTTTTCACCCTCGCCGCTACCATTGGCAGCGCCTCGGCCCAGGTCGAAATTGGCCTGAAAATTTCGCCCTCCATCACCAGCCTGCGGGCCGATTCACCCACCAGCACGGCAGTTGGCAACAACTTCACCAGCGATGGCAGCAAGCTTAGCTTCGGAGGCGGGTTAGTGGTTGATTATTTCTTCGGTGAAAACTATGCCTTTAGTACAGGCTTACTACTAACCGGTAAAGGCGGCACCATTGCATATAACGAAACCAAAAACTCTACTGGGGGTGGAAATGGGCTGAATTTCACGAACTCACTGAAAATAAGCACGCAATACCTCGAGCTTCCCCTTAGTGTGAAGTTGTTCACTAATGAAATAGCCCCTGCCACCCGGCTCTATTTCCAAGTCGGCGGCTCACTGAATGTTCCCATTGGCACCCGCATCAATGGCGAAAAATTCTACATTGACCCAAGCAACAATACCAGTGTCAAGGCCGGCGATTACGTCAAGTTTTTCGATGCTGACGCTTTGGCGGGTGCTGGTGCAGAATATCAATTGGGCAAAAGCACCAAACTTTTCGCCGGCCTTAGCTACCACCGTGGTTTGGTCGACATCGACAATTATTTCGAAAGCACGCGGAAATTCAAAGACGTTACCATTAAAAACAGTGGCTTCGCGTTAGACTTGGGCATCAAGTTCTAAGTATTCGCAACCGCCAGCAAAAAGCCCCAGCTTCTAACGAGGCCTTGTCCTTACCCACATCTCAGGGCTGGTCGAGTTGAGTGGCGAGCCGGACGCCTTCGACGAGTAGGCGCAAGCTCATCAGGCCGCGCCAGAGGGTTTGCCAGCCGGGCGGTCCATCGCCTTTGCGGCCCAGGTGGCCGCAAAGGGCATCATACACGTCGCGCACGGTCTGCACCGGTCGGTGGCTGCGCAGGGCGAGCACCCGCAAAAAAGTCGCCTCCAGCCCCGCGGCCGTCGCCGGCAAGTCGGGTTGGAGGCGGCTTTTTTCGCGCATATCCACCAAAGCCAGGGCCACGACGCTGAGCAGGGCCACGGCGGCAAACAGCCGCTCGGCGGTTTGGAGTTGGAGTTTTTCGGCCCCCAAGCCCGTTTTCAGGGCTTTGTGAAAGTCCTCGATGAGCCAGCGGCTCACGTACTGGCGGGCGCATGCCTGGGCCTGGGCGAAGTCCGTGACGGGCTGGTCGCAGAGCAGCAGCCATTCCAGGCCCGGCGTGGCCGAATCAGCTTCGGCGGCTTCCCAGACCCGCACCACGGCGCAGGGAATCGGGTCCCCTTTGCCCGTGGCGGCCCCCGGCCCCTGGGGCGCGCGCAGGGCCAGCGGGGGGCTGAAACTCACTTGCAGCGCGACCGCGCGCGCGCGCCGCCTGTCCCGGCCGGCCGCGCAAGGCCAGGGGAAACTGGCCCGCCGACGGCTGGGCCCGTGCCAGGGCGAAGAGCCGTCTGGCGGGTGCTTCCCCGGGGCCGGCCACCAGGGCCCGGTCCTGGGCGGCGCGCACCACGAAGCCCAGGCCCTGGGCCTGGCACTGCTGCAAGTGCTCGTAGATGTCGGCCCCGCGGTCGGCCACCACCACCCAGCGCGTGCCCGCCGGCGGGCGGCCCACCTGGCGCAGGCTCCGGGACCAGAGGGCCGACTCCCGCACGCGGCCCTGGCGCAGGCGCGAGCCGCCGGGGGGATGGTCTTTTTCGGCTGCCGGCACGGGCTGCCGGACGTGATACTGCTGGTCCAGGAGGCCCAGCAGCGGCGACGCGGGCCGTTTGGCGGCCGGGTGAATGCAGCAGCACGCCCTGGCTCGTGGCCTTGCCCGGCCCGACCGGCCCCAGGCCGGGGCGGCGCGCGGCGGTTTCGGGCCAGCTCAGCTCGGTCGTATCTTCCACCAGCAGGTAGGTTCCCGGCACCTGCAACGCCTGGCGAACCACGGCCTGGTGCAGCCCCTAGAGTGCCTCGGGCGTGGCCGTTACACTCCCCAGCAAGCGGTACGCCGCTTTGCTGGCCCCGGCCTGTCCGGCGCTCAGCTGCGGAATGCTCGCCCCGGGCTGCCGCGCCCAGCCGGCGGCCAGCGTCACGACCCGCCGGCTGCGCCGCACGTCGCCCAATACCGTGCCCCCAAAATGCGTCTGGGCCCACCACTGCGGGTCGCAGAAATGCGTCGAAATACTCATCCCGCAAGCTACTACCCACCCCCCACAAGGCCCCACAAAAAAACGCCGGCCTACTGGCCGGCGCTTTTTGGAAGATGTGGGTAAGGACAAGCCTTCTAACGAAGCTGGGGCTTTTTATTGATTCGTATTGTGGCCGAAACAACCTTCGTTAGTCCACTATTTCCACCTCACGGTCCTGCAAACGGCTCATGGCGGCGGCCGACGAACGCAGCTGGATTTCCTCGCCCCGCTCGTCTTCGATGCGGTAGTCGGTGAGGCCCAGGCTGCTGTCATTCACCACTTTCACCCATTTGTAGTACTTGAGATACCACTTCATCTGGCGCGAAATCAGGCCTTTGGTGTAATAGGCATACAGGAACGGGTGCACCGACAGCGTGATGCCCGACTGGTTCTGGTTCACCAGCAGGTCGTCAATGCTGTTGTCGATGTCGTCCGTCACCTGGATGGAGGCCGAAATTTTGCCCGTGCCGCCGCAGGTGGGGCACACCTCGCCGGTCACGATGTTCTCGGCCGGCCGCACCCGCTGACGGGTAATCTGCAGCAAGCCAAACTTGGTGATGGGCAGCACGGTGTACTTTGCCTTGTCGAGCTTCATCACGTCGCGCACGGCGTCTTCTACCTTCTTACGGCTTTCGCCCGAGCGCATGTCAATGAAATCGACCACGATGATGCCGCCCATGTCGCGCAGGCGCAGCTGACGGGCCACTTCTTTGGCCGCCAGCATATTAATCATCAGCGCGGTAGCTTCCTGGTCGTTCTCCTGGTTACTCTTGCTACCCGAGTTCACGTCGATAACGTGCAGAGCTTCGGTGTGCTCAATCACGAGGTAGCCGCCGCCGGGCACAGTCACGGTTTTGCCGAACAGCGTTTTCAGTTGCTTCTCAATGCCGGTTTGCTCAAAAATCTTGATTTTTGAGTTGTGCAGCTTCAGCAGCCCCAGCCGGTCCGGTGCGATTTTTTGCAGGTAGTCCCGCATCTCATCGTACATCGCCGGAGCATCCACGGTAATGCTGTCGAACGACTCGTTCAGCATATCCCGCACCATCGACGAGGTGCGGCCCAGCTCGCCGAGCACCTTGTCGTTGGGCTTGGCGGTGCGCAGCGTGCTGTACAGCTGCTCCCACTTCGCCACCATATCCTGCATGTCCTTATCGAGCTCGGCCACTTCACGTCCCTCCGCCACGGTGCGGATGATGACGCCGAAATTTTCGGGCTTAATACTGGCGATGAGCCGCTTGAGGCGGTCCCGCTCAGCTTTACTCACAATTTTCTTACTGACGCTGATGGTGTTTGAGAACGGCATCAGCACGAGATAGCGCCCGGCCATCGAAATGTCGGTGCTCACCCGGGGGCCTTTGGTGGAAATCGGCTCCTTGATAATCTGGACAACGATTTGCTGCCCTTTCTTAAACACACTTTCCGCCTTCCCCACTTTTTCGAGGACGGGTTCAAACGTGAATTTTTCCAGCCCGGCGCTGGGCGCCCGGCCGCTCTGTACCGTGCGGGCCCACTTCGTGAACGAAGGGAATTGCTCGCCGAGGTCGCCGTAGTGCAAAAACGCGTCTTTTTCGTAGCCAATGTCTACGAAAGCTGCGTTCAGGCCGGGCATCACCTTTTTCACGGTGCCCAGGAAGATGTCGCCTACTGAGTAGTTGGTGTCGTTGCGGTCGAAGTGGTATTCAATCAGCCGCTTGTCCTGCAACAACGCTATTCGCTCGCCTTCCTGAGTAGAATTAATGACTAATTCATTACTCAAAGCCTTGATATAGTTAAAGTAACCTGCCGGTAATGCCGCTATAGGCCTACCCCGAAACCGGCAAAGGGAAGCCAGAACCTAACGGTTCTGGCTTCCCTCGCGAGCCACAGGAAAAGCATCTGGCGCGGCCCCACTCGGGAGGCTACGTGAGAGATAGGCTGCTGGCTCCCTTCCCGTTAGGAAATCTGCCGGCCGCCGCTACGCCCCGTGAGGCTTACTTCTTCTTGTGGCGGTTCTTGCGCAGGCGCTTCTTGCGCTTGTGAGTGGCAATCTTATGACGCTTTCTTTTTTTACCGCAGGGCATGATGCTTGGGGGTTAAGTTGGTGATTGGTTGTGTCGTAGCTATTTCAATTTGGCAATTTCCTCTTCTACCGAAGCGGCCAGCGCGGGGTCGTTGCTGAGGCTTTTGGCGGCAAGGAAGGCCTGTTTGGCTTCTTCCTTAGCGCCTGTACGGGCCAAAGTTACGCCGAGGTAGAATTGTCCGTTCACATTTTTTGGATTGACTTTCACCAAATCCTGGAAACGCTTCACGGCTTTGTCGTACTGGTTACTTTGCACCGCGAGTATTCCCATGTTATACAGGGCTTTCTCGTTGCGGGGGTCGGCTTCCAGCACTTCGCGCAGCAACGTTACGCCCTGCACGGGGTTTTCGGAGGCCATGTAGGCCATGCCGAGGTTGGTTTTGGCATCGAGGTTACCGGGTTGGTCCTTCAACACCTTGGTGTAGAGCTCCCGCGCCTTGCCGCCGAGCAGTTTCACCCGCTCGTCGGTAGCCGCAAAGCTAAACGCCTGGAAGTAGGCATCGGCGGCCTGCTGCCAGTGCTGGGCACTGGGTTTGGCCTGGGCCACCTGCTCCAGGTAGTAGCCAGCGCTGTCGAAACGCTCCACGTCGTTGTAGCGGCGGGCCAGGGTGGTAGCCACCGTGGCTTTGGCATCGGGTGTGGCAGCAGCTTGGTACTCGCCCAGCAACCGCGCCAGCTCCTGCCGTTGGGCAGTGCTGGTGGTGGTGTGCGGGGCGGCATCGGGGCCTTTGTTCTCGGTAGCGGTGGCGGGTACCGGGCCAGACGAGGCTTCGGGTTTGGAGCCGTTGGTAGCCATGCCCCCGCCGTCACGGTTGGCCGTGGCAGCAGCATCCTTGCTCAGCTCCGATTTGCTCTCCTTTGGCTTCATGATGCCTTTGGGCAACACGTATAAGCCGCCAACCAGCGCGAGCGCGGCAGCGACGAGGACCAATTGATGCGGAGCGGTGCGAGTAGTAGCCATTAGCTGAAAAAAGCCGGCCGCCGGGCTTTCCCTTACGGAAAAGACACCGGCGGCGCGGCCGGTAATTCATCGTTGTTAGAAAACCAGCAGGGAGTTAATCCCCCTGCCTGTTTCCTAAACAATAACAAACATAATTAGGCTTTGGCCGCAACGGCTTTCACCTTCTTGCTGTTCTTAATCTTAGCCACGAAGGTTTTCGAAGGCTTAAAGCTCGGGATGTAGTGCTCCTCGATGATGAGGGACGTGTTTTTCGAGATGTTGCGGGCTACTTTACGAGCGCGCTTCTTATTTACGAACGAGCCGAAGCCGCGTACATAAATGTTGTTGCCCTCGGTCATCGAATCTTTCACGACTTTGAAGAAGGCTTCAACAGTCATCAATACATCAGCTTTCTCGATGCCGGTCTTCGTGGAGATTTCGGCGATTACCTCAGCTTTAGTCACGTTGGTATGGTACTTAGAGTGGTTGAAAAAAATACAGTTTTAGGCAAAATAGTCCCAAATTCCAGCGTAAGCCCTTGCCCGGTAAGCGGTTCGCCCTTGAATTGGGGCCACAAAGGTAACCCCATTTTTTCGTTTTACCAATCAACCCTTCTAAACTAGGTGTTGGCCCAAATTATTCGCTTTCAAAATTTTGACCGCAAAAACCTCTCAGCCTTCCTTCCTGGCCTCTGCCCTACTGGCCTGGTACCCGCGCCACCAGCGCGACCTGCCTTGGCGCCACACCCGCGACCCGTACGCCATCTGGCTATCGGAGGTTATTCTACAGCAAACCCGTGTGGCGCAAGGCCTTCCCTACTACCAAACCTTCCTGGCGGCCTACCCCACCGTGCAGGACATGGCCGCCGCGCCCGAGGCCGAAGTACTGCGCTACTGGCAGGGTTTGGGCTACTATTCCCGGGCCCGCAACATGCACCGCACCGCCCAGCAGGTGGTGGCCGAATATGCTGGAAAGTTTCCCGGCACCTACGCCGAATTGCTGAAATTGCGTGGCGTAGGGCCCTATACGGCCGCCGCTATCGCGTCGTTTGCCTTCGATGAAGCAGTGGCCGTGCTCGATGGAAATGTGTACCGGGTGCTGGCCCGCGTTTTTGGACTTCACTCCGATATTGCCGCGCCCAGCTCGCGCAAAGAATTCCAGGCCGTGGCCGACCAGCACATCCCCGCCAGCACACCGGCCGACTTCAACCAGGCCATTATGGAATTCGGGGCCATTCAGTGCACTCCAGCCAAGCCCGACTGCCTGTTTTGCCCGATGCAGCTCAGCTGCTGGGCGTTTCAGCATGGGCAGGTGGCGCTGCTGCCGGTGAAAAGCAAGGCGAAGGCCTCGCGCACGCGCTACTTCCATTACTTTGTGCTGCGCCACGGCGAGCAAACGTACCTGCGCGAGCGCCGTGAGAAAGACATCTGGCAGGGCCTGTATGACTTTGCGCTGGCCGAAACCGCCGTGCCGGAGCTGCCTACCGCCGAGCTCCAGCGCCACCTGCATGCCCTGGGCGCGAACCTGGATACCAGCCAGGCGGCCGAGCCCAGCGCGACGTATCGCCACGTATTGAGCCACCAGAAGCTGGAGGTCCGCTTCCACCCAATGGCGCTGGCCGAGCCGCTGCCGGAGGCCGCGTTGCGCGATTTGAGCTTGCGGGCCTACTCGCCGGCGGAGATTGAGGCGCTGCCTAAGCCGAAGTTGATTGCTAACTATTGTGACCAAAACCTTTGAGTGGGCCCTGCCTAATTTAATTAGATTTTTCAGCCTTTATTTTTAGCAAAAAGTATTGCGCGGCAAATTTAATTTCTTATCTTTGAGACAGAAAAGGCCGGGTGGCTTTTTCAATTCTGTATTTCCTAACGTGCAATAATATGGCCGGAGTGAACAAGGTGATTTTGGTAGGCAACCTGGGCAAAGACCCCGAAGTGCGCCATTTGGAAGGCGGTGTGAGCGTGGCTCACTTCACCCTCGCCACCAACGACTATTACAAGGATAAGCAAGGCAACCGCGTGGAGCGGACCGAGTGGCACAACATTTCGGCGTGGCGCGGCCTGGCCGACATGGCTGACAAATACCTCAAAAAGGGCCAGCAAGTGTACATAGGAGGCAAGCTGCGCACCCGCCAGTACCAGGACAAGGACCAGCAGACGCGCTACATCACTGAAATCATCGCCGATGAGATTTCGATGCTGGGCGGTCGGCCGCAAGGTGCTGCTCCGGCGGCCAATGAGGCCAATGGCGCGGGCGTGGCAGAACCGCAACACAGCTTCCGGCAGGAGCCGGAGCTGGACCAGCTGCCCTTCTGACTGCCCGATGGGGGCCTGCACGGCCTGTGGCTGCAACTGTCCCGCGCAGTGATTGAGATGAAGCCCTGGCACTGCGCTGGGGCTTTTTTCGTTGCGGTGGCAGTTACCTTTGAAACTATGAAGGCTGGGCTGTTTTAGGGCCGGGGCCGCTTCTTGCATGAAATGTCTTTCAATATTGCCGGTGCTCACTGGGCTGGGGCTGCTGGCGGGCTGCTCGTCGGCCCCGGATTTTACGCCCAAGCCCAAGGGGTACAACCGCATTGACCTGCCAGCGCACCGCTACCGGATGCTGCCCGCCGGCCACCCCTACGAGTTCGAATATTCGACGCAGGCCGTGATTAAGCGGGATTCGTCGTATATGGCGCAGCCGCACTGGCTTAACGTGTACTACCCCAAGCTGCACGCCAACGTGCAGATTACGTACATGGACGTGCAGCGCGACCGCCGCCTCTACAACAAGATGATGGAGGATGCGCGCAAGCTAACGGGCAAGCACGAAATCAAGGCTACGGCTATTGATGAGCGGATTTTGAAGACGCCGAGCGGGATGCGGGCCTCGGTATTTGAGTTGCAGGGTGAGGTACCGAGCCAGTTTCAGTTTTATACCACCGACAGCACCAAGCACTTTTTCCGGGGCGCGCTGTACTTCCGCACGGCCACGGCCAATGACTCACTGGCCCCGGTGATTGAGTACGTGAAGACAGACATAGTTCGGATGCTGAACACATTACGCTATAAATAACTTTCAATTAACAGTTATCAATTAACAGTTAACAGTTCTGGCAGACAGCTAGGATGTAGCTGAAGCAGGGCCTTGATTGATAGAGAATGTTGGATGATAAATGATAATTGTTAAATGAGTTTTTTCAATACCCGGCTCGAATTTCTGCGTTCGGTGGGCAGCCTCCAGCGGGCCCAACTGCTGGGCAAAGAGCTGGGCCTGTTTACTTATGGCGACCTGATTCAGCGCTACCCGTTCCGGTACCTCGACCGGACGCAGGTGTACAAGGTGGCCGACCTGAACGACGACCTGCCCTACGTGCAGGTGCGCGGTATGCTGCGCGGCAAGGAGCTGGTGGGCGAAGGGCCCAAGCAGCGACTCACCGCCAAAGTGGGCGACGGCACCGGTGAACTGGAGCTGGTGTGGTTCAAGGGGGTGAAATGGGTGCAGCAATACACGCGCAACAACCAGGAATACATCGTTTTCGGCAAGCCGACAATGTTCAACGGGCGGCCACAGATGGCGCACCCGGAACTGGAAGAAGTGACCGAAGCCAAGCCGGGCCAGAGCTTTCTGCAGCCGGTATACAATACCTCAGAGAAGCTCAAGAACTACCACCGCGTTGATAGCAAAGCCATTATGCGGATGGTGGCCGAGCTGCTGCGGCTGGCGCAGCCGCACATCACGGAGTCGTTGTCGCCGGCGCTCATTGAGCGGTATGGGCTGATGGGCAAGGCGCAGGCCATGCAGCAGATTCACTTTCCACAGAGCGCGGAATTGCTGGCGGCGGCGCAGTTCCGGCTCAAGTTTGAGGAGCTGTTTTATGTGCAGCTCAAGCTGCTGCGGCAGCGCGACCAGCGCAAGGTGACCCTGGCGGGCCAGATTTTCAATCAGGTGCCGACGCTGGTGGATTTTTATAAAAACCACCTCGCATTTGATTTGACGGGGGCGCAGAAACGCGTTATCCACGACATTTACAAGGACTTCTGCACCGGCCAGCAGATGAACCGGCTATTGCAGGGCGACGTGGGCTCGGGCAAAACCATCGTGGCCTTCATCGCCATGCTGATGGCGACCGACAACGGCGCGCAAAGCTGCATCATGGCTCCCACCGAGATTCTGGCCGACCAGCACTACACCGGTTTAAAGGTGTACGCCGACGCGCTGGGCATCCGCATTGGCAAGCTCACGGGCAGCACCCGCACCGCCGAGCGCCGCGTGCTGCACGAGGCCCTGCGCGATGGCAGCATGCACATGCTGGTGGGCACCCACGCCCTGCTGGAGGACGTGGTGCAGTTCCGCAACCTAGGCCTGACGATTATGGACGAGCAGCACCGCTTTGGCGTGGCGCAGCGCTCGAAGCTGTGGCAGAAAAACCCGCACATCATCCCGCACGTGCTGGTGATGACGGCCACGCCCATCCCGCGCACGCTGGCCATGACGCTGTATGGCGACCTCGACGTGAGCGTAATTGACGAGCTGCCCGCCGGCCGCAAGCCCATCGTGACGGTGCACCGGTTCGATGCCAACCGCCTGAAGGTGTTCGAATTCATCCGCGACCAGGTGAAAATCGGGCGGCAGGTATACATCGTGTACCCGCTGATTGAGGAATCGGAAACGATGGACTACAAGGACCTGACCGATGGCTACGAGAGCGTGAGCCGGGCCTTTCCGGAGATGCAAATCAGCATCGTGCACGGGCGCATGAAAGCCGAGGAAAAGGACTACGAGATGCAGCGCTTCATCAAGAAGGAAACCCAGATAATGGTGGCCACCACCGTGATTGAGGTAGGCGTGAACGTACCCAACGCCTCGGTGATGGTGATTGAGAGCGCCGAACGGTTCGGGCTTTCGCAGCTGCACCAGCTGCGGGGCCGCGTGGGCCGCGGAGCCGACCAAAGCTACTGCATCCTGATGAGCGGCTTCAAGCTGAGCAAAGATGCTCGCACCCGCCTCGAAACGATGGTACGCACCAGTAACGGCTTTGAGATTGCCGATATCGACCTGAAGCTGCGCGGCCCCGGCGACCTGATGGGCACCCAGCAAAGCGGCGTGCTGGACTTATTGATTGCCGACCTGGCCAAGGATGGCCGCATCCTGAGCGAGAGCCGGGCGGCGGCCCAGGCGCTGCTAAGCGAAGACCCTAACCTGGCCAATCCAGAAAACGCCAACATCCGCCACCACATCGAAAGTCTGCCGGCCACGGCCGTGAACTGGAGCCGGATTAGCTAGCGGTTTATGCTGGCGGCAGAGCAAAAAAAAACGACTTTAAAAAAAGTCGTTTTTTTATTCTGGCTAGAACATCTCAGCAATGAGTCCGCTACCGCTCTGCTGCGGCTGGGCTTGCTGTCGGATAGGCCGGACGGGCTCGGAAGTGAGCACCTGATGAACCAAAACAACCGAGGAGCTGGATTTGGCAGTGGGTTCAACTGTTTGGGCTACAATGGCCGGAGCCGACTCTTTAACGAGCCTGCCGCCAATAATGAGGGCCGATAACAGGGTGAACTTGAGTAATGACTTCATAAGGATAGTAGATAATTGCGGGTGCAAAGGTACAGTGAAACTGGAGTTAGTTCAAAAAATACATTTAAAAAGTCAAATAGCTCGACCAAGTTGAGCGGTTACGAGTTGAAGCCCAGCCGGGTATCGAAGGCCGCCAATCGTTCCCGATTGAACCTTGAAAGCTGACACGAAGTAAACGGTGTTCCTGTACGAAAGTGACTGCGGGAGTGTTATGCTTGGAATACGTTTTTGTTAGCCGCTCCCCCTCTTGGCACAGGACTTAACTGCTAAAAAGTAAAGTCAAAGCTCAAAAGCAGGTACTTTTGGGCACACCAGACCGTTGAAATCCACTTTCCTTATGTTTCCAAAACGTCAAATTTTTATGTTGCAGCGCGCAGTAATAATCGGTTTGATGAGCGGAGCCCTGCTGGGCAATGCGGTATCGGCCGTGGCTCAGAAGACAAAGTCGGCCCCCTTCAGCTACCTACCCGAGCAGGGTACCGACCGCTACGACATGCGCGTGCCGCACAAGACGTTGGCCCTGGCCGATGGCTCGGGCTTTATCATTCTGGCCCACCAGAGTGCGGGCGGCTACGCGGTGGAGCGCTACGATATCGACCTCAAAAAGCAGTGGAGCACTACCATCCCGGTGGGGCCGAGCGAGACGCTGGAAGCTTTTGGGCGTGGCTCGCAACAGGCCCTGGTAGTGCTCCACCATAAGGACGGCGACAGCCAGAACCTGACCGTGGTGCCCGTAAGCCTGCAAAGCGGCCAGAAGGGCGCGGCTAAAATGGTGATGAGCGCCCCCGCCCGCGACCGCCGCCCCGGCGTGAGCATCTCGCCCGATGGCGGCCGGCTGCTGGCTTTCCGCTACCTCACCAGCAACCAGCAGGTGAAGAGCATTGCGGCCACGCTATTCGACCAGAACCTGGCGCAGCTGGAGGAAAAAACGTATGATTTCCGAACGTTGAGCGACTTTTTCTCGCCAGCCGTGCACGTTGCCAACGATGGCACGCAGTATGTGACGCTCATCAGCGAGGGCATGAAGAAACTGACGGTGCGCCGCTATCCGGCCGGGCCTTCTACCGAGATTAAGGTGCTGGGCGTGCCGGTGGGTGGCGTGTTTGGCGGCCGGGCCGTAACGGTGCGCGACGCCCGATTCACGGTGCTGAACGATGGCAGCCTGTATGCCGCCGCGCTGTGCGCCGACTACCAAACCGGCGAATACTACAGCCTGAAAGTAGTGAAGTACGATTTCAGTGGCAACGGCGACATGAAGTTTTCGCCGGAGTTCCGCTTCACGCCCGCCTACCTGACGGAAGTGAGCAAGGCCAGCGGGCTCGATGTGAAACGCCTGGACGACATCTACTTAGGCGAACTGCTGCTGACGCCGGAAAAGCAGCTGATAGTAGTGGCCGAAAAGCACTACGAGGAAGGCGGTAGCGAGGCCCCGGTGCACGCCCGCGAGCTGCATGTGTTTGGCTATAATGAGTTTGGCGCGCCTACCTGGCACAGCATCGTGGCCAAAGACCAGGTGGCCCCGGCCGTGGATTCGTACACCGGCATTGGCTTCCGAGCCGCCGTATTTGGCGGCATGGTGCAGCTACTCACGCTGGAAAATATCAACAAGAAATCGGACCTGTACCTGCGGCGGGTGAATGCCCAGACCGGCGTAGTGAGCGCGCCCGAGCGCCTGAAACTGAACGTGGCCGACGACCAGCAGCTGGCCTACGTGAAGGATTTCACGGCTTGGCTCAATGAGAAAACCATCATCGGCGTGAGCCGGCCGAGCAAGAAGTCGGCCGCGTTGCAGCTGGATAAAATCGTGGTGAAGTAGCGCAGACTTTTAGTCCGCAGCCACAATAAAAAGGGCCGTTCCTGAACCCAGGGACGGCCCTTTTTGAATGAGTTAAACTCATTGTCTCCACTCGCGGACTAAACGTCCGCGCTACATAAAAGGGCCGCCCCCAATTGGGAGCGGCCCTTTTCGTCATCCACAAAATCCGTGAACTAAAAGTCAGCGTAGCCAAATTCGTTAAAATCCGAGCTACTCCGTGGTCTAGACGGCGTACTCGTTGGCCGTAATCAGCTTAGCGGCGATGCGGCGGCGCGACTCTTTCACATTGATGAGTTCGGTTTTGGTGAAGCGCTTGAGGCCCATGAGTAGCAGGCGCTGCTCGTCGCCCTCAGCCATGCTGCCGATGGCATCCTTAGCCGCCTTTTCCACGAGGTCCACGGCGTCGGCCAAGTACACGCGGGCGATATCGGCTTCAACCGACATTGCCTCTTCGCCCTTCACGGAAGCTTCTTTCTCTACGCGGAGGATGGTGCTCTCGGCAATGTACACCTTGATGGACATGTCGGCGATGTTCATCAGCAGCTCCTGCTCCTTGGCGAGGGTAGCGGTGAACTTCTGCACGGCCGAGCCGGCTACCATCAGGATGACCTTTTTCAGGTTGGCGAGGGTTTTCATCTCCTTGCTGAACAGGCCGGTTTCCTCGTCCTGGCTCATGCTCGGGATGCTCATCAACTCCTGCTGCACAGCCTGAGCAGGGCCCATGAGGTCGATTTCACCTTTCAGGCCCTTCTTCAGAATCATATCAACGGCCAGCAGGCGGTTGATTTCGTTGGTACCTTCGAAGATGCGGTTAATGCGCGAATCCCGGTAGGCGCGGTCCATTGGGTAGTCGGCCGAGAAGCCGTAGCCACCGAAAATCTGTACCCCTTCATCCACCACGTAATCAAGCACTTCCGAGCCTTCTACTTTCAGAATGGCGCACTCCACGGCAAACTCGCGGGCGGCACCCAGCAGAGCCTCGTTGGTGCCTTTACCTTCGGCCAGCAGCTGCTGTTCCATGCGGTAGATATCGGCACCAGCGCGGTAAATAGCCGATTCCACGGCGTAGAGGCGGATGGCCTGCTGCGCCAGCTTGTAGCGAATCGCGCCAAACTTCGAAATTGGCATCTTGAACTGCACCCGCTCGTTGGCGTATTTCACGCTCTGGGTAGCGGCACCCTTGGCAGCGCCCAGGCAGGCGGCGGCCAGCTTAATGCGGCCGATGTTCAGCACGTTGAAGGCGATGAGGTGACCTTTGCCAATCTCGCCCAGCACGTTCTCCTTCGGCACCTGCGCATCAGTCAGGAACACCTGACGGGTGCTGCTGCCTTTGATGCCCATCTTGTGCTCCTCGTTGCCGAGGGTCAGGCCGGGCGTGTCTTTATCCACGATGAAGCCGGTGAACTTGTCGCCGTCAATCTGGGCAAATACGATAAATACGTCGGCAAAGCCGGCGTTCGTAATCCACATTTTCTGGCCGTTCAGGACGTAGTGCGTGCCTTCGGTGTTGAGAATGGCTTTGGTTTTGGCACCCAGGGCGTCGGAGCCGGAACCAGGCTCGGTGAGGCAGTAGGCACCCATCAGGCTGCCATCGGTGAGGCCGGGCAGGTATTTGGCCTTCTGCTCATCGTTGCCGAAGTACAGGATGGGCAGCATGGCGATGCCCGTGTGCGCCGCAAACGCCACCGGGAACGAGTGGCCGCCGCCCACACCCTCCGTCACGCGCAGGGCCGTAGTGAAGTCCATGTCCAGCCCGCCGAACTGCTCCGGAATGCTCACGCCGAACAGCCCAAGCTCGCCTGCCTTCTGCATCAAGCCGCGCATGAGGCCCTCTTCGTGGTTGTCGAGGCGCTCCAGTAGCGGGGTTACCTCGGCAGCTACAAAGTCGATGCAGGTCTGGTGCATCATTACCTGCTCCTCGGTAAAGTCAGCCGGCGTGAAGACGCTCTGGGCATCGGTCGGCTTGATGATGAATTCGCCGCCCTTCAGGCTGGCTTGCTGCGTGGTTTCCATGACGTTTGGGGTGGGTGTAGAGTTGAAAAGTGTTAGGCGTGCCTACTAGTTGAAGAAACAACGAGGCCAGCGGTTTGGTGTTGCAAGATACAAAAAATATGTTAGGCACGCCTACTACTTTGCAAAAGGAAAACCCCGGATGTGCGGGGGTTTTAGGTTTTAGCCAGTATGCCTTATTGAGAGCAACTGAAGCATCTTGGTATGGGTTGATTCTTACTTCAATTCCATCAAAGCACCGCTCTTGATAAGCATTTGCTGGTCTTTGTACCGAAACTGCACAAAGGCTGCGACGGCTGACAAGTAACGCACTTGTGTCGCTTCAGGTAACTGGTGCTGCTTCAAGAAGCTGGTGTAATCTGTCATTATATCCGCTACTGACCCATTTCTTAGAATCACAATTTTGCCCTTCCGATTAATAAAAAGCCGGCCGGAATCATGAGAGCCCCAAGTGAATAAATAGACACCATCTGTGAACTGCCGCCGTGAATGGTTAATCACGTTGAAAACGGGAACGTATTGGTACTGACCTGCGAATATTTTGAGGTTGATGCCATCATGCGATTCAATATAATGGCGGATTTGAAGTTCGACTGGAGCGGGAATTCTGACAGCTTCATTCGCAGCAAAGTCAAAGCATTGTGCTTTTACTTCTGCGATATTCAGCATCAGAAGCGATAAGCAAAACAGCAATGAAGCACCTCTCCCACTTCCTTGTAATCGGAATTGATTACTACTGCGGTAGAGATGCTTCACTGCATTCAGCATGACGTTCTTTATAGCAACGGCATCAAAAGCTACTTCAGCAACTCGTAGATGCCGGCGACGCCCTGGCCGCCGCCCACGCAGGCCGTGACCATGCCGTACTTCTTGCCGCGCTCGCGCAACTCGTCGAAGAGCTGGATGCTGAGCTTGGCACCGGAGCAGCCCAGCGGGTGGCCCAGGGCGATGGCGCCGCCGTTCACGTTCAGCTTCTCGGGGTCGATGCCGAGCTCGCGCACCACGGCCAGCGACTGCGAGGCGAAGGCTTCGTTCAGCTCAAACAGGTCGATGTCTTCGAGTTTCAGGCCGGCTTGCTTGAGGACTTTCGGCACGGCTTTGATGGGGCCCATGCCCATGATGCGCGGGTCCACGCCTTCGGTGGCGTAGTTCACCATGCGGGCGATGGGCTCCAGGTTCAGCTCCTTCACCATGCGCTCCGACATCACGAGCACAAAGGCCGCGCCGTCGGAGGTTTGAGAAGAGTTGCCGGCCGTGACGGTGCCGTTGGCAGCGAACACGGGGCGCAGGCGGGCCAGGGCTTCCACCGAGGTGTCGGCGCGGGGGCCTTCGTCGGTATCCACCACGTAGGAGCGGTTTTTCTTCTTGCCGGTGGCGGCGTCCACGTAGGTTTCCTCCACCGTCACGGGCACAATGCTCTTGGCAAACTTGCCGGCCGCGATGGCTTTGATGGCCTTCTGGTGCGACTGGTACGAGAATTCGTCCTGGTCCTGGCGGCTGATTTTGTAGTCGTTGGCCACGGCTTCGGCGGTGAGGCCCATGCCCATGTAATAGTCGGGATGAGTCATCGCCAACTTGTAGTTGGGCACAGTTTTCCAGCCCACGGTGGGCACCATGCTCATGCTCTCGGTGCCGCCCGCGATGATGCAGTCGGCCATGCCGGCCGAGATTTTACCCACGGCCATGGCAATGGTTTCCACGCCGGAGCCGCAGTAGCGGTTCACGATGAGGCCGGGCACGTTGATGGGCAGGGCCAGCAGCGAAATCAGGCGGCCCATTTGTAGGCCCTGTTCGGCCTCGGGCACGGCGTTGCCGACGATAACGTCGTCAATGCGCGTAGGGTCGAGGGCGGGCACCTGGGCCACGAGGTGCTTGATGACGGCGGCGGCGAGGTCGTCGGGCCGGGTGAAGCGGAAACCGCCGCGGGGGGCTTTGCCCACGGCTGTACGGTAGCCGGCTACGATATATGCGGTGTTGTTCGACATGTTGTTCTGACGTTAACCTCACGAGACCCCTTTGGGGCGTAGCCCCCTCTCCCGTGGAGAGAGAGGACTAGTTTCTAGCGCTAGTTAACTAACTTTTAAAAAGTTAAAGACTAAATTTTGATACTCACCCGAAAGTCTAAGACTAGAATTAGAAACTAGTTCCCCCTCTCTGCGGGAGAGGGGGCTAGAGGGTGAAGTGACTCGTGAGGTTAATTCCGCAGTGGCTTACCAGTCGTCAAAATGCTCTGAATCCGTTCCAGCGTCTTGCGCTCGCCGCAGAGGCTCAAGAACGCCTCGCGCTCCAAATCCAGCAGGTACTGCTCGCTCACTTCGGTGGGCGACGACAAATCGCCGCCGCACATCACGTAGGCCAGCTTATCGGCAATGAGCTGGTCGTGGGTCGAGATGTAGTTGCCCTGCTGCATGGCGTACACGCCGGTCTTGAACATGGCCAGCGCGCCTTTGCCGTGCACTTTGATGTTGGTTTTCTGCAGCGGCTGGGTGTAGCCGGCATCGGCCATATCGATGGCGGCGGCTTTAGCCTGGGCGATGACGCGATTGCTGTTCAGCACCACTTCGTCGCCCCGGCGCAGGAAGCCCAGGTCGAAGGCCTCAGCGGCGGAGGTCGAAACCTTGGCCGTACTGATGGTCATGTAGGTGTTGCGCAGCAGGTTGAATTCCGGCTCGCCGTCCTCGTACTTGAGGGCGGTGCGCAGGGTCATTTCCTTGGTGCCGCCGCCACCGGGAATCAGGCCCACGCCGAATTCCACGAGGCCGATGTAGGATTCGGCCGCCGCTACCACACGGTCGCAGTGCAGGTTCAGCTCGCAGCCGCCGCCCAGCGTGAGGCCGTGCGGGGTGCCCACCACCGGGATGCTGCTGTAGCGCATCCGCATCATGGCCTGCTGGAACTGCTGAATCATCATGTTCAGCTCGTCGAAATCCTGGTCGAGGGCCTGCATATACACGAGGCCCAAGTTGGCACCGGCCGAGAAGTTCGGCGCGTCGTTGCCCACCACGAGGCCGCGGTAGCCGGCTTCAGCCATCTCCACGCCTTTCAGCAGGCCCAGAATCACGTCCTGGCCCAGCGCGTTCATCTTCGAGTGGAATTCCACGTTCAGGATGCCGTCGCCAAGGTCGATAACTGAGGCACCGGAGTTTTTCCACAGCACTTTACCGCTGGCGCGCAGGTTGTCGAGAATGATGAAATTCTCCACACCTGGCACCGACTGGTAGCTTTTCGAGGCGATGTCATAGAACTGGCGCACGCCAGCTTCGGTCACCTTATAAAAGGTAGTATTACCGGCGGCCAGCATCTCCTCCACCCACGGGGCGGGAGTGCGGCCGGCAGCTTTGGCCAGGTCGAGGCCGGCCTGCACGCCCAGCGCGTCCCAGGTTTCAAACGGGCCCATTTCCCAGCCGAAACCGGCGCGCAGCGCGTCGTCCAGCTTGAACAGCTCGTCGGAAATCTCGGGGATGCGGTTGCTCACATAGGAGAAGAGGCTGCCAAAGCTCAGGCGGTAGAACTCGCCCGCCTTGTCCTTGCCCGCCACCAGCACCTTGAAGCGGTCGGCCAGCTTCTCGATGGTTTTGGTCATTTCCAGCGTGGCGAATTTCACCTTTTGGCTCGGCTTGTACTCCATCGTGCTCAGGTCGAGCGCGTGGATTTCCGACTTGCCGCCTTCACCCTTCACTTTCTTGTAGAAGCCCTGGCCGGTTTTGTCGCCCAACCACTTGCTCTCGCCCATTTTCTGCACGAAATCGGGCAACACGAATACGTCCTTGGCCTCGTCGTTCGGCAGGCCTTGGGCCAGGCCGTTGGCCACGTTGATGGTCGTATCGAGGCCCACCACGTCAGACGTGCGCAGGGTAGCCGACTTGGCGTGGCCGATAACTGGACCAGTCAGCTTGTCGGTTTCCTCCACGGTCAGGCCCAGCTTCTGCATGGTCTGCATGGCATCGAGCAGGGCGAAAACGCCCACGCGGTTGGCAATGAAGCCGGGGGTGTCCTTGGCCAGCACCACCGTTTTGCCTAGGTACAAATCGCCGTAGTGTTGCAGGAAATCCAGCACTTCCGGCTTGGTGTCCGGCGTGGGAATGATTTCCAGCAGCTTCAGATAACGCGGCGGGTTGAAGAAGTGCGTGCCGGCGAAGTGCTGCTTGAAATCCTCGGAGCGGCCCTCGGCCAGCAGGTGAATCGGGATGCCGCTGGTGTTGCTGGTGATGAGCGTGCCGGGCTTGCGGAACTGCTCCACCCGCTCATAAAGGCCTTTTTTGATGTCGAGGCGCTCGATTACGACTTCAATCGTCCAGTCGCAGCCGGCAATTTCCTTGAGGTTATCATCAAAGTTGCCGATTTTGATGCGGCTGGCGTCGGCCTTGCGGTAGAGCGGCGAGGGGTTGGCAACGATTGCAGCCTGCAGCGCAGCATTCACAATGCGGTTGCGCACGGCCGGGGCCTCCAGTTTCAGGCCCTTTTTCTCCTCGTCGGGCGTCAGCTCTTTAGGCGCAATGTCGAGCAACAGCACCTGCACGCCGATATTGGCGAAGTGGCAGGCAATGCGCGAGCCCATAACGCCGGAGCCGAGCACGGCAACTTTTTTGATGGTTCGATTCATAGTATTTTGACTGTCATTCTGAGCGCAGCGAAGAATCTTGTCACGTCCGCACTGCTGTGATTACTAGCGCCGACGAAAGCAGCCGTGATAAGATGCTTCCTTCGTCAGCATGACAAATACTTAGCTGTAAGAGGTGGGGGTTTCAGCCCGCAATGCTTTCAGCGTAAAGTCTTCAAAAAGGGTTTTACCCTCAATCATACCCGTAATCTGAGCCGCCACCTTAAAGAACACATCCAGCTGGCTCTGCGGGATTTTCTCCCGGATTTTCAGGTTGAAGTGCCTCACCGTCTGGCGCGAAACCTCCTTTTTCTCCAGCCCCAGTTCCGTCAGGAAAATGCGGACCGAGCGTTTATCCACGGAGTCAGCCTGCTTATAGACAAGGCCTTTTTCCTCCATGCTGCGCAGGATGCGGGTAAGGCTGCGGGTTTCGAGGCCCAGCAGCGGCGCGATTTTGGTAGCCGGTGTGCCGCGCTCTTGGTCGATGTTCAGCAGCACAAAGCCGATGCTCGTGGTGATATCATTTTGGGCAGCCTGAGTGTTGTACATGCGCGAAATCGCGTGCCAGGCCACTTTAATGTTGTAATCGACGGTTTCTTCGGCTTTCATGGGCGGGCGGTAAGAGCGGTAAACTTACGAAAAATTTGTTAGGCTTGCATACTATATCCCGATGCGATAAAAAAGAACGTCACGCTGAACTGCTTGCCGCTTCTCCACCGCAGCAGGAAATCCGGTTGAGTGGATACCTGCCTGGCAGAGGTGCTTCACTGCGTTCAGCATGACGTTCTTCGGACCTAACCGCCCCTGCCCTACCGCTCCCCGGCCGAGTTATACAGGCCTTCGATAATGTCCTTATTGTTTTCGGTAATGACCTTGCGCTTCACCTTCATGGTGGGAGTCATTTCGCCACTTTCCACGGTCCAGAGCTCGGGCAGGAGGGCGATTTTTTTCACCTGCTCCCACTGCGCAAAGCGCTGGTTGTATTTCTTCACCAGCCCCTCGTAGAGGTCCACTATCTTGGGGTTTTTCACCAATTCCTCGTTCGAGGCATCGGGCACGCCGTTGCGCTTGCACCAACCCTTGAGGTCGGAGAAGGAGGGAATGACGAGCGCCGAGGCAAATTTCTGGTCGGCCCCCACCACCATGGCCTGCTCGATGAGCGGGTCTTCCTTGAACTTGCCTTCGAGCACCTGCGGGGCAATGTACTTGCCGCCCGAGGTCTTGAACATCTCCTTCTTCCGGTCAGTGATTTTCAGAAACTTGCCGTTCACCAACTCGCCGATGTCGCCGGTATGGAACCAACCTTCCTCGTCGAATTCCTTGGCCGTGAGCTCGGGCTGGTTATAGTAGCCCTTCATCACCGAAGCTGATTTGGTCAGAATCTCGCCGTCGGCCGCGATTTTCACCTGCATATTGTCGATGAGCGGGCCCACGGCCCCAATCATGTTGTTCTCGGGCTCGTAGCCGCCCACGGCAATCACGGGCGAGGTTTCGGTGAGGCCGTAGCCTTCCATCACATGGATGCCGGCCGCCCAGAACACGCGGGCCAAACGGGGCTGCAAGGCCCCGCCGCCACTCACGATGCAGCGCAGGTTGCCGCCCAGCGCCTCGCGCCACTTGTTGAAAATGAGCTTATTGGCCAGCGCCAGCTGGGTATTATAGAGGAAGCCCTGGTCTTTCTGGGTATCGTACTTCAGGCCCAGCTCCAGGGCCCAGAAGAACAGGCTTTTCTTCACGCCTTCGAGCTCATGGCCCTTTTGCACGATTTTATCATACACCTTTTCGAGCAGGCGCGGCACGGTGGTGAAAATATCAGGCTTCACTTCGCGCAGGTTGTCGGCGATGACGTCCATGCTTTCGGCGTAGTAGATGCTCACCCCGTTTATCATGTACAGATAGGTCACCATACGCTCGAAAATGTGGCAGAGCGGCAAGAAACTCAACGCTTTATCGTCCTTCGTGACCGGCACGAAGCGTTGCGAGTTGCGGCAGTTGCTCAGGATGTTATCGTGCGTGAGCATCACGCCCTTGGGCTTGCCAGTGGTGCCGCTAGTGTAGATGAGCGTGAGGAGGTCGTCGGGCTCGACGGCGGCTTTCAGAGGCTCCAGGGCAGCGGCGTTGCCCTTTTTACCAATTTCCAGCAGTTCGTCGAAGTGGCGGGCACCGTCGATTTTATCGAAGGTGAAGACGTTTTCAGCCGGGATGTCGAGGCCCTCCGTGGCTTCTTTCACCTTGTCGAACAGCTTCTGGTCGGCCACGAATACGGCCCGCACGCCGGCGTCGGTAAAGATGTACTTGTAGTCCTCAACGGTGATGCTCGGGTACATCGGCACGCTGATGGCCCCGATTTGTGAGATGCCGAAATCGGCCAGCATCCACTCCGGGCGGTTCATGCTGATGATGGCTACTTTGTCGCCGCGTTTGAGGCCGAGCGATACGAGACCGAGCGAAACCAGGTTGGCCTGGTCCTGAATTTGCTGGCTGCTGATGGGCACCCAGTTTCCGTTGATTTTAGAGGCCAGCGCATCGGATTTGGGCGACTCGGCAATTTGGTGGGCTAGTATATCAAAGGCGCGACGAACGTCCATGGGTGGGGCGGATAAAGCGTATTGCGTGAAATTCAGCTTAAATAAAGCGCTTTTTTCGGGGCTGCGCCCCCCCGCGCCACGCACTTCTGCAGCGCTGCAGCTGCCCGTTAAAACCAAATGAGCCGCAAAAACGCTCAAAAAGCCCCAAAATCCGGCTTTTTTCGGTGTAATTTTGAGCCCTAGCATTCCCGCTCCCAATGAATCTGGCCCTGTTTTTTGACCCGCTGCCGGAAACGCTGACCGAGGCCGTGCCCGCGCCTACCACGCTGGCCGCCTACGCCACCCGCTTCACCGAAACATTCCCCGACTGGCGCACCGCCGACCTGGCCATCATCGGGCTGGATGAGTGGCGCGGCAGCGCGGCCGGACCGCCCAGTCCCCGCCGCCACGGCCCCAACGAAGTGCGCCAGCGCTTCTACCAGCTGCAAAAAGGCACGGGCATGCTGCGCCTCGTCGACCTCGGCAACCTGCGACCCGGCCTCACCCTGGAGGATACTTACCAGCGCCTGCGCGAGATTATCGGGGCGCTACTCGAAGAAAATACGGTGCCCATTCTACTCGGCGGCAGCCACGATTTGGACTACGGTCAATTTCTGGCCTACGAAGCGCAGGACCGCACCATCAATGTCACAATAGTAGACTCGCGGCCCGACATGGCCGAGCCCGGCCCCGGTACCCCGGCCGAAGAGAGCCACCTGCGCCGCCTGCTGGTGCACGAGCCCAACATCATATTCAGCCTGGCCCACCTCGGCCACCAGCAGTACCTCACCCCACCCGAGGTGATGGTGGCCCTCGAAAAGCTCCATTTCGATACCATGAGCGTGGGCGAGGTGCGCGCCGACCGCCGCCTGGCCGAGCCGCTGGTGCGCCAGGCCGATTTTATGAGCGTGGATATTGCCGCCATTCGCTGGCAGGACTCGCCGGGCTACTACCCGGCCAACCCCTTCGGCCTGGGCAATGAGGAAGCCACGCAGCTGTGCTGGTACGCCGGCCACAACGAGCAGCTTAGCTCCTTCGGCCTCTACGGCTACCGGGCCGACGTGGATGCCAACGGCCTGGCTGCCGCCACCATCGCCAGCATGCTCTGGTACTTCGTGGAAGGCTTTTACCACCGCCGGCCCGAAACCGGTTTCGGCACGTTCCGCTTCCTCACCTACACCGTGGTGCTGCCCGGTAACCCCGACAAGCTGGTGTTCTACAAATCGCGCCGCGCCGAGAAATGGTGGATGGAAGTGGAGCGCCTCGGCGACAATGCCACCAAGCGCGTGGTGCCCTGCACGTATGAGGACTACCTGAACGCCTCGCAGGGCGACCTGCCGCAGCGCTGGATTCGGTTGCAGGCGCTGCTGAGCTAGGTTTTATTTGACTTATTACCCGGAACGTCATGCTTCGCTGCGCTCTGCATGACATTCTTTTTGTATGATTGCCCCCCTCCCCACCTACACCAAAAACCAGCTCGCCCTGCGCAATGGCCAGGACCGCGACGAAATCTGGGTGGCTTACCAAGGCCGGATTTATGACGTGAGCCGCTCGCGCCTCTGGCGGCGCGGCAACCACTACGAGCACTGGGCCGGCCAGGACCTCACCGCCGAGCTGGACAAAGACGCGCCGCACACAGCCAACGTATTCGATAACTTCCCCGTTGTGGGCCAGCTTGTGCGGTAAGCTTTAGCCTGCCGTCTGTCTCAATCTCTTCTTTACCACCACGGCCCTGCGGTGCCAGCTAAAGCTTACCTCACATGATGACCACCGAAGCACCCTCCGAATTCGACCACCTCGAAACCCTGCCCACCGCCGAGCTGCTGGCCGGCATGAACCAGCTCGACCAAACCGTGCCCCAAACCGTAGCCAAAGCCTTACCGCAGATTGAGCAACTGGTAGAAGTTACCGTGGCCCGGCTACGAGCGGGCGGCCGGCTGTTCTACATTGGGGCTGGCACCAGCGGGCGGCTGGGCGTGGTGGATGCCTCGGAATGCCCACCCACGTTTGGCGTGCCGGCCGAGATGGTGGTGGGCATCATAGCGGGTGGCGATGGCGCCATTCGGGTGGCCGTGGAAGGCGCGGAAGACGACGCCGAGCAGGCCTGGAAAGACTTGCAGGCCCACAACATCGGCCCCAAAGATGTGCTGGTGGGCATTGCCGCCTCGGGCCGCACGCCCTACGTCATTGGTGGGCTAACGCGGGCACGGGCGGCGGGCCTGGCCACGGGTTGCGTGGTATGCAACGCCGGCTCGGCGGTAGCTGCGGCGGCCGAGTTTCCGGTGGAAGTGGTGACGGGGCCGGAATTCATCACCGGCAGCACGCGTCTCAAGGCTGGCTCGGCCCAGAAAATGGCGCTCAATATGCTCACCACGGCCACGTTCATCCGCCTAGGCTACGTGCGGGGCAACAAGATGGTGGATATGAAGCTCTCCAACGTGAAGCTGGTGGACCGGGGCGAGCGCATGCTGATGGACGAGCTCGGCATTGCACAGGCCGAGGCGGCAGCCCTGCTGAAACAGTACGGCAGCGTGCGCACGGCGCTGGAAGCTGTCAAGCCATAGCACATGCTTCGGCTTGTGCCTCACGGCCTTACTTTTTCATCCGAACGATTCGGGATTTCTGGCGTTTCTAGGGAGGCACAAGCTAAAGTATGTGCTCCATCGTCCCATGCACACCATCGAGCCGCACTACAACTGGATTGAGCAATACTCAGCCTCTGAAGACCCTCGTTCGCCACTTTTCGAGACCGAGAACAGTCTGGAGACCTATACCAACACGATTTACGGATACTACATTCATCCGCAATGGGACAGCCTGGGGTCCGACACCCTGTTCTTCAAAATCCTCTTTGCCGACTATGACGATGGCATTGCCGTGCTCGAATTTATCGGCGAGTGGAACGACGCCATTGAAAATGACATCATGGAGCTCAAGCGGAATATCATCGATATTCTGGTGCACGAGGGCATCCGCAAGTTCATTCTCATCGGCGAGAACGTGTTCAACTTCCACGGTTCCGACGATGACTACTACGAGGAATGGTACGAGGATGTGGAAGATGGCTGGATTGCGGGCATCAATTTCCAGGAGCATGTGCTGCGCGAAATGAAACAGTACAACGTGGACAACTACATCAACTTCGGCGGCCAGCTCGACGACCTGCCTTGGCGCACCTACGAGCCGCGCCGCCTGTTTGAAGTAGTGGATAACCTGCTGAGCAGGCGGCTGGGCCTGCCCGAAACCGAGCTGTAGTCCAACTCCTCTAAACGCAAAAAAGCCTCTCCGTTGCCGGAGAGGCTTTTTGTTGTAAAGCAGTTAAAACTACTTCTTAACTTCTTCGGTCGTGGTGGTCGTGGTGGTGCCAGCAGCGTCCATTTTGTCAGCGTTGTCCTGGATGGCTTCGCCTTTGGCATCAGCCGAGTCACGCACCATGTCAGCCTTGTCTTCCATAGCGTCAGCTTTGGCTTCGCCAGCGTCTTTCACGTTTTCGCCAACCTGCTCCTGAGCCTCTTCTTTCTTACTGTCGCACGAAGTGAAGGTGAACGAACCGAGGGCCAGGGCGAGGAACAATACTTTTTTCATCTTGGGGTTTGTTTTAAAATGTGGTTGGTTTTCAAGCAACGTTCGAAGCACCAGCCGAAGCTTAGCTTCAAATTCGTGGCTTTATACCTACTCTCAAAGAAGGTAACCCGCTGCCGAAAAAAATTATGAAGAATTTATGAGGACATTCCTGCCTCCTTATTTCTTCCGGAACAGGATGCCGATGGGCACGCCCGTGAAATCGAAATGCTCGCGCATCCGGTTTTCGAGGTAGCGCACGTAGTTGGTTTGCACGTACTGCGGCAGGTTGGCGAAGAAGGCAAACACCGGGTTGTGCGTGGGCAGCTGCGTCACGTACTTGATGCGAATCATCTTGCCTTTGAGCGCGGGCGGGCCGTACTTCTCAATCTCCTTCAGCATGATGTCGTTCAGCTGTGAGGTCGGGATTTTACGGCGCTTGTTGCCGTACACCTCAATGGCCGTTTCAATGGCCTTGTGCACCCGCTGCTTGTTCAGCACCGAGATAAACACCACGGGGATGTAGGCAATGGGCGCAATCTTTTCGAGGATTTTTGCCTCGAACTCCTTAGAAGTATTGGTTTCCTTGTTCTCCACAAGGTCCCACTTGTTCACCAAAATCACGATGCCTTTGCGGTTTTTATCGGCCAGGGTGATGATGTTCACGTCCTGGGCTTCGATACCACGGCTGGCGTCCAGCATCACGATGCAGACGTCGCACTCTTCCAAGGCGCGCAGGCTGCGCATGTTGGCGTAGAATTCCACGTCCTCGCTCACCTTGGCCTTGCGGCGCAGGCCAGCCGTATCAACCAGAATAAACTCCTTACCAAAGGCGTTGTAGCGGGCCGAAATCGAATCCCGCGTTGTGCCGGCGATTTCGGTTACGATGCTGCGGTCTTCGCCGAGCAGCAGGTTCACGAGGCTGGATTTGCCCACGTTGGGGCGGCCCACCACGGCAATGCGCGGAATTTCCGATTCCGGCTCTTCCTCACCGGGCTCGTCGAAGTTGGCCACTACGGCATCCAGCAATTCGCCGGTGCCGTGGCCGTTGGCGCTGCTGATGGCGTAAATTTCGCCGTCGCCCAGGCCCAGCGAGTAGAACTCGCCCACGCCGTTGGCGCGCAAGTTAGTATCGGCCTTATTGGCCACCATATAGATGGGCTTTTTGCTGATGTAGCGGCGCAGCACGTGCGCAAACTCCTCGTCGAGGCCGTGCACGCCGGCTTCGGCATCCACCATAAACAGGATAACGTCGGCCTCTTCGATGGCCAGTTTCACCTGCTTGTTGATTTCGCCCTCGAAAATATCTTCCGAATTGTGCACGTAGCCACCCGTGTCAATCACGGTGAAGTTCTTGCCAATCCAGTCGCCGTAGCCGTAGTGGCGGTCGCGGGTTACGCCGCTCTCGTTGTCCATAATAGCCTTGCGCTGACCTACAAGGCGGTTGAATAGCGTGGATTTGCCCACGTTGGGCCGCCCTACAATGGCGACCGTGTTTTGCTTTGACATGATATGTGGCCCCAGCCGCCGACCCGACCTAGATTCGGCAGTGCCCGGGGTGTGTTAGTTATAGATGGTCGGAATATGGTGAGGTAGTGAGGTGTGAGATGGTGAGTTTGATATTCCGCTCGCGCAAATGCCGCAGTTAAAACATCAACTCACCTTCTCACACCTCACCATCTCGCTACTGGTACCCAAACCGGCTCAGCGCTTTCGCGTCGGTGCGCCAGTTCTCGTTCACTTTTACATACATTTCCAGGAAGACTTTCTTTTGGAAGAACTTCTCCATTTCCTCGCGGGCCCAAGTGCCTACTTTCTTCAGCGCCACGCCGCCCTGGCCGATGACGATGCCTTTCTGGGAGTTGCGCTCGACGTAGATAATGCCGCGAATGCGGATGATATCTTCCTCTTCCTTAAACTCTTCGATAACAACCTCGCAGCTGTACGGAATCTCCTTTTTATAAAGCTTGAAGATTTTTTCGCGCACCATTTCGGCGGCAAAAAAACGCTCCGGCTTGTCGGTTAGCTCATCCTTGGGGTAATAGGGCGGGTGCACGGGCAGGCGCTCCATCACCAGCTGCAACACACCGTCGGTGCCGAAATGGTTGAGGGCCGAAATGGGCAGCACTTCGGCGGCGTTGGGCAGTTGCTCTTTCCAGTAGGCCAGCTTGGACTCCACTTCCTCCTGGTTGGCCTGGTCAATTTTGTTGACAAGCAGGATGATGGGCGTGTCCGTCATTTTGCGCAGGCGCTCCACTACGGGCTCTTCGTCGTGCTTCTCGTAGATGTCGGTTACGAAGAGCACCACGTCGGCATCTTCGAGCGACGAGTACACGAACGACATCATGGCGTTGTGCAGCTCGTATTTGGGCTGAATAATGCCGGGCGTGTCGGAATAAATCAGCTGAAAATCATCGCCGTTGAGGATACCCAGAATGCGGTGGCGCGTGGTCTGGGCCTTGCTCGTGACGATGCTGAGCCGCTCGCCCACCAGCGCATTCATGAGCGTGGACTTGCCCACATTGGGTTTGCCAATGATGCTCACAAAGCCGGCGCGATGGGGTTTAGTTTCGGGGTTCACGATGGATGGGTTTGATAATCAGGGCCGCAAAGGTACGGCTTGCGGGGCGGAAAAGCTAGAAAAGGGCTGAAATCGGGCTTATGCTGCTGTGACCAAAACCATGTTTGGAGTGAGCCGGTTGCTGAACGAATGAATGTAGTGCGGACTTTTAGTCCGCGAGTTGAGCAGTTCACTCGCGGACTAAAAGTCCGCGCTACATCCACGGTACAACCCCGAACTTTGCCCCAATGAATTCCACTACTTCCCCCAACGCCCGCATCGGCGTGCTGCTCGTCAACCTCGGCACGCCCGACTCGCCCAACACGCCCGACGTGCGCCGCTACCTCAACGAATTTCTGACCGATGGCCGCGTGGTTGACATGCCGGCGGCCATTCGCTACCCGCTGTTTCAGGGGCTGGTGGTGCCGTTGCGGGCCCCCAAATCGGCCAAGATTTACAAGGAGCTGTGGACGGAGCGCGGCTCGCCCCTGCTCTTCCACGGGCTTGATTTGCAGGAGAAAGTGCAGGCTGCCCTGGGCGAGCACTACGTGGTAGCCTTCGGCATGCGCTACCAAAAGCCCAGCGTGGAGAAGGCGCTGGAAGAGCTGCGTGCGGCCAACGTGGAGCGCATCATCGTGCTGCCGCTGTTTCCGCAGTATGCGTCGGCCAGCACGGGCTCGGTGCAGGAGAAGGTGATGGACATTGTGAAAGACTGGTGGGTGGTGCCCAGCATCAGCTTTATCAGCCAGTTTGCTACCGACCCGGGCTTTATTGCCACCATCGTGGCGCGGGGCCGGGCTGAGATGGACAAGCAGCACTACGACCACGTGGTGTTCAGCTACCACGGCATTCCGGAACGCCACGTAAAAAAGGGCGACCCCACCAACTACTGCCGCTTCGGCAGCTGCTGCGATACCCTCACGCCCGCTAACCAATATTGCTACCGCGCTCAGTGCTTTGCCACGTCGCGCCTGGTGGCGGCCGGCCTGGGCCTCGCGCCCGAGCAATACACGGTAGCCTTCCAGAGCCGCCTGCAAAGCCGCCTGCGCGACCCCTGGCTGCAGCCCTACACCGATGAGGCGCTGAAGCCGATGCCCGCCAAAGGCATCAAGCATGTGCTGGCTTTCAGCCCCGCCTTCGTGGCCGACTGCCTCGAAACGACCATCGAGGTGGGCGAGGAGTTCAAGGAGCTGTTCGAGGAAGCCGGCGGCGTGCACTGGCAGCTGGTGCCCTCGCTGAACTCGGAGCCGCAGTGGGTGGAGGCCGTGGCCGATATGCTTCGGCGCAATTAGAACCAGCGTTTGAAATCGCGAATAGCCCGTGATGCTGCGTGCAGCATCACGGGCTATTCGCGATTTCGGCGCCAGCCAAATTAAGCGCAGCTATAGTAGCTTTAAGATTTATTAATCAGCAAATTCCCACGTAAATGCGCTTTCGCTACACACTAGCACTTGCTTTCGGCCTGTTGGCCGACACCCGGGCCCAAGCTCAACAAGCCGTCAAAATCTTATTCGACGCCACCAAGGCCGAAACGGCCGGCAATGCCGACTGGGTGATTGACGCCGACGTGTCGGGTAGCCCGCAGCGCCTGCCCACGCCGCTGCAAAGCACCGTTACGGCCAGCACGCCCGAAGGCTACTGGACCGGCGCACTCTCCTCCTGGGGCATTGCGCTGGTGAAGCGCGGCTATCAGGTTGAGACGCTGCCGGGCAGCGGCCGCATCACCTACAACGATGCCACCAATGCCCAGGACCTGCATTACTACGCCGCCTACATCGTGGACGAGCCGAATATTCGCTATACCACGGCCGAAAAAACGGCCATCCTGAACTATGTGCGCAGCGGCGGCGGCCTGTTCATGATTTCGGACCACACCATTTCGGACCGCAACGGCGACGGCTGGGACTCGCCCGCCATCTGGAACGACCTCATGGCCTCGGCCAGTCCCGTCAATCCCTTCGGCATTACCTTCGACCTCAATAACCTCTCCTTCACGACCGGCGTGGGCGCGGCCGTAGCTCCCGCCGACTCGCTGCTGCACGGCCCCGCCGGCAACCCGGTGGCCATGGAATACCACAACGGGGCCAGCATCACCCTCGCTCCCACCGCCAATGCCAGCGTACGCGGCGTGTTGTTTCGGCCCAGCGTGGCTACTACCGGTGCCACGGGGGCCATTGTGGCGCGGGCCCGCTACGGCCAGGGCCGGGTAGCTGCCCTGGGCGATTCTTCGCCGCCCGACGATGGCACCGGTGCGCCCGGCAATAACCTGTACGACGGCTGGGCAGCCGAAGCCAACGGCGACCATGCCCGCCTGCTGCTCAATGCCACCATCTGGCTGGCTACGCCCACCCGCACCGCTATGGCCACCCGCCACGCCACGGAAGCCGACTTCAGTATTTACCCCAATCCCAGTGCCGATGCTTTTTTCATCAGCGGCAACGTGCTGCCGGTTGAAATCCGCTGCCACGACATGCTGGGCAAGGCAATTGCTATTACCAGTGCGGCGGCTGGCGTGGGCGCCGTGCGCGTCGATGCTGCCGGGCTGGCGCCGGGCCTCTACGTGCTGCGCCTGCGCCTACCCGATGGACAGGTGCTCACCCGCCAGATTGCCCGGCAATAAAGCCCGTCCGGCTCCGGATCAGGAAGCCCGGCGGCGGTTATAGAAGCTGCCCGTATCGAACGAGTCCTGCTCGTAGAAGCGCGGGTTGGCAGGGGCAGCCTCTTTTCCCAGCGCCCGCAACATGGCCTCTTCGTACTCGCGGGTAATCTGCACCTCGATGTAAGGCGGGTAGTTCAGGACCGACGCTTCATTGAGCGCGGGCACGAACACGTTGTCGCCATCCTCATCCAGCGAAGCGGCCCCAATGGGCAGCAAAATGTGGTTTTCGTGTTCGTTGGTTTGGAAGCGACCATCCAGCGCTACGTCCAGGTAGCGCACTTTCATAGCTTCGGGCTCCACAATCAATTCGAACACCGTGCCCAGGGCCTGGCCATCGCTACCCCGCACGGTCCAGCCGCGCACGTCGGGGTTGTCGTCGGCCACTTCAAAATCGGTGAGGTCGCGCAAGCGGCGCAGAACGGGAGTTTCCATAGCAAATACGTTTCTGGTTTGTTGTTGCTGGCTTCTGGTTCAAATCGTTAGCCGCACAAAGTCAGCAACGAGAAACCAGAAACCTAACGCTGAGCTGGCTCGCTAAGTACGCGCACGGCGGCGGCGGCCTGGGTTAGGAACTGTTGGTTCTGCTGCTGCTCGGGGGCCGTAGCGCTACGGCCAGATAGCTGCCCTGCGAGGCTCACCAACGTATTGGCCTCATTTTCAAGCTCGGGATAGGCCTTTTGCTGCATGGCCCGGATGAGACCGGCCGCCGCCACGAAACCGGGGCGCAGGCTGGTATTGGGCTCGCCGAGGCGGGCGGTGGCACTGGTCAGGTTGTCGCGCTGCTCGGTGGTGGTAGGGGTGCGCAGGTCGTCGCGGTCGGTGAGGGAAACCAGCACGCCGGTCAGTTTTTGCAGGCCGTTGCGAGCGTAATCGGGCGCGGCCGGGTCGGAGGCGGCCTGTGTAGCCAGGGAGGCGGCCGTTTCGAAACTACCGGCGGCAGTCGCGGCACCCTGGGTAGTATCGCCCTGCGGAATGCCATCAACGGTCTCCCGGCGCGCAGCCTGGTCTACGGCCGCAGCGGCCCCCAGCGTATCCGAGGCGGCAACGGGCGGCGCGGGCTCATCGGCCGGGTCGGAACGCAGGAAGAAATAAGCAGCTACCGCCACTAATACGGCCGCCAGCAGCACCAGCAGCCACGGGCTGGGCGCCGATTTTTTACGTTGAATGTTGATGTCAGCCATATCGGGAGTTGGGAGAATGGCTTGAATTTACGAGGTGCGGCGAAAAATAGCCGATTTGCGCGGCCGGTAGCATACTTGCGGCTACGCCCGCCACCCAGGGTCGGCGCCCCCACCCAATGCCTTCACCACCACCATCCACCCTTTACCTGGCTGACTTACAGTCGCGGGGGCTGCTGCCACCGACCCAGACCACCCGCATTATCGCCAGCGAGCGCACCCAGCCATTTTCCCTGCACTACGAGTTACGGGCGCTGCTTTACCTGGGCATTACGCTGCTGGCCGGCGGCCTGGACGTGCTGGTGTACCAGCATATCAACACCATTGGGCACGGCATTATCATCGCCCTCATTGCCGCCCTCATGGCCGCGTGCTTCACCTACGCGGCGCCGCTCCCTTCACCTGGGGGGGTGGCTTCTAAAACCTCAGTGGGGGCCGACTACCTCCTGCTGGCTACCTGCTGCTGGTGGTGCTGGTGGTGCTGGAGGGTTACGTACAGTACCAATACCAGTTTTTCGGCAACCGCTACGGGCTGGCCACGGCGCTGCCGGCGCTGGTTTTCGTGCCGCTAGCCTATTGGTTCGACCACCGGGGAGGTGCTCCATGGGCCTTACCGCGCTGGCGTCGTGGGTGGGCCTCACGGTAGCGCCGCTGGCCGTGCTCACCGAAAACGAGTTCTGGAGCGACCATATTCGCGGGGCCGCCGTCGGCCTGGGCGGGCTGCTGATGCTGACGGGTTTTTACTCGGAGTACCGGGGGCGCAAGGCGCATTTCGCATTCACGTACCTGTTGCTGGGCAGCAACCTGGCGCTGGCCGCGCTGGCGACTTCACTGGTACGGGCGGCTTTTCACGAGCAGCCTTTGGTGGGCCAAGGCACGGTGGCACTCATGCTGGGGCTGTGCGCGGGTCTGTACTCATACGCCCGGCGCACGCAGTCGTATTGGTTTCTGGTGCTGGCGGCGGGCTACGCTTATTTCGGCGCCTGCTACCTACTGGTGCAGCTGGTGCTGCTGTTTCCCGATGACACCATCGTACTGATGGCCCCTTCCTGCTATTACCGCTGTCAGCCCTGCTGGTCGTGTTGTTCTTCCTCAATGTGAGGAAAATCCTGCACGGCCCGGCGGCGCCTGTTGCTCCCCTCCCCCCTACCTCAGCCATGAACAGGCAAGCCTACAACCCCAACTGGGCATTTCATACTGCCCTGCGCGCCCGGGCGGCACGCTGGCAGCGCCAGCAGCTGCTTGGTGAGGACCAGCTAAAGGCCATTGAAGCGGCATATCCGCTGGAGTACTACCGCCCGGCGTAGCCCCTGCGGGTGGGCCTGTTCCTGTTTGCATTGCTGGGAATAAGCATGGCATCCGGCTTCATTTTTTTGATTGGCCATAAGCTGCCAATCGCGAGCGGTATCATTAGCTGTGCGGCATGCTTTGGCATGCTGGAACTACTGATAAAAGACCGCCGCCTCTACCACTGCGGAGCCGATAACACCTTGCTATAGGTAGGCTTGGCTGCGGCGGGCAGCCTGATTCCCTACATTTTCAGCACCTATTTGTGGAGCGGTTACTACGCATCGTTTCGCGTCACCGATGGCCATTTGCTGGTTCCGCTCACCCTGATACTGGCGCTACTGGCAGCGGCGGTCCTGCGCTATGCCGATGCGCTGGTCACGGCAGCCGCTTTTGCTGTCCTGCTGCTCTTGGTGAGTGTTACGGCCCTGCAAAGTCCGTGGGGCAGGCCCTGCTGCCTTTCCTGATAATGGCCACGGCGGCCGGCGGGCTATTCCTCTACCGCATGCTGGCCCGGCGCGTGGCCGGCACGCCCCTGGCCGACTACTACACCAGCTGCCTGCTCATGCTGAAGGTACTGACCCTGGCCGTATTCTACCTCGGCGGCAACTACCTGGTAGTGTGCGAAGGGAATGCCGAGCTTCACAGCCTCAATGTATCTGTGCAAATACCGTTTGCGCCGCTCTTCTATCTATTCACGGCGGGCATTCCACTTCTGTATATCACGCTGGGCCTGCGCCGGGCCGACCGCCCCCTGCTCCTGCTGAGCTTGTTGGCACTGGCATTCTCCATCTTCACTCTGCGGCACTACCGCTCGCTGCTACCGCCCGAAATAGCCGCCGTAGCGACTGGCGCTCTGCTTACGGTACTGCTGGCCGGCGCATTGCTCCGCGCCCTACGCCCCGCCCGCTTCGGCCTCACCTCGCTGCCCGACGATGAGCCACGCCACTTCAACCTCGAAAACCTGATTCAGGCCCAAACTGCCCACGCACTCGATGCGCCCGCCTTGGGTGGCTTCGAGTTCGGCGGTGGGCAATCGGGTGGCGGAGGGGCCACCGGGCAGTTTTAACCCTGCACTGCCACCGGCCGGTACAGCTTGGCCAGCACGGCCACGGCGTAGTCCACTTCTGCTTCGGTATTCATCTTGCTCATCGAAAAGCGGACGGTGGCACGGCCGGGGTCGCAGCCCAGGGCTTCGAGCACATGCGAGCCCGCCTGGGCCCCACTGGTGCAGGCCGAGCCCCCCGAAGCCGCCACCTTGCTGATATCGAGGTTGAACAACAGCATTTCGCTGATGGCCGACGGTGGCAGGCTCACGCTCAGCACCGTGTAAAGGCTCTTATCGGCGTGCTCCGACAGGCCGTTGAACTGCACATCCTCCACCTCGGCGCGGAGTTTTTCGATGAAGCGGGTCTTCAACGCCTGCACCTGCGCGTGGTGGGCGGCCAGGTCGCGCACCGCGATTTCCAGCGCCTTGACCAAGCCCACAATGCCGTACACGTTCTCCGTACCCGAGCGCACATTGCGCTCCTGCGAGCCGCCGTGAATGAGCGGACTCACCCGCAAGCCGCTGCGGGTGTAGATAAACCCCACCCCCTTCGGCCCATGAAATTTATGGGCCGAACCCACCAGAAAATGGTTTTTCAGCTGCTGCACGTCGTGCCGGTAATGCCCCATCGTCTGCACCGTATCGGTGTGAAACACGGCATCGTAGCGGGCACAGATATCACCAATGGCGGCAATGTCATTCAGGTTGCCAATTTCATTGTTGGCGTGCATCAGGCTCACAAACGTGCGCGACTGCGTGGCCAGCAGCTCCTCCAGGTGACCCAAATCCAGGGTTCCCTGCGCGTCGTGTTTCACGTAGTGCAGCTCAATCTCGCCGCTTTTGGCCAGTACCTGCAACGGGTGCAGCACGGCATGGTGCTCCATCGGCGAGGTAATGGCGTGCTTTAGCCCCAGTGTGCGCACACTGCCAAAGGCGGCATAATTGTCGGCCTCGGTGCCACCGCTCGTGAAAATGATTTCGGCCGGAGCGGCATTCAGCAGGTGCGCCACCGTTTTGCGGGCGTTCTCGATGGCGGCGCGCACCTGCCGGCCCGGGCCGTGCAGGCTGCTCGGGTTGCCGTAGTGCTGGCTCAGAAAGGGCAGCATGGCCTCCAGCACCTCGGGGTCGAGGGGCGTGGTAGCGGCATTGTCGAAATAAACGAAAGCGGGCGCGTTGGGGGAAATTGTGCTCATAGGAATCGTTTCAGCAGAAAAAGGCAGAAGCCGGGTGTGGGTGCACCCGGCTTCTTTCAAGCTATACACAAATACAAATTTGGGCTTTCGAATTGAAACTACTCCACAGCAGCCGCGCTAAATGCGCAACACCCCGACTAACTACGCCTTTGCGGCGATAATTTCCTTGATATCACCAATGATTTTCTGGGCCAGATAATCAGCCGTAGAGTTCGAATCCGACTCGGCATAGATGCGGATAATGGGTTCGGTATTAGACTTGCGCAGGTGCACCCACTCCTTATCGAACTCAATTTTCACGCCGTCAATCGTATTCACGGGCTGCTTGGCGTAGCGCTGCTCCATCTTGGCCAGCACGTCGTCGGTGTTGATGTCCGACGTCAGTTCAATCTTGTTTTTCGAGATGAAATAGCTCGGGTACGAGTTGCGCAGGCGGCTCACCGTGAGGCCGGTTTTGGCCAGGTGCGTCAGAAACAGCGCAATGCCAACCAGGGCGTCGCGGCCATAGTGCAGTTCGGGGTAAATGATGCCCCCGTTGCCTTCGCCACCGATTACGGCGTTGGTTTCCTTCATTTTCGTCACCACATTCACCTCGCCCACGGCGGCGGCCGAATAGTTGCCACCGGCCTTCTCGGTCACGTCGCGCAGGGCGCGGGTGCTGCTCAAGTTGCTCACGGTATTGCCGCCGCCCAAGCTTTGCAGCACGTAGTCGGCCACGGCCACCAGCGTGTATTCTTCGCCGAACATCTCGCCGTTTTCGCTCACCAGCGCCAGGCGGTCCACGTCGGGGTCTACCACGATGCCGAGGTCGAAGCCGCCTTTTTCCAGCACCTTGGCAATGTCGCGCAGGTGCTCGGGCAGCGGCTCGGGGTTGTGGGCAAAGTCGCCGGTGGGCTCGCAATGCAATTTTTCGATGGTCGTCACGCCCAGCGCTTCCAGCAGCTGCGGCACGGCAAAGCCCCCCGACGAGTTCACGGCATCCACCACCACCCGGAAGTTGCGGGCCTTAATGGCTTCCACGTCCACCAGCGGCAGCGCCAGAATAGCTTCAATGTGCTTTTCCAAGAAAGTGGTATCCGTGGTGTACTGGCCCAGCTTGGTCACGGGCGCAAAGTCAAAGTCCTCGTTTTCGGCCGAGGCCAGCACCTGCTGCCCATCGGCTTCCGAGATAAATTCGCCGATGGCGTTCAGCAGCTTCAGTGCGTTCCACTGCTTGGGGTTGTGCGAAGCCGTGAGGATAATGCCGCCGGCCGCCTTCATGGCGGGCACCGCCATTTCCACGGTGGGCGTGGTGCTCAGGCCGAGGTCGCACACATCGAGGCCGAGGCCCTGCAGCGTAGCGGCCACCAGGCGGCTCACCATATCGCCCGAAATCCGAGCATCGCGGCCGACAATAATCAGCTTGCTATCAGTATTTTGGGTTTTAACCCAGGTACCATACGCGGCGGCATACTTCACCACGTCGAGCGGCGTGAGGCCCTGGCCCACCGGCCCGCCAATAGTGCCACGGATACCGGAAATAGATTTGATTAAAGTCACGGAGGTAGTTAATTTGAAAGACCAAAATTAGGCATTAGCAACCGGTTGGCGGCACGGACTTTTATCTTTGGAACAATGGAAAACCCCACAAATTCGCCTAATGTTCTGCTTACCAGTGCTCGCCGGCCCGCGCAGCTCGAAGCATTCGGCCGCCTGCTCGACGTACTCGACCGCCTCCGCACTGAATGTCCCTGGGATAAAAAACAAACCCTGCAGACCCTGCGGCACCTCACCATCGAGGAAACCTACGAAATCAGCGACGCCATTCTGCGCGACGACCTGCCCGACCTGAAAAAGGAACTGGGCGATGTCATGCTTCACCTGATTTTTTACGCCCGCATCGCCGCCGAAAAAGGCGCCTTCGACATTGCCGACGTGCTCAATGCCCAGTGCGAGAAGCTCATTTACCGCCACCCGCACATCTACGGCGATGTGCAGGCCCACGACGAGGAGACGGTAAAGCGCAATTGGGAGCAGCTCAAGCTCAAAGAAAAAGGCAATACCAACGGGGTGCTCGGCGGGGTACCCACTTCCCTGCCTGCGCTGGTAAAGGCCATGCGTATTCAGGAAAAAGCCCGGGGCGCGGGCTTCGACTGGGAGCAGCCCGAGCAGGTATGGGACAAAGTGCAGGAAGAATTAAACGAGTTTAGTACCGAGTACAGCCACGGCAATCCCGACCGGATGGACGCTGAAAAAGCGGCCGATGAATTTGGCGATTTACTCTTTTCGCTGGTCAATTTTGCCCGCTTCGCCGGCATCAATCCCGAAGAAGCACTGGAGCGCACCAACCGCAAGTTTATCAGCCGCTTTCAGTATCTGGAAACGGCCGCTGCCGCCAATAATCAGCACCTCGCCGACCTCTCGCTGGCCCAGATGGATGTGTACTGGGAAGAAGCCAAACGACGCCCTGCTCAACCCAAAGGCACGGTTTAGCATTGGGGAGGCTTCATCCAACTTTCATGGTAATTCTAGTGGGCGCTGGCAACTTTTCTTTGGTCAGGCCGCGCTTTTTGGTTAGGTTTGCTCAACTAAGTGGGCTCGGTGGGTAATTTAGACTTTGATAAGTGCTATTCGACTTCTCTCGGAACGGGATTATCGATTGTCTTTTTTGCTAACGCCTGCACTCCTAACCAACTTTTTGCATTTTCTTTACCCACTCAATTCAAATACTTCACACAACAACCCCCAAACAATCCGGAACAAATGGAACAGAAAAATGCCATGAATACGAGCCCCCGGCCCGCCGCAACGGCCGCCAAAGCCGAAGCCCAAAGCAGCGGTGGTGCCTCGCTGTTCTCCGTCCTGGTTATCATCCTTGCTTACGTTGTCAGCCTCCTCATTTATAAGTTCGTGCTAGGCGACTCAAGCCACTTTCAAGGCGGCAACAATGAGAATAACCCCAACCCCGGCGACTACCTCGGGGTAGTTTTTAAGGGTGGTTTTGTAGTGCCGATTCTGATGTCGATGCTGCTCATGGTTATCACCTTCTCGATTGAGCGGATGCTGACCATCAGCAAGGCCAAAGGCTCCAAGAGCATCGAGAGTTTTGTGCGCACCGTGCGTCAGAAGCTGAACAGCAATGACATCAACGGCGCCCTCGCTGCCTGCGACCAGCAGAAAGGCTCGGTAGCTAACGTGGTGAAAGCCGGCCTGATGAAATACAACGAGATGGGCCGTGACCGCTCGATGGCCACTGACCAGCAAATCCTCGCCATCCAGAAGGAAATCGAAGAAAGCACCGCCCTGGAGCTGCCCATGCTGGAGAAAAACCTGGTTATCATCTCGACGCTGGCTTCTATTGCCACGCTGACGGGTCTGCTGGGCACGGTATTCGGTATGATTCGTGCCTTCGCCGCTCTGGCGCAGGCCGGTACTCCCGATGCAGTAGCTCTGGCAAACGGTATCTCGGAAGCCCTGATTAACACGGCACTGGGTATCGGTACTTCGGCCCTGGCCATCGTAGCCTACAACTACTTCACCAGCAAGATTGACGAGCTGACTTACAGCATTGACGAGGCCGGTTTCAGCATCATCCAAACCTTTGCCGCTCAACACGGCAATAAGCAGAACGCCCAAACGGTTTAATTCCGTTTGTTAGCAAACTGCTGATGCACTAAAACGCGGGGCGGTTCGTTCTCCGGAATGAATCGCCCCCTTTTACCCCCACCTCGCAATGCCCAAAGTAAAACCGCACCGTACCTCACCGTCGCTCGATATGACGCCGATGGTGGACCTGGCTTTCTTGCTGGTGACATTCTTCATGCTCACCACCAAGTTTGCCCCCGAAGAGACTGTGGTAGTGGACACGCCCTCGTCGACTTCGGAGCTTAAATTGCCCGAGAACAACGTAATCACGCTCACCATCGACAACAAGAAGCGCGTCTTCTTTGGTGTCGATGCGCCGCAAACCAAGATTCAGGCCTTGCAGAAAGTAGGCGCCAAATACGGCGTAAACTTCACCGCAGCCCAAGCCAAGGAGTTCAGCAACCTACCCAACTTTGGCTTGCCTATCAGCCAGTTGGGTTCTTACCTGAACATGGAAAAGGAAGACCGCAAGCAGGTAAATGCCCAGCAGCCCGGTGTTCCGCTCGACTCGCTCAATAACCAGTTGATTGACTGGGTACTTGCAGCTCGTACAGCTAACCAGGCCATCTTCCACAAGCCTACTTACATCGCTATCAAAGGCGATGGCAATGCTGACATACCTACGGTAGAGCAGGTTATCAAAGTGTTGCAGGAAAGAGACATCAACCGCTTCAATCTCATCACGGATATGGAAAACAAGCCAGTAGCCGCCGCCAAATAATTTTGGTTGTTGCTACTGCTTCATTCCCAATCCTTTCACTTAACTAAATTCCATGGCAGAAATTCAAGGCAAAGCCGACTCCGGTGGAAAAGGTGGGAAGAAGCGGGCCAAGAAAATGTCGACCAAAATCGACATGACCCCAATGGTGGACTTGGCCTTCCTCCTGCTCACCTTCTTCATGCTGACCACCACCTTCGCCAAGCCCAACGTGATGCAGCTCACGATGCCGGTGAAGAAGACCGACGATGTCGAGGACACGAAAATCAAGGCCTCGCAGGCCATGACCATCATCCTTGGCAAAGACAACAAGGCGTATTACTACTTCGGGTTGAATACGCCCAACGACAAAACGGTACCCAAGCCTGAGTTGAAGGTGACGAACTTCTCCGCTTCCGGCATTCGGCAGGTATTGCTGGACCGCCAGCGCCAGAAGCCGGACCCCATCATCCTCATCAAAGCAAGTGAAGACGCCAAGTATAAAAACATGGTGGATATTCTGGACGAGATGAACATCACGAACCAGAAAAAATACGCGCTGGTGAAGGTACCCAAAGACGACCTGGACCTTATTAAAGACTCAGCCCTATGATGGACAATGCGCAAATTGCGAAAGCCAGCTTAAACGATATCGTTTTTGAGGGTCGCAACAAGGCCTACGGCGCTTATGTGCTCCGACGCCTGTATCAGCGCCACGTAACCCGGGCGCTGATTATTGCTACGGCGCTGTTTGTCCTTCTGATTGCTTTCCCGCTCATCGCTCAGTATCTGAAAGAAAAGATGCCGAAGGAGCCCGCGAAGAATCTGAAGGAGAACGTGCTGATGGACGCTCCTCCCCTGGACGAAACCAAGCCGCCGCCCCCCCCGCCGCCCCCCGAGGCGCCGCCACCCCCTCCCCCCAAGCTTACCACCATCAAATTCACTCCTCCGGTGGTGAAGAAGGATGAGGAAGTGAAGAAGGAAGAGGTTCCGGACCAGGAGGAGCTGAAGGATAAGACGGTGGCCACCGTAACCGTAAAAGGTAACACGGATGCTCCTGACCTGTCCGAACTTTCGGGTCCCGGCGACAAAGTGGTTGAAGAAGTAGTTGAGAACAAAGTCTACACCTACGTAGAGCAAATGCCTCAGCTGCCCGGTGGTGGTGGAAACGGTGCTATCGTAAACGCCATCCAGAAGGCGGTGAAATACCCCCCGCTGGCACTTCGCAACCAAGTTGAAGGTCGCATCTTCGTTAGCTTTACGGTAAACCCGCAGGGCGACGTTTCAGATGTGAAAGTGGTAAAAGGCCTGGGTTCGGGTCTTGACGAGGAAACGATGCGGGCGGTGAAAACCCTGCCTAAATTCATCCCCGGCAAGCAGAACGGCCGTGCAGTAAGCGTTTCGTTTACGGTACCGATTACCTTCAAAATTCAATAGTTTCTTACTTCTGGTTTTTTCAGAAGTAGCGGAAACCCTGGATTGAGCTTCATGGCTCGGTCCAGGGTTTTTTATTACACACCACCTCAGGGCATGTACAAAAAGTTGCTCCACAGGTACCGATAGGCAGCAATAGTTCGTTGTAGGGCGCTAACTTCAATTAGAAAGCCGTCTGTTGACTAACTACCAAACTCATTTGCGAGCACATTACGAGACAAACCAAGTGAGTTGTCCGCTATGAAAAGCAGCTATTTTTTGGCTTTTTTGCAGGCTGGTATGGGAGCTCCAAGCTGATGCGCCGAACCTTTACCCGCGTTTTTCGGGTTTATTATATCTCCATTTCTGCATTTTCTTTTTTATGCTCAACTTACCTACTACTGAGGAGCGGCTTGGTAAGTCGCCCCAGCGGCTAGTGCGTTACTTTGTGCTCCTGATGGCCTCCATTTACATGGGCCTTGGGGTATGGCTGTGGTGGTCGGCCAATAGTCCTTCGGTTGGGGGACTGGTTCAGCTTGGCCCAATAACCCGCCGGATTTTGGGTTCTGTATTCATTCTCTATGGGCTGGTCCGTTTTGGCCGAGGCTACCAGGCCCATTTTCGCAAAAAAACCATTTCTGACGATAATGATTAAATGTGCCCACTTTTTGACTGCCGGAGCTACGGTATTGGCCGGAGCACTTGCCATTACCTCCTGCAATGGTCCAGGGTCGCCAGGAGCTCAGGATACCACTACCAGCGGCAATGTTGCGGTGAGCGTGGATGAAACGTTTGCGCCTATCCTGCAGGCGCAGATAGATACGTTTGCTAAGCTTTATCCGAATGCTCATGTCAAGATGAGCTTTCAGCCGGAGGAAAAGGTGATGCTGGACCTCATCAACGATAAGGTGAAGCTGGCGGTGGTGTCGCGCGAGCTGAACGCGGAAGAGCAGGCTGATTTAGCCAAGCAAACTATTGTGCCGCGCACTATCCGTATTGGCATCGATGGCCTGGCCATCGTACTTAATCGCAGCAATCCGGATTCGTTGCTGACGGTGGCGCAGCTGGCCGATATTTTCACGGGCAAAACCGGTAGCTGGAACCAGATTAGCGGCAAGAAGGGCCTGTCGTCCATCAATGTGGTATTCGATGCAAACCGGAGCAGCACGACGCGCTTCGTGCTCGATTCGGTGACGCATGGTGCCCCGCTCACCAGCCGGGTATTTGCCGCAACTTCGAACCCTGCCCTGCTTGATTATGTTGCAACGCATCCCAGCGCTATTGGAGTAGTGGGGGTAAACTGGATTTCAGACCGGGACGACCCGACTGCCATGACGTTTGCCAATAAGGTCCGGGTGGCCAGCATCACGTCCCGCCCCAACCCAAAGCCTAACGACTATATTCAGCCCTACCAAGCATACCTGGCCGAAAAGACGCCTGAGCAGCTGGCCCAGGACCCGGATTTGCAGAATTACCCGCTCCGGCGCAACCTTTACATCATCAGTCGGGAAGCGCGCGCAGGATTAGGCACAGGGTTTGCATCTTTCGTGGCAGGCAAGAACGGACAGCTGATTTTTCAGAAGTCGGGATTACTACCGGCTCAGATGCAGGCCCGAATTATTACCACGCCTAAACTGTAATTACGCTTTTCGCGTAAAAATTTTTCATTGCTTTTTCATTCTTTTTCTTCTCCTATGAGTTTCAAGCCCTGGAAACAGCCGCTGCTCGCTGCCGTTGCAATGGTAGCAGGTACTACGGCGGCCACCGCCCAAAACGTGCAAACCGCCCAACGCGATATTGAATTGGGTCGGTACAACGAAGCCCGCGCCATTTTGCGTCCCGGCTCCACTCCCGAAACTGCTTTCGAGCTGGGCCGCCTTTATCAGATGCGTGATATGGCCGATTCGGCTGCTTATTTCTTCAACAAAGCAGCGGGCTCCACTCCTTTCGGCCAAGTAGCTGCCGGCCGTGCGCTACTGGCCAAAGGCCAGATTGCTCCGGCTGAAGTTCAGTTTGATGCCGCTGCGAAGGCGACCAAGAACAAAGATGCCAAATTGCTCACCATGATAGCGCAGGCGTATGGGGAGATTGATGGTAAGAATACTGGCAAAGCCCAGACTTACATGGATGCGGCTCAGGCCGCCTATAAAAAGGATGACCCGGCCCTGATGGTTGCTCGTGGTGATGTGTTCCTGCACTCTGACCAGGGTGGTGGAGAGGCCATGACCAGCTTTGACCGTGCTATTGCGGCAAACCCCAGCTTCGCCCAGGCTTACTACAAGAAAGGTGTGTTGAGCGTGCGCTCGCGCAACTTCAACGCGGCCCGTGAGAGCCTGAGCAAGGCCATAGAGCTTGACCCCAGCTACGCACCGGCCTACCGGGAGCTGGCCGACATGTACTACTACGCCGGCCAGTATGACCTGGCCTTGAGCACATTCAAGAAATACACCGACCTGGCGGAAAATTCGTCTTCGACGAATGCTCAATACGCCTCGTTCCTGTATCTGACCAGGAAGTACCAGGAGGCGTTGACGGAGGTAAATAAGGTGCTGCAAAACGACCCGCAAAACCTTACCATGAACCGCCTGAAGCCTTATTTGCTGTATGAAACTGGTGACTTTGCAGGAGCGGCTACCGCCATTGACACCTATATGTCGGTGGTACCAGCCGATAAGATTATTTCCGAAGATTACATCTACAAGGCCAAAATCCTGAGCAAAACGGGTAAAGGCCCGGAAGCGGTAGCGCTTATCGGCAAGATTATCGCAAAGGACCCGTCTAAGGCCTGCGACTTTCAGAACGACCTGGCCAGCATTTATGCCAACCAGAAAAACTACAAAGGTGCCATCAGCGTGTATAAGTACAAGCTGAACAAATGCAGCGGCGACCTGACTGACCAGTTCCGTCTGGCTACGGCTTTCAGCAGCGACAAACAGTACGTTGAGGCTGACAGCGTGTACAACATCATCAACATCGCCAAGCCCACGTATGCTCCGGCATACCTTTACCGGGCTTCGGTGAACGCTCAGCGCGACCCGGAAGGCAAGCAGGGCTTGGCCAAGCCGAACTACGAGAAGTACATCGAACTCTCGAAAGCAGCAGATGCCGAGCCGGCTAAATTCCGCGAAGGTTTGGTGCAGGCCTATGGCTACTTGGGTGTATATGCTTTCCAGCAGGGTGATAAAGCCGGAGCCAAGTCATACTTCGAGCAGGTATTGGTTCTGGACCCTGAGAACAAGGGTGCCAAGAGCAACCTGGACATCATCACTGCCAAGCCCAAGGCAGTAGTTAAGAAGGCTGCGCCGAAGAAGAAGTAATTCTTACCTGTCACTTATGCAAAAAGGTCCCAACGCAATGCGTTGGGACCTTTTCGTTTTTATAGGGTGGGCTCAGTTTTAGGTAGCAGCCCAGTTGCGCCATTTTTCGAGCACTGCCGCGAAATCTTCGGGCAGCTCGGCTTCGAATAGCAGCTGCTCGCCGGAAGTTGGGTGCACAAAGCCGAGCGAGCGGGCGTGTAGCGCCTGACGCGGCATCAGCTGAAAAGCATTTTCGACAAATGCCCGGTACGTGCCATTATTCTGGCCCACGCGAATGCGGTCGCCCCCATAGGTCGCATCGGAGAACAGGGGGTGGCCGAGGTACTGCATGTGGGCGCGAATCTGGTGAGTCCGGCCGGTTTCGAGTACGCAGCGTACCAGCGTTACCGGGCCGAAGTTCTCCAACACCTCATAATGCGTCACAGCGGGCTTGCCCTGCTCGCCGCCGGGATAAACGGCCTGCACCTTGCGGTCGCGCATGCTGCGGCCCAGGTGGCCGGTTATTGTGCCCGTGGGGCCGGGCGGAGTGCCCCACACCAATGCCAGGTAGCTGCGCTGAATGGTGTGATGGAAAAACTGCAACGACAGGTGCGTCATGGCAAACTCGGTTTTGCCAATGACCAGCAGGCCCGACGTATCCTTGTCGATGCGGTGCACCAGACCGGGGCGGATTTCCCCGTTGCGGCCCGTAGGTAGATTGGCGAGGTGATGCGCCAGGCCGTTTACCAGCGTGCCCTGCCAGTGGCCGTACGCCGGGTGCACCACAAGGCCAGCGGGCTTATTCACGATAAGCAGCTCAGCATCCTCGTAGCGAATGTCGAGGGGCATCTCCTCCGGCACTACCCGGCCTTCACGCGGCGGCTCGGGTAGCGTGACGGTAATAACATCCTGCGGCTTGACCCGATAATTGGGCTTCACAGCCACTCCGTTCACCTCTACTGCTAATGCCCGAATGGCATCCTGCACCTTGTTGCGCGAAGTATTACGCAGCCGGCTATGCAGGAACTTATCAATCCGCAGCATCTCCTGGCCACGGTCTACTATGATGCGGTGATGCTCGTAAAGCTCATCGCCATTTTCCTCATCGGCTTCGCTGTCGAGCAGCTCATCCGCCTCAAATTCGTCGTCTATCATTTCCCAAATTGGTGGTATATGAAAAAAGCCGGAGCAAATGCTCCGGCTTTTTTAGGCAGGCGGCGGTTGCCGCTTACTTCTTGGTTTTAGTCTTGGTCTTGTTCACACCAGGTGTAACCGGCGCGCTAACAGGCGAGGCCGGGCCCGACTTGATGGGAGCGGCTGCACCGGGCGTAATGCCCATTTTCTTCAATACGAGGTCCGAAATGTCGCCATCCTTAGGAGCATGCAACAGCAGCGGGCTGCCGCCACCATCGGAGTTGAACACATAGGTGAAACCGTTCTCGTCAGCAACGAGGTCGATGTTTTTCTGCAGCTTGTCCAGCGCCGGCTTCAGCAGCGTCTGCTGCTTCTGCTGGAGCGACTGTTCGGCAGTGCGCTGAAACTCCTGAATGGACTGCTGCAAACGCTGCAGCTCCTTTTCGGTATCCGCTTTCACTACGTCCGTCATGGTGCCGGACTTCTGCTGATAATCCTTCACTTTGGTTTCGAACTCGGAGCTTTTGCTTTTCAGCTGGGCCGCGAGTTGGTCGTTGTAGGTTTTGAGCTCCGACTCAATCTGTTTGCTTTCGGTCATCTGGGATAACACGTACTGAACATCGGTGTAGCCAATTTTCAGGGGGGCCTGGGCCTGCGCGGAAGTGGCAGCCAGGGTTCCGGCGGTCAGCAGAGCGGCGGCGAGCGTCAGACGAAAGATTTTCACGAGATTCATCAAAAAGAAAAAGGGTCAGAAAAATATTGGGGCAAAGGTAATTACTTCTTTTTGGTCGGACGCGCTGGCTTGGCTGCCGGCTTGGTTGCCGGGGCAGCCTCGGGCGTGCCCGAGTCCGATTCAAAGTTAGGGTCAACCGGTGTTTTTGGTGGGGCCACCGTCTTCACCGCGCCTTTGGGGCCGGGCTGGTTGCGGTCTTCAGCACCCAGGCCCAGCTCTTCGAGCACAAATTCGGTGTAATCGTGCGCAGGATTGGTGTAGAGCATGGTCAGGTCGCCGGATTTATCGAAAACCACTGCCAGCGTTTTCTTCTTGGCGACCTTTTCGACGGCTTCAAATACCTTGTCCTGCACGGGCTTGTTCAATTCCTGGCGCTTCTTGAATAGCTGCCCTTCGTAGCCAAACTGTTTGTTGCGATAAGCTTTCAACTCCTGCTCCTTGAGCAAAATTTCGTCCTGCCGCTTTTTCTTCATGGCCTCCGTCAGCACAACTTCTTCGTTCTGATAGTTCCGATGCAGCTTATCGAGGTCTTTTTGCAGCGTTTCAATTTCCTTCTGCCAGGTATCCGACAGCAGGGTCAGCTCCTGCTGGGCCTTAGCGTACTCCGGCATTTTAGCCATGATGAACTCCGAATCGACCCAACCAAATTTTTGGGCCTGGGCTTCTGGTGCAACAACTAGCAACAACAAGGCCAGTATCAGGCCGCCAAAATTCTTCATACGGGAGGAAACGTGAAACTCCGCTCGCTAGTGCCTTGCTAGCGAATTTGCTGGCCAATGATGAAGTGGAAGTGGTTGGGGTCTTGCTTGGTGCCGGCCGGAGTACCAATCGGCGGTATCACGGAGTCGAAGCCATGGCCGAAGTCGAAGCCCAGCAGACCAAAGGCCGACATGAAGATACGAGCGCCTACGCCAGCCGAGCGGTACAGCTTGTAGGGGTTATAGTTCTGGTAGGAGCCGAAGGCATTGCCCGCTTCGGCAAAGCCCAGCACGTACACCGTAGCGGCCGGGTTGAGGCTGACGGGGTAGCGCATCTCCAGCACGTACTTGTTGAATGCGATGCCACCGGCCTGGCCAGACTGCGCCGTCGGGATGGCGAAGGTCGCGTTGGGGTCGTCGTAGCCGCGCAGGCCCACGTAGTCGGTACCCACCAGGTAGTTGCCGCCGCCGTTGTAGCCCAGGCCCGCACCACCCATTTTAAATCGCTCAAATGGCCCCACGTCGCGCTTGGAATTATAGGTTCCCAGGTAGCCAAAGTGGGCGCGGGTGTTCAGTACCAGCTTGCCCACAATCGGGGTAAACCACGAAGCATCAAACATCCATTTGTGGAATTCAATCCACTGGTTGTTGCTCGGATGGTCGGGGTTCAGTAGCGAATAAGGCGGCGTCAGGTTCACGCTCAGGCTTAGCGATGAACCCCGGCGCGTATAGGTGGGATTGTCGATGCTGTTGCGGGCCAGCGTGGTATTCAGGGTAATATTGTTGAACGTACCCGAAGCAGCCCCGGCAATCACCGCATAATTTTGTGTCTGATACTGGCTGTACGACAGCGAGTTACTGAGCGTGAAGTAGTCATCTGGCACGCGAAGCTGGCGGCCCAGGCCCACGGTGGCACTGTTCACCTTAATGAACTGGTCTGAAGCTGCATCTAGTGCCGCACCCGTCCGCTGCACACTGTGATTCAGGCTGAATGAGAAGGAGTTCGGCCGACGGCCACCCAGCCAGGGCTCGGTAAATGACAAGGAGTAAGCCTGGTACTGCAAGCCATTGGCCTGTACGTTGAGCGACAGGCGCTGGCCATCGCCGGAGGGCACAGGCGTCCAGTTACGCAGCGTACCGGCTTTGCGAAGTGAGAAGTTGTTGAAAACAAGACCTACCGTACCAATAAAACCGGCATAACCGCCCCAGCCCCCCGACAGCGTTACCTGGTCCGAAGGCTTTTCTACCACCGTGTAGTTGATATCAACCGTGCCATCGGCTTGGTTGGGAATGGGGTTGATGCCAATTTTTTCCGGGTCGAAATAGCCGAGGGTAGCAATTTCGCGTTGTGAGCGGATGAGTAGCTCCCGGTTGAATTTATCGCCGGGCAGCGTGCGCAGCGTGCGGCGCAGCACGTGGTCGCTGGTTTTGGTATTGCCCGATATGTTGATGTCTTTGATGTGGGCCTGTACCCCTTCATTCAGGCGCATTTCAATGTCAATTGAGTCGCCTTCAACCTTGGTTTCCACCGGGTCGATGGTGAAGAACAGGTAGCCGTCGTTGAGATACAGCGAAGAAATATCCTGCCCGGTCGGATTGTAGTTCAGGCGCTTATCCAGAATCTCCTTACTGTAAGTGCTACCGGACTTGATGCCCAGCACATTGGCCAGCGTCTTATCGTCATACAGGTAGTTGCCGTTCCAGGTAATGTGGCGGAAGTAGTACTTGGGGCCCTCGTCTACGGTGATGCGCAAGGCCAGGCCTTTATCGTCCCGCACAAGCGTATCGCTCACGATGGTTGCGTCGCGGTAGCCCTCGGAATTATAGAATTCCAGCAGCTTCTTCTTGTCCTCCTCGTAATCGCTACGCTGGAATTTGCCGGGGGTCAGGAATTTATACGGCTTACGCTCTTTGATCTTCTTGAGCTTGCCCTTCAGCTTACGGTCCGTAAAGGCTTTGTTGCCTTCAAAGGCAATTTCATGGATGCGCACTTTCGAGCCTTTATCCACGTCAATGCGCAGGGCCACACTATTTGACAAGCTGGAATCGGCAACCTGCACAATGCCAACCTTGGTATCGAGGTAGCCTTTGTTTACGAAGAATTTGCGCACTTGCGTCCGCGCATTGTTCATCAGAGCATCCGTCACCACCTTGCCCCGAATCAGGGTGATTTTTTTCGTCAGGTCTTCGGTTTGTCCTTTTTTAATGCCCGTAAAAGTAAATTTTGACAAGCGCGGCCGCTCTTTCAGGTTGTAGTCGAGGAATATTTTATTGCCCTCGAATCGAGCCACCGTCACGCTCACATCGCCGAGGATGCCCTGGGCCCACAGCTTCCGGATGGATTTTCCAATCTCCTCGCCTGGAATGCTGATGGGGTCGCCCACGCGCAAACCAGTCAAGCCAATCAGGGTATTGGGGTCGAGGTAGCGGGCACCGCTAATGGTAATGCCCCCTAGCTCATATTTCTTGGGCTCATCGAGTCCGGCGGCTGCTTGCTGCTGCGCCTGTACGTGTATTGGCTGCGCTATCAAGCCGGCCAATACCACCATCAAAAGCGCACACTTGATAAAAAAATTACGCACAATAAACATTACAAAGATTTAAGATACAGTGATTTGCTCACTGGTTTTACCAAACCGCCGCTCCCGGCGCTGATAAGCCCGGATGGCCTCCTGAAAGTGCTGCTTCCGAAAGTCCGGCCACAGCAAATCGGTGATATACAACTCAGTATAGGCCAGCTGCCACAGTAAAAAGTTGCTAATTCGCTGCTCGCCGCTGGTTCGGATAAGAAGCTCCGGATCGGGCATTTTGGCCGTTACCAAGTAGCTCGCCACCGTAGCTTCGGTCACCTGGCTGGGCTGGAGCCGGCCCGAAGCCACGTCATCGGCCATTCGTTTGGCCGCTTGAGTGAGGTCCCAACGGCCGCTGTAGCTCAGGGCCAGCACCAGCGTCATGCGCGTGCCATACTTGGTTAGCTCCATTGCCTCGGCCAGCTCCCGCTGGCAGCTTTTGGGCAAAGTAGCCAGGTCACCAATGGCTTCCAGGCGAATGCTGTTTTTGAGCAGCGTAGCCGTCTCCTTGCGGATGGTGTGCACCAGCAGCTGCATCAGAGCCATTACCTCCAACGCCGGACGATTCCAGTTTTCCGTTGAAAATGCATACAGGGTCAGGAAGCGCACGCCTAATTCGGCGGCTTCCTCCACAGTTTCACGCACAGCCGTGATGGCGCTTTGGTGACCAAATACGCGCAAGCCCCCACGCTGCTTGGCCCAGCGCCCATTGCCATCCATGATGACGGCCACATGAGCGGGAATATTTTGAGTATCTATTTCGGCCTTGCCGGTCATCTTTGCGGTTTCGCTAAAAGAGCCAGCAAGTTACGGAAATGGTTGCATTTAGCAGCCGAATGCCAATATTAGCTTTTGGCTATATGCAATTCACAATTATATATAAAGCATTCATCAGCTATCAGCTAACTACTACTTTAACAGCCCTTTATTCTTTTTATATTGGTCGGGGCAGCGGATTTTATAGAACGTATACGATAAGCTGACCCCACTATAATAATACCAATCCTGGTCATGAACATTTACCAGTAGGGGGTCTTGGGTGCTCAAATGGTCGAGTTGGTCAGTAAATGTTTTGCGGACACCTACTTCCAGTCCCAGATTAAGGTGTTCCGAAAGTGCGTACTTAATGCCTGCGCCAGCCGGGATAGCCAGCCCCAACATGCTGCCTTTCTGGTTGAAGGTTGGCTGTAGGAGGGGGTTATTGGATACCGTAGTGGTATTGGCATAAAACCCCGCCAAGCCGGCAAACAGATAGGGCGTAAAATGCACCTTATCTGTCCGGTAATGGTAATCCATGAAGTTGTACTCTACCACCGCCGATGCTTCGAGCACGCTGCCTTTGGTATTGGCCTGCCGGTAGCTCTGCAGCGGGGGCACTCCCCCATTCACGCCCGTCACGTTATCATCGGCACCGCGCAGGAAACCGGCGGTGAAGCCGCCCCGCAAGGTGATGGGCACCGATACGTCCTTACGATAGAAGGCGGTGAAGGCAGGCCGACTATTTTGCAGCTGGAAATCGGGCGATATTTCGCCCCGGTAATTGGTGGCTCCAATACCAATACCTACTTCGCTGGTGTTCTGCGCGTTGGCTGAAACACAAAAAAACGTACTCCCCGCCTGAACAAAGCAAGCGAGGAGTACGTTTTTGAGAACTGAATTCGTCATTTAGTAATTGCTGACTCGGAAAAAGAAACCTAAGCCAGCATTCGCTGGCTAGCGGAATTTAGGGTTCTTGATGCGGGGCGTCAAGATGTAATTCAATGTTACACCAGTTACGATGTACCAGTCGGTTTTATTGCGCGAGTCACCACGCTGCTCACCAGCATTATCGAAACCGGGAAATTTTGCGCGGTCCTTGGTGATGTCATGTCCGAAATAGGTGGCGGCACCGGGAGCAAGCTGAGAGGTTGCAGCATACCGTCCACCCGTATCATCCAGGTAGTCGGTGAACGTCTTGCGCCAGCCGATTTCCAGGCTTGCATCGAAGTTACGGTTGATGCGGTAGCGGATACCACCACCGAAAGGAATCGAAAACTGGGTCTTGCTGTACGCAGTTGCCTGGCCTTCCGTTCTCAACGGCTGCAGGTCAACGTAGTTACCATTCTTATCGAGGCCCTGGGGGTTGTGGTAGAAACCAGCTACACCAGCGAAAACGTAGGGCACAAAGTCCGAACGCTTGAGGTAATTGTTGCGGTTTTCGATAAGGTCAACGATGGCAACGGCCGAAGCTTCCAGAATGTCATTCCGGAAATTCATATTGCGGTTGTTACGGAAACGAGCATCCGGGTCCTGGTCGCTGGCGAAGGAGTCATCGCCCGAGATACGGCCATACGACAAGCCAAGGCGGCCCGACACACGCGGATAGAAACGACGGGTAATAGAAATACCTGCACCAACCCGAGTAGCACCTAGGCGCAAGCTAGTGAAGCTAGTTACGGGCGTCAAATCCCCGAAGTAGTTCATAGCATTCAGGCTGAAGCCGATGGAGTTGTATTGCTTCCGCTTGCTAAACTGCTGGGCATCAGCCTCCGGTGTTGCCACCAAAGCCAGCCCGAGCACTACGGCCGTAGAATACGTGAAAATATTTTTCATAAGGCAACTAAAATGATGATACTAGGTTCGGCGAGCAAAAGCAATGCAGAGAGCGCACAGTTTCAGACGGTGACAAAAGTAGGCCTAATCGGGAACTAAAAAAAACTTCGACAATTTTTTCAGCAAAAAACTCTGTTTTCAGACCTGAATACCAGCGGGGTTGCGCCGGTCGAGGCCCCAATTCAGTTTGCTGCGTAAGGTACTGAGGAAGTTGACGTGGTTAAGTTTTACCAGCCGAGCGTTGAAAGCTTCTCGGCGAACGGCAATTTGAACGGAAGCTTCGACGGGCAGAGAGCGGGAGTCGAGCGCCAGCATATAACTGGAGCTGCGGCCTTCAATTTCGAAGGAAATCACGCTCTGGTCGGACACCACCAAGGGGCGCACATTCAGGTTGTGGGGGCATACGGGAGCAATGATAAAATTGTTTGTTTGCGGCAGCATTACCGGGCCGCCGCAGCTCAGGGAATAGCCAGTTGAGCCGGTGGGCGTGGCCACGACGAGGCCATCGGCCCAGTAGGAATTGAGGTATTCACCGTCGATGTAGGTGTGCACGACAATCATAGACGAGGTGTCGCGCTTGAGGACGCTGAACTCGTTGAGGCCGAAATTGAGGCTGCCAAATACGTCGGGGTCGGTGTCGACGCGAATCAGGCTGCGCTCTTCGATGGTAAAATGACCTTTGAAAAGGGCATCAATGGCCTGGGCAATGCGGTCGGGGGTGATGGTGGCCAGGAAGCCCAGGCGGCCGGTGTGGATACCGAGGATGGGAATCTGGAGGCTGCCGACGTAGGTGACGGTATCGAGCAGGGTGCCGTCGCCGCCAATGCTGAGCACGAACTGGACGCCGCGCAGCGAGTCGCCGCGGTGGAACTCGGTGGTGCCTTCGGGCAGGCGCAGGCGGTTGTCGAGGAAGGTGCGGAAGGCTTCGCCAATGCGGACTTCGGCCCGACGGGCGGCCAAATCGTCGAGCAGGGCCTGAATGGCGGGGGCGGCTTCGTCGTCGAAAGGCTTACCAAAAATGGCGATTTTCATGCGGATGGAAAAGCGGATTACGTAGAAGCTGTTTAGAAAGTCCCCGAACGGTCATGCAGCGCGCAGCGAAGCATCTTGCTCGCATCGTCAGGCCTGTTCAACGATGAGAGCAAGATGCTGCGCTCTGCATCACCGTTTGAGTACCTTTTGTGACTTTCTAAACAACTCCGTAATAATAGCGGGTACTTACGTAACAAATAAATAATATGGATGGCGAGAATGAAACGGCTAAATCGGGAATTCGGCCCGGAAAAAGTAGCCGGTTTGCCCTAAGCCATTGAGGGTGTATTCGGCCGTAAATACCCGGTCGTAATACGTGACGAGGTGCAGGCCGAGGCCAACGGCACTCAACAGCTGATTGGGCAGGCGATTTTGGGACAATGAATGCGGGGCGATAACGTAGCCGGCATCGGCAAAGATATTGAGGTAGAGGGCGAGCGGGATGGTATTGATTTTGGGATTGTCGATGGATTGCAGCCGGATGGGCTGGGGCCGCAGCAGCGGGTACGACAGGCCCTGCTGCACCAGTGCATAGTGGCGGCCGTCGATGACGTATTGGTCGTAGCCGCGCACCAAATCGTCGTAGCCGAAGGCGCGGCTATCGGCGTAGGCGAGCTGGCGGGTGAGACGGGCCTGTCCGCTGAGGCCGACACTGTAGTAGAATTGACGGCCCAGGGCCAGGTAACGGGTATAGTTCAGATGCAGGGTGGTGATGCTGGGGGTGGTACCGTCGAGAAAGATGCGGTGCGTGAGCGCAACCTGGGCATAGCGACCGGTGAGCGGGTAGGCGAAGGTGTTGCGCTGGTTGCGGGTACTGATGAGGTTCAGGTCGAGGTATTTGCGCTGAGTGAGGCCGAGGTAATAGGTGGGGTTGTAATGATTGACCGAGTCGCTGATTTGCTCGCGGTGGTAGGAAAAGTTGAGGGCCGTGAGAAACTGAACGGTGTGCCGGAAGCGCAGCCCGCCCGTGACGTAGAAGCGCTGGATGGGAAAGCCGTCATCGGCCCGGAACGGGGTGAGGCGGTCGGCCAGGGTGATATAGTCGAGAGAGTGGCTTTGGAAGTAGGACGCGCCTACGCCGAGGCCCAGCCGCCGGTAGTGGCCCAGGCCGGGGGCTTCGTAGAACAGCTCGTACTTGCGGTTGAAGCCCAGCTGCAGGTTAGCGATGAGCTGCTCGTTGCGGCCGCGAAAGTTACTGCGCACGAGGTGCACGCCGTAGTCGACGCGTCGCCAGCGGTCGGCGCGGTCGAGCCAGGAACGCAGGTTGCGGTCGGCCAGCGAAAGGATGGGCACTGGGAAGGTATACCACCGCTCCTGCATCCCAAACACGATGAGCAGCCGGCTACCAGTGCAGCTAGACTGCACCACCACGGCGTGAAACAGCTGGAGGTTGAAGAGCCGGCGACGGTTGGCTTCGAGGCGGGCCGGCAGGTCGACCAGATTAAGGGTGTCGCCTTCGTGAAAATCGAGTTCGGCCCGTAGAATGCGGTCTTTGGTGACGGCATTGCCCGCAAAAATGATGGTACCCACCGGTGCCCGCACAATGCCGGGGCAAGGCAGTATCTGCACGAGGGTATCGGTGGGGGCCACCACGGGGCGCAGCGGGTGCGGCAGCGTATCGGCCTGAGCCGGCCCTAAGCCGGCCAGCAGCATCTGCAACGAGAGAAGGATTCCGAACAGCACCCGCCTCTACACGCTCAGGTAGCGCAGGAGGGCATCGTAGCGCTCCTGCTCGTCGTCGTCGACCACGGCGGTGCCGCTGAACTGCGCCGTCACGACGTAGCCGAACCGCTCCAGCGTGGCCGTGATGCGGGCCAGGTTGTCGGTATTCAGCTTCAGGGTGAGGCGGATGCGGTAGGGGTCGACTTCGTCCTGGGCTACCAGGGCACTGATGATTTTGGCGTTATTTTCCTCGACGTAGCGGCTGATTTGGGTGAGCGAATAGTCGCGCTCCTCCATGGTGAGGACGATGATGCCGCCCTGGCCGCCGCCGGCCGGCTGCTGCCCGAAGGCCGCCAACGCATCGGCAATAGTGACGACGCCGGCGTACTCATGCCGCTCATCGACGACGGGCACGAGCTGGATTTTATTTTCAATGGCCAGCTCCATCACGCGATAAAAATGCTGGTCGGGCCGCACGTAGGCATCGGCGTAGCCCAGGGGCATTGCGGAAAGAGGGGTTTCGGGGTCGTCGAAATCGGCGAGGTCGGCTTCGGTGACGAGGCCCCGGTAGTGGCGGTTATCGAGGACGGGCAGCTGGGCCACATGGAACTCATCGAGCCAGCGCGCTGCCTTGCCCACCGAATCGGTGCCCTTCAGAGGCGGAATCATTTCGTTGAGGAGGTCTTCGGCAAGCAGGGCGGGCATACTTTTAGTAATTATAAATTATGAATTAGGTGCAGTCGAAAAGATAGGAGAAATTGAGAAAGCAGTACATTCATGATGGACTCTGGCCGGGACTAGCGGCCGGATAGTGGCTAACAACAATCGGGCCGGCAGAATGATAGATAACTTTTAGGCAGACAGCGCGTGGGCAGCTTCGGTGGTACGTAAGAACTGCCGCAGGTAGGCATTGAAACCGGCGGGGCGCTCCATCATGGGGGCGTGGCCGCAGTGGTCTAGGAAGCGCAGCTCGGTGTGGGGCAACAGGCGCTCGAACTCGTGGGCCACGGGCGGCGGGGTAATGGTATCGTTCAGGCCCCACACCAGCAGCGTGGGCACGGTGATGCGGGCCAGCTCCTTACTCAGGTTGTGCCGCTGGGCCGAGCGCGCAATAGCAATGATGCGCAGGCACTTGGCATTGGAGTTGGTAACATTGAACACCTCATCGACCAGCTCCTGGGTGGCTACGTTGGGGTCGTAGAAGGTGTAGCCTACCCGTTCCTGCACATAGGCATAGTTGCCGCGCTTGGGGAATGAGCCGCCCATGCTGTCCTCGAACAGGCCGCTGCTGCCGGTGAGCACCAGCCGATTGACGCGGGCCGGGTTTTTCAGGGTGTAGACCAGGGCGATATGGCCGCCGAGGGAGTTGCCGAGCACGGTGAAACTGGCCGGCAAATCCATTACTTTCACAAAACCCTCGACGTAGGCGACCAGGCCCGGCACGCCGGCCTGGGTGAGGGGCATGTCGTAGATGGGCAGCAGGGGGATGATGACGCGGTGGTCGGGCGCAAACTCCCGCACCACGTCCTGCCAGTTGCTGAGGGCCCCGAACAGGCCGTGCAGCAGTAGCAGCACCGGGCCCTGGCCTTCGTCCATTAATTCGTACCCATGCTGGTGCTGGCGGCGCAATTCCATCTCGTTTTTCGTCAATTACCGGCGGTTTAGGCAATGATACAACAGCGGAGCCAATTGCCCAAAATTGCCAGCCCGTGCGGGGTGAGCAGGGCTTCGGGATGAAACTGGACGCCGTAGAGCGGCAACGTGCGGTGGCGCAAGGCCATGAGCTCGGGAGCGGGGCCGGTGGTGTAGGCCAGGGGCTGGAGCACGGCCGGCAGCGGCTCGCTGAGAATGAGCGAGTGGTAGCGCGTGATGGACTGCACGACTGGCAGGCCGGCAAAGAGCGGCGCGGCGGTATCACAGCGCATGTCGGTGACTTTGCCGTGCATGGGCCGGGCGGCCCGTACCACCGCACCCCCAAAAAACTCGCCCAGCGCCTGGTGGCCCAGACAGACGCCTAGCATGGGGATGTGGCGATGAAAGGTCTGGATGACGGCCGGCATCACGCCGGCTGCGGCCGGCGTGCCGGGGCCGGGCGACAGGACGAGGCCGTCGAAATCGGGCACGTTTAATTCGACCAGGGGCACATCGTTGCGTCGCACCACCACTTCGGCTCCTAGCTGGCGCAGATAATCGGCCAGCGTAAAGGTGAAGGAGTCGAAGTTATCGAGCAGTAGGAGACGCATTTGAAGGGATGAGTTTTAAGGGTTGAAGGCGGAGTTAAAAGAGGACTATTTGAGAAAACTCAACCTTCAACCCTCAAAACTCAACTCTTCACAAAAGCTGCCCGCATTCGGCTTAGTAAATCCTGGACGAAGGGCAGCACATAGCCCGTGATTTGCAGGGCCAGCGGCGTGGCTTGCTTCACGATGGGCAGGATTTGCGAGCCCACCACGAGGTTGGGCGAGAGCAGCATCAGGCCCGATAGGCGGGTACCGTAGAGCAGCAGGCTCAGCCCCAACAGCCACTTGATGACGCCGGCGGCCCCGCCCAAAAGATTATCCAGCACGCCCAGCGGGGTGAGGTGCACGGCCGTTTTGAGCAGGCCGCCCAGCAGGTGCACGCCCCACATAATGGCCACGAACACCAGCGCGAAGGACAGCAGCGGCAGCATCCCGAAGGCATCGCCCACGTACTGCCGCACCAGCGGCACAGCGGCCGAAAGCAGCAGCAGCCCGCCCACCACGCCCAGCACGAAGGCCAGCAGCGACACCACTTCCAGCACCAGCCCGCGCCGGTAGCCCTTCACGGCCCCGATACCGAGCGGGAGGAGCAGGAGGATGTCGAGGGCAGTCATGCGGCAAGGGGATAAGTGAGTAAATGAGTAACGGGAAGTCGGGCCTACTAAGCGGCATAGCGCATAGCCATTGTTTCGTTCAGCAGGCCCGACTTCCCGTTACTCATTTACTCACTTACTCAACTACAGATTCGTGTTGTTCAGCAAATGGCCGAGCACGTCGGAGATGCGCTTGCCGTCGGCCTGGCCGGAGAGCTCGCGGGCAGCTACGCCCATCACCTTTCCCAGGTCGGAAGGGCCGGTAGCGCCCACGCGCTGAATGATGTGCACGAGGCGCTCTACCAAAGCAGCCTCGGAGAGCTGGGCGGGCAGGTATTCTTCAATGATGGCCAACTCGGCGAGCTCGGTTTCTTCGAGGTCGGAGCGGAACTGCTCCTTGTAGATGGCGGCGGCGTCGCGGCGCTGCTTGGCGGCTTTGTTTAGGAGCTTGAGCTCGGCTTCGGGCGTGAGGCCGTCAACGCTGGCGCCGTCGGCGGTTTCGGCCAGCATAATTTGCGATTTGATGCTGCGCAGGGCGGTAAGGCGCACTTTGTCTTTGGCGAGCATGGCCTGCTTGATGGCGGCGTCGATGGTGGTTTTGAGCATGGAGAAAATGGATGGGCGCGTTGGCGCGGGTAAAAGTTTCAGTGACGAGGGGCAGCGAGGGCGTCCAGCAAGGCCATGGGCTGATCGAGATACAGGGCCAGCCGGCGGGCCGGGCGGCAGATGCCATACGGCCCGGTTACGGATATCGGGGCCGCAAAGGTCAGCATTACATTCGGAGCCGTCAGCAGGGGGCGCGCCAGGTTCAGGATTTCGGCATCGGCCGCGAAGTCTCCCCGCAGCAGCTCGGCGGTGGGCCAGCTGCTGCGCGGCACCGCGACGTGCCAGAAAAACCCAACCCGCACCAGCAGCTCATCGGCGGTGAGCAGCGTGGGCTGCAACCGGACGGCGTGGCCGTGGGCAATGAATAGCAGCAGCGCATAGGCATCGGCCACGAGCAACCAGCCGGCGGCCACCGGGCTCCACATCCGCACCAGCAGGTGCAAGGCAGCACTTTCGATTAAAAGGCCGAAGCAGACGATTCCCAGCAAAGCTCCCAGGCCCGACTCGCGGTGGCTGGCGAAGGCGGCCACCCCCGACCGCGTGGCTGGTATAGGTTCCCACCAGCCCAACAGGGCGTAGCGCAGCATATCGAGCTCAGCTACCAGCAGCCCACCGGCCATGCCCAACTCCTGCGCGGCGGCCAGCCGCAGGCGAAGGAGTAGTCGGGTTTCATGCGCCCCGGCGGCCCGGTAGGCGCGCAGCAGTGCCCGCCCCCGGGCAGCCAGGGCCAGCAGCGTCACGGCTTCGAGCGCCATAGGCAGCAGCCGCAGCAGCGCCTGCGAGGGCCATTGTGGTACGGGCAGCAGCCAGCACGCAAGCGCCAGGCAGGCACTGACCACGCCACCCAACACCAGGGGCGAAAGCCGGTAGCGGCGCAGCAGCAATACGTAAAACAATAGCGGCAGCCCCACCAGCACATCGAACAACACGGCCCACGACAAGGCCGGATGCTGCGGAAACGAGGGCAGTCGCACAACGGTATGTTCGATGCCCACAACCAGGAAAGCCAGCGCGGCAAATGCCAGCACCGGCCGTAGCCGAACAGATAGGGAGGACGGATGCGTCATGACAGGCCCCCGGCCCGGGGCGGGGCCGTGTGTGGTGTAAATTCGCCCCGAAGCTACGGCTCTGGTTGGCATCCTTTATTTATTATCCGTGCAGCGAAGGACCTTATTACGGTGCCGCCGGTTGAGTTACGGCAAACTTTTCAGCGGGAATGAGGTCCTTCACAAGCTCAGGATGACAACCGGTTTTCCTATTCTCTCCAACAACTCCTACCCGCCCACCCCCATCCCCTCCTACCCTAATAAAAGATGACCAAGCTCAGCGTCAATATCAACAAACTGGCTACCCTGCGCAATGCCCGGGGCCACAACCGCCCCGACATCCTGCTGGTCGCGCGCGACATCGAGCGCTTCGGGGCTGAAGGCATTACGGTGCACCCGCGCCCCGACGAGCGCCACATCCGCTACCAGGACGTGCGCGACCTCAAGCACATTGTGACCACCGAGCTGAACGTGGAGGGCAACCCCACGCCCGATTTCCTGGCCCTGTGCCGCGAGGTGCGCCCCGAGCAAGTGACGCTGGTGCCCGACGCCCCCGACGCCATTACCTCCAACGCGGGCTGGGACGTGGTGGCGCACCAGCAGTTTCTGCGCGAAGTGGTGGCCGAGCTGAAGTCGTTTGGAGCCCGCGTGAGCATTTTCCTCGACCCCGACGTGCGCCTGGTGGAAGCCGCCGCCAGCACCGGCACCGACCGCATCGAGCTCTACACCGAAGCCTATGCCGTGCACTACCTCGCCGACCGCGAAGCCGCCGTGGCCCCCTACCGCGCCACGGCGGCCCGCGCCGGCCAGCTGGGCTTGGGCGTGAACGCCGGCCACGACCTCGACCTCAATAATTTGGCCTGGCTGCACCAGCAGCTGCCCGAACTGGCCGAGGTGAGCATCGGCCACGCTCTGGTGTGCGACGCGTTGTACCTGGGCCTCGAAAACACGGTACAGCTGTATAAACGCCAGCTGAAGTCGTAGTCAGACGTTTTTTTCAGAGAACGTCATGTTTCGACTTCGCTCAGCATGACGTTCATTTTTTTATTTTCAATTATTGCCCCGCATGCCCCGTCACTCCCTAGCCGAATTCGAAGCACTCCCCTACCCCGTGCTCGATGTGCGGGCTCCCATCGAGTTTGCGCAGGGCCACATGCCGGGCGCGCTCAACCTGCCTTTGTTTACGGATGAGGAGCGGGCCAGCATCGGCACTACCTATAAGCAGATGAGCCAGGAGCGGGCCGTGCACCTGGGCCTGGAGTTTTTCGGGCCGAAGATGTCGGCCATGGTGAAGCAGGCCAAAAAGCTGGTGCCCGGCAAGGAAGTGCGCCTGCACTGCTGGCGCGGCGGCATGCGCAGCGGGGCCGTGATGTGGCTGCTGGAGCTGGCCAGCTTCAAAGTGCACCTGCTCGACCATGGGTACAAGGACTACCGCCGCGATGTGCTGGCCTCGTTTGCGCAGCCCCGGCAGTGGCGCGTGCTGGGCGGCCTCACCGGCAGCGGCAAAACCGATGTGCTGCACCAGCTAACCGCCATGCCCGGCCAGCTGGTGCTCGACCTAGAGGGCCTGGCCAGTCACAAGGGTTCGGCCTTTGGGGCCATTGGGCAGCCGGTGCAGCCCACCCAGGAGCAGTTTGAGAACAACCTGGCGGCGGCAATGGCCGCCCTGCCCACCGATACCCCGATTTGGGTGGAGGATGAGAGCCGCCAGATTGGCCGGCTCACCATTCCGCCCGGGCTGTTTGCCCAGCTCCAGGCCTCCCCGCGCTTCGTACTGGAGGTGCCCCGCCCCGCCCGCGTGGCCAAGCTGGCCGCCGAGTACGGGGCCGAAGACCCAACCCTGCTGGCCGAATCCATCGGGCGTCTGCAAAAGCGCCTTGGCGGCCTGGCCACCCAGCAAGCGCTGGCCGCCGTGGCCGCCCGCGACTTCCCGCTGATGGTGGAGCTGGTGCTCGATTACTACGACAAGACCTACACCTACGGCCTGGCTCCCCGCCCCGAAGAGCCGCCCCGCACCCTGGTGCCCGTGGCCGACTGCGATGCCGCCGCAAATGCGGCGCAGCTGTTACAGGCCACTGCGACCATCTAAAAGGCTTGAGCATCATGACAAATGTGCCGCCAGTCGATAATTCGGCCGGGTATCGGTGATATATTGTAATTTGTCGGCTGAAATAGCAATTCAGCTTTTCACTTATCCCCCTCCTTTTCCTTTCTCTGTCTTCGCTCACTTAAGTATTTTCTATTCCCCACTTTTCCTCTTTTTTCCATGTTAACAAACCTACAAACCCGGCTAAAAAAAGCCAGTCATTTGCTACCGGTAGCTTTGCTGCCATTCGCGGCGCACGCACAGTTCAATTATGGTGCTGCAAATGCCGTAACCGTTGCCGGTACGTATACCGATTTAGGCACGGGTGGAACGGCTATTGCTACCTCCAACCCTGACGATGCCAACTCTACGGCACAGCCTATTGGCTTCACTTTCAATTACAACGGCACGGCTTTTACACAGTTTATCTTAAACACCAACGGCCTCATCAAGCTTGGCTCGGTTGCGCCTTCGACCGCAGCCCTGTACTATGAGAATTTCGCCGGTGGCGTTGGTATCGACCCGCTTTCGTCGGCCGCAGCAGCCGAAACAAACCTGATTATGCCCTTCAACTTCGACCTGGAGGAAGGCATTAGCGGTACGGCTGATTTCCGGGTGCAAACCACCGGCACAGCGCCTAACCGCGTCTGCACAATTCAGTGGAAAAACGTAAAAGACAAGTCAGAGCCCGGCACCGGTGCTCCTGCCCAGTACAGCAACTTCAGCTTCCAGGCGAAGCTGTACGAAAGCGGTAACATTGAATTTGTTTACAATACTGCACTTGCCTCGGCGAATGCCACAGCCACTCGTTTTCCAAACGTGGGCCTGAAAGGAAGCAGTACCGCAACCAACCAGGTAGCGCTGGCGCTCAAAGGAGTACCCAGCGACCCTTGGAGCGCGACTACTTTCATTAGCCAGAACTACGGCACTTCGGCTCACAACATAAACAAGGTAGGTTTGCCGGATGCTGGCCGTACCTACCGCTTTGTACCCACCGTGCAGCTGAGCAACGATGCCGCTGTTACGGCTATCTATACCTTGGGTACAGTATCGAGCGCCTACGGTTCGCCAGTAACGGCCCAGGCCCTGGTAACTAATACTGGCTCTGCTGCTCAAACCAACCTTGCCGTGACCCTCGCGGTAAGTGGTGCCACTACCTACACGAACACGCAAACGGTAGCAACCCTGGCCCCAGGTGCTTCCACTATGGTTACCTTCACCTACCCCGTGGCGGGCACCACCGGCACCAATACCCTGACCGTGACCATTCCTGCGGATGGCTTAGCTAGCAACAACACCCAAACCTTCACCCAAACCATTTCGACTGGCACCCTGAGCTACGTTTCGGGCACCACCATCAACGGTGGCGCTGGTGTGGGTGCGGCTGGCAGCGTCTTGGCCGTTGGGTACCGCACCGTGGGTGCCGCCGCTGTAACGTCGGTAAGCCCTTCTTTTGCCGGCACCACCACGGCTACAGCTACTTATCAAGTATTGGTATATAGCGCCGCTGCCAATGGTCAGCCCGGCACCGTGCTCTACACCTCGCCTGCGCGCCCCCGGCCCGCCGGTGCTGCTAACGTGGTTACCACAGAAACGGTAGCTATTCCGAATATCGCCGTAAATGGCGGCTTTTTTGTCGGCCTCAAAACCGTTGCCGCCGACAACCTGAGTGTTGCTTACCAGACCGAAGTGCCGCTGCGCAGCGGCACGTTCTTCTACACCACCACCAACGGTACCACCTGGATAGACATCAACACTTCCACGCTCAATTCGCGCTTGGCTGTCAATGTTGGCCTGTCCACTTTCACGGCCGTTCGCAACGAGGCCCTGGCCGCTACCGTGAGCCTGTACCCCAACCCCGCGCACCAGAGCTTCCAGCTCACGGTGCCTACTGGCCTGCGTACTGCTTCGGCCACGCTGAGCAACACCTTGGGCCAAGTGGTGCAGTCGCGCCAGTTGAACCTGCCCGCCGCCGGCGGCACCGCCGACTTCAACGTGAGCAGCCTTGCTCCCGGCGTGTACACGCTGACGTTGAAATCGGGGGCTGACCTCGTGGTGAAGCGCGTGGTAGTGGAATAACCATTCCCGCCCCGCACCAATAAAAAAAGGGCTGACCGCATGGTCAGCCCTTTTTTTATGGACGGCATCAAGCTTAGCTGATGGGCACCTTGCGCAGAATGGCCTCAATCAAATCCTGGGTGCGGATGCCGTCGGCTTCGGCCTCGTAGGTGAGCAGGATGCGGTGGTTGAGCACATCGGCCGCCACTTCCTTGATGTCTTCGGGCAGCACGTAGTCGCGGCCTTCGAGGTAGGCCACGGCTTTGGAGGCGCGGTGCAGGGCAATGCTGGCCCGGGGGCTGGCCCCAAACTGCACGGCCTGGGCAAATTCGGGCAGGTCGTAGTCGGCCGGCCGGCGGGTGGCAAACACCAGCTCAATCAGGTAATTTTCCAGGGTGTCAGAAATCTGCACCTGATTGATTTGCTGACGAATACCGAAAATATCTTCTTTAGTCAGAATGGGCTGCACATCTTCCACAAAGCTGAGGTTGGCCATGCGGCGCATCACCTCCAGCTCGTCGGCCTTCTTGAGGTAGTCAACGTGCACCTTCAACATAAAGCGGTCGACCTGGGCCTCGGGCAGCGGGTAGGTGCCTTCCTGCTCCACGGGATTTTGGGTGGCCAGCACCAGAAACGGCAGGTCGAGCGGATACGTGGTATCGCCGATGGTGACCTGCTTTTCCTGCATGGCTTCGAGCAGGGCGCTCTGCACCTTGGCCGGCGAGCGGTTGATTTCGTCGGCCAGCACGAGGTTGGCAAAAATCGGCCCCTTCTTTACTTCAAAAACCGACTGGTTCTGGTTGTAAATCATGGTGCCCACTAGGTCCGATGGCAGCAAATCGGGCGTGAACTGCACCCGCTGAAAGTGCAGGTGCAGCACCTTAGCCAGCGTCGAGATGGTGAGGGTTTTGGCCAGGCCGGGCACCCCTTCCAGCAGGATGTGCCCACCGGTGAACAGGCCAATCAGCAGGCGGGTGAGCAGCGGCTGCTGCCCCACCACCACCTTGCCCATCTCCGCGAATACCTGGCGGATAAGCGGATGATAGTCGATGGGTGCCGCCGGCACAGGAGTATCAGAAACAGGGTTCATACGTGGGAGCGTGGACAAAACAGCAGCTGCAAGGTAGGCACAAGGCCGGTCACGGCCGATACCGGGACATTATATTCCTTCGGCCCTGTCACGAGCCTTGCCTCATGGCCCGGGCCCGTAGCACGCTCCCGGCAAATGGGGCGTTGGGCCTTGCTGGCGCTGCTGCTGCTGCTGCTGGCCCTGCTACTCATTGGCGCCTACGATGAGCAAACTTTCTCGTTTCTCACGGTGCTGTGGCAGCGACTGCTGGCTGCCAGTAGCCTGCACCACTTAGCGGCGGCGATGCAGCAGGACATCAACGGCGGCATTACCAAGCGCCTGCTGCCGGCCGTAGTCCCCTACGCGGCCCTCTGCATCGGCATTTGCCTGCTGCAGCTGGTGCTCGCCCCGGCCCAGTGGCGCATGGCGGTGAAGCTGTACACCGGTACGCTGGCCAGTAAGCTGGCCGGCGATGCGATGCCGGCGATGCGATGCCGGCCGCCTCAGCGTGCTCCTCAGCGGCTACCGCCAGCCCGTCGAGCTAACGGTGTTTGATGCCCTGGGGCGCATGGTGGCGCACAAATCGGTAGCAGCGCCCAACCCCCAGGGCACCACCCAGCCGCTGGACCTCACCAGCGTGGGGGGCCGGCGTGTATGTGCTGCAGGTACGCACCGCCGCCAGCCTGGAAACGCGCCGCGTGGTACACGAATAGCCCAAGTAACTGCTGAAGGCAAAGCCAAAAAAGCCCGCCACCTGAAAAGGTGAGCGGGCTTTTTTGGCTTTGCAAATAGTACCAGAGACGGGACTCGAACCCGTACGTCCGCGAAGACAAGGGATTTTAAGTCCCTCGTGGCTACCATTACACCACTCTGGCTCAGCTACTTAGCTATGATATTAACTCTGTTTTTGCCCCGATAGTTTTCCGTCAGAGCATGGCAGTTTGGACAAAGTAACTGCAAGTTTTCCAAACGGTGGTCATTATTTATCCCATTCCGATGATGTAATTCCAGCGGAATAGGCTGGTGCTTCCATTCTACTAGTCCACAATCCTCACAATGTCTGGCCTTCACGCTTTCTTCCAGCAGCCTTTTCCGTAAACCATGGGTGAAATTATACGGCGAATTTTCTACCAGAATTTCTTCAAGGGTGGCTTTGCGTCCGAAACTCTTGTAGCGGGCTCCCTGGTTCCAGGCTGCGCCCGTCCAGTGGCTGGTATCCAAGCCTAGCTTCGCGATGCGGGCATATACGATTTTGTAGTTGCCCCCGGCCGGCACCAGCCCGATGCGCCCCAATACCTGCGCCACCGATAGGCTTTCGCTAACCGCCTGCCGGAATTCATCATCTGTACTGAGGCATTTGCGTGTAGCAGCCATACGGATGACATGAGTTAAAACAAAAAAGACGCTGCTGTAAAGCAACGTCTTTTTTCGAACTATGGAGCGGGAGACGAGGTTCGAACTCGCGACCTCGACCTTGGCAAGGTCGCGCTCTACCAACTGAGCTACTCTCGCAGGAGGTTCAGAACAAGTTTCGTTGTGCTGAATGGTGCGACAAAGGTAAGGGGCTTTTTTGAGGAAGCAAGTACCAGGTGTGGAAATTATCATCCCAGAGGCCTTTCTCCTTCATTTTCAGGCTGAAAAAATTAACCTTTCCCTAATGTGAGCTTCAATTCGTTCAGTTTCATCAGCGCTTCGATAGGCGTGAGGGTGTTCACATCAAGGTGCTGGAGCAGCTCGCGGATGCGTTCGAGGGCCGGGTCGCTGGGCTCGAAGATGCTGAGCTGGGCGCGCGGCGCGGTTGCCACGGCCGAAGTGGCGCGGGGCTTGGGCTGGGCAGGCTCGCGGGGTGGCGGCACAGCAACCCCGGCCCGCATAGAACTGCCGTTGGGCTCGATGCCCGCCAGCACGTCGTCGAATTCGGTGGGTATATCACTTTCGGCCCCGGTGCCGGTGCGCTCCACTTCGAGGTGGTGCATGATTTCATTTGCCCGCAGCACTACGCTGGTGGGCATGCCGGCCAGCCGTGCCACGTGGATGCCGAAGCTGTGCTCGGAGCCGCCGGGCTGCAGCTTGCGCAGGAAGAGGATGCGGCCGTCGGCCTCCTTCACGGCCACGTTGTAGTTGCGCACGCGGGGGCAGTCGTCGGCCAGTTGGTTGAGCTCGTGGTAGTGGGTGGCGAACAGGGTTTTGGCCTTGGCTTTGGGGTTGTTGTGCAGGTGCTCGACGATGGCCCAGGCGATACTGATGCCGTCGTAGGTGCTGGTACCGCGCCCGATTTCGTCCATCAGCACCAGGCTGCGGTCGGAGAGGTTGTTGAGGATGGAGGCGGTTTCGGTCATCTCCACCATAAAGGTGCTTTCGCCCTTGCTCAGGTTGTCGGAGGCTCCTACGCGGGTAAAAATCTTGTCGATGATGCCTACTGTGGCGGCATCGGCGGGCACGAAGGAGCCGATTTGAGCCAGCAGCACGATGAGGGCCGTCTGGCGCAGCAGGGCCGACTTGCCGGCCATGTTGGGGCCGGTTATCACCACAATCTGCTGGTCGTCCTGGTCAAGGCAGATGTCGTTGGGGATATAGCTTTCGCCGGGGGGGAGTTGGCGCTCGATGACGGGGTGGCGGCCGGCTTTGATGTCGAGCACGGTGCCGTCGTTCACCAGTGGCTGCACGTAGCGCTGCTGCCGGGCCGTGAGGGCAAAGCTGGCCAGGCAGTCCATCACGCCAATGGCGCGAGCGTTTTGCTGAATCTGGGGCACGAAATCGAGGGCCGCCAGCACCAGGTCGTTGTAGATGCGCTGCTCAATCACAAACAGCTTTTCCTCGGCGTTGAGGATTTTTTCCTCGTAGGTTTTCAGCTCCTCGGTTACGTAGCGCTCGGCGTTCACCAGGGTCTGCTTGCGAATCCACTCGGCGGGCACCTTATCCTTGTGGGCATTGGTGACTTCGAGGTAGTAGCCGAATACCCGGTTGTAAGCCACTTTCAGCGACGAAATACCGGTATTGCGCTGCTCGCGCTGCTGAAGCTGCAACAGGTAGTCCTTGCCCGAGAAGGCCAGGGCCCGCAGCTCGTCCAGCTCGGCATCGACGCCCATGTTCAGCACGCCGCCCTGGTTGGTGAGGATGGGCGCGTCGGGCTTGATTTTGGTTAGGATTTCCTGGCGCAGGTTGGCGCAGGGGTTCAGCTGCTCCGAGAGCTTCACCAGCGCCTTCACGCCGGACACGGCCAGCCGCTCGCGCATGGGGGCAATGGCTTCGAGGGCGCGGGCCAGCTGCAGCAGCTCGCGGGGGTTCACACGGCGCACGGCCACTTTGCTTATCAGGCGCTCCAAGTCGTTTATCTGACGCAGATGCTGGGTAAGGTCGCTGAGCAATTCCTCATCGGCCACCAGCGCGGCTACCGTATCGAGGCGGCGCTGAATCTGGCTTACTTCCTTGAGCGGCAGCACTATCCACTTGCGCAGCAGACGGGCCCCCATGGGCGTCAGGGTCTGGTCGAGCACGTCGATGAGGGGCACGCCGCCGGGGTGTTGGGCGTGCACCAGCTCCAGGTTGCGCACCGTGAAGCGGTCGAGCCACACGTACTTATCCTCCTCCAAACGGCCCAGACTGGCGATGTGCTGGACGTCGTTGTGCTTGGTTTCGGCGAGGTAGTGCAGGATGCAGCCGGCCGCAATCACGCCTTCCTTCAGGTTATCGACGCCAAAACCCTTGAGCGAGGTGGTGCGGAAGTGGCGGGTGAGGGTATCGTGGGCGTAGTCGGCCCCGAAAACCCAGTCGTCCAGCGCGTAGGTGCAGTAGTCGGGGCCGAAGTTCTGCTCAAACTCAGCGCGACTCTTCTTGCAGAACAGCACCTCGGCGGGGCTGAAATTCTGCATCAGCTTGCCCAGATAGTCGAGGGTACCTTGGGCGGCCAGGAACTCGCCGGTGCTGATGTCGAGGAAGGAAATGCCGGCCTCGGTCTTGCCGAAGTGAATGGCGCAGAGGTAGTTGTTACTGCGCCGCTCCAGCACGTTATCGTGCATACTCACGCCGGGCGTCACGAGCTCCGTGATGCCGCGCTTCACGAGGCCTTTGGCTTCCTTGGGGTTTTCGAGCTGGTCGCAGATGGCCACGCGCTGGCCGGCGCGCACCAGCTTGGGCAGGTAGTTGTCGAGGGAGTGGTGCGGGAAGCCGGCCAGGGCCACTTCGCTGCTGCTGCCCGCGCCGCGCTTGGTGAGGGTGATGTCGAGAATGCGGCTGGCCGTGACGGCGTCCTCGCCGAAGGTTTCGTAAAAGTCACCCACCCGGAATAGCAGCACCGCGCCCGGATGCTGCTGCTTGAGCTGGTAATACTGCTTCATCAGCGGCGTTTCACTCACAGCCGGGATGGGCACGGTGAAGTGGTCGGGGCCGACGGATTTAATGACGAATTCTTTTTTAGGTGCGGGCAAAATTGTGCGGTAAGCTTTAGCTTGCCGGAAAATCAGCCGGCAGCAAACAAGTCAATTAGTTAAAAACGCCCGGCGCGGGCAACGCGTTCCGTGGCCGGCTCGCGGCGATTTCGTGGCGTTGGCCCTCCCCTTTTCCTTCACGGCAAGCTAAAGCTTACCGCACAAGCACCATGCGAAAACTCACAATGGCCGAGCTGAACCGGGCCTCGGTTGATGACTTCAAAAGTACGCCCAAAAGCCCCGTGGTTTTAGTGCTCGACAACGTGCGCAGCATGCACAACGTGGGCGCCATCTTCCGCACGGCCGACGCCTTTGCGCTCGAAAAAATTTACCTCTGCGGCATCACGCCGCGCCCGCCACACCGCGAAATCACCAAAACGGCGCTGGGCAGCGAGGAGTCGATGGCCTGGGAATACGCCGCCGAAACCGTGACGGCCGTGGCCGCCCTCAAGGCGGCCGGCTACCACATTGCCGCCGTGGAGCAAACCACGGGCAGCGTCGCGCTACCGCAGTTTCGGCCCGAAACAGGTCGGCCGCTGGCACTAGTGCTGGGCAACGAAGTTTTTGGCGTTGAGGATGCCGTGCTAGCGCTGTGCGACCTGGCCGTGGAAATTCCGCAGTTCGGCACCAAGCACTCGCTAAACGTGGGCGTGGCGGCCGGCGTAGTGCTCTGGGATGCGCTGGTGAAGCTGGGCGTGGTGTAAGGGTCTAAGGGTCGAAATCCGGCAACCATTGGCCCGGCCGGCGGTTGGGTTCTCATGCTCCCCTCCCCTACCGCCGCCACCCGGCCCGATGCCGCCCTGCTGGCCCTGCGCCCAACTATCAACGCGGCAGCGACCGATGCCGAAGGCACCGTGGGCCACTTCCTGCACGCCACCCTGCGCCCGGTCCTCAAGCTGCAAAACGACCTGCTGCTGGCCGTGGTGACCGATTTCGTGCACGAACACCACATCGCCCTGCGCCCCACCGACCAGCACCACCAGCTCACGGAATTGCTGACCCGCAATACCAAGCTGCGCTATACCATCGTGGGCCTGATAACCGGCCAGTTCACCGCCGCCGAATATGCTTTTTATCGCCCGCAGCGCGCCGAGCTGAACCGCCGGATGCTGGAAATGACCCTGCGCCGCGTACTCGACCAGGTAGCGCTAATAAATTAGCCCGCAAAGGGCGCAGAGGGAAGGCGCAGAAGTCGCAGAACGTTCTGCGGCCTCTGCGCCTTCCCTCTGCGCCCTCTGCGGGCTAAAATTTAGTCGAACTGCGAGTCGCGCAGCTGCACGGGCTTGGTTTTCTTGCGCAGGCGCAGGTTCAGCACTTCTACCGTGAGCGAGAAGGCCATGGCGAAGTAGAGGTAGCCTTTTTCGATGTCTTTGTGGGCCGCTTCCATCACCAGCATGAAGCCAATCATGATGAGGAACGAGAGGGCCAGCATCTTGATGGTGGGGTTATCGTTCACAAAATTGGCCACTACCCCGCTGAAGGCCAGCATGATGCCCATAGCGCAAATCACGGCCGCAATCATCACCAGCACGTTATCGACCAAGCCCACGGCAGTGAGGATGGAGTCGAAGCTGAATACGATGTCGATAACCACGATTTGCAGGATGATGCTCATCATCGAAACGCCCTTGCCGCCCACGGTTTCCTCTTCTTCCTCGCCTTGCAGCTTGGTATGAATTTCGGTGGTGCTCTTGTACATCAGGAACAGGCCGCCGGCCAGCAGAATCAGGTCGCGCCCCGTCACGCCAAACGGCTGCGCCAGCCACGGAAACGGCAGGTCGAACAGCGGCGTGCGCAGGCCCACAATCCAGGAAATACTCAGCAGCAGACCAATGCGAAACAGCAGCGCCAGCAGCAGGCCAATGGTACGGCCACGCGCCTGCTGCTCGCGGGGCAGCCGGTTCACCACAATGGAAATGAAGATGATGTTGTCAATCCCCAGCACGATTTCCATGAACGTGAGGGTGAGCAGGCTAACCCAGGTAGCGGGGTGGACAAAGGCCGAAAAATCGTACATTAAATTGATTGTGGGAATGTGCGAATGTGAAAATGATTGAAAGCGAGTAATTGGGCAGGGTTAATAGCGGAGGTCACTCCTGCATTACGAAAGCCCATTCTCACATTTCCACATCTCTCTCATCATCATATTTTTATGACTTCATGTTCACGAACTGCAGCGGCAGGCCGATATCAGTACGGCGCAGTACGGCGATGGCAGCTTGCAAATCGTCGATTTTCTTGGCCGTCACGCGCACCTGGTCGTCCTGCATCTGGGCTTCTACCTTCACCTTAGCATCCTTGATGGCCTTGATGATTTTGCGGCCGAACTCCTTGTCCACCCCGGCGCGTACCTTGATGGTTTTCTTAATGAGCTGGCCGCTGGGCTGCTCATCGGCCGAAAAGTCGAGGCTGGTGCCGTCGATGCCCTGCTTCACCACGCGGCCGAGCAGGATGTCCTCCAGCGCCTTTACGCGCATCGAGTTTTCCGACGACAGGAGAATGGTGTTGTCCTTTTTGTTGAGCTCGATGCCGCCCTTGGTGTCGCGCAGGTCGTAGCGGGTCTGAAGTTCTTTTTGGGCTGTGTTTACCGCGTTTTCGAGGGTTTGCGGGTCAACTTTGCTCACGATGTCGAAGGATGCCATGGCGGGTGGGGCGTAGTTTTGAGAGATTTAAACCGGGATTCACCGGGCCGTAAAGGTAACAACCCGCACCGGCCCGGGTTACGCCCCCGCTTCACGTTTCGCTCATGAATCCAGCCGCCGCCATCCAGCCGCCCCGCACGCCCGCCGAGTGGGCCGCCTACTACCAGCTGCGCTACGCCGTGCTGCGCCAGCCCTGGCAGCAGCCCCCCGGCTCGGAGCGCGTACCGGCCGACGATGAGGCCGGTACCATTCACGCCCTGCTACTGGCCGCTGCCTCAGCGGCTCCCGAGGCCCTGGCCGTGGGCATGCTGCAACCCACCGGCACCCGCCAGGGCCAGATTCGCTTCATGGCCGTAGCCCCGGACGCCGCCGGGCAGGGCCTGGGCCAGCGCGTGACAGCGTATCTGGAAGAGCAGGCGCGGGCGGCGGGCCTGGGCGAAATCGTGCTACACGCGCGGCAGGCCGCCGTTGGTTTTTATGAGAAGCTGGGCTACGCGGTAGTAGAGCCTTCGCACCTGTTGTTTAGTGAAATTCAGCATTTTTTGATGCGTAAGCAGCTGTAAGATGTACCGTGGACGCTGTGAGTCCGCGCGAGTGAATATTCAACCGCACGGACTCACAGCGTCCACGATACATCAGCCGAACTTCTCGCGGCCGCGCCAGAGGTCGAAATACATGCGGAAGTCGCCCAGCAGCGAGTACCGCGGGTGCTGAAACGTGGCCGGCCGGTTGTGCTCGACGAAGAAATGGCCCACCCAGGCAAAGCCGTAGGCCGCCACCACGCCGGCCGCCAGCCAGTTCCAATTGTCGGTGCGCAACAGCATACCCAGGCAGATAATAAACAGCGTGGTGCCCACAAAATGCAGCACCCGCGTGCCCCGCCGGCTGTGTTCGCGCAAGTAGCGCGGATAAAACTCGGCGAACGTGAGCGGCTGCGTGGACATGGCAGAAGTGCGAAAAAGGTAAAACCACGGCTTTTCAGACCTGAAAGCACCGCTCTCAGCAAATGAAGCAAATTTTCCGGCAATCTTGCCGGCGCAATTCCCCTTCGCTCATGTCCGACCAAAATCCGTTCCTCCCCGACCTCGCCACCATGGTGACTGCCTACAACCAGATGAACCACTATGGCCGCACCAACGGCATGGAGCTGACGGTGAGCACCCCCGGCCAAATCGAATACCGCATGCGCATCCGCGAAGAGCACCTTTCCTCGCCCAACACCTGCCACGGCGGCGTAATTGCCGGCCTGATGGATGCGGCCCTGGGCGCGGCCGCCCTCTCGTTGGCCTTCACCAAGCTCGAATTAGTGTCCACCGTCGAATTCAAGATGAATTACCTGCACGCCGTGCACCTGCACGATGAGCTGGTGGCGCGTGGCGTAGTCGACCACAGCGGCAACTCCCTAGTAGTGAGTAGTTGCGTAGTCTACCGCCTAAAGGACGGCCACGACGATGTGGCCGTAGCACGCGGTCTGGGCACCTTCAACCGCTACCCGGCCTCTAAGCGTGATTTCGCCCAGCTGTTGATGGGGTAAGTCGAGTTAAGCGTTAAAAGTGAAAAGGCCCGTCTGACAATTCAGACGGGCCTTTTTAACTTTTAACGCTCAACTCTTAACTTTTACCTACTGCTAGAGCTCGGCCGTGGCGTGCACGCCTACGGGCTCGTACTCGTCTTCGCCGTCGGTCATTTGCGGGGCGGTGACTTTGCGCACGTTGCGGGCGCAGTCCTCGTCGCGGTGGTTGCGGCCCACGGTGAACTCCACCCAGTCGCCTTCGCGCAGGTCGTTGAAGTCACCTTCAGTAAGGTCGGCGTAGCTGAAGAACAGGTTGTTGGGGGGCATTACCACGAAGCCAAAACCGTTTTTCAGGTTCTTGATGGTGCTCATACCGAGTGTGCCCACGGGGCCGGCGGCGGTTGGGCCGGTGGGCCGGGCCAGCTTGGGCGCGGCCGCCGTGTTGGGCGCAAAAGCAGCGGGCTCCGACTGGCTCACAAACATGGCTTCCACCACCTCATCCTGCTGGGCGAGGCCACGGTCAATCACGTCGTGCATGGCCACCGGATAGGTCACCTGCTCCAGCAGCTGCTGCGAGGCGCGCGTAACCCGGGTTTCGCCCTTGAAATCTTCGTATTTGAAATCCCAGTTCAGCAGCATTACGCGGGTGCCCACGGTGTTGAGCTTGCGGATGAGGGGCACGTAATCGCTGTCGCCGGCGATGAGCACCACAACATCGAGGGTTTTGTGCAGGGCGAGCTCAAGGGCTTCGAGGCTGAGCCACACGTCGATGCCTTTTTCCTGGAGGCGGCCGTCGCGGGTTTTCAGGGCCATGTAGTGCGTTTGCACGCCCAAGTTCATCAGGATATCGTCGAGCAGGCGGTCGTGGAACAGGCGGTCCTTGTCGCGGGCTTCGGTAGCCGAGAGGCGGCCCCGGAAAAAGTGCGCGTCGGTAATCTGTGCCAAGCGCACGTCTACATCCTCTTCTTCGGCCACCTGGTGGCGAATGTACTCGTGCAGGCCTTCGAGGCTGATACGGGCCTTGCGGTCGTGCTGGAAATAATAATAGTCGCTAATTTTTAAGAAATAGTTGCCGTCATAAAAGACACCAACCCGAATCAAGGGGCTGTTCATCTGGTTCATGGGATGCGTTAAGTAAAGTTAGAGAAGTGTTTTGAGTGGGCTAGGAGAGTGAATCAAGTAGAAATGCCGGAACAACACGCGACAAAATACTCGTCACCTGTCCCGGCTCTCAGTATAATTAGCAAGAAAACTCCGGCGCGACAGCTCGCTAAAAAGCGGTGGCTGACGGGATTAAAATGTAGCTTAATTGATTTTTAATGATACCGGCTGGCGAAAACGATTGAAAACGCAGAATAATAACACGATTCAATGCCAAATCGACCCTAATTTACCAGCATATCTGCTGCGAAGCTAACGGTCTTAGCTGACTTATGCAATAGTGCCCACAATCAAGCGGATGGCGCTTCTAGCGCCGCCAAGCCAATCGGCGGGAGGCGGCCCGGCTAAAAGCGCATGTGCCCCAGCACCAGCCCCAGCACCAGCAGCGCGTAGCCCACGCAAATGCCCACTTCCATGGCGTTGCCGCTAGCCGAGCCGGTGCTGATAAGTGGCACTTTAAACGAGAACCCTGAAATGGGCAAAAGCCACCGCACGCCCGATTTGGTGAGCGTATCGGCCAGCAAGTGGGAGGCGTAGCCACTGCCCGCATACAGAGCCACGCCGCGCCAGCCCAGGTGCTGGTCGGCGAGGTAGCCGATGTAAGTCCAGAGCGCGGTGGCCCAAATAGTGTGCGTCCAGGAGCGGTGGGTGGTGAAGGGGGCCAGCGCCACGAACGTGCCCAGCAGACTTAGCCAAAGCTGCTCGGTATAGAGGCCGGCCACCACCGTGCCCAAGCCCGTGAACAGCAGCGCCAGCCGCCGGGCCGAGCCGCCCTGCATGCCCACGCCAATAAGCCCGAAGGCCAGCGCCGCCGTGTAGTACAGCCGCTGCTCGGCCCCGGGGGCCCGCTGAAAGTAGGCGTAGGCGGCCAGGGCCAGCGCCCCGGCGGCAAAGGCCCAGCGCACATAATTTTGGGTGAAGCCGAGACGCTTGCTAAGGCGGCTTTCGGGATGGTCGAGGTCGGGGGCGAGGCTGGAGAAGCCGGCCAGGGCAATGCCGGCCAGCGAAAACGGAATGCCCGGCACCAGCCCGGCTACGGCCACGCCGGTAATGAAGCCAATGGCCAGGTGGGAAGAGCCGCGCATTAATTGTTGTTTCTGGTTATTTGTTCCTGGTTTCGCTGGTCATGCTTCGCTGCGCTCTACATGACCGGCGGGCCGCGAAGCTACGGGCAGCCCCGGAAACCTTCGCTGCCCCTGCTGTGTATTTACCCCGCTGCCCGACCGGAGAAATCTCCGGCCGGGCTACTTCATTTGCCCCGCCCTAGCCTGATTACTTGTGCAAGTAGCTGATTTTCTTCGCCTATACCGTTTATCCCCCGAATTGCAGGTGCTGGCCGCGCGCCTGCGCGACGCCGTGAAGCCCGACGCCGACCGGCCGCGCCTGCACCTGCGCGGGCTGGTGGGCAGCCAAGATGCCGTGGTGGTGGCCGCCGTGGCCCAGCCGCAGCATCCGCACGTATTCATTCTGCACGACAAGGACGAGGCGGCGTATTTCCTGGCCGACCTGCAGCACCTGCTGCCCGAGGGGCCGGAAGTGCTGCTGTTTCCGAGCTCCTACAAGCGGCCGTATCAGTTCGACGAAACGGAGAATGCCAACGTGCTGATGCGCGCCGAGGCCCTGAACCGCATCAACACGACGCGGGCGGCCGGCACCGGCAACAGTGTATTCATCGTGACCTACCCGGAAGCGCTGACAGAGAAGGTGATAAACCGGCAAAGTCTGGTGAAGAACACCTTCAACGCCAAGGTGGGCGACAAGCTGGACGTGAATTTTCTGGGTGAATTGCTGGGCGAATACGATTTTGAGAAAACGGATTTCGTGTACGAAGCGGGGCAGTACGCGGTGCGCGGCGGCATTGTGGACGTGTTCAGCTACGCGAATGAATTGCCGTTTCGCCTCGAATTATTCGGCGATGAAATAGAGAGCATTCGCACGTTTAATCCGGAAACGCAGCTGTCGGTTGACACGAAGGCCACCATCAGCATTATCCCGAATGTGCAGACCAAGATGCTGACCGAAACGCGGGAAGCTTTCCTTGAATTTCTGCCCCGCACGGCCTGTATCTGGGCCAAAGACGTGCGCCAGACACTGGACGTGGTGACGGAATTATTTGAAAAAGCCGAAGCTAATTTTCAGCAGATGCTGAGCGAGAGCGGCGGGATGCAAATAGTGAGCAAGCCCGGCGATTTATTCGAATCGGGTAAAAGCTTTAAAAAACTGTTTGATGAATTCGCGGTGGTGGAATTCGGCAAGCGCTTTCACTTCAAAAACGCCGATACGTTTCAATTCACCGCCAAGCCGCAGCCGAGTTTCAACAAGGAATTCGAGCGCATGGTGAAGAATATCAAGGAGAACCAGCACCGGAATTTCACTACGATAATTACCGCCGATACCGTGCGCCAGGCCGACCGGCTGCGGACGATTTTTGACGAATTAGATAACAACGTGCAATTTCAGCACTTGCTGCTGGCGCTGCGCGAAGGCTTTATTGATGAGCAGCTTGAGTTAGCCGTTTATACCGACCACCAATTATTCGAGCGGTATTACCGGGCGCAGGAAGCGCGCAAATTCTCGAAGAAAAAAGCCCTAACCCTGCGCGAATTAAAAACGCTGCAACCCGGTGATTATGTGACGCACCAAGACTACGGCATTGCGCGCTTTGCGGGCCTCACGCAGGTGGAGATAAACGGGCAGATTCAGGAGGCCATTCGGCTGGTTTATCGGGATGATGACTTGCTGACGGTGAGCATTCACTCGCTGCATAAGATTGCAAAATACAGCGGCGCGGAGGGTTCGCCGCCCACCATGAGCAAGCTGGGCTCGCCGGAGTGGGAGAACAAGAAGAAGTCGGTGAAGAAGAAGGTGAAGGACATTGCGGCCGACCTTATCCGGCTGTATGCCAAGCGCAAAACCGCGCCGGGCTTTGCCTTTTCCATTGACGGATTTTTGCAGGCCGAGCTGGAATCGAGCTTCATTTACGAGGACACGCCCGACCAGGCCAAGGCTACCGAGGACGTGAAAAACGACATGCAGCAGCCCCACCCAATGGACCGGCTGATTTGCGGCGACGTGGGCTTTGGCAAAACGGAAATAGCCATTCGGGCGGCGTTTAAGGCCGTGGCCGATGGCAAGCAGGCGGCCGTGCTGGTGCCCACCACCATTCTGGCCATGCAGCACTACAAGACTTTCCGCGACCGGCTGGCCACGCTGCCCGTGACGGTGGAATACATCAACCGGTTTAAGTCGACGAAGCAGATTAAGGAAACCCTGGGGCGCGTGGCCGAGGGCAAAACCGACATTCTCATCGGCACGCACCGGCTTACGAATAAGGATATTAAATTTAAAGACCTCGGAATTTTAATTATTGACGAAGAGCAGAAATTCGGCGTCAAGACCAAGGATAAACTCAAGGAATTGAAGGTGAACGTGGATACGCTCACGCTTTCGGCCACGCCCATTCCGCGCACGCTGCACTTCTCGCTGATGGGGGCGCGCGATTTGAGCGTGATTGCCACGCCCCCGCCCAACCGGCAGCCGGTGAATACGGAATTGCACGTGTATGATGAGATATTGATTCGCGACGCGGTGGCGCGGGAATTGAAACGCGGCGGGCAGGTGTTTTTCGTGCATAACCGGGTGAAGGATATTGAGGAAATGGCCGCTACGATTCTGCGGTTGGTGCCGGATGCGAAAATCACCTTCGCCCATGGGCAGATGGACGGCGAAATGCTGGAAAAGCGCATGATGAAGTTCGTGGAGGGCGAGTACGACGTGCTGGTTTCAACCAACATCATCGAATCGGGCCTCGACATTCCCAATGCTAATACCATCATCATCAACCGCGCCCACCTGGCCGGCCTGAGCGACCTGCACCAGATGCGCGGCCGCGTGGGCCGCTCCAACCGCAAGGCCTACTGCTACTTACTCACGCCGCCGGTGGCCCAGCTGCCAGCCGATGCCCGCAAGCGGCTGAGCACGCTGGAGGAGTTTTCGGACCTCGGCGCAGGCTTTAACGTGGCCATGCGCGACCTCGACATTCGCGGCGCGGGCAACCTGCTGGGCGGCGAGCAATCGGGCTTTATCAATGATTTGGGCTACGAAACCTACCACCAGATTCTGGACGAGGCCGTGCAGGAATTGAAGGAAACCGAATTCCGTGACCTGTTCCTGGGCGATGCCAACTCGCAGCAGCGCCTGCAGCTGGCGGCCGGCGCGGGCCGCAGCCACGAGTGCAACGTGGAGACCGACCAGCAGGTGCTCATTCCCGAAAAGTACGTGAGCAATGTGTCGGAGCGCCTGCAGCTTTACGCCAAGCTCGACCGTGCCCAGAAGCCGGAGGAGCTGCGCAAGCTGCTGGCCAGCATGGTGGACCGCTTCGGCCCGCTGCCCCCCGAGGTGGAGCAGCTGGCCGACATTGTGCGCCTGCGCTGGCAGGCCTGCAAAGTGGGCTTCCACAAAATCACGCTCAAGCGCGACACGCTGAAAGGCTACCTGCCCGCCGACGACGACCACAAGGCCTATTTCCAGGGCGAGCAGTTCGGCACCATCCTCAACTACGTGCAAACGCACCCGCGCACTGCCAAGCTCAAGGAGCACAAGGCGCAACTGATTGTGACGTTTGAGGAAGTACGCTCCATTCAGGAGGCCAAGCGTGTGCTGAGCGAGCTGGGCAGCGAGGAGGCGGTGGCGGCGTAGCGGTTAACCTGACCCCCTGCCCCCCTCTCCAAAAAAGAGGGGGGCAGGGGGTCAGGTGCACGCGGAGGGCGAAAACCGCCACGCTATACTATTCTAACCCATGAAATCCCTATTCTTCGCTGTTCTGCTACTGCCGCTACTCGCCACCGCCCAAACACCCAAAAACCCGCGCCTGAAGCACGAGCTCGATAGCATCTACACCGTGGACCAGCGCTGGCGGAGCATGCTGTTTGACCCGCGCATCAACCGGCGGTCCGACTCGCTGGCCCGGGCGCTGAGCGTGACGCGCGAAAGCCTGCCGACTTACATTCCGGGCCAGATGCTGCGCACCGACTCGACCAATCTGGGGCGAATGAAGGCAATTTTGAAGCAGTACGGCTACCCCGGCAAAACGCTGGTGGGCACGCCCGCCAACGAGGCCGCGTGGTACGTCATCCAGCACTCGCCCGACATAGCCCACTACCTGCCGCTCATCCAAAAAGCGGCCGACAAAGGCGAATTGCCCTTCTACCTCTACGCCCAGATGCTGGACCGCCAGCTCATGCGCGCCGGCAAGGAACAGCAGTACGGTACCCAGGCGATGGGCTACACCGTGCTGAACCCCGCCACCGGCCAGCGCGAGGCCCAACGGCCCTTCGTATGGCCCATCCGGGATGCGGCGGGCGTGAACGAGCGCCGAAAAAAAGCCGGCTTCCCCACCACCGTTGAGCAGAATGCCGCTAATTTGGGCATTCCGTACCGGGTGCTGACGTTGCCGGACGTGGAGAAAATGCCCAAAAACTAACGTTGCCTTATGACCATTCGCTGGCATTGCCTACCCTTCGAATCATTACCCTCCCTCATTCTCTACGACCTGCTGCGCCTGCGCTCGGAGGTGTTTGTGGTAGAGCAAAACTGTGTTTTTCAGGATATTGACCGCCAGGACATGGATGCCCACCACCTGCTGGGCTACAACGAAGCCGGCGAGCTGGCCGCCTACGCTCGCCTATTCGACGCTGGCAAGTGCTACGAGGAAGCCAGCATCGGGCGCGTCATCGTGGCCCAGCCGTTTCGGCGCTACAGCCTGGGCCGCGAGTTAATGCGGCAGGCCCTGGCGCATTCCGATGCACTCTTCGGGCCTCAACCCAATAAAATTGGCGCGCAGCAGCACCTGGAGCGGTTTTATAATGAGTTCGGCTACGAGCAGTGCGGGCCGATGTACGTGGAAGACGGCATTCCGCACATCCCCATGCGGCGGAGTTGAGCTAACCTTTAAGGTTATAAACAACTCCAACGTCATGCTTCGACTCCGCTCAGCATGACGTTGGAGTTGTTTAGAAAGTCACAAAAGGTGCTCAAACGGTCACGCTTCGACTCCGCTCAGCATGACCGTTCGGGGACTTTCTAAACAGCTTCGTTCTTTAACGTCCTCTCTTCTGTGCTAAAACGCGCTTATATCTCGCAGCCCTCGGGGCCGCAGGTGTCGCCGTCGGCCACCATGGTCAGGGCGGGTTTGGCGGGCTTGAACTCGTCGTACACCTTTGCCAGCACCTCGCCGAACAACTCGCTGGGCTGGGCTCCTGACACGGCGTATTTATCCTCGAACACGAAGAATGGCACGCCGCGCACGCCAATTTGCTGGGCGTGGTACTCGTCGAGGCGCACGGCTTCGGCGTAGGTGCCGGCCGTGAGGGCGGCGCGGCTTTCGGTGGCATCGAGGCCCACTTCGGTGCCAAGCTTCACCAGGTTGTCGAGGTCGCCGATGTTCTGGCCTTCGAGGTAGTAGGCAGCCATGAGACGCTCCTTGGTGGCATCCTGCCGGCCATGGTGCGCGCCGAGATGAATGAGCTGGTGGGCCAGGAACGTATTGGCCGGAATGGTTTTTTCGAACTGATAATTGAGGCCGACTTCCTTGGCGGCCTCCGTCATATAGTCGTTCATTTTACGGCCTTCCTCCACCGAAACACCCTTTTTCTTAGCCAATGACTCGTGGATGCTTTCGCCGGGAATAGGCTGAAAATCGGGCGTGAGCTGGAAGCTATGCCACACCACTTCCACTTCGTCGCGGTGCGCGAAGTCTTTCAGGGCATTCTCAAACTTGCGCTTGCCGATGTAGCAGAACGGGCAAACGACGTCGGACCAGATTTCAACTTTCATATCTTAGGGTTTTTCTGATGGCAATGGAAGAAACTACAAGAAACGGGAGCGGCGAAAAGTTTCGGAGGAAAGGCTGGAGCCAATAAGCAGCCTTTCCTCCTCACATAACCTTCCGCCCAAAACCCCGGTTAACAACCCCGGCCCCAACGCGGCCTTTTCCCTTTCAACAAACTTCAATTGCTCATGGAATATCAAAAATTAGGCTCCTCCGACGTTTCCGTTTCGCGCATCACCTTTGGCAGCTGGGCGGCCGGTGGCTGGATGTGGGGCGGTACCGAGCAGAACGACGCCGTGGGTGCCATCCACGCCAGCTACGAGCTGGGCGTGACCAGCATCGACACCGCGCCGATATACGGCATGGGCCTGAGCGAGCAGATTGTGGGCGAAGCCATCAAAACCCTGCCGCGCGACAAGGTGCAGATTCTCACCAAATTCGGCATGCGCTGGGATTTGGCCAAGGGCGACTTCGCCATGAAAACCAAGGACAACAACGGCCAGGACGTTGACGTGTACAAGTTCGCCGGCCGCGACAGCATCATCAAGGAATGCGAGGACAGCCTCAAGCGCCTCGGCACGGACTACATCGACCTCTACCAGCAGCACTGGCCCGACACAACCACGAGTATCGACGAGACGATGGAGGCCCTGAGCCGCCTCATCGAGCAGGGCAAGGTGCGCGCCGGGGGCGTGAGCAACTACTCGGTAGCCCAGATGCAGGAAGCCGAAAAAACCCTCCACCTCGCCTCCAACCAGGTACCCTACAGCATGCTGCGCCGCGATATCGAAACCGACGTGGTGCCGTACTGCATCGAAAACAACAAGGTCATTCTGGTGTACAGCCCGCTGCAGCTGGGCCTGCTGACGGGCAAGATGAAGCCCGGCCAGGAGTTCGGCGAGGGCGACCTGCGCAACGGCAACCGCTTCTTCACGCCGGAAAGCGTGAAGCGCGTGAACGACGTGCTGAATAAAATCCGCCCGCTGGCCGAAACCAAAAACGCCACCCTCAGCCAGCTCGTGCTGCGCTGGACGCTGGCGCAGCCCAGCATCACGGTGGCGCTGGTGGGCGCCCGCAACCCCGAGCAAGCCGTACAAAACGCCCGCGCTATGGATTTCAAGCTGACGTTTGAGGAGATTGATTTCATCAATAAGCAGCTAAAGACGCTGGAGACGGCAGCGGTGTAGTGTGTAGCGAATAAAAGAACGTCATGCCCCTCCCCTATCGCCGCCTCGTTGTCAAAATCGGTTCCAACGTCCTCACCCAAGATAACGGCTTGCCCGACCTCGCCCGCATGGAGCACCTTGTGGCCCAGATTGTGCAGCTTAAAGCGCAGGGCCTGGAAGTCATCGTGGTATCGTCGGGGGCGGTAGCGGCGGGGCGCAGCCTCATCACCCTGCCCGCCCAGGCCGATGCCGTGCGCAGCCGCCAGCTGCTGGCCGCCGTGGGCCAGGTGAAGCTGCTGAGCACCTACGCCGAGCTGCTGGCCCGGCACGGCCTGCTCTGCGCCCAGGTGCTGGTAACCAAGGAGGATTTCCGCGACCGCCAGCACTACCTGAATATGAAAAACTGCTTTCAGGAATTGCTCCAGCAGGACGTTATTCCCATTGTGAATGAGAACGATGTGATTTCCGTCACGGAGCTTATGTTTACGGACAACGACGAGCTGGCCAGCCTTATTGCCGCGCAGCTCGATGCCGATGCGCTCATTATCCTCAGCAACGTGGACGGCATTTTCACCGGCGACCCGCGCCTGCCGGAGTCGGAATTAATCAGGGAAATAGCGCCGGCTGATACGGGCTTCGACCAGTTTATTACAGCGCAGCGCTCGCAGTTTGGGCGCGGCGGCATGCTCACCAAGTGCCACATGGCGCACAAAGTGGCCAAGTTGGGTATCAGCGTGCACATTGCCAACGGCAAAACGGCCGATATTCTGCCCGGCGTGCTGGCCGGCACGGCGTTGAGCACTTGGTTTCGACCCAGCAAAACGGCCTCGGGCAAAAAGAAGTGGCTGGCCCACGCCCAAAGCGCCGCCAAGGCCGTGGTGCGCGTGAATGCCGGGGCCCGAGCGGCCCTGAGCACGCCCGGCAAAGCCGTGAGCCTGCTGCCGGTGGGCATTATCAGCATCGATGGGCAATTCCAGAAAGGCGATATTGTGCAGCTGGCCGACGAAGCCGGCCAGCTGCTGGGGCTCGGCATTGCCGAATACGGGGCCGAAAAAGCCCTGGAGCGGCTGGGCCAGCAGCACCAGCGCCCGCTGGTGCACTACGATTACCTGTTTTTGAATCCCGACCTGGGGTAGCGTTAAGCGTTGAAGCTCATCCTCAATTTTTAACTCCTAACCTTTAACGCTTAACTCTTAACTTCTCCACCGTGGACCTGACGCCCCTCTTCGCCGCCGCCCAGCACGCCAGCCGCACGCTGGTCACGGTGCCCGCTACCACCATCGACGCCCTGCTACGCGACCTGGCCGGTACCATGGTGGCCGAAACCGATTTCCTGCTGGCCGAAAATGCCCGCGATTTGGCCCTGATGCCCGAAGCCGACCCGCGCCACGACCGCCTGCGTCTCACCCCGGAGCGCCTGGCCGGCATCGCGGCCGACCTGCGCACCGTGGCCGGCCTGCCCTCGCCCCTGGGCCAAGTACTGGCCCAAAAAGACCTACCCAACGGCCTGCACCTAAGCAAAGTGCGCGTGCCGCTGGGTGTCATCGGCATCATCTACGAGGCCCGGCCCAACGTGACCTTCGACAGCCTGGCGCTGTGCCTGAAAAGCGGCAACGCCTGCCTGCTGAAAGGCGGTTCCGATGCCGCTTTCTCCAACGCCGCGCTGCTGGCCGTGGCCGCGCCCGTGCTGGCCCGCCACGGCCTGGACCCAGCCGTGGCCACGCTGCTGCCGCCCGACCGCGCCGCCACAGCGGCCCTACTGGCCGCCGTGGACTACGTCGATGTGCTGATTCCGCGCGGCAGCCAGTCGCTCATCAACTACGTGCGGGGAAATGCGCGGGTGCCGGTCATCGAAACCGGGGCGGGCGTGGTGCACACGTTTTTCGATGAAACCGGCGATTTAACCAGCGGCGCGGCCATCATCGCCAACGCCAAAACCCGCCGCGTGAGCGTATGCAACGCCCTCGACTGCCTGCTGCTGCACCAGCGCCGGCTGGCCGATTTGCCGGCGCTGCTGGCCCCGCTGGCGGCCACCAAAGTGCAGCTTTTTGCCGATGCGCCGGCCTACGCCATGCTGGCCGGGCACTACCCGGCCGCGCTGCTGGCCCCAGCTACCGACGCGCATTTCGGCACCGAGTTTCTGGCCCTGAAAATGGCCGTAAAAACCGTGGTCTCCCTGTCCGAAGCCCTCGACCACATTGCCCGCTACGGCTCAAAACACAGCGAAGCCATTATCTCGGAAGATGTAACTAACATCGAAACGTTTTTGAATGCCGTAGATGCCGCCGCCGTGTACGCCAACGCTTCCACGGCCTTCACCGATGGCGCGCAGTTTGGGCTGGGGGCCGAAATCGGCATCAGTACGCAGAAGCTGCACGCCCGCGGCCCCATGGGCCTGGAGGAGCTGACGAGCTACAAATGGCTGGTGCGCGGCACCGGACAAGTCCGGAGTTCGTAACAGTACGTCATGCCTACTCCCCTCTATTTCCACGCCGTGCTGGAGCCGGGCGGCCCCAGCTTCATGCCCACCCAGACCATTGTGGTGCCGGCCGAAGTGCTGACAGCCCTCAGTGGCAAGGCCGCGAAGCGCGTCATCGTCACCATTCGCGGGCACGCGCTGCGGCTGGGACTGCTGCCGCTGGAAGGCGGCGGGCGCTACCCCATGCTGAACAAGGACGTGTGCGCCGCCGTGGGCATCAGGCTGGGCGATGAGCTGGAAATCAGCATTGAGCCTGGCCCTGACCACGTCGACCTGCCCGATGAGCTGGCCGAAGCCCTCGCCGCCTGGCCCGAGGCCGAAACCGCCGTCAACAGCTACAGCGGTTCGCACCGCCGGGCCATTGCCCGGCTGGTGGCCGAGGCCAAGCAGCCCGAAACCCGCATCCGCCGCGCCTTGACGCTGACCGAGCGGCTGGCGCGCGGCCTGCACTCGTTTCGGGGCGACTAGCCACTAGTGCTTCTCGATGCGGTGCACCGTGCTGCCCACTTTCAGCACGTAGAGCCCGGCGGGGATGCCGACCAGCGAAACTTCCTGAAGCTGTCCGCCCACCAGGGTTTCGTGCCGCAGCAGCTGGCCCGTCAGGCTCAGCAGGCGCACTTCGCAGGAAGCGGCCGCCAGGGCGGTGAGGTCGAGGGTGAGACGGTCGGTAGCGGGGTTGGGGTATAGGCCGATGGACTCGTTGCCGGCCTTCCGGCTCACGGTTACGACCTGGGAGTATTCGGCGCTGCCATCCAAATCAACCTGCCGCAGGCGATAGTAGCTCAGGCCGACCAAGGGGGCGGCATCGGTAGCAGCGTATGCCGTGGCGGTGGTGGCATTGCCCTGGGCGGCTACATCGCGCACGACGCTGAATGCCTCGCCGGTGGCGCTGCGCTCTACCACAAACCGGGCGCTGCTGCGCTCCGTGGCCGTAGTCCAGCGTAGCTCTACTTTGCCATTCGCGACTTCGGCCGTGAAGCTGGTGAGCTCCACGGGCAGTGGGCGCAGCGAGCAGAAGGTGGTGTTGGGGCCCACCGTGCCGGACGGCATATCAAACCCCAGCCTGGGCTGCGTATCGGTGTCGCAGAAATCGAGGCGGCCCGTTGCGCCAAAGATGCCGTAGTTGCGGGTGTAGCCGCCGGCCGTGATGCTGCCGCGCAGCGGTGCTGCTGGCCCCGAAAACACTCCGCTGTTTTCGTTCGTGAAATTACCCGACACGGCGATGGTACCGCTGTTATCTACGCGCCCGTTGCTGATGAACTGGCCCGTGACCCGAAACGTGGCCCCGCGGCTGTTGGTAAGCAGCGAGTTAGCGCTCAGGTCGCTCATGCCCTTGGTCATGAACATCACCCCGCCGTTGGTGATGGTGATGGTCGCGTCCATCCGCAGGTAGCTGTCGAGGGTGGCCGTGGAGCCGGCCGGGTTATTAAACGCGTTAGGGCCGGGTGTGGGGAAGTACTCTACCCTACTAAAAGTCAGGCAAGGCATAAAAACGGGGCGGCCCGACCTTTGAGGTTCCTACACGCTCAACTCGTTCCGCCCCATGAAGCAACGCCTCATCGCCAAAATTACGACCGTTTTACAACACCTGCCGGTGGTGCGCAACCTGGCTCGCCAAAAGTTTGTGAGCCAGTTCATTATCGCGCTGATAAAAAGCCGCAACGTCCAATTCTGCGAGGTGGCCCAGCACTTGAACGATGCCGTCAAGTTGGCCTCGAACGAAACCCGGATTCAGGATTTTTTCCGCGAAACGGACCTGAACTATCTGGTGCTGGCGCAGTTAGTGCTGGGCCTGCTGCCGGCCCAGGGCAAGCTGCGCCTGTGCCTGGACCGCACGGAGTGGGATTTCGGCCAGTGCCAGGTCAATATCCTGCTCGTGACCGTGGGTCAGGGCGCGTTTCACGTGCCCCTCTACTGGGAACTGCTCGACAACCGCAGCGGCAATTCCAACGCGGCTGACCGCATCGCCCTGCTCCGGGTCTGCGTCCAGGTGCTGGGCAAAGACCGGATTGGCCTGGTGCTGGGCGACCGCGAATTCGTGGGCCATGCCTGGTTCAAATGGCTCAAGGACAACGGACTGCCTTTTGTTATGCGTCTACCCCGGCACCATCTGCTCACTCACCCGAGTGGCCGCCGGCAAGCCATTACGGACCTGGGCCTGGCCGTCGGACAGACCCGGCGCTTCGCCCAGTGCCAGGTCGACGGGGTCTGGGGACAGGTCTGGGTCAAGGCCTTGACGGACGGGGATTTCCTCTTTCTTTTTGGCAACGTGGGCCTGCCGTACATGGGGCAGCTCTACGCCAAGCGCTGGACCATCGAGCAGTGCTTTCAGAACCTCAAAGGCCGGGGCTTCAACCTGGAGGCCAGTCACTTGCGCTGCCACCTGAAGTTGCGCAAGCTCGTGGCCCTGGTCAGTCTGGCGTACGCCTTTTGCCTGGGCGTGGGCACGGTAGCCGACCGGAAAAGCCAGCCCATCGGCCGCAAAAACCACGGCTACCGAGCCATGAGCCTTAGCCGACACGGCTTAAATATCCTGCGCCAGCTCAGCCGCCCCGGTACCGGGGCGGCTGAGAAGCTCGCCCGAATGGTGGAAACAGTATTGCGCTGGTTTTGCTGGCAAATTACTCGATATCAATTCACTAGAAAAATAGTAGGGTAGAGTAGTGGGGAAGATAATGCCCTTGGCCCAGGTGGCACCGTTGTTTACTACCAGCGAGCCCGTGCCGGCGAGAATAGCCGTCCAGGTCCCGCTGGTGTGGTTCACGGTGAGGGCACCGTTGTAGTTTATCTGCGCGGGCCACTGGCCCTGGTTATTCACGGTAATGGGGGCGGCGCTGTTGAAGGTAGACTCCTGCGCCCAGTTGCCGGTGCTGGTGTTGGTGATGGTGAAGACGGCCGCATTGCCACTGGTTTGCAGGTGGCCGCTCCAGCGGCCTTCGTTCACCACGGTCAGGTTGCCGGCGTTGGTAAGGTCAGGCGTCCAGGTCGCGTTTCGCTTGTTGGTGATGGTGCCCCCGGGCAGGTCCTGAATCTGAGCCGTCCACGACGCATAGTTATTAACAGTAATGGGCGCTTTAAAGTCATTGCCCACGTAGCCCGACCAAGTGGCCCCGGCTAACACCGTGGTGCCGCCATCGCGGCTCCCATTGTTGATGGTGACCGGCGAATTCAACTCGATGTTCTGCGAGGGTACCGCGCCCAGGTTGTGTATCAGCGTGCCGGTAAGGCCGTTGTTTACGGTCAGCCCGGCATTGCCGGCGATGGTGCCGTTGTTGATAATCGTCACATTATTACCTCGCACGCTCAGCCCACCCGTGTAGCTTACCCCGCTGCCAATGGTGACGGTTTCGCCCCCGACCAGCACAAAGCCAGCATTGGCATTCGTGCTGTTGATGGAAATGGTGCAGCTGATGCACTGCGCCAAGGAATTACCAGCCCCAATTGTCATAAACAACAGGGTGCCAGCCAGCACAGCCAGCTTACGAGCAACGCACCCTTTGGTGCCGGATACAGCAGCATAGAATTTTTCCATAACGAAAAAAAGAAAAACTAAAACATAAAAATGATGTAGCAAATCTAAAGCATTTTCAATAAATATAACAAGATTTTGATTTTATTTAATCATTTCCTGACACCCTCATTTACCGTAACCTCCCGCCTTTAGGCAGGAGGTTGCATTGGGACATAAAAAAGCCGCCGCTGCAAATGCAGCGGCGGCCTGGCCTATTCTGAGTTGGGATACCCACGCAGGCGGCTTCCGGCTCAGTCCTTGAGCACGATGCTCACCACCTTGCCGGGCTCGTCAACGGTGAACTTGCATTCATCGAAACCAGGCGCGGCGATGGTAGGCCGCACGTTGTTGGAAAAAGCATAAGGCTCGGTGGGGATGCCGAGGAAGTTCTTGTCGATTTTGTCGTTGTTGTTCAGGTCCTGGGTAATGGCCACGGCCCACTCGCCCCTGGGCAGCTCGACGGGCAGGGAGAACTCGCTCTTGCCCTGGGGCTTTACCGATTTGGAAAAGGCCCATTTCCCGCTTTTCAGGAAGCCTTCGCGGTTGTTGTAGAAGTACAGCCGCACGGAAGCAGTGGTGGATACCAGCGACGAAACAACCACCGTAACCGAGGTGGTTTCGTCGCGCGAGGCGGCGGGCACAGCGGCTCCCAGAAAGCTGCTGCCAATCAACAATGAGCAAAGCGGTAACACGTTCATAAGCGAATAATTTAGCTGGTGAGCGGTGGCGGGAAATACAATGCCAACGCCCGACTTTACGTAAAGAGTTCGATAACAACTGATTTCACCCGGCTAAATCGTCCATTCACCGAGGTTCTGACGCCCTACGCTGCCCTACTTCCCAACTTATTTGTTTTTCTATTACTGGAGTTGTTTAGAAAGTCACAAAAGGTACTCAAACGGTCATGCAGCGCGCAGCGCAGCATCTTGCTCGCATCGTTGAACGGGCCTGACGATGCGAGCAAGATGCTGCGCGCTGCATGACCGTTCGGGGACTTTCTAAACAGCTTCACTATTGCATTGCCACACCTGCTTACCAATCTGATGACCACCCGCCGCCTTTTCCCCCTGGCATTGCTGATGACTTTAGCGCTGGGCAGCTGCGAAAAAGACGACGCCACTCTGCCAACGCAGCCCACCGCGCTGCTGCAAAGCCGCTGGCAGCTAACGCAGATTGACAAGACCCCGGTGGCAACTTCCAGCTACGCCGAAACCAGTAAGTCCTACCTTGAATTTGTGGCGCTGGGCACCTGCACCGTGGGCCTGGAGCCGTGCAATAATTTCAGCGGCCGCTACGCCCTGGCAGCCGGCAGCCAGGAGCTGCACATCACGCCCCAGATTGCGACCCGCGCCACCTGTCCCGTGCAGGATTTGGAAACGCGCTACCTCGACAACCTAGCCCTGACGGCCCGCTACGAAATCAGCGGCAACGAGCTGCGGCTGTACGATGCCACCGCGCCGGCCCCGCGCCTGCTGTTTCGGCGCACGGCGCAGTAAGCCGGACAACCTCCGGCCCGCAAAGCCGGTAAGCAGCCCATTGGTGGGCCAGCGTCTGGCCCGCATCTTTACCGCATGGAAGGGCTAACGAAAATTGACGACCTCGGCAAACCACGCGTGGTGATTGTGGGCGGCGGCTTCGGCGGCCTGGAGCTGGCCAAGGCCCTGGCCGATGCGCCGGTGCAGGTGGTGCTGATTGACAAGCAGAACTACCACGCCTTTCAGCCGCTGCTGTACCAGGTGGCCACGGCCGGGCTCGATGAGGGCGACATCGTGTCGCCGTTCCGCAAAATCCTCAACCACCAGGAGAATTTCTACTTCCGGCTGGCCGAAGTTACCAGCGTCGACCCCGAGGCGCAGGTGGTGGAAACCAGCATCGGCCTCGTTCGCTACGACTTCCTGGTGCTGGCCACCGGGGCCACCACCAACTACTTCGGCGATGCCGAGATGGCCAAAAACGCCATTGCCATCAAGAGCGTAGAGGATGCCATCGAGCTGCGCAATACCGTGCTCTCCAACTTCGAGCAGGCCCTGCAGCTCGGCGACTACGAGCAGCTGAACAGCATGCTGGATTTTGTGATTGTGGGCGGCGGCCCCACAGGCGTCGAAATTGCGGGGGCGCTCAGCGAGCTGCGCACCCACGTTTTCCCGAAGGACTACCGCGAAATCGACTTCAAGGAAATGGACATCCACGTGGTGCAGAGCGGGCCGGTGCTGCTGAAAGGCATGTCGGCCAACTCCTCGGCCAAGTCCCTGGAATACCTGAAGAAGCTGGGCGTGCAGGTGTGGCTCGATACGCGGGTGAAGTCCTACGACGGCTACACCGTGACGCTGAACAACGGCCAGCAGCTCATTGCGCGCACCCTGATTTGGGCGGCGGGCGTGACGGGCGCACCCATCGCGGGCCTCAACGCCGACTGCCTGCTGGCCGGCAACCGCTACCTGGTGGACGGCTACAGCCGCGTGCACGGCTACGAGAACGTATTCGCCATCGGCGACATCGCCATCATGAAAACCGACGCCACCCCCGACGGCCACCCCATGGTGGCCCAGCCCGCCCTGCAACAGGGCGACTGGCTGGGCCGCAACCTCAAGCGCCAGCTCAACGGCCAGCTCATGGAAAACTTCGAGTACCACGACAAGGGCACGATGGCCACCATCGGCCGCAACCACGCCGTGGCCGACATCAAGCTCTTCGGCCGCGAATTCCACCTCGACGGCTTCATTGCCTGGCTGGCCTGGAGCTTCGTCCACGTCATTTCGCTGGTCAGCTTCCGCAACCGCGTCGCCGTATTTTTCTCCTGGGCCTGGAATTACTTCACCCAGGATAAGGGCCTGCGCTACATCATCGGCAAAACCAAAGCCCCGCTGGTGGAAAAGGATATGGAGGAAAAGGCGATTGTGTAGTGGTCAGTGGTTAGTGAGCGGCGGCCGTTAGCGCAACGCCGCCAGGCCCTCGCAGAAATACCGGAAGCTGGCGGACGTATTCCGGGCCGGGTCAACGTGCCGGCCGATATCCGTGGCCCATTGCGTTTTGCGCTTGCCCGTGGCGAAGTAGCGGCCCTGCTTCAACACGCTCCACAGCACCTCATTTGGTTTAAGCGGAGCGGCGGGCTCGCGGTCAAGGCCCTTGGAATGGTGCGGCTTCACGCCGGGGTAGGCGGCCATAATGGCTTCCCGGTCGCCGAGCCACCACGCCTCCAGCTCCTGCACGGCTATCCGGTTGAGGACGTGGAATACCTCGCCGGGGCCGGCGGTGGTTTTGGTGCGTAAGCCCGCCTCCCGTGCTTTTGCTTCCAGCGCCGCTTTGCGCCGCTCGCAGATGCCGTCGCCATCCAGCAGCACCACTACCCGCAAATCCGTTTGCCCTTCCCGAAATATCCGCTTGTGGTAGCCTTGCAGCAGGGCTTTCAGCTGGCCCAACAAATCCTGCCAGCCCTCGAATACCCGCACGCGATACGAATGGCCCGGCAACAGGCGCGGCAACAGCTGGTCCAAGGCCGCTTGGGGCGAAATTTCCTCGACCAGAAAGTCAATCTGCATGGCCGCTATTTAATCGGAGCTGGCAGGTCCAGCGGGTTGCCCACGTCGAAGAAATTACGCGACCACAGGTAGCCCAGCGGCGAACCTTCCTCCACCATCGCGGGGATGCCCGGCAAGTCGGCCACCCGCGTGGCCTGGGTGTAGCCATCGGCCCCGCGATGCAGTATCCATACCTGCTCGGGGGCCAGGGCATTGAGCAGGGCCGGCGAATGCGTGACCACCAGCAGCTGCCGCCGCTCCGCCGCGTCAATCAGCTCCTCGGCCAGCCCGGCCAGTAGCTGCGGGTGCAGCTCGTTTTCCGGCTCCTCAAGGCCCAGCAGCCCGACCGCGTCGGGCTCATAAAGCAGCGTGAGCAGGGCGGCCAGCCGCATGGTGCCGTCCGACATGTATTGCGCCGGCAGCGGCTTCTCAAATTCGGCATCCCTGAACCGCAGCAGGATTCGCTCATCCGAGGTTATTTCCGGGACGATGTCGGACAGTCCCGGCACCCATTTCCGCATCTGCGCCGTGATTTTGGCGAGGGTTTCCGGGTGTTTGGTGTGCAGGTAATAGAGCACGTTGGGCAGGTTGTCGCCATTGGGCGAAAGCTTTTCGCGCGGGCCGGCGTCGGAATAGCCTTTCAGGTGGTCGTCGGTGAGGTGGATATAGCGGTAGGATTTTAGCGTATCAATTACGGCATGTGCATATATGCTCAATTTTGAATTCACTGCGAAAGCATATCCCAGCATCACTTGCGACGAACTGCTAATCGAAATTTTAACTGGCTTTTCAATTTTGTCATCGTCAGACTGCTCAGTATTTAGTGATGAAATGAAGTCGGTCCATCCTTCTTTTCTAGCAGGCTCAGTGGTCAATAGCAATTCTTCTGTGCTATCATCCTTCACTGCCAACCATTCCTTCACCAGTATTTTTCCCTTATCACCTTCTTCTAATTCTAAGATGTATTTCAACTGACCTAGATAAGGGAAACCGCTTATTACTATTTCAAACGAAATGCTGCCTTCACTTCCTCGCGTTCGCATTCCCGCGAACCGGTTCCGCTTATCGCAAGCATCTTTTAAATCCCCCCAACCGCTTCCGCCAGAAAATCCAGTGCATCCAGCACCGTGGATTTGCCGCTGCCGTTTGGCCCAATCAGCACCGTGAGCGGCGTGAGGTCGCGAAACTCCACGTCGCGCAGGGTGCGGTAGTTTTTGATGCGCAGATACGTGAGGCGGGGCACGGCCGGAGCCTGGGCGCGGGTGGGCATAAGGAGCATGGTTTTTCGCAAAGTAACACGGTTGAGCGCGTTGATAATTTGAGGGCCGCTCCGCCCGCAACTGCGCCGCGCCGTAGCTTACGGGCCACAAAAGCATTCCCACCCCATGTCCGACCTCACCGTTTCCTTTATTCAGACCGCGCTGCACTGGCACGATGCCGCCGCCAACCGCACCGCCTTCGACCAGTTTCTGGCCCGGCAAACCGTCCCCGCCGACCTCATTGTGCTGCCCGAGATGTTCACCACCGGCTTCAGCATGGAGGCCGCCGCCCAGGCCGAAACCATGCAGGGCGAAACCGTGGCCTGGATGCGCCAGCGCGCCGCCGACCACGATGCCGTCATCACCGGCAGCGTCATCATCGAGGAAGACGGCTACTTCTACAACCGCCTGCTCTGGGTGCGCCCCGATGGCAGCCTGAGCTGCTACGACAAGCGCCACCTCTTCACGCTGGCCGGCGAGCAGCACACCTACACCCCCGGCCACGAGCGCCTGGTGGAGGACTGGCGCGGCTGGCGTATCTGCCCGCTGGTGTGCTACGACTTGCGCTTCCCCGTCTGGAGCCGCAACCAGCCCGTCGCGCCCTACGACCTGCTGCTGTACGTGGCCAACTGGCCCGCTGTGCGCCGCACCGCCTGGCGCACGCTGCTCCGCGCCCGCGCCATCGAGAACGTGGCCTGCGCCCTGGGCGTGAACCGCACCGGCAAGGACGGCAAAGGCCACGCCTACTCCGGCGATTCGGCCCTGATTGACGCCAAAGGCAGTTACCTCGCCGAAGCCCACGACCAGAACGGCATCTTCACCCACACCCTGAGCCGGGCCGAGCTGGATGATTTCCGCAACAAATTCACCGCCCTCAATGACGGGGACGGGTTTGAGTTGAACGATGTAGGGGCGGGGCCTGCCCCCGCCCACCGTTGAACGGAATCGTTGCCACGGAACCTAACGACGGGCGGGGGCAGGCCCCGCCCCTACCTTGTTCAGCCGGCACATTGAAGCCGAAACCGCCTTGGTGCCCCGCTGGGGCTTTCCGACTCCCCCTTACCGCACCAGCAGGCGCTGCACGGCGGCGGCTCCATCGGTTCCTTCGGCGCGCACGAGGTACACGCCGGCGGCCAGGCCCGTGAGGCTGAGCGTATGGCGGCGCTGGGCCGCGTCGGCGGCCTGCACCACGCGGCCCGTGAGGTCGAGCACGGTGACGCGGGTGGGCAACGCGGTCTCAACGGTGGCCATGGCGGTGGCGGGGTTGGGGTAGATGCTCAGGGCCAGGGCGCGGGCGGCCTCGGTGCGGGTGGCCGTGACGGTGCGGTTACGGGTGCCGTAGCTCAGCACTCCACCCGCCTCAATGCCGATGAATAGCTCGGGCGCGCCGTCACCATTAATATCGGCGGCGGCCAGGCCGTAGTGCGAGTAGTCGCCCAGACCCAGGCGGGTGGGCTCGTAGAGCGCGGTGAGGGGGTTGTACTGCAAATCGGTACGCTCGGCGAACAGGGCCGGCGACTGCGTGCGGTAGTCGGAATAGAGGCGCAGGTAGCCGGTGGCATCGGCCGTGAGCAGGTCGGGGCGGCCGTCGCCGTCGAAGTCGGCCACGGTGGGGCTCAGGTTGGCGGGCCGGTCGCCGGTCGCGGTGCGGATGCGGCCGTAGTCGTTATTCACCAGCACGAAGGCGCTATCGAGCGGGCCGCGGCCACGGTTGCGGAAGTAGCGCAGGGCCATGCCCGGCTCGCGCACCTCATTGGTTCCGATGAGCAGGTCGACGTAGCCATCGTTGTCTACATCGGTAAAGCAGGGCATGTCGTCCTTCGTATAGGGCAGCAGGCCGGTGCCGGTGGTTGCGCCCTGCGGCTTAAAATTGATGGCATTGGCCGCGCTAAAGGCCACGGGCCGGCCGGCGGCGGCGGTGTTCAGAATGTAATAGAGGATGTTGGTGCCCCGGTCCCAGGCGGCGTAGGCCAGGTCGGTGGCGCCGTCGCGGTTCAGGTCTACGAGCACGGGTTTGAGGCCTTGCAGGCCCTGGGCAGCCAGGCCCAAGTAGTCGCTGCTCACGAACTGGAATACCGGCCGGGCGCGGGTGCCCACGTTACAGTAGTAGGTGAGGCTGGCGCGGTACACGTTGTTCACGCGGTCGGCCCGGTTGCCGATGAGCATATCCGGCAGGCCGTCGCCGTCGAGGTCGCCGAAGGTGGGCGCGGCCCCTTCGCTCACGTCAATCATGTCGTTTTGCAGGAAACCGGCCGGCTGGCTGGTGTAAACGGGCGCACCGCTGGCGGCCGAATTGGTGAAGAGCTGCACGTTGTTGCGCATGCTCACCAAATCCGACACGTTGTTGACCATATTGGAAGCCACCACCAAATCGGGCTTGCCATCGAAGTTGGCATCGAACTGATAGCCGGCCGGAAATACTGGCACCCGCGCCGGCGCGGCCGCCGACGGAAAGCTGGCGCTGATGCCCACCTGCGTAACCACGGGCAGGGCCGTGGTACCCGAGTTGAGCAGGCGGGCCAGCTCGGGGCAGTTGTCGCGGCCGTCGAGCAGGTCCTGGTCGCCGTCGCCGTCGAGGTCCACCAGCAGCAGGCTGTGGCCGCCAGTGTGGGTGGGCCGGGTGGCCGTGAAGCACTGCTGGCCATTGAGCTTGAACTCGGCACAGCCGCCGCAGGACTGGATGCCGCCCCAGTTATCGGTGGTGAGGGTGAAGGTGAGGGCGCTGCCGCAGGTGCCGGGGCTGTTGTTGATGTACTGCTCGATGAACGACGCGCTGACGAAATCATAGGTCATGATATCGAGCTTGCCATCGCCGTTCACGTCCTGAATGGCGGGCAGGTTGTAGCCGCCGATGGTGAGGTTGGCCGAGCCCGTGAAATTGCCGGTGAAGCGAATCTGATTAGTGGCCAGAGCAAAGCTGGGCCGACCATTCACCAGGGCATTGCGGAACACCCGGATTTCGCCGCCGTTGATGTAGGTGAACAGGTCGGGGCGACCGTCGCAGTCGTAGTCGCGCAGCAGCGCCCAGCCACGCAGGTCGCTGGGGAACAGGCTTTCGTACTGCGGGGCATACTCCCAGCGGCGACCGGCGGTGGTGCCGGGCGCGGCCACGCTCAGAAACGTGTAGCAGCGGCTACTTTCGTGGTCGAAGGCAAACAGGTCCGGCTGGCCGTCGTTGTTCAGGTCGATGGTGCTGAACTGGGGCGTATTGAAGCCGCCGGCCCAGGCATTGCGCAGGGTATCGGTGCCCTGCACCACCTTGGCCGTGGCCCGGCTCTCAAACCCAAAGGCGGCGCTGCCCGACTGGCCCCAGGCAACCCCGGCAAAAGCCAGCAGCGCCAGCACCAAAGCGTAAGAACGAATCATGGAAAAGAAATTGGGGAAGCGGTGCCGTGCGCGGAACAAAAATCACGCCCACCTTTGCAGCAAGTTACACCCGGTTTGATTTTCCAGTTCCGCAGCATGTTGCTCTATTCCCGTTATTTGGCCGCCGGCGGCCTCGTCAGCACCGATTCGCGCCAGCCCCAGCCCGGCACCCTGTTCTTTGCCCTGAACGGCCCCAGCTTTCGCGGGGCGGCATTTGCGCCGCAGGCCCTGGCCGCTGGCGCGAGCCACGCCGTGGTCGACGACGTGCTGCTGGCCGCCTCCGATCCTATCCGCTACACCTACGCCCCCGACCCGCTGGTGGCCCTGCAGCAGCTGGCCCGCCACCACCGCCGGCAGTTCCGCATCCCGGTGCTAGCCATCACGGGTTCCAACGGCAAAACCACCACCAAAGAGCTACTCACAGCCGTGCTGGCGCAACAGTTCAAAGTGCTGGCCACCATTGGCAACCTCAACAACCACATTGGCGTGCCGCTCACGCTGCTGCGCCTGCGCACCGGCGAGCACGACTTTGCCGTGATTGAGATGGGGGCCAACCACCGGGGCGAAATCGCGGCCTACTGCGAGTGGGCCGAGCCAACCCACGGCCTCATCACCAACATCGGCAAGGCCCACCTCGAAGGATTTGGCGGGGCCGAGGGCGTGGCTCTGGGCAAGGGCGAGCTGTTCGACTACCTCACCCGCACCGGCGGCACGGCCTTCGTGAACACCCTGGATGCGCGCCTGCCGTCGCTGGCGGCGCAGGTGCCCGTTATTCGCACCTATCCCCGCGTGATGGACGACTACCCCGCCACGCTGCTCTCGGCTGCGCCCGCCGTGGCCCTGCGCCTCGGCGACAATACCGAAATAGTGGCCCAGCTCACCGGCGACTACAACTTCCCGAACCTAGCGGCCGCCGCCGCCGTGGGCCAGTTTTTCGGAGTTCCGACCAATAAAATCGCGGCCGCCCTGGCCCGCTACAACCCGCAAAACAACCGCTCGCAGCTCCTGCGCACCCCCGCCGGCAACGAGCTGGTGCTGGATGCTTACAACGCCAACCCCAGCAGCATGGGCGCGGCCCTGCGCAGCTTCGCAGCCCGCCCGGTGGCGGCTGGCCAAACCAAGCTGGTGCTGCTCGGCGACATGTTCGAGTTGGGCGACGAGAGTGCTAAAGAGCACGCGGCGCTGGGCCAGCTGCTGGCGGAGCTACCGCTGCCGCAGGTGCTGCTCATCGGCCCGGAAATGGCGCGGGCGGCGGCGCGGGCCGGCTCAGCCCAGCATTTCGCCACCAAAGCAGAGGCGGCCGAATGGCTGCGCGCCCACCCCGTGTGCGGCCGGCAGGTGCTGGTGAAAGGCAGCCGCGGCATGGCCCTGGAAACGCTGGTGGAGCTGCTGTGATTGGTGAGGTGTGAAATGGTGAGGTGGTGAGTTTGATGTTCAATTGGCCGAAATGCGCAAATCGAACATCAAACTCACCACCTCACCATTTCACACCTCACCACTAAAACGGGCTCACGAAATCCTTGAAGGCCGGCAGCTCATTATCCTTGCCCGACACGAGCGGGTGCACTTCGGTGCCCCAGTTGATGCCCAGGTCGGCATCGTCCCAGCGCAGGCCGCCTTCGGTGGCGGGGGCGTAGTAGTCGGAGCACTTATAGATGAAGATGGTATTGTCTTCGAGAGCCATGAAGCCGTGGGCGAAGCCGGCCGGAATGTAGAGCATGTTGGCCTTGTGGGCCGTGAGCTCCACCATTTGGTGCTGGCCGTAGGTGGGCGAATCCTGGCGCAAATCCACGGCCACGTCGAAGGCGCGGCCCTGGCCTACGCGCACCAGCTTGGCCTGCGCGTGGGGTGGGCGCTGGAAATGCAGGCCGCGCAATACGCCTTTTTTGGAGTTCGACTGGTTATCCTGCACCCATTGGGCATCGGCTCCGGCCTCGGCCATGAGGCGCTCGCAGAAGGTTTCAAAGAACACGCCCCGGTCGTCGGCGAAAACGCGGGGGGTAAACTCAATCAGGCCGGCTAGGGGGAATTTCTTTACTTCCATCGGGGCAAAGGTAGAAGATTGGGGAATATTGGTTTTATAGTTAGGCCGTAAAAAGAACGGTCATGCTTCGGCTGCGCTCAGCATGACCGTTCTTTTCTTTCTTACTCATTTACTTCCGCTGCACTGCTGCTACTGCGGCAATGTACTTATCGAGCACCAGCCGCTCATCAAACTTAGTTTCGGCGAGGTAGCGGCTGTTCTGGCCCATGCCGCGTAGGTCGGCATCGCTCAGGTGCAGCACTTGCAGCATTTTGGCGGCCAGGTCCTCGCCGTCGCGCACCTGACAGAGGTAGCCGTTGCGGCCGTCCACCACGGTTTCGCGGCAGCCGGGCACGTCGGTGGTTACGATGGGCTTGCCCACGGCGGCCGCTTCGAGCAGGGTTTTGGGGGTGCCTTCGCGGTAGCTGGGCAGCACCACGCAATCGGCGCGGTGCAGGTGGGCGGCCACATCGTCGGAGCGGCCCAGGTATTCGATATCGCCGCTCAGCAGCCACTCCTCAAACGTGGCACGGGGCACGCCCACGCCGCCGGCCTCATCGAGGCTACCGAGCAGCTGAATGCGGGTGCTGGGCACGGCCTGCCGAATGATTTTGGCGGCCTCAAAGTATTCAACCACGCCCTTTTCATAGAGTACCCGCGCCACCATCAGAAACACGAACGGGGTTTGGCGCACGAACCCGGCGGCGGGCCGGAACTTGGTGGTATCAACGCCCGAGCCGGGCAGCAGGTCGGTTATTTCGCTTTTTATCAGGTCATTGTCCAGAAATAGCTGCCGGTCGTCGCCGTTCTGGAAAAACACTTTGGCCGGGAAGCGGAATGCGAAGCGGTAGAGCCCCAGGGCCACCTTGCTCACGAAGTTTTTGATGATAAACACCGTGCCCAGCCCACTCACGTTGTTGATGCTGGGGATGCCCGCGATGCGGGCCGCAATGCTGCCGTAGATATTGGGCTTGATGGTGTAGTGCAGCACCACATCGGGCTTTTCACGCTTATAAATCTGGTAGAAACGGCGCGTAAGGGCGGCATCCTTCACGGGGTTGGTGCCCTTGTTCTCCATCAGAATGGGCACGAAGCGGCAGCCCAGCTCGGTTTCGAGGCGCGCCGAATAGTCATCGGGCGGGGCAATGGCCAGCACTTCGTGGCCAGCGGCCTGCAAGGCCCGCACGAGGCTGGCGCGGAAATTCCAAATGTTCCAGCTGGTATTGATGACGATGGCGACGCGCAAGACGGTGAGTAGTGAGTGGTGAGATGGTGAGTTCCGGGGCAAAGGTCGACCTTACGGATTTTACCCACACCTGTTTATTCAAACACTCACCATTTCACCTTTTCGCCGGTACTTTGTGGGCGCTTTGCGTGTTATGCCTGCCATGAACCTTCAACTTTCAGCCTTTCTGTTTCTGCTGGCGCTGCTGCCGCAGGTGGCTTCGGCCACGCCGCCGGTGCTACCGGGCCAGCTTATCTTCCAGAAAAACTGCGTGCGCTGCCACGGAGCCAACGGCAAGCGCGGCCTCAATGGCGCGCATGACCTCACCAAGAGCAACCTCAACGCGTTCGGCCGCACCTACCTCGTTACCAATGGTATGGGCAAGATGCCGGCCTTCGGCAAATCCCTTATGCCCGAGCAGGTGCAGCAGGTTGTGGCCTATTCGCTTACTTTGAAGTAACATTGAGCGTCATGCCGAGCGCAGCCGAGGCATCTCGCGTGCCGAAGTAATTCAATCGTATTGATTAGTGGCAGCACGCGAGATGCCTCGGCTGCGCTCGGCATGACGTTCTTTTTGGCCGGAACTGCGTTTAGCTTATTCTGACCCATCCAATACTGATTACAACCCCATCCCATGGCAAATACCCAATCCGGCGGCCGCAAGCCCGGCAACAGCACCCGCCACGTCGGCGCCGTCGACGGCGTGAAAGGCCGGGCGGGCCGCATCCTCCTGAAAGCGACCGACAACGGCACCTACGAAACGGCTAAGGAGCACGAAACCGCTGTACTCATTTCCGTGCCCCCGCGCCGGCAGTCCGAAGCCCAGACCACCGAATACCTTGACGAGCTGGCATTTCTGATTGAAACCGCCGGTGCCACCGCCACCAAGCGCTTTGTGCAGCGCCTGGAAAAGCCCGACATCCGGACCTACGTGGGCGAGGGCAAGCTGGCCGAAATCAAAGCCTACGTGCAGCACGAAGGCACCAGCATGGTGGTGTTTGACGATGACCTGTCGCCGTCGCAGCTGCGCAACCTGGAGGCCGAGTTGCTGGTGAAAATTGTGGACCGCTCGCTGCTTATTCTCGATATTTTCGCGCTGCGGGCCAAGTCGGCCACCTCGCGCACGCAGGTCGAGCTGGCGCAATATCAGTACTTATTGCCCCGCCTCACCGGCCTCTGGACTCACCTGGACAAGCAGCGCGGCGGCGTGGGCATGAAGGGCCCGGGCGAGACGGAAATTGAAACTGACCGCCGCATTGTGCGCGACCGGATTGCCTTCCTCAAAGAGAAGCTCGAAGACCTCGACAAGCAGAGCCATACCCAGCGCAAATCGCGCGGCGGCAACATTCGGGTGGCGCTGGTGGGCTACACCAACGTGGGCAAGAGCACGCTGATGAACGTGCTGGGCAAGGCCGATGTATTTGCCGAAAACAAGCTCTTCGCCACCGTGGACGCGACCACGCGCAAAGTGGTGCTCGAAAACACGCCGTTTTTGCTTTCGGACACGGTTGGGTTTATTCGCAAGCTGCCTACTAAGCTGATTGAGAGCTTCAAGAGCACGCTCGACGAGATTCGCGAAGCCGATTTGCTGCTGCACGTGGTGGATATCTCGCACCCCAATTTTGAGGAGCAGATTCAGGTGGTGAACGATACGCTGGTCGACATTGGTGCGGCCGACAAACCAACCCTGCTGGTATTCAACAAAATAGACCAGTACAAGCACGACGATGTAGAGATGGACCCCTTCGGCGAAGTGCTGGATGCCGAGGACGATGGCACTGCCCCGCGCCCGCCGCTTGAGCAGCTGCAGGCCACCTACATGGCCAAGCTACACGACCCGGTGGTATTTATTTCGGCCCAGGACCGCACCAATATGGAAGAGTTACGCGAGCTGCTGGGCAAGCGCGTAGTGGCCCTGCACCAGCAGCGCTACCCTTACCAGGCCAACACCTGGGCCAGCGAATAGCCCAATCGGTCCGGCGGCATTAACAAATTTTTGCCGGGCCGGCCGGGCATGAACGTTACGTGAATATTATCGTAGGGGCGAAGGCCGGGCTTACTCTACCCTACTATTTTTAGTAATTGATTTTTAGCAAGTTGCCTCGTAATCCAGTTCAGTAGCGTTTCAACCAAGCGGGCCAATGGGTCCTCGGGCAGGGTCAGCGGGCGGGCGAGTTGGCGGAGCAGATTGAGGCCGTGGCGGCTCAGGCTGGCGGCCCGGTAGCCGTGGTTTTTGCGGGCAATGGGCTGGCGGCCGCCGTGGGCGGCCGCGCCCACGCCCAGACAAAACGCGTAGGCCAGGCTGACCAGGGCCACGAGCTTGCGCAGCTTTTGGAAACAGCGCAAGTGGGTGGCTTCCAGGTTAAAGCCCCGCCCTTTCAGATTTTGAAAGCATTGCTCAATCGTCCAGCGCTTGGCATAGAGTTGCGCGAGGTGGTTCAGGCCGGCCGTGGCAAACAGGAAGACAAACGCGTCCGCCGCCACGGCCTTGACCCAGACCTGCCCCCAGACTCCGTCGACCTGCACGTGGGCGAAGCGGCGCACCTGCCCCGGCACCAGGCCCAGGTCGGCCACGGCCTGCCGCCGGCCGTCGGCGTGGGTCAGGCAGTGGTGCTTGGGCAGGCGCATGACAAAATTAAGCCCATTGTCTTTGAGCCACTTGAACCACGCATGGCCGACAAATTCCCGGTCGCCCACGACCAGGCCGATGCGGTCTTTGCCCAGCAAGGCCAGGCACTTTTCGAGCACCGCGATGCGGTCGGCGGCGTTGGAGTTGCCGCTGCGGTTGTCGAGCAGGTGCCAATAAAGGGGCACGTGGACCTCGCCCGTGCCGACGGTGACGAGCAGGATGTTCACCTGGCACTGGCCGAAGTCCCACTCCGTGCGGTCGAGGCATAAGCGCAGCTTGCCCTGCGCAGGCAACAAACTCAGTAAAAGCCTGGCCAACAGTACGTAATTGAGGTCTACTTCGCGGAAAAAGTCCTGAATGCGCGTTTCGTTCGAGGCGGGCTTGGCCGCGTCATTGAGGTGCTGGGCCACCTCGCCGAATTGCACGTTGCGGCTCTTTATCAGGCCAAGAATGAACTGGCCCACAAACTTTTGGCGGGACAAGTGGCCCACAAACGGGGCCTGTTGCAAAAGCGTCGTAATTTTAGCAGCGAAGTGTTGCTTCACGGGGCAGAACGGTTTTTTGGTGGTGTCGTAACCCCAAAGGTCGGGCTGCCCCGTTTTTGTACCTGAAAAATAGTAGGGTAGAGTAGGCCGGGCTTTATCAGGCCCGGCCTTTTCTGTTATGATGCAGGTGCGTTTTCTTCGTTTGGGTGGCCTGCTACTGCTGGGTTTGGGCCGAGCCACCGCGCAGGATATTCCCGTGTACCCGCCGCCCGCGCCGCTCGACACGATGGGCCTGGGCCGCACCGACGGCCAGACGTTCGCCAACTCGCAGGTGGTGGGCATGGGCCCGAGCAAGGGCCTGATTATAAAACACGAGCGGATTCCGGGCAACTTCACCCTGCGCAGCTCAGCCGTGGGTGGGGTGGGCGACTACCGCACCGAAGTCAGCAAAAACGCCAACCTCGTTATCAAGGCCTACGCGCCGCTGCTCAACCACCCGCACCTCAAGCTGATTCTGGGCCTGAACTACGACCGGCAGGAGTTCCAGTTCAGCCCCCCCCGCCACCACCGACCAGTACGGCCTCTACAGCAACATCGAGAACAAGGGCCTGAGCGTGATTGGCGCGCAGCTGGCCGTGATTCGGCCCGTGGACGCGGTGCACTGGTACCTGTTCCGCGCCAAAACCGAGCTCAACGGCGACTACAATTCCGACGAGCTTAGCGTGAGCGACTACCTAAAAGTCACTTCCGAATTCATCTACGGCTGGAAGCGCAGCTCCACGTTTGCTTGGGGCATCGGGGTGCAGCTGGGCTACAACCTGGGCCGCCAGAGCCTCTACCCAGTCATCGTGTACAACCGCACGTTTAATCCGCGCTGGGGCGTAGAGGCGCTGTTTCCGGCCCGGGTGCTGGTGCGGCGCAACCTGTCGTCCAACGCGCTGCTGTTTGCCGGCTACGAGGTGGCCAGCAATAACTACAATATCAAGCTGCGCAATGCCTGCGCCGCGCCCAACAACTCCAAAGTCACCTCGCTGGAGCTGCGCCAGATTGACCTGAAATTCCGCCTGCGCTACGAGCGTGAGCTCCTCTTCTTCCTCTGGACGGGCATTGAGGCCGGCTACCGCTATAACTACCAGCTCAACGCCTTCGACCGCACCAACAACACCCGCGACCGCCTCATCGACAGCCAGCTCGGCGGCACGCCCTACGCCAGCCTGGACCTGTTCATCGTGCCGCCCAAAAAGCTGCTGCAAAAGGCCGCGCGCCGCCGGAAGTAGCGCTTACCTTACACCCTTTGCTTGGCGGCGCTTCAGGCCCTTCAGCCACGCGTAGGTGGCCTCCTGCGCGTGCATAGGCTTCTCCCCTTCCAGCGCTGGGATATAGTCATTCTCAAAATCGCGGGCCTTCACGTTGTCGTTGCGCTGAAAATCGAGCAGCTGGCGCACTTCGGCCCGCAGGCTTTCATCGAGGATGGGGAAGGCTACTTCCACGCGGCGGTCGAGGTTACGAGTCATCCAGTCGGCAGACGAGACGTAGACTTTTTCCTCACCGCCGTGGCCAAAGACGTAAACCCGGCTGTGCTCCAGAAAGCGGTCGACGAGGCCGCGCTGGCTGATGTTTTCGCTGAAGCCGGACTGGCCGGGCACCAGCCGGCCAATGCCGCGCACAATGAGCTCGACGCGCACGCCGGCGTGGCTGGCTTCGTAGAGCTTGGCAATCATACCTTCGTCCTCCACGGCATTCACTTTGAGGATGATATAGGCCTCACGGCCCTTTTTGGCCTGCTTGATTTCGTAGTCGATGAGCGCGTTCAGGCTGGGGCGCAGGCCGAAGGGAGCCACCAGCAGCTGCTGCAGCTCGGGCACCACGCTTTGGTCGCGCAGGTACTCAAACACGGCGGCAACCTCTTCGGTCAGGCGCTCATCGGCCGTAAACAGGCCGTGGTCGGTGTAGAGCTCGCTGGTGCTTTCGTTGAAGTTGCCGGTGCTGAAGTAGCCGTAGCGGCGCGTGGTTTCGTCGGCCTCGCGGCGCACGATGACCAGGAGCTTGCTGTGTACCTTGAGCTCGGGCGGGGTGAAGATGACGTGCACCCCGGCCCGCTTCAGCTTATCGGCCCAAAAGAGGTTGGACTCTTCGTCAAACCGCGCTTTCAACTCCATTACCACCGTCACCTGCTTACCGCTTTTGGCGGCTTTGAGCAGGGCTTTCACCACAGCGCTTTTGCTGGCCACGCGGTAGAGCGTGATGTTGATGACGGCCACGCGCGGGTCGGTGGCGGCTTCGCGCAGCAGGCGCGTCACGTAGTCGAACGACTGGTAGGGCGGGTGCAGCAGGTGGTCGCGCGCGCCGATGACGGCCAGCAGACTGCCCGTGCGCGGCAGCGTGGGGTGCGGCAGCGCGGGCCGGGGCGGGTAGTGAAAATCGGCCTCGCCGAAATCGGGAAAGCCGAAGAAATCGCGGAAGTTGTGGTAGCGGCTGCCCTCCACCAGCTCCTCGTCGGTGATGCCGGTTTTCTGCCTGATGGCGCGCAGCACTTCCCGGGGCATTTCGGGGTCGAAGAGCAGGCGAGCGGGGAAGCCGGTGGCGCGCTTGGCCAGGCTGCTGCGGATTTTCTCCATCAAATCGCCCGAAACCTCTTCCTCGATATCCAGCTCGGCATCGCGCGAGAGCTTAATGGCATTCACTTCGACCTGCTGATAGGCCGGAAACAGACTGGCCGCGCCCACCCGAATCACATCGTCCAGAAACAGTACGTAGCGCTCCTCGCCTTCGTCGGGCAGGCGCACGAAGCGGCTGCCATGGCGCTTGGTAGGCAGCTCCATTATCAGCACCCGCTCATCGTCGGGCCGTCTTTTGGCTTTGCCAGCGGCGGCGTGGGGCTGGCTGAGGAAGAAGGTGAGGTAAACGGCCTGGTCCTTGAGAAAGAGGTGGTGCAGGGTGTCATCGAGCACCATGGGCGAGAGCAGGTCGCGCACGTTTTCGGCAAAGTAGCGGGCCGTCCACTCGCGCTGCTGGTCGGTGAGGGTGGCCTCGGTGAGCAGGTGAATGCGGCGGCGGTTGAGCTCGGGCAGCAGCTGCTCGCGGAACGTGGCCCCGAATTCCTGCTGCTGCCGCGCCACTTCGGCCAGCACTTCTTTCAGCTGCCGCTTGGGGCTTTCGCCGAGCTTGGCGCGGGTTTTCTTTTTGAGCTTCGTCAGCCGCCGCAACGTGGCCACGCGCACCTTAAAAAACTCGTCGAGGTTGCTGCTGAAAATAGCCAGAAATTTGAGGCGCTCCAGCAGCGGCACGGTGGGGCACTGGGCTTCCTGCAATACGCGGGCGTTGAAACGCAGCCAGCTCAGGTCACGGGAAAGGGTTTTCAATTGATTATGCGGGTTGGTGAACCAAGCGTTTAACGGAAAAAGAAAGCACAACGGTCATGCCGAGCGCAGCCGAGGCATCTCGCTCGCATCGTTGCAGCGATTGGGTTACTGCTCTACACGCGAGATACCTCGGCTGCGCTCGGCATGACCGTTCTGTTAAATTCGTTCAACCCAAACCCTACTCCGCGTTGCGCGGGTAGTCGTAGAAATAAAACTCGGCGTTCACCTTGCTCACTTCGGCCCAGTGCTCGCAGGCGAAGCGCAGGCAGACCACGGCGGCGGTGGGCATTTCGTTGAGGCTGGAGGGCGAAAGCTCGTTGGCCGTTTCGGTGATGGTGGGGTTGTGGCCCACCACCAGGGCCGAGGCAGCCGAATCGGGCAAGTCTTTGATAATGGCGAGGAAATCGTCTACGTCGGCCCCGTAAATGCCGGGCTCGACCTTGATTTTATCGTGCGGGTACTGCATTTCGCGGGCCACCAGCACGGCGGTGTTCATGGCGCGCACGGCCGGCGAGCTCACCACGATATCGGGGCAAATGCGGCGCTTGGCCAGGGCCTGACCCATGAGGGGGGCATCGTCGCGGCCCCGATCGTTGAGGGGGCGCTCCTGGTCGCTGAGCTCATCGAAGCTCCAGCTGGATTTGGCGTGGCGAAGGAGATAGAGGGTTTTCATGGGGACGAAGCTAACGGGCTTTTGCTTACCGGGGAGGTTAGGAAAAGGTTATGGACGGTCTGGGTTCGGCGGAGCTGTGCCGCTGCACCTTCCCTGCCCGCGAAGCCCGAAGTACATGAGGGCCATTGCTCCGCCAGCGGCCGACGTGGCGGCCGGGACGGGAGAACAGGGCTGGCCTTTTCCCTCAAAAGCGCGTCATTATCGATTCAAGCGCCAAGCGTATCTTCCAGCCATGAATCCTACCGCTCCCGACTACCACCAGCTGCTCACTGCCGTGAAACAGCGCGTTCGCGAAGCCCAGTACCAAGCCTTGCGGCAAGTCAATCAACAGCAAATCCAGCTCTAATAGGACCTGGGCCAACTCATTGCCGAGCGCCAGCAACAGCACGGCTGGGGCAAAGGCGTAGTCGAGAACCTGGCGCACGACCTGCAAACGGAGTTTGTGGGCATGAGCGGGTTTTCGTCCCGCAACCTATGGTACATGCGTGATTTTTACCTGGAATACATTGGAGTTGTTTAAAAAGTCACAAAAGGTACTCAAACGGTCATGCAGCGCGCAGCGAAGCATCTTGCTCGCATCGTTGAACGGGCCTGACGATGCGAGCAAGATGCTGCGCTGCGCGCTGCATGACCGTTCGGGGACTTTCTAAACAGCTTCGAAGTCTTGTTCGACGTGGTATGAGTTCCGGGCCATGCTTTTCAAGGTGCACGGAGTTACCTACCAAGGTGAGCTTTTTGTTCGCTAGGCAAGGTGTAAATGTGGTCATTGAGAACGACAAGGCGGCGGTGCTGGCCTATTAATGGTGGCACGCGAGATGCTTCGACTCCGCTCAGCATGACGGTCATATCAACATGATGTTCTTTCTTTATTGACAGAGGCTACAACACAAAAGAGCCCCGACCAACCGGCCGGGGCTCTTTTATTTTCAGTAGCGCAGAAAGGCTATTCTTTCACGAAGCGCTGGTGCGAGGTTTTGCTGCCGTCGCTCACGCTCAGCGTGTAGATGCCGGCGCGTAGCGAAGCCACGTTCAGCTGGCCATCCACGAAGGACAGGCCCTGGATTTCGCTGCCGCGCACGTCGTACACGCGCACCGAGAAGGCCTGCTCGGGGTCCATGCTCAGCGGGCGGGCAATGCTCAGCACGCTACTGGCTGGGTTGGGGTACAGCGTGTACTGGTCGGCCAGGCCGGTGGTGCCGCTGGTGCGGGCCGTGGTGGCATCGAGGCGGGCCCCACCGGTTACGGTGATGGTGTAGTCCTCGGTTTCGCCGTAACTGTAGCTGCCGCAGCTGGTGGTGGCGCTGGCATCGCTCAGCACTACGCGCATGCGGGTGTTGCCGCTTTTGGCCGTGGTGGGCACCGTGAAGGAGCCCGTGCGGGTGGTAGCAGCCGTGCTGGCGGCGGCCGATACGACCAGCTCACCGGCATCGGTGAACACGCCGTTCTGGTTGTAGTCGATGTACACGTTCACGTACTCCGAGTAGGCCGTGCCCACAAAGCCGGCCGAGAAGCTGATGGTTTGGGCCGAGCCGGCGGCTACGCTGGTGCTCAGTGCGGTGCCGTCGTAATAGCCGCCATCGGCGCCCGAGGTGCGGGCAATGGTGCCCAGCTTCACGTAGTCGATATACTCATAGGCTACGCTGGCACCCTTGCTGGTGCAGTAGGTAACGGTGGGGGGAGGCGTGGTGCCGCCGCCGCCGCTCGGGGCTACGCCGCCCTGCGAGGTGAGCAGGCCCACGCGGGCCCCGCCGGTGCCAAACAGCGCGTTCATGCGCGAGCTCTGGCCGGTCGAGAACATGAACATGGCGTTGTCGTCCACGTAGTCCATGTAGTTCATGAACATGTCGCCGTTGGGACCGTTCGAGCACGATACGTGCGGGAACACGGGCTTACCGTAGTTCTCAGCGCCCTGGTTAGGGGTGTCGGCCACGTTATCAGTGCCGGTGCAGGCGCCGTTGTCATCGCCCCAGATGTGATTCAGGTTCAGCCAGTGGCCCACTTCGTGGCTGGCGGTGCGGCCCAGGTTGTAGGGCGCGGCCACGGTGCCGGTGCGGCCGATGTACACGGGCGAAATCACGACGCCGTCGGTAGCCGCCGCGCCGCCGGGAAACTGCGCATAGCCCAGAATGCCACCGCCAATGGTGCCCACCCACAGGTTGAGGTACTGGCTGGCGTTCCAGGCGTCGAGGCCGCCGGTGCTGGCTTTCTTGATTTTATCGGCAGTGCCCCAGCTGGTGGTGCTGCTGCTTTTGCGCTCGATGCCCGTGGTGGCGAGGCCACTGGGGTTGCGCTTGGCCAGCACAAACTGGATGCCCACGTCGGCCACCTGGCCGGCGAAGGCGCTGGGGGTTTTGGTGTAGTCGGGGTTCAGCTTGTGGTAGTCCTCGTTCAGCACGTCAATCTGCGACTGAATCTGGGCATCAGAAATGTTCTCGCCCGTTGTGCTGTACAGCACGTGCACCACCACCGGAATGGTGAGCGTGACGGCGGAAGTGGCATTGGTGGCCGGGTTGTTTTTGGCAAATTGCACGGCCTGGCTGTTGATGACGGCCATGCGCTGAGCCAGGCCGGGGTCGGCGGCGAGCTGGGCGGCCAGCACTTCTACCGAAGCACAGGTACGGTGGGGAGCGGGTGCCTGGGCACTGGCCGAATTAGTGGTGAGCGCAAGACCCAAAAGGCTCAGCGCAGCGGCGTAAACATTTACTTTCATTCAAACAGGAATTTGGTGGCAAAAATGGTTTATGGACTAGCAAGCTATTGAAAATATGGCAATATTATTAATAAAATTCCGGAATTGGTTGCGTTTTTCTCAATCTATTATCTTATTCCATTATTTACCCGCTAATCAATCGGGAAAACTCACCGAGTTTTCATTTTAGACTCAGTAAAAAAATTACGGTAAAACAAAAGAGCCGCCCAAGTGGACGGCTCTCAGAGGGATAAGTCATTATTAGTCGGCCATAAACCCTGCACTAACAATACATTAGAACAGGAAGTCGAACCCGACGAACACCAGCTTCTCCTCGCCTACCGAGTAGGTGGCATTGATGATGGCTGCCTTGAGGATATCGACGTAGATGCCGCCGCCGAAACCGCTGTGGAAGGCATTTAGGCCGGTATAAGTGCCGGTGTCGTTGTCGGAATATACGCGGCCGATATCGGCCAGGCCCATCACGCCAAACTTGCCGGGGAAGAGGTAGGCATTGAAGGAAAACAGCTCCAGGCGCGGCTCAAAGTTGGCATACACAGCCGTGCGGCCCGCGAAGCGGGTGCGGCGGTAGCCCCGCAGGTTGGTGGTGCCGCCCAAGGTGTTGGCCTGGTAAAAGCGGTAGTCGCCGAAGTTGTGCTGGTAGCCAATGCGGCCAGCGTAGGTGAGGTGGAAGGGGAAGTTGGGCGTGAGGTAGGCCCGTACCTCGGTGCTGAAGCGCCCAAAGCTCAGGCTTTCGCTGTTGAGCTGCCAGTTATACTGGTACTCGTTGTACCAGCGCAGGCCGATGCGGGGGTTTTTGGCCGAGGAGCTGGCGTCGAGGTTCAGGTACATCAGGCCGCCGAGGTACTGGTTGGTCTGGAAATCGGAGGCGCGCACGCCGAAGCGGCGGTTTTCGTAGGTGGTCACCCCGCTCTTGTTGGTCAGGCTGTCTTTGATAACCGAGCCGATGGGGTCTTGCTCGATGCGGAACTGGTCGTACTGCGGCCCGATGCCGAACTTAAGGAAGTTGAACAGCTTGCGCTCGAAGGTGGGCGCAATGGTGAGCCGGTTGAAGCGCACGCGGTAGGCGCTGTTCACGCTGCGGTTGGTAACCACGCCCCGGTTCTCATCCTTGGTAGCCAGGTTCACCGTGTTGTTGCCAATGCCGAAGAAGTTGTACAGCAGCTGCGGGCCGTAGTACTGGGCGGCAATGTGCAGGTCGGTATTCTTGAAAATACGGGTAAACTGGCCCATGTAGCGGATGTTGTAAGCCGCGCGAGCCGGCGCGAAGTTGGCCGTGATGCTCTGCTCCCACGAATACGGCTCGCGGCGGAAGCCGTAGTGCCGGTAGGTCACGCCGCCGCCCAGCAGCACGCCATCGTCAATGTTGTAGCCGAAGTACAGGGCCGGGCCCACGTAGTCGAGGCGGTAATCCTTCAGGTCAAAGCGGTGCGGGTAGTCGTAGCGGCTCACCTCGTAGCCGGGCTCCAGGCGCTGGCGGGCTTCGGAGCTGGTGTTGATAACGTTGCCGGAATCGGCGTCGTAAATCTGGGTTTTGTGGAGCAGGCCGCCCACGTGGTCGCGGGTGGTGATGGAGTCGCGGCCTGTACCGGCGATGATGCGCAGCTTCACGCCGCGCTTCACGTCGCCCTTCACGTCGTACACGTCTTTGCCGGCAATGCCGTAGAGGCGTACCTCGTCGGTCACGGCATCGTCGAAGGTGCGGTCGTAGAGGATTTTGGTCAGCTTGCCATCCTTGTTAATCTTCTGCATCACCACGCGGGTTTTGCGGTCGGCAAGGCGCTCCACGGTAAACTTCTCGTTCTTTTTGGAGCCGCGCACTTCCACTATTTCGGCCAACAAGTCGGCGTACTTACCGGCCACGTCGGGCAGCAGGTCGCGGCGGCTTTTCAGCTTGGCGATGATTTCCTTGCCGTGCAGGTCGTAAATTTCCTTGGGCCATTTATCGCGGAAGGCCTTCTCGATTACCTCATCGGTGAGGTGGGCTTTCATGTAATCGGCTTCCTTTATCCAGTCCTGGCGGGTCACGGCGCTCATAAACACCCGGTCGTTGCTCATACCGGTCTGGTTCAGGCCCTTATAGTCGGCGTAGTCATACCCGAAGTTCTGGAAGTTGCGGATGGCAAACCTGCGCGAAATGATATAGGGCAGCACGCCATCGCCCTTAAAGAAGGCAATGTCGCGGTCTTCGGGCACGGCCGTGAAGGTGCGGTCGCCGCCCTTATCCTTCGTTTCGCTCCAGCGCCACTGGTCCTCGTGCCGGTCCCAGTCGCCAATCCACATATCGAAGAGGCGCGAGCGGGCGAAGGCTTTCTGGTTCACCTGGTTGTCGTTGTCGTCGAGCAGGCGGGTCAGCATCTTCTCGGTGCCCACCAGGTTTTTGGCGAAGCCCAGGCTGGCCACATTGTCCTGGCTGTCCTTGGCGTCTTCTTCCAAGGCGGCGGGCAGGTTGGCAAACTGCGCGTAGTACTGCCCCAGCAAGGGGTCCTGCGGAATGTAGACCGGCACCGGGTTGGTGTGCAGAATGCCGGCTGCCGTGCCCAGCGGCGGCAGCACAAACGACGCATACGGGTGCTGGGCCGAAATCTGGTCCTGCAGCACGGCCTTGGCCAGGCCGGTGCGCAGCTGCTCGGGCAGCACGGCGGCGGGGTCTTTGTCGATGCCGCGCAGGGTGAAGTTGTAGCCCACCTCGTTGCGCACTTTCAGCGAGGCGGTTTGCTTGCCGCCGCCGGTTTTGTAGGGCATCAGGCCGTCTTTATCGTTGGCCAGGTCCAGGGTGCGGAATTTCACGGGCGTGGCCCACTCCTTGCGGTAATGCTCGCCCAGCAGCCAGTTGTGAAAACCGCCGTGGCGGTCGTAGTTCGCGTTGATGGCCACCGTCACGGAGCTGTCGCGGTAGTCGGGGCGCGTGGTCGGAATCGGGGCCTTGGCGATGGCGGCTTCGGCCTTTTGCTGCTTCTTTTTCTTGTCCTTTTTCTTTTCCTCAATGGCCGCTTCCGTCTGGGGCAGCTTCTGGCCGCCGGCCTGGCCATTGGTGGTGGTCAGCACCGTTTCGGAAAGGGGCTCGGCGGGCGTGGTGGCAATGGTGCCCGTGGTTTTGGCATACATCGGCGTGCGGAACACGCGGCGGGCCGTCTGGCCATTGCCCTGCGGAATGAAGTACTCGCTCCACACCTGGCCGTCGTCGTAGTAGTTCACCACGGCAAAGCCCTTCTCCTTATCCGAGAAAATGGCCCCGCCGCCGTCCCCGGGCTTCACGTGCTGGGTTTTGCAGCCCGAGCCGCTGGTGATGAAGTGCGTGCTGCCCTCCGTGTAGTATTGCAGATTGTGCTCGTGCCCGGCGGCGTACACCACGTTGGGGTATTTGGCAAAAATATCGAGCAGACCCTTACGGTAGGCCTGGTACATGGGGTGCGGAATGTCCTGGCTGATGCCGCCGTACTTGCGCGCAAACGGGTAAATCGAGCCAATGACGGGCAGCGGAATGAAAGCGTATTTGAACACAATGCTCAGGGGGAAAATATGGTCGGCCAGCGTGAAGTAACCGCCATGAATGCCGTCGCTGAACAGCGGATGGTGGGCAAACACCATAATGTGCTTGTCCTTATTGCGGGCAATAATCTCCTCCAGCGCCGCAAATACGTCATCGTTGTTATCGGCCCCGCAGGCCCCGTTCAGGCCGAAAGGCCGGTTGGTGGGCGGCGTCAGAAACCACTGCGAGTTCAGGGCGATGAGCACCAGGTCGTCCTGCACGCGCACCTCAAACGGGCCGGGGCAGCCGTCGCGGGGCAGGAAAAAGTCGCCGGTGTAGGAGAAGGCCGTCGAGTCCTTGCGCATGTACTGCTCCACAAAGGCCTGCTCGCGGTTGACCTGTTCCAGGCCGCCGGCCGTGCCCTGAATCCAGTCGTGGTTGCCGGGCGTCATGTACTTCTCGCCGGGGTAGCCCCGGAAAATATCGAGCTGGGCGGTGAGGCGCTCCTCGGCATTTTTACGGTCGTAGGCCCCTTCCTCAGGCATGCCGTAGTTGTACACGTTGTCGCCCAGGAAGATGGTGGTGCTGTTTTTACCGGCCTTCATTATCTCCTGACGCAGGAAATTCAGGCTCGGCTCGCCGCCCTTGGCCACCGGAATGGGATTACCCACGTCGCCAATCAAGAAGACGCGGTAGCGGATGCGGGTCGAGTCCGGAGGCGTATTGCGCGCCCAGTTCACGCCGGCCTTGCGGTAGTTGGGGCGGCTGGTGTGCGGGTTCTGGTCCGACTCGCCGGGCTCGGGAAGCTCCCGCTGGGTTCCGCGGGACTCTTTGGGCGCTTTGGGGGTTTTGAGAGCAGCTTGCTGAGCCGTGGCAACCAGCGGCAGGCAGCAAGCAAGCAGAAAAGTGAACCGGCGAAATAAGTACATGAAATAAAATTACGAGGCGAAGAACTGGCTACGCCGCAGGACCCGGACAAATACAAAAATACGGCGGCCGGCCGGCAAAGGTCCGGCGCCATAGCGCCCGATACGCAAAGCACGGCAGTGCGGTTTGGCCGGGGTTTTCAACTTCCGGCGGGCGCTTCGCGTTGAAAGCCGGCGGACCGGCCAAATGCGCCGCCGTAGCTTCGCGTATCATGAAAGAAATTATCCCCGAATCCGTCGAAACTTCTGCGGCGTCCGCACCGGCTGCATCGGTGGAAACCCCGGCTCCGGCCGCGCCCCCGGCGGCCCCCGCCCCCGAGGAGCCGCTTGCGGCAGAGGCCGACAAAGCCCCCAAGGCCAAAACCTCGGCCCTGACAAAAGCGGCGCAGGCCTACATCACCGACCTGTTTGCCAAAGAATTATCGCCCAAGCTCACCTACCACACCCTGGGCCACACCGAGGCCGTGGTGAAGGAGTGCCGCGCCCTGGTCCCCGCCGCCAACCTCAGCGCCGACGACACCGAGAGCCTGCTGCTGGCCGCCTGGTTTCACGACTCGGGCTACCTTGATGTGTACGACGGCCACGAGTTTCGCAGCATGGAGCGGGCCGGGGCCTGGCTGGCCAAACACGACCTGCCCAAAGCCCGCGTCGAGCTGATTCAGGGCCTGATTAAGGCCACGCACCGCGACTCGCCGCCTGAAACCGAGCTGCAAAAAATCCTGGTCGATGCCGACATGAGCAACCTGGCGCGCGACGACTACCGCTCCCGCGCCGAGCTGCTGCGCACCGAGTGGGAGCTAGTGCTCGACAAAACCTACTCCACGCCGGAGTGGACCGAGCTGCAGCTTAACTTCATGCTGGCCCACAAGTACTTCTCCCAAGCGGGCAAAGACCGGTACAAGAAGGCCCTCAAAAAGCACATCGACGACCAGCGCGACCACCTCAAGAAGAAGGAAAAAAAAACCAAGAAGAAAACCCGGGGAAAGAGCGAAACCTTTGCCGAGCCCAAGCGCGGCATCGAAACCATGTTCCGCACCATGTACTCGAACCACATGAAGCTGAGCGACATGGCCGACAAAAAGGCCAGCATGATGATTCAGCTCAACGCGGTGCTTATCTCGGTCATCATCACCTACCTGGGGGCCAAAATAGGCAAGGCCGGCAGCCTGGCCCCGCTGATGGGTAACAACCCCGTGCTGGCCATTCCGGTGAGTATTCTCCTGATAACGGCCCTGGGCTCGGTGACAACGGCCATTCTCTCGGCCCAGCCCGATGTTACAAGTTTCCACTGGCTCAAGAAAAGCCCCGAAATTGCCACCAACCGCCGCGTCAACCTGCTGTTCTTCGGGCAGTTCACCAAGCTCAACCTCGATAATTTCCAGAGCGGCATGCGCGAGATTATGCAGCAGAAAGACATGCTCTACACCAACATGGTGACGGACATTTACTACCTCGGCGAGGTGCTCACCCGCAAATACCGCCTGCTGCGCACCAGCTACACCATTTTTCTGGTGGGCATTATTCTCACGGCGCTCTCGTTCGGCATCGCGCTGCTGTATAAGTCGTAGGGCGGCGGCGTATGTTCTTATCTTTGTAGCATGGCTGCGTAGTTCAACGGATAGAATAGGCGTTTCCTAAACGCTTGATATGAGTTCGATTCTCGTCGTGGCTACTTGATTTTCAGACAGTTAAAAAATGCCGTTTTCAATTCGAAAACGGCATTTTTATTTATGCACCGGATACAAATTCCTTTTCTGCCATAGAAGTGATGAGAGCAACAGCTAAGCGCCCGTGGTCGAACTCCCAATGATGATTGGGGCAAAGCGCCACCAAATTGGTCAGTTTATTCACCCCAGCGACGAAATCGGTGGGTAAAAACTCATTGATGGGCTTGATATGGCATACTTCGTAATGCACATCGTAGCCACAAACCGCACACGCTTTGGGCCGGCTTGATTTGCGGTACGCCAGGCGCGCCAGACTGCGGATTTGGGCGGCGTACTGTTGTAGGGCTTTGGTTTTGAGTTGTTGCAGCGATACCGTAGTCCAATCAACCACGCTCGGGTTACAATTATCACAAGTAGTACGCCGGGTTTGCAGTGCGGCGCCGCAATGCTTGCAGCTGCGAGCAATGGGTTTGCGGCTGGGAAATAGATGTCCGTTTACACGGTTAGCGCACGAGCGGGAGCAATACTTTGCGTTAGCAATTTTAGCACCGCAGTGCAGGCAGTTATTCATGGCTGAAATTACCGCATTAGGCCGGGCAAATTGCTGCGCCAAGGAAAAAAAAAGGACCACCGCTCCTATCTTTTATCCCCCTGATTTCAGACGCAAGCTTGAACCGTAGCAAGCAAAATACCCCCGATATACTTCTGGTTAACACCATAATATTTGCAGTGTATTGTATAAAAACAAGTCTTTGGCAGCTCCCGGCGGTCCTTGTGCTTCGTTCACTTCATCATGGCTAACTCCTACCCCCGCCGCCCCGCCGACGAGGCGCACCGGCTGCAGGCTCTGCGCCCGTATCAGCTCATTACCTCCATTCCAAACCCGCTGTTCGATGACCTGATTCGGCTCACGGCTATGCTTTTCAACGTGCCCATTGCCATTGTGGCGCTGGTGGAAGAAAGCACCGTGCAGTTTCGGCTAAACGTGGGCCTGCCCGCCGGCACCGCCCGGGAGCCCCGCGACGAGAGCCTGTGCTCGGTCGCCATTCTGCAAGGCGATACCACAGTGTTCGAAAACCTCGAAACCGCCCCCGGCGAGCTGGCCGAACCCGGCTTCGTGCAACGGATGAATCTACAGTTTTATGCCGGCAGCCCGCTGCGCACGGCCAGCGGCTTTCCGGTGGGCGTGTTGTGCGTAATTGACCGCTTGCCCCGGTACTTCGGCACCGAAGAACAGGCACTGCTGGAGCGCCTTTCCGACATTGTGATACGCCTGCTGGACCTGCGCATTCAGTCGGAAAATACCGACGGCAGCCAGCCCGGTTCCACCTTGTGGACCACGCTCTACGACCAGATTGAGGCCTCCGTGAACCGCCTTGGCACCCTGGCTGAGCTGGCTAAATGGGAAGAAAGCTCCGAAACCGATGCCGCTGTAGCCTACCGTACCTCAACGCAGGAAGAAATCGGGCGCGTAGTGGATGCGCTGCACGAGCAGCTTACGGAACGGCTGCACTAGGGCGCGGTGCACGCAAGGGCCTTTCTTACCTTGCGTCTCATGAAACTCCTGCTGCTCGCCGCCGCAGCTGCCACCGCCCAAAAAGTCTTCGAAAACCACGTCCAGTACCTGCACCCCATGGTGGGCACGCAGAAGATGGGCCACACCTACCCCAGCGCTACTATGCCCTACGGCATTGTGCAGTCCTAGCCCGAAACCGCCACGCTCAGCTACGAGCTGAACGCCAAGTATACCCCGACGGCTACCAGTCCTGCGCGGGGCATCACTACGACGCCCGAAGCATCGCCGGCTTCAATCATACCCACTTTAGCGGCACGGGGCACTCCAATTTGGGTGATTTCCTGCTCATGCCCACCACCGGCCCACTCCAGCTCCCGGCCCCGCCAACCGGCCCCGGACCGGATACCGCTCCGCCTTCTCGCACCAGAACGAGGTGGCCGAGCCGGCCTACTACCGGGTGAAGTTCGACGACCACAACATCCTCGCCGAGCGCACGGCCACCACCCGCGTGGGCTTACAACAATACACGTTTCCGGGCACCGAGCCGGCCCACATCATTCTGGATATGATAGCCGGCATCTACAACTACCCCGACAAGAATGTTAGGACTTACGCAAACGCCAGCGTGGGCTGCCTCAATTCGTGTCGCATATATTCATCTAAGAACCCTTGTTTGAGTTGATACACCGTTTTTTGGGTCTGGTAGGCGGCTTGTTTGAGGCATGTCCAGGCCCGCACGGCCAGGGCGATGTGGTTGCGTTGGCTGCGGGCCAGCCGGCACTGGCAGGCCTGCACGCCGGTGAGTTGCTTGCGTTCGCGGTGAAACTGCTCAATCGTCCAACGGACGCTGCTTTCTTGTTCGGCAGCGGCCGTTTCGCGGGGCTCCACCTCGTTGGTCACGAGGTAGTCCGTCCGGTGGGTGGACACCAGTACACGGAAGAGTTTCAGTTTGCAGTCTTTGGGCATTCCCTTTACTTTCAGCATTTTGCCTTGCGCTACCTCCTCGTTCGACCAGCACAGGCAGCCCACCGGCTGGTAGGGCTCTTGGCCGCCGGAATCATCGACGAGGCGGTTACTTTTCAGCGGGCAATAAAACGTCTTGCCCGCTGCCAGCAGCCACTTGAACAGGGCCGTGGTGGCGTACCAACTGTCCATCAAGACCGTGCGGTAGGTAATGCCGCGCGGGGCCAACTGCGCGAGCATGTCGGCCACGTGCTCGAGCTTGGTCTTGCCGTCCACGTCGGGGGCGAAGAGGCGGTAATCAAGGAGCCAGAACTGGTCGGTTTCGGGGTTGACGTACACGCAGGTGACGGCCGATGCCGGCAATCACGCCGTGGGCGTTGCCGCTGTACTGGCGGCGGACCAGTTCGATGCGTCGGCTGTGGTGCTTATCGAGCACCGTGTCGTCGAACAAGACGTAGCCCCGCGCGCTGAACACCACCTGCGGGCGCACCTGCTGCCAGAGCTGACGGGGCGTGAAATGCCGGGTCTTGAGAAAATAGCGCACGTTGTCGTGCGTCAAGCCCTCCAGATGGTCGGCCAGGTACGTGCCCGTGTAATTCACCTGGCTGCTCACCAAAAATTGCCCGTAAAGTTGTGCGGTCACTTTCATGGCTTTTCCTTTCAAGTTACACCTTTTGCGTAAGTCCTATGATAAAAATCAGCTTATAGCAAACCTGCAAGTAGTTGACCCTCAATTCGGCAATGTGACCGAAGGATTTAGGCCTTTTGGGTTTCGAATTGACAAAACGAAATATGGGGCTGAGGTTGTGCACATCGCAGGAGCCGTAATTCGAGACAAGCAGAGCAATGCGTTTAGTGTTGACCTCAATCTAAATGGCAAGGATGACAAAGCTTATAAGCTCGAATACGAGTTATAAGCAGACACTATTTGGCACTTGACTTTCAAAAAAGCCGCCCGCTTCCCAACCGGAAGCGGGCGGCTTTTTTGAAAGTCCTGCCGAAACTTACGTCGCGGCCGGTTTCTCCTGGCCGCCCCTGCCGCCGGAGTTGAGTAGCTGGCGGGCCTGTGGGTAGCCGGCGTAGAGCGGGCAGCGGCCGGCTGAGCAGCGTGAAGGCATGCATGTCTTTATCAGTGCTGCGCAGAAAGTTGAACGGCATCCCACCTTACAAAGCAGCCAGTATGGCAAAACCTGTGGTCCTTCCAGGGGGCAACTGTCCTATGTTACCCACATTATTTATTTGTACTAAAAGAATCTATTATTGAAGTACATTTGAGGCATTGGCAACATAATGCATTTTAAAGCAAGAATTATTATAGCAACAGGGTGTGGCGCTTAACCACGCTCCGCCATTGCTTATCTGTCCTTCCCAGCCCGTTTCCGTTCGAAAGCCAAGCGTATGAAAATACCTCATTACTCGCTTACTGCTCTTTTGCTGCTGGGGCTGCTGCTGGGCGCTGCCCCACGCGCCAGGGCCCAACGAACGCAGATAAAGGGGTTCGCTGATGCGGTGACCTACTACCAAAATGGCAAAGTGAACTTTGGTCTCGGCGAGCAGGACCTGTTCATCACCTCCGAAATCACCGAGCGCCTGTCATTTCTGGGCGAAACCGTGTTCAAATACTCGCCCGAGTCGCCCACCGATTTCAACATCAGCGTTGAGCGTATTATTCTGAAATACAACTATTTCGGCAATCACAGCGTGCTGCTGGGCAAGCACCACACGCCCCTCAACTACTGGAACGATACCTACCACCACGGCCGGGTGTTCTTCCCCACCATCGACCGGCCTTTGCTGTTTGCCCAAGGCATTATCCCGCTGCATACCACGGGCGTGAGCCTGCAGGGGCAAAATCTGGGCCGCCTCCGCTTCGGTTACGACGTGATGGTGGGTAACGGCATCGGCTCGGGCGATGTGGTGGACAACAACCCGTTCAAATCCACTACGCTGGCGGTGCACGTCAAGCCCACCGACGGGCTGCGGCTCGGGGCGTCCTTCTACCACGATGCCATCTCGAAGGGCAGCACGGCGCACAACCACTTGGGCGGGGTGATGCCCGTGGCCCTCACCCGCATCAACCAGGACATCATGACAGCCTCCATTTCCTACAACGATTCGATTTTCACGAAGAAATTTGAGCTGCTGGCCGAGAGCAGCATGGTCAGCAACCGCTCCGACAGCCTGGGCCTGCAGCGCGCCGTGGCCACCTACGTGTACGCGGGCCTGCGCCTCACCGAGAAATTCATCCCCTACATCCGGCTCGATGACATTCGGTTTGCCAACCAGGAGGTGTACTTCATGCCCAATAGAACCCAATCCTTCGTGGGTGGGCTGCGCTACGAGCTCAGCTACCTGGCCGTGCTGAAGCTGGAGTACCAACGGGCCAACAGCCCCCTGTACCCCACCACCGACAAGGTAACCTTCCAGATAGCCGTTGGCTTTTAACTCGTTATGGATATGGCCTGGCTTTATCGATTTACGTTCTGCCTGCTCCTGCTCATCGGGTGCGGCCACCCGCCCGCCCGGGCGCAGGACCAGAACCTGGTGGTTATCGGCAACAGCAAAGGGGTGCCGCCCGAGATGCACCTGGCGCAGCTGAAATCGACCCTGAAGGGCGAAAAGCTGCGCTGGCCCGACGGCAGCAAAGTGGTAATTGCCCTGATGAAAACCACCACGCCCATTGGCCAGAGCACCAGCAAAAAAATATACAACATGAGCGCCAACGAGCTGAATAAATACTGGCTGGCGCTGGTGTTTCAGGGCAGGGCCGACGCGCCCAACTTCTTCAGCTCCGAAACCGAGTTGGCCGAGTTCGTAGCCCAGACCACCGGGGCCATTGGCGTGGTGAACCAGCCCATGGCCAGCAGCAAAACCATCACCATCGACGGGAAGAAATTTTTATAACAACCGTGTTTTTCCGGCCTGCTCCGCCAGGTCCCGCCCCACATGGCCAACCACGCCCGCACCCCCTACCTGCCGCAGCTTATCCGGCATTTGCGCCTCACGGTCAAGACCAAAATCTGGTTGGCGGTAACGAGCATTGTGCTGCTGTTTTCCTTTTTCGTGCTTTTCTACCTGCCCGCCATTCAGGAGCGCAGCCTGCTGAACAACTTCAACAAAGACGTGCAGAACCAGGCCAACACCGTGGCCCTGGGCGTGAAAATCGCCATGACCGAACAGAATTTCCAGGGCGTGCAAACCGCCATGGATTTTGTGAAGCAGGACCCACTGCTGCAGTTCGTGAGCCTACTCCAGACCGATACGGCCTGGGACGCCCGCCACGCCCGCTACCGCCTCACGCGCACGGTGTTCAAAACCTATCCCGCCGGGGAAAAGATAAACGTGGGCGCGGCCTCCAACGACTCCACGGTGGTGAAGCGGGCGGGCTTTAGTACCCCGGTCATGAGCGGCGAAATCCTGCTGGCCCTTTCCACGCAGGAGATTGTGCAAAGCCGGCGGCAGATTCGGATTACCTCGCTGTTTTTCAGCTTCGTGGTGTTCAGCATCGGCATCGGCATTGGCTTTGTACTGGCGAAAAACATTTCGGTGCCCGTGCTCAAGCTGCGCGATGCTGCCACCAAAGTGGGCCGGGGCGACCTCACGCAGCGCGTGCCCAGCAACTCGCGCGATGAGATTGGGGAGCTGGGCACGGCCTTCAACAAAATGGTCACCGACCTCTCCACCACCCGCCAGGCGCTGGATGCCCGCAGCAGCGAGCTGCTGGCCGAGAAAAAGAAGTCGGACGACTTGCTGGAAGGCCTGAAAAAAACGCTGGCCGACCTGCGCGAAACCCAGGAGCAATTAATCCGGCAGGAGAAGCTGGCTTCCATTGGCCAGCTCACCAAAGGGCTGGTCGACCGGCTACTCAACCCGCTGAGCTACGTGAAGAACTTTGCCGAAATATCGGCCGAGCTGCTGGATGAGTGCCAGCAGCTGCTTACCCAGCCCCCCTACGCCGCCGATGCCCACGTTCAGACGGAGCTGGTGCCGCTGCTGGCCCTAGTGGCGGGCAATACCAGCAAAATCAACGACCACGGCGCGAGCCTGACCCGGATAGTGCGCAGCATGGACAAGCTGCTCCAGGCCAAATCGGCGCAGTTCGTCGAAGTCGACATCAACGCGTTTGTGGACGAGCAGCTGGCGGCGTATCGCAAGGGGCTGGATAAGGCCGACCGCACAATTCCCGTGGAGCTGGTGAAAGACGCCAACACAGAAAACGTTGCGGCCAGGATAGTGCCCGCCGAGATAAGCACGGTCCTGTTCAGCCTGCTCAACAACGCGCTGTATTCGGTGCGGGAGAAATCACGGCTAACGCCCGGTTTTCAGCCCCAACTGGTGGTCACCACCGCATTTCACGCAGCCGATGTACAAATTCGGATTCGGGATAATGGCCCGGGCATCTCCGAAGTGGAGCAGGGACAGCTGTTCTCCCCCTTTTTCACCACCAAGCCCACTTCCAAAGGCACCGGCCTGGGGCTGTTCATCAGCCAGGACATCGTAAAAAACCACAAGGGCCACATCACCGTCGAAACACAGCCGGATGTGTGCACCACCTTCACCATCAGCTTGCCCACCGTGGCGTACACCTGAGCTAACCCGCCGGGCCCAGGCAAAGCAGACGCCTGAAATCGCAAAGCGTCGTGCTGAGTTTATCGAAGAATCGCTACCGCGCAATTATTCCGACTAGAAAACTCTGCTCAATTGTTAGCATGAAACCGAAAATCATTAGTCTATAAAATATTTATAGTACTATTAATCATACTGTCAATCCAACGAACATAAATATGTAGTATGTTATCCCGTTCAATTAGTTAACGCTTTAGCCTAGAGCGTGAGGACAATTACCTTTGCTTTGGCAATCGTTTATAACGAAGAAATTATTTATGCGAAGACATGAGATTAGCGATGCTCAATGGCTGGCGGTGAGCCCCCTTTTGTCGGGCAAAGCCACTGATTGCGGGGTAACGGGCAAAGACAACCGCTTGTTTTTCAACGCGGTCGTGTGGATAATGCGCACCGGCTGCCCGTGGGCCGACCTACCCGAACGCTTCGGCAAATTCAACACCGTGTGCAAGCGCTTCCGGCGTATGGCGACCAAAGGGGTTTGGGAGCGGGCCTTCCAGGCCCTGCAAGCCCCCGAACTGGACTGGGTCATGCTCGATTCGACCGTCGTGCGGGCGCACCAGCATTCAGCAGGCCAAAAAAAAGTACCGCCGCCACCGAGTGCCTCGGACGCAGCCGCGGGGGCATCGGCACCAAAATTCACGCCTGCGTGGAGTCGCTGGGCAACGCCGTGCGGCTGATTGCGACCGAAGGCCAGGCGGGCGACAGCCCGCAGGCGCTGCCCTTGCTGGCGGACCTGCAGCCGGGCAAAGTGCTGGCCGACACGGCTTACGACAGCGACGCGACCCGCGCCTATTGCACCGAAAAGGGCATCGAAGCCGTCATTCCCAGCCATCCTAACCGGGTAGAACCCTTGGCAATGGACGAAGAAACCTACCGCGACCGCAACAAAGTCGAGCGCTTTTTTGGCCGCCTCAAGCAATACCGCCGCCTAGAGCGTGAGGACAATCAAAGATTTATCTATTTACCTAAGCCAATCTAGCGTAGCACCAATATGCCAAAAGGCGAGGAAGGAAACGGCGGTTTTTTCGTAGCGGGTGGCTAGGCGGCGGTATTGCTTGAGGCGGCCAAAAAAGCGCTCGACTTTGTTGCGGTCGCGGTAGGTTTCTTCGTCCATTGCCAAGGGTTCTACCCGGTTAGGATGGCTGGGAATGACGGCTTCGATGCCCTTTTCGGTGCAATAGGCGCGGGTCGCGTCGCTGTCGTAAGCCGTGTCGGCCAGCACTTTGCCCGGCTGCAGGTCCGCCAGCAAGGGCAGCGCCTGCGGGCTGTCGCCCGCCTGGCCTTCGGTCGCAATCAGCCGCACGGCGTTGCCCAGCGACTCCACGCAGGCGTGAATTTTGGTGCCGATGCCCCCGCGGCTGCGTCCGAGGCACTCGGTGGCGGCGGTACTTTTTTTTGGCCTGCTGAATGCTGGTGCGCCCGCACGACGGTCGAATCGAGCATGACCCAGTCCAGTTCGGGGGCTTGCAGGGCCTGGAAGGCCCGCTCCCAAACCCCTTTGGTCGCCATACGCCGGAAGCGCTTGCACACGGTGTTGAATTTGCCGAAGCGTTCGGGTAGGTCGGCCCACGGGCAGCCGGTGCGCATTATCCACACGACCGCGTTGAAAAACAAGCGGTTGTCTTTGCCCGTTACCCCGCAATCAGTGGCTTTGCCCGACAAAAGGGGGCTCACCGCCAGCCATTGAGCATCGCTAATCTCATGTCTTCGCATAAATAATTTCTTCGTTATAAACGATTGCCAAAGCAAAGGTAATTGTCCTCACGCTCTAGCCACCCGCTACGAAAAAACCGCCGTTTCCTTCCTCGCCTTTTGGCATATTGGTGCTACGCTAGATTGGCTTAGGTAAATAGATAAATCTTTGATTGTCCTCACGCTCTAGCCCCCATGACTTCATCCGCTAGCCCTATTCTCGACCGCAGCAATGTTACCATTTCCAGCGCTACCGGCCCCGGCACCCAGGCCATCGTCTTTCTGCACGGCCTCGGCGGCGACCAGCACGACTGGCGCCTCATCGCCCCCGCCTTTGAAAACCATTACCAGGTTATCCTGCTCGACCTGATTGGGGCCGGCCAGTCCGACCTCAGCGCCTACCAGTCCACCACCTCCCACAGCACCCTCGACGGCCACGCCACCGACCTGCTGGGCGTACTCAGCGCCCTGGCCCTGCACGATGTCGTGTTCGTGGGTCATTCGGTGGCCGCCATGATTGGCGTAATTGCCGCCGTGCGCGAGCCCCAGCGCTTCGCCAAAATGGTATTGATTTCGCCCTCCCCGCGCTTCGTCAACGAGAAGGGCTACGCGGGCGGCTTCGAACAAAAGGATATTAATGAGCTGCTAGCTGCCATGGAGGCCGACTACAACGGCTGGGCGCACGGCTTCCCGCCCGTAATGGCGGGCCAGCAGGACTCGCCCGAGCTGGCAATGGCCCTCACCAACAGCTTCGTGCGCACCAACCCCGAAATCGCCAGGCATTTCGCCCGCGTCACCTTTTTCTCCGATACCCGCGCCGAGCTGGGCTTCCTCACCATCCCCACGCTCATCGTGCAGTCGGCGCACGACGTTATCGCGCCGCTGGCCGTGGGCCACTACATCAACGAGCAGCTGGCCGACAGCCGCATGGTGGTTATCGAAACCAACGGCCACCTCCCCCACCTCAGCGCCCCGCAGCAAACCCTTTCGGCCATGGACCACTTCCTGCACCACGAAACCATGCTGTAGGCCTCCATTCACAGCCCCGGCAATACCACTTATTCACAGCCGAATGCTGAACGCCAGCGGCTCGACCACCCACTGCTGCACCGCCGAGCGGTATACCACCCGCACTCCCGCCTCCACGGGCGTACGCAGCCGCAGCAAGTTGAAGAGCAGCAGCAAATCGGCCCCCGCGTTGCGGTAGTTGAGGCGGGCGGCGGTGCCCCGGTAGTCGTTGCCCTGGGCCACGTCGCCGAACACGGTGGCCCGCAGGCGCTGCACGTAGAGCAGGCGGCCCAGCTCCCAGTGCGTGAAAGCCAGCGGCAGGTTATAGTCGAAGCTGGCCACGGTCAACCGGTCAAAACTGGTGTAGCCCTCCCCGCGCGGAATGGATACGGCGGGCGCAAACTGGTACTGCAGCTGGTCCTGCCACTGGTAGCCGGCCCGCAGCCGAATGGCGTGGTTGCGCGTCAGGCCCGGCAGGTACAGGCTGCCCTGCGCCGCCCACTGCCGGGCCTCCAGCCCCGTGCCGAAGGGCGTGGTGCGCCAAGTGCTCAGAAAGGAGCCGCCCCACCTGGGAGCCACGCTACGGGCGCTGCGCTTGAGCTGCGTGACGTAGCTCAGAGTGGTCTGCACGGCGTTTAGTGGCGAGTTGGGGCCGGTTTCGGAGAGCCGGCGGACGGGCAGGTCATAGCCGTACACCTGCTCGTGCAGGAAGTAGGTGCCGAGCGAGAGCGCCTGCAAATATTTGGAATGCGTGAGGTTGAGTGGCAGCCGCAGGCCAGCCGTGAGGCGGGCGTACTGCCACTGGTCGCGGTAAGTAGTGCCCCGGTAAATGATGGCCGCATCGCGCCCACCGTAGGTTATGTCGGCATCCAGCACCGGAAAGCGGCCCTGGTAGCTGAGCGCCCCGGTGGCGCTGAAGGTGCGCTCCGTCTGGTCGTAGCCCACGCCGGCAAATACTTGCGTGGTGTTCAGCAAATCCTGGGAGCGCAGGCCCACGCTCACGGCGTTGCCGCTGGGGCTTTGCACCACGCCGTAGCTGAACAGGTTGAAGGCGTGCGCCAACGGCAAATACCGCCGCACCCCGTAGCGTGGCAGGGCCGAATCGGGGCGGGCCAGCAGGCGCGGCACAGCCTGCCCGGCGGGTTCCTGCGCCGTGAGGGCGGCCGCGTACGGCCCGGCGATATCGGCGGTGGCGGTGGGCAGGGGCACCCAGGCGGTGGTATCGAGCGGCATTTCGACCACCCGCGCCCCGGTGGCCCGGTAGTCGTGAAAAGCCAGGGTGCGGCCATCCGGCGCCACGGCCACCTGGTAGGCACCGAAGGGCCGCGAAGTCACGCGGTAGGTCTGGCCCGTGCGGGCACTCACGGCGTAAATATTATCGATGCCCGATTGGGAGGAATTGTAGAGCACGAAATCGTGCCAGGGCTGCGGGTTAGCCAGGTTGAGGTTGGCCACGGGCAGCAGGTTGTGGGCGGCGCTCGTGACAGGGCCTGGCCCGGCGGGGCCCTGCCCGGAAGGTTCGAGCACAACAATGGTTTTACCGGCGCTGCTCAGGGCCACGGCCACCAAGCAGCGGCCGTCGGGGTGCCAGCGGGGCTGCTGGTAGAAGTCGTTGGCGGGGTTGGGCAGGGTCTGGATTTCGGCCCCGGTTTCCGCATCCAGAATGACCAGGGCGTGGTGGTAGGCGGCATCGGTGCGGGCGGCCACCAGCCAGCGGCCGTCGGGCGAGAGGGCGGCGGCCGTGTAGCGCTGCCCGCGCCCGATACGCGTGAGCCGGCCGGTTTTCAAATCCAGCACCTTCAGCTCCGAGGCAATGCGCTGGCCCCAGCGGGCGTGCTGCTGGTACTCGGGCCACACGGCCCGGCCGCCGTTCACCGACAGCATTTCGGGCAGGTTGAGCTGGCCCGGCGTGAATACCTTTTGCTCGGCTCCGTGCCGGCTCAGCAACACGAATTGCGGAATGTAGTCGAGGCCGGTTTTCAGGGCCAGTACCGTGCTGTCGGTCACGTACTGCGGGTATTGGTATTGGGTGAAGATTTTCCCCACCCCGGCCTGCCTCAGCTCCCGCACCGGCGTGGGGGCCGGCTGCTCCCGCTGCTGCACCCACCACAGCGAGTCGATTTCCGTCATGCTGCGCGCGTACACCTGCTCTACACGCAGGCCCGTCGTGCGCCGGATGCCGTTGGAAAATGAGAATGGATAGAACGGGAAGCGGTAGTAGTTATCCAGCACCTTGGCCCACACGTCGGGGCCGTAGTGGGTTTTCAGGTACGACGTCATGAAGTAGCCCAGTACGTACCAATCGGGCACATTATCCACCAATGAGCCGTTCACGGCCTTCTGATAAGAGTAGCGGCGACCAGCCAGCAGGTTGGCCCGCAGGCCCACGTTGAAGCTGGGGATGCGCCCACGCCCGCTGCGCGTGAGGGCCGTTTCGGTGCCCACAGCGTCGCCCTCAAAAAACCACTGCGGCACGCCTACCGCCGCAATACCCAGCGCCCCATCGCCAAAGAGCGGCCCCAGCACCCGGCCCACGCCCTGCCGGGCCTTCTCAAACTGCCCCACGTGCCGGAACTCGTGCACCGCCAGCCCATCGAGCCAGTCCACGGTGCCCAGCCCGAACCCCTGCTGCGGCGTGGTAAAAAACTCGGCGTGCCGGGGCAAAAACGTTACGAAGCCGTTGCTGACCGTGGTCTGGTTCTGCAGCACCACCGCAATGGGACGCGGGCGCACGCCCAGCGTGGCCACGCCGGGGCCGTGCAGCTGCTCCAGCCGCGCCGCCGTGTGCTGCGCGGCCGAGTCGATGCCGCCCGCGTATAGCACCCGGAAATGCGGTGTGCGCACCTCGCGCCAGCGCAGCTCGGGCGGGTTCTGGGAGAGAATGGGCAGGCTTTGGGCGTGGGCCGGGGCAATGGCAAACAGGCTCAGCAGCCCCGGTAGTAGCAAACGACGCATAGAATAACCGGACTTCGGGATACGAGGTATAAAGAACGTCATGTCGGGGGCAGCAGAAGCCGGACAAGTTCCTGATGGGCAGTAGCACCCGCTTTGACTTGTGCCGTAGCCACGCAACGCCGCACAAGCTAAATACGCTACAAACCAGCCGCCTACGCAACACACGATATAGGACACTAAACGATGAAAATCAGTAGCATGACCTCGTTGCAGGCCTCAGCCACGCCCGGTATCCGAACTAATTTAGATGCCGGGCAATAGGGCTGAAAATATGATTCATGTATCGACATCAAATGTAGCAACATTGATTATCTTTGTAATCCTAATTCACCTTTTCAATCCCCAACGCCATGTCCGATACCACCGCCACCGCCACCAAATGGGTGCTCGACCCGATGCACTCAGAAGTTCAGTTCAAAATCAAGCACCTGGTGATTTCCACCGTCACAGGCTCGTTCAGCACCTTCGCGGGCTCGATGGAGTCGGCCGGAGACGACAAGTTTGAGAATGCCCAGGTGGAGTTTTCGCTCGACGTAGAGAGCATCAGCACCAACCAGGAACAGCGCGACGCGCACCTGCGCGGCGAGGAATTTTTCGACGCGGCCAAATTTCCGCAAATCAAGTTTGTGTCGACTTCCTTCGTGAGCACCGGCGGCAACGAGTACAAGGTGACCGGCAACCTGACCGTGAAAGATGTAACCAAGCCCGTGACCCTGGAAGCCGAATACGGCGGCTCGGCCGTCGATTTCTACGGCAACCACAAGGCCGGCTTCGAGGTAACCGGCAAAATCAACCGCAAGGAATTCGGCCTCACCTGGGGTGCCGTCACCGAAGCCGGCTCCATTGTGTTGGGCGACGACGTGAAGCTGATTATCAACGTGCAGTTTGCCAAGCAGGCCTAACCGGACTCGCCGAATGGCGGCTCCCAACCATAAAAAAAGCGGCTGCTCCTTCGGGAGCAGCCGCTTTTTTTATGGTTGATTTATCAGCTACTCCACGCGCAGCGTGCCCTGGCCCTGGGCGGGCTGGCCACCACGGGACAGGCCTTCGGTGCGGAGCTGAAACGCGCCTTTGGCATCGGAAGTGAAGAAGCGTACTTCGGCCTGGCCGGCGGCATCGGTCTGCACGGTGGGGTTCCAGTAGAGCGTGGAGCGGCGGGCATCGGGAAATTCCCGGTTGGTTTTGGGCGCGTCGTAGCGCGGCACGTAGAATTCGCGGCCGCAGTAGTAGGCCGGCAGATGCAGCACGGCCACGCCCGGCGCGGGCGCTGACGAGGGCTTGTAATTGGGGCTGCGGCGCCGCGAATACACGGCAATAACGCCATTGGAACCACGGCTGCCGTAAATCGCGGCTTGGCCGCCTTTCAGAACTTCAATGCTTTCGGCATCAGTAGCCGGGAAGTAAGCCAGGGCGCTCACGTCCACGGGCACGCCGTCGAGCAGAAACAACGGAGAGGAGCTGCCGGCAAAGCTGGTGACGCCCCGAATCAACACGTTGGTGTTTTCGCCGGTACCGGTAACGGTGACGCCCGCTACCCGGCCCTGCAGCATCTGGAGCACCGTGTTGCTGCCGCTGCCGGGGTAATCGTCCATTTTCAGCACGGTAGCGCCCGTGGACGGATAGAGGCGGCGCGGGTCGCTGACCACGGCCTTGGCCCCCTTCACCATGACACCGCCGAGCAGGATGGTTTTGGTGGTATCGAGCCGAAACTTGCGTTCGATGGTGCGCTGCTGCTGGCTGCGGGCCAGGGCATCGGCCAGGGAGCCCGGTACCTGCATGGGTAGCGGGAACATTGGCCGGCGCAGCACGGGCGGGCCGGGGTCGAGGTGCAGCTCGGCATTGCGGCCGTCTTTACCGGTGCGGGACTGCAGCGTTACATGAATGGTGTCGCAGCCGCCAATACCGTTGAACAGAAAACGGCCTTCCTCGTCGGCAGTAGTGGCCATAAACAGCTTGGTGGGCGCAGTTTGCAGAAAGTTGAGCTTGCCGCCCGGCACCGGCTTGCCGTTGCGCTGCAGTATCTGACCCAGTACGCTCACCGAGCGCTCAACGCCAAAATTCTGCACCGGGGCCTTGTTGCTCAACACGTTGGTCCAGGCAAAGCGCCGCCAGCCCTGCGTGAGCAGCAGGGCGTCGAGGTGCTGGGCGGTTTCGGGGGTGGGGTTCTGGAAGTAGTAGCCGGGGGTTTCGACGTAGCCCGCCAGGTCAGAAGTCAGTAATAGATTCGATGCGATAGTTTCGGCGTTGGCCTCGGCCTCGGCCACGCCGGCATCGGTTACGGCCAGCGACAGGTTGGCGGCCACCGGCTCGCCGGCAGCATTGGCTACGGCCACACGCACGCGCACCGGCTGGCGGCTGCCGTAGCTGGGCCGGTCGGGCGTGAGGGTAACGCGCAGGCCCGGGTCGGTTTGGGCAAAGGCCAGCCGCTCGGCCAGCGGCGCACCCTGCCCATCAAAAAGCGTGAAATGCACAATGCCGGCCGGGAACTTACTTTTCGGAATGCGCGCCGTGAAGGTCTCGGTACCCGACACCTGGCCCCGGCCCACGTAGGCCGCCGTGCCGCGCACCTGGCCCAGCACCAGCACCGGCCCGCCACTGCCCCCCTGCTGCCGGATGGCCACCAGGTAGTCGTTGGTGAGGGTGACGACGTGCAGCGTGTAGCCGCTGGCCTGCACCGCCGGCAAGGGCACCGTGAGCGGCACGGCCGCCGGGGCCAGCACCGCGTGGTAGCGCTGCCCCGCCGCCGGGGTGAGCACAAACGTGCCCATGCCCAAATGACTACTGCCAAACGCGGCAACGAGTTTATTATCCCCATCAAATACTTTGCCCTCCACATCGATGCCGTGGGCGGCAAAGTCGGTGACTTTAAATGCCACGGTGTTTTCGAGGCCGGCCACCAGGTTGCCGCCTTCGGGGAAAAACTGCACGTCGGGCGGCGTGGCCACGGACTGGGCCAGCTGGCGGGCGGCGGCGGCCCGGGCCCGCACGGCCGCCGGCTTCGAGTCGGGGGTTTCGACCGGGGCCGCGGGCCAGATGGCCACCTGGCGGCTATAGAAAAAGGTGGGGCCGGCGTTGCGCATCCAGCCGGTATAGGCCCGCAGGGTGTAGTTACCGGGGCTGAGGGTATCGGGCAGGGCCACGTCGCCGGGGGCCAGGCCGGCTTCCAGGCGCAGGTTGCGGCGGGCCACCAGCTGGCTGTTGGCGTTCAGCAGCTCTACGTGCAGCACCTTGCTCAGGGTGTCGGGCTGGTGGCGTTCGGCGTCTACCACGTAGGCTTTCAGCCAGATGGTTTCGCCGGCCGTGTACCAAGGCTTATCGAGGTGCAGATAGGCTTTTTCGGGTAGTGCAGCGGCATAAAACCGCTGCACACTCAGCACAAGGCGGCGCACCACATCATCGTCGGTGGGCGAGTGAAAGGCGGCGGCGCTCAGCGCTACAACGGCCAGCAGGGCGGCCGGCGGCCACGCCCGGCGCAGGCGTAAACGGGTAGAAAACGACATGGAACGGTGGAAAGAAACGCAACGGGAAGGGCCTTCGGCAAGCGGCAATAATCCTACCTACTCCGAAATCGGCTCAATATAAGAGCGCCCGGCCAAATTGGTCGGGCGCGCCGGGCATTCCAGTAAAACCGATTAAAAACCCTAGGCCGAGAGCAACTCCTTATCGGGCACGCTCATATCCTTGAGGGTGGCGGTGCCGCGCTCCTTGCGCGTAATGCGCGAGTAGAGGCTGATTTCCTGGTCGAACAGGAACATGAAGAAGAGCTTGGTATAGCTGGTGTGGGCCAGCAGGGGCTCGTAGAACTCGGGGGCCACGGTTTTGAGCTTGGGCAGGTTGTTCCACGGAATGCTGGGCATGTCGTGGTGCTCGTTGTGAAAGCCCACGTTGAGGTTGATACCGTTGAGACGGCCATAGTAGGAATAGGTTTCCTGCGAGTCGCTCAGGGTGAGGTAGTGCTCCTGAATCCAGCGCGCCCCGAGCGGGTGCAGACCCACCGAAAACCAGAAGCTCAGGAATAGGTACAGCAGGGCCGTCCAGCCGAAGAAATACACGATGGCCACGTCGAAGGCAATCTGGGCGGCGATGTTGGCAAAAACGTACTTGTCGACGGTAGCAATTTCGCGACAGCGGATGGTGCGAATGAGCTGAAACACCGGGAAGAAAAACAGCCAGATGGCTTTCCCAATGCTGTAGTTGTTAATCAGCTTGGCCTCGTACCAGTCGGGCAGGTCGGCATCGAGCTCGTGTACGCCCTGAAAAACGTGGTGCTTGATGTGAAAATTCTTGAAGCTGATGGCCGTGGGGAAAATCGACGGGAAGTTGGCCAGAATGCCGGTGGCCACGTTCTGCCACAGCTTGCGAAACACCAGGTTGTGGGCCGCCTCGTGAATGACCACAAACAGCGTGTGCGAGAAAAACGCGCCCACCAGATACGCCACCGGAATGGTCCAGTACCAGGCCTGGCCACGCAGAAAGTACGCAATGGCCACCTGCGCCACCACGCAGCCCAGCCCAATGAGGAAGGTAGTGGGGTTGCGCGTCATCAGCTGCTTCACCTCGGGGTGGGCCTTGATGATTTGGCGGGTGCGCACGCGGTGCGGCTCGGGGGCCGTGGCCACGGTGAAAGCATTAGGTGCTGAAGCCATAAAGAAGCAGAAGACGGGCGTGGTAAATGAGGACGCGCCCGGCCTTGCAGACAAAAATACGGCAAATAGGTTCAGCCCGGCCGCTGGCTACATCTGCTTTAGCCAGCCTTGCGCCGTGTCAACGTCGTCGAAGGTGGCCACCACCGGGCTACCAGCCGCGAACTGCAGGGTGAGGTCGGTGGAAAGGCGGCTGTAGAGGTTGGGCGAATACACCCAGGCGAAGTACCGCAGGCCGGCGGCCGCCAAGGCTGGAAACAGGTCTTTGCCGGCCCACTCGGCGGCTTCGCTCCACATGCTGGTTACGCGGGTATTGTCGTTCAGCACCTTATGGCAGCGCTGCAATTGCATGAGCCGCAGTATTTCCTGGCTGCCCTGCTGCACACTGGCCAGGTCCTGGTTGCCGTGCCAGTCGGCCAGAAGCCACTCATTCAGATGGTCATAAGCAATGGTAATATGAGGTGCTTCAAGTAACGTTTGCAGGGACATAGCTTCAAATCGGATAGCAATAGCGCCTGCTACGGGAAGTACGTAGCAAAGGATGCAAACATGAATTTTTTGCTCATCTTTATTGGGGCCCCCTCCCTCAAAAAGCATGCGCCAACCGCTGCACCAGTATAAATACGGATACTACGTCATTTCGCATCCTCCTGAATCTGCGCATTGAGCAATTGATTTCGCAACCACGGCGGCGCTGTTGCGGTTGCCATTGCAGGCCCGGCCACTAGCACGGCCACCCCACCAACCCGGACGGCTCCCGAGGCCGTACATTAAGAATCAAGGAGATTGGCACGGGTTGTAAGGCCGGCCAGGCTTCGGCGTCTATCGTCGCAGCTATCTCCTTTTAGCATTCCTCTCTTCGTCTCATTTTCATGAAAAGTCAATTGAAATCCCTTTTTGGCATTGGCCTGCTGGCCTTCACGTTTGCCTGCGGCTCGCAGCAGCCCGCCGATGCTCAGAACCCGCCGCGCTCCACGGCCGGCTTCGCGCCCACCAACCTGACCGGGCTGGCCCAGGCCACCTTTGCCGGCGGCTGCTTTTGGGCGCAGGAAGAGGCCTTTGAGCAGCTAAAGGGCGTGAAGCAGGTGGTGAGCGGCTACGCCGGCGGCACCAAGGCCAACCCCACCTACGAGGAAGTGGCCGACAAAACCACCGGCCACACCGAGACAGTGCAGATATACTACGACCCCAAAGTCATCAGCTACCAGAAGCTGGCCGACATTTTCTTTACCGCCTCGCACGACCCCACCCAGCTCAACCGCCAAGGGCCCGATGCCGGGCCGGAGTACCGCTCGGCCGCGTTCTACCGCACCCCGGAGGAAAAGAAGGTGCTGGAAACGACCATTGCCAAAGTCAACGCCACGAAGGAGTACGACGGCAAGATTGTGACCCAAGTAGTGCCGTTCCAGAAGTTCTGGCCCGCCGAGGACTACCACCAGGGCTACTACCGCCTGCACCCCGAAAGCTCCTATATTATCCACGTATCGGCGCACAAAGTAGAGCATGTACAGAAGCTATTTCCCAAAGACCTCAAAAACCCGCTGTAGGCGTTGGCTGTTTAGTTGGCGCCCTACCAAAATGCCCTGGTCCGCAACGGCCGGGGCTTTTTGATGGCCGCCGTGCACCTGCTTCCAGCAGCCTATCTTCGAAAGCGGAAGTGGCCTGCTGGTGGCTGTTTTCAGTTGAATATCCGCTCTTGATATGTCGTTTGCTACCCCACCAGCGCTGGATTTTGAGCTGCTGTTCTCGCTGCTGCCCGCGCCCCACGGCGTATTAGCACCCGATGGCACGGTGCTGCACCTGAACGCGGCCATGGTTGCCCTGCTGCCCGCCGGCACCGCGCCCGATGCCCTCATCGGCCAGCCGCTGGCCGTACTGCGCGCCGCCGCCGAGGCGGGTGGTGCCGTGCTGGCGGCCAGCACCGCCTGGGCTCCGGCCCTGGCAGCCGCGCTGGCCGGCACGGCCCAAGTCCTGATGCCAGCCCCGGTGCCCTCCGGCCTGGCCGCACCGCACGGCTACTGGCAGGCCACGCTCCAGCCCATTCCACCGCCGCAGGCGCGCTATGTGCTGCTGCGCCTGCTCGACGTGACGCCACAGCTGCACAGCCAGCTGGTGGCCGAGCAAGAGCAGGAGCGGTTCCGGTTTCTGGCCGAAAGCCTGCCGCAGCTCGTGTGGGCCACCAACGCGCAGGGCGAGCCTGATTATACCAATCAGCGCTTCCTGACCTACACCGGCCACGACGTGCTGCAGATGAGCGAAGCGGAAAAAGCCGTTTTGTGGCAGCAGATTATTCATCCCGATGACCTGGCCGGGATGTACGCCCGCTGGGGCGAGGCGCTGCACAACGCGCAGCCCTTCGAGCTGGAGTTCCGGATGCGCGGCGTGGCGGGCGAGTACCGCTGGTTTCTTTCGCAGGTGGTGGCCCAGCGCGGGGCCGATGGGCAGGTGCAGCGCTGGTTTGGCCTGTGCACCGATATAGACGCCCGCTACCGCGCCCAGGTGCTCATGGATGACCAGCAGCGCCACATGCAGCGCATTCTCGACCAGCTGCCGCTCACCATCACCTCGATGGAAGCGCCCGATTTTCGGTTTACTTTTCTCTCGGCCCGCGCCCGGGAGTCGATGGGTTCCCGGGCCAGCATCGGCACGACCGTAGCCGAGAGCCTGCCCGAAATCGCCGACCAGGGCTACCTTCAGCTTCTGCAGCAGGTAGTGGCCACCGGACAGCCCGTGCTGGGCCACGAAGAGCGTTCCATCCTGACCGACCCCACCACCGGCGAGCTCCGCGAGTATTACAACAACTTCGGCTACCTGCCGCTGGCCGGCGAGCCCGGGGCCGCCCCCGGCGTGCTGGCCTACAGCCTCGACGTGACCGAGCAGGTGCAGGCCCGCCAGCGTAGTGAAGCCCTGCTGGCCGAGGCCCGCGCCGCCGACCAGCGCCTGCGCCACGTGACGGAAAGCCTGCCGTCCATCACCTTCATCAGCGACCAGACCGGGCAGGTGCTCTACCTCAGCCCGCAGTGGTATGCCTACACCGGCACCCAGCTGGGCGATGACCTGGCCAATGCCTGGACTGCCTGCCTGCACCCCGACGACAGCGCCCGCGTGGCCACCGAATACGCCGTTGCGCTGGCCGCCGGCACGCCGTGGCACTACGAGCTGCGCCTGCGCCGCCACGATGGCGAATACCGCTGGTTTATGAGCCAGGGCGTGCCCGAGCCGCTGGCCGATGCCGTGGGCCACGCCCGGCAGTGGTTCGGCTCCGACCTCGACATTCACGAGCTACACGAGGCCCGGTATAGCCTCGAAGTTAAAGACCGGCAGCTAAGCCAGATTCTGGCCCAGGCCCCGGCGTTTATTGCCACGTTTGAGGGCCCCGACCACCGCTACTCTTTCTTCAACGCCGGCTACTACCAGCTGATGAGCCCCCGCCCCCACCTGGGCCAGCCCGTGGCCGAGGTGCAGCCCGAAGTGGCCAGGCAGGGCTTTCTGAAGCTGCTCGACCGCGTGTACCAGACCGGCCAGCCATTTGTGGGGCACGAAATGCTCATTCGGCTGCCCGGCCACCACCCCACCGAATCCCTGACGGAGCACTACTTGGACCTGAACCTGGTGCCCCTGCGCGACAACCAAGACCGGGTGTATGGCGTGCTGAGCTTTGCCCTGGAAGTAACCGAACGCGTGCACGCCCGCCAGCACGCCGAGGCCCTGGCGGCCGAAATGAACCGCCGCAACGAGCAGGTGAACGCCATCACCGCTTCGGTGCCGGTGTTCATTTTCAACTTCGACCCCAGCGGCTACATCACCTACACCAACCCGTACTTCTACGAATACACCGGCCTGAGCCCGGCCGCTGCGCCCAACGCGGCCTGGGACTTCCTGCCGCCCGACGACCGCGCCGCCGTGAGCACCGTGGCCCAGGCGGCCATGGCGGCCGGCGAAGCCTGGCAGGCCACCTTCCGCTGCCGCCGGCACGATGGCGAGCTGCGCTGGTTTCAGACCAAAGTGCAGCCCTACACCAATGCCGCCGGGCAGCTGGCCGGCTTCAGCGCGGCCACCGTGGAGATTCACGACCTGCACGAGCGCACCGAGGAGCTGACCCGCAGCCGCACCGACTTTGCCGCGCTGGCCGACAACATGGCCCAGCTGGCCTGGATGGCCGACGCCACGGGCCATATTTTCTGGTATAACCAACGCTGGTACGATTACACCGGAGCCACTTTTGAAACCATGCAGGGCGAGGGCTGGCAGGCCGTGCACGCCCCCACCCTGCTGGCAGACATCAATGCCCGGTACCAAGTGGCTATTCAGGCCGGGCAGCCGTGGGAAGACACCTTCCCGCTGCGCCGCCACGACGGCGAGTACCGCTGGTTCCTGAGCCGCGCCCGGCCCATCCGCGACGAAGCTACCGGCGCGGTGGTGCGCTGGTTCGGCACCAACACCGACGTGACCGAGCTGCGCCACCTGCAAACCCAACTGGCCGCCAGCGAGGAAGAGCAGCGCATTCAGGTCGAGAGCATTCCGCAGCAGGTGTGGACGGCCCGGCCCGATGGCACCGTGGACTTCTACAACCATCGCACGGCCGCCTACCTGGGCGAAGCCATGGAGAAAAACGGCGCGGCGGAGTGGCTCAGCTTCGTGCACCCCGACGACCGCGCCCCCATGGAGCAGCGGTGGCAGGCCGCCATTGCCAGCCAGCGCTACTACGAGGCCGAATTCCGCCTGCGCCGCTACGATGGCCAGTACCGCTGGTTTCTGGGCCAAGCCCAGGCCCGCCGCGCTCCCGGCGGCCACATCCTGAAATGGTACGGCACCAACACCGATGTGCACCAGCAGCGCGTGCTGCAGGAGCAGGTGCTGGCCAGCCAGGCCCGCTTCAAGCAGTTGCTCGAAACCCTGCCCCAACTGGCCTGGACAGCCCGACCCGATGGCAGCATCAACTATTATAACCAGCGCTGGTACGACCTGCTGGACACCTCGTTTGAAGAGCTGAAGGGCTGGGGCTGGGAACAGTTTATCCACCCCGATGACCTGACCGGCACCCTGCGCCACTGGCACCATAGCCTACGCACCGGCGAAACCTTCACCAACGAGCACCGCTGGCGCGACAAGCAGGGCCACTACCGCTGGTTTATGGCCCGCGGCGAAGCCATCCGGGATGCCCACGGGGAGGTGGTGCTGTGGGTGGGCACCAACACCGACGTGCACGATTTGAAGCAGGCCCAGCACCAGCTCGAAAGCCAGAATGCCCGCCTGCGACGCACCAACGAGGACCTGGACAATTTCATCTACACGGCCTCGCACGACCTCAAGCAGCCCATCAACAACATGGCCGGCATTTTTGAGGAGCTCACCCGCACGGCCTATTTCCGCGACCCCGACGCCATCAAGCTCATCAACTACTTTGAGCGCGCCCTGGCCCGGATTTATGCCACCATCGACGACCTCAGCGCCATTGTGCAGGTGCAGCGCCAGCAGCAGGAAATGCCGGCCGAAGCCGTGAGCCTGAGTCAGCTGACGGACGAAATATTAGCCAGCCTGCACGACCAGATTACCCAGACCGGGGCCACGTTTGCGCTGGATTTTGCCACGTATCCGGTGGTCACATTTGTGCGCCTCAACCTGCAAAGCGTCCTGTTCAACCTCATCAGCAACTCGCTGAAATACGCCGCCCCCGGCCGGCCGCCGCGCATCCGCCTCAGCAGCACCCCCGATGCCCTCACCGGCCGCCCCACCCTCACGGTGCAGGACAACGGCCTGGGCATCGACCTCGACCGCTTTGGCCCGCAGCTGTTCCAGCTCTTCCGCCGCTTCCATCCGCAGGTCGACGGTACCGGCATGGGCCTCTACCTCGTCAACCGCATTGTGCAGAACCACGGCGGCCGGCTCGAAGTGAGCAGCAAGGTGGACGAGGGCACCACGTTTCAGATTTATTTGTGAGGATTGGGGGCGACTGGTTGTCACACTAAAAAAGAACGTCATGCAGCGCGCAGCGAAGCATCTTTGCCGCAGCAAGTAATCTAATCGAAAGGATTTACTATTGCAGTAAAGATGCTTCGCTGCGCTCGGCATGACGTTATTTTGAAACCATCCATCTCACCCCTCCCCCCATGCTCCAGTCCAAGCTTCCCGACGTTGGCGTCAGCATCTTCACCCAAATGACCCTGCTGGCCCAGGAAACCGGGGCCATCAACCTGGCGCAGGGCTTTCCCGATTACGACCCGCCGCAGGAGCTGCTCGAAGCCCTGGCCCGCCACGCCCGCACCCCCGGCCACCACCAGTACGCGCCCATGCCCGGCCTGCCCCGGTTGCGCGAGGCCATTGCGGCCCAGGTAGCCCGCCTCCACGCCGACGCGCCCACCCCCGACCCGGCCACCGAAATCACCGTCACGGCCGGTGCCACCGAGGCGCTCTATGCCGTGCTGGCCGCCGTGGTGCGCCCCGGCGATGAAGTGGTGGTATTTGAGCCGGCTTATGATTTGTACGGACCGGCCATTCGGCTGCAGGGCGGCGTGCCGCGCTACGTGCGCCTGCCCGCCCCCCACTTCCGCCCCGACTGGGACGCCGTGCGCCGGGTGGTGTCGCCCCGCACCCGCCTCGTACTGGTAAACACGCCCCACAACCCCAGCGGGGCCCTGTTCACGGCCGACGACTGGCACGAGCTGGCCCGCCTGCTCGACGGTACCGATGCGCTGGTGCTCAGCGACGAAGTGTACGAGCACCTCGTGTTCGACGGCGCCCCGCGCATGAGCGCCCGCCAGCATCCGGCCCTGCGCGAGCGCAGCTTCGTGCTCTCATCCTTCGGCAAAACCTACCACGCCACCGGCTGGAAAGTAGGCTACTGCATTGCCCCGCCCGCCCTCACGGCCGAGGTACGGCGCGTGCACCAGTTCCTCACCTTTGCCGTGAGCACGCCCACCCAGCACGCCCTCGCCGACGCCCTCACCGATGATGCCACCGATGCCCATGCCCGGGGCCTGGCCGGCTTCTACCAGCAGAAGCGCGACGAATTTCGGGCCCTACTCGACGGCGCGGGCTGGGACCTGCTGCCCGTGCCCGGCGGCTATTTCCAGCTAGCCCGCTACGATGCCTTTTCGCCCGCCAGCGACCTGGCCTTTGCCCAGTTCCTGGCCCGCGACAAGGGCGTGGCCGTGGTGCCCGTCTCGGCCTTCTACCACGATGGGTTCGATGATGGCCTCATCCGGTTCTGCTTCGCCAAGGAATCGGCCACGCTGCAGGCGGCGGCGGCGCGGCTCCGTCAGTAGCCGCCGGCCCGCCTCGCTCGCAGGCTGCTGATTTTCAATTGCCCGCTTTTTCCCAAAGAAGCGGGCAGTTTTATTTCCGACGCTCAGCATGCTGCGACCCGGGCCCGGTAAGTGACTCCATTTCTCGCAGTGGCCATCCATATTCTGGAGGCCTGTCGGGTGAGAAGCGGGGCTAAAGTGTCCGATACCAGCCTGTAACACCGGGTAAGCAGCACGATTGCCGGGACCTGCACTGCTCGCTTTGAGTTGTGAGAAAAGGCCTGCGGCCTGCAAAACCGCTGTTCTGGTCGTCATCCCCCTTTCCAAAAGGGCCGGCACACGAAAACAAGCTCAGCTATTAGCGGTTGCCCCCCTTCAACAAGGGAGTACTTTAAGTTCTTTTTAGAAATTCCCAATTCTTGAAAAAAAACTACTTTTAAATATAGCTAAAACCGCCCGCACATTAGATTGGCCTCAAGTATTCGCTAATGGTCTCGGCCCTTTTATCATTCCAAAAAACAACTTTTCAGCCGCTTAACCCATCCAGCACCAGGGGGCGTTCGCCGAGTATTCAACACTGTTAAACTCGTTAATCCCCGGTTGCTATTCGCTATTTATTACAAATTCATACCTTTCGAAATATTAAAAGCTGAACAATAAACCCATTCGGCTTTTTTCTATTCGCCTAACACTTCCCACCCGTGTCATTTGAACTAGAAATGGCGGGCGACCTCTCCGCCGCAGCGCCCGTATCCGCCCGTGTTTCCTACGACCACGTGGTGCTGCCCGGCGACTTCCCCGACCCCACCGTCACCAAAATCGGCGATACGTACTGGGCCAGCGCCACCTCGGCCGAGTGGGGCGCGGTGTTCCCGCTCTTCACCTCGCAGAATTTACTGGATTGGGAATTAGTGGGCCACGTTTTCCCCGAGAAGCTACCCGACTGGGCCGGCTCCAACTTCTGGGCCCCCGAGTTTTACTATGAAAACGGCCGCACCTACGTGTACTACACTGCCCGCAAAAAGGGCGGCGTGCTGTGCGTAGCCGTGGCCAGCGCCGACCACCCTGCCGGCCCCTATACCGACCACGGCCCGCTGGTGGGCCAGGAAGCCGGCTCCATAGACGGCTTTGCGATGCCCGACGAGCACGGCAACCTCTACCTCATCTGGAAGGAAGACGGGAACTCCTGCCACCAGGACACGCCCATCTGGGCGCAGCGCCTGAACCCGGAGCGCACCGCCCTCATCGGTGAAGCCACCGAGCTGTTTGGCAACGATGCGCAGTGGGAAGGCCCGCTGGTGGAAGGCTCGGCCCTGGTGCGGCACAACGGCTGGTTTTACATGTTTTATGCCGGCAATAGCTGCTGCGGCAAGAGCTGCAACTACGCCACCGGCGTGGCCCGCTCCCGCCACCTGCTGGGCCCTTGGGAAAAGCACGCACAAAACCCCATCCTCGACCGCAACACGACCTGGAAGTGCCCCGGCCACGGCACCGTGACCGAGCTGGACGGCCGCTGGTTCCTGCTGCACCACGCTTACGCGGCCGAAAGCCACGAGTTTGTGGGCCGTCAGGGCCTCCTCAGCGAGTTTACCTGGAATGCCGAGGAATGGCCCGAGTTCGTGCACCGCAGCCCCCAGGCCCCGCCCCTCACCAACATGGCCCGCTTCAACGTGGCCGATGGGTTCGCGGGCGACCGCCTGGGCCTGGCGTGGCAGTGGCCCATTGGCCAGCAGCCCACCACGGCCGTGCGCCACGGCCAGCTGCACCTCGCCGCGCACGACTCGCGCCTCGGGGCGCTGGTGGCGCGCCGCACCCACGCTGCTACCTATAAGGCCGCCACCACCCTCGACTTCGCCACGCTGCCCGCCGATACCTTCGCCGGCCTGGCCGCCGTGGGCGACCCCTACAATGCCCTGGCAATAATGGCCGGCAACGGCCAGCTCCAAATATGGCACCTGAAAAGCGGCAAGCAACAGTGCCTGGCCACTATTTTCATCGATGCCTGCCCTACTCTATCGCTGCGCCTCGAAGTATGGGGCGGCCAGCGCTACCGCTTCGCCTACAGCACCGACGGAGCTACCTGGCAGTCCCTGCCCACCGAAAACTTCACGCTGAACGGCACCTACCTCCCGCCCTGGGACCGGGGCGTGCGCGTGGCGCTGGTAGCCCAGGGCGATGCCGACAACACGGCCACGTTCAACAATTTCATCATCTGCAACCAGCGGTAGGAAGTATGCCTTTGCTCTTTCTGCTCTTTCGGAGTTGTACTCCGAAAGCCGCCTGCCGGGGGCTTGCAGCCCCCATCGTCAGACTATTTCAGTTCAACGATTGGGAGTGAAGCTCCCTGGCAGGTTCGCTTTCGGCGGAGTACAACTCCGAAAAAGCAGAGAGCAGGCCGGCACACCCAAAACAGCAACGCCCGGCACATCAGTGTCGGGCGTTGCTGTTTTTACGGTTGCGAGCTATTGCCCTAGAGCGTGAGGACAATCAAAGATTTATCTATTTACCTAAGCCAATCTAGCGTAGCACCAATATGCCAAAAGGCGAGGAAGGAAACGGCGGTTTTTTCGTAGCGGGTGGCTAGGCGGCGGTATTGCTTGAGGCGGCCAAAAAAGCGCTCGACTTTGTTGCGGTCGCGGTAGGTTTCTTCGTCCATTGCCAAGGGTTCTACCCGGTTAGGATGGCTGGGAATGACGGCTTCGATGCCCTTTTCGGTGCAATAGGCGCGGGTCGCGTCGCTGTCGTAAGCCGTGTCGGCCAGCACTTTGCCCGGCTGCAGGTCCGCCAGCAAGGGCAGCGCCTGCGGGCTGTCGCCCGCCTGGCCTTCGGTCGCAATCAGCCGCACGGCGTTGCCCAGCGACTCCACGCAGGCGTGAATTTTGGTGCCGATGCCCCCGCGGCTGCGTCCGAGGCACTCGGTGGCGGCGGTACTTTTTTTTGGCCTGCTGAATGCTGGTGCGCCCGCACGACGGTCGAATCGAGCATGACCCAGTCCAGTTCGGGGGCTTGCAGGGCCTGGAAGGCCCGCTCCCAAACCCCTTTGGTCGCCATACGCCGGAAGCGCTTGCACACGGTGTTGAATTTGCCGAAGCGTTCGGGTAGGTCGGCCCACGGGCAGCCGGTGCGCATTATCCACACGACCGCGTTGAAAAACAAGCGGTTGTCTTTGCCCGTTACCCCGCAATCAGTGGCTTTGCCCGACAAAAGGGGGCTCACCGCCAGCCATTGAGCATCGCTAATCTCATGTCTTCGCATAAATAATTTCTTCGTTATAAACGATTGCCAAAGCAAAGGTAATTGTCCTCACGCTCTAGCGGCGATGCTTGGTCTTCGTTTTCGAAGGGGTGGATTTCGTGGTGGCTTTGTGGGCCGGGCTCTTTTTGGCGCTGGTCTTCTTGGCTTTCGAAGCGCTGCTTTGGGTGGCTTTGCTGCTTTTACTCTTCGAGGTGCTTTTGCTGGAATGCGCGGTCGATTTGGCTTTCGCTTTCGACGAAGCCGACTTGCTTTTGCTCTTGCTGCTGGTGTGCGCCGTCGATTTGTGCGCTTTCGATTTGCTGCTGCTACTACGGTGGCTGCTGTGGCGGGCGGCGCGGCGGGCTTCGGCGCGGGCTTCGGCGCGGGCCTCGGCGCGGGCTTCGGCGCGGGCTTCGGCGCGGGCTTCGGCGCGGGCGGCGGTGCGGCGGGCGGCCAGGGCTTCGGAGTGACGCGCCTCGTAGCTACGGGCGGTGCGGGCCGACATGCTGGCGGCTTCGTCGGTGGCCTCGGCGTAGTGGGCCGTGGCATCCGACTCGGGCGATGCGGTGTTGTCTTCGTTGCCGGCTTTGGAGGCTTCGGCTACGATTTTCTTACGACGCACCGGCATCAGAAAATCACGCTCGGCGCGCTCACGGAGGCTGAGGTTTTCCTCGCCCGGCAGCTTGGTTACGGGGGTTTGCTTCTCGTTTTGGGCCTGGGCGCTGCCCCAGGTGAGGAGCAACAAAAGGAAGGCAAATAGGTGCTTCATAGACGAATAAAGAAATATCAACAGTAGACAAAGCTACACCTCACCCCGGTTAAATGCAAGGGCAAAGTGGTTTTAAACCCTTTCGGAGCCGTTTGAGCCACCTAAGGGCCTATTTGCTCACCCGTCGGCTACGGGGCTACCTGCAGCCGCACGCCGGCCGATTGCGCTCCGAATTCAGGCGCATACAAACACTGTACCTGACTCAGGCCACCCGAAAAATCGCCGGCCTGGCTGGCCCGCAAGCGGTACTCGAAAACGTGCGTACCGCGCGGCACCTCGCCCAGGAAAAAGTTGGTGGCCGCGTCGCGCGGGCTCTCGTAGTAGCCCAGGCCGTTCTGGTAGCGGTAGCCGCTGGTTTGGCCGATGGGCTCGAGGCCGGCGGCGCGCTGGTCCTTGAGGTGCACGTATTCGAGGGCGCGGTCGGTGCGCAGCACGAGGCGCACCACCAGCGCATCGCCGATTTTTAGGGGGGAAGCAGCCGTGAGCTTCTCCAGCACCGGGCCGGCGGCGGTGCGGGTTTCGCGGTAGAGCTGGCGCTCCAGGCTGAGCGGCGTGGCGGCGGGCGTCACCTTGTCGATGTCCTCGAAATACTGCCAGTAAAGCGCGCCCCAAGCCACGCCCGCGTCGGGCTTGGTGATGGTCACGTTGCCCTGGGCGGGCTGGATTTCGGCGGCGGACCAGCTGGTTTTGAAATAGCCGGTGCCGGCCTGCGCGGCAGCAGGCTTCACCGCCTGGCTGCCGACGGTGATTTGCAATGGCTGGGTGGGCGCGAGCCAATCGGAGCCGCGCAGCAGCAGGGCATAGCAGGCATCGGCGGTGGCGCGGGTGCTCTCCCAGTGGTGGGTTTGCTTCTGCTTCAGCAGCCAGAGCTTCATTTCATCCACCGATTTCTGGTCGTTCTTCACTTCATCGAAGGCTTCGATGAGGGTGGCCTGGGTTTCGGTGGGGGCTTCGCGCCAGTAGTAGCCACCGCGCACTTCCTTCCAGTACATGCCCAATTCGGGCGAGTGCAGGGCATTTTCGGCGAGGGCGCGAAGAATCTCAGCAGCGGCAGGAGCCTTGGCATCGCGCCGAAACAGGGCCAGCGCAATTTGCGCTTGCAGGTAGCGGGTCTGGGCGGGCCAGAATTTGGCGGCCTGCCCGCGGTAGTAGGCGTAGGCCGTTTTTGTAGTCGCTTCGGCGGGCTGGGGCCAGAAACTGCGGGCGTAAAGGGCCTGGATTTGCATGTCGCTGAGGTGGTTATCGGCCAGCTTCACGTTTTTCTGGCGGCGCAGCTCGGCGTAGTCTTTGGCTAGGCCGGCGTCGAGGTAGCGCATGGCATTTTGCAGAATGTCGCGGCCCACGGCATCTTTCTCGGCATCAAAGGCGCCGAGTTTTTTGAGCTTGCCAAAGCCGGCCACGATGAGCTGCGTGATGTACCGGTTGTCGGGCATTTTCTCGAACCACGGGAAGGCCCCGCCGGGCAGCTGCATGCGCTGAAGCTTGAGCAGGGTGCGGCTGGTTTCACCCTGCAGCCGGGCTTCGTCGAACAGCTCGGTGAGACGGGCCAGGCGGGCGGTTTCGCCCTGAGCGTCGCGCACCCACGGCGTTTCCTGGAGCAGCAGGTTTTTCAACTCCTGATTCTGGGCCAGCTTGCTTTCGAGGGCATTTTTCTGCGCCGCCGTACCGCTCTGGGCCTGGCGCGTCCACTCGGCCAGAACGGTTTTGAAGCGCGGGTTGGATTTGAGAATCTGCGCCGCGATGAGGTTGGCGTAAAGGCGGCTGAATACCTGCTCGGAGCACTCATAAGGGTACTCCATGAGGTAGGGCAGGCTTTGCACAGCATACCAGGCGGGGTTGGCGGTCATTTCCAGCGTGAGGCTGTAGTTGCGCCGCGTGGGGCTGCTGGTGCTGGTCAGCTTCTTCAGCTCGAATGCCCGCGTGCCGGGGCCCACGATGGGCAGCGGCAGACTCTCGGTGATTAAAATTTTATTCGGCAGGACCGGGAGGGTGTTTTCCTCGCCGTCGGAGAAACTGGTACTTGGTGCTTGGTTGTTGGTGCCTGACTTTTGATTCTTACGCTTGGGCTTCTTGTCCTTAGTAGACTCAGCACCAGGCACCAAGCTTTGTGCACTAACCACCACCCGATACGTCACGGCCACCGGCGCGAAATCACTCGGCAGCGCAATTTCCCAACCCAGGGCGGCGCTCTGGTGCGCGGCAGCCGATACGGATTGCTGTGCCGAACCTTTCAGTAATTGGCTCGTGATATCCTGGCCCGTGGCGGCGTCGAGCAGGAAAAGTTGCGCGGTGCCGCTGGTGGCGTGGTCGGTCAGGTTCGAAAACTTGGCGGGGAAGGTGAAGGTGTCGCCCTGCCGCAGGAAGCGCGGCGCGTTGGGCGTTATCTGGATTTCCTTTTGGGTAACGAGCTGCCGGGCCAGCTGGCCGCTGTGCAGGCTTTTGTCGTGGGCCAGGGCCAGCAGCTGCCAGCGCGTCACGGCCTCGGGCATCTGAAATTCGAGCACGATGTCGCCGTTTTTGTCGGTGCGCAAAGCCGGCTGCCAGAAGGCCGTTTCGCGAAAATCGGTGCGGGTGGGCACGGTGGAGAGGTCGGGGGCGGCGGGTTTGGGCGTTCCGTAACCCACTGTTATTGTTTCGTTGAGACTACTAGGATTTGAGGCTATCGAAGAGGCGCCCCGAATCATAATCCGCTGGTTCGCCTGCGGCGCAGCCGAAGCTGCCGTCATATCAGCGGCTCCGGGTACGCTCGTATATACCTTATTCTCTACAACCTCTTCCATCACTTGGTCGCCCCTAATGCGGCCGTTGATAAAGTATTCCGCGTTATAGCTGGCCGCTGTGGTCCGCAGTTGCGGGTAAACCAGCCGGTTATACTCGGTGCGGGCTTCGGGCGCTGCCGTGGTACGTGAGCTAACTACTCCAAACCACCCCATCCACCCAAACCGCGCCGGGTAATACCCTGCGCCCAGTTCCAGCCCCATGAAGCGGTGCAGCCGGAAAATATCCAGACTCTGGTCGTACAGCGTAGCCAGTAGCTCGGCCTCGGCAGCTTTGCCGTTGGCTTGATGAATAGTGACGCGCCAGGTTTCCCGCTGGCCGGGCTGGAGCTTGTCGCGGAAGGTGGCGATGGAGAGTTGGAGGGGCTGCGGTTTCTCGGCCACCTGCACGGTGGCGTCGTGGCGGTAGAGGCGGTTGTCGCGCACCTGCGTGGTGTGGATGTAGAGCGGGCCCAGGGCCGTGGGTGGGCCGCTCTCGATGCGCAGGCGACGCTGCTCATTGGCATTCAGCGTCAGCCATTCCTGGCGCAGCAGCTGGCCTTCGCGCTCCACTTCCAGCAGGATGCGGGCACCGGCTTCGCTGCTGCCCAGTAGGATTTCCGTGGATTGGCCGGGGGCCACGGTATCGGCCAGCGCCACAAACCAATCCGGCGTGGCGAAGGGCACGATGGCGGACTGCGCGTCGTAGAGCGTGAAATCAAGGCGGGCCGTGTCAGTTTCGGCGGTGAAGGCTTCGAGGCGGTAGCGGCCGGTGGGCAGGGCGGCCAGGGCAGTTTGCAGGTCGAGGACGGTGCTGGCTTTGGTGTCGAAAGCGAGGGTCTTCACCAGCTCCGGCTTGGCTTCATTTTCCTCCGTTTCGGGAGCCGGGCCGGGCACACCGGGCGGGTTGGGGCGGTAGCGGCGGGCCAACAGGCGCAGCGTACCAGCAGCGGGCAGCGGCTCGCCGGTAGCATTGGTGCTGAGCAGCGTGAACGTGGGCAGTTTGGCTTTGTCGGCCGCATCGGGGCCGGCGAAGCGCAGACTGAGCGGATTGCGGCCAATGGGGAAGCTGCGGGTGCCGGTGCGGGTTTCGCCGGCCGCATCGGTCACGTCGGCGGTTACTTCGAATAAATAGCCCGGCTCCCAACCCCGGCGGCCGGTGGCTTTGGGCACCAGCGGCGGCGTGAAGGTGAGCGTAAAGCGACCTTCAGCATCGGTGGCGGTGGTACCGTGGGCAATTTCCTGGCTGCCCTGCCCCCGTCCCGGCGCATACATCCCGCGCCCGCCGTAGCCATAATCGAACAGCGCAAATAGCTCGCGGCGCGTAACGCGGTAGCTTACCGTAGCGCCGTCGGTGGCCTGCCCGGCATAGGCGCGGGCGCGGCCATTGATGGCGAGCGGCTGGCCCAGCTGTGGCCGGCCGGGCACCGAGTCGATGCTGACCAGAAAAGTGGGCCGCTTATAGTCCTCCACTGCGAAACGGAGGCTACCGTGGTCAGTTTGCAGAGTCATTTCGCCATTAAGCAGGCCCGTGGGAAGCACCAGTGAGCCATTGAACGAGCCAAACTCTGAGGTGGTGAACGGCAGGGTTTGCACGGGCTGGCCGTTCACGTCCATTAGCCCGACCACTATCGGCTGCTTGGTTACAAGGCTGCTTTTGCCGCGCAGTGTTTCCGTCAGAATGCCTTTGAAATACAGCGTCTGGCCGGGCCGGTAAATAGCGCGGTCGGTAAACAGGAAGGTGCGGCGCTGGGCCTGTTCGCTCATCAGGTTCGGCCGGTAGTAGCGCCCGATACCGTCCAGCCTCAAGGTGTCGTTGCCCCGCCAGACGCGCACGGCCGTGACTCGTTCACCATCCGACTCGTTTGGGTTGGAAGCCTGAATTTCCACTTCGCCCGAAGCGGCGGTTTTGTACACGTCCCCCATGCGGGTTATCTGTTTCCGCGCCTTCTGGTCGTAGCGGCTGTAGGTGGCCTGCGCCTGCACACCGGCCAGCGGCGCGCCCTGCTGCCGATGCAGCAACAGCAGCTTCAGCCCCCAATCGGTAACTGCCTGCTGGCTCACCGCGCTCAACTCACTCGCCCCCACAAATCCGTAGCTCGTCACCACACCCGGCCGCTGCTCAGTAGCCTTCGCCGCCTGGTTGCTGATGACTATCAGGTAATACCCCACGGGAAGTGCCGCACCCGCCGCCGCCAGCTTCTGCTCTTTATAATCCTGCGGATGCGCGGGCACCGGCACCGCCCAGGCGGCGGCCGGCGCGGCGCGCAGAGCACGGGCATAGCGCTGGGCCACGGTGCGTTGCAGGGCATCATACTGGCCCGATTTTTCCCATTCCTTCAGCGAAATGCGGTAGGCCCAGGCGTGTAATTCGGTCACGTTGCGGGCCGTCAGGTCCAGCCGCCAGGGCTGACTGGGAATGACGATATTCGGGGCGGTAAAGCTGATTTCCGGCTGCTCCAGCTGCTCGCGCAGCTGCCGGGCCCGCGCCGCGCCGCGCGACTTTGGAAACCGCGCCTCGGCCTCCCGCGCCAGGCGCACGGCGGCCACGTTGTCGCCGGCTTCGCGCAGGGCTTCGGCCCGCCGGGCCACAAACTCGGTGCTGATAGGCAGCGCCTTATACGTCTCGGCCATTTGCACCAAAGCCGGCTCGTACTGCGCAGCCAGGTCAGTATTCTGGGTGAGGGAATGCAGGTAATCCACGCGGCTCAAATCCACGTCAGCCAGTGCCGCCACGTTCTGCGGGGTCGTACCCGGCAGGGCCAGCTGCTGGCGCGAGGCGGTGAGGCGCTGTAACAGGTGCAGCGCGTGCAACTGGCCGTTCAGCGAGTCGGCCTCCGGGGCTAGCAGGCGCAGCGCGGCAAACTCCTGGGCGGTGCCAAACAGCTTGGGCTCCGTGAGCTGAAACTGCTGCTCGGGCCGGGTCACGTACAATTCCTGGTTCTTCAGGCCCTCAATGGCGCGCTGAGCCAGCAAATCATACAGCGTAGGGCGCAGGGCGCGGCCTTCGGCATCGCCGCCGGTAGCCAGGTCGCCCAGCTCGGCCAGGGTGGTTTTCAGCTGGCGCTGGGGCTCATCTTCCACCGACTGGTAGTAGTGCCGCACGATGGCTGCGCCCAGCCGGCCCATGTCCCAGGTGGCGAGGCCAGTGCCGCCATCGGCCGTTTTTTGGCCGTCGGTAGTGGGCGAAGCCCCGGCCGTGCGCTGGTAGAGGCGGTAACGGTTCTGGTTGAGGTAGGTGGTGTACTGCTCGGCCAGCAGCGAGTGCAGAATGGACCGAGCCGGAAAGGCGGCGGTTTTCACATCATTTTCCAGCAGGGCAATGGCCTTTTCGTCGGCATCCTCCTGTTTAGCCTGCAGCAGGCGAATTTTATAGAGCAGCGCCCGCACGTAGGCCGGGCTGTTGCCCTCCTTTTTGGCCTGCTGATAGATGGCTTCCACCAGCGGCGCGGCCGTGGCGGTCTGGTCCTTCTTCAGCAGCGCGTCAATCTTCTTCCACTGTGCGGCGTAGGGGCCGGGCGGTGACCCGGGCGTGGCCGAGTCGGCACGAACAATCATGGTCAGGAGCAGGCAGGCAAACAAGAACAGGCGCATAGGCGGGGTGGGCACAAGCAGAAGGTTGAAGCCATAAAGATGCCCGGTCGAACTTTATTGCACAGAGCGGGCTATATTTTCGCACACCGTAGCGCGAACTTTTAGTTCGCGTCACAGAACCAGCCAGCAGCGCGGGGACACGAACGAAAAGTTCGCGCTATAAAAAAAGCGCCGGGTAGCCCGGCGCTTCTACAGTTTCACGGTCATTCCGACAAAATTTTGCGGATGGTCGGGGCATTTCTCAGGCCGCCGAGGCTTTGGCTCCCACGGCATTGCCGGCCAGCACGGCTTCGGCCTGGGCAATGTGGCGCTGCATGTGCACCACCAGGAATTCGAGCTGGTCGGTGAGGCGCAGCAAAATCAACGGAAATAAAGCGTTGGGAATGCGGATGGTGTTGGCATTAACCTGCCGGGCCAGCAGCGTGAGGCGCAGCAGCTCATCGACCTGCCGACTGAAAACCTCGGTAACGGTGCGCGGCAGGCGGGTGCCCGTGGGCGCATAGCGCTGGGGCGAATTGTAGGTTTTGACGCTCGATGGCGTGCGCATGGCGTCGATAAATTTCTTACCCAGATAGCCCTGTTTGGCCACGGCAGCCGGCCTCGAGCCCCGCTCCTGGGCGCGCTTGATGCGGGCCGCGATGCTGGGTAAGTAGTAGCCGCCCACAATGTTGAGGTGTTCCAGGCACTGGCCGGCGCTCCAGCGGCTGGGGCCGGGGCGGCGGTTCAGCTCTTCGGCGCTCAGGGGCCGAAAACGCTGCTGCGCCTTCACCCGTAGCACCAGCAGGTCATTGGTTAGCTGGTCAAAGAAATCGGAGGTGGCACGAACGGCAACGGGCATAAAAGCAGAGGCTAACGAGTCGTAAACATACAATTTAGCAGCGGATTCCGAATACTTTACGGTGGATTTCCGCCCCGCCAAGCTCAGCATTTGGTTTCGGGCTGGTATCTTGGCTGCATGGTAAAACAATGTTTTTGGTATTGTAGTGCGCTGGTTGCGCTGGCATTTGCGTTAACCCCGCAAGCTCAGGCCCAGGCGGTGCCCAACGCCGGCGAACGGGTCGAGAGTCTGGTCACCTTCGGTGCGCAGTCAGACAAGATGTGGGGCGACGATGATTTCACCCAAACCTTCTTCTTCCTAGTTCCCTCAACGCAGCGCGCCCCGGTCTACATCCGCGTATTCGACCCCGACTGCGGCGGCAAAAACGACGACCTGAAAGGCGCTGCCAATACCACCACGTCGTTCAGCCTCTACGGCGGCCCGGGCACTTTCAGCGGCCCGCAGGCCCGCGACCCGCGCCCCACCAATCCCGTGCCCACCGGCCGCCTGCTCAAAAGCCAGACCTTCGGCAATGAGCCGCAGTACAATGGCAAATGGTACACCTTCGGCCCGCTGAACCCGCTGGAGGGCGAGCAGGTAAATGAATTTAAAGGCCGCGTTTTCAAGTTCGTAGCCCGGGGCCTCACCGGCAACGACGGCAACCTGTACCGCTACTTTTTCAGCACCAGCCCCACGGCCAACGTGTCGGTGGAGGGCGGCAACGCCTTCACTTACGAGTATTGCTTCCGGCTGCCGGCCACGGCCACCAAAACCACCGTGCACCTCTACCCTTTCGTGAACGACAAGGTGGTGAGCATCAAGCAAAGCAACTTCGACGCCGATAATGCGGCCACGCTCAACGTGTTCAGCATTGCTAAAAACGGCCAGCCCGGCACCATGAGCGGCGACGGGGAGTGGACCAGCAGCGTGTTTCCGGTATCGCCCAAAGAGCACGGCCTCAGCCTCGATTTCCGCCTCACATCCACCAAGCCCGCGCCCAACGACATGGTGTTCTACGTGACCGACCAGTACGAAAAGGCCATGCCGTTCTTCGCCATTCCGCTGGGCGGCCCGCCGCGCTACCAGTACGACATCAACGTGAAAGTGCACCGGTAAGGTGAGCAGTGAAATGGTGAGGTGGTGAGTTTGATGTTCCGGATGCACTGCTTGCACCGTCCGAACATCAAGCTCACCATTTCACTGCTCACCTATTCGTCAGCTGCGCCATCGCGGCCGGCGTTGCGGCGCGGCGCACCGTGGTCGGCGCTGTCGTCCTCGCTGTTCCGATTCTCCTGGCGGGCAGCGAAGCCGTAGTTTTGGGCCTTGTCTTCGGCGCGCTGGTCGCCCTGGGCGGGCGAGCCCATAGTACTACCGGCTTTGCTGTCGTCGTAGGCATCGTTATATGAGCCGCCGCGTGAGCCGATGCCCTGCCCTACATCGCCCTTGTTAGCGCCGGCCGCCGTGTAGCCGTTGCGCTCATCGCCGGTGTTGTTATTGGGCAGGCTGTTGGGCTGTTCGCGGTTTCGGTCGCCGTAGCCCTGGCCGCGCTGGTTGGCCATTTCGGGCTGATTGGTGGAGTAGGCTTCCGGGTCGTGGCGGCCCTGGCTGTCGGTGCCGCTTTGGGCGGGCATGTAGTCCTCGGTCTGGTTGCGGTGGTCTACTTCGGGCGCTGCGCCATTGCGCTGGTCAGTAGCGTTGCTTGGGTTGAGCGAGGTATGGCCGTAGTCGGCCGAGTAGCCACTGCCGGGGCCTTTGGGCGAGCCGTTGTCGTTTTCGTGGGGATTGGCGCTGGTAGGCGTTTGGCCGGTGGCGGTACCGGCCTCAAAACCATATTCGGTGCGGCTGTCGAGGCGCTCGTCGCGGCCGTCGTAGCTGCGGTAGGAATTGTCCTGCTTACCGGGGCGGCCGGAGCCGCCGTAGTAGTTGTCCTCGGCGGTGTTGTTGGGCTCGTAATCGGCCAGCCGGTTCTGGTTGCCAAAGCCGCCGTGGGTGGTGCCGCCCAGGTCCTGGGCACCAAACTCGCCCCGGTTGGGGTCGCTGTCCTGGTTTTCGCGGCGGTCCTGGTCTTGGTAGCTGTCCTGGGTGCCGTTGCCGAAATTGCCGCCGTAGGAGCCTTCGGGCACCAGGTCGGCGGGGTTGGCTTCTTTATTTTCCTGGGGCTGGGCGTCGGCGTCCACGGCTCCGGCGGCCATGCTGGTTTCGGCGGCGGCCAGCGCTTCGCTCGATACCAGCGCGGCAGCGGCGGGGCTGGTGGGCGGGCCGCCGGGCGGGCCCACGCCTTCGCCGGGCCGGGTGTGCTTGGTGGCCGTATTGCCCACCGGCCCGTCGATGCGGTTGCCGGCGATGTCGTTGGGCTCGGTGTTCAGGTTTTCTTCGGCGTTGGTCATGGTGGTGGGCTGATAAGTGGAGAGGTGGAGGGCATTAGCCAAAGGCTGCTTCCCTATACGCACGGCCGAACCCGTTGTTTTCGGCGCGGGTCGGGCGCGGGCATCGGCACGATTTTCGGTGGTGCCATTTTACCTTTGTCCGGGAACGGCCCGCCGCGCTTCGGTTTTTTGGCCCTTGGCCGGCCAGGTGCAGCGCATCAAAACCCGATTCATTTTACCCTTACCCCACGCTTATGCTTACCGGCACCGTTAAGTTTTACGACGACACCAAAGGCTTCGGCTTCATCATTGCCGACGATAATGAGGAAGAAATCTTCGTCCACCAAACCGGCCTCATCCACGAAATCCAGGAAGGCGACCGGGTACAGTTCAACATCAAAGCCGGCAAGAAAGGCCCCAACGCCGTGGACGTAACCCGGGTATAATAATCAATACCGCGCTGTTTGCGTCACAGAAAAAGGCCGGCCCCGCATTGTGTGAGGCCGGCCTTTTGGCATTGCAGCCATTTCCAATCCATTTACTTTTTCTCCGCATGCCGGGCCACCCGCACGCCCACAGCCATGAGGCCGGGCAGCTGGTCCTGGCGCATGTACTGCTCCAGAGTGAGGGTGTAGCTGCCGGGTTTGGCGAAGTGCTGGTTGGGCAGCGCCAGGGCCTGCAGGTCGTAGATATCGCCGGTGCCGCTGCCTTTGGGTTCGCCGGTTTTGGGGTCCATCAGCAGGATTTGGTGCAGCAGCGGCGGGCCCGCCGGGCCGGCGGGCCCGGTGAGCGTGTGCTTCATGTACAGGTTGTAAAACCCATACGCTGAAGCATAGCGCACGTTGAAAAACACGTCGTAGCGCGCCGTCGTGTCCTCAATAGTGAAGGTGAAGGCGGGCTTCTGCTGCACGTCCCACGAGTACTTCGGGAAGTCCGTATTCTGCTCAAAAACCCGGTTGGGGTCGCAGGCCGTGAGCAGGCTCAGGAGCCCACCTACTACCACCAACTTCCATGCAAAATGCTGATTCATAATAGTAACTGGTATCCAAAAACAAAACGGCGTTGATTACGAGCCGGCCGGGGCCGAGTCGGACGCGGCACCGCCTTCGCCGGCCGGGCCACGGCCGCTGCGCCGGTTGCGGCCGCCCCGGCCTTCGCGGCGCTCGCCGCCTTCTGCGCGGCGCTCGCCACCCTCGCGGCGCGGGCGCGGCTCACCCGTGCCTTCGGCGGCGGGGCGGGGCGGGGCACCGGCGGTAGAATCGGCGCGGCGGGGGCTGTCGGGGCGACGGGTGCGGGGGCCTTCGGGGCGCGGCTCGCCGGCTTCGCCCTCGGGGCGGGGCGCGTCGGTCCGGTTGCGGCCGCCGCGGCGGTTGCTGGGGCGGGCGGCGGCACCACGGCGGCCGCGCTGCTCGGCCGTATCGTCCAGGGCAGGCACCGGGTTGTCGGCATCGCCGGGGCCGGGACTGGTCATCTGCTCGGGCGGGCGGGGGCCGGCGGGGGCGGCACCGGCGGGGCGGCGGCCGTCGCGAGGGGGCCGGCCTTCGCGAGGCTCGCGGGCCTCGCGGCCTTCGCGGGGCTCGGTGCCGGGTTCCTGGGCGGCGCGGGGCTCCCGCTCGGGGCGGGGCGCACGGGGCTCGCGCAGCTCCCGGCCTTCGCGGGGGAGGCGGGCTTCGGCGGTTTCGCCTTCTTTCTCGCCTTTGCCTTTCTTGCGCTTGGTGCGCTTGGCGCTCGATTTTATTTTGTCGTCGAGGCGGTCGAGCGAGCCTTCCACAATGGCCGACACTTCGGGCTCGGGGGCTTCTTCGCGGGGGGGCAGCAGGCTTTCGATAACCTCGCCGCGCTTATTCATTTCCAGCAGCTCTTTCACCCGGGCCGTGTCCAGCATCACCCAGTTGTTGTCGCCCTTAAAGGCAAACCACATGCGGCGGCGGAAGATGTCGGTTTTCTGCAAAAAGGCTTCGCCCTTATTAGTTTTGAGGGGGCGCTGAACCTGCGGGATGTCCTTCAGGGCATCGAGGTAAGCGTCCAGCTCGTAGTTGAGGCAGCACTTGAGGCGGCCGCACTGGCCGGCTAGTTTCTGGGGGTTCAGGCTGAGGTTCTGGTAGCGGGCGGCGGTGGTGCTCACGGTTTTGAAGTCGGTGAGCCAGGTCGAGCAGCACAGCTCGCGCCCACAAATGCCAAGGCCGCCGATACGGCCGGCTTCCTGCCGCAGCGAAATCTGGCGCATCTCGACGCGCACCCGGAACTCGTCGGCCAGGCGGCGGATGAGCTCGCGGAAATCGACCCGGTCCTCGGCAGAATAATAGAAGAGGGCGCGGGTACGGTCGGCCTGGTATTCCACGTCGCTCAGCTTCATGCGCAGGCGCAATTCGCTCACCATGGCGCGGGCCCGGAACATGGTACCGGTTTCGAGGTCGCGCACGGCCTGCCACCGCTCCTCGTCGTCGGGGGTGGCAACGCGCAGGATGTTGCGGATTTCCTTGGAGTCGGTGGGCACCTTCTTCTTGCGCATTTGCAGGCGCACCAGCTCGCCCTTGAGCGAGACGTGGCCAAGGTGCCAGCCCGAGCCGGCGGCATCCACCACCACGGCGTCGCCGGTCACGAGGGGCAGGCGTAAGTCGTTGCGCATAAACTCCTTACGCCCGCCCTTGAAGCGCACTTCCACCAGGTCGAAGCCGGCGAAGGAATCGGGGATTTCCACGTCCTGCAGCCAGTCGAAGACGTTCATTCGAGTGCAGCCGCCGGAGCTACAGCCCCCCTTCGAGCCGCAGCCCCCTACTTTGGTGGTGCCGCAGCCCCCACCGGTTGAACATGATGCACAAGCCACAAGTCAGACAATTATATAGTTGGGCGAAAAGCTGGTTTTCGCGAAAATTCGGTTCCTAGCAAAGATACACAAATAGCACAGGGCGCTTCCGATGGGCTCGCGGCGGGGTTTGGTCCACCCCCTACCCCCCAACGGCCAGCCCGGATACCGGCTGCAGTGCCCCAATTCATACATATAACTATTACAATAGTTTATTATACTGACACTTACAAGATTTTGTCATTTTTTGCAATGTAAATCAGCAAAAACTCATTCAGATTCCAAAAAAAGGCATTTTGATTAAACCATTTTTAAAATACGAATGAATGAGTGCTCTTATTTGTAATTACAGCCCTATACATTCGCTCATTCTTCACCAAATCATCATCCCAAAAACCATTATGAAAAGTTTCAGACTTCTCCCACTGCTGGCGCTGGCTGGCGCGACTCTATCCCTCTCGTCGTGCAGCAAAAAAGAAGAAGTCGCCGCAGCTCCTTCGGCTGTTTCGCAGGATGCCATGGCTCAGATTAAAGCCTTGGGATTCAGCACACAGGATGTAAAAAAAGTTGACGACGGCTACGTTGTGGAAGGCGATATACTGCTGACCCCGGAGCTGCTGGCCAGCGCCCCCGGCTACTCCACCCTCCGCGTGGGCCAGGACGAGCAGTACCGCACCACCAATCTGGTGGGCAGCCTGCCGCGCGTGCTCACCGTGAGCATCAGCAGCTCGTTTAACTCGGCCTACGTGACAGCCATTGATGAGGCCATCCGGCGCTACAACGCGGCCAGCCTGCGAGTAACGTTCCGACGCATCACCTCGGGCACGGCCGACCTGCCCGTTAAGTATTCGTCGAACCTGGGCACGGGCGTACTGGGCCAGTCGGGCGGCTTCCCCAGCGGTGGCAATCCCGCACCGGGCTTCACCCTGGTACCCAACGTAATCAACAGCTCGAACACTAACTACATTGCGACCATCATGGCGCACGAGATGGGCCACTGCATCGGCATGCGCCACACCGACTACTACAACCGCGCCTACAGCTGCGGTGGCAGTGCCTCCAACGAAGGCGCCAGCACGGTGGGAGCCATTCTCATCCCCGGTACGCCTTCGGCGGCCGAACCGAACTCCTGGATGCTGGCCTGCGTGGGCAACGGCGTGAACCGCCCCTTCACCGCCAACGACCTGACGGCACTGAACTACATCTATTAACTCCGGTTAGAATGTTCAAACAAAATGCCCCGGCTCTTACGAGCCGGGGCATTTTGTTTGAACATTATTCTGTAACCGCATTTTGCTGGCAGCTAACAAACTGTTCGCACTGTCATCCTGAGCGCAGCGAAGGAACTTGTCACGCTCGCATCGCCCGAAGTACTGCATGCGGTGCGGTCGTAGCAAGGTTCTTCGCTATGCTCTGCATGACAAACTTTTAAGAATCCACAGTCAAGCAGCCACTTAGAATTCATCCAAATAGGCGCTTACTGTATCACCACCCGAACGACCTGTCGTGCCTGCCCTTCCGCCTGCACGCGCAGCAGGTACACGCCGGGGCGCAGGCCGCTGGTATCAAGCTCGTTTATTCGGCCATCCACGGTGGTTTCCCGCTGGAAGCGGCCCAGCATATCAGAGAGCTGCACGATGACTACGCCGGTAGTATTGGCCACCAGCTGCAGGGGCTGGCCAGCGGTTACCGGGTTGGGATAAACCTGGGTGAGGCCGGCCCGCAGCAGGAAGGCTTCTTCGGTATTGCTGTAGAATTGCTGGCCGGCTGCGTTGTCGAGCCGCACGCGGTAGAGGTAGCGGCCGGCGGCTAGCGGCTGGTCGGCGAATGCCAGCATGGTGCTGGTGACCGGGCTGATGGTCTGCACGGCTTCATAGGTGCCGTCGGGCCGCTGGCGCTCCAGGGTGGCCGATTTCAGGTGATACACCGTGCCCAGCGTCGCATCGAAACGAATGGTCTCATCGACCAGCTGCCGGGGCAGAAACGAGCGGAAATAGCACGCCGTGCCCTGCGTGGTGTAATTAATGGTAAGGCCTGGCTGACCCACGCGCCCGCTCATCACCGGAGCCACGGCGTAGTAAAGACCCGATAATTGAGCCCGGCCCAGTACCAAAGAGGTATCGGCCGTTTGCGCCAGGGGCTCGAGGTAGGCGTGGCCCAGCTGGTACACCTGGTAGCGGGCCACGCCTGGAATGCGCCGCCATTGCAGCAGGGCTTCATCGGGGCAGGCATAGCCAACCTGCACCTCGGGGAGGCGCACAACGGTAAACGTATCGGATACAAACTCGCTGCCGCCACTCACCAGCCGCAGTTGGGCCAGCGTGGCGGTATCGGGCACGGCCAAAGTGATGCGGCGGTCGGCCAGCGGCACGGCCGCATTCAGCACGCGCCAGCCGGAGCCGCCCACGGGGCGATAGTCGAGGCGGGCGGTGGCGGCGGGCGGGCCACTCCACTGCCACCGCAGATTGGCGGTGGTGCCGGGGCGCAGGTTATCGGGGCGCGCGGGATAGGTCCAGGTGAGGCCGGGCGCGTTGATTTCGTAGGCGACATTGAATGCCTCCGAACCCTGTGGCACGGCATAGCCCCGCACGTGCAGCTCGTAGGTACCGGCGGCGGGCAGCGTGAGGGTTATCTGCTCGGCGTTATTGAGGTGGTCGGGCCGGCGGCGGGCGGGGCGGGCCAGCGAGTCGGCATGAGGGTAGGCGCTCAGGGCCCAGGGCAGCCAGCGCTGGCCCGTGCTCACGGCCACCAGCTCCAGGTCGAGGTCGTTGACCAGGGCCGTGGCGGCGTTGGCGTTGGCGGCAGGGTCGCTCCAGACCAGTGTAGCCTTCAACTGCTGCTGGCCGGCCGGCACCGTGATTCGGAAGACCTGGTCGGCCCCCTGACTGGCACTGCCGCCGAAAAAGCGGCCGGCGCGCATAGTGCCCACGGCCCCCAGCGCATCGGCCTGCCCGAAACCGCTGAGGTAGTCGACTTCGGGCGTGCCGAGGTCATCGGCGCTGTTCAGGAGCACGGCTTTGACGAGGGCGGCGGGTGGCAGGGTGCCGGCGTGCTGGTCGCGGTACTGCTGCTGCAGCAGAATACTGACACCCGACACCAGCGCGGCCGCTTCCGAGGAGCCGCCTTCGCCGTAGGCCACCAGCTCGGGCTTGATGCGGCCGTCATAAGCCGGGCCGCGCGAGCTGAGGGCGGCCACCTGCCCGCCGGGGGCGGTAGCGCCCACGGTCAGGGTATTTTTCGACATCTTGAACTGCCCGCTGATGTTGGCGAACCGGGCGATGCCCTGATAAGTACCGCTGGGACTGGCCGCCGACCCTACATTGCCCGACGAGAATACGTGCAGCAGCTGCGGCAGCAGCTGCGTCTGCTGGTCGTAGGCCTGCGATTCGAGGCCATAATAATTCTCGATGCCCACGCCGTAGGAGTGGTTTTGTACCGACACGCCGGCCTGGGTGAGCTGAGCAGCATCGTCGGGCAGCAGGCGGGCGAAATCGGAAGTAGCTAACCGCACGGCGCGGGCCGCGCCCCAGCCCAGCGGGTCGGAGTTGCCGGCCCCGCCCAGCAGCGTGGCCATGGCCGTAGCATGGTCAGAATATGGCTTGGCAAATGCGCCGAGGGCCACCACGCGGCCCTTCAGGTCAATATCGTCGGGGTCGAAGGGCAGTTCCTTCACCGAAGCCGTGAGGCCCTGGCCGGTCAGGTCGGGAAAGCGGGCATGCACCGCCGAAATGGTGTTTACCGACAAGTCGGAATTGCCCAGGTACCGCTCCTCGTGGGCGCGGCGGTCGGCCACGTCCACGAATTCTACGCCCGGCGCGGCCACCAGCTGGGTTGGCGTGAGGCCAGTGATGGTAAGCGTGCGGGCGTCGTTCCCTACCTGCGCTACCCGCGCAGCCGGAAGGTGCTGCCGCGCCCACTGCCGAAACGCCGGGCCATCGGCCACGCGGATGCGCAACGGGCGGGGCTGTTGCGCGGCGGGGACGGCCTGCAGCCCGGGAGCCAGCTTGCCCAACGTGGCGCGCGCGCCGGGCGTTTGGGCCAGTAGCAGCTGCGGCAGCAGTCCCAGCAGCAGCGCCCAACCACTACGTCCCAGATTTTTTGAACCAGATACCACTTCACGCCGGGCTCGCGTCATATACTTCGCAATTTGGAATGGATAATCCACGCCGGGGCGGGCCTCGCCAAAGATAAAGCAATCTGTTTTATTGATGTTGAGCAGAATTCGACCCATAAAAAAGGAGCCCACGAACGCAGGCTCCTTTTTTGTGGGTCAATTAATGGCAGCGCTTACTCGCCCGGCTTCAGCACCACTTTCACGCAGCCGTCCTTTTTGTGACGGAAGATGTCGTAGCCGTGCGGGGCCTGCGAGAGCGGCAGGCGGTGGGTAATGATGTCGTCGAGCTTCACGTCGCCGTTGGAAACGTACTGCATCAGCTTGTCGATATGCTTGTGGGCGGGCGCCTGACCGGCCTGGATAATAATGCCTTTATCGAAAATCTGGCCCAACGGGAAGTTATCGAACGGCGTGGCATACACCCCCAGGATGGACACGAACCCGCCCCGACGCACGGCGCTGATGCAGGCCAGCACCACCTTGTCGGAGCCTTTTTCGAGATTGATAACCGACTTTGCGCGGTCACCTATGCTACGGTCAGGCTAGAAGCCCACGGCATCCACGCACACATCGGCTCCGTAGCTTTTGCTTCTGATTTCGTCGACCACTTGCTTGTGGCTTTCCCAAAGGATGCCCTCCGCATTGGCCGATTTTTTGGCCATATCGAGGCGGTACTGCTGGGTATCGACGATGATAACGCGGCTGACCCCGCGCAGCCAGGCGCTTTTAGCGGCCATAATACCCACGGGGCCAGCGCCAAAAATGGCCACTATCTCGCCCCCCTTCACCCCTGCCCAGTCGATGCCGGAATAACCCGTTGGGAAAATATCGGTAAGGAAAAGTGCCTGTTCGTCGGTCAGGTTGTCGGGCACTATGCGGGGGCCGTTGTTAGCGTAGGGCACGCGCACGTATTCGGCCTGGCCGCCATCGTAGCCGCCGTAGAGGTCGGTGTAGCCAAAAAGGGCACCGCCCTTTTCAGTCATCAGGCCGCCTTCGGGGCCGTAATGGTCGGGATTGGAGTTTTCGCAGTGGCCGGGCAGGTCGTGGTTGCAGAACAGGCAATGGCCGCAGGCCACGGGGAAGGGCACCACCACGCGGTCACCCCGCTTGAGATTGGTCACGCCCTTGCCCACTTCCTCCACAATGCCCATGAACTCGTGGCCCAGCGTCTGGGGCGTAGGCTGCGGCAGGCTGCCGTTGTAAATGTGCAGGTCAGACCCGCAAATGGCCGTGCTGGTAACGCGAATAATGGCATCGCGGCTTTCGTGGATTTTGGGGTCGTCCACGGTATCAACGCGGACATCACGCATGCCGTGAATTCGGAGAGCTTTCATAAGGAGGCCATTAGAAGTGAGAGAGCGTAAACTCCCTGGCTAACGGCCTCTTTTTCAGGCGGGTTACTACGGTTCGGCTCGGCTGGCCAATAGCATCAACCTTATGGCGGCCCCTTACATCTGATACACCGCTACTCCCGCCGCCGTGAAAATATACGCGTACGTTCCGCCCACCAGCACTTGCCGCACCGCGCCGGGGTCGGTACCAGCGGGCAGGGCCACGCGCCGCTCGGTCAGGTTATAAAGGTGGAAGAAGTGGATGGCCCCGGCTTCGAGAAAGTACAGCTCATCGCCCCGGAAGCCCACTGTGCTCAGCCCCGGAAAGGGCAGCTTTTTCTTATAGTTACCGAGGTTGTCGAATACATACACGCCCGTGCTGCGGTCCACGAGGTAGGTATTGTTCTGGTACTGACGAATGAAGCGGAAATCGGGCCGCGAGCGGCCAATAATAAGGTCCAGCGGGGTGCTTTGCACCGCGCGTAGGGTATTGGGGTCGAATTCGCGCAGGATGAGCGTGCTTTCATCGAGCAGCCAGATGAAATTATCGGGGGCCAGCGTGGCCACGCGCACCGTGCCATCGAGCACATCGCCCAGCCGCACCTCGCTGATGAGGGACAGGAACCGGTCGAGCAGCACCAGCTGCTGCCGGTCGTCGTTGAATACGAGCGTACTGGTCACATTCCAGGCTTCAACCTGAGCCACGTGGCCGGGCTGGGCGGGCGCGTAGGTATTCAGGGGCAAGCCCTCGGGGCCGTACTGGCGCAGGTTGTTATCGGCATCGGCCACGTAGAGCGCACCACGCCGGTCGAGCGAAGCCGCGCCCGGGTTGGGCAGCCGGATGAGGCGCAGCAGTTTCCAGGCGGCCACGGTGGGCGCGGCCGTCGCATCTACCGGCGGCTGCGGAACCGACTGCACGGGCGCCACGATTTGCATGGCGGCCGGCGCGGCCGAGGCGGCAGAAGGCACGGTGGTTTGGGCATGGGCAGCGGCGGTGAGCAGGAGAAAAAGGAGAAACGCTCCCGCTGGCGCGCGTCTGCGACGCGTGCCGGTTGGGTTCGAGCCTGCGGCTCGGTCCATAGTTGCGTCTGCAAACGCATTCAATGCCCGAGCCGCAGGCTCGAACCCAGTGGGCAGCGCGTCACAGACGCGCGCCAGCCAGCGCCCGGCGCTACTGCTCAAAATGCCGCAAGGCCAGCTCGTTGCCATCATACACGCCGTAGCTGCAATAATTGACCCATTCGCCCAGGTTCACGTAGCGGCTGCCGGGGGCTACTTCCACATCCAGCGGCAGGTGGCGGTGGCCGAAAATGTAGTAGTCGTGGTGCATGCGCGTTTCCAGCGCGCGGCAGTATTGCAGCAGCCACTCCTCATCGCCGAAATACACGGCATCGTCCTTGCCAGCCTGCATCCGGCTGCGGCGGCTCCACTTATTGGCCATGCCGATGCCGAAATTGGGGTGCAGCCGGGCAAAGAGCCACTGCGCCACGCCCGAGGTGAATACCTGCTTCAGCGCTTTGTAGCTGTAATCCTTCGGTCCCAGCCCGTCGCCGTGGCCAATATGAAACAGCTTATCCCCAATCCGTTGCGAAACTTCCTGCCGCAGCACCGGAATGCCCATTTCCTGGGTAAAGTAGCCGAACATCCACATGTCATGGTTGCCGGTGAAGATGGTGATGGGCAGGCCGCCATCCGTGAGCTCGGCCAGCTTGCCCTGCAAGCGGCTGAACCCGCGCGGAATGGCGTGCTTGTACTCAAACCAGAAGTCGAACAAGTCGCCCAGCAGGTAGATAGCCGCCGCATCCTTCGCCACCACATCCAGCCAGCGCACAATGCGCTTCTCCCGCTCCAGCGAAGCCGCCGCGTTGGGCGCGCCGAGGTGGAAATCGGAAGCGAAGTACACCCGTTTGCCGGGCGGCAGGATAATATCAGAAAGTAAATGGGGTGACTTCATTCAGGAAACAAGTAATCTAAACCGTCATTAAACGTCATGTCGAGCGCAGCCGAGAAATCTCGCGTGAATTAAGTAATCAAAACTGCTCAACGATGCGAGCGAGATGTCTCGGCTGCGCTCGACATGACGTTCTACTTCTATATCTCACCCTCTTCCTCAAGCAAAAACAGCGCAATACGGCGCGGGCCATGCGCGCCCAGCACCAGCGTTTTTTCAATATCGGCCGTGCGGCTGGGGCCGCTGGTGAGCGAAACCATGGAGGGCGGGGCCGCGCCGTAGCGCTCCTGTATTACGCGCAACGCATCGCCGATTTCGGCCACTACCTGGCTGGGGCGGGCCAGCACCAGGTGCTGGTCGGGGTAGATGCTCAGCCGCCGGCCGCTGGCCGTAGCGGCCGACACCAGCACGCTGCCGGTACGGGCTACCAGTGCCTCGCACGAAGTAAGGCTCAGGTCGGCATTGGCCACGAAACCGGCTTCGTCAGCACGAAAATTTACGCCGGCGGCCTGCAGTACAGCCTGCAAATCAGGCTCCCACACGTAGGGCGCGCCCACCTGCTGCCGCTCCCGGTAAGCTGCCAGCTGCGTGGACAGCTCGGCTAGGTCTTCGCAATAGTAAAACTCACCGCCAACCTGCTGGAACCGCTCCGCGAATGCCACCACCACGTCGGCGTTGCTAAGCGGCGGGTGCACGGGGGTGGCAAAATCGGGCCGGGGCGGCAGCGGCGCGGGGCCGGCTGCCAGCCCCTGGCGGATTCGGACTAAAACGGCATCGCGGGAAGATTCGGACATGACGCAAAAGTAATAACATAAAAAAAGCCAGCCCCATAAGAGGCTGGCTTTCCAATTGGACCGTAAGCTTCAGTTTATGGCACTGTGTTACTAGCCAGCTACGGCGCTGCCACTGGCGCCGGGGGCTTCATTGCTGGTGTTGCCATCAAGGCCGGGCAGGTTCAGGTCGGGCAGGTCGCTGCTGATGGTGCCACCGGCAGCCAGCTCGCCGCGTACTTCGCTAGCCGTTTCGCTGCGGTCGGTGCCGGCCATGTGGGCCTGGTAGTTGGTCTGGGTATCGAAGGGGCGCGGGCCCACGAGGCGGGTCAGGTCTTCCTGTTGCAGCACTTCTTTCTCCAGCAACTCCTTGGCTACCACTTCCAGCTCGTGACGGCGCTCGGTGAGGAGCTCCTTGGTACGAACGTAAGCACTTTCGATGATGGTCCGCACTTCCTCGTCAATCATCTGCGAGGTAGCTTCCGAATAAGGTTTCGAGAAGCCATACTCGCTCTGCCCCTTCGAGTCGTAAAACGACACGTTGCCGAGCTTGGCGTTCATGCCGTACATCGTCACGATGGAGTAAGCCATCTTGGTGATGCGTTCCAGGTCGCTCAGCGCACCGGTCGAGATTTTACCAAACACCAGCTGCTCGGCGGCGCGGCCACCCAGGGCCATGCACATCTCATCAATCAGCTGCTCGGTATTGTAAAGAAACTGCTCCTTGGGCAGGTACTGGGCGTAGCCCAGCGCCGCCACGCCACGGGGCACAATGCTCACTTTCACCAACGGGTCCACATGCTCCAAGAACCAGCCCGCAATGGCGTGGCCGGCCTCGTGGTAGGCCACGATGCGCTTCTCGCCGGGCGAGATGATTTTGTTCTTCTTCTCCAGGCCGCCAATCACGCGGTCGATAGCATCGGTGAAGTCCTGGTCGGTGATGAATTTCTTGTCGCGGCGGGCGGCGATAAGGGCCGCCTCGTTGCAGACGTTGGCAATTTCAGCGCCAGCAAAGCCCGGGGTTTGGGCCGAGAGGCGGCGGGCATCCACGTCGGGGCCCAGCGTCAGCGGCTTGAGGTGCACCTGGAAAATCTGGGTGCGGCCGTTGATATCGGGCTTGTCGATGCTGATTTGCCGGTCGAAGCGGCCGGGACGCAGCAGGGCCGAGTCCAAGGTATCGGGCCGGTTGGTGGCAGCCAGGATGATAACGCCGGAGTCGGTACCGAAACCGTCCATTTCCACCAGCAGCGAGTTCAGGGTATTTTCGCGCTCGTCGTTGCCGCCGGGCATCGAGCCCTTGCTGCGCGAACGGCCCACGGCATCAATCTCATCAATAAAGACGATGCAGGGCGCTTTGGCTTTGGCCTGCTTGAACAGGTCACGAACCCGGGCCGCGCCCACGCCCACAAACATCTCCACGAAGTCGGAACCCGAGAGCGAGAAGAACGGCACGTCGGCCTCGCCGGCTACGGCTTTGGCCAGCAGGGTTTTGCCGGTACCGGGAGGGCCTACTAGCAGCGCGCCCTTCGGAATCTTACCGCCGAGGATGGTGAACTTGCTGGGGTTCTTGAGGAACTCCACAATTTCCTGCACTTCCTCCTTGGCTTCTTCGAGGCCGGCCACGTCTTTGAAGGTGATTTTCACCTTATCGCCACCTTCAAACAAGGCGGCTTTGCTTTTGCCGATGCTGAAAATCTGGCCACCGGGGCCGCCGGCGCTGCCCATGCGGCGCATCAGGAACCAGAAGCCGACAATCATCAGAACGATGAAGCCGTAGGTACCGATGTAGTCACCGGGGCTCGACCGCTCCTCAATGTTGAGGGGCAGACGCTGGGCCGAGGGCACGTCTTTCTGCAAAGCATCCAGGTTTTCCTGAAACAGCTTGGCATCTACCACCGGGAAGTAGAACTGCGAGCCCACCCCCTCGCCCCCGAAGGGCGAGCGGCGCGTGAGCTCCTGCTTGTATTTGGCGCGGGCCGCTTCCTTAAGCGTCACCTCCACCATTTTCTGGTTGCTGATTATGGTTACTGCCTGCACATCGCCGGCCGCCAGCATGCTCTCGAAGCGCTGCTGGTTGATTTTGGCGGGCGAGTTGAGGTTGTTCACCCACATCACCCCGAACAAAAACACCAGCAGGCCCGCCAGCACCCACAGCTGCAAGCCCGGCCGCGGGTTGGGCACCGGGGCGGTGGGCTTCTTCTTCTTATTATTCAGATTTTTATCCGACATGAAAATAGCTACTTAAAACCGATTATAGGTAGAAGTAAAACACCGCGTCGAAAATAAATGTTCGACAGAAAGGAAGACGGAGAGGGAGCGGTTTTATTTTACTTCGTGTAGTAAAAAGAACGTCATGCAGCGCGCGGCGAAGCATCTTTGCCGCAGCAGTAATTCCTTTTAATTGAATTGCGTTGCGCGGTAAAGATGCTTCGCCGCGCGCTGCATGACGTTCTTCTTCGGCCCTTTCAGACCAACCGCCTTACGCCGGCTCCGATTCGATGTAGCTGATGTTGGCATCGCCCCACAGCTCTTCGAGCGCGTAGAACTTGCGGCGGTCGCGCAGGAAAACGTGCACCACCACATCGACATAGTCGAGCAGCACCCACTCGCGGTTGGTGCGGCCTTCGGTTTGCCAGGGGCTTTCGCCGGTTACTTTTTCGACTTCTTCTTCCACCGAGCGGGCCACGGCTTCGAGCTGCGTATCGGAGTTTGCCGAGCAGATGATGAAATAATCGGCAACGGCATTTTTTAATTCCTTCAAATTCAGCACCACGATGTCGGCTGCCTTCTTATCCTGCATGCCGCGAACGACCAAATCTGCCAATGTGTCTGAATCCTGACGGACCAACGTGCTTTTCATATTGTCTTATTAGGTGTGAGCTTTACAGCCGAAAGTCTACGAAGTTAACGATACGCGAAAGAAGGCCGTGGTTGTCACTCCAAAAACCCTGTTCACGGGCCAGCAATTAGTTTGGCTGCCGACCTGCCCCTCGACTAATTCGGAGGCTCAAACTTTGATAGTCCAAAATCGGGCCAGTGAGGGCTGTACCGTCATAACGGACTTTCAGACCGCCGGCCGGGGCCAGCGCGGCAACCAGTGGGTGGCCGCCCCCGCCGAAAACCTAATGCTTTCGGTGGTATGGCAGCCCACGTTTCTGGCCGCCACCGAGCAGTTCCGCCTCAGCCAGGCCGTGGCGTTGGGCGTGCACGACTGGGCCGTGGCCCTGCTCGGCCCCGACCCCAAACTGAAGCTGAAGTGGCCCAACGACCTGTATTATGGCAGCCAAAAACTGGGCGGCATTCTGATTGAGAACAGCCTGAGCGGCTCAAAAATTCAATATAGCATCATTGGTATTGGATTGAATATCAATCAGCAAGCTTTTGAGCTGCACACGGCTACTTCCTTTTCCCTGCTTACCGGCCGGGCCTACCCGCGCGAGGCGCTGGCCGCCCGCCTGCTGGAGTGCCTGGAGCGGCGCTACCTGCAGCTGCGGGCCGGGCAGGTGGGCACCCTGCGGCGCGACTACCTGCAGGCGCTGTACCGCTACCAGGAAACTCATCCGTTCATTATCGACGGGCAAACGGTAAGCGGCCAGATTGTCGGGGTGGAAGAGGATGGCCGGCTGGCCGTGGCCATTGGCAACGAGCTGCGGCGGTTTGGCCTGCAGGAAATTCGGCACACCTAGCAACCCTGGAGCTGTTAGGTTCTCGCGTCGTCCTACCCGGGGGCATCATCCCCCGGCCCCTTCTCCGAAAAGGAGAAGGGGAGCTATAAAGGTCTGCTCTAAAAGCAGTTCTGGAGCTCGTTGAACGCACCTCTTCTCCTTTTCGGAGAAGGGGCCGGGGGATGAGGCGCACGCGGAGGGCGACGACGCTAGAATTTAACGGCACACCTGGCAACCCTGGCAGCCTTTTAGGCATCCAGGGTTTGTGATTTATTTCAGGATAATAATTCTGACAGGTAATGGCCGTCGCCCGTCAGCCACGTTCTGCTTGCGGCCGGCATTCAACTTTTGGGTATTTTGTCAGTCTATCAAACCGAAACGCTTCGGCTAGCGTTGATTGGGTGGCCAGCAGGGCAACCCGGCACGGTGCTTGTCCTTGTGGCAGAGTCCTTATTTTTCTCCTCTTCTTCTTTTTGCATTTGTGATGAAACTCTTTACTCGTTTGGCAGTACCCATGATTGCGCTGCTGCTCTCGGTCGCTTCTGCTTTCGCAGCCACCATTACGGTGCAGGTGGGCGACAACTTTTACCGGGGGCCGGATGGCACCACCACCATTCGCATGGCGCCCACCGACGTGCTGGTTTTTCAAAACATCGGCTCGAACACCCACCCAACGGCTGCGGCTCAGTGGGTCACGTTCACCATCAACCCAGCCACGCCCACCAAAACCTTTCCGGCGGCAACCTTCACGGCGGGCACCTATCCGTTTTTTTGCACCGTTCACTCCGGCATGGTGGGCACCCTCATCGTGAGCACTGTCACGGCCACAATCGACCCCAACCTGGCCGCCGCGCTGAGCGTGTATCCGAACCCCAGCCGTGGCCAGGTTACGGTGCAGCTCAGCCAGAAAGCCGGCCAGAGCTACCAGCTGCGCCTGAGCAACATCATCGGCCAGGAGGTACGCACCGTAGCCCTTAAACCAGAGCTGACCGCCACCGGCATGGCGCTCGACCTGAGCGAGCTGCGCACCGGCGTGTACTTCTACAGCCTGCTGGTGGATGGCAAAGTGGCCAGCACCAAACGCCTCGTGCTGCAGAACTGAGCCGGCTGCTGATTTGCAACCAGCCGCGAGGAACCAGCAACGAGCCGTCAGAAACCCGAAACACAAAAAGCAGCCCCGGGCTGCTTTTTGTGTTTCTAGCCCGAATTGGTTTCGTGCAAGCATCAGTGCAACGGTGCATTGCCTACTTTTGCCTTTTCACCGATTTGCTCGTTGCTTCTTCCGGTAGTGTGCGGCTTGCACATTTGCCGGTGTCTTGTGTCCCATTCGTTTCTATGCGCTCCTTTAAAAGCCTGAACAACCTCGTCGGCTGGCTCGTGTTTGCCATTGCCTTCGCTACCTACCTGCTCACCCTGGAGCCTACCGCTTCGTTCTGGGACTGCGGCGAGTTCATTGCCTGCTCCTACAAGCTGCTGGTGCCGCACCCTCCGGGCGCGCCCACCTTCCTGCTGCTGGGCCGGCTGTTCTCGCTGTTCTCGTTTGGCGACGTTACCAAAGTCGCAGTGCTCATCAACGCCCTCTCGGGCCTGAGCAGCGCCTTCACGGTCTTGTTTCTGTTCTGGATTATCACCCGCATGGCCCGCAAAATGGTGCTGCGCGATGCCACGGGCAACAGCGGCCTGGCGGCCGAAGCCATTGAGCCCAGCGGCTACCAAAGCCTGCTCATTCTGAGCGCGGGCGTGGTGGGCGCACTGGCCTTTGCCTTCTCCGATTCCTTCTGGTTCAATGCCGTGGAGGGCGAAGTTTACGCCATGTCGGCGCTGTGCACGGCAGCCGTGGTCTGGATTATGCTGAAGTGGGAGGCGCACTCCAACGAAGCCGATTCGGATAAGTGGCTCATTCTGATTGCCTACGTTATCGGCCTCAGCATCGGGGTTCACTTGCTGAACCTACTCACGCTGCCCGCCCTGGGCTTCATTTACTACTACCGCCGCACTGCTAATCCTTCGCTGAAGGGCGGCATCATCGTGATGGTGGTGAGCATGATTATCGTGGGGTCCATCCTGGTGGGCATCATTCCGGGCCTGCCCACGCTGGCCGGCAACTTCGAGGTGTTCTTCATCAACACCGTGGGTTTGCCCTTCAACTCGGGCCTATTCATCTTCCTGATTGTGTTTATCGGGCTGATTTGGTTTGGCTTCCGCCTCTCTTTCCAGCGCCGCAGCCAGTTGCTGAACACGGCCATGCTGTGCTTCACGTTCATCCTGATTGGCTATTCGAGCTACCTGATTGTGCCGATTCGCAGCTCCTTTCAGCCCACCATCAACGAAAACGACCCCGAGGATGTGCTCTCCTTCGTGAGCTACCTCAAGCGCGAGCAGTACGGCTCGCGGCCCCTGCTCTACGGCCCGCAGTTCAACGCCCAGCCGGTAGACTACGCCGAGGGTGCCCCCCGCTACGCCCGCGACCCCAAGACCAACACCTACAAAGAGATTATGCCGCGCCAGCAGGAGCCGGTGTACCGCGACGAGGACAAGATGCTGCTGCCCCGCATCTACAGCTACGAGCCCGACCAGATTGCCAACTACAAGAAGTGGGTGGATATTCAGGACGGCGTGAAGCCCACCATGGGCCAGAACCTGGGCTTCCTGCTGCGCTACCAGATGGGCCACATGTTCTGGCGCTACTTCATGTGGAACTTCGTGGGGCGCGAGTCCGACGTGCAGCAGGCGGGCGTGGTTACGCCCTTCAGCCCCAGCGCGAAGGCGCTGCCCCCCCGCATCGGCGAGAGCCCGGCGCACAACAACTTTCTGGCCCTGCCGCTCATTCTGGGCCTCATCGGCCTATGGTTCCAGAGCCGACGCGACAGCAAAGACGCCTGGGTGACCGGCCTGCTGTTTCTGATGACCGGCCTGGCCATTGTCATTTACCTCAACCAGCCGCCGCGCGAGCCGCGTGAGCGTGACTACACCTTCACCGGGGCCACCTTCGCCTTCGCCATCTGGATAGGCTTGGGCGTGCTGGGACTGGCCGAATTATTTGGCAAAGTAGTGAAGGCCGACGGGCTGCGGGCCGGCCTGGCCCTGGCCGTGGGCCTGCTGATTCCGGGCATCATGGCCGCGCAGGGCTGGGACGACCACGACCGCTCCGACCGCTACAACTCGGTGGACTCGGCCAAGAACCTGCTGAATAGCTGCGCTCCGAACGCCATCCTGTTCACCAACGGCGACAACGACACCTTCCCGCTCTGGTACGCCCAGGAGGTGGAAGGCGTGCGGACCGACGTGCGCGTGGCCGTGCTGAGCTACCTGAACACAGACTGGTACATTGCCCAGATGAAGCGCCGCTCCTACCTCTCGCAGCCCTTCCCCATCTCGATGCCGGCGGCAGCCTACGCCCAGGGCACCAACGACATGCTGCCCTTCGCCGCCAACCCGGCCGTGCCCAGCGTGAACCTCAAGGAATTTATTGAGCTGGTGAAGAGCAACAACCCGCTGCTGCAGGTGCAGTACCAGGAAAACGGCCCGATGATGATGAGCTTCCCCACGCCTAATTTCTTCCTGCCGATTGATACCGTGGCCGTGAAGAAGCTCGGCATCATCCCCAAAGGCCGCGAAAACCAGCTCGTGAGCAAGATGGAGTGGAGCATGGGCAAGCGCGCCATCGAGAAGAAAAACCTGGTGATTCTGGACATGATTGCCACCAATAACTGGAAGCGGCCCATCTACTTCAGCAGCACCGTGGCCCCGAGCGACTACATGAACCTGCAGCCCTACTTCCAGCTCGAAGGCATGGCTTACCGCCTGCTGCCCCTGAAGGACCCCAACTACGACCCCCGCTCCGGCGACGAAGGCTACGTGGAAAAAGACCTCACCTACCAGCGCCTGCTGAAGGATTTCAGCTACCGCGGCCTGCAAAACCCGAAGATTTTCTACGACGAAAACAACCTGCGCTTCCCGGCCAACTACCGCGACAAGTTCGCCCGCCTGGCCAATGCCTACCTGGCGTCCAACAACGTGGCCAAGGCCAAGGAAGTGGCCGACAAAGCTCTGGAGCTGATGCCCGACAACACGATTCCCTACGACTACTACTCGCCCCAGCTGGTGCCCGCCCTGGTGGCAGGTGGCGAAAAAGCCAAAGCCGACCAGATTCTCGACACCATGACCCAGCGCTCGGAGCAGATGCTGGCCTACTACGCCACCAAGCCCGACGGCAGCCTCTTCGAGGACGACCAGCGCGGCTACCTCCTGGGCCTGCAAAGCGTGTACCGCGCGGCCGAAATGGCCGGCGACAAGCCCCGCAGCGAAAAAGCCCTGGGCCTGATGAACCAGTACTACCCGCGGTAAATGGGTAAGTGAGTAAATGAGTAAAGGCCGGTCCGCAGTGTGCGGGCCGGCCTTTTTAGTAGCGCGAACTTTTAGTTCGCGTCCCCAAACATCAATCGTTGCAACGGCACGGGGACGCGAACTAAAAGTTCGCGCTACGGCCGAAACTGCCCATTCCTAGTGCTCCGCGTGGGCGCGGCACGAAAACGCCGTGCGGTCCAGTCGGGGCGGGTTGTTGAGGTCGAAATTGAAGGCCACGCTGTTCAGGTACATGGCCACCCGCAGACGCTCGGCCAGGGTGGCGGGCTCCTGCACCCGGTGGCAGGCTTCGGTTTCGGCGTGGGTGCCGGCGTGAAACGCGGTGCGGTCGAGGCGGAGAGACATGGAAAGACGATGTTTATTAAGTGCTAAGCCCTAATTAAACGAACAATAAGACCGGCGTAATCAATTGGCTATGAGAATAAAGGCTTACAGCTATCAGCTAAAAGCTAATGGCTTGGTACTTACTTACTCTCAAGTTTACGCAAGTGAGAACCGCTCGGGATATTTTCATTTAAGCAACGACCCTTTTCAATAATTTCTCAACTGCCTTGGGAACGAGGTGACATAGGCAGTTGAGGTTCTCGGGAGCATTTGGCACAAGGAGACAAGTGCTCCCGAGGACCTCAACTGTCTCCGACAGGAAGTGACATGGACACATTCGGGTCGCACTTGCGCCTAACTCATCGGGTTGGGGGCAAATGCGGCCCGCCGGAGCATTCGGCACCAAATACTTCACTTTGGACAGATTCTTCGTTAGCCATGCCGTCCGTTTTCACGTAGTTTTATTCTATGCCGGTTCGTTTGCTTCTATTGGTTGTATTGCTGCTCACGGCCTTCGCGCCCCTGGCCCCGCGCCCCGACTACGCCGGCCTCTACCGCGACGCCCCGCACCTGGCCGTGGACACCCGCCGCGAGGGCGACAGCCTGCGCCTCTACCTGCACCTGCCCGCCCCCGCCCGCCTGGGGCCGGGCCACCCGCTGCGCCTGGCCGCCTGGCCCAGCTACGAAGCCAAGCTGCCGCTGTGGCAGGACAGCATCGCGCGCCGCCGACAGCACCCGCGCCCCGAGGCCGATGGCAGCCTGCGCCTCAGCTTCTGCATCGCGGCGGCCCGCGTGCCCGCCGGGGCCATCCTGCAGCTCAGCACCGCCCCAGCCGATGCCAAAGACGACTACCAGGAGCCCGCCACCACCGCCTGGCTGCGCCTGACCGAGGCTGTGCTGGCGCGCCCCTTCGTGCTCACCGACTCGGCCGGGCAGCCCCTGGCCCGCCGCTACGTGCGGGCCGGCGAAACCTTCGGCGTGGACAGCTACGGCCTGATGCAGCCCGTGCGCTGGAAGCGCTACGCCGTGACGCCCACCCCCGCCCTGCCGCCCATGACCAGCCCGGCCGCCATGCCCGCCGGCTCGCGCCTGCTGCCCGTCCTCGACTCGGCCGAGGCCCGGCCCGGCGAGCCGCTGCGCTTTCAGGAGGCCGGGCTGTATGCGCTGAAGGTGGGCGGCGCGGGCGGCATGCCTACCCGCACGCTGGCCGTGCTGGTGGGGGCCAACAATTACCCCGCCCTCACCACGGCTTCGGAGCTGATTGAGCCGCTGCGCTACCTAACCACCAGCCAGGAGCGCCAGCGCCTCACCGACGCGCCCGACCCTAAGCGGGCGGTGGATAAATTCTGGCTCGACATTGCCCAGGGCAACCAGCGGCAGGGCAAGGAATTGATTCGGCAGTTCTACGGCCGCGTGACGGCGGCCAACCGGCTTTTCGCGGCCCACAAGGCCGGCTGGCTCACCGATAGGGGCTTGCTGTACGTGGTGTTGGGGCCGCCGCCGGGCGTGCGGCGGCTGTTCAACGGCGAGGAACGGTGGTTTTATTCCGATGGCGGGCTGGGCGGCGGGCCCATCACCTACACCTTCCGGCCCCGGCCGAGTACCTTTGCCCCTGATTACTACGAATTGGTGCGCCGGCCCGAGTATGAGTTGCTCTGGTATGCCGCCGTTGAAAAATGGAGAACCCCACTGACCGCCCTGACCGGCCCGAACGCCCCAACCGCCCTGCCCGCCCGGTAGCCGGCCGCCGCTTTTACGACGGCGCCAACCGCCCCGTCACCCCGAAACAGTTCCGCCCCGACCGTGGCGGCGCTGAATTTGACGACCTGCCCGCCCGTCCCAAAGGCCGCGGCGGCTCCGACAACCGCGACGAAGCCGCCGGCGACCGCACCGGCCGCTCCGACCGTGGCGAGTCGCGCCCACCCTACCGCGAGCGCAGCGAAAGCAGCGAGCGCGGCAGCAACGCCGGCGGCGAGCGCCCCCGCTACGAAAATCGCCCGGCCCAGGCAGCGAGCATCGACATGCTGTTTGGCCTGCGCCCAATTCAGGAAGCCCTGAACGCGGGCCGCACCCTAGAGAAGATTTTCCTACTGCGCGGCACCAAAAACAGTCTCGTAACGGACATTTCGGCGGCCGCCCGCGCCGCTGGCATCCAGGTGCAGCTGGTGCCCGTGGAGAAGCTCGACAACCTGACCCGCAAGAACCACCAGGGCGCGGTAGCCTTTGTATCACCCATCGACTACGCGCCGCTCGATACCATCGTGACCGGCTTGTTTGAGGAAGGAAAAGTACCCTTCCTGCTGCTGCTCGACCGCATTACCGACGTGCGCAACTTCGGCGCCATTGCCCGCACGGCCGAGTGCCTGGGCGTGCAGGCCATCGTGGTGCCCAGCCGGGGCGCGGCCCAAATCAACGGCGACGCCCTGAAAACCAGTGCCGGCGCATTGAATATCCTGCCCGTGTGCCGCGAGAATAATCTGCACGAAACCATACGCTTCCTCCAGCAGTCCGGCATTACCGTCGTGGCCTGTACCGAGAAAGCCGAAGAAGCAGTAGGTGCCGCCGAAATTGACTTCACCGGCCCCGTAGCCATCCTCATGGGCTCAGAAGAAGACGGCATCTCGCCCGACCTCCTGAACTTGGCCGATGTGAAGCTGAAAGTGCCCATGAGCGGCCAGATTCAGAGCTTGAACGTGGGCGTGGCTGCTGGCATTATGATGTTTGAAGTGGCCCGGCAGCGCGTGAACCAAGCGGAGTAGAACGACCACTCCCCTCCTCAGTTGAGGAGGGGATGTGAGCGCCGAAGAGGCGCGAACGGGGGTGGTTGCGCCGTTGCACGACACCCGAACGAAAACGCCCGGATTATACCGGGAATCGCTCGGGTGTCGTGCAACGGCGCAACCACCCCCGTTTTTGCTACGCAAAAACTCCCCTCCTTGGTAAGGAGGGGAGTTTTTCGGCAGCCTAGTTATACCCCCCGCCCTTCTTCGCCTTCACATCGGCCACGAAATCCTTCACGCGCTGCTCCTCACTGCGCTTGCAGATGAGCAGCACGTTGTCGTACTCGGCCACGATGTAGTCTTCCAGGCCCTGCACTACCACGAGGCGGTCGGCGGGGGTTTTGATGACGCAGCCGGTCGTATCGTAGAGCATCACGTCACCGCTCACCATATTGCCGTTCTCATCGTGCTGGCCGATACGGTGCAGCGAATCCCAGGTGCCCACGTCGCTCCAGCCGAAATCGGCGGGCATCACGTACACGTTGTCGGCCTTTTCCATCACGCCATAATCGATGCTGATATTGCGGCAGCGCGAGTAGGCCCGGCTGATGAACTCCTCTTCCTCGGTCGTACCCAGCTGTTCGGCTCCTTCATCAAATACCTCGGCAATGTCGCCCAGATAGTGGTGGAAGGCATCGATGATGACCTCGGCGCGCCACACAAACAGGCCGGAGTTCCAGAGAAAGTCGCCGCTGTCCACGAACATGCGGGCCAGCTCCAGATTGGGCTTTTCGGTGAAGGTTTTCACCTTATGCAGTTGGCCGCCGGGCAGGCTCTGGTCGTCCATGTACTGGATGTAGCCGTAGCCGGTATCGGGCCTGGAAGGCTGGATGCCGAGGGTGATGAGCACATCACTGGCCCGGGCGGCCGCCACGGCGATGTCGATGAGGCGGCGAAACTCGTCTTCGCGCTGCACGGCGTGGTCGGCGGGCGTCACGATGATGATAGCCTGCGGGTCACGCTGGGCAATGCGATAGCAGGCATAGGCAATGCACGGCGCGGTATTGCGGCCAATGGGCTCGCCCAGAATCTGGTCGGCGGGCAGGTGGGGCAGGTGCTCCTGCACCAAGTCTACGTAGTCGCGGTTGGTCACCACAAACACGTTTTCGGGCGGGCAGATACCCTGGAAGCGGTCCACGGTGAGCTGGAGCATGGAGCGGCCCGTGCCCAGCACGTCGTGAAACTGCTTGGGGTGGTTGGTGCGGCTGAACGGCCAGAACCGGCTGCCAATACCGCCAGCCATGACAACGATGTAATTGGAATTCATTGAGGCAAATGTAAAGGAGAACGAGATGGGGCGTGCAGGTCTGCTATTTACTCAATAAATACTATATAATTGAAAAGCCAACGCAATCAAACCAACCCTTCGCGCAGCAGGTCGTGCAGATGAATGAACCCGGCAAACTGTCCGTCCTCCGTCACTACCAGTTGCGTGATGTTGCGTTGCTGCATGCGGGCCAGGGCTTCGGCGGCAAAGTCTTCCACATCAATTGTAGCGGGCTGGGGCGTTAGAATGTCCCGCGCATTGAGCTTTTCCAGGTCCGAAAAGCTGCCCAGCATCCGGCGCAGGTCGCCATCGGTGATGATGCCCGCGAGCTGGCCGGCGGCATCGAGCACGGCGGTGGCCCCGAGGCGCTTGCCCGATATTTCGAGCAGCACTTCCCGCAGCGGGGCATCGGCCGGCACCTGGGGGCGCTGATTCTGGCGGCTCAGGTCGCCCACTTTCAGGTAGAGGCGCTTGCCGAGGGTGCCGCCGGGGTGCAGGCGGGCAAAGTCGGCGGCCGTGAACTGGCGACTTTCGAGCAGGCACACGGCCAGGGCGTCGCCCAGGGCCAGGGCAGCGGTAGTGCTGGTAGTGGGCGCGAGGTTGTTGGGGCAGGCCTCTTTAGTAACGGGGGCGTGCAGCACGTAAGTGGCTTGCTGGGCCAGGTAGGAATCGGCATTGCTCACGAGCGCGGCCAGCGGCACGCCCTTGCGGCGCAGCAGCGGCACCAGCACCTTGATTTCGGGCGTGTCGCCGCTCTTGCTGATGGCAATGACAAAGTCCTGCGGCTGAATCATGCCCAGGTCGCCATGAATGGCATCGGCGGCGTGCATGAACAGGGCCGGCGTGCCAGTGCTATTGAGCGTGGCCACGATTTTGCCCGCGATGTGGGCGCTTTTGCCAATACCCGTGACTACCACGCGGCCCTCCAGCTGCAGGATAGCCTGCACGCAGGCCACGAAATCGGGCGTGGCAGCAAGGGCGTCGGCCACGGCGCGCACGGCATCGGCCTCCTCGTACAGCACCTGGCGGGCAATGGCCAGCACATCGACGGCAACCGGGGCCGCCCCGGTGGTGGCATTATCAGAATGGATAGTAGCAGGCATGAGCAAGACGCGAAATGTTATTGCAAAATTGGGGGAAAGAAGCTGAGCCCGCCTCCCCCGGCCAAAACCAGCCAGTGCCGGTTAATGGATAATTTATAGCAGGCCAACCGCTAACTTATGTCAAGTCAAGTGGCTCGCCACTTCGGAAACCGCTACTTGCCACAGATGGACGGGGTTGAGAGCCCGAATTTTCCAAATAGCCTCTTCGCATTTCGCAAGCGGCAGCAATATGAATAAATTGTTTTCCACAATTCATGAGAAACACCATTTTTCATGCTGAAAATAGGGGTTATTGCTTATCTTCGTTATGAACCGCGAGTCGGTACGCCTTTCATCAGTGCTTTTGTCCCATGTCCTCAGTTGCCCTCCAAGAAGCCCCGGTCCTCACGGCCGATTTGAAATATACGCTTAAAGAAGTATTTGGCTACGGCCAGTTTCGGGGTACGCAAGAGGCTGTTATTCAAAACGTGCTGGCCGGGCACAACACGTTTGTGATTATGCCTACCGGCGCGGGCAAAAGCCTGTGCTACCAGCTGCCGGCCCTTGTGGTGCCGGGCACGGCCATCGTCATCTCGCCCCTCATCGCCCTGATGAAGAACCAGGTCGACCAGCTCGGGGCCTTCGGCGTGAACGCGCAGGTGTACAATTCGACCCTGACCAAAACCGAAATGAAACGAGTGCAGCGCGACGTGATAAGCGGCGAGGTACGCCTGCTCTACGTGGCCCCCGAAAGCCTCACCAAGGACGACACCATTGAGTTCCTGTTGAAGTCGACCATCAGCTTCGTGGCCATCGACGAGGCCCACTGCATTTCAGAATGGGGCCACGACTTTCGGCCCGAATACCGCAAGATTCGCGGCATTATCGATAACCTCGGGGGCAACGTGCCCATTATTGCCCTCACGGCTACGGCCACGCCCAAAGTGCAGCTGGATATCCAGAAAAACCTGCAGATGGACGACGCCAGCGTCTTCAAAACCAGCTTCAACCGCACCAACCTCTACTACGAGGTGCGCGCCAAGCACAACACCAAAAAGCAGCTGATTCAGTACGTGAAGCTGCACAAGGGCAAGGCTGGCATCATTTACTGCCTGAGTCGCAAGAAGGTGGAGGAAATTGCCGAGCTGCTGCGCGTGAACGACGTGCGCGCCCGTCCCTACCACGCCGGCCTCGACCAGCAGGTGCGCATTGATAATCAGGACGCGTTTCTGAACGAGGAATGCGACGTGATTGTGGCCACTATCGCCTTCGGCATGGGCATCGACAAGCCCGACGTTCGCTTCGTGATTCACTACGACGCGCCCAAATCCATTGAAGGCTACTACCAGGAAACCGGGCGCGGCGGCCGCGACGGCCTGGAAGGCAACTGCCTGATGTTCTACAGCTACGACGACATTCTCAAGCTAGAGAAGTTCAGCAAAGACAAGCCGGTGACCGAGCGCGACAACGCCCACCAGCTGCTGGCCGAGATGACCAACTACGCCGAAAGCGCCGTGTGCCGCCGCCGCCAGCTGCTGCACTACTTCGGCGAGCAGCTGGACACCGACTGCGGCTTCTGCGACAACTGCCGCCACCCCAAGGAGCGGTTTGAGGGCGAAGCAGCCGTGGGCCTGGCCCTGCGCGCGACCGTGCAAACGGAGGCGCGTTTTAACCTTAAACACATCGGGCAGGTGCTGCTGGGGCTCAACAACCCGCACATTGAGAGCTACGCCCACAATGCGCTGCCGATTTACGGCCAGGGTAAGGCGCTGGGCGACGCGCAGTTCTGGCACTCGGTGCTGCGTCAGTGCCTGCTGAACGATTTTCTGGAGAAGGACATCGACAGCCTGGGTCTGGTGCGCATCACCGAGAAAGGCATCGACTTCATCGAGAACCCGCGCTCCATCACGCTCACGAAGGACCACAACTTCGACGAAGAGCAGAAGGCCGACGAGGAAAAGGTGGAGGAGCAGCAAGCCGCCGGCCACGACGAAGCCCTGTTCGCCCAGCTCAAGGAGTTGCGCAAGCAGGTGGCCAAGCAGAAGAACCTGCCGCCCTACGTCCTCTTCCAGGACCCGAGCCTGAAGGAAATGGCCACCACCTACCCCCAGAGCCTGCACGACCTCACGCACGTATCGGGCGTGGGCCAGGGCAAGGCCCAGAAGTTTGGTGCGCCGTTCGTGGCCGCCATCAAGAAATACGTGGAGGACAACGACATCGAAACCGCCGAGGACGTGGTGGTGAAGTCGGCCGTGAACCGCTCGAAAATCAAAATCTACGTCATTCAGCAGATTGACAAGAAGATGATGCTGGAGGATATTGCTTCCTCAAAAGGCATTTCGATGGGCGAGCTGATGGAGGAAATCGAGCACATCTGCTACTCCGGCACCCGACTTAATATCGACTACTACCTGGAGGAAATGGTGGAAGAAGAAGTACGCGACGAAATTTACGGCTACTTCATGTCGGCCAATACTGATAACATTGCCGTGGCGATGAAGGAGCTGGGCAATGACTTTACGGAAGAAGAGCTGCGGCTGGTGCGTGTGAAGTTCCTGAGTGAGGTAGCCAACTAAATCACTGATTTTTCGGATTTAAGCGGATTTCACGTATTTTGTGGCCGATTATTTTGGGGCAATGTCGTGCTGTTGAATGTCCGATTTGTTTTTATGGATTGGTTTCATGGGGTGCAATTCAAAACTACGCGCTGCCCTTTTCATGAGTCATCGGCCCTTGCCTCTGGGCTCCACTAAGGGCATCAGATACCAGTCCGAACTTCTGCTTGGCGGTGGCAGCGCGCAGTTTTGAATTACACCCGTTTCACGTTAGTTGAAACTCGGTTAAACAGGCTTACGGAAACCATAATTGGCTGCGCCATGAGCGTGCATAGTGAGTTGGGCAGTGGGTTTCCAGAGGCAATTTTCCAGCGGGGGCTGGGCGTGGAGCTTGCGGCGGCTAACGTTGCTTTCCAAGCAGAGGTACACTTGCCCGTCTTCTATAAGGAAACATCCATTGGGTCGCGGCGGGCTGACTTTCTGGTCAACGACCAAGTGTTGGTCGAGTTAAAGGCAACCAGTGAATTAACCTCCCTCAACTATGCGCAGGCAATCAATTACCTTAAAGCTTACCACCTGGAAGTTGCGCTTCTAGTCAATTTTGGCGAATCCAGCCTCCGGTTCAAATGCTTCCTCCACAATCCCTCCCGCCCGCTCTCCCATTAATTGCGCCTCAATAACATAAAAAGGGCCCCAACTGCGCACGCAGCTGGGGCCCTTCGCAATCGTCCACAAAATCCGTGAACTCCGCTTAAATCCTAAAAATCAGTGATTTAGCAGTACTCCTCGAACGCACCTTGCAGGTTGTTCACGATGCGCATGGCGTCGGAGCCTTCGATGTGGTAGCGCTCAATCATGTGCACCAGCTCGCCGTCTTTGAACAGGGCGATGCAGGGCGAGGAGGGCGGATAGGGCAGCAGGTGCTCGCGCATTTTGGCTACGGCTTCGGTTTCCATGCCGGCAAAAACGGTGACCAGCTTGCCGGGCTTTTTGTCGGCGCTGGCGAGGGCCATTTTCAGGGCGGGGCGGGCTTTGGCGGCGGCGCAGCCACACACCGAGTTCACGGCCACCAGCACGGTGCCTTCGTTCGAAGCGAGGGCGGAGTCAACCTCCTCGGCCGTCATCAGCTGCTCGAAACCAACTTCGGTGAGGTCCTGGCGGATGGGCGCCACCATGTATTCGGGATAAACTGCCATTGTCGTAATAATTTAGATTGAAAAGCGGCGGGGCCGCGTACGGGTGCAAAAGTACGAAGGTCTAACCCATTGAGCCGGCCAGAAGGTTTCCGGGGCGGCGGCTACCGCTGGCCGTAGCGCTGGCCGAAAAAGTCGCCCTTGTTCCACTGGGGCCGGGCCGGGGCCTGCGCCACCTGGTAGCCCACCAGGAAGCAGAGCTGCACGTATTTGCGGCCGGCCTCGAAGTCGAAGCGGCCGTTGATGTCGTCTTGCGGCTTGTGGTAGGTCGCGGCGCGCCACTTCTGCACATCTTCGCTGAGGTTGTTGCGGCCATCGGCGGTTTTATTGCCGTATTTGAGGTGCAGGGCCGGAATGCCGGCCGTCACGAAGCTGTACTGGTCGCTGCGGATGAAGCGATTCTGCTCGGGCTCGGGGTCGGGCTCCAGGTCGAGGACCATGTAGGCGCAGGCTTTTTTCACGCACTCGATAAGCGTGGAATGCGGGGCTCCCAGCGCCACCACGCTCAGCAACGGGGCAATGATGGTGGGCATATCCATGTTGATATCGGACACTATTTTGGCCTTGGGAACGGTAGGATTGGCCGCGAAAGCCGACGAGCCCAGCAGGCCCAGCTCCTCGCCGGTCATGAACACGAAGAGCATGCTGCGCTTCGGCCGGTCTTTGAGGCGGGAATAGACTTTGGCGATTTCGAGCACGCAGGCCACGCCCGAGGCATTATCGTGCGCGCCGTTGTAAATCGAGTCACCCCGCACCGGGGCAGCCACGCCGAGGTGGTCGAGGTGGGCCGAATGCACCACGTACTCGTCGAGCAGCTTGGCATCGGAGCCCACGAATTTGCCCACCACATTGTAGCTCTCAATATCCTGATAAGTAGCCTGTGCGCTGGCGCTAATCGTTGTTTTCAGGCCCGCTGAGGCTGGTTTACCGTTCCGCATGGCCGCGAAAGCCTGCGTGGTATCGAGGCCCGAGGCCTGCAGCAGGCGCTGGAGCGTGGCCGCGCTCACGGCCCCGTAGAACTGCTGCCGGCTGCCCGGCGCAAAGGTGCGCGACACAGCCACCTTGCCATCGGCCCCGAGCACGCTGTACGTGCCGTTTTTGAGGTCAGGCAGCGCGCCGGCGTGGGCAGAGGCCAGTATCAGCCCCACGGCCCCGTGGTTGATGGCCGCCTTCAGCAGCCCCGCCAAATCCTGGCTGGCCGAGGCTACGGTGGACGCAAATGTGCGGGGTGCCCCGCGCACAATCATCACCACCTTGCCCTTCACATCGAGGCCGGCGTAGTCGTCGTAGCCCAGCTCGGGCGCGTTGATGCCGAAGCCGGCGAAGGCCAGCGGGGCGTCCTTCACGCTGGTGGCGGGCAGCTCGGGGCTGGGGTACACCACGTAATCCGGCCCGGCCGTGAGCGGCATTGCAGCCCCCTGCGCATCGCGGGCCGTGAAAGCAGCGCCGGGCTGGAGGAAGGCGCGCCGCAGCCGCACTTTCTGGATGAAGGTGCCACCCTCGCCGGCCGGTTGCACGCCCAGCGTTTTCAGCTGCTGCGTCACGTAATCGACGGCCATCTGGTAGCCGGGGGTGCCGGCCTTGCGGCCCAGCAGGCGGTCGTCGGCCAGGTAGGCGATGTGGGCTTTGATGGCGGCGGGCTGCACTTGCTCTAAGGCGGCAGCTACGGGCTTGGGCACGATGAGCGGGGCTTGCGCCTTGGCGGAGGTGCTGAGGAGCAGGGCAGCGAGGAGACAGAGAGATGTTTGCATAGATTTCGTGAGAATACAGCCAACACAAAGAACGTCATGTCGAGCGCAGCCGAGACATGACGTTCTAGCCTACAGCGCCAGAATCTGCTTCAGCTCGGCGTCGGTCACCGTGAGCAGGCCTACTTTGGGCAGGCGCTGGGTGAGGGTACGCCAGTTGGGCTCCTGCTTGAAAATGGGGCGGAGCAAGGCCAGCGCGGCGGGCACCTGCTGCTTATTGGCCAGCGTAATGGCGTGCCAGTACTTCATTTCCAGGTTCTGGGGAAACATTTTTTCGGCGGCCTGATACTCCTGAATGGCTTTCGGCATGTCATTTTTTTCCACGGCCAGGTCGCCGGCGTTCATGTGGTCGTAGGCGCGGTCCAGACTGAGCAGGCGGTGCAGCTCGGGCAGCGGGGCAGCGCTGTCGTCCACGCGCAGGTCGATGAGGCGGTCGGCCCAGGGGCCTTCGGTGGCGGTGCCGCGCACCACCAGCAGCGCGGCCGACTGCCGGCCGCGCACGTCGCCGCCGGCGGCCTGGGCGGCATCGAGGGCGGCCAGCACACGCTCGGCCAGGGGCAGCTTGGCATTGGCTTCGTAGGCGGCGGCCATGGCGGGCCACACCTTATCCGAAAGCATCATGTTGGCCTGCACCGAGAACTGGTTGCCCTGCTGGTGGCCGGCCATATCAACGCATTTTTTGCCGGTGTGGGTGGCCACGCGGCCCTGGTTGTCGAGAATGGCCACCTGGCGCACGTCGCGGCCGTCGTCGTTGCTCAATAGCTCATCGAGCGCCTGCTGGGCCGTTTTGCCGCTTTTTAGGAGGGCCAGGCCGCGCAGGCCGAAGGACTTGTTGGTGAATGACTGCGTGGCCACCGCGCCCACGCCGGCCTCGGCCCAGCTCACCGAGGTGCCCACCGAAAACCAATGGCTTTGCACAGCCACCGCCATTTCGCCGGTGGCCGGGTCGCGAGCTACAATGCTGAAGGTGTGGGCAAACGGGTCGGTGCGGGAATAAATCTGGGCGGCGGCGGGCCGGCCGACCAGCAACAGAAGCAGCAATGAGGATAGCAGGTACTGAAAGCGCATGAGCGGGGAAGAGAAAATGAATGAATTTACAAAAGGACAACTCAGGCGGCGAAAGGTGGCAGGAATTCGCGCACCAGGCTCCGACCCCAAACGATTTAAATAGCCCGACGGTGGGTTTTCGCATCCCGCACCGGCTGGGCCAAGCCACGGCGATGCGGGAAACAACAACGCGCGAAGCGTTGGAACCGCACTGATTTCCTTATTGTTACTGCCCCTTGGCCCGCCATTATTCATTATCTTGATAAAATTCCGCACCCTACCGTAGCGGGCCAGCTGCTGGCCCTCCGGCCGGGAGCAGCTTACCTTTATTTAGCATCGCAATTATATGACTACGTACCCAAACCTGATTTCCGAGGCTTTCGCCCCCCAGTTTCACGCCTCCGACCCAACCCACGTGCACACCCACGAGCTGCCGCTGTGGCCCGACTGCTTCGCGGCGGTGCGAGCGGGCTACAAGCCCTTCGATGTGCGCCGCAACCACGAGGATTTTCAGGTGGGCGATGTGCTGCTGCTGCGCGAGTTCGACCCCGAAGCCAACAACCATACCGGCCGCACCATTACCCGCTGGGTGAGCTACGTGCTGCAAGGCGGCAACTTCGGCGTAGAGGCCGACTGGTGCGTGCTGGGTTTCAGCAACCAGCCGCCCATTCCGGCGGGCATGACGGATATTCGGCTCTGGTAGCCGCGTCTTAGCTGCTGTAAAAACGGTCATGCTGAGCGCAGCCGAAGCATGACCGTTCTCTTGCCTCTAGCGCCGGGGCTGCGCCAGAAACTGCTTGATGTTGTCGTTCAGAAACTTGGCATCGGCGGGGTTGGGAGCGGCCCCGGCGGTGTGGCCCCACAACGACGGAATGGGCTTGAGCACCACGCCCGGGATGAAGGCGGCTTCGTAGCGGGCATCGGTGAGCGGGAAGTACAGGTCCGTGGCCGAAGGCATGTAGAGAATGGGCGCTTTAATGCTGCGGAGGGCCTTTTCGACGTTGCCTCCGAAGCCGGTAGTGGCGCCCACGTTATTCGATTCCCAGGTTCTCATCTGCAAAATCAGGTCGTTGGCATCGGCTCCGGGGATGAAGTGCGTGCGGTACTCGTGCAGCACCTGCTCGAAGGTGGTGCCGGGCTTATTATCGGCTTTCCAGAGCTCCAGCCGCCACCACTCCTGCGAGTAGAGCCAGGCCGTCCAGACGACGGAAAAGGCTTCAATGCCCTTGGTGGGCGGCGCGGTGTAGTCGCCGTTCTGGAAGGCGGCATCGGCGGTGAGGGCCGCAATCTGGCCTTCGAGGCGCACGATGCCGTGGGGGTAGGTTTTGGCCGTGCCCGAGGTGGCCACGAGGCGGTCGGCAAAGGTGGGGTAGCTCACGGCCCATTGAAAGGCCTGCTGCGCCCCCATCGAAAAGCCGATAATGGCCCGCAGGTGGTTTATTTTCAAATCATTGACCAGCAGCTGATGCACAGCGGCCACGTTGTCGCGGATGGTCATGACGGGGAAGCGCGGGCCGTGGAAGGGCTCCGGCGTGTTGCTGGGCGACGAGGAATGGCCGTTGCCAAACAGCTCGCTGGTGACCAGGAATACTTTGGTGGTATCGAGGGCCTTGCCCGGCCCCATGAGCCACTCGTAGCCGTGGCGGTCGGCCATGTAGTGCGAGGGCAGCAGGATGGCGTTGTCGTGGGCGGCGTTGAGGTGGCCGTAGGTGCCGTACACCACACGGGCCAGGGGCAGGGTGGTCCCGCTTTCAGTCCGGAAATTGGGAATGGTGAAGACGTGGGGCGGCGTGCGGTCGGGGCGCGGCGGGGTGGCGGGCGCGTCCTGGGCGCGGAGCGCGGCGGGGGCCGCCCCCAGCAGGGCGACAAGCAATAGCAAAGACCGGAACGAATGGCGCATAGAGCAGCAGAAAAGCGGCGAACAGTCGCCGGTAGCTGTAACCCGATGGAGCGCCGCGGGTTTACCTTGCTCCTTCGCCGTTGTTGCTTTATGCCCCAAACCCCGCCGCCCGTCATCCAAGTATCGCATTTGCGCAAGGCGTTTGGGGCGCACGCGGTGGTGCAGGACGTGTCGTTTGCGGTAGCAGCCGGCGAAACGCTGGTGCTGCTGGGCCCCAGCGGCTGCGGCAAAACCACGCTGCTCAAAATGCTCAACCGCCTGATTGAGCCCGATGGCGGCCGCATCGAAATCAACGGCCAGGATGTGCTCAGCCAGCGGCCCGAAGTGCTGCGGCGCGGCATTGGCTACGTTATTCAGCAGGTGGGGCTGCTGCCGCACTACACCGTGGCCGAGAACGTGGCCGTGGTGCCCCGCCTGCTGGGCCACGCCCCGGCGGCCATCGCGGCGCGCACCGAGGCGCTGCTCACGCGGCTGCATTTGCCGGCCGCGCGCTACGCCGGGCAGTATCCGCACCAGCTCTCGGGCGGGCAACAGCAGCGCGTGGGGCTGGCCCGCGCCCTGGCCGCCGACCCGCCCATCATCCTGCTCGATGAGCCCTTTGGGGCCCTCGACCCCGTAACCCGGGCCAGCATCCGGCACGAGTTTCGGGAGCTGGAGGAACTGCGCAGCAAAACGATGGTGCTCGTGACCCACGACGTGACCGAAGCCTTCGAGCTCGCCGACCGCATTATGCTGCTCGATGCCGGCCAGATTCAGCAACTGGGCACGCCGCGCGAGCTGCTGTTTCGACCCGCCAACGACTTTGTACGCCGGTTTTTTGCGGCCGAACGGCTGACTTTGCAGCTACGCACGCTCACGTTGGGCGATGTTTTTGAGGGCAATGAAGCCGAAGGACCAAAAGACGCTTTCCGCGCTGGAACCACCGTACACGAGGCACTGGAAGCCCTGACCGGCTCAGCAGCAGCGGCAGCGCCCTTCACGGTGGCCCAACTGATGGCGGGTTTTGGCGAAGCTTTACAACGGGAGGAGGACGCATGGAAACGCTAAGCCCCCTGCGCCCACTCCCCGCTTCCCACTCCCCGCTCCCCCTTTGCCCATGGAAACGCTAACGGCCCTCTTCACTTTCTGGCACGAGCAGGCCGGCAAGCTCGGCGAACAAACGGTGCAGCACATCGGCCTCACGGCGGGCTCGCTGCTGCTGGGGGTACTGGTGGGCGTGCCGCTGGGGCTGTTTTTGTCGCGCCGGCCGCGCTGGGCCCCGGCGGTACTGGGCGTGGCTGGCGTGCTCCAAACGGTGCCCAGCATCGCCCTGCTCGGTTTCCTGATTCCGGTGCTGGGCATTGGGCCGAAACCGGCCATTTTTGCGCTGTTCCTGTATTCGCTGCTGCCCATTATCCGCAACACACTGGCGGGCATTCGGGGGGTGCCGCCGGCCGTGGTGGAAGCCGCCCGGGGCCTCGGCCTGACCGATGGGCAGGTGCTGCGCCGGGTAGAATTGCCGTTGGCGCTGCCGGTGCTCATGGCCGGCATTCGCACGGCCACCGTCATCAACGTGGGTGTGGCCACGCTGGCGGCCTACGTGGCGGCCGGCGGGCTGGGCGAGTTCATTTTCGGCGGCATCGCCCTCAACAACCCGGTGATGATACTGGCCGGTGCCCTGCCCGCCGCCGGCCTGGCCCTGGCGTTTGATGCGCTGCTGGGCGGCGTGCAAAAGCTGAGCACGCGCCGCCTGGGGCAGGTGGGCGCGGCGCTGCTGGTGGCACTGCCACTGCTGGGCGGGCTATACCTGTTGCCCCGCGCCACGGGCAAGCTGCTGGCCGGCTTCAGCCCCGAGTTTGTGGGGCGGGCCGATGGGCTGCCGGGCCTCACCAAAAGCTACGGCCTCACACACCTGCCCAGCGTGGTGCTGGCCCCCGCGCTGGTGTATGAGGCCGCCCGCAATGCCAACGTGGACGTGATTGACGGCTACAGCACCGACGGCCGCATCCGGGCCTACGGCCTGCGCGTGCTGCGCGACGACCGCCGCGTATTCCCGCCCTACTACGCCGTGCCCGTGGTGCGCCCCGCCCTGCTGCGCGAGCATCCCGAGCTGGGAGCAATTCTGGCGATGCTGGACAACCAGATTTCGGACTCGGTAATGACCGATTTGAACTACCGGGCCGACTACCTGCATCAGGCCCCAAAAGCCATTGCCGAAGCCTTTCTACGGCGGCGCGGGCTGTGGCGGGATGCCCGCCCGGCCGTGTCGGGTGCGGCGGTGGTGAAGCTGGGCTCGAAGATTTTCGCCGAGCAGTACATTCTGGCCGAGCTATACGCGGCCCTCATCCGGGGCAATACCGACCTGGCGGTGGAAACCAAAACCGGCCTCGGCGGCACCACCATCTGCTTCGAGGCGCTGCGCAGCGGGGCCATCGATATGTACCCCGAGTACACCGGCACCGGCCTGCTGGTGCTGCTGCAGCCCCGGCCCGCCGTGGTCGACTCGCTGGGCGGGCGGCCGGCAGCGGTGCTGAACTACGTACGCGCAGAGTTCCGCCGCCACTTTGGCCTGGAGTGGCTGGCTCCGCTGGGTTTCAACAACACCTACGCTTTGCTCATGCGTGGGCAGCAGGCGCAGAAGCTTGGCATCATGAGTGTGTCGGATTTGAGCGGGTATCTGCGGCAGTAGCACGGCGGCGCGCCGCAGCCATTCAACCAAAAATCCCCTGCCAGATACTCTGGCAGGGGATTTTTCAGATGCCTGACGGCGTGGTATTACCGCTCGATGTTCAGTCGCAGCGACTCGGTTTTACCATTAGTAACGAGGCGGCACACGTACAAGCCGGTGGACAGGTTGGCACTGTTGAGCGTAGCCGAGTAGAGCTGGCCAGCCGTTACGGTACCATCGTAGAGAGTAGCAATGCGCTGGCCAAGCAGGTTGTATACCACTACTTGTGCTGCGCCATTCTCTGCCGTCCGGAACGACACCGTAGCCTTATCAGCCGCTGGGTTCGGGAACACCGACAGCTCGTTGGTGGAATTGGCCACCGGAGCGTTGGCCGCTACACCGCGGACAGCCGTGGTGCAGTTACCCAGCTGGTCGCCGGGGTGGCCGGTGAGGTGAGCCGGCACGGCGTTGGGCGAGATGCAGATTTCGTGGCCGTTGTGGCACACAATTACCTTGTCCTTATCGCAGTAGGCATTGATGACGTGGAGCGTCACCGTAGCCGTGGCCGTGCAGCCGTACTGGTTGGTCGCCGTCACGGTGAAGGTGAACGTGCCGAGTGTGGTAGCCGTGAACACGGGATTGGATACGGTATTGCTACTGAGTCCTTTGCTTCCAATCCAGACGTAGCTCACGCCGCCCGAGGCAGTTAGCGTGGCGCTCTGAGCACCGTAGCCGATGTATAGGTTGGTAGCGACGCCACCGGTGTACACTGTGCTGCTGGGCGTTACCGCAATGGCCGGAGCCGGAATAGTACCCACTACGCTCACCGTGGCCGGGGCGCTGGCCACGTTGCCGTGGATGTCGGTCACGGTCAGGATTACGGGGTTGTTGCCCAGGTTGGCACAGCTGAAGCTGGTACGGTTGAGACTCAGGCTACGGATACCGCAGGCATCAGTGCTGCCATTATCGACCTGCTCGGCCGTCACCGAAGCCACGCCGTTTACCAGCGTAACGGTTACGGTGCGAGTCGCTACGGTCGGGGCCGTCACGTCGTTCACCGTCATGGTGAAACTGCCGGTGCTGGTGTTGCCGCTGGCGTCGGTGGCCGTCACGCTTACCGTGCTGGTGCCTACCGGGAAGGTGCTGCCCGAAGCCGGGCTGGCAACCACCGTGGCACCGGCGCAGTTATCGGTAGCAGTGGGATTGAAGCTCACCGTGGCCCCGCACTGCGTAGCCGGGGCGCTCACCACCATGTTGGCGGGCACCATCAGGTTCGGGCGCTCGGTGTCGTTCACGGTTACCGTCTGGGTGGCAGTGGCTTTGTTGCCAGCGGCGTCGGTAGCAATCCAGATGACGGTAGTACTGCCCTTGGCGAAGGTGGCCGGGGCATTGTTGGCTACAGTTACGCCGGAGCAGTTGTCCGTTGCAATAGCATTGCCCAGAGCCACGCCCGTGGCGCTACACTGGCCGGGGTTAGCACTTACTACTACCGCGGCGGGCGCGCTGATGATGGGGTTCTCCACATCCAGTACGGTCACTACCTGCGTGGCGGTGGCAGTGAGGCCGACCGCATCCGTAGCAGTCCAGGTTACGGTAGTCAGGCCTTTGAGGAAAACTGCGGGGGCATTGCTCGTTACCATTACGCCGGTGCAGTTGTCGCCGGCAACAGGATTGCCCAGGGCCACATGGCTAGCCGAGCACTGGCCCAGGTCGGCCGAAACCGACACCATAGCCGGGGCCGAAATCGTGGGAGCTTCGGTGTCGTTCACGGTCACCAACTGGGTAGCGGTGGCCGTGTTGCCGCTGGCATCGGTCGCCGTCCAGGTTACCGTAGTCGTGCCCTTGGCGAAGGTGGCCGGAGCGTTGCTAGCCACCATAGCCGAGCAGTTGTCGGCCGCCGTAGCCGTGCCCAGGGCCACGCCGGTGGCGCTACACTGGCCGGCATCGGCACTCACAGTCAAGGCAGCGGGGGCCGTGATGGTAGGCAGGATATTATCCAGCACCGTTACGGTAGCAGTAGCGGTGCTAACGTTGCCGCTGGCATCGGTCACGGTCAGGGTTACCGGGTTGGCACCCAGGTTGGCGCAAGTGAAGCTGCCGGACGATACGCTCACGTTAGCCACGCCGCAGTTATCGGCGCTGCCATTGTTGACCTGGGCGGCGGTTACGCTAGCCTGGCCATTAGCATCGAGCTGCACGGTTACGTTCTGGGCCACGGCCGTTGGGGCAATGGCATCCAGCACGGTCACGTTGGCGGTAGCAGTGCTTACGTGGCCGTAGGCGTCGGTCACAGTCAATAGCACCGGGTTGTTGGCCGAGCCTACGTTGGCGCAGGTATAGGCCAGCTGGGGGACGGGGCTGCCCAAAGTGTAGGTAGCCTGCACGGCGAGGCGCTTGAAGGTGCCGTAGCAGGGGTCACCGAATACCGAGTTGTCAGCCAAGATAGAAGCCGTATTCTGGTTCAGCACATACGACTCTACTATCGACTGGCTGTTGGTGGCGTTGCAGTTACCATATTGAAACGTCCCATTCACGAAGTTGGGCGTACCGTAACTGGCAAAGTTTACGGCGGTGAATACCGCCCCGGCCGGAGCCGAAAGGGTGAGTACACTGTGCTCCTGCGCCTGGCTAAATGCGGATACCAATCCCTGCTTTTGAAGGCTCAACGTAATAGCTCCGCAGTTGTCGCTGCTGCCGTTGTTGACCTGGGCGGCCGTGATGCTGGCCTGCCCGTTGGCATCCAGGTATACGGTCACGTTCTGGGCCACAGCCGTAGGGGCCATCGTGTCGTCCACCAGCACGGTCTGAGTATCGGTGCTAACGTTACCGTTGGCATCGGTCACGGTCAGCGTCACCGGATTAGCGCCGTAGTTGGCGCAGCTAAAGGCCGACTGCGAGAGCGTCATCAAAGCAATGCCGCACGAAGCCGTCGAGCCGCCATCAAACTGGGCAGTCGTGAGCGTAGCCGTGCCATTGGCATCGAGTACCAGCGTGAGCGGGGTGGCGTGGGCCTGCACCGTGCAGGGAATGACGGTGATGCTGAACGACTGCGTGATGAGGCCGTAGCTGGCCCCGTGGTGGTAGAGGTCGGCGGCTACCAGGGTCACGGGGTTGCTGCCGGCATCGGCCACGGCGGGTGTGCCGCTCACGGTACCCGTGCCGTCGCCATTGTCCACCAGCGTCAGCCAGGCGGGCAGGGTCGGCGTTTCTATCTCCAGCTTGTCGCCGTAGGGCAGGTCTGGGTCAGTCATCGAGATGCTGTAGCTGAACGGCTGCCCGGCCACCACCGACAGCGAAGCCGGCGCGGGGGTCGAGGTAAAGCTCGGGGCCGAGTTCACCACAAACTGCAGGCTGTGGGTACTCTGGTCGCTGGAGTTCGTGTTCTGGGCCGTGAAGGTGGCCGCCTTCAGGCCCCAGTCGGCCACTACGGGCGTCCAGTTCAACTGGGTGCTGGTGGGGTTAGCGGCCGGGGTAGGCAGGGCGGGCGAGTAGCTGGCGCTGGCCGGCAGGCCCGTGGCACTCATAATACGCACCAGCGTACCGGGGTCTACATTCGAAGCCTGAATGGTACGGGTTACCAGTGTGCCCGGCGTAATCTGCACGATGCTCCCGTTAGACGGCGTTGGTGGCACGTCAAACGTCGGCTTGGTGCTTACCTGGATGGTCACGGAGGTGTTGGTCTGTACCCCTACCGCGTCCTGCGCCACAAATGTGATAACACTGGTACCGAGTGTGCTAGTGGTGGGCGTCCAGGAGAACGTGCTTAGCACCGGGTTACCGGTGGCGGGCAGAGCTGGGCTCATGCTGGCGCCGGGGGGCAAGCCAATGCCTTTCAGCGTCACGATGTCGCCCGCGTCGCTATCGGTAGCCCGCACCGAGAAATTGATGGGGGTACCAGGAGCCACCTGGTACACGTAGTTGTTGGAAGGAGTAATGCTGTAGTCGAATTTCGGCGGGGCCGAAACATTGGTAATCTGGATAATAAAATCGACCAGAACAACGGTTTTTCCATCGCTCACCTTTACCATCGCATCGTATATGCGGCCCACCGGGGCACTCACAGTATTAAACGTAATGCCGCCCGTAGTGGCATTAATGGCCAGGCCAGGCGCATTGGTGAAGGCGGTACCGTTCAGGTCGGCTGAGGTGGCCAGGCTATATGTGAGGGGGTCGCCATCGGGGTCGTTGGCGGCCAGCTGGAAGGCTGCAGCCGCCTGGCCGGTGGCCAGGTTCACCACCGGGGGCAGCGTCGAAACCGGCGAGTTATTCCCAGTTCCGGCATTTACGATGGTTTTGACGTACCACGTTCCGTTGGCATTATTGAAGAGGGTACTCAGGCGGGCGCTGCTGCTGAAGTAGGCCGTGTAGTTAATAGCGGCCGGGTAGGTGTGCGTGACCGTAAACTCGCCATAAAAGTTATCAGCAGCCACATCTACGGATGTCACAGTCAGGTTGATGGAAGTGACGCCCCCGTCACCGAAATACAGATTATCAGCCACCGAAACGACCGAGCCCACGACGATATTACCGCTAAAAAAGCTGCGGCGAAACGACTCGCTGACCTTTAGCTGCACGGTGCGCCCAGTGGCATCAGTAGTAACCGTGCGCCATGTAATGTTGCCGTAGCGAAAGTGCGAGGCGCGGGCCGGCGAAGCCGCGCCCAAAGCCAGTACGCAGCACAGCAGCACCAAGCGCCAGGCGGCCCCTAGCGTCGGCCAACTGGCACGCATCGGCTGGCCGGCGCTTCCCGTTGGGGCAATGAATGAATGAGTAAGCGTGTTGTCCATGAAGAAGTTGAGCAGGGGTGAAAATTGAATGGTAAGACTAACGAAAGCGAGAGGCAATCCCTTTAGGCTAGATTTTAGATTTTTTATTATATGAAAATTTTAAAAGCTAATCTGTACCGGGGCAGCAAACCTACAATTTCATTCGCCTAAAATACAAATGTTAGTTTTACGTAAAACCGCAAATGCAACTCTGACAGTTGACGATTTTCGCAATTACTCCCGTTTAAAACTTGGCAAATTCATCAAATACAATATCAACAGATTATATTATTAGCAATAACTATAAGTTAATATTTTTGCACTCATCACATAGTTTATCAGTGAAAAACACAAGAAGTATTTTCAAAAAACTGTCGCACGGAGGCAAATTATAGATTTAACTATTCTAATTTTTCATTACCACACGTTCTATTTGCTTTCTCAGGGAAGATGCTGCCTGGGCAGGGGGCATTTGATGCCTGAGCCTCCCCTTGCCCGGCCGGTGTAGATTTGGGGATGAAGAAACCGTTTGTCCTCACCACCGCTACGGCTGCTGATGCCCCCAGCCTCACCCAATTTGTGAACGCCGCCTACCGGGGCGACACCGCCCGCCAGGGCTGGACCACCGAAGCCGACCTGCTCGACGGCCAGCGCATCGACGAAGCCGGCCTGCGCGACATGCTGGCCCTGCCCCACGCCGCCATCCTGCTCTGCCAGAGCGAAACCGGGGAACTGCTCGGTAGCTTCCACGCGCAGGCCAAAGGCGAGTTGCTCTACCTCTCCATGCTGGCCGTGAACCCTGCCGGCCAGACCCAGGGCGTGGGCAAATTCCTGCTGAGCGCAGCCGAGGACTACGGCCGCCAGCACGGCTGTACCACTAGCAAAATGACCGTCATTTCCGTGCGCGCCGAGCTGATTGCCTACTACGAGCGGCGCGGCTACCACCTCACCGGCACCACCGAGCCCTTCCCCACGGACCCACGCTACGGCATTCCGAAGCAGCCGCTGGTGCTGCTGGTGCTGGAGAAATCGCTGTAGCTTCCGGCTACGGCCGCCAGCGAAACGACTGCGCATCCATGGCCCGCATGGTGCACAATACCCCATCGAGGTGGTCGCATTCGTGCTGGAGCAGTTCGGCGATGTCACCCTGCACTTCCCAGCGCTGGGGCTGCCAGTGCTCGTCGCGGTACGTCACGGTGAGGGACACGTGCCGCTGCACCCGCACCAACAGGTTGGGAAAGCACATGCAGTCGTCCCACATCTCGAATAGCTCCGGGCTCAGGTCGGTCAGCGCTGGGTTGAGCAGCACGATGGGACGGCCGTCGAGGTGCAGGTACACCAGGCGCTTCATCACGCCAAGCTGTGGAGCGGCAATGCCCCGGCCGAAGTGGTATTTGGCGCGCACTTCCTGCATCACGTTGTGCAGGTCGGCCACCCAGCCGGCTACCTGGGGCAGGTCGGCTTCGGTCACGGGGGCGCACACTTCGTAGAGGCGCGGGTCGCCCAGCAGCACCATGTCGGCGAGGGTTTTCATGGGGTTGGGTGGGTTAGGGCGAAGGATGGACGGAATGGAAATTAACAAAAGAAAAGAACGTCATGCTGAGCGGAGTCGAAGCATCTCTACCGCTTCGTTGCAACCAATGTTGGTTACTACTGCGGTAGAGATGCTTCGACTCCGCTCAGCATGACGCTCGACTGTACTCAACGACGCTGAACGGCGCTCAGAAAATCATACTCCTACCCTCAGTTTGAACCGGACTTCCCGGCCTCCGCCGTTCGGCCGGGCTGCAAGTAGGTGTCCATCCATTCCAGCCAGAAGCGGTTGCGTTCGCGCTGGCGCACGGGGTCGCTGGCGTTGTGGGCGGGCACGGGCCAGGCGATGAATTTGGTGGTCACGCCATTGTCTTTCAGGGCATGAAACAGCTTGTACGACTGCGTGACGGGCACGCGCGGGTCGGCGGTATTGGCCAGAATGAGGGTGGGCGTGCGGATACGGCCGGCCAGGGTGATGGGCGACTGCTCGCGGTAGTTCTGGAAATTGGCCTCGCTCAGCCAGGGCGAGGGGCCGATGGCGGCGGCGCGCTGCACGTTGGAGTCGCCCAGGTTGTATTGGTCGAGCCAGTCGGTGACGGCCGCGCCGGCCACGGCGGCCTGCCACTGCGCGGGGTAGTGGCCCAGCAGCCACACCGTCATGTAGCCGCCATAGCTCCAGCCGCTCACGCCAATGCGGGAAGTATCAACCATCCCGCTGCGCTTGAGCTGGGCCAGGCCGGCCATCACGTCGCGGCCGGGGCCGGCGCCCGCATCGTGGGTAATGGCGGCTTTGTAGGCGTTGCCGAGGTTGTCGCTGCCCCGGTAGTTGGGCTCGAACACGAAGTAGCCCCGGCCCGCAAACAGCTGGGCCTGGGCCGAAAAGGTAGCCGTGGAAGCGGCCGTAGGGCCGCCGTGGATAACGAGCACCAGTGGGTAGGTTTTGCCGGGTGTGTAGTTGGAAGGGTAGGTCAGCTCGCCATCGTTGGTCACGCCGTCCGACTGCCAGGTGAGGGTCTGGGCCTTGCCCAATTGCAGGGCGCGCACCTCTTTATGAAAGTCGGTGAGGGCTTTGGGGGCAGCCGTGGGCGAGGCCATGTAGTAAAGCTCGGCGGGGTGGCCGGGGTCGGTGCCGATGAAGGCCAGGGCGCCGGTGCGGCTCACGGCCACATCTACCCAAAACGACCAGTTCGGGCTCACCGTGCCCAGGTTGAGCTTGCGGGCCGCGCCGCCCTTCAGCGGCTGCAGCCACAGGGCGGTGCGGTTGCCATCGAGCCCGCCCAGGAGCAGGTTCTTGCCATCGGGCATCCAGATGGTGCGAAACACGTCACGGTCTAGGGCTGGGGTCAGGTTGCGACCTTCGCCGCCGGCCGCGGGCGTTACCCATATTTCGTTGATGTTGTTGGTGTTGCCCTGGCGCGGGTACCAGTAGGAAAGCTGGCTGCCATCGGGCGAAAACGTGGGGTAGCCCTCCAGCATCTTGCGGCCGGTGAGGGGGCGCACAGTACCATCGGCCACGTTCAGCACCTGCGCGGTGCGCTGGTTGCCATCGCCGGAATACGGCCCCGGCACCTGCACGAAGGTCAGCGACTTGCCATCGGCACTCCAGGACAGGGGCGACGAGGGGGCGCCCGGCGGAATGGTCACCGGCAGGCTCCACGCGCCGGAGGTGAGGCGGGTGGCCGCGCCACCGGCCGCCGGCACCAGCCAGATGTGCGAAACCGTAGGCGCGGCACCCAGAAACAGGTCGTTGTTGCCCACCTCAAACGCGTCGTAGCCCTTGTCGGGCGGGCCGGCTGCGTTGCTGGCCTTGTCGGCCGTCACGTAGGCTACCGTCCCGCCGTCGGGCCGCCAGGCGTAGTGCTGCACGCCTCTGCGGGCATTGGTAAGCCGGCGGGGTTCGCCGCCGCGCAGGGCCTGCACAAACAGCTGCGGCACCGAGTCCTTGCCGGCCCCGGTTTTGACCAGGTAAGCCAGCTCCTGGCCGTTGGGCGACCAGCGAGGCTGCGTCAGGCCGAGGCGGCCGGCCGCCAGCGTGCGCTGCTCCCCGTTGGCCGGGTTCACCAGTACCAGGCTGGTCAGAAACCGGTCTTCGGCGTAGTCGGGCGTGGTCACCACCAGGGCAATACTTTTGCCATCGGGCGAAAACTGCGGGTCGGCCAAGCCGGTCATTTTGGCCAGGTCGCCCAGCTCAAAAGGGCGATTTTGAGCCCGGAGGGCCGCCGTAGGCAGCAACAGCAGCCACAGCAGGGCCAGGTGCCAGGAGGAGAAGTTTTTCATGGGACGAGAGATGATTAAAATATAGTGATAAAGAACGTCATGCCGAGCGCAGCCGAGGCATCGCGCTCGAATCGTCCTCACGATTGAGTTGTTACCCCAAGCGAGATACCTCGGCTGCGCTCGGCATGACGTTCTGTTTCCAGCATGACGGACGGCTGCCACCCAGCTTTTCAAAGCAGCGGGTGCGTTAGTCGCGGTAGTTCAGCGCCGGCTTGCGGTCGCCGAGCAGGGGTTTGTACACGTAGCTGCCCACTTTCTGCTTTAGCTCCGCTTTCGCCTTAGCCACCAATTCGGCATCGCTGAACAGGTCGATGGCGGTGAGGGCCATGGTTTTGGCGGCCACCATCATGCCTTTGCTGCCAATTTCTTTGCCGCTGCACGCCACGGCCTGCCAGCTGTGGGCGGGTGTGCCGGGTATCCAGGTGGCGGCCATCAGGCCCACGGTGGGCACCACGTAGCTCACGTCGCCCACGTCGCTGCTGCCGCCGAGGTCGCGCAGCAGGTAAGGCGATACTTCGGCGGCCTGAGCTACGGGCGGCGCGGGCGCGCCCAGCGACTCCTGAATTTTCTTGCCGAAAGCGGCTTCTTCGGCCGTGTAGCTCACGCCGCCCACCTGCTCCAGGTTGCGCTGCAGGGTGTGGGCCAGGGTTTCGTTGATAAGCAAATCGTGCGTGCCGCCGATGATTTCATAGTCCATGGTGGTGCCGGTGCCCAGGGCGGCGCCCTCGGCGGCTTTCACCACGCGGGCAAACACGGCCTCTACCTCAGCGCGGTTGGGGTGGCGCACGTAGTAGTACACCTCGGCGAAATCGGGCACTACGTTGGGGGCCTTACCGCCGTTGGTGATGACGTAGTGAATGCGGGTTTCCTGGGGCACGTGCTCGCGCATCATGTTCACCATGTTGTCCATAGCCTCCACGCCGTCGAGGGCGCTGCGGCCCCGCTCGGGCGCGGCGGCGGCGTGCGCGGCCACGCCGTGAAACCGGAATTTGGCCGACGAATTAGCAATATACTTGCCCACCATCGTGGCGTTTTCGCTGCCGGGGTGCCAGTGCAGCACGGCATCCACGCCGTTGAACAGGCCGGCCCGCACCAGGTACACCTTACCGCTGCCGCCCTCCTCGGCCGGGCAGCCGTACACCTTCACGGTGCCGTGCAGCTTGCCTTCCTTCATCAGCTTCTTGATTTCGATACCGGCCGCCACGCTGGCCGTGCCGAAGAGGTTGTGGCCGCAGCCGTGGCCCGCGTTCTGCCCGGCAATGGGCGATTTATCGGCCACGGCCTCCTGGGCCAGGCCCGGCAGCGCATCGTACTCGGCCAAGATGCCGATAACCGGCTGGCCGCTGCCGTAGGTGGCCACAAACGCCGTGGGAATGTCGGCCACGCCGGCCTGCACCGTGAAGCCGTTTTTGCGCAGCGTTTCCTGCAGCAGCGCCGAGCTTTTGGTTTCCTTGTAGCCCATCTCGGCAAAGCCCCAGATGCGCTGCGCCACCTGCTGATACTCGGCGTAGTGGGCCTGCAAATCCTGCAGGGCTTCAGTTTTGAGGGCTTCGGTGGGTGGCTGGGCCGGGCGGAAGGCGGCCAGCAGGGCGGCCGTCAACAGGGTCAGGGTCGTGTATTTTTTCATCGAATGCATGTGGCGAAGTACGCTAATATTTAACTGGTTATCCAACTCCTGGCTTTCCGATAGCAACCGCCACCAGCCGGCGCAATTAATCGGGCTGGAGGCATTCGCGCCGGCCGGCTTTACCGCGCCAGCTTCTCAGCCCGCAGCAGGTCGTCGCTGGCTTGCAGCAGCTTGGCGCGTAGCTGCGGGTTGTAGTCCGGATGCGCGGCCAGAAAGGTGCGCACGGTGGCCGCCGCTGTGGGCGTTTGGTAGCTGCCCAGCGTAGCCTGTAGCCAGCCATAGGGAAAGAAAATATCGCCAGTGAGCTGAATTTCCTGCAATAAATCAAGGCTGGCGGGCAGGTATTTTTCCGACGTGGCCTGGCGCAGCGGGTGGTGCAGGTAGCCGAGCGCGGCGGTGACCCAAGCTTCTTTGGCGCGGCCGGGCTTCGTTTTCAGGCTTTCGAAAAAGGTGTCGCGGGTGGCAACATCGGATGAAAGCGCGGGCATGAGGTACTGCAAGCGCTGGCGGCGGTCTTCGTTTTTGATGCGGGCGAGCTGGGCGGGCAGAATGGGCTCAGCGGCCGGATAGTCGCGCACGGCCAGCGCCAGGGCCAGGGCGGTGTAGTCGTCCTCGGTCAGCTTCACGCGGGCGGGCGCTTTTTCGGTTTGCCAGATGTGGTAGAGGCGGGCCTGCGCCGGCTGGCTGAGTGCCACGGACTGGTAGGTTTTGAAAAGCAGCTTCTGGGAATTGACCGAGGGGTTTTTCTGCAATGCCGCCCACAGGTCCTTCTCCAAAGCCGGCCCCACGGCCAGCCGCTGGGTGGGCGTGAGAAACTGCCAGAAAACAGCGCTGGCCTGCCCCGTGAGCAGCTTCAGATTCAGCTCCTCGGGCTCCAGGGTAAGGGCTTGCCGATACACGCTGAGCAGCGCCAGCGGCCGGATAACCTGGCCGTTGAGCATGTTCTCGTAGAGGTTGACGTAGGCGGCGGCGCGGGCCACCGGGTTTTTCAGCTTCGAAAGCTGCGCGGTTAGCGCCGGGGCGGTCGGAAACACACCGTAGCCCAGGCCCGACGAGTTGTAAAGCACGAGGCGCGGGGCGGGCTCGCCCACGGCCTGGGTTACGGGCACGGTACGCGCGTTCATGTTCACGGTCAGCTCTTTGGTGTGGCCGTCGGGGTACATCAGCAATACTTCGAACAGCTGGGGCCAGAGGCGGTCGGAGCCATCTTCGGCGCGCTGGGTGAGGGTGAGGCTGGTGATTTTATTGGCGCTGGTTTGCAGGTCGGCGGTGAAGACAGGGCGGCCGGGCTGGTTCACCCACACCTGGTTCCAGGCCTGCAGGTCGGCGGGGGTGCGGGCGTCGAGGATTTTGATGAGGTCGGGCCAGGTGGCGTTGCCGTGGGCGTAGATTTTAAGGTATTCGCGCAGGCCGTCGCGGAAGGGTTCGGGCCCCATCAGGCGCTCCAGCTGCCGCATCATAATGGGCGCTTTGTGGTAGATGATATTGCCGTAGAGCGAGCCCGCGTCCTGCAGGTTGGTCAGCGGCTGGCGGATGGGGTTGGCCCCGGCGGTGCGGTCGATGCCGTAGGCGGCGGGGTAGTGGTCGATAACGAATTTGAGGTCGTAGTTCGAGTTTTTGACGGCCACCTGCGTGATTTTATCGGCCATGAAATTGGCGAATACCTCCTTCATCCACACGTCGTTGAACCACTGCATGGTCACCAAATCGCCGAACCACATGTGCGCCGTTTCGTGCGACACCAGGTTGGAGCGGGCCAGCACCTGGTCCTGGGTCGCGCCCTCGTCCAGAAACAGCGTAGAGGCCTTGTAATCAATGGCCCCCACGTGCTCCATGCCCCCGTATTGGAAGTCGGGAATGGCCACGAAATCAAACTTCTGAAACGGGTACGGCAGGCCGGTGTACGCAGTCATAAACGCCAGCGCATCGGCGTGCAGCTGGAAAATGGGGTCGAGGCTCAGACGCAGCTTCGTGGAGTCGGTTTCGCGGTGCAGCAGGCTCATAGCCCGGCCGTTCAGCGTCCGGTTTAGCCGCGTGAACTTGCCCGCCGCGAAGGAAAACAGGTAGGTACTCATGCTGTCGGAAGCAGCAAAAAGATACTGTTTCGTTGCTCCATTCAGGGTCGAATCCTGCACGGGGGCGTTGGCTATGGCTTGCCAGCCGGCGGGCACGGTGAGGGCCAGCGTGAACGTGGCTTTCAAATTGGGCTGGTCGAACACGGGCACGACGGTGCGGGCGCGGTCGGGCACCAGCAGCGTGTAGAGGTAATCGTCATTGCGATTGAGTGACTGCTCGCCAGCCCGCAGGCGAATTTCGGCCACGTTATGGCCCCGGCGCAGGGCGGCGACAGGCAGCACGAGGTGCTCGTTGCGGTGGTCGAGGGCCACGGGCTGGCCGTTGACGGTGAGGCTGTGCAGGTTGCCGGTGGGGGCTTTAAAGTCAAGCTGTACCGGGTGGCGATTATCCTTCAGATTGAAGGAAACCTGCTCAATGGCTTCAATGGGCTCCGTTTTCAGCGCCGGAACATGCAGGCTAAGGTTATAGGCCACCCCGCTGATGGTGGCCTTGCGCGCCACGGCCACCATTTCGGAGACGCCGGTGGTCACGGGCGGGTCGGGCTCGGTGGGCTCGGTGGGCAGCGGCGCTTTCGCAGTGGTCACGGGCGTGGTGAACATGGGCGCGCGGTGGCAGGCGGTGGCAAGCAGTGCGAGCAGAACCGCCCCGGCCCTGCCATATTTACAAAAGCGAAATGTCATTGGAATAGGCCAGTGCTGAGAGCTTCAAAAGTAACCGCTGCTTCGTGAGTACCGTGCTGCCGCCGTCTGCCATGTCATTGCCCGTGCGGCTGTACCCGCTAGGCGATGCGGCCGTGGTGCTGGAATTCGGCAACGATATCAGTGCGGCTACGCACCGGGCCATCGCGGCTTTCAGCGCCCGGCTGCTGCGGCAGCCGTTTGCGGGCCTGCGCGAGATGGTACCCGCCTTCACTACACTCACCGTGTATTACGACCCGTGGCTGGCCAGCGGCAACGGCCAGCACATGCCCTACGAGCGGGTGGCGGCCCAGCTGCGCGAGCTACTCCCGGTTTCTGGAGAAGCTGAAGCCGCCGAAGAAACCGAAGTAGTGGAAATCCCGGTGTGCTACGGCGGCGCGTTCGGGCCGGATTTAGCCTTCGTAGCCCAGCACACCGGACTGAGCCCGGCGGCAGTAATTGCCCTGCACACGGCCCCCGAATACTTGGTGCATATGATTGGCTTCGCACCCGGCTTCCCCTACGTGGGCGGGCTCGATGCGCGGCTGGCCACGCCGCGCCGGCCGCAGCCGCGCCCGCTGGTACCGGCCGGCACGGTAGGCATCGCGGGGCCGCAAACGGGGATTTACTCGCTGCCCACGCCGGGCGGCTGGCAGCTTATTGGCCGCACGCCCCTGGCGCTGTTCGATGCCGGATGGGAGCAGCCCAGCCGGCTGCGGGCGGGGCAAAAGCTGCGGTTTGTGGCAATTTCAGAGGCGGAGTTTGCGGAGATTCAGCCGCCGCAGCCATGAGTCTGCACATTCTCCGTCCCGGCCTGCTGACCACCGTACAGGACCTCGGCCGCTTCGGCTACCAGCAGCATGGCATCATCGTGAGTGGCGCGATGGATGCCGTGGCCCTGCGCGTGGCCAACCTGCTGGTGGGTAATGAGGACAATGCCGCCGGCCTCGAAAGCACCTTGCTCGGCCCAAAAATCCGCTTCGAAACCAACCACCTTATTGCCCTTACCGGGGCGCACTTTTCCCCCACCCTCAACGGACAGCCGGTGGGGCGGGACCGCGCCATTTGGGTGGCGGCCGGCGCGGAGCTGGCGTTTGGGCCGGCCGTGGCGGGATGCAGGGCGTACCTGGCGGTGGCGGGCGGCGTGGCCGTGCCGCTGGTGCTGGGCAGCCGCAGCACGTATTTACGGGCTGGCTTTGGAGGATTGGATGGCCGGGCATTGCGGGCGGGTGATGAGCTGCCAATTGGTGAGTCTTCCGCCACTGGCGCGGCAATTCGGGCTTCCCTTTTCAACAGCCAAGAACAATGGAACCAGGCCCGCTTCACGCCCGGCCCGTACCTGTGCCCAATGCCCCGGCCAGAGCCCGTTATCCGCGCCGTGCCCGGGCCGGAGTACGCGCAGTTTTCGGCCGCCAGCCAGCGGGCTTTCTGGCGGGAGCCGTTCACCATCACGCCCGAGGCCGACCGCATGGGCTACCGCCTGCAGGGGCCGAAACTTGAGCGGCCCGCCGCGACGGAGCTGCTGTCGAGCGCCGTTACGCTCGGCACGGTGCAGGTGCCGGCCGGCGGGCAGCCCATTGTGCTGCTGGCCGACCACCAGACCACCGGCGGCTACCCCCGCCTGGCGCAGGTTATCAGTGCCGATTTTTCGGCGCTGGCGCAGGCGCGGCCGGGGCAGCAGCTGCGGTTTGAGAAACTGACGCTGGACGAGGCGCAGGCGCTGTACCTTGCGCAGGAAGCGCGGCTGCGCGGGTTGCAAAGCGGGATTGCAGCGGTTTTTCGAGTCTGAAATAAGAACGTCATGCTGAGCGCAGCCGAAGCATCTCATGTGCCACCACTAATTCCGAATCGATTTGATTACGACCCCACGCGAGATGCTTCGGCTGCGCTCAGCATGACGTTCTTATTGGCTTATTTATTCCTCTTTCCCTGCTTATGCCCCCAACCCACTCCGTTGACCTGAACTGCGACATGGGCGAAAGCTTCGGGGCCTGGACCCTGGGCCACGATGCCGCGCTCATGCCCTTCATCACCTCGGCCAACATTGCCTGCGGCTACCACGCCGGCGACCCGGCCGTGATGCGCGCCACCGTGCGGGCCGCGCTGCAGCACAACGTGGCCATTGGGGCCCACCCCGGCCTGCCCGATTTGGTGGGCTTCGGCCGGCGCGACATAGCCATTTCGCCCGAAGAAGCCTTTGATATGACGGTGTATCAGCTGGGAGCCATTCAGGCCGTGGCGAAGGCCGAGGGCGGCTACCTCCACCACCTCAAGCCCCACGGCGCGCTCTACAACATGGCCGCCACCAACGCCGCGCTGGCCACCGCCATTGCCGAAGCCGTGTACAAGGTGCAGCCCGAGCTGGTGCTCTACGGCCTGGCCGGCTCCGAGCTCACCAAAGCCGGCGAGCAGCTGGGCCTGCGCACCGCCCACGAAGTATTTGCCGACCGCACTTACCAGGCCAACGGCACCCTCACCCCGCGCCGCCAGCCCGACGCCCTCATCACCGATGCCAACGTGGCCATTGCGCAGGTGCTGCGCATGGTGCAAGGCGGCGGCGTACGCACCCAGCAGGGCACCGACATGGCCATCCGGGCCGATACCGTGTGCCTGCACGGCGACGGGGCCCACGCCCTCGAATTTGCCCAGCGCCTGAACACAGAGCTACGCGCCGCCGGCGTGCAGCTGCAAGCCACCAACTCAAAAAGCGCCCGATGAAGCCGAAGTTTCGCACATTCGGTGGGGCCAGCCTGGGGGCGGCATTTCTGATGGCCAACTCGTCCATCGGGCCGGGGTTTCTTACCCAGACTACGGTATTTACCCAGCAGCTGCTCACCAGCTTCGGGTTTGTCATTCTGATTTCGGTGGTGCTCGATGTAGGCGCGCAGCTCAACACCTGGCGCATCCTCACGGTGAGCGAGCTGCGGGCGCAGGACCTGGCCAACCGGCTGCTGCCGGGACTGGGCTACCTGCTGGCAGCGCTGGTTATTTTGGGCGGCTTCGCCTTCAATATCGGCAACATTGCGGGCTGCGGGCTGGGGCTGAATGTGCTCACCGGCCTGAGCTACGAGCAGGGCGCCATCATCAGCTGCGGGGTGGCGCTGCTGCTGTTCTGGGTGCGCGAAATCGGGAAGATGCTCGACGGCTTCACCAAGATTCTCGGCACCGTCAAGATTCTGCTCACGCTGGGCATTGCCTTCAGCGCGCACCCTCCCCTGTTGCAGGCACTGCACCACACGCTGCTGCCGGTCAAAATCAGCGCGGCCGCTATTGTGACGATTGTGGGCGGCACGGTGGGCGGCTACATCACGTTTTCGGGCGCGCACCGGCTGCTCGATGCGGGCATCAAGGGCATTGAAAACCAAGCGGAAGTGACGCGTAGTGCCGTGAGCGGCATCGTTATTTCCACGGTGATGCGGTTTGTGCTGTTTCTGGCCATTGTGGGCGTGCTCAGCCACGGGGCAGTGCTGGAGGCCGACAACCCGGCGGCGGGCGTATTCCGCGCGGCGGCAGGCGAGGTGGGCTTCCGGGTGTTCGGGGTGATTTTGTGGAGCGCGGCTATTTCGTCGGTGGTGGGCGCGGCGTACACGTCGGTATCGTTTTTCAAGACCTTTCACCCGGTTTTTGCGCGGTATGAGCGGGCGTGCATTTCAGTGTTTATCATTCTATCAACCAGTATTTTTGTCTTCATCGGCAAGCCCACGCAGCTGCTCATTTTCGCCGGGGCCATCAATGGGCTGATTCTGCCCATCGCGCTGGGCATCGTGCTGGTAGCAGCCACCAGCCGCCGCCTGATGGGCAACTACCGCCACCCGCGCTGGATGCTGGCCGCCGGCTGGATAGTAGTGATGGTGATGGGCGGCCTGAGCATCCCCGTGCTGGTAGACCAGGTGGGCGGAATGCTGCGGTGAATTGTTTGAATCGCCGCCTGACGTAAAACCTCACCCCCAGCCCCTCTCCAAAAGAGAGGGGAGCCGAACGGCCTCTAGGTTGGGATTTCGAAACCGTTTAGAAAAATGCCCGTGCCGCCATGGCTCCCCTCTCTTTTGGAGAGGGGCCGGGGGTGAGGTTCCGCCGCCTGCGCCGTATAAAGCGACATGATGCTCCCCCCCTACCGCCGCGAAACGCTAATCCAACAGCTGACCGATACCCCCGCCTGGGACCTCATCGTCATCGGCGGGGGGGCCACGGGGCTGGGCGTGGCGCTCGACGGCCTCAGCCGGGGCTACAAAACGCTGCTGCTGGAGCAGGCTGATTTTGCCAAAGGCACCAGCAGCCGCAGCACCAAGCTGGTGCACGGCGGCGTGCGCTACCTCGCGCAGGGCGATATCGGGCTGGTGCGCGAGGCGCTGCACGAGCGCGGCCTGCTGCTGCAGAATGCGCCGCACCTGTGCCACAATCAGGCGTTTATCATCCCGAACTATACCTGGTGGGGCGGTCCGTTCTACACCATCGGCCTGAAGCTATACGACCTGCTGGCCGGGCACCTCAGCCTGGGCACATCCACCCACCTGAGCCGGGCCGAAACCCTGCGGCAGCTGCCCACTCTACGCCCGGCCGGCCTACGCGGCGGCGTGCTGTACCACGACGGCCAGTTCGACGACGCCCGCCTGGCCATAAACCTGGCCCAGACCTGCCTCGACCACGGTGGCACGGCCCTCAACTACTGCGCGGTGCATGGCCTGCTGAAAGACGCCCACGGCCGCGTGGCCGGCGTGCGCGCCACCGACCTCGAAACCGGCCGCGAATATGAGCTAAGGGCCAAAACCGTAGTAAATGCCACCGGCATTTTCGTGGATGAAATCCGGCAGCTTGACGAACTGAAAGCCCGGCCGCTGGTGCAGCCCAGCCAGGGCGTGCACCTCGTGCTGGACCAGGCATTTCTGCCCGGCACAGCGGCCCTCATGATTCCGCACACCGACGATGGCCGCGTGCTATTCGCCGTGCCGTGGCAGGGCCGCATCGTGCTGGGCACCACCGATACGCCCGTGCCCACTGCCACCCTGGAACCCCGCGCCCAGGAAGCCGAAATCGACTTTCTGCTGCGCACCGCCGCGCAGTACCTCACCCGTGCGCCTACCCGCGCCGATGTGCGCAGCATCTTCGTGGGCCTGCGCCCGCTAGCGGCCTCAGCTGCGGGCTCCACCAAAACCAAGGAGGTATCACGCCGCCACAAAATCGTGGCTTCGGCCAGCGGCCTCATCACTATCACGGGCGGCAAGTGGACCACCTACCGCCGCATGGGCCAGGATACCATCGACCAAGCTATTAAGCTGCACCAGCTGCCGGCCGCCGCCAGCCACACGGCGCACCTGGCCATTCACGGCGCGGCCTCATCAACCGAAAATTCCGGCGGCCCAGCCCACTTAGCTGCCTACGGCAGCGACCAGCCGGCGCTATCAAAACTCATTGCCGACAATCCGGCGCTGGGCGCGAAGCTGGATTCAGCATTTGAATTCTTACTGGCCGAAGTAGTGTGGGCCGCCCGCCACGAGCTGGCCCGCACCGTAGAAGACGTACTGGCCCGGCGTGTACGCCTGCTGTTTCTGGATGCCGCCGCTGCAATACGCGCCGCCCCCACCGTAGCCGCCCTGCTGGTCCAGGAGTTGGGCCACGATGCCGCCTGGCAAGCCGGGCAGGTGGCGGCCTTCGCGGAGCTGGCGCGGGGATACCAGTTGGCCAGTTAATGAATCAGAAAAACACAGAACATCATGTCGAGCGCCGCCGAGACACCTCGCTCGGAGCAGTACCCCAATAATCAGGCACTTGTGCAGAAGTACCCGTAAGCTCCGGTCCGACCACCCTAGGCGGTCGGACCGGTTGTCGTGAGGACGAAATCGGGGGTGCTTCAACCGGTCGGACCGCCTAGGGCGGTCGGACCGGAGCATACCGGTATTTCTGCTTGGCTGTGACGGCACGCGAGATATGTCGGCGGCGCTCGACATGATGCACTTATGGGTTAGGTGATTACATTAGCCCGGCCTTTTTACGGATAATCGCATGAGCCCTTCACTGGAAACCGCCTCCCCGCCCGCCCCCGGTCTCACCAGCCTCGACCTGGCCCCGGTGCCTTTTGCCGAGCGCACCTGGGGCACGGGCCACTACGCCGCGCTCTGGATTAGCATGAGCCTGTGCATCCCGACCTACATGCTGGCCAGCTCGCTCATCGAGGGCGGCATGAACTGGTGGCAGGCGCTGCTCACCATCTTCCTCGGCAACACCATTGTGCTGGCCCCCATGCTGCTCAATGGCCGGGCCGGGACGCGCTACGGCATCCCATTTCCGGTGCTGGCCCGCGCCAGCTTCGGGGTGCGCGGAGCCAACGTGCCGGCCCTGCTCCGAGCCATCATCGCCTGTGGCTGGTTCGGTATTCAGACCTGGATTGGGGGCTACGCGCTGTATCAGATGGCCGTGCTGTGGGTGCCCGCGCTGGGCACGCTGCCGGCCATTTTCCCGGCCAGCTGGGGCCTGGCCACGGGGCCGGCGCTGGTGTTTTTTCTCTTCTGGCTGCTGAACATGTATGTGGTGTACCTCGGGGTCGAGAGCATTCGCAAACTACTGGTGTTCAAGGCATTTTTCCTGCCGCTGGCGGCGTTGGCGCTGCTGTGGTGGGCTATTTCGGCCGGGCACGGGCTGGGGCCGATATTGGCGCAGCCGAGCAAATTCACGACCAGCGCGCAGTTCTGGGCCTTCTTTTTTCCCTCGCTCACGGGCATGGTGGGGTTCTGGGCCACGCTCTCGCTCAATATTCCGGATTTCACGCGCTACGCCGTCAGCCAGCGGGCGCAGCAGCTGGGGCAGGCGCTGGCCCTGCCCGCGTCCATGACGTTATTCTCGTTTGTGGGCGTGGTCGTGACATCGGCCACCTTCATCATCTACGGCAAAACCATCTGGGACCCGGTGGTGCTGGCCGGCCGCTTCGACAGCAAGCTGCTGGTGAGCTTCGCCATGATTGCCGTGGCCCTGAGCACGCTGGCCACCAACATCGCGGCCAACATCGTGAGCCCCGCCAACGACTTCGCCAACTTCTCACCCGAGCGCATCAGCTTCAAAACCGGCGGCTACCTCACCGGCGTGCTGGGCGTGCTGATATTTCCCTGGAAGCTCATTACCGACCCTTCGGGCTACATTTTCACCTGGCTGGTGGGCTATTCGGGGCTGCTCGGGCCCATTGGCGGCATCATGATTGTCGATTATTACCTCATCCGCCGCCAACAGCTTAACGTGCCCGATTTGTACCAGTACCACGGCCGCTACGCCTACCGGGGCGGCTTCAATCCGGCCGCCATCATCGCCCTCGTCATCGGGGTGCTGCCCAACGTGCCGGGCTTCCTCACGGCCATTGGCGTGCTGGAAAAAGGCGCGGTGTGGCCGACGCTGGTAGCCGTGTACAACTACGCCTGGTTTGTGGGTTTTGGGGTATCGGGGGCAGTTTATATGCTGTTGATGCGTGGGCAGCCTACCGAAACCGCAGCGCCGGCCGGCGTACTGGCCGAGGCATTTTCTTCAATCCCCCGATAACTTTCCTCATGGTAGAAGTAAAGCCGCAGGGCGATGTCGTCGTGTTCAATGTACAGGGCATGCACAAGCTCTGGGCCCTGAAAAGCCAGCTCACCATCCCGCGCTCCCACATTCGCGGGGCCCGGCAGGATGCCAAAGCCGTGGGCCGCTGGTGGAAAGGCTGGCGCGTGGGCACCCACGTACCGGGCCTGCTCACGGCCGGCACATTCTACTTCGAAGGCCAGCAGATTTTCTGGGACGTTGCCAACATCGACCACGCCGTCATCATCGACCTGTACGATGAGGATTACCACCAGCTCATCATCGAAGTAGCAGACCCGGCCGCCGTGCTGGCCCTGCTGAACCCAACCCCGCCGGCCGCCTGAAGCCAGCCACCTATCTGGCGCGCCTGTCCAGTTCGTCGAGGTCGGCCGCGCCCTGGGCCGGCGTCATCCACTGCCAGGGCTGAGGGGCGGCGGGCTCATTCACTTTCAGGTAGTTGAGGCGCGTGGTGTTGGGCACCACAAACTGGCAGGGCTTGGCCACGGGCCAGCTGCCAAGGCACAGCTGCAAGGGCTTGCCGAAGCGCGCCCAAGGCAGCTCCAGGTATTGCCCGGCCCCGAGGGTGCCCATTTCGTGGCCATCAACATACACTTTGAGCGGGGGCGCGCCGGCGGCCTGGGCCGGGCGGTACACGTAGATGTAAGCCGTATCGGTCCGCACTGAGGTATGCGCGCCGGGGTAGGGCGCAATGGCCCCGGTGCGCATATCCAGCCCGTAGGCCGTGGGCTCGGCGCTATGGTCGGGGATGTAGGTTTGGGCCAGGGCCGCCCCTACCGCCCCGGCAATCAACATTCCTTTCGATTGGCTCTGGGCTTGGGCGGCGGCGTACAATTGGTCATCAAGCGCCTCGCCGACGAACGTGAAAAAGCTCCCCTGACGCATCAGCGGGAAAAACTGCTTGTCGTGGAGCACGAATACCTACCGGCCATCCGAGAAGCCCCACAGGTCGGGCGGCACACCGCCGTGGTGCGCGGCCGAGCCCGCCAGCGGCCGCACCCGCGCCACGCGCAGCCACTGGGCCGTGGCCAGCGCGCTCTTGTAGCGCCGCCGGATGGTATCGACAAAAACGGCGAAACAGTATCGGGCCGGTTGGCCAGAAAATGCTCGAACCGGTAGTACAGCCCCCGGCGCGGTGCTTCGCGCAGAATGGCCGCGCCCCGGCCGGCCGTGCCCAGGGCAGCAGGAGCGTCGGCCGGCAGCTGGGCCATGGTGCGGGCAGGCTGCCGGGCCACGGTAGCCCATTCGGCATCGGTGGTCTGGCCCAGGCACTGGCTCAGCAGCTGGGCCAAGTGGCCGGCGTGGCGGCCGGTGGTTTCGTATCCGTAGGCGCTGGCATGCGCCCCAACACCCCGCACAAAATGTTAGCCATCAGTAATTTGCTCGTACACATCGGCCGTCAGCTCGGCAATGGCCTGCTGCTTTTTGCCCCCCATGATTTCGCCAATGTGCAGGCTGCGCACGCACAGCACCACGGTATGCCCGCCCGCCGCCCGCACGGGCAGCTGAATTTGCAGAAAACTGGTGAGCTCCGTTTCCAGCCCCTGCCGGAAGGCCACGGCGGCCGATTTTCCATTCAGCCCCCGATACACGATGCCGATGGGCGGCTGTCCGGCGCGGCCGTCCACCACCTGCTCCACCCCCAGCGTGTTGTCGGATAGCGTCAGGGCCTGATTGGTCAGGTCGAGGTAATAGGTTTGGGCGCGGGCGCTGAGGCTGACCCCGGCCAGCAGTGCCGCAAGTAGAAATAATTTCACGGAAAGGAAGGCGATTGCAGCCTCAAGATTAGGCACGATTTCCCGGACTACCGACCCGGCAGATACCGAAGGGCCGGGCGGCGCGGGAGCCGCTTAGCGCAACAACGTTTTCTTAAAGCTTTTGAAATCCTGCAGAGTAATCAACGGGCCTTTTAGCCGGTGTAAGTCGCTCACGATGCCGAAGCCGGGCAAGGCATAAGCCATTGGCGAGATGGTGCCGTAAGCCTGCCACGCCATCCGCACGAAGGCTACCCCCGGAGAGGCTTCGTGCACGGCTTTTTCATATTCAGGCCGCGCTACGAACTGATACGAATAGGGATAGACCTGCTTTATCTGCGCGTCGGTCAGGCCGGGCGCACGGTCGTCCTGACACAACAGCAACAAAGGGGGCGTGCTGCCCGACTTCACGCGCTGCGGGCCAGTCCCAGCGGCGTACTGCTCCAGTATTTTCACGCAGTACAGTGCGTCGCTCGGGTTCGGCGTGTTATTGAGTAGGGGCTCATTGTGCACGGTAAAATCAATCTGCTTCAGGAATATGCGCAGGCGGAAGCTCAGCAATTCGTCGCGGTGCCCCGCTAGTACTGGGCCAGGCTCGCCATAGCGGCGCATGGGAGGCGGGGCATCGAGGTAGTCAACCGCATCAAAATCAAGCACGTTGAGCTGGCCGGTATTGGCCGCTACCAAGGCCGCCAGCTCAGCCTCTAACTTATATTCCACTTTCGGGGAAAACGTCCAGCCCGGGCCGGCCACCTCTTTTAGCAGCGCGTTGCCCAAGGCAATAGATTGTTGATAAGCCCGCAGGCCGTCGGGCTTTTTGGCCAGCTTTTTCAACTGTTTTTCGTCCTCCTGCTTCAACACTACCAGCAGCGGTTGGGTCCGCAGCAGCTGGGTTTCCTGGTCGCGGTCGCGCTTGAATTCGGCGATGGTGCGGGAAAACTAGGCAAAAACCGGCGCACTCAGCAACAGGCAGCAGCACAGGCAGAAGTAGAATGGACGCATTGAATTGGAAATAGCGGTGAAAAGGTGCGGCTAAAACTACGGAGATTTCGGCCCGGGCAACAAATGCGGCACCAGCCACCCCGTAAGCGGCAATAGTTGGCCTGCCAGGCCGCAGCCCGCGTATAGCAGCGTTGCCTGCCTGGTTCCGGCGGGGCTTTTTCCCATTATGCCAACAACTCCTTCCCCCTCCCCCACCAATTTCACCGGCTTCGTGCGGGTGCGCGGCGCCCGCGAGCACAACCTCAAAAACGTCGATGTCGACATTCCGCGCGATGCGCTGGTGGTGTTCACCGGCGTATCGGGCTCGGGCAAAAGCAGCCTGGCGTTCGGCACGCTCTACGCCGAGGCCCAGCGCCGCTACCTCGAATCGGTGTCGCCCTACGCCCGGCGGCTGTTTCACCAGATGGCCGTGCCCGAAGTTACCAGCATTGAGGGGCTGCCGCCGGCCGTGGCCCTACAGCAGCAGCGCGGCGCGCCCAGCACCCGCTCGTCAGTGGGCTCGGTCACGACGCTGGCCAACCTGCTGCGCATGCTCTACTCGCGGGCCGGCGACTACCCGGCCGGCCAGGGCATCATCTACGCCGAAGCCTTTTCGCCCAACACCGCCGAGGGGGCCTGCCCCACCTGCCACGGCCTGGGCCGCGTGTATGAAGTGACGGAGCAGACCATGGTGCCCGACCCCACGCTCACCATTCGGGAGCGGGCCATTGCGGCCTGGCCGCAGGCCTGGGGCGGCCAGAACCAGCGCGACATCCTGGTGAGCATGGGCTATGATGTGGACACGCCCTGGCAGGATTTGCCGCAAAAGGACCGCGACTGGATTCTCTTCACCGACGAGCAGCCCGTGCTGCCGGTGTACCCCGGCTACTCGCCCGAGCAAACCCAGCGGGCCATCAAGCGCCGCGAGCCGCCCAACTACATGGGCACGTTCACGGGCGTGAAACGGCATGTGCTGCACACCTTCGCCACCACCCAAAGCGCCCTGATGAAGCGCCGCGTAGCCCAGTACATGCTGGGCTCCGACTGCCCCACCTGCCACGGCAAGCGCCTGCGGGTGGAGTCGCTGTCGGTGAATTTTGCCGGGCTGGATATTGCCGAAATGTCGCGCCTGCCCCTCAAGCGGCTAGCAGCGCTGTTGCAGCCCTTTGCCGAGGGCAAAGCCGGCAAGCAGCAGCACGATACGGAGCATCCGGAGCAGGCCATCGTGGCCCGGCGCATTGCCGAAGATTTGGCGGCGCGGCTTACGGTGCTGCTCGATTTAGGCCTGGGCTACTTGTCGCTGGAGCGCGGCACGCCCACGCTTTCGCCCGGCGAATTGCAGCGGCTGCGACTGGCCACGCAACTGTATTCCAACCTCTTCGGCGTGGTATATGTGCTCGATGAGCCCAGCGCCGGCCTGCACCCGGCCGATACCGAGGCGCTGCTGCAGGCCCTGGCCGGCCTGCAGCGCGCCGGCAACTCGTTGTTCGTGGTCGAGCACGATTTAGACGTTATCCGCCAGGCCGACTGGCTCGTAGACGTGGGCCCGGCCGCCGGCGAGAAGGGCGGCCAAATCCTCTACAGCGGCCCGCCCGAAGGCCTCAAGGCCATCGCCGAATCGCAGACGCGGCAGTTTCTCTTCGATGCGCCCGCCCTGCCCGACCAGCCGCCGCGCACCCCTACCGGCTGGCTGAAGCTGGCCGGCGTGACGCGCAACAACCTCATCCAGCTTGATGTAGAATTTCCACTGGGCGTGTTCACCACGGTTACGGGCGTGTCGGGCTCGGGCAAATCCAGCCTCGTGAGTCAGGTGCTGGTAGAATTGGTGGCCGAAAGCCTGGGGCAGGAAATCGCCCCAGAGGAAGAGGAAACCGATGCCCTGGCGCAGCCCGCGCCCGTCACCCTCGGCGGCCACATCACCGCCGGGCTGGAAAATATCAAGCGCCTGGTGCGCGTCGACCAGAAGCCCATCGGCCGCACGCCGCGCTCCAACATGGCCACCTACACCGGCCTGTTCGACCACGTTCGCAAGCTCTTCGCCGCCACCCCCGAGGCCCGCAAGCGCCGCTACGATGCCGGCCGCTTCTCCTTCAACGTAGCCAAGGGCCGCTGCGAAAACTGCGCCGGTGAAGGCTTCGTGATGGTCGAACTGCTGTTTCTGCCCAGCGTGTACGCGCCCTGCCCAGTGTGCCACGGCGCGCGCTACAACGCCAAAACCCTCGAGGTGCAGTACCGCGACCTCAACATCGCCGAAGTGCTGGGCCTGACCGTGGACGACGCTTGGGCATTCTTCGCCGACGAGCCCGCCATCTTCCGCGCCCTCACCGTGCTGCGCGAGGTGGGCCTGGGCTACCTGCGCCTCGGCCAGCCCGCCACCGAGCTGAGCGGCGGCGAGGCTCAGCGCATCAAACTGGCCACCGAGCTCCAGCGCATTGGGCGCGGCAACACGTTGTACGTTCTCGATGAGCCCACCACCGGCCTGCACCCCTCGGATGTTGAGAAGCTGATGCTGCAGCTCGAAGGCCTGGTGGCCGCCGGCAATACCGTCATCGTGGTGGAGCACGACATGCGCGTAGTAGCCGGCTCCGACTGGGTTATCGACATCGGCCCCGGCGCGGGCGAAGACGGCGGCCGCGTGGTAGCCGCCGGCCCGCCGCGCACGGTGGCCCTGGCCAAGGGCAGCCAAACCGCGCCGTACCTAAGGCAGTTCATGGGATGAGGTTGCGGTAGAACGTAGCCCGACATCCCCTAAAAAAGATGAATCCCACTCCCCCACCGCTACCCGACAAATTCTTCGTTCGCCAGGACGAAACCCCCGACGCGGAGTTTTACCACCACCCGCGCTTCGTCACGCACATCGACGACGCAGCCATTGCCGCCGTCACCCAGCTCTACCGCGAGTACTTCGCGCCCGACAGCACGCTGCTCGATTTGATGAGCAGTTGGGTGAGCCACCTCCCGGCCGATATTGCCTACCGCCATGTAGTAGGACTGGGCATGAACGCCGCCGAGCTTCGCGCCAACCCACGCCTCAACGCCCACGTGGTGCAGGACCTGAACGCGCAACCCACCCTGCCCTTCGCCGACCAGCAATTCGACGGTGCCTCTATTTGCGTGTCCATCGACTACCTGACCCAGCCAGTAGCCGTGCTGCGCGAGCTGGCCCGCGTGCTGCGCCCCGGGGCCCCGTTGGTCATCACCTTCTCCAACCGCTGCTTTCCCAGCAAAGCCGTGGCCGCCTGGCATGCCCTCGACGACCGCGGCCACCTGGCCCTGGTGCGTCAGTATTTACTGGCCGCGGGCGGTTGGCAAGCCATTGAGCTGCTCGACCGCAGCCCGCAGCCGCCCGGCCATTCCGACCCGTTGTTTGCCGTGGTGGCCCGGACCAACGCCGGGCTCATGCCGTAAGGCGATGGCAGGAAAAGAAAAAGGCCGTTTTCCATGTGGAAAACGGCCTTTTCTTAGGTAGCGGGGACTGGAGTACAACCTACATTTCTAGGCCGATTGCGAACGACTGAAAAAGCAGCCCAATTATGCTGTAAACAGCTTTTTGCTACCTTCCTTGTCGGGCTAAATCGGGCTGAATACGGTTAAAATGTCGCAGTGTGTACCCTTACGTGTACCCCGGCAAGGGTACACACCCTATATTTATAGCGGCAACTACAGACACACTTTATGGCAACCGTTTCCTTTCACCTGAAAGAGCCGGGGGTAGACCGCCCCACGGCCATTTATGCCCTGCTGACCATTGACCGGCGGCACCGCATCAAAGTCTACACCGGGCGAAGCATTCACCCCGACAAGTGGATAAAGGCCGAACAGCGGGCGCAAGTGCGGGGCAAGGGCAACGAGCTAAACGGACTGCTGAACGATGCGCTGAGCGATATGGAAAAGCAGTTGCTTTTAACCCATGCCGAAAGCCTAGCCACCGGCACCTTGCCCACGGCCGCCGCCCTACGCGAAGCCGCCGCGCCTGAACGCCCCGACGAGCCCGCGCCCGTTCCGGTGGGCGGGTTGTTCTGGCAACGCTATGAGGAATGGGTAGACTACACCCGCGCCGCTGGCACCGTTCGCACCGCACAAGCACACGCCACCGCCGGGCGGCACCTTCGGGAGTTCAGCCAAGCACAGGGTTACGCTATTGACTTTGACACCCTCACGCCCACCGTGGGCGATAGGTGGGCCGCTTACCTGCTGAACGTGGCCGGGCTCACTGACAACACAATAAACAAGCATTTGGGCCGCCTCAAATCCTTTATGAAGTGGGCAGCCAAACGAGGCTACACTGACAACGCCGCTCTAACACAAGTAACGTGGGCGCGGCGCGAGCCCGACGTAATGGCCCTGAGCGCGGCCGAACTGGTTGCCCTCGAAACCCTACCGCTTGCCATAGGCTCCCGCCTTGAGAAAGCCCGCGCTTGGTTCCTGCTGGCTTGCTATAGTGGCTTGCGGTACTCCGACCTCGTAAGCATCAAGCCGCAACACCTGCGCCCCGCCACGGCTACGCTTCCGGCTCACTTGCGCCTGACCGCAAAGAAAACCCGCGCCGTGGTGAACGTGCCACTGAGCGCCCGCGCCCTTGAAATCGTAAACCGGCTGCTGGCCGGTGAGCTTGCCACGGTAAAGAGTGGGCCAATTACAAACCCGGTGCTAAATCGCTTCCTAAAAGAGCTGGGCAAGCTGGCCGGTATTGATTCGCCTATCGAAGTAATCCGATACCGGGGCGGCATTGCCGACGTTACTACAGCCCCCAAATATGAGAAGCTGACTGTGCACACAGCCCGTAGAACCTTTGTAACCCTGAATCTTGGCAAGGGCATGAGCGCCGAGTTTGTAATGAAGCTGACCGGCCACACTTCGTACAAGTCCTTTCAGCGTTACGTGAACCTCACGCCGCAACGAGTAGCCGAAGAATTTGCCCGTTTCCACGAAATGCCAGAATAGACAATGGGACATCATGTAGTAGGCAATACCACCCGCGTTGATATTGCTAGAGCGGAGAGCATTGTCGGGATAGTTAGTACACTCAATCCCGATGTAAAAGAATCGATTACAAGTTTCGTAGCTGAATTTTATACAGTATGGGCGAATGGCGTTTTGGGTCAGTCAAACTTTCACGATGAGGTTGTTAAAGTAGGGCGCACATTTAAAAAATTGCTTGATAACAATCCAGACGACGCGGCTGACCTAGCCGATGCTTTTTGCTTAGCTATCCGGCTTGAAATAGACAGAATAGAAGATGAAGCCAGCAACTATATACCAAGCACCGCCCCGCTGCCTGATTCACCCCAAGAGATTGCAATGTGGCTGGCGGCGCAAGGCCAGGTCCGCAAGGACAAAGCAGTTGAAATTCTATGGGGAATCTTACCACCTTTTGAAGAGGCATCTACTGCCCGTAATAGAGCTGTTTACTACCGTAATAAGTTGGGAGCAACTATCCAGCTTTACCAATATGCTCGCGCTTTTTATGAGGCCCATATGCCTAAACAGTTTGCCATTCGCCCCAACCTGCCAGCCTATTACACCGCTCCCCTAGCGGTGGGAGTGCAATCCATATCCCCGAATAAAAGCACCACCCCGGCTACTGTTACGGTTAGCTCGAAAGCCACGATAGCCGAGCTTTGCATATCTCCATTTACGCCAGCAGACCTGAGCAATCTATTGCAGCATCTGCGCCTTATTGATTCACGGGGTAATTGCTTGACAAACGATTTAAGAGGCAAAGCACAGGGCTTGCGAAGCAAATTCACAGCTGCATACCGCGTGCTACATCGGCGGGGGTTAATGGACTCTACTTCTAATAATGCCGAATGGGTAAACGCTTTTCATATTGCTTATGGGGCCGCAATTGGTGAAACGGCCCAAAACATAGAGTTAACCGGTCACGGCAAAGCTGCGGCTACTTCATCATTGCCTTTCAAAAAAGGAGTAGATGAAGCTGAGACATGGGTGAGTGATTGGCGGGAAAATCAATCTTAAAAGGACTTTTAACACCTTCTATTGACCCCTATTGCCTGCTAATACAAGCCTTTTTCATTAGCGGGCAATAGGTGTAATTGCTTTGCATCACTCGACCGACACACTCCCCGGCGGGCCACATAAATGCAAGTAATTATCCCCGTAGGCGTTACTTACGCCCAAATGCTCGATGACTTTAGAGCGTTAATCCGACACGAGCGAAGCGCCGCCCCAGTTGCTACCGCCGCTGGCACCCCGCCCGCCGACGAGCTACTGAGCATCCGAGAAGCGGCCGAAATGTTAGGCGTGACCATCCAAACGGTACACGAATGGAAACGGCGCGGGCTGCTCAAGTATCACAAGCTGGGAAGCCGCACCTACATTAAAAAGACCGATGTGTTGGCTGCTTTGCAAGGGCACCAACGGAGCGAGAAGCCGGGCAAGGGTGCCACGGCCCGCAAAGGTTCACAACGGCCCGCAGTAGCCTAATGCGCCCCGGCTCGTGTACGATAACGCCGCCCTGCACCTGACCTTGCCCGGCAACGACCCCGGCGCGGAACAGCGGCTTGCCAATTCCGTTGCCTTTGCCGAATCGGACGGCCAGCCCGACGAGCGCGGCCGAATCGGGGCAGCTTACCGAGGATTGCGGTTGAAGTACGCCCCGGCTACCGGCTTTCTACAGGTTCGCGGCTCCCTTCACACCTTCGCCCACGGCCACAATCTGGGCACCTTCACCGCAGCCGAGGCGCGGGCCGCCTGCGCCGAGTTGGCGGGCGTACTCGATGTGCCGCCCGAACGGCTAACGGTGCACCGTTTAGAGGTTGGCCTGAACCTTCCTGTAGCTGATTCGCCGCGCCAGTTCCTCGAAAGCCTTGCCAGTCACAAAAACAGCCCGTTTGTGGCACTCAAACCACCGGCCGGGGCCGCCCGCCCATTAGAGTACGGGGCGCACCATGCGGCGTATCGGCTGAAATTCTACGACAAAGGACTCTACAGCCGACTACAGGGCCGCCACCCGCCCAACACCGCCGCCCCGCACTTGCTGCGCTACGAGGTTGTTTTTGAACGGAAGCGGCCCATGCTCACCGTAACCGGCCTGTCAGAATTGACCCTTGCCGACCTACCCCGCCCGCCGGTAATGGCTGCCTTTGCCAATCACCTGCGCCTTCATTGGAACGCCACCCAACGCCGACAACACATGAACTACGCCGACCTCTCCCTTGCTGATGCCGCCCTACTACACGCCGCTACGGACGTTGCTTTTTGGGAAGCCATGCGAGCCACGCAAGCCCGTAGCACCTACACCCGCAACAAGGCCAAAGCCACGGCCCTACTGCGCGAGCGCACCGAGCCGCACCCCTACGATGCCGTTTTTGCCCGCGAGCTGGCAAGCATTACCCAACTGGCTGCCGCTGCCTGACCGCTGCCCATAAATGGGGGTGTTTGCCACCCTTGTAATCAATTGGCAAACCACCTTTTCAGGCAGCACCCCGGCTAGGGTAATCCACCCGGCCCCACAACCCCCAAATCATCATTTCACCGCGAGTCGGGCACCCCTAAAAAGGGCACCCCGGCCCCCTCATGCCCTTACCCAATGCTCATAATATTCAAAGAAGGCCGTTACCTACACCAGATTCAAGGCGCGAGCCGCTATTACGTCAGCAAATGCGGGGCTATCTACTCCGAAAGGTCAAAGCGGCTGCTACGGCCCACCCCGCAAACGGATGGGTACCTACAAACGGGCCTAAAAATGGATGATGACAGTTATGCGCGGCCGTTGGCCCACCGTGTAGTCGCCCTGCAATTCGTCCACAACCCCGACCCCGAGCACAAGCTGTACGTGAACCACAAAAACGGCAATAAAAACGATGGCCGCGCTTGCAATCTGGAATGGGTAACGGCAAAGGAGAACGACACTCACGCAAGGGAAACGGGCCTTTCACCGCGCTATACACAAGCCGCCGCCTTGCCGATTATTCGCGGATTCTGTGCACCTGTGAAGGACTACCAAGCAAAACCGCGCTCTTACCACTTCGAGCCGGTGCCTACTTCGTGCTCAAAACCCGACACCAATGCTTAGCGGGCCGAAACTGTACCCCACTGGCTGGGCGCTCTTTATCGCCGTTTCCGAACGTCAGGCCCGCCGCCGGGTGAGTAGGGCCAACGGACTACCAAGCGGGGCGGTAATTGTGCTCGTTACAGTGGCCGCGCTGCATGAATTAGGTGGAATTATCACCCCGAAGCAGCTATACGAGGCCCGTTTAATGTCCCCGAGCCTCCTACGGAAGTACCTGGCGCGGCTGGTAAAGGCGGGGCTGGTCGAACGCTACACCCACCGGGGCCGCGCCCGCCTACGGATTACCCTTGCCGGCGCTGGTATCGTCATGCAGTATCAGCGGCACCTTTTAGGCGGGGCACGGCAATACGAACGCAAACAGTCAATCGATTAAAATCTACGCAAGCCAATTGAAAGCCCAACCCCCTCCCCGTTTTACCTCACAGAAGAAACCGCCCGGCCTATCGGCCGCCAAGCCTGCCGCCTTCATGCTCACCTGCTACCAACGTAGCAGAAGCCAAATGAGGAAACAGTTGAATTTATAGCCTCAATGCTTCGGGCCAGGGCCGCTGTTTATCAAAACGTTATGGGCTGCAAATAGCACGTAACTATCAAATCAATTTGAACGATACCTGTCCAGGATTCGTAAACATTGACTAGATTTGTGAAACGCTACACGAAAAAGGGGCAGCCCAGCATACAGCCAGACTGCCCCAATCAAACTATCGGAGTTACCGGAGTACATGAGTGATTAAGAAAAGGCCAACGCCTTTACCTAAGCCACCCATTAACCCTAAAAAGACAGCTACAGCAGCCGCTTTCAGTAGTTTTAACACACGATCCTTTTTCATAGAGTCAGAAGAAAGGGTGTTACAGCCACCCACTTCTTGAAGCCCCTGTGTCGCCAAACGCAGGGGCTTCGCTTTTCCCCCAATTGAGGATAAACGACACCCGGTGTGGGACTACTCGTGTGATATTGACAAAGATACCATAAGGCGCAAGGGGGATTGCTCATATGAATAGCTTTTTTATTCGCTCTTTTTTAGCTAAGCCTGCACTTTTTTCAACTAATTAATACCATGCCCTCCTCCGCTGGTTACACGAAAATGCGGTGTAGGTACGCGGATTGACCTACGGGGTATTCTGCCAGCCATGCCCCAACGTGGGCAACCGAACCCTCTGAGCCCGGTGCCCCTCCGTCGAGTGCCACCGCCCCCACTGAGCACATCCTGACAGAAGCCACGCCACCGGCTGCCAGCAGTGGGCAAGGGCAACGGAGAAAGTCAGCGAGATAAGGGGAGCCCCACCGCAAGCAGATTCAGGGCAACTCATTCGCTGCTGTATTTTCACCGATTCTACGGGTACCCAAGTTTCTGATGCTCCTTAAAAGTATAGAAAAAGCCCAGACTCACCAGTCGGGGCTTTTTCGCGCCCATAATCTTGCAACTGATTAATGGTATTCTATATTCGGGCCGATGTTGTAGTCCTCCTTATCCCAACTTATGCGGAAAATCATAGTTCCCACAATCAAAGCGTTTAGCCTCTGTATTGCCTTAGTGGCTTGCGGACATTCTACCGCTTCTGCGCCACCTAATCAAAAATCTAAAGACCCAAATGCAGGCAAGCACCAACTAGCCAAAAATGACCCTAGGACTTGGCAAACGTATCCTGTAGTTGTCCTTGTGGCCACTAAATATCGGATTGGTGTTGATACGACTGCGCAGCTTATTCGGAGCTTTGAGGAGCGTTTTAACGGATTAGGACAAGATACATTCTTGTCTGGGATGGAAACATTATTGCCCGTAACATATAATCGCTATGAGGAGAATACGGCCACTGCAGTTGATGACTCGGCTTTTTTCTTGGAGCAAAGCAAGCGTTTTGGCCTTCCCCCATCTCTGATTGCAAGCCTTATTATTGATTTCTACACAATAGGAGGAAGCAATCGTACTTACCCCGAATCATCTTCACAATGAGTAATTCACCTAAAACCATCCTGCTTGCACTCGGAGTTTTGTGGGGCTGTGCCACATTATTTTTCATGCATCAGATTAGCAAAAATGGTCGATACCAAACTGCCTACGGAGGCATAATATTGGATACAAGAACGGGAGCCACGTATAGGATTAACGGGGGCGGGAATTCGCCACTTCCATTGACTGAGTTAAGCCAGCCCGTAGAGGACGACGAATAAAAAAAAGCCCCGACACATTACGCGCCGGGGCTTTTTGCACCAGTGGCTGAGTTGGCAACTACAAACCTTACTGGCTAGGTAAAGATAAGCAAAGACGCCCTTTACCTCTCCCTTGCTGGCACCTGTGAGAACCACCGCCAACAAGCAAAAAGTTAGGGCGTGTACCCCTACGTGTACCCTTGAAAAGAAAAAAGGCCGTTTCCAGATTGGAAACGGCCTTTTAGGTAGCGGGGACTGGACTCGAACCAGTGACCTTTGGGTTATGAGCCCAACGAGCTACCAACTGCTCCACCCCGCACTGTTTTGGTGTTACAAAGGTAGCACAAGTTTTTGGCCGATACAAGCCTGCCAACTGCATTTCTGCTACGACACGGGCATTTATCAATCCAACACAAGGGTGGTAAGCTGGTTATCCGAGTGTTAAGCCCTCATAAAAGTTTCGGCTGAAGGCTTTGCGGTTGGCTAATGGGCAGCAACCACCGCTTAGGAAGCCTTGCGGTACCGGAAGCGGTTCTTGAGCCGGTCGAGGGGTTCTTCCACGAAATGCCAGGATGCGGCGGCCAGCCCGGCCAGCACCGGGCCCAGCACCAGCAGCGTGGGCAGCGGCCCCATCCAGGCGGCGCGCCCGGCGGCATCGGGCACGAAATGATACACCAGCCGCTGCCAGAATACGAACAGGGGCAGGTGGTAGAGGTAGAGGCCATAGCTGCGCTGGCCCAGCCATTGCATGGCCGGCTTGGTGAGGCCCAGACGCCGGCCGGCCGCAGGCACATGCAGCAGCCAGCCAATGGTGAGGAAATCGGCCAGGGCCAACACCGAGCCCTCACTTACGGCCCACGCGGCAGCCCACGGGCCGGGGTCGAGTGCAAAACGGAGCGCGGTCCAGCTCAGCCAAGCCAGCAGCACATAGCGCCCCCGTGCTAGCCGGACCAACCAGGGCGCTCCCTCAGCCAGGCAAAGCACGCCGCCCAAGGCAAACAAATCGAGGCTGGACGGCAACAGCAAATGCACCATATCCAGCTGCACCCACAGTGCCCACAGCACCCGGAAGCACCAGCCGGCAAGGGCCAGTGCCAGCAGGCCCTGCAGGCGGCGGCCCAGCAATCCCAAGGCAAAGGGCCACAATAAGTAAAACTGTGCCTCAACGGCAATAGTCCAGAAATGGCCGATGCCATCGCCCCAGCCTTTTGCTTTATAAATCAACACGTTATTTATCAACAGCAGAAACCAGCCGGGGTGCTCATGCAGGGTGGCCAGCGGCAGCAGCGCGCCGCCCGCCAGCGCCAGGTAATAGGCTGGCACAATGCGTAGTGCCCGCCGCACATAAAATGTGCGTACCCGTGGCCACCACCGGCCTGGCGCGCCTGCATAAGCCCCGTAGCGCCAGACAATGCCTGACACGAGGTAGCCGCTAAGCACGAAAAACAGGCTCGGCCCGATTTCACCAAGCGGAAAGGGCGGCCGCACCCAGTGCTGAAGCACCACCACGCCCACTGCCACGGCCCGCAGGCCATTGAGCTCGGGCCGAAAGACGAGGGTAGTAGCAGACGCAGGCAAGGGCATAACCAACAGATGGGCCCGCAAAATACGCGCCCCTGGGACAGCGCAGGCCGGGTCCTGCTTTGTGCCGACCTTTGCGGCCCGCCTACTAGGTGGGTAGTGCCCCGGTTTGCTTTGCCTGTTTGCTTATGTCTGATAAACGCTCGCCCGCACTGGGCTTCATTTTCATCACCATCCTGATTGATGTTATCGGGCTGGGCATCATCATTCCGGTGGTACCCAAGCTCATTCAGCAGCTAACGGGCGAAGGGCTGAGCCGGGCGGCGATTTATTCGGGCTGGCTGACGTTTGCCTACGCGGCGGCGCAGTTTTGCTTCGCGCCGGTGGTGGGCGGGCTCAGCGATAAGCTGGGGCGGCGGCCGGTGCTGCTGGCCGCGCTGCTGGGTTTGGGGCTCGACTACGTATTTCTGAGTTTTGCGCCCACGCTGGCCTGGCTGTTTGTGGGGCGCGTGGTGGCGGGCATCACGGGGGCCAGCTTCACTACAGCCACGGCTTACATTGCCGATATCAGTACGCCCGAGAAGCGGGCCCAGAACTTTGGAATGGTGGGCGCGGCGTTTGGCATTGGCTTCATCATCGGGCCGGCCATTGGCGGGCTGCTGGCCGGCTACGGGGCGCGGGTACCATTTATGGCGGCGGCGGGGCTGAGCTTGTGCAATTTCCTGTACGGCTTTTTTGTGCTGCCGGAGTCGCTGCCCCCCGACAAGCGCCGGCCGTTTCAGTGGCGACGGGCCAACCCCGTGGCCTCGCTGCTGCGGCTGGGCAAGTACCCCGCCACGCTGGGCCTGGTGGCCGCGCTGGTGCTGCTGTACCTGGCGGGCTCGGCCACGCAGTCGGTCTGGACGTTTTACACCATGCTCAAGTTTGGCTGGACCGAGCGGCTGGTGGGCATTTCGCTGGCCGTGGTGGGGCTGTGCACGGGGCTGGTGCAGGGCGGCCTGGTGCGGGTGGCCATTCCGAAGCTGGGCGCGGCCCGGGCCATCGTTATCGGGTTGCTGTGCTACACGGTGGGCTTCGTGCTGTTTGCCTTCGCCTCCCAGGGCTGGCTGATGCTCGCCTTCATTGCCCCCTATTGCCTGGGCGGCATTGCGGGGCCGGCGCTGCAAAGCACCATTTCGGGCCAGGTGCCAGCCACCGAACAGGGCGAGCTGCAGGGCGCACTCACCAGCCTCATCAGCGTAACGGGCGTAGTGGGGCCATTGATGATGAGCTACTTGTTTGGCGAATTTACCCGCAAAGGGGGCCCGGTTTATTTTCCGGGAGCGCCCTTCATGCTGGGGGCGGTACTGGCGCTGGGCAGCGTGGCGCTGGCCGTGTATTCGCTCAAAAAGCATCCACCGGTGGCCATCGGTGCGGCTGTGGCTGAGGCGATACCGGCGCACTAGCCGCGCAACTGCCCCGCCGCAACCGCCGGATGGGCCTTACTTTACTGCTCAATCTCTTCGCCTATGATGCCCGAACCTCCGCAGTCGCTGCTTCAGCTTGCCCACCGCCCCGATTTGGGCATTCTGGTGGGCCGCTGGGCGTATCAGCCAGTGCAGCCCGAACTTCCGGCGGTGTATCAGCACGTTGAGACCGTGGCGCTGGCAGAAAACTGCCGGTTCTGGCTCCAGGATATCCGCCGCCGCACCCTCAACGACCCGCAGACGACGGCCTGGCTGCTCAACGACTTTTTTCCCGGCATGGCCCGACGGCTGGGCGGCCGGCTGTTTGTAGCCTACCTGGTGGGGCCTACTTTGCAAGAGGCCATCCTGCAGCAGCCCGGCTACATATCGGCCGAGGCCTATGACGGCAAGCCCTTCGCCATCTCGTTTTTTGGCGATGAGGGCGAAGCCATTCGCTGGCTGCAAATGCAGCAGAGCGGACTCTACTAATTTTTTTCAGCTTACAAGACCCCTTTTTCAGCTCGAAAAAGGGGTTTTTGCTTTACCGGAAATCTTTTTCCAGAACCAGTCGTTTCATAATTACGAAACTTTCGTAGATTTACGACATAATCGTATTGCTCCTAATGGCCACGTCCCTCGAACGCCTCACCCAACCCGAAGAAGACGCCCTGCGCGTGCTCTGGCCGCTGCCCGCCGGCGGCTTTGTTAAAGACGTGCTCGACGGCCTGCCCGCGCCGCCCCCGCCCTACACCACGCTGGCCAGCACCCTGCGCAACCTGGAGCGCAAGGGCTACGTGCGCAGCGAAAAGCTGGGCAACTCCTACCGCTTCGTGCCCCTGATAACGGCCGACGACTACCAGCGTCGCTCGCTGGGTACACTCGTAAAGCAGCATTTTCAGAACTCCTACAAGGACCTGGTGTCGTTTTTCGCGCAGGAAAACAAGGTGAGCACCGAGGATTTGCAGGAGATTATCCGGCTCATCGAAAGCAAAAAGGAGGATTAGCCATGTCGATGTGGACGCCCATCCTGCTGTACCTGCTGAAGGCCAACGTGGCGCTACTGCTGTTTGCGGCGGCTTATTTCGGGCTGCTGCGGCGGCTCACGTTCTTCACCCTGAACCGGGCTTATCTGGTGTTTGCGCTGCTGTTTGCGGCCGGGTACCCGGCCCTGCCCCTGCCGGCGCTGCTGCCGGCCGAGGCCACTCCCACCGTAGTCTTTGCGTTGGTGGGGACTACGGGGGCCGCCCCCGGTGCCGCTCCGGCGGGGCCCGCGGCCCCAGCGGTAGATTGGGCCGCCGTGGGAGTGGCCTTGTACGCGGCGGGCGTGGCCGTGCTGCTGGCCCGGCTGCTGGGGCAGCTGCTGGCGCTGGGGCGGCTGCGAGCGCGGGCGCGGCCGGTGGTGGCCCACGGCCTGCCGGTGCGGGCGCTGGCCGAGGCCGTCAGCCCGTTTTCCTTCTGGCAAACCATTTACCTGAACCCCGCGCTGCACCCCGCCCCCGAGTTGGCCGCCGTGCTGCGCCACGAGCAGGTGCACGTACGCCAGTGGCACACCCTGGACGTGCTGCTGGCCCAGCTGGCCCTGGCAGTGGCCTGGTGCAACCCGGCGGCGTGGCTGCTGCGCCGCGCCCTGCTCGACAACCTCGAATACCTGGCCGATGAGGCCGTGCTCAAAACCGGCCTAGTTGACCGCCGCGCTTACCAATACAGCCTGCTGCGCCTCAGCCACGCAGCGGCGGCTCCTTCTCTCGTTTCCTCTTTCACATTTCCAACCCTCAAAAACCGTGTACTTATGATGAATTCTCCGGCTTCCGCATTGGCCCACTCCGGGCGCTACCTGCTGGCCCTGCCGTTGGCCTTGGGTCTGGCCGTGGGCGTGGGCGCGGTGCTGTCGCCCGCTGCCGCCGCGCCGGCAACCCTGGCGGCCGCGCCCGGCCCGGCCGTGTACTACCTCGATGGCAAGCTGAGCGACAAAGCCACGGTGGATGCCCTTGACTCCAAAAGCATTGTTTTCATGAACGTGCTGAAGGAAGAAACGGCCCGTAAGGTATTTGGCTCGGCGACGGGCGGCGTGGTTATCGTGGTCACGAAAGCCCACGATAACGCGGCCGAGGTGCGGGCGCTGAACGACAAAATTGCCAAAGTGGCCCCGCTGGTGCCCGGCACCGAAACGAAGGCCGAAGTGAATGTACTCACGCCAACCGCCCTGGCTTACATCACCAAAACCCACCCCAACTCGCGCATCATCGGCGTTACAAAGCTGAGCTACCCCAGCACGGGAGAAGTGCGCTACAAAGTGCAGCTGGCCGAAGGCACCCGGCCGCACTACGCCTACTTTGATGAGAAAGGCAACGCGGTGAAGCCGTAATGGCCCGTTAGAAACCGCGGACCGCAAGAGCCGCTTCCGCAACTGGGAGCGGCTTTTTCATGTCTGCCAATGAAGCTAGCGCTGTTACTTGGGCTCTTTGTTGCTCTTTTGCAGTAACGTAACGCTTTGCTTTTATGAACAACCGATACCTCTCGGCCGGAACGGCGGCCCTGCTGGCCCTGGCAGGCTGCACCAGTACCAAGCCCGCCGCCGTGACTACGGCCGCTGCCGCGCCGGTAGCGACGGCCGCCCCAGCCCCCAAAGGCGTGGGCCTCGACATGGCCGACATTGACCGCTCGGTGAATCCGTGCGAGGACTTCTTTCAGTTTTCGGGCGGCAACTGGCTGCGGGCCAACCCTATTCCGAGCTACGCCAGCAGCTGGGGGCCGCGCAACCTGCTGGGCAACCGCACCCAGGATTTGCTGCGTAAGATTCTGGAGGACGCGGCGGCCAACCGCAACGCCGCGCCGGGCAGCAACGCCCAGAAAGTGGGCGACTTCTACGCCAGCGCCATGGACACCGTGGCCATCGACCGGACCGGCCTCGCGCCGCTGAAACCGGAGCTGGACCGCGTGGCCGCCGTGCGCAACGCGACCGGCCTGCGCGCCGAAATTGTGCGCCTGCAGGAGCTGGGAGCCAGTCCGTTTTTCCGGGCCGGGGTGGACGTGGACGAGAAAAAAACCACGCAATATGCCGTGCAGATGAACCAGAGCGGCCTCACGCTGCCCAACCGCGACTTCTACTTTAAAACCGATGCCCGCACCGAGAAGGTGAAAGCCGCCTACCGCGCCTACATGACGCAGGCATTTGAGCTGCTGGGCGCGGCCCCCACCGTGGCCAAACTCGACGCGGCTACAGTGGAGCGCATTGAAACGCGCCTGGCCAAGGCCTCGCGCACGCCCGTGGAGCTGCGCGACCCGCAGGCCAACTACAACAAGCTGACCGTGGCCGCCGCCCAACAGCGCTACCCTGTGCTCGACCCCAAGAGCCTGCTGACGGGCATGCAGCTGGGCAAGGCGCAGGAAATCATTATCGGTCAGCCGGCTTTCTTCGATGAGGTGAACGCGGTGCTGAAAACCGAAACGCTACCCGACCTCAAAACCTACCTGCGCTGGCACCTGGTGCGCTCGGTGGCGTCGGCAATGCCCACGCCGTATGCCGAGGCGGCCTTCCGCTACAGCCAGGCCCTGACCGGGGCCAAGCAGCAGGCCCCGCGCTGGAAACGCATGCAGGCCGCCACGGACCAGAGCCTGGGCGAGGCCTTCGGGCAGCTGTACGTGGACCAGGCTTTCTCGCCCGAGGCCAAGGCCAAGGCGCTGGAAATGGTGGCCAACATCAAGGCCAGCATGGCCGAGCACATCCAGACCAACACCTGGATGAGTGCGCCCACCAAGGCCGAAGCCCTGAAAAAGCTGAACGCGCTGCGGGTAAAAATCGGCTACCCCGATGTGTGGAAGGACTATTCGGCCCTGCCCATTGCCCGCGAGAGCTACCTGACGAATCTGCTGGCGGCCCGGCGGTGGGAAAACCGGCGCGAGGCGGCCAAGTTTGGCGGGCCCATCGACCGCAACGAGTGGGGCATGACGCCGCCCACCATCAACGCCTACTACAACCCGCCGATGAACGAAATCGTGTTTCCGGCCGGCTACCTGCAGCCTCCGTTCTTCGACCCCAAGGCCGATGATGCAATCAACTACGGGGCCATTGGCGGGGTGATGGGCCACGAAATGACCCACGGCTTCGACGACCAGGGCCGGCAGTACGACTCCGAAGGCAACCTGCGCGACTGGTGGACGCCGGCCGACGCGGCCGAGTTCACGCAGCGCGCCGCCATTGTGGGCAAGCAATACAGCGCCTTCTCGCCCCTCGATTCGGTGCACGTGAATGGCCAACTCACGATGGGCGAAAATCTGGCCGATTTCGCCGGCCTCACCGTGGTGTACGGGGCCCTGGAGAAGCAATTGCAGCAGCGCTACGGCAGCGGCCCGCGCCCCAGCTACGACGGCTTCACGCCCGAGCAGCGCTACTTCCTGAGCTGGGCCCAGCTGCGCCGCCAGAATATTCGCCCCGAGGCCCTGCGCCAGCAAATTGCCACCGACCCGCACTCGCCCGGCCAGTACCGCACCATCGGCCCGCTGATGAATATGCCGCAGTTTCAGCAGGCCTTTGGCTGCCCCGAAGGAAGCAAGATGACCCGCAGCACGGCCGACCGCGCCGTGATTTGGTAATCAACCGCTGCCGCGCGTCTGCGACGCGCTGCCGCCTGGCTTCCAGCCTGTGACTCGGGCATTGAAGCCGTTGCCGAACGCAGCCTTTACCCGAGCCGCAGGCTCGGAACCAGTGGGCAGCGCGTCGCAGACGCGCGCCAGCGGGGATGCCTGATTATCGTTCGCAAAGAAGCTCCGGTGCCCACGCATCGGAGCTTCTTTATGCTGCTATACTTACCCCGGCATTCTACCAATGGCACACCATTCCTTTTCATGAAACACCTTTCCTCTCTGCTACGCGGCGGCCTCTCTGCTGCGCTTTTGGTTCTTATGTGGCTGGCGGGGCCGGCGGCGCGGGCGCAGGCCCCGGCCTGGCAGTCACTCATAACCCCGAGCCAGGCGGCAGGCTATAATGGTTCTGGAACAAGCGCCACGGCGACCGATGCCAGCGGCAATGTATTTGTGGTGGGCAGCTTTACCGGCACGGTCAGCTTTGGTACCACCACCCTCACTAGCGCCGGGGGCAGCGATGCCTTTGTAGCCAAGTGGAGCCCGACCACGGCCACATTCATGTGGGCCCAGCGCATAGGCGGGCCTAACCTGGACGGGGCAGTGGCCGTGGCGGTGGCCGGTACCGGCGTGTACGTGGCCGGGGATTTTTCAAGTACAGCCAGCTTCGGCGGACAGGCCCTGACCAGCGCGGGCGGTACCGATGCGTATGTGGCCAAGCTCACGGACCTGGGTGCCACCGGCACGTTTGTCTGGGTGCAACGCGCCGGCGGCTTCTCCGACGACCGCGCCACCGACCTAGCCCGCACCGGGGCCGACCTGTACGTGGCGGGGTCGTTTTCGGGCACCGACGCCAGCTTTGGCACTCGAACCCTGCTGAACAGCGGGGGTGCCGATGCTTTTGTGGCCAAGCTCACGGACCTGGGCACCGCCAGCACGTTTGTCTGGGCGCAACGGGCCGGGGGCACGGGCGTCGACGGCGCATGGGCCGTGGCTGCCAGCGGTACCAATGTGTACCTCGCGGGCTATTTCAACAGCGCCTCGGCCAGCTTTGGCAGCACGCAGCTCAGCATTGGCAGCCCGGGCGGGAACAACTACGATGGCTTCGTGGCTAAGCTCACGGACCAGGGCGCAACGGGCAGCTTTGTGTGGGCGCAGGCGGCCGGCGGCACCGGGCGCGACGAGGCCTGGGCCGTGGCCGTGAACGGGGCCAATGTGTACGTGGCCGGCTACTTTGCGGGAGCAGCCTGCTTCGGCAGCACCACGCTCACCAGCGCCGGGGGCTACGATGCCTTCGTGGCCAAGCTCACCGATGCTGGCCCTACCGGCGGCTACGCATGGGCCCAGCGGGCCGGCGGCACCGGCGATGACCAAGCCCAGGCCCTGGTGGTGGCAGGCACTGCCGTGTACATGGCCGGCGGCTTCGATAGCCCCACGGCCACGTTCGGCCCCAACACCTTGACCAATGCCGGCGTGGTAGCCTCCGATGTCTTTGTTGGCCGCCTCACCGATGCCGGCCCTACCAGCAACTTTGCCTGGGCCCAACAAGCCGGCGGCACCAGCAGCGATAATGCGACTGCGCTGTGGATAAGCGGCCAGCAGCTGCTGGTGGGCGGTTCGGCCAGGCCCCCGGCCAGCTTCGGCAGCTTCGCCATTCCCGGCCCTAGCGGTTCCCCGGAGAGCACCAGCTTCCTGGCCTCCCTCACAGACCCCACCCTCACCGCCACCATGGCCGCACAAGGCACCCTGAGTTTCTCCCTGGCTCCCAACCCTGCCCGCGCCGCCACCACCCTCACGATGCCCGGCGTGCCCGGCACCGCCACGGCCATTCTCACCCTGCGCGATGCCCTGGGCCGGGCGGTGCAGACGACCATCGTGACGCTGCCCACCGCCGGCCTACGCCACGAGCTTAGCCTTACCGGGCTGCCCGCCGGCATCTACGCCGTGCAGGCCGGCAAGGCCATGGCTGCCCGCCGTCTGGTGGTGGAGTAAGGCCGTCATTGCGAGCGCAGCGACGCAATGACGGCCTCTTTTACGCGACAAGCCCCGACACGATGCAGTGCCGGGGCTTGTCGCGTAAAAGAGCGTCTGGTGTTCACAGGACGGATTGCCACGCTTCACTGCGTTCCGCTCGCAATGACAGGTGCCTACCCTTCCATCACCTTATTCTGGCGGCTGATGGATTCCAGGTGCACGGCGGCCAGGTACTGCTCCACGAAATCAGTGGTGAGGCCCACTGATGCGCCCTGGCGCTGGGCGCGTTCCAGCACCTCGTTCCAGCGGCTGGTCTGGAGGATGGTGATGTCGTTTTCCTTCTTGTACAGACCAATTTTTTCGGCCACGGCCATTCGGCGGCCCAGCAGCTGCATCACCTCGGCATCGAGCTGATTGATTTGTTCGCGCAGGCCGGTGAGGGCCGAAAGGAATTCCTGCGCGTTGGTGGTTTCGTGCCGCCACACCAGGTTCTGAATCAGGTCGCGCAGCACTTCCGGAATGATTTGCTGCTTGGCATCGCTCCAGGCATTGTCGGGGTCGATGTGGCTTTCAATCATGTTGCCATCGAAGCCCAGGTTGAGGGCCTGCTGGGCCACGGCCGCCAGCGTATCGCGCCGGCCGCAGATGTGGCTGGGGTCGCAGAGCAGCGGCATTTCGGGCATCCGGCGCTTCATCTCAATGGGCAGGTGCCACATCGGCGCGTTGCGGAAGTCGGTGTTGCCGTAGCTCGAAAAACCCCGGTGAATGAGGCCGACGTGCGTGAGGCCGGCCTTTTGCAGGCGCTCCACGGCGCCCACCCACAGCTCCAGCTCGGGGTGAATGGGGTTTTTCACCAGCACCGGCACGTCCACGCCGCGCAGCACGTTGGCAATTTCCTGCACCGAAAACGGGTTGCCCGTGGTGCGTGCGCCCACCCATAGGATGTCCACGCCGAAGGCCAGGCAGTCTTCTACGTGCTTGGCCGTGGCCACTTCCACGGCAATGGGCAGGCCGGTCAGCTCACTGGCCTTCTTGAGCCAGGGCAGCCCCTTGGTGCCCACGCCCTCGAAGCCGCCGGGCTTGGTGCGGGGTTTCCAGATGCCGGCGCGCAGGGCCTGCACCTTGCCGGTAGCAGCCAGCCGCTGGCAGGTTTCGAGCACCTGCTCCTCGGTTTCGGCCGAGCATGGGCCGGAAATGAGGTAGGGCTTGTCGTCGGGCTGACGATTGAAGAGGGCGGATTTCATGGTTGGGTTCATGGTATTGCTTTTTTAGTGTTGATTGATTTTAGCTGTCGAAGCTGTTTAGAAAGTCCCCGAACGGTCATGCAGCGCGCAGCGAAGCATCTTTACCTCGGAAGTAATCAGATTAAGTATTGAGATAGAGATGCTTCAATTGCGCTCAGCATGACGTTATTTTTCTTCGTTCTCTTTTTTAAATCCTCTCACGGCAAAATTTTCCGAATGTGGTTGGCCTGCCGAATCTGTTCCGTTAGCCCCTCGTAGTCTTCCCGCGCCAGCAGCTCGCGCAGGTGCTGTAATTGGTACAGGTGCTCATCGAGCACATCGAGCACGTTGAGCCGGTTTTGCCGGAAAATCGGCACCCAGGTCGCCGGCGCACTCTTGGCCAGCCGCACCGTCGACTCAAATCCGCCGCTGGCCAGGTCGAAAATCTGCTGTTCCTCCTTCTCCTTTTCCAGCACCGTGAGCGCCAGGGCAAATGAGGTAATGTGCGAGATATGCGAAACGTAGGCCGTGTGCAGGTCGTGTGCCGCCCCATCGAGGTACAGCAGTCGCATGGGTAGCGCCTGGAACAGCTTTTCGACCAGCTGCACGGCGTCGGGGTCGCTAGCAGCCACGTCGCACAGCACCACCGTTTTACCCTCAAACAGCCCCAAAATGGCCGCTTCCGGCCCCGAATGCTCGGTACCTGCCATGGGGTGCGCAGCCACAAAACGGCCCCGCTGCGGGTGCCCGGCCACGGCCGCCAGCAGCGCCTGCTTGGTCGAGCCCACGTCGATAACCACCTGCTTTGGGGTGATGAGGTCGAGCACCGGCGGCAGTACGGCTACCATAGCATCCACAGGTACGGCTACCACCACGAGGTCGGCGCGGCGCACGGCGGCCGTCAGGTCGGTTTCGATTTCATCGACCAAGCCTAATTCCAAAGCACGCCGGGCGTGGGCCGGGCTGTTTTCAACCCCGATGAGGTGCTGCGCCAGCCCGTGCTGCCGCAGGCTCAGTGCCAGCGAACCGCCGATAAGGCCCAGTCCGATGATGGTGACGGTCATTTGAGTTAGGAGTTAAGAGTTGCGGGGGAAGTTGGGTGTAAGTGCTAAGAGCTTAGGATTCTGCCAGAGTCAACTCTTACTTTTAACCCATAACTCTTAACCCTCAGAACCGCCTCGCGCAGCAGCGCTTCCGGCTGGCACAGGCTGGCCCGGATGTAGCCGAGCCCATTGCTCCCAAAAATGCCGCCCGGCGTAAGGAACACCCGCGCTTCGGCCAGCACGGCATCGCTCAGGGCGTAGCCATCGGCGAAACCAGCCGGCACCGCCGCCCAAATGAACAAGCCTGTCTGGCCCGGCGCGGGCTGGCAGCCTAGGGCGCGCAGCAGCTCCAGCACCAGCTCACGGCGGGCGCGGTAAGTGGCATTGAGCTCCCGGAACCATTCGTCGCCCAGCGCCAGGGCGGCCACGGCGGCCTGCTGCACCGGCAGAAACATGCCCGAGTCCATGTTGCTCTTGAAGCGGAGCACGTTGGCGATGACATCGGCGCGGCCGGCGAGCAGGCCAACGCGCCAACCCGCCATGTTATGGCTCTTGCTGAGCGAGTTCAGCTCGATAGCCACTTCGCGGGCCCCGGGCACGGCCAGCAGGCTCACGGGCGGCGTCTCGTTCAGGATAAAGCCATAGGGATTGTCGTGAACGAGCAGAATGTTGTGGGCCGTGGCAAAGGCCACCAGGCGCGTCAGAAACGGCAAATCGGCGGCCGTGCCGGTGGGCATGTGTGGATAGTTCACCAGCATGAGCTTCACCCGCGAGAGGTCGGTAGCGGCCAGCGCATCTAAATCGGGCAGCCAGCCGGCGGCCTCGGTCAGGTCGTACTCGCGCACCTCGGCCCCGCATATTTCGGCCACGGCGCGGTAAGTCGGGTAGCCGGGGTTGGGGATGAGCACGGCATCACCCGCTTCCAGAAACGTCATCCCGATGTGCATCAGGCCCTCTTTCGAGCCCAGCAGCGGCAGGATTTCAGCAGTTGGGTCGAGCGCCACGCCGTAATGCCGCTGGTAGAATTCGGCCATCGCCCCGCGCAGGGCCGGCGTGCCCTGGTAGCCCTGGTAGCCGTGCGCGGTGGGCTGCGCGGCCGAAGCAGCCAGCGCCGCAATCACGCTGGGATGCGGTGGCAAATCGGGACTGCCAATACCCAGGCTGATGATGTTGGCCCCGGCCGCATTGAGCGCGGCCAGCTCGCGGAGCTTGCGTGAGAAGTAGTATTCGCCGGTGTGGGCTAAGCGGCTGGCAATGGGGATGTTCATGTGTAACGGTTGAAGCAGTTTGGGTAAACTCCCCTCCTTACTAAGGAGGGGATGTTTTCGCGTAGCGAAAACGAGGGTGGTTGGGGGCGTTGGCTTCGTTGGAAATTATCGCATAATCAATCGTTCGGGTGTCGTTCAACGCCCTAACCACCCCAGCCGGCGCTTTGCGCCGGCATCCCCTCCTTGGTAAGAAGGGGAGTGTCGTCGCCCATTGCCTCGGCCATGCTGCCGCGCCGGTAGGCTCCCAGCACCCGTAGCTCCTCCGTCACGGGGGCTAAATCCTGCAGCAGAGCTGTCAGTTGGCTCATTTCTTCAAACTCCACATCGGCATGGAAGCCGTAGTGCCAGGCCCCTACCGGGGTACGAGCATGCCCGGGCCGGGGGCACGATTGCAGCTTGCTCAAATTCAGGCCCTGCGCGGCCACGCGGGCCAGCACGGCGGCCAGGCTGCCGGGCGCGTGCGGCGCACAGAAATAGAGCGAGGCTTTATCGGCCAGCGGGTCGGACTGCACCGTCGCCGCCCGCTCCAGCACCAGGAAACGGGTGTAGTTGTGCGGGTCGTCGTGGATGGCGGGGGCCAGGATTTGCAGGCCGAACTGCTCGGCGGCCTGGGCGCCGGCCACCACGGCTACGCCCAGCGTGCGCTGCTCGGCCAGAAGCTGGGCGCTGTGGCCGGTATCGTCGGTTTCCACCAGCTTCCAGCGCGGGTATTGGTCCAAGAACTCGCCGCACTGGCGCAGGGCCATGGGGTGCGAGTGCACGGCCCGCACGTCGGCCAGCGTGGTGCCGGGCAGCGCCAGCAGGTGCTGATGAATGGGCAGGTACACCTCGCCGGTCACGCGCACGGCGTGGCGCTCCAGCAGCAGGTAGTTGGGCAGAATGCTGCCGGCCAACGAGTTTTCCATGGCCATAAGACCAGCATCGGCGGTGCCGCTAACGACGTGCGCCACCACCGCGCCGAAGGTGGCGCACGGCAGCAGCGCCGGCTGCGCGCCGAAATACTGCCGGGCCGCCACTTCGTGGAAGCTTCCCTGAAAACCCTGGATGGAAACGTGCTGGAGCATGATACGTGAGACTATTGAGCAATAAAAAAGGGCCTTCGCTGTGCGATGGCCCTGAGTTTGTTGGCAGGCAGTGTAGTGGTTAACACTGGCAACAAAGGGCCGGCTTCTTCAGATAGAAGAAGTAATAGCAATAGGTAAAAAAGACGTGGTGCAGGGTGGTCATCGAAAAACCGGGCATTAAAAAAGCACCTCCCGAAGAACGAGCGGCGCTGGAGAAGTTTGTGGGAGTTAGCTACAAACGGCGGCTCGTTCTACGCGGTGGCGTAGAAGGTATAATAGCCAAAAAAGTAGCGCGTCTGGAACATGGTTAAGGCGTTTGCAGCTGCAAGGTAAGGCCGGATTTGGGAAAAGCAAATGGAATCGTCGTGCTGGGTTTCTCCATCAAAGTACCACCATAACCCAAACGCCCCAAATCCGGTTTACCCAGCTTCGCATCTCCTCTAGTATTTATTCCATGGTTAAGCTATTTGAACCCCTCGCCCTGCGCGGCGTTGTCCTAAAAAACCGCATTGTGGTATCGCCTATGTGCCAATACAGCGCCGAAGACGGCCTGGCCAACGACTGGCACCTCGTGCACCTGGGCAGCCGCGCCGTGGGCGGAGCCAGCCTCATTATTCAGGAAGCCACCGCCGTATCGCCCGAGGGCCGCATCAGCCCCGAAGACCTCGGTATCTGGAAAGATGAGCACGTGCCCATGCTCCAGCGCATCAACGCCTTCATCACGGCGCAGGGCAGCGTGCCCGGCGTGCAGCTGGCCCACGCCGGCCGCAAGGCCAGCACCTACCGGCCGTGGTCGGGCGAGGGCGTGGTGCCCGAAAGCGATGGCGGCTGGCCGGTAGTCGGCCCCAGCGACACCGCGTTCAACGACAATTATCCGGTGCCCACGGCCCTCGACGCGGCCGGTATTCAGAAGGTGATTGCCGATTTCCGCGCCGCCGCCCAACGGGCACTCACGGCAGGCTTCAAGGTGATTGAACTGCATGCAGCCCACGGCTACCTACTGCACGAGTTTCTGTCGCCGCTGAGCAACCAGCGCACCGATGCCTATGGCGGCACCTTCGAAAACCGCGTCCGGCTGCTGCTGGAAGTAGTGGCCGCCACCCGCGAGGTATGGCCCGAAGACCTGCCCCTAATCGTGCGCCTCTCCGTGACGGACTGGACCGAAGGCGGCTGGAACGCCGACGAATCGGTGCAGCTGTCGGCCCTGCTCAAAACGCGCGGCGTGGACCTGATTGACTGCTCCACGGGCGGCAACGTGCCCAAAGCGCCCATTCCCGTAGGGCCCGGCTACCAGGTGCAGTTTGCCGAGCGCATTAAGGAAGAAACCGGGATGCTGACCGGCGCGGTAGGCCTCATCACCACGCCGGCCGAGGCCGAAGCCATTGTGGCCAGCGGCCAGGCCGACCTTGTGCTGCTGGCCCGCGAGTTCCTGCGCGAGCCGTATTTCCCGCTCTTCGCGGCGCAGGATTTGGGCGCGGAGGTGGTGTGGCCGGCACAGTATGAGCGCGCTAAGCCGCGCGTGGCTTCGGCAGCTGGACAGCGGTAAGTAGCACGGACTTTTAGTCCGCGGGTTCCAGCCATTCACATTTTTTTCAATGCTGTGGACTCGCGGACTAAAAGTCCGCGCTACGTGCTTTGCACCCACTTCGCCGTTACCAGCAGCTGGCCCAGGTGGCGCGTGGTGTGCTCAGCCGCATGCACCAGCAGGCCCACGACGGTGGACGGCAGCTGCGCCCGGCCCACGCCGCGTGTTTCTGACAACGTAGCCTCGTCGGTGCTGCGAAGCTGCGCCAGGGCGCTATCAACCTGCGCGTCGAAGCGCTGCACCAGCGTCTGCACCATATCAGATTCAATGGCCAGCGGCGGATTTTCAGCGGCCAAGGCAGCCAGCTGGCTTTCCGAGAGCGCCTCGGCGCGGGCGTAGGTGAAGGTGCGGTCGAGCACGCCGGCCAGGTGCTGGAGGTGGAAGCCCACGGAGGCCACACCGCCGGGCCGCTCGTTGAGCAGCGCGGGCGGGAAGCCGCGCAGCGCCTTAGTCAGCTCTTCGCGGGCTTGCAGCAGGGCGTGAGCCACGGGCTGAAGCAGCGGCGGCACGGCGGGAAGTGGGCCGCGTAGCCATACTTCGCGGGTTGCAAGCGGCGGCGGGGACGGGAACGTTAGGCTACTCATTGGTTGTACCGTATTCGGAGCGGCTGCTTAGGCCGTACTTTTGTAATTATGTCAGGTATTAACGATGCGCTGCGCGCTGCGGCCGACCAGTTCGGCACCCCTCTTTACGTGTATAATGCGGCCACCATCACGGGGCAGTACAAAAAACTGGTTAAAGCCTTTGCGGGCCATAAAACCCGTTTTTTCTACGCTTGCAAGGCGCTGAGCAACGTAGCCATTCTACGCCACATCCACAGCCTGGGCTCGGGACTGGACTGCGTGAGCATCAACGAAGTACGACTGGGGCTGCATGTGGGCTTCGCACCGGAGAACATTCTGTTTACGCCCAACAGCGTGACGTTTGAGGAACTGGTGGAAGCCAAGGACTTGGGCGTGAATCTCAACATTGATAATATCTCACTACTGGAGCGGTTCGGGGCCACGTTTGGCGGCTCGTATCCGGTGTGCGTACGCCTGAACCCGCATATTGAGGCGGGCGGCAACTACAAGATTCAAACCGGCCACATCGACTCCAAGTTTGGCATCAGCATCCATCAGCTGCGGCACCTGGAGCGCGTGGTGAAGGGCACTGGCCTGCACGTACGCGGCCTGCACATGCACACGGGCTCCGAAATCAAGGACGTGGGCGTGTTCCTGCGCTCGCTCGAAATCCTGTTCGACGCCGCCGGCCGCTTCCCCGACCTGGATTTTCTGGACCTCGGCTCGGGCTTCAAAGTGCCCTACAAGCCCGGCGACCCCGAAACCGACGTGACCACGCTGGGCGTGCAGGTGGCCGAAGCCTTCAAAACCTTCGAGAAAGAATATGGCCGCCCGCTGGAATGCTGGTTCGAGCCCGGCAAGTACCTGGTGAGCGAAGCCGGCTCCCTGCTGGTGAGCGTGGCCGTGGTGAAGCAAACCACTGCCACGGTGTTCGCGGGCGTGAACTCGGGCTTCAACCACCTGATTCGGCCCATGTTCTACGACAGCTACCACCACATCAGCAACCTGACCAACCCCACCGGCACGGGGCGGCTCTATACCGTGGTGGGCAATATCTGCGAGACGGATACCTTCGCCTGGGACCGGCTGCTACCCGAAATCCACGAAAACGACCTGCTGGCCTTCCACAACGCCGGGGCCTACGGCTTCGAGATGAGCAGCAGCTTCAACTCGCGCACCCGCCCCGCCGAAGTACTACTGGACGCCAGCGGCGAGCTCCGCCTGATTCGCAAGCGCCAGACGTTTGAAGACCTACTTGCCGGGCAGATTGACGTAGCGGCCGGAGTGCCGGCGCAGGCCGAGTAACCATACGCTGTCCTTAGCCTGCGGCCAGCGCCCACCGCTCCAACCAGTTTATCTAGTGCTGACCGCTCATCGACTCCAGCCAGGCCAAGGCCGTTTCTTCGGTTTCAAAGGAGCGGTAGGTGTGGGGCAGGCTGCGGTTGGACAGCACAAACTGATTCATGGCGAGGCGGGCGAACACATCCTGCGCCACCAGGGCGGCGCCGTAGCGGTAGCCGTGCTCGTGCACGGCGCGGGGCAGCCATTCCTCACTCATCCAGGTTTGCTCGATGGAAGTATAGGGCGACATCAGGCGCTGGTCAATCATGGCGCGCGACCAGCGGTGGCGGCTCATGGCCTGCATGAGGTGGGTTAGAATGGCCCGAAACTGCACAATATCACGCGGGCCGGCTTTGTAATCGAGCCGCAGATAGCCCGAGGCTTCTTCCCAAATGCGCCCGGCGCTGTTTTCAAAATAAAGGGAACGGGACACAGGCGACGACATCAACTTAAGAATCAAAACCAATGGCATTGGCCCGGCCTCCGGCCCAAAAGCCTGGTTCCGGGCCAACGCCCGCGTGTCCTAACCAAATAACCCCGGCCGGGGTTATTCTTTGGGCGATTTTTTATTGAGATGCCCGCACCTACTGCCCAAAGCCGGATGCGGCATCAGGGCGCCGGGCTATGCTTCATCCTTCGGTGCTGCGCCCCGGAAAGCGTCCAGCTTCGCCACGGCGGGCAGTTGCACGGGCCGGTTCTCTTTGGCCGACAGGTAGATGGCTTCCATGATGCGCTGGTCCTGCAGGCCTTCCTCGCCGGGGGTGCAGGGCGTTTTGTTCTGGCGCACGCACTCGGCCATGTGGTCCATTTCGAGGGCAAACTGGTCTTTCTGCGGGTCGTTGGGCGTTTCCTTAACCTGCTGGCCATCGGGGGCGTGAATGCGCTCCTGGTGCAGGCCGTGGTAGGGGAATGCGGGGTCCATTTTGATGCTGCCGGTTTCGGCATACACCGTGTAGCTCTTGTTGTTGAAAGAGCCGTAGCCCGTCATGCACTGCGAAATGGCGCCGCTGGGAAAGCGCAGCGTGAAGCTCACGTTCTCTTCAATTTCCTTGAACCGGTCGTCGCCCGGCGTGCTGTAAATCTGGGCCGAAACCTCGGTGGGCTCCTCGCCCAGCAGGAAGCGCGTGGTGTTGAGGCAGTACAGGCCCACGTCGGGGAGCGAGCCGCCGCCGGCCAGCGCCTTTTTGTGCCGCCACTGCTGGTCGTGGGCCTGGTTCTGGGTGTTCATCATCTGCAGCATCTTGGTGGCGCCGTAGGTTTTGGCGCGCACCTGTTTCATGGCCGCCCGGTTCAGGGGCTCGCACTGAATGCGGTAGGCAATCGTAAGTTTTTTGCCGGCTTTTTTGCAGGCCTCAATCATTTCCTCGCACTCTTTCACGGAGTTGGTCATCGGCTTTTCGCAGAGAATGTGCTTGCCGGCCTTGGCCCCGCGCAGCGTAAATTCGTGGTGCATGGAGTTGGGCAGCACAATGTAAATCATCTCCACTTCGGGGTTGTCCTTGAGCTTATCGTAGGTCTGATACGAGTAGCAGCTGCTTGGTTTAATGCCATACTGCTTGGCCACCTTGGCCATTTTGTCGGCGTCGCCACTCACCAGCGCTACCGGCCGGGCGTGCTTGCTTTTGCCGAAGGCGGGCAGTATCTCATTGAGCGTGAGGTGTCCCAGACCCACCAGCGCGTAGCCCACGCGGCGGTCGGGCGCGTCGGGGTTGAAGGGTTCGGCCCCTTTGGGGTCGGTGGGCGCTTCGAGGAGCGGCAGCTTGATATCGAGCGGGCCGGTAGCGGGCGCGGCGGCAGCTTCGGCGGCTTGGTGGGCTTCGGAGGCGGCGATGGGCGGTGCCTGCTGGCCACACCCACGGCCAGCAGGCACCGCCCGGCGTGGTTGATAAAATGACGGCGCGACTCGTCGTAGCCGTTTTCGACTTCGGCACTGAAGGCGGTATTGAAAGCAGTGTTTTCCTGGAACATGGGGTTGGGGCAGGGAAAGGCGGGGATTGGGTATCAGCAGGGTTGCTTACGTGCCCGGCCGGGACTAAAGCTGCCCCGTGCCACCGTGCGGCTGGGCTTATTGTCCCGGTTTTACGCAAGTATTTCCAACCAATAAAACCCTAGTATATTTAGCCCCGCATTGGGTTTACTCACTTTTTAACTTGCTGATGAAGGACTTTACTCGCTCGTTTTTTCCCATTATTGTTGCCTTAGCCGCCGGTAGTCTGGTTCCGGCCCTAGCGCAGGCCCAAACGGCCGTCACGTCCATTGGCACCATCCAGGGCACCGGGGCGGTGGCCACGACGGGCACCTATACCATTGAGGGCGTGGTGACTAGCGTGTACGCCGACCTGAGCCCAGCCGGCTTCTACATACAGAACGACGCGGCCAGCGCCGACGGCAACCCCACCACTTCCGATGCCCTGTTTGTGGTGCAAACCAGCCCCACGGTGGCCGTGGGCAACCGCCTGCGCATTACCGGCGCGGTGCAGGAAGGCCCCGCCTCCCCGTCGTTCAACCAGGCCGTGCTCACCTCGCCCACCATCACGGTGCTGGCAGCCAGCAGTGCCCAGCCCGCCTTCTCCATCATCGACAACGCCACGTTCTCGGTGGCCGACGCCGAGCCGCTGGAAGGCATGCGGGTGCAGTTTTCGGCCCCAATTACGGTGTCGGACGTAGCCGCGCTGAAATCGCGCGGCGAGCTGAACATTTCCCTGCGCGGCCTCGTGTACCAGCCCACACAGTTCGTGGACCCCAACGACAACCCCGCCAGCGGCACCAGCAGCAGCGGCACCAGCAACGTGCCCGCCGTGAACGCCTACCAGGCCGACAACGTGAACAAAAGCCTGCTGCTGGACGACGGCCGCGCCGCCACCAACCCCACCCCCATCCCCTACCTCGACGCTACCACCCAAACCACGCGGGTGGGTAGCACCGTGGCCAGCCTGCGCGGCATCATGGGCTACGGCAGCAGCAAGTGGCGCATCCAGCCCCTGGCCGGGGCCGACGCGCCGGCCGTGATTTCGGTGCGCCCGCCGGTGCCCACCTTCGGGCCGACTGACGTGAAAATCGCCAGCATGAACGTGCTCAATTTCTTCAACGGCGACGGCCTGGGGGCGGGCTTCCCCACCTCGCGCGGGGCCAAAACGCTGGCCGACTTCCAGCGCCAGCGCAGCAAAATTCTCGTGGCCCTGTCCCAGATGAATGCCGACGTGCTGGGCCTGATGGAGGTGGAGAACGACGGCACCGGGGCCAACTCGGCCGTGCAGGACCTGGTGAACGGCCTCAACCAGCTCATGGGCGCGGGCACCTACGCCTTCGTGAACGATGGCGGCGCCAACGCCCAGCCCAACGATACCGACCTCATTCACTGCGTTATCCTCTACAAACCGGCGGCGGTAACGCTCTACGGCCCGGCCCTGCTGGTAACGACAACCGGCATTTTTGAGCGCCCGCCGCTGGCCCAGATTTTCATTACCAACCGCGCCACGGCCGCCCGCGACACGTTTGCGCTCGTCGTCAACCACCTCAAGTCGAAAGCCAGCGGCACCGGGACCAACGCCGACCAGGGCGACGGCCAGGGTGCCTCCAACCCGCGCCGCAAGAGCCAGGCCACGGGCCTGGTGCAATTCATCAACACCGTGGTGAAGCCCGCAGGCACGCGCTACGTGGTGAGCGTGGGCGACTACAACGCCAACTACGAGGAAGACCCGATGGACATTATGCGGGCCGCCGGCTTCGTGCTGCCCAGCCCCGCCAGCAGCGCCTCCTACCTATTCAACGGCCTGAGCGGCAGCCTCGACCACGCCGTGCTCAGCGACAACCTGGTGAGCCACGCGGCCGTGGAAAAGTGGCACATCAATGCCAGCGAGCCCGAGTTTCTGGAGTATAGCATAGCCGGCGCGGCCACCGACATCACCAGCCCCTTCCGCTCTTCCGACCACGACCCGGTGCTCATCGGACTGTATTTCCGCACCACCGTCACGGCCACCGGCCGGGCCACCACGGGTGGGCAAATCGACATTTTCCCCAACCCCGCGCCCGGCGCGTTCAACCTCCGCCTCAGCGGCTTCGCGGCGCAGCCGATGACGCTGGAAGTGATATCGGTACTGGGCCAGCAACTGCTCGCGCTGCACGGCACGGCCGAGGAACTGCAGGCTGCAATTGGGCCGCGCACGGCGCGGCTGGCGGCCGGCACCTACGTACTGCGCCTGAGCGGCACCGGTTTCAGCCAGGTGCAGCGCGTGGTGAAACTGTAGCTTTACGTTGAGCTAGAAGAACGTCATGCCGAGCGGAGCCGCGAGGCATCTCGCTTGTGGTAGTAACCCCGGCGTTTGGGTTTACTGCTGCACGCGAGATGCCTCGGCTCCGCTCGGCATGACGTTCTGCTTTGTTCGCACGATGTTTTTTGTCTGATAGATAGAAACCCCCATTCCGATGGCCATTAAGCCCCGCCGCAAGCCCACCGTCCTCCGCAAGCCCACCCATTTCCCCGCCGAAAACGTGGCCGAGCGCTGGGATGCCCGCCACCTGCTGGGCCATACCGAGTTCGATGAGTTCCACTTCGTGAGCTGCGATTTCAGCGGGGCCGATTTCAGCCGGCTGCGGTTCACCGACTGCCTCTTTGAGCACTGCAACCTGAGCTCGGCCAAGCTGGCGGGTACGGCTCTGCAAAACGTGGCTTTTGCCGATTGCAAGCTGCTGGGCCTGCAGTTCACGGCCTGCCGCGACATGCTGTTCGGGGTGCATTTCGACCAGTGCCAGCTGCGCTACGCCTCGTTTGCGGGGCGCGTGATGCCGGGCACGCGCTTCGTGGGCTGCACGCTGGAAGAAGCCGATTTTGCCGATGCCGACCTTTCGGCGGCCGTGTTCCAGGGCTGCGCGCTGACCGGGGCCACGTTCCAGAACACGCGGCTGGCCGAGGCGGATTTCCGCAGTGCCACCGGCTTCGTCATCGACCCCGAAAGCAACGTCATCACCGGGGCGCATTTCACGCTGAGCGGCCTGCTGGGCGTGGTAGCCAAGTACAATCTGGTGGTGGAGTAAGCCCGGGTCAGACACCGCCGGAGAATTCGCAAAAGCCCCCCTTTTTAGCCAGAAAACCGGCTTTCCCTGTTGACCAAACTTCCGGTTTCGATTTCGGCTAGTAAATTGCGTTCGAATTCCCATCTCTGCCCGAAAGCCACCGCCTGACGACCAGACGAGCTCCCTACTTTCGGTTACTTGTCAGCACCCCGCGCCGCAGTACGGTTGGGCCCTGCGGCCCTCGTTTTCGGCCGGGCCAGAATCCGTCGCCGCTGGCCGCACTTGCCAGCGCGCGGGTATTTTCTCACTTCGCTACAACGACCAGATGGCCAATCGCCGCGCTTCCATTACCGACCTGGCTAAAACGCTAGGCCTCTCGCCTTCCACTATTTCCCGCGCCCTCTCCGACCACGACGACGTGAGCGAGGCCACCAAGGCCCGCGTGCGCCAGCTGGCCGAGGAGATGCACTATCAGCCCAATCAGCTGGCCGCCGCCCTGCGCCGGGGCCGCAGCAACACGCTGGGCGTGCTGGTGCCGCACATCACGGGGCACTTTTTCCCGCAGGTGGTGCACGGCATCGCCACCGAGGCCGCCAAGCTGGGCTTCAACGTGATGATTTGCCAGTCGAACGAGGACGCCCAGCAGGAACAGAAGAACATCGACCTGCTGATGAACTCGCAGGTCGAGGGCATCCTGGTTTCGCTGGCCAACACTACGCAGAGCTTCGGCCACTTCGAGGCGGTGCGCCAGCAGAACATCCCGCTGGTATTTTTCGACCGCATGGTGGAGGATTTCCAGGGCAGCAACGTGAGCGCCGTGGTGATTGACGACTACCAGGGCGCTTATCAGGTCGTGACGCACCTTATCGAGCAGGGCTGCACGCGCATCGCGCACTTCACCGGCCCACTGCGCCTGAGCATCCACAAAAACCGCCACCAGGGCTACCGCGACGCCCTCACGGCCCACGGCCTGCCCGTGGACGATAACCTGATTGCCTGCTTCGAACTGAACCAGAAGAACGGGGCCCAGGCCATGCGCCAGCTCCTGAAGCTGCCCCAGCGCCCGGACGGCGTATTTTCGAGCAACGACATGGCCGCCGTGGGCGCCCTGCAAGTAGTGAAAGCGCAGCGCCTGCGCGTGCCCGAAGACGTAGCCATCGTGGGTTTCAGCAACGAGATGTTCACGTCCCTCACCGAGCCCATGCTCAGCAGCGTGGACCAGCGCTGCGAGCAAATGGGCAAAACGGCGGTGCAGCTGCTGCAGAAAATGCTGAAAAGCGGCCCCAACCGCACCGGCCCGCCCAAGCCCATTGTGCTCAAGCCCAAGCTGCTGGTACGCGAGTCGTCGCAGAAACGGCGGTAGCAAACAAAAGTCAAAAGGCCGTCATGCAGAGCGTAGCAAAGCATCTTTACTGCTCAACGCAACTCAATTGAAAAGATGAGTGACTGCGGTAAAGATGCTTCGCTGCCCTCTGCATGACAGCCTGTATTTCTCCTTTCCTCGTCGAAAGCCGTAGGAAGTCATTTGTGCTGCTTCGCTGTTATCAATGGCGAAATACCCTTGCCGCCAGATGTCTGATTCCGTCGCTACGTCCCCTGCTCCCCCCGCCCAAGTCACGCTCTGGACCCCGTTCATGTACGCCCTGTTCCGGGCCATCTGGATTGCGGGGCTGGTGAGCAACGTGGGCACCTGGATGCAGAACGTGGCCGGCGTGTGGTTTGTGACCACCCTCACCACCTCGGCCCTACTGGTGGCCCTGATGCAGACGGCCACCTCGCTGCCGGCCTTTCTGCTGAGCATGCCGGCCGGCGTGATGGCCGATTTGGTGGACCGCCGCCGGCTGCTGCTCCTCACGCAGGGCTTTATGGCGATGGTGGCCACGGGGCTGGGCGTGCTCACGTTGAATAACGGCATTTCGGCCTATGGGGTGCTGGGCTTCACGTTTTTGCTGGGCATGGGCGCGGCGCTCAATGCGCCCATCTGGCAGGCCATTGCCACGGAGCTAGTGCCGCGCCCGGCGCTGGGGTCGGTCATTACGCTCAACGGAGTGAGCAACAACATTGCGCGGGCCATTGGGCCGGCCATTGGCGGGGCCATTATCGCGTATTATTCGTCGGGCTGGGTGTTTTTGCTGAACGGGGTGTCGTTTCTGGGCACCTGGGCAGTGGTGTATTTCTGGAAGCGCCAGCCCACCGTGACCAGCGGACCGGCCGAGAACTTTATTGGGGCACTGCGGGCCGGCATGCGCTACGTGCAGTATTCGCCGGCCATTTATGGGGTGCTGGCACGCACGTTTGCGTTTTCGTTTGGGGCGGCGGCCATGTGGGGGCTGGTGTCGGTGGTGGTGGCGCGGCGGCTGCACCTCAGCTCGGGACACTACGGCGTGATGCTCTCGTGGCTGGGCGCGGGAGCCGTAACGGGGGCCTTGCTGATGGGCCGGGCCGGCTCGCGGCTCAATTTCAACCAGCGGGTGCTGCTGGGCGTGCTGGCTTTTGTGGGCACTAACGTGGCGCTGGCGCTGGTCAATCAGATTTTTATTCTATACGCGGTGATGTTCGTGTCGGGCATTGCCTGGCTGCTGGTGATGACCAGCTTCAGCACCACCGTGCAGCTGAGCGTGCCCCGCTGGGTGCAGGCCCGGGTTATCAGCGTGTACATGCTGGTGTTTCAGGCCGGCTTATCGGTGGGCAGCCTGGTTTGGGGCGAGCTGGCCGACCATCTTTCGCTCCGCACCTCGCTGCTGACCGCCGCCGGCTGGATGCTGGCCAGCACCCTGCTGGCCGTGCCCTTCCCCATGCGCTCGGCCGAGGGCCTGAACCTGGACCCCGCCGATGACCGCCCGCACACCGTGGACGAGGATGCCATCGACCCCGACAGTGGCCCCGTGATGGTTACCATCGAGTACCACGTCGAGCCGGCCAATTGGGGCGCCTTCCACGCGGCCGCCGCCCAGCTCAAGCGCCTGCGCCTGCGCGATGGGGCCTTGCGCGCCGGCGTATTTGCCGATGTGGCCCACCCCACGCGCATTTCCGAGTTCTTTTACGTGGCCACCTGGGGCGAGCACCAGCGCCAGTACCACCGCTTCACCCGCGAAGACCAAGTGGTGGAAGCCGCCGTGCGCCGCCTGCACTCCGGCCCCGACGCACCCCGCGTGACGCACCTGCTGGCCTTCCCCGCCACCTCCAACGTGGAAGTAGCCACGCCCATAGCCACGCTGGAAAGCCAGCGCTAATGCGGTTTTACGGTATATTTCTCTAGTTAAAAGTTGAGCGTTAAAAGTTAAAAGGACAAGTTTTTAACTTTTAACGCTCAACTTTTAACTTCGGAGTTGTTTAAAAACTGCACACTAAGTAAGGAACTGCTCTAAGGCGGTTTCGCGGCCCCAGACTGGCGGGGTATTGGCACCGGCGGCGGCCAACCCCTCCGGGCCCGCAGCCGCGCTACGCCGGATTAATGGCCGGACTACGCTCCCAGAGCTGCTTCAGAAACTCCTGCTCGGCCAGCCACTGGCCCTGCCGCCCCAGCAGCCACTGCTCCGTTTTTTCGTCCTGCGGCGCTTCGGCTACCCGGCCCAGGGGCTTGAGGCGGCCAGCGGCAAAAGCCAGGCAGGCCCGGAAATCCTCCGGCTCCAGTGCGGGATGAGCGGCCTGAATTTCGTCAGCACTCAACCCGGAAGCCAGCCACTCAAGCACTTGCCACACGGGGTAGCGCAGCCCGCGCACGGTGGGCTGCCCTTCGCAGATGGCCGGGTGAATGGTGATGCGGGGAATGGCTGGGGAATTCCTGCCCCAAAGTACCGCAGCGCGCCGAAATGCGCCACCCCAGGTACGCTACAGCAGCCGTTCCAAATCGCCGGGCTGGTTGATGCGCAGCGGCGCTTCGGCCTCGCTGAGCCGGCCAAAGCCGTAGGTGGCGAAGATGAACGGCACGCCGGCCGCCGCGCTGGCGGCCAGGTCGCCGGGCGTGTCGCCCACGTACACGGGTGCCTGCAGGTCGTATTCGGCAACGATTTCTCGGATGTTCTCCGATTTTGGCAGCAGCCTGGTACCGAAGCACTGGTGGCCTTCAAAGTAGCGGGCCAGCCCGCTGTGCCTGAAAAAGCCCTCCACGTAGCCCAGCTGGCAGTTGCTCACGATGAAAAGCCGGTAGCCCTGATTCAGCAGGTAACGAAGGGCCGTTTCGAGGCCGGGATAGAGCGTGCCGCCGTGCTCTACGGCGGCGGCCAGCTCCTGCCGGGCGCAGAGGGCGCGGTATTCTTCGAGCTTATCGGCGGGCAGGTTGGGAAACAGGCGCTCGTATACCACGGTATAGGGCTGGCCGGTCACGGCCTGCACCTGGGCCAGGGTCACATCATTTTCAATGTAGTCAACGCTGTTTTTAGCAGCCTGGAAGGCCCGGGTGATGGCCACCGAGGCATCCCACAGGGTGCCGTCGAGGTCAAATATTACGCTGTCGAAATGGTCGGGCATGGGAGCGGATTGAGCGCCGGCAAAGGCAATGGGGGCCGGCAGAAAGCGGGCGCTTATTCATACAAATCCTGCGGGTCGGCGGCGGCCAGCTCCACCAGGAATTGGGCAATGTTGGTGGTCACGGCTTCGAGGAAGGCCGCACCTTTTTCGGCGTTGGCGGCGGCGGGGTTGCCCACGCCGGTATCGGCCGAAACCTGGCTCCACTCGCGCTGGGCCCAGGCCCAGCCCTGGCGCAGCGCCGCAATGCGGAACTGCCGGGCCGCGCCGTTGCCGGCTTCGCTCAGGGGGCTCACCAGGTCGGGCGTGAGGTGGAGCATCACGCTGGTTTCCAGCTCATCGGCATGGTCGCCGGGGGCCGAGAAGTACTGATTGCGGTCGGCGGCCTTGAACCAGTTGAGGGTGCTGAGGAATACGTTGGGGAAATCGGCCTGCAGCTCGCGCAGAATCTGGCGGAAGTCGTTGCCGCCATGGCCGTTCAAAATCACCAGCTTCGGGATGCCCTGCCGGGCCAGCGTGTGCACAATATCGCCCAAAATGGCCAACTGGGTGCTGGGGTTCAGGTTCATGTCGAGGGTGATATCGAGCTGGCCGGTGTTCACCCCAAACGGAATGCAGGGCAGCACCACCACCTTCGCGCCCTGGTCCCAGGCCTTGCGGGCGGCCTCGGCGGCCACATAGTCCGCCTGAATGTTGTCGGTGGCGTAGGGCAGGTGGTAGTTGTGGGCCTCGGTGGCACCCCAGGGCAATATGACCACTTCATAGTTGGCCTCCTGAACGGTCTTCCAGGTGGTTTCGGCGAGGATGTAGGGACGGGGCGCCATGGCGGGAATGGGGAAATAGAAGAAGGGTACTTATGCCGCCCCGAGCCGCTCCAGCAGCACGATGGGCTGGTTGTGGTAGGTGGCGCGGGCGTATTCGCGGTAGCCAAATTTGGCCGCCAGGCGCAGCGAGGGCTCGTTTTCGGGGTGAATGATGCACACGGTACGCACCGGCCCAAAGTGGCTTTCGCCCCAGGCCAGTACGGCTTCTACCGCCTCCGAGGCATAGCCCCGGCCGTGAATGGCCGGGTCCAGCACCCAGCCGATTTCCGGGGTGTCGCCCAGAGGCGGCTCAAGGTCGCGCTTCAGGTGCAGAAATCCTACGGCCCCCACAAACCGGCCACTGGCCTTTTCCTCTACTGCCCAGAACCCGTAACCCGTTAGCAGCCAATGGCCGGAACTGCGCAGCACCAGCTTCCATACTTCCTCGGCGGGCATGGGCTCGGGGGTGAAATAACGGTGGTAGGCCAGCTGCCGGCTCATGGCAAACCAGGCATCAAAATCATCGGCGCGGAAGCCCCGCAAACGCAGGCGGCTGGTTTCCAGCACCGGCACTACCGAGGGAGGTGTGTGGGGTAAAGACATGGTGGCAACTTACGGCCGGCCGGGCAAATCTTCGGCTTTCCTGAAACCAGAAGCTCCCGCACCAAAACGCACTACCCTACCACGAGCCACTATTATCGTTGCCACTGTCGAAGCCGCCGCCGCCGGTGTCGTTGGAGGAAATATCGAAGCTGTTTAGAAGGTCCCCGAACGGTCATGCAGAGCGCTGCGCTCTGCATGACCGTTCGGGGACCTTTTGTGACTTTCTAAACAACTCCATTATCAGAAGGAAAGCAGGCGGAGGTTTGGGAGCGGCAAGTCAGCCGCCCACTGGCAGCTTCCGTGCCAGCTACGCCGCCTGGGTCACGGCTTCCACGGCGCGCTCGAAGCGCGGGCGGCCTTCGGCATCGGTACCGGCGGCCACGAAGCCGTTGCGAAGCAGCACCTGCTGGGCGGCGGGGTTGTCGGCGGGCGGGTGGGCAATGAGCTGGCGCACCAGACCCGTATCGGCGGCCTGCTGCACCAGGCCGGCCACCAGCTCGGTGCCGAGGCCCTGCCCACGCCAGTCGGCCGCGATGGAATAGGTAATTTCGGCCATGCCATCGGCCGTGGGCCGGCCCAGGAAGCCGCCCGCGCCCACCAGGGTGCGGGGCGCGGTGTCGTCGGCTTTGCGCAGGGCGTACCAGCCGTACCAGCCAGCGGCATCGCGCCCGCCGGCCGTGAGCTGCTCCAGCACATGCTCCTGCGTGGGGCGGTCGTGCTGGGCGGGGGGCCAGTCGGTGGGCAGGGCCGCGCCCAGGAGCAGGGGGAAATACTGGGGCTTGTGGAGCGCGGCCGTGAGCAGCGCGCGGCTGGCGGCAAGAATCTGGAGGTGCGGGGTGTGGGTGATGAGCGGAATCATAGGCTGCATTATACGGCGCAAATGGCCGGTGGGCGGCCCGGGGGCAGCATTTTTAGGCGTGGGCGGGCCAGGAAAAGGCCGGAACGCTATTTTATTAAGCCCAAATTGAATAATTAACAAAGTTCAGCCCTTCCGAATATCTTTACTACCCACGCCCCTGCACTTTTCATCCCGCGCTATGTACTTCAAAATCTTACTCTACACGGCTATCCTGCTGGCAACCCACACGGCTAGCGCTACTTCCATTGGCTCCATTCAGGGCACGGGCGCGGCGGCCAGGGCCGGCACCTACACCGTGGAGGCGATTGTGACGGGCATTTACGCCAGCCTGAAACCGGCCGGCTTCTACATTCAGGACGATAACGCCACCGCCGATGGCAACCCCGCTACTTCCGACGCGCTGTTCGTGGTGCAGGCCGACCCCAACGTGAAGGTGGGCGACAAAGTGCGCGTGACCGGCACGGTGCACGAAGACGATGCCGCCCCCTCCTTCGGCCAGGCCGTGCTGATGGAGGCAGCCTTCACGGTCATTTCTTCGGGCAATGCGCTGCCCGATTTTGTGCGCCTCGTCAACAGCGAGTTTGCGGCCGACAAGGCGGAGCGCTACGAAGGCATGCGGGTGAAATTCACCGCGCCCCTCACCGTCACCGACAACTACAGCCTGCAGCAGCGCGGCGAGCTCACGGTATCGGCCGAAGGCCTGACCTACCAGGCCACGCAGTTCATCGACCCCAACGACAACCCCGCCACCGGCACCAGCAGCAGCGGCACCAGCAACCTGGCCGCCGTGAATGCCTACCAGGCCGCCAACGACCGCCGCAGCCTGGTGCTGGACGATGGCAGCTCGGCCACCAACCCCTCCCCCACACCCTACCTCGATGCCCGCTTCCGCACCGTGCGAATCGGCAGCACGCTGAGCGACATGGGCGGCATTCTGGGCTATGGCTACGGACAATGGCGCCTGCAGCCGCTGGCCGGGGCCGAGACCCCCGTCATTAGCGTAGTCCGGCCGCTGACGCCGCCCGCCTTCGGCCCGCTCGATTTGAAGCTGGCCAGCTTCAACGTGCTCAACTACTTTAATGGCGACGGGGCGGGCGGCGGCTTCCCCACGCCGCGCGGGGCCAAAACGGCCGCCGACTTCCAGCGCCAGCGCGCCAAAATCATCCTCGCCCTCGCCCAAATGAACGCCGACATCGTGGGCCTCACCGAGATTGAGAACGACGGCAACGGTTCCACGGCCGCCATTCAGGACCTGGTAGATGGCCTGAACAAGGCCGTGGGCGCGGGCACCTACATCTTCGTGAACGACGGCAACGCCGAGCGCCAGACCAACAATACCGACCTTATTCATTGCGCCATCATCTACAAGCCGGCCGTGGTGAGGCCACTGGGGCCGCCCATGGTGGCCACCGTGCCGGGCGTGTTCGAGCGGCCGCCGCTGGCGCAGGTGTTCATCACCCGGCGCAAGGAACGGCCCGATACCGTGGGCTTTATCGTGAACCACTTCAAGAGCAAGAGCAGCGGCAGCGGGGCCAATGCCGACCAGCACGACGGCCAGGGCGGCTCCAATGCCCGCCGCAAGGACCAGGCCGTGGCCCTGGTCGAGTTCATCAACAAAACCGTGATGCCGGCTGGGGCCGCGCGCATCGTGAGCGCCGGCGACTACAACGCCAACTACGAGGAAGACCCCATCGACATTATGCGGGCCGCCGGGCTGGTGCCGGCCACGCCGCCCACCAGCGCATCGTATGTGTTCAAGGGCCTCACCGGCTCGCTCGACCATGCCGTGGTGACGCCCAACCTGGTGGGCTTCGTGGATGTGCAGAAGTGGCACATCAACTCGGCCGAGCCCAGCGTGCTCGAATACGACCAGGCCGGCGAAGCCACCGACCTCACCTCGCCCTTCCGCTCTTCCGACCACGACCCGGTGCTGATTGGGGTGAATTTCGCGGGCATTCGCAACGCGACGGCCGACCGTGCGGCCAACCGCCTGTTTGTGTACCCCGGGCCGGCCGCCGGGCCGCAGCCGTTCAGCCTGGACGGCGTGCCCGCCAGCGCCGGCACGCTCACCCTGGATTTTGCCCTGCCCCAGGGCGGCATCCGCCTGCTCTCGCTGCACGGCACACCGGCCATGCTGGGCGGCCAGCTCAACGGCTACACGGCCCACCTCGCACCGGGCATTTATGTAGTGACGCTACGCGGGCTGGGCTATCAGAAAATCCAGCGGGTGATGAAGGAGTAGCGGCCCCGGCCTGGCCAATGGCAGCAGCCCGATGCTAATGCCCGGAACCTTTGGCGCAATGATTTCCCCTTTGCCCAGCCTGTACTTTGCGCACAATGCGGGCGAGGTGCTGATGGCCCCCGCCGGCGTTCTGCGCACTAGCTGGTATCGTCCGACGTGCAGGGTCTGCCGCCCACGTATCGCTCTTTTGATGATGAAGCGGCGGCCGTGCGCGGGCCGGCAGCGGCTTAATCGAACACGTAGCGGTGGGAGCGCGCCGGGGCCGGCGGCATGGGCTCGCCCACCATTTCCAGCAGGGAGGCTTCAATGGTGTGGCTCATGGCATTCAGGGCCAAATCGTTGTCTTCCAACCCAAAAGGCTCCTCGATTTCGCGCATAATGGCATCCAGCGCCATAAACGTGTAGCCCACAAAGGCCACGATGAGCGGCGTAATCCAGCCGGTGCTGTCCACCAGCCCAAATGGCAGCAGGAAGCAGTAGAGGTACACCGTGCGGTGCAGCAGCACGCTGTAGGTGTACGGAATGGGCGTGTTGGCCAGCCGCTCGCAGGCCCCCAGAATATCGGCGAGCTGGTTGAAATGGTGGTCGAAGGCCAGCTGGATGGTGGTATCGAGCTGGCCGGCTTCGCGGCCCTGCTGCACCCAGCGGCTCATGGCCAGCAGTAGCTGCACGGGCTGGAAGGTGGCCGCCCGCGTGGCTTCGGCCAGGGGCGCGGGCAGCAGGCGGGCCAGGTCGGGGCCGGCCTCGGTGCGCCGGAGCTGGTGCTTGAGCGCGTAGGTGAAGGCGATGAGCAGCCGCACGAATGCCCGGGGCCCTGCCGCGCCCGCCGGCTGCCCGCTCAGCGTGAGGGCCTGCCGGGCCAGCGAGCGGGTGGTGTTCAGCAGTGCCCCCCACTGCTTGCGGCCCTCCCAGAAACGGTCGTAGCTGGCATTGTTGTAAAAGCCCAGAAAGATGGCCAGCGTGAAACCGAACAGCGTGAAGGGCGCGGCACTTAGCGGCACTTTGTAGTAGGGCAGTTCTACGTGGGCGGCCACTACCGCCACAGAAAGCCCCAACAGCACCAGCAGGCGCGGCAGTATCTGGGGCAGCACCGAGCCGTGCCAGGCCAGGAGCAGGCGAAACCAATTGTCTTTCTCACGAATAATCATGCCCCGGTGTACGGGCAGCGTAGGTAAAGCAACTGGCCAAGGCAGTAAAACTGCGCTTGTGGCGCGGCATAAAAGTGGAAGTTGTTTAGCAAGTCACAGAAAGTCCCCGAACGGTCATGCTGCGCTGCGCGCAGCATGACCGTTCGGGGACTTTCTAAACAGCTTCCACAAATGCTTTCATGGAGGAGGGAAGTATACCGTGGAAGATGACGTAAAAATAGTCTGCTACCCCCCAAACCAAACCAGCCGCCCCCGGTACCGGGAGCGGCTGGCCGACTCTATCTCGAACCGGGCGCTAGTATACCTCCTTCTGGAAGCCGAAGGCCCGCAGCACGCCGCGCTGGGCATCCTCGTCGGGGTAGTTGGCCTTGATGCTGCCCACCAGCGAGCCCAGGGCCACGCGCAGGGGCGCTTCGAGAGCATTTTTCTGGCCCACGGCGGCCGAGGCCGCGCCGCGCAGCTCGCCGCTGTCTTTGGCCAGCTGGGCGTATTCGGTGGCGATGGGCTGCCAGACGGCCGTGCCGAATTTCTTCTTGTCGTACTTGTGGGCCGTGAGGGCGGCCACCAGCTTGCCCAGCGCGCCGGCGCGGGCCGTGCGGCCGGTGGGCAGGCGGAAGTTTTTGCCCTCGCGCACGATGCCAAACTCGGCGTAGTAGGCCTCGCCGCCGTCCTCGTCGTGGTCTTCGGCGAGGTAGCCTTTCACGAAGCCCAGGTTTTTGGTGATGAGCTTGTCGAGCGTTTTCAGGCGGTTGGCCTGCGGGCTGCGGCCGTCGCCGGCCTCGTCGGCGGTGTTCAGGCTGGCGGCGTAGGCGGCGGCCTGGCTGCTAAAGGCGGCCTTGCTCACGAAGAGCAGCGCGGGTAGCTCGGCGGCGAGCCAGGCTTTGGCGGCGGCGGTGCCCAGCGTGGCGAGGGCCAGCTGGCTGGTGGGCAGCCGTTCTTTCTTGTTGGGCTTGGCTGGGGTAGCGACAGTAGCAGCCGAAGCGCCGGGTGTGGTAGGCGACATGAAAATGGGGTAAAAAGGTTGAAAATGAAAGGGATTCAACCGCCAATGTATCGCAATTCCCGCCCATTTCCTACCCGCCGCCCGCCCCGTAGCCCAAACGGATGCCCGACCGTACTCCGGGGCCGCCCCGTAAGCCAGTTGGGTGCCCGTTTGCCTCGTGGGGCCGCCCCGTAAACCAGTCGGGCACCCGAATACCTCGCGGGGCAGTCCCGTAAGCCAGTCAGGCACCCGAATACCTCGTGGGGCCGCCCCAGCCACCCCCGGCGCGAAAGCGGCTGGGGAAGCTTGAAGTTTCTGTTTATCGGTGCGTCACCAGCAGCGTGCGCGACAATTCCAGGTATGAGTGATGCGCAAACAGCTTCGTGAGCTGCGGCAGAAACTCCCGGAAAAGCGCCAATAAATCGTTCGTACTGATTGTAGTACTCCCCAAAAGCTGGACAGGTTAAGCGGGCTAGCTTAGCTCGATTATGACCCCAAAACGCACCCGCCGTCGCTATACGGCCGAGTTCAAAGCCGAGGTGGCGCTGGCCGCGCTCACCGAGCGCCAACCGCTGGCTGAGTTGGCCGCTCACTATCAGTTGGCCACGGCCCAAATCACGCGCTGGAAGCTGCAGCTGCGCGAACAAGCCGTTCAGGTCTTTGCCGAAGCCCCTGCTTCCGTTGCGCCAGCCCCCGATGTGGAGCCGCTCTACGCGGCCATCGGGCGATTGCAAATGGAAAATGTGCTGCTAAAAAAAACGCTACCCCGATGAGCACGACCCAGCAACGCGCTCTGGTGCAGTCCCCAGACCCAGCTGGCGGCTCGGTGACTGCCCGCTGCCAGGCCCTGGGCCTGGCGCGCAGCAGCTTCTACTACCAGCCCTGCGGGGAAAGCGCCGATAATCTCCACCTCATGCGCCTGCTCGATGAGGAGTTCACCACGCACAACTTCAAGGGTGTACTCGGCCTGCGCGACCACCTGCGCCTGGCCGGGCACGCCGTCAACGAGAAGCGCGTGCGCCGCCTCGTGCGCCTGATGGGCCACGAGCCGATTTACCCCAAGCCGCGATTGTCCATTCCTGGTCAAGGTGTTACGCCCTATCCCTACCTGCTGCGCGACCGCCCGGCCACCGCTCCGAATGAGGTCTGGAGCACGGACATCACCTATGTGCCCATGGCCAAGGGCTTTCTTTACCTGGCCGCCGTTTTGGACTGGCACTCGCGCTACGTGCTCAGTTGGCAACTCTCCAACTCGCTCGACGTCGGCTTTTGCCTGCAAGCCCTGGCCGATGCCCTGCGCGTAGCCCCCGCCCCGTACATCTTCAACTCCGACCAGGGCAGCCAATTCACCAGCCTGGCCTACGAGCAGGCCCTATTGGCCGCCGGCTGCCGCATCAGCCGCGATGGTCGGGGCCGCGCCACCGACAATGCCTTCATCGAACGCCTCTGGCGCACCGTCAAATGGGAGCATATCTACCTCAACCCCGCCGACGACGGCCGGCACCTACACCAGCAATTACACGCGTACTTTGCTTACTACAATCACCGCCGGCCCCACCAAAGTCTCGGGGGCCAAACGCCCGCCCACGTCTACCGAACCAATCAAACATTCAACCATAACCATATTACTTAACATGCCCCGCTAAACTGTCCAGTTTTTGGGGAGTAGTACAATCTAACAGCTTATTTACCTGATAGCCCAGCGTCTTGCTGAACTGCTTCTCAATTAGGACGTGGATAGCATAAGCTAAAGCCAGCATAAGTAATATGACAGCCGCTAACAACAGGTATTTGTTAGTATGACCAGCCAAGTTGCGGAAGAGAACAAATCCGATGGTAGCATGCAGCAAGTAAAGCGGGTAGGTCAAGGCCCCCAGATAGCTGAGCCAGTTATACTGTAGATTGATTTTCCGGTACGCTACCAGCGCAAATAGCACAAACATTACCGTAATCACGGCCGCTACTATCGGGAAGGAAAATGGCACTTGGAACAACTTGCTATAGGTACTGGCTGTGGCCCGAACGCAACGAAGTGAAAGCATATAGGATGCTACGAGTAGCGCATACAGCTTCCAAGGCGTGAACAGCTTTCTTTGAAGCAGGTAAAACACCATGCCCGCAGCAAAAAATGGGCTGTAGTCGGTGATGAAAAGGCGAAAGAAACCGCCTTTCATACCTGGGCCTGGTCCTACCAACGCCGAGCATAGCAGCCATAGCGCCAGAAATAAATCCAGGCGTTTCATCAGGCCATAGCCGATGAGCACACTGATGAGGAAGTAGAACACAATCTCATAGCTGAGCGTCCAATACGAACCATCGAGCGGGAAGTAGCTAAAAAACTCTTCCAGCATGGTCATATTATATGCGTAGAGCTTAGTTCCCACTTTCAGTTGGTGTAGCAGGCCAGCACCACCTGAATGCGCATAGTCCCAACTCACCACCAGGAAGGTTAGAGTGCAGCTCACCCAGAAGGCAGGATATAGGCGCGTTACTCGGGAAAGAAAAAACTGCCGGACACTTTTCTTATAAGCGGACATGAGCACCACGTAGCCGCTTATAATGAAGAAGAGCTCAACACCCATGTAACCGTATTGTGTTATGCCTTCTATTTCTTCGTACTGAATCGGGGACTGCTTGTTGAAATGAAAGCCGACGAAGGTGTAGTGATAGATGACAACAGATAGTGCAGCTACAAACCGCATTAAATCGATTTCGTGATAGCGAAGCGGGGCCTTGTGTGGTTCTTGTTCCAAGTAGAAAGGGTTGTTTAGTCTGGCTTACAAACTTACAGGTTTGTATAGTAAAACTTATGCGGCTTAATTAGCGGGATTCGCGTGCTCGTGTGCGAGATAAGCCCGGTGTGGGCTGCGGACGCGCAGGTTATGCAGCCCGCAGGCCACCACCATGACCGTATCGCGAAACCAGTCGCCGCGGACCCGCAGCTTGTCGCGCACCATGCGCAAGCGTTTGATGCCACTGTGCACGTGCTCAATCACCACGCGTAAGGGACTCAGCAGCTGGTTGTAAAGTTTCTGGGAAAAGGTCAGTTCGCCCTTCGGGGGCTTCTTGTGCGGCATCTCGACCAGCACCCCCGGCGGGCGATGGCCGAGCAAACCCAAATCCTGCCGCAGCACGCTGCCCGCCGGCAGGTGCAAGGGGTATTCGTCGGCCACTTTTTTGTCGTGCATGCGCCCTGATTCCGTGGGCGAGAGGTAGTGCAGATACTGCGTATCGTCGCACAAGGTGTTGTTTTTCAAGGCATGGACTTTTTTTTAGCACTATACTCTTCTTCTTGCCCTTCCCGGTCCGCGTTGCGCGGGATACCGCGTTCCACCCCGTCGTAGGTAAAGATCTTATCGGGGTGCGCGGCCAGGCGCTGTGCCAGTTGCGCGCCGTCGCGCACGGGCGACAGGCCGCGGGCGGCCAGCGTTTGGTTGAGCACGTTGAGCAACGGGCCCGTCAGGCGGCTGACGCGGGTCTGCGAAACGCCAAAGCTGGCGGCTTGGTACTCTTGCAACGAATTGGTTTTGAGATAGTTCAGCAAGAAGAAAAGCTTCGTGTCGGTACCGGACAAGGTCGCATTGGCCCGCTCCCGATGGGCCGGGATGCGCCGCCGGGTGCCGTCGAGGGTGTGGTAGCGCTGATGCCGTTCCCAACGGGGCGCAAAGTCGGTGAGCAGGTCGTCAAATTCGGCGGGCAGCAGACTGGTTAAGGCCAGAAACTGCGTCGGCCGCTCGCGTAGGGCCAAATAATTCTGTAGTACTCCCCAAAAGCTGGACAGGTTAAGCGGGCTAGCTTAGCTCGATTATGACCCCAAAACGCACCCGCCGTCGCTATACGGCTGAGTTCAAAGCGGAGGTGGCGCTAGCCGCCCTCACCGAGCGCCAGCCATTGGCCGAGCTGGCCGCTCACTACCAATTGGCTACCGCTCAAATCACCCGTTGGAAGCTGCAACTGCGTGAGCAGGCCACCCAGGTTTTCACCGAAGCGCCTGCGGCCGGCACGCCCTTACCCGACGTCGAGCCCCTCTACGCGGCCATCGGTCGGTTGCAAATGGAAAACGCGCTGCTAAAAAAAACGCTACCCCGATGAGCACGGCCCAACAACGGGTCCTGGTTCAGGCCTCGGACCCGGCCGGTAGCTCGGTCGCCGCTCGCTGCCAGGCCCTAGGCCTGGCCCGCAGCAGCTTCTACTACCAGCCCTGCGGAGAAAGTGCTTACAACCTGGAGCTCATGCGCCTGCTCGATGAGGAGTTTACCGACCACAACTTCAAAGGAGTGCTCGGCCTGCGCGACCACCTGCGCCTGGCCGGCCACGCCGTCAATGCCAAGCGCGTGCGCCGCCTCGTGCGCCTGATGGGCCACGAGCCGATTTATCCCAAACCGCGCTTGTCCATTCCTGGTCAAGGCGTTACGCCCTACCCGTACCTACTGCGGGACCGCCCGGCCACCGCCCCGAAGGAGGTATGGAGTACCGACATCACGTACGTGCCCATGGCCAAGGGCTTTCTCTATCTGGCCGCCGTGCTCGACTGGCACTCGCGCTACGTGCTCAGCTGGCAGCTCTCCAACACGCTCGACGTGGACTTTTGCCTGCAAGCCCTGGGCGATGCGTTGCGCCATGCTCCGGCTCCCTACATCTTCAACTCCGACCAGGGCAGCCAGTTCACCAGCCTCGCCTACGAACAAGCTTTGCTGGACGCCGGCTGCCGCATCAGCCGCGACGGCCGCGGCCGCGCCACCGACAATGCCTTCATCGAACGCCTCTGGCGCACGGTCAAATGGGAACATATCTATCTTAACCCGGCCGATGACGGCCAGCACCTGCACCAGCAATTAACCGCGTACTTTGCCTACTACAATCATCGCCGACCCCATCAAAGTCTCGGGGGCCAAACGCCCGCCCACGTCTACCAAACCAACACAACATTCAATCATAACAATATTACTTAACAAGCCCCGCTAAACTGTCCAGTTTTTGGGGAGTAGTACAGATGTTGCCCGTCGAAACGAGTAGCAGCTTGTAGGGCTGGCCGTGGAGCAGGAAGCTGTTCACAAAGTCGGCGTCTTTGGTGATGACGATGCGCTGCTCCGCCATCGAGAGCCGGGTGATGCTGCCGTCCTGTGTCTGGTTGGCCGCCGGCAGGTCGAGCGTGTGCAGGCAGTCGCAGCCGGTGTGGAAGGCCAGAAAATCGGCCAACCGCTTCGGCAGCTGCGCATCGATCAGAAACCGCAGCGGCTCGGCGGGGCTCACGACGCCAGCCGGAAGATGGACCGCACTTGCAGCATGTCGGCCGCGTAGGCCTGGCAGGCGCGCAGGTCCTCGGCCTCCAAATCGGGGTAGTCGGCCAGGATTTCGGCTTCCGTCATGCCGGAGGCCAGGTATTCGAGCACGTTTTGCACGGGGTAGCGCAGGCCGCGCACCGTGGGCTGCCCGTGGCAGATGTTCGGGTCGATGGTAATGCGCGGGTGGGCGGTGGAGCGAGGCGTTTCCATGCAGCTAAGGTACGCCCGGCCCCACGGCCCCCAGCGCCACCCCCGCCGCCCCCGGCGCGCCAGCGGCTGGAAGAAGCTGGAGTTTCTTGCAATTCCGCGTGGGTTTCCCCCAAAAAAAACCAGCCGCTCCCGGGGCGGAAGCGGCTGGCGAAGCATTAGAAGCTGCACTTCGGAAAGTACTTAACGATGCTTTTTATACAGTCAAAAAATTATCAAATAAGTCAATCAAGTCTTGTTCCGAAACAACTCCACTCGTTGAAACTTCGTGAATAGGTTGTTTATAGGAGTTAAAAAGCTGGTCCTTAACACTGCTAGGATTTCGTGAACTGACAGTTATCGATGTACCAGGCCTGTCAAAATACTTTTTTATGGCCTTTTTCAGATGCGGCTCTGCTTCCATTGAATTGCCTAGAATTACGAGCTTATCCACTTTCGCCAGAGTTACTTCAAAGCACCTATAATATTCGGACAGAACGTTGTCGTTCTTTACGATTTCTTCCTTCATATCAGGGTTGTTAAAAACCATCACCGGTTCACGGTTCTCCGTGTTTTCTCTGGTCTTATATGTTTTTCCATATCGTTTAGTAAAACGATAAGAACCGTGGATATGAGCTAGAATAAGGTCGTTCCGATATACGTAGGGCGGCTCCAACTCCAGCAAGTCTTGGTAGGACGCCGAATTTATAAATGCATCCGAAAAGATGAAACCTGATGGCCTTTTGGTAAAAATCGTATCCAAAATGCCGTCATAATTAGTCGTAAATATTCTCACTTTTCCTAAACTGCGTTCAGAAATAGTATCTGTCACGCTACCAGGAAAAACCGGAAAGAAGTTCCTAATCTTACCGTACGCCTCGCTCTTTTGGTGTTCCTGAAATTCCTGGGCTATTTCTCGAATCTTGCTAAGCAAGAATCCGTCAAATACAGATTTTAAGCGTTCTAAGTCTTCAGGAGTCAGTATTTGTTCAAAACCAGTCATACTAGAGAACAAATTGATGACTGTATAAATCATCCTTATAAGTTCTTCATGAGACACCCTAATCCCCCTCTGTTTGAACTGCTCACTTAATTCTTTAAAAACTTCGTCAAACTTTTTCCAAAGCGCAGTAATAGCTATGATACTATCCGCAGTACCTCGCTTTTCAATCAATTGTTCTGGTGTTTCTTGACCTGTTAAATGTTTACGAATTATCGATTCAACCATATAGTTGAAACCATTACCAACTAGGAATGCTACTTTCATTTTCTGGGGTAGACTTATTACAGATGAAATGTTTATGGCAATAAAAAGCCGGTAGTTGTTGACTACCGGCTTTTAAATTTTCCTTACGACCCACAGGCCTCGCAGTCCTCCGGGTTATCCAGCGAGCAGCTCATGTCGCTTTGGTTCTGCTCAATCAGGGCCAGAGGCTCCAGGGTTTCGGCGGCTTGCTTTTCCACCGTGAACTTGATGGCGTCGGCGGCGGCTTTGGTGCGCAGGTAGTACATGCCGGTTTTCAGGCCGCGCTTCCAGCTGTGGAAGTGCATGCTGGTGAGCTTGCCGAAGTTCACGTTTTGCACGTGCAGGTTCAGGCTCTGGCTCTGGCAGATGTAGGCCCCGCGGTCGGCGGCCTGGTCGATGATGCGGCGCTGCGAAATCTCCCACACCGTCTTGTACAGGTCTTTGATGTGCTGCGGGATGCGGGCAATGCCCTGCACCGAGCCGTTGGCCGCGATGATTTCCTGCTTCATGCCGTCGTTCCAGAGGCCCAGGGCCACCAGGTCTTTCAGCAGGTGCTTGTTCACCACCATAAACTCGCCGCTGAGCACGCGGCGCACGTAAATGTTGCTCGTGTAGGGCTCAAACGACTCGTTGTTGCCCAGAATCTGGGCGGTGCTGGCCGTGGGCATGGGCGCCACCAGCAACGAGTTGCGGGCTCCGTGCTTCACCACTTCGGCGCGCAGGCTTTCCCAGTCCCAGCGGCCCGAGTCGGGCACCACGTTCCAGAGGTCGAACTGGAACTTGCCCTGGCTCAGGGGCGAGCCGGGGAAGGTTTCGTAGTAGCCGTCCTTGATGGCGAGGTCCTTCGAGGCCGTCATGGCCGCGAAGTAGATGGTTTCGAAGATATCCTTGTTCAGGCCCGAGGCTTCGTCGCTCTCGAAAGGCATGCGCAGGGCAATGAACGTATCGGCCAGGCCCTGCACGCCCAGCCCGATGGGCCGGTGGCGGAAGTTCGACTTCGCGGTTTCGGGCACCGGGTAGTAGTTCACGTCAATCACCTTGTTCAGGTTCAGCGTGGCCTGGTAGGTCACCTCGTACAGCTTGTCGTGGTCAAAGGTGATGTTGCCCTGTGCATCGGTCACGAGGTAGCGGGGCAGCGCCAGCGAGGCCAGATTGCACACCGCGATTTCGTCCTTGTCGGTGTACTCAATAATCTCGGTGCACAGGTTCGAGCTCTTAATCGTGCCCAGGTTCTGCTGGTTCGATTTGCCGTTGGCCGCGTCCTTAAACAGCATGTAGGGCGTGCCCGTCTCGGTCTGGCTTTCCAGAATGGCGAACCACAGCTCCTGCGCCTTGATGGTCTTGCGACCCCGGCCTTCGCGCTCGTACTTCAGGTACAGCTTCTCGAACTCGGGGCCCCAGGTGGTGTCCATGCCGGGGCACTCGTGGGGGCACATCAGCGTCCAGTCGCCGTTTTCCTCCACGCGCTTCATGAACAGGTCAGGCGTCCACATGGCGTAAAACAGGTCGCGGGCGCGCATTTCCTCCTTACCGTGGTTCTTCTTCAGGTCCAGGAATTCGAAAATATCGGCGTGCCAGGGCTCCAGGTAAATGGCGAACGCGCCCTTGCGCTTCCCGCCGCCCTGGTCCACGTAGCGGGCCGTGTCGTTGAATACCTTCAACATCGGCACCAGCCCGTTCGACTGCCCATTGGTCCCCTTGATGTAGGAGCCCGTGGCCCGCACGTTGCTCACCGACAAGCCAATGCCGCCCGCCGACTGCGAAATCAGCGCGCAGTTCTTCAAGGTGTCATAAATGCCGTCGATGGAGTCGTCCTTCATCGTGAGCAGGAAGCAGCTCGACATCTGCGGCTTCGGCGTACCCGCGTTGAACAGCGTGGGCGTAGCGTGGGTAAACCACCGCTCGCTCAGCAGATTGTAGGTCTTCAGTACCGACTCAATGTCATCCTTGTGGATGCCCACCGACACGCGCATCAGCATGTGTTGGGGCCGCTCCACCACCTTGCCCTCCAGGCGCAGCAGGTAGGAGCGCTCCAGCGTCTTAAAGCCGAAGAAGTCGTAGTTGTAGTCGCGGTCGTAAATAATGGCCGAGTCCAGGGTATGGGCATTCTTATGAATTATCTCCCACACGTCGGTGGCCAGCAGCGAAGCATTGTCGCCGTTCTTAGGGTCTTCATAAGTGTACAGCCGCTTCATGGTCGAAGAGAAGGACTTACTCGTCACCTTGTGCAGGTTGCTCACCGCGATGCGGGCCGCCAGAATAGCGTAGTCCGGGTGCTTGGTGGTGAGCGAGGCGGCTGTCTCGGCGGCCAGGTTGTCGAGCTCCACGGTGGTCACGCCGTCGTAGATGCCGTCAATCACCTTCATGGCCACGACAATCGGCGACACGAAATCCATGTTCAAACCGTAGCACAGTTTCTCAATCCGGGCCGTGACTTTATCAAACTTCACGGATTCGCGACGACCGTCGCGTTTAATTACTAGCATACCAGTAGTGTTTTGGTGTGGGTTTTTGCGTATAGAAAGTAGCCGGCGCGGAACCAGTCCGGCGGCAAGTCGTTCATTCAGTAGTGAAAGGGCAGAGCGGGAGGCAGCGAGCTGTGGCGGCCCGCCGGTATTCAACCCCGGAAATTACCGCTTGTGTTTCCGAAGGACAAGGAAAAAATGGGGAAGTTTTCCACATACCGCCAAACGGGCCCGCCCGGCCGCTTTTTCAAGTAATCGAGCGTCAAAAAGGATAATAGCAAGTATTCTATTTGGCTGATTTGCCGGTTAGCAGCACCGACTAGCCTTGGCTGACACGTCAGTATCGCGCTCAAGTCGACTGACTTGGCAAGCTTATGCTGCATGACCGCCCGCAGCAGAGAGGAACAGGCCGTTACTCATCCCAACCCACCATTTACCGCAACGCGGTTGCCCGAAATCTTTCTGATTTCGGGCAACCGCGTTGCGGTAATTACCAACTGGTCAATTATTAGCGTTGTATCTGCCGTATTCTCAACCGCGTACCGCCACAACAGGCGCACATGCGCAGGTTCTCGTAGGTCGTGTACTTGAGGCAGACATTTAGCCCAGCCTGTTGGAACCCTGCCGGTAGCGAGTCAGGTGGCAGCGTAGCATTTCCGGCCAACTGAAGCAAAAAGCCATTCTGGTCGCAACCGTTGCGCCCCCGTATCACGGTGGCATTCTGGTAGCCCTCGCCGCAAGGCGAGGAGGCTGATTTGTTGCAGGCGGCCAAGCCGACCAACAGCAAAAGCGAAACAAAGAACCGGCGAGCTAGCATGGCAAGAGCAGTGTAGGTTTCGCTAGCAGCATTTGCTACCTGACCGCCACCACTCCCCAGCCGTTGCATCGGGGCTTAGAAATCCTCGTCGAGCGAGAACACGTTGTCGTTGCGCTCGCTCATCACGCCGGCTTTCTGGTACTCGGCCACGCGCTTCTCGAAGAAGTTCGTCTTGCCCTGCACCGAAATCATTTCCATGAAGTCGAAGGGGTTAGTGACATTGTAGATTTTGGCGCAGCCCAACGACACCAGCAGGCGGTCGGCCACAAACTCGATGTATTGGGCCATGGTCTTGGCGTTCATCCCGATGAGGCTCACGGGCAGGGCATCGGTCACAAACTCTTGCTCGATGCGCACGGCGTCGGCGATGATGGCTTGCACCCGCTCCTCGCTCAGCTTGTTCTGCAGGTAACTGTAGAGCAGGCAGGCGAAGTCGCAATGCAGGCCCTCGTCGCGCGAAATCAGCTCGTTCGAGAACGTGAGGCCGGGCATCAGGCCGCGCTTTTTCAGCCAGAAAATAGAGCAGAACGAGCCTGAGAAGAAAATACCTTCCACGGCCGCGAAGGCGATGAGGCGCTCGGCAAAGTTCTCGGAGTTAATCCATTTCAGGGCCCACTCGCCTTTCTTCTGCACGGCGGGCACGGTTTCGAGGGCGTTGAAGAGGTAGTCTTTCTCCTTAGGGTCTTTGATGTAGGTATCAATCAGCAGCGAATACGTCTCGCTGTGAATGTTTTCCATCATAATCTGGAAGCCGTAGAAGCAGCGCGCCTCGGGCATCTGCACCTCCTGCATGAAATTCACGGCCAGGTTTTCGTTCACGATGCCATCGGAGGCCGCGAAGAAGGCCAGCACGTGCTTAATGAAGTGGCGCTCGTTGTCGTTCAGGTTGTTCCAGTCTTTCTGGTCCTGGCTCAGGTCGATTTCTTCGGCCGTCCAGAACGAGGCCTGCGACTTCTTGTAAAACTGCCACACCTCATCGTTCTGGATGGGGAAAAGCACGAATCGGTTGGGGTTTTCGGCGAGGAGCGGCTCCATAATATTTCAGGGTATTGTTAGCGGTTTTCGGCGTGGAAGTCGGCAGGCTAACCCGCTTGTTCGGGCAGATGTTTGACTCAAACACCAGAAATGCAGCCAGCCTTCCAACACCAAATATAAGCCCGCAAGCCAGGCCAATTGCCCACCCGATTAGCTTTTTTATTCACTCTTTTTTAGCTAAGCCCACATTTTTTTCAGGTCATTTGCAATGGTTTTTGCCGGGTTTCTTAGCTGAGCTGAGCAGGGAAATGTTCTTCAAAATCAGTCATTTCGCTGCCACTTATCCACATTATCACTGTGGATAAACCTACTTGTCCCCAAACCAGCCAATTTACGGGCCGATTTACCTCATTTTTTAATCTTAGCTTAATCTGCGCTCCGTTCACGCGGAGGCCCTTTTGGGACGGCTGACCCCAGCCAGCCAATGATGATTAAGAACTTAGGGTTTGCATTTCCCGAATCAAAGTCGTACTTTTGCCTTCCCATTTCAGAAAAACCCGCGAAAGCTGATGTACGCAATTGTTAACATAGCTGGCCAGCAGACCAAGGTTGAGGCCAACAAATTCGTTTACGCTCACAAACTGGCCGGCAACGTTGGCGACGTCGTAACGCTGGGCAACGCCCTGCTGACCGATGACAACGGCACCATTACCGTTGGTGCTCCCGAGCTAAGCGTAGCCGTAACCGGCACTATCCTCGCCCATGTAAAAGGCGACAAAGTTCTGGTCTTCAAGAAGAAGCGCCGCAAAGGCTACCAGAAGATGAACGGCCACCGCCAGTCGTTCACGAAAGTAATGATTAACAGCATCGGCTAAGGTCAGTTATGAGTTAAAAGTTAGGAGTTAAGAGTTGGCAGCAAGCTGATTCGCATCCTAACAGCCAACTCTTAACTCCTAACTTTTAACTTATAACTCAAGATGGCTCACAAGAAAGGTGTCGGCTCGTCCAACAACGGCCGCGAATCGCATTCCAAACGTCTCGGCGTGAAAATTTTCGGTGGTCAGGCTCTCGTAGCTGGCAACATCATCGTGCGTCAGCGCGGCACGGCCCACCACCCCGGTGCCAACGTTGGCATGGGCAAGGACCACACGCTGTTCGCCCTCGTTGACGGTGAAGTGCAGTTCCGCAAGGGCCGTAAAGACCGTTCGTTCGTAACGGTTATTCCCCGCGAAGTAGTATCGGTTCCGGCTTAATTGCCTGTCCCTTCTTACTAGAAAAGGCTGCCTCTTTCGGGGCAGCCTTTTCTGCGTTGGAGTAGTTGTAAGAGTGGCAGCACCGAAGCCTACCGCCGGCCTTGGCGGGGACTGTGCGGCTGGTTCACGAGGTACACGCGCAGGTTGAGCTGGGCGGCCACGTCCCACGGCGGGCGCACGGTGGCATCGGCGGTGTAAGCCGGCGGAGCCTGAATGCCCAGACCGGCGTTCAAATCGTAGAGCAGGCGGCGGCCTGGCCCCCGGTGCTGCGTACCGCAAAGCACGAACACGCCGGGCGTGAAGCGGGCAGTAGGCCGGGCTTTGCGGCCCCGCCCGCGCACGGCCAGCTGGGAAAGCTCGGCGCTGCCTTCCAGGGCCAGGTAGTTGCCCCAGGGAGTGGCGCTGCTGGCTTCGTTGAAGTAGTAGCGCGTACCTACGCTCACATCGGTGGTAGGCGTGGGCAGGGCGGTGGCCCCACGGCGGCCCCGTGGGGCACGGCCGGCCGATATGTCGGCTTCGGCCAGCGCGTAGAGGCTGAGATGGGGCTTCAACCGGTATTCGATGCCAAAGGATGAGGGCAGCACTATCTGCCAGGTACCGCTGCTACCGGGCAGGCAGAAAAGATGCGTGAGCCGCATCCCGGCTTTGAGGGCCAGCTTAGGCTGCGTAAGCGCGGCCGGCAGCGCCGGCACCGACTGAGCGAGGGCCGTTTGGGCATGAACCGCACCGGTGAAACCGGCGGGCAGGATGGCGCTCAATACCAACGTCCTTAAAATACGGGCTGCCAACATGGATATGCGGAGAATTCGCCTGACAAGTGCAGAAAGCAGTTTAACCGCAATGGCTTTAACCTTAATTTTCAGCGGTTAAGCAATATCGGGCTTAATCTGTGATTGTCCAACTACCGCTGGCTGAGCAGCATTAATCGGCATGCCGAAGCGCATGAATTCCATCTGAAAGCAGGCCGGCAGCAACGGAAGGAATGTCTTCTGGGCTATGGGCAGCTGCGGATGCCGCTGTGGCAGCTTACTGAACAGGTATGAGCGGGTATAATACCGGCTTGCTGGGGCTGGCGTCCAGCTCCAGGCTGGTGATTTGGATGTTGAGCAGGTAGAGGCCGTCTTCGACTTCATCGGGCACGAAGATGAGCTCAGTGATGGTGGCTTCGCGGCGGGGCTGGGCGGGATACTGCCAGAAGGCGTGGTGGGCCAGGAGCTGGCCGGCGTCTTCTTCGCGGTCTACGCTGGGGAGGTCGAGGAGGAAGTGCCGGACGTTGTTTTCGGCCAGCCACTCGGCCAGAGCGGGCTCGGTGTATGTGGGATTGGTGCCGGAGTAGTGGCGCTGGCGCTTGGCCGCGTCGTTGGGCAGGGTGCGGAGGACGAGTGCCTCGGCAATGGTGCGGTCGGGCTGGGCCCTGAGGGCGGCCTGCACGTCGGCAAGCATGACGACCAGGTCGCCGTTGGGCTGGGGCACCGGGGCTACGCTCACGAGCCGGGCCACGAACAGGAAGCGGCGCAGGCACTGGTTGAGCGTGATGGCGGGGTCGGGCGAGATGTGGCCGTAGCACTCGGTGTGCGTGCCGTTGCCGTGCGGCGTGACGTGGATGCGCTGGTAGTTGGTGCTGCCGCCCAGCGCCACGCTGCCCACAAAGCTGCCCACCCGAATGGTATCGAACTGCACGGGCTCGGCCCAGAAGCAATTCACCTGGTCCTCGCCGGGTTTTAAGGGTAGAGAGATGTCGAGGGGCGCGGCGGGGTCGTAGGTGTAGGAGCGGCCGGCAAAGGGAAAGGTGGGGAACATTTGGCTGGCGGGTTGAAGGGAATTCGATTGGAAATTTCTCGCAGAGGTGCGCAGAGGAAAAACGCGGAGGTACGCAGAGCGAGAATCACCTGTTAAAACTACTATAAATTACTTGCAACTAATTGATTAATATGATTCTACTTGCTCAGCATGACGTTTCGGTAGCAGCCGCCAGCCCGTTCAGAATCTGACTGATTTCGGCAGCGCGGCTGATGATAATGAGGTGTCCGCCCGGCAGCTGGTACTGGCTGTGCGCGGCTCCGTTGGGCAGTAGCCGGTCGGTGGTGCCGTGGATGCGGATGGCCGGCGGGGTGGACCGCCCCGGCCACTGCAACAGCCGCGCAATGGCCCACCGCGTGAAAGGCAGGTCGGTATCGCGCAGTATCTGGCGCAGCAATTCGTGGTCGCGGCCATTTTTCACCCCGAAAAACCATTGGGCCACGCGCGGCAGCCGAGGCAGGAGCTGCGGCGGCACCAAGTGGTGCAGTCCGGTGGCACGGGCCAGCCGCCCCAACCAGGGCAGCTCCGCGGGCCCCGTGAAGCTGGAAACCAATACCACTCGCGCCAGGGGCCGCAGCTGAGCTACTTCCAGGGCCAGCACGCCGCCGAACGAAACGCCGACCAGCCAGCAAGCCTGCCCCTCGGGCACCGCAGCCGCCAAACGGGCCGCGTAGGCGGGGAGCAATTCGGCCGGGCCTTGCGGCGGCAGCCAGCGCAAGACGTGTACTTCGCCTTGCAGACGCAGCAACTGGAACACCCGCTCATCGGCCCCAAGACCGGGAATGAGGTAAAAAACGGGCGCGGCCACGGCGGGCGCTAGGTATCGAGACGCACGAACACGCCTTCGAGGTAGAAGATGTTGTGCGGCTGTGGGTCGTCGGGGTCGTCGTCGTCCAGCTCGCCATCCTCAGTGGCGGGGTAGGTCACGGACAGCTTCAGGGCCACGCTGGGCAGGGGCACGGGCGGCTGGTCGTCGGAATTGTATTCGAGCAGGGCGGGCCAGTTGGCGGTGGCCAGGGCGTCGGCTACTTCTTCCTGGAGGGCTTCGGCGCGGGTGTGAGCGAGGCTGAGAAGGGTATCGAGGGCTTTGAAGGGCAGCGCGAGGTGGAAGAAATGGGTGTCGTTGTCGAAAAACGTGGTGGCCCACACGGTCACATCGTCGGTATTATCGAAGACGATGGCCACGACGTGAATCTGCTCCACGAAGAAGTCGGCGTCGTCGGCAATGCTGTCGCTCAGTAGTTTGACCACAGATTAAATGGATTTGACCACAGATTGAGTGGATTTCAACGGATGAAACAGGTTTTTTGTGGTTCGGCGCAAATGTAAAGCGAAGCCATCAGGTCATGTCGGACGGAACCCCGGAAAATCTGTTTCATCCATCGAAATCCACTTAATCGGTGGTCGTGGTCTGAAACAGCTCCAGCGTGATGTGGTCAGCCAGCAGTTTGCCCGCATCGGTCAAGGTAAGCACTTCGTTTTGGATAGTGGCCCAGCCGCTGGCTTGCAGCTCGGCGAGGTAGGTGGCGCGGGTGGCGGGCAGGTCGAGGCCGTGGTGGGTGCGCAGGTGGGCCAGGTCGCAGCCCCGGGCGGTGCGCAGGGTGGTGAGCAGGTACTCGTTGGCGCGGTCGGTGGCGGTGAGCTGGTCGAGGGTCACGGGCACTTCGCCGCGCTCGAGCACGGCGGCCACGTACTGCGGGTTGTTGGCGAGGGTGAACTGGCGGTTCTGGCCGTCGTAGCTGTGGGCGCTGGGGCCCAGGCCGAGGTAGGGAACCCCGCGCCAGTAGTTGGCATTGTGGCGGCTCTCGCGGCCGGGCTGGCAGAAATTACTGATTTCGTACTGTGTGTAGCCGTGGCCGCGCATGGCGGCCAGCAGCATTTCAAACTGCGTGGCCACAAACTCATCGGGCGCGGGCTTGAAAGTGCCCTTCTGCAACCGATGCCCAAAGGCCGTGCCCGGCTCAATGGTGAGCGCATAGGCCGAAACGTGCGGCACCCCCAGCGCAAAGGCATTGGCCAAATCGGCTTCCCAGATGTGATGGCCGGGCGCGGGCACCCCGTATATCAGGTCGATGGAGATATTCTCGAAGCCCGCATCCTGAGCGCGGCGCACGGCGGTGGTGGATTCCTCGGCGGTGTGGGCGCGGTTCATCATCCGCAGGTGCGGCTCGTAGAAGCTTTGCAGGCCGATGCTGAGGCGGTTGATACCGGCCTGGCTCAGCTCGCGCAGCTTGGCGGCGCTGAGGTCGTCGGGATTGGCTTCGAGGGTGATTTCGGCCTGTGCCGCAACCGCGAAGTGGCGGTGAATGGCCGTAAAAATCTGCGCCAGCTCATCGGCCGTGAGCAGGGAAGGCGTGCCGCCGCCGAAGTAGATGGTTTCTAACGCCACGCCCGCGCCGAGATAGTCGCGCCGCAGCTCAATTTCCCGCACGATGGCCTCGACCAGACGGCTTTTCAGCCCCAGCGAAGTGCTGAAGTGGAAGTCGCAGTAGTGGCAGGCCTGCTTGCAGAAGGGGATGTGGAGATAGAGACCGGCCATGTTTTCAGTTAACAATGAGCAGTTATACTCGTCTCGAAGTAGGGTGCGGGGCCTGCCCCCGCCCGTCGTTGAACGGTATCGTTGAAACAGTGCGAACGACGGGCGGGGGCAGGCCCCGCACCCTACTTCGCTTTTCGCAAGCTACTTCGTGACGAGTATAACAGTGAACCCGATTTGTATACAGAAGATGCCCGCCCAGACCACAAAGATACCGCCTGACCGCACGACAGAGCGCAACTTTATCCGAGGGGCTACCTTCGGGAAATTAAACGCTGGCTTTCGCGTTGTGCTTCCGAATGATGAGGGTTCTACTGCGCTTTTGGGTACTGACGCTGCTGCTGGCTGGCCTGACCAGCCCGGCCGCCCACGCCCAAACGCCCAGCCTCGACCCCAACGTGCCCAACCAGCCCGGCCTGGCCACCCCTACCCTGCCGCCCCGCGCCACGCCGGCCTCGGCCGCCGCCACGCGCCGGGTGCTGGCCCACCCGCGCCTGCTGGTGCTGGAGGCCGAAGCCGCCGACCGGCCGGTGCTGCGCCGCTACAAGGTACGGGCCAGCGTGCCCGATTCCCTCAGTGCGCTGCGCGCAGTGCGCGAGCTGGTGCTGGGCCTGCAGGGCGATGCCTACCTCACGGCCTCGGCCGATGAGCTGCACTGGAGCCGCGATACCGTGCGGGTGCGCCTGTACGTGGGCGAGCAGTTCCGCTGGGCCTACTTGCGCAACGGCAACCTCGGCGATGGCCTGCTGACCCGAGCCGGCTACCGCGAGAAGTTTTTCCGAGGCACGCCCTTCGTGCCCGAAGACTGGGTGAAGCTGCAGGAGCGCATCCTGACCGAAGCCGAAAACCAGGGCTTCCCCTTTGCCACGGTCGGCCTCGATTCCATTCACCTGAACGGACACGACATTTCGGGCCGCGTGGTGCTGAAGCGCGGCCGCGTGGTGGTATTCGACTCGCTCCAGATTGTGGGCAACAGCAAGACCAAGAAGCGCTTCCTGACCAAATACCTCCAGATTTTTCCCGGCCAGCCCTTCAGCCAGCAGCGCGTGGCCGCCGCCGCCCAGTTGCTGCGCCAGCTGCCCTACCTAAAGCTGCGCGCCGAGCCCGAAGTGCGCTTCGCCCTGGGCCGGGCGCGGGTGTACCTGCTGCTCGACGACCGGCCCAGCAACCAGTTCGACGCCATTGTGGGCATTTTGCCGAACGCCAACGCCAACCAGACCGGCGTGCAGTTCACCGGCGACGTCACCATCAACCTGCGCAACATCAAGGGCGGCGGCAAGCAGCTGGGCCTGCAATGGCGCAAAACCGACGCTATTTCACAGCTTCTCGATGCCCAGTACGTGCACCCCAATTTCTTCGGCACGCCGCTCGAAGTATCGGCCACGTTCAACCTCTACAAGCAAAACGAGGCGTTCACCACCACCCGGCCCCGCGTGCAGGTTACCTACCCCACGGCGCGGGCGGGCCGCATCAGCTTCTTTGCCGAGCAACGGGCATCGTTTGTTGATGCGCTGAAAGACACCACAGTACTGCCCGCCAACCTCGATTCGCAGTACAATTCCTACGGCTTGTCCTACGCCTGGGCCAACCTCGACGACCTGTTTTTTCCGCACCGGGGCAGCTTGCTGAATGTGCAGTCGGCCCTGGGCACCAAAACCATCACCAAAAACGCCCAGCTTCGGCCCGAGCTGTACGCGGGCATCCCGCTTAGCTCCACACAGTACTCGTTCGGGCTGCGCGCCGAGCGTTACTTCCCCGTGAAGCGGGCGGGCGTGCTGCTACTACGCCTGCGGGGCGAGGGCCTGCTCAATTCGCGCCTTTTTGTCAACGACCTGTTCCGACTGGGCGGGCTGAATTCATTGCGCGGCTTTAATGAGAACCAGTTTTACACCAGTTCCTATGCCGTGGCTACGGCCGAGTTCCGGCAGTTCATCGGGCCGGATTCCTACGCGTTTCTGTTTGCCGACCAGGCCTACCTGCGCCACGATATCGACAACGACCGGTTCAATGACCAGCCCACCGGCGTGGGTGCGGGCCTGAGCTTTCGCACGGCGGCGGGTTTGTTCCAATTCGTGTACTCGGTAGGCCGGGCTAACAATCAGGCATTTGAGCTAAAATCCTCCAAAATTCACTTTGGTCTGACAAGTAGGTTTTAAGCCGCCAACTACCGGGCAGGTAGCATAATTGCGCCATTTCGTCCGGAAATTCAGACAAGAACCCTACTTCCAGCCAGCTTGGCGGAAATCAAAAAAGTTCCCTGAAAACACCGCCAATGTGACTGATATTCAGCACAGATAAGCCCTGATTCAGATTGGTACATCATTTGTAATAGCAAGACCGAAGCCGCTCTAAAGCCGGCCCCTTGCCATGAAACTTATCAGCTCGAAATTCATCCATAGCATTGCCCCTCAGCTTGACCTGCTCAACACCATTGGTGGTGGGGTGGCCCAGCCGCAGCTCCGCGTAGACCAGCACCCGAAAGGCGTGATTGTGCGCGTGGCCATGCCCACCGTAACCGCCGACAGCTTTCGCGTAGTGCTCAACCAGCAGAAGCTCACCGTATTTGGCGAGTACCGCCACGAGCCCGACGATAAGCTGGCCGCCCCACTGTTCGTGCAGACCCTGGACCTGCCCGCCAACCTCGACGTGGGCCGCATCGACGCCATTCACGAAGGCCAGGAGCTGCGGGTCCGCATTCCGTTCCTGAATCCGGATGGCCGGCAGCGCGAAATCGACATCAAGCGCAACGAGTAGAGCCAACCGCCAGCGAGAGCCGGCGGCCAATGATTGGCCGCCGGCTCCGTGGCCGCTCCTCGCCACCGCTTTTTATAACGCCGGGACCGACCGGCACCGCAGTCCACTAATATTGCCGGGACCGACCGGCCGAAAACAACCAAATTTCCGGGTTTTAACTCTTGAGCCACCGCCCACAGCGGTGGTTTTGCTTTGGACCACGGATTTTAGCGGATTTCACGGATTTTGTGGTCGATTGCAGGCACAAAGACCAATGAAAAAAGGCTCGCCACATGGCGAGCCTTTTTCGTGTTCAATGGATTGATGGCCGACTACAAAATTCGTGAAATTTGCTAAAATCCGTACTAATCCGTGGTCCCGAACAAGGGGATAATCAGCACGAAGCTCATCAGCACGGCCAGGTAAAACCAGCCCATCATCTGGCTGCGGTAGCGGCGCGGCAGGCGGTTACTGAGCACCAGCATGGCCGCGATGACCAGGGTGAGGTGCGCCACAAAAAACACCATCGTCTTCACCCAATTGCTCACAATGGTATTCTCAGGCTGGTTCTGGTTGGCTTCGCCCAGGCCCGAGGTGAGGAACTGCAGGCCATAGAAGGCCACGGTTTCGAAGGCGATGAAGAGCCCCAGGCCCACCAGCAGCGCCGGCCCGGACGATTTTTCGGAGACATCGGCCATGATGCTTACGGGCGGGGGCGGCCCTGCACTTCCGCGCTGCGGGCCTTGATGTACAGCTCCTCGACCTTGGCACGGGCCCAGGGCGTGCGGCGCAAAAACGTGAGGCTGGACTTGATGCTGGGGTTATCGGCGAAGCAGTTCATGCGCAGGCGCTCATCGAGCTCGGGCCACCCGTAGGCGGCCACGAGGTACTCCAGAATCTGCGCCAGCTTCACGCCGTGCAGCTCGCTGATGAGGTGGCCGATTTCGTCGCGGGCATCGGCGGCGCGGAGGAAAGACATAGGCGAATTTAGGGGGCTGAAAGCACAAAGTTCGCGAAAAGCAGGGACCCGGCGCACGATGGCGCCCGGCGCGGCGTTATTTTTGGAGTCCCTGCCTATGCCGCCACTGTCCAGCACCGCTCCTGTTGCCCCACCCGCCGCCCGTCGGCGGCCGTGGCGGCGCGGCCTGCTGGCTGCCGTTTTGCTGGCCCTGCTGTTGGGCGGCGCCTACTACCTGCGTCACCAGGTGCAGCTGAACCGCTACGCCCGCCGGGCCTGGGCCACATTTACCAAAAATGGCCTCACCGGCCGCGAAAAAACGCCGCTGCTGGCCGGCTACTCCGTGCACGGCATCGACGTTTCGTCGTACCAGGGCCGCATCGACTGGCCCGAGGTGGCCCGCAACCGGGTACGGTTTGCCTTCATCAAGGCCAGCGAGGGCGCTACGCTGCGCGACCCGCGCTTTGCCCGCAACTGGCGCGAGGCCCGCAAAGCCGGGGTGCTCTGTGGGGCCTACCACTACTTCCTGCCCAACCGCGACGGCAAGCTGCAGGCCGACTTATTTGCCAAAATAGTCCCCCTCGCCCCCGGCGACCTGCCGCCCGTGCTCGACGTGGAAGCCGCCAATTTCCACGACGTGGCCGTGCTGCGGCGCGAGGTGGCCCGCTGGCTGCGCCTCATCGAGGCGCACTACGGCGTGCGGCCCATCCTCTATTCCAACCACAGCTTCTACAAGCGCCACCTCGCCGGGCACTTCGACGACTACCCACTCTGGCTGGCCCACTACGAGGTGGAGCGCCCCACCCTGCCCCCCAGCAAGTGGATAATCTGGCAGCATTCCGACGAAGCCTACGTGCCCGGCATTCGTGGCGTGGTCGATTTCAACGTTTTTAAGGGCAATTTTGAGTCATTGCAGGCCTTGCGCATTCCGGCCATCGGGCCGTCGCAGCCGGCCCGCGCTGGCAAAGCCAAATAAAAAAGCCGCCCGGCCCATCATTCCGCAAGGAATGTGGACCGGGCGGCTGGCCCGCAAGTTGCAAAAACTACATTTTGCCCTTGGTCATCTTGCCGCTGTGCATTTTGCCGCTGTGCATCTTGCCACCTTTGGCTTCCATCTTGTTCTCTTTCATCTCCATCTTCTTGGTCTCCATTTTCTCTTCCGATTTGGATTCCATTTTGCCATCCTTGGCCATCGGCTTAGTACCTTGAGCACTGGCATTGAAGCAGCAGGTGGCAAAAGCGAGGGCAGCTACGATTTTGAGGGATTTGTTCATGGGATTGTTTGAAAAAAGGGGTTATGAGAGAATTATGGCCGAAAGGTTATCACCGAAAATAAAGGTTGGATGAAGTTGAATAGACAAGCCAAAATTATGCACCTCGGGGTGTTACCCCTTTTAGTTCTGCTAGTCCTGGTGCTGGCTTCCTGCGGCAGCAGCCACAGCGTGAGCAAGGGCACCAAAGGCGCACGGGGCACTACCCAGTCGGGCCTGGGCTCTTACTACGCCGACAAGTTTAACGGCCGACCCACCGCCAGCGGCAGTACCTACCGCCCCGGCCAAATGACCGCCGCCCACAACACGCTGCCCTTCGGCACGCTCATCCGCGTCACCAACACCCGCAACGGCCGCTCCGTCGACGTGACCGTGACCGACCGCGGCCCGCACACCAAAGGCTACATCGTGGATGTATCGCGCCGCGCCGCCGTGCAGCTCGATATCATCCAGGCCGGGGTAGTGCCGGTGCAGGTTACCGTCATCCGCGAAGCCGCCGACAATCATTAGGCCGCCGGCCCTTTTTCACTTCTCAATCGTTCATCCCCCACCCCACCGGCCTCCCTGCCATGAATATCCGCAAAAAAGTAACCTGGACGCTCCCGCCCGCCACCAACCGCTACGCCGCCCTCGACCTATGGGTGCCCGCCGCCGAAGACGAAGACTGGTCCGATGATGAAATTCAGTACGTCATTACCGAAGTAGTGGAAGCCGAAACCGATGCCGCCGGCCTCGAAATCCTGGCCTGGTACAGCAAAATTGTGTAGCGGCAATCAATCCGGCTATTTATCAGGACACTACACCGCCTTCCACTTGCTATTGCAGCAAGCCTGGAGGGCGGCTTTTTTACGTCCATTGGTGCAAAGCCAGGGCAATGCCCGGAGATAGGCAATACCTGCCAATAAAACTTTGCAACTATTTTTTATTTATAAATCAATTTTTTAAATAGTTTATTAAATAATATTTAATTGTATTTTTGACTTGCAAGCATTCATAAAAGCGCTGTTACGCTACCTGATTCTGCAAAACATATTTAATCAATACATTGGCCAACAAGTACTTACTGCCGTCGTTCATTGTCCTGTTAATGGTATGCCTGCTGAATCCAGCCCAGGTTCAGGCAGCTCCCGTTGAAACCCGCGAAGCGCCCGCTTACAAAACCGAGCAGATACATGTGAGTAGCCCCAGCAGCCCCGCGCCCGAAATAGGCCTGGGCGGCACCCTCCGCACTCCCTGGGGCGCGGGTCCGTTTCCGGCCATCGTGCTGCTGCCCGACGTGCATTCTCCCGCCCCCGCTACGGATGACTATAGCCTGCTGAATGCCTTGGCCGACTACCTAACCCGGCAGGGCGTGGCCGTGCTGCGCCTCGATGACCGGGGCACCGGCCACTCAGTGGGAGTGGCCGCCGCTACCTCGGGCACCCAATTGGTGGCCGATGCCCAATCGGCCATGGCCTACCTGCGGGCCCGGCCAGGCATCGACCCGCTGCGCGTGGGCCTGCTGGGACACGGCGAAGGGGCCAACGTGGCTTTGCTGGCCGGAGCGGGGGCCGCCGCGCCGGCTTTCCTGGTGGCATTGGGGGCGGCCGACGTGAATGGGCAGGAGCTGCTGGCCCGGCAAACCTCGCTGGTAAACCAGCCCGGCGAGCCCGATACCGCCCAAATTGCCTGGGCTACCCAGGTAGCGCGGGCAATGACCGCGGCCCGGCACGAAGCCAAAAAGCTGCTGGCCACCGGGGCCAATCCCGCCCAAACCCAGCTCCACATTGCCCAGGAGCAGCTGCGCCTGACCACCGAAGCCCGCAAGCGCAACGATGCACTGTATAAGCGCCAGTACGCGCTGCTCGAAATCATTCGCCAGACGGCCGACAATGCCCAGGCGCAGGCCATCGTGGCCAATATGCTGAAGCAGATTTATCCGGTGATGAGCCCGGCGGCGGCGCAGGTCCGGGCCGGCCAGCTCACCAGCCCGTGGTATCGCGCCTTCCTCACGTTCAACCCGCAGGCGGAGCTGGCCAAAGTGGCCTGCCCCACCCTGCTCCTGCACGGCACCGCCGACACGCAGGTGCCCCTGGCCGCCAACCTGCCGGCCCTGGAAAAAGGTCTTAAAGCCAATAAGCGCGTGAATGCGCAGAAGCTGGATGGGCTGAACCACGAGTTTCAGACTCCCATCAGTGAGCAAGCTTTGGCAGCCGGCACCGCCGTGCGCCCCACGGCCGCTACCAACGCGCTCGAAACCGTGGGCGAGTGGGTGATGCAACAGGTGAAATAGTAGCCGGGGCGCTACGCGGCTGAAGGCGAGCGAAAGGCCTCGCGCAGCCAGCAGCCAGCCAAAGCCGCCAGCCCACCTACCAGCCCCGCCACGATACCCGCCACCAACACCATCACCACCGGGGAGCCGCCCAGCGGCAGCAGCTGCGCCACGCGGTGCGCCAGCAAGCCGTCGTTTTGGTAGGCCAGCCAGGCGGCCGGCAATACCCAACTCAGGCCGCCCCCGCTAAAGCCCGCCCAAAAGGCCACCCGACCCGTGGGCGCAATAGCCAGCCCCACCACAAACGCTACCACGGCCAGGCTCCACCACGGCAGGTCCAGCTGCACGGCCGAGGCCAGTACGAGAATGAGAATCGGTAAAAGCCAGGGGTTGCGCCAGTTCATGCGGGCAAAGTAACGCAGTGGCAGCTATAAAAGAACACCTCTCAAAGGACCGTCATGCCGAGCGCAGCCGAGGCATGACGGTCCTCTTATGCCTCAAGTTGCTCGCTCAAGCAGCTGCCAGCACTTCCGGGTCATTATTCGCCGGTGAGTTTACCCGTTTGCTGATAACGTATTCCTGCATGGCGGCCGCGTCGTAGGGCAGCAGGAGCTGCTGGTGCGCTGCCAGCCCCAGGCCATCATCGAGCCAGGCGTGCTCGGCGGCGCGGGTGGGCAGGATGACGGGCATGCGGTTGTAGATACTGGCCATCAGCGCGTTGGACTCGATGGCAATGATGGTGAAGGTGGGGTGCAGCTCGCCGGTGGTGCGGTCCAGCCACTCATCCCACAGGCCGGCGAAGGCGAAGGGCTGCTCGTTGCGCAGCAGAATGCGATGCGGCACCTTGCCGGCGGGCGTGGCCTGCCATTCAAAAAAGCTGTCTGCCAGCACCAGGCAGCGCCGCCGCCCCAGCAGCTGCCGGAAACTGGGCTTTTCGGCCAGCGTCTCGGCCCGGGCATTGATGGGCTTGGAGCCGGCGCTTGGGTCTTTGCTCCAACTGGGCACCAGCCCCCAGCTCAGCAGCTGAATCTGGCCGGGAGCGGCATTAGTGATGATGGGCAGCCGCTGCGAGGGCGCGGCATTGTAGGTAGTAGGCGCGGGCTCGGTGAACTTGGCGTCGAAGCGCTTTTCAGCAGCGGGCGCGGGGGCGATGAAGGTATAGCGACCACACATAGGACCACGGATTAGCACGAATTTTAGCGGATTTCACGGATTTTGTAGACGATTAGTTGCCGTCGTCTGGTCATCCTTGCTTTCAATTCTCCCTTCAGCGAAAAAGGCCTGCCGATAGCAAGCCTTTTTCATTGTTTTTAGTCGTCCACAAAATCCGTGGAATCCGCTGAAATCCGTGCTAATCCGTGGTTAGGCCTTATACAGCAGCTCGTAGTACTCCCGGGCCATGCGGCCGGATTCAAACTCGGGCTCCACGTCCTTCATGGCGGTTTTCACCACTTTCAGGAAGTTTTCGGGCTGGTCGTAGTACAGGGGTAATACGCTATTTTCAAGCACGTCGAGCAAGGCAGTGGCCTCGGAATCGTCCTTCACGTTATCGGGCAGGGTCACGTCCACAATCGGAATGAGGAAGCCGTTTTCGCCGTCGCGGCAGAATTCGGGAATCCAGCCATCGGCAATGCTCAGGTTCACGCTGGCGTTCATGGCGGCGGTCATGCCGCTGGTGCCGCTGGCTTCGCGCGGGAAGCGGGGCGTGTTCAGCCAAATGTCGGAACCCTTTTTGAGGGCAGCCGACAGACCCAACTCGTAGCCCGTCAGTACGGCGCAGTTCTTCCGACCAGCCGTGCGCTTGACAATTTCATTGAACAAAGCCACTGCGCCGAAGTCCTTCGGGTAGGGCTTGCCGGCCCAAATCATCTGAATGGGGTGCTTGGCATTGTTGGCCAGCTCCACGAAGCGCTCGAAGTGACGCAGAATAAGGTCGGCGCGCTTGTAGGCGGCAAAGCGGCGGGCCCACACGATGGTGATGACGTTGGGGTCGAACACGTTGCCGGTCTGGTCGGCCACGATTTTAAACAGGTCCTTTTTCAGCTCCTGCTTGCGGGCCAGCAGGGCGGCGTCGTCCTTGCTTTTGAGGGCAGCGGCCAGCTGCGGGTCGCGCCAGTAGCTGCCATTCTGGCTGTTTGTGATGGGGATGATGGGGCAGATGCCCTCGTAGTGGCCCCACATTTCGTTGGCCACGGTGCCGTGCACCTTGCTCACAGCGTTGGCCTTACGGGCAAAACGCAACGCGGTGAGGGTGTAGTTGAGCGTATCGCCGTGGCCGATGCGGGCCACGCGGCGGACTTCCTCTTCGGGCACGCTGCCGAAAAAGGTCATGTCGGTGAGCAGCTTCATCGGGCGCTCCTCGTTGCCGGCCAGCTCGGGGGTGTGCGTCGTGAACACGAGGCGCTTCTGCACCTCGGCCAGGTCGCGGCCGTGCTTTTCGTAGAGGTAGAAGGCCAGCGGCAGGCCATGACCCTCGTTGAGGTGGTACACGTCGGTTTTGCGGCCGAGCTCATCGAGCAGCTTGCCACCGCCCACGCCCAACAGAATGCTCTGAGCCACGCGGGCCGCCGAGTCCGGGTCGTAGAGGTGGTGCGAGATGGTGCGCGAGAGGTAGTCGTTCTCGGGAATGTCGGTGGTCAGGAAGAACATCGGCACCGTGCCAAACACCTCCGGGGCCAGGTACAGGGCCTTCACCTGCACATCGGCGCCGTGGATGGTGATGGGGAAGATGATGCCCGTATCCTCCAGAAAGGAGTAGTGCTTGTGGCGGAACTCGGCGCGCATGCTCTGCTCGGCGTCGCGGTCCTGGTCGTAGTAGCCGAACGTCCACAGAATGCTGATGCCCAACAGGTTCTGCTTCAGCTCGAAACCCGAGCGCATGTGCGAGCCGGCCAGGAAGCCGAGGCCACCGGAGTAGGTTTTGAGGGCCTGGTCGACGGCGAACTCCATCGAGAAATACGCGGCAGCCGTCTTGTACTTGGCGGCGGGCGTGTAGGGTTTAAAAGTGAAAGCCATTTATTGAGGGGTAAGGCGTGGGCCGGGGCCCACGCCAAAATGGAAATTTCGGGTTGAGAAAAAGGAGCGCAACCCCAAAGGCTGCTTCCATTGAAAGCGCAAGGTCCGAAGCATTCCGGAAAAATCGCAACCCCCTGATATTGAGGCCCGACTTACGCAAACGTTAGCATTTGGCCCAACGCCTACACTTTCAAGGTAATATCAGCCAGCGCTTTACTAGCAAATTTTCTTCGCGGCCGGCACAAAGTACCAGTATCGCAGTTTCTCAGCCCTGCTTTCGTCTTGCCAACAACTCAGCCCATTCACATACCCAATCTCGAAGATGAATTAATAATGAATTTTTAAATTATAACAATATTTTTTCTGATATTATTAAAATCGACCGCATGAAAAGCCGTTTAATTGATGATACTTCAAAAAAGGCCACAATCTTTTAACATATCTTATTGCAATTACCCCTGTTGACCACTCTAGCTTTGGGGCTTTGTTACCAACATTTAACCCATTGCACCCCATGCGTCTGTCACTTTCTGTTCGCTACATGGTGGCCCCCTTGCTGGGCGCTATCCTGTTTGCCGGCTGTTCAAAATCGGAGCTTACCCCGGAGGCCCCGGCGGCGGCTACCGCGTTGCAAAACGTGTCGGCACCGGGCTTCCCCGAAGGCTTTGAGACGGGCACCAAAACGGCTTATACCACGGGCAGCGTCACGTTGGGCTCGGGCTCGTGGACGCTGAATGATGCCCTCATCGGCAATACGACATCCGATGCCCACACCGGCACCTGGTCGGCCCGCGTGCGCAATAGCGGCATGCTGAGTATGAACTTCGACCTGACCGGCGGCGCGGGCGTGGTTACGGTGGGCCACGCCCTCTATGGCACCGATGCCAGCGGCACCTGGGAGCTGTGGGCCAGCGGCAACAGCGGCAGCAGCTACGCCAAAGTGGGCAGCACCATCACCAGCAGCAGCGCCAGCCTGAGCACGGCCTCCTTCGCCGTGAACCTGGCCGGCACCGTGCGCCTGCAGGTGCGCAAAACCGACGGCAGCACCAACCGCCTGAACTTTGATAACATTACCGTGGAAAGCTACAGCGGCGGCACGCCGCCGCCTACCGGCAGCAAGAAATTCCTGTTCGATGCCAGCCATGCCGAAACGGCCGGCAACGCCGACTGGGTGCTGGATGTAGATGCCGGCGTGGTGCCGCGCTACCCCACGCCAGCCGCGTCGGGCATCACGGCCAGCACGCCGGAAACCTACTGGACGGCCGCCCTTTCCTCGTGGGGCGTAGCCCTCGTGAAGCTGGGTAACTCGGTGGAGAACCTGCCTTCGGGCACGGCCATCACCTACGGCAATGCTTCGAACCCCCAGGATTTGGCTAACTACAACGTATTCGTGGTGGATGAGCCGAACACGCTGTTCACGGCTACGGAGAAAACGGCCATCATCAACTTCGTGAAAAACGGCGGTGGTCTGTTCATGATTTCCGACCATACCGTTTCGGACCGCAACAACGACGGCTACGATTCGCCGGCCATCTGGAACGATTTGATGACCAACAATTCGGTACAGGCCGACCCCTTCGGCTATAGCATCGCCCTCACCAACATTTCAGAAACCACCAGCAACATACTGGCCAGCAGCACTAACACCATCCTGAACGGTTCGCAGGGTGCCGTGACGCAGCTCAAGTTCTCGAACGGTGCGACGATGACCAAAACCACGGGCTCGCAGGCCACGCCGCTGGTTTGGCAGACTACCGCCAGCCAGGGCAACACCAACATCATGTGCCTGAGCAGCACCTACGGCACGGGCCGCGTGGTGTGCATCACCGACTCGTCGCCGGCCGACGATGGCACCGGCAGCCCCGGCAACACCGTGTACCCCGGCTGGACCGAACTGGCCAGCCACGCCAAGCTGCACCTGAACGCCTCGCTCTGGCTCGCCCAGCAGCAGTAAGCTTTATCGCTGCATTGAATGGTGAAAGCCCGCTCCCGGATTCGGGGGCGGGCTTTTTCGTGGGCTTGCTATGGGCGAAAAATATATTCCAAAAGTGGAAACGGTTGCGCATCAGCGCCCTTCCGGGAATGCCGTACTTTTGGTCCTACGGTTGTTTTTGCGCTCTTTTTACCATGAAATTCCCACCCTTTTTACTGGCTGCGGCGGTGCTGCTGCTGCCCTTTTCATCATCCGCCACGGCTGGCCCGGCCAGCCCGGCAGCCGGGCCCAACGCTACTGCCAAAGCCGCCCCGGCCGTCCGCATCGACCCCACTTACTGGTGGGTGAGCATGAAGAACCCAAAGCTGCAGCTGCTGGTGAACGCGCCCGGCATTGGGAACACAATGGCTATTCTGGCCGCCTATCCAGGCGTGACCATTGAGAGCCAGCAAAAGCTGGAGAGTGCTAATTACCTCATCATTAATCTAATTATAGCCCCCGCTACCAAGCCCGGCCTGCTGAAGCTGGGGCTGAAAAGCGGCAACACCTACCGCCCCTACACCTACGAGCTGCGCGCCCGCAACACCGACCCGCAGCGCACGCAGGGCCTCACGCAGGCCGACTTCATCTACATGCTGATGCCCGACCGGTTCTCGAACGGCGACCCGAAGAATGACGTGGTGAAGGGCACCCGCGTGAACCACATTGCCCGCGACTCGATGTACGCCCGCCACGGCGGCGACCTGCGCGGCATCCAGAACCACTTCGACTATTTCAAAAAGCTGGGGGCCACGGCCATCTGGCCCACGCCGGTCATCGAAAACGACATGCCCAAGGCCAGCTACCACGGCTATGCCGTGACGGACTGCTACCAGATTGACCCACGCTACGGCACCAACGCCGAGTACCAGCAATTTGTGAAAGCTGCCCACGCCGACGGCCTGAAGGTGGTGCAGGACATCGTACTCAACCATTGGGGCAGCTACCACCACTTGTTTCTCGACAAGCCGGCGGCCGACTGGTTCCACGCCTTCCCCACCTTCACGCGCAGCAACTACAACGCCTTCGCCCTGAACGACCCCTACGGCTCGAAGCGCGACTACACGCTGTTCAACGACGGCTGGTTTGATACCACCATGCCCGACGTGAACCAGGGCAACCCGCTGGTGGCCACCTACATCATCCAGAACTTTCTGTGGTGGGTGGAATCGACGGGTATCGATGGGTATCGCATTGATACATACCCCTATTCCGAGCCAAACTTCCTAATGGCCTGGGGCAAAGCCATTGCCGACGAATACCCCAAGCTGGCGCAGTTCGGCGAAGCCTGGGAGGGCACCGAGGCCGAGCAGGCCTTCTTCGCCCAGAACATTCTGCCGCCGGTGAACGGCTTCAAATCGAACCTGCCCGGTGTGTTGGATTTTCAAATCAGCTTCGCGATTTCGGACGCGCTGAAAACCGAAAACGGCGACCTCAGCAAGCTCTACCACGCCCTGCAGGGCGACTGGCTGTATGTGGACGCCACCCGCAACGTGCCCTTCCTCGACAACCACGACATGAGCCGCTTCTACTCGGTGATTGGGGAGGACTTCGGCAAGTTCAAAACCGGCATCGCCTGGCTGCTCACCTTGCGCGGCACGCCCCAGCTCTACTACGGCACCGAGGTGCTGATGAAGAACTTCTCGGACCCCGACGGCAAGGTGCGCGAGGACTTCCCCGGCGGGTTTGCGGACGATAAAACGAACTATTTCACTGCCCGGCCGGGGCAGGCCGGCGAGGCGTTCAACTACGTAAGCAAGCTGGCAAACTACCGGAAATCGCACCCCGTGTTGAGCTCCGGCAAGCTGATGCAGTTTATCCCGCAGGATGGGGTGTACACCTACTTCCGGTACGACGATGGCGCGTGCGTGATGATTATCGCTAACAACACCAAGGACGAGAAGAAAGTGGACGGAACGCGGTTTGCGGAGCGGTTTGCCGGGTTTTCGTCGGGCGTAGAGGTGGTGAGCGGGGCGGTGATTTCGGATTTGAATACTTTGCGGGTGCCGGCCCACACGGCCTGGGTGGTGGAGTTACGGAAGTAATTCGTTCTTTAACGCTTAGCCCGCAGAGGGTGCTGAAGTTTACGCAGATGACGCAGAAGCACGAGAATGATATTTCCTTCTTGATTAGGAAGAGCGCTTTCAATATCCACCAGGCGTTGGGGCCGGGGCTATTGAAATCGGTATACGAAATGTTATTGGCGCACGAATTGCGAAAGTTCGGACTCAGGTAGCATTACCGGTTGTGTACGATGGGCTGAAGCTAGAAAACGGATTTCGTATCGACCTGCTGGTCGAAAGCAAAGTAGTGGTTGAACTGAAATCCGTCGAAACACTGCTTGAGGTGCATCACATACAACTGCTTACTTATCTGAAACGCTCGGGGCATAAGCTCGGCTTACTCATCAATTTCAACGTGCCTCTCATTAAAAGCGGCATTTTTCGCAAAGCGAACGGCCTGGAAGAACAATCTGCGTCATCTGCGCTAACCTCTGCGCCTTCTGCGGGCTAAAAACAGTAAGAACAATGACCAACCTCACTAACCAAGTTGCCATCGTCACCGGCGCAAGCCGCGGTATCGGCAAGGCTATCGCGCTACTCCTGACCCAGCAGGGAGCCAAAGTAGTAGCAGTAGCCCGCAGCGAAGAAGAACTCCTGGAGCTCACCCAGCAAACCCAGGGCCTGGGCATCGTCGCCGACGTTTCGAACGAAGCCGACGCCCAGCGCATTATCGAGGAAACCCTGCGCCACTACGGCCGGCTCGATGTCCTCATCTGCAACGCCGGCGTGGGCTCGTTTGCCGAGCTGGAAAACTTCAGCGCCGCCGAGTGGGACCGGATTTTCGATACCAACGTGAAGGGCACCTTCCTGCTGTGCAAGGCCGCCGTGCCCCACTTCAAAGCCCAGAAGAAAGGCCACGTCGTGGGCATCACCTCCGACGTGGCCAAGCGCACCTTCGCCCACGGCACGGCCTACGGGGCCAGCAAGTTTGCCCAGGATGCCGTGCTGGCCAGCCTGCGCAAGGAAGTGCGCCCGCACGGCATCAAGGTGAGCACCATTTACCCCGGGCTGGTCGATACTTACTTCAACGACACCACGCCCGGCAGTGCCGAGGCTGCGCAAACCCACCTCCGCCCCGCCGATATTGCCCAGGCCGTGTGCTACGTGCTGCAAGCCCCCGCCCACGTGGTAGTGGATGAGCTGATGCTGCACCCGCTCACGCAGGAATGGTAGCCGGTTGAAATGTTGAATGTTAAGGGTTGAATGTTGAGTTAGCTCTTGTTTTGCAGGATATCATACACTTAACATTCAACCATCAACACTCAAAACTCCCTTATCTTGCCGCATCATGAAAAAACTGTTGCTGGCCGGCGGCCTCCTCTCTTTGGCTGCTTTCTCGTTGCCTCACCCGCCCGTGAATAAGAAACATCCCCAAGCCACCGACCCCAACACCACCGCCGAAGTCCCGAAGGATAATAAGCTCGTCATTTACCAATTGATGACGCGCCTGTTCGGCAACAAGGTGGCCCTGAACAAGCCCTACGGCACCATCGGCGAGAACGGCTGCGGCAAGTTCAACGACATCACCGACAAGGCCCTCGACGAAATCAAAGCATTGGGGGTAAGCCATGTGTGGTACACCGGCGTGATTGAGCACGCCACCATGACGGACTACACCAGCGCCGGCATCCCGGCCGACGATGCCGACGTGGTAAAAGGCCGCGCCGGCTCGCCCTACGCCATCAAGGACTACTACGACGTGGCCCCGGACCTGGCCGTGACGGTGAAAAACCGCATGTCGGAGTACGAAGCCCTCATCAAGCGCACCCACGACCACGGCCTGAAGGTCCTCATGGACTTCATCCCCAACCATGTGGCCCGCTCCTATAAGTCGGATGCCAAGCCGCTGAGCGTGGTTGACCTAGGCGCGACCGATGACAAAACCAAGGCCTTCGTGCCCAACAACAACTTTTACTACCTGCCCGGCAAGGCCTTCGTGGTGCCCGCCAACTACAACCCGCTCGGCCCGCTGAAAGGCCCCCGCGAGGACGGCAAGTACTTCGAAATGCCCGCCAAGGCCACCGGCAACGACGTATTCACGAATGCGCCGAGTGTGAACGACTGGTTCGAAACCGTGAAGCTGAACTACGGCGTGGACTACGTCAATGGCCGCCAAACGCACTTCGAGGCCGTGCCGGATACCTGGAAGAAGATGCGCGACATTCTCGTATTCTGGACCGGCAAGAACGTGGACGGCTTCCGCTGCGACATGGTGGAGATGGTGCCCGTCGAGTTCTGGGCCTGGGTTATTCCCGAGCTGAAAAAGGTGAAGCCCGGCCTGGTATTCATCGGCGAAGCCTACAACCCCAGGGAATACCGCACCTACCTGGAGAAGGGCCATTTCGACTTCCTCTATGATAAAGTGGGCCTGTACGACGACCTGCGCAAGCTGATGCGTCAGGAAGGCACCACCGAAGACATCACCAAAGTATGGAAAGAGGAAAGCAACGGCTTCTCCTCGCACATGCTGCGCTTCCTGGAAAACCACGACGAGCAGCGCATTGCCAGCAAAGATTTCGCCACCGACCCGCGCCGCGCCATCCCGGCCATGGCCGTGACGGCCACCCTGGCTAGCGGCCCGGTCATGCTCTACTTCGGGCAGGAAGTAGGCGAGCCCGGCCAGGGCTCCGAAGGCTTCAGCAGCGAAGACGGCCGCACCAGCATCTTCGACTACTGGGGCGTGCCCGAGCACCAGAAATGGCTGAACCAGGGCAAGTTCGATGGCGGCAAGCTCAGCCCCGAGCAAAAAAGCCTGCGCGACTATTACCGCCGCCTCCTGACGGTGACCAGCACCAGTGAGGCCATCCGCAAAGGCCGCTTCTACGAGCTGCAGGACGCCAACAACCTGGGCAAGGAGTACAACCAGCGCCATCTCTACACCTATCTGCGCTACACCGACAAGCAGCGGCTACTCATCGTCGTCAATTTCAGCGCCGATAAAACCTACAAGCCCGTCCTCACCATCCCGGCCGATGCCATGACGGCCATGGGCTTGAGCACCAAGAAATTCTATACTTACACCGACCTCCTCGCCGAGGGCGAGCCCCGCAACGCCCTCAACGTGACGCTGGCCCCGCTATCGGCGCATATTTTCGAGATAAAGTCCCGGTAACGATGCCCATTTATTCGGGCAAATTATTAATTTTAACGTCCGTACTGCGCTCATTTTCAGGGCGCATCTCCCACACCTCTCCCTCTCCTCCACATGGCTGCTCCCACCGCCGTCGCCACCGCCAGTACCCGCGAAAAACCCCGGCTTAGCTTCTGGCAAATCTGGAACATGAGCTTCGGCTTCCTCGGCATTCAGTTCGGCTTTGCGCTGCAAAACAGCAACATGAGCCGGATTTTTGAAACAATGGGGGCCAAAACCGACGAAATTGCCTTCCTCTGGCTGGCCGCGCCTATCACGGGTCTGCTGGTGCAGCCCGTCATCGGCTACCTCTCGGACCGCACCTGGAGCCCGCGCTGGGGCCGCCGCCGGCCGTACTTCTTCGTGGGAGCGCTGCTGGCCTCGCTGGCGCTCATCGTGATGCCCAACGTGACGGCCCTGTGGATGGCCGCCGGCATGCTCTGGATTCTCGATTCGAGCATCAACATTTCGATGGAGCCCTTCCGGGCGCTGGTCGGCGACTTGCTGCCCTCGCAGCAGCGCACCACCGGCTTCGGCGCCCAAACGTTTTTCATCGGCGTGGGGGCCATCGTGGGCTCGTCGCTGCCGTGGATGTTTGCCAACTGGTTCGGCGTTTCCAACACGCCCGAGCCCGGCCACATCTCGCTTTCGCTGAAATACGCCTTCTATGTGGGCGGCCTGGTGTTCTTCCTGGCCGTGCTCTGGACCATCATCCGCACCAAGGAATACCCGCCTGAAAACCTGGCCGAGTTCGAGGCTGAGAAGGCCCGCACCGCCGGCTTCGCCAACGGACTTAAAGAGTCGTTCGATGGCATTTTCCACATGCCCAAAACCATGCGCCAGCTGGCCGTGGTGCAGTTCTTCTCGTGGTTCGCACTGTTCTCGATGTGGATTTACACCACCCAGGCCGTTACCAGCCACATTTTCCATACTACGGATACCGCCTCGGCGCTCTACAACAAGGGCGGCGACTGGGTGGGCGTGTGCTTCTCGGTGTATAACGGCCTGTCGGCGGTGGTGGCGCTGCTGCTGCCCGTGGTGGCCCGCGCCACCAGCCGCCGCTTCACCCACATGCTGGCCCTGGTGATGGGCGGCGTGGGACTGATTTCGATTTACTTCATCCAGGATTACCACTACATCCTGATTTCGATGGTGGGCGTGGGCATTGCCTGGGCCAGCATCCTGAGCGTGCCCTACGCCATGCTGGCGGGCGCGCTGCCGTCCAACAAAATGGGCTACTACATGGGCGTGTTCAACTTCTTCATCGTGATTCCGCAGGGCGTGGCCGGCCTAATTCTGGGGCCGCTGACGAAGCATGTGTTTCACGACCAGCCCATCTTCACGCTGGTGCTCGGCGGCGCGTCCATGATAATGGCGGGCCTGCTGACCCTGCGCGTGCACGATGCCGACGACATCCGCCTGCCCGCCGAAGCCGAGCCCGCCGAAACCCTGGGCTACGATACCCTGGCTCCCGCCAACCCGCAGGTGTAGCCTGCCCACCAAACCGCGCCACGCCAAGGGCTGCCTCCCCACCGGGAAGGCAGCCCTTTTTGCTGCGCCCTCCCGCAGTCCGGCGCGGTTCCGCCGGTTTCCCGAAGCCCCGGCTGCGTCAGCGGCCGGGGCTTCTTGTTGGGGTAAAGGCGTGCTTTTTAAAGCATAATTCGGCAAAGGCTTCAATGCGCTAAAGTCCTTTTCTCAGGCGTGGCAATGGGCCGCCAGTGCGCCGGAAGGCACTTAAATCTTCTGCCCCCCCTGCGACAGCTGAATTTAAAAGTCTGATTAGTAGAAATATTTATTTGCTCTCGACAGCAAAGCCCTGTACGTTTGATGAGTGCTGACGCTCCACCGTCAGGCACTGCGGCATTTCGGAATCTACCCATCCCCAGCCATGAACCAATCAATTGCTCTCGGCAGTAGCGCCGCCCGGCAACCGGGCCTCGTCATGCTAGCGCCGCCCGAGGGCATGATATTCATCACGGATTTTACTTTCCACCAATGCGGTGTTTTACCGCGTGGACAAGAAGCGTGTGTCCTCTGGCCTCCTTGAATCATACCGGCCCTAGGTTGCGATTCTGTCTGCATGATGGATGGCCGCTTTTCACAAACCCTAACCCCTTATCGCCATGAACAAGCTTCCCCCCTTCCTGCTGCTGGCTGCCCTGCTGGGCCTAAGCCAGTGCAAAAAGAATGACCCCTACCCGGTGGACCAATTGCCGCCCGAAACCCAGACCGGCCAGCGCACCTTTGGCTGCCTCGTTAATGGACAAGTCTGGCTGCCGCGAGGCAATAGTGGCACTGCAAATTACAGTGTTTACTACGACCCAACTTTCCGAAAAGGGACATTAAATGTATCCGCCTACCGGTATCAGTCAGAAAGTGCTACATCTCGTCAAGATATTATTCTCTTTTCTGACAGCATCTCCGCTGTAGGGCAATATCCTTTGACAATTCCTAATCATCAGGAAGCATTGTTTCACGGAAGCAGTGGGCAGTGCGAATTCTATCAGAATGGGAATCAATACCGACGGGGCACATTAACCATTACGCGGTTGGACTTGCAAGCGGGTATCGTGTCGGGCACGTTTGCTTTTACCCTTTACAAGCTGGGCTGCGATTCCATCCGGGTCACGCAGGGCCGCTTTGACAAGAAGCTCTAGTCCCATTTTTTCACCCAACCCCTTCCTTTCCCATGAAACAACTTTTTACGTTCCTCGCCCTGTGCTGGCTCTGGGGCTGCGCCACGGTGTATGCCCAAACCCCACCGCCCGATTCGTTGCGCCAGCACCTGGACCACCTCTTTGCCCAGGTAGATAAAACCCAGGTGCCCGCGCCGTTCCTGGAAGAATACGGCCTGCGCTTTCTGCCGCTCGACGTGTTCAACGGCACCCTCACCGACAGCAGCCTGACCAACATGCAGGCCTGGCGCATGGCCTACGCCAGCGTATTTACGAGCTTTATCACGGGCAGCAACGGCCTGCCGACCCTCGGCGACCTCAACACACCCGCCTGAAGACGCAGGCGGCGGCTTCCCCGGCCATCCCCATCATAGTGCAGCGCATCAACTACGCCGCCCTACGGCCCGATGCCCTCACGGCCGGCCTGTTCACGGCCCAAAGCGAGCAGCTCTACGACGTAGCCGGCCGCGCGCAAAGCCCCTACCTGGCGCGTGTGCTGTTTATGGCCAGCCCCGAATGCAACGTGGCCGCCACCGGCGACGTGAGCTTTGTGTTTGCCCAGAGCCTGCATGTGCAAAGCGGGGGCGGTAGCGTGAGTAACCTGAGCCTCGATTTTGGCGATGGCCGGGGCTACCTCACCGCCACCCGGGGCCAGCCCATTGGGGCCAGTTACTGCACGGCCGGCACCAAGCGCGTGAAGGTGCGCGTGACCTATTTTCAGTCCACGCGGTTTGGGGCCACTACCAATGCCAGCACCGGCACCGGCGGGGCCCAGCCACAGGCGGTGCCCGGCTATTACACCAGCTACGAAAGCCACTTCGACCTCGACGTGCGCGCTCCCGGCTGCGCCCCCGCTGTCCGCTACACTGACTCCGGCCGCATGGTGCCCTTTGGTCCAACCTCGGCGCATTCGGGCGGAAAAGTGTACATCCGCTACGGCGATGTTAACCGCACGCAGCTGCTTAGGCCCCTGATTGTAGCGGAAGGGTACGATGCGTCCAGTGTAGCGCCACACTTGCAGAAATATAATTACAGCATCCAGAATTTCTTGGATGATATTAGTTCGCCCGGTTTCAATTTATACAACGCCCTAGAAAGCGCCCCGCGTCCCAACGGCTTGCCCACTGGGGCCACCGGCTACGACATCGTGTTCATCGACTACGCCAATGGCACCGATGACATCCGCCGCAACGCGGCTCTGTTCAAGGACGTGGTAAACTGGGTGAACCAGGAAAAAGCGGCCAACGGCAGCACCGAGAAAAACGTGGTGCTGAGCATTTCGATGGGGGGCCTGGTGGCCCGCTACGGCCTGGCCCAAATGGAGCGGGCCGCGCCCAACAGCTCCGATACCCGCCTACTCGTGACGCACGACAGCCCCACCGGGGCGCTAATACGCCCTTGGGCCTGCAAGCCCTGGTGGCGCAGGCAAATGCCACGCTGGGCCTGCAGCTAGTGGGGGGCATCAACAGCCTGTATGGAATTGATATTTTCCCGGAAGTATTCGAGGGCGAACAACTCGCCGATGCGCCCGCTACCCAGCAGCTGCTTTTAGTGCGGGCCTCGCGCTCAGGGTTCGGGCCGTTTTCGTCGGTCAGTACCACCTACAACACGTTTATCGCCAACGAATATCAGCCCGTAGTAAGCGGTTCGTTTCCGTATCAGTTCGTGGCCACCAGTCTGGGGTCGCAGTGCGGCAATGGCTCCCTTAGCCCCTACGATGAGCTGGTGCGCTATAACTTTTCGGGATTTATATCCCCCGTGCCGTGGATAATTCGCCATAGCTACAAAACGGAAATCTTGGTAAATGCAATGCCCAATTCTGGCCGGGTCGAGCGCATATCGAGCTTGCGTGTATATGTTCAAGTGAGAATACTATCTGTCTTCAGCTTTCACGCATACTTTATCAATTCCTCTCTCGATTCCCCTTCGGTTAACCCCGTGGCTTGGGACGGCTTACCAGGCGGCACTCAAAACGTGAGTGACCAAGCTCGCATCAACCCACCAACGCCCCATTTCAGCTTGTTGTGGTTTAGCAGTATCCAAGGAAATTTTTCTACGGCCGGCGATTTCTGCTTTGTGCCCACGGCCAGTGCCCTCGATGTTCCCATCAATAACATCACGGCCCGGTCCAGCTACGTCAGCGACCTGACTTCAAGTCCCATCCGGCCGGTTCCTCCCCATTTCATCGCGCAGAAGAGCTATACGCTCTTAGCGGGTGGGCAAAAATTCAATTACCCCACCCGTTCTTCCCCGGCCGGCAGGCGCAGTGGATTTTTAACGAAATGCAGTTGCAATCGAACGCTACCGTTTCTTGTTCCACCGAGTGCAACCTATATCCCCCGGTATCTATCACCGGCTCGGACATCATCTGCACGGGCAGCACGGGCACCACGTTCAGCGTCGCCCCGCCCTTCGGCGGCGTGACGGGCTGGACGGTATCCCCCGCCGGCCGGGCCACCTTCACTACGCCCACGGCGGGGGCTACGAGCGTGACGCTGGTGCCCGCGTCCGGGGCCAGTGGCATAGTGACCCTGACCGCTTCGTTGAGCAACGGCTGTTTCAGCACCACGGCCAGCCGCACGGTGGCGGTGGGCGAGGGGTCTATGCTCATCAACGACAGCAAAAACACCCCAACCTGTGCCGTGCCGGATGCCACGTTTGCCATCACGACCAGCTACGGGGCACCTAGCCCCTACACCTGGCAAGTGAGCGCGGGCACCATCTCCTCGGGGCAAGGTACCGGACAGATAACGGTTTCCAACTTGCCATTTCAGCAGTACCGATTAGATGTGAGCGTGGCCAGCCCGGCTACTTGCGGAGGGAGTACCCCGATAGAAGGCTTCTATTCGCAGGACTACTACACGCGCAACGGCTTGGAGAATTGTCCGCAGTATCTCTCCCGAAACGCCGCCGCCCCCACCGCCACCCTCTACCCCAACCCGGCGAAGGAAACCGTGGACGTACACGTCGAAAACGCCGATGCCGCCCACCCCGTCACGGTGCGCCTGTTCGACGGCTACGGCCGGGCCCGGGCCGAGCAAACCAGCACCGGCGCGGCTTCGGTGCGCCTGACCACGGATAAGCTGCCGGCCGGGCTCTACTTCGTGCACATTCTGCGGGGCCGGGAGGTGCTCAGCCGCCAGCAGCTGCGCATCGAGAAATAATAGCCGGCTCCCCGCGTTTACGGCCCTACGCGGGTGGCTTCGGCCTGGTGGGCCGGGCCACCCGTTCTTTTTCACTCCCATTCTCCCATTTCATTTTACCCCCGTTTACCCATGAAACAAGGCAACCGCATTTCCGAAACCCTCTCTGCCGCCGACGCGAAAAAATCGTGGATGCCCTGCACCAGGTCGAAGCCCTGCTGCCCTTCCTCATCACCCTGCAGCCCGAGGAAAGCAAGGGCCTGCGCAACATCGGCTTCGACGGCATCCCCTTCGCCCAGGCCGGCCTCGATGCCGTGCGGGCCAGCGTGGACTTCACCCGCCGCAATTTCGACCTGGCCGAGTTTGAAAAAGACGTGGCCCTCATGGATGCCCTGCGCGGCATCCGGGCCGTGCTCGGGCCGCTGGTTCAGAAAGTGGAGGACACCTACCGCCTGGCCGGAGCCGACGTGATGGTGACCGCCGACGACATCTACGAAGACCTGCGCAAGGACAACGGCGAAACCGCCGCCGTGCAGGCCCCCCTCCAAATCATGAAAAAGCGCTACGCCCAGCGCCTGGGTGCCGCCAAAGCCAAGCCCGCGCCCAAAGCGGCGTAGCCCCGGCTGGCCGGGGTGCCGCACCGGTCGCGGGTGGTACGCCACCGCTCAGGAGTGGTGCGACACCGGTCCCGACCGGTGCGGAACCGGTGTCAAGTGTTGTAGCACCGGTCGCGACCGGTGCGGAACCACTCTCAGGTCGTGCAACACCGCTCCTGAGCGGTGCGGAACCGGTCCCAGGTGGTGCAAAACCGGTCTGAAGTGGTGTCGCACCACTTCAGACCGGTTTTTTTATGGTCCTGCCCTAAGGAAAAGATGGCGCGGTTATCAACTCTTGATAATTAACTCAGCCACTTCGCGTCCGGTGGACAAGGCCGCGTTCAGCGAGGGATAGGAAGTCCAGTCGCCGCAGCGGTAGAGGGTTTCGGCCAATTTCAGGGGCTGTTCTACGGGCTGGCCGGGCAGGTACACCGGCAGCGCCGTGGGGATGCGGTAGCTGCGCAGGTGCTCCCACTGCCGGGCGGCCGGCCCAAACCAGGCGGCCAGTTCCTCGCGCAGGCGGGCGGTCAGCTCTTCCTCGCTGAGGCTGCGCTCGCCGTGGGTGCTCACCGATATCAGCGAGCGGCCGGCGGGGGCGTAGGCGCCGCTCACATCGGCGGGGAAGGCCACGTTATGGGCCAGAGCACTGGGGCCGGCGTTCAGGCGCAGCAGCTTGTCATTGCGGCCCGGCGAGTGGCCGCCGGGCGTGGCAAAGTAGGTGCAGGTGGTGAGGCGGGCCGCCGTGGGAAAAGTGGCGTTCTGGGCCGTGAGGCTGTCGTCGGGGTTGCCGCTGCGGCCGGTCAGCAGGCGCAGGGTGCTCAGGCCATCGGTGGCCAGCACCACGGCCGAGCCGTGCAATACCTGGCCCGTAGTGAGGCGCACCTGCGTGCCATCGACCACGCCCGCCACCGGCGAGTTGAGGCGCACCGTGCCGGCGGGCAGGCGGGCCGCCAGCTGCTCGGGCAGCTGCTGCATGCCCAGGGCGGGCACGGCCGCCTCGCCGGTCACGAACTGCTGGAACACGAATTCGAAGAAGTTGCTGGCCGTAGTCAGCTCCCTGTCCAGGAAAACGCCGCCGAAAAACGGCTTGAAAAACGCGTTTATCATCTGCTCGCTCCAGCCGTAGCGTTGCAGGAAGGTGAGGGTATCGGTGGCCGGGCGGGCCAGCAATTCCTCGGGCGTGTATTTCAGCAAGTGCCGCACCAGACTGAGGATGCGCAGCTTATCAGGCAGCGTCCCAATTGGCGAAGTAAGCGCCGAAAACGCCGCCAGCGGGGCTTGCAATGGGTTTTGCAAGGTAGTTTCACGCCCATCGGCCAGCCGGATTACGGCCCCGGAGCGGAAGCTTTTCAAGTTGAGCGCACTGTAGTCGAAGATGCGCCGGGCCTCGGGGTAGTTGGTGAGCATTACCTGAAAGCCCCGGTCGAGCCGGAAGCCATCGGGCGTGATATCGGTACGCACGCGGCCACCCACGGCATCGGCCGCTTCGAGCACGAGCACGGCATGGCCGGCGCGGTGCAGCCAGGTGGCGCAGGCCAGCCCGGCCATGCCCGCCCCGATGATGATAACGGGGTTAGAATCAGAGGGAGTCATAATTGAGTAGCAAACAGAATTTCGCGCAGCTTGCTCCGCATTTCACGGCGCGGGGCGCGAAAGGTTGGGCTAATTGAGGTTATAACGGAGTGACGTTTTTCAAGCGTCTGTCGTCCTGAGCATTCTGCGATTGAAGCAGAATACTCAGGACGACAGTGGAGTTGTTTAGAAAGTCACAAAAGGTCCTCAAACGGTCATGCAGCGCGCAGCGCTGCATGACCGTTTGAGGACTTTCTAAACAGCTTCAGTAATTCACAACCAACACAAATGACCCTAAAGCTGCTTTTAAAACAGCTTGGGCATCTTGTGCTCCTTCCATTTCTTGCGGGTTTTCATCGTCCAGAACTCGGCCACGCCGTTGCGTTGCAGGCTGAGCTGCCAGGCCGCCATGGGCTGGCCCATCTTATACCCGGTGGCCTGGTCCTGCGGGAATTTCTGCTTGATGAGGGCATAATCAGCCGCCGCAATATCCTTCCCTACTTCGCCGTGGCAGCGCAGGCACAGCTGGTTATTCAGCACAATGGGCCGCTGGTAAAAGAATACTTCCTGCGACAGCCGCTTGATGGTCCGCACCGTATCGGGCCGCATTTCCTCGGCCAGCAGCGGGGCCTGGCTGGCGGGGTTGCGGGGCCGCTCGCTCACGCGGTGGGCCGTGGCCTTGAGCACGCCGGCCAGGGAGTCGACGGCGCGGTAAGTTTCGGGTTTGCAAAAAGCCATGGCGCGGGCCACGCCCCCGGCGGCCAGCTCGCGGGCCAGGGTGCGGCGCAGCAGCGAGTCGGCGGTGGCCGTGAGGGAATCGCCGGCCCAGCGGGTGGCGTGCAGCAGGTCCTTGGGCATGATGCGCTTCACCTCCCAGTTTTCGGCCTCGATGCCGATGCGCTTGCTGTCTTTGAGGTGCTCCACCTGGTCGGGGCGGCAGGCGGCAGCGGCGGCGAACACCAGCGCCGACAAGGCAATTTTGGACAACAGGGATTTCACGAACACGGGCATTAGAACTGATTTTACACAAAAGTCTGAACCGCCGCACCAATGGCCAGGGCCATCGCCGGGCTACATCAGGTAGGCTTTCAACTCTTCGTAGTTAACCGCCAGCGGCACACTTCGTTTAGCCCGCCCCTGCAAGACCTGCACTACGGCCGGCAGCTCGATGGCGCGGCCGAGGATGGGCTCTACCACGTCGGGGAACTTCACGGGGTGCGCCGTGGCCAGAATCAGGCCCGCCGCGCCCGCGTGTTGGGCCTGGTAGCGGCGCAGCGCCGTGTAGGCCACCGCACCGTGCGGGTCGAGCAGATACTCGTCTCGCTCCCACACCTGCCGGATGGCGGCCACCGTATCGGCGTCGCTCACGGTATCGGCACCGAGGGCGGCGCGCAGCTTATTCAGGTCGTTATCAAACAGCTCCAGAATACGTACGAAGTTGCTGGGGTTGCCCACGTCCATGGCGTTGGAAAAGGTGGGCACGGCCGGCCGGGGCTCGTAGGTGCCCGTGCGCAGGTAGGCGGGCACCGGCTCGTTGGCGTTGCAGGCCGCGATGAAGTGCCCCAATCCCAGCCCCGAGGCCTGGGCAAGCAGCCCCGCGCACAGGTTGCCAAAGTTGCCGCTCGGCACCGCCACTACCGGCGCGGGTGCCCCGGCTGACCACTGCTGCATGGCAAAGCAGTAGTAGAGCTGCTGCGGCAGCCACCGCGCCACGTTGATGCTGTTGGCCGAGGTTAGGAAGCGTTTTTGCGCCAGCTCGGGGTCCAGAAACGCCTGTTTCACCAGCGCCTGGCAGTCGTCGAACGTACCGCTCACTTCCAGCGCCGTAATATTCTGGCCCAGGGTGGTGAGCTGCTGCTCCTGTACGGGGCTCACCTTGCCTTTGGGGTAGAGTATCACCACTTCCACGCCCGGCACGCCCAGAAAGCCGCTGGCCACGGCCCCGCCGGTATCGCCGGAAGTGGCTACCAGCACGGTCACGGGCGGCGTGTCGCCGTGCTGGGCGAAGTAGCCCAGGCAGCGACTCATAAACCGCGCCCCCACGTCCTTAAACGCCAAAGTAGGCCCATGAAACAGCTCCAGCGCCGACACGCCCGCCACCACCGGCACCAGCGGAAAGTCAAAGTCCACCGCCTCGGCGCAGATGCGCTGCAAGTCGGCCTCGGCAATGGTGCTGCCCACGTAAGGCCGCATCACATTGAATGCCACGGTAGCCTTGCTCAGGCTGCGCAATTCGCGCCGGAAATCCGCAGAGAATTTCGGGATGCTTTCGGGGAAATACAGGCCGCCATCCGGAGCCTGCCCGGTGATGGTGGCCGTGCGAAAATCAACCAGCGGCGACTGGTGGCGGAGGCTGTAGTATTTCATTTTCAGGCTTTATAAATGCAAAAGCGTCGTTCGCCCATTCGCCTCACCCCCTGCCCCCCTCTCCGATGGAGAGGGAGAACCGATTCGTGAAGACGACGTTACGGCATAAGTCGTGGAGAGTATTTCCGGTATCCCCTCTCCATCGGAGATGGGGGCAGGGGGTGAGGCGAATGGGCGAACGACTACCCCACCACCCGCGCCCCCGTGGTGCCCACCGGCCCCACGTACACGTTGCATTCAATTTTCAGTTCCGTGAATACGCTGCCCATGGCCGTGCCCACGGCCTGCGCCGTTGCCTCCGTCCGGTTCAGCATAAAAATCGACGGCCCCGAGCCCGAGATGCCACCGCCAATGGCCCCCAACGCCAGCGCCCGCGCCCGCGCCTCGGCCAGGCCGGGAATGAGCGGCAGCCGCGCCGGCTCCACAATGTAGTCGTCGAGCGAGCGGCCGATAAGGTCGTAATCCGCCATCATAAAGCCGGCTACCAGTCCGGCCACGTTGGCCCACTGGCGCACGGCCAGGCCCAGCGGCACGGTGGCCGGCAGCACCTTGCGCGAGTCGCTGGTTTTCAGCTCAATCTGCGGATGCACCACGGCCACCCACAGTGGCGGCGCGGGCAAGGCAATAATATCAATGGCCGGCTCCAAGGCCCGCACCACCGTGAAGCCGCCGAAAATGGCCGGCGCGATGTTATCGGCGTGGCGTGCTCCGGAGGCTACGGCCTCCCCTTCCATCGCAAAATCCACGAGCTGCATTTTTGTAAAGCGGTTGCCCAGCAGGGCATTAGCAGCCACCACCGCGCCGGCGGCGCTGGCGGCGCTGCTGCCCACGCCGCTGCCCGGCTTGATGCCTTTGGTGATTTCCATGTCGAAGCCCACAGCTTCCGGCACTTCTTTTAGCAGCGCCAGTAGGGCCACACCGGCCACGTTGTGCAGCGGGTCGGTGGGCAGGTTATAGGGGTCGAGATGCTGGATGCGGACGCCCGGCGTGGCGCTGCGCGTGAGGCGAATGGTATCGTAGGGCGCGGCCAACGACAGGCCAAATACATCGAAACCACAGCCAAGGTTGGAGAGCGTGGCAGGGGAATGAACGAGAACGGAATCAGGCATTATGTTGAATTAACAATTAAGAATTAGGAATGCCCGGCACCCTTCATCACCCAATTGTTAATTGTTAACTGTTAACTGTTAACTGTTAATTAAATCAAAGCCTTGCGGCGCGGATAATGTCTGCAAACACCCCCGAGGCCGTGACCTCCGCTCCCGCCCCGGCGCCCTTCACCACCAGCGGCTGGTCGACGTAGCGGTCGGTGTAAAACAGCACCACGTTGTCCTTGCCGCGCAGGTCGTATAAATCATGCCCGGGCGCTACCTGCTGGAGGCCCACGGCGGCGTGGCCATCGGCGTAGCGGGCCACGAATTTCAGGCGCTTGCCGGCCGCCGAAGCCGCCTCATACAGCGCCTTGAAGTGGCTTTCGTGCGCCGCCATCTGGGTATAGAAAGCTTCCACGTCGCCTTCGAGACAGGCCGGCGGCAGGAAAGTTTCGATTTCAATATCCGCCATTTCCATTACCTGGCCGGCCTCCCGGGCGAGGATGAGGATTTTGCGGGCTACGTCCGAGCCGCTCAGGTCAAGGCGCGGGTCGGGCTCAGTGTAGCCTTCGGTCTGGGCCTGGCGCACCACGTCGGCAAAGGGCCGGGTACCGTCGTAGTTATTGAACACAAAGTTGAGCGTGCCCGAAAGCACGGCCTCCATGCGCCGCACCACGTCGCCGCTGCGCGTGAGGTCGTTCAACGTGCCGATAATGGGCAGGGCCGCGCCCACGTTGGTTTCAAACAAGTAGCTGGCGTTGAACTCCTTCGACAGGATTTTGAGGCGGGCGTAGTGCGCGTAGTCCGACGAGGCGGCCACTTTATTACAAGCCACGATGGCCACGCTCTTGGCAAGCAAATCGGCGTAGATGCCGGCGGCGGCCGGGTTGGCTGTCACATCCACGAAGATGGAGTTGCGCAGGTTGCGGGCAATGATAAGCTGGGTAAACTCGGCCAGCGTCTGGGCCGGGGCCTGGGCCAGCTCTTCGGGCCAAGCCGTGAGGTCGAGGCCGTTTTCATCCACCAGGCAGTGGCGGCTGTTGGCAATGGCCACCACGCGCACCTGCAAGCCCAGCTTTTCGAGTAGGTGTGCCTGTTGCCGCGCCAGCTGCTCCAGCAATTTGCTGCCCACGTTGCCCGGCCCGAGAATAAACAAGTTCACCTGCTTCTTGGTAGACTCAAAAAAGGCTTCGTGCAGCACGTTGATGGCCTTGCGCACATCAGCAGCCCGAATTACGGTCGAAATATTCTTCTCCGAAGCGCCCTGCGCAATGGCCCGGATGTTCACCCCATTCTGCCCCAGTGCCCCAAACAGCTTGCCGCTGATGCCGGGGTGATTTTTCATGTTCTCGCCCACTAGCGCCACAATGGCGAGGTCCCGCTCGGGCCGCAGCGGCTCGATGCGGCCGGCCGCGATTTCCGTGGCAAACTCCTCATCCACGGCCACCTGGGCCGGCGCGGCATCCGGCGTGTTCACGCCCACGCAAATAGAATGCTCGGAAGAGCTTTGGGTAATGAGAATCACGTTGATGCGCTCCCGGGCCAGCGCCTCAAACAGCCGCTTCGAGAAGCCGGGGATGCCCACCATGCCGCTGCCTTCCAGGTTCAGCAGAGTCAGGTTGCCGATGCTGGAAATGCCCTGCACCACGGCCGGCGTGCGTGGCGGCTCCACTTCCACCAGCGTGCCGTAATCGTCGGGCGCGAAAGTGTTTTTAATCCAGAGCGGAATTCCGCGCTGCATGACGGGCTGAATAGTAGGCGGATAAAGCACCTTCGCCCCAAAGTGCGATAGCTCCATAGCCTCCTGATACGAAATGTGCGCAATGGGCCGGGCGCTGCGCACGAGGCGCGGGTCGGCGGTCATCATGCCGCTCACGTCGGTCCAGATTTCGAGCTTTTCCGCATCCAGCGCGGCGGCCAGAATCGCCGCCGTGTAGTCGGAGCCGCCGCGGCCCAGCGTGGTGGTGGTGCCGTGGGCATCGGCGGCGATGAAGCCGGGCACGACCCAGATTTTCGCCGGGTTTTGGGACTTGAAATCAGCCACTTGCTTTTGAGTCGTGGCCATATCCACTTCGGCCATTCCGAAGTGGGAATTGGTGCGAATGAGCTGCCGGGCATCGGCCCATACGGCATCCAGACCTTGCGCCTGCGCAGTCGCGGCAATCAGTTGCGACGACAGCAGCTCGCCGTAGCTCATCAGCCGGTCAAGGGTGCGTTTAGATAGTTCACCAAGAGCAGAAATGCCTTTGTAAATATTGATTATCTCAACGAATTGATTACTTAAATCGCCAATTTCTTCCATTGGCGTATCAGGCAATAGCTGATACGCTGCGTCTCCATGCCGCTGCAGTATATCGGTTAGCATCTTATTAACGTCGATGTCTCGCAGACTGCCGCCAGTCGCAGCGGTTCGCCCTACGTTAATCAGCGCATCGGTGGTCCCACCCAGCGCCGACACGACCATTACAACTGGCCCGCGCTCAGCAGCCGTGGCTACAATGGCCAGCGACTTGCGGATATTCTCGGCGGAGGCCACCGACGTGCCTCCAAATTTCAACACTTGCATTGCAGTTTCTGGTTAGTGAAGTTGCGGTGCCGCTTGGGTGGGAAGTGCGAAACCAGAAGAGTTTGAAAGCTTGAGCGGAAACGCCCAAGGGCGTAAAAAAACTGTTTGGTAGGGTAAGAACCGGGCCGGAATAGCCTTGCTACTCCATTGCCCGGCCCCGGCCACACCCAAACAGACAGGCGCAATGTAGGGCGCGGCACGGCCATTTCCCGCATCCATTCTGCGGTTTATTCGGGGTACCGGCCCGCCGATGGGCTTCTCCCGTCAAATCCCGCGAACCAACGTGCTGAATAGCGGTGTTTAGAATCCGTATCTTTGCACACTATCTGATTATTTCCCGAACACCCGATGCTCGATAAACTAGAAGCCATCAACCAGCGCTACGAAAACGTCAACGATGAGCTGATGCAGCCCGACGTGATGTCGGACCTGAAGCGCTACAAATCCCTGAACAAGGAATACAAGGACCTGGGCAAGATTGTGACGCAGTACCGCAACTACCAGCAGGTGCTCAGCAACATCGAAAATGCCCGCGAAGTCGTGGCCACCGAAAAAGACCAGGACTTCCGCGAAATGGCCAAGGCTGAGCTCGATGAGCTGATGCCCGAGCAGGAGCGCCTCGAAGTGCTCATCAAAGACCTGCTGCTGCCCAAGGACCCGAATGACTCCAAGGACGTCATCATGGAAATCCGGGCCGGCGCGGGCGGCGACGAAGCCGCCCTGTTTGCCGGCGATTTGCAGCGCATGTACATGCGCTTCGCCGAAAAGCAGAACTGGAAAATGGAGCTCATCGACGCCATGGAAGGCACCGCCGGCGGCTACAAGGAAATCATCGTGGCCGTGCGCGGCGAGGATGTGTACGGCAAGCTCAAGTTTGAAAGTGGCGTGCACCGCGTGCAGCGCGTGCCGGCCACCGAAACCCAGGGCCGTATTCACACCAGCGTGGCCTCCATCGTGGTTATTCCCGAAGTCGAAGAGTTCGACATCGAGCTGAACATGGGCGATATCCGCAAGGACTATTTCTGCTCCAGCGGCCCCGGCGGCCAGTCCGTAAACACCACGTACTCGGCCGTGCGCCTCACCCATTTGCCCTCCGGCCTCGTGGCCCAGTGCCAGGACCAGAAATCGCAACTCAAAAACTTCGATAAAGCCCTTGCCGTACTCCGCTCCCGCGTGTACGACATGGAGCTAGCCAAGAAGAACGAAGCCGACGGCTTAGTGCGCAAAAGCATGATTGGCGGTGGCGACCGTTCCGATAAAATCCGCACCTACAACTACCCCCAGGGCCGCGTCACCGACCACCGCATCGGCTACACGGTGTATAACCTGGCCAGCGTGATGGAAGGCAACGTCGACGACTTCGTAGAGCAGCTCCGCATTGCCGAAAGCGCCGAGCGCCTGCAGGAAGGCGTGACGAAATAAGTGGAAGCAGGAAGTGAGGAGCGGGAACTGCCCCAACGACCAACTCCCCTCCTTACCAAGGAGGGGAGTTTTTGCGAAGCAAAGACGGGGGTGATTGGGGGCGTTGAACGACTGATGTTGAACAATACCGTCCTTCACACTCGCACTTCCTTAAACATACTCATTTCCCAACGCCCAGCGTTCAACGCCCCCAACCACCCCAGCGCCCGCTTCGCGGCCGCGTCCCCTCCTTGGTAAGGAGGGGAGTTGACCGCCCAACGCCTTCTATGCGCCACCTCTTCCCGCTGTTTCTGGTCCTGAGCTGCCTGCTCACCTTCCTACCCGGCTGCGAGCCGAAGGAAGACTTGGTGCAAACATCCGGTAGCCTGGCATTTGCCACCGACACGGTGAAGTTTGACACGGTATTCACCACCATCCAGACGGTGACGAAGCGCCTGTGGGTGTACAACCGCAACAGCGGCGCGGTGAAAACCGACGTGAGCCTGGCCGGCAGGCTGGGTTCCACGTACTCGCTGATTATCAATGGCGATGCCGGCGCCACCATCAGCGGCATTACCATCCGGGGCAACGACAGCCTGCTGGTGCTGGTGCGCGCCGTGCTCGGCGACAACGGCAAGGACAAGCCCTTTCTGCTGGAAGACCAAGTGAATTTCCGCACCAACGGCAACGAGCAGAACGTGAAGGTGGTGGCCTTCGGGCAAAATGCCTATTTCCACCGCGCCGATTATGTCACCACCAGCACTACCTGGCGCACCGACAAGCCCCACGTCATCATCAATGCCAACCGGGTGCTGACGCCGGGCCAAGCTCCCGTTTCATTCGGGGTGCTGGTGGGCCAGGGAGTCACGCTGACTATTCCCAAAGGTGCCCGCATTTACGCCCACGCCGGCTCCTATCTGCAGGTGAACGGCACGCTGCGGGTGAACGACGACTTCGTGCCCGGCTCCGGCGCGACCGATACCGTGAAGGCTACCAACGCCAACATCGTGCGCTTCCAGGGCGACCGGCTGGAGCCGTTCTACGGCGACATTCCCAGCCAGTGGGGCGGCATTATTTTCAGCAGCACCAGCCGCAACAACAGCATTCGCTACACCGAAATCAAGAACGCCACTTTCGGCGCGCTGCTCTATAACCGCGACGGCCTGACGCCCCACCCCACCCTGGCCCTGAATAACACCGTTTTTCGCAATATCTCGGGGTCGAATGTGTCATTTGCCAATGCAAACCCCGGTACCGGCGGCGGCGTCATCAGCTATTCCGGCGATGTGGCGGCCACCAACTGCCTCTTCACCAACTGCGGCGAATATGCGATGGTGGGCATCGGCGGCTCCTACGATTTGAACTTCTGCACCATTGCCAACTACACGCCGGCCTTTCGGCGCGAAACGTCCTCCCTCACGTTCACCAACGTAGACGACGCCCTGAAATCCCCGCCAAAACTGCCAACTAGTGTCACCATTCGCAATTCCATCGTGTGGGGCTCTTTTGAGGACGAGTTGTATTTGCAGAACAACGGCGACCCCACGTTTACGTTCAGCATCCTGAATTCGCTGCTGCGTACCAAGGAGTACGGCGCTGCTTCGGACGCTACCGGCACCCCCGGTCTGGCCTTTCCCACCCGCTTCAATATCGTCAACATCGACCCGCTGTTTGTCCGCACGTCGCTCAGCAGCAGCCGGCCCGATTACACCCTGCAAGCCACCTCGCCGGCTACCGCGCCCCGCCGCGCCAAAGCCATTGGCTCTACCACGCCCCCTCGCGACCTCATCAACCTGCCGCGCAACCTGACATTCCCCAGCCTGGGGGCCTACGAGCACAAGTAAGCGCCGTTGAATCAGGTTATTCTAGCCGTAGCGCGAACTTTGTAGTTCGCGTCCCCGCGCCGCTAAAAGCCGTTCGAATGGCACGAAAACGCGAACTACAGAGTTCGCGCTACTATCCGGCCCGATGCACCACCCTGGAAACTACTCCACCCGCCCGGCCGCCGAATAGTGCAGCGTGTCGAACAGCACCAGCTTCTGGGTTCCCACCACTTTGTAGGTGCGCAGCTGGCCGTTTTCCAGCTGCACGCGCAGCTGCTTTTGCGCCGAAAACAGCGGGTTGTTCTGGATAATGGTAGCCGCGATTTCCTGCGGTACCGCGCCTTGCTGCACCACTGTCAGGCTGGCCACGGGCGCGTTGGGCTGGCCCGGCCGGCGCGTGTAGGTGCGGCGCAGGCGTCCATCGGGAAGCGCCACCGAGTCGACGGCATAGGCCCCGCGCAGGGCGGCTTTGTTGATATCAGCCTGGAAGAAAATCTGGAGCTCGTCATTCCATTTCACGGCGGGCACGCGCACAGTTTCGGGCGCGTTGCCGCGCAGGCTTACGTGCTTGGTCACGGCCGCATGGCGCTTCTCCAGCTGCGCTACCTGCTGCGTGAGCAGGCCTTTCACATCGAAGTACAGCGGCTGGCGGGCAGCGGGCGCGGCCGGGCCGGCATCGCCACAGCCGGCCAGCAGCACTACGCCCGTAGCCCACCCGCCTATTACCAGGCCGCGCTTACGCATTCGCAGGAGTGTTGGGCCGCAGCATGCTCAGGCCCGTCATCTCGGCCGGCTTGGGCACGCCCATCAGCTCCAGAATGGTGGGAGCCAGGTCGCCGAGCTTGCCATCGGCCAGGGTGCCGTGGTAGTCGCTGTCGGCCAGAATGCAGGGCACCAGGTTGGTGGTGTGGGCGGTGTTGGGCGAGCCGTCGGCGTTGCGCATGAACTCGGCATTGCCGTGGTCGGCAATGATGATGCTGGCGTAGCCGGCCTCCAGGGCCGCTTCTACCACGGCGCGGGCGCAGGCATCGGTCGTTTCCACGGCTTTCACCACGGCCTCGAACACGCCGGTGTGGCCCACCATGTCGGGGTTGGCGAAGTTCAGCACCACGAAATCGGCCGACTTGGCCTGCAGCTCCGGTATCAGGGCGTCGCGCAGCTCGGCGGCGCTCATCTCGGGCTGCAGGTCGTAGGTCGCCACTTTGGGCGAGGCCCGCAGGATTCGCGTTTCGCCGGCAAATTCATTCTCCCGGCCACCCGAGAAAAAGAACGTGACGTGCGGATACTTCTCGGTTTCGGCAATGCGAATCTGGGTTTTGCCGTGCGCAGCCAGCACTTCACCCAGCGTGTTGTTCAGGTTGTCCTTCTCAAAAATGGGCGTCACGCCCACAAAGGTGTCGTCGTAGTTGGTGAGGGTGAGATAATGCAGGTTGAGGCGCTGCATCTGGAAGGCGTTCATGTCCTGCTGTGTCAGCACTTCCGTGATTTCGCGGCCCCGGTCGGTGCGGAAGTTGAAGCACAGCACCACGTCGCCGTCCTCAATGGTGGCCAGCGGCTGGCCATCGGCCCCGGTCTTCACGATGGGCTTCAGGAACTCATCCGTCACGCCGTCCTTGTACTGCTCCTGAATGGTTTGAATCAAGTTTTGCGAGGGCGTGCCGATGCCGTTCACCAGCAAGTCGTAGGCCACCTTCACGCGCTCCCAGCGGCGGTCGCGGTCCATGGCGTAGTAGCGGCCCACCACCGAGGCGATTTTGGCCCCGCTGCGCACTATCGACTCTTCCAGCTCATTCACGAAACGCACACCACTCTTGGGGTCGGTGTCGCGGCCATCGGTGAAGGCGTGCACGAACACGCGCCGTACACCCGCCTCGTGGGCAACGGTGCAGAGCGCCTTCACATGGTCGATGTGCGAATGCACGCCGCCATCAGAAAGCAAACCAATCAGATGCAGGGGCTTATCATTGGCAATGGCATACTCAAAGGCTTTTACCAGCGCGGGCATCTGGCCCAGCTTGCGCTCCCGGATGGACTTGCCGATGCGTACCAGCTCCTGGTTCACCACGCGGCCGGCCCCGATGTTCATATGGCCCACTTCGGAGTTGCCCATCTGCCCCTCGGGCAGGCCCACGGCTTCGCCCGAGGCTTGCAGCGTGCTGTGCGGGAAGCGTTGCAACAGCTCGTGAAAGAACGGCGTACTAGCCGCATCTACTGCCGAAACTGCCGTATTCGGGGCAATGCCCCACCCATCGAGAATTACCAATAATACCTGCTTACTCATGCTGCAAAGATACGGCGGCCCTGCGCCTCTGGTTGAAATATTCTACCTTCGCACCCGCTTTAAGTCCGGTTATTTTTCGGTCATTCCGCAACCAGCTCAACGCCACCCAGCACTTACTGGCACCATTTTCGCTTGACTCTCTCTGCGTATGACGCACTTACTACCGCTATAATGAAACGCTATTTAATTAGGACTCTATTCATCGGATGGTTGTTCCTGCTCGGCTCTGTGGCGGCTCACGCGCAGGCCGATAACCTCGGAGCCGTTCGGTCAGCGTTGCGCAACGGGTCTTCCCGCGAGCTGTCGCAATATTTTGCCGCTACCGTTGAAATTGGTTTCGATGGCGACAAGCAGGGGTACAACGCTACGCAGGCCGAAATTGTCATCAAAGATTTTTTCGGCAAAAATGCTCCCAGCAGCTTCGAGTTTATTCATCAGGGCGAAAGCCAGGAGCACATTCAGTACGCCATTGGCCGCTATGCGGGCCGCAACGGCACCTACCGCGTCTTTGTGAAGCTCAAGCCCTCGCGCGGCGCACCGGTGATTGACACGCTGGATTTCACGAAAGAATAAGCTGAGCCCCAACCCCCACAGGTTGGGGCTTTTTTGTGAGCTTTCGCCACCGCCGCAAGGGCCGTACCTTTGCGCCGTGCAAACTATCTCTGCTCCCTATTCCTATCTCACGCCCGAGGCGCTGACCACCTTCATCCGCACGGCTTTGGCCGAGGATGTGGGCGACGGTGACCATTCGGCCCTGGCTTCCATTCCGGCCGCCGCGCGCAACCGCGCCCACTTGCTGGTGAAGGGCGAAGGCATGCTGGCCGGCATGGCCCTAGCCCCGCTCATTTTTGCGGAAGTAGATACCTCGCTGACGATGACGCCCCTACTCGCCGACGGCGACCTGGTGAAGCACGGCGACATCGCCTTCACCGTGGAAGGCCCGGCCCGCAGCATCCTCACCGCCGAGCGCCTGGTGCTCAACTGCATGCAGCGTATGAGCGGCATTGCCACCTACACCGCGCACCTCAATACGCTGCTGGCCGGCACTCATGCCCGGCTGCTCGACACGCGCAAGACCACGCCCAATTTCCGCCTCTGCGAAAAGTGGGCCGTGCTGATTGGCGGCGGCGTGAACCACCGCTACGGCCTGTTCGACATGATTATTCTCAAGGATAACCACGTCGATTACGCGGGCGGCATTGCGCAGGCCATTGCGGCCACGCACGCCTACCTCACGCAAACCGGCCGGCAGCTGCCCATCGAAATCGAAACCCGCTCGCTCGATGAAGTGCAGCAGGCGCTGGACGCGGGCAGCATCGACCGCATTATGCTCGACAACATGCCCCCCGAGCAGCTGCGTGAAGCCGTGGAGCTCATCGCCGGCCGCTTTCCCACGGAAGCCAGCGGCGGCATCACCGAAAAAACCATTGCCGAAGTGGCCCGCACCGGGGTCGACTACATTTCGGTGGGGGCCCTCACGCACTCCGTCAAAAGCCTGGATTTGAGCCTGAAAGCATATTAAAAAGAATGTGAAGAATGTGCGGATGTGGAAATGTGCTGCACTGTAGACCATTCCACCTCTTTGCAGCCGATACATTCTCACATTTCAACACATCACTACATTTTCACATTACTCCCGTGAACCAACCAAATCAACGCGGCGGCGGCGGCGGCTTCCGCCAGTCCCAGCAGGCTCCGTCGCTGGCCATTCGCACCAAGAAAACCCAGCTCACCACCGACACCTACACCAAGATGGTGATGGGCGAAGTGTGGAAAAAAGACTGGGTGTACGCCCTCATTCCGTTTGCGCTGGGGCTGCTGCCGGCCATTTTTGTGCACTCCTGGTGGTGGATTGTGCTGGCCGTGGTGCTCACCATCCTGTTCGTGCTGTTCCGCTCGGCGCAGGTAACGGGCGTGACCCAGATGGAGCAGAGCAAGCCCCTGTTTGAGCGCATGGCGTTTGAGATAGACAACAAGCAGCTGTTGCTGCGCGTGGGCCCCGACAAAGAAGGCAAAGCCATGCAGCTGACCTGGGACATGATTGGCCGCGTGCGCCGCGATGTTGATGCGTACGTATTGTACCTCAAGCCCGGCACGCCGCCGGAGGGCATAGCTGCCTGGCGCCTGTGGCTGGCGCGCACGTTCGATGTGCCGGTGTTTTTACATTTGCCTTTCAAAATTTTCAACGCCGATAACGACCGTCGATTGTTTGAATCGATGTTGCGCCGCAAAAACCTGTTGCCAGCCGAGGCCGGCGCAGCTACCGTATAAATTCCAACCCCTGCTAATTTTACTTCGATGAAATTGACCTCCACCCTGTTGCTGGCCGTTTCCGCCGCTACTTTGGCCCTTACCTCCTGCAGCAGCGAGCCCTCCGACTGGCGCCCCGACGAAAAAGTATCGGTCGACCTGGTAGCCCCCGGCACCCGCGATACCGAAAACTTTGACAAATCGGTGCCGAACGCCTCCATCGAAAACGCCGATTCGCCGCTCATCAAGGCCGCTAAAGGCGAAACCGCAGAGAATGCCGATGCACATCCGGCGGCCGAGGCGGCCATGTCGGCCAACGCTGAGGAAGGCATGCGCAAGCGCGGTAAAATGAACGACGCCGGCAAATCGGGCCAGGCAGATACGGCCGATAACGGCCACCAAATCCAGCGCTAAGGCGCGCGGCTCATTAGGTTATTCTCGTTTGGGTGGCAGCTTTGCCCGCTGGCTGGCGGTAGCAGAGCTGCCGCTTTGCGTCTTTTCAGAATGAAGAATGAGGAATGAAGAATGAAGAATTGACGCCTTGGCCGTCGGTCTTTCATTCTTCATTCCTCATTCTTCATTCCTCATTTTTTCTGTATGGGGTTTGCAATTTTTCTGCTGCTGCTCACCGTGCTGGGCGCGGGCGCGGCGGCGGCTTGGGTGCCGGTGGCGCGGAGCGGGCAGTGGCTGAAGCCGCTGCTGGCCTTCAGCGGGGCGTATTTGTTCACGCTCACGGTCACGCATATTCTGCCCGAAGCGCTGCAGCTGCTGCCCGAGCACCCCACGCGGGTGGGCTACTGGGTGCTGGCGGGCTTTTTTGGGCAGCTGCTGCTGGAGGTGCTCTCGCAGGGCGTGGAGCACGGGCACGTACACGCCGAAACCGGCCATGGGCACGACGCAGTGGGCCGGGTGCCTTTTCTACTGCTGGCGGCACTGGTAGTGCACTCGTTTCTGGAAGGCAGCATTCTGGTGCACACGCCGGAAGTGGGCGATATCAGCCGGAATTTCTACGCCATTGTGGTGGGCGTGGCGCTGCACCACATGCCGGCGGCCTTTGCGCTGGCCACGCTGCTGCGGCTGCGGCTGGGCAGCTTCCGGCGGGTGTGGCCGGGCCTGCTGATTTTCGCGCTGGCCTCGCCAATCGGCATCATTTTCAGCAACTACGTGGTGCTGGCGCAGCTGCTGAGCAGCGGCTGGTACGCGGCGCTGCTGGGCCTGGTGGCAGGCAATTTCCTGCACGTTTCGACCACCATCCTGTTTGAAACCAGCCCCGAGCATCGCCTCAACTGGCCCAAGATGGCCGCAACGCTGTCGGGGCTGCTGCTGGCGCTGGCCGTAGCGTGAGCGACGCTGTAGGCTGGAGTCGGGTCCTATTATAGTTTCGCTTTTACGTGCTATAACCGGTCGTTTGTAGTATGTAAAAGCCCCCTTGTCTTATTTAAATCACCGTTTGGCTGAACTAGTTTGGGCACCATCTCCGCGTTGATGGCTGTGGTCAGAAAGCAATTCGTACACGCTGCGTATCAAGGGGGGCCTGTGTAAACGTGCGCTGGCCCGTCGTCTCTTGCCCCTGCGCATTGGTAATCCGCCAGTAAATAAAGTTTTCTTGGCCGGCCAAGTAAGGAAATACGACCGACGTGTCGCGGGGGAACGGAAGCTGAAGCCCGCCCCCGCCGAAGCCGGAAAAAAACATCCAGACCCGATTTCGGGGCAGCTCGTCGACCAGGTCGAGCCGAATCCAGGCCGGGGCCGCAGCAGGCACCTGCACGCCTGTGTTCTGCTGGCCCCCGCGCAGGGCCGGGGCGCGGGCCCAGTCGGTGTAGTAGCCCAAACCGCCGGCGGCGCGCAGCACGTACTCACGCCGGGCCTCGGCCTCGAAGGAGAAAGCAAAGCGGCCCTGCGCGTCGGTGGCGTGCGGGGCCCCGAGCGGGGCGTAGGCGGCCCCGCCCGTCAGGCTGCCGGCGGACTGCGCCCGCTGCCAGAGCTGCACCTGCGGGGGGCGCGGCACGGGCTGCCGGGTGGTTTCACTGACCACTTGCCCGCTCACTGTCGCGGGCCCCTCGCCGTCGTGGTCCGCACACCCGCCCAGCAACAGGGCTGCGGCCATCCATCGGAGCGCCCCTCCCGGGGAAGAAAAGCAGGTCTTCATAGGCAGGGGAACGAAAGCCAGGGTGCATAGTAAACATACGCTCCTTTCGGTAAACGCCGAGCAGCTGGCCAGCACCAGGTGGCCACCTAGCCCAAATAGGGCCGGGCGAGTTTAAGAAACTCGTCTACGATTCAAAGTTTACGAAATGCGCCGAGGGGATGAGTTTCGTAAACGCGACCGTAGGAGCCTAGTCCCCGCCAAAGTGCAAGCCGGCGCAGGCGGGCGCACCCGGTGCGATTCCAAGAGTGCGCTTATAACTGACATTATGTTAAGTAATTTTTTCAAGGAACAGCTAGGGAAAAGCCTTTGTACTTCTTCCTAGATTAAGCAAGTTTCTTTCGTTATTCATAATTCTAACACTTCTCCACCGCCCAGCAGGAAATCCTCCAACTGCCGTGCCCGGGCGGTTTCGCGGGCCAGGCTGGCTTGCAGGCGCACCAGCCGCTGGCGCATGGCCAAGATGATGTCGAGCGCCTCGGGGGCCAGGCCCAGCTCGTGGTGCAGGCGGGCGAGGCGCGGCAGGTCGTCGGGCTCGTCGACGATGACGGTTTCGGGCGCGGGCGCGGCGCGGAGCAGGCCGGCTTGCAGGAAGTCGCGCAAGTCGGCCGGGGCCAGGCCGTAGCGCACCGAGCATTCCTGGAAAGTGAGCGTGATGAAGGTTGCTTCCATGATGAATAAGGCGATGGGTTGGGCTTCAGGTTCCTACTCGGCAGCGCGCAAGTCGGCTAGCTGTTGAATCAGCTCTTTTTCTGGTTCGGTGAGGTTCTGGGGCAAGGCTATGGTGAGGCGCAGGTAGAGGTCGCCGAACTGGCCGTCCTTTTTATACACCGGGAAGCCCTTGCCGCGCAGGCGCAGGCGGGTGCCGTTGGCCGTTTCGGGTTTGAGCTTGATTTTGACGGAGCCGCTGAGGGTTTCCACCGTTTGCTCGCCGCCCAGCAGGGCCTTGTACATGCTCACGGGCACGTCCTGGGTGAGGTCGTCGCCGGTGCGGGCGTAACGGGCATCGGGCCGAATGCGGAAGGTGATGAGCAGCGCGCCGTTGGGGCCGCCGTTGCGGCCGGGGCCGCCCTGGTCGCGCAGGCGGATGGTCTGGCCGTCGGCCACGCCGGGCGCGATGGTCAGGCGCAGGTTTTTGCCATTCACCGTGATGGTGCGCGGGCCGCCGTGGTAGGCTTCCTCCAGGCTCATTTCCAGCTCGGCCTGGTAGTCGCCCCCCGCGCCGGGGCGGGTGCCGCCAGCCCGCCGGCCACCACCGCCCCCCATGTTGCCGAAGAGCGAGCCGAAGAAATCCGAGAAATCCTCGCCTTCGCCAAACGGATTGCCGCCCCCACCCTGGCCGCCCTGGCCCTGGGTGTACTGGCTCCAGTCGAAGCCACCGCCGGGCTGGCCGCCGCGGCCCGCGCCGCCGCCGGGCTGCTGCTGGTAGCGCTGCCAGTCGGCCCCGAACTGGTCATACTTCTTCCGCTTTTCGGAGTCGCTGAGGACTTCGTTGGCTTCGTTGATTTCTTTGAATTTCTGCTCCGCGCCCTTGTCGTTGGGGTTCACATCGGGGTGGTGCTGGCGGGCCAGCTTGCGGTACGCCTTTTTAATCTGCTCGGGCGTAGCGGTTTTATCTACTCCCAGCGCCTTGTAATAGTCTTTGTAATCCACTTGAAGAGGGAGAAATGCGATGGAATTATTCGTCGGTCATTGGCAGCTGCGAAAGCGGCCGGCGGCGGCCCGCACTGCAAATTCGTCATTTACCAGCCAATTTCCGCCGCTGACAATTTTACGCGGCGCATCACGTTACCGCCCACCCGCTCTCGTATAGTGAGATGGGGCAGCCAAGAAACGGGGACGCTTGGTTTTCGGCATCAAAATTGGGTATGCTAGCTGAACGAAAGCGCCAACAGAATGTTGACTTTCCAACCCCTACATCCCAGAGCCAATTTTGCACTCCCCGGGAACATAATACAATTAGCATTTTCCGAAAAAGCCTTATATTTGCATATTGAAAGCATTTATCGTTGCGCTTTTCCTTATTCCATTTTTAACCTTTCCATGAAAATCAAGAATCTATCCTTCGGTGTTTTTGCGTTGGCTTTTCTGAATATTGCCGCAGCGCAGGCTCAAACGGCCCGCCCGGGCCGTGTGCAGCCCAAGCCGCGCGTAGCCGCATCGGCCATCGAGGGAATCAAGGATGGCATTTCGATGCAGAAGGGCCGTACCGTACTCACCGAGCTCGGCATTAGCAACCCGCTTACAGCTGATAAAAAGCTGGTTAACGGCACTATCATCACCCCGGCCGGCATCGTGACGACGCCCAATGGCACCACCACTCAAATTACGGAGGGCGACTACGTTTCGCTCACCGGCCGCGTAACGAGCCGGCGGGCCGTTGCCGACGCCGACAGCATTGCCAAAGTCATGGTCTTCGATGCCAAATACCCCGGCAAGCGCAAGAAAATGGAGGCCGAAGCCGAGCGCAAAGCCAAGGACAAAGCCAAGCGCGAAGAAGAAAAAGCCAAGGCCAAGGCCAAAGCCGAAAAGAAGAAGAAAAAGTAATCCGCGTGCTGCCCAACGCCAAAGCGCCGCTTCCCTCGAATGGGAAGCGGCGCTTTGGCGTTGCGATGGTTCGCAGCGGCAGCCACCTATCTTTCGGGGCCACACGCCGTATTGCCGCCCATGCTCTTTTATACTGTGATGAAACCGCTGGTGCAGGTTGCGCTGCGGGTCTTTTTCCGCCGCATCGCGGTGCGGCACCCCGAACGCCTGCACCTGCCGGGCCCGCTGCTGCTGGCCGGCAACCACCCCAACACCCTCATGGACCCGCTGCTGGCGGCCGTGAACTGCCGCCAGCCCATTGCCTTTCTGGCCAAAAGCACGTTTTTCAGCAATCCCATCGTGCGGGCCATCATGCAGTCGGGCAACTCCATTCCCATCTACCGGGCGCAGGACGCGGGCACCGGCGGCCCCGTCACGCCCGAGCAGCGCGCCGCCCAGAACGAGGCCACCTTCGGCCGCTGCTACGACTACTTGGGCCGGGGCGGCACCATCATGATTTTTCCGGAGGGCACCAGCGTGAGCGAGCGCCGCCTGCGGCCCCTCAAAACCGGCGCGGCCCGCATTGCGCTGGGGGCCGAAGCCCGCCATAAGTTTAAGCTGGGCCTGAAAGTGGTGCCGGTGGCCACTAACTACTTTGACCCCAGCAAGTTTCGCTCGGATGTGCTGCTGAACGTGGCCCCGCCCATCGTCGTAGCCGACTATGCCGCCGCCTACGCCCAGGACCCCGACGAGGCCGCCGACCAGCTCACCGAGGCCATTCGGGTGGCGCTGGAACGCCGCCTGGTCATCACCCGCGACGCGGCCGAGGACACCTTCGTGCAGCAGATTGAGCGCACCTTCGGCGACCACCTCAACCCCGACGACGACCCCGACACCCTCTACGACAACTTCCTGCTGAGCCGCACCCTGCTCCAGGCCCTGCCCTGGGCCGAGCAGCACTTCCCCGAGCGCCTCACCGCCGCCCGCGCGCAGTTTGCCGCCTACCTGGCCGACCTGCGCCGCCACAACCTCAGCGACGAAGCGCTGGATAGCCAGCGGCGCGGCTCCGTGGCCGGCCTGCTCAACCTGGTATTTGGCGCGCCGGTATGGCTGTATGGCGTGGTTAATAACTACCTGCCTTACATCCTGCCTTCGGCCGTGGCTAAGCGGGCTACCAAGGATGTGGAGTTTGTGGCTCCCATCATGCTGGTGATGGGCATGCTGACTTTCCCGCTGGCCTACGTGCTGCAGGCAGCAGCCGTGCACTACTTCACTCACGACTGGCGGCTGACCGCACTGTACGTGCTCAGCCTGCCCCTCACCGGTTTTTATGCCCTGAGCTACTGGAATACGCTGGCAGCCCGCCTGCGGCGGCTGCGCGCCGCCCGCTTTTTCCGGCGCACGCCAGCCGTTGGTGCCGCACTATTGCAGCAACGCACCGCTTTACTAACCGAGCTGGAAGATGCCCGGATGGCGTACCTAACCGCCAGGGCGGAGGCCTGAGTCAGGCAGGCAGCAGCGCGCCGGCCAGCAGCGCCACGGCAATGATGACCACGCTGGGCACCTTCTCCCAAAGCAGCAGCAGGAACGTGGCCCCCACCAGCAGCGGGTTCAGGGGCAGCGAATCGATGGGGCCGAGGTGAAACGGCAGCTCCAGCAGGCGGTCGGGCAGCGGGTGGTAGAGCAGGAAGGTGGCCGCGCACACCAGCCCCGCGCTCACGGCGTTGATGCCCTCCAACGAGGCCTGCACCACCCGGTACTGCCGCAGCCGGTCCCAGAAGCGAATCACGAAGAAGATGAGAAACGTGCCCGGCAGAAAGATGCCCGCCGCGCCCACCAGTGCCCCCAGCACCTGCATGCCGTTGCCACCCGCCGGCCGCATGGCCAGCGCCCCGATGTAGGCCGCGATGGAAAAATTAGGACCTGGCATGGCCTGCACCAGTCCCAGGCCCGACAAAAACTCCGTTCCCGTGAGGTAGTGCTTGAACTCCACAAACTCGGCATACAGCAGCGGGGCCAGCACCTGCCCACCCCCAAATACCAGCGAGCCGTTGCGGTAAAAATTCTCGAACAGCCGCACCGGCAGCAGCTGCGTGTAGTGCCCCAGCACGGCCGCCCCCACCAGAATACCCAGCCACAGCACAAAATTGGCCCACTCCACGCGCAGCGGCTTTTTTTTCTGCACAATGGCGTGCTTGCGGTAGCGCACCGTGGTTACGGCCCCGCCGGCCAGCAGCAGCAGCGGCAGCATCCAGGGCAGCTGGAAAAAGTAGGCCATCATGGCGGCGGCCACCATCAGCCCCACGGCCGTTTTGGTATGAATGACCTTCTCCGCAATCTTGTAGGCCGAGAACGCCACAAAGCCCACCGCCACCGGCTGCACAAACTGCACCAGCGCCGCCACCCGGGCCGGGTCGAGATGGTTCAGGGCGAGGGCGGCCAGCGTCATCAGCGTCACGGACGGAGCCATCCAGACCAGCAGCGTGAGGTAGGCCAGATTGGGCCCACCCAGCCGGAAGCCGATAACGGTAATGGTTTGGGTGGACGTGGGCCCCGGCAGCAGCGCGCACAGCGCCTGCAATTCCAGCAGCTCGGGCGTGCTGATGTAGCGGCGCTTATCCACCAGCAGCCGGAAAAACATGGCCAGGTGCGCCTGCGGTCCGCCAAAGGCCGTGAGGGCCAGCACGGCCACATCCTTCAGAAAAATAATGCCCCGCCTCCGCCGCGTGCGCTTGCCCGAGCGCCGCAGGGGCGGCGTGAGGGAAACGGGTGCGGCGGGGTGCGGGGCAGTAGGTGGCGTTGGAACGGTCATGCGGAACAAAAAAGAACATCATGCTGAGCTTGTCGAAGCATCTCTTCCGCTTCGTTACCCCAACTTGGATTACTTGCGCAGTAGAGATGCTTCGACTTCGCTCAGCATGACGTGCTGGTTATTGTTCTGAACTTCTTCCTTATTTCTTCTTCAGCCCCAGCTCAATCAGGCGCTCGTTCAGAAACTCGCCGGCCGTGATGTCGGCTTCCTTCTTGGGGTTGTCGGGGGTCACACAGTGCTCCAGGGCAGCCAGGCTCATTTCGGAGCGCGGGTGCATGAAGAACGGGATGCTGAAGCGCGAGGTGTTCATTTTTTCGCGGGCCGGGTTCACCACGCGGTGAATGGTAGATTTCAGCACGCCGTTGGTGAGGCGCTGGAGCATGTCGCCCACGTTCACCACAATCTGGTCGGGCAGGGCCGTGATGGGAATCCATTTGCCGTCGCGGCGCTTCACCTGCAGGCCGTCGGCGCTGGCCCCCATCAGCAAGGTAATGAGGTTGATATCGCCGTGTTCGGCGGCGCGCACGGCATCGGCGGGCACCGCGTCCGGGTCTTCGATGGGGAAGTAGTGAATGGGGCGCAGGATGCTGTTGCCGTGCTTCACCTTATCATCGAAGTAGTTTTCGGGTAGGTGCAGGTACAGCGCAATGGCACGCAGCACGTCCTGGCCGGCGCTTTCCAGCGTGCGGTAAGCCGTGAAGGTGCTCTTCTGGAAGCCCGGAATTTCCTGGGGCCAGATATTGTCGGGGTACTCGTTTTTGATGGGGTCCTCTTCCTCCACTTCCTGACCTACGTGGTAGAACTCCTTCAGGTCGCCGGTGTTGCGGCCCTTGGCGTGCTCCTTCCCTTTGCTGATGTAGCCGCGCTGGCCGGCCAGCTCGGGATTTTCGTAGCACTGCTTGGCTTCGTCGGGCAGTTGGAAAAACGCCTGCACATCGGCGTATAGCTGCCGGGTTTGCTCGTCGTTGAGGCCATGGTTTTTCAGGGCTACAAAGCCGATGTTCTGGTAGGCCTCGCCGAGCTGCTGCACAAAACGAGCCTTACGCTCGGCGTCGCCGGAACGGAAGTCGGCGAGGTCGAGCGAGGGAATATGGTCAAGAAGTTGGTCTTGCATAATAAAATTGAGTTTACTTTGAGGCTACGTAAGACTCTTGGTGGGCAACGGCGCAAGTTAAGCAAAACCCGGCACCGGTCCTTCATCGTAAACGACCCCGCTCATCGATACTATTCAATAAATCACTACCACTTTTTTTTCAAGGTTTGAGTCTATGAAACGTCCTCTTTGGCTGCTGTGCAGCACCACCATTACGCTGGCACTTCTGGCTAGCTGCGAAACGAGCAAGCCCGCTACCGATGTTAGCGCTACTGCCGGCAGCAATACCCCCGGTGCTACCAGCACTGCCGCCAGCGGCGAGAGCATGGAATCGAACGGTATCCGCCTGACGCCCTTCAGCGATTCGCCCAAGTTCCCCGAAGCTCAGATGCAGATGCGCGCCCCCGTTGCCGGCGCTACGCTGCCCAGCGGTGAGGTGGCATTTGACTACCAAACCACCAATTTCCAGCTCACTAAAATGAGCGGCGGCCCCCACATGGCCGAAATGGCCAACTCGATGAAGGGCCAGCACATCCACAATATCGTGGACAACCAGCCCTATACGGCGCACTACGATACCAAATTCACCAAGGCTATTCCCGATGGCCAGCACGTGGTGCTGTCGTTCCTGTCGCGCTCGTACCACGAGAGTCTGAAGCACCTCGGGGCCTACGACCTGACCGTGATTAACGTGGGCAACACCCCGGCTCCGGCCACGCCCATCATCGATGTGAAGGCTCCGAACCTGTTTTATAGCCGCCCAAAAGACACGTACTCGGGAGTTGATGCCAAGCGCATCATGCTGGATTTTTACCTGGTGAATACCAAGCTGGAGCCCGGCGGAAACCGCGTACGCGCCACCATCAACGGCACCGAATTTATACTTGACCAGTGGCTGCCTTACCAGATGGAGGGCCTGCCTGCTGGCGAAAACACGGTGAAGCTGGAGTTGATAGACGGCAGCGGCAACATGATTGCCGGCCCGTACAACTCGGTAACCCGCACGTTTACGGTAGCTCCCTAACGTTTAGGACGTTATTTTTTCGTTACGGTTTCTCCAAAAAAAGTCTCCCGGCCCGGCCGGGGGACTTTTTTTGCTTCCCCGCACTTGTTGTTCCGGTTCTACCTTGCCCACTATGTCCGTTGCCCCTTCCGATTCTGCCCCGCTGCTCACCCGCAAGCAGGTGCTGCGCGCCCTGCGCCAGATAACCCGCGAAGGCCGCCCGCTACCGCCCAGCACCGTGTATGAGCTGGTGTACCGAGGCCGCCGCTACCCACCCCGCGCCGCGGCCGAGCTGGCCTACCGCCTGGCCACCGCCAACCCGGCCGCAGTTTGGCCCACCGCTACGGCAGCAGCTGGCGGCCCGCCAGGTGCCCGCCGACCTCATCGAGCAACTGTGCACCCGCATGGCATCCCTCAACCAAGCCATCGCCGATGACCCCGAGCTGGGGCCGGATTTTGTAATCGGCCACAGCTACTTCTGCCAGCCGCCGGCCCAGCCGGGACAGGCTTCAGAATGGCTGCGCCTGATTTTTGAGCAGGAAATCGGTCCGCTACTGGCTGATTACTGGCGCGAGCAGCCAGCTACGGCAGCGGCTCAGTTGCGCAAGCTACTGGCGTAGAACAGGTTCAAGACCAATAGCCATACCTACTATTGAAGCAAAATGAACTTAATAGACATACTATCAGGTACCCGCGCGGCATCTTGGTCCGATAAAAAGTATCATCGCAGGTGTTTGGAATTACTGCTGGAAGCGCAGGTTGTAGGGCGCATAAGCAAAGCACATGTATTAGGTCATGCGGCCGCTAATTCACAGACAATAGCTCGCATTGGCTTCTGCATCGAGCAGAAAAGTACGCGGTGCCTGCGTAGGGTATTCCAGGACCTGCCCTATGGAGAAGACGAATTGGGATTGACAGTAATAGGCTCAATGTGTACCGTCTATCTGCTTATTGAACCTGCTAATCGGACTTTCGTTGCCGTAATTGGTAATCCCGATGAGCATTCTTCATCGCAACTACTGCTTCATTTCGCGGAGGCTAATGGATTTCCCTATTGGTTAGTATTGGGCAAGCGTTTGGTTATTGAGCAATAAAAAGTGAAGGGATTTTTGGTACACGCCTTTCTGTTAAAAAAACAGCCAATTCAATTGATACCCCTCCCTACCCTCTACTATTTCCTCTGCTACGCCTGGAACCGGCTGCCTGAGCCGGCTGTACTGCTGGCCAGCGAAGCCGCACCCTTCGAGCGGCCGCTGGGGCTGCTGGCGCAGGTGCTGCTGCACGCCACGCGCCGCCTGCTCCGCAACGGCCTGCCGCGTACGTTTCAAACGCAGTAGGCCGAGCTTACCAGCCTGCGGGGCCGCGTGGAACTGGCCCCCACGCTGGGCCGGGGCCTGCTGGGCCAGGGCCGCGTCATCTGTGCCTTCGATGAACTGGGCACGGCCTCGCCCCTGCACCGCCCAAACGCTGGGCACGCTGGGCCGGGCAGCAGCTTTGCCCCCGGCGCTGCGCCGCGAGTTGCACCAAGTCGGCCAGCGGTTTCCGACGGGGCTGCTCAATGCTATGCTGCCTCCCCCCACGGCCGCCACGTTTCGGGAGCTGCGGCGGCAGCGGCCGGATAGCCAGGCCGCGTTTCTGGTGCACGTCTGCGAGCTGGTGTGGCTCACGGCCCTACCCGAGCCCACGGCTACCGGCCGCAAGCGCTTCGCCGATTTCCGGCGCGACGAAGCGCTGATGGCGCGCATCTTCGAGCAGTTCACCCGCAATTTTTTCCGTCGCGAGCAGCGCCGTTACCGCGTCTTTGCCGAAACCATTGCCTGGCAGGCCGAAGCCCCGCTGGCCGCCGACCTCGCCCTGCTGCCCACCATGCTCACCGATACCACGCTGGAAGCGCCCGACCGCAAAATAATTCTCGACACCAAGTACTACGCTGCCACCCTGCGCCCGCGCTACGACCGGCAGCGCCTCATTGCCCCGCACCTTTACCAGCTCTACGCCTACCTCCAGAACCAGCGCCCTGCCCCCGGCCAGGTTCTGGAAAGCATATTGCTTAGGACTTACGCACTTCAAGAGCTATGTAACCTGAAAATCAACGACTTGCATTCAAGACGCATATTTGTTATATTGCTGTTTTTCAGTTTGTTAGTGTTTCGACTGCGTAAGTCCTATTGCTGTATCCGGCCGCCACGCAGGACGTGGACGTGCGCTACACCCTGGGCGGGCACCCGGTGCGCGTCATCACGCTCAACCTGCACCAGCCCTGGCCCGGCATTGCCGCCGATTTGCTGCGGCTGGTGGAATAAATAACCCCAAGGCATAAAAAAACAGCCCGTATTTTCCGCTTGGGAAAATCCGGGCTGTTAGTGTCGAATGACGAAGGTTTGCGCTGGCCCAGGGGCCGGCAACAAACTACTTCTTCTCTTCGGTTACAGTCGTGGTGGTGGTAGCAGCAGGAGCCATAGCAGTGCTATCAGCAGCGGGAGCAGCCATTGCGGTGCTGTCGGTGGTGGTAGTAGTGGTGGTCTCGGTGCCGGTAGCAGGGGTCTCAACGGTAGTGGTTTCCTCGGTCTTCTTTTCGCCGCACGAAGTCAGACCAGCGGTGAGGGCGAAGCCCAGGGCAGCAGCTTTAAACAGATTTTTCATCTTTGGAGGTAATTTTGAAAACGGGTTAACTTTAAAACGCCCTTTATACTCAGTCTCTGGAAAGGTAACCCGGCCCGGAAAAAAATTATTTCGGCGGGTTACTTGTAGCCTTTGCCTGTATTAACCCCCAAAGTGAATGAGCAGGGGCAATCCAACTTCCTCTTCTTTGACTCCTACCGACGACGCGCTGATTGCCGCCATTCGCAGCGGCGATGAGCGGGCCCTGGCCCACCTCTACCGGCTGCACTGGCCCATGGTGTCGCACTTCGTGCTGCAAAACAGCGGCACCGAGGACGATGCCCAGGACGTGTACCAGGAGGGCGTGATGGTGTTTTATGAAAAAGTACGCGACGGCTCCCTCGAGCTCAGCTGCCAGATTAAGACCTACCTCTACGCCGTGTGCCGCCGCCTGTGGCTCAAGCGCCTGACCAGCAAAAGCCGCTTCGGCGTGCGCTTGCTGGATGACGAGGAGCACGGCCCGTACCTGAACACGGGAGCCGAGGAAGACCTGCTGGCCGCTGAGGAGCAGGACCGCCGTTTCGCCACCATGAGCGAGGCCCTGGACCACCTCGGCGAACCGTGCCGCTCACTTTTGGAAGGCTTCTACCTGCTCGATAAGTCGATGCAGGACCTCACGGCAGAGTTTGGCTACACCAACGCCGACAATGCCAAAAACCAGAAATACAAGTGCCTCGTGCGCCTGAAAAAATTATTCTTCGCCCATTATAAAGAAGAGCCTATCTGATATCGTTAGCCGCCGGTTGTAGCCGGTGAAACTCCCATCCGCTTACCGCCGCCGCCCCGCCCGGCAGCATTTACCCATGATGACTGAAGCAGACTATTACGCCTTATTTGAAGCCTACGCCACCGGCGAGCTGGCCGGGCCCGCCCGCGCCAATCTCGAAGCGCGCCTGGCGGCTGACCCGGCCCTGGCCCTGCGCTATGCCGACTTCAGCGAGATGACCGATACGCTACGCGCCTACGGCCAGCGCCAGCAGGCCCGGCAGCAGCTGCGCAGCATCCACGCCGCCATGCTGGCCGCCGATGCCCCTGAGGAAATTACGCTGCCCACCACCGGCCTCACCCACACGGTGCACCCGATACTGCGTATTTCGCGCACCGAGCGCCGGCTGCGCGAGTTCTGGAGCGGGCACCGCGCCACCGTGGGCGTGGCCGCTTCGGTGGCTGTGATGGCCGTGTTTGCCACGCTGCTGGGGCTGGATATCTGGCGCAACTCCAAGGTACAGCCTTCGCTGTATGGCTACAACGTGATGCGCCGCGAGATTAACAGCCTCAAGCACAACCAGAAGGTCTTAAATAGCACCATCAAGCGGATTGATGGCAGCGCCACGCCACCGCTGGCCCCGGTTAGCAAATTTAGCGGAACGGGCTTCGCCCTGACTTCGGAAGGCTATATCGTGACCAGCTACCACGTTATTCAGGGTGCTGACTCGCTGCTGATTGAGGGCCGCAACCACCAGCGCTACCACGCCGAGCCGGTGTATTCCGACATCAAGCACGACCTGGCCATTTTGCGCATTACCGACAAGAAGTTCACCGGTTTCGGCCGGCTGCCTTACGCGGTAAAATCGGGCCAGGCCGATTTGGGCGAGCGGGTGTTCACGCTGGGCTACCCGCGTGAGGACGTGGTGTACGGCGAAGGCTCGCTGAGCGCCCGTTCGGGCTTCGAGGGCGATACGGCTTTCTACCAAGTGAGCATTCCGGTGAACCCCGGCAACTCGGGCGGCCCGCTGATGGACGAGCGCGGCAACCTGATTGGGGTGGTGAGCGGCCGGCAGAACGACGCGCAGAGCGCCGCCTTCGCTACCAAGTCGTCGTACCTGGTACGGCTGGTTGATTCACTGGAAGCGGCCAAGCCCGCCAACCCCTACCGCCTGCCCCGCTTTGGCCAGCTGGCCGGCACCGGGCGGCCCCAGCAGCTCAAGAAGCTGCAGGACTATGTATTCGTAGTAAAGGTTTTTGAATAGGCCGGAACGCCCTTTTCAAGCACAAGTAGCACAACGGCCTGTTTCTTTACCGAAGCAGGCCGTTGCGTTGTAATGACTTTTCGGGTGCGCCGATTATTATCCGCAGTCCGTCAGAATACGCTGATTATTCCGCTGTTTGGGGGAGCCAATGCGGACCTTTTTCATAACCTTAGGCCCTGCAATCTAGTATTCAGACTTAGATAAGCAGTGCTTGTCTCTCAATCCCTCTGTCTTCCTTAACCTCCGCACTCCGTGGCTAAAAATCAACAAACCCCGCCTTCCAGTAACGATGTCGCCGGCTCGGCCATTTTCAAGAAGTTTCTGAACACCGCCGAGGGCTACATCAAGCAGCCCTCGCGCCTGAAGAAGCTGCTGACCGATGCCTACAAAAAGGCCAGCGAGAAAAACGACGTGGGCACGCTGGCCCACGAGGCATGGGAAACCCTCCAGACCATGTTCCGGCTCATCAAGGCGTCGATGTCGGGAGAGTATACGGGTGTGCCCGGCACCACGGTGGCGGCGGCCGTGGCGGTACTCATCTACTTCATCAGCCCAATTGACCTGATTCCGGATTTCATTCCGGTGCTGGGCCTGCTCGATGACGTGGCCCTGGTAGCCTGGTTCTCGACTACTCTGAAAGGTGAGATGGACAAGTTCCACGAGTGGGAGCTGACCCGCCCGACCGAAGTTACCACGGCCGGGGCCTATGCTCCTTCCGATAAAGAAACCCCGGCCTCGGCCGCCAGCGCCGCTGCTACGGCTACGGCTTCGGCCAGCAACCAAGCCAAGCACGCGGCCGATGCCCTCGATGAGCAAGCTGCCATGGCTCCCGCCGCGCAGCCCTCGCACTCGAACGACCCCGCCGCGCCCACCGCGCAGATAGCCGAAGAATCGGCTAAGCACGCCGGTACCAGAAGCGTGGCAGCTCACACCACCGACAGCAGCCGCGAGCCCAGCACCACAGCCACCAATACCGGCGGGAACGTGCGCTAAGCGCCACAACAGCTTTAGCTATAAGGCACAGCGGCCGTACTCACCTATGGCGAGCCGTCAAACAGTTTTGGATAAGGGTTGGGGTTGGAATACCTGACTCTGGTGCAAAAGCCCGGAATGAAAAAAGCCCCCCCGCAACTCAGGTTGCGGGGGGGCTTTTTTGCAGGGTAAAATAATGCTAAGCGGCAGCGGCGTGGTCGCGCACGAAGCGAACGAAATCGCCTACGGTGTAGAGCGGTACTTCGTCGGGAATGGTGATGCTGAAGTTGCGCTCCAGCTCCAGAATAATATCAACAACGTCGAGGGTTTCGAAGCGCAGGTCGCGGGCGAGGCTGGCGGTTTTGCGCACGCGGCTGGCCCGGATGGCCTTGCGCTTGCTGATAATGCGGAATACCTGCTGCTCGATAGTAGGTGTGTGGTGGGCGCTAGTGGTGGATACGTACATAATAAAGTTGCGGAAAAAGATGGTAAGCGGGGCAGGTAGTAACCGGCCGTTCCGTTGGCGTCGCGCCGGGGAGAGTACCCACCGGCGGCCGCTGCTGCAACAACAGCCGGCCAGCGGGCACTCGACGCCTGAAAAGCTAGGCTAGTACAGGCGGCGTAGCCGCCTGTACTTCCTCAGAGTCCACCTCCTGCTGAATGGTTGCAATGTCATCCGGATTTTTTCCGGTTATTTTTCCTTTTAATGATTCGCTCAGCAAATACATCACCGGCACCACCACCAGCGTGATACCCGTGGCGAACACCAGCCCGAAAATGATGGTCCAGGCCAGCGGGCCCCAGAAGGTAACCGACTCGCCACCGATGAAGAAGTGCGGATTGCCCGAAGCGAACAGCTCGTAGAAGTCGATGTTCAGACCGATGGCCAGTGGGATGAGGCCCAGCGTGGCGGCCGTGGCCGTGAGGATTACCGGGTTCAGGCGGGTGCGGCCGGCCAGCACGATGGCTTCGCGCAGCGGCATGCCCTGCGAGCGCAGCATATCCATGAATTCGACCAGCAGAATGCCGTTTTTCACCACGATGCCGGCCAGGGCGATAATGCCCACGCCCGTCATCACGATGCTGACGTTCTGGCCCGTGATGGCAAGGCCCCAGAACACGCCGGCGATGGAGAACAGCACCTCGGAGAGGATGATGACCGGCTTGCTGAACGAGTTGAACTGCGTGACCAGAATCAGGAAGATGAGGCCCAGGGCACCGATACCGGCCATGGGTAGGAAGTCGGTGGTTTCCTTCTGGCTTTCCTGGGCACCGCCCATGTCGATGGTGTAGCCGGGCGGCGTGCGGAACGACTTGAGGGCCGTTTGCACGGCGTTGGCCACGTCGGGGCCGGAATAGCCGTTGAGCACGTTGGACGAGATGGTGATGACGCGCTTGGTGTCTTTGCGCTTGATGCCGCCGTAGGTGGAGCCGTAGGTGACATCGGCCACCGAGGAGATGGGCACCTGGCGCACGGCCCCGGTGGCGTCGCGGAAGGTGAGCGGGGCATTAATCACGGCGTCCACGTCGGAGCGGTAAGGCTCGGCGTAGCGCACCTGGATGGGGTACTCGTCGTCGACGGTTTTGAATTTGCTGGCCTCGGTGCCGTAGATGGCCGTGCGCACTTCCAGGCCAATCTGGCCGGTGCTGATGCCCTCGCGGTTGGCGCGGGTGCGGTTGATGTTGACGGCGATTTCGGGGTTGCGGTCCTGCAGGTTGGAGCGCAGGGCCTCCACGCCGCCAATGTGCAGCGAATCGACGTAGCGGGTCACTTTCTTCGAGAGCGCGGCCAGTACTTTGTAGTCGTCGCCGGCTACTTCAATGGCAATGGGCTTGGCCTGGGGCGGACCGCTGGCTTCCTGGTCGACCGAGATTTCAGCGCCGGGAATACCCTTCACCACTTCGCGGATTTTATCCATGTAAGTGCTGGTTTTGGGGCCTTTGCGTTCGCTGAGCTCCTTGAAGGCCACGGCCACCTTGCCCATGTGCGACTGCGACACGCCCGAGGCCGTGGCTTCGGAAGGGTCGCCGGCGCCGATGGCCACGTTGGTAATCACCGACTCCACATCGGGGTTGTTCTTGCCGATAACGCCGTAGATGCGGTTTTCGAGGACGTGGGTAATCGAGTCCGTGACGGCCACGCGGGTGCCCACGGGCATGTTCAGGTAGGTGTAGATGAACTTGGGGTCGCCTTTGGGGAAGAAGTCGACGTGTGGCTTGCGGATGCCCACGGCCACGAACGAGCCGACGAACAGCACCAGCACGCCCACCATCACCAGGGCCGGGTGGCTAAGAGCCCAGCGCACGAGGTTGGCGTAGCCGTTCTGGAAGCGCGGCAGGGCGCGGGTCTGGAACCAGCCAATCATCTTCACGAACACGAACTTATCGAGGAAGCAGAGCAGGATGAGCGTGATGGCCAGGTTGCCCACGAAGGTGGAATGCGCCACGTAGCCAATGATGGCAATGACCAGCAGCACGCCCATCGCAATCAGGAAATTGCGCGTCAGCTTGGGCCGGCTGTGCATATCCTCCTCGAAATGCTCCTCGCGCTCCATAAAGCTCACGGCAAACACCGGGTTCATGATGAAAGCCACGATGAGCGAGGCCATGAGCGTGATAATGAGCGTGACCGGCAGGTAGAACATGAACGAGCCCACGATGCCCGGCCAGAACATGAGCGGCACGAACGGCGCTACCGTGGTGAGGGTGCCGGCCAGCACCGGAACAAAGACCTCGCCGGCGGCAAATTTGGCCGCTTTCGGGGTGGACAGGTTAGGGTGCTCGTGCAGCAGGCGGTGGGTGTTTTCGATAACCACGATGGCGTCATCGACCACGATGCCCAGGGCCAGCAGAAAGGCGAAGAGCACGATGGTGTTCAGGGTGAAGCCGAAGATGGGAATGACCAGAAAGGCCAGGAACATGGAAATCGGCACACTCAGGCCCACGAACAGCGCGTTGGTGGTGCCCATGAAGAACATCAGAATCAGGGTCACCAACAGGAAGCCGATGACGATGGTGTTGAGCAGGTCGTGCAGCGTGACGCGGGTGTCGTTCGAGGTGTCGCCGGTCACGGTCACGTTCAGCTCTTTGGGCAGGTTGGCTTTCGAGTCCTTGATGATGGCCTTGATTTTATCGGAGGCGTCGAGCAGGTTTTCGCCGGCGCGCTTCACCACGTTCAGCGTGATGGCGGGCTTGCCGTCGAGGCGAGCATAGCTTTCGCGGTCCTTGAAGCCGTCCGTCACGGTGGCGATGTCGCCGAGGCGCACCGGCGAGCCGTTCAGGTTCTTCACCTGAATGTCGGCAATGTCGCCGGCCCGCACGTACTGGCCGGCCACGCGCACGGCGCGCTTCTGCCCGCCCACGTCGATGCTGCCGCCCGAAACGGTCACGTTCTCGGCCCCAATGGCCCGGGAAATATCCGAGAAGCTCAGGCGCGAGGCCCGCAGCTTGTTCAGGTCCACGTCCACGTTCACCTGCTGGTCGAGAGCCCCCACGATATCGACGCGGGTGATTTCGGGCAGCGCCTCAATCTTGTCCTGGAAGTCGTCGGCGTACTTTTTGAGCTGGGCGGCGGGCAGGTTACCGCTCAGGTTCACGAACATGATAGGCTGCTCGGAAATGTTGATTTCCTTAACCAGCGGAGCGCTCGGCAGGTCGTTGGGCAGCTCGGTGCTGGCCTTGTCCACGGCATCCTTGATGAGCTGCTTGGCGGCCTGTACATCCACGCCGGAGGTGAATTCCACGTCCACGATGGAGTAATCCTGGTTCGAGGTGGAGTTGATGTGCTTCACCCCGTTCACGGATTTAATCTCCTTTTCGAGCTGGCGCGTCACCAGGTTTTCGATGTCCGTGGGCGAGGTGCCGGGGTACACCGTGGCCACGATGATGCGCGGAATCACGATGTCGGGGAATTTCTCCTTGCCGAGCTTGATGTAGGCAAAAATGCCCGCCACGCACAGCAGCACCGTGATGATGTAAATGCTGGTCTTGTTGTTGATGGACCAACTGGTTGGGCCGAATTCTTTTTCGATGTCCTGCATGGCTTTTAGCTTGTAGGGGCGGGGCTTGTCCCCGCCCGCGTCGTTGCACGGAATTTTATGAGCATTGCTGATGGTGAGTCGTTCAACCAAACGTTAGCGAAGCCAACGATTCCGTTCAACGACGGGCGGGGGCAAGCCCCGCCCCTACGCCCCTTGCACGACCACTTTCTGGCCTTCATTCAGGTTCTGGTAGCCGCCCGAGATGATTTTATCCTCGGCCGTCAGGCCGCTGGTTACTTCTACTTTGCCGTTGTAGGTGTTGCCGGTTTTGATGATGCGCTTCTTGGCCACGGCTTTGCCGGCCTCCTGGGCCACCACGTACACGTAGCTGTTCTGCTCGTCGTGCTGCACGATGTCGACCGGAATAACCATGGCATTGGCCGCACTGTAGTTCTGGATGCGCACCGTGGCCACCATGTTGGGGCGCAGGTCGGTGGTGTGCTCCTTCAGGCGCAGCTCCACCGTGAAGGTGCGACTGGTGGCGTTGATGCTGCGGCTCACGACGCGCACCGTGGCGGGAATTTCCTCGCCGCCCAGGTCCGGAATGGTCACCACGGCGTTGTCGCCGGCCTTGATGCTGTTGCCGTAGGCTTCCGATACATCGACCAGGATTTTGCCGCCCGTACCGCTGGTCAGGCGCACCACCGGCGCGCCGGGCGCGGTGATTTCGCCCAGCTTGGGCAGCACCTCATCCACGCTGCCCGCGAACGGGGCCACCACATTATAGAGGGCGCGCTGCTGGTTGAGGGTGGCAAGGTTGCGCTGCAGGGCCTGGTAGTTGTTGCGGGCTTGCAGAAACTGCACTTCGGTGCCAATCTGCTGGTCCCACAGGCCCTTCTGCTTCTCATATATCGTTTTGGCGAGGTCCATGCGGGTGCGCAGCTCGGCCATGTTGGCATCGAGAATGCTGGCATCCACGGTGGCCAGCACCTGGCCCTTGCCCACGCGGTCGCCGCGCTGCACGCGGATGCTGGTGAGCGAGCCGGCGGCGCGGCTGCCCACGGTGGCGTTCTGGTCGAAATCGACCCGGCCCTGCACTTCGAGGTAGCTTTTGAAGCTTTCGGGCTTGGCGTTCATCACCGAAACCGGCGTGGCAGCCGCTTCGGCCGGGCCGCCGGTTTTGGCTTCGAGCTCGGTAATTTTGGCCTGGGTAGCGGCCTGCTCGCTCTTCAGCTTTTCGAGCTGAGCTTTGGGGTCTTTGCTTTCGCCACCGCAGGAGGCGAGCAGCAGGGTGCCGGCGAGAAGTAGCGCGGCCGGTTGAGTTGAATTAAAGCGCATGGGTAAGCGGGGATATTTTAAGCGTAGGGGCGGGGCTTGCCCCCGCCCGGCGTTGAACGAAATCGTTGAGGCGGCGCGCACGCCAGGCGGGGGCAAGCTCCGCCCCTACTCGTTATTTTTTAGCCTGATTGAACAGCTCGCCAGTCGCTTTGTCGCGGTCGACCTTGGCTACCAGCACATCGTAAATCGCGCCGTAGTAGTTGGTCTGAGCCGAGCGCAGGTCCGTCTCAGCCGTAATGACCTCCAGGTTGGAGCCCACGCCGGCGTTGAATTTGATGCGCGTGACGCGGGCCACGTCGGTGGCCAGGGTCAGGTTGGCCTGCTGGTTGTCGAGCACATCCAGGGCGTTGATGAGCGTGGTGCGGCTCTGGGCGTCCTGTAAGTCAATGCCTTGCTTCAATGTTTCAAAACCTTTCTCAATAGTCTGCTGCTGCAGGCGGCTTTGCTGCACCAGGAACTTGCGGCGGAAACCGTCGAACACCGGCACCTGCAGGCTCAGGCCCACGTTGCCGAAGCCGAACCAGTTCTGGTTGGCGAAGCCCGCCGAGTTGGTCGAAGTCGGCCCGCGAAAGGCAAACAGCTCGCCCGCCGTTTTGGCCGAGCCCGTGAAACCGTAGGCACCCGTGAGCACGAGGCGCGGATACGCGCCGGCCTGGCGGTTGCGCAGGTCGAGGCCGGCTAGGGCCTGCTGGGTTTCGAGGGTCGAGAATTCGATGCGGTTATTGTAGTTGAGCGCGCCCCGGGCTGCCATGGGCTGGCCCCCGGAGAGGGCATTCTGCTGGTCGAGGCGGTTTTGGGCGGCGGTGTTGTCTCCGCCGGGCACTACCGGCGCGGTGGGCACCGCTCCGAGGCCATCCACGCCGCCACCGTTGGTCAGGCTGGCCACGCCGAGGCGCTGGCGCAGGGCGCTGGCATCCACCACGGCCGCGCTGAGCGAGTCGGTGAGCTGCACGTTCTGGCTTTGGGGCAGGCCCATCTGAAACTTGAGCAGGCCCACGCTCAACTCGGTGAGGCGCTGGGCTTTCTGCTGCTCCACCACCAGGTTGTTGCGCTGCACGCGCAGGCGGTCCACGTCGAGTTTCTCGGCGAAACCGGCCTTGAAAATTTTCTGGGTTTGGTAGAGCACCGTGTCGAGGCGCTGCACGTTGCGGGCCAGCAGGCTCAGGCGCGAGCGGGCCACCAGCGTACTGTAATAGGCCTTGCTCACCTGCTCCACCACGTCTATCTCGGCCTGCTGGGTTTGCTTTTTGGCCAACTCGGTGTACACCTTAGCCGCCTTCAGACCAATTAGATACGAGCCATCGAACAGCAGCTGCGACACTGAGGCACTGGTGTTGCCGGCGTATTGCAGGCCGAACGCGAACGGCTGCGGCGGCAGGGCCAGCTGCTGGGTACCCAGCACCTGCTGCTGCCCGCCCTGGGCTGCCGCCAGGTCACTTTGCGTGAGCACGGTTTGCGAGAGCGGGAAGCTCACCAGGCTCTTTTGCAGCTTGAAGTTGTCGGACAGCGTAGCAGCCACATTCACCTGCGGCAGGCCGGCGCTCTTGATTTCGCCCACTTTAGCGGCCGCCGTGGCCTCGCCCAGGCGGGTGGCCAGCAGCGACGACTTGTTCTGCACGGCGTAGCTCACGGCCTGTTGCAGGCTCAGCGGCATGGTGCCCGTGGTGGGCGGGGCCTGCGGCAGGGCGGCCGGCTGGCTTTGGGCAAGCAGCGCCTGCGGCGCGGCCGCGCTCAGGGCGGCCAGCAGCAAGAATCTGGTTCGAAACAGCGTGTTCATAAAACAGCAAAAAAGAAACGGGTAAGCGGGGATAAGCGGGTTATTCTTCGTCGGTGACGTTGCGGTACTGGTTGATGAGCTTGTGGCCCTTGATGGTGGCCACGCCCAGCATGAAGTGCTCGAGCAGCGCGACCGACACGCGCTCTTTGGCAAAATCGCGGGTCGGGTAGAGTTCCGGGTCGAATTGCAGCTCAATCTGGGCCAGGCGCAGGCGCGAGAGTACTTCCATGTCGAGGTTGGCCTGGAACAAGCCTTCCGCGATGCCCCGGCGCAGGTTTTCCTTGATTTGGGAGAGGATAAACTCGTTTTTATGGGCCTGCCAGAGCTGCCAGGTGGCGGGGTGAAACTTGCGCAGGTCGTAAAAAATGCTGGGGTGCACGTTGCCAAACTCCTGCTTAATCCAGGCCAGCATCTTAAACAGCTCGTCGATGGCCGAGGAGGCGGCGTTTATCATCACCGTGCACTCGTTCTGGGTGCCGGCGAGGTGGCGGGTCATGGAGGCTTCCACAATCTGGTCCTTGTTTTCGAACCACTTGTAGAGGGTCTTTTTCGACATGGCCAGGTCGGCGGCGATATCGTCCATGCTCACGCTTTTGATGCCGTTGCGCATGAAAAGCTGATGGGCGTGGTTCAGGATTCGGTCTTTGATTTCCATAGCTAAGGCCGCAAAGATACAACGGAAACTTTTATTGTGCTCAAAGTTTCCACTTTCTTTTTGGCATTCTCTGCTACTCCGGGCATTTTTCGTCCCTGCCTGACGCACACCGGCTTCGGATACTTTAGTTACCCTCGAAAAAAAGTGAGACGCAGGTCGCATATCCAACTAATTTAAATAGTAATATACAGCTAATAAAATTAGTTTAATAGTATTCGATAATCACATTATTTATTTGTGAACTCGGCCGGCACTCGTTGCGTGACGGAAATGCTGGGCGCGGGTACTTTTGCGCCGGGCCGTGGTGGCCCACTTGCATTTGTTCCTATGAAAATCCGGACCGGCTTCGGCTACGACGTTCACCAATTGAAAGAAGGCCTGCCCTTCTGGCTCGGCGGCATTGAGGTGCCGCACACCCACGGCGCACTGGGCCACTCCGATGCCGATGTGCTCATCCACGTTATCTGCGATGCGCTGCTGGGCGCGGCCAACCTGCGCGATATCGGCTTCCACTTCCCCGACACCGACCCGCAGTACAAGGGCATCGACTCGAAGAAACTGCTGACCGGCGTGATGCGCCTGCTGCGCGAGCGCGGCTACGAGGTGGGTAACATCGACTCGACCATTTGCCTGGAGCGCCCCAAGGTGAACCCACACATCCCGGAAATGCAGCGCGTGCTGGCCGCCGTGATGGGCATTGCCGAAGAGGATATTTCCATCAAAGCAACCACGACCGAAAAACTGGGTTTTGTGGGCACAGGCGAGGGCGTGGCCGCCTACGCCAGCGTACTGATTGTAAAAGCGTAATTACCCGTCATGCCGAGGGCAGCCGAGGCATCTCGCTCGCTCCGTTGCTATGGTATTGATGAAGCTGTTTAGAAAGTCCCCGAACGGTCATGCAGCGCGCAGCGAAGCATGACCGTTTGAGCACCTTTTGTGACTTTCTAAACAACTCCGATTACTTCAGCACGCGAGATGCCTCGGCTGCGCTCGGCATAACGAACCATATAAAAACCTAATTCCCACTACTCAACATCAATGAAGCAAACCCCTCTCCTGCTGGCCTTTCTTGCGCTGGCCAGCGCTGCACCGGCCCACGCTCAGGGCAAGGTAAAAGTAAAAATTAAGCCGGCGACCAATGCGCCCGCTACTAAAATCAAGACCACCAGCGCGCCCGCCGAGAAAGACTGGAGCGTGCAGTATGCCGACCAGGTAACCGCCGAGCGCCTGCGCACCCACCTCGCCGTGCTGGCGTCGGATGAGTACGAAGGCCGCGAAACCGGCCAAAAAGGCCAGCACATGGCCGCCGACTACGTGGCCACGCAGTTTAAGGCCGCCGGCCTGACCGGGCCCGTGACCACCGGAACCGACCCCTACCAGCAGCATTTCGACGTGGAGCAGGTGACCTGGGCCGATGGCGCGACGCTGAAAGTAGGCAAAACGCGCTACGCCTGGCTGACGGATTTCTACGGCCTCGGCGACTCGCCCTTTGCGCAGGAAACCAGCGTGAAGCCGGTTTTTGTGGGCTACGGCATTGAGCAGCCCGGCTACTCCGACTATGCCAACGTGGACGTGAAAGGCAAGGACATTCTGGTGCTGATGGGGGAGCCTACCGGCGACGGTGGCAAAGCACTGCTCAGCGCCGACGGCGCGCCTACGAAATGGGGCACCGACTACCGGGGCAAGGCCCAGCTGGCCGCCCAGAAGGGGGCCCGCACGGTGTTCTTCGTGAGCTTCAACCCTACCAGCAACTTCGCCAAGCTAACGGCGCGGATGGCTCCGTACATTTCGCGGCCGTCGATGGTGATGGTGGGCAACGACAAGCCGAGCCGCACGCCTTCGTTCTTCATCTCGCCGGCCGTGGGGCTGGCCGTACTGGGCACCACGGACGCGGCGATGCAGACCTACCTGAGCAAAATCAACGCGACCAAGCAACCGGTGGCGGCTACGTTTAAAGTGGTGCCGATGCAGCTGAAGGCCGAGCGCAAGCGCGAAAAGCTGGATACGCAGAACGTGCTGGGCTTCATCGAGGGCACCGATAAGAAGGAGGATATCATCGTGATTTCGGCCCACCACGACCACCTTGGCAAGCACGACGGGCAGGTGTTTAACGGGGCCGATGATGACGGCTCGGGCACGACGGCCATTATTACGATGGCGGAGGCATTTGCCAAGGCCAAGCAGGAAGGCCACGGCCCCCGCCGCAGCCTGCTGTTCCTGAGCGTGACGGGCGAGGAAAAGGGCCTGTTTGGCTCCGAATATTATTCCAAGCATCCCATTTTCCCGCTGGCCAGCACCGAGCTCGACCTGAACGTGGACATGATTGGCCGCACCGATGTGGAGCACGAGGGCAAGCCCGACTACGTGTACGTTATCGGCTCCGACAAACTGGCCTCGGAGCTGAAGGTGATTCTGGAGGCGCAGAACAAGCAGTACGGCCCCATCGACCTGGACTACCGCTTCGACGACCCCGCCGACCCCAACCGCTTCTACTACCGCTCCGACCACTACAACTTCGCGGTGAACAAGGTGCCGGTGGCGTTTTTCTTCAACGGCGTGCACGCCGACTACCACCAGCAGAGCGACGAAATCGAGAAAATCGAGTTTGCCAAGATGGAGAAGCGGGCACGGCTGGTGTTCCACACCGCCTGGGAGTTGGCCAACCGCGACGGTCGCATTGTGGTTGATTCGAACAAGCCGTAGCGCCAGGATTTTGCGCATGTCGTAGAACGTCATGCCGAGCGTAGCCGAGGCATCTCGCGTGCCGCAGTAATTCATTCGATTGAGTTACTACCACGAACGAGATGTCTCGGCTGCACTCGGCATGACGTTCTTTTTATTCTCCTTTTCTCGCCTTCCTCCATGCTAAAAACTTATGCGCTGGCAGCCTTGCTACTGGCCGGCGCGCTACCCGCCGCCGCCCAGCCAGCCCCCACCAAAATCAAGCTGAAAACCAAAGGCCCGGCCCCTACCCCCGCCGCGCCGACACTCTCCCAGACCTACGCCGCCCTCATCCAGCCCGCCGACCTGCGCGCGCACCTCACGGTGGTGGCTTCGGATGCGTTTCAGGGGCGCGAGGTGGGCCAGCCGGGCCAGAAGCTGGCAGCGGAATACCTGGTGAGGCAGTTGGCTGAAATTGGCCTGCAAGGACCAGTTTCGGACAGCGACAACCCGTATTTACAGCACTTCCAGCTTACGCACAGCACCTATGCGCCGGGCGGCTATATTAAGGCAAACGGCCGGCGCTACGACTACCTGAAGGACTGGTTCAGCTACGGGCCCATGCCGTCGCCCTTCCTCACCGAAACGGCTTCGCAGCCGGTATTTGCGGGCTTTGGGGTGGAGCAGGGCGCGTATTCGGACTACGCGGGGCTGGATGTGAAGGGGCGCGATGTGGTCGTCATCATGGGCGAGCCGCAGGACGAGCGCGGCCGCAAGCTGCTGAAGTCCATGGGCCGCAAGGCCGACTACTGGGAGTCGGGCCTGCGTAAGGCAGCGCTGGCCAAGGCCCACGGCGCCCGCAGCATTTTCCTGATGACGTTTGCCCCGACGGCCGATTTCCGGAAGCAGACGACCGAGCTGGGCGAGTCGTTGCGCGAGCCCGCGTTTTCGCTGCCAGACCCCGGCCCGGAAATCATCGACACGGTGGCCGAGAATATCCCGCCGGGCATCGGCGTGTACTTTACTTCGCAGGATTTGGGGCTGGCCATGGCGGGCACCACCCTGAACGGGCTGATTGACTACGTGCGGGCGCTGGGTCGCGCCGGCCGGCCGGTAGTGCCGCGCTTTGAAGGCCCGGCGGCGGCGGTGTATCTGCCCCAAAATCAGCAGCCGCTCACCACCGAGAATGTGCTGGGCTTTCTGGAAGGAAGCGACAAAAAGGACGAGGTGCTGGTGGTTTCGGCCCACTACGACCATCTGGGCGTGAAGCACGACACGATTTATAACGGGGCCGACGACGACGGCTCGGGCACGGTGGCAGTGCTGGCACTGGCCGAGGCCTTTGCCCAGGCCAAAAAGGACGGGCACGGCCCGCGCCGCAGCATCCTGTTTGTGCTGATGACGGCGGAGGAAGAAGGCTTGTTTGGCTCGGAATACTACACGGCCCACCCGGTGCTGCCGCTGGCCAGCACCATCGCCGACCTCAACATTGACATGGTGGGCCGCACCGACCGCAAGCACAGCGCCAAGCGGCATTTCGTGTGCATTGTGGGTTCGGATAAGCTCTCGTCGGAGCTGCACGCCATCAACGAAGCGGCCAACCGCGACTACACGCACCTGGAGCTGGACTACCATTTCAACGTACCCGACGAGCCGGAGCACATCTACTACCGCTCCGACCACTACAACTTTGCGCGGCGCAAAATCCCGGTCATTTTTTACACCACCGGCGAGCATGCGGATTATCATCGGGCCACGGATGACGTGGAGAAGATAGAATTCGATAAATTAGCGGAACGGACCCGGCTGGTTTTCCACACGGCCTGGGAGCTGGCGAATCGCGAGCACCGCATTGTGGTTGATTCGAACAAACCCTAAGCTGCCGCCGCTATGACTCCAACTGCAAAAGCCTCCAAAGCCAGCCAGTTCCAACTCGACGCCGAGCGCAAAGCCTTCGACCGCGAGCATCGCCGCAAAATCCGCTTCAACATCGGCAAGTACGATGCGGCCGTGAGCACTGGCCTGAAGCTGTACGACCAGCACGAGCTGGCCCGCGACCGCGGCGCCTACCTCAAAGCCACCGTGCTGGAGAAGCTCGACGAGTACCTGCTGCAGTTCGAAGCCGCTTTCACGGCCCGGGGCGGCCGCGTGGTTTGGGCGCGCGACGCCGATGAGGCGCTGGCTGAAATCGGCAAGCTCACCAAGGCCCGCAACACCAAAACGGTGGTGAAGGCCAAGAGCATGACCACCGAGGAAATCCACCTCAACCACTACCTCGGCACCCAGGGCATTGAGTCGGTGGAAACCGACCTGGGCGAGTACATCGTGCAGCTAAACGGCGAGCGCCCCTACCACATCGTGACGCCCGCCATGCACCTGAGCAAGGCCGACATCAACGACATTTTTGTGAAGCACCTGGGCACGAAATCGACCGACGATGCCCAGGAGCTCGTGCTCACGGCCCGCCACCTGCTGCGCGGCAAGTACACCAGCGCCGAGGTGGGCGTGACCGGCGGCAACTTCCTGTTGGCCAAGGAAGGAGCCGTGGCCGTGACCGAGAACGAGGGCAACGCCCGCCTGTCGGCCACCTTCCCCAAGCTGCATATCGCGGTGGTGGGCATTGAGAAAGTCATTCCGCAGCTCACGGATTTGGACCTGTTCTGGCCGCTGCTGAGCACCAGCGGCACCGGCCAGCAGGTCACGGTGTACAACACGGTGTACTTCGGCCCGCGCCAGCCCGGCGAAGTGGATGGACCAGAGGAAATGGTGGTGATTCTACTCGACAACGGCCGCACCAACCTGCTGGCCCAGCCCGATAAGCGCGCCGCCCTGCGCTGCATTCGCTGCGGGGCCTGCCTGAACGTGTGCCCGGTGTATAAGAACATCGGCGGCCACACCTATGAAACCACATATTCCGGCCCCATCGGCTCGGTCATCAGCCCGCACCTGAGCGGCCTGCCCGAGCACAAGCACCTGAGCTACGCCAGCAGCCTTTGCGGCGCCTGCACCACGGTGTGCCCGGTACGCATTCCGCTGCATAGCTTGCTATTACTCAACCGCCAGCAAAGCGTGGCGGAAGGCTACGCGCCCACCGAGGAGAAGCTCGCCATCGGCCTCTGGAAGTGGAGCATGCAGCACCGCTGGGCCCTCGACCTGCTGCCCGTAAAGCTGAAAGACTGGAGCCTGGGCCGCCTGCTGGGCCAGGTGGGCTGGAGCAAGCGCCGCGAGAGCCTGCACATTGCCGGGCCCTCATTCCGGGAGCTGTGGCGGGCGCGGGCGGGGCGTTAGACTGGCTGGGCGGCGTCCGGCGGTTTGTGGCTGTTGTGCGTATCAGGCATTTTTACCGACTATGCCTCCTTACCTCCTGCTCGCGCTGCGCATCATTACCGGAATGGGCGGCGTGATATTGGTCATCACCACCTTGTCGGCGGCCATTCGCTCATTCATTCTGCCCCGCAACGAGGTGGTGCGGATGAACGTGTGGGCTTTCATGGGCATCCGCACCATTTTTGACGCGGCGGCCCGGCTGGCCAATTCGTACGAGCGGCGCGACAAAATTATGGCCCACTACGCACCGGTGGCGCTGGTAGCGCTGCCCGTATTCTGGGAAGCCCTCGTGAGCCTGGGCTACACCAGCCTGTACTGGGCGCTGGACGAGGGCACCTGGAAGCAATGCTACAAGCTGAGCAGCAGCTCGCTGCTCACGCTTGGCACCACCGATAGCCACCACCTGCTCATCTCGGCCCTCAGCTATTCCGAGGCCACGCTGGGCCTGCTGCTGCTCACGCTGCTCATCTCCTACCTACCCACCATCTACCAGGCATTTTCGCGGCGCGAGGCCACCGTGGCCCAACTGGAGCTACGAGCCGGCACGCCGCCCACGGCCGCCTGCCTGCTCGCCTGGCTTAACCACGATGGCTCGGTGCAGAACGACGACCAGCAGTGGGCCGAGTGGGAGCGCTGGTTTGTGGAGATTGAGGAAAGCCACACGTCGCTGCCCGTTCTCACTTTTTTCCGCTCGCCGCAGCCGGGGCGCTCCTGGGTCACGGCGGGCGGGTTGATTCTGGACACGGCCGCCCTGCTTTTTGCCGCCGTGGATGGCAACCAGCCCCGGCAGGCCCAGATTACCTTCAAGGCCGGCTGTCTGGCCCTGAACCGGATGTACCGCTTTTTTGATAATAAGGCCAGGGCCGAGCCCAGCAGCCTGTTGCTCACCGAAGAGGACGCGCCGAACCGGGCCGACTTCGACCTCACCTGCGACGAGCTGACCAAAAACGGCCTGAAAGTTTGCGAAGACCGGGCCGATGCCTGGCGGCGCTACTGCGAGCTGCGCAGCCGCTACACCACGGCCCTTCGTTTCCTGGCCCAGCTTACCATGGCACCGGGGGTAAGAAGCAAGACATAGCGCCCGACGGAAAGTAATTCCGGCAAGTAGTGCGGTGCCCGCGCAGGCGGGGTCTTAAGAACGACCATGCGCCGCCTAAAGGCTTGGGTTGAATATATTTTGCGCCTAAAAACCCGACTGACACAGCCGCAGAAGGGGTTTTGTATAATTTCTGCAACGAGGAGGATTACGCCCTGAACAATGATAATAGTCAGGAGCTGAAATCTTGATTAATTTACGCCCCCATTTACTGGGCTTATTCCATTCTGTTTTTCATTTTCCCTAACCCTCTTCCCCAAACCCTATTTCCAAACCTCTATGCACACACCTTTTCTAAGCAATCGGCTGGGCCGGTGGCTGGCGGTGACGCTCCTGGCGCTGATGAGCGCCACGACGGCACGCGCCCAGCTCACGGGTACCAAGGCCATCCCGGCAGACTATGCCACCGTGGCCGCTGCCATCACGGCCCTCAACGCCCAGGGCGTGGGGGCGGGCGGCGTCACGTTCAACGTGCCGGCGGGCTATTCCGAAACCTTCGCCTCGCCCACGGCCGGGGCCATCACGGCCACTGGCACGGCGGCCAACCCCATCTTGTTCCAGAAGAGCGGGACCGGGGCCAACCCCAAAATCACGGCCGGCGTGGGCACCACCACCAACCTCGACGCCATCATCAGCCTATCGGGTTCCGACTATGTCACCATTGACGGCCTGGATGTAGCCGAGAACGCGGCTAACACCACGGCTACTACCCAAATGGAATTCGGCTACGCCCTGTTCCGGCCCTCGGCCACGGACGGGTGCCAGTTCAACACTATTCGCAACTGCGTGGTGACGCTGAACAAAACCAACACTGGCACTATCGGCATCTACGGAGCACCTTCTACGGCAGCTTCGGCGACGGCCGTGGCGGCAACCGCTACCAGCGGAGCCAATACCAGCAACCGGGTATATGGCAACGTGGTAACCAACTCGCTGACGGGCATCTACTTCGCGGCTTCGTCATCCACCACCACTGCCAACTACGACCAGAACAACGAAATTGGGGTAACGGCCGGCAACACCATTGGCAACTTTGGCGGCACGGCTACGGGTTACGCAGCGGGCGGCACTTACCAGAACGGCCTGAAAATATCGGGCAATACCATTAACAGTACGCTGAACTACACGTCGGCCACGGCCTCAACCCCGATAGCAGCCAGCACGGTAACGAGCACGCTGCGTGGTATTTACACGCCCGCCGGCACTTCCTCGAACATTGACATTACCAACAATACCATTACCCTGGCCAGCGGCGCAACCTCATCGCAGATGTCAGGTATTGAGAACGGTACGGGGAGCACGGCCGCCGGCAATACGGTGAACATCACGGGTAATACCGTGACGAACTGTACGTATGCTACGGCTACCTCACCCATCATTTACTGCATCTACAACACGGCCTCGGCCGCGACGATAAACATCTCAAACAATACGGTAACTGCCAATAACATGGGCAGTGCAACCACGACCTCAGTCACCTTTTATGGGGTATATAACTTCGGGGCAGGCACGACGGTAAACCTGGGCTCGAACACGGTGACCAACAACACGACTGCCGGCAGCGGCACGGTGGCACTGGTGTACGGAGGCTCGCCGACGACGCTTAATGTGACTAATAACATCATCACCGGCAACACCAAAACGGGTGGGGCAACCACGTCGGGCAGCTTTTACTGTATTCAGGCGCTGACTACGGCGGCTACGGTGACGGGCAACACGGTGAATAACAACAGCATCATCACCGCGGGCACGATTTCGGGCCTTCTCTACGGATACTACAACCTGGGCTCGCCCACGGCCGAGACGGTTACCCAGAACACCTTTACCAACCTGACGGTAGGCGGCACCTCTACTTCCACGAGCCATGCGGTAGGGGGTATCAACAGCAACCCGGTATCCACGACGGTTAAAAATTTCAGCCAGAATACCCTTGGCAATCTGACGACTCCGGCCGGCGGCATTGCTTACGGCATTTACACCGCAACCGGGGCTACAGTTACGCTGAACCGCAACAAAATCTATGGCATTTCGGCGGGTACCAGCGGCGGGGTGGCTTATGGCCTCTTCATTGTGTCGGGCACGACCGTTACGGCCAGCAACAACCTGATTGGCGATATTACGGCCCCGGCCAGCACCAGCCTGCTGGGCGTGGCGGGCCTGTACGTGGGCGGCGGCACCACCATCAATGCCTATTACAATACCATTCAACTCAATGCCAACAGCACGGGCGCCACGTTCGGCACGTCGGGTATCTACCTGAATTCGACCAGTGCTACCCTGGACCTGCGCAACAACATTGTGGTGAATAAAAGCGCGGCTATCGGCACGGGAGCCTACACGGCCGCCCTGCGCCGCGTGAGCGGCACGGCGGGCACAGCCCCGGCCAACCTGGCCACCACCACCAACAACAACCTGTACTTCGTTGGCACGCCCTCGGCTACCAATCTGATTTACGTGGAGGGCACTACAACCGCTACCAATGCGCAGCAGACCCTGACGGCTTACAAAGCCCTGGTGGCAAGCCGGGAGAGCAACTCGGCTACCGAAGACGTGCCATTCCTGAGCACGACGGGCACGGCGGCTACCTTCCTGCACATCAACCCGGCCATACCAACTCAGGTCGAAAGCGCCGGTACCCCCATCACGGATATTACGACCGACTTTGATGGCGATACCCGCAACGGCAGCACCCCGGACCTGGGCGCCGACGAAGGCACCTTTGCCCCGCTGGACCTGACGGGCCCATCCATCGTGTTTACGGCCTTGGGCAGCACCTCCGGCACGGCCAACCGCATCCTATCCACTACCATTACAGACCCGAGCGGCGTGTCGGCGAGCGCAGTTCCCCGACTGTTTTACCGCAAGGGCACGAGCGGGGCCTTTACCTCGGCCCTGGCCACGAGCGTGAGCGGCAGCGCGTACACCTTCACGCTCAACTACGCGGCCCTGGGCGGCGTGGTGCCGAGCGATGTCATCCAGTACTACGTGGTGGCACAGGACGTGCCCGGCAACGTTTCGTCGAGTCCGGCGGGCGGCACCTTCAGCACGATACCTGCTTCGTTTTTTCAGTACACTATTCTGACCTCCCTGAACGGAATTTACTACGTGGGTACCAGCACTTCGCCGGATGCCTCCCGCACCTATGCGACCCTCACGGCAGCCGCCAATGCGTATTCCTCCAGCGGCATGAGTGGGCCGGTAACGTTCCTGCTGCTCGATAATGCCTATTCGGCTACTACGGGCGAAACCTTCCCGGTGATATTCTTCAACAACCCCGATGCCAACGCTACCAATACGCTGCTGGTTAAGCCTAACACCGGCGTTTCGCCGGTGGTAACCGCGGCCGGCAGTGTGCTCGTGCTGGCTGGTACCCGCTACGTCACCATCGATGGCTCGAACGGGAGCGGCACCCCAGTCGGCACCTCCCGCAACCTGACCCTGGCCAATACCTCGCAGACGGCCAGCACCTATAGCCTGGGCCTGCTTACCCAGACGGGTATTACGCCATCGAATCTGTTTGCCACGGTACGCAATGTGAACGTGACCGGCGGTGGCATTACGGCCAACACAACCATCGGCATTCTCCTCAACGGAGCCGACAACGACAACGTGACGCTGCAAAACAACAGTGTGCAGGGCGTCACGACCGGCATCCAGGCTTTTGGCACGGCCAATGCCTCGGCCGGCGGACTCGACAATCTGGTTATCACGGGCAACCTGGTGGGGCCAGCTACGGCTACCTCCGGGGCCAATATCAACCAATATGGTATTGTAGTGGGCAGCGCCATCAGTCCGGTGCTGAGCGCCAATGAGGTGCAGAACATTGTGAACCCTACTACTACGTTTGCCTCCAACATGACCGGCATTCTGCTGCAGGACGTGAAAACCGGTAGCGTGACCCGCAACTCGGTTCATAACCTGACTTATAACGGCACAAGCACCGCTAAGCTCTACGGCATCTCTACCCAGATTTCGACCAGCACTTTCAACACGGCGGCAAATGCTTCGACCAACCGCTTCGACAACAACCTGGTTTACAACCTGAACTCAACGGCTAGCAGCGCCTCCTGGAATACCAGCGGCATCAATAACAATGGCGGCTACGGCGACCAGTATTACTTCAATACGGTGTACCTCAGCGGCCAGCTCAGCACTGGCTCGGCTGGTTCGGCGGCCTTCAGCAACGGCAACGGCATCTCCGCCACGGCCGCGGCCAACATCGATGTGCGCAATAACATCTTCAGTATTATTGGCGGCACGGGCGCGGCCACTACTCCGCTGTATGCCCACTACACCACGCTGGCCAGCTACGCGGGCAGCACCCTCGACTACAACGACCTGTACGTGACGGCCGGCGCCGCTGGCGTGGCCCGTATCGGCCGCCTCAACAGCTTGGATGCCACTACGCTGGCCGACTGGCGCACTGCCACCTCCCTGGAGGCGCAGTCCATTAGCGTGGACCCGCAATTTGTGCAAACCACGACCCTCCCCTACGACCTGACTCCCGGCAATGTGGCCCTGAATAATGTCGGCACGCCCATCAGCGGCGTTACGGTAGACTTCCGCAACACTACCCGCGGCGCCCTGCCCGATATGGGTGCGTATGAGTTTACGCCCTTAACCTCCGACCTGGCCCCGGTGGCGTTGGTGGCTCCGGCTACCAGCAGCACCTGCTACAGCCCCACCGAGGCCGTAAGCGTCAGCATTCGCAATGCCGGCACAGGCACGCTGAATTTCAGCCTGAACCCTGCTACCATCACGGTAGTGGTAACGCCACCCAGCGGCACCACCCAAACCCTGACCACGACCATCAACACGGGGACGCTGGCCAGCGGCACCGCTCAGACAGTAACCCTGCCCACCACGCTGAACATGACTGCCGTGGGCACGTACTCCTTTGCCATTACCGCTACGGTAACCGGCGACGGCAATACTTCCAACGACCAGCTCACGCCAGCGCCCACGCGCACGGTAGCGACCCCAGTAGCCGGTACCCTGGCGCCGGCCGCTTCGGCAATCTGCATCAGTGGCACGGCTACGCTCACGCTTACGGGGGCGGCCAATGGCAGCATTCAGTATCAGCAGAGTGGCGATAACGTGACGTTTACGGACATCGCCGGCGCTAGCAGTGCCGTGTATACGACGCCCGTTATTTCGGCCACTACCTACTACCGCGCCCAGGTGCGCTGCAACACTGGTGTTGCGACCAGCAACGTCAGCACCATCACGGTGAACAACCCACAGGTAGCTACTACCAACACGCCGGTTAGCATCTGCTCGGGCAGCACGGCTACGCTCACGGCTACGGCTTCGGCGGGCAGCTTGGTGCGCTTCTTTAGCGCGGCCACGGGCGGCACCGCCCTCACCACGGCTACGCCAGGCACCTACACCACGCCCGCCCTCACGGCCTCGACTACCTACTACGCCGAAGCCTACAGCGGCGGCAGCGAGCGGGTGGGCCCGGCCGACAATACGATTAGCACTGGCGGCGTCACCGACAACTACTACGCCCTGGTATTCAATGTAACCGCACCCACTACGTTGCTTGGGGTATCTGTATTCCCAACGGCTGCCGGCATCACCAACATTCAGCTGCTCAACAGCAGCGGCACAGTGTTGCAAACCTACGCAGCAACGTTTACGGCAGCTGACCTGAACGTCAAGACGTTCGTACCGCTTAATTTCCCGCTGCCGACTGGCACGGGCCTGCAGCTGGCCAATGCCTCGACCTCGACGGCTAGCCTCTACCGCAATACGGCCGGGGGGGTATACCCCTACACTTCGCCCAGCGGCACGGTGAGCATCACGGGTAATACGTTCTCGTCGGGCGCCGCTTACTACTACTACTTCTACGACTGGAGCGTGAGCAGCGAGTGCGTTGGCGCAGCTGCCCGCACGGCCGTTCAGGTGAATGTGACCCAGCCGGCCACGGCCTCGTTCCCGAACACTACGGCCAGCACCTGTGGCACCTCGGCCTATCAGCTGGCTGGCACGGTGGGTGGTTCGGCCACGGGTGGCACCTATACCACCAGCGGCACGGGCACCTTCTCGCCCAATGCTACTACGCTGACCGCCAGCTACACGCCCTCGGCGGCTGACGTAACAGCCGGCTCGGTGACCATTACGCTGACCTCGGCGGGTTCGACGCCCTGCCCGGCTGCTACGGCCACCTTCACGCTGAGCATCAGCCCGGCTCCGGTAGCCAGCTTCAGCTACCCGGCTGCTACCACGTATTGCGCCGGCAGCACCAGCACCGTTGCGCCCACGCTGGGCACCGGCGCTTCGGCGGGCACGTTCACTTCCACTACGGGCCTGAGCATTAACGCCACCACCGGCGTTATCACGCTGGCTTCGTCCACGGCCGACACCTACACCGTAACCAACACGGTGGCCGCCAGCGGAACCTGCGCCGCCGTTTCGGCTACGACTTCGGTAACCATTGCTCCGGCTACTTCGGCGGCGTTTGCTTACGCCACGGGCACGTTCTGCGCCAGCGGCACCAACCCCACCGCTACGGTGACGGGCACGGCCGGCGGCACGTTCAGCTCCACCACGGGCCTGAGCCTGAATGCCAGCACGGGCGCCATCAACCTGAGCGCCTCAACCCTGGGCACCTACACCGTGACTTACACGGTGACCGGGGCCTGCGGCAGCTCGGCCACAGCTTCGGTGACCATCACGGCGGCTCCGGTTGCTACGTTCTCCTACCCGGCTGCTACCACGTATTGCGCCGGCAGCACCAGCACCGTTGCGCCCACGCTGGGCACCGGCGCTTCGGCGGGCACGTTCACTTCCACCACGGGCCTGAGCATTAACGCCACTACCGGCGTTATCACGCTCAGCACTTCCACGGCCGGCACCTACACCGTGACCAACTCGATTACGGCTTCGGGCTCGTGCGCGGCGGCTATGGCCACCACCACGGTGACCATCACGCCGGCCACCACGGCCACGTTCGCCTACTCGGGCGCGACGTTCTGCGCCAGCGGCACCAACCCCACCGCTACGGTGACGGGCACGGCCGGCGGCACGTTCAGCTCCACCACGGGCCTGAGCCTGAATGCCAGCACGGGCGCCATCAACCTGAGCGCCTCGACCCTGGGCACCTACACCGTGACTTACACGGTGACCGGGGCCTGCGGCAGCTCGGCCACAGCTTCGGTGACCATCACGGCGGCTCCGGTTGCTACGTTCTCCTACCCGGCCGCTACCACGTATTGCGCCGGCAGCACCAGCACCGTTGCGCCCACGCTGGGCACCGGCGCTTCGGCGGGCACGTTCACTTCCACCACGGGCCTGAGCATTAACGCCACTACCGGCGTTATCACGCTCAGCACTTCCACGGCCGGCACCTACACCGTAACCAACTCGATTACGGCTTCGGGCTCGTGCGCGGCGGCTATGGCCACCACCACGGTGACCATCACGCCGGCCACCACGGCCACGTTCGCCTACTCGGGCGCGACGTTCTGCGCCAGCGGCACCAACCCCACCGCTACGGTGACAGGCACGGCCGGCGGCACGTTCAGCTCGACGCCGGGCCTGAGTCTGAATTCCAGCACCGGTGCCATCAACCTGAGCGCCTCGACCCTGGGCACCTACACCGTGACTTACACGGTGACCGGGGCCTGCGGCAGCTCGGCCACAGCTTCGGTGACCATCACCGCCGGCCAAGTTGCTGCGTTCAGCTACGGCACGGCATCGACCTACTGCGTGAGCGGCACCACGGCTCCGGCCGCTGTACTGGGCACCGGTGCTTCGGCCGGTACGTTCTCATCGACTACGGGCCTGACGCTGAACGCCACCACCGGCGCGATTACCCTGGCCTCGTCCACGCCCGGCACCTATACCGTGACCAACACGGTGGCCGCTGCCGGCGGCTGCGCCACCGCCACGGCCACCACCACGGTGACCATCACGGCGGCTCCGACGGCCACGTTCAGCTACGGCACGGCATCGACCTACTGCGTGAGCGGCACCACGGCTCCGGCCGCTGTACTGGGCACCGGTGCTTCGGCCGGTACGTTCTCATCGACTACGGGCCTGACGCTGAACGCCACCACCGGCGCGATTACCCTGGCCTCGTCCACGCCCGGCACCTATACCGTGACCAACACGGTGGCCGCTGCCGGCGGCTGCGCCACCGCCACGGCCACCACCACGGTGACCATCACGGCGGCTCCGACGGCCACGTTCAGCTACGGCACGGCATCGACCTACTGCGTGAGCGGCACCACGGCTCCGGCCGCTGTACTGGGCACCGGTGCTTCGGCCGGTACGTTCTCATCGACTACGGGCCTGACGCTGAACGCCACCACCGGCGCGATTACCCTGGCCTCGTCCACGCCCGGCACCTATACCGTGACCAACACGGTGGCCGCTGCCGGCGGCTGCGCCACCGCCACGGCCACCACCACGGTGACCATCACGGCGGCTCCGACGGCCACGTTCAGCTACGCTACTACCACGGGCTGCGCGGGTTCGACCACGGCCGTAACGCCCACGCTGGGCACCGGGGCCACGGCCGGCACCTACGCCTCGACCACCGGCCTGGTGATTAACGCCACCACCGGCGCGATTACCCTGGCGACCTCCACGGCCGGCACCTACACCGTGACCAACACGGTGGTCGCCGCCGGCGGCTGCGCCGCCGCCACGGCCACGGCCACCTTCACGGTGAACCCGCGCCCGGCCACGCCCACCCTCAGCGTGGTGTACAACGGGACCACGACGACGATGACCTCCAGCGCCACGACCGGCAATCAGTTCTTCCTCAACGGCGTGGCCATTGCGGGCGCGACCGGCCAGACCTATGTGGTGAACGGCCTGCCCGCCCAGTACGGCTCCTACACCGTGGTGGTGACCAACACCAACGGCTGCACCTCCCTGCCCTCGACCCCGCTGGTTATCACGGCGGCCCGCAACGGCATTGCCGGGGCCAGCCTCCAGGTGTACCCCAACCCCACGCCCACGGGCCAGGTAACTCTGGAGCTGACCGGCTACCGCCTCGCCACCCAGCTCACGGTGCTTGACGCGCTGGGCCGGGTTATCCTCAGCGAGCTGCTACCGGCCAACACCGGTACCGCCACCCGCACCCTCGACCTGACGGGTGTGGCCACGGGCGTGTACCTGCTGCGCCTGCGCAACACCGACGGCGTGGAAACCCGCCGCCTGGTGCGCGAGTAGCCACGATTAGGCTCGATACAAAAAAACCCACTGGCAATGCCAGTGGGTTTTTTTTGTGGTTTCTGGTTTCTGATTTCTGGTTACTCAGGCGTCCTCGTCGGGCAGGATGTTCACGTCCTGCACCAGCACCATCTTCTCGATTTCCTTGCCGCGCTTGGTGGCGGCCAGGCCGCCGAGGGCAGTTTCCTTGTAGCGGGTTTCCATGCTCTGGCCCACTTCGCCGAGGGCGGCCACGCACTGGTCGACGGGAATAACCGGGTCGATGCCGGCAATGGCAATCTGGGCCGACGAGAAGGCAATGGCCGCCGCCGAGGCGTTGCGCACCACGCAGGGCACTTCCACAAGGCCGGCCACGGGGTCGCATATCAACCCCAGCATGCACTGGATGGTGACGGCCACGGCGGCAAACACCTGCTCCACCGGCCCGCCCAGGCAGTACACAATGGCCCCGCTACCCATGGCGGCTGCCGAGCCAGTTTCGGCCTGGCAGCCGCCCACGGCCCCGGCCAGCGAGGCATTCTGCTCGATGATGAGGGCAATACCGGCCGCTACGAGCAGACCCTCCAGAATCTGGCGGTCACTCAGCTTGTGCAAATCCTGGATGGTAACGAGCACGCCGGGCAAAATGCCCGAGGCCCCGGCGGTGGGCGCGGCCACCACGCGGCCCATGCAGGAGTTTACCTCCTTGGCCCCCAAAGCACGGGTGATAAGCTGCTTGAATTCGGGCGAGAGCACGGTGACGGGCGAGGCGGCAATCTTCTTGGCCCCGTTGTTTATCATGCCCGAGCGCGAGGTCATGTCGCCGGTCAAGCCTTCCTTCACGGCGTCGCGCATCACGTCGTAGGCCCGTTGCAGGCCGGTCCAGATTTCTTCTTCGGTGCGGCCCTTCTGCTCGATTTCGTAGGCGAGGACGGGCTGGTAGAGAAGTTCGCCGGTTTCGGCGCAGTGCGCGCCCCAAGAGGCAAAATCATTAAATAGCAAAGACATGGCGGGTGGGATTGAGGCGGGAAGTGAGCTATAAACGCAAAGCCCCGGCCGAAGGTGTCTTCGACCGGGGCTTAAAGCTACGGGATTGGCGCAAGGTGGCGGCTACGCGGCGGGTTGCTGGGCGGGCTCCTGCTGCACCAGCTTCACGCTGGCCGAGTTGATGCACAGGCGCAGGCCGCTGGGCGCGGGGCCGTCGGGAAAGGCATGACCCTGGTGGGCATCGCACACATTACAAAGCACTTCAATACGGGTCATGCCGTAGCTGGTGTCTTTCTTGTAGCGGATGGCGCTTTCCTCCACGGGCTGCGTGAACGAAGGCCAGCCGGTGCCGGATTCGAACTTCGTGCGGGAGTCGTAGAGCGGCGTGCCGCAGCACACGCAGGCGTAGAGGCCAGCTTCGTGGGCCTCGCAGTACTCGCCGGTGAAGGCGCGCTCGGTACCGTGCTCACGCGTGACGTGGAACTGCTCGGCCGTGAGCAGGGCGCGCCACTCGGCGGGCGTTTTATCCACGCGGCGCGGCGAAGGAGTAGGATGGTTGGCGAGGCGGATAACGTCGTTCCAGGTTTGCATATCGGGATTGTGAGGTAAGCTTTAGCTTGCCGGATGAGTTCGGCAACAAGGGAGTTAATAAAACGCGACCGGGCCCGGGAGGTTTTCAGCGGCCTTGGTCAGACGCTATTTCACCCCGTTCCTTACAGCAACGACTCCAGCAGCGCCAGCCCGGCCGGCCAGTCGCCGTAGCCGCTGGCGGTGTTGATGTGGCCGGCCTCGCCGATATCGACCAGCTCGCTGCCCCAGGCCTCGGCAAACTGCCGGGCGCGGGCGGGCGTGGCCCAATCATCGTTCTGGCTGAACACCACTTTGCTGGGAAAAGGCAGCCGGGCCAGCGGCATCGGGGCGAAGCCGGTGGTGGGAAAGGCGGCGTAACGGGCGGTTTCCACGTCGCTGGGGGCCACCAGCAGCGCACCTTTGATGCGGTGGCCGTACTGGCCGGCCCAGTGTGCGATGGTGGCGCAGCCCAGGCTGTGGGCCACCAGCACCACCTGGCTCAGGTCTTCGCCGTCGAGGGCATCTTCGAGGCGGGCGACCCATTCGGCGCGGTCGGGCACGTCCCATTCGCGTTGCTCAATTCGGGTAAAATCCGGCTGCGTACGTTCGAAATACGTTTGCCAATGGTCGGGGCCCGAGCTGCCGAGGCCGGGTACAATAAAGACGCGAGTGGTTTCTTGCATAACCAAAAGTAGCTTCCGGATTCCTTCTTCCCCATGAAAATTCTTTCCGCCGCCCAAACCCGTGCGCTCGACCAGGCCACCATTGCCGGGCAGGGCATCACCTCGGCGCAGCTGATGGAGCGCGCCGCCCAGGAGCTGCTGTTTTGGTTTTACGACCACTATGGCCACGGCCGGGTGCCCGCCGATACGCTGTTGCTCTGCGGCCCCGGCAACAACGGGGGCGACGGCCTGGCCCTGGCCCGCCTACTGCACGGGGCCAACTACGCCGTGCGCGTGGCCCTGCTGCCCGCCGACAGCTACTCGGCCGACTGGCAGCACAACCGCCAGCGCCTGCCCGCCGCCGTGCCGGTGACCGAAATCAGCGCCGAAGCCCTGCCCGCTATTTCGGCCGATACCGTAGTGGTCGACGCCCTGTTTGGCACCGGCCTCAGCCGGCCGCTGGCGGGACTGGCCGCCGCCGTGGTGGCCCACCTCAATGCGGCCCGGGCCCGCGTGGTAGCCGTGGATATTCCCAGCGGCCTTTTCGCCGATGCGCCCCAGCCGGCCGCCAGCGCCGTGGTGCGGGCGCGGCACACCGTGAGCTTCGGCCTGCCCAAGCTGGCTTTCCTGCTGCCGCAGAATGCCGAATTCGTGGGCGAATGGGAGGTGGAGGACATCGACCTGAGCCCACAGTTTATCGCCAATACCGCCACGCCCTGGCACTATACCAATGCCGCCGCCGTGGCTGGCCAGCTACCAACGCGCCCCAAATTCAGCCACAAGGGCACCTTTGGGCACGCGCTGCTGCTGGCCGGCAGCCGGGGCAAGATGGGCGCGGCCGTGCTGGCAGCGGGCGCGTGCCTGCGCAGCGGCGTGGGCCTGCTCACGGCCCACATTCCCGGCTGCGGCTACGACATTTTCCAAATCAGCCAGCCCGAGGCCATGTGCCTGACCGATGCGCAGGCCAATTTTATCAGCGAGCTACCGGAATTGCAACCCTACCAGGCCGTGGGCATCGGCCCGGGCCTGGGGCAGGATGCGGCCAGCCTCGCCGTGCTGCGCCAACTGCTGGAAGCGGCCGCCAAGCCACTCGGAAAAACCGGCCAGCCCCTCCCCCTCGTCATCGACGCCGACGCGCTGAACCTGCTCGGCAGCCACCGCGAACTGCTGAACCTGCTGCCCGAAAACACGGTGCTCACCCCTCACCCCAAGGAGTTCGAGCGCCTTACCGAGCCCACCCGCGACGACTACCACCGGCTGGAACTGCTGCGCGATTTCGCCACCAGATACCACTGCCTGGTGGTGCTGAAAGGGGCCTACACCTGCCTGGCCACGCCCAGCGGCGAGCTGCACTTCAACAGCACCGGCAACGCCGGCATGGCCACCGGCGGCAGCGGCGATGTGCTCACGGGCGTGCTGCTGGCCCTACGCTCCCACGCCCAATTGCCGGCATTCGAGGCGGTGCGGCTGGGCGTGTACGCCCACGGCCGGGCCGGCGACCGGGCCGCCGCGCAAACCGGCCAGGCCGGGCTGGTAGCCAGCGACATTGTGCGGCACATGGGCCCGGCGCTGGCCGAGGTGTAGCGCCTGCTTTAGCTGGTGCATCGTTGTGCGGTCCTGGCGGAAGCTGAAGCAGGTGCTACTTCCCCACCAGGTACAGCACGGCGGGCACCAGCAGCACGCCATCGGCCAGCAGGGCGTAGAAGTAGTCGGAGCGCCGCTCCTCGGCCAGCAGAATTACGGCCGCCGCCGCCAGCCCCGTGAGCCCCAGCCCCAGCGGCGGCACGCCGCGCTCGAAACCCAGCAGCATGGCCCCGGCCAGGAAGGCCAGCGCCACGGCCCGCGCGCCGGCCACGCCCAGCACCACCGGGAAAGTTTGGGTGCCGGCCGCCCGGTCGCGGCTCAGGTCGCGGATGTCGAACACAATGGTGATGGCCAGCACCAGGCAGAAGCGTTGCGCCAACAGCCCCAGCACCTCGGCCAGCGGGCGGTGCTGGGCCAGCGCGGGCAGTCCCACCGTGATGGCCGACCACACGCCGGCAATCAGAAAGCCCTTTAGCAGCGGCACTTCGCGCAGGGCCCGGCGCTGCCCCTGCCAGCGCACCAGCGGCCACGAGTACACCAGCGCCAGCAGCGTGAGGGGCAGCAGCGCCGGCAGGTAGCGCCACCAGCCATCAACCAGGAAAAGGTAGCCGGCCGCCAGGGCCGCCGCGCCGGCCAGCCCCGCCAGCAGCTGGCGGTGCCGCTGCTGCCAGGCCTTGCGCCCCGAGCCGGCGGCCGGCTGCCGGTGCTTGAAGGGCAGCACGGCATCGAGGTTATACACCAGGAGAGTGGCGGAAAACACCAGTGCCACCACCCGGCCGTTCACGCCGCCATCGGCGGCTGGCCAGCGCCGGAACGAGGCCGCCGTTTGGGCCGCCGCCGCGCCGGCCAGCCACACGCTGCTAAACAGTATGGCATCGAGGACCCGCCGCCACAGGCGGGGGCCGGCCCCGGGGGCAGCGACGGAAACGGAAGCATCCACGGAGCGAAGGTAGAAGGCGGGGCCCGTTGGGTGGGCCTGAAACGCGAACCCCAAAATTTCCTTTCGGCCCGCCAGAACGAAATCGGTCGAATCGTTCTGGCGGGCCGAAAGAAAATTTCGGGGCCTGTGTCCGGTTGCGCTATCGCGCGAACGTTCAGTTCGCGCGATAGCGCAGCGATTCCGAAACGGCGATTACGCCTTGCGGTCGCCGAACGTCTCTTCGTAGAGCTTGATGCTGTCGTTGATGATGCGGTAGGCATCTTCCTTGCCCATGAAGCGCTCCACGGTAACGTGCTTGTTGTGCTCCAGGGCCTTGTAGTCCTCGAAGAAGCGGCGCATTTCGAGCAGCGTGTGGGGCGGCAGGTCGGAGATGTCGTTGTAGTGGTTCACCGAAATGTCGTGGGCAGCTACGGCGATGATTTTATCATCTTCCTCGTTCTGGTCCACCATCTGCATTACGCCGATGACCTTGGCCTCCACCAGGCACATGGGCACGATGTCAACCGAGCAGAGCACCAGAATATCCAGCGGGTCTTTGTCGTCGCAATAGGTTTGCGGAATGAAGCCGTAGGCGGCCGGGTAGTGCACGGCCGAGAACAGCACGCGGTCGAGCTTCAGCAGGCCGCTTTCCTTGTCGAGCTCGTACTTGCCTTTGCTGCCTTTAGGAATTTCGATGATGGACTGGACGACGGTAGGAGTTTCGTCGCCGCGCGACACGTCGTGCCAGGGGTTGAAGTGGGTCATATTCAGGGAAAGCAGCCGCCTATCTGACGGCCAATGACAAAATTACAAGCGGATGGGGGAGTTTGTTAATAAAAATGTAGCGCGGACTCTGCGAGTCCGCGCGTGAGCGCAGCGAGCAGACGGGAACTACGGTTACCTTCCCAGCACCTCGCGCAGCGGCACCCCCGAGCAGCCGCTGGGCTCCTGAATGTGCAGAAACTGCGCGATGGTGGGCGCGATGTCAATGGTGTGCACCGCAGCCGACGACTCGCCGTGCTTCACGCCCCAGCCCCAGAACAGCAGCGGCACGTGCGTATCATACGCGCCGGCCGAGCCGTGGGTGGTGCCTTTCACTACGGGATAGGCGTAGGCTTCGAGCCAGCCGGGGGCCAGCACGGTGAGCACATCGCCGGAGCGCGGGGCGTAGAAACCGTTTTCCTGGTACATGCCCAGGCCCTCGCTCCAGTGGGCGCGCTGCAGGTCGAGGGCGGTGAGAGCCTGCGTGACGCCGGGCAGGGTGAGCAGGGCGGCGGCCACGTCCTGCTGGGCTTTGCCGAGGTCAATATTCTTCTTTTTGAGCAGCGGGCGGTTGAGGTACACCTGCTGGTTTTCGTAGCTGAGCACCCACTGGCCGGCGCCGTACTGGCGGGTGAGGGCGCGCTGCACCGAGTCGCGGATAACGGACGGCCCTACGCCGCCGCCGGGCAGCCGGTGGGCCTGCGAGAAGCCCACGGCATGGGCCGCCGCGTGGTCGGCAGTGAGGAAAACGAGGGTCTGGCCCCGGCCCACCTGCTTGTCGAGGGCCTCAAACAGGCGGGCCAGCTCGCGGTCGAGGCGCAGGTAGGTGTCCTCAGCTTCGATAGAGTTGGGGCCGAACTGGTGGCCCACGTAGTCGGTGCTGCTGTAGCTCAGGGCCAGGAAATCGGTGATGCCGCGCTGGCCCATCTGCTCCTGGCGCAGGGTTTCGAGGGCGAAGTCGGTGGTCAGGCTGTTGCCGAAAGGCGTGCTGCGGATGAGGTCGAGGTTCTGGGTGGGCGGCTGGGGGTTCTTGCCATCGCCCGAGTTTTTGAGGACGGGCTGCACCGAGGCGGGGGCCCCGGCCGAGAGCACGGGCAGATCGTGCGGGAACACGGGCTTGCTTTCGCCCTTGAAAGCGGCTTCCCACGGCACGTCATCGGCCGAGCTTTCGGTGTAGCCGGCAATGGGCAGCAGCGTGTTCCAGGGCTTAGCCAGGTACTCGGCAGCGTGGCCAGCGGCGTTGAACTTCGTGACCCAATCGGGCAAAGTGGGCTGGTAGAAGGTGCTGCTGATGAAGGCGCCGTTGGTGCCGTCGTACCAGTAGGCGGCGGTGGCCGAGTGGCCGGCGGGCAGGATGCTGCCCCGGTCCTTCATGCTCACACCAATGGTTTTGGCCTGGAAATTCGTGGCCAGGCGCAGCTCGTCGGTGATGGTGGTACTAAGCATATAGCGCGGCGACATCTGGCCGGCGGCCGCCGTGCCGCCCACGGCCTGCACGGTCTTGTCCTCGGTCACGTAGGTTTCGCGGCCTTCCTCGCGCACCCACCAGTTGTTGCCGATAATGCCGTGCACGGCCGGCGTGGTGCCGGTGTACACGCTGGCGTGGCCGGGGCCGGTGTAGGTGGGCACGTAGTTGTAGTGGCAGCTTTCGTAGCTGAAGCCCTCGCCCAGCAAGCGCCGGAAGCCGCCGGCCGGGTACTTGCTCCAGTAGCGGTAAATGTAGTCGTAGCGCATCTGGTCGACCACGATGCCCACCACCAGCCTGGGGCGCGGCACGGGGTCTTCGGGTTTGGCGGCCAGCGTGGGCAAGGCCAGGAAAGCTAAGGCAAGAAGTTTCTTCATGAAATGGCAATTGAGCGAAAGCCCGGCAAAGATACCGCCGCGCTTGCCCCGCCGTGCGTACGCCAGGTTATGAAACCAGCCCTCCTCTTCGACATGGACGGCGTGCTCGTCGACAACACGCCTGTGCAGGCCCGCGCCTTCCAGCTGCTCTTCCGCGACCTGGGCCTCACAACCCAAGCCCGGCCCCTGCTCAAACGCCTCAACGGCATGCCCGCCGACGATATTGAAGCTGTTTAGAAAGCGTAGAGACGCATATTTGCGTCTCTACGCTTTCTAAACAGCTTCAATATCCAACGCATGTTCCGGCACGCCATCCCCAAAAAGCAGCGCGACAGCTACGCCGAGCAGCGCGAGCTCCTCTACCGCACCCTGTACCGGAGCAAGCGCCGCGCCCTGCCCGGCCTCGTTGATTTCCTGCAAGCGGCCCGCGATGAGGGCTTTAAAATCGGTCTCGGCACCGGCTAGGGCGGCCCCACGCTCAGCTACATCCTCGACCACCTCGACCTGCGCTGCTATTTTGACGTGGTCGCCGGCAAAGACGACGTGCCCCGGGGCAAGCCCCACCCCGACACCTATTCCCGCACCGCCGCCCGGCTGGGCGCACAGCCGGAAGACTGCATCGTGTTCGAAGATGCCGTGCTCGGCGAGCAGGCCGCCTACCGCGCTGGTATGCGCTGCGTGGCCGTGGCCACCACGCTGGCGGCGAAAGATTTCCAGGCCCCGCTCACCGTCATCAAGGACTTCACGGGCTTCACGCCCGAGCACTTGCTGGAGCTGCTGGCGCAGCAGCCCGCAGCGCCGAAGGCCCGGAAAGGACGCGGGTAGTCGTGCAACGGGGCGCCTCACCCCGTTGAACGACAGCACATCCCACATTTTATCCCCACCTTTCCGACGCGGGCCGCGTGGCCCGCCCGGGGCCCGGCAGCTGGGGCCGCCGGTTCTCTTTTTCCTACCTACCACTCATCTTTCCGATGTCTAATCAGATTACCGCTGCCATTCCCCCCGCCGAGCTGGCCAAGGCCCTCGACCACCTCAAGCAGGCTCGCGCCGTGCTCGCCCCCTACCTGCACGCCCTCACGCCGGACGAGCGCAAGAACCTGGCGAAAATGGGCGACAAATCCGTCGGCTTCATGGCCAAAATTCTCGATTACGCGGCCAACTCCCCCGCCTTCGTGCCCGCCTTCATCAGCTTCGACGAGCTGAAGCAGGACGTGGGCCTGGCCGCCGACCTGGCCCCCCTCGAACAGTTTGCCGCCCAGCTCGCCCTCGACCTCGGCAGCACCACCATGCTGGCCGGGGCCGAAGGCATGGCCCAGGCCTCGCCGGTTTACAAAAACATCAAGTTCCTGGCCGAGCAGAAGCAGCCCGGTGCCCAGGCCGCCTACGACGACCTGCGCCAGCGCTTCCCCGGCCGCCCCGCCAAAACCGTCCCGAGCAAGGCCTAACCCGCCCCGCCGCCCCTTTCCGCCGCGCTGCCCGGCCCCCTGCAAGCTCCGAACGGCTTTAAACCCGTTCGGAGCTTCTTTTTTGCCCCGCCCGCCCCCCCGAATCCCCTTCCGAACGCGCAAAAACCCGTTCGGAAGGGGATTTAACCCCCTCCGAACGGGTTTCGGGCCGCCCCACGCCGCCCGAAACCCGTTCGGCAGGGGGATTAAACCCGCTTGGCACGGGTTTCGGGGCAGTCGGAGCGCGGACTTGTAGGCCGCGAGCCCCCTGATTCCCCTCGCGGACTAAAAGTCCGCGCTACAGCGCGCCGCCCGCCCCCGGCAGCGCCACCCCATACAGCGCGGCATCGGCGGCATCGTGGTAGCGCACCAGCTGCCCCTCCAGCAGCTTCAGAAACAGGAGGCGGTTCACCCACACCAGGCACAGGGCCAGGGCCACTTCCTCCAGCTAGGCTTCCAGGGTGTTGCCGTAGGTGGGGCGCTCGGCGGCGGGCATGTTCTGCAAGCCCTGCCCGATGTGCAGCTTGCTGAGCGTGTTTTCGAGCAGCGAGCCGGGCTGGCGCTCGCCCACCGGGCAGCGGCCAATGCGGCGCAGGCCGCCCTGCTTGTCTTCCTTCAGCCCCACCAGGTACAGCAGCTCGTTGTAGAACTCCTGGTTGAGGGTGTTGGGGTCGCGTCGCCCCGTCAGGGGCTCCTTCAGCAGGTAGGCGGGGTGAAACAGGCGGTAGAGGGCCAGCAGGTCGGCGGGCTTGGTGGGCAGGCCGGGGCGCAGGTCCACGTAGGCCACGCGCAGCTCGCCGGCCAGCGCGGCCAGCTGCTTGCCGGCAATGCTGTGGTAGAAAAAGGCGGTATCGGTGGCGGCCTTGGCGCCCGCCTTCCAGTCGCGGAAGGCCTTCACAAACGTCTTGTCACGGAAAAACAGGCGGTTGAAGTCGAGGGCATCGAACACGTACCACTCGTAGCCCGTCGTGATGATGAGGCGCTTTAAGTCGTCGGCCTTCTCGTCGGTGCGGTCTTCCAGGTAGTAGAGCAGCAGCTGCTGGAAAGCCTTGCGGTTGAGGTCGTCTGGGGCCAGCATCTCGCCGGGGTTCTTGGGGCCCTTCACCTCCAGCACCACCCCCACCGGCGAGTCGGCCGTGTCGCCGAGGTGCAGCACCAGGTCGCGCTTGCCGTTCACGTTGCCGTAGCGGCTGCCGCCCTCGGCGGGCCGGGTCACGCTGCGCAGGAAGTCGAGAATGTGGGTTTCGCCGTGCCGCTCAATCTTGGTGGGGTCGAGGTGGCGCAGCAGCTCGGCCAGGTGGGCGCGGAATTCGGCCAGCTGTTCGGGAGTGGGTCGCAGGCGGCGCAGGTGGGCAGTGGCCGCGTCGGGGGTAAGCAGGCTGGGTAGAAGCATGGGGGCAAATGTAGGGCGGGGCGGGTGCGGGCCGATGCCCCGCGACCGCCCAGGGCGGTCGGACCGGGGGCAGGCCTCGCCCCTACTCCACCTTCAGTGTGCGCATTATGCGCTGCTCCCCCGCCCGCACCTGCACCCGGTACAGGCCGGGCACGCGGCCCAGCAGCGGCACTTCGGCGGTGCCCCCGGCACCGGTCAGGCTCACGGGCTGCTCAAACACGGTGGCCCCGAGCGCATCAGTGAGCGTCACAGTGGCCGTATCGGCCCCCGGCACCGCCGGCACCTGCACCGTGGCCCGAATGTGCGCCGGGTTGGGGTACACGCTCACGTCGGCCAGCGGGGCCAGGTCCTGCGCGTGGGCTGTCGGTGCCCACAGTTCCAGCAAGGCCGGAACTGCCAGCATACCCAAACGGGGCGATAACACGATGCTTCTCATAGCGTGGATAGGTTAGATAAAATAACGCCGGGACCACCGGCAATAAGCGCCATCATATCCTGGCATCAGACGCTCCGGGCTGAAATCATTGTTCGTCTGGGCACCGGCCCTGCCCGCCCCGCCGTCCTCGTCAGCCCTCCTTTCCCCATACTCAAGTGCTGAAGTGCTGAAGTGCGCGTTTACCGATTCCCCCTAAAAAAAAGGTCCCCTTCCAACGGAAGGGGACCTTTAAAATTGTGCAGGAAGCCAGAAATTACCCCGCCGCCAGCGCTTCAGCACCACCCACGATTTCGAGAATCTCGGTCGTGATGGCCGCCTGACGCGTCCGGTTATAAGTCAGCTTGAGGGCCTTGAGCAGCTCCCCGGCATTCTCGGTCGCCTTGTCCATGGCCGTCATGCGGGCACCGTGCTCCGAAGCATTACTTTCCAGCACCGCCTTGTAAAGCTGAATCTTGATGGACTGCGGAATCAGCGTCTGCACGATGTCCTCTTTCGAAGGCTCGAACAGGTAGTCCACATTCGACTCCGGCGTAGCCGTGACGGGCGCGGGCTCCTGCACCAGCGGCAACAGCTGCTGAGTGCGGATAATCTGCGTCGCCACGTTCCGGAACTCGTTGTATACCATCACCACCTCGTCGTAAGTGCCGTTGCGGAAACCATCCATGGCCACTTCTGCCGCCGCCCGCACCGTCTCAAACGACAGCTTGGTGAAGACATGGGTATAGTCGCCCACCGTCTGGCCGCGACGGCCGTAGTAGTCATGCGCCTTCTTGCCAATGGCCATCACCGAAATGCTGGCCGCCGGCAGGTTGCCGTAGCGCGAAGCAATGGCTGCGTTCACGCCCTTAAACACGTTCGAGTTGAACGCGCCCGCCAGGCCCCGGTCCGAGGTAATGGCAATCACCAGCACCTTACGCACCTCCCGGGCCACGCCGTATTCGCTCACAATGTCGTCGTCGGCATTGCGCGTCAGGTTGGTCAGGATGGCGTTCAGCCGCTGGGCATAAGGCCGCATCCGGATAATGTTGTCCTGGGCACGGCGCAGCTTGGCCGCCGCCACCATTTTCATGGCTTTGGTAATCTGCTGCGTGCTGCTCACCGACTGAATGCGGCTACGGACTTCTTTTAAACTGGCCATTTGTAGAGTTAAGAGTTAGGAGTTAAGAGTGATGAGTTAGGAGCTAAGAACCACTAAGTGGCAACTCTTAACTCCTAACTCTTAACTTTTAACTTACTTCACCGCGTAGTTCGCCGACACGTCCTTCGCTACTTCGCGCATCGCCTTGGTGGCAGTATCGTCGAGCTTACCGGCTTTCAGAGCCTTCAGCACGTCGGGGTAGCGGGAGTTCATCACCTGACCAAATTCCTTCTCAAACTCACGCACGCGGTTCACGGGCACGTTGTCGAGGAGGCCGTTGGTGGCGGCGTAGATGATGGCCACCTGGTCCTCCACCTTCACGGGCGAGTACTGGGGCTGCTTCAGAATTTCGAGGTTGCGACGGCCGCGCTCGATGGTGAGCTTGGTCGAGGCATCGAGGTCGGAGCCGAACTTGGCGAAGGCTTCCAACTCGCGGAACTGGGCCTGGTCGAGCTTCAGCGTACCGGCCACTTTCTTCATCGACTTAATCTGGGCGTTACCACCCACGCGCGATACCGAGATACCCACGTTAATGGCCGGGCGCACGCCCGAGTTGAACAGGTTGGTCTCGAGGAAAATCTGGCCGTCCGTAATCGAAATCACGTTGGTCGGGATGTAGGCGGATACGTCGCCGGCCTGCGTCTCAATCAGGGGCAGGGCGGTCAGCGAACCGCCGCCTTTCACGAGGTGCTTGATGCTCTCGGGCAGGTCGTTCATGTTCTTCGCAATCTCGTCCGAAGAGTTGATTTTAGCGGCCCGCTCCAGCAAACGGCTGTGCAGATAGAACACATCGCCGGGGTATGCCTCGCGGCCCGGAGGACGACGGAGCAGCAGCGACACCTCACGGTAAGCTACGGCCTGCTTCGACAAGTCATCGTAAACCACCAGGGCCGGACGACCCGTATCGCGGAAGAACTCACCAATAGCAGCACCCGTGAAGGGCGCGTAGAACTGCAGCGGAGCTGGGTCGGAAGCCGAAGCGGCCACCACCACGGTGTAGTCCATTGCACCGCCCTTGGTGAGGGCCTGCACTACCTGGGCCACCGTAGAAGCCTTCTGGCCGATGGCCACGTAGATGCAATACACCGGCTGGCCGGCCTCGAAGAACTCGCGCTGGTTGATGATGGTATCGATGGCCACGGCCGATTTGCCGGTCTGGCGGTCACCGATAATCAGCTCGCGCTGGCCACGGCCAATCGGAATCATCGCGTCAATCGACTTGATGCCGGTTTGCATCGGCTCGGTTACGGGCTGACGGAAGATTACGCCGGGAGCTTTGCGCTCCAGGGGCATCTCATACAGCTCGCCCGTTATGGGGCCCCGGCCGTCGATGGGCTGGCCCAGCGTGTTTACCACGCGGCCCACAATGCCCTCGCCCACTTTGATAGAGGCGATTTTCTTGGTGCGCTTCACCGTAGAGCCTTCCCGGATTTCCGAGTAGTCGCCCAGCATCACGGCACCCACGTTGTCTTCTTCCAGGTTGAGCACGAGGGCCTGCAGGCCGTTCTCAAACTCAATCAGCTCGCCGGCCTGGGCTTTGCTCAGGCCGTAGATGCGGGCCACGCCGTCGCCGACCTGCAATACGGTGCCGACTTCTTCCAGCTCGGCTTCCGACTTGAAATTGGACAATTGCTGCCGCAGGATTGCGGAGACTTCGTCCGGACGTACTTCTGCCATTTTTGGGGGGAATAAGGTATAGGGAATTCGGGATATGGGGTGGGGACGGCGGGAGCGTGTCCCCTATCCCAACTTCCCTACACCCTACAGTTTTTGTTGGTAAGAATTTTCTTGCAGCGACGTGCGCAGCTTGCGCAGGCTGGTGCGCACGGAATCGTCAATCTGATTATCGCCCACCCGCAGCACGAAGCCACCGATAAGCTCGGGGTCAACTTTCTCGGTGAGCTGCACCTCGGTGAGGCCGGTCTGCTTGGTCACCAATGCCTGCATTTCGGCGCGGGCAGCCGGCGTGAGGGCCGTGGCCGACGTTACTTCGGCCGACTGAATGCCCTGCATGCTGTTGTACTGCGCCAGAAACTCCGGCCCAATCCCTTCAATCGCCGACTCGCGGTTTTTATTGGTCAGAATAGTGAAGAAGCGCAGGGTCATGTCCGATACCTTACCGCCGAAAATGGCGTTCAGGATGGCCAGTTTCTTGTCGTGCTTCACAATCGGATTGCGTAGCAGCAGGCGCAGGTCGCGGCTTTGGGCCATGGTCTTGCTCAGCAGGTCCATGTCCGCTTTCACTGCGCTCAGGGTGCCCATCTCCTTGCCCAAGTCGAGGAGCGACTTGGCGTAGCGGGCCGCTACTCGTTGGTCAGCCATATTATTTTGAGGTTGTCATGCTGAGCTGGCGAAGCATCTTATCAGGTTCGCGCCGCTCGGTAAGCTAAATCTGACGAAAGCAGCCGCGATAAGATGCTTCCTTCGTCAGCATGACAGACATTAGTTAAGATTGACGTCTTTCAGGTAAGAATCGACCAGCTGCGTTTGGGCGGCAGGGTCGGTCAGCTCACGGCGCAGGATGCGCTCGGCAATGTCGAGCGAGAGCTTGGCGGCGGTATTTTTCACCTCGGCCAGGGCTGCGTTTTTCTCCTGCTGGATGGCTTCGCGGGCTTGCTGGATGATGGTGTTGGCTTCGGCGGTGGCGCGGGCCTTTTCGGTTTCGCGGTACTGGTTGGCCATTTGAGCGGCTTCCTGCATCATTCGGTCGCGCTCGAGGCGGGCATCGGTCAGCAACTTCTCGTTGCCGGCTTTCAGCTGCTGCATTTCGATTTTGGCCTGGTCGGCCATGCGCAGAGCACCTTCGATGTTGTCTTCACGCTCTTTGAGGGCGAGCAGAATCGGCTTCCAGGCAAACTTGCCCAGCAGGAACAACACCAGCAGGAAGATGACCAGTTGCCAGAAAATCAGGCCGAGTTCAGGGGATAAAAAAGCTGGCAGCATTGATAGGGTATTTTTAAAAAATGTCAACTAATCAATTAGGCAGATTAGGAGCAGGTAAGCCCGCCGCGCCAACTGCATGTTGCAGCAGCGGGCGGCGGGCTTCCAACTACTTCCGGGCCCAAAGCCCGGCCCGTTACTAAACGAGTTTGGTCCAGATAAGCACGCAGACTACGACTGCGAACAGGCCCAGACCTTCAATCAGCGCGGCGGCGATAATCATTGCCGTCTGGATTTTGCCCGAAGCTTCCGGCTGACGGCCGATAGCATCCATGGCGCTGCCGCCGATGCGACCGATACCCAGGCCAACGCCCAAAGCAACCAGACCTGCACCGATACCGGCACCCATTACTGCCAGACCGGGACCGTAGTTGGCCGCCATGGCTTGCAAAAACAAAGAGAGAAGCATAATAAAAAAGAAAAAGGGGAAAAAGAAAAAGTTCGTCAGTCCCGCGGCGGGGAGGGGGGGGGGATTGCCACGGGCTGGCCGAAACAGCCAGTTGGCGGGTGGCGGGCACCCGGCCGGTTAAATCAGATTAGTGGGCAGCGTGGGCAGCTTCCGAGTCGTCGCTGTAGCCTATTTGCATGTCGGCATCGTGATGCTCCTCTACTGCGCCGCCGATGTACATCGAAGTCAGCAAAGTGAAAATGAACGCCTGGAGCAGGGCCACCAGCAATTCGAGCACGTTGATGAACAGGCCGAAAGCCAGCGTCACCGGAGCGACAGCCCACGATTTGAAGATGAACACCAGGCTGATAAAGCTCAGCACCACGATGTGGCCCGCCGTGATGTTGGCGAACAGACGAATCATGAGCGAGAAGGGCTTGGTGAAAATACCAATTACTTCCACGATAATCATGATGGGCAGCAAGGGCTTGGGCACGCCGGGCGTGGCGAAAATGTGCGCCCAGTAGTACTTATTGCTCGAGGCCAGGGTGATAACCAGCGTCATCAGGGCCAAGACCATGGTCACGGCGATGTTGCCGGAGAGGTTGGCCGCGCCGGGCGTGAGGCCGAGCAGGTTGTTGAACCAGATGAAGAAGAACACCGTGAGCAGGTACGGCATGTAGCGCTCGTACTTGGGGCCGATGTTTTTCTTGGCTACTTCGTCGCGGATGAAGACGATGATGGGCTCGAAGAACGACTGGATGCCCTTGGGGGCATGGCCGTGGTTCTTGCGGTAGCCGCTGGCTACGGAGATAAACACCACCAGCATCAGCACGGCGCTGCCGATGAGGCCGGCAACGTTTTTGGTGATGGAGAAGTCGTAGAGCTTGCTGCCATCGGTGCTCACGAGCTTTTCGTGGTCGAGCTTTAGGCCATCATACTCCTTGCCGCTGGCTTCTCCTTCGCCGTTCGAGATTTTCTCGGAGGAGAATATCGAAACCCCTTTGCCGGGGCGGTAGGCGATAATGGGCAGGTAGGTGGTGAAATTGCCGGTATCGGTGGCCAGCCAATGCCACTCGTGCGAATCGCCGATGTGGTGCAAAATCATTTCACCGGGATTGAAGCCTTCGGCTTTTTCGCCCTCGGCAGCGGGTTCGTTAGCAAAAACGGACAGGGAGACGAAGCAGAGGAGAATCGAGAGTAAACGCTTCATTCAAAGTTAATTAATGACTAATTCCGGGCTAACGCACTATCATTGCGTTACTTGCTTTCCTGAAATCGGCCGCAAGTTACTCAAAGTAGCCCAGATTTCAAACCCGGCCCACGAAAAGTACAGGATAAAGAAGGCTCCGAGGAAGGTCCAGATGCCCCTCGGCTCGCGGGCAATGCCGCCGGCCAGCAGCCAAGTAACAAGGCCCAGCGACACCAGCAGCCGGACCGTCATGCCGATGAGGTAGCCCGTGCCGAGGTTATCGGGCGAGCGGGCCACAAGGCGCGCCGTGAGGGTGTAGGCGAAGTACGTGAGCGCGGCCATGACGGCAAAAATGAGCCCAGTGCGCGGGTGCACTACGGCCGCGCCGTAGAGGCGTTGCAGGACGTAGATGGGCAGTCCCAGCGCGGCGGTGAAGAGCAGAAACTGACGCAGGAACTTGGACATAGACATAGATTGGGGCTGATACGACGTCATGCCGAGCGTAGCCGAGGCCTCTCGCGTGCCCCCACTAATCTTTCAACGATTGAGTTGCTATTGCACGCGAGAGGCCTCGGCTGCGCTCGGCATGACAGTGGGTTCGTACTTAAAGCGATTCTTTGGTGAGGCTGCGGATAACCTGAAACACGGCCAGGAACACGCCCAGCAGCAGCAGCCCAATGGTGAGCCAGGGCTGGGTGTGCAAACGGCCGTCGAGCCAGGTGCCCAGCCAAGCACTGCCCCCGATGATGGCCAGCATCTGGAAGGCCAGGCCGGAGTATTTCATGACGGCCTGCAGGCGGTTGGTGCCGGCGGGCTGCGGGTCGGGCGGGGTGGACATGGGCGGTGAGGGAGAGACGGCTGGCAAAGTTACGGCGCGGGCGGGGCTACGTTTGCCCGGGGAAAAACGTAATTTTACCCGTGCGGCTTCGTTATCTGGCAGAGCCGTCGAACATTTCCGGCTGCTTTGGGCGTTCCGGCTGCTCCGGGCCGTCCTTTCCCTTGCTTTGATTTTGACACATTATTCGCTGACATATCGCTGGGCCGCGCTGCTCGCCTTCCTACTGGGCGTGGGAGCGGCGGGCTGCGCATCGGACAAAAACCTGGTGGCTCACGCCTTCAACAACGTGGCCGCCCGCGACAACGCCTACTTCCTGGCCCGCGTGAAGCTGCAGACGGCCGAGGACAAGATGTACGCGGCCCGCGTGAACGACTACAACCAGACGCTGCCGCTGTTCCCGACGCTGGACAGCGCCAGCGTGAAGGCCAACCGCGCCGATTTGAACGATATTATCAAGAAGGCATCGATGCCGATTCAGAACCGGCCGGGCTCGGACTGGACCGATGATGCCTACATACTGGTGGGCTGGGCGCGCTTCTATCTGATGCAGTTTGACGATGCTGGCCAGACGTTTAAGTACGTAAACTCGACCGGCAAGGACGCCAATGCCAAGCACGAAGCGCTGATTGGACTGATGCGGACCTTCGTGGCGCAGGGCGAGCTGGAAAGCGCCAAAGCGGTATCGGACTTGCTGGACAAGGAAAAGGGCCTGCCGCAGGATGCGCGCCAGCTATTTCTGACGCGGGCCGACTACTACATCCGCACGGAGGAACCGGCCAAGGCCATTCCGGAGCTGGAAAAGGCTATTCCGCTGATTGAGTTTAAGAACGAGCAGTCGCGCACGCGCTACATTCTGGCGCAGCTGTACCAAGATGCCGGCGAGAATAAAAAGGCCTACGAGCAGCTCGACCAGATTATCGCTCGCAACCCGCCGTACGAGCTGGATTTCCAGGCCAAGCTGATGCTGCCGCAGGTATCGGACCTGAGCGCGACCGACCGGGTGAAGCTGAACAAGAACTTTGTCAACCTGCTGAAAGACACAAAGAACAAGGACTACCGCGACAAGATATACTATGAGATGGCGCGGCTGAACTACCGCGAAAAGAAATACCCGGAGGCGCTGAAACTGCTGCGGCAATCTATTAAAGCCACCACCACCAGCCGCCTCCAGAAAAGCTATACCTACTTGCTGGCTGGGCGCATATACTACGAAAACCTGCAGAAGTACCGCCTCGCGGCGGCCTACTACGACAGCACGGTGCAGAACCTGAACAAGGAAGCCAAAACCTACGCCGCCATCAAGGAGCGCAGCGGCATCCTGAAGGATTTTGCCAAACAGTACACCATTATCGAAACGCAGGACAGCTTGCAGGCGCTGGCCCGCCTGGCACCCGATGCCCTTAACCAGCAGCTCGTTGCCTACGCCGAGGCTGAGCTGGCAGCCCAGAAAGTGGCCGCCGACCGCTTGGCGGCTCAGCAAAAGAAACAGGCGGCCGCCGCCGAGTTTGCCGGCCGCACCAGTTCCAGCAGCAGTGGCCTGGGCAGCAACCTGCCCGGTGGCGCACCCAGCGCCGACCCGCTGTCATTCGACCCGACGGCGGTGGCTTCGGGTGCGCAGTGGTACTTCGACAACCCCGCCACGCTGGGCACGGCCCGCGCCGACTTTCTGCGCAAATGGCAGAACCGACCATTGCAGGACAACTGGCGCACCAGCCGCACGGGCAGCAGCTCGACCAACAACATCGCCAATGGTGGTGCGCCCATCTCCATCACCGGCAACGGCAGCACGCTGGTGAATGGCGGCCGGTCCGACTCGGCGGCCGTGGCCGCCGCCGCCGCCAACCCCAACGCAGCCAAGGATGCCCTGGTAGCGCAGTACCGCAAGGATATTCCCACCACGCCCACCCAGCTGGCGGCTTCCGATACGCAGGTAGAAGGCGCGCTGTACGAGTTGGGCGGCATCTACAAAGAGCAGCTGAAGGAGCGTGAAAAGGGCTTCGAAACCTACGAGAAGCAGGTGACCCGCTACGTGCGCGGTGAACATGCCCCCGATGCCTACTACCTGCTATACCTCTACTACAAAGACAAGCCCGACGCGGCCAAAACTGCCCAATACGCGGCGGCGCTGCAGCGCGAGTTCCCGAAGTCACTCTACGCCAAGCTGATTGCCGACCCGCTGTACCGCGAGCACGAGCTGGCCCTGCACAACGCCGTGGCCAGTCGCGTCGATTCGGCCTTCACGTATTACAAGAACCAGGAGTTCCGCAAGGCCACGACCGTACTGGCGCGCACCGAGCAGCAATACCCCAAAAGTGACCTCAACGACCGGGTGGCCTACCTGAAAACGCTGCTGGTGATTCGAACCCAGCCGCCGCTCACGGCCCGCTCCTCGGTGGAGAAATTCTACAAGGATTTCCCGGAAAGCCCCCTAGTGCCGCAGGCCCAGGCGCTGGCCGCCACCTATCAGAAGAAGGACGATGGCCAGATTGCCGGCGCGCTGGCTTCCACCGAAAAGCCCGTGGTGTCCATCTTCCGCCCCGGCGAAATTGATAACCGAATGCGCATTGTGTATCGCGAAGGGGATAGCCCGGCCAAAGCCCTGGGTCCGACTACGCCAGCCCCGGCCCCAGCAGCGCCGGCCCCTGCCACGCCCGCACCGGATGCGATGCGGGCCATGCCCCGGCGCTCGGCGGCTGATATCCGGCAAGAAGCGAAGAGCGCGGCCGAAGCCACAGGCTCAACTATGCCCCCCTCAACGGCGGCCCTGGGTACTGCTCCGGCTACCAACGCGGCCCTCACGCCGGGAGCGGCACCAGTTGCGGCAGCTCCGGTGCGGAAAGGTCGGCCCACGCGCAAGCAACTGGCCGATGAAGCGGCGGCGAAAAAAGCAGCCGCTGCAGCAGCAGCTTCGGCGGCGGGCACTTTGCCGGCTGCTACGGGTGGCAGCCCCACTCCTACCGCACCAACGGCCGCACCACTTCCCGCTGCCGCTACCAACGGTGCCCCGACGGCAACTACCCCCACAACGGCGGCCCCGGTCCGCAAGGGCCGGCCCACCCGCAAGCAGCTGGCCGACGAGGCTGCCGCGAAAGCTGCCGCTGCCAAAGCGGCGGCGGCAGCGGGTGTTACCCCCGGCACTACGGCTCCTGCACCGGGCACCCCAACTCCCGCAACGACGGCTCCGGCAGCTATGCCCACGCCCGTAGCCGGGGCCAGTACGGCTTCGTCGGCCCCGGCCGTGGCCTACACCACCCAGCTAAACAGTCCGCACACGGTGGTGCTGGTGTTTCCGAAAGACTCGCCCGCTACCACGGGGCTGGCGGCTCAGCTGGCTACTTACAACAGTCGTTTTTTCAAGGCGAATAACCTCACGGTTGAATCGGTGCCGCTGGGAGCCGACCAGGAGTTAGTGGTGGTGAAAGCGCTGCCGTGGGCCAAAATAGCCCAGAGCTACGCCACCAAGCTGCGCGGGCCGCAGTCGCCACTGGGCAAGCTGCACGGCGCGGGCTATCAGACGCTCGTCATTAGCCCCGAAAATCTGGCTTTGCTCCAGATTAGCGGCGATTTGGCGGGGTATTTGACCTTCTACCAGCGCGTGTATAAATGAGTTAAAAGTTAGGGGCTATGAGTTACGAGTTGGCATTCGGACCTTTGCACCGTGGTTAGGCCGGCCTAAGTTTTAACGCTAGGACTTACGCACTTCAAAAGCTGTGTAAACTGAAAATTAACGACTTGTATTCAAGACGTATATTTGTTATATTGCTGTTTTTCAGCTGGTTGGTGTTTCAACTGCATAAGTCCTAAACTCTTAACTTTTAACCCCTAACTCTTAACTCCCTCAATGCCCAATACCCCTCCTGCCCGTCGTCCCAAGCCCCAACCTTTGAAACCGGTTCGTTCGGGGCGATTTACGGCGTTTGTGCGCACCATGTGGCTGCTGTTTGGCGTGGGTGTAGTGGGGCTGGCGCTGTTTGTGCTGGCCGTGAGCGGCAACTTCCTGGACCTGTTCGGGCGCATGCCCAACCTCAAAAGCCTCGAAAACCCGCGCTCGGAGCTGGCCTCCGAGATTTATTCGGCCGATGGTATACTGCTGGGCAAATACTTCCGCGAGAACCGCACGCCCGTCGATTTCAAAGAGCTGCCCCAGAACCTGATTGACGCCCTCATCGCCACCGAGGACGTGCGTTTCGAGCAGCACTCGGGCATTGATGCCAAGAGCGTGCTACGGGCCGTAACCGGTGTGCTCACCTTCTCGCACAACGGCGGCGGCTCCACGCTCACGCAGCAGGTGGCCAAGGTGCTGTTTCGCACCCGGGGCGACCTCAACGACGGCACCCTGAACGGCACCGGCAAGCTCGGCCTGCTCATCACCAAAACGAAAGAATGGATTCTGGCCATCCGGCTGGAGCGCAACTACACGAAGCGCGAAATCATCCGGATGTACTTCAACACCGTGGAATACGGTTCCAACGCCTTCGGCATCAACACGGCAGCCAAGACGTTCTTCAACAAGTCGCCCAAAAACCTGAGCACGCCCGAGGCCGCCACGCTAGTGGGCATCGTGAACGCACCGGGCCGCTTCAGCCCCGTGGTGCACCCCGACCGCTCGCGCAAGCGCCGCAACTGGGTGCTGCGCCAGATGGCTAAGTCGAACTACATCACCACCACCGAGCTGGCCCAGGACACAGCCAAGGCCATTGTGCTGCACTACTCCGTGGAGAACCCCAGCAAGGGCCTGGCCCCCTATTTCCGGGCCGAGGTGGTGAAATCGCTGCTAAGCTGGGCCAAGGAAACCGACCACGACCTGTACGCCGACGGCCTGAAAATCTACACTACCATTGACTCGCGCATGCAACAGCACGCCGAGCAGTCGCTGGCCGAACACATGACGCTCCAGCAGAAGTGGTTTTCGGCCCACTGGAAGGGCCAGCTGCCCTGGCGCGACGAAAACGGCAAAATCATCCCCAACTTCCTGGTGAACTCCATGCGCCGCACCCAGCGCTACAAGTCGCTGATGGCCCAGTACGACGGCAACCGCGACTCGGTGAACTACTACCTGCATAAGAAGTACAAGATGCAGGTATTCTCCTGGCAGGGCGAGAAGGAGATGCTGATGTCGCCCTACGACTCGCTCGAGTACTACAAGCGCTACCTGCAGGCCGGCTTCATGGCCATGAACCCGCTCAACGGCCAGATTAAGGCCTGGGTGGGCGGCCCCAACTACAAGTTCTTCAAGTTCGACCACGTGCGGCAGGGCAAGCGCCAGCCCGGCTCCACGTTCAAACCCATCGTGTATGTGGCGGCCATCGACCAGGGCTACTCGCCCTGCTACCCGCGCCCCGACGTGGCCACCACCTTCCCCGCCGTGGCGGGCCGGGCGGCCTACACGCCCCACAACTTCGAGGGTAATTTCTCGGGCCGCACCTTCACCCTGCGCCAGGCGCTGGCCCGGTCCATGAACTCTATCACAGCCTGGCTGGTGATGAAGCTCACCCCCGAAACCATCGCCGCCTACGCCAAGCGCCTCGGCATCACCTCACCGGTCGATGCTGTGCCATCGATGGGCTTCGGCACCTCCGATTGCAGCATTTTCGAGCTGTGCGGTGTCTATTCCACCTTCGTAAACAAGGGCGTTTACACCACTCCCATCATGGTGACCCGTATCGAGGACAAGAATGGCAACGTGCTGCGCGAGTTCGTGCCCCGCACCCGGGAAGTGCTCAGCGAAGAAACGGCCTACATCATGACCAACATGCTGCAGGCCAGCACCACCGAGCCCGGCGGCACCAGCACCATCCTGCACACCGGCTTCAAGTTTCCATATGAAATCGGGGCCAAAACCGGCACCACCAGCAACTACTCCGATGCCTGGTTCATGGGCATCACCCCCGACCTGGTGTGCGGCATGTGGGTGGGCGGCGAAGACCGCAGCATCCACTTCCGCACCGGCACCTACGGCCAAGGCGCGCGCGAGGCCCTGCCGCTCTACGGCCTATTCATGCAGAAAGTGTACAAGGACAAGCGCATCGGCATCAACACCGGCCCCTTCCCCAAGCCCGCCACCCCGCTCAGCATCGAAATCGACTGCTCGAAATACTACGGCGGCCAGCGCGACACCATTCCCGCAGACCAGAAAATGCAGGTGCCCGACGCCGGCGACCTGGACGATAAGGACATATAAATCACAGATTACCGCTGATTAACCGTGATTTCGCTGATTCTTTTAGCTGAATCACGCAAGCGGCGGTTTTATAAGGAATGGCCGGCGACTTTTGCCGGTCATTTTTTGTTATCGATGACACCTCTTTGCCCTCCAAGGGGACTCCTTTTTAGCGCCCCACCTCCCTCCTTCCCAACACGCCGGCTGAATCAGCGTAATCACGGTTAATCAGCGACAATCTGCGATTTATGGCAGCCAACCCCGAACTGCAAGCCCAAATTTCCGCCCTGCCCCACAAGCCCGGCGTGTACAAGTATTTTGATGATGAGGGCATCATCTACGTGGGCAAGGCCATCGACCTGCGCAAGCGCGTGAGCAGCTACTTCACCAAGCAGGACCACAACAAGAAAACCCAGCAGCTGGTCCGCAACATCAAGCGCCTGGAGTTTACCATCGTCGACAGTGAATCCGATGCCTTCCTGCTCGAAAACAACCTCATCAAGCAGCACCAACCTAAGTACAACATCCTGCTGAAGGACGGCAAAACCTACCCCTTCCTGTGCCTCACCAACGAGCGGTTCCCCCGCCTCATTCCCACGCGCAATAAGATTAACGACGGCTCGCGCTACTACGGCCCCTACGCCAACGGCACTGCCCTCAACGTGCTGTTGGAGCTCATCCGGGCCCTCTACCCGCTCCGCACCTGCAACTACAACCTCAGCGCCGCCAACGTCGAAGCCGGCAAGTTCAAGCCCTGCCTGGAGCTGCAAATCGGCAACTGTAACGCGCCCTGCGTCGCCCGCGAAGAAGAGGCCACCTACAACACCTACATCCAGCAAATCCGCAACATCCTCAACGGCGACCTGCGCATCCCCAAGCAGTACTTCCGCGAGCGCATGAGCGCCGCCGCCCAGGACATGCAGTACGAGCTGGCCCACCAGTTCAAGGTCAAGCTCGATAAGCTCGAAGCCTTCCAGGCCAAGTCCACCATCGTGAGCGACACGCTCACTAACATCGACGTCTTCGCTATCGCCAGCAACGAGAAAGCGGGCTTTATCACGTATCTGAAGGTGATGAACGGCAGCATCATCCTCACGCAGTCGCTGGAAGTCACCAAAAAGCTCGATGAGGAGGATGCCGAAATCCTCGCCCCGCTCATCATGCAGCTGCGTCAGGAGTTCGAAAGCGAGTCGAAGGAAATCCTCACCAATGTGGCTGTCGAACTCCCGCTGCCCGGCGTGAACCTCGCCGTGCCCCAAATCGGCGACAAGCGCAAGCTACTTGAACTGGCCATCAAAAACGTGCTCTACGCCCGCAAGGAAAAGGAAAGCATGAATGAGAAGAGCAAGGACAGCAACGAGGTGCGAATCATGGAAACCATCAAAAAGGACCTGCGCCTTACCGAGCTTCCTAAGCACATCGAGTGCTTCGACAACTCCAACTTCCAGGGCGATAACCCGGTGGCCGCCATGGTCTGCTTCCGCAACTCCAAGCCCAGCAAGCGCGATTACCGCCACTACCACATCAAAACCGTCATCGGCCCCAACGACTTCGACTCCATGTACGAAGTCGTTTCCCGCCGCTACCGTCGCCTGGTGGATGAAGGCGCAAGCCTCCCGCAGCTCGTTATCGTCGACGGCGGCAAGGGCCAGCTGAGCATGGCCGTCAAGGCCCTGAAAGACCTCAACCTCTGGGGCCAGATTGCCATCATCGGCATCGCCAAGCGCCTCGAAGAAATCTACGTCCCCAACGACCCGCTGCCTATCTACATCGACAAACGCAGCGAATCCCTCCGCCTCTTCCAGCGCATGCGCGACGAAGTACACCGCTTCGGCATCACTTTCCACCGCTCCCTTCGCGACGCCGGCACCCTCAAAACCGAGCTCACCGACGTCAAAGGCCTCGGCCCCGTCACCGCCGAAAAACTCCTCAACAAGTTCAAGTCCGTCAAGAAAATCCGCGAGCTCACCGAAGCCGAGTTAATCGCCGAAGTAGGCAAGTCCAAAGCCCGAATCCTCCAAACCTACCTCGCCGAAAACGAAGCCCCCGCCCACCCCATGCCCCCCCGCCAGCTTCCCAAACCAGCCTAACCATCTAAACAGAAAAAGCCCTCGCATCACTGCAAGGGCTTTTTCTGTTTAGATGGTAACCGAATCGACTACAAAATCCGTGAAATCCACTTAAATCTGCGAAATCCGTGATTTAGAAGGACCACAGGTTATACTCGTACTCTACCAAGTCAGCGGCCGTCTGCTGAGCAGCCAGGATGCCTTGCTGAGCGCCACCGTAGATGTCGTCCAAACGGCTGTCGCCAGCGTTCGACACCTTGGTGATGTACGAGTTAAACAACCACAGCTCAAACGCATCAGCAAGGTTCTTGTGCTGCGCATCATTCTCGGCGTTGAACCAGATGGCATTCTGCGGATTGTTGCGGAACACCTTCACCAAGTCGCTGTACTTGAAGTAGCCAATGGGCTTCTCAATGCCCGACGTGTTGGCGCGCAGCGTCGAAGGAACAAAAAGACCAATGGACTTAATGTCGTGATACATCCGCGACCGTTTCTTGTCGAAAATCATATCCTCCTTCAACTCCATCTCATACAGGTCTTTGTACCGGTATTCGTTGGCCGGAGGAGCTGGCTTGGCCACCGGAGCAACTGCTATGGTTTCGTAAATGGTCTTGCCCTTTTTATCCTTCATCGGCTTGCCATTGGCACCTATTTTAGGCTGGCGAACCGTTTTAGCCGTGCTCTTGGATGTCTTTTTAGGAGCGCCCCAATCATCACCGCCACCGCCCAGGTCAGACTGGCTAAAGCCAGCTGCTTTTTCCTCGTCGCTCAGTTTCACTGCCTCATCGGCATATGACATGTTGGACGAGATTTCCTGCGGGTTGAGTGTAGACGTAAGCGAATCATTTTTGTATGCCTGCAATTCGCCCCGCTTCACTGCCTCCAGAATCACCCGGCTGATTTCTTTGCCTTCGGAAAACATCGGCTTATTCTGCTTCTCACGCAGGTCTACCTGCCGCCAGATGCTCTTACGAAACATTTGGTCCGATAGCGGAATCGGCCGGTGCGAGCCGGTGCTGCTCGCCGTAGTGGCCTGCTCCTGCGCCGAAACCGACAGCGAAAGCGAAAGCGACAGGCCCACCGCGATAGCGGCCAAGGTGTGAATGGATTTCATAACGGGCAAAAGCAAATTGATTGTAAGATAGTTCGCTAACGTAACTACGGTGTAGATATTATAGCAACGGGATATTGAACTGTTTCGAAACGCTTACCGGCTCAACACTGCCCTGGAAGGTCTGGCGCTGCACTTCTTTCACTTCGATGTACAGACGGTCGCCGTCACGATAGGCATTCACCACATCGCTCAGGTCAGCCTGCGGGCCGCTCACGGTCTTCGTCGGCAAAGCCGGACGACGGCCACGTACCAGCGTCACTTCGTAGCGCGACACGCGGAACTTCGCATCGTCGGGCAGGAAGGTAGCAAAGCCAGCATCCGGGATAGCGCGCAGGTTCAGCGAGCGCACAGCCGTACCGGGGGTACCCTGCTTCTCGTTGGCCTGACGGCCGCCCACCCAGCACTCAATGGTGGGCTTAGGAATAGGACGCACCTGGAAAGTCTGCGAGCCAATGGCATTGCCACCGCTGCTAACATTCAGAGTTACTTCTCTTGCGCTGGGGACCAGCGTTACGTCACCAGTCTTGGCACCCTGGATTGCCGAAGCACCCGAAGCCGAGAAGCTAGGCTTATACTGAGCACCCAAAGCGGGCACCGAAACGTTCAGCTTGTTGCCGCACTTGAAGTACAGCGCCTGCACCGAAGCCGACTGAATCTGCATCACCGGCTTGGTGATGGTATAAGGCACTTTCACTATGAAAGTAGTATCGCGGTTATTCTGGTTGAATTTAATCCGACCTTCCCACGAAGCCTTGGCATTACCGGAAGCATCGAAGCCACCCGGACGGGCCGTGAACTCTACTTTGCCGTGGCCATCGGCACCTACTGCGAGCGGGCTGCCGTTCAGCGTCATCTTCTGCTGAAGGCCGGTGGCCGAAGCAGTCAGGAACAGCTCGGCTTTGTACTTGGTGCCGGCAGCCACCGTGTTCGACTCTGCGCTGGCAAAAGCACCGATTTTGTCGAACGAGATGATGGTAGCACCTACTTTCTTCGCCTGCTCCGACAGGGCATCAGCTTCCAGCTTCAGCACAGCGGTTTCCTTTTGCGACAGTACTGCCAGGGCAGCTACCAGCGGCGTATTCTCAAAGTTCAGCTCAGCAAAATCCTTGTTGCGCTGCTCCATGGTCGTATGCTCTTTGGAGTTGATGATACGCGAATCCTCTTTGCCGTCCAGTGCCAGCGGAGTTGCATCCGGCACGTAGGTTTTGATGAAGGTCGAGTAGCTGTTCAACTCCGCTTTCAGCGGGTATGCCAGGCCATTCTTTTTGCCGCCCAGCATGATTGGCATCACTTTGTTGTTGGCGTCCGGGTCTTTAAAGTCGGGGGCACCCTTAACGTTGCCCGTGCCAGCAATGAGTTTGTCGCGAACGTCCTGCAGATAGGCAATCATTGCCTTCGTCTTGGTCCGGATTTCCTCGCTTTGCTTCAGCACCGTCACATCGCTAGCGAGGTTGTGGTTCTTGTCAACAGCAGCCTGAATACCTTTCACGGTATTATCGGCCGCCATGTTGGTTTTGCCATTGACGTCAATCAAGCTGTCGTCGATGAACTTGAACTTCAGCAGAATCGCTGAGTTCACTTGGAGCGCCAGAAGAGCGGTCAGCACGAGGTACATCATGCCAATCATCTTCTGCCGCGGGGTTTCTTTTCCGCCTGCCATTATCTGTTTCCGCTAAAATTGGATGAGAACTATCTGATGCGCTGGTCGGTGCTTAGGCCTGGGCCGGGGCACGCATGGCGTTCAGCATGTTGCCGTACACCCGGTTCAGCGACGTCAGGTTGCCCGTCAGGTCGGCTACTTGCTTCTGGAACTGCTCGGTGTCTTTGCCGGCCTGCGTCATGTTCTCCATGGCGTGGCTCAGCGTACCGTAGAACTGGTTCATGGACTTGAGGTGCGTGTTGGCATCCTGCAGTTCCATTTCGTACACGGCGTTCAGCGCGCCCAGGTTCTTGGTCACGTTCTGTACCTGCATGTGGTACTCTTTGGCGTCCGAAGTAGCATTCGACATGGCCGAAATAGCTTCTACCGTGTTGCCGTAAGCCACGTTGATTTTGTCGAGCGAATCGGCAGCCGAACGCACTTTCTTGGTGTACTCGTCGGTCACGTTAGCAGCTTCGCCCAGTTGCGACATCTGCGAAGTGGTGGTGCTGAGGCGGTTCAGGCCCTGGCCCAAGCTAGTGAGGGCTTCCGGTGTTACGTTAGCATTTTTCAGCATGTCGTCCAGCTTCATCGTCAGGCCTTTGGCATCGCTGGCACCACCTACCTGGCGGCTGCTGGTCGAAGGGTCATAGCCGTCGTTCAGCTCCGGGTAAACCAATGCCCAATCAGGCTCGTGAGCGGTAGGCTGGAATGCGCTCAAGGCAAAGATTACTGCTTCTGTACCAAGACCCACAATCAGCATTATGTCAGCACCAGCCCAGTGCTCAATTTTAAACAATGCACCGACGATTACAACTGCTGCACCGAGGCCGTAGATTTTGGGCATCAGCGTATCATAGAGAAAACTTTTAGCTGCCATGAGGATTAACGATTGAAAGGGGTTGAAGAGGTGTTGGAAGGGGGGAGGGTGGTTGAGAGTTGGCGTCAGCCGGTTGAAATTTTAGTTGAGGGAGCTGTTCGTACCCATCCCGATTTGAATCATCGAGCACCGGAAACCGATGTAGGAGCGAGCCGAATCCTGGTATTCAAAATTGCGGGTACCGGTTTCGAGGAAGTACGCAATGTCTTTCCACGAACCGCCACGCACCACTTTGCGGGGCTCGTTATCGTCCGGGTTGGTAGGGTTCAAGTCCCAAACCACCGGCACCGAAGCCTCCATGTAGGCGTCATCGCACCACTCCGAGACGTTGCCGGCCATATCGTACAGGCCAAAATCGTTGGGGAAGAACGAGCCAACTTCCGCAGTGTAGGCAAAGCCGTCGGAAGCATAATCGCCACGGCCGGGCTTAAAGTTGGCCAGCATGCAGCCCTTGCTGTTGCGCAGGTAAGGACCACCCCAAGGGTAAGTAGCCAAGTCGCGGCCGCCACGAGCGGCGTACTCCCACTCAGCCTCGGAAGGCAAACGGAAGTTCGGGTCGTTGGCCGAGCCGGTTTCTTCGCGGGCGGCGTTGCGGAACTTGGTACGCCAGTTGCAGAAATACTTAGCGGCAAACCAATCGACGCCAACCACCGGATAGTCGTCGAATGCCGGGTGGGTGTAGTAGTACTCCAGCAGCGGGTCGCCCATGTGGTAGGTGAAGTCGCGCACCCACACCGTGGTATCGGGGTAGAGCTCGGTCATCACGTACTCTTCGCCCAGTACATCCAGAGAGTCCTGTTTGATGGCATCGACGAACTGGCGGTACTCGTTGTTGGTAATCTCTGTTTCGTCCATGTAAAAGCCGGCGATAGTCACCTGCTTGTTCATGTTGACCATCGAAGCGGAAATATCCTGGTCGGTCTGGCCCATGTGGAACGTGCCTCCTGGGCAGGGGACCATTCCAAATGGCACTTCCTGAGGATTAAAGAACGGACGGTCCTCGGAGCCAACCAGGTCACCCGTAGGGCCTTTGCCAAATCCACACCCGCCTAATAATGCCCCGGAAATAGCGAAAAGGGATATTGCTAGAAGCTTGTTCATGAGAGTTAGAAATTCTGTTTAATTGCCGATACCGCTAAAGTACATTTGGATGGGCAGGCAAATCTACACTTTTTTAGGTCGCGGTGCAATACCTGCCTTTCGTAAAAGGCGACCAAATTGAGGGTAAACACGCTGAATAGCGTAAATAAATCGGTTAATCCGTTTTATTGTTTGCGAGGCCGACTAAATTTTATCCTAACTGAATAGGACAATGCTCATCCTGAGTACAAGATAAGAAAATAGGAGAATTAGAAGCTATAACGAGGCGTGCGAATGGCTGGTCGGGTATTAATCGTCGCTTTGGGCAAGCGGTAGGAGAGCATAATTTCGTGCGAGCTGAACGCCCGGGCATCCTGGTTAAAGGCAATGAAGTCGAACGCATAGCCCAGACGCACAGCATTGTCCTTTGCAAAGCTTAAGCCAAGAAGTCCTGAAACGGATTCTTCGGTGCGATAGTTGGCACCAATCCAATACTTATCATCGATTGTGGCACGAACGCCACCTTCGAAAGAGTAGTTCTTAGAGTTGTTAAATTTACTGGAGTTGGAGAAATCACCCGGCAATACCGCTTTCGCGAGAATCATCGGCGTTACGATAACGGAAGAGGATGCCTCAATATTGTAGCCGGCCGTGAAATAAGCGTGATTCTCCGCGATGTACTTGCTGGGCGTACCGGCGGCACCGGCACTTTTGAAGGAGTACTCCGAACGCAGTAAGTTATTGACACTGATGCCGGCGTAGAACTTTGGAGCTTCGTACCAGATGCCCGCACCGGCATCGAACTTGCTGTCGGAAGCGCCGCTGGGCACGTTCACGTCGTTTTGGTCGATGGCTATATAAGTGCCTTTGCTTAGGTACGTATAAATGCCCTGGATGCCAAAGCCCAGCTTACCCGAACCCAGCTTGACGTGCTGCGAGTAGGAAAGGGCGGTATTGGTCATTTTCGACTGGCCTACCTGGTCGTAGTACACGGCCAGGCCTACCCCACCGTTGAGGGCCAGAACGGGCAGCGAAACCGTAATCATGCCCGTGCGCGGCGAGCCGTTGTTGCCGTCGAAAGTACCGTTGTAGTTGTAGTACTGGTAGCGGCCGATGAGGTTGACCTCCCCCTGGCCTTTAATACCGGCGTAGGCCGGATTTAAATACATGCCATTCAAGCCGTAATGCGTGAACTGGGGCTGCTGTTGGGCAAGCGCCGAGCCAGCCGCAGCCGTGAGCAGCAGAGTAACGAGTAACGTTCCTTTCATAAGGCGGGGTGGTGATGGTGAAAGAAGAGGGCGGTGGGTGTGCGAAATAGTGCTGGGTGGGCACAATATAGAAGTACAGCTTCCAAATGTAAGGGAAAAACCGGCGCTAAAAAATTCGGCCAAAAAAAACCGGCGCAAGGGTGGGTTGCGCCGGTTCTCAGTTGCTTACGGAAACTATCCGTTGGATTAGGGGTTTTTAGCGTTGGCTTTTCCGACATCGGTTTGGGCATGCAATCGGATGTAGGCTTCGATGGCACCGGTCATGGAAGGAGCATTGGGATGGGGCGCCTCAATGTCGAGAATAAGGCCGGCATCGACCACGGCTTTAGCCGTGGTGGGGCCGAAGGCGGCAATGCGGGTACCGTCCTGAACGAAATCGGGAAAGTTGATGAAGAGCGAGCTGATGCCGGAAGGGCTAAAGAACGCAATGCAGTCGTATTTCACGTCGGACAGGTCGGACAGGTCGCTGGCGACGGTACGGTAGATGACGGCTTCCGAAAACTTGAGATTGTTGGCCCGCATGAACACCGGCAGGTCATCCTTGCGGATGTCGGAGCAGGGATACAGGAACTTCTCGCCCTTGTGCTTCTTGATGACGTCGAACAAGTCAGCCGCCGTACGCTCGCCCACAAACAGCTTGCGCTTGCGAAGGACGATGTATTTCTGAAGGTAGTTGGCGGTCTGCTCAGAAATACAGAAATATTTCATTTCTGCGGGCATTTCGAGCTTGGCTTCCTGACAAATCCGGAAGAAGTGGTCGACGGCGTTGCGACTCGTGAAAATCACGGCCGTGTATTCCAGAATATTGATTTTATCCCGACGAAAATCCTTATAGGATACGGGTTGCACATCAATAAATTCCCGAAAATCCACTTGAATACCGTATTTCTCGGCAATGGCGAAGTAGGGGGAAACGTCGTTGGTGGGCTTGGGCTGGGTAACCAGAATGCTGCTTATGCGCTTGGCATGCCGGCCTGTACCCGGCTTATCTGCACTATCGGCCATACAGGTAGGAAAGGGTAATGCTTAGGACAATAAGAGAGACGAAAGAGCTGAACGAAACTGCCTGTTCAAGGACAATCAGTACGTAAAAACAATAAGTTTAAGTAAAACCAATAAAGGTAATACTTCAGTAGCACAAAGATAAGCAAACAAATGTAGATTCAGGAGGGAGGTGTGGTGGTGCAGGGTGCGGGCCACCCGCAGCACCGTACCGACCAGCAAAATGCCAATGGCCGCGCTGGCCGTCCAGGCTACGGCATTGGGCCAGTTGCCATTGAGGCTGAGGTAGAGCAGCAGCACCAGCGGCAGAAACAAACCGGCCAATAAGGTGGTGCGCAGGAACTCGCGGTACTGAATATCGGCCAAAGGCTCCAGGCCAAATATGTAGCCCATTATCTTTACATACAGGTACTTACCAAAAACAAAGGTGGTAATAACCGCCGTGTAGAGCAGCACCCGGGCCACGATGGCCGTTTCGGGCACGTCGAAGAAGCGGCGGAGCAGGGGGAGGTTTTGCAGGTCGGTGTGGATGGCGGTGAGCAGCAGCGCAAACGACAGCGAAAAGAGCAGTACCAACAATAAGTTGAGCAGCGAAAAGGCCGGCTTGGCCAGAAAGGTCTGCTGGTCGCTGCTGCCGTTGAATAGCTCATCGAGCTGAAAAATACGCGCCATGCCGGGTTGGTAGGTTGTGCGAACGGCCCCGTAAGACAGGCCCAGCACCAAGAGAAAGCCCAGGTAAACGTTTTGCCCCTGGGGGCCGCGCAGGCGAGGCTGGGCCTGGCCGATACGGGCTTTGGCCAACGGGCTGGTATCGGCATGGGCGTTGCTCACTCCTGAAAACGAGGCCAGAGCCGGGTAGCCATCGGGCTGCCACACGGCGAGCAGGTGCTTGCCGGAAGGGAGCGTGGCCGGCAACAGCCGGGCCAGGTCCAACGAATAGTTGCCAGCTGTGCGGGCCGTGAATACCAGCTGATTATCAATAAACAGGCTGAGGCCGCGCAGGGCTGCGAAGGACAGCGGAAAAGGCTGCGTATGGCTGACGCGCACCCACTGATAGTAGGCATGGGCCGGCTGGTGGTAGCCGGGCAGGTAGAAAATCAGCCGGTTGCGGCCGGCATCGTGGAGGAGCCAGTCGGCGGAGAGAGACGTTGGGGAGGCCGGGGGCAGCTGATAGTACTCGCTGGCACACGCCGGGCCGGGCCGGGCCACGAGCGCCAGCCACAAACCGATGGCGAGCAGCCACCGCATACGCCACAAGCCCGGGGTTTGCATGGGTGCTGGGTGCTAATTGCTGCTTTCGGCGGCTAGCAGGCGGCGGGAAATACGGCTCTGGTACACGCCGAAAAAGATACTCAAAAGCGCCGAGAAGATGGCCAGGGCAGTGATGAGAACGGTATTGCCGAGGTAAGCGAACTGGATAACGGACAGCGTGACCAAGATGTTGAGCAGGCCCAACAGCAGCACGGTGCTGATTTGCTGGAAGCCCATGGCCAGAATGCGGTGGTGGATGTGGTTTTTATCGGGCGAGAAGGGCGACTTGCCGGCGGCCATGCGCAGCGAGAATACGCGCATGGTATCGAACAGCGGCACGAACAGGATGCCCACGGCTACCGACGGGGCCGAGGAACCAAAAGGCTGCCCCACCCGCAGGCCCATTTCGATGAACTGGATGGCCAGCACCGACACAATGAAGCCGCAGACGAGCGAGCCCGTGTCGCCCATGAAAATGGGGGCGCGGTGGAAGTTGTAGCGCAGGAAGCCCAGCAGGCCGCCAATGAGGCACACAGCCACGTAGGCATAGCTGCCGTAGCTGGCGCCGCCGTACTGGTAGAAATAATAACCAAATGTGCTACAGATGATTAGCACGATAGTGCCGGCCAGGCCATCGAGGCCATCGATGAGGTTGATGGCGTTGGTGATGCCCACAATCACGAAGAAGGTGAAGGCGTAGCTGATGCCCACCGGCAGGGTGCCGATGCCGAGAATGCCCTGGAAGCTGGTGAGGCGCACGTCGGCCATTATCATCACGATGCCGGTGGCCAGTAGCTGGCCCACGAATTTTTTGGAGACTGACATTCCTACAAGGTCATCCTTCAGGCCCACGAAAAACAGGATGATGCAGCCGGCCAGCAGCTCCTTCACGCCGTTTTCGAGGGGCGCAAAGATGGTGAGGGCCGACATGAAGCCGGCAAACACGGCCACGCCGCCCAGGCGCGGCGTGAGCGACTGGTGCACGGTGCGCCCGTTGGGCGTATCGAGCATGTTTTTGAGGTGGGCAATGTAGATGATGGACGGCACGGCGAATAGGGACACCAGCAGCGCCCACATCCAGGACAGGCCTAGTGGAATATCAAAATGAGTCATAGACAATACAGTAAATAGGGTAGAGTGAAGTACTGGCCGGTTGCCAACGCGACGTATTTAGCTGTGCAGCACGCCCACCCGGTTGAGCAGGGCAATGTGGGTGAAATTGTCGGGCACGATGGAATCGGGCACGAAGATGAATTTCTTGTCGAAAATCTGGGGGCCGTGGTAGTAGCTCACCCAGTACTGATTGTTGAGGTGCAGCAGGGCCGAATCGAGGGGCTCGATGGGCACGGCAGAGTGGGGCGGCACTACTTCGAAGAGGTAGCGCAGGGTGGATGTCCGGACTTTCTCGCCGTCTTCGGGCTGGCTGTAGCCGTTGGCGTTGATGATGACGTTTTCCAACGGAAACCCATTGTGGTTAAGCAAATACACCTGCCAGATGGGCTGGCCATCGGGCGTGACGGCATGGTCTTCGGCGGGTACTACGGCTACGGAAACGCCTTCTACGGGGTCAAAGGAAATGTCTTGCTTCACGGACCTCAGATTTAACGGATTTTAGGGGATTGCAACGGATTTCAGGTGGCTGCCGGCTCCTCGCTGTTGGTTGCCTCTAGCAGCGCCAGCAGGTGGGGCAGCAGGCGCTCCTGCACTTCGGCAACGGACACGGACCGGGTGCTTCCCAACTCCCGTGCCAGGGAAGTCACGGCTTTGTCGGTGATGCCGCAGGGCACGATGTGGCCGAAGTACGAGAGGTCGGGATTAACGTTGAGGGCGAAACCGTGGAGCGTGACCCAGCGGCTGCACTTCACGCCGAGGGCGCAGATTTTGCGCGGGTTGGGGGCACCTTCCTCCCAATCGAGCCACACGCCGGTGAGGCCGGCAATGCGGCCGGCATTCAGGCCGTAGTCGGCCAGGGTGCGGATGACGGCTTCTTCCAGCACACGCAGGTACCAGTGGATATCGGGTCGGAAGTTGTCGAGGTCGAGGATGGGGTAACCCACCAGCTGGCCAGGGCCGTGGTAGGTGATGTCGCCGCCGCGGTTGATGCGGTGGAAGCTGGCTTCGTGCGCCGCGAGGGCGGCTTCATCGAGGAGCAGGTGCTCGGGCTTACCGCTCTTGCCTAACGTATATGTATGCGGGTGCTCGCAGAGCAGCAGGTGGTTGAGGGTAGGCTGCGGGGCTTCGCCGGTGGTTTCGGCGGCGCGGTTCCGGACCTTGATGGCCAGGGTGGCATCCATGAGCTGCTCCTGAAACTTCCAGGTGGGCACGTAGTCGACCAGGCCCAGGCGCTGCACGTGCAGGAGCCGGTTGGGAGCGGGGCGGGCGTCGTCGGGAGCGGCGGCGTCGAGCAGTTGCGGGGGGAACTGTTCTACGAAGGAGGCCATGAGTGGGAGTTGATGAAACAGGACGCAAAGGTACTAAGCGCGGTAGGCTTTAGCCTGACCCATTGCATAGTTGTTGGCGCACACCGCCCAAACTGTTAGCTTGCGCCACGCCTGGCCCCTCCCCTGCTCTTACTATCACCCCGGTCTTTACCCGCTACCCGCCCATGGCTCACGCCCCTCACGAACTAGGCCAGGCCGGCGAAACAGCGGCGGCCGACCATTTCCTAGCCCTGGGCTACGAAGTGCTGGCCCGCGGCTACCGCCACGGCCGAGCCGAGGTAGACCTGGTGCTGCGGCGCGGCACCGAGCTGCTGGTATTTGCAGAAGTCAAGACCCGCTCTTCGGGCCAGTTCGGCGCACCCGAGACGTTTGTATCGGCCCGCAAAAAGGAACTGTTCCGCTTCGCGGCCACGCACTTGCAGGAGGAGCTGGACTGGCACGGCGACATCCGCTTCGACATCGTGGCCCTGACCCTGCTCAGCCAGGGTTTCCGCATCGAGCACTTCGAGGACGCTTTTTACTAATGTGGGGAATGTGATGATGTGGGAGATGTGATGATGTGGAAATGTGATGATGTGGGAAATATGGAAATATGGGGAATATGGGGAATGTATTAGATGTAGTCATTCCATCATATCTTCCATATTTCCACATTTCCCACATCATCACATTTCCACATCTTCCACATCTTCCACATCAAAAAATCACCGGCGCTTGGGCAGTACTTTGGCCGGGGCGCGGGGCACGGTGCGCGGGGCTACGGTGCGGCGCTGGCTGGGGCGGTCCTCCACGTCAGGCTGGCCGCGCTTTTCGATATTCTTTTCCTTGTCGAAGACGAGGACGGCGTTGCGGTTGTACTCGCGCACCAGCTCGGGCTCAGTTACTTCGGGGTCATAACCCGTTTCGCCGTACTGGTACTCGTAGTGGCGGCGGGCGCGGAAACCCCAGTACTTGGTCCAGATGCCCACGCGCTTACCGTTTTCGAACTGGCCGCGCCAGTCGGGCTGGCCATTGATGAGGAATTTGGCGTAATCGCCTTCCAGCCTGCCATTAACGTAGGGCACCACTTCGTTGATGAGGCTGCGGTCTTCGCCGTAGTAACTCACGTTGGCATCGCGCGGGAAGCCCATTTCGTAGTGGGTTTTGGCCAGCAGCACGCCATTTTTATCGAAACGCTCCCAGCGCAGGTGGCGGGTGCCGAGGGCGTAGTAGCCGGTTTCGAGCACCTTGTTGTTCTGCATTTTCTTGTAGGGGCCGTGCAGAATTTTCAGGTTGGCCGCGTCTTCTTCCACGGCGGCCATCTTCAGGACCCGGTGCTTCTTGGTGTCGTAGTAATAGTGGGCGGGCGCGTAGGCATTGAGGGTTTTCGGATACTTCAGGAAGTAGAAAATCTCAATAATCTGGTTGCGTCCCTTGGGGCCGGTCTTGGTGAAAGCCCGCTTCATCCTTTCGCCCAGGAAGACGTTTTTCTTCTTCTTTTTCGACTTGCGCTGGGTGTCCTTTTCGGCATCCTTGGCCGCCTTCTCCTGCGCTTTGGTGAGCACCACCTTGCGGGCCGTGCTGAGGGAGGGCTTGCCGTTGAGCGAGTCGCCGGGCCGCGTGAGGGTGTCGGTGCCGAGCGCGGCCACTACGGGCTGCTCGGGGTTGCTGTTGAAGGAAACGGCTTTGCGGGTACACGCCCACGGCAGCAGCGTGAGCAGCACCAGGGCCAGGGCCAGAAACCGTAGCGGCCGGAGCCACAGACTAATAATACGCATGAATCGCACGGGGTATTTTCGCGGCATCAACGCAAAGGTAGGCGGGTTTGGTGCCCGGCAATCGAGGCCCTGAAATAGAAAAACGAGTGCCGGCCAGTCCAGCACGGCGGCTGGCAGCTCCGGAGCCCGTACGTAAGGCCTGTCTATTATGGCGGATACTTTTTATCTTTAGCGACTCCTATTCCCTGCCGCCTTGCTCCATGAAGCCAACGCTACTTTTTACGGCTGTGCTACTGCTTAGCCGGCTTGCTGATGCCAGCGCGCAGGAAACAACCACCTCAAGTCTCGAATTTATTGAGAACAAAGGCCAGTGGGACGGCCACGCCCGCTACGCGGCGGCCCTGCCCGGCGGCCGCCTGTTTGCCGAAACCGATGGCCTGACCTTCGCGCTGCTGGCCGATGACGACGTGGCCCACCACGGGCGGCACACGGCCCACGACGCCCCCCCGGCCAACCAGGCCGTGCGGGGCCACGCCCTCACCCTGCACTTCGAAAACGCTGGCTCGGCCCTGCTCACGGCCGAAACGCCCACCACCGAACACCGCAGCTACTTCCTCGGAGCCGACCCCACGCACTGGGCCGGTGATGTGCGCAGCTACCGCCAACTGCGCTACGCCGGGCTGTGGCCGGGCATTGGGGCGCGGGTGTATGAAAGCGCCGACCAGCGCCTGGAGTATGATTTCACGCTGGCCCCGCAGGCCAATCCGGCGGCCATCGGCCTGCGACACGACGGCGCCGATGCCCTGACCCTGGACGGCGAGGGCAACCTGGTGGTGAAAACCAGCGTGGGCAACCTCACCGAGCGGGCCCCGCGGGCCTGGCAGACCAACGCGGCCGGCCAGCGCCGGGCCGTGCCCTGCCGCTACGTGCTGGCGGGGCGCACCGTGCATTTTGCCCTGGGCAGCTACGATACCGCCCGCCCGCTCACCATCGACCCGGTGGTGGTATTTGCCACCTACACTGGCTCGACGGCCGATAACTGGGGCTTCACGGCAACTTATGATGCGCAGGGCAACCTGTACTCGGGCGGCATTGCTTTCAGTGCCGGCTACCCGGCCAGCCCGGGGGCATTCCGGACCACGTTTGCGGGTCTTATTGATATTGCCATCATCAAGTACAATCCCCGGGTGAATGGGCCGGCGGCGCGGGTGTGGGCCACCTACCTGGGCGGCAACGGGCCGGATTTTCCGCACAGCCTGGTGGTGAATAACCAGGGCGAGCTGTTGGTGCTGGGCTCGACGGGCTCCAGCAACTATCCGACTACGGCCGGGGCTATACAGCGCACTTTTGGCGGAGGTACGGCGGCGGAGCCGTTTGGCAATTATGGACCGCCGTACGATATGCCCACCGGCTCGGACCTCATCGTGACCCGCCTGAATGCCAACGCCACGGCCCTGGTGGGCTCGACCTACCTGGGCGGCAGCGGCAACGACGGCGTACTGCCCCTGGACCGCAACCTCTCGCCCTTTGCCACGCAAAAACAGCTGGTGCACAACTACGGCGACCCTTTCCGGGGCGATATTCTGGTGGATGCGGCCGATAATGTGTACATCGCCTCGCACACGGCTTCGACCGATTTTCCGGTGGCGCGGGGCTTCGGCAACACCTACCGGGGCGGCACTTCCGATGGCGTGGTGTGCAAGCTCACCCCCACCCTCACGGCCATCACCTGGGCCAGCTACCTGGGCGGCACGGGGGCCGATGCCGCTTATTCCATTCAGCTGGAGCCCGGCAGCGGCGATGTGTACGTGGCCGGCGGCACCACCAGCCCCAACTTCCCGGCCACGGCCGGGGCCTACCGCACCACCCCGCTTGGCGACGTGGATGGCTTTGCGCTGCGCATTGCAGCGGCCGGCACCAGCGTGCTGCGCGCCACCTACGTGGGCACGGCCGGCTACGACCAGGCGTATTTCCTGCAAATTGGCACCGATGGCGGCGTGTACCTGCTGGGCCAGACGCTGGGCCAGTTCCCCACCACGCCCGGCCTGTTCCGCACGACCAATGGCACGCAGTTTATTCAGAAGCTCGACGCCAACTTGAACCAGAGCCTGCTCACTACCTCCTTCGGCAGCCTCGACCCCGACAACGCGGGCCGGGTGAGCCTCGACCCCACGGCCTTCCTCGTCGACCGCTGCGACCGGGTGTACGTGTGCGGCTGGGGCGGCATGGTGAACGGCCGCTACCTGCCCGATTTTCCGGCCGCCAACCCTTACCAGGAGGGCAACGGCAGCACCACCCGCCTGCCCCTCACGGCCGACGCGCTGCAATCCAATACCGATGGCAACGACTTCTACCTGGCGCAGTTTTCGGCCGGCCTCACGGCCCTCACCTACGGCACGTACTATGGTAACGTGGACCCCAACGGCGAAGGCGAGCACGTAGATGGCGGCACCTCGCGCTTCGACCCGCGCGGGGTGGTGTATCAGGCGGTTTGCTCGTGCTTTGCCTACACGGGCTTTCCCATTCCGCCGGGCGCAAACACGTATTCGACCACCAACAACAGCGGGGCGCTGGGCGGGCCGGCCGGCTGCAACAACGCCGCATTTGTGTTCAACTTTCAGCCCAATATTGCCAATGCCGGCCCGGCGCAGGCCCTGTGCGTCACGGGTAGCCCGGTGCCGTTGGTGGGTACGCCCGGCGGCGGCACCTTCAGCGGAACGGGCGTCACGGGCAGCGTGGCCACGGGCTTCGTGTTCACGCCCACGCTCGCGCTGGTGGGGGTGAATACCGTGACATACACGGTGCTGAGTACTGGCCTGTGCACCACCACCGACACGCGCCGCATCACGGTGCTGGCCCCGCTCACGGCCGGGGCCGATACCATGCTGTGCGCCGGCAGCACGCTGGCCGTGCGGCTGAGCGGCACGCCAGGGGGCGGCACGTTTACGGGGCCGGGCGTGACGGGCAGCGTGGCTTCGGGCTTCGTGTTCACGCTGCCGGCCGGTTTTACGGGCGTTGCCACGCTAACTTATACCGTTGCCAATGCCACCTGCTCGGGGGCCAGCACGACTACCCGGCGGGTATCGGTAGTTCCAATATCGGCGGTACAAGCCAGTTGGCAACCCGTGGCCTGCCCCGAAAACCGCCAGGTTCCGCTCACGCTGCGCTTTCTGCTGGTTAGCTCCACTAATTCTGCGACGCCCGCCGTAGTCTGGGAGTTTGGCGATGGCACGCAGTCGACGGAAGCGAACCCTGTGCATACCTATACCACGCCCGGCAACTACCAGCCCCGTGTGCGGCTGCGCTACAGCCAGAACCTTTGCGAAACGACGGCAACCACACCGCCAGTAGAGGTGAAAGAGCGCAAACCCGTACCCAACATCATCACGCCCAATGGCGACGGCCAGAACCAGACCTTCCAATTCAGTACCGGCTGCGCGCCGCACCTCCAGGTATTTTCGCGCTGGGGCCAGAAGGTATTCGAAGCGGCCGCCTACCACGACGAATGGAATGCCGACGGCCAGCCCAACGGCGTGTACTACTACCTGGCCACTTATCCGGATGGGCAGCAGCTGAAAGGCTGGCTGGAGGTGCGCCGATAGCACCTCCAAAGCGAGGGAGTAGCCTAGCGGGTCATGCAGAGCGCAGCGAAGCATGACCCGCTAACAAGCCTCATTACGCCCGAAAAACCATGCGCTGCCACAGCCAGCGCACATCGGCCCAGCCGGGCAGAATATCCGCCCACGTCGCCTCGATAGCCCGGCGGTAGCGCCCCACCAGGTACAGCACCCCCGCCGCGTAGGAAGCCGACATGCTCAGCGCCGCGCCCACAATACCCAGCGGCGGCACCAGCAGCAGGCACGCGGGTACCGTCACGGCCAGCCCCAGCAGCGTAGCGCGGTTGTTGATGCCGTACTGGCCCGTACCGGCGAAGTAGGTACTGGCCTGCATGCCGGCCCCATTGATGAGAATGCCCGGTGCCAGCGCCATAATGACGCCGTGCGCCGCCCCGAACTCCGGCCCGAAAATGGCGACCAGCCACCCGGCCGGCACGGTGGCCAGCACCAGCACCGCCGCTGCCGTGGCCAGCAGCGTGAGCCGGCTGCCGCGCAGGGCGGCGTGGGTTTGCTCGCGCTTGTCGGGCGCGTTCACTAGGGCCACGTATTGAATGAGCGCTGTGCTGCGCGGAATCAGCCAGATGGCCTCGGCCAGCGCCACCCCCACCGAGAGGATGCCCAGCGCCCGGGTATCGGCCAGGTACACCACGGCGTAGTAGCTGAAACGGTAGTTGGCGAAGGCCAGCAGGTTCGACAGGTGCGCGCCCCGGCTGTGGCGGGCCAGCTCGCGGGCCGCCGCCCGGCGACGGATGCGCCGGCTGCCCCAGGCATCAGGCAGGCGCAGCAGCAGCGCCGTGCTGATAAGCCACGGCAGGCCGTAGGCCAGGTAGTTGGCATAGTAATAGGCATCGATGGAAAGCCAGCGCAACGGCCCGAACGCCACGGCCAGCGCCACGGCCAGCAAACCGGCCTGCGTGGTAGTGAGCACGTTGTAGGTCCGCTCCCGCTGCCGACCCAGCAGCAGAAACACGTTGATGGACAGCAGAACCTGCACCAGCGCCACCGCCCCGAGGTGCAACACATAAGCCGTGCTCACCGGCCGCAGCAGGCCCACCAGGGCCGCCCCGCCCAGACTCACGAGCGCGCCCCAGCCGTAGGCTGGCAGCAAAAGCAGCCACACGTTGCGGCGCGGCACCAGATATATTAAGGATGAGCCGCCCACCAGCCCGGCCAGCAGCGCCAGCCCCGACACATCGGTCACAAACAGGCTGACCTGCCCGCGCCCCGCCGCCCCCAGGCACCGCGCCGTGAGCCACACTACCGCGAAGCTGAGCCCCGCCGTGAGTACCCGCGCCGCAAAATGCTGAAGAATGCGCTTAATCATAGAGGAGGGCAGGTATTCGTCGGCTTCCGGCTGGCAGACACCTGCTGAAGCCAAAACGCCGGCCTTTGTACCGGTTCTGTACTTTTATTACTCGTTTAATACTTTTTGATACAATTCTCCAAAGGCCTGCCCTATCGCTGCCGGTGCACACCGCGCCGTAACATCAGCCCGCAGCTGCATTGGCTCGAAGCGAATATTTTTGTCAACCACCTGTTTGATAGCATTTTCCAAAGCTGCTTCATCATCAGGATTCACTAGCAGGCCAAAGGCATTTTCGGGTTGAAAAAGCTCCGGCACGCCGCCGGTGCGGGTAGCCACTACCGGGCAGCCGCTGGCCCGCGCCTCCAGCAGCACGCAGCCGAAGGTTTCGGCCCGGCTGAAAGACACGAGGGCGGTGGCGCGGGCCATCTCAGCGGCTACGGCCTCGTGCGACAGCTTGCCGAGGAAGGTTACGGTGCCATCGGCCAGCAGGCCCAGCTCGGTGGCGTAGGCGTGCAGCGCCTGCTCGTCGGGACCGTAGCCGGCAATGCGCAGCTTCAGGCCGGGCGAAGCGGTGCGCAGCCGCGCCACCACCCGCAGCACGCCGGAGATGTTCTTCACCTGGTCGTGAAATGCCGAAACGTGCAGCAACGTGGGTTGGTGGGTTGGCGGGTTGGCGAGTTGGCGGGTTGGTGAGTTAGGATGGAAAAGCCCGGTATCTACCACGTTGGCAATGACCACAGCGCGCGGGTTCACAAAGCCCAGCGCGGCCATAGCCCGCCGCAGCCCATCCGATACGGTGTGCAGGGCCGCCGCCCGCCGCACCACCGCCCGCGTGAGCACCCGCCGCAGCCATGATATGCCGCCTGCCCGCTCAGGCAAATACAGTGTCCAGTGCTCGGTGACGATGAACGGGATGCCGCGCACCGCCCGCAGCGCCCACGCAAAAAGGCCCGTGCGCAGCAGCACGTGCACATGCACCAAATCGGGCGCCTGCCCGGCCCAGTGCCGCCGCAGCCGCCGGTAGCCGCGCCCCAGGCACCAGAAATACAGCAGCAGCTTCAGCGGCTTATCAACCAAAGCCAGGCCGGTGGGTGCGGCGCGGTAGTAGTAGCGCAGCGTGGGCCACGGGCCGCTAAAATCCTCGTCGGCCGCAATCAAGCCCGGCAGTGGCCCCCGCGCCACGGCCGCAAACAGCACCGCCACGTCTGCTCCGCCATGCGCCGCGATGGCTGCTACGTGCCGCGCCACGAAGTCGCCATCCTGGTCGTCGTAGCGGTTGGGGTACCACTTGGGAAGATGCAAAACACGGGGCAATTTCAAGGGAGAAATGCGGAGAATGAATGGGCCGATGGGCCGGCAAGTTACGGCCTGGGCAAAGGGCCGACGCATAAAAAAGCCGCCGCTCCCAAGGGAAGCGACGGCTTGAAGAGTGGCAGGCTTGCGAATTAGAACGAGTAGCGCAGGCCCAGCTGCCCCTGCCAGCGCGAGGCCAGCTGGTCGATGGAGTAGGTGGCCGGCGTGCCGTAGGTGAAGGCCGGGCGGTTGAACGAGTTGGCGTTGTAGCTGGTCGAGATGGCGCCGGCGCCATCGGCGTAGCCCACCTGCGTGAGGCCGGTGCCCAGCGTCGAGTTGAAGGTGTTGGGCACGAAGTACTGACGGCCCCAGTTGCTGTTCAGGAAGTTGCCGAAGTTGATGATGTCCAGCGACACCTGGATGGTGTGGGCCTTGGGCGTGATGCCGGCGGCGTTGGCCTCCAGGTTGCCGAGCTTCACATCCATCATCAGGCGGATGTCAGCCTGGTTGTTCCAGGGGGTGCGGCCGGCGTTGCGCTCGGTGTACTGACCCCGGCGGGTTTTCAGGTAGCTGTCGTTGTCCACGAAGCTGTTGAAGGCGGCGCTTTGGGCACCGGAGGCATCCACACCGTAGCCGTTGGGGTTGGTGGTGGGCACCACGGGGCCGGCCCCTTTATTCACAAACACGATGTCGGAGCCCGAAGTCGGGATGTAAGCCAGCTGCACGTTCTGCTGGCCGTTGCCGAAGAAGTTGTTGTTGTACACCCAAGTGTAGGGCGAGCCGCTGGCATAGGTCAGCACCGAGGTGAAGTAGCCGGTGAAGCGCTGGGCGAAGGTTTTGTGCAGGTTGATGGAAGCCACCACGCGGTGGCGCAGGTCGAAGTTGGAGTAGGCCAGGGCGGGATTGTTCACGTTCAGGGCCGGGTTCAGCTCCCAGTTGCTCTGGGGCGAGTTGCGGATGCCGTTGCTGATGTCCCGGCTCTGGCCGTAGGTGTAGGCCACCGAGGCATCCACCAGATTGTTAATGGTCTGGCCCACCGAGCCGGTGAGCTGGTAGCGGTAGCCCTTCTGGGTGTTGGTCAGAAAGAAGGCGTTCGAGAAACCCGAATTCACCTTGCCGCTGGCGTACACGGGGCTCTCGGTGGGGCCGTTGGCCAGGTAGGTCACCTTGTCGTTCAGGTTGATGTTCTCAAACTGCACGTCCTGCAAGGTCTTGGTATAGAGGCCTTCCACCGAGAAGCGGGTGCCGGTTTTCAGCTTGACATCGAAGGCCAGCGACGAGCGCCACACCTGCGGCATCTTGAAGTTGTTGTCCACCAGGTTTGCCTCGGTAGGGCTGCCCTTCAGGTTGTTAGGGTTATAGTTGGCCGTGGGTAGCTGGCTGTAAATGTTGTTCGGGTTGGTGTTAAGGTAAATGGTTTTAGGACCCGTGTTGCTGGCCGACTGAATGTTATTGTAGTCTACCGAGTTGAAATTCACGCCGTTGTTATAGTAGGCATAGCCAAACCAGGCAAACGGCACGCGGCCGGTGAAGATGCCCGAGCCGCCGCGAATCACGAACGACTGGTCGCCCTTCACATCGTAGTTGAAGCCCAGGCGGGGCGAGAACTGCACCTGGCCCAGGTAATTGTTATTCAGCTGCGTCCAGGGCGTATGCGAGTACGTCTGGTTCAGCGTATTCACGTCGTTCTGCGGGTTGTTCACCAGGGCCGTATTCAGGGCCGGCTTGGTGGGCAGCGAGGCAATATCGAAACGAATACCGGGCGTAATTTTCAGCTTATCGGTCACGTTCCACTCGTCCTGCAGGTAGGCGCTGTAAAAATTGATGTTGAAGGCCGCCGACGGGTTGTTGTAGTTGTACTGGTAGGAGTTGTCGCCCACCGTGCCGTTGTTGTAAGTACCGCGGATGCGGCTGGGCTTGTCGGCCAGAAAGTCGTTCACGTTGTTGTACTCGATGCGGCCGTTCCAGGAGTTGATGAAGCCGTAGTCGATGTTGTAGAACTCGTTGTGCGTGCCCAGCGTGAGGGCGTGCGCCCCCACGTAGTACGTGAAGTTGTCGGTGAGCTCAAACGTCTTCTGGCGGGTGTTGAAGATGCTGGCCTCGCGGTCCGAGCCGAGCAGAATCTGGTTCGAGCCCGAGTAGTAGCTTGAAGTACCGAGCGTGCCCGGCGTAGTGCCCACGTTGTTAATCTGCACCGACGGAAACAGGTTGGCCTGGCCGCCCAGCAGGTCGCGGTAGTCGTGGATATTGGTGTAGCCCAGAATCAGGTTGTTGGCAAACTTGCTGCTGAAGTTGCTCTTCACCTCCAGCACCGTCGAGTTTTGCACGTTGTGCTGGGTGAAGTCCTGCGAGCCAAACTTGAACAGGCTGCCCGACCGCTCCAGATTAGTGGCTTCCGAGGTGATGAAGTTGTGGCGCAGCGCAATGCTGGTCTTATCGTTCAGGTTGAAGTCAATACGCCCGAAAATCTTGTTGCTGTTCGCGTGGATGTTGTAGGCCCCGTACTCGCCCACATTGTAGCTGGCCGTGCCCAACGAGCCATCGGCGTTGCGTACCGCGTAGTTATTCAGCTTACTGGTAATGGCCTGGGCCAAATCCGTGGTTACCGGCGAGCCGGGCGTGCCGGCGGCGTAGAACTGCGGCTCTTGGCGGCGGGCAATTTCGGCGTTGGTGAAGAAGAACAGCTTGTTCTTGATGATGGGGCCGCCGATGCGGAAACCCGTCTGGTAGTCGTGGTAATCCGAGCCGATGCGGGCCTTTTCGCCGTCGATGCTACGGCCGGTCACGTTCTGGTTGCGGCCGTAGCCATACACCGAGCCCGTAACCTCGTTGGTACCGGAGCGCGTCACGGCATTCACTGAGCCGCCCGTGAAGTTGCCCAGCTTCACATCATAAGGGGCCACCGAGGCCTGAATTTCCTGAATGGCGTCAAGCGAAATCGGGTTGGCGCGGGCCGAGCCGCCGGGCAGGCCGCTGGTGCCGCTCTGCCCGCCCAGCGAGGGCGAAAAGCCGATGGCGTCGTTATTCACGGCCCCGTCCAAGGTCACGTTGTTGTAGCGGAACGAGCTGCCCGCGAACGAACCGTTGGCATTGCGCGGGTCGAGGCGCGTGAAGTCCGACAGGCTGCGCGAAATGGTGGGCAGCTGCTGGAGCGCTTCGCGGCCCACGGTGGTGCCGGCCCCGGTTTTGGTAGCCTGCGTGTTGCCCACCACCACTACTTCGTTCAGGGCCTGGCTCTCGGTGGCCAGCACAAAGTTGAGGCGGGTGGTATTACCCAGGGTCAGGAATACGTTGTCAATCTTCTGCTCTTTGTAACCCACGTAGGTTACGGTTACTTCATAAGGCCCGCCGGGGGCCAGGTTCGGAATCGTGAAACGGCCGTCGGGCTCGGTGCCGGTGCCGCGCTTGGTGCCAGTGGGCAGGTTAGTGGCCACCACGGTCACCCCAATAAGGTCTTCGCCTTTGTCGGAAGTCACTTTTCCGCTCAGTGCGGATGTCGTTACCTGCGCCGAAGCCAAGTGTTGAATGAGCAGAAAAAGCAAGCTGAAAAGAGAGGCTCGCAGTCCAATAACATACTTCATGATGAAGGGGGGAATGTTTGAGCCACAAAGTTCCGGCGATATCCAAAGGCTTAACATGAAGATTGATTCATGAAATTGTTATGCCTCAGAATGGTTGGTAACAATAAGGCAACAACCATTCTTGCGTCGGCACCAACCAGCCACCCATAAAAAAGCCTGCCCCACGAATGGAGCAGGCTCCTAGTCGGACTACAATACGTCACCCATAATTAATCAAAACACTCTATATCAAATATTTACTGCGATACCACGAAGCGGACCGACTGCGTAGTTTCGGCGGTGGCTACCGTGGCCATGTACAGGCCGGGCTTCAGGCCGGCGGGCAGGGCGATGATTTGCGGGCCGACGGCCAGCTTCCGGCCCGTGGCTACCGTGGCCACGAGGCGGCCGGTGGCATCCAGCACGCGCACCGTGGCGGTGGTGGCCGTGGCTACCGTGAAGGACAGCTTGGCGGCCCCGGCCACGGGGTTGGGGTACACGCCCAGCTCCAGCGACTTATCGGCGGCGGCTTTGGCGGCCAGGGTCTGGCCGGCCAGGTTGTAGCAGGTAATCTGGGGGTTGAAGTTGGTCCAGCCGGCGGTCCAGTCGGCGTTGGGGGTGCCGGCCGGGGCCAAGGCCCCACGGTAGGTCACGGGCGTGAAGAAGCTACCCGCCAGCTTGGCATCGGTGAAGGAAGCGCCGGTGGCCAGGGGCGTGGTAGCCAGGGGCACGAAGCCGGGAGTCGTGAGGGCGAAGTTGCTGGCATTCAGGTTCAGCGAAGCCACCGTGGAGGTGGTGTCGTTGGTGGCGCCCAGAAACTGCTTCACGTTGTAGGTGCTGCCGTTTACGCGGGTGGCTACCGCCCCCCGGGCAAAGCCGGCAAACACGTTATTTTTCAGCACTAGAGCGTGCCGTTGGTGGCGTTCACCGCCAAGTTGGTAGCCGAGAAGGGCGCGGTGCCCTCGTCCAGCAGCAGGCCCACGGGGTAGCCGGCCACCACCGAGTTGAACACGCTCAGGGCCGAGTTGCGGCGCAGGTGCATGCCGCGCTTGTAGTTGGTATTGAGCGTGCCGCTGGTGGGCACAATAAAGTTGCTCATGTTGGAGAAGATGGCCGAGGTCTGGGGCAGGTTGTTCGAGCCCTGGGCGTCGTTGTCGCTCTCGAAGCCGTTCGAGCCGGAGGCATCGGCCACGTTGGGGTCGCGCAGGGCTACGCCAAACTGCACCTTGCCGTGGAAGCCGTTGTCGGTATCCCACTCGTCATCAATGCCCCGGAAGGCGATGAGGTACTTGGCATTCACCGAGCCGCCAAACCACTCAAAAGAGTCATCGCCGGAGTACGAAACCTGGATGTGGTCGATGGTGGTGCCCGCCCCTACCCCACCCAGGGTCAGGCCGTTGATTTCGTTATCGGTGATGAAGGCCACACCGGGAAATTCGATGCGGACGTACTGCAGCGTGCCGGAGTTGTCGTTGTCGTCGGTGCCCCCGAAGAAGGTATCGGGCGTGAGGCCGCCCTCAATTTTGGACAGCGGCTGGGCGGCCGTGGCGGGAATGTTCTGGGTGGCGCGGCCCAGCAGAATCAGTCCGCCCCAGTCGCCCCGGGCCCGCGAGCCGGCCGGCTGGTTCGAGGTGAACACGATGGGCTGCGCGGCCGTGCCCCGGGCATCAATGCGGGCGCCCTGTTTGATGGTGAGCGTGCCCTTCGAAGCCTGGTCGCCCTTGATGATGGTGCCCGACTGAATGGTGAGCGTAGCGCCGCTTTCCACAAACACAAAGCCTTGCAGCAGGTAAATATTGTTGTTGGTCCAGGTGGTGTTGGCCGTGATTACTCTACCCTACTATTTTTCTAGTGAATTGATATCGAGTAATTTGCCAGCAAAACCAGCGCAATACTGTTTCCACCATTCGGGCGAGCTTCTCAGCCGCCCCGGTACCGGGGCGGCTGAGCTGGCGCAGGATATTTAAGCCGTGTCGGCTAAGGCTCATGGCTCGGTAGCCGTGGTTTTTGCGGCCGATGGGCTGGCTTTTCCGGTCGGCTACCGTGCCCACGCCCAGGCAAAAGGCGTACGCCAGACTGACCAGGGCCACGAGCTTGCGCAACTTCAGGTGGCAGCGCAAGTGACTGGCCTCCAGGTTGAAGCCCCGACCTTTGAGGTTCTGAAAGCACTGCTCGATGGTCCAGCGCTTGGCGTAGAGCTGCCCCATGTACGGCAGGCCCACGTTGCCAAAAAGAAAGAGGAAATCCCCGTCCGTCAAGGCCTTGACCCAGACCTGTCCCCAGACCCCGTCGACCTGGCACTGGGCGAAGCGCCGGGTCTGTCCGACGGCCAGGCCCAGGTCCGTAATGGCTTGCCGGCGGCCACTCGGGTGAGTGAGCAGGTGGTGCCGGGGTAGACGCATAACAAAAGGCAGTCCGTTGTCCTTGAGCCATTTGAACCAGGCATGGCCCACGAATTCGCGGTCGCCCAGCACCAGGCCAATCCGGTCTTTGCCCAGCACCTGGACGCAGACCCGGAGCAGGGCGATGCGGTCAGCCGCGTTGGAATTGCCGCTGCGGTTGTCGAGCAGTTCCCAGTAGAGGGGCACGTGAAACGCGCCCTGACCCACGGTCACGAGCAGGATATTGACCTGGCACTGGCCGAAATCCCACTCCGTGCGGTCCAGGCACAGGCGCAGCTTGCCCTGGGCCGGCAGCAGGCCCAGCACTAACTGCGCCAGCACCAGATAGTTCAGGTCCGTTTCGCGGAAAAAATCCTGAATCCGGGTTTCGTTCGAGGCCAACTTGACGGCATCGTTCAAGTGCTGGGCCACCTCGCAGAATTGGACGTTGCGGCTTTTTATCAGCGCGATAATGAACTGGCTCACAAACTTTTGGCGAGCCAGGTTGCGCACCACCGGCAGGTGTTGTAAAACGGTCGTAATTTTGGCGATGAGGCGTTGCTTCATGGGGCGGAACGAGTTGAGCGTGTAGGAACCTCAAAGGTCGGGCCGCCCCGTTTTTTTGCCTTGCCTGACTTTTAGTAGGGTAGAGTAGGCCGTGATGCTGCCCGATACCACGATGGGCGTAGGAGCGACGGGGCAGGTGGTTTGGGCCTGGGCCTGCGGGGTGGCGGCGGCTATCGCGGCAAGGGCCACGAGGGCCGAGAGTACAAGCTTTTTCATAGGGTATCGGGGTGAAATGGCGATGGATGAAGGAATGATGATTACCGGTAAAAAGGTCTGTTCAGCAGCCCATCAGACAGCTCAGCCCGGGGTTACCATTGGGTTAGAGGGGTATTATCTTATCGTGTTGCCCCGGCCCGACCAGCCCGCAAAAAAAGCCCGCCGCACAGGACGCACGGCGGGCTTTTTTGCGGTAACATCGGGGCTCAGCTGAACGCTGTAGGGGCGGGGCTTGCCCCCGCCCGGACGCTGGCACCGCCATTACGATTCCGTTCACCGACGGGCGGGGGCAAGCCCCGCCCCTACGCCGAAATTCCTCTGGCTTAAAACTTATACGTGAGGCCGGCCGTGGAATACTGCCCCCGACGGAAGCGCCCAAACGCGCCCCGGTCGGCACTGCTAATGCCACCGCTGCGGTCCGAGTCGTAGTACTGGCGGGTGTACTGGTTGAGCAAATCCTGGATGCCCACGCGCACGTCGAGGTGGGGGCCGAAGCCCTTGGTCACGGCCAGGTCGATGACGTGGCGCGGCAGCTCGAAAAGCGAAAAGTTCTGCTTGTTGCTGCTGGCAAACAGGATGCGCGGCCCAATCACGTTGTACTGCGCCGACACCTGCCAGCGCCGGTCATCATCCTGATAGAAAATGCCGGTGTTCACCACGTAGGGCGACTGGCCCTGCAGCGGGCGGTTGTTGTCCACGGAGGTGTCGTCGCCGCTGGCCAGCGACACGCGGCTCTTGATGAAGGAGGCATTCAGCACAAAGGAAATGTGCTGTAGAAAGGGGTTTTCGGTCAGCTCAACCAGGCCTTTGCGGGCCTCTACTTCCACGCCTACATCATAGGCGCTAGCGGCATTAAGGAAGCCCAGGTCCAGGGTCGAGCCGTTGGTGCTATTGGTTACCTGCTCGATGGCACCGGTGAAATGCTTGTAGAACACGCCCACCGACAGCAGCTCCGACTTCGACGGGTAAAACTCATAGCGCAGGTCGGCGTTGTAGATTTTGGCCGTGCGCAGCTTGTTGTTACCCTTGATATTCGCGTTGTTGGTAAAATCGTAGTACGAGTAGTTGGCGATTTCGCGGAACTCCGGGCGGTTCACCGTTTGGCTGGCAGCCAGGCGTAGCAGACTACGGTCGTTGAAGTTGTAGGTGGCGTTCAGCGAAGGAAGGAAGGAAGAAGTAGCGCTTCTCCTCGTAAGCCGGCGTGGCGGAATCGCCCGTGCGCAGAAACTTACGGTTGTACTCCAGCCGCACGCCGCCCGAAATGCTGAACCGGTCCGAAATTGGAGCCACGGCGCTCAGGTAGCCGGCCACCAGTGTGTTATCGGTGCGATAGCTGTCGAAGTTGGTGGTGCCTTCCTTCAGCACGAAGCCGGTTTTGGGGTCGAGGTTCCGGGGCGCGAAAATCTTGTCAATGGACAGCGTATCCAGGTCGTAGTTGTGGAATTCCTCGTTGCCGGGAACGTAGGAGAAGAAGCGGCTGGCGTAGTTGCGCTCCTTGTATTCGGTGTAGAAGCCGGCCCGCAGCTTGTACTGGTTAGCGCGGGTCGAGTCGCGGCCCGTGAGGCGCTGCTCCCACTGCCCGCTGGCCATGTAGGTGTTCTCCTTCAGCTTGGAAAAGTACGTGGAGTTGTCCTGCTGCGAGCCCACCTGGCTGATTTCCACCCGAAACGGCATCTGAGGCTCGCCGGGATTCGGCACATCGCGGCCGGTGCGGAAGCGGCGGTAGTCGGGCTCATCGCGAAACACATAGTTGTAGCCCGTGGCCCAGGTTACGGTCGAGTTGCGGGCGGCGCCCACATCGTGGGTGCCGCCCAGCTGCCCCGAGTAAATGGTGCGGCTCTGGTAGTGTAGGGCATAGTTGTCGCGCTCGCGGCCGTTACCGCTCTGCACGTAGTCGAGGCCCGTGCGGCGCACCACTTCGTCGGTGCCGTACTGGTTCAGGAAGTTGCGGAAGTCGATGCGGCTATGGTCGTTCAGGCGGGCCTGCCAGTTGTGAATCACGCCCAGGCGGCTGGCCGTCAGGGAGCGCAAGTCGTTGTAATTGTAGCTGTAGGAGCCGCTGCCGGTTTCCAGCCGCTGGCGCAGCACGTCGTACTGCTCGTGCGTATTCGAATAAGATGCCGAAGTCACGTTGCTCAGGTACACCTTCCCGATTTCAAACTTGCGCGTGAGACCCAATGAGGCGCGCAAATCGGGCAGAGCCGTGCTTAGCGCGGGTTTCCACTCATTGTGCAGGTCGCCAATGGCCTGCTGCAGCTGGTCGCGGCTCAGCTCGGCCTTGCTATTGTAGGGCTGGTCGCCAATGGCGGCTGGCACCTTGCGCAGGCCGTTATCGAAGCCCAGCCAGTCGGTGCTGCTGCGCGAGCTCTGCTGGTAGCCGCTGCCGAAAGTGGTACCCGAGCGGCCCCAGCCCGAAATGCTGAAGTTGGTCGTGTTCTCCAGCACCGAGTTTTTGGTGTACACCTTCACCACGCCGCCGCCAAACTCGCCCGGCAGCTCCGACGCGCCCGATTTGAAAATCAGAATCCGGTCAATTACTGACGAGGGCAGGATATCGAACGAGAACGAGCGGGTATCCACCTCGGCACTCGGCGTGAGGGCATCGTTTAGCAGCACCGTGTTGTACCGCTCGGCCAGGCCGCGAATCACGATGAAGTTGTTGTTCTGAATGGTCACCCCCGGAATGCGCTTCACCACTTCGGCCGCGTCGCGGTCCAGGGTCTTCACAATCTGGTCGTTGCTCATGCCGCTCACCACCACCTCGCTTTTTTTCAGGTCCTGAATCAGGGCCACTTCGGTGCCGGTCTGCTTCACACCGGTCACGGTCACCTCAGTCAGGCTGGTGGCACTTTCCTCCATCAGGCCGTTCAAGGCAGTGGTTTGGCCGCTTTTGATGACGATGCCCGGAAAGGTGAGCGGCTTGTAGCCCACGTAAGTCATCGTAATGTTATAGGTGCCCGCGTCGAGGGGCAGCGTGTAGGTGCCGTCCACGTTCACGGGGGCGGCCAGCGTGGTGCCCGTCACCAGCACCGTGGCCCCGATTACACCCTCACTGGTCTTCTTATCGGTCACTTTACCCGCCAGTGTACCCGGCTGGGCCAGAGCTAAGCCACTCACAAACAACCACAAAAATCAAAGTAGATAATACCGCATACACTTCATGCTGGTTTGATGAAGTAAAATTACCGGGGCCTTATTACGGCATAGTAGCCCACACATTACCCTATTGTTATGCGCTGATTTCAGGGCTGCACGGGCCGCCGGGGGCTACTACTTTTGCGGTCTTTTTCGCCTTTTGGCAGCCCGCCGGGGCACGCGGCCAGCCGCCCGCCGCGAATGCCGTTCCTTTGCAGTCTCAACCACCGGCCCCGGCCGGTAGTCCTGCTTCCTGCTCACCGCTATTCTCTTTCGGATGCTCCTCTCCATGACCGGCTACGGCCAGGCCCACCACGAAACCGACGCCTACACCGCCACCCTCGAAGTCAAGTCGCTCAACTCCAAAACCCTCGACCTGACCCTACGCCTACCCCGCTTCCTGCTCCCGCACGAGCTCGAAATCCGCAACACCGTGGCCAAAGCGGTACTACGCGGCAAAGTCAACCTCACCCTCGATTTTGTGCGGCCCGCCGCCACCCGCGCCGCCGCCACCCTCAACCGCGAAGCCCTGCTCGCCGCCTACCACGAGCTGCAGGCCGTAGCCCAAAGCCTGGGCCTGCCCACCGGCGAAGCCACCCTGCTGGCCGCCCTGCGCCTGCCGGGCGTCATCCCCACCGCCAACGAGGCGCGCGATGCCGAGCCAGCCGCCGAAGACGTGACCTGGGCCGAGCTCCAGCCGCTGCTCATGCAGGCGCTGGCCGCCATGCAGCAGTTCCGGCAGGACGAGGGCCACACCCTCACCACCGAGATAATGGGCTACATTGCCACCATCCGGCAGCAGCTGGCCGCCGTGGAGCAGCACGACCCCGCCCGCATCGAGCATGTGCGCCAACGCCTGGCCGGCCACCTCGCCGAACTCACCAGCCACGAGCAGTTCAACGCCACCCGCTTCGAGCAGGAGGTGCTGTACTACATTGAGAAGCTGGACATTGCCGAAGAGAAAGTGCGCCTCGCCGCCCACCTCGCCTACTTCGAGCAGGCCGTGCTGCAGCCCGACGAGGCCGTGGGCAAAAAGCTCGGTTTCCTGGCCCAGGAGATTGGCCGCGAAATCAATACCATCGGCTCCAAGGCCAACGATGCCACCGTGCAGCACCTGGTGGTGGGCATGAAGGAGGAGCTGGAAAAAATCAAAGAGCAGCTGAATAATATTCTCTAGCCAGTCCCCTTTTTTTAACCGGTCACATTGGCCTCTATGGCTCTTCCGTTCGCCCAGCAAAAGGCTCAGTTGAACGAAAATCGATAAGGCAAATTAGATTTTACCAACTAATTTCAAAATCTGACAATGGCCCTTTTACTATATGGCCAGAAAATTATGCAGTACTTGCATCTGGGCCATCATGCCTTCAACGGCGCGATTAATAGGCATTTATTAGTGATTTCAAACCTGGCCCAGTCCGCATTTGAAAAAAAAATCGCAATATTTGTGCCTTCAAAGTTGGATATCTGATTATTGTATCTAGCTTGGGTTACAAATAGGCCGTTAGTTACCAACCCCTTATCCCCCATTAGTATGAAATCTACATTTTTACTCTGTATTCTGGGGCTTTTCTTAACAGCTGCGCGCCCCGCATCCGAGATTGAGCTCGTTAAGAAGCGGGTGCTCAGCGAGCGGGTTGAAATCCTCATTCCCAAGGGCTTCGAGGTAATGACCGAGCAGCAGATGGACTTTGCCTATGCCAAAGCCCAGAGTCGCCCGAGCGTTATCTTCACCAACAACAACCTCATCAGCCTCGCCTTCAACTACAGCGACAACGATGCCGACCAGGACATGGTGGACATCTACTCCGCTTCGTTCGGCAAGACTTACCATAAGCAGTACAAGGACGCCACCTGGTTTGGCGACGGTGTGAAGAACATCAACAACCGCAAGGTGGGCTACCTCGAATTCATGAAGCCCGAGATGGGTCACGAAGTCTACACGCTGGTTTTCTTCACCGACGTGGAGGGCAAGCTGATGATTTGCACCTTCAACTGTGCCGACCGTCAGAAGCCCGAGTGGGAGCCCATTGCCAAGCAAATCATGCTCTCGCTGAAAGCCAAAGGTTAATATCCCCGCAAATCAGTATCGTGGTCGGTGGTTGAACGCAAGTTCGGCCACCGACTATTTTTTTGCCGCTGGGGCCGCGCCTGCTTCGTTCAAAAAGTCGCGCACCAGCCCGAAGGCCCCGGCAAATCCGGCCAGCGACAGGGCTTCGGGCCGGTCATTTACGTCGTGGTAGGCGGCGCTGCCGCCGCGCGTGTACATGAAAAAGGCTGGCACGCCGGCTTCGGAAAACGGGAAGTGGTCGGAGTTGGCGGCGCGGCCGCGGGCCCCCAGGGCGGGCAGGTAGTGATGGGCATTATTAAGGGCCAGAAGGCGGTGGTATGGGGCCTCAAACAGTTTCCCATTCACGACGGTAGCGCCCTGCTCGCCGGTGCCCAGCAGGTCGAGGTTGAACAGAAACTTGATGCTTTTGAGCGGCACCAGCGGGTGCGTCACGAAGTAGCTGGAGCCCACCAGCCCGGCTTCCTCGCCCCCAAACAGCAGGAACACGACGGAATAAGCCGGGCGGTTTTCGGGGCGGGCGTAGTGGGCGGCCAGCTCCAGGAGCAGGGCCACGCCGCTGGCGTTATCGTTGGCCCCCGGGAAGTACACGTCCTTGCCCATCATGCCGAGGTGGTCGTAGTGGGCCGAAACGACGAGGAAGGAATCGGGCCGAATGGAGCCGCGCACCACGGCGGCCAGGTTCTGGGTCTGGTAATTGCGCTGGAGCTGGGCGTCGACGCGCACGGTACTCCACACGGTACGGCCCTGGGGCGCGCCGGTGGCAGTATCGCCAAAAATAGCCTTATCGAGCCACAGCGGCATCTTTTCGGCCAGCACTTCTACCCGGGGCTGGGCAGCTTGCTCAGCGGCCAGCGAGGCGGTGAGCTTGGGCACCACCGTAATCCAGGCGGCGGCGGCGTTCAGGCGCTGGCGCAGCGCAGCGGGCAGCGTGGCCAACTGGCTGGCATCGGCGGCGCGCATCAGCAGGATGCGGCTGCGCCACTCCGTGCGCAGGTAGCGGGCCTGCACCGTGGGCCTGGTGAAGACGAGGGTATCGAGAAGCACGAGGCGGCCCTTGGCGGTGCCGGTGCCCGAATTGGGCGCGGCAATGCAGGCCGTGCCAGCTTGCCAATTCGTCAGCTTGCCGGTGGGGCCATCGGCTTTGATGGAAGCGCTGACTACGCCGGGAAACGTGTTTACGTCCAGGATAAAAGGCTGCGTGTAGTTGGGGGCCAACGGCGTTAACTTCAACTGAGCCAGCTGCCCGCGCAGGTAGGCGGCGGCCAGATGCTCGCCCTGCTTCACATAGCCCCGGCCGTAAAGGTTAGGCGCGGCCAGCGCCTTGATGGTGCGGCGGGCCCGGGCGCGCAGCAGGTAGGCATTCTGCGCCCGCGCTGGCATTGGCACGGCGCTAAGCGTGGCAGCGGCGGCCAGCACCAGCCACAGCCCGCTGGCCAGGGGCCGGGCGCGGCCGCCATCCTGCCGGGCCGACCAGACGGCGGCCATGCCCACGGCCAGGGCCGCGCCAATACCGTCGCTCAGTAGGTCCGACCATTCGCCGTGGCGGCCCAGGCGCATGGTCATTTGCAGCACTTCGATGAGGGCTCCGAACAGGATGCTGCCGACCAGCACTACCCCGCCGGCGTGGCGGGCCAGCCGGGGCCAGCGGCGCTGCCGGTGCAGCGAAAACCAGCTCAGACCTGCCAAAACGGCGAACACGCCCGCATGGGCGGCTGTGTCGAACGACAGCAGCTCCCACACGGGCGTGCGCGGCATTTCAGCAGAAGGGGTAAGCGTAAGTACCAGCACCACAGTGGCCCATGCCAACGGCAAGGCAGCGTAGGGGCGGCGGGAACGGGGTAGCGGGGAGGTTAGCTTGGGTTGGTCGAAATCAGACATCACAACGCACAAGCCAAAGCCGTGCTACTTTTTTAGGCTCCCACCAGCTCGCCGTAGGTTTCGGCGCTGAGCAGCTCGGCCAACTCTTCGGGCTTGGCGATGGAGATTTTCACCATCCAGCCGTCGCCGTAAGGGTCGGAGTTCACGGTTTCGGGGGCGTCGCCCAGCTTGTCGTTTACTTCCAGCACGGTGCCGGTGATGGGGCTGAACAGGTCGGAAACCGTTTTTACGGCCTCTACGGTGCCGAATACTTCGTGCTGGGCTACGTCTTTGTCGAGGGTGTCGATGTCGACATAAACGATGTCGCCCAACTCTTTCTGCGCGTGGTCGGTGATGCCCACGTAGGCAACGTCGCCTTCAACGCGAATCCATTCGTGGTCCTTGGTGTAGTGCAGGGTGGCGGGCAGGTTCATTTTTAAGGAGTTAAGAGTGATGAGTTAGGAGTTAAGAGTTGGCGGGAGTGAGCAACCAACGGCGGCGATTCCTCAAAAGTAGAACCGGCAACCGTAGCCAGAGCTTTTTGCCTGCCATAATTTACCAAACCTCAACTCTTAACGCCTAATTTATCACTCTTAACTTCTACTGCGTCAGGCTATAGCGCAGCTGAACACCGCCTTCGGAGTTGGAGTTGCGGAAGGCGTTGCTGATGCGTGGCGTGGTGATGGTCTGGCTGTAGTAGAACTGCAGGTTGAGACGGGTATTGAGCAAGTAGTCGACGGTGGGGCGCAGCTGGAAGGTCTTCGAGCCATTGGTAATCTGGCCCTGGGCGCGACCCACGAAGCCTTGGGGGTTGGTGGGGTTGGGGTCGGCCGAGTCGATGATGCTGCGCTGGATGGTGATGTTGTCGCGGATGCTCAGGTCGAGGCGGGCGGTGAGGTTGTTTCTCAGCACGCGCTGCTCGCCGCCCACTTTGAAGGGTAGCTTGAGGCTGTTGGTGGCGTAGCCGAAGCCAATCACAAACTCCTTGGTCGAGAGCTCGGTGACCTGGGCATTGGTAATGTTCAGGGCCACGGTGCGGTTGGTGCGGTACTCGATTCGACCGGTTACCTTGCTCACCGTCTGGAAGTTGACGCCGATGAGCGGAGCCAGCGTTTCCACAATGCTAACCTGGCCCACCACGTAGTAGGGCTGGTACTGATTGCTGGCATTCGGCTTGAAGGGAGTAGTCGGCGGGAGGCCCGGCGAGCCGAAGGTGGGCTCAGCGGAGTAGATGTTGTTGGTGGTGTAGCTACCGATGCTGTAGATAGACGAGTACGCGTGGTTCAGGGTGAACGAGCTGAAATACTGCTTGATAAGCGGCAGCTGGGCGAAGCCGTTGTAGTCGACGCGCCAGTTGGGCAGCGGTATCACGGCGAAGGGGCTGAACTCCTTGGCCTTGTAGCCGTCCGACGAGCGGCCGTGGTAGGCGTCGATGAAGCTCTGCACCAGCACATCCTGCGAGTTGTAGCCGTAGGTGGCGTTGGGGCTTTGGTTGGCCAAGGCCAGCTTGTTGCGCACGAAAAGGCGGTTATCCACAAAACGCTGGAAGGCCTTCGACGTTTCGCCATTGGCGCTGAGGTCGCCAAACAGGGTGTTAATGGTAATGGTCGAGGTCTGGAACGAGCCCGAGCCCAGGGTCTGGGGCACGATGGGCAGGTAATTATCGAACTGGTCCTTCAGTGGCAGCAGGGTCTGCTCGTTGATGGTGTGCCGGTAGTAGGCATCAAGGTTCTTGACTTTCTGCTGGCGCGCATCCACCTGAATGTTGAAGTCGCGGAACGGCTCCAGCGCCGTGCGCAGCGTGAACGACTGCGTGAGCAGCGAACTCAGGGGCGTGTTCAGAAACTCGCTCCGGTCGGTGTACCAGCCGTTAATGCTGGCGCGGTCGTAGAGGGTTTGCAGGCCGGGCTGCTGCCCTAATATGAACGGCACGCCGGGCGCGGTGAAAGTTTCATCGAGGCCAAAGGCCTTGGTTTTGGGCAGGTAGCCGGGCAGCAGCGTGCCATTGGAACGGCTGAAGGTGAAGTTGATGGAGCGGGCCGTCATCAGCGAGCGCAACACGGCTTTCACGAAGCGCAGCTTTTCGCGGGTGGTATCGGCGGCCGGCGCGGCCCGGGTGGCCGCGTTGGCCTCGCCGAAGGCGGACCGCTGAGCCGCCGGCCGGCCCTGGGGCGGCGGCGCGTTGTTGATGATGTTCAGGAATTTGACCTTGTTGTAGAGCTTCACCAGGTCGATTTTACCGTTGGCGCTGATTTCGGCGTTGTTCTGAATCGTGTTGCCGACGTTGATTCGATAGGTCGACGTGTCGGTGGCGCTGGTGGGGTTGTTGAGAGCGCGCTGGCCTTGCACGGCAGCCTGCCAGCCGTAGGTAGCGGCGTAGCGGGTATCGGCGCTCAGCCAGTCGGTGAGGGGAAATTTATCGAGCGGCAGCCGGTAGGTGAGCGCGACCAGCTGGTTGAAATTGACGGTGCGGCCGCCGCGCAGCAGGTTTTGCTGCAGCTGGCTGCGGTTGCGAATGGCCTCGTCACTCACCCCGATGGTGCGGCCGGCTCCTTCGTCAACCACGCCCCGGTTGGTGGCGGTGTAGTCGAATATCAGGCTTTTGGTGAGGTCCCACTTCAGGTCGTAGATGCGGCTGATAAAGAAGGATTTTTGAATAACGGGCGCAATACCGGCCGTAGTGGGTACTTCGCCGGGGTTTAGCACGCGCTGCAGGAACCGCTCGTTGTAGCGCCGGTCGAGGTCGGTGCGGAACGAGAAGCGCGAGGGCAGCGGGGTGAAGTTAATTTGCTGGAAAATCTTCAGGTACGGGTTGTCCAGCGCCTTGAAATTGGCCAGCGGCATGTAGTTCTTGGGCGTGGTCTGGTACACGTAGGCCACGGCGGCGGTGTAGGCCTTGGTGTAGTCGCGGTCGGTGCGAATGTCGGAGTGCAGGCGGTCGGTAATCGAGTAGCTCAGGGCCACGTTTTCGATGTCCCAGGGTTTGGGCTTGGCGGGCAGGGCCCCGGGCTTGGGCAGGGCGCGCTCCTTGCGCACGTTCAGCACCGAGATACTGCGGCTGGTGGTCTGGTCGATGACCTTGTTGCGGTACTCAGCCTGGGCCGACGTATTGATGCTACCGTCGGTGTTCTTGAACTTCTGCAGACTTTGCTCCAGCTTGGTATCGGGGTCGAGGGGGTCGTAGAGGGGCGAGCGGCTTTCGCGGCCAATCTGGAGCAGCACCGGCAGGCGCAGGTTCAGCTGCGGGGGCAGGAATTTCTCTACCGCCACGGTCGTGTTCAGGTCACCACGAAATACGTCGTCCACGGAGCGCTGCTGCACTTTGTCCTGCAAGCCGCCGAAGCCCACGCTGGTGAAGCTGCCCGTGGCCGTCACGTTGGCCACGTCGGCCAGCTTCACGTTGAGGCGGGCGGTGGCGGCATAGCCGGCCTGCTGCTCGAAGTCAAACACCCGGAACTCATCGGCCCACAGGTTCACGGTTTTCTCCGCGATGCTGGGGTCGGTGGGGTTCAGAATACCCAGCATCACGCCCTGCACCGCCGAGAAGTCGGGGTTGCCCAGTACGGTAATGGTTGCGCCGTTGGCCAGCGTTACCGTGAAGGGAATCTGGAGGTTAGGATTAACCTGTTGGTTACGTTTGGCCTTGGCATCGATGAAATCCTGAAACGACACATCAATGCGGTTTTCCACGGGCCACACGCCGGCGGGGCTCTGGTCGCCCACGGCGGTCAGCTTCAGCGGCAGCGAGTACTGGTAGTAGTTCTGGCTGTAGTCGGTGCCGATGCGCAGGAAGGCCTGCACGTCGCCGCTGAGCGTGGTGGGGTCGTCGCTGTCGCCGTGCAGGAACATGCGCAGGCGCTTGTAGCGCAGCATGTTGATGGCAATGTTCTTGTAGGCTGCCTTGGCGAAGCCGTCGCGCAGGTTCACCACGGCCAGGCGTAGGCTCTGCTCGTTTTGCAGGCGCGAGGTGCTGCTGCTGCCGTACTCCTTATCGCGCAGGATGCCGGGCGGCGACACGTAGGGGATTTTATTGCCCTTGGCCACGGCAATGCCGTTTTCTTCAATACTTACCGTCGAGATATTGAAAGCGTCGGCATCGGTGAGGCTGCCGCCCGGAGAAATGCCGCCCTGGCGCGCATCCACGATGGGGTACAGGAAGCGGCGCCACTGGTTGGCCACAAACTGCGGCTGCACCAGGCGCAGCACCACGGGGTCCTGCCAGTTGGTCATGTACATGCGCAGGAAGCGGATGGACTTAAAGCCGAAATCCTTGCCGCCATTGCCCTGCACCTTGTAGCCCTCCCGCACCGGAATCCGAAACAGGTACCAGTTCACGTCCTCGCCGTTGACGTTGTTCTTCACGTTGTCAATGATGTAGTTCGAGCCCACGTTCAGGCTGCCGGGCCGCAGCGACATCTTGTATTCGTAGTAGCGCTCCACGTCCTGCACCACGTTGTCGCGGTTCAGGTCCTCCTTATCGGGAAAGGCGGTGGAGCTGAGCTGGCTGTTCTCGGGCGAATTGCCGTCGTAGCCGTCGTAGTTCTTGTAGCGGCCCAGGATTTTAGTGTTGTTCTGGTCGTAGCTCGGGTCGAGGTGGTGGCGAAAGTCGTCGCCCGACGGGTCGGGCAGGGTGCCGTACACCGGGGCCACGGTGCCCAGCGCCAGCGGGTAGTTGCTGAAATAATTCCGCTCGTTGTCGTCGCTCAGGCCGTCGAGGCCCACGTCCTGGGCCGTGCGGGCGCCGGGCGCAGCGTTGAAGGCATCGGTCAGAAACTGCTGGCGCGTGACGCGGCCCCACACCGTATTGTTGGTGTTGTCCTGCACGGCCTGCGGGTCATTGGTCACGGGCAGGCCGTTCTCGAACTCGTGCTGGTTGCCGTCCTTCAGCACATCCTCGCTCACATTACCCAGGTTGATGACGAAGTCGCCACCGGTCACGTTGGCCTTGTCGTTACCATCCTGGTCGGTGATGTTCACGCGGCTGGCCGGGGCATTGGGGTTGGTGCTCTTCAGGAAGGGGTCCATCATCCAGAACTCCAGGTACTCGATGTTGGCGTTATCAAAATCGGTATCGAAGGTGATGGCCCGGCTGATGCCGGCAAACTTGTCTTCGGGCCGCTCGCCGTTGTTGAACGCCTTGCCGTCGGTGCCCACGTTCGGGTTGTAGTTGTAGGGGCCACGCTCGCCGGGGAAGTAGGCCAGGTCGAAGCTATACTCGAAGCCGTTGCCGGTCGAGCCCAGGTCCTTGTTCGGAAACACCTCGTCGCGCTTGATGCCCCGGGTGTAATGGTTCAGCAGGTCGCCGGCCCCAATGTTGCCCGGCACAATGCTGCCGCCGGTATAGTAGCTCTGGTCCACGGTGTACCAGGCCAGCTTGGCGCGCTGGTAGTTGTAGGCCAGCCCGCCCACCGAGCTGTTCTTAATGGGCAGCGGCGTAGAGGCCAGCCGCCAGGCCGGAATAGAAGCCAGCCCGCCCAGCGTATAAGGCGTGCGGGCATTCTCGAAGTCGTCGATGTACGACACGCCGTTTTCGCCGTTGCCCAGCTGCGAGCGGCCCGGCAGCAGCTTGGCAAACTCGCCGCTGAAGGCAATGGTCGAAATCTCCTTCGTCGACACAAAGGGCAGCATGTCGAGGTACTTGGTGAGCACCCGGCTGTCTTTCCGGATGCTGCCATCCAACCCGATGATGGTGTTGTTGCCCGGCTCGTCGCCGATGTTCACGCGGTTGATGCCGGGGGCCTGGTTTTCCAGCAAGTGCAGGGCCGTGCCGCCGATGGTCACGTCCTTGTTCAGGCGGTAGTCGAGGCGCACGCCCAGCAGCTTGCGCGGCTGCACCTGCACCAGGGCATTTTTCTCAAACTCCACCCGCAGTTCATTGGCCGAGTTCAGGTAGGCCGGGTTCAGGATTTTCACCTTGGCCTGGTCGTAGAACACCTGGTAGTCGGTGCCCTCCGTGAGCAGCGTCGAGCCCGAGCGCACCCGCACCGAGCCCTGCGCAATGCCAATGCCGGGCAGGTTAATCTCGTCCGAAGCCGCCCCGCCCTGGAAGCGCCCGCGCAAGAAAAACTTGTCCTTTTCCTGGCGCTGCTGGGCGTCGCTCTGGGTCTGGTTGTACAGTTCGCTGTAAACGTACTTGTCAATCAGGGCCTGCTCGCCCGTAAACCGGCTTTGCAGGAAGGAGCCGAACGGCTGCACGTTCGGGAAGATAATCTTGCCCAGCTCGGGGTCAATGGTAATGCCCGGGAAATAGTCAAAGTTGCCGTCCGGAATCTTGTCGTTGTTGGAGTTAACGTGGTCCAGGTTCAGTACTTCAATCAGCGGCCGGTTGGCTACCTGGGCTCCTTCCTTCAGCGAAATCAGGTCCACGCCCGTCGCGTCGTCCTTGTAGATGATTTGCAGCTGGAAGTTGTCGCGCTGCAGCTGCGAGGCGTTCAGGGGATAGATGTTTTTCATCATCAAATCCCAGGTCGGCGTATTCAGCGTGAGCAGGTTGAGGTTGTTCGGGTTCCGGGTGGGGTCGGCAATGCCCACGCCGGGGTTGCTGGCCTTCAGCATCTTGAGGAAGATGACCTGGTCGGGCATCACGTTGTTGTAGTCGCCCGACAGCTCCCCCACCTTGTAGGTTTTGCCGTTGTAGATGTACTCGAAGCTCACGCCCAGCACCTGGTCGGGCAGCAGGGCGGTGTTCAGGCTCAGGTAGCCCAGCTGGGCGTTGAAGGTGTATTCGCGGGCATCGAGCTTGCGGGCCCGCACGCGCTCAAAGTCCACGTTCTTGGTCAGTCCCTGATTTACCTGCAAGAAGTTGTCGACCTGAATGTTATCACGGGTAGCGCCCGGCCCGGTTAGCGTGCCATACTCGCTGTTGGCGGGGTTGTTGGCCGGGGCCTGAATGCTGGGGGTGCCGATGTGGTACTTATCGTACTGGTATAGCCGAAATGGCTCGCCCAGGTCCATCAGCGTCACCACGTTGCGCAGGTTTTCGGTGGTGCGGTTGTCGTTGGTCACGTACACCTCCAGCCGGTTGATGGTAATCTGGCTCTGGATGGTGGGCAGGCTGCGCAGGGCCACATCATAGCGGTCGCGGAAGAACTGGGCCAGGAAAAAGTGCCGGTCCTTCTCGTACTGGCTGGCCTTGATTTCGTACTGCCGGCTCTGCGCGCCGTTCTGAATGCGGACCTCGTCGGCGGTGCCGCGCACGGTGGCGGCCACAGCCGTCACGCCCAGCTTGCCAAACTGCAGTTGGGTCTTGATGCCGAACAGGTTTTGCCCGCCCTGCACCAGCGAGTTGGTGAGCGGCAGGCTCACGTTGCCCAAATCCACCTTGCGGATGATGTCCGTTTCCTCACCCGCGTAGTCGAACTTCATCTGGTTGTCGAAGTCGAACGCGGCCTTGGTGTCGTAGTTGAACACCAGCTTGAGCTTGGTGCCAATGGCCCCCGACAGGTTGACGTTGATGTTCTGCTCAAACAAAAAATCGCCCACGCTCTGCTGGCGCAAAGTCAGGGCCGGGTTTTCGTTGCGGTTGAAGCGCGCCCCAAACTTGAGTGTGACCGAGCCCGCCGGCCGGATGTCGACGTAATTGCCCCCGAAAATGCGGTTGGCAATCGGCCCGAGGTAAATCTTCGGAATCAGGCGCTGCGCCTGGGCCGAGCCGGCGGCGGCGGCCGGCCCCGTAATGCCGCCCTTGGCCTTTTGCCGGTAGTAGTCGCTAATGGCCTGCCGCCGCTGAAATTCCGTGTACTGCTTGTAGCTCAGCACGCTGGGGTCGCGGTAGTCCACCTCCTTGCCCACTTTTTCCTGCACCTCAAACTGCGTCAGGCTGTCGTCGACGGCCACATTAAGCTTCACGGTTTTGGGCAGGGGCAGAATCAGCGGCGACTCGCGGCGGTGCGGCCCGAACGGGCTGCCCGGGCGGTCGTGCACCCGCACCCGGGGCCGGCGGCTCGGCTTATAGGGCCCCGTGGTATCCACCACCGCCCCGGCAGGCCGGGGAGTATCGGCAGCCAGGACCCGGTTGGCGCGCAGCCACAGGCTGGTCGCGCGCGGGCCGGCAATGGGGGCAGCCTGAGCCCACCACGCCAGCAACGACGCAACCATAACAACCGACGCGGGGAGTAATTTCTGTCCGGATTTCAAGCAGGATAGGTGGATGTAGCTATTGGAGCTGTTAGCCCCTAGCTGTTAGCTGGTAGCCGGTTAGAATCGGCGATAGTCGGTAATCCTTCGGAAACGAATCGAAATTGAGTCAGCCCATAGTCGCCCCAATAGCGAGGTAAGAGCTAGCAGCTAAAAGCTATGCGCTAACAGCTAAAAACCATCCTGACTCAGTGCGACTTCAAAGCAAATTTAATCAATTCCTCCACGCTTAGCTCCCCACCGTGTTTGTGCTGAATCTGGTCCAGCTGTTTCTCGGCAGCGGCCCGCGCAAAGCCCAGGGTTACCAGGGCCTGCAACGCTTCGGCACGGCGCGTATTGTGTTGGCGGGCCAGCGGCACGGTGTCCACGCCGGCTTTGGCCAGCAGCTCGTCTTTGCGCAGCTTGTCTTTTAGCTCCAGAATCACGCGCTGGGCCGTTTTCGGCCCCACGCCCTTGATGCTCTGGATGGCCCGTACATTTTCGCTCACAATGGCTTCGCGGATTTCGCCCACGCTCATGCTGCTCACCATCACGATGCCCGTGCCCGGCCCGATGCCCGACACCGAAATCAGGAGCATGAACAGCACCTTTTCGCTGGGGTCGAGGAAGCCATAGAGCGTCTGCCCGTCTTCCTTGATGTGCTGGTAGGTGTATATTTTGGTGGCCGCGCCCTCAGCCGGCAGCTTGGAGTAGGTGGCCAGCGAAATCCGAACTTCGTAGCCCACGCCGAGAATGTCGACAATGGCAAGGGTGGCGTCTTTGTAAGCGAGTTTACCGTCGAGGTAGGCAATCATAAGCCGGCGAAAGGAAGAGAAGAGAGAGACACAAGTGTTGCTATGGCAACACCAGTTTCCGGTTTTTATCTCCCAAATTTACTGGCTTTTCAGCCAAAAATTTTGGGTCAAATGAAGAAGATGTGAGCATCCAAATCGAGAGCCCATAAAACGGTCATGCCGAGCGCAGCCGAGGCATCTCGCGTGCAGTACTAAATCCAGCGATTGAGTTACTACCACACGCGAGATGCCTCGGCTGCGCTCAGCATGACGTTCGAGCTGGATTTGGCTGCGGCTTTTACAGCGCTTTGCTACCCGTCTGGGCATCCACTACCGCAATGGCGGCCATGTTCACGATGTCGCGCACGCTGGCCCCGAGCTGCATAATGTGCACCGGCTTGCGCATGCCCATCAGCACCGGTCCGATTACCTCCGTACCACTGATTTCCTGCAACACCTTGTAGGCAATGTTGCCCGACTCTACGTTGGGAAAAATCAGGGTATTAGCGCCTTTTTCGGCCAGCGGCGAGAAGCCGTAATGCTCCTGCAGCAGGGCGGGGCTCAGGGCCACGTTGGCCTGCATCTCGCCGTCGATGAGCAGGTCGGGGAAGCGCTGCTTGGCCAGCTCGGTAGCACGGCGAGTCTTTTCGGGCAGCGGCCCGGCGTTCGAGCCGAAGTTGGAATAGCTGATAACCGCCACGCGCGGCACCGCGTCGAAGAAGCGCACGGCGCGGGCCGTGAGGCCAATAATCTCGACCATTTCCTCGGCCGTGGGGTTGATGTTTACCGTGGTATCGGCAAAGAAATACGGGCCTTTCTTGTGCTGAATGATGTACATCGACGACACGCGCTTCACGCCTTGCTCGGTCCCAATGACTTGCAACGAGGGAATAATGCTCTTGCCGTAGTCCTTGGTGAGGCCGGTGATGCAGGCGTCAGCCTCGCCGGTTTCCACCATCATGGCGGCGTAGTAGTTGCGCTCGCGCATCAGGCGGCGGCCTTCGTAGAGCGTCATGCCCCGGCGCTGGCGCTTCTGGTACAGAATGCTCGCATACTCGTCGCGCTTGACGTCCTGCTTCAGAATGTTGATGATTTCACACCCTTCGAGGTCGAGGCTGCTTTCGCGGGCAATGGCTTCGATTTTTTCCTGCGGCCCCAGAAGAATGGGTTTGCAGATGCCCTCATCGAGCAGAATCTGCGCGGCTTTCAGGATTTTGTAGTTGTCGGCTTCGGCAAATACCACGCGCTTGGGGTTGGCACGGGCCGCCGAGGTGATGCGGTTCATCAGCTTCTGGTTCACGCCGAGGCGGGCGCGGAGCTGGTCCTCATACGCCAGCCAGTTCTCGATGGGCAGGCGGGCTACGCCGCTTTCCATGGCGGCTTTGGCCACGGCCGGGCTGATACTGGTAATCAGGCGCGGGTCGAGGGGCTTGGGAATAAGGTAATTACGGCCAAAGGCCAGCGTATTGTCGCCGTAGGCTTTGTTCACGATTTCGGGCACGGGCTCCTTGCTCAGCTCGGCTAGGGCGCGCACGGCGGCCAGCTTCATGGCCTCGTTGATTTCGGTAGCGCGCACGTCGAGCGCGCCCCGGAAAATGTAGGGAAAGCCCAGCACGTTGTTCACCTGGTTGGGGTGGTCGGAGCGGCCAGTAGCCATCACGAGGTCGTCGCGGGTGGCCATGGCCAGCTGGTAGCTCACCTCGGGGTCGGGGTTGGCCAGGGCAAATACGATGGGATTGTCGGCCATCAGCAGCAACAGGCCGGCCGGCAGCACGTTGGCCGCCGAAAGGCCGAGGAATACGTCGGCCCCGGTCATGGCTTCCTCCAGCGTGGTCACGGCGCGGCTGGTGGCAAACTGCATCTGAATGGGGTCCAGATTAGTGCGCTGGGCGTTGATGACGCCGTCCTTGTCGAATACCACCACGTTGTCTTTGTTCAGGCCCAGCGCCAGATATAGGCGCAGGCACGACACGGCCGCCGCCCCTGCCCCGCTCACCACGAGCTTCACTTCGTCGATTTTCTTGCCCACGATTTCGAGCGCGTTCAGCAGCGCGGCCGAGGTAATGATGGCCGTGCCGTGCTGGTCGTCGTGCATCAGCGGGATGTTCATCTTCTCCCGCAATTCGGTTTCAATACGGAAGCATTCCGGCGCCTTAATATCCTCCAGGTTGATGCCGCCAAACGTGGGCTCCAGCGACTTCACGATGCGAATAAACTCGTCGGGGTCGGTGGCATCAATCTCAATATCAAAGCAGTCGATGCCCGCAAACTTCTTGAACAACACGCCTTTGCCTTCCATCACCGGCTTGCTGGCCGCCGGGCCAATGTTGCCTAGGCCCAGCACCGCCGTGCCGTTCGAAATCACGGCCACCAGGTTGCCCTTGGCGGTGTATTTGTACACGTCGTCGGGGTTTTCGGCAATGGCTTTGCAGGGCTCGGCCACGCCGGGCGAGTAGGCCAGGGCCAGGTCGAGCTGGGTGCTCATGGGTTTGGTGGGCACCACTTCGAGCTTGCCGGCGGGCTCCTGCGAGTGGTAATTGAGGGCGTCTTGCTTGTTTATTTTCAGCATCGGGAATTCTTCAAACATGAAAACGGCCACGCGGGCAGCGCGGCCGTCTAAGGCGAAATTAGCGCGAAAAGCGCGGCAAGGCTGGGTTTAGTTTCTTAACACCTGTTATACAACCCCTTTAGCTCTGCGGCACGAGCAGCTTCTGGCCCAGCTTCACCTCATCGGAAGCCAGGTGGTTGAGCTCGCGCAACACCTGCACGCTCACACCAAAGCGGCGCGAGATGTTGAACAGCGTATCGCCCGGCTGCACCAGATGCACCTGCGAGGCCGGCAGCCGCTTCTCTACAGCCGGGCGCGGCGCGGCCGCTACGGCACTCTTAGCGGGGGCTGAGGCATTTTTCAGCGCCTTGCGCGGTGCGGGTGCATCCTCGGCCGGAGCCTGAAATACCAGCCGCTGGCCAAGTGTTACGGTTTCGCTCTCCAACTCGTTCCAGGCCATTAGCTGCGCCAGGGTCAGATTATGCTCGCGGGCCAGCTTGGTGAGATTGTCGCCCTTGCGCACGAGGTAAGGACCGAAATTTTCCCTGATTTCTTTGGGCGCAGCGGCCGAAGCAGTCTGCACCGGAGCTTCCGTATCCGTTTCGGCCACGGGCACCACGGATTTAGCTTCGGCACGTTTGGCACTGGCAGCGAGACTGGCAACCTGCGCCTGTCGGCGGGCCGCAATCCGGGCCTGCGCCTCGGCAGCCGCCTGCTGCACGGCCTGCCGCTGCCTGATGGCGGCTAAGTGTACTTCCTGCATTTTTTCCCGCCGGATTACTTCCTGCAGCCGCGCTACTTCGCGGGCATTGGCCTCGGCCTGCTCATGGCGGGCCACCGCTTCCTCATCAGACACGGCTGGGCGCACGCGCACGGCAGGAACCGGCATTGCTACCGGCACGGCCGCGATGGATTCTGCGGACTTGCCGGGGGCCGCAACGGGAATCGGCACGAATACCACCAGCTCACGGCCGGGCTTCAGCGAACGACCTTTGGGCAGCTCATTCCAGCGGCGCAGCTGGCTTTGGCTCACGTCAAACCGCTCGGCCAGGCTGGCCAGAGTTTCGCCGCGCCGTACTTTGTGCGGCACCCGCCGGAAGCGGGGCGCGGCTTCCGCGTCATCGGCCCGGGGGCCGGTGGTGGCGGCCAGCAGCGAGCGATTCCCCCACGGCTCCACGCCTTCGAGGCGGGGTGGTAGAAAGGCCAGCGGCCGGGGCAGCTCGGTAGCCGGCTGGCAGTAATCGAGCAACGTATTGCGGTCGGCTTCGCCAAAATGCACCGCCGCCGCCGCCGGAAACCGCACCACGTAGGACCGGTAGCCGGCCGGCAGCGCCGCCCGCCGCAGCTCCGGGTTGAAGCGCGTGAGGTACAGCGAGTCATCGTAGCCGCAGGCCTGGCTCAGGCGGCGCAGGTCGAAGGCGCGGCCGCGCAGGCTGAGCGTGTCCATCGGCTCGGCATACTGGTAGCGCAGCGTGGGCGTGCGCAGGCCGTGGGCCTCGGCGTACTTCATGCTATACATGATGGCCGTGAAGGTGGGCACGTAGTTGCGCGTTTCGGCCGGCATGTAGGGGTACAGGTCCCAGAAGGTCTTTTTACCGGTGCGGCGTATCACGCGCTGCACGCTGCCCGCCCCCCAGTTGTAGGCGGCCAGCACCAACTCCCAGTCGTGAAACACGCCGTAGAGGTAGCGCAGGTGCTTGCAGGCAGCCTCCGTGGCCTTCTCAGGGGCCATGCGCTCGTCAATCCACTCGTCGCGCTTTAGGCGCAGGTCGCCGGCCGTGGGCCCCATAAACTGCCAAAGACCAGTAGCGCCCACCGGCGACTTTGCCGTAGGTATCAGGGCCGATTCCACCACGGCCAGGTATTTCAGGTCGAGGGGCAGGTTATACTGCGCCAGGTATTTCTCGAAAAGTGGAAAGTAGAGGTTTTCGCGCTCCAGCACGCGCTGCATGTAGCTGCGGTTGCGGGCCGTGAAGAGCGTGACGTAGGCCATCACCGCATTATTGAACTGGTGCGGGGCATCGGTTTCAATGCAGCCCACCCGGTCGCCCACCAGGTCGCGCACGGTGGGCGGGGTGCGCAGCCACTCCAGCCGGGCCGAGTCGACGGGCGGTACCGGCACGGCCACCAACGAGTCGGGCTGCAATTCCAGGCGCACCCGCATGGTATCATCCAACAGGGCTGGCATTGTGGAAATTACCCGGCCCGTCGAATCGCGCTGCGTCCCCCGTTGGGCTTTGGCAACCGTACCCTGCAACAACAGAAAAGGCAGCGCCAGTCCCAGCCAAAGGGGGCGGGAACGGGAGGTTTTTACGTGCTTAATCCCTTGCTTCATAGCACTAAGATAGGCTATAGGTAAAGAACTTGTAGAGATGCCAACAAAAAAATCCTGATACGTAGCCAGGCCCTTCGGGGATGACCTTTCAACAAAAATGCCCCGGCCAGCAGGCCGGGGCATTCGTGGGGGCCAGCGGGCAATACGCCGACTGACTACTGAATAACAAGCGTTAAGCTACCACTTCCTCGGTGAGGGTGCCGGCAAAAGCCAGCAGCTCGGCCTCGCGGAAGGAGCCGGCCATTACCTGCAGGCCAATGGGCAGGCCGGCGGCGTCCTCCCCTACCGGCACCGAAATGGCGGGCACGCCGGCCAGCGAGGCCTGCACCGTGAAAATATCGGCCAAGTACATCGAAACCGGGTCCAGCTTCTCGCCGATTTTGAAGGCCGTGGTGGGCGTGGTGGGAAGCACCAGGAAATCGTACTGGCGTAGCAGCTCGTCGGTTTTATCCTTAATGAGGCGACGAACACGCTGAGCCTTTGTGTAGTAAGCGTCGTAGTAGTTAGCGCTGAGCACGAATGTGCCGAGCAGGATGCGGCGCTGCACTTCGGCCCCGAAGCCCTGGGCGCGGCTCTTTTTATAGAGGGATTCCAGGTCCGTGGCATCCGGGGCGCGGTAGCCGTACCTCACGCCATCGAAGCGGCCCAGGTTGGAGCTGGCTTCGGCGGTGGTGAGGATGTAGTAGGTCGGAATCATGAAATCGAGGTAGGGGAAATCCACCGCCTCTACTACGTGGCCCTGGCCGCGCAGCAGGTCCAGCTGGGTTTCCATCGCCGCCTTTATTTCGGGGTTCAGGCCCGGGCTGTTCACGGCATCGGCGATGTAGCCGATGCGGTAGTGCGCGGCGGGCGTGAGCTGCTGGCTGTAGGCGGGCACCTCGCGCTGGCTGGCGGTGCTGTCCATGCCATCGGCTCCGGCCATTACTTCGGTCAGCAGCGCGGCATCAGCCACCGAGCGGGTGATGGGCCCAATCTGGTCGAACGACGACGCAAAGGCCACCAGGCCGTAGCGCGAAATGCGCGAATAAGTGGGCTTAAAACCCACCACGCCGCAGAACGCAGCCGGCTGGCGCACCGAGCCGCCCGTATCGGAGCCAATCGAGGCCAGGCACATATCAGCCTGCACCGCCACAGCCGAGCCGCCCGACGAGCCACCGGGCACCCGGCTGGGGTCCACGGCATTACGGACCGGGCCGAAGTACGAGGTTTCGTTCGAGCCGCCCATGGCAAACTCGTCGCAGTTCTGGCGGCCGATGATGATGGCATCGGCATCGAGCAAGCGCTGTACGGCCGTGCCGGTAAACAGCGACTTGAAGCCGTCCAGCATCAGGCTGCTGCTTTGCAGCGAGTGGCCGGCATAGGCCAGCACGTCCTTGATGCCGAGGACCATACCGGCCAATGGCCCGGCTGTGCCGGCAGCTAACCTGGCATCCACGGCATCGGCCTGGGCGCGGGCCTCGTCGGGCCACACTTCCAGGAAAGCGTTGAGGGTGGGGTTCTGGCGCTCGATGTTGCCCAGGTAATACTCAACGAGCTGGCGGCAGGACATAGTGCCCGCCGTCAGCTCGCTACGAACTTCGGATAAAGACTGAAAACGCTTCAAACTATTTGCAGATTTTAGGTGACCGATTCAGGAATTAAGCGTCGGGGTTGGCGGGGATGTAGGGCTGCCGGGGCTGGGTGCCTTCGGGGGCCATGTTGGGCGGCAGCGCGGGGGCTACGTAGGGCGCATCGGCCGTGGGGTAGCTGGTGGGCTCGGGGTGAGCGGTGGTAACGGCTGCCGCAGCAGGCGTAGCCCAAGGATCGAAGCCGGAGCCGGCTTCCGCCACCGGGGCCGGGGCCTGCGGCAGCGGCGTGGGGTACTGCTGCTGAGGGGGGTAGTTGGGGTTGGGCTGCTGGTTGTAGTTGGGCTGACCGGGCTGGCCGGCCTGCTCAAATTCGCGGCGGATTTCCGTGCTGGCGTCCTTGAACTCGCGGATGCCTTTGCCCAGGCCCCGGGCCAGCTCCGGAATCTTATTGGCCCCAAAGAAAATGAGGATAACAACCATTATCAGCATCAGCTCCGAGCCGCCGATATCGCCTAGAAATAGAATGAGGGGGGTTTGCATGATTTTTAACTACGTGTTAAACTAGATAAATATAGAAACGAGCAGTGGCTTAGCCGAGCTGCTGGTTGGGGTCATTGGGGTTGTAGGCCGGCGGGGCGGGCTGCTGGTAGCCCGGCTGGCCCGGCTGCGCATACGTGTTGTGCTGCGGCTGCTGGGGGTAGCCTTGCTGGGGGTAGCCCTGAGCGGGAGGTGCCTGCTGGGGGTAGCCCTGCTGCGGGTAGCCCTGAGCGGGAGGGCCCTGTTGGGGGTATTGCTGCTGGTAGAGAGGAGCCGGCTGGTCGCGATACTGCGGCTGCTGGTCTTCGGGCTTGGTGCTGGCGTCCTTGAACTCGCGCACGCCCTGGCCCATGCCTTTGAACAGCTCCGGAATACGCTTGGCACCAAATAACAGAATAACAACGAATAGAATAAGGAGCATTTCGGTGGTCCCGAAGCTACCAATCAGAAACAAGGAATGAAGCATAGAAAAGGGGGGCACTTGGGCCCAGTAAAGGGTGAGAAAAGAAGATATACGCAGCCGAACGCCTTTTGGAGTATCAAAGATACCCAATAGAGCTGTTTAGATGACGAAGGACACCTTCGGCGGAGGATTTGCCGGGGTTGAACGGGCTATAATTACGGTTGGCCGACATCACAGCATCTAACTTGTCATCGCCAACTAGCTTTGTTATTCCATAAACCAGTCTTTCTCATTGCGAAGGAGTTAGGCTGTGCTTCCTTAACCCAATCCGTTGTGAAATCATCCAAGACCACGAATTTTGCTGCTGTTCCGTTGCGGCAGGTCAACGAGCCCGAGCGTCTGGAAACGCTGCATAGCTATAACATTCTCGATACCGACCCGGAGCAGGTTTTTAATGATTTGGCGCAGCTATCGGCGTTTATCTGCGGCACGCCCATGTCGCTGGTTTCTTTGATTGATACCGAGCGGCAATGGTTTAAAGCCCGCGTGGGTCTCGACATGCAGCAAACGCCCCGCGAGCATGCCTTTTGCCAGTATGCCATGCGGGCCCCCGGTGTGTACGAAGTAGCCGATGCGGCCCTCGACCCCCGGTTTGCCGACAACCCGCTGGTGACGGGCAATCCCAAAATCCGCTTCTACGCCGGCGCGCCCCTGCTCTCGCCCGATGGCCAGCCCCTGGGCACGCTGTGCGCCCTCGATACCGTACCCCGCCAGCTCACCGCCGACCAGCGCGAGGCCCTGCGCGTGCTGGCCCGCCAGGTAATGGCCCACCTGGAGCTGCGTCGCGTGCGCGCCCAGCTCGAAGACGAGCGCCAGAAGCTGGACGGCATGCTGCGCATGGCCAACAGCACCGGCGATTCGCTGTTCAGCAACGGCCGCGCCGAAATCTTTGTGAAGCAGGACCAGCGCCTGGTGCGCGTGACCACCGCCGAGTTGCAGTACGTGGAGGCCCTTGGCGACTACGTGAACCTGCACACCACCCGCGAGCGGCTCACGGTGTACGGCACCATGAAGGATTTCGAAGCCAAGCTGCCCGGCCGTGATTTCGCCCGCATTCACCGCAAATACATTGTGCGGCTCGACCGTATTGTGGCCATCGAGGCCGATGCGGCGCTGCTCGACGGCAGCTCGGCCAACGGCCCTGTCCGCACGCCCATGCGCGTACCCATTGGCAGCTCCTACAAAGCTGGGCTGCTCAATCGGCTCACGCTGGTTTAGGCCCGGCCAGCTGCTGCAATTGCTCCAGACCCGACAAAGCTGACGTTCGCCGCGTCAATGGCTCCTTTCACCGAGTTACCCGGGTAACAGGCCGCTCAGCCCACCATCTTTGCTATAGTTATCGGTTGCGGCAGGCTAATAGCCCCTGCGGCCGACAGCTAAGTTTGTTTTCATAGCTCAGAAAGACCCGCACCTTTGGAGCGGGTTTTTTTATTTCAGCCCGGTTTGGCCTGAGAAAGCGGATGGAGCCTACGATGGCCCAACGGCCCGGCTACCGGTGGCCCAGCCAGCTTTCAGGGTTCAGGTTAGACGAGTTGTGCCACACCTGAAACTGCACTTCGGACGTGCCCTCGGCATCGGTGGCCACCGTGCCGATGACCTCCTTGGCGCTTACGTGCTGGCCCTCGTGCACGCTCACGGAGCGCAGCTTGGCATACACCGTGAAAAAATCGCCGTGCTGAATCATGACGATGGTGTTCATGCCCGCGATGTTGGCAATGGTGAGCACCTTGCCATCGAAGCACGACCGCACGGCCTCATCGGCCCCGGTCTGGATGTCGACGCCCCGGTTTTCTACCGTCACATTTTTCAGCACCGGGTGCGGGTGCCGGCCAAAGCGCTGGCTGATGAAGCCCCGGCTCACGGGCCAGGGCAGCCGCCCCCGGTTGCCGGCAAAGGAAGACGACAGGCCCGCCGCTTCGGGCGTGAGGGCAATGCGAACGGCGCGGCGGTCGGCGGCGGCTTCGGCGGCCGTTTCGGGCGCGTCGCTTTCGGGAGCGGCCGTGGCGTTGTCGGTATCGGAGCTGCTGGCGGTTTCCGGGTCGCGGCGGGTGCGGGCCACGCCGGCGCTATTGCGGGCGGCGGCAGCGCGGCGGGCATCGCGGGCGGCAGCCAGAGCGGCTTCGCGGCGAGCAGCCAGGCGGGCGGCCCGGGCGGCGCGGGCTATTTCCTCGCGCACCCGCTCGGCAATCAGGTTATCGAGGCGGTTCACGGCCTGGCGGCGCTCTTCCAGCTCTTGGCGCAGGCCCTGCTCCTGCTGGCTGAGCTGCTGCACCATGTCGTCTTCTTTCGACTTGAGGCTGAGCAGGTTATTGTTCTCGCTCAGCTGGCTGTTGAGCAGGCTGCTTTTACGCTGTTGCTGCTTCGTCAGGCCCGACAGCTCCTGGTGCAGCCGGTACTGCGTGCCCATGATGCGAGCCGCCTGCCGCTGCCGCTCCTCGGTGTACTGCCGGATGTAGCGCAGCCGCAGCGCAAACTGGTTGAATGACTCCGAGGCAAACAAAAACATAAGCCGGTTGAAGCCGTTGGCCGTTTTTGAAGCCGTGTAAAGCAGCCGTGAATATTCGGCCTTGAGCTGGGCCAGCGTTTGCTGGGTTTGAATAACCTGCTTAGCCGTCTGGTGCACGTTGGTTTCGATGCCCTGCAATTGCGTCGAAATCCCCTGAATAACCTGCTTTTTCACCGTCAGCTTCTCGGTGATGACGTGGAGCTGGCCCAGGCTCACCTTTTTCTTTTCCTGGGTCTGGTTCAGGGCCTGGCTGGTTTTCTGAATCTGGCGGAGGTTGGTCTGGCGCTCGCGCTCCAGCTGCTCCTTGCTTTTGGCGCGGGCCGGCCGGGGGCTGGCGGCAGCCTTTGGGCGGGTGCGGGTGGTCGGCTTAGTGCTACGGGCTGACTTAGCGGGCTGCCGGGCCGGCTTAGCCAGTTTCCTGGGCTTGCGGTTCTGCGCGCCTACGGGCCCGGCCAGCAGCAGCCCCAGCAGGGCGAATAGCCACCACCGGCCGCGAATAGCCATCGCGCCAGCTTTCGCTTCTGAAATAAGTGCCTTCTCAGCCTGTACTACCTGCTTATTCAACGTGTACCATTCAAAACCCACCACTTATATGGCAGGGCAAAGGTAATCGGGTGAGTGGTTGTTGATTGTTAATAACAACCAACAACCACTCACCCCCCACTTCCAGACCGGCTACCTGATGCGCCGGAAGCTCTTGGGCACGGCAAAAGGGAAGCTCAGCCGCTCCCGGCCGGTATTCACTTTATTGTAGTTGATGTCGGCCGTGACCACGCCCGCCGACGACTGCTGTGCCTGAATAACAGTGGAGTATGCGAAAGGCAGGCCCGTCGGCTCATCCAGCGGCTGGAAGTCGGCATAATCGACGGTGAGGTTGCGCTTGGTGGCTTCGTCGCTCATCTTCAGCTGCTGCACGCGGCCAGTGGCGGTTTGCATCAGGCGCTCCACCAGCACATCGGCCAGGGGGTAGCTCACGCGCTGGCGGCCAGCCTCTTCGGCAGCCACGGTGGGCTTGGTACCGGTAGGGGCGGGCAGGTAGTCGCCGAGTAGTAGGGCCTGCATCTGGGCAAAGCTCACGGGCACGTTCAGCAGCTTGCTCAGGTAGTCGTAGCCGCCCGAGAAATAGGTTTTGTCCAGCCGGTTCATCACCCGCACCGAATCGTGGGTGAGCACGGCGCGCACGCCCTCAATACCCGCCAGGCCCGCCGACACCCAGATGATGCTGTCGCGGCGCATGCGCAGCGCCAGGTTAGCCCCCTGCTTATTGCCCTTCATATTAATCTGGGCCTTCCCCTTGGCATTGAGAAAGATGAAGGTAGTATTGATGGCCTGTACCGAGGGCAGGGTGGGCTCCATTATGGGGGTGGAGGTGCCCGGCCCGGCTGCCGAGGCAGTGGTGGGCACGGCCTTGCGGGCGCAGCTGCCCAGCAGCCCCAGGGCCAGCAGTAGCGTAACTTTATTCATACAATTTATGGTCTTTCAATTTTCGCTCCAGCAGGTCGGAAGTTCCTCCGATTTTGTGAGCCCGCTGCCATTCCACAGCAGCTTTATCCTTGTCACCGAGCTGGAATAACACGTCGCCGTAGTGCTCGATAATGGAGCCGTCCTTGGTGGTTTGCAGCGCCTTTTCCAGGGCATTTTTGGCCCCGCTATAATCCTTTTGCTTGTAGAGCACCCAGGCATACGTGTCCAGATAGGTGTCATTGTCGGGAAATTGTTTCACAACTTTGCCAGACATCTGCTTGGCCTTGTCCAGCTTTTCGCCCCGTAACGACAGAAAATAGCTGTAATTATTCAGCACCTGCACATTGTCCGGGTCGCTCACCAAGGCCGACTCGTAGGCCGCATCCGACTTTTCGTATTCGTGTAGCTCGTGGTAGGCATCGCCGAGCTGGGCATCGAACTGGCCCAGCAGCGGCGCGTTATTCACCACCAACCGGCGGCCGTGCTCCAGGGCTTTCACGCCTTTCTGGGGCTGCTTTTTCAGCAGGTGGGCCACGCCGTTGTAGAACCACAGCGACGCCTGGTTGGGAAACAGCTCCAGCGCCCGGCCCGAATGCGCGAGCAGCGAATCGGTCTGGGTCAGCTCGGCATCAATGAGTACCACCTGCTGCCATACCTGGAACTTGGAATTATCGTAGCGCAGGGCTTGCAGGTAGGTATCGCGGGCTTCCTTCTTATGGTCGGTCAGGGTTTGCACATCGCCGGCCACGGCGTAGGATTTCGCATCCTTCGGATAAACTTTGACTGTGGCCGCGGCCAGGTCGCGCACCAGCTGGTTCAGCGGCTCCTTGGGGCTGGGCAGCTGCTTGATGTAGCCCACCAGAATCCGCACTCGGGCGTCAATATCCAGCGCGGGACTGGCGAAGGCCTGGCGCAGCTGCTGGTCGGCCTCTTCGTCCTGCTTCTGCTGGCGGTATACTTCCGAGAGTATCAGGTGGGCCTGGGGGTTGTCGGGGTCGAGGCGCAGGGCCTGCTGGGTCACGCGCACGGCGTCGGGCAGGCGATTGTTGCTGGCGTACATCTCAGCCTGGGCCAGCACATAGCGGGGCTCAGTGGGGTTGGCCTTGATGAGCTTTTCGCCCTCGCCCAGGGCCAAGTCCAGCTTATTTTGCTTGAGGTAAATCTGCTGCTTCTTAAAGGAAATCTCATCAACCTGGCCAAATTCCTTTTCGGCCTGGTCCAGGGTGGTGAGGGCTTCGGGCAGGCGGTTCTGGGCCAGGTACAGGTCGGCCAGATTGAACAGGTAGCTGCCCGAGTTAGGCACTTGCTTGATGAGCGCGGCGTAGGTTTTGGTGGCCGCCTCGTACTGCTTCTGGCTGGCCTGCGCCTGGGCCAGCAGCAAGTAGTAATAGGCGTTTTTCGGGTCGAGGCGGGTGGCTGCTTCGGCGTAATTAGTGGCGTCGCGCAGGTTGCCGCTCAGCAGGCTGGCTTCGGCAATCTTGTAATTAACAGCCGCGTTGTCGGGACTCAACGCATGGGCTTTCAGCAGGTTTTCGAGGCCTTTGGCGTAGTCTTCCAGCAGCACGTACTTCACGCCTTCCACAAACAACGCCTCGCTCTGCTCCTTCTCCCGCTCCGACAGGGCGGGTGCGGTGGCGCGCTTCGCCCGTAGCTCGGCTACTTTCTTTTCCAGCTCGCGCTGCTCTTTTTCCAGCACCCGCTGCTCCTTACGGCTCAGCTTGGCGGGCGGCCCAAGGGTCCCCGATGGGGCCTGCGCGTACCCCGGGGCCGTCAGCCCCACCCAAAACAGCAGACTCAGAACAACTTGACGCATATACAAGAAAGCCGGACCTGAGGTCCGGCCCACGAAATTACGGGGAATAGTAATGGCAGCGGGAAGCGGGAAGTGAGGCGTGGTAATTGCCGCTCTCACCCATAACGGGATAAGCTACCAATTAATTTCACCCCACTTCCCGCTTCTCACTGCCCGCCGCTGGCCATCACACCCGCAGCTGGTTATAATCGCCAAGGCTCAGGTCATCGGGCGTGCCGGTCACGGTGGCGAAGTTGCCAATCATCGAATTGCTGATAACCGCGTTCAGCACCGAGGCCGACTGCTGCACAATGGAGTTCGACAGGCGCGAGTCGCGCACGTTGGAGTGCGCACCCAACGAAACGTGCGGCCCCACCACCGAATCGGTAATGATAGCGCCCTCGCCGATGTACACTGGCTCCAGCAGCACCGAATTGGTGATTTTAGCCGACTCGTGCACCAGCGACTCGCCGCGCTCCTTCAGGTACTCCAGGTAGCGCTGGTTGGTGAAGACCGTGGCGTCCTTGTTGCCGCAGTCGAGCCACTCGGTCACGCGGCCGGGTACGAAGACGGTGCCTTTGTTCTTCATATTTTCCAGGGCATTGGTGAGCTGGTACTCGCCCTTGTCCTTGATGTCATTGTCGAGCAGGTATTGCAGCTCGGTACGCAGGTACTCGCCGTCCTGGAAATAGTAGATGCCGATGATGGCCAAGTCCGACACAAATGTCTGGGGCTTCTCCACGAAATCGGTGATGCGGCCCTGGGCATCCAGTTTCACCACGCCGAAGGGCTTGGGGTCGGCCACCTGCTGCACCCAGATGGTACCGGGCACGCTGGAATCCAGCGTGAAATCGGCCTTAAACAGCGTATCGGCAAAAGCCACCACCAGCGGGCCGGTCAAGGAATCCTTGGCGCACAGAATGGCGTGGGCCGTGCCCAGCGGCTCGTCCTGGTACACGATGGTGCCCTTGGCCCCCACCGATTCCGCAATTTTCACCAGGCTCTTCTCCACCTCGGCCCCAAAGCGGCCAATAATGAAGGCCACCTCGTCCACCGGCTCGCCGCACACCTTGGCAATATCCTCCACGAGGCGCTGCACAATGGGCTTGCCCGCAATGGGAATGAGGGGCTTGGGAACGGTGAGGGTGTGGGGGCGCATGCGTTTGCCCATGCCGGCCATCGGAACGATGATTTTCATATTTATTTTAAAGAGAGTTGGTTAATAGTTATGGGTGCAAAGCAAGTGTAGTGCGAAGCGGTGCTTCGCAAATACCAACGGCTCTGACTAATTAAGCAGCAAGAAGCCGCGAAGCACCGCTTCGCACTACACGCCCGTACTTCCATACCCGCCCGCGCCGCGTTGGGTTACACTCAGTTCCTCAACGGGCTGCCAGGCAATGGTTTCGTGTTTGGCAACTATCAGCTGGGCAATGCGTTCGCCGTCATTTACCACGAAAGGCTCGTTGGATAAATTCACGAGCAGCACCCGGATTTCGCCCCGGTAGTCGGCATCAATTGTTCCCGGACTGTTCACGATGCCAATGCCGTGCTTCACGGCCAGGCCGCTGCGGGGGCGCACCTGAGCCTCATAGCCCACCGGAATTTCCAGGCTCAGGCCGGTAGGAATAAGCTGGCGCTCCAGCGGCCCGAGCGTGACGGGGCCAGCTGTGAGATGAGCGCGCAGGTCGAGGCCGGCAGCGTGGGGCGTTTGGTATTCGGGCAGCGGGTGGCCCGAGTTATTGATAACGGGAATTTGCATGAGCAGTGATAAGGGAACGGGCAAAGATAGTCCCATGCCTATACTATCCTAACCTGTCTATGCCTCGGCAACACGCATTGCCGGCCGGGGCCGCTCCACCCCGTACAGCGCCAGCAGGAAGGCCACCGTCAGGCCCGCGTGCCAGGCGTGGCGCAGCCACCAGCCCGCTGGCTGCACCCACCAGCCCAGTGCCACCAGCCCCGAGGCAAACACCAGCCACAGTCCCAGCCGCAACGCCGGATACGGCACCGGAAAGTGCCGCTCGCCCAGCTGCCAGCACAGCACGGCCATCATAAAGTAGCAGGCCAGCGTGGCAATGGCCGAGCCTAAGTAGCCCAGCAGGGGAATCAGCAGGAAGTTGAGGGCAATGGTGAGCACCGCCCCGCCCGCCCCTATATAGGTGCCGTAGTACGTCTTATCGGTGAGTTTGAACCACACCGACAGGTTGTAATAAACGCCCAGAAACAGGTTGGCCAGCAGCAGAATGGGCACCACCACTAGTCCCTGCAAATACTCCGGCCGCCGCAGAAACAGCTGCCCGAAGTCTTCCACGTTCAGGCTGATGCCCACGAATATCACCGCGCAGCACAGCGTAAACCACTTCAATATCATGGCAAACATAGCCGGCGAGTTCTTCTCCGTGCTCTGGGCAAAGAAGAACGGCTCGGCCGCGTAGCGGAACGCCTGAATAACCAGCGACATGAAGATGCTCAGTTTGTAGCACGCTCCGTAAATGCCCACCGCCGTGAGGCTGCTCTGGCCCGGGTAGAAATTATCCGGCAGCCACTTGGGTAGCAGAATACGGTCCAGCGTTTCGTTCACCATGCCAGCCAGTCCCATCAGCATCAGCGGAAAAGCATAGCCCAGCAACGGCTTCAGAAATACCACGTTCAGCCGGAAGCGGAAATCCAGCAGCTCGCGCCCCAGCAGCAGCAGCGTGAGGCCGCTGGCAAACAGGTTACTCAGAAACACGTAGCCCACACCCACCGACGGGTCATACACCCGCGCCACTAGTGGCTGCAGGCCCGGCAGCCATTTACCGCTCATCACGGCCGGACAGAGGACGATGAAAAACAGGTTCAGCGCTACATTGACGATGATGCCGGCCAGCTTGATACCGGCAAACTTGCGCGCCTTGTTCTCCAGCCGCAGCCGAGCAAACGGAATGGCCGTCAGCGCATCCAGCCCCAGAATAAGGGCCACCCACACGGCATACTGCTCGTGGCCGGGCGGAATCTCCAGCAGCCCCAGCAATGGGCGCGCCAGCAGCACCAGCAGCACCGTGAGCCCGGCCGTGCTCACAAACAACAGACTCAGCACCCGGTCGTACAGCTCCTTGCGGTCGGTGCCAGGCCGGTTGGCGAAACGGAAAAACGTGGTTTCCATACCGTAGGTAAACAACACGTTCAGAAACGACACGTAGGCATATAGCCCCGTCACCACTCCATACTCGGCCGCCGCAAATGCCCCTGTGTATATCGGCACCAGCAAGTACGTGAGCACCCGGCCCACAATACTGCTCACGCCGTACACCGCCGTCTGGGAGGCTAATTTTTTAGCTACACTCATTCGAAACAAATTAAAAATTGCGAATTAAAAATTAAAAATTGGCTCAAATGGTGGGCACTTGGCAGTTCTGCTGCTCATTTTTAATTTTTAATTATTCATTTTTAATTTCACTTCCCCGTGAACACCGCCGGGCGCTTCTCCACAAAGGCCGTAGTGCCTTCCTTGAAATCCTCGCTCTCAAAAGCCCGCTCAAACGCCTGGGCTTCGGTTTCGTAGCCGTCGGCATTCTTGGCGTAGTGCGCGTTCACGCAGTCCAGCACCAGGGCCACGGCCAGCGGGGCCTTGCCCAGAATCTTCGTCAACAGCTGCGTGCAGAAGGGCAGCAGCTCGGCCTGGGGCACCACATGATTCACCAGGCCCAGCCGCAGGGCTTCGTCGGCCTTCACCATGTCGGCCGTCAGCAGCAGCTCAATGGCCTTGCCTTTACCGATGAGCTGGGGCAGGCGCTGGGTGCCGCCGTAGCCGGGAGGTAAGCCCAGGTTCACTTCAGGCTGCCCAAACCGGGCATTGTCCGACGCCACGCGCATGTGGCAGGCCATAGCCAGCTCGCAGCCGCCGCCCAGTGCAAAGCCGTTCACGGCTGCCACCACAGGCTTCGTGCTGGCCTCGATGCGGGCAAACGCCTCCTGCCCCGCTAAAGAAGCCCGACCGGCCCGGTCGGGCGTGAGGGCGGCCAGCTCTGCAATATCGGCCCCGGCCACAAACGCCTTCTCGCCGCTGCCCGTCAGGATAATGCCGCGCACCTGCGGCTCGGCCAGCGCCTGCTGCACGGCCGCGTCGATATCGGCTATGGTGGCTGCGTTCAGGGCGTTGAGCTTGGTGGGGCGATTGATGGTGATGGTGAGGATGCCGCTGGCAGCATCCAGGTCGTAGAGCAGGTTTTCGAAAGAAGCAGACATAGCAGCGAAATAAAGAGGCCCCGAAATGCGGTTGGCAGCGCCAAAGATAGGACACGCACCGGCCCATGCCGGTCGGGATAATTACCCGGCTCAACGCCTGGCGCATCCATTTCAACCAAAACCGGCCCCAACACTTTCCGAAACAACCCACCTTTGCAACAGTAAACAGAAGTAAGTATTTGAATTTAAATACTTAGTTTGGCGCCAGACCTACCCCTTTTTCACTCCCAACTCCTTAACTACTATGGGCTTTGTTTCCGAATTTAAAGAATTTATCTCCAAAGGCAATGTGCTCGACCTAGCGGTCGGCGTTATCATCGGCGGCGCATTTGGCAAAATCGTATCCTCGCTCACCGACGATGTCATCATGCCGATTGTGGGCTTGATTGGTGGCAAGCCCGATTTTTCGGCGATTAACGTCGGCCCCGTCAAAATCGGTTTATTCATGAATGCCGTTGTGGGTTTCCTCATCCTGGCGCTCATCATCTTCTTTATCGTGAAGGGTGCCAACAGCATCAAGAAGAAACCGCTTGAGGTAGTAGCCGCGCCCGCGTCCCCGCCGCCCACCACCGACCAGCAGCTGCTCATGGAAATCCGCGACTCGCTGCGCGCCGGCCGCGCCTAAGTTGCCCATTCCGTTCAACCGAAAAAAACCGTGGTTTGCCGAGTGGCAGGCCACGGTTTTCGCCTTTTTTGCTTCAACCATTCGTTTTATTCAAGGCAGTTAATTGGTCGATTCAAAATAAGTTGCCAACTTAGGGGCCACCTAACGCCCCGGGCCGTCCTTTTAGGTAGCCGTATTGAACCACCCCATTGTCTCAATCGTTAGGCCGCTATCCTGCTCCCCTCACTCCCATTGCGCCCCATGAAAGTATTGTTTGTTGCCGCACTTTTCGGCGGCTTGAGTTTCGGAGCTTCCTCGGTAGCTCACGCCCAGACCGGCCCCGCTTTCCCCATGCCCGGCAAAGCATCCAGCGAAGAAGATGCCCGCGTCACCACGGCCAACAATGCCCAGGAGCTGGCCCGCAACCAGCGCCGCGCCGCCATGTCGCCCGATGAAGTGAAGCGCGACCAGCAGCTTGAGCTGCTCGAAGCCCGCACCGGCAACACCAGTTTCGGTGCCCGCGGCCCCGATCGCCAGTTCGACTCCAACCGTAGCGGCAACGGCTTCATGGTTCGCAAGTTCAAGACCCAGCCCGGCAAGCCCGGCTACGTGAGTAAGCGCGGCATGGGCCACACCGCTGGCAGCTCCAATCCGGCTGGCAAGCCATTGGTACACAAGCACAAAAGCAAACACAAGCTTCTATTCTTCTAGACCACGGATTAACGCGGATTTTAACGGATTTCACGGATTTTGTGGACGATTGTAAACATCACAAAGGCTGCCCTACAGGGCAGCCTTTTTTGCTTTTAAGTGAGGATTAATTGAGTATAGAAAAGCAAAAAGGCTTGCCGTGTGGTAAGCCTTTTTGCTTTTCTACGTCATCCACGAAATCCGTTAAAATCCGCGCTAATCCGTGGTCTAGAGTGTGCGCTTGATTTCCTTTTCTTCGAAGCCTTCGATGTTGTCACCTTCAATAAGCTCGTTGAAGCCTTTGATGGAGATACCACATTCGTAGCCCTGGCGTACTTCACTCACATCGTCTTTGAAACGCTTGAGGTCCTGGATATCGCCGGTGTACATCACGATGCCGTTGCGAACCACGCGCACCTTGGTTTTGCGGGTCAGGGTGCCTTCCGTCATCATACAGCCGGCAATGGTGCCCACTTTGGTGATGTTGAACACCATGCGTACTTCGGCATTGGCAGTCACCACTTCCTGCACCGTTGGGGCCAGCATGCCTTCCATGGCATCCTTCACCTCATTGATGGCGTTGTAAATGATGGAGTACAAACGGATGTCAATCTGCTCGTTCTCAGCTAGCTTGCGTGCACTCTGCGAGGGCCGCACCTGGAAGCCGATGATGATGGCGTCGGAGGCCGAAGCCAGCAGCACGTCGCTTTCCGAGATGGCACCCACCCCTTTCGAGAGGATGTTCACCTTCACTTCCGGCGTGCTTAGTTTCAGCAGCGAGTCGGAAAGTGCTTCCACCGAGCCATCCACGTCGCCCTTCACCAGGATGTTGAGTTCCTTGAACGAACCGATAGCCAAACGGCGACCAATTTCGTCCAGCGTGATATGCTTCTTGGTCCGGATGGTTTGCTCGCGGGCCAACTGGAGGCGCTGAGTAGCCATTTCGCGGGCTTCGCGCTCCGTTTCCATTACCTGGATACGGTCGCCAGCCTGCGGGGCTCCGGTCAAGCCGAGCACCTGCACCGGCGTAGCGGGCGGCGCAGTCTTCATTTTCTTGCCGCGATGGTCGGTCATGGCCTTCACGCGGCCAAAGTGCGGGCCGGCGAGGATAATGTCGCCCACGTTCAGCGTACCGGTTTGCACCAGCACGGTGGTTACGTAGCCACGGCCTTTGTCAAGCGAGGCTTCAATCACGGTACCGATGGCACCGCGGTCAGGATTCGCTTTCAGGTCGAGCAATTCGGCCTCCAGCAGCACCTTCTCCAGTAGCTCCTCAATACCAATGCCCGATTTGGCCGAAACCTCCTGGCTCTGGTATTTACCACCCCACTCTTCCACCAGAATGTTAATCTGGGAAAGCTCCTCACGGATTTTCTCGGGGTTGGCCGACTGCTTGTCAATCTTGTTGAGGGCGATGATAATCGGCACCCCGGCAGCCTGCGCGTGGTTGATGGCTTCCTTAGTCTGCGGCATCACCGAGTCGTCGGCGGCTACCACGATGATAGCAATATCCGTCACCTTGGCACCACGGGCACGCATGGCCGTAAAGGCTTCGTGACCAGGCGTATCAAGGAAAGTAATAGCTTGGCCCGTTTTGGTGCGCACTTCGTAGGCACCAATGTGCTGCGTAATACCACCGGCTTCGCCTTTGGCCACACTCGCATCGCGGATGTAGTCAAGCAGCGACGTTTTGCCGTGGTCGACGTGGCCCATGATGGTCACGATGGGGGCACGGGGCTTGAGGTCTTCCTCGGCATCGCCGGCGTCAACATCAATTTCCTCTTCCTCAGCCGACAGGAACTCCACGTCAAAGCCAAATTCATCGGCAATCACGGTAATGGCTTCGGCATCTAGACGCTGGTTGATGGACACGAACATACCCATGCCCAGACACACCTTGATTACCTCGTTCACGTTCACGTCCATCAGCGAGGCCAAGTCATTGGCCGAGATGAATTCGGTGAGCTTGAGGGTCTTGGCGTCGAGCTCGTTCTGTGCGCGCAGGGCCTCGCGGTCCTCTGCCAGCATGCTGCGCTTGTCGCGGCGGTACTTGGCGCGGTTCTGATTGTTGCCGCCCTTGTTGCCACCGAGCTTGGCCAGCGTGGCCTTAATCTGCTCCTGAATCTGCTTTTCAGCCTGCTCAGGGGTGAGTGCGGGAGCGTTAGGCTTGGGAGCCGACTGGCCGGGGCGCTGGCCGGGACCACTGGGACGGTTACCGCCGGGACCATTATTGGGCCGGTTGCCCTGATAGCCACCACCCGTGCCACCACCTGCAGGGCGGTTGCCCTGATAGCCGGGGCTGGGCGGGCTGGTGGTGCTGCCGGGAGGGCCGGGCAAGCGGGTGCGCTTCTTCTGGCCGGGGCCAGCGGGCAGACCGCGCTTGCTCACATCAGACGAAGCAATGGGACGGGGGCCACGGCCACCCGGCCCACGCCGGTCATTGTTGATAGACGACAGGTCGATTTTACCGAGAACGGTCAGGCCTTTCAGCGTGTCCGACTTCGCTACGATGGTGCTGGTATCTTCGGGCGCAGCAGCGGGCTCGGCTGGCACAACCGGAGGCACAGCAGCAGGTGCTACGGCGGCCGGAGCGGCTGGTGCAGCAGCGACAGGAGCAGCAACCGGAGTAGCGGCAACTACCGGCGCAGCGGCAATCGGAGCCGGAGCCACCGGCTCAGCTTTGGCTACGTGCTGGGCCACGGGTGCCGGAGCAGCAACCGGTGCCGGGGCAGCCGGAGCTTCTGCTTTCGGCGCGGAAGCAGCCGGAGCCTCCACTTTCGGAGCTACGGGAGCGGGAGCGGGAGCGGGTGCCGCAGCAGCCGGAGCGGCAGCCACGGGAGCCGGGGCAGCGGCCCGGGGCGGAACCACACGGCCTTTGCTGTCCAGCTCAATTTTACCCAGCACTTTAAGGCCGAGTACGCTGGGAGCAGGGGCTGGCGCGGCCACTACCGGAGCAGCAGGCGCGGCCGGAGCCGGTGCTGGCGCGGGGGCAACCGGAGCCACCGCCGGAGCGGCAGCTACCGGAGCTGCCACGGGCGCGGCGGGCTTAGGGGCCGGGGCGTGCACAGCCACGGGCGCAGGCCGGGGGGCCGGCGCGGGGGGCTTAGGCGCGGCGTCAAGGTCGCTCTGGCGCTTGGCCTGAATGACTTTCTGGGCTTCTTGACGGTCGTGGGCAGAGGCCGCGAATTCCTTCTCCAGCGAGGCCACTTGCTCACCGGTGAGTTTCGTAGTCGGCTTGTTCTCTACTTGTATACCTTTCTTGGCCAGGGCTTCTACCACCCTGTCCATTCCAATATTCAGGTCTTTGGCTGCCTGTTGTAGCCGTTTCGGGGTTGCTTCCGCCATTTATCTTTTCTCGCGTAACGATACGCTTCTAGGTGCAAAGGTATTACATTAAATCTTGCCAGCAGGTTGCAAACCGTGCCTACTGGCTCGATTTGTTACCCTTGCCGTACCGGCCGCGCGGCCGTCATTGGGCTGGCTCGGCGGGAGAGCTCGCGCCCGCTTCCTCAATCGTTGGTTGGTTTTCGTTGGTCATTTCAGTCACCAGAGGGGTATGCTCGGGGGTTGTGTCGGTTTCCGAAGCGTGCGTGACCGCAGCTTCTTCCTCGGCCACTTCAACCGTTTTGCCGGTAGCAACGCGGTTTTTAGCCGATTCCAACGAGTTTTCGTCGAGGTCTTCGTCGTCGGCAAATTCCTGACGGATAATGCGGTACACATCGTCCACCATTTCTTCCTCCAACTCCGTACGGCGCACGATGTCGTCTTTCTTCACCGCCAGTACGGCACGGCCGGTATCCAAACCGATTTTTTTCAGCTCGGCCAGTACCCAAGGCTCGATTTCGTCCTGGAACTCGTCCAGCGAAATATCTTCCTCGTAGTCGATGGCTTCGCGGAACACGTCGATTTCCATGCCCACCAACCGGCTGGCCAACTTAATGTTGGCACCGCCACGGCCGATGGCCAGGCTCACCTGGTCGGGCTTCATGAATACGGAAACCCGGCCGTTCTCCTGGTTTATCTTCATAGAACCTACTTTGGCCGGCGATAGTGCCCGCGCAATATAAAGCTCTAAGTTATCAGTATAATTGATAATATCGATATTTTCATTTTCCAGCTCGCGCACCACCGGGTGAATGCGGCTGCCCTTCATGCCCACGCAGGCACCCACGGGGTCAATGCGCTCGTCGTAGCTTTCTACGGCTACTTTGGCGCGTTCGCCGGGCTCGCGCACTACGTTTTTGATAACGATGAGACCATCGTAAATCTCGGGCACTTCCAGCTCGAACAAGCGCTCGAGGAAAGCGGGTGCGGCACGGGAGAGGATGATTTTCGGCGTGCCGTTAATCACTTCCACGCGGTGTACTACAGCCCGTACGGTATCGCCCTTGCGGAAACGGTCCTTGGGGATTTGCTCGCCTTTCGGCATCACCAGCTCGTTGTCGTCCTTGTCCATGATGAGAGCCTCACGGCTCCACACCTGGTACACTTCACCGGTCACAATTTCGCCTACCTGGTCCTTGTACTTCTGGTACAGGTTGTCGCGCTCGAGGTCTTTCACGCGCTGAATCAGCGTTTGGCGGGCCATGAGCACGGCGCGGCGGCCGAAATCCTCCAGCTTCACGCCTTCGGCCACGGACTCGCCTACTTCAAAGTCGGGCTCGATTTTCTGCGCCTCGGCCAGTGGAATTTTATCGTGGTCCCAAATATCCTCCGAGTTATCGTCCACGATTTCGCGGTTGCGCCAAATTTCGAGGTCACCGTTATCAGGGTTGATGATAACGTCGAAGTTTTCGTCCTGGTCGTATTTCTTCCGAATCATGGTACGAAACACGTCGTCCAGGATGCTCATCATCGTGGGCCGGTCAATGTTCTTGCTCCGGGCGAATTCGCCGAAGGATTCAATGAGTTCGTGGCTGTTCATAAATCACTGATTTCACGGATTTTTCACGGATTTCACGGATTTTGTAGTCGATTTCGTTGCAGAGGTACTCTGCTTTAGGACATGTATAGAGCGCTGGGGGCGGTGTCTACAAAATCCGTGAAATCCGCTAAAATCCGCTAAAATCAGTGATTATTACTTGAAGGAAATAACAACCTTGGCCTCCTGAATGTCCCCGAAAGGAAAAAAGGCGGCGGGCAGGGTCGTTTTCTTGGTTTTCTGTTTGATAACTTCTTCGATTTCCACGCCCTCGGCGGTGGCGGCGGTGAGGGTGCCGGTTTTCTCGGTACCGTCGGCCAGCTTGAGGGCCAGCGAGCGGCCGATATGGCGCGGGTACTGGCGCGGGTCGGTGAGGGGCTGGTCGGCACCGGGGCTGGTGACTTCCAGGGAATAGGCGGATTCTTCGCCGTAGTGCTCGTCGATGCGACGGGCCAGACGGCGGCTAATGGTAGCGCAGGCCTGAATGGCGAGGCCGTTGGGGCCGTCGAGGGTGACGGTGACCTTGGGCAGCACCGAATCGGACAAGGTGAGGCTCACGATGAACAGCTCTTCTTCGCCGATGGCGTCGTGGAGCATTTCCAGCAGCAGGTTGCGGTCGAAGTGCATAGGGTTTTGAAACAAGCGGGCAAAAAAAGAGGGGACTGCGCGTCCCCTCTTTATCAGATTGAATACCAACTTCGGGGCAAAGGTACGACAATTGGCCGCCGAAAGCAAGATGGAGCCGTGCGGCGGCCCCTCCCCTGCTCCCGCGGGGCGAACGGCCAAAGTGCCGGGCGTAAGGAAATGATTGCGGCAACGCCAGCGGCAATCGCTGGCGTTGGTAAACCTCGGCGGCTGATGTGGGGTTTGCGAGTCGCCGGCCAACCTTCACGGCCTCGTTCACCCTCATTTTCAAATCTCTTTTTCATGAAAGCTTTCCCGATTCTTCGCACCGCTGCTTTCGGCCTGACGCTGGTGCTGGCCGGTGCCGGTGCCCACGCCCAAACAATGCCCGCCACCATGTCGGCTCCCGCTAAGGACGCAGCCAAGCCCAGCCCGGCGGCCACCACAACCGGCAAGATTGGCGCGGCCGATGTGACCGTGAAATACAGCAGCCCGGGCGTGAAAGGCCGCAAGATTTTCGGCGGGCTGGAGCCGTATGGCAAAGTATGGCGCGCCGGGGCCAACGAGGCCACCACGGTGGAATTCAGCAAAGCCGTGACGGTGGGAGGCAAAGCCCTGCCCGCCGGCAAGTATGGCTTCTTCGTGATTCCGACCGCAGGAGCGTGGACGGTCATCTTTAATAAGGTATCCAACCAGTGGGGCGCTTTCAAGTACGATGAGAAGCAGGATGCGCTGCGCGTGATGGTGACGCCCCGCAAAACGGCCCTCACCGAGCGGCTGGCCTATGAGGTGACGCCCAAGGCCCTGGTGCTGCGCTGGGAGAACGTAGAATTGCCCGTGGCCATCAAATAGCCGCTATTTACTGAATGGAAAGTAAGCGGGCGGCCCATGGTGGGCCGCCCGCTTACTTTTATGCTTTCGCTCGACTTTAGCAACCCATGGAATACAAGCTCACTCAATACAGCCACGGTGCGGGCTGCGGCTGCAAAATCGCGCCGGCCGTGCTCGACCAGATGCTGCACACCAGCATTGCCCAGCCCCAGCACCCCAACCTGCTGGTGGGCAACGCCAGCCGCGACGACGCGGCCGTGTACGACATTGGCGGCGGCCAGGCGGTGATTTCGACTACCGACTTTTTTATGCCCATCGTGGATGATGCCTATGATTTCGGGCGCATTGCGTCGGCCAACGCTATTTCGGATGTGTATGCGATGGGCGGCCGGCCGCTGCTGGCCATTGCCGTGCTGGGCTGGCCCGTGGATAAGCTGCCGCCCGAGGTAGCGCGCCGCGTGCTGGAAGGGGCGCGTAGCATCTGCGCCGAGGCGGGCATTCCGCTGGCGGGCGGGCACAGCATCGACTCACCGGAGCCTATTTTTGGTTTGGCCGTGACGGGCATGGTTGATGTTAAAGACCTGAAGCAGAATGATACGGCTACGGCTGGCTCAGAATTGTTTCTGACCAAGCCGTTGGGCGTGGGCATCATGACGACGGCTCAGAAAAAAGGTATTCTGCGGGATGAGGACGCCGATATCGCGCCGGCTCAGATGATGCAGCTGAACAAGATTGGCGCGGACCTGAGCAAGCTAACCGCCGTGACGGCCCTGACGGATGTGACGGGCTTTGGCCTGCTTGGCCACCTGGCCGAGGTGTGCGAAGGCAGCCACCTGACGGCTGAAATCGACTTCAATAAAGTACCGCGCATCGCGGCAGCCGAAGACTACCTGAAGCAGGGCAGCGTGCCCGGCGGCACAGGCCGCAACTGGGCCAGCTACGGCCACAAAATAGGTGCGGTGACGGACGAGCAGCGGGCGTGGCTTTGTGACCCGCAGACTTCGGGCGGGCTGCTGGTGTGCGTGGACCCAGCCGGGCGTGCGGCCGTGGAAGAAGTATTTGCCCGGTTTGGGCTGGCGCTGGAAAGCTTTGGCCACCTGCGCGCGCACACCGACGGCGAGGCCTGGGTGCAGGTGCAGGCGTAGCGCCGGGCAGTTTTTTCGGCATGAAATCGACTTTCTTCCGCCCGTTGCTCGAAGCGGCCATCGTGCTGTTTGTGGTGCTGGGGGCGGCACGCTGGGTGACGGGCCTGTTCGCAAAGCGTACCCAGGTGTACCAGACCACGGCGGCGCGGCAAATGCGGCTGCTATTCTGGCCGCTGCTGGCGCTGGGCGCGGGCTTGAGCGTGCTGCCGGCCGTGGCCATGAGCAGCACGCCGGTGAGCGGGTTCGAGTGGGCCCTGACGCTGGGCTTTATGGCCTTCACGCTGGGGCTGAGCGGACCGGCGCTGCTGCTGCATCTGCGCTACTGGGTGCTGAACCACGACACGGTGCTGGTTTTTCAGCCCGTTGATAATCGGTTTGAAGTGTATGCGGCGGGCCAGCGGCTGCCATTCGAGCGGCGCGACCTGGCCTGCGTGGAGCACATGACGTGCAGCGCCCGCCGCACCTTCTGGGCAAAATATGACTACCTGACGCTGCACCTGCACGATGGCCGCAGCATTACCCTCACCTCGCTGCTCACGGAGCTGGAGCCGCTGGCGGTATTCCTACGCAGCCTGCCAACGGACCGGCGCATTAAAGCCTGGTGCTGGGTGTAGCGGAGCTGGCTATATGAGCCCATCATGCTTCGGCTCCGCTCAGCATGATGGGCTTTCAGGCCCTACTTCCTGCGGTACAGGCCGGGCGTTTCCGTGGGCTCGTAGGCGCTGAAGATGCCGGGGAGCAGCTGTTTCAGGCGGGGCACTATGCGGCTCTGGTCGAGCAGGTAGGTGGGGGGATTGGGGGCCATTTTCTGAGCTACGCGCACCACGGCGGCATACTCATTGAGGTGGCCGAAATCGACCTGCGACAGTGCCCAGTCGAGGTAGGGCGTGGCGGGGTGGTTATTGAAATAGGCCCGGTCGTCGGGGCCGAGAATGAGCAGGGTTTGGCCGCGCAGGGCGGCGTAGCGCGGGTCGGGCTCGAGACCGAAGCGGCTTTCGGCAGGCATGTGCAGCAGGCTTTCGAGGGGCGGTACCTGGGCGCGGTAGCGCAGCACCAACACGGAGTTGATGAGCAGCAGCAGCAGCAACTCCAGCAGCCAGCTCTGGCGGTAGCGCTGCCACAGAAACAGGCTGAAATAGGCCAGCGGCGGCAGCAGCAGCACCAGCGCACCGGGGGCCGCGCCGCGCTCTACGGCGGCAGCCACCCCGGCCACCACCAGCCAGACCAACATCATCTGGCGGAATTTTATCTGGAATACCAGCCCCAGCGACGTGCCCAGCGACCGCAGCAGCGCCAGTCCCAGCACCAGCATGGGCACGATGAGCAGGCGCAATTGCAGGCCGGCGGGCAGGCCACTGGCAATGAGGTCGGTGAGGCCCGGCTGCAGGTGGAACTGCGCAAACCCCGGCAGCGCCCCGGTATAGAAGAAGAACGTGGCTACCAATGCATACGGAAAGAAAAACCCGCACAGCAGCAGCAGCGAGCTCCGAAAAGAATTGGCCGCGAAAATCACTACCGCAAACAATCCCACTATCACAAACAGGCTCAAGGGCAGGTAGCACAGCGCCCCCAGCCCAATCAGGAAGCCGGCCCGAAAGAGGCGGCGGTTGTCGTAGCCTTCACGGGAGGTAGGCAGCAGCGCGCTCAGCGCAAATACAATGAAGGTATTGCCCAGCAGCAGTGGCGAGAGGGCGTCCAAATCAGTGCTCACGCTGCCCACCAGCAGGTAGGTGAGGGCGGCCACGTAGCCGCGCTCGGGGTGCACATCGTAGCGGTTGAACACCAGGTTCAGGCGCAGGCCCTGCATGAACAGCAGCCCCAAGGCCATCATGCGGTAGAGCCACACGGGCCGCGCCAGCACGGCATCGAGGGCGGCAAACGTGGCGGCGGCCAGCGGCGCGGTGCCGTCGTAGAGGTCGCGGTAGGGCATGGCGCCGCCGTGCAGCCGCTCGCCCACCAGCAGGGCCCGGAGCTCGGCCGCCGTCAGGGGCAGGCCGGCCCAGAGCAGCGGCAGGCGCAGGGCCAGCACCAGCAGCACCAAGGCCAGCAGCTGCGTAGGCAACGAGCTTTTGAAAAAGCGAAGCACTCGTTAGGGTATGAGGGTAAGAAGGTGTGGGGGTAGGAGGGTATAAGGATGCGAGGGTGGCGCAAAGGTATTGTGCGACCCCAACGCTGACAGCTATTCTTTTTATGCCTTCCGGCCCCCATCCCCCCTACCCTCCTACCCTCACACCCTCACACCCTAAAAACACCTCGTACCTTTGCCAGTCATTATGGATAGCAAAAGACAACAAAAAATGGCCAGCCTACTCCAGCAGGAGCTGGCAGCCGTATTGCAGCGCGACCTGCCGCACCTGTTCGGGGGCGGAATGGCCCCCAGCATCAGCATGGTGAAGGTGACGCCCGACCTGGGCCAGGCCCGCGTGTACCTGAGCCTGCTGCTGGGCAACGATGCCAACGAGCGCATCGAAATAGTGCGTGACAACGCCAAGGAAATCCGCCATGCCCTGGCCAAGCGCATTCGCAAAACGGCTCGCGTGGTGCCCGAGCTCATCTTTTTCCACGACGATAGCGCCGCCTACGCCGCCCACATGGACGAGGTACTGGGCACGCTCGACATTCCAGCCGCGCCGAAGGACGACGCTACGAACGATGAGGAAAAGCCCACCCGCCCGCGTTTATTCAAAGGCGAGTAGTGAAATGGTGAGTTGGTGAGGTTGAAGTGCCTGCACTCGGTCAGCACATCAACCTCGCCAACTCACTACTCACTATTTCACTATTTCACTAGTTCACCACTTTGTACTACGACCCGATTAAGAAGACGCTCGGCCAGGTATTCAACCGCACGCCGTGGCTGCGCCGGCTGTTCTACCACCTGCTCGATTTACTGCTGCTGCGTACCTGGCACGTGCACCGCGAGCTGCGCCGCTGGGCCAAGGGCCGCACCCAGGAGCCGCTGAACATCCTCGATGCCGGCTCCGGTTACGGGCAGTACACGTACTGGCTGAGCGGGCTGAGCGCGAAATGGAACATCCTGGCCGTGGACGTGAAGGACGACCAGGTAGCCGATTCTAACCGTTTTTTCCAGCAGATTGGCCGCAAGAACGTGCAGTTTGCCGTGCAGGATTTGGTGCTCTATCAGGAGCCCAACTCTTTTGACCTGGCCCTGTCCGTCGATGTGATGGAGCATATTCTGGAAGATGTGGAGGTGTTCCGCAATATTCACGCTTCGCTGAAGGACGGCGGCATGCTACTGATTTCGACCCCCAGCGACCAGGGCGGCTCCGACGTGCACGACGACGGCGAAACCAGCTTCATCGAAGAGCACGTGCGCGACGGCTACAACATTCGCGAGATTCAGCAGAAGCTGCGCACCGCCGGTTTCGAGCGCATCGAGGCCCGCTATGCTTACGGTGAGCCGGGCCAGATTTCGTGGCGCCTCAGCATGAAATACCCCATTCTGATGCTGGGCAAGTCGCGCCTGTTTTTCATCGTGCTGCCGTTCTACTACCTCATCACGTTCCCGTTCTGCCTGCTGCTGAACTGGCTCGATGCCCGCACGGTGCACGACTCCGGCACCGGCCTCATCGTGAAAGCCTGGAAGTAAGCCGTAACACAAGCGGGCAAACCACCTGAATTTGTGCTCGTTACCGTTTAACCCGCATTTTGCCTTAGCTTTCCGAACGCTAACCCCGTAAAGCGCCCCGATAAAACCCACGCAGGAGCCGTCTGCCCCATCCGGATAATCCGTGACCTACCCGACGAGTCCGTGATTTATGAACGTCCCCATCCTCATTGCCCGGCGCTACTTTCGGTCCAAGAATAAGCGCAACATCATCACCATCATCTCCAACATTTCGATGATTGGGGTGGCGGTGGGCACCATGGCGCTGATTATCGTGCTCTCGGTGTTCAATGGGCTGGAGGATTTGGTGCGCACGCTCTACGGCAAGTCCGACCCCAACCTCGTCATCTCCGCCACCAAGGGCAAAGCCTTCGACGTGGACCGCACCTTCCTGATGAAGCTGGAAAACACCCCCGGCGTGGCCCTGCTCACGGAGGTAATCGAAGACAATGCCCTGCTGCAATACCACGACCGCCAGATGGTGGTGAAAATGCGCGGCCTGAGTGATAACTACTTCGGTCAGAGCCAGATTGATGCCAACATCCGCGAGGGCGACCACCGCCTGCGCCGCGACAGCCTGGAGCTGGCCCTGGTGGGGGCCGGCGTGCAGCACGAGCTCAGCATTACCCTGAATAACCGCCTGGCGCCCATGCGCCTGCTGTACCCGCGCAACACGCCCGGCAAAAAAACCCTCGACTTCAACCCCGAAAACGCCTTCAACGAGCAAAACCTGACGGCCGGTGGCGTTTTCCTCATCGAGCAGCACATCGACGACAGCTACATTTTTGTGCCCCTCACTTTTGCCCAGCGCCTGCTGGGCTACGGCACCCGCCGCACGGCCCTCTACGTGAAGGTGGGCCAGAGCTTCGAAATCGAAAAGGTGAAAAAGCAGGTGCGCAAGCTGCTGGGGCCCGATTTCAAAGTGCAGGATTCCGACGAGCAGCACGTCAGCCTGTTCAAGGCCATTAAAGTGGAGAAGCTGTTTGTGTTCATCACCTTCACGCTCATCCTGCTCATCGCCTCGCTCAATATCTTTTTCTCGCTCTCGATGCTGGTAATCGACAAGAAAAAGGATATCTCGGTGCTGCTGGCCATGGGTGCGAGCCAGAAAACGGTTCGGCGCACCTTCCTGTACGTGGGGGCCATTGTGGCGCTGGTGGGCGCGGCCACCGGGCTCATTCTGGGCGTCACGCTGTGCTGGCTGCAACAGCAGTTTGGCTTCGTGAGCATGGGCATGGCCACGAGCGTGGTAGACGCTTACCCGGTAAAAATGCAGGCCTCGGACCTGATTTTTACGTGCGTGTCCATTATCGTCATCACCTTGGCCGTGAGCATACGCCCGGCCCTGAATGCAAGCAAGTTGGACTTGCGAGATAATTTATAGCGTTTATCGACTTTTGGTCATCTCCGGTGATTTTCTGGCGTAAGAACATGGCATTCGCTCCTGGCAGAAAAGCGCTACTATACCAATTTTACGCTTTCTGCCCTACCTTGCGCCTTCCGCGTGCCCAGCTATGAAAGTATCTACCGCAGAACCGTTTCAAATCGTCTACTCGCTCTTCGAACATGAGTTCCTGGGCCACCTGTTTGCGGCCTACGTGGTCCAGCTAGGCCCCCGCGGCCAGCTAACCCTTCAGCACCAAACCGTTTCGGGGAAAAATGCCCACGAGTTTGCCGCCGGTCTCGATGCCACTGACTTTGAGCTGGTCGAACTCTGCGACCACATTCAGCAGGAAGCCGTGGTGAAGGAATTCTGGCCCCGCAAAATTGCCACGGCCGAGTTTTTCCTCAAGACTTACAACGCCGAAAAGGGCGACAAACCACTTCAGGAGCTCATTTCCAAGCACGTGCAAACGCGCATGGCCGGTATTCTGGCGCGCCTGGCGGGCAAGCAGGTCTTCATTATGGGCCGCGATGGCGAGCCAACGTGGAAGGAAATTGCCCTCGCCCCGGCCAAGGCATCCATCCTGTTTCACTTTCGCCGCAACGAGGAAGGCACCCACTACTTCCCCACCATCCAGTACCAGGGCCAGAAGCTTGATTTTCAGCACAAAGACGCGGTACTAGTCTGCCTGCAGCCGGCCTGGCTGCTGCTCAACGACCTGCTCTACTCCTTCCGCACCGAGGTGGACGGCCGCAAGCTCCTGCCGTTTTTGAAGAAAAAATTCATCGTGGTGCCCCGGCAGGTGGAGGAAAGCTATTTCCAGAAATTCGTGGCCCCGCTCATGGAGTCGTTTGAGGTGCACGCCCGGGGCTTCGACATTCGGTCGGAGCGCTACGTAGCGCGGCCCCGGCTCACGTTCAGCGATGCGCAGCCGGCTTTGCCCGCGCCCGAAGCACCAGTGCGCCCACCTGGCCCGCCGCGCCGGGGCCGCATCCCGCTGCCCAAACCCGTTGCGCCCCTGCTCACCGGAGCCGAAACCGAACAGATTCATTTCGAGCTGAGCTTCCGCTACGGCCCACACCTCATGCCGCTGGGTGCCAGCAAGCCCGTGAGCGTGCACCTCGAAAAGACGGCCGACAGCTACGTGTTCCACCGCCTGCTGCGCAGCCCCGAGCAAGAACAGGCCACCGTAGATGAGCTGCAGACGCGCCGGCTCACCGTGGCCAATGGCCACGGCTCACTGCCCAAGGCCGAGGCCTTTAAATGGCTGCACGACAACTCCCCCGCCCTTGCCGAGCTGGGCTACACGGTGGAAGCCGCCGCTACGGCCACCAAGAATTACTTCATCGGCCCGACCAGCGTGCAGGTGGGCATTCAGGAAGCCGGCGACTGGTTTGACGTGCGCGGCACGGTGCGCTTTGGTGACATCGAAGTGCCGTTTATCCGGCTGCGGGGGCACATTCTGCAACGCCGGCGCGAGTTCAAGCTGCCCAATGGCCAGATTGCCATCATCCCCGACGAGTGGTTTACGGACTACCTGGAGCTGTTTGCCTTCGGCGAAGAAACCGAGGACGGCCTTAATCTGCGCCGCCACCACCTAGCCCTGGTGGCCGACCTGCAAAGCAATGAACTGGCCACCGTGCGCATGGGCCGCAAGCTGGAAAAGCTCCGCGACTTTGCCGAAGTGGAGGACCACCCGCTGCCTGTAGGCTTCCTCGGCGAGCTGCGCCCCTACCAGAAAGCCGGCTACAACTGGCTGCGCTTCGTGCAGGACTACCATTTCGGCGGCTGCCTGGCCGACGATATGGGGCTTGGCAAAACCATCCAAACGCTGGCCATGCTCCAGCACCGCCGCGAAAGTGGCGAGGCTCAAGGAGCTGCGTCGCTACTGGTACTACCTACCTCCCTGGTTTTCAACTGGCTGAACGAAGCCCAGAAGTTCACCCCCGAGCTACGCGTGCTGGCCTACACCGGCACCTACCGCGACAAAAACCCTGACCGCTTCGCCGATTATGATGTGGTGCTGACCAGCTACGGCATCGTGCGACTGGATACGGAGCTGCTGGCCGGCTACAAGTTCGACTACGTAATTCTGGACGAGTCGCAGGCCATCAAAAACCCGTCGAGTACCACCTCGCAGGCCGTGCGGCAGTTGCACTCCAAGCACCGGCTCATTCTCACGGGTACGCCCGTGGAAAACAGCACGATGGATTTGTGGTCGCAGATGTCCTTCATCAACCCGGGCTTGCTGGGCACGCAGGCATTTTTCCGCAAGGAATTCCTCAAGCCCATCGAGAAAGACCAGGACGAAGGCCGCACGCGCCGCCTGCACGCGCTCATTAAGCCGTTTATCCTACGGCGGCACAAAGCCCAGGTGGCTAAAGAATTGCCTGCCAAAACGGAGCAGCTCAGCTACTGTCAGATGACGGAAGAGCAGGCCCACGCCTACGAGGAAACCAAGAGCTTCTACCGCAACAAAATCCTGCGCAACCTCGATGAGCACGGTCCGGCCAGCACCCAGTTTCTGCTATTGCAGGGCTTAACCCGGCTGCGGCAAATTGCCAATCACCCGCGCTTGGCCGACGAAAACTACGTCCACGAGTCGGGCAAGCTGCGCGAAGTGCTGCGCATGCTTCGCAACGTAGTGGCCGAAGGGCACAAGGTATTGGTATTCAGCCAATTCGTACAGCATTTATCCCTAGTACGTGCCGCGCTCGATGAACGGCAGATGCCCTACGCTTACCTCGACGGCGCGACCCGCGACCGGCCCGCCGAAGTAGCCCGTTTTCAGGAAACGGAAGAGTTGAAAATCTTCCTCATCAGCCTAAAAGCCGGCGGCGTGGGTCTCAACCTTACCGCCGCCGACTACGTCTTCATTCTAGACCCGTGGTGGAACCCGGCCGTGGAAGCCCAAGCCGTGGACCGCGCCCACCGCATTGGCCAGCAGCGCCCGGTGTTCACCTACAAGTTCATCACGCAGGGCACGGTTGAGGAAAAAATCCTGGCCCTGCAACGCCGCAAGCTGGCCCTGGTGAGCGAGCTCATCGCTACCGACGAGACCGTGATTAAGCACCTCACGCGGGAGGATATTGAGGAACTGCTGGGGTAAGTGAGCAGATTTTATTTAATCATTCCCGTTTTCAATTTACTTTTAAGCATATTTTTGCCCGGCTTTTTCCGTAAAAAAAGCCATTCGCTTTTCCATTTTCTTCTCTCAGGGTTTCTTCTCTTAGGCCAGCGCTGAATATATGGCTCCTGTTTCTGCACTGCATCCGCGTTGGAAAACCACTAGGCGGAAATGGTGCGGCTTGGTTTGCCTGCTGCTGGCTACCACGGCGGGCCATGCCCAAACCACCCAGCCGGAGCCCCAAACCAAGCCCGTAGCACCAGCTTCGGCCCCAAACCAGCTGTCGCCCCAGAAAATGGAGGAGGCACTGCGCCTCCTGCTCCGAGCCGACTCAGTGGCTTCGCAGCGCCAGCGGGCGCACCTGGGGTCCGGTGTGGAGTTTTCAGACCGTTGCCTTTCCTACTAACCGCTACCTGTTTGCCCGAACCGTAGTGGGCAACACCGACATTTACTCGGCAGATGGTACTGCTATGCCGGTGCAGCTCACCTTTGGGAGCACCGTGGAAACGGCCCCGCAGCTCAGCCCCACCCGCGACCTGATTGCGTACACGTCCAATGCTACGGGCCTATACCAGCTGTACACGATGAATCGCGACGGCTCGAACCCACGCCAGATTACCACGCTGGATGTGGATGTATACAACAATCGGGGCGTGGGCTACCGCTGGTCGCCGGATGGCGCATATTTCATCTACGCGCACAACGACAAGCTCTACCGCATCAACCGCGACGGCACCGGGCGGGTAGAACTGGCTACCGCGCCCGCCAGCCGCAACTTCCGTGAGTGCGACTGGACAGCCGAGGATGGCGGCCACCTGGTGGTGCAAACCGTGGGCGCGGATATCTTCGACTCCGAGCTCTACATCTACAATACCGATGGCACCACCCCCCCGGCTGCTGGTGGGCAACCTGCCGGGCCGGGTCGATTCGCCCAGCTTCAGCATCGACGGACTGACGATTGTGTACACGCGGGACGTAGCAGGCTTCAACTCTGCCGCTGGCCGGCAGCAGGACGCGCGCATTTTCAGCCGCCGCACCGATGGAACCGGAACGCCTGTGGACCTATCATCGGGCACCAATAACAGCGGCAAAACCTTGGGCACCAATGACCTGACCCCGCGCTTCGCTCCCGATGGATTTCACTTGATTTTCGTGAATCGGACTACCGACGAAGTTGCACCGCCCGAAGTATGGACAGCTGACCTCGACGGCAGGAACCGCACCCGCCTGTTCACCAACGCCTTTTTGCCCGATTACAAATAGCGTCGGGCCAACAATTACCGCCGGCCGAAGTTAGCAAACCATGCACGTTACGCTCCGCACCGCCGTTTCGCAGTCCCCGGCCGTGGTGATGGCCGGTTTCACCCGCGAATTATTTGTGGCCCTGGCCCCGCCCTTTCCCCGGCTGCGGCTGCTCCGCTTCGATGGCTGCCACACCGGCGACCGGGTTGAAATCGAGCTTGATACGCTAGTGAAGCGACTATCCTGGACCTCGCTGATTGTGGACGATGGTGTGCAGCCCGACGGCACCCATTTTTTTGTAGATGAGGGCCAGATACTACCGCCACCGCTGCGATTCTGGCGGCACCGGCATCTTATTCAGCCTGGTTCCAAGGGCGGCAGCGTGATTGTGGATGCACTGGAGTACCGCACGGCCTCGCGCCTGCTCGATGCGCTGATTTATCCGGCCATGTGGGCGCAGTTTGCCTGGCGGCGGCCTATTTACCGGCGCTGGTTCCGGTAGGTGGGGCGGCCCGGCGCGGGGCCGTACCTTTGCGGACCTATGCTAAATCCCGCCACCATCGTCCTCAAAAACGGAAAAGACCACAGCCTACGCCGCCGTCACCCCTGGGTGTTCTCGGGGGCCATTGCCCGCGAGCAGGGCGAAACCCTGGAGGGCGACCCCGTGCGCGTGGAAGCCATTGATGGCGAGCTGCTGGGGGTGGGCCATTTCTCGGGCGGCGGCTCCATTGCCGTGCGCATGCTGGACTTTGGCCAGAACGCCCAATTGCCCACGCCCGCATTCTGGGAGGCCAAGCTAGGCAATGCCTACGCCCTGCGCCAGCGCCTGGCCCTGACGGGCACGGCCGATACCAACGTATTTCGCCTCATCCACGCCGAGGGCGACGGCCTGCCGGGCCTCATCATTGATGTGTATGGCGACGTGGCCGTGGTGCAGGCCCACAGCGTGGGCATGTATCGTGCCCGCCCCGAAATTGCGGCGGCCCTGCAAGTGGTATTCGGCCACAAGCTGCGCGCCATTTACGACAAGAGCGCCGAAACCGTGCCCGGCAACGCCGTGCCCGATGCCCAAAACGGCTACCTCTTTGGTGAGAGCACCGGCACCGAGCATTTGGTGATGGAAAACGGCCACCAGTTTGCCGTGGATTGGGAAACGGGCCAGAAAACCGGCTTCTTCATCGACCAGCGCGACAACCGCGCCCTACTGGCCCGCTACTCGCCCGGTCGCAAGGTGCTCAACACGTTCTGCTACACCGGCGGCTTCTCTGTTTATGCGCTGGAAGCCGGGGCCGAGCTGGTGCACTCCGTCGATTCGAGCAAAAAAGCCATTGCCCTCACCGAGCGCAACGCGGAGCTTTCGAACCACGCCGACCGCCACGCCGCCTATGCCGATGACGTGCTGGGCTTCCTCAAAAACCACTCGGCCGAGTACGACCTGCTGGTGCTCGACCCACCCGCCTACGCCAAACATATGGGCGCGCGCCACGCCGCCCTCATGGGCTATAAGCGCCTGAACGCGGCTGGCATTGCGCACCTCGCGCCGGGCGGGCTGCTGTTCACGTTCAGTTGCTCACAAGTGGTGAGCCCCGAACTGTTTGAGGGCGCGGTGCTGGCGGCGGCAATTGAGGCCGGGCGGCCGGCGCGTATTCTGCACCGCCTCACCCAACCGGCCGACCATCCGGTGAGCTTGTTTCACCCCGAGGGGGCTTATTTGAAGGGGCTGGTGCTGGCGGTAGAATAGCCTGTCTGAAAAATAAAATGGCGTTTCGGCCCGGACAGAGAACGTCCGGGCCGGAGCGCCACTTTATTTTTGGCAGCTTCGACAAAACTTCTCCCCCCGCTACGGCGGTTAGCAGTTCAGTGTTTAAAAAGACAACCAAAATAACGCCTTCACAGCAGTCCGTGGCCATCATCGGCGCGGGCATTGCCGGCATTGCCACGGCGGCGCGGCTGGCGGCGGCCGGCCACCCGGTCACGGTGTTTGAGGCCGGGCCCACATTCGGGGGTAAGATGCAGCAGTTTGCGCTGCCCGGCGGGTACCGGTTCGATGCCGGGCCGTCGCTCTTCACCTTGCCGCAGCTGGTGGATGACATTTTCCGGCTGGCTGGTCGCCGGCCCGAAGACTACTTCCGCTACGAGCGCCTCGACCCCATCACCCAGTACTTTTTTGCCGATGGCACCCGCCTCACCGCCTGGGCCGATGCCGGGGAGTTTGCGACCGAAGTGGAGGCCAAGCTTGGCACACCGGCAGCCGAGGTCACGCAGTTTCTGAGCCGCGCTGGGAAGGCGTATGACGCCACGGCGGGCACGTTTCTGCACAAGTCGCTGCACAAGGCCGGCACCTATTTCAGCCCCGAAACCCTGAAAGCCGTGGCCGCCCTGCCGCAGCTCGGCCTGCTGGGCACCATGCACCAGCGCCACGAAACGGCCTTTGGCCAAGATGCACGGCTGGTGCAGCTTTTCGACCGCTACGCCACCTACAACGGCTCCGACCCCTACCAGGCGCCCGCCACGCTGAGCATGATTCCGCACCTGGAGCACGGAATCGGCGCTTTTTATCCCGAGGGCGGCATCTACGCCATTGCCGAAAGCCTGCAACGACTGGCCACGGAGTTCGGCGTAAAATTCCGCTACAACGAAGCCGTGGAGGAAATCATCATCGCCGACAAGCAGGTGACGGGCCTGCGCACGGCGCTGGACGTGTACGACTTCGGCCGGGTGGTGAGCAACATGGACGTGGTGCCCACCTACCGCCGCCTGCTGCCGCACCAGCCCGCGCCGGAGCGCACGCTGGCGCAGCCCCGCTCCTCCTCGGCCCTGATTTTTTACTGGGGCATTGCCCGCGCGTTTCCGGAGCTGGATGTGCACAACATCTTCTTCTCGGCCGATTACCAGGCCGAGTTCAAGGCCATTTTCGAGGAGAAAACCGTGGCCGACGACGTGACGGTGTACGTCAACATCACCTCCAAAAAAACGCCCGCTGATGCCCCACCCAGCCACGAAAACTGGTTTGTGATGGTGAACGTGCCCCACGACCAGGGCCAAGACTGGGACGCCCTCACCCAAAAAACCCGCGCCACCGTGCTCCGCAAGCTGAGCCAGGCCCTTGGCACGGATATCGAGCCGCTAATTGCGGCCGAAAAAACCTGGACGCCGCCCGGCATCGCGGCCGATACCTCGTCGTTTGGCGGTGCGCTCTACGGCAGCTCCAGCAATAATCCGCTGGCGGCGTTTTTGCGGCACCCGAATTTTTCGGGGCGGCTCGACGGGCTGTACTTTTGTGGTGGTTCGGTGCATCCGGGCGGCGGCATTCCGCTGTGCCTGCTGTCGGCCAAAATCGTTTCGTCGTTAATTAATGAGGGATAGGGAACAAGGAACGGCGACCGAATGCTACCGCCGCTGCTCGCCGTCCTGCTTTCCATTGCCGACCTATCCCCTGTTCCCTATTCCGTTTTTCTTCCATGGTTGATTACACCGAGCCGCTCCCGGCCGCGACTAACCGCCGGCTGCGTGTGGCCCAGGGCCTGGTGTTGCTGTTTCATTTCACTGGTTTCGTAGGACTGGCTTTTTCCAACAACCCCGATTTCTACCTGCGCTTTACGCCGCTCACGCTCGGGCTCACGGCGCTGCTGCTGCTCTGGTTTCAGCCGGGACGCAACGCCAGCTTCTGGGGCTTTTGCCTCACGGTGGCGCTGCTGGGCTTTGGGGCCGAGTTTGTGGGCGTGAACACGGGCCGGTTTTTTGGGCACTACACGTATGGCGACACCCTGGGCTTCAAGCTCTTTGATTCCCAACCCTTTAAAGGCGTGCCGCCGATGATTGCCCTCAACTGGGTGGTGACCACGTACTTGTGCGGTATGCTGGTGCGCTACCTGCCGCTGGGCGAGCTGCCGCGCATTCTGCTGGCGGCGGCCCTCATGGTGGGCCTTGATGCCTGCATGGAGCCGGTGGCCGGGCGTTTCGATTTCTGGCATTGGTCGGCCAACGTCATTCCGTTTCAGAATTTCCGCGACTGGTTCATCTTTGCCTGTATCTTGCAGATGCTGTTTAACCGCACCACATTCCCCAAACGCAACCCGCTGGTGCCGCTGGTCTACATTACGCAGCTGCTATTTTTCTTCCTGCTCGGAGCTCTCTAGGCAGCGTGGCAATGCCCGGCGCGGAGCCAGCTCGGCCCCTCATTCTTCTTTTTGAGAACAGACCTGTCTCTTTTTGCAGATGCGTGATTTTACCTTGTCCACACCTTCATTGGAAGCCGCCATTTCGGTTTTCTACCGCTACGGCCTGCGCGATGCGTCCGACGCGGCCCTGGCCAAGGCCCTGAACACCACCGAGCCCGACCTGGCGGCCCAGTTCCCCAGCCGCGAGCTACTGGTACACCAAGTCATGCTGGCCGATATGGAGTGCCAGAAGCGCGAGCACGTTGCCCTGTATGTACAGTACTCGTCGGCCGTGGAGCGCCTTTATGGTTTGTTGCAGTTGGGACTGCGCGACTTGGCAGCCGTTCCGGGCCAGTACTACGGCGACCTGCAAACCGGCTTTCCCCTCACCTGGGATGCCGTGATGGAGCAACTGAATTCCTACTCGCCCCCCAGCTTTAACAGCTGCTCAACGACGAAATTGGTAGCCATCTGTTTCGTTAATACATTAATATTCAACTGTTTACCCAGATATTGCTTGAGCAGCTCAACGTGATGCTGAACCCCCAGGTGTTCCCGCCCGACCGCTACAACATGCGCGAGGTTTTTCGCAGCATCTTCCTGTATTACATTCGGGGCATCTGCACCGATGACGGCGCGCGGATTGCGGCCGAGCATTTTGCTCGGCTGTAGGCAGCCCTGGCGTCGCGACCAGGGTTAACTCTCTGTACCGATGCGTTTATCAATACTAAGCGGCTGGCTGGTGCCGGCCGCTGCGGGCCTGCTGTTGGCGGGCTGCCAGGGCAAAACCTCAACTTCGGAAACGGCCACGACCACGGCCGAGACCGAAGCTGCCCCCACCGACACGGCCAGCGTGGCGGCCCCGAACGACGGCATCACGCCGGCGCTCATCGCGCAGCACATCAAGGTGCTGGCTTCGGATGAGTACCAGGGCCGGCGGCCGTTCACGGCGGGCGAGGAGAAAGCCACGGCTTATCTGGCTTCGGAATTCAAGAAGCTGGGCTTGCAGCCGGGGACCAATGGCTCGTATTTCCAGGCGGTGCCGCTGGTGGAAATCGCGGGCAAGCCCGACTCGATTGCCACGGTGACGGGAAACGGCAAAACCCTGAGCCTGAAATACCGCGACGACTTTATGTTCCTCACCGAGCAGGAAAAGCCGGTTGTCACCATTAAGAATTCGCCGCTGGTGTTTGCCGGCTACGGCGTGACGGCCCCCGAATACCAGTGGGACGACTACGCCGGCCTCGATGTGAAGGGCAAGACGGTGGTGGTGCTCATCAACGACCCCGGCAATGCGGGCGACGACTCCACGATGTTCAAGGGCAAGGCCATGACGTACTACGGCCGCTGGGGCTACAAGTACGAAGAGGCCGCCCGCCACGGCGCTACCGGCCTGCTCATCATTCACGACACCAAGCCGGCCTCCTACCCCTGGACGGTGGTGCAAAGCAGCAACGGCGGTGCCAAGCTGCACCCCCAGACGCCCGACCACGGGGCCAGCAAAGTGGCCCTGGAAGGCTGGATGACGCTGGACGCGGCCAAGCGCCTCTTCACGGCCGCCGGCCAGAGCTACGACGAAGCTTACGCCGCCGCCAATAAGCGCGGCTTTAAAGGCAAGGCCCTGGGGCTGAACCTCAGCACGACCATCCGCAACAAAGTCACCCGCAAAACTTCGAAAAACGTGGTAGCGGTGCTGCCTGGCACCACCCGCCCGCAAGAATACATCATTTACTCGGCGCACTGGGACCACCTGGGCATGGGCAAAGCCATTGCCGGCGACTCAATTTACAACGGCGCGCTCGACAACGCCAGCGGCTGCGCCGGCCTGCTGGCCATTGCCACAGCCTTTAAGCAGGCGCAGGAAAAGCCGCAGCGCAGCATCGTATTCCTGGCCGTAACCGGCGAGGAGCAGGGCCTGCTGGGTTCTGACTACTACGCCCAGCACCCGCTATTTCCGGTAAAAAACACGGTGGCCGACATCAACATGGACGAGCTGCTGGCCTTCGGGCCGATGCGCGATGTGACCGTGGTAGGCTACGGGCAGTCGGAGCTGGACGACTACGCCCGCGCCGCCGCCAAGGAGCAGAACCGTTACGTCATCCCCTTTCAGCACCCCGAAACCGGCAGCTTCTACCGCTCCGACCATTTCAGCTTTGCCAAAGTGGGCATTCCGGCCCTCTATGCCAGCGGGCAGTTTGAGAGCCGCCTGCACGGCAAAGCCTTCGCCGAAAAGCAGCGCAAGGACTTCGAGGAGAAAGCCTACCACCAGCCCGCCGACCAGTACGACCCCACCTGGGACCTGCGCGGCGCGGCCGAGGATGCCCGCCTGATGTTCCGCGTGGGCCAGAAACTGGCCGGCGAAACGACGTTTCCGAAGTGGAAGGACGGCTCGGAATTCAAGGCCACGCGGGAGAAGAGTGGGCCGGGAAAATAGGACACTTTCTGTACCTTCCTTAGCCCCGGCGGGGCGACACTCGTCAGCCAAGTGTCACCCCGCCGGGGCTTTTGTTTAATCCGTTTATTACACCAGCAGCCAGCCCAGCAGGCCGGCCCGCACCGTCCAGGCCAGCGTGCGCAGCCAGTTGGTGCGGGTGAGGCCGTCGATGGCTACGTAGTCGAATCCCTGTTCGAGGCGATTGTGGAAGGGCACTGAGATAAAGAACGTGGCCGACCAAATCAGCACTACCAGCCCCAGATTCCACCAGCCGGCCCCGCCGGGCAGGGCGGTGCGGCCGGCCCAGGCCAGCCAGCCGGCCAGGCCCAGTTCCAGCACCATGGGGGCCAGCACCACGTAGCTCATGCGGCGGGTGTGGGCCGCGTGGAAGGCCGGCCACGCCGCCTTGGGCACCAGCCCGAAGCTGGGGTAGTGCACCACCTGCACCGTCCAGATGAGGCCGGTGAGGCAGGCCGCGACGGCAAAATTGAGCAACAGCAGCAGGTGAAGCGTCATAAATTAAAATTTATTTTTGGTCGGGATATGGCAGTTTTCGAGGGCTTGCGTGCTGCGCAGACGCTCCCGTAAATAACGCGGTAAACACCGCGAACGGTGCGTGGTTTTCGTGCCCAATGGTCCGCTGGTATTTCCGGCCCTGCTTACCCCGGTGCAGGCCGGCATGAAGGTGTAGCGTGAGGAGCCGTTCGGCCCGGTGGTGCCGGTGGCCCGCTTCGCCCACACCCAGGAGGCCATTCAGTACCTCATCAATTCCGACCACGGCCAGTAGGTGAGCATCTTCGGCCCAGAATCGCAGGAAGTGGCCGACCTCATCGACCAGCTCGTGAACCAGGTCAGCCGCGTGAACATCAACGCCCAGTACCAGCGCGGCCCCGACACCTTCCTCTTCACCGGCCGCAAAGACTCGACCGAAGGCACCCTCTCGGTGAACGACGCCCTGCGCTCTTTCAGCATCCGCACGGTGGTGGCCACCAAGCAGACGGAGGCGAACAAGCACCTGCTCAATGGGCTTGTAGACGGCCAGGAAAGCAGCTTTCTGAGCACACGGTTTATTCTGTAAATCTGGCCACGCCGCTAATAAAAAAAACGCCGGCCCGTAATCACGGGCCGGCGTTTTTTTTACTGAACTCACTGCGTGCTACTGCCGGGTCAACGTAATGTCATTTGGCACGCTGAAGCTCGGAGGCGCGGTATTGTTGTAGGAGTTGTTCAGAAAGTCACAAAAGGCACTCAAACGGTCATGCTGCGCTGCGCTCTGCATGACCGTTCGGGGACTTTCTAAACAGCTTCAAATTTTGAGGACTGAATCCAGCCTACCAGGGTGCTTTTTTATTTTGGACCTGACGCTTTTTTAAAACCTAAAATGCCCTGTGAGACAATGGAGGCCCATGACTCCATTTATATGCGTTCAACCTGGTCACCGTTGGAGACACTTGTGGGGGGCAATTTTACCGAATGGGCATCCGCGTATTTCTGGGCGCTATCCCTAGTAATACCGTCATTGGCAAACCTATACTCCGTAGACGCGAGCCTTCTCACTAACAAACCAGACGTTTGGCAACTAGGCGCGCTCAGCGCGACCAGCAGGCAGGCGAATAGGGCATAATATTTCATAAATCAAATATGAAATATTATTTTATCAATATTCAATATTAGAATTGTTTTAAATCAAAAATATTTGGGATTATTACCCTGCAGAATCTACCCGCGCAAGCATCTTTTATAGATTGACAATTGTCGTTGCCTACATCTTTGCCAAATTCTCCTATTCGTATTATCATCAAGCCCTGCCGTTTCCCTGCATGAAAAAATCTCTGCTTCTCCTGCCCCTGCTGGCTGCGGCCGTCACCGGCTGCCCCTCCAACTCCCTGAAAACGGCCAGCACTGCCGATAAACCCGACATCCTACACGCGGCTCTGGACACGACCGTGGCTCCCGGCGACGACTTTTTCTCCTACGCCAACGGCACCTGGATTAAGAACAACCCCATCCCGGCGTCGGAGAGCAATATGGGCATCGGCAAAAAAGTGCAGGACGAGGTATATGCCCGCCTGCGCCAGACTAGCATTGAGGCGGCCGGGGCCCAAAATGCCACGCCCGGCAGCAACGCGCAGAAAATTGGCGATTTCTGGGCCGTGGGCATGGATTCGGTAAAGGCCGATAAACTCGGGGCCACGCCCCTGGAACCGGAGCTGGACCGTATCGCGGCCATGAAAACGGTAGCCGAAGTACCGGGCGTTATCGGCCACGAAATACCGCTGGGCGTGAATGCGCTCATTGGCCCGCGCGTGGGCCAGGACGATAAGAACAGCGACAAAATGGCCCTCTACCTGCGTCAGGCGGGCCTGGGCCTGCCCAACCGCGACTACTACTTCAACACCGACTCGCGCACCAAAAACATCCGCGCCGAGTACGTGAAGCACGTTGCCAACACCTTCCGGCTGCTGGGCCAGGATGACGCCACGGCCCAGGCCAACGCTGCCCGGGTAATGGCCCTGGAAACCACGCTGGCCAAGTCCTCGCGCAAGCTCGAAGCCCTGCGCGACCCGTATGCCAACTACCACAAAATGAGCATCGCGCAGCTCGACAAGCTCACGCCCGGCATCGACTGGAAAACCTGGCTCGGCCAGATGGGCGGAACCAGCGTGGACACCGTCATCGTGGGCCAGCCCGAATTTTACCAAACGGTAGGGCAGTTGCTGAAAACCAAGCCGCTCGACGACTGGAAAGCCTACCTCGCCTGGCACGTAGCCCACGAGTATGCGCCCACGCTCAGCGGCCCGTTTGTGGATGAGAACTTCCATTTCTACGGCACGGTGCTGCGCGGGGCCACGGCCATCCGCCCGCGCTGGAAGCGGGTGCTGGATATGCAGGAGAATGCCCTGGGCGATGCGCTGGGCCAGCTTTTCGTGAAAGAATACTTCAAGCCCGAAGCCAAAGCCCGCTACGACACCCTGGTGAAAAACGTGGTATCCGCCTTCGCCGACCACATCCAGAAAGTGGACTGGATGAGCGCGCCCACCAAAGTAGTGGCCCTGGATAAGCTCCACAAAATCACCCCCAAAGTGGGCTACCCCGATAAGTGGAAAGACTACTCGGCCCTGACCATTGACCGCAGCTCATTGGCCGCCAATGTAATGCACGCCAACCTGTGGCAGCACAACTACGAGCTGAACAAGCTGGGCAAACCCGTGGACCGCACCGAATGGGGCATGACGCCGCAGACCTACAACGCCTACTACAACGGCTCTAACAACGAGATTGTGTTGCCGGCCGCCGCCTTCGCCATCCCCGGCCTGCTCGATGCCGATGCCGACGACGCGCTGGTGTACGGCTACGCTGGCGCCAGCACCATCGGCCACGAGCTTACCCATGGTTTCGACGATGAGGGCAGCCAGTACGACGCCCACGGCAACCTACACGAGTGGTGGAGCAAAGAAGACCGCAAGCGCTTCAACGAGCGTGTGAATGGCATCGTGAAGCAATTCAACGACTATACGCTGCTCGATTCGCTGCACATCAACGGCAAGGCCACGGCCGGCGAAAACATCGCCGACCTCGGTGGAATCGTCATTGGCCTCGATGCCTTCAAAAAGACCAAACAGTACAAAGAGGGCAAAAAAATCAACGGCCTCACGCCTACGCAGCGCTACTTCCTGGGCTACGCCCTGGGCTGGCAGATGCATGTGCGCGACGAGAGCCTGGCGTCGCAGCTGCTCACCGACGTGCACTCGCCCGCCCAATACCGCGTGAACGGCCCGATGGCCGACGTGCCGGCCTTCTACGAAGCGTTCGGCATTAAGCCCGGCCAGAAACTCTACCGGCCCGATTCGACGCGCGTGATAATTTGGTAAGCTGGGTAGAATAGGTCGGTAAAAAGAACGTCATGCTGAGCGCGGTCGAAGCATCTCGCGTGCAATAGTAAACCCATTCGATTGAGTTACTACCACACGCGAGATGCTTCGGCTACGCTCAGCATAACGTTTTTTTTAGCCCTTTCGGTATCGCGCCTACTTCGCCGCCGGCAGGCTCACCGTCACGTTGGTACCCGCGCCGGGGCGGCTCTGAATCACCAGTGTGCCGCCGTGCCGGTGCACGAAGGCACGGCACAGTGCCAGGCCCAAACCCAGGCCGGTGGATTGGGGCATGAGGGACGGCTCGGGCAGCGCCGAGCCGCTCATGAGCGATGAAACGGTGGCGGCGCTCATGCCCGGCCCGGTGTCGGTGCAGCTGAGCAGGACCATGCGGGGGTCGTCGGGGTCGGGGGCGGCTTCGAGGTAGACGTGGCCGCCGGCGGGCATGAATTTCAGGGCGTTGCCCACCAGATTACGCAGAATGGTGCGGGTCATGTTGCGGTCGGCCAGCAGGCGCAGGCTGGGGGAAGCAGCCATGGTGATATGCTGCCAGCTGGCGGCCGCCGTGGTCTGGTACAGGGCCTGGCACTCGGCAAACAGGTCCGTTACCAGCAGGGGCGTGGGGCGGCACTCCAGCTCGCCGGTCTGGCTCACGGCCCAGTTCAACACGTTGTCGAGCAGGTGGTTGAGGCTTTCGGAGGCCTGGCGCACCAGGGCGGGCAGGCGGGCCAGGCCGGCCTGGTCATTCTGGGCAATGTAGGAATCAATGAGGCTGGTGACGCCGGCAAAGGCCGTGACCGGGCCACGCAGGTCGTGGGCCACAATGGCGTAGAGCTTGTCTTTGAACACGGCCACGGTGCGCAGCTCCTCCGAGGCCTTTTCCAGGGCGCGGTTGTTGGCGGCCAGGGCGGTGCGGCTGCGGCGCAGGTTGCGGTGCAGGTACACGGCCACCAGCAAGCCCAAAGCCAGAACAGCCACGGCCGCGCCCAGCAGGCGGTTGTGCCAGCCCTGCTCGGCCTGCTCGGCCGTGAGCTGGCGCAGCCGCCGGGCCCGCTCCTGGGTTTCGTAGCTGACCTGAGCGGCCGCCAGGGTTTGCATGGTCTGGCGGTTGTTCAGGGTATCGTTCAGGTCCACGTAGCGCTTGTTCCACTCATAGGCTTCGCGGTAGTGGTCGTACTCTGCCGCTTCGGCCGCCAGAATACTGTAGGCATCAAGCACCCGCTCCAGGTAGCCGCTTTGGCGCGCGATGCTCAGGGCTTCGCGCACGGCGGCGTCGACGCGGTCAGGCTGGTCGGTCTGGATGTAGTACATCGCAAACAAAATCAGCTGCTCGGCCTGGTTGCGCATCGCGTGCTGGCGGCGGCTGATGGCCAGCGCCTGCGTGAGCAGCCGTTTCACCCGGGGCAGGCGGCCCAGCTGCATCTGGTAGGTAGCCAGGCTGGAGAGGTAGGTCGACTCGGCGGTGGAGTCGCTTTGGCGGCGTGCCAGGGCCAGGGCCAGCGAATCGTAGTGCAGGGCCTGCGACACCTGCCGCCGGTAGAAGAACAGGCTGCCCACGTTGCCCAGCAACTCCATGCGGGAATGCGCCGTGACGCCCGGCCGCGTATGCAGCTGCAGCGCCCGCTGGTACTGGCGCCAGGCCGTAGTAGAGTCGCCGCGCTCGTGGTAGATGCTGCCCTGCGCCGTGTAGGTGCGCACCAGCGCGTCGGTATCGTGTTGGGCGCGGGCCAGCTCCTGCGCTTCGCTCAGCAGGTTCAGGGCTTCCGGGCCGTTGGAGAGATTGGCGTAGCAGCTGGCCAGGCTCAGCAGGCTGCGCAGCAGGCCGGGGGCTTGCTCATCGGCGGGCAGGGTGCGGGCCAGCGCCACGGCGGCCTCGCCGTAGGGCAGGGCGCGGGCGGGCTGCTCGTCGTGCAGCCGGTAGCACAGGGCCGTGAGCAGGCGCAGCCGAGTGGTATCGGGCAGGCGGGTGGCCAGCCGCTGGCGGAGCACCTCGGGATTGACCGGCACGGATGCCCCGGCGGGCACCTGCGGCACCAGCAACCCCAAGGCTATCAGCCATCTCAGCAAAAAACCGGGCCGCGTCATAAATGGCTGCATAGTGCTAGCCAAAGATAAGCAACACCCGGTTAACCTTCACGCTTTAATGCTATTTTTAAAACGTCGCAAATTCTCATTCTGGAACTGAAACCCGTCAAAAAATAGTATAAATGCAGAATAACTCCTGATTTTACCCGATTAAGGCAGATGCTGCCCATTACCAAAATCAGATTCAGGTTATGGCGATACAATTTCTATACGGCACCTAATTGCCCTGAGCCAAACTGGCCGGACTGGCCCGCCAGCCTAGTTCAGGGGTATTTATTGCTGAGCGGCGTTGCGCTCGGCCTGCCGGGCCAGCTTGGTATTGAGGCGGGCGGCGTCGCCGCGCCGCACCACGCGGGCAATGTGAATGCTGAGCTCGTAGAGCAGCATGATGGGGATGGTAACGATAATCTGGGCCGAGATGTCGGGCGGGGTAATGACGGCCGCGATGATGAGAATGACCACAATAGCATGCTTGCGGTAGACCTGCATGATTTCGGCCGACACCAGCCCCGCCTTGGCCAGGAAGAACACAATCATGGGCAGCTCAAACACGAAGGCGCACGACACGCTCATGGTGGTGAGCGTGCTCAGGTAGCTCTGCATATCAATCTGGTTTTCGATGCTGGCATCGACCACGTAGCCGGCCAGGAAGTTGATGCTGAGCGGCGCGGCAATGTAGTAGCCGAACATCAGACCCATAATAAAGAGGATGGACACGAAAAACACGGCTCCCTGCGAGTTCTGCCGCTCGTGCGGGTAGAGGCCGGGCTTCACAAAGCGCCAGATTTCCCAGAACAAATACGGAAACGCCAGCAGGATACCCACGATAAACGACGTGCTGATGTGCATGGTGAGCTGCCCGCTCATCTCACGGTTCTGAATGACGAAGCCGATTTTATCGATGCACAAATCCGGCGCGTGCACCCACTCGCCGAACTTGCAGAACATGCGGTACGTCCAGAAATCGGGCCGCGAGGGGCCCAGAATCAGGTCGTGAAACAGGAAGTCTTTGGCGAAAAACGCCCCAGTGGCGAACACCACCACCGAAATAGCTGCCCGGATGATGTGCCAGCGCAGCGCCTCCAGGTGGTCGATGAAGGACATTTCGTGCTGTTCGCCCAGCGGTTTTGGTTGTTGCGGTTGAGGTTGCACGGAGGGGAATAGGGGATTAAATTTTGGAGAGAGCGGAAACTAAAACGTCATGTCGAGCGCAGCCGAGACATCTCGCTCGCTTCGTTGCAACAGCTTTGGATTACTGCTGCACGCGAGATGTCTCGGCTGCGCTCGACATGACGTTCTGACTATTCAGCCCTACATACGTAAAAAATTACGCAAACAGCGGGTAGTCCTGCAACCAGGCATTCACCTGCTGGCGCACCTGCCCGATGCGGGTGTCGTTGTCGTGGTTCATCAGCGTTTCGTCAATCAGCTCCACGATGCGGACCATGTCGGACTCGCCCAAGCCACGGGTAGTTACGGCGGCCGAGCCAATGCGGATGCCGCTGGTCACGAAAGGCGACTTGTCGTCGAAAGGCACCATGTTTTTATTGATGGTGATATCGGCCCGCACCAGCGTGTTTTCGGCCAGCTTGCCGCTGAGGCCCTTCGAGCGCAGGTCAATCAGCATGAGGTGGTTGTCGGTGCCGCCCGAGATGATATCGTAGCCCAGGCCAACGAAGCTGGCTGCCAGTGCCTGGGCATTGCGCGCCACTTGCTGGGTGTAGGTTTTGAAGTCGTCGGTGAGCGCCTCGCCGAAGGCCACGGCCTTGGCCGCGATGACGTGCTCCAGCGGCCCGCCCTGGGTGCCGGGGAATACGCCGGAGTCGAGCAGCGCCGACATGGGGCGGATTTCGCCCTTTGGGGTTTTCAGGCCGAAGGGATTATCGAAATCTTTGCCCAGCATGATGAGGCCGCCGCGGGGGCCGCGCAGGGTTTTGTGGGTCGTGGTAGTCACGATGTGGCAGTGGTCGAACGGCGAGTTCAGCAAGCCCGTAGCAATGAGGCCCGAAGGATGCGAGATGTCGGCCAGCAGCAGGGCGCCCACTTCGTCGGCGGCTTCGCGCAGGGCGGCGTAGTTCCAGTCGCGGGAGTAGGCCGAGGCCCCGCAGATAATCATCTTGGGGCGCTCGCGGCGGGCAATATCCTTGATTTTACTCCAGTCGATGAGGCCGGTTTCGCGCTCCACGCCATAAAAGCTGGGCACGAAATATTTACCCGAAAAATTGACCGGTGAGCCATGGGTGAGGTGGCCGCCGTGGCTTAGGTCAAACCCCAGGATTTTGTCGCCGGGCTTGAGGCAGGCCAGAAACACGGCGGCGTTGGCCTGGGCCCCGGAGTGGGGCTGCACGTTGGCCCACTGCACACCAAACAGCTCCTTCACGCGGTCAATGGCTAATTGCTCCACCTGGTCTACTATTTCGCAGCCGCCGTAGTAGCGCTTGCCAGGCAGGCCTTCGGCGTACTTATTGGTGAGCACGGAGCCCTGGGCGGCCATCACCTGTTCCGAAGCATAGTTTTCGGAGGCAATGAGTTCCAGACCGTGGGTTTGGCGGGTTTTCTCCTGCGCAATGAGGTCGAAAACGGCGGTATCGAGGAGGCGGGCGGGGGCGGCTGTTTGCATGGGCGTAAAGGTAATAGGGGATAAGGGATAGGGAATAAGGGATACGAATGGGTGGCAAGGAAATCAGGTTGAACGCATATAAATGGAGTCATGGGCCTCCATTGTCTCACAGGGCATTTTAGGTTTTAAAAAAGCGTCAGGTCCAAAACAAAAAAGTACCCTGGTAGGCTGGATTCAGTCCTCAAAATTTATATGCGTTCAACCTGCAAGGAAATAGAAGGGCCGGCAGGCCGAGCGCAGCCGCGGCATCTCGCTCGCATCGTTGCAATCGTATTGATTACTGCTGCACGCGAGATGCCGCGACTGCACTCGGCATGACGACCTTTTCCCTTTGTATTCCCTATCCCTTTTTCCCTATCCCTTCTTCACTATCCCTTTTTCCCTATCCCTTATCCCCCTATTCCCTATTTCCGTCGTTACTTGCTAGAGCCTTTACTTTCTGCTATGTCCACGCCCCTTGCCGAAACCATTACCCAGCTGCGCATCGGCAATCAGAAATCTCTGGTTGACTTTTACCAGCGCAGCCGGCACCTATTTGCCCGCTGGGCGCAGCGCAAGCACCAGCTGCCCGCCGACAAGGCCCACGGCCTGCTGCAGGACACGTTGCTCGATTTTTACGACCACGTAGCCGACGGCCGCATCACCCGCATGCCCGAGGACTTGCGCGCCTACCTCTACGGCATGGCCCAGGAGCGCATTGCGGCCCAGGTGCCCGCCCACCAGCCCCTACCCGCCGCCGAGGCCAGCCGCCGCCAGCGCCTGCTCGCCCAGTTCAGCCAACTCAGCACCGACTGCCAGCAGGTGCTCACCTACTTTTATTTTCGGGGCTACCACTTCGAGAAGATGGGCGGCAAAATGGGCTTCCCCAACGCCACCGTGGCCCGCCGCCAGAAAAGCACCTGCCTGCGCAAGCTCTACGACTTGGTGCGCGGCGGGTATGAGCCGATGAACAGCGGCGGGGCGTAAGGGTAGCTGAACGTTAATAAGCGGAACGTTGATGAAAAGGCCGTCATGCTGAGCGCAGTTGAAGCATCTCTACCGCGCCACTAATCCTTTTGATTGAATTACTATTGCGGTAAAGATGCTTTGCTGCGCTCAGCATGACGGCCCTTTATCAAACTACCCTTCGCCCTGTGCCCATGGACCTCCGCCCTTACTTCGATGAGCTCGAACGCTTCGCCGATGGCCAGATGAGCCCGGCCGAGCAGGATGCCTTCGAGCTGCGGCTGGAGCAGGACGAGGCCCTGGCCGACGCCCACGCCGCCTACGAGCAGCTGACCGCCGACCTGCGCTGGGCGGCAGGGCACGACGCCCTGCGCCTGCGCCTGCAAGCCCTCGACGACCGCATGAACGAGCGCGGCACCGCCCTGGCCCGCGCCCACCACCTCACCCAGCGTCGCCAGCGACGTTGGGCCGTGTGGGGCACCCTGGGCGCGGTGCTGCTGCTGGCCGCCGGCGTAGCCACCTGGTACCTGGCCCGCCCCACCCAGGCCCGGCCCGCCCGCAACTGGGAAGCCTACTACCAGCCCGACCCCGGCCCCGCCGTGACCACCGGCCTGCTGCATACCCGCCCCCTGCTGGCCGAAGCCCTCGACCAATATCAGTCGGGCCACTACCCGGCCGCCCTGCACTCGCTGGGCCGCGTGAGCGCCACAAGCGTGGGGGCCGACACCCTGCTCTACCTGCGCGGCATGATGCTGCTGCGCCAGGGCCAGGGCAATGCCGCCCAGCTCTACCTGCGCCGCGTGAGCGACGACAGCGCCGCTTCCAGTGCCCTGGCCCGCCGTGCCCGCTACCACCTCGGCATGGCTTACTGGCAGGCCCAGGAGCTGGCTCCCGCCTTCGTTACCCTGTGCGCCGTGGCCGCCGACTCGCTCAGCCCCTACCGCGCCTCGGCCCGGCGGGTAGTAGCGGCCGGCGTGCTCGACGGGCAGTAGCGCAGTTTAACTCCTGCCCGGAATGATGAAGATACGGTGCCGCTACCGCTTGCCGATGGTGTAGGCGGGCTCGCAGTTAGGCACCAGGGTCAGCTTCCAGGTATCGAGGTTGAGGGCGGCAAGGTGGGCCAGCTCGGGGTTGTGGCGGTACACGCAGCCGGTATCGAGGCCCAGCGCGCCGGGGTGGGTGGCGGCTTTGGCGCGCACCTGGGCGGTGGGCGTGGGTACGTGGCCGTGCAGCAGGCGGCGGCCTCCCAGCCGCCCGGGGTCGTACACGTAGCTCTTGGTGTTCATCATGGTCGTGTAGTCCTGACGCATTTCGGCGGGGGGCAGGGCGAAATTGTAGCCGGCGTGCACGAGCATGAAATCGGGCAGCTCAATCTCATAAGGCAAGCTGGCCAGCCAGTCGAGGTAGGGCGCGGGAATGTCGGAGAGGCGCGACACGCCGAAGCTGCGCAGCGTGGGCAAGCGGCCGCGCGGTCCCAGCCAGTCCCAGCGCCAACGGTGGCGGGCGGCGTCGAGCAGGGCCTGGTCGTGGTTGCCACGCAGGCAGTGCACCTGGTAGCCAGCCGCTTGCAGATACATCAGGTAGTCGAGCACGCCACGGCTGTCGGGGCCTTTGTTCACGTAGTCGCCCAGCAGGTAAAGCTCATCTTTCCGGCTGAGCTTGAGCGCTACTTCAACCAAGTGGCGGAAGGTGTGCAGGCAGCCGTGCAGGTCGGTAGTGGCGTAGCGGCTCATGGCAGGCAATTACAACAAGAAAAGCACGCCATACACCGCATGACGTGCTTTTTAATTCGACACGTTCTTTATAACCGGACCAATGGCACGGCTTAGCGGCAGTTAGTGGCCGCCGCCGTAGGCCGGCTTGTCCAGCTCGGGTTTGTCGAGGTTGCGGTTGGGGTCCTGGATGCCGGCGTCGAGGGCTTCCTGCTCCAGGCGCTTGCGGGTTTCCTCATCCATGCCCGATACGGGCACCGCCGGCACCCTTGGGCTGCTCGGACTGGGTGGGGGCACCCTTGTTTTCGCTGGATTGCTGGTTGGATTTCGTATTGAACATGATTGGAGGGGAAAAATAGTGAGAAGATAGCCAGGCACTTTTACCTCAACCTATTGGCTGATAGCAGTATCGGCGGCATCAGGGTCGTTGAGCTCGGCATTGGTATCGGTGCCGGTGATGGGCTTGATGGGCTTTGGCTCCATCTGGCCCATGCCCACGCGGGAGTTGGGGTTCAGCATTTCATCAACGCCGGGGCGGTGGTCGTGCGCGTCGAGCTCATCGATGGGACGGCCGCTGGGCACAATGGTATCGGTGTAGTCGTCGAGGGCGGGCATGTCCTGGTTGGGGCGGTCGGGCCGGCCTTCGTCCTCCGAGCGCATGTTGTCGCGGGGCGGGACCATGTCGTCGGCATTTTCGTTCACGCCCACGGCCGTCGAGCCGCCGGAGGTGTCGGAACCGAAGCCTTCCTTGCCGTCGCGGTTGCCGAAACCACCACGGGCCGCTTCGTTCTTGGGCGGGTCGGCGTTGGGAATGTGATGGCCGGCCTCCATTTCTTCGTTAGTCGTATCGTCGTTGATGACGCGAATGGGGCGGTTATTGGGGTCGATGGCCATGGGAATTGAAAGTGATTGTGTGATAGTGCGTGTAGAAAAGGTGTACTTTGGTTTAAGCATTTGGGTTGTCTAACGCCCTGCTCACACCTCCTTCCTCATTTCTTAAATATAGAACAAATCATGTGGAATAACGTCGACAATAGCCTCCGCCGCAGCTTCCGGTTCAGTGACTTTAAAACGGCCTTTGCCTTCCTCACCGAAGTAGCCGCCGAGGCCGAGCGCCTCGACCACCATCCGTGGTTCAGCAACGAGTACAACGTGGTGGAATTCCGCCTCTGCACCCACGATGCCAGCAATGCCGTGACGGCCCGCGACCATCGCCTGGCGGCGGCCATTGATACGGTGGCGGCGCGATATGAGGTGCAGTAAGTAACCGACTCCCCTCCTTACCAAGGAGGGGATGTTTTCGCGCCAACGAAAAACGGGGTGGTGGCACCGCAGGGTGGCGTTGGACGAGAATAGAACGAATCGGACACATATTGCGCAACGCCACCCTGCGGTGCCACCACCCCAGCCAGCGCTACGCGCTGGCATCACCTCCTTGGTAAGGAGGGGAGTTTGATGTTCAACCTACTCTACCTTTGTCGCTATGCCCAACACGGTTCTATACCTCGTGCCCACGCCTATTGGCAATCTGGAAGATATTACCCTGCGGGCCATCCGCATTCTGGGGGAAGTGGGTACCGTGCTCTGCGAGGACACCCGCACCAGCGGCCGCCTCATGCAGCACCTAGGCATCAAGAAGCCCCTCCTCTCCTACCACCTGCACAACGAGCACCAGCAGGTGCCGCGCCTGCTGGAGCGCCTGGAGAAGGGCGAAATAATGGCCCTGATTTCTGATGCCGGCACACCGGGAATCTCCGACCCCGGGTTTCTGTTGGTGCGCGAGTGCCTGGCGCGGGGCCTGGGTGTGGAGTGCCTGCCGGGCGCCACGGCCTTTGTGCCGGCGCTATTGAAATCGGGCTTCGGGGCTGAGCGGTTTACGTTTGAAGGATTTTTGCCGGCAAAAAAGGGCCGGCAGACACGCCTGCAACAGCTGGCCTCGGAAACCCGGACCATGATTTTTTATGAGTCGCCGCACCGCATTGTGAAGACACTGGGCCAATTGGCCGAGGTGCTGGGCCCGACGCGGCCGGCCTCCGTCAGCCGCGAATTGACTAAATTATTTGAAGAAACCGTGACCGGCACGCTGGCCAGCCTGGAGGCTGACTTCGCGGCCCGGCCCGCTATTAAAGGAGAAATTGTCGTTGTCGTCGAAGGAAACCTCATCCCGCCCCCCCGCGAGCCCCGCCCCGGCCGCGAAGACCGATACCGCCGCGCTGCCGACGACGACGACGACGACACCGCCTACGAAGACTAAACCCCTGCTGCAGCAGCCGCTGGTACTGGCCGTGCTGGGGGCCTTGCTCCTAAGCGGTGGCTGGGCCCCGTGGCCCACGGCCTGGCTGGTGCCGCTGCTGTTCATCGGCTGGGTGCCGTACCTGCTCATGGAGCGGCAGCTCACGCTCACGGGAGCCCGCAAGGGCCGCGTGTTTGCCAGCACCTACCTCATGCTGGTGGGCTGGAACGCCCTCACTACCTGGTGGGTAAGCTACGCCGACCTGCCCGCCGGCATTGCCGCCGTGGTACTCAATGCGCTGCTCATGTGCCTGCCGCTCATGGCCTTCCGCCAGACCAAGAAGCGGCTGGGCAACCGCTGGGGCTACCTGTCGCTGCCCATCTACTGGATTGCGTTCGAGCAGCTGCATTTGCATTGGGACATTACCTGGCCCTGGCTCACGCTGGGCAACGGCTTCGCGGCCGCGCCACAGTGGGTGCAGTGGTACGAGTACACCGGTTTTCTGGGCGGCTCGGTGTGGGTGTGGGTGGTGAATCTGCTGTTTTTCCAGGCCCTACTGAAGCACTTGCCGGGGTTGGCATTCCAGCCCGCAGCTACCGGGGCGGCTGAAGCAACCAGCATCGAAACCGGGCGAAAGTCAGCTTTTGAGTGGCAGCCATCATTCAATACGCCCCTCTTTCTCATCCTGCTGCCCCTGGCGCTGTCTTACCTAATAAGCAGCAAGTACCAGGAAAAAGGCCCCACTGCCGAAGTCGTAGTGGTGCAGCCCAACTTCGACCCCTACGTGGAGAAGTTCGAGGGCGGCCCCAAATTCATTCCCTACGACGAGCAGCTCACGCGCCTGCTGGCACTTTCCGAACAGCACCTCACGCCCGCCACGCGCCTCGTGCTCTGGCCCGAAACGGCGCTGGAGGAACCCTATTGGGAGAATACCATCGAAAACAACCCCAAAATCCGCCGTGTGCGCGAGTGGCTGGGGCGGCACCCCGGCGTAGCCTTGCTCACGGGCATCACCACGCTCAGCTCCTACCCGAGCAAGGAGGCAGCCAGCGAAACGGCCCGCTACCGCGACGACCTCGGCTACTACGATTTCTTCAACACCGGCGCGTACTTCGCCAGTGCCACCGCACCGGTGGTCTTCTACCACAAGTCGCGCCTCGTGCCCGGCGTGGAGAAGATTCCGCCCGTGCTGGCCTCGCTCATCGCGCACATCGACCTGGGCGGCACCGTAGGCAGCGTGGGCAGCCAGGCCGAGCGCACTGTGTATCCGGCCCCGGCCAATGCGCCGGCCCTGCGCGTGGCCCCGGTCATCTGCTACGAATCCATCTACGGCGACTTTATCGGCGAGTACATGGCCAACGGGGCCACCCTGCTGGGCCTCGTCACCAACGATGCCTGGTGGCACGACTCGCCCGGCTACCGCCAGCTGCTGAGCTACGGCCAGCTGCGCTGCATTGAAACCCGCCGCGACCTGGCCCGGGCGGCCAACACCGGCTTCACCGGTTTCATCAACCAGCGGGGCGAAATCATCCAGCGCGAGCCGGCCTGGATTGCCACCGCCAGCCGCGCCACCGTGCACCTCAATGATGAAGTGACTTTCTATGTGCGCTTCGGGGAGCTGATTGGGCGGGGCGCGCAGGTGCTAGTGCTGCTGCTCGGGTTTGCCATTGTGGTAGGCTGGACGAGAAAGAAAAAAGCTCCCCTCCTTCTTTAAGGAGGGGATGTGAGCGCCGAAGAGGCGCGAACGGGGGTGGTTGCGGCGTTGAACGGCAACTAATTAACGCTTAGCTGCATTCGCTAAAAATCGATTAAAACCCTAGCCAGCCGTTCGTTCTCACCTCGTCCAACGCCGCAACCACCCCCGTTCGCGCCTCTTCGGCGCTCACATCCCCTCCTTAAAGAAGGAGGGGAGTATTTCCTTCTACGACGCTTTCAATGTCCCTCGATTTCACCCAACTCTCCCACGACCTCGCCGCCCTGTGCCGCACCACGGCCAAGTTCATCCGCGAGGAAGCCACCACGTTTAACCGCGCCAAGATTGAGCACAAGGGCGTGCACGACCTCGTGAGCTACGTGGACCAGGAAACCGAGCGCCGCCTTGTGGCCGGCCTGCGCCTGCTGCTGCCCGAAGCCGGCTTCATCACCGAAGAAGGCACCGCCGGCCCCGACGCGCACACTGAGGAATTTATCTGGATAATCGACCCGCTCGACGGCACCACCAATTTCGTGCACGGTCTGCCGGTGTACTGCATCAGCGTGGCGCTGGTGCAGCACCGGGAGCTGGCAGTAGGCGTGGTGCACGAGGTGGGCCGCGACGAAAGCTTCCGGGCCGTGCGCGGCGGCGGCGCATTCTGCAACGACCAGCCCATCCGCGTCACCGACGTAGCCGAATTAAATAACTCGCTCATCGCCACCGGATTTCCCTACAAGGATTTCGGCAAGATGAATGATTTCCTGAAAATCCTCGGCTCGTTTTTCACCCGCAGCCACGGCGTGCGCCGCCTCGGCTCGGCCGCCGCCGACCTGGCCTACGTGGCCGCCGGCCGCTGCGAAGGCTTCTTCGAGTTCAACCTGAACTCCTATGATGTGGCGGCCGGCATTCTGCTGGTGCGCGAGGCGGGCGGCCACGTCACCCAATTCCTGACCGATGGCGACCCGCTGTTCGGCCGTGAGCTGGTAGCCAGCAATGGGCTTATTCACGCCGAGATGCAGGCCGCCATCGGCGAGTTCTGGCAGTAGCGCAAACTATTCTTTTTCATCCATAGTTTACCAATCATGCTCCTGCTTGCCATCACCTCCGTCGAAATTCAGTACCTGCTGATTGGCGTGCTGTTCATCGCGGCGGCGTTTTACGTCGGGCGCATTTTCTACCGTGCGTTTTTCAGCAAAACGGCGGCCGGCTGCGCCAAGGGCTGCGGCGGGGCCTGCGGGCAATTGGATATTGATAACCTGCAGCGCACCATTGAGGCGCGTGCGGCGACCAAATAGCGAGAGGCGCTGATAAATAGTGCTTCTGCATTTTTCTATGGCTTTGGGATAACCCGTTCCCGCCCCGGCTGCGTATAGCCGGGGCGGGAACGGGTTTTGCGCCCCCCGCACCGCATCATCCTTACCCAAACACCCCACCGCCATGCAGGACAAAGAAGAAGAACAGTCGCTTATCAACGTTGAGAACAAACTGAACAAGGACGGTTTCACCCAGGATTTCAACGTCATGGATGGCCGCCTGCATACCATTGGTAGCGACTCAAACAAGAGCTATGCTGCTGACGAAGTAACCATCGTGGATTTCTACCGCTTCGAGGGCGAAAGCAACCCCGACGACATGTCCGTCCTCTACGCCATTGCGACCCACGACGGCGTAAAAGGCACCATCTCAAACGCCTACGGCACCTACGCCGACTCCGACACCGACGACTTCCTCAAGCAGGTCGAAGACCTAGGCAAAGACCTGACAAAGAAAGACAAATAGGGGTATAATTATGAATTATAAATTGAAGCTGTTTAGAAAGTACCCGAACGGTCATGCAGAGCGCAGCGCAGCATGACCGTTTGAGTACCTTTTGTGACTTTCTAAACAACTACATTATGAATTTGCCGAATGGCCGTTTATAATTTATAATTCAATATTTATAATTAACCTTATCCCCACACTTTGGTGCCTTCCGAGCAGTTGCGGCACATGTCAATCTGGTCGCGGCCTTTGAGGAGGCTGCCGCGAAACTGCTGATACTTGGGACCGCGCCAGAGCTGGCGGAAGGTTTCGGTTTTGAGGTCGCCCTGGCGGTATTCGGCGTCTTTGTCGAAGCAGCAGGGCACGACCAGCCCATCCCAGGTGATGACGCAGGAATGCCACATTTTCCAGCAGTGGTCTACCAGCTTGTTTTTCAGGCTCCAGTTGCCATCGCCGTTGTTCTGGTAGCGCGAGTAATAGTCGATGGTGGGGATGAGCGGCGAGCCCTGCGCGTGGTCGTAAATCTGGGCCGTTTTGAACCACACGTCGTCCACGCCCATGGCGTCGGCCAGTTGCCGGGCATCGTCAATCTGGTGCTCATTGGGCCGCACCACCAGGAACTGGAAAATGATGCGGGGCGTCCTCGATTTCAGCTCCTTGCGCCATTTCACGATATTACGGGTGCCCTCCAATACCTTTTCCAGCTTGCCGCCCACGCGGTATTGCTGATACACTTCCTGCGTGGTGCCATCGAGGGAGATGATGAGGCGGTCGAGGCCGCTTTCCACCGTTTTGCGGGCGTTCTGGTCGTTCAGGTAGTGGGCGTTGGTGCTGGTGGCGGTGTAAATGCCCTTATCCGCCGCGTACTTCACCAGCTCCAGGAACTGCGGGTGCAGGTAGGGCTCGCCCTGGAAGTAAAAAATCAGATACCACAGCCGGCTGGCCACTTCATCAATGGTTCGCTTGAACAAATCGGCCGGCAGCATTCCCGTGGGCCGCGTGAACGAGCGCAGGCCACTGGGGCACTCCGGGCAGCGCAGGTTGCAGCTGGTGGTGGGCTCGAAGCTGAGCGCCATGGGCAGGCCGCGCAGGCGGGCCTTGCCGGTAATCTTGCTCAGGATATAGGAGCCCACAATCTGCGTCGCGTTCCAGACCCGCAGCGGGGTGGCTTTAGACAAAACATTGAGGCTATCTGTGAGCACGGACATAGAAAGGGGCTAAAAGCAGTAGCGCGAACTTTGTAGTTCGCGTCCCCGCGCCGTTAGGGAGTTCGATGGCGCGGGGACGCGAACTACAAAGTTCGCGCTACTTCGGTTGCATTCAGTCGAACGCTTATTTCTTAGTGGCCGGGAAATCGATGGCGCTGGTATAGGTGCTGGCCTTGCCAAACGACTGGTTGATTTCGTCCACGGCAGCACGGCTGCTCAGGCGCTTGGGCTTGGTGTTGAGGAAGGTACCATCCTCGCCTACCAGCATGTAGGTGGGCACTTCCTGCAAGGCATACTCCTTGGCTACCACCGAGCGCAGCCCGCCGCCAGGAATGCGTACCTGCACGCCGGGCAGTTTTTTCACGGTCACGAGCGAACGCCAGGCTTGCTCGTTCTCGTCCAAGGCAATGTTGATGAAGGTGATGTTCTTGCCTTCAAACTTGCGCATCAGCTCCTGTGCGTAGGCCAGGTCACGCAGACACAGGCCGTTGGTGCTTTTCCAGAAGTTGAGGTAAACCAGCTTGCCGGCGAAATCGTGCAGGTGCACGGTGTCGCCGTTGGCAGTGGGCAGCTTAAAATCGGGAGCCGGGGCGCCGATGGCGAAATCCTTGTGCTGATTAAAATCGGCCTGCAGCGTGAGATAGAACTGATTTTTGGGGTCGTAGTTGCGGAAATCGGCCAGCATGGCGGCCGACTGCTTCACGTGCCCAAAGCGGAACGACTCCTGCAGCACGCGGCCCAGAATAACAGCCCGCGACGGACCGGTGAGCTTCTTGCTGGCCAGCGCGTAGCAGGCCGGGTAAAAGTCGGGGTCGGAGCGCTGGTGGTGGTCCTGGCTCACGGTGAAGTGCACGTAGTTGAGCAGGAACTCGTGGTACAGCTCGCTCTGCACGGCGTTGGGCTCGTTGAGCAGGCCGGGCTCGCGCAGAAAGTTGTAGTAGTCAGGAGCCATTTTCAGGCGGCCCTCGGTGTTCACCACCTGCTCGCGCAGGTCCTGAAAGGTCAGCTTATCATTGGCGTAGGCATACACCACTTCGGCATGGGCATAGTTATAAAACTCCTGCGTGAACGACTGCTTGGCCGCATGGTCTTCCAGAAACTCGTATTCGTGCTTGCGGCGGTACTCCAGGAAGGACAGAAACGGCGCTTCGTAAAGCTGAATATTATCGGGCAGCACCTGAAAACCATCATTTTCCACAAACTGGGCATCGGCTTCCACCAGGTAGTTGTTGGCGTTGGCGGCTTGTTGGCGATGGCGCTGCTCGTCGGTCAGGTTGGCACGGTTGCGCAGCTTGGTGGCGAAGCCGGAGGGCACGTCATTGGGCTTAAATTTCAGCGTGCCCGACATGTCGCTGCCCTTAAAGCGCACGTCCATGTCGGTGCCGGGGTCCAGAAAGAGCGGGGCCACGTCGTCGCCATACACCAGGTCGGCCTTGGTGGCACCGCTCACGGGCACCACCACCTTAAAATCGCCCTTGTCGCTGAGCGGCACCCGAAACAGCTTTTCCTTGGGGTCAAGCGGGTTTTCGCGCAGCGAAATCGCAACGGAGTCAGTGGTAGGACCACTCACCCGCCCGGTGAGGGTGGCCATGCCCGCCGAGGCAGCAGCCGCAGCCGGAACCGCTTTGGCGGCAGCACCCACTACCGTGGTAGTCCGGCCCTGGGTGTGGCCCAGCAACGGGACCAGAACCAAAACTGCTCCGACCAGCCGGCGCGTACAAGTGACGAAAGATGATATCATGACAATAAGAACCAGCTCCGAGCAGTTATTAACAACCTCAGCAGCTACCTAGACAATGGATAGAACCAACGGAGTTTACCAGGCCATTCGCGGCAAAAGCCTATCAGTACTCCGAAGATAAGGCTTTTTGATTTATAAAATCCAAATCAAAATTCTGGCTTTTCACGGCTTGCCCGGCACTTCGGCTTCCACCAGCCGCAAACCCCTGCGGCTGATGCCTGATAATCAAGCAGGTTTTCCTCAACCGAATAATCCGTCCAGCACTTCGTCGAGCCGGCTCACCGCGTGCACTTTCAAGCCAAACCTAGCTAAGTCCAATCCCTTGCCATTAAACCGGGATACGTACATTTCCTGAAAACCCAGTTTTTCGGCTTCGGCCAGGCGCTGGTCGAGGCGCGAGACAGCGCGTATTTCGCCGCTCAGGCCCACCTCGGCGGCCAGGCAAACGTGGCCGGGAATGGGCACATCATTGAGCGAGGAAACCACGGCGGCGCACACGGCCATGTCCAGGGCAGGGTCGTCGAGGCGCAGGCCGCCGGCAATGTTCAGAAACACGTCGTGCTGGCCCAGGCGCAGGCCGGCGCGCTTCTCCAGCACGGCCAGCAGCATTTGCAGGCGCTTGGCGTCGAAGCCGGTGCTGCTGCGCTGCGGCGTGCCGTAGGACGTGGGCGATACCAGGGCCTGCACTTCCACCAGCAGCGGGCGGTTGCCCTCCAGCGTAGCCCCGATGGCCATGCCGCTCAGGCTTTCGCCGCGCTGCGAGAGCAGAATTTCGGAGGGGTTGCTCACCTGCCGCAGGCCGTCGCCCTGCATTTCGTAAATCCCTAATTCTGAAGTGCTGCCGAAGCGATTTTTGGTGGTGCGCAGGATGCGGTAGCTCATGTGCCGGTCGCCCTCGAACTGCAGCACGGTGTCCACCATGTGCTCCAGGATTTTGGGGCCGGCAATGCTGCCATCTTTCGTGATGTGGCCGATGAGCATGACCGGCGTGCTGGTTTCCTTAGCAAATTTCAGGAATTCGGCGGTGCATTCGCGCACCTGGCTCACGCTGCCCGCGCCACTCTCCACCAGCGTGGAGTGCATGGTCTGGATGGAGTCGATGACGAGGATATTAGGCTGCACCTGGTCAATCTGCCGGAAAATGTTCTGGGTATTTGTCTCTGTCAGGATGTAGCAGCCGGGGTGCTGGCCGTCGGCCATGCGCTCGGCGCGCATTTTTATCTGGGCTTCGCTTTCTTCGCCGCTCACGTACAGCACCTTCATCTGGCGCAGGCTCAGGGCAATTTGCAGCATGAGCGTACTCTTGCCAATGCCCGGCTCGCCGCCGATGAGGATGATGGAGCCCGGCACGATGCCTCCGCCGAGCACGCGGTTCAGCTCGCCATCGGGCGTGATGATGCGGGGCTCGTCTTCAGCCAGAATATCACCGAGCGGGACGGACTTGGCGGCTTTCTTGATGTTGCCGCCGGGCACGGTGCTGGCGGGCTTCCACTGGCCGGTGGTGGTGGCCACGGTTTCCTTCTGGATAACTTCTTCAACGTAAGTATTCCACTCGCCACACACGGGGCAGCGGCCTATCCATTTCGATGATTGAGCACCGCAGGATTGGCAGAAATAGACGGTTCTGGCTTTGGCCATGAAAGGGTGTTTTTTGCTAAATTGAGTGAATATTTATAAGACCGACGGCAGCAAAAAAGTTGCCTGCTAACGGAAGCATTATAGGCGGCTATCCGTCTATAATTGCTCGTGCAAGGTACGGCCAGCCCCGGCCCATGCCCACTTAACCTTCTTCCCTTCGCGGGGTTGCTTTGCCATGCCTGAACCCCTCGTCCTCACCGCCGCCGACTTCGCCCCCATCATCGCCTTCGCTGGCCTGGCGCCCGACACGCTAACGTGGCTGCTGGCCCACGGCGAGGCCAACCGCTACGCACCCAATGAAGTCATTATCGAAGCAGGCGCGGCCGCCGACTTTATGATGGCCGTAGTGCGCGGCGGCATTCAGTTCTACGCCGGGCAGGGCGGACCGTCCACGCCGGTGTTCCGCGTCGGAACCGGCCAGGTATCGGGCGTGCTGCCTTATTCCCGGCTGCGCGAAGTAAAAAACCAGGGCACCGCCACCGGCGAAACGGTGCTTTACCTGCTGCACCGCGACCATTTTCCGGCCCTGGAGCAAGTCAGCCCCGAGCTGGTGCAGCGCCTCGTGGGCATTATGAACGACCGCAGCCGCGACCAGGTGCGCAGCCAGGAGCGCGATGACAAGCTGCGCGCCCTGGGCAAGCTCTCGGCCGGCCTGGCCCACGAGCTGAACAACCCCGCCGCCGCCATTGCCCGCGCCGCCCAGGCCCTGGCCAACCGCGTGGGGGCCAAGCCCGCCCTGTTTGTGGAGCTGGTGAGCCATTGCCCCTCACCCGCCGCCATGCTGGCCCTCACCGCCTTAGCCGTGCCCGCCGCCGAAGCCCAGCCCCCACAAAGTGCCCTGGCCCGCGCCGACCGCGAAGACGAGCTGACCGACTGGCTCGCCACCCACGGCGTGCCCAACGGCTACCACCTCGCCCCCGCCCTGCTCGAAGCCGGCCTCTTGCCCGCCGCTCTGGCCGCCGTGGCCGAACTGCTGCCGCCCGCCGCCCGCCCGGCGGCTTTTGCCTGGCTCGAAGGCCAGCTCACCACCATGCAGCTGGTACGCGACGTGCAGGAGGCCGGCGGCCGCATCAGCAAGCTGGTGGCCGATGTGAAAACGTACTCGCACATGGACCGCGCCGGCGTCTTCGAACCCATCGACGTAACGGTTGGCCTGGAAAGCACTCTCAATATGCTCGGCTTCCAGCTGCGGCAAAAGAATGTGCGGGTTGTCCGCGATTATGCGGCCGGCCTTCCTGCTATTCGCGGGCAGGTAAGTAGCCTCAACCAGGTGTGGACCAACCTGCTTGATAATGCCATTGATGCACTGCCCGCGCAGGGCGGCGAAATCACGCTGCGCACCGAGCTGGAAGGCGGCTTTGTGCGCGTATTTTTGATTGACAACGGCAGTGGCATTCCGGCCGACGTGCTGCCGCACATCTTCGAGCCTTTCTATACTACCAAGCAAGCCGGCGACGGCTCGGGGCTCGGCCTCGACATTGCGCAGCAGATTATCCGGCAGCACGATGGGCGGCTGGAGGTTGAGTCGGCACCCGACTACACCGAATTCTGCGCCTGGCTGCCAATAGCTAATTAATTCAGCATCTGTATTATGCCTGACAAAAAACCCATCATCCTCGCCGTTGACGACGACCCGCAGGTACTGGCCGCCATTGCCCGCGACCTGCGCCAGGAGTTTAGCGCCGAGTACCGCATTCTGCGCGTGAATTCCGGCCCCGAGGCGCTGGCCACCATCAAGGAGCTTTATGAGAAGGAGGAACCGCTGGCCCTCATCGTGGCTGACCAGCGCATGCCCGAGCTGGAAGGCGTGGAGCTGCTCACGGCCTCGCGCGAATTTTTCCCGGATGCCAAGCGCGTGCTGCTCACCGCCTACGCCGATACCGAGGCCGCCGTGCGCGCCATCAACTCGGCCCGGCTTGACCATTATCTGATGAAGCCCTGGGACCCGCCCGAAAATCTGCTTTATCCGATTCTGCACGATTTGCTCACGGCCTGGCAGGCCGCCTATAGGCCTAAGTTTGGGGGCATCCGGCTCATTGGTTTTCAATGGTCGCCGCTCTCGCACGAGCTCAAGGATTTTCTGAGCGGCTACATGGTGGGCTACCAGTGGCTCGACTACGAAACCAGCCCCGAAGCCAAAGCCTTGGTGAAAGCACGGGGCTTCACGTCCACCGACTTACCGCTGGTTATCTGCGCCGATGGCCAGGCCGTGGCCAATCCTACCAAAGCCGCCCTGGCCGAGCATTTGAACATCGCTAACCAACCTTTGCAGGACCTGTACGACGTGGTGGTAGTGGGCGCCGGGCCGTCGGGGCTGGCCGCCGCCGTGTACGGCGCCAGCGAAGGCCTCAAAACCCTCATCATCGAGCGCCAGACGCCCGGCGGGCAGGCTGGCACCAGCTCGCGCATCGAAAACTACCTGGGCTTCCCCACCGGCCTGAGCGGGGCCGACCTGGCCTTTCGTGCCTGGACCCAAGCCGTGCGCCTCGGGGCCGAGTTCCTGGCCCCGCAGGAAGTGGCCGAACTCTGCATTCAGGACGGCTACAAAGTCCTGACCCTGAGCGATGGGCGTGAAATCAGCACCAAAGCCGTAGTCCTCACCACCGGCGTGAGCTACCGCACCCTCGACGTACCGGGCATGGAGCGCCTGAGCGGCGCGGGCGTGTACTACGGCGCGGCCCGCACCGAAGCCCGCAGCTGCGATGAGCAGGACGTGTACATCGTGGGCGGCGGCAACTCGGCCGGGCAGGCGGCCATGTACCTGGCCACCTACGCCCGCCGGGTGTTCATCGTCATTCGCGGAGCCGACCTTGCAGCCAGCATGTCGGCGTATCTCATTGAGCAGATTCGCACTACGCCCAATATCGAGCTGCTGCCATACTCCCAAATCAAGGAAGTATGCGGCCAAGACCACCTCGAAGCCGTGATGGTGGACGTGAATGGCACCGTCGAAAAGCGGCCGGCCCGCGCGCTATTTGTCTTCATCGGGGCCAAGCCCAGCACCGAATGGGTGTGCGACCAGGTGCTGTGCGACGGCAAAGGCTTCCTCCTCACCGGCCGCGACCTCGTGACAGACCCGCGCTACGCCGAAGTCTGGAAAAAAGACCGGGAGCCGTATCTTTTAGAAACATGCGTGCCCGGCATCTTCGCCGCTGGCGACAGCCGTGCCGGGGCCATGGCCCGCGTGGCCTCAGCCGTGGGCGAGGGCAGCATGGCCATCAAATTCGTGCACCAGTACTTAGACGAGTAGGTAAAATGGCAAATGAGTAAATGAGTAAAGTTGACGTTCAACTGCCTGAAAATGTGCAGACAGAACGTCAACTTTACTCATTTGCCATTTTACTATTGTAGCATCAGCTGGTCGGGCAGGTTCATCAGGTAGTCGCCGTAGCCGCTTTTGCGCAACGGGGCGGCAATGGCGCGGAGCTGGTCGGCATCAATAAAACCCTGGCGGTAAGCGGCTTCCTCAATGGAACCTACTTTCAGGCCCTGGCGCTGCTCAATTACTTTCACGAATTCGCCCGCCTGCATCAGGCTTTCAAACGTGCCGGTATCGAGCCAGGCCGTGCCCCGGCCCAGGATGCCCACTTTCAGCGTGCCGCGCTTGAGGTACTCGCGGTTCACGTCTGTGATTTCGTATTCGCCGCGTGGGCTCATTTCGAGGTTTTTGGCGATTTCCACCACGTCGTTGTCGTAGAAATAAAGGCCGGGAACGGCATAGTTGCTCTTAGGCTTCTCCGGCTTCTCTTCGATGCTGAGGGCATTTTTGTCGGCATCGAATTCCACCACGCCGTAGCGCTCGGGGTCGTGTACATGGTAGGCGAACACCACGCCGCCCTGGGGGTCGTTGTTCGACTTCAGCAATTCCTCCAGGCCCGCGCCATAGAAAATATTGTCGCCAAGTACCAGGGCCACCTTATCTTTGCCAATGAAATCGGCACCCAGCACGAAGGCCTGGGCCAGGCCGTTGGGCACTTCCTGCACTACGTACTGGAAATTGCAGCCTAGGTTTTTGCCGTCGCCCAAAAGCTTTTTAAACTGCTCCTGGTCGTGGGGCGTGGTGATAATCAGCACTTCCCGAATACCAGCCGACAGCAGAATCGACAGTGGATAATAAATCATCGGCTTGTCGTACACGGGCATCAACTGCTTCGAGACCGCCAGCGTGAGCGGATGCAGGCGGGTGCCGGAGCCGCCGGCGAGGATAATTCCTTTCATAGGTAAGAATTGTAGCCTGGACTCTGCGAGTCCGGGTATTGGAGAATCTGGACTAACGCCCGGACTCACAGAGTCCAGGCTACAAATTAATTACGTTCCTGAATGAACGCCTGATTGGCCTTGAACCACGCCAGCGTCTGCTTCAAACCCTCGCGGATGCGCACCTGCGGCTGGTAGCCCAGCAACCGGTTGGCCTTCGAGATATCGGCCAAAGAGTCGCGGATATCCCCGGCGCGGTCCGGCCCAAAAACCGGAGCCAAATCCGAGCCCGCTTCCTCGCGCAGGATGTCGTACATCTGCACCAGCGAAGTCCGGTCGCCCACGGCAATGTTGTACACCTGGCCCAGGGCCTCGGGGTTCGTTACCAGAGCGGCGCGGATGTTGGCCTCCACGCAGTTCTCCACGAAGGTGAAATCGCGGGTCTGGCCGCCGTCGCCGTTCAGCGTGGGTGGCGTATTTTGCAGAATAGCGTCGATAAACAGCGGAATTACCGCCGCGTAGGCTCCGCCGGGGTCCTGGCGCGGGCCGAAGATATTAAAGTAGCGCAGGCCAACGATTTCCATGCCGTAGGTTTTCGCAAACACATCAGCATACAGCTCGTTGGCATATTTTGTCACCGCGTAGGGCGAGAGCGGCTTGCCGATGCGGTCTTCCACTTTGGGCAGGCCGGGGTGGTCACCGTAGGTCGACGACGAGGCCGCGTACACGAAGCGCTTCACGCCCGCGTCTTTGGCGGCGGTCAGCATCTGCACGAAGCCGCCCACATTCACATCATTCGTCAGCACCGGGTCCTTAATGGAGCGCGGCACCGAGCCAAGCGCGGCTTCGTGCAGCACCACGTCCACGCCTGCGCAGGCAGCGGCGCAGGTAGCCGCGTCGCGGATATCGCCTTCGATGATTTCCAAGCGGTTATCATCTGAAAACAGCGCCAGATTTTTGTGAAAGCCGTTGGAATAGTTGTCCAGCGTCCGCACTTTCTTCACGCCGTATTTCAGCAGATACTCCACGATGTTGGAGCCGATGAAGCCCGCGCCGCCGGTAACGAGAAAGGTCAGCTTGTCGAGCGGCTGCTCATGGAAGGGGTTTTCGTACACTTCGTTTAGTTATGAGTTATGAGTTATGAGTTATGAGTTAAAAGGTAAGAGTTGAGTCTTGGTAGCCAGAGCTGCTGTTGCATCAACTCCTAACTTTTAACTCATAACTCTTAACTGAAGCGCTAGCGCCCCGCGTACTGCTTCTGGTTGTAGTCCTGGTACGCGCCGCTCGTTACGCTGTTCAGCCACTCTTCGTTGGCGAGGTACCAGTCCACGGTCTGGGCGAGGCCCTGCTCGAAGGTCACGGACGGCTTCCAACCCAGCTCGTTCATAATTTTGCTGGAGTCGATGGCGTAGCGCATGTCGTGGCCGGCGCGGTCGGTCACGAACTTGATAAGCTTGCGCGAAGTGCCCTGCGCCTGGCCGGTTTTCTCGTCTACCACGTCGCAGAGCAGTTCGATGAGCTTGAGGTTCTGCCACTCGTTCACGCCACCGATATTGTAGGTTTCGCCGTTTTTGCCGTTGTGGAACACCGCGTCGATGGCCGTGGCGTGGTCTTTCACGAAGAGCCAGTCGCGCACGTTTTCGCCTTTGCCATACACCGGCACCGGCTGGCCGGTGCGCAGGCGGTGAATAGCCAACGGAATCAGCTTCTCGGGGAAGTGGTTGGGGCCGTAGTTGTTCGAGCAGTTGCTAAGCTTGATGGGCAGGCCGTAGGTGTGGTGCCAGGCGCGCACAAAGTGGTCGGAGCTGGCTTTCGAAGCCGAATAGGGCGAGCGGGGGTCGTAAGAAGTTTCCTCCGTGAACATCTCGGGGCCGAAGTCCAGCGAGCCGTACACCTCATCGGTGCTCACGTGGTAGAATACGTGGCCATCGTAGCCGCCGGGCTGCCACAGGTTGCGGGCCGCGTTCAGCAGGTTCACCGTGCCGATAACGTTGGTTTTCACAAACGCCATCGGGTCGGTAATGCTACGGTCGACGTGCGATTCGGCCGCGAGGTGAATCACGGAATCGGGCTCCTCGTTGGCAAACAGCTGGTCGATAAATGACTGGTCAGAAATATCGCCCTTAATGAAGCGGTAGTTTTCAGCCTTCTCAATGTCGCGCAGGTTTTCCAGGTTGCCGGCGTAGGTCAGCGCGTCGAGGTTGATAATCTGGTGCTCGGGGTATTTCGTAACGAAGAGCCGAACTACGTGGGAGCCGATAAAGCCGGCGCCGCCAGTGATGAGGATTTTCATGATTTCAAATGTGAAAATGTGACTGATGTGAAAATGATGGCAATGGCTATTTATCAAGCACATTTCCCCATTTCTCATATTTATTTCAGGGTTTGCTGCCACTTCCAGGAACTGGCCAGGGAATCAGCCAGGGAAGTTTCGGTTTTGAAGCCCAGCACCTGCGCGGCCTTGGTGGCATCGGCGTAGATGGCGGGCACATCGCCGGGGCGGCGCGGGCCGATGCTGTAGTTCAACTTCTGGCCGCTGGCCTGTTCGAATGCCTGCACCACTTCGAGCACGGAGTTGCCGTGGCCAGTGCCCACGTTAAACGTTTCGACGGACTCACTGGCTTTGCGGTCCAGCAGGCGCTGCACGGCCACGATGTGCGCCTTGGCCAAATCCACAACGTGGATGTAGTCGCGCACATTGGTGCCATCGGGCGTGTCGTAGTCGCTGCCATTGATGGTCAGCTTCTCGCGGATGCCGGCCGCCGTTTGGGTGATGTAGGGCACCAGGTTATTCGGCACGCCCAGGGGCAATTCGCCGATTTTGGCGGATTCGTGCGCCCCGATGGGATTGAAGTAGCGCAGCAGAATGGTGCGCAGCTTGTTGGTCGGGGCCGCCGACACATCATGCACGATTTCCTCGCACATCTGCTTGGTGCGGCCGTAGGGCGACGAGGCCGGCTTGGTAGGTGTGGCCTCGGTCACGGGCAGCGCATCGGGAATGCCATACACGGTGCACGACGACGAAAACACCAGGTTCTCGACCCCAAAGTCCGGCATTACGGCCAGCAGCGTCAGCAGCGAGCCCACGTTGTTCTGGAAGTAGGCCAATGGCTTAGCCACTGACTCGCCCACGGCTTTGTAAGCCGCGAAATGAATCACGCCTTTGATATCCTTCTCGGCCTCAAACACGCCACGCAGCGCAGCTTCATCACCGCAGTCGATGCGGTAAGTCGGCACCTTCACGCCCAGAATTGACTCGACACCGGCCAGGGCTGACTCTTCCGAGTTGCTGAAATTATCTACGATAACCGGCTGATAGCCGGCCTGCTGAAGGGCAACTACCGTGTGGGAGCCAATGTAGCCGGCTCCGCCGGTAACAAGAATCTTCATGTTATTAGTTATTAGCTGAAAGCCATTAGCTGTTAGCTTTTTTGACTGCTACTCCACAGAAATGGCTAACAGCTAAAAGCTAATGGCTAACCGCTAAATAATTACAGGCTCCAGTATTGCAGGTCTTTCATCTTGCCGCGGTACAGGCCTTTGATGTCGACCAGCACGGCATTTTCGGAAGTAATGGACTGGAAGTAGGCCTCGTCTTTGGCGGCGTAGGGCGCGTGGCTCACGGCTACAATCACGGCGTCGTAGTCGGTGCGCACATCGTCGTTTTGGGTCAGGCGGAAGCCATACTCGTGGTGCAGTTCGTCGGAGTCGGCGTGCGGGTCCACTATGTCGACATTCACCGAGAAGTTTTTCAGCTCCTGGATTACGTCGGCCACTTTCGAGTTGCGGATGTCTTCCACGTTCTCCTTGAAGGTAGCGCCCATCACCAGCACGCGGCTTTTGGCCACGTCCTTGCCTTTCTTAATCATCATCTGCACCGTTTTGCGGGCGATGTAGGCTCCCATATTATCGTTGGTGGTGCGGCCCGAAAGAATGACTTTGGCGTCGTAGCCCAGCTCTTTCGCTTTGTAAGTCAGGTAGTAGGGGTCCACGCCGATGCAGTGGCCACCCACCAGACCGGGCGAGAACTTCAGGAAATTCCACTTGGTACCCGCAGCTTCCAGCACCTCGTAAGTGTTGATGTTCATGCGGTCAAAAATCATCGACAGCTCGTTCATCAGCGCGATATTGACGTCGCGCTGGGTGTTTTCGATGATTTTGGCAGCCTCGGCCACGCGGATGCTGCTGGCGCGGTGCACGCCGGCATCTACCACCAGCTCGTACACTTTGGCCACGGTATCGAGGGCTTCCTCGTCGTTGCCGGACACCACTTTCACGATGCGGCGCAACGTGTGCTCCTTATCGCCGGGGTTGATGCGCTCAGGCGAGTAGCCCACTTTAAAATCAGTCGGGAATTTTAGGCCCGAGAGGCGCTCCATTACCGGAATGCAGTCCTCCTCGGTGCAGCCGGGGTATACAGTGCTCTCAAACACCACATAATCACCTTTTTCCAGGACCTTACCTACTGAACCCGAGGCGCCAAGCAGCGGCTTAAGGTCGGGCTGCGCGTGCTCATCGATGGGCGTGGGCACGGCCACGATGTAGAATTGCGCCTGACGCAGCACCTCCAGCGAATCGGTGAAGGTGATGTCGCAGCCTTCAAAATCCTTCTTTTCCAACTCACCGCTCGGGTCAATGCCTTCTTTCATCTGGGCCACGCGGCCGGCGTTGATGTCGAAGCCAATCACCTTGAGTTGCTTGGCAAATTCGAGGGCAATGGGAAGGCCCACGTAACCGAGGCCGATAACGGCCAGCGTGGCCTCTTTGCGCAATAGTTGGTCGTACACTGCTAAATTTATGGGTTGTGAATTATGAATTATGAATTCCCCCGGGGCCGTCTGGCGGTGGTTGTTACCACGGGCCGCACCGATTGCTCGTCGGCGCTCAGCTCATATTTTTCGGCACTTTCGGGGCAAGTGGCGTGCCCTTGCTGGTCGAAGCTGAGGCGGTGGCCGTAGGCGCTCATCCAGCCTTGTGGGCGGGCGGGCGTGCCGTATACGAGGGCATACGCCGGAACGTCGTGCGTGACTACGCTGCCCGCGCCCACAAAGGCGTAGCGGCCCAGCCGCGTGCCGCACACGATGGTGGCGTTGGCCCCAATTGTGACGCCCTGCTCCAGGTAAGTGGTCTGGTACTGGCCGGGACCTTTGCGGGGCACGGCGCTGCGCGGATTTTTTACGTTGGTGAACACCACGGAAGGGCCCAGGAATACGTCGTCCTCACAGACGACGCCACCGTAGAGGCTCACGTTATTCTGCACCTTCACGTTGCGGCCCAGGGTCACGCCGTCGGCCACAAACACGTTCTGACCCAGGTTGCATTCTTCGCCGATATCGGCCCCGGCGCAGACGTGGCTAAAGTGCCAGATGCGGCTACCCCGGCCTATCTGGCACCCTTCGTCGAGGATGGCCGTGGGATGGGCGTAATAATCGGGGGTAGTATGAGGCATTCGGGGCGGTCGGACGGTTCAGCCCGCAAAGGTAAGGAGAAGGGCGGGGTTAGCTTCGTACTTTTGGGTAATTCCCTTATTGTCCTTGTATTATGGCTCAGCCCGCCTTCCAAACCGAACCCACCAGCTACGTTTCGCCCGAAGAATACCTGCGCCTGGAACGCGAGGCGGAATTCAAGCACGAATATTTTCAGGGCGAAACCCGCGCTATGGCCGGTGCAGGCTACGCGCACAACCTGATTTGCGCGAACCTGACCGGCGAACTTTATAGCCGATTACGCAGCCAAGGCTGCTCGGTGGTGAGCAGCGACCAGCGCCTGCAAATCATGAGCGGCAGCGCCTTCGTGTACCCCGACCTGACGGTGGTGTGCGGCAAGCCGGAATTCAACGAAGAAAAAAAGCCCGATACGCTGCTGAATCCCACGCTGCTGGTGGAAGTGCTTTCGCCCACTACCAGCCAGTACGACCGCAGCGAAAAGTTCATGCTCTACCGCCAGGTGCCCAGCCTCCGCCAGTACCTGACGCTGGATGCCCAGGCCATTCACGCCGAGCTACATACGCTGGACGACCTGGGCCGCTGGGTCCTTACCGAAACCCGCGACCTGAGCGCCACGCTGGATTTGAGCAGCATCGGCTGCCAGGTGCCGCTGGCGGAGGTATATGCGGGGGTCTGAACCGCGGATTTAGCGGATTTAGCGGATTATTCGGATTTTGTGGGTGGTGCCAGGACGGAATCAACTATCCTGAACACGGCAATCCGTGTGCGCGAAAAATCACCCACGAAATCCGTGAAATCCGATAAATCCATGGTCAGAGCTTCACGCACACGTTCTGCGCCTCGGTAAAAAACCGCAACGCTTCCAGGCCGCCCTCGCGGCCGACGCCGGAATTTTTCATGCCGCCGAAGGGTGTGCGCAGGTCGCGATGCAGCCAGGTATTTATCCAGACGATGCCGGTGTGCAGTTGGTGGGCCACGCGGTGCGCGCGCTGCAAATCACGGGTCCAAAGGGTGGCCGAGAGGCCGTAGTCGGTGCTATTAGCCATCAACAGGGCTTCCTCGTCGGTGTCGAAGGGCGTGAGGGTGACCATGGGACCGAATATTTCTTCCTGGTTGGTGCGGCAGTCGAAGGGCAGGTTCTCGAACACGGTGGGCTCCAGGAAATAGCCGCTTTCACAGCGGCCGGGCACGGTGGCGCGGTGGCCGCCGGCCAGCAGCGTGCCGCCTTCTGCGTGGGCTAGTTTAATGTAATCGAGCACCTTGTGCAGGTGGGCTTCGCTCACCAGGGCACCTTGTTTGGTATCGGCTTCGAGCGGGTCACCGATTTTCTGGTCCTGCAGCTGCTTCAGAAACTCCGTTTTGAAGGCCTCGTAAATCGGGCGCTCGATGAAGATGCGGGAGCCGCACAAGCAAATCTGGCCCTGGTTGGCGAAGCTGCTGCGGATACTGGTGGCCACGGCGGCGGCCAGGTCGCAATCGGCGAAGATGATGTTGGGATTCTTGCCGCCCAGCTCCAGGCTGAGCTTTTTGAACATGGGCGCGGCCGTAGCGGCCAGGTGCCGCCCGGTGGCCGTACCGCCCGTGAAGCTGATGGCCTTGATACCCGGATGCTCCACAATGGCCTGCCCGCAGTTGGGGCCGTTGCCGTGGATGATGTTGAGCACGCCCGCCGGCAAGCCGGCTTCCATGCATAATTCACTCAGCAAAAAAGCGGTGGCCGGGGTTATTTCCGAGGGTTTGGCCACCACGCAGCAGCCCACGGCCAAGGCCGGCGCAATTTTCCAGGTAAAGAGGTAGAGCGGCAGGTTCCAGGGCGAGATGCAGCCCACCACGCCCACGGGGTGGCGCACGGTGTAGTTCACGGCCACGCCTTCCTGCACGTGGGCTTCGGTGGCGAAGTGGCCGGCAGCAGTGCCGAAAAAGTGGAAGTTGCTGGCCGCTCGGGGAATGTCCATCACGCGGGCCAGGCTCAGGGGCTTGCCGTTGTCCTGGCTTTCGGCGCGGGCCAGACGGTTGAGGTTGGCATCGATGAGGTCGGCGATTTTTACCAGCAGGCGGCCCCGGTCTTCGGCGGGAAGCGCGCGCCAGGCGGGCAGAGCGGCTTCGGCGGCGGCCACGGCGGCGGCCACATCCTCGGGGCCGGAGTCGGGAATCTGGCCGTAGACCTGGCCGGTGGCGGGGTCTACGTTATCGAGGTAGCGGCCGGCTTGCGGTGGCACGAGCTGGCCGTTGAGGTAGTTCTGGATGCGGAGCATGATAATTTGGCCGTAAACTCAGGTTCGCTTTGCAATTTCACCGGGGCTACCAAGCATAATATTTTGCTAAACAGGCTGATAGCCAGCAGATAAATCAGGAACGATTTCCTCACGAACCGGCTGACTGATAAGGTGCCATTCCTTCCGCCAGGCCGTGAGGCGGTACAGCTTTACCAGGCCCACCACGATGGCCAGCGCAAACAAGCTGGCCACGAAACGAGGTTCGAACACCAGGACGGAATATTTTCTCAGCTCCAGGTATCGTAACACCGATTCAAGGTTCAGGAAATAAGCCACCGAAACGATAATATAAAGGACGTAATCGCTCCGCAGGAAACCGTAGGCCGCCAAAAAGAGCACGGCCGCGTGCCAGTACCGCTCGTGCATCTGGGTATTGAAGAACGCGAACAGGAGCGGAATCAGCCCGATGCTGAGCAAGACCTGCGCAAAGTCGTCCGGCGAGTATGCAGCGGCCACGAACGGCGATATGCGCTGCTGGCGCAGGTTGCGCACCGTGAGCAGCAACAGCGGCAGCAATGCCAGCGCCGACGCCACGAAGAACATCAAAAGCCCCCAGGCCCGGTACGTGATTCCGGCGAACAGCTGGGAATCGGGAGCCGTGAGCGGGTCGGGGGTTGGAACCAGAATATGCCAGATATTGAAAGCATTCATGGACAGGTACGGAAAGAAATTCGCCGCACCCAGGTTAATTTCCATGATGCGCGGCAGATAGTTCTCTTCGCCGCCCCAAATGAAGGGAGCCAGGATTAAGGTCATCAGTGCCGCCCCGGCCACAAGGGCCACTACCAGCTGCCGGGGCCGTTGCCACCACAGCGGTACCCACAGCAGCAGCAGCGGCGGCAGGAAAATCATGGACTGGGGCTTGGCAGCCAACGACAGCACGAAAAGCAGCATGCTGGGCACCGCCCGCTGCCGCACGGCCAGCACCACGGCCCCAAACGCGAAAAACGTGTAGATGGCATCTACCTGAATCCACACCAGCGTGTCGTAGAGGTAGCCGATGTTTAACAACAGCAGCAGCACCAGGCCAAAGCGCCGGTCGCGCTCGCGCACCAGCGACGCCGCCCAAAAAGCCCCCGCAAAATCGAACACCAGGGTAAACGCCTTGAGCCAATGCCGGTAGTAGATGAACTTATCGACATCGCCCAGCACCCACCCAAAAAACCATAAAATGTAGTGATACAAGGGATTGTATGAGTTGCTTGGCGTCTTACAAACGTTGCCCAGCCCCTGGTAAAAAATATCCTTGCCCCAGGCCACCCAAAAGCTCATGTCGCTGTCGTGGCCCGCGCGGGGCACCAGCAGCAGCAGCAGCAGCAGCAGCAGCGAGAAAAGCAGAATAGTATAGGCCGCCTGCCGACGAAATGAAAGAGTACCCATTGGTGTCAAAAAAACAGGTGCCCGCAACAAGCCGGGCAATAAAATACTGCGGCTAGCGCGTGAGTAACGGTTGGGCCGGGGTGCTTTCGAGAGCGGCGGGCGTTTGGTTCGATTCGGCGATGATGTAGAGCGGGCGCTGGCGCACGTTGGCACTAAGGCGAGCCATGTACTCGCCAATAACCCCCACGGCAATGAGCTGCACCCCGCCCAGAAACAGAATGCTCATCATGAGCGAGGCCCAGCCGGGCTCGTAGTCGTGCCGTACCAGGCGGGCATACAGGGTGTAAAGCATGAGCAAAAATGCCACACCCGACACCGTGAACCCCATCACCGTGGCCGCCTTCAGCGGTGCGTCGGAGAAGCTGGTGATGCCGTCGAGGGCGAAGCTGAGCATCTTGCGGTAGGTGTAGCCGGTTTCGCCCCCGGCACGCTCGGCCCGGTCATACTCCACGAAGGTTTGGCGGAAGCCTACCCAGGCAATCTGCCCCCGCAGGAACTTGTGCTGCTCGGGCATCTGGCGCAGGGTGAGCACAATGCGGCGCGAAATGATGCGAAAGTCGCCGGTATCGACGGGAATGGAAACCCGCGTAATTCGCGCCAGAATTCGATAGAAGAGCTTCGCGGTCAGCTTCTTGGCGTAACTCTCGCCCTGGCGCGAGCGGCGCTTGGCATATACCACGTCGTAGCCCTGCTGCAGCTTGGCGTACAGGTCCACGATGAGCTCGGGCGGGTCCTGCAAGTCGGCATCGATGATGGAAATAGCTTCGCCCCGCGCGTGGTCGAGCCCGGCCGAAACGGCAATCTGGTGGCCAAAATTGCGGCTAAAATCGAAGTAGCGCACCCGCTCGTCCTGCGCGGCCAGGGCTTTCAACATGGTGAGCGACTGGTCGTGCGAGCCATCGTTGACAAAAATCAACTCGTAGCCGCCGGGCAGGCTCATGCCGTCGAGCACGCCTTGCAGGCGGCGGTACAGCTCGGCAATATTGGACTCTTCGTTGTAAATGGGAATAATGACGGATAAGTCCATGCGGGCAAGTTATTGAATAGCAATGGTTCCAAAGTACAGCCGATACCTATCCGGCGCTTTCCGCCGCATCATAGCTGCCGGGCGGGGCCGATGATGCGCAAAAGTATGGTTTCGCCCCGAAAAGCCCGCCCGCGCCCTCAGGGCGTGAGCGGGTAGGTATTTTTGATTAAGCGGCGATGGCTACCGGTGCCAACGTAGTAATAGACATCGGTATTGACGGGCCGGATAAGCAGGTCGTCGGCCAGCAGGTCCCGGTTTTGGTAGATGACTTCGATGCGTACGACCTCCGGCGTCACCCGGAACGGCACAATTATCCGCACCCAGTTGCCCAGCACCTCGGTGGCTTTGCGCCCATCAACCACGGTTGCGGTGGCTTCGCCTTTGGCGTTATAGGCCTTCACCTGCATGTTGCCGTAGCCATAGTCCGACTTCCCGTTCATCCACACCGAGGCTTCGTAGCGGCCGGTATCGGCGGGGGCCGGCACGGGGCCATCATACAGCGTTGAGAAACCGTCGGCGGCCTGGTAATAGGCCCCCGCCCCGAGCCGCCCCCGCCGGTCGGGCGCCTGGTCGAACGACTGCACCAGCACCCCGGCCGGGGTAGTGGCGCGCAGCCCCCCGGCGCGCACCGGCAGCGTGGGCAGCAGCGAATCGGCCAGGATGCGCGCCCGGGGCAGGGCCGTGGCCGCCAGGGCCGCAATCGGCAGCTCGTAGAGCGAGGCCTCGGGCGTTTCCACCAGCAGGTGGCCCAGCTTGATGAGGCGCTGCTCGGCTTCGGTATAATAGTCGGGGGTGACGAGCAGCAGAATGGGCTTATCGTTGGGGAAGTGGGCCAGCAGCTCTTTGGGAACCATGTCGCTGCTGAACAGCTGAATATGCTGCATGGCCTGGCCCACCGAAGCCCGCGATACGTAGGTGGCCAGCAGGGGCAGGCCGGTGGTGGCCGCCGCCTTATCGCCCTGGTAAATTGAGTTACTGCTTCCGCTCAGGTCAAACTTGTCAGTGCCCATATTGTAATATGGCACCGGCAGAATAGCCTGAAAATCGGAAAGCTGACGCCCTGCCCACGACAGCCGGGAAACCACGCCAGTAGCGGGGTCCAGAAAGGTGCTGGCCCCGGTGCCCACCGTCACCTGGTCGGCCTTGGTGGATACCTGCAGCCAGGCCTCGGTGGCCCAAAACAGCAGCAGCGGCAGCCCCACCCACGCCAGGGCGGGCACGCGCTGGCGGCGCAGGTACCGCCACATGCGGTACAGGCAGTAGGCCGTGTAGGTAGTGGCTACGTAGTAAAAAGGCCAGGCAAAGCGGCCCAGCGAGCGGAACTGCTTCACGGGTCCCGCATGGTCCGTCACCCACGCGAACCACTCCCACTTAAACGGCATACCGAAGGCCAGCAGCAGCAGTAGGCTGGCCGCCCACAGCCCCGTGCGCAGGTGCAGCGGCAGGGCGGGCCGCCACAGCCGCTGCCACTGGCGGCGGCGCACCACGGCCACCAGGCCCAGCACCACCGACACCGCCAGAGTGAGCGTACTCACCAGCCCGACATAGGCAAACCCTTCATCGTTGTACTCGTCGCTCGGCCAGTGCGCCTGCCACCAGTCATGCAGGGGCCCCAGCACGGGCGTAAATACCGATTGGGTGTTGGAGATGTACACCGTGAGCCCGTAGGGATTGGGGGGGCGGTCGGCGACGTGGTCGGTGGCCCAGATGTAGCCCCGAAACAGCAGCAGCGGCAGCAGCGCCGCCAGCACCATGCGCCCCAGCCAGGGCCGCATACGGGGCTGCTGCCAGGCCAGCACCGCAATGTGGCCCATCAGAAAAAAGCAGCCGCAGGCCAGAAAATACAGCATCATGCCGCCCATCAGCAGGGTGCCCACCCCAAACAGCACGTACCAGCGCCACTGCCGCGGGGCCTCCTGCATGCGGATGATGCAGTACCAGAGCAGGGGCACGAAGCAGGCGTAGCTGAGCGAGATGTGGCCGTCGAGCCGCAGAATTTGCGGCGACATGAAGCCGATTAGCAAGGCCAGCACTGCCGCGTACAGAACCGGCAGCCGCGTGCGACGCAGAATGGCATACATCACCACCGGTGTGAAGGCGACCGAAACCAGGGGCAGCAAGTTGGTGATGGCCACCGTGTAGCGGCCCGTGGGCACCCCGTGCCGCTGCAAAAAACCCATTATGGTGGCCAGCAGGGGCTGGAGGTTGGGGTAGTTGAAATGCTCGCCGTAGGGGTAGTTCATGCCCGTGAAGCGGTTACCCACATCGTGCATGGTGTAGAAAGCCGTGGCGAAATAGCTTTGCAGCGCATCGCCGCCGTCTTTGAAAAAGTAGTCGTTCGGGTTAACCAGTATCGGCCAGAATAGCACGGCCGTTAGCAGGGCAGCCACCAGTGCCACCCCGGCCATACCCAGCCGGTGCGCATTGCGGAAAGTTGGACTCATACGGAAAGGAATACGTGGCCGGTAGACCGTCTGGAAACAGCAAAGAATACCGGACACTTTTCAGCCCGCTTTCAAATGCGGCCTGAATACTCGGTATTTACACGCTTCAAAACTACAGCCCAATCCCCGAGCCCGCATTATTCATCCGGGTTGCGCTTCTACTTTTGCCCATAGGCTAGCAGCCCGAGCAATGACTTCGGGCGAATCCTCCAGGCACCAGCTCTGCATCGCCTCCTGCTCCTTCCCTGCATTTGCCATGGCGCTGAATTCCGTAATCCGAGCTATTGTTCTCATCCTCCTGCTGGGAGCCGGCACCCTCCCCGGCAGGGCCCAGGGCCCGGTGAACTACGCCAACTGGCGCCTGGAATGGGCCGAAGAATTCAATACGCCCATCGATACCGCCAAGCTGGCCGAGCGGTGGCGCTTCTTCTATCCCTGGGGCCACGTCATCAACCCATCGTTTGAGGCGGGCTACTACACCGGCGAGGGCCTGCATACCGGCGACGGCCTGCTCAACATGACCATGACCGAGCTGGCCGAGCCGCGGCCCTACCGAGGCAAAAACATGCGCTACGATACCCCCATGCTCATGAGCCGGCACCCCGTTGATTCGCTCCTGCCCTACAACTGCCACGCCGGCGAGGGCTTCAGCTACGGGCTGTTTGAGGTGCGGCTACGGCAGCCCCTGCACCGGGAATCATTTCCCGCGTTCTGGCTCTTTGGGGGGGTTCCTGATGAGATTGACATCTTCGAAGCCGCCGCCGACAACTTCAGCAATAATTTTCATCTGGCGGCGAACGAGTACTGGCGGCCATCGAGGCAAAAATCGATGGATTGCCAGTGCGAATATTACAACGTGGACCCCTCCGGCAACCTGCACGACCAGTTTCATACCTACGGCATGAGCTGGATGCCCGACGGGGTTATTTTCTATTACGACGGCATTCCCATTCGCCACGAAACCCGGTACATTCCGACCGGTTGCGGCATGGCCGTTATCCTGAATCTGGGCGTGGTCGACTGGGCCCGGCATGCCACCGATACCATGGCCGTCGATTACATCCGCATCTACCGGCCCCGCCGGCTGCCGCCCGTGCCCGTGGTGCAGCGCCCGGGAGCCGAGTACCCGCACAACGAACAGGACTGGATGCCGGCCGAAACGCAGCCCGGCCGGGCCGACCAGGCCACCCGCCAGGACTGGCTACTGGCCCCGGCCCGCCGCGCCCCGCAGCAGCTCACGCTTCAGCTCACGGACAACTATAATCCGACCTGCGATTTGCACATGTCGCTGCCCGTAGCCGGCCGCTGGGCCCCCACCTGGACGCAAACCTATGGCACCCCCGAGCTGCGCGTGCGCATTCCCGCGCCCGACTCGCTGCATTGGACAATGCGTGATGCCTTTGGACAATTTGTTGGCAGTGGCACCAGCCCGGGCGGCAGTACGTGGCGGCCCTGCCTGGCGGCCCTGCCGCCCGGGGCCTACGCCCTGCACCTGCGCCAGGGCGCGGCAGCTACTGTGCAGCCCCTCAACATCATAGGCCGGGCCGTCCATTCGGCGCCCGATAGTGTGTGGCAGAAGCCGGCCATAGTCCCACTGGACGCCGAATGAGCTGCCCTGCCCGCACCGGGGGCCCGGGGCCGGCTGCTCCCTTTTTTCGACGGTCCGCAACCCGGCATCTGGTGGTAGTTGCCAAATTTACAATTCCTTATTTCCCCGTATTTATTAGTGCGGGCTACTAATTCTCGTTCGGCCAAGAGCAGGGTGAGTGGGCTGAATGCTGTAGTTTTACCCCCATTATTCTCCATCCACTTTAATACAATGAGAAAAAATATTCTCAATTCGCTGGTCGTACTGGCCGGCACCAGTCTGCTGTTAGTTTCCTGCTCCAAAGACGAAGACAAGGTGAAGGGCACCCTGGTAACCCACAACGATTTTGAAGCGGTACTGGGCTGGGGCGGCACCACCGACATTAGCGTGAACACCGAAAAGGCCCATTCGGGCAAATATTCGATAAAAACCGGGCCGCAGAACGAGTATGCCTACACCTACTCGCAGACCCTGGGCCAGATGAGCCCGACGAAAATAAAGGAGCTGACCCTCTCGGCCTGGGTTTGGGTGCCCAACGCGCAGGCGTCCAGCACCCTGGTGGTTTCCATCAACCACTCCACCATGGTGAACACGGCAGTATACTACGGTGGCATCGACCTGAGCAAAGACGTGACCAAGTACAAGAGCTGGCAGCACGTGTCGAAGACCTTTACCCTGCCCGATTCGGTGCAGTCGACCAATCACCTGAAATGCTACCTGTGGCGGGCCGGCAACAGCGAATCGGTCTATGTTGATGATATGACCCTGAGCGTTGGCGAATAAACTTCTCCGAAAAATCGGCCGGCTGGCCGCAGCGGGGCTCCTGTGCTTCGTTGCGGCCTGCTCCGGGTCCGACGCCGGCCATTGGGTGGGCGACTACGTGACGGACAACGACTTTGAGGCCATGCGCGGCTGGCTGCCCGATGCCTCCAGCCTCACCCGCGACCACGCGCACTCCGGGCAGTTTGCCACCTACGTGGGCCCCGAGCGCGAATACGGCCTGACCTTCGACCTGCCCCTGCGCGATGCCAGCGTGCACACGCTCAAGGGTGTGGCCGTGGAAGCCTGGGTGTATCTGCCCACGCCGGAGGCCGCCGCTTCGCTCGAAGTGCAGGTGCCCCTGGCCGGCCCCGACAGCCGCATGGGCTTTGCGGGCAGCATCAAGCTGGCCGACCAGGTGAAGGAAACCGCGAAGTGGACCCGCGTCCGGCAGGAGTTTGCCTTTCCGGCGGGCCTGCCCGGCGATGCGCACCTGCGCATTTTCCTGTGGCGCAATGCTACCCAGGCAACGGCTTACCTTGACGACTTGCGGGTGAAGGCCCTGGAGTAATTGCTGCCGGGCCGGCACGTTGCGCGGGCCACATCCTTTCTGCTGATGCGTTTTCTTCCAACTTTGGGGGCCGTGGGCCCATTCCGGCGCGCCTGGCTGTGGCAAGGGGGGCTCTACCTCAGCTTCTGGGCCGAGCTGCGCCTGTTCACCGACCTGCGCCTGAACTATGGCCCGTTTCTGAACCCGGTGCTGTTCTACCTGTCCTCGGTGTTCCTGTGCGGGTTTGCGGCCCTCTACTGGCTCGACCGCCCCGTGGCCCCGGCCGATGCGGAGCGCACCAGCCGCCGCTTTCCGCTGGCCTGGATTGGGCTGTTGCTCGGTGCCGTGCAGGTGCTTTATGTGCAGGCCCCGATTATTGCGACGCAGGCCATCGACGTGCGCTCGTCCGACATCATCCCTATTCTCCAGGCCGACGTGAGCCGGTTTCGCGCGGGCGAGGTGGTGTACCGCTACATCACCACCCTGCCGTACCCGCTGTTTCCGAACCACTTACCGCTCCAGTGGCTGCCCTACGTACCCGCCGACCAGCTGGGCATCGACTACCGCTGGTGGGCGCTGGGCATTTTGCTGTTGGTGGGGTTTGGCGCTTACCAGGCCACGCTGGCGCGGCAGCCCCTCAGCCTGGTCAATTTCCTGCTCAAGGTGGCCCTGCCAGCCTACGTGCTCTACCGCCTCATCTCCCGCGATGGGCAGCTGTACGCGCACCCCGTCGAGCCCACCATCATTGCCTACTACTGCATTCTGGCGGCCAGCGTGCTGAGCCGGTCGGCGCTGTTGCAGGGGGCCGCCCTGGTGCTGTGCCTGTTATCGCGCTACTCGGTGGTGTTCTGGGTGCCGTTTTATTTGTGGGTGCTGTGGCGTGAGGAGGGCCGCCGCCACGCCCTGTTAGTGGCCGGGCTGGTGCTGGCCGGCATCGTGGGCATTTACGTGGTGCCCTTCCTGAGCAAAGACTGGACGATTTTCACCCACGCGCTGAGCGAATACCGCATTTCGACCCTCGGCGAGTGGGGCCGCACCGACGGGGCCGGGGGCCTGCCGCCGCAGCTCTTCGGCGGCGTGGGCCTGGCCGCGTGGTTCTTCACCTACGGCCCCGATGATTTGAATGCCCGCATCAGCCTTATTCAGGCGGCCGATGCCCTGCTTTCAATAGGAGCGGTGGTGCTGGCGGCCGGGGTTTACTACTACTTCCGCCACCGCTTCGACTACCGCATTTTCGCCCTCATCGCGCTAAAGTTCTACCTGGCCACGTTCTACGCTTTTATCCAGACGCCCTACGCCTACCTGGAGTCGCTGGGCCTGTTCATTTCGGTATTTGTGGTGATGATGACCGGGGCCGGGCTGGCCACCACCACGCCCCGGGCCGATAAGCGCGCGCCGGCGGTCCTGCCGCCGCTGGTGCCGGCCACCGCCGCGTAGGACCGCCAGGCTTACCCGCTTGGCGCGGTACTTCATAGCTCTACTTTGGCAGGTTGTCGGTTGGGTGTAGGGGCGGGGCTTGCCCCCGCCCGTTGTTCGCGCCATTCCGACGGATTTCGTTCAACGATGGGCGGGGACAAGCCCCGCCCCTACACCCAACCGACATATGAAGTACCGAGCCAAGCGGGTAAGCCCGGCGGCCTACTGACCCAGCAGGCCGTATTTAATGATGCAATAGATGGCCCGAAACCCATCGCGCCAGCCAATTTTTTTGCCCTCGGCGTAAGTGCGACCGTAGTAGCTGATGCCGACTTCGTAAATGCGGGTGTCCTTCACCCGGGCCACTTTGGCGGTTACCTCGGGCTCGAAGCCGAACCGGTTTTCGACCAGCACCAGGCCCTGAATGATGTCGCGCCGAAACATCTTGTAGCAGGTTTCCATGTCGGTCAGGTTCAGGTCGGTCATCATGTTCGACATGAAGGTGAGCATCTTGTTGCCGATGCTGTGCCAGAAGAACAGGATGCGGTGCGGGTTGCCGCCCATAAACCGGGAGCCGAATACCACGTCGGCAAAGCCCTTCAATACCGGTCTTATCAACAGGTTATATTCCTCGGGGTCATACTCCAGGTCGGCATCCTGAATGATGACGTAGTCGCCGGTAGCCTCGCGGATGCCGGTGTGCAGCGCCGCGCCCTTGCCCTTGTTTTCGGGGTGCTCCAGCAGGCGCAGGCCCATTTCGGGGTAGCGCGCCGCGTAGGCCCGAATGCGCTCGCCGGAAGCATCCGTTGAGCAGTCGTTGACGAGAATAATTTCCTTGCCGATATTATTCACCAGCTTCAGCTCGCGCAGCAAATCCAGAATCTGGTGAATAGTGCGGGCCTCGTTGTAGACCGGAATAACGATGGAAAGCGTATCGAATTTTACCACAGGAAAAAGGTTGGGCACGACAAAGGAGCCGTAAAGCTAGTGGTTCGCTGTTGGTTGCCGAGCTTTTTTTAAGCACCGGACTAACAACTGAAAACGAACACCTATAGCGTGCCCGTGCGGCCCCCATCCACGGGCACGCTGGTGCCGGTGATGTAGCCGGCCGCCGGCGAGGCCAGAAATGCGACAGCCGCCGCTACATCTTCGGCCAGGCCAAAGCGGCGGGCCGGGATGGCTTTCAGCATGTCGGCTTCGATGGCCGCGGTGGTCTGGCCGGTCTGGGCCGTTTTTTTCTCGATGAGGGACGTGTGGCGCTGAGTAAGGGTGGCGCCGGGCAGCACATTGTTCACAGTGATGCCGTGGGGGCCCAGCTCGTTGGCCAGGGTTTTGGCCCAGCTGGCCACCGCCCCGCGAATAGTATTGCTCACGCCCAGGCCAGCCAACGGAATCTTAACCGAGGTGCTCACAATGTTGATAATGCGCCCGAAGCCGGCGGCCCGCATGCCCGGCACCACCGCCTGCGCCAGCAAGTGATTGCAGATAACATGCTGGTTAAAAGCTATTAGCAGGGCGTCTATCGGGGCATCGAGCAAGGGGCCACCGGCCGGTCCACCCGTGTTGTTCACCAGAATCTGAAAGCCATTGGCGTGTGTGGCCAGGTAGGCCTGCACCACCTCGGCCAAGTGGCTGGGGGCGTCGAAATCGGCTACCAGGTAGTCGTGGGTCTGGCCGGCGGGTATGGGCAGGGCGGCGGCCACTTCGCGCAGCGTGGTTTCGTTGCGGGCCAGCAGCGTGACGGTAGCGCCCTGGGCCGCGAGGGCTTCGGCCACGGCACGGCCGATACCTTGCGTGGAGCCGCCCACCAGGGCGCAGCGGGAGGAGAGAGGAAGGGCCATAGTCAGGGGCTGGGGATGGGGCAAAGGGGATTGAGATGTTGCTTTGTAGCGGAGCTCGCGCAGGCGGGTTCAACGGGCCTGCAAGCCAGCCGGCGGCTTCCCGCTCATTCTACGCGTTTATTCCATGTTTTTATCGCAAGCAAAGCTACCAAACCGCCGCGTAGCGCTCCTGATAGTGGCCATTTTTGGCGCGGCCTACGGCTCGCTGGCGCTGGTGAATCATTACCTGTTTCGGACTTACGCCTACGACCTGGGCATTTATAACCAGGCCCTGTGGGACTACGCGCACCTGCGCCTGAACACCAACTCGGTGATGCGCTACAACAATTTGCTCGGCGACCATTTCACGCTGGTGCAGCTGCTGTATGCCCCACTATACTACCTGTTTGGCTCCTACACGCTGGTGCTGGTGCAAATTACGCTGGTGCTGGGCGGCGGCTACGGCGCCTACCGGCTGCACCTGCTGCGCACTCAGGGCCGGCAGGCGGGCGCGGCGCTGGGCCTTTTAGTGCTGTTTCTGAGTACCTGGGGCATTTATTCGGCCCTGGCGTTTGATTACCACGACAATGTGCTGGCCGCCATGCTGCTGCCCTGGCTGTTGTATTGGCTCGAAGCCGACCGCCGCGGCCGAGCCACCGGGGTGGCCGTGCTGATGGCGGCCAGCAAGGAAAACATGGCGCTCTGGCTGGTTTTTATTGCCCTGGGGCTGGCCGTGCTGCACTGGCGCGAGCCGGCGCGGCGGCGCTGGGCGCTGGCCGTGGCCGGGGCAACGGCCGTTTATTTCCTGGTCGTGGTCAAGCTCATTATTCCGGGCCTGGGCTCGGGCGATGCTTACCTCTACCAACAGCAGTATGTTGCGGTGGGGCGCTCGGCGGGCGAGGCCCTGAATACGCTGCTTACGCGGCCAAGCTACGTACTGGGGCTGCTATTCAAAAACCACCTGGCCGACCCCAACGGCGACTACGTGAAGGCCGAGCTGCACATCATGGTATTGCTCTCGGGTGGCCTGGCCCTGCTGCGCCGCCCGGCCTACCTGCTCATGCTGGCCCCCATTTATGGGCAGAAGCTGCTGTCGGGCAATATTGCACACTGGGGCATTAGTGCACAATACTCGGTAGAGTTCGTGCCCGTGCTGCATGCCGCCCTGAGCCACTGGCTGGCCCCGGCCACCCCTCGCCGTGCCAAGTGGCTGGCCATAGGCGCGGCCACGCTGGCCCTTGCCGCCACCATTGTATCGATGCAGGTACGCAAAGCGCACGGGTACGACAAGAGTGCGGCCCAGTTTTTCCGTAGCCGGCACTATCATCGCGAGTTTGATGCCGGAGCGGTACATCGGGCCCTGGCCCTGATACCGGCCAACGCGCGGGTAAGTGCTACCTCGCCTCTGGTGCCCCACCTGGCGGCCCGACCCTACATCTACCAGTTTCCCTACGTGGGCGATGCCGACTACATCGTAGCCTTGCGCCTAGAGTCGACCTACCCGCTCACTGTAGCCGCCCTCGATTCGCAGCTGACCGAATACCAAGGTAGTAGCCGCTGGCGCATGTTGCTGGACCAGCCGCCCCTGCGGATATTGCAGCGTATCCACCCGCTGCCTGTGCCCAATCGGCGTTTTTTCGAGCGTCGGGGTATGGGCGGAAGTGACTCCACGCGCGGGCCGGGTGCCCGGCAGTAAATTAGCCCCTGCAACTAACCCCACCCCACCCATGATAGCCCGCCCTTTCAACATCCAGCAGTGGATTGATGAACACCGCCATTTGCTGAAGCCCCCGGTGGGCAACATGCAGGTTTTCAAAAGCAACCAGGATTTCATCGTGATGGTGGTGGGCGGCCCCAACGCCCGCAAAGACTACCACGTGGATGCCGGCGAGGAGCTGTTCTGGCAGATTGAGGGCACGATGACCGTGAAAATCATCGAGGACGGCCAGCCGGTCGATATCACCATCGGCCCAGGCGAGATGTTTCTGCTGCCGCCCTACGTGCCCCACTCGCCACGCCGCCCGGCCGGCACCGTGGGCCTGGTGCTGGAGCGCTACCGCACCGCCGGCGAGCTCGACGGCTTCCAATGGTACTGCGAAAACTGCAGCAACAAACTATATGAGGAATTTGCCGAAATCACCGACATCGTGGCCCAGCTGCCGCCCATCATGAATGCCTTTTGGGCCAACGACGACCTGCGCACCTGCAAGGTGTGCGGCACTTATATGGAGGCGCCCGCACCGGTAGTGCCAGCCGCCGAATAATTGCCGACCGTCATGCTGAGCGCGGTCGAAGCCCCTCTACCGCAACAGTAAATCTGATTACTTGCGCAGTAGAGAGGCTTCGGCTGCGCTCAGCATGACGGTCTTTTTCCCCACCCCACCTCCACCCCCCTCGCCCGCCCCGCCGTGTTGCCCCACCCTCTCAGCATCGATATCCACACCCACATTCTGCCCGAGCGCTGGCCCGACCTGCACGAGCGGTATGGCTACGGGGGCTTTATCCGGCTCGACCACCACAAGCCCTGCTGCGCTCGCATGATGCAGGACGACAAGTTCTTCCGCGAAGTGCAGGACAACTGCTGGGACCCGCAGGTGCGGATGCGCGAGTACGACCAGTTTGGGGTGCAGGTGCAGGTACTGAGTACGGTGCCCGTCATGTTCAGCTACTGGGCCCAGCCGCTGGACTGCCTCGACCTCAGCCAGTTGCTCAACGACCACATTGCCGACGTGGTGCGGCGCTACCCTACCCGTTTCGTGGGCCTGGGCACCATCCCGATGCAGGCCCCCAACCTGGCCATCCGGGAGCTGGAGCGCTGCATGAAAATCGGGCTGGCCGGCGTGCAGATTGGCTCGCATGTGAACGACTGGAACCTGGACGCGCCGGAGTTATTCGAAATCTTCGCCGCCGCCGAGGAGCTGGGTGCCTGCGTATTTGTGCACCCCTGGGACATGATGGCCCAGCAGAAAATGCCCAAATACTGGCTACCCTGGCTGGTGGGCATGCCCGCCGAAAGCACGCTGGCCCTCTGCTCCCTCATATTTGGCGGGGTGCTGGAGCGCCTGCCCAACCTGCGCGTGGCCGTGGCCCACGGCGGGGGCTCATTTGCCAGCACCATTGGGCGCATCGAGCACGGCTGGCAGGTGCGGCCTGACCTCTGCGCCGTCGACAACCCGCACAACCCGCGCCGGTACCTGGGCAAGTTTTGGGTCGATTCGCTGGTGCACGACCCGCTGATGCTCGACTACCTGATGAAAACCCTGGGGGCTGATAAAATCACGCTCGGCACCGACTACCCGTTTCCGCTGGGCGAGCTGGAGCCGGGCCAGCTCATCAAGTCCATGCCGTTTTCAGACGACATCAAAGCCCGGATGCTGGGCCAGAACGCGCTGGACTGGCTGGGGCTGACGGCCGGGCAGTTTGGGTACTCTTCTCATCCGCTGACGGCCGCGCGGTAAGCGCCTGCCCCCGCCACAAAGTACGTTGCTGAGCGTGGATGCTAACGCCGGGCTCATCTCTGCGTGGTGGCACTTTATTTTGTTACGGATTACCCTTTCCTGCTGCCCGGCGCAAGCCTTCTATCCTTCCAACCACTTGTCACAAGTCCTCCCCCCTGCCCCCGTCGCCCCCCAACCGGCGCGGAAGCGGGCTGCCGCCTGGTTTGCTCAGCACCCTGCCTGGGGGGCGGTTGTATTGCTCGGCATTCTGTTCGGCATTCACCTGTATACCAACCGATACCACGAAAACCATTACGATGCCCAGGGCTACTGGGAACTGGCCAACAAATACTGGGGCACCGGCCGCGTCGAGCTGCTATCCTTCGACAATATTCTGCGGGGCTATCTGTTTCCCCTGCTAATTTCGCCTTTCACCCTGCTCACGGCCTACTTTGGCTGGAAGCCGATTAACATCACCCGGGGGTTTGGGCTCGGCACGGCGGTGCTGCTGTTTGGCGTGGTGGGGCCCGGGTTGTGGCGCGCGCTGCGTGGGCCGTTGGCCCCGGCCGTGCCGCTGGGCCGCCGGCTGGTATTTGGCCTGCTGGGCTTTTTGATGTGGCGCGACTATTTCAACTTTGCCCTCACCGATTTTCCGGCGTTGCTGGCCCTGCTGGCGGGCATCTGGGCATTGTTGCGGCACCGGCAGTTGGTTTGGGGCGGCTTATTAGCCGGTATGGCGGTGGGGGCAGCCCTCAACTTTCGGCCCGTATATGCGGCCACCCTGCCCCTCGTGCTGCTATTGAGCGTGTGGCCCCGCGAGCGGCCTACTACTGGCGGCAGGTGGCTCGGGGCATTGCATTGGGTGCGGGGGGGCACTTTCCTGCTCGGCGTTGCCTTGGTGCTGGCTCCCCAACTGCTCATCAATCGGGCGCATTTCGACAGCAATAGCCCGCTGGTGCTCACGGCCCCGCCCGACAGCCCCAACCTGTACCTCTCGCAGGTGCACGGGGGACTGTTCATCCAGAAATACGAAACGACGGTGGGGGTAGACTACCCCACTCCCAGCGTGGTGTTTCGGGATGCCACCGGCGATGCCCTGGCCACCGAGGCCCAGCTGCCGCCCGACATGTCGTTTGCGGACTACTTGGCCATGGCCGGCCACTACCCGGGGCCGCTGCTGGCGCTCTGGCTCCGGCACCTTTTCAACGGGCTCGACCTGCAATACCCAACGCCCTATCCCCAGGCCATATTTGTCAACACCTCTGCCCTGGCCCTCACCAACTACCTGGTGCTCATCACCGGAATATTAGTGCTGGTTCGGCTGGGCTGGCGGCGGCTTACGTGGTCCCGCGGCCCGGCCATTATTGTGTTGCTCATTTTACTGGGGCCGTGCGCCGCTACCTTGCCGGTGGTGATGGAATGCCGGTTTCTGATGCCGCTGCACCTGCTGTTGTGCGCCATGGTTGCCTTTGGGGCTCATCCGCTGCGGCAATGGCGGGCGGCTTCGCTGGGCCGGCGGGCCGCCGGCTTCGCCCTCTACGGGCTGTTGGTGGTGGGTAGTTTTGCGGTTTCGGCCAGTACCCAGCGCCAGCTGGAAGCGAAGCCCCGCCTGCTTTTCAAGTGGCAGGAGCCCGTGCCGGGGTCGTGGTAGGCCATATTTTGTTAGCATCGGCGCGGCCTTTGCTCCGACCTTTACACCCCTGGAGTGGTGGTGATGAACACCCTGACCGTGAACCCACACCTGCTGCTGCTACGGTCGTTTTACCACCCCGCCGGCGCGCGCTACAAAATTCTGATGGAAGGTGGCACGCTCCCGTCGGACCAGTACGCTTGACTTAATGTGAATAATGCCTTTTAGAATGCTACCCAATTCCGCTGCAACCACTTCCCCTTCCCGCATCACTGCCTGGGTCGGCCGCCATCCGGGCTGGCTGGCTTGGCTGGTCCTGACCCTCCTGTTTTCCATTTATTTACTTAGCAGTGAACCGCTACCTATTATCTACGATGCGAAAGAGTACTGGCAGCTAGCCGAGAAATACCGGGCCAACGGAGATTTCCGCTTTCTGGCTTTCGACAGCGTGTTGCGGGGCTACCTGTTTCCACTGCTGCTCTCGGGATTGGTTTGGCTGCTTCAGCACGTCGCCCTGACCCCGCTCGATTTGACCAGGGCCATGGGGGCAGTTACGGCGGGCCTGCTCTTTGGCGTGGTGATGCCCGGCCTGTGGCGGGCGCTCCAGCCGATGGGCAGCCCACCGGTGCCCCTGGGCCGGCGCCTAATGCTTGGAGCCCTGGGCTTTGCGTTCTGGCGTGGCTACTTCAATTTTCCGCTCAGCGATTTTCCGGCCTTGCTGGCACTGGCCGGCGGCCTGTGGATGGCCGTGCGGAGCCGGTCGGTGGGGAGCGGGCTGCTGGTGGGCCTGTGCGTGGCAGCGGCGGCTAATTTCCGGCCGGTATATGCGGCCACGCTGCCGCTAGTGCTCCTGCTCAGCCTGTGGCCCCAGCCCGGGGCAGCACGGCCCCAATGGCTGGTCTGGTTCCGCGGGCTGGCCGTGGTAGCGGGCATGGCCCTGGTAATGGCTCCCCAGGTAGCCGTCAACCAAGAGCATTTTGGCGTTCGCAGCCCATTTGTGCTCACCGACCGGCCCGGGAAGCCCAGCTTGTATCTTAATCAGCTGGAGTGGGGGCTGCGCTACCAGAAATACGAAACCAGCATAGCCGCCGACTACCCGATTCCGCCCATGGTTTTTGGGAGCAGAGAAGGTTATCAGCTGTGGACAGATAGTGGCCTGAACAGACTAACCACCTATGCGCAGTACGGGCAAATTGCCCAATCGGCCCCGCTCACGGTGGCTTCCATATGGTTGGTTCACTTGTTCAATGGCCTGGATTTACAGTATACCACCCCGTACGTTCAGCGGGTTTATGCTTCTACCTGGGGCCTTGCCTGGTTGAATTACACGGTTTTATTTGGGGGCTTCTGTGTGCTCGCCAGTCGGGTGCGCCGTCGGCCCTGGCGCAGCTATGTGCCCATTGCGCTAGTGTTGGCAGCCTTTCTCGGCCCGTGCCTGGCTACGCTGCCGGTGGCCATGGAATGCCGCTTTCTATTGCCGATACACCTCATTCTTTACGCGGGCTTTGCGTTTGGGGCGCAGCCGCTGGCCTTCTGGCGGCGCAGCGACCTGCGTCAGCACCTGGCCGGCGTGGCCCTGTATGCCACCGTGGTAGTGAGCTGCTTCATCGTATCGACCAATATGCAGCTCAGCCTGGACAAAGCTCCTCGCTACGTTTTCAAATGGCAGCGGCCGGAAGTCGGGCCGCCAAAAGTCGTGACGTGGTAACTCCCTGCCAAACAACGCTATTTTTTGCCCGCCTGCCGTTTCGGCGGCTTATTACCACTCAGTCATGAATCCTTTGGCCCCCTCCACCGCCCACCTCGACGCTGCCGACCCGCTGGCCGCTTTCCGCCAGGAGTTTCACCTGCCGCCCGGCCCCGATGGCCGGCCCTGCGCCTACTTCTGCGGCAACTCGCTGGGGCTGATGCCGAAAGCTGCCCGAGCCGCCGTCGAGCAGGAGTTTGCCACTTGGGAGCGGCTGGGCGTGGAAGGCCATTTTCAGGCCCCCTCGTTCTGGATGCACTTCCACGACACCCTCACCGAGGCCACGGCCCGGCTGGTGGGCGCCCTGCCCCTGGAGGTAGTCGTGATGAACAACCTGAGCGTAAACCTGCACTTGCTACTGGTGTCGTTTTACCGCCCCACGGGCTCGCGCTACAAGATTTTGATGGAAGGCGGCGCATTTCCATCGGACCAGTACGCCATCGAAAGCCAGGCCCGCCTGCACGGCCTCGACCCCGCCGAGGCCATTGTGGAGCTGGTACCGCGCCCCGGCGAGCACACCCTGCGCACAGCAGACATTGAAGCCAAAATCGCGGAGCTGGGCGACTCGCTGGCCACCGTCCTCATCGGCGGGGTGAACTACTACACCGGGCAGGCCTTCGACATGGCCGCCATTGCCCGGGCGGGCCACGCCGTGGGGGCCTACGTGGGCTTCGACCTGGCCCATGCCGCCGGCAACCTGGAACTGCACCTGCACGACTGGGATGTGGATTTTGCCTGCTGGTGCACCTATAAGTACCTCAACTCCGGCCCCGGCGGCACCTCGGGCGTGTTTGTGCACGAGCGGTTTGCCCAGCGGCCCGACCTTGTGCGGCTGGCCGGCTGGTGGGGTCACGATGCCTCGGTGCGCTTCCAGATGAAAAAAGGCTTCCGGCCCATGGCCGGCGCGGCCGGCTGGCAGCTCTCCAACGCCCAGATTTTCCCAATGGCCATTCACCGCGCCAGCCTCGAAATCGTGGACCGGGCCGGGGGCATGGCCGCGCTGCGCCGCAAAAGCGAGCAGCTCACCGCCCGCCTCGAAAGCCTCATCCACGGCCTGGGCCTGCCGGCCAATAAGCTCGAAATCATCACGCCCGCCGACCCGGCCCAGCGCGGCTGCCAGCTCTCGGTGCTGGTGCACGAGCGGGGCCGCGAGCTATTCGATTTCCTGGCCGCCCAGGGCATCATCGCCGACTGGCGCGAACCGAATGTCATCCGCCTGGCACCCGTCCCGCTCTATAATTCGTTTGAGGATGTGGAACGGGTGGGCGCGGCGCTGGCGCGCTTCTTCAGTTAAGCGTTAGGAGTTGTGAGTTGAAACCGCCTTGCTGCCGATGACTGCCAAGCCCCGTTTTCATTCAACGAAGCTGTTTAGAAAGTCCCCGAACGGTCATGCAGCGCGCAGCGAAGCATCTTGCTCGCATCCTCAGGCCCGTTCAACGAGGCGAGCAAGATGCTGCGCTCTGAATGACCGTTTGAGTACCTTTTGTGACTTTCTAAACAACTCCAACAACTCCAGTTTTCAACTCACAACTTTTAACTCACAACTCTTAACTAGAAAAGATGGAAGATTACGCCGCTAAGATGCTGCTCAAAACCGACGTGGCCCTGCGCGAATACGTGACCGGCCATGTCCAGTACCGCGAGGCCGCCGTGCTCGCCGCGCTCGATGAGCTGCGCCGCCGGGGCCAGCCCGCCCCCGAGGAAGCCGCCCTGCGCCCCGCCCTCGAAGCCGGAGCCGCCGCCCAGCGCCCCCTCGACGAAGCCGCCGCCGAAGCTGCGCAAGACCGGACCCGGCCGGCTGAAACCCCCGATGCCATTGAACCCGATGAAACTGCGCCCGCGCTGTATTCGCCGGTGACCATCGTGCTGTTTTCCATTCCATTCACCTTTATAGCAGGCGGCGTGCTACTGGGCCTCAACCTGTGGCGGCTGGGCCGCAAGCAGGCCTTACTGGGGCTGGTGGTCTTCATTGTGACCTATCTGCTGGCCGGGGTGCTGGCCCTGAGCTGGGCCCTGCCCCGCTACGGCCTGAGCCCGTGGTACGGGCCGCTGTTTAACCTGCCCGCTATTCTGGCTTACGTGCTGTGGTTCTGGCCGCGCTACGTGGGGCAGCCGGTGTACCGCAACCGTAGCTGGCTACCGCCGCTACTGCTGTGCTTTGCCCTGGCTTACGGGGCCCAGCACTTCCAATCCTATATGCTGAAGCAGCAGCCCAAGGAAATGCAGCAGGAATTTGAGCGCATGATACCGAAGGAGTAGGGCCGTCGGCTTACCACGGGTGCAGCACCGACAGCGCCGTGACCCCGTAGGGCTTCAGGGTGTATATCTCGCCCCCTAAGCTCGGCGGATACGCCTCGGGATGGGTGCGGTATGCTCCCAGAAAGTAGAGCTGCTTGCCGGCCTCCTGCTCCTGGCCCGGCTGCCACACCCGGAAACGCGCCCGCACCTCGGGCTTCATAATGGCGAGGTTGTTCTCAATAAGCCCCCCGTTCTGGCCCATCACGTTGAGTTGGACGGCGGGGTCGTGCTGCGCCACCCACTCCAGCCCTTGCCGGTACGAGAGCCCCCAATAATCGCGCTCAAACAACCGGTCAGCTTCCTCGCCCGGCAGGAAGGAGAAGTACACCTGCTCCTGGGGGTGGGCCTGCACCATGCGCCCAACAGTGTACACCATTTCGAGCCCGGCCAGCCCGGCGGCTCCTACCGCCACCGGCCGCAGCCAGCGCAGCCGCTGCCCCTGCTGCCACAGTGCCCGGGCCCCGCGCAAGGCCACCAGCAGCAGGGCCGGATACACAAAGTACAGATGCCGCCAGCCGTCGTAAATGACCGATTGCAACGCAATTACCATGATAATGGGAAGCGCAAACCAGCCGATGAACAACACGTCCAGCCGCCCCTCGAAAGTGCGCAGCGTGGCAATGGGGTGCCGCAGCAACGCGTAGCCGGTGGCCACTGAGCCCAGCAGGAAGGCCACGATGTAGGCCACGGGCGTGGTAACGGCAATCCAGACCGGCGCGTAGTGCCACGGCAGGGCCAGCGTCGAAACCCGCTCGCCCAGGTAGATTACCTCCCCGTCCCAGCGAAAACGCTTCATGTTTTCGAGCGAGGTCAGGAAGTTGTCAACCGGGGCCTCCCACAAATAAGGCCAGCCGATGATAACAGCCACCACCACCACCACGCCAAAAACCGGCAGCGCCCGGGCAAATTGCCAGCGCCGAGCCTTGGCATCGTCCCCGAACAGCACTTCCAGGCCCACCATGCCCACGGTGAGCGCAATGAGCAGAATACCCAGAATACGCACGTCGATGGCCGCCGCCGTGGCCACGCCGTGCACCGCCGCGCGGGCCAGCGACGGCCGTTGCAGCAGGCGCACCAGCGTGTAGGCGCCCAACGTAAAAAATGCCAGAAATACAATGTCCTTGCCGTTGTAGAAGGCTTCGGCAAAGAAGCGGGGCGATAATACCAGCAGCGTGCTCAGCAGCAAGCCCAGCCGCCAGCTATTAAAGCGCACGCGCCCAATGTGGTACAAGGCCCAGGTGCCGGCCAAAAATACGAGGAACACGGCAAAGTGCCGGAGCAGGTAGTAGGTGCGCGAGTCGCGGATATCAATGAGCTGGTCGACAAAGGCCAACGGCATTTCAAAGAGCACGCCGTGGTCGTTCTCCCGGTAGCCGTGAATGTCGGGCGTGTCGGTAAACGCCGCCTGGTTGCTCGTCCATTCTGGTGCCACGAGCCCCCCCACGTACTTGGCGCTCACCATGCCGTTGGTACGGTCCACGGGCTCATCCCACGATACCCCGTAGTCTTTGTAGCAAAACAGGCCCACCAACAGCAGCAGACCAAAATAAAGCCGTACGTAGAAGGAGCGCTGCCGAGCGGCAAAAAAAGTGCGCAGGGGGAGAGGAAGCATGAGGGCTGACCAGTGGGAAAGGCGGTTTTGGGTAGTACCGGCCAAAAACTTCTCAAAAGTACTTTCGCCAGGACCTAGCCTTCCCACTCGGGCAGCAATTTTACCTGGCGGGCCTGCCTGTTATCGGCCGGGGCTGCCACCCACCGGGGCAGTTTCGCGTACAGTCCTAGAGTACTCCCTGCTTCTGCTCCCTCCCATCATGGCCAAGAAACCCGTCAAACCCAAAAAAGCTGCTACCGACCCCGCCAAAAAGGCCCGCGTGCACAAAGAGCTCGAAGGCTTTGAGATTGGGGTGAACCCACTGGGCGAAATCACCTCCAACTACTCCATCGAGCAGATAAATCAGTTTCTGGGCCGCCACGTGCGCGACAAAAAGCTGGTGGACCGCGCCGGCCAGTTCGGCGAAAAGGCCGGCGATGATGACCCCGAAGATGGAAACTTCCCCATCGAAGACGGCCAGGCCGAGCCCGAAGAGTCGGATGAGGACTTCATCAAGCGCACCAGCCGCGAGGCCAAACGCAAAAAAGCCGTTGGAGACCCCGAAAAGGAAACCGCCGACACCCGCGGCGAACCCCCATCAGAGGAATAGTTTTTAATGTAGGACTTACGCACTTCTACTCTACCCTACTATTTTTAGTAATTGATTTTTAGCAAGTTGCCTCGTAATCCAGTTCAGTAGCGTTTCAACCAAGCAGGCCAATGGGTCCTCGGGCAGGGTCAGCGGGCGGGCGAGTTGGCGGAGCAGATTGAGGCCGTGGCGGCTCAGGCTGGCGGCCCGGTAGCCGTGGTTTTTGCGGGCAATGGGCTGGCGGCCGCCGTGGGCGGCCGCGCCCACGCCCAGACAAAACGCGTAGGCCAGGCTGACCAGGGCCACGAGCTTGCGCAGCTTTTGGAAACAGCGCAAGTGGGTGGCTTCCAGGTTAAAGCCCCGCCCTTTCAGATTTTGAAAGCATTGCTCAATCGTCCAGCGCTTGGCATAGAGTTGCGCGAGGTGGTTCAGGCCGGCCGTGGCAAACAGGAAGACAAACGCGTCCGCCGCCACGGCCTTGACCCAGACCTGCCCCCAAACCCCGTCGACCTGCACGTGAGCGAAGCGGCGCACCTGCCCCGGCACCAGGCCCAGGTCGGCCACGGCCTGCCGGCGGCCGTCGGCGTGGGTCAGGCAGTGGTGCTTGGGCAGGCGCATGACAAAATTAAGCCCGTTGTCTTTGAGCCACTTGAACCACGCATGGCCGACAAATTCCCGGTCGCCCACGACCAGGCCGATGCGGTCTTTGCCCAGCAAGGCCACGCATTTTTCGAGCACCGCGATGCGGTCGGCGGCGTTGGAGTTGCCGCTGCGGTTGTCGAGTAGGTGCCAATAAAGGGGCACGTGGACCTCGCCCGTGCCGACGGTGACGAGCAGGATGTTCACCTGGCACTGGCCGAAGTCCCACTCCGTGCGGTCGAGGCATAAGCGCAGCTTGCCCTGCGCAGGCAACAAACTCAGTAAAAGCTTGGCCACCAGTACGTAATTGAGGTCTACTTCGCGGAAAAAGTCCTGAATGCGCGTTTCGTTCGAGGCGGGCTTGGCCGCGTCATTGAGGTGCTGGGCCACCTCGCCGAATTGCACGTTGCGGCTCTTTATCAGGCCAAGAATAAACTGGCCCACAAACTTTTGGCGGGACAAGTGGCCCACAAACGGGGCCTGTTGCAAAAGCGTCGTAATTTTAGCGGCGAAGTGTTGCTTCACGGGGCAGAACGGGTTTTTGGTGGTTGGAACCCCAAAGGTCGGGCTGCCCCGTTTTTATGCCCTAAAATTTAGTAGGGTAGAGTTACGCACTTCAAAAGCTGTGTAACCTGAAAATCAACGACTTGCATTCAAGACGCATGTTTGTTACATTGCTGTTTTTCAGCTGGTTAGTGTTTCAACTGCGTAAGTCCATTAATCACAGCGTATTGGTAGTGCCGATGCGCAGGCCTTTTTCAAAGGACTCTACTTTGATGAGCTGGCCGTCGGCATAGGTTTCGAGGCGGGTGCGCTTGTTCCGGTCGAAGGTTTCAATCTGCGTGAGCTGGCCGTTCTCGTAGGTTTCGGCGCGGGTGATGTTGCCATCGGCATAGGTCTGCACGGCCGAAATCTGCCCATCGGGCGCGTAGCTCGTCCAGGTGCCGTACCAGTAGAAGCGCGGGACCTGGCCCTTACCGGTTACCCACTGGGCCGGGCCGCGCCGGGCCAGTTGCCCGCCCGGATGCCAGTAGCTCACCTCACAGTAGCCCTCCTTGCGGTAGGTTTCGGTGCGGTCAAGCTGGCCTGCTGGGTCGTAGTACTGAAAGGTGCGGGCCGGTTGGCCGTGGCGGTAGCGCCCGGCGGTATGGGGCCGGTGGCGGCCATCGTCGTAGTAGGTGCGCCAGCGGCCGGTTTCGAGGCCATGCCGGTCGAAGCGGTTGGGCAGCCAAAAGGCCCACGCGGGCGGCGCAAGCGCAAAGCGTGAGCCGACGCAGCCGCTCAGTAAGGCACTGAATACAAGCAGTAACGGGAGTCGGAAGGACGTCATCGGCGGAAGAAAAAGGAGCTAACTATAAAGCTAGTTAACAGAAGCCTTTTCAACGCATTTGCAAAAAAATATTGCGCCCGTCGCTATTCATCCCATTGCAAATAGCCCTTCACCTATATCTTTGGCTACCCCAACCATTCCCGCTGCCATGACTTCCCACGACGTTGACTACCGCATCCTCGGCTCCGATATTCAGGTGCTCGAAATTGAGCTCGACCCCAACGAAACCGTCATTGCCGAGGCCGGGGCCATGGTGTACATGGAAGAAGCCATTGCCTTTGAAACCAAGATGGGCGATGGCTCCGAGCCCGACCAGGGCCTGATGGGCAAGCTATTCTCGGCCGGCACGCGCCTCATCACCGGCGAGTCGCTGTTTCTCACGCACTTCACGCACCGGGGTGGCTTTGGCAAGAGTAAAGTGGCCTTTTCGGCTCCCTATCCCGGCACCATCATCGCGGTCGATTTGCGGGAGATGCCCGCCGGCCTCATCGTGCAGAAAGATGGGTTCCTGGCCGCCGCGCGGGGCACCAAAATCAGCCTGCACTTCAACCAGAAACTAGGAGCCGGCCTGTTTGGCGGTGAGGGCTTCATCTTGCAGAAGCTGACCGGCGACGGCAAAGCCTTCGTGCACGCGGGCGGCACCATCATCGAAAAGCGCCTCAACAACGAGCTGCTGCGCGTGGATACCGGCTGCGTGGTGGCCTTCGAGCCGGGCATTGATTTCAGCGTGGCCCGGGCGGGCGGCCTCAAATCCATGATATTTGGTGGCGAAGGGCTACTGCTGGCCACCCTGCGCGGCAGTGGCCGCGTGTGGCTGCAGTCCATGCCCGTCAAAAAGCTCATCCGGGCACTGGCCCCGGGCGGCGGCAATTCCCAAAAAGAAAGCGGCGGCGTATTGGGCGGCCTGTTTAATGGGATGATGGACGAATAGCAGCGGCTTCGGGGCTACTATTGCTGCGCTCCGGTAGTCACGGGCTCGGCGGGGCTCATGGCCCCCTTGAGCATAAATGCCAGGGTCAGGGCCAGCACGAGGGCCACGCCCACGCCTACGCGCACCAAAAATTTAACATCGCTGGATTCATCATGCTTGCGGCGGTCGGTTTCGCGACGCTGCTGGCGGGACTTATAAGGGCGCTTATAAGCTGACTTCTGGGCAGTTGGTAATTCGGTGGTATAGAACATTGGGCGGGAATGCAACGGTAATATTACTGCCTAAATTCCAATATATATCACTATGACTCGACTAAAGTCTAAACAATCTTTACCAAACGCCTATTTGGCTCCACAAATGATGATTAGCAGATTATCAAATTGATTACTACGCCTGTCGTGCGGCTACGCTGGCAGCGCGCAGCACGGCCTCCAGCACCTCGCGCGAGTTGAGCAGGCGCGGCACTTTGTGCTGGCCACCCAGCTTGCCCTGGTGGGCCAGCCACGCCTCGAAGGTGCCGCCGGGCACGGCCCGCACCCTGGGCGGGGCCAGGGCCAAGCTACGGTGACGCTTGGCGGCATAGTCGGAATTGAGCGCGCACAGGGTGGCATCGAGCACGGCCCCAAACCGGGCCAGGTCGGGCACAACGGGCGCGTCGGCAAACTCAATCACCCACTCGTGCCCGCCCCGCGAGGTGGCGCTGTCGGCCGTGAACCAGACCGGAGCGGCCGTAAAATCGCGCACCAGCAGACCGGTGGCGTGGCTGGCGGCGGCTACGGCGGCCTCGGCGGTTTCAATCACCACTTCTTCGCCGAAGGCATTGAGAAAGTGCTTGGTACGGCCAGTAATACGCACCCGGTACGGGGCCAGCGAGGTGAATCGCACGGTGTCGCCCACCACGTAGCGCCACAGGCCGGCGTTGGTGCTGATGACCAAGGCATAGGGCCGGTGCAGCTCCACTTCGGCCAGGGGCACGGGGCGCGGGTCGGGCGCGGCCCACTGGTCGGCGGGCAGAAACTCGTAGTAGATGCCGTGGTCGAGCAGCAGCAGCAGGTCTTCGCCCTCAGGCTCGTCCTGCAAGGCGAAGTAGCCCTCCGAGGCGTTGTAGATTTCGAGGTAGCGCATGCGCGCATCCGGAATAAGCTGTCGAAAAAGCTCGCGGTACGGCCCAAACGCCACCGCGCCATGCAAAAACAGCCGTAGCTGCGGCCACACCTGGGTAATGTTGTCGGCTCCGGCCAGGGCCACCACGCGGCGTAGCAGCACCACCATCCAGGTGGGCACGCCGGCCAGCACCCGCACATCCTGCCGCAGGGCGTGCCGGGCAATGCGCTCAATCTTCTCTTCCCACTCCTCCAGTAGTGCCAGCTTGAGCGGCGGCGTGCGCAGCCGCTCGGCCCAGCCCGGCAGCTGCGCCATGATGACGGCCGACACGTCGCCCACCCGCGAGGCCGGCTCGTGGGGCCGGAACGGGTTGGGCGCGTGCGCCCCGCCCAACGACAGGGTTTTGCCGGCCAGCAGCCGCTCGCGGGGGTAGAGATGGGTGCTCAGGGCCAGCATATCGCGCCCGGCGCGGTAGTGGCAGTGGTAGAGGGCCTCGGCCGTGACGGGGATAAACTTGCTGCGGGCATTGGTGGTGCCGCTGCTCTTGGCAAACCACTGCGGGCGGCCGGGCCACAGCACATCGGGCTGGCCCCGCAGCACCTTTTCCAGCTCCGGATACAGCTGCTCGTAGGTGTTGGCGGGCACGCGGCGGGCAAACTCGGCAGGCGTCATTTTCTCGCTAAAGCCGTAGCGCCGGCCCCATTCCGTGCCCTGCGCCCGCCCCAACAGCCCCCGCAGCAGCCGCGCCTGCACCTCATGCGGCTGCTGCCGGATGCGGGCCAGCCGCGGCAGGCTGCTGAGTTGAACGGCGTGGGCGACGAGCTGGTCGAGCATCTTTACTAATGTGGAGATGTGATGATGTGGAAATGCAGGAAAGAGCCTGAATTTGTGGGGGTGGAGCCTGGTTTTAGCCCACAATAGTACCAAGGCCAGCTTTTCTGCCAATCTCGCTTATTTCATTTTCACATTTTCACACCCAGCACCTTCCCACATTTAAAAAAACTACACATTCCGCTTCAGCTCGAAATTCTTGCCCAGGTACACACGGCGCACGGTTTCGTCGCCGGCCAGCTCTTCAGCGGTGCCGGCTTTAAGGAGCTTGCCCTCGAAGAGCAGGTAGGCGCGGTCCACGATGCTGAGGGTGGAGTTCACGTCGTGGTCGGTGATGAGCACGCCGATGTTGCGGTGCTTGAGCTTGGACACGATGCCCTGGATTTCTTCGGTGGCAATGGGGTCGACGCCGGCAAAGGGCTCGTCGAGGAGCACGAATTTGGGGTCTACGGCCAGGGCGCGGGCTATTTCGGTACGGCGCCGCTCGCCCCCGCTCAATACTTTGCCCAGGTTTTTGCGCACATGGGTCAGGCTGAACTCTTCGAGCATTTCCTCCACCTTATCCTGCCGGGCCTGTTTTTTCATGCTGGTCATTTCGAGCACGGCCATGATGTTTTCCTCCACGCTCAGGTCGCGGAACACGCTGGCTTCCTGGGCCAGGTAGCCCACCCCGAGGCGCGCCCGCTGGTAGATGGGCATAGTCGTTATCTCAGTGTTATCCAAAAATATACGGCCGGAATTAGGCTTCACCATACCCACCATCATGTAGAAGCAGGTGGTTTTGCCGGCCCCATTGGGCCCGAGCAGACCCACGATTTCGCCCTGCTCCACGGTCACCGACATGTCGTTGACGACGGTGCGGGCTTTGTATTTTTTAACGAGGTGGTCGGCGCGAAGAATCATGGGCACAAAGGTAGGGGGCAGCGGCAGGGGAGCAGAACCGCCAAACAAACGATTGAACGAAACAAATTATTCGGCTTGCCTAACAAATCCCTTAAAATTTTCCCCTACTTTTAACCCCCACAATCTAACCCACCCTCAATCTCACATTTTATGACGGTTAAAAAACTACTCCTCGCGGGGGGCGCCCTGTTGGTCAGCGCGTCGGCGGCGTCGGCCAGCGGCTTCCAGGTAAACCTTGGCGGACAGAAAAACATCGGTATGGGTGGCGTAGGCGTGGGCTTGTCGCTCGACCAGGCCGCCATGTTCTACAACCCCGGTGCCCTGGCCATGGTGCGCGAAAACGGCGTGCAGGTGGGCTTCAATGCTGCCCTGGCCCGCGTGAGTTTCCGCAGCGACAACAGCACCCCGCAGCGCAATCTCGAGAAGCAGGTGGTGTTTCCGTTCAACTTCTACGCCAGCTTTGGCCCGAAGGACGCGAAGTACAAGTTTGGTATTGCCGCGTACACGCCCTACGGCAGCACGCTGAAATACGCCAGTGACTGGGAAGGCCGCTACGCCCTCACCGAAATCACGCTGCAAGCGATATATGTGCAGCCCACGGCTTCCTACGCCATCACGCCGACGCTGAGCGTGGGCGCGGGCCTCACCATTCTGGCCTACGGCTCGGTGAACCTGCAGAAGGATATTCCGCTGCCCACCGGCACGGGCCACATCACCCTCGACGGTAAAACCAAGACCCAGTTCGGCTACAACGCCGGCATTTTCTTTAAGCCGTCGGAGAAGTTGAGCGTGGGCGTGAGCTACCGCTCGAAAATTGACGCAACCGTAGACAATGGCAGCGTGACCTATTCGGGCCTGCCCGCGGCGGGCAGTGCCAGCGCGGCACTTATCAACCGCAGCTTCACGGCTACCAATTTCACGGCTACGCTGCCGCTGCCGGCCGTGGCCAACATCGGCGTTGGCGTGACGCCGAACGAGAAACTGACCATCGGTCTGGATGCCTCGCTCACGTTCTGGAGCGCTTACCGCACCCTGGACTTTGGCTTCAGCGGCAACAACGGCAACGCCGGCACGGCTACCGATGCTAACACCGGTCTGGTGGGTGGCAGCAGCCTCAGTTCCTCGAAGCGCTACTACCAGGACGCGCTGGCCTTCCGCCTGGGCGGCCAGTACAAAGTGGATGACAAGCTGACCGTACGGGCCGGCGCGAGCTACGACTTCACGGCCGTAAAAGACGGGTACGTGGGCCCCGAAACGCCCGATGCCGACCGCGTAATCCTGACGGCTGGCCTGAGCTACCAGGTAACCGAGCACTTCGGCGTGGATGCGTCCTTCCTGTTCGAGGACTTCCTCAAGCGTACCCAGACCCAGGCCCAGCTGCTCGACAACGGCACCACCGACCGCCTGGCCGGCACCTACAAAACCCAGGTTTACGTGCCCGGCATCGGCCTGCACTACAAGTTTTAATCACTCCCACCCGACTTTAGCTTCCTCCTGACATGAACCTAATGATTAAACGTACCGCGCCGGCACTCGCGCTGCTGGGCCTGGCCGGCTGCCAGCCCGATATTGAAGCGCCCTCGACCTCGGCCGGCTCGGCCGATTTTTCCAGCTACATCGCCGTAGGCAACTCGCTCACGGCCGGCTATTCCGACGGCGGCCTGTACCGCGAAGGCCAGCTGAGCTCGTACCCCAGCATCCTGGCCAGCCAGTTTGCCAAGGCCGGCGGCGGCAACTTTGTCCAGCCCCTCTTTACGGAGGCTCAGAGCAATGGCTCGGGGTACCTGCGGCTTGCCGGGTTTACGGCCACGGGCTCGCCCATCACGGCCAACGTGACCACCAACCTGGCCGTGCGCGGCGGCACGGCAGCAGCCCCGCTCTACACGCAGTTCCTCGACCCAGTGAACAACCTGGGCGTGCCCGGCATTCGCATGTCGGACATTCAGACCGTGGGGTACGGCAGCACGCTGGGCAACCCATATTTTGAGCGCATCACGCCCGCAGCCGCGGCCGGGCAAACCTACCTGCAGCGCGTGCAGGCTACGGTAGCGTCGCTGAAGCCGACCTTCTTCACCGAATGGCTGGGCAACAACGACGTGCTGGGCTACGCCACCGCCGGCGGTGGGGCCAACTCAATAACCCGTACTGATACCTTCACCCTCAAGACCAACCGGATTTTGAATGTATTGGTGTCTGGTGGGGCCAAAGGTGTGGTTTCGACCATTCCCGACGTAACTGGTATTCCGTTCTTCACCACCGTGGGCCCATCGTTCCGCGCCACGCTGGCGGCAGCCAACGTACCCAGCGCAGCACCGTTTGTGTACACTACTGGCATACTGGCCCCAAGCGCTACGCCGGGCACTAATGCCCGTGTAAGCACTACGCTTGCTAGCATTCGTGATGCCAGCGGCAACGGTAACCTGCTTCTAACCCTGACGGCCTCGCCCTACGCCGGTCTCTACGGTCGCCCCACTGGTAAATACTGGCGCGATTTCTACAAACAAGCAACTGGCGCGTATCCAACAAGCTCCTCCGACCCGGTCTACAATGGCTTTTTGAGAGGCATGGCTGTAGATACCACTCAGGCCTTCGGCCAGAGCGCGGGCAACCCCTTCCCCAGCACGCTGGTGCTGGACGGCACCGAGCAGACGACTGTAGCAACAGCTACCACCGCATTCAACGCGGCCCTGGTAGCGGCAGCCAACGCGCGCAATCTGGCCGTATTCGATGCCTATGCCTTCTTCCGCACGGTAGCGGCCGGTGGCTACGTGGTGAATGCCGCCAACAACACGACCGGCTACCTCTCGGGCTACATATTTAGCCTCGACGGCGTGCACCCTACGCCGCGCGGCTACGCCATTATCGCCAACGAAATGCTGAAGGTTATCAACGCCAAGTATGGCAGCTCCTTCCAGGGCGTGAACGCCAACAACTACCGCGGCGTCGTTTTCCCGCAGTAACCTACGGGTGGGCAACCACCAGCAAAAAGCGCCTTCCCCGGCTGGGGAAGGCGCTTTTTTTATGATGAAATTCGCCGAAAATCAGGCCGCCACAGTAGCCTGCGTGGCCAGGTGCGCGGCAATGAGCTGGGCGTGGTGCCGGCCGTTTTCGATAAACCAGCGGCTGGTGGCGCGGCCGCCGCACACGGTGCCGGCCACGAACACGCCGGGCTGGGTGGTTTCGTGGGTGGCGGGGTCGAAGAGCGGGGCGCGGGCCTCGTCGGCGGGGTCGGGCTCAATGCCGAGGCGGCCGAGCAGGGCCTCGTCGGGGTGGTAGCCGGTGAGGGCGTACACGAAATCGGTGGGGATGGTGAGCGGGCCGTCGGGCGTGAGCACTTCGATGGCCTCGGGCGTGATGGCGGCGACAGTGGTGTTGAAGTGCGCCGTAATGCGGCCCTCGGCAATGCGGTTGACGAGGTCGGGGCGAATCCAGTATTTCACAGAATCGCTGATTTCGGAGCCGCGCACGATGAGCGTGACTTTGGCCCCGGCGCGGGTCATTTGCAGGGCGGCTTTGGCCGAAGAGTTTTTGGCCCCGATGACCACAACGTGCTGCATTACGTGCTGGTAGGGCTCCTTGTAGTAGTGGCTGACGTGGGGCAGGTCTTCGCCGGGCACACCCAGCGGGTTGGGCAGGTCGTAGAAGCCGGTGGCTACCACCACGTTGCGGGTCGGAATCTCCCCTTTGCTGGTGGTGATAATGAAATCACCCTGCTCCCCGCGCAGGCTCAGCACTTTCTCGTGCAGGCGGATGTCGATTTTTTCGTCGCGGGCCACCCGCTGGTAGTAGTCGAGGGCATCTTCACGCAGGGGCTTGTAGTGCGCCGTGGGAAAGGGGTAGCCGCCGATTTCAAGCAGCTCGGGCGTGGAGAAAAACTCCATGTTGGTAGGGTAGCCCACCAGGGAATTGACCAGCGCGCCCTTTTCGATAATGGCCACTTTGAGGCCTTTGCGCTGGGTTTCGAGGGCGCAGGCCAGGCCCACGGGGCCGGCTCCGATGATGAGAACGTCGAGCATAAGAATCTTGGGCGAAGTAGCGCGAACTTTGCAGTTCGCGTCCCCGCGTTGTTGTTACGAAATTGACCGTGCGGCAACGCGAACTACAAAGTTCGCGCTACTTCCATGCGTACCTGCGACCTGTGCGGCAGCACCGATTTTAAGAAGCTGCCCTTTTACTACGAATTTGAAGGCCAAAAGCTGCAAGGCACCCAATGCCGCAGCTGCAACCTGATGTTTCTCGACCCCCAGCCCACGCCCGCACAGCTGGAGCGGCTCTACGGCAAAGACTATTTCACCGAGCGCCCCAACTATGACCGGACCCAGCAGGAGGTCGTTTTCATCGAGGAAGGCCAGAAGCAGGCTGCTTTAAACCAGGTTCGGCCCGACAAGTTCACCAACTACATCCTGGCCAAATATCCCGGCCGCAGGTTCCGCTACCTCGACGTGGGCTGCGGCCCTGGCTACACCCTCAAAAGCCTGGAGGCCCTGGGCTGGGAAGCCCACGGCCTCGAAATATCCGAGCACGCGGCCGACTTCGCCCGCCGCGAGCTGCACCTGCCCGTCGTCACGGGAAACATCGAAACCACCGAGGACTTCCACGAAAACCAGTTCGACCTCGCCTACATGGGCGACGTGCTGGAGCACCTGCTTTCGCCCGCCGCCACGCTGGCCAAGTTCCACCGCATTCTGGAGCCGGGCGGGCTGCTGGTGCTGGCCCTGCCGGCCACGCTCAATCTTCCCGCGGTGCGCCTGGGCTTTGCCGCCTACGCGGCTTTGGGCAAGGAGCGCAAGATGGATATTCCGCCCTACCACCTGTTCGAATTCACGCCGGCTACCATCACCAGGATGCTCAAAAAGCAGGGATTTGAAGTGGTGGAGCTGCTGAACCCGGTGAAGCCGCCGAAGAACATTCGCCTCGGCGGCAGCGTGGTGGAGAAGGTGAGCAAGCTGGCCGGGCAGTACCCAACATACTATCTCAACAAGCTGACGGGACGGTTTGGCGACCGGATGTTTGTGGTGGCGCGGAACGTAAAGTAACCTCCCCAACGGCGTCCCCTCACGAGCCCCCCGCGTCGCGAATGACACCAGCTCTATAAAAAACGCCCACTGCAGATGCAGCGGGCATTTTTCTTTATCGTCAGGCTCCCCTCTCCCCAAGGAGAGGGGCCGGGGGTGAGGTTATAGCTTAATCGTGCGCTTGCTCACCACTTGCCCATTCACCGTGACGGCGGCGATGTAAAGCCCGGCGCTGAGGCGGCTGCCATCTACGGCGACGGAGTGAGTGCCCGCAGCGAAACGCTTATCGCTCAACACGCTCTGCACGCGGCGGCCCATTTCGTCGAACAGCTCAACCGTAACGGCCCCGGCCGTCGGCAGCGTGAAGCCGACTTCGAACTGATTCACGAACGGTACCGGGCTGAGCTGGAGCTGGGCTTTGGGGTCGGCGCTGCTGGTGCGCAGGCCGAGCGTAGTGCCGAAGGCGCTGAGATTCAGGAAGTCGGCCATGATGGGCGTGATGGCAGTATTGTCGAGCAGGCCGCGGCCGGTAATCTGCTGGGCGTGGGTATTGGTGTTGTCTTCGGCTCCTACCCAAATGTCCTGTGGGGTGTGGTTGCCGGGCGTGGCGCCCTGGTTGCTGCCTACGCCGGTGCTGGCGCGGGTGCCGTTGCCGTTGGTGAGGGGATTTGAGCCGTAGGCCACCACGATGCGGCGGCCGGTAACCGAAGCCGGCTGCGGGTAGTCCTTACCCTGGAAGGTATTCATCATGTAATCAGGAAACCAGCCGCCCGCGCCGCCGTCGCCGCGCACCAGGTTGGTGGGGGTGGCATAGCCCGCCTCGGCCGCTACCGACTTGGTAATCTGGCCCGAGTAAGTGCGGATTTTGGTGCCGTTCTGCTGAGCATCGGCCTCGTCGTGCAGGCCCGTGACGGTGAAGCCGCCGCACTCGTGGTCGGATGTGCTAAAGACCAGCGTTTTGCCGGTTACGGCGGGCGTGGCGAGCAGTGCCCGGCCCTCGGCCACGGCGTAGTCGAAGGCCATTACCTCCTTAATCATGTAATCGGAAGCGTACACGCTGGTGGTGCGGGGCATGGCGGGCGTGGCGATGTAGTTGGCCTCGCCGCCGCCCGTCAGGTAGGCCGGCTTGTCCGAATCGACGGTGTACTGGTTGCCGCCGGCGGGGTTAGCCACCACCGTGATGCCGCCGGTATTAGCGTGCTCCAGGTGGTCGATGCGGCCGGCCTCCACCATCAGGAAAAAGCCCTTGCCGTTGCTCTTAGCCTTGAGGACTTCGATGGCCATGTGGGTCATCTCGGCCAGCGAGGGCTCCCAGGCGGCGCTGGTCTGGCGGTCTTGCTCGTAGTTGACGTGCGAGGAGTTGAACAGGCCCAGCAGCTTCTTACCGCCGGGGCCATACTGGCTGAGATTGATGTTGTTGAGGGCGTCGCGACTGTTCACGTAGCCGTAGTTGCGCTGGTTCACGGCGTAGCCCACGAGGTCCACATCGTCGGCGCGGTTGCCTTTCAGGGTGGCGGCCACGCCGGTGGCCGGGTCGATGATGGCCGCACCGTTGCGGTCCAAGATGGTTTCGTAGGAGCTGGCCGCCGTGCGGGAGCGGGGCATGAAATGGCGGGCCCCGCCGCCGAGAATCACATCCAGCTCTACGCCTACTTTGGGCGTGGGCAGCACCCAGTCGCGGGCCGCCGTGTAGCGGTACGACGTAGTGGGGCTGCTGTTGAAAATGGCCTCATACTGCGTCTGCGTCGAGGCAATGTACTGGGCCGAGATGTAGTCCTCCAGGTCGCGGTACCAGATGTGGCTGGCGAAGGCGGCCGGCGTGGCGTGCGTGATGCGGGCCGTGCTTACGAGGCCCACGGCATAGCCCTGCTTCTTGGCGGCTTCGAGAATGGTTTCGATGGCCGCGCCCGAACCGGGGTTCAGCGAAATCACCTCGTTGTCCTGCTTGCCGGGCTTGCCACAGGCGTACACCGCCGCCCCCGGGGCCGAGTCGGTAATCCAGGAGTTGAGCGAGTGGGTGGTGACGGTGGCGTTGTACTTGAGCTTATCGAGCGCCAGCACCTGGAACCCGGCATCGGACGTGAAGCGCTTGCCCGTGGTGCCCTGGCCCATGGCCATGCGCGCCGCTGTTTTCGGGGCCAGCCCAAAGCCGTCGCCGATGTAGATGATGACGTTGTTGTTGGTGGCCGATGCCTGGGCCCGCGCCTCCTGTCCTGCCACTGCCGCCAGCACCAGGCCACCGAGTAAAATTTTCGCTTTCATAAAAGCCGGTTGAAGTTGATGAATGGAATACTAACCGGCCGCAAAATTGGGCGAGTGCCGTGAGGCCATGGTTACTCATTCATCAAGCCTGCATTATGAAAGCCGCACCAACCAAACACTTAATTAATCATTAAGTAATCAGCTGGTTGCGCAGGCAATTCTACCTTTGCACGAATCATCAAACTGTCCTGGCACCATGCTTTTTTTCCTGAAATTTCCGTGTCTTCGCCAGTGGCTGCCGGGGCTATTGCTGCTCAGCGCCAGCCCGGCGATGCAGGCCCGCCCCCGGCCGCCCTACGCGGTGCCCGGCCACGAGCAGCCCGTCGCCCTGCTGCACGCTGGCAAAGCCACCTACCTGGTTACCCAGCACAGCGTGCTGCGGCTCGAAGGCCGGCGGCTCGTGCGCCACTTCCGGAGCGAAGCCGCCATTCAGTGCGCCACGACCCACGATACGGCCCTGTGGCTGGGCACGCGCCAGGGCCTGCTACGGCTGAGCCCGCGCACCTTCCGCCCGCAGCCGCTGGCTCTGCCCGGCGTGGCCGCGCCCAACGTAACGGCGCTGTTTGGCGATGCCCGGGGCCAGCTCTGGGTGGGAGCCAACGGCGCGGGCGTGTTCCGCCGGGCCAATGGCGCGTTTGTTCAGGAGCTGCATACGCCTGCCATCAACGGCGGCGTGGCCACGGCCGACAGCGCTGTCTGGATTGCCACCAGCATCGGCCTCAGCCGCAAGCAGGGCCCCGAGTGGACGCGCTACAACGAGGAAGGCGTGGCCAACCACGAAATCCCCGATAACATCGTGGAAAAGCTGCTGCCCGACAACGACGGCAACCTCTGGGTGGTGATGTCGGACGCCATCTGCGTGTTCGAAAAGAGCGGCCAGCGCGGCGCGGCCGAGGCCGAGCTGCCCACCGTGAAGTTCATCGGCCGGCCCGGCAACGAGGTGTTCGGCGTGGCCCACGTGCCCGGCGCGGGCCGCCTGTTTGCCACCGCCCAGGGCCTGCTGCTGCTACCCGATGCGCCCACCACGCCCCTCCCCGACTTCGCCGCCGCTACCGATAAAATCGAGCCGCAGCGCCTGTTGCAGCCGCTGCCCGCGCTGCCGGGCGCCGGCAACCCTACCCTGCTGGCCGTAGACAAGCAGCAGCGGCTGTGGCTGGCGGGACCGGAGGGCGTGGTAGTGCTCACAGCTAAGGGGTTTCGGCAGTTTGCGCTGAAGACAGCTCCTCAAACAACTCTGACAACGAACCTCAACTCGCAAAGCCGGCGACTTCCGATGAGGTAATATGCACGGCTACAGGGCCGCCACGTATTCCTGGACTTGCGTATGAAATGCCAGAAAGCTGGCAGAACGACTGGCCAGCCAGTCAATATCCAGTCCGGCCACTAATTCCGCCACTATTGGGTTAGAATGCTTGGTGAGACACTTGCGGGCATTGCAAACCGCCTGCTTAGCCTCTGGCCGGGGCTGGGTTTCAAAGCTGATATTTTTGGTCTGACCGGGATTTTCCCGGTGCCATTTCAGGTACCACAGCCAGTGCTCGATGCACTGCACCGGCAATAGAAGCACCGCCTCTACTCCGCGACCTTCCAGCCGCAATCGCATTTCCTGCAGCTTCCGGGAGAATGCTGCGGGGTCGTGGTCGTCCAGGTCGCGGCCCACAAAAAAGCATTGCTGCTAATACTGCGACAGTCCGACTGTACAGGCTTCAGCAAAAAGGTCGTCAACCTGCTTTTTGTTGGTGGCCCGAAACCGGAGGGCAAAGGCTTCATCGAATTCGAAACGGTGCGGCGAATCGGCCGTCAGGGCAGTCAGGTAGTGCTGCAGAAAAAGCCGTTGCGCGTCGTCTTCCCCAAAGAAACCTAGCGAATGCTGCTCATGCCGGCACGCCTCCCAGGAAGCCCGATACCCAATGCTCGCCCAGCGAATCGGTGCAGCGAATGGGCGGCTTGCCTTCGGCGGCCAGCTGCGCGTTGCTTTCACTGATGAGGTCGCCGGCATTGCGAATCACCGTTTCGTCATTTTCGCGGTCGAATACGGAAATGTACTCCGGAATATCCGCAAAATGGTCGACCACATAGGGGCTGTGCGAAGTCAGAATAATCTGAATCCCCCGCAGCTCGGCCAGCTCAAAAATGAAATCCATCACCTCCTTGATGCGGCGAGGGTGAATGCCCTTCTCCGGCTCCTCCAGCAGCAATAGTTTCGGTGGGTCGGGCTGGTGCACGATGCAGAGTAGCGCCAGGAAGTAGAGGACACCTTCGGATACCTCTTCGGCCCAGTAGCCGACGTCGTTTTTGTCGAAGAATTTGAGCTTGAGCTTACCCGGTTCGTCTGGAACCGGAGCGGTTGAAACGTGAACCAAATCCCGAATACACTCTCTGAAATCTGTTTGTATCCTCTTCGCCTGAGCCCGATAATTCTGTTCCAAATAAAATAAAAATATTACCAAATCTGCTCCATCAGCGCTTGGCATGAGCATATTCTTCAGACCAGCACTTGCCCGCAGATTTTCCGGATTGATATTATATATGATTGTACCCTGCGTTGCTTGTCTAATTTCTGCCGGGGTTGCTTGAAACTGGCCATCAAGTAACTCGGGGTTAATGACACCTTGATTTATTCAGCACTTTTACCGAAGCAGCTATGTACTGACTGATAGTGTCATCTTTTAAGGCTGTTGTGACAATTGCCTCTTCACCATTATTACCGCGGAATCCCGTTATAAAAGCTACAGTAGCAGGAGAATCATACGGCCTATTTTGCAATGATTTCGACAGATTATTGCGCCCAATATTTCCGTCCTTATTTGTGTTTGATAGTAGAGCAGCCGCTACTTCAATCCCCTTCAAGAAATTCGACTTGCCCGAGTTGTTCGGCCCGATAAACAGGTTGACTTGCCCCAGCTTTACCGAGGCGTCGCGGATGCTGCGAAAATTCTGAGTGCGGAGGGACGTAAGCATGAAAGCCAAGGTAGGAGATTGGGCGTACAAACGGCCGGCCTGCTAACGCAAAAGCGGCCCCTGGCAAATTGCCAGGGGCCGCTTTTTATGGTTCGCGGACTCGCAGAGTCCACGCTACGTCCGTTAGCCCAGCAACTCCGTGCTGCGCTTCACAAACGCCGTCAGGGCTTCGCCTTTCAGCATCCCCTGGGCCAGAAGGGCCAAATCAAACGCTTGCTTGGCGAGCTTCTCGCCGCCGTCGGCCAGTACTTTGGCTACCAGCGGGTGGTTGGCGTTCACGGTCACGTCGTACGACTCGGGGAAGGCCCCGAACATCTGCATGCCGCCGCCGCCGCCGGTGCGCTGCATGTCCTTCATGCGGCGCATGAATTCGTTCTGGGTGATGGTAACCGGGGCGTCCTGCGGGCTGAGGGCGGCCACTTTCACGTGCATGGCCGGGTTGGCAATGGCCGTAGTAAAGCTTTCCTCCAGCTTCTTGGTGTCGTCTTCGGTCAGCACGCTTTCGGTGGTGCCTTCCTTCTCGATGAGCTTGCTCACCGTGTCGGCATCCACGCGCTTGAAGCTGGTTTTTTCCAGCTTCTGCTCGAGCTGGCCGATGAAGTGCGGGTCAAGAATGTGGTCGAAGTTCAGCACGTCGTAGCCGCGCTCTTTGGCAGCGGCCACGTAGCCGTGCTGCTGCTCGGCATCGTTGGTATAAAGTACCACGGTGTTGCCGTCCTTGTCCTGCTGGTTGGCCTGAATATGCTCAGTGTACTCGCTGATGGTGAACAGCTTGCCGTCCACATTCTTGAGCAGCACGAAGTCCTTACCCTTGTCGTAGAACTTCTCGTCGCTCAGCATGCCGTACTTCACGAACATGCCGATGTCGGACCACTTCTCCTCGTAGCCGGGCCGGTCCTGCTTGAACAGGCTGCTCAGCTTATCGGCCACTTTCTTGGTGATGTAGGTGTTGATTTTGCGCACAGCCGCATCGGCCTGCAGGAAGCTGCGGCTCACGTTCAGCGGGATGTCGGGCGAGTCAATCACGCCGTGCAGCAGCATCAGGAACTCGGGCACCACGTCCTTCACCTCGTCGGTGATGAACACCTGGCGCGAGTACAGCTGAATCTTATTACGTGAAAACTGGAGCTCGTCCTTCACCTTCGGGAAGTACAGAATACCAGTGAGATTGAACGGGTAGTCCACATTCAGGTGAATCCAGAACAGGGGCTCGTCCATGCTCATGGGGTAGAGCTCCTGGTAGAATTTCTTGTAGTCCTCATCGGTCAGCTCGCTTGGCTGCTTGGTCCAGATAGGGTTGGTATCGTTGATTAGCTGGCCCTCGAACTCAATCGGAATAGGCAGGAACTTGCAGTACTTGGTGAGGATGGTGCGCAGGCGGGCTTCCTCCAGAAACTCGTCCGAATCTTCGGCCACGTTCAGCACCACGTCGGTGCCGCGCTCGGCCTTGTCGGTACTTTCCAGGGTGAAGGACGTGCTGCCATCACAGGTCCAGTGGGCGGCTTCGGTGCCTTCCTTGTAGCTCTGCGAGAAGATTTCAACCTCCTTGGCCACCATGAACGCGGAGTAGAAACCCAGGCCGAACTGCCCGATAATCTGGTCCTTAGTGGCGGCATCCTTGTCCTTGTACTGCTCCACAAACTCGGTGGCGCCGCTGAAGGCAATCTGGTTGATGTACTTCTTGATTTCCTCGCCGGTCATGCCCAGGCCGTGGTCGGAAATCGTGATTTTGCGGGCTTCCTTGTCCACGGTCACGCGCACTTTCAGCTCGCCCAGCTCGCCTTTGTACTCGCCCAGCTGGGCCAGGCTTTTCAGCTTTTGGGTGGCATCGACGGCATTGCTGACCAGCTCGCGCAGGAAAATCTCGTGGTCGGAATACAAGAACTTCTTGATAATCGGGAAGATGTTCTCGGTGTGGATGGAGATGGAGCCGGTTTCTTGCATGGTATAAAGGGGAAACGGTTGAATACAGACGGAATGGCCGAGCGCACGGGCGCTGGCCACGGTTTCCGGAGCTTTCAAAGGACGTTCCAAGGGGTACTTGACTGTCAGATTGACAGCGGCGGCGGGCTACAGCCGCTCGGGCTGGTGCCGGTGCGGGGCTTCGAGGCTACCGGCCTGCACCAGGCCGGGACCAAATACAGCATCCCACTCGGCCTGCAGCTCGGGCAGACGCGCCGAATAGTCGGCCAGCCATTGCAAGCCAGGCTCAGGCTGGGGGAAATACTGAATATCAAACCTGATGATGCTCCGGAACATGGCCAGCAGCGAGTCGATGGCCAGTTGGTTGTGCACGCGGTGGCGGTGGTTCACGAGCACCACGCGCTCCAGCGGCAGCTTCACAATGCCCGGCATCCAGCTCACGCCCAGCCACACCTGGTCGTAGACCGAGATGTCGGGAAAGGTATTCATGTTGAACAACAAATTGCGGACGCCCAGCTCCCGGTCCAGGACCAGGAGCTGCTCGGCACTTTGGCGTAGGGTACGAGTGTCGGCCCCGGAGGCCCATTCAATGCGTAACAGACTCAGCTGTTCGTCGTATTGCAAAGACAAGTCGGGAATATTGCTAATTATCACAAAAAAAGGCGCTAAAAGGCCGCTCGGGCAGCAAGATAGTGCACCGATACGAGAAATGCGCTGCCCATGATTTGTGAACTGTGACGCCGCGTGCAATTTATTTACGGAGCAACTTCCGGCGTTTACCGCCATCTTTGTATTGTGCAAGCCCTGCGTTCACCTTTAGCCCTGCTGCTGCTGCTCTGCCTCGTGCGGACGCTGCTGCCCGAGGCGTGGATTCTGGCCCTGCACCCCCACGCCCACACCACCGAGGAGCCGGCCCAGGCCCCGGCTTTTCGCCACAAGGGCAAGGCCCTCGTCAGCGCCCGGCACCAGCACTGCGACGTAGAGCAATTCTACAACGTAGCGTTTCAGGCGGCAGGGCCGGTGGCGGCGCCCCAGCACCGCGTGGCCCGGCACTACGCCGCCACGCCGCCCCTGCCGCCCGTGCGGCCAGCGGCGGGCGAGGTGCTTTTTGCGCGGTCGCTGCGCGGCCCGCCCTGCCGCGCCTAGCTTCCGGCGCATTCCTTTTTCTTTTTGGTGATACCCTACCTTGTCCGCAGCCGCGCTTTTGCAGCGGCTGGCGGGCCGGGCTGCTTTAGCTTTTTTATGTCATTCAATCTTTCCCGGTTTTCTTTATTGATGGGCCTAGCGGCAGTGCCCACGGCGCTTGTTGCCCAAACGGCCCCGCCCGTGGCGGCGCGGGTGCGCCCGATGGCCCCGCCCCTCACCGGCCGCATTACCGATGCGGCTACCGGCGAGGGCCTGCCGGGGGCTAATATTATTTTCGACGACCTGAAGCAGGGCACGGCGGCCGGGCCGGATGGCTCGTTCAGCTTCAGCAGCCTGCCCCGGGGGCGCTTCACGGTGCAGGTGCGCTCGCTGGGCTACAACACCGTGTCGCAGACCGTGGACACGGGCAGCGGCCAACCCCTCGATTTCAAGCTGACGGTGGCGGCCACTGAGATTGGGCAGGTGGTGGTGACGGGCGTGTCGCAGGCCACCCAGTTGCGGCGCTCGCCCATCCCCACCTCGGTGGTGGACCATACACGGCTGAACCAGACGGCCGGCTCGAACCTCGTGGATGCCATTGCGCACACGCCCGGCGTGAGCCAGATTACCACCGGCGCGGCCATCAGCAAGCCCGTGGTGCGCGGGCTGGGCTACAACCGCGTCATCACCCTGAACAACGGGGCCAGGCAGGAAGGCCAGCAATGGGGCGACGAGCACGGCATTGAGATTGACGAGTTTAGCGTGGACCGGGCCGAGATTATCAAAGGGCCGGGCTCGCTGCTGTACGGCTCCGATGCGATGGCCGGGGTTATCAACTTCGTGGCCCCCGACCCCATTGCCGAAGGCCACATCACGGGCACGGCCACGGCCAACTACCAGACCAACAACAACCTGCAAGCCTATTCTTTTCAGAACGCGGGCAACCTCAACGGCTTCAACTGGCTGGCGCGGGGTACCCGCAAGGTGGCCGGCGACTACCAGAACCGCTACGACGGCCGGGTGTACAACTCGGGCTTTAATGAATGGGACGCCAACGGCTACGTGGGCGTGAATAAAAGCTGGGGCTATTCGCACCTGACTTTCAGCACGTTCAACCAGCGGCTGGGGCTGACCGAGGGCGCCCGTGACCCGCAAACCGGCCGCTTCGTGAAAGACGTACCCAGCGGCGACTCGACCCAGAGCGTGCCCGTGACCGACGGCGACCTGCGCGGCTACGGCCTGGCCGTGCCCCAGCAGCAGATTAACCACCTGCGCATCGGCACCGACAACAGTTTCATTCTGGGCCCGAACGGCGGGCGCATCGGCCTGCAGGTGAGCTACCAGCAGAACCTGCGCCGCGAATACGGCAACGTGCTCGACCCCAGTGAAACCTCGCTCTACTTCCAGCTGCGCACCGTGGACTACTCGCTGCGCTATTTCCTGCCCGAGCGCAACGGCTGGAACCTGACCGTGGGCACCAGCGGCCTGCACCAGCAAAATCAGAACCTGGGCCAGGAATTCCTGATTCCGGCCTACCGCGTGAGCGAGGGCGGCGTGTTTGGCGTGGCCAAGAAAACCATTGGTGCGCTGGATATAAGCGGCGGGCTGCGGTATGACGTGCGCCAGATTGCGGCCGACAAGCTGCTGCTCGACGGCCGCGAGCGGCCCACCACTAGCGCCAATCCCGATGCCGAAACCAAGTTTCCGGGCTTCCTGAGCACTTTTCGCAACTACAGCGGCAGCTTGGGCGCGGCGTATAATCTGAATGAGAAGCTGACGGTGAAGGCCAACCTCTCGCGCGGCTTCCGGGCCCCCAACATTGCCGAGCTGGGCTCGAACGGCAAGCATGAAGGCACGATTCGCTACGAAATCGGCAACGACAACCTCCGCCCCGAAACCAGCCTGCAGGTGGATGCCGGCGTGAGCTACGTCACGGACCACGTCCGGTTCAGCGTCGATGCGTTTGAGAACAGCATCAGCAACTACATTTTCACGCGCCGGCTGCTCACGGCCAGCGGGGGCGATTCGCTGCGCAACGACACCCGCGCCTATAAGTACGCCCAGGGCCAGGCCCGGCTGGTGGGCGGCGAGGTCAGCTTCGATTTCCACCCCCACCCACTCGACTGGCTGCACTTCGAAAACTCGTTCTCGATGGTGCGCGCCGAGCAGCTGAACGTGGCCGCCGCCGAGAAATACCTGCCCTTCATCCCCGGCGACCGGCTGCAATCGGAGCTGCGGGCCAACTTCCGCCGCCAGGGCCAGCGCATCACCAATCCCTACGCCCGCGTGCAGCTGGAGCACACCTTCACCCAGAACCGCTACTTCTCGGCCTTCGATACCGAGACGGCCACGCCCGGCTACACGCTCATCAACGCCGGCATCGGCACCGATTTAGCCGATGCCCGGGGCCGTACGCTTTTTTCGCTGTTCATCACGGCCAATAACCTGTTCGACGTGGGCTACCAGAGCCATTTGAGCCGGTTGAAATACGCCGATTTGAATGTGGCGAACGGGCGCACCGGCGTATTTAACCAAGGCCGGAATGTGAGCGTACGGCTGGTGGTGCCGCTGGCGTTCAAGTAACGACGACGCGGCGGCACTGCCCCAGGTCAGGCCGCCCGTTCTCCCCGCCGGGGAGGGCGGGCGGCTTTTTTTGAATTAGGGCGTGTTGGTTTCCAGCGGCCAAGGGCTGACGGTAGCGATGCACCCAAAACCCGCCGCCCTGCGTTTAGGACGCAGCCCCCAATAGTTTTCCGCCCAGTGCCCCACGACCACGACCATTCTGCCCCCGGCCACTCGCACGCCGGCCACCAGCATGCCGCCCCGCCGCCCGGCGGCGGCTTCAGCGCCGCTTTTGCCATTGGCATCGGCCTCAACCTGGCCTTTGTGATTGCCGAAACCATTGGCGGCTTCTGGGCTAATTCCAGCGCCCTGCTCTCCGATGCCGGCCACAACCTCAGCGACGTGCTGAGCCTGGCCCTGGCCTGGGGCGCAGCCTGGCTGGCAGGCAGGCCGGCCACGCGGCGCTACACGTTTGGCTACCGGGGCGCAACTATTCAGGCGGCGCTGCTGAACACGGCGCTGCTCTACGCCGCAGTGGGCTTTATCCTCTGGGAAACCATTGACCACCTGCGCCACCCGGAGCCGGTGAACGGCCGTTGGGTGATGCTGCTGGCCGGCGTTGGCATTTTGGTGAACGGCGTCACGGCCCTGCTTTTCCGCAGCGGGCAGAAGGCCGACGTGAACGTGCGCGGGGCCTACCTGCACATGATGGTGGATGCGCTGGTGAGCGCGGGCGTAGTGGCCGGCGGTGGCCTAGTGCTGCTCACCGGCTGGACCTGGCTCGACCCGGCCATCAGCTTTATCATCCTGGGCATCATCGTCTTCAGCTCGTGGGGACTGCTGCGCGACAGCCTGCGCCTGAGCCTGCAGGCCGTGCCCGATGGCATCGACCCCGAAGCCGTGCGCAACTACCTGCTGCAGCAGTCCGAAGTCGAATCCGTGCATGACCTCCACATCTGGAGCCTGAGCAGCGCCGGCCACGATGCCGCCCTCATGGCCCACCTCGTGCGCCCCGGTGGGGCCGATGCCGCCTGGCTGGCCACCCTCACCAAGGGCCTCGAAATTGAATTCAACATCCGTCACTGCACCGTGCAGGTGGAAGATGGCGAGCTACCCGGCGGCTGCCACAGCCACTGCGAGCTAAAGGCCGGTAACGCGGACTTTTAGTCCGCACGGGATACAGCAAGGGGTGCCAATGGCCTCGCGGACTAAAAGTCCGCGCTACATTTCGGCCATGCAAGCTTCCCACCCTACTAAAACCACCGTGTTCACGGCTGTCGTCGTTGTGGCGGCGCTGGGCTATTTCGTCGATATCTACGACCTGATTCTGTTCAGCATCGTGCGGGTTAAGAGCCTCAACGACCTGGGCATTATCGACAAAGCCGCCGTCACAGACCGGGGTTTGTTCCTGATAAACATGCAGATGGGCGGCATGCTGCTCGGCGGCATCCTGTGGGGCATATTGGGTGACAAGAAGGGCCGGCTTTCGGTGCTGTTCGGCTCCATCCTGCTCTATTCGCTGGCCAATATTGCCAACGGCTTCGTGCAGACCATCGACCAGTATGCCTGGTTGCGGCTCATTGCGGGCGTGGGGCTGGCCGGCGAGCTGGGCGCGGGCATCACCCTGGTCAGCGAAAGCCTGCCCAAGGAAAAGCGCGGCTACGGCACCATGATAGTGGCCACCGTGGGCGTGAGCGGGGCCATGCTGGGCTACTGGGTGGGCGAAAAGCTGGGCTGGCGCAATGCCTACTTCGTGGGCGGCGGGCTGGGCCTGGCGCTACTACTGTTGCGCGTGAGCGTATTCGAGTCGGGCATGTTCCGGCAGCTGCAGGCCCAGGCGGCGGTATCGCGGGGCGATTTCCTGAGCCTGTTTACCAACCCGGCGCGGCTGGGCAAGTACCTGCGCATTTTGCTGATTGGGGTGCCGCTGTGGTTCGTGGTGGGCATTCTGGTGACGCTGGCGCCCGAGTTTGGGCGGGCCCTGGGGCTCACGGGCGAGGTCACGGCCGGGCTGGCGGTGTTCTGGTGCTACTTCGGGCTGGTGTTTGGCGATTTTATCAGTGGGGCGCTCAGCCAGCTGTGGCATTCGCGCAACAAGGCGCTGCAGGTGTTTTTGGTATTTTGCGCCGTGCTGGTGGGCGTGTACCTGTTCGGAATTGAGGGCGCTTCGCCGACTACCTTTTATGCCGTGTGCTTTGTGATGGGTATTTCGGTGGGCTTCTGGGCCTTGTTTGTGACAGTGGCGGCCGAGCAGTTTGGCACCAACCTGCGGGCCACGGTGGCCACCACCGCGCCCAACTTTGCGCGGGGCGCGGTGGTGGGCCTGGTGCCGGCTTTCAAGTACCTGAGCGGGGTGTTGGGCTTTGTGCCTGGCGCGGCGGTGCTGGGCGGCATTTCGCTGCTGGTGGCCTTCTGGGCCGTGAGCACCCTGCCCGAGAGCTACGGCAAAGACCTGGACTACGTGGAAGAATAGCCAACGGCTTCGGCTGAACTTTATCCGAAGCTACAATTCTGAGAACCTTGTTTTAGGCCCGGCGTACACAGGCCGAATCTAACGGGTTTCACCACCCCTCCCCATGAAAAAAACACTCGGCCTGTTGGCCATCATTGTGGCCTCGGCCTTCTCTGCCCACGCCCAGACTACCCTAGCTCCCATTCCCGCCACTGCTGAGCCGGCTCTCACCGCTGAGCAGCAGCAGCAGCGCGCCAACGACGCCAAAGCCACTTACGACGCCCAAAAGCAGCAGACCAACAGCAGCGACCAGGCCGTTCGCGACAGCCGCAACCAGCTGAAAGAAACCGCCAACCAGCAATCGGACCTTAAAAAGCAGCTCCACGAGCAGCGCAAGCAAGAGAAAGCACAGAAAGCACAGCTTAAAGAGCAGCGCACTGCCGCTAAGGAAGCCAAGAAGCAGGAGCGCACCGCCCGCGACACGGCCAAGGCCGAAAAGAAACGCGCCAAGGAAATGAAATAACGAAGCGGCCATTCCGTCGTATGCATAAAGACTCCGGCTTCGGCCGGAGTTTTTTATTGCCCGCTTATCAGTCCGCGCCCCTACTTTCGCCCACCTCAACCCCTCTTACCCGTATGGCCACGCCTACTAAAAACACTGCCATGTATTATCCGTGGCACCATTTTGTGCTGCTGCCGCTGGCCCTGCTTATGGCCGGCTACACCATTGTGCACTATACCAAAGTAGCCGGCGACGACGACCAGACGGCCCGGCTCTGGTTCAGCGTGGCGGCGCTGGCCGTCATCGGCTTCGGAGTGCTCGTGATGCTGCGCCAGCACTATGCCCTGCAATTGCAGGACCGCATCTGCCGGCTCGAAGTGCGCCAGCGCTATTTTGAGGTGAGCGGCCAGCGCTTCGCCCCACTCGAACAGCAGCTCAGCACTGGCCAAATCCTGAGCCTGCGCCTGGCCGGCGACGCCGAGTTGCCCGCCCTGGCCCAGGCCGCCGTCACGTCTAACCTTACACCCAAAGACATTCAGGCCCGTATCACCGACTTTCAGTTCGACGCCATGCGCGTCTGAAATGGTGAAATGGCGAGATGGTGGAATAGTAAGTTATTTCCCTTGATTTCCGTCTCTCAACTCACCCGAAGCTGTTTAGAAAGTCACAAAAGGCACTCAACCGGTCATGCTTCGCTGTGCTCTGCATGACCGGTTGAGTGCCTTTCTAAACAGCTTCACCATTTCATCACCTCACTATCTCACCGAATTATGATTCTCTACAACGTCACCAGCAGCCTCGAGCCCACCGCCGCCGACGAATGGCTCGACTACATGCGCACCACCCACATTCCTGAAGTAATGGACACCGGGTTTTTCATCAAGAGCCAGCTTCTGCGCCTGCTCGACGAGGAAGAAGGCGGCATCACCTACGCCGCCCAATACTACTGCCTCAGCCTGGAGCAGTTGGAAGAGTACCAAGCCATCTGCGCCCCGGCCCTGCGCGCCGACATGGAAAAACACTTCGCCGGCAAGTACGTCTCGTTCCGCACCGTGCTGGAAGTGGTGGAGTAAGTTTGTTTGCTGCCCCCCACGCGGGAACCTCACCCCCGGCCCCGGTTCGCTTGAAGCGCGAAGCCTGCGGAGAGGGGCCGGGGGTGAGGTGACACCGGGCACGAAAACGCCCCGTTTGCTGTTAAATCAGCACTATATGAAAAACATCATTTTCTTCGGCGACAGCCTCACGGCCGGCCACGGCCTGCCAGCCGCCAACAGCTTCCCCAGCCTCCTTCAGCAGCGGCTCGATAACCAACCACTTCTTTATAAAGCCTACAACTACGGCGTGAGCGGCGAAACCAGCGCCGGGGGCCGCCAGCGCCTGTCCGCCGTGCTGGCCCGCCACCCGATTGACGTGTTTATGCTGGCCCTGGGGGCCAACGACGGCATCCGGGGCATTCCGGTCCGCGAAACCACCCAAAACCTGCAGTTCATCATCGACGCCGTGCGGCGGCAGCATCCGGAGGCCCAACTGGTGCTGGCCGGCCTGGAGTTTCCCTTCGACCTCGGCCCGCTCGGCGGCCACCGCCTGGCCCACTACGCCACCGAGTTCAAAGCCCTGTTCCGCACCCTGGCCGATAAAAACACGCTGCCCTTCGTGCCCTTCCTGTTACAAGGCGTGCTGGGAAACCGCGCGCTGAACCTGGCCGACGGCGTGCACCCCAACGCGGCGGGCCAAAAAATCCTGGCTGAAAACGTGTGGCAGGTGTTGGGGCCGCTGTTGCAGCAAGCGGTTGCTCAGTAACAGGAAGTTGCTTAAAGCACGTCCATCATGCAGAGCGCAGCTCTGCATCTTGCCCGCCACCAGTAATCCTTTTAATTGGATTGCGTTGTGCGGTAAAGATGCTTCGCTGCGCTCTACATGACAGACGTACGGGTCGCTCAGCCCCTAAAACCCAAACAGATTTCCCTGCACCGGCTGCGGAATAATGTGCGGCGGCGGCACCACAATCCCGGTAAGCCCCCGGATTTTCTCCAGTAAGTACTGGGCGAAGACCGGCGCGTGGCGCACGTCTTTCTGGTGGATGAAGAAGTAGACCTCGTGCACGCCCTGCGCCACCCAGGCGGCAATGCGCTCGGCCCAGGCGTCGGCGCGCTGGTAGTCGGTGCTGTGCAGGCCGTGGCCGTTGAAGCGGATAAAGACCGTGGGCGTGGTCAGGCGCAGGGGCAGCACGTCGCGCCGGCCGGCCACGTCGGTTATCACCAGCGTTTTGCCCAGGGCTTCGAGGGTGGCGAATACGGCATCGGCCAAAACCGGGTCGGCAAACCAGCGCGGGTGGCGCAGCTCCACAGCCAGCGGCACGGTAGTGGGGAAGTCGACGAGGAAGCGCTCCAGGCGCGGCAAATGCTCGGGGCCGAAGTGCGGCGGCAGCTGCAAAAAGGCCCAGCCCAGGTTCTCGCCCAGCCCTTCGAAGGCCCGCGCCGTGGTCACCACCAGGTCGTCGGCCTGAAACAGCTCCCGCTCGTGGCTGATGCTGCGCGGCAGCTTGGGGCAGAACTTAAAGCCCGAAGCCGGCCCCACGGCCTCGCGCCAGCGCCGCACGGTAGTGGCATCCGGGATGCGGTAGTGCGTGGTATTCAGCTCGATACTATTGAACTGCTGCGCATAGTAGCGCAGGTAGTCGGGCTCCCTGATGCCGGCGGGGAAATACGTACCCAGCCACTCCTTGTTCGTCCAGATGGGGCAGCCGACATAGATGCGGGCCGGCGTGGGCTGCGTGGGCCGGGCGCGGGCCAGCACGCGGGCCGTTTCGGGGTGGTCGGGCGGCAGGCTAAAATCAACATAGCGAAGGTCAGGCAGGCGGCCAAAATCCATGGGGCAAAGGTAGGGTTGGGGCCCGGCGGTGGGCTACTACTCTTACGAAAAAAAACGGACTCGCGCAACCCGGTTCCGAAGGTAGTCGTGGGGGCGATGCCCAAATTTTACACCCGTCGCATAATCTAATTTTCGCACCTACGCAATGCCAAAGGCCTCATTCGGCAAAATATACTTTGAGACAACCTCACGGCTACTTTTAACCCCAACATGAAGATTAATTAAATGCAAAATTTCTGGATAAAGGACAATTTTTAGCCTAATTCGGTTAGTAGAGGTCAGCGTATTTTTAGCATTGCTCAAATGGATAGGTCTATGTTTGTCATGCTCACCACCTGCGAATCGCATGATTTTATTTCGTCGCCTACAAGTACTCGCCCTTTCCAGTTGCTTCTTTTTTCTGCTGACTTTGCTGGGCGCTTCGGCGCATACCGCCCCCGGTACCACCAAAGTAGCTCCCGCCTCTCGCACCGCCACCACGGTGCTGCGCGGCCGGGCCTCCTGGTATGGCAGTTACTTCCAAGGCCGACGCACCACCAGCGGCGAGCGCTACAACCGCTTCAAATACACCTGCGCGCACAAAACCCTGCCCTTCGGCACCCGCCTGCGGGTTACGAATGTGAAGAATGGCAAATCCGTTGTGGTGCGTGTTTCCGACCGCGGCCCCTACCGCCACCAGCGCATCATCGATTTATCCGAGGCTGCCGCTAAGCCCCTGGGCGTGGTTGAATGCGGTGCCGCCACCGTGGTAGCCGAAGTAGTAGCCCCCGAAACGCCCCTCGGCCCCGCTTCCACCCCCGAAAACCTGGCCGCCCTCTTCGCCGCCGACCCCAACCCCGACGCCGCCTTCACCACCTACTCCGTAACCCCGGAAGCCCTCATCAGCCCCGCCGACTCGGTGGCCCGGGTTGGCGCTACGGCAAAGCTCATCGCGGCTTCCACCACCAGCAAGGCCGAGGTCATCACGGCCACCGAATCGGTGAACTGCCCGGCGGGCTTCCTCATTCAGGCCGGCTCTTTTATTGATGCCGCCAATGCCCAGACGGTGCAGGCCCGCATCAAGGCGCTGCTGCCCGAGCTTAAAGTGACCATCTCCCAAGATTTGCTCGATGGCCGCCAGCGCAGCCGCGTGCTCGTGGGCCAGTTTGGCGAGCGCCCCGAGGCCGAAGCCATTCGCCAGCAATTGCTGGTGTGGGGCATCGGTGGGCTGGTGCGCGAAGTCGCACTCCGATAACGATATAAGTAGCCGCATAGCGGCGACAGATTTGTAGCAAACCAATCACAACCGATAAAAGCCGCGTAGCGGCGACAGAAAACCCGCGTGGATTCTGTCGCCGCTACGCGGCTTTTATCATTATGAATGACCCACTGGCTACAAACCTGCCGCCGCTACGCGGCTGGTTTTAAGGACAGAACGGCAACATTGTCGTTAATTGGGCTCTGCTTTTACCCTGACACCCAAAACCCGAATGCTCAAAGCGCTACTGACCCTCGCCGCGTGCCTCACCCTCATCTGGGTGCTGAATACCAAACAGGGCAACCTGCCGCCCTTCGGCAAGCTGCTGAGCCCATACCGGGGCTTTTGGCAGAATGGCGAGCGGCCCGAAGACTTTCCGGCCCGGCAGCAGCTGGCTATCGCGGGCCTGCAACAGCCCGTGACGGTGCGCTACGACGACCGCCGCGTGCCCCACATCTTCGCCCAAAACGACCACGACCTGTACCTGGCCCAGGGCTACCTCACGGCCCGCGACCGGCTCTGGCAGATGGATTTTGTGGCGCACGTAGCAGCCGGGCGGCTGGCCGAAATTCTGGGGCCGGAGCGGCTGGAAACGGACCGGTTTTTCCGGCGCATGGGCCTGGGCTTCGGAGCGCAGAAATCGGTGGCCGCCGTGCTGGCCGACCCCGTGACCAGCGTAGTGGCGCGGGCCTATTCCGACGGCATCAACGCCTATATCAACACCCTCACGCCCGCCACTTACCCGTTTGAGTACAAGCTGCTCGACTACGCGCCCGAGCCCTGGGAGCCGCTGAAAAGCGCCCTCATCCTCAAATACATGGCCTTCGACCTCACCGGCCGCTCCGACGACCTGCGCATGAGCAATGCCCTGCGCAAGTACGGTCCGGCGGTGATGCGCGACCTGTTTCCGGACTACCCCACCCGCGAGTCGCCGGTGATTCCGGCGGGTACGACGCTCGACTTTAAGCCCCAGGCCACGCCGCCCGTGCCGCCGGCTTTCTTGGCGGCCGAAGCGCCCTATGCGCCCAATCAGGAGCCTTCGCGCGACCTGGGCTCCAACAACTTTGCGGTGAGCGGGGCACGCTCGGCCACTGGCTTTCCGATGCTGGCCAACGACCCGCACCTGCAGCTCAACCTGCCCAGCATCTGGTACCAGGTGCAGCTGACGGCACCGGGCGTGAACGTGTACGGCGTGTCGATTCCGGGCGCGCCGATGGCCATCATCGGCTTTAATGAGCAGGCGGCCTGGGGCGTAACCAACACCTACGCCGACGTGCTGGACTGGTACCAGGTGCAGTTTCGGGACGCTCACAAGCGCGAGTACTGGCACGGTGGCCGATGGAAGCCCGTGCGCCGCGTGGTGGAGCGCATTAGGGTGCGCGGCCAGCCCGACCGCCTCGATACCGTATTATATACCCACCACGGCCCGGTGGTGTATGACCGCCCCCAGAAGCCCTTCCTAACCTACGTGCCCATCGGCTACGCGGCGCGCTGGACGGCCCACGACGCGGCCAACGAGTTCCGGACGTTTTACCAGCTCAACCGCGCCCACACCTACGCCGACTACACGGCCGCGCTGGCCAGCTACGGCGCGCCGGCCCAGAACTTCGTGTTTGCCGATGCCGGCCAGGACATTGCCATCTGGCCCAACGGCCACCTGCCGCTAAAGTGGCACGAGCAGGGCAAGTACCTGCTCGACGGCCGCGACCCGGCCCAGGACTGGCAGGGCTGGATTCCGGCCGCCCAGAACCCGCACGCCAAGAACCCGGCCCGGGGCTTCGTGTCGTCGGCCAACCAGTCGTCGGTGCGGCCCCAGGACTATCCTTATTATATGAACTGGGATTACGGCTCGTCGGAGCGCGGCCGGCGCATTAACCAACGCCTCGGCCAGATGCCCATAGTCACGGCCGACAGCCTGCGCCTACTCCAGAACGACGTGCTCGGCCTGAATGCCCAGCTGATGCTGCCGCGCATGCTGGCGCTGGCCGGCGCACAAGCTGCCACCACGCCCGAAGGCCAGGCCCTGGCCGCCCTGCGCCGCTGGGACTACCAATACACGGCCGATGCCGTGGGCCCCAGCCTGTTTGAGCTGTGGTACGAAAACTTGGTGAAGCGCCTTTGGGACGATGATTTTCCTTCCGACCCCAAAGGCCCGGCCTACCGCCGCCCCGCCCGCGACCGCACCAACAACCTGATTCTGACCGAAGACAGCAGCCGCTGGATTGATGACCGCCGCACCCGCACCCGCGAAACCCTGCCCCTGCTGGCCCGCCAAAGCCTGCGCTGGGCCGTGGACAGCCTCACCCGCAAATACGGCGCGCAAGGCCCCAAATGGCGCTGGGCCAGCCAGAAAAGCACCGACATCCTGCACCTGCTCAGTCTCCCCGGCTTCGGGCAGATGGATGTGGACTGCGGCGGCGGCTCCGGCATCGTGAACGCCACCACCGAGCGCCAGGGCCCCAGCTGGCGCATGGTGGTGGCCCTGGGCCCCCAGGTACGCGCCTACGGCGTGTACCCCGGCGGCCAGAGCGGCAACCCCGGCTCACCCTTCTACAATAACCTACTGGAAACCTGGCGCGTGGGCCAGCTCGACGAGCTGGTGTTCCTGCGCAACGCGGAGGAGCCGAATGCGCGGGTGGCTATGAGCTGGACGCTGCAGGGAAAGTAATTTGCGCGAAGCTGACCAATCGTCGCCAATTCTTAAGTTTTAACTCTTCAATCTAACGCTGGTGAAACCTACTCTGCTTTCCACCAAAACCCTTGTGTTTCCCGCTTTCTGTTTACTGCTGGGGCTGGCGGCACCCCGGTTTGCCGTAGCTCAGGTCACCCCGACTGCGCCAGCCAGCCCTGAAGTTGAACGGGTTGTGGGAAAAAAATATACATATGTGGAGCAAATGCCGCAATTGCCCGGCGGCGGTGGCAACAAGGCCATTGTGGAAGCGCTTCAGCGGCTGGTACATTACCCGGCAGCGGCCCTACGGCAACAGTTGCAGGGCCGGGTATTCGTCAGCTTTCTGGTAACGGAAAGCGGTGAGGTGCGGAACGGCAAGATTGTCAAGGGCATCGGAGGGGGGTGCGATGAGGAAGTGTTGGCCGCCGTACGGCTTCTACCTCGCTTTATCCCCGGCACCCAGCAGGGCAGGCCGGTATCAGTTTCCTTCACGGTACCCGTCACGTTCAATATTCAGGACACCAAATCCGTAGCTGCCGACACGCTGACTCGCATTTACCAACTGGTCGACCAGATGCCGCGCCTCCCGTCCGGGGAGGGTAGCCGCCCCATTGCCCAAGCCATTCAACGGGCGTTGGTGATGCCCGCTGAGGTAGCCAATGATTCTTTGCTCCGCAAGGTATTCGTGGGATTCATCGTCGGCCCCAGCGGGGTGATTCGTGACGTTAAAGTAATCCGGGGGCTGAGCGCCAACTGCAATGCCGCCGCGTTGGCCGCCGTGAAGCAGCTGCCACGCTTCGTAGGAGGCAAGCTAAACGGGCTGCCCGCCTCCGTGAGCATGACCGTGCCCGTGCTGTTTGGCCGGCTGCCGCAAAAACCCTGAATGGGACCTCTACTGGGGTGGCCGCAGATTACGCCCGGCTATAAATTTGCCGCATGAATACCGACCAACTAAAGCGACTGCGCCCCCTGTACCGCCGCCCCTGGCTGTTGGGTGGATTGTTCTTTCTACTCCTTACTATTCTTCCTAGGCTCGCCGCTACCCAGTCCTACGGCCAGTACGCCACCGATACCACGCAGATATTCAACTACGTGGACCAGGTGCCCACCCTGCCCGACGGCGGCGGCAACCTGGCCTTGGTGAAGGCCGTGCAGAAGCAGCTTCAGCTGCCGCTGGAAGTGCGCGAAGGCCGCACTGAAGGGCGAGTATTCGTGCGCGTGGTGGTGGGGGTGAGTGGCGTGGGGCGAAAGGCAGCCGTGGTGCAGTCGCTCAGCCCTGCCTGCGATGCCGCCGCGCTGGCCGCCGTGAAGCGCATGCCGCGCCTGCTGCCGGGCCGCTACCAGGGCCAGCCGGTGGCGGTGCTGCTCACGGTGCCGGTGATGTTCCTGTCGCCACGCCACGTATTTACCAGCACGGAAGTCACCCGGCCGGCCCGGTTCCCCGGCGGCGATGTGGCCCTGGAACAATACCTGCAAAAGAACAAAGCCACCCCCGCCGAAGTAAAGCAGCGCGACCTCCAGGGCCGCGTCGCGGTGCGCTTCGTGCTGAAGGCCGATGGCCGCATCGGGGCCAGCGAAGTCATTAACCCCCTCTGCCCCAGCTGCGACGACGAAGCCCTGCGCCTCGTGCGCGGCTTCCCGCGCTGGCAGCCCGCCCTGGGCTACGACGACCAGCCCGTGGCCATGTACCAGGTGGTGAACATCTCGTTCAGCCCGCCCGCGCCGCCCATCGGCCAGGCCGCACCGGTACCCGAAAACCAGGTGTACAGCCAAGTCGAGCAGATGCCCGTGCTGCCCGGCCGCAGCGGCCCCGATGGCCTGCAAGCCGCCCTGCCGGAGCTAATTGAATACCCCGAGCGCGCCAGCAGCGGCGAGGGCCAGATCAGCTTCGTGGTGGAGCCCGATGGCCGTGTCACGCGCCCGGTCATGCTCAAGCCCATCAATAGCGCCCTGGACGAGGCGGTGTTAGCGGCTGCCCTGCGCCTCCCCCGCTTCGAGCCCGGTCGCCATAACGGCCAGCCGGTCGCCGTACGCCTGGCCGTACCGGTCCTGATTGACATTCGCTGAGGCGACGCAGCTTACGATATCCCTTAGGCCACCGAAATTGCGGAGGATCAAACCTTCGCCCCGGAGGAGCGGCATATCGGTAGCACAACCCGCTGATTACTGTTTTTAAAGCCCCATCGGGGCGACACCCATCTAATAAATATCGCCCCGATGGGGCTTTGACGTTCATTTTCACCATTATTACGACCGATATGCCGCCCCTCCGGGGCGAAGGTTTGGTCCTCCGCAACTTCGGCAAGACACAAAAAAGGCGACCTTCCGCAGAAGGCCGCCTTTGGTATATCAGACTGGCAATCCGCTGTTCCACAGCAGAAAGCCAGCTATCAGCTAGTCGTTGCTGGCGCGGTTGATGAGCACCACCGTCACGGCGGCGATGGCGGCAATGCCGAGCACCATCTGCGTGGGCGTGAAGCGCTGAGCAGCTTTGCGCAGAAGCACGCCACCGTTTTTCAGCAGGTCGTCAACGTGCTCGGTTTTGCCTTGAAATACGTGGTAGGCGCTCTCGAAAGTGCGGGCAAGGTCTTCGGGCAGGATGTCTTCGAGTTGTTTTTCGATTTGCGCTTCCATAAAGCTGGTATTGAATAGGGAGAGGTGAAACAGGGCCGTTGCCGCCCCTGACTCGCTGTACGGAAAAGAGCCGGGCCGGGCTGCCTTTTTTCTGGTCGAGAACCAAAACAATCCACAATATCAAAATGCAAATCATTCATTATCAGCAGCATTTACCAAAACACATTACCTGACAATTCCTCGCTTTACTCTATCACCACAATGCGCGAGCCCGTGCGCCGGTCCTCCCGCACCTGGCAGTAGTAAGCGCCTGGCGCCAGGCCGCTCAGGTCCACGGGCAGCAGCTGGGGGCCGCGGGGCAGCACCTGGTCCACGGTGCGGCGCACCTCGCGGCCCAGGGTATCGAGCATCACGATTTGGACGTGGCCACCGGCGCTTTCGTAGGCTACGGTGGTGCGGCCGTCGCGCGTCACTGGATTGGGGTACACCGTGAACTCGGCCACCTCGGCCGCCGCCGTTGTGGCCGTGGCAGCCCCGGGCCGCAATACCGGCACGTAGGTGAAGGGCTGCCCGAAGAGCTGCGTGAGCGTGGCCGGCGTCACCTGGAACCAGTCTTTCAGAATGCTGGTATAGATGCTGCGGAAGTCGAACTGCATGGGAATATTGTCGTTCACGCCGGCGCTGGTGGGCAGCGTGGGATTGGCCCCGTGCACAATGGGGTTCACCTTGGTGCCAAAAACCAGCAGCGGGGCTGCCGCGCCGTGGTCGGTGCCGAAGCCGGAATTGGACCGAATGCGCCGCCCGAATTCCGAGAACGTCATGCCCACCACCCGGTCCTGGATGGCCAGCCGCCGCAGGTCGTCCTGGAAGGCGTTCACGGCCTCCGCAATCTTGCCCAGCAGCGTGGCGTGGGTGCCTACGGTGGTGCTGCCCGTGCTGGGCACTTGCAGCGTGTGCGTATCGAAGCCGCCGAGCTGGCACACGTAGATGCGGGTGCTCAGGCCGCCGGCCACCAACTGGGCCACTATTTTGAGCTGGTCGGCCAGCGAGTTCTGACCGGCCGTGGGGTACAGGGGCGAGAGGTTCTGGGCCCGCCCGGCCGCCGCCTGAATGGCCGTGGTGTACACCTGCGTCTGGCTCACCACCTGCCGAATAAAAGTGAGCTCATGCCCGGCCGGCGTGTTCGGCGCGGCATCAACGCCACCGCTAAGCAGCTGGTAGAAAGACGACGTGCTGGCGATGGCCATGCCCATGTTCACGGTGGGACCCTGCACGCAGTTGCTCACCACCGAGCCAATGCTGATGGCCAGCGGGTCGGGGTTCTGGGTGCTGGGGTAGCCGGTGGGGAAGCCCGCAAACTCGCCGTCGAGGTAGCGGCCGGCCCAGCCCGTGGTCCAGGTCACGTTCGAATCAGAGCCCGAGGTCCAGATATCGGTGGCCCGGAAGTGCGAGAAGTTGGGGTTGGGGTAGCCCACGCTCTGCACCACGCCCAACTTGCCGTTCTGGTACAGGTTCTGGAGCGAGGCCATGGCCGGATGAATGCCGGTGGCCGTGGTGAGCGGCAACACGGCCGTCTGGGGCAGAGCGATGTTGCTGCGCGCCGCCAGCAGGGCCGGGTACTGGTCTAGGGGGATAATCATGTTCAGCCCATCATTACCGCCTTGCAGCTGAATGATGACCAGCACCTTATCCGAAACCGTGGTAGCATTGGTGAGGGCCGCCAGCTGGGCCGAATGCCCGTAGGCCCCAATGGGCAGCCCGCTCAGAAAAGCAGTACCAACCGAGGCCGCAGCCGTAGTCTGTAGAAATTCGCGACGTTTCATAATGAAGCTGCTGGCTAATAGCTGTTAGCTGTTAGCCAGCAGCTTCAATTGACGAATGAGATATTGCGGAAGCTAACAGCCAATAGCTGTCAGCTAACAGCTTAAGAAAGATGGTATTCGGCCAGGCCCATTAGGGCGCGCAGCATGGCTTGCAGTTTGGTGGTCACAGCGGCTTTTTTAGCCGTGTTGGTGGGCGCGGCCAGGTACTGCTGCCACTCCACGGTCCACTCAAAATCGGGCAGGCCAGGCAGCAGCGCGGTTTTCAGGAAGGCAGTCTGGTTGGTAGTGAGGGCGATGGGCAGCATCAGCTTCACATACTCGTCAATCAGCAGGTTGCAGTCTGAGGCCGTGGCGGCCGGGAACGATTGCGTGAGCGCCAGCACGTCAATCGCAATTTTGACCCCGCTGCGCGTATAGCCCGAGCCAATGAACAGGTCCGTAACCTGGTTGCGGCGCGGCAGCGTCACGGCGTTTATCCAGAGTTCGTGGTACTGCGGCGTCTGGTAGTAGGCGGCCCAGCCGGCTACGTTGGGCGGGTCGCCCAGCGTTTGCTGCTGCACAAAGGTCAGACCGTTGAGGTAGTTCCACATGCCGTACTGCACGGCCACGTTGGTAGCGGGCGGAAACGCCACCTGCATCTGCCGGCACAGCCCCACCGTGAAATCGAGCGGGCTTTTGATGAGGCAGCCCATATTCAGGGCATCGAAGAAATGCTCGGAGCTGAACAGCGCCCGCAGCACCGGCACGACATCGAAGCCATTGTTAATGAGGATGGTAGCCAGCGGCCGAATAACATCCGTTTCCACCTGCGTATCAATCAGATAGTACACAAACCAGCGGTACAGCTTGCGCACGATAAACCGCGCCGTTTCCACCTGCTGAAAAATCAGGTTGATAAGCGCCTGGTATTCGGTGTTGCCGCTGGCCACAATGCTGGCATTGCCAAAGGCCGAGGAGAACACCTTGGTCGTGGTATCGTGGCGGCTGGCCGTGTAGTAGCTGCCCACGGGCACGGTAGCCAGGTCGCGCCAGCCGGTGAGGACTTTGGCGGCGGCCTGCACGTCGGCCTCGGTGTAGTTGGTGTAGTTGCCCGGCCCGATGAGCGGCCCCTTGCCTACCGTGAACAGCTCCAGCAGCTCGCGGCCGTAGTTCTCGTTGGGCGCACCCACTACGCTCTGGTTGCCATTGAGGTAGCGCAGCATGGCGGGCGTCACGGTCACGTCCTTGGCCAGCTGCTTAACGTTGCCGAGGGCGTGCTCGCGCAGCAGGCGCACGTATTCGTAGCCCATGCGGGCATCGTTAATGTTGCTGATTTCCACCACAAAATGGTTGTGCCAGAACAGCGTCATCTTCTCCGCCAGCGTGGTGCCCTGGCCCAGCACCTGCCCCAGCCACCAGTCGCGCAGCGAAGTGCGGCGCACGCCCTCAAAGTTCTGGTCGAACACCTGCGCCGTCCAGGTCTGCCCAATGGGCACGCTGGTATCGGTGGCCGACACGTTCACGGGCGGGTCGGGGGCGGTGGCGGGGGCCGTGAGCAGGCCATTGAGCACCGCCGTGAGGCTGGAGCCGGCCGCCGCCAGAATCTCCGGCCGGGTGGGGCCAAACAGGCAGCGGCGCAGCAGGTGCGCGGCCTGCTCGTAGCCCCAGGGGCCGGCGTAGGGCGTGAGCGTGCTGGTGGTGCGGGCCAGGCCGGTGGGCAGTTCCTTATTAGCGTAGCGGCTCACGGTTTCAGGCGGGTCCTGCTGGGCCAGGTCGGCCGCAGGGCCGGCCAGCGGCGCGGGCCGCCCGGCCACAGCCGCCACCGGGGTATTAATTACGGCCGCGTTTCGTTGGAGGAAATGTCGACGGTTCATAAATAAGCGCGAAAAATGAGGCCAGAAACGTTGCTACAAGGCACCGTTCAGCCGCCGAATACGACGGCATTAACCGGCTGTTTAGCAAAGACTACAGTCTTCGCCTCGGGTTTAATGCAAGTATGGGTTTCTTTTAATGGGCATCGCATGAAGCGGTGGCCGTTTCAGCCGCCTCCTGGCCCGGGTTGCCAGCTCCGGGCGGCCACAAAAAAAGCGCCCAACCACAAGGGTCAGGCGCTCTGTCTGGCGCTTTGGCAGGCGCGAATTTCCTATTCGGTGGCGGAAGCCAGGGCCGTGGCGGCTTCTTCCAGCGCGGCAGCATCGGCGGCTACGGCGGCGGGCACGCGGCCGGCGGCGTAGAAATTACGGTGGTAATAGGGCTGGTTCAGCGAGCTCACCATTACGCCGCCATTGCAGGCCGAGTGGGCAAATTTGCCGTCTTTCAGGTAAATACCAACGTGATAAATCGGACCCTTGCCCCGGCGGAAAAACACCAGGTCGCCGGTTTCCATCTCGCTCTTGGCCACACGCTTGGTGTTGCTAAACATAGCGCGCGACGAGTGAATGAGGTTGATGCCATATACTTCGTGGAATACGCGGGTTACAAAACCCGAGCAGTCGGTGCCCTTGCGCGAATTGCTGCCGTAGCTGTAAGGCGTGCCAATCCAGTCGGTTACCATGCGCAGCAAGTCCTTGTTTTCGTCGAAGGCCAGGTGCAGGCCCAGGGTTTGGGCGTAGTAGTGGTAGGTGAGCGAGTCGCGGGAGGCGGCCAGCTCGGCGGCAGTGGGCCTGGTGGCCGGTGGGTTGCCAAAGTCGCGGGGCTCGGTGGCGGGCTTTCCTATCGTCAGGGCCGGAAGCAGCGAAGCTTCGGCCACGACCGGTGCCAAGGAGGCACGGGCCATAACCGAAGCTTCGGGGGCGCGTTCAAAGAAGAAGGAGAGGGCCAGCGAGGTAGCGGCGAGGCAATACAGGAGGCTGTGTTTCATTGTCCGTCGTTAGGATTGGGGGCAAAAAACCGGATTCCAAGGTGAGGGCGGAAGAGCCGGAGTAGTAGCTTTCTTAGGCGATAGGCAAGGCTGACTGCAGCCAAGTGAAGATGTGATGAAAAACAGTTGTACCCGATAATTTCTATTGTTCGTAGAACAGGTCACAGGGTAAAGCTAGGTTAAACTTTTCGTAAGTCCGGCACTTTTTCTTTAAAAAGGGCAAAAATACTTTACAAAAGATAATTTTATCAACAAATATTAACCTTATAGCTTGCAACCAAGCTCCTCTTTACTTCGTATCTGCGCGGTCAGAATATTCATATATCCTACTTCATGCAAAAACTCCGGACCTGGACCAATTCTCCCCTCGCTTTCATTGCTCGGCGCGTGCTAAAAGCCCGGCGCGTGGCCATGGTGGTGGGCCAAACCGTGCACCTGAGCGGAGCCTCCCGCGAGGAATTCTTAGCCGATGCCGAGTGGGTGGCCCACGAGGCCGTGCACCTGCGCCAGTACCAAGAGCACGGCCTGCTTCCCTTCCTCTGGAAATACCTCATCGAGTCGGCCCGCGTGGGCTACTACCACAACAAGTTTGAAGTGGAAGCCCGCGAGGAAGCCCGCCGCGTGGTGCTGGCCGACCCCGCCCACGTACTACGCCCCCTGCCGCGCCACGCGCAGCCCTGATTTTGGGGGGGGTTAAGAACCGCGAAAGCCAAAATAAAGTCGGCGAATTGCAACTAACCGGTAGCTGATTACGAATAAATCTAACGCCTGGGGTACTGCGGTGTCCGGCTTTGCTTTTTTCTCTCCACCCCCCTTTCCGTCTCAGTATCATGGATAACCAGAAAGACCAGCTCGGAACTTCGAACCCGACCAACGCCGAGCGCAACGCCGAGCGCAACGCCCAATCTTCGGCCACCACGCCGGATACTGCCAGCGGCGCTTCGGCCGCTTCGCGCAAATCGACCCCCACGCCCAGCGCCCAAAGCTCCTCTCCTACTCCCGACGCGCAGAACCAAACCACAGCCAACGCCGGCGATAACCGCCAGGGCGAAGGCCAGCAAACCAACGACCAGGCCGGCTCCCTGGTTGATACGGCCCTGAACAGCGGCAAAAAGTGGATTGAGGATTCCGGCGTGCTCAACAGCGTGAACCAGTTGCCGCAGTCGCTCAAGGACTTCGGCACCCGCGCCCTCGATAAAGTCAACGGCCTCAGCACGACCCAGAAAGTAGTGGGCGGCGCTATTCTGGCCGGTGGCGTTGCCTGGCTGGCTACCCGCAAGAGCAAGTCCGGCAGCAGCGAAAGCAGCTCCTATAACTATGGCCGCCAGCGCGATGCCGGCTACGGCCGCCGCAGCTACGGCTACCAGGCCCCCGACGCGAGTACCAGCCGCCCGGCCGCCGGCACCACTGGCCGCTCCGATAGCGGCTCGGTCTATGCCAACGGTGGCAGCCGCTTCGGTAGCAGCAGCACTGGCTCCAGCACCGATGCCAGCGCCCCCAAGTCGTCCGGCAACACCGGCATCCACTCGGGTAGCGGCCGCAGCGAGAGCAGCCCCAGCGCCTCGGCCCACACCGACCACGGCGCGCAGGCTTCTGAACACCGCTCCCACTCGAAAGACGACGGTTTCCGTAGCATCGAATAGCCCTGTGATTTTCTAAACAAAAAGCCCCGCTTCTCATCGAATCTTGTCCTTACCCAAATCTTTTTCTAACTTCCCCGAGGTAACGCAGAGGACCTTTTTTGCTGGCTGACCCCGCTTGAAAAGCGGCAAACCAACTAGGCAACCGCGCAAAAACGCCCTTCTAGCCACATGGCCGGAAGGGCGTTTGAGTTTTGGGTAAGGACAAGCCTTCTCATCGAAGCGGGGCTTTTTGCTTTCTTCATTTCTTGGATAGTCAGGCCGATTGATGCGTGGTCCTGCGCCACGACGGCACCAGCGCCCTGCCGGGACCGAACGAACGCCGCCCCTCTAGCTAACTTTTTCCCTGCAATGTCTTAATGTGCCTGCTTTTCGTGAGATATGGTGCCAGTAAACTGACCTCATAGGGCGAGGAGGAAGCGTTTTAAAACAGTTGCTTTTATAGTTTTACAAAATAGCTCAAAAGCACCAGTCACATTCAAGTGTATTGAAGCTGTTTAGAAAGTCCCCGAACGGTCATGCAGCGCGCAGCGAAGCATCTTGCTCGCATCGTCAGGCCCGTTCAACGATGCGAGCAAGAAGCTTCGCTGCGCGCTGCATGACCGGTTGAGTACCTTTTGTGACTTTCTAAACAACTCCATTGTGTCCTTTTTTGAGGCTGCTAGGAGTGTGCTTTGATTCACTGCAAGCCCAAGCTATTCCCGGTAACGCTCCTGCCCCCTGTTTGCCTTTGCCTTATTGCACTAGAAGGTAAATACGCCCTTTCGTAAAGTCCTTTTTTTGGGACGCTTTTGCAGCCATAATGTGCCACTATTGCGCCTGAAGTCATAATGCCACTACGGAAAAGCTGAATTTAAAAGTCCGTTACTGCTACATTTTATAATCCAATCTCATTATCAACTCCTCTATCTTTATTCAAATCATCTAACTCTTAATCCATCAGCTATGAAAGTCGCTTTGTATTGTCTGGTTTCGTTGCTGCTCCTTGCCAGCAGCTGCAAGAAAGATACCCGGCAGCTGACCTGCCGGCGGCCACCCACACAGGGGCCAATACCGCCGGTTGCTACATCAACGGGCAGCCCTTTGTGGCCACGGGGTACGGAAGCGGGCTGGGAAAAGTGCAGGGCATCGGCGGGGGGTTCGCGTACGATAGCGCCTACTACCTGCGGCTGAATGGGAAGTTTGGCAATCGGGAAGGAAGCTTACAGATTTTTCTGAATAGCGTCCCGGATTATAAGAAACAACTTTTGATTAGCGCATACGCCCTCAATCAAACAACTCCCATTTTGCCCGCTGCTGCTTTAGACCAATGTTCTAATTACGCAGTGTTTCTCCCCAATGACAATCCGAGGGAGGCATATATCACTGATGTGCAACACACTGGCACCGTTCGCCTCACCTATGTGGACTTAACCAACGTGAGTGTAAAGCGCATTGCGGCTGGCACTTTTGAGTTTACTGCGGTCAGTAACCTTGACCCCAGTAAAACCATCCAGGTTACGGATGGGCGCTTTGACCGCCAGCAGCCATAAAAGGCGGTCACCAACTTTTTTCACTTTTCCCGTTTAGCCCATGAAACACTTCTTCATGCTGGGCTTGGCGTTGGCAGGGATTAAAAAAATGCCCACCTCCTATACTAATACAGGAAGCGGGCAAACTGACATTCCATGAAGCTTTGACGGCTAAATATTCATGGCCGACTCGCGGCGGCGCATCTTGCCGGCCGGAATGCCGAACATCATCTTGAAGCGGCGGCAGAAATAGGCGGTGTCCTTATAGCCCACTTCCTTGCCGATGTCGCGGATGCTTTTCTTTGTCGTACGCAGCAGGAACACGGCGCGCTCCATGCGCTGGTATTCGATGTAATCCTGCGGGTTGATGTTGGTCAGCATCTTGAAATACTGGCCCACATAGTCCTCGCTCACGTTGGCTACGCCGCTCAGCACCTTGTTGGAGAGGTCGCCGCCCAGGTTCTCCTTGATGTAGTTGAACAGGTCAATCAGGCGGGGGTCTTTGAAGTAGGTGCTGTTGGTGGCCAACTGCTCCACAAACATGTTGTTGCGCAGCACGTAGCGCACCACTTCCACCACAATGTTCTCGGTGTAAATGTTGATGAGGCGCTCGCGGCCGGGCAGGTCCTGCATGCTCTCTTCCACCACCTTAATCACCAGGTTGGCCAGCTTGGCCTGGCCCGAGATAAGGAAAGCCGGCACGTCGAGCGAGGCGAAGAAGTTCACCGAGTCGAACACCTTCGCTTCGAAGCTCACAAAGCTGTGGCTTTCTTCGGCGTCGCCGATGAGGTCGAGGCTGTCGTTGGAATGAAAGAACTTGTCCTTGTTCGAAATCAGGTCATCGTTGGTAATGACGCGGTTTTTGGTATCCTCGCCGTAGCTCACGCGGGTGGGCCGGCCGCCGGGGATGAACAGCATTTCGCCTTCCTCTACCACCATCGTTTCTTCGCCAAACGTGAGGAGGCCTTTGTGGAGCAGAATCAGGTTGTTGCCGACGTCGTAGGAATTGCGCACGGTGAAGGGCTGGTGCAGCACCAAGTTTTTGGCCTTGATGTAGCGAACGCCCAACGACTCGATGACTTTATTGTAATCTTCCATAATTCAGGTGGCCCGAGAGGGCCTTGAGGGATGCGGGTGGGGTAACTGGGTGGCTACCGCAATGCAATATAACAGCTTGAAATTCACAAAAACTAAAAACCCAGCCAAATAGTGGCTGGGTTTTGTGCAATGAATCTGAATTTTAGGCAATTCCCCGCTTACTTGAGAATATCCCGCGAAATCACAATTTTCTGAATTTCCGAAGTTCCCTCGTAAATCTGGGTAATCTTGGCGTCGCGCATGAAGCGCTCGACGTGGTATTCCTTCACAAAGCCGTAGCCACCATGAATCTGGACAGCCTCTACGGCCGAGTCCATGGCTACTTTGGAGGCGAAGAGCTTGGCCATGGCCCCCGACTTGCCATAGTCGGCGTGGTTGTCCTTGTCGGCGGCGGCTTGCAGGCAGAGCAGGCGGGCCGCGTCTACGTTGGTCGCCATGTCGGCCAGCTTAAACTGAATGGCCTGGTGCTGCGAAATCGGCACGCCAAAGGCCTTGCGCTCCTTGGCGTATTTCAGGCTGAGCTCCAGCGAGCCGGAGGCAATGCCCAGCGCCTGCGCCGCAATGCCGATGCGGCCACCGGCCAGCACCTGCATGGCAAACTTGAAGCCGAAGCCGTCGGCCCCGATACGGTTTTCCTTGGGCACCTTCACGTCGGTGAACATGAGCGAGCAGGTGTCGGAGCCGCGGATGCCGAGCTTGTTCTCCTTAGGGCCCTGGATGAAGCCGGGCATGTCCTTGTCCACGATGAGCACGTTGATGCCACGCGACTTCAGCTCGGGGTTAGTTTGGGCGATAACGAGGTACACCGAGGCGGTGGTGCCGTTGGTAATCCAGTTTTTGGTACCGTTGAGGAGGTAATGGTCGCCCATGTCCTCGGCAGTGGTGCGCTGGCTGGTGGCGTCGGAGCCGGCTTCGGGCTCGCTCAGGGCAAAGGCCCCGATAATTTCGCCCGAGCATAGGCGGGGCAAGTATTTCTGCTTCTGCTCTTCGGTTCCGTACTGCTCCAGGCCCCAGCACACCAGCGAGTTGTTCACGCTCATGATAACCGAGCACGAAGCATCAACCTTGCTAATTTCCTCCATCGCCAGCACGTAGCTCACGGTGTCGAGGCCGGAGCCGCCGTACTCGGGGCTCACCATCATGCCCATGAAACCCAGCTCGCCCATCTTTTTGATTTGCGCGGCGGGGAATTTCTGGTGCTCGTCGCGCTCGATTACACCGGCCCAAAGCTCGCTCTGGGCAAAGTCGCGGGCAGCGTCGCGCACGGCCAGCTGCTCTTCATTGAGTTGGTAAATATTGGAGGATGTGGCGGTTTGCATGGACGGGGTGGGAATAATTAATTTAACGGTACAAAAGTACGGCCTTGGGGCACGATGGACAAGGTGAACGGTTGCCCTCAGCTCCCCTAACAGCCGTTAGCCAACAAAAGATTGTGGCCTTTCTGCCTAAACAACCTTCTGGAGCGACCCGGAGTCTTTGCACGACTTTTACCCGGATATGACCATTCGCATCCTCAGCCGCTACGCGCTGGCTCTATTATTCACGCTGGCCGGCATCTGGCATTTTGTGCACCCGGCCACTTACCTGGCCATTATGCCGCCCATGCTGCCAGTCCCACTGGCCCTGGTGTACCTGAGTGGCTTTTTTGAAATGCTGGGCGGCCTGGGGCTGCTGCCGGCCCGGACCAGGCGGCTGGCCGGCGGGGGCCTGCTGGCGCTGCTGGTGGCCGTGTTTCCGGCCAATGTGCACATGGCCCTGATTCATGAGCAGCTGCACATTCCTGGCTGGCTAGCCTGGGGCCGCCTGCCCTTGCAGTTGCCGCTACTGTGGTGGGTGTGGCGGGTAATGCGCCAGCGGTAGTACCAGCCTGTATTGCGGGCGCATTTTCTACCATTACCAGATGCCAACAAACGCCAAGAATTTCCTTCCGGTCCTCACGGTACTGTTACTGGCTACCTGCCCGCAAGCCAACGCCCAGAACACCCCGGCCGCGCCGCAACCACCCACACCTGTACAGCCGGCGGCCCTCAACCTGAACTCCTTCGCGGCAGCCAATGATTCGCTCCTGCACCGTGTGGCACGCACGCGGAGCCAGGCCGAAGCCCGTGTTTCTTCCTTTAAAGCCACGCAGGGCTCCTTTGGCGGGCTCCACCGCAAGGTGCGGAGCTATGCTGGCACACCCAAAGGCATGGTCAATGCCGTGGGTGTTCAAACCAGTTCGGGCGTAGCAAAGGAGCAGACCATCAAGCAACGCTACGGCATCGAGCTGGAGAAAGTAGTGTACCACGATGCCAAAGGCCGTAAGGTGCTCACCGAGCGCTACGAAGGGCACCAACTGACCCGGCTTGAGCTGTTCGAGTACAATGAGTCATTTAACGCCCCGGTGAGCAGCGGGCTGCTCGTGCGCGGCGTTTATCTGCGCTACATTTTCTCGTCGGTTTCGCTGGTCTATAAAGGGGGGCAGCAAACGAGCTACTTCTTCCGCCCCCGCCCGGCCGGCGAGTAGCAGCAGTTCATCGTCCGGATGGTCCTCCGCGCCCGCCCGACAGGCCGGGCTGCTCGGCTATGCTCTTTGGTTTTTCAATGAAAAACAACGCATTAGCTCGTTTTTCGGCGGCTTTTTTCCCTTCGAAAATACCCTGCCATAATCCCCTGGGGGCTAGGGGCTTATTGGGCCGTTTGCAAGCATTATAATGTCACTATATCTTGCCAATTTAGCATTAAATTTGCATTTTTGATATATTTTTCGTACATTTGTATCAGATATAAACAATTTTTCACCTAATCAATCATAATGCAATATCAAATCAATGAGATTACGAGTATCCCCAACGCCCAGATAAAAAAGCTGAAAGAGCAGGGCATTACCACCGCCGATGCGCTACTAAGCGCAGGCCGCACGCCCGCCGCTCGCCGTGCCCTGGCCAAGGCCACCGGCATCCAGGAAATCAATCTATTTAAGTGGGTCAACTACGCCGACCTTTCCCGCGTCGACGGCCTGGACCCCGAGCTGACCGGCTTGCTCGAGGAAGTCGGCATTACCACCCTGCTGGACCTGCGCGGCCGTTCGCCGTTTAGCCTGCACAGCAAGCTGGTGTCCACCAACCACGAGCATCACATCGTGAACATGGTGCCCGACATGATGAAGGTGGTCGATATGGTGAACAACGCCAAAGCCATGGAGCCGGAAGTAGCTTACCGCTAATCCTTTCCGTTTGCAAAAAGCTGCCAGCTGCCTTGTTCGCAAGGCAGCTTTTTTGTGTTTGAAACGACCCGGCCGACACCTCACCCCCAGCCCCTCTCCACAGGAGAGGGAAGCCAGATGATTGTGCCGCATTACCGGCGACCTGTACCCGTGAGACGAAGCAAGGTATTCACTCGTGCAGCAAACCTACTCCCAGCGCACGTCCAGCAGGCGCATCTGCACGCTGCGCTGGCCCCGGTACTCGTTCAGCTCCACGGTATAGCAGGCGCTGAAGGGCCGGCCCTGCTCAATCTCGGGCAGGTAATCGGCCAGGCCAAAGCCGATGGCGTCCACGGCCGGGCCCTGCACATCGGCCAGGGCCAGGCGCAGCTTGAGGTGGCCCTGGCCCACCACGCGGGCGCTGTGCGGCACGGCCACCAGCCGTTGCGAGGCAAATACCGGGTTGGGGTTGCCGGGCCCGAAAGGCTCCATGCGGCGCAGCTCACCAAAAAACTCTTCGGTGATGCGGCTCAGGGGCAGCACGGCGGCTATTTCCACGGGCCGCACCAAGTGTTCGGTGGTCAGCGTATCGGCCACTACCTGCTCGAACTGGCGCTGGAAGGCGGGCACGTTCTCCACCTTCAGGGTGAGGCCGGCGGCGGCGCGGTGCCCGCCAAACTGGTCGAGCAGCGCCGAGCAGGATTCCAGCGCCTCGTGCACATCGAACCCCGCCACGGAGCGGGCCGAGCCGGTGGCCTTGCCATCGCGCTGCGTGAGAATGACGGTGGGGCGGTAGTATTGGTCCAGGCAGCGCGAGGCCACGATGCCGAGCACGCCCTGGTGCCAGTCGGCCTTGTAGAGCACGGTGGCGCGGGCGTTTTGCAGCGTGGGGTCGCTGGCAATCATATCCAGTGCCTCCTGGGTGGTGTGCTGGTCGGAGCCGCGCCGCTGCTGGTTCATCTGGTCCACCACTTCGGCGGTGTAGCGGGCTTCCTGCTGGTCGGGGGCCAGCAGCATGGCCACGGCGCGGCGGGCATCGCCCATGCGCCCAGCGGCGTTGATGCGCGGCGCGAAGCCGAATATCAGGCTGCTGATGCCCAGCGGGCCTTCGCGCAGGGTGGCCAGCTCGCGCAGGGCGGCCAGGCCGGGGCGCAGCAAGTGGGCATCTTCGTTGAAGCGCCGCAGGCCGTAGGAGGCTAGAATGCGGTTTTCGCCGGTGATGGGCACGATGTCGGCAGCAATGCTCACCGTTACCAAATCCAGCAAGTCGTGCAGGGGGGCCTGGGGCAGGCCCAGGTGCTCGCCCAGCGCCTGCATCAGCTTGAAGCCCACGCCGCAGCCCGACAGCTCTTTATAGGGGTACTCGCAGTCGGCCCGCTTGGGGTCGAGCACGGCCACGGCAGCCGGCAGTTCCTCACCGGGCAGGTGGTGGTCGCAGATGATGAAATCGACGCCCCGGCTGCTGGCGTAGGCCACCTGCTCCACGGCTTTAATGCCGCAATCGAGCGCGATGATGAGGGCAAAGCCGTTATCGGCGGCCGTGTCAATGGCTTTGTGCGAGATGCCGTAGCCCTCGGTATAGCGGTCGGGGATGTAGTCGCGCAGCCGCTCCACGCCGAATAGCGGCGTGAGGTAGCTCATCACCGTGGCCACCGACGTGATGCCGTCCACGTCGTAGTCGCCCAGCACCAGCACTTTCTCGCCGGCTTGCAGGGCGTAAGCCAGGCGGGCCACGGCGCGGTCCATGTCGCGCATCAGCAGCGGGTTGGGCAGCTGGCGTAGGTCGGGGTGGAAGAAGGCGGCGGCGGCTTCGGGCGTGGCAATGCCGCGCTGCACCAGCAGGGCGGCTATCTCGGGGGCAATGAAGAGGGCCTGGGTGAGGCTATGGACCTGGGCAGGGTCGGGGTCGGGGATATAATTCCAGCGTTTACTAGCGGATACGGGCATCGGATACTTCGTCAAAATGGGTCCAAAAGTACGACCAAACCCCTCCCCCGCGCCGGCGGCCGTACCTTCGCGCTTCGTTTTGCCAGCCCCGCGCACCATGAAAGAGCTCCGAGATTTCTACCGCCAATACCGCCAATACATCGGAACCGATGTGCTGATGTACGGGGTGTTTATCCTGGCCCTGGCACTGATGTTCGTGTTTTTTAGGTAGGGCGCAACGGCAAGTAGAACGTCATGCTGAGCGCAGTCGAAGCATCTCTACTGTGAGAGTAAATCAATTACTTCCCCGGTAGAGATGCTTCGACTGCGCTCAGCATGACGTTCTATTGCTTCCCTCCTACTGCACGCCATCGCCGCGCAGCTTGCGGAAGCGCTTGCGGGCTTCAGCCACATAGATGCTACCGGGAAACCTGGCAATCAACTGGTTGTAGAACTCCTGGGCTTTGCCCTTATCCTTCACGTCTTCTTCCTGAATGCGGGCCAGCAGGTATAGTGCGTCGTCGCTCAACACGTCGGTTTGGGGATTGGCGGTGATGCGTTCCAGCGTGGCAATGGCGCCGGGGAAGTCGCCGGTGCGGCGCTGGAGCTGCGCTTTCAGGTAGTACGTATCGTCGGCCAGCGAATGGCCGGGGAAGCGTTCCAGCAGCGCATCCAGTCCTTTAATGGCCTCCGGAATCTTGTTCTGGAACACCAGCTGCTCTACGGCGGCGTAGGCTTTCAGGCCAAGACCCAGCGTGTCCTCCACGGTGTTGTCCTGAATCAGCAGCGAGAGCTGCATGGCGTCGTTGGCGATTTCGCGGGTGGTGGCTTCTTTTAGGATGTCGAGGTGGCTTTGGGCCAGCTTGAAATCACCAGCATAATAGCTCAGGCGGGCGTTGCGCAATTTGGCTTCGTAGCCCAACGGCGAATCCTTATGCGATTTTTCGACCTGCGAGTAGAGCAGCGTGGCCTCCCAGGGCTCGCCTTTCAAAATGTAGAGGTCGCCCAGCGTGATTTTGGCTTCGTCTACTACCTCGTCGCTGGCGCGGGGCATGTCGATTACCTGCTGGAGCAGCGTCATGGCCTTGGCGCGGTCATTCAACTGAAAAGCGTAGAGATTGGCCAGGTTGCGGATGATGGGGGCGGTATCGGGCGTGCGGCCCAGCTCGGTGAGCAGCTGCTCGTATTCGGTAACCAGGGCGCGTACTTTGGCTTGGTCTACGGGGTAGGTTTCGCGCACCTGGGCTTCGCGGGCTTGCAACAGGCGCTGCCGGGCCCCGTTGTAGTACGGGCCGTTGCGGTACTCTTTCACCACGTAGGCAAAGCCTTCGATGGCCGTTTCGCAGTCCTTGTTCTGCTGCGCGATGGCCGCCAGCTCCAGCACCCGCACGCCCTCGCTACGGCTGCGGCGGTCCAGGGCGCGGGCCTGCACCAGCGCCCCACCGAAGTCACGGCGCTGCACCTGCAGCCACAGCAGCAGCTCGCTGTAAGCCGACTGGTCGGGGTGCTCCTGGATGGCGGTAATCAGCTGTTTTTCCAGCGCGTCGAAGTCTTTTTCCTCGTGCAGCGCATTTTGCAGCATGTTGCGCACGTAGGGCAGTTGCCGGTCGTCCTGGGCTATCAGGCGCAGGGTTTCGGCCAGCACTTTGGGCTGGTCGCCCGCCTGAGTGTAAAGCTGGATGAGCTGCGGCGCATACTCGGTGTCGTTTTTGGCCAGGGCGCGGCCGCGCAGGTAGGTGCGCTCGGTCCATTCGGGCAGCTCGCGGCGGCTGAATTCGGCCGCCACCGGCTGCACCTGCGTGGGCGCGAGCTGGCTCAGCACTTTCTGCCACTGTTTTTCGGCTGCTGGCTTATCGCCGGCCGCCTGATAGGCGCCGCCCAACGCTACGCCGAGCGTGGCATCGTCCGAGCGCAGCTTCATGGCTTTTTTGGCCAGCTTCTCGGCATCCTTATAGCGCTTCAACGCCTGCAGCGACGCGATGTAGACCGGGAAGGTGGCCAGGCTGGTTTGCTCTTCCAGCGGCAGCTTTTCAAACAGAAAAACTACTTTCTCATGCTCGCCCCGGCGGGCGTAGTCCTGGGCCAGGGCGGTATTGCTCACGGGGGCCCAGCCTTTGGAGGGCTGCGCGTGCGCGGGCAAAGTCAGCAGGAGTGCAGCAGCGACGAGGAAGGAAGACGAGCGCATAGATTCAAAAGTCAATTCACGAAGCAATAGTGGGCCGGCAAAGCACCGCCAGCGGCCAGCGGCCAGCGGCCAGCGGCCAGCTCCAAAACGCCGGACCACGGCCGCTTCGTTCAAAGTCGAAGCACCGGCCCGGCCCCGAAAAACGCTTGCCCGAAAAACGAAAAAGGGCCGCCCCCGAAGGTACGGCCCTTTTCAAACGCGCGGATTGACGACCTAGAAAAACTTCGTGCGGTTGTCTTTCACGTTGGCGTGGGCCTTCACGGCCTCGTAAATCTTGCCGTCCTGCTGCTGGGCGCGCTGCTGCGCCAGCTGCTGCTGCACGGCCTTCAGGTTGGTGTTGGCCACCTGCGGCTCGGACACGCTCACGGGCTCAATCACCAGCACGCCTTGCTCGCCCTGAATTGGGGCCGACTTCTGGCCGGGCTTCAGCGCGTAGGCTTTGCCCACGGCCAGCGGCTCGAAGCCGATGTTGGCAATGCTGCCCTGACCCAGAATCACATTGTCAGCGGTGCCTACCTGGGCGGTGGGGCCGTATTTGGTGGCCATTTCTTCCAGGCTGCCGGTCTTGGGCAGCTTAGCCATGATTTGCTGGGCTTTCTCCTCGTTGCGCACCATGGCCGACAGTTCGGGCTTCAGGTTGGCAATGGTAGCCGTGCCTTTGGCGCGCTCGTCGGTGAGGGCAGCAATGACGTACTGGTCACCCATTTCGTACACTTCCGAGATGTCACCCACCTTGGTTTCTGAGCCGTTCGGGCTGAAGCCGAAGGCCCAGCGCACCAGCTCGCGGGCGTTCTGCAGGTTGTTTACACTGCGGGCGCCACGGTCCAGGTTTTTGGCTTCCTGCTTTTGCAGGGTCTTGTCTTTGGTGGTCAGGGCGCGGAAGCTGGCCAGGTCGGTAGCCTCGCCTTTCAGCTCCTGCGCCTTGGCGTAGGCGGCTTCGCGGGTAGCGTCACTCGGGGCAATGGTCTTCTTCACCTCGGCTACCTGGTAGGTCTGATTGGTAGGCGCGGCGGTTACTTTAATGATGTGGTAGCCGAACGAAGTTTCCACCACGTTGGGCAGCAGGCCAGTGGCCGTAGCGCCAAAAATGGCTTTCTCGAACTCCGGTACCATCCGGCCTTTGCCAAACCAGCCGAGGTCGCCGCCCTGCTCCTTGGTGCCGTCGGTGCCAAACTGGCGGGCCAGGGCCGCAAAATCAGCTCCGCCTTTGATTTTATTCAGGATGTCCTGGGCCTTGGCTTTCGCGGCGGCTTTGGCTTCGGGCGTGGTGCCGTCGGCCTTGATGAGGATGTGGCTGGCGCGGGCAGCCGGCTCTTTACCGGTGCTGGTGCCGGTCACTTTATACAGCGAGTAAGTGCCGTTTTCGGCATACGGGCCGTAGATTTTGCCAGCGGCCAGGGGCAGCTGTTTGCGGAGCTCCTCGGGCAGGTCGGCGGGGCTGCGGAACGCCTTGTTGTAGGGCTGCTCCGAATTCTGCATCACAAACAGCGAATCGACCGGGGCCGCAGCAAACTGCGTGGCGAACTCGCCCATCGAGGTTTTCACGGCGGCGCTGTCCTCCTTCGAGGCCACCACCGGCACGGTGATGTACTCTACCGAGCGGCCGTCTTCCACCTTGTACTTGCCCTTGTTCTTGTCGAGGTAAGCCTGCAGCTGCGCGTCGGTCACTTTCACGGCCGAGTCGGAGATGCTGCCGTAGGGCACGAACAGGTACTTCACCGTGGCCTTGGTGTTCTGGCTGGCGTCGAAGCGCTTGGCTTCGGCCGTGGTCACGTACACCGAGTTTTTCAGCAAGGCGTTGTACTTGTTAGCGAGGCGCTCGGCGGGCAGGTTGTCTTCGAAATTGTGCCAGGCGGCCTGGTTTTCGGGAGGCAGCTTGTCGAGGTTTTTCAGGTATTCCACCAGGCGAGCTTTGTCGAACTGGCCCGTTTTCTGGTCGGTAAAGGCTTGCTTGATGCCGGGGCTGATGTTGTCGCCCTGCACCATGTCCACCAATTCATCGTCGCTCACGGTCAGGCCCAGCTTGTCCCACTCCGGCCGGAAGGCCATGCGGTAGATGGTCTGGTTCCAGGCCTGGTCGCGCAGGTAGCCCATGGCCTGGTCGTCGGGCTGGCGCTGCTGCTGGGCAATGAACGCCTGCTTGGCCTGCTCCAGGGCGTTGTTGTAATCGGCCAGCTCTACTTTCTTGCCGGCTACCTCACCTACGGTCTGGTCGTTGCCGCCGAAAAGCTTGTTTTTGCCGCCCACCAGGTCGCCGCCCACAATGAAGAGCAGCATCCCGACGGCTACGGTACCTACCGCCCAGCCAGATTTTTCCCGAATCGTGTTAATTAAAGCCATTTACTTGTCAAAAGAATCGAAGTCTGTGTTGGTCAAAAGAGGCGCAAAATAACCAGAATTTGGCCGGCAATCAAAGTTTTACGGTTTTTAAAGTCTTCGCTCAAACCTTCCCAACCGATTGCGGTGCCCCGCCGGCCAAGGCCACATTTGGGCCCAAAGCTGGCCTAACGGCGTTTTTTGGTCGATTTGGCCGGGGTTTTGGCGCGGGCCTGCTGGGCCTGCTTCTCTTTTTGCTCGGCAATTTTTGCTTCCAGCCGCTCCTGCTGCCGCCAGTAGAGCAGCGGCATCCAGCAGGCCATGGCCACCATGAAAATCCAATAGTTGCGCATCAGGTCGTTGAACAGCAGCGTCTGGTAAACACCAATTACCATGGCCACCACGCCCACGGCGAAGAACACGGTGCGCAACAGGTCTTTGTCGAATTTCATGGGATTGCTGTTTAAGTAGCCGTTAGCGCGCCGGCTGAGGCGCGGCTGCGGCCTGCGGCGCGGCAAACACGCCGGTGGGCCGGGTAATCTTGTAGCGCGAGAAGTTCTGGTTGGCCTTCAGGCCGTAGCCCGTCAGGTATTCGGTGGGCGTGGTGACTTTCACGAACATGGCCGAATCGGTGTAAATCAGCTGCTTGGTCTTATCAAAAAACAGCTCCTCGGTGTCCATGTTCTGCTGCTCGGGCACGTTCATCACGTTCACCTTGCCGCGCATGATGTAGAGGTTTTTGGCCTTGTCCGACTTGCCGTAGTTGGCTTTCAGCATGTTGATAACGTTCTTCTTGCCATCGGCCGAGTAGAACGTGACCACCATACCTTTGGGGTAAATGATGTCGCCGTTCTCAAACTGCTGCTCCAGCGGCGCGGTCAGCTGAAACTTCAGCTTGGCCGAGTCGCTCACCAGCGTGAGCACGTTGGTGGTTTCCATCAGCGGGCCGGTGTAGACCTGCATGGGGCCGGTGGCGGCTTTTTTGTCGCAGCCAGCCAGCGCCAGCGCGGCCAGCACCGCCCCCACTCCTGCCACGCGCCACGATGCTTTCACTTGAATATTAATTAGTTACGCTCGCCTTATTGCAGGCGGCGCTTGATGAACCAACGGTTATTGAGCGTAACGCCTAGCTGGCCCCGGATGTAATTTTCCTGCACGTTGCTGCTACCCGTGGTGCCCCCCAGCAATTCTGTATTGCCGCGCACGCCGTAGGTAAAGGCCAGGCTGATGGTCGTGGCTTCGAGTGGCGTGGCCGTGGGCAGCGGGAAACCAAAGCCCCAGCTCACCGACCGGTCGTAGAGCATTTTGCCGCCCGGCTGGTACGGCAGCTGCGCCAGCGAGATGCCGGCCCGGTAGGCCACCCGCTGGAAGTAGTGCTCCACCGAACCCGGGTCCGGCGTAATTTCCCCACCCAGTCCGAAGCGCAGGGTATTGCTCAGGCCCGGCCCCGTGCCGTCGAAGCTGCGGTATTTCGACCACTGCTGCTGCGCCACATCCAGGTTCAGGCTCCAGTTCTTATCGTTGTCGAAGCTGACACCCAGCTGCGACAGGGCGGGCACGAAAGTGCGGCCGCGGCCGTCGCTCACCGTAGTGGCCGTGCTGATGAGGGTACCGTTGGTATCTTCGGTTTCCTTGGTAATGGTTTGCTGCCCGTTCAGGTTGTGCGCGAAGCTATACACGCCGCCCAGGTTCACGTTCAACGACTTACCCAACTTCTGGCGGTAGTGCGCGCCGGCCCGGAAGGCAAAATCCGAGTAGCGGGTGTGGGCACGGTCCACGGCTTTTTGCAGCGAATTGGTGCTGTTGGCTACTACCACCGTAGTGCCGGCCGTTTCATCCACCACCCCAAATACGTACGAAGCGGTGAAGCCCAGCGTGAATGCCTTGGTGATGCGAACCCCCTGGGCCAGATAGGCTTCTGAAACGCCGCCTGTGCCTTTCAGCTGCGTGAGCGACTGCGCCGGCTGCCCGGTAGGCGTATTGGCTACGTCCTTCACGATGTTCGACTCGTAATCGACCGCGCTGACGGGTTTCAGGCCCACGGCCGCGCCCCATTTCGTACTCAGCGGCACCGACAGCGCGAAATAGCCCAGCGTACCGTTGCCGCTGCGGCTGGAGGCGCTAGCGTTTTTCACGGTTTTATACTGGCCGTTGTAGCCCGCCTCAAACGTAGTGCGGCCCGTGTAGTACAGCAAGGCCGGGTTCAACTCGTTCACATTGACAGAATTGGGGGCCGCCAGGCCAACGCCGCCCATGCCCATCTGGCGCACGCCGCCGGTGTTGGCGTTGTATTCACCCAGCCCGATGCGTGAGTATGGCGAGTTGCCCAGGCCCTGCGCCTGCGCACCGCCCGCCACCACTACCACCAGGCTTGCCAGCACCAAACGCTTCATCTCTTTATTTGTCAACATGATAAACTAGAATCCGATTAAGACCAAGCAGCACCAGCTCGGGCACTACAAAGATACGAGCCGGGAGCCGCGCTGCCAGAAACGCCGCATCGCCCCCGGTCAGCAACACCCCAATACCGGGGTATTGCTGCTGATAACGAGCCACTAAACCAGTGATTTCGGCCACCGTGCCGTTCACTACGCCGCTCAGCAGGCTCCCGGTAGTGGAGTCGCCAAGGAGCGAAATCGTTGCATCGGGAGCGGGTAATTCCAGCAGCGGTAGCCGCCCCGTGAAGGTGTGCAGCGCCTGCAGCCGCATGGCCAGCCCCGGCGCAATGCTGCCGCCGTGGTAGGTACCGTCGGCCGTCACGAGGTCGAATTTCAGGGCCGTGCCCGCGTCGATGATGAGCGTATCCTGGCCGGGGCGCAGGCCGGCCGCGCCCACGGCGGCCGCCAGCCGGTCGGCCCCCAGCGTGTGGGGGGTGGCGTAGGTATTGCGCAGCGGTACGGGCGTAGTGCCCGGGCTAAAGCCCAGCACCTGGCCCGGCACGATGTCCTGCAACTCTTCCACGGCCAGCACCGCCGCCTCCGCCACCGAGGCCACGATGACGTGCAAGGGCTGCCAGCGCAGCACCAGCTCCCGCACCGATGCCGGCGTGAGGCCGGCCACCATTTCGCGCAGCAGCGGGCCATCGAAGCTGCCCGCCTTCACGGCCGTATTGCCAATGTCCAGAACCAGTGTCCGCATTAGGTTGGGGTTGAATAAAAGAACGTCATGCTGTGCTCAGCATGACGTTCTTTATCCGGTTGTCCGACAAACTCCTACAGGAAGTACTTCATACGAATCACCTCCTGCTCACTCAGGAAGCGCCATTTGCCACGCGGCAGGTCCTTCTTGGTGAGGCCGGCGTACTGCACACGGTCCAAGGCCACCACTTCGTAGCCGAGGTGCTCGAAAATGCGGCGCACGATGCGGTTGCGGCCAATATGGATTTCAATGCCCACGAAGTGCGCGTTGCCGGCCACTACGGCCACATCGTCCACCTCGGCTTTGCCATCTTCCAGCTCCAGGCCTTCCACAATCTTGCGCAGGTCCTCCTCGGCCAGCGGCTGGCTCAGCTCTACCTGGTATATTTTTTTGTTCTTGTGCGAAGGGTGCGAAAGCTTCTGGGCTACCTCACCATCGTTGGTGAAGAGCAGCAGGCCCGTGGTGTTGCGGTCGAGCCGGCCCACCGGGAAAATGCGCTCCTTCGAGGCACTAGCCACCAGGTCCATCACCGTGCGGCGGCCCTCCGGGTCTTCCGTGGTCGTGATGAAGTCCTTGGGCTTGTTCAGCAGCACGTACACCGACTTCTCGCGGTTAAGGTTGGTCTTCCCGTACTGCACGGTGTCCTCGGGCAGCACTTTGTAGCCCATCTCGGTAACCACTTCACCGTTTACCTTGATTTCGCCGGCGGCAATCAGGGCATCGGCCTCGCGGCGCGAGCAAATGCCCGCGTTGGCGATATAGCGGTTCAGGCGCAGCTCGTCGGTGTTGGAATCATCTTCCTCTTCACGGCGGCGCTTGTTACCACGGGTTTTGTCCTGCTCGTAGTGCTTCAGGTTTTTGTAGTCGGGCGCCTCGCCGGGACGCTCGCCGAAGCGGGGCTTGTCGGCGCGGTTTTCCTGCACGGTGGGGCGGGCCGGCCGGGGCTTGTCCACGCTGGCACCATAGCCCGTGCCTGAGCGGCGCACGCTACGTTCCTGCGCTTTCAGAGCCTCACGGCGCTCGGCAAAGCTGCCGGGTGCGGGCGTCCAACGCTCGGTGCTGCGCTTTTCGTAGGCACCGGGACGCTCGCCGGTGCTGCGGCCAGCGGCCGGCGCACCATCGCGGCGGCCAAAGGCGCCGGGCGTGAACTTGCGGCCAAACGCGGCCTGGTCGGCGCGGTAGTCGGCATTGCCGGCGTCGGCGCGCTCAATGTTGGCATCGCGGCGCTCATTGCGCTCGCCACGCTCCTCGCGGGGCTGCGGCGGGTTGGCCTCAAACGGCCGGGCCGAGCGGATGGGCCGGTTCGGGCCGCGCTCATCGCTGCGGCTCTCGCTGCGGTCAAAGCTTTCCGTTTCGCGGGGCGTGCTGCGGCCGAAGCTGCCACCGCCGCGCGGGCTGCTGTCGGCGGCCGGCTCGTAAGGGTTGCTCTTCTGGAATTTGCGGTTGCGCTCACCAGGCTCGCCCCGGGGCACGGCCTTTTCGCCGTCGCGGCGGTAGGGCTGGCCATTCCAGTTTTCTTTGGGCTGATACGGGCGCACGGGCCGGGCATCGGTGGCGGGGCCACGCTGCTCGCCACGGTCGCTGCGGTCGCGGTCGCCACCGAAGCTGCCGCGCTCGGGGCGGGGCTCGGCGCTACGGCCGTAGCTGGTGCCGGTGCGCTGCTCCTTGCCCAAGCGGGGCCGCTCGTCGCGGCGCTCGAAAGGCCGGTCGTTGCCGAAGCTTTTGCCGCCGCCGAAGCTGCTACCGCCTTCGCGACGCTCGCCGCCACCGTAGCTGCTGCCATAGGGACGCTTCTCGCCACCGCCGTCAAATTTCCTACCACCGCCAAAGGCTCCGCCCGATGGGCGGCCGAAGGCACCATTGGTTGCGGGGCGGCCAAATGCGCCGTTTGAAGCCGGGCGGCCGTTGCCGCCGGAATTCCCACGGTCGTTGCTGCGCTCACCACCACGCTCACCACCACGGCTTGCGCCAGGCCGCTCGCTCCGGCCGGCAGCACCGCCACCAAAGCCACCGGGACCGCCGGCACTGCGGCCGCCGCGACGGTCCGCTTTATCTTCTGAAAAATGTTTCTTGCCCATGGGGAAAAAAGTTGCGTGCCGTATCGCTACGGTACAGGTTAAAAAAAGAAGTCGGTATTGAAAAGCCGGTAGTCAGAAAGGGGTCAACAAAATCAACCCGAATAAAATTCTGACTACCGGCTATTCAATACCGACTACCAAAAAAGCGGCGGCTTAGTCGCGCCGGGCCATTTTGGCTTCAATAGAATGCTGGGTATGGGGCACGGCCCGCAGGCGGTCCTTGGGGATGAGCTTACCAGTGCCGATACACACGCCGTAAGTGCCGTTTTTGATGCGAATCTGCGCGTTTTCGAGCTGCTGAATGAATTTCAGCTGGCGCGAGGCCAGCTGGTTCATGCTTTCCTTCTCAGCAGTTTCGGCACCGTCTTCCAATACTTTGGCCGATGAGGCCGTGGTGTCGGTACCCGATTCGTTGCTGCGGTTCAGGGTTTCTTTGATGAAAGACAGTTCCTTGCGGGCAGATGTCAGTTTTTCCTGGATAATCTGGTCGAACTCATTCAAGTCCTCCCGCGAATAGCGAATGTTGTCGTCGTTCATTGAATTGAGAAAAAAGGACTGCTAGAGAATGTTAAGAAATTACTAGTGGCAGCTACCGCGCAACGCAGCAGCCTGCTAAATCATTTGGCAAACTGTAAAAGCCATTATCACCACCAATCCAAGCCCTTGCATGCTTGTTTTTGCGGGTTCAAAGTTACGCGGTTCGGCGCGCTTTTCCGCCCAATATTAAAAGCTTAGCATTTGGATAGCAGCCACAGCGGCTTCTACTCCCTTATTGCCGTGCTTTCCACCAGCCCGGTCCAGAGCCTGCTCCAGGGTATTGGTGGTCACCAACCCAAAAATTACGGGCTTGTTGAACTTCAGGCCTACCTGGGTGATGCCTTGTGCCACCGCGTGGCAAATATAGTCGTCGTGCTTGGTTTCGCCCTGAATGACCACGCCTAGGCAAATGACCGCATCAATCTCCTCGTGCTGAGCCAGAAACTGTGCGCCCAGGGTCAGCTCAAAGCTGCCGGGCACGCTATTGCGGTAAATGTTGTCGGCCACGGCCCCGTGCTTTATCAGGGTATCGTAGGCCCCGGTGCTGAGCACGTCGGTTATCTCGCGGTTCCAGTCGGACACCACCAGCCCAAACCGCTTGTTGCTGATGTCGATGAATGCAGAAGCGTCGTATTCGCTCAGGTGTTGAAGGGAAGTCGCCATAAATCGTTGATTCTCGCTGATTAACCGTGATTACACAGATTTACATGGCCACTGCCCGCGTCGACCGTCTGTGCCTTGTAAAAGGGCTTTTCCTTTACTTTTCAATGCTACTTAAAAAAATTGCGCTTCCCCAAAGTTTGGGGAAGCGCAATAATAATCAGCGAAATCACGGTTAATCCGCAAAAAGCAGTGATTTATTTTTCCAGCTTGGCTTTGTACTGGCGGGCTTCCGCCACTTCTTGGGCCGTGGGGTAATCGGTGATGATGCGGTCGTAGGCTTTCACGGCGCCTTCGTCATCTTTGGCAAGCTCGCGGGCCGTGCCTTCTTTCAACAAATAGCCGGGCGAGAAAAACTCATTGGCGTTGTGGTCGGCGGCTTTGGCGTAGAGGTCGGCGGCTTCCTTGGGCTTGTTCAGCTCCAGCTGCGCATCGCCCATCAGCGAGTAGGCGCGGCTTTGCACCAGATAGTCGTCGGAGCTGAAATCTTCGAGGAAATCGAGGGCTTCCTTAAACTTACCCTGCTTCAGGGAAGCCACGCCGGCATAGAAATTGGCGAGGTTACCGGCCTTCGTGCTGCCGTACTCGTTGGCCACGGTGGTCAGGCCAGGAGCCTTGCCGTCGCCTTTGATGGCTTTGCTGAGCGAGTCGGCCTCCCAGTTGTTCACGGCGCGGAACATGATGGCCTGGGCCTTCGAGTCCTGCTGGTTGCGCCAGGTGTAGTAGCCAAAGCCTCCCACCACGGCCAACACCACCACGGCCAGAATCCCCAGCAGCAGGCTGCGGTTGTTGCGCACAAAATCCTCGGACTCGGCCAGGCGGGCAGCCAGGGCGTCCGGGTCTTCCAGCAGCGGGTTTTCGGACGGAACAAATTCTTCAGCCGGGGCCAGCGGGTCGGCGGGCACGTTGGTCGGCTGGTTTGCTTGCCCCTGGCGGGCCTGCTGGCTCTTGCCAGTGTAGGGAATCTTCGACATTACAATGGGTGCTACGACGGCCCGCAAGCCGGCCGGGGGGCCGGGGGGCCCGGTTAATTAGTCGTGGATGTAGGGATAGTCGGTCTGCACGTACACGTCCTTGTACAGTTCGTCGGGCGTGGGGTAGGGCGAATTTTCGGCGAACTCCACCGAAGCCTGTACTTCGGCTTTGATGCGCTCATCAATGGCTTCGAGGTCGGCCTCCGTTGCCATGTTATTCGTGAGGATGGTGTGGCGCACGCCTTCGATGGCATCGCGGTGGCGGTAGTCCTCCAGCTCCTCTTTGGTGCGGTACTTGGCCGGGTCGCTCATCGAGTGGCCCTTGTAGCGGTAGGTCTTGAACTCGAGCAGCGTGGGGCCTTCGCCGGCGCGGGCGCGCTCGGCGGCGCGGGCCACGGCCTCGTGCACGTCTTCGACGCGCATGCCGTTCACGGGCTCGGAAGGCATGTCATAGCTCAGGCCAATCTTATAGAGGTCCGTCACGTTCGATGTGCGGGCCACCGACGTGCCCATGGCGTAGCCGTTGTTCTCAATTACGAAGATGACCGGCAGCTTCCACAGCATGGCCATGTTGAAGGCCTCGTGCAGGGCACCCTGACGCACCGCGCCATCGCCCATCGAGCAAATGCAGAGCTTGCCCGTCTTGTTATACTTTTCGGCGAAGGCAATGCCCGCGCCCATTGGCACCTGGGCACCCACAATGCCGTGGCCACCCATGAAACCAACCTCCTTATCGAACATGTGCATCGAGCCGCCCTTGCCTTTCGAGCAGCCGGTGGCTTTGGCAAACAGCTCGGCCATCACGGCATTGGGCGAAGTGCCCAGCGCCAGCGGATGGGCATGGTCGCGGTAGGCGGTGATGTACTTGTCGCCTTTTTCCAAAGCCGACACGGCACCGGCTACGCAAGCCTCCTGGCCGATGTAGAGGTGGCAGAAGCCTTTGATTTTTTGCTGACCATAGAGCTGCCCGGCCTTGTCCTCAAACTTGCGCATGAGCTGCATTTGCTCGTACCACTGCATATACGTCTCCTTCGGGAACGTAGCCGTAGAGGCGGGCACAGTCGTAGCAGAACCCGAAGCAGCCGCAGTGGGCTTATCGGTTCCGGGCAGGAGGGCTTCGGGCTGGGGCGCGGTGATTACACCGTTTCTCTTTCCTTTGGCAGCTTTGGCGGCTGAACCATTGGTAGCCTTTGAGGCCGTCGGTTTTTTAGAAGCAGCTTTTACTTTCGTATCCGCCATAGCAGTTTTAAAGAAAGAAATAATTCGCGTTGGGAGGGCGAAATTACGTAAAACTGCTGGCAAATCCGCACCTTATGACTCTTGACTCCCTCCAGCTTCTTTTTTTTAAAAATTACGACGATGCCGCGCTTCGTTTATCGCCCGGCCTCAATTGCTTCATCGGTGACAATGGGAGCGGCAAAACCAACTTGTTGGATGCCATTCATTACCTATCGCTGACCAAAAGCGCCATCACGGCTTCCGACGCCCTTTGTATAAAACAAGACGCTGATTTCTTTGTAGTTAAGGGTATTTTTTCTTCAAATACGACGCCTGACAAAGAAACCATCCAGGTGAGCCTGCGCCAGGGGCAAAAAAAGACCGTTACCCACGATAAACAGCCCTATGAGCGCATGGCCGACCACATTGGCCGCTACCCTGCCGTGCTTATCTCGCCGTATGATACCGACCTTATTCGCCAGGGCAGCGAAGAGCGCCGCAAGTATTTCGACAGCCTCATGGCGCAACTCGACCACGCGTTTCTGGAGCAGCTCATCTCCTACAACTCCTTGCTGCGCCAGCGCAATGCCGTACTCAAGCAAGGCGGGTACAGCAACGCCCACGGCTTCGACCGCGACTACCTGCTGGCGCTCGATGAGCAGCTGGCGCCGTTGGGCCAACAGCTCACGGCGCTGCGCGAGGCTTTTCTTATCGACTACCTCCCCATCTTTCAGCGGCACTACGAGCAGCTGGCCGACGGCCGTGAGCAGGTAATGCTTACTTATAAGAGCCAGCTGGTAGGGGCCGACTTTGCCCAGTTGCTACGCCTGAATGAGCGCAAGGACTTCGTGCTGCAACGCAGCACCGTGGGCGCGCACCGCGACGACTTTGTGTTTTTGATGAATGAGCTGCCCGTGAAAAGCTACGCCTCTCAGGGCCAGCAGAAGTCGTTTGCCATTGCCCTCAAGCTTGCCCAGTTTGAGCTGCTGGCGGCCAAGCAGCACAACAAGCCCCTGCTCCTGCTCGATGATATATTCGACCGCCTCGATGACAAGCGCATTGCACGCCTGCTGGAGCTGGTGGCCGACGAAACCTTCGGCCAGGTTTTTCTGACCGATACCAACCTGGAACGCACCGACCAAGCCCTGGCGCGAGTAACCGTTCCCATCCTTAGGTTTCGGGTGCAGAATGGTACCGTGGCACCCGTTTAGGCAGCGGGCGGCAGTACCTTTGTGGCTGCTCAACCGGCATCCTTCCGCTGGCTGACTTTGCTCTGAACCCTCGTGAAAAAACCTTCCGCTTTCTCCCGCTCCGGCGATATCATTCCGCTCAAGGAAGGCCTCGAAGCATTGGTTCGGGCATACCGGCTCCAGGGCAAGCTCAACGAGGTAACGGTGGTATCGAGCTGGGAGCGGGTGATGGGGAAGGCAGTGGCGTTGAAGACCCAGGAGGTGTACGTTAATAAAGGCCGGCTATTTGTGCGCCTCAGCTCCGCACCGCTCAAGCACGAGCTGCTCATGGCCAAGACCCGCGTGGCCGAACTCATTAATGAGGAGGTTGGGGAGAAGGTCGTAACGGAAGTAATCTTTCTCTAGCTTCCCACCCTATCATTCATTGCGGATTTCTGGAATGCGATAGGGCTGCCATACTGTGCACCTCACATATCCACCAGGTGTTCGTAATCCATTGCGCGACGAGCAAGCTGTAATTCCGAATACTGTCCGCCCCTCGGCAGGTAGTGAAGGGGGGGGCTCTGCACTCGGCGTATACTTTAAAAAACCGCAGCAGTTTAGTGATTCAGCCTGGCCGAGCGTTTGTCTGCCGGCACGACACTGACCGATTCGCCCCCTTACCCTGCTGGCAATTTATTTAACGGGCTCGGCCAGTCGAGCCACGGATAATACTCACAATGGGAGCAGAGCCTATAGCGCGCTATCCAAAGCTACACGTACACGGCATGTTAGAGCCGCGACACTTCGCGGCTCCTCGTTGAACGACTCCCACGCAAGGAGGCGCGAAGTATCGCGGCTCTACATGCCGTGTAGCAATACTGATACTGGTCTAGATTGAATCAGTTATGGACGGTAAGCCAGCTTCAGCAGACGGTTACTTCTCCCGAGCTTACCCCTACCCTTCTGTTCCGACAGCGCTTCTGTATCGGACTATAAAAGAAGTTGTTAAAACAAAAATGTTTCACGTGGAACATTTTTGTCACTTCGGGCCATACACTTTTAGCAAGAGCTCATTATAAGCTTCAAGGAGGGCTATGTACTTAATCTGAAGCGCTAATAGCTGTTTAGAGTGGTCAGGGTCGGCATTAAGCGTCTGTATCATACGAGGTGTAACAGTATTTGCAACAGCCTCTTTAGCAAACGGCGTTACAACCGATGAATCGGCCTGTTGTAACACAGTAAATTCAGTTGAAAAATCGTAATTGATTATATCGCCGACTTTCTTTACAAAGCTGTAATCAACTATTTCATCCTTGAATTTACGGTAGATAGTCGGGCGTGTAATACCCAACTCCTCGACAATACGAGTAATTGAAATACCGCTGTTTTTGATGGCATCTTGAAGGATTTCGCCCTGATGTGGCATAGAAAAGGTATTACGTAACGCTTATGTAAATATGTTTAATGAAAGCCGATTAAACAAATACAGTGACACAAAAATTACACTTGTAACAATGTTGTTTTGCTCAGGAAGTATTGTTACATTATTACAAAATACTGATACAGTCGTTATTTGCCACGCGTTACAATCAACAGCTGTAACATGGGTACAAACGCTACTTGATACAACAGGCAACTATCCGGTCAGAACGATACAGCACAAGCCCGGAACAAAATGCGGCCTGCCTGCAGGCATGATGCTACCCGATTGTTAGGGCCAAAAACCGGTCGGGGTAGTCGGTAGTGATACCGTCCACGCCGAGGGCGATTAACTGCATCATATCGGCCGGTTGGTTTACGGTCCAGGGTACAAGCCGCAGGCTTGGGTACAGGCTCCGCACCTGCTGCACGGATGCGGCTGTAACAGTGGCGAAATCGGGACCCAATGTGGTGGGCACAAAACCTAGCGCCTGGATGCTGGCAAGCCAGGGCTGGTCGGCTTCGAGGAGGAGGCAGGTGGCCAGGTCTGGCTGGCGCTGATGCGCAAGCCGGAGAATGCGCGGGTCAAAGCAGAGCACAGTGGCACGGGCTGAAACCCGGGCTTTGTTGATTTCGGCTAGGACCAGGGACAGGAAGTAGTCGGGGGTTGGGTGGAAGATATTATCCCCGTCTGGGGCGCTTTTTATTTCAATGGCGTAGCGGATTGGTGGGCGGCCGGCGGGTCGTGCTACGACCTCGGCAGCCGCCAGTACTTCGCGGAGTAAGGGCTTGTGGGCTGGCTCCGAAACCTGCTCGGGGAAGGCCGGATGACGCCGCAGACCGCAGTCGCATTGGCGAATGGTGGCATAGGGCATCTGGTAGAGGTTGAAGCGCGGGGTGGGGCTGCTTTCGATGGGCTGGCCCTCCAGGTCAAGGCAAATGGCAGGGTTGAGCCAGGGCTCGTGGGAAACGACAACCTGGTAGTCGGCAGAGATGATAACATCCATTTCCAGCACATCGACGCCCAGCGCGAGGGCGTGAAGGAGGGAAGGCAAGGTGTTCTCGGGGCGCAGGCCCCGGCAGCCACGATGGCCATGAAGCTCCGGAATGCGGGAATGCGAAGGGGCTGGCATAGAGTGGAGGGGTGATGTGAAACTGAAGAGTGCCGCGTTGGGCGCCGCCGTGCGCGGGTCGCGCACGGCGGGCGGTGTTAGCTACGTGGTTTGGGGTAATTTTACAGCTCAACTTAACCACTTACGAATCCATGAAAAAACTACTGCTACTTGTTGTGTTACTGGCTCTGGCAGCCGGCGGGTATTATTACTACCGAAACCTGAAGCAAGGGCCGAGTGGCGCATTGGTTTCGGCCGCTGCCGCAGTGCAGACACACGACATGGCGATGTTTGAGAAGTACGTTGATGTGAGCAGCGTGACCAGCCACCTTGTGGATGACGTAGCCCAACAGAGTTCGGCCCTGACTTCGCTGATGCCCGGCGGCAGCCTGATGATGGGCGGAGCCATGCGCCTGCTGAAGCCCGCCCTGGCCAAAGCCGCCCACCAGGAAGTGCAGCGCTACGTAGAAACGGGCTCGCTGGAGGCGGCCGCAGCCGCAGCGCCGAAGCGCATGGTCAGCGTATCGCTCACGGGCCTGGCCAACAAAATTGTGAGCCCGGACAGTGAGTTCAAGGGCATCAAATACACCCGGGAGGAGGGCGACAATGCTTTCGTGGGCCTGGAGGTGACGCAGCCCAAATACGATACCACGATGGTGGTGGAAGTGAAGATGCGCCGCCTGGGCGACCATTGGCAGATGACGCAAATAACGAACAGCGCGGAGCTGCTGCGCGGCGTGGCCCGCCTCGAAAAGAAGCGGCTGCTGAACTAGCCCGGCTACCTCATAGTATTGAAACGCAAAGAGCCCCGGCCAGTCATTGGCCGGGGCTCTTTGCGTTTTGGTGTGAGCCAGGTTATTTCCGGCCTGAGAACAGGAAGTAGATGATGGAACCGCCAATGGGGAAGAACCAGATGACTACGCCCCAGATTATTTTTTTGGTAACATCCCAGTCCTGCTTGAGCAGGCTGATGATAGCGGCAATGGCCAGGATGAGGTAGATGACGCCAGCAATGGAAAGGCTGCCATTGTCGTTGTAGCGGCTGCAGGAGGTGGCTACCAGCATCAGTGGCAGCATGAGCGCGACGAGTGGCAAGCGGGAGGCGTAATGACGAAGGGTTTGCATGAGACAGGGGAGCAAGGTGAAAGAGTGTATTGCCCCATTACGCAAGGATTTCAGAATAAGATATACAAATGCGGCTTTTTCGATATTAACTAGTTAAAAATCAGTTATTTAACCCAACAAAACCACCTATTTGGCGAACAAACTCCATTCCGGCGGCCGGCATGAAGAGTAGCGTGAGTACCACGCCGTAGATGGCCCCATAGAAGTGGGCATCGTGGTTGATGTTGTCGCCCCGGCGGCGGCCCTGGTAGTAGGAATACGCCAGGTAGAGGAAGCCGAAGATGAAGCCGGGAATGCCCACCGGGATAAACATCATGTAGATTTTATTCAGGGGCGAGTAGATGACGCCGGCGAAGAGCACGGAGGCCACGCCTCCCGAGGCACCGAGGCTGCCGTAGTCGCGGTCGTCGCGGTGGCGGAAGTAGGTGGGGATATCGGACACCACAATGCCGCCCAGGTAGAGCAGCAGGAAGCGCCAGATACCACCTAAGGCTCCGAAGCCATCGAGACCGAGTGCGCCGGTACCGTTGGCCAGCACACTCAGCACAAGGCCGCCGAAGGAGTAGAAGGCAATCATGTTGAAGAGCAGATGGCCCCAGTCGGCGTGCAGGAAGCCGGAAGTGAGGAAGCGGTACCACTGGCTATTGTCGCGGGCCATGCGGTAGGGCCGCAGTATCCACGACTCCATGAGGTCGTGGTTGGACCAGGCGTAGGCGGAAACGAGGACCGTGAGGCCGACGAGAATGAGGATGGGGTTGAACATAAGTATTGCGGGCTTCAGCCCGCAGGAAACAAAATAGAGAAACAGAAATAAGCGACAGCGCAGGCAGCCCGGATTGCAGTAGCGTGTAACAGGCAACTGCAGGCTGAAGCCCGCATTACTGTTCGCGGTCCATGAGCTGGAGGGCGAGGTGGTGCAGGGGCACTTTGCGCTCGTTAGAGGCCGCTACGCGCTCCAGATGCTGCAGGGCATCCTGGAAGTAGTCGTTGATGAGTACTTCCGTCTGGGGGCGAATTTGGAGCTCGTCGTAGATGGCGCGCACGGCGGCTACTTTGGCTTCGGCGTCGGCGACGGGCTGGCCGATGTGCCGGGCCAGGATGGCCTGCTGGGCGGGGCTGGCCTGGGCCTGGGCGGAGAGCAGGAGGAAGGTTTTCTTGTCGGAGATGATGTCGCCGCCCACGCGCTTGCCGAAGGTGGCGGCGTCGCCGTACACGTCGAGCAGGTCGTCGCGCAGCTGGAAGGCCAGGCCAACGTCGGTACCAAACTGGCGGAGGTGCTCAGCATCGTCTTCGGAAGCGCCGGCTAGGCGAGCCCCCAGCTCCAGGCAGAAACCAAGGAGGACGGCCGTTTTCAGGCGAATCATGTCCAGGTATTGGGCGATGCTGACCTGGGGCTCGGTCTCGAAATTCATGTCCCACTGCTGGCCTTCGCAGACCTCGGCGGCCGTCTGGCTGAAGCGAGCGAGGATGCGCGGCAGTAGCTCTGGCTTCACGTCCAGGAACAGCTCGTAGGCGCGCACCAGCATCACATCGCCGGAAAGGATGGCCACGTTGGGATTCCACTTTTCGTGCACCGTGGCCTGGCCGCGGCGCAGGGGGGCCTGGTCCATCAGGTCGTCGTGCAGGAGGGTGAAGTTGTGGAAGACTTCGGTGGCCAAGGCGGGCTTGAGAATGCCGCTGAGGTCATCGGTGAAGAGGTGCGCCCCGAGCAGCGTGAGCAGCGGGCGGATGCGCTTGCCGCCAAGGCCCATGATGTAGCGGATGGGGGCGTAGAGGGTTTCCGGGGCCTGCCCGTAGTCGAGCTGGGCGAGGGCGGCGGTGATGGTGGCGGGGAAGTCGGCTGGGGTCATAGGTGGTGCAAATAACGGCAGGCGCGGGGAACCTCACCCCCGGCCCCTCTTCTTGGGAAGAGGGGAACCGAGAGGCACCTGCAGATGAGGTCCCGGTATTATTCGCATCAACAAAAAAGTCCCGACTCTGGGTTGAGTCGGGACTTTAGAAACCGTCAGGCTCCCCTCTCCCCAAGGAGAGGGGTCGGGGGTGAGGTGAGCCTACCGGCGCTTCCCCTTGAACCCGCCCTTGCTCCCGCCCTTGCCGCCGCTGTGCTCGCGGTAGCCACGAGGCTCACTGCTGCGCTGCTTGCGCTCGTCGGCTTCGCGCTTTTTTACGTGGTCGGGGCGGTCGTCCACCAGCTCGAAGTCGATGGTGCGGTCGAGCAGGTTGGCGGATTTTACGATGACCATCATCTCGTCGCCGAATTGAATGATGCGCTTGTTATTCTTGCCCACGATGCGGTAGTTGTCCTTATCCAACTCGAAGAAGTCGCCGGGGATGTCGCTGATGCGGACCATGCCCTCGCACTTGTTCTCCTCGATTTCGATGTACATGCCGCGCTCGGTGAGGCCCGATACCACGCCCTTGAACTCGTTACCGATTTCATTAGCCATGAACTCGACCTGCTTGAATTTGATGCTGGCGCGCTCGGCGTTGGCCGCAAGTTTCTCGCGGGCCGAGGAGTGCTTGCACTCTTCTTCCACGGGGTCGACGGGCACGTTCTTGCCGCCGAGCAGGTAGTGCTCCAGCAAGCGGTGGGCCATCATATCCGGGTAGCGGCGGATGGGCGAGGTGAAGTGCGAGTAGTGGTCGAAGGCCAGGCCGAAGTGACCGAGCGGCTCGGTGGTATAAATGGCCTTGCTCATGGTGCGAATGGCCAGGCCCTGGAGCACGTTTTGCTCGGGCTTGCCCATCACCTCGGAGCTAAGGTTGTTGAGCTCGGTGCTGATTTTCTTCGGGTTTTCGAGCTTCAGCTTATAGCCGAATTTCTGGGCGAATAGGGCGAAAGTCTGGAGGCGTTCGGGCTCGGGCGCGTCGTGGGTGCGGTACACCATGGTAAAGCGCGGCTTAGTCTTTTTGAGGTTAAACACGAACTCGGCCACCTTGCGGTTGGCTAGCAGCATGAACTCCTCAATCATCTTGTGGGCGTCCTTGCGCTCCTTCACATACACGCCGAGGGGCTTGCCATTCTCGTCCAGGCGGAACTTCACTTCCTGGGTTTCGAAGGTGATGGCGCCCTGCTTGAAGCGCAGCGCACACAGCTTGTGCGCCATGTCGTTCATGATATTTATCTCCTCGGCGTACTCGCCCTCCTTGCTTTCGATGCGCTCCTGGGCGTCCTCGTAGCTGAAGCGGCGGTCGGAGTGAATGATGGTTTTGCCAAACCACGACTCGTAGAGCTTGCCAGCTTCATCGAGTTCGAACACGGCCGAGAAGGTCAGCTTGTCCTCGTTGGGGCGCAGCGAGCAGAGGCCGTTGGAGAGGCGCTCGGGCAGCATCGGAATCACGCGGTCGACGAGGTAAACGGAGGTGGCGCGGTGCTTGCCCTCGCGCTCCAGCTCGGTGCCGGGGCGCACGTAGTGGGTAACATCGGCGATGTGCACGCCGATTTCCCAATGCCCGTTTTCCAGCTTCTGAATGCTCAGAGCGTCGTCGAAATCCTTGGCATCGGCGGGGTCGATGGTGAAGGTGGTGATGGCGCGGAAGTCGCGGCGGCGGGCAATCTCATCGGGCTGAATCACCTCGCTGATGCCTTCGGACTCGGTCTGCACTTCATCCGGGAATTCGAAGGGCAAGCCGAACTCAGCCATGATGGCGTTTATCTCGGCCTCGTTGCCGCCGGCCTGGCCGAAGTTGCGGATGACCTCCCCTACCGGCTGGCGGTTGGGGTCGGTCGGGAATTCGGTGATACGGACCAGCACCTTGTCGCCGTTGCGCGACTCGTGCAGCAGATGCGGCGGCACGAACACGTCGAAATACACCTTGCGGTTGTCGGCCTTCACAAAGCCGAGCGTGCCCTGAATCTGAATGCGGCCCACCACTTCAGGGCGCACGCGCTTGAGCACTTCCACCACATCGCCCATGGGCCGGCCGTCGCGCGAGCCACTACGCACCTTCACCCGCACCACGTCGCCCTGCAGGGCAAACTTGAGCTGGTCGGTGAACACGCGGATGTCATCGCCGCCATCAACGCCCTCGGGCACCACGAAGGCAAAGTTGGGCGTGGCCAAATCGACGGTGCCGATAATGGTGTTAGACGGGGCGCGCTCGGGGCGGTCGTCGCCGTCGACGTAGTCGAAACCGGCCTCGCGGCGGCGGTGCACAATGGGGTCGCGGCCGAACTGGTCCTGCACCGAGATGTTACGCGGGGGCTTCACTGCCGAGTCACTCTTTTTAGTCGATTTTTTGGCACTGGACGGCATCAGGGCCGCCGCAACAGCGTCGGCATCAGCAAGGCGGTACTCGTCGTTTTGGAGCAGCGTAATCAGACCATTTTTGCGCAGCACCTTGATGTGGGCAAAAATCTCCTCGCGCTGGCCCTTGGTGGTCACGCCGAGGCGGCGCGAGAGTTGACGGTAGGCGATGACTTTGGTGGGGTTGTCGGCGAAGACGTGCAGGACCTGGTCCTGGGTGATGGCCGTGGGGTCGGGCTTTTCGCGCTTGGCGCGGGGAGCCTTCGGGTTTTCTTCGGGGGTATTCATGTAAAAAAGTAGCCGCCGAAAAGTTGATTGGTCGCAGGCGGCGAGAGCGGAAAATGAATGGGCCGGCAGAGCCGTGCCACTTAGTGAAACGCGGGACGGGCCGAGAGGTTGTAGCGCGGACTTTTAGTCCGCGCGTGGCAAGACAATGGTTAAATCAGAAACGAGCAACTGAAGCTGCATCTGCTGATGCAAGGTATCAGTTGGCCGCGAGTTCAGGGCGGGAGGTTGAACTCGCGGACTAAAAGTCCGCGCTACGTTACGCCCGGCTGGCTACGGCCGCTTCGATGTCGGCCAGGCTGTCTTTGGGAATAGCGGCCAGCAGGCCCTTCGTGTATTCGTGCTGCGGGGCGGCGTAGATGGCGGCCGCCGGACCGCTCTCCACAATGCGGCCTTGGTGCATGACCAGCAGCCGGTCGCTCATAAACCGGGCCACGGACAGGTCGTGCGTGATGAACAGATAGGTGATGCCGAACTCGCGCTTGAGGTCGTTGAGCAGGTTCAGCACCTGCGCCTGCACCGAAACATCGAGGGCCGAAACCGACTCGTCGCAGACAATCAATTTGGGCTGCAAAGCCAGCGCCCGGGCAATGCAGATGCGCTGCCGCTGCCCGCCGCTGAACTCGTGCGGGTAGCGCTGGAAATGCTCGTCGCGCAGCCCTACGGTGCGTAGCAGCTCCAACACCTTCGCCTTTTGCTGCTGGCGCGTGCCGCCCACGTTGTGAACCCGCATGGGCTCCCAGATAGCCTCGCCCACGGTCAGCATCGGATTCAGCGCGGCGTAGGGGTCCTGAAACACCAGCTGCAAATCGCGCCGACGGCGGCGCAGGTCCCCGCTCGACAGCTTCGCCAAATCAGTCCCTTCAAACAGGATGCTGCCCGCCGTTGGTTCCGTGAGGCGGAGCAGCGCCCGGCCGAGCGTGGTTTTGCCGCAGCCAGATTCACCCACGAGGCCGATGGTTTCGCCGGGGTAGAGCGTAAAGCTGACGTTGTCGACGGCCCGCACGTAATCGGTGGCGCGGCGGAAGAAGCCCTTGCGGAGGGGGAAGTAGACCTGGAGGTTCTGGACTTCGAGGAGGGGCGCGGACGAAACCTCACCCCCTGACTCCCTGTCCAAAAAAGAGGGGGCACCGGAAATGCTCTTGGTGAGTTCAGTTGAAGAATCGTCCTCACGAACCGGTGCCCCCTCTTTTTTGGAGAGGGGGTCAGGGGGTGAGGTGAACGCCTGCGCAGTACCAAGCTCCACCCGTGGAACACCCCCCAAAACGCCATGTTCCACGGGGAACATTTTGGCGGTATCAGTTTTATCGTGTAGCTGCTGAGCCTCGATTTCGGGCGACGAATCCGTAAGCGCCTCATCTTCCAGCGCAACCACGGGAGCGGGCTGGGCGAAAAGCTGCCCGTTGGCGTCTTCCCCCATGAAATCGGCCACCACGGGGAGGCGTTTTTTGCCTACCGAGAGGCGCGGACGGCACGCCAAAAGGCCTTTTGTGTACGGATGTTGCGGATTTGAAAAAATATCCAGCACCCTCCCCTGCTCCACGACCTTGCCCCGATACATTACCAGAATGCGGTCGGCGATTTCGGCCACCACGCCCAAGTCGTGGGTGATGAAGAGGACGGCCGTGTTGCGCTGGCGGCGCAGGTCGTCGATGAGGCGCAGCATCTGGGCCTGCACCGTCACGTCGAGGGCGGTGGTGGGCTCGTCGGCGATGAGCAGGGCTGGGCGGCAGGCCATGGCCATGGCAATCATCACGCGCTGTTTCTGGCCGCCCGAGATTTCGTGCGGGTAGCTGCCGAAAATGGCTTCGGGGCGCGGCAGCTGCGCCTCGGTGAACAGCTCGATGGTACGCTGCTTGGCGGCGGGCCCGGTGAGGTCGGTGTGCAGGCGCAGGGCTTCCACCACCTGGCTGCCGCAGGTGTACACGGGGTTCAGCGAGGTCATCGGCTCCTGGAAAATCATGCCGATGTCGTTGCCGCGCACCTGGCGCAGGTCGGTTTCGGAGAGTTTCAGCAGGTCGGTCTGGCCCAGTTTTTCGGACTGGAAGATGGCCTGGCCGCTGGCAATGCGGCCGGGCGGCATCGGAATCAGCCCCAGCAGCGCCAGCGACGTCACGGATTTGCCCGAGCCGGATTCGCCCACAATGGCCAGCGTTTCGCCCCGGTGCAGCTCAAACGACACGTTGTCGACGGCCCGCACGTCGCCGCGGTGGCTGGAGAAGTCGATGGTGAGGTTGGAAACGGTGAGCAGCGGGTTGGGCACGGAGGGAATTAAAGGAGATTCAGAAATATTCGAAAGGCGTATTTATCGTTGCAAAGAATCAACAATTACGCTTCCAACTACGCCTACTGCCAAAGCTGAAAATATGTAAATCATTATGTCTTTTGACCTCTTGGCAAAAGCTGCAAACTTTTGATTTGTATAGAGGCGTGGATAATATTTCTTGCTTGGAGAGAATGATGAATAGCCCAGAAAAGAAGTGTAGTTATCCAGTAATTCTAGAAACTCACGTTCTGTTAGTTCTCTACCCCTGCTTAAGCTTATGTATTTGATGAGTTGCTTAACCCGGTACTTGTTAAAAACGACTAAGGCGAAGATGTGAGTGAACATCACGCCAAAAAGTAAGAGGCCAAGCGTCTGCATATGTGTAAAACACGTTTTTTCTTAAGCAAGAACGTCATACTAAGCTTGCCGAAGCTACATCACATACTGAATCTATTGAATGGGATTAGTCACGCGGTAAAGATGATTCGACTGCGCTCAGCATGACCCTTCTGGAGCGTGACGTTCTACGATTACCGTTCAACGGCCGGGCCTCTCCCCTGCTACGCCAGCTTCTCAGCATCGGCGGCGACTAGAGGCTGGGGCTCGTTGGGAGCGGCGGCGGGCTGCGATTCGTTGAAAAAGCGGCTCTGGTTGAGCAGAATCAGGGCGACGCCGATGAAGATGGACGAATCAGCGATGTTGAAGATAGGGAAGCCGTTGCTGTACGAGCCGCCGATGAGGGGCCAGGATTTGGGGAAATAACCCACGTACAGCGGCACGAAAATCATGTCGATGACTTGGCCGTAGAACCAGCGCGTGGGCGAACCTACCGGGGAGTTATTGTAGATAATTCCGTAGAAAATCGAGTCAATCAGGTTGCCTACCGCGCCGCCGAGGATGAGGGCCATGCAGGCGATGTAGCCGGCGGCCACGCGCTGGCGGCAGAGGCGAATGATGTAGTAAATCAGCCCGCCCACGGCCAGCATGCGGAAGCCGGTGAGCACCAGCTTGCCGTAGGGCGCGGGCAGCTCGGCCCCGAAGGCCATGCCGGGGTTCAGCGTGTAGGTGAGCCTGGCCCACTGACCAAAAATCGGGATTTCGCCGGCCGAACCGAGCTGCATGTAGGTGTGCACGGCCCACTTCGAGGCCTGGTCGAGCACGATGATGAACAGGGCCAGCAGAAAGAATTTAGCCACGGAATGCTGGCGGATGGTGAGCGTTGGGAGCATTTCGGTGGGGGTTGGAACTGCAAAGAACGGTGCGTTTGCACGGAATCGCCCTCCGCGTCAACCTCACCCCTGACCCCCTCTCCAAAAAAGAGGGGGCACCGGCCCGTGAGGACGAAACCACTGAAAGCAAAAAGAGCCCGCTGAATAGCGGGCTCTCTGCTTTGTACTGCCTCATTGAAGCATTTCCGGTGCCCCCTCTTTTTTGGAGAGGGGGTCAGGGGGTGAGGTGGACGCGTGAACGACCGACCCACGCGCGGACTCGCAGAGTCCACGGCACAGTTCGCTACGCCAGATTCTCCGAGTCGGGAGCTACCAGCGGTTCGCTGTGATTCTCAGCTACAGCCGCAGGCTCGTCCTGCTTGAAAAAACGGCTCTGGTTGAGCAGAATAACGGCTACCCCAATAAAAATGGCCGAATCAGCGATGTTGAAGATGGGCCAGAGCGAGACGTACTTCCCTCCTAGCAACGGCCAGTTTTGGGGCAGGAAGCCTTCGTAGATGTCCACGTAGAGCATATCGATAACCTGGCCATAGAACCAGCGCGAGGGCGAGCCAAACGGAGAGTTGTCATAAATGATGCCGTAGAAAATGGAATCAATCAGATTGCCGACCGCGCCGCCGAGGATGAGGGCCATGCAGGCGATGTAGCCGGCGGCGGCGCGCTGCCGGCAGAGGCGGATAATGTAGTAGCTCAGGCCAAACACGGCCAGCAGCCGGAATCCGCTGAGCACCAGCTTTCCATACGGCGCGGGCAGCTCGGCGCCGAAGGCCATGCCGGGATTCAGCGTGTAGTGCAGCTTGGCCCAGTGGCCGATGAGCGGGATTTCGCCCGCCATGCCGGGCTGCATGTAGGTGTGCACGGCCCACTTCGACAGCTGGTCGAGGGCAATGACGAACAGCGCCAGTAGGAAGAATTTAGCCGCAGACTGCTGGCGATTGGTGAGGGTTGGGTGCATTAAGGCAGGAGCAGGAAGAAAGCGGGAATTGAGTCGTTAGGATTCAACAGAACGTCATGCCGAGCGTAGCCGAGGCATCTCGCTTACTTCGTTGAACGATTGGTTTACTACTCCATGCGAGATACCTCGGCTACGCTCGGTATGACGTTCTATTTTATACCTTTTATAGCTGATTATCTGATGTTTTAAACCCGTAAAGACGAGCTTATCGACCGTTTGTGCGGCAGAGGACTCGCCGGGGATTTCACCTCCCGGCGAGTCGTTCAGCATCAGGCAGTTGCAACCTCCAAATACACGGGCACGGAGTAGTCATCAAACTCGAGCACCGAGCCGCCGTTCACATCGGCGGCGAAGGTGAGGGCGAGGGCCTGCGTTTCGGTGCGGATGTAGTCGCCAAAGGCGGCCACGGCGGCCGTGAGCTCGGGCTGGCCATCTGCCAACGTGACGCGGATTTTGTCCTGCACTTCCAGGCCGGAGTCTTTGCGCAGGTTTTGCAGGCGGTTTACCAGCTCGCGGGCGAGGCCTTCCTGGCGCAGGTCGTCGGTCAGGGTCACATCGAGGGCCACGGTGAGGGGGCCGTCGGTGGCCACGAGCCAGCCGGGCAGGTCGTCGGTGCGGATTTCCACGTCGTCGGGGGCCAGGGTGATGGGCTGGCCATCGACTTCCACGGCGAGGCTTCCCTCCTTCTCCAGTCGGCTGATTTCGGCGGCCGTCATCTGCTGAATGCGGGCACCCACGGCCTTCAGGCGCGGGCCGTATTGCTGGCCGAGGCGCTTGAAATTGGGCTTCACCGACTTCACCAGCACGCCGCTTTCGCTGGTATCGTCCAGGAATTCGATGTGTTTCACGTTGATTTCGGCGCAAATCAAATCCTCCACGAGGCCGACTTGCTCCTTGGTCGTGTCGTTGAGCACTGGCACCAGGATGCGCAGCAGCGGCTGCCGCACCTTGAGCACCGACTTTTTGCGCAGCGAGTGGGCCAGCGAGCTGATGCGCTGAGCCAGCTCCATCCGCTCTTCCAACTTGTGGTCGATGCGGGTTTCGTCGGCTTCGACCAGCAGCATGAGGTGCACCGATTCAGGAGAGTTAGAAGTTAAAAGTTGAGAGTTAAAAGTTGAAGAATCATCTCCTTTTAACTCTTCACTTTTAACTTTTAACTCCCCGAAGGTCAGGTTGCGGTACAGCCACTCGGCGAAGAAGGGCGCGATGGGCGACATGAGCTGCGCTACGGTCTGCAAGCATTCGTTCAGGGTCTCGAAGGCGGCGCGCTTGTCGGTGGTCAGCTCGCCTTTCCAGAAGCGGCGGCGTGAGAGGCGCACGTACCAGTTCGAGAGCTGGTCGGTCACGAAATCCTGAATGGCGCGGGCGGCCTTCGTGGGGTCGTAGCTATCCAGGTGGCCGCGCACTTCGCTTATCAGCGACTGCAGTTTACTCAGAATCCAGCGGTCCAGCTCGCTCAAATCGGCGTGTGGAGTACGGGTTTTTTCGTCGATTTCAAACCCGTCCAGGTTCGCGTAAAGCGCATAGAACGAGTACGTGTTGAACAGCGTACCGAAGAAACGGCGCTGCACCTCGGTCACCCCGGCCGAGTCGAACTTGAGGTTGTCCCACGGCGGCGCGTTGGCGATGAGGTACCAACGGGTGGCATCGGGGCCGAACTGCTTGATGGTGGCAAACGGGTCGACGGCGTTGCCGAGGCGCTTGCTCATCTTCTGGCCGTCCTTGGCCAGCACCAGGCCGTTGGCAATCACGTTTTTGAAGGCCACAGAGTCTTCCAGCATCACGGCCAGGGCGTGCAGCGTGAAGAACCAGCCGCGCGTTTGGTCCACGCCTTCGGCGATGAAATCGGCGGGAAAATTCTTCTGAAATTTCTCGGCGTTTTCAATCGGATAGTGCCACTGGGCGTAGGGCACGGCCCCCGAGTCGAACCACACGTCGATGAGGTCAGCCTCGCGGTACATGGCCTGGCCCGTGGGCGAAACGAGGAAAATATCGTCGACGTAGGGCCGGTGCAGGTCCACTTTTTCGCCGTTGGCGTAGGGGTTGTGGGTCATGATTTCGGCCGCTACGGCCTTGTCAATCTCCGCCTTCAGCTCGGCGATGCTGCCGATGCAGATTTCCTCCGTCCGGTCCTGGGTGCGCCAGATGGGCAGCGGCGTGCCCCAGTAGCGCGAGCGACTTAAGTTCCAGTCTACCAGATTCTCCAGCCAGTTGCCGAAGCGGCCGGTGCCGGTGCTTTCGGGCTTCCAGTTGATGGTTTTGTTGAGCTCGATGAGCCGGTCCTTTACCGCCGTGGTCTTGATGAACCAGGAATCGAGCGGGTAGTAGAGCACGGGCTTGTCGGTGCGCCAGCAGTGCGGGTAGGTGTGCTCGTACTTCTCCACTTTGAAGGCCGTGCCGTCGCCCTTCATCTTGATAACAATGCTTTCATCCAGCGTCTTGTAATCGGCCCCGGTTTCGTCGTGGCCGTCGTAGTTCTTCACCCAGCGGCCCGCGAACTCGCCCATTTGGGGCACGTAGCGGCCCGTCCGGTCCACGATGGGGCCGAGCGTGCCTTCGGCATCCGGCACCATCAGGGCGGGGATGTCGGCCAGCTGCGCGGCACGGAAGTCATCGGCGCCAAACGTGGGCGAGATGTGCACGATGCCCGTGCCGTCCTCCGTGGTCACGAAGTCGCCGTTGATGACGCGGAAAGCCCGCTCCTCGCCTTCAAAAGGCGTGAAATCGAACAGGCGCTCGTACTTGATATCGATGAGGTCGGCACCGGTAAATTCGGCTTCCAACCGCCAGGGCAGCACCTTGTGGTCGCCTTCGGCGTAGCCTTCCAGCGGCACTGTAGCGCCTTTTTCGGTGAAATAACGACCAGCCAACGCCTTCGCCAGCACCACATAGATAAGCTCGTAGGTGTAGGGGTTGAAGGTGCGGATGAGCTGGTACGGAATGTTCTTGCCCACCGCCAAACCGGTGTTGGCGGGCAGGGTCCAGGGCGTCGTCGTCCAAGCCAGGATGTACACATTAGCGTCAGCGCCAGCAGCAGCGAAAAGCTTCTCCGAAACTGGGCCGTGCTTCACCTTGAACTGCGCTACCACGGTCGTGTCCTTCACGTCCTTGTAGGTGCCGGGCTGGTTCAACTCGTGCGACGACAGGCCGGTGCCGGCGGCCGGCGAGTACGGCTGGATGGTGTAGCCCTTGTAGAGCAAACCTTTGTCGTATAGCTTCTTGAGCAGCGCCCAGCAGCTTTCGATATATTCGGGCTCGAAAGTCACGTAGGGGTCGTCGAGGTCGACCCAGTAGCCCATTTTCTCGGTCAGGTCGTCCCACTGCGTCTTGAAGCGCATCACGGTTTCCTTGCAGCGCTGGTTGTAGTCGGCGATGCTGATTTTGTGGCCGATATCCTCCTTGGTGATACCCAGCTCCTTCTCTACCTGCAGCTCGATGGGCAGGCCGTGGGTATCCCAGCCGCCCTTGCGGGGCACCTGCTTGCCCAGCAGCGTTTGGTAGCGGCAGAAGATGTCCTTCACCGTGCGCGCCATCACATGGTGGATGCCGGGCGCGCCATTTGCGGAAGGCGGGCCTTCGTAAAACACGAACGTGGGCTGGCCTTCGCGGCTGCTCACGCTCTTTTCAAAGATGCCATGCTCCTTCCACCAGGCGAGGATGTCCTCGCCGAGCTGGCCGTAGTTGAGCGGCTGCTTAAATTCGGGGTATTTCATTGGTTACTCGGTCAATAAGGCCGTCATGCAGAGCGCAGCGAAGCATCTCGCGTGGGGCAGTAAAATCAATCGTTTTGGCGTCATCAGCTACTACCACACGCGAGATGCTTCGCTAAGCTCTGCATGACGTTCGGGTGGTGCATGACGACGTTCTAGATGGTGTAGTCGCCTTCGTACTCGGCGGCTTTTTGCATATTTTTCAGGTTCAAATCGATGTCATCGTCTTCTTCGTGATACGACTCGTCGTAGTGCCGGATGAGGGCGTTGGTATCCATATCGCCGCCCTTGCCGTGCTCGAAGGTGACGAGCAGCGAGGGCAGCAGAATTAGGTTGGAGAAGTTGGTTATCAACAGCGAAGCCGACATCAACATTCCCAAGGCTTTGGTGCCGCCGAATTCGCTGAAGGCGAAGATGCTGAAACCCACGAACAGCACGATGCTCGTGTAAATCATGCTGGTGCCCGCCTCGCTTAGCGTTACTGACACAGCTTCGCGCACGCGGTTGCCGTTCAGGACCATTTCCTGGCGGAATTTGGCCAGCAAATGGATGGAGTTATCCCCATCAATGCCCAGCGCAATGACGAAAATGAGGGCTGTGCTGGGTTTGAGCGCGATGTTGAAATAGCCCATGATGCCGGCCGTGAGAATCAGCGTCACGGCATTGGGGATGAGGGCGAAAAGAACCGTTTTGAAGGAACGGAACAGTAGCAACACCACCAGACCTACTAGCCCGAAGGCCATAAACAGGCTGTCGCGCAGGGTGTGAATGACGTATTCGTTGCCCTTGGTGAAGATGATGGTCGTGCCCGTAGGCCGGATATCCATGCCCGTCCCTTTAAAGATGCGGTTCATCTCCGGGATGATTTTCGTGTTCATCAGCGTGTCCAGGTTCTGGGAACCGATGTCGGCGATTTTCAGGCTGATACGGGCCTTCTGACCGGTGCTGTCGGCGAAGGAGCGCAGGAGCTTGCTGTTCATGCCCGCGCCCGTGGTGTTGCCTTTGGAATTGGCCAGGGCGCTGAGGATGAAGTTTTTCTCCGAGTTATCGGGCAGGCGGAAGAACTTGGGGTCGCCGTTGTAGAAGGCCTGGGTGGTGGCCTTGAGGAAGGTAACCAGGCTGACCGGCGGCGACAGCTCTGGCTGGGTACGCAGGTACTTCTCGAACTGGTCGATTTTCTCCAGATTTTTAAGCTTCAGCAGGCCGCGCTTCTTGTGGGTATCGACTTCAAATTCCAGCGGCATCACGCCGTTGAAATGGCTTTCGAAGAAGGTCAAATCGGAGTTTACCGAGCTTTTCTTGGGCAGGTCATCCACCATGTACGACACCGACTCGATGCGCGAAATGCCAATGGCGGCCCCTGCCACCAGCACCAGCGCCGCGATGTAGACCGTGCCGCGCCGGTCGAGCACGAGGTGGTCGAAAAACTCCAGCAGCTTGGTGAGGGGCGCGGCGTCGAGGTGCTCCAGCTGCTTGGCGGTAGGAGGCGGCAGGTAGGTGAAAGCGGCCGGAATCAGAATAAAGCTGATGATGAAGGCCGCGAAAATATTGATGGTAGCCACCAGGCCAAACTGGTAGAGAATGGCAATGTCGGTGAAAGCAAACACGATGAAGCCCACGGCGGTGGTCGTATTGTTCATCAGGGTCACGAGGCCGATTTTGCGCATTACCCGCGTCATGGCCAGCATCTGGTTGCCCGATTTGCGGTAGTCATAGTGGTAGCGACTCAGCAAGTAGGTGCAGTTCGGAATGCCGATAACGATGATAATACTCGGAATCAGGCCCGTGAGCAGGTTGATTTTGAAGCCCAGCAGCACAATAGAGCCAATGCACCACACCACCGTAATACCCACCACAATGAGCGGAAACAGCACCGCCGACCACGTTCGGAAGAAGGCCAGCAGCGTGATACCGGTCACAATCATGGCCAGAATGGTGAAGAATTTCATCTCCCCGGCCACCTTGCTGGTCATGGTAGAGCGCACGTAGGGCAGGCCGGCGTAGTGCAGCTTGATACCCGTTTTCTTCTCAAACTGCCCGGAAAAGCCCAGAATCTTGTTCATCACCGCCTGGCGCTTCGAGGAGTTCAGATACTTTGAGTCCATGGTGAGGGCCAGCAGCGTGGCCCCGGTATTGGGGCTGATGAGTTGACCTTTGTAGAACTCCACCCTGTTTACCACCCGCATCAGGCTGTCGAGCTCCTTCTGGCTGCGGGGCGGGTTTTTGAAGATGGGCGCGGCCTTGAAGCTGTTGTTTGCCGTGTCTTTGGTAATATTCAGGAGCTTACTCACACTGAGCACGCCGTTCACGCCCTCTATTTTGGCGAGGGTATCGGTCAGCTGCCGGAACTCGTTGAAGTTGCCGAGCTTGTAGATAGAACTGTCCTGCAGGCCGACAACCAGCACATTACCATCTTCGCCAAAGGTGCGCTTGAACTGCCGGAAATAGAGCATATCCGGGTCCTTCTCGCTCACTACCTGGGCGAAGTCGTAGGTCATTTCCACGTCCTTGGCCTTGTAGGCCATGAAGACGGTGATGGCAGCTAGTATCGCGACCAGCGACAGACGGAATCGGATGATGAATAAGGCGAGCTGTTCCCACATAAAGTCCTTGTATAAGAGGCAAAGTTACGTAAGCGCGGCGCGGGGCTAACCTCACCCCCGGCACCTCTCCCGCGGAGAGGGAAGCCTGACGTCAACCGATAGCCCGCTCTGCTCCATCAAGAATCATCCCGCAGCTTCAGTAGCTACCACCTCTATCCAATCGGGATACACCCGGACCATCCGGCAGCCGGGCTGCCGACTGGCGGCCTGCGCCGTGGTCCACTACTGGTTTAGAATCTGCCAGATTTCCCGCCAATTCGCCATACCCACACATAACAGAATAACAACCGGTGGCCCTTCCAGCAGCGCCAGCCGCTCAAAGTCGGCATCTCGGGGCACTACTGTTAGCCCGTGCTGCCGGGCGTAGCGCCAAATACGGGAATCATGCCACTGCGTATCGGGCACTATTTCGCACGAGCCGTCGTGCCAGAAAGCCATTCGTTTGGGCAGATTGGCATCAATCAGAAACTCGGCCATGCGCTAAGCAGCCGCGGGCAGGTACGTGCGCTGGCGCAGGGCTTCCAAAGCAATTTTAAGCGCAAACTGCTGGCAGGCAGCAATATCTTCCGGCTCTAAAAAATCGAAGTCCTCCAGAATTTCCGCTGGCGTATCGCCCGCTGTCAACGATTCTAATACCTGCTGCACCGTGAGGCGGTGGCCCCGAATAGTGGGTCGCCCCCCGCACAAATCAGGATGAACGGTGATGCGGTCGTGGATATAGCGGAGCATGGTTTTCAACAGTTAGGCTGACTAAAATAACGTGTCGCAAGCGGTAAAAGGTGCAAGCGGACTTTTTTATTCAAGGCGTCAGAATGTTGCCAAAAAGTAGCGCGGACTTTTAATCCGCGAGTGGCACCGTTTCAGCGGCTTGTTCACTCGCGGACTAAAAGTCCGCGCTACTACTTACAGCTGCTCGAAGATGCGGCGGAAGCTCACGGCATCGCCGATGTAGGCGCGCAGCTCCGAAATTGGCATGCGGGTTTGCTCGCGCGAGTCGCGGTGGCGCACGGTTACGGTTTCGTCTTCCAAGGTCTGGCCATCGACCACGATGCAGAAAGGCGTGCCGATGAGGTCCTGGCGGGTGTAGCGCTTGCCAATGGCGTCGCGCTCCTCCATTACCAGGCGGAAATCGAACTTCAGGGCATCGAAGATTTCCTGGGCTTTCTCGGGCATGCCGTCTTTGCGCACCAGTGGGAAGATGGCGGCTTTCACGGGGGCCACGGCGGGGTGCAGCTTCAGCACGGTGCGGATTTTGGTGGTCTGGGCGTCGCCCTCCCCTTCCGTGATTGTTTCCTCCTGGTAGGCGTTGCAGAGCGTGGCCAGGAACAGGCGGTCGGCACCCACCGAGGTTTCCACCACAAAGGGCACGTAGTTGCCGTAGGCCTTGCCGGTGGCAGGGTCGATGTCGGCGTCGAAATACTGCTGCTTTTTGCGGCTCAGGTTCTGGTGCTGGGTCAGGTCGAAATCGCCGCGCGAGTGAATGCCTTCCATCTCCTTGAAGCCGAAGGGGAATTCGTACTCGATGTCCACGGCGGCCTTGGCGTAGTGGGCCAGCTTGTCGTGGTCGTGGAAGCGCAGCTTGGCGGCGGGCAGGCCCAGGGCCTCGTGAAACTTGCGGCGCGAAGCTTTCCAAGTGTCGTACCACTCGTCTTCGGTGCCGGGGCGCACGAAGAATTGCATCTCCATCTGCTCAAATTCTCGCATCCGGAAGATGAACTGCCGGGCCACAATCTCGTTCCGGAAGGCCTTGCCAATCTGAGCAATGCCGAACGGAATCTTCATGCGGGCCGATTTCTGCACGTTCAGGAAGTTCACGAAAATGCCCTGGGCCGTTTCGGGGCGCAGGTACACGGGCGGCGCGTCCGAGTCCACGGCCGAGCCTTGGGTCGAGAACATCAGGTTGAACTGGCGCACTTCGGTCCAGTTGCCGGTTTTGGAGACGGGGCAGAGAATTTTCTCATTGATGATGAGTTCGCGCACGCCGGCCAGGTCGTTGGCCGTGAGTAGGCGGCCCATTTCGGCGGTCAGCGCCGCGCCGCGGGCGGGGTCGCCAGCGTTTTCGTACTCGGCAGCTTTTTCTTCGAGCAGCACGTCGGCGCGGTAGCGCTTTTTGCTGTCGAGGTTGTCAATCAGCGGGTCGTTGAAACCGGCGATGTGGCCGCTGGCTTCCCAGGTGCGCGGGTCCATGAAAATAGCGGCGTCGATGCCCACCACGTTGCCATTCAGCTGGGTCATGGCTTCCCACCACAGGCGCTTGAGGTTATTTTTCAGCTCCACGCCGTTGGGGCCGTAGTCGTACACGGCGGCCAGGCCGTCGTAGATTTCCGATGACTGGAACACGAAGCCGTATTCCTTGGCGTGGGCCACAATATCCTTAAGCTGGGTGGTTTCGATTGCTGGGTTCATACCCACAAAAGTAGGCTGGTACGGCGGAAGCTGAAACTTGTGCGTAGAAGGCGCGTCCGTCTGTCATCCTGAGCGTAGCGAAGGACCTTATACCCAAAGAACTATTTGCAGATTGCAAGCGGCGCAGGCGTGATAAGGTACTTCGCTACGCTCAGGATGACAGACGCCGTCACAATTAAGTAACATACCCACCCCGGGCCATCCTCCCTACCTTTGCCGCTTGATTCAACCTAATTACCCACCAACCCCCTCTTTATGTTTGGTTTAGAACCCCACGTGCTGCTGCTTCTCGGCGTGTGCCTGCTGGCCGCCTGCGCGTTCGAGTTCGTGAATGGCTTCCACGACACGGCCAACGCCGTGGCTACCGTTATCTATACCAACGCGTTGCGGCCCTGGGTCGCCGTGGTCTGGTCGGCTTTCTGGAACTTCATCGGCGTGTTTGCCGGCGGCATTGGCGTGGCCATGGGCATTGTGTACCTGCTGCCCGTCGAAAGCCTGGTTGATGCCAACGTGTACCACGGCATTGCCATGGTGGGCGCGCTCATCCTGGCCGCCATTATCTGGAACGTGGGTACCTGGTACTACGGAATTCCGGCTTCCAGCTCGCACGCGCTTATCGGCTCCATTCTGGGCGTGGGCATTGCGTTTTCGCTGCTGCCCGAGTCGCGCGGCACGGCCGTAAACTGGTCCAAAGCCGGCGAAACGGGCATTGCTCTGCTGGTGGGCCCGCTGCTGGGCTTTGCGCTCACCATCGGCATGATGTTCCTGTTCAAGCGCTTTGCGCCCAGCAAGGCCATCTTCAAGGAGCCACACAAGCGCAAGCCCCCGCCCATCTGGATTCGCCTGCTGCTCATCACCACCTGCACGCTGGTAAGCTTCTTCCACGGCTCCAACGACGGGCAGAAGGGCGTGGGCCTGGTCATGCTGATTCTGATTGGCATCGTGCCCTTCCGCTTCGCCCTCGACGAAAGCAAAAACCCCCTCGACCTGCGCGAGTCGCTGGGCAAGGTGGAGTACGTTATCAGCCGCGTAAACCGCGCCGAGCTGAGCCCCACCGACCAGAAAAGCCTGGTCGAGATTCAGGAGAAAACGGCCGACCTCGACCGCATTTTTGCTGGCAAAACCGACATCAAGCAGCTGCCCCAGCAAACGCGCTTCGAAATCCGTCGCGACGTGCTACTGCTCACCAACCGCGCCAAAAAACTCCTCGGCTCCGAGAAAGTAAGCCTGAGCACGGCCGACCGCAAAAGCTACGAAGATGCCTCCAAGGAGATGAAAACCTTCACCGACTACGCCCCCTGGTGGGTGCTGCTGATGGTGAGCCTTTCGCTGGCCTGCGGCACCATGATTGGCTGGCAGCGCATCGTAAAAACCATTGGCGAGCGCATCGGCAAGGAGCACCTGAGCTATGCCCAGGGCGCCTCTTCGGAACTAGTGGCCGCCCTCATGATTGGCTCCTCCACCTGGCTCAACCTGCCCTCGTCGACTACGCACGTGCTCACTTCGAGCATCGCGGGCAGCATGGTGGCCAGCCGCGGCGTGAAGAACATCAACCCCGGCATGGTGCGCAACATTGCCCTGGCCTGGGTGCTCACCCTGCCGGTTACCATGGTGCTCTCGGGCCTGCTCTTTCTGCTATTCCGCGCAGTGCTGGGTTAATAAGCCCGACCGGCCAAAACACAAAAAAGGCTGTCTCATAATGAGACAGCCTTTTTTATTGGCAATTGAGAAGGGTGCTGACCCATTTTGAGCCGGCCATCCAGAAAAGGGGATAAACACCCCGTTTTCACCTACTTATCCACTTATCCACAGCTTAAAACAGCCGGAATGTGGATAAGCCGACCTTACTTAGGCCACTGCACTTCCATGTCGTCATTGATAAACACGCCGAAATTGACGAACTGCAGCTCGCCTTCTTCGAAGTATAAGTCAATCATCGACTTCTCGTAGGAAAGGCGGATGGCACCTTCCTCCATGGTTTCCAGCTCGGGCGTGGCCTGGCCATGGCGCTCCATAAGAGCCTTCACCTGATCCACGCTCTGGCCGTAGATGGCCTCGCCGTAGAGGCGCATGCTGGGGTTGTCGGTTTCGATGCAGCTCAGGCGGAAGTCGTCCTCGCGGTCGAAGTACAGCGAGAGCAGGTAGTCTTCTTCGTGGTAGTTCCAGGCTTGGTGCTCGAAGTCGTCGTCGTCGTCGGACTCTTCAATTTCCTCGGGCTCGCCCACGAGGGTGCGCACTTCGTCCATGGTGGCGCCGAAGCGCAGGGGGCCCATGCCGGTGCCCAGAATGATTTCGTTTTCCTCGATGCTGGAGGGTTGGGGGGTGCTCATGCGGGTTGGGGTGAAGGGTAGTAAGCAAAGGTAGGCAGGGAGGCCGGGTGTTCGGCGGGCAACAATGGAGAAGAACGTCATGCAGAGCGCAGCGAAGCATCTTGCCCGCAGTCACTAATCCTTTCCTACGATTGAGTTGCGTTGTGCGGTAAAGATGCTTCGCTGCGCTCTGCATGACGGTCTTTTTATCCACACACTTATCCCCTACTTCCCATATTTCTCAATAAACGCCTCCTTCTGCCGCAGGTATTCCGGGTGTGCTTTGGCCTCGTCCCACTTGCGCTTGAAAATGGCGGCGGCTTCTACTTTATCCACATCGGGATGGGGATTATGGGGCAATTCGGCCCGGCCGTGGGCGCCGCTCTGGCTTTTTTGTCGGCGGGTACGGGGCCGGCGTATTTCTTGCCGCCGGCGTGGTTGGCGTAGCGCCGGGCCCGGGTGAAACCCATCTGGATGAATTTGCGGGCCATGTCGGCTCCCACAAAGTCGTGGGCCTTCAAATAAGCCTCAAACAGGCCGTAAATCGTTTCGGACGACTCACGGGCCGCCGCCACGTCTTTGAAGCGCCAGTGGGGCAGAATTTCGGCCTTGTAGGGCTGTACCAGCAGCACACCCTGCTCGCCCCGGCCCACGCGGTAAAGTTCGGGGTGCTGGCGGAAATCAACGGAATGAAAATCGAGCGTGTAATCGAACGGCATGGGGATAAGACCTGGGGCTTTGTGCATAACCCATACGGATTCGCGCAAAAACCGAAATACCCGCTTTCAAGAAATCTCGAACCCGGGGCTTGATTTTTTCGGCCGCTTTATTTTTAGCGTTGGGCCTGACTTCCTTTTTCCCCTCGGCACTCAAATTCTCAAAGCGGCACTCCAGCCCTTGAGCAAGGACAAACCCCTTTTCCAGTTTTCCCCACTCTTATTTTTTGATTAAATTTTTTTCTAAAAGACTCTTTTTATTTCTACTCATTAGGTCGGTTGATAAGTGGAAAAGTCAGCGAGGTTATCCACGCTGGGGATAACGTGGGGGTAATACCGGTTTTATCCACGGGCTATACACCGGCATTGTGGAAAACAAAGCGCTGTTATGTAATGCGTTGGGTGGATTTTCAACATATCCACCACGTTTCCACATTTTTGTTATCCCCTGAAAAAGCACAGTGTGGGAAGGCGTTTTCTCCGGGGAAAGTTATCCACGGTTATCCCCGCCCGGTTTGACCTGTGCGGGCAGCCTGCCAGCCAAAAAAACTTCTACCCCACTTATCCCCGCGCTGCCGGGCTGTTTCCCCCAGGTTATCCCCGAAATCATCCCCACGGCAAAATCAATGTGGAAAAACCCGTGGAAAACCGGGGGATTACGACTGAAAAATGCGCTCAGTAACTGGAAAAAGCATTTAGTTATCCACTAATGTGGAAAAGCATGGGTGTTTGGCGTGTTTTTAAGCAGTCAGAAATAGAAGGGCCGGTGGAGTTCTGCACCGGCCTAAAATGGCCTGGTAGCCCGATAGCCCGCATCGAAAGGCTGCAAAAGCCCCGCATTAGCGGCCGGCAGAGGTGCATCAGCGAACGAAAAACGCGGAGCTGCCCGGCCGGCAGCTCCGCCACTAAGGGTAAAAAAGAAACGGAAAGGCTAAAATTTCAACGGCTCCACGATGTCGAAGCCGGCCCGCACCTGCTGGGGCTTGGGGTCGAGGTACACCGGCTCGGGCACCAGCAGCAGGTTGGGGTCGCCGCCGCGCCAGCGGCCGTCGCCGTCGGTGTCGATGAGCACGCGCAGGCGGTAGGTGCCGGGAGCCATATCCGAGAACAGGTAGGTGCCCTTGGGCGAGAGCAGGCTGGCCACCACCTGGAACTTCTCATCGAGCAGCTGCAGCTCAAAGCTCTTTTCGCTGGTCGTGATGGTGCCCGAAAGGCTGGTAGATACATCCTGCTCGCTGATGCCGAGGCGTAAGGGTTTCAGGCGCAGGTTCTGGGCGGTGATGGCGGTGATGGCGGTGCTGTCGAGTAGGATTTCAAGCCGTTTTTTGGCCTTAGAGTTGAAGCGCACCACCAGTTCGGTACGGTCGGGGCTGAGCTGGCCGTCGGCGGGCAGGCGCAGGGGGCGACGCTTCACCGAGTCCTCCACCAGGGTGCCAAAGGGCCGGTCTTTGGCCATGCGTACGGGCACGGAGAACTGGAATTTTATCTGGCCCTGGGGGTACACGGCGCGGGCGCCGCCCTCCACGGTGTAGAGCGACGGGGCGGGCGCTTTTTTGGCAGCGGCCGGCACCGGAAACTTGATTTGCAGCGTGTCGTGGCCCACATTGCCGGTACTGTCGGTGGCGGTGAGCACGTAGCGGCCATCGCCCACCTCGGGGGTTTTGAAAAGCACCACCGAACGGCCCCGGTCGGCCAGCTGAATGGCTTCAGCTACGGCGGCGGGAGGGGCCTGGCTATCCAGGGGAGCCAGCGTGGCCGTGCGCAGGCCTTCGCTCATGCTGAGGCGAATCTGGGTGGGGCTGGGCGTGCGCGAACTGACCAGCGGGGGGCGCTTATCGGGCTGCGTGAGCACAAGCGCAATCTCCTGGCCGGTGCTGCCCGCAATAGTGATGGGCGCGGGCAGGTAGGCAATCTTCTCGCCTTCGTCGTAGCGGCCGTTGTTGTTCTTGTCGGCCACGGCGTAGATTTTGTAGGTGCCGGCTTTCAGAAAATTCAGGCTGAACTTGCCGGCTTTGTCGGTGAGCACGGTGTAGTACGGGCGGCCCTTGCGCACGCCCAGCGTGTCGCCTTCGCGGTACAGGCCAATGCTGGAGCCCTCCACGGGCCGGGCCGTGAGCACATCGGTGAGCGTGCCACGCACCTTGCCCGAGTCGAGCGCGGCCCCGGTGCTGAAGGTGAGGTAGGCATTTTTGGCCGGCAGCGCCTCGGTGATATCCACCACGGCCTCCCGGAAATTGAAGCTGTAGGTGGTGTTGGCATCAAGCGGCTTATCAAAAAGCAGCGTGATGGAATTACGGTCTTCGCGCAGCTTGTAGGGGTTGTCTTCGGGCAGCTGGGGCGTGATGAGCAGGTTTTTGCTCAGCTCCTTGGTGATGACGGCCTCCGAGAAATTGAGCCGCACAAACTGCTGCTTCACGTTGCGGGCCGCGCTGTCGGGCGAGCTGCTGATGCGGCGCGGTGGGGTGCGGTCGCGCGGGCCGCCCAGGGGCGGGGCCACGGCGGCGCAGCTTTCAAGCAGGGCAACCAGCGCCAGCAAAGCCAGCAATTCAGCGCGAACGGACATTATACAACAGCAGCGTGGTGAGCGTAAGGACAACAATGGCCGCCCCGATGCGCAGCCCCGTGCGGCGCGTCACCTCGTTGGTCGGCTCGGGGGGGTTAACGACCACAACGTGCCGGGCGGTATCGGCCACAAAGGTCGGCGGTGGCTTTTTGACGGAATCGGGCAGCGGCACGGGCACGGTTTGGGCACGAGCGGCGGTGGCCAGCAGGCCCGCCGCCACGAGTAGCCGCCACCGTGCCGCCGGCCGCATCAGGCCGCTGGGGTGCGGCGCTTGGCCACGTACAGCAGGCTCGAATACTGGCCCTCGTGCTCTTCAGCGTACGTATTGGACTTGTAGCCGGCCTTGAGCACCGTGAGCAGGCCGCCCGCCCGCTCGGCCTTGTGCTTCTCGCTGAGCATGCTGATGTAGTAGGCATCGAGGGGCATGGGCAGCGTCTGGGTTATAGCCAGCTTGTGCTTTTTGAGCAGCTGCGCCATGGTTTTGGGCGCGAAGTGGTAGAGGTGGCGCGGCACGTCGTAGGACGCCCACAGCTCGCGGTAGTGCTGGGCGTCGAGGCTTTCCACGTTGGGCACGGCGATGAGGATGACCCCATCGGGCTTCAGCAGCGCCACCAGCTGGGCCAGCGTTTCGTTGAGGGTGTGCACGTGCTCCAGAACATGCCAAAGCGTAATGGCATCAAAAGTGCCGGGCGGAAACGAGGCCAGGCTCTCCTGCCCTATCGGCTGGCCGAGGCGCTGACTGGCTTCTTCACGGGCGCGGGCGTTGGGCTCCAGCCCCGCTACCTGCCAGCCCGCCGACTTCGCGGCTTTCAGAAAATGCCCCGTGCCACAGCCGTAATCCAGCAGCTTGCCCCGGCGCGGCGCCAGCTTGTTCAGCAGCCCCACCTTGCGGCGCATCGTGAAAAACCGGGCCACTTTGTATGCCTGGTTCACGAAGCCCTGGGCCGCGCTGTTGTGCGACACGTAGGCGTCGGACTCGTAATACTTGCCGATTTCGGCCTCCTGCGGCCGGGGGTTGGTAAACTGGAAGCTGCACGCCGCGCACTGCACAATGGCGAAGCTCTCGTGGCTCACGGTGCGGTCTTCGACAACCAGCTTATTCTTGAAATCCGTTTTGCCACAAACCGGGCAACTCTCTAATCGTTCGTAGGACACTCTTTTTTAATTAAAAATTAAAAATTATGAATTAAAAATTATTGGACTGATTGGCGCTGTTTGGTCTGCGCAGGCTCAATTTTTAATTTTTAATTCTCAATTTTTAATTCATTTCACCTGCCAAGGTACACCATCAGCACCGACACGTCGGCCGGCGAGATGCCACTGATGCGCGAGGCCTGCCCGATGGTTTCGGGCTGAATCTTGAGCAGCTTTTCGCGGGCCTCGTGCGAGAGGGCGGGCATGGCGCGGTAGTCGAGCCGGCCCTGAATCACGAAGTTTTCCAGCTCCTGCATGCGCTCGGCCTGCTGCTGCTCCTTCAGCAGGTAGGTTTCGTATTTGATGTTGATGATGGCCTGCTCCAGCGCCTCGGCATCGTAAGCGGCCAGCGCTTCGTCGAGGGCGGGCAGGGCGCGGCGCAGGTCGGCCAGCTCCACGTTGGGGCGGCGCAGCAGGTTCACGGCGCGGGTTTTCTCTTGGATTTCGGCCGAGCTCAGCTCCGTTAGCAGCGGGTTGATTTCGGCCGGCTCGATGGCGAATTTCTGGAACAGCACGCCAATTTCGGCCGTCTGGCCTTCCTTCATCCGCACGCGCTCCAGGCGCTCATCCGAAGCCAGGCCCAGCTCGTGGCCCAGGGGCGTGAGGCGTAGGTCGGCGTTGTCCTGGCGCAGCAGAATGCGGTGCTCGGCGCGGCTCGTGAACATGCGGTAGGGCTCGTCGGTGCCTTTGTTCACCAAGTCATCAATGAGCACGCCAATGTAGGCCTCGCTCCTTTTGAGCACGAACGGCTGCTTGCCGTGCACTTTGTTGTGTGCGTTGATGCCAGCCATCAGGCCCTGGCAGGCGGCTTCCTCGTAGCCCGTGGTGCCGTTAATCTGGCCCGCGAAGTAGAGGCCGGCAATCAGCTTGGTTTCGAGCGTGGGCGCCAGCTGGGTGGGCGGGAAAAAGTCGTATTCGATGGCATAGCCGGGGCGGAACATCTTGGCATTTTCGAAGCCCGCGATTTCGCGTAGGGCGCGATACTGCACGTCCTCGGGCAGCGAGCTGCTGAAGCCGTTCACGTAGCATTCCACGGTGCTCCAGCCCTCGGGCTCCACAAAAATCTGGTGCCGGTCCTTGTCGGCGAAGCGGTTGATTTTGTCCTCCACGCTGGGGCAGTAGCGCGGCCCCAGGCCCTTGATGCGGCCCTGGAACATGGGCGACTTCTCGAAACCCTCGCGCAGGATGTCGTGCACCCGCTCGTTGGTGTAGGTGATGTAGCAGGGGCGCTGATTGACCAGACGCGGCGTGTCGAGGTAGGAGAATTTATTCGGCACCTCATCGCCGCCCTGGGCTTCCATTTTCGAGTAGTCAAGGCTGCGGCCGTCCACGCGGGGCGGGGTACCGGTTTTCATGCGGCCGGCTTCGAAACCCAGCTCCACCAGCTGCTCGGTGATGCCGCGGCTGCCCTTCTCAGCCGCCCGGCCGCCCCCGAAATTCTTCTCCCCGATGTGAATAAGGCCGTTCAGGAACGTGCCGTTCGTGAGCACCACCGACTTGCCGCGAAACTCGATGCCGAGGGCGGTTTTCACGCCCACGCAGGTATCATTTTCCACCACGATGCCGGTCACAGCTTCCTGCCAGAAATCGACGTTGGCGATGCCTTCCAGGGTCAGGCGCCAGGCTTCGGCGAAGCGCATGCGGTCGCTTTGCGCGCGCGGGCTCCACATGGCGGGGCCTTTCGAGCGGTTCAGCATGCGGAACTGAATCATGGTCTGGTCGGTGATGATGCCCGACTGGCCGCCCAGCGCGTCGATTTCGCGCACAATCTGGCCCTTGGCCACGCCGCCCATGGCCGGGTTGCACGACATCTGGGCGATGGTGTTCATGTTCATCGTCACCAGCAGCACTTTCGAGCCGAGGTTGGCGGCAGCGGCGGCGGCTTCGCAGCCGGCGTGGCCCGCGCCCACTACAATGACGTCGTAATCTTCTTGCTGAAACATAGGCGCGCGAAGTCTCGCGAAGTTTAAAATGGGAGTCTCGCCAAGGCGATAGAAGTAAGAACCAAGCTTTGCGAAACTTGATTTCAACTTGGCGAAACCTGGCGCGAAAAAATGCCGCGCGGCGTTGATAGCTACAAAATTACGCAATCCATGCCCGGCCGTCATCGTCACCTGCAACGAAATGGGCATTTGAACGAGCAGGGTACGGGGCTTGCCCCCGCCCGTCGTCGGACGGTTTACGGCTGAATCGTGCACCGACGGGCGGGGGCAAGCCCCGCACCCTACTCGTTCAGACCCTGCAAATCCTCGGGCAGCCACTCGGCAAAAAGCTCGGCCGAATTGGCCTGCACCGCTTCCCGGGAATAAGGCAGCCACTGGCCGCCGATGCTGTCGAAAACTTCCGTGGCCGCCGCGCAGGCGAAGAGCTTGTAGTCGAATTTGGGGTAGTCGTGCACCAGGTAGCCGGGGTAGTAGTAGTCGAAATGGAGCCGGCGGCCGTAGTCGGTTTTCAGCAGCAGCAGGTACTTGCCGAGGCTGTGCTTGTGATACGCGGGGTCGTAGAAATTGAGGATGCCGGCGAAGGTGCGCTCGCCGTAGTCGAGCACGCCGGCGGCAATAAGCTTGCCCTCATCGCGCAGCTCGATAATCTGGGTGTTGAAGACGTTGTGGGCGGCCCCGCCCAGCAGCACGGCCTCAATGGTGGGCGCGGCATCGAAGGTAATGGCGGCGCGGTATCGGGCGTACAGCTCCTCGTATTCGTCGGTGAGGCGAAACGGGCGGATGGTGGCGGCAAAGCGGGCATTGCGGCGCAGCAGGCGGCGCTGCTCGGGGCCCCACGCCACGCGGGCCAGGTCGAGGCGCAGCCAGTGGGCGGTGTAGAGGCGGCCATCGAAGGGCACAAACTGGCAGGTGAAGAGGTCCTGCTGCATGCGGTAATATCCCTGGGCTAGGTAGAAATCCAGCGCATCGCCCCGGATGACGGGGAATTCAGCAGAAGAAGAGGCGGCCATAACAAATGGTCAGATGAAGCAGACACAACGGGTAGAGACGCATCCTTGCGTCTCGTCGTTGAACGGCTCCGCCAAGCGGTGGCTGTACGAGCCGTTCAACGACGAGACGCAAGGATGCGTCTCTACCCGTTCTTAAATCAGAAAACACTAGAAGCTGCGCAGTGCCAGGCAGTAGTCTTCCTTGGCGCGCATGGCGGTCTGGCTCAGCAGGTCCTTGTCATGGTAGCCAAGCAAGTGCAGCACGCCATGAATCATGACGCGGTGCAGCTCGTCGCGGAACGGGATGCCGAGGTCCTGAGCATTGTCGCGTACGCGCTCTATGCTGATGAAGATATCGCCTTCGAGGATATCTGCGTCATCGGAGTTATCGAAAGTGATGACGTCCGTGAGCGTATCGTGGGCCAGGTACTCCACGTTGAGGCGGTGCAGGTAGTCGTCGGAGCAGAAGATGTAGGTGAGCTGCACAATGCGGTGCTCGTGCACCTTGGCTACGCGCTCAATCCACTCCAGCAGGCTTTCGGCGTCGGAGAGCTCAAAATCGGGGGCATCTTCCACCATGAACTCGACGCCCGGAGCCTCGTGGTGCAGCTCGCCAGGCGGGAAGTTTTCGTTGTGGGGCGGGCCCAGCGGCGGGGTGCTGTTCATGCGGAATCAGGCGGCTTTAGGCGGCGAGGTGGTCGGCGGCGGCGGCTTCGTCGGCAGGTGCGGGTGCCAGCTGGAACGTGAGCAGCAGGCAGCGGCCTTCCTTGCTGAACTCCACCTCATCGGCGAGGTGGCGAATGAGGAAGATGCCGCGACCACCCGGATTCTCCAGGTTTTCGGGGGCCGTGGGGTCGTCGAGGTTATCGTAGTTGAAGCCCGTGCCTTCGTCCTCAATCTCGAACTTGAGCTGCTGCGGCTCCACGTAGAGCGATAGGTAGACGTTTTTGTCCTTGTCGAACTTATTGCCGTGGCGAATAGCATTGTTCACTGCTTCGGTCACGGCCACCATAATGTTGCCGTAGATATCGTCCTCAATCTGAAAGGTATCCTTGGAATTATCGATGAAGCTTTCAACGACGCGGATATTCTCAACAAGCGACGGAATCTGAATTTTTACCTGCTTCATAGGGTGGTTTGATGGGAAGAGCGGTAGCTCTTTGGGGCGGTAAAAATAGTCTTTTAAAGGCAAAGCACCGCAACTATTTCTGCGACCCCATCGGGCATGGTTCTAACAGTACACTAATTGGTTAACGAAACCGCCGCCCGCTTGGATAGGAAGCCGCTCGGATTATTTGATTTTCTGGAAATATTCCCCCACTTCGCGCTCATAATACGGCGTGAGGTTCGGGGGTGTACTACGTAGCAATTCGGTCTGGCGTTCCTTACTAACTCGGTATTTATCGAACGCCGGCGGGAAAACCGGGGGCTTGTACTGAGCCGCCTGCGCCTCCCGCTTGGTGTCCTGGTCGCGCTCGCGGGCCGATTTTTCCACTTCTAGCAAGCGGGTAAGAATCTGCTGCTGGCGCATCATCGTCTCCTCGGTGAGGCGCTTGTTCACGAGGTCGGTTTCGGTTTGCTCCATCATTTTTTTGAGGTCGCCGGTGCCGCCCGCACCCTGGTCGCCTTTGCCGTCCTTGCCGTTCGGGTTGTTCTGGCTGCCTTCTTTGCCATCCTTGCCCTGGCCCTGGCCCTGCGAGCCACCGGGCTTGCCGCCCTGCTGCAATTTGTCGAGCTGCTGCATGGCCTGGCGCAGCATCTGCTGCTGGCCGGCCAGCCGGGCCAACTCCTGCGACATTTCGCGGCCCGACTTGCCCGATTTCGACAGCTGCTGAATCTGCTCATTGAGCTGCTGCTGCATCTTGCCCATGTTGCCAGGGCCGGGCTTGCTGCCTTGGCCCAGCCCTTTGCCTTTGCCCTTTTTCTTGCCGGGCTTGCCCTGGCCGTCTTTGGGCTGGCCTTTGCCGGCCTGGGCCTCCTGCTGCATCTGTTGCAGGGAGCTTTGCAGCATCAGGGCCAGGTTGTTCATGCTGGTCATGGCCTGCTGCTCGGTGGCGGTGGCGCGGCCCAAATCGCGCTGCTGAATGTGGGTGAGCGACTCGTCCATGCGGCCGTTCATCTCGCCCACCTCCCGCGTTACGAAGCTCTGAATCTTGGGCTCCTTCTTGGCCAGTGCATACAGCGAATCCTGAATGATTTTGGCATCGTCGCGCAGCTTACGTTGGGTCTGGCCCAACTGCACGAAGCGCGGGTCGGACTGGTCAACTTTGCGAAATTCCTTCATCAGTCCTTCCTGGTCGAAGCTGAGGGTGAGTAGATTATCAAGGATATCGCGCAGGTCTTCGATGTTCTGCTGGGCCTGGTCGCTCTCCTCCTCGCTCATCTGGTCGCGCATTTTCTGCGCCATCTTCTTCATGCGGGAGGCGGCGCTTTTCTGTTTGCCGGCTGCCTTTTTGTTTTGGTTTTTGCTCAGGCTCTGCTGGCTTTCCTGCATGTCCTGGTCGGTCTGCTCCTGGTCGGGCTTCTGCTCGTCCATGCCGTTCTGGTTGTCGAGCTCCTTGTCCATCTGCTTCAGGTCCTGCAGCTCCTTTTTCAGGTCTTCAAACTCCTTCTGGTTCTGGGCCTGCTCCTGTTTCAGCTGCTCCTGCTTGGCTTTTTGTTCCTGGTTCGAGAGCTTGTTATCGGGGTTTTCCTTGTCGTTCTGGTCGGTTTTTTCGGCCAGTTTTTCTTCCTGCTTGGCCAGCTCGTCGAGCTTGTTGGCGGTTTCTTCAGCCTTTTGCTCCAGCTGCAATTGCTTGAACATTTCGAGGGCGCGGTCAAGCTCCTTTTGCAGGGTATCTTCCTTTTTTTCGAGCTGTTGCAGTAGCTTCTGCATCTCGGCGTCGGGCTGCTTCTGCTCCTCCAGCAGCTTGCGTAGCTTCTCGTAGAGCTTCTTGGTTTCGGGATCGAGGAGGTCGTTCATCAGCTTTTTCAGCTCCTCAGCCTTCTTGGCCAGCTCCTCGCTTTTGGGGCTGGCCTGGTCCTGCTTCTGTTGCAGCTGCTCGAACATCTTCTGCATCTGCTCCATCTGCTGGTTCAGCTGGTTTTTCTGGTCCAGCATGTTTTCCAGCTGCTTGCGGTCCTGAAAGCTCAGGTCACGCTTGGTTTTCAGCTTGTCCTGGGTTTTGACCAGCTCGCGCTCCAGCTTCTCGCTTTGCTTGGCGGCCTGGCTCATCTGGCTGGCCACGGACTCGGCCTGCGCCTTCATCTCCTGGCGCAGCTCACGGCGGCTGGGCAGGCGGAACTCGGCCGGGCGGGTGCGGGTGGCTTTGGGGCCGTGCACGCCGTCGTTGTCCCAGGCTTCCACAAAGTATTCGAGGCGGTCGCCGGGTTGCAGGTTCAGCGCGTTCAGGTTCCAGGTGTAGGCGTAGGTGCCGGCGCTCTCGCGGGGCAGGCCCAGCGGCGTAGCACCCTGGCGGCTGGGGGCCGAATTCGGCCCCTGTCCGGCGCGGCGTAACGCGTAGTGCAGCTCCAGGCGGGTCAGGCCGTAGTCGTCGCGCACGGTGCCGCCCAGCGCCAGGAAGCGCCGCGTCACGGTATCCGAAAAAGCTTCCAGCGTGAGCGAGGGCGGCAAGTCGGGCACGGCCGTGAGCTGATAGGAAATGGGGTCGCGGTTGAGGCTGGCCGGGTTTTTCAGGCGCAGCAAATAGGGCTGCGAGCGCAGGATGCGCCGCGTGGCCGTGAAGGTGCCGTCGTCGCCGCTGGCAGCCAGGGTTTCGTCGGGGTTCTGGAAAACCAGCGCCAGCTCATCGGTAGCGGCGGTGGTAAATTCCCAACGCACCGTGCTGCCCTCGGGCACCGTCAGGTTGCCGCCGTTCTCGATGGTTTCGGCCGCCTTGCCGGTGTAGGGCGGGTAGGTTATGCTGACTTTGAAGTCGCGCAGATTGGGCCGCTCCAGCACCGTGAGCTGGTATTCGGGCGAAGTAAACCCCGCCCCTTTCAGCTGAAAGCTCACGTCGCCCTGCGGCTGCTCGAAGGTGTAGCGGAACGCATCGCCGCGCCCGGCCACTTTGCTCAGCCGCCGCTCGCCACCATCCATCGCGATGCTGACCTCGGCCGGCAAAGCTGCCCCCGCCACGCCCACGTCCAGCGTAAAATCCTCGCCCCGAAACGCCGTCAGCTTCGCATTCTTAATCAAAAACTGAAACGGCGCGGGCGGCGAATAGGCGCGCTTGTAGTGCCAGATGCGCTCCGTGCCCTGCACCAGAAAACTGGGATAAAAGGCCAGCAGCGCCAGCAGCACTGCCGCCGGAATGGCCGCGTACTTCCACAGCGGCTTGCTCTGCTGCTGAATGTTGATGCCCTCGGCAAACGAATACTGGCCGAACTGCGCGGCGCGCTGCTCCAAGCTGGCGGCAATCAGGGCATTGTCGCGGGCCTGGCCCTGCAGCTGCAGGGCATTCACCAACCGGTCCTGCACTTCGGGAAAAAGCTCGCCTACGCGGCGGGCGGCCTGCTCGTCGCTCAGCAGCCGGCGCAGGTTGGTGAGGGCGGCCACCGGCGTCCAAATCCAGCGCACGAAGCTGTAGACCGTGAGGCCGATGAAGCCGAACAGCAGCCCGGCCCGCACCACCGTGGGCAGGTACAGGAAGTATTCGAGCCCGTTGAAGACCACGAAAAACGTGAGCAGCAGCCCACCGGCCACCAGCAATCCACGCACCAGCAGGTTCAGGTAAAACTTGCGCTTGAAGGCCTCCAGCTCCGTCCGTACCCGCGCCAGGGCGGGGTATTGGCCTGCCGCAGCGCCGCGCTCCATCAACATCGCCATAAATCAGGTCTTAGTCGGGAAAGATACATCTGAAACGGGGCGCTTGGTTCGTTTTTGGTGAGGTGTGAAATGGTGAGGTGGTGAGGTTGATGTTCTAAATGCGCCATTTGCGCCGTCGAAACATCAAACTCACCATCTCATCACCATTTCACACCTCACTGTACTTCCACCCACACCGGGCAGTGGTCCGAATGCACCACGTCGGGCAACAGACCCGCGCCGGTCAGGCGGGGTTGCAAAGCTGCGTCGGCCAGCCAATGGTCGAGGCGCCAGCCTACGTTGCGGCCGCGCGAGCCGGCCCGGTAGCTCCACCAGGAGTAGTGCCCCACGGCCTCGCCGTGGTGGTGGCGGAAGGTATCGACCAGCCCATCGGCCAGAAAATCCTTAAACCACTGCCGCTCCTCGGGCGTGTAGCCGGGGCTGTTCTGGTTGGCCTTGGGATTGTGCAGGTCGATGGCCGTCTGGCAGCAGTTGAAATCGCCGCCGATGAGCAATGGTGGCGTGCTGCCATCGGCTCGTAGCTTGGCCACATAATTGCGAAAAAAGTGCAGCCATTCCACCTTGAAGGCCTGCCGCTCCGGTCCGCTGGTACCCGAGGGCATGTAGGTGTTCAGCACCGATACCTGCTCGAAATCGAGCCGCAATACGCGGCCCTCATCGTCATAACAGCTCTGCCCGCAGCCATGAATGACGGCCTTAGGCTCCATTTTCGAGAACGTGGCTACGCCGCTGTAGCCCGGCTTCTGGGCCGGGTGCAGGTAGGCGTGGTAGCCCAGCTTTTCAAAGCCGGAAACATCCATAGCCTCGCGGCTGGCCTTTATTTCCTGGAGGCACAGTACGTCGGGCGCAGCTTCGGCCACCCAGTCCAGCAGGCCTTTGCTGAGGGCTGAGCGCAGGCCATTGACGTTGTAGGAAACGATTTTCATTCAATTGTATGGGATTAACACAGCACGACGTTCAACTGGCTCAAGAACTAATTACAAGTCATCGCCCGGGTCCAGCGCGAAATACTCCAGTGCGTGCCACTTCAGCATGCGCTCCTGCTCCTTCAGGTTGGCGAAGGGCACGGGGCGTAGCAGCTTGTAGTGGGGCCAGCCGTCGGCGTCTACGTGCGTTTGCTCGTAGTGGCCGCTGAGGCTGAAGAGGCGGCATGTAGCGATGTGCATCAGGTCCTGCTTTTCCTCCTTGGTGAAGGTGGCGATGCCCTGGTTCAGCTCCTGAATGCCGATGAGCAGCAGCAGGGCATTGAGGTCGGGGCGCTTGTCGAAGCGAGCTTCCATTTCCACCATCAGGGTTTCCCAGCGGGCCTCAAAATCGGCTTCGGCCTCGGGGTGCTCGGCGGGAGCAGCGTGGTTCAGGTCGTCGCTCATACGGTAGGCTGGCCGTCGTGGGCGGCTTTGTGGGCGGCGAGGGCTTCGCCATCGTGCGCACCGACACCCGCTTCCGATTTCAGAATTTCCCAGTACTCCACCGCGCGGCGGAAGTGCGGAATCACGATGCTGCCGCCGATGATGTTGGCGATGGCGAATATCTCGTAAATCTCTTCGTCGGTGAGCTTCTCCTCGAAGCATTTGCCCACGTGGTACTTGATGCAATCATCGCAGCGCAGCACCATGGAGCAGGCCAGGCCCAGCATTTCCTTGGTTTTCACGTCGAGCGCGCCAGCCGCGTAAGTGTTGGTGTCGAGGTTGAAAAACCGCTTGATGACCTTGTTATCGGCCGCCAGGATGGTGGCATTCATCCGCTGGCGGTACTCGTTGAATTCGGTTACTTGGGACATTTTAGTTGGATATTCTGAGAAAAAAGAACGGTCATGCAGAACGTAGCGCAGCGGAGTGAAGCATCTTGCCCGCCACCACTAATTCCTGTCGATTGGATTACTGCCTGCGGGCAAGATGCTTCGCTACGCTCTGCATGACGGGCTTATAGTGAATGACGTCGTACTATCGGCTACATTGCTTCTCCAAAATTACTTCCAAACCCTTCCCCCACTCTACCACCATGCTCCGCACCCTGTGGCAGGACTTCGTCGGCCTCATCTACCCGCGCCTGTGCCTGGCCTGCCGCGAGCCCCTCGTGACCGGCGAAAACCATCTCTGCACCGGCTGCCGGGCCGAGCTGCCCTATACCGACTACCACCTGCTGCCGCCCGACCAGAACCCATTGGGCCGCCGCTTCTGGGGCAAGCTGCCCATCCGCCACGCTCTGAGCTACCTGCGCTTTGTGCGCCACGGCCGGGTGCAGCACCTGTTGCACGAGCTTAAGTACCAGGGCCAGCGCGACGTGGGCACCGCTCTGGGCCAACTCTACGGGGCCGAGCTGCTCGCGGCGGGCCTGGCCACCGATTTCGACCTCATTATTCCCGTGCCGCTGCATCCGCGCAAGCTGGCCAAGCGCGGCTACAACCAGGCTGCTGCCTTCGCCACCGGCCTGGCCGAGGGCCTGAAAGTGCCGGCTGCCAACACCGCCCTGCGCCGCAATACCAACACCAAAACGCAAACCAAAAAGAACCGCGCCCAACGCTGGGCAAACGTGGCCACGGTGTTTGAAGTCGAGAATCCAGCGTCGATTATCGGCCGCCGCATCCTCATCGTTGATGATGTGCTTACCACGGGCGCTACCCTCGAAGCCTGCGGCGCGGTGCTGCTGGCTGCCGGCGCGGCCGAAGTCAGCATCGCGGCCATTGCCTGTGCGGACCGCTAAGACCACGGATTAGTACAGATTTTAGCGGATTTCACGGATTTTGTGGACGGCGGTAGTAGGCTGTTTTACTGATATTTAGGCAACAAAAAAGGCTTGCCAGATGGCAAGCCTTTTTTGTTCGGGCGACGTTCACAAAATCCGTGAAATCTGCTAAAATCCGTGGTCTTACTTGTTGCTGCCGGCGTTAATCATGGCGCAACGGAAACCGATGGTAGCCGTGGCCGAATCCTCGGCCATGAAGCGGCGCGTACCGGGCGAGAGCCAGTAGGCCACATCGCGCCACGAACCGCCTTTGTACACGCGCACATGGTCGTCAATCAGCGACTGATAGCCTTTCTTGTCGTACTTGTCGGCCGGGTCACCCACGCCGTTGCGGCGGAAGGGGTTCAGGTCTTCCACGTCCTGGAACGAGAGGGGGCGGTACACGTCCTGCACCCACTCGTTCACGTTGCCGGCCATGTTGTAGAGGCCGTAGTCGTTGGGCGGGTAGGCGTACACCTGCTCGGTAATCATGGCGCCGTCGTTCAGGCTACCGGCGATGCCGGCGTAGTCACCCCGGCCCCGCTTGAAGTTAGCCAGAAACTGGCCCTGCTTGCGGCCGTAGGCATTGCGGGTCGATTTGCCATCCCAGGGGTAAATGCGCTTCTCCTCCTGGTTCTCGTTGCCCACTTCCTGGGTGCCGATGAGGGCCTGAGCGGCGTACTCCCACTCGGCCTCGGTGGGGAGGCGGTAGTTGGGCAGCGTGTTGCCTTTTTCGATGGAAGCTCCACCTTTGCCGTCGCTCAGCGCACCAGCGGCACTGGCAGTGCCTTCGGCACCGGCAGCAGCACCTTTGTCTTTTTTCTTTCCAAACAGACCGCCTTTGCCCGATTTGCTGTCGCCACCGGAGGCCAGACGCTCGTTCACCTTGGCGGTACGCCAGGTGCAGTAGTCATCGGCCTGTAGCCAGCTCACGCCCACCACGGGGAAGAAGCGGAAGCCGGGGTAACGCAGGTAGTAGGTCACGTAGGGGTCGTTGAACGACAGGTCGCGCGCCCAAACGGTGGTATCGGGCAGGGCCGACTTATAGAACTCTTCCGCTGAGTCGGTGCGGATGAAGTGCAGGTATTCGAGCCAGTGAATGTTGGCTACTTCGGCTTCGTCCATGTAGAATGAGGCGATGGTCACCGTGCGCTCGATGTTGTCGTGCGACATGGTTACGTCTTCCTCCCCCGAACCCAGTACCGTGCGGCCGCCTTCGATAAACACGAGGCCGGGGCCTTCGGGAATTTTCTTGAAATTGGCAACTGCCATGCCCTTCTCCGTATTGTATTCGATACCCGTCGTAGAGGAATATTTACCGGGGTTTGTGGCTGAGGCCGGACCCTTCTTGCTACAGCCGGCGAGGGCTACTGCGCCCACCAAGACTAAGCGTAGATAATTATTTAATTTCATAACAAAGTTAAAATCCGTATGGGTGAGGAGGGGTTAGCAAGCGCAATTAGGACGCAATAATACAAAATATTAAAATACCGGGCAAGGGGCCGCCGGGTAAACACTCCTTTTTAGGCGACGATGGGCATTTTCCAATCGGTCAAACGCCCGCAGCGCCAGCGTCACCTCATGGGCACCGCCCAAATCGGCACTTAGGCGGCTCAGGCCCACGTCGTAGCTGTAGCCCAGGCGCAGGCCACCGGCCTGAATGCCCGCCACTACGGCCAGTACGTGTTGGGGGCTAACGCTACCGGGTAGCGAAATATTGCGATACACCGCGCCGAGTGTCACGGGTGAGGCCGTGAGGTACACGCCGGTCTCGATGCGCTGCGAGCCGCCCTGGCGCGTGTAGGCCGCCACCGGCGTGTAGCTGACCTCGCGGGTGGCCACTCCCGCCCCGGGCTTGATAACGAATAACTTATAGCCGCCGGAGATGCTCAGCGAGAGCGGTAGCTGGCTTTGCTGGCGAAAGCCCAGGCTGGGCTGGTTGAGGTGCTGCCCGGCCAGGCTGAGCCAGCCCTGCTCGGAATAAACCACCACGCCGGTGCCCACGCTGAAATAGTTGACGGGCGCAAAGTCCAGGGCTTCGGCCGAGGGGCCGCCCACGCTGCCGTCTTCCCGAATCTGGTCGCCGAACACGAAATTGTCATATCCCACGCGCTGCCGGCCGTAGCTGGCGCGCAGGCCGCCGCTCAGGGCAATGGTTTTGGTGAGGCGGGTGTGGTAGGCGTAGAGGCCGCCGATTTCGAGGCGGGTGTAGCCCACCGCGCCGGTGCGGTCCTGGTTGAGGAGCAGGCCGAGGGCGTGGTGCTGCCCGGGCGAGTTGGTGCGCAGGTCGGCCGCGAGCTGGGTGCTCACGAAGGAGCCCGCCAGGCTGGGAAACTGGTTACGGTAGCTCAGCGTGACGCTGTAATCATCGACCAGGCCTGTGAAAGCCGGGTTGGTGTGCAGCCGGGTGGCAAAGGGCTGTGAAAAAAAGACATCCTGCGCGTGGGCGCCACTGGTGGCACCCGCAGCCAGCAGCCCGGCCAGCAATGCGGGGCGTATCAGCTTGCTAAACAACAGGTAAGGAGGCTCTGGCATACGAAACGGCATAACGCCAGGCTGGCGCGAATTAGTGCACCGACCTGGCGAAGATACGTCCCGGCCCCGCGAAGGCCGGAATGGCAGGAGCTCATTTCTGCAGCACTTTCACGCTCAGGCGGCGGTTCATGGCGCGGCCTTCCTCAGTGGCATTGGAGGAGATGGAGTAGTTGGGGCCGTAGCCGCGGGCGTCGAGGCGGGTGGCGCTGATGCCCATCTCGACCAGGCTGGCCCAGGCCGTGCGGGCACGGGCTTCACTCAATTCTTTGTTTACCTTGTCGTTGCCCGTGTCGTCGGTGTAGCCACCGAGTTTGATGCGGGCTTTAGGGTAGGCGCGCAGCAGCTTGGCGATGTTGCGCAACTGGCTGATAGACTCGGGCGTGAGCGTGGCCTTGCCGGCTTCAAAATATACCCGGTCAAAATTGTACCAGCCCCGGGTCAGGTCCACGGAGTCGACCTGCACCTGCGGGTTGCTCAGGAAGCGGAACAGGTAGCTTTCGGTGGAATTGGCTCCCACGTTCGAGATGGCTCCGCTGCCGGGCAGCTTTAGGGTGGTAGGCTGGCCGGTTTCGTATAAGTAGTTGCCGGTTTTGGCATCAAAATGACCCGGCACGATGGGGTCAGCCACGCGGGTAGCTGGGCGGCGGGCAGGGTAGCGGCTGTAGCGCGGGTACCGTTCTGTGGCGGGGGCTGCAGCTGCTGCCGGGGTAGTGGGAGCGGGAGCTGGCGCCAAAGCGGCCGGCATGGGCGGGGCTGCAGCTGGCGCGGGCACTGGGGCGGCCTTGCTCGTGGCGTGGCTGGCGGTGGGCTTGGTGCTGGCCGCAGCGGGTGCAGGGCGCGGGGCACCGCTGAGGGTGGATACCAGTACGGGGCCGCCTATTACGGCTTCATCGGCTAGGGCCAGCGTGGGGGCGCTGGGGGCGTTGTTGCGGCTGCTGGCTTTGCCGGGTGCATCGCTGAGCTTGTTCAGCGTGCCGGTGAAGTTGGTGGTTTTGCCGGTTTCGAGGAAAATATTCTCGACCGTCTGCGGGCGGTAGCCGCCCTCGCCCACCCGTATCAGGTACGGACCGCCCACCATGAGATTGGCGACCATGAAGCGGCCGGCCGCATCGGTAGCGGCGGCGTGGCGCACGCCGGACGGCAGGTGGATGACGGTGATGGCCGCGCCCGGCAGGGGGGCCTGCGAATCGGATTGCACGCTGCCCATCAGGCTCATGGCCGGATTTTGGGCTTGGGCGGGCTGGGCCGCTCCCAGTAGCCACCCCAGCACGACCAAAGGAATAGCTGGTAAAAAACGCTTCATATGAATGCAGAAATAGGGGCGTAAAACCATGGTCAGAAAAAGCAAGGTTTTGGTATATAAGTAGATAGATGGGTAATGGCCGGCTGCTGGCTTTATTCGAGCAGTTTGAATAGGTGCCTGACACCAAATAGATGCCCAAATTATTAAAGCTTGTGCGGAATAATGCGTTAGATTAATGCGCGAGATTCAGCAGTGGCCGAAAAGCATCCCAAGACGCATTGTTGCAAATCGTCTGTTTGTGCATATAAGCATTTTTCCCGCATTAACATTATTCACCCCAGGCCAAAGATAGTGCAGAAATTGTTATAGAATAATTAGATAATTATTTATGAATAATCTAATCTAATAATTTCACTTTTTTGATAGGAGAGCCTAAATAGTTGGTCTTGGTGAAGGACGAACCGAGTGGCATCGCCGCCAAATGTTGAGCCTATCGCCGTTATTACCGCTCGATTAAAACGGGCCGCTCGTCGATTTTGCCTCAAATTGTGGCACATCCAGCGTTTTACCTTTGTTGGAATTCATTCATCTAAAAGCACTTGCTATGCGAAAGATTTTGTTGGGGTTGCTGGCCTTGGTTGTCGTGCTGGTGGTGGCGGCCATTGCTGCTCCGTTTCTGTTTAAAGACAAGCTGCGGGCCGTGGCCGATAAGCAGATTGCGCAGCGCGTGCGGGCCAAGGTGCTCTACAATCCGGCCGATATTGACGTGAGCGTGTTTCATTCCTTTCCGGATTTGACGCTGGATATCAAGAACCTGCGCATAATTGGGCTTGACTCGTTCAGCCGCGATACGCTGGCCTACCTGCCCAGCCTGCGCGTGGGCCTGGACGTGATGACGGTAATAAGGGGCCAGGAAATCAAGATTAATAACGTGGAGCTGGAGCAGCCCGACTTGAGCCTGCGCCGCCTGAAAAGCGGCCTGGCCAACTGGGACGTGATAATTTCGGACTCGGCCGCCGCGGCCAAGGGCCAGGATACCAGCCAGGTGAGCTTGGCCATTAAGAAGTGGAAGCTGACCGATGGCCACCTGCGTTACGAGGACCTGACCCTGCCCTTCCGCATGGAGGCCCGGGGCGTGAACCACACCGGCAGCGGCGACTTCGCTAGCAACGTGTTCGACATGACTTCGCAGACCACCGCCACCGACCTCGACATGAGTTACAACAACGTGGCGTACGTGACGGATAAGAAGCTAGACGCCGATGTGACCCTGAACATGGACCTGAACAAGAGCCTGTATACGTTCAAGGATAATAAATTTAAGCTCAACGACTTCCCGTTCAGCTTCGCGGGTGGCATTGGGTTGCCCAATGCCACGGACATTACCTACGACATTACCTTCAAGGCGCTGGAAACGGATTTCAAAACCCTGCTCAGCCTGGTGCCGGGCGCTTATACCGACAAGTTTAAGAACATTGAAACCAGCGGCAAAGTGGCGTTTGACGGCTTTGCCAAGGGCGTGCAGAATGCCGACCACCTGCCCGGCTACGGCGTGAACCTGACCGTGACCAACGGCCAGTTCAAGTACCCCGAGCTGCCCCAGGCGGCCAAAAACATCAACCTGACCATGAAGGTGGACAACCCCACGGGCGTGACCAATGACGTGAAAATCAACATCCCGAAGTTTCACCTCGACCTCGGCCCCGACCCGATTGATGGCAATATGGCCATTGATGGGCTGAACCCGATGAAGGTGGACGGCCGCGTGAAGGCCAACGTGAACCTTCAGGAGGCCCTGAAAGTGTACCCGGTGAAGGATTTGGCCATGCGCGGGCAGTTTTTTGTGGACGGCACGGCCAAGGGCATCTACTCGAAAACGCAGATGCCGGTGGTGAACACGGCCATTCGACTGGCCAACGGCTACGTGAAATCGGCCCAGTTTCCGGCCCCGATTGAGAACATTAACCTGAGCGGTACGGTGGTGAACACCACGGGCCAGGTGAACGATACCCAGATAAACCTGCCGCAGTTTAAGATGGTGCTGGAAGGCGAGCCGCTGGAAGGCCGCCTGAGCGCGCACAATATCGACAAGCCGGTATTTGACGCCAACGTGCGCGGCACGGTGGATTTGACCAAAATCACGAAGATTTTCCCCTTGAAAGGCATGACCGTGACGGGCCGCGTGGCCGGCGACATTGCCGCCAAGGGCAACATGGCCGACGTGGATGCCGGCCGCTACCAGAACGTGGTGGCCAGCGGCACGGTGCGGGCCAGCAACGTGACCTACAAGAGCAAGGACCTACCGCAGGGCGTGAAAATCAGCAGCGGCACGGCTATCTTCAACAACAACCAGATTGCGCTGCAAGGCGTGAACGGCGTGGCCGGTAGCTCCGACTTTGCGGCGTCGGGCACCATCAGCAACTACCTGGGCTACCTCTTCACGCCGGGGCAGTCGCTGAAAGGCAACCTGACGGTGAACTCGCGCAATTTCAACGTGAACGAGTGGATGGTGGATGAGGTATCGGCCAAGCCCACGGCCACCGGCGGCGCGGCCCCGGCCAAGGCCAACGGCGTGCTGCAGATTCCGAAATTCTTCGATTTGGTGCTGAACAGCCACGTCGACAACGTGACCTACGACAACCTGAAGCTGACCGACGCCAAGGGTATTGTGACGGTGAAAGACCAGACGGCGACGCTCAAAAACCTCACGTTTAATACGTTGGGGGGCAGCTTTGGCACCACGGGCAGCTACAGTAGCAAGGATTTGGCGCACCCGAAATTTGACTTCGGCCTGAAAATCAATAACCTGAGCTTTCAGAAAGCCTTTTCGGCCTTCAACACCATTAAGACGCTGGTGCCGCTGGCCAGCCAGGTGGAGGGCATCTTCGGCACCACGTTCAACGTGAGCGGCGAGATGGGACCGGATATGTTCCCGAACCTGGCCACGCTCACGGGCAAGGGCGTGTTCGACGTGGTGCGGGCCGCCATCAACCAATCGGAGGTGATGACCAAAATTGCCAGTCTGACCACCCTGCCCGAGCTGAAAACCCTGCTGGTGGTGGACAAGAAAATCCAGGCTAACATCGTGGATGGCAACCTAGTGGTGCAACCCTTCGACCTGACCATCGGCGACGTGAAGATGAACATCGGCGGCTCGAACAGCCTGGCGGGAGTGCTCTCGTACGTCACGTCCCTGAACGTGCCCACCGGCAAGCTGGGCACGGCCATGAGCAGCCAGCTCACGCGCCTCACGGGCGTGAGCAACATTCAGGGCACCGACCGCGTGACGCTGGGCCTCAACATTGGCGGCACCGTGAGCAGCCCGGTGGTGAAGCTTACCAGCGGCAGCATGAAGGACCAGGGCAAAACCCTGGTGCAAAACGTGGCCAAGCAAAAAGCCCTCGACCTGCTGGGCGTCAAGCCCCGCGTCGTGAGCAAGGAGGACAGCGTGCGCCGCGCCGGCCAGACGCCCGAGGAGGCCGCCGCCCAAGCCGCCAAAGACAAGCAGCAGCAGCGCATCGACGCGGCCAACAAGGCCCGGGAGCAATTATCGAAGGGCTTCAATAGCCTGTTCAACAAGCCGAAGCCCAAGCCCAAGCCGGTGGAGCCCGCCGATACTACCAAAAAATAAAGCGGTTGGAATACGCACTAAAAAGCCGCCTCGAAATGATTGTGAGGCGGCTTTTTGGTGCGCGGTGAAGGGCGGGAGGCGAAATTAAAGCGGCATTAATGACTGGTTAAAAGGGTATTAATTTGGCGAAAACCCATAACAAAGATATTGAAACGCTAATTTAAGGAATGAATTTTGCAGCCCCGGTCTCCGGGCTGCGCGCACGTACTTCCACTTTTTTACCCCTCTTAATGGCTTCACATGCTGGTGCTTTTCCGCCGCCCACGCCGTGGCAACGGCTGATGCGGATGCTCGATACCGAGCGCAATACGATTCGCCACATCATTTGGTACGCCGTGGTGGCGGGCGTCGTCAGTCTGTCGCTGCCGCTGGGCACGCAGGCCGTTTTCAACCTGGTTTCGACGGGGGCCGTGTTCGGCTCGACCTACCTGCTCATTGCCGTGGTGGTGGGCGGGGTGCTGCTGGCCAGCGTGCTGCTTATCGGGCAGCTCACCATGGTGGAGGCCATTGAGCAGCGCCTGTTTGCCAAGGCGGCCATTGAGTTTGCCTACCGCCTGCCGCGCATCAAGCCCGAAGCCCTGGAAGGCCAGAACCCGCAGGAGCTGGTGAACCGTTTTTTCGACGTGCTCACGGTGCAGAAGGGCCTCACCAAGCTGCTGATTGACCTGATGTTTGCGGGCATGCAAATCCTGTTTGGGGTGCTGGTGCTGGCATTCTATCATCCCATTTTTATTGCCCTGGGTTTGTTCACCATCATTGCCCTCCTCCTCATTTATGCCCTGAACTACCGGGGCGCGCTGCGCACCAGCATTGCCGAATCGGCCTACAAATACGAGCTGGTGGATTGGCTGGAGCAAGTGGCCGGCCGCCTGCCCGAAGTGCGCGCCAGCCACGCCCAGCAAGACGAGGCCCTGACCCGGGCCGACGAGCTGACCGCCAGCTACCTGCACGCCCGCAATGCCCACTTTCATGTGCTGAAGACGTACTACGGCTACGCCACGGCCCTGCGCACGGTACTCACGGCGGGGCTGCTGGTGGCGGGCACGCTGTTCGTGGTATCGCGCCAGATGACGCTGGGCCAGTTTGTGGCCGCCGAGGTCCTCATCGTCCAAATCAGCGGCTCGATTGAGAAGCTGATGACGGGCGTGGGCACCATTTTCGATATTCTGACGGGGGTGGAAAAAATGGCGGCCGTCACCGACCTGCCCCTCGACCTTCAACACGCTCCTATCGGTCATGCTTAATCTTTCAAACCAGCACGTACCCGAAGAAGTTTGGGAAAAGGTGCCTCGGCAGTCGCGCCCCGAGCTGCTGCGTACCAATGGCAGCCGCCGGCTGAGCCGCATCCTGCTGGTGGTAGGCATCCTGTTTCTGATTGCGCTGTTTCTGCCCTGGCGGCAGACGATTTACGGCGCGGGCTCGCTCACGGCCCTCACCCCGCAGGACCGCCCCCAGAACGTGCAGAACCAGATTGCCGGCCGCATCGAGCACTGGAACGTGCGCGAGGGCCAGCTGGTGCGCAAGGGCGATACGCTGCTCACCATCTCCGAAATAAAGGATGAATACTTCGACCCCAACCTGCCCGAGCGCCTGAGCGAGCAGCTGGCCGCCAAGCGCGGCAACGTGGCCGCCAACACCGCCAAAATTAATGCCACCAACCAGCAGCTGGCCGCGCTGCGCACCACCCTGGAAGTGCAGCTATCATCGGCTCGCAACCGTGTGGAGCAGGCTGAAAATACCCTGGCCAGCGACCGCGCCGACCTTGTGGCCGTGCAGAATTTCTACCAGACCAGCCAGGCCCGCCTGGTTCGCTACGAGGACGGCTACAAAAACGGTCTGTTCTCGCTCACTGACATTGAAACCCGCCGCCTGAAGCTGCAGGAAGACCTAGCCAAGGTGACGGCCCAGCGCAACAAGCTGGCCAGCAGCCAGCAAAGCCTGGCCAACGCCAGCATCGAACTATCGAACCTGCGCGCCAAATACGGCCAGGACCTGGCCAAAACGATGTCGGACCGTAGCTCGGCCGTGTCGAGCCAGGCCAGCTCGGAGGGCGAAGTGGCCGCGCTACGCAACAAAATCGGCAACGTGATGGTCCGGCGCGGCCTATACGTGGTGCGGGCGCCCCAGACGGGCTACATCGTGCGGGCCCTGAAGGCCGGCATCGGCGAGACTATCAAGGAGGGCGAATCCATTGCCACGCTGCAGCCCGACTCGCCGCTGCTGGCGGCTGAGATGTACGTGCGGGCCATGGATGTGCCGCTCATTCAGCATGGACGGCAGGTGCGGCTGCAATTTGATGGCTGGCCGGCCATTCAGTTTTCGGGCTGGCCCTCGGCGGCCGTGGGCACGTTCGGTGGCCTCGTATCGGTGATTGACGTGGTGAGCAGCGGCGGCGGCAAGTACCGCCTGCTGGTGCGCCCCGCCCAGCCCCAGGCCGGCGACAAGCGTTGGCCGCGTCAGCTGCGCCTGGGTTCGGGCGTGCAGGGCTGGGTCATTCTTGATTCGGTGCCCGTATGGTACGAAATCTGGCGGCAGCTCAACGGCTTCCCCCCTACGCTGGACACCGAGCCCGACGTGACGCCGGTGAAAGGCGGGAAGTAACCTCACTCCTTACCCCCAGAGCCGTTAGGTTCTCATGTTAGCCCCCTCTCCACGGGAGCGGGGGCTAGGGGCCGTGCCCGGTAGGGGTGAGGTGAACCGGTCGCGCAATACGAATTCTATAAATCAAGATGTTATCATTCATATCCAACAGGCTTTCCCAACCCCAACGCAGTAGCCGCTGGCTGCTTTGGCTGCTGCTGGCCGCCTGCACTACCCCGGCCTTCGCCCAAACCCCTGCCCTGCCCGAACGCCGCGCGGGGCTGGAAAAAGCACCCCTGCAAACCACGCAGCTGAGCATTGCTGCGCCCGGCGATACGGCGCGGGTATTCTCGCTGCAAAACCTGGCCGACCTGGTATTTGCCAACCATCCCATCGTGAAGCAGGCGGCCCTGCTCAGCGACGAGGCCCGCAGTCAGGTGCTGCAGGCCCGGGGCGGCTTCGACCCCAAGCTGGGGGCCGATTTCTACCGCAAGCAGTTTGGCGGCACCGACTACTACAACAACTGGGGCAACGAGCTGAAAATCCCGCTCTGGCCCGGCGGCATCGATCTGAAAGCCAGCTACGACCGTTACGTGGGCACCTACGTAAATCCCGAAAGCCGCACTTCCGGCCAAGGCTTGGCTGGTATCGGCCTATCGGTACCTATCGGGGCGGGGCTGCTGATTGACGCCCGCCGCAGCACCCTGCGCCAGGCCCGCGTGCTGCAAGGCGCTGCCGAAGCCGAACGCGTGAAGCAGATAAACGAAGTGTGGCTGCAGGCCGCCAAAGACTACTGGAACTGGTACTACACCTTCCGGCAGGCCGCCCTTATTGAGGAAGGCGTGGCACTAGCCGACCGGCGCTTCCAGGGTACCGTCCGCCGCGCCCAGATTGGCGACCAGGCCCCCATCGACTCGGTAGAGGCCCAGATTACTGTGCAGGACCGCCAGGTGCAGGCCGAGCAGCTGCGCGTAGACCTGCAAAACGCCCGCCTCATCCTCTCCAACCACCTCTGGACGCCCGCCGGCCAGCCCGCCGAGCTGCCCGCCTACGCTATTCCCCAGGTACCATCGCTCGACAGTGTGAGCCGCGCCGAGCTGGCCCGCCTCGCCGATTTTGCCGCCGCCCAGCACCCCACGCTGCGCAAGCTCGAAGCCAAAATCAGCCAGCTGGGCATTGAGGAGCGGTACCGCCGCGAAATGCTGAAGCCCAAGCTCAACGTGAGCGGCGTGCTGCTGAGCCAGGGTAATTTTTACCAGTCGGAAGTGCCCGCCGCCTACAATTTCGGCCGCGACAACTATAAGGTGGGCGTCGATTTTGCCTTTCCGCTGTTCCTACGCGCCGAGCGCGGCAAGCTGCAATACACCCGTATTCAGTTGAAGGAAGTCGCCCTGGAGCGCCAGCAGAGCCAGCGCACCATCGTCACGCAGGTCAACACTGTGTTCAATACCCTACGGGCCTACGAGCGCCAGCTGGCCCTGCAAGCCCAAACCATTGCCAACCAGCGCCTTTTGTTGCAAGCCGAGCTGCAGAAGTTTGAGCTGGGCGAAAGCACCATCTTCCTCATCAACGCCCGCGAAACCAAGCTTATCGACCTGCGCATTAAGCAGGAAAGCCTGCGGGCCAGCTACGAGAAGTCGCGGGCCGAGCTGTACTACTACGCCGGTATGCAGTCGCTGGCGGCGGCACGGTAGGCAGGCGGCGGGCACGCCATCCAGAATCGAATTTATTGGTTTTACAGTTTTTGTTGGGAATAGGCAATCAGCCTGTCAGGATACCAGAAGGGTGCCGACAGGCTTTTCAGGCATTGGGTATCAGGTAGTAAAGGCTGGTAAGTGAGCCTGATAAGCAGGATGAGGAAACTTTGGTCGTATTATTGAAGTATACGCTTCGCTAACCTAATTGTTAGCTTAATAATTGCATTAATTCAACAATAAACTAATTTGTAAACGTATGAAATACCGCGGTCTCCTGCCGTTTGCCTGCGCTGCCCTGCTGGGCCTTGCCGGTTGCTCAAAAACTTCCGAAAATGCTGATACCGCCAAGCTGGAAGTGCGGCTGACGGATGCTCCGGGCGACTTCCAGAGCGTGGTGCTCGACGTGCGCCAGGTGGAAGTGCACCTCAAGGATGAGGGCGACCCGGACGGCTGGAAAACCCTCGGCTTCAGCCCGCAGGCCATCAACGTGCTCGACTACGTGAACGGCCGCTCGGCCCTGCTGGTGAGCGACGATTTCGCCCCCGGCGACCTCAAGGAAATTCGGCTCATCCTGGGGCCCAACAGCTACGTGGTGGGCCGCGACGGCCAGCAATACGACCTGAAAACGCCCAGCGGCCAGACCTCGGGCGTGAAGCTAAAACTGGAAAAAGCTACCCTCAAAACCCGCGAAACCTTCCAGCTGCTGCTCGATTTCGACGTGGCCAAATCCGTGGTGGAGCGCGGTGGCTGGAAGCCCGGCAACGACAAAAAAGAGCGGTACCTGCTCAAGCCCGTTATTCGGGTAATTGCCCAGGACCTGCGCGGGGGCATCAGCGGCACGGTGACGGCGGCGGCCCGTCCCCAGATTCTGGCCATCCGCAGCACCATCCTCGGGCCCGACACGGTGAGCACTTCGGCCGATATTTCGGGCGCGTATCAGATTGGCGGCTTGCCGGCGGGTACCTACCGCGTCGAATATTTCCCCAGCACCACGGCCCTCACGGGCCAGCCGGCCTACCGCAACGTGGTGCGCACCGGCATAACGGTGGTGAACGACCAGGTAACGCTGCTGGGCACTACCAGCCTTAACTAGACCACGGATTAGCGCGGATTTTAGCTGATTTCACGGATTTTGTAGTTGCTTTAACCAAAATAGGCTGCCCCATGGGGCAGCCTATTTTGGTTCCTGGAAATAGCGTTGTTCAGACTATGCCGGCTGCGCTGCCGGCTTGGTGCCGAAAGTAGCATCCTGCTGTTTTGCGGCCACAATCTCCTGCACTAACTCCTCCGGCGTGGCCGTGATGGACAGTTTTAGGGCGTAGGCTGGGCGCTCCAGTGTGGCCAGCTGCGAGTCGAGCATTTCGGGGTGCATGTAGTGGCCTTTGCGGCCGCCCATGCGTTCGAGTAGCAATTCGCGCGGGCCGTCCAGAAACACCCAGTGGATGGGGCTGCTCACGCCGCCTTGCAAGGTGGTGCGGTAGCTTTCCTTCAGGGCCGAGCACGCCAGAATGGCGCCGCCGGTGGCTTCCCACTGGCCCAGGTTGGTGGCCAGAGTGGCCAGCCAGCCGCGCCGGTCGTCATCAGTGAGCGGAATGTTGTGGCTCATCTTATCGATGTTGGCGGCCGGGTGGATGTCGTCGGCATCGTAGAATGGCAGCCCGAACGGCGGGGCCAGCTCCTGGCCCACCGTAGTTTTGCCGCAACCCGAAACGCCCATGATGATGCAGACCATACCCAGAGATTAAGGTGAAAAAAGGAAAGCCTGCGGCTTACAGCTGCGGCTTACAGCTGCGGCTGCACCTGCCCGCTCATCTCGCGGCAGTAGGTGATGAAGTCGGAATTGACGGGTTCCAGGCCGCCTTCGCGCATTTTGGTGGCCACTTGGCCGCGGTGATAGGTGGCGTGCGTCACGGCGTGGGTCAGGATGTCGCTCACCTGCGAGTCGAAGGCGTCGCCCTGCGAGTTGGTGTACTGAATGTGGCGGGTCAGCTCGGCCTCGTCGGTGGTTTCGCACAGCTGCGCGAAGCGGGCCGACGTTTGCTCGTGCCAGTGGTGCAGGCCGGCCAGGTCGTGCTCCTGCCATACTTTCAGGGGGCTTGGGGTGCCGGAGAGGCGGGCAATCCAGATGGCTTGGGCATTGATAAGGTGGCTGAAGATGCGCAGGGCCGGCTGGGGAGCTTGCTGGCCGGCGGCCACCGACGAGTCGAGGCGGCGCAATAGCGTTTCGTTGGCCCAGACGTTGAAAGCGCCGAGCTTGGCAATCGTGTTAATCATAATGAGTTAAGAGTTAAAAGTTAGGAGTTAAGAGTTGAGGTCACGACTTGTCCAACCGACAACTCTCAACTCCTAACTCCTAACCCTACCGTGGGTCCTGCCAGACCACTTTTTCGTTGGATTTGTTTTTTTCGAAATCGGGGCATTTCCCGTCGCCCTTGCCGGTGATGCCGCCATCGGGCTGGCAGATGAGCTTGCCTTTCGTATCGAAGACCTGCGAGTACTGGTCGCAGCACGGGGCCGACTGGTAGTACACGGTTTTGCCCTCGTACTGGTAGCGCATAATGCGGGTGATGGGGTTGCGCTTGCGCTCGGCCAGTACGGCGGCAATGCGCGCCTTCAGCCACTGCGGGCGGGCGGTGGTGTCCGATTCGGGCACGTAGCGGCTCACGGGGTCCACGGTGTTGGCACTGGTGGGGGCGGGCGTGTCGGTGCCCGATACGCTGCCGCTGGCCGGCGGCGTGGTGGGCGTGGTCACGCTCACCTGTTGGTGGGCGCAAGCCGACGTGAGAAGCAAAGCGGCAGCAAAAGAGAGCAAGCGCATAGGATTTAAGAAAGAAGCGTGGCTGGCCCCCAGGCGGGGGCTGCTATGGGTACGCCCGGCGCGGCCAATAGTTGAGCGAAGGCCCGTAATCAGGCATTAAAAAAAGTGCGGCCCGAACACCAGCGCCCCTACCACCAGGGCCCCCAGCGCGGCCAGCAGCACCGCGCCGGCGGCTACGTCCTTGGCCTTGCCAGCCAGCGGGTGGTAGGCGGGCGAGACCAAATCGGTGAGGGCTTCGATGGCGGTGTTCACCAGCTCGGCGGCCCACACGCTGGCCACCGAAATGGCCACCAGCGCCCATTCCAGGCGGGTGATGCGGCAATAAAACCCCAGCCCGATAACCACCACGGTAGCCAGCGCGTGAAAGCGCAGATGCACTTCGGAGCGCAACGCCGTCCATACGCCGCGCCCAGCGTGGCCGAAGCTGGCCACGCGCCGCCGCCACAGCCCTTCCGGGGGGCGCAGCCGGTCTGGGGCCTGTGAGTTAAGCTCAGCCACGGCCGTCAAAATCGTTGAAAACAGTCTTGCGCAGGCCAGACCACTCCGGCCGGATGATGCTGAAAATGACCGTGTCGCGCCGCACGCCGCCCTGCGTGAGGCGGTGGCTGCGCAAGGTGCCCTCCTCCGTAGCGCCCATGCGAGCCATGGCCGTGCGCGATTTATTGTTGCGCGAGTCCGTTTCCAGCTCCACCCGCTCGCAGCCCAGCGTATCGAACGCGTAGCAGAGCAGTAGGTGCTTGCAGGCCCGGTTCAGGCCCGAGCGCTGGAACCTGGTGCCCACCCAGGTGTAGCCGATACTGAGGCGCTGGTCGCCCTCCACCACGCTGTAGTAGCTGGTGCTGCCGGCCAGCTCGCCGGTTTCGCGGTCGATGATGGCGAAGGGGTAGCGCAGGCCTTGCTCGCGGGCTTCCACGGCCTGGCGCAGGTAAGCGGCCAGGCTCACGGCATCGTCGCCCCGCGTGAGGGTGTATTTCCAGATGTCGGCATCAAAAGCCACGGCCTTGAGGGCTTCAAAATCGGTGAGCTCAAGCGGGCGCAGCCGGACGCGGTTATTTTCGAGTACTACTTGAGCAGAGAAATCCATGGGAGTGCAAAGATGACGGGTTAAAAAGAAAAGCCACCCTCCCCGTCATGCAGAGCGCAGCGAAGCATCTTTACTGCAATAGTAAAAATGATTACTGCTGCGGTAAAGATGCTTCGCTGCGCTCTGCATGACGGGGGTGGTTGGCGGGCTACTTGATTTCGCCCACCATTTCCTCGGGCTTCATCCACTCATCAAACTCGGCGCCGGTCACGTAGCCGAGCTTGATGGCGGTTTCCTTCAGCGTCGAGCCGTTTTTGTGGGCCGTTTGGGCAATTTCGGCGGCCTTATAGTAGCCGATGTGTGGGTTGAGGGCCGTCACGAGCATCAGCGACGAATCGACGTGCTTCTTGATGTTGGGCAGGATGGCAGTGATGCCCACGGCGCACTTGTCGGTGAAGCTCACGCACACGTCGCCAATCAGGCGGGCCGAGTGCAGGAAGTTGTAAATCATCATCGGCTTGAACACGTTCAGCTCGAAATGACCCATTGAGCCGCCCACGGTGATGGCCACGTCGTTGCCCATTACCTGGGCGGCTACCATGGTCATGGCCTCGCACTGGGTGGGGTTCACCTTGCCGGGCATGATGCTGGAGCCGGGCTCGTTGTCCGGGATGTCGATTTCGCCGATGCCGGCGCGGGGGCCGGAGCTGAGCATGCGAATGTCGTTGGCGATTTTCATCAGGCTCACGGCCACGGTTTTGAGGGCGCCGTGGGCTTCCACGATGGCGTCGTGGGCGGCCAGGGCCTCAAACTTGTTTTCGGCTGTGACGAAAGGCAGGCCCGTGAGGTCGGCAATGTGCCTGGCCACGTTCTCGGAGTAGCCCTTGGGCGTGTTGATGCCCGTGCCCACGGCGGTGCCGCCCAGAGCCAGCTCGCTCAAATGCGCCAGCGTGTTCTTGATGGCCCGTAGGCCGTGGTCGAGCTGCGAAACGTAGCCCGAAAACTCCTGGCCCAGCGTGAGCGGCGTGGCATCCATGAAGTGGGTGCGGCCGATTTTGACGATGTGCATGAACTCCTTCGACTTGGCTTTCAGCGCGTCGCGCAGCTTCTCGATGCCCGGAATGGTTAGCTCGGTCAGGATTTTATAGGCCGCGATGTGCATGGCCGTCGGGAACGTGTCGTTCGAGCTCTGGCTCTTGTTCACGTCGTCGTTGGGGGCCAGGGCCTTTTTTTCGTCGGTGAGCTGGCCGCCCTGCAGCACATGGCCACGGTAGGCAATCACCTCATTCACATTCATGTTGCTCTGGGTGCCCGAACCGGTTTGCCACACCACCAGCGGGAACGAGTCGGCGAGCTGGCCGGCCAGGATTTCGTCGGCCACTTTGCCAATCAGCTCGGCTTTCTCGGCCGAGAGGATGCCGGCGTCGCGGTTGGTGAGGGCGGCAGCTTTCTTGAGGTAGGCGAAGGCGGCGATAATTTCCTTGGGCATCCGGTTGATGTCCTGCGCAATGGGGAAATTTTCGATGCTGCGCTGGGTTTGGGCGCCCCAGTAGGCGGTAGCAGGTACCTGAACGGTGCCCATGGTATCCTTTTCGGTGCGGAAAGCCATTTTTTCTTAATGTGAAAATGGGGGAATGTGAAGAAGTGCAGAATTCGGTGTCAACAGCTTGCAAAAGTACACCACGTTGGAAACCCACCGCTTACTGCGCCCCGAATGGCTGAAAAGCTGTTGCCAGCGTACACTCACCGGGAAAACGGCAGAGCATTCTCCCCTTTTCATATCTTCACATTTTCATATTAAGAAAGAATGTCCTCCATCAAACAAGTTATTGAAATCCTGGCCTCGTCCGAAAAGAGCTTCGAAGATGCCCTCCAGCGCGCCGTACAAACCCTGAGCAGCTCGGTGCCCAACATCACCTCCATTTACGTGAAGGACCAGAGCTGCAAGGTGCGCGACAACCGCATTGTGGAATACCGCATCACGGCCAAAGTGAGCTTCGGCACGCCCGTGGAGGAGTTCGACATGACGGACATTGAGCGCACCTTCGATGAAATGCCCCAGCCGGCCGGCAACGGCGCGCCCGACTACAGCCACCTCGACCTGCCCACCCAGCCCGACCTGCCCACTCCCACCGAGCCCGAAAACGGCAGCGCCACCGAGCCCGAAAGTGGCGGCGGCTACAGCGGCTAGGTCGGTATTTCGCTCAAGTTTAGAAAGGCCGCCCTGGGGTGGCCTTTTTTGCGTTCGGTCGGGTGCGGCGCAAACCGCTGGCGGGCCCTACCTTGTGCCGGCCTACGAGACGCCGAGATGCGGCGCCCAAATTCATTCTTCCCGATTGATAATATGCTGCAACGCTACACCCTTCTGCTGGCCGCCGGGTTGCTGGCCACGGCCGCCCACGCCCAAACTGCCCCGCTCGAAACCAAGCCGCTGCTGGGTTTCGAGCCCACCCACGTCGCCACTGAGTACCAGCTCGAAAAGCAGTTTGATGCCCAGCTCAAGGCCGATAATCTGCGCGAATGGATGAAGCGCATGGCTGCCCACCCCCATCACGTGGGTTCGCCCTACGACAAGGACAACGCCGATTTTATGGCCGGCCTGTTCCGCAGCTGGGGCTACGAAACCCGCATCGACGTGTCGTACGTGCTGTTTCCCACGCCCAAGCTGCGGGTGCTGGAACTGGTGGCCCCCACTCGCTACGTGGCTGGCCTGACAGAAAAACCCGTGGCCGAAGATGCCACCTCGGGCCAGACGGCCGAGCAGCTGCCTACCTACAATGCCTTCTCGAGAGACGGCGACGTGACCGCCGAGCTGGTGTTCGTGAACTACGGTGTGCCGAAGGATTACGAGGAGCTGGAGCGCCGCGGTATCGACGTGAAGGGCAAAATCGTGATTGCCAAGTACGGCGGCTCGTGGCGCGGCATCAAGCCAAAAGTGGCGGCCGAAAAGGGTGCCATCGGCTGCCTGATTTACTCCGACCCGAAGGATGACGGCTACGGGCAGGGCGACGTGTACCCCAAAGGCCCTTTCAAGCCCGAAACCGGGGCCCAGCGCGGCTCGGTGCTCGACATGCCCACCTACCCCGGCGACCCGCTCACGCCCGGCTACGGCTCGACCAAAAACGCCAAGCGCCTCGACTACAAAACGGCCCCCACAATCACACAAATTCCGTGTTTGCCGATTTCCTACGGCGATGCGCAGCCCTTGCTGGCCGCCCTGGCCGGGCCCATGGCTCCGGCCGACTGGCGCGGGGCGCTGCCCATTCCGTACCACCTCGGGCCTGGCCCGGCCAAAGTGCATTTGCAGCTGGCTTTCAATTGGAAAACGGAGCCGGTTTACAACGTCATCGCCACGCTGAAAGGCAGCACCTTGCCCGATGAGTGGATAATGCGCGGCAACCACCACGACGCCTGGGTGAACGGAGCCAACGACCCGCTCAGCGGCATGGTGGCCGAGCTGGAAGAGGCGCGTGCCCTGGGCGAGCTGGTGAAAACCGGCTGGCGCCCCAAGCGCACCATTATGTTCTGCGCCTGGGACGGCGAAGAGCCCGGCCTGCTGGGCTCGACGGAATGGGCCGAAACCAACGCCAAGGCCATTCAGGCGCACGTAGTGGCTTACCTGAACACCGACAACAGCGACCGGGGCTTCCTGGGCGTGGCGGGTTCGCACACGCTGGAAAAGTTTTTCAACCAGGTGGGCCGCGATGTGCCCGACCCGGAAAAGGCCGGTCTGTCCATCATCGAGCGCCGCCGGGCCTATGATTTGGTGGAAGGCAGCCCCGACGTCCAGAAGGATGCCCGCGACCGGCCCGACCTGCGCATTGGGGCGCTGGGCGCGGGGTCCGATTATTCGCCCTACATCCAGCATCTGGGTATTCCGTCGATGAACGTGGGCTTTGGCGGCGAAGGCCAGGGCGGCGAATACCACACTATTTTCGATTCGTTCGACGACTTCACCCGCTTCAAAGACCCCACGTTTGCCTACGGCGTGGCCCTGGCCCAAACCATGGGCCGCTGCGTGCTGCGCCTGGCTGATGCCGACGTGCTGCCCTTCGAGTTCCAGAACTTCTCGAACACCGTGGCCAAATACGGCACCGAGGTGAAGCAACTGGCCGAAACCATGCGCACCGAAACCGACAAGCAAACCAAGCTGCTGGCCGAAAAACGCTACGAAGCCGTGGCTGACCCCACTAAAACCCTGCTGCCGCCCACGGCCAAAGACGCGGTGCCCTACCTCAACTTCGCCCCTCTCGACAACGCGCTGGTGAAGCTGGAGCAAAGCGCCCAGGCCTACGCCCAGGCCCGCAAAGCCAATCCCGCCCTGCCCGCCGCCCGTCAGAAAGAGCTCGACCAGCTCCTCTACCAAGCCGAGCAGCAGCTGATGAGCGCCGAGGGCCTCCCCCGCCGCCCCTGGTATCGCCACCAGATTTACGCCCCAGGCTTTTACACGGGCTACGGCGTGAAAACCCTGCCCGGCATCCGCGAGGCCGTGGAGGAGCGCAAATGGGCCGAAGCCGACGAGCAGATAAAGCGCACCGCCGCGGCCATAGAGCGGTTTTCGACGCAGGTGAGCCGGGCAACGGCGGTGGCCAGCCCTGGCCCGGCCCAGTAGTCAAAGACTTTACTTGGCCGTCCTGCTTCGACAAGCTCAGCAGGACGGTTCTGACCTGATTGTTCTTTCAAAATACCCAATCTCCCTGTCCAATGAAGCTTTTTACCCTCCCCTGTCTGGCCGCTCTGGCGCTCGCCGCCGCTCTTGCTACGAGCTGCAGCCAGCCTAATGCCAGTGCTGAAACCGGTACTTCTACCGCCTCGGCCACCCTGGCCAGCTACTTCGACAACCCCGAAACCGGCGTGCAGGACGGCAACGTGCGGATGATTCCCATAACGACGCCCAAGGGCAAGTTCAACGTCTGGACCAAGCAGTATGGCAACAACCCCAAAATCAAGGTGTTGCTGCTGAACGGTGGGCCGGGGGCTACGCACGAGTATTTCGAGTGCTTCGAAAACTTCCTGCCGAAGGAAGGCATCGAATTCATTTATTACGACCAACTGGGCTGCGGCAATTCCGATAATCCCAAGGATACGTCCATGTGGAGCCTGCCGCGCTACGTGGAGGAAGTGGAGCAGGTGCGCCAGGCCCTGAAGCTCGACAAGACCAATTTCTACCTGTTGGGCCACTCCTGGGGCGGCATTCTGGCCGCCGAATACGCCTTCAAGTACCAGCAAAACATGAAAGGCCTCATCATTTCGAATATGATGATGAGCATCCCGGACTACGGGAAATACGCCGATAACGTGCTGGCCAAGCAGATGAAACCGGAAGTGCTGGCCGAAATCCGCAAGCTTGAAGCCAAAAAGGACTTCGAAAACCCCCGCTACATGGAGCTGCTGCTGCCCAACTTTTACGTTGAGCACATTTGCCGCATTCCGCTTGACCAGTGGCCCGAGCCGGTGAACCGCTCGTTCAGCAAAATGAACCGGTCGCTTTACGTTACCATGCAGGGGCCCAGCGAGTTCGGTGTGTCCGGTAAGCTCCTGAACTGGAACCGTGTTCCCGACCTGCCCAAGCTCACGGTGCCGGTCCTCAGCATCGGCGGCAAATACGACACCATGGACCCCGAACACATGCGCATGATTGCCAGCAAGGTGCAAAAGGGTAACTCCCTCATCTGCCCCCAAGGCAGCCACATGAGCATGTACGACGACCAGCAAACCTATTTCACCGGCCTCATCAAGTTCCTGAAAGCGGCGGATGCCGGCACCGTGCAGCCCGCCGCCGCCCTGTAGCCAGTTGCTCCGGTCCGACTGCCCCAGGCGGTCGGACCGGAGCAAATGCTGTGCAACAACCTTAAAAAGTGATTGTTAGCTCCATGGGCAGGTCGGCGCGGCGGCCGGCGGCAATGCCCGGCTGCCAGGTCGGGCCCTCGCGCGCCATGCGCAGGGCCTCGTTGTCATAGTTTGTTCGCAGGCCGCCGACCACTTTCAGGTTGCTGATTTTGCCATCGGCCCTCACCATGAACCGGAGGCGCACCGTGCCATTGAGGGGGCGCTCGCCCTCCCCGGGTTCAAACGCGGCGGCCTCGCGGTGCAGGTAGCTGCGCAGGGCCGGCGTGCCGCCCACCGGCGCGGGCTGGAAGGTTGGAGTGGCCGGCATGGGCGTATTAATCACGCTTGCGCCAGCGGTATTGCCCGTCAATTGATTGGCGGCAATGGTCTTGGATTTGGCAGCGAGTGTCCGGCTGGCCCGCGCTGCTTTGGCATTGGCCAGCGTATCGGCCGAGGTCGTTTTAGTCAGCATCGCGGCGGTTTCTGCCGTGGAATTGACGGTGGCTTGGGCTGCTGGCGCGGCAACCTGCGCGACAGCCGCATGGAAACCCTGGCCGACAAAGGCAACGGTAACTATGCCTACCTCGATAACCTCGATGAGGCTGGCCGGGTGCTGGTGGCGCAGTTTGGCGGCACGCTCTTCACCGTGGCGAAGGATGTGAAGCTGCAAATCGAATTCAACCCCGCCCGCGTGGCCAGCTACCGTCTCGTGGGCTACGAAAACCGCTTGCTGGCCGCCGAAGATTTCAACAACGACCGCAAGGATGCCGGCGAGCTGGGCGCGGGCCACACCGTCACGGCCCTCTACGAAATAGTGCCTGCGGGCAGTGCTCAGCCGCTGATTGACGACCTGAAATACCAGCCCGCCCAGCCCACCACCGCCACCATGCAGCGGTTCCTCACCAACGACGTACTGACCGTGAAGCTGCGCCACAAAGAGCCGCAGGGCAGCGCCAGTAAACTCCTGGCCCAGCCGCTGGCCGGCACCGCGCTGGCCATCGAAAAAGCCTCGCCCGACTTCCGCTTTGCCGCCGCCGTGGTCCAGTTCGGCATGCTGCTGCGCCAGAGCGAGCAGCGCGGCACCGCCACCTAGGCCGCCACCGGAGCAGCTGGCCGACGGAGCCCGGGGCCAGGACACCGATGGCTATCGCGCCGAGTTCGTACGCCTCGTGCGCCTGGCCCAGGGCCTGAGCGGCAGTGGCACGGTGGGCGTGCGGTAGCGGAACAGCAGAGAAGAGCGTCATGCTGAGCGCAGCCGAAGCATCTCGCGTGTGGTAGTAATCCAATCGTTAAAAAAAGGATTAGTGGTGGCACGCGAGATGCTTCGGCTGCGCTCAGCATGACGGTCGACAAACCAAAAAGGCCCTTCCGATGCAGCAGAAGGGCCTTTTCAATAACATATCTCGGATACTGACGACTAAATCGGCAACGAAGAATCGAGGAATAAAATGGCCGGTAATCGGCTTGAATAATTAGAAGGAGTAGTTAAGGCCGACTTTGGCCACGCGGTTGTAGGCGCTGAAGCGGTTGTTGGCATCGAGCGAGGTGAGGCCGTAGTCGTAGCCAGCGCTCAGGCCGAAGCCGTTTTCGAACTGGTAGCCCAGGCCGGCCACGGCGGCAAAATCAACCTTGCGCAGCTGGTTCGACACGTCGAAATCCTGCTTGTAGGCCGAGAAGCCGAGCACGCTGGCATCTACCCGGGCCTTACCGCTAACGAGAAACGAGGCCTGCGGGCCGGCGTAGAGGTATAAGCCCGGCGTGATGAACACCTTGGCCAGCACCGGCACGTCGATGTAGGCGAGGCGAGCCGTGCCGGTCACGTTGGCGTTCAGGAAATCGAGGGCCGGGAAGGGCAGCGTGCCTCTGAGCACCGCGCCTTTTTCGGCGTAAGTAATTCCGGGCTCGATGGCAAAGCCGGGGCCGATGGGCAGCGTGGCGTATAAGCCGGCGTAGAAGCCGGGGCGCAGCTGCTTGCTGATGGACCCGTCGGGGGCGTAGCCGGCCAGGGTGGTGAAGCTCTGCACGGCATCGCCCTGCAAATCAGCCATGTTCAGGCCGGCCCGGAAGCCGAAGCGCACGCCGGAAGTAGTGGAATTAGAAGTCGAATACGTGGGCTGCTTGGCGTAGCTGGGAGTGCGGCGCGTGGTGGGCGAGCCCATGGGGCGGGGCGAGGGTACCGCCTTGGGGTTGCCGTAGGCATCGCGGGCCCCCTGGGCCGAAGCGGTAGAACAGGTGGCCGAAATCAATAGGCAAGCTGCGGCCAGGCCGCCCGAAAGGCGTGAAATTTTCATAACCAGCATTGGTTGAAACGAGTGAAAGAAACCGGCCGCTCGGGGCCGGACTACCGGCCCGGCTATTGGGCCGATGCAGGGATGCATTGCAAAACCGTGCCAAACCGTTTCGCAGAAGCTCTCCGTTCGCGTCCCGGTTTTCTGGGCAGCAGACCAAAGCCGCCAAATCTCGGATTAACGGCCGCACGAAATCGACCAATGTCCGGCGGTTCAAAAAGCAAAAAACCGAACCGCTCAAAAGCAGCTCGGCTTAGCAGCGGGAAAGCGCGAAAAGCCAGCAGCCCCCGGCGTTTCGGGGCTGGCTCCCGCCGGCCCGAGCGTGCTGACTCGGTTGTACCCTTCCGCCACGGGCGGGGCAAGCCCCGCCGCTACCGGGGCTGCTCCCGGTTCAGCAGGCGCAGCAGCACGCCATTGGTCCACCCGAAGCCGTCCTGCAGCGGGTACTCGCCGCCGCCGGCGGGGCGGTTCACGTTCTGCACGTCGTATTTCTCCAGCAGCTTGCCGGTTTGGTTATACACGCGGCTGTTGAGGCGCACCCAGCGGTGGGCCACGGTGTCGGCCAGGGCCTTATGGTCGTAGCGCGTCAGGCCTTCGATGGCCAGGTATTGCAGCGGAGCCCAGGCATTGGGGGCGTCCCACTGCTGCCTGGTGGCCGATAGCGTGGTCACGAGGCCGCCGGGCTTGAGGAAGTTGGTTTGCAGGCCGGCCGCTACGCGCCGGGCCTGCTCTGGCGTGGCTAGTCCATACGCCAGCGGGAACGTGCCCGCCAGGCTGCGCACCTGCGAGCGCTGCTTCAGGCGCCAGTTGTAGTCCTGAAACCAGCCGGCTTTGGGGTCCCAGCTCAGGGCCAGCAGGGCCATTTTGCGCTGGGCAGCCTTGGTATCGTACAGGCGGGCCTGGGCGGGCTGGCCGGCCACGCGGGCCGCCTCGGCCAGCACCGTTTCGAGATTATAGAGCAGGCAGTTCAAATCGACTGGTATCAAATCGGTGGTCTGAATGCTTTCCAGCCCGCCCCCCGGCTTGAACCAGCGGCTGCTGAAATCCCAGCCCGAGGCTGCGCCCGCCCGCATGTGGTGGTAGAACTGGGCGGCCGGCTGCTTGCTCTTTTTTGCGGCGGCCACGTCCTCGGCGTACGATTCTTCGCGGGGCTGGTCGCTCTCGTCCCAGTAGCGGTTCAGCAGGCTGCCGTTGGGCAGGCGCACCACGCGGTGGGCGGCGGTGCCGGGCTTCAGGGTTTCGGCCCCCAGCATCCAGTAGCGGTACTCGGCCTCGAGGGCGGGGCGGTAGCGCAACAGCTGGCCGTTGCCCAGGTCCTGGGCCAGCAGCTGCACAATGTTGGCGAAGAAGGGCGGCTGCGAGCGGGTGAGGTAATACGTGCGGTTGCCGTTGGGAATAAAGCCGAATCGGCCGATGAGGTAGGCAAAATTATCGGTGATGTCTTTCATCAGCTGGGTTTTGCCGGCCTCGGCCAGCCCCAGCATGGTGAAGTAGGAATCCCAGTAGTACACCTCCCGGAAGCGTCCGCCCGGCACCAGGTAGGGCTTGGGCAGCGGCACCAGCGAGCGGAATTCCGCCAGCGAATCGGTCGCGTCGGCGGCCGGGGCGGCGGGGCGGGCCAGCACTGTCCACAGCGTGTCGAGGTGGTGACGCAGGCCGGCTTTCAGGTCGCTCTGGAAAGGCACTGAGCCATCGGTTGGCAGTGTGAAATGGGCTTCCACAAAGGCTTTAAGGTTGAAGCCCGGCTGGGTTTTCTCGCGCCGCCAGGCCGCCAGAATGGTGGCCGGCCGCTGCTTCGGGGCAGCATCCACAAAGGTCTTGTTGTCGGGGAAAACGCGGCCCAGCTGCACCGCCTCAAACAGGCCCGGAAACAGCTGCCGGGGCGAAAGCGGCACGCCCGCTGGCTTCGGTACTACCGGTGTGGCGGCGGCCGCTTTGGGGGCCATCGGCGCAGCCGTTTCGGTCTGGGACCAGCCGCGTTGGGTAGCCAGTAGCCCTACCAGCGAGCAGAATACGGTTTTCAGCATAAGTAGGGAGCTAGTGGTTCGGGGCTGCGCGGCAGTGCACAAGGAGCAGGCTCGGGGTGGTTTACGGCTGAGAGCGGTCTTTGGCTTCGTAGCGCCTGCCGCCGCGCTGTGTTGCGTCCCGCCACCGCAATAAGTAACTAAAGTTGCGGAGCAGCCGCGTAGCGGTGGCAGGTTCGTAGCCAACCAGCTAAAGGAACGTCAAAGCCACGTAGAGCGGTAACAGACAGCCGGGTTATTTCTGCCACCGCCATGCGGCTTTCTCGATGTGCTGCCTGAGATTGCTCCAACCTTTGGCCGCTACCCGGCTACTGCGCAACTTGGGTTGGCTGTGTCATTATGGTTTGCTGATTGTCATTGATTGATAGTGGATAACCTGTAAAACTAAGTTTATAGTTTGAAAACTAAAATATTAGTTGTACGTTTGCATTACCCTGACTCAACCTTCCAACATGGACCCCTCTGCTTTCCCCGAACTCACCCGCGCCGAAGAACAAGTGATGCAGGTGCTCTGGCGCCTCGGCCCCTCCTTTGTGAAGGACGTGCTGGCCGAGCTGCCCGCGCCCCAGCCCGCCTACAACACGGTTTCCACCATCATCCGCATCCTCGAAACCAAGGGTTTCGTGGACCACGAAGCCTTCGGCCGCACACACCGCTACTTCGTGCTGGTGGCCCAGGACGACTACCGCCGCTTCTCGCTGCGCAAGCTGTTGGGCGGCCACTTCGGCAACTCGTTCAGCCGCCTCGTTTCGTTTTTCGCCAAGGAAGAAAACCTCGATGCCGCCCAGCTCGACGAGCTGCTGCGCCACGCCGCCCACCCCCAAACCCCCGAAGACCATGACCCAGCTCAGCCTGCTTAACTGGATGCTGCTCAGCACCGCGCTGCTCGGCGCGTGGTGGGCTTGCTACCGCCTGGCCCTGCGCCCGGAGCGCAGCTTCGCCTACAACCGGGCCTTTCTGGCGCTGGGGCCGCTGCTGGCCGCTGGCCTGCCGCTGTTGCCGCTGGCCTGGCCAGCTGGCTGGTGGGGCACCGGCCCGGCGGGTCTGGCCGGTGTGGCGGCCGTGCTGCTGCCGACGGTAGAAGTGAGCGCGCCCGGTGCGGCCGTCGTGGCAACCGGCCCCAATTGGACGTTCTGGTTACTAATGATTTACCTAGCCGGCGCAGTTCTGATGCTGGCCCGCCTGGCCTACGGGCTGGCGGGGCTGTGGCACACGGCCCGCCGTCTGCCCCGCACCGCTCACCCCGGCTACACGCTGGCAGAAACCCACGGCCGGCTGCCCACCAGCTCCTTCGGCCGAATCGTGTTCTGGGATGAAACCCTGGCCCTGAGCCCGGCCGAAGCCCGTCAGGTGCTGCGCCACGAGTTGGCCCACGTTCGGCAAGGCCACACCTACGACCGGCTGCTGCTGGAGCTGCTACGCGCCGCGCTGTGGTTCAACCCCTTCGTGCACTTCTGCGGACGGGCGCTGGCCCTCACCCACGAGTACCTGGCCGATGAAGCGGCCCTGCACGATGAATTCTCGCCTACGCCTTCCCTGTCCACTTCCTACTCCCAACTGCTGGCCCGGCAAGTGGCCAGCCGCCTCGGTTTCTCGGTTCCGCTTGCGCACTCCTTCTCCCATTCCCAAACACTCAGTCGCATTGCCATGATTCAGAAAACCAATCCCATCCGCCGTTGGAAACAGTGGCTTGCCCTGCCGCTGGCAGGCGTGTTATTCGTTGCCATAGCCTGCGAGAAAGCCGCGCCGCCCGCCGCACCAGCCGAAAAACTGGAGTTAGTAAAAATTGACGGCCAGAACCGGCTTGTTCTTCACAAAGGCTCCGAAACAACACTATTGCCGCCCCCGCCGGCCCCTCCGGTTGTATATGATATGGTTGACCAGATGCCGGAGCTGCCGGGGGGAGGCGGGCCGGCGGCTATCGTGACCAATATCCAGCAGCACCTGGTTTACCCCAAAGTGCCTGCGGCCGAACAGCACATGGGCCGCGTGTTTGCTTCCTTCATCGTGACGGATAAGGGCGAGGTACAAGCGGCTAAGGTCATAAAAGGGCTCAGTCCCGCCTACGATGAAGCCGTGATAGCCGCCATTCGGCAGTTGCCGAAGTTTGTGCCCGGGATGAAAGATGGCAAAGCGGTAAACGTTTCGTTTACTGTGCCTTTGCTATTTGTCGGGACCATAGACGTCTCCACTCCTCCCAGCGGCGAACAGGGCAAAATTATTAGCCACTAAACCTGGCAAAACCGAGAGAAACCGCTCGAAATGCTCCGGTCTGCGCCGGGGCCTTTCTGCGTTGATGGCTCCGCAGAAGCCCGGCCGCAGCTCCTCAAGTAACTTTAGGGCCGGAAGCAGCGGTCAGAGCTGCTTTTTAATTGCCCGCTGCCCGGTTGCGCCTGCCTTGTCGGTGGTGGCCTGTCCACTGGCAACCTGCACCTGACTACCAACCATGTCCCGATTATCTGTTGCCCTGCAGGCCCTGCGCAGCCTGGCCCGCACCCCCTCACTGCTCAACCACGTCATTGCCGGTGATGTGGCCGAGTGGCAGCGCCGGGCGCTGGCCCATGCCGGCCGCCAGCTCACGGCCAAAGGCCTGCCGATGGTATCACTGGCCCATTTTCTGAGTCCGGCCGATACCACGGTGCGCCCGTTTGCCTTCCGAGAGGGCGGCTCGCTGCCCACGGATTTGCTGCTGTTGCGCGCCCTGGCCCGCCGCGTGCCCGGCTGCCGCTACCTCGAAATTGGCACCTGGCGTGGCGAGAGCGCCGCCAACGTAGCCGAAGTAGCCGCCGAAGTCTTCACCCTGAACCTGTCGGATGAAGAAATTCGCGCCCTGGGCCTGCCCGAGCGATACATCGAGCTGCATGGCTTCTTCTCGAAGCCACTGCCCAACGTGCGCCACCTGCACGGCAACTCGGCCACCTACGACTTTGCTGCGCTGGGCGGGCCGTTTGATATGATTTTCATCGACGGCGACCACCGCTATGAGGCCGTGCGGACCGATACCCGACGCGTGTTTGAGTACCTGGTGGGCCCGAATACTATAGTTGTATGGCACGATGCCAGCCGCCAGCCGGGCGAGCCGCGCTGGGAGGTGTTGGCCGGCCTGCTCGATGGGCTGCCCGCGGCCGCCACTGGCCAGCTGGTGCAGGTAGAAAACACGCTGTGCGCCCTTTACTCGCCCACGTTGCTGCCCGCGCAGGTGCCCGACCCGCTCGCCGACCCCACGGCGTGGTTTGAGGTAACCATCCAGCCGGTTACGCGCCAGCCTGCCCGGTAAGGTGTAGTTTTGGTGAATCTCAAGGCATCGACGGGCCGAGCGACACGGAAACCCTTACCTTTGAGCTATATCTATTGTTCGTATTGTCCTCCATTGTCAGTGTTTCTAAAAGCCACCCCTAGCGCGTTTGTCGCTTCGCTGGGCCTCTTTGCGGCCCTCGCCCTGCCCGCTTGTTCCACCCGCCCCGCCGAGGGTGAAAAAAGCACGGCCGGCACCGCTACCGCCGGTGGCGACACGGCCGCCCAGCCGGCGCCCATCGATACCATCAAGATTCAGGCGATGGCCATGCGCCGCGATTCGCTGAAGGCCGACAGTATTGCCAAGAAAAACGGGCAGCTGCCGGGCGCCATCCTGCCGGGCCACCGCATTGTGGCGTTTTATGGTAACATCCGCTCGAAGGGCATGGGTATTCTGGGCCGCGAGCCCAAGGACCAGATGTTCCGCAAATTTGCGGGCGTGATAAAGGAGTGGCAGGCCGCCGACCCCAGCATCCCGGTGCAGCCGGCTTTGCACAACGTAACCATCACAGCCCAGGGCACCGCCGGCAAAGACGGCAAATGGCGCCTGATGAACTCCAAATCCACGATTGAGGAAGTGATTTCCTGGGCCAAGGAGCACAACTGCATTCTGTTTCTGGACGTGCAGCCCGGCCACAGCACCCTGCAGGCCGAGCTGCCCAAGCTGGAGCAGTACCTCAAAGACCCCATTGTGCACCTGGGCATCGACCCCGAGTTTTCGCTGGCCACCATGCCCGGCGTGCGCCCCAACCAGCGCATCGGCACCCTCGATGCCAAGGACGTGAACTTCACCATCAACTTCCTGGCTCGCATTGTGAGCGAAAACCACCTGCCACCCAAGGTGCTGACGGTGCACCGCTTCACCCGCAAAATGCTGAGCAACTACAAAAACATCAAGCTCGACCCCCGCGTGCAGGTGGTAATGCACATGGACGGCCACGGCGACCCGACCCTGAAAAAGGACTCCTACGATGCCTACATCAAGGCCGAGCCCGTGCAGTACACCGGCTTCAAGCTGTTCTACGAGTACGACGCCCGCCCCAAGCCCCACCACATCATGACGCCCAGCGAGGTGATTGCCCTCACACCTTCGCCGCTGTACATTCAGTATCAGTAGGTGGTGAAGTGTGAAATGGTGAGGTGGTGGGTTTGACATTAAAGCACCCTGCGTAACATTTTAATGAGTAGCAAAGAAGCCCCTGACAGCTAACTGTCAGGGGCTTCTTTGCTTGAAAAAACAGTGGCAGATAGACGAGTGAATATCAAACTCACCACCTCGCCATTTCACACCTCACCGCTAGTGCGCGGCGTTCAGGTCGATGGCGGCACCGGACTTGTTGCGCTTGACGAGCAGCACCAGCGGCACGCAGGCGATGAAGAACAGCCCCAGGCCCGTGAATACCTGTCCGTAGGTGATAATGGCAACCTGCTTCATCAGAATACCTTCGAGGGCGGCGTAGGCCTGTTGCCGGGCCTGCTCCAGCGGGAAGCCGCGCGCCAAGAAGTTCTGCGTGAACGCCTGGATGCGCTGAACCGTGGCCTCGTTGTAGAGCGAGATGTTGGGTAGCAGCGCCACCCGGTTCTGGGCAATGTTGCGTTCCAGGTAGGTGCCCACGATGGCCACGCCAAACGAACCGCCGAGTTGGCGAATCATGCCGGTGAGGCCGGCGGCCTGGCCCGCGTCCTTGCCCTGCAAGCCGGCCAGGCTCATGGTGGTGATGGGCAGGAAAATGAGGCCCAGGCCCACGCCGCGCAAGATGAGGGGCCAGAAGAAGTCGCTCTCGCCGGCTGTGGGCGTGAGGCGGGCGGCAATCCAGAACGTGAAGAGGAAGAAGATGGTGAAGCCAATCGGAATCATCAGTTTCTGGGGCACGCCCTTCACCAGCATCCTTCCGATGATGGGCATCATGAAGCCCGAGGCCAGGGCACCAGGCAGCAACAGGTAGCCCGTTTGGGCCGCCGTGAAGCCCAGAATGCGCTGCGTGAAGATGGGAAACACAAACACCGAGGCAAATAGGCCGAAGCCCAGCACGAACGACAGAAAAGCACCCACCGCCAGGTTGCGGCTCTTGGTGAGCACGCGCAGGTCCACGATGGGGGCCTTGGCCGTGAGCTCGCGCCAGATAAAGCCCACGATGCCGATAACCGACAGCCCGGTAAACAGCACGATGGTGGAGTCGTCGAACCAGTCGTTGGTTTCGCCCTGCTCCAGCACAAACTGCAGCGAGCCCACGCCCAGAATCAGCAGGCCGATACCGGACCAGTCAATTTCGCGTAGGGGCCGGGGAATGGCGTTTTTGATGCGCTCCGGGTCCCTAATGAACAACCAAGTGAAGATGGCGGCCATGATGCCCACCGGCACGTTCACGTAGAAAATCCAGGGCCAGTCGTAGTTATCCACGATGTAGCCGCCCAGCGTGGGCCCGATGGTGGGGCCGATAATTACGCCCATGCCAAACAAGGCCTGCCCCAGAGGCAGTTGCTTGGGCGGAAAAGTATCAATCAGAATAGCCTGTGACGTGGCCATGAGGGCGCCGCCGCCCACACCCTGAATGAAGCGGAAGGCCACCAGCTCCCACAGGTTGGTACTCTGCCCGCAGGCCATGGAGGCCAGCGTAAACAGAATCACCGAAAAGAAGAAGTAGTTTTTGCGCCCGAACTGCTCGGCCAGGAAGCCGGTCATCGGAATCACAATCACGTTAGCGATGCCGTAGGAGGCCACCACCCAGCTCACTTCCTGCTGCGTGGCCGAGAGGTTGCCCATCATCTGGGTCAGGGCCACGTTCACAATGCTGGTATCGATGAGCTCGAGCAGCACGCAAAGCACCACCGTCACCACGATAATCCATTTTCTAAAACCGGTCTCCATATGGTGAAATAGTGAGGTGTGAAATGGTGAGTTGATAGGCGTTATTTGCGCTTTAGCAACTCACTGGTTCACTGTTATTATGGAAGAAGAATTGTTTGTTCCCCGCTTGTCACTGGAGTTGTTTAGAAAGTCACAAAAGGTACTCAAACGGTCATGCAGCGCGCAGCGAAGCATGACCGTTCGGGGATTTTCTAAACAGCTTCATTTAATGAAGCGGTGCGGATGCGCACCAAAGAGGCATCGCTGCGAATAATTCGGGTATTTCAGCAGCTGCCACGCACGGGCGAAGCTGCTGTATTAGGGAAGCAGCTATTGCGTTCTGCTACTTCAGTAGCTGCCAATTTCCGGGCCGCCTGCCGGGGCCGTTCTACGGCCGAGTGGTATGCGAAGCGCTGTATCTGTGTAGAGGAAGCCGATGAAACCCTTTTTTGGCTCGAACTCCTCGGCGATTCGGGTATAGTCGCCAAAATTCGGTTAACCAGTATTGAGCAGGAATACTTGGAGATTGTATCCATTCTAGCCAGCGCCCGCAAAAAAGCCCAACGGTGAGTTTCGGTGAGGTGTGAGATGGTGAGGTGTGCGTTTGATGTTTTAACTGTGCCAATTGCGCCATTTGCGCAAGCGAAACATCAAACGCACACCTCACCATCTCACACCTCACCGAAACCTACTTCACCGTTACCACCGCGTTCACGCTCATGCCGGCGCGCAGGGGGTGCTGGGCATCCTCCTTGTCGAGCACGATTTTTACGGGTACGCGCTGGGTTACTTTCACGAAGTTGCCGCTGGCGTTGTCGGGGGGCAGCAGGGCGAAGCGGGCGCCGGTAGCGGCCGAAAGGCTCTCGATGTGGCCCTGGAACTCCTCATGCGGGTAGGCATCCACTTCCAGCTTCACGGGCTGGCCCACTTTCATGTCTTCCAGCTGGGTTTCCTTGAAGTTGGCCACCACCCAGGTACGGGCGCTGCCCACGATGCCGAACAGCTGCTGGCCGGGCCCTACTACCTGGCCGGGCTGCACGTTCTTCTTGCTGATGATGCCATCCTGCGGAGCCACGATGGTCGTGTAGCTCAGCTGCAGCCTGGCGTTGTCGAGGTCGGCCTGGCGCTGCTTCACCACGGCCTGGGCCACGGCAATCTGCTGCGCGGCCACGGCTACCTGCTGGCGGGCCACGCTCACCTGGTCGGTGGCGGTGGCGCGCTGGGCGGCCGTGGCCTTCAGGTTGGCCTGCACCGCATCGTACTCACTCTGCGGAATGATGTCCTGCTTGCGCAGCAAGTCGCTGCGCTTGAGGTCTTTCTGGAGGCGCTCCTGGTTGGCTTGGCTCACGCCAATGCCGGTTTGGGCGGTGCGCACGTTGGCGTTGGCGGTGCCTACGCCAGCGCGGGCGGCCGTTACCTGGGCCTGGGCGGCAAAGAGGGCAGCCTCGGCGGCGTTCACGCGCTGCTGGTAGTCGGCCTGGTCGAGGGTCACGAGGACCTGGCCCTTTTTTACGGGCTGGTTGTCGTCCACTTTCACTTCCAGCACCGGGCCGCCCACGCGGGGCAGCACCGGGTACACGTCGCCTTCTACCTGGGCATCGTCGGTGCTTTCGTGGGCTTTGGCAAACTGGTAGCGCGTGAAGCCATAGTAGCCGCCCGCCAGCAGCACCAGGGTCATTATGATGAGCAAAAGCGGATTGCGCTTTTTGGGCTCTTCTACATGCTCGCTTTCGCTGGTAGCATTAGGGTAGGGAGCCGGAGCGTTTTGAACGGAAGTTTCGGTCTGGGCCATCTTAATAGAATTAAGAATGAAGGATTAAGAATGAAGAATCAGAAAGAGGGGTGAGCAAGCAGAAGGTAGGGTTGAAGCGTCGGCAAAGACAATTCTTCAGCCCTCATTCTTCATTCCTCATCCAGCAAAGGCGCGCGTACCAGCATGGTGGCGCACCGGGCGGTGCGGAGCACGATTTCGGCGGTAGTACCCATCAAAAAGCGGGTCAGGCCTGTTTGGCCGTGCGCGCCAATAACAATCAAATCAGCTTGTTGGCGGGTGGCTTCGGCCACAATTGCGGGGGCGGCCTCGCCGCGCACCATGCCGGTGTGCACGTGGGCCACTCCGGCTTCCTGGGCGGCAGCCTGCAGGGCCTGCATCCGGCCGTTGCAGGGCGCAAACACCGTGGCATCGGGCCGCTGGCCGGTGGGGTCCTCCTGCGGCTCGCACACGTGCAGCAGCCGCAGCTCAGCGCCCATCGCCACGGCCAGGGCCGCCGCGTAGGCTACTAAGCCAGCCGAAGCGGCCGAGAAATCGAGCGGGCAAAGGATGGTCATATGGTGAGATAGTGAAATGGTGGGATGTGAGTTTCGGTGAGATGTGAGGTGGTGAGGTGTGATTTTGATGTTGGAGTTGTTTAGAAAGTCACAAAAGGTACTCAAAAGGTCATGCAGCGCGCAGCGAAGCATGACCGTTCGGGGACTTTCTAAACAGCTTCGTTTTGTCTGCGCAACTGGCGCAACTGATGCAGAATGAAAAATAAACTCACATTTCACCATCTCACACCTCACCGAAAATCACCATTTAACTATCTCACCTACAGCCATATTTGCTCGCCCGTGGCGCGGCGGAGCTGGTACTGGCCGAGCGTGTAGCTGTATTCGGCCTGCACCAAGGCTAGGCGGGCCTGGGCGAGTTGCGTTTCGGCGTCCAGCACGTCGAGGTTCTGGCCTACACCGTAGCGGTACCGGTCGCGGGCTTTGCTCAGGGCCAGGGTGGCCTGGGCTACTTGCTGCTGAGCGTTTTCGTGGCGGGCCTGGCTGAAATCCATGTTGTTGACGGCCTGGCGCACGTCGGCGCGGATTTGCTCCTGCGTGTCGGCGGTGCGGGCCACGGCGGCGCGGGAGATGGCGGCGGCCTCTACGCGCTGCTTCTTGTTCTTGTTGCCGTCATATATCGGCACCGATAACTGAATGACGCCCACTGTATTGAAGCGAATCCGGTTGATATCGGGCAGGATATAGCCGTTTTTGGCTCCGGCCTGCACGCCCGCGCCCAGGCTGGGCATGTTGCTTTTCTCAATGAGGCGGGCCTGCATGGCGGCCGCGTTTTCGGCGTCGCGGGCCAGCTTCACCTCGGGGCGGTTGTTGCTGGCTTTGGTCACCTCGGCCTCTACATCCACGGGCTGCGGCTCGTAGGTGAGGCGGCCTTTCACCGGAATGTCGGCCTGGGCGGGCTTGTGCAGCAGGCGGGCCAGCTGCACCTGCTGGTTGCGTAGCTGGTTTTGCAGGTCGAGCTTGGTGCTTTGGGCTTGGGTGATGCGCACATCGGTGGTTGTCACGTCAAACTTAGTGCTCACGCCGGCCTGCACGCGCTTATTCATTTCGTCGCGGTGGGCTTGCAGCGAGGCAATCTGCTGGTCCTGCACCTTAATGCTCTCGCGCATGAACAGGATGTTGTAGTACACCTGCGCGGCGTTGAACGCCAGGTCGCGGCGGGCTACCGTGATGTTGTCCTGCGCGGTCTGCACCTGCGACTCGGCCACTTTCACTATTGCATCGTTCTTGCCGAAATCAAACAGCAGGTACTGCGCCGTGAGGTGGAAGTCGTAATTGTTATTGGGCGCAAACTGCAGGGTTTCGCCCTGAAACGGCAGCTTCACCACCGGGTCGATGCGGGCGTAGGTAGCCGTGCCCGTCACCTGGGGCAGGAAGCCGGCCCGCGTCTGGCTCAGGCGGCTGGTCGAGGCTGCCGACAGTTCGGTGAGGTTGGTGATGCTGGGGTTGGCGTCGAGCACGGCCTGCAGCGTCGCGCCGAGGGTCAGGGAGTCGCTGGCCAGACCAATGGCCTGGGCGGCAGCCGGCACGCTAGGCTGGTTCTGGGCCAGCGCCGGCTGAGCCAGCGACAGGCCGCCAAGCAGCGACAAACCGGCAAAACCTCTTAAAGATTGAGAAGAAAACATAAGGCCAGGTGGCTTAGGGTGTGCATCGCCCTTACCGAAAGCCATGCCAGCACCAATTGGAGAGAGCTGTATCATATTTATCCATTGAATACTAAGTGTTTAAAATTAATTTCGGCGAATTATAGAATATTACGTCTTTGGCATGTTCTGGTTTTATTCCTCAAATGGCAGGAATTTACCTGTTTCTACTCCTGATATTTGAGGAAATGTGTGGTATATGCTTTAGCTTATGCCAGTTTGTACAGCCTAACCACGCGCAAGCTGAAGCATGCGCTGCATTCCATGCCCACCACCGACGAAACCCTGCTGCTCCACCTCAACGAGGCCATCGCCACCATCCGCGACAAAGACCAGCTGTTCAAGGTGGTCACGACCAAGCTGCGGCTCATCTTCCCCTTCGACCTCATCGGCATCAATGTCTTCGATGAAACCCTGCAGTACAAGCGCTTATTCCTGCGCGACTACTACGGCGCCGACGAAGCCCCCGCCCTGCCCGATGGCCTGGAGCAGTTCTCGCCTATTGCCGGCACGCCCCTCGAAGTACTCGTGGCCGACCCCCGCGTGCGGCAGTTCACGCCGAGGGAGTACATGGCGAACTACCCGAATTACGCGCCCTACAACAAGTTTGAAAAGCTGGGCGTGACGCACCTCACGGCCGTGCCGTTGCACCTCGGCGGCCGCCTCGCGGGCTTCCTCACCCTGGCCTCGCGGCGCAATCCCAACCTCACGCCCGCCGACGAAAAGCTGCTGGAAAAAATCGGCTCCCTCATCGCCGTGGCCGTTACCAATACCCTGGCCTTTGAGGAAGTGGCCCGCCGCGAGCAGGAGCGCACCCTGCAGCTCAACATCACCAACGCCCTGCTCAGCATCAAGCAGCGCGAGCCGCTGTTCCGGGCCGTGGCCGGGGCCCTGAGCCAGGTGGTGCGGTTCGACTACTTTGGCCTGCGGGTGCAGCGGGCCGGGCGGCAGGAGCCGTTCGAGGGCTTCGCCGAGTTTTCACGCTCCGGCAGAGGCCCGGATGCTCCGCTTTTGGCCCTCGACCCCAACCGCCAAAACGGCCTGAACCAGCTCGATACGTCGGCCATGTACCAACAGCTGAATGACTTGCTGAAGGTGCCGGGCCTCTACGCCGCCGATGATTTCCGGGCCCAGGCCCAGCGCTACCCGCTGTTGCGGCACGTGTATGAGGAGTACGGCACGCGGGCCATGCTCATTGTGCCCATCTGGCAGCGGGCCGATGGCGCGGCCGTGCTCATGCTGGCCTCGCCCAACCCCACCGCCTTCAGCCTGGAGGACCTGGCCACGGTGGTCGCCCTCGCCCCGCAGATTGCCCTGGCGCTGGAAAACCTCTTCGCCTTCGAGCAGATTGAGGAACTCAAGGCCCAGGTAGAGCAGGAGCGCACCTATCTGGTTGATGAAATCAATACCTCGGCCCGCTTCGGGGACAATTCAGGTACTTTCATCGGCAGCAGCCCGGCCCTGCAGCTGGTGGAGCGTCGCATTAGCCTGGTGGCCCCCACGGATACCACGGTGCTGATATCCGGCGAAACCGGCACTGGCAAGGAGCTGGTGGCGCGTGAGCTGCACAACGCCTCGCCCCGCCACGCCCGTGCCCTCATCAAGCTCAACTGCGCCGCCCTGCCCGCCCAGCTCATCGAAAGCGAGCTGTTCGGCCACGAAAAAGGAGCCTTTACCGGCGCCGTAGAGCGCCGCATCGGCAAGTTTGAGCTGGCCAATGGTGGGAGCATTTTCCTCGATGAAATCGGCGAGCTGCCCCTCGACCTACAGGCCAAGCTGCTGCGCGTGCTCCAGGAGCGCGAGTATGAGCGCTTGGGCGGCACCAAGGTGCTGCACTCTGATGCCCGCGTCATCGCCGCTACCAACCGTGTGCTGGTCGACGAGGTGGCCGCCGGCCGCTTCCGCGCCGATTTATACTACCGCCTCAACGTTTTCCCCATCGAGCTGGCTCCCCTGCGCGAGCGCCGCGAAGACATCGAGCCGCTGCTGCGCCATTTCATTCAGCGGCTGAGCAAGCGCCTGGGCAAGCCCATCCGCCAGGTGCGCCCCAGCGATTTGGCGGCCCTGCAGGCGTACTCCTGGCCCGGCAATATCCGCGAGCTGGAGCACGTGCTGGAGCAGGCCATCATTGTCAGCCAAGGCCAGTTTCTGGAGTTCGCGGGCTTTGCGGCCGTGCCGTTGGGGCTGGCCGCAAGTGCTGCCGCCATTCCCACCGTCGCCCCCATCAAAACGCTCAAGGAACAGGAGCGCGACCACATTCTGGCGGCGCTCACGCACACCGGCGGCCGGGTAAGCGGCGTGCAAGGCGCGGCTTTGCTGCTCGACATCAACCCTAAAACGCTGGAAGCCCGCATGAAAAAGCTGGGCATCCGGCGCACGGTGGGGGTGGCGTGATGAGTACCTCTTTTATCCCTTAGCCAGCCTGGTCAGACGGCTCAAACACGCCCACAAAAAAACGGCCCGCTCTCATCGAGCGGGCCGTTTTTTGATTAAACGCGAGGCGCTTATTTGCGCTTCATCGGGGCCTTGCGCTTCATGGAGGCCTTTTTGGGCACCACCTTGTTGGCGCGGGTCGGCACGGGCTTGCCGGCGGCTTTAATTTCCGTGATGGTCGGAGCCGGGCCATACTTCACTTCGGCGGCGTTGGTTTCGCCGGTGAGGTAGGGGTCGAAATCGACGCGACGGTTGAGGGCGCGGCCGGCTTCGGTATCGTTGGTGGCAATGGGGTGGGTTTCGCCATAGCCGCGGGCCTCAATGCGGTCGGCCGCGATGCCTTTGCTAAGCAGGTAAGTGCGCGCCGTGTTGGCACGTTCGTAGCTCAGGCCCAGGTTGAAGTTGTCGGCCCCTTTGCTGTCGGTGTGGCCGGCAATGCTCATGCTGTAATCCGGATAGTCGTTCAGAATCTTCACCATTTGCTGCAGCTTCGGGTACGAGGAGGGCTTGAGCGTGGCCTTATTGAAGTCGAAGTTGATGTACTTAGTGGCCTCGTTCAGCACTTTTTTGTCCTCGGCCTTAATCTCGGGGCAGCCTTTGTTGCTGGCGGGGCCGGCGCGGTCGGGGCAACGGTCCTGGTAGTCGGGCACGCCGTCGCCATCGCGGTCAAGCGGGCAGCCATTGGCATCTACTTTCACGCCGGCGGGCGTGTTGGGGCATTTGTCGAGGTTGTCGGCCACGCCATCGTTGTCGGCATCGAGGGGGCAGCCGCTGGCATCCACGCGAATACCGGCGGGCGTGTTGGGGCATTTGTCGTCGTTGTCGGCCACGCCGTCGCCGTCGGCATCGGGGCAGCCCTGGAGGGCAGCGAGGCCCTTCACGTCGGGGCACTTGTCCTGGTAGTCGGCCACGCCGTCGCCGTCGGTGTCGAGGGGGCAGCCATTAGCGTCCACTTTCACACCGCTGGGGGTGCCGGGGCACTTGTCTTTGTTGTCGTTCACACCGTCGCCATCGGTGTCGGGAGTGCTGCCCAGGTTGGCGGTGAATCCGGCTGAAAACTGCAGGTATTGGTCGTACTTATTGAAGAAGCCATCGCCGCCAATGCCGGCCACACCATCTAGGCGGGCATCGTCGCTGAACAGCACGTGCTGGCCCGCCTGAGCAAACAGGCTAAAGCCCGGCGTGATACGAAACGTGAGGCCCAGGGCCCCCTGCGCATCAAACGAACCGTAGTTGCTGTTCTGGTTGACGGTTGAGAAATTGTCGCTGCGATGGGTGTAGATGTAGCTGTAGCCCGGCTGGAGCAAGATGTAAGGCTGCACCACGGCATCCTCCTTGATGGCCCAGCCATTGTTGAGCTTGAGCTTAAAGCCCAGCCCAAAGCTGCTGATGTTGGCATCGAAGCGGTTGCCCGAGGGCGTGAAGCCAACCCCGTCGGATGGGTAGCGGAGTACCGACTGGTTGGCCGACAGGTTAATGTCGAGGCCCTTGCTCAGGTAGCGGCTGAGGGTGAGGCCCCCGCCGTAGATGTTGTTTTTGGTGTTGAGGTAGCCCCGGCCGAGGTCGCCGCGGTACTGGAGGGTGCTCACATAGCCGCTGATGCCCCATTTGCGGTCGGCCGACTGGGCGTGGGCCTGTGGTGCTGCAGCGGCTAAGCCACAGGCTACCAGGGCAGTTGTTGAGAGGAGGTGTTTCATAAAGAACGAAAAAGGTGGTGCTTCGGCCAGATAAACCAGGGCTTTGGCAGGTTTGCTTACGCAACGGTGCCACCTGGGGTTGATGGATGGGGTAATGAGCGGTTAGGTCGGGGCCCGCCAAGTCAGGCACCGGGCGGTCGCCGAATCTGGGAGGGTATGGCATTGTCCGCCAAACCCTGGCATTCCCATATTCGCCATTTTCAACAAATAGAAGTACCGGAAGTAGGTTTTTCATCGGGGCCGGAGCCAAGAACATAAACTGCGGGAACGTGGCCGCCCACCCGGCCCAGCCGTACACTCGTGGACTTTTCACCTTTAACCATTCCCCCGCATGGTCAATACCATCAGCACTCCCAAGCACACCGACCCTGCTACCAAAAGCAAGGAGAAGCAGAACGAAGAGGTTATCAAGGACAAGCCCTCGGGCAAAGCCGTTAAAACCCAGAAGAAGTAGGTTTTTTTCAACCTTAAAAGAGCCCGGCGCGTTGGATGTGCTGGGCTCTTTTATGGTTGAAAGCGGCCATTATTCCCAGTCTTTCAGCAGGCGGCGTATCAGGATGATTTCGCCGACGTGGTAGGCGGTGTGGTCGGCAATGAGCATGGCCTCGCGCAGAATGGTCTGGCCGGTGCCGTGCGGGATGGGGGCCAGCAGGTCGGTGCCCGGAGCATGCAGCAGATGAAGAAACTGCTGACGGGTCTGCCGGATATGCTTCAGGGCTTCCTGCCACTGCTCTTCATCGGCGGTGGCGGTGGATGCCGGCCAGTAACCCTCCGGGAATTTGGGCGATTGGTGTTCGGGTTCGACGCAGAACTCCACAATATCCCACTGCGCAATGCGGATATGCTCGACCAGCTGCCAGATGGTATAGGGCGCGTTCGGCACGCGTTGGTTCCAGGTTTTAGGCGTGAGGTCGGCGGTTGCTTCTTCGAAGGTGACGTGGGCGTTGCCCTTCGTGAGCAGACTGGTTAATTCCGCCAGCAGGGCTTTCTGGTTGGGTCTGTCCATTGTAATGTTGGGCGTTATTTCCGCTTCTTCAAGGCATGCCAGGCCCCGGTGCTCCACAAGGCCGTGCCAATCAGCACGGGTTGGAAAAATAGCCGCCCCAGCCGCTTGGCATCCGTATCGAGGCCGAAGGCGGAAAGGTGGTGGGTGTACTGGTGAATATTGCCGGGGAACACCGCCGCATAAAACGCGGCCAGCCCGATGCCCATTCGCACCCGGTTTTTGCCTTTCAGTAGCAGCAGCGCCAGGCCGAGCACAATTTCCACCACGCCCGATTGCAGCACCACGGTATCCTTGTCCAGCGGCACAAAATCGGGCACCTGGGCCTGGAAGTCCTGCCGCACGAAGGTGAGGTGGCCGGCACCGGCCACCACCATAAAGGTGCCCAGCAGCCCACGGGCTACATTTTGGAGGGTGGTGGTGTGGGGTTTCTGTCGCATAGCTTTCCGGAAAGTGAATTGTAGGCCCTATACGGCCGGCCGGTGGTTCGGGTGCATTGCTTCATCGTTGAGCAAACCAGCATGACGCGCTGATATCGTTCTTAATGCGCCTGCAGCCAGTTGCGCCCGCTGCCCACTTCCACTTCCAACGGCACACCGCGGGGCAGGAGCAAGGCCGTAGTCATCAGCTCCTTGATTTTGGGGGTGATGTAGGCCACTTCCTCGGCCACGGCGTCGAACACGAGTTCGTCGTGCACCTGGAGTATCATCCTGGTGCCCAGCTTTTCCTCGCGCAGCCAGTGGTGGATGTTAATCATGGCCATTTTGATGATGTCGGCGGCCGTGCCCTGGATGGGGGCGTTGATGGCGTTGCGCTCGGTGTAGCCGCGCAGCGTGGCGTTGCGCGAGTTGATGTCGCGCAGGTAGCGTCGGCGCTTGAGCAGGGTTTCGGCGTATTCCAGCTCGCGGGCGCGGTTGATGCTGTCGTCCATAAACGCCTTTACCGATGGGAATTCCTGGAAATACGTCTCGATGATATCCGTGGCTTCCTTGCGGCTGATGCCGATGCGCTGGGCCAGCCCGAAGGCCGAAATACCGTAGATGATGCCGAAGTTGACGGTTTTGGCCTTGCGGCGCATCTCCGAATCCACGGCTTCGATGGGCACGTGAAACACCTTGCTGGCCGTGCTGGCGTGCACATCGATGCCCAGCCGGAAGGCCTCAATCATGGTTTTATCGCCCGAGAAGTCGGCCATGATGCGCAGCTCGACCTGCGAGTAGTCGGCGGCCAGCAGCACGTGCTGGTCGTCGCGCGGCACGAAGGCTTTGCGGATTTCGCGGCCACGCTCCGTGCGGATGGGGATGTTCTGCAGGTTGGGGTTCGTAGACGAAAGGCGGCCAGTGGCGGCCACGGCCTGGTTGAAGCTGGTGTGCACGCGGCCATCGACCACGCTCACCAGTTGGGGTAGGGCCTCCACGTAGGTGCTGCGCAGCTTGGTGAGCTGGCGGTATTCGAGAATGAGGGCGGCGATGGGGTTTTCGGCGGCCAGCTGGCTCAGGATTTCCTCGCCGGTGGCGTACTGGCCGGTTTTGGTCTTCTTGACTTTGCCCTTGCCGATGTCCATTTTATCGAACAGCACTTCGCCCAGCTGCTTCGGCGAGCCGATATTAAACTCCTGCCCGGCCTCCCGGAAAATCTGGGTTTCCAGCTCCGTGATGTAGCCTTGCAGCTCGGCCGAGTACTCGTTCATGGCCTCGCTGTCGATGCGGATGCCCTCGTACTCGATATCGGCCAGCACCGGCACCAGCGGGTTTTCCACGTCGTTGAGCAGGCCCAGCAGGCCCAGCTCCTTCAGCATCGGTTCGAAGACGTGCTTAAGCTGCAGGGTCACGTCGGCATCCTCGCAGGCGTAGTCCTTCACGGCGGCGGGTGCTAGGTCGGCCATCGTGATTTGCTTCTTGCCTTTGGGGCCGATGAGGTCGGTGATGGGCACCGGCGAGTAGTGCAGATACGTCTCGGCCAGCACGTCCATGTTGTGGCGCATGTCGGGCTCGATCAGGTAGTGGGCCAGCATGGTATCGAACAGCGGCCCCGAAATCCGCACGTTGTAGTGCTTGAGAATGGTGAGGTCGTACTTGATGTTCTGGCCGATTTTCAGAATGGTTTTCGACTCGAAAAACGGGCAGAACTCGTCCACGATGGCCTGGGTAGCTTCCTGGTCGTCGGCCGGCACGGGTACGTAGTAGGCCTCGCCCGGCAGCCAGGCGAAGCTCATGCCTACCAGCCGCGCCGTCATGGTGTCGAGGCCGGTGGTTTCGGTGTCGAAGCTCACTTCCTCCTGCTGCAGCAGGAAGCTGAGCAGCGACTGGCGCAGCTCGGGCGTGTCCATCAGGTGGTACTGGTAGGGCACGTCTTCCAGGCGTTTGCGCGGGCCGCCGGGTGCACCGTAGCCGTCGGTTTCTCCCTCCTCGGCCCCGATGGCTACAGCCGCGTCCTCGCTGCTGCCGAACAGCGAGGCCTGGCCGCCGGGCACCAGCTTGGGCCGGCGCGTGGGCGTGCTGCCGGGCGCGGCCACGCTGGCCGGGGTGCGCTGTGGGCCGCTGCCGCTCAGGATGCGGGCCGCCAGCTGCCGGAACTCCAGCTCGTCGAACAGCTCACGCAGGGTGGCTTCGTCGGGTGCATCGAGCACCAGCTTGTCGGCCTCAAAATCGAGCGGGACGTTGACGTGGATGGTGGCCAGCTCCTTGCTCATCAGGCCCTGCTCGGCGAAGTTGCGCACGTTTTCCTGCTGCTTGCCCTTGAGCTCGTGGGTATTGGCCAGCAGGTTTTCCACCGAGCCGTACTTCTGAATGAGCGTCTTGGCCGTTTTCTCGCCGATGCCGGGGATGCCGGGAATGTTGTCGGAGGCGTCGCCCTGGAGGCCCAGAATGTCAATCACCTGCTCCACGCGCTCAATCTCGAAGCGGGCCAGTACGTGGGCCACGTCCAGAATCTCGGCCGCGTTGCCCATGAAGGCGGGGCGGTAAATCTTGATGTTCTCCGTCACCAGCTGGCAGTAGTCCTTGTCGGGCGTCATCATAAACACCTCGAAGCCTTCCTTTTCGGCCTTCTGGGCCAGCGTGCCAATCACGTCGTCGGCCTCAAATCCGTCCATCATCAGGATGGGAATGTGGAAGCCCGCGATGATTTTCTTGATGTAGGGCAGGGCAATGCCGATGTCCTCGGGCATGGCTTGGCGTTGGGCCTTGTACTCGGCGTACTGCTCGTGCCGGAAAGTCTTTTTCGGCCCGTCGAAGCACACCCCGATGTGGGTGGGTTTTTCCTTTTGCAATACTTCTACCAGCGTGTTGGTAAAGCCCAGCACGGCCCCCGTGTTCATGCCCTTGGAATTGATGCGTGGGTTTTTGCTGAACGCGAAGTGCGAGCGGTAGATGAGGGCAAAGGCATCAAGCAGGAAGAGCTTCTTGGGAGCGGCGGCGGCGGTGTCAGACATAAGGCGAAGGTACGGCCGGGCGGGAAAGTGCTGGCTCGGCAGCGTTGCGTGGCTTCTTACGTATACTCTCGCCATGCGCTACGTTTCCCTCGACCTCGAAACCTCCGGCTCGAACCCCGCCCGGCACCAGATTCTGGAGCTGGCTGCCGTGGTGGAAGACTCCCGCCACCCGCTGCCGCTGAATGAGCTGCCCGCCTTCCGCCGCGTGGTGCGCCACCCCGAGTACGCGGGCACCGCCGGCGCCATTGCCCTCAATGCCCGCCTTTTCGCGGAGCTGGCCCGTAAGGAGCCCAACCCCGAGCTGTGCACGCCCGCCGAGCTGCTGCCCCAGCTGCGCGATTTCCTGCTGCTACAGGGCTTTCGGCCCGACAAAAACGACTGTCTTTCGGTCACCATGGCCGGCAAAAACATCGGCGTGTTCGACCTGGGATTCCTGAAAGAGCTGCCCGGCTGGGGCGCTCTCGTGCGCGCCGAGCCCGCCATGCTCGACCCGGCCGCCTTCTACCTCAACTGGCGCAAAGACGCGCGCCTGCCCAGCATGAGCATCTGCAAGGCGCGCGCCGGCCTGGAGCGCGAAGTGGCCCACGAGGCCCTCGCCGATGCCTTGGATGTGGTGCGCCTGCTCCGGCCCTTCTACGAACTGCCGGTGTACAAGCAGGTGCCGGCTCCCGAAGCGCTCCAGGTACCCGAAGCACCCCGGGAAGCTTAAATGCGCTGCAAACCCTTGAAGAAGGCCTCCTGGTACGACTTGCCGATGGGCACAAAGTGGCCGCCGCTCAGGTTGGCCGTATTGTCCTCAATGGATTCGATGTGCTGGGTATTGAGCAGATAGCTGCGGTGCACCCGCATAAAGTTCGGGAACGACCCCAGCCGGGTTTCCAGCGATTTAAGCGTGGTGTACACGATGTACTTGTGCTTGGGCGTCACGATGTTGACGTAGTCAGATAGGGCTTCCACATACAGCACTTCATCGAAATCGATGCGTACCATGCGGCTATTCACCTTCACAAACAGGTCGGCGCTGGTGGGGATGTCGGCTACGGGTGCGGCGCCCGGGGCCCGGCGCGAGGCCACGCGCTGCACGGCTTGCGTGAAACGGGCAAAATCGAACGGCTTCACCAGGTAGTCGGTCACGCGCAGCTCGAAGGCATCGACGGCGAAATCCTGCCGGGCGGTGGTGATGATGACTTCGGGCGGGTTGGTGAGTACGCGCAGCAGCTCCAGGCCGCTGAGGTGCGGCATCTCAATGTCGAGAAACAGCACATCGACTTTATTGCCTTCGCGGAAAAAGGTGAGCCCGGCAATGCCGTCGTTTAGCGAAGCCACCAGCTTCAGGTTGGGCGTGAGTTCGACGTAGTGCTCCAGCGTCAGCCGGTTGATTTCGTCGTCGTCGATAATAGCGCAGGTCATCATAGGAGAGGAAGGGAATCGAAAAGGGCGCGAACCGGGTAGTGGAAGTTAGGAAGTCTAATTCTTTGACGATATAAAGTAACCACTCAGGGGGCAAAACGCGGTAAATACCCGGAAGTATGAAGGCACCGGAACCGGCGCTATTTAGGTTTCGGGAGGGTAGTACGCAATATATAAAGGCGCTACTGAACTACCGGCTTTAGCTTTTCGGATTATGATGCGGGCACGCACCCCGGGGCTTGTGTTGATGGGATGGGCGTGCGTTGCGGGAGCCCGGGCCGTTGGCAACCCCAAGCCGCTCACGCTGGCGCAGGACTAATTAATTGAAAATACCATATATAGCCTAGTGGCGGCCGGCCATTTCCTGCTGCACCAGGGCCTGCACCGCCGGCTGGTCGTAGTCGGCCTCGGCCTGAATGTGGGGCATGAGGCGGGCCATGATGGCATCCTGGCGCTGGCCGGCGGCCAGGGCCTCGGCGTAGGGCGTATCGGAAAAGGTGACCTGCGAATACAGCGGAACCCACTGGCCGGGAAACTGGCCCGAGATTTTTGCCTCAATTTTCTTCTGAAGCAGGAAAACGGGGTCGGCCACGCGGTCGCGCATCTCCACAAAGTTGTAGAGGGCCAGGTCGGCCATGGCGTCATTGTTGGGCTTGCGCTCGGCCTGAAATTCGGCAAAAATGGTGTCCCAGGCTGAGTCGCCGTACTCGTCGAACAGCGCATTGAGCACCGTGCAGTCCTCAAAGCCGGCATTCATGCCCTGGCCGTAGAAGGGCACAATGGCATGCGCCGCATCGCCGAGCAGCAGCACGTCGTCGTTGTACTTCCACGGAAAGCACTTGATGGTGAGCAGCGAGCCCGTGGGGTGCGCAAAAAACTCCTCCGTCAGGGCCGGCATAAGGGATACGGTATCGGGAAACACGCGGTCGAAAAAGGCCGCGACCTCGGCCGGCGTTTGCAGGGCGGCGAAGCTCTCGGCACCTTCGTAGGGAAAAAACAGCGTGGCATTGAAAGAGCCGTCGAGGTTAGGCAGCGCAATCATCAGGTACTGCCCGCGCGGCCAGATGTGCAGGGCGTTTTTCTCAATCTGCCACGCGCCGCCCGGGCCGGCGGCAATGGTAAGCTCCTTGTAGCCGTAATCGAGAAAGTCCTGCGAGTAGTCGAAGCGGTCGGTGCGCTGCAAGGCGCTGCGCACCGCCGAAAAGGCCCCATCGGTGCCAAACAGGCGGGTGTAGGGCGCGGTATGCTCCTCCTGGGTTTCGGTGTCGCGCAGGCGCAGCTCTTTGGTTTTCAAGTCAATGCCGAGGCACTGCTGGCCGAAGTTAAACGTCACCCCGGTTTGGCCCTCGGCCAGGTCGAGCAGGCGGCGGTTGAGGTGGCCCCGGTTCACGGAGTAAATGGCCTGCCCGTCGTGCCCATACGGCTGGCGGGTGAGGTTGCCCTGCACGTCGTGCATCACGCGGCCACTCATGGGAATGCCCACTTGGCGGATGTCGTTGGCCACGCCCACGCCGCCCAGGGCCTTCCAGCCCCGGTCCGACAGGGCCAGGTTGATGGAGCGGCCCTCCTGGAAGCCGGCGCGGCGCGGGTCGCCCCGCCGCTCAAATACCTCCACGGCGTGCCCGCGACGGGCCAGGTACAACGAGAGCAAAGAACCCACCAGCCCGGCACCCATTACGGTGATGCGTTCGGTGGTGGGGTGGGCGGGGGCGGGGGTGGCCATAGAGCGCGGTGCTTGAAGTAGGGGGTGGGGCCGAAGCCGCGACGAAGCTACTACGGCCCGTGCGGTTAGCGCGGCGGGCTCAAAAAAACCCGACGAGGTATCAATTACATTCATCGTTTAAAGTTTATAATTGGTCGTAAAATCAGCTGGTCAGACAACGTTTGCCGGACCTTTGATGAATTAGAACTAAAACAACTTTTGCTATGACGCATTTTTGATTCCGATACAAGCAAGCAGGCTATACGCGGTGGCGGTGCCGGACGGCCCAGGTTCGGACGGCGGTGCTGGTATTGCCCCTGGCAGCTGCTAGCCGGTGTGCACCTTGCACGGCCGCGTGGTGGCGCACGCAATCCGTAGTGGTGCCGCCGGTTCCCATCCGTGTTATGCTGCAGATTGGAAATTGCCTGGTGGGGGAAGAAGGAGACCCGCAATTGACCGGACACCCCGACATCAGATACTAAATGATTGTTATTCAGAATATATAGCTCGGCTATTGGGACGATGAAATAAGCGCATGCTGCGCTTGATACCGGGAATAAGTAGTAGGTTTGCGTACTGTTTTTAAAAATTCCCAAATAATGCAACAACGTTACTTTTTTCTTATCATATGCCTGATGCTGGCGTTGACCGGCTGGGCGCAGGTACCCCAAACCATCAGCGGCACCGTGCAAACGGAGGCCGGAATGCCCCTGCCAGGGGCCACTATTTTCTTCAAAGGCACCTACAATGGCGGTAGCACCAACGAGGAAGGTCAGTTTCAGATAAAAGCGGATTTTTCCAAGGGACCGCAGGTGCTTTCCATCTCGTTTGTGGGCTACGAAACCCAGATGCTCACCCTGGCTCAGCCCGACAATGCGCTGGTGGTAACGCTGCGCCCCAGCGCCGTGCTCGACCAGGTGGTGGTGGCCGCTTCCCGCGTAGAGGAAAGCATCGGCCAGGTGCCGGTGACGGTGGAAAAGCTCAGCCAGCGGCAGGTGGAGCAAATTACGACTCCCGATTTGGTGGCCGGTCTCGGCCGCTTCAAGGGCATTGATGTGAGCAGCTCCAGCTTGCTCACCACCAGCTTCAGCACGCGGGGCTTCAACTCCTCGCGCTCGGAGCGCGTCATTCAACTCTCGGATTATATGGACACGCAGGTGCCCAGCCTGAGCAGCTACTTCGGCAACCTGCTGGGTGCGCCGGTGCTCGACGTGGCCAGCGTGGAGATTGTGCACGGCCCGGCCTCGGCCCTCTACGGGGCCAACGCCTTCAACGGCGTACTGCTCACCAACTCGAAAGACCCCTTCAAAGAACCCGGCCTGACGGTGCGCCTGCGCGGCGGCAACCGCGACCTGCTGGACGGCCAGCTGCGCTACGCCACCAAAATCGGCGAGCGGGTGGCATTCAAAATCTCGGGTGGCGCTACGGTGGCCAACGATTTTATTGCCGACAATAAAGACGCAACTTCGGCCCTGATTGAGCCAGCCAACAATCAGCCCGGCTCGGCGGCGGGCTACGACGCAGTGAGCCGTTACGGCGATGTGAACACGGGCTACGTTTTTGCCAATGTGCTGGTGAACCCGGCCACGCGTCAGCCCTACACCAATGCCCAGGGCCAGCCCATTCCGACGCCGGCCGAGCTGCGCGGCAAAACCTTGTTTCTGCCCGGCTTCTCCGAAAGCGAGCTGGTGGCCGGCGACAACAAAACCCATTCCTACAAAGTCGCGCCCAGCCTGTCGGTGCTCCTCACCAACAGCATCAAGGCCACGGCCGACTATAAGTACACCAATGCCACCACTACGTACCAGAGTGCCAGCCGCTACCGTTTCGTAAATGGTGGGGCGCATCAGGGCCGGGTGCAGCTGGAAGGCCGCAACTGGTTTGTGCGCGCCTTCACAACGCACGATTTCTCGGGCGGCACCGGGGCGCAGGCCGATGGTTCCTACAACCTCGGCTTCCTGGGGGGCTTCCTGCAAAATCAGGTGGTGCCCGGCGCTACCACCACCACCTACGGCCAGCGCTACGTGGCCACTTACCTGGGCGGCCTGGCGGCGGGCTTGCCCGTTGCAAATGCTGCTTCCGGGGCAGCCGCTACCTTGCTGCAGCCCGGCACCCAGCTATTTGACGAAGCTCGCAACAAAGTTATCCATGACCCAACGCCCGGGCAGGGCGCGTTGCTGGTTATTCGCTCCATTCTCAACGAGGGCAGCGGCCAGTACACCTTCAACAATAGCATTGCCGACCTGACCGTGGGCGCGGCCTACCGCCAGTACCTGCTGGGCTCCGATGGCAGCCTGTTTGAGGATACCAAGGGCGGCGACCGCATCAAAAACTATGAGTACGGAGCCTACGCCCAAGCCACCAAAGCCCTGTTCGATAGCCACCTGAAGCTGGCTGCCGCCGGCCGCGTCGACCAGTTTCAGAACTTCGGCATGGCGTTTTCACCCCGGGCATCGGTTGTTTTCTCGCCGGGAGCCGATAAGCTCCAGAACTTCCGCGCCAGCTTTAGCCGGGCCTTCCGGGCACCCACGCAGAACGACCAGTACATCAAGCTCGACGTGGGCCGGGCCTTCCTGCTGGGCAACGTGCGCGGCGGTTTCGACGGCTACACGCTGGATGTGCTCAAGGGCGCGTCGCCGGCCGATGCCGCCAACCTCTACCACGCCGACAAGCTGCGCCTCGAAGAAGTGAACAGCTACGAAGTGGGCTACCGCGCCGAGCTGTTCAAGAAGCTCTACATCGACGTGGACTACTTCTACAGCACGTACAACAACTTCATTGCTACCCAGAACTTTGTGGGCCGCCTCGATGGTACGCGTCCCGCGCCGGCCGAGCTGGCCACCACCAATGCTCCCGGCAGCAACGTGCGCGTAATTCAGATTGCGGCCAACGTAGACCAGCGCGTGCAGAGCCAGGGTGCGGGCGTCACGCTGAGCTACGCCTTCGCTCCAAGCCTCACCCTGAATGGCAACTATAGCTACAACGAACTCATTACGAAGAATTTGAAGGCTGGCACGCAGTCGTTCTTCAACACGCCAAAGCATAAGTTCAACTTCGGCCTCGATGGCCAGCTGCTGAACCGGGCGCTGAGCTACAACGTGAACTACCGCTGGGTCGATAGCTTCCTCTACGAGTCCACCTTCGCCACCGGCACCGTGTCCACGGCCCAGACCGTGGATGCGCAGCTGGGCTACAGCCTCAAGGCGCTGCATACCACGCTGCAAGCCGGCGTCACCAACCTCTTTGATACCGCCAACCTGCAGGTGTACGGCGCGCCCAGCTACGGCCGCATCGGCTATTTCGGGCTGCTGTTCGACATCAAGTAGAAAGAAATATTGCTGACGGGAAGCTCCAACCAGTTTCTGGTTGGGGCTTTTTTTATGGCCATCGAATGACGGGCTTCGTTACTGTGGCGCTTGGCAGCCAAGCTGGTACGCTCCTTGTAAACGCCCGGCTGCCGCAGCTGCAAGCAAGCTGGAAAACGGTTGAGATAACCAGCGCTTCTTACCGCTATTATTCATCCTGTTTATGCCCCGTTCTACTGCTGCCCGCCGCCCGGCCCACCCGCCCGCTGCCCTGCCCGAGTCATCCCTCCCTGCAGATGAGCCTCCGGCTGCCGCCCGGCCCGGCGAGGCAAAGGAGGTACAGCTCATCTCAACCCCGGTTTTGCGAGTGGGCGAATACGAAGGTGGGCGACGGCTACTGCCCGCGCCTGCATGGCCACCCGGGCATTCGCTACTAGCCGGCTGCCCCCGCCACCCACCGAAACGTGAGGTTGAGCCGTGGGCCGATGGGCCGGGCGGTTTTGGGCAGTGCGTGCTGCCAGTGCTGCTGGGTGGAGCCACGCATCAGCAGCAGGCTGCCGCTGGGCAGGTCGAGGCCGAAGGGGGCGTGGGCCAGTCCGGCCCGAGGCCGCAGGCGGAAGCGCCGGGTGGCCCCCAGGCTAAGCGAGGCGATGGCCGGCCCGGGCCCCAGCTCGGGCTCATCGTCGGCGTGCCAGCCCATGCTGTCGCGGCCGTCGCGGTACAGGTTCAGCAGCACGCTGTTGAATCGGGCCCCGGTGGTGGCTTCGAGGCGCTGGCGCAACGCCTGCAGGGCCGGCAGCCAGGGACGTGGCTCCCAGGTCAGGCCCGAGTAGGTGTAGCGGGCCTCCGCATCGCCGTACCAGGCGGTGAGGCGTGGCTGCGGAATTTCCTGCCCAAAGATGCGGATGGACCGCTGCTCCCAGGCCACGGCGGCGGTAAGCTGCGCGAGCAGTGCATCCGCCGCCGTGGCCGGCAAAAAAGCAGGGTCGAACAACAGCTCGGCTTGGGGCAGGGGCAACGGTAAGAGGGCCATAGCAAACGAAAAATATTCGTGTCCACTCATGCGGGTGCGAGCGGTAAATCAAAAAAACGCGGTCCGAAATTCAAGTAGAACCCCCGGGCACCACGGCAGTAAAGCGCCCCGGCGGTGGGAGTGCCTTTGAAAAGGCGCCGTACACCAAGCGACAAACCGGACACAAACAGGCCTCCGTCCTGCCCCGTCCAACCATCAGCCTAAGCCGTGTGCTGAACAAGTGCAGACCGAAGGCCTGGGTATAACGGGCGCGAAGTCCGGGGTATTACGCTGCCACGGGAATGCTGGCCACGGCCGTGTGCAGGCGCTGAGCCACCTCGGGCACGCCCAAAATCACCAGCGTTTCGAACAGGTCGGGGCCGGCGGCGGCACCGGTCACGGCCACGCGCAGGGCTTGCAGCACCTGGCCGGGCTTGAGGCCCTGGGCCGCCATCGTATCGTTGAACAGGGTTTTCAGGCCTTCGGCCGAAACTTCGGATGCGGTGGGCAGCGCCTCGGCGTAGGCCGTGAGGGCGGCGGCCACGGGGGCGTTCCACTTCTTGCTCACCACGGTTTCGTCGTACTCAGTCGGGGCCTGGAAGAAATATTTGGCTTCCTGCCAGAAGTCCTTCGGGAAGCTCACTCGCTCCTTCATCACGCCCACAATCTGCTCGGCTTTCTTCTGGCTGCACACAATGGCGTGCTCATGCAGGGCCGTGAGCAGATAGGGGGCCAGCTCGGCGTTGGATTTGGCGCGCAGGTAATGCTCGTTGAACCACTTCACCTTGTTCTGGTCGAACTTGGCCGGCGACTTGCTCACCCGCTCAATTGAGAAGGCCTGAATCAGCTCATCCATTGAGAAAATCTCCTGCTGGGTGCCGGGATTCCAGCCCAGAAACGCTAGGAAATTCACCATTGCCTCGGGCAGGTAGCCCTCTTCGCGATAGCCTTTGCTGACGGTGGCTTCGCCGGTTTCGCTGTCGGTGCCGTGCCACTCCAGCGGGAATACCGGGAAGCCCAGGCGGTCGCCGTCGCGCTTGCTCAGCTTGCCGGTGCCGTCGGGCTTCAGCAGTAGCGGCAAGTGGGCAAACTGCGGCATGGTGCTTTCCCAGCCCAGGTAGCGGTATAGCAGAACGTGCAGCGGGGCCGAAGGTAGCCACTCCTCACCCCGGATAACGTGCGAAATTTCCATCAGGTGGTCGTCCACGATGTTGGCCAGGTGGTAGGTCGGCATGCCGTCCGATTTCATCAGTACCTTATCGTCCACGGCGCTGGAGTGCACCACTACCCAGCCGCGAATCAAATCCTGAAAGCGAATCTCCTCTTTGCGAGGTACTTTCAGGCGGATTACGTACTGCGCGCCGCCTTCCAGCAGGGTCTTCACCTCGTCCTCGGGCAGGGTGAGAGAGTTGCGCATCTGGGCGCGGGTGATGCTGTTGTACTGCGGATTGGGCACCTTGGCGGCCTGCAGGCGGGCGCGCATGGCATCCAGCTCCTCAGGGGTATCAAAGGCGTAGTAGGCATGGCCAGCCGCGATGAGCTGGTCGGCGTACTGCTTGTACATGGGCTTGCGCTCGCTCTGCTTGTAGGGGCCGTGGGGCCCGCCCACGCCCTGGCCTTCATCAATCACGATGCCGCACCAGGCCAACGCTTCCAGAATGTACTGTTCGGCGCCGGGTACGAAGCGGTTCTGGTCGGTATCCTCAATGCGCAGCAGCATCTTGCCGCCCAGCTTGCGGGCCAGCAGGTAGTTATACAGGGCCGTGCGCACGCCGCCAATGTGCAGCGGGCCGGTAGGCGAGGGCGCGAAACGCACCCGAACTTCTCTTTCGGTCATAACAGAAAAAAAGCGCGTCCCGGAGCTCGGAACGCGCCACAAAGGTCGGGGTCATTTAACAATTATCAACTACCATTTAACAGCCGTCCTGGCTGACCAGCTGGCACAATGAGAACGACTGTTAAATGGTAATTGTTAAATGAAAATCAGTCCCGGTTTTTAAAACCCAGCCAGAGCACCAGTCCGAGCAGCGTAATGCCGCCCCTGATGCCCCAGGCCACAGCGGCACTCCACTGGTCAATCTACGTCAGGAAGACGTAGTGAATATTGGGGTTGATGAGTGGCAGCGCCAGCGAAATAAGCCCAATAATGAGCAGGCCGAGTCCAAGTTCTTTCATAAGCAGTAGAACGCGTATTCGCTTGTTCCAGCGGCTAACGATGAAGCCAGTTCGGTAGTATGAGCAAGCTAATGCTTGTGCTACGCTCCTACCGCGATGCAGGAGATTTCCACCTGCACATCGCGCGGCAGGCGCGCTACTTCCACGGTTTCGCGGGCGGGCGCAGTGGCTTCATCGAAGTAAGAGCCATACACCTGGTTGATGGTGGCGAAATTGCCGAGGTCTTTTACGAAGATGCTGCACTTCACCACATCGGTCAGGGTGAGGCCGGCGGCGGCCAGCACGGCGGTCAGGTTCTTCAGCACCTGGTGCGTCTGGGCGGCCACGTCGCCCTCTACCAGCTGCCCGGCGGCGTCGAGCGGAATCTGACCCGAAACGTACACGGTATTGCCCGCCTTCACGGCTTGCGAGTAGGGGCCAATGGGGGCCGGAGCCTGGTCGGTGAGGATAATCTGGTGGGACATTGGTATGGGGTTGAGTGATTAGGAGCCAAAGTAAAAGTATGCGGCGGATATACTGGCGGGTTATTGCGCTAAGTCCGGGACTTCCGGCGTGGTCAGTACTTGCGGCACGCCAAAATAATAGGCGTAGTCCCGCAGGAAAGCCTGATTTCTCGTGCCCGCTACGTTGAAGCAATACAGCAAGCTGGGGCGAGTGTGCAGCGGGTATATCGTAACAGTGGGCCTGCCGGCAGCCAGGGTCTGGTAGCGAGCCCGTAGCTCGGCATCGTAGCGGGCCGCATCGCCGCCGAGCCACTGCTGATAAGCCCGCATTGCATTGTTGCTGCCGTTCCCCGCCAATCGGCGACGGGTCTGCACATTGAAGTCGGTAAAAAAGAATACGACCAGCAAGCCCATCCATACCAGCCGCAGAGGCGGCACCGTCAGGGCCGCGACTACGGCCGATGCCTGCTCCTGCCGACAGCACCAGGCCAGCAGTACCCCAAACCAACCGACGACAAAAAACAGATACATGGTGGTGCGCGCCCGCAAAGGCAGCCCCGTGCCACTGGCATAAAAGGCCGGGTAATTGGCCGCCGCCAGCAGTAGGCTCAGAAAAAGGGCCAGCACGCCAGCCGGGATGTGGCTTAGCAAGCCTACCAGCAATTGGTCTCGTTGCCGGGCTATCCGGTGGAGCGTGGGCAGCAGCAGCGCCGACAAAGCTAGGAGCAAGGGGTTGCCGGCCCAGGTCAGCAGCAGGTAAGCTGTGGTTACGCCCGAGTACAGCAGCGTTTTTACTACGCCAAACGACTCTCCCATGCTGCTCATGCGCGCAAAGTTGCCGGGTGCCGTGAATGAAACGATGCTCCCCGCCATGGCTAGGGCTGCTAGGGCTGCGATGAATAAGCTTCGGCTGCGCCACCATCTCAGCAGGGCACCCGCCAGTAGCGCCAGCAGAAACGGAAAAGCGACCGGCTCGGTAGTGCCCGCCACCGCCACCGTCAGCCCAACCAGCGCTGCCCCCCAGCCCACACCGGATTGCCCCCGCTGCCGCACTTTCCTATGCTGTGCAAAGGCGGCCAACCAGATAAACGCCAGCCAGGCCGATGCGATGTAGGTATAAGCTCCGGTGAACCAGTACAAGCCCTCCGCCTGCCCTGGGGCATATGCCAGCCATAGGCAGAGCAGCAAACCTGCCCCGCGCCAAGCCGTTCCGTTGGGAATACGCAGCAGCGTGCCCAGGCAGAGCCTCAGCACCAGCAATGTGCCCAGCATAAAGCTCAGCACCATTGGCCACCAATTGCTCTCCAGCCGGGTGTAAATCAGCGGGTTCACCAGGGCCAGCAATACCGTAGTAGTATAGCGGCCGGTATGGCTCACGTAAAAGTATTTTTGCGCTGCCCAAAACCCTAGTTTCCGTACTATCACAGCATCCAAGATGTCATCGAGGCAGGGGTGGCTGAAAAAGGACAGCGCCACAAATGGCAACGCCACCAATACCAAACTGACGGTAATCAGTAGGTTTTGGTGGCGTTGAAAAAATCCGGGAACCGACTCTAATGAGTTGCTCATTAAGAAGGATGAATGGCTTGCTTAGTAGCAGCAACCATTGGGCTATTTTAATATTACTCCACCGTCACCGACTTGGCCAGGTTACGGGGCTGGTCGACGTTGCAGCCGCGTAGTACGGCGATGTGGTAGGAGAGGAGCTGCAACGGCACCACCGACACCAGCGGCATCAGCACTTCCGAAGTATGAGGCACCTCAATCACGTACTCGGCCATGGCCGGAATCACCGTGTCGCCTTCGCTCACGATGGCGATGATACGGCCCTTGCGAGCTTTCACCTCCTGAATGTTGCTCACCACCTTCTCGTAAGAACCGTCGCGGGTGGCAATCACTACCATCGGCATGTTCTCGTCAATCAGGGCAATGGGGCCGTGCTTCATCTCGGCGGCGGGGTAGCCTTCAGCGTGGATATAGCTGATTTCCTTGAGCTTGAGTGCGCCTTCCAGTGCTACTGGGAAGTTGTAGCCGCGGCCTAGGTATAGGAAGTTGGTGGCATCCTTGAACTCCTCGGCAATCTCCTGAATCTGGGCATCCAGCAGCAGGGCCTTCTCTACTTTCGACGGAATCGTCTCCAATTCCACCATCAGCTCGCGCAGCTTGGTGTCGGTGATGGTGCCGCGCTTCTGACCCATAATCATGGCCAGCAGCGTGAGCACGGTAACCTGCGCCGTGAAGGCTTTGGTCGAAGCCACCCCAATTTCGGGGCCGGCGTGGGTGTATGCACCAGCGTCCGTAGCGCGAGCAATGCTGCTGCCCACCACGTTGCAGATACCGAAGATGGTGGCACCCTTGCTCTTCGCCAGTTCGATGGCGGCCAGCGTATCGGCCGTCTCACCACTCTGCGAAATGGCAATCACGATGTCACGCTCCGTGATAATCGGGTTGCGGTAGCGGAATTCCGACGCGTACTCTACTTCTACCGGAATGCGGGCCAGGTCCTCAATCAGGTACTCGGCTACCAGGCCGGCGTGCCACGAAGTACCGCAGGCAACGATGATGATGCGCTGGGCATTGATAAACTTCTGCTCGTAGGCCCGGATGCCGCCCATGTTCAGGTGGCCGGCTTCCAGTTCCAGGCGGCCGCGCATGGAGTCGAGGATGGAGCGGGGCTGCTCGAAAATCTCTTTCAGCATGAAGTGCGGGTAACCGCCCTTCTCAATGGAGTCAAGCTCCATCTCCAGCTTCTGGATATAGGGCGTCTGGCTCACATCTTCCTTGCTGCGAATCTCCAGCTGGCCATCGCGGATAACCACGATTTCGTAATCATTCACATACACCACTTCGTTGGTGTACTCGATGATGGGCGTGGCATCGGAGGCAATGAAAAACTCGCCTTCACCAATACCAATCACCATCGGCGAGCCTTTGCGGGCGGCGATGAGCTGATTGGGCGCATCCTTGCTGAGCACCACGATGGCGTAAGCCCCTACCACTTCGTGCAGCGCCAGGCGCACGGCCTCCTCCAGCGAGCAATGGTTCTGCTTTTGGATTTCCTCAATCAGGTTCACGAAAACTTCCGTGTCCGTATCGGAATGGAAAACATGGCCCTGCTGCTGCAAGTGCGTTTTCAGCGCCGCGTAGTTTTCGATGATACCATTGTGGATGATGGCAATGCGCTCTGACGTAGAGAAGTGCGGATGAGCGTTTACGTCGTTGGGTTCGCCGTGGGTAGCCCAACGGGTGTGTCCCATACCCACATTGGCGTGGGTGTTTTTGTCGCTCAGGAAATTTTCTAATTCCGCGACTTTGCCTTTCTTCTTATAAACGCTCAGGTCGCCGTTGAGCAGCGCTACGCCCGCCGAGTCGTACCCGCGGTATTCGAGCCGATGCAGGCCTTTGAGGATGATGGGGCAGGCCTCACGATGGCCCAAATAAGCAACAATGCCGCACATGGCAGATGGGGTTAAGTTATTGAAAGTCAGGTATTGAGTATAGTGGCCGGATGCAGGTCACCCGCCCGGCGCTAACGCTGGGAGTAGTATACGCGCAAGGTTATTTTTGCGGCATCAATGGCAGCCCGGTCAAGGGTTAGGGTATTCGAGTTCAGGTTACCGTAGGAGCGAAGGCTGGGCACCAGCACCAGGGCATCAGGGGTGCTGTCGAGTTTATTGTTCAGGTAAGCCTGTAAGTAGCTAGTAACTGGAATGCTGTAGTACGGCTGGCTAGACGTGCCGTCAACCAGCAGGCTGTAGGCGGGGAAGCCTGCACCTACTTGGGGCGTTCCATCGGCCTGCACTACCCGGTCAACGGTCGTATAGTTCACGATGCGTTGCAGCACCTCATTCGCGGTGTTCACTTCCAGGGCATAAAGCCGGGTAGGGTTGGTAAACAGCGCGTTGGAAAAAGGCTTTACCGGTACGCGCAGCTCGGCGCGGTTTACGGTCAGTCCGGGCTTTGCGGCTAGGGCAGCCAGGCCGGTGAAGGCAATGCGCGTGCCCAGCCCCGTGCCTTCCTGGGCGTAGCTGGTGTTGTTGAGGTCGCCCGAGGCCACAAAACCAGGGCGGGTAGCCAGCGCCTGAAGCGCAGGGGGCAACGTGTTAATAATCTGAGTGTAGTAGCGGGGGTCGCTAGCGGTAGAAGCTCCGGTGGATAAATAGGCAGATACCGCCCCGAAGTAAATCGGGTAAAAGTGCTTCAGCACATTGTTGGTAGCGCCCGTCGAGTGGAAGTACACAACGAGGCGCGGCACGCCGTTTTGGCCAAAGCTCAGGATGTTAGCGTTGTGACTGGCGCTGGGAGTGATGGCCAGGCCTTTCAGCAACGCATTGAGTTGGGCCTGCGTGAAATTGGTCTGCTGAAGCTGCTGGAAAAAATTAGTGAAAAATGCCGACGACACCGCCGGCTGACCAGCGGCAGCCGTAGTGCGTTGCAGTATCAGGCGCACGGTGGGGTCCGGCGCAATGGTCGTCACTGCCGGAACGGCGGGGTTGGCGGTGGTGGCCGCTATAGCTGCCGTAACGGTTTGCACCTGGGTGCGGTCGAGGCGGCTGGTCAGGTTCTGGCCCAGCAGCGCTCCCAGCGGAGTGCTGGTGCCTGCGTCGTACACCTGTCGGTCGTCGAGCGGGTTAGCAAGCTGATAGACATCGTATTGCACCGGGGTCGTGCTGCCATTCACCTTGTCGAAGCCCAGCACCACCACCACCGAGTCCATTACCGGCGTGGTGAATTTAGAAGGCAGCGAGTCGGCCACCGCACCGTTAAGCAAGTTGAAATAGGCCCGGGCTTCGGTCAGGCCAGCCACGTTGTCGTTGAGGCGGCCGATGAGGAAACGGTCCTTTTTCAGGCTTTGCACCGGCGCGAGGCGCACGGTGCCGCTCGTCACGGGCAGGTCCAGGTATTGAGTGCTGATGCCCGAGGTATCGGGTAGGTCCACGTTGAGGGCGGTGCCCGTGTCGCAGCCCGTCAGGGCCAGTGCGGCAAACGCCACCAGAGGGGCACAGCGGCTAGTTAGCCAATTCATTGTAGAGCGCTAGGTAAGAAGAGTGCAGGTTTTCGTCGGTAGCCACCTGGCTAAGCTTGTTGTGCAGGGCGTATTCGTGAAACATGCCGTTCATGTTGTCCGAAAAATCTTCGTCGGACCGCACTACGGTATCGGCATACTCCATGCCCATTTTAATAAAGCCGCTGAAATCAGCCGTTTTCAACGAGGCCATCATGGAATCGTCGATGTCAAGCATCTTGGCTTTTTCGAGGATATTGCCCTCAAATTTTTCCTGAAACTCGTTGCTGTAAATCGAAAATACCGACTTGGCATCCTTGAACACCGGGTCTTTTTTGTAGGTGGTTTTCAGGTACAACGGAATCAGACCGGTCATCCAGTCGGAGCAGTGCACGATGTTGGGCGACCAGCCCAGCTTCTTTACCGTTTCGAGTACGCCTTTGCAGAAAAAGATGGCGCGCTCGTCGTTGTCGGCGTAGAACTTATCGTTTTTGTCGACCAAAGCCGACTTGCGGTGGAAATAATCTTCGTTATCGATAAAATAAACCTGCAACTTTGCCGTCGGAATCGAGGCAACTTTGATGACCAGGGGTTTTTCGTCGTCGCCAACAGCAATGTTGATGCCCGACAGGCGCACTACCTCGTGCAACCGGTTCTTGCGCTCGTTGATAATGCCAAAACGCGGCACGAAAATCCGGATTTCGCAGCCCATCTCCTGCATGCTTGCGGGCAGGCGCCGCAGCATTTCAGCCACCTTGGTGGTCTGGAGAAAGGGGTCAATTTCGGTGGCCGCGTAAAGGATTCGTAGCTTCGACATAAAGAAATTATTGAAGAGAATGGAACAAGGCCATGCTATGGGTGCACAAAATTAAACAATTTTGAGCGGAAAATCAATAAAAGCTACTTTGGGGGCCGTTCCAATTGCCTTCCTCTTCTATGCAGATACTAACTACCGCCGCCGGGTTGCAAGCCTACACCGAACAGGCGCGCCAGGCTGGCCAACGGGTGGGACTGGTGCCCACCATGGGGGCCTTACACGCCGGCCATATTCAGCTGGTGCAGGCTGCCCGGGCCGAATGCAACGAGGTAATAGCCACCATCTTCGTTAATCCCACGCAGTTCAACAATGCCGATGATTTTCGGCTCTATCCCCGGGTGCCGGAGGCCGATGCGGCCCTGCTGGCCCCGGCTGGCTGCACGGCCTTATTCGTGCCTTCGGTGGAGGAAATGTACCCCCGGTCCGCAGTGTTGCGGTTCGATTTCGGGGCCCTGGAACAAGTGATGGAAGGGGCGCACCGGCCCGGCCATTTCAATGGCGTGGCCACGGTGGTGAGCAAATTGTTCCATCTGGCCCGCCCGCACCGGGCATATTTTGGCCAGAAGGACTGGCAGCAGGTGGCTGTAGTGAAGCAGCTGGTGGCCGACCTGTCGTTTGACCTGGAGATTGTGGCCTGCCCCACCATTCGGGAAGCCGATGGCCTGGCCATGTCCTCGCGCAACCGCCGGCTCGATGCGCCCGCCCGGGCCGTGGCTCCGCTGCTCTACCAGGTGCTGAGCGCCGCCGCTGCCCAGGTACAGCAGGGGGTGGCCCCGGCCCAGGTGCAGGCTGACGCCTTTGCTACGCTGGCCCGGGAGCCCGGCATCATCCCCGAATACGTGGAAATAGCCGATGCCCAGACCCTGCAGCCGCTGGCTAGCTACGTGCCCGGCCGGGCTGTGGTGCTGTGCTTGGCCGCTCACTTGGGCGGCGTGCGGCTGATTGACAACGTGGTAGTGGGCGGCTAGGTCCAACCGAAGCGGGGCGGAGGAGGGCTTTATCTTTGTGCCCCTAACCAAAGCCTAATGGGCCAAGCTATGCACATTGAAGTAATGAAGTCCAAAATCCACCATGCAACGGTCACGCAGGCCGAATTGCACTACGTGGGTAGCGTGACAATTGACGAAGACCTGCTGGATGCCGCCAATTTCGTGGAAAACGAAAAGGTGACCGTCGTGAACGTGAACAACGGCGAGCGTTTTGAAACCTATACCATTCGCGGGGAGCGGGGCTCGGGCACTATTTGCCTGAATGGCCCGGCGGCGCGCAAAGTGGCGGTGGGAGATGTCGTTATCATCTTCTCCTACGCGCTGGTGGATTTTGCCGAAGCCCGGCAACACAAGCCAACGGTCATTTTCCCCAACGAGCACAACCGGCTTTAACCAATGAGTGAATGGGTGAATGAGCGAATAATTCTCGCACTCATTCACCCATTCACTCATTTGCCCATTCATCCATTGTAATTGATGAAACACCTGCTGACGATTGTTAAGTACCTGCTGCTGCTGAGTATTTCGGGGGCGCTAATGTGGTACGCGGTGCGGGGGCAGGACCTGTCGCGCATCGGGCACTACATTGCCACGGCCAACTATTTCTGGCTCACGCTCACGCTCACGCTATCGGCGCTGGGCTATTTCAGCCGGGCCTACCGTTGGCAGATGCAGCTCAATGCTTCCCAAACGCCGGCCCCGTACTGGGCCGTGTACCACGCCATGATGGTGGGCTACCTGGCCAATCTGGTGCTGCCGCGCATGGGCGAGGTCATCCGCTGCTCGGTGCTACGGCGCACGAGCGGCGTGCCCGTGCAGGTGGCGCTGGGCACAGTAGTGACGGAGCGCGTGATTGATGTGCTAGTGCTATTAAGTCTGATTACCAGCTTGCTGCTGCTTGATTTCAATACTTTCTGGAATTTTGTGACGGTGCAGGTGCTGGGCGGGCGCTACGAGGCGCTGGCCCGCAACCGGACGCCACTGCTCATCGCGGCCATCATTGGCGGGGTGCTGCTGCTGGCCACAGGCTACGCGCTGTTCCGCAACCTGGAGCGCCTGCGGCAGAATGCTTTCTTCAACAAAGGCGTGCTGTTTGTGAAAGGCCTACTGGCAGGGGTATTCAGCATTCTGAAGATGGAAAATAAGGGCGTGTTTTTGCTGCATACCCTGTTCACCTGGGGTGTGTACTACCTCATGGATTACCTGGCCTTCTTCTGCTTTCCCGAAACCTATAACCTCGACATGAAGGCCGGCTTGGCCGTGCTCACCTTCGGAGCCTTTGGCATGGCCGCGCCGGTGGCGGGCGGCATCGGGCCGTTCCACGTAATGGTGCAGGGCATTCTGCTGGTGTACGGCGTGAGCAAGGAGGCCGGTATCGCCTACGCTCTGGTGGTGCACGGGGCCCAAACGCTGCTGGTGGTGCTCATGGGTGGCATCAGCTTCGTGGCCGTGGCCGCCGCCGACAAGCGCAGCCTGCTCACCGAAGCCGAAGCCCTGGCCGACGAACCGCTTACATCTGAGTTATGAGTTAAAAGTTAGGCGTTAAGAGTTGCGGATGAGCGAGCGGTCGATGGCGGCGCTCATCCGCAACTCTTAACGCCTAACTTTTAACTCATAACTCTTAACTCCCTTCCCATGTGGACGAAAGATAAAATCCTGACCCGCGCGCAGCTGCCGGCCACGCTGGCCGACTGGCGCGCGCAAGGCCGCAAAGTGGTGTTCACCAACGGCTGCTTCGATTTGCTGCACCTCGGCCACGTCGACTACCTGGAGCAGGCCCGGCACCTGGGCGACGCCCTGGTGGTGGGCCTGAACACCGATGCCTCGGTGCGCTGCCTCAAGCCCGGCCGGCCCATTCAGGACGAGGAGGCGCGGGCCCGTATTCTGGCCGCGCTGGCCTTCGTTGATGCCGTGGTGCTCTTTGGCGAGCCCACACCCCTGGCCCTCATCGAGCTGGTGCAGCCCGATATCCTGGTGAAGGGCGACGACTACGCCGTGGAGCGCATAGTGGGCCACGAGCTGGTGCTGGCCCGGGGCGGGCAGGTACTCACGGTGCCGCTGGTGGCGGGCTACAGCACCTCGCGCATTGTGGAGCACATCATTGCCACGCAGTAGCCACTTTGGCAGGACCGAAAGACTGCATCTTTTTTGCAGAGATGGTGTTTTGATAGCAAACCCCGGCATTTTGCCGCGAGTGCTTCTTCATTTCACTCCCTCCCCATGTCTTCTTCCTATTTGCTCATCATTGTGTTGATGGCTGCCAGCTGGGCCGTTCAATGGCGGCTGCGCAGCAAGTTTAAACAGTATGCCCAGGTGGGCCTGAGCTCGGGCCTGAGCGGGGCCGAAATCGCGACCCGTATGCTGGCCGACCACGGCATCTACGATGTCCGCATCATCAGCACCACCGGCCAGCTCACTGACCACTACAACCCCACCGATAAAACCGTGAACCTGAGCGAAGGCGTGTACGCCGAGCGCAGCGCGGCCGCGGCGGCCATTGCGGCCCACGAGTGCGGCCACGCCGTGCAGCACGCCACGGCGTATTCCATGCTGCAATTCCGGTCGGCCATGGTGCCGGCCCTCACGGCAGTATCGAAGTGGATGCCCTTCATTCTAATTGCGGGCATCTTTATGATTAACCGGAGCGTGATTCCGCTGGGCGTGGGCATTGGCTTGTTTGCCCTCACCACGCTGTTCTCGTTCATCACGCTGCCGGTCGAGTTCGATGCCTCCCGCCGGGCCCTGGCCTGGATGGACAAGCGCGGCGTGGTAACCGTGCAGGAGCACGCCATGGCCAAAGACGCGCTGTGGTGGGCTGCCATGACCTACGTGGTAGCGGCCCTGGCCTCGTTGGCCACGCTGCTTTATTACGTGAGCATTTTTATGCGCCGCCGGTAAGATACTGTTGCATTTTTGCTAAAAGAGCCGCCATTCTGTTTGCAGCGTGGCGGCTTTTTTTATGGCCGGCCCATGGGTAGGAAATGGTGAATAGGATAAGCTGATTGACCTTTTTAAAATATAATATTTGAATATTAAGTATTATTGCTTTCCAAAATCAAAACTACTAATTTGTCAGCCCTTTCCTCCTGTTGCCTGCACCATGGCTTAGCCTCCGACAGCTTATTGGTCAGTGGGTTCACTGTATGGTGTCTGCCAATGCGATGATTCTTTCTACCCCCACGGCCCTGGTGGCGGCCGCGCCCACACTACTTCGGCAGGGCCTGGTAGCAACCCTGCCGGAGCAATGGCCCTAGCTCCAGCTCACCCTCACCGCCGATGCCACGCAGCTGGTGGAGCTGGTCGGTCATTATGCCTTCAGCCTGTTGGTGCTGGATGAGCAGTTGCCCGGCCGGAACCTGCCCGAGCTGCTCGGCCGGCTGCAACGGGCCCGGCCTGCGCTCGGTGGTGCTGACGGACCACCAGCTGCCCGCTTTGCCACCGGCCAGCCCCTGCAGTTGTCTCCCCAGGTGCTGCCCCACGCCTTGGTTGGGGCACTGGCGCAATGGCTGGATGCGCCAGGCGACCCTGCTGGCACCAGCCGTTCCCCACGGGCCTGCGCCGTGCCCGACCCTTTCAGCCGGCGCGAGTTGGAGGTATTGCGCCTGGTAGTGGCCGACCATTGCAACGAGGAAATTGCCAATTGTCTCTGCCTGAGCACCGTGGAAAGCCACCGCCGCATGCTGCTTCAAAAAGCCGGCACCCGCACGCTGGTAGGCCTGGCCGCCCGTGCCGTGCGCGAGGGTTGGGTGGCGTGAGTAGCGAGGGGCGCCCACTCTTTCGCGCTACGCTACTTGATAAATAAAAAGCCCGGGCTACTGGAATTTTCCAGCGGCCCGGGCTTTTATTTATGCACAGGTTACTACCCCAGCTTCTTGTACCGCACGCGCTTCGGCTCCACGTCGCCCAGGCGCTTGCGCTTGGCTTCCTCATAGTCCGAGAAGTTTCCCTCAAACCAAACCACTTCCGAGTCGCCCTCGAAAGCCAGGATGTGGGTGGCCAGCCGGTCCAGGAACCACCGGTCGTGGCTGATGATAACGGCGCAGCCGGCGAAGTTCTCCAGCGCGTCTTCCAGGGCCCGGATGGCGTTTACGTCCAGGTCGTTGGTCGGCTCATCGAGCAGCAATAAGTTAGCGCCCTGCTTGAGCGTCATGGCCAGGTGCACGCGGTTTTTCTCGCCGCCCGAGAGCGTGCCCACTTTCTTCTCCTGGTCGCCGCCGCCAAAGTTGAACTTGCTCACGTAGGCGCGGGAGTTCACCGGCCGGCCGGCCAGCAGCATGGTTTCGGTGCCGCCCGTGATGGTGTCGAACACCGACTTCGTGCCGTCCAGCGTGTCGTGTTGCTGGTCGATGTAGGCAGTGAGCACCGTGGGACCCACTTCGAACGTGCCTGCATCCGGCTGCAGCTGGTCCGTAATGAGGCGGAACAACGTGGTTTTACCCGCGCCGTTCGGCCCGATGATGCCCACGATGCCACCCTGCGGCAGCGAGAAGCTCAGGTTTTCGAACAGCAGCTTGTCGCCAAACGATTTGGTGATGCCTTCGGCCTCAATTACCTGCGCGCCCAGACGCGGGCCGTCCGGAATGAACAGCTCCAGCTTCTGCTCCTTGTCTTTGGCTTCTTCGCTGGCCAGCTTGTCGTAGTTGGCCAGGCGGGCTTTGCCCTTGCTCTGGCGGGCTTTGGGCGACATCCGCACCCACTCCAGCTCGCGCTGCAGGGTTTTGGCGCGCTTGCTCTCGGAGTTTTCCTCCTTGGCCATGCGGTCAGTTTTCTGCTCCAGCCAGCTGCTGTAGTTGCCCTTCCACGGAATGCCCGAGCCACGGTCCAGCTCCAGAATCCAGCCGGCCACGTTATCGAGGAAGTACCGGTCGTGGGTCACGGCAATCACGGTGCCTTTGTATTGCTGCAGGTGCTGCTCCAGCCATAGCACGCTTTCGGCGTCGAGGTGGTTGGTGGGTTCGTCCAGCAGCAGCACGTCGGGCTCCTGTAGCAGCAGGCGGCACAGCGCCACGCGGCGCTTCTCGCCGCCCGAGAGGTTGCCGATAATGGCCTCCTGCGGCGGGGTGCGCAGGGCATCCATGGCGCGCTCCAGCTTGGTGTCGAGGTTCCAGGCGTCGAGTTGGTCGAGGCGCTCCTGCACTTTGCCCTGGCGGTCAAGCAGCTTGTCGAAGTCGGCATCTTCGGCCCCGAAGGCGTCGTTGATTTCGTCGTATTCCTTCAGCAGGGCCACGGTTTCGGCGGCGCCTTCTTCCACCACCTCACGCACAGTTTTGGTGGGGTCGAGCTGGGGCTCCTGCTCCAGGTAGCCCACCGAGTAGCCCGGCGAGAACACCACTTCGCCCTGAAACTGCTTATCAACGCCGGCAATAATTTTCAGCAAACTCGACTTGCCCGAGCCGTTGAGGCCCAGCACACCGATTTTGGCCCCGTAAAAAAACGAGAGGTAGATATTTTTAAGAACTTGCTTCTGCGGCGGGTAAATCTTACTCACGCCGGCCATGCTGAAAATAATGGTCTGGTCGCTCATGGGGTGGGGGTGGGGCTAATGAAAGAAATGCAGCTGCAAAGAACGACAGCCGCCGCTTGCAACCCACACTCGGACCTTCGGGTTGCTAGTTTCTATTTGGCAATCGTTCATCAACCAGCACCAGAATACATTACTGCGAGCGGCACGAAGAGCCCTGCGTAACATCCATAATTGGATTGGTCTGGCCGATACCGCCGAATGCGCCGGTTTCGCCCGGGTTTAACGAATGGTACATCTTTTCATCACGTTTTTACCGTAAACTTGTATTCCCTTCCCAGTCTGCGTTTCAACTGCAGCTCCTGCGTTCTTTGTTGCCCGTCCTACCCATGTATCCCACCCTCCTACCCACGAGCTTACTATCTGTTATGGAACCAACCGACCACCTACTGGCCGAAGCCAAGCGCTACGGCTATGTGGAAGCCGACGGCGTATGGCTACACCCCGTGCTGGGCCAGCCCGCCCGCCAGATTGGCTTAGTCAAAGATTCGGACGATGCCGCCCTGCGGTACTTCAGCCAACGTTTTGAAACCCTGCGCGCCAAAGTCGATTCGCTGCTGGAAAAAATGCAGGCCAGCGACAACAAAGGCTCTTTCTTGATGAAGGCGCTGCACCTCAAAGAGCAGCTCCTGACCCACGACGGCCTCGGCGATTTTGCCAGCCTGCACCGCCGCCTCACCGAGGCCGAGGATGCCATTGCCGTGACCGTGGTTCGCAACCGCGAAAAAAACCTGGCCACCAAAATCAGCTTCATCCACGAAGCCGAAGCCCTCAGCGAAAGCGTGGAGTGGATATCGGCCAGCGAGAAGGTGAAGGACCTGCGCCAGGGCTGGCTCAAGACCGGCCCCATCGACAAAGCCATGACCGACGAGCTGGAGCACCGCTTCCAGACGGCCATTCAAGTGTTTTTCGACCGCCGCAAGTCCTTTCAGTCCGATAAGAAGGCCATGGCCAACCGGGTGCAAACCCGTTACCGCGACCTTATTCAACAGGCCGAAGCCCTCAAAAACTCCGACCAGTTCGAAACCACCTCGCGCCAGCTCAAAGTGCTGCAGCAGGCCTGGCGCGACGTCAACGGCAACCTGCCTAAAAAACAGGCTTCCGAGCTCTGGACGCGCTTTCGGGCCGCCAACAACCACTTCTTCGAGCGCCTCAAGGTGCACATTGCCGTGCAGCAGTCGGCTGGTGCGCCCGGTGCCCCCGCCACGCCCGAAGTACTGCTGGCCCGCAAACGCTCCCTGGCCGAGCGCGCCGAAGCCCTGATGGCCATCCCGCCGCAGGAAGCCATTCATCAGGCCAAGTCCCTGCAAGCCGAGTGGAAGCAGGTGGGCACCGTGCGTGGCGAGGAGTCGGACCGCATCTGGCAGCGTTTTATGGTGGCCTGTGATAAGATTTTTGAGCTCAGCGCCCTCGAATATCACCTGCGCAAGCGCGCCGATGGGGCCCCCATGCCCACTGCTCCGGCCGAGCGCGCCCGGTTCCGGGCCAGCACCCTGCGCGAGCTGCTCAAGGACGACCACGAGGAGCTTAACACGCTGCGTGCCAACCTCGACAACCTCAGCCCCAGCGCCGCCAACGATGCTTTCCTGCAGATGCTGCAAACCAAAATCCGGTCGTTTGAGCGCAAAATTCGCACGAAAAACGACCTTATTGACTTGTTCAGCCAACAGGCGCAGACGGCAGGTTAACCTTGGCCGACATTTTGTGTTGTCGGTTTCAACGGCCCCGCCGTTTGTATCTTGACGGGAAACTGTTACCTTCGCCAACCCTTTTTTATCCGCTTCATTATGTATTGGACACTCGAACTTGCTTCCTACCTGGAAGATGCTCCCTGGCCCGCCACCAAAGACGAACTGATTGACTTTTCTATCCGCTCGGGTGCGCCCATGGAGGTAGTTGAGAACCTGCAAGCCTTGGAAGACGACGGCCAGCCCTACGAAAACATCGAGGAAGTATGGCCCGACTACCCGACCAAGGAGGACTTCATGTTCAACGAGGACGAATATTAGAAGTGTTGAATGTTAAATGTTGAGGGTTGAATGAATGACATTGACTTGTTGACGAGTAATAATTCGTCACTCAACCCTCAACCCTCAACAATCAACATTCAACACTTGGTTGCGGGCTACCCCGGTAGGGTGTTGGTCCGCAACCTTTTTTTGTGCCTGCCCGCGCCGGCTTTCGTGGCCGTGGTGGGACACAATGGCAGCGGCAAAACCACGCTTTTCCGGGTACTCACAGGCCAGCTACCCTATGAGGGCAGCGTCAGGCTGCACGGCCACGAAGTGCGCGACCTGCGCCGCGCCGCGACGGCTGGCCTGTTGGGCTACCTGCCGCAGCGCGGCAGCCTCGACTTTGCCATTGCCGTGCGCGAGCTGGTGGTGATGGGCCGCTACCGCCACCACGGCTTGCTAAGCGCCTATTCACTAGCTGATTATGTATTGGCCGATGCTGCCTTAGCCCGAGTGGGCATGGCCCATCTGGGCGCCCGCGATTTTACCCAGCTCTCCGGTGGCGAGCAGCAACTGGTGTGGCTGGCCCAGCTCAGCCTGCAGGATGCGCAAGTGTATTTGCTCGATGAGCCCACCCAGCAGCTTGATGTGTACTACCGTCGCCAGGTGTTCAGCCTCGTGCACGACTGGGCCACCCAGCAGGGCAAAACCGTGCTGTGCAGCACCCACGACCTCGACAACCTGCCCGCCCTCACCGGCTATCTACTAAACCTTTCGGAGCCGGAGCCGCAGCTACGCCCCCTGTCCGAAGCTACGGTGCGCGAGGCCCGAGCATGGCTGGAGCAGGCGCCGTTGGGAGTTAAGAGTTAGGAGTGCAGAGTTTGTAGTACCCATTAACTAGGGTCATTGCACCAAATGCACAGTTAGCGTTTTCTGGTTGAGCTTAAAAAAACATGTGTCGATTGCTGAATCGGAAGGCCCTTTCCAGCGCCAGGATTCGGTGAAATGATTTACTGGTTGCTCAAATAGTTACAACAGCCTCCTCACAACTTGCCTTGTTCAAAGCATGTTATTGGTCAATGCGTTGTGAGTATTAGCTCAACTATAGCAACGCTAACTGTGCATTTGGTGCAATGGCCCTACCCATTAACTCTGCACTCCTAACTCCTTTTTCCCGGTCGGCCGCGCAGGACCTGCCCGATGGACCGCATAAACGGCCCCGCCGATACCGAATTCATCACCCGCAGGTTATCGGCCCAGGAAGTTTGCTCATCCAGAAAGCGGAAGATGCGCTCCACCGGGTTGCGCTCGAAGAGCTGCCGGAAGATGTCGCGGGTCGTTTCGCCCCGCCGCTGCATGATGTCGAGCAAGAGCGTGTCGAACAGTTGGAACTGCCATTTGTCGCCGGTGGCGTTGGTGGGTGGGTGGCCGGTGGTGGCCAGCGCCGCTACCAGCCGCGCCGAGTGCTGCTGAATGCGCTTGAAGGCGTAGCCGGTGCTGGGCTTGGCCCGCCCGCCCCGCGTGCCCAGATTGATGATGTGCGCGCCGTTGCGGGCCGGTAGCGGGTGGTCGGTCATCGGAATTGCTCCTATTTCCTCAGCCACAATGCGGTACGTTTTCAGCCCGAGGGTTTCGCTCAGATACGTGCGGATTGCCGCTTCATACTCCGCTTTGGGTAATACGGTTCCCGAAAACAACGTGTATTCAACCAAGGCTTTGCGTGGTGAGAAAGGCAGCACGTAAATAAACCGGGCCTCGTGCTGCTGGGCGCCGCGAAAGTCCATGAACTCCACCGTGGCGGGGTCGAAAACGTCGGATTCGGTTTCGATTTCCCAGCCCACGAAGTGCTGTAGCAGGTAGCGATGCTTCTCGGGCTGCCGCCGCTGCGCTAAGTTGGGCGGGCGGCTGTCGAAGGCGTAGCGGGCGGTGTAGGCATCGCCATTCGCCGTGGTGGCGTGTGTGCCAGCCGGTGTGTTTTCCAACTGCTCGACATTGCCGTGCACCCGCGTGAATTGCGGATTATCAGCCAGCGCCTTCTGCACGAAGCGGTAGTAATCCAGCCCGTTGATGGTTTTGTAGCGGTAGCGGCCCAGGTCAATCACGCGCTCGAAGCCGGGGCTACGGAAAGCTATTTTGCGCCACTCGTGCGCCACAATGTCGTCGAACATCCCCGGCTCATCGGCCCAGAACGACCAGGTGCGGTCGTTCTGCATCTTGGCATCGGGCTCAATAATCAGGACTTTCTTGCCGGCCAGCCGGGGTTCCTGCGCAATGTGGTACGCCAGGCTAAGCCCCGCCGCGCCGCCGCCCACAATGAGGTAATCAAATTCTGAATTAGTGGCGGCAGCAGTTGATGACATAAGAGAAAACCCGCCAAACCGGCGGCAAACGAACGAAGCTAGTAACAAAAAAAGCCGCTCCCGAAGAAGCGGCTTTCCAATGCAATGGTTTCGAAACCGAATAGTACCGACTACAAAATCCGTGAAATCCGCTAAAATCCGAAAAATCCGTGGTCCTAGAAGTTCGGCGACAACAGGTACTTGTGGTAGAAGTCGTCGATGATTTTCACGGCTTCGCTCGCGTCGTCCACAATCTGCACCAGCTGCATATCCTCGGCCGAGATGTTGTGCTCCTCGTGCAGCATCACGTCCTCAATCCACTTAAACAGGCCGTTCCAGTAGGCCGAGCCCACCAGTACGATGGGGAAGCGGCTGATTTTTTTGGTCTGAATTAGCGTCATGGCCTCAAACAGTTCGTCGAGGGTGCCGAAACCGCCGGGCATGCCCACAAAGGCCTGCGCGTACTTCACAAACATCACCTTCCGCACAAAGAAGTAGTCGAAGTCGATGCACTTGTCCTGGTCGATGTAGATGTTGTGGGTTTGCTCGAAGGGCAACTCAATGTTGAGGCCCACCGACTTACCGCCCTCGGCGCGGGCGCCCTTATTGCCGGCTTCCATGATGCCGGGGCCGCCGCCCGTGATAACGCCGTAGCCGTGACGCACCAGCTTCGAGGCAATTTCCTCGGCCAGCTGGTAGTAAGGGTTGTCGGGCTTGGTGCGGGCCGAGCCGAAGATGCTCACGCAAGGACCAATTTTGGACATCTTCTCGAAGCCCTCCACGAACTCGGCCATCACCTTGAAAATCTGCCAGGAGTCGGCGATTTTAATCTCATTCCAGTCCTTGTCCACGAAGGCTTTGCGCAGGCGCTGCTCATCATCGATGGCCATGGCGGTCTGGCCATTGGTGGTTTGGCGCATCTCCGTGATGGAGGTGAGCTTGTCGTCGTTGACGTTGGGTTGCGTGATGGTCTTGCCGCTGCCGGCATTCAGCATGTCGTCGGAGAGTTTGGTTTTGCTGGTCTTAGCTTTTTTGATTGTAGACATATTATTCAATTGGGAATTCCTTCAAAAGCAAAATCGCCCCGGATGCGGGGCGACCAAAAGTAGGGCGTCAAAGTTATCGAATTGTTATCAAATAAAAATGCTGTGGGTTGAAAGGATTTGGTGCTATCCAATTCGTCAGGCACAGCGCAGCGCAGCCTGACGAATTGGATAGCACCAAATAACCCTATACCAGCTGGCGCAGTGCCATTTCGAACGAGCGCTGCGCAATGCCGGTGGGCTGTGCGTTCTCGGCGTGGGTGCGCTCCAGGGCCGCGCCGATGATGCGCGACGTATCGGCAAAAATGGCTTGGTCGGTGATTTCGGCGCCGGTTTCCATGAGGTAAGCAAACACGCGGGCCATGCCGCAGTTGGCAATAAAATCGGGGATAACGGCCGTGCGCTCGTCGGCAAAGACGCCGGTGGGGCCGAAGAAAATCTCGGGGTCGGCAAACGGCACGTTGGCCCCGCAGCTAATCACCTTGAGGCCGCCGGCCAGTAGCTGCTCTACCTGCCCACGCGCCACGAGGCGCGACGAAGCGGCTGGAATAAAAATATCGGCCCCCATGGACCACACTTTCTCGTTCACTTCCTCGAAGGAGAGCAAGTTGTCGGTCGTGAGCGCATTGCCCTGGCGGGCCAGCAGCAGCGCCCGGATTTCTTCCAGCCCGAAGCCCTCGGCGTTCAGCAGCCCGCCGGCCCGGTCGATAATGCCCACAATGCGCACGCCCTGGCCGGCCAGGTAATAGGCCGCCGCCGCGCCCACATTGCCCCAGCCCTGGATGATGGCACGCTGCCCGCGCAGCTCGGTGCCGGGCCAGAGGCGGTAGTAGTGACGCACGCCCTCGGCCACGCCGTAGCCGGTGATGAGGTCGGCCACGGTGTACTTGCGGGCCAGATTGGGCGAGAAGGTGGCATCTTCCACCACCTTGATAACGCCTTGGCGGAGTTGGCCGAGCTTCTGAATTTTCTGGGGCTCGGTGGCGTGGTAGTGGCCGTTCACCACGCCTTCCTGCGGGTGCCAGAGGCCGTATTCCTCGGTAATGGCGATGACTTCGTGAATCTCATCCACGTTTAGGTCGCCGCCGGTGCCATAATAATTTTTTAGCAGCGGGAACACGGCGCGGTACCAGCGCTCCAGCACGCCGCGCTTGCGGGGGTCCTGCGGGTCGAAGTTGATGCCTGACTTGGCCCCGCCAATGGCCGGCCCGGATACCGTGAACTTGACCTCCATCGTTTTGGCCAGGCTTTCTACTTCGCGCTTATCCAGGCCCTTGCGCATGCGGGTGCCACCGCCGGCGGCTCCGCCCCGCAAGGAGTTGATAACGACCCAGCCTTCGGCTTCGGTTTCGGCGTCTTTCCATTCGAAGACGATTTCGGGGCGCTTGTTTTCAAACTTGGTGAGGAGGTCAAGCATAGGGTGGGAATAGTGAAAGAATCTGCCAATAAGCAGACCCGCAAAGGTAGCGCCCGCCCCTGAAGTGGGTGGACGTCGGAAATAGCATTTCAGCAAGAAATAAAAATGAATAAATATTATAGTATTTTAGGAATAACAAACCCCTTTATCCCTATTTTGCGTAATGGTTCGGAACTACATATGTAGTACTACTGTATTGCACTTATTCTACTCTTCCACTTCTCCCTTCACTTTTTATCGATTTCATGAAACCATTGCATTCGCGTGTAGAAGCGCAACAGTTGGACCGCGCCGCGGCTATGCTCAAGGTTCTATCTCATCCTAAGCGGCTTGCCATTGTGGACCTACTAGGGAAGACAAAGGGCAAAGACAGCCAAATGTCGGTGACCGATATTTACCAGGCCCTCGACTTGCCCCAAGCCATTGCCTCGCAGCACCTCATCACCCTCAAAGACCGGGGTGTGTTGAAGTCCAGCAAAGTCGGCACGAAGATTTATTATTCGCTGGCGGTGCCCCAGCTCCTGAAAGTGATTGATACCCTGGAGGATTACTCCGCCCGCATCTAAGCTACCAACGTCCGAAGGACAAGGCTGCCTCGCAAGAGGTAGCCTTTCTTTATTTATAGGGCGGCTGGCCGAACCCCGAAGGCTGCGTGCAGGGCCAGCACCTGCGGCAGCAGGGGCAGCACATCGTCGTTGGTGAGCACGTAGTCGGCCCGTGCCATTTTCTCCTCCTCGCTAAGCTGCTTGGCCATGATGGCCTGCACATCGGCGGCCGAGCGGTGCGGGTCGCGGCGCAGTACGCGGGCCGCCCGCACCGCCAGCGGCGCAAATACGGTGATGATGCGGTCGAGCTGCTTGTAGGAGCCGGCCTCAAACAGCAGTGCGGCTTCTTTTAGCACGTAGGCGTGGCCGGCCCGGGCCTGTGCTACGGCCCATCGCTCAAAATCGGTGCCTACGTGCGGATGCACCAAGCCATTGAGCTGGGCCAGCAGCCCCGGGTTGTTGAACACGGTGCCGGCCAGCACGGGCCGGTTGAGGCGGCCGGCGGCATCATACGTAGCAGGGCCGAAGGCGGCGATGAGCTGCGCCCGTAGTTGCGCATCGTTTTCCATCACCCAGCGGGCGCGCGTATCGGCATCGTAGATGGGCACGCCCAGCGCATGAAACAAGCGGCTGACAATGCTTTTGCCCGAGCCGATTCCGCCGGTGATGCCGATGCGTAGCATGAGGAAAACTGAGATTTATGTGAATAAGCAGCTGAAACTATCGCCGCGTCTGGCGTAGCTGCACCGTGGGCACAGACGCCCGGATGCGGGCCGGCGTAACCACAATGGCCTCAACCTCTACTTCCTCCGCCTTGCCTGGGGCCGAAGCCTGGGGCGGTGCAATGGGGTAGGGGTTGGGCAGCGCCTGCACTAGGCTGGCCGGCCCCCGAAACGTAACCATGGCGGGCGTGAAGCTGGCTCTGTAGCGCCTGGCCGAGTCGGGAGGCAGGGCCAGCGGCAGCCGGCGGCTGGCATAGCGGTCGAAGGTGAGGCGCAGGGTATCGCCGGCCCACTCGGTTATCTGCACGCCTTCCAGCGCGTTTTGCAGGCCCCGGCGCCAGGCGGTGGCGGGCAGGTAGCGGGTGCCGGGCAGTGGCACGGGGCGCAGGTCGGCGGGGTGGGTGCCCCAGCCCAGGTTGGCCCGCAGCAGTCGCCAGCCCTGGCCCGTAACCGTGACGGGTAGTGCCGTCGGTAAGGACCGCATTGGCACGTAGTGCACCGAGTCGTAGTGCCAGGCCAGTGGGTAGTTCAGGCGGGTGGTGTAGGTTTTGTTCAGGGCATTCATTTGCCAGAACAGGCCCGCCGCGAGCAGGCAGGCCGTGATGGCCCGGTAAAAGCTGGGCTCCTGGCCCGCAAAGGGCCGCACGAACCAGCGCAGCAGCCAGCCTGCCCGATTCAGCGGCCCGTCCATGGGTTAAGCGGCCCCGATGGTGTCGGCTCCAGTGCCGGTGTTGGCTTTGTTGCCTACTTCGCGGGCAATGGCCGAGCGGTCGAAGCGCAGCTTGGTGCCTCGGTCCACCTCCACCACCACGGTGTCGTCGGTGAGCTCCACCACCAGCCCGTGCAGGCCACCGATAGTGACAATGCGCGAACCCTTAGCCAGCGACTGGCGGAAGGTTTTGGCATCGGTGGCCCGCTTCTGTTGCGGCCGAATCATAAAAAAATAGAAGACGCCAGCGGCAATCAGCAGAAACAGCGGCTGGGCGTAGTCGGCCCCACCGGCCGCTTTCAGTAAAAAAGTCAGAAACATGGCGTTTGAATGAAAAGCGTGGATGGCTAATTAGCCTTGGGAGTGAGTACGTTGCCTTTGATGAGCAGGGTGGTGATGCCGGGCTGGGTGTTGGCCCGTATCGCTACCTGCTTGCTGATGATGCCCTGCTTGCCCCGGCTATCAAACTGCACTTCCATCTTGCCTTCGGCCCCGGGAGCCACGGGCTCCTTGGTCCAGCTGGGCGTGGTGCAGCCGCAGGAAGCGGTAGCATCTTCAATCAGCAGCGGCGACTTGCCGGTGTTGGTAAAGGTAAACGTGTGGTGAACTTTGGAATCGGGCTGAATGTCGCCGAAGTCAAACTCGGCTTCGGCAAATTTCATCACCGGGGCGTTGGGGTTGGGCGTTTCGTTGTCGCTCACCACGTTGGGGTTGTCCACGGTGGGGTTAGCCGCGTCGGTTTCCACGGTTGCGGCGGCGTTGATGCCAGCAGTGCCCGCTTCGGGGGCTTTGTCGCGGTTGCAGGCTGCCAAGGATAAGGCGGCGGCCAGAATCAGGTACTGTTTCATAGAAAATCTAAAGTTGGTTGTCATGCTGGGCCTATGAAGCACGATAACCAAAAATTACAGTTTGTCGATAATGCTTTGGGCGAACTGGCTGGTGCTGGCTTTGCCGCCGAGGTCACCAGTGCACTCTTCCTGGTTCATGAGGGTGGCTTCCAAGGCTTTGTCTATTTGTTCCGCCTTGGCGTGCTCGCCGAGGTGGTGCAGCATCATAATGGCCGAGCGGAGCAGGGCCGTGGGGTTGGCTTTGCCTTGGCCGGCAATGTCGGGGGCCGAGCCGTGTACCGCCTCAAAAATGGCCATGTTGTCGCCGATGTTGGCGCCGGCTACCACGCCCAGGCCGCCCACCAGGCCGGCGCAGAGGTCGGACAGCAGGTCGCCGAATAGGTTGGTGGTCACAATCACGTCGAACTGCTCGGGCTTGTTCACGAGCTGCATGCACATGTTGTCGATGATTTTGTCCTCGAACACAATTTGTGGAAACTCATTGCTGGCCTCTTTGCAGGCGTTGAGCATCAGCGTACCGGCCATTTTAATGATGTTGGCTTTGTGGGCCAGCGTCACCTTTTTGCGGCCGTGCTTGGCGGCGTAGGCGAAGGCGGCGCGGCAGATTTTGCGCGAGCCTTCCACCGTGACGCGGGCAATGGCATCGGCAATGCCGAGGCGCTCATCCCATACTTCGAGGCCCGAGTACAGGCCCTCGGTATTTTCGCGAAACAGCACGAGGTCGATGCCCTCGTAGCGGGTATGAATGCCGGCCGTGGTTTTGCTGGGTCGCACGTTCTGGTAAAGGTCGTACTTCTGGCGCAGCGTCACGTTGATGCTACGGAAGCCCTTGCCCACGGGCGTAGTAATCGGGCCTTTGAGGGCCACCTTATTCTTTTCCAGTGACTTGAGCAAAGAATTCGGAATCAGCTCGCCCGACTGGTCGAACGTGGTCTGGCCGGCGTTCTGCTCCTCCCACTCGATGGGCACCTGGGCGGCAGCAAAAATAGCGGTTACTGCTTTTGTGATTTCGGGGCCTATGCCGTCGCCGGGAATAAGGGTTACTAGGTGCATCGTAATTGGTAATAAATGACTGAATGAGAAAGCAAAGAACGGAATGAGTGAATGAGTGAAGACTGAATTTTCATCGGCCGGTCACTCATTCTCCCATTCCGTCAATCACTTAGGCACCCGTAAAAAAAATTAAGCGCCTTTGCGGGAGTTAATCTGGTTGATGAGCTGGTCAACATCGCCGAGCAGCTGTTCGGCTTTCGATTTGGCATCGGAAATCACGCGCTGACCTTCGCTTTTAGCGGTAGACTGGCCAATGCCTTCGCGGCTGGTTACGAGGCTGTCGGTGAGGTCGGCGAGTACCGAGCGGTACTTTTCGAGCTGGTAGCTGAGCCAGGAGCGGGTTTCGGTGCCGGGTTCGGGGGCATAGAGCAAGCCAAGGGCCGCGCCGGTGAGGGCGCCGCCCGCGAAGCACAGGATGCCGGTGGTGGTTTTGCTGGCCATGGTCGTTGGGTTAGGGAAGAGGGGTGAGAGTGTTTTCAGTATTGCCTACGCAGAAACGCGGGGCCGTAGATGCAAAAGTAGCGTAGTGCGGGCTTCAGTACGTGGTTCAGGTCAGGCCTGTGGGTTGACACTGCCGGCTGAAACCCGCATTGCTGTGCTATTGGTTATCCAGCAGGCCGCGGCCCGATTTACGAATGTCGCCGCTGGCGGCCAAATCCGTCGCCAGCTTGTCCAGAATGCCGTTCACAAATTGCTTGCTCTTGGGCGTGCTGTAGAGCTTGCTGATTTCAATGTACTCGTTGATAGTGACTTTCACTGGAATGCCGCGAAACAGCTGCATCTCGGTCAGCGCCATTTTCAGGATTATTTTATCGAGCAACGCCACGCGCTCCACATCCCAGTTCTGCACCGAGCCGGCGATGAGCTTCTCCATCTTGTCATCCTCAATGAGCGTTTGCTTATAGAGGGTTTCGGCAAACTCGCGGTCGTCGGCCCAGTTGGCCGAGAGGTTCATGAGCTCCTGCGTGGGCTCGGCGGCGAAGGGTAGCATTTTCAGCGTCTTCAGCACCAGGTTGCGCACGATGGGCCGGTTTTCCTCCCAGTTCAGGTCGTCGGATTCGAGCTGGCGCGGCAGCGCTTCGCCTTTAAACACGAAGTCCTTATAGATATGACGCAGGATTTCAAGGTCCGTGTCGTAGTCCATCTCGGGCTGGTCGATGTCCTTGCCGTTGAGGTAAGCCCGCACGGTTTCGTCGGCCTTCATCTCCTCCCAGGCAGCGCGCAGGGCTTCGAGCTCCTCATTGCCCTCCCAGGCCAGCTTGCGCCGGATGGTCTGAGTCTGGAGTTGCTCGTTGGCCATCAGCTTGGCAATAGACATGTTACGGTGCAGGCGGGTAGCATCCTGGGCATCCTCGCGGGGGCCGAGGCGGCGGCGTCCCTCGCGGCTCTGCTCCTCCTCAATCACGCCGAGCAAAGCGGCGGGCAGGTTCAGCAGGTGCAGGTACTGGTCGTGGATGCTTTCGGCACCCACCAGCAGCTGCCCGCCGTAGAACTCGCCGTCCTTCTTCACCTGGTTCTGGAAGGAGTTGATGGCATCGGTCACGGCCTTGTCCACGGCTTTATCGTCCGTCTTTTCGGGCATTGTGCCGGTGCGGTACCAGTCGCGCAGCTGGGCTTCGCCCATCTTGCGCTGGCCTTCCAGCTGGCGGCGGTCGGGGGCCTCTTTGGCCGTCAGGTCGGGCTCGAAAGCAGCCGCGATGCGGTCCTGTGCCAGCATCAAATCGGCTCCCACCGCCTGGTGGTAGGAGTAGAGCGACTGCATGACTTTGATACGGAGGAGGCGGCGGTTGAGCATATTGGTCTGGTAATCAGTATTAGGTAATCAGTAGTCGGAAAAAAGAACGTCATGTTGAGCGCAGCCGAAGCATCTCGCGTGCAGTAGTAATCAATAATGATTGCAACGAAGCGAGCGAGATGCTTCGGCTGCGCTCAGCATGACGTTCTTCTTAATATGTCGACTTCACCCGGCCCACGTTGGCAATGCGCTCCTTAGCCTGCCGGATGGCGGCGGCTTGCGGGTGCGTGCCTTCTTCGTCGGCCTTGGCCAACACCTGGAGGGTGAAATCGTAGATTTTTTCGGTTTGGGTGAGGGCACCCTGGCGGCTGCCGCCGGTTACTTCGGAATACACGTTGATGAGGCCGCCGGCGTTGATGAGGAAGTCGGGGGCATACACGATGCCGCGGCGCACCAGCTCGGGGCCGTGCTGGTTTTCGTTTTTGAGCTGGTTGTTGGCGCAGCCGGCCACCACGCGAGCCTTCAGGCGCGGAATGGTGTCGTCGTTGAGGGTGGCACCCAGCGCGCAGGGCGAGTAAATGTCCATTTCCTGGTCGTAGATGGCATCGAGGCCCACGGCGGTAGCGCCGAAGCGGTTGGCCGCGTCCAGGGCGCGGTCTTCGTAGTAATCGGTTACGATGAGCTTGGCGCCCTCTTTCTGCAGGTGCTCCAGCAGGTAGGTGCCCACGTGGCCCGTGCCCTGCACGCCGATGCGCTTACCAGCCAGGCTCTCGGAGCCAAATGCCTTTTTGGCGGCGGCTTTCATGCCCATGTACACGCCGTAGGCCGTCACCGGCGAGGGGTCGCCGCTGCCGCCCATGCTCTCGGGCAGGCCGGCGACGTGCTTGGTTTCCATGCGGATGTACTCCATGTCCTTGGTGGTCATGTTCACATCCTCGGCCGTGATGTACTTGCCGTTCAGGTTCTTCACGAAGCGGCCAAACTTGCGCAGCAGGGCTTCGGTCTTCAGCGTGGCGGCGTCGCCGATGATGACGGCCTTGCCGCCGCCTAGGTTCAGGCCCGAGATGGCGGCCTTGTAGGTCATGCCGCGCGAGAGGCGCAGCACATCGTTCAAGGCTTCGGCATCGGAAGCGTAGTGCCACATGCGCGTGCCGCCGAGGGCAGGCCCGAGCACGGTATTGTGAATGCCGATAATGGCCTTGAGGCCAGTCTCGTGGTCGTGGCAATACACGATTTGCTCGTGCTGATGCTCGGCAATCTGGCCGAAAATCGACTCGGGGGCGACAATCTGGGTTTCAATCATGGGAAATGAATTGAAGGTTGGTGGGAATTGTGGGATGGATGGGTGAGAACAGTACGGCGTAACTTTGTTGCGTTCTAGCTATACGGAAAAACCCGAACGTCATGCTGAGCTTGTCGAAGCATCTCTACCGCGTAAGTAAATAATTACTATTGCGGTAGAGATGCTTCGACAAGCTCAGCATGACGTTCGGATTGACTATTGACTTTACGTTTCAAGCCGCAAAAGTACCGCTATTTTCCTGAACCGGCCCCTTTCAATCCTTGCCCGTGCGCGCTCTCAACGCCGTTAACCCCTTCATCTTTCGCTACAAGTGGCATTTCCTCGCCGGGCTGCTGTTCGTAGCACTGAGTACCTTGCTGGCCATTTTTCCGGCTCAGCTGGTGCGCTACGCCTTCGATTTGGTGAACGAGGGCATCGACCTCTACCATCTCTACGCCGGTACGCAGGCCCAGAGCAGCGTGTACCAGCTTTTTGGGCGTAATGTGCTGTTCTACGGGGTGCTCATCATTGTGCTGGCTCTGCTGCGGGGCATCTTCCTGTTCTTCATGCGCCAGACGCTCATCGTGATGTCGCGCCACATTGAGAACGACCAGAAGAACCAGATTTACCAGCATTACCAGTCGCTACCGCTCAGCTTCTACCGCCGCCACAGCACCGGCGATTTGATGTCGCGCATCAGTGAGGACGTGAGCCGGGTGCGCATGTATCTCGGGCCGGCCATTATGTATTTCCTGCAGCTGGTGCTGCTGTTTCTGCTCATCGTGCCGCTCATGCTCATGGTGAACGTGAAGCTGACGCTCTACACGCTGCTGCCGCTGCCGGTACTGTCAGTCAGCATCTTCTATGTTAACAACCTGATTGAGCGCAAGTCCGACGAAATCCAGCGGGCGCTGTCGGGCATGACTACCTTCGTGCAGGAGGCTTTCTCGGGAATTCGGGTATTGAAATCCTTTGTGCGCGAGCAGGATTCGCACGCGCAATTCTCCGCCGCCAGCAACGAGTACAAGGAAAAGTCGCTGAGCCTGAACTTCGTGAACTCGCTGTTTTTTCCGCTCATCCTGTTTCTCATTGGCCTGAGCACGCTCATCACGGTGTGGGTAGGTGGGCAGGAGGTTATTCGCGGCACCATCACCACGGGCACCATCGCCGAGTTCCTGATTTACGTGAACCTGCTCACCTGGCCGGTTACGGCGCTGGGCTGGACGTCGTCGCTGGTGCAGCGGGCCGAGGCCTCGCAGGCCCGCATCAACGAGTTTCTGGACCAGAAAACCGACATCATCTCGCGCCAGGACGTGCAGCGAGAATTGGAAGGCGATATCGTGTTCGAAAACGTGTCCTTCACCTACCCCGATACCGGCATCCAGGCCCTGAAAAACGTCAGCTTCCGCGTGAAGCCGGGCCAGACGCTGGCCGTTATTGGCAATACCGGCTCGGGCAAAACCACCGTGGCCGCGCTGCTCTGCCGCCTCTACGACGTGTCGGCTGGCAAAATCAAAATTGATGGTACCGATGTGCGCGACTACTCGCTGCGCGCCCTGCGCGGCCAGATTGGCTACGTGCCACAGGACGTGTTCCTGTTCTCCGACAGCATCCGCAACAACATCAACTTCGGCCTCGATGAGCCCAACGAGGCCCGCATGCTGCAAGCCGCGAAGGATGCTGACGTGTACGAGAATATCCGCGCCTTCCCCGAGGGCTTCGATACCAAAGTGGGCGAACGGGGCATCACGCTCTCGGGCGGCCAGAAGCAGCGCGTGAGCATGGCCCGCGCCTTGGTAAAGGAGCCCAAAATTCTGATTCTGGATGACTCGCTTTCCGCCGTCGATACTAAGACGGAAAATGCCATCCTCGGCAGCCTCCAGCGCATTATGGCGGCGCGCACCAGCCTCATTATCTCGCACCGCGTTTCGTCGGTGAAGCTGGCCGATGAAATCCTGGTGCTCGACGATGGCATCATCGTGCAGCACGGCACCCATGATGCCCTCATGGCTGACACCACCGGCCTCTACCGCGCCCTCTACGACCGACAGCTCCAAACCGAAGAAGCGTAGCGATGTAGCGCGGACTTTTAGTCCGCGAATCCAACCATCTCACTCGCGGACTAAAAGTCCGCGCTACTGCTTATGAACCAACACATCGCCCACGTCACCCTGCTCGTTCGTGAATACGACGAAGCCATTGCCTTCTACACCACCGTGCTGGGCTTCATGCTCGCCTCCGACCTCGATATGGGCGACGGCAAGCGCTGGGTAGTGATAGCGCCGCCCGGCCCCGCCGGCTGCAGCCTGCTGCTGGCCGAAGCCAAAACCGACGAAGAAAAACAAGCCGTGGGCCGGCAGGGGGCCGGCCGCGTCTGGCTGTTTCTGCACACCGACGACTTCTGGCGCGACCACCCGGTGCTGCAGGCCCGCGGCCTGCACTTTCTCGAAACCCCGCGCAGCGAGGTGTACGGCCACGTAGCCGTATTCGAAGACCTGTACGGTAACAAGTGGGACCTGCTGGAGCCGTTGGGCTAAAAGAAATGCCAGCTAATAAACCAAACGGCCGCCTTGCTGAGCAGGGCGGCCGTTTGGTTTATTGGCTGGCGAGGGTGTGGGCTTGGGCTACTGCCCAATCATGACGCGGCGCATGCCGGTTTTCTCATACGCCGTGCAGCGCACGATGTAGGCCCCGGCCGGCAGCTGGCTCACGTTGAGCACGGCCGGGGTCTGGCCATTCATCATGGTGTGGGTGATGACGGGGCGGCCGCCCGTATCGGTCACTTCCACGCGGGTGGGGCCGGGATTGTCGGTTTTCACGGTGAGATGGCCGGCTACGGCATCGGCTTTCACCTTAATGGCGTTGGGGTTAGCGGCCGGGGTTTCGGGGGCCAGCGCGATGCGGCCCGTGCCCTCGGCTGTCGGCGCTGAGGCAGCGGGAGCTGCCGGAGGGGCTGCTATTACGCCGCTGGGCAAAATTGCTTCTTCTTTGGCGGGGGCAGCAACGGCCGTAGCCGGGCTGGCGGATGTCGGGGCCTGGGCCTGCGCCGCCGCCGAAGCCAACGTGCTGGCCAACACAAGTAGTAATAACTTTTTCATAAGTAGGATAAGAACAAGATGGGGTAAATTGGCTTGCGTAAAGCTAAGCAATTATGAAACCGCTTGGGCCAAAACCGCTCCAAAAACCGGCTACAGGCCACTGTGGGCAAAATTTTATTTTCGCAGAGCTTGCACATGAATCAAAAATAATCTTACCTTTGTCGCTCCAATACCAAACGGGGTGTAGCGTAGCCTGGTATCGCGCCAGCATGGGGTGCTGGAGGTCGTAGGTTCGAATCCTGCCACTCCGACGGAAGAGCAGCCGCTCTTATAAAGCCTTCGAACTCTCGGGTTCGGAGGCTTTTTTCGGCCGCTTAATATTGGAAATAGAAACAGGCCGCCCCATCGGCCTGCTTTCGGGGTGTAGCGCAGCCCGGTAGCGCGCGTCGTTCGGGACGACGAGGCCGTAGGTTCGAATCCTGCCACCCCGACCCGAGAATGAAAAGGCCCTCTCCATTGCTGGAGAGGGCCTTTTTTTGCTCATATACATACCGGAATGCAGCTTAAGCGCGTTTCGGCGCTTTCCATCATTTTATCCCCACTTTTTCCTCCTTCTTTTCCATGAAAAACAACCTTCTACTGCTTGCCTTGCTGGGTGGCACCGCCACGGCAGCGCACGCCCAAACTGCTATTCCGGCTGGCACCGTGTCGCTCGGGGGCAGCGTGGGATACTACCGGCATACCACCAATGCTTAGGTGACGGGCTCCAACTTAAGCAGCGAATCGGTGAATAGCCAATTCCAGATTGCGCCCTCGGTGGGCTATTTCGTGGCCGACAATCTGGCTGTGGGCCTGAGCCTGGGCTATACGGCCACTAAAAACACTTATAACAGCACCTTTTCGAATAATCTCTCGGACCTTGCCCCTAATACAACTTTCCGGAGCGGTGCCTATGTGCAGTACTGCAAAATGCTGACTGACCAGTTTGGGCTGGTAGGTACCCTCGGAGGCGGCTATCAGTACAATCGCACCACCTACATTTATGGGCCGGCTGGAAACATGAATTCTGGTGAAACAAAGCAGAAGGGGTATTATGCCAGTCTGACGCCGGGCATTATTTGCTTCCCTGTTCCGAAGCTGGGTATTAGTGCCACCGTAGGCAGCTTGGCCTACAGCCGGCTAAAGGAAACACCTACTAGCGGGGAGCCAGTTACCACCGATTTTGGCGCGAGTTTCGGCCTGAGCCAGCTGCAGTTCGGTGGCACTTACTACTTCGGCCGCTAAACGGAGGTGTTTGCAACAGCAAAAAGCCTTCCGGCCCATTGGCCGGAAGGCTTTTTTGTGCGCTGTGGTGCCGTTGCCTGCTGCTACTTCACGCCCACCCACACTTCCGACTCCTCGTTGGCCCCGAAACGCTCCAGGTAGAAGTCGCCGCGCTGCGTCAGCTTCTGCTTTTTCACGGCCTCGAAAGCGGCGGGGTAGAGCTTGTTGGGGGCCAGCAGGTAGCTCACGCCCGTGAGGCGGGCGGCTAGGATACGCTGCCCGGCCGGCACCACGCGGTAGCGGAAGCCGGCGGGCAGGGCTTGGGTGGTATCGGGCAGGGCCAGGCCGATGAAGGCCTGAATGGTGTCGTGGGCCGTTTCGGGGTCGTTGAGGTAAAGGTTGGCGAGGTCGCCGTGCAGGCGTATCTGGGCATCCTTGGCCTGGCGGAACAGGTTGCCGAAGGAATCGCCGGTAACCTTGCCGTGGAAGGGCTGGCCGGCCAGATACAGCGGCACAGCGGTGGTTTCGAGAGTGATTTTAGGCTCGCGGGTGCCGCCGAGGTAGGCGTAGGTGCTGGCCGCGATGAGCGTGAGCAGGATGATGGCGAGGAAGAGGTAGCGCATGAGTAAGTGAGTAAATGGGTAAATGGGTAAGTGAGTAGATGAGTAAGTAAAGCGGTGCCGGGCCACTTTACTCACTTACTCATCTGCTCACTTACTCAGTCACTGCTAGCCACCACGTACTGCATGCGGTAGAGCTGGGCGTAGTAGCCGCCCTCAATGCGCAGGAGCTCTTCGTGGGTGCCGGTTTCCTTGATTTCGCCCTTGTCGAGGACGATGATTTTATCGGCTTTCTGAATCGTGCTCAGGCGGTGGGCGATGACGAGCGAGGTGCGGCCCTGCATCAGCTTTTCGATGGCTTCCTGAATCAATTCCTCGGTTTCGGAATCGACGGAGGATGTGGCTTCGTCGAGCACGATGATGTGGGGCTGGTACACCATGGCCCGCACGAAGCTGATGAGCTGGCGCTGGCCCACCGAGAGCGTGGCGCCGCGCTCCATCACGGGATAGCCGAGGCCGTTGGGCAGGCGCTCAATGAAGCGGCGGGCCCCCACGAGGTCGGCCGCTTCCCAGATTTGCTGGTCGGTGATGGTCTGGTTGCCGAGGGTGATGTTGTCGCGGATGCTGCCGGCAAAGAGGAACACATCCTGGAGGACCACGCCAATCTGGCGGCGCAGCAGGCTCAGGTCGTAGTCGCGCAGGTCGCGGCCATCAATCAGTATGTTACCTTCCTGAATATCGTAGAAGCGGCTGAGCAGGTTAATAATACTGGTTTTGCCCGCGCCGGTGGCTCCCACGAAGGCAATGGTCTGGCCGGGCTTGACGTGGAAGCTGATGTCCTTGAGCACCCAGTCGGGCTCGTTGTAAGCGAATTTGACGTGCTTGAACTCCACATCGCCCCGCAGCTCGGCGGGGGCGTAGGTGCCGGTGGTGGCGATGATGTCCTGGTTGTCGAGCAGCTTGAGCAGGCGCTCGGTGCTCACCAGGCCCAGCTGCAGGGTGTTGAACCGGTCGGCAATCTGCCGGATGGGGCGGAAAAACAGTGCGTTGTACATAATGAAGGCGATGAGGGCACCCTTCGAAATCGAGCCCTCAATCTGGCCCTGGGCGGCGTACCACACCAGCAGGCCCACTCCGATAGCGCCCAGCACCTCGGCCACCGGAAAGTAGATGCTGTAGTAGAGCACCGAGCGGATGTTGGCATCGGTGTGCTCCTTGTTGATGGCTTCGAACTTGCGGAACTCGCGCTCCTCGTTGTTGAAAATCTGGACCACGTTCATGCCCGTGAGGTGCTCCTGCACGAAGGAGTTGAGCTTGGCCACGGCCGTGCGCACATCCTGAAACGAGCCCTTGATTTTCTCCTTGAACACGTACGTGCTGAACAGCAGCGGCGGAATCACCGACAGGCTGATGAGCGTGAGCCGCCAGTCGATGTAAAACATGAAGGCCATGATGAAAAGCAGCTGCAGAATGTCGCCCACCATGGCCGCCAGACCCTCGCTGAATACGTCGGACAGGGTTTCCACGTCGGAAATGTTGCGGGTTACGAGCACACCAATGGGCGTCTGGTCAAAAAACTTAAGCTTGAGACTGAGCAGGTGCTGATAGAGGTCGGTGCGGATATCGCGCACGATGTACTGGCCCAGCCAGCCGCCGTAGTACGTCTGTAGGTAGCTCACGCCGGCGTGGGCCACCAGCAGCACCAGCAGCAGCATAAACATGAAGTTCAGGCTCTTCATATCGCCCTGCTCGATGCTCACATCGACCATGCGCTGAATGAGGAAGGGCCGCAGCGTACCCAGCACGGCTGTGGCTACGGTGAGCACAATGAGGCCGATGAAGACGCGCCGATAGGGGCGCACGTAGCCGAGCAGGCGGCGCAGCACGGCCCAGTCGAAGACCTGGCCGGTTTTGGGGGCGGAAGTGGTGGGGTCCATAAGTGGGGGCAAAGGTCGGTAAGAACAAGCAGTGGCGAGCGGAGTTCGCGGCGGGTTGGTAAGTGGCGGTTTGCTTTTTCGAACGGCATCCCCATCTTTAGGGCCTGCTTCACATCCTTTCCATCCTTTTTATGCTGCTGTTGCTACGCCGCATAGGCTTTTGTTTGGGCTTGCTGCTGGCTGCCTTCGCCGCCCGCGCCCAAACCATCAACACCGACGCCGTGACCCGGTACTGGGAAATAACCGACGGGCTGCGGCAAAACCGCCCCCTCACCGACCAGGCGTAGCAGGAATTCCTGGAGATTCCGGGCAATAAGATTTACGTGCGCGGCATCTACTCCGCCGCCGATTTGATGCGCTACCGCCGGGCCATCGAAGTGGTGTACATGCCGCGCTACGACTCGCTGCGCCAGGCCAAGCTGCAAGCCAAGGTGTGGTACTACCTGATGGTGAACGACTATAAGGAGCGCGAGCCCGATTGCCGCCGCTACGTGGCCAGCCTCGCCCAAAACACCTCTGCCCTCGACCTGATGTACCAGTACGCCTACCAGCAGCTGCCCCCGGCGGCCCGCAAACGGGTATCCAACCTCAATATCTACTACGAGGCCCTGGGCAATGATGCTACCTCCCAGGCAGAGGGAATATTCTACAGCCTGCGCGCCGTGCTCGATGCCAATGAGGTGAAGCGCGGCCTGATGGAAGGCCACGAAATATACCACCAGCTCCAGTCCAGCCGCGATTTCGGCCCCATTGCCCCCGACGATGAGGGGCTGCTGGAAATAATGGCCAGCATGCAGCACGAAGGCATTGCCGACCAGATTGATAAGCCCCTGAAAATGGCTCAGCCCGGTGACCCGCGCGGCATCCGCGACTGGGGGCTCACGCCGGCCCCCACGTTTATCCAGCGCCTGGATTCCGCCCTGCAATCGCGGGCGCGGGGCGGGGCATCGGCATCGGGCCGGTGGTACCGGCGGCTGTCCGACGGTTCCACCGGGGCATCTGCCGGGCTTCTTCATGTCGTCGGCCATCGTGCGCAACGGCTACGGCAAGCAGCTGATTGCGCAGTCCGACGCCCCCTTCGCCTTCGTGTACTTCTACCAGAAAGCGGCGAAGAAGGATAAAACCCCGCTGCCGCGCTTCTCTGAAGCCGCCATGCGCTACCTCAAAGTGCTGGACCGCAAGTACCCCCGGCCCTGGCTACGGCTACGCGCTGATTTCCGCCGCCGGCACCACACCGTCCTCATACTCCACCCGGCTCAGGAAAAGTCCTTTGGCTGGCGCGGCGCTGCCGGCATCTACCCGCTTCTGCGCCCACAGCAGCTCCTGAAACTGGCGCGGCGTGAGCTTGCCCCGGCCCACGTCGAGCAGGGTGCCCACCACCAGCCGCACCATGCCCCGCACAAAGCGGTTGGCCCGAATGCGGAACACCCAGCCGCCGGGTGCCGGGTGCCAGCCGGCGGCCGTGCAGTAGCACACGTAGTGGTTTTCGCCGCCCTTCACTTTCGAAAAGGACGTGAAATCGAACTGCCCCACCATATAGCCGGCGGCCTCATTCATGGCGGCAATGTCTAGCGGGCGGTCCACGTACAGGGCCTGGTCGCGCCGGAAGGGGTTGGGCTGGGTCACCACGAAGTACTCGTAGTTGCGCTCCTCCGCCGAGAAGCGGGCGTGCGCATTGGCCGGCACGGGGTGCAGGCGTAGCACGCCGATGTCGGGCGGCAGGGCCCGGCGCAGGCGGTAGAGCAGCACATCGAGCGGCAGGGTTTCGGGCAGGTCGGCATCGAAGTGCGCTACTTGGTGGCTGGCGTGCACGCCCGAATCGGTGCGGCCGCTGCCCAGGCAGTAAGTGGGCCGGCGCAGTATCTGGGTCAGGCAGCGGTCAATTTCGGCCTGCACGGTGGGCATGCCGGGCTGAATCTGCCAGCCGCAGTAGGAAGTGCCGTCGTAGGCAAGGTGCAGGAAATAGCGCATGATGCGCAAAAGTACGGCTGCGCAAAAGAGTAGGGGCGGAGCTTGTCCCCGCCCGCCGTGTACGCCGTTCTAAAAACGGTCGTGCAATAACGGGCGGGGACAAGCCCCGCCCCTATAAGGGTTTCTACAGCGTTACAGCTTCTCGTAAATCACGGCGGCGCCCTGGCCTACGCCCACGCACATCACGGCCAGGCCGTAGCGCATGCCTTCGCCGCGGCGGTGCATTTCGTGCAGCAGCGTGGCCGTGATGCGTGCGCCCGAGCTGCCCAGCGGGTGGCCCATGGCAATGCTGCCGCCATTCACGTTCACCTTGGCCATGTCCATGCCCAATTCGCGCACGCAGGCAATGCTCTGGGCGGCAAAGGCTTCGTTGAGCTCAATCAGGTCGATGTCGGCCAGCGTGAGGCCGGCGCGCTGCAACACCTTCTGGGTCGCCGGAATCGGCCCGAGGCCCATCACCGAAGGGTCTACGCCGGCCACGGCCGAGGCTACCACCCGCGCCAGGGGCTTCAGGTTATATTTTTTCAGCGCGTCGTCGCTCACCATGAGCACGGCCGCCGCGCCGTCGTTGATGCCGGCCGAATTGCCGGCCGTCACGGTGCCGCCCTCGGGCTGGAAGGCGGGCTTGAGGGTGGCCAGCTTTTCGAGGGGCGAGAAGCGCGGCTGCTCATCGGCATCAAAAAGAGCCGTATCGCCCTTCGGACGCGGAATAAACACCGGCACAATCTCCTTGCGGAACCGGCCTTTCTCCAGGGCGCGGGCATACTTGCGCTGGCTCTCGAAGGCGAAGAAATCCTGCTCCTCGCGGGTCACGTTGTACTGCTTGGCCACGTTCTCGGCCGTCTGGCCCATGGCAAAGGGGTAGTGCAGCTGCGTGAGGCGGGGGTTGATGAAGCGCCAGCCCAACGTGGTGTCGTGGGCCGTGAGCTCGCGTCCGAACGCCGATTCCGACTTGGCCATCACAAACGGGGCGCGGGTCATGCTCTCAGCCCCGCCGGCCAAGTACACGTCGCCCTCGCCGCACTTAATGGCGCGGGCCGCGTCCATAATGCTCTGCAGGCCCGAGGCGCACAGGCGGTTCACGGTATTGCCGGGCACCGTAACGGGCAGGCCGGCCAGCAGCGCGGCCATGCGGGCCACGTTGCGGTTGTCCTCCCCGGCTTGGTTGGCGGCGCCGATGATGACGTCCTCAATGGCGGCCTTATCAACGGTTGGGTTGCGGCGCATGAGCTCGCGGAGCACATGGGCGGCCAGGTCGTCGGGGCGAACGCTGCTGAGCGCACCCCCAAATTTTCCAATCGGGGTACGCACCGCGTCCACGATATAAGCAGTTGGCATTCGTAAGGTAATAATGGCGGCGCAAGCGCCGAATGGAATTAAATTTGCGGCCCGGGCACTGGTTCGGACCTGTTCAACACTACAACAAAGATGATACAAAGAATCCAAAGCGTGTTTTTGCTCTTGCTGGCCCTGGCCATGCTCAGCCTGCTGGCGCTGCCCCTGTGGCACAAAGTCGACGGCCTCACTCATCAGGAATTAACCCTCACGGCCTTTGGGTTCGATGCCCAGGGCCTTACCGTACCAGCCGGTATCGGCCCGGTCTGGCTTATTGGCACCCTGGCTGCTGCCTCGGCCGCGCTGGCGTTCTATGAGATTTTCCAGTTCCGCACCCGCATGCGCCAGCTCATGCTGGGCTCCATCAACCTGCTGCTCATCACCGCCACCCTCGGCGCCGAGTTCTACTTCCAGACCAAGGGCGAGCAGCTACTCAACATCAAGCTCGAAGGCCAGGTGCTGCTCGCTTTCTACCTGCCCACGCTGGCCCTGCTGCTCAACCTGCTGGCCAACCGCTTCATTCGCCGCGACGAGCAGCTGGTGCGCAGCGCCGACCGCCTGCGCTAAGCAGCTGTGCCGCTCGGTACGCGGAAAATCGGAATGAAAAAGGGCCGCTGTCGTGATGACAGCGGCCCTTTTGTGTGTAACTGCAGACAGCCCGCGCCGTTGGAAACGGCTCCTAGCGTTGCGAAGTATTATTCACGGCCTGCTCTACCGCCTTGGCACCGCTTTCCGTTTCAAAGGCATCATATACGCGGTTGAAATTCTGGGGGTCGCTGATGTGCGTGTAGGCAAACGTGGCTAAATCTATGCGGCAGGCCTCGGCGTTGATGCTGCGCAGCAGGCGGCTCAGGTCATCGCTCCGCAGGCTGCGCTGGGCCAGGCCTTCTTTGGCCGCGCTCAGCTTGCTGGCTTCGGCAATGCGCCCCTGCACGTTTTTCACCAAGGCATCCACGTCCTGCGGGGCCAGGCTGCGGTAGCTGCTCGTAGCAGTGCCGGGGTAGTTGCCGGGCGTGGGGCCGTTGTTGTAGCCGCCGTTGTTAGGCAAGTTGGGATTATTGCCGTAGCCGCCGTTGGGGGCCGGAGTAGTGTTGTAGCCGCCGTTGCTGGGCGCGTTGGGATTATTGCCGTAGCCGCCGTTGGGGGCCGGAGTGGTGTTGTAGCTGTCGCCATCGTTGTAGTCGTCGTACGGTTCGTTGCTGCCGTAGCCCTGGCCGTAGGGCGCGGGGCTGTTGTAGTGCCCACCACCGCCACTGTAGTAGCCGTTGCCGCCATAGCCGGGCGCGTATAGCGCTACGGCATTTACCTGCTGCAGATATAGCGGCCGGCCCGGCCGCGTCACCAGCACAAACGTGGTTTCGAGGCCGGGCTCCAGCCACACGCGGCTGCGGAAGCGCACGGCCCCGCCATACGCCGTGGGCACGCTGAAATCGGCCCAGTGCTGGCCGGGCATCAGTTGGTCGACGTGCACCTGCCGGGCCAGGCCCCGCGTGAGGGGCCGCCCATCAAGCACCAACCCAAACGGTACCCCGCGCTCCGACGAAAAGTTGACATTTGCCGGTACGGGCGGGTAAGCCAGCGCGGGAGATACGGCGGCAAATAAGCTCGCCAGTGCCAGAAGTAGCGCCTTTTTCATTGCAGTAAAGGAGAAGGTTTCGGCCGGAAACTCCGGCCGCTGCTCATCTATTTCCAAAACCTGTGCCACGTTTCGGTAAGGCGGTGGGTATTGTAGGGTGCGGGAGCTAGCCCCGCGCCCTACCCATTTCGTGGCGCAGCAAAAAGCCCCCGCAGCGTTGGCTACCTTGTCCTTACCCAAAACTTTTGCAAAGCGCCGGCCGGTAAGCCGGCGCTTTTTTTGCGCTTAGCGGGTAGCTTGCGCGCATGAGTATTTCGACGGACTTTGGGAACGCACCGCAGTGGGCACACACGCACTTTAGTGGGGTAGGACTGGGCGACGTGCGCCGCAACCGACGCGTGGTGACGCTGGCGGCCGGCTGGGCGCGGGAGCCGGGAGCGACGATTCCGTGCCTGAGCCAGGGGCAGGCCTACGCCGGCAAAGCCGCCTACCAGTTGCTGGGCCACGCGCAGACGACCCCGGACGCGCTGCAAGCCCCTCACCGCCAACACGTGGGCCAGCAACTGCAGGCGCCCGGCACCTACCTGCTGGTCGAAGATACGACCGAGCTGAGCTGGCCCGAAGCGGCCGAGCGCCGGGCGGGCCTCGGGCCGGTGGGGCCGGGCAAAGCCTATAGCCAGGGCGTGCTGCTGCACTCGCTGGTGGCCGCCGCCTGGCCCGCCACCGACCCCGACCCGGCGGCCAAACGGCTGGCCCTGCCGCTGCTGGGCCTGCTCGACCAGCAGTTTCACGTGCGCCAACCCGTGCCCGACGCCGAGAAGGCCCACCCCCACGGCGGCTCCCGCCCCCGCCAGGGGCGGCCCCGCGAGTCAGCCCTGTGGGCCCAGAGCCTGCGGGCCGTCGGGTGCCCACCGGCCGGTACGCGCTGGGTGGTGGTGGCCGACCGCGGGGCCGACATCTACGAGCACTTGCAGCAGTGCCAGGCCCAGGGGCTGGGCTTCGTGGTGCGGGCCGCCCAAAACCGGGCCCTGGTGGCCGGGGCGGACAAAACGGCCGCCGGCCGCCTCTTCGAGCAGGCGCGGGCGCAGCGCAGCGCCGGCACGTTTTCCCTGGCCCTGCGCGGGCGGCCCCGCCAGCCGGCACGTGCGGTGGTGTTGCAGGTAAGTTTCAGCCCGGCCCTGGCCCTGCGGGCCCCGCAGCGGCCGGGCGGGGCCACGGGAAAGGGAGCGCCCGTGCCCGTCGGCCTGGTGCGGGTCTGGGAAGAACAGGGGCCGGATGCCCCGGGACCCGGCCTGGAGTGGCTGCTGCTCTGCGACCAGCCCGTCACCGACTTCGCCCAGGCCCTGGTGTGCGCCCGGCAGTACGCCAGCCGCTGGCTCATTGAGGACTTTCACAAGGCCCTGAAAACGGGGCTGGGAGCCGAAAAGCTGCAGCTGCAAACGGCGGCCCGCCTCTTCGCCGCCGTGGCCCTGCTGAGCGTAGTGGCCCTGGCCCTGGTGGATTTACGCGAGAAAAGCCGGCTCGAACCGGACTTGCCGGCCCAGGCGGCCGGCCTGACGGCCACCGAGTTGCGGGTGCTGCGCCACCAAAGCCGCCGCCCCCTGGACACGGTGCGCGCCGTCTACCTGGCCTTGGCCGCGCTGGGTGGGCACCTGGGCCGCAAAGGGGACGGCCCACCCGGTTGGCAAACCCTCTGGCTCGGCCGCCGGAGCCTGCGCCTGCTCGTGGAGGGCGTGAACATGGCGGCGCAACTACTTGACGAATAACAGACAAAAAAGCGCCGACCTGTCGGCCGGCGCTTTTTGAGTTTTGGGTAAGGACAAGGCAGCGTTGGCTACGAGGGCTTCTCAAATCAAAATTAACTACTCAGGCTACTTCGCTATCCGAGTCACTTTGAACTCGGTGCGGCGGTTGCGCTGGTACTCTTCTTCCGTCGTCGGCTTCAGCACAAGGGGGCGGGTTTCGCCGTAGCCCTTGGCCGTGATGCGGGCCTTATCGATGCCCTTGCTCACGATGTAGTCAACGGCGGCCTGGGCGCGCTGCTGCGAAAGCTTCATGTTATAAGCGTCCTTGCCGCGCTGGTCGGTGTGCGAGCTCAACTCGATGGAAATTTTGGGGTTATCCATCAAGGTCTGCACCAGCGTATCGAGGCGGATGGCAGCATCCGGCCGGATGTCGTACTTGTTGTAGTCGTAGAGAATATCTTTGACTTCAATAGCCTTGGCCAGAATGATTTTGTTCAGCGTCAGGGTCACCGGCAGCTGAATGTCGTTGGTCAGGTTGGGCAGGGCATCCTGGCTGAGCTTGCGGCCCACGGTGCTCAGGGCCGTGCGGGCCGAGAAGTCGCCGGCGCGCTCAGCCAGCATGTTGTAGCTGGTCACGGAGTCCAGCTTCAGGTTGAATTTGCCGTCCGGGCCGCTCACGGCGCTCAGGCGCTGGCCGTTGGAGCTGGTCACCGTCACAGTAGCACCGGCCAGGGGCAGCGTGGTTTTGGCTTTGTCGTCGCGCTCCAGCACGGTACCGTCGGCGTAGAAGGTCACCAGCTTGAGGGCCTTCTTCTTGAACATGTACTCGTCATCCGAACCCTTGCCACCGGCGCGGTTCGAGCTGAACAGGCCCATGTCGCCGGCCATTGGTACCGGGGCGAAATCATCGGCGGTGCTGTTCACATCGGCCCCCAGGTTCACGGGCTGGCCGTTTTTCACCATAAAGAGGTCGAGCTTGCCCAGGCCGGGGCGTCCGTCCGAAGCGAAGTACAGCGTACCATCCGGGGCCACGCCGGGGAAGTTGTCGTTGCCGGCCGTGTTAATTGTTTCGCCAAGGTTCTCCGCCGGCGAGAAGCGGCCGTTCGGGCCCAGGGTGGCTTTGTAGAGGTCGTTGCCGCCCTGCCCGCCCTTGCGGCCCGAGGCGAAGTACAGCGTGGTACCGTCCGGCCCGAAAGCCGGGGCAAAGTCATCGGCCGTCCGGTCGTTGATGTTGGCCAGCACCGGCTCGCTCCAGGCCCCGGCCTTGAGGTAGGAAATCCACAGGTCAACGCTCAGGTAGCCTTTCTTGCTACCGTCGTTCGAGCGGGCAAACACCATCGTCTTGCCATCTGGGGTGTAGGTGGCGCTGGCTTCGTGCTTGTTCTCGGTGTTGAAAGGACCTTCGAGCTTGCGCACCGTGCCGCCGGTCATGGCCGCCGCGTTATCAAATTTGATGGCATAGAGGTCGTTAAAGTTCTCACCGTTACCGAGGTATTTCTTGCCATCGCGGCCGGAAGCAAACACGAAGTCGCCGGTACCGGCCATCATCGTGCCGCCAAAGTCGGAGCCGGCCGAGTTCAGCGCGTCCACGGGCATCACCTCATACTTGTTTTTAATAGCGGCCACGGCCTTGCTGGCGGCGGCGTTCTTGCTTTCCGTTTCGGCGCGGGCGGCCAGGGTGCGGTTGCCGCCGTTGCTGCCGTAGCTCGCAAACTGCGCCGCGGCCTCGTCGTATTTGCCGTTAGCTTTCAGCGCTTCAGCGTAGCGGAAGCCAGCGTCGGCGTTCTTTACTCCGCCATCGATAGCAGCTTTGTAGAAAGGCTCGCTTTCCTCAACCCGGTTCGAGAGGCGATAAGCCTCGCCGATGCGGAAGTTGGAAATGGCGGCACCCTTACCTTTGGCCACATCGGCCTTATACAAGGGAATAGCCAGTTCATACTGGCCGCGGGCGAACTGCTTGTCACCCTTGCTCATACCACCGGTAGTGGCACAGCCGCTCAAAAGCGCGACGGAGCCAGCCGCGGTGCAGACGAATAATAGTTTCCTCATAGGTGAAGTGGGGTGGTGGTGTGGGGAGGGTGAGGGGAGGGAGGAATCAGGAATATTCCCGATTAGATATTTTTGGGTTAGCAATAATACTACGTTTGAAAAGGATTCACGTAAGCAGTCCGTTTTTTTTCTTCCTGCCCAAAGTAGCGGGCCAGCCAGGTTTCGCTGGCTGGACGGGGCCAGTGGGTATCCAATTCACCCTTAGTCCCTAGCGTATTATCAAAATAAAACGTGTCCGGCCCTACTGTCCCAGCCGCCACGGCCTCCTTCAATTCCCCGCGCTTCAGCAGCTGCACCGTGCCGGCCTGCAAAAAAGCCATCCGGGATTTTTCCAGCAGCTCCACGCCCAGGTACTGCTCAAGCTGGGCCACAAAGCGCACCGAAGCGTCGATGGAACAGCCGCTTGCGCCGGCCACGCCTTCATCCAGCCCAATCACCAGAAACTGCTGGTGCAGGAATTCGCCCGAGGCCAGCAGGGTGCGGCCGTGGCTGGTCCATTCTTCGGCGAAACGGGCTAGGCCAGGCATCATGCCCACAATCTCCGTCCCGCTGAGCGGGCGGCTGGCCTGGTAAATCCATACCCGGGCTTCGGGCGGAAGCTGGTCGAACGCAACATACATAGAAGGTCGGTTTTAAGGCAGTGAGCATGACCAGGCTGCTCCCCGAAGGTGGGCAGCCCAGTCTTTCAAAGGTATGGGGGTAAACGAAGGCAAGCGTATTTTCTTGCCCTCGCTTACCCCCGAAACCGAATGTGCACCCGTAAAATTTAGGCGTTGATGCCTTCAGCCGAAGCTACCAGCTCGGCTAGGTCGAACACCTGCACCTTGCTTTCCTGCTCCTTGTTCTTCACGCCGTCGCTCATCATGGTCATGCAGAAGGGGCACGATACGGCAATGATGCTACCCTGCAAATCATGCGGGCCGGGGGCGCTGGTTTCGGTTTCCACGCCGCCGAGGTTGGCCAGTGCCTCGGCCTTGCCGCTGAGGGTGGCCAGGGCTTCCTCGGTGCGCTCGATGTTGATTTCCTTTTTGCCGGGCTCAGCTTCTTTCCACATCTGGGCGCCGCCCGCGCCGCAGCACAGGCCGTTGGCGCGGCTGCGCTTCATCTCCACCAAGTCGGCGTCGAGGGCGGCCAGCACGTCGCGCGGGGCTTCGTAAATGTTGTTGGCTCGGCCCAGGTAGCAGCTGTCGTGGAAAGTAATGCGGCGGCCCTTGAAGCTCTCACCCCCGGTCACGCCCACCTTGCCTTCGTTGATGAGCTGCTGCAGGTAGGTGCTATGATGAATAACCTCGTAGTCGCCGCCCAGCGCCGGGTACTCGTTCTTAATGGTGTTGAAGCAATGCGGGCAGGCCGTCACGATTTTCTTAATGCCGTAGCCGTTCAGCGTTGTGATGTTCTGCATAGCCTGCATCTGAAACAGGAATTCATTGCCGGCCCGCTTGGCGGGGTCGCCGGTGCAGCTTTCTTCCAGGCCCAGCACGGCGTACTTGGTGCCCACATGCTCCAGAATGCGCACGAAGGCGCGGGTCACACGCTTGTACCGGTCATCAAACGCGCCGGCGCAGCCCACCCAGAACAGGATTTCGGGCGACTCATTGCGGGCCGCCAAATCGGCCATAACGGGAACATTGATTTGCTTTTTGGTTGGTGCTTCAGGAGTCATAGTAGGGAATGCTTGAAGAAGAACGTCATGCTGAGCGAAGCCGAAGCATCTCGCGTGCAGTGGTAATCAATGACGTAACAACAATAGGATTAGTAGTGGCACGCGAGATGCTTCGGCTTCGCTCAGTATGACCGCCTTTTGAGTAATCTAAGCTACCGCAGTAGCGCCTGCCTTCTCCGCCGCAAACAAATCATCGGCCCAATTAAACCGGTCCGAAGGCGAGAAAGCCCACGGCGCACCGTTGTTCTCAATATTAGAGAACATCACGTTCAGCGAGTTAGGTGCGGCCGATTCCTCCAGCACCAGGAAGCGGCGCATTTCAATAATGCTGTCGAGCGGGTTGATGTTCACGGGGCAGCTTTCCACGCAGGCGTTGCAGGTAGTACAGGCCCATAGCTCCTCCGGTGTCACCTTGCCGCGCAGCAGGGTGGCTTCCATCAGGTCGGTCACGGGCTCGTGCTTGGCTTCGGCCCCGTACACGTTGGGGCGGAAGATGAGGGGCGAGTTATACTTTTCCTCCATCCGGTCGCGCGTGTCCATAATGATTTTACGCGGCGAGAGCAGCTTCCCCGTCAGGTTGGCGGGGCATACCGAAGTGCAGCGGCCGCACTCGGTGCAGGAGTAGGCGTTCAGCAGGTTCGTCCAGGGCAGGTCTTCCACGTCTTTGGCACCGAAGGGCGCGGGCGGCAGCGGCGAGCCATCGGGCGCGGTAGGAGCGGGCGGCACCACAAAGCTAGGGTCCATCATGGCCTTCACCTCGTTGGTGATGCTCTCCACGTTCGAAAATTGCCCCTGCGGCACCAGCCGCGAGTACCACACGTTCGGAAATGCCAGGATGATGTGGAAGTGCTTGGAACTGGGTAGGTAGTTGAGGAACAGCAGGATGCCGGTGATGTGAATCCACCAGCCCAGGCGCTCCAGTACGTGCAGCGTGCCTTCGTTGGTGGGCAGCAGGCCCACCAGCAGGTTGCTCACGGGGAAAGTGCCGGGCAGGTCTTCGCCGCGCATGGCGTGCAGCTTCAGGTCGGCGGTGTTCATAAAGAACAGGGCCAGCATCAGCGCCACCTCAACATACAGGATGATATTGGCGTCCATCTTAGGCCACAGCCGCAGCTCCGGCCCCGTGAAGCGCTTGAGGGGCGGGTTGCTATTGCGGCGCCACCAGAATGCGGCCACGGCCACAATCACCAGCGCCGCCAGGATTTCATTGGTCGCCATCAGCAAATCATACACCGGTCCGAGGAATTTCAGTGCCCGATGAAAGCCGAAAATGTTGCCAAATAGGCCATCAATGACAATCTCAATCACCTCAATATTGATGACCAGAAAGCCCACGTACACCACCAGGTGCAGCAAAGCCGGCGTCATGCGCTTAAACATTTTCTGCTGACCAAAGGCCACCAGTATGGTTTTCTGAAACCGCTCAGCCGCGTTGCCACTCACGTCGCGCTCGCGCCCAACCAGAATGTTGGCCCGTATTTTCCGGACCTGCCACGCGAAAAAGCCAAAAGCCGCTACCAGGAGCAGTAGAAAGAGGATGGATTGCAACATGCAGTAAAGGTAAGCAAGTGGAAACGTTTGGGGACGCAATATACTCGGCATGCCTACTACTTTTCAAAAACTGTACACTTATTCACACTTTTTTTGCTCAGGTTCTTGCGTCATTGCATTGCATTCGTACCTTTGCGGTCCCCTAAGCAACCTAAAGACGCTGCGGGGAGACGGCAACATAGCTCAGTTGGTAGAGCACAGCACTGAAAATGCTGGTGTCGTTGGTTCGATTCCAACTGTTGCCACAGAAAAACCCCTTCACAGCTTGTGAAGGGGTTTTTTGTTTATGTCTTAAACGGAACCCAGTACAGCACAGGCTGACCGGTTCTGGGGCCTGCTCAGCAATGATTGAAAATGCCGGCGTTCCCGCAACAGAAACGATGCTTATCACGAAGTGAAGAGCGGAACTATAATTCTCGCTTTGAAAGTCGGAAATCCCAGCCTTTGTCACCTCACGCCTGTCAACCCGCGGGTTCTGTCCAGTGCCGGTAGCCTACGGGCCCAAGCACTACCGCATCCTTGGTATTAGCAAGCGGGATAGCAGGTTTGGACTTGATGGCGGTGCAATGGCCATGCAAAGCAGCAATGTTTACATAGCCTGCATCTTTGGTAGAACCCCGGCCAACTTCATCGGTGAAAAAAGTGCTTCAGCCACCTCTATCGTATTACCGCTCTCCAGTCGGTCCCGCGCATTCAGGAATACACTAATAGGATGTGATGGGTCCTCCGTGCAGTTTACAGTTCTTGCTCCCATCGCTACTACTATAGAGTAGTGTCACTAAGGCCGCGTTCCCAGGCAAAGGGGGGGGGCTGGCTAGCGGCTCATTATAGTATAGGATGCTTAGCATCCGCTCAGGTCACCGTAATACCCCCTTCACTGCAGAATACCCGACCCGCACAGGTATGCCTGGTGGGAAGCAACCCAGCCCAACTTCGGGCCGCTGCGGCCCCCGCCCCCGCGCCTTCCATCGGAATACGGAGCCCACTACCGCCACACTTTCGGTTACGCACAGCACTATCCTGTCGCTGCCCCCTTCCCCGGTGGCTCTACGCGGTAGCCCCCCACGGTAGCCTCCAACAGCAGTTAGTATCAATGATTGGTTACCGTGCCCCGGTAGCATCTCATATCTTGCCGTCGGCAATGCCTTTGTTACCTCTTACTATATGGAGCACTGCTGCCACTTCCCCCGCTATCACCATTACCCAGCCGGGTAACTATTGCGCGCCGGTACCTGCTCCAGGCAACTGTACCAGTCAATCTCATCGAACCGGGCATGCGAAGCAGCCAATGCCCCTTCTCCCTGAAGGCCGATGCTACGATTTGCGATGTAGCCCCTTATTGCTGCGTATCTCTGCCGTGGCCGCTCTCGGAACCACCTACCGCTGGTCAAACGGGTCAACCGCTGCCATGCTATTGGTGCAGGCCAAGGGCCTGTATGGGCTGGCGCGTAGCTTGGCCGGCGGTATACGGTCGGCTAGTCGGCATATATCATCAAGCAGCTACCGCCTCATCCCCAGCATCGTGCCCCCCGATGGCGACGGCCTCAACAAGCAACTCCCGCCAGCCGGCTTGGCAGGAAACCAATTCCTCGATGACTACAACCGTGAAGACATCACTTCTACACTGCTAGGCAATACCGTAGTGTATGGGGCATGATGTCACTGCTAGGTACTTACTCCCCCTAATGCGCCAAGCCTCCATTCAACAGTTGCTTCGCGGCTGGGTTGAAGTGGTGCGGTAGCAAGGAGTACGTTAAGAAAGGCAGGGAAAAGCCATTGCTCGACCTTCCGCTGGGGCTTCCCCAATCTGAATACGAGCATCTCAGCCGGCGCTGCTCGTATTCAGGTCAACACCACAGCCGTCCTGCCAGCGATTACTCCGTCCAGATTCGCATAAAAAGCGAAACTACCGAACCCCATATGCCTATCTGCTGGCAATCCATTTCACCCCTAAATATACCGTCAGCATACATACAAGGCGCTTTTGCACGAATCACTAGCTGTTGCCATCCCTTTTTAACCAGCAAAAAGCTGCCATAATCTCAACTATTTCGGCGCCTCGCCTTGCTTATTCAAGAATCTCGCGTACTTTTGCACTCCCAAATCGAACGGAGGCGGGCAGAAAAGCAAGCGAAAAAGAAATTTGTCGCCGGTCTTGGTTCTTGAAAAAACCCCCTTACCTTTGCACCCCGCCACGAATCGAACGGATTCACGGCTTTGAAGCCAGTCTTTTTATTGCAACGAAAGTTGAAAAATAAAGTTGGAAATCAAAAAAGTTTCTTACCTTTGCACCCCGAATCGCACTAACCGAGTGCCACTCGCCGCAAAGCAAGCGAAAAGGAAAAATAAAAACTTTTCATCTTTTGCTTGTCAGTTAAAAACTTCCTCTTACCTTTGCACTCCCAATCGCAGGAAAGGGAATTGAGAGAAAGAAAAACAGGCAGTTTACACCGCCACACTATCACGCCAACTGGGCTGATACACGTTCTTTGAATGTTTGGAAAAGACAAATAGTAAGGGCTTTTTGCAGCGATGCAGGGAGCAGCAATTACAAGCGTAACACGAATACATGAACTCGTTAATACGAGTCGGATTAGCACTCGACATCAGCCAGTTTTCGAACTGGTGTAGAACATTTTACAATGGAGAGTTTGATCTTGGCTCAGGATGAACGCTAGCGGCAGGCCTAATACATGCAAGTCGAACGGTCTTTAGCAATAGAGATAGTGGCGCACGGGTGCGTAACGCGTAACCAACCTACCTGAATCTGGGGGATAGCCCGCCGAAAGGCGGATTAATACCGCATAAAACTGCAGCTTGGCATCAAGTAACAGTTAAAGATTTATTGGATTCAGATGGGGTTGCGTGCCATTAGCTAGTTGGCGAGGTAACGGCTCACCAAGGCGACGATGGCTAGGGGAGCTGAGAGGCTGGTCCCCCACACGGGCACTGAGATACGGGCCCGACTCCTACGGGAGGCAGCAGTAGGGAATATTGGGCAATGGACGAGAGTCTGACCCAGCCATGCCGCGTGCAGGATGAAGGCTTTCTGAGTCGTAAACTGCTTTTATCAGGGAAGAAAAAAGGGGATGCGTCCTCTACTGACGGTACCTGATGAATAAGCACCGGCTAACTCCGTGCCAGCAGCCGCGGTAATACGGAGGGTGCAAGCGTTGTCCGGATTTATTGGGTTTAAAGGGTGCGTAGGCGGTTCTTTAAGTCCGGGGTGAAAGCCCACTGCTCAACAGTGGAACTGCCCTGGAAACTGGAGGACTTGAGTACAGACGAGGGTGGCGGAATGGATACTGTAGCGGTGAAATGCATAGATAGTATCCAGAACACCGATTGCGAAGGCAGCTGCCTAGACTGTAACTGACGCTGAGGCACGAAAGCGTGGGGAGCGAACAGGATTAGATACCCTGGTAGTCCACGCCGTAAACGATGGATACTCGCTGGTGGCGATAGATGGTCACTGGCTTAGCGAAAGCGTTAAGTATCCCACCTGGGGAGTACGCTCGCAAGAGTGAAACTCAAAAGAATTGACGGGGGCCCGCACAAGTGGTGGAGCATGTGGTTTAATTCGATGATACGCGAGGAACCTTACCTAGGCTAGAATGCGCGTGACCGGCTCAGAGATGAGCCTTTCCTTCGGGACACAAAGCAAGGTGCTGCATGGCCGTCGTCAGCTCGTGCCGTGAGGTGTTGGGTTAAGTCCCGCAACGAGCGCAACCCCTATGTTTAGTTGCCAGCATGTAATGATGGGGACTCTAGACAGACTGCCTGCGCAAGCAGTGAGGAAGGCGGGGACGACGTCAGGTCATCATGGCCCTTACGCCTAGGGCTACACACGTGCTACAATGGACGGTACAGCGGGTTGCCAACCAGCGATGGTGCGCCAATCCCGAAAAGCCGTTCTCAGTTCGGATCGGAGTCTGCAACTCGACTCCGTGAAGCTGGAATCACTAGTAATCGCGTATCAGCAATGACGCGGTGAATACGTTCCCGGGCCTTGTACACACCGCCCGTCAAGCCATGGAAGTTTGGTAGACCTGAAGCTGGTGCTCCGCAACGAAGCCAGTTAGGGTAGAACAGGTAACTAGGGCTAAGTCGTAACAAGGTAGCCGTACCGGAAGGTGCGGCTGGATCACCTCCTTTCTGGAGCAGTTCGACTCGTGAGTTCAATAAAGTGTGTTACAGTAATTACAACTTACTGATTGTCTTTTCCTTCATTCAAATAATATTAATACTGGTTTTGGGCTTGTAGCTCAGGTGGTTAGAGCGCTACACTGATAATGTAGAGGTCCCTGGTTCGAGTCCAGGCAGGCCCACTCTAACGGCTTAACCAAGTTATTAGCAATACTGGTTGTTTTCAATAGGAAAGCAACTTCGACACTACTAAATACTAGAGTAGTACACGTTCTTTGACGTAAGGGGTAACAAAAACGAAGCGTAGCGCGCTTGCTCTAGCAATAGAGAAAGCATCTTCTAGTAATAGAAGCAGCGTTTACGAAAAAGAAGTAAGAAAGAGCACACGGGGGATGCCTAGGGTCTCAGAGGCGACGAAGGACGCGATAAGCTGCGATAAGCTGGGGGTAGGGGCACATACCCGATAATCCTCAGATTTCCGAATGGGGCAACCCCTCACATGGAAGATGTGAGAGCTGACCAGCTTGACTGGCGGCGGCAAACGCAGGGAACTGAAACATCTAAGTACCTGCAGGAAAAGAAAATAACAATGATTCCCCAAGTAGTGGCGAGCGAACGGGGAGGAGCCCAAACCGGGTTGGTTACGGCCAATCCGGGGTTGTAGGACCACGACATCTGATTGAATCGAGTTAGCTGAAGCCGTTGGGAAACGGCACCATAGACGGTGAGAGTCCGGTAAGCGACAATTCTGATTCACGGTAGTGGGATCCTGAGTAGGGCGGGGCCGGAGAAACCCCGTCTGAATCGAGCGGCACCATCCGCTAAGGCTACATACTCCTGAGACACCGATAGTGAACTAGTACCGTGAGGGAAAGGTGAAAAGAACCGGGAATACCGGAGTGAAAAGAACCTGAAACCGTGTGCTTACAAGCAGTTAGAGGGATTTAGTGTCCTGATAGCGTGCCTTTTGCATAATGAGCCTACGAGTTACTCCTCCCCGGCAAGGTTAAGCGCTTTAAGGCGCGGAGCCGCAGCGAAAGCGAGTCTGAATAGGGCGTGCAGTCGGGGGGGGTAGACGCGAAACTTTGTGAGCTACCCTTGAGCAGGTTGAAGGTGCGGTAACACGCACTGGAGGACCGAACCAGTTTCCGTTGAAAAGGATTTGGATGACTTGAGGGTAGGGGTGAAAGGCCAATCAAACTGAGAAATAGCTCGTACTCCCCGAAATGTATTGAGGTACAGCGTCGTGGTTGAGGTCATTGGAGGTAGAGCTACCAATAGGACTAGGGGGTGTCAGAGCCTACCGAATCCTGATGAACTCCGAATGCCAATGGCTATACACGGCAGTGAGGCCTGGGGTGCTAAGGTCCCCGGCCGAGAGGGAAAGAACCCAGACCAACAGCTAAGGTCCCTAAATCTAGATTAAGTTGAACAAAGGAGGTCCACTTGCTTTGACAGCCAGGAGGTTGGCTTGGAAGCAGCCATTCCTTTAAAGAGTGCGTAACAGCTCACTGGTCGAGCGAGCGGGCGTCGATAATACGCGGGCATCAAATCTAGTACCGAAGCTTTGGATGTGATGTGCAAGACCATCACGTGGTAGGGGAGCATTCTCCTTGCGGTGAAGGCGTGTCGTCAGGCATGTTGGAGCGTGGAGAAAAGCATATGTAGGCATGAGTAACGATAATGCGGGTGAGAAACCCGCACGCCGATAGACTAAGGTTTCCAATTCAACGCTAATCGGAATTGGGTTAGTCGGGACCTAAGGGGAAGCCGAAAGGTGCACTCGATGGACAGCAGGTTAATATTCCTGTACTAATGGTAGCAAGTGATGCAGTGACGCAGAAGTGAAAGCACCGCGGGCGGACGGAAGTGCCCGTTGAAGGCCGTAGGTATTGGGACCGTAGTTAAGTACGCGGACCTAGCCGAAAGCTGATAGTACCGTACGACCTTCGGGTCACGCGGATAGTGTGCCTAATCGGACTGCCAAGAAAACCTGCTAAGCGTTTTAATGCTATTATTACCCGTACCGCAAACCGACACAGGTAGTCAAGGAGAGTATCCTGAGGCGCTCGAGTGAATCACGGCCAAGGAACTCGGCAAAATGGACCTGTAACTTCGGGAGAAGGGTCGCTTCCTCGTTGCAAGACGAGAAGCCGCAGTGAAAAGGCCCAGGCGACTGTTTAACAAAAACACATGACTTTGCTAACGCGCAAGCGGACGTATAAGGTCTGACACCTGCCCGGTGCCGGAAGGTTAAGAGGGGAACTTAGTCGCAAGGCGAAGGTTTGAATCGAAGCCCCGGTAAACGGCGGCCGTAACTATAACGGTCCTAAGGTAGCGAAATTCCTTGTCGGGTAAGTTCCGACCTGCACGAATGGTGTAACGATCTGGGCGCTGTCTCAGCCGTGAGCTCGGTGAAATTGTAGTCTCGGTGAAGATGCCGAGTACCCGCCACGGGACGGAAAGACCCCGTGCACCTTTACTATAGGTTGCCATTGGTGTTGGGTTCGGCATGTGTAGCATAGGCGGGAGGCGCTGAGCCGGGGACGCTAGTTCTCGGGGAGCCAACGTTGAAATACCGCCCTTGCCGTGCCTGATGCCTAATCCCGGAATACCGGGAGACAGTGGCTGCTGGGTAGTTTGACTGGGGTGGTCGCCTCCAAAAGAGTATCGGAGGCTTTCAAAGGTCCACTCAGTACGCTTGGTAACCGTACGCAGAGCGCAATAGCATAAGTGGGCTTGACTGTGAGGCCGACTAGCCGAGCAGGGTCGAAAGACGGATATAGTGATCCGGTGGTTCCGCATGGAAGGGCCATCGCTCAAAGGATAAAAGGTACGCCGGGGATAACAGGCTGATCTCCCCCAAGAGCTCATATCGACGGGGAGGTTTGGCACCTCGATGTCGGCTCGTCACGTCCTGGGGCTGGAGAAGGTCCCAAGGGTTCGGCTGTTCGCCGATTAAAGTGGCACGCGAGCTGGGTTCAGAACGTCGTGAGACAGTTCGGTCCCTATCTGTGGTGGGCGTTGGAAATTTGACAGGACCTGTCCTTAGTACGAGAGGACCGGGATGGACCAGCCGCTGGTGCGCCGGTTGTACCGCCAGGTGCAGCGCCGGGTAGCTACGCTGGGACGAGATAAGCGCTGAAAGCATCTAAGTGCGAAACTCACCTGGAGATGAGATTTCCCAATGGAAGGCCCGTCGGAGATGACGACGTTGATAGGCGGCAGGTGAAAAACTAGAAATAGAATAGCTGAGCCGTACTAAGTGGCCGAGGGCTTCTTTTCATCCGCGAGGATGGCGTCGAGCGCGCACAATACGTTTCGTTTTTGTCCCCTTATGTCGAGTTATTGAGGAGTGTGTTCCTGCGCAAGCAGGGCAATAGAACACGCACACTCCCCGCCAGCAATGGTGGCTTTAGCCCGGGTGTTCACCTCTTCCCATTCCGAACAGAGTCGTTAAGCCCCGGTGCGCCTATGGTACTGCCTTCACCGGTGGGAGAGTCGGTCGCCGCCAACCTTACAACAGGAAATCCTCTTGGATGCTTTCACCAGCAACCAAGAGGATTTTTGCTGTCTGCGATGATGCAGAAAGAGTTTGGACTGGGTTGTTACCATTTGTCAAATACTTTTCATGCTTGATAATGGTGATTACGCCGAAGCTAACAATGTTGAATAGGTATGGGGCTTAGGAAGCAAACAGGTTTATAGGGGCTGTTGGCGAAGTAATTTAAGGGGCAATTTATAGCGGTTCCCGTAGCGATGATTGAAGCGAAATCCAGACACTTTCAAATGCAGTAAGAAGGTGTGCCTGGGCACGCCCTTGAACTGGAGGCGGGCTTTGGTGAAGCTCCAGAAGGACTCGATGCCGTTGATGAGCGAGGCGCCTTGCACGAATTCGTCTTGGCCATGGCGGACGCGGAAGTGGCGGTCAAAGCCCACGTCTACCAGCCCATCATAACCGCGCCAGCCATCGGTGTTGACCATCGCGGCTACGTCGATTTTACCGCGTATGATGGCCTGCAAGGTCTTTTTCGAGCAGTCGGGCACGATTTCCGTGATACCTGCCTGCCGCGTTTAAACAGGCCGAAGACGATGGTTTTGCCGCTGGCTCCGCGGCCGCGTTTGCCGTGCACCCGGCGCGTACCGAAGTAGCTCTCGTCAAGTTCGACCGCTCCGTCGAGTTCGGCCGGCGCGGGGCTCCAGGCTAGGAGTCGGTGGCGCAACAGTAGGTAGAGGTCATTGACGGCCCGCACGCTCAGGCCTATGAGGCGGGCCGTATCCGAGGCCGTCAAATCCAAGGCAAACAGGCGCAGCAAGTAGCGAAATTTGACCTCCAAAATTTTGCTGTACCTATAATAGCGGTTAGCTGATTGCACAACAGTGAGTTATGCCCCATTTTTTGAATTTTGCTTCCTAAGCCCCTAAGTATTTGCGCTATGCGTGACCACTTGCATGAACAAGTCATTTATAATCGCTGACATAAATCAGCGTTGGACGATTTTTCTAGTAAAACTTATCGGCGATGCAATCCGCTGGGCGAAGGAATGGCGTAGGTGATGCATCAATCAAAAAAACTAACCATTTCTTTATACCGATGAAAAAGTCTTTGTTCTCCCTTGCCTTGGTTACTTTCCTCAGCGCTGCTGCTATTACCAATGTTTCGGCCCAAACTAAAAAAATGCCCGGTACCGTAATGGTAGGTGGTGCGGCTATGTACCCCACGAAAAACATCGTGGAAAATGCAGTTAACTCGAAAGACCACACGACGCTGGTGGCTGCTGTGAAAGCCGCAGGCCTAGTTGAAACGCTAAGCAGCGCTGGTCCTTTCACCGTATTTGCTCCTACTAACGAAGCCTTCAACAAACTACCTGCTGGCACGGTAGAAACGCTGGTGAAGCCTGAGAATAAGGCTACGCTGACCAAAATCCTGACCTACCACGTTGTGGCTGGCCGTATGACTGCCGCTGACCTCAAGAAAGCCATCAAGGCTGGTGGTGGCAAGGCTACGCTGAAGACGGTGAGCGGTGGTACTCTTACGGCGATGATTAAAGGCAAAACCATCGAGTTGAAGGACGAAAAAGGCGGCATATCGACTGTGACTATCGCAGACGTAATGCAGAGCAACGGCGTTATCCACGTAGTGAACACGGTGTTGATGCCCCAGTAAGGCTTTCTGAGCTTTTGAATGCAACTTCGGCAACCGCCGCTGGCTTTGGCCGGCGGCGGTTGTTTGCGTAGTGGGGATGGGGCTAACGGCAGGCGGCCTTGGCGGTTCGGGCGTATTCGTAACCCAGCTGCAGAGCGCGGCGATAGAACTCGCAGGCGGCGGTGGAATCGTTGGTGTGAGCAGCCAGCTTGCCGAGCAGGAAGTGGGTGCGGCCATCGGTGGGATTGGCCTGGAGCACTCGGAAGTAGTCGGAACGGGCTTCGGGGTAGCGGGCGAGGGCGGCGAAGGCCACGCCACGCAATTGGGTGTAATGCCAGGGGGCTTTGCGCCCGGCGCGTTGGTATTGGCTCAGGCCAGTGGTGAAATCGGCTACGGCTAGGGCTGGCTGGTGCAGGTCGAGCAGGCGGGTTTCGCCCCGGGCGAGGTAGACGGTGCTGCGGGTGCTGTCGAGGGCCAGGGAGCGGGTGTAATTGAAGTCGGCGGTGCGAGCGCGGCCGAGGGTGGCCTCGCAGCGGCCCAGCTGGTAGAGCAGGTCGGCGGTGAGGCGACGGGATTGGGGCTGCTGGAGTGCGGCCTGGAAGTCGGCGCGGGCGGCGCGGGCATCGTGGAGGTGAAAACGCGCCAGCTCGCCGCGCCGTCGCAGGGCGGGCGCGTAGTCGGGGCGGAAGTGCAGCGTTTCGTCCAGGTAGCTGGATGCTGCCGACCAATCGCCGCGCACGTAGGCTCGCAGCCCATCGGCGTAGTTGCTGGTGGCGGAGACGTGGTCCATGGTCACTTTTACGGCCATGGCAAACAGCACAATTCCCGCGATGAAAAGCAGGGTGAAAAGCCAGTCGCGCCGATTGAAGGAAGGACGCTGGTGCGGAATGCGCTGGTAGTGCCGCTCGCGGCTGCCAGCGGGAGGACGGGTGCGGAGCGGGGCGGGGGGAGGCATGGGTACGCCGTAGACGTGCTGCGACACGGGCCGCTGCTGCTGCTGGCGCTGGGCTTCGGCGGCGCGGCGGGCTGCCTGGGTTAGCTGGAAGTCGTAGGTGGCCCGTCGGGCAGGGTCACCGAGGATGCCATAGGCCACGGCAACGGCTTTAAACTGCTCCTCATAGCGCACATCGCCGCCGTGCTTATCGGGGTGGTAGCGCACCACCAACTGCCGGTAGGCGCGCTTGATATCGGCGGCCGGGGCGGTGGGGGCAACTCCAAGAACTTGGTAATGATTCTGACTCACGCTAACGGCAAACACAAAGGTGGGGGCAAAAGTCAGCCACGCGCCGAAATTTTCCGTAGAACCGGTACGGTCGGATGCTTTTTTTCTTGTTAAATCAATGAAACAGCCGGGCTCATTTTTTCTTGTGTCACCCCTTTTTCGCGCCGCATGTTTAACGACGACGATACTTCCAAAACCCCTCGCAACGACAGCTTGATTGGTAATCTAACGGGCTACCTCGATACCCGCATCGACCTGGTTCGGCTGGAAATACAGCAAAAAGTATCCACTATTTTTGTGGGCACTATTCACGGCGCTACCCTGGCCATTCTGGGGTTGTTGTTTGTAATCTTTGTGAGCGTATTTGCCGGGTTGGCGCTCAATTCCGCGCTAAATAGTCCTTACTGGGGCTTTGGTATCGTAGCTGGCTTCTACTTGGTACTGATGGTGCTGGTGCTGGTGGGCGTTGATAAAACGGCCTTCCAAGGTCTTGCCAACAAGGTGCTCAAGGACACCATTTACAAATCTGATAAACGCCAAGCCTAAGCCGACCTTCTTATGAGTGAGTTGCAAAACCCCCTGTTCGACGAGCAAAAAGAATTTCTCGAACGCAAAAAACTGGAGTATGAGCGCGCCTTGCGCGGCGACGTGGACCACATCAAGGAGCAATCGGTGGTGGTGGGCAAGGTGGCGCTGGTATGTGCCGGCCTGGCCGGTGGCGTATGGCTCATCACGAAGCTGATTGGCGGCAAGAAGCGCAAGCGTGTTCAGCAGAAGTACGTGGCCGACCATAGCGCGGCCGATAACGACTACGAGTTTGGTACCGATTATTATTCCAACAGCAAAAGCAAGAAGGATAAGAAGGGCAAAAAAGGTGATAACCTGGCGCACAAGTCCGCAGAAGAATCGGCCCGTGCTTTTGTGCAATACCAGCAGTACGCTCACGAAGCCGATGACCTGGGCTTTGGCTCCACGGCTTCGCATCCGGACGAGAATCCGTCGGAGACGGCTGCTGCCGCGCCCTTTGTCGCGGGTTCGACTTACGCGGATGAGAAGTTTGAGGAAGACCCGTTTCAGGATTTGCCTTACGACGACAGCCGCCGGCTGCCTGCCTCGCAGGCTTTCGACGAGTCCGCACCGGCTGGCTGCGCTAAAAAATCCCGCTCGCGCATAGTGGGCTCGGTATTTCAGGCATTTCTGCAGTCTGATACCGGTAAGGTATTGGTGGCTCAGGCGGCGGCTGTAGCCCTGGCCATGGTGACGAAAAAAGTAGGCGAGTTTTTCCCGGCGGACAAAAATGCCGACCTTGCGACTTCTCCCGGCTACGGCACAGCCGAAACGGGGGCTTCTCCCGTCGCCTCGTCTGCTCCTTCTGATTCCTCGGATGCGTCTAACCCTTCTAAGTCTTTATGATGCGCTGCGTGCCCGGCAGCAGCATGGCCGCAAAGCGCTGGCCGTATTGCTCGACCCGGACAACCTGGATGAAACCAGCCTGTTGCACCTGCTCGGCCTGAGTGAGGCGCATCCGGTCGATTACTTTTTTGTGGGGGGCAGCCTGGTGCTTAGTTCGCACCAAGCTGCCCTTATCACGTTAATCAAGGCCCATTCTGATGTGCCGGTGCTGCTGTTTCCCAGCCACAGCATGCACCTCGATGGCCCGGCCGATGGCTTGCTGCTGCTCTCGCTCATCTCGGGCCGCAACCCTGATTTTTTGATTGGCCAGCACGTGGTGGCCGCGCCGCGCCTCAAGGCCAGCGGCTTGCAACTGCTGTCGACGGGCTATATGCTGGTCGATTCGGGCCGGCCTACCACGGCTTCCTACATGAGTGGTACCGCACCCATGCCGCACAATAAGCCGGGTATCGCGGCCTGCACGGCACTGGCTGGCGAGCAGCTGGGGCTGAAGCTGATGTATCTCGACGGTGGCAGCGGGGCTCAAAACCCGGTATCCGGTGCGATGATTGCGGCCGTGCGCGAAGCCGTGAGTGCGCCCCTCATTGTGGGTGGCGGGCTGAACTCAGGCGAGAGATTGTATGCAGCCCTGGCAGCCGGGGCCGACGTGGTGGTGGTGGGCAACCATATTGAGGCCAACCCGGAGTTTCTGGCCGAGGCGGTGGGCGTGGTCGCTTCGTTCAACCAAGTGGCGGCTTCGCAGCGCGTTTTCCAATAACTGCGCGGCAGATGGCTTTGCTCCAAATAAAAAGGCCCTGAAACCGCAATGCGGTTTCAGGGCCTTTTTATTTGGAGCCGCTTATTGGACTCGAACCAACGACCTGCTCATTACGAATGAGCTGCTCTACCAACTGAGCTAAAGCGGCTTGTTCCCGACCAACGGTTTTGGATGGGGCTGCAAAGATAGGCAATAGGCCGGAAGCCACGCAACCACAACTGGAGAAAAATTTAGCAACCGAACCCGGGGCCGTGCGTTTGCATTAGGAAACAGTCTTTCCTGCTTCCCCCGAAATCACTGCGCTCACCTACCGCTGGTCTGGATGGTACTGTTGCCCTCGCGCTGCGGAACCGATAAGCCGGAGCGGGCCGTTTATGTAAAGCAAAAGTGCCGAGTGCACGTCAGCAGGCGCTGACCGTACTTTGTGGCGGCGTTTACGTTTCCAGCTATATGAAATTTTGGCTCATATTCATTCTGATTTTTTTCGCGGTTCGATACCTGCTGCCCATTGTGCTGCGGCTGGCGCTAAGCGGCTTTGTGCGCAAGCAGATGCGCAACGGAGGCTTTGTGGTGCCGCCCCAGGCACGGCCCGATAGCAGCCCTAATGCCCAGCCCGGCGAAGTGCGGGTGGACTATGTGCCGCCCGTGGCAGAACAGGGCAAACAACCACACGACTTTAAGGGTGGGGAATACATTGATTTTGAGGAAGTAAAGTAGGGTAGGGTCAATTTCAGGAAGATTGGAGTGGCCTTGGGATTTGGGGATTGACTCCGGGACGTTAGCGGCTACGGGTGGTTCTACTGTACCTTCGGGCACGTTTTCATTTTCCCCAAAATTGCCCTGATGGCTGTTGTTGCTTCTGCTCCTTCTGTTTCGTCCGCGCCGTGGTGGCAGCGGGCTGTGCCGCATGTGCTGGCGGTGTTGTTTTTCGTGGTGCTTGCCTGCGCGTATTTCGCGCCCATCATGTTCGATGGCAAAACCCTGGCTCAGCACGACATTACCCAGTTCCAAGGGGGGGCGCACGAGGCGCAGGAGTACGCTAAAGCCATGGGCAAAGAGGCTTTATGGACCAATTCCATGTTCTCGGGTATGCCCACGTACCTTATCAGCCTGCACTTTCCGGGCGACTGGTCCGGGTATTTGCAGAAGGCCATGACGCTGGGCCTACCCGCCGTGGTAGCCAACCTGTTTCTGGCGCTGCTCTGCGGCTACATTTTGCTGGTGGCGCTGGGCGTGCGGCCGCTCATTGCGGTGGCGGGCGCGGTGGCGCTGGGCTTTTCGAGCTACAACCTGGCCATTCTGGCCGCTGGCCACAACACCAAGAGCCTGGCCCTGGCCTACGCGCCGCTGGTGCTGGGCGGCCTGCTCGTGACGTACCGCCGCGATAAGTGGCTGGGAGCCGCGCTTTTTGCCGTGGGCCTCACGCTGAACGTGCACGTCAACCACCTTCAGATTACGTACTACCTGCTGCTGCTGGTGGCTATTTTCGGCATTATCGAGTTGGTATCGGCGGTGCGGGCGGGCCGCCTGCCCGATTTTGCCAAGCGCACGGCGCTGCTGGCGCTGGGCGCGGCGCTGGCCGTGGGTGTGAGTTTCGGCCGCCTCTACACCACCGCCGAATATAGCAAATACAGCAACCGGGGCCCGAGTGAGTTGAAGTCGGCCGCGCCTACTGCGCCCGGCCAGGCCCCGGCCGCCAACCCGGAGGACGCCGGCTCGGGCGTGGACCGCGACTACGCGTTCCAGTACAGCTACGGTGTGGGCGAAACTATTACTCTCCTGATTCCCAATTTCTACGGCGGGGCCAGCTCCATGCCGCTCGGCACCGATTCTAACCTGGCCAAAGCAGGCCTGCCGCAGGAATATTTGGGTTCGATGCCCACCTACTGGGGCCAGCAGAGCTACACGGCCGGGCCGGTGTATATGGGCGCGGTGGTATGCTTTCTGTTCATTCTGGGGCTGTTTGTGGTGGAAAAGCGTACGCGCTACTGGCTGCTGGCGGGCACGGTGCTGTCCATTTTACTGGCCTGGGGTAAGAACTTTGAAACGTTTAACTACCTGATTTTTGACCTGCTGCCGGGCTACAATAAGTTTCGGGCCGTGAGCATGGCGCTGGTGATTGCGCAGCTGGCCATGCCCATTCTGGGTGCGCTGGCCTTGAGCCGCATCCTGCGGCCCCGGCCGGCCGCTGCGCCCACGCTACTGGGTACCAAAGCGCCCCTTTCGGCCGAGGCTTCGGCATTATTGCCCAAGGTGCTGTATGCCGGCGCTATCGCGGCCGGGTTGTGCGTGCTGGCTTATCTGGCCAGCTTCAGCTTCGATTTTGCCGCGCCCGTGGATGGGGAGCTGACCAAGCAGGGTTTCACGCCGCAGCTGCTGGGCGCGCTGCGCGCCGACCGCGCCGATTTGCTCCGCAACGACGTGTGGCGTGGGCTGCTCTTTATTGGGGCGGCGTTGGGCGTGCTGTATTTCCACCTGAAAGGACAACTGAAAGTGGTGCCGGCGGCGGCCATTATGGTGGTGCTGGTGCTGGTGGATTTGTGGGGCGTGGATAAGCGCTACCTCGGCGACAATAAATTTCAGCGCGAAACCATTGCCGAGGAATTCCAGCTCAGCCCGGCCGACCAGCTGATTTTGCAGGATAAGGACCTGAGCTACCGCGTGCTCAACGTGCAAAATCCCTTCAACGAAGCCCAGACTTCATACTTCCACAAGAGCATTGGTGGCTACCACGGGGCCAAGCTGCGCCGCTACCAGGACCTTATCGAACGCCAGATTTCAAACAATAACCAGCAGGTGCTCAATATGCTGAACATGCGCTACCTCATCACCGGTGACGCCAAGCAGCCAGTGCAGCGCAACCCCGGCGCGCTGGGCAATGCCTGGTTTGTGAGCGAAGTGCAGCCCGTGGCCAGCCCCGATGCCGAGATGGCGGCCCTCAGTACCCTGAGCCCGGCCACCGAAGCGGTGGTGGATGCCAGCAAATTTCCGCAGCAAAAAGCCGCGACCTATGACATTGCCGGCTCCAGCATCGCTCTCACCAACTATAGCCCCGACGAGCTGAAATACCGCTACAATGCTACGCAGGCCGGCCTGGTGGTGTTCTCCGAAATCTATTACGCCGATGGCTGGCAGGCTTTCATCGATGGCAAGCCGGTGCCGCACATTCGGGCCGATTACGTGCTGCGGGCCCTACAGGTGCCGGCTGGCGCGCACACCATTGAGTTCAAGTTTGAGCCGAAGTCTTACGCTGTGGGCAATGCGGTGTCGTTGGTGGCCAGCATTGCGCTGCTGCTGGTGCTGGTGGGCACGGGCGTGTACGTAGCACGCCGCCGCGAGCGCAGCGGCGACGAGCTGCTGAACGACGCGCCGGTGCTGGCGTAGCTTCTGCTTTGTGCAAAATCAGGGAAAGGGGATGGGGGAACGGTTGTTTCTTTGGTCCCCTTTCTCGTTTTACCGCCGTCCCGATGCTGCCTACATCCCTTCTTCAGCTGCTCGATGAGCCGGTAGCCAACGCCCACGGCGTGCGCCTGCTGCTGTGGCGCGACGACCTGGTGAACCCGGACCTGCCCGGCAACAAGGCCCGCAAGCTCAAGTACAATCTGGCGGCGGCCCGTGCGCAGGGCCACCACACGCTGCTCACTTTTGGCGGGGCTTATTCCAACCACATTGCGGCCGTGGCGGCGGCCGGCCGGCTGCTGGGCTTCCGCACCATCGGCTTGATTCGGGGCGATGAGCCGGCGGCGGGGTCCACGCTCAACCCCACGCTGGTCCGGGCCGCCGCCGATGGCATGGCCCTGCACTACCTCGACCGCACGGCCTACCGCCGCCGGCCCGAGCCGGAGTTTATGACGGAGCATCTGGCCCGCTTTGGCCCGGCCTACGTGCTGCCCGAGGGGGGAACTAATGCGCTGGCCCTGCCCGGCTGCGCCGAGCTGGTGGCCGAGATTCGACAGCAGGTTGATTTTGATGCGCTGGCCGTGGCCGTGGGTACCGGCGGCACCCTGGCGGGCCTGCTCACTGGCCTGGCTGGCCAGCAGCACGCCGTGGGCGTGGCGGCCCTGAAAAACGGCGGTTTTTTACGCACGGAAATTGATGCGCTGACCCAGGCGACGGCTGGACAGGCTTTCGATAATTATTCGCTTCAGACCGATTATCACTTCGGCGGCTACGCCAAGTATTCGGTCGAGCTGCTGGCGTTTATTCAGCAGTTTCAGGTGCAGCACGGCGTGCTGCTCGACCCGATTTATACCGGCAAGCTGCTGTTTGGGGTGCTGCATTTGGTGGGGAAGGGTTATTTCCGGCGTGGTAGTACGGTGGTGGCTATTCACACCGGCGGGCAGCAGGCCTGGGCGGGCTGGGAAGAGCGGTTTGGGGCGCGAGGCTAGGGCCTAGCCAGCAGCGGACCGTATTTGGCAACCGTTCTTACAGGCCAAAGCCGCTGTAGTTCCAGCGCGGCCAGTACAAAAATGAAGGGCAGCACCGGGGCCAGGAAGCGCACGTCGTAGTCATCGACCGTGAGCATGACAACGCCGGCCTGTAGCAACGGCACACCTACCAGAAAGGCCCGGGCCGGCAGCCATACCCGCGCCTGGCGCGCTCCGCGAAACGCCAGGTAGTACAGTGGCCAGAGCACCAGTACGCTGATGAGCCGGTGCGCCAGCGAATAATATGGCTTGACACTGCTGAAGAATACTAGCAGCTTGCCGGCCATCAGGCGGGCCAGAAAGCCCGGGTTGTGGGCCGCAAAGTGGAGCACTCGAGACATCTGACCCAGGCCAGCTGGGGGCAACACTAACGGAGTGCTTGGGTGGATAGCCCACACCGGCGTAGCAAACATGAGCTCGCCGCGCAAATACGTTTCGACGATAAAAAAGCTGACCAGCTGATAATTAAGCCACCACACTGCCAATGGGGTAGCCAGCACCGCTCCGGCTACCACCAGCCAGAATAGCCGGCGGCGCTGACTGTAGAGCGAGGCCAGCCCAGCCAGAACGGCTGCGCCGGTTACCACAAAGCCATTGGGCCGTACCAGGGCCGTGAGCAACAGCAGGATGATGAGCGTAACCCAGGCTTGCCAGCCCCCATTGCGTACTTGCACAAAGGCCCAGAAGGAGAGGACCGATAAGCTGATGAATAGTGATTCGGTGAGCAGGTAGCTGTTGAACTGCTGCACGTCGGGCCACAGAATAAACAAGCCGGTTGCCAGCGCGGCCGCACCGCGCCGGCCGGCCAGTAGCTGCCGCAATGCTTGGTACAGGGCCCTGGCAGCTACGCCCGAAACAGCCAGCTGCCCCAGCACAATGCCCCACCACCCCGCGTGCAGCCGCAGCCACACGCTTTGGAACCAGGGATATAGGATGTAACGCTGGTTGTGCTCGTACTGAAAATTGCCGATGCCGTTGTTGGCAATGGTCGTAGGGGCCGTGCCCGGTTCGATTTTATAGTAGCCGTGCTCGGCCAGGTTGGCGGCGTATTCGAGGTAGCGGCCGCTGTCGTTGGCGTAGTGCGGGCCGTGATAGCGCAGCAGGAAAGCCACTTGCACCATCAGCCAGAGGGCCAGCAACAGCCAGCCGTGCCCGCGCCACAGGCGTGGGCCAAGGCCCGGGGCGGGGGGAGAGGAAGAAAGAGTCACCGGCCAAAGCTACACTGTGGCTGCCACAACCCCGGATAAGCAGTAGCTTTTGGCAATTCGCTCGTACAAGTAGATGCTAATCCTAACACCTATGCTGCCCCGCCTCATGCGTCGCCTCTTGCCCCTGTTGTTTCTGCTTGCCCTCGGCTGGTTTCTCTGGAAGAAAATAGGCCCCACCCTCGCCGACCTCAACCCGCTGAATACCGAGCCCAAAGTCACCGTGACGCACAACACGGTTCTCACCCAGGTAGAGGCCCTGGGCAAGCTGGAGTTGGTGCGCTACAAGTTCAAGGACATTGTGGAGTACCGCCGGGCCAGCCGCTACCCGCTGCTGCCCGATGCCAAAGTGGCCCTCGTGGTGGGCGGCGAAGCCGTGGGCTGCCTCGACCTGCGCAAAATCCGCCCGCAGGATGTCGTGTTTGAGGGCGACTCCATTGTGCGCGTGGTGCTGCCTGCGCCGGAGCTGTGCTCCTTCCAGGTGAACCACGACCAAAGCCGCGTATTCAGTACCGAAAACGGCTTTTTTCAGGATGCCGACCTTGTGGACCAGGGCTACAAATACGCCGAAAAGCAGGTCCGCAATGCCGCCCTGCAATCAGGCATCCTGGCCGAAACCCAGCGCAACGCCGAGCAGATTCTCGTGCCCATGCTGCGTACGCTCACCGGGCGGCGGGTGATAATCGGGCAGCAATTGGTGATGCCAAGAGTGGGGCCGAAGCAGTAGAACGGTCATGCTGAGCGCAGCCGAGGCATCTCGCATGGAGTAGTAACTCAATTGATAGAATAGGTTAGTGGTGGCACGCGAGATGCCTCGGCTGCGCTCGGCATGACCGTTCCGGAACGCTCTATGCTACTCATCGTCTTCCGGCGCTTTGCCCAGCTCATCGAGCGCCATTTTTATCAGGTCCTGCTCGTAGCCTTTGCCGGTGAGGTACTGCGAGATTTTCATGCGGCGCACGCGTGGGTTTTTCTCCTTTTCCTGGCGGTCCTTTTTCTCCATCACGTCCACCAGGTTCTGGTAGTATTCTTCGCCATCAATCTCCTTCAGGCCCGATTTGATGCAGTATTCGCTGATGCCTTTCTGCTTCAGCTCCTGTATGATGCGGCGGCGGCCCCACTTCTTGTTTCGGTAGTGGCCGCGCACGAACGACTGGGCAAACCGCTCCTCGTCCAGTAGCTTTTCGCGGCTCAGGCGGATGATGATTTCGCCGGCTTCGTCCTCGTCGAGGCCGTAGGATTTTAGCTTTTGCTCGACTTCTTTCTGGTTGCGCTCCTGGTAGGCGCAGAAGGCGGCGATTTTTTGCAGGGCCTCGCCGGGCGTGTACTGCTTGGGGGCTTTATCGGAATTTTTGAACATGAGGGGCAGGGTTTCGGGCGGCAAGTAATGGAAAACAACGCGCCGGGCGGTTCGTTACCAATTCCGGTACTGATTATTACGCGCTGCCATCGGCCGGGCGGCACAATGTCAGGCAACCTTTGGGCCCTCCGCATGCATCAGTTGCGGGCGGGGCGTACCTTGGGGGTGCCTTTTTTCTGCCCATCGATTTTATGTTGCAAATTTCTTTACGCTGGTTACTTCTTGCGCTGCTGCTGATTGCCGCGCCATTTCTCAGCTGCGCCGGCGTAATCCGGGGCACAGTGAGCGGGGCCAACAAGGCGGGCCTGGCCTTTGCCAATGTGGCTGTGCGCGGCGCGGCCACTAGCACGGGGGCCAACGAGCAGGGCCAGTTCCTGCTGCGGCTGCCGGCTGGACAGTACGATTTGGTGTTCCAGTATGTGGGCTACAAGCAGCATATTGAGCCGGTGCGCGTGCCGGGCGGTGACTCTACGCTCACCGTCAACATCACGCTCCAGCCCGAGGCCTACAGCTTGGGCGAGGTACTGGTGAAATCCTCCGACCGCGACCCGGCTTATGCCATCATCCAGGAGGCGCAGCAGTGGCGGGCCTACCACAAGCGCGAGGTGGCCGCCTACCGCGCCCGCATCTACATCAAAGCCCTGGGCCGCATCAACGAGACGCCGGCCAAAATTATGGGCTTGTTTAAGCTGGGGCCGGACATTAAGAAAGGTATTTTTTACCTGTCCGAAACCCTGTCCGATTTCAGCTTCACGCAGCCCAACATCGTGAAGGAGCGCATGTTGTCGAGCCGAATCAGCGGCGACTCGCGGGGCATTAGCTTCAACCGGGCCAGCGCGGGGCGCAATCTGACTTTCTATGAAAACCTGATAAACCCCGGGTTTTCGGAGCGCGGCTTTGTGTCGCCCATTGCGGGCAATGCCATGCTGTTCTACAAGTACGAGCTGGTGGGCAGTACCCCGCAGGGCGGAGTGCTGGTGCACAAAATACGGGTGCTGCCGCGCCGCCGCACTGACCCCGTTTTTGCGGGCTACATCTACATCGTGGACGGCTCGTGGCGCATCCACTCCGTCGATTTGCACCTCGATAAGGATGCCCAGCTCGACTATGTAGACGAACTGCACCTGGCCCAGCAGTACGCGCCCGCGCCGGGCAATGCCAACGTCTGGCTTATTCAGTCGCAGCAGGTTACAGCCAACTTATCGGGCTTGGGTTTTAAGGGTTCGGGCTACATCACGGCCGTGCTTTCCAACTATGCCAACGTGGTGCCTACCTACCCCACGCCGCCCGCGCCCAAAGCCGCGCCGCCCGTGATAGTCGAGGGCAAAAACGCCGCCCCCGTGGGCCAGGAAACCGCCGCTCAAATCCGCAAACGCAAGCCCGACCTGCGCGGCCTCAATGCCCAGGTGCGCAAAAAAGTGAAGCAGGCCGCGCGCGATTCTCTCAAAAACGACATCTTCGCCCAGATGCCGCGCGGCCAGGTGCAGCTGGTAGAAAAAGGCGTGAACGAGCGCGACTTGGCCTATTGGGACGCCGTGCGCCCAGTGCCCCTCACGGCCGAGGAAACGAAGGATTACCAGGTGAAGGACAGCACCGAAGTCCTCCGCCGCTCGCGCCCTTACCAGGACTCGATGGACCGCAAGCGCAACGAGTTCGAGCCCATCAACCTGCTGATGGGCGGCTACACGTACGTCAACAGCTTCAAGAAGACGTCGTTCTACGTGCTGCCGGTATCGCGTATTTTCCAGTACAACACCGTGGAAGGCGCCGTGCTCAACGCCCAGGCTACCTTCCGGAAGCGTACCGACGACCGACGGAATTTCAGCATCACACCGGTGCTGCGCTACGGTTTCAGCAGCAACGAGCTGAATCCCAGTTTAGACGCTAGCTGGCAGCTGCACCCGGCCCGCCGCCAGCAAATCGGCCTGAAAGCCGGCCGTACCATCGAGAATTTTGACAAGAATTCGCAGGTGACGCCGCTCATCAACACGCTCTACACGCTGTTTGATAACCGCAACTACGCCAAGCTTTACCGCCGCGACGGGGCCGAGCTGAGCTACCTGACGGAGCCGGTGAACGGCCTGACCCTGCTCACCACCGCCGCCTACTTCGACCGCCATGAGCTGTACAACACCACCGACCGGCTTATCTACGACGTGCCCGGCCGCGCCTTCACCCCCAACCGGCCCGTGAGCGACGAGCTGGCGGATACCGGCTTTGGCCGCAGCCGCATTCTTACCGTGGCGCTCTCGGCTGATTTCAAGCCTGGCCAGCGCTACATCAGCCGGCCCGATGGCAAGTTCAACCTCGGCTCAAAGTGGCCTACCTTCAACGTACAGGGCCGCCTGGCCGTGCCGCACGCGCTGGGGGCCGATGTGCGCTACCTGCTGCTGCAAGCCGGCGTGCGCGACAATGTGCCGCTGGGCCTGTTGGGTGCCAGCAGCTTCCGCGTGAGCGTGGGCGGCTTCGTGGGCAAGCAGGAGGGGATGACTTTCATCGACTACCGCCATTTCTCCGGCAACCAAACTCTGCTCGCTGGCAATTTCAGCGAGTTCCAGCTGCTGGATTACTACCGCTTCAGCACCAACAATACCTACCTCGAAGCTCACTACGACCACCACTTCAACGGCTTCATCTTCAATAAAGTCCCGCTCTTTCGCAAGCTGAAATGGCAGGAAGTAGTTTCGTTCAACTACCTCACTACCGCCCAGGCCGGCCACTACGTGGAGCTGGGCGCGGGCGTGGAGCACATCTTCAAAGTGCTGCGGGTTGATTTTTATACGGCCCTGCAAAGCGGCCAGCGGCTGGGTACGGGGTTTCGGATAGGGGTGGGTTTCTAGACCACTGATTAGCACGGATTTCAGCGGATTTCACGGATTCTGTAGTCGATTGCTACGACTATAATCGCTCCGAAATAGGGTGCGGGGTGCTAATAAATCCAGCCAAACGGAAACCAAAGCTATACTGGGATTCGACTACAAAATCCGCGAAATCCGCTAAAATCCGTGCTAATCAGTGGTCCTATTTATTACGGATGGCGCGCATCATACTGGCCAGCGTGGCGGCCGGGTAGGCCTTGCCACGGGAAATCACGGCGTCGATTTTTTTGATGTTGCTGATGTCTTCCAGCGGGTTGGCGGTCAGGAGCACCAGGTCGGCGTCTTTGCCGGGGGCGATGGCGACGGTTTGTCCGGCCACGCCCATAAAGCGGGCTCCGTTGAGGGTGGCAGCCTGCAGCGCCTGCAGCGGCGTGAGGCCGGCTTTCACCAGCAAAATTACCTCTTCCTGAAGCGAGGCGCCGGGGTAGATGAACGAATTGAACGGGCCGCTATCGGAGCCGGCCAGCAGGGTTACGCCGGCGGCTTGCATGGTCGGAATCATGCTTATAAATTTGGTTTCCAGCTTCCGGCTGAAATTCTGGCTGGCCAGCGGCTGCGTGCGGGCACTGGCGAGGCGGCGCTGGTAGGTAGCCTGAATCTTTGGGTCGATGTAGGCCAGCAGGGAGTCGCGGGCGTGGTCGTTTTCGGGCAGTTCCGTCAGCGTCTTGCCGATGTAGAGCGTGGGCACGGCAGCCGTGTGGCGCTTGGCCATGAGGGCGAAGATGCGGGCCGCCGCTGCCGGGCTATACGTGTCGTACACGGCCGGCAGCATGGCGAACAGGCCCAGCGGCTTGCTGGTGACCAAGCTGTTGCGCACCAGCGTGGTGAGGCTGTCCTCCTTGCCGGAGCAGGCCTTGAACACGTAGTACAGGTGCTCGGTGGCATCGAGGCCGCGCTGCACGGCGTCGCTCAGCTTCACGGAGTAGGGCATGTGGCCGGTGGTTTTCATCCCGCGCCGCTGCGCCAGCCGGATGGTTTCGAGGTAGGCCGCGCCCGAAATCTTGCTGTCGTAAATCTTCACGTAGTCCACCTTCAACCGTTGCAGCGAGTCGAGCGCCTTGCGAATCTGGCCCTTGGTTTCCACTTCCAACGAGCCCGGCCAGTAGGCCCCCGGCCCATCAATCTTGGGGCCCGACGTGAAGATGCGCGGCCCGGCCAGGTGGCCCGCATCCATGTCGCGCCGCCACTGGAAGATGCTGGGCGTGAGGTCGCCGCCCGCGTCGCGCACCGTGGTGATGCCGTGGGCCAGAAACAGGGTCAGGCTTTTTTTATTGGCGGCGGCCAGGCTGTCGCCGCCTCGGAAGTGCACGTGCATGTCCCACAGGCCCGGTATCAGGTAGCGGCCGTTGCCGTTCACGTACTGTTTGGCGGCGTAGCTGTCCTTATCGGCCAGTCCCACACTTACTATTTTGCCCTTCGCGATGGCCACCACCTGGTTGGGTGTGAGCTGGCCCGTGCGTACATCCACAATGGTTACGTGGTTGATAACCACGTCGTAAATCTCCAGCTTGGTGGGGCGGCGGGCGCAGGTGGTTAGCAGCACGGCCGCCAGTAAACCAAAAATAACTCGGGATGATTTCATGCGGGCAATGACAAGCGGTGCCGGCAAAGTTAGGCGGGTAAACGTACCGTGAACCGAGTGAACTCTCCTTCCTCCGTTTCGACGGTCAGCGTGCTCTGGTGGCCCTTCGTGATAATGTCGTATGCCAGCGACAACCCCAGGCCCGTGCCTTCGCCAGCAGGCTTGGTGGTGAAGAATGGCTGAAACACCCGTTCCGCTACACTGGCCGGGATGTCAAAGCCGTTGTCGTACACTTCTATCGTTACCGAGTCGCCCTCGCGCCGCGTCTGCACGCTCATCTGGGGCTGAAAGCCGGGGCCACTGGCCTGCTGGTGTTGCCGCACCGCATAAAAAGCATTCGCAAACAAATTCAGCATGGCTCGGCCCAGCTCCTGCGGCACGGCGGCCACGGTGCCCACTGCCGGGTCGAAATGAACTTCGAGCTCCACGGCGTGCGTGAGCTGTCGGCCCGGCGCACCCTGGTAGGCCATGCGTAGGTACTCGGCCACCAGGGCGTTGAGGTCGGTGGACACGGGCTGCCGGGGGCCGGGGCGGGCATGGGCCAGCATATCGGCAATGATGGCCGAGCTCGCCGCCCGTGCGCGCTTATTTCGTGCAGATTCTGCTTCAGGCCGTCCTGTATCTGCTGCTCCAGGCCGGCAGTGGGCGTGGTAGTGTCGTGGTCGAGCAGGCCCAAGCTCACATCGGCAAACTTGCGCATGAAGGCCAGCGGGTTCTGCAGCTTATTGGCAATGCCCGCCGAAAGCTCGCCCACGAAGGCCCATTTCTCGGCCGCCACCAGCTGCGCCTGAACGGCGCGCACTTCGGTCAGCGCCTCGTCCAGGGCATTCCGCTGGGCTTCAATCTGGGCGTTGCGCTCGTTCAGCAGGCGGTTGGCGCGGCGATGGCGGCGGTTGGCCCAGCCCAGCAAGCGCCACCGTGAGCAGCACTGCCAGCAGGCTGAGGAAGCCGCTGCGCTGGTAATTAGCAGTTTGCTGCTGTTGCAGGGCCCGTTGCCGCAGCAGCTGCTCGGTGAAGGCCAGCAGCTCCAGCTGTTGAAACTTCTCGGGGCCATAGAGGCTGTCGCGTGCTGCCCCGGCCAGGCTCTGGTAATGAAAGGCACTGTCTGGCCGGTGGCGGGCCTGGTACAGCCGCGCCAGCAGCGCCCCGGCATTCATCACCGTAAGGCGGTACGACACGGCTTGGGCATTGCGCAGCGCGTGGCGGGCGGGCAGCAGGCTCGGATCGGGCTGGTGCAGCTGCTCAAACAGCAGGGCCATGTGGTAGTGCGCCATGGCATGGTTGCGCAAGTCGTTGGTGGCCTGGGTTTCGTGCAGCGCCCGGCGGTAGTGGGCAAATGTTTCGGGGGAGTGGCCCAGGAGGGCCTGCACCATGCCCATGTTGCGCAACCTCCGGCCACGGCCAGCCGGGGCCGGAGGTTGCGGGCAATGAGCGTTTCGGCCCGCTACTGCAGGGCCAGAGCCGAGTCGAGCTGGTTGAGCTTCTCGTAGCAGCTGCCCAGGTTGGTGCGGGTGCCCGCCACCCACGGCAGCCGCTACAGGCGGCGGTACAGCACCTCCGAAGCACGGTAGTGCTCAATGGTCTCCGGGTACTGGCGCAGGTCGAGGCTGATGTTGCCCAGGCCGTTCAGGGTGGATGCTTCGCCTTCCGGGTTGTGGCTTTGGCAGCTGAGCTGGAGGGCAATCTGCTGGTTGGCGTAGGCCTTGGGTAGCTCGCCGCGTTCGCGCAGCACCATGCCAATCACGCCTTGGGCCCGGCCACGGCCTTTGTCGAAGTTGAGCTGCCGTGCCAGCTGCCAGGCCTTCTGGGCCAGGTACATTGTCGAGTCGGGCTTCTAGGCCCGGTAGGTGTGGCCCAGCTCCAGTAGTAGCAGCACCCGGGCCGAGTCGGGGGTGGGGGGGCAGCACGCGCCGCAGGCTATCGGTAGCCGGGCTTTGGGCGCGTGCCTTTAGCCCCCAGCCACTAAGGAATAACCAATATGAGTAGCAGCAGGCGTGCGGCTGAGGCAGGCATTGAAAGAACGGAAAGTAGGAAGCGGAAAGATGGAAGTGCTTGCAAAAACCAGGCGTAATAGGAACGTCACCCAGGCTTGCTAATTGCAGACAGGTACGTAAAATAAGATATTCGGCTTGCTGGCTACACGGCAAACAAACCAACATAATGGTGCTAATGGATAAAAAATGGAACCAGTCCGGCTACCGCCAGCGCACCTTTTCACCCGATTCCCGGGCGTGTAGCCGGGCCGGTACACTGGCCAGAATAAGGCCGCGCAATACCGTAAGCAGCTGCGTTCGCACAAAGCCGTGATGCACCACCAGGCTCACCTCGCGCACCGGTTCCGGGGCCACGAACCGTTTTAGGAGCCGATTGGTTTCCACCTCTTCCAATACGGCCAGCTCTGGCACCAGGGTGTAGCCGCCCTGCCGGCGCACCAGCTCTTGCAGCGTTTCAATCGAGCCGCTTTCGTAGGCGATGGTCCCGGTGGGGGAGGCCGCGCCACACAGGTTTACCACCTGGCTGCGGAAGCAGTGGCCCTGCTGCATCAGCCAGAGGCCGGGTTGCTGGAGGTCGGCGGGTTGCACAGTGGCGTGGGCGGCCAGTGGGTGGTTTTCGGAAGCGAGTAGCAGGAAGGGCTCATCGACGACCGGCAGCTCGCGTAGCTGCCGGTCGTCGAGGGGCGTCACGAGCAGGCCCACGTCCAGCCGGTGGTCTTTCAGCTGCTGCATAATTTCTTCGGAGCGCAGCTCCTCAATGTGCACCCGCAGGCTGGGGTAAGCCGTGGTGAGGCCCCCCAGGAAGCGCGGTACCAGGTACGGGGCCAGCGTGGGGATGACGCCCAGGTGCAGCTCGCCCACTATTTCGCCCTTTTCTACCTGCACCAGCTCGCGCAGCTGCTGGGCCTCGCGCAGTACACGCCGGGCCTGGGCAATGACTTTGGCCCCCACGGCGGTGGGTTCGGCCCCGCGCTGGGTGCGGTCGAAGAGCAGCACGCCCAGTTCTTCCTCCAGCTTTTGCACCTGCACGCTGAGGGCGGGCTGGCTCACGCAGCTTTTCTCGGCGGCGAGGCCAAACTGGCGGTGAGTATCGAGGGCTACGAGGTAGGTGAGCTGTTGCAGGTTCATGCTTCAAATATAACCTGCGATTATAAAAATATGAATTAAATCATTTTAAATTATGGGTAGAGCGGCAGGATATTTTTATAAAGCGCATTGTTCTGGCGTTTTCACCCCCCACCCACTCTGCCACGCAAGAAATCAGAGCAGCTTTCAGGTCAGTGTATGGAGTGTGCAGACGCGACAATTCGCGTCTCCTCGCGTGGGAGTCGGGCAGCGAGGAGACGCGAAGTATCGCATCTCTACATCTCATAGAGCTGCTTCGGCAGGCTCAGTATGGCGTTTCTTCGTGCTTCGCCCTCAATTACAGTGGTTTCTTGCGCTCAGCCTGAAACTTCTTCAGCTGCGGGTCAATCTGCTTTTTGTCGCCTACCACCACAATGGTCATGGCTTCGGGGCGCATGTATTTGCGGGCGGTTTCGCTTACCTGCTGGGGCGTCACGGCGTTGATGTTCCTGACCTGCTCGGTGAGGTAGGTTTCGGGCAGGCCGTGCAGGTCGAGGGTATTGAGCTGGCCGATGATGCCGCCGGGGGTAGAGTTGCGCAGCACAAACATGCCGCCCTCGTAGTTCTGGATGCCCTGCAGCTCCTCGGCGGTGGGCGGCGTTTTTTGCAGGCGCTCCACTTCGCTCATTATTTCGCGCAGCGAATTATAGGTGTCGGCGGTGGTCACGTCGGCGTTTTCGGTCCAGTTGCCGGTACGGTAGTGGGTTTCCACGTAGCTGTAGGGCGAGTAGGTGTAGCCCTTGTCCTCCCGGATGTTGCGCGTGATGCGCGAGCCAAACGAGCCGCCGAGCAGCGAGTTCATCACCCGCAGCCGAATAAAATCGGGGTTGGAGGGGTCCACGGCCGGCAGTCCCACCACAATGGTCGACTGCGGCGCGCTGGGCCGGTCCAGAGTCAGCACGTCGCCCTTGGTCAGCGGCTTGGCAATTTCGATGCGCGGGGTCGGCCCCTGCGGGAAATCCTTCCAGGCGCTGCCGATGGCCTGGCGCAGGGCCGGGGCATCAAACCGCCCCGCCACGTAAACGCTGGTGCGCTGGCCGCCAAACTGGTTTTTGTAGAAGCTCTGCACCTGCTCCAGGGTCAGGGCGTCGAGCTGGGCATCGGTGGGCAGGGGGCGGCCGTAGGGGTGGCTGCCGTAAATGGCGGCCGAGTACTTCTGGCGGGCCTGGGTACCGGGATAGGAGCGGGCCAGGTTCATCTGGCGCTTCAGGTCGGTTTTGAGGCGGGGTAGCTCCGAGGCGGGCAGGGCCGGGTGCAGCACCACATCGGCCATGAGCGCGGCCAGCTGCGGCGCATACTCGCTCAGGCAGGAGGCCCACAGCGTGGTTTGGTCGAGGCCGGCCGAAATGCTGAGCGTGCCGCCCATGCGGGCCACTTGCTCGGCCAGCTGGGTAGCCGACCGGCTGGCCGTGCCTTCCTGCAGGAGCTTGGCCAGCAGGTCGGCCACCGCCACTTCATTGGCGGCTTCGTGCACGTTGCCGGCCTGAATGGCCACCATCATCGTCACCTTGGGCACCTGACCGTAGGGCACCAGGCGGGCCTTCAGGCTATTGTCGAGGGTGAATTCTTCCTTGGCGGGCAGGGCAAAGTCGCGCGGGGCGCTGCCTTCGGGCGGGCTTTCCTTGGGTGCTGCCGGCGTGGCGGCGGCGGCGGGCCGGGCCGGTATTTTGGACTTGGCTTTCGGCTTCTGGGCCTGGGCATCTACGGTGGTAGCAACGAGGGCGGCACCGAGTAGCCCGATAATCAGCTTGTTCATGGCGAAAAAGTAGGAGTCAGGGCTAGCTCTTGGCCAGCGGATTGACGGTGATAATGGTCCGGTTGCCGGGCCGCAGGTACTCGCGAATGGTCTTCTGCATCAGCTCGGGCGTCACCTTGCGGAACTCGCCCTCGATGCGGTTGATGCGCGCCGGGTCGTTGTCGAACAGCGCAAACGCGGCCAGTAGGTCGGCCCGCCCAAAGTTGTCGGACCCGCTCAGCTGGTCGTAAAAAGCGGAGCGGATTTTCACCATCGCCAGGTCCAGCGTGGCCTGGTCGATGCCCGTTTTGGCCAGGCGGCTGATTTCTTGGTCGAGCACGCTCACCACCGAGTCGGCCTGCACGCTGGGGTCGTAGATAATGCTGCCCATCCACAGCATCGGGCCATTGTAGTTGAACTGGTTGCCGAGGTCGGAATTGATACCGCCGCTCACGCCGTCGGAGTAGCCGCGCTTCTGCACCAGGGCCTGGTAGAGGCGGCTGTCGTTACCCTGGAGCAAAATCTGGTCGAGCATTATCAGGGCGTAGTATTCGGGCGTGTTGCGCTCGGGCATGTGGTAGGCGAAGGCCAGCGCGGGCTTGCTGGCCAGCTTGTCGTCCTTCGAAAACCGCTGCTCCTGCTCCTGGCGCGGCTCGGTGAGGTCGGGCTTGGGCGGCGGCGTGGCGCTGGGGATGTTGCCGTAGTATTTCTCCACCCAGGCCTTTGCTTCGGCGGGCTCAAAATCGCCCACCACGGCCAGCACGGCATTGTTGGGGGCGTAGTAAGTTTTGAAAAATGCCTTGGTGTCGGCCAGGTTAGCGGCGTCCAGGTCCTTCAGGTCGCCGTAGAAATTGTGGGCGTTGTTCCAGTTTTTGTTGGCCTTCTGGGGCATGTCGAGCCACGGAAAGCCGCCGTAGGGCTGGTTGAGCACGTTCACGCGCACCTCGCTTTTCACTACCCCTTGCTGGTTGGTCAGGTTGCCTTGGTTGATGGCCAGGCCGCGCATCCGGTCGGCTTCGGCCCACAAAATGGTTTCGAGCTTATTGCTCGGCACCACCTCGAAATAGTTGGTGAAGTCGAAGCGAGTGGAGCCGTTCAGTGCCCCGCCATTCTTCTGAATCAGCTGAATAAATTCGGCCTTGCCCAGGTTCTGCGAGCCCTGAAACATCAGGTGCTCAAATAAGTGCGCGAAGCCCGTGCGGTTGCGCGGCTCCGTCCGGAAGCCCACCGCGTAGTACGCCGCCACCGTGGCCGTGGGCGCGGTGTGGTCGGGCGAGAGCACCACCCGCAGCCCGTTCGGCAGGGTGTAGTATTCCACCGGAATCTCGAAAGCCGGCCCGGCGGGTGCGGGCGTGGCCGCCATGGGCGCCGCCGGGCTGGCCGGCGCCGTGACCACGGAAGTGGCCTGCTGGCTGCACGCGCCCAGCGCCAGCGCTACGGCCGGCCCCCACAGTAAGCTGTGGCGAAGTTCAGGTAACTGTCTCATCGGCAAAAAGGTGTAAAATGGAAGAACATGTATTCGATTTACAAAATATTGGGCAATACCCCGGCCGCGTAGGCGCTAAGCCCCTGCGAATAGCCTCCGTAACTCAGATGCGCCGACGTGCGCCACGGTTGCCTCCGGCCCGGCCCGCGCCGTTTTTGCTTGCCCTCACCCAAATGCGAGCCGTTCGATAGTAAACAGTTCCGTGAAAGGCCGCGCCGTTTTTTGCCGGACCTTTGCGCCATCATGTCTTTCCCCCCCTTCCTCGACCTGCCCGCCCGCGTTTCCGGCCACCTACGGCAGGCGCCCGCTGATGCCTCGGCCACCGTGCGCCACCTGCTGCTCGATAGCCGTCGGGCCGACCTGCCCGTTGGGGCGGCCTTCTTCGCCCTGCGCGGTCCCAGCCACGATGGCCACCGCTACCTGCCCGACCTCTACGCCCAGGGCGTGCGCCTGTTTTTCGTGGAGGAAAATACCGCCCTGCCCGGTGGCCTCGCCGCCTACCCCGAGGCTGGGATTATGGAAGTTGCCAGTCCGCTGGCCGCTTTGCAGGCGCTGGCGGCCGCCCACCGGGCGCAGTTTACAGCCTCAGTTATAGGCATCACCGGCTCCAACGGCAAAACCATTGTGAAGGAATGGCTGGCCCAACTGCTGAGCCCCGACGAGGATATTTGCCGCTCGCCGCGCTCCTACAATTCGCAGGTGGGCGTGCCGCTCAGCGTGTGGGAGCTGAACCCCGAGCGCCACACGCTGGGGATTTTTGAAGCCGGCATATCCGAAGTAGGAGAGATGGCCCGGCTGGCCCGCATCATTCGGCCCACCGAAGGAATTTTCACCAACCTCGGCACGGCTCACGACGCCGGTTTTGCCTCTGAGGAGCAGAAGCTGCTGGAAAAACTGACGTTGTTCCAAGGTGCTGATTTTCAGCTGCTGTTTTACTGTGCCGACCAGTTCCTGGTGCGGGCCGCCGTGGCGGCGCGGCAGCTCCTGGGCTTTAGCTGGACGCGCCAGCCCACACTGCCCGCCGACGTACGCTTCACCACCGAGGCTAGCAGCCCCGCCAATACCACCCGCCTGCGCGCCGAATACCCTGCTACCGGCCTCACTGCCGAATTCACGCTGCCCTTCGCCGATGAGCCGTCCATCGAAAACGCATTGCACTGCCTGGCCGTGCTTCTGCACCGGCAGGTAGAGCCGGCCGAGATTCAGCGCCGACTGCTGCGCCTGCACCCGGTAGCCATGCGCCTGGAAATGAAGCTCGGCCGCCACGATTCCTACCTGCTCGACGATACCTATAATAACGACCTCGCCGGCCTGGCCCTGGCCCTCAATGCCCTGGCCCGGCAGAGCCGCCCCGGTCGCCGCACCCTCATTATCAGCGATGTGCTCGAATCCGGCCTGAGCAGCGCGGAGCTGTACGCCCGCGTGGCCGCCCTGCTGCCAGCGGCGGGCGTGAGCCGGCTGATAGGCATTGGGGAGGAGATTTCGAGGGAATTAAAAATTATAAATTATAAATTAAAAATTGAGTCTGAAGCCACTCCATCTGGCTCCGATGCTTCGACAGACCCGGCTTCATTTTTAACTTCCAATTCTCAATTTTTAATTCAAACCTACCCTACCACCGAGGCCTTTCTTGCCCAGCTGAATTCTACGGATTTCGCCCACGAAACCATCCTTATTAAAGGGGCGCGGCGCTTTGGGTTCGAGCGTATTGTGGCCGCTTTGCAGGCCCAGCAGCACGGCACCGTGCTCGAAGTCAACCTCGACGCCCTCAGCCACAACCTGCAGTACTACCGCCGCCAGCTGAGCCCCGGCACCAGGCTCATGGTGATGGTGAAGGCCTTTGCTTACGGCGCGGGCTCCTACGAAGTAGCCAGCTTGCTTGAGTTTCAGCGCGCCGACTACCTGGCCGTGGCCTACGCCGACGAAGGCATCGCTCTGCGCGAAGCCGGCATCAGCCTGCCCATCATGGTGATGAACGCCGCCCCGGACAGCTTCGAAACACTGCGCCGCTACCGCCTGGAACCCGAAATCTACTCCCTGGAGATGCTGGACGAGTACCTGGCCACCTTCGATATTCCCGCCGAAAGCCCACTCCCCACTCCCTACTCCCCACTTCCCACCCCCAAAATCCACCTCAAGCTCGATACCGGTATGCGCCGCCTTGGCTTCGACGAAGCCGACCTGCCTGCCTTGGCTGCCCGCCTGCGCCAGCACGCCGCCCGCCTGCCCGTGGCCAGCATGATGACCCACCTCGCCGCCGCCGATGAGTCCGGCCACGACGACTTTACCCACGAGCAGCTGGCCGCCTTCCGCCGCATGACCATCACCCTGGAGGCCGCCCTGGGCCACTCCGTGCTCAAGCACGCCCTGAACTCGGCCGGTATCCTGCGCTTCCCGGCGGCGCAGTTCAACATGGTGCGCCTCGGCATCGGCCTCTACGGTGTGGATGCCAGCAATACCGCCGACCTCGCTGCCCTGCGCCCCGTGAGCCAGCTGCGCACCACCATTTCCCAGATTAAGACCCTGCCCGCCGGCACCACCGTGGGCTACGGCCGCCGGGGCACCGCCGCTGCCGCCGAGCGCCGCATTGCCACGCTGGCCATTGGCTACGCCGACGGCTACGACCGCCGCTTTGGCAATGGCGCGGGCACGGTGCTCATCCACGGCCAGGCGGCCCCGCTGGTGGGCTCGGTGTGCATGGATATGTGCATGGTAGATGTAACGAATATCCCGGCCGCGCGGGCCGGCGATGTGGCCGTAATTTTTGGCGAAGGACTGCCGCTGCCGGAGTTGGCCGCCCGCATCGGCACCATTGCCTACGAGCTGCTCACCAGCGTAAGCGAGCGGGTGAAGCGGGTATTTGTGAGCGAATAAACGGGGAGCGTTGCCCGCTTGCTGCTTTTTCCAATGTGAGGCAGGCTGCCGGATTCATTCGATAAGTTTCCCTGTTCAACGCCAAAACAAGTAATTTTTTTGCTCAGCAGGGCGCGCGCGTAATGTTGGCAAGGTATTTATTTTGCTACTTTATAGCTGGTGTAATGTGCCCGGGATACCTTTGGGGTGGCCCAGAGCTTTGTGACGCTCTTTAAGTAATATGAAAACCAATACGTTCTGTTCCCTTCGCTTATTCTGCAGCGTCCTTCTCTGCTTGGTACTGGCGGTTTCTGCGCACGCCACTTCCCATGCCCAACCGGCCCCGGTAGCGGTGGCCGATGTGCCGCCCCTCGACGGCTTTTGGAAGGGCCCGCTAAAAGTGCCCGGCGGCCAGCTCGAAGTCATTTTTCGCTTTGTGAAACTCGCTGGCGGTGAATACTACTGCACCCTCGACGTGCCGCTCCAGAAGGTGAGCCGCATGAGCGTGAAAACCGAAATCAAAGGCGATACCGTGCGTCTGTATGCCGAGGAAGCCGCCACCCGCTTCGTGGGCCGCGTCTCGGCCGATGGCAAGCAGATGGCCGGTACCTGGCAGTCGCCCGGCTTCAAAGTGCCGATGACGCTCACCTTCAGCGCAATACCGGCCATGAATGCCAAAAACGTGCGCCTCACGCCGCCCTACCGCGAGGAAGAAGCCACGTTCAGCAACCTGACGGTGAACGCCCGCCTCAGCGGTATGCTCACCATTCCGGCCGGGCCGGGGCCGTTTCCGGCGGTGGTGCTGCTCAGCGATAGCGGCCCGCACGACCGCGACGGCACCGTGGGCGACTTCGCCCCCCTGGGCCAGCTCGCCGACTACCTCACCCGTCGGGGCGTGGCCGTGCTGCGCTTCGACGACCGGGGCGTGGGCAAGTCCGGCGGCACCCCCGCCGTGACCACCGCCGACCTGGTGAGCGATGCCCAGGCCGGCCTCAATTTCCTGCGTACCCGCCCCGAAATCGACCTTTCGCACCTGGGCCTGGTGGGCCACGGCGAGGGCGGCAACGTGGCCCTGCTGGCGGCGGCTCAGCCCTTGCCTCCTGCGTTTGTGGTCACGCTGGCCGCCTATGGCCTACCCGGCCGCGACATTGTGGTGCAGCAGCAAGCCACCACGCTACGTACCCTGGGCACCGATGCGTCGCAGATTGAGGCGGCTACCAAGCGCCAGCAGGCCATGCTCGAAATCATCCGGCAGACCACCGACAATGCCCAGGCCCAGGCCATTGTGGCCAACATGCTGAAGCAGAACAATGCCGCCATCGACAATGCCACGGCCCAGGCCAGCGCTGCCGAAATGACTTCGGCCCGCTACCGCTACTTCCTGGCGTTCAACCCGCTTGAAAAGCTGTCGGCCGTCAACTGCCCCGTATTGCTGCTCAACGGCACCTCCGACCTCACTATCAACGCCGATGCCAATATGGCGGTCCTCACCAAGGGCTTGAAAAACAACAAGAACATCACGGCCAAGAAGCTGGTGGGCGTCAATCACCTCTTTCAGCCCGACCCAAGCAAGTGGCCGATTGTCAACGGCCAGCTCCAGCCCAACTTCTCGCCTGAAGCCGAGGAAACCATCCGGGAATGGATTGTGGCGCAGGCCAAAAAGTAAATCACTGATTAGCGCGGATTAACCGTGATTCCACTGATTGAATGACTCACCCGATAACGAAATGGAGAGTAGGTAGCCAAGCATAAGTAACCGTATGCGATTCGGGCCTGCCGGTCCGGCTGCCCCAGGCAGTCCGACCGGAGCATACGAGTGGTTTTGCACAAGCATTATCCCAACAAAAAAAGCCCGGCTTGAGCCGGGCTTTTTTTGTTGGGATAATGCCCAAAATCAGTGAAATCACGGTTAATCCGCGGCAATCAGTGATTTACTTAATCATGTCCACTTCGGCCTTAATCATGGCGTTGTAGCGGCGGCCCTGGCCGTTGGCCAGCGTCAGCAGGTTCCAGCCCTTGCCGATGGTGTAGCTCCAGGTGCGGCTTTCCTTGTATTCGAAGGTGGGACGCATAATCTGGCCGTAGGGCGTGTAGTTGTCCATGAAGTTGGTGGTATAGAACTTGTCGCCGCCCACAATCCACTCCATGGCCACGAAAAAGCCTTCTTCCGGCGCCGGAATGTTGTAGGTGCTCAGGTCGATGGTGTACCACTCGCCACCCCGGGCGGCCGAAACCACTACGTTTTCGGTGAGCAGGTCGGTGTTGGGGGCGTTGTAGTTGCCGTCGGCTTTATAGATGCGGACGCGGAAGGGCTCCCGCGGGAAGCCGTTTTCGCCGATGTAGAAGGACACGGTACGCACGTTGCCCAGCTTCTTCTGCTTGTCGTTCTTCACGAAGAAAGCGTACTGCGAACCCGGCAGGCCCTGAATCATGCCCTCGCCGGGGTTATTCGACTTCGAGCCCAGCTCCAGGTTTTTGAGCTTGCCGCCCTTCACGGTCACGTTGGACAGTTCAATCACGCGCTTTTTCAGCTCGATGATGAGGTCTTCGGTGCTGCCGCGCTTAATGAACACGGCGCTGCGCTCGTAGCCGAGCGTCATCACGATGAGGGAGTCCTGGCTAGTTTTTTCGAGGCCGGCCAGCTGAAAATAGCCGTATTCGTTTGTGAGTGCCCCGGTACCCTCTTCACGCAGGCCAATGGAGGCGAACGGAACCGGGTCTTTGGTTTTGGCATCCACGACGCGGCCCGTAATGCGATTTTCTTGCGCCCAGCTTAGCGCTGGCAACAGCAACAGAAAGGCTAAAGCGAGAAAAGGTATGCGTTTCATCATCGCCAAAAATAATTATAATGGATGGTAGTCTGGCAAATTTACAAATTTTGCACCACTCCCGTAGCATCCTCGCTAATACAGGACACATAATGGCGCGCTATACGCAGATTTTTTTCCCCTGAGTAACAGCAGAAGACGGATTTTATTGCTCTACAATACCATCAGACCCTACTAGCTGGGGTTTGTGCAAGCGCGTGCTTAATGCGGTCAGGCAGTAGGAAAATAAAAAAAATTAACATTATCGGATACTTTCCCGTATTGAGACCGGAACTATTTTCCGGAACTTGTCTACCTCATTTCATGAAAAAATCCTTCTTTTTCCTGTTGGCAGCAACGGTGCTGCTGGCTAGCTGCGAAACAAAACGTTCTGATACCAAAGACCAGCTCAGCGAAGCCGGTCAGGACACGGCCGTGATGGCCCGCGATGGGAAAACGGCGGCTGATATGGCCAGCGATGCAGGTGCCGCCATCGATAATACCTGGGACATGGGCAAAGCCAAGCTCGCCGATGTAAAATTCAAGGAAATCACGCTGCCCGGCGTATCGGTGCGTGGCGACAGCACCTATAATGTTTATAGCGTGGACGAAACGGTGCTCTTTGATACCGACAAAGCCGAAATCAAGCCCACTGCTGCCGAGGCCCTGAAGCAAATCACCGGTTCTATCGGACAGCGCTACAAGACCAGCCAGGTGCGTGTGATGGGCTTTGCCGACTCGCGCGGCAGCAAAGACTACAACAAAGACCTGAGCGCGCAGCGCGCTGAGGCCGTGAAGAACTACCTGGTAGCCAACGGCGATATTACCGCCAATCGCGTGAGCGTGGAGCCGATGGGCGAAACCATGCCCGTGGCTTCGAATGCTACGCCCAGCGGCCGCCAGGAAAACCGGCGGGTAGAAATCGCGGTGCGTACCAAGTAAGCAGCCCCGACTATACTGCCAAAAAGCCCTCGCAGCATGCTGCGAGGGCTTTTTGTGTGCCAGCCTGGCCCCCTTTGCGTAGGCCCCTTGTCCGGCTGGCAGGCTTGCAGCCAGCCGGACAAGGGGTGCCAAAGAATCGTGGCGTTTCCTGCACTGCTACACGGCTACTTCGCAGCGGGGGAGGGAGGTAGTAGAATTCCAGGCAAGGGTGGATATGAGCAGCTCGGCGCAATAGCGGGGCGTAGTGCCCCATTATTCCGATTGCCTCTACCTGGAGGAATGGTAATACAGTGCAAATATTTATCTGTTATTTTGTATTGGTGCTTTAAGCATTCAAGTTTCAATACTGAGTAAATGAGTTTATTATATACGGTATGCTACTGCTTATCTTTCGGGGCCATAAGTCGAGCAGGTTGAACGCATATAAATTTTGAGGACTGAATCCAGCCTGCCAGGGTGCTTTTTTATTTTGGACCTGACGCTTTTTTTAAAACCTAAAATGTCCTGTGAGACAATGGGGGCCCATGACTCCATTTATATGCGTTCAACCTGTAAGTCGAGTTAAGTTTTTATAGAATGAGGAGAAGTTTACTATGCGTTCTTCTACTGTTTGGAATAACGAATACCGTTTTGGGCCGGGCCACTGCCCAAGCTCCGCATGACCACTTGCCCCTGGGAGGATTGTGGAAGGGTAAGCTTCCGGTGTTGGGAGGCAACCTGGATTTAACCATTAGTGTGATTCCGCTGGCGGGTGGCAAGTACTTCGCCGCCCTCGACGTGCCCGCCCAGAAGGTGAGCCGCATGGTGACCGAAGTGACCGTGCGCGGCGACTCGGTGCTGCTGTACATGCCGGCGGCTGGCAGTCGCTACGCTGCCCGTCTCGATTCGGTGAGGCGCGAGCTGAACGGGGTCTGGACGCAGGCAGGCGTGAAATCGTCGGTGCGGCTGCTGCATTCGCCCATGCCCTCGGTTACGGGCCAGGGCACGCGCCTGGCCCCGCCCTACCGCGAAGAAGAAGTGGTATTTAATAATCCCACGGCCCGCCTGAATTTTGCCGGTATGCTCACCATACCCGCCGGCCCGGGGCCTTTCCCGGCCGTAGTGATGGTGAGCGACCTGGGTGCGCAGGACCGCGACGGTACCATGGGCAACTACCACCTGATGGGTTCATTGGCCGACTACCTCACCCGCCGGGGCGTGGCCGTGCTGCGCTACGACGACCGGGGCGTGGGCCAGAGCGGCGGCAGCACCAGTACCGCCACCACGGCCATGCTGGTGAGCGACGTGCAGGCGGCGCTGAACTTTTTGCGGGCGCGCCTGGAAATCAACATCAACCGCATTGGGGTGCTGGGGCACGGCGAAGGGGCCAACGTGGCGCTGCTGGCGGCTTCCCAGCCGCTGCCGCCGGCCTTTGTGGTATCGCTGGCGGGCTATGGCCTGCCCGGTGAGCAAACCCTTCTGCAACAGTTAGTTGACGAACGGCGGGCCAGAAAAGTGGCTCCGCTGGAAATACAGGCGGCCTACGAGCGGCTGCGGACGATGTACGACATCATCCGGCAAACCAATCCGCCGCAGGCACTGGCCATCGTGAGCAATATGCTGCGGCAGGACCAGCCCACGCTGGAGCAGCTGGCGGCGCAGGCTGCGGCCGCCCAGCTGCTCACGCCCTGGCGGCGGTACTTCCTGGCCTTCGACCCCCTGGCGGAGCTCGACCAGGTGCACTGCCCCGTGCTGCTGCTCGGCGGTACCGATGATGCCGAAGCCCCGGCCGACCTCCACCTGGCGGCCCTGGAAAAAGAACTCAAAAGCGTGAACCACAACGTGACGGTGAAGCGCCTGCCGGGCGTGAACCACCTGTTTCAGCCTTCCAAAACCGAGTGGACGCTGATGAACGGGGAGATGAAGCCGCTGTTTTCGCCCGTAGCCCAGGAAACCATCCGGGAATGGCTGGTGGGGCTGGAGGTGAAGAAATAAATCACTGATTAGCGTGGATTAACCGTGATTGCGCTGATTGCGGCTATGCGTAGGCATCACTGATTACGGCATGAACACAGAGGCCCGGCTTAGGTACCTAAGCCGGGCCTCTGTGTTCATGCCGCTACCGAAAAGAAATCAGCGCAATCACGGTTAATCTGCGGCAATCAGTGATTTACTTAATCATGTCTACTTCGGCCTTAATCATGGCATTGTAGCGCAGGCCCTGGCTGTTGGCGGCCGTGATGAGGCTCCAGCCCTTGCCGATGGAGTAATTCCAGGTGCGGCTTTCCTTGAACTCGAAGGTGGGGCGCATAATCTGGCCGTAGGGCGTGTAGTCGTCCATAAAGTTGGTAGCGAAGAACTTATCGCCGCTCACTACCCATTCCATGGCTACGAAAAAGCCTTCCTCGGGGGCCATGATGTTGTAGGGCGTGAGGTCGACGGTGTACCACTGGCCGCCTTGTGGGGCCGAAACCACTACGTTTTCGGTGAGTAGATCGGTGTTGGGGGCGTTGTAGTTGCCATCGGCCTTGTAGAGGCGCACGCGAAAGGGCTCGCGCGGGAAACCGTTTTCGCCGATGTAGAAGGACACGGTGCGCACGTTGCCGAGGCGTTTCTGCTTGTCGTTCTTCACGAAGAAAGCGTACTGCGCGCCCGGCAGGCCCTGAATCATGCCCTCGCCCGGGTCGTTGGAACGGGCCCCCAGGCCAAGGTTCTTCACCTTGCCGGCCTTCACCACCACGTTGCTGAGCTCGACGGCCCGCTTGGGTACCTCGATGGTGAGGCTGGGCAGGGCGACGCCCCGCTTCACGAGCACGGCGCGCCGGGCGTAGCCCAGCGCTACCACGATGAGGGAGTCGTCGGTATTCTTGGTGGGAGCGGGCACGATGAACTGGCCGTGCTCGTTGCTAAGGGCACCAATTTGCTCGCTTTTCAGGCCGATGGACGTGAATGGCAGCGGCTCCTTGGTGTCTTTATCAACGATTACCCCCTTTATCTGAATTTGCTGTCCCCAACTGGAAGTTGCAGCTAGGGCTAATAATAGTGCTATAAGTGGTAGGCGTGTGGACATAGGAGGCGGTATATTCCGAACAAAATTGCAAATTCCTGCGCCGAAAGTTATCAGAAATTATTAGCAGATGCAACCGAATAATCCAAATCACTGTCCGGAAGGGCTTGCGGGAGACGTAAAGGGATAGTTGGCCGCCAAAAAAAGGCACTGGGCCGAAAAGCTTTTAGTAGCGTACCTTTGTTTGTATTCTTTCTAAATAAGGTTCAGCCCGTTCAACGCCCGTGTCATTATTTCGTCGTTCCCCGCAAAAGGCCGTTATCAGTACGGCTACCCGGCGCACTGCCAAAGACCTGCGCTTGGGCGAAACCGGCACCATCTGCTGCCTTGAAGACCCCGAAATGGCCCTTAAGTTGCTGGAAATGGGGTGTGTGCCGGGCGTGCAGGTACGCCTGAGCGGTCGGGCTCCTTTGGGCGACCCGCTCATGCTGGTGCTTGGCGACCAGGAGTATACGCTGTCGGTTAGGGCCAGTGAGGCGGCTACCATTTTGCTAAAGGAGTAGCAGATGCGCGATGGCCGTAACAGCAAGTAGTTCAGCAACAACAGCGTCGCAAACCGGCCCCGAGGCCGATGCCCGGCCCCTGCGCATTGCTCTTATCGGCAATCCGAACAGCGGCAAAACTTCGCTTTTCAATCAGCTTACCGGCCTCAACCAGAAGGTGGGCAACTTTCCCGGCGTAACCGTGGACCGCAAAACTGGCGTGGCCCAGCTCACGCCCACCCAGCGGGCCGAGATTATCGACCTGCCGGGCACGTACTCGCTCTACCCCAAGAGCCTGGATGAGAAGGTGATTACCGATTTGCTCTACGACAAGGCGGCCGATAACTACCCCGATTTCGTGGTGGTGACGGTGGACGCCAACAACCTGCGCCGCAGCCTGCTGCTGTTCACGCAGCTCGGCGATTTGGGGCTGCCAGCCGTGCTGGCCCTTAATATGATGGACGTGGCCGAGCGCCATGGCGTAAACATCGATTTGCCGGCGCTGGAGCGGGAGCTGGGCGTGCCCATTATTCCGATGAATGCGCGGAAGGGCATTGGCGTGGCCGCCCTAAAAATTGTGATGGCCCAGCGGCTGGACGCGCCGCCGGTGGGCTTCTGGCAGCCCGATGAGCAGCTGCTGCCGCTGGTGCGCCAGCTTCGCTACTACTTTAATCTGCACAACGACTACCTGGCGCTGCACTACGCCCAGCAGTACCGCCAGATTAGCTTTCTGAGCGCCGAAGAAAAAGCCCACATCCAGGAGCTGGTGCAGCAGGCGGGGTTTGATGCCACTACCGCGCAGGCGGCGGAAACCATTAGCCGCTACGCCCGCATCAACGAGATTCTGCTGGAGACGGTGACGGTGGTGCGCACGGAGAAGCGCGAGCCGATAAGCAACCGCATTGATAAGGTGCTGACCCATCGGGTGGGCGGCTACCTCATTTTTTTGGGTATTCTGTTCCTGCTGTTCCAGGCCATTTTTGCCTGGGCACAGTACCCCATGGACTGGATTGACCAGGGCATTTCGGGGCTGAGTGCGGTTATTCAGGCCAACTTTTCGGGGCCGCTGGTGCGCTTGCTCACCGAGGGCGTGCTGGCCGGGCTGGGCGGCGTGCTGGTGTTCATTCCGCAGATTGCGCTGCTGTTTGGCTTCCTGGCCATATTGGAGGAAACGGGCTACATGGCCCGCGTTACCTTTTTGATGGACAAGCTGATGCGGCCATTTGGATTGAGCGGCAAGAGTGTGGTGCCGCTGATTTCGGGGCTGGCCTGCGCGGTGCCGGCCATTATGGGGGCGCGCACCATTGAGAGCTGGAAGGACCGGATGATTACGATTTTCGTGACGCCGCTCATGTCGTGCTCGGCGCGCATTCCGGTGTACACGGTGCTGGTGGCACTGGTGGTGCCGGACCAGGCCGCGTGGGGCATTTTCAATCTGCGCGGCGTGGCCCTGATGTCGCTGTACCTGCTCGGGTTGTTCTCGGCGCTGGGCTCGGCCTGGGCGCTGAAGAAGCTGCTGAAGGCGCGGGAACGGAGCTACTTCATCATGGAATTCCCGGTATACCAGTGGCCGCGCTGGAAGAACGTGGCGCTTACCATCTACCAGAAGGTGAAGGCATTTGTGTTACAGGCGGGCCGGGTGATTATGGCTATATCGGTGCTGCTGTGGGTGCTGGCCAGCTATGGGCCGGGCCAGCAGCAGGCCACGGCCGAAGCGCAGGCGCGCCGGGAAGCAACTACGAAAGGCTGGGATGCCGCCGAAACCAGCCGCCAGGTAGCCTCGGCGCGGCTGGAAACGTCCTACGCCGGCAAGTTCGGCCATGTGCTGGAGCCGGCCATCCGCCCGCTGGGCTACGACTGGAAAATAGGTATCGCGCTGCTCACCTCGTTTGCGGCTCGGGAGGTATTCGTGGGCACGATTTCGACTATTTACAGCGTGGGGCAGGATGCCGACATGGGCACGCTGCAACAGAAGCTCAGCGCTGAGAAAGACGCCAACGGCCAGCCGTTTTTCACGCCGGCACGGGCGTTTTCGCTGCTGGTGTTCTACGTATTCGCCATGCAGTGCATGAGCACGCTGGCCGTGACCTACCGCGAAACCAAGAGCTGGCGCTGGCCGCTGGCGCAATTGATTTATATGACGGGGCTGGCCTACGCGGCGGCGTTCGTGGTGTACCAGGTGCTGGCGTAGTTTCGGAGTACCGTTCCGGAAAAGCGGCACTAAAGCCAACTTTTTGGATGGAGCCGGGTTGGGCTAAAAGCAGCCATGGCCAAGCGCAACTCGCCCAACGACATCCAGGAAATCGACGACCTCAACCGGCTCGGCGAAATAGTGGTGGACAAGCGCAACGGCAAGCGGGCCGATGCCAAGAAGAGTCGGCGCAACCGCCACTATGAGAAGCAGTTTATCAAAGAGGCGCTGAAGGACGACCTGTACGGGAGGGATGTGGAATAGGGTGGCATTGCCTCGCTCTCATGCCATCGGGCAGTGATAAGGCGCCCATCTATTACATCGTGACTGTCCGGTTTGCGCGCAGGTGTTCAGAAATGGACACCTTTTTTATTTGTCAGCGAATCGAATTAATTAACAAAAATTTGAAAATCAACTGATTAAATAAATGGCACGCGGCTTGGCAACAGATAGGAAAACCTCCCTTCCTGCTGCACGAAAATGGACAGAGCCATTGCCGATTCAATTCAAATCCAACGCCGCCGCCGCCGAGCGCTTGGGCCGCAGCCGTGGCGGCATCGGCACCAAAATCCACGCCTGCGTCGAGTCGCTGGGCAACGCCGTGCGCCTGATTGCCACCGGCGGGCAAGCCGGCGACAGCCCGCAGGTCCTGCCGCTGCTGGCGGACCTGGCGCCGGGCAAGGTGCTGGCCGACACGGCCTACGACAGCGATGAAACCCGCGCCTATTGCGCCGAAAAGGGCATCGAAGCCGTCATTCCCCGCCACCCCGGCCGGACTCAACCCCTTCCGATGGACGAGGAAACCTACCGCGACCGCAACAAAGTCGAGCGCTTTTTTGGCCGCCTCAAGCAGTACCGCTGCCTGGCCACCCGCTACGAGAAAACCGTCGTCTCCTTCCTGGCCTTCTGGCATATTGGGGCAATGATAGATTGGATTAGATAAATATATCATTGCTAAATTATCTTCACGCTCTAGTATGGTTAGTAGTAGCCCGGAAAGGGAGTGTGATTTGGCGTGTTTACCCGTTTTCATGTCGTGGGCGAACTTGTTGCAGGCCGCGACGTGGGCTGCGCTGCTGAGGATTTGCGCTACCAGAGCGGGCGTGATGATGCCAATTTGAGCCAGCAGCCGGCCGGCGTTATCCACCTGATGCTGCTGAAGGCCAGCCGGAGCAACCGCACCCCAGTTCACCGATGTGTGCGCCCTGCTGCGCGCCACTGCCCGCCTGCTGCAGCCCCAAAGCGCCGAGCGCCGCATCCGGTGGCACCTCAATTTGCCCGCCGAGCCGCTCATCATCAGCCTCGATGCCCAGCAGCTGGAGCAAGCCCTGCTGAACGTTGCCAAAAATGCCCTCGAAGCCATCGGCCAGGACGGCAACATCTGGGTGAGCGCCACGCTCAGCCCGCCCACGCTCACCATCGAAAACGACGGCCCCGCCCTCACGCCCGAAGTGCGGCAGCGCCTGTTCACACCCTTCTTCAGCACCAAGCGCGACGGGCAGGGCATCGGCCTCACGCTGGTGCGCGATGTGCTGCTGGCCCACGGCTTTCGTTTTCGGCTCGATACCAATGCCGCCGGCCGCACTGGCTTTAACATTAATTTTAAATAATGACCCCCTCATAATGAAGGTGTTTTTTGAAATAAATGACACTTTTACACAATAATGCCTTCGATAAATAGGGGGTTGATTTAAATTGTCACTTAACTTCGCTAAGTGGAAAAATCACACCTTGCTATGACTCGTAAGCAACTTATCGCTACCGCCTGCCTGGGCCTGCTGCTATTGGTAGCCGGCATCGCGGCCTTCCTGCCGCAAAATCACCCCGATGCTCAGCCCAACGCCTTCGAACCCGCCGACCTGGCCTGGATGCTCACCGCCTCCGGCCTCGTGCTGCTGATGACGCCCGGCCTGGCCTTCTTCTACGGTGGCATGGTGAGTAAGCGCAACGTTATTTCCACCATGCTCCAGAGCTTTATCGCGCTGGGCGTCATCTCCTTGCTGTGGTACGTGGTGGGCTTTTCGCTGGCGTTTGGCGATAGCATCGGCGGCGTTATCGGCAATCCGCTCACGTTCTTCATGTTCAACAACGTGGGTACGGCCCCGCATCCGCGCCTGGCCCCCAACCTGCCGCTGGTACTGTTCGCAGCCTTCCAGTTGAAGTTTGCCATCATTACCCCGGCCCTCATCAGCGGGGCGTTTGCCGAGCGCATTCGGTTCTGGGGCTACCTGCTGTTCATGTGCCTGTTCAGCCTGCTCATCTACTGCCCGCTGGCCCACTGGACCTGGCACCCCGACGGCTTCCTGATGAAGTGGGGCGTGCTCGATTTCGCGGGCGGCACGGTGGTGCACATCTCGGCGGGCTTCGCGGCGCTGGCGGGCGCGCTGGCCCTGGGCCGCCGCCACTCGCACCGCGAAGGCCATACCCATGTGCCCCCCAATGTGCCGTTCATCCTCATTGGCATGGGTTTGCTGTGGTTTGGCTGGTTTGGATTTAATGCCGGTTCGGCGCTGGCGGCCAATGCCACGGCGGTGCAGGCCTTTTTCACCACGCACCTGGCCTCGGCCGCCGCCATGCTCACCTGGATGATGATTGAAGCCGTGCGCGGGCAGCGGCCCTCGGCGGCGGGCGCGGCCATTGGGGCCGTGGTGGGCCTGGTGGCCATCACGCCGGCGGCGGGCTACGTTAGCTACGGCCCGGCGCTGTTCATCGGCGTCGTTTCGGCCGCCATCAGCGCCGGTGCGGTCGATTTGAAGAACCGCACCACGCTCGACGATACCCTCGATGTATTTCCCTGCCACGGCGTGGGCGGCATCGTGGGCATGATTCTGACGGCCATTTTCGCCAAGGAAGGCGGCCTGGCCACCACTGGTTCCTGGACGCTGCTGCTGCACCACCTCGGCGCGCTGGCCTTCATCTCGGTGTTCACCTTCGGTGGCTCTTACCTGCTCTATAAGGTAACCAACGTCCTCATTCCCATTCGAGTAAATGCCACCCACGAAGCCGACGGCCTCGACCTGAGCCAGCACGGCGAAACGGTATTGCCCGCCCCCCACGAAGCCCTGCCCGTCGAGCCAATGCTGATGATGCGGGCATAGGCGTAACAGCTATAACACGCTTGTCATCCTGAGCGCAGCGAAGGACCTTATCACGCCAGAACAAGTCGTCCTAGCGTGATAAGGTCCTTCGCTGCGCTCAGGATGACAGAGTCCGTTCTACGTCCCCAGCACAAACACCGTCGGAATCTTGTGCAGCTCCGGGGCCGGTAGCCGCCGCCAGTCGCTCACCGGCAGCGTCTTGATAAACTCCCCCGCGCCCGTCACATCAGCCGCCACGCACAGGCGGGTACCGGGCTGCAAATGCGCCAGCAAATCGCTGAATAGCGACCCGTTCCGGTAGGGCGTTTCGATGAACAGTTGCGACTGTTGCCGCTGCTGCGCCTCCTTCTCCAAGGCCTTGATGGCCGCCACGCGCGGCGCTTTCTCAATGGGCAAATACCCGTGGAAAGCAAACTGCTGCCCGTTCAGCCCCGAAGCCATGAGCGCCAGCAGCAGCGACGACGGCCCCACCAGTGGCCGCACCCGCAGGCCCTGTCGGTGGGCCTCCCGCGCCAGCGCTGCGCCCGGGTCGGCAATGCCCGGGCAGCCCGCCTCGCTGAGAATGCCGGCATCAATTCCCTCCTTCACCAGCGGCGCGAGGGCGGCGCGCACTTCCGCATCGGTGCTGTCTTTGTCGATGACCACGAAGCGGATTTCCTCGATAACGCGGTGCGGGGCCACGCTTTTCACGAAGCGGCGGGCCGTGCGGGCATTCTCCACCAGGAAGTAGGGGAGGGCCGCCACGGCGTCCACCACCTGCGGCGGCAGCACCTGCGGGGCCGTGTCATCGGCCAGCGGCGTGGGAATGAGAAAGAGGGTTCCGGACATAAAAAGTAGCTTGGACTCTGCGAGTCCGAGCGCGAGCGCAGCGAGCATCTCGCGAGAGGTTGATGGTTGGATGATTTTCAGCGCGAGGTGCTCGCTGCGCTCGTTGCTCGGACTCGCAGAGTCCAAGCTGCAATCAGCTCAGCGCGAATGTCTTCACCATTTCGAATACCTCTTCCGGCTTCTCGGCGTGCAGCCAGTGGCCGGCATCGACCACGGTCGCCACCTGCGAGTTGGGGAACAGCGCCGGAATATTCGTCAGCTTATCCTCGGCGGTGATGTAGTCCGACTTGCCGCCCCGAATGAACAGCGCGGGCTTCATAAATGGCGCGATGCCAATGGTTTCCTCTCCGATGGCGGCGAGCTGCGCGGCCAACACTTCCAGGTTGATGCGCCAGCCGAAGGTATTGTCTTCCTTGCGGTAGAGGTTTTTCAGTAAAAACTGCCGGGTGCCGAAGTTGGGCACGTACTTGGCCAGCGCGGCATCGGCCTCCTGGCGGTTGGTGCAGGTGGTGAAATCGACGGATTGCAGGCCGGCCACGATGTCGTCCTGGTGCTCCATGTTGGAGAAGCGCGGGGCGATGTCGACCACGATGAGCTTGGCCAGCCGCTCGGGATGGTCGAGGGCGAAGCGCATGGCCACTTTGCCGCCCATGCTGTGGCCCATAAGGGTGGTGTCGGGGCCGAGTTGCAGGTGGTCGAAGAGCGCCAGCACATCCTGCGCCATGAGGGCGTAGGTATGCTCAGGCGAGTGAAACGAGCGGCCGTGGTTGCGCAAATCCACGCTGATAACGCGCAGGTCGGTTTCGGTAGACCAGCGGCGGGCGAGGGTCTGCCAGTTGTCGAGGGTGCCAAACAGGCCGTGGAGGATAACCAGCGGGCGGCCCTGGCCCTGGTCGAGGTAATGAAGTAGCGGCATGGGGCAAAAGTAGGGCGTGGGGCCGCCGTAACCGTGCGCGCCGGTTAACTTCATCCTTTCCACATTTGAAATGTGGCACCTTTATCCCTATTTTATTCGGCCTTCTCAGGTTCTTTGGTTCTGAAACACCTCTTTCTTCCGCTCGCTGGGGCGCTGCTGCTGGCCGCGCCGGCCTTCGCTCAGGTCACGCCCCCCGGCTCTACCACTCCCGCCTCGCCGCCCAATGCCGCCTCGGCCCAGGAGCCCGCGCACCTTCCTAATCCGAACGACCCCGGGGCCCCGCGCAAATGGAGCCTGCACTTTCAGCAAACACTTGTAAACCAATGGCATAACGACCTGATTACGCCGTATGCGGGCGCCTTTAGCCTGGCCGACCGCGAATCGGCGAAGCTGTCGTTCACGAGCACGCTGTTTATTGGCCGGCGGCTGTGGAAGGGCGCGGCGGTGTACTTCAACCCCGAAGTGGCGGGCGGTACTGGCCTGAGCGGTGCGCGCGGCATCGCGGGCTTCACCAACGGCGAAACGTTCCGCATCGGCAACCCATCCCCCAATTTATACCTGGCCCGGCTGTACCTGCGCCAGGTGTTTGCGTTGGGCTCGGAAACCGATAAGGACGACGACGACCTCAACCAAGTGGCCGGCCCCACGCCCCGGCGCTACTTTGCCATCAACGTCGGCAAGTTCAGCACGGCTGATTTCTTCGACCAGAACAGCTACTCGCACGACCCGCGCACCCAGTTTCTGAATTGGAGTCTGATGAGCGCCGGCGGCTGGGACTACGCCGCCAACACCCGTGGCTATACCGTGGGCGGGGTTTTTGAGTACGTGACGCCCGGCTTTGCGGCCCGTTTTGCCACCACGATAATGCCCACCGAGGCCAATGGCCCCACGCTCGATTTCCACTACGGCACGGCCCACGCCGAAACCGTGGAGCTAACCAAAGTGTACCATCTCCGGGGCCGGCAGGGCACCATTCGGGCGCTGGGCTTCCGCAACGTGGCCGCGATGGCTACTTACAACACGGCCGTCCGGCTGGCCCAGCTCACCGGCGAGCAGCCCGACGTGACGCTGGTGCGCCGCGACGGCCACACCAAAATCGGTTTCGGCCTGAACGCGGAGCAGGAAATTGCCAAAAACGTGGGCCTGTTTGCCCGCGTGAGCTACAACGATGGCAAGAACGAAACCTGGGCCTTCACCGAAATCGACCAGAGTGCCAGCCTCGGCATTGTGAGCACCGGCGACCGCTGGCAGCGGCCCAACGACCGCGTTGGCGCGGCCATCGTCGTGAACGGCATCAGCCCCGAGCACCGCGCCTACCTGGCGGCCGGCGGCTACGGCTTCATGGTGGGCGACGGCCCCGGCACGGGCTACGTGCCCAACAATGGCGCCCTCAACTACGGCCTGGAGCAGATTGGCGAGGTGTACTATAGCTTCGCGCTGCCCATCTATCACGCATCAATTAGCCCTGATTATCAATTTGTTGTAAACCCTGGGTATAACCGCGACCGCAGCGGGCCGGTGCACGTAGTGGCCATTCGCCTGCACGTAGAGTTTTAGGAAAACGGAATAGAAAAAAAGGCAGAAAGAAATAACTTCGGGCAACCGCTGTAACGTTCGCAGCATCTGCTGGTAACCGGGTCCACTCACCTTTTCACCCTTTCCCCTTTTTTTCCTCAGGAAGAATTTTCGGATTACCTCAATGTGCGCCAGCCTGCTGGCCCTGGCCATGGGCACGCTCTCGTCCTTCACCGCGCCCCGGCCCCTGGCCGACCGCGAAACCCGCACAGTGGGCGCTTTCACCGAAATCAGCCTCGGCGGCTCGGCCCATGTGGTGGTGAAGCAGGGCAGCCCCCAAAGCGTGGTGGTGGAAGCCAGCAAGGAAGACCTGGCCGATTTTGAGACCGAAGTGAAAGGCAGCCAGTTGCGCCTGGGCTACCGCCAAAACGCGGGCAAGGGCATGTTCAACTACAAGAACCACGGCGCCGTGACGGTGTACGTGACCGTGCCCAGCCTCACGGCGCTGCGCGTAGGTGGCTCGGGCAAGCTGGAGCTAAACGGCCCGCTGGAAGCCGATGCCATGACACTGGCCGTGAGTGGCTCCGGCGATTTGCTGGTGCCGCAGCTGCGGGCCGGGCGCCTCGAAACGGCCGTGTCCGGCTCAGGCGATGTGACGTTGGGCGGCACCTGCCCCAGCAACGAAATCCGCATCAGCGGCTCGGGCAAAGTGCGGGCCCACGACCTGAAAACCGAAATCAGCCGCGCCCGCATCAGCGGCTCGGGCGATGCCCATGTGTATGCCAGCCGCACGGCCGAGGGGGCCATTTCGGGTTCGGGCAGCTTGTACGTGGCCGGCGGGGCCCAGCTTAGCAGCAACACGCACGGCAGCGGCCGGGTGACGAAGGAATAGCGTCAATGAGGAGTTAAGAGTTAAGAGTTGAAATGGGAGCGTCACTGATTTCAGCTCCTCACTCTTAACTAATACGGGCTTGCGGGTGTAAAATTCGGGCATATGACCATCCTGCGCCGACCGCCGGGGGATGCAGGCCGTACCTTTACCGGGCCGCCAATCGGCTTTGCGTTTCACCCAATACCACCCCGTGTATCTTCATCATGTGGCGGCCTACCTCCCGGAGGCCGTCGTCACCAATGCGCATTTCACTCGAATCAACGGCTTGGTCAGCGAGTGGATAATTGAGCGCACCGGCATCCAGGAGCGCCGCAAAGCGGCCCCCGGCGAGAATGCCAACACCATGGCCATTGCCGCCACCCGCGCCGCGCTGGCTGCCGCTCCCAGCTTTGCCCAGGCTAGTGTCGACCTTATCGTGGCCGGCACCTACACGCCGCACGATACTATTTTTACGGCCGCGCACGCCGTGCAGCGCGATTTGGGCATCAACGAAATCCCGACGGTGAGCATTTCTTCGGCCTGCTCGTCGCTGCTCAACGCCGTTGAAATTGTGGAAGGCTACTTTGCCATGGGCAAAGCCACCCGCGCCGTGGTGGTAGTAACCGAGCACAACACCGCCTACAACAACGAGGCCGACACCATGGCCGGCCACCTCTGGGGCGATGGCGCGGCGGCCCTGCTCATCAGCAAGGAGCGCATCAGCCCCGAGGACCTGCACATTGCTGAAGTCATCACCGGCGGCGCGGCTCCCGTAGGCAAAGCCGACGAGGCCGTGACCCTGAAACCGGTAGAAAAAGGCATCGTGATGCCCTTCGGCCGCGATGTGTTTCAGCAGGCCTGTACCTACATGGCCCGCGTCACCCAGACGCTGCTCGACAAGCACCACATCGCCACCCCCGACCTAACCTACCTCATCCCGCACCAGGCCAACCTGCGCATCTCGAAAAATGTGGCCAAGCAGCTTGGCATCGAGCTGGAGCGTACCGTGAACAACATCGAGCGCCTGGGTAACACCGGCTGCGCCGGCGCCGCCATCGGCCTGGCCGAAGTGTGGGACACGCTGAAGGGTGGCGATAAAGTGATTATCACCGTATTCGGCGGCGGGTACTCGTATGGCGCGATGCTCTTGAATAAGGGTTGAGTTTTGAGGGCTGAATGTTGAGTTTCGAATAACCTGACATATTCAACTCAACATTCAGCCCTCAAAACTCAACCCTTCATTATGCTCCCTCCCGCTACCGCCTTTCTGCCCGAAATTACCTTCCAGACCAGCCGGGCCAGCGGGCCGGGCGGGCAGAACGTGAACAAGGTGGAATCGCGGGTGGAGCTGCGCTGGCACCTGATGGATTCGCAGGTACTCACCGACCTCCAGAAGCAGCTGATACTGGAGAAGCTGGCCGGCCAGCTTACCACCGATGGCCTGCTGCTGCTAACCGCGCAGGACGACCGCAGCCAGCTCCGCAACAAGGAAATTGTGCTGGCGCGCTTCCACGAATTATTATTGAAAAGCCTGCGCCGGCCCAAGCCCCGCAAAGCCACCAAGCCCAGCAAAGGAGCCGTGCGCAAGCGCCTGGAGGGTAAAAAGATTCAGGGCGAGAAAAAGGCTAATCGGCGCAGGCTGGAATAAAAGGTGAAATGGTGAGCTGGCGAACTGGTGAGTTTGTCGTTTCTGCGGCGCAGTTTACGCAAGCCGAACATCAAACTCACCAGTTCGCCAGCTCACCATTTCACCTTTTACAGCAGCGTGCCGCGCAGCAGCAGCAGGGCCACCGAGAAGTAGATAATCAGTCCCGTCACATCGACCAGCGTGGCCACGAAGGGCGCGGAGGACGTGGCTGGGTCCAGGCCCAGCTTCTTGAGCAGCAGCGGCAGCATGGAGCCCGCCAGCGAGCCCCACAGCACGATGCCCACCAGCGCAATGCCCACCGTGAGGGCCACCAGCGCCCAATGCTCGCCATAAATGGGCGTGATGCTCTGCCAAATGGCAATGCGCCCAAAGCCCACCAGGCCCAGAATCAGGCCCAGCGCCGAGCCGGTAATGAGCTCGCGCCGCAGCACCCGCCACCATTCGCCCAGCGTGAACTCGCCCAGCGCCATGGCCCGGATGATGAGCGACGTGGCCTGCGAGCCCGAATTGCCGCCCGAGCTGATGATGAGCGGCACAAACTGCACCAGCACGATGGCCTTCTGCAGCTCGCCCTCAAAAAACTGCATGGCCGAGGCCGTGAGCAGCTCGCCCAGAAACAGCACCACCAGCCAGCCGGCCCGCTTCTGCACCAGCGTGAGGAGCGGCATGGTGAGGTAGGGCTCATCGAGGGCTTCCGAGCCGCCGAGCTTCTGCATGTCCTCGGTGTCTTCCTGCTCCCGAATGCTGAGGATGTCGTCAATGGTGACGATGCCGAGCAGGATTCCCTGGTCGCTTACCACGGGCAGGGCGTTGCGGTCGTTGCGCCGGAACACGTCGATGGCCTCTTCCTGGTCCTGCGTCACGGTGAGCTGCACGAAGCGGCGGTCCATGAGGTCGCGCACCCGGGCCGTGGGCGCGGCCAGCAGAAACTCCCGGATGCGGATGTCATCAATCAGTATGCCCTGCGCGTCGGTCACGTAGAGCATGCTCAGCGTTTCGGACTGCCCGCCGTGCTGCCGGATGAAGTCGAGTACCTGCTGCACCGTCCAGTTCTCGCGAATGGCAATGTAGTCGGGCGTCATCAGGCGGCCCACCGAGTATTCGGGGTAGCCCAGCAGCTGCAGGGTTACCTTGCGCTCTTCCTCGCTCAGGCTCTGCACGAGCTCGGCCACGAAGTTGGCGGGCAGGAATTCGAGCAGGGTGGTGCGGTCATCCGGCGACATCTCGTTGAGGATGTCGGCCATCTTATCCTGGGCCAGGTTGTCGAGGAAGTGCCGCTGCTCCTCCAGGTCGAGGTATTCGAACACCTCGGTGGCCAGCTTCAGGGGCAGCAGCCGGAAGATGATGAGCTGTTCCCGTTCCTCTTCCTCCTCGATAAGGGCCACCAGCTCCGCCGGCTGAAAGTCGCGGAGCACCTGTTTCAGCTTGAAAAATTCGCCCTCCTGAATCAGGGACGTGATGGTTTCCAGGGTATGCGGCTGCATGAAAAAGAGGGGAGGGGAGGTGCTTCGCTAGGCAAGCGGGGTTGATGGAGAGAATAAGCGTCACAAAAGTAGGCCGAACCGGATGGGAAATGGGTGCCGTAAGTTGAGAAAAGAACGTCAGGCAGAGCGCCGCATCTTGCCCGCAGTCACTCTGTCGATTGCGCGGCATTGCGCGGTAGCGATGCTTCGCTGCGCTCGGCATGACGTTCGAGGGCACGATGAAATCCTGCCGCCCGCCGCCCCCAAATCCCCGCCGCCGCCCCATCTTGCCGCCCCAAACCCGTATTTATGCCTGATGCTTCTCCCGTTGCCGCGCCCCTGGGCACGCTCGCCGTGCTCGGTGGCGGCGACGATGACCCCCTGCTGACCCTGCTGGCCGGCCTGCTGCCCGACCGCAACCTGCCCATTGAGGTGCTGACCACGGCTTCCCGCCGCCAGCCCGCCCGCACCGCCGCCGCCTACGCCCACTCCTGGAATCAGCTGGGCTGCCCCCACGTCCGGCACCTGCAAGTAAACGAAGACCACCCCGCCGACGACCCCGCCACGCTCACGCGCCTGCGCCGGGCCGCGCTCGTTCTCATGAGCGGCGGCGACCAGGAGCGCCTCACCGATTTCCTGCTCGGTACCGAATTTCTAACCATTCTCAAGCAGAAATACCAGACCGAAGCCGGCTTTATCCTGGCCGGCACCAGCGCCGGGGCCTCCGCCGTGGCCGAGTATATGCTGGTGAACGGCCACGGCTGGCGCAGCCTGCTGGGCGGCCGCATCGAGGTGAAACCCGGCCTGAACCTGCTGCCCGGCGTGCTGCTCGACCAGCACTTTGCCGAGCGCGGGCGCTACGCACGCCTCATGCACGCCGTGCTGGCCCAACCGGCCCTGCTGGGCATCGGCCTGAGCGAGGAAACCGGTCTGCTCATCCGGTCCGGCCAGCCCGCCCAGGTATTCGGCGAGGAAGCTGTGGTGGTTATCGACGCGGCCCAGGCCACTCACAACAACCTGCCCGGCCTGCCCGATGGCGCGGTTATCAGCGGGCATGGCTTGCAGCTGCACGTGCTGGTAGCCGGCCAGGCAATTGACATTGCCGGCCGCAAAGTGCGGCCCGGTGGGGCGTAGTACGAAGTGGTGCTTCGCAGCTCCGTGCCGCCGAAATCGGGGGGCTGCGCGCGGGAACGCGAAGCACCGCTTCGCACTACGTCCTAGCGGCGCACCTCTACCCAGCCTTTGGCGCGGCGGTCGTCGGCGTCGCGCAGCTGGTAGTAGTAGATGCCGTCGGGCAGGCCAGCGGCGTCCCAGTTGTTGTGGTAATTGTTGGTTTGGTACACGCGCTGGCCCCAGCGGGTGTACACTTCCAGCGATGCCGGCCGGCAGCTGAAGCGGGGCTGGAAGGCCTGGTTGGTGGCGTCGCCGTTGGGGGTGATGATGTTGGGCATGAACACGTCGCCCACTTCTACGGGCGAGAAGCCGGTGAGTACCTCGCAGTTACCGTAGCGGGCCGTGAGGGTAACGCGATACGTGCCGGGCTGGGTGTAGCGGTGGGTGGGCTCAGCAGCGGTGCTGGGCTCGCTGCCATCGCCAAAATCCCAGCGGTAGGTGGCATGCGGGGCCAGCAGCACCGGCGAGAGCGGGCAGTCGAACGGCGCGAGGCCGGCGTAGCGCGGCGCGGCGGCGCACTCCGGCAGGTTCAGGCCCACATCCTGCGATGATACGGGGGCCAGCACCACCGTGCGGGTGGCTGTGGCCTGGCAGGGGCCCTGCGTCACGGTGTAGATGAGCGGAAATACGCCGCCCCGGTTGCCGGTATTGGGCGGGGTGAAAAAGCCGCCGGCCGTGACGCCCGTGCCACTCCACACGCCGCCGGCCGGCGCGTAGCCGCGCAGCTGGAAGGGCTGCCGCAGGTCGGCGCACAGGGTGGTGTCGCGGCCGGGCGTGATGACGGGCAGGCGGTTCACCACCACCTGCTGGCTGAGGGTGCCGCAGCCCAGCGAATCGGTAATGCTGTAGGTGAGCGTGTGGGTGCCCGTGCCGGCCGCGGCTGGGTCGAAGCGGCCGTTGCTCACGCCGGGTCCGCTGAAGGTGCCGCCGGCCGGCGTGGCCGCCAGGGTCACCGCCGCGCCCACTATGCACTGCGTAGGCACGGGCGCAAACGTGGGCACCACCGGCGGGGCCACCACGTAGCGCACGCGGCGGGTGCTCAGGCAAATGCCGGCGGTGGCCACCGTATAGTTGAGGACGTAGTACCCCGGCCCCACGGCCGTGGGCACGAAGCGGTAGCCGCCGCCCACGGCCGCCTGCACGCCCGGCCCGGCCCACACGCCCCCGGCCGGGCTGCCAGCCAGGGCCACGGGGCCATTGTCGAGGCATAGGTAGCGGCTTGGGCCGGCGTCGGCCTGCAGTACTTCAAAATTCATTTTGAAGGCGCCGTTGTTGCAGTTCGAACTGCCGTTGCGCACGGTGTAGGTGCCCGCGCCCGGCGGCAGCGGGAAGCTCTGAGTGCTGCCGCAGCTGGCGCATACGGCCTGGTACACCACGCCGCGCTTATCGAAGCGCGAGGTGCCACCATCCACGTGCTCGGGCACGCCGTTCTGGCCGAAAAAGGTGGCGTACTCCAGCTTCGCCATGCCGGCCGAGAATTCGGCCAGGTAAAAATCGGAGCCGTCGGTGGTGGTCTGGAGGGCTCCGGCGGTGGTGGGCAGGCCGTTGGTGCTGCCGCCCAGGTAGCCGCCGCTCCGGCCGTTCACCTGCCCGCCCCAGCCGCTGACGTACACCCGCTCGCAGTCATCGACCAGAAAAGCCGTGGGTACCAGGTTGGGGCCGTTGGTATTGCTCCCGCTGCCAAACGCCGTGCTGTAGAGGCTGGTGGTGAGGTCTTTGTTCAGCTTTTGAATAAACTGCGTGCCGTTGGGCGTGGCGTAGAGGCCCAGTGTAGTGGGGTATTGTCCCAGCGTCTGGCCCAGTAGGTAGGCATCGCCATCGGCATCGAGCTGTAATAAAAAGGCTTGGTCGTAGGCACTGGTGCCCACGTAGCTGCTGCGTTCGAGGGTGCGGCCATCGGCGCTGATGCGGGCCACGAAGCCATCGGTGGCGCCGCCCTGGTAACTGCCTCGGAACGTGCCGGCCGTGACCGGGAAATCGCGCGAGGTGGTGCCGCCGCACACGTACACCCGTCCCTGGGCATCGCGCTGCATCGAGTAGGCAGCATCGGAACCGGTGCCGCCCAAAAAGCCGCCCCAGAGCATAACGTTCAGATTTGCCGATAATTTGCAGACCATCGCATCGGAGCCCGTGCCCGTAGCCAGGGTACCATTGAACCCGCCACTCTGGTTCGCCAATGGGAAATTGCGCGAGCTGGTGGAGGAGGCCACGTACACGTTGCCGGCGTCGTCGAGCAGCACATCGCCCCGGAAGCAGTCGCCGTAGTTGGCGGCCAGCGCAAAGCCGCTCGATACGCCGTCGTTGCCGCTGCCGCCGAGGTAGGTGCTGGCCAGCAGGCGGCTGCCATCGGCGCTGAAGCGGGTCACGACGAGGTCGGAGCCGTTGGGCATGTCGTACGGAAAGCCGTCGGTGAAAGGGTCGAGGGATGAGCCGCCTCCGAAGAAGCGCTGCCAGGCCCCCGTTGTGGTGGGATAGTTGGTTGACGAGGTGCTGCCCAGCACCACCAGCTCGTTCTGCGCGTTCACCACCAGGCTGTGCGGAAACTCGCTGCTGTTGCCGCCCAGGTAGGTGGCCCACACCCGAGCCGTCGCACCGCTCACGCTGGTGTTGTACTTGATAATGCCCATGTCCTCCACGCTGCTGAAGGCGGCGTAGAACGCGCCGGGCGTGGCCGGGTAGGTGCCGCCCAAATTGCTGGCCACAATGCCGCCCGAATACATATTGCCCGCGTTGTCATAAGTCGCGGTGAAGCCCCAGTTATCGGCCGTCGAGCCGGTGAGGGTGGAGAACTGGACCGTGGGGTCGATGGTCAGGGCGCGGGCGTGGTCGTAGGCGCCCAGGGCGAAGGTGAGGGTGCGGCCCGTGAGCACGTAGCGGCAGGCCACGGCCTGGCGCTGCCCGGCGGCATCGAGCTGCCAGGCCTGCGGGGCCAGCTCGGTAGTAGTGCCCACCGTGGTTTTAATAACGAGGTTGCCGGCCGCGTCCAGGCGCAGGGCGCTGGCCCCGTCGTAGCGCAGGGCCACGCGGGTGGGGTTGGCGCGGGGAGCCAGCAGCACATCGTATTCGAGCTGCTTACCAATATTTTCATACAGCGTCAGGTCGATTCCCGGCCACAGGCTGGTGTAGCGCAGCCGCCGAAACGCGCCCACGTGGCTGGCCCAGCGCCGGCTGTCGTTGCCGATGAAGTAGTTGCGCTCGCCGGCCGTGGGTGTTTCGGCCGTGAGGCGGGCGCGGGCGTTGGCCTGCTCGAAGTGCACGGTGTAGGAGTGGGCCGCGATGCTGTCGGCTTTGGCCTTGCCGCCGCTGGGGCGGGGCGCGCCATCGTGGTGGTGCAGGGCGGCGGGGTCCAGGAAGGCGTAGGTGAGGGCCGTGGGCAGCACGAACAGCGTGCCGGCCGGCAGGGTAGCCTCGTAGCGCACGCGGCCATCCCACTGGCCTTTGTTCTGCACAAATTCGAGGCTGGAGCCGGTGGGGGCAGTGGCCGCGCCCCGTGCCGCCTGCGCCGGGCACGATAGGGCAGCACAACCTACTAAAGCCAGCACAAAGCGGCCCAACGAGCGGAGAGGTATCGGCATAGAAACGCCAGAGGCAGAAAGGAGTGGAAAGGCAAAGATTGGAAAAAAGCAGCGCCCGGCCCGCTCTGGGCGCGGACTATGGCCGGAATGGCAATCGCGCAAAATTCGTGCGCGTCTTGTGTGGCGTGGGCATGCAGTGCGAAGCGCCGCTTCGCACCTACTCGAAGCGGGGGGTGGCCGTTATCTTTGCGGGCTCCGTTGCTTGTACCGTGCGCCGCTCTTTCGCTTTCAAATTCACGTTGCTTACCCTGGCCTGGCTGCTGCTGGCCATTGCCTGCGAGCAGGTGCCCGCGCGGGTATTTTGGCCGGTGGTGTTTGGGGCGCTCACCACGCCGGTGGCGCTGGTATGCACGTTTGTGCTGGCGCTATACTGGCTGCGGCGCAACTGGCGCGTGGCGGTGCTGCCTATTGTGGCGCTGGGCCTCACCTGGCCGCATGTGCAGCGCGGGCTGGCGCTGCACGCGCCGCTTAATCGCGCTTCGCTTAATGAAGAATTAGGGATGAAGAATGAGGAATTGGGGACGAAAAAGGCGGAGGTGGGCAAGAACAAAATTCCTCATTCCTCATTCTTCATTCCTCATTCAAACGAAGTAAGCCTACTGTCGGCCAACGTGCGCATTTTCAATGTGTATGCCCAGCTGCGCGACCCGGATTTTGCCTCGTCCAAGGGCTTTGTGCGGTGGCTGGCCACCAGCCCCGCCGATGTGCTCTGCCTGCAGGAATACTACAACGAGCCGCTGGGCAACAGCTTCGAGGCCAAGGTGTTCCACACCGAAGAGCGGCTGGGTCGCGGCAGTGGCCGCCACGCATTTGTGTCGCCCAGCCTCACCAATGCCATTGGGGCAGAGTTTGGGCTGGCTATTTTCTCGCGCTTTGCCATTGTGCGGCGCGGCACCATTGCCTTCGGCAAGCTCTCCCAAAACCACGCCATGTGGGCCGACCTGGCCCGCCCCGCCGGCCCCGGCCACTCCCAACCCGATACCATTCGCGTTTTCAACGTGCACCTGCAAAGCATGGCCATGGCTGAAAGCGACATTGCCACCGCCACCGAAAGCCGCGCCGGCCTGCGCCAGAAAGCCCCCAACCTCCTGCGCCGCTTCCGCAACGGGGCCGTGGCCCGGGGCGTGCAGGTCGATACCGTGCTGGCCCGCGTGGCCCGTTCGCCCTACCCCGTGCTGCTGGCCGGCGACACCAATGACCTGCCCTATTCCTACGTCTACGACCAACTGGCCGACCATATGCAGAACGCCTGGGCCACCGTGGGCTTCGGCATCGGGGCCACGTATAATGGCAAACTGCCCGGCCTGCGCATCGACCAGCAGTTTGCCAGCAAGCAGTGGCAGGTGCTGGGCTGTAAGGTGCATCGGGAAATCAAGTGGAGCGACCATTTCCCGGTCGAAGGGCTTTATCGGTTAATGGAGTAGTACGATAACTCCCCTCCTTGGTAAGGAGGGGAGTTATCCTCCCGCTACCTTTGCACCATGTCGCTTCAGCTTTATAACACGCTTACCCGCAAGAAAGAAGAATTTCAGCCCGTGCACGCGCCCCAGGTGGGCGTGTACCTGTGCGGCCCCACCGTATACAGCGAAGCCCACCTGGGCAACGCCCGTGGCCCGGTGGTGTTCGACGTGCTCACGCGCTACCTGCGCCACCTGCAGTACCAGGTGCGCTACGTGCGCAATATCACCGACGTAGGCCACCTCGAAAGCGACGCCGATACCGGCGAGGACAAGATGGAAAAGGCCGCCCGCGCCGCCCGCATCGAGCCCATGCAGGTGGCCCAGCACTTCACCAACCGCTACCGCCAGCACATGCTGGGCCTGGGCTGCCTGCCGCCCGATATCGAGCCCCAGGCCAGCGGCCACATCATCGAGCAGATTCAGGTGATTGAGGAAATCATCGCCAATGGCCTGGCCTACGAAGTCAATGGCTCCGTTTATTTCGACGTGCCGAAGTACGACGAGGAAGGCAAGCGCTACGGCAAGCTCTCGAACCGCAGCATTGAAGACCAGCTAGCCGGCACCCGCGCCAACCTCGAAGGCCAGAGTGAGAAGCGCAGCCCCCTCGATTTTGCCCTCTGGAAGAAGGCTTCGCCCGAGCACATCATGCGCTGGCCCTCGCCCTGGGGCGAGGGCTTTCCCGGCTGGCACCTGGAGTGCTCGGCCATGAGCCGCAAGTACCTCGGCGAGCTGAGTGACATTCACGGCGGCGGCCTCGACCTCATGTTCCCGCACCACGAATGCGAGATTGCGCAGAGCCAGGGCAGCCACTCGCATTCCGACGAGGCCCGCTTCTGGGTGCACAACAACATGATAACCGTGAACGGCACCAAGATGAGCAAGAGCTTGGGCAACTTCGTGTTGCTGGGCGATATGTTCAAGGGGCCCACTGGGCCGCTGGCCTTCGGCTACTCGCCCATGGTGGTGCGCTTCTTCCTGCTGCAGGCCCACTACCGCTCGCCGGTTGATGTGAGCGACGATGCCCTGCAAGCCGCCCGTAAAGGCTACCGCAAGCTGATGAACGGCCTGCGCCTGCTGGATAAGCTTAGTGGTGAAATGGTGAGTAGTGAATTAGTGAGTGATGAGGCGAATGATAAACTCGCTAATTCACCAGCTCACCAGCTCACTACATTGGCCGCTAAGCCCGCCGATTTTCTCGACGACGACCTGAACACGCCCCGCGCCATGGCTGCGCTGTTCGACCTGCTCAAGCGCTTCAATACGCTGGCTGCCAACCCCGCCGCGCTGGCCGAAGTAGGCGCCGAGGCCTTCGCCCAGGCCGCCGCCACCTACCGCACCATGGTGCAGGACGTGCTGGGCCTGAGCGACGAGCCCCGCGCCAACGTGGAGCAATTGCTGGAGCTCACCCTCGGCTTCTACTCCGAAGCCAAAGCCGACAAAGCCTACGACAAAGTGGACGTTATCCGGGCCGCCCTCAAAAACCAGGGCATCGTGATAAAAGACACCAAAGCCGGTGTGGAGTGGGCCTATAGCGAAGACTAAAATCTGTCAGGCTGAGTGCAGCGAAGCATCTTATCACGCCTGCGCCGGTTGAGTTACTAACCTACACGACCCCGGGCGCGATAAGGTCCTTCGCTGCGCTCAGGATGACAGTTAAAACATGAATTTTCGCTCCCTTCGCCTTCCCCTCGCCGCCCTGGCCGGCCTCTTCCTGCTCACCGGCTGCCCCGATAAAAAGGCCGCCGAAACCGTGGGTAGCGCCCCGGCTGAAGTCAAGCTGCCCAAGGCCCCGGTGTTCAACGCCGACTCGGCCTACGCCTTCACGGCGAAGCAGGTAAGCTTCGGGCCGCGCGTGCCCAATTCCAAGGCCCATATTGCGACCGGCAACTGGCTGGTGGCCAAGCTCAAGAGCTACGGCCTCAAGGTGATGGAGCAGCCCTTCGAGGCGATGACCTTTGACGGTACCAACATCCACGCCCGCAACATCATTGCGCAGTACCAGCCGCAGGCGGCGCGGCGCGTGGCCATCTTCGGCCACTGGGACACCCGGCCCTTTGCCGACAACGACAAGGTGAAGAAAAATGCCCCCATGGACGGGGCCTCCGACGGGGCCAGCGCCGTGGCCGTGGCCCTGGAAATGGCCCGCCAGCTCAGTCAGCAGCCCGATTCGCTGGCTCCCAACGTTGGCGTCGATTTCATTTTCTTCGATGCCGAAGACTGGGGGCACGACGATGCCACGCAGGCCAAGCTGAAAGACCAGCTCCAGGGTAGCGGCACCGATTCCTGGTGCCTAGGCTCGCAGTACTGGACTACCCACCTACTGCCCGCCAGCTACAAAGCTGAGTATGGCGTGCTGCTCGATATGGTCGGTGCCAAGGGCGCCACTTTCACCCGCGAGGAAACTTCGCGCACCTACGCCCGCGCCGCGCTCGACAAAATCTGGAACACTGCCGCCCAGCTCGGCTACTCCAATTTCTTCCGTTTTCAGGATACCGGCGGCATCACCGACGACCATGTGTACACGAACAAGGCCGGTATTCCCACCATCGATATCTACCACTACAACTCGCCCACCGACTACTTCCCGGCCTACCACCACGCCACCGCCGACAATATGAACATCATCGACCGCACGAGCCTGAAAGCCGTGGGCCAGACGCTGTTGCAGGTGTTGTATATGGAGTAGGCGGATACCGATAGCAGCGCCTAAAAGAAAAAGGGGCGGGCCATTTGGCCCGCCCCTTTTTCGTGCCTGTCCGAGCCGCTGCCTTATTCCACCGTCAGGCGCAGGGCTTTGCTGCCGGCGCGCACCACGTACACGCCTGCCGGCAGCCCGGCCGGCAGGGCCAGCGCAGCCGTGCCCGTGGCATCGGCCGTCGCGGTCGTCACGCTGCGGCCCAGCGCGTCGAACATCGTGACCCGCGTGCCGGGTAGTGCGCCCGTGAGCGTAGCCGCGCCGGCGTGGGCCGGGTTGGGATACAGGGCCAGCCCTTCGGCCGCGCCCGTCAGGCTCACTGTGCGCACGGGCGAGTAGCTGAACGTGCCGTCTGTGTCTACCTGCCGCAGGCGGTAGTAGAGCAGGGCCGCGCCGCCGGGCAGCCGGGTGTCGAGCAGCTCGTAGCGGCGCGGGACGCTGCTGCTGCCGGCCGCGGCCACCGTGCCAATGGTACCAAAGGCGGTGCCATCGGCACTGCGCTCCACGTTGAAAGAAGCACTGCTCTTTTCCGAGGCCGTGGCCCAGGCCAGGCGCACGGCAGCGGGGGCGGCCAGGGCGGCGGTGAAGGCCGTCAGCTCCACAGGTAGGGGCAGGGCATTAAGCTGGGCCTGCTGCTGGGCCACCACGTACTGCCAAGGGCCGTAGCGGGCGGCACTGCCCACTCCGCCCGTGCCCGCGGCCGGGCTGCCAACTGCCAGCGCGGCGCTGGCGTATTCGAGGCGTGCCCGCACGCGAGTAGTGTGGCCGGCTTTGCTCACCAACTGTTTAAGTTCGGTGCCGCTCACAGTCAGGTCGGTCCAGGGGCCGCGGCCGGAGTATTGCACCGAGTTGGTGATGGGCGAGGCGTGCAGGAAGCTCTGGCCATTGGCGGCCACTTCCCACACCAGACGGGCGCGCACCCGGCCCAGCACCGAGCGCGTGGTCAGGCCGAGGCCAAACTGGGCGGCCGGCCGGTTGGCCACGGTGAGTGGGGTGCTCAGGTTGGTGTTATAGAGGCGCAAGCTGCCGCCGGGGCGGGCCGCCCCCTGGTTACCCAGGTACAGGTACACTCGCCCATTGCCAGTGGCGGCCGCATTAGTCGTTAATGCGGCTCTATATGCCCCAATGAGGACGTCGGCGTAGCCGTCGCCGTTCACATCGCCCGCTCCAGCTACGCTGTTTCCGAAGAAATCGCTAGTATTCAACATGTTAGGGTTGAGTAGCGTGGCGCTGGCCGTGCTGACCAGCCCGGCCGCGCTGCCCAGGTACAGGTAGGCCCGGCCGTTGTTATTGGCGGCCGCGTTGGTCGAGGCGGCGGCCCCGTAGGCCCCCACGATGACGTCGGCGTAGCCGTCGCCGTTCACGTCGCCCGCCCCGGCCACTCTCACGCCGAAGTAGTCGCCGGTATTGGTCGTGTTCGGGTCAACCAGCACGGCGCTGGCCGTACTGGGCAGCCCGGCCGCGCTGCCCAGGTACAGGTAGGCCCGCCCGTTGCTGGTGGCAACCGCGTTGGTCGTGGTGGCGGCGTTATAGGCCCCGACGATGACGTCGGCGTAGCCGTCGCCGTTCACGTCGCCCGCCCCCGCCACGCTGATGCCGAAGTAGTCGCCGGTATTGGTCGTGTTCGGGTCGAGCAGCGTGGCACTGGCCGTGCTGGGCAGCCCGGCCGCGCTGCCCAGGTACAGGTAGGCCCGCCCGTTGTAGGTGGCGGTCGCGTTGGTCGTGGTGGCGGCCCCGTAGGCCCCAACAATGACGTCGGCATAGCCGTCGCCGTTCACGTCCCCCGCCCCGGCCACGCTGAAGCCGAAGTAGTCGGTGGTGCTGGTTGTGTTCGGGTCAACCAGCACGGCGCTGGGCGTATTGGCCAGTCCGGTGCTGCTGCCCAGGTAGAAGTAGGCCCGCCCGTTGTTGGTGGCGGGCGCGTTGGTCGTGGTGGCGGCCTTATAGGCCCCGACGACGACGTCGGCGTAGCCGTCGCCGTTCACATCGCCCGCCCCGGCCACGCTGATACCGAAATAGTCGCGGGTATTGGTCGTGTTCGGGTTGGTGAGCACAAGGCTGGGGGTGCTGTCCAGCCCGGTGCTGCTGCCCAGGTACAGATAGGCCCGCCCGTTGTACGCAGCGGGCGCGTTGGTCGTGGTAGCGGCGCAATAGGCCCCGACGAGCACATCGGCGTAGCCGTCGCCGTTCACATCGCCCGCCCCGGCCACGCTAATGCCGAAGTAGTCGCCGGTATTGGTCGTGTTCGGGTCGAGCAGCGTGGCACTGGCCGTGCTGACCAGCCCGGCTGCGCTGCCCAGATACAGGTACGCCCGGCCGTTGTAGGTGGCGGCCGCGTTGGTCGTGGTGGCGGCCCCGTAGGCCCCGACAATGACATCGGCGTAGCCGTCGCCGTTCACATCGCCCGCCCCCGCCACGCTGCTGCCGAAGGCATCGCCGGTGCTGGTCGTGTTTGGGTCGTTCCGGAACGTGGTGGGGATAGTCAGCAGCGCATCGGCACTGCCCAGGTACAGGTAGGCCCGACCGTTGTTGGTGATGGCCGCGTTGGTTGTGGTAGCGGCCCCTTGGGCCCCGACAATGACATCGGCGTAGCCGTCGCCGTTCACGTCGCCCGCCCCCGCCACGCTGCTGCCGAAGTAGTCGTTGGTGCTGGTTGTATTCGGGTCAACTAGCACGGCGCTGGGGGTATTACTCAGCCCGGTGCCGCTGCCCAGGTACAAGTACACTCGCCCGTTGCCGGTGGCGGCCGCATTGGGCGCGGTAGCGGCGCAATAGGCCGCGACGAGCACATCGGCGTAGCCGTCGCCGTTCACATCGCCCGCCCCGGCCACGCTAATGCCGAAGTAGTCGCCGGTATTGGTCGTGTTCGGGTCGAGCAGCGTGGCACTGGCCGTGCTGACCAGCCCGGCTGCGCTGCCCAGATACAGGTACGCCCGGCCGTTGTAGGTGGCGGCCGCGTTGGTCGTGGTGGCGGCCCCGTAGGCCCCGACAATGACATCGGCGTAGCCGTCGCCGTTCACATCGCCCGCCCCCGCCACGCTGCTGCCGAAGGCATCGCCGGTGCTGGTCGTGTTCGGGTCGGTGAGCACGGTGCTGGGGGTGTTACTAAGCCCGGCGCTGCTGCCCAGGTACAGGTACACTCGCCCATTGCCAGTGGCGGCCGCATTAGTCGTTAATGCGGCTCTATATGCCCCAATGAGGACGTCGGCGTAGCCGTCGCCGTTCACATCGCCCGCTCCGGCTACGCTGTTGCCGAAGAAGTCGACGGTGCTGGTCGTGTTCGGGTTGAGTATAATGGCGCTGGGCGTGTTACTCAGCCCGGCGCTGCTGCCCAGGTAAAGATATGCCCGCCCATTACCGTTACTGCGGGTATTTTCGAGGGTGGCTGCGTAATAGGCTCCGATAATGACGTCGGCGTAGCCGTCGCCGTTTACGTCGCCCGCCCCCGCCACGCTGCTGCCGAAGTAGTCGACGGTGCTGGTCGTGTTCGGGTTGAGTATAATGGCGCTGGGCGTGTTACTCAGCCCGGCGCTGCTGCCCAGGTAAAGATATGCCCGCCCATTACCGTTACTGCGGGTATTTTCGAGGGTGGCTGCGTAATAGGCTCCGATAATGACGTCGGCGTAGCCGTCGCCGTTCACGTCGCCCGCCCCCGCCACGCTGTAGCCGAAGAAGTCTGTAGCTGTATTGGTGTTCGGGTCGAGCAGCACAGTGCTGGGCGTGGTGCCCAGCCCGGCCGCGCTGCCCAGGTACAAGTAGGCCCGACCGTTGTTGGTGGCGGCCGCGTTGGTTGTGGTAGCGGCCCCTGGGGCCCCGACAATGACATCGGCGTAGCCGTCGCCGTTCACGTCCCCCGCCCCGGCCACGCTGAAGCCGAAGTAGTCGGCGGTGCTGGTTGTATTCGGGTCAACCAGCACGGCACTGGCCGTGCTGGCCAGCGGGTCGATGGTGAGCGGGTAGGCCGCGCCTGTGTCGTCCACTTCCAGGGCCAGGGCCGTGCGTCCGTGCAGTCGCAGCCGGCTGGGCAGCACCCGGCCGGTGGCGTCCCAGGCCCGCAGGTGGTCGTAGCGCAGCACGGCTGCCCCGCCCCCGGCTGGCACAAAGGCCAGCGCCTGCCCGTCGGCCTGCGCCACCGGGCGCAGGCCGGTGGTAGTCAAGGCCAGCTCGACCCGCACCGGGCCGCCGGCGCCGGCCGGGCGCTGGGCCAGGTAGTAGTTCTGGCGCACCCCGGCTGGGGTGTTGGTGTATTCCAGGGCGAAGGCCGCCCCGTGCTGGTAGCGCACGCTCGTGTCGGTGGCGGCGGCCACGGTGGGCACGGCGGCCGGGCGCAGGGCCAGGTGACCCGCCCGCCCAATGCCGCGCAGCGTGAGGCCCACCTGCCAGGCCGGTCGGCCAGCGGCCCGGGGCGCGGCAGGCCGCTGGTCGGGCCGGGACCGGGCGGGCAGCGGCACGGCGGCGGCCAAGGTGTAGGTGGCCGGGGCCAGGCGGGCGCTCAGGCGCTGGGTGGCGTTGCCGGCCACCCGCGCCGTGGGCGCGTCGGCGGCCGCATCGAGGAAGTAGGAGCGGCGGCGCAAGTCGGCCCAGATGTTGGCCATGCCCCGGGCCGAGGTATCGGCCGGCATAGGGGCCTGGGTACGGGGCGCGGGCGCTACGCCCAGGGGGCGTACTCGCAAGGCCGTCGGAGCGTAGGGCAGGCAGTGGGCCAGTGGGGCCACCGGCTGCGGCCTGGCTACCAGCGCGGGCGTGGTGGTGCAGGCGGCCAGCAGCAGTGGCAGGGCCAGCAAACAGCCCGCCAGGGCCATGCGGGTGGTGTGGGCCGCGCGCGCGGCCAAAGCGTAGAGGTATTGCATGCAATCAGCGGGAGCGCCACGTCCGGGGGTGAGGCCAAGACGAAAGCGGGTAGCGCTGAGAGCCCAGTATTAAATTAAAATAAACTACTTAATGTAAAGATAGAGCATTACTTATGGCTCAGCTTAAACACCGGACAAAGCTTCTAAAGGCTGTTTCTTTATTAGCTCCGCTAATAACTGATTGCCAACACTTTACTCGGCATAAGATGTGGCTTGCCTGGCGCAAAAAAAGCCGCCGTTCCGGTGGGGGCGGTCGCTATGGCATTGGGTGAGCGATGTAGAGACGCCAGCTATTGCGTCTCTACATCGGCCGTGCACTACTTGCCGCTCAGCGCCCTCACCTTCTACTCGGGCAATGCCTAGGGCTGGGGCTGCTACGTGGAGTACCTGGGCAAAGACCTGGGCCTGCACCGTGAGTCCGAAGCCGAGCCGGGCAAGTGGGAGTGGGACCTGGTGCGCTCGGCCCGCGTGGTGCTCGATATGGGCATTCACGACCGGGGCTGAACGCCCGCGCCTACATAGGCCGCCAACGTGCCGGGCCAGGACGACATCACGGAGCGCGGAATCACCCGCGTTACTACCTGGCCGGGCCAGTGCCTGAGCTACAAAGTGGGCACCGACCGCAGCGAGCAAATGAAGGCCCGCCTGGCGCGCCAGCCCGGTTTCTACCTGCGCCGCTTCCACGCCGCTTACCTGGCCCTCTTGGGCCTGCCGCTGGAAGTGGTGGCGCGCCACATCGCGGCCGTGTACGCCGCCCAGGGCAAGGAATGAAGTAGCGCGAACTTTCCAGTTCGCGCTACGGCCTACGCCAGCCGGCTGCCGGCCGCCGTCACCGTGAGGGTCACTTCCTGCCCCACCACCAGCGCTAGGTTGTTGGCCTCGTGGCCCACCGGGAAGCCGTAGCCCACCGGGAAGTCGTAGAGGCGGGCATAGGAATTGATGATTTCGAGGGCCGTGCTGCCGAAGGGCACGGTATTGTCGCGCATGGCCGAAAAGTGGCCCACCACCAGCCCGGCCAACCCGGCCAGCTGCCCGCTGCGGTGCAGGTGCAGCAGCATCCGGTCGATGTGGTAGAGGTACTCGTCGAGGTCTTCCAGAAACAGGATGCGGCCCGCAAAGCCGGCCTGCGAGGCCGTGCCCGTGATGGTTTGCAGGAGGCTCAGGTTGCCGCCCACCAGCGCGCCGGTAGCAGTGCCGGGCCAGTTGAGGGCATGCGGAGCCACTTCGATGGGCTGAAAGGCTTCGCCGAACAACGCCCGTCGCAGGGTTTCCAGTGCCAGCTCGCCGCCGGCCTGATGGAACAGCACCGGCATTACGCCGTGGATGCTGGCGTAGCCCAGGGCCAGCAGGTGGGAGTTGAGCACCGTGATATCGGAGAAGCCCGCCACCCACTTGGGGTGGGCACGAAAGCCGGCGAAGTCCAGCCCGTCCACGATGCGGGCCGTGCCGTAGCCGCCCCGGGCGCACAGAATGGCCCGGATGGCCGGGTCGTCGAGCTGCTGCTGAAAATCACGGCGGCGCAGGTCGTCGTCGCCGGCAAACTGGTGGTGGTTGCCGCCAACGCTTTCGCCCAGCACCACCTTCAGTCCCCAGCTTTTCAGGGTGGCAATGGCGGGGGCTAGCTCAGCGGCCGAGATTTTGCGAGCCGGACTCACAATGGCGACGCGCTGACCGGCGCGCAGGGCGGGAGGGATGGAAATGGACATGACGGAGCGGGATTAAGCAGCCACAAATAACGCAGGCTGTATCTTCGGAACCAGCGCGGCCCCACCCGGCCACCCCAACGCCGGCTCGCCTGCCGGCGTTGATGCCCAAACCGGCCGCCGCTGTATTATCCGGCTACTATTTTCTCTTTTTGTGATGAAAATACTTTTTCTCTTCCTTGCCACCCTGCTGTTCACGGCCGCCCAGGCGGCCAGTGCCCAGGGCGTTATCGACACCACCGGCGGGCGCTACTACCGGCCGCTGTTCCCCAACGTGACCGTGGCTTCGGGCGTGGCCTTTGGCGCGGCCGTAAACTCGGTAGGTACCAACCAGGCGCTGCTTATGGATATTTACCAGCCCACCGGCGATGCGCTGGCCCGGCGGCCGGTTATCATCTTCGCCCACCAGGGCGGCTTCGTGACGGGCCTGCGCACCGATGCCTACATGGTAGACGTGTGCACAAAGTTTGCCCGCCTGGGCTACGTCACGGCCAGCATCGACTACCGGCTGCTGGACTTCAGCATCGTTCTCGGCGGTGGTTTCGATACCGTGAACATTGCCAAATCGGCCATTCGGGGGATGCAGGATTTGCGCGCCGCTGTGCGCTTCTTCCGCAAAGACGCGGCTACTGCCAACGCCTACCGCGTCAATCCCGGCTACATCATCGTGGGCGGCTCGTCGGCTGGGGCGTTTGCCGCGCTCGAAGTCGGTTACCTTGATAAAGCCCCCGAAGTGCCTGCTTACGTGGGTATTGTCGCCCTGGGCGGCGTGGAGGGCGTGAGCGGCAACCCAGGCTACAGCAGTCTGCCCCAGGCCGTGCTCAACCTGAGCGGAGCCACCGAAAGCCCCAATTACATCGAGGCCGGCAACGCGCCGCTGTGCAGCGTGCACGGCACCGCCGATGGCACCGTGCCCTACCTGCAAGGCCGGGTGGGCTCGTTCCTGCCGCCCAAGTACGTGTATGGCAGCGGCCGGCTCAATCCCCGCGCCACCGCCCTGGGCATTCGTAACACGCTGCGCACCTTGCGCGGTGCGGGCCACATTCCCTTCGAGACTAATGCGGCCTACGCCGACACGACCTTCCGCACCATCCGCGATTTTCTGCGGCCCGTGCTGGCCCTGCCCGGCCTGGTGGTGACGGCCGCCCAGGCCCCGGCCGCGCCCGCGCCCGCGCCCGCCGCCCAAGCCTACCCCAACCCCGCCGCCGACGCCATCCGCATCCTGCTGCCCGCCGCCTGGGCCAATATTGCCGAGGCTCAGCTGCTCGATGCCGCCGGGCGCGTGGTGCGTACCATCAGCCCCACCACCCCCACGCTGGACGTGCTACGGGGCACCCTCAAGGCCGGCATCTACCTGCTGAAATTCCCTGGCCAGGCGCCGGTTCGCATCGAGTTTCGCTGATTAACTCAAACCGCTTTGCGGCTAACAGGATTTATTAATTTATTGATAAACAAATAGATATGAAATATTCCTGACATTTCGTGGCTATTTGGTGTTTGGGAGAATTATGCCCCGGCCGTTGCCTCGGTGCGGGCCTGCACCGTTTGCACTGCCCCGCTCAGCGGCCGCACTGCGCCCCGCCGCGCCACGAACAGACCATTGGTCCTCAGCTCCTGGCGCCAGGCCCACAGCTGCTGGAGGGCTACCGGGCCGGTGGCATAAGGTCCGTTCGCGTCAGTTTGTAGGGCGGTGGCGGGCAGCTCCAGCCAGGTCAGCACCTCGCGCAGCACACCCACGTCGGCGTGGCGCAGGTAGGTATCTATTTCCAAGGCGTGGGTCAGCTGCGTTTCTGGGGCATCGGCCCGCTTGGCATAGCCGTAGCGGTAGCCGCGCCGCAGGGCCAGCACATCGGCCAGCACCGCCGAGCCGGTGGGATGCCCGCCCGCGCCGCGCCCGCGCAGAAACTGCGGGCCGGCGTATTCGGCGTCAATCACCACCCCATTAAACTCGCGCTCGACAGTAAATAACGGCGACTCCGGCCCCAGCAGCTGCGGCGTAACCAGCGCCGTGATGCGGCCACCCGGCAGGCGCTGCACGGCCGCTACTACTTTGATTTTCTGCCCCTGCGCCGCCGCGAAAGCAATATCCGCCGCGCTGATTCCTTCGATGCCCAAATTCACTACCTCCTCAGCTTCCAGAAAAACCCCATAGGCGTGGGCCGCCAGAATCACGGCCTTCGAGCGCGGGTCAAACGCGCCCATGTCCAGCGACGGGTCGGTTTCGGCGAAGCCTTTGGCCTGGGCCTCGGCCAGGGCTGTTGCGTAGTCAGTGCCTTCCTCGCTCATACGCGTCAGCACGTAGTTCGACGAGCCGTTGAAGATGCCCTGCACCGCCCGCAGCGGCTCGTGGCTGAAGTAGCCATCCAGCGTGCGAATGATGGGAATGCTGCCGCACACGGCCGCTTCGTACAGTAACGTGCCACCGAAATCCAGCTCCAGCTGCACCAGCTCGGGCAGGTGCCGGGCCAGCATGGCCTTGTTGGCCGTGGCCACGCGGCGGCCCTGGCGCAGGGCCGCGCTCACCAGCCGGAAAGCCTCGGCCGGGTCGTCGATGACTTCTACCAGCACGTCCAGCGTCGGGTCGGCCAGCAAGTCATCCGCTCGAAAGCTGAAGTGCCCGGCGGACAGCGTACGGGGCTTATCGGGGTTTTTCACGGCAATGCGGGCAATGGTCAGTCCCAGTTCCGGCTGCCGCTGCACGATGTCATAAAAGCCCTGTCCTACGCAGCCAAAGCCAATCAGGCCAATGCGCAGGGGTTGTTTCTCAACGTCCATTCTCAAAGGGAAAAAAATGCGTCATGCCGAGCGCCGCCGAGGCATCTCGCGTGTGGTAGCAATCCAATCATAAGAAAAGAATTGCTGCTGCACGCGAGATGCTTCGGCGGCGCTCAGCATGACGTTCTGATTGTTTTTGGAATTAGTTAATGCACGAACGTAGGCGCGTAAAACAGCTCCAGAAAGTGCGTGATGGCCGCCGTTTCCAGCAAAAAGCCGTCGTGGCCGTAGCGCGAGTCCAGCTCGGCATACATGGCCCCCGGAATGTGCGCCGCCAGCTCGCGCTGCTCGCTCAGCGGGAACAGCACATCCGACGTAATGCCCAGTACCAGCGTGCGCGCCCCAATGCGGGCCAGCGCCGCCGGCACCCCGCCCCGGTGGCGGCCGAGGTTATGGGTGTCCATGCTCCGGCTCAACGACACGTAGCTATAAGCGTCGAAGCGCGACACCAGCTTGTCGCCCTGGTAGCGCTGATAGGCGCTGGCGCGGTGCTGGCGTAGCAGCGCGTCGTTGTCGGGGTCGGTCTGGGTTTCGGCGTAGGCCTCGTAGCTGCGGTAGCTGAGCAGGGCCATGGCGCGGGCGGCGCGCAGGCCATCGTCGCCCCCGCCGGGCTGGCCGGCGGCATAGGTCGGGTCGGCCTCAATGGCCAGCCGCTGGGCCTCGTTAAAAGCAATTCCCCAGGCCGAATGCCGGGCGTTGGTAGCGATGACAATCAGATGGTCGAACAAATCGGGGCGCAGCACGGCCCATTCCAGCGCCTGCTGCCCACCCAAAGAGCCGCCAATCAGTGTGTTGATATCCGCCAGGTCCAGCTCCTCCCGCAGTGCCTCGTGCGCCGCCACCAGGTCCCGGATGCTGAGCAGCGGGAAGTGCTGGAAGCGCGCCCGGCCGGTGGCCGGGTCGGCATCGAGCGGGCCGGTAGTGCCGTAGCATGAGCCCAACACGTTGGCACACAAGATAAACCACTCCGAAGGGTCGTAGTGGCAGCCCGGCCCTACCAGGCCCGGCCACCAAGCCAGCACGTCGGCATTGGCCGTGAGGGCGTGGCACACCCACACCACATTGTCGCGTTCTTCGTTGAGTTGGCCCCAGGTCTGGTAGGATACATGCGCCCCGGTCAGGGTTTCGCCGCTTTCCAGCTTAAGGTCAGGGAGTTCAAATAGTTGGGTTGGCATAATTCAATTAAATAGCACAGCTTTAGAACCAGCGAATCGGCCCGGAACAATAGTTTCTCACTCCCATTTCTCCTCCCATCACGGAAGAGGCCCGGGCCGATGCACCAATTCTTTTTTAGTAGTTAAGCGTTAACCACTAACCACTAACCACTATACTTCCAGCGGCTGGGCGTGCTCCAGCTCGGGCTCGCCCACTTCCTGACCTTCCGTCGGCAGGCTGGCCGTGTTGCCGATGGCATCGAAAGCCGCCTGCAAATCAGCCTTGATGTCGTCGAAATGCTCAATACCCACCGACAGGCGCAGCGAGGTCGGCGTCACGCCGGCGGCCAGCTGCTCGGCTTCGCTCATTTGCTGGTGCGTGGTGGCCGAGGGCTGGATTATGAGCGTCTTGGCATCGCCCACGTTGGCCAGGTGGCTGATGAGCTTGAGGCTGTCGATGAATTGCATAGCGTTTTCCTTGGTGCCCTTCACCCGGAACGAGAGCACGCCGCCAAAGCCACGCTTCAGGTATTTCTGGGCAATAGCGTGGTAGGGGCTGCTGGCCAGGCCGGGGTAGTTCACGCTTTCCACCTGCGGGTGTTGCTCCAGCCAGTTGGCTACGCGTAGGGCATTCTCCACGGTGCGGTCCACGCGCAGGCTCAGGGTTTCGAGACCAATGAGCAGCTGCCAGGAGTTGAATGGGCTGATGGCCGGGCCAAAATCACGCAGCCCTTCTACCCGCGCCCGGATGATGAAGGCGATGTTGCCAAACGGGCTGTTTTTACCAAATACGTCGTTGAATATCAGGCCGTGGTAGCCTTCGCTGGGCTCGGTAAACTGCGGGAATTTGCCGTTGCCGAAGTCGTATTTGCCGCTGTCCACAATCACGCCGCCCACGCTGGTGCCGTGCCCGCCAATCCACTTCGTGGCCGACTCCACCACAATGTGCGCGCCGTGCTCCAGGGGCCGGAACAGGTAGCCGCCCGCGCCAAAGGTGTTGTCCACAATCAGCGGTAAGTCATGCTTTTTGGCAATGGCCGCGATGGCCTCAAAATCCGGAATGCTGAAGCTGGGATTGCCAATGGTTTCGAGGTAAATGGCCTTGGTCTTCTCGTCGATGTGCTCCTCAAACGAAGCTGGGTTGTCGCCATCTGCGAAGCGGGCCTCAATGCCCAGGCGCTTGAAGGCCACCTTGAACTGGTTGTAGGTGCCGCCGTAGAGGTAGGCCGTGCTCACAAAGTTGTCGCCGGCTTGCAGGATGTTGTTCAGGGCAATGAACTGGGCCGCCTGCCCCGAGCCCGTGGCCAGGGCGGCAATGCCGCCTTCCAGCGCCGCCACGCGCTGCTCGAACACGTCGGTGGTGGGGTTCATCAGGCGGGTGTAAATGTTGCCAAACTCCTTCAGCGCAAACAAGTTAGCGCCATGCTCAGCGTTTTTGAAAACGTAGCTGGTGGTTTGGTACAGGGGCACGGCGCGGGCACCGGTGGTGGGGTCGGGCTGCTGGCCGGCGTGAAGCTGGAGGGTTTCGAAGTGTTGGGGCTGAACGGACATAATACTGAGGTTTTAAGCGTGAAGCGTTGAATATTTCAGGTTTTAATCAGGGCTATAGCTGGGCCAGCGCATCGAGCAGCACGGCCGGGTCGGGACGTTCCTTGAAGTTGGCCTCGGTGGCGGCCCACGCAATACTGCCGTCCTGGGCAATAATAAAGGTGCCCGTCAGAGGCAATTCGCCACTGTCGTCGCCGTTGAACACGGCCAGGTCGATGCCCACGCCGTGCAGGGTGTGGTACACGGCATCGCCTACTTGGTAGGCCAGTCCGTATTGCTTGGCCACCGTATTGCCAGCATCGCTGAGCACCGGGAATTGCAGGTTTTTTTCCTCCGCCGTGAGGCTGGTCAGGTCCGGCGTTTGGGGCGAAATGGCCACCAGTGTGGCGTTATTCGCGGTAAAGTGGGCCAACGCCTGGTTGTAGGCCCGCAGCTGCACGTTGCAATATGGGCACCAGTTGCCCCGGTAAAACACCAGCACCACCGGCCCAATTGCCCGCAGGCTGGCGAGCGAAACCGGCTGCCCATTGGCGTCGGGGAGGGTGAAATCGGGCGCAACCTGGCCGGTGCGGAGGCTGTGCTGAGCCAGACCAGCCGCGTGTACGGCTGCAATGCCGGCATCAATGGTTTGGCTGGCGGTAGCGGGCAGCACATTGGCCAGGTGTTGGGCAGTAGCAGCCAGTTCGGGCTGAATGGACGCAGGAGCGATGAGCGTAGGCATACGAAGTGGAATGAAAAAAAGGGATTTCTTCGTTAGGACCTGGCCGCTAGGGTCAATTTGCCTGGTTCGGTACGCAGCGAGCCGGCGGTAAGCAGGGCCGTTTTAGCCAATCAGCCGGCGTAGCCAATTGGCACGCCCGGACGCTACGGCATTCCCACGAAGAAGAAAAGGAGAGGGGGCTAAGCCGAAATCAGCTTAGCAACAACACGGGCAACAACAACACATTCGCATTCGGGCGAGGCTGGCGACCTGATTGTGGCCGCAAGGGGCCGAAATAGCAAAACCCGAAACCATGGTGCGCAAAGCAGCCGGAGCATTCGGGTTGAAAAAAGCGGAACGAGAAGAATTTTCCATGGCACTCGAATCATCTGCCCCATCGTGGCCGAGGCCGCTAGTGGGTAGGAATTGGCACCTTTCGTTGAGCGAAGGTTGCCAGTGGGTCACGGAGCCTAGTCTCTCGCCACTTCTGTATAAAACTTGAAAACTGCCCACCGTTAGCGGGGAGTACCTGTTTGGTATCGGCAAATGTACGAGAGAATTTTTGGGATGAGCAAGTATTCCCTCGAAAATATTTTTTAGAGGCAGATGATTTTGGCCTCTCGGCCTACCCATCCAGACGCAAAAAAGCCACCCTGAAACAGAGTGGCTTTTCTCACCTTTTTTCTGCAAAAAAGTACCTAGAGACTAGGTAGGGTCAACACCTGACCGATTTCAATCAGGTCGGGGTTGTTGCCGATGAGCGCCTTGTTGGCGTCGTATATCTGGTGCCACTTAGCGGCGTCGCCGTAGTGGTGCTTTGCAATTTTAGAAAGAGAGTCGCCGCTTACTACGGTATACGTATCGCCGGTAGCATCCGGTTTGGCATTGCCAAAAAAATCGGTGCCGCCAGCCGCTGGCTTAGCCGCGGGCTCTACGGGCTTCTGGTCGCCTTTGTCGCTGATGAAATCGAAGAGTCCCATGGTTTCGGTGATTAAATGGAGAGATAGATTCTGCCGGAAACGCTTGCAGGCGGGCCGACGGGGTTGCTATACGGGCAAGCTTAGGCGGGGTTACGCCCTAAACTCTTTTGCGTCTGCGTCGTAAGTCGACGAGTCCGCACCTTGCGCGTCATCTTCATTCTTTCACCATTACCCTTTGTGCACATGAAACTTCAGTCTCTTTTTTCGCTCCGTTACTTCGCCAGCCTGTTGCTGCTTGTGTCGCTCTTTGCCGCTTCCTGCAGCAACGACAAGGGCAAGGTGGAAGGCGTGAACATGCTGTACGGCACCGATAGCAAGGTGTGGAAAACCGCCAAGGAAACCGACACCAGCGGCGACAAAGTGAAGCAAACCGATGCTCAAAAACAGGAAGAGCTGCGCATTTTCGCCAACGGCACCTACAACATGACCGGTGCCAGCGGTGCCGTGTCGGGCAAATACACGTTCGACCAGGCCGGCAAAACCATCACCATGACCCCCGACGGTGCTACCACCAGCAACACCTTCGCTGTGGAAACCCTCACCGACAAGAAACTCACCCTGAAGTCGGCCGACGGTGCCGCGCTGATGCTGGAAAAGGAGTAGATTACTCTGGATTCAACCCAACGAAAAGCCTCGAACCAGACTGGTTCGGGGCTTTTTTTATGATGAAGCTGTTTAGAAAGTCCCTACTCTACCCTACTAAAAGTCAGGCAAGGCAAAAAAACGGGGCGGCCCGACCTTTGAGGTTCCTACACGCTCAACTCGTTCCGCCCCATGAAGCAACGCCTCATCGCCAAAATTACGACCGTTTTACAACACCTGCCGGTGGTGCGCAACCTGGCTCGCCAAAAGTTTGTGAGCCAGTTCATTATCGCGCTGATAAAAAGCCGTAACGTCCAATTCTGCGAGGTGGCCCAGCACTTGAACGATGCCGTCAAGTTGGCCTCGAACGAAACCCGGATTCAGGATTTTTTCCGCGAAACGGACCTGAACTATCTGGTGCTGGCGCAGTTAGTGCTGGGCCTGCTGCCGGCCCAGGGCAAGCTGCGCCTGTGCCTGGACCGCACGGAGTGGGATTTCGGCCAGTGCCAGGTCAATATCCTGCTCGTGACCGTGGGTCAGGGCGCGTTTCACGTGCCCCTCTACTGGGAACTGCTCGACAACCGCAGCGGCAATTCCAACGCGGCTGACCGCATCGCCCTGCTCCGGGTCTGCGTCCAGGTGCTGGGCAAAGACCGGATTGGCCTGGTGCTGGGCGACCGCGAATTCGTGGGCCATGCCTGGTTCAAATGGCTCAAGGACAACGGACTGCCTTTTGTTATGCGTCTACCCCGGCACCATCTGCTCACTCACCCGAGTGGCCGCCGGCAAGCCATTACGGACCTGGGCCTGGCCGTCGGACAGACCCGGCGCTTCGCCCAGTGCCAGGTCGACGGGGTCTGGGGACAGGTCTGGGGACAGGTCTGGGTCAAGGCCTTGACGGACGGGGATTTCCTCTTTCTTTTTGGCAACGTGGGCCTGCCGTACATGGGGCAGCTCTACGCCAAGCGCTGGACCATCGAGCAGTGCTTTCAGAACCTCAAAGGTCGGGGCTTCAACCTGGAGGCCAGTCACTTGCGCTGCCACCTGAAGTTGCGCAAGCTCGTGGCCCTGGTCAGTCTGGCGTACGCCTTTTGCCTGGGCGTGGGCACGGTAGCCGACCGGAAAAGCCAGCCCATCGGCCGCAAAAACCACGGCTACCGAGCCATGAGCCTTAGCCGACACGGCTTAAATATCCTGCGCCAGCTCAGCCGCCCCGGTACCGGGGCGGCTGAGAAGCTCGCCCGAATGGTGGAAACAGTATTGCGCTGGTTTTGCTGGCAAATTACTCGATATCAATTCACTAGAAAAATAGTAGGGTAGAGTAGAAAGTCCCCGAACGGTCATGCAGAGCGCAGCGAAGCATGACCGTTCGGGGACCTTTTGCGACTTTCTAAACAACTCCGATATGAGCTACAACGCTCGCGTTACTGCTGTGCCGGCCGCTTCGCAAATACCCGCCCCACCCAGCGCGGCAAAAACACGCTGCCCAGCACCAGATACAGGTAATACGTGACCACCCGATACAGCAGCACCATGAAGCTGGTGAGCGTGGCCGTACCGATAAACTTGCCGAAAAACGTGGGAAACGCGCCCTCCACAATGCCCGCCCCGCCCGGCGTGATGGCCAGCAGCAGCAGCACTTTGTAGGTGAGGTTGCGGGCGAAAATGAACAGGAACGTGTCCGTGTCCATCGGCACGAAGGCGGCGATGAGGCAGCCGATGACGAGGTAGCGGGCCGTCCAGACGAAGAAGGTGCTGCCCGCCGCCCGCCACCAGTAGATGGCCGGATTGCCGCGCAACTGGATGGACGCATCCATCATGCCCTGGCCGTGCTTGTAGGCCGAGCGCTGCCAGCGCCGCATCAGCCGGAACGAGAACAGCCGCACCAGCAGCCGCCGCACCGATTTCGGATTGACGAAAATGGCGTACAGCATCAGGCCCGCGTAGGCCGTAACGGCCACGTAGCTCACGACAAACGCCACGCGCAGCGTGGCGATAAAGGCGCCCTGCATGGCCTCGTGCGGGTAGAGCCCGGCCCCGGCGATGAGAACGACCAGCGGCACCATGATGACGTAGTACAGGTTGTCCATCAGGGCCGTAACCATGATGTAGGCCATGGACTTACCCAGCGGAATGCCTTCCTTGTTCAGAATGAACGAAGCCACCGCCGTGCCGCCCACCGCCGAGGGCAGCACGCAGGAGGCAAACTCCCAAATCATAATCACATCGAGGCTCTGGCGGTAGCTCAGCACCCGTTCGGTGATGTGCCGGATGCGGTAGATGTAGCCAAAATCGCGGCCCAGCAGTACCAGCAGCGTAACCAGCAGCCACGAGTAGCTGGCGTGGGCCAGGGGGGCCAAATCGCCGGGCTTGTAGCTGCGCCAGAACATGAACCCCACCACGCTCAGGCCAATCACGACGGGCAGAATGAGCCGCGAGGGCTGCAAGCGCTGCAAAAAATGCGCGTCGTCTTCGGGCAGGGGAGCGAGGGGTTTATCGGTCATCGAAGGAAATAAAGCAGCCGGGCAAAAGTAGGGAGTAGCCAGCCGACGACTGATTAAAAATGGATTAAGGAGATATGAAAAACGTCATGCTGCAACAAGCACAGCATGACGTTTTTCAGTATTAACCCTCTTAGCATTGTGCTAGGGCCGGCCGCCGGGGCTGCCGGCCGGTACGGTGCCGTTGGGCGTGCTGGTGCCGGGTGAGGGCGCATTGGCCGGCGCGTTGATGGGGTTGTTGGCCGGGGCCGGGGTTTGGCGATTGGTTGAGTCGGCGGGCTGGGCCGTGGTGGGGCGCAGGCCGGGGTAGCCGCCGGGGCGCTGGCCGGGCTGGGGACGGCTGGTGCTGTCGGTAGCGGGCTTGCCGGAAGTGCCGTCGGCGGGTGCGGTGCCGCGCTGCTGGCCGGGGTAGCCGCCGGGGCGGGCACCAGCGCCGGCCGGAGCCGCGCCAGGGTAGCCGCCGGGGCGGGCCGTGCCGGAGGGCGCGCCGGACGGGGCACCACCCGTTGGGCGAGCGCCACCACCACCGGATGCCCCGCCGCCGGGCGCGCCACCGCCGCCTATGTCACCGCCGCCTTCGCCGCCGCTTTTCAGGTCGTCGTTGTTGATGGTTTTGCCGCGGCGGGTGGGCGGGGCCACCGTCAGCTTGCCAATGCGGTAGCTCACGTTCACCTTAAAGCTCATGTTGTGCAGCACGTTGCGGCTGGCCTGGTCGATGAGGGGCGACACCACGGTGTTGCGAATGGTGATGCTGGGCGTGAAGAAGTTCTCGGCCCCGAAGCCGATGCTACCGCGCTTCTCGGCAAAGTCGCGCTTCACGCTGAGGCTGTATACGCCGAAGCCACTCTGGGTGCCCTGCAGCTGCACCTGGTTGCCGCGATAGAACACGAAGGCCTGCAGGCCCCACACCGGCGTGAAATTATAGGAGCCAAACACGCGGCCGCTCATCACAAAGCCTTCGTTGTAGGCGTTGAAATTGCGGTCGGGCACGTTGTTGGTGAGGGTGATATAATAGGCATCGATGCCCGCGTTGAGGCTTAGTTTGCCGTTGTTGATGTTGGCGAACAGGCTGCCGCCATAGGAGTTCTGCTGGCCAATATTAGCGTAGCTGGTTTGCACGGTATCGGCACCCCGCACCGTGCGCAGCGCCTCGATGGAGCCCGTGGTATTGCGCATGAACGTGCTGAAGTTCAGGTTCAGGCGCTTGTAGGCGGTGCTGTAGCCCAGCTCGTAGTTGTTGGTGTATTCGGGGGCCAGCTTGGGGTTGCCAAAGCTGATATTCTTGGGGTTCTGCGCGTTCACGTTGGGGTTCAGGAACTGCAGCGACGGGCGCTGAATGCGGCGGTTGTACGCCAGCTTCAGCACGTTGCCGTTCGAGAGCTTGCGCGAGAGGTTCACGCTGGGCACCAGCACGTCGTAGTTGGGAATACTAACGGGCGTGGCCGAATTCGCAAAATCGGCGCTGATGGCCGTGTACTCGTAGCGCAGGCCGGGCTTCAGGGTGAAGCCCTTGGGCAGGCCCAGGGTATAGGCCACGTAGCCGGCCGTCACGTTCTGGCGGTAGGTGAAAATGTTGTTGGTCGACAGCCCCACCGACGGCACCACCTCGCCGCTGGCCCCGAAAGACGTAGTGGTATAGTCCGAATTCACGCGCCGCAGAATGTTCTTCGCGCCCATTTCCAGAATCTGGGTTTTGCTGATGGGGTTCTGATAATCAAGCTGAACGGTGTATTCCTCGTTGTAGCTGGGGTTGTCGTTCACGATGCTGGCCGGACTGTTGGGCAGCGTCGTGTTCAGAATGGAGTTGGTGTAGCTGTTGGTGCGGTCGTTGCGGCTGAACAGCGTGAGCAGGCTGATTTCGTGCTGCGGTTTGGCGAAGCTGTGGGTATAGTTCAGGCTGGCGTCCACGGTGCCCGACAGGTCTTTCGAGTAGGTGTCGCGCAGGTCGGTGCCGGAGGGCGTGCCGGTGGCGAAGGCTCCTTTGTAGCTGGTGCGCAGCAGGCCATCCTGGTAGTTGCGGCCGCTGCGGGTGCCGTAGGCCACCGAGGCCTGCAGGGAGTTGAACTTGTCGATGTCGTAGTCCCAGCCCAGCGTGTAGCGCCCGAAAATCTGCTGCAGGCGGGTATTGGCCGATTGCAGGGTGGTGGTAGCCTTGTCGTCGGCAAGGCTGCGCGTCACTTGCGTGTTCGAGAACTCGCCCGGTACGTTGTACTGCGCCCGCCCGAAGCCGCCCAGCGAAAAGCCCATTTTGCCCGTGCGCAGGCCGCCGTTCAAACTCAGGTTGCTGCTACGAACGCCAACGCTGGCGTCGATGCCCAGCGTGGCCCCGCGCAGGTTGTTCTGCTTGGTAATGATATTGATGATGCCGCCCGAACCTTCGGCGTCGTACTTGGCCGAGGGCGAGGTGATGACCTCCACCGTCTTAATCTGGTCGGCCGGAATCTGCTTCAGCGCATCGGCAATGCTGTTGGCCGCTATAGTCGAAGGCTTGTTGTTAATGAGGACTCTGATGTTGCTGGAGCCGCGCAGGCTCACGTTGCCATCCAAATCCACGCTCAGTAGCGGCACACGCTTGAGCACGTCGGTGGCGTCGCCGCCCCGGGCGGTCTGGTCGTTTTCGGCGTTGTACACCGTGCGGTCCACCCGCTCCTCGATAATGGCCTTCTGGCCCGTTACCACTACTTCGCCCAGCTTCTGGGCCGAGGTGCCGAGTGCCACCGTGCCCAGGCTAATCACGCCGCCGGCGGGCACTACTACGCCGGGGCGGTCTTCATTTTTGTAGCCCAGGAAGCTGATTTGCACCGTGTAAGTGCCGGCCGGAATGCCGGCCAGCACAAATTTGCCGTCGTCGCCGGCCACGCCGCCGTTCACGGGTGCGCCGGCCGCGTCCAGCACCGCCACCGTGGCGTAGGAAATGGGCTTGCCGGTGGTGGCATCGGTCACGGTGCCGCTGATGCGGCCCGCTGCCGCGCGGGCCGGAGCCGCCGAAGCCGGGCGGGCACCCGTGGGCGGACCTTGCTGCGCGAACGACAAATGACTGATTGCCAGTAAGCCGGAGAGTAATAAGGCAGTAGCCGGTAAGGTTCGTTTCATACAATTCATAACGGCCAAAGTGCCGTAATTGGGGCCGGAGGTTGCATCCTGCCGGTACTTTTGTTGTTTGTGAGGCGAGCTGATTGGTCGCTGTATCGCTATTCAGCGCTTGCGCATTACGTAAAGGTCTTTGCTGCCAGTATGTTTCCCGCCGGAAACTAGATTACTAAACCTCAAACCCCGACCAAACCCCCAATTCCATCGCGCCCAACAACCGCACTTCGCGCCGCGTCGTACCTTTATGCCAGCCCGATAATCTTTTAGCGGGTCAGGCGGTTAACTCTCCGTCACCCATCCCACCACGCCTGCCCCGATGATAGTTGAACCCGGCCCGCTGCTAGCGGCGATTGACTCGCCCGACGACCTCAAAAAGCTCGCCCCCGAGCAGTTAGTCCAGCTCAGCACCGAGCTGCGCGACTTTATAATCGATTCCGTTAGTATTTACGGCGGCCATTTTGGGGCCTCGCTGGGCGTGGTTGAGTTGACCGTGGCGCTGCACTACGTCTTCAATACGCCGCACGACCAGCTGATTTGGGATGTAGGCCACCAGGCCTACGGCCACAAAATTCTCACCGGTCGCCGCGAAAACTTCCCGACTAACCGCCGCTATAAGGGCATGTCGGGCTTCCCTAAGCGCAGCGAAAGCCCGTATGATGCCTTCGGCGTGGGGCACAGCAGCACCAGCATCGGGGCGGCGCTGGGCATGGCCGTGGCCTCGGACTACAAGGGTGAGTTCGACCGCCAGCACATCGCCGTAATCGGCGACGGGGCCATGACGGCGGGTATGAGCTTCGAGGCCATGAACCAGGCCGGCGTGCTCAACAATAACATGATTGTCGTGCTGAACGACAACTGCATGAGCATCGACCCCAACGTGGGCGCGCTCAAGGAGTACCTTACCGACATCACCACCTCCCGCACCTATAACAAGGTGCGCGACGAGCTCTGGAACGTGCTGGGCAAGCTCTCCAAATTCGGTCCCAACCCCCAGCAGATTGCCCGCAAAGTAGAGGCCGCCATGAAGGCGACCCTCATGAAGCAGAGCAACCTGTTTGAGGCGCTGAAATTCCGCTATTTCGGCCCCGTCGACGGCCACGACGTGCAGCACCTCGTCACCATCCTCAACGACCTGAAATCCATTCCCGGCCCCAAACTCCTGCACTGCGTGACGGTGAAGGGAAAGGGCTACGCGCTGGCCGAAAAAGACCAGACGCTATGGCACGCCCCAGGCCTGTTCGATAAAATCACGGGCGAGATTTACAAAAAGGTGCCCACTGCACCCCAGCCGCCCAAGTACCAGGACGTGTTTGGCCACACGCTGGTGGAACTGGCCGAGGCCAACGACAAAATCATGGGCGTGACACCGGCCATGCCCTCGGGCTCGTCGCTGAACATTATGATGGCCGCCATGCCCACCCGCGCCTTCGACGTGGGCATTGCCGAGCAGCACGCCGTCACGTTTTCGGCCGGCCTGGCTACGCAGGGGCTGATTCCGTTCTGCAACATCTACTCCTCGTTCATGCAGCGGGGCTACGACCAGGTGGTGCACGACGTGGCCCTACAAAACCTGCACGTCGTGTTCTGCCTCGACCGCGCCGGCTTTGCCGGGGCCGACGGCCCCACCCACCACGGCTGCTACGACCTGGCCTTCATGCGCTGCATCCCCAACATCGTGGTGTCGGCCCCAATGAACGAGCAGGAGCTGCGCAACCTGATGTACACCGCCACCCTACCCGAAAACGCCGGCCCCTTCAGCATCCGCTACCCGCGCGGCGAGGGTGTGATGCCCGCGTGGCGCACACCGCTGCAGCGCGTGGCCATCGGCACGGGCCGCGTGGTGCGCGAAGGCGAAGAGGGCGGCGTGGCCATCCTCAGCATCGGCCACATCGGCAACTACGCCGTGAAAGCCACCGAGGCGCTGGCCGCCGAAGGCTTCTCGGTGGGTCACTACGACATGCGCTTCTGCAAGCCATTGGATGAGGAAATGCTGCGCGACGTGGCCCGCCGCTACCGCGCCATCGTGACTGTGGAGGACGGCTGCCTGCCCGGCGGCTTCGGCTCGGCCGTACTCGAATTCCTGGCCGACCACGGCTTCCAGCTGCCCGTCGTCCGCCTCGGCATCCCCGACCGCGTGGTGGAGCACGGCACCCAGGATGAACTCTACAAGGAGTGCGGCTTCGATGCCGCCGGCATTGCCCAGGCCGTGCGTGAGCTGGGGGCAAAAGTGACTGCTGACTCACTGGCGACTGTGTTGCAGTAGCTGAGTTTTTGAGACAAGGAGAAGCCCCCGTAGCTAGTGCTGCGGGGGCTTCTCCTATGATAAGGTGAGGGAATTGTTGATAACCAAACGTAGCCGAATGGGAATACCTTCAAACCTTTCCCGAAAAGATGCGCTAAGCTTTAAAAAATCTGCTCCCGGATAGGGTATTTGTTGTGTTCTACCAACACAGGCACAAGCAATAACCAAAGCGCCGACAGGAATTGCGCCGCGTTCAATAAATGCTTTGATGCTGGCTTCCAACTGCCGCATGCAGTCACTGGCCCGAGCGTAGCGCTCGTTGCCAGCGGAAGTGGCCTCTGTATCGGTCATTTTAAACTCAACGAAATAGGCTTGGTCGTTGGTAAGAAGGGCGCAGTCGCAACGGGCCGAATCGCCGGAAGTGTAGAGGCACTTGTCAATCTTTACCAAGTGCACCAAGCGTCCGGCTTGGTTTATTACCTGCAAATCGAAGCGCGAGCGAGCCGGGGGTAAGTAGTGGAAACAAGGGTCCTCGCTGGGACTGGGCGGGTCTTGGATAAAGAATTCAGTATGAGTCAGGGCTTCCTGGCAAGCGTTACCGCGCATGAGGTCGCGGAAGGCCTCGCGTACTCCGTTTATCATCGCCTAGAACCCGCTGTTGATATCGAGTAGCTGGTCGAACTGGTCAGCCTGAATGCCGGAAACCGTGTCCAGCCCATTCTGCGAAATCAGCTTGGTTTCGGCATCAACTAGCGAATGAATTCCGTTTTCTCCCTCCGGACCATTCACATAATAAGCCGCGAACTCGTCCGGGTTTATCCAGTATTCCTCTGGGATAATGGCTTTTACCTTGGCGCGTTTTTCCTCGCTTTTGTTGCCCACTTGGTAAGCATAGAGCAACAAGTTGAGATGCGAGAGAATGTAGGGGCTGTGCGTGGTAATCGTCAAGTCGTTTTCGCCCTTGGTGCATTTTTCCACTAGCCAGTTCAGCAGCCCTTGCTGGGCCGTGGGGTATAGGTTCAGCTCCGGTTCTTCTATGATGAAGCTGTGAGAATCAATGTATTTTGATAAGTCCTCTACTACTAGCATTAATGGCAAAGTAGATTGGATTCCGCTCGCGCTTTCAGCTAATTCGATAAAATGTTTCTTGCCAATATTTAGTAAGTTTTTACCGTTTGAATAGGTGTAATGCATATTGAATACAGGTACAATAAACTCATTGTGATTCTTTCTGGCAATTTCAAACAACCCTAGAAAATTTTCCAAGGAATTAGGTATAGCAACTTTTGCTCTGCGCAAGCTGTATCCTGCTCCTTCAATCGCAGAAGCAAAAACACGTTCAGATGGAATATAAGTTGGGTAAGTAAAGAATTCGCTGATTATCTCTGCAAATCGAAGGTTCGTTTTGGCTGATTCTTCAGCGATAGATGCGCCAAATTCTTCTAGAAAAAGAATATTACTCAAAGGGCTGAAAATACTGGTCCCTCCATTGTGAAAATCATCTAGTTCTTTAAGTGCACGGGTTAATTCACTATCAAGCTTAGTGTGTTTGGTTTTATCAATTGCAAATGACTTCCCTTTTATAGTGTAGCGGGATAGACTGGATTCCCAAATCATTTCACTCTTACTACTACGGAAGCCGAGTATTGCATAATCATTCAAAAGCGACTCAAACAAAGTGTAACGAGCTTTTGGCTGTAAACCAAACAAGAAGTCCCTTTCTCGAAAAATCGCCGCCAGCTTCGCTAGCGTGCTTTTCCCGCCGCCCGTGGGCCCAATGAAAACCGTCACGCGCTTGAAGTCCACGGTGGCGTCTTTGATGGGGCCGAAATTCTTGACAACTAGCTGCTCGTTCATGGGATTTTCAACAAAGGGACGGGCCCAAAAGTAACACGCGGCGGCCCCCGTTGCCGGGAACCGCCGCGTGGCAGTGTGCAGCCGAAGCTACGGGGGTTACTTCAACTCCAGCGCGGCCAGCATGGTCTTCAGGCCGGCCTCGGCATCGGAGCCCAGGTTCACGCGCAGGGTGCGGCGGCCGTTGTCGAGCAGGGCCTGCAGGTCGCCGAGGGCCTGGGCATTCTTGAAGGTGCCGAAGGTGTAGGAGCGGCCGGGCAGGGCTAGGTCCTGCGGGTTGTCATCGGTGAACTGGATGAACAGGCCGGTGTTGGGGCCGCCCTTGTGGTACTGGCCGGTGCTGTGCAGGAAGCGCGGGCCGTAGCCCGAGGTAGTGGCAATGTGCAAAGCATTCTGCACACGCTGGCGCAGCTCCAGCAGGCTGGCGCTCACGGCGGGCGTTTCGGTCAGGTAGGCCTGCAGGCACATGAAATCGCCGGGCTTGGCTTGCGCGAAGAAGGCTTTCAGCACGCCGGCGGCACCTTCGCCGTGGGCGGCGGTGTAGTAGTCTACGCCGTTTTCGCTGGCGGCGGGCTTGTCGCCTTCAGGCAGCTGGCCGGTGGCTTCCACGGCCTTCATCAGCTTGTCGGTGGCCGTTTTGGCGGCCTGCACGTTGGGCTGGTCGAAGGGGTTGATTTGGAACACGGCACTGGCCACGGCCGTGGCCACTTCCCAGCGGTAGAACTCCTGGCCGAGGTCGAAAGCGTCCTTCATCAAGAGCGTGATGACGGGGTGGCCGGCAGCAGCCAGAGCCTCCAGCTTGGCGGTGTTGGCCTCGTCGCGCTGGCCCTTGTAGCCCACGTATACAAACACGCGGTCCTGGCCGTAGATGGCGGGCTCGCCCAGGGGCTCGCCGGCCACGGGCAGGATGCCCTTGCCTTCCTTGCCGGTGCTTTCGGCGATGAGCTGCTCCAGCCACAGACCGAGGTCGTGCAGGGCATCGGGCACTACGATGGTAAGTTTATCGCGGCCCTGCTGGGCCAGCACGCCCAGGGCAGTGCCGAATTCCAGGCCGGGGTTTTTGTCGGTAGCACCGTAGGCTCCGCAGGCGCGCATCATTAAAATGGCGCGCTCCAGAATCTCACCAATCGGCAGGCCGTAGAGGGCCGCTGGCACCAGGCCGAAGTAGGTGAGGGCCGAGAAGCGGCCGCCCACCTCGGGGAAGTTGAGGAAGATGTGGCGGTAGTTGGCGGCCGTGGCATCGGTCACAAACTTGGAGCCGGGGTCGGTGATGGCCACGAAGTTTTCGCCGGCCTTATCGCCTTTCAACTCCTTCACTTTGGCGTAGAAATAGTCGCCGAAGGCCAGCGGCTCGGCCGTAGTGCCGGACTTGCTGGCCACGATAAACAGGGTATCGGCCAGCGGAATCGAGGCTTCGATGGCGCGCACCGCGCCGGGGTCGGTGGTGTCGAGTACCGACATCGGCAGGCCATTTTCGCCTTTTTCAAAAGCCGACTTGAATACGATGGGGGCCATGGTGCTGCCGCCCATGCCCATCACCACGACGTGCTTGAAGCCGGCGGCCTGCACCGAATGCACGAACTGCTCAATTTCGGTCACGCGGCCCACCATGGTTTCGGCCACGCGCAGCCAGCCCATGTAGCTGCGGATGCTGTGCTGGCCGGCTTCGTCGGCCGTCCACAGGTCGGCCTTTTTGTCCCAGAAGCCGGTTACGAAATCATTGGCCTTGAATTTGGCAATCTGGGCATCGATGTCAGCCTGGTATTTCCCCAGCTCCATTTTGGAGTCGTCTACCTGGTCTTCCACGGCTAGGGCGCGCTTCTTTTCGATGGACTGCATGAGCTTGGCGAAGGGCTCCTTGAATTTGGTCGCGCCGTCTTCTTCGAGGTGCTGGGTCAGCGCTTCGAGGTCGAGGCCGAGTTCCGGCAGGCTGCTTAGCGTCTGGCGGGCCTGGTCGAGGTTGTCTTCGATGGTCACGGCTACTTTGCCTTCTTTGCCGAAAAGGTCCAGCGTTTCCACTGGCACGGTGTTCACGGTGTGCGGGCCGATGAGGCCGTCCACGTAGCGCAGGTTATCGTATTTGGGGTTTTTGTTGCCGGTGCTGGCCCACAGCAGGCGCTGCGTGGGGGCACCCTTGGCGGCCAGGTCCTCCCAGCGTGGGCCCGAGAAAATCTCCTTGTAAATCTGGTAAGCTTGTTTGGCGCTGGCCAGGGCCACTTCGCCCACGAGGCTTTCGGCCAGCTTGCCTTTCTCGCCGCCTTCAGCCGCGATTTTCTCCAGCATGGGGTCAATCAGCACGTCGATGCGGCTCAGAAAGAAGCTGGCCACCGAGTCGATGCGGGCCAGCTGCTTGCCGGCTTTGGCGCGGTCTTCGAGGCCGGCGATGAAGGCTTCAGCCACCAGCCGGTAGCGCTCCAGGCCGAAAATCAGGGTCACGTTCACGTTCACGCCTTCCGAAATGAGGCGGCGGATGGCGGGCAGGCCCTCCAGCGTGGCCGGCACTTTTATCATCACGTTGGGGCGGTCCACGGCTTTCCACAGGGCCAGGGCCTCAGCGATGGTGCCTTCGGTGTCGTTCACCAGCTCGGGCGATACTTCGAGGCTCACGTAGCCGTCAGAGCCGTGGTCGGGGCCGTCGTAGAGGGGGCGGAACAGGTCGGTGGCCGCCTGCACGTCGGACACGGCCAGGTTGGTATAGATTTCGTCGGTGGTTTTGCCCTGCAAAGCCAGCGCCTTGATGGCCGAATCGTAGTCGGCGGTATCACCGATGGCCTTGGCGAAGATGGCCGGGTTGGAGGTCACGCCGCGCAGGGCTTCGTCGCTGATGCGGTGCTGGAGCTTGCCGTCGATGATGATGGGGCGGCTGATAAAGTCCAGCCACAGGCTTTGGTCGAACTGGCGGATGTCAACGAGAGGGTTCATAGAGTCGCAATTGGTTCAGAGGGGCCAAAGGTCCGGAAAGACGGGCGTTGTTGTACCGTTTCGGCCGGTGTAATTGGGGGATTGACGATAAAAAGTTACGTCCTTATACGGCGGGCGGACGGGTTTGCACCAGGCCGTCAGGCAATCGTTGCGGCACTTCTGCTAGCTTTACGCACTGCATTGCTATTTATCGCATCATTAAAATGGCTGGACGCCGCCCTTCTGCCAAACCATCTGACGCAGGCCACAGCTCGGTTTCCATGGCCGATTTGGCCCGGGAGCTGGGCGTGTCGATGACCACGATTTCGCGGGCGCTGAGTGACCATCATAGTATTGGGCCGGCCACCAAGCAGGCCGTGCTTAAGCTGGCCAAAAAGCTGAACTACCAGCCCAACCGCATGGCCTCGTCGCTGCGCAAGGGCACCAGTACGCTGCTCGGCGTGATTGTGCCCCACATCGAGGGGCGCTTCTTTGCCTCGGTGGTGCACGGCATCGAAACGGTGGCCAGCAAGGCCGGCTATAGCGTTATCATCTGCCAGTCGAGTGAAGACGTGGCCCAGGAGCGCAAGAACCTCGAAACGCTGCTCAGCGCGCAGGTGGCGGGTATTCTGGTGTCGGTTTCGCGCACCACGCTCGATTTGCGGCATTTTGATAAAGTGCTCAGGCGCGGGGTGCCGCTGGTGTTCTTCGACCGCCTGCTGGAGGGAGAAAACGTGAATGCCGTGGTGCTCAACGACCAGGATGGCGCCCTCCAGGCCACCCGCCACCTGCTGGAGCAGGGCTGCCGCCGCGTAGCGCACCTGGCCGGCCCGCAGCACATCAATATTTACCGCAACCGCCGCCAAGGCTACCTCAACGCCCTGCAAAGCCACGGCCTTGCCGCAGATGAAAGCCTGATTATCGACTGCGACATGACGCTGGAAGGCGGCCGGGCGTGCATGCAGACGCTCCTGGCCCTGCCCACCCCCCCGGATGCCGTGTTTGCGGCCGGCGACTCGGCCATTCTCGGCGCCCTCCAGGTGCTGAAAAGTCGGGGCCTGCGCGTGCCGCAGGATGTGGCCCTGGCCGGCTTCAGCAACGAGGACCTGACCATGGTGGCCGAGCCTAACCTCACCTCCGTGGACCAGCGCTGCGAGGAAATGGGCCAGGCGGCTTTTCGCCTCTTCACCGATTTGGTAGCGGCCGACGGCACGGCGTTTTCGCAGCGGCAGGTGGTGTTGCAGCCGCAGCTGTTCGTGCGGGAGTCGTCGGTGCGGCAGGCAGAACAGGGTGCAAAATAAATTGTAGAGGCGAAAAGGCCGGAACGTTACTTTTGCCCGTATGACTCCCGCCTCCACCCCGCCCACCATTGTTTTCCTCCATGGCTTTGCCGAAAGCCGGGAGGTGTGGACCGACTTCACCCGCGCCTTCCCCGACGGCTACCGCCTGCTGGTGCCCAACCTGCTGGGCCACGGCACCAATCTGGCCCCCGTGCCCGATTTTTCGATGGAAGCGCAGGCCCGCTATGTCATCGACTACCTTAACCAGAAAGGCTGCCCCGACCCGGTCTTGCTGGTGTGCCACAGCATGGGCGGCTACGTGGCCCTGGCCCTGGCCGAGCGCTGGCCCCAGCGCGTGGCCGGCCTGGCCCTCATCAACTCCACGGCCCTGCCCGATACCGACGAGAAGCGCCAGAACCGCGAGAAGAACATCAGCTTCGTGGAGCGCCACGGGGTGGGCAAGTTCATGGAATCGTTCGTGCGCCCGCTTTTCGCGCCCTCCAACCGCGACAAGCTGACCGACGCCCGCGGCCTGCTCGAGGAAATTGGCAAGGCCACTCCTGAAACCACCATCACCGGCGCATTGCGCGGCATGGCCGTCCGCCCCGAGCGCACTCAGGTGCTGGCCAAAGCCCCCTTTCCAGTGCTGCTGGTGGCCGGCAAGCACGACGTGGCTGTGCATTTCGACGATGCTGTGCGGCAGGCAGCCCTGCCGCCGGTTGGCGCGGCGCTGTTTCTGGAAGGCAGCGGGCACCTCTCGTACCTGGAGCAGCCCGAGGCCACGCGCCGGGCCGTGCTGGCGCTGGCAGCGGCCGTGTTTGGGCGGTAGGCTACAGAAGGCTGCGCCACCTTTTGCAAGCGTATCAGCACCGATATGCCCGGCGCGAAGTAGGGTGCGGGGCTTGCCCCCGCCCGTCGTTGAAAGAAAGCCGGGCCATCATGCAACGGCGGGTGGGGACAGGCCCCGTATCCTGCTGGTTTTAGTAAAAAGACTTGTTCCCGAATAAGAAGTAGTCAAAGATTTTAGCCGATTTTGACGCCTGAATGGTCTTTTTGGTTTAGCCAAGCCCGTATCCTTGGATTCTTTGAGCAGCCCCCGTTTCTGGTGCTAAATACGGCTTGGAAAATCACCGTTCTCTTATTGAAGCTGTTTAGAAAATCCCCAAACGGTCATGCAGCGCGCAGCGAAGCATGACCGTTTGAGTACCTTTTGTGACTTTCTAAACAACTCCAACATTTAACAGCCGTTCTACCTCCTCAATTCGGGCAGATGAAACGGCTGTTAAATGTTAAATGAAAGACGTTCGCTCGAAGCCCTTGCCGAGAATGGCCGTGTCGTCGGCCCCGAGCCAGTCTTTGAGGATGCTGGCGTAGATGCTGCGGAAATCGACCTGGTGGCGCAGGTCGCCCTGGTCGAGGTTCACGAGGTCGGGAGCGGCGTTTACTACGCCTTTTTTCTGGAGGGCGCCGCCGGCCAGGAACACGTTGTTGGCTGTACCGTGGTCGGTGCCGTTGCTGGCGTTCTGGCCCACGCGCCGGCCAAACTCACTGAATACCAGCACCAACGTGTTGTTCCACTGGTCGTGCTGGCGCAGGTCGTCGGCCAGGGCAGCGAGGCCGTTGCCGAGGTCGGTGAAGAGGCGCTGCTGCTGCTCGTGCTGGCGAACATGGGTATCAAAACCGTTCAGGGCCAGGTAGTACACCCGCGATTCGACGCCGGAGTTGATGAGCTCGGCGGTGGTTTTCAGGTTTTTGCCGAAGTCGGAGTTCGGGTACGTCACGGCCGATTTGTAGATTTTGGACTTGTCGTACAGGTAATCGGCTGAGGACGCCGTTTCGGCCAGCGTCTTATACAGGTAATCAACCTGCTCCTGGTGGGCGGGCGCGGTTTCCTTGCTCACCTTGGCCAGCAAGCGGTTCTGACTGATTTGGTGGAATTTATCCGGGTTTTTCAGGGCCAGGCCCTTGCGCTGGCCGCCTTTTAGGGCGAGGCTCAGCGTGTCGTCGATTTCGAGGGCGTTGTAGGGCCGCTGGCAGTCGGGGCAGTTGGAGTCGAGGTAGCGGCCCAGCCAGCCGGTGCTCACCACCTGGTCGGAGCCCGAGCCCGATTGCCAGATGTCCATCGAGCGGAAGTGCGAGCGGTCGGGGTTGGGGTAGCCCACCGAGTTCAGCACGGCCAGTTGGCCCTGGTCGTACAGGCCTTTCAGGCCTTTCAGGGCCGGGTGCAGGCCCAGGTCTTTATCCAGCGCCAGAATCCCCTCGGCTTCTTTGATGCCCAGCGTGGGCCGGGCCTTGTAATACAGTTCGTTGCGGTAGGGGATGACGGTATTCAGCCCATCATTGCCCCCGCCGAGCTGCACCACGATGAGGCGGCGCGCCCCGGTGGCATCGCGCAGGCCGGCAAGGCCTGGCCCCCGGTCCAGGGCGTGCAGGAACTTGGGTATCAGCAGCAAGGTGCTGGCTAAAGCGGATGTGCGGAGGAATTCGCGGCGGGTGGAAGCCATAGCTCTATTGGTAAGGGTTGAGAGAACATCAAACTCCCCTCCTTAAAAAAGGAGGGGACGTTTCAGCGAAGCTGAAACTGGGGTGGTTGAAGTCGTTGAACGACTCGCGGCCGAACTGTTCGCCCATCGTTCAACGACTTTACCACCCCCGTCCGAGCCTGCGGCTCGAACACCCCCTCCTTAAAAAAGGAGGGAAGTTTCACCTTACGCCAGCTGGTATTCGGGCAGGCTCAGCAGGTTCATTAAGGTGGCGCGCAGTGCCTCGGTCGGCTCTTTTTGCTGGGCGGCCTGTTGCACCAATTGCAGGTTTTCGGGCCGAATGCTGGCCTGGAGCAGGAAGCCGCTGAGCTTCTCGGGCTGCTGTGCAGTAGGCGTAGCCCCCAGCAGCAGCTGGAGCGGACCCAGGGGCAGGTGGGCACCCGCGCCGGGCCGCACGGTGCGCTCGGCCTTGGTCTGGTTCGGGGCGATATCGTTTTCGTCCTGCTTCAGGGCCACGGCAAACTCGGCGTTTTTGAACAGGATGGCCGGCAGCTGCAGGCGCAGCAGCAGCGACGACGAATCAATCCAGTTGCGGCCGCCGGGCCAGCCGGCCACGTTGGGCGGCTGAAACAGGTTTTGGCCCAGGGCGCGCTGGTAGCCCAGCAGCGGCTGCGCGTTGTCCACCTTCACGTTCAGGGTGCGGCGAATGCCGGCCAGCAGCTCCACCGGGCTCTTGATGTGGGTGCCCATATTGGCCGGTTCGTAGAACCAGTCGGCCGAAAACAGGCGCTCCATAAGGTCGGCAATGTCGTAGCCGCTTTTGCGGAAGGCCACGGCCAGCGGCTCGATGTGCGCCGGGTTGGGCACGTCGTTCACGAAGAAACGGTAGAGCTTGGTGGTCAGGAACGTAGCGGCGGCGGGCTGGGCCAGAATGTGCGTTAGCACGTCCTCGCCGGTCAGGTTGCCGGTTTTGCCCAGGAAGGTTTTGGGGCCGGCATCGTGCTCCCGCTGCTGAAACCGGAAGTTGCCCTGCCTGTCGTAGCCCCAGCCGGTAAAGGCGCGGGCGGCCTCTTTCACGTCGGTTTCGGTGTAGTTGCCGTGCCCGAGGGTGAACAGCTCCATCACCTCGCGGGCGAAGTTTTCGTTGGGATGCTCCTTGCGGTTTTGCTGGTTGTTGAGGAACTGGAGCATGGCCGGCTCCCGGCTCACGGCCAGCAGCAGGTCGGGGAATTTCCCCAGGGCGTACTGCCGGGTGGTGTTGTGCAGGCTGAGCGCGGCATCGGGCTGGCGCACGCGGCAGGCAAAATGCCCGTGCCAGAACAGCGTCATTTTCTCGCGCAGCTGCGCCGGCGAGCTGGCCATGCGCTCCATCCAGGCCGTGCTCATGTTATTAAAAGCATCGCGAATGCCTTCGTTCTGCATCTTGCGCTGGGCGGGCGTGAGGTCGGCGCGGCGCAGGCGGGGCACGCCGGCCGCAATGGTGCCGCCCTTGAAGGCCGCGCGGGGCCGCATGAGGGCCACGGGCGTTGCCGGCGCACCGGGGGGCGCGGGCAGGTCAGGCTTGATTACCATGCCGTTAGGCACGGGGTTGTTTTTGGTCGAGGCCGGGTCGGTCATCACCATGCCCTGCGGGTTGGTGTAGCTCAGGGTGGGGCCGGCGAGGGGCTCGTAGTGCTCCGAATCGAGAAGCAGCTGGCGCAGGGCTTTGCGCGGACTGAGGCCGGCGGCCACGTCCTGCGGGCGCGGGCCGAAGCCGGCGCGCCAGTAGAGATGCTGCAATTGCTGGGTGCTGTTCATACCGGTAAGACGCCGGGCCGGGCACGGGGTTTAAGCCGGCCCGGCACTTGCCGGCGCAACTCCGGCGGCGGTAGGCTGGTCATTAGCACGCGCTACTGGCAGCTATTGCGTCCCAACGGTGTTGCCCAAAACAGGTATTCCCGATGAAAAAACTTTTCCTGACCGGCTGCTTCTATCTATGCTTTCTGGCTGCCGCGCTGGCCCAGGTGGCTACTGGCGTGGCGCCCCTCGACCAGCTGGTGGCCGCCATCAATGCCAAATCGGTGGAGCCCCTGCAGCCCTACCTCACGCCCGAAACCCGCCTCGGCAGCCTGCCGCCGGCCTACACGGCGCGGGTGCTGGCCCAGCTCATCCCGCAGTTTGGGCCTCTCGAAGGTTTCCGGGTGGTGCGCCAGACCGCCGAAGGGGCCAACACGCGCTACATATGCGCCATTACCCGCAAGGGGGCCGATAAGGAATACGATTTCCTGCTGACGCCCGCCGGCACGTTTGCCGAGCTGAACCTGGCCCAGGCCAGTCTGAAAAAGATTGATACTGCCTTCAAGCCCGAAGACCTGACCACGCCGCCCAGCCTCGACGTACCCGTGCGCATCAGCCACGACCTGCTGCTGGTGGAAGCCGAGGCCAATGGCTGCCGGGGCTGGTTTTTTCTCGATTCGGGGGCGCCGGCCCTTATGCTGAATAAAAAGACGTTTCCGCCGGCCGCTACCGAAACCACGCTTGCTGTGAACGGGGCCAAGGGCGTGAACGGGGCCGTGAGCGGTATGTCGTACCACCTCACCAAAACGTTTGACTGGAGTGGTATTCGCTTCGAAAACAAAGACTTAGCCACGCTCGACCTGACCGGCCTCGAACAGCAGACCGGCGTGGAGCTGCTGGGCATCATCGGCTTCAACCTGCTGAATCCGTACGCCCTGACCCTGGACTACCGCGCCCAAAAGGTGCTGCTGCGCAAGCCCGCCACCCCCGATGCCCTGCCCGCGCCGCTCATGCGCGTGCCCTTCACGCTACGGGGCCACCTGCCCGTGGTGGCCATGACGGCCAACGGCCAGACCTTTCAGATGGGAATCGACTGCGGGGCGCAGAACAACCTGCTCGACCAGCAGTTCGAAGCTGCTTTTGCCAATAAGCTGCGCAAGCCGGAAAAAGCACCCTGCACGGCGGCGATGGCGCGCTGCGCACCGTGACCAGCGGCCAGCTGGCCGATGTGCGCCTAGCCGGCCCGCTGCCCTTCCGCAACCAGCAAACCGTATTCTCCGACATATCTCAGTTCAACCAAAACCCCGATAAAACGCCCTTGCAGGGCTTGCTGGGCTACCCGCTGCTCAGCCAGTACCGCACCACGATTGACTACGTGAACAAGCAGCTGGAATTTCGGAAGTGGTAGGCTGCTGTTTAGAGGCTTCCAAGCAGGTAGTCAGTAATAAGTAGTCAGTAATCAGACTCCATCTATCTAAAAACCAGTCTATTGATTCCTGTCTGACTACCGATTGTTGATGACTGACTACTTAGGCATCCGGCTTAAAACCGTGCGCCCAGCACCACCGTTTTCTTGTATTCGCGCTTCTCGCCACTGGTGGGGCGGAAGAGCTCGACCAAGAGAATATAGTACCCCACGGCCGCCTTGTGGCCTTTCTCGTCAATGCCGTCCCACTGAATGAAGCCGTTGGTGGGCAGGGTTTCGTTGCGGGTGAGGTGGCGGGTGAGGCGGCCCAGGGCGTCGTACACCGTTACGCTGGCGGCGTAGCCGGGGGCGTCGAGGTGGTAGTTGAGGATGGCAAAATCCTGCTGGCCGTCGTCGTCGGGGGTGAAGACTTCGGGCGTTATGGTTAGCTCCTGGTCGCCGCCGGCTTCGTCCTGGGCCTGCGAGTTGGGCCGGCCGGGCGTGGCATAGCCCGCCGCGCTGGCCGCCGAATGGAAGTTGCTGCCCAGCGTAGGCCCATTGGTGCGAATGCGCTCCAGCGACACGCCATCCTGGGTGGCCAGTAGGCTCAGATGCAGCGCTTTGCTATACACAAACCGGTCGATTTCGAAACCTTTGCCGTCGGCCAAAAATGCCGTGCCCACATCAGCAAAGGTGGGCAGGCTGGCCGTCTGAACCAGATTGGCCGCGTCGCTGCTGGTGGGGTACTGCGTGATGATGATGGCCAGGCTGCTACTGAACGCCAGCAGCTGTCCCGGTGCCAGCACCAGCGGCCCGGTGCTGAGCACGGTGGTACTGGCGGTACCATCCGGTTTCACGCTCCCGATTTGCCAGCCCTGCAAATCGATAAATTTGTTGCTGCGGTTGATGATTTCCACAAACCGCACCGCGCTCACGCGAGGGTTGAACAATAGCTCGTTTATTACCACCTCACCGCTCACGGCCGTTTCGGGCAGGGCGAAGGTGGCGGGCTGCAACACGCCGCTGGCATTGCCGACGCAGTCGGTGGCCGTTTGCACGGTGAGGACGCTGGGGCGGCTGGGGAGCAGCGCGGTGGCCAACGTGAGGTCGACCTGCCGGAAATCGGGCCCCACGGGCGCGGCCCGTGTGATGGCCGGGCCCGGCGTGGCCAGCGCGTAGCGGCCCACGGTGGCGGCGGTGGCGCTATCGAGCTTTTCGGAGAAATAGGCCCGCACGGTGTTCGCGTTCAGGGCGATGGCGCGGAGCAGGGTGGGGGCCAGGGCATCGGCATTGGCGGCGCGTACCGAGTTGGCGCGGCGGGGGGTGCCGCCGCTGGCGTTGGTGCTGGCCGTCCAGTTGCCGGCCCCCGCGCAGAAGTTGTTGGTGTCAATCATTTCCAGGCTCCAGCCGCCGTCCTTTTTCACCGCGTCGCGGTACCAGGTGTCGGAATATGCCACCTCAAATAGCGTGCGGCCGTCGCGCCCACGCAGGATGAGCTGGTCGCCGCCGTTGTTGAGCGAAGGGAAATTGGTGGGTCCGTACACCTTGCCGTACTGCGTGAACTGGCTGATGCGGGTGCTGCCGCACACAATGGCGTACTGGCCGGGCAGGAGCTTGGCCGTATCGGCGAAGGCAGCGAAGGTGGTGCTGCTGGTTTTGCCCAGGCGCACGCCGCGCAGGCTCAGGGTTTTGGTGGTGCTGCGGTTGTAAATTTCCAGGTATTCGGAGAGCGGCAGGCCTATCTGGGGCGTTTCATCGGCAAAAATCTCGCTGATAATCAGGTCGCCGAAGGCCGGAGCGGCGGGCAGCGACGTGAAGGCAGCCGTGAGCGGCCCGCCCGCCACGTTGCCGTACAGGTCGGCCACGTTGCGGGCCTCCAGCACGTCCTGAGCCGCAAAATCGGCGGCGAAGGCCAGGCGCACCACGGCCGGGTTGGTAGCCGAGAGCTGCGCCGAAACCGGCACCGCGCCGCTTTGCAGGCGGTAGTTGGCGGGCAGGCCGGCGCTGGCGGCGGCCACGGCTTCGTTGAAAACCACGTCTACCTGCCGGGCATCGGCGGGCACGGCGCGGGCGAGGAGCGGGGGCGTGGCATCGGTCACCACAAAGTCATCGAAGTAAAAATTGCGGTTGTTGGTGGAGGAATAATTCAGGAATACGCCCACGGCTACGCTGCGCTGATAGGTGGCATCGAAGGGCTGAGCCGCCTCGGCCACGAAGGTGCGTCCGCCGATGAGGTCGCGCTCCAGGGTCCACTGGTTGGCCGTGGTACGGGTTACGCGCACGCGCACCAGGTTGTTGGTCGTAGACAGGCTGTTGAGCGCACCGTCGATGACCGGTACGGCCGTGCGGGTGGAGTCTTTGCGGAAGAGACTGACTTTGCCGCCGGTGCCGCCAAGGCGCACAAAGTAGCCGGAGTTGCTGGTCGCCCTGAGGTCGGCCTGCGAGGCGATAAGCCACACATCGGCATAATTGCCCGAAGTGGTGACTACCCGCAGATTAGCCCAGAACTCCCAAACCGTGCCGATAGTGGCCTGGCAAGGGGTGCTGAGGGCAATCTGCGTGGTGGTGACGGCCGGGCCGTTGCTTTGCAGCACCTGCGCATTTACCTGGAAGCTGGCCGCGTCGCCGGTCCAGGTGGGGTTGGCGGTGAAGTTGCCGTCGCTGAAATTATCGGCCAGCTGCGCGTGGGCGAAAGCGGGCAGCAGTAGGAGCAAGAAGTAAAGGTGTTTCAGCAAGGGAGTGCAGAAGATGATGAGGCCGGCAAAATGCAGATGCGGCGTCTAAAGTAATTGATTTCTGGCGACATTTGTAGTTGTGCGCTCATTGGCGCGCCTTTTTATTTTTCTGCTTTTTCCATGAAAATTGCTGTTGTGGGTGCCACCGGCCTGGTGGGCACCGAGCTGTTGAAAGTATTGGCCGAGCGCCAGTTTCCCCTCACCGAGCTGCTGCCCGTGGCTTCGGCCAAATCGGTGGGCCAGTTTATCGAGTTTCAGGGCAAAAAATACTCCGTGGTGAGCATGGACGACGCCATTGCGGCCCGGCCCGACATTGCCATTTTCTCGGCCGGCGGCTCCGTTAGCAAGGAGCATGCGCCGCGCTTTGCCGCCGTGGGCACTACCGTTATCGATAACTCCTCGGCCTGGCGCATGGACCCCACCAAGAAGCTGGTGGTGCCCGAGCTGAATGCCGACACCCTCACGCCGGAGGATAAAATCATTGCCAATCCCAACTGCTCAACCATTCAGATGGTGGTGGCATTGAATGACTTGCACCGGAAATACAAGGTGCGCCGCATCGTGGTGAGCACCTACCAGAGCGTGACCGGCACCGGTAAAAAAGCCGTGGACCAGCTCCTCGAAGAGCGCGCCGGCCAAACCGCCAGCAACCCCGCCTACCCGCACCCCATCGACCTGAACGTGCTGCCCCACATCGACGTGTTCGAGCCCAGCGGCTACACCAAGGAGGAGCTGAAAATGGTGAACGAGACCAAGAAAATCATGGGCGACGACAGCATCCGCGTGACGGCCACTTGCGTGCGGATTCCCGTGATGGGCGGGCATTCGGAATCCCTCAACGTGGAGTTTGCCGAGGAGTTTGACATGGCCGAGGTGCGCGAAATTCTTGCCAACACCGCCGGTGTAGAGCTGGTGGACGACCCTGCCACCAATTCCTATCCCATGCCCAAAGACAGCCACGGCAAAGACGCCGTGCTGGTGGGCCGCCTGCGCCGCGACGAAACTCAGCCCAAAACCCTCAATATGTGGGTAGTAGCCGATAATCTGCGCAAAGGCGCCGCCACCAATGCCGTGCAGATTGCCGAGTACCTGCTGAGCCAGCAGGTGCCGGCGAAGTAGCGGCAGAAACGTTGTAGAGACGCATGTTTGCGTCTCGTTGTTGAATAATTATGCCTGCGCCTCTGGTGTTGGCCGTTCAACGGCGAGCCGCAAACATGCGTCTCTACCGCGTCCAGCCCATGCCCGTTTTGAAGAGCCATTTTCTATTGCTGTGGCTGGTGCTGCTGGCCGGTTCGGCGCAGGCGCAAATGGTGCTGCGTGGCCGGGTGCTCGATGCCGAAACCCACCAGCCCGTCCCCAACGCGCAGGTAGGTGTGGCTGATAACCGCATCGGAACCAGCACCAACGATGCCGGCCGTTTTGCGCTGAGCATCCCGCCAGCCTACGCCGGGGAACAGCTGACGGTGGCCCTGCTGGGCTACCAAAGCTACTGCCGGGTGCTGCCGCCGCTGCCGGGGTCGGAGCTGCTTGTTGAGCTGAAAATCAGCCCGGCCGCGCTGGGCGAGGTGCGGGTCACGGGCTCGGTATTGGGCATTGTGCGGGAGGCCGTGGCGCGTATTCCGCGCAACTACCCGGTGCGGCCCACGCAGCTCACGGGCTTCTACCGGGAGTCGGATAATGACAGCCTGGGGCGGCCGCGCTACCTGGTGGAAGGGCTGCTGACGGTGTACAAAGCGCCGTACGCGCAGCGCACGAGTACTGGCGAAGTCACGATTCAGCAGTCGCGCCGGGTCGATTTGCGCTCGGATAAGCTGGTGCGAATTGACTGGGCTGGCGGGCCGTTTATTGCGCACCTGGCGGATTTCGTGCACCGGCGGGCGCAGTTTATCGACCCCGCCCACTTTCGGGACTACGACTACCGCCTCGCGCCCGGCAGCAGCTACCAGGACCGGCCGGTGTACGTGGTCACCTTCGCGCCCAAAGCGGCCAACCGCCGCGCCGATTTTGCGGGCCGGATGTACATCGACCAGGATTCCTACGCCTTTCTGGGGGCCGAGTGGCGCTACACGTCCGCCGGCCTCCGGCATTCCCCCAACGTGGCCGACTCGCGTGCCCTGCGCGTGTCCTACCAGCCCTACGCCGGCCGCTGGCATCTCAAAACCGTGTGGTGGCAAACCCGGGCCCGCCTGCCCATCGGCCCACCGCTCAATTACTTCGGCGAATTCCTGGCCACGGCCATCGATACGGCCCAAACCGCCCGGCCCGGCTACCTGGAGCGCGCCCAATACCACGACGTATTTCTGCGCAATGCCGTGGCCTACGACTCGGCTTTCTGGCGGGGCCACACCACGCTGCTGCCTCCCGAAACCCTGCGCCACACCCTGCTCGACCAGCAGCGCCAGCAACGGGCCGACTCGTTGTTTCGGCCGGTGGCAGCCGGCGATTCAATTTCGGCTAAAAATGCGCCGCAAACCCTGTTTGGGAAATTTCTGAGCCGCTTTCGCTACGGCGGCGCGGTGGGAGCATGGCCGCTGTCGGTAGCGGCGGCGGGCCTGGCGGTGGTGTATGCGCCGGATGGGTACGGGTTTGGTTTTCAGGCTGATAATTCGGTGAAAGCGCAGTCGTTTTCTGTTTATTCGCAGTTTGAATATCAGTTTGAGTTAACCCATGAGCTGGCCGTGCGCCTGGCCACGCAGCGCCTGTACGGGCAGTTCCGCGCCGATGGCTGGGCGGCCGGGCTGAGCTACCAGCGCAACCTCCTGCCCCGGCACCGCCCGCTCTACGGGCGCGCCGGCCTGGCCTACACCCGCCAGACCGCCGGCCGCGACCTGGGCACCTTCGTCAACCCCGATGCGGGCCTGCGCGTGGCCGGCACCCACCTCAGGGCCGATGAGCTCAGCGCCCAGCTGCAAGTCGTGACCGAGGCCCTGCAGCCCAGCCTGGGTTTGGGCCTGGAGCTCAGCCACAAGCTGGAACTGGTGGCCGATGCCAGCTACCTGCTGCCGCTGCGCACCCGCACCCGTCTGCAGCTGGCCGAGGAAAGCGGTTTTTTCCTGACCCGAAGCGCCGCCGCCATCGATTTGCCCCACCCCGACGTAAGCCTGCGCACCAACGACCAGCCCACCGCTGCCCTGCCGTGGCAGCCCCGGCCCTGGTTGTTCAGCCTCGGGCTGCTGTACCGCTTGCGGTGAGGCCGTAATGCGAAGCGCCGCTTCGCACTACACTCGGGTACGCGCCACTACTCTACCCTACTATTTTTCTAGTGAATTGATATCGAGTAATTTGCCAGCAAAACCAGCGCAATACTGTTTCCACCATTCGGGCGAGCTTCTCAGCCGCCCCGGTACCGGGGCGGCTGAGCTGGCGCAGGATATTTAAGCCGTGTCGGCTAAGGCTCATGGCTCGGTAGCCGTGGTTTTTGCGGCCGATGGGCTGGCTTTTCCGGTCGGCTACCGTGCCCACGCCCAGGCAAAAGGCGTACGCCAGACTGACCAGGGCCACGAGCTTGCGCAACTTCAGGTGGCAGCGCAAGTGACTGGCCTCCAGGTTGAAGCCCCGACCTTTGAGGTTCTGAAAGCACTGCTCGATGGTCCAGCGCTTGGCGTAGAGCTGCCCCATGTACGGCAGGCCCACGTTGCCAAAAAGAAAGAGGAAATCCCCGTCCGTCAAGGCCTTGACCCAGACCTGTCCCCAGACCTGTCCCCAGACCCCGTCGACCTGGCACTGGGCGAAGCGCCGGGTCTGTCCGACGGCCAGGCCCAGGTCCGTAATGGCTTGCCGGCGGCCACTCGGGTGAGTGAGCAGGTGGTGCCGGGGTAGACGCATAACAAAAGGCAGTCCGTTGTCCTTGAGCCATTTGAACCAGGCATGGCCCACGAATTCGCGGTCGCCCAGCACCAGGCCAATCCGGTCTTTGCCCAGCACCTGGACGCAGACCCGGAGCAGGGCGATGCGGTCAGCCGCGTTGGAATTGCCGCTGCGGTTGTCGAGCAGTTCCCAGTAGAGGGGCACGTGAAACGCGCCCTGACCCACGGTCACGAGCAGGATATTGACCTGGCACTGGCCGAAATCCCACTCCGTGCGGTCCAGGCACAGGCGCAGCTTGCCCTGGGCCGGCAGCAGGCCCAGCACTAACTGCGCCAGCACCAGATAGTTCAGGTCCGTTTCGCGGAAAAAATCCTGAATCCGGGTTTCGTTCGAGGCCAACTTGACGGCATCGTTCAAGTGCTGGGCCACCTCGCAGAATTGGACGTTGCGGCTTTTTATCAGCGCGATAATGAACTGGCTCACAAACTTTTGGCGAGCCAGGTTGCGCACCACCGGCAGGTGTTGTAAAACGGTCGTAATTTTGGCGATGAGGCGTTGCTTCATGGGGCGGAACGAGTTGAGCGTGTAGGAACCTCAAAGGTCGGGCCGCCCCGTTTTTTTGCCTTGCCTGACTTTTAGTAGGGTAGAGTAACGCGCCACTACTCTCCATTATGCCCCAAAAACTCCCCACCGCCTTCTTCCAGCGCCCCGATGTGATGGCCATTGCCCGCGACCTGCTGGGCAAGCACCTCTACACCCACATTGATGGGGTGCTGACGGCCGGCCGCATCGTCGAAACTGAGGCCTACCGGCACGAGGGCGACCAGTCCCTCACGCTGCACTTGCAGCGCAAGCGCCACCAGGCGCAGGGCCTGCACGTGCCCGGCGGTCACGCCTACATCTACACCGTTTATAACCGCCACGCGCTGTTCAACATTGCCACGCACGATGCCCAGCACCCCGACGCGGTGCTCATTCGCGCCATCGAGCCGCTCATTGGCGTGGAGGAAATGCTGCGCCGCCGGGGGCTGGCCAAGCCCATGCGCGCCCTCACCGCCGGCCCGGGCGTGCTGAGCCAGGCGTTGGGCATCACGCCCGCCCTCACCGGCCAGCCGGTTACCGGCGAGATTATCTGGTTTGAAGACCACGCCGAAAGTGTGGCCGCTGCTGCTGTGGTGGCCAGTGCTCGGGTAGGCTTGGCCTATGCCGGGGCCGAAGCGGCTGGGCTGCCGTGGCGCTTCCGGTTGGAAGATAGCAAGTGGACCAGCCCGGCGAAATAGCGGGCTACGGTGCCGGGTACGGGTTAGGGTGCTTGATTTCGAGCCATCTGTCCGGCCGGTCCAGCGGCTCGTAGCCGAAGCGCTGGTAGAGGGTGTGGGCGTCGAAGGTAGCGAGCAGGTGGCGGCGCAGGTTTTGCAGTTCGGGGTGGGCCAGCATCTGCTCCACCAGCCACTTGGCGAGGCCGTGGCCCCGGAACTCGGGCAGCACAAATACGTCGCAGAGCCAGGCAAACGTGGCCCTGTCCGTCACCACGCGGCAGAAACCGGCCTGACGGCCATCGGGGGCGTAGAGGCCGAAATTGAGCGAGTTGGCCACGGCGCGCTCCACGGTGGCGCGCGGAATGTGCTTGGCCCAGTACGATTCTTCGCTCAGCCAGCGGTGAATGGCAGCGAGGTCGAGCCGGGCGGGGTCGGTGCTGAGGGTGTAGCCGGTGGGGTGGGTGGCGGTGAAAAATTCGGCCATGCTGGAAGTCGGTAAATGGTGCTGCAAGCTACAAAATCCGGCTGCGGGCCGGGCCGGCGGCATCCGGTTACGGCCGGGTTTCGTTATCTTTTGATAAACAACCGATTTATCCGTTCATCCCCTCCTGCCTATTGCCATGAAACTTCTACGTAATGCGTTGCTGGCCCTGGGCACCCTGGGGCTGCCGCTCGCCGCCTGTGCCCAGGCCCCGGCCCTCACCACTTTCGCGGTAGGCACCACTACAGTCACGGCCTCGACCCTGGCCTCCAACCTAGCCACTATATGGGAGCTGGTGTGGGGGCCCGATAATTTCATCTGGGTGACGGAGCGCAGCGGCCGCATCAGCCGCGTGAACCCGGCCACCGGGCAGGTGCTGCCGCTGCTCACCATTGCCGACGTGACCGAAAGCAACGAGAGCGGCCTGCTGGGCATGGCCATCGATGCTACGCCCACAGGGCAGCCGGCCGGTACCTACGGCGTATTTGTGGTGTACAACTACACCGACCAGGGCACCCTGAAGGAAAAGCTGGTGCGCTATTCCTACGCCAATGGCGCGCTGAGCAACCCCGTGGTGCTGCTCGGCAACATCGTGGCCACCACCAATCACAGCGGCTCGCGCCTGCTGCTGCTGCCCGACCGTACCCTGCTCATGACCACCGGCGATGCGCTGGTAGCCTCGGAGGCGCAGAACCGCGCCTCGCTCAATGGCAAGATTCTGCGGCTGAATTTTGACGGTACCATTCCGGCTAACAACCCCACGGCCGGCAGCGCCATCTACACGCTCGGGCACCGCAACCCGCAGGGCCTGGTGCGGCTGCCCGATGGCCGCATCTACAGCTCGGAACACGGCCCCAACAATGACGATGAAATCAACAAGATAGAAGCCGGCCGCAACTACGGCTGGCCCAACGTGGAGGGCCTCTGCGACCTGCCCGCCGAAGCCACCTTCTGCACCGCCAACAACGTGCGCGAGCCCCTCACCGTCTGGACGCCCACCATTGCCCCGGCCGGCCTCACCTACTACGACCATCCGGCCATTTCCGGCTGGCGGGGCAGCCTGCTGCTGGCCGTGCTCAAAGACCACAAGCTCACCCAGCTGACGCTGGATGCGGCCGGCCTCACCATTCCCAGCCGCACCGATTTCCTCACCGGCTTTGGCCGGCTGCGGGCCATTTGCGTGTCGCCGGCCGGTAAGGTGTACATCGGCACCAGCAACCGCGACGGCCGGGGCAACCCCGCCGCCACCGATGACCGCATTCTGACCCTCGAAAATCGCGCCTACGTGCCTACGGCCACGCGCCCGGCTACCGCCTTCGCCTTCGACCTGTTTCCCAACCCCGCCCACCGGCAGGCCACTGTGCGGCTGCCCGCGCCGGGTGGCCTGCTCACGCTCAGCGACCTGCTGGGCCGCCCCGTGTATTCCGTGCGCCCCACCGGCACCACCGCCACGCTGGACCTCGGCAGCCTGTGCCCCGGCACCTACCTGGTGCAGGCCGACGGCGCGGCTGGCCGCAGCACCCGCAAGCTGGTGGTGGAATAAAGCTTTGAAAAACAATGTGTTGTGTAACCTTTGCTAAATACTTGTGCAGAAATGCTCGGCTACTCCGGTCTGACCGCCCTAGGCGGTCCGACCGGCGGGCTCGACCCAGATACGCTCACGGCTGCATGACTACCTGAATTCAACCAAAAAAAGGGCCGGCAAATTGCCGGCCCTTTTCGTTGCGGGGTAGTGCGGAAGGTTATTCCAGCACCACTTTGCGGGTCAGGACCTGGCCGGCCACCGTCACGCGGAGCGTGTAGAGGCCCGTGGCCAGGCCGTGGGTGCTCAGCGTTTGCTCGGCGGTGCCGCTCAAGGCTTTGGTCGCCACTACCTGGCCCAGGGCATTGAGTAGGGTTGCCTGGCCGGTTCCGCTTAGTCCACTCAGGCGTAGGGTGAGCTGGCCGGTGTTGCTGGGGTTGGGGTACACCAGCAGCGCGTCGGTATCGGCCTGGGCGCGGGTGGCGGTGGGCAGGCTCAGGATGGTGAAGGAGCCCGCCGTATCGGAGCTGCCGTAGCCGCTCACGGCCACGTAGTAGCGCGTGCCCACCGTGAGGCCCGTCAGGTTCACGGGGCCTACGTTGAGGTTGTTGTTAGCCGCAGCCTGGCATTTCACGCTGGTGAACGGCCCGGCGGCACAGTCGGGGCTGGTGTACACGCGCACCATGCCGGCGGCCGTACCCGTGATGGTCAGGATGCGGGTCGTCGTCGTTGCCACAAAGGAGAACCACACATCCTTGGGCTGGGCCGCCGGCGAGCAGGCCGGCGTGATGATGCCGTTCTGGATGCTGGTGGTTGAGCCCACGTTCGAGCCGGTAACGGTAGTAGTGCCCAGAGCAACCGCACCGCAGGGCTCATCGTTGGCTGGCGCGGTGAGCGGCGTGGTAAAGCACGTCGGCCCCACGAAAGTGCTGCTGCCATTCACCGTGCCGCAGTTCTGGCGCACGTAGAAGCAGTAGTCGGTAGCCGCCTGCAGGCTGGTCAGCGCGTAGGTAGCGGCCGTGAGGCCGGTTACGCTGGTGCCGGTGCCCTGCGTGAAGCCCTGCACGCCGTATTCCAGCTCGTAGGTATTGCCGGCGGGCAGGCCGCCGGTGGGGGCCACCCAGCTGAGCGTAGCCGTAGTGTTGGTCACGTTAGTAGCCGAGGGGCCGCTGGGGGCCGCGCAGTTCGACGGCGCCGTGGCGCACACCGCAATCTGACCGGCGTTGGTGCTGCTATATGCCCAGGCGCGGATGTAGAGCACCTCGCCCGGCGTGCGGCCCGTGAGGGCCACCTGCGAGTACAGGCCGTTGGTATCGTCGTTGCAGCCAATCTCCGTCAGGTTGCCGCAGGTACCGGCGTACAGGTTGATAACCGTATCGGTGATGTTGCTGCCGGCGGTAGGGGCCACGGTTTTCACCGTTACCGACCCGCTCACGGGCACCGTCACTTTAAACCACACGTCCCGGTTCAGGGTAGTGGAGCAGCTTGGGGTGGGGGCTCCCGCCGAGGTGGTGGCGGCGGTGTTGTCGGCAGTAGTCTGGGTGATGCAGGTGCCAAACTGAATGGGCACGTTGAGCGCCCCGGCGCATTCATCATTCAGCGGGGCTACCGGCGGAGTGGTGAAGGTGAGCGTGGCGGCCGGCGAGGTCTGGCCCGCGCCGCAGTTGCTCACAATGGTAATCGTGTAGCTCGTGCCAGGCGTGAGGCCGGTCAGGCTCACCGGCGAAGTCGTGGCCGTCTGGGTCGTGGTGGTGCCGCCGGTAGGAGTCACCGTCACCGTGTAGGTGGTGGCGGCGGTGCCGGGCGTGAAGTTCACGGTGGCTGCTGTGGGTGTTAATCCGCTGGCAGAGAGGCCTGTAACGGTGGGGCAGGCCAGGTAGGTGATGTTCACGTTATCCAGGCCGATATCGGTGGTTCCGAAGTCGCCCACGGCGCGCAGCCGGATAATGGTGGTGGCCGTGAGGCCCGTGCCGGGCAGATTCACCGTCTGGCGGGTCCAGGTACCGGCCTGGCCGATTCGGGCCAGCGCCGCGCTGAACGTGGTGCCGCCGTTGGTGCTCACAAACACGTTCAGCGAGTCGGTACCCGAGGTGTTGATGTAGTCGAAGCTGAGCGCGGGCGTGCCCGATGTGCCCGCCATGTTGGCAAACAAATCCAGGCTGCCCCGGGCGCGGCCCGATACATTATAGGAGTGGAAGCGGGCCGAGTGCAGGCTGGTGCCCGTGCCCAGCGGGCTGCCGGCGGGCGTGTAGGCGCCCGAGGCCGGGCCGGTCCAGGCGGCGCTGGCCCCGTCGTCGTCGCGGCGCCACGAGTTGTTGCCCGTCAGGGGCGTGTTGCGCCAGTTCACGGCCGGAATATCGTTGGTGCCGCACTGGCCGGTCCAGGCCGCTTCGAAGTCTTGGTTGTAGGGCGTCGTGTTGTTGATGAGCACATACGGGGCCGCCGCGCAGCTCGTGGTGAAGCTGGTGGTGGTGGCCGTGGAAGTCGTGCTGCCACTGCAGTTGCTCACAATGCTCACGGTATAGGCCGTATTGGGCGTCAGGCCCGTCAGCGTTATCGGGGCCGATGAAGGAGCAGGGGTGACGGTGGTGGCCGTGCCGCCGGCCGGGGTCACGGTCACCGTGTAGGTGGTGGGGCCGGCGGGCGGCGTGAAATTCAGCACTGCGCCGGTGGCCGTCACGCCCGAAGCCGTGAGGTTGGTCACGGCCGCGCAGGCGATGTAGCTCACCCGCACGTTATCCACCCCAATGTCGGAGAAGCCAAAGTCACCCGTGCCGCGCAGGCGCACGATGGTGGTAGCCGTGAGGCTGGCCGGCAGCGATACTAGCTGATGCGCCCAGGTAGTGGTCGTATTCAGGCCCAGTAAGGCGGGGTTGAACGTGGTGCCGCCGTTGGTGCTCACAAACACGTTCAGCGAGTCGGTACCCGAGGTGTTGATGTAGTCAAACTCCAGCGTGGGCGTGCCCGCAGTGCCGGCCATGTTCAACGACAAATCCAGCGTGCCCCGGGTGCCATCCGTGGCATCATAGGAGTGGAAGCGGGCCGAGTGCAGGCTGGTGCCCGTGCCCAGCGGGCTGCCGGCGGGCGTGAATGCCCCCGAGGTACCGCTCCAGGCGGCACTGGTGCCATCGTCGTCGCGGCGCCACGAGGTATTGCCCGTCAGGGGCGTCGTGCGCCAGTTCACGCCGGGAATCTCGCGGGTGCCGCACTGGCTCAGCCAGGTGGCTTCAAAGTCCTGGGTGTAGGGCGTGGTGTTGTTCACCGTAGCATAGGGGGCGGCCAGGCAGTTCGTCGAGAACGTAACCACCGTGGGCTGCGAAGTCGAGCCGGCCCCGCAGTTGCCCACGATGCTCACGGTATAAGCCGTGCTGGCCGTCAGGCCCGTCAGCGTCAGGGGCGCCGCCGTGATGGTTTGGGTAGTGGCCGTGCCGCCGGCCGGCGTCACCGTCACGGTGTAAGTCGTTGGGCCAGAAGCCGGCGTAAAGCTCACCGTTGCGCCCGTGGCCGTGATGCCGGTTGCCGTAGCAGCCGTCACGGCGGGGCAGGAAACGTAGCTCACCCGCACGTTATCCACCCCAATGTCGGTAATGCCAAAGTCGCTGGTGGCGCGCAGCCGGATAATGGTGGTGGCCGTGAGGCCAGTGGCGGGCAGGTTCACCGTCTGGCGGGTCCAGGCAGCGACCGTGGTCAGGCCCAGCAGCACGGGGTTGAACGTGGTGCCGCCGTTGGTGCTCACAAATACCTTCAGCGAGTCGGTGCCCGAGGTGTTGATGTAATCAAAATTCAGCGTGGGCGTGCCCGCAGTGCCGGCCATGTTCACGGCCAGGTCTAGCGTGCCACGGGTGCCGCTGGTAGCATTATAGGAGTGGAAGCGGGCCGAGTGCAGGCTGGTGCCCGTGCCCAGCGGGCTGCCGGCCGGCGTATAAGCACCCGAGTTGCCACTCCAGGCGGCGCTGGTGCCGTCGTCGTCGCGGCGCCAGGCGTTGTTGCCCGTCAGGGGCAGGCCGCGCCAGTTGGCATCGGGCGCATCGCGGGTGGCGCACACGTTCAGCCAGGTGGCTTCAAAGTCTTGGGTGTAGGCCGTCGTGTTGTTCACGGGGGCATAAGGCGCGCTGGCGCAGCCCGTGAAGAAAGTAATGGCATTGGCGGCCGAAGTCGAGCCGGTGCCGCAGTTGCCCACAATGCTCACGGTATAGCTCGTGCTGGCCGTCAGGCCCGTCAGCGCCAGGGGCGACGCCGTGATGGTCTGAGTGGTGGCCGTGCCGCCGGCCGGCGTCACCGTCACGGTGTAGGTGGTGGCCGCCGAGGCTGGCGTGAACGCCACCGAAGCGCCCGTAGCCGTGATGCCCGAAACCGCGAGGTTGCTCACGCTCGGGCAGGCCGCCGGCGCTCCCACCGTGAGCGTAAAGTCCTTGGTTTCGCCGCTGCCAAACGAGGTGCAGGCATTGGCCGCGCCGTTGGCGTTGCCCGTTCCCCGGCTGCGAATACGCATGCCCGTGGTGCCTTGCACGGCCGTAGTGGGCACCAGCAGCGTAGCGCTCACCGGCGTGCCCGTGGGCGAGGCCGTGGCTACCTGGGTCCATTCGCTGGCTTCGTACACGAAATTATGGTTGTAGTCAATCCACACCGACACAATGCTGCTGCCGGTCAGGGTCACGCTCAGCGTGTAGGGTACGCCACCCGAAATAGCGCCCGTGTTGGTGCTGGTGGCCGGGTAGCTGGTGTAAGCCTGGCCGCCGGTAGCGGCGCAGCTAAGCCCCGTCGCGTTGAGCGTAGTGCCCGACAAGCCCACGTCAGTAATATCGTTGCCGCCGCAGGAGCCACCCAGGCCCGTTGCGCAGTAGGCCGTAGTCTGGGCCTGGGCCGGCCCGCTACCAAAAAGCAGTGCCGCGAGCAGCAGTGCCCCCGTCTGCGGCCAGTGCCGCCTCGTGAAAGAACGTAGAAGTGTCGTCATAAGTAGGAGAGTAGGGTGAAGAGGAGAAAAATGGAGAAAAGGTGGGGAAATGCCGCAACTGCCAGCAGCCGCTCCTGCCGGTTTGGTGTCGTAATGTAGAAACAAAGCTCGAATGCTTGGCTACCTTACCTGCTTTTAACCATTTACTTACCGCGAAGGCAAATTGCTGCTGCCAGCTTCTTTCTAATAACTACTAGCCGAGCTATCAGAAAAATTATCTTTTCAGGGGTGTTAATATTCAAATAATATGGTTATTTATTATAAATATGTTCCTTAAATAAGGATGATATGTATTATTTCTGATTTTCAACTGTCATCGTAGCAAGGTGGGACTTTGTGCCCGTGCGTGCACCCGGTCAGTTGGCTTCGTCCTTATTACTGAGCACCCTTGCCCGGCGCACTGGCTCGCCGCTACTACCCACAAGCGGGCAGGTTGAACGCATATAAAGGAGTTGTTTAGAAAGTCCCCGAACGGTCATGCAGCGCGCAGCGAAGCATGACCGTTCGGGGACCTTTTGTGACTTTCTAAACAACTCCAATGGAGGCCCATGACTCCATTTATATGCGTTCAACCTGACAAGCGGGGGAGTAACTGCTACACTTCAGAAACTTTCTACTTATGGATAGTTCTGCTGTGGCTTAGCAAATAGACTTGTTGCGAAGTGAGTGAAGTGCGGAATTTTCGACAAACTGTACTTAAATTTAGAACATGAACTTTTCCGTAAAAAACCTCACTACTTCGCGTAAATGGCGTGCTGCCACGGGACTCACGGCGGAGCGTTTTGCGCAGCTTTTGGCGCATTTTAAGCAGGCGTATTTTCGGTTGAATGGAACAGATATGATTGAACGTGGGGCTTTTGCGCCGTATGAAGTAGTCCTTAAAACAGAAGAAGAATTACTGCTTTTCACCCTATTCAGCTTCAAAGCAAACTTGACGTATGATTTGTTGGGATTGGTCAGTGGGATGGACGGTTCCAACGCGAAACGCAACCAGGAATTAGGCATTACGGTGCTCCAAGAAGCGCTGGAGCAAACCGGGCATGCGCCAAAGCGGGAATTTACGACAGTGGCCGAATTTGAAGCCTATTTTCAGGAACACGAGACGTTATTGGTCGATGGAACGGAGCAACGCAAGCAACGACCAGGAAATAAAGAGATGCAAAAAGACTACTATAGCGGTAAAAAAAAATGCACGCCGTAAAAGAGATAGTTATTTCAACGACCATTCGCTGGATTGGTTTTATCAGCCGTTGTTACGGCGGAAGACACCACGACTACAGTGTGCTAAAAAGCATTTTACCAGTTGATAAAGAGTGGTTTAAAAAGTTCAAGGTGCGGTTGGACCTGGGGTTTTTGGGCTTCGCGAAAGACTACGTTTGCCGGAAAGTTTTTATTCCTATCAAAAAGCCGAAAGGGAAAGAACTCACCGATGAGCAACGAGAAATAAATACAAAACAAGCAAGTGAACGAATTACCGTAGAGCATAGCATTGGCGGATTGAAACGTTATCGAATTTTGGAAGACCGATTACGTTTGCATAATTTGAACCTGTACAATGACGTGCTGGGAGTGTGTGCGGGCTTGTGGAATTTCAGCTTAAATCTTTGATTAATAGCTCGCAACAAGTCTAATAGCGATTTGCGTAAGTCCCGTTAGCGTTGAGCTTACCCGGCGTGGGGCTGGCAGAATGGAAAGCTGAAAATAAGTTCATTTTTGGCTGAAAAAATATCGTTTGTGGCCCTTAATTTGCTATATGTGGTGATAGTTTTATGGCTTTTTTTGAACTCGCTCTTTCTGCCTGTATCTTGGTTCGCTGATTAGTCAGTACCCACCCGTTTTGTATTTTTTTACACCCAATACACCCCCCTCACCCCCTCTTTTTTCACCCATGAGAAAAACTTTACAATCTTTTATCCTCCTGCTCTTTGCGTGTAGCCTGCTGGGCGGGCTGCCGTCGGCGCGGGCTTCCCACTTGCTGGGTTGCGACATGACCTACACCTCGCTGGGCAACAACCAGTACCGGGTGAAATTCCGCCTCTACCGCGACTGTTCCGGTATTACGGCTTCGCCCTTCACACTCTCGTGCCGCAACGGTGGCTGCAACGCAACGGCAACGGTATCAGCTCCGCTCGTGCAGCAGGGCGTTCCATTGGCCGCCACGCCACTGTGCCCCAGCACGCCCAATTCCTGCGCCAACCCGTCGTCGCTCTATCCGCTCTACGACTTCACCAACTACGAAGCCACCGTGACGCTGCCCCCCGGCCAGTGGACGATGAGCACGAGCCAGGGCTCGCGCCCCACCATCGCCAACATCGTGGGCTCGCCCGACCTGTATGCCGAGGCTTACCTCGACAACCGCAGCAGCGGCACCACTACGGTGGCCAATACCTCGCCCCAGTTCGACCCGCAGGATATTCCGATTCAGTACGTGTGCGTGAACCAGCGCACCACCTTCGGCTTCTCGGCCATTGAGCCCGATGGCGACTCGCTGGTGTATGCCCTGGCCGCTCCGCTGGCTTCCTGCGGCACTCCCGTGGTCTATACCTCTTACCCGGGTGCCAATGCCGGCGGTGTATTCATCATCACCCGCAGCCCGCTGTGCATTCTGGAAATTCCCGGCCTCACGGGCGGCACGCTGTTTACGCCCCGGCTGCCCATTCCGGTAGCTACCGACACCACCGGGATTTGCCCCATCAAGCAGGGTGTGCCGTATTTCGGCCTCAACCAGTCGGCCCGCACGGTTACGTTCACGCCGAACGTGTACAGCCCGGCCACGTCGGCCGCCGATGGCCGCAACAAATATCAGGTAGTAGTGGAAGTGACCGAGTACCGCCGCGTCAACGGCGTGCGCCGCATTGTGGGCCGCGTGCGCCGCGAGGCCGTGCTCATCGTTATCAACTGCGGTGCCAACACCACGCCCAACCCGGTGCAGGCCACCAACCAGACGCCCAACTCCAACACCGGCACCATCAACACGGCCGATACCACCCAAATCAATGTGTATTCGTGCAACTACTCGCGCGTGCTGGTAAACTTCACCGACCCCGACAACCTGCGCACCCCCAGCGCGCACCAGCTCCTGACGGTAACCCTGCCCACGAACATCAACACCGACCCCAGCTACCTGGCTGCGGGCGATGTGGGCACGTTCACCCTGTCCGGTAACGGCACCGAGAACCCCCGCGGCGTCTTCTTCTTCCAGCCCTCGCCTTCGCAGGTGGGCCGCACCATCCGCATCAACGTGCGGGTGGAAGACAATGCGTGCCCGGTAAAGGGCCTGCAGAACCGGGTAATCGTCATTAAGGTCCTGCGGGGCAACTTCGCCTCGGCTGTGGCGGCCGTGGGCGGCTCCACGCTCCTGGGCTCGGCGGTAATCTGCCGGGGCAACTCGCTTTCGCTGCAAGGCCGCGTAATCCGGCCTGACTCGGTGCGCCGCCTGGCCACCAACACGACGCAGGCGCAGGTGTACACTTACCAGTGGACGGCTTCGGCCGGCGGCACCGGCCTGCCCGTCGTCACCAACGTGCAGAATATCGCGGTGAAGCCCACCGTCACCACGCGCTATTTCCTGAGCATTGCGCCTACGCTGGGCTTTGCACAGGGGGCCTGCGGCGATACTACCTCCATTCTGGTGCGGGTGGTGGCCCCGCCGGTAGCCCGCGTGGTTACCAACAATGCCTACATCTGCCCCGGCGGAACGGCCACGCTCCAGGCGTCGGCAACTACAACCGGCAGCCCCGTTGGCACGTACACCTACGCCTTCCGGGCGGCCAACGGCCTGGCTACCGCCGATTTGACGAAGGCGAACCCTACGGTAAATCCCACGGTAACCACCCGCTACTATGTAACGGCCTCGGGCAGCGCCCCCACGAGCTGTACGGATACGGCCTCGGTGCTGGTGCGTGTGCTGCCCGGCGTGGTAGCCAACTTCACCACCGCCGACTCGGTAGGCCTCAACGGCCAGCGCACCAACCGCCCGCCGGTAATCTTCACCTTCAAGGACGCCTCGACCATCACCGGCCTGCCGCAGGGCGCCGCCACCACCTACAAGTGGACCTACGAGCGGGTGCGCGACATTGCCAACAACCGGGTAACGGGCACGGAAACTGCTTTCGGCACAACTTCGGCCACGCCGGGCCCGCTGCAGCTGGGCATCGCCGGGTACTACCGCATCCGTCTCACCACGGTGGTGTCCATCGTCAACGGCGGGGTTACCACCACCTGTACGCCTTCGGTGAAGGAGCGTATCGTGCTGGTGCCTGATTTGCAGGTGCCCAACGTAATCACGCCCAACGGCGATGGCCAGAACGACTACTTCAAGGTTTCAACCGTTAGTACTACCACTAGCAAGATTGAGATTTTCAACCGCTGGGGCCGCAAGGTGTACGAGCAGGCCAGCTACGCCAATAACTGGGGGGGCGATAACCAGCCCGCCGGGGTCTACTACTACCTGCTCACGGCTTCCAACGGTGCGCAGACCAAAGGCTGGATTGAGGTAGTGCGCTAAACCTGCCTTCTCACCAGATGCACTAAAAAAGGGTGCCGCGATTGTCGCGGCACCCTTTTTTGTCGTGGCTAAGGCTGGTTTGCTTACTTCTACACCGCTTGTTCAGGCAGACTGCCCGAGGTGGTGCCGCTCGTTCTTCACGGCGTTCTGCACGGTCCAGGTCACTTCGTGCCGCAGGGGGAATTGCCGTACCGGGCAGGCGGGCATCAGGCACAGCGAGCAGGCGGCAAAGGTGCAAGGGTCGGCGTGCACGAACATTTCGACTTCCACCGCGAACCGCGCCTGGATGAGCTCCTCAATGTCGTGCAGCTCAGTGTGCACTTGCTCCAGGGTGAAGTAGTAGGGCATCTGCATGTGGCAGTCGATGTGCAGGTTGGCGCCGTAGCGCTGCACGCGCAGGTTGTGCACGTCAATCCACGAAGCCCGGCGCTGGACCTGGAGCTCGGCAATTACCTCGGCCACCACGGCGGTATCGGTCTCGTCCATCAGGCCCGATACGGCGTGGCGCAGCATCCGCCCGCCATTCACCAGAATGAAGCCGCCCAGCAGCAGTGCCGCGCCCGAGTCGAACCGCACGATGCCCGTGGCCGCCACCAGCACCAGCGCCCCCGACGAGACGATGGACGTGAGCGCATCAATGTAGAGGTGCTGCCCGTCGCCCACCAGTGCCACCGATTTCAGGCGCTTGCCGTTGCGGACCAGCAGCAGGCCCACGGCCAGGTTCACCACGGCGGTGCTGGCCAGCAGCGCCACGCCCCAGTCGGGCCGGGCCACGGGGTGGGGGTGCAGGAAGTGCCCGCTGGCGCTGTAAAGAATAAAGGCACCAGCCATGAAAATCAGCCCCCCTTCAAATCCCAGCGACAGGTTCTCAATTTTGCCGTGGCCGTAGGGATGGTTTTCATCCTTGGGCAGGCTGGACAGGTAGAGGCTATAGAGGGCAAAGCCACTGGTGGCCACGTTGATAATGCTCTCCAGCGCATCGGTGAGCACCGCCTGCGAGCGGGTGAGGTGGTAAGCGTAGAACTTGATGGCCACGAGCCCGATGCTAACCACGAGGGACAGCAAGCCGAGGCGGTACTTGGTTTGGGAGGACGTCATGCAGCGGGATTTTCGGTACAAAGGTCGGGCACCGGCCGCAAGCGGGGCGGCGTGCCCGGCGCGGGCTTCTATGCGGACACCCACCACCGCGGCTGCCGGGCAAAACCTAAACGATTCGGTAGCCGCCGCATTACGTAGTTAGCAAACGTTGCCACTGCCGCGAAAAATTGCCGCCTGATGGCAACTTTTTTACCGCAATGTTGTATTTAAGGCAGTCGAAAATTATTTTTAGGCTAATCTAAAAAGAGGCCCTTGCCCTTACCGATTGATTAACGTGCCTCCTTCTACATTAACTGATACCCAGCCAACCAACCCGGATGCCGGCTGGCGCCACCCCCGCCGGGCCAATTCGCTGAGCGAGGTGTATGCCAGCATCAAAGTGCCACCGGCCAATGCCTCGTTCTGGCGCAAGCTGATGGCCTTTTGGGGGCCGGGCCTGCTGGTAGCCGTGGGCTACATGGACCCCGGCAACTGGGCCACCGACCTGGCCGGTGGGGCCCGCTACGGCTATACGCTGCTGTCGGTGGTATTGATTTCCAACCTGTTCGCCATGCTGCTTCAGCACCTGGCGGCCAAGCTGGGCATTGTGACCGGGCGCGACCTGGCCCAGGCCTGCCGCGACCATTACTCGCGCCCCATCAGCCTGATGCTGTGGGTGCTGTGCGAAATAGCCATCGCGGCCTGCGATTTGGCCGAAGTCATCGGTTCGGCCATTGCGCTCAACCTACTGTTTGGCCTGCCCATTGCCTGGGGCGTAGTCCTCACCACCCTGGATGTGCTGGTGGTGCTGTTCTTCCAGAACAAGGGCTTTCGCATTATCGAAAGCCTGGTGGCTGGGCTTATCGTGTTGATTTTCGGGTGCTTTCTCTACGAAATCATCGCCTCGCACCCCGACTGGCTGGCCCTGAGCAAAGGCTTGGTGCCGCGCCTCGAAGTAGTAACCAACCCGCAGATGCTCTACGTGGCCATTGGTATTCTGGGCGCTACCGTGATGCCGCACAACCTCTACCTGCACTCCAGTATCGTGCAAACGCGGGCCTTCCCGCAGGATGAGCCCGGCAAACGCTCGGCCATCAAGTTTGCCACCATCGACTCGACGCTGGCCCTGTTTCTGGCCTTTTTTGTGAACGCGGCCATCCTGGTTACGGCCGCCGCCGCCTTCCACGGCAAGGGCCACAACGACGTGGCCGACATTGCCGACGCCCACAAGCTGCTCACACCGGTGCTGGGTGCGGGCGCGGCCAGCGCGGTATTCGCCATTGCGCTGCTGGCCTCGGGCCAGAACTCGACTCTGACCGGCACGCTGGCCGGCCAGATTGTGATGGAAGGTTTCCTCGATTTGAAGCTGAAGCCCTGGTTACGCCGGCTCATCACCCGCCTCATTGCGGTGGTGCCGGCCCTTGTGGTGGCCATTGTGTATGGCGAAAAAGGCACCGGGCAGCTGCTGGTGCTCAGCCAGGTCATTCTGTCGTTTCAGCTCAGCTTCGCGGTGGTGCCGCTGGTGCTGTTCACGGGCAGCCGGGCCAAAATGGGCGTGTTTGCCAACCGGCCGGTGGTGCAGGGCATTGCCTGGGCGGTCACCGGCATCATCATTTGCCTGAACGTGTTTTTGCTCTGGCAGACCTTTGCGGAATAGCGCTTTGGGGCGGGGAGCGCCTTGCGCGGCTGCCGGGTACGCCGGACGTAGGTCGTAGGGTCATTTCAGGAGCAAATCGCCCGTCCGGAGGAGCTTTGCGTATAGGCGGCCATGCCAATAATCAGTATCCTGCTTCGTCGCTGTATCTTTTGCCTGCTTCTGCTGGTGCCCGTAGCTGCGGCACTGGCCCAGGAAGGGATTAAAAACGACACAATTAAGGTCGATAAAAACCAGTTCAGCCTGTTTCGGCCCACGCCGCGCAAGTATATGCGCCCCATGGTGCCCGACCGCCCCGGCATCACCGAAAGCCCGTATTCGGTCGATGCGGGCCATTTTCAGTACGAGACCGATGCCCTGCGCCTGCTCACGCGCCGTGAGGGCACGGCCTACGGGCACGACTGGTACATCAACCACGCCCTCGCCAAAATCGGCCTCACCAACCGCACCGACCTGCAAGTCGGCCTCGATTCCTACACCGACACCCGCAACTACGACGATGCCGACCCCGGCCAGAGAACCGTAGCCAGGGGCCTCGGCGACCTAAACCTCCGGCTGAAGCACACGCTGGTGGGCGACGACAACAGCCGCTGGGCCCTGGGTCTGATTGGCTACGTCACCCTGCCCACCGGCGGCCCGCGCGGCGACGGGGCCGTGGAATACGGCGCGGTCCTGCCCGTGGTGTACCAGCTCACCAAGCCCTGGAGCATTGGCGGCCAGGTGGCCACGCAGGTGTACTGGGACCGCGAAACCCACTCGCGCTACCTGCAGCTCACGCCCACGTTCACCACTGACTATCAGTTTACCAAATTTGTGCAGGCCTTTGTAGAGCTGGTGGGCTACCGCGATGTGCGCCAGTCCTACTGGTTAAGCTCCATCAACACCGGGGTGCAGCTCGACGTGAGCGACAACGTGCAGCTCGATTTCGGTACCCACCTGCCCATCACCAATTCTGTGGACCGCGAATATTTCATCGGCATGAGCTTCCGGCGCTGAGATTGTAGCGTGGAAGCTGTTTGGAAAGTCAGCCCAAAATCGTTGTTCCGGTCTGACCGCCCTAGGCGGTCAGACCGGTTGCCGCGCGGACTCTGCTAGTCCGCGCGTCGTGAGGGCCGCCCCACCAGGACGCGGACTCGCCGAGTCCACGCTACGCGCTACCTTTGCCCCGTCAAGGTGCCAGACCCCAATCGCGGGGCGCGGCTGAAAAGGGAATCCGGTTCAATGCCGGAGCTGTCCCCGCAACTGTACGCTTCACATCGGGGCGGGCCATACATGCCACTGTTTACCTTTTGATTGTCAATTGGTTGGATGGGAAGGCGGCCCGCTCGGCGAAGCAAGCCAGGAGACCTGCCCGGACATTCACAGGTTCAGCATTCGCGGAGGACGAATGGAGAAAGAAAGCAGCGGCCGCCCCCGGGCAGCCACCTTACCTCTGTTTTTCGGCCTCGGTCTGGCGTTGGTTTTCTTCAATTGAAGAGAGCTTCCGGTAGATTTTGAATCGAATTTTCTTAATCGAAAATTTGATTCGGATGCGTTGTTTTTCACTCAGCCGGTTGGCGGTAGTCTGCGGATTACTGGCCGGAACCGGTGTGGCCCGCGCCCAACAGCCGCGCCCCGCGCCGCCCGATTCGGTCTGGCTCAGCCGGCGGCTGCACCGGCTGCACCGGCTGGCCGAGGTGAACGTGCGCGCCGTGGGCCCTGAGCAGTTTGCTGCCGGCAGCCGCCACTACGCCGCCGATTCGGCCACCCTAAGCCAGTATCGCGATGGTACCGTGGCCGAGCTGCTGCAGGACCGTACTCCGCTGTATATCAAAAGCTACGGGCCGGGTCAGCTGGCCTCCATCAGCATTCGGGGCACCTCGGCCCAGCAAACGGCCGTGCTCTGGAATGGTCTGAACATCATGCTGCCCACCTTGGGTCAGAACGATTTTGCCCTGCTGCCCGTGGGGGCCAATACCCGCCTGGCCGTGCAGCCCGGCCCGGCCGCTGCCCTCTACGGCAGCGGGGCCATCGGCGGGGCCGTGCTCCTGAACACCGCACCCGACTGGCAGCCCGGCCTGCGGGGCAGCGTGCAGGCCGATGCCGGCAGCTTTGGCCTGCGCGGCGGTAGCGCCGAGGTGAGCACCGCCAGCGCGGCCGTGGCCGTGCGCGTGGCCGCCAGCTACCGCCAGGCCCTCAACAACTACCCCTACATCACCCAGGAATTTGGCGGGCCGGTGCAGCGCACGCTGGCCGGGGCCGCCCTGCGCCACCAGTGGAGCCTGGCCCCTGAAGTAGCCCTGCGCCTGGGCTTGGCCGGCCAGCTCACCGCCAGCGCGTGGTTTACCGATACCGACCGGGAAGTGCAGCCGGGTGTCATCGGCCCCAACCGCCACGCCCGGCAGCTCGACCAAAGCCGCCGCCTGGTGCTCAGCTACCGCCACCAGGCCTCGGCGCGGGCGCAGTGGCTGGTGCGCGCCGCCGCGTTTGAGGACGTGCTGAACTACCACGACGACGGTATCACGAGCGACTCGCGGGTGCGCACCACCCAGGGCCAGGCCGAATACACGGCCGCCGTGGGCGCGCGCGGCTCCCTGCGCGTGGGGGCCGAGGTGCAGCACTTCAGCACCACTTTCCGCGAATACGCCAGCCCGCTGACCACCGAAAACCGCGCCGCCGCGTTCGCGCTGTTTCGCTATGACCCGCAGCCCCGCCTGCGCCTCACGGCCAACCTGCGCCAGGCCGCCCTGCCCCAGGGCAACCCCCTCACGCCCACCGCCGGCCTGGAATGGGACCTTTGGGCGAATGGCCCGGCCCCCGACTCACTCACCACATCACCATTTCACCAGCTCACCTTCAAGGCCAGCGCGGCCCGCAGCTACCGCGCCCCCACGCTTAACGAACGGTTTTTTAACCCCGGCGGCAACCCCAGCCTGCGCCCCGAAATCGGGCTGGGCTACGAAGCCGGCCTGCTGCATCGCACCCAACTTGCGCCCCGCACCACGCTGCAAACCGAGCTTACCGGCTACCGCCAACTAGTGGACGACTGGGTGCAGTGGACGCCCGGCCCCGAAGGCTACTGGCGGCCACGCAACCTGCGCCAGGTGCTCACGCAGGGCCTGGAGGCCAGCACGGCGCTCACGCTCCGGCGCGGGGCGCACCACCTGAGGGCGTGGGCGGCCTACGCCTTCACCCAGGCCCGCACCCGCCGTGCCACCCCCGACGACCCCGTGCCCGTGGGCCAGCCGCTGCCCTACGTGCCCACCCACACCGGCACCCTGAGCCTGGACTACGCCTGGCACGCCTGGCGTGTGGCCGCCGCCACCAGCACCACTAGCTACCGCTACATCGATGCCACTGCCCGGGCCTTCCTGCCCGGCTATGGCCTGCTGGGCGGCAGCGTGGGCTATGCGCTGCGCCTGCACGGCGCCGAAGCGCTGCTGCTGCTGCAAGGTAATAACCTTCTCAACCACGCCTATGACAGCTACGAAGGCCGGCCGGCCCCGCCCCGCGCACTGAGCGTGAGCCTACGCCTGAGCTGGCGCTGATTTTCAAATTTCATCACTCATTTTTCTCCTTTTTGTTTTCTCATGCGTTTTTCTAACTATCTGATTGTTTCGGCACTGGCTTTGGTGAGCCTGGCCGGCTGTAGCCCCGACAAGGAGGTGACCGTGGCCCCATCGTCCGACAATAACAACGTGTTTGTGCTCAACGAAGGCGCTTATTCCTCCACTGGCACGGGTACGGTCACGTTGTTTAACAAAAGCACCAAGGCCGTAACCCCCGACTTGTTCGCGAGCGTGAACGGTGCGGGCCGCCGCCTGGGCAACGTGGTGCAGAGCATGGCCGTGCGCGACAAGCGCGGCTACATCGTGGTGAACGGGGCCAATAAAGTGGAAGTGGTGTCGCTGCCCGATTTTAAGTCGGTGGGCGTTATTACCGGGTTGAGAAATCCGCGCTACTTCCTGCCCATCAGCACCAGCCGCGCTTACGTGACGCAGTGGGGCAACTACAGCACGGTGCGGCCCGGCATCAAAATCGTGGATTTGATTACCAATAGCGTGGTCGATAGCATTGCCACCGGCGCCACGCCGGAGCGCCTGACTGTGGCTGGCGGCAAGGTATTCGTGGCCAACTCGGGCGACAACACTGTCACCGTCATCGACCCCACCACCAACCGCGTCACCAATACCCTGACCGTAGGCGATGCCCCCAATAGCTTCGCGCTCGATAAAAACAACCGCCTGTGGGTGCTCTGCGGCGGGTTCATAGCCTACAACGCCAACTACACCGTCGACTACGCGGCCACTACGCCGGGCAAGCTCGTCGGCCTCGACCCGGCCAATCCTGCGGTGGGGGCCACCTCGCGTACATTTGCCAGCAACCGCTACGCGCCCAACGACATTCATACTAACCCGGCCGGCGACCAGCTCTATTTCCGCGCCGCCGATGGCTACTCCTACCTGGGGGCCGTGGTGCGTCTGGGCATTGCCGATGCCGCTTTGCCGTCGCTCACGGGGACGCCGTTCATCGACGGGCTGTTTTACGGCCTGGGCATCGACCCGGTCGATGGCACCGTTTATACCGGCACGGGCACCTTCTCGGTCGATAAAATGACGCGCTACCAGCCCAACGGCACCAAAATCGACGAAACCGTGGTGGGCGCCGGCCCCAACGGCTTCGTGTTCTTCTAAGCTAAGGCGCTCAGCCGCCAGCTTTCCCGTTTCTTCTCCTTTCTTTCTGCAAATACTGAAAAAGGCCCGTTCCGAAAGGAATGGGCCTTTTTTGCGCGTCCTGGATTTGAAGCCGGCCGAATGAAACTAGTCGGCGATGCCGTCGTGGTTGCGGTCTTTGGCGTCGCCGGCGGCTTTGTAGAGCTCTTTGCCGGTGGGGCGGTTGGTGGTGTCGCGGCGCAGGCCAGCCGTGGCCGAGTCGCCGCCGGCTACGCCGTCGGTGCCGGCGGCGGGGCCTTTTTTATTGTAACCGCGCTCCACGTTGGTGTCACCCTCTTTGGTGCCCGAGCTGCAGGCGCTAAAAGTGGCGGTGAGGGCGCAGGCCACGGCGAGGGGGCGGAGGAAAGTTTTCAACGACATAAAAAAGCGAAGGTGAAGGATAAATAACGTATGATGGCGCAAGGTAGAAAAATAACCCGCCCGCCCGCAACCCGAACCACTGGGCGCGGGTACGGTTGTAGCGGAGCGGGCCAGCCGAAGGTTGCCCCAAACTGCGCGCTCCCGATTTATTTTTTTCCATTTGCCCGATGTCCAATCCGATTTCTGACTCCCTGCCGGCCCCGGTCTATACTTACCCCGAGTTTCGCACCCTGATGGCTACGCTGGTCGCCGAGCACCGCACCACCGGCCCCGAGCAGACGCCGGGCCTCATCCGCTACACCGACCAGAACCAGACGCACCTCGACAACGGCCAGGCCCGGCCCCTGCTTCCGGCCCTGCTTGAGAAGCTGCGCCAGCTGCCCCACCCCGAGCGCTGGCTGGTACTGGGCGAAGCCTGGTGCGGCGACACCGCCCACGCCCTGCCCATTCTGGCCCACCTGGCCGACGAAAGCCAGGGCCGCGTCACGCTGCACGTCGTGCTCCGTTCCGAACACCCCGAGCTGATGGCCACCCACCAGACCGACGGCAAAAACAGCATCCCCAAACTCATTCGCTACGACGCAGCCACCGGCACCGAACTCAGCACCTGGGGCCCGCGCCCGGCTGCTGCGCAAGTGCTGAGTCACCAGCTGCACAGTGATAAATCTTTGCACGTCAATCAGGTAGTAAAAGGCATGAATGCGTGGTATGAGGCCGATAATGGCCAGGCCATGCAGCAGGAATTGCTGGCACTGTTGGGCTAAGTGTGGGGTTCAACCAAAAATTCCCCTATTTTGCACCTCCCCAATTCCTAATCTATGCCTTTGCCACTGCGCCGTCGCCTTCAGAACCACGTTGCCGCCTGGCCCTGGCGGCGGGTGGGCGTGCTGGCCGGCGTTAGTCTGCTGTTGGCACTAATGCTGGTAGTTTATTTGTTTGGCATAAGCGACCATTTCTTTAGTCGACTTTTTTTTGCGTTTCTCGTATTGGTCTGGCTGCTGGCCGTTACGTTCCTGGTGGTGGTACCCTTCGTGAGTTGGGCCACCGCGCATTGGTTCGGACGCGGATGGGCCGAAATTTCGACGCCGGCCCCACGGCCCCGTCGAGCTGCTCCGGGCGCATCAGCAGCGCGTTCTATTTCTCCACCGGCTGCCTCGCGGCGGCCCGAAACACGTTAAAGCCCTTGAAAACCAACCTACTGCATATCAAAAATATGGTGTGCCCCCGGTGCGTAGAAGCCGTGCACAACCTGTTGGAGCGCGCTGGTTACAGCCCCAAAGCCGTAACGCTGGGCGTCGCTGAGCTCGACGAGAACACGCCCGCCGACCCCGAAGACCTGGCCCCGCTGCTGCAGGCCGCCGGCTTCGAGCTGCTGCGCGGCCGGGCTGAGCAGCTTACTGAACAAATCAAAGGCACCCTGGCCGAATACCTGGAGCACCTGCGCACGGCGCGCTCGCCGCTTACCACATCGGCTTTTCTGACCGACCGGTTTGCGGCCACCTACTCGCACCTGAGCAAGGTGTTTTCGCGCACCGCGCACCTCACCATCGAGAAATACCTCATCCGCCTCAAAATTGAGCGCGTGAAAGAAATGCTCAGCTACGGCGAGCTGACCCTGAACCAGATAGCCGACCAGATGCGCTACAGCTCCGGCCAGCACCTGAGCAACCAGTTCCGGCAGGTGACGGGCTACTCCGTAAGCGAGTTCCGCCGCCTCATGCTGCCCGAGCGCCTGTCGCTGGATGCGCTGGCGTAGGCCGTTGGCTTGATAAAAAAGCGCCGCCCTGGTCCAGAGCGGCGCTTTTTTGTAGCATACGCTTTGGCTTGTGCACGAGCGGAGCGAGTACAATGCGCCTCACTGTTCAACGCGTTTACTCGCTCCGCCGTGCACAAGCCAAAGCGTATGCCACATCTCCCCGACCTTTGTTCCTCAATTTGAACCCCGGGCCCCGCGACCGGGTTAGTCTCCACTGTGCCTACTGCTTCGCCCCGCATCCTGCTTCTCACGCCGCCGCTCACGCAGCTCAACACTCCGTACCCGGCCACGGCCTACATCAAGGGCTTTCTGGGGGGGCGCGGCTACGCTGTGACGCAGGCCGACATGGGCCTGCAGCTGGTGCTGCGCCTGTTTTCGGAGGCCGGCTTGCGGCGGGTTTTTCAGGCAATCGAAGCCGGTGGTTTCGACCTGAGCGACAATGCCACGCGCATGCTGCGCCTGCAAAACCGCTACCTGGCCACCATCGCCCCAGTCATCCGTTTTCTTCAGAATAAAGACCTCACGCTGGCCCCGCGCATCTGCCATGGCCGTTTCCTGCCCGAGGCCAGCCGCTTCGATAACGTGGCCGACCTCGAAACTGCCTTCGGCACCATGGGCCTCACGGACCAGGCCCGCCACCTGGCCACGCTTTACCTCGAAGACCTCGCCGACCTCATCAAGGAAACCGTGGGGCCGCACTTCGGCTTCTCGCGCTACGCCGAGAAGCTGGCCCTCTCCGCCACCAGCTTCGAGCCCCTGCACCAGGAGCTGACCGCCGCCCCCAACCTGCTCGACACCATGCTGCTGGAGGAGCTGGAGCCGCTGCTGGCCCGGGTGCAGCCCGATATGGTGGGCTTCACCGTGCCCTTCCCTGGCAACCTCTACGGCGCGTTGCGGCTGGCCAAGCACATCAAGCAAATCAGCCCCGCCACCGTGACCGTGATGGGCGGTGGCTACCCCAATACCGAGCTGCGCGAAATCAAAGAGCCGCGCTTTTTCGACTACATTGATTACCTGACGTTGGATGATGGCGAAGGCCCCTGGCTGCGGCTGCTGGAATATCTGGCGGGCCAGCAGCAACAAAAAGAACGTCATGCCGAGCGAAGCGAAGCATCTCGCGTGCCGTCACTAATCCTGTCGTCCAACGATGCGAGCGAGATGCTTCGCTTCGCTCTGCATGACGTTCAACCGGACCGTTCAAAACTCCAGCGCACCTTCCTGCGCGACGAAACTGGCGAAATCCAGTACATCAACCACCCCTTCCCCGACGTGCCGCATGCCGAGGTGGGCACGCCCGACTATTCGGATTTGCCCCTCACCGAGTACCTCTCGGTGCTGGAAGTGCTGAACCCCATGCACCGCCTCTGGAGCGACGGCCGCTGGAACAAGCTCACCGTGGCCCACGGCTGCTACTGGAAGCGCTGCTCGTTCTGCGATGTAACGCTGGACTACATTTCGCGCTACGAAACCGCGCCCAGCACCCTGCTGGTGGACCGCATCGAGCAAATCATCAACCAAACCGGCCAGACCGGCTTTCACTTCGTGGACGAGGCCGCACCGCCGCTGGCCCTGCGCGACCTGGCCGTGGAGCTGCTCAAGCGCCGGGTGCCCATCACCTGGTGGGGCAACATCCGGTTCGAAAAAACATTCTCGCCCGACCTCTGCCGGCTGCTGGCCGCCTCGGGCTGCATCGCCATTTCGGGCGGGCTGGAAGTGGCCTCGGATAGGTTGTTGGTCTTGATGGAAAAGGGCGTGACCATCGCCCAGGTGGCCCGCGTCACGGACGGCTTCACTCAGGCCGGCATCATGGTGCACGCCTACCTGATGTACGGCTTCCCCACCGAAACCGCGCAGGAAACCGTGGATAGCCTCGAAGTAGTGCGCCAGCTGTTCGCGGCCGGCGTGGTGCAAAGCGGCTACTGGCACCGCTTTTCGATGACTGCGCACTCGCCCGTGGGTAAAAATCCGGCGAAGTACCAGGTGGCGGCCATCGGCCCTGAGCCCGCCGGCTTTGCCTGGAACGACTTGTGGCACGACGACCCGCTGGGTACCGACCACGAAGCCTTCGGCCCCGGCCTGGCCAAGTCGCTCTACAACTACCTGCATGGCGTGGCCCTGGATGAGCCCCTGGCTCGCTGGTTCGATTTCAAAACCCCGAAAACGACGACCCCGCGCCACCTCATTCAGCAGGCCCTGCAAGCCCCCGATAAACCCGACTTCGCCCGGCAAAACCAGCGCCTGTTCTGGCTCGGCAACGCCCCCGAAATTCGCATCGAGCCCGGCAAAAAAGCCCCCCGCGCCGTGCTCACCTGCTACGAGCAGGCCGAGGATTTCGAGGTGAAAACCACCGAAGCCGCCGGCCGCTGGCTACACCAGCTCCTCACCCAGCTCAGCCAGGATTTTGACACCAAAGTGCTGCTGCGCGATGCTGTCGCCAGCTTTCCGAAATCAGAAGGCTCATTCGAAGCGTTTCTGCAAAGCCCGGCCTGGGCGCTGCTGCGCGAAAAGGGCCTGCTGTTGCTGTAGCCCAGTCTTCCGCGTGTGCCCGTATGCGCCGGTCGGACCGCCCTAGGCGGTCCGACCGGCGCATACGCTTAGCTTACTTAAACGGCGCGGGGATGCGAACTACAGCGTGCGTGCTACTGTCCAGCCCGGTACACCAACATGTAAACCGCGCTACCGTCCGCGCAGCCACTCCACCACCTCGCTCGGCAGCCCCGGCCCAAACACCGGTCCCAAGCTGCCCGGTACCAATAAATCGGGGCCGGCGGTGCGGTACACCCGCACGGCCGTGCCGCGCCGCCCGCCCAGCGCGTTGCGCATGGCGGCCGACCGGGCAAGGGCCCCGGCCCCGCCATACAGGGTCAGCAGCGGCATTTTGCGGCTGCGCAGCTCCCGAAACGCGGCGCGGGCATTGGCATCCACCACGGTATTCTGGGCGATGAAGAAGGCGGCCCGGGGCGCGCCCGGGCCGGTGAGCAGCGAGGCCAGCGTGGCGGCCCGGCTTCCGGCGGCCCACATTCCGATGTTGGTGGTGTCGGCCCCACCGGTGCTGTGTAGCAGGCGCAGGGCCGCTTGCAGGCGTGGCGTTTCCTCGGCGGCCGTGGCCGAGTCGGCGGGCGGGAGCAGCAGCACGATGATGCCTTCGCGGGCCAGGGCATCAGCCCAGATAGCGGCCGTGGGAGCCGTTTCCGCATCGGGCAGCAGCACCAGCGCTGCGCCGGGCGTGTCGGTGTCGGCGGGGGCAAACAGCCAGGCCGAGCCAGTGGCCTGTGGCACTTCTTCGGTGCGGTAGGCGGTGGGCGTGGGCACGCCGCGCTTCACCAGTAGGGCAGTGGCTTTCGTGGAGTCCAGCATGAGCGTACCGCGCCAGAAATCGCCGTCCAGCGTCAGGGCCAGAGTTTGGCCGGGCCGGGCGGGCCGGCTGAGGCGCAGCTGGTTATTGCTGAAAACAATGGTGTCGGCCACGAAGCTGAGCGTGCCCGGAGCCGTAAACTCGGCTTCGTAGTGGCCGGGGCTGGGGTGGCGAATGTCGAGCGTGGCCCGTGCCCCGGCCTGCCCGGCCGCGCCAAGGCTGCCCTCGTAGTGCCCTACCGGCGGCGTGGCGGCTGCCGCCGCTTGCTCGTTTTGGGGCTGGCAGGCCGCCAGAAGCGCACCCACGCACAGGGCCAGCAATGCTCCGCTGTGGCGAAGGAAACGGCGGCTCGTCGGGTGCGTGGGGGCTGGCATAGGCATTCGCAAAAATAGACGCCTTTAGCGGCCGGCCATGCCCTTGCGCAAAATCAGGTCGGTCTGCACGTCCTGGCCCAGTCGGAACTCGTGCTGGCCCACTTCACGGAAGCCAAACCGCTGGTAGAAAGCCCGGGCCTTGTCGTTTTTCTCCCACACGCCCAGTACCACGGCCGAGCAGTGCAGTTGTTCAGCCAGGGCCAGAATGCCGCGCATCAGGGCCGCGCCCAAGCCGGTTCCCTGCCAGTCGTCGCGCACGTACAGGCGCTCGATTTCGAGGCGGCCGGCGGCGTCCTGGCCTTCGGGCAGGCCCAGGGCCGAATTATCGCGCAGCTTGGCGTAGCCCACCAGCTCGTTCTGCATGTGGGCCAGCAAAAAGGTGTTTTCGCGGTCCTGCAATTCGGCCAGCTGAATATCGGGACCGAAGTTTTCGCCCAAGTACGCCGCCATATCCGCCGGGGTATTGGTAGCAGCGAAGGTGTCCTGAAAAGTTTGGCGGCCCAAATCGGCCAGTTGGGCGGCGGTGGCGGTATTGGCCTTGGCCAGCAAGATGCGCAGAGGAGATGACATGGCGCAAAGGTCGCGTTGCCGCCGCAGATTTAGAGTATTTCGTCGGCGTTGGGGTCCCGGTGCGTGCTGGTGCCGCGCCGCATCCGCAGGCCCCAGCGCATCAGGAACCCGCTGGCCAGCAGGGCTACCAGGTTCACTGTCAGTAGCAATGCCGAGGGGCTTTCGGGGCTGCCCGCATTCCAGGAATAGGCTCCCACGGCTACTTTTAGCAATAAACCCAGGCCCATCAGCCCGCCACTAACGATAAGGAACAGGCCAACCAGACGTTGGGTAGCAGGAGGGAGGGGAGGGGTTGCCATAATTAACAGTGCATACGCGGCCCGCAAAGCGGGGGTTGGCCGTTTGATTTTTGGTCGTTGCTAATCCGGTTCTTTGGCGTAATTTCGTGCCACCAAGATATTACTGCGAGAGTAGCTCAGTTGGTAGAGCATCAGCTTCCCAAGCTGAGGGTCGCGAGTTCGAGCCTCGTTTCTCGCTCATTGATTAACAGCCATTTAGCTTAATTGCCGGGTGGCTGTTTTGTTTTTGGTTTAAACGTTGGTTTAAACAACCCTTGTGTAAGCTTGGGAGGCTTCTGCAACCACATCCTATTATTCCTTTTAGGACAACGACATTTGTGAGTGCCTTTTTTCTGCAATAGAATGCTATATCTTGTCCTTTTACTTAACCTTCTACCGCATGCTTAGAGAAAAAATGGCAATGGCCCTGACGGATATTGCTCAGTATCAAGAAGAAATCGACATTGCTGGAGTGCAGTTAAATGCCATTGCTGCCAATGTACCTAAGACGTCGGGGTGGGTAATAGATGACCAGGAATTGCAAGAGGCCTTTCGCTATGAGTCACAACTAATAGAATTGACCAAAGACCTGGAGAAAAAGAGGAAGCAGTTAGAAGCCGCCAAAATGCGGTTTCTTGATGTAGTTCCTGACTTGGTTTTAAATCAGATGCGCAACGATGGTAAAGCAGTTTACGCTAGTTGGGTTTCGCAAGACCAAAGGCAGACCCACTACGGGCCTTACGCCGCCTACTTTGCAGATAACCAGCTATTGGTTGTGCCTTTTGAGGACTTCCATAAGTTCAAAGCCGATTATGAGCGGTTTAGAAATAATTAAAATCGCAAAAGGGCCGATAAAGGCACTAAACACGAAATAGCGAATAACAAAAAAGCCCCGCGTTCCTCTATGAGGGCGCGGGACTTTTTTAATTTTTGAAACCAGGTACGTTACCTCCTCATATCGGCCACTATTTGAGCCCAAGGGTCGTCGTCATCACCTTCTACTTGTGCGCTTACTTTGGCGCGGGTGGCTGGGGTCAGCCCAAATTGTGAAAGCATCGCTAGGGCGCGTCGCCAAGCATCGGCGGCAATGGCTACTTCGGGGTTTGGGCGGCGCATGATGCCGCCGCTAACGGTGGTGGTTTCATAAGTTAACCCCCGGTTTTGCACGGCCTGTCGGGCTTCTGCCCACTCGGCTAGTGACTCTGTTAGCAATTGAAGGGCGGGGCCATCGGCCACGGTGCAAACTTTCATATTGAGTAGCACGGCCCCAATCTCGCTCCAGTAGTGCCGGGCCCTGTCGCTTAACCAATCGGGCGGGATTGGCAGCAGCACGGTGGGCGTGGGCTCGTGGGCATTGGTGCGGCTCGGCTGCAACGTGCCAGCTAAGGCTTTGAGGTGTGTGGGTTTGGGGGGGCGTCCGGCAGGCATACAAAGAAATTTAAAAGATGAATTGTGAAAGAAGCGTGGGCAACTTTTTGGGGGTTGAATTATGCACACGCAATTATTTGACTGAACTCAACGGTTACCAGGGGCGAGGCTTTAAGGATTTTACCCGCCCTACCCCCTTTCCGACTTTTCATCCCAGCTAGGCGGGTAGCCGGGCCACTCGTTCAGCAGCACGTCAGCCAGGTCAAGGCCGGCGCGGCGCTCGTCGTCGGTGGCCAGCTTTTCCAGCTCGTCGGATACCCGCACGTCGTACCCCAGGCGGCGCAGCTCGTCGGCTTTGGCCTGCCACTTGTCGAGGCAGCCCGCGTCAGGATAGAGCACAATGCGCCGGCCCCGTAGTGGCTCCATCCGGTCGGGTGTGAGGTAGCTCAGCCCCATCGTTGCCAGCCAGACGTAGCGCGGGAAGTAGGGCGTTGCCAGCATGGCCGTTTTAGCGCTTTCTACCAGGGCCACGGGTTGCGCGGCCGGGGCGGTGGTAAGCTGAGGCAGCCCAAACAGGCACGGGCTTTTCTGGCCGTGTTGGGAGTAGTCAGCCAGCCACGGCGGCGCGGGATGGCCCCGGCGTTGGTAGTGCTGAGCCAGGGCCGTGTGCGCCCACGTAGTGCAGCGGCGCGGCTCCTTCACGGTGTGGCCGGTGGCATCATACAGCACCACTTGCCCGCCCCGCACCCGGCCGTGCGTGTCGAGTAGCCAGAACACGCAGGCCCCCGGCCAGTGCGCAGACGTGCCGACCTGAAACCGGCTCAGCAGCTCATCGGCAACGCCCCGCCCAAAGTGCCCGCGTAGTACCTGAGCCAGGGCGTTGCGGTCGTAGCGGCCCAGCGTGGCCGTGAATACATCGGCGGGAATGCTGAGCACGGGCGTGGGAGCCGGCAAAGGGGTGCCCGTTCGGCTGGACACCCTTTGCGCGGGGCGTTCCTGCTTTGCGTCAAGGCGCACTTGTTGCGCATAGCTGGCCGCACCCGGCCCGGCGTGGTAGGGGTTGCGGTGGTGGCCGCAATTGGCTTCCCGGTCGCAGCGGCCGTACTCGTCGGGTAGTAGTTCGCCCGTGTCGGTGTCGAGGTAGCGGGTAAAGCAACGGGGCTTGCCACAGGCCGGGCACATCGTGCGGGACTTCGGGCCGGCGTAAGGTTGCAGGGTGTAGCGGTGGGCGGTTTGGGTTGGCATGGCTAGGGAGTAAGGGGCCGCCGTGCGAACGTTGGAAACTGGAAAGGTGGAAATCTGCCAGTAGGGGCTTTTTCCAGTTTCCAACGTCCAACGTTCGGTTGGCAGGCGTTAGAATTGCTGACGTTGGAAAGGCTGACGTTGGAAATTTCCAGTTTCCAACATCATGCGCCCACGGGCACCGGCCGCAACGAATACCATGTTTCCCGGCCGCGCTGTTCTTTGGCCACGGCGCACAAGCGGCCGCTCAGGTCAGGCACATAGCCGGCCGGCTCCGTCAATTCTTTCAGCCGCTTGCGGATGGTGCGGGCGTCGGTGTCGAATTGTTCCGCTAGTTGCGTTTCAAGCTGGCCGGCCGGTTGGGGCTGAGCCAAGCAAGTCGGCAGCGCGGCCAGCACGTCAGCCAGCGGGGCCTTGCGGGGCGTGGTGGGGTTTTCCTCCGCTGGCACGGCCAGGTGCGGGGCTTCGTCGTCGGTGCCCCGTAGCGTAAAGCCCAGGTGCCCGCCCTCGTCGCTCAGCTCGCAGACCAACACGCCCGGTAATTCCTCGTCGGTGCGGTTTTTCACTTGCTTCACGTAGCGGGTGCGGGGGCCTTGCACCGACCGGCCAATGAAAAACACGCTATCGGCAAAATTGGATAGGTGCTTGCTGCCGGCCAGATGATTCAGGGACAAGGCCGCGCCCGGTGGCAGCTTCGGCGTGTGCGCCAATACCAGGCTAGAAACGCCCCGCTCTAATTGCAGCCGTTTCAAGCCCTTCATAATTCCAATGCTCACATCGGCGTCGGCGGTCGTTTTCAATGCCAGGGCCGTGATGTTGTCGAGTACCACAATCCGTGCCCCGGTGCGGTCAAGGTCAGCACAGATATGGTCAAACGTGAAGCTTTCCACATCTACGGCGGCCGGGTTGGTGTCGCCCGTCAACAGTTCGTCGGTGAAGGGGAATCCATCAAACCGCTTTTCAAACTGCCGGTCGGTCAACTCAAAATCGTAGTACAACAGCCGTTCGCGCACCACACAGTGCAAGCCCAGCAGCGCCGTGGTGTCGGACGTAATGAGGTGGGCAATATGCACGGCCAGCACGCTCTTACCAACGCCCGTGTCGCCGGCCAGAATGGCAATGCCCGGCGTTTCCCACAGACAGCCAAACAGTGGCCGCAACGGCGGGGCGTTGCGGGCGTCGGTTAGGCGTTGGGCGGCGGTTCGGATGCGCGTAGCTGGTTCGGCGGGCTCGTTGGTGGGCTCGTCTGCCAGGCGGTCGGCATCGGCCAGCAGGCGGGCTTTGTAGCTGCCAGCTTCGGAGGCGGCGCTCAGCATGGCTCAGCCCCTCCCGTGGCGTTGGTGCGGTGCGAGGCGGCCACGGCCGCGCCAATGGTGCGCAGTAAGGCAGCCGTAGGGCGGCCGGGCCGGGCTTGCATGGCCGCTACGGCGGCGCTCAGCTCGTCCTCATTCAGCCCGAACCGTGCGCAGACGTTGGCGCGGCCCTTGTCGGAAAAGTCGAGGCTTGGCAGCCCACGTAGGTAGCCGCGAAGGGCCGCGAGGTGTACCCGGTTGGTGGCGTTGGGGGTGGTATCTTTGGCTTGCTGTCCCGGCAAGTTCAAAGCGTTGCGGTCGCCCGTGCTCATGCGTTGGCGGCCGTTTCGTTTTCGCCCCGCTTACCGGCGTTCACCCAGGCCGTCAGGTCGGCGCGGGTGAAGTACAGCTTGTTCCCGCGTTTGGCGTGAGGAATACCCCGCGCCGATACCAACGCATAGAGGCGCGGCTTGCTCAGGCGGGTTACTTGTTGGGCCAACTCTATGCCGCCCACTTCGGGCGCGGCGGTGGCCGTGGTGCGCAGGCAGCTCAGGGCTTCCAGCGTCAATGCTTCCAGGTTGCTTAACCGGGCATTGATGGTATCAAAGGGGTTGTGCATTGCTCATCTTTGTTAGTGATGATGCAAAGCACCGTTCAGCCTTCAGGGCGCAACCGGTTATAATCGGTTACTAATTTTGCCCCTCAAGAATAACTATCTCTCTTTCAGGGCCTTTTTTCTGTTCGTCGGTAAGTCTAGGCAACACCTTTTGAATACGGGCAATCATGTTTTTGCGCTTTCTGACTGTTGCGTCAGCAAATCCAATACGATTAGAACGCTCACAGTAGTAAATAAACTTGTTGTAAAGTGCGCGGCCACTTTTCACGCTTCCTTCCAAGTAATGCTTCGCTGCGTCTTCGTTGGTAAAGGAATGTCCGGCATAGACACAGAGTAAGGCAAGCTCACTAACACTTAAATGGCTTTCCTTATCAACCTCAGTAGCCCCAGGCGCGGGTACGGCTACGGACGCTGACGTATCGAGGGGCCGGACAGGTGGGGCGCTCAACAATTGCAGGACGAACTGACTATCCCTGTACGCTGGGCTATGCTTGTACAATAAGTACTCCGCTTCACGCCCATTTCTGTATTCGTCAGGATAAGGATAATCGGGATTTAATTCCATCATTTCCGTTATCAGGCGGGTTTCAATTAACTCCTCGGCCTGAGCATACTCCCAAAGCTCGACTTTTTGAAAGCCGGTTAACGCTAAAGCCAAAGCTGGGTAATTCACCAATTTGCGATATAGGTCTCGGAGGGCCGTAGGTGTAAGCGGTGTCATAGTGTTGTTAGGTTAGTGGGATTTTACAGTAGTCCTTCAAAAGCCGTGTCGACCAATTCTGACGCGAAGGAATCCAGATACACGGCCGTAACGGCTTCCGACTTGTGGCCCATTGCTTGCGAGATAACAGCCGTGCCCGCCCCGCTCATGCGCAGCGTGGTAGCGAAGGTGTGCCGGGCCACGTAGGTAGTTAGCGGCGTGGCAATGCCGGCCAGTTGCCCCAGCGTTTTCAGGTCGCTATTTACTTGCCCCAGCACCTTGTGCAGCCGGTTGCTCACCTGAGCGGGGCTGACGTGCTTGGCAGAATCCAGCACCGGAAACACGTAGCTGTCGGGCGTGGCAAAGGTGAACGGCCGATAAGCGGCCACAATAGCGGCGGCGGGTGCCAGCAGTCGCAACGAGAACTTGCCCCCGGTCTTTTGGCGCACGTAGTGCAGGCGGTCGGGGTGGCCGGTGCCCACGGCGGCCCCGCTCAGGTCGCGCCAACGCAGTTGGGCCAAATCCACAAAATTGATACCCCCGCCGTAGAACGAGAATAGGAATACATCCTTTGCCAGCCGTTGCCGGTCGGTGGCCGGCGTCAAGGCTTCCAGGTTGCGCAGCTCGTCGCGGCTAATGGCCCGCTTGCCCGTGCTCACGTCAAATTTGCCGACCTGCAGCTTGTGCTTTTCGGCCACGGTGCGGGCGAAGGGGTAGGCCGTGGGCTTCACCAACCCGGCCACAATGGCTTGATTGAGCACGGCCCGCAATGTGCGAAACCGCAGCGACAAGGTTATTTCCTTGATGCCCGTAGCACGTAGGGTTTGCTCCCATTCGTGGCAGAACGCCACGTTTACCCGGTCAAGGGGCACATCGTAGCGGCCTATCCATTCAGCCCAGGCGTCGGCTTGCCCCCGGCCGGTGGGCGGTGTGGGCGCGTTGGCCTCAGCACCGACGAACTTCGCCAACTGGTTGCGCAAGTCGCGGTACACGGTGGCATTGCCGGCTTGTCCGGTTTTGAGGTAGCCCGCGCTCAGCTCGTCGCAATATGCCAGCAGCTTTACCCGCCGTGCGGCCTTACGGCCTTCAATGGCTTTGGCAGCCACGGCCGGCGCGTCGTGTTGTTCGTCGGCTTCTGCCAGCGTATCGGCGGCCCCGCTATACTTGGCTTCCCACTTAACCAACTCTTTCAGCAGCTTGTCGCGGCCGGGTTCGGGGTAGCTTTTGCGAACCTCCTTTTTGAGCGGATTCCAGTACTTCGGGTGCAAGCTTTGGCCGGTGGCAATGTACTTTAGCTTGCGGTCTTTGGTAATACGCACCATAAACGGGTGCGTCCCATCGGCCAGCGTTTTGTAGGTGTAATAAACGACCTTGACCGTGGCCTTGCCCTCTTTGTGTTCCGTCGTTGCCATATCTGATTATTCCAACGCTGGTTTAAACGCTGGTTTAAACAAATGTAATAGAAAGGGGGGTAACGACAATAAGCCCCAATAGGCTAGGGTCGCTGAAAACGCGGTTTTTTTTACTGCTAGGGCATATTAGCAATTATCGATAACCCCCAAAGTGTAGCTTCCCAAGCTGAGGGTCGCGAGTTCGAGCCTCGTTTCTCGCTCATTCATAATCAGCCATTTAGCTCAGTTGCTAGGTGGCTGTTTTGTTTTTCAATTACACTATGAATTATACAAGCCCTGGCAAGGCTTAGCCGTGATAAGAATTTTCCTTTGCTAACTTAGGACTTACGCACTCGACTATACAAGTGCTTGAATGATTGAATCTTGGAGCAACTGCCGCAGGTAGGGTGCCCATTGCTGTTGGTGCGCCTGATAAATAGTTTGCCCCATGCGGCGGGCGTGTTGACGCAGCGATACCCAGGCCAAGTAACAACAGGCCAAGTGGTTGCGTTGCGCCATCTCCTTCCGGCACTGGCACTTCTCCGACCCCGTCAACTGTTTGAAGCTGCGGTGAAACTCCTCTACCTGCCAACGCACCTGCACGGCTTCAATCACCATTTCGCGGGTCAGATGAGCAGCCAAGTAGTTGGTAATGAACCATTCAATATCGCCGTTCGTGGCCACTAGCTTGAAGCGTTTTACGCCAAAGGGCACTTCTTTCAGGCGCACTTCCACGCCCTGACTCCAACTGCCGGGCGGCGGCGCTAGCGTAGTCAGGCCTTGGTAGCCGCTTTCTTTGGCCAGGCTCACCAACCGGTTGCTTTTCAGGGTCGTGAAAAACGTCCAACCGGCATGATGAATGCGTTTCAAATGCATGCTGCCCGCATACCAGGAATCGGAGTTGTTTAGAAAGTCACAAAAGGTACTCAAACGGTCATGCAGAGCGCAGCGAAGCATCTTGCTCGCATCGTTGAACGGGCCTGAGGATGCGAGCAAGATGCTTCGCTGCGCTCTGCATGACCGTTTGAGTACCTTTTGTGACTTTCTAAACAGCTTCATCAAATAAAATGGTGCGTGCCAGTAGTTTGCCCTCCGCCACAACCTGGTCAAACATGGCCAGAAAATGGTCGTTGGTCGTCTTGGTCGTCTTGGTCGGGCGTGTAGGTGCAGTAATCCAGGGGTAGGAAATCCCCGGCTTCGCCGCTGCTATGCCCCAAATTGACCAGCCCCTGCCTGGGAGCGCTACCACCGCTACTATACGCTGGACGGGGCCAAGCGGCGGTTGCCGGCGCACGCCGAGCAGGCCAATGCCACGCTGGCAGGGAACGAAACGAAGCTCTTTTTCTGCTCATCTACCTCAAAAGCAACAGTTTGCAGTAGCATCGGGCCGCCAGTTTTGGCGTGTCGCAGACGCGCGTGAGCCGCTTGGCCACGGCCCTGTTAGGCGTGCTCAACCAGGTGCTGCACCGGCGCGGGTTGCTGCCGGTCCGCGACGGGGCCGCCCTGGCGCGGTCGCTGGAGCACCACCCGGAAAAGGTCTTCGCTTACGACGGGGGTCGAGCGTGGGATACCGCGCCAAGTGGACGGCCAAGCCCAGGCCGAGGACTATAGTGGTAAAAAAAGCGCATGGCCTAAAAAACAGGACTTTAAGCGACGAGACGCAGTACGTGTATTTTCTCTCGCCAACGGAAGGCGGGCGGGTGCACGGTAAGAAAATGGCCGACGAGTACCCGTTGCGGCTGCCGACGGGTAGCGTGTTGCGGCAGGATTTGGGCCTGCTGGACCATGCCCCGGCCGGGGTGCTGGTGGAAATGCCCCACAAAAAGCGCCCGAAGCAGGAGCTGACCTTTGCCCAAAAGCTGTATAGCCAGCTGCTCAGCGCCTTGCGCGTGGTCATCGAACACGCCCACAGCGGCATCAAGCGCCTGCGCATGGTCGGCAACATGTTGCGCAGGCGCGGCGAGTGGGTGCGCGACACGGTCATGGTCGTGACCTGCTGCTTGCACAACCTGCGCGTGCGCAGCCCCCACCGCGCCTATTTCGTACGCCCGCCCGTGAATTCCACCAATTAACCCGCACAAGCTACTATGAAACCCGCATGCCAAACGAGGGCACCCCGGCCATGACGCAGGGCATTTTCGCCCTGCCCTACGCCCGCCTGGGCAATGCCGATAAGGCGAAGCTCTGGTTCAAAGATGCTTACGAGCCCAACCTGTTGCCGCCCTTCCGCGTCATCGCCGAAACCAAGGGCGGTACCAATCCCTACTTCGCCACCGGCGCGGGCGGAGTGCTGCAAGCCGTGCTCATGGGCTTCGGCGGGCTGGATATTACGCCGGGCGGCATTGTGCAGCGCAAAGCCACGCTGCCCACCGGCTGGCAAGCGGTGAAAATTACTGGCGTGGGGCCGCAGCACCGCACGTATTCCGTTAGTCGATGACAGGCCAGTGGAATAGGGTTTTAAGCGGGCTGCCCCGGTCCGGACGCTCAACATTGCCCTTGTCTTATATCGCCTTTTTAGATGGCCGCTGAGTAGGGCCTCACGCAAATGCGGCGTGGCCAGCGGTGTAAACCGCGCGGGTAGAGTAGCTTCGCTTGGCCGCCCGCTTACCGTTGGGGCAGCCGCTGCTGTTTATGAGATATTCCCAACTTATTGCTGCCCAATCGGGCTCCATTCGCCGCTCTTGCCGTCTGCGCTGCCTGGTGTTGGGTGGGCTGCTGGCCCTGGGCAGCCCGCCCGCCCCAACCCAGGCCCAGGCCGGGCCACCTGTGAGCGCCGCCGTCGCCACGCTGCTGCGCCCCGCTGCCGTGTTCGACGGCCAGGAAATGCACCCTGGCTGGGTTGTGCTGGTCGAAAACGATAAAATTACGGCGGTCGGCCCTGCCGCCCAGGTAGTGCCGCCGCCCAGTGCCCGCACCCTGGAGCTACCGGGCCTCACGCTACTGCCCGGCCTGATTGAAGGCCATTCGCACCTGCTGCTGCACCCCTACAACGAAACCCAATGGGATGACCAGGTGCTGCTCGAATCGCAGGCGTTGCGCGTGGCGCGGGCCACGGTGCACGCCCAGCGCACACTGCTGGCCGGCTTCACCACCATCCGCGACCTGGGCACCGAGGGCGCGGGTTTTGCCGATGTCGGTATCAAGCAAGCCATCAACCAAGGTATTATTCCGGGGCCGCGCCTGCTGGTGGTCACGCGGGCGCTGGTGGCCACGGGTAGCTATGGCCCCAAGCTGTCGGTGGATGAAAACGTGCCCCAGGGTGCCCAGGAGGCCGATGGCGTGGATGGCATTATCCGGGCCGTGCGCGAGCAGATTGGCAAGGGGGCCGATATCATCAAGGTATACGCCGACTACCGCTGGGGCCCCGACGGCTCGGCCCAGCCCACGTTTTCGCAGGAAGAGCTGACGCTGATTGTGCAAACGGCGCGCTCTACCGGCCGGGGCGTGGTGGCCCACGCCAGCACCCCCGAGGGCATGCGCCGCGCTATCCTGGCTGGCGTCGAAACCATTGAGCACGGCGACGGCGGTACCCCCGAAATTTTCGCCCTGATGAAAAAGAAGGGTGTGGCCCTGTGCCCCACCGTGGCCGCCTCCGATGCCGTAGCCCAATACCGAGGCTGGCACAAAGGCACCGACCCGGTCCCGCCCCGCATCCAACAAAAGCACCAGAGCATGGCCGCCGCCCTCAAAGCCGGCGTGACGTTGGCCCAGGGCGGCGACGTGGGCGTGTTCCCGCACGGCGACAACGCCCGCGAAGCCGAGTTGCTAGTGCGCGACTACGGCCTCACGCCGCTGCAGGTGCTGCGCCAGGCCACCAGCGGCAACGCCCAAATTTTCCACCTCGCCGACCGGGGCACCATCCGCTCCGGCCTGCTGGCCGACCTGGTGGCCGTGGCCGGCGACCCCACGCAGGACGTGGCTGCGTTGCGCCAAATCCGGCTGGTGATGAAAGGCGGCGTGCTCTACCGCCAGCCGTAGCGGCCGAAATTGGCTAAAACAATTCCAGCACATCGTTTTCCAGGGAAGAGTAGAGTTGGCTAATATTGTCTAAGTGATGTGCCAGGAGCGCCGCCATGAAATGGGTTGATTGGTTGCCGGTGCGCAGCATCACAACCTTAGGCGGGAAGCCCAGTACTCCGGCAAAGCGGTAAAAGTCTTCGTCGTTGGTAATGACGATATGCCCGTTTATGCGGGCCCAGTCCCCTATTCCGAGGTCGTCAGCTGGTACGGGCAAGCCAGTGCGACTTACGTGAATCACCGTAATTGGCAAATCAGCCAATTGCTTCACCAGCCAGTACGATAGGTTTGCATCCAGCAGCCACTTCATTTAAGCGGCCAGCTGCCGGGTGCGCTGTTCCAGATTGGCCGCGAAAGCCAACGCAGCCCGAATGTGTTCCTCTGTTAGCTCTGGAAAATCTTCTATAATCTCGGCGTTGCTCATGCCCGAAGCCAACCAACCCAGAATGTCCTGCACAGCAATGCGCGTACCCATCACGCAGGGCTTGCCAAAGCGAATGCCCGGCCGGGTGGTGATGAGTGAATGAGGATTTATGGATTAAAAATACGTCGCAACATATTAACCACCATTGGCGAATTGCGGCCCGCCCGTTATTCCCGCTTGCCCTTCAGCATGGTTTTCAGCGCGGCCAGCTCGTCGCGCAGCTTGGCGGCCGTGAGGAAGTCCAGGTCTTTGGCGGCGGCTTCCATCTGTTTTTCGGTGTTCTTGATGAGCTTCTCCAGCTCGGGGCGCGTCATCATGGCTATCACGGGCTCGGCGGCCATGGCCAGGGCGGCCCCGCCGTCCGCATTGGCGTAGGTAATGGTGTCGAGCACGCGGTAGTCCGAAAGCGAGGTCTGGCCCATGATTTCGGCGTGGCTCTTTCGTACGGTGCGCGGCGTGATGCCGTGCTCCTCGTTGTAAGCCGCTTGGGTGGCGCGGCGGCGATTCGTCTCGTCAATGGCCCGCTGCATGGAGCCGGTCATGCGGTCGGCGTACATAATCACCTTGCCCCGGTCGTTTCGGGCGGCCCGGCCCATGGTCTGAATCAGGCTGCGCTGGTCGCGCAGGAAGCCTTCCTTATCGGCATCCAGAATGGCCACGAGACTCACTTCCGGCAAGTCGAGGCCTTCGCGCAGCAGGTTTACGCCAATCAGCACGTCGATTTCGCCCAGCCGCAGCTTGCGCAGAATCTCCACGCGGTCCAGCGTTTTCACGTCGGAGTGCACGTATTCGACCTTGATGCCGAGGCGGTCCATGTACTTGCTCAGTTCCTCGGCCATGCGCTTGGTGAGGGTGGTTACGAGCACGCGGTCACCCATTTTCACGCGGTTGTCTACTTCGTCCAGCAGGTCGTCAATCTGGTTCACGCTGGGCCGGATGTCGATTTCGGGGTCGAGCAGGCCGGTGGGGCGGATAATCTGCTCCACTACCACGCCATCGGCTTGGGTCAACTCGTAGTCGGAGGGCGTGGCCGATACAAACACGGCTTGCTGGTACATGCTCTCGAACTCGTTGAACGTCAGCGGGCGGTTGTCCAGCGCCGAGGGCAGGCGGAAGCCGTACTCAATAAGGGCCGTTTTGCGGCTGCGGTCGCCGCCCCACATGGCCCGAATCTGGGGCATGGTGGCGTGGCTTTCGTCCACGACCAGCAGGTAGTCTTTGGGGAAATAGTCGAGCAGGCAGAACGGCCGCGAGCCCGGCGTGCGCCCATCAAAGTAGCGCGAGTAGTTCTCGATGCCCGAGCAGTAGCCCAGCTCCCGAATCATCTCCAAATCAAATTCCGTGCGCTCCATAATGCGCTTGGCTTCCGAGTCGCGCCCTTCCTTTTCGAAGTAGGCGTGCTGCTGCACCATGTCATCCTGAATCTGCTTGATGGCCGCGTTCAGCGTGTCCTTGCCGGTCACAAACAGGTTGGCCGGGTACAGGGCCACGCCGCTGGCCTCGTCGCTCAGCTTCTTGCCGCTCACGGGGTCAATCTTGTGCACTGACTCAATCTCATCGCCGAAAAAGTAGATGCGGATGGCGTAGTCGGCATAAGCCGGAAACACATCCACGGTGTCGCCCTTCACCCGAAACGAGCCCCGCGTGAATTCCACCTCGGTGCGCGAGTACAGAATCTGCACGAACTGATAGAGCAGGTTATTGCGCGTGTAGTGCATGCCCGGCTTGAGGAAAATAACGTTTTTGGCGAATTCCTCGGGGTTGCCGATGCCGTAGATGCACGACACCGAGGCAATCACAATCACATCGCGCCGCCCGCTGAGCAGGGTGGAGGTGGTGTGCAGCCGCAGCTTCTCGATTTCCTGGTTGATGGCCAGGTCTTTCTCGATGAACACATCGGTGCTGGCGATATAGGCTTCCGGCTGGTAGTAGTCGTAGTAGCTGATGTAGTACTCGACGGCATTGTTCGGAAAAAACGCCTTGAACTCGCCGTAGAGCTGTGCCGCCAGGGTTTTGTTGTGGCACAGCACCAGCGCCGGCTTGCCCGTCTGGGCAATGACGTTGGCCATGGTGAAGGTTTTGCCGGTGCCGGTGGCACCTAGCAGCACTTGGGCGTGCTCGCCGTTGTTCACGCCCTCCACGAGCTTGGCAATGGCAGTGGGCTGGTCGCCGGTAGGCTTAAATTCAGAGGTCAGTTGGTACTCCATGCAACGCGAAAGGTAGGCCGAAATGGTCAGCCTACCTTAACCCGAATGCCGGGGAATGGGTTTCGCGGGAATGGGAAAAGGGTAGGGAAGAACCGGAGAAAAAAGAACGTCATGCCGAGCGCAGCCGAGGCATCTCGCGTGCAGCAGTAAACCAATCGTTGAAAAGGATTACTACCACAAGCGAGGTGCCTCGGCTGCGCTCGGCATGACGTTCTTAAGTTGTGCTTATATCATAAAGCAAGCAAACTGCCCTACCGCCCAAACTCCACGCCCGCCTCCAGCCCAAAGCTATATGGGTGGCTCTGAGCGAAATAATTCTGCACCGGATGGGCATTCATGGCCAGCAGGCCAATTTCAGCCACCGGGCCCATCGTGAAGGCCCACTTGCCCGTGCTGGTACGGAACTGGGTGCCCGCCGCGCCGCGCAGGCTGCCCGTCACGCGGCGATAAGGCCCGCCCGTGGAGGCAATGGAATACGTGCGGGTAGCTTCCGGGTCGCCTTCCACGTCACTGCGCACGCCCAGCAGAGCCGTTACCACGCCGCCCAGGCGGCCGTAGAGGCTCCAGCCGTGTTTCATGGGATTGCTGTAGCGCACTTCCAGCGGAATGCTGCCCATGCTGTAGCGGAAATCGGTGGTGTGCAGCGGGCGGCTGGTACCGGCCTGGCCCAGGTCAAACAACTGCTCGCCCACGAAAGATGCCGACGATGCCGACTGCGCCGTGGCTTGGGTGAATTCGGCCCCGGTGCTCAGCGACCAGTGGCCGCGCAGGTGGCGCGTGGCCAGCAGCGCAATGCGCTGGCTCAGGCCCGGCCGCAGGTTGTTGCGGTATTCGGTGGCGGCTATTTCGGTCAGGGTAGGGGAGTCGGTACCAAAAGCAGGGCCCCGGTCATAGTCGAACGCCGGCTCGATGCCGGCCCGCGAGAAATTAACATTAGGATTGAACACGCCGGCGGTGTAGCTCGCCCCATAGGTCCAGCGTTGCGCGGCTGCCGCCGGTAGGTCGTCCATCGCCACAGTGGCCAGCCCGTTCGGCAGGGTAGTCGCATTGGCCAGGCCCAACGATGTCTGACGGACTGCCAGCAGGCTCATTTCCTCGGGCGCTACCGTTGCGGCCGATGCAGCGGTAGCCGCCACCGATATGGTGGCCGCCACGCCGCTGCCCATTGCGCCGGCCGCGCCGCCGCCCAGGACGGCCGACGTGCCGGCCGCAGCAGTGCCCGCTACGTCAGCCGCTGCCAGCATCCGGTCGGCCAGCTGGTTCGCCGACTGCTCCCCGGCGCTCGGCTGGTCAGTAGCCGGGTTGGTGGCCGAAGCCGTCGTTTCGCTCGCCGATACGGCTGCAATAGTTGCCGCCGCCGTGCCGCCGCCCGCCGCCAGACCAGTCTGGCCCGCCGAGTAGCGAACCGTTGAAGCCGGCCCGAAGCCGGTGTACTTGCTGTTGGTAGCGGCTACGCCCGTCCCATTGGCGTAGCCCGGGCTAGCTGCAAGTGTAGCACTGCTGGGCTGGCTGGCCACTGGCGTGTTACTATTGGAAGCGCCGGTCGGGCCCGCGACATCTTTCAGGCCCAACGTGGCTACCGTGGTGGCGCGGCCCACGGGGGGGGCGGTTGCCGTCCGGCTGTTCGTCGCCATTTCTTCGGAGGTACCCAGCACGCTGGTGCGGCCGGCCCACCAGCCGGTGCCGGCCAGCGTGGCCAGCAGCAGGCTGGCCGCCGCCACCCAGCGCGTAGCCGCAAGGCGACGGCGGTAGGTTTCGTTCTGTCGAATCAACAGCGAATTATCAATCTGGTCCCAGAGCATGGGGCGCGGGGGCGCGGCGGCCTCCTCGCCCAGGTGGTGGCGGAATAATTCCTCCAGGCTGCCGGTGGTTTTAGGCGTAGGGTTATTTTCGATAGGGTTAGCGGACATGGCGGGTTGGGGCACTGAGGCGCTCCAGTTTAGTTTGTAGGATGACGCGGGCCCGGGAATATTGGGATTTGCTGGTGCCCTCGGTAATGCTCAATAATTCGCCGATTTCTTTATGGGTATAGCCTTCGATAGCATAAAGGTTGAAAACCATGCGGTAGCGCGGAGCTAGCTCCTGCACCATTTCCAGCAATTCCTGGAAGTTGAAATTACTGAGGGTAAACTCTTCGCTGGACAGCGTTTCGGGATAGTCGCCGTCGCTCACTGCCACCAGCGAGGCGTTGCGGCGGTGCTGGCGCAGGGCCGCGTTTATCATGATACGGCGAATCCAGAATTCCAGCGGGCACTCGCGCCGGAAGCTGGCCAGCGTGCGAAACACCGTCAGAAATCCTTCCTGCAACACGTCCTCGGCCTCGAAGGTGGTTTGGGCGTAGCGCAGGCACACGGCCATCATCTTGCCGGCATATTTGTCGTAGAGTAGTTTCTGGGCCAGCTGGCGGCCGCGCAGGCAGCCGTCAATCAGCTCGGCTTCGGTGGGCGGGCTGGTCACGGCTGTGCTGCGGCTGGCCGTGAGGCGCGGAGCCGCCGCGGACTGGTCGGGCAGCACGTCATCGGCCCCAAACGCGAACCAGGTAAGGGCGCTGCTCATGCCCGCGCCCGGTAACCCGTGCCGGCCAGGGGAAGAAGGGTAGAGGAGTCCATTTTCGCTTGCATAGAAAGGCGTGTCAGTCAGAAAGTAGCCGGCCTGTGGCGGGCTGGCTCATGGGAGATGCACGCCCATTCCAAAAGGTTGCAAGAGAGATTATCAAGGAAGTTGATTTTTCATCGTTCCTCATTCTCTACTCCCGGATTATTCCAGATATCCCAGGCGGCTTCGGCTTGCAGGCACAGCATCTCGAAACCGTTTTTTACCTGTGCGCCGGCCGCCCGGCCTTTGGCCATAAATACCGTTTCAGCCGGATTATACACCAGGTCATACAGGTAGTGCTGTTCGGTCAGGGCCTCGTAGGGCAGGCGCGGGCATTCCTCCACCAGCGGAAAAGTGCCCAGCGGCGTGGTGTTAATGATGAGCTGATGCGCGGCCAGCACCTGCGGCGTCAGGTCGTCGTAGGTGAGGCCGTGCCCCAGCGGGTTGCGCGTGACAGGCCAGTAGGCAATGCCCAGGTCGTTCAGGGCCACGCTCACGGCTTTGGCGGCGCCGCCCGCGCCCAGCACCAGCGCCCGGGCCTCGGGCGTAGCCGGGAAAAACCGGCGCAACGATTCCCGAAAGCCCACCAGGTCGGTGTTGTGGCCGCGCAGGCGGCCGTCGGGCAGCCACTCTATCACGTTTACTGCGCCCACACGGCGGGCCGAGGTAGCCAGCTCATCGAGGTAGGGCACCACGCTCTCCTTGTAGGGAATGGTCACATTCAGGCCCGCCAGGTCGGGGTGGGCAGCCAGCAGGGCGGGCAGCTCGTCCACGGTGGCCAGCTCAAACAGCTCGTACGCATGGTCGGCCAGGCTCTGCGAGTAAAACTTCTGGTTGAAGTACGTCTGTGAGAACGAGTAGTTGAGGGTGCGGCCAATGAGCCCGAACTGACGCATAGAATCGAAATAGCAATTGAAAAGCAGTCTAAAGTAGCGCAAAAAGCCGTCCCGGATACAAAAATCCGAAACGGCTTGCTACTGGCAGCCCGGTGTAGCTGCGCGGCGCGCGGCCATTCGCCCGCTACCGGGCCGGAGCATCGGCCGGGCCGGCCATCTTCCCTTTCACAAACGACCACAGCGGCGGCAGCACCGACAGCGCAATGATGCCCAGAATAACCAGCTCAAAGTTCTTTTGCACCACCTCAATGTTGCCGAACAGGTAGCCGGCCAGCGTGAGCACCACCACCCACAGCACCGCCCCCATAATGCTGTACGACGCGAAGTAGCGGTACGTCATGGTGCCGATGCCCGCCACGAAGGGCGCAAACGTGCGAACAATGGGCACGAAGCGCGCCATGATAATGGTTTTGCCGCCATGCTTGGCGTAGAAGGCCTGCGTCTGGTCGAGGTACTTGCGGTTCAAAAACCGGAAGTCTTCGCGGAACACCCGGGGCCCCAGGTAGTCGCCCACGGTGTAGTTCACATTGTCGCCAATGAACGCGGCCGCAATCAGCAGCGGAATGATTATCCACACGTTCAGGCCGGTTTCGGGGCGGGCGGCCAGGGCTCCGGCCGCAAACAGCAGCGAATCGCCGGGCAGGAAGGGGAATACGATAATGCCCGTTTCGGTAAAAATAATCAGGAACAGCACCATGTAAGTCCAGGTGCCATAGTTGTGTACCACATCTACCAGGGTCTTGTCAAGATGAAGCAGAAGGTCGAAAAAGTGTTTGATGATTTCCATGCCGGACGTGAAGTGAGCCACAAAGAAAACCGGTCGCCGCCGAAACTGCTACGGCCACTGGGCATCAGCGGCCCGGGCATTCGGTATATTGTTTTCCGTAGTTAGCGTCTCGAGTCTGTGGTTCTTACCTTTGCGGCCCGGTAGACCAGCCGGGTTCTAAACGCAGTATTTATTCGATATTTTTTCCAAGGCAAACAAAACCCGCTGTTCTGGGTAGTGGGCATGTTGTTAACCTGTTAGAAGCCCCGATATACTGTTCAGGTTAGTATCAGGCGGCCAGAATATGGCATGACCTATGATAAAGCCTGCCGTAGTGCCGCTACGGATTTGGCGAAAGCTCATTTTCACTATTCTACGGTGCGGCTGTGCAAGCCCAACCCCGGCAAATGATTTGCCGTTGCAGGACAAAATAATTCTTACTCAATGATTGTTTATCAAGGCGGTGACTGGTGGCGGGCCTTGTGGCACTTTCATACTTCGGCCGTCATCCGCCTGTTGTTGAAGCGCGTGGCGCTGGTGGGCCTCTACGGTTCGGGCATTGCCGTTGTCAGTCTCGATTTTCACACCCTCAACGTCCGCATCGGGCGCGAATACCTGTCCATCCTGGGCATTCTGCTCAGCTTGCTGCTGGTGTTCCGTACCAACACGGCCTACGACCGGTACTACGAAGGCCGCAAAGTCTGGGGCGTTCTGGTATCGCAGTGCCGGGGCCTGGCCATGGAAATGAACGCCCTGTTGCCGCGCGAGGCCAAATCCAGCCGCCGCTACTTCGCCGCCCTCATCTCCAACTTCCCCATTGCCCTCGAAGGCAGCCTGCGCAACCGCATGCGCTTCGATAAGATGGAGGCCACGCCCGACATTATTGAGCGCCTGCAAAAAGCCGAAAGCGTGGCCTCCACCATCATCGCCGTGCTCATGGAAAGCGTGGAGCAGCTGCGGCAGGTTCAGATTTTCGACCCCATCTACCTCATCAACATCAAGCATCACTACCTGGCCATGATGTCGGTGAGCGGTACCTGCGAGCGAATCAAATCCACGCCCATCCCGTACTCCTACAGTTTTTTCATCAAGTGCTACATCACCGTGTTCATCATGGTAATGCCCCTGGTACTGGTCGATTCCTGCGGCTGGTGGATGGTGCCCGTCACCATGATTGGGGCCTACGCCATGCTGGGCCTGGAGATGATTGGCAACGAAATTGAAAACCCCTTCGGCTACGACAGCAACGATTTGCCCATCACCCAACTCTCTAATAAAATCCGGGTAAGTGTACATGATTTGCTCGGTGTGGAACTACCTGCCGAGAAAAAGGCTTTGGCGACCGTGCCCTACAGCGTCGTGCACTAGGTGAGCTAACTAAAACCTTTAATAATGCAATTATATTATTTTATCGAATTCGTTCTTTATATATAAAAAGTGCCTTATTAGGACGCAGTGAGCATTTTTTAAAATTATCCCTGAATTCTCAGACCTTTTTTTCACCTTTACGTACATGCGCCTTGTCATGATACGCGAGCTACTGCGCTTTCCTCTCTAATTCATCCAATCCCCAATTCCATGCAACCATTAACTTTTACCCAGAAGCTGCTGCGGCAGCGCCGCTTTCTAAGTTCTCTTATTCCGTTATTCGCCTTGTTTGTCGGGCTTAGTGCTTCGCAAACAGTATTGGCGCAAACAGCAATTACTGCAAATACTGTTACTTTGAACGTGCGTGGCACGAACAGTACCTACGACACGCAATCTACTACCCCCGGTCCTGGCGTATTTCAAGGAGCTAATTTCAGCACATTCGATTTAGCTACACCAACTGACGTGTTCACGTTGAATGGTGCCACGCTCACTATCAATGACCCCACTGGAAATTTCAATAGTGCAGTGCTTCGCTATCGAATTTACCAGACAGGTAATACCCCTTCAGGTCTGATTGACGTTGCGCTCGGCTCGGGAACCCTGAGTGGCGGAGTTCGCACTTTTACTGTAAGTGGTCAAAACAGAAATCTACTGGCCTCACTTACTGGTGGCGCTAGCACTAATTATACGTTTGACCTTTTCTTCCGTGCTGACGACAATAACGTTACTTTCGGCAATATTAATAATGCCCCTCCACGTTCAGCTACTTTTACGGTTACGGGTGCTCCCATTCCTCCTACCAGCCTCAGCAACACTACGGTAATTGTCAATCCTAATAATGTTACCAATGGTAACGTTACCTACAATGCTAGTGCTCCTGGAACGCCTATGTTCAACATGAGTAATCTGGGCACTTTCGACATCAATAATGGCCAGTTGATTTTGAAGGGCGGTACGGCCACCACTTTTGAGAGTGGCGGCGATGCAGTGCTGAATACGATTCTGAACTTTCGGGTTTTCAAGAATGGCAGCAACCCCGGCACTTTCACCAGCTTCCCACTACAGCAAATTTCTTTAAACAGCGGCACCAGACAGTTTTCGGTGACTAATGAGCAGCGTAACCTGATTGCTAACCTGGCTAACGCCGGCATCGGCAGTTTCTTTGTGCAAGTCTTTTTCACTTCGGACGTCCGGAGAGCCAACGGCTCATTTGAAACGCTGATTGACAACAACGGCGGAGCTAACTATACGGCAACTTTTAGCACTACTGGTACGCCTATCCAGACGGTTACCTGGAATGGCAATAACGATGATAACTGGTTCAATACCAGCAACTGGGACCTAAACCGTATTCCTGATGCCATGACTAACGTTGTGATTCCTAACTTCGCAACCGGCAATGGATCACCGTATCCGAATATATTCAGCGACCAGTCGTACCTGAATACGCCCAACCCAACGGTTAGTACTACGCGCGTAACGGTTAACAACGCCAACTCGGGCCCTGCACTTGCCCGTAACCTGAGCTTGCTGGGGGAGAGTAGCACTATCGACCGTTCGATTCTGCGTTTGCAACCGAACAGCGTCTTAAAGATTTACGGCGATTTCTCGAACCGTTTCCTGAGCTACATCACCCGCGACAACTCTAATACGTGGTTTGCTTCCGCTAATCCTCAAAACATTGGTCAGGCTAACTATGCCACTCTGACCGTATCGGGTGGCGGCACCAAAGCCGTTACTGGGATAGCTAACGTTGGTGAGCAGCTAGTATTCGATTCTTCGATGGGCAATACTATTGTGACCACCGATTCGCAAAATCCTGGTGGTTCGTTTATTCAAATGGCTGACCGCCTTGCCGTCAACAGTACCCAGGGCGCTCAGATAGTTGGCGAAACGGACAACTCTTACGTTTTCGGTCTGATTCAGACCCGGCGTGCTAACGTGCTCGCCAATGAAGGTGCCCCGCGCACACTTGGTGGTCTTGGCTTCACCTTCGAATTCTTGGGTAGCAGTGACCCCGGTGATATTAACATCACGCGGAGCACTGTGCAGAACTACTTCTTCTCCGGCACCCGGATTAGCGTACGTCGGGTATTTGGCATCCAGCCATCTAACCTGGGTAAGGCTGGCTTTAACTTGCTTGCCAACGTAACGTTCAGCGTACTACCCAACGAGACCAAGAACCTGAGCCCAACAAACACCGCAACCATTCCGGAGCAAAATCTTGTGCTTTTTCTTTCAAAAAACAACGGTGACACCTTCGGTAGCCTGGGCCGTGATGGCGCAGTAGTGAATTACACAGTAAGCAAGAACAACGTTACTGATTTTGCTACGTTTACCCTAGGTGACCGGGATAACCCGCTTCCTGTACGTCTAACGGCTTTCGATGCTAAGCGTCTTGGTAATGATGCCCTAGTGACCTGGCAGACGGCTTCGGAAGAGAACAGCAAAGGATACGAAGTGCAGGTTTCGACCAATGGCACCGAGTACCGCACGTTGACTTCGGTTCCGAGCGCTTCGCCCAACACCACGCAAGTGACTAACTACAGCTACGTAGACAAAGAAGCCAACAAGACGGGCAAGCGCTACTACCGCTTGCACCAGCTTGACCTGGACGGCAAAGATGCTTTCTTCGCTCCGACCGTGGTTAGCTTCGATGGTAAGGCTCCAGCCTCCAACTTCGTGGCTTACCCTAACCCCCTCAATGCTGGCAACGAACTCCACGTAGCCCTGCAGTCGGCGGCTACGGGCACGGCCAAGCTGTTGGTGACCGACATGATGGGCCGCACCCTGCAGCAGCAGAACGTGGTGCTGACCGGCGGTCTCACCGATGCTTCGGTAGCCGGTATGGGCGACCTGAAAGCTGGTATGTACCTGGTGAAAATCACCCTGCCTTCCGGCGAAGTGAAAAACCTGAAAGTGGTGAAGCAATAAGCTGCGCCACGGCTCCGGCCAATAAAAGAGCCGGTCTCCGCAAGGAGGCCGGCTCTTTTTTATTGGATGCTGGTAGCCGGGCACGCATAAAACAAAGGCCCGTCATGCTCAGCATGACGGGCCTTTGTTTTATTGGTTGAAGCAGTAAACCAGCCGTGCTTTCCTAGCCGCGGGGCATGGAAGTGCCGGGCTTGCCGGTTTTGGCGGCCGGGTGGAACATGGGGTCCACGGCATCCATATCGAGGAAGTGCGAGAACGTGTCGCCGCGCAGGCCCAGGCGGATGGTTTCGAGGCTCACTACCTCATTGGGGGCAATGTTGCCCAGGTTCACGTTGGCACCCAGTAGCTTGATGAACCACACCTGCTGTGCTTTCTGCGGGGCTTCCCACAGGATTTTCTCCGAGGGAATCTTGGTCAGAATCTCCTCGACCAGGCCCGAGCGTACCTCGCCGGTGCTGCGGAACAGACCCACGTTGCCGCCCTCGCGGGCCTCGCCGATTACTTTAATGGCCCCGGCTTCCAGCTCGGTCTGCATCTGCGAAATCCACTTATAGGGCGGGATGATTTTTTCGGCATCCTTCGAGCCCACTTCGCTCAGCACGCGCACGTACTTGCTCAGCTCACGGATATACTCGCATTTGCGCTCGTGGTCGAGGTCGATGCTGCCATCTGATACCTCGGCATACTCCATACCATAAGTGTCCAGCAGGCGACGGTAATCGTCGAACTGGTTGCGAATGATGAAGGCTTCAAACAGCGTGCCGCCGAAGTACACCGGAATATTGGCTTCGCGGTAGATTTCGAGCTTGCGCTTCAGGTTGGGCACTACGTAGGAAGTAGCCCAGCCCAGTTTCACCACGTCGGTATAGGCTTCGCCTACTTCCAGAAAATCTTCAACTTCGCGCAGGCTCAGGCCTTTGTCCATCACCATGGTGTAGCCCTGCTCGCGGGGCTTGGGGGTGCGCTCCGGCAGTTGGGAGAGGTCGTAATTCATTAATGGTAAGTGAAATATGGGTGTTTGGGGAAGCCTTGCCCGCTCTAAAAAAAGGGTGGCGCGGGCAAAGAAAAACCGCCCGTCGGCTGACGGGCGGTTACAAAAGTAGCGGTAAGCCGAAACGTTATTTCCGAAACTGGTCAATAAGCCGTTTCAGGCCCGGCTGCTCCCGCAGCTGGGGGAAGTAGTCGAACAGGGTGATGTGCTGCTCATAATTGAGCGTGAGGGCAGTTTCTAGGGTCTCGTAAGCCTCGCGCATGCGTCCATCGGCCAACAGGTAAGCGCATAGCATATAGTGAAAATGGGCTTCGTGCGGGTGCAGCTCCACGGCATGGCGCACCAGGTCCACGGCCTCGCCGAAATGGCCCTGCTCGTAGAGAATGGCGCTCCAGTTCACCCAGCCCTGCACGTCGTCGGGGGCTACTTCGGTGGCTTTCTCATAGGCTTCGAGGGCACTTACCACGTTGCCCACCTGGTTTTCGGCCGCACCCAGTGCCGACCAGTACTCGCCGCTTTCGGCATACAGCTCCGTCGCCTTGCGGAAATAATGAATGGCCTCGAACCAGCGCTCCTGCTCCTGCAGCAGCACGCCCTGGCCAAACCAGGCCTCGTCCATCTCTGGGTTCAGTTCCAGCGCCTGGCGGTAGTATTTGCGGGCGGGCTCCCACTCGCGTAGCTTTTCGTAGCACTCGCCGATGTTGCACAGGGCCTCATCGGTGGGCTCGCCGGGTGGGTAAGCCATCTCGAACTCCGGAATGGCCTTCAGGTACTCCTGCTGGCACACAAAGGTGTCGGCCAGCCAGTGGTGGGCATCGTAGAAGTCGGCACTGATGGTCACGGCGAAGTCGAAGGCCTCGGCGGCCTTCGTAAAGTCCTCGCGGCGGTACCAGTACTGGCCCAGGTTGTACCAGGCCGTGGCCGAGTAGGGGTCATCGTCCGTAAAGCGCCTGAAGAAATCCTCATGCTCTTCCAGCCGCGCCGTAATGTCGAGACAGTGCAGGAGTTCCTGCACGCCGGTTTCGTTATCAGGGTTGAGGCGCAGGCTCTGCTTGTAGTGCTTGGCGGCGCTTTTGAATTTCTGCCAGCTCTGAAATGCCAGGCCGAGGTTGAAGTGAATGTCTTCGCGCTCGGGCTCCTGCTCCAGGCCGGTCCGGAAAAACTCCACAGCTTGGGCAAATTCGCCCCGCTGCGTGCTGATGATGCCGCGGGTTACGGCCACATCGGCATTAGTAGGGTCCAAGGCCGCTACGGCATCAATCTGACGCTCGGCTTCGGTATAGTCGCCGCGCATAGCCGTCACTTGCGCCCGGTCAATCAGCAGCTCAGTAGAAAAGGGGTATTGGCCGAGGGCTGCTTCACAGGCTTGCAGAGCTTTGTCAAACTCGGCACTCGTCACGTAATGGTCGATGATGTTCTCGAAGTCTTCCAGGTCGAAGAAAACAGACTCCTGCTGGGCAACCATGCGCTCGAAGCGACGCACGGTATCCAGCACGGTCCGGTGGTTTTCAAAATGTTCGTTCATGCGCATAAAACCGCAGTTAAGTGGATTAATCTGGTTTTGTGGATTATTGAGTCCAACGGCCGGAACCGTTTGTGGCGCTACTCGCCGGAATCATTCCACTCCACTTTATCAGTACTCTATCAATAATAACAAATATTGGCCAAAACCGTGCAATCTGATTGTTGCTAAGATACGATAACCGGTTCGAGGCTGCCGGGTTTCGCTCCCAGCTTGGCCGCGCACCACGCCAGGGTATCAGCTAACGGCCGGAATGCTAGGCCGGTAGCGCTTTGCACTTTGGCGTGGCTGTATACCACCGGTTGCCGGCCGGCCCGGGCTGTATCTTTAGTAATGAGCGGTCGCGCTCCGGTGAGCACGGCGCGGGCGTGCTCCAGCCGCCAGATAATCTCAGCGGCCCAGTCGGGCACGGCCACGGTGGGCGGTCGGCGCTGCATGGCCGCCGCCGCCTGCCGAAAAAAATCGGCTAACGGCACGGCCTCGGCGCTCAGAATGTAGCGCTGGCCATTGGCCGCAGGCTGGTCGAAGGCCAGGGCCAGTAGCTGGGCCACCACGTCGCGCACGTCCACGAAATTGATGAGGCCGCGGGTGTAGAAGCGGTGCTGCTGGTGCGCGTAGCGTAGCAGACGGGTGCTGCTGCGGTGCCAGTCGCCCGGTCCCAGCACCACCGACGGGTTCACGATGACGGCTGATAGCCCCTCGGCCACGCCGCGCCATACTTCCAACTCGCCCAGGTATTTGGAGGTGGCGTAGGCCGGATGCGCCGCCCCCAGGTCCCAGGAAGCCTTTTCGGTTACAGATAATGCCTCGCCTGGGGCCGCAACCGCCGCCGCCGCCGGCCCGCCCAGCGCCGCCACCGAAGATACGTGCACCAGCCGGATGCCCGGTCGTTCCAGACAGGCATCGACCAGGGCGGCGGTGCCCTGCACGTTCACGCTCAGCAGGAGGTCTTCGTCCTGCGGTGCGTACGATACCAGTCCCGCGCAGTGGAAAACATGCGTGACATCGGGAGTGATGGCCACTCGCAGCTGTTCGGTATCAAGCAGGTCGCCGGCTACCCACTCCACCCCGGGAGCACCGCCGGTAGGTACCGCGCCCCGGTGCAACGCGCGCACGGCCAGCCCCCGCTCCCGTAGCGCCCGCAACAGAAAAGAACCAATAAGGCCGGTGCCGCCGGTTACAAATATCATGAAATCAAGGATTAATGCCTGACGGCAAATAGGCAGTGTCAGCAGAAGTACTCAATTGCCAACGACTGCTAACGGGCCACTGGCTAAAGCGTATTGTTCAGCAAAGGAAGCCGAAGCAGCTTTTCCATGTATGGCTGCACGAGCGTGCGCTGGGCCAGGGTATCGGTGTGGCGCAGGTGGTGGGTATCGGTGCCAACGAAATCAACCAGTTCGCCCTCAATCAACTGCTCGGCTACTTTTTTAGCGGCTGGTGAGTAGTAGCCAGACAGCGAGTTCAGGTTCACTTGGAGCAGCACACCGTAGTCGCGGCGCATCTTCTCGATTTCGGCAAAGCGACCGTAGAGGTACGTATAGCGCTCCGGATGAGCCAATACCGGCTGGTAACCCTGAGCCTTCATCTCGAAAATAATTTCGAAAAGGTTAAGCGGCTCGTTCATGTACGAGGTTTCGAACAGCAGGTAGCGCTTGTCGCCGCCGAAGGTGAGCATCTCAGTCCCATCGGCCAACTTTTGGCCCAGAAACTCGTCGAGGTAGTACTCAGCGGCGCATTCGAGGGCTACATCGTGCAAGCCGGCAGCGGCAGCGGCCTCGCGCAGCAACTTAAGCGCGGCCCGAATGCCTTCCGGCGTATTCTTGTAGAAGTCGCCCATGATGTGGGGCGTCATCACCAGTTTGCGGTAGCCGAGGTCGCGCAAGGCCCGGAGTAGGTCCAGCGAATGCTCCACCGTTTCAGCCCCGTCGTCGAGGCCCGGCAGCAGGTGCGAATGCATATCGGTCGCCAGGGCTGCCAGCGTGGCCGGAGCCACCGAAGCGGAAGTCGCCCCGCCAAAAAGACGTTGCCAGAGCGAAGCCATTTATGATGTGTGTATTAGGTGAAAAACTTCTTCAGCTTTTCGCCGAAGGTCAGTTTTTTAGACGCGGGCTCCTCGTAGTAGCCCTGGCCATACGCACCATAGCCGTAGCCGTAGCCGTAGCCATAACCATAGCCGCCACCCGACTGCGCATCGTTGAGGATAGTACACATGCGCGTAAAGTTATTGCTGCGAATAAGCCGGTTCATGTTCTTAATGAAGGCCTTGCGCGAATAGCCGGCCCGCACAATATAAAGCGGAATATCAGCCTTGCGCATGATGAGAATGCCGTCCGTGACCAAACCCACGGGAGGCGTATCAATCAGGATGACGTCATACAATTGGAACAACTCCTGAATCATGGTATCGAATCGGTCGCTCAGAATCAGCTCTGACGGATTGGGCGGCGTCGGGCCGGCCGAGATAAACTGCAGGGAGTCAATACTTGTTGGCTGAATGCATTCCTGCACGTTATGCCGGTCAATGAGGATGGTACTTACCCCGCGCGTGTTTTCGGCCCCAAATGCCAGGTTGACTTTGGGCTTGCGCATGTCCAGGTCCAGGATGATGACCTTCTGTCCCGAGAGGGCAATGATGCCGCCCAGGTTCACGGTGACAAAGGTTTTGCCCTCGCCGGAGATGGTAGACGTCACCGAAATCAGGCGTTTCTTTTTGGATGAGCTGATGAAATCCAGGTTAGTTCGAATGGAGCGTATCGACTCAGAAATGGCCGATTTTGGGTTCTTGTCCACCACCAGGCGCGACACTTCCATTTTCTCCTTATCGTAGGTCGGGATGATGCCCAGCACCGAGGCTCGGGTGTTGCGCTCCAGCTCCCGCACGTTGGTCACCGTGTTGTGCATGAAGTAGCGCACCGCAATCAGGCCCAGGCCCAGCAGCAGCCCGCCCGCCAGCCCCACGGCATACACGATGAGCCGATTGGGGAAAATGGGCGGCGAGGGCGGCGAGGCCGGTGACAGAATCTGGAAGTCGGCCGTGGTGCCGGCTTTCTCGATATTGAATTCCATCTTCTTATCCAGCAGCATCAGGAAGGACTTTTCGTACAAGTCCAGCGGGCGTTGCAGGCGGGCCAGCTCGGTGCCCTTTTCGGGCAAACTCTGCAGCTCGCCGGTCAGCTTGGCGCGCTGGGCGTTGAGCTCGTCCATGCCGCGGCGCAGCAGCTTCTGGTTTTGCAGCAGCAGGCGCTGGATGTTGTTACGAGTAAAGGTGATTTTAGCCTGTTCGGCCTGCACTACCTCCGTTTTATCAGTATAGGAGCGTGAGAGTCGCCGCAGGTTCCACTGCAGGCTGTTTAGCTCGGCCAACTGGTCGCCCAGCTGCGGGTCTTCAATCTCGGCCAGCGCGGGAATGCTCTGCTGCACGGTCTGGTTTTCGTCGCGCGTGAGGTTGCCCTGCTGCGCCATCTGCGCAACTTGGCTCAGCAAAGTCAACGTTTGCGCAAGCTTAATTCGGTCCTCTTCCAGTTTCTCCAGCTTCGAGCTAAGTGTCCCTACCTCGGCCTTCACATCGTAGGTGCCGGAGCGCTGCACGAAATTTTGGAGGTTGTCTTCGGCATCCTGCAGGCTTTTGCGGTTCTCCTCCGAAATCTTATCCAGAAACCGGAGCTGCTTTTGGGTGGCTTCCTGCTTGCTGGCAATTTTTTCGACGAGGTATACCGAATCAATCTTATTGACGATGTCCTGTGCCTTCACTGCATTGAAATCGTTGAACGAGATGCCAATCGTATTGGCGTCCGGGTTAACAATCTCAACAGTCAGGTTCTTATCCAGATAGGCGTTCAGGGTGTTGTCGTCCTGCACCGTGAAATGGTAATTGCTTTCCAGTGCGTCTGTACTCAGCTTATCTGTTGGCAGCACCTGCAGCGTAATGCCGGGCAATGCAATGGTCTGCCCTAGCGCGTATTCGCCGCCCTGTGGTCGGTTTTGATTGGTAAAGTCGAGCTTAAAACGCTGCTGATTCACAAATTTCAAATCGAACTTGCGGTTATACAGCGCGTTATCAGTGATTTTATAGACTACGCGGAAAGGAGAGGTTCCGTACATTTCCGACTCCAGCACCGTGCCCTGCACGTAGTAGTTCACATCCAAGTCCAGCGAGTCCTTCAGCCGCCGGTAAATGATGTCAGACTTAATTAACTCTACCTCGCCGGCCAGCTTACTACCGCGGCCTTTGTCTACCACGGCTGGAGCCATTTGCCCAGCCAAACCTAGGGCACTGCCCTCGTTGCGCTCGTCAATTTTGAGCAAAGAAGTCGACTTGTATACCGGCTTGGTGTAGCGCAGGTACAGCCACGAGGCCGTAACGCCCAGAATAATCAGCAAGAGCATCCAAATTAGGCTGCGCCGGGCTACCAGTACCAACGTGGCCACATCCAAGCTGGCGGATTCTTCGTCAGCCTCATTTCCTCCGGCGTTGGGCACAACCGAAGGCTCTACGGCTCCGCCGTTGGCATTTCGGATAAGCTCTTCCAACTCCGAGTTTTCGTTTACGGCCATTATAATATTATTGCCAGCGAGCGCTGGATTATGATAAGAGAAGCGAGCTGTTCAGTGGTTTCCTGTTTTATGGAATTATCTTTTTACAATGCTGTATATGAACAACGTAGTCGTCAGAATAAGGGAGGTGAAGCTGATAATGGGTGCCGCGTCGGCCAGGGTTTCTAGCACCGGGCGGTGTACGGGCTCTACGTAAACAATATCATTCGGCTCCATTTGCAGGTTAGCCCGGCGCATCCCATCAAGCGTGGTCAGGTCCACCTGCTGAATACGTGGGTTTTTCAAGTCGCCCCGGATGATACGAATATTGCTGGCCTTGCCGCCGTAGCGGTAGAACCCGCCGCCGCCGACACTTCCGCCGCCTCCACCACCGCCACCGTCTATTCCGCCGGCCAGGGCCAGCACCTCAATCAGGTTCATGTTATCGTTGGCCAGCGTGATAACCTGCCCACCGGTAGCGCCCAGCATGAAAACACGGTTGTTGGTCACCCGCGTGGTTACAAAGCTCTCTTTATAGAACTCGTTATAACGGATTTGCAGTATACTGTCAGCCTGTAGCAACGACAAGCCACTCACCTTCACCCGGTTCACCAGCGGCAGTACCACCGTGCCATCTGCTTGTACCAAAAACTCGGAGCCGGCCGTAGCGCTGCCGGCCGTCTGGCCCGTGGCGCGCTGGCCTCCGGCAGCGCGGGCGTTGCCACCACCACTGCTGGGGCTGGCGGCGGCACCGGTGCTACGGCTGGGTAGCGCTCCGCTGGGCTGACCAAACTGTAATTCGCCGTTGGGGTCCAGAATGCGCTCGCCCTTGTTGGTATTCACCCGTACCTCCAGAAAATCATTGGGCTGGATGAGGTAGTTGCGCGCCGTACGGTTCACGGCCAGCCGCAGCTTGGTGCTATCCAACTGGCGGCCCTGGCTGTCGGTGAGCCGGAACATGGTGCGTTGGTTGAAATAACGAGTGGAAGTACACGACGAAAAAAGCAGCAGCGTGGGCAGGACCAGCAGCCACAGCGACTTGAAATAACGAAAAGGATGTGTCGGCATAAAGGCCAGTTGGGGCTGAATCGAACAAAAACCAGGAAAAATTTCAGCCCCGCAAGACAAATTCTCCCTAAAAAGCCTCAAAAGTAACGCTTTTGCCGCGCCCATTCAAAAACAGGCGGTTACAATACCCTGTTCTCTTGCCGTTGCTAACTGCCTGAATCGTACTTTCGTGGGCTGAAAACGGCTAAACGGTCATTGCCGCAGCAAAGACATTAGAATTATCTCAAATCCCACCCTCAGTTCCTTTTACATGGAAGCCGTAGCCACCGAAAACCAAACCATGATAGCGCAGATGGTGCGCGACTTTGGTGCCCAGCACATCAAGCCCGATATGATGAAATGGGATGAGAGCCAGGAGTTTCCCATCCATGTGTTTCACAAGCTCGGCGAGCTGGGCCTGATGGGCGTGCTCGTGCCCCAGGAGTACGGCGGAGCCGGTTTTGGCTACGTCGAGTACGTGACGGCCATTGCCGAGCTGTCCAAGATTGATGGCAGTATTGGCCTGAGCATGGCGGCCCACAACTCGCTCTGCACCGGCCACATCCTCCAGCATGCTTCTGAAGAGCAGAAGCAGAAATATCTGCCCAAGCTGGCCTCCGGCGAATGGATTGGCGCCTGGGGCCTCACCGAGCCTAACACCGGCTCCGATGCCGGCAACATGCGCACCACCGCCGTGCTCGACGAGAGCGGCGAAAACTACATTATCAACGGTGCAAAAAACTTCATCACGCACGGCAAATCCGGCAACGTGGCCGTGGTTATCGTGCGGACTGGCGAAGTGGGCGACTCGCACGGCATGACGGCCTTCATCATTGAGCGCGGCACGCCGGGCTTTGAGGCCGGCCGCAAGGAAGACAAGCTGGGCATGCGCGCTTCCGAAACCACCGAGCTGATTTTTACCGACTGCAAAGTGCCGAAGGAAAACGTCATTGGTAAGGTAGGCGACGGCTTTGTGCAAAGCTTGAAAGTGCTCGACGGCGGTCGCATCAGCATCGCGGCCCTTAGCCTGGGCATCGCCCAGGGGGCTATGGAGGCCGCCACCAAGTACAGCAAGGAGCGCCACCAGTTCAACCAGCCCATCAGCAACTTCCAGGGCATTGCCTTTAAGCTGGCCGATATGGCGACCGAGATTGAAGCCGCCAGCCTGCTCACCTACCGCGCTGCCGACATGAAGGACCGTGGCCTGAACGTGAACCTGGAGTCGGCCATGGCCAAACTTTACGCTTCGGAAGTATGCGTGCGCACTGCCAACGAAGGCGTTCAAATCTTCGGTGGCTACGGCTACACCAAGGATTACCCGGCCGAAAAATATTACCGTGACGCCAAGCTTTGCACCATCGGCGAGGGTACCAGCGAAATTCAGAAGCTGGTGATTGCCCGCGCTCTGCTTAAGTAAACCGTGAATTTTGGCGGGTTTCGCGGGTTTTAGGTACGGTTCAGCCGTTTTCGCCTAGGCGTTGGAAATGAATCGACTACAAAATCCGTGAAATCCGTTTGAATTCGATAAATCCGTGATTATCTTTGCGGCCCGGTTTATACCGCCTCCCTCTGAAAATCTCCCTCATTCCCTGATATGATTATCATTCAAATCAAAGACAACGAATCGGTTGACCGCGCTCTGAAGCGTTTCAAAAAGAAATTCGAGCGCACCGGCGTTCTGAAAGAGCTGCGTCGTCGCACCTTTTTCCAGAAGCCCAGCATCACCCAGCGCAAGATGAAGCAGAAGGCTGTTTACAAGCTCGCCACCTACGGCCAGCCCGGCGAATAGCCCGAAATTTTTCGGTCGTTTAGCTTTGTTGAAAACCGGCTGGTTTGCCTTTATTGGCAAGCTAGCCGGTTTTTTCACGTCCGTATAGGAACGGAAAGCTTGGCGTAAAATAAAAAAATGCTACATTGGATGCCCGGCCCACCGCCGGGCATTTTTGGTGTTGGTATGGATGCTTTTCTCGGTTTTTTGCGCTTTGAGCGGCGCTATAGTCCGCATACGCTGGTGTCGTACCAAACGGACCTGGGTCAGTTTGCCGCCTACCTGAAATCGGCCTACGAGCTGGCCGACCCCGCCCAGGCCACGCACCCGCTCATCCGGGGCTGGGTGGTGGAGCTGATGCAGGAAAACCTGAACCCGCGCACCGTGAACCGCAAAGTGGCCTGCCTGCGCTCATACTACAAGTTCCTGCTGCGCACCGGCCGCATCGAGGCCAACCCCATGCTGCGCATCACGGCTCCCAAAATGGCGAAGAAGCTGCCCGAATTCGTGCCCGAAGAGGCGCTGAACGGCTTGCTGAACACCTTCGAGTTTGGAGATGGCTTTGCCGGCCAGCGCGACCAACTGGTGCTTGAAATGCTATACGGCACGGGTATTCGCCTTTCGGAGCTCATCGGCATTCATGCCGATGATGTGAGCTTGGGGGCCAGCACCGTGCGCGTAACCGGCAAGGGCAATAAGCAGCGCCTTGTGCCCCTCAACCCCACACTGAAGCTCGTGATAGAGCGCTACCAGGCCCGGCGGGCGCATGAGTTTGGCGCCGCCGGCGGCCCGCTGCTGCTCACCGACAAGGGCGAGGCCATGTACGAAAAGTTCGTGTACCGTACCGTGAAGCGCTACCTGAGCCAGATTACCACTTCCGGCGCGCAGCAGCACCCGCACGCGTTGCGCCACGCCTTTGCCACGCACCTACTGGGCAAGGGTGCCGACCTGAATTCCATTAAAGAGTTGCTGGGCCATGCCAGTCTGGCGGCCACGCAGGTGTACACGCACTTGTCTGTCGACCGCCTGAAATCCGTATTTAAACAGGCCCACCCACGGGCCTGAGTTTTGTGTTACCCTTTTACCTCTAAATCAACCGCTTTATGAAAATTCAGATGCATTCGGTGCACTTTGACGCCGACCAGAAATTGCTTGATTTTGTTCAGCAACGCTTGAATAAGCTGGAAACTTTTTACGACAAGGTTACCGAAGGCGAAGTCATTATGCGCCTCAACAATAAAGATGGTATTGACAACAAAACCATCGAGATAAAGCTGCTGGTGCCCGGCAACATCCTGTTCAGTACGGAAGATGCTGCTTCCTTCGAAGCCGCCGCCGATGCCGCTACTGATAGCCTGCGCCGCCAGATTACGAAGCACAAAGAGAAAACGCTGACGCACTAACTTTTAGCAGTTAGCTTTTAAGCCAAACACTGAAAAGCTCCGCTTGATTTTGTCAGGCGGGGCTTTTCAGTGTTTGGCTTAAAAGCTAACTGCTAAAAGCTATAAGCGAAGGGCTAACAGCTAATTGAGTCCAAACTCGGCCTTAATCTGGGGCACGTAGTCGAGCTTTTCCCAGGTGAAGGTTTCGAAGGTTTTCTTCTCGCCGTTGGGCATCACTACGTCCACCGTGCCGGGCTGGCGGCCCATGTGGCCGTAAGCCGCCGACTGGGCGAAGATGGGGTTTTGCAAGCCGAAGCGCTTCACGATGGCGTAGGGGCGCAGGTCGAACAGCTTATTTACTTTCTCGGCTACTTCGCCGTCGGAGAGGGGCTGGCCTGCAGCGTTTTTCACCTTGATGGTGCCGTAGGTGGTCACAAATACGCCCACGGGCTGGGCCACGCCGATGGCGTAGGCTACTTGCACCAGCACTTGGTCGGCCACGCCGGCGGCCACCAGGTTTTTGGCGATGTGGCGGGCCGCGTAAGCCGCCGAACGGTCTACTTTGGAGGAGTCTTTGCCGGAGAAGGCGCCGCCACCGTGCGCGCCCTTGCCGCCGTAGGTATCCACGATGATTTTGCGGCCGGTGAGGCCGGAATCGCCGTGGGGACCACCGATGACGAACTTGCCCGTGGGGTTGATGTGGTAGGTGATTTTATCGGTAAACAGCGCCTGGGCATCGGCGCTCAAGCCGGCTTTCACGCGCGGGATAAGAATGGCCAGCACATCGGCTTTGATTTTGTCCAGCATCACGCTCTCGGAGGCATCAAACTCGTCGTGCTGGGTGCTGATGACGATGGTATCGATAGCCTCGGGCTTGTGGTCGTCCGAGTAACGGATGGTTACCTGGCTCTTGGCGTCGGGGCGCAGGTAAGGCATGACCGTGCCTTCGCGCCGGATGGCGGCCAGCTCCTGCAGCAGGCGGTGCGAGAGGTCAAGGGCCAGCGGCATGTAGTTGGCCGTTTCGTGGCTGGCGTAGCCGAACATCATGCCCTGGTCGCCGGCGCCCTGGTCTTCATCCTTGGCGCGCTCCACGCCCTGGTTGATGTCGGGCGACTGCTCGTGCAGGCGGTTCATCACCTCGCAGGTGTCGGCGTTGAAAAGATACTCCGGCTTGTTGTAGCCAATGCGGCGAATGGTTTCGCGGATGATGGGCTCGGCATCGACGTGGGCTGTGGACTTAATTTCGCCGGCTACGAGGGCAAAATCGGTCGTTACGAGGGTTTCACAGGCTACTTTGGCAGTGGGGTCCTGGCGCAAATACTCATCGAGGATGGCGTCGGAAATCTGGTCGGCAACTTTATCGGGATGGCCTTCCGAAACCGATTCGGAAGTGAACAGATAGGGCATTGAGTGCGCGAAAAGAGCGGAAGATAGAAACGAAGTGCGCCCACCAAGCCGAAACCGGCAGGCGGGCGCGACGCAAAAGTACGGAAATTCGGGCTATTGGTGGTTATGCAGTTGCCGAGGAAATGCAGTAGGGGTCAGCAGGCAACGGGAAACAGAAGCCGTAGTTGGGCCTACTGAGCGGCGGTATTATAGCTGCGCCAGCCGGCCGCCGTCCACCACCAGCGTGGTGCCGTGCACAAAGCTGGCTTCTGATGAGGCCATGAAGGCAATGGCGGCGGCCAGTTCCTCGGGGGTGCCCACGGCGGCTTCATCGATTTTTTCGGTGCCGTTTTTCACATTGGGGTTGCTCCAGAGCATGGGCGTGTCTACGGCTCCGGGGGCTACGGCATTGATGCGGGTCTGCTTGCGGTCGAGCTCCAGGCTCATGCCGCGCACGAAGGCTTCGAGGGCACCTTTGCTGGTGGCGTAGGGCACTACGTTGGCCGTGGTTTGGTGGGCGTGCACCGAGCTGATGGCCACGATGGAGCTGCCGGCCGGCATATGCGGCAGGCAAAGCTGGGTGAGTTGGGCCAGCGAACGCAGGTTCACCAGCATCAGCAGGTCCCACTGTGTCAGTGGCAGGTCTACGAGGTGGTCAAAGGTCATCATGGCCGCGTTGCACACCAGCACGTCGATGCGGTGATACCTGGCCAGTACTTTGTTCACGGTGGCGGTAATGGCGCGGGGCTTGCTCAGCTCGCAGGCTATAAACAGGGCCTTGCCGCCGGCTTTGGTGATGAGGCGCACGGTTTCGGCGCCCTCGGCTTTGTCGCGGCCCAGGGCTATTACGGTGCCGCCCTCGGCTCCCAGCCGCACGCAGCAGGCCCGGCCGATGCCGGAGGTTCCACCCGTTACCAGGCACACTTTATCTGTAAAACGCATCGTTGAATTATTGAATTAAAAGCATTGCGTTGACTGCGCAACTACTCTACGGGGCACAACCGGCTGAGGCGGCTTTTGTGCTGGCTAATCGAAGTGGTGGATTGTTGAGCGTCAGCCCCAGCGGGGTGGCATATCGGTAGTTAGGTGAAGGACTTGGTTGTTTTGAATCCCCGGTGGGGCGACACTCGTTCAACGAGTGTCGCCCCACCGGGGATTCAATTACGTTTTCTGCACTATTTGCTACCGATATGCCGCCCCGGTGGGGCTAAGGTTCAATATGTACAGCTTGGATTAAATAAGTGGCACGAAGCTCCCGGTTTCAGGCCAAGCCATTCACCGGGGGCGTGAGCTTTTCGCACACCAGCACCACTGGCCGGCTGCGTAGGTCGGTGGTAGCAAACAGGTAAACTTCGCCGCCCTCGCGGATGCCGGTGCGCCGGCGGAAATCGGCCACCGAATCCGGGAAATTGCGGGTGGTGACGTGGGCGCGCGCCTCTGGCCCCAGGTGGGCTTTGAGGGCTGCGCCATCGGCCTTTTCCACGGCCAAGATTTTGAAGACCCGGCCCGGAAAATCGGCCCGCAACACATCAGAGGTATAAAGGTGGCTGTGCTGGTGCAGCTTGAGCAGTTCGAACGCCGTGCCGATGCTGCGGAATGCGCCCGCCTTGAGCACGGCCGCGTTGGGCTCGTAGAGGTACTGCTGGGCCTCGGCGTAGCGGGGGATGGCGCGGGCCTCGCGGGCACGGTTGAGGCGGAATTCCTGCTGGGTGCCGTCGCGGCGCAGGTTCAGGGCATAGCGCTCGGGGTCTACGGCGGGCTCCTGACCCAGCTCGTAGAGCACTTCCTTGACCTCATTATCCACGGCCACTACCCAGAGGCGGCGCACATGGGCCAGGCCCTGCACCGCGTGCTCAATATCAAGCATGGGCGAGGTTTTGAGTAGCACCTTATCGGCCTTGTGCAGCAGCAGGGGCAACAGCTTCGCTACGTCGGGCTCGCAGTCGCGCAGTAGGAAAATCTTGCGGGCGGCGGTGTCGCGCCGGGCCGGGTCGAGGTAGAGCCAGTCGTAATGATGCGGCGTGCTTTTCAGAAATGCCACCGCATCGGCGGCATTAATGGTCACATTATCAATACCGAGCTTGCCGAAATTATAGCGCACTACTTCCGCCAGCGCGGGGTCGCGCTCCACGTAGTCGACCTGCGCCACGCGGGCGGCAAAGGCGGCCGAGTCGGCCCCGAAGCCGCCGGTGAGGTCGGCCAGGCGCTGCCCGTCGACCAGATTGGCCTTGAAAGCCGCCGTGCGGGCCGACGACGCCTGCTCGACGGATAGGGCGGGCGGGAAAATCAGTTCCAGGTTATCGGCCCAGGCGGGGAGCTTGGCGCGGGCTTTTTGGCGGGCCTGAATCTGGCGCACCAGTTCAGGAACGGGGAGGCCGGGGTGGCGGCGGGCTTGGAGGGCCAGGTGGGCGGGGTCGTCGTGCAGGTGCGCGGCCACGTACCGCCGGGCCGCTTCGGGCAAGGGGTAGTCCATGGATGACCTTATACGGGAAAAAGTAGCACTTAGCGCAACGCCCAGCGCAGCGAAAGTAGGGGCTGGCCGGTGGATGCGGCCGCAAAGCCCATGGCGGCCGGCTGCAGGCGCTGCCAGATGCCGCCGTGAACTACATTGTTATTGTAGGATTTGACCGCCCGCTGTAGGTGCGAGTTGGTGTTGCGGTTGATGAAAACCGTGGCCAGCAGGCTAGTAACGAATACTCCAACGGCAATCTGCTGCGTCGAGTTGAAGTATTGCCGGTCGCCGTTGCCCAGAATCTGCTCGCCATAGAGGCTGAATGACCCGACGGCCACGAGGCGGTCAATCAGAAAAAAAGTCTTCTGGCGGCGGTATTCGTTGAGGTGGGCCAGGGCGGCGGTATTGCCGGCCAGGTAGGGGCGGAGCTTTTGGCCGAAGAAGCCGGCCGTCTGGTAATTGTCGCTGCTGGCCCCGGGGGGCAGGAAATCAAAATTGTGCTGGGGGCCACCCAGGCCACGGGCCTCATCTTCGGGTAGGAGGCGAACGCTGCCAGGGACTTGCTGGGCCAACGCAGGAGCTAATAGATTAACGGATAGGATAATAGTGGCTGCGCCATGGAGCTGCCAATTAACTGGGCGCAGCTGGTTGATTTCGTGCATAGTAACAAATATAATGATGCTTAGAAGGCTGGAAAGACCGGGCGCGCAATATTTTCTGGCCGCGAACCCAACAAACCCAGGGTGTCACACGTTCAGGCCGAGCCGGCTAATCATCCGCTCGGCCGCGTACTTTACCATCCAACCGACTTTTTTCCATGAAAACATCCCTCGTATTTCGCCGCGCTATTCAGGCTATTTTGCCGGCTACGCTGCTGCTGGCCGCGTGTAGCAAGAGCGACACGCCCACGCCAACACCGGCTGCAGATACCGGAAAAATTGTATTCATCAATGCTGCCTCCCACGTTGCGCCCACCACGCTGAAGTTCCTGATTGATAACTCAGAGAAAGCTTCGCTGGCTTATGGCGCCAGCAGCGGGGGCTACCAGACCATCCAGACCGGTGCGCGGCCTTTGCAGGTGACTGCAAGCGGGCAGGTGGCTTTTACGCAGTCACTTGCGCTCGATAAAGATAAAAACTACACGTTTGTAGCTGCGCCCGCGCAGTCTTCCTCGGTGGTAGGCGGCTTGCTCTTCCCCGATGACCTGACCATTACGGATGCCACCAAAGCCCGCATCCGGGTTATCAATTTGGGCCAGAGCGTTACCAACCCCATTCGGTTATCGCAAATCACCACCACGGTTAACGGGCCGGTAGTTGCCGATGTGGTGAGTAATGTTGGTGCCAGCGTTGCTTCGCCATTCGTGAACGTAACGGCCAATACCTACAGTCTTTCCATTCTTGATGCAAATGGCACCACCATCGCCCAAGTGGGTGATGGTACGGGTGCCGGCACGGGCACCAAAAACTATGAAGCCGGTAAAAGCTACACCGTACTGGTGAGCGGCACCAATGGAAGCCTGAACAACGACCAGAAGCTCAAAGCTTTTGTTTCGCAGAATAATTAGCCCAATACCGCCGTGGCTTTTACCACGCTACGAGCCCGCGTCCAACCGGCGCGGGCTTTTTTGTGGGCTGAGGCGAACAAAATCAGTATCTTTGCAGTTGAATCGCCACACAATAAATTAAACCGTATCATGGTGGAAACCACGACGAAGACGTACGTTCCGTACAAAGTAAAGGACATGGAGCTGGCCGCATGGGGCCGCAAGGAAATCCGCCTGGCCGAAGCCGAAATGCCCGGTTTGATGAGTCTGCGCGAGGAGTTTGGCGCATCGCAGCCCTTCAAAGGCGCGCGCATTGCCGGCTGCCTGCACATGACTATTCAAACGGCGGTCCTCATCGAAACCCTCAAGGCACTGGGAGCGGAGGTAACCTGGTCGTCATGCAACATCTTCTCAACCCAGGACCACGCCGCCGCTGCCATTGCCGCCGCTGGCGGAGCAGTGTACGCCTGGAAGGACATGACTGAAGAGCAGTTCAACTGGTGTATCGAGCAGACGCTGTTTTTCGGCGAGGACCGCAAGCCGCTGAACATGATTCTGGACGACGGCGGCGACCTCACCAACATGGTGCTGAACAATTACCCCGAGCTGGCCGCCGGCATCAAAGGTGTGAGCGAAGAGACGACGACCGGCGTGCTACGCCTGTACGAGCGCGTGAAAAACGGCACGCTGTCCTTCCCCGCCATCAACGTGAACGACTCGGTAACAAAGTCGAAATTCGACAACAAGTACGGCTGCAAAGAGTCGGCTGTGGACGCTATCCGCCGGGCTACCGACGTGATGATGGCCGGCAAAGTAGCCGTAGTGGCCGGCTACGGTGACGTAGGAAAAGGCACTGCCGCTTCGCTGAGCGGCGCGGGTGCCCGCGTTATCGTGACCGAAATTGACCCCATCTGTGCCCTGCAGGCAGCTATGGACGGCTACGCCGTGAAGAAGCTGGCAAATGCCGTGAAGGAAGCCGACATCGTGGTGACGGCTACCGGCAACTGCGACATTCTGACGGAGGAGCATTTCCGCAGCCTGAAGGACAAAGCCATTGTTTGCAACATCGGTCACTTCGATGATGAGATTGACATGGCGTGGCTGAATGGCAACTACGGCCACACCAAGGACACGGTGAAGCCGCAGGTGGACATCTACAACATCGAAGGCAAAGAGGTGATTATCCTCGCCGAAGGTCGCCTCGTGAACCTGGGCTGCGCCACTGGCCACCCCTCGTTCGTGATGTCGGCTTCGTTCACCAACCAGGTGCTGGCCCAATTGGAGCTATGGGAGCGCAACGACCAGTACACCAACCAGGTGTACACCCTGCCCAAGCACCTCGATGAAAAGGTAGCCCGCCTGCACCTCGCCAAAATCGGCGTGGAGCTGGACGAGCTGACTACGCACCAGGCTGACTACATCAAGGTAACGGTGGAAGGTCCGTTCAAGTCGGACCTGTACCGCTACTAGACCACGGATTAGCACGGATTTTAGCGGATTTTGTAGTCGGCGCTATTATTCGCTTACGCTGTGTTTACCAACAAAAAAAGGCCACTCCTGAGAGTGGCCTTTTTTTGTTGGTAGGCGAGAGGACCGATGCGTGGCACGAGCGCCGACTACAAAATCCGTGAAATCCGCTAAAATCCGTGCTAATCCGTGGTCCGGATGGCCGGCGCTACCTGCGTACCCAACAGCTCGATGGAACGCAATACACTCTGGTGCGAGATTCCTTCGATGACAAGCTGGGCCAGGAACCGGGTGTTGTTGAACAACTGGCGCTGGTAGAGCAGCTTGGCGATGATATCCTCGGGGCTGCCCACCAGCAGTGGGCCTTGCGGGCCGCAGAGGTAGTCGAAATGCCGGCGGTCCATGGGCGACCAGCCGCGCTCGCGGCCGATGCGGTTCATGAGCTGCGAGTAGGGCGGGAAGAATTCGTCGCGGGCCTGCTCGGCGGTGTCGGCCAGGTGCAGGTGGCAGTTGATGGCGAGTTGGAGCGCGGCCACGTTGTGGCCGGCTTTCTGGGCCGATTCGCGGTAGAGCTCGGCAAACGGCACGTACTGCGCGGGCGCGCCGCCGAGAATGGCAATGGTGAGTGGCAGCCCCAGCTGCCCGGCCCGAATAACGGAAGCCGGTGTGCCGCCCACGCCAATCCAGACCGGGATTTTGGGCTGCGCGGGGCGCGGGTACACGCCTTTGGCATCGATGGCGGCGCGGTGTTTGCCTTGCCAGGTCACGACTTCGTTATCATTGATTTTCAGCAGCAGCTGGAGCTTCTCAATGAACAGCGCGTCATAATCCTTCAAATCCTGCCCGAAGAGCGGGAACGACTCGATGAAGGAGCCCCGCCCGGCAATAATCTCGGCCCGGCCGTTGGAAATGAGGTCGACGGTAGCGAAGTTCTGGAAGGTGCGAACTGGGTCGACGGAGCTGAGGACGGTAACGGCGCTGCTCAGGCGGATGCGCTTGGTGATGGCGGCCACGGCGGCCAGAATAACTTCGGGAGCCGAGATGATGAAGTCGGGGCGGTGGTGTTCGCCGAGGGCGAAAACGTCGAGGCCGGTTTCATCGGCCAGCTTACCCATGGCCAGCAGCTCCTGCATGCGTTGCGCGGCGGCATGGTCTTGGCCGGCGAGGTTAGCCGGGGCGATTTCGCCGAAAGAGCTGATGCCTATTTGCATAAGGGGGGATAAATCGGTAGGGAAAGCAATGGGAAGCGTTGGGACAGTGAAATGTCTATGAGTATTAAAACGTCATGCTGAGCGCAGCCGAAGCACCTCTATCGCAGTGCTAAATCCTTTCGATTGGATTAGTTATGCGGTAGAGATGCTTCGGCTGCGCTCAGCATGACGGCCTTTTACTGCTGCATCATTATTTCACTTCCGGCGTTACGCCCATGTTGGCGTAGCAGAAGCTCCACACGTCGGCCCACTCATCAATCTGTAGCTTGGTGCTTTTGCCCGCGCCGTGGCCGGCGTTCACATCAACTCGAATTAGGGTGGGGTTGGGGCCGGTGTTGGCAGCTTGCAGGGCGGCGGCAAACTTGAAGGAGTGGGCGGGCACCACCCGGTCGTCGTGGTCGGCGGTGGTAATCATGGTGGCGGGGTACACGGCCGGGGCCAGGTTGTGCAGGGGCGAGAACTTGCGCAGGTTCTCGAACTGCTTCTGGTCGGCCGAGGTGCCGTATTCGGGAGCCCAGTTCCAGCCGATGGTGAAGGTCTGGTAGCGGAGCATATCCATCACGCCCACGGCGGGCAGGGCCACTTTGCACAGGTCGGGGCGCTGCGTCATGGTTGCGCCCACGAGCAGGCCGCCGTTGGAGCCGCCCGCGATGGCGAGGTGGTCATAGTCGGTGTACTTGTTGGTTTTCAGGTACTCGGCGGCGGCAATGAAGTCGTCGAACACGTTTTGCTTGTTGGGCGTCATGCCGGCTTTGTGCCAGGATTCGCCGTATTCGCCGCCCCCGCGCAGGTTGGGGATGGCCAGCACGCCGCCGTTTTCCAGCCACAGCATGCGTGCCACCGAGAAGCCCGGCGTGAGCGAGATGTTGAATCCGCCGTAGGCGTAGAGGTAGGTGGGGTTCTTGCCGTTCAATTCAACCCCTTTTTTGTGGATGATGAACATGGGGATTTTCGTGCCGTCCTTACTCGGGTAGAACACCTGCGTCGTCACGTAATCGGCCGGGTTCACGTCCACCTTCGGGGCGCGGAAAACCGTGCTGGTGTTGGTGGCGAGGTCGTATTTGTAGATGGTGGTGGGGTAGGTGAACGAGGTGAAAGCGTAGTACACCGACTTGGCATCGCGCCGGCCGCCAAAGCCGCTGGCCGTGCCGATGGCCGGCAGCTTCACATCGTGCTCAAACTTGCCCAGCTCGGAATAGACTTTCACCTGCGAGCTGGCATCGTTCAGATAATCAGCAACCAGGCGGCCGCCTACTTGCGTCACGCTCTCCAGCTTGTTCTTGCTTTCGGGCAGCACGTCGTGCCAGTTGGCTTCAGCCGGCTTCTTCGGGTCGATGCGGACGACGCGGTAGTTGGGGGCCTTGTAGTTGGTGTACACCAGCACCTCGCCGCCCACGTTGCCGATGATGTTGCTGTTGAATTCGTAGCTCGAAATGAGCGTAGTCCAGGTTTTGGCCTGCTTGGGGTCTGCTAGGTCGCGCACCAGCAGCTGGTTGCCGTCGGCCTTGCCATCGGTGAGCGTCAGGGCCAGGAACCGCTCGTCTTCCGTGGCATTAACGAAGCGGAAGCCCAGGGGCATTTTCGCGTTTTCGTACACCAGCTGGTCGGCGCTCTGCGGCGTGTTCAGCTTGTGGAAGTACACTTTGTGGAACTCGTTTTTGCCCGAAAGGCCGTTTTGGCCGGCCTTGGGCGCATCGTAGCGGCCGTAGTAGAAGCCGTTTTTGGTCCACGACGTGCCCGATACCTTCACCCATTCCAGGGTTTCGGGCAGCAGCTTGCTGGTGGCCACGTCCAGGATGCGGACCTTGTGCCAGTCGGAGCCGCCGCCGCTGGTGGCGTAGGCCAGGTAGCGGTGGTCGTTGCTGAACTCGGTGCCGGCCAGGGCGGTGGTGCCGTCGGCCGAGAACTTGTTGGGGTCGAGCAGGATTTGCGGCTCCTCCGCGCCGCGCTGGCGGTAGAGCACCGCCTGGTTCTGCAGGCCGTCGTTCTTGCTGAACACCAGCTCGGAACCCACCTGCTCGGGCACGCCAAACCGCTCGTAGTTCCAGATTTTGGTGAGCCGCTCCCGGATTTTGTCCCGGAACGGAATCTGCTTCAGATAACCAAAGGTCACTTCGTTTTCGGCGGTCACCCAGGCCTTGGTTTCGGGCGCATCGAGGGCTTCGAGCCAGCGGTAGGGGTCGGCTACTTTGGTGCCGAAATAGGTGTCGGTGAAGTCGGTTTTGCGGGTGGCGGGATATTTCACGGGCGGGGGAGTGGGTAATTCCAGGCCGGCTCGCCGGCTGGGCTCGCCGGTTTCGGGCATGGTGGCTTCGGTGAGGGCCTGGTGGTTGGGAAGGGTATTGCGGGCGGGCGGAGTCGTGGCGCGACAGGCCGAAGCAGCCGCCAGCAGGACGGCCAGAGGTAAGACAGCTTTCATGAAACAAGGAAGAAAGATGAAGGCCGTTGCCAGCCGAAAAAAGAGAGTGAAACAACAAAGCGTATTAAAAATCAGTCCATCTGCACATCATCGGCTACTTCGCCGGATGGCTGGCCGGAAGCGGCAGCGGCTGCCGTGTCGTGCGCCGCCGGGGCATGGCTGATGGCCGAAGCCACCAACTCGGGCAGGTTGGCGCGCAGCCAGCGCAGCTCCTCATCTACGCGCTGGCTCACCAGGCGCTCCACTTCCAGGCGCTGGGCGGAGCTGAGCTGGTCGAGAACCGGCGCGGCCGGGGCATTGTTGGCCTCGGGCGCGGCCGCCGCGAGAATCAGGGCTTCGGCGCGCTTCACGCGGGCTACGGAGTCGGCCACGGCGGCACTGGTTTCGGCGGCGGCGGCCTGGGCAGCGGTGGCGGCGTGCTTGGCTTCCAGGGTTTCGCGGCGCTGCTGGCGGCGCCACTGGCCCAGCGTCACGCGCAGCATAATGTAGAGCACCAGGCTCAGAATGCCCAGAATAAGCGCCAGCGGGGCCGCAAAACGATAGAGCAAGCTGCCCGGCCCCGTAACCGGCAGGGCCACCGCCGACGTGCCGGCGGCATCGCGCTCGGCGGCGGCCTGGGCCTCGGCGGCTTCGGCCGGGCCGGGTGTGGCGGTGGCGGCGGTGTCGGCCATTTCCGGGGCCATTGCGGCGGCTACTTCGCCCAGGGGCGTGCCCGAGGTCACGTAGTTGGTAAGGGCCGTTTCGAGGGCGGCCACGCGGGCCATGCGGGCAGGGTCTTTGCGCCGGGCGGGCGAGCCTTTCAGCTTATTCACAATGGCTTTGGCCAGCGCCGCGAGCCGGGCCGAATTGTCCTTTTTACCCTGGTAAATGGTGCCCCGGCCCTCAATGGGCTGATATAGCACGCTGAACACCCGCAGGCTGTCGGGCCGGATGCTGGCGGCCAGCGCCGTCAGGTTGCCGCCCTCGCAGCGCACGGTGCTTTTGAGGTTGGGCCGGCCGGCATCGTCGTACACGAAGCGCACCGTGGCACACCAGATTTGCACCTTCGATTCATCGAGCGAGGGCTGGCCGAGGGGCGTTTGGGCGCGGGCGGTGAACAGCATGAGGGCCAGCAGAAAGGCCAGAACGAAGCGAAAAGTCATAAGCAGCGCGATTTTACCGGAAAAGTACGGGTTTGGGCGCTATTTATTATGGGTTTGATGCTACAGGGGCGATAAGCAGCTGCGGTGATGGCCGAAGGAGGAGAACGTAACGGGGCAGGTGGTCGGGTGAGGGTTAATCTTTGTTAGGACTTACGCACTTCAAAAGCTATGTAACTTGAAAATCAACGACTTGCATTCAAGACGCATATTTGTTATATTGCTGTTTTTCAGTTTGTTAGTGTTTCAACTGCGTAAGTCCTATTTGTAAGAAAAAGACCGTTTTCTTGAACAGTAAGTCTGGTTAACGCACGGGTAGTATTTTGCCTTGGTCACCCGTTCTCCGGTCCAAGTGGTAGACCCAACTTGGTGTGCAGCATTCCTCTTGAAAGTGCCACAAGCTTTCTGGTGGTATATTTTCCCACGCAACCAATCAGCCGTTGCCCCGCTCGTTCTTGAAACCTTCACCCCCTGCGCCATGAAAGCCTTGATAACCTCCGCTTTGCTGATTCTTGGGGCCATGGCCGGGTGTAGCAAAGACGAAGGCAATGCGCCCCAGCAGAGCTGTGATAATGAGCACGTGTTGGCTTCTTATCAAAACCGGGAAGCCGTGGTGACCAAGACCCAATTGGATACCTATTGCCTGATTGTGGACGAAACCGCCCTTTCCAGTGGGCGGTACCTCCTTGACAATTATTTGGTACCGGTTCATCCGCTGCCGGCGCAATATCAGGTGGAAGGATTGCGGGTCCTGCTCACGGGCCGTAAAAAAAGCTGTTACGGGTTGACCACGTTGCCTAACTTAAGGAATATGTTTGGCTACAAGCTAGAGGTTGATAACCTTCAAGCGAAGCAATAGGCTTACCTGTCGTTTTAGGGCTTTTTTCATGTGATTAAGTTTACCCTCTTTTCGGTGAACTACCAGCTGCTGCCCGCTACCAGGTGCTGGCAAGCTACTGTAGCACCTGGTGAGTTTACGAAACCCGTCTACGAATGAACGTTTACGAAACGCGCCGAGGGGATGCGTTTCGTGAACCCTTGCCTCCCAACAAACGAACGTTTTCCAGCATCACCAAACGGCCCGGCAAACGCCGGCGCGGTCCCGGTGCGGGGCTGCGGCACCCCGGTACGAGGCCAGCCGGCCGCCATCCGGCAAGGGGCGAGGCCGGTACGGGGGCGTCCGGCCGCCATCCGGCAAGGGGCGAGGCCGGTACGGGGGCGTCCGGTCTCCATCCGGCAAGGGGCGAGGCTGGTACGGGGGCGGGCGGGGCGGCTCGAACGGACAAACAATGAAAGTATTTCTATCTTCCGGCTACCATCGTGCGTGCGGCGGGATTTCTATCCGTTCTTTTCCCAATTCCTTATGTCGTACACCGACACCCGCCTCTTCGGGGGTACCTACCAGGACGCGCTTACCCGCGCGTTTTCCCTCTAAAGCCTGGGCCTGGCCCGGCAAAAAGACCTGGCCGCCGCCGATGCCGACCTCACCCCGGCCTGGTTTGCCCAGCTCCTCGCCGATGCCACGGCCGCCCAGGCCCTGCCCGGCCTCGACCTGCGCCAGGCCGACCAGCACCAAACCGTGCTGAGCCGCGACGAGGCCCTGGACCAGGCCCGGCCCCTGCTGCAAGACCTGTTTTTCTACGCCAAGAAAGCCTATCCCACCACGCCCCACGCCGACGACCTGTTTGGCCACCGCGCCGTGACCGCCGCCGGCGACAGCCCCCTTCCCTTCAACACCGCCCTGCAAGCCGCCGCCCAGCAGGTGCAGGCCCGCGAGGCCGCCCTGCTCAAACCCGGCGGCATGCCCCAGGCCAAGATTACCGAGCTGCTGCGGCTGGCGGCCATCGCCCAAACCAGCGGCGTGGATGTGAACGTGGCGCACGGCGAAGGCACCGTGGAAACCGACCAGTACGTGGGCCAGTTCAACGCCCTCTGGACCCAGCTGGTGACCCTGAATGCTGCCGCCCAGGTGGCCTACCGCGCCGACGACGCGCTGCGCCGCCTGTTTCGCCTCTACCCCGATGGGCCGGAGGAGCGCAGCCTGACCGCCGAGGCCTCGGCCCCCGGCGCGAAAACGGCCACCGCCGCGCCCGCCCGCCGCGTCACGCGCCTCGACAGCACCCTGAGCCCCGACCGCATCCTGAGCTTCACGGTGACGGCCCCGGCCGGGGCCGTGCGCGTGGCCCTGCTGCTGCTGCCTGACGATGCCCCCGCCCCCGGCGTGGCCCTGGCCGCCACCGCGCCTCGCCACCCCGCCCGCGTGCTGGCCGCCGACCTCGGCCCCGCCGGGGCCCAGTACCTGCTGCTCGAAAACGACCTCGACCAGAAAGCCAGCGTGAACGTGCGCGTGCTGCCCGTGGGCGGTTGAGGAAGGGATGTAGGGGCGAAGCGGTGCTTCGCCCGTCGTTGAATAGAATCTGCAACGACGGGCGAAGCACCGCTTCGCCCCTACATCCACCGACCCCTGGACCTCCGGCTAGCTGTAGTCGATTTCGGTATTATCCCCGATGTTCAGCGAGTGGTTCATGCCCCGGAACGAGGCGTCGGAGCCCACGATGCAGTCGTGCATTACGGCGGCTTTCAGCTCGGAATAGCTGCCGATGATGGAGTCGCTGAGGATGCAGTTTTTGACGATGGTTTTGTCGCCGATGGCCACGTTGGGGCCGATGATGGAATGCGAAATCTGGCAGTCGCGCCCGATGCTGACCGGCGGGATAATCACGGTATCGGGGTATTCGGAGTAGTCGTGACCTTCCAGAAACTCGGGGCGGTTCAGCAGGCGGGCGTTGGCTTCGAGCAGGGTTTCCTTGCGGCCGCAATCGAACCAGTTGTCGACCGGGCAAGTGGACATCACCTCGCCCTCTTCGATGAGGTGCATGAGCGCATCGGTGAGCTGAAACTCGCCGTGGGTGCGCGTTTCCGAATCGATGAGCCATTCAAGGGCCTCGGCCAGCTTTTCGGGGTAGGCCAGCTTGTAGAGGCCCACCATGGCGAAGTTCGATTTCGGGATTTTGGGCTTCTCCACCACCTTGTTCACGCGGCCGCTGGCCCCGGTTTCGACCAGGCCGAACATGCTGGGGGTTTTCACCTCCTTCACGGCCAGCACCGAGCCGGGCGTGGCCATGAGGGCGGGCAGGTCCACGTCCACAATGGTGTCGCCGAGCATGATGAGCACGCCGTCGGGGTCGTGGCGGAATTCTTCGCGGGCCAGCCACAGGGCGTGGCCGATGCCCTCGCGCGGCTCCTGCACCACAAACGTGGCCTTTAGCTCGGGGTACTGGCGGCGCACGTAGCGCACAATTTTATCGCCCAGGTAGCCCACGATGAACACAAATTCGGTGAGGCCGGCGGCCTGCAGGCGGTCAATGATGTGGCCCAGAATGGTATTGCCGGCCACCGGTACCAGGCTTTTGGGCTGGGTGTGGGTGTGGGGGCGCAGGCGCGAGCCAATGCCGGCAACGGGAATAACAGCTTTCATTGGGGTGGGGCTGTAATGGAGAAAGCGGGAGGACGATATATGAAGGCGTTTGGCGCAGCTAAGCAGCAAGCTACAACTACTAGGGCTAAGCTGCGTACTTTGCCCCAAACCCGGTAGCAAACCGGAGCAGCGGCCACAGGTTTTGCCGCCGCGCCATTACCAACCCCGAATACCCTTCATTAACCCCCTTCATTAACACCCTTCACAACCCATCATGAAACGCTTTCTTCTCTATTTCGCGGGCCTGGCCCTGTTGCTCACCCAGTCGTCGTGCGGCTACAACGGCATGGTGACGCGCGACCAGGCCGTGAAGGCCCAGGCCGGCAACGTGCAAAGCTCCTATCAGCGCCGCAACGACCTCATTGGCAACTTGGTGAACACCGTGAAAGGGGCTGCCAAGTTCGAGCAAGGCACCCTCACCAGCGTGATTGAGGCCCGCGCCAAGGCCACCAGCGTGCAGCTGAATGCCAACGACCTGACGCCCGAAAACATCAAGAAATTCCAGGAAGCCCAGAGCCAGATGTCGGCCGGGCTGGGCCGCCTGCTGGCCGTGTCCGAAAACTACCCCGACCTGAAGGCCAACGCCAACTTCCAGGAGCTGCAGGCCCAGATTGAGGGCACCGAAAACCGCATCAACGTAGAGCGCAACAAGTTCAACGCCGTCACCAACGACTACAACACGTTCACGCGCTCGTTCCCCAACAACCTGTTTGCCGGCATGTTCGGCTTCCCGCCCAAGCCCTATTTCGAGGCCGACGCGGCCGCCAGCAAGGCCCCGACTGTTCAATTTTAATTGAGTTAAGAGTTAAGAGTAAGGGCCGGTTAGCAAATACCTCCCAAACTCAACTCTCAACTCTTAACTCCTAACTCAATCATGACTTCTCCTCTCACTCCCGCCCAGGATGCGGCGCTGGTAGCGGCCATCCGGCAGGCCGAAATCACGACTTCCGGCGAAATCCGGGTGCATATCGAAGATAACTGCCCCACACCCGAGCCGCTGGACCGCGCCGCCCAGGTGTTTGGGGAGTTGGACATGCACAAAACCGCCGCTCGTAACGGCGTGCTTTTTTACCTGGCCTGGCAGAGCCGGCAGTTTGCCGTGGTGGGCGACTCGGGCATCAATGCTGCCGTGCCCGACGACTTCTGGGAAACCACCAAAGAAGCCGTGCTAAATCAGTTTCGGCACGAAAACTACGTGCTGGGCCTGGAGCAGGGCATCAAAATGGTGGGCGAGCAGCTGAAGCGCTACTTCCCCTACGATGCCGCTACCGACCAGAACGAGCTGGACGATTCCATTTCTTTCGGCGGCCAAAAACCGTCTTCCGACGCATGAAAAATTCCGTGGCTGATGCCAGGATATCGACTTTATTCCGCTTCCCGCTGCTGAAATCGGGCGTGCCAAAATCGTGGTGGTCGCTGCTGCTACTGCTTTTGGGGCTGGTTGCGGCCCTCAACAGCGCGGCGCAGAACATTCCGCCCCGCCCCAACCCGCCGCGCCTCGTCAACGACCTGGCCGGACTGATGCAGGGCGGCGAGGCCGACCAGCTGGAGCGCAAGCTGGTGGCCTACAACGACAGCTCGTCGTCGCAAATCGCCGTCGTCACCGTTCCCAATCTCGACGGCGACGACATTGCCGACTACGCCCAGAAGCTGTACGAAAGCTGGGGCATTGGCCGCAAGGGCAAGAACAACGGCATTCTGATTCTGGTGGCCCAGCAGGAGCACACCGCCCGTATCCAGACCGGCTACGGCCTGGAAGGGGCCGTGCCCGATGCCCTGGCCAAGCGCATCATCAGCAACACGCTGGTGCCGGCCTTCCGCCAGAACCAATACTACGCCGGCCTCGACCGGGCCACCGACCAGCTCATTGCCCTCGCCAAAGGCGAGTATCAGGCCGACCCGGCCGACGCCCGGCCCCAGGGCCGGCGCGACGGTTCGGGCTCCGGCTTTCCCTTCTGGCTTATTATCTTGGTGATTGTTATCATCTTCACCATGCTGCGTAACCGTGGCGGCGGTGGGCGTGGCGGGCGCGGCAACCGGGGCTTCGGGGGCGGCTTTATCCCGCCCATCATCTTCGGCGGCGGCGGTTTCGGCGGTGGGGGAGGTGGTGGCTTTGGCGGCGGCGGTGGCGGCGGCTTCGGCGGCTTTGGCGGCGGCAGCAGCGGTGGCGGTGGGGCCAGCGGCAACTGGTAAAGCGCACCAGCAATTGATAGAAAAATAGCCCGGCCGAGAACCCCTCCGCCGGGCTGTTTTGTGTCGATAACCAGCGTTTGCAATGGCAGGGGCTAACCTTTTTGGCGTAGGCACAGTATCAGCCCTAACCCCGTAGCCTGCGTGCTATGCGCCTTTCACCTCCTTTCTTTCTCTTTCTCTTTCACGCCATGAACGCCTCCCGTCTCTCCCTCTTCGTATTCCTCTTCGCCTTGGCCACCACGCTCACGGGCTGCGATGCCATTGCCGGCATCTTCAAAGCCGGGGCCTACACGGGTATGATTGCCGTGTTTATCGTGGTGGCGCTGTTGTTCTTCATCGTGAACAAAATGCGTGGCCCGCGCTCCTAATCCGGCGCGTAGCAACCACCAAAAGGTAGTGGTACGAAGAAGCCCGATGGGCAATTCGTCGCATCATCGGGTTTTGAACCTCAACCCACAAAAAAGCGCGGCCCCCGTGAGGGAGCCGCGCTTTTTTTGTGTCTCAGCCTGCCGGAAAGCTAGGCGCTTTTCTTGCTGGGCATGGTGCCGATGATGTGGTCCCAGAGCGTGCTGCTCACACCAAATGCCACTTCGTCCTGCCGGTAATGGTGCTGGCTGTGGTGCGTCCACCATACTTTCAGGAAGTTTTTGGGCGGCGAGTAGGCATGAATGGCGTAGTGCACAAACAGGTACATGGCGTAGCCAAACGTGAAGCCCGACAGCAGCCCAAACGCATACGAGCCAAAGCTGAAGCGGAAAATGAAAAACAGCAGCGACGCCACAAATACCGTGATGATGGGCGGCATAGCCAGCCGGGTTTTATCCTTGGGGTACTCGTGGTGCACGCCGTGCATGGTGTACTGGAACTTGGCGCGTCCCGCCGTGGTGGCCGGAATGTGGTACAAGTAGCGGTGCACCAGGTACTCTATCAGCGTGAAAGCCAGCAGGCCCACTAGAAACAGGCCCAGCGCGGCCACGCCCGTCATGAAGCCGTGCACGAGGCCGTAATACATGCTGATGATGCCCGTGGCGGCAAAAATGCCCACCGGCAGCGCGATGTGCGTGTGCGAAAGCCGCTCCAGCAACGGATTCTGGAAAAGCTGGGCTGAGCCCTTGTGTTTGGGCCGCACGGGGGCTGTGGCAGGCGTAGGAGCCTCGTTTACAGCCGGTTCTTCGGTGGATACTGATTGCATAGGGGTAACAAACGTCGAACGAATCAATTAACAAAATTACGAAGCGGGTGGCAATGTGGCGGGCAGGGCAAAACCCGCCCCCGCCAGCTGGGCCACCACGGCCGGCAGCGTACACGCCGCCGAGCAGCGCAGCCGCGCCTGGCTATAAAACTGACTTCGGGCGGTAAGGGTTTCGCGCAGCCAGGCTTCGGCCCCGCCGGCGGCAGCCAGCAGGGGGCGTTTGGCTACTTCCTCGGGGGGCAGGCGGGCGGCCAGCACGGCGCTGGGAACATCGAGCCAGAGGGTGAGGCCGGCCTGGTTGAGCAGCGCCATGTTATCGTGAAAGCAGGGGGTGCCGCCGCCCGTGGCCAGCACCAGCGGCGGCCCGGCCAGGGCGAGGGCATCGCGCAGCACCGCTGCCTCTATGGCCCGGAAAGCCGCCTCGCCGTCTTCGGCAAAGACTGCGCGCACACTGCGACCGGTGCGGACCTCAATGGCCACGTCCAGGTCCAGAAACGGGCGGTTGAAGTGGGCGGCCAGCTGGCGGCCGAGGGTGGTTTTGCCCGCGCCTGGCAGGCCTACCAGGCTCAGGTGCCCGGAGCCGCCGCGCGAAATGAGCGGGTCGATAGGAAGCTGCTTCATAATTCCTGCCCTTGTTTGGGGCGATTATATAGTGAGGTACCAAACGGTGCGCATGCGCGAGGCACCGCTTCGCGCATGCGCACCGTTTGGGGGAGCCCGCTGGGTGGGGGAGGGCGCGAAGCACCGCTTCGCGACTACATGCTAAATGCTTAGCTCAGTTTTACGCGGGGGTCGAGCACGGCGTAGAGCACATCTACCACAATATTTATGAGCACAAAAAGAGCCGCTACGAACAAGGTAGCCCCCATTACCACCGGGAAATCGAGGTTCTCCACGGCCCGCAGCGTCACGGTGCCCAGGCCTTTCCAGTTGAAGATGTATTCGATGAAAAACGCGCCGGCCATGAGCGATGCCAGCCAGCCCGATACGGCCGTAACCACGGGGTTCAGGGCGTTGCGCAGGGCGTGGTGCAGCACGGTGGCGGTGCGGCTCAGGCCCTTGGCGCGGGCCGTGCGGATGTAGTCCTGGCTCAGCACATCGAGCATGCTGGAGCGGGTGAGCTGCGTGATAATGGCCAGCGGCCGGATGCCCAGCGCCACCGCCGGCAGCAGCAAATTGCGCAGCACGAGGTGCCGCTCGCCGGTGAACGGGTCGGTTTCATACAGCTGGCCGGTGAGACTCAGGCCCGTGAAGTGGCTCCAGTAGAAGCCGAACGTGACGGCAATGATGATGGCCGCCACGAATGAAGGCACCGAAATGCCCAGTACCGAGGTGCTCACCAGTACCCTGTCGAGCCACGACTGGGGCCGCAGCGCCGCCACCACGCCAAAGGCCACGCCGCCCACGCTGGCAATGAGCATGGCGGCCAGCGCCAGCCACATGGTGCCGGGAAAATAATCGAGCAGAATGCGCAGCACGTCCTTGTTGCTCTGGAAAGAGCGGCGCAGGTAGGGCGTTTTCAGCACTAAGGCTTTGGAACCAAGTGGCAGCAGCGCCACGCCGCCGTAGCGGGCGCGGCCAGCCGAGTCGGCCGGGTGCAGGCCCAGGGGCGAAATATCGTTGAGGTAGCCCAGCAGGCGGGTGGGCAGGGGCTGGTCGAGGCCGAGGTCGGCGGTGATGGCGGCTTTGGTGGCCAGGTCGCTGCGCTGGCCGGCCAGCAGCGCGGCGGGGTCGCCGGGCAGCACATTGAAAAGCAGAAACACCGTGCACGCCACGCCCACCAGCACAAGCAGGCCCTGGGCTAAACGACGGAGGATGAAAGGGAGCAATTTCTAGATGTGGGAAATAAGGAAGATGTGGAGAATGTGGAGAATGTGGAAATATGATGAATGTGAAAATGTGAGAAATGTATTGGATGTGCTGAAGGTGCAACTGCCTGGCAGATATTCCACCTTCAGCACATTCAATACATTTTCACATTCACCATATTTCCACATTAAAACAACTACTGCAGCTTCTCCTCCACCTTCCCGATGCTGGGAATATCGTGGTAGTGGTACTTGCCTTTCACCACGCCGTCTTTCAGCAGCAGGAAGCCGGGGTTGGAGCGGATGATGGACTTGAGGACCGTGGCATCGGCGTAGTAGAAGGGCACGGCCAGGTTGGCGCTGTGGCGAAACACGTCGAACTCGGCCGGGCTGCTGCTGGTGATGACGAGCGGCGTGATGCCCCGGCGTGAGGTTTTGGCATCGTCGAGCAGCTTGTTAATCTGGTCGTAACGGTCGCGGTCGGCCTTGTCTACGTTCTGGATGATGAGCACCAGCTTGTTGCCGCGCAACAGCTCGGGAGTATAGTCGCCCTCATCGTTCCAGACCTTGAAATCGGTGATTTTGGGGCCGGCTTCGGGGTTGAGGGCCGTCATGCTCTTGTAGGTCCAGGTCGAGTCGGGGTAGGTGGTGAACTCCTCGGTTTTGCCGCCTTTTTCCATGGTGTACTGGTAGCGCAGCGGGGCGCTGGCCTTCATGAGCTGGCCAATGTCGTTGCCAACTTTATAGGGCAGGAAATCGAAGTAGGGCAGGTGGCCCAGCGCCCGCACCCCAATGCCAATGGCAATGGCCGTGACAAAGGTCATGGTCATCACCCCAAACGTGCCCCGCACGAAGGAATGGCGCAAAAACCGCTGGTGCGTGAACACGATGGCCCACAGCGCCAGCAGAAACAGGTCTTTGAAAAACGACGTCCAGGGCTTGAGCTTGATGAAATCGCCGAAGCAGCCGCAGTCCGTCACCTTATCGAACGCTGCCGAATAGAAGGTGAGGAAGGTGAAAAAGACCAGCAGCCCAAACAGCGCCCACAGCACGATGCGTAGGTTCCAGCGCAGCAGCAGCGCCGCGCCCAGAATAACTTCGGCCGAGCTCATGAGAATGGACATCGTGCGGGCAATGCCTTTGAACCACAGGAAAAAACCCGCCAGGCTGGGCAGCGAAACGGCGAACACCTCGAAGTATTCTTCCAGCTTATAAGCCGTGCCCACCGGGTCGTTCAGCTTGATGAGGCCGGAAAAAATGAATAGCGCCCCAAGCAAAAACCAGCACACCCGCGTGAGGGTGCGCAATGGGTGCGAGGCAGGAGCAACGGCGGTAATGGAGCTAGGGACAGACATAGAGAGCAAAGGTAAGCCGGGGGCGAAACGCAGGGGCGGGGCGTGGGGTTGTTGTGCGGACCTGCCATTCGTTGGCTGTCAGCCTGAGCATTCTGCACTTAAAGCAGAGACGAAGGACCGCATCACGGTTGAATAATTTGTAATAATCTAACCGAGGCGAGCGCGATAAGGTCCTTCGCAAGCGTACGCAAGATGAGGATGACAGCCGACGGATGACAAACGCTACGCCTCGCCCTCCAGAATCAGCGCAAATACGGCGTAGTTCAGCATGTCGCGGTAGCTGCCTTCCACGCTTTCGCTCACCAGGGCTGCGCCGCCAATGTCTTCGAGCTGCTTCACGCGGTGCAGCTTCATCAGAATCAGGTCGGTGATGCTGGCCACGCGCATTTGCCGCCAGGCTTCGCCGTAGTCGTGGTTTTTGGCCAGCAGCAGGCGGCGGTTTTCGGCGGCTTCGTGGTCGTAGGCGGCGGCCACGGCGGTGGCGGCCATGTCGAGGGGGGTTTCCCCGGGCAGGTGCAGCTGCATCAGGGCAATGAGGCAGTAGTTGATGATGGCCACGAACTCCTCGTTCACATCATCGGCCACGAGCTGCACGCCGGTTTCCTGAATGGTCCGGATGCGGTTGGCCTTGATAAAAATCTGGTCCGTAACCGAGGGCAGGCGCAGAATGCGCCACGCCGTGCCGTAGTCGTGGGTTTTGGCCAGAAACAGGGTGCGGCAGCGGGCCAGCAGCAGGTCGTATTGTTCGGGGGTAGTCAAGGGTGAGCTGGTGAGGTAGTGAACAGGTGAGTTTGAAATCTCGTCTCACGCCGCAAGTTCGGGGCATTAGATGGATATTGGCGCTTTCGCAACCTAGCGCTGTCGTTCCATGTCGCCAACCGTAGCTAACTCACCAATCCACCAATTCACCAATTCACTACGAAGCCCCCACGGCCGCCTGCTCGATTTGCGCCGGCCGCAGGTGATGGGTATTCTCAACCTCACGCCCGATTCGTTCTTTGCCGGCAGCCGCGTGGCCTCCGAAAAAGACCTGCTTTCCCGCGCCGAAGCCATGCTCACAGCCGGAGCGGCCGTGCTCGACCTCGGTGCCTACAGCACCCGCCCGGGAGCCGATGATGTTTCCGAAGCCGAGGAAACCCGCCGTCTGCTGCCCGCCGTGGCAGCGGTGCGCAAAGAATTCCCGCAGGCCTTTCTCTCGGCCGATACGTTCCGGGCCGGCGTGGCCGAAGCCGCCGTGCAGGCCGGGGCCGACCTGGTGAACGATGTGGGCGGCGGCACTCTCGACGCCGATATGTTTGCCACCGTGGGCCGCCTGCGCGTGCCCTACGTGTTGATGCACCTGCGCGGCACCCCCCAAACCATGAGCAAGCTCACGCACTACGAAGACGACCTGGTGCTCACGCTACTGCGCTATTTCCGCGACGGCCTGGCCGCCCTGCGCACCCTCGGCGTGACCGATGTGCTGCTCGACCCCGGCTTCGGCTTTGCCAAAACCGCTGCCCAAAGCCACGAGCTGCTGCGCCGCCTGCCCGAGCTGCAGGCGCTGGGCCTGCCCATGCTGGCTGCCCTCTCGCGCAAGAAAATGGTGTACGGCCCCCTCGGCCTCGGCCCCGAAACGGCCCTCAACGGTACCACGGCGCTGCACATGGTGGCCCTGCAGGGCGGGGCTAAGCTATTGCGGGCGCACGATGTGGCCGAAGCCCACCAAACCATACAATTATTTGCCAATACCTTTCCGATGGCGGAATAAAGGCCGTAATTTGAAGGGCGTATGTCATCCTGAGCAGCGCGAAGGACCTTAGCACCGCTGAATAGCCTGCAGCGGGTAGTCGCTGCAACTTGTTCGGCGCGGCCAAGGTCCTTGGCAAGCGGACGCCCGATGAGGATGACGAATGCTTCATCTAAGGCCCTTCTCTTTTTCTCCACCGCCATGACCGGCCCATTCCCCATCAATTTCCTGCATTTCGGCTGGATTGACGCGGCCGACGTGTTGCTGGTGACGGTGCTGCTGTACCAGCTCTATAAGCTGCTGCGCGGCTCGGTGGCCCTGAACGTGGCGCTGGGTCTGGTGTCGTTTTACCTGCTATACTTGGTGGTGAAGGCCACGGGCATGGAGCTGCTTACCAAAATCCTGGGGCAGTTCATGAGCGTGGGCGTGCTGGCCAGCATCATCCTGTTTCAGCAGGAAATCCGGCGGTTTTTGCTGAGCGTGGGCAAGGCCACGGCCCTGGAGCGGGTGCGCGGCTGGAGCTGGGGCCGCCCCGCCGAAACGACCCCGCTGGCCGTGGGCCCCTTCGTGGAAGCCGCCAAAAGCCTGTCGAACAAGTTCACCGGCGCGCTCATCTGCTTCACCCAAGCCTCCGACCTCACGCCCTTTGCCGAATCCGGCGACCGGCTCGATGCCGAAATCAGCAAGCGCCTGCTGCTCTCCATCTTCAACAAAACCTCGCCCCTGCACGACGGGGCCGTGATTGTGACCAACGGTCGGCTGCGGGCCGCCCGCTGCATTCTGCCGGTGAGCGAAAACTCCGACGTGCCGGCCTCGCTCGGCCTGCGCCACCGCGCTGCCATCGGCCTGAGCGAAATCACCGATGCCGTGGTGCTGGTGGTGAGCGAGGAAACCGGGGCCATGAGCCTCGTGCGCCACGGCGAGGTGCACCGCAACCTGGGTCCCAGCGAGCTGCGCGCCCGCCTGACCGAGTGGCTTCTGGTGCCCACCGCCAATGCCGCCGGTGCCCGCTAACCCCTTCGGCAATAATGGGTGAGGCAGAACATTGTAATTCATTTGCCTGATATCATCTATTTGATAGTCAGATATTTGGGTTATGATTTGGCAGGCGATGGCGATGGCGGCGGGTGGGGACTGATTAGGTTTCTGAGTTTTTGTTTTTTACTTTTCTAGGAGCGTTCTGTGCTGTGCCTTTCAGGTAGTTGCAGTTTGGTGCGATTCACCCATCGCCTTTGTCAGCCAAATGCGGCTGCCAGCCAGGGCCGGCACTGGCTCGGTTTGTTGCGCTACCACCCGGTTGCTTTTTCATTCATCCCCTTTTTTCACCACCGTATTCATTCACTTTACTCTTTTGTCTTATGCACAAAAAAATACTCCGCGAGCAGCAGGGTCTGCTGCCCCGTGCCCTGTCATCGCCGAAGCGGCTCACGCGCCTGTTTGGTGCCGGGTTCCTGCTGCTGGGTGGCTTAGGGGCACAAGCCCAAACTACCACCGTCTTCAATGAGGACTTTGAAGGCGCTACCAATAGCTTCACGCTCGTCAACGGTGCCGCTACCAACATCAACCAGTGGTTTGTGGGCACGGTGGGCGGCAACGGCCCCACTACTGCCGGCACCAAATCGGCATACATCACCAACGATGGTGGGGTGAGCAATGCGTATACCATTACCAGTGCTGCGGTTTCGCACATGTACCGCGATGTGACCGTGGCCGCCGGCCAGGGCAATATTCAGCTCGGCTTCGACTGGAAAGCGGCCGGCGAAAGCACCTACGACTACCTGCTGGTGCAGGTGGCACCCACTACGTTTACGCCGGTGGCGGGCACCCTTCCGGCCGGCGTGACGGTGCTGGCCCAAATCAACCTGCAAACCACCTTCGGGCGGACCACGCTCCAGCTGCCGGGTAATTTCAGCGGCAGCACGCAGCGCCTGATTTTTACCTGGCGCAACGATGGCTCGCTGGGCGCGCAGCCGCCGGCTACGATTGACAACGTGACGGTGACCAGCCAGACGGCCAACCCCATCAGCGGGGCCTTCACCATCAACAGCGCGCTGCCCACGGCGGGCACCAACTTTACCAGCTTCACCGATGCGGCCAGCCGCCTGAACCAGGATGGTATCAGCGGTCCGGTGACCCTCACGGTTACGGGCGGCCCCTACACCGAGCAGTTTCTGCTGGGCGAAGTAGCGGGCACCAGCGCCACCAACACCATTGTCGTGAACGGCGGCGGGCGCACCATCCGGTATGCTTCGACCAGCAGCACGCAGCGCGCGGTGGTGCAGCTCAACGGCACCGACTACACCACCATCAACAACCTGAACATTGATGCCACCGGTGGCAGCGGCACCAGCGGCACCTACGGCTACGGCGTGCTGCTGACCAGTGCGGCCGACAACGACCGCATCACCAACAACACCATCAACGCGGACATCGCCACCACGTCGACCAACTTTGCGGGCATCGTGGTGAGCGGCTCGACCACCAGCGCCACCACCAGCGGCAACTCGGCCAACAACCTCACCATTGAGGGCAACACCGTGAACGGCGGCTACTACGGCATCACGCTGTACGGCAACAGCACCACTTCGCTGAACACGGGCAATGTTGTGCGCAACAACAACGTGCGCGACTTCTATACCTACGGGATTTACTCGGGGTATCAGGATGGGGCTCAGTTCATCGGCAACGATGTGAGCCGGCCGCTGCGCACGGCGGTCAGCTCGTTCTACGGCATCTACAATTTCGCCTCGTCGCGCAGCCTCACCATTGAGAAGAACCGCCTGCACGACCCGTTCACGGGCAACCCGACTTCGACCAGCGCGCTGTACGGCATTTACCTGGCTACCAGCACCGGCGCCACGGCTACTACCACCAACGACGTGGTGAACAACGTGCTGTATAACATCAACGGCTCGGGCACGCAGTACCTCATCTACAACTCGGGCGCTGCGTTTAGCCGCATCTACAACAACAGCATCAACGCGGACGACCAGTCGGCCGCGACCAACACTACCTACGGCATCTACAACTCCGGGGCCAGCGCTGATATCCGCAACAACGTGGTGAGCATCACGCGGCCCAGCACGGGCACCAAGTACGGCGTGTACTACTCCACAGCCCCGACCACCAGCAACTACAACGACATTTACGTGCCCAACGGCAACGTGGGCTATTTCAGCACTGCCCTGGTGACGCTGGCCAACCTGCAGGCCGCTAACAGCAATGCCTTCGACCAGAACAGCGTGTCGGCCGACCCGGTATTTGTGGGGGTCAGCACCGGCAACCTGCTGCCCAGCAACGTGCTGCTCAACAACGCCGGCACGCCGCTCACCCGCGTAACCGATGACATCACGGGTGCGGTTCGGGGCGCGGCCCCCGACCTGGGTGCTTATGAGTTTACGCCGGTGGCCGTGGATGTGGCCCCAGTGGCCCTCCTGGGCCCGGCTGCGGGCACGAGCTGCTACAGCGCTACCGAGGCGGTGATTGTGCAGATTCGCAACGCGGGCACTTCGACTCTTGACTTCGCTACCACGCCGGCCGCAGTATCGGTAGTGGTGACGCTGCCCGGCGGCACTACCCAAACCTTCCCCGGTACCGTGAGCACAGGCACCCTGACCAGCGGCGCGACCCTGAACGTGACCCTCACCGGCACGCTGAACATGACCACGCTGGGTGCTTACGCGTTTGCCGTGACGGCCACTGTGGTGGGCGATGCCAACACCAGCAACAACGTGCTGACACCCGCCGCTACCCGCACGGTAGTTGCTCCGGTGGCCGGTGTGCTGTCCCCGGCGTCCTTCAATATCTGTGTAAGCGGCAGCGCTTCGCTGGCCCTGGCCGGCGCAGCCAATGGCAGCATCCAGTACCAGAGCAGCACCAGCGCCACCGGCACCTTCACGGATATTGTCGGCGCTACTGCGGCTACGTACACCACGCCCGTGCTCAACAGCACCATTTACTACCGTGTGCGCAATACCTGCAACACCAACACGACCTACAGCAACGTGGCCGCCATCATGGTGAACAACCCCGTGATTTCGGCTGCTCCCACGCCGCTCAGCACCTGCGCGGGCGGTACGGCTACGCTGTCGTCCACCGTGCCAACGGGCGTTTCGGTGCGCTACTTCACCACGGCTACCGGCGGCACGGCCATCGGCACCGGCAACCCCTTCGTGACGCCGGCCCTCACGGCCAACACGACCTACTACGCCGAAGCCTTTGCGGGCGGCACCGAAAGAGGCGGCAAGCCGGCTTCCATCCAGACCGATGGCGGCTACAGCGGTACCAACACCGGCATCGTGTTCACGGCCACCGGCCCCACCTCCATTCAGGCGGCTACGGTATACAATGCCACTGCCACCGCCGGTTCGCTAACTGTGGAGCTACGCGACAACGCCGGGGCCCTGGTTTCCACGGCTGGTCCGTTTGCACTGGCGGCGGGCAGCACCACCGCCCTGATGCCCACCGTACTGCAGCTGAATCTGGCCGTGCCGGCTGCCGGCACCTACCGGTTGGTTACCTCGGCTACGGGCACGCAGCCCACGCTGTACCGCGATTTCACGGGCAATACCTACCCCTACACTTCGCCCAGCGGCGTGGTATCGGTTACGGGCGGTTTGCTGGCCGGTGGTGCCAGTGCCAGCTACTACTTCTTCTTCAACCTGCTGATTGGCAACGAGTGCGTGGGGGCTTCGCGCACCCCGATTCAGGTGAACGTGACGCCGGGCCTGGTGGCTTCGCTGCCGGTGGCCGCTGCTACCAGCTGCGGCCGCACGCCTTACCAGCTGGCCGGCACCATTGCCGGTTCGGCTACGGGCGCTACCTACACCACCAGCGGCACGGGCACGTTCTCGCCCAATGCCACTACGCTGAACGCAACCTACACGCCCTCGGCGGCCGACGTAACGGCCGGAACCGTGACGCTCACGCTCACGCCCACCGGCCCCACGGCCCCGTGCACCTCCACGGGCCGCGTGGTGCTCACGCTGGCTACGCCGCCGAACGCGGCCTTCAGCTACCCCGTCGGCACGTATTGCACGGGCTCTACTACTCCGGTAGCGCCGGTGCTGGCTCCCGGCGCGGTGGCCGGCACGTTCTCGACCACGGGCGCTGGCCTGAGCATTAACCCGGTAACGGGCGTTATCAACCTGACTAATGCCAACAGCGACGGCACGTACACCATCCTCAACACGGTGGCCACGTCGGGCGCGTGCAGCGGCTCATCGTCCAGCACCACCATCACCATCAACTTCGGGGTGGTGACGCCCACGCTCACCTCGACGCCCCAGGCGGGTGGGGTGCTGCTGAGCACGTCGGCCCTGGCCGGGGTTACCTATCAGTTCTTCCGCAACGGCGTGGCCGTGGCTGCCCCCGGCACCAGCAACACGCTGCTGCTTCCGGTGGGCTCGCAAAACGGCAGCTACACCGTGGTGGTGACGGCTACTTCCGGTTGCGCTTCGGCTCCTTCCAATGCGATTTCGGTAACGGTGACCGGTACGCAAACGGCGGCGCTCACCGGCGTAAGCCTGCTGGTGTACCCCAACCCCACGCCCAACGGCAGCCTCACGCTGGAGCTGCGCGGCCCCCGCGCCACGGCCTCGCAGCTGGTGGTGCTGAACTCGCTGGGCCAGGTGGTGCACACCAGCATCATCGCCGCCGGCTCGGCCTCGCTGAACCTGGGCCACCTGGCTTCGGGCGTGTACACCTTCCGGGTGAAAACGACCGAAGGCGTGCTGACTCAGCGCGTGGTACGCGAATAGGGTAGCGTTCCGCAGTAAGTAAAAAGTCCCGCCGGCAGCTGCCGGCGGGACTTTTTTTGTGAGCAATTATTGGTCCGGCCGGTTGTCGTGCGGGCGGAATCGGTGGTGCTTCAACCGGTCCGACCGCCTAGGGCGGTCGGACCGGAGCATACGCGCTTATTTCAGCACTTTCAGCTCTTTGCCCACTTTGGTGAAGGCGGCAATGGCCTTGTCCAGATGCTCGCGGGTGTGGGCCGCGCTCAGCTGCACCCGAATGCGGGCCTTGCCCTGCGCCACCACCGGGTAGTAGAAGCCCACCACGTAGATGCCCTCGTCGAGCATTTTGGCCGCGAATTCCTGGGCCAGCTTGGCGTCGTACAGCATCACGGGCACGATGGGGTGCTCGCCGGGCGTGATGTCGAAGCCGGCGGCGGTCATCTGCTCGCGGAAGTATTTGGTGTTCTCTTCGAGCTGGTCGCGCAGCTCGGTGCTTTCCGTCAGCAGCTCCAGCACGCGCAGCGATGCGCCCACAATGGTCGGGGCCAGCGTGTTCGAGAACAGGTAGGGGCGGCTGCGCTGGCGCAGCATGTCCACAATCTCTTTGCGGCCCGAGGTGAAGCCGCCCATGGCCCCGCCCAGGGCCTTGCCCAGCGTGCCGGTGATGATATCGACGCGGCCCATCACGCCGCGCATTTCGTGGGTGCCGCGGCCGGTTTTGCCCAGGAAGCCGCTGCTGTGGCACTCGTCCACCATTACCAGGGCCTGGTACTTATCGGCGAGGTCGCAGATTTTGTCGAGCTGCGCGATGGTGCCGTCCATCGAGAACGAGCCGTCGGTGACGATGATGCGGTGGCGCGTGCCCTTGGCCTGGGCATCCTGGAGCTGTTTTTCCAGGTCGGCCATATCGTTGTGCAGGTAGCGGTAGCGCTGAGCCTTGCACAGGCGCACACCGTCGATGATGCTGGCGTGGTTCAGGGCATCGGAAATGATGGCGTCCTGCTCATTAAACAACGGCTCGAACACGCCGCCGTTGGCATCGAAAGCGGCTGCGTAGAGAATGGTGTCCTCGGTGCCCAGGAACTCAGCCAGCTTGGCTTCCAACTCCTTGTGAATGTCTTGGGTGCCGCAGATGAAGCGCACCGAGCTCATGCCGTAGCCGTGCGTGTCGATGGCTTCCTTAGCGGCTTTGATAACTTCGGGGTGCGAGCTCAGGCCCAGGTAGTTGTTGGCGCAGAAGTTCAGCACTTCGCCGGCTTCGTCGGTTTCAATTTCGGCGCCCTGAGGCGAGGTGATGATGCGCTCCTTCTTGAAAAGGCCGGCGTCTTTGATTTCCTGAAGCTGCTGGGTGAGGTCGGGCTGGAGAGTGGCGTACATGGTTGGTGGGATGGTAAGTTTAATGAAGCAAAATTACATTGTCGGAGGTAGGGGCGGGGCCTGCCCCCGCCCGCCGCTCGCACCGTTCTAACGATTCCGTTCAACGACGGGCGGGGGCAGGCCCCGCCCCTACCTCTGACGCGCCAGAAACGCCTGTACACCCTTGCGTCCGCTGTCCATCAGCTGCTTTTTCTGCGCATCCGAAATCCGTTTGATTTTCGGGCTGAAATTCAGGAAATCGATGCTGATGGTGCGCTGCCAGTCGGCGGGCTGCACGGGGTTAAGGTTTTCGAGGGCCACGGTGTAGAGCGCGCCCATGTAGGTGTTGAAATCGGTGATGGCATAGGGGGCGAGCTGCTGGCGGCCGGCGGGCGCGCCATCCAGCGGAATCTGCTCGGCGCGGTCGAGGCGCAGGCCCAGGGTTTTGGGATTGAAGACGTGGCCGTGGGCATCTGGCGCAGCGGCCGGGCCGGTGGCCAGGTAGCGCGGGTAGTCGAACAAATCGATGGGGTAATTGGCCAGCAGGCCGCCATCGACGAGCACCTGCACGGGCTGGCCGGGGGCGGGCGTGCCGGTTATCACCTTGTTCTCCGCATCAAGCAGCACGGCCCGGAAGTAGAGCGGAATACTCATGCTGATGCGTACGGCATCGGCCACGCGCATGGTGGGTGTGGTTTCGTAGCTGAATATCTGCACGCGCTGCTGCGTGAGGTTGGTGCCGGTGGTGTAGAGGTCGCGGAAGCGGGCGGGTTCCTTTTGGGCCAGTGCGTGCAGCTCGCCCAGGGTGAGATGGGCGTTTTTGGTTTTGCGGGCCACCAGCTCGCCGAGGTAGGTGCTGAACTCGTCGCCCCGGTACCAGCCGTATTCCTTCACCAGCCGGTGCGTGCCACCGAAAAAGATGAACCGGCCATCATTCAACCGCTGCACGGGCGTGGCATTCACCACATCAATAATTTCCTGGGCCGAGTAGCCCACCGCCAGCAGCGCCGCCTGAATGGCCCCCGCCGAGGTGCCGCCCACCCGCGTAATTCCGGCTAGTACGCCGCGCTGCTCCAGCTCCAGCAGGGCCCCGCCGTAGGCAATGCCCCGGATGCCACCGCCTTCCATCACCAGGTTGCGGTAGCGCGGCGGGGCAGGGGCAGTCTGAGCGCGGGTTGCCCCGCTCAGCAGGCCGACGCAGAAGAGGCAGAACAGGGCAAGCCGCATAAACATGAGGCCAAAGATACCGTAAGGCAGTGCGGACCCGCGCCGATGGTTTGGCCACGACCGCGCCGGTATCTTTGCAGCCCAACTCCCACTCTCCCCATCTCAACCCGAACTCCCCGCGCATGGCCACCACTCCCGGCGACACTGAAACATCTGTATTACCCGGCTCGGTGCTGGTTATCGGCGCCTGCGGCCAGCTTGGGCTGGAACTGGTGGCGGCATTGCGCCAGCGCTACGAGCCCCACCTGGTAGTAGCTGCCGATGTGCGGCCCCCAAAAAATCCGGATTTGCTGGCTGGTGGCCCCTTCGAACTGCTCGACGTGCTCGACCGCTCCCGCCTCGACAAGCTTATCCGCCAGTACCGCCCCAAGCAGATTTATCACCTCGCCGCCCTGCTCTCGGCCACAGCGGAAAAGAACCCACTTTTCGGCTGGCAGCTGAACATGGACGGCCTGCTCATCGTGCTCGAAGCCGCCGTGGCCCACGGCGTGGCCCAGGTGTACTGGCCCAGCAGCATCGCCGTGTTCGGCCCCGATACCCCGCGCGAAAACACGCCGCAGGTCACCATCATGAATCCCAACACGGTGTATGGCATCAGCAAGCTGGCCGGCGAGCAGTGGTGCGAGTGGTATTACCGCAAGCATGGCCTCGACGTGCGTAGCCTGCGCTACCCCGGCCTCATTGGCTACAAGAGCCTGCCCGGCGGCGGCACCACCGACTACGCCGTGGACATCTATCACCGCGCCGTGGCCGGCGAGAACTACGAGTGCTTTCTCGAAGAAGATACCTACCTGCCCATGATGTACATGCCCGATGCCCTCAAGGCTACGCTGGACCTCATGCACGCCCCGGCCGAGCAAATAAAAGTCCGCACCAGCTACAACCTGGGAGCCATGAGCTTCTCGCCGGCCGAAATCACGGCCAGCATCCAGGAGCACGAGCCCGGCTTTGAAGTGACCTACAAGCCCGACGGCCGCCAGCAAATCGCCAACTCCTGGCCCGCCAGCATCGACGATTCAAAGGCCCGTACCGACTGGGGCTGGCAGCCCGATTTTGACCTCGACAAAATGACGGCCGACATGCTGCTGCATTTGAAAGAAATGAAAAGCTAAGAAAGCCCGTCTGGATTGCCAGGTTCGTTGCTCCGGTCTGACTGCCCTAAGCGGTCTGACCGGTTGTCGGCAGGGCGAAATCGTGCTCACTTCAATCGGTCTGACCGGAGTAACGAACCTGGTTCCGGATGGGCCTTTCTAACTGATTTACTCCATCTGCAGGCGGCTGGTAGCCGCGCCGCAACGTACCATGTATAACCCTGGTGCCAGCCCGGCCACATCGAGAGCCGCCTGGGCGGTGCGAGCGGGCAGCTCCTGCCGGCGTACCTCGCGGCCCAGGGCATCGAGCACCTGCACTGGGCGAGCCGTAGCGCTGGCCTCGGGCCAGGTGAGGCGCACGGCGTTGGCGGCCGGATTGGGAGCCAGCGTGAACGTTTCGGCCGGTGTGGTGGCACGCGTATTTGTAGCGAGGGCCGAGCTGGCTAGCCGGGCCGTGAAGGCGGTGCGGTAGCCCGTGGCATTGGGCAGCACAAAGGGGCCAACGCTGATGGGGGCATCGAAGAAGCCACCCACCGCGACGGCGCCCGCCGCATCTACGGCCACCGCCGAAATAGCGTCCCAACCCATGCCGCCGATGGGCATCACGCTGTCCCATTGGCCTGCAGCGCTGAGCTGCGCCACAAAAGCGTCGTAGGTTCCCGAGTTGGCAAGCTGGAAATTTCCGAAAACAGTAGGCGTAGTAGAGGCGGGAAAAATACCGCCGTACAGGCCTGCTACCACGGTTGCGCCGCTGGCGGTAGTGGCGAGGGAGGTGGCAAAATCATTGGCCGGCCCGCCGGCCCGTATGGCTTGTGTCCACTGGCCGGCGGCACTGAGCCGGGCCACAAATACATCGTAGCCCCCGGCGCTGGTGAGCAGCGTGCCACCCACATTCACAGGCTCGGCCAGCAAGCCCGCTACGGTCACGTTGCTCAGGCCATCCAAGGCCACGGCGCGGGCCTGGGGAGCACCGGCCCCGCTGCCTGCGTTGGTGGCGGCGCTCAGCGGCACGGCCTGGGTCCACTGGCCGGCCGCCGAGAGCCGGGCCACGAACAGGCCATCGTCGCGGGTGTTGAGCACGGTGCTGCCGAAGCTGGCGCTGGTACTAAAGGTGCCGGCTACCACGGCATTGCCGGCCGCGTCAACAGCCAGCGCGGTGGGGTAGGTCCGGAAAGGGATGGTGCTAAACTGGCAGGTGCTCTGGGCAGCTTGGGTCCAGGTAGAGGTGGCCAAATTGAGCCGGGCCACAAACACGGCGGTGGTCACGCCATCGGCCACCAGGGTGGAGGTGCCAAAGCCGACGGTGTTCTGAAAGCTGCCCGCCACCACGGCGTTGCCGGCCCCATCCAGCGCCAGGGCACTGGCAGCGTCCTGGCCGGGGCCGCCCATGCCCTGGGCCATCACCCACTGGCCCGTGGGGCCGAGTTGGGCTACGAAAGCATCGCTGGCCTGGGCGGTGCCGGTAGTAGTGAGGCCAAAAGACTGAAAGGAGGTGAGCGAGCCCGTCGGGGCCGCGCCGCCAAAGGACCCGGCCACCACCACGCTGCCGCCGCTCAAAACCAGGGCATTTGCGTAATCCTGGCCTGGTCCGCCGGCGCTCACGGCCTGTATCCACTGGCCGCCGGGGCTGAGCTTGGCCACGAAAATATCGGAGCCGCCCGCGCTGCTGAGCGTGGTAGTGCCCAGCGTGAAGGTGCCCGAGAAATAGCCGGCTACTACCGTATTTCCGGCGGCATCCAGCGCCGTGGCAGTAATGGCCGAGCCGTCTGGGTGAGCCGCGCCGCCGGGGCCGCTGATGGCCGTGGGGGCGCTGGCCCATTGCCAGTGCTGGGCGTTGGCCAGCGCGGGTATAGCAGTCAGGGCCAGCAGGGAAAGGACCCGCAGGCAGGGAGTGTTTTTTTTCATGGGTAGCGAAAAATGAACAGTCGGATGGATGGCCTCCTGCTGCCATCCGGCAGCGGCTCATCCATTAGTGCTGAGCGCAATACTACGAGTTTGGTTGCGCTCCGCTGTTATTTTATTTCAGACCGGGTGGTTGAGCGGTTTGTGAGCCCCGTTTGCCACTTGCCTGCATCGTGCTAAAACAAGCCGATGCGCGATACCTGCGGCCGTATCTTTTTATTCGTGCCCCGCGGTCGGACCTGCGTCGCTTAGTTGCCGCCAGCGCGTTGCGGCACATTGAACAGCAGCGAGGTAGCCCACGGCACCGCGAAGGTGGCCACCGTGAGCACGGTGAGTCCCACATCGGCAGCCTCGCTTTCGAGGGCCACGCTCACGGGGTGGCCGGGCAGGAAGTGCGCCACCAGCGACAGCATCAGCTTGAGGCCCAGCAGGCCGATGACCACAAAAGCGGCCGTTTCCAGAAACGGGTACTTGCCCATGAGCAGCACAAAAGCCTGCGCCACCAGCCGCATGGCCAGAATGCCGATGAACACGCCCACGCAAATCAGAATCAGGTTGTCGGTGAAGGCCACCACGGCAAACACGTTGTCGATGGAGAAGGCCAGGTCCATGAGCTCAATCAGGGCCACGGTGGCCCAGAATTTCCCAAACAAGCCCAGCGTGTTGCGGTAGAGCCAGCTTTTCTGCTTGTCGATAACCTCTTCCTCCTCGGCTGCGGCGCGGGCCTTAAAATGGTCGTACACCAGGTAGAGCAGGTAGAGTCCGCCCAGCGGCTTCAAAAACCAGAATTTGATAAGGAATGACGCGAATAAAATGCACAGCCCCCGGAAAATATACGCCCCGAAAATGCCGTAGCGCAGGGCCTTATTGCGCTGGTCTTTGGGCAAATCGCCCACCATGGTGGCCAGCACGGCGGCATTGTCTACCGATAGTAGGCTTTCGATGATGACCAGGTTGCCCACGATGGCCAGCGAGGCCAGCGGGTTTTGAAGAATTTGCTCGACGTATTGATTCACGGAATAAAAGCTGTGGCATAGCCAAATGGGCCGCTACTGGAACGGCCGCTGCCCGCGAAAGATGCCATTTGCTGCGGGTTGGGGCCGCAAACTACAACGCCTACGTTGCGGCAGCCTCCAGCAGCGCCCGCATTTCCTCCAGAATTGCGGGCCAGTTTTCCAGGTACAGCATGTGGCCTTGGGCGGGCAGCAGCCGCACGGGCGCACCGCCCAGCCGCCGGGCTAGGTAGGGAATGTTGCCGGGTCCCCACACGCCATCGGCCTGGCCGTGCCAGAGCCGGACGGGCGCCCGCACGTCCTCGATGCGGAAGCCGGGCGGGCGGCACCAGGCCTGGGCATCATCAAATACGCCCCGGCCGTGGTTGGCGAAGCCCGGCACTGCGGCATCGCGCAGCAGGGCGCAGTGGTGGGGCGTGATGCGTGCCTCTTCCGACCGCATGAGGCGGATAAACCAAGCCAGGGTGCGGTCGGGGTGCCGGGCCCACTGCCGGCTGAGCCACAGAAACGTGGTGCGGTTCAGCCACGGAAAGCCCAGCTGGCCCCACAGCAGCCCTTTCCACACCCACGAAAGATGCCGATAAACCGCCCGCTCGCCCAGCGGTAGGCAGGTGCTGAGCAGCTGCGCCGCCGCCACCCGCGCCGGGTGCCGCGCCGCCAGCGCCAGCGCGTGCACGCCGCCCACCGACCAGCCCATCACGCCCACCGGCCCGGCTATTTCCAGGGCATCGAGCATGGCCACCACGTCATCGGCAAATGAGGGAAAGGTGAGCGGCCGGTACACGCTGGACTGCCCCACGCCGGGCCGGTCGGGCGCCAGAATCTGGAGCTGCAGCCGGGCCAGCAGCGCTGCATCATCGGGCACCTCCAGCCCCGAGGAGCCGAAGCCGTGATGGAACACCACCGCCCGGTGCGCGGGGTTGCCGTAGCGCGTGAGGCCCAGCCGGCGGCCGTCGGGCAGGCGAATGGTGAGCGGGGTGGGGCTTCCGGCAGTAGTGGGGGCAGGCATGGCCGGGGATGGTAGTGGGAAAGGTGAGCCTGGAATAGGAGTGAGCTATGTAGAATTGCAAAAGAAGCTACGGCAACCCTGGAATCGGTTTGCCAGTTGAATCTCAAGGCTGCTTTTTCCCACTGCTCCCCGCCCCATGATAGTCAACTCAACCCCCGTCGGCTGGCAAATCGTCTACCAACAGGCCCACGCCCTGCTGGCCGCGCAGCTTGCCTACGCCTGGCCGCCCACGCTGCCGCCCGCCCGCTGGGTGGGCCTGCTGGCCGCCATCGTGCAGCACGACGACGAGCAGGCCGCCTGGCTCGGGCACGGCGGCCACCATGGCCTCACGCCCGCCGGAGCTCCGGCCAATTTCACCCAAAAGGAATTTTCCATGGAGCAGGCGGCCGGGGTGCTGGCTGCCGCCCGCTTCCAGGGGCGCTGGCGCAGCCTCCTCACCAGCCTGCACCTGAGTTGCCTCTACGAAAACCTACGGGGCCAAAAAAAGGCCATTGATGCCTTCCTGGACGAATTAAAAACCAGCCAGCAGCAGTGGCGGAGGCAACTTGAAATTTCCAAAAAAGAAGCCGACCAGGCTTACGCCCTCCTGCACTGGTGCGACCGCCTCTCCCTCATCCTCTGCCGCCACGAAATCCCGGAAATGGGCCGCGCCGTGGAAATCCACCGCGGGCCCGATGGCACCGTGCATACCCTGGCCCAGCCCGTGGCCGGCGGCCCAGTGCTGGTGAAATCCTGGCCTTTTCAAGCCGCCGAAATGGAGGTGAGCGTGGAGGCCAGCGTGCTCACGCAGCTTCAATATAAAGACGATGCCGAGCTGGCCGCCGCCCTGCGCGCCGCCCCCATTGATATACTGCGCTGGACGCTGGCCGCCGGCTAGCGCAGCTTGGTGACCGGGGTGGGACTGCTCATCACGCCCTCGGGCAGGGTTTGGGCGGTGGCAATGTTGTCGAGGCGGCTGGGCTTGGTGGCTTCGCTGCGGTCGGCGGCCAGCAGGAGCTGGCCGTGGCGGGTGTAGTCGGCCCAGCGGCGGCGGAAAGCGGGCTGGGCGTCGGCGGCGGCAGGGAAATAGGCCCACTCATCCACGAGGCCGGTGGTGGGGTTCACCAGCACTTCGTAGCCGTTTTCGGGGGTGGTGCCCACGTTTTTGAAGGTGAGCTGAAGGGCTTCGGCGGGCTGGCCGGCCATGGTTTTGGCCGCGCCCTTATACTTCAGGGTCACGCCCGAATCCTTCAACTTGAAAGGCATGAGCAGCCACCAGGAATTGTTGTTCCAAATGGGCGTGAGCTTGCCAAGCAATTCCTGCCCGGCGGGCGTGGCCGAAATGTCCTTGCCCAGGCGGTAGACGTGGCCCTGCTTGGTGCCCAGGTTATAGTTGGCCACCAGCGAGTCTTTTTCCCAGTGAAAATCGCCGGTTTGCTTGTCCCAAATCTGGTACTGGCCGCCGAAGAAGCTCCAGGCTAGGTAGCGGGTGTTGTTCCAGGCATCGTAGCCCCCCATTTTACGCATCACAGTGTCGGCCAGGGCCACGGCCTTGGGGTCGGAGCCGGCTTGGTCGAAGCCCTCGGCGGCGGGGTCCGTGGCGGAGGAATTGACCGCCGGGGTCTTATTTTCGGTAGGCTCTTTGGCGGCCGGGCAGCCCAGGAGCAGGCCGCTGATGGCTACCGCTCCGGCCAAACATAAAGACTGAGTAAAGCGACGCATAATGGAATGTTGGTTTGGTGAGGCCGCCAAGGTCGGTCGGCTTTCCCGATACGCATTCGGCGGGCGAAGGTCTTGGGAACAACGAAATTTACCAACGCCGCCCCGGTGCAGCCGTATTAACAAGCACGCCTCTGCTTTTCGGCGTTGTTATCTATCCAGCTCTGCATGGCCACCAACTATAGGTTTTCCGACGTTATTGCCGTCCTCAAGTCCTCGGCGGGCGAGTTCAGTAACAATAACTCCTTTCGGCATGCGGCGGCGCTGTCGTACTACACCATCTTCTCCCTGCCGCCGCTGTTGCTCATCGTCATCACAGTAGCCAGCGCCGCATATGGCGGCGAGGCCATCACGGGCCAGATATACGGCCAGCTGAAGGGCTTGGTGGGGTCCGATTCTGCCAAATTTTTGCAGGACAGCATTGCCAAGTTCACCGTGCAGCAGCGCGGGCCGCTGGCCACCACCATCGGCGTGGCTACGCTCATATTTGCGGCCACCACCTTCTTCGTCACTCTCCAGGAGAGCCTCAACGATATCTGGAACCTGAAGGTGAAAACCAACGGCATCGGTATCCGGGCCTTCCTCAAGCAGCGCTTTTTGTCGTTTGGGCTGATTTTGAGTGTGGCCCTGCTGCTGCTCATCTCCTTCGTGGTGAGTGCCGTGCTCAGCGCCTTCACCGGCTGGCTCCAGCAGTTGCTGCCCGAAATCGGGATTATTGCCATCAAAATCGTTGACTTCGCGCTGTCGCTGGGCGTTACCACGCTGCTTTTTGCGCTCATCTACCGGTTTCTGCCCGATGCTATTATCCGCTGGCGCGATGTAGGCGTGGGGGCCTTCATCACAGCGCTGCTCTTCGTGATTGGCAAGTTCCTCATCGCGTTCTACATCGCCAAGTCCGACCCTGGCTCGGCGTTTGGGGCGGCGGGCTCGGCCATTGTGCTGCTGTTGTGGGTCAACTATTCGTCGCTCATCATCTTCTTCGGGGCCGAATTCACCCAGGAATTTGCCGATGCCTTCGGCCAGCGGGTGCAGCCCAAATCCCACGCCGTGCGCGTGCGTCTGGAAGAAATAGCCCCCGGCGAGTCGGACGAGGAAATGGCCACCGGCCGCCCGCGCTCCACGGGCAAGTGGCGCAAATAGGGCGGCGCAACGGCGCACTATCGGGACGCAGCGCCGAAGGGAAGTGAATGGGTTGAGCCAAAAAGGCTTACGCGGCTAAAAGTTCTGCAAGATTAACGCTTGCTTTGCAACGGTTTGGCGGTGAAGAGACATCTTTGGGGAATATTTCATTTCCACTTCATATGACTCCAGCTTTCCGCAGCCTTCTTTGTATCCTTGCGTTGGCGCTGCCCGCCGCCGCACTGGCCCAAACCACTTCCCCGCCCACGTCGGCCTCGCCCACCACCAACGAGTACCTGCTGGGCCGCACCTACCGCGTCGAAACCACCAAAGGCACCACCTTCACCGGTAGCCTGGTGGGCCTCAGCCTCAATGGCCTGGAGTTCGACAGCCCGGAGCTGGGCCACATCAGCCTGCAGCGCGACCAGGTCCGGCACGCCGATTTGCAGGGTGAAGCCCCCGGCCGCGCCAAAGCAGGCTACTACGACATTGGCAACGGCACGCGCCTCTTCAACGCGCCCACCGCCCGGGGCGTGCGCCGGGGCGAAGGCACGCTGCTCACCACCTACCTCTTTTTTGTGGGGGGCGAATACGGCATCACCGATAATTTCTCCGTTGGAGCCACGGTTTCGCTCATTCCGGGAGTTTCGCTGTCGCAGCAGGCCTTTGTGCTATCGCCCAAGTTCACGGCCCCCATCAGCGAGAAGGTGCACCTGGGCGCGGGCGTTATCTACGCCAACATTCCCTTCGATGACAGCAACAGTGGCGGAGCCGGCATCGGCTACGGCGCCCTCACCTACGGCGGGGCCGACGACAACCTGACCCTGGGCCTGGGCTACGGCTTCACCAGCGGCGAAATTGGCAAAACGCCGGTTATCCAGCTCGGGGGCCAGAAGCGCATCTCGCGCCGCATATCCCTGGTTACCGAAAACTACATCGTGGCCGACAGCAAAGCCGGCTTGGGCGGCCTCTACGGTGTCAAGTTCAACTGGCGGCGCACCAGCCTGGGCGTGGCGGCGGCCTATGGCTACCTCTTCTCGCACGACAAGCAGCGGACCGACTACTACTACGACCCCAACACGGGCGCGTACCTTCCCTATACATCAAACCGACACGTAGATAGTCAGTTCGGCGCTACTTACATCATCCCCGTGTATCTGGACTTTGCCTTTCGCTTCGGCAGTAAGAAGTAAGCCGGTTGCGTTTGTTGTATTGACAAGAAGGCCCGTTTCCAATCTGGAAACGGGCCTTCTTCGTGAAAAATAACGCGGATAAAAGCTGCTTACGCGGCCGTCTTTTCCTCCTTCACGGCCAGCTGCCCGCAGGCGGCGTCGATGTCCTTGCCGCGCGAGCGGCGGATGTTGGTTTGCACGCCGCGGTCGGCCAGGTACTTGTGGAAGGCCGTGATTTTATCGGCCGCCGCGTTCTGGTAATCAGCGTTTTCGATGGGGTTGTACTCGATGAGGTTCACCTTGCAGGGCAGCCACTTGGCAATTTTGGAGAGGTGCTCGGCATCGTCCAGCCCGTCGTTGAAGCCGTCGAACACGATGTATTCATACGTGACTTTGCGGCCGGTTTTCTGGTGGTAGTACTGCAGGGCTTCCTTCAGCGCGGCCAGGGAGTTGGCTTCGTTGATGGGCATAATTTCGTTGCGCTTGGCATCCGTGGGGGCGTGCAGTGAGAGGGCCAGGTTGGCCTTCACGTCATCGTCGGCCAGCTTTTTAATCATCTTGGCAATGCCGGCCGTGCTGATGGTGATGCGGCGCGGGGCCATGTTCAGGCCGTCGGGCGAGGTGATGCGGCGCACGCTTTCCACCACGTTGGCGTAGTTGAGCAGGGGCTCGCCCATGCCCATGTACACAATGTTGGTGAGCGGCGTGCCGTACTGCGCCTCGCACTGCTCCCGAATGCGCACCACCTGGTCGTAAATCTCGGCCGCGTCGAGGTTGCGCTTGCGGTCCATGTAGCCGGTGGCGCAGAACTTGCACGTCAGTGAGCAGCCTACCTGGCTTGAGATGCAGGCCGTCATGCGTGTATCGTGCGGAATGAGCACGCCCTCCACCACGTTGCCATCGTACAGCCGGAAGGCTGATTTGATGGTGCCGTCGTTGCTGAGCTGCTTGTTTTGTACCGTCACGCCGTTGATGGCGAAGTGCTTGTCCAGCAGCTCGCGGGTGGCCACCGAGATGTTATTCATCTCCTCAAAGGTGGCGGCGGTATTCTTCCACAGCCACTCAGTTACCTGCTTGGCGCGGAAAGGCTTCTCGCCGTGCTCCACCATAAAGGCCTTGAGCTCGTCGGACGAGGTTTTACGAATGTCGCGCTTGGTAACGGTGGGGGCGAGGGGCAATTCTAGCAGCATAGTGCAAAGATACAAGCAGGCAGGGCGTTGGGTTCCGCGTTGCTAGTTGTTTGGCAAAAGTCGCCTATCTTTGTTGCATAAACTTTAGGGGTGCTGCGCTTCGCCGTAGCTGAGATGATACCCTTGGAACCTGATTCTGGCTAATACCAGCGAAGGGAAAAGTACTGGTCCGCCCTGCGGCTGCCTTTCGGGGCGGGTCGTGGCCGACACCCACTATTGTTTATGGCTTTCTCCGTCCCAACTAATTCTGGTTGCATGGTCTGCTATATCAATAATTCTCCTCAGGAAGCGGCTGATAACCAGTCGCTCATCGACCTGCTCACCGCGCGCGGCATCACCGAGCCGCGCGGCCTGGCCGTGGCCGTGAACGACGCCGTGGTACCCCGCGCCGAGTGGTCGTCCCTCCAATTGCACGAACAAGACCGGGTTACCATCATCCGCGCCACGCAGGGCGGGTAGGGGCTTCGCCTGTCATCTCACGTCTGTTATCCTGAGCTTGCGAAGGACCTTATCACGCTCGCATCGATTGAGTTACTGCAAATTGCTCGGCGGTGATAAGGTCCTTCGCAAGCTCAGGATGACAGATGACAACCAACCAATCAACCATCACACTTTTCAACAGAGATAGATGAAGAAGAAAGACCAGGCCCCCCAGAAGACGCTGGTGGAGCGCCAGCCCCTCACCGGCTCCCGCAAAATCTACGTGCAAGGCAAGCTGCATCCCGAAATCCGGGTGGCCATGCGCGAAATCATCCTGGCTGATACCGAGCGCCAGTTCGATTTCGGCTTCCCTTCGGAGAAAAACCCGCCCGTGACGGTGTACGACACCAGTGGCCCCTACACCGACCCCAACGTCGAAATCGACTTGAAAAAAGGCCTGCCCCGCCTGCGTGAAAGCTGGATTCTGGACCGTGGCGACGTGGAGCAGCTGTCCGGCACCACCTCCGACTACGGCCAGCAGCGCGCCGCCGACCAGCAGCTCGACCACCTGCGCTTCGAGCACATCGCGGCCCCGCTGCGCGCCAAGCCGGGCTCCAACGTGAGCCAGATGCACTATGCCAAAAAGGGCCTCATCACGCCCGAGATGGAGTACATCGCCATCCGCGAAAACCAACGCTTCGACGAGCTGCCGGCTGACGACCCGTTGCGCACCCAGCACCGCGGCCACAGCTTCGGGGCCAACACGCCGGAGGGCCACATCACCGCCGAGTTCGTGCGCCAGGAAGTGGCCGCCGGCCGCGCCGTCATACCCTCCAACATCAACCACCCGGAAAGCGAGCCAATGATTATCGGGCGCAATTTTCTGGTGAAAATCAACACCAATATCGGCAATTCGGCCGTTACGTCATCCATTGAGGAAGAGGTGGATAAGGCCGTGTGGAGCTGCCGCTGGGGCGGCGACACGCTGATGGATTTGAGCACGGGCAAGAACATCCACGAAACCCGCGAGTGGATTATCCGCAACTGTCCGGTGCCAGTGGGCACGGTGCCCATCTATCAGGCGCTGGAAAAGGTGAATGGCAAGGCCGAAGACCTGACCTGGGAGCTGTTCCGCGACACGCTGATTGAGCAGGCCGAGCAGGGCGTGGACTATTTCACCATCCACGCCGGCGTGCTGCTGCGCTATGTACCGATGACCGCCAAGCGCGTGACCGGCATCGTATCGCGGGGCGGTTCCATTATGGCTAAATGGTGCCTGGCACACCATCAGGAGAGCTTCCTCTATACGCACTTTGAGGAAATCTGCGAAATCATGAAGGCCTACGACGTGGCCTTCTCGCTGGGCGACGGCCTGCGTCCCGGCTCCATCGCCGATGCCAACGATGAGGCCCAGTTTGCCGAGCTGGAAACCCTGGGCGAGCTCACCAAAATTGCCTGGAAGCACGACGTGCAGGTAATGATTGAGGGCCCCGGCCACGTGCCCATGCACCTCATCAAGGAGAACATGGAGAAGCAGCTGAAGGAGTGCCACGAAGCGCCCTTCTACACGCTGGGCCCGCTCACCACGGACATAGCGCCGGGCTACGACCACATCACCTCCGCCATTGGCGCGGCCATGATTGGCTGGTTTGGCACAGCCATGCTCTGCTACGTGACCCCCAAGGAGCACCTCGGCCTGCCCAACAAGCAGGACGTGAAGGACGGTGTGATTGCCTACAAAATTGCCGCCCACGCCGCCGACCTGGCCAAAGGCCACCCGGGAGCCCAGTACCGCGACAACGCCCTGAGCAAAGCCCGCTTCGAGTTCCGCTGGGAAGACCAGTTCAACCTGAGCCTCGACCCCGACACTGCCCGCGAATACCACGACGAAACCCTGCCCGCCGAAGGCGCCAAAGTGGCCCACTTCTGCTCGATGTGCGGCCCGCACTTCTGCTCGATGAAAATCACGCAGGAAGTGCGCGACTACGCGGCCAAGCAGGATATGACGGCTAGTGAGGTTTTGGCGAAAGGGATGGTAGAAAAGTCGAAGGAATTTGTGGAAAAGGGTAGCGAGATTTATTTCTAACGCCCTCCTGAAAAAAAGAACGTCATGCTGAGCGCAGCCGAAGCATCTCTACCGCACAAGTAATCAAGCCGATTCAACGAAGCGGTAGAGATGCTTCGGCTGCGCTCAGCATGACGTTCATCCAAGCACCAGAAACCAAGTACCACCCATGCGCCCCTACGCCCTCACCATTGCCGGCTTCGACCCCAGCGCGGGCGCGGGCCTGCTGGCCGACGTGAAAACGCTGGAAGCCAGCGGCGTGTACGGCCTGGGCGTGTGCACCGCCCTCACGGTGCAGAACGATGTGGCGTTTGAGCGCGTGCGCTGGGTGCCGGCCGCTGAAATCCGCGACCAGCTACGCATTCTGTTCGCGCGCTTTCAAGTCGACTTCATCAAAATTGGCCTTATTGAAAGCCTGCCACAGCTGCTGGAGCTGATTGGCTGGCTGAAAAGCCAGAATCGAAACCTGCAAATCGCGTGGGACCCGGTGCTGAAAGCCACGGCCGGCTACGAGTTTCACCGCGCCATCGACCGCGACCTGATCTGCGCCCTGTGCGCCGAAATGGCCCTCATCACCCCCAATCAGCCCGAAATGCTGCGCCTCTGGCCCGGTGAATCGGCTGAGGCGGCGGCGGCGGCCGTGGCGAATTTTTGCCCGGTGCTGCTGAAGGGCGGGCATGCGGCGGGCGAGCTGTCGACTGACGTGCTGCTGGAAGGCGGGCGGCGGCATGCGTTTTCGGCGGCGCGGTTGGCGCATGGCGAGAAGCACGGCAGCGGCTGCGTGCTGTCGTCGGCGGTGCTGGCGGGGCTCGCGAAAGGGGAGGGGCTCGTGGAAGCCTGCCGGACGGGCAAGGAGTATGTCACCGCATTTCTGGCCAGCAACGATTCGCTGCTGGGGTACCATTCAAACGCATAATTCCTAATGAAAATCAATTCCCTCCACTACATCACCGCCAGTCCCGAGGCGGCTGAGCTGGCTTGCCAGTGCGGTGTGCGCTGGGTGCAGCTGCGGGTGAAAAACCAGCCGCCCGCCATCTGGAAGCAGCTGGCGCTGGAAACGCAGGCCGTGTGCCGCCGCCATGGGGCCACGCTCATCATCAATGATAATCCGGTGCTGGCGCAGGAAATCGGGGCCGGGGGCGTGCACCTGGGCCAGCAGGATTTGCCGCCTGACGAAGCCCGCCAGATGCTGGGGGTACGTTTCATCGTCGGCGGTACGGCCAACACCTTTGCCGACGTGCAGCGGCTGGCGGCGGCCGGGGTCGACTACGTGGGGCTGGGGCCGTTTCGCTTCACCACGACAAAAGAAAAGCTAAGCCCGGTGTTGGGCCTGGCGGGCTACGCCGATATCATGCAGCAGTGCCGGGCGGCGGGCATTGCCGTGCCGGTTATTGGCATTGGGGGCGTTCTGCTGGCCGATGTGGCCGCGCTGCTGGCAACGGGGCTGCACGGCGTGGCGGTGTCGGGGGCCATTGGGGCGGCCGAAAATCCGGCGGTGGCAGCCGGGCAGTTTGTTCGTGAATTAACGGGGGTAGAAGCCATTTAACGAGTATGTTGACTAAAAAACTGGTTATCGCCGGCCGGGAGTTCACCTCGCGCCTGTTCACCGGCACGGGCAAATTCAGCTCCTCGGCTTTGATGGAGGAAGCCCTGCTGGCCTCCGGCTCGGAGCTGGTGACGGTGGCCCTGAAACGGGTGGACGTGGCCAATGCCGAGGATGATATCCTGCGCCACCTCGCGCACCCGCAGTTCCACCTGCTGCCCAATACCTCCGGCGTGCGTACGGCCAAAGAAGCCGTTTTTGCCGCCCAGCTGGCCCGCGAGGCGCTGGAAACCAACTGGCTCAAGCTCGAAATCCACCCCGACCCCAAGTACCTGCTGCCTGACCCCATCGAAACCCTAAAAGCCGCTGAGGAGCTGGTGAAGCTGGGCTTCGTGGTACTACCCTACATCCACGCCGACCCGGTGCTGTGCAAGCGGCTGGAAGAAGTGGGCGTGGCGGCGGTGATGCCCCTGGGTTCGCCCATCGGCTCCAACAAGGGCTTGCTGACGCGAGAATTTCTGGAAATCATCATCGGCCAGAGCAAGGTGCCGGTGGTGGTGGATGCCGGCATCGGGGCCCCCTCGCACGCGGCGGCAGCCCTGGAAATGGGCGCTGATGCCGTGCTGGTGAACACGGCCATTGCCGTGGCCGGCAACCCGGTAGCCATGGCCACGGCCTTTCGCCTAGCCGTGGAGGCTGGGCGCATGGCCTACGAGGCGCGGCTGGCCGGGCCGGTAGCGCACACCGAGGCGGTGGCGAGCTCGCCGCTCACGGCGTTTCTGGATATGTAAAGTTGAGTCCTGATGGTACTTGAAAAGAACGTCATGCAGAGCGTAGCGAAGCATGATGTTCACGTTTAAAAAACAACCTTCAACATGAGCTTCCAACCTATTTTCGAGGCCCAGCCCTGGGACGACGTGAAGGCCAGCATCTACGCCAAAACGGCCGCCGACGTAGCGCACGCCCTGGCCGCGCCGCAGCGCACGCTGGAAGACTTCAAGGCGCTGATTTCGCCCGCCGCCGCGCCGTATCTGGAGCAGATGGCGCAGCTCAGCCACCAGCTCACGCGCAAGCGGTTTGGCAACACCCTGCAGCTGTATGCGCCGCTGTACCTGAGCAATGAGTGCCAGAATATCTGCACATACTGCGGCTTCAGCCTCGATAATAAGATTGCCCGGCGCACCCTCAGCAGCGTGGAAATGCTGCTGGAAGCGGCCGTGCTCAAGGACTGGGGCTACGACCACGTGCTGCTCGTGACCGGCGAGGCCAACGTGACGGTGGGCGTGGACTACCTCGAAAAGGCCCTGCGTACGCTGCGCACGCAGTTCGCGCATCTCTCCATGGAAGTGCAGCCGCTGGACCAGGCCGACTACGAGCGCCTGATTCCAGAGGGCCTGAATACGGTGCTGGTGTACCAGGAAACTTACCACCGTGCCGACTACAAAAAGCACCATCCCAAGGGCAAGAAATCGAACTTCGACTACCGCCTCGACACGCCCGACCGGCTGGGCCGGGCCGGCATCCACAAAATGGGGCTGGGCGTGCTCATCGGGCTTGAAGACTGGCGCACCGACTGCTTCTACACCGCTCTGCACTTGGATTATCTCGAAAAAACCTACTGGCAGACCAAGTACAGCTTGTCGTTCCCGCGTCTGCGGCCGGCCGAAGGCATGCTTCAGCCCAAAGTGGAAATGAGCGACCGCGAGCTGGTGCAGCTCATTTGTGCCTACCGCATCTGGAACGGTGAGGTGGAACTGTCGATTTCGACCCGCGAAAGCCCGGTTTTCCGCGACCACGTCATTAAGCTGGGCATCACCAGCATCAGCGCGGGCTCCAAAACCAACCCCGGCGGCTACGCCGTGGCCCCGGAGTCGCTGGAGCAATTCGAGATTTCCGATGAGCGCACCCCCGCTGAAGTGGCAGCCATGCTGCGCCGCCAGGGCTACGAGCCGGTGTGGAAAGACTGGGACGCAGCCCTGGCCTAAGCCACCGCGCCGCGTACTGCAAAGCGCACACTACACCTGCTCCTGCAGCTGCCGCAGGGCCGCCACCGGGTCCGGGCTTTGCCAGATAGTGCCCAGCACAGCCGCGCCCGCGAAGCCAGCCACCTGCACCAGCGCCAGGTTGGTGGCCGCAATGCCGCCCAGCGCCAGCACCGGCGCGTGGTAGCCGGCCCGGCCCGCCTGCCGCTGGAAAAACGCCCGCAGCTCGGGCAGCTTGAAGGTGCTGCCGTAGCCCTCCTTGCTGATGCTGTCGAAAATCGGGCTCAGAAAAACGTAGTCGTAGCGGCGGCGGTGCCGGTCGATTTCGGCCAGCGAGTGGAAGGACGTGGAGAGCGTCTGGCCGGGCAGGAGGGTAGGGCGGCGCACGGTGGCGGCGCGCTGCTGCCCCGTGAGGTGCAGACCGCCGAGGCGGTAACGCCGTACCAGCCCGGGGTGCCCGTGCAGCACCAGCCGCGCGTGAAACTGCGCGGGAATGGCCTGAATCAGGTCTTCGACCGGTGCGGCGGGCCAGCCGGGCTTGCGCAGGTGCAGGGTTTTGGAACCCGCGCCGAGCAGGGCAGCGAGCAGGCGTGCCTCATCGGGCAGGGCCGTGGGCGCGGTGAGGAGGACGAGGCGAAACACGGGCGGCTATTGCAGCTGCGCGGCCAGCTCCTCGGGCAGCAGGCGCAGCTTATGGGTGTTGTAGTCGAAGCAGAGCATCCCGGTTTTGGCGCGGGCCACCTCCTTGCCGGCCTGGTTGTGCACGTGGTACACCACGTCGAAGCCGTATTTATTGAGGTCGTTGCCGGCCATCTGCACGCGCAGCACGTCGCCGTGGAAAGCTTCACCCTTGTACTCCACGGCCACATCCACCATGATGAGGCCGAGCTTGGTGACGGCATCGTAGTCATTCGGCACACCGATGGAGCGCAGGAAATGCACCCGTGCCTCGTGTAGGATTCCCAGCATGGCGTCGTTGCCCACGTGCCCACCGTAGTTGAGGTCGGTGATGCGAACCGGAATTTCGGTGATGAAGGAGAAGGTATCGGGCAGGGCTACTTTTACGCGGGGCATATTTTTAATGAAGAATGAGGAATGAAAAATCAGGAATTCTCCAGCGAGCCAAAGGTAGAGGTGCGCCGCACGGCCGACGGCTCGGCCACGCTTTTCGTGCCGGCCCTGAATGAGCATTACCACTCGCAGCACGGGGCGCGGCAGGAGTCGGCGCACGTCTTCATCCGGCACGGGCTGGCCCCGCTGCTGCCCGCCGCCGCCGCAATCGGCCAGCCCCTGCGCATCCTCGAAATCGGCCTCGGCACCGGCCTGAACGCGCTATTAACGCTGGAAGCCACCCAGGCCGCCGGCGCTTTCATCGAGTACGACGGCCTCGAAACCTTCCCGCTGCCGCCCGCCGTGGTGGCCGCCCTGCAACCCGAGTGGGACGAGCGCGGCACCCCCATCAAAGAACTGTTTGCCGAGCTGCACGCCGCGCCCTGGGATGCGCCGGTGGAATTGCTGCCCGGCTTCCGGCTGCGCAAGCGGCACCAGTCGCTGCAAGCCGCCGCGCTGCCCGCCGGTCAGTACAACCTGTTTTATTTCGATGCCTTCGCCCCCGAAAAGCAGCCCGAGCTGTGGACGGAAGCCGTGTTTGCCCAGCTCTACGCCGCCGCCGCGCCCGGCGCGGTACTGGTGACCTACTGCGCTCAGGGTCAGTTTCGCCGCAACCTGCGCGCCGCCGGCTGGCTGACGGAAAAGCTGCCCGGCCCCCCCGGCAAGCGCGAGATGACGCGGGCCGTGAAATAGGGTGTAGCGTGGACTCTGCGAGTCCGCGTGTTGACCGAACGACATGCGGACTCGCAGAGTCCACGCTACAATTACCCTTCCAGCCAGCGGCGGAACTCGGGGGTTTGGGCGGCGCTGTTGGTGAGGGTGAGGCCGGGGGCGCGCAGCTTCACGGCGAGGCGGTTGTTGAAGTACGGCTCGGCCCGCTCGATGAAGGCCACGTTTACCAGCTCGGAGCGGTTGAGGCGGCCGAAGCGGCTGGGGTCGAGCTGGCGCTCCAGCTCGGCCAGCGTGCCGCTGAGGGGGTAGCGCGTGCCGGCACTGTCTACGGCGAAAGTCACGCCCTCGTCGGCTTGCAGGTAGGCGATGTCGGCGGTTTGCAGCAGGTAGAGGCCGTTGCGCATCCGCACCGAAAAGCGCTGCTTGTAGGCCGGCTGGCCGTGCTGGCGCAGGGCCTGGGTGAGCTCGCGCATCACATCGGGCGGCAGGCTGGGCGCGGCCGGGGGCGGCGCGAGGCTGGTGCGCAGCCGCTCGTACTTGGTCAGGGCGGCCTGCAGCTGCTCCAGGGTGAAGGGCTTGAGCAGGTAGGCAATGCCGTTGCCCTGGAACGCGGCCAGCAGAAACTGGTCGTAGGCCGTGGTGAAAATGATGGGGCAGGCGACGGGAAACAGCTCATAAAGCGAAAAAACGTTGCCGTCCAGCAGTTCAATGTCAGACATAATCAGGTCGGGCAGGGGATTGGCTTGCAGCCAGGCCAGGGCCTTTCCCACGCTGCGGAGCACGGGCGGCGGGGTGGCGTGCCCGGCCTGGGCCAGGAGCTGCGTGAGCTGGCGGGCGGCGGGCTCTTCGTCTTCCAGAATCAGAATATTCATTCGCTAACGAGTGGTTGGGCCAATGCGGCCCGGCGCGCATGGCGCAGGAGCGGGATGGTGACCGTGAACGAATCGGCGAGGGCTTCGACCCGGATTTCCTGCTGAAATAGTAGCCGGTACCGCTCGCGCAGGTTGGCCAGGCCCGTGCCGGCCGACTCCACGGGCGTGCGCTTGGGGCGGCGGGCGTGGTGCACGGTGAGGGCCGTGGCCGTTGCTTCGAGGCGGATGAGCAGGGGCGCTTCTTCGTTGCCGGCATTGTGCTTGATGGCGTTTTCGAGCAGCAGCTGAATGGTGCCGGGCACCAGCAGCAGCTCGGCCACGTCGGCGGCCGGGGGCAGCGTCTGCCGGAAATCGTAGGCCGTGCCGAAGCGGTGGCGCAGCAGGAATACGTACTCATCGGCAAACTGCAGCTCTTCGGCCAGGGGCACCACATCCTCGTGCTGGTGTCGGATGAGGAAGCGGTAGAGCGCCGCCAAGCGGGTCACAAACTCGTTGGCCGCCGCCGGGTCTTCCTGAATGAGGCCGCGCAGCACGTTGAGGTTATTAAACAGAAAGTGCGGGTCGAGCTGGGCCTTGAGGTTGCGCAACGCGCTTTCGGTCTGGGCTTTTTGCAGCAGCAGCACGTGGCGCTGGGCCTCGAAGTAGCGCTTGCCGGTGAGCAGCACGGCCAGCAGGCCGTAGCTTTTGGCGTGGGCCACCGCCCCCAGCACCAGCCGCGTCCCCGAAAGCGCCGTGGAATGCCCCAGCAGGTGGCCGTAAAGCAGCAGGTAGCCGGCCCCGCTCAGGACCAGAAATACCGGCAGCAGCGCCAGCCCCAGCCAGCGCCGCCGGCTCAAAAACAAGGGCAGAAGCCCGCCCACCAGAAGGGCCACCGCCACTGTATCAAACAATACCGTGGCTCCTACTTCAGGCAGCATCTGCCCCAGGTTCGCGCCATTGTCGGCCCGGTACTAGAGCAGCAGCACCGGGGCCACCACCAGCCAGTAGGCCGCCACCAGGCCCAGGTCGGAGCGGGAGGGGCGTTGGGCAGTGAAATGAAACGACATGGAAATCAGAAAACGCGGAAGGTGGTGCAATATGCATCTGTCGGGGCCGGCTAGCGGCGGCCCACCGCGCCAGCTGCCGCCGCCGGCAGTAGCGGCCGCACCGGGCCCGAGTCGCGCACCAGCAGCAGGTACTGTACGTAGGCCGCCGCCGGTACCTGCGGGCTGAACTGCATTTGCTGGCTGGGCGGCATGCCCGGTGCGTACTGCAGGCGAATGGGCTGGCGGGTGCTGGTGGCGCCCGGTGCATCGAGGCGAAACAGGGTGCTGCTTCCCGGCGCGGTACGCTGCTTCAACTCGGCCAGGCCATCGAGCACTACCAGCGGGCCATCGTGGTTGAATTTGTCGGTGCTGCTATAGGGATGGCCAGCCGTTTGCCAGGGCGCGGGCAGGCCGGCGGTGGCGTACAGCATCTGGCAGCCGCTGAACACGCAGAGCACCGAGGCCACCCGGTTGCGCAGCGGCAAGCTGCTCAGTTGAATGCGGGCGGCGAACGAAGGGTAACCGTCCACCAGTGGGCTTTGCAGTACATGTGCCAGGCCCCACATGCCGTACAGCTTTTCGTTGGTGAGCTGCTTAGTCTGGTACAACGCCTCCAGGTTGATGAAGATGTTCTGCTCGCGCTGTCGCATGCTGCCCAGGGGGTAGGTGAGGTTGAGCAGCAGGTGGCGCAGGTCGGCGGAGGCGGGGGAGTTGTTCGGTTGAGTCAGGGCGCGGCGGGCCAGGCCGACCAGCGCTGGGCTGGCCGTGGGTTGCCGCAGCATGGTAACCACCGAATCCAACTGGGGGCGGAGGGATTGGGACGGCGGGCTTTTCCGCAGCAGGGCCGCCAGGTAATCAGCGGCCAGCGGCAGGTCCTGGAGTTGGTCGAGGCCGAGAAAGCGGACTTTGCGGGTTGCGGGCAGCGTCAGGTTCCAGGCCCGGATGCGCCGGAGCTTGGCCCGGAAATCCTGGTTGGCCCACTGGGAGGTTTCCGCCAGCCAGCTGCGGAAAATCAGGTCCAGGGTCGCCTCATTGCCCGTGCGCAGGTACTCGTTCAGGTAATAGGCCTTGGCGCAGTCTACTTCTGCCACGTAGGTACGCACGCCGGCCCGCTGGTTCAGGTGCTGGAGCAGGGCGAAATCTAACTCCTGGGGCCGCTGCACGCCGTGCGCTTCGCCCAGCAAAAACAACTGGTTGTCGTAGAACTTCTGGTCGAAGAGCTGGAATGCCGGGGCCTCGCCCGCGATGGTTTCCTGCGGCACGCCAGCAAAAACTGTTTCAGGTTGCGCCGGGGTGGGCGTTTGGGCAAAGCTGGCCAGCGGCAGCCAGAACAACGGGGCCAGGGCCAGCCGGCGAAGCGTGTGCAGCAGTTTCATAAGCGTAGGGCTTGGGAGTGAAGAATGCCCAAAACAAGCCCCGCTGCCCACCTGCCGCCGCTAGTACCGCCCTCAATCCACTGAAATCAGCCCCGAACCCCGGCAAAAACCCCATGAGTTGCCACCCGGTCTGCGCGAAATGACGCGGCCGGAAGGTGGGATAGGAGGATGCGGAGGCAAGCGGGTGCAATGGGGAGAGCATCGCAACGCGTTGGGGATTCTCCTACCTTCGCACTTACCCTCCTGCCTCCATATCCGCTTACCCCCACATCCTACCCCTTGTCCCGCAAATTTCTCGATACCGAAAGTCCCGGCTGGGTCACCGATGGCCTCATCAGCGAGGCGCAGCAGCAGCAACTGCTGGCCCGCTACCCGCAGCAGGCCCCGGCCCTGGGCCTGCTCCCCATCCTGGGCAGCGTGCTGGTGGGCCTGAGCGGACTGAGCGTGGTAGCCGCCAACTGGCAGGGCCTGCCCACCGCCCTGCGGCTGGCGCTGCTGCTGGGCAGTTTGGTGGGCAGCTACGGTGCGGGTGCCTACTTCCTGCGGCGCGGTAACCCCGACCTCGGCCACGGCCTCATCGGGCTTGGGCTACTGCTGTTTGGGGCCAGCATCATTCTCACCAGCCAGCTTTTTCAGCTGGTGGGCTACGATGCCAGTGGCCTGCTGGCCTGGGTAATAGCAGGTGTGGGCCTGAGCTACGTATACGGCTCGCGGCTGCTGGTGCTGCTCACGGTGCTCATCGGGGCAGCGGTGCAAACGTACTGCGTCGAGTCGCTGGGTATCTTCAGCTACGTCACGGCGTGGCTGGTGGTGGGCGGCATGGGCTACTACTGGTGGCGCCGGCCCGATGTGGTGGGCAGCTACGTGCTGGCCGCCGGCCTGCTCTGGCAGGCGGGCCTGCTCATCATCGTGCTACACGCCAAAATTACCTGGTTCTTTGTGCCGGCCATGGCCATCTACACGGCCGGCGACTGGCAGCTCAACCGCCTCGGTGGCCGCGCCCTACAGGTGCCGCCGCTGGTGGCGGCCTATCTATTTATGTTCGGGCTGGCGGTGTTTGGCGAAGCCGATGCCTATGCCAACGTGCTGCGGCCGCCGCTGCTGCCTTACCTGGGGGCGCTGGCGGCCGTGCTGGCCCTATCGGTAGCCGGCAAGCGGGCGCGGGGCAGCCTGGCTACCCTGCCCGAGTGGCTGCTGCTGCTGCCGGGCTTTTACTTGTCGGGCGGGTTGTCGCTGGCCGTGGCTACGCTGGTGGTGCTGTATGCCCACGCCGGCTCGGTGCTGGCCCGCGCCAACCGTGACCACGACCCGGAGCAGCTCACCATCGGCGCGGTGCTGTTTGTGGCCGCCACCGCCGTGGCCTACTTCAAGCTCACCTGGGGCTTCATGGATAAGTCGCTGTTTTTCCTGATTGGCGGTATTCTGCTGCTGGCCCTGAGCTGGTACCTGCGCCGCCGCAACGCCCAGGTACTGGCCGCCGCCGCCCCGGCCGTAGCGCAGCAGGCGGGCACCCCACCCATCCCGGCCAATGACTCCGAAACCGCAGAGCCAATTCATAATTTATAATGGAGTTGTTTAGAAAGTCACAAAAGGTCCTCAAACGGTCATGCAGAGCGCAGCATCTTGCTCGCATCGTTGAACGGACGTGACGATGCGAGCAAGATGCTGCGCTGCGCTCTGCATGACCGTTCGGGGACTTTCTAAACAGCTTCAATTCATAATTATCGAATGACTGACCTGCTCTCTTGGTTCTCAAGCCCGGCGCGCCGCCGCCCGATGCTGCGCGCCCTGGTGGCCGCGCAGGTGCTCTACGTGCTGGGCGTGGCCGGCGCAGGCTACGCCACCACGGCCCTGGGCCAGAAAGTTATGCTGGCCACCACGCCCATCGACCCGCGCGACCTGCTCTACGGCGACTTCGTGCGCCTGCACTACGCCATCAGCGAAACGCCCCTGAGCCGCTGGCAAGGCCCCGCCGCCCCGCAGCGCCGCCAAGCGGTGTTCGTGCTGCTGGCCACCGGCTCCGATAGCCTCAGCACCGCCGTGGGCGTGTATCCGCAGGCCCCAAAGCCCGGCGTGGGCCAGGCCGTGCTGCGCGGCTGGGTCACGGATGTGTACCGGAGCTCGTTCAACCTGCGCTTCAACCTGGAGCGCTACTACGTGCCCGAAGGCAGCGGCCTACGTCTCGAAAAAGCCGGCCGCCTGCACCCGCTGCGGGTGCGCGTCAGCATCGCGCCCTGGGGCCAGGCCCGCATCACGGGCGTGGAGGCGGAGCTGAAGTAAGCAAAATAAGCAGCATAAAAAATGTCCGGCTCTGCTCGCGTTCGCACAGGCGAAGCAAGCGGAGCCGGACGTTTTTTATGCTGCCGGTCCGAAGTGCTTATTGAATTTTGAAGCTAATGGGCACGGTGTAGGCCACGCTCACCGCCCGGCCATTTTGCTTGCCCGGGGTGAACCGGGGCAGGGTTTTTACAGCGCGGATGGTTTCCTCGTCCAGGCCGTAGCCTAGGCCTTTCACCACCTTCACATCGGAAACATCGCCCAGTGAGTTCACAATAAAGCTGACGTATATTTTGCCCTCTATCTGATTGCCAAGTGCTAGTGCCGGGTATTTCGCTGCCTTCTGGATAGCCGCTACAATGGCTTTCTGGCCACCGCCGCCCGGTAGTTCCGGCATTTGCTCCACATAAACGTACGTCGTTTCTTTTACCACATCGGCCCCAATCTCTTTGGTGCCGCCAGTATCGGTCAGCGGCCCCAGGTCGGTTGCGGAAGCCTCGCCAATGCTGGTGATGGTGGAAACGGTGGTATTGGCCAGCAGCTTCTGGTCGGGTACGTCCTCCGTAGCCTGGTCATCGGGCGTCACCTTCATTTCAACGAAGCGCGTGGCAGCCAGGTGCTGAGCCGGTGCGGCCGGAAGTACCGACTTGGGCGGGGCCGTTGTCGGGGGAGGCGTAATCACCCTTTCGGGGGCCAGCGGCGGCGCAATGAGCGTCACCTTGCCTTTGTCAAGGTCAGTCGGTACCACCAGCACATCCTCCTTCAGCAGCTGCGCTACCAACGGAAAAACCAGCAGCAAAGCCAGCATGACCGAGCCGATAATCAGTGCCCGCGTCATGTGGCGCTGGTAGTGGGCGCGGAGCTGGTAAGCCCCGTACTGGCGGTTACGACCATCGAACACGATGTCGTCGAGGCTGGCCGTCGCCAGCTGGGCATTAGTCATCATAAGGCTGCGAGTATTAGGTGAAATATACCCGGGAAACGCAATACCTTATTATCTTATTGTGAGACTGTTATGAATAAAAAATATTCCTGCCCTGAATAATAAATAGCCTGATATTCCGTTTTATCAAGATGCCTCAAAAATGCCACACCCCACCCGGCATGAGGCAGGCCGTGAGCGGCACATCGGTGGGCAACACATCGGCAATGGTGGCTACGGGTGCCTCATCCAGCACGCTCAGGCCGATGAACTGCGTTTCTGGCCGGCACCGGGCCAGAAACCGGTCGTAGAATCCTCCCCCGTAGCCCACGCGGTGGCCGGCCCGGTCCATGGCCAGCAGGGGCACCAGCACGGCATCGAAAGCGGCAGCCGGTACTTCCGTTTCGGCGGTAGCGGCAGGCTCGGGAATGCCCCAATGGCTGGGGTGCAGTGGCGTGTCCGGCGTCAGCTCGTAATGGCGCAGCGAAATCCCATCGGCCTGCACCATGGGCACGGCCAGCCGCACCGCCAGCCCCTCGGCCCAGATGCGATGGATAATTAGCCAGGTGTCCGGTTCATTGTACCGGGCCAGCGGCAGAAACAGGTGCAGCCAGCGCCACTCCGCCACCGGAAAATGCTGGAAAAGCTGGTCGCATAGCTGCTGGCTATGCTGCGCGATTTCGTCGGCAGGCAGTGCTTTGCGGCGGAAAAGGGCGGCGCGGCGCAGTTCGGCTTTATCCTGCATCACAACGCGCTGTCTTATTCTTCCTCCAGCACCGTAAACTCCAGCGCCAGCGGCTCAAAGGATTCCACCAACTGCTCAATAAAGCTGGGGTTGTTAATCAGAATGCTGAGTACGTTTTCGCTGCGTTCCTGCAGGCCGCCGCCGGGAAATAGCTTTTCCTTGAGCGCCGCCAGTTGGGTGTAGGCGGTTTCGTTCTTGGTTTCGGCGGCTTTGCTGAGGCGTTTTTCCAGGCCGGCGAGGCTGGCAGCGGCTTTTTGGGCTTCAGCGGCCACGGTTTTTACCAGGGTAGGGTCGAGGCGCTGGGCTACGTCCTGCACCTGCTGGAAGGCGGCAGCCAGGGCCTGCTGCTGCTCCTTCAGGCTGATTTCTTCCTGGCCCAGGGCGGCACCCACCTGCTTCTTGAGGTCCGGCAGAGACCGGAAAATCTCGGGCGTGGTCAGGCCCAGCTTTTTCAGCTTGCCCGCGTTGGCCCGGCTGATGTACTCGGCCGAATTGCGCGGCAGCACCATCGGGAACGGCACGCCAAAGGCCGCAAACACGTCCTTCAGCTGGAACCAGTACGCCACCTCAGCCCCGCCGCCGATGTACACCAGGTTCGGCATCAGGATTTCCTGGTACACCGGCCGCAGTACCACGTTGGGGCTGAACTGCTCGGGGTGCGCCTGGGCCAGAACCAGCAATTCGGCCTGGCTGTGGCACTTGGCCGTGTTGCGGATGGTTACTTCCACGCAGTCGGCCCCGCTGGCGTCGGGCTCCAGGCGCTCGCGCTTGCCCTCGTCGGTGATGAAAAACAGGTTGATGGGCCGCGAGTACACCTGCGGCTTGTAGCCGGCGGCTATCAGCCGCTCGTTGGTGGCCTGCACGGCGGCGTTCGAAACCTGCGCCTCAATTTCTTTGGTCAGCAGCGGCACCAGTGCCTGTTTCAGGGCCGGGCGGTCGGCGTCGAGCGTCACCAGGCCGTATTCGCCAAACAGCGAATCGGCCAGCTTGCGGGTGGCTTCGGCCAGGTTCTTCGACGTGGAATACGCTTCGTGGAAAGCGGTGGGCACTTCGGGCGGCAGCTGGCTCAGCAGCTGCTCACTCAGGCCGTCAAGCGGGAGGCGGCCCACCGGGCCGCCGGTGCCGGCGGCATCCCAGGCATAGGTTTTACCGAACAGCGAGAAGTGGTTGATTTCGGCGAAATCGTGGTCCTCCGTGGCCATCCAGTACACCGGCACGAAATCGTACTGCGGGTATTTCGCCTTCAATTCCCGGCTCAGCTTAATGGCCGACACGATTTTGTAGATAAAGTACAGCGGCCCGGTGAGCAGGTTGAGTTGGTGGCCAGTGGTGACGGTAAACGTCGTTTTCTGCGCGATTAATTGAATGTTGGCTTCAATGGCCGGAACAGGATTCGAGCCATATTGCTCACGCAGCGTCGTTACCAGCAGCTGCCGTGCCTCGGGCGAGTAAGCAGCTTGCTTCTCCTCAATTTGAGCGGCGAAATTCTCGAGTGCCGGAAAGCGGTTATAAAACGGGGCCAGGGCCGGGTTTTGGGCAATATAATCAGTCAGTAGGCCCGAAAAAGCGCCGGTTTCGGCGTAGGGCAGCGTGGTACAACGAGTAGGCATGGGGGTAATACGATCGGGGCCGGGTTCGGGGCGAACCTGTGCCAATGGCAAAAGTCCGCACAAAACCCGGCCCCGCCGGAAAAGTTGCTTTTGGTCGGTCTGAACGGGGTAGATACGCAGCATTTTGCGTCTCGTCGTTTGCGCCGTTCTCATGTCGTCGTCCAACGACGAGACGCAAATATGCGTTTCTACACCAGCTTGCCGTACAAATCGAAGTCCGTTGCGGCGGTAATCTTCACGTTCGCAAAATCGCCGAGGCGCACGAACGTGTCGCGTTCCACCGGCACCAGCACTTCGTTGTCCACCTCGGGCGAGTCGAACTCCGTACGGCCCACAAAGTGGCCGCTCTCCTTGCGGTCGAACAACACCTTGTAGGTCTGGCCCACGCGGGCTTCGTTCAGCTCCATCGAAATCCCCTGCTGCAGCTCCATGATGGCGTCGGCGCGCTCCTGCTTCAGCTCGGCCGGCACGTCATCCACGAGGGTGTGCGAGTGAGTATTCTCCTCGTGCGAGTAGGTGAAAATGCCCAGGCGCTCGAAGCGCGTCTGCTCCACGAAATCATACATCTCCCGGAAGTCCTGCTCCGTCTCGCCGGGATGGCCGGCGATGAGCGTGGTGCGCAGCGCAATGCCCGGCACCCGCTGCCGAATGGTGTCCACTAGCTCGATGGTACGGCGCTTGGTGATGCCCCGGCGCATGCTTTTCAACATAGCATCGGAGCCATGCTGCAAGGGCATATCGAGGTATTTGCAGATGTTTTCGCGCTCGGCCATCACATCCAGCGCATCCAGCGGGAACTGCGAAGGGTAGGCGTATTGCAGGCGAATCCAGTCGATGCCGTTCACGTCCGACAGGTTGCGGAGCAGGTCGGCCAGCTTGCGCTCGCCGTAGGCCTCCAAGCCGTAGTAGGTCAGGTCCTGGGCAATGAGAATCAGCTCCTTGGTACCCATGCTGGCGAGACGCTTAGCTTCCTTCACCAGGTCCTCAATCTTGCGGTCCACGTGCTTGCCACGCATCAGCGGGATGGCACAGAACGAGCAGGGACGGTTGCAGCCCTCCGCAATTTTGAAGTAGGCGTAGTGCTTGGGCGTGGTAATCAGGCGCTCGCCGATGAGCTCGTGCTTGTAGTCGGCGTTGAGCACCTTCAGCATCTGGGGCAGCTCCAGGGTGCCGAAATAGGCGTCGACCTGCGGGATTTCCACCTCCAGCTCGTCCTTGTAGCGCTGCGAGAGGCAGCCCGTCACGTAGAGCTTATCCAGGCGGCCGGCCTCCTTCTCGTCGGCGTAGCGCAGAATGGTGTCGATGCTCTCCTGCTTGGCATTGTCGATAAAGCCGCAGGTGTTGATAATGACGATGTTGGCGTCCGACTTCTCGGCCTCGTGGGTCACGTCGAAGTCGTTGGCCACGAGCTGGCCCATCAAAACCTCGCTGTCCACGATGTTTTTCGAGCAGCCAAGGGTGATGACGTTTACTTTATTGGTGGTCTGATTTCTAACCTTCATGAATCACTGAGTTATCGGAGCCGGCCCGCAAGGGCCGGTTGTTATAGAATGCCCGCAGGCATAGATTGGTTCGGTTGTGCTTGATTTAGAGGGCCTCAAACTGCCGCAGGAAGCGCATGTCATTCTCCGTGAACAGGCGCAAGTCCTTAATCTGATACTTGAGCATGGCAATGCGCTCGATGCCCATGCCCCAGGCGTAGCCGGAGTATTTCTCGGAATCGATTTTGGCGTTTTCGAGCACGGCGGGGTCTACCATGCCGCAGCCGCCGATTTCCACCCAGCCCGAGTACTTGCAGATGTTGCAGCCCGCGCCCTTGCAAATCAAGCACGTAATGTCAATCTCCGCGCTGGGCTCAGTGAAGGGGAAGAAGCTGGGCCGGAACCGGATGTTGATATCGGCCCCGAACAGCTCCTGCACGAAGTAGTACACCGTTTGCTTGAGGTCGGCGAAGCTCACGCCCTCGTCAATGAAAATACCCTCCACCTGATGAAACATCATGTGGGCGCGGGCCGAAATAGCCTCGTTGCGGAACACCCGGCCCGGCATCACCCGCCGAATGGGCAGTGGCTCGGTTTCCATCACGCGCACCTGCACGGTGCTGGTGTGGGTTCTTAGGAGGTGGGGCAGGTCGGGCGCGCCGGTGGGCACGTCGCCGGGCGTGGCCGTGCGCGAAGCCGGGGCCACGAAGAACGTGTCCTGCATATCGCGCGCCGGGTGATTCTCGGGGAAGTTGAGGGCCGTGAAGTTGTGCCAGTCGTCCTCGATTTCCGGCCCTTCAGCCACCGCGAAACCAATGCGGCCGAAGATGCGCAACATCTCCTCGCGCACCAGCGAGAGCGGGTGGCGGGTGCCCAGGGCATTGGGCACGGGGGGTAGGGTGTAGTCGAAATCCGGGTTGGCGGGGGCGTTGTCGGCAGTGGCTTCGGCGGCCTGTTGGGCCTCGTCGAAGCGGGCCTGGGCCTGCTGCTTCAGGGTGTTTAGCTGCTGGCCCACAGCGCGTTTGTCCTCGGCTGGCACGGTCTTCAGCTGGTCGAACAAGTCGGCCAGCCGGCCCTTGCGGCCGAGGTAGCTGATGCGAAAAGCATCTAGTTTGGCGGAATTATTCAGTTCGGCCGTCGTAATTTCGGCCGTCAGCGCGGCAATGGATTCCTGCATCATAGCCCGCAAAGTTACGGCAAGGGTCCGGCCCTGGCCGAACGTTTCGCAAACACATTCAGTTACGCCATTTATAAATCATCTACAAAAATCTCCTGCCATGAAGCGCGCTCTATTCTTTTTACTTATCAGCGGAGGATTAGCTACTTCCGCCGCCGCCCAAAGCGGAGGCTGGGATGCTCCGAGTGGCTGGGATACCCCCAAAAAGGCTCCGGCTAAGAAAACCACCAAAAGTAGCTCGTCGGCTGCCGGCCAAAAGGCTGCCCAGAACGGTGGCGCGGCCGCAGTAGCACCCGAAATGCCGGCCGCTGCGCCGGCCCCCGAGGCTGCGGCCCCGGCCGATAAAGGTGGCTTTAGTGGTGGCGGCGGTGGTGTATCCGGTGGTGGCGTGGCCAGTAGCCAGGGCATTTCGGTAGCGCCCGGCGCGCCCGTAATCATGCGCGGTGGCCGTAGCGTGATGGCCGATGACGCCGCCGCCATGCGCGAGCGCCGTCTCAACCGCAAGCCGCGCCACGAGAAGCCCTGGCCCCCGCGCCCGGCCACGGCCCTCATGCTGGCCGAGCCCGCTCCCGCCGCTGCTGCACCAGTAGCCGCCCAGGCCAGCACCGGTGCCGGCAATGCCGCCAACGGAGCCGAAATGGCTCCCATGGCCGCCGCGCCCAAAGCCGGTACGCCCGCCAAAGCTCCTGCCAAGGCAGCCCCCAAAAAGAAAGCGCCCGAGCCAATGGGCTGGTAATCGTAGTGCGGGGTAAGCTGAAAGGCTGTTTACCCGTTGAAATCTTCAAAACAGCAGAAAGCCCGGCCGGGTCCTGAAAAGGGCCGGCCGGGCTTTCTGCTGTTTTTCATACTATCTCTGATGAGTATGGTGCGGCGGCGGGCTGATGGCGCTGGGTAGGCCGTGGGCGTGGACCCCGCCTCCGGGTTTCGCGTATGCCTGGAACCGGGTCGCTCTGCGGCGCGGATTTTTTGAATCTCCTGTCCCTCATTACCCAAACTCTCGCTTATGATTCGCTCCATCCTAACGCTGACCCTGGCGCTGGCCCTGGCTACGGAAGCCTCCGCCCAAACGGCCCCTGCTACCAAAACTGCCGCCCGCAAAACCACGCGTACCAAAGCTACCATGCGCCAACCGGCCCGCACTGCCCGGCCGGCTACCACTACCTCAACCGGTACCATGGCCGATTTGCCGACGAGCACCAAAGGCCAGACGCAAAGTATTTATGCGGCTCCAGGCCAGCCCATTATAGTGCCGGAGGGCAAAGTTGGGCCGTATGATGGTAAGGCAGCCGGCCGCCACACCACCAAAGGCGGCACAACGCTGTCGCCGCGCTGAGGTCTTATTCCAGACTTTGTCGATGAAACGGCCCGATTAGTATGCGTTTGCGCACCAACCGGGCCGTTTTGTGTGGGCCGGGCAGGAAAAACAGAAAGTTGGCACGCTTTTCGAAATGTACCCCAACAGCTAACCGAACCAACTGTTATTCCCCCCACTGCTTTTTCCTTCAGCCATGTTCCGCTCCATTCTTACCCTTGCCTTGTCGGTGTTCATATTGGCTGAAGCCAGTGCCCAGACCACGCCCGTCGCCGCCAAAAAGAAGACCACCAAATCGGTAAAAGCCACGGCCCGCGCCGCCAAAAAAGCCCGCCGCATAGCCCTCAAAACTACCCCCACCACGGCCGTGATGAACGACGGATGGCCTCCCCTCGAAACTACGCAAACTGCCGTGGCCAGCACCACCTCCGCCACCGACGGCGGCTGGGGCGCTGTTACCCCAGGCGCGAGCACCTCGCGGGGCGAAATCGACAACGCCAACGTGTATGCGGCCCCCGGTATGCCGGTGCACATGCGCACCAGCAATGGCATGGTGCCCTACAGCGTGCGTCCGCCTCGCAAGTCGGCCACCAGCAGCCAGACCACGCTCGGCAACTAATTCGGCCTGGTGGCGGCTTGGTTGGGTAAATCCCGACCGGGCCGCCTTGCGTATTGCCATTCGGCTTCCGTCGTTCGACTTCACCCGCTGTGGGCCGTGGTGCGTATGACGGGAGCCGGTTCGCTTTCGGCCCGCCGGGGCAGTCACTTTCCCATCACTTCACTTTTTTAATAATCCATCGATGCTACGCTACTTTTTCGTCACGCTGCTGCTGGTTACGTTTGCCGTAACCGGGGCCAACGCGCAAACCGGAACCCGTACCGCCCGCAAAAAAATCGCGCCCTACTCCACGCGGGGTGCTCGCCGGGCCTCCAACATCAACCCCCACACCGGCAAGCCCTACGGGGCCGGCGTGTCGCAGGATATCAAGGATGGCACGGCCTACCTTGCGCCCGGCGTGCCCATGCGCAAGCAGGTGGGCTACCAGAACAACGGCGGCTACAACGACAACCGCACCCCGCGCCCCCGCTACGTGAAGCCCGCCAACAGCAGCCTCAGCCGCGACAGCAACGTGCCGGCAGCCCCCGGCAAAACCAAGGCAAAAATCAAGCGCTAGTAAGACATTTCTTGGTCGTCTAGAGCCACAAAACGGTCATGCAGAGCGCAGCGAAGCATCTTGCCCGCAGTAAGTAATCAATGATGATTGGATTACTTACTGCGGGCAAGATGCTTCGCTGCGCTCTGCATGACTGGTTTTAACAACACGTTCTAAACCCTACGCTGGTTCCGCCACGGCGGTGGCTTCGTAGTAGAGCGTGTTGCAGTTTTCGGGTCGGAGCACCAGCTGGGCCATGGCGCGCACGTCGGCCACGGTCACGGCCTGAATGCGGCGGCTTTCGTCGTTCACCAGGTTGGCATCGCCTTGCAGCTTGCTGTAGGCCAGGTTCATGGCGCGGTTCAGGAGGTCAATTTCACCGAATACCAGGCTGCTTTCGGCCTGGTTTTTTACTTTTTCGAGCTCGTAGGCGTCCACATCCCCGGTCAGGAATTCGGCTACCACGGCTTCTACGGCGGCATCGGCCGTTTTCAGGTCCACGCCCTCGTTCAGCTTGCCGCTGATGACGAGCAGGCCGGGGTCGAGCGAGCCGGTGAGCGACGATGAGATGTTGTTGAACAGGGCCTGCTCCTTCACCAGCCGCTGGTGCAGCCGCGCCGATTTGCCGTGGCCCAGCATGTCGCTGAGCAAGTCCACGGCGTGGTAGCGGGCATCGCCCCGGGCGGGCATGTGGTAGGTCTTATACAGGGCGCTGAGCGGTACTTCGGCCTGGGCAGTGAGGTGCCGGGCCTCGGCCTGGGCGGGCTCCTGGGGCAGCTGGCGCTGGTAGGCCGGCCCGCCGGCAATGGGCCCGAACCACTTCTCGGCCAGCTGGCGCACGGTGGCGGCACTCACGGCCCCGGCCACCACCAGCACGGCATTCTGCGGAGCGTAGTGCTTCTTAAAAAAGCCGCGCACGTCGTCCATCACGGCGTTTTCGATGTGCGCAATCTCCTTGCCGATGGTGTTCCACTGGTAGGGGTGGGTGTGGTAGGCGAGGGGCTTGAGCTGGAGCCACACGTCGCCGTAGGGCTGGTTGAGGTAGCTCTGCTTGAACTCCTCCACCACCACTTTGCGCTGCACTTCGAGGCCGTTTTCGGAGAAGGCCAGGTTCAGCATCCGGTCGCTTTCGAGCCAGAAGCCGGTTTCGAGGTTGGCGGCGGGCAGCGAGAGGTAGTAGTTGGTGACGTCGGCCGAGGTGAAGGCGTTGTTTTCGCCGCCCACGCGCTGCAGCGGCTCGTCGTAGCTGGGAATGTTGACGGAGCCCGAAAACATCAGGTGCTCAAACAGGTGCGCGAAACCGGTGTGCTCGGCATCCTCATCGCGCGAGCCCACGTCATACATCACGTTGAGCACGGCCATGGGCGTGCTGAAATCTTCGTGCACGATGCAGCGCAGGCCGTTATCGAGGGTGAATTCGGTGAAATGAATCATAGGAAAAGTAATGGAAAGGGTTAAAGGTACGAGCCACGCCCAAGGCTCTTAACCCCGGGAAAGCCCGGCGGGTTTGCGGCGGCTCCAAAAACCTGCCGGGCTTTGGAAACCGGCCCGCCAATGCTGCTGCCTTTGCTGGCGGTGCCCGGGCATTTGGAGGGGCGCGCAGCCACATACGCGAAATCGATGACCAAGGCGTTATCAGGAACCGCGCCCGGTAGTTCAACCAGAAAAAAACGCCGTTGGTCTGGCCAAATCGACCGTTGGCGTACTTGCCAGTCGCTAAATACGGCTTCTTCCTGACCTTTATTAGCTACCCTTTCCTTTGTTTTATGCCCGAAATGCTGCCTGCTGCCACTGCTATTGAAGCCCCTGCTACGCTTGCCGGGGCAGCGGCTCGTATCGCGGCCCTCGAAGAAGCACTGGCACTGGCCCGCCAGGAAGCTGCGGCAGCCGCGCAGCAGCGGGATTTCTACGAAACTATTCTGCATAGCCTGCCCTCTGAAATAGGAGTTGTAGATACTGAATTCCGCTTTCAATACCTCAACCCTGCCGCCATGGCCGACGCCGCCGCCCGCCAGGCCGCCCAGGGCAAAACCCTGGCCGAGTTAGCCCCGCAGCCCAACTGCCCACCCGAACTCACCCCCCGGCACCGCGCCCTGTTCGACCGCGCCTGCGCTGGCCAGGTAGTGGAGTGGACCGAAGTGGTGGCCAAGCCCACCGGCCCGCGCCAGTTCCTGCGCCGCCTGCAACCGGTGTTTGGGCCGGACGGGGCGTTGGTGTGGTTTATCGGCTACGGCTTCGATGTAACTGACCAGGAACAAGCCCGGCAGGCCCTGGCCGACGAGCAGGCTTTCACGCGGCAGGTGCTGGACACTACGCCCAGCATGATTTTCGTGCGCGACCGGGCCGGTAATTTCTTGTTTCAGAACCGCGCCATTCAGGAGCTCCACGCGGCCGCCCGGCTGGAGGGCGATGCCGATAGCCGCCGCCAGACCCGGGATGCTGAGCTCGCCCGCTTCGCCGCAATTGATGCCCAGGTGATGGATGGCAACCAGGAAATAGTGGTGGAAGACTGCTTCACCCTGCCCGATGGCAGCGTGCGCTGGTACCACTCGATGAAGCGCCCGCTGCACCGCCCCGACGGCACCGTGCACGTACTGGGCGTGAGCACCGATATCACCGAGCTAAAGGCGGCCCAGCTGGCCGCCGAAGCCGCCGCCACGGCCCGCCAGAACTTTCTGGCCAACATGAGCCACGAAATCCGTACGCCCCTCAACGGCGTGCTGGGCATGGCGGCCCACCTGGCCAAAACGCCGCTCGACCCGCGCCAGCAGCAGCTCATCGACATTATGCAGCGCTCCGGGCAGCACCTGCTGAGCGTGGTGAACGATGTGCTCGATATGGCCAAAATCAGCTCCGGGAAGCTGGAAATGGAGCAGGTGGCGTTCAACCTCTGCGAGTCGGTGAGCGCCGCGCTTCAGCCGCTGGCGTTGCAGGCCACCGAAAAAGGGCTGGTTTTTGAGGGCAAGTCGCTGCGCGCGAGCTGTCCCCAGCCCTGGGTGATTGGCGACGCGCACCGTCTCAACCAAATCATCATCAACCTGGTAAGCAACGCACTCAAGTTTACCGAGCGCGGCACCATCAACGTATCGAGTGAGCTGGTGGCGGAAACTGCCGACAGCCTCACGGCCCGGTTCAGCGTGGCCGATACCGGTATTGGCATCGCCCCGGCTCAGCAGGAGCGCATCTTCGAGAGCTTCACCCAGGCATATGCCGATACCAGCCGCCAGTTTGGCGGTACCGGCTTGGGCCTGAGCATTGCCCGGGCGCTGGTGGCGCAGCTGGGCGGCACCCTCATCATGACCAGCGCCGTGGGCCAGGGCACCACGTTTGTGTTCAGCGTGATGCTGCCCAAAGCCTTGGTACCGATGCTGGACGAAGGCTTCACCGCCGCTTACGACACCCGCCAGCTGGCCGGGGTGCGCGTGCTGATGGTGGAAGACAACGAAATAAACCGGGCCGTGGCCCAGATGACGCTGGCTCCCTGGGGCGTGGTGCTGGAAGAGGCCGCGGACGGCCCCGCCGGCCTGGCCTGCCTCGAAGCCAATACCTACGACCTCGTGCTGATGGATATCCAGATGCCCGGCATGAGCGGCGTGGACGTGACCCGGCACCTGCGCCAGCTGCCTGATGCGCGCCGGGCCAATACGCCGGTTATCGCCCTCACCGCCAATGCGTTTCAGTCTGATGTCGAGCATTACCTCGCCGCCGGCATGAACGACTACCTGGCCAAGCCCTTCGATGAGGAGGTGTTGTACCACAAAATGGTGGCCTTGCTCGAAGTGCCGGCAGCGCCGCTCTACGACCTGTCGCGCCTGCGCCGCCAGTCGCAGGGCCGCCCGGCGTTTGTGGAGCAGATACTGCGCTCCTTTCTGGCCAATATGCCGGTGAGCCTGGCGCAGCTGCACGCGGCCGCCGCCACCCGGCACTGGGCGCAGGCCGCCGAAATAGCGCACCACATCAAGCCCAATTTGCTGGCCTTGGGCGTTACGGGCGTGACTGCTCCGCTGGATATTCTCAACCAGGCGCATCCCAAGGCGCAGTGCCCGGTGCCCGCGCCGGAACTGCTGGCGGAAGCCGTGGCGCAGCTGGCCACCGTGGTAGGCCGGGTACTGGCCGCCTTGCCGGCCGAGCTGGCTACCCTGGACGCGGCCCGCTAGAGCGGGGCCAGCCGCCGCATCAGTTCCGCTTTGTGGAGCTTGCCCACGGGGATGGTATAGGGCCCCAGCACCAATTGGTGGTCGTCTACCGCGTCGATGCGGTGGGTGTTGGCGATGTAGGAGCGGTGCACCCGCACGAAGTGGCTGAACGGCAGCCGCTCCTCCAGGCTCTTGAGCGTGACGTGCACAATGTGCTTGTGCGTGGCCGTGACCAGCACCGAGTACGTGGACAGGGCCTCGATATAGAATACTTCGTCGAAATTGATGCGAATCAGCCGGCCGTTGACTTTGGCAAAAATGTTGGCATTATCGGCAATGGGCGCAGGGGCGGTAGCGGCCCGCGGCCAGAAGTCGCGCACCTGCTGCACGGCCTGCAAAAAGCGAACGTAGTCCACGGGCTTCAGCAGGTAATCGGCCACGGGCAGCTCGAAGGCCTCGGCGGCAAAGTTCTGGTGCGAGGTAACCAGCACAATGGCCGGCAGCGGCTGGGGCAGTATCCGAATCAGCTCCAGGCCGTTGAGGTGGGGCATTTCAATGTCCAGCAGCAGCAGGTCAACCGGTGGGTGCGTTTGCAGGAAGTGCAGGGCGGCCAGGCCGTCCGGCAGCGTGGCGGCCAGCTCCAGGCCGGGGGTGAGGGCCACAAAATGCTCCAGGGCCAGGCGGCTCATCTCGTTGTCGTCTACGATGACGCAGGTAAGCGGGATTAAGTCGACCATAGATAGACGGCAAGCAGCGGATAACTGCCCGGAAGAGTGGGGTGCGCCGACAGCGGCAGGTAATTACCACGGTAAGCTGCTGGGGATTATGATGAAAAATTAGCAGATAAACACGATTGCAGCGTTGGGGGAAAAGAAGGAATGGATGTCAGGCCTCAAGGTGCTGATTTTCCCTTGAGATTCCTACGTTTTTTGCCCTCCCATGCATTTTCGCTTACTCGTGCTCATACCCCGGAAGCTGCCCGGATGCGGGTTTTGCGGGCGATAATGATGCTGCCTGGCAGCTCATTAGCCGGTCGGGATGGGTTTGGCGGAGCCCCGCTACTTCACCAGTAAACAATTGCCAGCACAATAAAGGTGCCTCGACAAGCTGAGCCTTACCGCCAGGGTGCGGACGAAAAGCAAAGCGCCAACCGATAGCCTGCGCAAAAGGTAGCCCGGCGCGGCCCCTGCTTTCCTACCTTTGCCCACCCTAACCCACCCACTTCGTCATGACTTTTGACCGCCACGACCTCTCCAACGAAACCCTTCTGCACCTCTACCAGCACTTGCTGCGTCCCCGGCTGATTGAGGAAAAAATGCTGATTCTGCTGCGTCAGGGCAAGGTGAGTAAGTGGTTTTCGGGCATCGGGCAGGAGGCCATTTCGGTGGGCAGCACCCTGGCCCTGGAGGCCGACGAGTACATTCTGCCGCTGCACCGCAACCTGGGCGTGTTCACGGGCCGCGAGGTGCCGCTGGGCCGCCTGTTTGCGCAGTGGCAGGGCAAGCGCCTGGGCTTCACGAAGGGCCGCGACCGCAGCTTCCACTTCGGTACCAACGAGTACCACATCGTGGGCATGATTTCGCATCTCGGCCCGCAGCTGGCCGTGGCCGGTGGCATTGCCCTGGCCGATTTGCTGGATAAAAAGCCGAAGGTGACGCTTACTTACTCCGGCGACGGCGGGGCCAGCGAAGGTGACTTCCACGAGGCCCTGAACGTGGCCGCCGTGTGGCAGCTGCCCGTTATTTTCATGATTGAGAACAACGGCTACGGCCTGAGCACGCCCAGCAACGAGCAGTTCCGCTTCAAGTCCTTCGTAGACAAAGGTCCCGCCTACGGCATGGAGGCCGTGCAGGTAGACGGCAACAACGTGCTCGAAGTGTACACCACCGTGAAGCGCTTGGCCGAAGACCTCCGCCAGAATCCGCGCCCCGTGCTGGTGGAAGCATTGACTTTTAGAATGCGCGGACACGAGGAAGCCAGCGGCACCAAGTATGTGCCCCAGAGCCTGATGGAGGAATGGGCCGCCAAAGACCCGGTGGAAAACTTCGAGAAATGGCTGCTGGCCGAAGGTATCCTCACCGAAACCGCCAAGCACGGCATCCGCGAGAAAATTAAGGCCGCCATCGAGGCCGGCCTCCAGGAAGCCGACGCTGAGCCGATGCCCACGCCCGACATCGCCGAAGAAATGGCGGATATGTACGCGCCAGTTGGGGAGTTAGGAGTGAAGAGTGAAGAGTTAAGAATTGGTGGAAATTCTACAGTTCCTGACGCTTCACTCTCAAATCCTAACCCCAGAGAAATTCGCTTCATCGATGCCATTTCCGAGGGTATGAAGCAAAGTATGACGCGCTATCCCGAGCTCGTGCTCATGGGGCAGGACATTGCCGACTATGGCGGCGTGTTCAAAATCACGGAAGGCTTTGTGGCTGAATTCGGCAAGGCGCGGGTGCGGAATACGCCGCTGTGCGAGTCGGCCATTGTGGGCATCGGGCTGGGCCTGAGCATCAAGAAGAAGAAAAGCATGGTCGAGATGCAGTTTGCTGATTTCGTGACCTGCGGCTTCAACCAGATTGTGAATAACCTGGCCAAGAGCCACTACCGCTGGGGCCAGAACGCCGATGTAGTGGTGCGCATGCCCACCGGCGCGGGCAGCGCAGCCGGCCCCTTCCACTCGCAGAGTAACGAGGCGTGGTTCACGCACGTGCCCGGCCTGAAGGTGGTGTACCCCAGCAACCCGCACGACGCCAAGGGCCTGCTCTGCGCCGCCTTTGAAGACCCCAATCCGGTGCTGTATTTCGAGCACAAGATGCTGTATCGCAGCCTGTCGGGCCCCGTGCCGGAGGCCTACTACACCACGCCCATCGGCCAGGCCGCGCTGGCGGCCGAAGGCACCGAGATGAGCATCATCACCTACGGTATGGGCGTGCGCTGGGCCCTGCAAACCTGCCAGGATTTGGGCGTGTCGGCCGACATTCTCGACCTGCGCACCCTGCTGCCCTGGGACCAGGAGGCGGTGCGCAAAACGGTGGAGAAGAACGGCCGCATCCTCATCCTGCACGAAGACACGATGACGGGCGGCATCGGCGGTGAAATCGCGGCCTGGATTGGCGAGAATTGCTTCGAGCACCTCGATGCGCCCGTGCGCCGGGTGGCCTCGCTGGATACCGCCATTCCGTTTGCGCCGCCGCTGGAGGCCGCGTTTCTGCCCCAGCAGCGCCTGCGCGAGCAGGTGCTGGCCCTGCGCAACTACTAGCCGCCGGGTTGGCGCGATTTTCGCGCGTGGCCCGCGTATCTTTCTGTCTCTGATTTAATTGGTTCTACCCGCTGCGTGGTGAAATACTGTTTACCCTCCGTCGTGTTTCGGTCCTTGCTGGGCGTGCTGCTGCTGGCCGCGCTGGGCAGCTGCACGCTCTACCACAAAGTGTTTCACCCGTACCGGCTGCCCACGCCCAAGCCGTCGCCGGAATACATTGCCCAGCAGAAACAAAAAAAGGAGGACGAAAAGCTGAAGAACGACTTGGCCAAATCGGTCGTCTCGGCCCGGAAAAAATCGGGCGATGCGACCCCGGAAGCTGCTACTGATGTCTCGACGCCCAGCAACGCCGGGGCCATCGCCAGCGCCAGCACCGCCGATAGCAAAGGCAGCGTGTACCCGGAGCGCTCCACGGTGCGGTACGACAAGCACGGGCTCATGAAAAAGCCTAAGCTGAACCGCCGCAAGCGCCACAAAGTGAGCAAGGGCTTCCATCCCATCGAGTCTATCCGCAACTTCTTCAAATACGGCCTCCATGCAAAACCCAACTACAGCCCCGACCACCGGCCGGCGCCCAAGCAGCCCAGCGCTACGCCCGAACAGGAATTGCCCGATGAAGCCATGCCCACTCCCGCACCAGCAGCGCCCACTACGGAGCCCGCGCCAAGCTCCGCACCTGGCGGCAAGCCTTAGCCGGCTGCTGGGCCTGCTGGCCGTAGCCGTCTTTCTACTGAGTACCGCCCCCGCCCAGGCCCAGATTGAGCCCACTAAACCCGGCAAAATAAAAGCCGCCAACCGCCGCGCCCTGCGCGAAGACCGCACCACCGAATCGCCCTATAAGGACAGCCACCTCGACGTGACCCGCGTGCAGCTCAAACGCGGCCAAAGCACCCAGGCCGTGCCCGAAACCCGCAAAGACTTCGACTACAAAACCGGCACCGCGCCCAACGTGCAGCCTTCTGGTTTCTTGGGCCTGCGCCGCAAAAAGAATAATCTGCAACGTCCGTTCGCCCAGTCCGGCAACAAAAAGGACGCGGCCCACGAAAAAGAATGAGCCGCGCGGTGGGAATCTACCGGCCGTAAGTTGTTGTTGTGTACCAGCGCGCCGGTCCAGTTTCTTTTATTCGGCCCGCAGGCCTCCTCATCATCACTAATTATTGCAATGTCCACTCCCTGGCTTCCCCTCACCCAATCCGACGAAATTACCCAGCTGGCGCAGGCCTCGCACGAGCAGCCGGTGCTCATTTTCAAGCACAGCACTACCTGCTCCATCAGCGCGGCGGCCAAGGGCAAGATTGAGCGTCAGTGGGCCGATAGCGGCCTCACCCTGCCCATCTACTACCTCGATTTGCTGCGCTTCCGGCCTCTCTCGGCCCAGATAGCCGAGCAGTTTGGCGTCACCCATCAGTCGCCGCAGCTCCTGCTCATTCAGGCCGGCGAGTGCACCTACGACGCCTCGCACATGGGCATCCGCCTTGCCGATGTGAAGCAGGCCGTGCAAGGCTAGCAACCCGTAGTAAAAAGTGAACGGCTGCCCGGTTTCATGCGTTGAAACAGGCAGCCGTTCATTTCTTTTATTCTTTTTTATTTGTACTCGAACACGATGTTTTGCCGCACGTCCGGGTGCAGGCTCAGGCCCACCGGGCAGGTGTGGGCGGCGCGTTCCAGGATGGTCCGCTCGTTGGGGGCCAGGGCGGCGGGCAGCGTAAACGTCACGTCGATTTGGGCAATGCGGCGTGGGGCTTCCGCGCTCATGTGCTTCTGCACGGCGAAGGTGCTGTCCACCAGGTTCCACTGGTGGCGCTCGGCCACAATGCCCATCACCGTCATCATGCACGAGCCCAGGGCCGTGCTCACGAGGTCGGTGGGGGAGAAGGCTTCGCCCCGGCCGTGGTTATCGAGAGGGGCATCGGTTTGAATAATATTGCTGGAGGCCACGTGCGTGGCTTCGGTGCGGAGGTGGCCCGCGTAGCGGGCAGTGGCGGTGCTCATCAAATCAGGAAGTTACCTTTACGAAGTTGTTTGTTATTTTGCTAAATTACGTATTACGTGGTGCGCCGTGTCTGCGGCGTCGGTTCGGGTCCCCTTTCGGTTGAAGATTATGCGTTTTTTTTCTACACATACTTACCGCTGGGGCCTGTTGGCTGCCGGCTTGCTCATGGCCGCTGGCGCGCAGGCCCAGGACCGCCCCACACCCGCGCCGGCCGCTGCACCGGCTCCCGCGTCGGCGGTGCCCGCTTCCCGCTCCGCATCAGCCCCGCTGCGGGCCGATATGATTTCCGACGTGCCCTCCGATGAGCAGTCGTATCAGAAGGAATTTGTTTTTGGGGTGAATTTTAATACCCAGGGCGGCCTGCTGGGCGGCGCGTCGGTGCGCTCCTCGCGGGTGATGGATGACCGCCTGCTCCGCTTCTGGAGCGTGGAGGGCGTGATGCTGAAAAACGCCAAGGAAGAGCGCATCAATTCGCTCATTGGTGGTACCTACATCAACCGCAAAACCAACTACGCCTTTGTGTTGCGGCCCTCTGTGGGCATCCAGCGCATTCTGTTCCGCAAGGCTGCCGATGCCGGCGTGCAGGTGAATGGCCTGCTCAGCGTGGGCCCGTCCTTCGGCCTGCTGATGCCTTACTACATCAGTTACGACCGCACGGCCACGCGCACAAACGTCATCAATCTCTCGACCGATGAGATTGTGAACGAGCAGTACGACCCCTACAAGCACACCATCACGGGCGCTATTCTTGACCACGGCCCCCTATTCAGCGGCATCGGCCAGACGCAGGTGGTGCCCGGTTTCCATCTGCGTGGCGGCCTCAGCTTTGAGTATGGCCGCTACCGCGATGCCGTGACGGGCCTGGAAGTAGGCTTCCTGGTCGAGGGCTTCACCAAGCGCCTGCTCATCCTCAGCCCCAGCACCCTCTCCGATACCGACGCGCTGAACCGCAAGTTCTTCTCCTCGGTGTACCTCACGCTGTATTTCGGGCACCGCTCGTAATGCTGCGCTCAATGAGGAATTGAGAACCGAAGGAAGGCGGAGCCAATGAAGAATTAGGAATGGGTAATTTGGACTGGTACGTTGCCGGATAGGCGAGGCGCATCAATTGCGCCGTAAATTTGTTTGTGCTTAGTATTGAATGGGCCGAGGGTAATTCCTCTTTCTTCATTCCTCATTCCTCATTGAAAAAATGATTGATTTGCCCGTTATCCAGCCCGAAACGGCTGCTCCTGCCCGCCCCCGCAAGCCCGACTGGCTGCGCGTGAAGCTGCCCGTGGGCGAAGAATACGCCGCCGTGCGCCGCCTCGTCGACGAGCATAAGCTGCACACCATCTGCGAGAGCGGCAACTGCCCCAACATGGGCGAGTGCTGGGGGGCCGGCACCGCCACGTTCATGATTCTGGGCAACATCTGTACCCGTTCGTGCTCGTTTTGCGCCGTGGCCACCGGCCGCCCCACCGAGTACGACCTCGACGAGCCCCGCCGCGTAGCCGAAGCCATTTCGCTGATGAAGGTGAAGCACGCCGTGCTCACCAGCGTGAACCGCGACGAGCTGAAGGACCGCGGTGCCAGCGTGTGGCGCGAAACCGTGGTGCTCACCAAGCAGCTCTCGCCCACCACCACCATCGAAACCCTGATTCCGGACGTGAAAGCCAACTGGGACGCGCTCGACGTAATGATTTCGGGGGGCCAGGAAGTGATTTCGCACAACGTCGAAACCGTGGGCAGCCTCTACCGCCTCGTGCGCCCCCAGGCCCGCTACGACCGCAGCCTGGAGCAAATCCGCCGCACCAAGGCCGCCGGCCACCGCACCAAATCCGGCATCATGCTGGGCCTGGGTGAGAAGCCCGACGAGCTGTACCAAGCCATGGACGACCTCGTGGCCAATGGCCTCGACATTCTCACCCTCGGCCAGTACCTGCAGCCCACGAAGCGCCACCTCGAAGTAGCCGAGTTCATCACCCCCGACCAATTTGCTCACTACAAGGAAGAAGGCCTGCGCCGTGGCCTGAAATACGTGGAGAGCGGCCCGCTGGTGCGCAGCTCCTACCACGCCGAGCGCCATGTTAACGTGCCGATTTAAACTTATTTCTCCCCTCACCATGGAAGCAACGTTGAAATAGAGAGCGCATCAGTTGCTGGAGCAACTGCCCGCCAGTGCCACTTTTGAGGACTTAATGCACGAGCTGTACGAGTTGCGCTCTATCGAGCGGGGCTTGGCCGATGCTGAAGCTGGACGACTGACTTCGCATGATGAAGCGCGGCGCATTGTTCTTCAGGGTATTAAGAAATAGTGAGCGTTATTCACTGGACTGATGAGGCCCTCGACCAAGCCTTGAAAATCCGGGAATATCTGTCAGTTACTTCTGCCGAGTATGCAGTTCAGGTAGTAGACACCTGATTCTCTCGCATCGACCAGCTGGTTGCTTTCCCGTTTAGCGGCCCGTTGTATGCCAAGGCAGGCCTTCCACAAATCAGATAATTATTGGTGAGGCCTTATAGAGTAATTTATGAGGTTACTGACCGCCAGATAAGAATTTTGGCCGTATTTAATCAGCGTCAGCAAGGATAGACAACAAAAAGCCCGCTCAAATTGAGCGGGCTTTCTGTTGTCGAATAGCAAGCGGCTGTTAGCGGCGGGCGTTGTTGTCCTGCGGCGGGTAGGTGCTCAGAATGCCGTTTACGATGCGGTGGGTTTCCACTTCGTCAATGGTGTTCTGGTTCACCTGGGCCTGGCCGGTGCCGCGCCACGCCAGCTCCTTGCGCTTAGCATCGATGATGTCAATGACCACGGTACCTGCCTTGTACTGCGTCACGGACGAGTAACCACGGTAGCCCCCGAAGCCGCCATAGCCGTAGCCGTAGGGGTAGCCCAAGCCACCGTAGCCGGGCGAAACCTGCTGCTTTTCCTCCACGCGGGCACTGTAGGCCACGTAGATGTCGGGCGCGGTGGTTACTTCGGTGAGGCCCTTCTGGGTCATTTCCGATGCTACCGAGGCACGCATGCGCTTATCGAGGAACGATTCGTAGCCCTTGGCCGGGCCGCCCTCGGCATCCTTGGGCTGCTGCGGGTACCAGGACCAGGTTTTGAAAGCCCGGAAATTTACGGCGTGGTCAAAATCATTAGTTACACCTACGCGGGAGGCCGTGGTGCAACCGCTGGGACCCAGTAACAATACTAAGCTGGCGGCAACCATGGCCACCGGATGGACCAGGAAACGGGTGATGCGGTTCATAAAAAGGAAGAATGAATACGGATGGATTTGAGCCCCTAAAAAGTGGTCAATCAGGATGAATGGGCAGTTTTTGGCAGCTATGATAATAACGAAAAAGAGGGGTGCAGTGTTCCATTTTCAGGGGGCTGGGCCGGATATTAAGCGAGTGTAAATAAGAAGACAAAATATTGACATCACGCGAATTTGTCCTACCTTACCTCCAAAATCCTCATCCTTGCTTTTTCCTTGTTGATGAAAAGAACTGCCCTACTCTTTTTGGTTGTTTCCAGTCTGCTTGCTGCCTGCACCTCCACCCGCGACGAAATGGGCAAGGCGGCGGTCGACCGTACCCCCATAGTGCATAACACTATTGTGGACTGCCCGGTATACGATGGCATGAAAAAGACGTCCACTGTGCTGGCCCAGACCACCAGTGGCAATGAAGTACAGGTGACGGATACCATCAATGCCTATTTCGTGCGCGTCCGGCTCGAAAAGGATGGCCAGACCAAAGTGGGCTACATGGACCGCCGCTGCTTCGGCGAGCGAGGCAACGAGCGGGGTAATCGTAAGATGAAGTAAATGAGTTAAAAGTTAGGAGTTAAAAAGCCCGTCTGAATCGTCAGACGGGCTTTTTAACTCCTAACTTTTAACTCAATAGGACGGGCCTTTGTCGGCCTGCACCAGCTCTTCCTGCTGGTCGGCGTATTCCTCCATCGGCGTGCAGCTGCAAATCAGGTTGCGGTCGCCGTAGGCCGAGTCGATGCGGGCTACGCTGGGCCAGAACTTGTTGGCGCGGACGTACTCCATGGGGTACACGGCTTGCTCGCGCGAGTAGGGGCGCGTCCACTCGTGCACCAGCACGGCGGCGGCGGTGTGCGGGGCGTGCTTCAGCACGTTGTCCTTGGCATCAGCCTTGCCCGATTCTACCTCGGTAATTTCCTTGCGGATGGAAATCATGGCGTCGCAGAAGCGGTCGAGCTCGGCTTTGCTTTCGCTTTCGGTGGGCTCAATCATGAGCGTGCCGGCCACGGGGAACGATACGGTAGGCGCGTGGAAGTTGTAGTCCATCAGGCGCTTGGCAATATCTTCGACTTCGATGCCGGCCTTTTTGAAGTGGCGGCAGTCGAGAATCATCTCGTGGGCGCAGCGGCCGTGGCTGCCGGTGTACAGCACCGGGTAGTGCTCCTCGAGGCGGGCCTTGATATAGTTGGCGTTCAGAATGGCAATTTCCGTGGCGCGCTGTAGGCCGTCGCCGCCCATCATCGAAATGTAGGCGTAGCTGATGGGCAGGATGCTGGCCGAACCCCACGGCGCAGCCGAAACCGAGCCATTGGTGCGGCCTTCTACCGGTACCACGGCGTGGCCGGGCAGGTAGGGGGCCAGGTCGGCCACTACGCCGATGGGGCCCACGCCGGGACCACCGCCACCGTGGGGGATGCAGAAGGTTTTGTGCAGGTTGAGGTGGCACACATCGGCCCCGATGGTGGCAGGGGAGGTGAGGCCCACCTGGGCGTTCATGTTGGCGCCGTCCATGTACACGCGGCCGCCGTGCTCGTGAATCAGGTTGCAGATGTCGATGATGGTTTCCTCGTACACACCGTGCGTACTGGGGTAGGTCACCATCAGGCAGCTCAGGTTAGCGGCGTGCTTGTCGGCCTGGGCCTTCAGGTCGGCCACGTCGATGTTGCCGTCCTCGGTGCTCTTCACCACTACTACCTGCATGCCGGCCATGACGGCGGAGGCGGGGTTGGTGCCGTGAGCGGAAGAGGGGATGAGGGCCACGTTGCGGTGATGGTCGCCGTTGGCTTCGTGGTAGCCGCGAATGGCCAGCAGGCCGGCGTACTCGCCCTGCGCGCCCGAGTTGGGCTGCAGGCTCACGGCATCAAAGCCGGTTACCTCGCAGAGCCAGGCCTGCAGGTCGGAGAAAATCTGCTCGTAGCCTTTGGCCTGCTCACGCGGGGCGAAGGGGTGCAGGCCGCCGATTTCGGGCCAGGTCACGGGAATCATCTCGGCGGTGGCGTTCAGCTTCATGGTGCACGAGCCGAGCGCAATCATGGAGTGCGCCAGGCTCAGGTCCTTGTTTTCGAGCTGCTTCATGTAGCGCAGTATCTCGTGCTCGGCGTGGTGGGTATTGAACACCGGATGCGTGAGGTACTCGCTGGTGCGCACCAGGTTGGATGGGACGTGCAGCTCGGCGGCTTCAATTTCTCCGGCCAACTGGTCGGCTTCCTTGCCCAATACCTTGGCGAACACGTCCAGAATATTGGCCACGTCGTGCAGCTCGGTGTTCTGGTTCAGCGAGATGCCTACGCGCACATCCTCAAAATAGCGGAAGTTGATGCCGGCGGCTTCGGCTTCCTTTTGCAGGGCCTGCTGCATTTCGGCGCTTTCGAGGCGCAGGTTCAGGGTATCGAAATAAGACGTGTTGGTTTGCTCGACGCCCAGTTTCTTCAGGCCGGCTTCCAGGGTCTGGGCCAGCAGGTGGGTATTGGTGGCAAACTGCTTGAGGCGCTGCGGGCCGTGGTACACGGTGAACATGCCGGCCAGCACGCTCAGCAGCACCTGGGCGGTGCAGATGTTAGAGGTAGCTTTTTCGCGGCGGATGTGCTGCTCGCGGGTTTGCAGGGCCATGCGATAGGCTTTGTTACCGGCTGCGTCGATGCTCTGGCCGATGAGGCGGCCCGGAATGACGCGCTTGAACTGCTCGCGGCAGGAGAAAAAGCCGGCGTGCGGCCCGCCGTAGCCCATCGGTACGCCGAAACGCTGGGAGTTGCCCACGCACACATCGGCCCCCAGCTCGCCGGGCGAGGTGAGGAGCGTGAGGGCCAGCAAATCGGCGGCCATCACCACGAAAACGTTGTTCTTCTGCGCCTGGGCGATGAAGTCTTTGTAGTCAAAAACTTCACCGTCGGCGGCGGGGTACTGCACCATGGCACCGAAGAAGCCTTCGTTGCTCAGGTCAATCTGGCGGTGGTCGCCTACTACCAGCTCGATGCCAACCGGCGTGGCGCGGGTGCGCAGCAGGTCGATGGTCTGGGGCAGCACCTGCTCCGATACGAAGTACTGGTTGGCACCCTTTTTCTTGGTCTGGCTATGCAGCATGTGCATGGCCTCGGCGGCGGCGGTGCCTTCATCCAGCAGGCTGGCGTTGGCGATTTCGAGGCCGGTGAGGTCGATGACGACCGTTTGGTAGTTGATGAGGGCTTCGAGGCGGCCCTGGGCAATTTCGGCCTGGTAAGGCGTGTAGGCGGTGTACCAGCCCGGGTTTTCCAGAATGTTGCGCTGGATAACTGGGGGCATGGTGGTGTCGTTGTAGCCGAGGCCGATGTACGACTTAAACACCTGGTTCTGGCCGGCAATCTGCTTGAACTTCGCCAAAAAAGCCCGTTCGCTGAGGGCGGCGGGCAGGTCGAGCGGTTTCTTCAGGCGGATGGCGGGCGGCACGGTTTCGGCGATAAGCTGCTCGATGCTGTCCACGCCGATGGTGCGGAGCATGGCGGCCTGGGCATCGGCCCCGGGCGCATTGTGGCGGGCTTCAAAAACGTCGACTGGCGAGAATTTCAACGACATAATGAGGGGAATAGATTGGTGGATAGCCGGTTAGGCGGGTGGGATTACAGAGTTTGATTCCGTAACAAAGGTACGCCCGAAACGTCCCGGCGAACTGTGGGTAAATCTGTAATTTTGGCTGTCTTATAGCAATGAAGACCGTCATGCAGAGCGCAGCGAAGCATCTTTACCGCTCAATGCAATTTAATTAACAGGTTTACTTCCTGCGGTAAAGATGCTTCGCTGCGCTCTGCATGACAGCCTACATCTCTTGCCTCACCCAATTCCCACCACTCCCACCCATGTCCCTCACCATCGGCCTCATCCGCGAAGGCAAAACCCCGCCCGATAAGCGCGTGCCCCTCACCCCCAAGAAATGCGGGGAAGCGCTGTCGGCCTTTCCCGGCCTGCGCATCGTGGTGCAGAGCAGCGCCATCCGTAGCTACACCGACCAGGAATACCGCGACCTCGACCTGGAAGTGCGCGACGATATTTCGGACTGCGATGTGCTGATGGGCGTGAAGGAGGTGCCCAACGACCAGCTTATTCCGAATAAAACATACCTCTTTTTCTCGCACACCGTGAAGAAGCAGCCGGCCAACCGCAAGCTGCTGCAGGCCGTGCTCGAAAAGAATATTACCCTGATTGACTACGAGCGGCTGACCAACGCCCAGGGTGAGCGCATTGTGGCCTTTGGGCGCTACGCCGGCATCGTGGGGGCCTATAATGGCCTGCTCACCTACGGCCGAAAGCACAGCCTCTATAACCTGAAGCCTGCCCACCAATGCGTGGACATGGACGACATGCAGGAGGAATTTTTTAAGGTGAAGAAGCTGCCCCCCATTAAGATGGCCGTGACCGGCTCGGGCCGCGTGGCGCAGGGCGCGCTGGAAGTGCTCGACCGCATGGGCATCCGGCGGGTGAGCGTGTACGATTATCTGTACCTCAATTTCAACGAGCCGGTGTACACGCAGCTGCGCAGCTCCGACTACAACCGCCGCCGCGACGGCCGCGTGTGGGACACCTCCGATTTCCACCAGCACCCCGAGGAGTACGAGTCTACGTTCGGCAACTTCCTGCCCGTGACCGACCTGCTCATTGCCTGCGCCTACTGGCACCCGGCCGCCCCGCTGCTCTTCAGCGAAGCCGATACCCGGCGGCCCGATTTCCGCATCAATACCATTGCCGACGTGACCTGCGACGTGAACGGCTCGGTGCCCACCACCAAGCGTAGCAGCATCATCGCCGACCCGGCCTTCGACTACAACCCCGTCACCGGCGAGCTGGAACCGGCCTACTCCCGCCTGGAAAATATCACCGAGATGGCCGTGGACAACCTGCCCTGCGAGCTGCCCCGCAACGCCAGCCGCGACTTCGGCCGCCAGCTCATCGACATGGTGCTGCCCCACCTGCTGGGCAACGATGCCGAGGGCGTGATTGCCCGCGCCACCATCGCCAAAGGCGGCCAGCTGACGGAGCCGTACCAATACCTGCGCGACTACATGGCCGAGCCCGTGCGGGCCTAGCCGCTACACGCTCCGCAGCATGGGATAGCGGGCCTGTACCAGCGAATTGAGGCCGTAGGCAATGAGGCCGGCGCAGTGGCCAGAAAGTCGAAGGCCTCATCGGTGCTGCCCACTGCGCCGGCCCGCGACTGCTGCCCCGCCTGCACAAAGAAATAGCCGATGATGCCCACCACAATGCCCCGGGCCGTGACGCCCACCTGCGCGGCCCGGAATACGAGGCGGTGCTCGGCGGCCGAAAGTTGGCGGGCACTTACATCCGACTGCAGCTGCCCCGAAAAGGCGCGGTACCCCTGGTACAAGCCGATGAAGATGGTGACCACACCCCCCACAATCAGGAGCCAGTCGCCCCCAGGCCAGCTCAGCACCTCGGTGGCCAGTGTTTTCGTGGCATCGGTGCCTGCGTCGGCGTGGCCCTGAAGGGCGAGCCTGGCGGCGTAGATAGCCAGGCCGCTATAGAAAAGCCCGCTGCACACATACCAGAACCGAAAGCTCAGCCCTTTCAGGCTGGTGCCTTTGCCCTCGGTATCGAGCAGCGCCTGCGCGAAGCGCCACAGAATGTAGCCGAGCAGGCCCAGCGCAATCAGGCCCAGCAGCACGCTGCCGCCGGGCACCTGCTGCAGGTGCTGCAGGTGCTGCAGGTGCTGCATGGCTTCCTGCTTGTCGGCACGGGCCCCGCGCCGCATCCCCATAGCAGCCAGGAGCCCAGCACGCCCATGAGCACATACACCACGCCAATGGCGGCAAAGCCGAGCTTCGCCAGCGCTTTAATGCCGGACGAAGGCAGGGGAGGAATAGTGGTAAGCAGCTTATCGGTGGCAGACATAACAACGGCAGAAGGCAAAATACTGCATTTCCTTACGCAGCAATCCGGCGCAAAGGTTGAGGCAGTGCCATGCGGATAGATGCAAAAAAGCCCCTTCTGCTGCCAGAAGGGGCTTTTTTTATTAATGAAACAAGGCGGTGGAATTGGGAAGGCGCGTTATTTCATCGGGGAAAAGTCAATTTAGAACGTGCGCTGGAACCAACCTTTGATGTCGTCGATGGTGTGGCCCGTTTTCTCCTGCAGGCGGCCGTACCACTCGTCCTGCTTGCCGTCTTCGTAGTCGAGGTCGTTGTCGGTGAGGTTGCCCCACTTCTGCTTGGCCTGGCCTTTAATCTGGTTCCAGTCGCCGCGAGCTTTCAGCTCAGTGCTGTTGCCGGTGGCGGCAGCGCTGGCATCGTTGGTGGTGTTGCTGAACCAGTTTTTAATATCACCAATGGTTTCGCCGGTTTTTTCCTGCAGGCGGCCGAACCATTCGTCCTGCTTGCCTTCGCTGTAAGTCAGGTCGTCGTCGGTCAGGTTGCCCCATTTCTGCTTGGCGGCACCTTTCAGTTGGTTCCAGTTGCCGCGGCCTTGCAGCTCAGTATTGTCACCGATTTTATTGTTGTTAACGTCCATGATTGAAAGGGAAGTATAATTAGAAAGAAATGAGGGTGGGAGGGGAAGCAGTTACGAGCTTTGTACGCAAGGCATTTGGGGCGCGTTGAGGACGCGGGACGAATGCCAGAATCTTACACCCCCATTGCTGCGCATCCGTAGCCCGGGCCGGTCACATTGCGGCAGCTGCTATAAATTGCCCGCTACGAGGCTGCCCAGAAGCACTATCCACAGGCCCGCGCCCACGCTGTAGCCGCCCCAGGCCCGGCCGCGCTTGCGGTGCTGGGCCTCTTCGCGGTAAGCGTGGCTGTAGGCAGGGTCGGCCAGCAACCCGGGGTCGGGAGCCTTCAGGTTGGCCGCCGCTATGGCGTGAGGCGCCATGATAGCCGGGGCCATCACGCCCAGAAACAGCCCCCCGTAGAGCGTAGCAGCCAGCGAACCCCAAAACGGGCCGCCGCTCGTGTAGCTACGGGCCGCATCCTGGCGGCCTTTGGTGCGGCGCTGGGCATCGCTCAGGCCCGGTAGAAGGTCGGACGTCAGCGGCTTTTCGGTTGCAGGGGCCGGGTGGAGCACCTCGCGGGTACCATTGGCGTAGCGTACCAGAAACACGTCGGCCGTAGCCAGGCGCAAGGTGTCGGTGCCAGCGGGGGGCAGGTAAGTCAGGGCCAGGGGCGAGATGGTGAGCACCCGGCCCGGTACTTCGCTGCCATCGGCACATAGGATAACATCCGTAGTTCCGGCTGCCTGCGCACGGGCTTGGCCCACCCCGGCCAGGAGCAGCAGGAGCAGCAAATGCCACAGGGCTGTAGGTTTGGCAATGGTGCGCATGGCCTAGCGATGGCGGCCGTTGAAGCCAAGCATCAGGCTGACGCGGGTGCCGCCATTGCCCGGCACCACGGCCACGTTCACGGGGAAATTGATGCCATTGGAGCGAAACGAGGTGCCCATGGCCAGTACCAGGTTGGCCCCCAGAGGCGTTAGGTTGGGGCCCACGCCGAACTCGAAGCCCTTGGCCCCGCGCATGCCCAGCAGGCCGCTCACGCTGGGCAGAAACTTGCCCTGCTCCAGCCCGCCCACCAGCGGCACGAATTCTACCAGGCCGCTCACGCCGTTGGGCAGTCGAAACAGGCGGCTCTCGAACTGCCAGCCAAACTGCGTCAGGAAGGGGTTGAGGTCGGGAATGCTTTCGCGGGCCTTGTCCAGCACATTGGCCGAGAGAATGGTGAAGCCAATGCGCGGCCCATCGAGCCGGATGGGCTCGTCCAGAATGGCATCGTCGGGCGACTGGTTATTAACCGTGGGCACATCGGCCGGGAAAGCCGTGTGTGCTGCTGCCGTCGATACGGGCACGCCGCCGCTGGCCGTTGCCGGGGGCGCGTTGAGTACTTCCTTGGTGCCGTTGGCGTAGCGAATCAGGAATACATCGGAGCGCCACACGCTGATGAGCGGGCCGTCGGGGTTGTCGGCGCGGCGGTATTTTACTTCGGAAGGCGTGATTTCGACCACCTTCACTGCAACTTCGTCGCCGTTGCGCTTGGTGAGCAAGTCCTGGGCGCAGGCCGGGCCAACCACCAGCAGCACCAGCAGGGAACACAATAGGAGTAGGCGTATAAACATGGCGCGGGGGGCTAAGGGTGAAAACATGATGAAAGGTGGCGTATTCACTACCCGAATTCAACCGTATTTTGCACATTGTTAGACCTTATGCAGTGGGTAATTTTATTATTAAGTCAATGATTGATAGGTTTTAATGATGTGATAAAAGGATATTAATATGCGCTTCAAATAATCAAAAAAACCTATTTACGGCATCAATGGACGACCTGCGCACCACGCTTCTCACCCTCAGCCCCGACGACCGGCGCGATTTCGGCCGCTTCATTCAGCGGCAGCGCCGCAAAACCATCGGCCGGCTCGATTCGCGCCTCTACGAGCTGCTGGTGCGGGCCAAGGAGTTGAAAACCGAGCAGCTCATTGCCCAGCTCTACCCCGCCGAGCCCAATCCCGTGGCCTACTACGCGCTGCGCAAGCGCCTCATGCGCCACCTCACCGACTACCTGCTGCTGCGCCAGCGCCAGCTCGATACCACCGCCGCCGCCACCGTGCGCGGCCACCTCACCCTGGCCCAGTACCTCTTCGAAGCCGGTATTCCGCGCCTGGCCTGGAATACCCTGCGCAAGGCCGAAAAGCTGGGCCGCGAAACCGAGCAGCACGAGCAGCTGAACGCCGTGTACAACCTCCAGATTCAGCACGCCAGCTCGCCCTACGCCGAGCCGCTCGACGAAATTCTGCCCCGCTACCGCCTCAACAAAAAGGCCGCCGACGAGGAGGAGCGGGCCAATATTGCCGACAGCCTGCTGCGCCAGCGCCTGCGCGAGTCGCGGGTGCGCGGCCGGGCCGTAGTGGCCGTCGATGCCATTCTGCAAAATATTCTGGCCGAATACGACTTGCTGGAAGCCTTCGCCCGCTCGCCCGCGCTACTCAGCCGGCTCATGTCCATCACGCGCAACGCCATGCTGGTGCGGCGCGATTTCACGTCGTTTGCCGTGTTTATTGAGCGGTGCTACAACCTTATGGAGCGCCGCCACGGCTTTGCGCCGGCCCAGCGCGGGCACCAGCTCAAGCTGCTCTACATGCTGGCCCACGCCCTGTACCGCTCGCGCCGCTTTGCCGAGTCGGTGGCATATCTGGAAAAAGGTGCTGCCCTGCTGAGCGCCGGGCCGGGCCGTCCGTTCAGCGAGTTTACGCCGCGCTTCACCTTCTTGCTTGCGGCCAACTACGCGTTTCTGCGCCGCAATGCCGAAAGCATTGGCCTGCTCGAAGCCGCTTTGCGCGGCCCCAAAGCCCTCACTGCCGCCGACGACCTCACCGCCCGTCTCCAGCTCACGTTTCACTACTTCGCCGAAGGCCAGTTTGCCAAAGCCAACCAGGCCCTGCTCAGCCTGAACCGCACCGACCATTGGCTGGAGCAGCACCTGGGCCTGGAGTGGCTGCTGAACCGCAACATCGGCGAAATGCTCATTCAAATCGAGCTCGACAACGCCGAGCAGGCCCTGACCCGCCTGCGCGCCATCGAGCGCACTATCCGCGACCTGTTTCCCGCCGTGCCCGCCGACGCGGCCACCGCTACCGAAGCCGTGCCCGCCGGCGGCCCCTATCACCCCGTGCTCACCTATCTGAGCCTGGTGCGCGAGCTCATCGAAAACCCCGCCACCGCGCACACCCACGACTTTGGCAATCGGGTAACGCACCTGCCCGCGTTCATTTCCCAGGAGCGCGAAGATTTGCAGGTCATCAGCTTCTACTCCTGGCTGCGCGCCCGCACCCTGGGCCGCCCGTATTACAACGTGCTCCTGGAAATTGCCAATGCCTGAGCATTTCGCATAAAGAAGCCCCGCGCAATTTCCTGCGCGGGGCTTCTTTCATAATCAGGGCCGGCTGAAATTACTTCTTGGCGGCAGCCTGCATGTTGTCTTTGGTCTGCTGGGCCGATTTGGCGGCGGCGTCGCCCATGGCGTTCATTTTGTCGCCGGCGGCGTTCATTTTGGCGTTCATCTTGGCACCGGCGGCATCCATTTTGTCACCAGCGGCTTCCATTTTGGCATCCATTTTGGCACCAGCGGCTTCCATCTTGGCATCCATTTTGGCACCAGCGGCATCCATCTTGGCACCGGCATTCTGCATGCCTTCTTTCATGTTGGCCGAGGCGTTGTCGACGGCAGCGCCGGCGGCGGCACCAGCTTCGGTAGCTGACATGGCAGTGCTATCGGTCACGACCGTAGCGGTGGTACCGTCGGTGGCCACGGTGGTTTCGGTGGTTTTGGTCTGCTCGCAGGCAGTGGCGGTGAAGGCAACGGCGGCGGCTACGAACAGTGCTTTAACGGAAATTTTCATGGTCTGTGGATTTGAAAGTGAGATTTGACCGTTAATCAATACTAGTCAAAAAGGTAACCCATCCGCTAAGTTGGCCTGCGCCCGGGCCAGCCGCCCCAAACCGCTCAGCTAACTTTTATCGGCCGGTAGCAGTATAGCCCTCACGCATCTTTTCAATCTCGCATTCCCATGGATTCCACCGCCGCCACTCCGCAAACGCCCGCCACGCCCGCCGTGCCCATGACTGTTAGCGACCAGCAAAATACCGCCCTGCTCGACGATACCCTCACGTTCCTCACGGCCAGCACGCCCACCAATTCCGGCCCGCAGGGCATCGTTGAAATTGAGCGCTGGGCTGCCGTGCTGGCCGCCTCCGAACGCACCGGGCTGGCCAAAATCAAGCAGGAGCTCGGCCAGCTCAGCGATATGCTGGCCGATGCCAAAACGCCCGCTCACGACATCGCCGAAATCCTCGCCAGCCTGGGGGCCGAAACCGCCAAAGTAGCCGAAGAGGCCGGCGGCGGCTACGCCGCCCCGCTCACCAACCTGAGCAAGCAGCTCATTAAAGCCGGTAATACGCTCTCGAAGTAGCCGGCTCCGCCTCGCCGTAACCATTGTAGCGCGAACTTTGTAGTTCGCGTCCCCGCAGCCGCCCGGAAAGTTCCGGCTGGCCGCGTGGCGACGCGAACCACCAAGTTCGCGCTACTGATTTTTCTATGGCCCCCTTCACCCCCGCCGACCTGCTGCCCTACGACCCGTTCGACGGCATGCGCTTCGGCCCCGAAACCTGCTTCCTCAGCGGCCAGCCCGTGGGCCCCGAAGATACCGTGCCCGTGTTCGCCGAATGGCTGCAAACCCGGTATAATCTGGCCGAGCGCCCCATTCAGCTCCTCGACCAGCGCACCGTCCTCATCAAGGATTTGCGCCTGCCCGCCGCCCCCGCCGCCCGCCAGCGCATCGAAGCGCTGGAGAGTAGGGTAGAGGCCGCTGCCGCGCAGGGCCCCGCCGCCCTCCGCGCCCTCGGCGATGACACGCTGTTCCTCTGGATGGGCAAAATGTTCTATGGCATCTTCATTACTGAGCTCCTGAACGAGTTCGAACCCCTGATAAAGCCCAAGTACCCGCTGGCCGAAAACGCCGCGCTGGTGCGCCGCTTCCAGGCCTTTTTTCAGCTGCTGCAGGGCCTGCGCGTGCCTACCGAATACGCCGATTTCGTGCCCGGCTCCGTTTTCGTACTCGAAGCCGACCCCGCCGAGGACGTGACACCCTTCGAGTACGACGACGACCTGAATACCCTCGTTTTCAGCATTAAGCTCGATAAAACCGTACTGGTTGCTTGTCTGGTCGATATCGCCTTGGTAGGCCAGGCCATGCGCAAAGTCTACGCCGATGCCCAGCGCCCCCTGCACCCCGTGCAGATTGCCGAGTTCAAGGCCCGCGTGTACTATGCCGCCCACCTGCTGCACGTCGTGCCCGATATCTACCCGCGTCACCCGCGCCCCGGCGACACCCAAATCGTGTTCGACGCCCTCATCGACGACGTGACCGGCGCCATCTTCAACCCCTGGGAAAACAGCGCCTACACCCAAACCCTGGCCGAAATGTGGCAGCGCTGGAACATCTCCCTCGCCGACGTAGTAGCCAAACCCGCCGATCCGCTGACGCTGCTTTACAACCAGGACAGTACCCCGCGAGAGCTGAAGCACTGGCCGCCAGTTTCAAGCGAAGCATGAGTTCCTTCAAAAACAATCATCAGGCTCTCCCTCTCCGCAGGAGAGGGGCCGTGCCCGGCAGGGGCCAGGGGGTGAGGTTACTCGTCTGGGCAATCATATTATCAATATTACCGCTCACCAGCTGCCTCCGCCTGCTCAAGCCGCCGCACGATTTTGCCTACTACCACCCCGGCCCCGTCCCCAACTATGCCGAGGACAGCAACTGGGCTGCCCTGCCTACCCGCTGCGACCCGGCCGATGCCGTGCCCCGCAAAACCACCCTGCGCGACCAGCAGGCAACGGCCGAAGCCGACGTGTTTTTCGTGCACCCCACTACTTACTTCTGGCGCGGCTCCTGGAACGCCAGCGTGGCTAATGCCCGCCTCAACTGCTATACCGACCGCAGTGCCATCCGCAAGCAGGCCACCGTGTTCAACGCCACCGCCCGTATCTACGCCCCGCGCTACCGGCAGGCCACGCTATATTCCTTCTTCGATTCTACCGCCGAAGGCAGCAGCCGCAAAGCTCTGGCCCTGGCCTACGCCGATGTGCGTACTGCCTTTCAATACTACCTCACGCACTACAACCAGGGCCGCCCCATCATCATCGCAGGCCACAGCCAGGGCACCGACCACGCCACCCGCCTCCTCCACGAGTTCTTCGATAACGACCTCAAGCTGCGCCGTCAGCTCGTAGCCGCCTACCTCATTGGCTTCAGGGTGCAGCCGCATGAGTACCAGACCATTCTACCCTGCGCCGATTCGCTGTCCACGGGCTGCTTCGTGGCCTACAATTCCGTGGCCACCGGTAACGAATTCCCGCCCTTCAGCCACGTTGCCGTCACCAACCCCCTCACCTGGACCACCGATACCGCGCGGGCTCCTGCCAGCCTCAACCGGGGCGGCGTCAGCCAGTGCTTCAAGCGTATCGACCCGCACGTAACCGATGCTAAAATCCACGACGGCCTCCTTTGGGTCACGCCACCCAAACCCGGCGGCTACCCGCGCTTCCTGCTCCCCGGCGAGCTCATCCTCCGCCACTCCTTCCACATCGCCGACTACTCCCTCTTCTACATGAACCTGCGCGAGAATGCGCAGGCGCGGGTGCGGGCGTGGCAGCTAAGAAGCAAGTAAGTCACGCTCGAATTGAGTCCGCAAATTCGTGATTTGAGTGTCAGGATTATTATGGTTGAAGACATCCATTGACTTCCAAAAATTCGCTTCATCGAACCCCGCAAAATCATTCACGGAAGCAAGGGCCAAATTATGTAGCTGGTATGCCACCGGGCCGGCAAATCTACCAAGTTTCATTGCGCGGGTATCATCCGTCAACGGAGTAGGAACGGAGCGAATGTTTAATAGAAAGTTATATAGAATGCCTCAGTAAGTGGCTTTGCGTAGGTTGTCCATCCTGCAAGTAAAGTATAAAAAAAGCCCCGCCGGCACAATGCCAGCGGGGCTTTCAATTTAGCAGTCAGCCGCAATTAAGCGCCGATAGCCACACGCTTGAAGTCCGAAACCGTCATGCCTTTCGACTTGCTGTCGAGCAGCTGGGCGATGGTCATCGAGCTGTCTTTCACGAACTCCTGGTTCAGCAGGGTGTTGTCCTTGTAGAACTTGTTGAGCTTGCCCTGGGCAATTTTCTCCAGCATCGCCTCGGGCTTGCCTTCGGTGCGGGCCTGCTCTTTGCCCACTTCAATCTCACGCTCAGCAATGGAAGCATCCACACCGTCTTTGTCAACGGCAATGGGCTTCATGGCTACAATTTGCATGGCTACGTCGCGGCCCACGGCAGCAGCGTCGGCATCGCCCACGTTCTTCAGGCCCACGAGTACGGCCTTCTTGTTGTCGGAGTGCACGTACGAAGCCACTTTCTCAGCGGTCAGCGTAGCGTAAGTCACTTCCAGCTTCTCGCCGATTTTGCCCATCAGGTCCGTCACGTGCTCCTGAATGCTCTGGCCGTCCGCAGCTTTGGCAGCGAGGATGTCCTCTTTCGTGCTCGCGTCGATGCGCACGGCCGTGTCCAGAATTTGCTGAGCCAGCTCACGGAAGTTAGCCACTTTAGCTACCGACTCGGTTTCGCAAGCCAGTGCCACCAGTTTGCCTTGGGTGCCGTCTTCGCTCACGCTCACCAGCACGAGGCCTTCCGACGTCTCGTTCTCGGCGCGCTTGTCAGCGATTTTCTGGCCGTGCTTGCGCAGAATGTCGCGGGCGGCTTCGAAATCGCCGTCGGCTTCCACCAGTGCTTTTTTGCAATCCATCATGCCGGCACCGGTCATGGTGCGGAGCTTATTTACGTCTGCGGCGGTAATAGCGGCCATTGGAAGTAGCGCGGACTTTTAGTCCGCGAATTAAGTGAATGGTTATTTTTGAGAAGAGTCGCGGACTAAAAGTCCGCGCTACAAAATAAAAAAGGGAACCTTCGGAGCCTAGACTACGCGAAGGTTCCCTTTTTTCAAAGAGCTAAGAAGAGATTATTCCTCGTCAGCAGCCGTTTTTTCGGCGATGGCAGCCTCGTCGGCTTCCTTACGCTCAGCATCTTCTTTGTCAACTTTGCGCTCCGACAGGCCGTCTTCGATGGCCTTGCCAATCACGCTCACGATGAGCTGAATCGACTTCGAGGCGTCGTCGTTGGCAGGAATCGGGAACTGTACCAATTCGGGGTTCGAGTTCGTGTCGCAGATAGCGAAAACCGGGATGCCCAGCTTGTGCGCTTCTTTAACTGCGATGTGCTCGCGCTTCACGTCCACGATGAACAGGGCAGCGGGCAGACGGCCGAGGTCGGCGATACCACCGAGTACGCGGTCCAGCTTGGCACGCTCACGCGTCATCATCAGTTTCTCACGCTTGGCGAGAGCGGCGTAGGCCGTGTTCTCTTTCACCATTTTGTCGATGGTGGCCATCTTCTTCAGGCTCTTGCGAACCGTAGCGAAGTTGGTGAGCATGCCGCCCAACCACCGGTCGGTGACGAAAGGCATCTTCAAACGCTCGGCTTCGGTGGTTACGATTTCCTGCGCCTGCTTTTTGGTGGCTACGAACATGATTTTGCGGCCGCTCTTCGCAATGTTGCGAATAGCAGTGGCTGCGTAATCAAGCGAAACCAACGTTTTGTTGAGGTCGATGATGTGGATGCCGTTCTTCTCCATGAAGATGTACGGCGCCATTTTGGGATCCCACTTGCGGGTGAGGTGACCAAAGTGGGCACCTGCGTCGAGCAGGTCCTTATAAGTCGTCTGAGCCATGATAGTATCCTCCTGGTTTTAGCGTTTCGAGAACTGGAACGAGCGACGAGCCTTGCGCTTGCCGAATTTCTTGCGTTCCACCATGCGCGGGTCGCGGGTGAGGAAACCTTCCTTCTTTAAAGCAGGACGGGTTTCTTCGTTGTCGCTAACCAGAGCTTTGGTGATTGCAAGCCGGATAGCTTCGGCCTGAGCCGAAATGCCGCCGCCTTTCACGTTCACTTTGATGTCGTACTGGCCGACTTGCTCAAGAATTGCCAGGGGCTGGTTGACCACGTTCTCCAGCAACTCGTTGCTGAAATACGCCTTCATGTCCCGGTCATTGATAGTGATATTCCCTTGCCCGGCCTGCATGTAAATGCGGGCCACCGAGGTTTTTCTTCTACCAGAGGTGTTGGTAATTGCCATTAGGTTAAAAAAAAGTGAAAATGTGCTTGATGTGATAAATGTGGAAATGAAAACGAAGAGGAATTCCTCACATTTTCACATTGAACCACATTTCCCACATCTAAAGAATTACAGGTTTTTCAGTTCGATAGCAACGGGCTGCTGCGCCTCGTGCGGATGCTGGTCGCCGGCGTACACGTACATGTTGCGGTACTGGGCCGAGCCGAGCTTGTTGCCCTGCAGCATGCCTTTCACGGCGTGCTCGATTACACGACGCGAATCGCGGTTCATCTGCTCGCGCACGGTGCGACGCTTCTGGCCGCCGGGGTAACCCGAGTGGGTGATGTAGACCTTCTCGGTCATTTTTTTGCCCGTTACGCGCAGGTTGTCGGCGTTGATAACGATGACATTGTCGCCGCAATCAGCGTTGGGCGTAAACGAAGGCTTGTGCTTGCCACGCAGAATGTTGGCAATCTGCGAGCAAACGCGGCCCAGAGGGGCGACGCTGGCGTCTACGATAACCCAGCTCTTCTGGGCGTTGGCCTTACTGACGTGGGTCGTCTTGAAGCTCAGGTGGTCCATGAGTCGAAAAAAAGGTATGCTAAACTATTGAATAAGAGTACGGAGCCGTTGAGGCTCCGGGAAAAACGGACACAAAGGTACTGATTTATCGGGAAATAGACAAATGCAGACAAGTAGTTTTTCTGTAAAAGCTTAGGAGCGTACACCAAGCGGTAGCCCGCGTAGGCTATTGAGGGCTGCTGGCCCAGCCACCGGCCGGCGAGCGGGAATTGGGGATTAAGTAGGGGCCTGATGCGTGTGCGTGTATTTTTACGGTTTGCTATTGCCTATGCCTTACGCTACCGTTGTGCCGGTTTCTGCTGTTTCTGCCCGCCGCGCCCGGCTGCTGCTGGCCGGGCTATTCGCATTGTCGCTCACGGTGGCATTTTTCACCAAAGGCACGTATGATTCGGGCGACAGCATCAAACATTACCTTTTTGCCCGGTATGCGTTTGCCCACCCGCTAAATTTTCTGGATTCGTGGGCGAAACCCCTGCTCACGCTGCTGGCGGCAGGGCCGGCACAGGCCGGTTTTATGGGCATGAAGGCATTTCAGTGCGTGGTGGTGGCGGCTTCGGCCTGGTGCGCTTTCCGAATTGCGCAGGCCTTGCGGCTGCCCGTGCCAGAGCTGGCCATCCTGTTCGCCTACGCGGCTCCGGACTACTTTCTGATACAGTTTTCCAGCCTCACCGAGCCGCTGTTTGGGCTGGTGCTGGTGGGGGCGGTGCGGCTGGCCGTGGCCAACCGGCCGGGGTGGTCGGCGGCGGCGGTTTCCCTGCTGCCATTTGCCCGTTCCGAGGGCTTTATTCTGATTGGCATCTGGGTGGTGTACCTGGTGTGGCAGCGGCAATGGCGCAGTTTGCCGCTGGTGCTGCTGGGCTACGTGGTGTACAGTGGGATAGGCGCGGTGGCTTTTGGTGAGCTCGGCTGGGTGTTCGGGCACAATCCGTACGACACCATTTCTGCATACGGGCACGGCGAGTGGAGCCACTTTCTGCTCAATATTCCCAACCTGCTGGGCTGGGTTCTCACCGGCTTGTTTGTGCTGGGGGGCGGGCGCATGGTGCGCGATTTGGGCCGGCCCACCCGGCGCCAGTCGCCGCTGTTTCTGGCCGAGCTGCTGTTGGTATACGGCAGTATTACGGTGTTTGTAGCTGCTCATACTGTCTTCTGGGCCAAGGGATTATTTAATTCGGCGGGGCTGGCGCGGGTGCTGGCCGGCATTGCGCCCCTGGCCGCCGTGGTGGCCCTCAATGGCCTGGCCCAGCTCACCGAATGGACCCGCACCGAAACGGTCCGCCGCCGGGTGCGCCTGGTGGCAACCGTGGCGGTAGTCGGCTGGCTCTTTACCGGGGCCCGCAATGCTATTCGGCCGGCGCGCGATTTCAGCCGCGCCCCCGACCAGGAACTGGCCCAACGCGCCGCCGGCTGGCTGCAGCAGGCGTACGCGGGGCAGCCGCTGCCGCCCATCGCTTTCACGGCTCCCTACGTGGCCCCCGCGCTGGGTATCGACCCGTTTGACGCCGCCCACTGCCCGCCCTTAACCCAAGACTTTCAACCCATTCTGGAAACGCTGCCAGTGAACTCCCTGGTCGTCTGGGACGACGTGTATGCGCAGACCGAAGCCCACATTCCGCTGGAAATGCTGCAGCAAAACCCGGCCTTCCGCCTGCGCTGGCAAGATGCCCTTGTGCGGGATGCGACTCACCCCGACCGGGGAACCTGCCAGCTGGCGGTGTTCGAGCGCATTAAGTAAGCGCTGCAGGCTATTGAATTTCAGCCTTGTAGGGGCGGCACGTTGGTAGTAGAACAGGATGTGGTAGAACGCTAAAGCCCCATTGGGCCGACACTCGCTAAATGAGCGTCGGCCCGATGGGGCTCCTGTTCAATAATTCTGTTGCCGGCTACCGGGCTTATGCCAGCTGCCGCAACGCTTCTACCAGCACCCGAAAATCTTTCGGGTACGGCGCTTCCACGCTGATTTCTTCGCCATTGAGGCCGGTGAACTGGAGCTTGAGGGCGTGCAGGGCAAAGCGCTTGATGAATGGCTGCTCTTCCTCGCCCTCCTTCATGTTGAATTTTTTCTTCAGCGAAGACAGGAAAAAATCCTCTCCGCCGTAGTCTTTATCGCCGATAATGGGGGCCTGCAGGTACATCAGGTGCAGGCGAATCTGGTGCATGCGGCCGGTGACAGGCTCGCAAAGAATGAGCGAGTGGCGGGTGAAGTTTTCGAGGGTGGTGAAGTAGGTTTCGGCGGCTTTGCCCTTGTAGGCGAGGCGCGCTTTGCCGCGCGTGGTGGTTTCGATGCTGCGCTCCACCAGCTGGTGGTCGAACTGCGGGGTGCCCCACACGGCCGCGTGGTACTGCTTTTTTACCTCGCGGTTCTCAAACTGCATGGCCAGGTGGCGGTAGGCGGCCGGGTTTTTGGCGAAGGCCAGCGCGCCACTGGTTTCGCGGTCGAGGCGGTGGGCGGCCTGAATATCGTCGTGGTGCTGGCGGGCCAGGCGCAGCATGTTGGGCGCGCCGCCCACCCGCTCATCGAGCGTGGCCAGAAACGGCGGCTTATTGACGACGAGGTAATCGTCGTTTTCGAAAATAACGAGGTCGGAGAAATTCGGGAGCTTCATAAGAGGCTGCAAAGGTAGCCGGTAGGGACTTGGGGTCCCCGTCATGCAGAGCCCAGCGAAGCATCTTTACCGCGCAAGTAAATAATTGCTGCCTGCGGGCAAGATGCTTCGCTGCGCTCTGCATGACCTTATCAGGCCGCGCTTCCCTAAGTCCCCATTTTCGGCTTATTCAGCTTGAATTCCAAGGTGGTGCCCTCGCCCACGGTGCTTTTTACCTTGATGGCGGACTTGTGGGCCTCCACAATGTGCTTGCTGATGGCGAGGCCCAGGCCGGAGCCGCCCGACTCGCGGGAGCGGCTTTTATCGATGCGGTAGAACCGCTCGAAGATGCGGCCCTGGTGCTCGGGGGCGATGCCCGCGCCATCGTCGCGCACGGCAATGCGCACCGCGCGGCCGCTTTCGACCAGCGATACCACCACGCGGCCCTTATCGCGGCCGTACTTGATGGCGTTGTCAATCAGGTTGATGAGGACCTGGCGGATGCGGTTGCGGTCGGCCACTACCAGCAGGCCGGTTTCGGGCAGGCTGGGCGGGAATAGCTCCAGGTGCGTGCCGCGCCGGGCAGCCTGTTGCTCCAGCAGCTCAAATATCTCGCGCACCAGCACAATCAAATCGAAGCGCTGGCGGCGCATGCGCACCACGCCTTTTTCGAGTTGCGCGATGGTGACCAGGTCCTGCACCAGGGCATCGAGGGTGTCGAGGCTGGCGGCGGCTTTGCGCAAAAACTTGCGGCGGGTGGCGAGGTCAATCTCGTCGTCCTCATCATCGAGAATGGTGTGCACGAAGCCTTGGGCGGCAAACAGCGGCGTTTTGAGTTCGTGCGATACATCGGCCAGAAACTCGCGGCGCAAGGCCTGCAGGCGCACCAACTCGTCGAGTTCCTGCTGGCGGCGCTCGGCCATCTGCAGGATTTCGTCGCGCACGCGCTTCACCGGTTCGGGACGGAACAGGAACTTGTTGCTCAGCCGCTTAAATTCCTTGCGTTTGATGTGCTCCAGGCCCGCGTAAATACCGTTGATTTCCTTGAAAATCAAGGCTTCGAACGACAGGTATATCAGTAGAAAGCATGCCGCCACCGTGACGCCCGCCGCTAAAAAAGCTTCCCGAAACGGCAGCGTGGGGCCAATGCGAGCATAAGTAGTGAGCACGCCCGCCACCAGCAGCGCAATGAGAATGGCAATGGTGCGAGAGGAGAGGTTCATTTATTAATATGAGAAATGTACGGGATGGGAAAATGTGAAAATAAGCCGGTTTACTGGACGGTCAATTTCCACATTTCCCCATCCCGCACATTTCTCATATTTAAAGAATCAGTCCGCGTTGAACTTGTAGCCCACGCCCTTGATGGTCTGAATGTGGTGGTCGCCCACCTTCTCGCGCACTTTGCGCACGTGTACGTCCACGGTGCGGGCCAGCACAAATACGTCATTGCCCCAGATATTCTGAAGCAGCTCTTCGCGGTTGAACACCTTGTGGGGCGAGGCGGCCAGGAAGGCCAGCAACTCAAACTCCTTCTTGGGGAGGGTTATTTTTTTACCCTCCTGGTACACGGCAAAGGCGGTGCGGTCGATGCGTAGGCCGTTGATGTCGATGGCATCGACGGCCGCGTGGGGGTCTTGGTCGCGGCGCTTCACGGCGGCCAGGCGGCCCAGCAGGGCACGGGGCTTGATGGGCTTGGCGATGAAATCGTCGGCTCCGGCCTCAAAGGCGGCCACTTCGGAGAACTCCTCAGCCCGGGCGGTGAGGAAGAGGATGTAGGTATCCTTAAACTTGGGGTTTTCGCGCAGTAGGCGGCAGGTGGCAATGCCGTCTAGGTTGGGCATCATCACGTCGAGCAGGATGATGTCAGGGTGAAACTCGGCGGCTACTTCCATGGCTTTGCGGCCATCGGAGGCGGAAGCGGTTTGGTAGCCTTCCTTCTTCAGGTTGAACTCCAGCAGCTCGACAATATCCGGGTCGTCATCAACCACGAGAATCTTATACACGGGCGTTTTGGCAGCAGTCACGGCGTTTGGGGCTTAGGTGAAGCGGGGCAATGTTTCCGCAAAAGTACCGCTCCCGGCGGCCGTCATCATGTTACGATTATGTGACCACCGATTAAGTGGATTTCAACGAATTGAACGGATTCTGTGGTCTAGTTGGCCAGGTTCAGCTTCCACTTCAGGCCCTGGTAGCGCACCATGTCCACCTTCACGGTGCCTACAAACATCTCGGCCTGAAACAGCACCGGAATCTTATTACGGTCGTCGGAGAGGTAGACCGAAATGGCGTTTTCGCCCCGGAACAGCTTATTGTTCGGCATTCTGGGCACCAGCTTGAAGGCGCGCACATCGCCGGCCTTGGTTTCCACCACTTCCCGGCCCTTGTACACCACGTCGAGGATAAAGTTGTCGCCGTCGAAGTAGCCGGGCATCCGCACCACGTCGCCCACTTTCATGCGGTCGAAGTTGATGGTGCGCAGGTAATAGAAGCCGCTCACCAGCTCCAGGGTGTTGTTGGCCACCTTCACGGTGGTGTGCTTGGGATTCTCTTTGTCGTGGTCCTGCACTTCGGCAATGTCGTGCAGGTGGTCGAACTCAACGGTTTCCTTCTTGCGGTAGTTCTTCTCTGCAATGTCGCGCTGGGCGCGCAGGGGCAGAATGCTGGCCGTGTCGATGTAGGCGCGCCACTGGTCGCGGATGCGCAGGAAAAAATCGAACGAGCCGGTGGTTTTGCCGCTCACGGTGGCCTTGTAGCAGGGCCGGTCGTTCACGCGCTCCAGGCTGCCGCCGGTTTCTACGGTGGCCTCGCCGCCGTTAATCAGGCCGTAGTGAACGGTGTATTTAATGGTTTCGCCCCGCCCGAAGCTGGACTGTGGAACGTTGCGCACGGCATCGCCAGGGCCCAAAGCCGGTTGCGCGGCAACCAATAGCAGCAGGACAGCAGGAGTAAAGAGTAACCAGCGGCGCGTCATAGCAATAACTATAATAAAAAGAAGGAGCAGCCTGACCCTACACAAACCTGATGCCAGCCCCAAAGCTAAGGTAAAGGTACGAACGTAAAAAAAAGCCCGCTGCGGTGGCAGCGGGCTTTGGATTATTTACGGAAGGCGCAGCTGTAATTACAGCGTGTCCTCGCCATCCTCCAGAATGCTCATGTCCACGGGAATCACGGCATCGTCGCCCTTGGCCATGTTGCGGATTTTCTTCTCGATTTCGGCCGCCAGCTCGGGGTTGTCGAGCAGCAGGGTTTTCACGGCTTCGCGGCCCTGGCCAATCTTGGTTTCGCCGTAGTTGAACCACGAGCCCGACTTACCGATGATGCCCATATCAACGCCCAGGTCCACAATCTCGCCGACTTTGGAAATGCCCTGGCCGTAGATGATGTCGAACTCGACCACCTTGAAGGGCGGCGCTACTTTGTTCTTCACCACTTTCACCTTGGTGCGGTTGCCGGTCACGTTGTCCTTGTCCTCCTTAATCTGGCCGATGCGGCGGATGTCGAGGCGTACCGAAGCGTAGAATTTCAGGGCGTTACCACCGGTCGTGGTTTCGGGGGTGCCGAACATCACGCCGATTTTTTCGCGGAGCTGGTTGATGAAAATGCAGCAGCAGCCGGTTTTGTTGATGGTGCCGGTGAGCTTGCGCAGGGCCTGGCTCATGAGGCGGGCGTGCAGGCCCACTTTTGAGTCGCCCATGTCGCCTTCCAACTCAGCTTTGGGCACGAGGGCGGCCACGGAGTCAATCACGATGATGTCGATGGCACCGCTGGAAATTAGCTGGTCGGCGATTTCGAGGGCTTGCTCGCCGTTATCGGGCTGGGCGATAAGTAGGTTGGTGGTGTCGATGCCGAGCTTCTCGGCGTAGGATTTGTCGAAGGCGTGCTCGGCGTCGATGAACGCGGCCATGCCGCCTTTCTTCTGCGCCTCGGCAATCATGTGCATCGTGAGCGTGGTCTTACCCGACGATTCCGGGCCGTAAATTTCAATGACCCGGCCCCGGGGCACGCCGCCAATGCCGAGAGCAATATCGAGCGAGAGCGAGCCGGTGCTGATGCTCGGAATGTCGGCCACTTTATTGTCGCTGAGCTTCATTACGGTGCCTTTACCGTAGGCCTTGTCCAGCTTATCCAGGGTGAGCTGGAGGGCTTTCATTTTTTCGGCGGCGGTGTTCACTTCGCCTTTTTCAGCCTTTTCAACTTTATCGGCCTTGGGAGCCGCTTTGGTAGCTAGTGCCATGTGGGGGTATTTAAGAAAAACGGGTTAGGTTTGGTAAAGTTAACGGTTTTGGCCGGGTCGCAATCGAATAAATCTATTCCTCGGTAAAGGCACTGAATGGGCTGTTTTGCGGCGGCTTTTTCTAACATAAGGGTTAGTAGTTTGGTGCCGTTGAGAGGCGAAATATATGAGGAATTATCTAAAAATATTAGTTGGTCTTGTGGCTGTGCTAATTAGAGTAGAAACAGCGCAGGCGCAACTGGATAATCGGGCGTTTACTTCGCCTGCACCCGGCCGCGATTGGGCTAGAATGGCGGCTATTGATTCTGTGAAAACGGGAGTTGGTGGCGTTCCTGTTGGTGGCGACTTACGGCTCTCACTCAACTCCTTCACCTTCTTCAAAGACAATGAATACTTCAACAAGATTGTCGACGGTTATACGCTCTTCGGTACCCAGCTAAACCCCCAACTCGTCTATTATCCAAGTAAAGACCTGCGCCTCGAAGCGGGTGTGTTGCTCTGGAAAGACTTCGGCAACCCGCAGTTGAAGCAAGTGCGCCCGACGTACCGCGCCACCTGGACCACGGGGCACCACCAGTTCATTCTGGGGAATATCCGGGCCAATCTCAACCACAACTACATCGAGCCGCTGTTCAACTTCGAGCGAGTGATGCAGAATCCGCTGGAGGAAGGCCTACAATACCGCTACCTGGGCAACCGGCTGTTTATGGATTTCTGGGTGGACTGGCAGCGGCAACAGTACCGCTACAGCAATTATCAGGAGGAAATTGCGGGCGGGCTCAGCAGTAGCTACCAGCTCAGTAGCGACGGAAGCAACTGGCAAGTTTCAGTGCCGTTCCAGTTCACGGCCATCCACCACGGTGGGCAGATTGACACACTCGACAAACCGCTGCAAACCTTGCTTAATGAAGCTGTCGGCATCACCGTTCAGCGCCAAATAGGCAGTTCACTCATTCGCGGTCTGCGCTTCAACGGCTACGTGCTCGGTTTTCAGGACAACTCGCCCACGCAGGGCCAGAATCCCTTCAAATACGGCCGGGGCCTGTACCTGAACACCACCCTCGAGACCCGCTACGCCGACGTGATGCTGAGCTACTGGCAGGGCTCGCGCTTCATGGCGCCGCTGGGGGGCGACTTGTACCAGAGCGCCTCGCGCACAGTGTCGAACCCGGAGTATCTGGACCGCCAGCGTAAGATTCTGCTGGTGCGGCTGCTGCGCGACTTTCGCATTTCCGATGCGGCGGCGCTCACCGTGCGCGTCGAGCCGCTGTATGATTTCAATGCCCAGCTGCTGGATTTCTCATTTGGCGTGTACCTCAATTTCCGGCAGGAGTGGCTGCTGGGCAACGTAGGCAAGCGCGTACGGGTGGGGCAGTAAGGCAGTGGCATAAGCTTTAGCTTGTGCGTGTTAACGTTAGTACGCACAAGCTAAAGCTTATGCCGCATCCCGTGTCAGCCAGAATCGTTGAATCTGGTTCAGCGCATCAGAATTGAGGAACCAGAGCGGCCGTTTGAGCGGCGGCTCCAGCTGAAAGCCCACGGCGCGGGCTACGGCCTGTCCGCGCACGTTGTTGGCATAGCAGCGCACCAGCAGACGCTGGCTGCCCATCGCAGTGAACCCAAAGTCGATGATGGCCCCCAGCGCCTCGCGGGCGTAGCCGTAGCCCTCGGCGGCAGCAGCCAGGTAGTAGCCAATCTCGGCCTGGCCCTTCTGTTGGGGCATAAGGCAGATGTCGCCCACGTATTCGGCTGTAGCGCGGTGCCAGATGCCGAACACGTAGAAGCGGCCGGTACGCCAGTCCTCGGCGAAGGTGAGCAGGGAGGTCACGGCATCGGCGGGCACGCGCACAGCCTGAAGGCGGTCGGGGAAGGAGGGCTGGAAGCGGGCACGGTCGGCGTGCAGCAGCGCGAAGAAAGCGTCGGCGTCGGCTGGCTCGTAGGGGCGCAGGCAGAGGCGTTCGGTATAGAGCGGGGCGCGGGGCAGCATAGCAGCGTACTACGAAAAAAGGGCCGCCTCCGTGCTCAGAAGCGGCCCTTTCACAAGAAATAAACGGGCTATTTGTTCTCGCCCACGTACTGGCTGGGGCTGCCCAGCGACTGCTGGGTCCGCATCACGTTCACCTGCCGGGCGGCTTCGTTAAAAAATTCGAGGCGGCGGATAAGCATTTCCTTCGCCAGTACGCGGCCTTCGGGGGTGCGCATGGTGGCACGCTTGTCGGTTAGTACGCGCTGTATGGCGGCCAGCGTCTGGCCCTCATGCTTCATGAACTGCTGCTGGAACTCGGCCAGCCGGGCCACGCCGCTGGCGGTGAGGGTGAAGTCTTCGCCGGCTCCCTGGTTCAGCACCTCGCACAGCACGTACACTTCAATGGGCAGGCTGGTTTCGAGGGCCGTGGTGCGCAGGTCGAGGCCGGCGGCCAGGGCGTCGAGGATGATGCGCACGTTGCGCTCAAATTGCTGATAGTAGGCTTGGGCTTCCAACTTTGTTGAGTTAAGAGTTAGAAGTTAAGAGTTAAGAGTTGAAAAGGGAGTGGGCATCAGCACCAACTCTTAACTTCTAACTCTTAACTCTTAACTCAAAGAAGTTCTTTTACAATCTGCTCCACGCCGATGCCTTCGGCTTCGGCTTTGAAGTTGCGCACGAGGCGGTGGCGTAATATCGGCACGGCCACGGCGCGTACGTCCTCAATGTCGGGCGAATATTTGCCGTTGAGCAGGGCGTTGCACTTGGCACCCACAATGAGGTGCTGCGAGGCGCGGGGGCCGGCACCCCATTCCAGCAGCTGGTTGGTGCGCGGGGCGGCGCGCTCGGTGTTGGGGCGGGTTTTGTGCACGAGGCCCACGGCGTATTCCACCACGTTGTCGGCCACCGGCACGCGGCGCACCAGCTCCTGAAAGGCCTGAATGTCGGCCGCGTGGAGGACTTTGTTGACCGTCTGTTTGATGTTGGACGTCGTTTGCTTCACGATGTTCAGCTCCTCGGCGTAGGTCGGGTAGCCCAGCTCGATGTTGAACATGAAGCGGTCGAGCTGCGCCTCGGGCAGGGGATAGGTGCCTTCCTGCTCGATGGGGTTCTGCGTGGCCAGCACGAAGAACGGGCGTTGCAAGGGGTAGCGCTGCCCGGCCACCGTCACGGCGTATTCCTGCATACTTTCGAGCAGGGCGGCCTGGGTTTTAGGCGGTGTCCGGTTGATTTCGTCGGCCAGGATGATGTTGGCGAAGATGGGTCCTTTCACGAAGTGAAAATCCCGCTGTTGGTTCATCGTTTCCGAACCCACGATGTCGCTGGGCATCAAATCGGGGGTGAACTGGATGCGGTTGAACGACAAGTCCAGCGAATCGGCAATGGTCTGAATCAGCAGGGTTTTGGCCAGGCCGGGTACGCCCACCAGCAGGCTGTGGCCCTGCGAAAATACCGCCGTGAGTACCAGCCGCACTACCTCGTCTTGCCCCACGATAACCTTGCCGATTTCCTGGCGTAGCTTCTGGAAGGAGGCGGCCAGGGCATCGGCGGCTTCTTTATCGTTTTGGAATTGAGCCATTCGGATGGTTGGGGAGGGGAAAGCACGTCATGCCGAGCGCAGCCGAGGCATCTCGCGTGGGGTAGTAAATCAATCGTTGGCTATGCCGACCTTCGGTTGAAAAAGGATTAGTGCTAGCATGCGAGATGCCTCGGCTGCGTTCGGCATGACGTGCTTTTTTAACACGGGCTTATTTCTCCGCCACGTCCAGCACCTTGCACTGGGCGTACTCCGGCTCCACTTCGAGGTACACCGTGCCGCGGTTCTTGGCAAACCACTCGTCCAGCGCCTTGGTCTTTTTCTCGTTGAGGGCGGCGGCGGCAATTTTCTGGTAGTCGTCCTGCAGGTTGGCCTGGTGGGGCGGGGTGTTCGATTTCAGCCACAGGATGCGCATGGCGTCCTTGCCATCGTCGGTGCGGTAGGCCATGGGGGGAGTGATGTGGCCCACCTTCATGGTGTCGATGGTGAAGAAGATGGCCGGGTCAAGCTTGTCGAGAGGCAGGCGTGAGCCGCCGTCGGCGCGGTTGGCCAGCAGGCCGCCGTTGGTGCTGCTGGGCTTGTCGGTCGAGTTATCCTTGGCCGCTTTGGCGAAGGTGATGCTGTCGGACAAAATTTGGCGGCGCAATTTGGTCAGCAGGCGGGCCGAGGCACTCACGTCGGCCGAGCCCGTTTCGGGCTTCAGCAGGATATGGCGCGTCGAATACGTATTGCCCTTGCGCTCAATAAACTGAATGAGGTGAAAGCCGAACTGCGACTGCACCACCGGCGACATCTGGCCCGGCTCCAGCTTCATCGACGCTGCTTCGTACTCCGGTACCAGCTCGCCGCGCTTGAAAAAACCCAGGTAGCCGCCTTCCTTGGCCGAGCCGGGGTCTTCCGAATTGGCTTTGGCAAAAGTGGCAAAATCGCCTCCTGCCAACACCTGCGCCCGAATATCGTTGAGCTTGGCAATGGCGGCCTGCTTGGCCTTGTCGTTTACCTGCGCCGGAATCACAATCTGGCCCACTTCCACCTCGGTGCTGAAGTAGGGCAGGCTGTCTTTCGGAATGCGGGTGAAATACTGCGCCACTTCGCGTGGCGTCACCGCCACCTTGCCGGTGATGGTTTCCTGCATTTTCTGCTGCGTGAGCTGGTCCTTAATCTGGGGCCGTAGGTCATCCTTCAGCGCCTTGATGGACTTGCCGTACTGCTCTTCGAGGCGTTTCTCGGAGCCAATCTGCTGCGCGAAGTAGGCCATGCGGCGGTCTACTTCCCCGTTCACCTGCTTGTCTTCCACCGTCACGGAGTCGACGTCGGCACGGGCCAGCATCAGCTTGTTGAGCACCAGGCTTTGCAGGATTTTGCATTTCAAATCGGGCGGCAGCGGCTTGCCGTTGGCCCGGGTCACCTCCTGCGCGTAGATGAGCTCCACTTCGGAGCGCAGCACAATCTGGTTGTCCACCTTCACGATGATGCCGTCGAGCAGCTGCTGGCCCTTGGGTCGGCTGATGCCCAATTGGGCCTGGGAAGCGGGCGCGAAGCCCAATAATAGCAATAGCGTAAGCAGGGCCGACGCCACGGCGCGATTCACATTAACAAGCATAAAGTCGTATTGAAAAGCCAATGGACAGGTTCCAAGGCTTGGTCCGTGCGGGGCTAACACCCAAACGGCCCCACAAATTTCACCATAAATCCGTTGGCAGACAAAAACAAGGAGCCGAACGGTCCCCGGAAGGTTGCAGTGGGGCTCTAAAGGCGAGTTGGTGAAATGGTGAGGTGGTGATTTTGATGTTGTTGGTAGCGCATTTGGCGCAAACGGAACATCAAAATCACCACCTCACCATTTCACCAACTCACTATTTCGTGACCAGCTTGCTCACCTCGGCCTCGTTCACTTTCACGGGACGGGCGGCGCGCATCTGGGTAATCCATTCCTTTTCCAGGTAGGTCTGGTAATCCGACGTGGCCTGGCCACGGGCGTCGGCTAGGGTTTTGGGGCCGGCGGGCAGCGTACGGTCGATGGTGACGGCGTAGTAGCGGCCGTCTTTCTGCACGTTGTAGGTGCCGGGGCCTTTGGTCATCAGGTCGTCCATCACCTTGTTGTCACCTTTCTGAAACACCTTCTGGCTGATTTGCACCGACAGTGGGTTCTTCTCATTCAGCTCCGACTCGATGGCGGCGGGGCTGCTGCTGAACAGCGCCACCTGCGCCGAATTATCGGTGCCCGGCTTGGCCTGCACTATTTTGCGGATGCGGCTGGCGGCCACCCCACGGCGGCGCAGCTGGCGCACCAGCGAATCGGCGCGGGCGGCGGCCAGGCTGGCCTTTTCGCCCTTCTTCACGCGGCCGGTGATGGTTACCAGCATGCTGGTGTCCTGGGCCATGCGCTTGCCAATTTCATCCAGCGCCATGGTGCCCGTTTTCGGCATTGAGGTGCCGTTGGTGAAGGCCACGCGCTGGGGCACGCTCCGGGTGAGCGGGAAGCGGCCGGCTTTCATGCCTTGCTGCACGCGGGCCAGCAGGGCGGGCGAGGCCGCGCTCACTACTGAGCCTTGCACGCGCTGGTCCCACTGGTACTTGGCCTGGTTGTCGGCGAAGTATTTCTTCAGGCCCACGGTGTCCTCAATGGCCTTGCTCCACACTTTCTCGTCCATCAGCTGGAAGAGCAGGATGCCATCGCGGTACTCCTTCACCAGCATGCGGTAGTCCTCATACTTGGTGTCAAGGCTGTTCTTCTCGAATTCGGTCAGGTTTTGCTCCACGTACTGGTCGTAGAGCTGCTGCATGGCGAAAGCCGGCTGCGCGCCCGTGCGGACCCGCTGGTTTTGCTGCGCGTAAGCCAGGAAGTCCTTCACCAGATAAGGCTTGCCCTTGATGCTGAACAGCGTCGAATTACCATTGGCAGTGCCTTTTGGGGCCTTAACCACCGCATCAGGGGCCGTGTACTTGAATCGGCCGGCCACCAAAGCAGTATCGGCTTTGGCGAACACATACGCTTTGGCGGCTGCTACTTCCATGAACTGGTCTTCCTGGCGCACGCGCTTCAGGAAGGCGGCTTTGTTGAGCTCCGAGCGGGAATCCTTGGCCACTTTGCTCTTCAGGCTGGGCTCCATGTCGGCGAACTTGGCCAGGGGCTGGCGCTCAATCAGCTTGATGATGTGCCAGCCGTAGGGCGTTTGCACGGGCGGGGCCAGGTCGCCGGGCTTTTGCAGCTTGAAAGCCGCGTCCTCGAACGACGGAATCATGCGGCCGGTGCCGAAGGGCGGCAGCTCGCCACCGTTGGCGGCCGAGCCGGCATCTTCCGAGAACTGGGCCACGAGCTTGTCCCAGTTCTCACCCTTTTTCAGGCGGCTGTAGAGCTCGTCAATTTTCTTTTTGGCGGTAAGCGAGTCGGCCTTGGCGGCGTTGGCGTTCATGCGCACCATCAGGTGCGCTACCTTGATTTCGCCCTGGGCCGCGCGCTTGTCATTTACCTTGATGATATGGTAGCCGAAGCGTGTGCGGATGGGCTGCGACACCTTCCCCACGGGCGTTTTGTAGGCCGCCGACTCAAACGGGTACACCATCTGCATGGCCGTGAAGTAGCCCAGCTTGCCGCTGTTTTCCCGGGCCGAAGGGTCTTCGCTGTTGGCCCGGGCCAGCTGGCCGAAATCGGCACCGGCCAGGGCCTCCTGGCGGAGCTTCTCAACCTTCTGGTAGGCAATCAGGGTGTCCTGGGGCGTGGCATCGGGCGCTACGCGGATGAGAATGTGCGAGGCGCTCACCTCTTGGCTCATGCGGTCGTAGGCCTCGCGCACTAGCTGGTCGGTCACGCTCTTCTCCGTGAGGTAGGGCTGGGCCAGCTGCTGGCGGTAGCCATCCAGCTCGCGCTTGAAAGCCTGCGTGGTATCGAGACCCTTCTGCTCGGCTTCCAGCACCTTCAGGCGGAAATTGGTGTACAGGTCCAGGTAGTCGTTCACACTCTGGCGGGTGCCGTAGTCGGGGGCCGAGCTGTTGTTTTTCCGATAGACGTAGGCAAACTCGTTGGCCGGTACCGGGTACGTGCCCAGCGTTTCAACGGCCGGGCCGGTAGCGCCAGCGCCAGTAGTGGTCGAAGCGGCCGGTTTGGAGGTTTGGCAGCCAGCCAGCAGCGTAGCAACGGCCGCGCCGGCGTACAGAATGCGTTTATGCATAGGAAAAGTTAGAAGACAAAAACGCTAAGCCAGTAGTAAGTAGCGGCGCGGGCATAAAATTACCGGTGCGAAATTAAGTAATTTCCGGGGGGAATGACGCAAGTTGCCGGTAGGATGCGCCGGATAAAAAAAAGACCGTCGTGCGGGGCACAACGGTCTCAAAAATAAGGCCTGGGCGCGAAGCTCAGGTCAGGTGCTTGCTGAGGTGGCACACGGTATGGTTGCCGCGCGTGAAAAACTCCACCCGGTCCATCAGCCGGTTCACCAGTGCCATGCCCATGCCGCCCTTGCGGCCCTGCTGGATGTACGCGTGGAAATCGGGGTTGGGCGTGGGGCCGGGCAGGAAAATGGTGTCGCCGTTGTCGGCAATCTCCACGTTCAGGTCGTGCTGGTCGAAGGCCAGGGTGAGGTCCAGAAACTGGGTTTCGTCCTCGCCATTGGCGTGAATGATGAAATTGGCCACTACCTCATCCACGGCCAGTACCACCTGGTTCACCGTCACTTCGGAAAGCTGCCGGCTGTTGAGATAAGTCCGCACAAAGTCGCGCACCTGTTGCAGGTGGGCACGCGAACAGGCAATGCGGAGGGCAGACTTCATGTGGAGTTATGAGTTAAAAGGTAGAAGTTATAAGTTGTCCGTTATGTGTTTAGGCCAGGTGGAAACCAATTTGCCCAACTCACAACTCATAACTCTTTATGCGGCTTCGGCTTCGGTAACGCTGGGTACGATGGTCATGAGCGCATCAAGGCCCAGAATTTCGAACACGTTGAATACTTTTTCCTGCATGTTGAAGAAAATCAGCTTTACGTTGGCATCCTGAAAGCGCTGGAGGTGCGAAATGAAAACGCCCAGGCCAGCCGAGGAAATATAGCTGAGCTTGGCGCAGTCAATCAGGACTTTGCGATAATTGAGAATATCGGGCTTAGCCAGCTCAGTGTCAAGGACAATGGCGGAGCTAGCGTCCAGCTCGCCATCGAGCAGGAGGGTAAGGGTATCGGCGGAGGGTTGAGCGGTAACTTTCATAATGAGGGCGATACGTTAGCTCAGTGGCAGGGGTTGGGCCGACTTGAATTTAATCACGAGCAGCGTCTGGTCGTCGTGGATGGGATGGCCATGGGTAAAGCCATTGAGGTCGGCGAGAATGAAGTTTTTAATGTCCTCAGCCTCCTGAAAATAACTTTCCTCCAGGCGCAGTTTGAGGCGGTCCTCGCCGTACTCGTCGGTGCCGGAGCCGCCGCGCGCCTCCACAATGCCGTCGGTGTAAATCACCATCACATCGCCGGGGCTGTAGTCGTAAAACTGGTTTTTGATGTGCTTCTCGTAGCTCTCGTTCCGAATGATGCCGAGGCCCAGGCCCGTGGAATCGAAGTAAAAAACCTCTTCGCGCAGGGCGTGGTAGTAGAGCGTGTGGCAGTGTCCGGCGCGGGCAAATACGAATCCGCCCTGCTCGTAATCAATAATATAGAGCGAAGAAGTGATGAACGATGACTTCTCCAGGCAGTGCACGAGGGCCGTATTGGCCTGCGCCATGAACTTGCTGGGCACCGGGAACTTGTCGCGCTCATTCTTGGCCAGGGGATTTTCCTGCATCAGCGAGTGGAAAATTCCTTTCATCTGGGCCATGTGGAAGGCGGCGGTCACGCCCTTTCCACTCACATCGCCGATGATAACGGCCAGCCGCCGGCCCGGCAGGTGCAGAAAGTCGTAGAAATCGCCGCCCACTTCCTTCGCCGCCAGCGAGTGCGAGCTGATTTCGAACCAGTTATCAGTAGGCAGGTTTTTTGGGATGAGACTGTCCTGAACCTGGGAGGCAATTTTAAGCTCCTCCTGGGTGCGCTGATTGGCCAGCGAGGTCTGCATCAGCTCCAGGTTTTCGATGCTGAGCACGGCCTGACCGGTGAAGGTCTGGAGAATGCTGAGGTCTTCGCGGTTGAAAGTGCCGGGCTCTACTTTCAGCAGGTACAAGGTACCGTAGCTGAAATGCAGGCCCCGCAACGGCAGTTGGATGAGCGAGCGAAATGCCTGCGAAGCACTGGTAAAGCTGGAGTGATGGTTCAGGTCGTTGGTCACGTACTCGCCCTCCACGGGGGGGTGCGCCCGCAGGCTCGTACGCAGGGCCTCGGCCTGCACGGGCGTGATGTTGTAGTACTGGGTGGCGTTGGTGTCGTCGGTGCCCGTATGGTTGGGGTTGAGGTCAATCCAGGCGGCATCGGCCCGCACGGTTGCCACGGCCGAGTTTAGCAGCACATGGTACACCTCGGTGGAGGTCTGGCCCCGCTGCACAATCTGGGCCAGGCGCTGCAGGCTCAGCATTTCGCTCTCGCGGAGGGCGGCCGGAGTGGCGCTGGCGGGTGCGGCCGATGGCCGCAAAAACAGTTTTAACAGCACCGCCAGGGTGCCGAGGTCGGCCAGCAGCAATAGCCAGATGGCCCACGGCGTGGTCCCGCCGCCGCCATCAGTCAATAGATTACCGACGGCCAGCGCTCCGCTCAGCAGCGCCAATAGAAAACCAATGTATAGCAACGGATGACGCACAGACAGAAACTAGGAATAACACAATCACACCAGCCCGCCGCGCCGTAGCGGGTGCTCAACCGGCTTGCAAGATACAATCGGCTACCCGAAACGGCTCTATCCGGGGCGGGGCACAAAAAAGGGGCAATGCTGGTCGTAGCCAGCATTGCCCCTTGTATTTCAAAGCGCTATTCGGGCTTTGGAGATGTAGTGGCCCGACCTACCGGCTCGAATAATTCGGGGCTTCCTTGGTGATCTGCACGTCGTGCGGGTGGCTTTCGCGCAGGCCGGCCCCGGTGATGCGCACAAACTGAGCCGCCTGCAGGGCCTCAATATTGGCCGCACCCACGTAGCCCATGCCGGCGCGCAGCCCGCCCGCCAGCTGGTAAATCACCTCCGAAACATTGCCCTTGAAGGGCACGCGTCCCACGATGCCTTCGGGAACCAGCTTCTTCACGTCGTCTTCGGCATCCTGAAAGTACCGGTCCTTGCTGCCTTCCTCCATGGCCTCCACCGAGCCCATGCCACGGTAGGACTTGTACTTGCGGCCTTCGTACATGATGAGGTCGCCGGGGGCTTCCTCGGTGCCGGCCAGCAGCGAGCCCACCATCACGGCGGCTGCGCCGCCAGCGAGGGCTTTCACCACATCGCCCGAAAACTTGATGCCGCCATCGGCTACCAGCGAAACGCCGGTGCCTTCGAGGCCCCGGGCCGCTTCGAGCACGGCCGAAAGCTGCGGCACCCCAATGCCGGCGATGATGCGCGTGGTGCAGATGGAGCCCGGCCCCACGCCCACTTTCACGCAGTCGGCCCCGGCGTCGGCCAGGGCGCGGGCCCCGGCGGCGGTGGCCACGTTGCCGGCCATCACATCGAGGGTCGGGTGGGCGGCTTTGATGGCACGCACGGCATCCATCACGCCCTTGGAGTGGCCGTGGGCGGTGTCGAGGCTCACAATGTCCACGCCGGCTTCCACCAGGGCAGCCACGCGCTGGAGCAGGTCGGGCGTCACGCCCACGGCGGCCCCTACGCGCAGGCGACCGAGGCTGTCCTTGCTGGAGTTGGGGGCGCGGCGGCGCTTGCGGATATCCTTGTAGGTCATAAGGCCGGCGAGGCGGCCGTCGGCATCCACCAGCGGCAGCTTATCCACTTTGCTGTCGGTGAGCAGCAGCTCGGCCGCAGCCTGGGTGATGCCGGCGGGGGCCGTCACGAGGCGGGCCAGGGGCACCATCACGGTGGTCACGGGCTGGCTCATGTCCTTTTCGAAACGCAGGTCGCGGCTGGTGAGGATGCCTTCGAGCACCTGGTTGCCGTTCACCACCGGAATACCGCCGATGTTGTGCTTGCGCATCAGCTGGCGGGCGTCGGCCAGGGTGGCGGTGGGCGGCAGGGTGAAGGGGTCCTGAATCAGGGCCGACTCGCTGCGCTTCACGCGGCGCACCTGGTCGGCCTGGGCCTTGATGGACATGTTCTTATGGATGATGCCGAGGCCGCCTTCCTGCGCCAGGGCAATGGCCATGTCGGCTTCGGTCACGGTGTCCATGGCCGCCGAAATGAGCGGGGTATGCAGCCGGATGTTGGGGGTGAGGCGGGTGCCGGTGTCGCAGTCGCGGGGCAAAACCTCGGAGTACGCTGGCAGCAGCAGTACGTCGTCGTAGGTGAGGGCCTCGAAGGCAAATTTTGGGGTTGCGGAATCCGCCATGGCAAAAGGGGTTGGGGGTTGGTGCCTTTTGCCAGTCAAAGGTACGGCGGGAAGTTGGGTTGGACGCCTAACTTTCCGCCGCCTTGTGATTATTCTTTGGTGAATTTGCTGGTGCCCACTGCGCTGCCGGCCGTGAGGCGCGAGAGATACAGCCCCACGGCCAGCCGGCTCACGTCCACGGCCTGGCCGTTGCGCACGCGGGTGCGCAGCACGGCCCGGCCCCGCGCATCACTGATTTCGAGCAGGGCCTCGCCGGCCAGATTCGCGGGCAGGGCCACGCGCAGTTCCCGGGCCGCCGGGTTGGGGTAGAGGCTCACGGCGAGGGTTTGGGCTGGGCGGGCGGCCGTGGCCGTAGCGGCGGCATACAGCCAGGAGTAGCCGGCTGGGAACTCGCGTTTCCAGAACCATTCGGCATGCTGGCCGTCGGCACGGGTATTGAAGTTGAGGTTGGTGGCCGGCACGCCGCCGCGCTGCAGCGAGTCGCGTATCGCCTGCATATTGGGGGCCATGGTGGCGCTTTCGGTGGTACCGCTCACGAAGTAGAAGCGGGTATTGGGGTTGGCCGGGTGCTGGTGGGCGTAGGCGGCCAGCTGTGGGTAGGCAAACCAGTAGGCGGGCGAAAACGAAGCCACTTTGCCGAATACGGTGGGCTCGCGCAGAGCCGCGTAGGTGGCAATGAGCGCGCCCATGCTGGAGCCGCCGATGCCGGTGTTGGCGCGGTCGGGCAGGGTGCGGTAGTTGGTATCGATGTAGGGTTTGAGGGTTTGCACCAGGAAATCAACGTATAAATCGCCCTGGCCGCCGCCGTAGGCCGGGTTGTTCCAGGGCGAGTATTCGTCGAGGCGGTTGGGGCCGTTGTCCACGGCCACCACGATGCAGCCGGTGGGGTCCTGGCCGCTGGTGGCCAGCTGGTTTAGGGCTTCGTCTACGCCCCATTCGCCGGCAAAGGAGGTGGCGGCGTCGAATACGTTCTGGCCATCCTGCAGATATAATACGGGGTAGCGGCGGCCGCTGGTGGCGTAGCCGGGCGGCAGATAGAGCCATACGCGGCGGGTGCGGCCCAGCTGCGGCATGGCGAAGGTGGTCGAAATCACGCTCACGTTGGCTGCCGCCGTGGAGGTGGGGCCGCCGCCGCCAGCCAGGTCTTCCCAGTTCAGTGCCTGGCACAACACGGTGGCCGGGGCGCTGCCGAAGGTGTAGCTGCGGTTGGGCACCGAGCCGTTCGCGGCGTTGGTTTCTACGGATGCCCAGGCGCCGCGCGTAAACTTGTATTCCATGGTGCCGGTGGCCGCGGGCAGCGTGATTTGGTAGCTGCCGTCGGCGTTGTGGGTGAGGGCGTGGGCCGTGCTACCGGGGTTCCAGCTATTGAATGTGCCCGCGATGTAGAGGGTGGCATTGGCCGGCGTGTTGGCTGGTACGGCCGTGATTTTAAAGGTAATCTGGGCCTGGGCTGCGAAGCCGATAAGCGCCAGTAGCAGGGAGAAAAGCTTTCTCATAGCGAGTGGGTGGGAATGGATGAGGCGATAGAAAAAACAGGGCCGCGAAGGTACAGCTGGGGAGTCCCTTGCTGCCGCCGGCAAACAATTCGTCGCCCGATGCCGTCTTAGCAGCTACCATTTCTTAAGAATGCTTTATTATGTCTGATTCAACTGCCAAAACCTGGTTTATTACCGGGGCCTCGTCCGGCTTCGGCGAAGCCCTGGCCGACTATGTTCTCGAAAAAGGCGACCGCGTGGCCGCCTCCTTCCGCAAGCCTGAGCAGGCGGACGAATTCACCAAAAAAATCGACGGCCGCACCTTCGGCGTAGTGGCCGACGTGACCAACGAAGCCCAGGTGAAAACCGCCGTGGCCGATGCCATCGCCCATTTTGGCCAGCTCGATGTTATTGTCAACAACGCGGGCTACGGCTCGATGGGCAGCATCGAAGAAGTACCCGCCGAAGAAGTGCACCGCCAGTTTGACGTGAATGTATTCGGCGCGCTGCACGTGCTGCGGGCCGTGCTGCCGCAGCTGCGCAAGCAGCGCTCGGGCCACGTGCTCAATATCACCAGCATCGGTGGCCTCAAAACCTTCCCCGGCGTGGGCATCTACAACGCCTCGAAGTTTGCCCTGGAGGCCATTGGTGAGAGCCTGAGCCAGCAGGTGGGCCCGCTCGGCATCAAAGTAACCAACATCGAGCCCAGCGGCTTCCGCACCAAGTGGGCGGGCGAGTCGGCGACTATTGCCACCACCGAAATTGATGACTACCAGGCCACCGTGGGCGAAAACCTGCGTGGTATTCAGGGCTACAGCGGCCGCCAGCCCGGCGACCCCGTGCGTGCCGCCAAAGCCATGTACGAGGTAGTGCAAATGGAGAACCCGCCCCTGCACCTGCCCCTGGGCAAAGCCGCTGTGAAGGGTGCCCGCGAGAAATTCGCTGCCATCGCCAAGGAAGTGGAGCAATATGCCGATATGGGCGACGCCGCCGATTTCCCGGCCGGCGAGTAGTCTCGGTTGCTGACCCAAAACGGTCATGCTGAGCGCAGCCGAAGCATCTCTACTGCAATAGTAAAATCAATTACTGCTGCGGGAGAGATGCTTCGGCTGCGCTCAGCATGACCGTTCTCTATTTATAAGCAACCTGCTATTCGCTCCGCGTATCTTCGCCCCATGCCCTTATCTGCCAACGATTACGAAGCCACTTCCTGGGAAGACCTGCAACGGCTGCTGTTTCAGGACACCTGGGATGCGCGCATTGGGCGGTTCCGGTCGCCGTTTGTGTACCGGGGCGGCCGCTCGCGTCATTTTCAGCTCGAAACCAGCTTGCAGCGCCTTGGCGGCGAGTACCATAACCTGGAGCACCACCTGCTGCGTAATTTCCGCAAGTATGCTCGCGAAACCGATATGCCTGCTGCCAACACCAGCACCTGGGACTGGCTGGCCCTGGCCCAGCACCATGGCCTGCCTACGCGCCTGCTCGACTGGACGTACTCGCCCTACGTGGCCCTGCACTTCGCCACCGACGACCTCGACGCCTATCACGAAGACGGCATCATCTGGGCCCTGAACTACGTGAAGGCGGCCGAGCACCTGCCCCAGCGCCTGCGCCATGCCCTGCGCCAGGAAGGTTCCAACGTGTTCACCTCCGAGCTGCTGCTGCCCGTGAGCAGCAGCCTGCGCGAGCTGGAAGAGCTGCAGGCCGAGCCCTACGTGCTGTTTCTGGAGCCGCCCAGCCTCGATGCCCGCATCGTACACCAGTACGCCCTGTTTTCGCTGATGAGCACGGGCAAAAGCGTGCTGCACGACTGGCTGGCCGACCGGCCGGAACTGTATTTTCGCATCATTATTCCGGCCCGCCTGAAGTGGGAAGTGCGCGATAAGCTCGACCAGGCCAACATCACCGAGCGGGTGCTGCTGCCGGGCCTCGGGGGCCTCAGCCGCTGGCTGCACCGCCACTACTCGCCCCGCACCGACGGCAAGAACTTCCTGGACGACAACGAGATGCGGTAGCTTTCGGGGCTAGGCCTGCCACGGCCAGTGCCAGCGGTAGGCATGCTTTTGGGCCCGCGCCCGCTGGGTGGGGGTGTGGCCCACCACCTGCACGTCCCAGATGAGGCCCGTGGCGCGCAGGCCGGCCACCAGGTACCGGCCCAGGTCCAGCTCATACCATTCGGCACTCATTTTAGCCGAGCTGGGGTGGGCGTGGTGGTTATTGTGGAAGCCCTCGCCGAACGACAGCGCGCCCAGCACCCAGCTGTTGTAGCCGTGCTCCGTGGCATCGTCGATGGCGTAGCGGGCGTAACCGTATTTGTGGGTCATAAATCCCACAAACCAGTGCCCCAGCATGCTCACGCTCACCCGCACGGGCACGCAGATTATCATGGCTTCAAACCCGAAAAAGGCTCAGATGAGGCCGGCCATGCCGATAACGTGCAGGTACCAGGTTTTTTCGAGGAAGACGAACCAGGGGTCGTGCAGGTCTTCGGCCGGAATCTGGTAGCGGTTGATATCGCCGGGCACCAGGTCGAAGTGCAGGTTCCAATAGTAGTCGCGGGCCAGGGAGTGGTCGTAGCGGAAGTAGGGTGGGCAGTCGAGCCGGTTCTGCCAGTAGTCGCGGAAATAATGCACCCGCAGCCAGGAAATTGGCCCGCTCAGTCCCGACAGTACCGCCAGGTAGGCCAGCACGCCCCGCGTAATCCGCCCGCACCGGTAGGCGTGGTGGATGATGCCCCGGTGCAGGCCAATGGAGTGCCCCAGCCCCACCGTGAGCACCACCAGCCCCGCCGAAGCCAGTCCGCGCGGCCCCGACCAGCTCGACCAGCCCCAGCCCAGGGCGGCCGCCAGCATCAGGTATATCCAGCTATTGTGGAGCCAGCCCGGCCGAAGCTGGTCGCCGGCTAGCACGGGCGAATTGGGAGTGAAATCCGGCATCGGAGCAGGTGTTTTTTTGTTGCTACTACGAATGTAGCGCCCGAAATTCCAACCCGCAACGGCCTGGCAAAGCAGGAGAAACCGGCATTTGAAGGCCCTAGAGGCGCACCAGCGAGCGGTGGCTGGGAGCGGCCACGGCCACACTGAGCTGCACCGCGTTGCGGGCCAGGGCGAAGCCCAGGTTGCCCGCCGACTGGGTTTGGTGCAGGTAGGCCATCTCGATGGTCGCCAGCGGGCTGAAGCGGTAGCCCAGGCCGGCGCTGGCGCGGTTTTCTTCCAGAAAGCTGCGGCCTTCCTGCTTGCCCAGGCTGGCAAAAAGCTCATCGGCTCCTACCACGTAGGCACTTCCCACGGGCAGCAGGCCACCCGAATGCAGCGGCACCACCAGCCGGAGCTGGTAGCGCAGGCGCGGCGCAAACCGAAAGGCGGCTTCCGGCAGCGGGCGCAGCCACCGTCCTTCGGCCCGCAGGCGATGGCTGGCGCGCACCGGCCCTTTCATATCGGCGAGGGTTACTTCCTGGTAAAAGCGGTGCTCGGGCACTCTGGGACCATCGGCCGGGCCAAATTCGTTGGCCGCCAGTACGTAGCCGGTGCTCAGGCTGAAACTGGGTGCTATGTGCAGGCGCAGCCCTAGCCGCCCCAGCTGCTGGGTGCCCAGCTGGGCACTGCTTTGGCGGCTCTCTACTTCCGAGTACAGGGTCCAGCGCCCCCGCAGCGGCAGGTCGGCGCTGAGCTTCAGCCAGCCCATGGGAGCCCCGCCACCCTGCGCCAGCGCAGGGGTGCCAGACAGCAAGGCCAGCGGCAAGATGCGGAAGAGGTGTTTCACCCCCTCAGGTTACGTAATTGTTGCGTCATATTGCCTCTTGCTGCATGCCATCCATAAATACTGGTTAGCGGGTGCCGCTGCTGGCTGGAATTAAGGTTCGGATTTTATCGTGTGGTTAGGCCGGGCGCGCTGGCTACCAGTTCAGGTTGAAGGCATATAAATGGAGTCATGGGCCTCCATTGTCTCACAGGGCATTTTAGGTTTTAAAAAAGCGTCAGGTCCAAAATAAAAAAGTACCCTGGTAGGGGGTGTAATTCAAAACTACGCGCTGCCCTTTTCATGATTCATCGGCCCTTGCCTCTGGGCTCCACTAAGGGCATCAGACACCAGTCCGAACTTCTGCTTGGCGGTGGCAGCGCGTAGTTTTGAATTACACCCCCCCCCTTGGTAGGCTGGATTCAGTCCTCAAAATTTATATGCGTTCAACCTGCTACCAGTTGGAATAGTGTGCTATTTTCCATAGCTTTAGGCATCTTACGGGCCTGCTCCAACTGGCCTTCACCAACCCAACCAATTCCCACCCATGACTCCAACAGAATACGATTACATTGTGATTGGCGCCGGCTCGGCCGGCTGCGCGGTAGCGGCCCGGCTCAGTGAGCGGCCCGAGCTGCAGGTGCTGGTGCTCGAAGCCGGCGGCCCCGATGCCCAACAGGAGATTCACGTGCCGGCCGCCTTCCCGCACCTCTTCAAAACGGCCCTTGACTGGGACTACATGACCGTGCCGCAGGCCGGCCTCAACGGGCGGCGCGAGTTCAACCCACGGGGCAAGATGCTGGGCGGTTCGAGCTCCATCAACGCCATGATTTTCATGCGCGGCAATCCGAATGACTACAACCGCTGGGCCGAAATGGGCAACCGGGGCTGGGCCTACCAGGACCTGCTGCCCTACTTCCGCAAAACCCAGCATCAGGAGCGCGGCGAGAGCGTCCACCACGGCGTGAACGGCCCCATCAACATCGCCAACCTGCGCGACCCCAACCCCCTGAGCCTGGCCTTCGTGGAAGCCGCCACCCAGGCCGACTACGCTCCCAACGACGACTTCAACGACGGCGAGCAAACCGGCTTTGGCCTTTACCAGGTGACCCAGAAAAACGGAATGCGCTGCAGCGCCGCCGGCGGCTACCTGCACCCCGCCCTGACCCGCGAAAACCTCACGGCCATCACCCACGCCCACGTCACGGAGCTGCTCATTGAGGACGGCCGCTGCGTGGGCGTGGCCTACATGCACGACGGCCAGCCGCAGCAGGTGCGGGCCCGGCGCGAAGTCATCCTCAGCGGCGGCACCATCAACTCTCCCCAAGTGCTGCTGCTCTCCGGCATCGGGCCGGCCGAGCACCTGCGCCAGCACGGCATTCCGGTGAAGCTCGACCTGCCCGGCGTGGGTCAGAACCTGCAGGACCACATTTTCCTGCCCGTGGCCTACCACTGCACCCAGCCGGTTTCGCTGGCTGATGCCACCTCGCCCGAGCAGGGGGCCCGCTTCCAGAACGAGCAGATGGGCATGCTCACCTCCAACATCGGTGAGGCCGGGGGCTTCATTGATTTGGGTATCGACGGCTCGCCCGAAATTCAGTTTCACTTCAGCCCCAGCTGGTTCATCCACCACGGCGCGGGCAACCCCGCCGGGCATGGCTACACCCTGCTGCCGGGCGTGGTGCGCCCCCACAGCACGGGCAGCGTCACCCTCAACTCGGCCGACCCCTTCGACAAAGCCCTGGTGGACCCCAACTACTACGGCGACCCGCACGACATGGAGCTGATGAAGCAGAGCGTGGCCGCCGCCTTCGCCATCGCCGAGCAGCCCGCGTTCGCCCCCTACCGCGGCGAACGCCACCTGCCCGGCCCCGACGTGACCACGCCCGAAGCCCTCGAAAACTTCATCCGCGATTACACGATGACTATCTACCACCCCGTGGGCACCTGCAAAATGGGCCACGATGCGCTGGCCGTCGTCGATGACACCCTGAAGGTGCACGGCATTGCCGGGCTGCGCGTGGCCGATGCCTCCATCATGCCCATCATCATCAACGGCAACAGCAACATCCCGACGATGGTCATCGGGGAGAAGTGCGCCGACCTGCTATTGCAGGACCTGGACGCCGCCGCAATAGCTCAGGACCTGGCCATGGCTGGTGCCTCAGCCGCGGAATAACGTAGTCCGGTCCGCCTCGTTTTTATGCCCGGATTTTAGTGGTGCGCTTGCCGGGCCGGATTGCGACAAAACGCAACCCGGCCCGGCAAGCGCTTTATTATCCCAGCCGCTTCTTCGTTAGCCGGGTCGGAATATGTTCCATCGGCTTATCGGGCCAGGGGTGGCGCGGGTAGCGCCCCTTCAAATCCTTGCGCACCTCAAAATAGCCCTTCTCCCAGAAGCTGCGCAAGTCGCGCGTTACCTGCGCCGGCCGGCCGCCGGGCGAGAGCAGATGCAGCAGCAGCGGCACGCGCCCAGCGGCCACGGTGGGCGTTTCGGTGAGGCCGAATAACTCCTGGAGCTTCACGGCCAGCACCGGGGCGGCGGCATCGCTGTAATCCAGGGTGATGTGCGAGCCACTGGGCACTTCCAGCGCGGCCGGGGCTAGGCGGTCCAGCTCCTGGCGCTGGTTCCAGCCGCCGGGCAGGCGGGCCAGCAGCGGCTCGTAGAGGTCGAGGCGCTGCACCTGGTCGAGGGTTTTGAGGCCGGCGAGGTGCGAGCCGAGCCAGTCGGCCAGCTCCAGCGCTAGTGTGGCATCATCAAAAGCCGGCCAGGCAGTAGTTGTTTGTTGTTCGTTATCAGTTGTCAGGCCGGGGGCGGGAGCAGGGAAGTGCTGCTGCAGAAACGCCAGCCGCTGCTGCAGCTGGCGGGCGGCTGGCGTCCAGTTCAGCTTGCTTACACCGGCTTCCTGCAAATAGGCCAGCAGGGCGCGGGCCACCAAAGCCGGTTCGGGCTGGCCGATGACTTTTTCATCGAGTAGCAACGCGCCCAGGCGGCGCACCCGGCGGCCGGTTACGCGCTGGGTGGTGGTGTCGTAGCGCACTTCATCGGTGGTTGTAATCTGGTCGGCGAAGGCCAGCTCCAATTCCTCCTGGTCCAGCGGGGCGGCCAGCGTGGCCCGTGGCGCCGAGGCCGTGCCCGCCAGATGCGCCACCGCGAAAAAGGTGGCTTGCGGGTCTACGTCGGTGGTGTTCAGGCTGACGCGCTGGCCGGTTATCAGGCGCAGGCGGTCAGGGGTTTCGCGCTGGGCCAGCCGGTCGGGATAGGCCAGCGCGGTGAGGAGGCCCACGGGTGGGTGGGTGGATTGGTGGGTGGGTGGGTGGGCCGGCTTGCCCAGGCGGCCGGTGAGGTTGCGGGCCACGTCGCGCACCCGCTGTAGCGTGGCGTGGTGCAGGGCCAGGCCGGGCAGGGGCGGGCGGCCACTTTGCAGCGCTTCAAGGCGCAGGCGCAGGTCGGGCGGGGCGGGGCGGGTGTCGGTGGGGGCGGCCCAGCGCAGCAGGTCGCGCTCGGCCAGCAAGGCAGCCAGGGAGGCGGCGGCCGCGCCGTGGCCCAGCTCCTGGCCGCGCACTACGAGGTGGCCCAGGCGGGGCGGCAGGCCCAGGGCGGCGAGTTTTCGGCCGTGGGGGGTTGGCTTCGCCGAGTTAAAAGTTAGGAGTGAAGAGTGAAGAGTTGGCGAGTTGGCATCAACCCTTAACTCTTCACTCCTAACTTTTAACTCTGATAAAGCTCCCAGCCTAACCAACAATTCCTGCGCCTGACTAAACGCTGCCGCCGGCGGTACGTCCAGCCAGCGCAGGCTGGTGGGCTCCGTAGCGCCCCAAAGGGCCAGCTCCAGGGCGAGGCTGCTGAGGTCGGCGGTGTGGATTTCGGGCGGGCGGTGGGCGGGCAGGTGGTGGTGCTCGGCTTCGGTCCAGAGGCGGTAGCAGGTGCCGGGGCCGAGGCGGCCGGCGCGGCCCCGGCGCTGGTCGGCGGCGGCGCGGGCCACGGGCACGGTTTCGAGGGTAGTGAAGCCGGTGCGGGGCACAAAGCGCGGCACCCGCGCAAAGCCCCCATCAATCACCACCCGCACCCCCTCAATGGTGAGGCTGGTTTCGGCAATGCTGGTGGCGAGGATAACCTTGCGTCGGCCGGCTTTCGCAGGCCGCAGGGCAGCGTCCTGGGTTTCGAGGGGCAACTCGCCGTGCAGCAGGTGCAGGTCGATGTTATCGGCTAATGATTCGAGCTTGCGGACGCTGCGCTGCAGGTCGCCCACGCCGGGCAGGAAAACCAGAATGTCGCCTTCGTGGGTTGCCAGCGCCTCCCGCACTTGCTTGGGCACCAGCTCGGCCAGCCGCTCGTTGGGCTTGTTGGGCAGGGCTGAGGCGCGGCGCGGGTCGAGGTAATGCGTATCAATCGGAAACAGAAAACCGGCCGACGATACCACCGGCGCGGGCAGCCACTGCCCCAGCCGCTGGGCTTCCAGCGTGGCGCTCATTATCAGAATCCGCAGCTCGGGCCGCAGCACGGCCTGCGCATCCAGCGCCAGGGCCAGGCCCAGGTCGGCGTTCAGACTCCGCTCATGGAATTCATCAAATACCACGGCGGCCACGCCCTCCAGCGCCGGGTCGTCCTGAATCATGCGCGTGAGAATGCCTTCGGTGATGACCTCCACGCGGGTGTCCTTGCTCACCTTACTGTCCAGCCGCACGCGGTAGCCGATGGTGCGGCCCACGGGCTCGCCCAGCAGCTGGGCCAGGCGGGCGGCGGCCCCGCGCACGGCCAGCTGGCGCGGTTCCAGCACCAGAATTTTGTCCCCGGGGTGGCGCCATTCGGCGGCCAGCAGCTCCAGCGGCACCACGGTAGTTTTGCCCGCGCCGGGCGGCGCTTCCAGCACCACGCGGCTGTTGGTCGCCAGGGCGGCCCGCAGCGCGGGCAGCGCCGCGATGATGGGCAAATCGGGGAGGGGCGGCAGGACGAACGGCTTATTCACTGCCCAAAATTACACCCGCTGCATGGGCCACAGTTCCACCTGCACGGGGCCGCCGGCGTGCACCACCGGCGGCCCCGTGGGCGTGGGCAGGCCGTGGCCTTCAATCAGGGTCGACTCCAAGTGCAGGACCTGGGCCGTGTTGAGCGGCCACTGCGTGTGCGCTATCCGGCCCCGGTACAGCTTAGTTTGGGCCTTGTTGCTGGTGTAGAGCGCATACCGCTCGGTGAGGAAAAAGGCCAGCGAGCCGGGCTCGGCGGGTGGCAGCGGGGCCCCTATTTTCCAGGTGGCGCGGAAGCTGGCGGGCGGGGCCCCGCCGTGGGTGCGCAGGGCCGTGAACTGCCGCAACCCGGCGCTGGGGCTTTCCATGTGCATGGTGGCGCGCAGGTAGGGTAGGTTGAAAAACGCGCGTGCCACCCACACGGCCAATGCATTGGTGGCATCGAGCGAGAAAAACCACACGCCCGGCACCCCGTCCAGGTGCACGTAGGTGCGCACGTTCAGTTCCAGAAACTGTTGCGTGCCGGGCACCGGCGGGGTGAAGCGGGTGCGCACTTTGCTCATCTCAAACGGCACGATGGCCAGCCAGGCCATGCCATCGTGGGTGTCAATTTTGAGGCGGGGCGGCAGGTGCGGCTGCAGCAGCTCGGCCGGCACGGGCCAGTGCAGAAACAGCAGGTCGCTCCACTGCTGGCGCAGCAGGGGCTGGCCCATGGGCCGCTCGCGCAGGGCCAGGCGGTCCGAGAGGGTGGGGGCGTGGGGAGAAGGCGCGGGGCTGGTGGGTAGCGAAAAATCAGGCATGAGGAGCAGCGGCGGTTGGCAGGATAACAATAAACCCCGGCAAGTGGCGGCCGCGGCTCAGCCTAATACGTGGGAAACGCCGGATCGACTTGCAAGGCCCAGGCATCGACGCCGCCGCGCAGGTTGCTGACGTTGGTGCGGCCCAGGCGCTGGCGCAGGTAGCCTAGGGCGTGGGCCGAGCGCACCCCGTGGTGGCAAATGACCACCACCGGCCCTTCGGTGCGGATTTCGGCGGCGCGGCGCGGCAGCTCGTCCAGGGGCAGCAACAGGCTGCCGGGCAGGTGGCAGTACTCGAACTCCATTTCCTCGCGCACGTCGATGAGCTGGATGTCGTCGCCGGCCTGCAGGCGGCGGTGCAGGTCTTCGGGGCTGATTTCGAGGGGGCTGTTTTGCATAATGCGGGGAGTTGAACGACAAAAATAGGCCCGCCGCGCCCTACCTTGCAGCTTCCTATCAGCACCTGCCCGCGTGTTTGCTCTTTTGTTGCTCGATATTCCGACCTCGTTTGTGCAGTACTGGCACGCCACCACCCCGCTGGAGCTGGTGGCCGTGCTTACGGGGTTTGCCTGCGTATGGCTGGCCGCGCGCGAGTCCATCTGGAACTTCCCGGTGGCCATCATCAGCTGCCTGCTCTACGTATTCGTCTATTACCGGGCGCGGCTCTATTCCGACTGCTACCTCCAGGTCCTGTTCATCGTCCTGAGCCTCTACGGCTGGTACGAGTGGCTGTATGGCGGGCGTAATGCCACCGAGCTGGGCGTGACGCATGCTACCCGCCGCGAGTGGCTGCTGGGCGCGGTATTCGTCGTGGCCTTCACGTTGGGCTTTGGTTACTACCTTCATTACAATACCGATGCCTCGCTGCCCCACCTCGACAGCTTTACTACGGCCGGCAGCATCGTGGCCCAGTACCTGCTCACCCGCAAGCGCCTCGAAAACTGGCTGATTTGGATACTGGTCGACCTGATTTACGTGCCCGTGCTCTGGTGCAAAGACCTGTATCCCACTAGCATACTCTACGCCCTCTATCTGGGGCTGGCTGCTTACGGCTACCGGCAGTGGCGGCGCGAGCTGGCCCGGCCCGTAGCCGCATTGCCTGCATCCGTTGCCGGCTGAAAAACGGCAGACTATTGTTGAGTTGATTTGTTATGCCGGGAGGCACCCCCATTATCCACCCAGGTAATGGCTTCCGGCGCATGGTTACCATTGCCTCTCTCTTTACTGCATCTGTTCTCCCCCCCCTGTAAATTGCTGCGCGTTTCCCTCACCGGCCCGGAATCCACGGGCAAATCGACCCTGGCTACCCAGTTGGCGGTGCACTACGGTACCTCTTTTGCCCCTGAGTTTGCCCGCGAATACCTGGCCCAGTCCGGCTCGCACTATACTCCCGAAGACCTGGAGGAAATAGCCCGGGGCCAGCTCGCGGCCGAAGCCGAAGCCGCCACCCGCGCCCACAACAACCTGGTGTTCTGCGATAGCGACCTGCTGGTGATAAAGATATGGGCCGAACATTCCTTCGGCTCCTGCCCCGAATGGATTCTGCGCACCATCGACGAGCAGCAGTACGACCTGGCCCTGCTCATGGGCGTAGACCTGCCCTGGGAGCCCGACCCCCTGCGCGAGCATCCGCACCTGCGCCAGCATTTTTACGACCTGTACCGGCGCGAGCTAAGCGAGCGCATGGCCAACTTTGCCGAAATTGCCGGCTCCGGCGAGCGCCGCTTTGCCCAGGCTCGCTTCTTGGTTGATGAGCTGCTGCGCACGGCTGCTCAGGCCTCGGCTCAAGTTTTAGAAGAACCCCGCATGTCGTACCACCCTACCTACTACACCCTCAACACGCCCGCCTGCCAGGCCACGTTTGTCGCCCGCGGGGCCGAGCTCACCAGCCTGCGCACCACCGCCGACGACCTCGAATACATCTGGCCCGCCGACCCCGCCGTGTGGGCCCGGCACGCGCCCGTGCTGTTTCCGCTGGTGGGCCGCCTGCCCAACGATGCTTACTCCTACGAGGGCCGCGACTACAAGCTGCCACAGCACGGTTTCGCCCGCGACCAGGAGTTTGCCGTGCTGCGGCACACGGCCACCGAGCTGGTGTTCCGCCTCCAGCACGACGAAACCACCCGCGCCATATTCCCCTTCGCCTTCGAGCTCGTTATCACCTACACCCTGCGCGATGCCGAGCTCACTGTGCGCTGGGACGTGCGCAACCCCGCCACCGATGCGCCATTGCTTTTCAGCATCGGGGCGCACCCGGCCGTACGGTGCCCCCTAAGCCCGGACGAAAAATTCGAGGATTACTACTTCGAGTTCGACCACCCTGTGACCCTGGAGCGCCACCTGCTGGCCGGCGGCCTGCTCACGGGCCAAACGGCCCCCGTGCTCATCCAGGCGCGCCAGCTACCGCTCACCTACAGCCTGTTTGCCGATGATGCGCTGGTTTTCAAGCACTACGATTTCTCCGGCCTCACGCTGCGTTCGCGCAAGTCGGCCCACTTCGTGCGCTTTCAGTTCGACGGCTTTCCCTACCTCGGCCTCTGGACCAAAGGCCCGGGGGCCAGTTTCGTGTGTGTCGAGCCCTGGCACGGCATCGCCAGCGCCGCCGGCAAGCCCGGCGAGCTCAGCGAGAAAGAAGGCATCCTGACCCTGGAGCCCGGCCAGGTTTTCACGGCCGCCTACACCATTGAGGTGGGCTAATACTTGGTAATGAGGGAAATGGTGAGCAGACTCATTGCCGTAGGGCAGCGGGTTAGCTTGCTTTTCCTCACCGCGCAGCCGGCCGCCACTGCGGGGCATCCATTACCACCGTCACGAGCAAGGCGTGGGGCAGTGTCACGATGGAGGCCACCACCAGGGCCAGGCTGAACCAGGCGGTTTCGTCGGGCAGGTGGGCGGCCAGCAGGCGGCCCAATACCAGCAGCGCCACGCAGCTGATGAGCAGCAGCGGAGCCGCCCGCCGCAGAAAAAAAGCCAGCCGCGCCAGCAAATTGCCCCGGCTGGTTCCCGGCAGCTGGCCCGGCCCGGCATAGCCAAGCCAGCCCGTGAGGCGCAGCACGTGCTGCAGGCTGTGCCAGAACACGAAATACACGCCCACCGACAGCTTGGGCGGCAAGGCTACAAACAGCACCGCCAGGATGAGGACTTCGCCCAGCTCGGCCACCAGCAGCGGCCACTGCTGCCGGGCGGCATACCGTGCCCATAGTACTACGTGCCCCACCGCTACTACCACCGCCAGGCCAGTAGCCCCGGCCGCAAACGTGCCGGGTCCCATTGTGCCCGTGCCCACAAACCGGAGCAGCCCGTTCACGATGCCGGCCGTTTCGGCGGGCCACTGCCAGGCGGGCACCGCAAATAGCAGCAGGCCCCGCAGCAGACTATGCGCCAGCCACCAGCCGGCCGATACCAATGGCCCGGCCGGTGCATCGGCCGAGCCCCAGTGCCACACCGTGAGCAACAAGAAGCCGGCCACCGTGGCCGCCGGCCAATGCCACCACAGCAGGCCCACCGCCGCCGCCAGGCCCAGGTAGCCGGCCAAAAACCGCAGCCAGTAGCGCCAGCCGTCGGCCGTGCTTCCCGGGTGGCTGGCCGGTACCACAAACTGGTCGCAGGCTCCGTGCGCCACGCCCAGCACCACCATGCCCACGGCCAGCGGCAAACCCAGCAGCAGCCCGGCCCGGCCCGGAAAGGCCGCGCCCAGCCCCACCAGCACCAGCACAGCCGCGTAGGAATAGCGCCGCTGAGACCAGTCAGAAGCCAATGTGCCAAGCGAGTTAGTCATAAGTGAAAGAGGAAAAAAGCACTACAGGCTGAACCGCACGGCCGAGGCAGTGAAATTCAGCCTGTAGGCCGGGGGGTGAATGGCGGGCAAGTCTGCCCGCCACTGAGCCGGAAAAGGATGCCGCCGCTGGGCGGCCCCCCTCAAAGCTAGGCGACCGAAACCGCCTTAGCAGGAGCCTCTTTCACGGCCGACTCGCTGCGGGCGATGCCGTACACGACCAGACCAAAGCCGATTTTGTTGACGGCATCGGCAAGGTTATACAGCAGGTCGAGGTCCTGGGGACGGAGCAAGCCGGCTCCATCGGGCCCGAGCCAGCCACCGGGCATAGCCATGTAGCCAATTGGGTAAATGGCCCAGCCTGCCAGCACGAACCACGCCAGGGCGCGCACGCCCTTCTGCACGGCTACCGAGTTGGAAGCTGCTGCCAGTTTTGCCACTTCGCCCATCCAGGCCGAGTACAGAATGTAGAGGTAGCCCAGCGTCGAGAGCGAGCCCCACAGCACCGAGTGACCCATGGAGCCGTCGGTGAAAGCTTCGCCGATGTAGCCGCATACGAGCATGACGACGGCCGCTATAATCAGCTTGTAGAGCAGCGATATTTTGGCCCCGGCGGCTCGCACCAGCAGGTAAAATTCTACTACCATCAACGGCACGGTTAGCGTCCAGTCGATATAGCGTAGGGCTATGGGAGTCTCATGGGTACTCACATAGTAATCGCGCATGTAGTAGTAGTGCACCGCCGCGATGCCGGTAATCATTCCCGAAATCAGCAAAGACGTTTTCCACTTATCGGCTACAGTACTGCGCTCGAAGAGGAAAAATACGGCCGCCGCAGCCATTGCCATATATCCCGTAAAAAACGTGAATGCCACCGGGTCGTCCACGGGAATGCGCATGATGTCTAGAAACAGGTTTTGCATGGGAAAAATTGTAAGGGTAAGGATTGTGCGATATGCACGGCTCCAATGTAAGATATTTGCAATATAATTGTTTAATATGCTTGGGTATTTAATCGAACCAAATGATAAAATGCCCGCCAGTAGCTCGCCTGGGCACTTTCTATTTTTTGAAATTATGGTTCGCAATTGCAGGTAAACCAGAAGCCTACAGGCCGCCAGCACCCCACTGGGGTGCGGCGGCCGGCGGGGGCTCGCGGTGAATGACGGATAGGGGGGGGATTTCAGCGACTATACTTCCACCCGGCGGCGGTTATAGTCCGGCTCCCAGTCGTTGATGGGGCGCGAAATGCCGGGCGGCAGGTCCAGGTCGGGCAGGCTGGGGTCATGGGGTTCGCCGCCGTCGTCGTCGCCGTCGTGGGGCGGCGGGGGCGGCACTACGCGGCGGCGGCGCGGCAGCACCAGCACAAACAGGAAGAAGGCGCAAAAAGCAACGGCGTAGATTAAGCTGAACATAACGAAAGCGGCTAAAGCGGTGCGGAGTTTATAACGTCGGCCCCCGGCCCGACGTTCCGCCGGCCGACATCCCTAAATTAACTGACAGTCAGCAAACCGCCACTCTCTTAACCAACGAATAATAAAAAAAGATATGGCCTGGTCTGACGGGCCGTATCTTTACGGCATGTTTAGGGGTGCTGATGTTGTATACAACATTGGCTGAGATGATACCCATCGAACCTGAACCGGGTAATGCCGGCGAAGGGAATAAACTATCCACGGACGATTCTGCGGCCGCTCCGACCCCTGGGGCGACGGCACGTTCTACTTTTCATCTCATTTTTTTGAAAACTGTACTCCTTGCGGGGGCGGCACTGTGCGTGCTGGCCGCCGCGCCGGCGTGGGCGCAAGGCCCCGTGTCCGGCACCGTTTTGGCCGATGTGCTCCATATCAGCGAAGCTAATCCGGTTGCTAATGCGACTATTCTGCTTGATGGCAATGTCGTTGGCACCACGGGTGCCACCGGAGGGTTTGCAATCGCCGTAGTGCCTCCGGGTACTCACGAGTTGCGGGTGATACGAGATGATTTTGCGTCGAGCTCCGTGACTATAAAGGGCTCGGCTGAACCTCAGCAGCTGGGCAACATTGTTTTAGCTGCTTTTGCGGTGGTCACGCCCGAAGCCCTCGTGATGGCTTCCCGCGCCAACGACCGCACGGCCACGGCCTACACCAACCTGAGCAAGCAGGAGCTGGCCAGGCAGAATTTCGGGCAGGACCTACCCTACCTGCTCAACCAGACGCCTTCGGTGGTGGTGAATTCTGACGCCGGGGCCGGCGTCGGCTACACCGATATCCGCATCCGCGGCACGAGCAATACGGGCATCAACACCACCATCAACGGGGTGCCGCTGAACGACCCGGAATCGCACGGCGCGTTCCTGATTAACCTGCCGGATTTGGCCTCGTCCATCAATTCGCTGCAAATCCAGCGCGGGGTGGGCACCAGCCAGAACGGCGGCGCGGCCTTCGGAGCCAGCATCAACATCAGCACGCTCGACAACCGCCGCGAGGCTTACGCCGAAACCCAGAACACCTACGGCTCTTACCAGACCTGGAAAAATAACGTGTCGTTTGGCACGGGGTTGATTAACGGCCATTTTACCGTTGATGGGCGGCTCTCGCGCATTGCCTCCGATGGCTACATGAACCGGGCGGCTTCCGATTTGAAGTCGTACTACTTCGCCGCCGGCTACCAGGCCAAGAACACGCTGCTGAAATTCATCACCTTCTCGGGCCGCGAAAAAACCTACCAGGCCTGGAACGGCGTGCCCGAGCCAGCCCTCTCCGGCGACCGCGCCCGGCTCCAGACGTTCATCAATAACGGCGAGCTCACGGAGGCCGATGCCGCCCGCGTGCTCCAGGAGGGCCGGCGTTACAGCTCCTACACCTACGGCAACCAGACCGACAACTACCAGCAGAACCACTACCAGCTGCACCTTTCGCAGGGTCTGGGCCAGCGCTGGAACCTGGCGGGCGCGCTGCACCTCACGCGCGGCTTTGGCTACTACGAAAGTTACCGGGCCAATAAAAAGCTGGCTGATTACGGCCTGGACAACGTGGTGCTGGGCACCACCACCATCAAGCGTACCAACCTGGTGGACCGCAAGTGGCTCGACAACAACTTCTACGGCGGCACGATGGCCCTCAACTACCAGCCCGCCGACGGCAAGCTACAAGCCACCTTCGGCGGTGCCTGGAACCGCTACGACGGCGACCACTACGGCGAAATCATCTGGGCGCAGTATGCCTCGAACAGCCAGCTCGGCCAGCGCTACTACTTCAACAATGCCGTCAAGACCGATTACAACGCCTATGCCCGCGCCACCTGGCAGGTGCTGGACCGGCTCGGCATTTATGGCGATATGCAGGTGCGCCACATTGATTACACCATCGACGGCTTGGAACCCAAAAAGCAGGACGTGACCACCCGCGCCAAGTACACCTTCTTCAACCCCAAGGCCGGCGCTACCTTCAGCCTGGGCACCGGCCAGCAGCTGTACGGCAGCTTCGCGGTGGGCCAGCGCGAGCCTGTGCGCTCCGATTTCACCGACCGGCCCGTGGGCGACCAGTCGGCCCAGGCCGAGCGCCTCGAAGACTTTGAAGGCGGCTACCGTTTCAACCGCGCCGACCTAGCTTTTCTGGGTCCGAACGGGGTACTGCGCTTCGAAGCCAACGGCTTTTATATGAACTACCGCAACCAGCTGGTGGCCACCGGCCAGCTCAACGATGTGGGCACGGCCCTGCGCACCAATGTGGCCCGCAGCTACCGGCGCGGCGTGGAATTGTCGGCTTTCCTGTCGCTCAACGACAAAATCAGCCTCAGTAGTACCCTCACCCTGAGCCAGAACCGCATCCTGAACTACCGGGACGTTTCCTATAGCTACGACACGGTAACCTACGTTGTCACCACCAATGCCGCCGAAGCGCGCACGTCCACCATCTCGTATTCGCCGGGCGTGGTATCGGCCCATACGCTGGAAGGCCAGCCGCTGAAGGGCCTGCGCGTGGCACTGCTGCTCAAAACCGTGAGCCGCCAGTACCTCGACAACTCGCAGAACGACTACCGCAGTATCAACCCCTACCAGACGCTCGATTTCCGCCTGCGCTACGCCCTGCACCCCCGTTTCATGAAGGAGATTGAGCTGGGCCTGCTCGTCAACAACCTGCTCAACCGCGAGTACGTGGCCAACGGCTATACCTACACCTACCAAGGCGCCAGCGGCAACCAGGAAACCTTTAACTGGTTTTACCCCCAGGCCACGCGCAACTACCTGGCCTCGATTGGATTGAAGTTTTGAGTGCGTACAAATAGGTGGGTAGAATGGCCCGACCCCGCTAAAAAAGAACGTCATGCTTCGACTACGCTCAGCATGACGTTCTTTTATTTATTGCGTTCTACTCCTTTAGCGAAGCCATGTCGATGACGTAGCGGAAGCGCACTTCCTCGTCCATCATCTTACCGAAGGCTTTATTGATGTCCTGCATCGGAATTATCTCCACTTCGGGCGCGATGTTGTGCTTGGCGCAGAATTCCAGCACTTCCTGCGTTTCGGCAATGCTGCCGATGACCGAGCCGGCCACCGAGCGGCGGTGCATGGCCACTTCCATGTTGTTGAGCGGCGCTTTGTAGGGCCCGAGCAGGCCTACGGTTGTAATCACGCCGTTGCGCTTGGCCAGCGTCACGTAGTCGTTGATGTCGAAGGCATCGGGGATGGTGAGGCGGATGAAGTCGAACTTCAGCTCGTGGGCCTTCATGGCCGCCGAGTCCGTCGAAATCAGCACTTCGTGCGCGCCCAGCTGCTCGGCAGCGGCCTGCTTCTCTTTGTCGCGGGTGACGGCCGTGACGGTCGCACCCAGCGCCCGGGCCAACTGCACGGCCATGTGGCCCAGCCCGCCAATGCCCACCACAGCCACGCTTTGGCCGGGGCCCACGTTCCAGTGTTTCATCGGCGCGTAGGTCGTTACGTCGGCGCACAGAATGGGCGCGGCCGCTTTAATATCCAGCGCATCGGGGATGCTGAGTACGAAGGATTCCTTCACCGTGATGTTGGTCGAATAGCCGCCGAAGGTGTTGAAATCCTTGTTCTGGGGTTTCATGTAGCCGTTGTAGGTGGCCGTCCAACTCACGGGGCCTTCGCAGTAATTTTCTTCCTTTTCCTGGCACGAGGGGCACACGCCACAGGAATCAATCATGCAGCCCACGCCCACCACGTCGCCCACCCGGAACTTGGTTACGGCGCTGCCCACCTCGTTCACGCGGCCCACAATTTCGTGGCCCGGCACGCAGGGGTAAATCGTGTTGTGCCAATCGTTTTTTACCTGGTGCAGGTCGGAGTGGCACACGCCGCAGTACAGAATGTCGATGTGCACCTCGTCGGCCTTGGGGGCCTGGCGCTCGATTTCCATCTCGGAAAGGCCGTTGAAAATGGAGTTGCTGGCACCGTAAGCTTTCGTTTTCATTGCGTCCATGCGTGGGGGAGGATAATAAGGTGAAGATTGAACATTGAGGCTGCAACTAAATGAAAATGTTGCCATTGGCCCAGCCCGTGAACTTTTTCTAAGGACGTTCAGCCAATGGAGTTAGCTGATTCTGAATTGAAAAGCCCGCCCCGCCCCCTTAACCTCCCCCGTGGCCGCTTGCTAGTAACTGACTAATAGAAAGTCACTCACCTGGAAAAAATAGTGCGTGTCTGTTGTTAAAGAAAGTCGGCTTGGTCAGTTAGCCGCAGTTCCCCGGATTCCATGGGCGAATCTGTTAGCCCGGCATCAATCAAAGAAGGCCTGCCAACTGGCAGGCCTTCTTGCTGTTCAGAATGTCGTCCACAAAATCCGAAAAATCCGTGGTCAGATGATGAGGCGCACGCCGCCCAGCTCCGAAATCTGGTAGGGGAACTTGTCGCCGGGCGAGCCGATGAACATAAAGTTTTTTGGGATGCTCCATTCTTGCGACAGCTCGTCAATCAGCTCCGGGCCGAAGGTGCCGATGCGCGTCACAAACTCCATGTGAATGTTGGGGTAGGCGCGGTCCAGCACGTTCAGGTCGGTGAGCAGGCCCTCGGGCACGGCTTGGTCGAGTTTCAGCAGCATCACGATTTTGAGGCGGTTGGTGAATTCATTTTCCTCCACGTAGGTCATCACCTTGTTGAGGTTGGCCACGTTATCGCCCTTCGTGAAATACACAAACTCTTGTTTGTTAAGGTCATGTACCAGGCGTCGGATGGTGACCTGGCTGCTGATGGCCGCCCGCCGGAACCCCTCGTAGAACGACGTAGCCCCGGCCAGCACCAGGTTGAGAATGGCAATGCGCTCCAGCATGGCATACACGATGAGGGCCGACGGAATGAAGTACTGCAGGAATACCACCAGGTAGGCCGGATTCTTCTGAATGTTGCCATACAGGCCGGCCAGCACGCCCACTAGGGCCAGAAATACGCTGAACACGCCCGCGTACACCGGCCGCGGCAGTTTGCCGCGCTTCACCTTCAGCAGGAAGTTGCCGACGGCAAAAAAGGCCATCACCGCCAAAAACGAGATAGTGTACACGCCCGCCAGCGTTTCGAGCTCGCCCTGCGTAATGGCCAGAATGGACACGCACAGCGCGAAAAAAATGGTCAGGATGATGTAGTTGGCTCCCCGGCGGTTTTCCTTGAGGAAAAACTGCGGCCAGATGCGGTCCAGCGCCATGCGCTTTATCAGGCCGCTCACGCCCACGAAGCTCGTGAGCACGGCCCCGGAAAGCACCGTCACGGCATCGATGGATATAACCGTGGCCAGCCAGGGGCCGCCGGTTTGCTGGCCCAGGTAAGAAAGCAGGGTTTCCTGGTGCTCGCCCACCGTGGCCAGCGGCACCACGGCCACCGCCAGCAGGGCAATCACCGGGTTGAAGAAGCTCACCACCAGCCACATGTTGCGCAGCGTTTTGAGGAACACGCCGGGGGCCTGCTCCTCCACGAAGTTGGCCGAGCTTTCGAAGCCCGAAATGCCCAGCATGGCCGCGCTAAACCCCAGGAATAGCGCCACCAGGATGCTGCCGCCCACCACCGGCTGCGCATAGTTGAGGTGCAGCGTGGTGAGGCCGTGCTGCCACACAAACCACCCGCCCGCCAGCACCAGCAGCGTGAGCGATATGAGGTGGGCAATAAAAATGACCACCGCCACGATGGCCGATTCCGACATGCCCGCCGACGTGAGCAGCAGGAAAAACACCAGCAGCCCGGCCGTGGCCCACAGCACCGGCAGGTGCGGAATGGGGGCAATCAGGTACAGGTAGTTCATGCCCTCGCCCGCGCTCAGCACCGCCGTGGCCATGTAGGAGAGGATGGTGAGGCAGGCCGCAATGGCGGCATTACTCTTGCTGGTGGTGTTTAGCAGCACGTTGTAGGCGCCGCCGTTGAGGGGCAGGGCGCCCACTACCTCGCCGTAAATCTTGCGGAACAGGTACAGCAGGCCCGCCACAATGAGTAGCGCAATCCAGGCGTATTGCCCGGCAAAGCCGATGGAAAGCGCCGACACGTAGAGGCACGACGACGAAATGTCGTTGCCGCAAATGGCCGTGGCTTCCAGCTGATTCAGCTTTTTATGATGAACGGCAGGTAGGGGAGTGGGCATAAGTAGCGTGTTGGAGTCATAATATGGTTGGGAATAAGCGGCGGCTCACCCGGGTGGGTGGGATTCAGGTAAAGAAACGGGAAATTGCCGGCCGTGGCCGAACCGACGGCCGATTATTCGGCTTTAGTACTTACTCCCAGGCGCTACCGCCCAGCGGCCGGCCTGTTATCTTTGCTAAAATTCCCGCCTCCAACTCCCAATCTCCGCCCATGTCCTCCGAAGCCGACGTTCTCTCCCCCGAAGCCAAAGCCCACACCGCCCAAAAAGGCAGCACCAACGCCAACGGCTTCACCGATTATTTCGACCTCGACGGTCTGCTGACCGAGGAGCACCTGCTCATCCGCCAGTCCATCCGCGACTTCGTGAAGAAGGAAATCAGCCCCAACATCGAGAAATGGGCGCAGGACGCGCATTTTCCGAGCGAAATCGTGCGCAAGTTTGGCGATGTGGGTGCCTTCGGTCCCACCATCCCGCAGGAATACGGCGGCGGCGGCATGGACTACATCAGCTACGGCCTCATCATGCAGGAAATCGAGCGCGGCGATTCTGGCATGCGCTCCACGGCCTCGGTGCAGGGCTCGCTGGTGATGTTCCCCATCTACGCCTACGGCTCGGAAGAACAGCGCCACAAGTACCTGCCCAAGCTCGCCAGCGGCGAGTGGCTGGGCTGCTTCGGCCTCACCGAGCCCGACCACGGCTCAAACCCCGGCGGCATGACCACCAACATCAAGGACATGGGCGACCATTACCTGCTGAACGGCGCCAAGATGTGGATTTCGAACTCGCCCGAGTGCCAGGTGGCCGTTGTCTGGGCCAAAAATGAGCAGGGCCGCATCAAAGGCGTCATCGTGGAGCGCGGCATGGAAGGCTTCAGCACGCCCGAAATCCACAACAAGTGGAGCCTGCGCGCCAGCACTACCGGCGAGCTGGTGTTTGAGGACGTGAAAATCCCTAAAGAGAATATTCTGCCCAACATCGACGGCCTGAAAGGCCCGCTCTCCTGCCTCGATTCGGCCCGCTTCGGCATTGCCTGGGGTGCCATCGGCGCGGCCATCGACTGCTACGAGTCGGCCCTGAAATACTCGCTCCAGCGCGAGCAGTTCGGCCAGCCCATCGGCGGCTTCCAGCTCCAGCAGAAGAAACTGGCCGAAATGATTACCGAAATTACCAAAGCCCAGCTTATGGCCTGGCGCTTGGGCGTGCTCAAAAACGAAGGCAAAGCCACCAGCTCCCAAATCAGCATGGCCAAACGCAACAGCGTCGAAATGGCCCTGCACGTGGCCCGCGAAGCCCGCCAGATTCACGGCGGCATGGGCATCACCGGCGAATACCCCATCATGCGCCACATGATGAACCTGGAATCGGTGGTGACCTATGAGGGCACCCACGACATTCACTTGCTGATTACGGGCGCGGATATTACGGGTATTCAGGCGTTTAAGTAAGCCTGTCTCGTAGCGCATGCTTTCGCTTGTGCCCAGCAAAACGCAAAATGGCCGCCCCAGCAATGAGGCGGCCGTTTTTTCTGGCATAAACATTAGTTACTGGTCAAGTAGTACGTCGTTTCCAGTATTCTTTCTAAACAGCTTCTTAATAAAGCCGCCCATGCTGGCGCGAGTTTAGCGTAGCGTAACTCGTGCCGACCATTCGGGGGAGGCTGTGCCTCCCATGGAACGGCCCGGTAGAACGGCGCGGCCGGTTCGGCCCCGGATTGCCGCTGGCGCGGCAGGGAAGGCGCAGCCTCCCAACATTATCGGCGCGAGTTTCGCGCAGCGTAACTCGCGCCAGTGCCCAATACCGCTGCCCATGCCGTAATTTGGCCCTATGATGAAAATCGTACCCGCTACCGAACCCCTCGTGCTGCTCGAATGCCTCGTGGCCGGCACCTCGCACCGCCCCAATCTGGAGAAATACGAGCCCGAGCTAGAGGTCGGTCAGGCCCTGCTGCTCACCCGCGAGGCCGATAGCCACTACGACGACTGGGCCGTGCAGGTGCACACTGCCCCCGCCACCGACCCGGCCAACGTGTGGCTCGGCTACCTGCCCGAGGGCCGCAACGAAACCGTGGCGCGCTTGCTCGATGCCGGTAAGCACCTTTCGGCCCGCCTCAATCACAAATCCTGGGAAACCGACTGGCTGCACCTTGATATTGAAGTGCTGCTGCACGAGTAGCTTAAGGCATTTCGTGTAACCAAAAAAGACCGTCATGCCGAGCGCAGTCGAGGCATCTCGCGTGCTCAAGTAAACCAATCGCTTGAGTTACTGCCCCACGCGATATGCCTCGGCTGCGCTCGGCATGACGTTATTTATTCTTTGCCAAAGGAGCTTTTTTACACTCAAATAAGTTACTCATTAGCTTAGTAACAAGCGACCAATCATTTTAGTAATATCACTATGCGCGAAGCCTATCTCACCGGCGACAACGAGCACTTCGATGCCACCGATAAGGACATTGACAAGGCCCTGCGGCCGCTCAGTTTCGATGATTTCACGGGTCAGGAGAAGATTCTGGAGAATCTGAAAGTCTTCGTGGCCGCCGCCAAGCTGCGCGGCGATGCCCTCGACCACGTCCTGCTGCACGGCCCCCCTGGCCTGGGCAAAACCACCCTCTCCCACATCATTGCCAATGAGTTGGGCTCGGGCATCAAGATGACCAGCGGCCCGGTGCTGGATAAGCCCTCCGACCTGGCCGGCCTGCTCACCAATCTGGAGCCGCACGATGTGCTGTTCATCGACGAGATTCACCGCCTGAACCCTGTGGTGGAAGAGTACCTATACTCGGCGATGGAGGACTACCGCATCGACATCATGCTCGATTCGGGCCCCAACGCCCGCTCGGTGCAGATTTCGCTCTCGCCATTCACCTTGGTGGGCGCTACCACGCGCTCGGGTATGCTCACGGCCCCGCTGCGGGCCCGCTTCGGTATCTCGGCCCGCCTGGAATACTATGACTCCAAGCTGCTGACCACCATTGTGCTGCGTTCGGCCGAGATTCTTGGTACGCCCATTCACGACGACGCCGCGTTTGAAATTGCCCGGCGCTCGCGCGGCACACCCCGCATTGCCAACAACCTGCTGCGCCGCACCCGCGACTTCGCCCAAATCAAGGGCGACGGCACCATCACGGTCGAAATCGCGCAGTTCGCCCTCAATGCCCTCGACGTAGACGCCCGCGGCCTCGACGACATGGACAAGCGCATCCTGACCACCATCATCGACAAGTTCAAGGGTGGCCCGGTGGGCATCAGCACCATCGCTACCGCGTGCGGTGAGGAAGGCGAAACCATCGAGGAAGTGTACGAGCCGTTCCTGATTCAGGAAGGCTACATCAAGCGCACTTCGCGGGGCCGGGAGGCCACGGAGGCCGCATACCAGCACCTGGGCCGCTTGCTGCCAAATCACCTGCGCGGCAACAACGGCACCAGTCTGTTTGATGAGATAACGAGCTGACAGAACGAGGTAGAGACGCGACACTTCGCGTCTCGGCGTTGAACGACCGGGATTGTATCGTTCGTACAAACAACATCAGCAACGACAAGACGCGAAGTGTCGCGTCTCTACATCATCCAAAATAAGGAACGCGCCGCCTCCAGCTGTGCGTTTTCTGTTTCTTTGCAGGCCCTTTAGCCCCGTTGCCCATGCTCCCCCAGTCCCAATGGGCCCCGTTTATCAAGCGCCGCGCGGCAGAGCTCGGCTTCATGGCCTGCGGCATTTCAAAAGCCGAATTCCTGGAAGAAGAAGCTCCGCGCCTCGAAACCTGGCTCACGCGCCGCATGAACGGCAAGATGGGCTACATGGAAAACCATTTCGACAAGCGCCTCGACCCGCGCCTGCTGGTGGATGGCGCTAAATCGGTGATTTCGCTGCTGCTCAACTACTACCCCGCACCCGAAACCCAGCAGCCCGACGACACCCTCAAAATCAGTAAATACGCCTACGGCCGCGACTATCACTTCGTCATTAAAGACAAGATGAAAACGCTGCTGGCCGATATGGAAGCCGAGATTGGCCAGATTGGCGGGCGTTGCTTCGTCGATTCCGCGCCGGTGCTGGATAAGGCATGGGCCAAGAAATCGGGCCTCGGCTGGGTAGGTAAAAACGCGAACCTAATAACGCCTGGCCACGGCTCGTTCTACTTCATCGCCGAGTTGATTGTGGACGTGGAGCTGCCCGCCGATGGCCCCATCCGGGACTACTGCGGCACCTGCACCAAGTGCGTGGATGCCTGCCCCACGCAGGCCATCACCGAGCCCTACGTGGTGGACGGCAGCAAGTGCATCAGCTACTTCACCATCGAGCTCAAGGACCAGATTCCGACCGAAGTAGCCGGGCAATTCGGCAACTGGGTGTTCGGTTGCGACATCTGCCAGGACGTGTGCCCGTGGAACCGCTTCTCGAAGCCGCACAATGAGCCCCAGTTCAACCCCGCGCCGGGCCTGAAAGACCTGACGCCCGGCGACTGGCGCGAAATCACCCACGAATTATTCACGGAGCTGTTCCGGCAGTCGGCCGTGAAACGCACGGGCTACGAAGGCCTGAAACGGAACATCAGGTTTGTAACAGATGTGCGGTAAGCTTTCGCTTGCCGAATCAACGAACAACTAACTAACGGCAAGTTAAAGCTTACCGCACAGTGTTACACGCCCAAGCTAAGCTCGCCAAACACCCGCTTCAGCACCCGCCGGTAGAGGCGGGCAAATTGCTGGTAGCACCAGGTACGGAAATCAGGTACCTCAATGGTGGGAATTACATTGAGCGCCTTGCGCAACTCTTTCTCAAACAGGGTCTTGTTGAAGCTGACTTTCATCAGAATCATTTTCATGTAGTCTAGCATAGCGGAAGGAAAAAGGACGACGGAATACTGAGCAGATACGCTTCCGGTTATATTAGTGAGCCGGGCTATCTGATATTAAAGTTACTATATATAACTGGTATTTTCATAATACCTGAAGTGCCTGAAGAGGTATATCAGCTGCCCCGATACGCAAAAAGAGCAGCCAGGGCCACTCTTTTCGAATAAAAAGCCAAAATCTTACAACTCCGGCTCAGACGAACAGATTAAGTGCGGTCTGGGCTACTGTGCTGCTTACGGGCTCATCAAAAGCCTCAGCCAGAGCGGGGTCGTGAATAGCCGTATTGGCCCTGATGAGTAGGAACGAAGCGAACGGCACTGGCACCCCCGGCGTCACGTACTGGACGCCGGTTTCCTCGCCGCCGGTGGCGGCAGTGGTCAGGCCCTGCGCGGCAGTGGGTCGCACAATGGTGGCATCTTCCTCGCTGGGCCAGTACTGCACTACCGCGCCCCGGCCCTTGCGCAGCCCCCGAATGTGGGCCGAATGCTCGGCCTCAACGGCGTGAATGCGCAGGGCGGCTCGGAGTAGCTGCGGGTCGGCGATGGTGAAGATGTAGGTTTTGTAGATGCGCACACCCAGGTCTTCCAGCTGCTGGGCCAGGGCCAGGAAGGCATCGTAGCTGGTGAGCACGGCCGGGAACAACTCCGGGTTGGTGGCTACATTATGCCGGCCGCTGAAATCGAACCGGGGCAGGGCCGGCACAATTGCTCCGGCATCCTGGAGGGCTTTCAGCAGCAGGGCGGCGTGCTGGGTCTGGTGGGCCAGCAGGCGCTGGAAATCGGCGGTTTGGGCCGTAGGAATTAGGCCGGTAGCGGCCAGGCCCTGGGTATAAAGCGCCACCTGAGTACGCTCGAGCAAGAGCAGCTGCGTTACGGCATCGTACGACGTATCCGTAGGCGCGGCGGCGGCGGGCAGGGCTGCGGCACTCAGCGGCAGTGCCGCCACGGCGGCGCGGCCCAGCTGGGCCAGCAGGGCGCGGCGGGGGGCCGGCGCGGCAGTGGCTGGTGCGGCCGCCAGTTGGTCGAGAAGGGAAATCAGCTTCATACAGGAACAGCCAGGCCGGCCACGGAAATAACGTAAGGAGCGAAGTAGGGGGCCAGGGCCGCCGTCACTTCGGTAGGGGTTTTGGTGAGCAGCTGGCCGGCGCTGTCCACCACGTCGCTGTTGGCAAACGAGCCGGGCGTGAGCAGGTCGCGCACGGCCGCCGCGTGGCGGGCCTGCACCGATGACATTTTGAGGAGCAGCGTGCGCTTCGGAATGCTGCTGCTGGTGAACAAAGGCAGCAGCACGGGGTAGGCCGCGGCGGCCAGGTCGGCCAGCTGCTGGGCGGCAGCCAGTACGCCGGCGCGGGTGGTCAGCGTGAACTTGCTGAGGCTGAATGTAAAATCGGTGGGCAGCAGTTGATTGATGCCCGTGGGGTCGATGAGGTAGCGGATGGTTTGCTGGTGCACCACTTTATGGTCGCGCAGGTCGACAAAAACGGCGCGCTCGGCGGCGGTCAGGTCGATGGGCGGGGCATCCATCACCTTCTGGTAGAGGGTGGTCTGGGCCAGGGCCATCAGGTAGGCGTAGTACAGCAGGCCCGGGTCGCCGGTTGGCAGCGCCAGCTGGTAGGGGTCGGCGGGGGTGGGAGTAACGGTGGTGGTGGTGCAACCCGCCGCAATCAGGGCCACTGAGGCTGCCGAAGCCGCCGAAACCCGTAGAAACACGCGTCGCCCCAGCGACTGCTCCCGCCAGGCGGGCAAAAAAGTGTGGTCAGACATTGGTAAAGTATTCAAGCCAGCCCGCTAACCCGAGAAGCCGGGTTCCAGCCATTACAAAGGTACTCGCTACCCATCCATTGGTTGCAAAGCCCTAAAAAACAAAGCCCGCCCTGCGGAGGGGCACAGCCGGCCGGCGGCTGAAAAAGTGCTGCTCCGCCGTTGTCATTCCGACGCAGGAGGAATCTGGATAAAGCCAGCAAAAGCTTGCCTCAGATTCCTTCTGCGTCGGAATGACAACGGCTAAGCGGCAACGGTACCTACGCCAGCAGGCCCCCGGCACGGGAGCTATCCAGCACCTCGGCGGCCTGCAGGGGCTCGTCGAAGGCGGCGGCGGCGTCATCCGCCAGGTAGGTGGTGCTGCCGATACCCGTGGTAATGAGCACGGCGAGCTTGGTGCCGGCGGCTCCCTGCTGCTGGTTGCTCTCGGCTGGGCTGGGCCGGGCCGGGTTGTAGGCCGGAATGCCGTAGGTAGTGCCGCCCAGGGCGATGGCCGTCTTCGTGCTGCTGGCCACGCCGCTGGTGTAAGCAGCTTGGAACCGGGCATCGGTGGCCAGGTCGTCGCCGAGGCTCACCCAGGGCTGCTGGCCGCGCATGGTGCGAATGTGCGCCGCGTGCCGGGCTTCGATGGAGTGAATTTGCAGCACCGGCGTGAGGAAATCGGTGCCAATCAGCTCGGCGGCGCGGCCTTTGTAGGCGCGCACGCCGGTGTCTTCCAGCACCTGGGCGTATTTCAGCTGGTCGGCGTAGGTGGCGGGCAGCAGGCTGGGGTTGAAGCGGATGCCCGTGGTGGCCGAGCCCGCTACCGGCGTGCCCCCGGCCGCGATGATGGCGGTACGCAGGTAGGCAACGTGCACGTCCTCGTGGGTTTTGATGACGGTGATGGCATCGAAGGCGGCACCGGCCGGAATCTGGCCGGCGGCGAGAAACTGGCGGTAAAAGTCGGCTTCGAGGAGCTCCAGCGTCAGGGCGTAGTTCAGGATGTCGGTGGGCAGGGAGGCCGTGCCGGCGTAGGCCTTCTGAAACAGCGCGCCCAGGAAAAGCGGCGATGTGGCCAGGGCCGTACGCTGGGCCACGGTGCCCAGCGAGTTGAATACGGCGCGGCGCGAGCTGAAACGGTCCAGTACGTCGGGGTCAGCTTCCGCCAGTAGGTCGATGATGTTGAAGAAATTCATGGCAAAGGAGAAGTCGGAAGAAGAAGATTACTGGCCGATGGTGCTGCCGTTGAGCGTTTGCTCCACGTAGGTCTGCGCAACGGCGAGCACGGCGGTGGGCGTCATCTGGCGGTCGAAGCCGAGCGTATCGCCCGCTTCGTTGGTGGCAAAGGAGCCGGGCAGAATCAGGTCGCGGACATAAGCCGCGTGCCGCGCCTCAACCGACACAATCTGGCCCGCAATGCCCAGGTACACTGCGCTTTTGAACAGCTTGGCCGCGCCGTTGTAGGCAGCCACGCCCAGGTCCTCGAAGGCCTTGGCGGCATCGAGAATGCCCAGCTTGGTATCGGCAGCCGCTTTCACGCGCTTGGTGAAATCAATGCTGTCGAATTTTGGGGTGAGGTCGGGGATGATAGTGCCGTTGAAGTCACGGTTGATGGCCGTGCGCAGAAAGTCGCGGTGAATGGCCTCGTGGGTGGCTAATTTGGCGAAATACGGCACCTCGGCCGCCAGCAGGGGCGAGGCCGTGAGGGCGGCCACCTTGGCGTAGAAGGCGGCTTCGAGCTGCTCCAGGGCATAGGCGTAGTTGAGCACGCTGGCATCGCCGGTGCCGAAGCTGACGTTGCCCGTGGTGGTGCTGGTGGGCGTGGTATTGTCCTTCGAACAGCCAGCCAAAACCAGCGCCGTGGCCCCGGCCGTAGCGCCGGCGTACATGAAGAAGGACCGGCGCTTGATGCGCGCCAGCAGGGGCTGCCCCGGCTGCGGGCTTTGAGGGTCAGTTGGCCGAAGCGTATCGGACATAAAAAAATAGCGTTTGATGAGCAAAAGAAAGGGCAGCTACGAAAGCCGGCGGTCCGGTGCGAACCAGTATGAAAGCCGCCACCAGCCCACTACCTCCGAATACCGAAAAGGATTCTGTAAGGGGATGCCGATACAAAGCTAACTCGTTGTACAGCCCGGAAACGAAACCCCGACTCCGGCGGGCTGTATAAATCGCAAAGCCGGCCCCGCGTGAGCGGAGCCGGCTTTGTTGGAATTCGTTGCTTCAATAAAGAAGCCTTCGTTGGTTAGGCACCAATCAGGCCACCAGCGCGCGAGTTATCGAGCACTTCGGCAACCTGCAGGTACTCGTCGAAGGCCGCTGCAGCATCGCTGGCAGTGTACGTAGCCCCCAGACCAGCTTTGATGTCGACACCCGATTGGGTCGTATTGTTCTCAACTGGGCTGGCCGCCGTGTACGCTGGCACTACAAGGCCAAAGGCTGCCGGGGTCGAGCCGGCCGTCACGCCGCTGGTGTACACGGGGTGGGCGGCCAGGTCGTCGGCGGGGTTCACCCAGGCGCGCTGGCCACGCATGTCGCGGATTTTGGCGGCATGGCGGGCTTCCACCGAGTGGATTTGCAGCGCCACGGTGAGCAGGTCGGTGCCGAGTAGTTCACCGGCGCGGCCTTTGTAGGCACGCACGCCAGTGTCTTCCAGCAGCTGGGCAATGCCGAGCTGAGTGGTAGCAGCCGCACCGCTCTTGAAGGTGGTGAGACCCGCGAATACCGCCGCCTTAAACGTAACGCCCGTGACCGGAGTAGCACCGAGGCCGCTGATAGCGCCGCGCAGCAGGGTAACGTGCGAGTCTTCGTGCTTTTTGATTTGGTCGATGGCAGCCTTATCAGCGGCCGAAGCGTTGGCGTAAGGCGACGAAGCCTTCACCTTAGCGTAGAAGTCCTGCTCGAACAATTCCAGGGCCAGGGCATATTGCAGCACCTCAACGCCGGTGGCAGCAGTGCCAGCGTAAGCCTTCTGGAACAAGGCACCCAGGAACAGCGGCGTAGCGGCCAGAGCCGAACGCTTGGCAGCAGTGCCCAGCGAACCGAATACAGCGCGGCGCGAGTTAAAGCGGCCCAGTACGTCAGCATCCACTTCCGAAAGCTGGTCAATTATTTTGAAGAAATCCATAACAAAAATTGATTACAAGTGAAGGGAAGGGGGATTATTTGCCAACCGTGCTAGCGTCCAGCTTCTCCGTGATGAAGTTTTGGGCGATGACGATGACATCCGTGGGCGACTTCTGGTCGTCGAGGCCGGAAGTAGCATTTACGATGTCGTCGGCAGCAAATGAGCCCGGCGTAACCAACTCGCGGATATAAGCCGCGTGGCGGGCTTCTACCGATACAATTTGTCCGGCAATAACCAGGTAAGCGGGGGTTTTGATGAGCTTGCCGGCGCCGTTATAAGCAGCTACGCCAAGGTCTTCGAATGCTTTGGCCGTAGCTAGGATATTGGTGCGGTCCGTGAATGTAGCAGCCGGGTACTTCGGCGTGAGGCCACGCAGAACCTGGCCGCTGGCGTCACGGGTCAGCGCCGCCTTAAAGAAATCGCGGTGAATGGCTTCGTGCTTAGCTACTTCTTGGAAGTAGGCATACTCGCTGCCCGTGAGGATGCCCTGGGGCAAAGCGGCCACTTTGCTGTAAAAGTCGGCTTCGAGCTGCTCCAGGGCATAAGCGAAGTTCAGTACGCCCACATCGCCCGAACCCAGGCTGATGGCACCGCTGGAAGTAACGCTGTTGCCGGCGGGCAACGAAGGAGTGGCATTGTTGCTGTCTTTCGAGCAGCCGGCCAGCACCAAGGCCGAAGCCCCGGCCGTAGCACCGGCATACATGAAGAACGAACGCCGCTTGATGGGAGTGTATAGCGGCTGAGCGAACGAAGTGTCGTCGGAGCCGCGGGGCTGGAGGTTGTCAGACATGAGCGTGGATTAATTGGGTGAAAATTGAAACCAGCGGAGAGGGCAATACAATCCCGGACGGTGCCAAAAGCCCGTCTGCGAGAAGAAAACCGCTACCGTGAGGTGATTTGTGACCAGATACGGCAATTGCCGGGGTAAAGGATTGATTTGGCCCGCATTTTTTGCAGTGAGGCCGGGATTAGCTTACAAATGCCGAGTATGATTTTGGTCGGAATGGCTGAATTCGGCGCTTTCCGCTACTTTTAGGGGGTGATAATGCGCTAGTGACTATGGGAGGACTTTTTTGGGCATTGGGGCTGCTGCCGGGGCTACTACTGGCCGGACCGGGCCAGGCCCCGCCCAAACTGAGTCCGGCCCCGCCGGCCGCCCAGCCTCGGCCCCCGGCCACCCTGCCGGCCGATGTAGAGCTATTACCTGGGCCAGCCACGCTGCCCGTCACGGGGGTGTTCACGCTGGCTTTCCGGCTGCGCGGCGGTGCGCTCGACAAATACTCAGAGTTTCCGGAGCTGGAGAGTTTCAAGAAAAGCGGCAAAACCAGCACCACCACCACGCGCATTGTGCAGGGCCGGCGGTTTTCCGACCTCACCATTACCCAGCGCTACGTGCCCTACGGCGAGGGCGAAATCATTATCAAGCCCTTCCAACTCACGGTGAATGGGGTGGTGTTGCGTAGCAAAGGGGCCACTGTGCGCGTGGTGCCGGCCGCTCCGCCCAACCCCGGCGCCATCACCAAGCCTGCTAACCCCAGCGCGCCGCTGCAAGCCGTGGCCGACCTGGACAAGATGTTTGGCAAGCCCAAGCCGGTGCTCTACGAAGAGCGGGCCGACCATGCCTTCCTGGCCGTGGTGGCCGACCGGCCGCGCGTGTTTGTGGGCGAGGGCGTGCGCGTGGGGCTGTATTTCTACCTCAAGCCCGAAGACCAGGCCCTGCTGGCTTTCCACGATTTTAACGACCAGCTGCCGCCCCTGCTCCACGAGCTGCACCAGCCCACCGCCTGGCAGGAGCCCGGCCCCGAACCCAGCGTGACCCCCGATACCGTGCGCCACCTGGGCCAGAAATACCTGCGCTTCCGGCTGGCCGAAAACCTGTATTATCCCCTCACAGACCAGCCCCTGCGCTTCCCGGCCCTGGCCCTGACGATGGTGAAGTTCAAGCTTCTGAAAAAGCCAGAGCCCGGCCAGGACAACCGCCTGGCGGGCTACAAAACCTATACTTCGCCCGGCATAGTAGTGGCCGTGCAGCCGCTGCCCTTGGCGGCCCCGGGCGGCCCGTTGGCCGTTGGCCGCTTCACGCTCCAGGAGGCTATCAGCCGGACGAAGTTCCGGGTGGGCGAGTCATTCACTTACACCTTTGGCGTGGCGGGGCCGGGTAATTTGTCGGCGGTGCTGGCCCCGGTGGTGGCACCCTGGCCGGGCCTGGACGTGTACGGCCCCGACGTGCGCGAGGAGCCCGCGCCGGGCGGCGGCCGCAAGCTGTTTCGGTACCGGCTGGTAGCCCGGCGGCCCGGTGTGCTGCCCCTCGATAGTCTGTTGCAGTTGGTCGTATTCAACCCCGCTGTGGCGCGCTACGAGGTGTTGCGCCCCGGCCTGCGGCCGTTGGTACAGGGCGTGGTAGCCACCGTCGAGCCCCTGGCCCGGCCCGAGGACGACCCTTTCTATGGCCCGGCACTGGCCGGGGCCGATACCACCATGCAGTCGCTGGACGTGTACCGCGACGTGCGCCGCTACGCCGACTGGCTGCTCATCGGGCTGGCGGGCGTGGCCGCCTTCGGCTGGTGGCGGGCGGGGCGGCGGGCGTAGTTTTGCGAGGACTTGTGGCTGTCCGCCTGTCATCCTGAGCTCGCGAATGACCTTATCACCGCTTCGCTGTTTGAGTATGCGGCAAGCTGTTCCGGCCTGATTAGGTCCTTGGCTACGCCGACCTTCGGTTAGCAAGCTCAGGATGACAGGCACCAAGTACTAAGCACCAAAAACCAAGCACCCAAAAAATGTCCAATACTTTCGGCTCCCTCTTTCGCATCACCACATTTGGCGAGTCGCACGGGGCGGGCATCGGCGTCATCATCGATGGCTGCCCGGCGGGCGTGGCCGTCGATGCCACCCATATTCAGGCCGCGCTCGACCGGCGACGGCCCGGCCAGTCCGACCTCACCACGCCGCGCAAGGAGGCTGATACAGTGCATATTCAGTCGGGCCTGTTCGAGGGCGTGACCACCGGCACGCCCATCAGCCTGTTCATTCCCAACGCCGACCAGCGCTCCGACGACTACTCGCACATTGCGCACGCCTACCGCGCCAGCCATGCCGACTACACTTACGACGCCAAGTACGGCCGCCGCGACTATCGCGGCGGAGGCCGCAGCTCGGCCCGCGAAACGGCCGCCCGCGTGGCCGCCGGCGCGGTAGCCGCCCGCCTGCTGGCCCATTTCGGCATCGATACCGTAGCTTACGTTTCGGCCGTGGGCGAGGTAGAAGTGCCCGTGGGCTACGAGCTGCTCGATTTAAGCCTTATCGACAGCAACCTGGTGCGCTGCCCGCACCCCGAAACGGCCGTTCTCATGGAAGCTCGTATCCGGGCTGCACAGGCCGCGCACGACACCGTGGGCGGCGTGATTACGGGCGTGGCGCGCCACGTTCCCGCCGGCCTCGGCGAGCCGGTATTTGACAAGCTGCCCGCCCTGTTGGGCCAGGCCATGCTCAGCATCAATGCCGTGAAGGGTTTCGAGTTCGGCTCGGGTTTCGAGGGCACCAAGCTGCCGGGCTCCGAGCACAACGACGAGTTTTACACCGACGCCCTAGGGGCCGTGCGCACCCGCACCAACCACAGCGGCGGCAGCCAGGGCGGCATTTCCAACGGCCAGGATATTTATTTCCGTGTGGCGTTTAAGCCCGTGGCCACGCTGCTCCAGCCCCAGCAAACCATCAATGATAAGGGCGAGGCTGTTACGCTGGTGGGCCGGGGCCGCCACGACCCCTGCGTGCTGCCCCGTGCCGTGCCCATTGTGGAAGCCATGACCCAGCTGGTGCTGGCCGATTTGCTGCTGCGGGCGCGGGCCAACCGGCTGTAACGTGGACGCTGCGAGTCCGCGAGTGGGCGATAGTTAAACGTCCTCTTCCATGCGCGGACTCGCAGCGTCCACGGTGCCTAAAATCGTGTACGTACATTTGCAACCTCCGTCACCCCGTTGTGGTTGTAACTTTGCAGCTGCCGCCACGGCGGCGCTTTCCCCTGATTTTAAGCCCCGAAACCATGTCTGCTGTTTCCATTTATGCCGAAGCCTCTCCCAACCCGGAGAGCATGAAGTTCGTCCTCAACCAAAACCTGCTGGTGGATGGCGTGAGCGTGGATTACCCCAATCTCGAAGCCGCCACCAACTCGCCGCTGGCGCAGGAGCTGTTTGGCTTCGACTACGTGGGCCGCGTGTTCATCGCCCAGAACTTCGTCACCGTCACCAAATCCCAGCCCGAGCTGGCCTGGACCCAGCTCATTCCCGAGCTGCGCCAGTTCCTGAAAAGCTACGTGGAGGCCGGCGGCCCCATTTTCCTCGTCGACCCCGCCGCCGAGCAGAAAGCAGCTCAGGCCGCCGTTGCTGGCGACCCCACCCAGCAGGACGGTCAGATTGCCCAGAAAGTCATCGACCTGCTCGATAACTACGTGCGCCCCGCCGTGGAGCAGGACGGTGGCAACATCACCTTCAAAAGCTACCACGAAGGCATCGTGACTGTGAACCTGCAAGGCTCGTGCTCCGGCTGCCCCTCGGCCACCGTCACCCTGAAATCCGGCATTGAGAACCTGCTCAAGCGCATGGTGCCCGAAGTGCAAAGCGTAGTAGCCGAAGGCATTACGGTGTAATCTGCGTTATCCGGCTCAATATCAGCCAGAAAAAGCCCCGACGTCCGCAAGGTCGCCGGGGCTTTTTCGTTTGTATCGACCGTGGCGAACAAACACACGGCTGGCCCACCTCATCAGCCGCAAAGCGGCGATACGTTGGTAGTAGTAAGCTGAAAACAGCGCAGAGCCGCAAAGCGGCGGCACTCGCCCACGACAGTGGTGCCGCTACTTTGCGGCTTAACATCCGCCAACAACATGTCGACTACCAAGGTGTCGCTGCTTTGCGGCTAATGAAACGGCTCAACCGCGTGTCCGGCAGGCACAAAAAAAGGCTGCCCGAAGGCAGCCTTTTCTCAATAGGGTCAATCGAAATAATCAGCCACGAAATCCGAGGAATCCGTTTAATCCGCGGTTCAGACTAAACCGTGGTGGTGCTCAGCTTGGGGGCGTCGCCCGAGAGGTTGCTCACGTCCTCACCGGCGGCGAGGCGCTCACGCTCCTCTTTCTTGCCGTAGGTGTCGAGGATAATCGGGGTGGCGATGAACAGCGACGAGTACGTGCCGAAAATCACGCCGATAATCATGGCGAAAGAGAACGAGCGCAGCGTTTCGCCACCGAAGATGTACATCACGAGTACCACCAGGAATACCGTGGTGAATGTAATCATCGTCCGCGAGAAGGTCGAGTTCAGGGCCGGGTTCACCACCTGGGCGAAGGTCAGCTTGGGGTTTTCGCGCAGGTACTCGCGGATACGGTCGTAAATCACCACCGTGTCGTTCATCGAGAAGCCGATAACCGTGAGCACGGCGGCCACGAAAATCTGGTCCATCTCGTAGTTCGCCCCGAAGAGGCGGGCAATCGGGAAGGCCGCGATAACCAGCAGCGCATCGTGGAACAGGGCCACTACGGCTGCCATCGAGTACTGCCACTTATCGAAGCGGAACAGTACGTACACGAAGATGCCCAGCAGCGTGAGGCCCAGCGAGAGCACCGAGGTGCGCTTGATGTCGTCGGCAATGGTCGCGCCCACTTTCGAGGTCGACTTGATGGCCGGGGCATCGGCGCTGTACTGCTGCAGGCCCTGGTTGAGGGCGGCCGTTACCTTGGCATCGGCGGCGGCGCTTTCATCCTCGGCCAGGTAGCCGGTGGTGATGCGCAGGCGGTCGGGCGAGCCGTACTGCTTCACTTCGAGGCCGGCATCCTGGAACGCGGGGCGGATTTTATCGGCCACGTCGGAAGCCACCATCGTTTTGTTGAAGTCGACTACGTAGGCGCGGCCCCCTTTGAAGTCCACGCCCAGGTTCGGGCCACCCTGCACGTACATCAGGCCGAAGCCGATGATAATGAATACGGCCGAGAATGTGTAGGCAATTTTGCGCTTGCCCACGATGTCGAAATTCAGGTTTTTGAACAGGTTGCGCGAAATCGAGGTGCTGAACGTCATCGGGTGGTTCTCGTTGCCCTTCACCATCCACTCGATGATGAGGCGCGACACGAACACGGCCGACAGGAACGAGGTAAGCACACCAATGCCGAGCGTGATGGCGAAGCTCTGCACCGGACCCGTGCCGAAGAAGCCGAGAATCACAGCAATCAGCATAGTCGTCACGTTCGAGTCAAAGATGGCCGAGAAGGCCCGCGAGTAGCCTTTGTTGATGGCATCGGTGAGGCCGAGGCCGTGGTCCAATTCCTCTCGAATCCGCTCAAAAATCAGTACGTTGGCATCTACCGAAGTGCCCATCACCAGAATCAGACCGGCGATGCCGGGCAGGGTGAGGGCCGTGCCGAACTGCGCCAGCACGCCCAGAATCAGGAAGATGTTGAAGAGCAGGGCGATGTCGGCTACCACGCCGGCGCGGCCGTAGTAGAGGGCCATGAAAATCATGATAATCACCACGCCGGCCAGCGACGAGTACAGGCCCTGGTTGATGGCTTCCTTGCCGAGCGACGGACCTACCACGGCCTCTTCCACGATGCGCGTGGGGGCGGGCAGCTTACCGGCCTTGAGCTGGTTGGCAAGGTCCTGGGTATCTTCGATGGTGAAGCTGCCGGTGATGCTGGTACCGCCGCCCGAAATCTCGCTCTGCACCACGGGGGCCGAGCACACGTAGTCATCCAGCACCATGGCTACCTGCTTGCCGATATTGGCGGCGGTCATCTTCTGCCACTTACGGGCGCCCGAGGGCGTCATGCTCATCAGCACTTCGGGCTGGCCGTTCTGGCCGATGTCGGAGCGGGCATCGCTCACTACCTCGCCACCCAGGGGAGGCACGCCATCGCGGGTTTTGCGCACCGGAATCAGCTCCAGGTACTCCTGCTTGTCGATGGTGGTGGGCTTCAGGCTCCAGAGCAGGGCCAGGGTGGGGGGCAGGGTAGCCTTGGCTTCGGGCGAACGCAGGATGGTGTTCATGGCCGAGGTATCGCGCAGATTCACGCCCAGGCGGCCGGGCATGGTGAAGAGCTTGGCCAGCGCCCCGGCCTTATTGGCGGTGGTCGACGAATCAGCGGCTGTTTTGCCGGATTTCTTGGCGAGCTGGGCGGCCAGTGAGGTCGAGTCGCCGGCGGTGGCGGTAGCCGTGGTGTCGGCGAAAGCCGTGGCGGTGGCGGGGCCGGCTTTGGCAGCGGCGTCCCGGGCTTGCAGCTGCTTGTCGAGGGCTACCAGGTAGGGGCCTACTTCGTTTTGGTTCCATACTTCCCAGAACTCCAGCTTGGCCTGGCCTTGCAGCAGTTTGCGTACACGGTCGGGGTTGTCTACGCCGGGCAGCTCGATTTGCAGGCGGCCAGTGCCTTTCACCCGCTGAATGGTGGGCTGATTCACGCCGAACTTATCGACGCGGGTACGCAGGATGTTGAACGAACGGTCGATGGCTTCTTCTACTTCCTTATCAATCGCGCCAATCACCTTCTCGTTCGAGGAGTTGATGTCGATGTTGCGGCTCTTGTTGGTGGTGTTGGCAAAAATGCGGGCCAGCGGCTGGCCGGGTGCGTTCTGCTGGTAAGCCTGGGCAAACAGCGCCGTGAAGGGCGTGCCCGAGTTGGTTTTCTGGGCTTGCTGTGCCTGCTCCAACGCTTTGTTGAAGGCGGGGTCCTTGCTGTTGCCACTCATGGCGCGCACAATTTCCACCGGCGAAACTTCCAGCGTTACGTGCATGCCGCCTTTCAGGTCAAGGCCGAGGCCGAGCTCGCTCTGGCGCACCTCGCGGTAGGTGAAGGGGCCGAATACGGGTGCCCGCCACACCGAGTCGAGGTAGTGCTGGCGCTGGCCTTCGTCGAGTTTGCCGTCGTGGGTGGCGTAGGCCACGGCCTTCTGCTGCACCCCACGCGAGATGTAGGTGAAGAACAGGAAGTACGCGCACAACGCCGTGACGACGAGTGTGAGCGCGATGATTAATCCTTTGTTACGCATTATCTTAGGAGGGTTGAGTTTTGAATGTTGAGGGTTGAATTCCCAGAGTTGAAATCGGAGAGTAAGCGAAGCGAAAAAGAAAAGGGTTGAATGTTGCCTGAGCTCTCCGCCCTGCGACGAAAACTCATTCAATATTTAACCCTCAAAATTCAACACTTCATTAGGGTGCCTGCGGGGACAGGGCCACGGCCAGCAGCCGCGCCCGGAAAATCTCGCCGGCCCGTACGCCCGCCCGGGGGCGCGGCACGGCCAGAGCGCGGCGCAGGGCCGGCAGCCAGGTAGTGGCCATGGTGGGCAGCGGGAGCCAGGCATCGGCCAGCGGGGCCACGAAATGCTTGAGCGAAGCCGTAGCTTCAAACTGCACCTTCTGCTTCACCACCGTGGCCTTGGGCGGGGCGGCGAGGTGGTTTTGGTCCGTGCCCTGGGGCAGGCGCAGCACGCTCACGGCCCGCTGGTTCAGGCCCAGCACCAGCAGCACCGTGGCAGCAAGCCATGCGAAGCGGAGCGAAAACCAAAAACGAGCAATCAGTTGGGACATGGCGGCAAACGGGGTCTGCAAAGATACCAATTTGACGCGAACGGGCGCAAATGATTATGTAGCCCGCCAGCCGGGCCGTAAAGCCCGCTACTTCAGCGCATCAAACGAATACTGCGCGTCGGCCCAAAATGTGTCCAGCGCCATAAGCCGGGGCTTAAAGAACGAAATCAGCGCCGGCCAGTCGTCGCGGTTGAACAGGTTCACGCCGGGCAGGTCGTAATAGATGCGACTCAGCGGCTGGCCATGGGCATCGGTGGTATCGGGGGCCCAGGTCCAGGTTTCGCCCAGGGTTTCGTGCAATAGGGTCTTCAACTCCAGAAACTGCTCCCAGAACAGCTCGCGGATGCCCGCGTCGGGGTGCGTGAGCTCGATGGCGATGCTGGCCCGCGCCTTATCAGCCTGCATCCGAAAATACACGTTCTTAACGCCCGTCTTGTAGTTTATCCAGTTGGTCGTGTCGCCTTCGGCCGAAGGCACTGGGGCCATGTACTGCCCAAACGCCGTCCAGAAGGCCTGGCGCAATCGGGTGATTTCTGCTTTGCTATACATTGGGGGAGTTAAGAGTTAGAAGTTAAGAGTTAAGAGTTGTCAGGAAGTGTGTTTATGTCAGTTCCTAACTCTCAACGCTCAACTCTTAACTCACAATGGGGTAGCCCACCAGCCGGCTTCGTTGTTTTGAATAGCCACACCGCCCGCGTTCTGGTAATACTCCGACACGCACTCCCGGAAGCCGGGGTTGTACGTGCTGGCAAAGCACACGGCATGGTCGGCGGTGGGCAGCGGGCCGGTGTGCACGGCAAACATGCTGCCGCGCTCGGCCTTGGTAATGATGAGATAGGTGGTGTCGCTCAGCTTACTGGTCGATGCGTCAAAGGCCTGGTCGTATTCCTTGTCGGGCGTCACGGGTACGCGCAAAGCCTTGTTTCCTGCCGGGTGTTGCAGCACGCCGGACTGGCCATTTTTGTCACAGCTGGTCAGCCCCACCAATCCCGCCACCGCCAGCACCACTAGTTGAAAAGAACCCTTCATCGTTGCAAGAATAGCGTGTAAAAGAGAATTATACGGAACATTCTACCCTTGAGCCAACCCCGACCGGTGCGCCTTCAGGAATGATTGTGTTTCGATTTTGGTCCAATATAATCCATTTTAACTGCTAATTACCTGAAAGCCGCAAAAAGCGCTGGCCGGCTTAGCCAGCTGTATTGCGTAGCAATAGCCTTCTACGGCAGTCTGTCCGTTGCTAAAGACCTTATTATCAGGCGTTCACCTTGGTGCGCAGGAAGCCCACCAGCACCTCCAGGCCGCGCTCGAAGTGGCGGTTGTTGGGAATAACGATATCGGCGTAATGCTTGTAGGGCGCGATAAACTGTTCGTAGGTGGGCGCTACGTGGTGCGTGTAGCGGTAGAGCACGTCGGCCAGGTCGTAGCCCCGCTCGTCGCGGTCGCGGATGATGCGGCGGTGCAGCTTCACATGCTCCTGGGCATCGATGTACACTTTCAGGTTGAGGAGCTTGGCGATTTCCTCGAAGTGAAACACAAAAATGCCCTCTACTACCACAATGGGGGCGGGCCGGAACACCAGCTCCTGCGGCGTCACGGAGGCGTTATTGAAGGTATACTCCTTGCGACGCACCTCGTGGCCCTGGCTGATGCTGAGCACATCGGCCGCGTAAGCAGTGGCATCGATGCTGGCCGGCAGGTCGAAATTTTCAACCCCCATGTCGTCGCGCAGCTGTTTTTCGCGCGGGTGGTAATAATTGTCCTGCGAGATGAGGCAAATCTGTTCCTCCGGGAATGCTTCCAGCAGCCGGCGCAGGAAGGTAGTTTTGCCAGAAGCGCTGCCGCCGGTAATGCCAATTAAGTAGGGGGTCTGCATAGCTGGCAAAGGTAGCAGTTGAGATGGAGAATATGGGGTAGGGGAGGAGGGATAAGCCGAACGTCATGCAGCGCGCAGCGAAGCATGACGTTCGGCTCTATTGTTCCTACGCCTCATTCAAAAACGCCACCAGCCCGGCCACGGCCCGCGCCCGGTGGCTGATGCGGTTCTTCTCAGCCCCGCTCATTTCGGCAAACGTGCGGCCGTCGCCCTCGATGGGCGCAAACACGGGGTCGTAGCCGAAGCCGCCGGTGCCCCGCTGGTCTTCCGTAATACGGCCGGCTACTTCGCCCGCGAACTCGTGCATCGTGCCATCGGCCCCGGCCAGCGCCACCACCGTGCGGAAGCGGGCCGAGCGGTCGGGCTGGCCGGCCAGCTCCTGCAGGAGCTTGGCCACGTTGTCTTCGGCCAGGCGCTGGGGGCCGGCATAGCGGGCCGAGTACACGCCCGGCGCGCCGCCCAGGGCAATTACTTCCAGCCCGGTATCGTCGGCGAAGCAGGCCATGCCGTAGTGCTGGCGCACGTATTCGGCTTTCTGGCGGGCGTTGCCTTCCAGGGTGTCCTGGGTTTCGGGCAGTTCTTCGTGGCAGCCGATGTCGGCCAGGCTCAGCAGCTCCAGGCTGGCCGGCAGCAGCGGGCGGATTTCATCGAGCTTGTGGGCATTGTTGGAAGCGAAGCAGAGGCGCATGGATAAGGCGGGATTGTTGATGAGGCCACAAAAGAACGTTATGCAGAGCGCAGCGAAGCATCTTTACCGCAATAGTAAATCCTGTCAATTGGATTACTGGCGGCGGGCAAGATGCTTCGCTGCGCTCTGCATGACGTTCTGTAAAATGAAACGCGCCTGATGTTTCCCCCTACCGGAACATCGACTTGATAGTGCCCCAGGAGCGCTGCACGGCGCTGGGCGTGCCGGCCAGCCCGGTGAGGTAGCTCTGGTCGGCCCCGGGGCCGCGCACGGTGAGGCGATAAGTATAGGGGCCATTGCCGGCCGAAGGCGCGGGCGTGGTGCCGCCGGTGGTGCGGTACACGTTGGCATCGAGGTACTGGTAGTGGCGCATGCCGGTAACGGCGGTGGTATTCACTACGGTGTAGCTGGTTTCGGTGGCTCCCTTGCGGGCCAGCTCGAAGCCGGTGACATCGGTTTCTGTGTTCACCTCCCAGTCGACCTGCACCATGGCGCCGGAATAGGCCGCCGTGAACACCGTGAGCGTGGCCGCATACACCACCGCCACGCTCCACAGTACCAGTAGCAGGGCTACGGGGCCGGAACGGCGCAACAGATGGCGAACGAGTACAGATTTCAGCACACGCAACGGGCCGGCCCCGAGTGTAGGTCGAATTCAAATGTACAACCTTTTCAGAAAGCCAACAAGCTCAGCCGCACGGGGTGGCGAGGGCCGTTGCGGCGAAAATATTGGACGCAGAGTTGGGTATTTCCGAGCTAAGCCGTACTTTTGCAGTCCCTTCCGCAAAATCGGCCGGGTTCAACTGGTAAAATAGGCCCTCGATATGAAAAAAGACACGCACCCCGAGTATCAGGAAGTAGTATTTCAGGACTCTTCTTCCGATTTCAAGTTCATCACGCGCTCGACGATGAAGCCGACCGACACCATTGTAATGGAAGACGGCAAAACGTACCCGCTGGTGAAAATCGAAGTTAGCTCCGCTTCGCACCCCTTCTACACCGGCAAAAACATGTTCATTGATACGGCCGGACGCGTGGAGAAATTCCGCAGCCGCTACGCCAAGAAAGAGCAGGCCAGCGCCAATAAAGAATAGCTGCTTTTTAGCTTTTAGCCAATGGCTGATAGCTGTTAGCTTTTTAAAAACTCCTTTCGGGAATACCGAAAGGAGTTTTTTATTGGCCCTTTGCCAAGTCGCCTGCCGTAAATTTGGGTCTATTTCAAAAGAAGCTAACAGCTAACGGCTATTAGTTAATAGCTTAAGAAAAATGCACGTTCTCCTCTTCGACGACCCGGCCATTCGGCCGCACCTGCTGCCCTTCACCTTCACGCGGCCCGTGGCGGCGCTGCGTTGCGGCATTCTCACGCTGGCCGAAAAGTGGCAGCACCGGCTGGGGGTTGATGCCGTGGGCTACCTCACGCAGCCTTACCTACAGGCCAAGTATCCGGCCGGCGAGGTGAGCGGCCCGGCTCTTATCATCAACGGCGCGGTGTGCCCCGACGACCTGCTGACCAAGCAGGTGCAGGCCCTGCAGCCCGGCCAGGCCCTGTATTGCGACGAGCTGCTGGTGGCCGCGCACGTTGCCGATGCCTCGCTGGTGGCCGAACTCATTCAGGACGGCATCCCCGAAACCCGGCAGGTAGCTGAGCCCGTGACGGTGATTGACCGGCCGTGGCAGCTGTTTCTGCGCAACGGCGTGGAAATCCGCCGCGACTTCGCGCTCCTCACCAAGGGCCGCACCTCGCAGCCCGTGAACGACGCGCATACCATTGTGTATGGCGCCGAAAATATCTTCATTGAAGAAGGTGTGAAGATTCGCGCCGCGATTCTTAATGCCGAGGACGGCCCGATTTACCTGGGTAAGAACTCGCAGGTGCACGAGGGGGCCATCATCAAAGGCCCGCTGGCGCTGTGCGAGGGCTCGCATATCAACGCCGGCGCTAAAATGCGCGGCGACAATACCGTGGGCCCGTTCTCGAAAGTGGGCGGCGAAGTGGGCAACAGCATCCTGATGGGCTACTCCAATAAGGGCCACGACGGCTACCTCGGCAACTCCGTCATCGGCGAGTGGTGCAACCTTGGGGCTGACACCAATACCTCGAACCTCAAGAACAACTACGCGCCCGTCAAAATCTGGAGCCACGCCGCCAAGCGCTTCGTGGATACCGGCCAGACCTTCTGCGGCCTGATGATGGGTGACCACAGCAAGTGTGGCATCAACACCATGTTCAACACCGGCACGGTGGTGGGCGTGGGGGCCAATATTTTCGGGGCCGGCTTCCCGCGCACCTTCATCCCGAGCTTCAGCTGGGGCGGCGCGGCGGGCTTCGAAACCTTCAAGCTGCCGAAGGTGAACGAAGTGGCTGAGCGGGTGATGGCCCGACGTGGCCTGCCGTATGATGCAGTGGAGCAGGGAATTATGGCTAAGGTGTTTGAAGACACCAAAGCCGACCGAAACGATGTCTGAACCGCGGATTTATCGGATTCGTCGGATTCGTCGGATTTTGTGGGCGAAGCGGTAGTTCCTACAGTCAGTTGCCGTGCATTTCTCTTTTCTGCCATGCTCCTTCAGAATAAATATCAGGCGATAACTGGGTTGGTTATCGGTTGTGCGATGGAAGTACATAAAACATTGGGAAGCGGATTCCAAGAGGTTATCTACCAGCGCAGCTTGGCAGTTGAGATGGAAAAGGCCGGGTTGGTTTTCGGTCGGGAAGTAGAGATGCCTCTTTTTTATAAGGGCGTGGACGTAGGCTCGCGCCGGGTCGACTTTCTGGTTGCAGTGCTGGTTGAGTTAAAAGCGCTGCACGAAATCACGCCAACGCACCACGCCCAAATCATCAACTACCTCGAAGCCTATCAATTGGAAGTCGGTCTGCTCATCAACTTTGGCGAACGCAGTCTTCGCTTCAAACGATTCATCAAAGCCCCACGCCCCTTGCGCCCAAACGTATAAAAGCTTTCTTCAAACCTCGCCAACCAGAAGTACAATCGGCCACAAAATCCGACCAATCCGATAAATCCGCGGTTCAGATGACCTTCGCTGATATTCCCAACCAGTCCGCCGTTAAAGCCCTACTGCGCCAATCCGTGGCGCGGCAGCACGTGGCGCACGCCCAGCTTTTCCGGGGGCAGGAGGGCGGCGCGGCGCTGGCCCTAGCCCTCGCCTACGCCCAGTTCCTGAACTGCGAAGCCCGTGCCCCCGACGCCGACGACAGTTGCGGCCACTGCCCGGCCTGCACCAAAACGGCCAAGCTCGCCCACCCTGATTTGAACTTCATCGTGCCCGTGACCACCACTAAGTCGGTGGCCAAGGACGCGGTGAGCAGTAAGTTCATGGGCGAGTGGCGAGCATTCGTGCTCGACAATCCCTACCAGGGCCTCAACGACTGGATGCAGCACATCGGGGCCGAAAACAAGCAGGGCAACATCAGCAAGGACGAGGCCGTGCAGATTTTGAAGCTGGTGAGCCTGAAAGCGTTCGAGGCCCGCTTCAAAATAGTAATTCTCTGGCTGCCCGAACTCATGCACCCCGCCGCCGCCAACGCCGTGCTGAAATTGCTGGAGGAGCCGCCGCCCGCTACCATTTTCCTGCTGGTGAGCCATGCGCCCGAGCAGCTCATGCCCACCATCATCAGCCGGGTGCAGCCGGTGGTGGTGCGCCCGTTTTCGGAGGATGACATCACCGATTTCCTGCACGAGCACTACCAGGTGCCCGAAGTGAAAGCCCGCCAGGTCGCCCAGCTGGCCGAAGGCAGCCTGGGCGCGGCCATCGCCAGCCGCGACGCCAACGCTGACCACGACTACTTCGAGTTTTTTAGCGGCTGGATGCGCCTGTGCTTCAGCTACGGCAACAAGGCTGGCGAAATTCTGAAGAAGAGCGAGGAATTTCAGAAGCTGGGCCGCGAAAACCAGAAGGAGCTGCTTAGCTATTCGCTGGGGCTGGTGCGCAAAGTGCTGCTGTTCGGCATTGACCCAAAATTCGTGCCCCACCTGGCCACCGGTGAGCAGCAATTTGTGACCGGCTTCGCCAAATTTGTGACGCCCCGCAACGCCGATTTATTAACCAGAGAGCTGACCGATGCCCACTACCACATCGAGCGCAACGCCAACGCCAAAATGGTGTTTGTGGATAGCTCGCTGCGGCTGGGCGGCTTTTTAAGAGTTTGAGCAAATTGAAAACAGCACGTCATGCTTCGGCTGCCCTCAGCATGACGTGCTAACGACCCCAAACAAACCATGACCATCCGCCTCGCCACCCGCGCCAGCCGCCTCGCCCTCTGGCAGACCGAGCACGTTGCCCAACTGCTGCAAAAAGCCGGTTTCGAAACCGAAATCGTGCCCATGCAAACCACCGGCGATGCCGTGCAGGACCGCAGCCTGGCCAAAATCGGCTCCAAAGGCGTATTCACCGAAGAACTGGAGGCCAGCCTTCTGCGCCACGAAACCCACCTCGCCGTGCACTCGGCCAAAGACGTGCAAAGCAGCATCCCGCGCGAGCTGGAGCTGCTGGCCTTCCTGGAGCGCGAAAAAGTGAATGACGTGGTGCTCAGCTTCGACGAGAACTTTTCCCTCGACAAGCCGGGCATTGTGCTGGGTACCAGCAGCACCCGCCGCAAGGCCCAGCTGCGCCGCTTCTACCCCAATGTCACCACCGCCGAAGCCCGGGGCAACCTCCAAACCCGCCTGCGCAAGCTCGAAGAAGGCCAGTTTGATGCCCTGGTGCTGGCCTACGCCGGCGTGCACCGCATGGGCTACGAGCACCTGGTGCGCCACACGCTGCCCGCCCACCAGTTTGTGCCCGCCACCGGCCAGGGCAGCATCGCCATCGAGTGCGCCGCCGACCTGGACGAAGCCCTGAAAGCCCGCCTAAAAGCTGCCCTCGACCACGCCGCCACCCATGCCTGCCTGCTGGCCGAGCGCGCCTTTCTGCACACCATGGAAGGCGGGTGCAGCATCCCGTCCTTCGCCCTGGCCACGCTCGACGGCGACCGGCTGCGGCTGCATGGCGGCCTCATCAGCCTCGGCGGCGAGGAGTACGTGGAGGAAATCCAGACCGTCGAAACTACCGCTGAAGCCCTGGCGCTGGGCACCTCGGTGGCCGATGCCGTGCTGGGGCGCGGGGGGCGCGAAATTCTGGCCAGCATCCGCGAACACCGCGGCTAGGGGCTGTTTGGTGCGGCCCGGGCGCTTGGTCGGGGCCTGCAAATCCACGTAGTTTTGGGGCATTAACCCCGTATTTCTGATTTTTATTTTATGAAATCCTTTCTTTTCTCCTGGGCTAGTACGCTGTTTCTGGCCCTGTTGTGGCTGACTTCTCCCTCCTTCGCGGCTGACAAGCCGGCCAAGCCCGCCAGGCATAAAAACAAGGATGAAGTCGTAACCATCACCACGGCTCAGGGGACTATTCGCCTGGTTTTGTTCGATGACACGCCTCTGCACAAAGCCAATTTTCTGAAGAAAGCCAAGAGCGGATTTTACAACGGCACCAGCTTTCACCGCGTTATCGACGGCTTCATGATTCAGGGCGGCGATGCCAATTCCAAAGATGCCGACCCCAGCAACGACGGCCTGGGCCAGCCCAACGAAGGCACTGTTCCCGCCGAGCTCGCGCCTGGCCACAAGCACAACTACGGTTCCCTGGCTGCGGCCCGCATGGGTGGCCCGGCCGGTACGCCCAGCAGCATCACGCAATTTTACTTGGTTGAGAACCACGACGGTGTCCATTTTCTCGATGGCCAGTACACCGTTTTCGGCCAGGTAATTCAGGGTCTCAGCGTAATTGATAAAATTGCAAAGCTCCCCAAAGATGGCCGCGACCACCCCCTGGCCGACGCCAAAATGACCATGAAAGTGGAGAAGATGCGACGTAAGAAAATCACGAAAGAATACGGCTATACCTATCCGTAAAGCACTGAGGTATCGTGCTGATTATCAGCATAGGTGAGGGTATTAGGTAATAACTGATTGCAATGGCGTACCGCATGAAAATCCTTCTCACGGGCTCCAACGGCCTGCTCGGGCAGAAGCTCGTGGCCTTACTGCGGCAGCAGCCCGACGTAGCCCTCGTCGCCACATCGCGGGGCCCCAACAAGTTGGCCGGCTTATACCCGGACGTTCGTTTCATAGAATTGGATGTGAGCGATGCCGCTCAGGTGCAACAGGTGCTGGCCCGGGAGCAGCCCACCCACCTCATCCACACCGCCGCCATGACCAACGTGGACGAGTGCGAGCTCAACCGCGAAGCCTGCTGGCAGCACAACGTCACGGCCGTGGAGCACCTGGTGCAGGCCTGCGCCCGGCAGCAAATTCACCTCACGCACCTCAGCACCGATTTTATTTTCAGTGGCGAAGCCGGCCCCCTGGCCGAAGATGCCGTTCCGGGGCCGGTCAATTTCTACGGCGAAAGCAAGCTGGCCGCCGAGCAGGCCGTGCAGGCCAGCCTGGGCCCCTGGGCCATTGCCCGCACCGTACTGGTATATGGTGTGGCGCACGATTATGGTCGTACCAACCTGGTAATCTGGGTGCGCGACTCCCTGCGCGCCGGCAAACCCATCAAAGTAGTGGCCGACCAGTGGCGCACGCCCACCCTGGCCGAAGACCTGGCCCAGGGCTGCTGGCTGCTGGCTCGGCAGACTGCCCAGGGCATCTACCACATCAGCGGCGAAGAAATGCTCACGCCCCACGCCATGGCCCTGCGCGTAGCCGCGCATTTCGGCCTCGATGCGGGCCTGATTGAACGAGTAGACGCCAGCACCTTCACGCAGCCCGCCCGGCGGCCGGCCCGTACCGGCTTCCTCATCGCCAAAGCCCGGCACGACCTCGGCTACCGCCCCCACACCTTCGCCGAAGGCATTGCCCTGGTTAGCGCCCAAAACGAAACGGCCGCCAGCTAGCAGCACCTGGCATCGGGCGGGGCATTGTTTGCCGCACACCGGACAAAAAAAACCCGCCGGGGTAGACGGCGGGTTGAAGCTCAACTGGGGTAGCCGGTGAGCGGTAGATACTGGATTATGGGTAGCATATTATACCAGATTCGGGAAGGGTAGTTGAGGGCTGGAAATCGAGAAACAGGAAAGGTAGAACAGCAGTGGAAGCACAGGCTACGCCTGTGGCCATACCCCAACAAGAAGCCCTCCTACCAAAACGGCCGTGCGGCCCAGCAAAGCAGCTTCGCCCAAAGCTCGGGGTACTGCCATTCCGTCGGGAGTGACGAAATCGAGGCCCGTTGAGGTTGGGCGAGCGGTTTCTTTCGGGGCTTTTGGCCGGCGAGGAGTGCTCAATGACGGGTATATGAGTAGGTACATAAGAATATAGATAAGACGTCGGTAGATAAAGATGCGCTACCTGGGGAAAGCAGCGAGGGCTTAGGTTAAAATCAATACAATGTTACGGCGGCTCTTATTCCCATAAAAGGACATTGTGCTATTAATTGTGACATTGAAAAATTCGGATAATGTGGTGGCTTCTGATAATTTATAGTGGATAAAATCATATTAAACGAAACGTATATAAAATGTATTTTCGTCAAACAAATGATTTTCAGATGAATAGTCGTAATCGGTGCTCGATGTAAAAGGCCCTTAGCTCTCTGAAAAAAGAACCAATTGTGACATCGGATTAATATCCTCGTTCTGCTTAATTATTAAATGACCGCCCCTTTTTATACGCCGGGAATTAAGCCCTTGATGTGGATATCCGGCTTAAGGTATTTAAGCTCAATATGCTCAGGGTGAGCAATAAAGATGGGAAAAGCAGGGCCCACCAGGCACTGGGCTCATCGCGCACGGTGGCGAGCAGCCGGCCCCAGCTGGCTACCTCCGGGGGCAGGCCAATACCCAGAAACGACAGGGTGCTTTCCAGGCCCAGCAGCCCCGCAACGCTCAGCGGCAAGGCGGTGCGGAGCGGGTGCAGGGCATGGGGCAGCGCGTGCCGAAACCATATCTGCCGTTCCGGGAGGCCGGCCGCCCGTGCTGCTTCTATAAACGGCAGCTGGCGCACGCGCAGCATTTGGGCCCGCACCAAACGGGCCATTGGCGGCCACGCGGTCAGAACCATTACCGCCAGCAGGCCGGGGGCCGAAAGCCCGATACTCGCCACCACGGCCACCACCACAATCAGGCGCGGGATGGTGTCGAGGGCCGTGGCTGTGCCTACCACCAGGGCATCGACCGGGAGTGGCCAGGTAGGGAGCGGGCGGTTTTGTAAGCGCGCCAGCCACGCCAACAGTGCGCCGATAAGCATCAGCCCCAACCCGAGCGTGGGCAACGGTAGCTGCAAAACCCACCACGTGCCGCCCGTGCCCACCAGCCAGTAGGTCAGGGGCACCCGGGCAGAATTTTCCCAAAAGCCGGCGGCGGCCCCGGCCAGGCCCCCCACCAGTGCCGCCAGCAGGGCGGCCGGCAGCGTGAGCAGCACGGCCGTGCGGGCACCATATACCAGAATGCTCAGCACATCGCGCCCCTGAGGGTCGGTGCCCAGCCAGTGCCGGGCGGCGCTGAATGGTGGCACGGCCATGTTGGCCAAATCGGGCAGGCCCGGCGGGTAGGGCAGGGGCAGCAGGGGCGCTGCTGCCGCCACCAGCACCAGCAAAACCAACCAGCCCAATGCCAGCCGCTGCCACCAGGTGAAGCGGAAGGCGGTCAGGACTGCCAACGGATGCGGGGGTCGGCCCATAAATAACACAAGTCGGCGAGGAGCAGGGCCAGCAGGCGAACTGCACCGGTGAGCAGCACGCCGCCAATCAGCACGGGATAGTCGCGGGCGGCGGAGGCCTCCGCCAGCAGGCGGCCCATACCCGGCAGGGCAAACACGACCTCTACCACCACAGCCCCAGCCACCAGGGCGGGCAGGAACTCGGCGATTTGGGCCAGGGTGGGGAGCAAGGCATTGCGCAGGGCATGGTGCCGCACCACGGCCGCTGCCGACAAGCCTTTGGCGCGGGCCGTGGTGGCGTAGGCGGTGCCCAGCTCCTGCTGCAGGGCTGCGGTGAGCTGAAGCGTGAGCTCGGGCACGGCCGTAATAACCAGCGCTGATACGGGCAGAATTAAATGCAGGAAACCATCGGTCAGCTGCTGGGTGGTGCTCGTGTTCAGTTCATTGGGGCTGCCGAGGCCATACGTGGGCAGCCAGTCCAGCACATCGGGATTGGCAAATACCAGCAGCAGCACCAAGGCCACTACGAACAGCGGCAGCCCGTGCACGGCCACCAGCACCGCCCGCAGGGGGCGCTGCCACCATGGGGCCGTGGCTAGGCGCTGCGCCAGGGCCAGCGCGCTCAGCACCGCGAGCAAGGCCGCCGTGCCCGTGAGCGGCAGCGTGAAAGCCAGGGCGTGGCGCAGGCGGCCGGCCACGCCCTGGCCCGTCCGAAACGAGGTGCCCCAATCGCCGTGCGCCAGCCCCCGCAGCCACTGGTGGTACTGGTTGCGGCCGCCATGCCAATGCCAGGGCCGCACCCCGGCGGGCGAAGCCGGCCCGCGGCTCACGTAAAAAACGGGTAAATCGAGGCCAAATCGCCGGCGCAGGGCCTGCTGAGCAGCCTGCTGGCGCTCGGGTAGCAGGGCCGCGCCTGAGCCCGCTTGGCTGGTGGCATCGGGCAGCGACAGGCGCAGGGCCGTGTCGAGGTCGTGGCGGCTCAGCAGGAATACGCCCGATGCCAATGCCCAGATTGCCAGGAAAGTGCGGGCTAGTCGCCAGAAAATAAAGCCGGCCATGCACTACGGAGCAGGAGTAGCCCGGGCCGTGCGCACGATGGTAGTGGCCAGGTAGCCCGGCTTGAGGCTGCCCACGTTCAGCCCGCTCAGGCGTTTATCGGCCACCGTGCGGCTGGGGAGGAAAAACAGCGGCACTATCGGCATCTCCTGCTGCATCAGGGCTTGGAACTGGCGCAGAAGCCGTTGCCGGGAGGCGTTGCTGCTGGCGGTGGCAATGGCTTCGATGAGGTGGTTGCTGGCCGGGGTGCTGAACCGCGTGAAATTGCCCACCCCAATGCCCTGCGAATGCAAAAAAGACGTGAAGTTGAACATAAACGGATTGCCTTTCAGCACCTGGGCATACATGTCGAAATCGCCGACGCGCAGGGCCTCCGAAAAAGACCCCGCTTCGGTGGGCAGCAGCGAAACCGGGATATCGAGCGGGGCCGTAGCTGCCTGAAACTGCAGCGCGATGGTGGTAAGCAAGGGGTCGCCGGCGCGGTAGCGCATGGTTAGGCGCAGCTGCTGGCGCGTGCCACCGGGGCCCGGCCGGAACCAGCCGGCCGTGGGCGCGGCCGCCCGCCGCCAGCCGCTCTGGCGCAATAAGGCCGCTGCCTGAATGGGGTCGAAGGGGATGAGGGACAGCGCACGATTGTAGTTCGCCGTGTCGGAGGGACTGATGAAGCCCACGGTGCGCTGGCCGGCCCCCAGCTGGGTGGCTTTCATCAGGCGGCCGGCATCAAAGCATCGGCTCAGGGCCCGGCGGGTAGCGGCATCGGCCAGGGCCGGGTGGCTGGTATTGAAGCCCGCCGTCACCACATTGTAGGAGTCCGTGGTGTAAAACTGCAGTGCTGCCCGCGTGGCCGGGGCGGTGCGCAGGCGCTCAAACTCGCGGGCCGGCATTTGCGGAAATACATCCAGCTCGCCGCGTCGCAGGGCGAGAATGGCCGTGGCCACATCCGGAATAATGACGTATTCCAGCTGCTGTGGCTTGGCCCGGAGCATCAGGGGCGTGGGGTGCAGCTGGTCGGCCCACCAGTGGGACTTGCGCCGCAAATACAGGAAACGGTCTTTTTCCCAGCTCACCAGCTCGTATGGCCCGCAGCCGGGCAGTTGCCCCGGCGAGTGGCCGGCATAGCCTTGCTGGTATTGGCGGGCCAGGGCTTGCAGGGCCGTATCGGCGGGGGCAGTTGGCGCGCGGTGTTGCAGCTCGGCCAGGGTGAAGCGGCTGAGGCGGCCGGCGGGGTCCAGCGTGGCGGCCGGCAGGATATAAAAATCACCGGTGGCCTTTACGTATTCCGGAGTCTGCCCCCGGCACACAATGGTGAACCGGCGCGGGGTGGCCGAGTCCGTAATTACCGCTTTAATAAAGTGGTATTGGTTCCTGACTACTTCATTGGGCAGGCCCGGGCAAAACATGAGCTTGACGGTGAAAGCTACGTCGCTCCCCAGTATGGGGCGGCCGTCGTCCCACGCGGCCACCGGCCGCAGCTCATAAGTGATGTGCATCAGCGAGTCGCCAACCAGCCGGACTTCCGGCAATGCGGCGGCCAAAGCTGGCACGTACTGGTGGTTTGTTACTTCGGCCTGTATCAGGCTGAGATGAAGCAGGTTGTTTACCTCAATGGCGGCCTGGTTGGTGAGGGCCATCGGGTTAATGGTTTCGGGGTCGTGGACCCATCTTATTCGGATGGCTTCATGCGAGCTGCCTTTTGAGGAGCAGCTACAAGCCAGCAGCGAGCTGAAGATAAGCCAAAGCAGAACTCCTGAGGGATTTTTCTTTGGAACGAGCATCGAATATTACATATTTCACCAAGGTGAATAGGCAATATAAGGATGAAATTGTGCCGCCCGTTTAGGCGATGTCGCCGCCCCAGCCGCCCGTGCCGCCGTCGAGGACGATATCACCACCCCAGCCGCCCGTGCCGCCATCCTTGGTAATGGCAACATTGCCGCCCCAACCGCCGGTGCCGCCGTCCTTAAGCACAGCAACATCGCCACCCCAGCCACCGGTGCCGCCATCAAGAGCAATGTCGCCGCCCCAGCCGCCCGTGCCACCGTCTTTAATCATGGCGATGTCACCGCCCCAGCCGCCGATGCCGCCATCAAGAGCAACATCGCCGCCCCAGCCGCCCGTGCCGCCTGGCAAAATTGAGGTCACAATAGCCGGGGCTGTCGAAGCCTGTTTGGCAACGTTTGACTGTGCGCCAACAGAAGAAAAGCTGGCAACTTGAAAGAGGGCGATGGCGAGGAGGTTCAGCACGATATGGAGGAGTTAGAAGGTGCGTCAGGTGATTGATTGACACAAATTTGTGGCCTCCATGGGGCCTAAAAAAGGACTATATTGGGCTAGAACTGACTAAAATTATATTGATAAATTAAATAAATAAAAAAAGTTTTTTTCTGAAAAAGCTATTGGATACAGGCAGTCACACAATTTTTATTTGAACTTTTGGGAAAAAAAAGCCAAATTGTGACATCATCGCTCAAAAACACCCCATTGCGTCACAATACAAAGGTGATTGTTGTGTTGGTATTAAAAAAGGAAAGTATACTGGTTTTTAAGACATCGGTTTTAAGAGGAAAAATTTTATAAAAAGTCTGATTTATGGCTTGTAAGGCACCTTTTCTATGAATGAAATTGCGAATTTGGCGCGAATTGTGACATCGCGTAGTTTGTCTTCTCTGCCAATCCTGGATTTGCGGAACAATCAGGCGAACAAAGAGAACCAGTTCGTGGAATCCCTGAATAAGTCGCCGGAAGCCACCCAATTACAGATGGTGAAAGCCTTATATGGCAAGACTACGCTGGCCAATGTGCGGGCCCTGCACAAGCTGCAGTCGCGGGTGCGCAGCAAGCTGCTCAACCAGCTGTACTTCCTGGACCACTCCGACCCCCGGTTGCTGGTGTCGCGGCGCTACGAGCTGGAATGCCTGGACCTGCTGCACAAGGTGAGTATTCTGTATGCCGAGCGCGAGTACAAGCTGTCGGAACGGCTGCTGCAGCGCTGCCTGCGGCTGGCCGAAGCCGGCGAGTTTACGCAATACGTGGTGATGTGCGCCCGCATGCTGCGCAACCTGCACGCCGAGCGGCAGCAAACTATCCTTTATAAGAAAGCAGCTAAGGTATTTCAGCGCGCGCAGCAGGTATTGGTCTGGGAGGACGAGGCCGAGCAGCTGCACACCGAAACCCAGCTGGCCCTGAGCGGAACCGTGGCAACCCGCCGGGCCGTGCTGGCCGTGCTGCCCGACCGCATTGCCCAGCTCGATGCCCTGCACCGCCGGGCCCGCAGCTTCACTACCTATAACATTGTGTACCGGGCCCGGCTGGCCTACGAGGAGCTGCAAGGCAACTATCAGGAGATGATTCGGGTGACGGCGCTGGCCTCGCGGCGGCTGCGGGCGGGCAAGCTGAACGACCGGCGCTTTGATATTCGCTTCAACCACTTTGTGAGCGTGTATGCCTACCTGCGCAGCCGGCAGTCGGTGCAGGGCCTGCGGCTGGCCGAGGAGTACAACCGGGATTTTCACCCGTCGTCCAGCAACTGGTTTTATTTTCAGGAGCACTACGTGTTGCTGGCTTTGCACGCCCAGCAATACGAGCGAGCGCAGCAGCTGATGGGCATTATCGCCAAGAACCCGGCCTATTCCATTCAGCGGGATACGGCCTTGCAGCGGTGGGACTTATATCGGTCGTACGTCGATTTTGTGGTGCCGCCCGCTCGCAATAACACGGCCCGCCAGCGGCAGCTGGCCCAATGGGTGCTGATGCTGCCCGAATACAGCCGCGACAAGCGAGGCCACAACGTGGCCATTCTGGTGCTCCAGCTGCTGCACTTCCTGCGCGAGCGCAACCTGGAAGCCGTGATGCAACGCCTGGAACGCCTGCGCAAGTACCAGCAGCGCCATTTGTACGAAGCCAATACGCTGCGGAGCCGCCTGTTTCTGCGTCTGCTGCCGATTATCGTGGAAAAGAATTTCGATGCCGACCGCATTGCCGAGCGCGGCAAAGCCCTGCTCCAGCAGCTGCGCGACACGCAGCCACCCGGGGAGGCCTTTGCCGAGGTCGAAATCATCCCGTATGAGCATTTGTGGGAGCTGGTGCTGGACTTGCTGCGCGAAGGCCCGCCGGTACCAAACGAAGCGCCGTAGCACGAGCGGCAGCATTGATTCAGAATACAGCTTCTAAGCGCTTGTCATCCTTCGCTCCGCTCAGGATGACGTTCTATTAGTTATACTCGTCACGAAGTGGATTGCGAAAAACGAAGTAGGGTACGACCCCGCACTCTACTTCGGGACGAGTATAACACGGTATCAGCACCGCCAGGGAGTTGTATCTGCCCCTCAGCTTAGGGCTCAACTACGATTTCGCGCGAAACGCAGTGGCTGGCCACGCAGTCCTGCGAGCCGTAGCCGCGCATGCTGAAGCGCACCGAGTACGTGCCGGGGCGGCGGAAGCTGTGCTGCGCCGTGCGGCCCTGCATAATGGTGCCATCGCGAAAATCCCAGACATATTGCACGTTGCGGCAGGTGATGAGCTGGGCCTCGGGCGAATCGAAGGACACGGGCTGGCCCACGCGCACGCGGGTGGTGGTGGTAGTGAAATCGATGATATTCTGCTGCACGAGGTTGACGGGGATGTACTTCTGGCCACGTCGGATTTCGCCGGTTTTGTCCACGATGACGTCGAGCTCGACCACGTAGTTCTTGCGCTCCTTGTAGCAGTAGCTCACCGTGGGGCCGGTGAGGGTGGTACCATCGCCCATGTGCCATTGGTAGGTGAAGGGGCCGGCGGGCTCGTCGATTGATGGGCGGCCGTCGAGGTCTACGCACAGCATGCGGGGCAGCGGCGGGCCGCAACTTATGCTGGTGGTATCGCCGGCCTGCTGGGCCTGGGCGGCAAAGCCCACCAACATGAGCAGGGCGGCCAGCAGTGAGGCTTTGGCGGAAATAACGGCTAATGAAAAGCGCATATCAGAGAAGTAGACAGGGGGAAAGCGCGGTGGCTAGAATTTGTTCAGGCGCTGCATGACCTCGCGCAGGTAGGTCTGGCCCACGGGAATGTGCTTGGCTTCCACAATGACCGAGTTGTCCTCAAGGGCCTGAATGCGGTTGAAATTGACAATGAATGAGCGGTGTACGCGCACGAAGCGGTTGCTGGGAAACTTCTCTTCCACGGCCTTCATGGTGCTGTACACGATGAGCTTGCTCTGGCCCATGACGATGTGCACGTAGTCGCCGAGGGCTTCCACGTAGCGTACTTCGTCGAAGCCCACGCGCACGAGCTTGTTGTCGACTTTCACGAAGGTGAAATCGGCGTCGGCGTCGGGCACCTCGATGGCATCGGGAGTGTTGGTAGCGCGGCGCTCGGCCATTTCCAGGGCTTTTTGGGAGGCTTGCAGGAAGCGGGCGTAGCTCACGGGCTTCACCAGGTAGTCGACCACGGCGTGCTCAAAAGCCTGCACCGCGTAGTCTTTGCTGCTGGTGATGAGCACGACCAGCGGCGGGTGCTGGAGCATGCCCAGGAGCTCGATGCCGGAAAGCAGCGGCATTTCCACGTCGAGGAAGAGCAGGTCGACGGGGGCGGTACGCAGGGCTTCGGCGGCTTCGATGGGGTTGGTGAAGCTGCCGGTGGCCGTCAGAAATGGCGTGTTGTTGATGCAATTGAGCACTACCTGAACTGAGAGCGGGTCGTCATCAACCACTAAGCAACGCAGATTAGAAACAGCCATATACAAGCAAAATTGAGGGGATTTTGGTAACGAATGTAGGGCGTACCGGTCAATTTTCAAGTTCCGGCCCGCTCCTCCAGCTGCGGGTACAGCTCGGCCAGCTGCTGGCGGATGGTGTGGAGCAGCGGCTCGCAGTAGGGCAGGGCCGGGTGGCGGGCGGCGCGCTCCAGCTCGTCGAGCTGGGTGTGCAGCACCGGCACCCCAAAGTACGCCACCTGGCCCTTGAGCTTGTGGGCGGTGCTGGCCAGCGCGGCGGGGTCATGGGGGTAGGTGGCGGCCAGCAGGGCCTCCAGGGCCGGGGCTTCGGTGAGGAAGGTGGTGATGATTTGGCGCAGGAAGCTTTCGTTGCCGCCGGCCAGCTCCTCCAGGAGGTGCCAATTGGGCTTGAGCGTTGGTGGATTGGCGGATTGGTGGGTTGGTGGGTTGGTAGTGATGCGGGGATGTTTTTCGTTGGGGGTGGTGGCCGCTTCATTGCCGACAGTGCTCCGCCCCGTGAAGTGGGCAATACGGGCGTAGAGCACGGCCGGCTCGAAGGGTTTGGCGAGGGTATCGTTCATGCCGGCGGCCAGGGCCAGGGCGCGGTCTTCGGGCAGCACGGAGGCGGTGAGGCCGATGATGGGCAGCTGGCCGGCATCGGGACAATGCCGGCGAATTTCGCGGGTGGCCCCGTAGCCGTCGAGTTCGGGCATCTGCACGTCCATCAGGATGGCGTCGAAGGGCTGGGTTGCGCCGGTGATGGCCTCCACGGCCAGGTGGCCATTTTCGGCGATGACGACCTGTACGTTCCAGGCTTCGAGGGTTTTGCGGGCCACGAGCTGGTTGAGGGCGTTGTCTTCGGCCACCAGGATGCGCAAGGCGGGCTCGAAGGGCGTGAGCAGGCCGGCGTGGGCGTCGGGGCGGGCGGCGCTGGCATCGGCCAGTTCGTAGGGCAGCTCGAAGAAAAACTCGGAGCCCTGGCCTTCCTCGCTGGTCACGCCGAGCTGGCCGCCGTGCAGCTGCACGAGGTTGCGGGCAATGCTCAGGCCCAGGCCAGTGCCGCCAAACTCGCGGGTGGTGGAAGTATTGGCCTGCGAAAAATCCTCGAAAATGGCCCCCAGCTTGTCATTCGGGATGCCAATCCCGGTATCGCGCACGGCGAAGCGGATGAGTGGGTTGGTGGATTGGCGGATTTGCGAATCCGGCCCGGGCACAACTTCGACCGTCACCGTTACGCCGCCGGCGCGGGTAAACTTGATGGCGTTACCCACCAGGTTCACCAGGATTTGGTTGAGGCGCACGGGGTCGCCGAGCACGGCGGCGGGCACGTTGTCGGCCACGTTCACCGCGAAAAACAGGCCCTTGCTCTCGGTGGCAAATTTGAACATGGCCCCCAGGCGGCGCACGGCTTCGGGCAGGCGGAAGGGCACCTGTTCCAGCGTGAGCTTACCGGCCTCCATTTTGGAGCTGTCGAGGATGTCGTTGATAATCACCAGCAAGTTCTGCGACGACGACTCGATGGCCGTGAGGTATTCGGCCTGCTCGGTGTTGGGGCGGGTGGCTTGCAGCAGGTTGGTGAGGCCGATGACGGCGTTCATTGGCGTGCGAATTTCGTGGCTCATGTTGGCTAGAAACTGCGCCTTGGCCCGGCGCGAAGCCTCGGCCGCGTCGCGGGCCACCATCAAATCGACGTTGATGTCTTCGATATGCGCCTTTTGCTGGCGCAGCTCGGCGGTGCGCTCGCGCACGGCGCGCTCCAGCGCAAACTGCGTGCGGCGCAGCGTGCGCTCGCGGAAGCGTATCAGCCCATAAGCCAGCCCAGCCAGCGCCAGCAGCGCCAGCGTGCGGAACCACCAGGTGCGCCAAACCGGCGTAGCCACGTTAAAAGTGGCGGCCACCACCGGGCTCCACGGGCCGGAATCACCACGCCGTACCCGCGCCTCAAACACGTACTGGCCGGCATCGAGGCCCGGAAACTGGGCTTCGGCGGCGGGGCCGGGGTGGCTCCATTCATCGGCGAGGCCGCGCAGGCGGTGCTGGTACATCAGTGCTTCGCCGGCATTGAGGCTGATGCCCTGGAAGGTGAAATTGACGCGGTGGCGGGTGGCCGACAAGGTGCCCAGCGCATCGAGGGCGCGGGGCTCGCCGTCGATTTCGACTGCGGTAATGGCCAGGCCGGGCCGGCGGGCGGCTACGAGGTGGCGGGCGGCATTCACGTCCACGCGCAGCAGGCCGGTGCGGGTGCTTAGCCACGCAATGGTACCCGTACCGGGGCTGGTGGCCAGGGCAGCCGGCCCGAGGCAGTCGCGCACCAGCGGGTCGTCGGTGGCGGCGAGGGGCGTGAAGACGCGGGTGCGGCAGTCGAGCAGCGTGAGGCCCTGGCGATGCACCAGCAGCAGCTGCGGCCCGGCTGGGCCGGGCAGCGGCAGCAGGCCATAGGCATAGTCGGAAGGCAGCTGGCTGACGGCGGCGAGATGCTGCCACTGGCCGGAGCGCTGGCGGCAATAGATGCTCTGGCCCTCGGTGCCCACCCAGATGCGGCCGTCGGCATCCTCGGCCAGGCTGCTGGCATCGAGGCCCACGGAGCCGAGGCGGTAATGCACGAATTCGTCCAGTGCGGGGTCGTAGGCGGCGATGCCGGTGCCGTGCGTGGCTACCCAAACGCGGCCATTGCGGTCGGCCAGCAGGGCGTAGGTGGTGTTGTGCAGCAGGCCGTTGGCGGTGGTGAAATGGCGGATGCGCAGCGAAGAATCGGCGGGCAATAGGTAGATGCCGTCGGCGGCGGTGCCTATCCAGAGGCCGGAGCCGGGCGCGTAAGCCAGAGCAGTGATGTTGAAATTAGTGTTGTTTGACAAGCCCGGTATAGCCTGTGGAAGGTGGTTGGGATTAGAAGTAGCGTAAAGCCCCGTCGAAGTTCCCACCCAAAACCCGCCGCCCAGCCGCGCCGGGCGTGGCAGCAGCACTTTCACCTCGTCAGGCAAAGGGGGAACCCGCGGATTGCCAGTCGCAGCAGGAACATCAGTGGTTGCTCTTAATTGATAAAATCTATTGCCATACTGCGTAAGCCAAGCCTCTGCAATGCCGTTTGTGAGCACAGTAGCCAATACGGGGAAGTCGCTTGGTGTCGGTACCCGGTACGGTTCCATTCGCAAATGCCGGTCCGAATGCCGCAGCAGGCCCTGACCGGCGGTGCCCAGCCAGGCGTTGCCCTCGCGGTCTTCGAGCAGACAGGTGATTTCGGTGCCGACTGGCAGGCGCAGGTGGTAGCGCCTCAGGTAGTGGCCAATGGCGGCGGTGTCGACGCGGGGCGGGCCGTCGGCGGTCAGGCGCAGGCCGGCGGGCACGGCGCTGCGCTTGGCAGGGCTGAATGAGCCGGCGGCCGTTTTTTTTACCGAAATGCCGCCCTGGTAGTGGCCCACCCAGAGCCGGCCGGTGGCGGGCTCCTCGCGCAGCGACACCACAAAATCCTCGGCCAGCCCGTCTTCCTTCGTGAAAGTGATGAACTGCGTGCCGTCGTAGCGAATGAGGCCTTCGCCGGTGCCCAGCCAGAGGTAGCCCTGCCGGTCCTGCAACAGCGCGTACACGAAGGCTGGGCGAAAGCCTTCAGTGGGGCCAAACTGGCGCAGATAGACCTGCTGGGCACTGGCCGGCCGCGTCCAAAACAGCAGCAGCCCGAGCAGCGCCAGTAGCAGCAGCCCCAGCCGGCGCATATAGAGAAAGCGGAGAAGTAGTTTCAAGCGGAAAATGCTACCTGCCGGATTGGGCAGCGGTTTAGACGCTGCAAGGTAGAACGGGCCATTTGGCGGCGAACCGGCTTTCCGATTATCGAAGGGCAGAACCCGATGAACACGGCGTTTTGCCCGACTGTAGCGCGGACTTTTAGTCCGCGTATGGCAGCTCTCATACGCGGACTAAAAGTCCGCGCTACAGCCTACTTGGCCGTCACCTTGAATTCGGTACGGCGGTTGAGCTGGCGGTTGCCTTTGCTGGTATTGGGCACTTCGGGTTTGCTTTCGCCGTAGCCCACGGCCGTGAGGCGGCTGGCAGCGATGCCGTGCTGCGTGAGGTAGGTGACCACAGCCTGGGCGCGGCGCTGGCTCAGGTCCTGGTTTAGGGCAGCTTCGCCCACATCGTCGGTGTGGCCGGCCATTTCCAGTTTCAGGGCGGGCGTTTCCGTCAGGAGCTTTTGCAGGCGTTCCAGCTCGGCGGTGCTTTCGGGGCGCAGAGTCGCCTTGCCGGTATCGAAGAAAATGTTGCGCAGAACGATGGTGGTGCCAATTTCGACCTTCTTGAGCGGAATGTCCTTCACCACTTCGGCAAAGGCCGCGCCGGCGGGCAGGTCGAAGTTTTCGGAGTGAAACAGGTAGCCGTCCTGCCGCACCACGATGCCGTAATTGGTGCCCGAGGGCAGGCTCACGAGGTAGCGGCCCGAGGTGGTGTTGCTGCGGAAATTGGCAATGGTCTGGCCGCTGGTGTTGTCAATCAGGTCGATGGCAGCATCCACGGGCTGGTGCGTGGCTTCGTCGGTCACGGTGCCTTTCAGAATCGTGACCTGGGCCGTGGCCACCGCTACGGCCGGCGCCAGCACCATTTGCTTGATGGGCGCGAGGCGCGAGGCCAGTAATTGGTCTTCTTCGCTCAATAAAGGCTGTTTTTCGGGACCCAGAAAGGTGATGCGGTAAATGTCCTTCGCGCCGAGGCCGCCGGGCCGCTCGCTGCTATAGTAGCCGTGCCGCCCCGAGGCCGAAGTCACGAAAAAAACGTCGTCGTCGGGCGTATTAATCGGCCAGCCCAGGTTTTCGGGCGTGCTCCACTTGCTATTCTCAAATACTGATTTAAAGATGTCGTAGCCGCCCATTGAGTTGTGGCCTTCGGAGGAAAAGTACAGTGTTTTGCCATCAGGGGCCATAAATGCGCCCTCTTCTCCATACGCCGTATTGATGGCCGGACCCAGGCTCACGGGCGTGTTTTTGCCATCGAGGTCCACCTTATAAATGTCGGAGCTGCCCGCGCCGCCGGGCCGGTCGCTCACGAAATAGAGGTAGCGGCCATCGGGCGAGTAGCTGGCCGAGGTTTCGTGGGCGTTGGTGTTGATGCGGCTGTTGAGGCGGTGGGGCTTGTCCCAGGTGCTGCCGCTGAGGGTGGTTTCGAGCAAATCGCCGCCGTTGGTGCCCACGTACACCAGCATGCGCTGGCCGTCGGGGGCCAGGCCCACGGTGGCGTTGTGGTCGTCGGTGTTTACGGGCGCGCCCAGGTTGGTGGCGCGGCTCCAGGCCTTGCCTTTCCAGGTCGACTGGTAAATGTCTTCGAAAAAGTCGTTGCCCTCCGGGTCTTTCTTGCCGCCCGTCGAGCCCTCCCGGCGCGAGGTGATGAGGATGGTCGACTCGTCGGCCGATACCACCGGGCCGTAGTCGGAGGCCGGCGAATTCAGCTCCGGCCCCGCGTTGTCGATGAACACGCGGGTGGGGTGGGCCATCAATTGCTGGCCGTTGCGGCACTCCTGCATGCGGCGCTGCAAGTCGTTGGGCGTGATGGTGCCGGCGTCGCCGTTGCGGGTGTTGCTGGCCACGGGCGGGGCCAGCTGGTATTCGGCCATGGCCTCGCGCCACTTGGCGCTCAGGTGCAGGGCTCGGGCCAGCAGGTAGTGGGTGCGGGCATCGGCGGTGGCATCAAGCTTAGCGGCCTTTTGCAGGTAGGGCAGGGCGGCGGTTTTGGTGGCCGAATTCAGGTAGCAGTCTCCGATTTTAACGTTCAGGGCCGCATTGTTGGGGTTGAACAGTTGGGCCGCCAGGAAGTGCGGCAGGGCCTGGGCGTAGCGCGGCGGGTCGGCGCGGTAGTCGTCGTCGCCGGCTTTTAGCTTGCGGTTGGCTTCGCGCAGGCCGTCCTTTTCGTTGCCAAAATTGTCTTTGGTAAAGGCAATGCTTTGGGCTGCGGCGGGCAGGGCCGCGCCGGCGAGGAAAAGGAGGAATAGCAGGCGAATAGGAAAGGACATAGCAGATAATTAGGAATAAGTGTGGCCGTCGTGTCGAGCGCAGCCGAGACATCTCGCTCGAAGCCGTTGAATCGATTGGATTGCTATTGCACGCGAGATGTCTCGGCTGCGCTCGACATGACGTTCTGATTGTTAGCTCCGTGCTCGTTTTTCTCTACTCCGCCGCTTCGCCCGCGCAGCCGGCGGCGGCCGCGTAGTTATTGCCCACCGCAATGCCCAGCTCGGCGGCTTTGCGCCAGTCCTGGCAGGCCTCGTCGGCCTGGCGGAGCATTTCGCGGGCGTGGCCCCGGTTGAGATAGGCCTCGGCGTAGTCGGGCTTCAGCTTGAGGGCAGCGCTGGCATCGGCGGCGGCATCGGCGTATTTCTCCAGCTTGAGGTGGGCGGCGGCGCGGTTGTTCCAGGCGTAGGCGTACTTCGGGTCGATTTGTAGGGCCTGACTGAAATCGGCAATGGCGCCGGCATAGTCCTTGCTCTCGAAACGGGCACTACCCCGGTTGTTATAGGCGAGGGCGTCGTCGGTTTTCCTGGCCAGGTAGGCGTCGTAATCTTTCAGGGCCTGGGGCAGCTGGCCGGTGTGGCGCTCGGCGGTGGCGCGGTTCAGCAAGGCCGCGAGCAGCTCGGGCTGCAAGGTCAGGGCCTGGGTATAATCCAGCGCCGCAGCGGCATAGTTGCCGAGTTTCTGCTGGGTGCTGGCGCGGTCGTGGTAAGCATAGGCCAGCTTGGGGTCGGCCTTGATGGCCCCGTCGAAATCGTCGCGGGCGGCCTGGTAGTCGCCTTTCTCAAAGCGTAGCACGGCGCGGTTGTACCAGGCCGGCGCGTAATCGGCCTTGGCCTTCACGGCTTCGGAATAGTCGGTTTCGGCTTCGCTGCGCTGGTTTTGGGCCTCGTGGGTACGGCCCCGGCCGAAGTAGCCGGCGTAGTTGCCGGGCTCCAGCTTCAGGGCCTGGTCGTAGTCGGCCAGGGCCTGCGGGTACTCTTTCAGCTCGTAGCGGGTGGCGGCGCGGTTGGTATAGGCGGCCGCAAAATCGGGCTTGGCCGCAATGGCCTGGTCGAAGCTGGCCAGCGCCGCCGGGTAGCGCTGCTCGCTGAAGCTGGCCAGGCCGCTGTTATAGGCTTTTTCGGCCAGCTGCGGGCCGGGCAGGGTGCTGGCCCGCACGGTATCGACCTGTGCCCGCACGGCGAGCGGCGCGCCCAGCAACACGAATAAAAACAGACTTTTTTGTATCATAGCCAGATGCCGGGGCGAATGGAAAGCTTGGGTATCGAAGATATTGGATTTTCGGGGTTTGGGCTAATAAAAGAGACCGTCATGCCGAGCGCAGCCGAGGCATCTGGCGTGGGGTAGTAAATCCTAAGGTCAGGATTACTACCCCACGCCAGATGCCTCGGCTGCGCTCGGCATGACGGCCAAATTCCGCTGACGTTCGCCAGAATGCCTAGTTCTTCTTCGCTGCCTTCACCTTCCCAAAAATGCTCTTCGGCAAAATCATGTGGGCCCCGCGCGTGCCGTCCACTACCTGCGTCACGTCGAGGTCGCCTGCCACGCTGCATAGCATGTAGGCATCGTCGCGGGTGAGGTGCTTTTCGGTGACTAGGAAGGTAATCATTTCGCGCACCGCGTCTTTGGCGGCGAGGGTTAAATCCTCGTTCAGGCCCATGCTGATGTAGGCGGTAGGCGTTTCGGCGCGGGGTAGGGTGAGGTGCATGTCCTTGCGCACAATGAACTGCAGCGTGCCAGTGAGCGAGGTTTCGAGCCCCGTAATATCAACTTCGCCGTTGCCCTGCCCGGCGTGGCCATCGCCCACAAAAAACAGCGCGCCCGCCGCGTGCACCGGCAGATACAGCGTGGTGCCGGCCACCAGCTCCTTGTTATCGAGGTTGCCGCCGTGGATGCCGGGCGGCGCGCTGTTGATGCGGCCCGCTGCGGCCGGCGGGGCCACGCCCATGCTGCCAAAAAACGGCCGCAGCGGCACATCAATGCCCGGCAGGAAATGCGCCACCATCTGCTTCGCGTCGAGCGGGATAATGCGCATTTTGGCGTAGCCGAAATCCTCCGGAATGAAGCCACTTTTGGGCCCAAAAGCATTGTAGGCGTAGGGAATGGCCAGGTCGACGCGCTGAATGCGTACTTCCAGGACGTCGCCCGGCTCGGCGCCTTCCACGAAGATGGGGCCGGTGAGGATGTGCCCGCCCGGTCCTTTGTTGGTTACGTGCTCGGTGATGTCGCGCAGGTTGGGCTCGACCTGCGCGGCGGGCAGGCCCGCGCCTTCCAGCCGCGATGGCGTGGAGGTAATGAGCGTGTGCACCCGCACCGTTTCGCCGGATTTGATGCGCAGCACCGGCGGCGCGGCGGCATCATAATAGCCCCAGGCGGCGGTGGCCGGCGTGATGGGCAACTCGTGCGAGGCGGCTTTCTGGGCGTGGGCGCGGGGTGACAGGCCTAGCAGCGCGGCCAGGACGAAAAACGGGAGACAAGCTTTCATGCCGGTAAGTTCGCTCCGGGGGCGCGGTTGTTCAACCGGATGCCTGGGCGGCAGGTCGGGCGGGTGGTGGGCACGGGCCAGCCGTTGGGTGAAGTCGTCCGTTTCCGCATCGCCAAAAAACAGGCCTATGAGCTTAGAATGAGGTTTGATAAGCCATTTAACTATTTTTTTAAATAAAAAGCGCCCATGAAAAAATTTCGTTTTGCCAACCCGTAGTTTTGAGTGCTTCGGCAAATTTAGGGCAGAGGCCCGTCCGAATGCAATGCGCTACGGTAGCGCTTGCCCAAGCAACGTCAGGACCGCAACGGCTGCCGGTGCGCCGCTCCCACCCGAGATTTGCAGAAGCATTGCGCCAATTGCGTCAGCCAACTGTTTCAGCAGACCGACGCAATTGTGCTGAAGCACGTAATTTCCGCTACCACCATGACCCCAGCCGCCGCCCCGCTTTCCGCCGCCGAAACCAACCGCTACAGTCGACACCTGCTGCTGCCCGAAATAGGCCCGGCCGGCCAGCAGAAGCTCAAAGCCGCCCGCGTGCTGGTGGTGGGCTGCGGCGGCCTGGGCTGTCCCGTGCTCCAATACCTGGCCGCCGCCGGCGTGGGCACGCTCGGCCTGCTCGATTTTGATACCGTGGACGACAGCAATCTGCAACGCCAGGTCCTCTACGCCACCGCCGACGTGGGCCGCCCCAAGGCCGTAGCCGCCGCCGAAAAGCTGCGCGCCCAAAACCCTTTTATTGTGTTGCAGCCGCACCAGGTGGTGCTTTCGGCGGCTAATGCGCTGGCGCTGTTTGCCGAATACGACGTGGTGGTAGACTGCTCCGATAATTTCGCCACCCGCTACCTCGTCAGCGATGCGTGCGTGGTGCTGGGCAAGCCGCTGGTGTTCGGGGCCATCTTCAAGTTTGAGGGACAGGTTTCGGTATTCAATTACCAAAACGGCCCCACCTACCGCTGCCTGCACCCGGTGCCGCCTGCCCCCGGCGACGCCCCCAACTGCGCCGAAATTGGGGTGCTGGGCGTGTTGCCCGGCCTTATCGGCACCATGCAGGCGAATGAGGCCCTGAAAATCATCCTCGAAATAGGGGAGGTGCTGAGTGGCCGCCTGCTGCTGGTGGATGCCCTGAGCATGCGCTTCCAGACCATCCGCTTCCAGCCCGTGGCGGCCAATCAGCAGCTCACCGCGCTGGCCCCGGACTACGCGGCTTTTTGTGGCGAAGCGCCCCTCGACGCCGCCCCGGCCCGCGCCCCCGAAATATCGGCCGATGAGCTGAAGGACTGGCAGGCCAGCGGCTGGCCGCTGCAGCTGCTGGACGTGCGCGAGCCGCATGAGCACGCCCGCCGCAGCATTGGCGGGCAGCTGGTGCCGCTGGGGCAATTGGCAGCGCAATTGGCTGGCTTTGAGTCCGACGTGCCCGTGGTGGTGCACTGCGCCAGCGGCGTGCGTAGCCAAAAAGCTGCGCAGCTGCTGCTGGCCAATGGCTTTGCCGAAGTGTACTCGCTGCGCAACGGCCTGGCCGACTATTAAGTAGCTGCTGTTACGCGGCAGTAATCGTCTGCTCCGGTCGGACCGCCCTAGGCGGTCGGACCGGTGGTATCGCCTGATAACGCTTCCTTAAGCACCGTCCTGCTGCGGGCCGGGCCAGGCCGCCAGGCGCGCCCGGATGTGCGCGAGCCGGGCCTGCTTGGGCGTGCTGCGCCGGGCCAGGGCCGTGGCCGTCCAATACCGATGGCCCGTGAGGAACTGCTCCTGCAGCTGAAACCAGGCAAATTCGTCGGCGATAAGCTGGCGGACCGTCAGCTCGCGGAAAAGGCTGGTGGAGATGGGCACGAAATCGGGCCGGCCGAGGTAGTCGAGGTCGGCATCGCAGAGGATTTGGGCCAGGTGGCAGCGGGGGGCCTGCGGGTACTGGGTGGCGATAATCAGGGCACATATCAGCTCAATCTGGCCCGGCGAGTAGCCGAAGTCCGGCAGCGTGGCACGGCCCATCTCGCAGCCCCGGGTTTCGTGGCCCGCGTACGTGTGCAGGAAGCCCGCATCGTGGTACAGGGCCGCCGTGCGGAGCAGCGCCAGGGTTTCGGCATCGGTTACGCCTTCGGCGGCGGCCAGCGTCTGGGCCGCCTGCGCCACGTCGAGGGTATGGGCCAGGCTGTGGTAGTAGAGGGTGGGGGCCAGGCCCCGGCGCAGCTCGCGCACAATAAACGCTTCGGCAGAGGAGGCTTGCATAGGGAAGGGGCGAATGCGGTGAGGGGATGAAACGAGGCGGAGCAGGCCGGTTGAAAAAGCAGGGGCAAGTCAAAACCGGGCCCAATGGCGGCTACTAATGCACTACTGCTGAGAAATTAAGAAGCTGCAATAAATTTAGATATGATTTATTACAAGGCAAAATTATTCGCTACCTTGATTAGGTATCGAATTTGGCCCGCTAGTTATGAAGGAGAAAATTAATTTCGTCAAACAGGTTTTTAGCAAGTAATATATTGAAAATGAAGATAATATACTGACTTAATGATGTCTGTTAAAAGCGGAGTGGCGTAATTAATTCATCTTTGTGCGACCAACGCGGGCCGGCACACCGTCGGGCCCTGTTTGTGTTGTCCGCCCCGGCGGTCTGGCCGTAATTTTCGCCCAGTTCCCACTCGCTTCTGCCCCTGATGATGTCCTGCCAATCCTATTGCTTTTCGTTCCGGCTACCGTGGCCGCGACCAGCAATACAGTACGGACAGGGCACGCGTTTCCCCGTCGCCGTCAAGCCCCAGCTTTGTATATGAGATGGATTCTTACGGTGTTGATTTTCTGGGTGATGTGTGGGCCGGCGGTTGGCCGGCAGCACTACTGGGAGGCCGATTATGATTCGCTGACCCGTGCCTTGCCGCAACAGGCTTCTGACATGGCCCGCCTGCGGGTGGTGCAGCACCTGATAGACCTGCACCCCACCAACGTACAGGCCCTGCCGCTGCTCGACCAGCTGCTGCGTCTGAACCAGAAACTGCAGCTGCTGGAGGCGGCCCCTTACCGGCACCTGCGGAACGGCCTGGTGCTGTGGCAGCAAGGTGGCGCCGATGCGGCCGCCCTGGATACCATGAAGGTAGCCGTGACGGAATTCGACCGCCTGGGCCGGCCCATTCCGTGGCTGCTGATTGATTTGGTGACGCTCTACAACCGGCTGAGCCGCATGGATTCCCGCCAGCGCTACTACGAGAAAAAGCTGGCCTACTACCGGGTGCACAACGCCACCGAGAACATCGCCGCCTGCTACGTGTCGCAGGGCGGCTACTACCGGCGCATGGGCGACTACAATCGCACCCTAAACAGCGTGCTGCGCGCCGCCGACCTGGTGCGCACCTACGACCGGCTGCTCTACGTGCGTGAGCTGCTGGTGACCGGGGCCGTGTACGCCGACTGGGGCAACCGCGCCAAGGCCGTGCAGTACCTGGGCCAGGCCCTGCGCCTGCCGGAGTTTCGGCGCATCCAGGGCCTGGAGCGGGTATTTACCTTTCTGGCGCTGTCGCGCCTCTACGCCGAGGGCAACCACCCCAATACCGCCCTGCGCATGGTGGATTCGGTGCTGGCCACCCACAGCGGCGATGCCGCCGAGCGCAAGCTCAGCCAGGCCTATGCGCTGGTGCAAAAGGGGCGGGTGCTGCTGCAAATGCAGCGGGTAGCGTCGGCGGGCCAGCTCCTGCAGCAGGCGCAGCAGCTCGACGATTCGCTGCACATCCCCATGTCGGGCAGGCCCGGCGAGTTTGAGCTGGATGCCGCCTGGGCTCGGTATTACACGGCCCGGCACGACGATGCCCGCGCCGAAAAGCACTGGCTACAGGCTTATCGCAAGGCCACGGCCGGCCGCGTTGAGCGCCTGCGGCCCGAATACCTGAAGCAGCTCATTGCCTTCTACGACGACCGCAACCGGCCGGCCGAGGCGCAGCGCTACTCCCACGCCTACATCGCCCTCACCGATACCCTCAATGCGGCCCAGAACACTTTTCATGTGGCGCAGTACGAAAGCGAGCGGCTGGAGCAAACCCAGAACGCCCGAATTACCAGCCTGAAACAGGACCAGGCGGTGCAGGCCATGCGCCTGCGCCTGGGCCAGTGGCTGCTGCTGGGCGCCCTGCTCACGGTGCTGCTGGTGTCGGCCCTGGGCGTGTTTATCTATCGCCAGCTGCAGGTGAACCGGCGCACCCTGGACCAGCTGCGCCAAACGCAGAGCCAGCTGGTGCAGGCCGAGAAAATGGCTTTCCTGGGCGAGCTCACGGCCGGCATTGCCCACGAGCTGCAAAACCCGCTCAACTTCATGAAAAACTTCGCCGAAGTCAGCACCGACCTCGTCGACGGCATGAACCCGCAGCACAATGGCCACGTGCCGGTGCTGGAAACCGAGATTCTGGCCGGCCTGAAGCAAAACCTCCAGCAAATCAGCCAGCACGGGCAGCGGGCATCGTCCATTATTAAGGACATGCTGGAGCACTCGCGCTCCGGCACCGGCGAGTGCGTGCCCGGCGACCTAAACGCGCTGGCCGCCGATTCGCTGGCGCTGGCTTACCAGGGCCTGCGCACCACCGACAAAGACTTTTACGCCACCCTGAGCAAGGAGCTCGACCCCAGCCTGGAGCAGGTAGTGATGGTGACGCAGGATATGGGCCGCGTGCTGCTGAACCTGTGCACCAACGCCCTGCACGCCGTGCGCCAGCGCCAGCGCGACCTGGCGCAGCCGGGAGCCGGCGGGCCGGCCAACTACCAGCCCACCGTGACGGTGCGCACCCGCCGCGCTGCCGGTAGCCCGGTGGTGGAAATCCTGATTTCTGACAACGGCACGGGAATGTCGGAGCAGGTGCGGGAAAAAATCTTCCAGCCCTTCTTCACCACCAAGCCGCCCGGCGAGGGCACCGGCCTGGGCTTGTCGCTGAGCTACGACATCGTGACCAAGGGCCACGGCGGTACCCTCACCGTAGAAACCCGCGAGGGCGAAGGCACCGAATTCCTCATCACCCTGCCCGCCTGAGCTGTGGAGAAGCCAGCCAACCAGACGGGCCGCCGCGCCACCACCAGCTGGGCCATGGGCCTGCGCCGCGCGGCGCTGGATTGGGGCCTGCGCGCGGCCGTGGCCATTGGCGTGCTGCTGAGCACCCCCCCTTCTGTGCACGCCCAAAACCCCGCCACCGACCGCCTCCGGGCCAAGGTGCAGGCTAATATCCAACCCGATGCCTCTCGCGTCAACAGCCTCAACGCCCTGGCCCTGGAGCTGCGCAACAACGCACCCGACGAGTCGGCCAGCCTGTTTGAGGAGGCGCGCCAGCTGGCGCAGCTGCTGGGCTACACCGCCGGCGCGGCCGAGGCCGAGCTGGGCCTTGGGTTTTACCACCGCCACCGCAGCGAGTTCCCTTTGGCCGAGAGCTTTTCGGAGCAGGCCCGGCGCGATTTTGAGCGGGTGGGCGACCGCATCGGGCAAACCCGCAGCCTCTACAACCAGTCGAACGTGTACTCGGAACAGGGCCTGTACGCCAAATCCTTGCAGGCCAACCTGCGTGGCCTGGCCCTGGCCGAGGCAGTCCACAGTCCCAAATGGCTGGCCTTTCTCAACACCCAGTTGGGCATTACCAGTACCTATCTGAGCGAGTACGAGAATGCCCGGCGCTACCTCATGCAGGGCCTGCGCTGGGCCCGGCGCTCGGGCGACCAGCCCGGCATCGGCCATGCCTATTCCGGGCTGGGCAACCTCTACCGCACCCAGGGACAGTGGGCCACCGCCCAGTACAACTACGAGCAGGATGCCAAGATATTCCGGCAGCTGAAGGACGAGGGCGGGCTGTTGTTCGAGGGAATTAACGTTGCTGATATGGAAGAGCGGCAGGGCCATTACCCCGAAGCGTTTGCCAACGCCCGCCGCAGCTTGCGGCTCGCCCTGCGCCTGCGCGCCGTGGGCGAAGTGCCCCGGGCAGAGCTGGTGCTGGCCCGTACTTTTCTACACATCGGCCGCCCGGATAGCGCCATTTTTTACGCCCTGCGCACCTTGCAGGCCACGCGCCGCAGTGGGGCCCGGCAATATAGCCGCGACGCCAGCCAGATACTGGCGCAGGCCTCGGCCCGGCGCGGTAATTTTGCGGCCGCCTACCGCTACGAAAAGTTGTTTGGCGCCTATCGCGACACCCTCAACAGCAGCGACCTGCAGCGCCAGGCCGCCGTGCTGGAATACCGCGCCGAGCTGGCCAAGAAGCAAGCCCAGATTGGCCGGCTCACTAGCAACAGCTGGCTCATTCAATCCCAGAACCGCCAGCAGGGCTGGCTGCTGCTGGCCGCCCTGCTGGGCCTGGGGGCCGTGGGCACCCTAAGCGCCGTGCTCTGGCGCAACAATCGCGAAAAGCAGCGGGCCTACGCCCTGCTCAAGCACCAGCAGGACGAGCTGCACGCCGCCCAGAGCCAGCTGGTAGCGGCCGAGAAATGGGCTTTTGTGGGCGAGCTTTCGGCCGGCATTGCCCACGAGCTGCAGAACCCGTTGGCGTTCATGAAAAACTTTGCCGATGTGAGCGTGGGCCTGCTCGACCACAGCCCCGCCGCGCAGCCCGCCGGCCTGGAACAGGAAATTATGGCTGGCCTGAAGCAGAACCTGCTCAAAATCAGCCAGCAGGGCCAGCGGGCTTCCGCCATCATCACCGATATGCTGGCTCATGCCCGCACCGGCGCGGGGCCGCGCGTGCCCACCGAGCTCAATGCCCTGGTGGCCGAGGCGCTGGCGCTGGCCTACCAGGGCCTGCGCGTGCAGGACGCCACCTTCCATGCCACGCTGGTGCAGGACTTTACCCCCAATCTGGGGCTGGTAGCCGTGGTGCCCTCCGACCTCACCCGCGTGCTGGTAAACCTGTGCACCAATGCCCTGCACGCCGTGCGCCAGCAGGCCGAAGCAGCCGAAGTGGCCTACCAGCCCACCGTGACGGTGGGGACGCGCCAGACCGCCGCCGGCACCGTCGAAATTACCGTGCATGACAACGGTACGGGAATGCCGGCGCAGGTGCGGGAAAAAATCTTTCAGCCCTTCTTCACCACCAAGCCGATGGGCGAGGGCACAGGCCTGGGCCTGTCGCTCAGCCACGAGATTGTGACCAAGGGCCACGGCGGCACCCTGGCCGTGGAAAGCGAAGAGGGCAAAGGCACCGAATTCATCATCAGTCTGCCAACTGGCGGCAAAGCTTAACGGCGGGGGTAGTAGATTTCAGCCGTTTGGGCGGGCCCGAAACCGGGCCCGGGAAAAATTCAGCCGCACTACCCAACTTTGCGGTGGCCCGCGCGCCGTTTCTCTGCTCTACTTTCTTGCTTCTGCGCTTCTTCCCCTATGGCTCACTCGGCTGGTTACGGCGACCTTTTTTACCTGGCTCCGATGGCGTATGGCATCATGCGCGGCCTGAGCCGGTTTCTGGACCTGCCGCAGCGGCTGCCCCGCTGGCACCGGGCGCTGAATTATATCTGGGTGCCGGCGGCGGCGTTTGTGTTCATTTCGGTGGCGCTCAGGCTCAAATCGCCGGTGCTGGGCGATGTGTACTGGCTGCTGGTATTGTTTGCCCTGCTGGGCGTGCTGCTGGCCGTGCGGCACTACCGCCCGGCGCGTACGCTGCTGTTTGCCACGGCCCCGTTTGTGGTCTACAAAGTGCTCGAAATCATTATTGAAGATTCCAACGGTAAGATTCCCAAGAGCTTCGATGCCTTCCTTGGTACAACGCAGGGCTTTGTCATCATCTGGCTGATTACGTTTGTTTTCATTGCCCGCAGCCAGAAAAAGCAGCTCGAAAAAGAGCGGGTGCTGCGCGAAGAGGAAGAAAAAGCCAAGCGCCTCATCGAAGCTCAGAACGTGGAGCTGGAGCGCCTGGTGGCCGAGCGCACCGCCGCCCTCACGCAGCAGGCCCAGGAGCTGAGCGGGGCCCTCGTGGAGCTGCGCACCACGCAGGCCCAGCTCATTCAGGCCGAGAAAATGGCGAGCCTGGGGGAGCTCACGGCGGGCATTGCCCACGAGATTCAGAACCCGTTGAATTTCGTCAACAACTTTGCCGAGGTCAGCGCCGAGCTGGTGGAGGAGCTGGAAGAAGAGCAAACCCGCTCCGTACGCGACCTGGAGCTGGAAGCCGAGCTGCTGGGCGACCTCAAGCAGAACCTGGTCAAAATCAACCAGCACGGGCAGCGGGCGGCCGGTATCGTGCGGGGCATGCTCGAGCACAGCCGGGCCAGCACCGGCGAGCGCGCGCCGACCGACCTCAACCAGCTCGCCGACGAGTACCTGCGCCTGGCCTACCACGGGCTTCGGGCTAAAGACAAGACGTTCAACGCCACGCTGGAAACCGACTTTGCGCCGGCCCTGCCCCTGGTCGATGCCGTGAGTGGCGACCTGGGCCGGGTGCTGCTGAACCTGTTCACCAACGCCTTCTACGCCGTGCGCCAGCGCCAGCAGGCGGGCGAGGCGGGCTACGCGCCCACCGTCGGCGTGGGCACCGCGCGCGCGAACGGCCACGTCGAAATCCGGGTGACGGACAACGGTTCGGGCATGCCGCCCGAGGTGCAGCAGAAAATCTTCCAGCCTTTTTTCACCACCAAGCCCACGGGCGAGGGCACGGGCCTGGGGCTTTCGCTCAGCCACGATATCGTAGTGCAAGGCCACGGCGGCACGCTCACCGTCGAGAGCCAGCCCGGCCAGGGCACCACCTTCACCATTTCCTTACCCGCTTAGCCGTGTCCTCTTTTCCCCCACGCCCGCCGGCCCGCCGGTGCTGGCTGCCGCTGGTGTTCCTCCTGCTGCTCAGCGGCCCGCTGGCCGCCCAGTCCAGCCGCCGCTACTGGGAGGCCAACCCGGACTCGCTGCGCCGGGTGCTGGCCACCCAGCACGCCGACACGGCCCGCCTGCGCACGCTGCTGCACCTCTACGATACTTCGAGCCTCCTGTTGGTGGGCCTCTTTAACGTGCCTTTAGGCCCACAATTAGGGGAGTTGGTGCAGCTCACGCGCCGGCAGCAGCGTCCTGATGCCCCCGCCTTCCGCCTGAGCTATGCTGCGGTGCGGCTCGCCCAGGCGGAGCCCGCGCGCGCCCTCGACAGCATGCGGGCGGCGGTCGAAGTGTTCGACCGCGTGGGGCGGCCCATTCCGTTCGTACTCGCAGCGGTGGCGTCTTATTTCCGACGGCTCAAGCAGCGGGCGGCGCAAACAGCCTATTTCGAAGCCAAGCTGGTACGGTACCAAGCCCGCGGTGCCCGGGAAAACACTTCCCGCAGCTACCATGCGCTGGGCGGCCCTTTCTTGGAACAGGGAGATTACAACCGGGCCATCAGCCACTACCTGCGCGCGGCGGACTTGGCCGTCACCTACGACCGGTGGTTTCAAGAAAGTGAGTTGAAAGTGGTCGGCTACTGCTACGCCGAATGGGGCAACTCGGCCAAGGCCCTGTACTATCTGCGCAAGTCGCTGGCTGCACACCGCTCCTTGCTGGCTGCACACCCCTCCCGGTACGACCGGCTCACCTCCTCCCTGGCGTTCACTTACCGGGGCATGGCCCAGGCCTATCGCCAGTTGCACGACTACCCCGCTGCCCTGCGCTACGCCCGGCTCTCGGGGGCGAATAGCCCCGCTGACACCCTCCGCGACATGGCCAGTTTCGTGCTTCCGATGCGCGCCTATGGGCTGGTGGCCGAAAGCGCGGTGCTGCTCGACATAGGCCGCGTAGCCGAGGCCAGACCCCTGCTGGTGCGGGCGCAGCACTTGGCCGATTCGCTCAAGATGGGCCTCTTTTCCTCCAACGGCTACTTTGAGCTCGATGCCACCTGGGCGCGCTACTACGTCGCCCGTAACGAGCCGGTCCGCGCCGAAACCGATTGGCTCACGGCCTACCGCAAGGCCCGCGAAGCCAAGCTGGTGCCCCTGCGGCTGTCCTACCTGCGCGCGCTGGCCGACTTCTACGCCCAGCGTGGGCAAACCGAACCCGCCGGCCGTTACGCCCGCCTCGGCTTGGCCCTGAGCGACTCGCTCAGCACCCAGCAAGGCGCCTTTCACGTGGCCGGCTACGAAGCCGAGCGTGCCGAGCAGGCCCAGCAGCAGCGCATCGCCGCCTTGCGCTTGGCCCAGGTGCAGGACGCCGCCCGCGCCCGCCGCCAGCGCCTGCTGCTGGGGGCCACGCTGGCGGTGCTGGCGTTGCTGGCGGGCCTGGGCTTCGTCCTCTGGCGCGCCAACCGCCAAAAGCAGTTCGCCAACGAGCAGCTCAACGAGCTCAACGCGGCCGTCACCCATCAGAAACAAGGCCTGCAGACCCAGCGCGACCAGCTCGACGCCTCCCTGACGGAGCTGCGCACCACGCAGGCCCAGCTCATTCAGAAAGAGAAGATGGCGAGTTTGGGCGAGCTCACGGCGGGCATCGCCCACGAGATTCAGAACCCGTTGAACTTCGTCAACAACTTCTCGGAGGTGAGCACGGAGCTGTGCCAGGAGGCGCAGGCGCTGCTGGCCACGGAGGAGTGGACGCCCGCGGACAAGGCCGAACTGACCGACTTACTCACCGACCTGGGGCAGAACCAGGCGAAAATCACCCAGCACGGCCAGCGGGCGGCCAGCATCGTCAAGGGCATGTTGGAGCACTCCAGTTCCGCCGCTGGCGAGCGCGAGCCCACCGACTTGAACCGCCTCTGCGACGAGTACCTGCGCCTGGCCTACCAGGGCCTGCGGGCCAAGGACAAATCCTTCAACGCTGCCCTCAGCACCGACTTCTTGGCCGACTTGCCGCGGGTCACGCTAGTGGGCGCCGACGTGGGGCGAGTGTTGCTGAACCTGTTCACCAACGCCTTTTACGCCGTGCGCCAGCGCCAGCAGCAGGGCGAGCCTGGCTACCAGCCCCAGGTCGGCGTGCGCACCGTGCTGCTCAATCAGCAGGTCCAGATTCAGGTGACGGATAACGGCACGGGCATGAGCGAAGCCATCCAAAGCAAGATTTTCCAGCCTTTTTTCACCACCAAGCCCACGGGCGAGGGCACGGGCCTGGGGCTTTCGCTCAGCCACGATATCGTAGTGCAAGGCCACGGCGGCAGCCTCACCGTCGAGAGCCAGCCCGGCCAGGGCACCACCTTCACCATTTCCTTACCCGCTTAGCCGTGTCCTCTTTTCCCCCACGCCCGCCGGCCCGCCGGTGCTGGCTGCCGCTGGTGTTCCTCCTGCTGCTCAGCGGCCCGCTGGCCGCCCAGTCCAGCCGCCGCTACTGGGAGGCCGACCCGGACTCGCTGCGCCGGGTGCTGGCCACCCAACGCACCGATACGGCCCGCCTGCGCACGCTGATGCATTTGGTGGATACTGGAGAGGGTAATATCGCTCACCTCGCCGAGTTGAGCGCCTTATCGGGCCGCCTGCACCGGCCCGAGCACCGGGCCTACCGCCTGCTGCTGCACGGCAAACAGCTCGCTGCACGCCGAGCGGTTGTTCCCGCCCTCGATAGCCTGCAGGCGGCCATTGCCGCGCTCGACCGCTTGCACCGGCCGGTGCCGTGGCAGCTGATTTCCATCCGCTTCCTGTTCAACGCCGCGGGCCAGCCGCAAGCCAAGCGGGCCTATTACGAAAGTCAGCTGGCTACCTACCGCCGGCGGGGCGATGCCGTCAGCATGACGGCCTGCTACCATGGCCTGGCCGGCTACTACAACTCGCTGGGCAACTACAACCAGGCCATTGGCTATTACCTGCAAGCGGCCGAAGGGTACCGAGCTTTTAGTAGGGGCACTTCCCGCGATGAGTTCGCGGCGGCTGGCCAGTTGTATGCCGAGTGGGGCAACCTGGACAAGGCGCTGTATTATCTGCGGCAGTCCCTGGCGGGGCAAGGCAACCCGGACGATAGCTACCGGAACCTGCAGATGGCCGCGGTGCAGCTGCAAGTGCATAATTATCCGGCCGCGCTGCACGCCATCGACCGGGCCCTGGCGGCCGCAGCCCGTGATACCACCAACGATGCTACGTTAAAACCCATTGCACTGGTGCTAAAAAGCGCGGTGCTGCTGGCGCAGCGGCGCCCGCGCGAAGCCGGACCGCTGCTGCGCACGGCCCAGTACCTGGCCGACTCGCTCCAGTTGCCTTTCCGCAGCGGCTACGGCACTTTGGAGCTGGAGGCGACTTGGGCGCGGTATTACGAGGCCCTGGGCGACAACGCCCGCGCCGAAAGCTACTGGCTGGCTGCTTCCCGCACGGTCCGGCAGGGCGGTTTCGCCTCGGGGCGCCTGGCCTATCTGCACGAGCTGGCCCGCTTCTACCAGCAGCACCGCCGGCCGGCCGTGGCGGCCACCTACGCGCTGGCGGCCCTGGGCCTGGCCGACACCCTGCGGGCGGCCGAAGGTGCCCTGAATGTAACGCGCTACGAAACCGACCAGGCTCAACAAACCCAGCAGGCGCGCATCGCGGGCCTGCGCCTGGCCCAGGTGCAGGACGCGGCCCGGGCGCGGCGCCAGCGCCTGCTGCTGGGCGCCGCGCTGGCCGTGCTGGCCCTGCTGGCCGGCCTGGGCTTCGTGTTGTGGCGCGGCAATCGCCGCCAGCAGCAAGCCAACGCGCAGCTGGAAGCCCAGCGCGACGAAACCGCGCAGGCGCTGAAGAATTTGCAGACCACGCAAACCCAGCTCATTCAGGCCGAGAAAATGGCCAGCCTGGGGGAGCTCACGGCGGGCATTGCCCACGAGATTCAGAACCCGTTGAACTTCGTCAACAACTTTGCCGAGGTCAGCGCCGAGCTGCTAACGGAGCTGAAAGAAGCCCAGGCCGCAGGCGACTTTGAAGAAGTCATGGCATTGGCTGACGACCTGACCCAGAACCTGGTCAAAATCAACCAGCACGGGCAGCGGGCGGCCGGTATCGTGCGGGGCATGCTCGAGCACAGCCGGGCCAGCACCGGCGAGCGCGCGCCGACCGACCTCAACCAGCTCGCCGACGAGTACCTGCGCCTGGCCTACCACGGGCTTCGGGCTAAAGACAAGACGTTCAACGCCACGCTGGAAACCGACTTTGCGCCGGCCCTGCCCCTGGTCGATGCCGTGAGTGGCGACCTGGGCCGGGTGCTGCTGAACCTGTTCACCAACGCCTTCTACGCCGTGCGCCAGCGCCAGCAGGCGGGCGAGGCGGGCTACGCGCCCACCGTCGGCGTGGGCACCGCGCGCGCGAACGGCCACGTCGAAATCCGGGTGACGGACAACGGTTCGGGCATGCCGCCCGAGGTGCAGCAGAAAATCTTCCAGCCTTTTTTCACCACCAAGCCCACGGGCGAGGGCACGGGCCTGGGGCTTTCGCTCAGCCACGATATCGTAGTGCAAGGCCACGGCGGCACGCTCACCGTCGAGAGCCAGCCCGGCCAGGGCACCACCTTCACCATTTCCTTACCCGCTTAGCCGTGTCCTCTTTTCCCCCACGCCCGCCGGCCCGCCGGTGCTGGCTGCCGCTGGTGTTCCTCCTGCTGCTCAGCGGCCCGCTGGCCGCCCAGTCCAGCCGCCGCTACTGGGAGGCCAACCCGGACTCGCTGCGCCGGGTGCTGGCCACCCAGCACGCCGACACGGCCCGCCTGCGCACGCTGCTGCACCTCTACGATACTCCGAGCCTCCTCTTTAACGTGTCTTTAGGCCCACAATTAGGGGAGTTGGTGCAGCTCACGCGCCGGCAGCAGCGTCCTGATGCCCCCGCCTTCCGCCTGAGCTATGCTGCGGCGCGGCTCGCCCAGGCGGAGCCCGCGCGCGCCCTCGACAGCCTGCGGGCGGCGGTCGAAGTGTTCGACCGCGTGGGGCGGCCCATTCCGTTCGTACTCGCAGCGGTGGCGTCTTATTTCCGACGGCTCAAGCAGCGGGCGGCGCAAATAGCCTATTTCGAAGCCAAGCTGGCACGGTACCAAGCCCGCGGTGCCCGGGAAAACACTTCCCACAGCTACCATGCGCTGGGCGGCCCTTTCTTGGAACAGGGAGATTACAACCGGGCCATCAGCCACTACCTGCGCGCGGCGGACTTGGCCGTCACCTACGACCGGTCGTTTCAAGAAAATGAGCTTCAAGTAGTGGGCAGCTGCTACGCCGAGTGGGGCAACCCGACCAAGGCCCTGTACTTCCTGCGCCAGTCGTTGGCCGTGGATGCAACCTTGCCCCGGCGCAATGGCTTCGACTGGAAGAGCTACACGTACTGGGCCATGGCCCAGGCCTACCGCCAGCTGCGCAACTATCCCGCAGCCCTGCGCTATGCCAACCTGTCCTTAGCTGGTGTCCCCACCGACACCACCCGCAGCTATGCGGCTTACGTTCCAGCTGTTCAGGCATGCGGCTTGGTGGTCAAAAGCGCGGTGCTGCTCGATATGAGACGCGTGGCCGAAGCCGGGCCCTTGCTGGTGCGGGCGCAGCACTTGGCCGACTCGCTCAAGATGGGCCTCACTTCCTCCAACGGCTACTTTGAGCTCGATGCCACCTGGGCGCGCTACTACGTCGCCCGTAACGAGCCGGTCCGCGCCGAAACCGATTGGCTCACGGCCTACCGCAAGGCCCGCGAAGCCAAGCTGGTGCCCCTGCGGCTGTCCTACCTGCGCGCGCTGGCCGACTTCTACGCCCAGCGTGGGCAAACCGAACCCGCCGGCCGCTACGGCCGCCTCGGCTTGGCCCTGAGCGACTCGCTCAGCACCCAGCAAGGCGCCTTTCACGTGGCCGGCTACGAAGCCGAGCGTGCCGAGCAGGCCCAGCAGCAGCGCATCGCCGCCTTGCGCTTGGCCCAGGTGCAGGACGCCGCCCGCGCCCGCCGCCAGCGCCTGCTGCTGGGGGCCACGCTGGCGGTGCTGGCGTTGCTGGCGGGCCTGGGCTTCGTCCTCTGGCGCGCCAACCGCCAAAAGCAGTTCGCCAACGAGCAGCTCAACGAGCTCAACGCGGCCGTCACCCATCAGAAACAAGGCCTGCAGACCCAGCGCGACCAGCTCGACGCCTCCCTGACGGAGCTGCGCACCACGCAGGCCCAGCTCATTCAGGCCGAGAAGATGGCGAGTTTGGGCGAGCTCACGGCGGGCATTGCCCACGAGATTCAGAACCCGTTGAACTTCGTTAATAACTTTGCCGAGGTCAGCGCCGAGCTCATCACCGAGCTGGAAGAAGAGCAACAGAAACCCGACCGCGACCTGGAGCTGGAAGCCGAGCTGCTGACCGACCTCAAGCAGAACCTGCTCAAAATCAGCCAGCACGGCGGGCGGGCGGCCAGCATTGTGCGGGGCATGCTGGAGCACTCGCGCACCAGCTCCGGCGAGCGCACGCCCACCAACCTCAACCAGCTGGCCGACGAGTACCTGCGCCTGGCCTACCACGGCCTGCGCGCCAAAGACAAAACCTTCAACGCCACGCTCAAGCCCGATTTCGACCCCGTCCTGCCGCCTGTCGAGGTTATTGCCCAGGACCTGGGCCGGGTGCTGCTCAACCTGCTCAGCAACGCGTTTTATGCCGTGCGCCAGCGCCAGCAGCGCGGCGTGGCCGGCTACGCGCCCACCGTGGGCATCAGCACCCGGCGGGTGGGTGAGAAGGTGGAAATCCGGGTGCGCGACAACGGCCAGGGCATTCCCGAGGCCGTGCGGGCCAAAATATTTCAGCCTTTTTTCACCACCAAGCCCACCGGCGAGGGCACGGGCCTGGGCCTGTCGCTGAGCTATGATATTGTGACGCAGGGCCACGGCGGCACGCTCTCCGTGACGTCGGAGGAAGGCAGTTTTACCGAGTTTCTGATTAGCTTGCCTATTAATCAAACAGGCTGATTACTGGCAATGCCTCCGGCCCGGCCTTGCTCGGCACACCAGCCGCTGTGCTGCTCTCTTTTCTGGTTCTACCACAGGATTTCACTGCTAAGCTACTGAACCATTGGCTGTATTTGGCGGTTTGGGCGGGGCTTTGGCCGGTGGCTTGGTGAATAAGCGCCGGCGGTATCAGTCACTTTTTTTCCCCTTAGAACCAATTCGTTGATTTCTATTATTTCCCGGATTTCAGCTTTCCGTAGGCTTGGCTGGCTGGGCATCTGGTTGGCTGTGCTGGTAGCCGGCCCAAAGCCGGTGGTGGCCGGAATCCCGTCGCCGGGAGTGGCCGTAGACAGCCTGCGCCACCTGCTGACGCTGCCCCAGACCGACTTCAACCGCGTGACGCTGCTCTGCCAAATCAGCGACCAGCTCTGGACCCAGCACACCGACTCGGCCGCCGTGTACGCCAACAAGGCCTTGGCTCTGGCCCGCCGCATCCATTACCGGCAGGGCGAGGGCGCGGCCCTCAACCGCCTGGGGGCCGCCCTGCGCGAGAGCAACCTGGCGCGCTCGCTGGAGGTGTTTCAGCAGTCCTTGCACATTGCCGAAACCACCCACGACCAGGGCCTGATTGCCCAGAACCTGCGCAGCATCGGCATAATCTACGTGTACTTGCGCGACAAGCGCCAAGGCCTGGCCTACTACTTCCGGGCCCTGAAAATTGGCGAGCAGCTGCACGACGAGTACCGCACGGTGATTGAGCTGAGCAACATTGGCCTGGCGTATGACTTGTTCGGCCAGCTCGATTCGGCCCGGATTTTTCAGGAACGCGCCTACGCCCTGGCCCGCCGCCTGCACACCCCCACCAACTACATTCTGTACGGCCTGGGCAACGTGGCCCGCAAGAACGGCCAGGTGGCGCAGGCCCGCACGTACTACCGCCAAAGCATCGCCGAGTCGAAGAAGGTACACCACCTGCGCAGCCTCAATTTCGCCTACGTGGGCCTGGCCGAGCTGTACCAGCAAACCGGGCAGCCCGATTCCAGTATTTACTACGCCCGGCTGGGCTGCCAGGCGGCCCAGAACAATGGTTTTCTGCGCGGCGTGCTCAACGCCTGCACGCTGCTTACCAAGGATTTTAAACAGCGCGGCCGCCCCGACAGCGCCCTCAAGTACCAGAGCCTCATGCTGGTGATGAAGGACACGCTGTTTGGCCAGGAGAAGGTGATGCGCCTGCAAAGCCTCAACTACCGCGAGCAGCAGCGCACGCAGGAAGTGGCCGCCAGCCATGCCGCGCTGCGGGCCCGCTACCGCACTGCCGCGCTAGTGGCCGGGCTGGTGGGCCTGCTGGTGCTGGCCGTGATTCTGGCCCGGCACGGCCGCCAGCAGCGGCGCGTCCGCATGGCGCTGGAGCAGTCGCTGGCCGAGCTCAAAACGGCCCAGGACCAGCTGGTGCAGCGCGAGAAAATGGCCTTTCTGGGCGAGCTCACGGCTGGCATTGCCCACGAGCTGCAAAACCCGCTCAACTTCGTGAAAAACTTCGCCGAAGTAAGTGCCGAGCTGGTAGACGAAATCAACGGCGCCCCCCACAACTCCGCCCGCGACATCACCCTGGAACGCGAAATTCTGGATGGCCTGAAGCTGAACCTGCAGCAAATCAGCCAGCACGGGCAGCGGGCCACGTCCATCATCAAGGGCATGCTGGAGCACTCCCGCACCGGCAGCGGCCAGCGCGAGCCCACCAACCTCAACTCCCTCATCGAGGAAAGCCTGTGCCTGGCCTACCAGGGCCTGCGCACGAAGGATAAAGATTTTAACGCCGAGTTTATCACCCGGCTCGACCCCGCCCTGCCGCCAATGTCGGTGGTGACGCAGGACCTGATTCGGGTTCTCATTAACCTGTTTACCAACGCCTTTCATGCCATGCAGCAGCGCCAGCGCCGCCACTCTGGGCCCGGGTACCAGCCGGCCCTCACGGTGAGTAGCCGGGTGGTGGCGGAACAGGTCGAAATCAGCATTCGCGACAATGGCACGGGCATGTCTGACAAGGTGAAAGCCAAAATATTCCAGCCGTTTTTCACCACCAAGCCCGTGGGCGAGGGCACGGGCCTGGGCCTGTCCATGAGCCACGAAATAGTGACTAAGGGCCACGGCGGCACCCTCACCTTAGAAACCCGCGAGGGCGAGGGCACCGAATTCCTCATCCGCCTGCCGGCCTAAGCCGGTCCGCGCCCTACCTTTGGCCCCGACTACTTTTCCAGCCTCCGCCCCATGCAAATTCTGGTTGTTGATGATGAAACCGATGTGCGCGACCTGTTTTTGCAGCGCTTTCGCCGCGAAATCCGCAACGGCGAGATGAGCTTCAGCTTCGCTTTTTCGGGCGAGGAAGCCCTGACGTATCTGCGCGCCCACCAATCCGAGGTGCTCATCATTCTCTCCGACATCAACATGCCCGGCATGAGCGGCCTCGACCTGCTCGGCCACGTCAAGGAGGAGTTTGAGATGCCGCCCACCACCATGATAATGATTACGGCCTACGGTGACAATGCCAGCTACCAGCAGGCCATGAGCCTGGGGGCCAACGATTTTCTGACCAAGCCCGTCGATTTTGCCGTGCTCAAGGAAAAGCTTCAGCACCTGCTGCCCTAAGCCAACATAGAAAGGGGAGCGGTAATCTAAGTGCCATCCTTTTCCGACGTATTTTTGTCCAACTATTCGGCCTTCTGCCAATCCTTATGAAAACCAAGATTCTGGTGGTCGATGACGAAGCCGACCTCGAACTGCTTATCAAGCAGAAGTTTCGGCGCAAAATCCGGGAGAGTACCTACGAGTTTGTCTTCGCCACCAACGGCCAGGAAGCCCTCGACCGCATCCTCGAAAACCCGGATACCGATGTCATTCTCTCCGACATCAACATGCCGGTGATGGATGGCCTCACCCTGCTCACCCACACCCACACCGAGTACCCGGCCATGAAAACGGTCATCGTATCGGCCTACGGCGACATGGGCAACCTGCGCATCGCCATGAACCGGGGCGCGTTCGATTTCGTGGTGAAACCCGTCGATTTTGCCGACCTGGAACTCACCATCGAAAAAACCGCCGAGCAGGTGCGCCAACTGCGCGACACGCTCCGCGCCATCCAGGAAAACAACATCCTGAAGATGTACGTCGATGAAACCGTGCTCAATTTCATGACGCGGCCCGACTTCGAAAACCGCCTCCTGGCCTCCGAAACTGTGGAAGCCACCGTGGTTTTTCTCGATATCTGCGGCTTTACCTCGCTGGCCGAAAAGCTGCCGCCCACCGACGTGGTGAGCCTGCTCAACACGTATTTTGACTTGGTAGTGAAGGAGTTCATTTCCCAGGGCGGCCACGTCGATAAGTTCATGGGCGATGCCGTGATGGCCGTGTTCCGGGGCGAGCACCACCTCGACCGCGCCATCGATGCGGCTCTCTCGGCCCGCACCGCGCTCCAGCAGAGCCAGGCCCCGCTGCCCCCCGGCTTCGACTACCGCCCCAAAGTGAGCATCGGCGTGAACACCGGCGAAGTCGTATCCGGCAACATCGGCTCCGCCTCCCTCAAACGCCTGGATTACACTGTGATTGGCGACGTCGTGAATATGTCGCAGCGCTTGCAGTCGGCCGCCAAAGCCGGCCAGGTTATCATCAGCGAAGCCGTGTATTTTAAGGTGAAAGGGTCCTTTCACTGCCAGTATGTTGATGAGGTAGTACTCAAGAACAAGGCGTTGCCGGTAAAGATTTACGAAGTAATGGAGTAGGGAATAGCGCTAATCAGAGCACGTCATGCTGAGCGCAGCCGAAGCATGACGTTGTTTTATACCCTAAAACCCAACTCAGACCTCTACCCCGCCAGCTCGCGCATTTTCTCGTTCTGCGCCCTGATGCGCTGGCACAGCATGCGCAGGATATTGCGCAGCACCTCGCCGCGCTCCTCCATCAGGTCGTAGAAATCTTCCTGGTCGATGCGGAAGGCCAGTACTTCGCTCAGGGCCGCCGCCGTGGCTGAGCGCGGCTCCGCATCAAGCAGGGCCAGCTCGCCAAAAAAGTCGCCCGGCCCGAAGGTGGCCAGCTGCTGCGGGCCGTTGAAAATGCCCACCTGCCCATCGTGCAGGATGAACAGCGAGGTACCGATGTCGCCTTTGGCAAAAATCTCCTCGCCTTCCCGAAAGGTTACCTCCTTCATAATGGGCACGATACTACTGAGCACGTTTTCGGGCGTGGTGGCAAATAGGGCGGTGCTTTTCAGCACCACCACCCGCTCCAGGGCAGAAATGCGAGCGTCGGAAGTGGCGTGGGCGTGGCTCATTTCGAGGGGAAGATGAAGTTCGGAGAGGGGCACGCCACGGTGGGCAGCCAGCGCCCGGACCGCTACTCCGGCGCTTTCGCGTAACAGCAGGTAGGGCGAGGCGCAGTAGGGCCGCAGCAGGGCGGTCGCGTCGGTTTCGAGGGGCTGCCAGTGGCGCAGGGCCTGGCTTAGCGTCCAGGATGTGAAGGCGGTGTGGCCGTGGCGCAGCAGCAGCGTGGGCAGTGGCTCGGGCGTGGGCGGCGGCGCGTAGTGGTGCACGTGCGGCGGTGGGGCCACGGCGCTGCCGGCGGCGGCGCCCATTGGCACCAGGGTGTGATGATGAGCGGCCGGAGTCGGTACCGCCGTGAGTCCGGCAAACAGCCGCGCCTTCTCGGCCACGGGCGAGTCGTCGAGCAGCGCCTGCAAGCCCTGGTATACAGGTCGGGGGATGAGGTTGTCGAGGATTTCAAGGGCATTGGCCTGGCGCTCGCGGGCGGCGTGGGCCACGTTGCGCTGGGCCGTGGCTACCAGTTCGGCATCGTAGAGCAGGGCCAGCAGGCCAAACACACGCTGGTGCAAGAGGGTCAATTCGTAGTCGACGGTTGCGGCCAGGGCCGGGCGGCCGTCGGCCACCACGCCTTGCAGCAGCTGCGCGGCCAGGCTGAATTCCTCGCGCAGCAGGTGCTCGAAGGTGGGCCGCTCGGCGGTGCGGGCCGGGAAGCGGCGCAGCGCCCGCAGCGCCAGCCCGCGCGAAAACAGGTGCGGGTGCCGGGCCAGCTCCAGCAGCACGGCGCGGCTGGCGGTGGTATCGAGGCGTTCGAGCACGGTGGCCAGGCGCTGCGGGTGGGCGGGCTCGGCCTCCTGCAGTAGCACCTGGCGCAGCAGCGGCACCACGGCCGGGCCCAGGGCCACAAGGCTGTCGGCGGCCCCGGCCCAGCGGTGCTTATCATCGAGGGCGGCGAGCAGGTGGTGGGCCAGTTCGAGATGACCCACGGTACCGATGGCGCGGAGCGCGGCTTGAGCTACCTCCGGCTCGGAGCTGGCGAGGTGGCGCTCAATCAATTGCTGCTGAACATCCAGCGGGTAGAAACGTAGTAGTGCCAGTGCCGCCTGGTGCGCGCCGGGATGCGTATCGGTCAGCAGGGCCCGCAAACTTTTGCGGGCAGCCACGTTGCCCGTTTCCAGTGTCAGGCATCCCTGAATAGCACCCTGCCGGGCAGCCAAATCAATCCCGGTCAAAAGCATATTCTGAACTGCTCTAACTGAATCGGGTGGGGTAGCAGTGGCTAATTCGCGGGCGGCTAATTCGCGTATTGCCGGAACCGGGTCGTGCTGGGCTAATCCTGCCAAAGTGTTGAGTGGCAGCGGCTGTGCCTCGGGGGTGGCCAGCAGGGCCAGCCGGACGCGCTCGTCGGGATGTTCGAGCAGGCGCGGGGCATGGGCGGGCAGCGACCCTGGCTCGTGCTTTCGTAGCCAGGCCACGGCATTCAGCACCTCGGTGGGGTGGGGGCTGAGCAGGTGGGCCAGCACGACGTGGCGGGCGGCATCGGGCAGGGCCAGCTCGGCGGTTTCGGTAAAGCGGCGGCCCAGGCCCTCCTTCAATTCGGCCAGATAATTCAGGTAGGTGCGGCGCAAAAACAGCAGCGCCAGCCCTAATAATGCGCCCATCCACACCAGGGGCAGGCCGCCATCGAGCAGGCCCGACGAACGCAGGCCGAAGAACAGCCCGCCCGTGAGGGCCATGCCCAGCGGCTCATAAAAACCTTTGGCCAGCGTGTGCGCCGCCAGCCGTTGCGGCGGGGCCAGCGGCTGAAACAGCACCAGAAACACGGGGTCGAACACGGTGCGCCGCAGCACTTCCAGCAACAAGTACAGCCCGCAATAGAAGGCCAGCTGCCCGGTTTGCGAGTAGCCGCTAGCCACCTTGAAACCGCCGAACACGGCCAGCGCCACCAGCGCTACCACTGGCAGCAGCCGCAAGGACCATTGCACGCCGTAGCGCTCCAGCGCCTGCCGGCTCACCAGCAGCTTGAAGAACGTGGCGGCTAAGTACGTGGCCGCCAGTATCCAGCCCACCGACTGCATCACGTCCTCGGCCTCGTGAAACTTGTGCTTCACGTTCAGGAAAAACATGTACTCCACGCCCGTAATCACGGCCGCGATGGCCACCAGGCTCAGGCACATGGCCAGCACCAGCTGGCTGCCGCCAAATAGCTGCTGCACCAGCTTCTTTGGTGGCTGGGCCACGGCCCGCACCGGCCGCGCCGTGGCTTCTACTACGTGCGACTTGAGGGTGGCCCGCAGCGTGAACAAGGCCCCCAGATAGGCCATAAATGCCACGCCCAGCAGCACCGGCAACTGGGCATCGCCGTGGATAAGCGCCGCCAGGATAGCCCCCAGGGCCTTGGCCGGCATATCGCCCGAGCTGATGATGCTGAACAGGCGCTTGCTCTGCCGCACATCAAACACCACCGCCGACACGCCCCAGAACTCCAGGTTAGTGAGCAGATAGATAACCCGGTAGCCCGCCATAATGGCCACTGCCGCCGCCACCGAATGGCCCAGCACAACCAGTACGCCCAGCACGCCCGTGAGGGCTACCACGGCTAGCAGCACGCGCACGACCAGCATTTTCAGCAGCAGGTGGTGCTCAAAATGCGTGTAGATTTTTCCCACGGCCATCATGGCCAGGGCGCCCATGATGTAGCCCAGCGGCAGGCTGTGCTCGGGGTTGTGCTCCAGCAGCAGCACATTGGCCGCCACGTACACCAGCACCGAGCCGATGCCGAGTAGAAAATTGTGCAGCAAAAACAGCCCCACGGTGCGGGTTTCGCTGGCTTTGATGCCGAAGAGACGTTGCAGAGAGGTAGCCGGAATCATGCGCGGAGGCAGCCGGCCCCACCGGGCACGGCTCCGGCCAAAGATAGGGCTAAGGCATGTAGCGTGGACTAAAAGTCCGCGTATGGTCAAGCCGTGCGTGGCAAGGAGCTTCCCAGGCAACGCGCGGACTAAAAGTCCGCGCTACAGCATTATCCGCTCGGCTGCCGGCTCGCGGGTCGCGGTATTTATTCCTTTGAACTCGATGTACTTCACATTCGGCACCCAGAACGTGCCGCCCTCGATGCGCAGAAATACGCGCTCCAGCTGCAGCTGTTTGCCGCCGATGGTGGTGTACACGTGGAAGGCCTTATCCGTCGGCGACTTCAGAAGGAAGAACCGGACCTTATTGTAGGCCGCAAATTTCAGCTCGTATTTATCGGCCGCCAGCTTTTCGGCCGTGAGGCCGTAGGCAAACTTGCGTTGGATGAAGTTCAGGTCCTTGCGCTCGCCGTGCTCATCGTAGCGCAGCCAGAACACGTTCACGGGCTCGTCCTCGATGAGGTGGCCGGCGCGGTCCACGTTCAACTGGTAGATAACGGTATTGGTATTCGGGTCGCGCTGGAGGTAGAAGAGTTGGTTGGGCACGCCGCTGGGCACCGGGAAGATGACGGTTGGCTTCGGCGCGGGCGGCAGGGCGAAGAGCAGGTTGAAAAACAGCAGGAGGGTCGTTGCCGACATTGTTTTGGGGATTCAATGAGGCGGCAAAGGTACGATTGAGGCCAACGGCTCATCTTACCTCCCCAGCGCCTCTATTAAAAAACGGGGCCGACTGATTCCTCCGGCCGGTATGGTGACCCTGAGAGCAAACGAGGCACGGCTGAGGGCGGCGATACCCGCTAATTTCGCCCACTGGCGCACAGCACCTTCCGACGCGGCTTGGATGGAGCACGGCCGGTGCAAGGCCAATTGCAAACAGGTGGGCCTTGGCATGCAGGCGCCGTTGCATGTCGCTGACTACCGGACGTGGGGAGTCAGCAAAATAAAATAAATCCGTGATACCGTTAAATGCTTGCTTTGTTTAGCAGTCTGTGAATTGTGTAACATGTGCCATTATCAATGGAAGTATCTTTGAGACACAATATGAAGATATTGCTACTACTTCTATCTGTGAAAACATTGCGCTTAGTGTAACACACGCCGCTGGACTGGAAGCTTTTAGGGATAAAGAGCAATTAAAAGGTTGCAGCGGCATTACTCCTACTTCGCAATCAGTTAATGAGAATTCATATCAAGTTCATGGTCAGTCCGCGCTGCATCGTGATGGTGGAAGCGGCATTGGGAGCGTTGGGCCTGTCCGGAAGTGTAGTGGTTCTGGGGCAAGCGGAAATCCCAACACGCATAACCCTGGACCAGCACTGTGAGCTAAAAGCCTCACTGGCAGCCCTGGGGCTGGAACTGATGGACGACGAGCGGGCCACACTGATTGAAAGGATAGAAGCAGTCATCGTCGAAATGGTGGACGGCGACGATGATACCGTGCGCGAAACAAAGAATTCCGCCTACATCAGCAGCAGGTTGAATTACAATTACACCTATCTCGCCAATACGTTCGCCATTGCGACGGGTAGCACCATTGAGCGGTTTATAATTTACCGCAAAATCCAGCGCATAAAGGAATTATTACGCTACGACAAACTCACGCTGACGCAGATATCCTACAAATTGAACTACAGCAGCGTAGCCCATTTATGTAAGCAGTTTAAGAAAGCTACTGGCTTGACAACCAGTGGATTTATGCGGATTGTTTCCCTGGTATTCGTAGCATTGGAAAGTATTTGGATTGCTAATTGATTTTCGCAATTGCTCAGCACCATGCAAAAAAGCGCTTTTGCCATGGGTATAATTAATTTACGTACTACTTGAGCATCCATGCGAAGACTACTTCTACTAGCTGCACTGCTCATAGCGGGCTGTTTTTCTGCAAACATCGTTTTGGCCCAAACAATCAATATGCGCAGCGCGGCTGGCTATTGCCTGTTCACCCGCACCGGTGCTATGGGCGATAACAACTCCACTACCCAATCAATCATTACCGGCCGGCTTGGTACGCACACCGGCGGATATACTGGCTTTAACCCGGTCTATAATGCTCCGGTAGGAATCCAGCCCGCTCAGCACGAATTAGATGCCGCCACCTTGCTCCAGGTAGCCGACGATATAGATGCGGCCGTTGCCCAGATAGAAGCGTATGTTGATAGCCCGGTGGCTCTGCCAAGCACGATGGGAGGACTGGTTATTACGCCGGGCGTATACAATATACCCAGTGCGGTATCCTTATCCGGCGACGTGATTCTCGATGGCCTAGGGCAGATTAATCCGCTGTTTATTTTTAAGGTGGGCGGGGCGTTCACGACTACTTCTCCCTACCGGGTTTTGCTGATAAACGGTGCCACGCTGGACAATGTGTACTGGCGCATGGCCGGGGCCGTATCCTTCGCCGGTGGTATTTCGATTTTCAGGGGTACCGTAATTGCCACGCCGGCCGGGGCCATCAGCTTTGCAGACGGAGCGACGTTGCTGGGCAAAGCGCTATCGAAGGCAGGGGCCATCAATCTGGACAATAACCAGGTCAGCAATACCGAGCTGCCTTATGTTGGCCCCTTGCCGGTAGAGCTCACGCGCTTTGTGGCGGAGCGGCAGGGCGTTGCCGCGCAGCTGAGCTGGGCCACCGCGTCGGAAAAAAATAACGACTACTTCGCCGTGGAGCGCAGCGCCGATGGCCGCACGTTCGCCGAGGTGGGGCGAGTGGCAGGCCATGGTACCAGCACCTTCCCCTACGCCTACCAGTGGACCGATGCGCACCTGGGCCAGTATGCCCCGGCAGTGTACTACCGGCTGAAGCAAGTGGATAGCAACGGGGCGGTTATCTACTCACCCGTTCGCACGGTGGCTGGTGTACCAGCCACGGGCTCGCCACTGCAGTTACGGGCATATCCAAATCCGGCCTGGAACGGTTTCAGTGTGCAGCTGGATGTGGCCCTGGCCGGCCCCGCGATACTGCAGCTGAACGATTGCCGCGGCCACATGGTGGCGCAACGCCAACTCGTGCTGGTGCCGGGCAGCACCACGCTGGTACTGAACGAGGCCGCCAGTCTGCGCCCGGGTATTTATCTGGTGCAGCTCCGGCAAGGTGCTCTGCATCAGGCGTTGCGCCTGGTGCAGGAGTAGCGGTCGCGCCCGGCAGGGACAGGGGCGGCTTGCGCCAGCAGGAGGTTATTTCATACCCCTAAATTTCCGGCGCATCACCTCCTGCACCGGCACGCCCTCAATCTTGCTGTCGAGCCACGACACGATGTCGAGGTACAGAAACGGCCGGCTCTCGTAGGGCGTGGCGGCGATGACGATGAGCTTATCGCGCAGCCGGATAAACGCCTCGCGCACCTGATGCGGCGCAATGCTGCCCACGGTGCGCAGAAACCGAAAAATCTCGACCTGCATGGGCTGCTGGTCGTCCATCTTGCCCAGAAAGTGGTACACCGAGCGAATCTGGTAGTCCAGGCTGGCATCGTCGCCGGCCTCGTAGTGGGCAATCAGGTTCAGGATGCGGGCGAAGCATTGCAGGTCCTCGCGCAGACTCAGTTCCTTGTGCTGGATAATCAGGTTCAGGTATTCAATGGCCTTCCCGAACTCGCCGCTGCCGAAATACAGGCTCGCGATTTTGTAGTACAGCACCAGCGTGCGGTGCAGGTCGAGCTGCGGCTTGTAGCGCTCCAGCTGCTCCAGCAGGTCGGGGATAATAGTCAGGCCCTCGGTGAGGCGGCCTTCGAGGAAGTAGGCGTTGATGCGGTTGGTGTAGAGGTACTGGAAGAGCAGGATTTCGGTGTTGGGGCTGCTACGGCGGGTCTGGTTGGCCGAAAACTCTTCGAGGGTATTCAATACCTGCTTGAATTTGCTGTAGTACAACATGTTATACAGTGAGGCCAGCAAATTGTGTAATCCCTTGATATAGAGCATGGTTTGCAGCTCTTTCATGTGCGGCGCGGCCTCAAACAGGTCCACCCACTTCTGGGCGTAGCGGTAGCCGGCCCGAAAATCCTGGTCGAGCGTGTGGTACCACACGTGGGCTTGGTAGAAGTAGAGCTTCTCGAAAAAGCCACCCTCGCTGTGCACCTGCGGCGGCAGATTATCCCGGAAAAATGCGGTGATGTGCTCGTGGTCGGCCCGGTTGCGGGCGTGCCCGGCTTTCAGGTACAGCCCATACAGCCGCAGCGAGGCATTGCTGAGCGCATGCTGATTGGCCAGGTGGGCCACGGTGTCGGTGGCTTCGGCGGTGAGGGTATCGGCCCGGTCCTTCAGGCTGCGGGTGATGTACTGGCTTTCAATCAGCTTCTCAAAATCGAGAGCCAGCAGCACAATGTGCGGCATTTCGGCCTGGCGCGCGCCCTGCTTCACCTTTTCCAGCATGCGCAGGGCCTGCTGATAGAAGCCCTTGTTGTAGAGTACGCGGGCGTAGTCGAGCTGCTCGTGGAGCTGAATATCGGGGTTCTGGCCGGCGTGGTACACGCGCAGACTGGCCAGAATCTGGCGGTAGAGGTTGGCCTTGAGATTGGCCAGCTGCACGCGCTTCAGGCTGGGAACCTGGGCGAGCACGGCGGCGTCGTCGGCCGTATCCAGCGCGTCGAGGGCATCGAAAAGCAGCAGGAATTTGAGGTCCTCGCTAGCCCCCGCCCGGTTGGTAAACAGCCGGAAATGGCGCTTTTCGGTCCGCGTCAGGGACTTAATTAACTGAAATACGGGCTCCTGGCTTTTGGTAGGCATTGTATGGAATGAGAAAGCAAGTAGCTGATAGATAAATGGTTGTTTGATGAAATCCGGCTTTTGGAAATAGTATAATTTCCGAAAACAGGATTTTGCAGCGCGAGCGTAGGGCGGTTCTTGCCGACCTATTCACCACTACAGCCTTTCGTTTCGGGCTATTATCGTATGCCAACCCAGCAAATCCAGATATTCGATACCACGCTCCGCGACGGCGAACAGGTGCCGGGCTGCAAGCTAAACCGCGACGAGAAGCTTCTCATTGCCCGGCAGCTCGAACAGCTCGGCGTCGACGTCATCGAGGCCGGTTTCCCGGTGTCCAGCCCCGGCGATTTTGCCTCCGTGCAGGCCATCGCCGCCCAGACCCGCGAAGCCACCGTCTGCGGCCTGTCGCGGGCCGTCGAAAACGATATTCGCGTGGCCGCCGAGGCCCTGCGCCCGGCCCGCTACCCGCGCATCCACACCGGTATCGGCACGTCCGATGTGCACATTCAGCACAAGCTCTGCACCACGCGAGAGGACGTGCTGGCCCGCGCCATTGCGGCCGTGAAGCTGGCCAAAAGCTTCGTGGAAGACGTGGAATTCTACGCCGAAGATGCCGGCCGCACCGACAACGAGTTTCTGGCCCGCGTGTGCGAGGCCGCCATCCGGGCCGGGGCCACCGTCCTCAACATCCCCGACACCACCGGCTACTGCCTTCCCCAGGAATACGGCGCGAAAATCAAATTCCTCCACGAGAACGTGACGGGCATCCACAACGTGCGCCTCTCCACGCACTGCCACAACGACCTGGGCCTGGCCACCGCCAACTCCATTGCCGGCGTGATGAACGGCGCCCGCCAGATTGAATGCACGATAAATGGCGTGGGCGAGCGTGCCGGCAACACGGCCCTGGAGGAAGTAGTGATGATTCTGCGCCAGCACCCCTCCCTCAACCTGCACACCAACATCAACACCCGCCTGCTGGCCGAAACCTCGGCCATGGTTTCGCACCTCATGACCATGCCCGTGCAGCCCAACAAGGCCATTGTGGGCGCCAATGCCTTCTCGCACAGCAGCGGTATCCACCAGGACGGCATCATCAAGCACCGCGAAACCTACGAAATCATCGACCCCCGGGAAGTCGGCGTGGCCGATTCGTCCATCGTGCTCACCGCCCGCTCCGGCCGCGCCGCCCTGGCCTACCGCCTCCAGAAGCTGGGTTACGATTTCGAAAAAGTTGCTTTGAACAAAGCTTACATCCGCTTCATGGAGCTGGCCGACCGTCAGCGCGAGGTGGTGGATAATGACCTGCATATGCTGGTCGAACAGGAAAAACTCGTTACTGCTGACTGATATGACTATCTCCGAAACCCCTTACATCAGCCTCACGCCTGCCACCGAAAACCACCAACCCGAACAACCGGCAGCGCACTCCCAGCGCTGCGCCGATTGGATTAGCTACGCCGCCGCCATGAGTCAGCAAGTAGCACCCACTACCGCCGATTTCACTGAATCCACTACTCGTTAAGCCTCTTTTTTCCTTCCTCCCCCAACCAATGGCCAAGTCCTTGTTCGATAAAATCTGGGATGCGCACGTAGTGAAAACTGCGTCCGGCGGCCTGGACATCGTGTATATCGACCGCCACCTCATCCACGAGGTGACCAGCCCGCAGGCATTTGACGAGCTCGATGCCCGCGACCTGCCGCTGTTCCGCCCGGCGCGCATCCTCGCTACGGCCGACCACAACGTGCCCACCCGCAACCAGCACCTGCCCATCGAGGAGCCGCTGAGCCGCTCGCAGGTAGACAAGCTGACTGCGAATTGCGCCAAGTACGGCGTGGAATTGTACGGCCTGGGCCACGCCCGGCAGGGCATCGTGCACGTCATCGGGCCGGAGCTGGGGCTCACGCTGCCTGGCACCACCATCGTGTGCGGCGACAGTCACACGTCCACCCACGGCGCATTCGGCGCGGTGGCCTTCGGCATCGGTACCAGCCAGGTGGCCCAGGTGATGGCCACTCAGTGCCTGCTCTTGAGCCGCCCCAAGCGTATGCGCATTGCCGTGGACGGCGAGTTGCGGCCCGGCGTAACGGCCAAAGATTTGATTCTTTATGTAATATCCAGGCTCGGCACCGGCGGGGCTACCGGCTACTTCGTAGAGTATGCCGGCAGCGCCGTGCGCGCCCTGAGCATGGAAGGCCGCATGACGGTCTGCAACATGAGCATCGAAATGGGTGCCCGTGGCGGCCTCATCGCGCCCGACGAAACGACGTTTGCCTACGTGGAGGGCCGCCCCTATGCCCCCAAGGAAGCCGCCTGGGACCAGGCCGTGGCCTACTGGAAAACACTGTATTCGGACGACGACACGGTTTTTGATGCTGCGCATCATTTCGACGCGGCGACCATCACCCCGATGATTACCTACGGTACCAACCCCGGCATGGGCATCGCCCTGAACGGCCACATCCCCAGCGAAGTACCCGCCAGCGAAGCTGAGAGCTTCGATAAGTCGCTGCAGTACATGGGGTTTAAGCGTGGCGAATCCTTGCTGGGCAAGGAAATCAACTACGTGTTCATCGGCAGCTGCACCAACTCGCGCATCGAGGATTTGCGGGCGGTGGCGGCCTACGTACAGGGCAAGCAGAAGGCCGGCCACGTCGAGGCCATCATCGTGCCCGGCTCGAAGCAGGTGGAGCAGCAGGCCATTGCTGAGGGCCTCGACAAGATTCTGGCCGATGCCGGCTTCGAGCTGCGTGAGCCCGGCTGTAGCGCTTGCCTGGCCATGAACGAGGACAAAATCCCTGCCGGGGCCTACTGCGTGGCCACCTCGAACCGCAACTTCGAAGGGCGGCAGGGGCCGGGGTCGCGCACGCTGCTGGCGAGTCCGCTAGTGGCCGCGATTACGGCGGTGCAGGGCCGGATTGTGGATATCACGCAGTATTTGAACTAGATAAGAACGTTATTAAAAGGACCGTCATGCAGAGCGCAGCGAAGCATCTTTACCTCATTAGTAATCAATGCAATTGCAACGAAGCGGGCAAAATGCTTCGCTGCGCTCTGCATGACGTGCCAACGGTTCAAGCATAATGGAAAAATTCCAGACCCTGCACTCGGCCGCCGTGCCGCTGCCGCTCGAAAACATCGATACGGACCAGATTATCCCGGCCCGTTTCCTGAAGGCGACCACGCGCGATGGTTTCGGCGAAAACTTGTTCTGCGACTGGCGGCGCAATGCCGACGGCTCGCCCAAGCCGGATTTCGTGCTCAATAACCCACGCTACGCCGGCCAGATACTGCTGGCGGGCAAGAATTTCGGCTGTGGCTCCAGCCGCGAGCACGCTGCCTGGGCGCTGTACGACGCCGGTTTTCGGGTAGTCATTTCGAGCTACTTCGCCGATATATTTCGCGGCAACGCGCTGAATACCGGCCTGCTGCCCCTGCAAGTGACCGATGAGGAGCTAAGCCAGCTTTTCGCGCTGGTAGAGCAGAATGCCGACACGCAATTCGTGGTGAACCTGCCCGAGCAGACGCTGTACGTGCCTGCCACCGGCGACAGTTTTCACTTCGACCTCGACGCCTACAAAAAGGAATGCCTGATTAACGGCTACGACGACATCGACTATCTGGTGAGCCAGAAGCCGGCCATCGAAGCCTACGAACAAACCCGAACCTGGAACTGGTAAATAATTAGGATGATGGTAAGCAAGAAAATAGCCATATTGCCCGGCGATGGTATCGGCCCGGAAGTGTGCCGGCAAGCCGTGAAGGTGCTCGAAGCCGTAGCCGAACGGTTCGACCACCACTTCGACCTGAGCTCGCACCTGATGGGTGCCTGCGCCATCGACGCCACCGGCAACCCCTTGCCCGACGAAACCCTCGACGCCTGCCGCGCCGCTGATGCCGTGCTGCTCGGGGCCATCGGCGACCCCAAGTACGACAACGACCCCAGCGCCAAAGTGCGCCCCGAGCAGGGCCTGCTGCGCTTGCGCAAGGAGCTGGGCCTGTTCGCCAACATCCGCCCCGTTACGGCCTACGATGTGCTGCTGGCCCATTCGCCCCTCAAAAAAGAGCGTATTCAGGGCACCGACATGGTCATCTTCCGCGAGTTGACGGGCGGGATTTATTTTGGCGATAAGGGCCGCACTGCCGATGGCGAAGGTGCTTACGACCACTGTACTTACAGCCGTACCGAAATCCGCCGCATCGCGCACCTGGCGTTTCAGGCCGCTGCCGGCCGCCGCCAGCATCTCACGCTGGTGGATAAGGCCAACGTGCTCGAAACCTCCCGCCTCTGGCGCGAGGAAGTGCGCGCCATGGCCAGCCAGTACCCTGAAGTGACGGTCGATTACCTCTTCGTGGATAACGCCGCCATGCAGGTCATCCTCAACCCCACGCAGTTCGACGTGATTCTGACCGAGAACATGTTCGGCGATATTATCTCCGACGAGGCTTCGGTCATTGCCGGCTCCATGGGCCTGCTGCCCTCGGCTTCGGTAGGCGAGGCGGTGGCGCTGTTCGAGCCCATTCACGGCTCATATCCGCAGGCCAGGGGCAAGGGCATCGCCAATCCCATTGCCGCCATTCTATCGGCCGCCCTGCTGCTGGAGCACCTCGAGCTGCCCGAAGAAGCCGCCCTGGTGCGCGAGGCCGTGGACGAAGCCCTGAACAACGGCATTTTGACGCCCGAGCTGAATCAAAATGCTCCCTACACCACCGAGGAAGTAGGCAACTACATCGCCTTCTGGATTGCCGATTCCAACGAAAAGCAGTGGAACAAGAACAACGTGGAAATCGGCGTGAGCACGATTATTTGATGGTTAATGGAGGGAAAAAGAAACGTCATGCAGAGCGCAGCGAAGCATTTCGCGTGCCACCACTAACCCTTTTCTAACGGTTGAATTACTACCCCACGCGAGATGCTTCGCTGCGCTCTGCATGACGTTCAACTTGCCAGAAACTCACCTATGAAAAACCTCCTACTGGTCTTTACTGTCATTATTCCTGGCCCGCGGGGCGCGTAGGAACAGCTTGTTGCAACCTAGCAAAAGCCTTTCTAAGCCCCGCGCTCAGAAGGGCTTTTTTATTGATTTCCTAACTCTTAAACGTTTTTCAGAAGTATGTATTTTAACCCCGATACCCTGGCCTTTGTCGACGGCGAATTCATCAAAGCCGAAGCCGCCCGGGTGAGTGCCTACGCCCAGTCGCTGCACTATGGCTATGCCGTTTTCGAGGGTATTCGGTCGTATGCCACGCCGGCCGGCACCCGCATTTTCAAGGCCGAGGAGCACTACGAGCGGCTACACTACTCCTGCCGCAGCATCGGCCTGCCGTTCAGCTACTCGGTGGAGGAACTGACCAGCATCACCTACCAGCTGCTGGAGAAAAACGGCCTGGCCGACGCTTATATCCGCCCCTTGGTGTACGCCGGCGAACCCAACATGACCCTGAAGCACGCCAGCAGCAGCAACCTGCTTATTGCCGTGTGGGACTGGGGCAAGTACCTCGGCGACCAGAGCCTGCGCCTGAGCATCTCGCCCTACCAGCGCCCCAACCCCAAGGCCGTTCCCATCGAGTCCAAAGTATCGGGCCACTACGTCAACTCCATCATTGCCAGCTCCGAAGCCAAGGGCCGTGGCTTCGACGAAGCCCTGTTGCTGGACATGAACGGCTACGTGGCCGAGGGCCCAGGCGCCAACTTCTTCTTCGAGAAAAACGGCGAGTTATTCACCGCGCCGCAGGGCAGCATCCTGCGCGGCATCACCCGCAACACCATTATTGACTTGGCCCGCGAAGCCGGCATTTCGGTCACCGAAAAATTCTTCACCCCCGATGAGCTACAGGGCGCCACCGGCGCATTCTACACCGGTACCGCCGCCGAAGTCGTGGGCATCGCCGCCATTGATGAGCTGGAATTCAGCCTGCCGTTTTCCGAGACGCTGGGGGCCCAACTGGCCGAGCGCTACCGGGCGCTGGTGACCGGCGCGCTGGTTGCGCAGACTGCTTAGAAGAACGAAAGCAGAACAACAAAAAAGACCGTCATGCCGAGCGCAGCCGAGGCATCTCGCGTGCAATAGAAACTCAATCGTTGAACGATGCAAGCGAGATGCCTCGGCTGCGCTCGGCATGACACACGATTCCCCAATACCCTAACATGATTCTCAATAAATACAGCCGCATCTACACCCAGGACGACAGCTTACCGGCTTCGCAGGCCATGCTCATCGGCTCGGGGCTGTCGGATGCGGATTTGCGTAAGCCGTTCGTGGGTATCTGCTCCACGGGCTTCGAGGGCAACACCTGCAACATGCACCTGGATGCGCTGGCCGACGGCGTGAAAATCGGCGTGCAGGCGCAGGGGCTGGTGGGGCTGCGCTTCAACACCATCGGCGTGAGCGACGGCATTACGAACGGCACGCCGGGCATGCGGTTTTCGCTGGTATCGCGCGAGATTATTGCCGACTCCATTGAGGCCATGGCGGGCGCGCACAACTACGACGCCCTGGCCACGGTGGTGGGCTGCGACAAGAACATGCCCGGCGCGCTCATCGCCATGGCGCGGCTCAACCGGCCCAGCCTGATGGTGTACGGCGGCACCATCAAGGGCGGCAGGTTCAAGGGGCAGCAGCTCAATATTGTATCGTGTTTTGAGGCCTATGGCAAGAAGCTGCAGGGGGAGATTTCGGACGAGGACTACAGCGGCATCATTCACAATGCCTGTCCCGGGCCGGGGGCCTGCGGCGGCATGTACACGGCCAACACCATGGCTGCCGCCATCGAGGCGATGGGCATGAGCGTGCCGTTCTCGTCGTCGCTGCCCGCCGTGAGCGTGGAGAAAAATCAGGAATGCCTCGATGCCGGGGCCTACCTGCGCCGGCTGCTGGAGCGCGACATCAAGCCCCGCGACATTCTGGTGCGCGAGGCGTTCGATAATGCGTTGGTAGTCATCACCATCCTGGGCGGTTCGACCAATGCGGTGCTGCACCTCATTGCCATTGCCCACGCCGCCGGAGTGCCGCTGAGCATGGAAGATTTCCAGGCTGTGAGCAACCGCGTGCCGGTGCTGGCCGACCTCAAGCCCAGCGGCAAGTACCTCATGGAGGACCTCTCGGCCCTGGGCGGCGTGCCCGCCGTGATGCGCACCCTGCTCGACGCCGGTCTGCTGCACGGCGACCTGCTGACCGTAACCGGTAAAACCCTGGCCGAAAACCTGGCCGACGTGAAACCCCTGGGCCCCGAGCAGGACCTGTTGCGCCCGCTGGATAACCCCATCAAAGCCGACGGCCATATCCAGATTCTCTACGGTAACCTCGCCCCGCGCGGCGCGGTGGCCAAAATCACGGGCAAAGAAGGACTACGCTTTGAAGGCTCGGCCAACGTGTTTGACTCGGAAGAGGCACTGAACGAGGGCATCACGCAGGGTAGTATTAAGGCCGGGCAGGTGGTCGTGATTCGCTACGTGGGGCCGAAGGGCGGGCCGGGCATGCCCGAAATGCTGAAGCCGACTTCGGCCATCATCGGGGCCGGGCTGGGCGATAAGGTGGCCCTGATTACGGACGGCCGGTTTTCGGGCGGTACCCACGGTTTCGTGGTCGGCCACGTCTGCCCCGAGGCCTACGATGGCGGCGCTATCGCCCTGGTCGAAAACGGCGACTGGATTATCCTCGATGCCGCCGCTAATACCATTGATATTCAAATTGAATCCGCTCTGCTGGAGCTGCGCCGGAGCCAGTGGCAGCGCCCCCGCCCCAACGTGCGTCAGGGCGTGCTGCTGAAATACATCCGCACCGTGAGCGACGCCAGCCATGGGTGTATCACTGATTTGCTGGAGGAGGTCGTCCTCCCCGTCAACCTCACCCCCTGACCCCTGCCGGGCACGGCCCCTTTCTAAAAAAGAGGGGGCACCGGAAATGCTCCTAATAAATCCGCGCGAAAAATCGTCCTCACGGACCGGTGCTCCCTCTTTTTTGGAGAGGGGGTCAGGGGGTGAGGTGACCCTGTCGCGCCGTTTTAAGCTCAACCCCATGTTAATCAACGAGCCCACCACCGCCACCGCCGAGCCGGAAACCACCGTGCTCACCGCCGAGCCGGAAACCACCGTGCTCACCGCCCCGGAAGTAACCGCGCCTAACTCCACGGGTGCCGAGGCGGTGCTGAATATCCTGCTGGCCGAGGGCGTGGACACCATTTTCGGCTATCCCGGCGGGGCCATCATCCCGATTTATGACGCGCTATACGACTTCAACGACCGGCTGAACCACGTGCTGGTGCGGCACGAGCAGGGCGGTATTCACGCGGCGCAGGGGTATGCGCGCAGCTCGGGGCGGGTGGGGGTAGTGTTTGCCACCAGCGGGCCGGGCGCGACCAACCTGGTCACGGGCTTGGCCGATGCGCAGATTGATAGCACGCCGCTGGTCTGCATCACGGGGCAGGTGTTCGCGCACTTGCTGGGCACCGATGCGTTTCAGGAAACGGACATCATCAACATCACCACGCCCGTCACGAAGTGGAACTACCAGGTGACCAAGGCCGAGGAAATTCCCGAGGCGCTGGCCAAGGCTTTCTACATCGCGCGCAGCGGCCGGCCCGGCCCGGTGCTGATTGATATCACCAAAAACGCCCAGCTGCAAGCCTTTCATTTTGCGCCGTACGCGCCGTGCACGCACATTCGCAGCTACCGGCCAGTGCCCATCGTGCGGCCTGAGTACATCCGCGAGGCGGCGGCGCTTATCAACCGGGCTAAAAAGCCGTTCGTGCTTTGGGGCCAGGGCGTGGTGCTGGGGAGAGCCGAGGCAGAGTTTAAAGCCTTCATCGAAAAAAGTGGCATTCCGGCTGCCTGGACCATCCTCGGCGCGGGCGCATTGCCCACCGACCACCCGCTAAACGTGGGCATGCTGGGCATGCACGGCAACTATGGTCCCAACGTGCTCACCAACGAGTGCGACGTGCTCATCGCCATTGGCATGCGCTTCGATGACCGCGTGACTGGCCGCTTGGATAAGTACGCCAAGCAAGCGCAGGTGATTCACCTCGACATCGACCCCACCGAAATCGATAAAAACGTGGCCGTTACCGTGCCCGTGTGGGGCGACTGCAAGGAAACCCTGCCGCTGCTCACTGCCCTCATCGAGCCGAAAACGCATCCCGAATGGCACCAGCGCTTCCAGGACTACATGGCCGAGGAGGTGTCCGCCGTGATAAACGACGAGTTGTTTCCGACGGGCGAGGAACTGACCATGGGCGAGGTCCTGCAACAGCTCAACGAGCTGACCGGCGGCGAGGCCATCATCGTGACCGACGTAGGGCAGCACCAGATGGTGGCCTGCCGCTACGCCAAATTCAACCATACCCGCAGCAACATCACCAGCGGCGGACTGGGCACAATGGGCTTTGCGCTGCCGGCCGCTATCGGGGCCAAATTCGGCGCGCCCGAGCGGCCGGTGGTGGCCATTATCGGCGACGGCGGCGTGCAGATGACCATTCAGGAGCTGGGCACCATCATGCAGACCGGGGTTGATGTGAAAATCATCATCCTCAACAACCGCTTCTTGGGCATGGTGCGGCAGTGGCAGGAGCTGTTCAACTCCCGCCGCTACTCCTTCGTGGATATCCAAAGCCCCGACTACGTGGCCGTAGCGGCCGGCTACCGCATCGCCGGGCGGCGCGTGGAAATTCGCGACGAGCTGCAACCCGCACTGCGGCAGATGCTGGAGCAGCCCGGCTCCTTCCTGCTGGAGGTGCTGGTGGCGAAGGAGAATAACATCTTCCCGATGGTGCCGCAGGGGTGCAGCGTGGCGGAAATAAGGCTGCGTTAATAACCGATAGAACAACGAAAAAAGAACGTCATGCAGAGCGGAGGCGCAGCCGCAGTCGAAGCATCTCGCTTGGGGTAGTAATTCAATCGATTGGATTAGTTGAAGCACGCGAGATGCTTCGACTGCGGCTGCGCCTCCGCTCTGCATGACGTTCCATTAAGTCAGTATTTCCCCAGAAACCATGTCTCACCAACCTGACCGCCAGGAATACAACATCACGGCCTACACCGAAAACCAAGTGGGACTGCTCAACCGCATTGCCATTATTTTCTCGCGCCGCAAAATCAACATCGAGAGCCTGAACGTGTCGCCCTCGGAAATCGAAGGCATCCACCGCTTCAACATCGTCATCACCGAAACCGAGGAAGTGGTGAGCAAGCTGGCCCGCCAGATTGAAAAGCAGGTGGAGGTGCTGAAAGTATACTACAACACCAACGCCGACGTAATCTGGCAGGAAATGGCCCTCTATAAAGTGCCTACCGATGTGATTGCCGAAAAAGCCTCCGTCGAGCGTCTGCTGCGCGAAAACGGGGCCCGCGCCGTGGTCATTCGCAAAGATTATACGGTGTTTGAAACGACCGGCCACCGCGAGGAAACCGATGCGCTAATCAAGGTTTTGCAGCCGTACGGGCTCATTGAGTTTGTGCGCAGCGCCCGCATCGCCATCATCAAGGCCAGCGACGGCTTCAACCACAAGCTGCGCGATTTCGAGCGCCGCGAGCCCAGCGAGGACGTGGCCGAAAACGAGTTCCTGAACAGCCGCGACGCGGTGTTTACGATGTAGCGCGGACTTTCAGTCCGCGAGTAAAACGATATTCTTTTAACCCCGGCGCGGACGAAAAGTCCGCGCTACATCCCTTAACCCCATGGCACAAATTAATTTCGGTGGCGTAGACGAAACCGTTATCACCCGCGACGAATTCCCGCTTGAAAAGGCGCTGGAATACCTCAAAGACGAAACCATCGCCGTTATCGGCTACGGCGTGCAGGGGCCGGGCCAGGCTCTGAACATGCGCGACAACGGCTTCAACGTCATTGTGGGCCAGCGTCAGGGCACGCCTTCGTGGGACCGCGCCATTCGCGACGGTTGGGTGGAGGGCGAAACCCTGTTTTCGCTGGAAGAAGCCGCCGAGCGTGGCACCATCATCTGCAACCTGCTGTCTGATGCCGGCCAGATTGCCCTGTGGCCCATGCTCAAGAGCAAGCTCACGCCCGGCAAAACGCTGTACTTCTCGCACGGCTTTGGCATCACCTTCAACGACCAGACCAACATCATTCCGCCCGCCGATGTGGACGTGATTCTGGTGGCGCCCAAGGGCAGCGGCACCAGTCTGCGCCGCCTGTTCCTGGCCGGCGGCGGGCTGAATTCATCCTTCGCCGTGTTCCAGGACGCCACTGGCAAGGCCTGGGAGAAGGCCATTGCTATGGGCATTGGCGTGGGCTCGGGCTATTTATTTGAAACCGACTTCAAGAAGGAGGTGTACTCCGACCTCACCGGCGAGCGCGGCGTGCTGATGGGCGCCCTGGCCGGCATCATCGAGGCCCAGTACCAGGTGCTGCGCCAGCGCGGCCACTCGCCCTCCGAGGCCTTCAACGAAACCGTGGAGGAGCTCACCCAGAGCCTCGTGCCGCTGGTGGGCGAAAACGGCATGGACTGGATGTTTGCCAACTGCTCGGTAACCGCCCAACGCGGGGCGCTGGACTGGAAAGGCCGCTTCCGCGAAGCCACCCTGCCGGTGCTCAACGAGCTGTACGACAGTGTGGCCAGCGGCGCGGAAGCCCGCCGCACCATCGAGCGCGGCACCACGCCCAACTACCGCGCCGAGCTGGACGCGGAGCTGAAGGAAGTGCGCGAGTCGGAGCTGTGGGCGACTGGTGCCACGGTGCGCCAGCTGCGTTCCAAGGCGGCGGAAAAGGTAGAGGCGTAGGCGAGGTAGAGACGCGACACTTCGCGTCTCGTCGTTGAACGACCCGGCAGAACGACCAATTTGGAACGGTTCTGCTGAACAACCCCAGAACGTCATGCCGAGCGCAGCCGAGGCATCTCGCGTGCCACCACTAATCCTGATGATTGGATTACTATCCCACGCGAGATGCCTCGGCTGCGCTCGGCATGACGTTCTTTTTTATCCCAACGATTTCCATTGCTATGCCCAACGCCGCCGCCGCCCCGCCCGCCGTGCTGCTCAAAAACGTGGAGCGGGCGGCGCGCAACCTCAAGCACGTCATCTACAAGACGCCGCTGCTGCAAAACCACGGCCTCTCGCGCCTCTACGGCGCCACGGTGCTGCTCAAGCGGGATGATTTGCAGGGTGGTGCGCTCCTACAAGATTCGCGGGGCCTACCACAAGATGAGCACGCTGTCGCCCATTGCCGGTGAGCGCGAGATTGTGTGCGCCAGCGCCGGCAACCACGCCCAGGGCGTGGCCTACGCCTGCCAGCTGTTGGGCCTGAAAGGCTACATTTTCATGCCCGCCCAAACGCCTGCCCAGAAGGTGGACAAGGTGCGTCTCTTCGGCAAAGAATACGTGGAGGTCATCCTCACCAGGGCCAGCTTCGATGATTCGTTCCGGGCCGCCCGGGAGTTCAGCGACGAGCGGGGCAGCACCTTTATTCACCCCTTCGATGACCTGGCTATTGTGGAAGGATAGGCCACTGTGGGGCTGGAAATCCTGAAAGCCACCACCGGACCCATCGATTACTATTTTCTGCCCATCGGCGGGGGCTGGCTGACGGCGGGCGTGGGCAGCGTATTCCGGCTGCTGAGCCCAGGTACCAAGCTCATTGGCGTGCAGCCCCTGGGCGCGTCCTTCATGCACGATGCAATCCGCAATCAGCAGCATGCGGCGCTGGCCAGCATCGACAGCTTCGTGGACGGCGCGGCGGTGAAGTGCCCCGGCCAGCTCACGTATGCGCTGTGCCGCGAACTGCTCGACGAGGTAGTGCTGGTGCCGGAAGGCCAGGTCTGCCTCGATTTGCTGAAGATGTACAACGAGGAAGGCATCGTGCTGGAGCCGGCCGGCACGCTCACCATCTCAGCCCTGCACCAGTTTGCCGACCGCATCGCGGGTAAAACCGTGGTATGCGTGGTGAGCGGCTCCAACAACGACATCACCCGCATGGAGGATATCAAGGAGCGCGCCGCCAAATACCAGTGCTTGAAACACTACTTCATGGTGAATTTCAACCAAGCCCCCGGTGCGCTGCTTCGTGAACCAGGTGCTGGCCGAGGGCGACGACATCATTCACTTCCAATACATCAAAAAAGATAACCGGGAGAAAGGCCCCGTTTTCGTCGGTATCGAAGTGAAACGGTCCCATGACGTGGAGGCCATCAAAGCCTGCATGGGGGCAGAGGGCTTTGATTTTGAGTATTTGAACGGCCAGCCCGATTTCCTGGCGCTGCTGGTGTAGCCGGGTATGACCGTTCTACGCCACCGTGTGCAGAATCACATACAGCGACGCGCTCGAAATGACCACCCACAACAACACGCCCAGCAAATAGGGCCGGGCCCCCACCGCACGCACCGTTTTGGCCGATAGCCCCGCCCCGATGAAGAACAGCGTGAGTGTGAGACCGATTTTGGCCAGCGCCACCAGCACCGGGCCCAGCGGGTGCAATGCGGGAACGTAGGTATTCAGCAGCATGGCCGCGATGAAGCCGAAGATGAAATAGGGAATCTTGATTTTGACACCTTTTTGCTTGAAAATAAGTGCTGTGCCGATGCTGACCGGGATAATCCAGAGGGCGCGGGCCAGCTTCACGGTGGTAGCTACCTGCAGGGCCTGGTCGCCGTAGACCTTGGCCGCGCCCACCACCGAGGACGTGTCGTGGATGGCAATGGCACACCACAGGCCAAACTGCTGCTGCGTCATGGCCAGGGCGTGGCCGATGGGCGGGAAGGTAAACAGCGCAATGGCATTGAGCACGAACACTGTGCCCAGCGCCACCGAAATTTCCTCGTCCTTGGCCCCCAGCACCGGCCCCACGGCCGCAATGGCCGAGCCCCCGCAAATGGCGGTGCCGCACGAAATAAGGTGCGTGACGCGCCTGCCCAGTCCCAGCCAGCGCCCCGCGAAATACCCTAGAATGAGTGTGCCGAGAATGGACACTACCGTGAACAAAAGGCCCGTCCGCCCGGCCTGCACCGCCGCGTGAGCATTCATGCCGAAGCCCAGGCCCACCACCGAGTATTGCAGCAGCTTGGCCGTGGCCGCCTTGGTCTCACTGGCGAAGGGATTGCCCAGCGTCTGGGCCAGCACGAGGCCCAGCGCCAGCGCTACCGGCGGCGAGGCCCAGGGCGTGAGGCAGAACACCAGTAGCACCCCAAATACCACCTGCCGCCCCGTAACCGGGTAGCCCGCCACCAGATGCGGCGTGTGCAAGTGCCGGAAAAAGCCGGTGGCTACCGCCGACTCGGCCGTTTCTGGCGGGGCAGGCGGGGTAGATGGTGGCAGGGTGGGAGGGGCCATGAAGCAGCAGATTAGGTGCCTCAAATTTACGACTTAGCCAGTCGCAGGGGTAATTGAAAAAGGTAATCTCAGATTACCAGTAGTTATGACAACTGCTTCAACTGCTGCTGGGCGAAGCTGAGAAACCGCTGCGCGGCGCGGGGTAGCTGCTTGCCCTGCACCCACACCGCCTCAAACTGCCGGGGCAGATGCAGGCCCACAATGGGCACGATTTCGAGCCGGCCGGCGGTGAGCTCCCGGGCAAGTGCCCGGCGCGATACGAAGCCCAGCGCATCGGGTGCGGCTTCGAGGTAGCCTTTGATGGCTTCGGTATTATCAAAAAAAAAGGCTACTTGCAGGGTGCTGAGCTTGATTTTTAGCTCGCGCAGGGCAAACTCCAGCACCTCCAGCGTGCCCGAGCCGCGCTCGCGCAGCACCAGCGGGTGGGCCAGCGCCTCGGCCAGGAGCAGGGGCGTGGCCGGCGGGCCGGCGGGGGTGGCGCGGCGCACGGCCACCAACTCATCGGGGAGCAGTAGCTCGTAGTGCAGGTCGCGGCTGCGGGAGCGGCCTTCCACGAAGGCCAGGTCCAGCTCGCCGCGCAGCAGGGTTTCGGCAATGTGCTCGGAATTGGCGTTGGCCAGGGTGAGCTGCACGTTGGGGTAGCGGGCCTGAAAGGCCGGCAGCAGGCCCGGCAGCACGTACTGGCACAGGGTGGTGCTGGCGCCCAGGCGCAGGCGGCCGGCGGCTTCGTCGGGGTCGCGCAGGGTCAGGAGCTGGTCGGCGAGAAGCTGGTCGGCGGCGGCCACGGCTTCGGCGTGGCTCTGGAGCAGGCGGCCGGCTTCGGTGAGGGCCACGCGGTTGCCGCGCCGCTCCAGCAGGCGCTGGCCGTAGTGCTTCTCTAGCTCGTGGATGTGCTTGGTGACGGCGGGCTGCGTTACGAACAGCTCCCGGGCCGCTTTGGTGAAGCTCAGGTGTCGGGCCACGGCCTCGAACACGCGCAATCGGAAATCAGACATAGCCCAAAGTACGCCAGGGTTACGTTGGTTCTATGAACAACCTCAGAACGTCATGCCGAGCGTAGCCGAGGCATCTCGCGTGCATTAGCAATCCAATCGTCAGGATTAGTGGTAGCACGCGAGACGCCTCGGCTACGCTCGGCATGACGTTCTTTTCTTCTCGTTATGCTACCTTCAAACGCATGAAAAAGCCCTCGTCGGTTCCGGCGAGGGCTTTGTAGTTCAGGCAATCAAGCGAACCTATTCCACGCTCAGCGGGCGGGTCAGGCTCATGCCGTCCACGGTGAGGCGGCAGGTGTAGAGGCCGGGGGCCAGCTTGGCGGCGTTCAGCTCGGCGGTGAACTGGCCGGCGGCGCGGGGCTCACCGTTGATGAGCTGGGCCACGCGGCGGCCGAGGTTGTCAAACACGGCCAGGCTCACTACCGACGGCTTCTGCAGGCTGAAGGGCAGCTGCGTGAGGCCCGAGGTGGGGTTGGGGTAGGCCGGGGCGAAAGCGGCAAAATCGGTGCTGATGGTGCGGGTGGCGGTGGGCACGAAACCAACCAGGCTAGGGCCGTAAAAATCGTCGAGGTAAACCTTGCGGCGGGTGGTGGTGTTGGGCGCCACCAGCAGCACAATCTCGTTTATGCTGGTATTGGCCGTGGCGCTGGGTGCGTTTACAAAGTTGAAGCTCAGGTTTTCCCAGCCGTTGGTAACGGTGGTGGTGGCGGTGTACTCCGAGTTGCGGCCGGCCGGATAGTTGGTGGCACCGGCCACAGTCGAGTCCTGCAGCGTAATCTGGTAGAGCACGCCTGGAGCCACACTAAATACCTTCAGGGTCATGTGCAGAGCGGTGGCGGTGGTGCTTTTGAAGTTGGTTACGTCGGCCAGGGCCGCGCCCCGGGGTTGCATCACCAGCACGTCGTATTGGTTGGTTGAGCGCGTGTAGCGGGCCACGCGGGCGCTGGTGTTGCCGGCGCTTACCGAATTGTTCAGCGTATCCAGCTTCAGCCCACCCGATGTTTTGGAGCCACCAATGTACTTGATGACGCGGGTACCATCGTAGTTGTCATAGAGCTGGCGCACGGCCAGATTATTGGGCGGAGCCACGGCCAGCAGCTCTGGGCCCATAATGTCGTCGAGAAAATAGGTAGCCGAGTTGTTGGAGTTGGGGGCCACCTGAAACAGCATCTGGTCGATGTCGGTCACCGTCACGCTGGCGTCGAAGTTACCCGCGCCGGCCGGGCTGGGGGTGAAGGTGAGCACCTCCCAGGCGTTGGCTACGGTGGTCACAGCCGTGTATTCGGTGCCGAACTTACCGGTAGGGTAGTTGGCCGTGTTCAAGCGGCTGTTTTGCAACACCACGCCTACCGTCACGCCCGCAGCGGGGCTGCGGAACTTCACGCTGATGCGCTTGGCACCGCCGGTGGTATAGGCGGTCACGTTGTCCATGCGGGCGTTGTTGGGCTTCACCACCAGCACCGCGTATTGGGCGGCGGCGGCCCGGGCGTAGCTGGCGCAGATGCTGCTGGTGTTCACAGGGTTGCTGCCGGGGTTGGCCGCGTTCTGCACCAGCGTACCCTCCACTATGGGGTAGCTCACCAGCCGGGTATTTTCAAAGTTGTCGTACAGGGTCTGGGCTGAAGCCGCCGTGGCGCAGGTCAGCAGCGCTGCGGTACTCAGCAAACGAGTAAAGCTGTTCATGTGAGAATTGGTGAAAATGTGGGAAAAATTGATTGGGAAACGAGAAGCCCGTTGCCGGGAAAGCGGTGGTAGATGGGTAGGAAGTGGCTTATTGCTTGGTAATAGCCCGTTATGCTGAGCGCCAGCTGTCATTCCGGATGACAGCTGATGCTCAGGAGGCCTTTTTCATCTCATAGAACCGCACGTAATCCACCAGCATCTGCTGGGGGAATGCGGCTTCGTCCACGCCCTTCAGGCCGCCCCACTCGCCGCCTACTGCCACGTTGAGCAGCAGGTGAAAGGGCTGGTCCCAGGGCCAGGTTTCCCAGCCGGTGCCCTCGTTGCGGTGGGCGAAATAGATTTGGCCATCGATGTAGGCCGTGATGGTTTCGGGCGTCCACTCCATGGCGTACACGTGGTAGGCCGAGGTGGCATCGGGCAGCTTGGTGATGCCCGTTTTCTGGGTGTTGATGCGGAAGTAGTAGGCCTTACAGTGGGTGGTGGCGTGAATCACGTTAGGGTCGTAGCCCACGTGCTCCATGATGTCGATTTCGCCGTTGTCGGGCCAGCCGTGGTTGCCGTAGGGGTTCTTGTCGGGTAGCATCCAGATGGCGGGCCAGGTGCCGCGCCCGCCGGGAATTTGGGCCCGAATCTCGAAGCGGCCGTAGAGCTGGCTGCTGCCCTTGCCCCGCGATACCAGGCGGGCGGAGGTATAGTCGTTGCCGGGCATCAGGGCCTCCTTGCGGGCTTCCACCACGAGGTGGCCGTTTTCCACGCGGGCGTTTTCGCGGCGCTTTTTGGTGTAGTACTGCTGCTCCTTATTGCCCCAGCCGGAGCCGCCCACGTCGTAGGTCCACTTCGTGGAATCGGGCAGGCCGCTGTAGTTGAACTCGTCGGCCCAGGCCAGCTTGCTGAAGGTGTAGCGGGGCGTGGCCGGGGGCGTGGGCGGGCCGGTTTTGGATGGGCTGCCTAATAGCAGCAGGCCGGTAAATAGCGTAGAAATCATGCTATTGAAAAGTTGCGGGGAGAAGTGCCCGGCCCAAAACGGGCACAGGAAAAGAAAACCCAATTGGCCGCCAGCCCACTGGACCGGCAGCCAACGCCCAGTCCGGCGGAGAACTCACCAAAGCTCCGGCCGGAGTGACCGTAGTAAAGGGTAGAAACCATCGGGGCAGGGTCGATGGCCAGGCAATTACTTGTATTGCAGGTACTTCACGTAGTCCACCTGCATCTGCTGCGGGAAAGCGGTAGAGCCGTCGGGGTTGCCATCGAAATCGCCACCAATGGCTACGTTCAGCACCACGAAAAATGGATAGTTGAAGGGGTAAGGGCTGGCGTCGGCCCCGGTGAAGGCATAGTACTGCTGCCCGTCGACGAAGAAGCGCATCTGGTCTTTGCTGCGCACCATGGAGTAAATGTGGAAATCGGCCGACAGGTCCATGTTCATCACCTGGGTGGTGCCTTTGTAGCGGTGGTCGGGCACGCTGTTGCCAAAGTGCATGGTCGAGAGGAACTGCTGGGGCTGGCTGCCGCGCAGCTCCATGATGTCGATTTCGCCGCAGCGGGGCCAGTTATTCTGGTCGATATCGGCCCCCAGCATCCAGATGGCGGGCCACACGCCCTTGCCCTTGGGCAGCTTGGCGCGCACATCGATGCGGCCAAACTGGAAGCTCTGCTTGCCCTTGGTCACGAGGCGCCCCGAGGTGTAGGAACCCGCCGCCCCCCGGGCCTGAATGACGAGGCTGCCGCCTGCCTGGTACACGTTGTCGGCCGAGTTGGTGTAGGTCTGTAGCTCATTGTTGCCCCAGCCGCCGCCGCCCAGCTCATAGGCCCACTTGCTCTGGTCGAGGGCACCGCCGGTAAACTCGTCGCTCCAGATGAGGTCCGTGTAGTCGGCGTAGGCGCGGGCGTCCTCGTTGGCGGCGGTGGTCGGAGTCGTTGGGGTAGTGGGAGCCGGTGTAAAGCTGCTGCCTTTTTCAGTGCAGGCGGCCATGCTCAGCGCCAGCAGCAGGCTGGTGCTGAGGTACAAGCTGCGGCGGCTAGCTGGGGTTAATTTAAACATAAGCAATACGGTAATAAAGTGGTTCTATCTGAATAAAAAACCGATATTCAGCTATTTAGCAACCAGCTTAATGGTGAATACGGTTCCGCCGTTGAGGCCGCTGCCAGCGCGCAGCACCATGTGCTGGGCATCGATGGACAGGATGCGGTACACCCGCTCGGTGACGGAGGCATCGGTAGCGCCAATGAAGGCACCCATCCGCGTGAGGGTGAACTGCGCTAGCCCCGTACCGGCCGACGGCCCAAACACGAAGGGCGAGGTGCCCGTCTGGGGAGCCTGGCAGGAGTAGCCATTGGCCGAGAAGGTTTCGGCCTTGGCATCGTAGGAGAAAATGTTGGTGTTCGAGAACTTGTACTCGTCATCGGACTGGCAGGCGGGCAGCTGCCCGGCTAGCACGCCGGCAAAGTAGGAGGTGGGCGCGGCTTCGGTGCCTACCACAATGGGGGCGTCGGCGGCATTGTCCAGCAGCCACGTTTTGGAAGAGCCGCCGGTGAGCAGCAGCTTATAGGGGGCCGTGGCATCGTAGGGCGCGAAGGTGAGGGTGGTGCGGGTACCGTCGGGGTTGGTGCCGCGCAGGCGCAGGCGGGTATCAGTGGCTTCCAGTACGTCGTAGGTTTTGTTCACCACCGAGTCCGTGAGGCCCAGGAAGGTCTTTTTGCCTTTCAGCACAATCTGCGGGTTGCCGCTGGCATTGGGCCGGAACACGAAGTCGGTCGCGAAGTTCAGCGAAGCGCCGCAGGCTCCGTTCTGGAAGGTCTGGCCGGCGCTGTTGTAGTTGATGGTAAACGCGCTGCTGAACGAAAACTGGTCGTCGAGCTGGCAGGCGGGTAGCGTGGTGGAGGTCGAAATGGGCACGCCACCGGCCGTTTCCCGCACAATGGCCCCGGGCTGGCTCGAAAACGCCCATACCCGGATGCCGCTGCCCGCGCAGTTCACCACCTTGCTGAAGGTGGCATTGGCACAGGGGTCGGCAATGGTCACGGTCTGCTTGGCCGAGATGCCGGTGCCGCCGCGGCCGGCCGTGGTCAGCTCTACCTGGTAGGAGCCGCCGCGGGGGTAGGTGTGCATCACGGTAGGCCCCGAGGCGATGGAATTATCGCCGAAGTTCCACTGGTAGAGAAAGCCGGCGGTGCTGGTGCTGGTGAAGGACACCACGGTCGGAAACTCGGTGGTGTTGACCTGGGAGGTAAAGGTGGAGGTGGGCACGGGGCCTTCGAGCTTGCTATCGTCGCCGGCTTTCTTGCAGGAAGTCAGTAGCAGGGGCGTCATCAGCACGCCCAGCACGGCGGTACGAAGTATATTTTTCATGGGAATTCAAAGGAGAGGGGTGAGATGCCTGGGGCCGGCAGCGGGGAGGCCGCCGGCCCGGCGGTCATTTAATAGCCAGTATTTTGCGTGAGGGCGGGGTTCACGTCGCGCTCCGACTGCGGAACGGGCAGCACAATGTTGAAGGGCTTCACGCCCTTGGCCGTGTACTGCAGCAGCTCGCCGGTGCGCTTCATATCGAACCACCGGTCGTTTTCGAACGCCAGCTCGTACTTGCGCTCGCGCCACACGGCGGTTTTGAAGGCCGTGGCGCTCAGGCCGGCGGCCAAATCGTGCGGGCCAGCCGTGCCAACAGCCTCTCCAAACGAGCGGCGGCGCACCTTGTTGATGGCCTCCAGGCCCTCGGCCGTGGGGCCCACGCCCTCGGCCATAATCAGGTACATCTCGGCCAGGCGCAGCACCGCAATGTTCAGCTCCGAGTCCCAGACGTTGGTATTCACCTTGCCGATAAACCACTTTTTGCAGCCGTAGCCGCGGGGCGAGCCCGGCAGCGAAGCCGGCTGGGTGCGGCCGTCGGGGTAGGCGTCGCCGGGCTTCCAGATGGTCACGTCGCGGCGCAGGTCGCCGGTTTCGTAGCCGGCCACAAAGGCGTCTTCGGGAATGTTGAAGCCGTAGCCGCCCTGGGGCACAATGCCCTGGCCGCGGGGCCCGAAGAACTCGTTGCCCACAAAGCCCAGGCCATCAAACGTGTACTGGTTGCGGCCCGCCACGTACTGCACCTCAAAGAGCGACTCCTTGCCGTTCTCGTTGCCTACCTTAAAGTTGTCGCCGTAGTTGGCCCACAGGCTCTTGCCGCTGCTGTTGATGACGGTGCGCGCCTGAGTGGCAGCCTCCGCCATTTTGCCCTCGGTGAGGTACACCTTGGCCAGCAGGCCGGCGGCGGCCCACTTGGTGGCGCGGCCCAGCTCATCGCCGCTATACGAGGCCGGCAGCTTGGTAATGGCGTCGAGCAGGTCCTTCTCAATTACGGGGTAAATCTGGGCTACCGGTGTGCGGGGCACGTTCACTTCGGCCACCGTGGTGGGCGGCGTGGTGAGCAGGGGCACATCGCCGAAAGCCCGCACCAGGTCGAAGTAGTACTTGGCCCGCAGGAACTCGGCCTCGCCAATGGAGCGGGCCTGAATGGCCGGGTCAATCTGCATGGCCGGCACCTTTTGGAGCACAATGTTAGCCCGGCCAATGCCGATGTAGCAGCCTCCCCACAGGCGCGAAGTGAGCGGGTTGGTGGCCGGAATGTTGTAGTTATCGAGCTGCTGCTGCTCAATGCCGTCGCCGCCCCCGCCGCCGCCGGTGTAGGAAATATCGGAGCCAATGTCGCCGATGCCCCACAGGGCATAGTTGTACTGCCCGCCCTTACCCAACTCGCTATAGATAGCGTTGGTGGCCTGAATGGCGTCGGTGGTTGTTTTGTAGAAGTTGGCGTCGGTCACCTGGTCGGAGGGCGACTCGTCCAGAAACTTCTTGCCGCAGCTGGCCGAAAGCAGGCCGAGGGTAAGCAGCAGCGCGCTGCTGGCGAATTTAGGAGAAATGGTGAGTTTCATCGTCGTAAGTCGTTAAGGATTAGAAGCCCAGGTTGAGGCCGGCCAGGAACACGCGCGGCTGTGGGTATACGCCCAGGTCTACCCCGCGCGAGCCCACCTCGGGGTCGAAGCCGGTGTACTTGGTCAGGGTCACCAGGTTTTGGGCCGACACGTACACGCGCAGCTGCTTGGCGGCAATGCGGCTGGACAGGGCCGTGGGCAGGCTGTAGCCCAGCGTCAGGGTTTTGATGCGCAGGTAGGAACCGTCTTCGATGTAGTAGCTGCTCACGCGCAGGTTGTTGTTGGGGTCGCCGGCAATGGCGCGGGGCACGTCGGTGCTAGTGCCTTCGCCGGTCCAGCGGCCCAGCACGCGGGTACTGCCGCTGCTGTTGCCATACAGGGCGCTTTCCAGGATGTAGCGGTTCTGGTTGTAAATCTGGTTGCCCTGCGAACCCTGCACAAACACATTTAGGTCGATACCCTTAAAGGTCAGGCTGTTGTTCACGCCGTAGGTGAACTTGGGGTTGGGGTTGCCGATGTAGGTGCGGTCCGAGGCATTAATCACGCCGTCGCCGTTCAGGTCCTTGAAGCGGATGTCGCCGGGGGCGGTGCTGGTTTGCGAGTTGGTGCCGCCGGTTTGGGTGGCGTGGTTTTTTACGTCTTCCGGCGTCTGGAACAGGCCATCGGCCACGTAGCCGAAGAACGAGCCGAAGGGCTGGCCCTGGTCGTAGCGCACAATCACGCCGCTCAGGCTGCTCAGGCCATCATAAGGCTGCCCGGCACCCAGTGATTCCAGCTTGGTCTTGTAAGCCGAGAAGTTCAGGTTGGTGGTCCAGGTCAGGCCCGAAGTGCCGCCCTGGATGTTGCGCGAGGTCAGCGACACGTCCACGCCGCGGTTGTAGGCCGAGGCCGCGTTGCGGTTCACACTCTCATAGGTGCCCGACACCAGCGACACGGGTACCGGCGCAATCAGGTTGGGCGAGGTGCGGTCGTAGAGGTCGATGGTGGCCTCAAAGCGGTTGTCGAGGAAGCCGAAGTCGAAGCCCAGGTTGGTCTGGTTGTTGGTTTCCCAGCGCAGGTCGGGGTTGGCCAGGCGCGTAGGCGCGGCACCCGTCTGAATGGTGCCGCTGGGCCCGAAGGGATACGAAATGGCCGAGTTGATGGAGTAGAGGTAGGCGAAGCGCCCGGCGTTGTTGGGGTTGCCCACCTTGCCGTAGCCCACGCGCACCTTCAGGTTGCTGATAACAGCGTTGCCCTTGAGGAATGCCTCCTCCGACACCCGCCAGCCGGCCGATACGCCGGGGAAGAAGCCGAACTGCTGGCCGGGCGGGAAGTTGCCCGAGCCATCGTAGCGGGCAATGGCCGAGAACAGGTACTTGCCGGCAAACTCGTAGTTGAGGCGGGTAAAGTAGCTGGCCAGGTGCGAGGTGGGGTTGATAATGCCCGCGTTGGCCAGCGACGTGTTCAGCGGGCCGGTGTTAATCACCTGCAGGTCGTTGCGCAGATAGCCCGTGCGGTAGGCTTCCACGTTGCTGAAGTTGAAAGCCTGCGCCGACTGGCCCAGCAGCAGCGTTACCTGGTGCTTGTTGGCAAAGAGGTGGTCGTAGGTGGCCGTGTTCTCAATCAGGTAGCTCGGCGTGTAGCCGGCCGTAGCCGTGGCACCGGCCAGGTTGTAGCGGGTGCTGTACACATCAGTGCCCACCCGCAGCTCGGGAATGGTGGGCCGGAAAGAATTGAAGTTGTCAAAAATCAGGTCGGCACCCACGTTGGTGCGGAAGCGCAGGCCTTTCAGGGGCTCCACTTCCACAAAGAAGGTGGTGAGGGCCCGGTTGCGGGTGAATTTCTGATTGTTGAGGGTGGCCGCTACAATGGGGTTTTCCTCAATAAAGTTGTCCTGGGCACCGCGCGGCTCATAGTAGTAGCCATCGGGTCGGAACACCGGGATAATGGCCGGAATGCGCAGCGCCTGCTGCACCGTGCCATACTCGCCGCTATTGGTCGTAATCTGCCGGTCTTCCAGGTGGGTAATCGAAATGCTGTTGCCGATTTTCAGAATCTTGTTTATCTGCAGGTCGCCGTTGGCGCGCAGCGTAAACCGCTCAAAATTAGAGCCCACAATGGTACCGTCCTGCTTAAAGTAGCTGGCCGAAACTGCAAAGCGTGCCTTGTCGCCGCCGCCCGTGGCCGACAGCGAATAGTTCTGAATAGCCGCCCGGCGGAACACCTCGTCCTGCCAGTTGGTGCCCGTGCCCAGGGCCTGCGGATTGCGCAGGCGGTCTACCACAATGGGCTGGCCCGCCGCGAGGCGGTTTTCGTTGTTAATCACCGCGTATTGCTCGGCCGTGAGCAGGCTCAGTTTGCGCGATACATCCTGCACGCCCCGGTAGGCATCCACGTTGATGGTGGATTGCCCGGACTTGCCGCGCTTGGTGGTGATGATGACCACGCCGTTGGCGGCCCGCACGCCGTAGATGGCCGTGGCCGAGGCATCCTTCAGGATGTCAATGGTTTCAATGTCGTTGGGGCTGATGGCGTTCAGTTGGTTCTCGCTGCCGTTGTCGGGTAGCGGGAAGCCGTCGACTACGTACAGCGGGTTGTTGTTGCCGGCCGATGTAATACCCCGCACGCGCACCGAAGTGCCCGCCGCGCCGCCCGGCGCGCCACCGTTAGAAGTTACCGTAACGCCCGCCGCCCGGCCCTGCAAGGCCTGGGTAGCATCGGCCACTGGCTGGGAGGCAATCTCCTTCGCTGTTACCGATGATACAGCCCCCGTCACGCTGCCGCGCTGCTGGGTACCGTAGCCCACTACCACTACTTCGTTCAGCTTCTGCTCGTCTACGGCCATCGACACGGATACCGTGCCATTGGCGCTCACGACGGCCTCTTGCGTCCGGTAGCCGATGTAGCTAAATACCAAGGTACTGCGCTCGGGCGCATTCAGCGAGAAGCTGCCGTCGGCGTTGGTCGTAGTGCCAATCGTGGTGCCCTTTACAAGCACCGTCACGCCGGGCAGGCCGCCGCCGCTGCCGTCGGTCACGCGCCCGCTTACGGGTACATCGGCTACAGGCCGCATCACCGGGCGCGAAGCCGAAGCCGGAGCTCCGTGCGCTAGGATGGGCATCCCGCAAGCCAGCAGCACCGCAGAGCGGCGCAACAGAGCAATCAGGTAATAATTTCGCTTCATGGTGAGAGTTGAAAATGGTATAGTGGGAATTAGAAGCAACTGGGTATTCAAAAAACTGGGTTATCGGGAGGTTGCGGCCGTAGCCGCGCCGGCGGGTAGCGGGCCGCCGGAGGGCCGCACCGCGCCGGTCGTGTTGCTGGTGGTCGGCGTGGTGCCGGCTACCGGGCCGCCCGCATAGCGGAAGCGCATCATCTGGGAGCCTACGCGCAGGGTGTACCAGCCGTTTTCCAGCTGGGGCCGGCCCTGGCCATCGGGGTAGCTCAGGTCGCGCAGCGGGTCAATATCGAAGGTGAGCTCGCGGCTCTGGCCGGGGGCAAAGGGCTGCTTCTCGAAGTGCTTCAGCAGGCGTACCGGGCGGGCCACGCGGCCTACCTCATCGGTCAGGAACCAGAGCACCGCCTCCTGGCCGGCGCGGGCACCGGTGTTGGCCACGCGCACCGTGGCGCGCAGCTTGGCGGCCGGCCCGGTCAGCACCGAGTCGCTCAGCGCCAGCCCCGAGTAGGCGTAAGTAGTATAGCTCAGGCCCTCGCCGAATTCGGTGAGCATCGAGCTCTTGTACTTGGCCCCGCGCTGCTCAAAGCCCGCGCCGAAGTCGCTCAAATCAAGACTATTCTCGTTGTTGTCGTGGTGGTAGTTGGTGATGTGGCCGGCAAACTGCGGGTAAGTAAACGGCAGCTTACCGCTCGGATTGGTCTTCCCGCTGATGATTTCGGCCAGGGCCGTGCCGCCGCCGTAGCCTGGCAGCCCCGCCCAGATAATGGCCGGCGTGCCCTCGGCCACGCTCCGGATGATGCCCGGCCGCCCGCCAATCATCAGCAGAATGGTGGGCTTGCCGCTGGCCTGGGCCGTGCGCGCCAGCTGCTGCTGGTCGTCGGGCAGGGTCAGGTCGGAGGTGTTGCCCAGGCCTTCGGTGTACGGGCGCTCGCCCAGGGCCAGTACTACGGCATCGGCCTGCCGGGCGGCGCGGGCAATGCTGGCCAGCAGCAGGTTGCCTTTGGCGTCGCGGTAGGGCAGCATCTCTACTTTGGCCTGCGGGTACTCGCGGCGCAGGGCTTCGAGCACGGTGGGCACGTCCTTGGGGTAAGCCTCTTCGGGACGGCCCTGCCAAGCCAGGGTCCAGCCGCCGCACAGGTTGGCGCGGGAGTCGGCCGAGGGGCCCACTACCAGCAGGCGCTTCACCCTGGCCGGGGCCATGGGCAGGATATTTTGCTCATTTTTAAGCAGTACCACCGACTCGCGGGCGGCACCAACGGCCTGGGCACGCAGGGCTGGGTCGCCTACGCGGCTCAGCCGGTCGGCACGCGGCATGGGGTTTTCAAACAACCCGATTCCATCCTTCATCTGCAGCACGCGGCCGGCCGAAAGGTCGATGCGGGCCTGCGTGAGGCGGCCCTCCTGCACCAGCTCCTTCACATAGCGGCAGAAGGTGGTAGTGTAAGGCGTCATGGCCATGTCCACGCCCGCGTCAATGGCCATCCAGGTGGCTTCCTTTTCATTAGCCGCCACTTTCTGAATGCGTACCAGCCGGATAATGTCTTCCCAGTCGGTCACGGCCACGCCCTTGAAGCCCATCTGGCGTCGCAGCAGGTCCGTCAGAATGGCCTTGGAGGCGTGCACCGGCTCGCCGTTGATTTCGCCGGAGTTAATCATGATTGACTTCAGGCCGGAATCGATTGCGGCCTGGAACGAAGGCCGGAAGAACTCCTGCAGCCGCTGGTCTGGAATGAGGGCATTGGTACGGTCCCAGCCATTGCGCGGGTCCGAGTAGCCCAGGAAATGCTTGCCGCAAGCCGCTACTTTGTAGGGCGCGATTTCTGTGTTGGTCTGCATCTCCCGCACGAAGGCGCTGCCCAGCGTGGCGGCAACCAGCGGGTCTTCGCCGTAGGTTTCGTAGAAGCGGGGCCAGTAAGTGTTCACGCCCAGGTCCAGGACCGGTGCAAACACCCAGTGATGCCCCAAATCAGCCGATTCAAGTATCGTGGCGCGGGCCGTCTGGCGGGCCAGCTCCGGATTGAAGCTGGCGCCGATGTTGATGTTGTGCGGGAAGATGGCGGTGCCGCTCACGTAGCTGGCCCCGTGCATGTGGTCGATGCCATAAATCATGGGGATGTGCAGCCGCGATTCGCGCAGGGCGATGCGTTGCAGCGCAGCCGAGTAGCGCAGCCATTGCGTGGCCGGTACAGCCTCCCCGTTGATGAAGGACCCAATGTGAAAATCCCGAACCAGAGCAGTTGCTTTGGCCGAATCGAGGGTGACATCACCACCGGCGCCAGTATGATTTATCGCCGAAATATTCAACTGGGTCATCTGCCCAATTTTTTCTTCCAGCGTCATCTGCGCCAGCAGCTGCTGCACACGCGGGCTAAAGGTGGCGGCCGGTAGCTCAGCCGCAATGCTCACGGTAGGCGGAGCTACCGTGGCCATGGGGACAACCCCGCGCTGGCAGGCCGCCAGGAGTGGCACCGCTAGTAATAGATTGCGCCATCCAAATAAGGAAGGCTGGACTGCCGATGACAAGCCCGAACCGGCAAGTATGCGAAGGCGAATCAGGGAGGAAAATAAAGGCATCTGTAGTATTCAGTTGACCAAATGTAGTAGAGTGTGTTGAGCTAATACAACTCAATAAATGCCCTGAAACGCTTTATTTGAAGGTTTTGAGGTATTTTCAAAAATGGTTTATACGCTTGCCACACACGCGTCAATTGCTGATTCTCGCTTGATTCGGGTAGCCGGAGCGTTTTGGTCTTCTGTCTGATAGGCTAAAAAACAACAAAAAAAAACGGCTATTGTTGAAAAAAAACGGGGAATAATTCCCAAGTAGTGAATTATCAGGCTGAATGCCGGCCAGAGCAGTTATTAATACCTGAAAAGCTATTTCTGCTAGTCACAAACGTTGCCGGAGTATTGGGTGCGCTCAATTACTGGTTTTGGTAGGCTCGTTCTCCTCCACCTCCATCTCCATTGAGGCATCCAATAGCACGTGGGTCCATGGTTCGCCGTCCTCGTAGTCGGTGGCCTGGCGGCGGCGCTGCAAGGCCTGCAGTACCTTCTGGGCAAAGGTCCAGCTGGTGGCCGGGCGCAGGTCCAGCACCCGGGCCAGCTCGGAGGGGGAGTAGTTCCCTTTGTGAGCGTGCAGCAGGAAGACGGCATACAGTGCCTTGACGATTGAGAATTTGCACTTTTGCAAGAGGGTGCCCGTCGTGGCCGACTCCACGTAGCGGCAGCGGGTGCAGCGCTGGGCGTAGGGTTCGCGGGCTTCGCAGCTCTTTTCGTGGCCGCACTTGCGGCATTGGTAGCTGCCGTGGCCCCATTTCAGGTCGGCCAGGTAGCGCAGACAGGCATCCTTATCAGGATATATCTGGCTGAATTCGCCAAAGTCTACTTCCTTCGACTCTATGCGCGCCGCCTTCTCCGCGTGCAGGTCGCGGCTGAGGTCGCCGTTGAGCTTCTCGATGGCGGCCGATTGCAGGGCCAGCAGGCCGTTGGCTTGCAGTAGCTCGCGGTTTTGGGCGGCCACAGTTTCATTTTGCTGGCGTAGCTCGGTGGTGCGCAGGGCTACCAGGCCTCCCAGCTCGGTATTGAGCTGGTCTTTAAGGATTTGGTTTTCGCGCATTTGCACTACCAGTCGGTCCTGGGCCTGGTGTTTTTTGCGTAGCTGCTTCAGCAGGCGGTGCTGCGTGAGCAGCGCGACATCCATCAGGCCCTTCAGCTTTTCGCCCAGCGCGTAGCTCAGAATCACTACTTCTACCACAAAGGCGGCATTCAGGCTATATACCGTGTACACATTGCTGTAGAAATTGATGCCCAGCTTGCGCATGATGAGAAACGTGAGGCTGATAGCTACCAGCGCCTGGGCTAGCAACAGGTAGCGGGCTGGTCGCAGGCCGCTGCGATAGGCTTGTAAGCCAGCATAATACAGCAAGCCATAAGGCAACAGGTAGAGCCAGAAGCTAAACCCCGAATGCACCACCGCCGCATCGAGCACCAGAAGGGTCGTGCTGATGCCCACCACCCACTGCCCCGCCCGGTGCAGCCCCGGCAGCCGGGAGGCCGTGTCAAGAAAGCCACCCGCGTAGGTCGCAAACGTGAGCAGCAGCAGTACCGGGGCCAGCGCCCCAATGAAGTGGTTCAGGCGCGGGAAATCGGACCATAAGTACTGAAAACCCAGGCCATCTTCGGTGAGAAACAGCAAGGCCCCGCTGAGCACGTATAGGACGTAGTAGAGGTAGGTGCGCTCGCTCAGGAAGAAGAACAGAATCAGGTTGTAGAGCACCATGATGAACAGGATGCCGTAGAAAATGCCCAGCAGCCAGTATTGCAGCGACAGCTCCGGGATGAGGCCAGCCCCGCTGTGCAGCATGGCCCGGAAGCTGGTGCGGGTGTCGGAGTGCAGCCGCAGGTAGTAGGTGGCGGTTTCGCCGGGCCGGGGCGGCAGGTCAAACAGAAAGTTCTTGTAAGGGTGCGGGCGCGTGGCAAACGATTGGTTGGCTCCCGTAGCCACGCTGTCGTAGGCGGTAGTTGAGCCGCGTTGGGGGCTGAAGAACATCGCGTTGCCGATGTGGGAGTCGTACAGCTCGAGGTACCACGCCGCATTGTCGGTAGGGCGCTGGCGCACCGTGATGCGCAGCCAGTAGATGCTGCTCGGATGCTGGATGTTGGGCGGGTGCCCCGAGCCCCGCATGGCCACAAACCGGCGGCTCCACTCCGGCAGCTGCACATCGGCAAGATGCAGCTGGCCCGTGGGGTCTTCCAGCATGCTGTAGTAATTTTCCTCCAGGTAGAGGGCTGGCTGGGCCGGGTTCACGGCCAGGGTATCTTCGGGGGTGGCGTGGGCACGGGCCGGCAGCAGCAGCCCGAGGAATAAGATGGCCAGTCGGAATAGCGGGTACTTACCACCCATAGATTGCAAATGTGAAATCAGTGAGGAAATACGAGGCATAGCAGCGGCGAACTTACAAAAATGCAACTCGAAACCGGTTGAAGGAAACCGCTTTTATAGGTAAGAGTTCACGCACGAAATACAACAGTACGTAGTGGCAATAAAAAAACGCCCGGCCGTGTCGAAACACAGCCGGGCGTTAACATCTGAGCAGGCCGCGCGGCTACAAACGGAACTGAGCTCCCACTTTGATGCCAAAGTTGCTGGTATTGGGGGTGTCGCGGTAGGTGAGGCGGTGAATGAAATCGACCCGAACAAACTTGAAGATGTTTTCTACCCCGTAGCCTACTTCCACATAAGGGGTCGAAATGGTGCCGGGTAGGTCGGGCGTATTGCCGTTGATGCGGCGGGCCCGGTCCGAGAGCTTGCCATAGAGCACGTTGCCGGTACCCACCAAGCGCCAGTTGAGGGCGCGGATACCCGGAATGGAGTTGACGAGCAGGCCTTCGAAATGGTGGTCGAGGCGCAGCGTGACCGAACGGTCGGTGATGAACTCGAAGTAGTTCATCAAGTTGAAAGCGTTGGCGTTGTAAAACGGCGTCTGGTTGCCCAGCGGGGTTTTGAGGATGAAGTAGGGCAGCGCCGTGGGAATGTAGTTGCCCTCGGCCCGGTAGGTGAGGCGGCCCAGCTGGCCCACTGAAACGCTGTGCGAAATGGCCAGATTGAACTTGTGGTACATGAAGTCGCCCTGTGTCCAGTCGATGGCGCCCAGCGTGTAGCGGAGGGTGAACACCGGCAGGCGCTTCAGGCCCACGGCCCGGCGGCGGGTTTCGCTCTGCACCAGGTTTTCATCGGGCGCGTAGCGCGATTCAGATACCAGCTCGCTCAACTGCAATACATCCGAGCCGGGCTCCACTGTGGGCGGCTGGCCACCCGGGCTGGTGGAGCGGCGGTATTGAAACAGCGGGTTGATGTTCTGATAGCGCAGCGTCAGCGTTTGGGTAAAGCCGTGGAACAGGTCGCGCTGCACACTCAGGGAGGTGAGGTCGCGCAGCACGGGTTTGCCCTGCCGGAAACGGCCCCAGCGCGAGGCGGCCGTAAATAGGTTGTTGTTGTCGAGAAAGTCGTTGTCCAGCAGGGCGGCCTGCTCCACGTCGTGCTTGAACTCGCCGGTGAACACCGTCCAGTGACGGCGCTCGGCCACGAAGCTGACGCGGGCCCCGTACTTGAAGCGGCTGTCTTTGGTGCCGTAGGCTATGTACGCCTGCGTGAGCCAGTTGCGACTGATTGCGGGCGTGGTGCGGAAGCCAAAGCGGAAGCGGTTGCCTTCGAAGTCGTTGTTGGCGTAGAGCGTGGATATGGGGCCCAAATCGAGCTTGCCCACGCGCTTGTAGCCGTTCACGAGCAGCTCCACCCAGTCGAGCACGTTGCGCACCGAAGGCAGCTGCTTGGCCGAGTCGAGTACGGCAAACGTCTGGCGCTCGCTCAGGCTCAGGGTATCGGGCCGGTGCTGGTCGAAGTAGCCGCCCGCTCCGCCCTGGGGCAGGCCAGTGAGCAGGCTGCCCACGCCGGGCTCCTCCTTTTCGGTGGGCTCCATGAGCGACGACATAATGGGCTGGTCGTAGAAGCCGGGCTCCTCGTGCACCTGGTTGCGCACGAAATTGCTGCTCACCGTGGTGAAGCGCACCAGCATGGCCGCCTGCTTTTCGTAGGGCCGTACACTGAGCACCATTTTGGTACGCGTGGGCAGGCCCGCGCCGTCGGCGGGCGAGGTCAGGTCCTGGTAAATGCGCAGGTCATTCACGAAGTTAATGTTGGCTTCGGGGCTGGCCACGAGGTCGGCCCGGCGCAGGGCGTAGCCTTCCTGCGTAATCCAGATGGTGCCTTTGAAGGCCAAATCGTGGCTGCGCTTGGGCGTGACGGCAATTTTATAGCACCAGTCCTTGCCCACAAACACGGAATCCTGCAGCTCGTAGTCGTAGGTGACGCGGCCGCCTTCGGCAATGGGCGAGATGAAGTCCTTGCCCAGCACGTTTTGCCAGTTGGGGTAGAAGTCGAAGTTCTGGAAGTTAGAGCCCAGCATCTGGGAGAGTACCGAGCCTTCGCGCGGGCCCACGCCGCGCATCTGCTTGTGCAGCAAGTCTTCGCGGCGGCGCAGAGGCGAGTTGCGCTGGTATACCCGCGAGCCCACTTCCGAGGCAAAAACCGGGAGCGGGGCATCAACATCGGCGGCGGCGGCGGCACCCTGGCGCACAGCCAGCGCCCGAATATCCTTGATAACCTTGCGATTGGACAAGCTCTTGGGCAGGTCAATCAGGCTGGTTTCGATGCGGTTGTAGGAGTCGTACTCGGCGGCTTGCAGGGCGGTGCGGGCATTCCCGGGCTTGTGGCGCTGCACTTCGCGCAGGATGCGAAAGGCCGGGTTCTCGGGCTGGCGCGAGCTCACGAATACTTCGCCCAGCGTAACGCCGCCGGTTTTCATCCGGAAGAGCACCGTTTGCACGGCCGCGTTGCTGAGCTGGCGCCGCTGCGTGGCAAAGCCCAGCGCCGAGGCCGCGATGGAATCGGGCGAGCCCGTGGCGGTGAGCTTGAACTTGCCATCGGCATCGGCCGTGACGCCGGCACTGCTCTTCGGAATAAAGATGGACGCGAACGGCACCGGCTCACCGTTCGTAGCCTCCACTACCTGGCCACTGATTACGATACGCTGGGCTGCAGCCGGCAGTGCCAGGAGGCACACCAGGAGCAGCGGAGCAAGAAATTTCATACGAAGTATAAAAGGGCCAAATGCCAAAACCATAAGTAAGTGCTTGCTCCAAATTAAACAGTTGATACATTTGACATAACTAACTGATAGTAAACAAGAAATACAAAGACTATCAGCTAAAAGCTAATGGTTCGGCACTTAGTCCCGCAATTTACGCAAAGCGCAAGCGGCTCCCAACTAGTTCCGTGCCGAAAACAGGAAAATTTGTGATGAAGGATTAAACCTGCCGTGCGAATGGTTGTCAGGGCCCGGCCAGTGGGTTCCACTGCTTGCAGCCAGGCTGTGGCTTGGGCCTTCCCGTTTGCCACACGATAGCCCCAACTAAGGCAAGTCCGCTTGGCGGGGCGTTGCGTTACGGGGAGAGAAGCGCCCGGCCAGATGCGAGAAAAAAGGGGTTTGTGGCTTTGCCCGACTGGCGACCCGCGCTGTCAAATCCACGTAGCGGTGCCATTGTTGCTACTAAAGCCAACGGCCTGGGATGTCACAAACCCAGCGTTTCTGCTGTGTGCACCACTATCAACTATGCCTTCCATTGTCTGGAAATTTACCCCCCCCCCCCCCCATTTTTTTAATTGAATAATTATATGGAGGATAAAATTGGTTATTGTCCGTTTTAGAGGTGTTGAAGCTGTTTAGAAAGTCGGCTTTTGGTTGATTTTTCGCAAAAAGATGACGACAAAGGCGAGCCAGTGCCAGGCCAGCCAATTGCCGACGCTGGTTTCGTAGCGCACGAGCAACGTTTTAAAGCCGTCGAGCCAAGCGTTGGCGTGTTCGACCACGACGCGGCGGCGGTAGAGTTCGGGATCGAAAAAGGTGTCGTCGTCGGTCTGCCAGTCGGCGGCGCGGCGGTTGCGGGGAATGTTGGCCTCGATGTCGCGCCGGGCGCATTCCTGACGAAAGCCTTGGGTGTCAAAGGCTTTGTCGGCGTTCAGAAACAGCCCGGCGACGGGAATATTGGCCGCTTCGAGCGAGGCGCAGATTTCCCCGAACAAGGCGTTGAGCTGGTGGGTGTCGTGGTGGTTGCCCGCCTGCGGGCTGGCGCAGGCCAGCGGCTGTCCCCGGTTATCGGCCAAGAAGAGGGCTGTGGTGGTACGGGCTTTCTTGCGGCCCTGATAGCCGACGGCCTCCCCGCCGTTCTTGGCGGGCGTGTGGCTGCCGTCGAGTTGGACGCTGGAACAGTCCAGATGGGCCCCGTTTTCGCGCAACAAGCGGAGCCATACCCCTTGCCAGGACCCGTCCTTGCGCCACGCATTAAAGCGGGCGTACACGCCCTGCCAGGTCAGCGATGCGCCCGTAAAAAACTGTTTAACAGGCAATAATCGCCATTGACAGCCGCTTTTGAGTTTGTAGAGAATGGCTTCCACCAACTCGGCCGGCTCCACGATCGAGGGGCGGCCATGGGCGGAGAAGGTGAGCGCGGGCAGAATCCATTGGCGAATCATATCTTTGGACAGGACTTCCATTAAAATGCGAAAAAAGGAGTGTTACACCTCAAATTTCGCGCTTTTTTGGGAGTCCTTTGACTTTCTAAACAGCTTCGTTGTTTCCTTTTTGCATTTGTGGTTGGTCACACCTTTGCGTGGCACCGATTTATGCTTCCGGAGCGGGGCCGACGGCTATCTTGGCCGCTCATCTTTGTTTTGAAAAACGCATGAACTCCACCTTTTTCGCGCCTCTGTGCGCAGCTTTGTTAGCGGCGGTCCCAGGCCTGGCCACGGCCCAAATGGCCATCCCAGCCCCGGCCGATACGGCCCGCCCCTACAAGCACGAGTTTGGCCTGACGGCCAGCCCGCAGTTGGACCACTTCTTCACCGCCAACCGCAGCCTGCCCATCGGGCTGATTTATAAGCAGCGCCTCACGCCCACTAAATCGTTGCGGCTGGGACTGGTGGGACTTTTTACCTATGCCGATTCGACTAATTTTAAGGATGATATTTTTGATACCGTTAATGGCTATGTAACAGGGCCAAGCTATCGGAAGTGGCAGCTACAGGTATTTGCTGGTTATGAGTGGCAACGGATGCTAGGCCGACGTGTATCGCTGTATTACGGGGTAGAAGTTGGTTTAGGCTACCAGCGCCAAGGCTTTTCCTCGGCGTATCGAGCTCCTTATCCTCCAGGTGGATTTGGAATAGATTATTACGAACGCACGACGCAGGACTGGCAGGTACAAATACGCTCCTTTGTGGGAATTAATTATCACATCATGCGGCGCTTGTGCATGTTTGCCGAAACGGCCCTGCCATTGAGCTACACTCATCAACGCAGTACATACCATGTGCGGGAAACATTTACCAAATTCGACGAGGTGGACCGCTTTTTAGATGAGCGTACTCAGGCTAACCGTGTTGCGCTGACTTAGAGGCCGGTACAACTACTGGGGGTGACCTATGATTTTTAATTTCCTTTCTACTTTTTCTCAACCAAAATGAAAGCACTATTTACGCATTTGTGCACTCTGGTACTGCTTGGATTAATGCTTCTGCCTAAGCCGGTAAGCGCCCAGCCAACTATGCTCTAAAACGCCAACGGCACGTTTCTATGCCCGAACAATACGTATAACTTTTCTTCTGCCTCTTCTCCCAGCACAAGTGGCTGTTCAGTGAATTGGGCTGTAGCGGGCGGCAATACGTTGCTGACCAATCCGACAACGGCTGGCCTCATGCAGATTTCATTTAATGATGTACCAAGTGGCACCGCGACATTGCAAACAACCTACACCAACTGCGGTAATACAACAGCTAACGGGAGTTCCCCTTCGTTAACCGTCTACATCCGCTCCATTACCAATCAGCCGTTGGGCGCACTCACGTTGAACGGCGGCACGAGCGGCAACATCGACTTTGGCAGCACGGCAGCACGGCAGCAGTGACGCTGGAAGTGCCACTGCTAACGATTCCGCGCAATGCCAACGACCCGAATCGCAATGCGACCATCGCGGCCAACGGCTATGAGTGGACGATACCTTCGGGGTGGAGCTGGCCCGAGAACAGCATTTCCAACGGCACCCCACGCTTGTTTAGCTACCCCACCTACAACACGCCCAACCGCATTCAAGTCACGCCGCCAGCCTCGGCGTGCGCGGGCGGTGCCACCCCGGTGGTAAGGGTGCGGGCGGTAGATACGGAATGTTTGGTAGGGGCACAGGCAGGGTACGTTCCCACAAAGAGTGCTGAACGCACATTGAATATCAACTGCATTACCCCGCCGCTCGTCATCGCCAGTAACCGCACTCCCCAGGGTGGGCCAATTGTCCTGTTTTGCGGAGAAAAGCTTGAGAATGAAAAAGTGCGGCCTCTGAGTATGGGGGTGCCCAGCGGTGGCACGTTCAGCAATTATGTTTTCTCGGTGAGTGGCATTGTGCATTCGTTTTGCTGCCTGAATTCGGACACGCCCGGCGTATACGTTACCGGGCCGGGCACAGGCAGCATCGGCCTCACGGCCACCTACACGCGCAACGGGGCCAGCACCATTGTTGTCGTTGCGGCCACTGCCGTCACGGTACGGGCCGAAATGGCACCAGTGAGTCTGCAGCCTATTCCCAACTCATGTCTGGGGCAAACCATTCGGGTGCAGGTAGACCCGGCACCCGGCGCCACTTCCTATACCTGGAGCATCCCGTACGCGCCCGGCGGGGACGGCCGCCCCGGGTGCAGGACTGCCACTTCCTATACCTGGAGCATCCCGTACCCGTTCAGTCCGCAGGGTAGCACCACTACCACACTGCCTTTCTTGGATATCACTTCTTCAGCCACGGCTCTGAGCCGCGATTTTACCATCGGGGTAGCAACAGGCAGCAATGGCAGCGGCTGCACGGCCAGCACCAGCACGGGCATAGTGGGAGTGGGCAGTAGCGTCAGCATCGTACCCGATGCATCGTACACCGATACGGAAATCTGCGCTAATACCAGCTTTGCGCTGTCCGCTGGCATCAATGATTACCGATATATTCCCAACACGACCTATACCTACGACTGGACCGTGACCCAGCGCAACGGCCAAACAGGAGCTACTGCCACCTATAGCGCTTCGGGACAGACCATTCAGGTAACCTCGCCCGGTACCGGCGACTGGCTTGATGTTGGCCTACGCGTTTCCACGTCGTGTGGCGATTTCTTCCCCACGAGCCAGAGTTGGTAATCAGTATACCGCTTCCAGAACGGGCAGTTTTGTGTGATGTCGCGCTCGAATGCCGCCGCCCAACCCGCTACCGAGGCCTACCCCAACCCGGTCGATGAGCGCCTAAACTTGCCGGCCGTTACCGGCCCTTACACCTTTTACGATGGCCATGGGCAGGCCGTTCGGGAAGGGAAAACGGCCCGCGTGCTGGATACACGCAAGCTGCCCGATGGCCTTTACTATTTGGTGCACCAAGATGCGTCTGGTCGGGCTGTACGTCAGGCAATCGAGGTAAAGCATTAGCCCGCCGTAAGCTTCCTGATACCCCACTGTGGCGTCCGCACTACACCTCCACTTTCAGCGTGGCGGGCGCGGAGGTTATTTCAAAGAGCTCGCCGTGAGGTACAATGGTAATCTGGCCGTATTCTTGGAGCAGCATTTTGTAGGCCTCGGCCACGGGGCGGGGCTTGCGGTCGAGGTCGAAGAGGCCGCAGGGGTTCACGGTGCCCACTTTGCGCGCCAGGCCCTTGTCCCAGTCAATCTGGTCGATGAGCGAATACCAGGTGAAGCCGAGCACGGGCACGCCTTCCTTGCGCATTCTGAGGATGTTCACCCACTGCTTCCAGAGCCAGGTAGGGCCTTCTTTGGCATCAAACACGTTGGTTTCGGTGTGCATCACCGGCTTTTTGTAGCGCTGGTAGTAGTCGCGGGTGATGTTGTACCAGCCCAGTACGTCCATGCTGGTTTGGATGGAGCCATCGGGCAGCATTATCTTCTCGTTGCGGCCGTAGTAATCGTTGCCCATTATCTGGTATCCGGGGGGCTCGCCGGCCATAAACCAGTCGTATTCCCGCCGGGCCATGCCGTTGTCACAGAGGTAATTAACCACCTCGCCCTCGGGGTGGTGGGCATATAGCAAATCGAGCGAGGCGAAGCGCAGCTTGTTCTGGAGCTGCACTTCGGGCGTGTGCTCGGCCCGCAGCTCGTGGGTAAACTCCGCCGACTCGCTCTGCACGATGATGCAGTCGGGCCGGTGCTTGGCAATCCTTTGGGTGCCCATGATGCTCGCGGCCACCAAGTGCTTCAGGGCCGTCACAAAAGCCTTGTCCGACTTCAGCTGCTCGTTCCAGATGCCGTCCTTGGCGCTCAGCTTGGCCGTCACGTAAATTTCGTTCACCGGGGTGTAAAAGCGCACCCATGGGTAGCGTTTGACTACTTCCTCGCAGTAGGCCGCGAAATGCACCGGCAGCTCGGGGTTCTGGAAATTGCCAATGAAATCGGGCACCCCGAAGTGCATCAAATCCAGAATGGGCGTGATTTCGAGGCGGCGGATTTCGGCCATCGCGGCATCCGCAAATTCCCAGTCGTATTTGTCGGGACTGAGCTGGATTTTGTAGTAGGGCAAGCCGTAGCGCAGCACCCTCAGGCCCATTTCCTTCACCAGCGCCAGGTCCTCTTTGTAGCGGTTGTAGTGGTCGCATTCGGCCAGCAGGTCGCGGCGGGTTTTGCCATTGTCGATGGTCGGGTAGCTGCACTCGATGCCGGTGGCGAACATGAAATTATTGGGCAGGCCGGTGGGCAGGCCATTGCCGTTGTGGCCCTGCGCGCCGCCGTACTGGTCGCCCTCGTAGTTGCCATCGCCGAAATGGTCTTTGATTTCTGTGAGAAAAGACTTCATGGTTTTTTGAAATTCAGAACGTCATGCCGAGCGCAACCGAGGCATCTCGCGTGGGTTAGTAATTCAATTTTTGAAAGCGTCAAGGATTAGCGGTGGCACGCGAGATACTTCGCTTCGCTCTGCATGACGTTCTTTCAAGTACCTGATTCCTTAGTTGGCTGCTACTTCAGGCTCTCCAGAAACTTGTCCGCCGTGCGCAGGCTCAGGGCCATGATGGTCAGGGCCGGGTTCACACTCAACGCACTCGGGAACGTTGAGTTGTCCGAGATGTAGAGGTTGGGCACGTCGAAGGCGCGGCCGTTGGCGTCCACCACCGCATCGTCGCCGCTCCGGCCCATGCGGGCCGTGCCAATAACGTGGGCATAGCGCTGAAACGACCAGATATCCGTAGCGCCGGCGGCTTCCCAGATGCCGCGCATGATTTTCTCGGCGTGGGCATTCATACGGTGCTCGTTTTCCTGAGCCGTGAAGTGCAGGCGGGGCTTGGGTAGGCCACGCGCGTCTTTTTCCTCAGCCAGCTCCAGGAAATTGTTGGCGTGCGGCAGGCAGTCGCCCAGAATATTGATGCCGGCAATGTGGTTGAAGTTGCGCATGTAGTCGCGCAGGGGCTGGCCCCACATTTTGCGGCCCCGGGCCACCTGCCCGGCAAACGTAACGGGCATCACACCAATGCTTTGCAGCAGGTAGCCGCCAATGAAGTCGGCGTCCTTCGGCCGGTGGGTGTCCTGCGAAATCAGGCCGCCGGGAATTCCTTTATTGGGCCGCACCTCATCGGCAAACGTGCCCCATACCTGCAGGCCGGGGTGGGCCATCAGGTTGCGGCCCACCTGCCCGCTTGTGAGGGCCAGCTCATTGAGCAGCAGCAGGCGCGGGGTTTCCACCGAGCCACCGCAGAGGAACAGGTGGCGGCAGCGCTGGCGCTTTTGCTCGCCGTTCTGGGTGTACACCACGCCCGTCACGTAGCCCCGGGCATCGCGCTCAATCTCGGTCACGAAGCTGTTGGGCCGGATGTCGGCCCCGTGCTTCACCGCCAGCGGAATAAACGTCACGTCCATGCTCGACTTCGCCCCGTTGGAGCAGCCGGCCTGGCAGAAGCCGCGGTTGGTGCAGGCCTCGCGCCAGCCCACGCCCTCCTGGTAGTAGCGCGCCGAGAGCGCCGCATTGGCCGCCGGCGAGGTTTTGATTCCCATTTTCTCCGCACCGCGTACCATCAGCTGGGCCGCGCTGTTCAGCGGCAGCGGGGCCAGCGGGTAGCCCTGGCTGCGGGCGGGCCCCCAGGGGTAGGGGGTGGGGCCGGATACCCCGATAAACCGCTCAACTTCATTGTAATAAGGCTCCAGCTCCTCGTAGCTCACCGGCCAGTCCTCGCCCTGCCCAAAGTCGCGCCGAACGTGCAAATCGTCGGGCAGCGGGCGGGGGGTGTAGGCGGTGTAGTGCAGCGTAGAGCCGCCCACGCCGGTGCCGGAGTTATTCTTGCCCATGGCCAGCGGGTCGCCGCCGGCGGCCAGCCGCTCGTCGTTCCAGAACAGGAAATCCTGCGCTTTTTCGTCGGTGGCGAAGTCGGTTTTGGGGTTGTGCCAGGGGCCAGCTTCCAGGGCCACCACCTTCAGGCCAGCCTGGGCCAGCCGGGCCAGCAGTGGCGCGCCGCCCGCACCCAGCCCAATCACCACGCAGTCAACTTCATCGGCTTCGGGCTCCACTGCTTGTGGCTGTTCCTGCGGCGTATTGGTGGCTATGGGCTCCTCGGCCAGCAGGGTCTGCAGCAGCGGGTCCTGAATTTCGGGCTGCACAGGATTGAGGACGCCTTTTTCGAGGATTTCTTCGTCGGGCATAATGGGATTAGGTAAATTCGGATTGAGGTAAAAAATCTGTCATCCTGAGCTTGCGAAGGACCTTATCACCGTTGAACGAATAGTAGTATCTCAACTGCTGTAAACGTGATAAGGTCCTTCGCAAGCTCAGGATGACAGGCTTGGCTCTCTTTCTTCTTTTTCATTGAGGCCGATTTTCGACCACTTGGGCAGGTCGGCCATCCCGACATAGCCGATTTCCTCCTGGGCCAGGGGGTGGGCGTAGTAGGTTTCGGTGAGCTCGGCCAGCATTTCTTCGAAGAAGCGCCCGGCGTCCAGGGTTTCCCAGGTAGTGCCGGGTGGGGTGCCCCCGGCAAGCGCCTGGATTACGGCATCCTGCTGTTCGACATTCAACCCCATAAAATCGGTCTGAAACAGTTCCTGGGCAATTTCCTGAATGCCGCCCAAGCCCAGCCGGTAGGCTTCGCGGTCGGGCGGGAGGGCATCGTAGCGCCAGCCGTCGGCGCGTCCTTCGGTGAGGCGTTGGTCCACGCCGGGGGCCATGGCAATGGGGCTGTCAGGCCGGTCGGGCTGGGGGAAGAGGCGGGCGGCTACGGCTTCGAGCAGGGCGAACGTTTCGGGGGCCAGAAACTGCGGCTCGTAGGCAACCGGGGCATCGAGGCGGGCCTGCAGGGCGGTACGGGTGGCATCGGAAACGTGCGGTGTAGCGAGCAAGGCGCGTACGGTGCCAGACGGATAAGTGGGAGCGGACATAGACGAACGTAAGTCAGAAACGAGGCCGGCACTGCCAGCCCCCTCGATAACTGCTTACGGACAAAATCTTCCCGGGGCTGATGGCCGAGGCCGAAATTTCCTGGCCGCCACGTCCCCGCATCCGCGGTTATTACCGCGCGGGCTACTTCAGCTGCATAATCGCGGCCATCGTCTCAAGGCCCTCCCAGAGGTTGCCGAGGCGAATATTCTCGTTTTCGGCGTGCTGGTTGTTGTCGTAGTTGGCCACCGGCACCGTGATGGTCTGGGCCTGCAGCTGCTGCTCGAACACGTAGAGCGGCAGGCTGCCGCCCATGGTGGGCAGCACCACCACGGGGTCGGTGGTAGTGGTTTGCACGGCCGCGATAATCTGGCGGGCAATGGGCAGGTCGAGGCGGGTGCGCTGGGCATTGTAGCCGGGCTCGGCCTGCACCTTCACCAGCAGCGGGTACTGGGCGCGCTCGGCGTCGGTGGGCTCGGCGCTGAGCACGTGGTAGCCCTGCGCTTCGATGTGGCGCACCACTTTTTGCACCTGGCGCTGGGCATCGTTGCCGGGCACCAGGCGCAGGTCGAGCACGGCGGCAGCGCTGGTCGGAATCACGTTGGCGGCGGCCGGGCCCACGTTGGCGCTCTGCATGCCGTTGATGTTGAGCGAAGGCTGATTGAGCAGCTCCACCAGCGTTTGGCCCGTGCCATATGGCCGCGCAAAGCCCAGCTCCTGCCGGATGGTTTCGTCGAGATTGGGCACCTGGGCCAGGGCGGCTTTTTCGGCCGGGCTCAGCGGCGTCACGTCATCATAGAAGCCCGCCACGCGCACCCGGCCGGTACTGTCTTCCATCGAGGCCAGCAGGCGAGCCAGGGCCAGGCCGGGGTTGGGGGCCCAGTTGCCATAGTGGCCGCTGTGCAGCGGCCGGCGTGGGCCATACACCGTCAGGCGCATGTTCACATCGCCCCGCGCCCCAAATACCACCTGCTTGCGGCCCGACTGATGCACCGGCCCATCGCAAATCACCCACACATCAGAAGCCAGCCGGGCCTTATGCTTGGCCAGAATCTCGGCCAGGTGCGGTGAGCCCCGTTCTTCTTCGCCCTCAAAGAAGAATTTGATGTTGATGTTGGGCTTGAGCTTGCTGGCTTTCAGGGCCTCGTAGCCGGTCAGAATGGCCATCACGCCCGCCTTGTCGTCGGAGGCGCTACGGGCGTAGAGTCGCCAATCGGGATTGAGCGGCTGGCCGGCGGCGGGTAGCTCGGTCAGCTGTCCGCCCCGGTCGAGCGGGCCGGTGGCCAGCTGCGGTCGGAAGGGCTGCAGGCCGTAGCCCCACTGCGCGGGGTTCACGGGCTGGCCGTCGTAGTGGGCATAAAAAATGACGGTGCGGGTAGCGCCCGGCACGCGCACTTCGCCAAACACCACCGGCGGCACGCCCGGTGTGGGCGCGGCCAGCAGCTCGGTGGCAATGCCGCGCCGCCGCATCATGCCCTGAATGAACTGCGCCGTACGCCGCAGCCCCGCCGAATCGGCCGCCACGTTGGAGATGGCCACCAATTGCCCGAACTCCGCCAATAGCTCCCGCTCGTGTGCCTGCCGGAACTGGCGTACCCGTTGCGTGGGAGGCGCGGCTGGCGTGGCGGCGAGGAGCGTGAGCAGGACAAGGGGCAGGAGGGCTTTCATGGTGGGAAGGTAAGTGGCTTGGGGGCTAGTGTTGGCAATTTCGTGCACAAAAAAGCAGCCGACCCACTGGGCCGGCTGCTTAATAATCTGTTATAACACCGCCGCTATTGAAACAGCGTCAGTGCCTTAATAAAGGTTTGCGACACGCCCCAGGCCAGGGGGATGCCCACAAAAAGCCAGGCAATCACCAGCGCGCCGGTCGAGCTCGTTTCGGCTGCCGGAGTGCCGAGGTTGTTGGGTTGTGGATTCATATCAAAGTCGGATTTAGAAGGGGAGAATGGCTTAGTGCCCGCCGCCCTGGGGCGTAACGGGGCCTTTTTCGAAGTATTTCTCGTTCACGGCCGTTACCGCGAAGTTGGCCAACAGGCCTACCACCAGCACGCCCGCCATGGTGTAGAATACGGGCTGGTATATGTACGAACCACCCATTGCTTTGATATCTGGGTGATTGACAAGAAATGTTTGTAGGTCGGGCCCAGTTAGCTTATTAGTAAGCTCCGCGAACTTTGCTTTGCGGCCCTCAGACAAATAGTTGACGATGAGCGGGCCGACCACGCCGGCCGTGCTCCAGGCCGTGAGCAGCCGCCCGTGAATAGCACCCACCTGGTATTTGCCAAACAGGTCGGACAGATACGCCGGAATGGTAGCGAAACCGCCGCCGTACATGCTGATAATCACGCAGGCAACTATCACGTACAGCGTGAGCTGCAGGTTGTGGCCCAGCGTGGGGATTAGCAGGTACAGCGCAATGCCGAGCGCAAAGTAGATGGCGTACGTCACCTTCCGGCCCAGCTTATCTGAAGCCGACGACCAGAAGAAGCGACCCAGCAGGTTGAACATACTGAGCAGGCCCACGAAACCAGCCGCTGCGGCCGCCGTCACAAACTTACCTCCGCCCATTGCTGCCTTCGAAAAAGTGTCCTGAATAAGCGGCGAAGCCGTTTCGAGCACGCCGATACCGGCCGTCACGTTGGTCATCAGCACCACCCACAGCAGCCAGAACTGCGGCGTTTTGATAGCGTTGTCGGCCGATACGTTGCCGCTGGTAATCAGGGCGCTGTGCTCAGCATTGGGCACGTAGCCAGCCGGAGCCCAGTCGTCGGCCGGAACCCGGATGGACCACACCCCAAACTGCATGAACAGGAAGTAGATGATACCCAGCGTGATAAACGTAGCTGCTACGCCCAGCGTGCCGGTGCTCTTAAAGTGCGCCATGAGTGCTACCGCAAGGGGCGAGGCAATCATGGCACCGCCGCCAAAGCCCATAATGGCCATGCCCGTAGCCACACCTTTGCGGTCCGGGAACCACTTAATGAGCGTGCTCACCGGCGAAATGTAGCCTAGGCCCAGGCCAATGCCGCCCAGCACACCGTAGCCCAGGTACAGCAGCACGAGGCTGTGCAGGTGAATGCCGAGCGCGCCGATCAGGAAACCGCCGCCGAAGCAGAGTGCGGCCGCCATCATGGCCTTGCGCGGGCCCACGCGCTCCAGCCACTTGCCAAATATGGCCGCCGACAAACCCAGCAGCACAATGGCAATGGAGAAAATCCAGCCAATCTGGCCCGGCGTCCAGTCGGTGGGGGCGGGCGCATCCACGTTGCCGCTGATGAGCGCCCCGAGGGGCTTTTTGAAAACGCTGAACGCATACACCTGCCCGATGGCCAGGTGAATGGCCAGCGCCGCCGGTGGCACCAGCCAGCGGTTGTAGCCCGGCCCCGCAATGGTGCGGCTGCGGTCGAGCAAAGAAGAGGAATTATCGGCCATGTAAAAGTGGGAATTGATGTGAAAGAAGAAAATAGAAAATACCGCTACCAAGGGGTCTAACCCCTTGAAAATGCGTATAAAGCAGCAAGGTAATCGGCTGCTTCGGTGGTTGACTAATCGTGGCGTGAAAACTTTGCTAAATAGCTATAGCTGGCTGTGTGACGACCAACAAGGACGGTCATGTCGAGCGCAGCCGAGACATCCCGCGTGGTCAGGTAATCCAGTCGTTCAACGACATTGATTACTACCCCACGCGGGATGTCTCGGCTGCGCTCGACATGACCGTTCTGAATTCATCCCAGCGCTACTCGTCGCTGCTGAGCTTGCCGCCGGTTACGTGCACGAGGCTGCCGGTCATGAAGGAGCCGTCTTGGGAGGCCAGCAGCACGTAGGCGGGAGCCAGCTCCTCGGGCTGGCCAGGGCGCTTGAGGGCGACCTCGTGGCCGAATTTGGCGATTTCTTCGATGGGCATGGTACCGGGAATGTTAGGCGTCCAGACCGGGCCGGGCACCACGCAGTTCACTCGAATGCCTTTCTCGCCCAGATACAGCGCCAGCGACTTGGTAAGGGCATGAATACCGGCCTTCGAGCAGGCATAATCCACCAGAATGGGGATGCCCGTGATGCCCACAATACTGCCCGTGTTGATGATGCAGTCGTCCTTCTTCAGGTGCGGAATCGTAGCCTGCGCCATCCAGATGTAGCCCAGGATATTTGTGTCGAAGGTGCGGCGAATTTGCTCCTCTGAGATGTCCTCAAACTTCGCCTGGCTCATCTGGAACGCGGCGTTGTTCACCAGAATGTTCAGCCCGCCCAGCTCGGCCATGGTGCGGCGCACGGCCTGCTTGCACTGTTCGGGGTCGCGCACGTCCATCTGCAGCAGCAGGCACTTGCGCTTCTCCTTCTCAACCATTTGTTTGGTTTTTTCGGCATCCTCCACGTTTTCGTTGAAGACGATGGCCACGTGCGCGCCTTCTTTGGCGAAGGCAATGGCCACGGCTCGGCCAATGCCGGAATCGGCCCCGGTGATGATGGCGACTTTGTCCTTCAGCTTGCCGGCGGCCTTGTAGTTGGCCAGGTCCGAATCGGGCTGCAGTTTCATGTCGGCCTGTTTGGCCGGATAAGGTAGCTTTTGGGCGGCGGCCTTCATATCCTTGGCCGTGGGGCGGCTCTCGGCTTTGGCGGGGGCGGCTTTTTTAACCGGGGCTTTGGCGGAATCAGTCTTTTTGGCGGGCATGGCAGCGTGGAAATAGTGTGCCTCTGCTTACGCGAAAAAAGGAAAAATGGCTAATGCCGGACCCCAGCCGGTAGCCTAGATGGCTGGTGCAGCAACCGCTGAGCGACATCGGCCCACGCGGCCCAGCAGCTTTTTTCAACCCACTCTGCGCCAATTGCTACTCAGCAGAATAATCTGGGCACACCGGTGGGTATGCTGTTGGGTGCCGCCGCTGCCGCCAGCGTCCGTACACGGCGGCCGTGACCCAAGTAGCGGTCAGCGGCCCCAGAAAATACAGCCACAAGCTCGGGCTGCTCCCGGCGGGTATGGCGCTGCCCAGTGAGCGGGCAGGATTCAGGCTCATGCCCGAAAGCGGGGCCTCCACCACCACAAACAGGGCCAGTAGCAGCCCCACGAACGCGCCCGTCCATTGCTTGAGGCGAGCCGAGTGCAGCGACCACAGCATCACCATCATCAGCGCACCGGAAATCAGGATTTCGGCCCCCAGCGCAATCACCCAGCCGTAGGCTCCCGCGGGCGGGTGGTGTTGTAGTGCACATCCGGGTGACCAAACCACGGGGCCATCAGCCAGAAGATAGCCACGCCGGCCACCAATGCCCCCGCAAACTGCGCCACTACGTACCAAATGGCATCGGCCGTCCGGATATGGCCCAGCTGCCAGAAGCCCAGTGTCACGGCCGGGTTGAAGTGCGCTCCCGAGCGCTTGCCCCAGGGCGAGTAGGCCATGGCCGCCACCAGGCTGCCCACTATCAGCCCTACCCCAATGCGCTGCACCCATTCGTGGGGTCCCAGCGCCCGTGCCACCGCCGAATTAGGGTGGTGGCACACTACGGCCGCTACGCTCGAAAAAACGAGAAAAGCTACCAGCCCGGCCGCCTCTACCAAGTAGTTGGGTCAGTGGCGGCGAAGCGAGCGCAACAGGTGAGTGGCAAATAGTATGAACGACGGATAGAGGCGGTTGCAATACGAACGCACCGGGGAAGTTGGCAGCTGCAATCCGAACGCATACGGGTTTTGAGCACGATGGGGGAAGGCGGAGCTACAGCCGGCGTAGTACCACGCGGCGGTTGCGGGGGCGCTGGACGGGGTCGGCGTTGTCGGCTACGGGCTGGGTGCCGCCGTAGCCCACCGGTCGTAGCTGGGCCGTGTGCACGCCGTGGGCCGTGAGGTAGCGGCATACGGCCTCGGCCCGCTGCTGCGAGAGCTGGCGGTTCAAGTCGGCGTTGCCCACGTTGTCGGTGTGGCCCTGCACTTCGAGGCGCAGGCCGGCGCTTTCTTGCAGCATGGCGGCCAGTGTGTCGAGGGCGGCGCGGGCAGGTGGCAGCAGCCGGGCTGTGCCCTGCTCGAAATGAAGCTCGGGCAGCGTCACGGCTTCACCCACGGCCAGGCGCGCCAGCTGCGCGGTGCCGCCCGAGTCGGCCCGCAATACCAGGGCTTCGGGCGCTGGCGGCGCGGCAGCTTGGGGTGGTGGCAGCATCGGGCGGCGTGCCGGCCGCGCCGCCACCCGCGGCTGGGGAGGCGGGGCGGCTGCGGGTACCGGGGTAGTGCGCGGCCGGGCGGCTACCGTGGGTCTGATGCCGGAAAGCGGTGGCAGCGGCTGTGACTTGGGCGGCGTCGGTGCTGCGGCCGGCCGGGGGTTATTGGCATACAGAAAGCTCGTCGGAATGGGCTCCGGCTTGGGCGTTTCAGCCGCGAGGCCCCACAGGTTGCGCCACGACGAGGGAGCCTGCGCCGCCCGGGGGCCAGGTGGCTCCCAGGTAACAAAAACGCGGGTATCCATGCTGTATTGGCAATAATCGACCCGCAGGCGGTAGGGCTCGCCGGCCCGCAGCTCCACGGCGGTGGTGTAGTTGCTCAGAGGCTGCCCGCGCCACTCGTTTATAATCAGCTGGTCGTTCAGCCACAGCCGAATGCCGTCGTCCACGGTCACATGAAAAAGGTATTTGCCGCTGGTCGGGGGCACTAGCCAGCCCGTCCAGCGCACCGAAAACAGCTCGGCCCCGAGGCCCGGCGCGGGCGGCTGCTGGCCCCAGTTGAAGTTGATGGTGGTATCGCGGCGGGTCAAAACGAACTTTTCGAAATTCGTCCCTTCGTAGTAATCGCCTTTCAGGCCGCTGCCCGTCGGGAGAGGTGCCTGCGCCCACGCGGGTGCACCCGGCAGCCACCACGCCAGCAGCAATACGTTAGCAAGCAATAGCGGCCGCCCAGGCCCCCTTTGGTGTACGCTAGTCATGCGGCAACAACGGTGATTCCCACGCCTTATTGTTGGCGGCCCTCAGGGTTAAATCAGGCGCTGCCGGGCCGCCTACTTAAACTCATCGCCGCAATGAAAGCAGTGAAACCGCTTGCCGCGCACCGGAAACCGCAGCAGTACCGATAGCAGCCCCGACCAGAACCCATACGTATTGCGCGTAGCCGGGCCATAGGCTACATCCGACGACCCGCAACGCGGGCAGCGCGGTGTTACGGGGTCGGGCGCATCGGCGGCGAAGGAGGCAATGTCCGGGTCCGTGGCCCGGGGCACGGCCTCATCGTGCAGAATTTCGAGCGCGGCCTCCGCGTCGCTTTGCCGCACGTGCAGCCGCACGCCGCCCGTAATCGGGCTGTACAGCGGCATAATGGACACCAGATTCTCATTGCTGAGGAAGCACGGAATACCCGCCGCTTCCAACCGGGTGCGGGCCAGGTTGGCCGCCATCGGCTCGTAGAAGGATTCGAGAAAAACGACGGAATCGGGGCTGGACACGGGAGGGAAGTTAAGAGTTGAAAGTTAGGAGTTAAGAGTTGATTAAGCGGCTTGTGATAAAAGCCAGTTAACTCTTAACTCCTGATTTTCAACGCTTAACTTATTTTTGCTGCCGGGTAGCGGCGTCGATGCCGTTCATGGCGTGGCCAGCTTGGAGGCTGACGAACTCAGCCTGGCGGGCACGCACCCGTACTTCATCACGGGCGGGCATGTCCATGCGCACCTGCTTCAGCTGGTCGTTCAGGCGTTGGTACACGGCGCGGGCGTAGTCCCAGTCGCGGTCGGTCCAGGTGGCGCGCTGGGTGCGGGCCTCGCGCACCAGCTGGCCATAGGCGGCGGGCAGGTCCTGGGGCGTGAGGGCGTTGATTTGGCCGTTGTAGGGGCCCAGCAGCTTGGCTTCCATGGCCAGCTGCTGGCGCGGGTCGAGGGGCCGGGCGCGGCGGGCGCGGTTGGTGGCATCGTAGGTGGCCGCGGCTTTGCCCACGCGGGCCAGCTTGTGGGCGGCTTTGCTGGCCACGTCATCCAGTTCACGGCCGGCGTTGCGGGCCACGGCCCGGCGCTCATTGGGCGTCGAGTCGCAGCCGGTCAGCAAAAGGGCCGCCAGTGCCGCCGCCGGGAAAAAGCGCAGACGGCGGTTTGCGTTAAAACCATCAAATAGTCGTTGCATAGGCATTTTTGGGCTTGAAAAGGCCAACGTGGCCTCGCCTTCTACGGCTAAACGGGCAGAAGGTAGCGGCACCGGCGGCGGCCGGTTTAAAATAGCTCGGCCGCAATGCGCCGGATGCTTTCCGACTTGCCCATGGAGTAATAGTGCAGGCAGGGCACGCCGTGGGCCATCAGCTCGCGGCTCTGGTTGAGGCACCACTCGATGCCGATGGCGCGGGCCGCCTCGTTGTCTCGGCACTGGCTGATGGCCTCCGACAAGATTTCCGGAATGTTGAGGAAAAAGGTCCTCGGCAGCATCGTGAGCTGGCTTTTGGTGGTGAGCGGCTTCAGCCCCGGAATGATGGGCACGTTGATGCCCGCGTCGCGACACTTCCGCTCAAACTTGAAAAACTCCTCGTTGTCGAAAAACATCTGGGTCACGATGTATTCGGCGCCTCGGTCCACCTTATGCTTCAGGAAGCGGATATCGGAGGCATAATTGGGGGCCTCGAAATGCTTTTCGGGGTAGCCGGCCGTACCGATGCAGAAGTTGGTGGCCCAGGTATCATCCTGTTCCTCATCCAGGTACTCGCCCTTGTTCAGGTTGGCCACCTGGCCGATGAGGTCGCAGGCGTAGGCGTGGCCATCGGGCTCGGGCTTGAACACGCCCTCGCTCTTAATGGGGTCGCCGCGCAGGGCCAGAATGGAGTCGATGCCCAGAAAATGCAGGTCAATCAGCGCATTCTCGGTTTCCTCCTTCGTGAAACCGCCGCAGATGAGGTGCGGCACTGTGTCCACATCAAACCGGTTTTTGATGGCCGCGCAAATGCCCACGGTGCCGGGGCGGCGGCGCACGGTCTTCTTCTCCAGCAGGCCGTTGGGGTGGTGGCGGTACACGTACTCTTCGCGGTGATACGTCACGTCGATAAACGGCGGCTTGAACTCCATCAATGGCTCGATATTCGAGAATAGCGTGTGGATGTTCTCGCCCTTTTTGGGCGGCAGCACCTCAAAGGAAAAAAGGGTTTTGCCGTTGGCCTGGGCCAGGTGGTCAGTAACTTTCATTATATGAGCTAGCCGTTAGCTATTAGCTTTTGGGGTCGGGATTTTGAGAACTAGAGCTAACAGCTAAGCCTTCGGTTCGTAGTTCAAATTCGGCATCAGCCAGCGCTCCAGCTCCGGCAGTTCCATGCCTTTGCGCTGCGCGATATCCGCCACCTGGTCCTTGCCAATGCGGCCCAGGCCGAAGTAGCGCGAGTCGGGGTGGGCGTAGTACATGCCGCTCACCGATGAGGCCGGGTACATGGCCAGGTTCTCAGTGAGCGTGATGCCGGTTTTGGCACCCGCGTCGAGCAGTTGGAACAGGGTGATTTTCTCGGTGTGGTCGGGGCAGCCGGGATAGCCGGGGGCGGGGCGCACGCCGCGGTATTTCTCCTGCACCAGGTCCTCGCTGCTCAGGTGCTCGTCGGGCGCGTAACCCCAGAACTCGCGGCGCACCCGCTCGTGCAGGCGCTCGGCGAAGGCCTCGGCCAGGCGGTCGGCCAGGGCTTTGACCATGATGCTGGAGTAGTCGTCATGGTCGGCGTCGAACTGCTCAATCAGCTTCTCGATGCCGATGCCGGCCGTCACGGCGAAACCGCCCATGTAGTCGGCGCGGCCCGATTCTTTGGGGGCCAGGAAGTCGGAAAAGGCGATGTTGGGGATGCTGGGGCCTTTCTCTCCCTGCTGGCGCAGGGTGAAAAACTCGGTGGCTACCGCGTCGCGGGTATCATCCGCGTAGATTTCGATGGTGTCGGAGCCCTTGGTATTGACCGGCCAGAAGCCCAGCACGGCGCGGGCCGTGAGCAATTTCTCATCAATGATTTTGGTGAGCATGGCCTGCGCATCGGCAAACAGCTTGGTGGCCGCCTCGCCCAGCGTGGCATCTTCCAGAATGCGCGGGTAGCGCCCTTTCAGCTCCCAGGTGTGGAAGAAGGGCGTCCAGTCGATATAGCGGGCCAGCTCGGCCAGGTCGTAGTCTTCCAGTACTTTGGTGCCCAGGAAAGTGGGCTTAGTAATCGAAACCGTGTTCCAGTCCGATTTCACGCCGTTGGCGCGGGCAGCCTCGATACTTAAGTAGCTTTTGTCGCGCTGGCGGCTGGCGTAATCGGCACGCAGGGCGGCGTAGTCGTCGGCCACGGTTTGGGCGTAGGCGCGCTCGCTCGAGCCGAGCAGGCCGGCCGCCACGCCCACCGAGCGCGAGGCGTCGTTCACGTGTACCACCGGGCCGCTGTAGGACGGCGCAATTTTCACGGCCGTGTGTAGCCGCGAAGTGGTGGCCCCACCAATGAGCAGGGGGATTTTCAGGCCGCGCTTTTCCATGGCCTGGGCCACGTACACCATCTCATCGAGGCTCGGGGTGATGAGGCCGGAGAGGCCGATGACGTCCACCTGCTGCTTCTGGGCTTCATCTAGAATTTTCTCCAGCGGCACCATCACGCCGAGGTCGATGATGTCGAAGTTGTTGCAGGCTAGCACCACGCCCACAATGTTCTTGCCGATGTCGTGCACGTCGCCTTTCACGGTGGCCATCAGGATTTTGCCGGCCGTCTGGCGGTCGCCGCCCTGCTTGTCGGCCAGCAGATACGGCTCCAGATAGGCCACCGCTTTCTTCATCACGCGGGCCGATTTCACCACCTGCGGCAGGAACATCTTGCCGGCCCCGAACAGGTCGCCTACCACGTTCATGCCGGCCATCAGCGGGCCCTCAATCACGTTCAGGGGCCGTGCCAGCTCCAGGCGGGCGGCCTCGGTATCCTCGTCGATAAACTCGGTAATGCCCTTCACCAGCGCGTGCGCCAGGCGCTCCTGCACCGGCAGGCTGCGCCAGGCGTCGGCCACCACTTCCACTTTGCCCTTCTGCTTCACCGTGTCGGCAAATTCGAGCAGGCGCTCAGTGGCGTCGGCGCGGCGGTTCAACAGCACGTCTTCGGCCAGGGCCAGCAGGGTGGGCTCAATCTCATCGTACACCCCGAGCTGGCCGGGGTTCACAATGCCCATGTCGAGCCCGGCCCGGATGGCGTGGTAGAGGAAGGCCGTGTGCATGGCCTCGCGCACCGCATCGTTGCCGCGGAACGAGAACGAAATGTTCGACACCCCGCCGCTGGTGAGGGCCCCGGGCAGGTTGGCTTTAATCCAGCGCACCGACTCGATGAAGTCGACGGCGTAGTTGCGGTGCTCCTCCATGCCGGTGCCGACGATGAGGATGTTGGGGTCGAAAATGATGTCGGTGGGCGGGAAATCGATGCTCATCAGCAGGTCGTAGCTGCGCTGGCAGATTTCCTTGCGGCGTTCCAGCGAATCGGCCTGACCGTCTTCGTCGAAGGCCATCACCACCATGGCGGCCCCGTACTGGCGCACGGTGCGGGCCCGCTGCAGGAATAATTCCTCGCCCTCTTTCAGCGAAATCGAGTTCACGATGCTCTTACCCTGTACGCATTTCAGGCCGGCTTCCAGCACGCTCCACTTCGAGGAGTCAATCATCACCGGCACCCGCGCAATGTCTGGCTCCGAGGCGATTAGGTGCAGGAAGGTGGTCATGGCCTGCTCCGAGTCGAGCATGCCTTCGTCCATGTTCACGTCGAGCACCTGGGCCCCTTCTTCCACCTGCACGCGGGCCACGGCCAGCGCTTCTTCATAGGCACCGGTGCGAATTAGGCGAGCGAAGGCGCGGGAGCCGGTCACGTTGCAGCGCTCGCCCACGTTCACAAACAGGCTTTCGGGCTTGATGGCGAACGGCTCGAGGCCGCTGAGGTGCGTGGCGACGGCAATTTCGGCCGGCAGCTGGCGCGGCTTGTACCGCTCGGCCAGTCGGCTCAGCTCGGCAATGTGCTGGGGCGTGGTGCCGCAGCAGCCGCCCACCACCGTCACGATGCCTTCTTTCAAATACTCCTCTACTAAGCTGGCAAATTCCTGGGCCGATTCGTCGTAGCCGCCAAAGGCGTTGGGCAGGCCGGCGTTGGGGTAGGCCGAGATGTGCACGTCGGAAATGCGGCTCAGCTCCTGCACGTACTGGCGGAGCTGGTCGGCGCCGAGGGCGCAGTTCAGGCCCACGCTCAGCAGCGGCAGGTGGCGGATGCTGTTCCAGAAAGCCTCCACCGTCTGGCCGCTTAGCGTGCGGCCGGAGGCATCGGTGATGGTGCCCGAAATCATGATGGGTACCACGCGGCCGCCCTCGTCGAAGAACTTCTGCACGGCGTAGAGGGCTGCCTTGGCGTTCAGCGTATCGAAAATGGTTTCGATGAGGAGCGTGTCCACGCCACCGTCCACGAGGCCGTGCACCTGCTCCAGGTAGGCGGTGGCTAGCTCATCAAACGTCACGGCGCGGTAGCCGGGCCGGTTCACGTCGGGCGAGAGCGAGGCGGTGCGGTTGGTGGGGCCCACGGCCCCGGCCACGAAGCGCGGGCGCTCGGGCGTGCTGTATTCGTCGGCCGCCTCGCGGGCCAGGCGGGCCGACTCGTAGTTCAGCTCATAAACCACGTGCTCCAGGCCGTAGTCGGCCTGCGCAATGGTGGTGCCGCTGAAAGTGTTGGTTTCCACCATGTCGGCCCCGGCCGCGAAGTACTCAGCGTGAATGCCTTTGATGATGTCGGGCCGCGTCAGGCTCAGCAGGTCGTTGTTGCCGCGCAACGGCTTGGGATGGTCGGCGAAACGGGCACCCCGGAAGTCCTCCTCCGTGAGCGGGTGGCGCTGAATCATGGTGCCCATGGCGCCGTCGAGAATCAGCAGGCGCTGGCGCAGGATTTCGGGAAGAGGGGAGGGGGCGGCGAGAGTGGCAGTGGGCATTTCTTTCTGTTCGATAGGGCTACGTAAGCGCGTATCCAGAAAGAAACCCATGCGGCGAGGCACGGTTCCGGCTGTCATCTTCTTTCACCAAAAAAATAGTGAAACGGGAGTTGGCACCTACTCTAGGTAGGTTGCCAAGACGTCATCGGGCCCGGTCCCTCGGTCTTTCTGGATAGCAGCGTTGAACGAATATACAGCCGAAACGCAAAATGGTTCGCTGGCCGTGCAAAACCTACGCCTGCCCGTGGGAGTTAAGTCACCCATTCCAAGGAGCAATTTCTTCCAGGGAGCAATTTTCAATTATGGCAAAACAAACGAAAGCCGCCTTCTACACCGAATTCGGTGGGGTGGATAAAATTCAAGTCGGTAACTTGGACCTGCCCGAAGTAAAGGAAGGGGAAGTGCTGCTGCGCGTGAAGGCGGCCGGGGTCAATCCCGTCGATTCGCTGATTCGGGAGGGCTATTTACAGCAGATGCTACCGGCTGAGTTCCCTGTTGTGCCGGGCTGGGATATGGCCGGGGTGGTAGAGGAGCGCGGCCACGGGGCCCGCCGCTTTGCTGTTGGCACGGGGGTGTATGGCTACATTCGTCGTCCCACGGTGCAGCACGGCACTTTTGCCGAGTACATGGTGGTGCCCGAAAGCTACCTGGCCCTGCGGCCCGGTAGCCTGAGCTGGGAGCAGGCGGCCGGTATTCCGCTGGCGGGGCTCACGGCCTACCAGTCGCTGTTTGACGCCGGCCAGCTGCAGGCGGGCCAAACGGTCCTGATTCTCGGAGCTTCGGGCGGGGTGGGCGGTTTCGCCATTCAGCTGGCCAAAGACCGGGGCACAACGGTAGTGGCGGTAGCCAGCGAGCCCAACTTCGCCTACATGAAGGAGCTGGGTGCTGATTTCACGGTTGACTATCGCAATGGAAGCGTGGGTGATGCCGTGAAAGCCCTTGTGCCCGCCGGTGTCGACCTGATTTTCGACTGCATCAGCGGCGATACGCTTACCCAGAGCCTGCCGGCCCTGAAACCCGGTGGTACGCTGGTTTCCATCCTGCACAACGGCCAGGGGCTGGATGCCAGCATCAACTTCCACTACGTTTTTGTGGAGCCCAATACCCAGCAGCTGGACGAGCTGCGCCAGCTGGCCGATGCCGGTAAATTGACGGTGAAAATTGCTGAAACGTACCCGCTAGCAGAGGTGCAGGAAGCCCTCAAGCAGATTGAATCTCACCACACGACCGGCAAAATCGTTGTCGTGCCCTAGCAGCGTCAGAACAAGGGTTAGCCAAAAGTGTGAACGTCATGCTGAACGCCGCAATAGCGGCGTTCAGCATGACGTTTTTTGATAGGGGCTATACCAGCCACACGCTGCCGGCCGCAAACCGGGCCGGCTCGGGCAGCAACTCCGGAAACAGCTGCGCCCCAGCAGTCGGGCCCAATTGCCGGCGCTACCCACGCGTAGCGGCCCGGCATTGGCCTTCGGTGTTTTACGGGCAGGCGCACGAAACAAGAATACCTGATAAATCGAATATTAAAAAATAACGCTGCTTTGTAAATAGTTTAAAATCATGAAAATAAGTGATTTTATAATTGGATTACTGCTGGCGGGACGGACAATATAAAAAATCCGCTATCTTTCACCGTCACCTGCACCGTTTCCCTTCGAATACACTGCCAGCCTATGCTTTCTTGTTTAATTATAGATGATGAGCAAGGTGCCATTGATATCCTGAGCACTTTCATCGAGAAGACCCCGTTTTTGAATTTGGAGGGTACTACTTCGAGTCCCATTGAGGCACTTAGTATCATCGAAAACCAGACAATTGACCTGGTGTTCCTGGATATTCACATGCCGCAAATTTCAGGGCTTGACTTTATGCCGCTCATCAAGGGCCGCACCAAGGTTATTCTGACGACAGCTTATAGCGAGTTTGCCGTGAAAGGATTTGAGCTGGAGGCGCTGGACTACCTGCTCAAGCCTATCGCCTTCGAACGATTTTTGAAAGCAGCCCAGAAAGCCCTGAATGCCAATATCGAACCTTCGGCGCGCTGGCAACCCGCCGAAAAAGAAGACGACTACATCTTTGTCAAAACAGAGAGTAAGGGAAAAATGATGAAGGTTAATTTTGCCGACATCATGTATATCGAAGGGATGAAGAATTATTTGTCCATCAATACGAAAGAAGACCAGGTTGTTACACTTTTAAATATCAAGGATTTAGAAGAGCGGTTGCCGGCCCGGCAGTTTATGCGGGTCCATAAATCGTACATCGTATCCATCAATAAAATCAAAGCCATTGATGGCAACCAGATTCTGTTTACCGATATGAAAGCCTACGTTCCGCTGGGCGATACCTACCGCAGCGCCTTTTTTGAAGCCTTGAACCAGAAAATGATGGGCGGGAAGAAATAAGCTACGGCCGTTTTTGCATAGCCTGCAGGGCAGCGTAGTGCCGATACAGAAAATCGTAAAGCACCAGCTCATGCAGCCTTGCCTCGGCCGGAATCAGCCGATTGAGCAACATATGCAGGTAGGAGCTCATGAGCTGGTTTTTGGCCACTACCAGGCGGCCTTCAGCTGCCAGCGTGTTGATTTGCTGGGCGATGGCGACTAGCGCCGCCGGCAGCGCCGTGGTTGCTGCCTGTGCCAGAGCCTGCTGAATTGCCGGGCGAGCATTGCGGTACTTAGTGGCAAGCTGCAGCTTTAAGTCCTTATCCAGAGCGAATTCGCGGGCGAAGGTATCCCGCATGCTTTCCAGCAGCAGCACCTTTTGGGCCAGGCAATACCCGAAGGCATTGAGGAGCTCTTCGATGGCCCCCAGCCCCCACAGCCAATTATCGGGCGCCGTATCGGGCTGCTGCTCGGTAGCGAGTAGCATATGCAGGAGGGCAGTGCTTTGGTAGCCGAATAAGGCTTCGGTGAGCGCTATGGCGCTGGGGCCGTAGCGTTCCAGCTCCCGCTGGTAGGTCTCGGTCTGGATTTTCCAAATGGAGCCATCGGCGCTCAGAGGGGCCAGGTAGGCTTGAATGCGCTGAATGACGTGGCCAATTTGCTGGGGCTGCGGGAGGTGGAAGCGTACGCGCAGGTGATTGTCGGGGTCGGAGTAGCGGATAAAAAACCAATTGTCGATGAGGCCCTGGGCCAGCAACTCCTGCGTTAACGGGTGAATGATGGTGAGCAGCACCTGGTCGGCAATCTTTTGGCCGCAGTATAGCTTGTAGTAGAGCCATTCCGTGCCGAGGATAAACGCTCGCTGCACGGTTGTTTCAGGTAACTTTTGTTTGGGCGCCGGGGCCGGGTAGCTGGCGTGCTGGTGTACCAGCAGCCCAATGAACTGCTGGGCGTAGGGCCTGCCGGTAGCATCGTGGACAGGGCTAGCCGCCGGATTCCCTAAAAACTCCTTCAGCCGGAAATTACTCAGCTTCCGGATGGCATCGAGCCAGATTCGGACCAACAAGTCATTGTCGGCATCAATCAGCAGCTCGTTATCCCCCTCGACGAGCACAAACAAGCGCGGTAGCTGCCACTGTTTGCGAAATTTTTGCCAGATATCTGTAAAAGAGATGGCTGTACTGGTTAGCAAGGTTTGTACATCGGCCGACTCGAAATACCAGGAAGCCGGCTCCAGTACTACATTTTGGTAGTTGAGCCGGGGCAGGAACCGCGCTCCGGCGGCGATTGACTGCCAGCTGAAACCTAACCGGGGTTGGAGGCCCTGGGTCTGTAGGTCGCACAAAAACTGGTACATCGGTAGCGCCTCGCCCGAGAAATTATGCGCTGTGCTCAGCCGGGGAATGATGGTCTGGTTGGTTTTGCGCGAGCGCAGGACCAACTGCCCTCCTTTCACCGAGATAAGCATGTCCTGCACCATTACCTGCTCCGTAACAGGCAGGGCCGACTGCGCCAGGTAGGGGATTTCAAGGGCCCGGAAGCTGTGGCGCAGCAACACATTGCCAACCCGGCTGGCGGGCAGGTGACATATTTCGGCAAATGCAACGTTCGGGTTCTGCTGTTGCTCCTGCGCGGTTACCTCGCGCACCAGCTGCTCGATGGCCGGCTCGGCGTGCGCGAAGCGCCCCAGCAGGTTGACGGCGCTGGAGCCGGCGGCGCTCTCCAGCAAAATGCGCCCGTCAGCAAGCAGGCGGAATACAACGGCCAGCGAAGGCGGCAACGGCTGGCCCGCCGGGGCAAAGCCTTTTAGCTCGGCTTCGGTAATACTGAGGCTGTACGCCTGCTGCTGCTGGGCCTGCCACAGCTTCTGACGCATAAATTGCTGCACCTCGCTTAGCGCCGGGGCGGTGCCCGAAGCGGCGGTTTTGGGCAGGGTCAAGTCGTGCGTCAGCGGGGAGTAGGTACTGCTGCCGTAGTCGGTGTATGACAAGCCCCGTTCGTTGTCAAGCGCTTCTACCAATGCTACTTCGCGGTCTTCGTAGCGGGCGTAGAAGCGTCGGCGAAAGTCATCGAGGCGGGGATTGGTGGGCGGGGCAGTGAGGTGTGATAGTACGCGCAAGGCCTCCAGGAGCTCTGTTTGCAGCGTGGCGGCCAGCGTTGGCTCCGGTGCCATGCCCACGATGGTATCAATCTGAAATAGCTTGCTGGCATCTGCCTCTATGCCCAGGGGGGCCAGCAGCGTCGCAATGGCTTCATAGCTGGCCGGAGAATTAACGGCGGCCTGGTCCAGGGCCTGCACCTGTTGCCGTACCACCTCCAGCAAGTCGATAATAGCGGCCAGCTCGGGACTGGCCTTCGTTTGCTGCACCCGATTAAGCACGGCCTGGATGCGGTAGAAGAACTCCTCACCCGTAACCGTGGGCTCCAGTTCGTGCACCAGTACCTGGCTATCAATCAGCTCCTCCACAAACTGCGTGGCTTCGGCAGGGTCGGTCGCATCATCATCATCATCATCATCATCATCCAGCAGCAGGGCGACCAGCTCGGTATAGGACTGGCCGTTCTGCGCGGCCGTTAGTACCCGCAGCAGGTAAGGGCTGGCTTCCAGGGCACTTAGTTGATTCACGCGCGCCCCGTTGAGATAGTAGTATTCGAGGTAGCGAAATGCGCCTCCCGTGAGGTAGAGACTGCTGTTGGGCCAGTAGCGCAGCTGCGGCCGGATGGCCTCATGGGCGGCTAGCTGCTGCGCCAGCGCACACAGGTAATGCATGTCGAGGCGCGTGTGGCGGCCCGCCTTTTCGGGCGCGGCGATGAGCTTAGTAGTAGCGCCCCACTGCACTACCGCGCACCCGGCAAACAACCCAAACGGGGTGCAGCGAGTAGTGGCCCGTACGTAGTAGCGGCTGAGGGAACGGCGGAGCTTATCGAGCCGTCGGATATCGGTTAGCTCGCCCTGCTGCCACTTCTGGCACTCTGCCCACAGTACCGGCGAGGCCAGGTAGAGGGCTTCCATAAAATGGTCGTCGTGTAGCAGGCGGGTAAGGGTCGCTTCAGCAATGTGCTCGTCGAATGGGCGCGTGGGAGTCCGCAAAATCAATTGCGGATGAAACTGGTAGGCGTGGGGCATAAGCAGGAACCGGCATTAGCGAATAGAGGTCCCTAAAGGTGCGGCACAGTTCCTGATTAAGCTGCACAAGCGGGCTCAGGCCGCCAGGCGCACCGCCCGGCCCCGCCGGTCGAGGAGGGTGGCCGTGGCAAAATTGCGAATGACGGCCAGGTGGGTCGTGTCGGACGTTTGCTGGTGTAAATAGTGGCCGGCCTGGGCCAACAAATTGGCTTTAAACACGCCGTATTCAGAAGCAATTTCAGGGTCAGCTACGAAAATAAGGACATTCTCCAGGAAGGAATTGAGGCCGTTTTGGTAGTATGATTCCTTTACATACAGCCAGTTGTGTAGGATTGCCCGGTTGTAGGTGTCGGGGTGTAGCTGCTGCAGTAAGTCCCGGAAAAAGAAGTGGTAGTGGTAGTCGTCGGTGTATTGTGGATGGGTGAGATAGGTGGTGTTCTGGCTGGCGAGTTTCGCAAATACCTCGTCGAGGGTATGTTCCTGGTAGGCCCGCACCTGTTGCAAGGCCGCGCCATCCCAGTCATCGATGAGCAGGCCAGTGGCCTGGCCGGTATGAGCAAACGTGAGGATGTTGCGCAACAGGTTGTGGGCGCGGGCATGGTGCTGTTGCTGCGTATAGAGCGCCACGATATTGAGCAGCTGCTCGACTCGCCGGTAAATGAGCTTGTAGCCCTGCCGCTCCAGCTCGGCGCTTAGTAGCAGGCCCTGGTGCAATAAGGCAATTCCCTGCGTGGCATTGCCAACTTTATACTGGTAGTTGCCCCACGCCGAGAGGTGGAATAAGGTAACAAATGCTTGCGGGGCGGCTGGTAATTCAGCCAGCTCGGCATCAGCCAGCTGCAGTTGGGCAAGGGCGGCCGCCAGCTTATCGGTGCGGCATAGCTGCACGGCTGCGGTGTACTGCTGTAGAACCGCCGTTGCCTGTTGGTAGGCTTCCGGGCCCATTTTTGCCCGCAACTCCTTATCGAACCAGGTGGTAAATATGGCTTGGATATTCGGGCCCTCTACCAGCGTGGGCTGGGGTAGCTGCCGCAAAGCCGCCAGTTGGCGGGTGAACGTGGACAAGGAGCTGGGCATGTGGCTGATTGCTTGAGAGTTACACACTAAGAAGGTGGCAGCGGCAGGCTACGCGGCCATGCGCGCGGCCCGGCCGCCGGCCCGCAGGCGGGCGCGTTCGGCCACGGCTCTCACGGTACTCAGCAGGTCCTCGCGCTGGGCAGTGGCTTGCTGCCGGATGTGGCTGGCTGCCTGGGCTAGCAGGTTGGCCTGGAAAACCCCATAGCGCGGGGCGGCAACGGTGTCGGCAAGAAAAGTCAGCACATTAGCGAAGAAGGCATCCGGCCCTTCTGCATAGAATGACGCTTTCACGTACAGCCAGTTGTAGAGCAGAGTGCGGTCGTAGGTGCTGACTTCGAGGCCGGCCAGTAGCTGGCGGCCCGCGTGGCAGTGAAAGTAGTCGTCGGGCAGGCCCGTTGGGGAGGCCAGCATAAGCGTGTTGAGCTCGGCCAGCTGCCGGCACACGTTGAAAAGCGTGGTTTCCTGCAAGGCCTGCACCTGCCGCAAACGAGCGGCATCCCAATCGGCAACAAATAGCCCCGTGGCCTGCCCCGCGTGAATGAACGTCGCCGTGCTGGTCAGCAGCCCGATGGCGGCTTCGTACTGCTGCTGCTTGCCATAGATGGTGGCAATGTTTTGCAGCTGCTCGATGCGCCGGTAGATGAGGGCGTGGTGGCCCTGCTGCTCGAGCTCGATACTCAGTTGCAGGCCCTGGCAGAGCAGCGCTACCGCCCGCTCGCCTTCGCCGGCTTTGTAGTAATAGTTGCCCCAGCCCGAAAGCTGAAACAGTGAAGTGTAAGGTATCAGCGCCGCTGGCAGGGCGGCCAATTGTTCGTCGCCGCGCTGCAGCTCGGCCAGGGCGGCGGCCAGCTGGTCCTGGCGGCACAGCAACACTCCTTCGTTGAATTGGCGCATCACCGCATCGGCCTGGGCAAAGCCGGCGGCACCGTACTGCGCCTGAAATTCATTGGTTAGCAATGCGGAGAAAAGCGCCTGCGTATCGAGCGAGAGTTCGCGCCGGGCATTGGCGGGGGGCCTGGGCAGGGCGACCAATTGGTCGACGAAGTGCTGGAGGGTGCGGCTCATCGGCGTAGGAGAAAGGGGGTGGTGGTGTAATTGCTTAGTTGCCTAGCTCGAGCTGATTTTTAATAAGCTCGAAGTAGTAGCCCCGGTTGCTGACAAGTTCCTCGTGGCTGCCCTGCTCCCGGACTTCGCCATTGTGGAGGACAATAATGTTGTCGGCATTTTTGACGGTACTGAGCCGATGCGCAACGATGACCACCGTTTTGCCCTGGAAAAAGGCATTCAGCCGCTCCATAATCACCCGCTCGTTGTGGGCATCTAGGGCGCTGGTGGCTTCGTCCAGAAAAATATAGTCGGGGTTTTTGTACACCATGCGGGCTATCAGCACCCGTTGGCGCTGCCCCCCGCTCAGGCCCTTGCCGTCTTCGCCAATTTTGGTGTGCAGGCCCAGGGGGAGGCTGTTCACGTACTGGTCGAGGTTGGCTACGTGCAGGGCATGGGCCAGGGCCGCCTGGTTGCGGTACTCGGCATTGATGGCAATGTTATTACCGATGGTATCGGAAAAAATAAAGCCGTCCTGCATCACAATACCGCAGTGCTGGCGCCAGTGTTGAGGACTGAGCCGCTCCAGGGGCAGCGCATCCACCAGCACCTGCCCCGTGGTAGGGTTGCAGATGCGTAGTAACAGCTTGAGGAGCGTGGTTTTACCGCTGCCGCTCGCCCCGACAATGGCGGTGGTTTTGCCGGCCGGCACAGAAAAGGAGAGGTTCTTGAGCACGGGCTGGTTGCCCGCTCCCGGATACACAAACGAGAGTTGCTCGAGGTGTAGCCCCCGCCGGGCGGGTAGCTCCGGCACATAATCCTTGGTGGCATCCTCTTCATCGTCGAGCATGTGTACCTGCCCCAGGCGTTCCAGGCTCACTTTGGCATCCTGGTAGGTTTGCATGAAGGTGGCCAGCTGCGCAATCGGTCCATTCATCTGCCCCACGATGAACTGAACGGCCATCATATCCCCTAAGCTCATCTGCTGGTTCATCACCAGGCGGGCCGCCACGAACAGAATGAGGACGTTTTTGGCCTGGTTGATGAACGTGGCTCCGACCTGCTGGTACTGCGTGAGGGCCAGCGAGCGCACGTTGAAGTGAAAGAGCTTGGCCTGAATGCTCTCCCATTCCCAGACCTTCTGCACGCCGCAGTCGTTGATTTTTATCTCATACACGCCGTTGATGAGCTGTAATACCTTGGCGCGGTTTTGCGCGGCTATGCCAAACCGTTTGAAGTCCAGTAGTTTGCGCCGCGACAGGAATAAATGACTCCAGGTAAAGTACAGGGCGCTGCCGCCCAGCAAAATACCGCAAATAAGGGGGCTGTAAAAGTACAGCACTACCCCAAACATGCTGAAGGTCAGCATCGAAAACAAGGTATTGAGCGAGCTTCCCGTTAGCAGTGCCTCAATGCGGTTGTGGTCTTCGATGCGTTGCAGGATATCGCTGGTGAGCTTGGTGTCGAAGAAGGAGAGCGGGAGCCGGAGGAGCTTATGCAGAAACTCAGACAGCACCGCCACATTCATGCGGGCCGTGATGTGAAGCAATATCCAGCCCCGAATCAGCTCAACGGAGGTTTGCCCCAGGGTAATGAGCAGCTGCCCGAATAAGATGACATAGACAAAGTTGAGGTCGTGCCGCTTGATGCCCACGTCGACCAGGCCCTTGGTGAGCAAGGGCAGCGCCAGCTGAATGAGCGCGCCCACCACCAGCCCGGCCAGCAGCTGGCGCAGCAGGGCCTGATACTGCCACACGTGGCGCAGCAGCTGCCCAATGCCCGCCCGGGTGGCCGGCCCGTCATCCTCGGCCTGGTAAAAAGCCGGGGTGGGCTGTAGCAGCATCACAATGCCGGCGGCCTGGTTATGCACCGAGGTATAGGCCCAGTTCTGCAAAAATTCTTCCTTGGAGTAGGTGTGCAGGCCGCTGGCGGGGTCGGAGATGTAGACTTTGTTGCGCTTTATCTTGTAGAGCACCACAAAGTGGTTTTTCCGCCAGTGAATGATGCAGGGCAGCTGGGCGTGCTGGGTCAGCTTGTCGAAGGTCATGTTGCCCCCCATCGCCTTGATGCCGAGCTTCTCGGCGGCCCGGCTGATACCCAGGAGCGAAACGCCCGTTTTGCCAATCTGGCTGGAGAGGCGAATTTTCTCAATATTGAACAGCTTGCCGTAGAACTTGCTGATTATCTGTAAGCAAGTAGGACCGCAGTCCATGACGTCGTGCTGGCGGTAGTGCGGAAAACTAAGCGGCATCATGGCAGTAGGGGTAAAAGGGTTCTGGGCGATTAAGACAAGCCGACGAACGCGGCGAGGGCATAGCGCCCTTCGGACTCTGCCTGCAGGAGCGTCAGCCCGATGCCCACCACGCCGAAACTCATGCCCAGCTGTGCCGCCGGATAGTGCGCGTAGAACTGGGGCGAAAAATGGAGGTAGTCATTCGGGTGCGTTGCCAGGCTGGGTATGCGTTCCAGCCAGTAGGTGGCTGCCGTGGCAAATTCGGGCACCGCCGTGTGGCGGTACAAGGCATCGTAGAGCAGGTAAACGCCCGCCGCCCCGTAGTACACGGAGGCATCCTGAATGTGGGTTTCGGACAGGTTACGGCGGGGCAGCGTCCGCATCACCACGGCCAGGGCCGCCTCCCGGGCCGCCTCATCCTGTAGCACGGCAGCAGCTCGCAGCAGGCCATAAGCCGTGCCCAGGTCGCCGTAGATGAGGCACAGGTTGTTGGTAAGCTCGGCCTTGCCCGCCCACAGCGGAAACGACGACAGGAACCGGTCGGGGTCGATGCGGGCGGCCAGTAGCCAGGTGGTCGCATGTCGCAGCAGCGTAGCGCACTGGGCCGGCCGGATGCCGGCCGCGTGCAGGTCGGCCAGAAAGGTCATTATCATGGCGCTGCCGTGCGAAAAGCCGGTATAAGCCCGGGGCTCGGCAATAACGCGGCACAGCCAGTAGTAGCCTGTTTGCTCGTCGCCCTGGTGCTGCTCCGTCAGGGCCGCGAGCAGTTCTTCGAGCAGTGGCCGGGCTCGCTCCGTGTGCGGCAGCCGGCGCAAAAAGTACGTGCCACAGCTTAGGGCCCCGCTGGTGCGCTCAAAATTGTGGCTTGCCAGGTAGTGGCGCATCCGGTCGGCCAGCAGGTTGTCAATCTGTTGCAGCGTTGGCTCGGCATCCCAGTCGAGGTGGCCCTGGGTGGTGAGGTAAACCAGCAGCCCGCCCAGCTCGGCCAGCTCCTGGTAGTAGTTGCTGCTGAAATCGGCTTTGTAGGTGCGAGGGTTGAGGGCGGCCATCACCTGCTCCAGCTCGGCCAGGGCCCGCTCGTAATACCCGGTTTCGCCGCTAAAGGCTGCGTAGTGGCAGTTGAAGAGGATGGTGCCGCCTTTGCCCGATGCCACGCCGAAAGTCGTCAGTGTAGGAGCCCCCGGGGCATTGAGGTAGTGGGCCACGGTTGCCAGCAGCGGGCCGATGGCGGTGGGCGCAGCGGTTAGGGTTTCCATAGTGAAGGACGGGTTAGCAGTCTGGTTGGTAGATGTTTAGTGCAGGCGGTTTAGCTCGTCGGTATTGCCCTTGGTTTGCACCTGTTTGCTCTTGAAGCCGGTTTTGCCAAAATTGTAGGTGAACGAGGCACGCACCCGGCGGGTATCGGTGCGATTGATGCCTTCCGTCACGATGGGGACCACATTGGACGATATCCCCACGTTGGCCTGATAAAAGATGTCCATCACTTCCAGTTTCAGCGAGGCGTGTTTCTGCAGCAGCGACTTCTTCACCGCCACCCGCACGTTGGAGTACGAGCTGTAGTCGAGCAGCCCGCTGAAGGAGGGAGAGCCGTAGGCTCCGAATACCTGGGCCGTCCAGTCATGTCCCAGCTGGAACGTGTGGTCGGTGCTGGCCGTGAAGTACACTTTCTGCTTCGTGTAAATCGCCGCGGTCTCCATGGGGTCGGGCAGGCTCAGCTGCTGGTAGAGCAGGCTGCTATTGTTGGTCATGCTCCACCACTTGGCCAGCTGCACGGGCGCCGTGAGGGTAATGGTGCCCAGGTGGCGCTGCCGAAAGTTCTGGGGCGTGAGCACGAAGCGCAGCGTGGCGGGCTGGTACACGTAGAGGGAGGCAATGGCATTGGTGGTTTGCGTGTAGGCTAGCTGCAGGCCAAACCCCTTGTAGAGATGGTTCCAGGAAAAGCTGTTGGTGTACTCGGGCCGCAGCCGGGCATTGCCCTTACGCGAGGTATAGTTGTTGATAAACAGCTCGTAGGGAATCAGATTTTCGTAGGCCGGCCGGTTCACGTTGCGGGCGTAGGCCAGCGAGGTCGTGTAATTGGGCGATGCCTTAAAGTCGGCCCGCAGATTTGGAAACAGGTTGAAGTAGCTCGAGTCGATACCGGCCCGGACCTGATAGCGGGTTTGCTCGGCCCGGAGCCCGGCCGCCAGCGTCAGCTTATCGTAAGTTTTGTTCAGGCTGAAGTAGCCGGCCCCAATCTGCTCCTGGTAGCCCAGGTGCGAGAAGGGCGTGGTGGCCTGGGGCTTCCACTGGCCCTCGGTCAATAGCTCGGCCTGCTGCCGGCTATCGTTGTAAGTAGCGGTGTACTTCAGGCCGGCCTCAAGCCGGGTGGTTGGGCCAAGTACCTTGGTGTAGTCCAGGGCGCTGGTATAAATGTCGTAGGTGGCGGGGGCGGTGTTGCGAAAAACCGACTCGCTGCCTGTCGAGTCGCGGAAGCCCTGCTGGTACTGGTTGAAGGTTTGCTCCTGGCGGCTCAAAAACTGCGCGTAGTTGGCCGTGCCCAACAGGCTCGACCCTTGCTTGTCGAGGGTGCGCTGAAAAAACAGGTTGTAGCTGCGCAGGTCTATTGCCACCCGGCCGTTGTTGCGGCTGGTCGAATTAGTGATACCACCCGCCTCTCGAATAACGCCCTGCAACAAGCCCTGGGCCGCAATGCTGGATGTTACCGTCTGAACGTCCACTCCCACCGTGGTGCGCTCATCGAAGTGGTAGTTCACGCTGCCCGCAAAGCTGCCGTCCCGGATGGTGGTTTCAAAGTCATTGTCCTGGTGCAGCGTGCCGGCCGGGGTGCGCCCCGCAAAAAACGTCCGGTTCTCGTAGCCGCGCTCAATGCCGTTGCGGTTCGCCAGGCTGCCGTTGGCCGCGAAATCAAACTTGGCCGAGCTGGCCCGCACTCCGCCGTTGAGGCCCTGGCCCATGCGAAACCCCTGGCTCAGGTTGCCGCCCAGGTTGGCCGCCCAGCCGCCTTCGGGGCTGCGCTTCGTGTAAATTTCGATGACCCCGCCCGAGGCATTCGCGTCGTATTTCGACGACGGGTTGCTAATCAGCTCGATGCGCTCAATCTGGTCACCGGGCAGGCTGGCCAATACGCTTTCCAGGTTGGCCCCGGGCAGCCGTTTGCCATTGAGCAGAATCAGCACATTGCTCTTCCCCCGGAAAGTGAGGTGCCCATCGCGCAGCTGCACCGCCGGGGCCATTGCCAGAATACTGTAGCCATCGTTGCCGGCGGCCAGCACGCTGTGGGCCACGTTCATGGTAATGCGGTCGGGTTTCTGTTCCAGCAGCGGCCGCTGCCCTACCACTTGTACCTCTGCGAGCTGCTGGGCCGCTGCCTGCAAGCCAATGGGGGCGAGGCTCAGGGGCGGCGCACCAGCCAGCAGATTGAGCGCTTGCACATGCGTCGCGTAGTTCAGCATCAGGATGTTGAACTGGTAAATGCCCGGTTTCAGCCCCTGCAGGGTGAACCGGCCGTTTTCGTCGGCCAGGGCCGAGTTTACCACGCTGCCGTCAGGGCCGTTGGTTTTCACTACGAGTGTGGCGTAGCTCACGCCGGCCTGGGTGGCTTGGTCGATTGCCTGGCCCGTGATGGTGCTTTGCGCAGCTGCGAGCGTGGGGCCGGCCAGCAAGCCCAGGAGCGTGAGGAAATTCCGACTTTTTTTATTAAAAAGTATATTCATGGCCGTATATTTTTTAAGAAAAAAGAATGTTGAGAAAAGAGGAAAGGCCGCTTGCTGAAAGAGTTTTAGTGCGTTTGCAGCAGGCGCTGCACGACGGTTTTGGGCGCACCGCTCACCTGCAGCAGCCCGTTGAGTTGGGTGATGGCAACCAGCCGATGCGCCAGTAGCTGATTGGAGGAGCTATCGAGCAGCCCGATGTAGGTGACCTGGCCGTTGTGGACGGCGGGGGCGATGTAGCTGAGGTGGCCGTGTAGCACCAGGGCTTGGTCGGTGCCCTCCAGCGGTACTTCCAGCACCAGGGCGGGGGCTTGTCGCAGCGCGGTTAGCTGGCCCAGGGCTATGCGGCCGCTGAAGCGGTAGGTGTTGGTGAGCGGGACCAACAGGCCCAGGGTATCGCCGGGGATAACGGTGGTCGGCGCGGCCGAGAAATACGTTCCGGTGAACGGAGCCCGTAGCCCGCCAATAGTATCTGTTGGAGAGGCATTTGTCAGGTAATGGCCCTTGGTTACCACGCTGCCCGAGGCCAGCAGCGGCCGCAGCTGATTAGCTGACTGACGCAGATAATAGGGCGCCACTTCGCCTTTGAGAACCAGCGGGTAGCTGTGGTGCTCGGGCAGCGCAATGCTGCTGGCCAGGGCCGCCACGCCCAGCAGCAAACCCAGGAGTAGCCCCCCGCCCGCCCGCACAATCCAACGGGGGGGCGTGCCGATAATATCGGTGATTTCGGCTGAAAATAGCGGGCGGTTTTCCATGGGTCGGCGGGGGTAAAGGGTTACACTTCACTGGTGGCGAGCTGGCGCTCACGGGCTTTGATAGAGGTGTAGTGCTTAGTGAGGTAGTGGTAGACCACTAGCTCGTGCAGGCGCTGGTTGGCCAGGAACATCCGATTCAGGAACATGTGCAGGAAGCTGGGCACCAGGCGCCGCACGGTGGCGGGCGCAACAGCTACGCCCTGGTAGGCGGTTTGCACGGCCAGCGAGCGTTCGGCAAAGAGGGCTACCGCTTCGGCCGTTTCGGCCGTGTCGTTGGCCGGGTTCAGAAAGCTGGTGAGCAGGCGGCTCACCGCCCGGTACTTATCGTTGAGGCGGCGGGTAAGGTCGGGGGTGCCGTTAAACTCCTGAAAGAAGCTTTGCTGACTACGCTCGGCCAGCGCCAGCTTTTCGGAGAGCGAAAACCCGAAGTCGGTGAGCATGGCATCCACGCCGCGAATGGCAAAGAGCCAGCGGTATTGCTCGCCGGCCTCGCCGCCGTCCAGCAAGTCCACGAACCGGATAATCGCCCGGCTGTCATGATAAAAAATGGTTTCGCTGAACTCCATGGTGGCCGAGCCGTAGCGCTCCAGCTCGCGGCAATACGTGTCGTATTGCAGGGCATGTACCACCCGCGCCTCCTGCAGCGGAGCCAGGGCCTGGTGCAGGCGGTCGACCAGAGTGGCAATTACCGTTGGGTTGGCCGCGTGCAGCAAGCGCAGGCGCAAATGGGGCCGGGGGTCGTTGTAGCGAATAAAAAACCACTTACTGAGCAGGCCTTGCTCCTCCATCGTTGCCAAACAAGGGCGGAGGTATTCGGCCAGAATCTTATCGGCCCACTTGGCTCCGCAGTATATTTTCAGGTAGGTCCATTCGCTGCCCAGGGCAAACGAGCGGCGTACCGGGGTCGCCGGGCTTTCGCTGCTTAGCCTGCTTGCCGGGCGGGTTGCTGCTGGCGCGGCCGTGCGGGCAAAGGGAATGAGCAATTCATTCACGTAGCTCTGCCCCAGTGGGTCGGTAATGAAGCTCGACGTTTCGCGGTGGATGAACTCGAACAATACGGCCGCCCCTTTTTTCAGCCGCTGGGCCAGTAGCGTCACGGCCAGCGGGCAGTCGAAGTCGAGTAGCAGCTCGTTGTCGCCATCGGCCAGCATTACCTGGCGGGGCAGCCGGTAGGTTGCTCTGAAAGCCGCAAGCGCTTCGGGCGAGTGGCTGGCAGCCTGGGCTTGCTCCTGCGCCGTAAACGGTAAGTGCCAGCGTTCACGGCTCACAATCAGGTGCTTGTACTCAACCCGGGGCAGGTGAAGCTCTTCACGCAGCACGCCCCAGTCCCAGGCAATGGAAAAGGCCTCCCGCTGGTGCTGCAAATCGCAGAGAAACTTGTACAGTGGCAGCCCATGCGCATAGTTGTGGGCCGTGGTTAGTCGGGGCGCGATGACCTTATTCAGGCGTTTCGAGCGCAACACCAACTGTCCCTGGCGCACCGAGAGCAGTAAATCAGCCGCCGGCAGCTGCTGTTCCGCCGGAACCGAAGCACTGCCCAGAAAGGGTATCTCGTAGGCCCGCAGCTGGGGGCGTTGCAGAATGTTGCCTACCCGGGCCTCGGGCAGGTGCACTACCTCGGCCAGCAGGGCTTCGGGGCTGGCCAGCTGCTCCCGCTGGCCACAGGCCACCAGCTTGGTCGCCAGCTCAGCGTCGGCATGGGCAAAACGTGCCAGTAGCCCCATGGCCCCGGGGCCGTGGCAGGCCATGAGATGGAACTTGAAATTACCGGCATCAAACGCGGCGGCCGATGCGGCCACTACGCTGCCCAGTGCATAGAAAGTCGCCGGTACCACAGCCGTATGAGTCTCCGCCAAAGTGGCTAAATCGGCATCGGTGATGACCACAGGCTGGGTTTGCCCCTGTCCCTCCCGAAACTTGCGGAATACCAGGCGGCGGTAGGCCGTCCAGGGTACTTGGGTGGTGGTGGCCTTCCCGGCCGGCACCCGCACGTCGGCCACAAAGGGCGTATGGTGGGTTTTGGCCCCGCTGGCTGCACCATAGCCAAGGCCGGTTTCGCTATCCAGCACTTCGAGCAGGGGCACCTCTTGCTCCTCATATCGCTCCATAAAGCGCTGGGTTAAGCTCCGCAGGTCGGCCGGTACCGCTTCTTTGTAGAGCACGGCAAGGCTAGCCATCTCCCGGCTGATAACCGCGACTGCATTCGCTTGCAGCGTATTGCTCATTAGGTTAATGCGTAGGTCGGTCTGAATGAGGTCTTTGCTGCTTGCGGCACGAAAGGCATCGCCCACCATTGCCTGTACCGCCTGGTAGGTGGTTGTGCCGGCGTGGGGGGCGCGCAGCTGGGCCTGTATGTCGCGCAGCTGGGCCAGGCTCGAATGCGAGGGCGCCAGGGCAGCAATTCTGTCAACCAGACAATGAAAAAACTCCCGGCCTGTAACCGTGGGTTCCAGCTCCGAAAGCAGTAATTGCGCCTCTATCAGGCGGTCCATAAAACGGGTTGCCGCAGCCGGTGCCACATCCTGGGCAACCAGCAGGGAGTGCAGGGCCTCGTAAGTGGCCCCCGCCTTGGCCGCTTCCAGTAATTGGTCGAGGTAAGCGGTTGCCTTCACCGATACCAGGTGATAGGCCCGCCGTTTGTGGCCAAGCTGATACTCGTAATAGCGGTACGCGTCAGGCGTTTTGTATAAGCTGTTGTTCGTGAAGAACGTCAGGCGGGTGCGCAGCTCGGGGTCGGCCAGCAGCTGTTTGCATAGCTCGGCCACCGAGTTCATGTCGAGGCGGGCGTGCTTGTGGTAGCGTTCCGCCATGGGCGCCAGCCGCAGCTGAGTGGGGCTATCGGCAATCTGCCCGGTGCTAAAGCCGGCAAATAGTCCGTAGGGGGTGCAGCGGCTGCTCATGCGCAGCAGGTATTTGTAGAGCGTGAGTACCAACCGCTCGTCATCGGCCGACTCGTAAGTCGCGATGGGCTGGGCGAGCCATTTGCGCAGCTGCTGATACAGCTCGGGGCTAGCCAGGTAAATAGCCTCCTGAATGGTGGGGGCCTGGTAGTGGGTGTGCAGTACCTGCGCGAGGGCAGCTGGTTGCCGGCAAGTATGGAGCGTGGCTAGTCCACTGATGGGGAGCACGGGCAGCCGCAACAAGTAAAAGTCCAGAGGTTCCATAATGCAGGAAGAAAAAAGGGAAGAGAATGAGGGTGCGGAATTGGTGCTCAGAGGATTAACCAATTTGTTTCCTGTTGCCAATCAGCGATTTACTCGGCAACTTCCTCGGGCTTGTAGAAGCAGGAGGTAAACCAGCAGGACAGTTCGGATGGAAAGGCGCCGCCTTCAATTTCCAGGAGCTGCTCCTCGCTCAGGTTGGCAATGATTTCCTTGCTGAGGTCCAGCTTGTCGGCAAATGGTATTTTTTTCATAACGCGGGTTGGGAATGAGTGGCGGATTGAAAGAAAGCAGGCCCGGTTCGTGGCGGGGCCAGCCCGGAGGGCATGGCCCCGCCACGAAGGGTTTCCTTACTTACTCAGCCGACTCGATGGCCTCGGCGGAGTTGGTAACGCAGGAGTTGAACCAGCACGACTGCTCGGCAGCGGCGGCGCCACCTTCGATTTCCTGGAGCTGCTCCTCGCTCAGGTTGGCAATGATTTCTTTGCTGAGGTCCAGCTTGTCGGCGAATTGTACCTTTTTCATAACTCGGGTTGGGAATGGGTTGGGAATTGGAAAAAAATGGGAGCCTGGTGCGTGGCAAAGCCAAGCCGGGGGCGCGGCCCCGCCACGCAGGGTTTCCTTACTTACTCAGCCGACTCGATGGCCTCGGCGGAGTTGGTAACGCAGGAGTTGAACCAGCACGACTGCTCGGCAGCGGCGGCGCCACCTTCGATTTCCTGGAGCTGCTCCTCGCTCAGGTTGGCAATGATTTCTTTGCTGAGGTCCAGCTTGTCGGCGAATTGTACCTTTTTCATAGCTTTGGTGTGGGAATGGGTTGGGAATTGGAAAAAAATGGGAGCCTGGTGCGTGGCAAAGCCAAGCCGGGGGCGCGGCCCCGCCACGCAGGGTTTCCTTACTTACTCAGCCGACTCGATGGCCTCGGCGGAGTTGGTAACGCAGGAGTTGAACCAGCACGACTGCTCGGCAGCGGCGGCGCCACCTTCGATTTCCTGGAGCTGCTCCTCGCTCAGGTTGGCAATGATTTCTTTGCTGAGGTCCAGCTTGTCGGCGAATTGTACCTTTTTCATAGCTTTGGTGTGGGAATGGGTTGGAAATTGGAAAAAACCTGTGAAACCAAGTAACCGGTGTGCTGTTGGTTCGCTAGGCATTTATAGTCCGAGTAGTGGCCACTACTTGGGCTAGGTTGGTGCACCGGCGGCAGGGGCCGTGGCGCTGATTGGCAGGAAAAATGTAAGTCGGATTAATGCGCTAAAGAGCAGGGGATTGAACCGGGTGATAAGGCCGGTTTTGCCGGTGCCGGCAGCGGCTAGTCTTCGGCGTCTTCAATCAATTTATTGTCGGTCAGAAAGTCAAACGTGAGCTCATCATCACCGCCGCCCATAATCAAGGCCAGCTCGCCTTCACTAAAAGGGTTGAAGTCATAGTTCTCATTGGAGAAGCAGAGGTTATCAGTTCTTTTCATGACAGTCGAGTTGGGGTGAAAAAGCAGATGAAACGGATTCCAATAAGACATCTTTTACCCAGCGGAACTCAAATTGACCAGCAGGTAAAACGCGACAATAGGCATGGCTTTTATCTGATGAGCAGCTTATTAAGAGCGGCTGGTCTTTTGCTACCATTATTGTTGATTCAAAACTAGTGGGAGGTGTTTGCCTAAAAAAAAATACTACACCACTAGGCCGATTGGCAGGACTAAACCCCCTATTTCGGGTGTTTCCGCCTTCCCAACGGCTGACTATTTCCACTGCCCGGCTACTACGCCTGATTGATTTTTGTATTAAATAAAGAATAGATGCTGCCTTGGTGCCCCTTCTTGTCATCAGGAAAGCCCGCCCGGGGCCTGCGAGCCAGGTGCCGGCGACTATCCGGGCCTCAAACGGGAACCTGCACCTGCTCTATCACCAGCAAAAGGAAGCCCTGAGTGCTGTGGCACCAGCACAGGGGCAGTACTGCGCCAGCCGCGGGGTGGTCAGCAGCTGCCGGCATAGCAGCAGGTGGATGGCTGGAGAATGCCAGCGCCGGACCAATAAGGTACTTGCAGCTGCGGTAGCAGCGACTGGGAGCGGCTGGTGCGCCGGGCAGTAGCCGCACTAGTCGCTACTGAACAAAAGGGCATCGCCCGCCTGAGAAACCGGGCTATTTAGGGGCCTGGGCCCCCGGGGCTATACAGCACCGGGTAGCGGTAGGCGCTGGCCGGGCCGGGCCGGGCCAGCCTAACCGGACCACTCCGCAATACCGTTTAGAGCGTGATGGTCAACGTGCAGGTGTAGTAGTCGGGCTCATCTTTCAGCACCAGCTCGTGCCGGTCGGGATATAGTATCTCCAGCCGTTTCCGGGTATTAACCAGGCCAATACCAGTGCTTTTTTCCTTGGGGCCATGGCGCTTTTTATTATGCGAATAAAAAGCAAGCTGATTTTGAACGGTCTCCAGGCGAATGACGAGCGGATTCGCGGGGTCATCCAATTGCCCGTGTTTAAAGCAGTTTTCTACAAACGTGATGAGCACGAGTGGCAGAATCATTAAAAACTGAATGTTGCCTACTATTTCGAAATCAATGTTAAGCTTCTTGTTAAAGCGGAGCTGATTGATAGCAATGTAATTATGGAGGTGTTCTACTTCCTGGGTTAGCATCACCTTCCCGCTGCTGTCTTCGTGTAAGGCATAGCGCATGGTATCGGCCAATAGCAAAATGCTTTTAGCGGCATTTTCGGAGTGCGGGTACACCTGTGCGTACAGGAAGTTGAGCGAATTGAAAAGAAAGTGCGGGTTAATCTGGCTTTTCAGAAAGGCGACATTGGCCTGCATCAGGCTACGTTCGGCGTCCCGCTTCTGCTTTTCCAGCACAATGGCGTTGCGTGCAAACCAATAGCCGGTACTTATCAATAAGAAGAAAGTGCCTCGATAGACGGACGAAACCCAAAGCTGATGAACCGAATAGGGAAGTTCCGGGATATGGAGCAGCGGGGCCAGATACAGGCTTACTGCACTCCGGAAAAAAGCAAACGTGGCCAGCAAGCTCAGTGCTGCTAACGAAAAAAGGAAGTAGCGCTTCCGGTTGTATAGGGCAGGAAATAGCAGGTTGCAGCTGGTATAAAACAGCGCGGCATTGAGCAGGTAGTTTACCAGGGCGAAAAGAAAGATAAACTTCGTCGTGCTCGTAATGAGAATAATAGATTGTTCATAAATGGCAAAGCCCACCCATGTCGCCAGGTGGGTTAAGAAAGGCCGCATTTTTGGGGAGTCCGTACGCATTTGGTAGTGGTAAGGGGAGTAATTCGAGCGGCGACAAATTCCGGTTGCAGGGAGGAGTCCGGTTTCAGGAGAAGAAGGCGAAAGAAGAATGCGAATATAAATATAGTTAGCTGCCGAGCAGGCTCATTAGCTAAGCTTGCTTTCGGCAGGCCAGGTCAGGTCAGCAGGGGGCAACGACAGCCTGGCCATATGATGCGGCTATCCGCTTTTTGCCAGAGCTACAGCCTGCTGGCAGTGGCCCCAAAGGAGTGGCTTTGGGATTGGTACTGCCAAAAAGGGCGTTGGTGTAAATTTCTTGGGTTAGTTAGCAGACAGAAGTACGTTTGTTCCAAGCAACGCAGACAGCGCTGTGCCGTCCACCACACTTTTCACTATTTCATATGAAAAACATCGACAACTCCGCCCGCACTGTCAACACTGCTAAATTTCAATTGAAAAAAGCCGTTATCACGCGCTTCAACAAACCCAATACGAATAGCGCTTTCTATACGTCGACCATCGATACGGTCACCAGTGTCATTAACGGCGGTTTCTAAGCAATACGCTTATAAACAATGCTTTGTACCTGGGTAAGCCGGCAATTGGGGGAGTATAACAGCTTCCCCAATTGCCGGTAGTGGTATAGGCCATTCTATGAGGCCTGCATTGTAAGGCTGGGCAAGTAATTCACTTTTGCTGGACTAGTTAAGAAGGGTAGTAGTTGGTTTGTAATGGTACTATTTAAGTGCTGCCGGCTTGATTGTTAGTAAGGTGGCGGAAGCCTGTGCTGCTATTGATTTCCTGATGTGCAGTACATCTGGTGTTTGAGGTTGTGGCCCCTATCAGCTTAATTAATCGTCGCTTCATTATGCAGGATATACATGATAAAGCGACCGAAAGCTGGCAGGAAGTGCATCGCATCCTGACGAACCGTGATTGGATTAGTGCTTCGCTGCCGGAATTACTAGGTTCGAGTACCTATGCCTTCTGCTTTTATAAAATTTTTGGCCAGAAGCAGGATGCGCTTCTGGCCTGCCATCTGTTTGAACAGGTAGCGTTACGCCCCGAATGGTATTCGATTAAAGTATGGCCTGCTGAACAGTTAGACTATGCATGCATGGCCGCATGGCTGAATGCCCGTCTCGTAGTCGAAGGGCTCCAGGTAGACCACGTACTCCTGGCCGAAGTAGACCAGGCGCTGGGAGAGGTTGCAGAGCACGTGATTCAGCATCCAGATACCTTTAATCGGAGTCGTTTTTTTCGAATACTGCGCTATTTCAGTCTGCGTTTGCCTGGCCAGCAAGCTGCTCATTTTTTGCAGCGACTGTTGGTTTGGTTTTCGGCTGCGAAGGGCGACTTGCATAAGGTTCCGGTCACGCAAACCCAGGTATCCTTGGGGTTAGATGCTGGCCTGGCCGCCGAGCTGCTGGTGCTCATCCGTCTCCACGCGTTGGGTCTGCAGAATGAGGGTCTTAAAAACCTCATCGTTAAGGGCATTATTGGGATTTTGGCGCTCAAACGCAACGTTGATTTCCAGGATGGAAGGTTTGCGGTATTTCCTTATCAGGTTCATAGTCAGACGGAAGAAACGACTTTTTCGCCCACGCTAAGTTGGCGGCGTGGCGACATTGGCCAATCTTTGCTGCTATATCAGGCTCATGCGCATTTGCAGGAGCCGGAGCTGGCTAAAATCGCCGAGTTGGTAGGATTAAACACGCTGCTGCGAACAACCATAAAAGACACGGGCATAGTTAGTTCGCAGCTATACGATGGCGCGGCTGGAGTTGCGCACTTATACGCCAGGCTCTACCGCCTTAGTGGGCAGGATAAGTACCAAAAAGGCCAGCGCTATTGGCTGGGCCAAACGCAAAGCTGGTTGCGACAGGAATTATTGACGGGTTATTATCAGCAGCGGGAGAATGAAGTAAAACAAGGTTTGGTAGGGGTGGCATTGGTAATGCTATCAACCATGACCGACCTGGATTTGGACTGGGAGGCCGCCCTGCTATAAGTGGTTAGGTGTTGAAGACCTGTTTCGCGCCATGGCCTATCGGTTCGTGGGGCGGAGATTTAAGGATGGAGGTATAGCCCTGGAGATGAGATAATCAATGCACTAAAGAGTAGCGCTGGTACGGCTAATACCGGCGCTATAGCTCCCAGGCCGGCCACACGCTGCCCGCCGCAAACACGGCTGGCTCGGGCGGCAGCTCCAGAAACGCCGTAGCCCCCAGCAACCCGGCCAAATCGCCGGAGCCGCCCATCCGCAGTGGCGTAGCCAGGCGTTGGCCGGCGGCATCGACGGTCAGGCGCACGGGCACGAAATGGGCCAGCTGGGGCTTGAAATTAATATCGACGGTAAGCACGGCTGGTTGGGGCGCTTCGAATGCGGCGGTAGTTTCGTCTGCACTGGTGGGCTGCTGCACGGCGCGTAGCCAGGGCCGCACGTAGCGGCAGGCCGTGAGAAACGTGGATACCGGGTTGCCGGGCAGCCCGAATACTACCGGCCCTTCGGCCCGCGCCCCAAACCACATGGGCTTGCCGGGGCGTTGCTGCACCTCATGAAATATTTCGACCACGCCTAACTCGCGCAGCAGGCCGGGCAGGTGGTCGGCGCGGCCCTTGCTCACGGCCCCGCTCAGCACCACAGCATCGAAACCGGACGTGAGGATGTTGGTAAGGCCCGCGCGCAGCTCGTCCACGTTATCGGTGAGGTGAAACAGCGAAACCTCGGCTCCGGTCTGCGCGAACAGCGCCTGCAGGGCATAGATGTTGGAGCGCCGAATCTGGTGCGGCAGCGGGGTGTCGGCTATGCCCACCAGCTCATCGCCGGTGCTCACCACGGCCACGCGGGGGGCACGGGTCACGCGCACTTCGGCCGCGCCTACGGTGGCGGCCACGGCCAGCTCGGCGGGGCCTAGGCGGGTGCCGGGGGGTAGCAGGGCATCGCCGGTGCGGCGGTCGGCGCCCTGGCGATGAATGTTGGGGCCGGGAGCCTCGGGCGGCGCAATCTGGATGGTAGCGCGGTTGTTTTCGAGCAGAATATCCTCGTAGCGAATCACCACATCGGTGCCGACGGGTAGCACGGCGCCGGTCATCACCTCAATGGCCTGCTGCGGATTTTGCAGCGTCTGGGCCGGAGCCCCGGCGTACTGGGCGTGCGCAATAACAAATTCCGACTGCCCGCCGGCCCAGGTGGCAAGCTGCACCGCAATGCCGTCCATGGCCACCCGGTTGAAGGGCGGAAAGTCGCGGTCGGCCACAAGGGTTTCGGCCAGCACGCGGCCGGCGGCGTGGGGTAGGGCAATGGTTTCGGGCGGCAACGGGTGGGCAGTGGCCAGCACGCGGGCAGAAGCTTCGGTAACGGTGAGCATGGGGGAGGGGCTTGTAGCACATGCCGTAGCTTGTGCAGGGAGGGAATGAGGTAATTAATGCTGCACATTAGCACAAGCTAAAGCCTATGCTACGGCGGGCTAGGGAATCAGTCGGTCGTGGCGCAGCTGGGCAAACAGGTCGAAAAACGAATCCTCCGTGGGTTGGTACACCGTGAAGCCGCGCTTGCGGCTGTTAGCCATGTCGGTCATCACCTCGATGGGCCGGCCCAGGTCCAGGTCGGTATGCCAGGGCGAGGCCAAGCGGCTCAGGTTGGGCTCGGCCAGATTGTGCTGCGCGGCAATTTCGTGCCAAAGGTCGGCGTCGGCCGCCATCTGGGCTTCCAGCGGTTGCATGCTGCCCCCAAAGCCCACGGCTTCTACCCCAAACCAGTCGGCCAGCCGGCCCCACAGCCAGCTCCAGCGGAAAACGTCGCCATTCACCACATTATAGGCCTCGTTGCGGGCCGCTTCGGTAGTGGCGACCCACACCAGCTGTTTGGCAATGACGCGGGCATCGGTCACGTCCGATAATCCTTCCCACTGCGCTTGCGAGCCGGGCCAGCGAAACGGCCGCCCCGTGGCCTTGCAGATGCTGGCATAAACGGCCAGCGTGGTGCCCAGGTTCATGAGGTTGCCCACCGCCTTGCCGATGATGGTGTGCGGCCGATGGATGCTCCAGGTGAAGCCATCGCGCGCGGCAGCGGCATATACCTCGTCTTCCTGCGCGTAATAAAAATTGTCGAGCGCCAGCCGGGGCTGGGCCTCGCGCAGCGGCGTGGGCGGTGGCACGCCCCCGCTCACGTAGGCCTCGAAAGGCCCCAGGTAGTGCTTCAGGCCGGTTACCAGGGCCACGTGCTGTACCGAGTGCTTCGGGCCCAGCACGGCCAGCAGGTTGCGTACCATGGCGCCGTTCACCCGGATGTTTTCGGCTTCGGTGTCGTTACGCATCCAGGTCGTAATGAATACGTGCGTGGGCCGCAGGTCGGCCAGGGCAGTTTCGAGGCGGGCGACGTCGAGCAAATCGGCGGCCACGGGCTGCAGGCCCGCAATACGGGTGTTGGGGCGGCGGGCCAGGCCGTAGGTGGGCCAGTTTGTGGCCAGCAGCTCCTGGGCCAGGTTGCTGCCGATGATGCCGCTGGCACCGACTACTAATGCGGTATTGGTCATGCAAAAATGGGGATGAAGGCAGGACGGGCGAGGGCCCGGTCTGCCGGATTGGTCCGTCGGCATACGTGTTTTCGCAAAGCCGGACGGGAAAAACTACCGCTCGCCGGAATAGTTTGCCCTCACAACCGGGGGGCATCGTTGGCTGTTAGCAAATGTGCTCCCGCTGCCTCGCCTGGCCCCGGGGGCTTATTTTGCGCCTGTACCGTTCATAACCGCCCGTTTGTCTCCGCCCCACCGTTTTATGCTGACCAAAAATTTTACCCACGTCAATGCCGCTAACCAGCCCACCATGGTGGATGTAGGGAGTAAAGTGCCTACCCGCCGGGTAGCCCGCGCCCACTGCCGCGTGGTGCTGGGGCAGGAGCTGCTGAGCCGCGTGCAGGCTGGCGAAATGCCTTCGCACAAAGGCCCGGTCATTCACACCGCCATCCTGGCGGGCATCATGGGCGCGAAAAGAACCGCCGACCTTATCCCCCTCTGCCATCCGCTGGGGCTGGACGATTGCAGCATCACCATCGAGCCCGACGGTCCCGATGCCCTGCGCGTGGTGTGCACGGCTGTGGTCACGGGCCGTACCGGCGTGGAGATGGAGGCCCTGACCGGCGCCACCGTGGCCGCCCTCACCATATATGATATGTGCAAGGCGTTTTCGCACGACATCAGCATTGAAGGCGTGCAGCTGATGGAGAAAACCGGCGGCAAAAAAGACTTTCATCGCGCAGAAAATTCGTAAATTCCGACATGGATAGTCTATCAAGCTCAACCGTAAAACGCACCAAGCACGCCGCCCTCACCCGCCCCGATGTGGGCGAATTTGGCCGCCACGAGCTGGCTATTCTGGGTGCGCCCTGCGGCGACATTCAAACGTTGGTGGCCCGGCTGCTACCGCTGTTAGCGCCCACATTGCGCGTGGCCTACGTCGATGCTGACCACGCCGCCGGCGATAGTGCGGCAAGTGCCAGCTTGCCGTCAGATACCCCAGCCAAGCCCATGCCCTATGTGGCCGAAAATGGTCTTTCGGCGGAGCTGGTCGATAAAATTACCTACCGCCAGCTCAACCTCACGCGGGCCCTCGATAAGTTCTCGCAGCCCGAGCTACTGGCCCACGAAAGCGTGGTGCTGGTGAACGGCAACCACTTCCGTGCCCGCCAGCAGGTCGTCATCATCGACCCGCGCAAGCCGCTGGATAAGAAGCTCGACCGCCTCACTGACGTGCGACTGATTTTGCTGGCCGAGGGCCAGACCGACCTGCCCGCCGTGCTGCTGGAGCACCTCAGCGCCGCGCCGCTGCCGCCCGTGCTGCCGCTGGCCGACACGGTCAAAATCGCGGCCTTCATCCGGCAGTGGTACCAGCTGGCGCTGCCGGTGCTGCGCGGCCTGGTGCTGGCCGGCGGCCGCAGCGAGCGCATGCAAACCGACAAGGGTGCCCTACACTATCACAGCCTCGACCAGCGCCAGCACACCGCCGCCCTGCTGGCCGAATTCTGCCCCGATGTGTGCGTATCGGTGCGCCCCGACCAGGCGGCCGGGCTGCCCGCCGGCCTCACTGCGCTGCCCGATACCTTCCTGAACCTGGGGCCGTTGGGCGGTATCCTATCGGCTTTCCAGGCCGACCCCAATGCGGCGTGGCTGGTACTGGCCTGCGACCTGCCTTTTCTGACCCGCGAAACGCTGGAGCATCTGGTGACGAACCGGCAGCCGGCCCGCATGGCCACATCCTTCCGCAGCCCATTCGACGAGTTTCCGGAGCCGCTGGTGAGCATCTGGGAGCCGCGCAGCTACGGGCAGCTGCTGCGGTTTCTGAGCCTGGGTTACTCCTGCCCGCGCAAGGCGCTCATCAATTCCGACATTGAGCTGCTGAACCCGCCCGCGCCCGGCGAACTGCGCAATGTGAACACGCCGGCGGAGCGTGCCGCCGCCACGCAGGAGCTGGAGCCGCGCCGGTAGCCTGGCTCCAGGGCTGGAATAAAAACGGGTGGCGGGCAACTTCAGGCCCGCCAACAACGGGATGCCCGACCCCAAAGCCCCGTTCTTCCAACTGCTGCCCGATAACGTCGGCTACCTTTCATTGGGTACTATATAGACAGGATGAGCTGCCCGCCGCTATGGTCCAGCTGAAAAATACCAAAGGCCTCGTCATCGACATCCGCAACTACCCGGCGGAGTTCGTGGTGTTTTCGCTCACCAAGTATTTGTCAGCCAAGCCGGTGCCGTTTGTATGGTTCAGCGAGCCGCAGCCCACGTACCCGGGTGTGTTTCTGCGCACGCCGGTTACGGCCGTATGGGGCACCAAAGATGCCCCGTACGCGGGCAAGGTCGTTATTCTGGTGAATGAGCTGAGCCAGAGCCAGTCGGAATACACCACCATGGCCCTGCGGGCCGTGCCGGGGGCCAAAGTGGTGGGCAGCACTACCGCCGGGGCCGATGGCAACGTGTCGACCATCATCTTGCCCGGCAACATCTCCACTATGATTAGCGGCCTCGGCGTGTACTACCCCGACGGCGGCGAAACCCAGCGCGTGGGCATTGTGTCCGACGTGGTGGCGCAGCCCACCATCGCCGGCATCCAGGCCGGGCGCGATGAGGTGCTGGAAAAAGCCGTGCAGCTGATTGCCGGCCAGTAGCGGCCGGCCATGCCAGACCTGCGGGCCAGTTTCTGCCAGAAAGGAACCGCCCGTCCGGTAGTTATTTTTTTGTGCTGCGGTTCAGACTATTATCCGATAAACCAACGTTAGGGCCGCGCGTTGGCACGTTTTTGAATGACGAGCCCACGACACGTCTTATCAACCAACCTTATTTCATCATGAAAAAGACTGCAATTCTAGCTGCCGCGCTGCTGGCTACGGCTGCTGTTTCGTCGGCTCAGGCCCAGAGTGTGCGCATCGGGCTGCGCGCCGGAGCCAACTACTCCAACCTGGCTGGCAACGTTCATAATCAGGATACTTACAACAATAAATTCGGCTTTCTGGGCGGCGTAATGCTCAATGTGCCGCTCATTCAGGACGGCTTCCTGTCGCTCCAGCCCGAAGTGCTGTATTCGCAGAAAGGCTTCGAAAACAAGCCTGCCGAATTCACCGGCCTGCTCGGAGCCAAGCAAAAGCGCGAAGGCCAGGTAAACTACAACTACCTCGACGTGCCGGTGCTGCTGAAAGTGCGCGCCGCCGGTCTCATCTTCGAGGCAGGCCCCCAGTATTCCTACCTGCTGAGCGCCAACAACCAGACCAAAATCACGACTACGCCCGCGCTGGGCGGCTCGCCTACCACTACCGAGGCGCAGGACAAGACCGATGTCAGCGGCTTCAATCGCAACGAGCTGGGCTACCTGGCTGGCGTGGGCTACGAAGCCGAAAACGGCCTCAGTCTGAGCCTGCGCTACACCGGTGCCTTCAGCGACTTCGTGAAATCCGACAATAATACTTACTTCAATGGCGACCTGAAAAACGCCCGCCACTCGGCCTTCCAGCTCTCGCTGGGCTACCTGATTCCGAGCAAGTAAGAGCCGCGTACGCCGGTCGGACCGCCCTAGGCGGTCCGACCGGCGCGATACCAAAAAGATGCCCGGCTTCTGGAAAGAAGCCGGGCATCTTTACTTCTAAAGATTCCTTACGGGTGCGCTGCCACCCATTCCGTGCCATCCTCATATTCCTCACGCTTCCAGATGGTGACCACCTGCTTCAGTGTATCAATGATAAACTGGCAGGCGGCGAAGCTCTCGGCGCGGTGCGGCGTGGCTACTGCCACTACTACGGCCACATCGCCGAGCTCCAGCGTGCCTTTGCGGTGCACCACGGCCACTTCCTGCAGCATGGGCCACTTTTCGTAGGCCTGCGCTACCACATGGCCCAGTTGCGTGAGTGCCATGCTGTCGTAAGACTCGTAGTGCAGCCGGCGCACCGGTCGGCCGCCCGACTGGTTGCGCACCGTGCCGACAAAGGAGTTGACTGCGCCGGCGGTATCGGTTTGCACAGCTGCGAGAGCGGCGGCAATGTCAATGGGCTGGTCGGTAATGGAGAGGTGAGGGGTCATGTGGGCAGTAGCGCGGACTTTTAGTCCGCGATTCGGGAAAAATGTGCGGAAACTATTCAGGCGCGGACTAAAAGTCCGCGCTACATCAGCCACCGGCTACGGGCGGGATGAGGGCAATTTCGTCCACCGTGTGCAGGGGCTGGTCGTTGCCGGCATACTCGTTGTTTACGGCTACAGCACAGCTGCGCAGGTCGCCCAGGGCGGGGTACTGGCGGCGCATTTCGGCCAGCAACTCGCCCACCGTGGCGGGGGCGGGGGCCGGCAGCTCGATAACGGACGTACCCACAATCTCGCGGGTAATGCCGAAGAGGGCGACTTTTAATGACATATCTTTAGACCTAAATTCTGTGGGTTGAAAACCGGCTGCGGATAGTGCTTCGGCCTGTGGCCTGAACACCTTTCCTGCGTCCGGGGTTTACCACAAGCCGGCAGTCTTACGTACAGACGGACAAAATTGGTGATAAACGTGCTTCCATCCCTACTCTCGCCGGCCGTGCCGGCCGTTACGCCCCTTTTCGACCAGCATGGCCGGCCGCTGGAATACCTGCGCCTGGCCGTGACGGACCGCTGCAACCTGCGCTGCTTCTACTGCATGCCCGAAGAAGGCATTAAGTACATGCCCAAGCACGAGCTGCTGAGCTACGAGGAAATGCTGCGCCTTACGGGCCTGCTGGCCGGCCTGGGCGTGCGCAAAGTGCGCCTGACGGGCGGCGAGCCCTTCGTGCGGCGCGACCTGGTACCGTTCATGGAGCAGCTGGCCCAGCTGCCCGGCATCGATGATATCAGCCTGACCACCAATGGCGTGCTTACCGCACCGCACGTGCCGGCCCTGGTCCGCCTGGGCGTGAAGGCCGTGAATCTCAGCCTCGATACGCTGGACCGCGAGCGGTTCTTCCAGATAACGCGGCGCGACGAGTTGCCCAAGGTGATGGAAACCTTCCACGCCCTGCTGGAGGCCGGCATTCAGCTGAAAATCAACGCTGTGGTGATGGACGGCCAGAACATCGACGACCTCATTCCGCTGGCCGCCCTTAGCCGCGACCTGCCCGTGGATGTGCGCTTCATCGAAGAAATGCCCTTCAACGGTGGCAGCCACGCCGCCGGCCCTGCCTCGCTGCCCTGGAACCACATTCGCATCCGCCAGCACCTGGAGGCCCATTTCGGCGAGCTGACGCCCGTGGCCATGCCGGCCGGGGCCACGGCCTCGGAATACCGCATGGCCGGGCACCGGGGCACGGTGGGCATCATTGCGGCCTACTCGCGCACCTTCTGCGGCACCTGCAACCGCCTGCGCCTCACGGCCGAAGGCGGTATCAAAACCTGCCTCTACGACCAGGGCGTGCTCGATACCCGCGCCCTGCTGCGCGGCGGCGCTTCGGATGCGGAAATTGTGGCGGCGCTGTCGGCTGCGTTCCGCTACCGGGCGGCCAACGGCTTCGAGGCCGAGCGGCAGCGGCCGTTGCACCAGCTCAGCTTCGAGAGCATGGCCACGATTGGGGGGTAAAAGGTTTTTGGGCCAACGGGTTTTACCTTGGCGGCCCCGAAGGCAAGTGCTTCCATAGAAAGCAGCCCGCTGATGATGAAAGTTGTGCTTATTGTGCTTAGCGTGGTGGTGGCGCTGTACTTACTGCTGTGCGGGGCACTGTATTTCAAGCAGGAAAAGCTGCTGTTTGCCCCCACGCACTTGCCGGCCGGCTATCAGTTTCGTTTTCCCGGCCCGTTTGAGGAGCGGTGGACGACCGCTGCCGATGGCACCCAACTGCACGGCCTGCTTTTCAAAGCGCCTGATTCCAAGGGCCTGATATTCTACCTGCATGGCAATGGCGGCGCGCTCGACAGCTAGTGTAACGCGGCTGCCACCTACACTGCGTTGCACTACGATGTGTTCCTGCTCGACTACCGGGGCTATGGCAAAAGCGGTGGTACCATCACAAACCAGGCCCAGATGCTGGCCGATGTGGATATTGTGTATCAGCAGCTGCGGCCCGAATACCCCGAAAACCGTACCATTGTGCTGGGCTACTCCCTTGGTACCGGGCCGGCCACCTGGCTGGCCGCCCGCCGCCACCCGAAGCTGCTGATTTTGCAGGCTCCGTACTTTAGCATGCGCGACATGGCGGCGCGGCTTTATCCGTTTGTGCCGGCCCTCGTTTTGCGCTACCCCATGGCCACCAATGAGTTGATTGGCCGGGTGCGTCCGCCCATCGTGCCGTTTCATGGCGACCGCGACGAGGTGATTGACTACAACTCGACGTTGCGGCTGAAAGCGTTGCTCAAGCCCACCGACAAGCTCATTGTGCTGCCCGGCGCGCGCCACAACGGCATGACCGACAACCCACAGTATCAGCAGAAGCTGGCAAAGCTCCTGAAGTAGTCGCAGTGGCCGTTTTCAAAGCCAATCAATTGGCAACAATTCACTGATTGTCAAATATTTTTGCAGTAAATCGCCGGCGGGAAGTTTTGCTGGCGTATAAACTGTGCTTTTATAATACAGGCAACTTCGCGGCGCTGGCCGGCGTTGGCTAAGCTTGTAATTTGCCGAAATCGGGACCCCGGTTCCGGCGGATTACCGCTACGCTATTCGGATGATGAACATGATTTCGCTACCGCCGGCCACCGGCTATATTTCCCGCAAAACCCACCGCTTGGCCGTAGGGGTACTATTTTTCCTGTTGGGCCTGTGCTTTGCCAGCTGGGCGTCGCGCATTCCGAGCGTGCAGCAGGCAATGGGCATTTCGGAGGCGGCGCTGGGCGGCGTGCTGCTGGCCATTCCGCTAGGGCAGCTGGCGTCATTGCCGCTGGCGGGCTGGCTGGTGGCCAGGCAGGGCAGCCGCCGGGTGGTGCTGTGGGGCGTGGTGCTCTACGCCACGGCGCTGCTGGGGCTGGGCTGGGCCAGTAGCCTCTGGCAGCTGCTGCCGTGCCTGGTGCTCTTCGGCGTGGGCGGCAACCTCACCAATATTTCGGTGAATACCCAGGCCGTGGGCGTGGAGCGGCTTTATAAGCACAAGCCCATTATGGCCTCCTTTCATGGACTGTGGAGCCTGGCGGGGTTTGTGGCGGCGGCCGTGGGCTCGTTTATGATTGGGTACGCGGTGCCGCCGGGTGTGCATTTTATTTTTATTTCCCTGTTTATTCTGGCCGGACTGGTGGTGAGCGCCGGCTACATCGTGCGCGAGGATTCGGGCGTCGACCCCGACCAGCCCATCTTCGTGAAGCCCGATAAGGAGCTGCTGGGCCTGGGGGCCATTGCCTTCTGCGCACTCATCTGCGAGGGAGCCATGTTCGACTGGAGCGGGGTGTATTTCAAGAAGGTTATTCAGGCCGACAAGGCCTGGGTGGGCGCGGGCTACACGGCCTTTATGAGCACCATGGCGCTGGGCCGTTTCGGGGCCGACTGGCTGGCTCACCGCCTCGGGCCGAAGCGTGTGATTCAGCTCAGCGGCCTGCTCACGGCCACCGGGCTGAGCATTGCCGTGGTCTGGCCCACGCTGCCCACGGCGCTGCTGGGCTTTTTGCTGGTGGGTTTCGGCACGTCGGCGGTGGTGCCGCTGGTGTACTCGGCGGCGGGCAAGTCGACCCATATGTCGGCCGGGATGTCGCTGGCGGCAGTTTCTACGATTGGCTTTTTCGGGTTCCTGCTGGGGCCGCCGGTCATTGGCTTCGTGGCGGGCGCAACGAGTTTGCGGGTGTCGTTCGCGCTGATTGCCGTGATGGGGCTGTGCGTGTCGGCGGTGGCGAGCCGGGTGCGGGTGTAGGCTTTCTAAGTGATAAGTGAAAGCCGGAAGAAACGTCATGCTTAGCTTGCCGAAGCATCTCTACCGCGCAACTAATTCCAACATTTAGGTTAGTATTGAGGTAGAGATGCTTCGACTGCGCTCCGCTTGCTCAGCATGACGTTCTAATAAATCCCACTCAATTCACATACCCAATGGAAAACCCCCAAACAGTCACCAAATACACCTGGGACGACATGCCCAAAGAGCAGGTGACCGACCAGCTTTCGCGCCGCCTCATCACGGGCGACAAGATGATGCTGGCCCACGTTTACCTCAAAAAAGGCTGCATCGTGCCCCTGCACCAGCACCACAACGAGCAGATTACCTACATCCTGGAAGGCGCGCTCCGCTTCTGGATTGGTTCCGAAGATGCCGAGCCCATCGTAGTTGGCGTAGGCGAGGTGCTGCACATTCCGTCCAATGTCTGGCACAAGGCCGAGGCCATCGAAGACACGCTTGATGTGGATATTTTCAGCCCGCCCCGCCAGGACTGGTTGGATAAATCGGATGATTATCTGCGCCTGAAATAGCCCGATTATGGACCTCGGAATAAAAGGAAAAATTGCCCTGGTAGCTGCCGCTAGCCAGGGCCTTGGCCGCGCCGTGGCCGAAGAGCTGGCCGCCGAAGGCGCGTCGCTCATCCTCTGTGCCCGCCACGATGCGGCGCTGCAGGAAACCTGCGCCGCCATCGAAGCCGCCCACGGCGTACCCGTGCTGGGCTTGGCCACCGACGTGGCCGACCCCGCCGCCGTGGCCCGCCTCGTGGAAGCCGGCCTGGCCCGTTTTGGCCGCATCGATATCCTGGTGACCAACGCCGGCGGCCCGCCCGCCGGCACCTTCGACACCCTGAGCGCCGAGCAGTGGCAGGCTGCCACCCACCTGCTCCTCACCAGCGTGGTGGAGCTGACCCGCGCCGTGCTGCCCGGCATGAAAGCCCAGGGCTGGGGCCGCATCCTCAACATCACGTCCATCTCGGTGAAGCAGCCGGTGGCCAACCTGATGTTGTCCAATAGCCTGCGGGCGGCCGTAACGGGCATGGCCCGCACGCTGGCCACGGAGGTGGCAGCGCAGGGCATCACCGTAAACAACATTCTGCCCGGCTACACCCGCACCGAGCGCGTAGTGGGCCTGGCCGATGCCACGGCCGCCCGCGAGGGCATTTCGGCCGCCGAGGCTACGGCCCGCTGGGAGCAGGAAATTCCCATGCGCCGGCTGGGCGAGCCCCGCGAGTTCGCCGCGCTGGCGGCCTTCCTGTGCTCGGAGCGGGCCAGCTACATCACCGGTACCTCCGTGCCGGTGGATGGTGGGTGGATTCGCTCGTTGTTATAATCTGCCTGACGTTCAGTGAATCCATCAAATTCCCAAAGCTTTGACCGAAGCCCTCACCCACCGCCAGAAGATGCTCACCTTAGCTGGTATTCTGCTGGCCATGTTTTTGGGGGCGCTCGACCAAACTATTGTGAGCACCGCGCTGCCGCGCATCGTGGCCGATTTGCACGGGCTTGACCGGTTTACATGGGTGGCCACGGCCTACCTGGTGGCCAGCACGGCGCTGGTGCCCATTTATGGGAAGCTGGCTGATATGTACTCGCGGCGCACGATTGAAATTGTGGCGGTGAGTATTTTCCTGGTTGGGTCGATGCTGTGCGGGCTGGCGGGCGAGTTTGGGACCTTGCCGCTGCTGGGCGATGGCATGACGCAGCTGGTGGTTTTCCGGGCCATTCAGGGGTTTGGTGGGGCGGGGTTGTTTGCCATGGCCTTCATCATCATTGCCGATTTGTTTGCGCCGGCCGAGCGGGGGCGTTACCAGGGTTTTACGGGGGCGGTATTCGGCACGTCGTCGGTGCTGGGGCCGCTGCTGGGCGGGTTTCTCACCGATAAAGGCACGGGGCTGATTCCCGGCGTGGCGGGCTGGCGGCTAGTGTTCTACGTGAACCTGCCGCTGGGCCTAGTGGCCCTCTGGTTCATCATTACCCAGATGCCGCCGCTGCGCCCGCGCACCGCGCCCAAGCCGTTCGACTTCATTTCGGCAGCGCTGCTCATGGCCGGGTTGGGGCCGCTGGTCATCGCCCTCCAGCTCAACCGCACTCTTTACCCCTGGACGGCTCCGCTCACGCTGGGCATGCTGGCTTGGGCGGTGGTGGCGCTGGGCCTGTTTGTGGTGCGCAGCCTGCGGCACGAAAACCCGATTCTCAACTTCAGCCTGTTCAAAAACCCGGTGTTCCGGTCGGCCAATGCGGCGCTTTTTCTGATGGGCGGGGCGTTTCTGGGCATCATCATTTTCGAGCCGCTGTTTATGGTGAACGTGCTGGGCGAGTCGGCCACGCGGGCCGGGGCCAGCCTCATTCCGCTGTCGCTGGGCGTGGTGTCGGGCTCGCTGCTGGCCGGCCAGATGGTGTCGCGCTTCGGCCACTACAAGCGCTGGATGCTGAGCGGCTTGGTGCTGTTGCTTGGGGGCCTCACGCTGCTGGCCACCATGCCGCCCACTGTGCAGTACCACCAGGTGCTGCTGTACCTGGCCATCTGCGGCCTAGGCCTCGGGCCCACCATGCCCCTTTACACCCTGGCCGTGCAAAACGCCACCGCTCCCGAACTGATGGGCCAGGCCACCTCGGCCAGCCAGTTTTTCCGGCAGATTGGTGGTGCCATCACCGCCTCGGCACTAGGTGCGGTGCTCACCTTTACCCTCACGCACAGCCTGCCGGTGGCCGCGCAGGCCCCCACCGCCCGCCCGTCCGTAGTGGCCGACGGCCCGGCACTGCCCTCGGCCGCTGCCACGGCCAGCGCCAGTCCGGCAGTGCGGGCGGCATTTTCGAAAGCCATTTCCCGGGTTTACCTCTTCAATATTTTTCTGGTAGTGGGTGGGTTTGTGCTCACGCTGTTTGTGCCGGAGCTGCCGTTGCGCAAGAGCAACGAGGGGCCGCCAGTGGCGGAGAAGTAGGGGCGTGACGTTCTTTTATTTGCGTTAATCAGCGGCCCGCCGCTCACGGCGTACCTTTGCCCCGTTGGTTCTCGGTTTGATTTCCTTCAATCAGCGGACGGTTTTTCACCCGGGCTTTGGCCGGGGTAAAGATTAAAAGGGAATCGGGTGCAACTCCCGAACAGACGCGCTACTGTGAATTTCCCGGCCCCGATGGGTCGGAGCCGGTGAGCCCCATTGCAAGTCCATTGGCCCGCCGAAACCGGGCTGAGAAGGACGGGGCCCACCCGAAATAAGTCAGGAGACCTGCCGGCCGCCGAGTGATGCTGCCCTCGCGCTTTGGGGCTGGCATCGGCGGTGCCGTGCCGCCGCGCCCAGGGCGCGGCCGGGGTGGCGTGCGGCCGGTGGCGGGCTTTGGCATAGTGGGCTTGAATGCAAACGGAGGCCGTTTTTCACCTCTTTTCCTGCTCCGTATGCTTCTTGCCGACCGTATTGCCCGCGCCGAAACGCGCATCTTCAAAGCCGTGTTTCCCAACACTACCAACCACTACGACACCCTCTTCGGCGGCACCACGCTCATGCTCATGGACGAGGTGGCCTTCATCGCCGCCACCCGTTTTTCACGCCTGAAAATGGTCACGGTTTCCTCCGAGCGGGTCGATTTCACGCACCCCATTCCCGGCGGCTCATTGGTCGAATTGGTGGCGAATATTGAGCACGTCGGCCGCACCAGCCTCAAAGTGCGCGTGGAGCTGTTCGTAGAGCAGATGTATTGCGAAGACCGCCACAAGGCCGTCACGGGCCTCTTCACCTTCGTGGCCGTGGATGAGCACAAGCAGCCCGTACCGATTCTGGGATAGGCGCCCGTCCGTCATGCTGAGCGCAGCCGAAGCATCTCTACCGTGCAAGTAATCAGTTTACTACTGCGGTAGAGATGCTTCGGCTGCGCTCAGCATAACGTTACTATTGGAATAACGCCCCTACTTCCCCAGGCCCACCCAGCCGCGCTGCATGGTATAGTAAAGGGCCGTGCCCACAATCAGCCCCACCAGGTAGCCATACGGCAGCCCGGCGCACAGCAGTCCCACCAGCAGCGCCACCAGCAAATCGGCGCGGCTGTCGCTGATGTCGCGCAGCAGCGTGGCCAGCGACAGCGCCTCGAACAGCAGCAGCACGCCCAGCACTGGCAGCGGGAAAATCTGCACCACATCGGCAAAACCCTGGCTGAAAAACAGGCCCATCACCAGGAAAATACTGCCGTAGATGACCACCGACCCGCCCGTGCGCGCCCCAAACGCATAGTGTCCCACCATGCCGCCCGAGCCGTGGCACACCGGGAAGCCGCCGAAAAACGGGTTCGCCAGGTTCATCAGGGCATAGGTGAAGCTGATTTTCTTAATCGTGAGCGGCTCCCGCTCCGGGAACAAGTCCTGCGCTACCTGCTTGGTAGCCAGAATAGAATTGCCCAGCGAAAGCGGAATCTGGGGCAGCGCCAGTAGCACGGCCCCGGTAAGGATGTCGGCCGACTGGGGCAGGTGCCAGGTGGGCAGGTGCAGGCCCACCGCCTTCTGGGCCGTGGCGAAATCGAGCTTGAACACCAGCGCATACACCACGCCCAGGGTAATAACGATGAGCGCCGCCGGCCAGCGCCGGTTGCCAAACAGTACCACCGTAACCGTGAAAGCCGCCGCCGCCAGCGCGTAGCCGGGCGCGCCATCGGCCCCCACGTACTGCTTTAGGGCCAGCGTACTGAGCTGCAGCGCCAGTCCGAACTGAATGCCGCGTACTACGGCCTTGGGTACCAGCCGCGCCAGCGCATCAATGAGCCCCGTTATCGAGAGGAAAAACATGCTGACCCCAATGGCCAGCCCTCCGCCGAAAATGACGCGCCCCGGAATTTTCTGGGCAATGACCAGCGCCGCAAAAGCCTTGAGGGGCTGCACGGGCATGGGCATGCGGTACCAGAGCCCGGTAAAAACCTGCATCAACCCGAAGAGAATCAGCACCCCGGCACTATCGACCCCCGAAGCGGCGATAACGCCGATGAGCAGCGGCAGGTCGGTGCCGAGGTCGCCAAACGCGCCGGCCAGCTCGTTACGGTCGAAGCGGATGGGCGGGCGAGTAGGGGCAGCGGGCGAGGGCAGGGTTGAAGATTCCACGACGGCAAAGGTCGGGTGTGAAAATTAGCTGTGGCCGGCGCGGCGCTGAATTACCGGCTGTCAGTCTGCCCAGGCGGCCTGTTCAATCCCGAAAAAATGTCTGAAAATGGGCTAGTACCGCCTGGGGCTGCTCCTCGGGCAGGAAGTGGCCGCAGTCCAGGGCCTCGCCCCTCACGGTGGTGGCCTTGGCCTGCCAGGTGGCCACCACGTTCCAGAGGCGGGCCACCGTGCCCCGGGCACCCCACAGGGCCAGGAGCGGGGCCGTCACACGGTGCCCGGCCGCGTCGTCGGCCCGGTCGTGGTCGAGGTCGATGCTGGCGGCGGCGCGGTAGTCCTCGCACACGGCGTGGATGGTGTTCTGGCAGCAGTAGCAGCGCAGGTACTCGCGCAGGGCGTCGGGCGCGATGGCGCCGGGCGTTTTATTCTGCACGGCGAGGTGGTGTTGCAGGTAATAGGTCGGGTCGAAGCCAATCAGGTTTTCGGGCACGGGGGTGGGCTGAATCTGGAAAAACCACCACACGTAGCGCGTCGCGAACTCCTGGTTGGTGTCGGCATACATGGTCAGCGTAGGAGCGATGTCGAGCACGCATACCTTGCGCACGGCACCGGGGTGGTCGAGGCACAGGCGGTGCGCCACGCGCCCGCCCCGGTCGTGCCCGGCCAGAAAAAAGGTGTCGAAGCCGAAGTGCGCCATCACCTCCACTTGGTCCTGGGCCATGCTGCGGAAGGAGTGAGGGCCGTGGTCGGGGCTGCTGGCGGGCTTGCTCGAATCGCCGTAGCCGCGCAGGTCGGGCAGCACCACCGTGTAGTCGCGCGCCAGCTCGCCGGCTATCTTGTGCCACATTACGTGGGTTTCGGGGTGCCCGTGCAACAGCAGCAGCGGCGGCCCGGTGCCGCCCCGCAGTACGTGAATGGTGGCCCCGGACGTAGCCACGGCATGCACCGTGAAGCCCGGGAAAAAGTGCGCTTCCACGCCCGGCGGCATCGGGGCCGGCAGCTCCGGTAGCTGCGCGTACCCTGCTGATTGTGGGGTGTTGGGAGTGCCGAGGGTGGGGGTCATGACAGGTAATGGATTGAGTTCAGGGCCTATTCGTTTTATGTAAAAGCACGGTCATGCTGAGCAGAACGGTCATGCTTCGACAAGCTCAGCATGACCGTTCTTTTTTATTCAAAATAGCAATGCCTTTCCATTCGCCAGGTATCAGCGTTTGGCCAAAGCCGGCTCCGTTTCCAGCGCCCGGCACACGGCTTGGGTCATGTCGGTGGTGGAGCTGGTGCCGCCCAGGTCGCGGGTGCGCACGCGCTGCTCGCGCAGCACCGTTTCGATGGCGTGCATGAGGCGCGAGGCCAGCTCGGTTTCGCCCAGAAACTCCAGCATCAGCTGCACCGACCAGATGCTGGCGATGGGGTTGGCCACGTTCTTGCCCACCAAATCGAAGGCCGAGCCGTGGATGGCCTGAAACAGGCTGGGGTAGCGCCGCTCGGGGTTGAGGTTGGCACTGGGGGCCAGCCCCATGCTGCCCGTGAGCGCCGCCCCCAGGTCCGTGAGGATGTCGCCAAACAGGTTGGAAGCCACGAACACATCCACCGTTTCCGGCTGGCTCACCATGCGGGCCGTCATCGAGTCCACGAGCTGCTGGTCGGTGGCTTGGGCGGGGTAGCCGGCCGCCACTTCCTGAAAAATGTCGTCCCAAAACACCATGTTGTGCTGCATGCTGTTCGATTTCGTCACGTTCGTCACCAGCCGGCGGCCGTGCTGTTGGGCGTAGTCGAAGGCAAAGCGCATCACCCGCTCCGTGCCCGCCCGCGTGAACACAATGGACTGCAGCGCCACCTCCTGGGGCCGCTGCCGGTGCACCCGCCCGCCCACGCCGGCGTACTCGCCCTCCGAGTTTTCGCGGATGCACACCATGTCGATGGGGTACTGCTCGGGGTTGCGCAGGGGCGAGGCCACGCCGTCGAGCTGGCGCATGGGCCGCAGGTTCACGTACTGGTCGAAGCCCTGGCGAATGGGCAGCAGCAGGCCCCACAGCGTGACATGGTCGGGAATGGTGGGGCTGCCCACCGGCCCCATCAGGATGGCTTCAAACCCACCTTTCTCCATCTGCTGAAGTCCATCGGCCGGCATCATGGACCCGGTTTCCTCGTAGTGTTCCGAGCCCCAGCCAAACTCCTGCGTCTCGAAGCGCACGCCGCCGTGCAGCTGCTCCAGCTTGCGGAGCACCTGCCGGCTGGCCGCAATAACTTCCGGCCCAATGCCGTCGGCGGGAAGAACCGCGAGGTGATAGTCTTTCATGAAATGAGAGGTTGAAAGTGGCGAAGGTTGAATGTTAAGGGTTTGGATAGGAAGACGGGTTCTTTCAAACAGTTTGCTAGCTGACCGTCATGCTGAGCTTGTCGAAGCATCTCTACTGCTTCGTTTGGCGCTTTTCAACGAAGCAGTAGAGATGCTTCGACAAGCTCAGTATGACGAAAACGATGTTTTGATAAATTCCCAAAAATGCTCTAATGCGCTGGCTTGCAGTGAATGCCGCCGTGCGCCAGCAGCCGGCCCAGCAGTGCACCCTGGGTTTCGAGCAGGGCCGGGGTGCGGCGCAGCGCTTCGGCCAGCGGCAGTGGCTCGGGCAGGATGGAGGTGGCGTAGAGTACGTTCGGGTCGGCAAGCACGGCATCAACCTCCAGCAGGGTGCCGCATACCAGTACCACGGGCACCGCGTGGTGGGCGGCCCGCGCCAGCAGCCGGCCCAGCAGCTTGCCCTGCCAGGTCTGGCCATCTACCCGGCCTTCGCCGGTGATGAGCAGGTCGGCGGCTTGCAGCAGCTGGTCGGCCCCGGTCAGCTCCAGTACCCAATCGGCGGCCGAGCTGATGCGCGCCTGCAGGAAGGCCGCCGCCCCGCCGGCCATGCCCCCGCCGGCCCCGCTGCCCGGCAGCTGCTGCACGGCCAGCCCGAACGTGCCCTGGAGCACGTCGGCAAAAGCGCGCAGGCCGGCGTCGAGGTGGGCAATGGCGGCGACATCGGCTCCTTTTTGGGCGGCAAAGACGTGGGCCGCGCCCGTGGGCCCGAAGAACGGATTAGTCACGTCCGTCACCACGCGGCAGCTGACGGCGGCTAGTCGCGGGTGCACCTCGGCGACGTCGATGCGGCGCACGCGGCCCAGTTGCTCGCCGGTGGGGGGCACGGTGTGCCCGTTTTCGTCGAAAAACCGGTAGCCCAGGGCCGTGGCCAGGCCCAGGCCAGCGTCGTTGGTGGCGCTGCCGCCCACCGTGAGCACAAGGTGGCGAGCGCCGTGGTCGAGGGCGTGGGCCAGCAGTTCGCCGGTGCCCAGCGTGGTGGTGCGGGCAGCGTCGCGCTCCGTGTCGGCCAGCCGCTCCAGGCCCGAGGCGCGGGCCATTTCGACTACGGCAGTGGCCGTTTCGGGCAGCCAGAGATATTCGGCGCGAATGGGCCGGCACAGCGGGTCGTGCACTTCGGCCGCCACAAATACGCCGCCGAGTACGGCAGCCATCGTTTCTAGGGTGCCTTCGCCGCCGTCGGCCAGGGGCAACAGCCGGCAATTTGCCGCCGGAAAAGTCCGTTGCAGCCCGCGCCGCAGGTGCTCACACACCAGCGGCGCGGCCAGGGCATCCTTGAACGAGTCGGGGGCAATGAGAATGTTCACGGCGGGGTAAAACGGAGCTTTGAGCGGGGCTGATTCCGTGGGAAAAAGCTGGCAGGCGCGGGGTTGGGCCGAACAGGAAATTCCGCTATGGGCGCGACGTTTCCTGTTCGGCTGCTGCTTCCAGCGCATCCGCTTCGGCCACGGTGCCGAGGTATTCGCCGCTGGTGGGCGTACGGCTGGACTTGCCAAAGGTGAAGCGCCGCATGGGGCGGCCCAGGGCTTCTTCGGCGCGGGCATGGTCGAGGGCACCTTCGTTGTGAGCCAGGAAGATGGTGGCCACGCCGTTGCCAATGAAGTTGGTGATGCTACGGGCTTCCGACATAAACCGGTCCACGCCCAGTAGCAGGGCCAAGCCCTCCACCGGAATCACCTTCATGGCTGTGAGCGTGCTGGCCAGCACCACGAAGCCGCTGCCCGCCACCCCGGCCGCGCCCTTGCTGGTCACCATCAGAATGCCCATCATCGTAATAATCTGGCCCACCGAAAGCTCGACTTTAAACACCTGGGCCAGAAACAGGGTCGCGAGCGAGAGGTAAATCGTCGTACCGTCGAGGTTGAAGGAGTAGCCCGTGGGCACCACCAGGCCCACCACCGGCTGCGCGCAGCCCATGCCCACCAGCTTTTCCATGAGGCCCGGCAGGCCCGCTTCGGAGGAAGAAGTGCCCAGCACAATCAGCAGCTCGGCCTTTATGTACTTCAGAAACGACCACATGCCGATGCGGCAGTAGCGTAGAATAGAGCCCAGAATCAGGAAAATAAACACGGCCATGGTCAAATACACCGTCACCATGAGCTTGCCCAGCGGCAGCAGCGTGGCAATACCATACTTGCCAATGGTGAAGGCCATGCCCCCAAACGCCCCGATGGGCGCCAGTAGCATCACCAGGTGCAGGCCCCGGAATACATACTTGGAGGCCGTTTTCAGCAGGGTGATGATGGGCTTGCGACCGGCATACTTGCTGAGTACAATGCCCATGATTATGGCCACGATAAGCACCTGCAGCGTGAGGTTGTCGGCCAGGAAGTGACCCCACGAAAAATCGCCGGCCCGCTTCGTAAACTCGCCCACCTTCCCAGTATCGAGCTTTTCGGTGCTCACGCCATCGCCGGGCCGCACAAGAGCCGCCACCGCCACCCCAATGAGCAGGGCCAGCGTGGTCACTACCTCAAAGTAAATCAGCGCCTTGCCCCCAATGCGCCCCACCTTCTTCAGGTCGCCCATGGTGCTGATGCCGAGCGTGATGGTGAGGAAAATAATCGGGTTGATGAACAGCTTCACCACGTCGATGAACCGCTTGCCCAAAAACTCCATCTTAACGGCCGTGGCTGGCTCGAAATGCCCCAGCAGCGCCCCGGCCACAATGGCCAGTAGCACCCACAGCGTGAGGTTGTGAAAAATGCGGTTGAATGTCATGGGAGGGGGAGGTTTAAGGTAGGAGGGTATAGGAGGATAGGAAGGCACGAATTTAGAAGAATGTCATGCCGAGCGCAGCCGAGGCATCTCGCTTATGGTAGTAATTCAATCGTTGAAAAAAGATTAGTGGGAGCACGCGAGATGCCTCGGCTGCGCTCGGCATGACGTTCTTTTTACTTTACTCAGTCACCAATTTACTGCAGCCACCAGCCCAGCAGGGCCAGTAGCGGGAGGGAGAGCGGAATGCCCAGCCCCACCATCTGGGCGGCCAGCGGTGGGTCGAGGCCGTAGCGGTCGGCGATGACGGCGGCCGTATTCATGGGGCCGATGGCCGCGCCGAGCAGGCAGATGTTGGTGGCCGGCCCGTGCTGCCGGAGCAGGCCCACGTACACCACCGCCACCACCAGCGGGGCCAGCAGCAGCTTGTAGCCGAGGCCCCAGGCCAGTAGGCGGGCGCGGGCCTGGGGCACCCGCCATTGCAGCTGCAGGCCCACCGCCAGCAGCGCAATCACCGGAAACGGCGAGCTGAGCCGCTCCAGCACGCCGCGCACCAGCGCCGGGTGCCGGTAGCCAAACAGGTGCGCCACCAGCGCCGCCACAAAGGCCAGAAACGGTGGAAACCGCACCACATTGCCCACCATGCCGCGCCACGTGGGCCGCGCCGCGCCGTACCACGAGCCCACCACCACGCCCAGCGTCACACTGATGAGAATGGAGCCGGCCAGGCTCATCACCAGCCCCATGGCCAGCCCGGCGGGTCCGTACAGCATCTCAAAAATTGGAAATCCCACAAACGACACGCTGCTGATGCCGCCCGTGAGAATCAGCGCCCCCACCGTGCCGCGCGCCAACCCCAGCCGCCGCCCCAGGAGGGCAAAAAACACCCAGCCCACCCCAAAAATCAGCCAGGGCATCAGTATCGGCAGCAGCAGCCGGGCTTCGGGCCGCGCCTCGGCTAGGTGCAGAAAGGCCAGGGCCGGGAGCAGCACCACCACCACCAGCTGGTTCAGCACGCCGGCCGCCGTAGGCGGCAGCAGCTGCCAGTGGCGCAGGGCGGCCCCCAGGCCCAGGCACAGCACCAGCAAAACGAGGTTGGTCATGGGGGCAACTTGGGGATAATTGAACGTCAAATAAAAAGAACGTCATGCTTTATCTGGCGTCCGCTTGTCGAAGCATCTCCCCCGCTTCGTTGCAGCGAAGGGGTTTACTATTGAGGTAGAGATGCTTCGACAAGCGGACGCCAGATAAAGCATGGCGTTCTAGAACGTCAGCGTCACGTTCGTGTAGTAATACGCCCCGTTGAAGCCGAACTGCGCGGCGTTGCGGGTGTAAGGAATCTCACCGTTGGAGTAGCTGCCGAAGCGGGTAGCGTCCACCTTGTCGGGGTACACGTTGAACAGGTTGTTGCCGCCCAGAGTAAGTGATACAGCCTTGGCCGGGTTATAAACCAGCGCCAGGTCAATCAGCGTCTTGCCCTTAAACTCCTGGCTGATGTGGGGCACGTATACCACCGCGCCGTTCACGGTACGGTTGGCGGGCTTCTCGTAGGCCGTCACGGCGCCGAAGTAGGAGGCGCGGGGCGTGATGCTGAATTTGCCGTAAGTGTACGTGGCCGAGAGCAGAATCTTCTGGCGGGGCTGGGCCCGCTCAATCAGCCCGATGCTTACCGTGTCAATCAGCAGAATGCGGTTGGTGGTGCCGGCTTGCAGTTGGGCGGGCGTGTCGCTGGTGCGAACGATGTTGGTCTGGTTGAAGGTGAGCGCCAGGCTGGTGGTGAAGCGGCTGCGCTCGCTGAACTCGGTTTTGTAGGTCGTCACCAGGTCGACGCCGCGGGTGCGGGTGTCGATGGCATTGGTGAAGAAGCGAATTTCGCTGATGCCGTCGAAAGCCGGGGTTTGCAGAGCCTTGATGCTGCTCTTAATCAGGCGCTCGCTGTCGATGATGCGGTCCTTGATATCAATCTGGTACGCATCCACGGTGAAGAGCAGGTTGGGGCCCAGCTGCGCGGCCACGCCGGCGCTGTAGTTCCAGGAGGTTTCGGCCTTAGGAGCCGCTACGCCCAGCGGCTGCAGGCGTGGGTCGTCGTTGCGCAGCTGCTTGGTTTGCACAATGGCGCCGCTCTGCACTGTCGAGGTCGTCACGCTGTTAAACGTCTGTTGCAGCGACGGCGCCCGGAAGCCCCGGTTCAGGGAGCCGCGCAGCGAGATGCCCTCCGTAACCTTGAAGCGACCGGCAAACTTGCCCGATACGTTGCTGCCGAAATCGGAGTAGTTCTCGTAGCGCAGGGCGGTGGTGAGCAGCAGGCGCGTGGTGATGTCGCTTTCGAGGTCGACGTACACGCCCACGTTGGTGCGCGTGGCGTTGGTTTCGTCGTCGGGGGCAATGCCGGGGCGGCCATTCGAGCCTGGCGACTTGCCCGAGCTGGCCGCCAGCGGCCCGGCGAAGTACGACTCGGCGCTGCCGCGCTGCAGCTTAAACTGGTCGGCTCGGAACTGGCTGCCGAAGGCCACGTTGAACGACTTCGTGCCAAACAAGCCCGTGTAGTTGCGGCTCACGTTCACTTCGCTGGTGCTCTGCCCGAAGGCGCTGCGGCCCACGTAAAAATCGGTGGGCGAGGCTGTGCCCATCGAGGCATTGGCCGTTTTGTTGGCGAAGAGGTCGAGGTAGTTGTAGCCATAGCCCGTGCTGAAATCGAGGTTCCAGCCGCCGGCCAGCTTGCGGTTCAGGCCCACTACGGCCGAGTAGTCGTCGGAGCGGCCGGGCAGCTCGGGCAGGTAGCCATCGGGGTGCAGGGGGCTGTAGTTCGAGCCGGTGGTGATGGCGTTGCGGAAGAAGCCGTAGGCCAGAATGTCCTTGCGCGAATACCCGCCAAAGCTATACACCGACCACTTCGAGTCGCCCAGCGGGATGCCCAGGTTATAAAAACCCTGGTAGATGTCGGCCTGGTTGCTGCCGTATACACCCACATTAAATGGCTGGCCTACTTGCGGGTACACGTTGCCGCGCTCGGTCCGTAGGCGGTTTTCGTTGGCAATCTGAGTGGCCGAAGGCGTTGGGTTGGCCGAGTTCAGGGCCGGAAACGCGGAGTAGATACCACCCCGGTAGTCATCGGAGCGGTTGGTCTGGCTCTGGTGCTGGTACTGCAGGGTCATGTTGAGGTAGCCGGGGTTGGTTTTGCCCAGCTTCACGCCGTAGTTGGCGCCGGCCAGGTACTGCGCCCCATCGCCCTGCTGCGTGACGCCGTACTGCACCTTGGCCGTGGCTACGCCCGTGCTCTTGTTCAGGCCCAGGTTGATAACGCCGGCAATGGCATCGGAGCCATACTGGGCCGCCGCGCCATCGCGCAGCACCTCAATCCGCTCAATGGCCAGCGTTGGAATGGCATTCAAATCCGTTACCACCGTGCCGGCGCCCACCGTCACGTTCAGGTTCAGGGCCGAAAACTGGTGGCGGCGCTTGCCATCTACCAGCACCAGCACCTGGTCGGGCGAGAGGCCGCGCAGGCTGGCCGGGTCGGCGTAGTTGGCCACGCCGTTCACGCCGGTTTTGGCCGAGTTGAACGAGGGAGAGTTGAACTGCACCTGCTGGGCCAGGTCGGTCTGGCCAGTGAGCTGCAATTCCTTGGCGTTCAGCACGTCCACGGGCATGGGGCGCTCCACATCGGTGCGGGGCAGGCCGCGCGAGCCTACCACCGTCACGTCGCCGAGGTCGGTGGCGCTGGGCACCATCCGCACCTCAAAGCTGGTGCGCTCGCCCACCGTCAGCAGCTGGGTTTTGTAGCCCACCGCCGAAATAACCAGCGTAGCGCCGGGCTGTACTTTCAGGCTGAAGCGGCCGTCGCCATCGGTGCCGGTGCCGTTGGTGGTGTTTTGTTCCAGCACCGTCACGCCGGGCATGCCCGCGCCCTGCTCATCTACCACCCGGCCCGTTACCGGAATGGGCGCTACTGCCGCAGTAGGCGCCAGCACAATGCCGCTGCTCACCACCTCGTAGCCAATGCGCAGCGGGGCCAGCAGGTGTTGCAGCACGCCGCTCAGGGGCTCGTCCACGGCTGCCACGCTCACTCGGCGCTCGGCTCCGATGAGCTGCTGGCTGTAGAGAAAGTGGATGTGCACCTGGCTTTCTATAGTGGCTAGTACAGCCTTAACAGTTTGTGCCTGAGCCTGAAGTGTGACGTGGCGCGTGAGCACGTCTTCGGCAGTGAGCCGGGTGGTGGGCCGAACAGCGGCCCCGGCCAGCCCCGGCAGCCCGGCTGCCAGCACGGCTACAAAGGTCAGCCGGGCAGCAGCGCGGCAAAAAGGGAAAGCGTGCAACATAACAATGAATTGAATGGTGGGAATTTTAAAGAAGCAAGGCAGCCCCAGGGCGCCGGAAAATCTATTCGCTTTGGCAGCCTAGACTGCGGAAAATAATGGCCTCATTGGTGCGGTCATAGCTGGTGCCCAAGGTTTTGCAGAGTAAGTCAAGCTTGCCGAACAGGTCTTCGGTGCCGAAGGACAGGCTCACTGTGCAGCCCGCCAGCGCCGCCCCGTCGTAGCGAATGGGCACGCCGTAGCCGGCCTGCAGTGAGGCCAGCACCTCCGCCACCGGCCGCTCGTCGAAGTGCAGCGGCTGGGGGCGCAGCAGCACTGGCTCGGCTACCAGCACTGGTTGCAGCGCCGGCTTGGCCAGGGAGTACACCACCTGCTGATTGGGGCGCACCACCACTGCTTTGGGGCTCGCGGGCGAAGCCAGACGCGGCTGCACGCTCACTGCGCCACTGCGCACCTCCACCGTGGCTTCGGCCTGTCCCGGCACCGCCCGCACCCAGAAACTGGTGCCCAGTACCGTGGTTTCGAGCTGCGGCGTAAGCACCCGGAAGTGCCGTTTGGACTCGTGAAACACGTCAAAAAAAGCCTCCCCGCGCAGCTCCACCACCCGCTCGCGGCTGGCTGCAAACTGCGCTGGGTAGCGCAGGCGACTGCCGGGCCGCAGCGTCACGGTGCTACCATCGGCCAGGGCCAGCGGTAGGGCGCGGCGGGTGGAGTTGGTGCTCACCCGCCAGCCGTCGGCCTCGGTAGTTGTAGTCAGCTGTCCGGCTGGCACGAACGCCGGGGGGATAGCCAGCCCGCTTCCGGTCCGGGGCGCCGTGTTCAGCCAGCTTAGCCCAAGGCCCGCGCCCAGCATGGCGGCGGCTGCCCAGCGCACTGCTGGCCGCTGCCATACCACCGGCCGGGGCCGCGTGCGGGCCTGAATGCGCTGCCAGGCGCGGGCCTTGGCGGCGGCCTGCTCGGCGGGCGTCAGGGCCTTCGGACGGGGCATATCACGCGCCTCATACCACTGGTCTACCGTCCAGGTTTCGCCCTCCGTGGTGTTATCCTGAAGGTAGCGCTTCAGTAAGTCGGCAAGGTAGGAGGGCTTCATGCGCGGCAGGCCGGAAATGCCGGTCTGCTTACAAGTCGTGCCACAGGGGGCGGTACCCTAGTGGGGGTGTGAAATTTTTTTGGAAAGGGGTACTATTGGGGGTGAAGTTGACATGCAGCCCGTCATGCCGAGCGTAGCCGAGGCATCTCGCATGCCACCACTAATTCTCTTCTCGCGATTGAATGACTACCACAAGCGAGATGCCTCGGCTACGCTCAGCATGACGTTTTACTCCCCCAGCCGCTAGGAACTCAGCATGGCTACCAGCAGCACGCTGGCCACAAACTCCCGCAGGCAGCCGCGCAGCAGGCGCAGCGAGCGGGCCAGATGGTATTCCACCGTTTTGGGCGATACTTGCAGCTGGGCCGCGATTTCGGGTACGGTGCGGTATTCCAGGCGGCTGAGCTGAAACACGGCGCGGGCGTGGTCGGGCAGGCGGCGTAGGCTGGCGGCCAGGGCGGTAGCCAGGTCGGCCACGGCTACGGTTTCTTCGGTGCCGTGGTCGGTGGCGGCGTGGGCGGGCTGCGGGGCGCTGGCGTGGGCCTGGCGCACGGCCTGCGCCCGGATGCAGTCGATGATGCGGTACTTGAGGGCAGTGAAGAGGTAGGCGTTGAGCTGCTGGATGCCAGGCGCAGTGTGGCGCTTGTTCCAGAGGGCCACGAACAGGTCCTGCACCACTTCCTCGGCTTCCTGGGCGCAGCTCAGCTTGCGGCAGGCGTGGGTGTGCAGGTCGTCCCAATACCGCTGGTAAATTTCGGCGAAGGCCGGCTCATCGTCCTGGGTCAGGGCGCGGAGCAGGGTGGCATCATCACAAGCCGCCAATGCAGTCGAAGTCCGGGACGATAACGAAAGCACTTTCATCGGAACCAGTACGTTAAGGAGGTGATGATGAAGAATTAAGGGGCGGAATCGATTGCGGAAGGGAAACTAGGCCAGGCGAGTGATGTAAGCCCTGAAAATAAGTTGATAAGCCTATGAAGCACCGCCAAAGCAGTCCGGCCAGAACTACCTGATGCAATGTATGGTTTAAATTAAACATCTGCAGCATTCGCCCCCAAAAACAGCCCTTGTCAGCCCTGGTTACTATAGTTAGCTATAGTTGTGGCACAAAAAGGCTGGGGGCCCGTTTCTTTGCCTGCTCTGTTTATTTATATGGAACCTGCCATCCTGCTCCCCGCCGCCAGCTACGAATTTGCCACCATTCAGAAAGTGAGTGGCACTGGCCCGCCCGTGCCCGCCTCCGACCAGCTGGCCGCCGAGGAACCGCTCGAAATCCGGGTGGGCTATGAAACCAACGGCCAGCGCGAGCACCGTACGCTGTCGGTGACAATGCGCACGCCCGGCCACGATGAGGAGCTGGCCGCCGGCTTCCTGCTCACCGAAGGCATTATTCACGAAAAGGCCGACCTGCTGGGCATTATTCCCTGCCCCGATGTCAAGAAAGCCGAAGAGGTCGGCAATGTGGTGCGCGCCGAGCTCGCCGCGCATGTCAACGTCAATTTTGCGGCCATGGAACGCCATTTCTACACCAGTTCCAGCTGCGGGGTGTGCGGCAAAACCAGCATTGATGCGGTGCGGACGGCCTCCTGCCCCATATTACCCGCCACCGGCCCTCACCTGCGCTATGCCGTGGTGCACCAGTTGCCCGAGAAGCTGCGCGCTGCCCAGGCCGGCTTCGAGCAAACCGGCGGGCAGCACGCTTCGGCACTTTTTTCCCCCGAGGGTGAGCTGCTGCTGTTGCGCGAAGACGTGGGCCGCCACAACGCCTTGGACAAGGTAATTGGCGCGGCGCTGCTGGCCGGCTGGCTGCCGCTGCACCAGCACGTTTTGCTGGTGAGTGGCCGCGTCAGCTTCGAGCTGGTGCAGAAGGCGGCGGCGGCCGGCATTGGAATTTTAGCGGCCGTGGGCGCGCCAAGCAGCCTGGCCATTCAGGCGGCCGAGAGCTTCGGGATGACGGTGTTGGGCTTCGTGCGCAACGAGCGTTTCAACGTATACAGCCATGGCTGGCGGCTGGGGGCGTAAAGGCTTAACCCGTTGTGGGCGAACCCCGGCAGAATTAAGTTGCTCAATAGCTATAGTTAGGCAACGGCTTCCCCCTCCCTGACGTTTAACTTTCTACTCCGAAACGCTGCATTTTATGAAACTTCGCATTGAAGATGACACCCTGCGCTTGCGCCTCTCGGCCGCCGAGCTTGAGGAATTTGCCCAAAATGGCCGGGTGGAGGGCGCTGTGCATTTCGGCCTGAGCCCCACACAACGCCTCACGTACGCGCTGGAGCGCGGCTCTGAACTGCCCCAAACTCTGCCCGACGAGGAGCCGGTGCAGGTACATTACGAGCCGGGTGCCCTCACCATCCTTGTCCCCTTCACGCAGGCTAAAACCTGGGTTGAAACCGACCAGAACGGTTTTTCGCACAACCTGCCGCTGGCTGAAAACCAGCGCCTCCGCATTTTGGTTGAAAAAGACTTGGACTGCCGACATTAAAGACGTTTTGAGTATCGGGTTTTGAAGGCTGAACGAGTTTTGGTACTAATATCAACTCATTACTGTTTGAAATCCAATACTTCCTTAGCTCAATTTAACTACTTAAAAATCAACATTCCCACCATGGAAGATTCACCCAAAACTGACCCGAGTAAAGCAGGCGACCTCGGCGCCCAACTTGCCAAAAATGCTCCTCAAAGCGGCCAGCGGGCCGGCCAGGGTGAAGCCCCCGCGCCCGACCATTATAAAAGCAAGCCTGAAGACATGCACATCAAGGAAGCCATTCCGGTGCCCGATGTGGCCGGGGCCAAGTACCATGAGCCCATTCTGGCGCAGCCGCCCGAAGCCCTCACCGGCTTGCGGCTGGAAGGCCGGGAGAAAATTGCGGCCGGCGTAACGGCCGTGGTCAAGTCCATGCAATTCAGCTGGACCGAGGGGGGCGTGGGACGCGGTACCAAAGCCCTCCTGGGCCTGAACCAGAAGAACGGCTTTGACTGCTCGAGCTGTGCCTGGCCCGACCCGGATGAGCACCGCTCGGTGGCTGAGTTCTGCGAGAACGGTGCCAAAGCCACTGCTTCTGATGCCGACGACAAGGCCGCCGGCCCCGAGTTTTTTGCTAAGCACAGCCTGGCTGAACTCTCGCGCATGACCGACCGCGACCAGAACAACGCCGGCCGCCTCACCCACCCCATGGTGAAGTACCCCGGCGACAACCACTACAAGCCCATTGCCTGGCCCGATGTGTTCGACCTCATTGCCAAGGAGTTGAATGCGCTGGATTCACCGGATGAGGCCGTGTTCTACACGTCGGGTAAGATTCCGAACGAGCCGGCTTTTCTGTTCCAGCTCTTCGCCCGGCAGTTTGGTACCAACAACCTGCCCGACTGCTCCAACATGTGCCACGAGAGCAGCGGCTCGGCCTTGAGCCCCACGCTGGGCCTGGGCAAAGGCTCCGTTACGCTCAACGACATTCACGATGCCGAGGTCATCCTCATCATCGGTCAGAACCCTGGTACCAACCACCCACGCATGCTTTCGGCCCTGCAGGCGGCCAAGCGCAACGGGGCTAAAATCATCAGCATCAATCCGCTGATTGAGGCGGGCCTCAATCACTTCAAAAATCCGCAGGATTTCATGAACCCGCTGCGCGCACTGGGCGCGTTGCTGGGCGATGGGACGCAAATCACCGACTTGTACCTGCAAGTGCGCGTGGATGGCGATATGGCCCTGCTACGCGGCATCATGAAGCACTTGTTTGAGGCGGAGGACCTGAACCCCGGCCTGGTAGTGGACCGGCCGTTCATTGCCGAATATACGGAAGGCTTCGACTCTTTCGAGCAGAATATCCGCAACACGAGCTGGGAGGAGATTGAGGAAATCAGCGGCATCAGCCGCGCCCAGCTGCTGGAAGCGGCTAACATGCTGGCCCGCAAGCAAAAAATCATTACCTGCTGGGCCATGGGCGTCACGCAGCAGCGCCAAGGCGTGCAGACCATCCAGGAAATCGTGAACCTGCACCTCATGAAGGGCGCCATTGGCAAGCCCGGCGCGGGCACCTGCCCGGTGCGCGGCCACTCCAACGTGCAGGGCGACCGCACCATGGGCATTTGGGAGAAGATGCCCAAAGGCTTCCTGGAATCGTTGGAAAAGGAGTTTGGTTTTACGCCGCCCGTCGAGCATGGCCTCGATGTGGTGGAAGCGCTGAAAGCCATGCGCCTGAAAAAGACCAAAGTGTACTTCAGCTTTGGCGGCAACCTGCTGGCCGCCGGCCCCGACACCGAGGTAATTGCCGAAGGCATGCGCAACCAGAACCTGACCGTGTTTGTGGCCACCAAGCTCAACCGCGGCCACCTCACCACCGGCAAAACCAGCCTGCTGCTGCCCACCTTCGCCCACGTCGACATCGACATGCAGAAGAGCGGCCACCAAATGACGAGCTGCGAAAACTCGATGGGCGTGGTAAGCCAGAACAAGGGCATTCTGGTGCCCCTGGCCGGCGACCAGCTCAGCGAAGTAGCTATTGTGTGCGGCATGGCCATTGCCACACTGGGCGACAAAACCCGCATCGACTGGGTGGCCATGACGGAGAACTACGACGTCATCCGCGACCACATTGCGCGCGTCATCCCCGGCTTCGAAAACTTCAACGTGAAGCTGCGCTCGCCGGGTGGCTTCTACCTGCCCAACGGCCCGCGTGAGCGCAAGTTCACCACCGAGGACGGCAAAGCCCACTTCAGCACCACCACGCTGGAACGCTACGAAGTGGAGCCCGACCAGCTGATTCTGATGACGGTGCGCTCGCACGACCAGTTCAATACCACCATCTACGAGTACAACGACCGGTACCGGGGCATTCACAACGAGCGCCGGGTACTGTTCATGAACCCCGCCGACATGGCCTCCCGTGGCATCAAGGCGAAGGACCTCATCGACATCACCAGCCACTTCAACGGCGAAGAGCGCCGCGTCGAGAAGTTCGTGGCCGTGCCCTACGACATCCCGAAAGGCAACGTCTCGGCCTACTTCCCGGAGGCCAACCCGCTGGTGCCCATCGGCTCGGTGGCCAAGGTGAGCAACACGCCCACCTCGAAATATGTAGTGGTAACGGTGGTGCCTACCGCCGTGAATAACGACGTGCGGATTAAGGAGCGGGAGAAGATGATGGCGCAGGCGTAGTCTCCTTTGCTGGGCTATGCGAAAACCTCATCCCCTGACCCCCTCTCCAAAAAAGAGGGGGCACCGGTTCGGGCCAAGTAGCAAAATGGAAAGAGCCCGGCGCATTGCGCCGGGCTCTTTCCATTTATAGTTTTTCCGTGTGAAGCATTTCCGGTTGCCCCTCTTTTTTGGAGAGGGGGTCAGGGGGGAGGTTGACACCTACGCGGCGGGCTCGCCCATCTTCTCTAAATCGAACAGCTCGCCCAGCAACTCTACCAGATGGCCGCCATCGTCGCGGCGACAGGCAGATTTGAGTTGCAGCACGTGCTGCTTCAGAATCTTTTGCATCAGCGAGCGGGTGGCTTCGTCGAGGAGCTTGCTTTCGGCGGGGGTGGCGCGCTTCTGGTAGCGGTCCATTTCCTCCTGGCGCAGGGTTTCGAGGCTGGCCTTCATCTTCTGGATGAGGGGCGATACCATCATTTCCTTGGCCCAGTCATTGAGGCTGGCAATGCTTTCGGCGATGATGGCGCGCACCTGCGGCACAGCGGCCAAGCGCGTTTGCAGAGCCGCTGAGGCCTTGCTCTGGATGGCGTCGATGTTGTAGACCAGCACGCCGGGCACCTGCTCCACATCGGCGGCAATGCTGCGGGGCACGCTCAGGTCAATCAGGAACTTGAAGCTGAGTACGTCGAGGTTTTCGGCCAGCTCACGGGTGAAGAAGGGCTCGCTGCGGTTGATGGAGGAAATAACTACGTCGGCATCTTTCAGTGCCGGCACGAGGTCTTCAAAATCAACGAGGCGCATGTTGCACTCGGCGGCCAGCTCTTCGGCCTTGGCACGAGTGCGATTGCAGATGGTGACTTCGCCGAAGGCCTTGCTGGCCGACAGGTGGCGGCACACATCGGCCCCGATTTCGCCCAGGCCCACCACCAACACTTTGGGGTTGGCCACGTCGGCGGTCAACTCTTCCACTAGCTCCAAGGCGGCGTAGCTTATCGAAGCCGCCCCGTCGCGGAAGCTGGTTTCGGTTTGCACGCGTTTGTTGGTGAAGAATACGGTGTGCAGCAGGCGGTGCAGGAAGGGGCCGGCGGCATCGGCATCGGCGCTCCACTGGTAGGCCGTTTTTACCTGGTTGCTGATTTGCAGGTCGCCCACTACCTGGGCTTCGAGGCCCATGGCTACTTCGAAAAGGTGCCGCACGGCCGCGTCGGCGTCGGGCAGCAGGTCGAAATAGGGGAGGAACTGGCCGATGTCGGCGCGGTCCTTCAGGTGGCCCAGGGCGAGGATAATCTCGCGGCTGCGGTCATCCTCGGCGGTGTAGTACACCTCGGTGCGGTTGCAGGTGCTTAGCACGAGCAGGTCATTAAGGCCCAGCTCATTGTGCAGCATATTCAGGAAGCGGCGGCAGGCGGCCTCATCCAGCGAAAGCAACTCACGAATGGCAAGCGGGGCTTTCTTGAAGGAGAGGCTAACAGCCTTGAACGGATGCGACATAGACGGAATCGACACGAAATCGGACTACAAAATTACGGCAGGATTTCGGTAGGATATACTAACAACCCAGGCATAAGTAGGGTTCGAAAGGAAACTTGACGAATATCAGGCTTCTATAGACCCTCAGAGGCAATCAGGCTACCGGAGCCCGGCCGGCATGACAAAAATTAGGCAAGCACTGGGTCACGGCGGCTGCAGGAGCATCGCCGGCCGCCGTACGGAGGGCCTTGTACCTTTGCGGTATGTTATCCAAACGCCCACCCGCTGCCCCTTCCTCACTCGTCCCGATGCCCGCTGGGGGGGCTTCACTGGCCGTGCTGGCCGCTGCCGAAACCAGCCTGTCCGGGGCTGCCGACGAATCGGCTTCCCTCGAAGCCACCGAAGCGCCGACCGCGGCCGCGCCGGCCGTTACCTCGCCCGTGGCGTGGATGCTGCTGATTATTCTGGCTTCCATCTGGGGCACGTCGTTTATCCTGATGAAGAAAGGGCTGGTCGTGTTTTCGGCCACAGAGCTCGGGGCTACCCGTGTGAGCGTAGCGGCGTTGCTGCTGCTGCCGTTTGCTCTGCGCCATGTGGGCAAGGTTGAGCGTAGTCGTTTCAAGTGGCTGGCAATTAGTGGGGTGGTGGGTACGCTCATTCCGGCGTTTCTATTTGCCTATGCCGAAACCAAGCTGGCTTCGGGGCTAGCGGGCGTGCTCAATGCCCTCACGGTGGTGTTCACGCTGCTGATGGGTGCTCTGCTGTTTGGGCAGCGTCTCACGAGCCTGCGGGTGCTGGGAATTTCGCTGGGCCTGGTGGGCACGGTGGTGATGCTGCTGCTCGGCGGCAGCGGCGGTACCGATACACCCACGGGCGAAGGCAACGCCTGGTACGGCATCTATATTCTAATTGCTACGGTCGGCTACGGCCTGAGCGTGAATGTGATTAAGTACAAGCTGGGTGGCCTGACGCCCGTGGCGGTGACGTCGGTACTGTTGCTGCTCATTGGCGGGCCGGCGCTGGTATATCTGCTGCTGGGCACGGCCTTCCTGCACAAGCTGGCCACCGTGCCGGGGGCGTGGATGGCGTTTGGCTACATCGCCCTGCTGGCCACCATGAGCACGGCGGTGGCGATGGTGCTGTTCAATAAGCTGATTCAGCAATCCACCGCGCTGTTTGCGTCGTCCAGTACCTACCTCATTCCCATCGTGGCGCTGGCCTGGGGCGCGCTCGATGGCGAGGCCTTCAACCTCTGGCACTTCGCCGGCATGGTGGTTATTCTAGCAGGTGTGTTGATTATTCACCGGGCAAAGTAGGTATGCTTTGAGCCCTGACGTCCACCTCACCCCCTGACCCTCTCTCCAAAAAAGAGGGGGTCAGGGGGTGAGGTAGACGTTCGCTCAGAACCCCACCGTCAGCCCCAAATGCCCCCAGCGGTGCGAGCGGCCCCCAGCAAACTCCGGCGAAACCCAGGTGGCGGTGGCGGCGAAGCTCACGCCGCCGTGGGCCAGCACCACGCCGCCCGTGCTGCGCAGCACGGCCCGCCGCACGTCGCTGGCGGGCAGCGTGTACGGGTCGCGGTTGGTGAAGGGGCTGCCCTGCAAAGTGGCATCGTAGCCGATGAGGCGGCCAGTCAGCGAGGCTTCGCCGTAAAGCTGCCAAGGTGGGGTCTCGTTTTTGTGCTCCGGGCCTGTCGCCTGCGGATTCATGAAATAGGGCCTGAATTTTCCTACTCGCAGCCGCAGCCCAGTGTCGGCATACGTGTACAGTGTGCTCAGCGAAGCCTCCGCGTTGCCCAGCACTTCTGCGAAGCGGCCAGCAGCCAGCAGTTGCTCAACTTCCACCCGGTAGCCGATAATGGGCGCATTGCGAATCTGATAGTCCCAGCCGCGCGGCTCGGCGTTGCCCGTGACGCGGTGAATGGCGGTTTGCAGCTCCTTGCCGCCCGCCGCCGGCCCGATGAAGCCGATTTCCAGCGCCGTGGTCAGGCGCTGGTGCCGCCTAGGCTGGTTGCTGATTCGGGAAAACGACCCGTACAAATACGCCGCGTAGGGCCGGTCGCCCACCCGAATAAAGGCATCCTGAATACGTAGGGGCGTAAAGCCGTCGTAGCGCAGCGTGAGGTCGTATTGCTGCGTGCTGCCGCGCGGGCCGGCCGCCAGCAGGTGCCGCACCGGCAGCCGCGCCAGGGCCGGGTGCACCAGCGTGAGCGTCATGCCTTGCGTGAAGTAGTAGTCGGTGCGAAAGAATAGGTCATTCGCATAGGTGTAGGTTAGCAGCCGGGCGGGGCTGAGGGGCCGCAGGGTATCGACCGGGGCGGGCGCGGCGCGGCTTACGGAGCCGGATAAGCAGAGAATCAGCAGGAGCAACAGGCGCATAAGCAGCCGGAGTTACGGGCTGGCGGAGGGGTTGGGATTGGGGAGGAAGTGGAAGAGCAGTCATGCCGAGCGGAGCCGAGGTATCTCGCGTGTGGTAGTAGCTCACTCGCGAGAAAAGAATTAGTGGTGGCACGCGAGATGCCTCGGCTCCGCTCGGCATGACCGTTTATTTCTCCTTTCCTTCACTCACATACGGCCACTCCTGAAACCGCGCTGGCAACCCGGCCTGCCGGGCGTTGCCGCGCACGTAGGCCAGCACCCGCGTCAGCTCGGCTTCGCCCTGCACCTCGTAATTGAACCAGCCCACCTGCCAGAACTGGGCTTCGGGCGGGAGCTTGGGGCGCACTAGGCGGCGGCAGGCGGTGCCCGTGCGCAGGTGGAGCAGGTCAATTGCTTTGGCGAAAGACAGGTTGCTGCTGGCCGGTAAATGCAGCACGATGTGCGCGTGGTTGGGCAGAATGGCGAAGCCGTGGACGGTGAAGCCGGTTTCTTCCAGCATCATGATTTCGCCGGCCAGCACCTCGGCCATCTTCTCGTTTTCGAAATACCCCGCCCCGATGGGTGCCCGGTCCAGCACGGCATCAAATCGGGCAAAGAACTGCTTCTGGGCGCGCTGGTGGTCGGTGCCGGCTTCCCGGGCCAGGCGCAATTCGGCGGCCAGCTCGCAGCCGGTGGCGGCGGGAATGGTGCCGTGCAGGCGAAAGGTGAGGAAGGCGGCTGGAACCAAGAATTTGGCAGGAAAAACCCGGGATTAAAAAAGCACGCTGGCCGCCTCTCTGCGTACGCGGAGAGGCTGATTTACCGGCCGGTGCGCTTACTGCGCTACGGGTGCTACGGCTACCTTTCCCAGCTTCGAATTCTTGTATCCGTACCCGAAATACACGGCCAGCCCAATCAGCAGCCACACAAAAAACAGCGTCCAGTTGCTGATGCCCAGCTCCGTCATCAGATACAGGTTGATGAGCAGGCCCAGGGTGGGCAGCAGCGAGAGCCGCTTGCGGAACGAGAGTACGCTCATGCTCACGCAAAACAGCAGGAACACCAGCGCCGGAATCTGGTGGGCGAAGCCGCCCGTCACTTTGCCGCTGCTCGCATCGATTTGCAGCCAGCCGTGCTGCCCGGTGGCATCAAGCCAGAACTCGTGGTTGCCGGTGGCATTGAAGCGGAACACCAGGTATGCGCCCAGCGCCAGAATGAGCGGCACCAGCCATTTCCCGTTGATGTAGGGCACCTTGAAACGGGCCTCCGACTTGCCATAGGGGTCGATGATGAGAATGCCGCCGCACACGAGCGCAAACGCGAACAGCGTGCCGATGCTGGTGAGGTCGACCACCAAATCCATATTCAGAATGAGCGCCGGCACCGCCACGAAAAAGCCCGTGACGATGGTAGCGAACGACGGCGTGTGAAAGCGCGGGTGAATGCGCGAAAATACCGACGGCAGCAATCCATCGCGGCTCATGGTGAGCCAGATACGCGGCTGGCCCAGCTGAAACACCAGCAGTACCGAGGCCATGGCAAATACCGCGCTCACCGCCACCAGCCCCGACAGGCGCGGCAAGCCCACTTTGGCAAATACGAAGGAAAGCGGGTCGCCCACGCCCAGCTCCTTATACGACACCATGCCCGTAAGTACTATGGTGATAATGACATACAGCACCGTGCAGATGATGAGGGCATACATCATGGCCTTGGGCAGGTCGCGCTGCGGGTTCTTGCACTCCTCGGCCGTGGTCGAGATGGCATCGAAGCCGATGTAGGCGAAGAACACCGCCGATACGCCCTTTAGCACGCCGCCAACGCCGTTGGGGGCGAAGGGGTGCCAGTTGGCCGGCTGCACGTAGAACGCGCCCACCGCAATCACGACAAACACAATTATTAACTTCAATAGCACCAGCAGGTTGGAAACGTTCTTGCTCTCCTTGATGCCGATGTACACCAGCGCCGTAATGGCCACGGTGATGGTGAAAGCGGGCAGGTCGATAACCAGATGCAGGCCGTCGGTGAGGGCCGGGGCCTGCATCCAGGCCTTGTAGCCGTCGAGCTGGGCCGGCGACACGGCCGCCGTAGCCTCGGCCAGCGACTTGCCGCTTTGTACCAACACTTGCACGGCCTCGTAGCCCGCGTGGCCTGTCTGGGTGCCCATCGTGAGCCAGAGCGGAATGTGCAGCCCGATGCCGTCCATCAGGCCGGTGAAATAATCGGACCACGAAATAGCCACCACGATGTTGCCCACCGCGTATTCCATTATCAGCGCCCAGCCAATAATCCAGGCTGCCAGCTCGCCAAACGAAGCGTAAGCGTAGGTATAGGCCGAGCCACTGACCGGAATAGTGGCCGCGAACTGCGCGTAGCACAGCGCCGAAAACGCGCAGGCAATGGCCGTGAACACGAACAGCAGCGACACCGCCGGGCCGCCATCGAGGCTGGCCTTGCCGATGGTGCTGAAGATGCCGGCCCCGATGATGGCCGCGATGCCCAGCGCCGTGAGGTCGCGCACGGTGAGGTGGCGCTCCAGGCCGCCGGGGCTGGCGTGGCCCTCGTGGTCGGCCGGGGGATTTTGTAGAATGGCCGCGATGGATTTGCGGCGAAACAATGATTTTTCAGAGCTCATGAACGAACGGGGGGCGGGTTTGGGGGCGAAAAGATAATGCCCCGGCGCGGCTTGCGGCGCGGCCAGCCCCGTTCGCGGCCGCTAGCGCAGCAGCCCGCTCAGCAGGCTGCCGGCCACGTGCACCGTCATGGTGCCGCTGCCCACCCGCACCGGCATTCCCACCGACAAGCTACCCAGCCCCCCGCCGTAGCCGTTGTAGTTGAAGCTGTTGGGTACCGCTTCGCGCAGTGGCAGCGGCGCAAATGCCGGGTTGCCGCTGCTGCCATCGGCCCCGCCGAAGGGTGCGTAGCTGCCGTAGGGCTGCACCCAATAGGGCGAGAGGCTATATTGTACGAAGGGCCGCGCCCGCTCGCCTTTGCCCAGTACGTAGCGCAGGTAGGGCTGCACGCCGTAGCCGGCCAGGCCGGGTGCCAGCACCGGCGCGTAGCTGCCCGTGACGTACGCGCCGGCCAGCCAGTGCCCGGTGGCCGGCGCGGGCGAAGCCGGAATTTCGAGCCCCACCGCGCTACCACCGCGCTGCTGGGCGTGGCTGAACAAGGGAAGGGCAACCAGCGCCAGCGGCGCAAATCGGAGGAGCGTTTTCATGTGGAAAGAGCTTGAGCGGCCGGATAGGTACTAGAGTTGTTGCGAAGCAAAAAGCCTTGATAATCAATTAATTATATCAACAATAAAAACCGACAAAAATTGCAAAGAGAACAAAACTTATGCGGCTTAATTAGCGGGATTCGCGCGCTCGTGTGCGAGATAAACCCGGTGTGGGCTGCGGACGCGCAGGTTATGCAGCCCGCAGGCCACCACCATGACCGTATCGCGAAACCAGTCGCCGCGGACCCGCAGCTTGTCGCGCACCATGCGCAAGCGTTTGATGCCACTGTGCACGTGCTCAATCACCACGCGTAAGGGACTCAGCAGCTGGTTGTAAATTTTCCGGGAAAAGGTCAGTTCGCCCTTCGGGGGCTTCTTGTGCGGCATCTCGACCAGCACCCCCGGCGGGCGATGGCCGAGCAAACCCAAATCCTGCCGCAGCACGCTGCCCGCCGGCAGGTGCAAGGGGTATTCGTCGGCCACTTTTTTGTCGTGCATGCGCCCTGATTCCGTGGGCGAGAGGTAGTGCAGATACTGCGTATCGTCGCACAAGGTGTTGTTTTTCAAGGCATGGACTTTTTTTTAGCACTATACTCTTCTTCTTGCCCTTCCCGGTCCGCGTTGCGCGGGATACCGCGTTCCACCCCGTCGTAGGTAAAGATCTTATCGGGGTGCGCGGCCAGGCGCTGGGCCAGTTGCGCGCCGTCGCGCACGGGCGACAGGCCGCGGGCGGCCAGCGTTTGGTTGAGCACGTTGAGCAACGGGCCCGTCAGGCGGCTGACGCGGGTCTGCGAAACGCCAAAGCTGGCGGCTTGGTACTCTTGCAACGAATTGGTTTTGAGATAGGTCAGCAAGAAGAAAAGCTTCGTGTCGGTACCGGACAAGGTCGCATTGGCCCGCTCCCGATGGGCCGGGATGCGCCGCCGGGTGCCGTCGAGGGTGTGGTAGCGCTGATGCCGTTCCCAACGGGGCGCAAAGTCGGTGAGCAGGTCGTCAAATTCGGCGGGCAGCAGACTGGTTAAGGCCAGAAACTGCGTCGGCCGCTCGCGTAGGGCCAAATAATTCATCCCCAAAAGTACGGCCCGGTCTCACGCACCAGTATAGCTAACTTTACCGCATCAGCACTAACGTCTAAGCCACATTGCCAATAAAATTAGCGCGATTTCATGCCTGTAATAGGCTGATTTTAAGCACAAAAATTACGCAACAAGTCTACTCAAGATACGGGATTTTGCGAATTGGTCGTGTGCATTTGCGCGGCGGCTGGCATCAGAAGGGCAAAGCCGCTCACTGCCTGCCCGTGCGCCCCACCACTGCCCTCCACATTCCGCAGCCCTGCCCCGAAAGCTGGGCCGCCATGTTGCCCACTGCCACCGGCCGCCACTGCACCGCCTGCGCCAAAACCGTGGTCGACTTCACCCTGAAAACCGATGCCGAAATCCTGGCCTACCTGGCCGGGGCTGCGAATGGCCGCACCTGCGGCCGTTTCGCGGCGGGGCAGCTTGAGCGGCCGTTGCAGCGCGCTGCCCCGGCTGCCCCAACGGCGCGGTGGCGGGCCTGGCTGGCGGCGGCCGTGGCGCTGTGGGCAGTGCGCGAAAGCAGCGGTATGGTGGCCCACGCGCAAACTCCCAGCGAATGGCGCGCCCGCTACTGGGGTGGCCCGGTGCCGGCTGCTTCGCCGGCCGGGAAAAAAGGAGCTGCTTTGCCAGCTACTGCTGCCCCAGTGTCCGGGCCGCTTACCATGGGCGAGCCCGCGAGCATAAGTTCCGTTCCGACGTACCCTGAATATTTGGCGCCCGCGCCCGTAATACTCCGGGGCATTGTCACTGATTTTCCCAGTAAAGAGGGCGTGCCGGGGGCCACCATCTACCTCAAAGGCACTACCATCGGGGCCAGCACCAACTATAATGGTGCGTTTGAGCTAACGGTGCCGCCGGAGCTGACGCACACGGCTAACGTGACGATTATCGTGTCATTCGTGGGCTACCTGACGCAGCAGCGCCTGCTGCCAGCGAGCGCCGCGGGCGCGCCGCAAAACTTCTGCCTGCAGGCCGATGTGAAAGGCATGCTGGGCGAGGTCATTCTTCTTCCCCGGTCCATGCCGCCCGCGCCCTGGCACCCGCGCCGCTTCTATTATTGGGGCAAATACTGGCTCACCCGGCCCTTCCGCCGCAACTGACATTGGGAGCCAGCTGCCCGTTGCTCCCCCCAAAATCCCTACTTTAGCCGCATGGCTATTCTCCCCAGCATCTCCATTCCGCAGCCCTGCGCCCAGCCCTGGGCTGCCATGTCGCCCACGGCCTCCGGCCGCCACTGCGCCGCCTGCGCCACCGAAGTTGTGGATTTTACCCGCATGAGCGACGCCGAAATCCTGGCCTTTATGGCTCGGCAGGGCGGGCGGCCGGTGTGCGCCCTGGCTCATTCGGCGCAGCTGGCTCCGTTGGCCCCGGCCACGCGCTGGCGGCGCTGGCTGCTGGCCGGGCTCGCGCTGCTGGGCTGGCAGTCGGCTACTTCGTGCGCCACCAAGCCGCCCCAGCCGCCGCCCGTGGCCACTGCCGCTGCCCCGGCCACCGACCCGGCCATGGCCCCGGCGCGCCAGGTTATCATTCGCGGCCAGGTGCTGGACGGCGTTGGCGGCCCCGTCGTGCCCGGCGTGCGCGTGCTGATAAACGACACGCAGTTCGGCACTACCACCGACGAGAAAGGCAACTTCGAACTGATAATGGCCCGCGACTGGGCCCCCATTGCCGGGGGCAGCGTGACGCTGAAGTTTTTTGGAAACCCGTTCGACTTTCAGGAGAAAACCGTGGCGTTGGACCTGAAGGCTTCGCCCCAGCCCGCCGCGCTGGTCGTGCCCATGGAGTCGGTGCCCAACCGGGGAAAGGTGAAGGGCAAAATCCGCATGCCCGAGCCGCCCGTGGCCCCGCCGAAGGGGTAAGGCGAAACAAACAGGCGCAAAGCAATATCCGGCGTTACTTTCCTGTTTAGCTGAAACACAGTTTGCGGCTATGAAACCGACTTCGATTCTTATTCCCCAGCCATGCGCGGCAAGCTGGAGCGCAATGGTGCCGGACGGGGCAGGCCGGCATTGTGCCAGCTGCCAGAAGACAGTCGTGGACTTTAGCCAAAAAAGTACTGCGGAAGTACTGGCTTATCTGGCGCAATCCGGCCGCGAGCATACCTGTGGCCGGTTCCGGGCCGGGCAGCTGCGCCCGGCCGGCCGGCTCCTTACCTGGCGGGCGGCACCGGGGCTGGCGTTGGCGGTAGTTGCCGTGCTGACCCTGACGCGCTGCTCGCCCAACCAGCCATCCGCCATTCCGCTAGAAAAGCCAGCTGTTGCCGTGCCGGATGGGCAGCTGGTGCGGGGCCGGGTGCTAGACCAGGAATCCCGCAAGCCTCTGGCAGGAGCAATCATTATTTGTGAAGCCGATACGCTGTGCCAGACCCATACGGCGGCCGACGGTTCGTTTGCCTTCGTCGTCCCGCATCGTTTTGCCAGCAGCAAGTTGATTGCCGGCCTGGCCGAGCCAGCTGCTGCGCAGGGCCAGGATGAAGAATGGCAGATGCCTTACGTCCCGCATTTCTTCGCGGCCGGCCCCGATGTGACGGTGCTGCTCCGGCGCCCTCCGATGATACTCGGGCAAACCCGCCTGGAACCCGACGAAACATTCAGCCCGGCAATCCGGCAATACCTGGGGCGCGAAGGGGCTGCTCCGCCACCACCGAAAATCACGACCATAAAATTTACGCCGCCAACTGGCAGCTCAAGGGACTAAATTACCAAACCTTTTGGCCCCGAAAACCCTTTTGACAGGGTATGAAAGTTTTGCGTTTTGTCCTTATCTGGCTGTTGGCTACTGCCTGCGCCGCGCCCCGCCCCACTACTCGCTTCAACCCCACTGCTACCCGTGCCGAGCTGCCCCACGAGGAGGCCGTGCACCCCAAAAACTCGCTGGAATGGTGGTATCTCACCGGCCACCTGCGCGACCAGGCCACCGGCGAAGAGTTCGGCGTAGAGTACGTTTTCTTCCACTTCAACCTGAAAGACGGCCGGCAGGACTGGCAGATGGTGAACGTGGCCCTGACCGACCCGCAAGGCCAGAAATTCCACTTCGACTACAAGCTGGGCAAGCTGCCCGTGCTACTCACCGACTCGCTGCCGCTGCGGCTGCGCGAGCACCAGCGCGGCGAAACCTGGAAATTTGACGGGCAGGAGGGAGCCTATCACCTGCAGGCCGCCCTCACCGGCAAGGCCAATGCCGGCTACGCCCTCGACCTCACCACCAAACCCACGCGCGATGTGGTGCTGCACAGCGGCACCGGCTACGAAAACTACGGCAACGGCATCATGGCCGGCTACTATTCCTTCCCGCGCCTGGCCACCACCGGCACCCTCACCGTGGCCGGTAAAACCCGCCAGGTAACCGGCGAACTGTGGTATGACCGGCAGTGGAACTGCACCAGCATCGTGGACAAAAACGTGGGCTGGGACTGGCTCAGCATTCAGCTCGACCAGCCCCAGGAGGAGTTCATGCTGAACACCCTGCGCAACTCTGCCACTGGCAAAAACCTCAACAACGGCACCTTTAGCGCCGCTACCGGCCCCAGCGTGCACCTCTCCGGCTCCGATTTTCAGCTCACGCCCCTCACGTACTGGACCAGCCCGAAATCGAAAAAGAAGTACCCCGCCACTTGGCGCGTGCAGGTGCCCGCTCAGGGCTACGACCTCACCGTGGAGCCGCTGGTGCCCCAGCAGGAGCTGGCGCTGCGGTTTTTTCACGCCTTCACCATGTATTACTGGGAGGGCATGTGCCGTGTAACCGGTACCCACAACGGCCAGCCCGTAACGGGCAAGGCGTACGTGGAAATCACCAATCGGTAATTTCATTTATCGATTAACATTTAACAGTACGTCCAAAGGCGCAACATGCGCCATCAGAAAGACTGTTAAATGTTAAATGAAAAATCACTGATTCAGCACTACCCGGAACGTGGTGCCGCGCCCCGGCTCGCTCCATTTCACAAAGAGCCGGCCTTCGTGGTAGTTCTCGATGATGCGCTTGGCCAGGGCCAGGCCCAAGCCCCAGCCGCGCTTTTTGGTGGTGAAACCGGGCATAAACACGCTTTCGAGCTTGTTTTTGGGGATGCCCTTGCCGGTGTCGGTGATGTCGATGGCCACCTGGCGGGGCGGGGTGCCGCGCCGGTACCAGGTGCGGCGGGTACGCACGCGCCGCAGGTGCAGCGTGATGGAGCCGCGCCCTTCCATGGCATCCACCGCGTTTTTGCAGATATTTTCGATGACCCAGTCGAACAGCGGCACGTTGATGCGGGCGGGCGTGTCCATCGGCAGGTCCGACTCAATCTTGAAGATGACCTTCTTCGACACCCGGCTTTGCAGGTATTCGATGGCGTTGCGGGTGGTCTGGAACAGGTTTTCGTCCTTGAGCACCGGCACCGAGCCGATGTTGGAGAAGCGCTCCGTAATGATTTCGAGCCGCCGGATATCCTTGCCCAGCTCTTCCACAATGGGCTCGTCTTTGAAGCGGTCGGAGTCGCGCAGGTAGTTCTGCCAGCCCACCAGGCTGCTGAGCGGCGTGCCCAGCTGGTGGGCTGTTTCCTTGGCCAAGCCCACCCACACGCGGTTTTGCTCGGCCCGGCGCGAGGAGCTGAACGCGAAATACGCGATGACGGCCAGGCAGCCAATAACCACCAGTTGCACCAGCGGGTAGGTACGCAGCTGCCGCAGCAGCTCCGAGTCGCGGTAAAAAATGTAGTTCACCTGCCCCGCCCCAAATTTCACGATGATGGGCGGGTGCTGCTGTTTCATCAGCAGCAGCTCGCTGCCGAGCAGCGTCACCGAATCGGCCGGGGAGAGGTGGGCCGGCATGCTGATATTTTTGGCGTTGGTGATGTCCTTGCCGTCGCTGCTGAGAATGACCGGAATGGTCGTATTGTTGCTGATTATCTCGTTGAAAACAAAGGTATTGGTTTCAGCTTCGGAATTGATAATGTATTGCAGTGCCTTGGCATACAGCTGAATCTGCTGCTGCTCCCGCTGCGACACGCGCTGCACCAGCCAATTGGTATAGATGACGGTGGCCGCCCCGATGAGCAGCGCCAGCACGGCTATCAGAATTTTGATGCGGGTTTTTTGACTGTATATCGGAATCATGAAAGCGGTAATGTAGCAACGACAAAGAACGTCGGGCTGAACAAAAAGAACGTCATGCCGAGCGCAGCCGAGGCATCTCGCGTGGGGTAGTAATCATACCGTTGTCACGATTGATTTACTTCGGCACGCGAGATGCCTCGGCTGCGCTCGGCATGACGTCCAGAATAGCAAGTGTCTTACCCCACCAGCACGGCGTCGCTGCTGGCTATTTCCTGCAAAATCTCCAGCACATCGGCGGGGGTTTCGGCATTCACCAGGCTTGTGCGCCAGGCTTTGGCCCCCTCCAGGCCCCGGAAATAGTGGGCGTAGTGGCGGCGCATCTCGAAGATGCCCACCTTCGGCCCCTTCCACTCGATGCTGCGGTCGAAGTGCATCTGGCAGGCGGCCACGCGCTCTTCGAGCGTGGGCGGGGCCAGCAGCTGGCCGGTGGCCACGTAGTGCTTCACCTCCCGGAAAATCCACGGATAGCCGATGCTGGCCCGGCCAATCATCACGCCATCCACGCCGTAGCGGTTTTTATACTCCACGGCTTTTTCGGGCGAGGTAATGTCGCCGTTGCCGAAAATGGGGATTTTGATGCGCGGGTTATTTTTGATGCTGGCGATGAGGCGCCAGTCGGCATCGCCCTTGTAGAGCTGGGCGCGGGTGCGGCCGTGCACGGTGAGGGCAGCAATGCCGATGTCCTGCAGGCGCTCGGCCACTTCCTCCACGTTTTTGGTGCCTTCGTCCCAGCCCAGGCGGGTTTTCACGGTCACGGGCAGGTGAGTGTGGCGGATTACGGCGGCCGTCATGGCCACCATCTTGGGAATGTCCTGGAGCAGGGCCGCGCCCGCGCCCCGGCAGGCCACCTGCTTCACCGGGCAGCCGTAGTTGATGTCAATCAAATCGGGCCCGGCCTCGGTGCTGATGGCCGCGCACTCGCCCATCGTCTCCACATCGGAGCCGAAGAGCTGGATGCCGATGGGCCGCTCATAATCAAAGATATCCAGCTTCTTGCGGCTCTTGGCCGCCGCCCGAATCAGGCCTTCCGAGGAGATGAATTCGGTGTACATGAGGTCGGCTCCGTTGGCCTTGCACACGGCGCGGAAGGGCGGGTCGCTCACGTCTTCCATGGGCGCGAGCAGGAGCGGGAAATCGGGAAGCTGGATGTTGCCTATGTTGACCACGGGAATACTGGGGTTATAAGGAGGCGTTAGTAGTGCCAGAACGGTAGCGTGTGACCGTCATGCAGAGCGCAGCGAAGCATCTTTGCCTCGATAGTAAATCCTTTCGATTGGATTACTTACTGCGGGCAAGATGCTTCGCTGCGCTCTGCATGACGTTCCTTTGTCTTCGTTCAATTAAGCCTAAGTTAAAAACTGCGGTAAATTTACGCCCTTCTCAACTTGTACCCCGCTATGAAAGGTTTCCTGCCCCGCACGCTGCACCCCGGTCTACAGATACTGGTGCTAATGGCCATGCTGGTGGCGGGGGGCTGCGTGGGCTACGCCATCATCTTCGCCTGGGCGCAGTGGGGCTTCGGGATGTCGGTGCTTGAAATCCAGCAGGTGGCGCAGGCCCCGGCAGCCTCCCCGCAGGGTTGGAGCCTGCTGATGATGATGCAGGGCGTGCTGCTGTTTGTGGCTGGCACGGGCGGGGCGCTGGGGCTGGCCTCGGCGCTGGGCTACGGCTGGGCCGAGTATTTCAGCCCGCGCCGGCTGGGGGCGGCGGGATGGCTGCTGGTGGTGGCGGGGCTCATTATCGTCACGCTGCCGTTCATGTCCACCATCATTGCCTGGAACGCGGGCGCGCATTTCCCGGCCGCACTGCACGATTTTGAGGTGTGGGCGCGGACCAGTGAGGACAAAGCCGCCGTGCTCACCAAGTTCCTGACGAATTTCAACTCGCCCGCGCGGTTCTGGGTGGGGGTGCTGGTGATTGGGCTGGTGCCGGCTGTGGCCGAGGAGCTGGTGTTTCGGGGTGTGATTCAGAAAAACCTGGTGCGCTGGTTTTCGCCGCATGTGGGCGTGTGGCTGGGGGCGGCCATTTTTTCGGCCATTCACATGCAGTTTTTTGGGTTTGTGCCGCGCTTCGTGCTGGGGCTGGTGCTGGGGTACTTGTACCTCTGGAGCGGCAATATCCTGGTGAGCATGGCCGCGCACTTCACCCAAAATGCCTTCCAGCTCGTCCTGCTTTACCTGGCCCAGCGTGGCCAGTTCGGCTGGGGCTTCGACCCCGATTCTTCCGATGCCCTGCCCTGGGCGCTAGCCATTCCGTCGGTGCTGCTCTCGGCTGGGCTGCTCTATGTCCTACACCGGCACTTTACGGCCCCGGCTGCGCCCACCGCCATGCTCACCCTCAGCAGCGAGGGCGTGGCCGTGCGCGGTGGCGACGCATAATTGCGTCTCGGCGTTAAACGGCTTGCGTTGAACGACCGGAACTGTGCTGCTTCGCTCAAAATAAACAACATCAGCAACGACGAGACGCAATTATGCCTCTCTACATCCCTTTCCAACTTGCCTGACTCTACGCCTCCGAATACCTCCATTACCCCCGAAAAAACCGGTCCCAGCAACCTGCGCCTGCGCGTTATCTACGGCCTCATCGGGGCGGCCATGCTGCTGGGCAGTGTCTGGTTCAGCCCCTGGACGTTCGGGTTGTTCTTCGCCGCCGTGCAGGCCGTAATGCTGTGGGAGTTTTACCGCATGATGCGGGCGGGCGGCAGTAAACCCATTGTATGGATGGGCCTGCTAATGGGGTTGCTGATTTATGTGTACATCTACGGGCTAGGCGCTGTTAATGATTATTTCAACTTGCCGAGTGGAGGCTATACCATTTACCCACCGTTAGGAGAAGAAAGCCCTTTTGATAGAAATACTTTTTTGCTATCAACACTCCCAAAAATTTATACTGGAATTAGTGTAGCCGCATTGGCCGCAATGGTAGGGCTTGTTTTGTATGAGATTTTAAGGTGGCCGAATGGGGGTAAACCTTTTGATAATATTTCTGCCACTTATGGCGGACTATTTTATGTGGGCCTGCCGATGAGCTTTTTGAGCCAGATAGCCTTTTCAAGTGGCCACTACGACTACCGCCGCATCTTCGCCCTGCTTTTCCTCATCTGGGCTTCCGACATCGGCGCGTATGCCGCCGGCAAAACGTTCGGCAAGCACAAAATGGCCCCCCAAATCTCACCCGGCAAAACCTGGGAAGGCTGGGCCGGCGGCTTCGTGCTCACGTTGGTGGTGGGCTGGGCGTTGGGTTTTATGCTGCCCGATATGCCGCTTACGCATCGCCTCGTGGCGGCCGGCGTGGTGGCGGTATTCGCGCCGCTGGGCGACTTGGCCGAGTCCATGCTCAAGCGCAGCGTGGGGGTGAAGGACTCGGGCAGCATCCTGCCCGGCCACGGCGGGTTGTTGGATAGGTTCGATGCGTTTCTGCTGGTGCTGCCGGTGCTGGCGCTGCTGCAGCTGCTGGCGGGGTTGTAGTGCGAAGCGCCGCTTCGCATACCCTCGGCGCTGGCCGCAGTTTAGCGCGTAGCGCGTAACTGCTGGCCTATGGATAAGGCGAGTTTGTAACTCGCCGCTGGATGATGTGGGTACGGGATTGCCGCTTCGCGGCAGCGAGTTGCAAACTCGCATTACGTGGTGGCTCGCAGTTACGCGCTACGCGCTAAACTGCGGCCAGCGGGCCCATAAACTGCGGCAGCATCGTTCCTGCGCAGTAACAGTCGATTAAAACCCGCCCCAAAGGTTTGGGGGATTTGCCCGAATCATCCTGACAAAAGCAATACCTTTGCGGCCCTAAACCGTACCTGTTATCCCACCCAACCCCATCCCTAAATCCCCTTCCCGAATGACAGCCCACACTGTGTACAAGGAGCCGGCTCCGATAATGGACCGTGAAAACCCGCTCGAATCTATGATGTCGCGTTTCAACATCGCGGCCGAAATCCTCGGCCTCGACGACGAAACCTACAACGTTCTCAAAGCGCCCGATAAGCAAGTCATCGTGAACCTGCCCGTGACGATGGACAATGGCAAATTGCGCGTATTCGAAGGCTACCGCGTGATTCACAACACCATCCTCGGCCCCAGCAAGGGCGGCATTCGCTATGATAAGCATGTGCACCTCGACGAGGTGAAGGCCCTCGCAGCCTGGATGACCTGGAAGTGCGCCGTGGTGGACATTCCCTACGGCGGTGCCAAAGGCGGCATTATTTGCGACCCCACCACCATGAGCGTCGGCGAGCTGGAGCGCCTCACCCGCGCCTACACGTTGGCCCTGAAAGACGTTTTCGGCCCCGACCGCGATATTCCGGCCCCCGACATGGGCACCGGCCCGCGCGAAATGGCCTGGCTGATGGACGAATTCTCGAAAACGGTAGGCGCGACCTCGCCCGCCGTAGTAACCGGCAAGCCGCTGGTAATGGGCGGCTCGCTGGGCCGCACCGAGGCCACCGGCCGTGGCGTAATGGTATCCGCGCTGGCCGCCCTGGCCAAGCTGGGCCTGGAGCCCACCGAAGTATCGGCCGCCGTGCAGGGCTTCGGCAACGTAGGCTCGTGGGCCGCCAAGCTGCTGAGCGAGAAAGGGGTAAAGATTAAGGCCGTGAGCGACGTATCGGGCGCTTACTGGAACGCTGATGGCATCAATATCGACGAAGCCATTGCCTACAAAAACGTGCACGCGGGCCGCCTCGACGGCTACGCCGGTGCCACGCTGATGGAAAATGCCGACGACCTGCTGACCGCCGATGTGGACGTGCTGGTGCCCGCCGCCGTGGAGGACGTTATCACCGAGCACAACGCCCGCGACATCAAGGCCAAGCTCATCGTGGAAGGTGCCAACGGCCCCACCTCGGCCTCAGCCGACCCCATTATCAACGAAAAGGGCATTCTTGTGGTGCCGGATATTCTGGCCAACTCGGGCGGCGTCACGGTGTCGTACTTCGAGTGGGTGCAGAACCGCCAGGGCTTCAAGTGGACCGAGGAAATGGTGACCGAGCGCGCCGACCGCATCATGTCCGACGCTTTCGAGAAGGTGTACCAGACCAGCGTGAAATATAAAATCCCGATGCGCATCGCGGCCTACGTCGTGAGCATCGACAAAGTGGCCCAGACCTACAAGTTCCGCGGCGGCTTCTAAACAGTTGATTCTGGCTGCTTAACCGGGGTTGCGCTGATTGCGGGCGTGGCCTACAGTTGAGGCGAGGATAATAATAGAAGGCAAACCCGGCGGCAAGTGCGCCTAGTCGGTTATTATTTTGTTGTACATAAGAAAGGGCATGGGCCGCTTGGTTCGTGCCGTTTCTGGCCGTAATTTGCCCGGCCAGGCGGCTTGTTGCGCCGATTGACTATGCTGAAATCAGCGAAATCACGGTTAATCAGCGAAAATCAGTGATTATGAAGATTCATAAAGAAGGACGACGCATTTTGTTTGTTACGCTGCTGATTTTGCTGGCGCTCAATTTGCTCATGTTCCAGTTCAATCGGGGCCAGGATTTGGTGAACCGCCTCTTTGCCGGGGCCACGGTCATCATCTTTTTGCTGATTCTCCAGTTTTTCCGGAGCCCGTTCCGGCACCTGTTCACCCACGAAGACCTGCTGCTGGCTCCGGCCGATGGCAAGGTGGTGGTGATTGAGAACGTGTTCGAGCCCGAGTATTTTGAGGATGAGCGCAAGCAAATCAGCATCTTCATGTCGCCCATCAACGTGCACGTTACCCGCAACCCCATTTCGGGCCTGGTGAAGTACTTCAAGTACCACCCCGGCAACTACCTGGTGGCCTGGCACCCCAAAAGCAGCACCCAAAACGAGCGTACCACCGTGGTGGTAGAGTCCGATGCCGGTCCGCTCGTGCTCTTCCGGCAGATTGCCGGGGCCATGGCCCGCCGCATTGTGTGGTACGTGAACGAGGGCGACGAAGTGAGCCAGGGTGAAGAGTTCGGCTTCATCAAGTTCGGCTCACGCGTCGATGTGTTCGTGCCGCTGGATACCGAAGTGAAAGTGGAGCTGGGCCAGAAGGTAAAAGGCGGCGAAACCGTCATTTGCCAGCTGAAGGTCTGACCACGGATTAGTGCGGATTTCACGGATTTTGTGGACGATTAAAATCAACAAAAAAGGCTTGCCAATCGGCAAGCCTTTTTTGTTCTCCTGACACCTTTATGAGTCTCCGGATGACTGGCAATAATCGCCCACAAAATCCGTGAAATCCGCTGAAATCCGCGCTAATCCGTGGTCAGAACCAGGTGGCCGCCAGCTGCATCAGCTGCTCCAGCGCAGTTTGGTCGTCTTGGTCGAAATCGTTGAGCTGGTCGCTGTCGACATCGAGTACGGCCACGACCAGGCCGCCTTTGAGAATAGGCACCACGATTTCAGATTTCGAATCGGAGCTGCAGGCGATGTGGCCGGGGAAAGCCTCCACATCGGGTACGAGGATGGTGTCGGCTCGGGCCCAGCTGGCTCCGCACACGCCTTTGCCCTGGCGGATGCGCGTGCAGGCGATGGGCCCCTGGAATGGGCCCAGCACCAGCTCTTCGCCTTTCACGAGGTAGAAGCCGACCCAGAAAAAGCCGAACGCCTGCCGCAGCGCGGCGGCCGTGTTGGCCAGGTTGGCAACCAGGTCGGGCTCGCCGGTGGTGAGGGCTTCGATTTGGGGCAGGAGCTGCCGGTACTGCTCGGCTTTGGTGAGCGTGGTGTCGAGGGCGAGGGTTTCGGCCATAATTGCTTGTAGCGCGTGGTTTTAGTCCGCGGATGAATTTTAGATAGACGTATTTTAAAGGCGCGTCCGCGGACTAAAAGTCCGCGTTATTTATCGTTCACGTACCAAAACAGCTCATCGGCCCCAACGTTTGTGCGCTCGCGCAGGCCGCCGTGGCCCAGGCGTGGCGCGGCAATGCCCTGGCCCAGCTTCATGGGCGAGCGGAACACGCGGATTTCATCCCAAAGCCCGGCGTTCAGCAGCGCGTTGAGCACCGTGGGGCCGCCTTCGACCAGCACCGATTGCACCTGGCGCTGGTAGAGGTCGGCTAGCACCTGGGGCATGAGGTCATCGGCTTCGGAAAGCATGACGTGGTCGAGGTTGGTGGCGTGGCGCGCCTGGCGGTAGGTGTAGATGATGGTGGGCTGCGAGCCGTCGAGCAGGTTGTGAGTGGGCGGCAGGCTCAGGTTTTTGTCGATGACGAGGCGCGTGGGTTGGGCTCCGGGCCATTCGCGGGCGCTCAGGCGGGGGTTGTCGTGCAGCGCCGTGCGCGTGCCCACCAGAATGCCCTGCTCCTCGGTGCGCCACTTGTGCGTGAGCAGCCCCGCCTGCGGCCCACTGATTTGCACCTGCTGGAAATAGCGCCCGGCCAGGAAGCCGTCGGCTGTTTCGGCCCATTTCAGCACCAGATAAGGCCGTTTTTTCTCGTGGAAGGTGAAGAAGCGCCGGTTCAGCCAGCGGCCTTCTTCGGCCAGCAAGCCGGTTTCGACGTGCACGCCGGCGGCGCGCAGCTTCTCGATGCCGCGCCCGGCCACCAGCGGGAAGGGGTCCTCGTTGCAAATCACCACTTCGGGTACTCCCTTGGCAATGAGCAAATCGGCGCAGGGTGGCGTTTTGCCGTGGTGGGCGCAGGGCTCCAGCGTCACGTACACGCGGCTTTTTTTCAGCAGCTCCTGGTTTTCTACCGCCGCCAGGGCATTTGCTTCGGCGTGGGGGCCGCCGTACTTTTTGTGCCAGCCCTCGCCAATAATGCGGCCTTTGTGCGTTACTACGCAGCCTACCAGGGGGTTGGGCCGGGCGTAGCCAGTGCCAAGCAGTGCCAAATCGAGGGCGCGGCGCATGAACAGGGCATCATCGTTTTCCATGGGGGCGAAGGTAAGGGCCGGGCCGCCGCTGGGGCGCGGCGCTACCTTTGTTGTAATGAACGTTCGCCAATTCACCACCTCGGTTACTACTGCGCTACTCCCCATCTACCCCCAGCCCGAAGCGCAAGCCATTGCCGCGCTCGTCGCCGAGCACCTGCTGCAGCTCGATGCCCTGGAGCGCATGATGGAGGCCCAGCAACCCATCGCCGACGGCGCGGAAGCCGCACTGCAGCCGCTACTGGCCCGCCTGCTGACCCACGAGCCGGTGCAGTACGTGCTGGGCATCGCCTACTTTGTCGATATGGAGCTGGAGGTGACGCCCGCCACCCTCATTCCGCGCCCCGAAACCGAAGAGCTGGTGCATCTTATCCGGCAGGAGCAGGCGGGCCGGACGGGCCTGCGCGTGCTCGACGTGGGCACGGGCTCGGGCTGCCTGGCGCTGGGACTGGCCCGCGCACTGCCCGCCACCGAGGTGCTGGCCGTGGATATTTCGGCCGAAGCGCTGGCTGTGGCCCAGCGCAATGCCGCCCGTTTCGCGCCCGGAGTGGCGTTTGAGCAGGTTGATATTCTGAATGGATTACCGAAGGGAATTGCCCTCGGCTCGTTGGATATTCTGGTAAGCAACCCGCCCTACGTGCGCGAAAGCGAGCGCCCCGCAATGCGCGACAACGTGCTGGCCTGGGAGCCCGCCACCGCGCTGTTCGTGCCCGATGCCGACCCGCTACTGTTCTACCGCCGGCTGGCCGAAGTGGGCCGGGCACTGCTGCGCACTGGCGGAAGTATATATCTGGAAATTAACGAGTTACTGGGAATTGAAACGGCAGATTTGCTCACGCCGGATAACTTTGAGGATGTGCGCGTATTGCCTGATATGTTCGGAAAGGCGCGCATGGTGCGCGGTACTCGCCGGTAAAAAGCTGTCATCCTGAGTAAAGCGAATGATGACTAGCGGCGACAGGTTATTCCACCATCAGCTTGGCGCGGTATGTGCCGCCATTCGTGCTCACCGCGTAGATGTAGACGCCGGCGGGTAGCTTGGTGGTCGGGTAGTTAATCTGATGACTGCCCGCACCCAAGGTGGCGGCGCTTACCGGCACGTCGGCCACTTTTGCGCCGGTGAGGCTGAACAGAGCAATGCGGACGGGGCTGGCGGTGGGCAGCGTCACCTCGAAGGTGGTGGCCCCGGCCGTGGGGTTGGGGTTGGCCGATACTTGGGGCGTGGCGGCTCCTGCGCTGGCTCTGGTGGCCAGCACTTGCACGCTGCCCACGGCATTGGCACAGTTAGTGGGCACAATGCAGTTGCCGGTGATTTCCAGCCAGTCGATATCGGCAAAAGAAGCGACGGCGGTGGTTTCGAGGCGGATTTCGTTCACGCCGTTGGCCAGCGTTACGTTTTGGGTAGCGAAGCCGAAGGTGCTGCTGCTGGCCGTGCGTGGGAAAGGTGCCACCGGGCTCACCAACAAGCCGTTGATGCTGAGCTGGCTGGTGAAGCCCGAGCTGGCGCTGCTGTTGGAATAGCGCCATTTCAGCTCGTAGGCGCCGGCGGGGCCACTTCCACTTTCCAGGCAATGGCCCGGCCCTACGAGTTGGTGAGGTTGATAACCGCGCCGTTGTCGGTCCCGGTGTTGTTGCTCACCACGCCGTCGAAGCTGCACAGGCCGGTGGCAGGCGTGTTGGTGTCCTCGATGCGGATGAGCGGGCCGGGCGCGCCGGTACCGGGAATGAGTGTGAACGTGGCCCGCACTGCCTTGCTGCCGTGCACCCGGAAGGGGAGCGGGTTGGTGGTCATGGTGGTGTCGCCGCTCCAGCCGGCAAACTGCCACCCAATGCCGGGCGTGGCCGTGAGCGTCACGCTCTGGCCTAGGTTGTAGATGCCGCTGGCCGGCGACACGGTGCCCTGGCCCAGCGCCGAGGCCGTGACCGAATACGTGCCCGTGGCCAGCGTGGGGCCCACTTTGCCAATGCCCGCGTTGGCCACCACAATGGCCGGTACGTTGGCGGCCGGGTTTAGCACGCTGGTGTACACGTAGGGCACCACGGCGGTGCAGGCCGTGAGCAAATGCACATCGGAGGCATATGCGAAGGGGCTGTTGACGAGGGTGTTGCCCACGATGTCGCCGTAACCATCCAGCGGGCTGTAGGCGGCCACGTAGGGGTTGCGGCTGTTTTCATAGTAGTTGTTCTCGATTTTGAGGCAAGCCCCCATGCGCGCGTTCACGCAGGTAGAGGCAATGTCCTTGTAGTAGTTGTTGAAAACGTGGCCGGTGCCGAAGCGGAACAGCGGCAGGCGCGAGTTGATGTTCTCGAAGCGGTTGTGGTGGTAGGTGATTTTACGGTCGAAGTTGTCGGTTTCGGTACAGCCGCAAAGGCTGGCCTTCCAGCCGTCGTGCAGGAAATTCCAGGAGTAGGGGATGTACTGGCAGTCGGCCTTGGCGTCGAGCAGGCCGTCGTAGTCGTCGGTGCCCACACCTTGGTACACGTTGTACATCTCGCAGTGGTCGACCCAGATGTGGTTGGCCGGGCCTTCGATACTGATGCAGTCGCCATCGCCCATAGCGGCCAGTACGTTGTGCACTTTCAGGTTTTGCAGGATGATGTTGTTGGCCCGAAACACTTTCAGGCCAATGCCGACGAACTCGCCCAGCCGGTCGAAGCCAATGATGGACAGGTCGCTCACGTCCTTCACATCAATTTTGGTCAGCGTTGGCGAGTTGGCCAGCGTGATAGTGCCGTTGATGTAAATGGTGAGCGGCTGCGTGCTCTTGTTCCTAATAGCGGCTTGCTAATAGCGGCTTGCAGCGCCGTGCCGGTGCTCACCGTCACGCTGGTGCCGCCCGCGCCGCCGGTGGTGCCGGTCGTCATCGAGGCGTAGCCAAAGAGGCCATAAACCGCGCCGCCCGTTTGGGCGAAGGCCGGGAAAGAGCTGACCAGTGCCAGTAGCATAATGAAGCTGTTTAGAAAGTCCCCGAACGGTCATGCAGAGCGCAGCGAAGCATGACCGTCTGAGTACCTTTTGTGACTTTCTGAATAACTCCAATAGTAGAGCCATAAGCTGCAATAAGATGCTCGCAAACAGCTTTATATTAGCGCAAACGACGCCGGGAACGATGCCGGCCGAACTGCCGGCCGCATGCTCCAGACCATTATCCAAATAGGGTGAAGCGGGAGGGCTGCCCCGTGGCGGCCATCGTCTTTTTTGGCTTCAATGGAAATAAAAAAGGCCACCCGAAATGGATGGCCTTGCTGTGGAAGAAGCGGGTAGGCGCTAGCCCGGCAGCTGGCGCACGAAGGCGGCCAGCGCCCGGCTCACTTCGCGTGGGCTTTCGAGCAGGGCATTGTGCTTGCCCGGCATGGGCACCACGCGCTGGTTGGGGAAGTGGAAGGACTGGTGCTGGGGACCGGTCACGGCATCGGCCTGGCCGGGCAGCACCAGCACGGGCATCCGCAGGGCCGGAGTGGCCACCGTGAAATCTTCGAGGTAGCCGTCGATGACGCCGGGCTGGTAGAGGGAGGCCGCAAAGTCGTGGTTGGCCGGCTGGGCGGGCTTGATGCGGCCCACGCGGGCGACCGTAGAGTCGGCGCTGTACATGAGCTGGTCCATGAGGTGCTGCTGGTTGAGCAGGCCCATCACCATGCCGAAGCGCTGGGGCAGCGGCGCGGTGGTATCGACGGCTGCGCGGGCGGCGGACGGCAGCAGGGCGTAGCCATTGGTAGCCAGGCTTTCCATGGAGGCCGGCAGGTTCAGAATACTGTTGCTGAGCACCAGCCCCAGCACATGCCCGGGGTACTGCCGGGCATAGGCCGTGGCAATGAGGCCGCCGAAAGAGTGCGAAAGCAGCACCTACTTATCGAGGTGCAACTGCTGGCGCAGCTCCTCCAAATCCTGCACCTGGCGGGCCAGGCCGTAGCTTTTGGTAGTTGAGCTGGCCGAGCGGCCGCTGCCGCGCTGGTCCAGGTAAATCATCTGGAAGTGCTGCTCCAGTAGGGGGCCGGCCAGGGTTTCCTGCACTTCGGAGCCCGCGCCGGGGCCGCCGTGCACAAACACGCAGGGGCGGCCCTGGCCCTCCACCCGCACATATAGGCGCACCCCATCGGAGGTGGTGACGGTGGGCGTGCCATTCGCTAGAAGCGAGGGCGCGGCGTAGGTGCTGGTTGTGGCGAGCAGCAGCAGCGAGAAAAAGAGGCGGAACAAGACCGGGCAGGTAAGGGAGGGCGTTTTCATGTTCCAAAGGTGGCAAGGGGCAGGCCGCTGGGCAAAGCCGCAGTTGCCGAACCATCGCCTGGGCCAGACGAACCGTCGTACCGGCGGGAAGAAGCTGCACCAGCGTGCTGAACAGTTGAAGCCTTGACAACCAGGTTGACTTCAACTTGCGACCAGCCGTAACGGGTTGGCCGGTCCTCGCTGCCCATCCTATGAGCCGGTGCAATCAGCAGTCCGAAAAAAAGCGCAGTAGCCCAAAAAAGATGGAGAATTGTTGGTCGGCCAAAAACAGAGTTTCATTGGGTGATACAGGGCGTTGGTCGTAGAGTGAAGCCATTTGCAATCAGCACGGGCCTCTTTATCCGTGAGCCAGTATTAGGTAATATATTGGTTTGCAGAGGCTAAATCATACATTTGTTCTGCTTAAAATTTCGCTTAAAGTTTATATATGATTTTTTTTATAAATGCTTCTTTCTTCTGCGTTTTGTCCGATACTGGCCGTTGCTGCCGCATTCTCCTGTTATTGTTGCTGATGGTGGTAGGGCCAGCTGCCTTCGCGCAGGTTTCCCTCACGAGTGGCAGTACGGCATACACCACCAGCTTCCCCGGGACCACCATCAACGTAAGCGGCGGCTATTCAGGCAGTATTACCCTGGCCAATAGCAACTGCACGGTCAATTTTAACAGCATCAGCTACGGCGGCGCATTGAGTGTGACCGCAACGGGCTGCACCGTCAACAATAATTCCGGCAGCACCATCAGCGGCAGCAGCAACAGCATTAGTGCCGCCGCCACCATCAACAACAACGCCGGGGCCACCTGGACGGGCAACTTTTACAGTGGCATAGCCGTGGGCAGCACCGTAAACAATGCCGGGAGCTGGGGGCCGGGTGGGCCGCAATTTTCGCCACTCAATGGCCTGACCATCAACAATACCGGCACCTGGAATGCCATTAGCTACGGGGTGAAAACCAACCCGGTAACCATCGTCAACTCCGGTGCCTGGACAAACACGCTGGGGGGCATCAGCACCAACTTCACGCTCACCAACAATGCCGGGGCAACGTGGTCGCAGCCGGTGCAGAACTCCGGCACGGGAAATTTTACCCTGACCAATGATGGCACCTGGACCGCAGCCATTACATTTCCTTTGGGCACCAATACCTTCAGCAACCGCGCCGGGGCCACGGCCACGATTGGTTCGATGGCTTTTGGCGGTTCCACCACCATCAGCAACGCGAGCAACGGTGGCACGCCCACGCTCACCTTCAGCAACAGCATTTCGCCCTCTGCCGGCACCTCCATCATCAATTATGCGGGCACGGTAAATACCAATGCGGGCATCAGCAGCGCCGGCAGCATTGATAACCGCGCCGTCTGGAATGCCAGCAGCTTTTCGACCAGTGGCACCCTTGCCAATACCGGTACCATTACCCCTACTACCAGCTATATCACCAGCGGGACTATCACCAATAACGGCACCATCAGTCTGACTGCCAGCGGTACTACCTACACCAACAGCGGCACCATCACCAACAACGGCGCGATAAACGTGGCAGCCGCGTACATTAATTCCGGGACCACCACCAACAGTGCGAGCGGAACCATTGTGGCGGCAACCTATGCCCAGAGCGGCGGCACCACCACCAATGCCAACAGCATCACGGCCACGGCTTCGGTGACGGTGACCGGCGGCACGCTTACCAACAATGCCGGGGCTACCATTGCCACGGCTGCTTATACCAACAACGGCGGCAAAACCACCAACAGCGGCACCCTGAACCCCACCGGCAATTTCATCACCGGCTCGAGCTCCGGCACCGTGGTGGTGAACAGCGCCATCAACCCCGGCGGAAACTACGTGAACGGGGGCACCACCACCAACAACGGCCGCATTGCGCCCGGCGGCTACTACGACAACCAAAACTCCGGGGCCACCACCACCAACAACGGCACCATCAGCCCGGGCACTTACTACAGCAACAAGGCCACCACCGTCAACAACGGCACCATCACGCTGAGCGCCGCCGCCGGGTATTTTGAGAATGTGAGCAGCGGCGTCTTCACCAATGCCGGGCGCCTGAACGTCACCGGCAACTTTACCAACAGCGGCACCTTCAACGGCTCGCCGACGGCAACCAGCGGCAGCGTGCGCGTGGCGGGCGTGAGCACCAATTCCTTCTTTGGCTTTGGGGCCTCGGGCCTGCTGGATTTCTGCGACAGCACGCCGGGTGCCGGACCAGTCACCAACAAAGGCTTCAACGTGCAGTCGGGCTCGGTGGCGGCTACCGTAATGGCTTGCGTTGTAGCCCCGCTGCCCGTGGAGCTCACCCGCTTTGCCGCCACGCCCACTGCCGGCCGGGTGGCCCTGAGCTGGGCCACCGCCTCGGAGAAAAACAGCGCCTACTTCGCCATTGAGCGCAGTGCCAATGGCCAGGAGTTTGCCAAAATTATGATTGTTAAAGCACAGGGCAATTCCACGGCCAGTATTGACTACCAAGCGGCCGATGCCCAGCCCCTGGCCGGCCTGAGCTACTACCGCCTGCGGCAGGTTGATTTGGATGGCACGTTTTCCTTCTCGCCCGTGGCAGCGGTGACGGCGGAAACCCGCGCTGCTGATTTCACCGTCAGCCCCAACCCAGTGGCCGACCAGGTGCAGGTCGATTTGACCGCCTGGCCTGCCCAGGCCAGCACCGTCGAAATCATAAGCCTGAGCGGGCAGGTGGTCCTAAGCCAGGCGGTGCCGGGTAGCAGCCGCCAGTTGCTGGACGTGCGGGCCGTGCCCGCCGGCGTGTACCTGCTACGGGTGCGCAACCCCAGCCAGCAGACGACGCGCCGGCTGTTGAAGCTGTAGCCCGCGACCCAATTCATGGCAAAGCAATGGCCCGGTGCCGCCCGCAACTATGCGAGGCGGCGCCGGGCCATTGCTTTTCGGGATGGTTCGACTACAGGTTCTGCAGCACGAAATTAGTCATCTGGCGGTAGAGGTGCAGGCGGGTGTTGCCGCCCGAAATGCCGTGGTTGCGGTTGGGGTAGTACAGCGTCTGGTAGTCCTTGTTGGCCTTGATGAGGGCATCGACGAAGGCGATGGAGTTCTGGAAATGCACGTTGTCGTCGCCGGTGCCGTGCACGAGCAGGAACTTGCCGCGCATGTTCTGGGCAAACTGCACGGGCGAGTTGTCGTCGTAGCCGCCCGGGTTTTCCTGGGGCGTTTTCAGGTAGCGCTCCGTGTACACGGTGTCGTAGTAGCGCCAGTTCGTGACCGGAGCCACGGCAATGCCCATCTTGAAGAGGTCGGCGTTTTTGGTCATGGCCAGCGAGGTCATGTAGCCGCCGTAGCTCCAGCCCCAGATGCCGATGCGGGATTTATCCACGTAGGGCAGCGTGGCCAGGTACTTGGCGCCTTCGCCCTGGTCGATGGTTTCGAGCTTGCCCAAATTGGCATACGTGGCCTTCCGGAAGGCCGAGCCCCGGCCCGAAGTGCCCCGGTTTTCCACCGAAACCACGATGTAGCCCTTTTCGGCCAGCAGCTGGTGCCAGAGGTAGTTGGTGAGGGCCGTGCCGCCGCCGGTGTTATCCAGCACCGTTTGGGTGCTGCCGCTGCCGAAACTGGGGCCACCATACACGTGCATCAGCACGGGGTATTTTTTGGCGGGGTCGAAGTTGCTGGGCTTCATCATCCAGGCGTTCAGCTCCACGCCTTCGGTGGTTTTGAACGTGATGAATTCGAGCTTGCCCAGGTCGTACTGCGTCAGGGTTTGCTTCAGCTTGGCGTTGTCCTCCAGGGTTTTCACCAGCTTGCCGGTGCCGCCTTCGCGCAGGCTGGTCATGGCCGGCACGCCCGCCGCCGAATGCACGTTCAGGAAATACTTCGTGTCGGGGCTCATGTTCACCACGTCGGTGCCCGGACCATTTTCGCTGATGCGCTCTTTGCCGTTGCCGCTCAGGTTCACGCGGTAGAGGTGGCGCTGCAGGGCCGAGCCTTCGGTGCTGGTGTAGTACACGAAGCCGGTTTTGGCATCGAAGCCGTTGATGGCCGAGATTTCCCAGTTGCCCTTCGTGAGCTGGCGCACGGGCTTGCCGTCCATGTCGTGCAGGTAGAGGTGCTGGTAGCCGTCCTTCTCACTGGTGAAGAGGAACTGTTTGCCGCCTTCGAGGTAGTTCAAATCGTCGTTTATCTCAACGTAGGCGGGGTTGGTGTCCGTGAGCACCACTTTGGTTTTGCCGGTAGTGGCATCGCCGTGCAGAATTTCGAGCTTGTTCTGTAAGCGGTTGAGGCGCTGAATGCTGAGCGTGTTGGGCACCCGCGTCCACTGCACGCGCGGGATGTACTGGTCGGCCACGGGGCCCACGTCCAGCTTGGTGGTGCGGGCGCTGGCCACGTCGTAGCTGCTCACCAGTACCACCGAGTTTTTCTCGCCGGCCTTGGGGTATTTGAAGCGGTATTCCTTGGGATAAAGCCCACCCCATTCCTGCATGTCGTACTCGGGCACCTGGCTTTCATCGAAGGTGTAAAAAGCCAGCTGCCGGCTGTCCGGCGACCAGAAAAAGCCCTGCGCGAAGCCAAACTCCTCTTCGTACACCCAGTCGGCCGAGCCGTTGATGATGTTGTTTTTCAGGCCATTCGTGGTCACGGCGGTTTCCTGCATCGTGGCCAGGTCGGTCACGTACACGTTGTTGTCACGGGTGAAGGCCACGCGTCGGCCATCGGGCGAAAACGTGGCATAGCCCTGCTTGCCACCGGCGCTCAGGGGCGTCAGCTTCTTGCTGCCGCGGTCGAATACATAGTAGCTGGCGCGGGCGCTACGCCGGTAAATGGGCTCAGTGCCCGTGGTGAACAGAATTTTCTGCTCGTTGGCATTGAAGGAGTAGCCATCAACCTTGAGCGCCGCGCCGCCCAGCTCCAGCTCGGCGGCGGTTATCAGGGTTTGCACGACTTTGCCGGTGGTCACTTCGTACTGCACCAGGCTGCCGTTGTCCAGCGCCGAGTAGTAGCGGCCGTCGTTCATCCAGTTGAAACCCGGCACCGAGGCCGAGCGAAACGTGGGCTTGGCCCAGATATCTTCTAACGTGAGGGGCAGCTTCTGCTGCGCGTGGGCGGGGGTAGGGGTGAGGCCCGGCACCAGGGCCGGGCCATTGGCGGCCAGCAAGGCCGCCAGGGCTAAAAAGCGTAAACGCATAGGAAATAAGGACAAAATCGAAATAAAGGATGGGAACTGAGCGTTAAAGGTAACATTCGGCGGCAGCACGGTTGCAGGCCGTAGCCCCCGTTACCTTTGCATTATGCGTTTTCGCCTCCTGTTGCTTTGCCTGCCCGTGCTGCTGGCCTCCTGCTCCAAAACCGCTCGCCCGGTCCAGCTCGATTTTGTTGGTATTTCCACGCTGACCTCCAGCAACAAGACCGTGCAGCCGAACGACACGCTCACGACCCGGGCCTATGCCGTGGGCAACGACAATATGCTCAAGCGTCTGACCATCAAGGTGACTTATGACCCCGGCCTTAAGCCCATCACCTACCCGGTGCCCCTGTCGTCCTTTGACCCCAAAAACGCGCCTGCTAAGCAGGAAATTACCTACCTCGACTCACTGATTACGCCGCAGGTAGGCAATACCAACGGCCACTCTATCAGCGAAACGCTTTTCGTTAATCAGTTTTCGGCCCGCGCCACTTCCGGCACCGAGCTGTGGCAGTACACGGCTACCGATGTGGCCGGGGCCTCGGCCACCCGCGCCTACCGCCTCACGGTGCGCAAAGCCGACTCGGCGGCCCTGTTTCATAGCTACACCATGGTGCTGCGGCCGGTGCCGCGCCGGGCGGTGGTAGCCAAGGGCGTGCGCGACCGCAGCCGCGTATTCCTCAACCTGCAATACGGCCTGCGGTTTCCCAAGTACGCAGTGCTGAACCAGGAGCGCTCCGTGGCGGCCAACCAGGATTTGGTGGACCTGATTTGCGTGTCGGGCGGTACGGGCACCACGGTGGGCCTGGTAGCGCCCGCCAACACCGCCGATACCGTGTGCACGCTGCCCGTCGCCTGGACCACCCGCCGCGCCACCGGTCTGCGCCTCACTACAATCAGCAGCGACCAGTTCAGCAAGACCGTCGCCGCCGACTTCACCACCAGCTACACCACCAATAGCACCGCCTACTCGCCCAACCCCTTCTACACCGGTGCGCTGAGCAAAGGACAGGTGCTGGCTTTCAAAATCACCGAGGGCACCACCGAGCGCTACGGCCTGCTGCTTGTTTCCGACCTCGTGCCGGGTTCGGCCCCGGTGATGACCTGCTCCGTGCGGGTGCAGAAGTAGCATCGCCGCACGCCAATAAAAAGGGCTGCTCCGATGTGGAGCAGCCCTTTTTATTGGCGTGTTCGGCAGCTTGCTTAGAACGTGATGCCGGCCGTGATACTGGTGGTGAAGCGGGTGTTGTTCACTTTCACCAACGGCTCGTAGCCGCCCAGGTCGTAGGGGGTGTAGTACTGGTTGAGCTGGGTGTAGACGCCGGCCAGGTCCAGGAAGAAATTGCCTTGCCGCAGCCCGGCCCCCAGGGTGTAGAAGTTCTGCGCCCGCTCGTTGTTGCTGTCAATCTGATACGGGTCGCCGTAGCGGGCATAGCCGGCGCGCACCCGGAATACATCGAAGCGGCCCTCGGCCCCAACGCGGATATTGACCGTATTCTTGTAGCTGGCCTGAATGTCGCTGTTTTCGGCGGCGAAGGAATAGTTGTCGCCGTTGCCATCCTGCGAGTCGTTGTGCAGCCGCGCCTGGCTGTAGCCCACATACTCCACATCGCCCGAAATAAACCCGAGCTTGCCTAGGGTGTAGGCCACACCGCCATTGGCTCGGAAAGGGGTGGTGATGGTGTAGGCGTAGAGCGGAAACGCCTGGTCGAGCACTTTCACGCCCACCGGGCCCGTGGGGAGCGAAGTCGCCACCACATCGTTGCCCTGCGCCGTAAACGTCGTGGTAAAGGCCGCACTGTAATTGTTGGTGAGGCGCATGAACGTGGGCGTTTGGATAGAAGCCCCAAAGCGCAGCGCATCCGTAGCCCGGTAAATGGCCCCGATGCGGGCGTTGAGGCCGGTGCCGGTGGTTTTCAGCTCATCATGCAGCGTGTAGTCGCTGAGGTGAGTGGTGGCATCGGTTTCCGTCTCGGTATAATTCCGGGTCTGGGTAAAGTTCGAGCTCACAATGCCCACGCCCAGGCCCAGGTAAAGCCGGTCGCGGTAGTTGGCGCCGTAGCCCAAATCAAACTGCGAAACCGAGCCCCGCGAAATCACACTGCCCGCCTGCCCGATTGGTCCCTTGCGCGTAGTCGAGGCCACGCCCAGGTCGTTGCCGTTGCGGTCTTTGGCAATGCTGGTCAGGTAGGCCCCGTAGGCCAGCCCGTTGAGGGAGGAGTATTCGCCGGACTGCCCCTGGGACCGCAGCCTGTCGATGCTGGCCTGCGTGTAGCCATCGAAACCCACTGTGCGGCGCAGCGAAGCCAGGTACGATTGGTCGTCGCCGGTCAGGTTGTAGCCGTTCACCGTGCGGTTGCTGAGGGTGTTGCCGTAGCGGAAGCCCGTGTTGAAGTCGGCCAGCCGGGTGAAGCCCAGGGCAAAAGCCCCTCCCCGCCAGTTGCTGGTCTGGTCATTATCGGGCCGGCGGGTGGCAAACACCGCGCCGGCGCTGCCAATGTGGAAGCTGTTCCTTGCTTCGTTCTGGGCGGCTCCCGTGCCGCCATCAACGCGGCTGTCGCTCTGGCCAATGCCGATGCCGGGCGTCAGATGCACTTCCGATTTCTGAAACAGGCCCAGCCCGGCCGGGTTGCTGGTGAGGTTACCAAAGTCGGCCCCCAGGGCCACATTGGCCCCCCCAATGGCCTGCGTGCGGGCCGTGCCACCAAATTGCAGGCGGGAATAGCGCAGGGCATCGCTGGCATCCTGGGCAAAGGCGTGGCCTGCCTGCCCTGCTACGAGGGCCAGGCTAAGCCAGATAATCCGTTTTTTCATAGTGTAGGAAGAAAAGGAGCCGGCCGTTCGGCCGGCTCGCTGGAAATTCTTTATGCAGAAACCACGGGCGGAAAATTACTCACCCCGGCCACGACCCCGGCCGCCACCACCGCCGCCGCTCTGCGATGGGGAGGAATAGGAAGGCTGGCTATAGGAGCGCTGCTGAGGCTGCTCGTAAGAGCGTTGCTGGGGTTGCTCGTAGGTGCGTTGCTGAGGTTGCTCATACGTCCGCTGCTGCCGGGGCTGCTCATAGCGTTGGCGGGGCTGCTCGGCCGCCTGGCCATTGCTGTTGTTATTGGTGGGCTCGCCAAATACGTTCTGGAAGAAGCCCCCGCGCCGGCGCTGGCCTTCCTGTGGCACTGCGGCGGGCTGCATCTGGCCGCTATTCTGCGGTTGGGCCTCCATGTTGCGCGGCCGGTACCGGCCGTCGTCACGCATTAACCGACCCTGCCCCGAAGCATCGCCAATTGCTGGCTGCATGTTCGTGGCCGGGTCCATATTGCGGTAGCGCGGCTGGCCGTCCATGTTGCGGGGCTGGTTGTAAGAGTCGTTGGCCCGCATGGGTTGCGAAGCGGCTTCGCTTCGGGTGCGGCCCACAGCGTCAGCCGTGCCCATGGGCATCGACTCGGGCGTATTCGACGTAACCCGCTCACTGCGAACGCGGCCGCTACCATTCGGCGCGCCGGGATTGGGGTTGTCCGGCGTGCTGCCCACGATGCCCGACGAATGCCGGCCATCCGAAGCCCGGTCGGTGCGGTGGCTGCCGTAGCTGCGGGTGCCCCGGTCGCCGCCGTTGCCATAATAGCCGCTGTTGTAGTTGTTGCCATAGTAGCCCCCGCCGCCATAGTAGTTCCGGCCATAGTAGCCACCATAGAATGGGCTGCTATAGTAGAAGGGGTCGTAGCCGCCAAAGCCGCCGTAGCCATAGCCAAACGGGCTATACCCATACCCGCCATACCCGCCATAGCCAAACGAGCGGCCAAAGCCAAAGCTGATGCTCAGGCCCGAGCCATAGCCGTAAGGACTGTAGCCAAACGGGCTGCCGAAGGAACTATAAAAAGGGTCGTAGCCGCCGTAGCCATAGGGCGAAAAGCCGCCGCCGTAGCCGCCGCCGTAGCTCAGGCTGGTGTAGGGGCTATAGGGAGAATAGGCGTTCAGGCCCGGGCCATAGTAGCTCGATGAGCCCCCGTAGCCGGGCGCGCCACGCATGGAGGTATAGGTGTTGTCGTAATACTGGTCGGAGCCGGAATTCTGCCGGGCCGACGGCGAATTGGTAGAGCCGCCGTTGTAGTCCGGGTTCGCCTCCTCACTGTTGGCGGCCTGGGCCGGGGCAGTGCTGACGACGGCCGTAGTATGGTCCTTCGACGAATAATAGACCCCATCATCTTCCGACGACGTGAGGGCCGAAGTACCTGCACAGCCGCCCAGCGCAAACAGGGCCAAGGCGGGCAAACAGGCGGTGAGCAGATTTCTCATGATTGAAAAAAGATAAGGATGGGAAAGCTTTACGTAAAAAAACGACCTATAGATGGAAGCAGGATGAAGCGACTAGAAATCAGGGCCCAGCCGGCTTAAATAAGGGAGATTTAAGCTGGCTGCTGCCCCTGCCCGCACAAAGAGCTTCCGCAGGAGGTCCGCACTTTAATAACGTAATTTGACCCCGAAACGGTGCCCCAAGGTCAACTCAAATCTTGTACCAAAACCGGGAACTTTTTCAATTACCCCTAAGATGCCTCCCATGAGCAAAAAGTTGCCTACCCGCCAGGAAGATTATTCACTCTGGTATAACGAGTTAGTGAAGCGCGCCGGCCTGGCCGAAAACTCCGCCGTGCGCGGCTGCATGGTCATTAAGCCCTATGGCTACGCCATTTGGGAAAAAATGCAGCGCCAATTGGACGATATGTTCAAGCGCACCGGCCACGAAAATGCCTACTTCCCGCTCTTCGTACCCAAAAGCCTGTTTGAGGCCGAAGAAAAAAACGCCGAAGGCTTCGCCAAAGAGTGCGCTGTGGTAACCCACTACCGCCTACAGACCGACCCTGACCGCCCCGGCAAGCTGCGCGTCGACCCCAACGCCAAGCTCGAAGAAGAGTTGGTGGTGCGCCCCACTTCGGAGGCCATCATCTGGAGCACGTATAAGAACTGGGTGCAGAGCTACCGCGACCTGCCGCTGCTCATCAACCAGTGGGCCAACGTGGTGCGCTGGGAAATGCGTACCCGCCTGTTCCTGCGCACCGCCGAGTTCCTGTGGCAGGAAGGGCACACCGCCCACGCCACCGCCGAGGAAGCCGTGGCCGAAACCCGCCAGATGCTCGACGTGTACGCCGAGTTTGCCGAGGAGCATATGGCCCTGCCCGTGGTGAAGGGCGTGAAAACCCCCAACGAGCGGTTCGCCGGCGCCGAGGACACTTATTGCATCGAGGCGCTGATGCAGGACGGCAAAGCCCTGCAGGCCGGCACCAGCCACTTCCTGGGCCAGAACTTCGCCAAGGCGTTCGACGTTCAGTTTGCCAACAAGGAAGGTGTGCGCGAATACGTGTGGGGTACCAGTTGGGGCGTGAGCACCCGCCTGATGGGTGCCCTCGTAATGGCTCACTCCGACGATGAAGGCCTGGTGCTGCCGCCCAAGCTGGCCCCCATTCAGGTGGTCATCATTCCCATCTACAAAACCGGCGAGCTTGATGCCCTGCTGGAGCGCATCAAACCCATTCAGATGGGCCTGATTGCCCGGGGAATTTCGGTGAAGCTGGACGCGCGCGACACCGAGCGCCCCGGCTTCAAGTTTGCCGAGTGGGAACTGAAGGGCGTGCCCGTGCGCCTGGCCATCGGCGCGCGCGACCTCGACGCCGGCATGGTGGAAGTGGTGCGCCGCGACACCAAGGAGAAAATGAGCCTGCCCCTGGCCGACATCGTGGCCAGCGTAGACCAGCTGCTCACCGACATTCAGACCAATATCTACGAGCGCGCCAAAAATTTCCGCGCCACCCACACCACCCGCGTGGATAGCTACGACGAGTTCAAGCGGATGTTGGACGAGGAGCCTGGCTTCCTGCTGGCCCACTACGACGGCACCTCCGAAACCGAGGAGCGTATTAAGGAGGAAACCAAAGCCACCGTGCGCTGCATTCCACTAAATGAAGCCGACGAAGAAGGCATTTGCATGGTAACGGGCAAGCCCAGCCCGCGCCGCGTCTACTTCGCCCGCGCCTACTAGGGCTACCGCTGGCCGCTGATTGCGGTGCCGCAAATCATTCTCCGAGGCCGCTGACCACATTGGTTGGCGGCCTCTTTGCTGACGGTCTTGCCGTGTACTGGTATAGAATATTTATCCCAATACTACGGCCGTGAGAGGGGTATTATGCCTGATTGCTAGTGCCTTCGGAGGGGAGAGTAGTAATGCCCGCCGGACTCGCTTTAGCATTTCATCATCTTACCATAACTTTTGCCTCATGACTATGAAACACACCATACTAGCCAGTCTGCTGACGCTGGGTGCCCTGGCCGCCAATGCCCAGACGGGTACCAGAATCCAGGTGCCAGCCCGGGCCATCACTCAGCTCGAAGACCTGAAAGAGCTCACCAAAGCCGAAGTGACAAAGGCCGGTAAAGCCACGAAAGCCCACGCCGAAGTGCGCCCCGACCTCAACCGCTACCTCGTATCTCAGCCGATGATTTCCTGCGCGTTACGAAGGCGCAGCCTACCAAAGAGGCTTACTTCATCTGCCTCGATGCCTTCGTGGGCTCGGCCGACAAGGCGCGGCAATAAACCCGCACTGCCCCGGATTCCGGTCTGACTGCTTTTGGGCGGCCTGCTAAGCACCCGCGCCCGGCCCGCCGCTACCACCTAGCCTACTGATGTGGGCAGGTGGTAGCGGCGGGCCGGGCTTTTTTGTGCAAGATGCAATGCAATAAGATGTTTATTATGACGATAATGAGTAATAAGGATGAGGTTAATAAAAATTCATTTATTTTTCATGATTTATATAAAATAATCTCATTTAAATCTTAGCTTTGTCATGAAAAAACATCCACTCCTACCAAATTCCATGAAAAAGCTGCTACTCACGCTGTTCACCCTTACTGCTCTGGTCGGCCACGCCCAGAGTGTGACTCCCGCGCCTCACTCCGTGCCCGAAAAAGCCGTGACGCAGCTGGAAAAAATGCTCCGCCAGACCCAGGTAGAGGTAGTAATAGGCCGACGAAAATCGACCCTGCCGGCCGAAGTGCGCCCGATGCTCAACCGTATTCTGGTGCAGTCGGCCAACGATTTCCTCGCCATCACGCACGGCCAGCCTACCAAGGAGGCCTACTACAAGAGCTTGGAAGCAGGCCTGGCGCGCCTCCAGTCCCTCACCCCCAAGCAGGAAGACCGCGAGCAGGTAGCCGAATACTTTCAGGACCTGCTCGACATCGTTGGGCTCGAAAGCTCCGAGGGCCGGCTCATGGCCTTCGTCGAAGGCCCGGGAACGAAGTAACCGGCCGGAGCCATCCCCACGCAATCGGGCCCCGGTCCTGCTGACGTCAGCAGGACCGGGGCCCGATTAGCTTTCCGGCGCTGGGCCGGGGCTACTTCTTGGTGATGGTGAACTCTACGCGGCGGTTTTTCATGCGGGTGTCTTCCTGGTCGTTGCTGGCCAGGGGCTTGGTGTCGCCGAAGCCTTCGGTGGTTACCCGCTCGCCCTTGATGCCGTGGCTGCCGAGGTACTTCTTCACCTCGTTCACGCGGTCCTGGCTCAGCTTGAGGTTCAGGGCGGGGTCGCCCTGGTTGTCGGTGTGGCCCGAGAGCTTGATTTCCACCGTCGGGTAGTCCTTCATGATGCGGATGAGGCGCAGCAATTCGGGGTAGGAACTGGTGGTGAGGTAGTACTTGCTTTGCTGGAAGAAGATGTTGTTCAGCTTCACGGTCTGGCCCACGTTGAAGGGCACGAGGAACAGGTCCTGCTTCTGCTCGGAGTATTTGTCCTTAGCCGTCACGTCGAGGTTGGCGTTTTCGGCGATGTAGCCTTTGGCCTCGGCACGGTAGCCGTACTGCACGCCGCTGGGCAGCACAATGGTGTAGGAGCCGTCCACGGGGTCGGTTTCGGCCACGCCGATTTCCTCACCCGTGAGCAGGTTTTCGTAGTGAATGATGGCCCGGATGGGCTTGCCGGTGTTCACGTCGAGCACTTTGCCGGTCACCAGCGTCACCACTTCGGGCTGGAAGGCGGGGGCCAGCGAGATGCGGAAAATATCGCGCGAGCCCTCAATGCCGTTGCGCGACGATACGAGGTAAGCATCCTGGCCGGCGGCCGAGATGGTGTAGTAGGCGTCGAAATCGGGCGAGTTCACCACCGGGCCCAGGTTGCGGGGCGGGCTCCAGTTGGTCCAGCTGTCGTCGAGGCGCTTGGTGTAAAAAATATCGGACTTGCCGTAGCCGCCGCGCCCGTCGCTGGCGAAATACAGCGTCTTGTTATCGGCCGCCAAAAAGGGCGCGAAGTCCGATTTGTCGGTGTTCACGTTCGGCCCCAGGCTGAGGGGCTTGCTCCAGGTGTTGGTGGTTTCGGGCACCGGGAAACTCACGAACAGGTCCTGCCCGCCCCGGCCTTCGGGGCGCTCCACGGCCATGAGCAGGGCGCGGCCCGAGGTGGCCAGGAAGAAGTCGACGTGCTCCTTATCCAGGTTCACGAAGTCCTTTATTTCCTGCTTCACCGGCTGCGTCCAGCCCATGCGGGTGCGCTTGCTGAGGCTACAGCCCTGCGGGTCGATGGTGCCGTCGCGGTTATAGATGTTGATGAGGATGGCGCTTTGGCCGTTGGCCGATACCGAGGCCAGGCCGTTGGGGTCGTCGGGGGTGTTTATGGGGCCACCCATGTTCTTGGCCAGGCTCCAGGTCTTGTTTTTGCCGCTTATCAGGGTGGAGTACCACACGTCCTGCGGGTCGCGGTTGCCACCCACGTTGCCGGGGTTGCCTTCGCGGGTGAAGTAGAGCGTGCGGCCGTTAGGCGAAATCACGGGGTGGGTGTCCACGTAGCGCGAGTTCACGTTCGGGCCCAGGTTCACCAGGGAGGAGTCGAACTGGCTCGATTTCACGGCTTCGGGACCCTTCTCGCCGGTGAAGGCCTGCTTCACCATGGTCGACACCACGTCGGCAATGCCAATGGCATCAAGCTGGTTGATGCCCTCCACCTTGGCCGTGTTCATGTACACTTTCACGCCCAGGGTGCGGTACTCGGCGGCCGGAAACTTCACTTCCAGCGTGCGCGAGGGCTCGGGCAGGGGGCCGGGGTTGGCGTTGGCATACACTTCGTGGTGCACGCCCTTGGTATCCACCAGCTCGACTTTGGTGATGGAGCCGGGGTTGAAGTTCTCGATGATGGTGACCTGCTGGGCCGCTACCGAGCGCGCAAAGCGCACCTCGATGAACTCGTTGGGGCCTTCCTTGCGCGGAATCCAGGCCTCGTTGCTGATTTGGCCCAGCGGCAGGGCGTTGGGCACGCCCAGCACCTGCGAGGGGGCAAACGGGTCTTTGCCATCGGCTTTCTGCGACGACACGGCCACCAGCCGGGCGGCCCATTGCACGTGCTGGGCCTGGGCCGAAGTAGCGGCCAGCAGCCCCAGCGCAAGCGGCGCAGTCGTGAGCAGGCGTTTGATAAGATAATTATTCATGGTAACAATAGCAGAAAAGAGAAGTGGCACTAGGGCCCCGGGCAAATTTACACCAGCGCGGCCGGGGATGGGCCGCGGTTTCGACAGCTAACCTAACGAAAAACTATTTTCGGAGCCTCCCCGCGCAATGTGCTACCTTCCCGCTACGGCCCGCCGAAGGGAGTAAGTCGGGGGCCGGGCAAACGTGGTAATCCGGTGGTTTTCGGCGGGTAAGAGCACCGTAGCGCTGAGCGTGGCGATAGGCCGGCGCATGGCCGCGCTGCTGCTGCTGGCGGCGCTGCTGCCGCTGGCCGGCCGCGCGCAGGTGCTGGTGGGCGCTACCGCGTTTGGGCCGGTATTTCGGGGCTTGCGGCCCGCCGGGGCCGATACGGCGCTGCTGCTGGTGGCCCGGGCGCGGCGGGTGGGTGTGAGCACCTTCGTGCAAACCAGCGGGGCGCGGGGCTACCTGCGCTTAGGGCCGCGCCAGCAACTGCGCTACCGTGTGGGTACCGACATGATTTACGACTCGCGGGGCACGCCGCCCTTCGTGCGGGAAGACTACGGGGCCGATGTGGCCGACGTATTTACCCTGGACGCGGCCAACCACTGGCAGCTGGGCCAGCAGCTGCACTACGACCAAAGCCGGGCCAATGCCACCCGCACCGGCCTTTGGTTGGGCCGCCTGGGCTACCAGCGCCGCCTACGGGCCGCCTCGCCCACCGATACGCTAAGCCAGATGCGCCTCACGGTGCTGGGCGGCCTGGCCACCGACCGCCGCAACGGCCGCGAAGACGCGGGCTTCGCCTTCTGCTTCGACGCGGCGGCGCTGTACTTTCTCAACGGGCCGCTGGCCGCGCCGCTGGCGCTGCGCGTGCTGGGCACCCGCGCCCGCCTGGGGCCGCGCACCATGCAGCGGCTGGTGGCCGAGGCGGTCGGCGAGCAGGCCTTTCTGGAGGGGGCGCCGCTGGTGGTGCAGGGCCGCGTGGGCTACCGCACCAACCGCGCCGAGGACTACCTGCTGGGCTCCGTGCAGCGCATTCAGTCCGATACGGTGGCGATGCAGGCGGGGGCTTCGTACCGCATCAATGAGTTTGCCACGCTGCGCTCGGATAATAGCCTGCTGCTACCCAGCCGGGCGTTCCGGTACCGGCGGCTGGGCGAGCGGGCCGATACTTTGCAGGACGTGGGCTACCGGCAGCGCGAGCTCGATACCCGCCAGGAGCTGCGCTTTGCCCGACCCCGGCTGCAAACGTCCATCAGTTTCGGCTATCGGGAGCGCACCCGGTCGTATTACCTCGACAACTCCCGATTCCTGAGCGTGCCGCGTCTGGCCACCACCCTGGCCCGCGAGCAGGTGAAGGACATTAAGGAGCAAACCATATTGTGGCTGGGCAACCTCACCTGGCTGCCCAGCCCGCGCCACGCGCTGGCCCTACTGGGCTCGGCCCAGCTGCTGCGCGTAGATGCTCCCAGCAAAGACAACCAGCAAACCCGCGACGAGGCCCAGCACCTGCTGCGCCTCACCTGGACGGGCCGCTGGGCCGGGGCCTTCCGCACCACGCTGGGCGTGGCCGGTGAGTACCGCCAAACAGTTTTCATCAGGGCCAGCCAAAGTGCCGAGAACTACGTGGACCACCTGCTGCACTGGGAGCCGGGTTTCACCTGGGCCCCCGGCCGCTGGAGCATTCGCTCCAGCTACCACCTGTGGGTGAGCTACCAGGTGCGCGACCAGCCCGCCGAGCAGGCCCGCAACCGCGCCAGCCGCGTGCTGGAGCAAACCCAGAGCCTCACCTACCAGCTGCGGCCCCGCCTGCTGCTGCTGGCCGACTACCAGCGCCGCGAAAACCGCGTGGGCCAGCTCGACTGGACGCGCTTCCGCGAGAGCCCGCTCGATACCAGCGTGACGCACGACCTGTCCATCGGCGGGCGGCAAAGCTGGGTGGGCCGCCGGGGCAGCACCAGCCTGCGCCTGGGTTACCGCCTGCTGGAGCAGCGCAACTATGGCCGCGCCGCCCTCCAGCTCGACAACCCCACCGGGCCTGCTTCGCAGCTTATTTACCTGCACAGCATCACGCGGCAGCAGGGCCCGGAGGTGGCCGTGGAGCGCCGCGCCACGGCCGGTTTCAACCTCACGGCCAGCATCTGGCTGCAATGGCTGCGCACGTACTCGGCGTATTCGGTGGGTAAGGGGGCATACTCGGGCAGCAGCTACACGGCCGTGGATTTGGCTCAGGAAGCGCGTCGGGTGCTGCCGTATTTCGAGCTGGCGGCGGAGTGGCGGGTAGGTGCGAAGCGGCGCTTCGCACTACGTCCGGCCGGCCAGTGAGTTTTATTGGTTTGTAGGTGCGAAGCGGCGCTTCGCACTACAGCGGGTAAGCCAATTCGGCATTATATTACTTTGGTGCGAAGCGCCGCTTCGCACTACATTCGGGCATGAATGTGCCGGAGTATTATGAGCGTAACCTGCCTCATCGGCTGGCGGGCTCGTTGCCGCTGGAGGTGATAGCGCGGTTGAAGGCCGAAGCCGCCGCACCTCCCGATATACCAGCTGACTACGCGGCGCAAAGGCGGTACTTCGGCCGCTTTGATGCCTTTCTCGACCAAGCTACTACCGGCCCCACCTGGCTGCGGGTGCCAGCCATAGCAGCCCTGGTGGCCGAGGCCCTGCACCACCGGCACGGTACGGGCTATGAACTGGTGGCCTATTGCATTATGCCCAATCATGTGCACGCGGTAGTGGCGCTGCCCGACGATGCGCCTCCGCTGTTGCGCACCCTGCAATCATTGAAAGCCAATACTGCTATTCTCGCCAACCGCCATTTGCAGCGCACGGGGCCATTTTAGCAGCGTAAAACCTGCGACCACATCGTGCGCAGTGCCGAAGAGGGCCGCCGCATCGTGGCCTACGTGCTGAACAACCCCGTGAAAGCCGGTTGGGTCACGAGCTGGGACCAGTGGCCCCACACCTACTGGAACCCCGACCATCAGTAGTTGGTGTAGTTGCGAAGCGGCGCTTCGCATCCCGGCATTGCGCAGTGGTACCCCGCCGCCCGGCATTGCGAAGCATCGTTTTGCAACTACACTTTGGGCAGGGCGGCCAGCACTTCGGTAAGGCCGGTGGCCAGGGCCAGGGTGGCTTCCCGTCGGGCGGCATCGGGGCCGGTTTTGCTCTCCAGAATTTCCATCCAGGGCACCAGTGTGTTGGCCCCGATTAGCTTGAGCGACGGCCGCAGCTTGTGGGCCACGGCGGCGGCGTAATGCCAGTCGGAGGCGGCCAGGGCGGCGTGCAGGTCGGCCACGCTGCCGGGGGTATTGGTGTGGAAGGAGGCTAGAATCCGGTTGATGAACGTGGTGTTGCCGTGGGCTGTCTGGTGCAGCAGGGCCAGGTCGAATAGCGATGTGGGCGCGGCTGTGGGTGGGAGTGGGAGTGGGAGTGGGGCGGCCGTCGGGGCAGCCGCCGCAGGCTTCACGTCTACCAGCGGGGCGGGCACCCCGGCAATGAGCGAGGCCAGCTTGCTCAGCAGTTCGGCTTCGTCGAAGGGCTTGGGCAGGGTGTCGTTCATGCCGGCGGCGGAGTATTTCTCGGCATCGGCCCGGAAGGCGTTGGCCGTGAGGGCCAGGATGGGCGTGGCCGCCCGCCGGGTATCGGCGTGCGCCCGGATGCGGGCGGTGGCCTCGAGGCCGTTCATGCCGGGCATCTGAATGTCCATAAGGATGACGTCGTAGTAGTTCAGCTCAAATAGCTCTAGGGCTTCAATGCCACTGGCGGCTTCATCTACTGCCACGCCGTGGGCTTCCAGCAGCAGCTGGGCTACTTCGCGGTTCACGGCATTGTCTTCCACCAGCAGCACGCGGGCACCGCGCACGGCTGCTTCCTGCATCGGGGTCAGGGTGGGCAGGGCCATCTGCCGGGCTTCGGCGTTGGCCTTGGGCAGCGTGATGCGGAAGGCGAAGGAGCTGCCCTTGCCGGACTCGCTTTGCACCGTGAGCTGCCCGCCCATCTGGGCCACCAGGGCCCGGCTGATGCTCAGGCCAAGGCCCGTTCCGCCAAACTGCCGGGTGGTATCGGCATAAGCCTGGGTGAATTCCTGAAAAATGCTGTCCAGCTTATCCGGGGCAATGCCGATGCCGGTATCCGTCACCCGAAACTCGGTGGTGAGGGTGTCCTCGGTTTCGCTCACATAGTAGCCGCCTATTGTCACGGTGCCGCCCGCCGGCGTAAACTTGATGGCGTTGGAAACGAGGTTGATGAGTACCTGGTTGAGGCGGTAGGAGTCGCCGAGCACCCAGGGATGGAGGCAGGAGTCCTGCAGGCGCGTGCCCAGCACTCGAATGCCCTTCTCCTGGGCCTGAATGGTCAGCGGCTGGCAGGCACTGGCCATCGAGTCGCAAAGGTTGAAGGCCATTTGCTCCAGCTCCAGGTTGTCGGAGGTGATTTTGGCCATGTCGAGCACGTCGTTCACCACGTTCAGCAAGTGCCGGCCCGAGTGCTGAATAACGGCGGTGTAGTTGCGCTGCTGCTCGTTGAGGCCGGTTTTGGCCAGCAGGCTGGTCATGCCCAGCACGCCGTTGAGGGGCGTGCGGATTTCGTGGCTCATGTTGGCCAGGAAGTTTTCGCGGGCCGTGGCGGCCGCTTCGGCCGCGTGCTGGGCGTTTTTCAGGGCCGATATATCGGTGCTCACGCCCAATACCTGGGCCGTGCCGTCGGCCATTACCAGCGGGCAGCGCACAGTTTGCAGCCAGCGTACTTCGCCGTTGGCCAAGGTAATGGATACCTGAGTGGTCAGTGGCTGGCCGGTGCGCAGCACTTCCTGGTCGGCCATTACCGAGGTCTGGATTTCTTCCTTACTCATACCCGCCTCCATGCTGGACGCGCCGGCAAGCTCCGTCATGTGGCGGCGCCAGAACTTCATTTCGGCGTTCTCGAAGACGGTGTGGCCCTCCGCATCGCGCACCCAGATGAGGTTGGGGTTGAGGTCGAGCACCAGGTTGGTGAACGACTGCTGGGCCAGTGCGGCCGCCTCACTCTCGCGGGTGCGGGCCTCGGCCTCCCGCAAAGTGGTAATGTCCAGGCCGTAGCACATCACTTGGCGCAGCACCTCATCGGCCCCGAATACGGGCTGGTAGTAGCATAGCCAGTGATGGTGGGCGGTGGTGTTGGTGTCGGGCCAGCGTTCTTCCCAGCTCACGAGGGCACTGGTATTCACGGCCCGCTCAAACAGGCGGCGGCGGCGCACGGCCAACTCTCCGGGCAGGCCTTTTCGGGCGCAGTGGTCGGCAAAAGTGCTGCCGATGCGGGCCTGGCGCTGGGCGGGGTCGGGCTCGGCGTAGGCATTCACATAGCGGTAGCGCTGGTTGGGGTCAAGCACCGTCACCACGGCCGGCAGGTGGGTCATCACCGATTCGTAGAATGAGTATTGCTCCCGCAGGCTTTCCTCGGCCTGCCGTTGCGCCGTGATGTCGGTGAGGTAGAGCATCGCGTAGTGATATTCTACCACGGGCACGGCCGACAGCAGGAAATGCTGGTCGTTAGCCATGATTTCGCGCTGCTGCACAGCTCCGGTGTGCAGGGCGCTGGTGGTGGCCTGCACCAGCAACGGCCGCAGCCGCGACGGCCCGGTGGTTTCCAGTTCGCGGGCCATGAAGCCGGCGGCCGGGTTGGCATACAGCAGCTGACCCGTGGCACTCACCCGCAGAATGGGGTTGGGGTTAAGCTCGGGGATGTGGCTTAGCGCGAGCAAGGCCGGCAGCTGCGCTTCGGCCTGCTCGCGGCGGGCGCGCTCGGCCATCAGCAGCTCCCGGAGTTCGGCGGGGTCGGTGGGAAGTTCGGTTTTCATTAGCAGAAGCGAAGCGGCGACATCTGGCAATGTACTGTCGCCTGGACAGGGAAGCCCAATCCTGACTGGAAAGTTGCGTCAGGCCACTTGTTTCGTGCTTCTGATTGGCTGCTCCGAAGTTGATTAGAGCAGTTTCGCAGTCAAATGTACAGCCGAGCCGTAGCGTGGACTTTTAGTCCGCGAGCTACTGAGCTTGTTTCACTCGCGGACTAAAAGTCCGCGCTACTGTACAGCAACTCCGAAACTGCACTATTTGCTGATTTACAGCTCCTTGCGCAGACGGGCCACCGGAATGTTGAGCTGCTCGCGGTACTTGGCCACCGTGCGGCGGGCAATGTTGTAGCCCCGGGCGTTGAGCATTTTTTCCAGCTTGTCGTCGCTCAGCGGGCGCTCCTTGCTCTCCTTGCCGATGAGGTCTTTCAGGATGCTCTTCACCTCGCGGCTGCTGGCGTCCTCGCCCGAGTCGGTGGCAATGCCCTCGGAGAAGAAGTATTTCAACGGATAAATGCCGAACTCCGTCTGGATGGATTTCGAGTTCGCCACCCGGCTCACCGTCGAAATATCCATGCTAATCATCTGGGCAATATCCTTCAGAATCATGGGCTTGAGCTTGCTCTCGTCGCCTTCCACGAAGAACTCGCGCTGCAGCTCCACAATGGCGTTCATGGTGCGCAGCAACGTGTTCTGCCGCTGCCGGATGGCGTCGATAAACCACTTGGCCGAGTCCAGTTTCTGCTTCACGAAGGTAACGGCCTCCTTCATCTTGGTGTCCTTCTTGGCCGCCTTGTCGTAGGTCCGGAACATCTCGGTGTAGGTCGGGCTCACGCGCAGCTCGGGAGCGTTGCGGGCGTTCAGGGTCAGGTTGAACACGCCGTTATCGTTGGTCAGGATGAAGTCCGGCATCAGGTACTGCGTCTTGCCCAGGCCGCTGGGGCCACTGCCGCCCGGCTTGGGGTTCAGCTTCAGAATCACGTTGATGGCCTCCTTCAGCTCGTCCTCCTCCAGGTCCAGCTTTTGCTGAATACGGGCGTAGTGCTTCTTGCTGAACTCCTCAAACGTATCGGTCAGTATCCGCTCGGCGTTCACGGTACTTTCGTCCTGCGGGCGGCGCTCCAGTTGCAACAGCAGGCACTCGGGCAGGTCGCGGGCCGCAATGCCGGGCGGGTCGAAGCCGTGCACCACGCGCAGCACGGCCTCAATCTCGGCCACGGTCACCTCCAGGTTCTGCGAAAAAGCCAGGTCGTTGGCAATGGCCGAAAGGTCGCGCCGGATGTAGCCGTCGCCGTCAATCGAGCCGATGAGCTGCTGGCCAATGGCCTCCTGGCGCTCATCCAAATCGGCAAAGTGCAGTTGGTCAAGCAGCGAATCCAGGAGCGAGCCGCTGGTGTCGGCCAGGGGGGTGTCGCGCTCCTCTTCCTCGCCGGGGCCATCGCCCTGCATCTTGTAGCCCGCTATTTCGTCGTCGTTGAGGTAGTCGCTCAGGTCGAGGTCGGTGTTGTCGGGGGCGGCTTCGCTGTCCACCGGGCCTTCGTCCTTGGGCATTATTTCGGGCTCGGGCATTTCGTTGGCCATCTCCGATTCGCTGCCGCTGCGGTCATCAAAGTCTTCATCCAGCGTATTCTCGTCGTTGTCGAGGCTGGCGTCCGGGTCGTCCGAATCGTCGCTGTCGTCGCGCTCCATTTCTTCGGTGTCGTCGGGCTCGTCTTCTTCCAGGGCCGGGTTCACCTCCATTTCCTCCTTGATGCGCGTCTCCAGCTCCGCCGTAGGAATCTGCAGCAGCTTGATAAACTGAATCTGCTGCGGGCTAAGCTTTTGCGAAAGGAGCTGTTTGAGGTCGAGGCGTTGCATAATGACGAAAGTACGGAAAGGCGGGGGCGGAGGTGAGTTCTACTAAACTTTGGCATGAAAAGTTGGTGGGCCGTGAGCTTTAGCCGAAGTACCGTAAGCTTTCGCTGGCGATGAGCGCAGCGAATAAGGACGGCCGCACCGTTCAACGATTTTACTCGCTACGCTCGTCGCAAGCGAAAGCTTACGGTACTTCGGCCAAAGCTTGCGATAATTCCACTAAAGCTTGCGGTACATTCCTACCTTTGACGTCTTACACTCCGCTTCCCCGCAAGTTATGTCCCTCAAACGGTCCACCGTCAAAGAACTCCTGGCCAGCCAGGACCTCGACCGCGAAGTCCTGGTTAAAGGCTGGGTTCGCTCCCGCCGCGGCAACAAATACGTGCAGTTCATCATCGTGAACGACGGCTCCACCATCCACACCATTCAGGCCGTGGCCGCCGCCGAGAATTTCCCCGAGGAAACCCTCAAGGACGTGGGCAACGGCGCGGCCGTGGCCATTCGCGGCACGCTGGTGGCCTCGCAGGGCAAGGGCCAGGCGGTGGAGATTCAGGCCACCGAAATCACGGTGCTGGGCGCGGCCGATGCCGAAGCCTACCCGCTGCAGAAGAAAGCCACCTCGCTGGAACACCTGCGCGATATCGCCCATTTGCGCCCCCGCACCAACACGTTTGGCGCGGTGCTGCGCATCCGGCACGCGCTGGCCTTCGCTGTGCACCAGTATTTCAACGACCACGGCTTCTACTACGTCCACACGCCCATCATCACCGGCTCCGATGCCGAGGGCGCGGGGCAGATGTTCCGCGTGACCACGCTGCCGGCCGATAAGCCGCCGCTGGCCGAGGACGGCTCGGTAGACTACACCCAGGACTTCTTCGGCAAGCAGACCAACCTCACCGTATCGGGCCAGCTCGAAGGCGAGCTGGCCGCCATGGCGCTGGGCAGCATCTACACATTCGGCCCTACCTTCCGGGCCGAGAACTCCAACACCGCCCGCCACCTGGCCGAGTTCTGGATGATTGAGCCCGAAGTGGCCTTCAACGAGCTCGAAGAAAATATGGACCTGGCCGAAGATTTCCTCCAGAGCCTGGTGAAGTACGCGCTGGCCAACTGCGCCGACGACCTCGCCTTCCTCAACGAGCAGTACGACAAGGAGCTGCTCACCCGCCTCAACTTCGTGGTGGATAATGCCTTCCAGCGACTCACCTACACCGAGGCTGTCGAAATCCTGAAATCGGCCAAGCAGAAGTTTGAGTTCCCCGTGGATTGGGGCACCGATTTGCAGTCGGAGCACGAGCGTTACCTCGTCGAGAAGCACTTCAAGAAGCCCGTCATCCTGACCAATTATCCGAAGGAAATCAAGGCCTTCTACATGAAACTGGATGACGATGGCCGCACCGTGCGCGCCATGGACGTGCTGTTTCCCGGCATCGGCGAAATCATCGGCGGCTCGCAGCGCGAGGAGGACTACACCAAGCTCACCACCCGCATGGCTGAGATGCACGTACCCACCGAAGACCTGGACTGGTACCTCGATACCCGCCGCTTCGGCACCGCGCCGCACGCCGGCTTCGGCCTGGGCTTCGAGCGCCTGGTGCTGTTCGTGACAGGCATGAGCAACATCCGCGACGTGATTCCCTTCCCGCGCTACCCCAAGAACGCGGCGTTTTAACCTCCACGCTCCACTATTCGATTGCAGAAAAGCGCCTCCGCCGGGGGCGCTTTTTTTGTGCGTGCTTAACCCTGCCGGCCCGCTGTCCGTTGCTACTTAGCACCAACCTCTTGCCCCTATGCTTCCCGAAATCGACCTCACCGACTCCGCCAGTCTGCCCGAAGGCGGCCTCAAATCCTTTCCCACGCCCAATGACGGCCCCCAGGTACTGCTCACCCGTCAGCAGGGCCGCGTCCACGCCTTTGCCGCGCACTGTCCGCACTACGGCGCGCCGCTCGAGAAGGGCCGGGTAGTGGGAGGGAAGCTGATTTGCCCTTGGCACCACGCCTGTTTCAAACTCGAGAGCGGCCACCTCTGCGAGCCGCCCGCTCTCGACGACCTGCCCGCCTTCGCCGTGCGCGAGGCCGACGGCCGCATCTGGGTGCAGCTGCCCGACAGCCCACCCGCCAGCACCGAGAAGCCCGCCGCTACTCCCACCGCCGAAGTAGGCGGCACCCCTCCCGCCGCCCTAGCCCAAGCGCCCGTCGATGCCCGCACCTTGGTCATCATCGGCGGCGGGGCGGCGGGCCAATACGCCGCCCAGACGCTGCGCCGCGAAGGATTTAAAGGACGCCTAGTCATGGTGTCGGCTGATGAAGCCGCACCCTACGACCGCACCAAGCTCAGCAAAGCCTACCTGGCCGGCAAGGCGAAACCTGCCGCGCTGCCGCTGCGCCAGCCCGAGTTCTACCAGCAGCAGCGCATTGAGCTCCTGACCAACACCCAGGCCACCGGCTTAGATCTGAAAAAGCAGGAAATCCACTTTGAAAACCACCCGCCGCTGCGCTACGACCAGCTGCTGCTGGCCCTCGGCGGCACGCCCAACACGCTGCCCAAGCTGCCGGGCCACGACCTGCCCGGCGTGCACACCCTCCGCACCCAGGCCGATGCAGATGTCATTCTGGAAGCCACCAAGGAGGCAAAGCAGGTGGTCGTCATCGGCTCCAGCTTTATTGGCATGGAAGCCGCGAGCAGTCTCATCAGCGAAACGCGGCAGGTGACCGTGGTGGCGCAGGAAAAAGTGCCGTTTGAGCGGGTACTGGGGCCGGAAATCGGGCAGATGTTCCGCCAGCTGCACGAAGAGAAAAGCGTGCGGTTTGAAACCGAAGCCGAGGTAACGGCCCTGCTGGGCGAAGGCGGGCACGTAAGCGGCGTGCAGCTGAAATCGGGCAAAATTCTGCCCGCCGAGGCCGTGGTGCTGGGCGTGGGCGTGCGCCCGGCCACCGGGTTTCTGAAAGATGTTTTCGACCTTGGAAAAGACGGTAGCGTGCCGGTTGATGCGCAGCTGCGGGCCGCCGAAAACGTGTATGCCGCCGGTGATATCGCCCGCTTCCCGTTGGCGCCTGGTGGCGCGCCCACCCGCATCGAGCACTGGCGGCTGGCCCAGCAGCACGGCCATACTGCCGCCCGCAACATGCTGGGCCGGCAGGAAGCATTCACCGCCGCTCCGTTTTTCTGGACGCAGCAGTTTGGCAAGAGCCTGCGCTACGCCGGCCACGCCGAGCAGTGGGACGAAATCATATATCATGGTGTAGTAGCGCAGCAGAATTTCCTGGCGTTTTACGTGCAGGCGGGCCGCATCGTGGCCGTGGCCGGCATGGGCCGCGACACGGCGATGCTCTACATCACCGAGCTATTGGGCCGGAATGCAATGCCCAATCCGGCCAGCATCAGCCCCGAAACCGACTGGGCCACGTTGGACGAAAACGCGGAATAAACCCGGGCCCTCAACAAAAAAGGCTGCCCATATGGGCAGCCTTTTCTAAATCTGGAGCCGTTGCTCCGGTCCGACCGCCTAGGCGGTCGGACCGGAGCAACTGTCTACTGTTCGATAGCCGTTAAATAAATCCGGGCAAGGACAAGCCACATGGGCAGCTTTCTTCGCTTCTGATGGCATCACATTCGCTTAGTCGCGGTCGTGGCCCCTGCCATGACCGTTGCCGTTGCCACGGCCGTTTCCGCGGCCGCGGTCATCCTCACGGCCTTCGCGGTAGCCTTCCCGGTAAAGCTTTTTGGCCTGGCCGGGGGGAAGGCCGCGCTGGCGTACTATCACGGGGCGGGGCTGCACCACCACTACGCGGCGGGGGTAGCGGTCGCGGTGCGCGCCCACGTAGACCCAGGGCTGGCGGCCCCGGTAGTCGAGCACCATGGGGTGGAACTGGTAGGGGTCGTAGCCGTCCACCACGGCCACGGGCAGCCACTGGCCATTGCGGTACACGATGTACTGCTGGGCGTAGAGGTCGTAGTACCCGTCAATTTCGGGGATGTAGTAGAACTGGGTGCCTTGCGGCACGGCCGGACCCCAGGCGGGGCGCCCCACGTTCACATCAACATTTACCTGGGCCTGAGCAGGGGCGGGAGTTGCGAAAACGGCAAAAGCACCGAAAGCAAGGGCGAGGAGCGGCTGATGGTATTTCATAGCGGAAAAATGGAAAAAACGGAAAAGATTGTCCGGGGTTAGCCAGACAGTCTTCCTATATGCAAATCAGACTCAAAACATAAAAGAGCCTCTTTTCTGACCATAAGAGAAGCGCTTCTTTTATGGTCAGAAAAGTGCGCTGGCCAGTGCCAAAGGGCCGGCAGGGCTAGTGGTTGCCTTTGCCTTTGCCGTGGCCTTTGCCTTCGTGCTCATACTCGTGTTTGTCGTGCTCGTATTCGTGTTTGTCGTGCTCGTATTCGTGTTTGTCCTGCTTGTCTTTTTTGCCGTGTTCTTCCACGTAATATGTGCCGCCGACGGGCACCAGTACGGTGCCTTTTTTGAGCTTCTTGGCGTGGCCGTAGGGGTTGCCGTGCTTGGGGTACTTCACCTTATACTCTTCGTAGCGCACCCAGGGCTGCGCACCCACGTAATCGACCACTACGGGGTGAAAGTTGCCGGTGTTATAGCCGCTCAGTGTGGCCGTCCGAACCCATTTGCCATTGCGTGATACCACGTACTGGCGGGCCGGTACATCGTAGAAACCATTGGTTTCGGGAATGTAGTAATACTGGGCGCCCTGCGGCACGGCCGGGCCCCAGTTGGGCGGCGTGATATTGATATTAATCTGGGCCTGCGCCTCTGGGGTGACCGCGAGGGCAGCCCCGCCAAGCAGTACGGTGCACAATAGGGTGGGAAGCAATTTCATGAGTGTGTTGGGTTGGTTGAAAATAAGAGTATTCGGTGCCGTACAGGCAATGCCGGATGGCCCTATACTGGGTTTAACCCAAGTGGGTTGGTACGGGCTGAATTTGAAGTTTAATCTCGGCCGTGGCCCCGGCCGCCACCTTGGTTGCCGTCGTTGCCGCGTCCGCCGCCGTCGTTGCCGCGTCCGCCGCCGTTGTTACCGCCGCCTTGGCCGGGATTGTAGCCCCCGTCCCCTTGCTGGGGCTGTTGCGTGGGCTGCTGGGGCATCGGATTGCTGCGCGGAGTATTGTTGCCGCCGGAGTAATGGCCGCGGTTGTCACGGTCGTTGCCCCGATTGTCGTTGCCTCAACGGCCGCCTCGGTCATCGTGGTCATTGCCCCGATTGTTGTTGCCCCGGTAGCCGCCCCGGTCGTCGCGGTCGTGGTCGCCGTAGTTGCGGCCGTTGGAGTAGCCACCGCGGGTGTCGTAGCGGGGGCGGCCGTAGCTATTGCCGTAACCACGGTTGTAGTAGCCCGGGCTAGGGCCGTAGTTACGGTAGGGCCGGTAGGCGTAGCGCTGGCGGTAGTAATCAACCCGCAGCCAGGGCTGGGCCCCGCGATAGTCCACAATAACGGGGTGGAACTGGTAGGGGTCGTAGCCATAAAGCTGCGGCAGCGGCACCCAGTAGCCGTCCTGAAACACAATGTACTGCTGGTTGTAGAGGTCGTAGTAGCCGTCGATTTCGGGGATGTAGTAATACTGCGTGCCGTAGGGAACCTGCGGCCCCCAGGCCGGGGTGCCAATATTAATATTTACCCCCACCTGGGCCTGAGCGGCCGGGGCCGTAAACAGCGCAAACGCGCCCACCAGGGCCGCGCCAATAAATTTTGCGAGGGGTTTCATGGTAAGAGATTGATAAAAGTAAGCTGGCCCATAACGGTGCTGCCACTTTAATAGATGCAAGGCAAGTGCCAGAGTGCCCGGCCAGCCGGTGGTTGGGCCAAAACATTCGCCCAATTGCCCAAAATCAACGCCTATTTATTTTCCGTGGGATTGCTGGGGACAAATACCCCCCGTTTGGGGTTGTACCCCGACGCCCGGCGGCGTCAGTCCTCGTCTTATCTCGTTGCCCGGGCTAGCTATCGGGCGGCGCTTTCCGTACTTTTGCGAACTTATTCGCTGCGTTTCTGAATGGCCAAAAAATCCACTGCTACCCCGGTTGCCAAAGCTCCTAAAGCCCCGGCTGCCGCTAAGAAAAAACCGGTTGCTAATGGCGTAGCCGTGGCGGCCGAAATGGCAGCTGCCGTGCGTGATATTGCCGAAATCCCGGCGGCCGGCCCCGTTACCGGGCACGTCCACGGTCAGCTTAACGGCCATAGCCCCGCCTCGCAGTACCTGGAAGCCCAGTACATTGAGGTGTACGGCGCGCGCGAGCACAACTTGAAGAACGTAACGGTTAAAATTCCGCGCAATCGGCTGGTGGTGTTCACGGGCATTTCGGGCTCGGGCAAGAGCAGCCTGGCGTTCGATACCATTTATGCCGAGGGGCAGCGGCGGTACATGGAGACGTTTTCGGCCTATGCCCGCAGCTTCATGGGCGGGCTGGAGCGGCCCGACGTGGACAAGATTGAGGGCCTGTCGCCGGTTATCAGCATCGAGCAGAAAACCACCTCGCGCAACCCGCGCTCCACGGTGGGCACCATCACCGAAATCTACGATTTCCTGCGCCTGCTGTATGCCCGCACGGCCGAAGCCTTCAGCTACGCTACCGGCGAGAAGATGATTCGGCAGAGCGACGACCAGATTATCAACTTTCTCCTCAAGCACTTCGACGGCAAAAAGCTGGTGGTGCTGGCCCCCGTGGTGAAGGGCCGCAAGGGCCACTACCGCGAAGATTTCCAGAAGATTGCCAAGCTGGGCTTCACCAAGGTGCGCGTCGATGGCGAAATCCTCGACATCACGCCCAAGATGCAGGTGGACCGCTACAAGATTCACGACATCGAAATCGTGATTGACCGGCTGCTGGTGAAGGAGGAGGACCGGTTCCGTCTCTCGGGCTCGGTGCAGAATGCCCTCACGCACGGCAAAGGCACCATGCTGGTGCTCGACCCCGATGCCAAAAAGGCCACGCCGCAGTTCTTCTCGCGCTTTTTGATGGACCCGGCCACCGGCATCGCCTACGACGACCCGGCACCCAATACCTTCTCATTCAACTCGCCCTACGGCGCGTGCCCGACCTGCAACGGCCTGGGCGAGGTGCAGGAAATTACGGAAGAAGCTGTGCTGCCCGACCGCAAGCTGAGCATCAGCCGGGGCGGCATCGCGCCGCTGGGCGAGTACCGCGACATCTGGATTTTTCAGCAGCTCCAGCTCATTCTCAAGAAGAACAAAGCCACGCTGAACACGCCGATTGAGAAGATATCGGAAGACCTGCTCCATGCCCTGCTCCACGGCATTTCGGAGGACGAGGCCGACAGCGGCAAGGGCCTGTATAATGAGGTGTTCGAGGGCATTATTCCCTTCCTGCGCCGGCAGATGGACTCGGAATCTGACAACATTCGGGAGTGGATTGCGCAGTACGCGCAGGCCCAGCCCTGCCCCGAGTGCCACGGCTACCGCCTCAAAAAGGAAAGCCTGCACTTTAAAATGGATGGCAAGCACATCGGCGAGCTGTCGGTGATGGACCTCAACGACCTGGCCGCCTGGTTTGAGGGGCTGGAAAGCCGCCTGACCGACCGCCAGAACGTGATTGCCCGCGAGCTGCTCAAGGAAATCCGCAAGCGCATCGGCTTCCTGCTCGAAGTGGGCCTCGACTACCTGAACCTGCACCGTCCGGTACGCACGCTGAGCGGCGGCGAAAGCCAGCGCATTCGCCTCGCCACCCAGATTGGCACCCAGCTCGTGGGCGTGCTCTACATCATGGACGAGCCCAGCATTGGCCTGCACCAGCGCGACAACGAGCGGCTCATCAAGGCCCTGCAGCACCTGCGCGACATCGGCAACTCGGTGATTGTGGTGGAGCACGACAAGGACATGATTCTGCACGCCGACCACGTGCTGGACATTGGCCCCGGCGCGGGCATCCACGGCGGCCACATCGTGGCCCAGGGCACACCGCAGGAGATTTTCAACTCCGGCTCGCTTACCTCGCAGTACCTCAGTGGCCAGAAGCACATTGAGATGCAAAAGAAGAAGCGCAAGGGCGAAGGCGTGGATTTGGTGCTGAAGGGTGCGAAGGGCAACAATCTCAAAAACGTGACCCTGAAGGTGCCGCTGGGCAAGCTGGTGGCTGTAACGGGCGTATCGGGCTCGGGCAAATCCACGCTCATCCACGACACGCTGTACCCCATTCTCAACCAGCATTTCTTCAACGCCAAGCGCGAGCCGCTGGCTTATAGCGGCATCGAAGGGCTGGAGTTTATTGATAAGGTGATTGAGGTGGACCAGTCGCCTATTGGCCGTACGCCGCGCTCAAACCCGGCCACCTACACGGGCGTATTCACCGAAATCCGCCAGCTGTTTGGCGAGATGGCGGAGGCCAAAATCCGCGGTTACGGCCCCGGCCGCTTCTCCTTCAACGTGAAGGGCGGGCGTTGCGAAACCTGCGAGGGCGCGGGTATCCGCACCATCGAGATGAACTTCCTGCCCGACGTGCACGTGCCCTGCGAAACCTGCAAAGGCCGCCGCTACAACCGCGAAACCCTGGAAGTACGCTTCAAGGGCAAGTCCATCACCGACATTCTCGACATGACTGTGGAGAAGGCCGTGGAGTTCTTCGAATACCAGCCCCGCATCCTGCGCAAAATCAAGACCCTGAACGAAGTAGGTCTCGGCTACCTCACGCTGGGCCAGCAGGCCACCACGCTAAGCGGCGGCGAGGCTCAGCGCGTGAAGCTCGCCACCGAGCTCAGTAAAAAGGACACTGGTAAAACCTTCTACATCCTCGACGAGCCCACCACCGGCCTGCACTTTGAGGATATTAGTCACCTGGCGGACGTGCTCCAGAAGCTGGCCGACAAAGGCAATACCGTCCTCATCATCGAGCACAATCTCGACCTGATTAAAGTGGCCGACTACGTCATCGACATCGGCCCCGAAGGCGGCGCGGCCGGCGGCATGATTGTCGCCCAGGGCACACCCGAGCAGGTGGCCAAGTCCGGCAAGGGCCACACCGCTCGCTTTCTGGCCGAGGAGTTGAAAACCAGCAAGTACGCTACGGCGTAAGCCCCCCTTTCTAACGCTAAAAAGCCAGAGCGCAGCGGCCCTATCGGATATCGATAAGGCCGCTGCGCTCTGGCTTTTTAGCGTTAGAAAGGGGGGGCTTACTTCCGCTCGTCGGCGCGCTTGTACAGCTCTTCGATTTGTTGCAGGTGGGCGCGCAGGTTGGGCAGGGCCTGGGCCGCAAAGGCGCGCAGCTCGGCGTTGCTGAGCTGCGTGGCGGCGGCGGCATAGCGCTGCACGTCGCGCTCGTGGGCATCTTTCAGGCTGCGCAGGTACTTCTTGTCGAAGCCGAAGTATTTGCGGTCGTCCACGTCGTTGTAGTGGTCGCGGTCGTCGTCGCTCATCATCCGGGGCAGGGTAATGTTGGCGCGGCCGGCAATGGCTTCCAGCTCCTGGTCCATCTTGGTGTGCTCGGTTTCAATGGTTTTGGCCCATTCCTTCACCTCCAGCGCAATGGCCTTCTGCTGGGCCAGCTTGCTGATAGCTACTTCGAGCTGGTTGCTACTGGAAGCGGCCACCGCGAAATCGGCATCGTAGTCAAGTCTTTTCTTCACTTGCTCGGGCGTTTCGATGGCGGCGGCCACGGTTTCGTTGCGGCGCTCGTTGGCTTTGTTGGCCTGCTGCACGGCATCCTGCGAGCCGGTGCAGGAGGCAAGGCCCGCGACGGTGAAGGAAAGGAGGAGAACGTTGAATTGCTTTTTCATGGAGGAACTATTGGGTGTGAGGAGTCGGGCCATTTTGGGTCCGTCTCGGAATCATATCCTTGTTCTTTACGCGCTCAAGCCGAAACAGATAAAAAAAGCCGCTCTTGGAGCGGCTTTTTTTATCTGTTTCGGTGGCTCAAAACCCATCGGTTTGATTATGGTAGCTTGTCGGCCACATCGGCCGCATCCTTCGCCGCATCAAGCTGTTCCTGCACCGGCCCGTGGAACTTGGCCGCGAAGCCGCGAATGTCGCCGTCATACCCATCATCGCTCATGTCGTCGAAGGCGTCTTCGTCCTGCTTCTGGGCTTTCACCAGCAGGGCCATCAGGTATTTATCGAGCTGCGTACCGGGTTGGGTGCTGGCTTCGTGGTAGGCCTGCTGCTCATCGCCGCCGAGGGCGGCGGGCACGGTCAGTCCCTTGGCGGCGGCCAGGGTGCGCAAGGTGCCCAGCAGCTCCAGGCGCTGCGGTACCAGGCGGGCCCCGTAGCTGCGCACGGCGGGGGAGGTGGCGCGGGCCTGGGCCAGCTTGCCCAGCTCTACTTCGAGCAAGGCATTGCTGGTGCTCTTAACGAGAAATTCAGCATCGGCCTGCTGCTTCTTGGTGATGTCGGCGGTGTCAATTTTTTTCTCGTTCTGCGCCATGGCATTGTCCACGGCATCGGCGTTGCTGCCGTTGCCCGAGCAGCTGCCGAGTAACGGCAGTGCAACCGCCAGCTGCCAGAAAAACCGGCGCGGCAGGAAAGTAGAATGGAGGAAATGATGCATGAGGGGGCCGAAAAGCGCGCGACTATTTTGGCCGGGCGTGCAGGCTATACGGCCGGCTGAAAATGGGGTTTGACCGAAAGTATCGCAATATTTATTTCGACTGCTTAAACCCGGCGGTATCTTCCGCTTCCAACCGACCACAAACGCAGTGCTTCGTCCTGTTTCTCACTTTATTCCCAACCCGTTTTTCACCTTCGTTATGCGTACCGCAACTCTCCGTTCCTTCGCCCTGGCCTGCCTGGCCAGCGCTGCCCTGCTCACCACTGGCTGCAACCGCAACAACGACGCTACGCCCACTGACGACATCACCACGGCCGAAGACCGCACCGACGACAACTCCGAAACCGGCATGAGCTCCGAAGCCGCCCAGATGGCCGGCCCCACCGACCCGCAGGTGCAGGGCTCAACCAACATCATCGGCGATGCCGATTTCCGCGCCCGCTTCGGCAGCTGCGCCACCCGCAGCTATGATTTTAACACCAAAACTCTCACCATCGATTTCGGTACTACCAACTGCCTGTGCGCCGATGGCCGCTACCGCCGCGGTAAAATCCTGGTGCGCTTCACCACCGACATAAACCGCCGCACGGCCGGCGCCGTGGTTACCCGCGTCGATTACTTCGTGAACGATAACCAGCATACTGCCACCCGTACCTTCACCGACATGGGCAGCGGTTCGTTCACCGTTGATGTGACCAACGCCAGCATCATCCGCGCCAACAATGGCGGCACCCATTCCTGGACCGCTAACTGGACCTTTACCCGCACCGCCGGCTTCGGCACCCCGCAGGTTTCCGACGACGTGTACAGCGTAACCGGCTCGGCCACCGGCACCAACCGCAAAAATGTAGGCTACACCGCCACCATCCAGAACCCCCTCATCAAGCGCGCCGACTGCCCCAAATACTTCGTGCAGGGCACCACGGTCATCACCAACACCAGCAGCAAGTCGATGACGCTGGACTATGGCACCGGCACCTGCGACAACGTGGCCACCGTCACCGTGAACGGCCATACCCGCACCATTGCCCTGCGCTAGTTGCGGGGTTGAGTTTCGCGCGAAACAAAAAAGCCGCCCCGATGAGGGCGGCTTTTTTGCGTTTAAATGTCCGCTGCCAGCAGGGCTTCGGCCACCACTAGGTCATCGGGCGTCGTTATTTTCAGGTTGCGATAGTCGCCTTCTACCAGCTGCACGCGGCACAGGTCGTCTACCACCGTCGCGTCGTCGGTGAAGGTGGCCAGTTCGGGCATGGCGTAGGCGCGGCGCAGCAGGTCGATTTCGAAGGTTTGAGGCGTTTGCATCAGGCGCAGGCGGCTGCGGTTCTGGGCCGCCGAGTCGTGCTGCGACACCAGTCGGACCGAGTCCTTGGGCATCACGGCGGCAGCGGCGGCGGCGTGGGTGGCGGCGGCGGCGTAGGTGCGTTCCACCACCAGGCGCGACACTAGCGGCCGCACGCCATCGTGCACCGCCACCAAGCCTTCGGGGTGCCCTTGTAGCGCCGCCAGGCCCGCCTTCACCGAGGCCCAGCGCGTGGCCCCGCCCGCCACCAGCCGGTGCGGAACAGCAATGCTGAACTGCGCGCATAGCGCCTGCCAGATATCAAGTTGGTCGGCGGGCAGCACCACCACAATGTCCGCCACGCCCAGGGCTGGCTCGGCAAAGCGGCGCAGTGTGTGCAGCAGCACGGGCTCGCCGCGCAGCAGCAAAAACTGCTTGGGCCGGTCGGCCCCCATGCGGGTGCCGCTGCCGCCCGCCACCAGAATGGCAAACCTGGGGACTTGGTTGTAAAGGGACTTAGGGTCTTGGGAACTTGGGGACTTGGGTTTCATTGGTGCGAAGTTCTGACAAAAGAAAAGCGCCGACGTTCCGGAAAGAACATCGGCGCTCAAAAAAAGCGGCGCTCAAAAAAGTCAGTAGTCAGTCAATAGGAAAGACGGGCCGGAAAAAAACCAAGTCCCGAAGCCTCTAAGTCCCCAAAAACTACAGAATCAGCATCGCGTCGCCGTAGCTGAAGAAGCGGTACTTCTCCTTGATGGCCTGCTTGTAGGCTTCCATCATCAGGGGGTAGCCGGCGAAGGCCGCCGCCAGCATGATGAGCGTGCTCTCCGGCATGTGGAAGTTGGTAAGCATGCAGTTCGCGATTTTGAAATCGTGGGGCGGGAAGATGAACCGGTCAATCCAGCCCTGCGTGGGCTTCATGCGGGCATTTGCCGACACCGAGGCTTCCATGGCGCGTACGGTGGTGGTGCCCACGGCGCACACTTTCTTCTTGGTATCGAGGGCCTTGTTCACTATCTCGCAGGCCGGAGCCGTCACGATGAAGTTCTCCGAGTCCATTTTGTGCTTGGTCAGGTCTTCCACATCTACCGTGCGGAACGTGCCCAGGCCCACGTGCAGCGTCACAAACGCCGGCTCGATGCCCTTGATTTCCATGCGCTTCATCACCTCGCGGGTGAAGTGCAGGCCGGCCGAAGGAGCCGCCACGGCGCCAATGTTCTCGGCGTAGATGGTCTGGTAGCGCTCCTTGTCGGCGGGCTCGGTTTCGCGGTTGATAACCTCTTTCGGAATCGGGGTTTCGCCCAGCTCGTACAGCGCCTTACGGAACTCCTCGTCGGTGCCATCAAACAAAAATTTGATGGTGCGGCCGCGCGAAGTCGTATTGTCAATTACTTCGGCAACCATGTCCGACTCGCCGAAGTACAGCTTGTTGCCGACGCGGATTTTGCGGGCGGGGTCCACCAGCACGTCCCACAGGCGGAGCTCCTTGTTCAGCTCGCGCAACAGGAAAACCTCGATTTTGGCACCGGTTTTTTCCTTATTGCCGTAGAGGCGGGCCGGGAAAACCTTGGTGTCGTTGAACACCATTACATCGCCCTCGCTGAAATAGTCGAGAATATCCTTAAAGTTACGGTGCTCAATTTGGCCAGTGGCGCGGTGCACCACCATCAGGCGGCTCTCGTCACGGTTGCGGGCGGGGTGCAATGCCACCAGCTCCTCAGGGAGTTCAAATTTGAACTCGTGCAATTTCATCGCCATAGGGCAGTATTTGGGGGAATATACGGAAATTTGGGGAGGCAAAAGTACGGCTTTTATTTGGATATTGTTTTTTTGGTGAAAACGGTTCGTTCCTTATCCATCTGTCATCCTTTAATCTGGCCTCCGCGCAGCGAAGGACCTTGGTAGGTTTGCTCGGCCTGAATTAATCCAAACTGCTCAAACGTGATAAGGTCCTTCGCAAGCTCAGGATGACAGATGGACGATAGCCGCAAGCCCTCGTCGGCGCAACTTCCCCGTAGGTTTCCGTCTTTTGAGCTCGGAAGCAGCTTTATCCGTGTCCGCCCTCCCTTATGCTGAACCTGCGCCTCACCCTCGAAAGCTTTCTGTTTGCCTGGGATGCTTTGAAATCCAACCTGTTGCGTACCATTCTGTCGCTGCTGGGCGTCACGGTCGGCATCTTTGCCATCATTGCCGTCTTCACCATCGTCGATTCGCTGGAGGCCAACGTGCGCAGTAGCCTCGACTTTGTGGGCGACAAGATTATCTACGTGCAGAAATGGCCCTTTGAGTTTAGTTCCGATTTTCCATGGTGGAAGTATTTCCAGCGGCCCGTGCCCACGCCGCGCGAATACCAGCAGCTGCGCCAGCAGCTGGGCCCCAATAACAAAGGCATTGCCATCTTCGCCGCCAATAGCGGCAACACCCTGAAATCCGGATCTAACTCGGTGTCCGACTGCGTACTGCAGGGCGTGAGCTACGATTTTCGCGTGGTGAGCAACGTGCCCATCAAGGAAGGCCGCTACTTCACCAACCAGGAAATGGACGCCGCCCGGCCCGTAGCCATCATCGGGGCCACCATTGCCGAAAACCTGTTTCCGAACGGCAATGCGCTGGGCCGGCAGTTCAAGGCACGCGGCCAGAACTTCACGGTGATTGGCGTGATGGAAAAGGAAGGCAAAAAACTCATCACCATTTCCAGCAACGACGCCAACTGCATCATTCCGTTCCCGATGTTCATGAAAATGTTTGCGCTCAGCACCACCGGCTTCGGCGGTGGTCCCAGCGCCAGCATTGCCGTGAAAGGCCGCGACCAGGACGAGGGACTGCTCGATTTGGAGTACGAAATGCGCGGCGTTATGCGCAACATCCGCGGCCTGAAGCCCCGCGAAGATGACAACTTCGCCCTGAACCGGCCCGAAATGATTGCCTCGGCCGTGGGCAAGCTCTTCAGCGTCATTGGGTTGGTGGGGGGCGTTATCGGCTCATTCGCCATTCTGGTGGGCGGCTTCGGCATTGCCAACATCATGTTTGTGAGCGTGCGCGAGCGCACCAACATCATCGGAATTCAGAAGTCGCTGGGGGCCAAGAACTTCTTTATCCTGTTTCAATTTCTGTTCGAAGCCGTATTTCTGTGCCTGATTGGGGGCGCGGCGGGCATTGCGCTGGTGTGGCTCGTGACCCTGATTCCGCAGGATGCCCTGCCGCTCACCATGTCGGCGGCCCGGGTGATGCTGGGGCTGCTTATTTCGGTGGCCATCGGCATCATCGCCGGCATTGTGCCCGCCGTGCTGGCTGCTAATCTGGACCCGGTAATTGCCATCCGGGCCAAGTAGGGAAGGCCCCCGTCTCGTAACCGGCTGCCCCAAACGAACGTCATAAAGCAAAAAGAACGCGATGCTGAGCGCAGTCGAAGCATCGCTACCGCAGTAGTAATTACTCGCATGGTGGCGATGCTTCGACTACGCTCAGCATCGCGTTCTGAATTCAGCAAACCCATACATGACGCTACCTCCCTTTCTGAGCTATGAAATACTGGGCAACACGCTCGGGCAATACCTCATCGCGACGCTCATCCTGCTGGTAGGCAGCGCGTTCCGACGCCTTTTTTCGCGGTTACTGAGCAAGCTGCTGTTTTCCCTCACCAAACGCTACACCGCCGGCGTAACGGAAGACGAGCTGCACGAGCTGCTCATCCAGCCGCTGTCTACGCTGCTGCTGGTGGTGACGCTGCAGTTGGCCGGAGCCACGCTGATGTATCCGCACAGCCCCACGGCCGGCCCGGGCGTGCTGCCCTGGCACGAGGTGCTGCTGCTGCGCATTCTGGCGCTGGCCTTCATCGTAGCGGCGGCGCGGGTGGCCCTGCGCCTCGTCGATTTTGCCCTGCTAGTGATGGCCCGCCGGGCGGCGCTACGCACGACAGCCCACGGCCCCACGCGCCTCGACAACCAGTTCCTACCCTTCGCTAAAGACTTGCTGAAAGTGTTTTTCATCATCATCGCGGTGCTGGTGGCGCTGGGGCAGGTGTTTGGGGTGAATGTCACAGCCCTCATCGGCGGCCTGGGCATTGGCGGGCTGGCGGTGGCTTTCGCGGCCAAGGAAAGCCTCGAAAACCTCATCGCCTCGTTCACCATCTTCCTCGACCAGCCCTTCGGCGTGGGCGACCTCGTGACTGCCGGCAGCGTGAGCGGTACCGTGGAAAAAATCGGTTTCCGCAGCACCCGCCTGCGTACGGCCGAGAAAAGCTACGTCACCGTGCCCAACAAAAGCATGATTGACAAGCCGCTCGATAACCTCTCGCTGCGCACCTCGCGCCGGGTGGGCTTCACCCTCACCTTCGACCAGAAAACCACCAGCGCCCAGCTCCACGCCATCATCGCGGCCGCCGTGGCGGCTATGCAGGCGCACCCACTCGTGACCCCCGACGCCCAAATGAAGTTTAGTGCCCTCACGCCTGCCGGCAAGGAAGTGACCGTGCAATACTTCGTGCAAACCACGAGCTACGACGAATACCTCAACGTGAAAGAAGACCTCAACTACAGCATTGTGGAAGTGGTGGAGCAGCACGGTGGCTCTTTCGCCGGCGCACCCATGGTGGTGGCCTCCGCCGACAAAGCCTGAGCCGGGAAGGCCGGCTGCCGCCGCTCCACAACGGCGAACCGAAGTGATGGCTACCCTACTAAAAAAGGCTTACCGGTTGGCAAGCCTTTTTTAGTTTCTTGCTGATTCGGCGAGGATGCTACCGGCCACCAAACAGGCCGCCGAGCATTCCGCCCAGGCCGCCGTTCAGCAGTCCACCCAGACCCGAGCCGCCCGCGCTGGCCGGCTGCGAGTTGGGCCGGCCACCCAGGCCGCCCAGAATAGACATCATCGAGCCCAGCCCACCGCTGCCGATGGCCGAGCCCTGCTGTGGCAGATTGGCCGTTTCGTTGGAGTTGCTCCCGCCCAGCAGCCCGCCCAGCATGCCGCCGCCGAGCAAGCCACCCAGCAGGCCACCCATGCCGCTCTGGGCCGCGCCACCCAGCAGGCCACCCATGCCGCTGCTGAGCAGGCCGCCGCCGGAGCTGCTTTGGTTGCCGTAGCCGTTCTGGCTGCCGCCGCCCATTACTTTTGAAATTACCATGGGGGCTACCACCCCCAGCAGGCCAGCCATGAGGGCACCTTTGGGAATGCCCACGCTGGAAAGTTTGTCGCCAATACCGTTCAGGAAGCCGGTTTTGGCTGGGTCCTGCGGGTCGTGGGGCACGCTGGCGGCCTGGTCGACGACTGTTTCGAGGGTTTGCTTCTGCTCGGGGTTGATGCCGAGGTATTGGGCCATTTTGCTAATCATAGCTTCCTCGTCGTTGGCATAGGAGCCATCGGCACGCGCGAAGCTGATGAGGTCGGTAACGAGCGAGAAGCGCAAGTCGCTGTTCTTAAGCACGTCCAGATTCTGCTGGATGCTTTGGTTATTAGCATCCTGGGCGGCGGCCATCACCTGCTGGGTGGCCCCGCCCGAGAGGCCGGCCTGCTGCGCCAGCGCCTGCAGGAATTGCCCTTCAGCTCCTGAGGCCTGCCGGTCGGCAGTAGCCAGGCTGGCAATGGCGCTCAGGTAAGCAGTTTTTTCCTGTTCCGAATAATTCTGGAGGAGTTTGGTATCCATCGGGAAGCGAGTACTGAGTGAGAAAGGTTTTTTAACTCGTTAACGAAGCGGCCCGGAATACGTTGCCTCCGGTGATTAGGGCTGGTAAAACAAGTTTTTTCTAAAATTATCCGAAATTTTCTTGCGCTGAAAATGAATTTGTTGCTGCCGGATTTGGGCGAAAAACAAAAAAATATGCGCCCAAATGCAGCAGCAGGTTTTGTGTTTCCAAAAAGTCCCCCCATCTTTGCAATCCCAAACGGAAACAACCACTCGGGGGATTAGCTCAGCTGGTTCAGAGCATCTGCCTTACAAGCAGAGGGTCACTGGTTCGAACCCAGTATCCCCCACACTGAAAAAAAGCCACTTAGGTTAGAAACTAGGTGGCTGTTTTTATTCTGATTTAAACGTTGGTTTAAATCAACCCCTTGGCTGCTTGTTGGCCAAGTATTATTTGGGAGGTTAGCTCAGTTGGTTTAGAGCGCTTGCTTCACACGCCAGAGGTCGAAGGTTCGAATCCTTTACTTCCCACACCGAAAAACAGCCACCTGGTAGCAATACCAGGTGGCTGTTTTTTTGGGGCTACGGCAGCAGGCGGATAACGAAGTTTTTCAGCGGGTTCTTCTTGATGAGCGTTACCAGCTGGCCGTTGGCGTAGCGGTACTCGTCTTCGCGGCCGTCGCGGTGGGCGCGGTAGGTGCCATCGGGGGCATGGGCCACGGTGAAATAATCGCCGAAATATTCGGCAAAGGCGGTGGTATGGCCGCCGGGCTCACCAAAAAACATGTCCGTGACGGTGTAGGTGATGGGGTGCTTTTCGGTGGCCTGATAATGGTGCTTGTATTGGTCGGCGCGAATGTCGTAATGGTCGCCTTTCCACTCGGCACGGGACGAAAAATCGCCCTGGTTGGTGTGCGCCTCCACCGTGGAAAGCTGTAGCTGGCCACCCCGCACGCGGTTGGTAACCTTGTAGTAAATCTTCAGGTGGTAGAACAGAAACGTAACCTGCACATCGCTGATGAGCGTGGAAACTACTTCGGTGGTGCCGGGCTGGGGCTGGCGCGTGGCCGTCATGGTGCCCACGCGCAGGCTGGCCACCTCAATGGCGTAGTGGCGGGTTTCGGTGGGGGCCGCCGGGCGCGGGGTTGTACCCGGCAGGGCCTGGGCGTGCGCGGCGCCGGCCGGCCCCAGCCACAATAGCACCAGCAGTTGGCCGGCGCGGAGTGGTACCCGGTAGGGCCTATTGCTCATTCAGGCTCCAGTTGTAGTCGAGGTAGGAAACCTTGGTTTTGGCGTCGATTTTGGTGGTCGAATACTTGTTTACCCACTTCTCTACCGACTGGCCGTTCTTCTCCCAGTCGCCCTTGTACCAGTCAAAATACTTGGAAAGCTGGGCGCTGGCGGCGCTGATTTTGTTCTTGGCGGGGTTGGTCAGGAAATCGCGGGCCTGGTCGTCGAGCTGGCTTTCCAGCTTGGCGGCGGTATAGGCCTCGGGGCGCAGGCTGGGGCACGACATGGAGGCGCACACCAGCGCGAAGTGAATGCGCGGGTCGTTGTATTTTTTGCGCAGGATACCGTGCTCAATGTTATCGAGGCTCATTTTTTCGCCGCCGATGCTGAAAAACTTGATGGCCCAGGGCGTTGTCACGAAGGGAATCTTGATTTTCGAGCCAATGTCCTTGATGCTCGAAACGGGGTAGTGGTCGAGCACCAGGCGGATGGTGTACGCGTTGTAGGCGTTAATCCAGAAGGCCATCTGGTCGGCCTTGCTCCACGAGGCGGCGGGCGCACTCTTGCTGAGCAGGTCGAGGTAGCTGTTGAGCTCCTGCTGGTTCGCCTTCAGGCCCTTGTAATTGACCAGGCCTTTGGCGCTCACGTATTTCTTGAGGAGCTTGTCGTAGCTGCTATGGTCTACTGCGGCGGGGCTGGCCGTAGCCATGCCGGCCAGGGAGTGGGCCGGGGCCGAAGCAAAGGCGGATGAGTCCACGAACAGGGCTCCGAGCAGGGCAATGGTGAAAAATGGAGTGGTTTTCATGGGAAAATACTGGCTGAAAAGCGCGTGGATGCCCGAATGTGGGCCCGAGCTGCGGCAATAGACGCAGCTCGGTTCGTTATTTTACAGCATACGAGAAATAAAGCTGTGCCGATTGACGAGATTAGCGGGGCGCAGCATTGTTCACTGTAACGATAAAGATTTCGCCTGTAGCAAACTTCCGGCCACGGCCTTTGCGTAAGCACAAAGAGCTGCCAGTAGCGCGAGCGCGGCGAAATGAGGAAATTATACCCTCGTCCCTTCCCTGATTATGAAACTGAGTGTTATTATTCCCACCTTCAACGAAGCTGCCAATATTGCCCGCCTGGTGGGCGAGCTGCGCCGCCACGCCGCCGACCGCCCGGTAGAAATAGTGGTAGTAGATGCCCACAGCCCCGACGGCACCGCCGAACTGGCCCGCCAGGCCGGGGCCACCGTGCTGCTGCCGCCCCGGTCCGGCCGCGCCTTCCAGATGAACTACGGGGCTGCCCACGCCACCGGCGACGTGCTCTACTTCGTGCACGCCGACGTGAGCATTCACCCCGACTACGTGGCCACCCTTGGGCAGGCCGTGGCGCAGGGCCACGCGGCGGGCTGCTACCGGTTTCGGTTCGATTCTACCCGTCCGCTGCTGCGCATTAATAGCTACGGAACTCGCTTTAAAGGAATTATGAGCCGGGGTGGCGACCAGACCCTGTTTGTTACGCGGGCGCTGTTTCAGCAGCTGGGTGGGTTCAACGAGCATTTTGTGGTGATGGAGGACTTTGAGATTATCCAGCGCATCCGGCGGGTGGCCTCGTTTCTGATTGTGCCGCAGGATGTGCTAGTTTCGGCCCGCAAGTACCAGAACAACAGCTGGCTGCGCGTGCAGGCGGCGAACCTGACGGCTTTTTCGCTGTATTTTCTCAAGGTGTCGCCGGTGCGAATTGCCCGCACCTACAAGGCCATGCTAAACACCTACTAATGGCCGAAACCGTGCTTGTGACCGGTGCCAATGGCTTTCTGGGCCGGCACCTCGTGGCTGGGCTGTGCCGGCGCGGCTATGCTGTGCGGGCGCTGCTGCGGCCCGGCACGCCCGCGCCGTTTCCGGCCGAATGGGGCATCGAATACCGCGAGGCCGACCTTACCCGGCCGGCCACGCTGGCCGGCGCGGCCGACGGCTGCGGGGCCATCATTCACGCGGCGGCGCTGGCCCAGGTGAACCCTGCCCGCAATCCCGCCGTGTGGGCGGCCAACCTGGGCGGCACCGAGGCGGTGCTGGGGCTGGCGCGGCAGGCGTGCGTGCGCCGGCTGGTGTGCGTGGGCACCGCCAACGTCTTCGGCTTTGGTACCAAAGCAAACCCCGGCGACGAAACCCGGCCCTACGCCGGCCAGCACTACGGCCTCGACTACATGGACAGCAAGCGGGCGGCTACCGACCTCGTGCTGCGCGCCGTGGCGCAGGAGCAGCTGCCGGCCGTGCTGGTACATCCCACCTTCATGCTCGGCCCGCAGGACGCCAAGCCGACGTCCAATGCCCTGCTGCTGGAGCTGTTGCGGGGCCGGCTGCCGGGCTACCCGCCGGGCGGCAAAAACTATGTGCACGTCCGCGATGTGGCCACGGCTACCGTCAACGCCCTCACGCAGGGCCGGGTGGGCGAATCGTATATTCTGGGTAATGAAAACCTGAGCTACCGCGAGGCGTTTGGACTAATGGCGGGCGTGCTGGGCGTGCGGCCACCGCGCTGGCCCATTCCGGCGGGCCTGGCGGTACTCTACGGTGATATTTGCGACGTGAAAGCGTGGCTCACCGGCCGGCCGGCGCAGCTGAATTCGGCCATGGCGGCCGTGGCCAACGACGGCCATTATTTTAACGTGCAGAAGGCTCGCCAGGAGCTGGCCCTGCCCCAAACTGCCATCGGGCAAGCCGTAACTGAGGCGCTCGACTGGTTCAAAACCAACCATTATGTTTGATTCAAACCCGGCCAGGCGCCCGGAGCCGCTGGCCGGCAAGGTGGCCATTGTTACCGGCTCGGAATCGGGCATTGGCCGCGAAACGGCCCGCGCATTGTGCGAAAGCGGGGCCGCCGTGGTCCTCAACGGCCGCAACGGCGAGTGGCTGGAGCACACCCGGCAGGACCTGGCCGCCGCCGGCCACACCGTAGCAACCTGCGTGGCCGATGTAACCGACTACGCCGCTTGTGAGCAGCTCGTGCAAACGGCCCTCGACCACTTCGGTCAGCTCGATATTCTGATAACCAACGCCAGTATTTCGATGCGGGCCTACTTCGCCGACATGGCCCCGGAGGTGTTTCGGCAGGTGCTCGACAGCAACGTGTACGGCACAGTTTACCCGCTCAAGGCCGCCCTGCCGCATTTGGTGCGCACGCGGGGCAGTGTCACATTTATCTCGTCCATTTCGGCGCTGAATGGGATGCCCAGCGGCTCGGCCTACTGCGCCGGCAAGGCCGCCGTGGCCAACCTGGCCCACACCCTGCGGTTGGAGCTGGTGGATACCGGCATTCACTTCGGCGTGGTCCACATCGGCTTCACCCAAAATGACTCCGAAAAACGCGTACTCGATGCCGCCGGCCAGCCCGTACCCATTGCGCACCGCCCGCCGCGCTGGCAGAAATCGCAAGCTGAGGTGGCCGCCATCATTGTGCGGCACGTGCGGAAGCGGCGGCAGCGCACCGTGATTTCGGCCCTGGGCCGGCTCATCTTGCTGGTGCACACCTACCTGCCGCGTCTGGGCGACTGGGTGGTGCTGTCCACTATCCGGCGGATGCGGAAATTTTATGAGTAGTGGCCGGGAGGTGTCGGCACGACCGTAGTTGGGGCTACATTCGTGGCTATTCCATGCCGTATTTATCCCCGCGCCGCTTTGCCTGACTCTGTTTTTCCTGCCTTTATTCGTTCGCGTCGCTGGGTGGTGGGCGTCTTTTTTGGCCTGCTGGCGCTGCTGGGTGTGGCTCTGCATCGCGACTACGGCATGGGCTGGGACGAGCCTGCCGAGCGCCTCAACGCCTTCGTGAGCGCCAAGTACGTGGCCCTGAAACTCGCCCCTGAGCTGGCCCGCCGCCAGCCCCGCCTGGTCGACATCCCCGACCTGCGCCGGCACCGCGACGCCGACCACGGCGTGTTGTTTATGCTGCCTTGGGTGGGCCTGGAGGCTCTGCGGCCCGGTCCCGACCCCGCCGAATGGGCGTACCGGCGGCATCTGGCCGGTTTCCTGCTGTTTGCGGTTGGGGCCTGGAGTGTGTACCGGCTGGGGCGGGCGCGGCTGGGCAACTGGCGCTGGGGCCTGGTGGGCGCCGCGCTGCTGGTGCTGTCACCGCGCATCTTCGCCGAGGCGTTTTACAATTATAAGGACGTTGTTTTTCTGAGCCTGTTTGCGCTGGCCGTGCTCACGCTCACGCGGCTGCTGCGGCGGCCCACGGCAGGACGGGCGCTGGTGCACGCGCTGGCCACGGCGGCGGCCATCGACGTACGGGCCATGGGCGTGCTGCTGCCGCTGCTCACGCTGGGTTTTGGGGCGCTGGAAATGTGGGCGCGGCCGGTGCGGCGGCGCGGGCTGGCGGCGATGCTGGCCTTGTACCTGCCCGTGCTGGCGGCGCTGGTGGTGCTGGGCTGGCCCTACCTGTGGGAAAGCCCCTGGGACAATTTCCGGGCAGCACTCAGCAGCTTCGGGCATTATGCCAAGCCGCTGGAGGTGTTTTACCTGGGGCAGTTTGTGTCGATTCAGGCTTTGCCGTGGCACTATGCGCCAGTGTGGCTGCTCATCACTACGCCGCTGCCCTACGTGCTATTGTTCGCGGTGGGGCTGGTGGGCGAGGGGCGGGGGTTGCTGAAAACCGGAGTTGGGTGCTGGCTGCGGCGCACGGCCAGCCGCCGCGATTTGCTGGTGCTGGCCTGGTTTTTTGGCCCGCTGCTGGGCGTGATGGTGCTGCATTCGGCCGTTTATGATGGCTGGCGGCATCTTTATTTTATCTATCCGGCTTTTGTGCTGCTCGTGGTGCAGGGCTTGCGGCTGCTCTGGCAAGCGTGGCAGCAACGTAGTGCCTCCCTGCGCTGGCGGCCTACTCCGGCGGCGGCCGGCGCGGCGCTGTTGTTCGTGGCCGCTGGCACTGCGCAAGTAGCGTGGCGCATGGCCACGGAGCATCCGTTCCAGTACGCCTATTTCAGCTTTCTGCCCGGCCACGTTATCGAGCAAAACTTCGAGCGCGACTACTGGGGCCTCTCCGTGAAGCAGGGGCTGCAATGGGTGCTGGCCCACGATGCCCGCCCGGCCGTACCCGTGAGCATGGACAGCCGCACCGAAATGACCCTGCGCATCAACGCCAAAATGCTGCCGCCGTCCGCCCGTGCCCGCCTGCGTATCGTGCCGCCGGATTCGGCGGCTGGCGGGTATTTCCTGAGCATTCACCGCTGGCATCCGGGGGCGTACCCGGCCAGGGCGGGGCAGCCGGTGCACGTCATTCGGGTGGGGGGAGCGGTTATTCTCACGGTGCTGCGCCGGCCCTGAACGACGGCGCGGACGTTTCTTTGCGGCCCCGTTGGGCCTTTTTTGCTTGTGGTTTGTTGGCCGGCGGGGCCTTTATTGTTTTAGCTTATGCCGCTGCTTGAAGTTACAGATGCCCGCCTGGCGCGGCAGTTTTTGGAGTTGCCCGCCCGCCTGCACCAAGCGGTGCCGCAGTATATCGGGATTCTGGAAAACGAGATGGAGGTCGTTTTCGACCCTGTCAAAAACCCGAAATTTGCCAACGGTGAGGCCATCCGCTGGGTGCTGACCGATGCCACGGGCACGGTTATCGGCCGGGTGGCGGCCTTCCTCAACCGCGACGCGGTGGACGTGCAGAACGCCGACCTGCCCACTGGCGGCCTGGGCTTTTTCGAGTGCATCAATGACCAGTCGGCGGCCAATGAGCTGTTTGATGCCGGCCGGCAGTGGCTGGTCGCGCGCGGCATGCAGGCCATGGACGGCCCCATCAACTTCGGCGAGCGCGACCGCCTCTGGGGCCTGCTCATTGACGGCTTTGACCGGCCGCCCAACTACGGCATGTTCTGGCACCCGCCGTACTATCAGCAGCTGTTTGAGCAGTATGGCTTTCAGCTCTACTTCAAGCAATACACCTGCTACCGCACTACGGCCGCGCCGCTGCACGCCCGCTTCGCGCAGCAGGCCCAGGAGCACGCGAAGGAATTTCGGTTTGAGCACGCCCGCGTGGCCGATGCCGAAAAGCTGGCCTACGACTTCCATCATGTGTATAACCTAGCCTGGGCCAAGCACTCGGGCGTGAAGCCGATGACGCTAGACCAGGCCCGCAATATCGTGAAGGAAATGAAGCCCGTAGTGGACGAGCGCCTGCTCTGGTTTGCCTACCACGGCTCCGAGCCGGTGGCGTTTTTCATCAGCTTGCCCGAGCTCAACCAAATTTTCCGGCACGTAGGCCGCCGGCTGAACCTGCTGGGCAAGCTGCGCTTTCTGTGGGCGCGCTGGCGCTTCATGCGCCGCTCGGACAAGCGCCTGTTCGGCATTATCTACGGCGTGGTGCCCGAGTACCAGGGCAAGGGCGTGGACGCGGCCATGCTGACGTATGCCCGCCCGTCATTCGTCGACGCGGGCTACGCCGATATTGAAATGAATTGGATTGGCGATTTCAACCCGCGCATGCTGGTGACCACGCGCTCCATTGGGGCCACCATCGTGAAAACCCACGCCACGTTCCGCTACCTGTTCGACCGCGAACGGCCGTTCGAGCGGATGCCGATAATTCGGTAGGTGGTGAAATGGTGAAATGGCGAGGGGGTGATTTTGATGTTTAAACTGCGCTAAATGCGCCATTGAAACATCAAAATCACCCCCTCGCCATTTCACCACTTAGAATGGGTACCCGATGGCCAGGTTTAACCTGGGCGCTTTATCGGGACTGCGGGTGCCGTCATTATTGAGCTTAGTGGGCGTGCCGTAGGGTGCCTGTATCGGAAAGGCCAGGTCGAAGCGGATGACGAAAAACTGCACGTCGATGCGGATGCCGGCCCCGGCGCCCACGGCCAGCTGGTTGAGGAAGGAGCTGGCTTTGAACTCGCCGCCCGGGCGGCCGGGGTCGGGGTTGACCAGCCATATATTGCCCGCATCCACAAACAGTGCCCCTTTCACGTAGGGAAACAGGTCCTGGCGGTACTCCAGGTTACCTTCGAGGCGGATGTCGCCCACCTGGTCGTAGAACTGGTTGGCTCTTTGGTCGGCGGTTTGGGCCTGGTACACGCCGGGGCCAATGCCGCGGGCGGCGAAGGCTCGCACCGAGTTGGGGCCGCCAATTCCGTACTGCTTGGGGTAGGGCAGCACCCGCGAGTTGCCGTAGGGGTTGCCGATACCGGCCAGCAGGCGGCCCACAATGCGGTTGCCGGAAGTGGGGTCGGCGCTGATGCGGTAGTATTCGCGCACCTCCAAATCGAGCTTGAGGTACTGGCTGTACTCCTTGCCCAGAATGGTGTTGCCGCCTGAGGGCCCTTTGGGCGTGCCAATGGACGTGGCGATGCCCTGGGCCAGGTTGCCACTGCCTTCAATCTGGCCGCTGAAGTAAATCTGCTGGCGGCGCTGCTCCAGCGACTGCTGGTTGTAGGTGTAGCGGTAGGAGCTGGCCAGGATAAACTGCTGCTGGAAGGCGCTTTTCAGGAAGCTTTTCTCCGGCGTGTTCAGGATTTCGGTAAACGTCTGGGAAGGGGTGAACTGGACGTAAGTAATGTCGATGGGCCGGATTTCCTGCTCGTTGGTTATCTTGGTTTTCCAGGTGTAGCCGTAGTTCACGTTGAAGAAATTCTGCGAGAAGTAGCTGGCGCGGGTCACGGCCCGCACGCCTACCGCGATGCTGGTGCGGGGCTGGAAGTCGGAGTTGGGCAGCTTCACATCGAGCAGCGGCAAATCGGGCGTCACCAGGCGCGGGATGAGCAGCTGGGCGTTGATGCCGTACTCGAAGCTGGTGAGGCCCAGGGCCCCGTTGCCACCGCCCGTCTGGGTTTCGGTCGAGGCCAGGGCGTTGATGAGCAACTGCTCAGCGCCGCGCAGAGCTGAGCGGTTGCGGAAGGTCACTTTCAGGGCCGGGCCGGTAAAGCCGTTGGTTTTAGTGGTAAGCTGGACCTCGGCGCGCAGGCTTTTCTTTTTGAGCTGGGTCATCAGCACCTCGGCATCGAGGCGGTTGCGCAGGCCCACCGAGCGGTTGCTGCCGGGCACGGCATCGGCCGGTACGGTTACGGTGGTGTCGCCGGCGGCGGCCGGCTTGAAGCGGATTTCCACGAAGCGGAACGTGCCCAGGCTCATGAGGCGGCTCAGGGTCTGGTCGCGGCGGTGGCGACGGAACACGCTGTCGGGGTACAGGAAGGTGGCGCGGGTAATGGCCTGCGCCTTAAATATTTCCTCGTCCGGAAAATACTGGTAACCCCGGAAAAGCATGGGGTTGCGCATGGTGGTATCCGTGAGCACGTAGCTGGTATTCAGCTTCACCTGGTCGAGCCAGTAGGGGCGTACGGCCTTGGGCGGCGCGCTGGGCTTGAGGCGCACGTCCACGGTGGCCTTATGGTCGAGGGTGCTATCAACCTTGAAAACGATGTAGTCCGGCGCGAAATAGTAGTAGCCGCGCTCCTTCAGGGCGGCATCTATGCGCACACGCTCGTTGGTGAGCGTGGCGAGATTATAGGCGTCGCCCACCTTCACCAGGCTTTCGCCTTGCGTGGCCCGAATGGCCGCCCGCACCAGCGAGTCGCCCTGCGGGAACGTGACCTCCGTGAAACGGTAGACCTTGCCCGGCAGGGCCGTGTAGTCGATTTCGGCCGTTTTCTCCTGCTTTTTTACTTCGTAGGAAGTGGTGCCGTTGAAGAAGCCGTTGTTGTGCAGGCGGTTGGTTATCAGGTCGCGCACGGCGGCGGGCTTGGCCTGCGACAGGTAAATGGGCGGCTCGCCAAACTTGTCGGCGAAGAACTTGCCCAAGCCTTTTTTCTTGTTCATGCCCATGTGCCAGAAGTAGAGCTTAGGCCGCAGCCCCAGAATGGAGCTATTGGGCTTGGGCCCCAGCACCGACACCAGCTCGGTTTGCAGGGCGCTCTGGTTGTTCACCGTTTTCTCGTCGGCCGGTGGCTTAATGGTCACCTTGCTGCCGGTGTAGAGGCGCTCGCCTTCGGGCACAAATTTCAGACCCGAGCAGGAAGCCAGCAGCACCACAACCGGGGCCAGCAACAGGGTAGCCCAGGTGAAAGAGAGGATAAAACGCTTCGTTAACTGGCGAACTGGAATCAAAACGGTAGAATTAAGATATCGGCCAACCGAAAGCTGGCGGTGTTGGAATGAGGGGCGGGAGGGGCGGAGCAGCTGTCTCATTTAGTCTTGCTGCTGGTGGTTTTGCTGCTGTCGAGACGGGCTGTGGGCGGGGTTTGCAGGGAATTCTGCAAGGCCTTTTTATCGGCTTTTTCCTCCTTGCGCTGGCGCTTGCGCTCCTCCTTCACGGCGGGCGGCAGCTTGGCAAACAGCTCCTGCAGGTTGTCGTACTCGCGCTGGAACACCAGGGCCGCGCCGGTCTTAACCAGCTGGCCGTCGATGTCCTCGTAGGCATTCTGTCGGAAGGCGCGCAGGCGCAGGCGGCCGTCGCGCAGAATGCTGTATTCAATGCTGATGTCGCCGGCAAAGTTGCTGGCCGAGCTGCTGCCCTGTGTGGCCTGCGAGCCCGCGCCGCCCAACGGAATATCGGTGCCGAGGCGCACGGACAGGCGATTGTTCAGGAACTGGCGCTTCACAGCCACGTTCAGGTCGGTGCGGCTTTTGGCCGAGCCGCTGCTGTAGTCGGCCTGGTTGGTCACGCCCAGGTCGAGGCCCAGACCCGACAGGTACTTGCCGGTCAGGTTGTTCAGTTGGTCGGTGAGCACGGCGCTGGCCGAGCCTCGTAGCTGCGTGGCCACGAAGCTCTCCCTGGCACTGGCATCAAACGGGTTTTGCTGCAGGAAGCGGCCCAGAATCAGCAGCGAGAATACCTGCTTGTTCTGCTCCGAGGTCTGGTTGGGCAGGCGCAGCTGGGCCAGCTTGGCTTCCACCTGGCCCCCGAGCGCCCCACGCTGGCTTTCGGGTAGAATGATGTCGAACCCGATGAGCGGCTTGCTGAGACTCTCCGTCACGTTCAGCAGTACGTTGAAAGGGAGGCGGTTGCGGGCAGTGGTGTTGGCCACGGCATTGTCGAGGCCCTGGGCGGCCAGCAGGTCGGCGGGGGCAGCTTCTACCTTGTACACGGCCGTCACGTCGAGGTCGGCATTGTAGGGGTCGCCGCTCCACGTCAGGCTGGAGCCGGGCCGGATGATGAAGTCGCGCGAAGCCAGGTCGTAGAGTGACAGATGGTAAGAGCCCCGCGCCACTTCCAGCCGGCCGCTGAGCGTGATAGCGCCCGTGGGGTCGATGTTGGTATTGAGCGTACCGTTGGCCCGCACCTTTAGGTTGTCGCCGCTGATGGGGTCGATAACCACGGTGAAGGGCGTTTTTTCGGTCACCGTCACCACGGCCGTGATGTCGTAGCCGGTGGCCGTTCTCGCGGTGTCCAGCGCCAGCTGCCGCTGCAGCATGGTGTCCACGGGCGCGCTCTTGTCAATCCACTCCACAATGCCTTCGGAGGCCACCTTGTTGGCATCCGTGCCCGGCGATTCAATGGTCAGGTTGGAGCCCTCGACCACCGTCACGTTGGTGTCGATTTTGAGCAGCTCCAGCGGGCCGGTAATGCGGGTGCGGGAGTCCACCACCAGCTTGCCGTAGAACAGCTGGTTGTTCTTGCGGGTGCTGTTCACGGCCGTGAAGTTGTCGGTGGTGGCCGTGAGGTCGAAGGCGTAATTGATGAAATCCTTGGTCAGCAGGTAGCCGTTGGCCACGGCCTGGTTGTCGGCCGAGTCGCGCACCGTAAAGTTGTCGAACCTGATGCCCCGGTCGTCAAACGTCAGGTCCTGGCCCGGCAGGCGGTAGAGCGCCCCGAGCTGCGTCACGGCAAACGCCGCTTCGGGCGACGTAGTGAGTGTGCCGCGCACCACCGGGGCCGAGGGGGAGCCCTTCACCGTGAGTTGGCCGCGCACGTAGCCCGCCGCCTGCTGGAGCTGGCCGGCCGAGAAGGCCTGGGCCAGCTTCAGCGTCAGGCGCTGGGCATCCACGGTCAGGTTGAGGGGCTCCTTGCTATCGGCCTGGTAGTAGCCGGCTACGCGCACATCGTTGCCCTCGCCGCCAATAGAACCGCTGGCCCCGCCGGTCAGGCGGGCATCCAGGTCGTAGCGGTTGGGCGTGGGGTTGGTGGCTTTCACGGCAATATCGCCGATGAGCACCTTCTGGAAGGCCAGGCCCGTGACAGTGGCATCGGCAGTAAAGGCCATGTTTTTCTGGCCCAGGTTGCGCAGCTTGGCCTGGCCGTTGAGGGTGCCGGCCACCAGCGAGTCGGTGCCCTGCAAGGCTTTGGCCAGCTCGGCCAGGTCGAAATCGGTGAAGCGCACGCCCAGCGGCGAGGTTTTTACCCGGGGGTTATCGCTCTGCACGGCCAGCGAGCTGCGGCCGTTGGTCAGGTTCAGGGCGTCGGCCACGATGGCGCCACTGGGGAAGTAGCGCACGTAATTGTTGGCGCCCGCCGTCCAGTTTTCGTAGTTGATAATCTGCTCGGGCGCGGCTTCAAACTGGTACACCACGCCTTTTTCGCCGGGTAAGGTGCCGTCGGGGCGGGTGCTAAGGGTGCCGGCCACGGCCAGCCGCTCGCGGTTGGTCGAGTCGCCGAGGATGGCCACGCGGGTGAAAACCTTGTTGTTCGCAATGTTGCCCACGATGCTGGGCCGGCGCAGCTTCAGGGTTGTATCCTGCGCGGCCTTGGCCATTCGGAGGCCGTAGTCGAGCTTGCTCGGGTCCGAATCCACGGCCAGCTTCAGCGAATCGATGCGGTAGTTGGCGTAGCGAATAATGGGAATGCTGGTATTGGCCGTGAGGCGGGCCGCCTGCCGCGAATAGTCGCCGGAGAGCGTGAAGGGCGAAATCTGCTTCAAATCCTTCACCAGCTTGGTGGCCAGGTTGGGGTCTTTCAGCTGCAGCGAGTAGGTGAAATGCCGGTCGGCGTTGCTGGCCACGTACTTCACGCCGGGCACGTCGAAGTAGCGGTCCAGATGCTGCTGCAATTCGGTGGCGAGGTCGCCGAGGTGCACGTTGCCATCAAGGCGCACATTGGCAATGTCGGAGGTGATGACGGCCAGCGTGCGGTTGGCGTTCTGCACAATGCGGCCGTTGAGCGAGTCGAGCGGAAACTTCTGGTTGTCGCGCACAATCACAATCTTAGTCCCGCTGAACGTGCCGTTGATAGAGTTCAAATCCGAGCCGCGCAGGTTGGCCACCAGGTTGCCCTGCACGCGCAGGTCGCCGCCGGTATAAAAGCCCAGCGCCGTAAGGTTAGCCCCGCGCAGGTTTAGCTTCGTGACTTCGTAGGTGGGGTTTTTGGCGTCGCGCAGGTTCACCACGGCCGTCAGGTCGAGGTCGAGGTTGGGGTCGTCCTTGCTGCTGGCGTTGATGACGTAGCGGTTGCGGTCGAGGTCCACCGTGGCTTTCACGCCCTTGTAGGTGTAGCCGTTGTAGCGGGCGCTCTGCACGTTGGCATTCACCTGGCCCACCAGCGTGCCGGGGTCTTTCAGGTTGCCGGTGGCGTTGATGCGGCCCGTGGCCGTGACGCGCCCGATGGTGGGGTCCTTCAGCAGCTTGCCGAAATCGAAGGCCTTCACCGCGAAGGTGCCCACCAGCGGCTGCCGTCCATTGGCCTGCGCCTTGCCCAGGTTGCCCGAAAAGGCCAGGTCGCCGTAGCTGGTGCGGGCCTGCAAGTTGGTGTTGAACTGCAGCGTGGTGGGGTAGCCCTTAAAAGTGCCGTTCACCGCGAACGTGGGCGGAATGCTGATATTGTTCGGGATGCTGCCCTTCGGCGCAAGGCTCATAATATCGGCTCGCGAGGAGCTGAACTGCTTTAGATTCGCATCAACATAGAATCGCCCGTCCACTTCCGGCAGGCCGGTGATGTGGATGCGGGGCGCTTTCACAATGGTGTTGCGCAGGCCCACAAACTCGAAGTTGCGGATGGTCATGTCGCCCACGCGGCCGGCAATCAGCCCGTTCACCAGCACGCTCTGGTTGGGGCCGGTGTTGAAAGGCGGCGTGCCGGCCAGCTGCGGGGCCAGGTACAGAATGTCGCGGAAGCCGATACGCACGTCGCGCAGGTCGCCTTCAATCTTCAGGTTCGCCAGCTGCTTGGTATCGCTCAGAGCTGCCAGGTTTTTGTAGCCAATGGCCAGCTTGCGCCGGATGCGGGTGTGCGGCGTAATCAAATCGAGGCTATCGAGGCGGATTTGCACCGAGTCGTACACCACATTCGCTCGCCACGACGTGATTTCAAAACCGCTCTGCTCCTTGCCGGCCAGGTTGTCGACCTTGGCGGTGGTGCGGTTTTCGGTGTAGTTCAGGTCGTGGGTGTTCAGCACCAGGTCGCTGAAGGCAAGGTGGTTGTAGTCCAGCGCCGGCAGGCGGGTCTTCTGTTTGGGCTCGTTGAAGTTGTCGAATTTCACGTCGAGCCCGCTGATGTCAGACTCGTTCAGCGTCACCTTCCAGGCCAGGCGCTGGCCGGTGGCGGCCTTGTTCTGGTCGGCAGCCTCATCAAGCTTGCGCACCACCTCGGCGGGGTTCACCACGCGCTCTTCCACCGCAATGTCCTTGTTCTGGGCGTAGGCAAAAGTGGTGTTTTTGAGCGTGAGCTTATCCAGCGCCACCAGCTCTTTCTGCAGGTCGATATTCTTAGCCGTGATGTCGGCCAGGCCGATGGTGGTGCTGATATACTGGCCCGAGGGCGCGTTTTTATACACAAACCCCACGCTGTCGAGCGTGGCCTGGTTGATGCCGAACTGTACCTCAATGGGCGTAGATGGGGCGGGGTTATCCACCTGCGGGGCCGTTTTGGTCTGCACGATGCTGATGGCCGAGCGGTGTAGCGCGGCTTTACCCACCTTGTAGATGGACTTATCCACATCTACCTCGTCCATGTTGGCCGCAAACTCGCCGATGCGGGCCCGAATGTCGGAGCCTGTCACCTGGTCGAGCTGCGTGAAGTAGATATTCGTGAGCCGCGCCTTGCCGATGTTGTACTTCAGGGTCGATGCCGTGGTATCGACCGGGGCATTCGGGTCCACGAAGGCATCGATGATGAAGTCGTAGTTGTTCACCGAGTCGGGTTCGGTGCGCGTGAGGCGCACGCGGCCGTCGTTTAGCTCAACATTGGAAATATTTATCTGGCTGTGCAGCAATGCCCAGATATCAATGTCGACGCCGAGGTGGCCCACCGATAAAAGCGTGTCGCGCTGCTGGTCGGCCAGGTACACACCGTCGAGGTTGATGGCGTGGCGAAAATCAGTCCGGAATTTCCCGATTCTGACCTCCGTCTTGAGCTTGCCGCGCAGGTAGCTTTCGGCGCGGCTGGCCACAAAGTCCTGGCCCGATGGGAATTGTAAGAACACCACCACCCCGATAACGAGGAGTAGCACCAGAGCTATTAACCCTAGAATTCCGTAGAGGGCACGACGCAGAAAAGTGGACAAAGCAGGAGGTAATTAGCGGCAACACAAAGCAGAGGCATCTTCCAAACGCAAAACCAACTGCTGGGGTTGGCTGGCGCCGCGCCGCCCTGCCGGCCGAACGCGACCCGGCTCAGCTGCGTGAGCCCTGGCCCGTTTGGCTGTCCGTGCGCAACCGTTTGAGCATAATTACTCCCGCGCTGCTTCGTAAATCCTCTCTTGGTAAGTCCCTATCTTGCATCTCCCAAACCCCACCGCGTGCCCCATGATACTACGTTTTTCCCTTCCCTACCGCACCGTATTCGGCCAGCATCTGGCCGTGTGCGGCTCCCATCCCGACCTCGGCAACTGGCAGCCCGCCGCCGCTGCCGACATGCACTACGACGAAGCCAGCACCTGCTGGAGCATTGAGTTGACCGTGCCCGACGCCGCCGGCGAGCTTACCTATAAGTATGTGCTGCGCGACGCCAACACCAGTGGCGAGCACTGGGAGGCCGGCCCCAACCGCGCCATCGCCTACGATGCCGCCCGCACGCCTCGCCTGCACCTGGCCGACTACTGGCGCGCCCCCGGCCAGCCCGAAAACGAGCTGCTGACCGCCGCCTTCACCAAAGTTCTGTTCCGCCGCCCTACCGGGTACGACCCGGCCAAAGCCCCCGCCGAAACCCCGGCCGCCAAAGCCAAAAAAGCGCCCGCCGCCAAAACCAAGACTGCCAAAGCTGCTGCCGAAACAGTTGTAGCCGGGCCAGGCACCACGTATCCCGCCGCTGGCCAAACCACCTTCCGCCTCTTGGCCCCGCGCGTAGCGCCGCAGCACGGCCTCTGCATCCTCGGCTCCGACCCCGCCCTGGGGGCCTGGGACAACACCAAAGCCCTCGTGCTCGCTGATGCCGACTACCCCACCTGGAGCGGCACCGTGACGCTGCAAAATCCCGGCGAGGACTGCCACTATAAATACGCCATGTGGGACGCCGCCGCTGGCCACGCCCTCGACATGGAAGGCGGCGAAAACCGCGTGGTGCCCGCCACGCAGGACTACATCGTAGCCCGCGTCTTCAACGACGAGGCGTATCAGTACGCCACCACCTGGCGCGGGGCCGGCGTGGCCCTGCCCGTGTTTGCCATGCGTAGCGCCGCCGGCCTCGGGGTAGGGGAGTTCTCCGACTTGACGCTGCTCACCGATTGGGCCGTGCAAACCGGTCTCAAACTGGTGCAGATTCTGCCCATCAACGACACCACGGCTACGCATACCTGGGTCGATTCGTACCCCTACGCGGCCATCTCGGTGTTTGCGCTGCACCCGCAGTTTATTCACCTCGAAGGCATTGCCGCCCTCAAAGACAAGAAAGCCGCTAAGGAGCTGGCCACGCTCAAAGTCGAATTCAACGCCAAGGATTTCGTAGACTACGAGCCGGTGATGAATGCCAAGTGGAAGTTCCTCAAGCTGCTGTACAAGCAGGAGAAAGCCGCCTTCCTGTCCGATGCTGAGTACCGCGAGTTCTACGCCAGTCAGACCGACTGGCTGGTGCCCTACGCGGCCTTCTCGGCCCTGCGCGACCGGTACCACACCGCCGATTTCCAGGAGTGGCCCGCGCAGTTCCGCACCCCGCAAAACCTGGCCGAGCTCACCGCCGAAACCGCGCCGGACTACGACGATTACGGCCTGTTCTTCTTCACCCAGTACCACCTCGACAAGCAGCTGCGCGCCGCCGTGGCCTACGCCCGCTCCCGTGGCGTGGTGCTGAAAGGCGACCTGCCCATCGGCATCTACCGCCACTCCGTTGACGCCTGGACCCAGCCCGAGCTCTACCACATGGACAGCCAGGCCGGTGCCCCGCCCGATGATTTCTCCACCACCGGCCAGAATTGGCGCTTCCCCACCTACAACTGGCAGCGCATGGCCGAAGACGGCTACCTGTGGTGGAAGCAGCGCATGGGCCACCTCGCCCGCTACTTCGACACGCTGCGCATCGACCACATCCTGGGCTTCTTCCGCATCTGGGAAATGCCCATTGAGTCGGTGGAAGGCCTGCTGGGCCACTTCGCGCCCGCCCTGCCGCTGCACCGCCACGAGATTGAGCGCCGCCTGGGCTGGTTCGATTACTCGCGCCTCTGCGAGCCCTACATCCGCTGGCACATGCTCCAGGATATCTTCCAGGGCGAGGCCCAGGCCGTGTTCGACGAGTACCTTAACGATGCCAGCTTCGGCCGCATTCACCTCAAGGAAGCCGTAAGCGACCAGCGCAAAATAGAAGCCTACATCGCCCAGAAAGTATCCGCCCAGCCCGAGCACGCCGAGTATTTTGCCTGGCTGCAAAAAGGCCTGTTTGCTTTGGTGAACGAAGTATTGTTCGTACCCGCCGGCGACGACTTCTACCACCCGCGCATTACCCTGAACAAGAGCTACTCGTTCCGTGAGCTGGACGCCGACCAGGACCGCCGCCGCCTCTACGACGACATTTACGTGGACTTCTTCTTCCGCCGCCACGAGGAATTCTGGCGGCAGCAGGGCCTCGTGAAGCTGCCGCCCGTGCGCTACGCCACCGACATGCTCATCTGCGGCGAAGACCTGGGCATGGTGCCCGCCTCGGTGCCCGGCGTGATGAAGGAGCTCGGCATCCTGGGCCTCAACGTGCAGCGCATGCCCTCGAATCCCGAAACCGAGTTCAGCCACCCCAACGATGCCGCCTACCTGAGCGTGGTCACGCCCAGCAGCCACGACACCAGTACCATCCGCGGCTGGTGGGAAGAAGACCGGGTGCGCACCCAGCGTTTCTTCGAAACCATCCTTGGCCACTGGCGCGAGGTGGCCCCGTTCTACTGCGAGCCCTGGGTGGCCCGCGAAATCCTGGTGCAGCACCTGCACTCGCCGGCCATGTGGGCCATCTTCCCGCTCCAGGACCTACTGGCCATGGACAGCCACTTGCGCCGCGCCAACCCGCACGAGGAGCAAATCAACGTGCCCAGCAACCCCAACCACTTCTGGAAATACCGCCTGCACTTCCCGCTGGAGGAGCTGGTGGACGCCGTCGGCTTCAACGAGCCGCTGCGGGCGCTGGTGGCCGCCAGCGGCCGGGGGTAACTTCAGGCGGATGCTAGCGGTTGCGCCAGACCAGTGTGCAGCAAGGCCCCTTTAGTTAGTAAAGGGGCCTTGCTGCGTTTTGCTCGGTTGAGTTGGAGGCAAAGAAGCTGTTTAGAAAGTCCCCGAACGGTCATGCAGCGCGCAGCGAAGCATGACCGTTTGAGTACCTTTTGTGACTTTCTAAACAACTCCGTTATATCGTTGCGAAGGATGATAGATGCCTTGCTGTCTGTTTACCTCGCCATGTGGGCCAGTACTACCAGGGCGGCACGGGCGCGGGTTTTCACCGTGGCCAGGGGAATACCGAGCTGCTCGGCGGCTTCAACCTGCGTGCAGCCGCCGAAGTAGAGCAGGTCAATTACCTCGCGCTGTTTGGGCTTGAGCTTGAGGGTGAGCTCGCGCAGACCGATATGCTCGGGGTTGAAGGAAGGGGGCGCCTGGGCGCGTTGCGCTCCGCCTACTTCCAGCGACTTGGTGCCGCTGTTGAAACGGTGCCGGGGGCTGCGCATGGCGTCGATGGCCTGGTTGCAGCACACCCGAACCATCCAGGTAAACAGGCGGCCCCGCGCGGCATCGTAGCGGTCGATGCTCAGCCAGACCTTGAGCAAGCCTTCCTGTAGCACATCCTGAGCCAGGGATTCATCGCGCACCAGACGCACGATAACTGCCAGCAGATTGCGGGAATACCGGTCGTGTAGCTCGCGCAGGGCTTGCTCGTCGCGCCCTATCAGGCGCTGCACGAGCAGCTCTTCGTCCGTTGCGGGCAGCAACGTCGGAGTTGTGTTCATACAGGGGAAGGATGAAGGAGCCTGGCTGGTCGCCCACAATCAATCATGGGCCGGGTCAAACGCCTGAGGGTTAGGATAAGCGGAAATAAATAGTAGCTTGTACGGGAATAAGTGGCGGGGTGAGGGGTGAGAAGAAGGTAATTATCGAATAGTCAATTGGTAATTGAACCAGAACCCACGGTACTTTCCCAAAGCCGGATTGTGCTGGCGTGGCAGTAGCGTGAGCGGCAGCCCCCAATCACGCCTTCTAATATAAGTTAATTCAATTATTAATATAGATTAAGCCTGGAACGCTATTGCATCGGGAACAAAGTAAAAAAAGCATTGCCGGGTTTTGGCAAGCAGTTCTGCGTAAGCGCCTTGCTATTGTTGCGTTCGCATTTTCAACTGCTGCTAGCGTACTGCCGTACAGCTTTGCATACTGCTTCATCTTTATGACTCCTACGCTCATTGCCCTTCACTATTGGGCCGGCTCCGGCCGCGAATACGACGTGCTGCGCCCGCTCCTGCCCGGTGCCAACCTGCTGGCCCCGGACCTGCCTGGCTTTGGCGCGCAGCCGGTGCCACCGGGCTTCGACTACTCGGTGCAGGCCTATGCCGATTGGATAGCCGCCTATATTCAACAGCAGCAGGTAACGGATTTTACCCTCATCGGGCACAGCATGAGCGGCAAAATGGCCCTGGCCCTGGCTGCCCGGCAGCCGGAAGGCCTGCGCCAGCTGGTGCTGCTCTCGCCCTCGCCACCGGCGGGCGAGCCCATGTCCGAAACGGCCAGGGCCGCTGCGCTGGCCGCCTACGGCAAACCGAATGAAGCGGAAAAAACCTTCCGCGAAATCACCCGTCAGCCCCTGTCGGCGCTTGTGCGCGACCGCGTAATTGCCGATAACCTGCGCAGTACCGAAACCGCCTGGGCCACCTGGCTGCTAAAAGGTGCCCGCGAGGACATCAGCTCCCTGATGCCGCAGCTGCGTGTGCCCTGCCATTTGCTGGTGGGTGCCGGCGATACGTCCATCACGCCAGCCACGCAGCAGCGCCTCACGCTGCCGCTGCTGCCGACCGGCACTTCGTTCGAAGTGGTGCCGGCTGCCGGCCACCTGCTGCCGTTGGAGGCCGCCGCCGAAGTGCGCCAGGTGCTGGGCTGAACAGCTGTTCAGCCCAGCACTTCAGGCCAAACCCGGCCGCCTATTCCAGCGCCCGGCTGCGGAATAGCAGGAAGCCAAGGTGCCCGTAGATGCCAAACCGCTCGGCCGGGTCGTCGTAGAAGCGGGCGTGCACGGCCAGCGGCCCTACTGGCGTCTGGAAAATGAGGCCCGTGCTGGCCGTGATGCGGGGGCGGTCGAAGCCCGACTTGCGCACGGCCACCTGCTGCTCGCCCTGCACCAGCGGCTGGGCATTGAGGTGCACGTACACTTCGGTGCGCCATTCCAGCTTTTTGAGGAAGGGCTGGGTGTAGCGCAGGCCCGCCGCCGCGTAGCGCGCCGAGCGGTACGTGTCCAGAAACAGGGTGCGCGAGTCGGTCAGTGGCGCAAACACCGGCGCCATGGTTTGCGACGAGCGGTAGTTGGTGAACGTGGGCTGGTTGCTGGCCATCAGCTCGCCAAAATAACCCCAGGCGTGGCGGTCGCCCTTCAGGGCGAAGAAGCGCTCTACGGTGGCCCGAAACTGGAGCCACTCGCGGTGTTGCGAGCTGCTGGGCTGCTGGGCCGTGGAGCCCGGCGTGTAGGTAGCCGCCCCCGTTACGCCGCGCAGTATGTACACGTAGCGGTGGCCGCTGGTCGAGTACTGCTTGCGGTTGAGGGTGTTGCGGGCCAGGCGCAGGGCCCCGGTCACGCCCCGGAACACGGTGGCGTCGAGCACGTCGGTGGTGTTGATTTCCTTGGAGTTGGTGTATTCATCCTTGGTCACGAAGGTGGCCAGGTCCACCAGCAGCCGGCTGCGGTAGGTGGGGCTGATGCCGAACTGCCCGCCCAGCTTGGTGTCCTGCTGCCGTACCTGGGTGTTGAGCACGTTGCGGCCCAGCACGCCGCCCGTGTTCTGAAAATCCCACTGGTTATACGTCACCTCGGGCTCGAAGAAAAACGGTAGCCGGGCCGGCACGTTGATGCGAAACGAGCCGTGCGCACCGGTGTAGAAGCGGCCCAGGCTCACATCGGCCGAAGTGGTGTAGAGCAGGCTGCGCAGGTAGCGATATTCCACGCCGAGGAAAATATTGTCGATGGGCCGGTTGCTGAGCACGAAGCCGATTTCGGTGCTCACGTTGTTGTTGCGCTGCGCATCGACGCTGAAAATGTAGCCCTTGCGCGCCGCGTCGTAGCGAATGCGCGGGTAAATATTCTTGAAAAAATCATCCGACGCCAGCCGGTAATAGCCCTCCTCAATGTCGTCGAGCGAATACTCCCGGCCCGAATGCGGGAAAAAGCGCGCCGCGTACTCGTTCTGGTCGGGGCGCAGGCCGTTCACCTTCACCTCAATAAAGCGCGGCTTGGGGGCCAGGCCCTGAAATGCCAGCCGCCGCTTTTGCAGCGTCACCGAGTCGATACGGCGCGGGATGCGCTGCTTAATCAGGGCCATCTCGCGCAGCGCGGCGGTGTCGCCTTCGGCAATAAAGTCTTTTACACGGTCGAAATCGCCCACGCCCAGGCCATCGAGGTTGGGCTGAATGTATATACCGTTTTTGCCCACGCTGCTCGTGTCGGCCACGCTGGTGCCCAGGAAAGCCACCGTGCTGGCCAGCAGGGCATCATCGTTTTTGGGGTATTTCTTGAAGGCCACATCGCCCACGTTCACCCCGATGATGATGTCCGGGGCGAAGGTTTTCTTCATCGTGTTGGTGGGGAAGTTATCGTACACCGCGCCGTCGTAGTAGTACTTGCCGTCGAGGTTGCGGATGGGTCGGAACGCCAGCGGAAACGACATCGAGTTGCGGATGGCATCGGACAGCGACCCGCTTTTCTGCTCCACCAACTGCCGCGTAAACACCTCCGACGCCATGCAGCGAAAGGGCACAAACAGGTTGTTGAAGTTGTAATCCGCGCTGGCTCCGGCCGGGGCCAGCAGGCGCGTCAGGGCTAGGTTCAGGTTCAAATCGTTCACTAGGTTGGTGCTGATGCGGGCCTGGAATGAAGAGTCGATGGCAATGCCCAGGCGCAGGGCCGAGGGCGAAGGCTCGGCCGTGAGGAAATTGAACGTTTTGCTTTCCAGTGGCTTGCCTGATGTCCAGCGCTGAAACTCGGGGCTAAGTACAATCTGCTCAATCTCATCGGGTGAGTAGCCGGCCGCGTACATGCCGCCAATCACCGCGCCCATGCTCGTACCCACGATGTAGTCGATGGGAATGTGGTTTTTTTCGAGCTGCCGCAGCACGCCCACGTGGGCCAGCCCTTTGGCCCCGCCGCCGCTGAGGACCAGCCCTACCTTTTGGGCCGAAACGGTGAAAATAGAAAACGCCGCCAGCAAAAAAGCCAGCGGTAAGCGAGTACAGAAATGACGCATAAAGAACCAAAAATAACCAGCGCCGGAACTGCGCTGCTGCCGCTGGTACGCCGGGCCGGGCCGTGGGGTTTTTGCGGGTTGGGCGGGCGGCGTTTTTACTTCTGTTATGGTTGGGTAAAATGCTTGTGATTAGACGTGTCAGGTAGGGGCGGGGCTTGCCCCCGCCCGGCGTTCGTACTGTGTTCACGATTCCGTGCAACGCCGGGCGGGGGCAAGCCCCGCCCCACCTCATATGAGCCCGAAAATGACAATCCTTACGCCGCCTGATACCCGATGCCGCGCACGGTTTGCAGGAAATCGGGCGGGGCGAAGCGGGCCAGCGCCCTGCGCACGTTCATACTATGTACGTCGATGTAGTTGGAGCCCTCGGAGCCTTTGCCGATGTGCGCGCCCAGCTGCTCGCGGGTGAGGGGCCGGCCCCGGTGCCGTAGCAGGTGGTGCAGCAGGTCGAACTGCGAGCGGCTCAGGTCCACGGTGTGGGAGCCGTGGCGCAGGCGGCGGCCGGTCAGGTCCAGCTCAAACCCCGCCCCGAAGCTGATGCGGGGCCGGGGCCGGCCAAATCGCTGCCGGGCAATGCTGCGCAGCCGCCGCTCCAGCTCCAGCAGGGTGGTGGAGCGGGCCACGCAGTCGTCGGCCCCGGCGGCGAAGCCGTGCAGGCGGTCCTCCACCGCGTCGGTGGCCATGAGCAGGATGAAGGCGGCCGCCTGGTAGTTGCGGCGCTTGGCTTCGTGCAGCAGCGTTAGGCCGTTGCTGTCGGGCAGGGTTTGGGCCAGCAGCACAAATTCGTAGTGCCGCACGGCCAGCTTGGTGGTGGCGGCGGCCAGGCTGGGAGTAAGGTCGGTGAGGTAGCCGGCGCGCTGCAAAAACCGGTGCACGGTGGCGCGGCGGCTTTCATCGGCTTCAATAATGAGAATGGCCATGTGATGCTTAGTTGGCAGGGGTGGCCAGCACGCGCACCTGGGCGTGCATGCCGGGCTTGAGCAGGTGGCCGGGATTGGGCAGGGTGCAGCGCACTTTCATCACTTTGCTGTCATGGTCGAGCAGGTGAAAAAGCTGGTCGATGCGGCCCCGCAGGGGCTGGTTGGGGTAGCTCAGGGTGGTGATTTCCACGGCCTGCCCCCGGCGCACCTGGGTCAGGTCCGACTCAAACACGTTGGCCATCACCCACACGCTGTCGAGGTTGGCCACGGTGAAGGCGGCCGGCACATGGGTCGCGTTGAAACGCATGCCCGTCGCCAGGTTTTTCTCAATAATGTAGCCTCCTACCCGCGCTTTCAGCTCGTACTGCCCGCCCCGGGCCAGGCCGTACACGTCGAGCTGGCGGTGGTTGCGGGTGGCGGTGCCGGTGGCGCGGGCCAGCTCGGCGCGGGCCCGAAACACGTCCTGCTCGGCCCCGAGGCCGCTTTGCATCAGCTCTTCGGCCACGGTCAGGTTCTTGCGGGCCACGGCCAGGTCGGCGGTGCCGGCGGTGCTTTGGTTTTCAAGCTCGGCAATTTCGCGGCTTTGCAGCACGGCCAGCACCTGGCCCTGGCGCACTTCATCGCCCAAATCAACCCCCACGCGCAGCACCTGCCCACCCACCCGGGGGAACACCCGCACCGTGCGGTTGGCATCGGCCGCGATTTCGCCGCTCAGCAGCAGTTCGGGTGCCGCGGGCTCGGTGGTGGCTTTTGCTTCGGTGGCTGGCTTGCTGGGGCGCGGGCTCGTCCAGCGCATCGGCCTCGGAAGAAGTGCAGGCAGAGAAGGCCAGCAGCCCGAGCATCGTGCTGAACGCGAGCATGCTGTTGCGGTAGGGGAGGCGGCTGCGGCGGGTCGCAAGCGGCTGGGTAGTTGGGAACATGGAGCGCGGCAGTGGTTAAACTGCTGCAAGGCTACCGGCAAGTCATTCAGAATGCGATTAGAAACGCATTAATAGGTGACCTAAGTGCCGAACCATTAGCTTTTAGCTGATAGTTCTTGTATTTCTTGTTTACTATCAGTTAGTTATGTAAAATGTATCAACTGTTTAATTTGGAGCAAGCACTTAAACGCAGCGTTCATGGTACAGGGTTAGGCCGTAGGCAGGTGCACTTCCACGGTGGTGCCGTGGCCCAGCTGCGAGGTTAGCTCCAGCTGGCCGCCGTGCTGCTCAATGATTTTGCGGGCCAGCGGCAGGCCCACGCCATGGCCCGTCACCGGCCGGGCATTGCCGGCCCGGAAAAACGGCTGGAACACCTGCGGCAAATCTGCTGCCGCAATGCCGATTCCTTCGTCGCGGATGCGCAGGCGCACGCCCCCGGGTTCGTATTCCAGCTCAACGGCCACGGGCTGGGGCTCCGAGTATTTCAGCGCGTTTTCGAGCAGGTTGATGAGGGCACTGTTGAGCAGGGTGCGGTTGCCGGTAAGCTCCAGCTGCTCGGGCTCGGCGGGGAGGTGGCCGGTGTGCAGGCGCAGGCGCGGGCGCTGGTCCGGGGCAATGGCAGCACAGGCCTCGGCCAGTAGCTCATCAACCCGAATGCGGGTGTTGTACTCGGGCAGCGGGGTTTCGGCCTGGGCCAGCTCCAGCAGGTGGTTGAGCAGGGCGTTGAGCTGGGTGAGGTCGGTGAGCAGCGCGTGCAGGGCGGCGCGGTAGGCGGCGGGCTCGCGCTCGCGGGCCAGTGCCAGCTGGGCCTCGCCGATGCTGGCGGCCAGCGGCGTGCGCAGCTCGTGCGAGGCATTGCGCACGAAGGCGCGCTGGCCGTCGAAGCTGCTTTCGAGGCGGTCGAGCAGGCGGTTGAAGGTGTGGGCCAGGCGTGAGAGTTCGTCCTGCTCGCGGCCCGATAGGTTTTCGGCCACCCGCCGGTGCAGGTCGTGGGCCGAGATGCTTTCCATCTGGCCGTTGAGGGCCGCGATGGCGGCCAGCACCTCCAGCCCGCTGCGGTGGGGCAGAATCACGTCGAGAATAATGAGGTCGAAGGGCTGCGCGAGGGCCAGCTCCTGGCCGCGCTCGCCGTCGGCGGCCACGGTCACGGTCAGCTGTTCTTCCTCCAGCCCCCGCTTGATGAGGGCCGAAAGCCGGGGGTCGTCTTCAATCAGCAGAGTGTGCATGCGCGGCCAGGGTAAGTGGTGATTGGAGCCTCAAAGGTCGGCAGCGAACCCTATGCCAGGAAACCTGCGCCTGCGCCAGTGTCTTTCCTGCTGCAATAAGCTGATTGAGATACCAAAACGACGTAGCTGCTTTGGCGACGCGAACGTGTGACGAGCAGCGCGTTCTTTTGTACAATTACTTTTGGCCGGGTATTTACCAGTTTCATCCAACGTACGCACCCCCTCACATGCCCACCCTCGACCCCGGTATTGGTGAAAAATTCTCGCGCCGCACCCGGCGGGCCATCAACCACGACGGCTCGTTCAATGTGCGGCGGCGCGGCGGCCCCCACCGCCACGACCCCTACCAATGGCTAATTCAGATGGACTGGGGGCCGTTTATTGGCATGGTCGTGGTGTTTTTTACGGTGCTGAATGTGGCCTTTGCCGGGGCCTACATGGCCCTGGGCCTCGAAGACCTGCTCGGCGTGGCCGCCCCGCGCGGGGCCATGCAGGATTTCCTAAGTGCCCTGTTTTTCTCCATCCAGACGTTCACGTCCGTCGGCTACGGGCATGTGTACCCGGGCACCAATGCCACCGGCTTCCTCAGCAGCGTAGAGGCGCTGGTGGGCGTGCTCACCTTCGCACTGGCCACGGGCTTGCTGTATGGGCGGTTTTCGCGGCCCACGGCGCGCATTCATTTCAGCCGCACGGCCATCATCAGCCGCCGGGCCGACGGCACGCCCTGCCTGCAGTTCCGTATCGCCAACCAGCGCAACAATATCCTCATCGACCTGCAAGCCCGCGTACTGCTCAAAACCGTGCACCCCACCACCAACGACCAGGCCTACGCCCTGCTGCCGCTCGAGCGCAGCGCCATCAGCTTTTTCCCCCTAAGCTGGACCATCGTGCACGACATCACCCCCGAAAGCCCGCTCCACGGCTTGCTAGTAGTTGATTATGAGCGCCTCGACATCGAAATCATTATCCAGCTCAAAGCCTACGACGACACCTTTGCCCAGGACGTGCACGCCCGCAACTCCTACACCCACGACGAGATTGAGTGGCACCGCCGCTTCATCCGCGCCTACGAAGTGGGCAACGACGGCATCGCCGTGCTGGACCTGGATATGGTGCACCGGACGGAAGCCTTGTAGCACATGCTTTAGCTTGTGCCCGAATGAACGGATAAATCGCTCCTGCTCCATGCCGGCACAAGCTAAAGCATGTGCTACAAGCTACTCGTCGTGGCCCGGCGCGGCCGACACCGGCGTGCCGGCCGTTTGTTTGGCTTCCAGCTCCAGCCGCTGCTGCTCTTTGGTCGAGGGCGTGTAGGGCAGCTGGCGCAAATCAGGCGAGCCGCCATCTACCCAGCAGGTAAACCAGAAATCGCCGATGAGGGCCGCCGCGTAGCGCAGCTGCCGCTCGACCTGGCCATTGAGCCGGGCGTTGTAGGTCTTGCTGAACTCGCGCGAGTAGGCCCGCACTGTCTGGCTGCCGCGCTGCTCATAGCCAAATTTCTGGTCCTCCTGGTACTCGGCGGTGAGCTGTTTCTCGAACCGCAGGACCGAATCGACGGCCGCGTGCGAGCGGACGATGGCGGCCCAAATCGCGTCGCTGGGCCGCTCCAGGTATTCAGCCTTGCCGCTGAACAGGTCGTAGTCGGCGCTCAGCAGCTCGGGCAGGCGCGATTCCCACAGGCCATGGATGCCGCGCTGATTCGTGAGCTGGCCGTTGTAGTTGCGGGTGGTGTGCAGCGGCACGCAGGCATCGGCCACGTAGTGGCCCATATCAGCCGAAAGGCTCAGAATGCGGTCGGTATCCTTGGCCTTGAAGGCGGCGGTGAGCTGGTTTTTCATGCTCACCACGTTCCAGGGCACAATGCCGTGGCGCAGCAGCGAGTCCTCGCCGTAGTGGGCCACGGCATCGGCATACTTGCGCGGCAGCTTAAACTCGGCGCTGTCGCCGTAGCGGTCCACGTCGAGGAAGTGCTTGGGGGCCTCGCCCGGTACCACCGTACGCCGCGAGTCGGGCCGCGTGGCGTTCACCGTTAAGTAGTCAATATTGGCCTTGTAAAAGCCAATCATGCCCGGCGGCAACGTGTACACAGCCAGCCGGTTCAGAAGGCGGTGGCCAAAAAAGCCCCACGCCTGCGCCTGGCGGGCAACAAAGAGCAGGGGCAAACAAATCAGGAGCAGGTAGCCGTATTTTTTCACGGCTAACAAGGTACGGAACGTGGGCCGGAATCATGCTTTCAGTTAGTACTATCGCCGGATATGCCAGTAAAAACGAAAAAAACTGGCACACCGCCCAGGGTATGCCAGTTTTGCTGTCATAGTAATTTGACCGGCTTTACGGCCTACCGCCGCCGCCCGTCACCCACGAACTTCATGCGGTACTCGTGCCGCACATCGCCCTTGCTAATGCGGGCCAGCTTGCCCTTTAGCAGCTGCTTCTTAAAGCCCGAGAGCTTGTCGGTGAACAGGATGCCTTCCAGGTGGTCGTACTCGTGCTGAATGACGCGGGCGGCCATGCCCGAGAAAGCTTCCTCGTGCACCTGGCGGTTTTCATCCTCGTAGCGCAGCACGATGTCGGCGTGGCGCGTCACCAGCTCCCGCACCCCCGGGATGCTCAGGCAGCCTTCCTCGAAGCCCCATTCCTCGCCGGTTTCGCTCACCATTTGGGGGTTGATGAAGGCGCGCTTCACGGCCGGCTCGGGCACTTCGCCTTCTTCCAGCTCGGCCAGGTCTTCCTCGTCGAGGTCCACCATCGGGCCTGAATCCATCACGAACAGGCGCACGGCTTTGCCCACCTGGGGCGCCGCCAGGCCCACGCCGCTGGCCGAGTACATGGTTTCGTACATGTCGGCAATCAGCTGCTTGAGCTCAGCGGCCGGCAGGTCGGGGGCAATGTTTTTGGCTTTGGTCTTGAGGACGGGGTCGCCGATGGCAACAATGGAGTAAATCATGGTAATGGTCAGTTTTAAAACAGAACGTCATGCTGAGCACAGCCGAAGCATCTCTACTGCTTCGTTGTGGTTAGCATTGATACTTCAGCATGCGAGATGCTTCGGCTGCGCTCAGCATGACGTTTAACGAAACAACTATACTTCCCGCATCAGCGGCGATTCGAGGAATGACTGGAGAATAATGGTGGCACTGATGCGGTCCACGGTGGCCTTGTCGCGCCGGGCCTTCTGGCCGAGGCCGCCGGCCAGCATGGTGGCGTGGGCCATGCGCGAGGTAAACCGCTCGTCGAGCTCATGAACGGGCAGCTCGGGCAGCTCGCGGCGCAGCGTGCGCAGCAGGCCTACCACGGCGCTGGTCACATCGGTAGGCTCGTTGAGCAGCGTGCGCGGCATGCCCACTACCACGGCGCGCAGTGGCTCGCGCAGGTGGTAGGCCTTCACGTAGGCCAGCAAATCTTTGCTGTGAATGGTTTCCAGCGGCGAGGCAATCATGCACAGCGGGTCGGTCACGGCCAGGCCCACGCGCTTATTTCCGTAGTCGATGGCAAGGATGCGACCCATGTGGCGGCGGTGTAAAGCGAGGGAAATGAAAAGAGCCAGTCGGTGCGGCCGGGCGCAAAGATACGGCGGGCCGAAAGGTCCCAATCCAGCGGGCCGCCCCGGCCGTAGTTGCTTCGGGGTCTGGTGGCTGCCGCACTCAAACCGGAAAAAGCCGTGTCCAACGGGTAAACACCCGGCCTGATCGAAGTCCATCTAAAAAATTATGGGTAAAATTATAAATTGTATCGATATTAAAAGGGGGGTCAGCAAGCGAAAAATTGTAATTTGCCACTAAAAATGTTCTTTTTTGCTCTTTTATCGTAAATTGTTGTATTTATTATAGAAATCTGAAAATGGCTACCTTTCGGCACTTGAAACTGGGAAAATTTCAATAATTTTGAATTCTATCTAATACTATCCTATTGATTATTAACGCTACGCTTATCTCGCATGCCCACTTCTACCCCTGCTAACCAGGCAACTGGTGTGCTCGTCGGCTCCGGGCGGCGCGGCTGGCTGCGGCAGGCATTATTGCTGGTGCTGGCCATGGGCTGCGGCGTGTTGGTGGCCAATAATCCCTTCCAGCCCTCGTCGGAAAACCCCGATGCCACGGCCCGGGGCTACCTGCGCTTCAAGGAAATACTGAGCTACGTGGACCGCGACTACGCCGATTCCGTGGATACCGAAGGCCTGGCCGACTACGCCGTGGCCCAGATGCTGGAAAAGCTCGACCCGCACTCCGTCTACATCCCGGCCCGCGACCGCGAAAAAACCGATTCTTTCCTGCAAAGCGACTACGACGGCATCGGGGTCGAATTCAACACCTTCCGCGATACCGTGACGGTAGTGGCCCCGCTCAGCGGTGGCCCGGCCGAGCAGGCCGGCGTGCAGGCCGGCGACCAGATTCTGAGCATCGGCGGCAAGCGGGTTTCGGGCGCGCATCTCACCTCCGGGCAGCTGTCGCAGCTATTGCGCGGCCCCCGGGGCAGCAGCGTGGCTATCGAGCTGCGCCGCCACCGGCTGGCGCGCTCGCTGAGCTTCAGCATTGCCCGCAGAAGCATTCCCAATAGCTCGATTGATGCCGCGTACCTGGTTGATGACCAGACCGGCTACATTAAAGTAAGCCGCTTCGCTTCCAATACCTACGACGAGTTTAAGGCCGCCCTGGCCGACCTGCGCCGCCAGGGCCTCACCCACCTCGTGCTGGACCTGCGCGGCAACCCCGGCGGCTACCTCGACCGTGCCACCCGCCTGGCCGATGAGTTCATCGCCGGCTCGCGCAAAATCGTGTACACCGACGGCAAGGGCGACCAGTACGACTCGCAGACCTACGCCAAAGTAGCCGGCGAATTTGAGGAAGGCTCCCTGGTTGTGCTCGTGGATGAAGGGAGCGCCTCGGCCGCCGAAGTAGTGGCCGGTGCCTTGCAGGACCACGACCGCGCCACGCTGGTGGGCCGTCGCACCTTCGGCAAAGGCCTCGTGCAGCAGCCTATCGCCCTGAGCGACGGCGGCGAGCTGCGCCTCACCATTGCCCGCTACTACACGCCGGCCGGTCGCTCCATCCAAAAACCCTACGGGGCCAACTACGCCGAATACAGTGCCGAGCTGAGCGGCCGCTCCGACCGGGGCGAGCTGCAATCGGCCGACAGTATCCACTTTTCCAACAAGCTGCGCTTTCGCACCGACCACGGCCGCACCGTGTATGGCGGCGGTGGCATCATGCCCGATGTGTTCGTGCCGCGCGATTCGGTGGCCCATTCCGTTTACTATACCAAGCTGCTGAGCCACGGCGTGGTCCGCGCCTTCGCCCTGAGTTTCTACCAAGGCCACAAGGCCGAGCTGGAAGGCCTGCGCTTTGAGCAGTTCAACGCCACCTTCCGCATCACCGATGCGCAGCTGCTGAGCCTGACCGCCCAGGCCACCCAGGATGGCGTGAAGGCCGACGCGGCCGCCGTGCGCCGCTGCGCGGCGCTGCTGCGCAACCAGCTAAAGGCCTACATTGCCCGCAGCGCCTACGGCACCGTGGCCTACTACACCGTGCTCCGCGAGCAGGATGCTGAATTGCAGCGCGCCCTGCACGTGGTGAGCGACAGCACCGCGCAACTGGCCCTGCTGGGGAAGTAGGGGAGGAGTTTCGCGCGGGCAGAGCCGTGTTCCGTAACTTCACAGCTCCATCCCACCCTCGTTTGTTATGTCGCATTACCACCGCCTCGGCCAGATTCCGCGCAAGCGCCACACCCAGTTTCGCCAGCCTGACGGCTCCCTGTATTCGGAGCAGCTGGTGGGCACGCTGGGGTTTCACGGCGTGTCGTCGCTGCTCTACCATGTGCATCCGCCGACCCAGATTAAGCACGTCGGCACGCCCCGGCCTTTTGCCCCGAAGCTAATTAAGGACCGGCCGCTCCAGCCCGAGCACCTGCGCACCTTGGCCCAGACCAGCACCGGCGGTGACTACCTGGCCGCCCGCCAAACCCTGCTCGGCAATGCCGACGTGACGATGAGCATCTGCAATCCCACGGAGAAGCGGATGGACTATTACTATAAAAATGCCCAGGCCGACGAGGTGATTTTCGTGCACGAAGGCCGGGGCGAACTGTGGAGCCAGATGGGCAAAGTAGCCTTCGAGCCCGGCGACTATGTGGTGGTGCCGCGCACCGTTATCCACCAGCTGCACTTCGAGGAAGGCCCCGTGCGGCTCATGATTATCGAGTCGTTCAGCCCCGTGGAAACCGTGCGGCGCTACCGCAACCACTTCGGCCAGCTGCTGGAGCACTCGCCCTACTGCGAGCGCGACATGCGCCCGCCGAGCGAGCTCATTACCGAAGAATTCCCGGAAGGCGATTACCTGGTATATACCAAAAAGGAAGGCCTGCTGCACGAGTTGACCTACGCGCACTCGCCGTTCGACGTGGTGGGCTGGGACGGCTATTTCTACCCCTACGCCTTCAGTATCCACGATTTTGAGCCGATAACCGGCCGCCTGCACCAGCCGCCGCCCGTCCATCAGACATTTGAGGGGCATAATTACGTTATCTGCTCCTTCGTGCCGCGGCTGTTCGACTACCATCCGCTCAGCATTCCGGCCCCCTACAACCACTCCAACGTCGATTCGGACGAGGTGCTGTACTACGTGGCCGGCAATTTCATGTCGCGCAAGGGCGTCGATTTGGCCTCTTTCACCTGGCATCCTACCGGCCTGCCGCACGGCCCGCACCCCGGCACCGTGGAGGCCAGCATCGGCAAAAAAGAAACCCACGAGCTGGCCGTGATGCTCGACACGTTCCGCCCGCTCTACCTCACCGAAACGGCCCTGCAATACGTGGACGGCCGCTATCCCATGAGCTGGAACCCCGGCTTCGTGCCCGACCCACCCCGCTCAGCCGATATGATGGACTAGGCGGTGAGGTGTGAGAGATGGTGAGTTTGATGTTCGATTGATGCAGTTGGCGCAAGTACAACATCAAACTCGCCATCTCACCATTTCACACCTCACCTACTTCACCACCGCCACGCGGTTGTAGTGATCCAGCATCTTGGCCACGTCGGCGGGTTGGTCGTATTGCAGGTGCTGGGCGTTGGCGAAGGTGCTGATTTCGGTATCGCGCTTGCCAAACAGGCGCAGCACGTCGCCTTGGTTGAGGGTGATGGGGTGCAGCGGCTCCGTGGGCTCGTTGCCCACGCCCACCAGCAGCATTGGAGCCATGGAGAGGCGGCCGGCCGTGGCATCGGCTCCCGAGGAGTAGAGGTGGGCCAGCAGCAGCGGGCCGGCATCCACGGCCGTGAGCACTTCCACGAATTCGCGGCGGGTGCCGGCGCTGCCTTCCTTCACCAGGCGGGGGCGGAAGCGGCGCAGGGCATCGGCCCCGGTACCGCCCATCTCGCCTATATCGAAGCCGCGCAGGCTGCCCACCGGCCACAAGTGCGTCGAATCGGTATTGATGGAATCCTGGGCTTCGAGCAGGCGCATGCCGGCGTGGAAGCGCACGCCCGGCACGGGCCGGTAGCGCCCGTCGAAGGTGCGCAGGGCGCCCAGCTGAAAGGTGCCATCGCCGAGGAAGCCGGTGGCCTGGGTTTTCAGGCTAGCCCGCAGGGTGGCGGTGGTGGGGTTGCGGTTGCTTTGAGCGTAGATAGTGCGGGCTTCAGCCTGTTCTTTCGCGGCCTGCGCGTTTGCTTGTTGCCCGCTGGCGAGTAGGAAAATAGCAAATAAGTAAGGATGAAGTTTCACTAAAGACAATAAAAGAAGGTGAACGTTACAGAGGACGTCAAAAATACGATAATTAGGCGGTTACGCACTGTTTAAGCCTCGATTTCAAGCACCGTGCCAGTCCGGGGCCAATTGTTATTCCGGCAAAGCAGGAATCTGGATGCAGTCGTCGAAACACAGTCCTCAGGTTCCTCCTTTGTCGGAATGACAAGTCCTGCTCGGCTATGCAAAGCACTTCAGGGTTGTTTGAAGGATATCTGATTATAATATTCCACCATGCGCAGCACCTGGCCCAGGTCGGTGTAGCTCAGGTGCTGTTTGGCGGCCCAGGCCGCTACTTCGGGACCGCGGCTGCCAAAAAGCTGGCTCACATTTTTTTGGCTGAGGGGCAGTGCCCGCAGGGGTTCTTTGGCCACAAGGTCGGTGCCGGCCAATACCGTTTGGCCGATTTCGTTGCGCTCCGGCTGAATTTCGGTGCGCAGGATGGGGTCGAGGCGGGCATCCTGGTGCCGGTAGCTGTGTAGCACGGCCAGGGCCAGGGGGCTGTTGTCGGACTGCGTCAGTACTTCCACAAAATCGAGCCGGGTGCTGCCGTTGCGCACCAGCTTACTGCGGAAGTGCCGCGCCTCGCTGCCCCGGCCCAGGTAGAAGCCGTCGAGGCTGCCGGGCGGCCATACGTGGCTGCCGGTCGAGTCGCGCACTTCGAGCAGGCGCAGGGCCACGTTGTATTTCAGGGCCGGCACCCGCACCCGGCGCTTATCGAGCAAGACCAGGGTGCCGGGCTGCTCCGCGCCCTCCAGATAGGCTTCGGGGGCACTCACTAGGTCCTTGCGCATCCGGGCCAGGGCATCGGGCGAATTGGCCCGCTGGTATAGGTCCATCCCGAGCTCCCCAAGCTCGCGCGAGGATTGCATCTGCGCTTGCGCACGGCCTGCCCCCAGCCACAGGCCAACGACCAGGAAGGCTAGTTTTTGCAGTTTCATTGAGTAGAGGTAGGAAAGGGTAACTGTTTGTATCAGATGCTTCTACCGGTTGCGGCCGTACTGCTCGTGGCTGCTCACCCAGTCGGAGCTGCTGATGGCCGCGCCCAGGCTTAGCTCGCCGGCCAGCACCACGCCGGCCACTATCTCGGCAAACTTGCGTACCGTGCCCCGGCCCACGCAGCCCAGCATTTGCAGGCACTCGTTTTGGGTGGCCAGGCCGGTGCCGCCGCCGTGGGTGGCCACAATCAGCGACGGAATGGTGATGCTGATGTACAAATCCCCGTCCTTATTCACTTCCGAATACAGGATGCCGGCCGAGGACTCGCTCACGTTGGCCACGTCCTGCCCCGTGGCAATGAACATGGCCGTGATGCCGTTGGCCGAGTGCGCGCCGTTGTTGTTGGCCCCCGAAATGAACGCGCCCACGTTGCTCACCTGCCCGTGGTAGGCCAGCTGCTCGGGCGTCACGCGCATGCGTTGCATCAGGATGTCGCGCTTGATGACGGCTTCGGCCACCACGCGCTTGCCCCGGGTGCGCATTACGTTGATTTGGGAGGCCTTTTTGTCGGTGGCGAAGTTCGATTCGAGGTAGAAATGCTCCACTTTCGCGCCCTTGTAATTTTCCAGAATCCAGGAGCAGGCGGCGAAGGTGGCGCGGCCCACCATGTTCTGGCCGGCTGCGTCGCCGGTGCTGAAATTGAAGCGCAGGTAGGCGAATTTGTTGCTCAGGTACGTGTCGATGTACTGCAGCTTGGCCACGCTGGAGGTGCTTTCGGCCTGCGGCCGAATCAGGCCAATGTGTTCTTCCACCCACAGGCCAAAGTCGCGCGCCCCGCGCGCATCCTCGAACACGAACACCGGAGCCCGCTGCATGGCATCGCCCACCACGGTGCACTTCACGCCGCCGCACAGGTTGAGCACCTGCATGCCGCGGTTGTAGCTGGCCACGAGCGTACCCTCGGTAGTGGCCATCGGAATCAGAAAATCGCCCTGGGCGTGCTCGCCGTTCACGGTCAGCGGCCCGGCCAGGCCCACCGGAATCTGGGCCACGCCCAGGAAATGCTCGCAGTTGCCCTGCAACTGGTGGGCATCGAAGGAATAGTGCTTGAGGTGCTTAAATTCTTTGTCCGCAAATTGCTCGGCGAAGCGCTGCCGGGCCGCGATGGCGGCTTCGGAGTAGTCGTCTTCCTCGGAGCGCGGAATGCGGGGCTGGGAGCTGGCCACGCCCACGATGGCATCTTCCACTTCCACATGAAGGTCGCCGAAAACGTCGGTCGAAAACCACATCTGCACCGGATGAATGCCCTCGGGCAGGGCCGGCATGTCGACCATTACCGTGATGGCGCGGCCCACGGGCAGCTCCACGGCCTGCCCGTCGGCATCGATGGCCGTGGCAGCGCGATGCTCGCCATTGCCCAAATCAACCCGGATTTTCTCGGCCGGCACCACCACATCACCAATCTGCACTTGCTTGAACGCCGTCACTTTCACGGTGTCGAGCCGGTTTTTGAGGCTGAAGGCCACACCTGCGTTCTCGGGCAGGTTGTGTAGGCTGCCACGGGTGTAGAGCAGCTTGAGAAGCATGGGGCTGGGCGTGAAAATCATTGCGGGGAGGGTGGGGGTTAGGTGTGGAAGGGTGAAGGTGGGGAATTTTGGTCGGAATGCGTAAGCAGGTCGGGTTTATTTCAGTTTGAAGGTAATCGGCAACGTCATACCCACAGGCACAGGCAGTCCGTTTTGTGAGCCAGGCCTGAACGGCGGTAGGCTCCGTACCACCAGTAACACAGCGTCATCAAACTTGGGATTGAATGTTTTGATAACCCTTGCATCACGAACCTGACCAGTAATATCTATGGTAAAAGAGACGAAAATCCGGCCTTCTGCTGCTACGATTTTGCCATTTTCCTGGGGCCATGCTATTCGCTGCTGGATATAGTCAATTACCTCGCGGTTGCTGCCACCGTGCTGAAATACGGGCATTGCTTCTGTCATTTCTCCATACACTCGGTCTTCAGACTTGGGCGAGGCTAACACTGCCTTATCAGCTCTTGGCAAGGATGTTTGCTGTTTTACCGGCCGCCGCACCTGCGCCAGCGCCTCCCGCGCCGTCAAGCCCTGGCCCACTACCAGCACCAGCGCCAGCAGGAACTACTTTAGGCACCGCGTCAGTGTTACCGGCACCTGCTGCACCTGCTGCACCTGCTGCACCTGCGCGGACCGAAAGCTGCCGCAGACCCGGCCATCGGGGGCGGCGGAGCGGGCGGCAGCCAGGTCAGCCACGGGGTTTGCCGACTGGCTGAAATCCTGCACCACCCGCTGGCAGCTGGCGCAAAAATGGCCTTGTGCGTGGGCCTGGAAAGCCGCTGGCCCTACGGCATACGGCTGTAAAACGGCGTTAGAAGTGGGCAGCAGGAGCATCGGCCGGGCAGATTGGAGGGAGAAAAGATAGGAGTTTTCGCGATTAGTACCCTCTTCCCAACGCCGTTGCGGCCGTTTCCTTGCGTGCGACGGCCCCGGCTCCGTACTCCCGGGTCGGGGCCGGTATCAGAAGAAGGATTGAGCGTTAAAGCATTGCAGGCCGGTAGCCGTTAGCGCGCGGGAGCACCGGGGCGGTAATTCATCATCGGTTCACGTGCCTAACGCGTATTTGCCGCATCGAAACTACTGCGCGGCGGCGCGGTTATAGCCGCCGTGCTGCTCCCGGTCCGTGTCCAAAAATCGGCACAGGCCACGCCGGACGTATTACCTTTGCGTGTCGCCCGGGAATACCCGGCGGCCGCCAAATTTCTGTTATGGCCTTATCCTCTGATTATCCACGCTTCACGCTCGGCAGCACTCTCACCGCCGAGCAACGGGCCTTTTTTACTAAATACGGTTTCCTGCACTTCCGGCCTTTTGCCTCGCCCGAATATGTTCAGCAAATCCTTCTGGCTACCCAGGAAGTGCAAGCCAGATGGCTGGCCGAAGGCGTAGAAAAGGTGAACGGCGTACCCATTAAGTACGGCCACGACGTGGACGGCTCGCGCATTGTGCAGCGCTTCGCCTTTGCCTCGCAGCACCATCCTGTGTTGCACGAGTTGCTTCAGGACGAGCGTTTCGAGGCCCTTTTTCCCCTCCTCGAGGCCGAAGGCGGCCGCGTGGGCGAGAATGAAAAGGACGGCCTTGTGGTGAACCATTACGTGAACGTGCCCGGCTCCGAATTCAGCCAGATGGGCTGGCATACCGACTCGCTGCGCGACGTATTCTACGGCAAGCGCATCGGCCCCATGCTCAACGTGGGCCTGCACCTCGACGGCACCAAGGCCACCAACGGCGGCCTGCGCGTGATACCCGGCACTCACCGCCAGGGCCTGCACAAGATGCTGTTTCGCAAGAAGTACTACAAGGACGTGTACTACGACCCCAACGAAATGGCCATCGAAACCGAGCCCGGTGACCTCACCGTGCACGATGGCCGCATGTGGCACCGCGTAGCCCAGTCGCCGCTCACCGGCCTCGAAAGCCGCCGCCGCGTGATGTATGTGCCCATCATCTCGGGCAAGTACCAGCCCAAGAGCGAGGACAGCCCCACGCCGTTCTACCTGCGCTTTTTGCACTTGGTGAAGTAAGCTGGACGAATAAAAAAGGCCGTCATGCTGAGCGGAGTCGAAGCATCTCTACAGCGTAACTAATCCCAATCGACAGGATTTTGTATTGAGGTAGAGATGCTTCGACTCCGCTCAGCATGACGGCCTTATAGCAATACTAAATACTGCATTATCCCCATCGAAAAAATGGCCTACGCTCTCGTTACCGGCGCTTCGCGCGGCATTGGCCGGGCCATTGCCCTTCTTCTGGCCCAGCGCGGCTACGACCTGCTGCTGGTGGCGCGGTCCGAAGACCAGCTCACCAACCTGGCCCTCGAAATCGGCACCCGGCACAAGCGCCAGGCCCACGTACTGGCCACCGACCTGGCTGCCCCCGCCGCCGCCGAAACCGTGGCCGCCTGGGCCATTCAGCAAACCGAGCAGCTGGCCGTGCTGGTGAATAATGCCGGCTACGGCCTCTGGGGCCGCTTCGAGCAGCTCAGCCTGGCTGAGCAGCAGAATATGCTGCAGCTGAACATGCACCTGCCCGTGGCTCTTACCCACGCCCTGCTGCCGGCCCTGCACAAAACTCCCAAAGCCTACATCCTGAACGTGGCCAGTACCGCCGCCTACCAGGCCGTGCCTTCGCTGACGCTGTATGCGGCCAGCAAGGCGTTTTTGCTGAGCTTCAGCCGGGGTTTGCGCTACGAGCTGAAAACCAGTAATATATCCGTTAGCTGCCTGAGCCCCGGCGCCACCACCACCAGCTTTGCCGACCGCGCCGGCATGGGCGCCGAGCTGCAAGCCACCGCCAACAAAGTGTCGATGACGCCCGAAGCCGTGGCTACCGCCGCCGTGAACGGCCTGCTGGCCGGCGAGGCAGAAATCATCCCCGGCGTACTCAATAAAGTGTCGGCCGGCCTTACCAGCGTGGTACCCAAAGGCATTGTGGAGAAGATTGCCGCCGGGATTTACGAGAAGTATTTGTAGCGCGGACTTTTAGTCCGCGAGTAGCCCGGTTCAGGCCATTCAACTCGCGGACTAAAAGCCCGTGCTACTTCCGGCACACGCGCCCGGCCAGCCAGTAGGCGGCCCCGGCGAAAAACGGCGCGGCCAGCACATCATACGAGTAGTGCACGCGCTGCACCAGTACCAGCACGCCCACGGCCACGCTCATCAGGCCCAGCACCCAGCGCCAGCTGCGGCCCCGGCCTACCAGTGTGAGGAGCACCATGGTGGCGGTGTGGCCCGAGAAAAATAGGTCGCGCACGATGGGCTGGGTGGTTACTTCGAAAATGCGGTCCATCACCGGGTCGTGCAGAATGACCAGCGTGGTGGGCGGCTCCAGCGGCAGCAGCCACAGCGTGCCCATGCGCAGCAATTGCAGGAAATAATAGGCCCACAGCGCCGGTAACAGCCGTTGCGGCCGGGGCAGCAGGTAGGCCAGCGTGGCCGCGATGGCCCCGTAAATGAGCGCAAACGTGAGGGCCGAAACATCGTGCACCGGCAGCAGCTCCAGCAGCGGGTCGGGGAGCCGCTGGCCGGGCCGCGCCTGAATGAAATGATAGAAGCCCGGCACCACCGGCAGCAGGCACAGCAGCAGCAGCACCACTGCGCCCAGCCGCAGGCGGAAACCCTTTGATGCCCAGGCCGCCGGCCAGGAGCGTGGGCGGCCCGGCTGATGCGGGGCACTCACGGGGTGGGGCAGGGGGGCAGGCGTCAGAATCGTAGCCACAAAAAATAACGGGTTCAGATAATGGAAAGGCAATAAACCAACGCGCAAAAATACGTCCCGGGCTGAACAGTAGCGCGCTGGTTGGCCACGGTGGCGTAACATTGCCTACCGGCCGAAACGTGCCGCCCGGCTTTCATTCCTCATTCTTGATTTTATGATGCGCTTTTTACTTTCTGCTTTGCCGGCCGGCCTTGTGCTGGCGCTGGCCGCCGCCCCCACCGCCCACGCCCAGAATGCGGCCCTCGATGCCCGTATTGCCCAGCTGGCCACCCAGGAAGAAAGCAAGGTCATTGCCTGGCGGCGCGATATTCACGAGCATCCCGAGCTGGGCAACCAGGAAACCCGCACCGCCGGCATCATCGCCGCGCACCTCAAAAAGCTGGGCCTGGAAGTGCAGACTGGCGTGGGCCGCACCGGCGTGGTGGGTATTTTGCGGGGCGGCAAGCCCGGCCCCGTGGTGGCCCTGCGCGCCGATATGGACGGCCTGCCTCTCACCGAAAATAACGACTTGCCCTTCGCTTCCAAGGTTAAAACCACCTACCTGGGTCAGCCCGTGGGCGTGATGCACGCCTGCGGCCACGATACCCACGTGGCCATGCTCATGGGCGCGGCCGAGGTGCTGAGCCAGGTGAAGGCCGACCTGCCCGGCACCGTGAAGTTCATTTTTCAGCCCGCCGAGGAAGGCTCGTTGCCGGGCGTGGAGGGCGGGGCCAAGCTCATGGTGCAGGAAGGCGTGCTCGACAAGCCCAAGGTCGATGCCGTGTTCGGGGTGCACATCAGCGCCGGGACCGAGGTGGGCAACCTCACGTACCGCCCCGGCGGCGAAATGGCCAGCTCCGACCGCTTCACCATCAAGGTGCACGGCAAAGGCTCGCACGGGGCCTACCCCTGGAACAGCGTGGACCCCGTGGTGACGGCCGCCCAGATTATCATGGGCCTGCAAACCATCGTGAGCCGGCAGGTGAAGCTGATTGACGATGCGGCCGTGGTCACGGTGGGCACCATCAACGGCGGGGTGCGCTACAACGTTATTCCGCCCGATGTGGAGATGTCGGGCACCATCCGGGCGCTGAACCCGGCCGTGCAGCAGCAAATATGGGCCAGTATCCGCCGCATTGCTACCAACATTGCCGAGAGTGCCGGGGCCACCGCCGACGTTACCATCGACCCCTACGTGCCCGTGACCATCAACGACCCCGCCCTCACGGCCCAGATGCTGCCCACCCTGCAAGCCGCCGCCGGCCCGGCCCACGTGCGGGAAATAAAAGCCGTGACCGGGGCCGAGGATTTTGCCTTCTATCAGGAGAAGGTGCCCGGCCTGTTTCTCTTCGTGGGTGGCATGACCAAAGGCCAGGACCCCGCCACCGCCGCCGACCACCACACGGCCGGTTTTCGCATCGATGAAAGCGGCCTTACGCTGGGCGTAAAAACCCTGGCCACGCTGGCCGCCGACTATCTGAATGCTGGTAAACGGTAGCAAAAATCAAACCATGTAATGGTTCTGGCTAAAGGAATATTACAATTTGGTTAAGTGCAATTGTGTCTTCATTGTTTTTTCATGAAACGTACAAAATTCGGGTATTATTGTCGAATTAATGGTAATTGAGGCCTTTCGCTAATAAAGTTGCCTATGTTGCGGCAGGTTTAGTGCAAAACGTTAAAAAATTGCTAAGCCTCGATTTCTCACCATTAACCTGAATAGTTGCATGAAAAAACAATACTCAGCTGCTGCATTGCTGATGCTCAGCTCACTGGCTGTCAATGCCCAGGATGCGTCGCGCATTCAAAGCAAGGTACTGGGCGACGACAGCCAGCCATTGCTGGTTGCGTTCAATGCCGAAGGCAAAATGGCCCTCCGTGGGCTGGACGCCAACCAGGTGCTGCGCCAACAGCTGGCCCTCACGCCAGCCGACGAAATGCGCGTAGCCCGCGTCGAAACCGACCAGCTCGGCTTCACGCACCAGAAATTTGCCCAGTACTACCAGGGCATTCGCGTAGAGCACGCCGACTATACGGTACACGCCAAGGGCGGTACGGTGGAAAGCATCAGCGGCGACTTTGAGCGCATTTCCAAGCTCAATACCACGCCTGGTATCAGCGCCACCGCCGCCCTCACCCAGGCGCTGGCCTCGGTGGGCGCCCGCAAATACATGTGGCAAACCACCGAAGCCGATGCCGCTTCGTATGCTCCGAAGGGCGAGCTGGTAATTGTGCGCGACACGCGCACCAGCTCTACCGGCCCGCTCGTGCTGGCCTGGAAATTTGACGTGTACGCCCAGCAGCCCATCAGCCGCGCCTACGTTTATGTAAATGCCAGCACCGGCGAGGTGGTCCTCACGGATGCCATCATTAAGCACACTGCGGCTACGGGCACGTTTGCCACGGCCTACAGTGGCAGCCGCTCCATCAACGACGGCACTACCACGGGCGGCTATTTCCTGCGCGAAGGCACTACCCGCGGTCTGGGCATCGAAACCTACAACTGCAAAAAGGGTAATAGCTATACCTCTGCTACCGACTTCATCGACGCCGACAACAACTGGACGGCTGCCGAATACAACAATGCTAACTTCGACAACGTGTCGGGCGATGCCCACGCGGGTGCTCAGGCCACTTACGATTACTGGAAAAACGTGCACGGCCGTAATTCCTACGACAATGCCGGTGCCAAAATCAAGAGCTACGTGCACTTCGACGATACCCCTGGCGACGGTGTGGGCTACGAGAATGCGTACTGGAACGGCTCGGTGATGACCTACGGCGACGGCGCAACGCGCTTCCGCCCCCTGACGGCGCTGGACGTGTGCGGCCACGAAATCGGCCACGCCGTGTGCGAAAAAACGGCCAACCTGACCTACTCCAACGAGTCGGGCGCGATGAACGAAGGCCTGTCCGATATCTGGGGTGCTTCGATTGAGGCCTACGCTGTGGCCAGCCTGGGCTTCACTTCGGGCGGCGTGAAAGCGAAGTCGACCTGGCTCATTGGCGAGGAAATCGACAAGCAGCAGGCTGCTTTGCGCTCGATGAGCGACCCCAAATCCCTGGGCCAGCCGGCCTACTACAAGGGGGTTAACTGGTACACTGGCACCGGCGACAACGGCGGCGTGCATACCAACTCGGGCGTGCTCAACCACTGGTACTATATCCTCGCGGCCGGCGAGTCGGGCACCAACGAAGGCGGTGGTACCTACAGCGTGACCGGCCTAGGCCTCGACGCGGCTGCCAAAATTACCTACCGCATGGAGAGCGTGTACATGGTCGCTTCCTCGACTTACGCCCAAGCTCGGACCTACTCCATCCAGGCCGCGACCGACCTCTACGGAGCCGGTTCGGCCCAGGTAATAGCCGTGACGAACGCGTGGTTTGCCGTGGGTGTGGGCGCTGCTTCGGGCGGCACCACTACGCCTACCTATTGCACCATCAAAGGCACCAGCCAGGCGTTTGAGTGGATTGACCTCGTGAATATCGGCAGCATCAACCGTACTTCGGGTTCCGATGCCGGCTACTACAACGGCACCGCCCTGAGCACCAGCCTCGCTGCCGGCTCCAGCAATACCATCTACTTCAGCGCCGGCTATGCCTCTACGGCTTACACCGAGTACTGGAAAATCTACATCGACTACAACAAGAATGGTGTCTTCACCGATGCGGGCGAACTGGTTGTAAGCGGTTCGGCCGCCAGCACCGGTACCCTTAGCAGCACCTTCACGGTGCCCACAACGGCCCGCAACGGCACTACCCGCATGCGCGTGGTGATGAGCGACAACTCGGCCACTACCAGCTGCGGCACTTTCAGCTACGGCGAAGCCGAAGACTATACCGTGAACATCACCGGCGGTGCGGCGCTCACCGGCGTGGCTACCCTCAGCGGCAGCAGTGCTACGCCGCTCGGCAACGAGGCTGCCCGCACCTTGGAAGTGTACCCGAACCCCGCTTCGGAAATGCTGAACATCTCGGTACCCGGTGAGGCTACCAGCGTGCAAATCTCGGACGTGCGTGGTGCTCGCATGAGCGATGTTTCTTTCGCCAATGGCCAGGTAAACATCAGCCGCCTCGCGAAGGGTATGTACACCATCACCGTGAGCAACGGCGAGAAAGTGTTCCACCAGCGCTTTGTGAAAGAATAGTCACTCTTTCACAATTTATAAAAAGGTCTGCCAGCAATGCTGGCGGACCTTTTTTCTTTTAGTAGCCGATAATATTTTTTAGTGGTTCAATTTTATCTAGTTGAAATTCAATTTATTGAGTTGCTGGTAATAAAATTCGGACATTACTGTAATCATGATGTTAACATGAAGTATTTAATGAAAAAATCATTAAGTTGCGGCGTAAACACTGATGAAATCTGACCCTCAGCGTTGCCAACAAATTCCACCACCATCTTTCCCATTCGTTATGCTTAATAAATACTCTGCTGCCACGCTGCTGCTGCTTAGCTCGCTGGCTACTAATGCCCAAGCGCAGGATGCCCGCCGCATCCAAACCAAAGTTTTGGGCGACGACAACCAGCCCGTGCTGGTGCAGTTCAGCGCCGAAGGCAAAGCCGCCTACCGTGGTGTCGAAAGCAGCCAGGTACTGCGCCAGCAGCTGGCTCTCACCGATGCCGACCAGATGCGCGTGGCTCGCGTGCAAACCGACCAGCTCGGCTTCACGCACGAGAAGTTTGCCCAGTACTACCAGGGCATTCGCGTAGAGCACGCCGACTACACGGTTCACGCCAAGGGTGGCACCGTGGAAAGCATCAGCGGCGATTTTGAGAAGATTTCGGGCCTGAACACCACGCCTGGCCTGAGTGCTTCGGCCGCCTTGGACCGGGCACTGGCTTACGTGGGGGCCCATAAATATATGTGGCAGGACCTGGGCGAGGAAACGCTGCTGAAGCAGGAAACGGGCAAGTCGTCGGCCAGCTACTACCCTCAGGGCGAGCTGGTGATTGTGCGCAACGAGCGCTCGACCAAAGCGGAGGTGATGAACAAGCCGGTACTGGCCTGGAAGTTCGACGTGTATGCCCAGGAGCCGGTGAGCCGGGCCTTTGTGTACGTAGATGCCCGCACCGGCGAAGTCGTGCTACAGGACAACATCATTAAGCATACCAGCGCCACGGGCACGTTTGCCACGGCCTACAGCGGTAGCCGCTCCATTGGCGACGGCACCACCACCGGCGGGTATTTCCTGCGCGAAACCGGCCGGGGCCTGGGCATCCAGACTTTCAACATGAAGAAGGGCACTCAGTATGCCCGCGCCACCGACTTCATTGATGCCGACAACAACTGGACGGCCGCCGAGTACAACAATGCCAACTTCGACAACGTGGCCGGCGACGCCCACGTGGGAGCCGAAGCAACCTACGACTACTGGCAGAACGTGCACGGCCGCAACTCCTACGACAACGCCGGCGCCATCATCAAGAGCTACGTGCACTACAGCCGCAGCTACGAGAATGCCTACTGGGACGGCACGCGCATGACTTATGGGGACGGCGCCACCCGCTTCCGCCCCCTGACGGCGCTGGACGTGTGTGGCCACGAAATCGGCCACGCCGTGTGCGAAAAGACGGCCAACCTGACTTACTCCAACGAATCGGGCGCGATGAACGAAGGCCTGTCCGACATCTGGGGTGCTTCGATTGAGGCCTACGCCGTGGCCAACTTAGGCTTCACCTCCAGCGGCCCCAAGGCAAAGTCAACCTGGCTCATTGGCGAGGAAATCGACAAGCAGCAGGCCGCTCTGCGCTCGATGAGCGACCCCAAATCGCAGGGCCAGCCCGATTACTACAAAGGCATCAACTGGTACACCGGCACCTCCGATAACGGCGGTGTGCACACCAACTCGGGTGTTATCAACTACTGGTACTACCTCATTGCCGACGGCAAATCCGGCACCAACGAGAAAGGCGTGGCCTACTCGGTAGCCGGCCTCGGCCTGGATGCCGCCGCTAAAATCACCTTCCGCATGGAAGACGTGTACATGGTGGCCAGCTCGACCTACGCCCAGGCCCGTACCTACTCCATTCAGGCCGCTACGGACTTGTACGGCACCGGCTCGGTGCAGGTGCAGTCGGTAACCAACGCCTGGAACGCCGTGGGCGTGACCACCGGAGCCGCCCTTATAGCCCAGACGGGCCCTACCAGCGCCCCCGCCATCAGCGGCGCGGCTTCGCTGACGGGCGTGGCTTCGGCCCATGCCCTGAGCCTGTACCCAATGCCGGCTACCAGCGAGCTGCATCTGCTGCTCGACGGCAATGCTGAAATCGTGCGTGTGAGCGTGAGCGACCTGCGTGGTGCCATGGTGGCCACCACCCGCTACAATGGCAGCGGCACCCTCGACGTGAGCAGCTTGGCCAAGGGCATGTACGTTATCAACGTGAGCGACGGGGTGCAGACCTTCCATCAGCGCTTTGTGAAAGAGTAGTTCTCTTTTTGAGTTAGTGAAAAAAGGCCCGTCAGCATTGCTGGCGGGCCTTTTTTTCTATCATCCTGAGCTTGCGAACCGAAGGTCGGCGTAGCCAAGGACCTTATCACGTTTTGCCCGTTTGGATTACTGTAAACTGAGCTTCGGCGATAAGGTCCTTGGCTACGCCGACCTTCGGTTCGCAAGCTCAGAATAATATACGCAATTAAACCAGGAACTTACTTCAGCGCATAGTCCAGCTTTAGCATTACCGTGCCAAAGCCGTCTTTGCTGGCCGAAGCCCCGCCGAGACGCAGGTTGATGTCGTCGAGCTGGTCGGTGGTGGTGAAGTAGTAGTTGCCTTCGAGGTTGGCGCGCAGCTTATCGGTGAGGCGCACGCCGAAGCCCGCGCCCACCGGGAACGCGCCGGCCAGGGCCGGGTAGTCGTTGCGCTCGGGCGGTAGGAAGGACGTGGCATCGTTGGCGCGCTCCGTGCCGTAGTAAGCCTGCGGATTGTAGAGCAGCAGCCCCGCGCCGCCCTGCACAAACACCTGGAAAACGGGCGCTTCGGCCATGGAGGACGCGAAAACGGACTCGTCGGGCAGTAAATCGAACCGGAAGAAAACCGTGCCCAGGCCGTTGGTGCTGGTGAAGGCCAGGCCGCGCTCCTTGGCTTTGTCGCGCGCGCCCATCTGCACGTAGGAAAACTCACTGCCCAGGTGCAGGTGTGGCGTGAGGCGGTAGAGCACGCCCAGGCTCAGGGCCGGGCCCAGGAAATTATCGCTGGGGCTGTTGCCCAGGTCGCCATTATAGAGGGCCGTGCCGCCGCCGAGCGTGACGTGCAGCGGCCCCCGGAAGTAGGCCCGCTCCTGGCGGTTGTAGTGCCGCACGGGGCGGTGGTACTGCGCCAGGGCCGGGTGGCTGCTAAGTGCGCCAGCCGCCAGCCCTCCAAAAATCAACGAGCGAAACCGCATACTATCCAACTAAAGTGAAGCAAAAAATGCCTATACGGAACCCAACGCCCAAACCGCTGAAATCCGTCTGCCGGCCGGGGTTTATTTGAAGATGCCCTGCGGGTCGGGTAGCTTGGTCAGCAGGTCGGTGACGAGGTCGAAATCGAGGCTGCCGACGCTGGCGTTCTGGCCTTTGTGCACAGCATCCCAGGCTTCGGCATACTTTTCCTGGTAGTAGAGGCCGCGGGCCAGCTGCTGCCAGCCGTTGGCGTTGGTGGGGTCGGCGGCGGTGGCGCGCTGCAACAGGGTCAGGCCCATGGCGAGGTCCTTTTTCTTCTTGGTCTGGCCGTAGCGGATGAGGTAGCTCGCGCCCAGGTCGCTCATGAGCAGGGTGCTGGTGGGGGCAATGCCGAACCCCTTGCTCAGCAGGGTAATGGCGGCGTCGGGGGTGGGCTGGCCGCTGGCAATAATGCCCAGGCCGCGGTAGGCTTCGGCATTCTGGGGGTTGAGGAGCCAGGCCAGGTTGAAGCGGTAGGCAGCGGTGTCGGGCTGGTTTTCGCGCAGGTATTCGTAGCCCTTATTGGTGAAGAACGTGCTGGCTTCGGTCGTGGAGGCGAAGCTGGCGGCAATGGCCTTGAGCTGCGCCTCGCCGATAACCTGAGTGGCCTGCGTGGGGCTGAGGCCACCGAACAGGGGCTGCAGGCGCATGGGCTTGCTCGGGGCCGGGGTGGCCAGGCTGCCATCGGCGTTCACGGTGGGGGCGGCCGCGCCCTTGCGCTGGGCCTGGGCGGGCGCGGCTTCCAGCAGGCCTGCCAGCAGCAGGGCGGCCAGGGCCGCCGAAATATTCTTAGGCAAAGCAGAAATCGACACGGGTGCGAATAAATAAATGAGGGAAGCCCGGCCCGGCAAAAGCCAGCCAGCAGCCGTTCTGACAAAGATAAAGCCAATGCTGCCAAGCACCCGACCCCGGTGCCACGCCACTGCCGGGCAAACTGCCGTCCCGGCCCGGGCGTAGGTGTAGCTCCTGCGCCGGCATTCGGCCGCAGGCCCCTCTGCTTAATCCCCGCGCATGCGTCGTTTCTCTTTGCTGACCCCCATGGTCGTACTGCTGGCTGTTGTGGTCATCATGCTGGCCACCGAATACGTGGTGGCCCGCCCCAGCCACCGCACCAAAGACGTGGCCTACGTGCCCGCCACCGCCCCCGATTTCGACAAGGAGCGCCATATTCTGGATGTGTATTCGCCCAAAAAAGCCGCGCCCAACGGGGCCGGGTATCCAGTCGTGCTGTTCATCCACGGCGGGAGTTGGACGAGTGGCAACAAGAATATTTACACCTTCATTGGCCGGCGGCTGGCCAAGCAGGGCGTGATAGCCGTGGTGATTAACTACCGCCTCGCTCCGCCCGTGCACGTGCCCGAGCAGGCGGCCGACTGTGCCCGCGCCCTGGCCTGGACGGTAAACAACATCAAACAATACGGCGGCGACCCGCAGCGCGTGTTCGTGATGGGCCACTCGGCGGGCGGCGGTCTGGCCGCCCTGCTGGCTACCGATGATGAATTATTAGCGAAAAATGGCTTGCCTCAGAATCCGGTTAAAGGGGCCATCATGGACGACCCGGCGGGGCTGGATATGTATAGCTACCTCACGGAAATGAAGTACGAGGGCGACGCCCAATACCTCGTGCCCTTCGGCAAGGACCCGGCCGTGTGGAAGGAAATGTCGCCCATCTATAAGATTAAGCCCAACCTGCCGCCGTTCATCTTCTACATCGGCGGCGAAACGTACCCAAGCATCAGCGGCAGCTCGGGACGCTTCCGGGACCGGTTGAAGCCGACGGGGCAGCCCGCGCCGTACACTATTATTCCCGGCCGGCACCATATTCCCATGGTGCTGCAGCTGTACTGGCAGCACAACATTATTTATAAGGGGCTGCTCAAGCTGGTGGGGGCACCGGGATAAACGGGGGTGGGGGAGAACGTCATGCTGAGCGAAGTCGAAGCAACTCTACCGCGAGAGTAAATGAATTACGTGCACGGTAGAGATGCTTCGACTTCGCTCAGCATGACGTTTTTTATTCTGAATAAGGGCACCTTACCCAAACAGCCCGCCCTGCCTGACCGGCTGCTCAAATTCCAGTAGCCACTTCTTGCGGTGCATGCCGCCGGCGTAGCCCGTGAGGCTGCCATCGGCCCCGATGATGCGGTGACAGGGCCACACAATGGCCAGCGGATTCTGGCCGTTGGCCGCCCCCACGGCCCGGACGGATTTAGGATTATTCAACACCTTCGCCACGTCGAGATAGGAGGCCGTGCGGCCGTAACCGATGCCCAGCAGCGTCTGCCATACCTGCCGCTGGAAATCGGTGCCGAAATCGGAATCATAAGTAAGGTCAAACTCCCGCAGCTCGCGGCCGAAATAAGCTTGCAGCTGCTGATGCGCCGGACGCAGACAGGCGGGCACGGCGGCAAACGGTGTAGTGGTTACTTCAGCATCAAGAAACGAAACGGCCCGAAGGCCCGCATCGGAGCTAATGATAGCGAGCGGGCCGAGGGGCGAAGGGAGGTAAACTGTAGCATCCATGGGCTGAAAATACGGCCGGGCCGGCGGCCAAAACACAAGCTGTGCAGTTTGCGCTACACCAATATTGCCCGGGGACGGCGCTGGGGTACGGCTTCGGTTACCAGAGCCTGGGCAGCCAGCAAAGCCTCGGCGCTGGGCTGGTGCAGCACGCGGGCGGGGCCGGGCTGGCTGAGGTCGGCATCCCAGAGGCCGGACTGGTGCCACTGGTCGAGGTGGTCCCAGTCGGGCCGGTCGATGATGGGGTAGAGGCAGATACCTTGCAGCGGCAGGCCCTCGCGGAGCACGGCGGCGCATTCTTCGGCAATCATGCGCAGCCACTGGGGGCGGTCGACGCCGGGGTGGCTGGTTTCGGTGAGGGCGAAGGGGCGGTGGTAACGCTTGTGGGCCGAGCGCAGCAGGTTGCGCAGGGGCACCCAGCGCGGGTCGGGCACGTCGTCGCGCCAGCCCAGCTTGTTGGGCGTGCCGTTCTGCCACTGGTTGTCGTAGTAGTAGTTGAAGCCCACGATATCGAGCAGGTCTTCGTGGCCGCCCAGCTCGGGACACAGGCGGCCGGCGAGGATGTCGGTGGCCTGAAACTGGTTGTCGTGGGCTTCGCGGGCCCAGCGGCGCTCGCGGGGCGTGGCGTGCAGCGGCGGCACAATGTGCACCAGCGGCTCGGTGCTGAGCATGCGGATGCTGGGGTCGGCCTCGCGCAGGGCGTGAGCCCCTTCGATGTAGGCGCGCATGAGGCCGTATTTCACGTCCCAGCCCTGGCCATGGCAGTAGGGGGTAGTGCCGCGGGCATCGCCCCCAAGCCAGCTGATGAAGCTAACCTCGTTGATGGGCGTGACGATGAGCACATCGTCGGGTCGCACAGAGCGGTAGAAATCGACGAAGGCGCGGCACAGCGCGGCAAAGCGCCGGGCAAATAGCGGGTGCAGCGGCGAGAGGTCGTCGGGGTAGCCGAAGTGACACAAGTCCCACACCTGCTGAATGCCGTGGCGCTGCCCGGCGTCGAACATGATTTTTACCGTGCTGAAATCGTATTGATAGGGCGTTTTTTCAATCTGCGCCCAGCGAATGCCCTCGCGCACGGTGCGGACGTTGAACGGGTCGAGAGCGGTATAATCTTCGTCAATTAGCTGCAAATGGCCCGTGAGGGGCAGGAAATCGACGCGGTGGCCGAAGGCGTTAAGCTGGTCGGTGCACTCGTAGCCGCCCCACCAAAAGGAGCGAAACGGCGAGGCAACGGGGGTAGGAACTTTCATAGCAAAGGGGCTGTGTGGAACAGGCGGCCGCCCGCGTCAGCCCGGTAGCTGCGGCGGGCGCACCGGGGGTTTACCGCGAAAGTGGGATTGGGGTTAATATTGGGCTTATTTTGACCGTCATGCTTCTGCTCCGCGCGGCATGATGGTTTTATTGTATCCCTACCGGGGCCGCATTTGCCAGGTTTTTGGCCTCGATGAAAATGCGCTTTACCTCCGGATGCTCCACCCGAATAGCATCCTGCAAGCGCTCGACGGCGGTGGCTACTTCGCTCGACGTCAGGTTGTCCGCAAAGTCTACGTCGAGGGCCAGCATCACGTCGTTTGGGCCGAGGTACATGGTGAGGGGCGAGCGGATGTTGCGCACCTGCGGCTGGTCGCGGGCAATGCGCTCCAGGTTGGCCAGCGTGGCGGCATCTACGCCGGTGCCCACCAGTAGGCCCTTGGTGCGGCCCACCAGAAACATGGCCACCAGCATCAGCAGCAGGCCGATGGCGATGGACGCGCCGCCATCGAAGTAAGGATTGTTCAGCAAATGCCCCAGGAATACCCCCAGGCCCGCCAATGCCAGGCCCACGAGGGCCGCCAGGTTTTCCATCACCGAGGCAAATACTGCGGGGTCTTTGCTCGTGCGCAGCATTTTTACGAAGCCCACGTTGGCATCGGCCTGGGCCAGTAGCGCTTTCACCGAGAGATAAAAGGCAATGCCTTCGAACAGAAAAGAAATGCCCAGCACCACGTAGTTCCAGCCCGCGTCTTCGATGGGCTCGGGGTGCTGAATGTGCTTGATGCCCTCGTAAAACGACATGCCGCCGCCGATGGCGAAGATGAGCACGGCCACAATCAAGCCCCAGAAATACAGCTCCTTGCTGTGGCCGAAGGGATGCTCGGCATCGGGCGGGCGCTGGCTCTGGGCGGTGCCGTAGAGCAGCAGGCCGCTGTTGCCGGTATCCACGAGCGAGTGAATGCCCTCCGAGAGCATGGCCGATGAGCCGGTGAAATACGCCGCCACAAACTTGCTGATGGCAATGGCCACGTTGGCAGCAATCCCGCCGTAGAGGGATATTTTGGATGCGTTCGCGTCTGACATAGATGCGCAAGTACGCAGGAAATGGGGTTGCCGTTGGCAGAAGTCTAGCCAGGAGTTAGCGGAGAGGCCTTCTGGCGCTGCTGGCCATTGAGGGACGAGGCTTCGATGAAGACGCGCTGGAACTCGGGGTACTTGCCTTTGATGGCGGTTTGCAGGCGCTCCACGGCCTGCTCTATCTCCACGGCCGTAAGGTGGTCGTGAAAGGCAATGTCGAGGGCCAGGATGGCATCGGTGGGGCCGAGGTACATGGTAAGCGGCGCGCGCAGCTTCGTGACGGCGGCGTCCTGGCTGGCCAGGGCTTCGAGCCCGCGTAGCACCTCGGGGCTGGCCCCTTCGCCCACCAGCAACCCCCGGGCTTCGCGCAACATGAATATCGACATGCCCACCAGCAGCGCGCCAATGGCCACGGAGGCGGCCCCGTCGAAGTAAGGATTATTGAAATAATGCCCGAGAAATATGCTGGCCAGCGCAATCACCAGGCCGACCAGGGCGGCCATGTCTTCGAGCAGAATGGCAAATACGGCTGGGTCGCGGCTGTCGCGCAGGGCTTGCCAGAAACCTGCCGCGCCCTGGGTTTTGCGAAATTCGCGGTAGGCCAGCGCGCAGGCCGTGCCCTCAAACAGCATGGCCAGGCCCAGTACCCAGTAGTTCCAGGTGGGGTCGGTGAGGGGCGCGGGGTGCTGCAGGTACTGGTAGCCCTTGTAGAGCGACATGCCGCCACCTACGGCAAAAATCATCACCGCCACAATCACCGTCCAGAAATACAGGTCCTTGCTGTGGCCAAAGGGGTGCCGGGCATCGGCCGGCCGCTCGCTGCGGTTCAGCCCGAAAAGAATCAGCCCGCCGTTGCCGCTGTCCACGAGCGAGTGGATACCTTCCGACATCATGGCCGCGCTACCGGTGAAATAGGCCGCCACAAATTTGGAAATGGCAATGGCCACGTTAGCCCCAATGGCTCCGTAGACTACGATTTTAGAAGAGTTGCCAGCCATTGGTTTTCGATGAACATTGTATGAAATGATGCATTGGGGTACGAAGGTGGGCGGGCGGAGGTTGGTAAAATGTAGCGCGGACTTTCAGTCCGCGAGGGGGCCAATGCAGTCGCGGACTGAAAGTCCGCGCTACTTTCGTTCCTATGTCCGCACCTACTTTGCAGCGCCGTCTGGGCCTGGTTCAAGCTACCGCCCTCAATATGATTGACATGGTGGGCATTGGCCCCTTTGTCACCCTGCCGCTCGTGATGGGCTTTATGGGCCCGAATTTCCTGCTGGCTTGGCTGGTAGGCGCGGCCCTGGCTTCCGTCGATGGCCTGATTTGGAGCGAGCTGGGCGCAGCCTACCCCGAAGCCGGCGGTAGCTACCGTTTCCTCAAGCTGGCGTATGGCGAGCAGAAATGGGGCCGCTACATGTCGTTCCTCTACGTGTGGCAAACGCTCATTCAGTCGCCGCTGGTGCTGGCCTCTGGCGCCATCGGCTTCGCCCAGTACTTCGGCTACCTCGTGCCCATGACCGAGTGGTGGCAGCCCAAGGCCGTAGCCGGCACGGTGGTTTTGCTGCTGGTGGCGCTGCTCTACCGCCGCATCGAGGACATTGGTAAGCTGGGCGTGGCCCTGTGGGTGGGCGTACTGAGCCTCATGGGCTGGCTGATTTTCGGCGGCGTTACGCACCCCAACCACCACGTCGATATTTTTCCGGCCGGCGGCTTTTCGGCCCTGCCGGGGCTGCTGATTTCGGCCGCCATGGGCCAGGCGGCTGTCAAAACCATCTACTCCTACCTCGGCTACTATAATGTGTGCCACCTCGGGGCCGAAATCAAAAGGCCGGAAAAGGTTATTCCGCGCAGCATTTTCCTAAGCATTCTGGGCATCGCGGTGCTGTACCTGCTCCTGAACTGGAGCGTGGGCACCGTCATTCCGTGGCAGGAAGTGCAGAGCTGGCAGGCCGGTGCCGGCGACAAGTCGCAGTTCATCATCAGCGTATTTATGGAGCGGCTGTACGGGCCCACGGCGGCCAACGTGGCCACGGCCATGGTGCTGCTGGTGGCATTTGCCTCGCTGTTCGCGGTGTTGCTGGGCTACTCGCGCATTCCCTACGCGGCGGCGGCCGATGGCGAGTTCCTGCCCGTGTTCGGCAAGCTGCATCCCACCAAAAACTTCCCTTACGTATCGCTGCTGCTGCTGGGCGGCGTGGGCTTTGTATTCAGCCTGCTGTTCCGGCTGGGCGAGGTCATTTCGGCCATTCTGGCCATGCGGATTCTGGTGCAGTTTGTGGGCCAGGCCGTGGGCCTGATATTGCTGCGGAAGCGGCGTGGCACCAGTGCGCTGCCGTTCAAGATGCCGCTCTACCCGCTGCCTGTCATCCTGGCCATCATCGTGTGGCTGTTCGTGTTCGTGGGCATCGCGCCGGCCGAGGTAGAGTGGTTTGGGGTGACCTTCAAACTCTACTTCCAAGTGGCCGCGCTGGGCATGATGGCGCTGGGCACCGGCGCATTCCTGCTCTGGAGTCGGCGGCTGGGCCGGTGGCCGTTTGCGCGGTAGCTTAGCATTTTCGCCACTTCGAACACCATGATGCAAAAAATGCGCTACGCTGTGATTCTGGTAACGCTCACGGGGCTGCTATCATCCTGTGCCACCACTTCTGGCATCCTGCGTCCCGGGTTTCAGCCCAAGGCTATCCTTGAAATGTCCTTTGCTTCGCCAGTAGCGCAAGTATCTACTATTCAGCGTGGTAATCAGCCGGAATTCAATCCGGAAGCATCAGCTGAGTCGGTGCGGCTGATGCGAAAATTATTGGTTAATCATCAGGTCGAGCTGCATCTGCGAAATGAGCTGGTGATTCCTGATTCGCTTCAGCAACAGGCCAGACAAGAGATTTACCGGGCGGTGAACGGGATTGAAAAGCGTCAGCGTTTGGATACGGGAGCACATTTGCCGGTGCTGGACCATCTATTGGCAAGTCAGAATCAACGTTATGTACTGGTAGCGGCAACTCAAGGCTTCACCCGACTGGAGGGTAATTACGGCAATCAATTGGCCAAAAGTATTGGGGTTGGGCTGCTGACAATGGGAATGATGGTGCCGATAGCCATCAAGGCCAAGTCAGATATCTGCTTGTTTATCTATGATGGGGAGCAAAAGAATATCGTTTACTATAACCATACGCCTCCGCCCGCCGAGCGGGAACCATTAAATGAAGCGGTGCTGGAGAAACAATTGCGCACGATGGTGGCAAAGGATTTCCCGATGCGCTAGCAGCACTCACCGCAGCCAGAAAATATAGTTCTGGCCGAGGTATCGGCATTTTTTCGCTTGTAAAGCTCAGCTAACCCAACCACTTCATCAGCCCACCCGCCACTAGCGCGCCGGTCAGGGTATTGATAAAATTGACAGCGTTATTACTCAATAATCCGCGCCGCTCCAGTGTAGCGCCCAGCACCGAATCGACCAGATTGCCGGCCGTGCCCGCCACCAGCAGCCACCCAAACGCCGCCCCCCAGCCGAAGCCCAGGCAGTAGGCCGTGGCGATAACGGCCGTGCCCGCCAGCCCCAGCGCCGTGCCCTCCAGGCTCACCACGCCGTTGAGGCCGCGCGTGTCGGGCCGCAGGGTGAGGATGTTGTAGTAGCGGCGGCCATACACGTTGCCTAATTCTGAGGACAACGTGTCGGCGGTGGCGGCGGCGAGGCTGCCCGCCAGCATGAGCTGGGCCAGCGGAGCGGCGGGCGGATATTGCCAGGCCAGTAGCCCCAGCAGGCCCGCCACGCCAGCATTGGCCACTACCTGCCCGGCGGTGCGGCGGCCCCGGTTTTCCTCAGCCAGCCCGAGGCGGCGCTTGTCGGCCACGCGCCAGCTGGAAGCCGCCGTGCCGAGGCCGAAGAATAACGCCAGCAGCGCCAGCCCCGCAAACCCGCTGCCCAGGTAAATCAGCAGTCCCAATGCTCCGCCGGTTCCGGCCGCGGCCGCAGTCAGTTTGCCCGCTCGCTTGCTGTAAAGCATGCCTAGCCCGAGCAACACCACTACCAAGCCGACCCGAAATAAATCCATTACCCCAGCCGCTTTTCGTAGCAAAAAAATCGCAGCCCCGGCCGAAATGCCAGCGTAATCTCGCCCGCAAATCGGTAGCCCAGCTTCGGAAACAGCCGTTGCGTGGCGGCATTCTCCGAGTTGGTGTCCACGCGCAAAAACTTCAAACCTTGCGCCACGGCCTGCCTTTCGGCCTGCGCCATCAGGGCCAGCGCCACGCCTTTTCCCTGCGCGGCCGGGTCCACGGCCAGGCGGTGCGTTACCAGGGCGGGCTCGGTCACGTCCCAGTCGGCCTGGGCGTATTCGGCATCCTGGTCCTGGGTGAGGGCGGCCACGCCGGCCACTGTGCCAGCCAGCTCGGCCACCCACAGGTGGTTGTGTGCGATGTCGGCGATGAATACGGCTTCGTTGGGGTAGTCAGCCGACCATTGGAAGTTGCCGCTGGCGTGCATCAGCGGCACGGCCCGCCGGATGAGGGCCAGAATGGCCGGCAGGTCGGCAGCGGTGGCGCGGCGGATGGTGGGCATGAGCAGTGAAATGGGAATGCGGTTGCTAGAATAGTGCTGCTTGCTACTTGGTCCGCTCAGTGCGACAGCGACCCCGTAGCGGCCGGATTAGCAAAGAGCATGAGCCGCAAAAGTTTGTTGGTGCGTTGGTAACGCGCCACGAAGGCCTGGCCATCATGGAGCTTGGTTTCGAGTAGCTGCACCGAAACAAGAAATTCCGTCAGCGAAGCCTGTTGGACTGGGGCAACCGGCTGGGCCGTAGCTAGTAAGCGACGCACCTCGGCCAGCTGCGCGGCCAAAGGCACCAGCACCTGCTGCAGCTCTTGGTCGGTCCGGCGGGGCAGAAATTGATGATTGAAAAAAACGATAAACGCATTAAACTCCTTGGTGCTCACGTTGAAGGCATCGATGGCACTGTTGTACGCATCGACAAATTGGTTGGACTTCTGCTGGCGAATGTGAAGCAGAAAGCTATACGTCAAGTCGTTTTTCACGCCGTTCTGCTCCACCCGGCGCGCCGTGGCTCGTAGTCGTTGCTCCGGGCTTTGCAAGGCGTAGGCGGCTACTGAGTCGGCAAAGGCGAAGGGGAGGCCGGGCGGGGCAGGGCGCGTGCCTTGCTGAAACTGTTGGGGCATGCGCGGCGCTGGTAGCAACTGCCATAGCGGGTCGAAGGGCATATGGGTAGCGATGAACGTGGCCGGTGCTACTCGGAAAAAGTAGTTGTTCAAGCGAAACGCGAACTTCTCCTTTTCCAGGTAGCCTGCTGCCCAGGTAGGGTCCATCAGCCACCACTGGCTGGCTATGCGGCTGGCACACCAGGCATGACCCACCGGGGCGCGCAGGCTGGTGTAGCCGGTTACCACGTAAGTCAGTACGCCCACTTGGTTGGCCAGCGCACTATACAATTCGGCGTAGTGCTCGCACGTCCCGCGTCGTTGGTCCAGCGTTTGCTGCGCAGAAATGGGGTGTTCGCCCTGCAGGTCCGGCACATACATGTCCTCCACGTCGTAGCGGATGTTGTGGGCCACCCACACGAAGGCCGCCCGGGCCCGGTCGCCTTCCGTCGGAAACGAGGCCGTGATGAAGCGCGCCAGCCCGCCCACCGTCCGCGCCGACGAATCGGGCACGGCCCGCATCCGGGCATCCACGGCCCGATAGGGCACCGGGACAGCCGGGCGGGGCTTCGGCTTGCTCCCCTGCGCCCGCACGGGCTGGGCCAGGCCAGCCCACGCCAGCAGCGCCAGCAGCACACAACGGTAGAAAAACGATGTCATAAGGACAAACAGGCACACTGCCCATCAACAAAATTGGGCAAATCCGGCGGTATTACCCACTGCATTTGCCCAACGCTGCTAAATAATACAAGCCGTGCTACCCGCGCCGCAGCACAGCGGCCGCTTCCTTCGCAAAGTAGGTCAGGATGGCATCGGCCCCAGCGCGCTTGATGCTGGTTAGCACTTCCATCATCGTCTTTTCGCCGTCGAGCCAGCCGTTTTGGGCGGCGGCTTTCACCATGGCGTACTCCCCCGATACGTTGTAGGCCGTCACGGGCAGGTGGGTGCGCTCCTTCACGGCATGAATCACGTCGAGGTAGCTCAGGGCGGGCTTTATCATCACTATGTCGGCGCCTTCGGCCTCGTCGAGGGCCAGCTCGCGCAGGGCCTCGCGCTTGTTAGCGGGGTTCATCTGGTAGCTTTTTTTGTCGCCTTTTTTGGGGGCCGAATCCAGGGCGTCGCGGAACGGACCGTAGAAAGCCGAGGCGTACTTGGCCGTGTAGCTCATGATGCTCACGTGGCTGAATGCATTCTCGTCCAGTACCCGCCGAATCCAGGCCACGCGGCCGTCCATCATATCGCTGGGCCCGATGATATCGGCCCCGGCGCGGGCCTGGGCCAGGGCCATCTGGCCCAGTACTTCCAGGGTGGCATCATTGAGGATTTCGCCCGATTCGGCATCTACCACGCCGTCGTGGCCGTCGCTGCTGTAGGGGTCCATGGCCACATCGGTCATCAGCACCACTTCCGGGAACTGGCGCTTGATGTCGGCCACTACTTTCAGGTACAGGCCTTCGGGGTTGGCCGATTCCTTGGCCAGCCGGTCCTTCAGCGCATCATTGATGCTGGGAAAAGGGGCGAAGGTTTTGATGCCCAGCTCCACGCACTGGCCCACTTCTTCGATAATGCGGTCGGCCGAAAACCGGTAGATGCCGGGCATGGACTTCACTTCCAGCTTTTGACTCTCGCCTTCAATAATGAAGAGCGGAAAGATGAAATCGTGGGTGGTGAGACGGGTTTCCTGCACCATGTCCCGAATAACTTCGGACTTGCGGTTGCGGCGGGGGCGGTGGGTTGGGAGCATATATCGATGACGCCGGGCCTGCGCCCGGAACGTGAAAAAAGAAAATCAAACGTTCTGTAAAAGCAAAACGAAGCCACAAAGTTCGGCCCGAAACCCTACCGCCGCCCAAACGGGTCGATGTACGCCACCAGCACCGCCAGCGCCGCCGCGCCCGCCACAATGCCCCACACCAGCCCGCCACCGCTCAGCAGCAGGCCCAGCAGGGCAATGGGCAGCACCACCAGCCCCAGCACACCCAGCACCGTGGTGCCCAGCCCGGCCTCGGCCGGGGCGTGCGCCCGGGCCAGCAGGGGCCGCCGGTGCGTGGCGGCCGGGCGCACCATCGGCAAAGTCGCAATATCAGCGGTTTTTGTTGATGCCATCAATGGTTCAGGCTGCGGCAATGCACGGCGGTACTCTCGGGCAGCGGGCAAAGCAAGGATTGGCTGAGCGGCCGTTTTGGCTGCGGTCACGGCCAGCGGCGCGGCGGCTGCTTCCGGCGTGGCAGCAGCTGCGGCGGCGGCTTTCACCGCCTGCACCCGCCCCGGCATCGGCTGAAACGAGAAGCTGCGCCGGCTACTCTGGCAGCCACTGGCCAGGCCGCCAATGACCACCAGCAAAGCCAGCAAACGGGAGTGAAACAGGCGGGGGCGCGTAGCAAAAAGCATAGAGGAAAGCCGGAAGTGAGGTCTGAGCAGGGCTGTACGAATATTGGCCGGTTTCCGCTACCCGTCGGTCAGCTTTTGCGCCGCCTCCCAGCCAATGCCCGCTCCCAGGGCCACACCCATGCCGTTGCAGCGCACGGCGGCCAGCACGCCCGGCCGCACCCAGTCGATGATGGGCGCCAGCGCCGGCCCGAACCCCATCACCCCGCTCCAGCGGTAGTCGATGCGGGGCCGCTGGCCGGCCATAATCACCTCATGCAGCAGGTTTTCGAGGTAGTGCTGCACCGTGGGCGTGAGGCCGGACGCGGTGGTTTCTTCGGCCGGAAAATCCAGGTTGCGCCCGCCTCCCAACAAGATGCGGTGGTCGGCCAGCTGGCGGAAATAGGTGTAGCCGTGGTCGTAATGAAAAGTGCCCGGCAGGCGCACGTCCGGCAGCGGCTCAGTCACCAGCACCTGGCCGCGGCCGGGCGTCACGGCCAGCTCCGGCAGCAGCTCTGTAGCGAAGGCGTTGGTGGCCAGCAGCACCTGGCCGGCTGTCACGGCCGCGCCATTGGCCAGGAATAAGATGTGGCCGGCGGCGGTGCTTTCCACGCTTTCCACGGCGCAGCTGGTGAGCACGGGCATATCGGCGGCCCAGGCGCGGGCCAGCAGGGCGCGCATCATGCGGCCGGCGTCGAGGCTGCCTTCGTGCTCGTTTTTCAGCAGTGTGCCCACGCCTCCGAAACCGAATTGCCCGGTTTCGGCACTGGCGTCGCGAAAGGTGCGGGCGTGGCCCACCACCGGCGCCAGCAGGGTGTTGAAATAGTCAATTTTATCCCGGCACTCAGCTGCCAGCGGTGCTTCCTCGTGCCGAAATAGCTCATAGCCGCCCACCGGCTGATAGTCCAGCGCGGCATCGCCCAGCAGCGCACGCAGCCGGCCTAGTCCGGCCCAGCGGGCGGCCACCACGGCCTGCAAGTCGCCCCGCTTTTCCTGCTCCAGCAATTCCGAAATCGACCCAAAGCACGCGAAGCCGGCGTTTTTAGTCGATGCGCCGCTGGGCAGCGCGCCGCGCTCCAGCACCACCACGCGCCAGGTGGGCCGCTGCTGCTTCAGGTAGATGGCCGCCGTGAGGCCCACCAGTCCCGCGCCGATGATGGCGACATCGGCCGGGCCGAAGAAGGACCGTTGTTCCCAGTAGGAAAGGTTGGTGTTGGGCATGAGGACACAAAAAAACGGTCATCCTGAGCGCAGCGAAGGACCTTGGCACATCTGAACGTTTTGTTCGGGTGTGCCAAGGTCCTTCGCTGCGCTCAGGATGACAGACAGCTTAAAACGCCAGAATCACTTCCTCAATCACATCGCAGGCGGCGTGCAGCTGCTCCTCGGTAATCACCAGCGGCGGGGCGAAACGGATGATGTCGCCGTGCGTGGGCTTGGCCAGCACGCCGCGCTCCATCAGGGTCACGCACACGTCCCAGGCGGTGCGGCCGTCCTCGGCGGGCATAATAATTACCGCGTTCAGCAGGCCCTTACCGCGCACTAGGTCCACCGTTTCGGGGCGCTGGGCCTGGATTTGGCGCATGCGCTGGCGGAATATCTCGCCCAGTCGGGCGGCATTCTCGGCCAGCTTCTCGTCGATGAGCACATCCAGCGCGGCGCGCATCACAGCGCAGGCCAGGGGGTTGCCGCCAAACGTAGAGCCGTGCTGGCCCGGCTGAATGGTGAGCATGATGTGGTCGTCGGCCAGCACCGCCGACACCGGCAGTACGCCGCCGCTCAGGGCCTTGCCCAGGATGAGAATATCGCCGCGCACGGCCTCGTGGTCGCAGGCCAGCAGCTTGCCGGTGCGGCCCAGGCCGGTCTGGATTTCGTCGGTAATCAGCAGCACGTTGTGCGCCTTGCACAGCGCCGCCGCCTGGGCCAGGTAGCCCACCGAGGGCACCATCACGCCCGCCTCGCCCTGAATGGGCTCAATGAGAAAGCCGCACACGTGCGGGTCCTGCAAGGCCTCTTCCAGCGCCTCCATATCGTTGTAGGGCACCACCCGGTAGCCGGGCGCAAACGGCCCGAAGCCGCCCGTGCTGTCGCCGTCGGTGCTGAAGGAAATAATGCCCGTGGTACGCCCGTGGAAGTTGTGCTCGGCCACGATGATTTGGGCCATGTTCGGGGCAATGCCTTTTTCTTGGTAGCCCCACTTGCGGGCCAGCTTCAGGGCGGTTTCCACGGCCTCGGCCCCGGAGTTCATCATCAGGGCTTTTTCGTAGCCAAACAGTTCGCACAGCTGCTTTTCGGCCGCGCCCAGCTGGTCATTAAAAAAAGCCCGCGACGTGAGCGTGAGCTGCTGCGCCTGCTTGGTCAGCGCATCAATAATGCGCGGGTGGCAGTGGCCCTGGTTGACTGCCGAATAGGCCGAAAGGAAGTCGAAATACTGCTTGCCGTCCACGTCCCACAGGTACACGCCTTCGCCCCGGTTCAGCACCACAGGCAGGGGGTGGTAGTTGTGCGCGCCGTACTGGTCTTCGAGCTGCATGAGCTGCTCGGCGCGGCTGGACGTGGCGGTGGGGGAGGCGGTGGTTGACATGGCACGGGCGGGAGTTGGTGAAGCCCGAAATTACGGGTTTTCGGCCCATACTATTTGGTGTAGAGCCTGTCATTCCGACGCAGGAGGAGTCTGAGAACTGTGCGTGACCGTTTTACTCAGATTCCTCCTGCGTCGGAATGACAAGCAGCCCGCTTACCAGTCTACTAGCGAAGGCGCATGCCTTCCACCTGGCGCGCGGTGTCGGTGTAGCGGCCCACGTAGTTGCCTTCTTCGCGGCCGCTGGCCCGCAGCAGGGTCCAGTCCACCACGGCGGTTTCGGGGAAGGTCACCGCCGTGGGCTCGGCCGGAGTAGTGGCTACAGCAGCTTTATCGGGCAGCAGCAAGGCCTGCACCGTATTGCCGTGCCAGCCCAGCACCCGCACCGAGGCCTGTCGGAAGCTGGTATCCGTGGCAATCACCCGCACCGACAGCAAAAACTGGTCGCCGATGGGCAGGCCGGCCAGGAATTTTTTCTTGGCTTGAGGCAGCGTGCGCAGGGCCTCGCGCACAGGGTCGGCCAGGGCCGTTTCGTCGCGGGCCAGGGCCGGGCGTACCCCGGCCGGGGCCGTGGCGATAGTTAGTACTACTGGCGTAGCAACCTGGGCCACAGCCGGCAGGGCCAGCAATACGGCGGCCGCAGCTAGGAGCGACAGCGTGAAACCAGTAGGCGTTTTCATAGATTTAATTAGAAATTTCAGTAGCACAAGGTACAACACCTCAGCTATTCAACGCCACCGGACCTACCTTTGATTCCCCGATGCCCGCTCCCGTACCCCAGCCGCTCCAGCCCGGCGATTTTTACTACACGCCCGAAGGCTACCTCGTCTTCACCGAGCAGTACCACCGTCGTCGGGGGAGCTGTTGCCAGAGTAGCTGCCGCCACTGCCCCTGGAATTTTAAGCCCAAACCAGGCGCTCAGGGCGCATCTGACCAGAAATAAGGGTGGGGTGTTTGGTGAATGCCAGACTTTTGCCGATATTTGCGGCCCGTTTACCTGCTTTGCAATAAAATTTAACCCTCCGATATCATGGCCCGTGTTTGTGATTTGACCGGCAAGCGTACCCGCGTTGGTAACAACGTTTCGCGCGCTAACAACAAGACTAAGCGCAAGTTCTATCCGAACCTGCAGAAAAAGCGCTTCTACATCCCCGAGCAAGATGCTTGGGTAACCCTGAAAGTAGCTACCTCCACCATCCGCACCATCAACAAGAACGGCATTATGGCCGTCCTGAAGAAGGCAAAGGAGCAGGGCTTCATCGTTTACTAGCAATTTAGGTTGCTCGTTTCCTGTTTCCGGTTCGACTAAAATAGTCTGAAACCAGTCACTGGAAACGCTAATCTGATTTAAAGCCAGCGCCGATACGTTTGCCCTCCAGGGCAAACGTATCGGCGCTGGCTTTGTCTGTTGGCGGCTACCTTGCATGTTAGTCTGATTGTTATCATAATTCCTGATGCTCATGCGGCTCCGGCTCTCTCCCCGTTTTTGGTCGCTCCGGCCGTGGCTACAAGCTTCCTTAGTGGTTTTTGTCGGTTTACTGGGGCTGCTGGGCTTCGCGGCTTCGGCCCAGGCGCCCACTTCCATCCCCGAGCCGCTAGCCAATAACCCGGCCCCCGCTCGGCCCACCAATTTCCTAACGCCCGCCTTCCATAAGCAGCGGCGCGAGCTGCTCCGGGCCCAAATGCCTGCCAATAGCGTGGCCGTGGTGTTCGCCGCACCTGTCCGCAATCGGGCCAACGACGTGGACTACATCTACCACCAAAACCCCGATTTTCACTACCTCACCGGCTATGAAGAGCCCGATGCCGTGCTGCTGCTTTTCAAGGAGCCGCGCACCGTGGGTGGCCAGCCCGGCGTGACCGAAGCCCTGTTCACCCAGCCCCGCAACCCCGCCCGCGAGCAGTGGACCGGCCGCCGCCTGGGCGCTGCCGGGGCCAAATCGCAGCTGGCCCTGCAATATGCCGCCGACAACAAAGACTTCGCCGCCGCCGGTATCAAGTGGGCTGGTTTTGATAAAATACTGGTTCCCAACCTGCCCGCCGACACCCGCGATGACTTCGCCAACCCCGCCGATTTGCACAGCCTGGTGGCCACTTTCCGCCAGCAGGCTGGTGTGCCAGCCGACTACAACCCGGCCGTCACCGAATTCAACAGCATCATCCGCCGCAACGGCATGCGAAATGCCAGGCGCGTTGCCGAATACCTGAGCAGCCAGGTGAAGGAAACGCCGGCCCTCGGCACCACGCCGCTCATCGGCGCCTACCTGGCCGCCACCACCGATGCCGCCCGTCAGGCAGCCATCGCCGCCAATCCGCCCGGCCGCCTGGACGATGCCACGCTGGGCGAAAAGCTCGGCGACCTGCGCGCCATCAAAACGCCCGAGGAACTGGCCCTGCTGCGCCGCGCCATCCGCATCAGCGCCCAGGGCCAGCGCGAGGTGCTGAAGCTGCTGCGCCCCGATATGGGCGAAATGGCAGTGCAGGGCCTGCACGAGTACGTGTACCGCCGCTACGGGGCCGAGTTCCAGGGCTACCCCAGCATTGTGGGCGGCGGGGCCAACGGCTGCATCCTGCACTACGAAACCAACGACCGCCAGCGCCTCGACAACGACCTCGTGCTTATGGACTGCGGGGCCGAATACCACGGCTACTCCGCCGACGTCACGCGCACCGCGCCGCCCTCCGGCACCTTTAGCCCCGCCCAGCGCCAGATTTACGAGCTGGTGCTGGCCGCCCAGGAGGCAGGTTTCGACGCCTGCCGGCCCGGCGCACCCTTCGATGCCCCCAACAAAGCCACCCAGGAAGTAGTAGCCGCCGGCCTGCAAAAGCTCGGCATTATCAAAAAGAAAGAGGAATTTCGTAACTATTACCCCCACGGGGCCAGCCACTACCTCGGCCTCGACGTGCACGACAGCGGCAGCTACGGCCCGCTGCAAGCCGGCAACGTCATCACCGTCGAGCCCGGTATCTACATCCCCGCCGGCTCGCCCTGCGACCCCAAGTGGTGGAATATCGGCGTCCGCATCGAAGACGATGCCCTGATTACCGCCACCGGCTACGAGAATTTATCGGCCGAAGCCCCGCGCACCGTGGCCGACATTGAGAAGCTAATGGCCGAACCCAGTGCCCTGGAAGGCTTCAAACTGCCGGAATTGAAGTAGCTAGTGGCCGGGTGCTGGGTGTCACTGAACGTCATGCAGAGCGCAGCGAAGCATCTTGCTCGCAGTAAGTAAGTCATTAGATTGGTTTATGTGGTGGCGGGCAAGATGCTTCGCTGCGCTCTGCATGACGTTGTTTGGCACACATTTACCTCCGTTCTGCTTCTCCAACTGAAAGTTGCGGCTGAGTCCTTTGGCATTTCCAAAAATCCCCGTACCTTTGCAGTCCTAAATTTTAAAACACATACACCCCCGTCGAGATGGCCAAGAAAGGAAACCGGGTGCAGGTTATCATGGAGTGCACCGAGCATAAAACCTCGGGCCTGCCGGGCACCTCGCGCTACATCACCACCAAGAACCGCAAGAATACCCCCGAGCGCATCGAGCTGAAGAAATTCAACCCGATTATGCGGAAAATGACTGTTCACAAGGAAATTAAATAACCTGAACAATGGCTAAGAAAGTAGTAGCAACGCTGAAAACCGTTGAAAACGCCAAGAACTGGGCGAAAGTAATTCGTGCCGTTAAATCGGAGAAAACCGGAGCCTACACCTTCCGCGAGGAAATGGTGTTGCTCGACAAAGTGCAGGACTACCTGGCTACCGGCAACAAATAGTTGCCAGCCTGCTTCGGCTTTGTAAAAGTTTAAAAAGTCCCACCTTCGTGGGACTTTTTGCGTGTAATACCTTTTGGTATGCTCACTTTTGTTCTGCTGACGAGCCGAAGGTCGGCGTTAGCCAAGGAAGCATCTCAGCCGGGGTGCTTTCAGTAGAGTTACCAATCCGAGTGCTGCGAGCGTGATAAGTTGCTTCGCAGGCTCAGCATGACAGAACCCCATGGGCCTCTTCGATTTTTTTAAAAAGGACAAGGAAACTCCTGCCCAGCAAGCCTCGCTTGATGCTGGCCTGGAAAAAACAAAGACCAACTTCTTCGAGCAGCTGAGCAAGGCCGTGGTGGGCAAAAGCACCGTGGACGAGTCTGTGCTCGACGACCTGGAAACTCTGCTGGTGCACGCCGATGTGGGCATCGACACCACGGTGAAGGTCATCGACCGCATCGAGGCCCGGGTGGCGCGCGACAAGTACGTGAGCACCGGCGAGCTCGACCGCATACTGCGCGAGGAAATCGTGGCCCTGCTGGAGGATAATGACTCCGGCTCAACCGCCGTGCTGGACCGCGCCGGTAGTACCGGCCAGCCCTTCGTGATTATGGTGGTAGGTGTGAATGGTGTGGGCAAAACCACTACCATTGGCAAGCTGGCCCACCGCTTCCACTCGGCCGGCAAAAAGGTGGTGCTGGGCGCGGCCGATACCTTCCGCGCCGCCGCCGTCGACCAGCTCATCATCTGGGGCCAGCGCGTGGGCGTGCCCGTGGTGAGCCACGGCATGAACACCGACCCCGCCTCCGTGGCCTTCGATGCCGTGAAAACCGGCGTGGAAATGGGGGCCGATGTCATCATCATCGACACGGCCGGCCGCCTGCACAACAAGGTGAACCTGATGAACGAGCTGAGCAAAATCAAGCGTGTGATGCAGAAGATGATTCCCGACGCGCCCCACGAGGTGCTGCTGGTGCTCGACGGCAGCACCGGCCAGAATGCCTTCCTGCAAGCCAAGGAGTTCACGAAAGCCACCGAAGTTACGGCCCTGGCCATTACCAAGCTCGACGGCACGGCCCGTGGCGGCGTGGTAATCGGCATTTCGGACCAGCTCAGCATTCCGGTGCGCTACATCGGGGTGGGGGAGAAGATGACGGATTTGCAGCTCTTTGACCGGCATACGTTCGTGAACTCGCTGTTTAAGAAATAAGCAGGGCTGGTTTGCGTTTGCAGCAAGCGGCCTCGCGGAAATTTGCAGCCCTCGGCAAACGCTTCGCAAGCCACTCATTTAGTTCATCCTCCTATGCAGCGCCTCTCCGTATTTATAATTTTGTGCCTAATGCTGGGCACAGCAGCATGCGGCGCTAAAAACGATGACCAGCCGCTCATTCCCTACGCTCCGGTAAACCTGAGCCTGGTGCTCACCAACCAAGAGTACGTGAACCTACGTGCCAATAACGGGGCCGTGACGCTGCCCGTGCAGGGCCCGGCTGGTACCGGTGGCGTAAAAGGCGTCATCGTCGTGCGTCAGAACGCAAACAGCTATTTAGCCTTCGAGCGCAACTGCCCTTACCGCCCGTACGATGCCTGCGCGACGGTCAGCCTGGACAAGTCGCGGCTTTTTATGCGCGATTCGTGCTGCAACTCGCAATTTGATTTGCAGGGGCAAATAACGGGCGGCCCCGCCCCGCGGCCACTTAAACAATACAGTACCAGTCTGCAAGGCAATATTCTCAATATTACGAACTGAGCCTTCGCATATTTTTTTGAAAAAAAATGGGCGAAGGCTTGCGTTTCTTTAATAGCCCGTTGTAGATTTGCACTCCGAAACAACAACAACCGGTGTTTCGGCTAGAAAAAACGCTTCCTTAGCTCAGCCGGTTAGAGCATCTGACTGTTAATCAGAGGGTCCCTGGTTCGAGCCCAGGAGGGAGCGCTACAAAGAAAAACCCCCATGTAAACCAAGCGTTTACATGGGGGTTTTTCTTTGTATGCTCGTTGGTGTGCCCATATGCCCTCAGCGCCTCGCCACATATTCACCTGACGGGCATCTACTCCGCGGCCACTTTAATGAACAAGCTTGCTTTTGGTCCATCACCTCTGCTTTCGTTTAGTGCCTTACCCACACCCACGGTTTTAAGTATCCAGCGTAACTACGATACTCGAGGCCTGGGGTGGTCCAATAAAAACGGATAGTAAGCGAAGGCAGGTTGCTTTTGAAGTCGCATTCAAATTGATGCGGTGAGCGGTCGTCAAGGGCGGAGTGGCGGCGGTCGAGATTGAAGTAGGTGTCGAGGTAATGGGCGACCTCCAGCCGGGCCTCTTCCAGGGAGGTAAATGGGCTGCCGCCGGGTAGTAATTCGGTTTTGAGGGTGCTCCAGCCCGCTTCGGCCTGGGCATTGTCGTAAGGGTTGCCCGGCCGACTAAAGCTGGGCAGGGCCCCGGCTTGTGTGATACGGGCGCGGCAAGCGGCGCTGGTGTATTGGCTGCCGAGGTCGGCGTGGATGATGAGCCCGGGTGCCGGCTGGCGTAGCGGCAGGGCTTGTTCGAGCGCGTGGAGCACGAGTTCGGTGGGCATCTGCGCGGCCAGGTGCCAGCCCACGACCCGGCGCAAACAAGCGTCGCGCCAGGTGGCCAGGTAGCACCAGCGCCCGGCCACCAACGGCAAATACGTGATGTTGCCGACCCAGACCTGGTTGGGGGCGGTGGGGGCCGGCTGGCCCAGCAGTCGGTTTTCGGCCACGATGGCCGCTGGGTCAGCCACGGTCGTGCGGAGACGTTGGGGCCGGGTGCTCAAGGCCCACAATCCCTGCCGGTACAGCCACGAGCGTAGCGCGTAGCGGCCGATTGCGTGGCCTTCGGCGCGTAACTCCGCCCGCAACCGGCGGGTGCCGTAGCGGCCGGCATGGCGCGTAAAGGCCTGTTGGGCCGCAATATGCCAAGGTGCCGGGGCCGCAGCGGGCCGTTGGCGCCACTGGTAATACCCGGCCGTGCTCACGGCCAACAAGCGGCAGAGCACCTGCACCGGCCAGGGCTCGGCGCAGTCCTCGATGAACTGGTAACGCCTCATGATTGAGGCGCTTACGCAAAGATGGTTACGGCTTTTTTTAAAATATCGCGCTCCATTTCCACGCGCTGGAGCGCGACGCGCAGCTGCTTAATTTCGTCACGCTCGACGCTACTGGGCACGGCTTGATCCAGCGCCTGGCGCTGCCAGCAGCCCAACAGGGCGGGCGAAATGCCCTGGGCACGGGCCACGCCGCCGGCCTTCCCCTACTCGGAAGCACAGATGCTGGGTTTGGCTGAGGAGATAGTACGCCAGCACATGACGGTGACAGGCGTGCAGCCCAAGCTTTCGCTATCCCTGGTGCCGGGCAGCGCCGCGGATGGTCCGGCCCGGCTGACCATCGTGGGGGCCCTGGGCGGGGAGTATATTCTGAAGCCGCCGACTTCGCGCTACCTGCACCTGCCGGAAGTAGAAGACGCCACCATGCACCTGGCCGCGCTGGCCCGCATTACCACCGTGCCGCACGGCCTGCTGCGGCTGCAGGACGGGGCCTTGGCCTACGTGACGCGGCGCATCGACCGCCGGAAGGGTGAAAAGCTGCACATGGAGGACATGTGCCAGCTGACCGAGCGGCTGACCGAAAACAAGTACGACGGCTCGCATGAGCAGATAGCCCGCGCCCTGCGCACCTACTCGGCCAATCCCGGTCTGGACGTGGTGAATTGCTATGAGCTGATGTTGTTCAGTTTCCTGACCGGCAACGCCGACATGCACCTGAAGAACTTCTCGCTGCTGCACACGCCGGGCCTGGGCTACGGGCTGGCCCCGGCCTACGACCTGGTGGCCACGGCGCTGGTGAATCCGGCCGACACGGAGGAGCTGGTCTTGACGCTGAACGGCAAAAAGAAGAAGCTGCGGCAGGAGGACTTCCTGGCGGCGGCGCGGCGGGCTGGCGTGGAGGACAAGGTGATGACGGGGGTATTTACCCGGTTTGTCCGCGTCCGGCCGGCCTGGGAGAAGCTGCTGGCGGAAAGCTTTCTAACGCCCGAGTTGAAGGAGGGCTACCTGGCGCTGCTGCATCGTAAATTTGAGCAGCTGGGGCTGGCGTAGATGGCGGGCGACTGTTGTTGAAAGCTTTCGGAGCTGCTCAAATGCCGTTATATCTTACTCCACCGTGAGGCGCAGGGCTTTACTGCCCGTGCGCACCACGTACACGCCCGTGGCAAAGCCGTTGGGCAAGGTGAGTACGGCGGTGCCGGCGGCATCGGCCGGGAGGGTCAGTACCAGCCGGCCCACGGCATCGAACACGGTGACGGCCACGCCCGGCTCCGCGCCGGTGAGCGTGGCGGCCTGCTTGGTCGGGTTCGGGAACAGGGCCAGCCCGGCCAGCCCACGCGCGGCCACGGTGCGCACGGGCGAGTAGGCGAACGTGCCGTCGGCATCAACCTGCCGCAGGCGGTAGTAGACCAGGCTGGCGGCGTAGCGGGCAATGGCCGGGTCGACGAGCTGGTACTCGTGGGGCTGGCTGCTGCTGCCGTGGCCGGGCACCTGGCCGATGCGCCGGAACGTGCGTCCGTCGGCGCTGGCTTCCACCTCAAACCGGTCGTTGTTCTTTTCCGAGGCCGTGGCCCAGCGCAGCAGCGCGTCGGCCCCCAGCGGCTCGGCCGTGAAGCGGGCCAGTTCGACGGGCAGCGGGTTGGCCGCGTTGCTGATGGTGAGGCGGCCCAGCGCGGCGGTGGCAAACGAGAAGCTGCGGCTGCTGCCGGCCACCGTGGCGGCTGCCGGGCTGCCGGCCTTGCCCCAGGCGCTGGTGCCGGGGTCGGCGCGCCAGGCCTGGGCGGCCGCGAAGCTGCTCAGGCTGTTGTCGTCGTCGGCCAGCCAACTCAGGGTCACGGGCACGGCGGCGGCGGGGGCGGCGGCGGTTTCCACGGTCCAGATGCGGTCGATGCCTTGGTAGGCGGTATTGCCCAGGTTCACGCCCCGGCTCAGGTTGTCCGTCAGCAGGCCGGCGGTGCGGGTGGCCGTGACCCGGCCCAGGCCGCTGCGGTCCAGGCTTAGGCCGTGGCCGAAATCGAGCACCCCACTACCGGCGGCCCGGATGATGCGCAGGTTGCCCTGCACGTACTGGCCGGGGCCTTCGCCGCTGAGCGTAGCGCCGTCGGGCAGGGTGAGGGTGGCGGCGGGGGCCGTGCGCAGCAGGCCGCTTTGCAGCGTCAGGGCGGTGCCCACGGCGAGGTCGGCGGGCAGGGCGAGGGTGCGCTGGCCGGGGGCCCCGGTGTTATTCAGCACGAGCGTGGCCACGGTGGCCGCACCGGGCGTAAATACCTGGTTGGCGGCCCCGCCAAACAGCAGCGTGCCGGCCGAAGCGAGGGTGCCGGCGTTGGTCAGGTCGCCGGTGAGCTGCACGGTGCCGGCGTTGAGGAGGGTGCTGCCGGCGTTGTTCTGCACGGCACCGGCCACGTAGAGCATGGTGCCGGGGCCGACGCTCAGGGTGGCCCCGTCGTTGGTGAGGGTAGGCTGGGCCAGGCCGGCGAGGGCGGGCAGCAGCAGGGCGAGGGTGAGTGCTATTTTCATCGGAAGCAGTTGATGACAAGTGGAGGAAAAGCGCCGGGGCAGCTCGGCCGTGAGGTGCGGCGGCCTGGGTCAGCGCTGGGCCTGCCCTTGCCCCGCTTCGAGCCGCCGCCGCCTAGCCTACCCCCCGGCTCAGCCGGAGAGCACCTGAGGCGCCCCGTACCCTACCTTCCGGCTGAACCAGGAAGTAGGCTACGGGGCGCCGCCGGCCTCCCGGCTGGTCCTTAGGGCGTAAACACCGAGAAGGAGAAGAAGTAGTTTGAGCTGAGGACTCCGCTAGTGTTGAAAGTCCGCACCCTGATGAAGCCCACGCCACCGTCGTAGGTGATGAAGCCAGGTGTGTCGCCGAAGAGGGTCGCGTTGACGGTGACGTTGCGGAAATCGACCCCGCTCAGGCCACTGCTGACCGAGAAGGAGATGTCGTACACCCCCGTGCCGCGGCCCACACCGTAGTTGCCGCTGCCGCCGGACACCAAGGTGGAGCCGCCCCCGGCCTTGCCGTAGGCCACGGCCAGCATGTTGTTTGTGCCGGTAGTGTTGGTGAGTATCTCGCCTACGGTGTTGGCGGCGCCCACGCGCACGTTGCCCACCACGTCGAGCTTGGCGGCGGGGGCCGCGCTGGTGCCGATACCCACGTTGCCGCCGTTAGTAAGCACAAACTGGTTGGTCACGGCCCCATTGGCGGCCAGGTAGAGGTTGCCTGCGGTGGTGTAGAAGCCCACGTTGTTGTCGGCGTTGAGGGTGGGGAAGCCGCGCTGGATGCCGTGGCCGGTGTTACCGAAGGCAATGCCGCCGCCCGTGTTGGCGGTGGTGCCCACCACGATGCGGGCCGTGCCGTCGCTCGTGCGCACGTCCAGGCGCTGGTTGGGGCTGGTGGTGCCGATGCCCACGCTACCGCTGCTGCTAATGACCAGGCCGGTGCTGCCGCCGTTGCCCACCAGCTGGTTCGCGGCCAGGTCGAGGTTTTGGGTGGCGGTGTGGTTGCCCAGGTTGTCGCCGGGCACGTTCACGAAGTTACTGCCGTCCAGGGTCGGGGCGGTGTACACGCCGCCAGTGGTAATGGTGAGGCTGCCGTTGCCGGTATTGGCCCCGGTCGTGAACGTGGTGGCCGAGCTGCCCGTGAGCGTCACCCACGACGAGCCGCCGCCGCCGCCGCCGGAGTTGGTGCTGCCGCCGCCGCCGTAGTAGCCGCCGCCGCCGCCGCCGCCGGCGCCGGTTGTGCTACCGCCGCCGCCCGTGCCCTGGCCGCCGCCCGTGGTGCCGCCCGCCGTCTGGGTGCCCCCGGTGGCCGAAATGGTACCGCTGCTGCCAACGGTGCCGTTGCCCCCGGTGGGTGCCCCGCCCGCGCCCCCTTGCGAGCTGTTCTGGCTCCCTTGGTAGCCGCCGCCGCCGCCGCCGCCCGCCACCAGCAGGCGGTCGGCGAGGGTGCCACCGGAGCCGCGCAGGTCGGTGGCCCCGCCCCCGGTCCCGCCGGCACGGGCGGACCCGCCGCCGTTGTAGCCGCCGCCGGTGTTGGTGCCCGCCGTGAAGCCCCCGCCTGCCCCCACCAGAATTTGTAGCACCTGGCCCGGACTCACGCTCAGGGTGGCTTGCACCCGCGCCCCGGCCCCGCCCACGTTGACGCTGAGCGACCCGCTCCCGGTGCCGCCCGAACCTGCCCGTGCATCCACTTGCAGGCTGGTCACGCCCGCCGGCACGGTGTAGTTTTGCACCGTGCCGGTGTAGCCGAAGGTGACGCTGGGGTTCTGAAAAGGCTGCTCGGTGGCGCTCAGGGTCGCGTCCCAGCTCGTGCCGTTCCAGGTGTTGAGCTTGCCGGTGGTGGTGTTGTAAAGGGTCAGGCCGGCGGCCGGGCTGGCGATGGCATCGCGCTGCGCCGTGGTCAGGCGCGGGGGCAGCAGGCCCTTGCTGGTGCTGCTCACTTCCAGCGCGGCCGAAGCCGCGGGGCTGCCGTTGGTGCCTACGCCCACGCTGCCGGCGGGGCGGTACACGTCGGCCCCGCTCAGGCTCCAGCCGGGCAGGTTCACGAAGTTGCTGCCGTCGAGGACCGGGGCGGCGTACTCCACTTTCGGGGTGAGGGTGAGGCTGCCATTGCCGGCATTGGCCCCGGCCGTGAACGTGCTGGCCGAGCTGTCCGCGGGCGTCACCCACGACGAGCCGCCGCCGCCGCCGCTGTAGCCGCCGCTGCCATCGCTGCCACCGCCGCCGTAGTAGCCGCCACCCCCGCCGCCGCCGCCGCTGAAGCCGCCGCTAGGTACGGTGCCGCGGCCGTTGCCGCCCGTGCCCAGCACGCCGCCAATGCTGCCGCCCGCCGTCTGGGTGCCCCCGGTGGCCAAAAAGGTAATGGCACCGTTACTGCTCGTGAAGCTGCCGCTGCCCCCGGTCGGTGCCCCGCCCGCGCCCCCTTGCGAGCCGAACTGGTTTAAGCCGCCGCCGCCGCCGCCGCCCGCCACCAGCAGGCGGTCGGTGAGGGCGCCACCGGTGGTGCGCACATCGGTGGCCCCGCCCCCGGCCCCGCCACCTTCTACATTGGTTCCTCCGCCGTTGTAGCCGCCGCTACTCTGGGCGTTGTTATAGAGCCCGTTGCCCCCCACCAGAATTCGCAGCACCTGGCCCGGACTCACGCTCAGGGTGGCTTGCACCCGCGCCCCGGCCCCACCGAAGTTGCCGATGAACGACCCGCTCCCGGTGCCGCCCGCCGCGCCTTTGGCATCCACTTGCAGGCGGAACACGCCCGCCGGCACGGTGTAGTTTTGCACCGTGCCGGTGTAGGCGAAGGTGGCGCTGGGGTTTATAACGGGCCGCTCGGTGGCGCTCAGGGCCGCGTCCCAGCTCGTGCCGTTCCAGATGTTGAACTTGCCAGTGGTGGTGTTGTAAAGGGTCAGGCCGGCGGCCGGGCTGGCGATGGCATCGCGCTGGGCCTGGGTCAGGCGCGGGGGCAGCAGGCCCTTGCTGGTGCTGCTCACGTCGAGCGCGGCCGAGGCCGCGGGGGTGGTGGTGCCGATGCCCACCGAGCCGGTCTGGGCGAAGGCGGCGGGCGCGGCGGCCAGCAGCCCGCAGAGTAGCACCAGGAACCGGCCAAGACCGCGCCGCGGCGGGGCCGTAATTTGTAGAAAGTGCTGCATAGGAAACATGAAATTTAGATGAGCAAAAAGCAGTTGAGCGGTGGTGCGCACGGTACAAACCGCCAGCACGCGGGTAATTTGGGACATTGGTCTCCGAAATAATTAACCTCGACATTTAATTATTGTTTTACAAAATGGTATAATTATATTGGAAACGGGTTAAATTTCTGCCAATCTTCGCCTAATGCAAAATTTAAAGCCTTTTGATAGGGATTTACTCTTCTTTGGCCAGCGGATGGGCGGGTTTTCCACCGGCGGGCCCGGGCCCGGGCCCGCCGGCGCGGCTCCACGTTCCGTCAGAAGCGCTGGTTTTTGGGCGCGCGGTAGTCGCTGGGCCGGCGGCCAAACCGCTCGGCGTAGAGGTTGCTGAAGTGCTTGGCCGAGGCAAAGCCCACCGCGTCGGCCACCGCTGCCACCGTGCCGAAGTCGCGGGCCTCCAGCCGCTGCCGGGTCAGGGCCATGGGCTGGCCCCGGCCTACGACCTGGTGGCCACGGCGCTGATGAATCCGGCCGACACGGAGGAGCTGACGCTGACGCTGAACGGCAAAAAGGAGAAGCTGCGGCCGGAGGACTTTCTGGCGGCGGCGCAGCGGGCTGGCGTAGATGAGAAGGTGATGACGGGGTATTTAGCCGGTTTGTCCGCGTCCGGCCGGCCTGGGAGAAGCTGCTGGCGGAAAGCTTTCTAACGCCCGAGCTGAAGGAGGGCTACCTGGCGCTGCTGCATCGTAAATTCAAGCAGTTGGGGCTGACGTAGGTGGTGGGGTGGAGAAATATGATATTTTAGTGAATTGTATTTATCAAGGACCGGAGCGGGCACACAAAACCGGGATACAACCTGATTTCGGGACATAAACCGGGACAAATTCGACCTAAAAACCGCGTTTTTGACTGCATTAGGGCATATGGCGCACCCAGGAGGGAGCAAAGAAAAGGCCCGCTAACAAACTGGTTACAGTTTGTTAGCGGGCCTTTTCTTTGCTCAGGTCACACCTACTGACTTCACGCCAAACCCGGGCCTGTGAAGGCGATGCCGAGGCGTATATACCCCATAATTATGTGTGGAATTCCAGACCGGAAAACGCACTGTTACTTCTTGGGCCTATGGAGTTGGTTAGAAAGTCCCCGAACGGTCATGCAGAGCGCAGCGAAGCATGACCGTTTGAGTACCTTTTGTGACTTTCTAAACAGCTTCTATACATCTAGCCAAATGGGCGCGCCAGGTTTGACATCAATTCAGGTGTCTGAGGTTGGCAACACCGCACCGCCGGCCCCGCCCGCACAACCGTAAGGCCGGGGAGGCAGTAAACCGGGACATATGAATAAACTGAAAGCCTTGTGGCTGAAGCTGGATTCCAGCCTCTGGTTTGTGCCGACGATGATGGTCGTGGCCTCGCTGTTTGCCGCGTACTGGCTGGTAGTGTTCGACGTGTACATCGGGGCGAAGTGGACGGCGCGGTTTCCGCTGCTGTTTGGGGCGGGGGCCGATGGCGCGCGCGGCATGCTTGCGGCCATTGCCGGCTCCATGATTACGGTGGCGGGCCTCACCTTCTCGCTCACGCTGGCCACGCTGGCGCAGGTGGCCAGCCAGTACACCTCGCGCCTGCTGCACAATTTCATGCGCGACCGTACCAACCAAGTGGTAATGGGCTTTTTTGTAAGTATTTTCGTGTACTGTCTGGTGGTGCTGCGCACCATTCGTGGGGGCGACGAAGGTTCGTTTGTGCCGCCCCTGGCCGTGGCCTTCGGGCTGGTGCTGGCCTTGGTGAGCATCGGCATGCTGATTTTCTTTATCCATCATATTGCCACCTCCATTCAGGCGGCCAACATTGTGGCGGGCGTGGCGGCCGAAACGGAGAAGCTGCTCGACAAGGTGTTTCCGGCCCGGCTGGGTGAGCCCGCCACCCCCACCGAGCGTGCCGACCTGGCCGCCGGCCCGGACCTGCGCTGGCAGCTGGTGCCGGCCCCGGTCACGGGCTACATTCAGGGCGTGGATTATGATGCGCTGCTGGCTTTTGCCGAGCAGGCCAATGTGGTGGTGCGCATGGAGCAGGCCATTGGCAGCTTTATTGTGAAGGGCGCGCCGCTGGTAGCGGTAGCCAGCCCCGACGGCCACACCCTGCCCCCGGCCGATGAGCTCGCCGACCGCCTGGACGACAGCTACCGCTTCGGCGACCAGCGCACCCTCGACCAAGACGTGGGCTTCGGCCTGCGACAGCTGGTGGATATTGCCATGAAAGCCCTTTCCCCGGGCATCAACGATACCACCACGGCAGTGATGTGCGTGGACCGGCTGGGTGCGCTGCTGCGGCTGCTGGCCAATCGGCAGCTCGCCAGCCCGCTGCGGGCGGCGGAAGGGCAGGTGCGCGTGCTAACCACGGGGCCCGACTTTGCCGGTTACCTGGGCACGGCTTTCGACCAGATTCGCACCAACGCGGCGAACGCGTTGGCTATTTACCTGCGCCAGCTGGTGGCGCTGCGCACCATCGCGGCCGAATGCCACGCAACGGCCAGCCGTGCTGCCCTGCGCCAGCAGGCCGACCTCATACTGGCAGCGGCCGAAGCCACCCTCACCACCAGCTACGACCTTGACCAGGTACGGGCCGACTACCGGGAGCTACGCGACGATTTAATGGGGTTGTCGGCGGCTGTTTAGTAGCGAAGCTGTTTAGAAAGTCCCCGAACGGTCATGCAGAGCGCAGCGAAGCATGACCGTTCGGGGACTTTCTAAACAACTCCACCATGACGTTCCGACCTTTCGCTCTTCAGCATATTTTTCTTTGCCATGAAACTACTACTCGTTGAGGATGAGCCCAAGCTCGCCACGTTTGTCAGCAAAGGCTTTCGGCACGAAGGCTACGAGCTGGATGTGGCCTACGACGGCCAGATGGGGCTCTCGATGGTGCGGCAGCAGCCCTACGACCTGGTGATTCTGGACGTGAACCTGCCCCACATCAACGGCTTTGAGCTGTGCCGGCTCATCCGGGCCGACTACCCGCGCCTGCCGGTGCTCCTGCTCACGGCCCTAGATAGCCTCGACGACAAGGTGACTGGCTTCGAGGCCGGGGCCGACGACTACCTCGTCAAGCCCTTCGAGTTCAAGGAATTGCTACTGCGTGCGCGGGTGCTCACCCGGCGCGGCACCGAGGCCACCGCCGTGAAGCAGGTGCTGCGCCTGGCCGATTTGGAGCTAAACCTCGACACCAAGGCCGTGACCCGCGCCGGCCAGCGCATCGAGCTCACCACCAAGGAATATGGCCTGCTCGAGTACCTGTTGCTGAACCGCAACCGGGTGATTTCGCGGGTCGATATTGCCGAGAAAGTCTGGGATTTGAACTTCGATACCAATACCAATATCATCGACGTGTATGTGAGCCACCTGCGCAAGAAGATGGACAAGGGGTTCGGTATGAAGTTGATTCATACCGTGGTGGGCATGGGCTACGTGGCTCGGGAGGGTGGGTAAAGTAGCGCGGACTTTTAGTCCGCGAGTTGAATAATAATACTCACGGACTAAAAGTCCGCGCTACAATTCATGCTGATTCGCAACAAGTTGATTCTGCGCTTTACGCTGCTCGTGCTGGCCATTCAGCTCGGGTTTTCGGCGTTTGTGTACTACTTCCACGCGGCGGCGCGGGAGCAGCGCTTCACGCGGCGGCTGGCGGGCAAGGCAATTATGACGGCCCGCCTGCACCTGCGCACTGCGCCCGCCGACTCGGCCGGGGCCGTGCGCCGCACCTTTAGCCGCAGCGACTTGCTCACCATCGAGCAGGAGGAAATCAGCATTTACGCGCCGGATAACCGGCTGATTTACGTGAGCGCCGACACCGTGCCGCAGCAGGCTAACCAGAGCCAATTGCCACGCTTGGCCACTGGCGCACCGCTGGTGCGCTTCCGCGCCGGGCCACTCGATGCGGTGGGTTTCAATTACGGACCGGCGGGGCAGCCCTACCGGCTGTTTGCGGCCGGCTACGACGAGCTGGGCTGGGCCCAGCTAGCCAGTCTGCGGCTGATTTTGCTGGCCGGCAACGTGGGGGCGCTGGTGCTTATCATTCTGGCCGGCTGGTACTTCGCCGACGAGTCGCTGAAACCCATTGCCCGGGTGGTGAAGCAGGTGAAAAAAATAACCGCCCGCGAGCTGAGCCGCCGCGTGGATGAAGGCAACGGTACCGACGAAATCGCGCAACTGGCCATTACCTTCAACCAGATGCTGGGCGGACTGGAACAGGCTTTCGAGGCCCAGCGCAGCTTCGTGAGCCACGCCTCGCACGAGTTGCGCACGCCCCTCACCGTGGCCCTGGGCACCCTGCAAACCGCCCTGGCCTACGATGAAACTCTGCCCGACGCCCAGGAAAGTATGGCCTCGGCCGTAGAAGATTTGCGCCAGCTGATGGGCATCACCAACGGCCTGCTGGCCCTGGCCCAGGCCGGCGAGATGGGCGGCCGCCGTGAACCCGTGCGCCTCGACGAGTGCCTGACCCAGGCCGTGGCCCAGTGCCAGGCCCGCCACCCCGGCCGGCTGGTGCAGGTGGCTTTCGGCGATGTGCCCGACCAACTGGATACGCCCTTTGCCGTGGCCGGCAATGCTCAGCTCCTCACCACGGCCCTGCTCAACCTGCTCGACAACGCCTGCAAATACTCGGCCGCTGAGGTGCGCGCCACCCTGGGCTACGCCAACCCCGAAACCGTGCAGGTAGCCGTGGCCGATACCGGCATCGGCATTGCCCCCTCTGATTTGGCGCGGGTGTTCGAGCCGCTGTACCGAGCCGAAAACGGCCGCCAGCAGCCTGGCTACGGCATCGGCTTGGCCGTGACGCAGAAGATTGCGCAGCGCCACGGCGGCACGCTGGTGCTGGCCTCGGAGCCGGGGCAGGGTACCACGGCCACGCTGCGCCTGCCGGTGGTGGGGTAGGAAGTAACGGAAAACGACTGTCATCCTGAGCATTCTGCGATTAAAGCAGAGACGAAGGACCTTATCATGCTGGAACGGCTTGCAGTAATTCTGTCGGCGCGGACGTGAGAAGGTCCTTCGTCTCTGCTTTAATCGCAGAATGCTCAGGATGACAGTCGTTTTCCGCGCACATTTTAATGTTTTTTAATCTCGCATTCAGGCCAGGTTAATACCGGTTGGGGTCCTTTGTAGCCAACACTGCCACTGGCTTTGCTATGAAGAGAACCGCTCAAACCCGTCCGCGCATGCTGCTCTACCTGTTGGTGGGGGCCCTGGTGCTGTCGACGGCGTTCAACTTTTACTGTTTGCTGCGGCTCGAAACTCATGCCTTTGACCAGGAGCTGGAGGCCCAGCTGCGTGTGCCCACTGCCTTGCTGCTGCCGCCCGATTCGCTGCGGCAGCCCGCCGCCGCACCGGCCGATTCGCTACTGGCCGTCCGTCCCTGATACCTCACGCTATTCTTAACCCCGCCCAACACCATGTTTCCTCCTTCCTATTCGACTGCTCCGGCACATGCCGAAATGCTGCCCCGCCAGCAGGTGCTGCTCGATGCCCTCTTTACCTGCGCCACGGCCTGCAACGAGTTCATTGCCTACAGCTGGAATGAGCCCAACCTCCCGAGCCGGGCGCGCAGCATGCGCCTGGGCCGCGACTGCGCCGACCTGTGCCAGCTGGCCGGCGTGTTCGTGGCGCGCGGCTCCGAGCACTTCCGCTACATCCTGCGCGAGTGCGCTGAGCTGTGCCGCGCTTGCGCCGACGAAACCACCCAGCATCCCGGCGACTTCAGCCGCCGCTGCACCGATGCCTGCCGCATGGCCGAAGACGCCTGCCGCACCAGCTACTAGCGCTTCATTTCTACTCCCTTCTCCTTTCTCATTCATCCTTTTTCCGCCGTTGCCATGACGACCACCAGCTTCTCCGCCCTTTCGCCCGCCGCCCAGTGGCAGGCCGTTATCCAACTGCGCTGCGACATGGTGCGCCGTCTGGGCCGTTCGGCGGCTTCGCTTTCGTGGTGGCACCGCGCCATTCTGGCCGCCGACCCGGTGGTGGAATGGTCGGCCGACCAGCACACGGCCGTTGTGCACCAGGGCCAGGTGCTGCTCGATTTCATGGCCCGCTGCTACTTGGTCACGCCCCGTGCCTCGGCCGTCCGGCCCGATGCCGTGGATGAGGAGCTGCTGGCCCTGCTGCCCTGAGTACGAGTATATCGATTCTTCCATCTATTTTGATGTAATGATACCCAAGCGTCTAAATTTTTCGTTATTCCCTCTATGTCTGTACCATTGCCCAGCTTATTCCGCCACTGCCTTGTTTTACTGCTGCCCGTGCTGGGCGGGGCCGCTCTCACCGGCTGCGGCAGTGGGGAAGGCAACACGCCCACTAAAGACGACCAGCCGCTGGAGTTGCCCGTGGTGCGCCTCGTAGCCCACGATACCGTGCTTACCCGCGAATACGTGGCCGAGATTCAGGCCGAACGCAACGTGGAGCTGCGAGCACGGGTGAAGGGCTACATCGAAAAAATCTTTGTTGATGAAGGCCACGTGGTGAAGAAGGGCCAGCCCCTGTTCCAGATTTCGGCCGCCGAATACCGCACCAAGCTGGCCCGCCTGCACGCGGGCCTGAGCAATGCCATTGCCCAGGCCCGCGTGGCAGCCCTGCAGCTGGACCGCGTGAAGATGCTCACCGCCAAAAACGTCATTACCGCCTCGGAGCTCGACGTGGCCCGCGCCCAGCTGAATGCCGCCGAAGCCAACGTGGCCCAGGCCCGCTCGGCCGAAAGCAATGCCGCCCTCATGCTCAGCTACACGCTGGTACGCGCCCCCTTCGACGGGGTGGTAAACCGCGAGCTGCTGAAAGTAGGCAGCCTCGTGGACGATGGCACGCTGCTCACGACGGTATCGGACGCGAGCGAGGTATTCGCCTACTTCAACGTGTCGGAAGCCGATTACCTGGAGTTCATCAAAACCCGCGCCCAGGACTCGGCCCGCAGCACGAATATGGTGCGGCTGGTGCTGGCCGACGGCTCCCTCTACTCGCCCCCCGGCAAGATTGAAACCGTGGAAAGTGAGTTCGAGTCTAACACCGGCGCCATTGCCTTCCGGGCCCGTTTCGGTAATCCGAAGCGCATTCTCAAGCACGGCGCGACCGGCAAGGTGCGCCTGGCCAACACCGTATCCGATGCCGTGCTGGTGCCGCAGAAAGCGGTGTTTGAGCAGCAGGATAAATACTACGTATATGTGCTGGATGCCAAGGGCATCGTGCATCAGCAGAGCTTCCTGCCCAAAAGCCGCCTGGCGGCCTACTATGTGGTGAAATCCGGGCTGAAGCCGGGTGAGCAGGTGGTGTGCGAAGGCATCCAGGACCTGCGCGACGGCACCCACATTGCCGGGCGTGCGGTGACGCTGAAGAGCGTGGCGGCGAACGAGTAAACGCTTCGCATCGCCCTAAAAGAACGTCATGCTGAGCGCAGTCGAAGCATCTCGCGTGCTACCACTAATCCATTTCTCACGATTGAATTACTACCCTATGCGAGATGCTTCGCCGCGCTCTGCATGACGGTCTGATAAAATCCCGATTCTATGTTCAATATCTTCATCCGGCGGCCGGTTTTATCGCTCGTTATTTCCCTATTCATCACCCTACTGGGGGTGGGGGCACTGTTTGTGCTGCCGGTTACGCAGTTTCCCGACATTGTGCCGCCATCCGTCACGGTGCGGGCCAAATACAATGGCGCCAATGCCGAAGTCTGCGCCAAGGCCGTGGCCACGCCGCTGGAGCGCGCCATCAACGGCGTACCGGGCATGACGTACATGAATACGGTGACGACCAACAACGGCACCACGCTGGTGGAGGTATTCTTCGAAGTGGGCACCGACCCCGACCTGGCTGCCGTGGCCGTGCAGAACCGCGTGACCACCATTATCGACGAATTGCCGGAGGAAGTTATCAAGGCCGGCGTGACCACTGAGAAGGAGGTAAACTCCATGCTACTCTACCTGAACGTGGTGAGCGACGACAAGAGCGTGGGCGAGAAGTTTATCTACAACTTTGCAGATATCAACGTGTTGCAGGAGCTCAAGCGCATCAAAGGCGTGGGTTTGGCTGAGATTATGGGCAGCCGCGAATACGCCATGCGCGTGTGGCTCAAGCCCGACCGGATGCTGGCCTACAAGCTGGGGGCTGATGAGATTGTAACCGCCATTCAGGCCCAGAATATTGAGGCGGCTCCCGGGCGTTCGGGCGAAAGCTCGGGCCAGGGCGCCCAGGCGCTGCAATACGTGCTGCGCTACACGGGCAAGCTTTTCGAGCCGGAGCAGTACCGCCAGCTGGTGGTGCGGGCCAACCCCGACGGCTCGGTGCTGCGCCTGCAGGACGTGGCCGACGTGGAATTCGGCGCGCAGACCTACCGCATGACTTCGAAATCGAACGGCCAGCCCTCGGCCGCCATCATGCTCAAGCAGCTGCCCGGCTCCAATGCTTCGGACGTAATTGACGCCGTGAAGGCGCGCATGGCCGAGCTGCAGAAAACCAACTTCCCGCCCGGCATGCGCTATAGCATCAGCTACGATGTATCACGCTTCCTCGATGCCAGTATTCACGAAGTGCTGCGCACGCTGGTCGAGGCATTTTTGCTGGTGTTCGTGATTGTATTCCTGTTTTTGCAGGACTGGCGCTCGACGCTGATTCCGGCGCTGGCCGTGCCGGTGGCGCTGGTGGGCACGCTGTTTTTCATGAAAATCATGGGCTTCAGCATCAACCTGCTCACCCTGTTTGCGCTGGTGCTGGCCATTGGCATTGTGGTCGATAACGCCATTGTGGTGGTGGAGGCCGTGCACGCCAAGATGCACGAGGAGCACCTCAGCGCCATGGACGCCACGTTGGCGGCCATGGGCGAAATCGGTGGGGCCATCATCGCCATCACGCTGGTGATGTCGGCGGTGTTTATTCCGGTGTCGTTTATGAGCGGGCCGGTGGGCGTGTTCTACCGGCAGTTTTCGCTCACGCTGGCCATTGCCATTGTCATTTCGGGCGTGAATGCCCTGACGCTCACGCCCGCCCTTTGTGCGCTTTTGCTGAAAGAGCCTAAAGAAGACAGCGAGCGCACGGGCCTGATGGGCCGGTTTTTCGCCGGCTTCAACCGCCGCTACGAAGCCTTTGCCGACCGCTACCAGGGGCTGGTGCGCACGGTGGCTTCGCGCCGCCTGATTACGGTGGCCATGCTGCTGTTCTTCTTCGCCGCCACCTGGGGCGTGAGCCGGATTCTGCCCACCGGCTTCATCCCGAGCGAGGACCAGGGCATGGTGTACATCAACGTAACCACGCCGCCCGGCGCCACCGTGGAGCGCACCCAGCGCGTGCTCGATAAGGTGCAGCGCGTGGCCAGCAAGCTGGGTCCGGTAGAGTCGGTTTCGACCCTGGCCGGCTACAGCTTGCTCAACGACGTGTCGGGCGCCAGCTACGGCATGGGCATGATTAACCTCGCCGCCTGGGACAAGCGTGAGCAGTCGACCACCGACATCATCAACGAGCTGAAAGCCAAAACCCGCGGCATCACCGATGCCCAGATTCAGTTCTTCACGCCGCCCACGGTGCCGGGCTTCGGCAACGCCGGCGGCTTCGACTTCCGGGTGCTGGACCGCACCGGGCGCGGCGATTTGCAGCAGACCGCGAAAGTTACGCAGCGCTTCATCAAGGCCCTGAACGCTACGCCGGCCATCGAGGGCACGTTCTCCGGCTTCGACCCCAATTTCCCGCAGTACCTCATCCACCTCGATACCGACCTGGCCGCCAAAAAAGGCGTGACCGTGGAGCGGGCCATGAGCACCCTGCAAACCCTGATGGGCGCGAACTACGCCTCCAACTTCATCCGCTTCGGCCAGATGTATAAGGTGATGGTGCAGGCCCTGCCCAGCGCCCGCACCCAGCCCGAAGACGTGCTGAAACTGTACGTGAAAAACGACCGGGGTGAGATGGTGCCCTTTGCCACGTTCCTGCGCCTGGAGCGCGTGTACGGCCCCGAGCAGCTCACCCGCTACAACATGTACACATCGGCTCAGGTGAACGGCGACGCCGCCCCCGGCTACTCCTCCGGCGATGCCGTGAAGACCATTCAGGAAGTGGCCGCTAAGGAATTGCCGCGCGGCTACAGCTACGAATGGAGCGGCATGACCCGCGAGCAAATCATCTCCGGCAACCAGGCACTCTACGTGTTCGGCGTGGTGCTCATTTTCGTGTACCTGCTGCTGGCGGCGCAGTACGAAAGCTTCCTGCTGCCCCTGCCGGTGCTGCTGAGCCTGCCCACGGGCATTTTCGGCGCCTTTCTGGCGCTCAAGCTGCTGGGCCTCGAAAACAACATTTACGCCCAGGTGGCGCTGGTGATGCTGGTGGGCCTGCTGGGCAAAAACGCCATCCTCATCATCGAATTCGCGGTGCTGCGCCGCAAGGAAGGCCTCTCGGCCCTCGACGCGGCCGTGGAAGGCGCCCGCTCCCGCCTGCGCCCCATCCTGATGACGTCGTTCGCCTTCGTGGCTGGCCTCATCCCGCTCTGCATTGCCGATGGCGCGGGCGCGATGGGCAACCGCTCCATTGGTACCGCCGCTGCCGGCGGCATGTTCATCGGCACCATCTTCGGGGTAATCCTGATTCCGGGGCTGTACGTGCTGTTTTCGCGTGGGAAGAAGGAGAAAGTGGAAGAGCCGCTTTCAGAGGAGGAAGTGCGCGAGGCAGCCCACGCGTAACCTCACCCCCCGGCCCCCCCTCTCCCGCAGAGAGGGGGAGCCAGACGACTTGTAGCACATGCTTCAGCTTGTGCAATAGAAAACTAAAACTGATTTATGTCTCTGATTCACTCATTCCTTTTTTCTGATACAAACTCAACAACGAGTCGTCAGGCTCCCCCTCTCCAGCGGAGAGGGGGCCGGGGGGTGAGGCGAACGTTAGGTGGCCTCCTGCTTTTCTTAACAAGCTGCACTGCCTCCCTCCCCCTCGTCACCCAGCCCCGCGCCACGGCCGTCCCCACCGCCTTTCAGAACCCGGCCACCGACACCGCCACCATCGCCCGGCTCGACTGGCAGCGATTCTTCGCCGACTCAGCCCTGGTTTCCCTCATCGACACCGCCCTCCGTGCCAACCCCGACCTCGCCATTGCCCTGCAACGGGTGGAGCAGGCCCGCGCCGGCCTGCTGGCCGCCCGGGGTGCCCTGTACCCGCAGGTGAGCGCCGGCGGTGTGGGCAGCCTCGATAAGTTTGCCGACTACAGCGGCGTGGGCAACACCGACACCAACGACGGCCGCCGCCTGCCCAGCCTCGTGCCCGACCTGTTTGTGGGCTTCCGCAGCACCTGGGAGATTGACCTCTGGGGCAAGCTGCGCAGCCGTCGCAAGGCCGCCTACGCCCGCTTGCTGGCCACTGAGCAGGGCCGACGCCTGGTGCAAACTGCGTTGGTAGCCCAGGTGGCCAGCGGCTACTACGAGCTGCTGACCTACGACAACCAGTTGGCCGTGCTCGAAAAAAACCGCGCCTACCAGGAGCGGGCCCTCGAAGTGGTGAAAATCCAGAAGCTGGGTGGGCGGGCCACCGAGCTAGCCGTGCAGCAGTTTGCCGCCCAGCTGCTGCGCACCCGCAGCCTGGCGGCTGAGGCTCGCCAGCGCATTGCCGCCGCCGAGAACACCATCAACCGCCTGTTGGGCCGCTACCCGCAGCCCATTCGGCGCGGCCGGGCCCTCACCATGCAGGCGGTGCCCGCTGCGGTATCGGCTGGCCTGCCTGCCACCATGCTCCTGCGCCGGCCCGATGTGCAGCAGGCCGAGCTCCAGCTCACCGCCGCCCGCGCCGACGTGGCCGCCGCCCGCGCCGCCTTCCTGCCCTCGCTCACGCTGGGGCCCTACCTCGGCGTGAATGCCTACACGCCGGCTCTGCTCTTTAGTGCGCCCGGCTCGCTGGCCTACGGCCTGCTGGCCGGCGTGGCCGCCCCGGTATTCAACCGCAGCGCCATGCGGGCCAACTATGCCCGTAGCGCCGCCGAACATCGCGCCGCCTACCTCAACTACCAAAAAAACATTCAAATCGGCTTTGAGGAAGTGACTACCAACCTGCGCGGCCTCGAAAACTACCGCGAAGTAGCCGACCTGCGCCAGCAAGAGGTCAACGCCCTCACCAATGCCGTGGCCACGGCCAACGACCTCTACCGCGCCAACTACGCCACCTACATCGAAGTCATCACCGCCCAGCGCAGCGTGCTCGATGCCGAGCTGAACCTGACGGCCGCCCGCCGCCAGCAGTTCCTGCTGCTGATTGACCTATACCGCGCCCTCGGCGGCGGCTGGACGGCCGCGCAGTAACCGCCTGATTTGCCCACGCTTTTGCCTGCGTATGCTACCAGCACGCGCCGGCAAAAGCGTGGGCAATCCGTTTCTGATGGCCAATATCCCGTATACCCTTTTTCCTATGCCCACTTTGCCTCCGCTGCCTGCTCCCCACCTCACCCTCCGCGACGAGCTGGCGTTGGAGCGCACCAACCTGGCCAACGAGCGTACCTGGCTGGCGTACCTGCGCACGGGCATGGCGCTGGTGATTGCGGGCCTGTCGCTAATTAATTTCTTTCGGGAGTATGTTTTTGTGTGGATTGGGGCCTTTTTCATCCCATTTGGGCTGGCCCTGGTGGCGCTGGGCTGGGTCCGGTTTCGGACCAAGTACCGCCGCATCAACGCCGCATTGCGGGCCCGGCAGGTACGTGAAGCCGCGTATGCTTCACTGGCTCCGGTCTGACCGCCCCAGGCGGTCTGACTGGTTGTTGTAACAACGATTTCGACCTCACTTCAACCGGTCTGACCGCCTGGGGCGGTCAGACCGGTGGTCCTGCCACACTGATAATTAAAACGGGCTTCCGCCCGCTCCTTTTTTTCTCGCGTTCTGTCTTTGAAGCTGTTTAGAAAGTCCCCGAACGGTCATGCAGCGCGCAGCAAAACATCTTGCTCGCATCGTCAGGCCCGTTCAACGATGCGAGCAAGATGCTTCGCTGCGCGCTGCATGACCGTTTGAGTACCTTTTGTGACTTTCTAAACAACTCCTTTGGCTGATTCAGCCCTTCTGCTATGTCAAAAACGATTATTGTTTCTAACCGTCTTCCCACCAAAGTTCAGCGTACCGACGACGGCCTCACTTTTCAGCCCAGCGAGGGCGGCTTGGCCACTGGCCTGGGCTCCATCTATCGCCAGGGCGACAACGTGTGGGTGGGCTGGCCCGGCCTGTTTGTGCACGACGAATCCGAGGAAAGCTTCATTACCCAGGAGCTGCACGCCGACAACATGGCCCCGGTTTTCCTCACCGAAGACGAAATCAGGGACTATTACGAGGGTTTCAGCAACTCCACGCTCTGGCCCACTTTTCATTATTTCACCGAGTTTTCTACTTACGTCGACGAGCACTGGGACGCCTACGTGGCCGTGAACGAGAAATTTTGCAAGGCCGTGCTGGCCCAGTCCGGCCCCGACGACATTATCTGGGTGCACGATTACCAGCTGCTGCTGCTGCCCGAGCTGCTGCGCCGCGCCCGGCCCCGGGCCACCATCGGCTTCTTCCTGCACATCCCGTTTCCGTCGTACGAGCTGATTCGGGTGCTGCCCTGGCGCACGGAGCTGCTGCGCGGCATGCTGGGGGCCGATTTGATTGGCTTTCACACCTTTGGCTACATGCGCCACTTCCTCAGCGCGGTATCGCAGCAGCTGGGCCTGCCCAACCAGAACGGCCAGATTGAGACGCCCAGCCACACCGTGCGCGTCGATGCTTTCCCGATGGGCATCGACTACGAGCGCTACGCCACGGCCGCCGCTTCGGAAGAAGCGCAGGCCCACACGGCCGAGTACCGGCAGGCGCTGGGCAACACCCGCGTCATCCTCAGCATCGACCGCCTGGACTACACCAAGGGCATTCCGCAGCGCCTGCGGGCCTTTAATGAGCTGCTGGAGCGCTATCCCGAGTGGCGCGGGCAAGTGAGCCTGATTATGGTGGTGGTGCCCTCGCGCGACCAGGTAGCGCAATATGCGTCGCTAAAAGAGGAGGTCGATGAACTGGTGGGCCGCATCAACGCCCAGTACCGCACCATCAGCTGGAGCCCGGTGCACTACTTCTACCGCTCGTTTCCGTTGCCCGAGCTGGCGGCACTTTATGCCATGGCCGACGTGGGCCTGGTAACGCCTCTGCGCGACGGCATGAACTTGGTAGCCAAGGAGTACGTGGCCAGCCGGCTCGACCATCGGGGCGTGCTCATCTTGAGCGAGCGCGCCGGCGCGGCCCGCGAGCTGTCCGATGCCCTCATCATCAACCCGACCGACACCCGCGCCCTAGCCGAATCCCTGCACGAGGCCCTGGTGATGCCCGACGACGAGCAGGAACGCCGCATGCGCAACATGCAGGCGCTGGTGCAGCGCTACAACGTGTTTGCCTGGACCAAACTTTTTATGAACCAGCTGGCCTATACCAAGATGAAGCAAGAAACCCTGGCCACGGCCAACCTCGACGAAGCCGCCACCGCCATGCTGCTGGCCGATTACCACGCTGCCGAGCAGCGCCTGCTGCTGCTCGACTACGACGGTACGCTCGTGCCCTTCCACCCCGACCCCACCCGCGCCGCCCCCGACCAGGAGCTGCGCCTGCTGCTGCGTGCCCTCACCGACAACCCGCAGAACCGCGTGGTGGTGATTTCGGGCCGCGACCGTAACACCCTGCAAAAGTGGCTGGGCCACCTGCCGCTGCACTTCATTGCCGAGCACGGCGTGTGGCTGCGCGGGGCCGAAGCGACCGAATGGGAGCTGTTCCAACCCCTGCGCAACGACTGGAAGCGCGAGCTGCGCCCGGTGCTGGAAGTGTACGTGGCCCGCACCGCCGGCTCCTTCATCGAGGAGAAGGACTACTCGCTTGTCTGGCACTACCGCCGCGCCGATGCCGAGCTGGGCCCGGTACGCGCCCGCGAGTTGCTCAGCCACCTCAGCTTCATCACCGCCAACACCGATTTGCAGGTGCTGGAAGGCAATAAAGTGCTCGAAATCAAGAATGCCGGCATCAACAAAGGCACAGCGGCCGTGCGCTGGCTGGGCCAATACGAGCCCGGCTTCATGCTGGCCATCGGCGACGACCGCACCGACGAGGATACCTTCCGTGCCTTGCCGCCCGAAGCCTACACCGTGCGCGTGGGTCAGGCCCAACACTCGGCCGCCCGCTTCCACATCGCCTCGCCCACGGATGTGCGGAAGCTCCTGCGACAATTGATTGTGTGATAACGAGGTAGAGACGCGACACTTCGCGTCGCGTCGTTGAACAATTCGAGTTGAACGACCAAAACCATGACGGATACAAACGACATCAGCAACGAATAGAGGCGTGATACTTCACGTCTCTATTCGTTGCTGATGTCGTTTACACGCTGGTTGAATCAGTGCGTTTAGCTCATTGGCTGCGTCAAATGGCCAGCCTTCGTTCAACGATGAGACGCGAGGTGTCGCGTCTCTACACCGTTCAGGCGTGCTTGCCGGGCGTCCAGCCGTGGCTGGCCAGCTGCTGCTCGCCCAGGGCCACGGCGCCGGGCTCCAGGTGCGTGCCCATTGAGTCGTTCCAGCGGTTTAGGTAGCCAAAGAGGCTGACGACGCCCAGTATTTCCACGATTTCGCCCTCGTTCCAGTGCTGGCGAAGGTTGCTGGCAATGGCCTCGTTCACGGCGTTGGGCACGGCCGAGGCGGCCACGGCAAAGTCCAGGGCCGCGCGCTCGGCCGGCGAGAAGGCGGCGTGCGTGGCATATTCCCAGATGTGGTCCATCTGCTCCTGCTCGGCTCCGTAGCGGCCGGCAGCCAGCATGGTGTGGGCTTGGCAGTACTGGCAACCCGCCGCCAGGCTGCTCACGTAGCCGATGAGGCGCTTGAGGGCACTGCTCACGCGGCCGTGGTTGGCCATCACGGCCTTATTCAGCTCAATAAACGCCGTGGCAATGGCCGGCCGGTGCTGCATAGTAAGCACGCTGTTGGGGCAGAAACCCAGCGTTTCGTTGAAAAAAGTGGCCAGCTGCGCTACTTCGGCATTGGCATCGGGAGGCAGGGGCGCTACGAGGGGGAGGGACATGGGAGGAGAAATAATGGCAACGAATGGCCGCGCAAAGCTGCGTCAAAATAAGCGTTTCCGCTTTAGTCCGGCAGATTGCCAGTCCATGAAGCTATTTAGGAAGTCGGCGCTGGTTCGTTGCTCCGGTCCGACCGCCCTAGGCGGTCCGACCGGTTGCCGCCAGAACGCCGCCAGCGGTTGTGCGACCGATGCTAACGACAACCGGTCGGACCGGAATAACGCGACGTCCTAAACAGACTCCAACAAAAAGGACGTCCTGCTGAGCCAGTTCAGCAGGACGTCCTTTTTTATTGGTCTACTCACTTCAGCCCACGAAGCTCGGTTTATCCAACCGCTGAGCGATGCGGTAAGCCGCATTCACCAGCCCCACGTGGCTGTAAGCCTGCGGGAAATTGCCCCACTGCGAGCCAGTTTTGGCGTCCACGTCCTCGCTCAGCAGGCCGAGGTGGTTGGCGTAGGACGTGAGGTGCTCAAACTCGCGGATGGCCTCGTCGAGGCGGCCGACGCAGGCCAGGGCCTCCACGTACCAGAAGGAACAGATGAGGAACGTGGTTTCGGGCGTGCCGAAATCGTCGGGGTGGCGGTAGCGGTAGAACAGGCCCTCGGGCGTCATTAGCTCCTTTTCCAGCTCGACGAGGTGGTTTTTGGCCTTTTCTGATGAAGGGTCGAGGTAGCCCATGGTGATGAGCTGAATGGTGCTGGCATCGAGGTGCGGCGAGCCGATGGCGTTGGTGTACACGCCGCGCTCGGCATTAAAGCACTCTTCCAGACGCGTTTGGGACTTCTCCATCAGGCCGGTGGCCCGGATTTCCATTTCGACATCGCCCAGACTTTGGGCCACGCGGCGGGCGGCGTGGCTGCCAGCCCAGTGGAAAAGGTAGGTGTAGCAGTGCTTCTGGGCAATGTGGCGGAACTCCCAGAGGCCGGCGTCGGGCTGGTCCATGGTGGTTTCGATGAGGCGCAGGCACTCCTCCACCAGGCCCAGCGGGGCCACGCGCTCGGGGTCGCGGAAGCGGCTATCCACGTACAGCGGCAGCAGCGCCACCAGCACCTGCCCGTACACGTCGTTCTGAATGTGCGTGTACGCATCGTTGCCGATGCGCACCGGCTGGTTGCCGAGGTAGCCGGCCAGCGGCAGTTCCGTTTCCGTCAGCTCCGAGGCCCCGCCGATGCCATACAGCGGCTGAAACTTATCCTTCACCTTGGTGCTGATATTGGCAATGAAGTGGAAATACCGCTCCAACTCCTCAAAGTGGCCGATGTTGTTGAAGGCCGTGAGGATGTAGTACGTGTCGCGCATCCAGCAGAAGCGGTAGTCCCAGTTACGGGTGCTGCCGGGGGCTTCGGGCAGGCTGGTGGTGCTGGCCGCAATCACGGCCCCGGTGTCTTCGTACTGATGGATTTTCAGGGCCAGGGCCGAGCGAATGACCTGCTCTTGGTGGAAGCTGCCGATACTGGTGCTCTTCACCCAGTCGCGCCAGTAGGCGGCGGTGGCCAGCAGAAACCGCTCGGCAGTGCTTTCCAGGGGAGCTTCCAAAGGCGCGCCGTAGGTGAGCACGAGGTACTTGGTTTCGTTCAGCACGAAATCTTCCTCGTCGAAAATGTAAGTGAGCGGGATATTGGTGGTGAGGCGGATTTCCTCTTCCAGACCCAGAAACGCGATGTGGTTAGAGCTGCGGCGGGGCGTGAGGGCGAGCTCGCCGTACTTGCCCACCGGCCGGCAGGCCACCCGGATACGGGGCGCGCCACTCAGCGGCTCCACCTTCCGGATAAACATCAGCGGCTTATAATACCGCTCATACTGCGGGAAGCGGGGCGCGAAGTCGGTGACGCGGTAGCGGCCGTCCTCGGTTTCGATTTCGGTACACAGCACGTTGGTGTTGGGCTGGTAATACTGCCGGCCCGGCCCGGTAATGCCGGCGGCGGGCCGGATGCTGTACTCACCGCCCTTGTCCTCATCGAGCAGGCTGCCAAACACAAAGCTGCTGTCGAAGCGCGGCCAGCAAAGCCAGCGCACGGCCGTATCGGTGCCAATGAGGCCCAGAAAGGCGCAATTGCCAATCAGGCCCATGTCATAGGTATGTTTCGTCATCAGGTTGCGGAGTTGGTATGCGTGGGCCCCGCGGTGCGGGGCTAGTTCCTTATAGGGTACCCCGTTCGGGGGGCTGGGGTTGTGGTTGGAGCGCTGACCCGCGTGTAGCTCCGGTGCATTGCGCCGGTCCGACCGCCCTAGGCGGTCCGACCGGTTGCCGTTGGTATCGGTCGCACAACCGCTGGCGGCGTTCTGGCGGCAACCGGTCCGACCGCCCTAGGGCGGTCGGACCGGCGCAACGCGACTTTCTAAACAGCTTCGCTATATGGCTACACGGCGCCGCCCAGGCGGGCCAGCACTTCGGCCGGCAATTCCAGGGTGCGCATGGGGAAGGGGATAACGATGCCGGCCGCGTCGAAGGCTCGCTTAATGCGCATAATGGCCTCGCTCTTGGCCCCCACGTAGTCGACCTGCCGGCGGTACGGAATCCAGAAGCGCAGGCTGAACGTGATGGCGCTGTCGGCAAAGCCGGTGAACATTACCTGCGGCGGTTGCTCGGTGAGCAGCTCAGGGAAATCTTCCATCGCGGCCAGCACCACGGCGCGCACTTGGTCCAGGTCGGAGCGGTAGGCCACGCCGCACTCCACGTCCACGCGGCGGCGGGTGGTGACGCTGTAGTTGGTCACGGCGCTTTCGAACACCTTGCGGTTGGGCATACGCACCAGCTCGCCGGTTACCTGGCGCAGGTCGAGCGTGCGCAGGTTGATGCACTCGATGGTGCCAAAAAAGGCATCGGTCTGAATCACGTCGCCCACCGTGAAAGGGCGCTGCACGGCGATGATGATGCCGCTGATGAAGTTGGCCGCAATGTCCTGAAACGCAAAGCCCAGCGCCAGGCCAATAATCCCCACGCCGGCCAGCAGCGACGTTACCGTTTTATCGAGCCCCAGCACTTCGAGCCCGAAAAAGATACCCACCAGCAGCACCGCCACATACGCCAGCGTGCTGATGAGGCTATGCAGCGTGACAGCCCCCGGCGACATCCGGGGCAGCACGCTGGCCAGTGCCCGCCGCGTGAGCCGGGCGGCAAATACCGTGGCCGTGAGGACCAGTATAGTAATGAACAGGTTGGGCAGCAGTAGGATAAACTGCTCCACCCAGCTCATAACCTTGTTGGAAAGCAAATTAAAGGTGCGGTGAATCTCAAGCATGCAGTAAAAATAGAAGTGTAGGGTACCCGTTGATACGTGGCCGCGCTCGGCCCCGGTTTATTCGGGTCGCATCGGCGGGCCTGTTGCGGGTAGGGGGCAGGCTTCAGCCGGCAGCTTTTCCCGCTTGCTCCGGTGGCGCGGCGGCATCGGAGGCGGCTTGCTGTTCCTGCTGCGCGGCGGCCCACGACTGGGGCACGTCGCCTTTACCGGCGGGCCAGCCTTCGCGCTGGCTTTTGCGGTCGCCGTCGGTGGCTTCGGTCTGGTCGTGCCACAGAATTTGCTGGGTGGGGAAGGGCAGGTCGATGCCGTGGGCGGTGAGCGTGTTTTTGATGGCTTCCAACACCCGGTCCTGCGCGCCCATAATGTCGGCGCGGCGCGGCGGGTTAATCCACCAGCGGGCGCGGATGTTGACGCTGCTGCCGGCCAAATCCACTGCCAGCGCCTCGGGGACGGGGTCGGCCAGCACGCTATCCACGTCCTTCATGGCCTCCATAATAGAGCTGGCGGGTCTTGTCGATATCGTCGCCGTAGCCAATGCCGATGTCATATTGCAGGCGGCGCTTGTCGTAGGCCGTGTTCACCGTTACGGCGTTGATAAACAGCTCGGCGTTGGGAATAACCACCCGCCGGCCGTCGTAAGTTTTGATGGTGGTGGCTCGCGTCTGAATCGTTTCGACCGTGCCCTCAAAGTCCTTGTACTTAATCTGGTCATCGATTCGGAAGGGCTCGGTAACCAGCGGCAGCACCCCAGCCAGGAAGTTCTGAAAAATGTCCTTGAAGGCAAAGTCGATGGCCACGCCCCCCACGCCCAGCGCGCTGATAAGGCTGGCCGGCGTGAAGCTGGGCACCATGATGGTAACCGTAACCAGGATGCCCAGCAGCAACGTGGCCACGTAGGATAACTGGCTCTGCAGCAGCTTCAGGCTTTGGCTTTGGCCCCGGTTCTGCACCAGCCGCTCGACCAGTGCTTTCACCCCGCGGACAATGAGAATAAACACCACGAACACCACCAGCCCAAAGAGCAGGTTGGGCAGTAGGGCCATGAAATTGCGGCCCATCTGGTTGATTTTCTGCCAGGCGATGGAAAAGTCCATGTAGCTAAATAAGGAGGTGCAGGGAAACAGCGAAGTGCGGAAAATATTTCTGCGCCAGCCGCAGTAGCGCGGGCCGTTAGGGAGTAGCCTGTACTTCTTTTTTGATGCCTTCCAGGTTCTGCTTCGACCCTTCCAGCTGCTGCTCGATGGCGGTGAGCTTATTTTTCTCGGTTTCGATAACGGCCTTTTGCTGGGCAATCTGGGTGGTTAGCTCCTGCACTTTGCGGGCTTGCTCGGCCACGGCGGGGTTGGCGGAGTTCAGGTCGGCCGCCACGGGTGCTTCGGTTCCCGATTGGCAGCCCGCCAAGGCCAGGGCGCCGACCAGGAGTAAGATGCTGGAAAAAGAAGAGGTGCTCATCGGTTGGGTGCGTTAGAAGGTTGAGTAAATATAACGTGATGCTTATCAGTGAAAAGGCTTATCGGTCAGGCAGCGCCAGCTCGATGTACAAAGGGAAATGGTCGGAGCCCACATCAGGCAGGCGCTTCAGCTCCACTACCTGAAACGGCTCACTGACAAAAAAGTGGTCGAGCGGCCAGCGGGCCAGCGTCGAGCGGGCATCAAACGTGTTGTAGAGGCCGCGTCCGAGGCGCACGTCGTGCAGCTCGCCCTCGCGGGTGAGCTGATGAATGGTACCCGACCAGCTCACGTCGTTGAAGTCGCCGGCCACGATGGTGGGGCGCTCATTCTGCCGCACCGCATCGGTTACCTTCTGCAATGCCTTCCCGCGCAGGCCCACGCCGTCGGGGTAGGTATCGGGGATGGGTGGCGTGGGGTGAATGCCAAAAAACGTGACCTGTCGGCCATCGGACAGCCGCAGCCGCGTGCGAATGGACGGCACGCCGTGCTGGAGCAGGTTTTGCACCTGCGTATGGGCCAGCGGCAGGCGCGAGTAGAGTATCATGCCGTAGGCATTATCGCGGGGCAGTTCTACGCGGTAGGGGTAGGCGGGTTGCAGGGGGCGCAGGGCCCGTGCCCACCAGGCATCGGGTTCCAGGGCCAGCAGCACATCGGGCTGCACGGCCTGCACCAGCTGCCGTAGGCGCTCGTCCTGCCGGTTTTTCATCAACACGTTGATTATCAAAATGCGAATCCGAGTGCTGGCTCCGGCCGGGGCATTGGGCACCTCTTTGGGGGCAAAGGGCAGGTAGGGCCACAGAAAAAAGACCTGCACGCCAATGCCTGCTCCCAGGCCGATAAGCAGCCCCTGCCGCACCCGCCAGTGCGCTGGCCAGCGCAGTGCCAGCCACCCCAGCAGCAGTGCCGTCAGCACCACCAGCGTCTGGAATCGGGGGAAGCCCAGCATCTGCACCCACCATTCACTCGACGGCACCACCGAAACCAACGTCAGCAGCAGTGCCAGGGCGCTCAGCATGGCCAGCAGGTAGCGGAATCCGGTCAGCAAGTGCCTCATGGATAATGTTTTGGATGTAAGTTAATGAAGCTATTTAGAAAGTCCCCGAACGGTCATGCAGCGCGCAGCATCTTGCTCGCATCGTCAGGCCCGTTCAACGATGCGAGCAAGATGCTTCGCTGCGCGCTGCATGACCGTTTGAGTACCTTGTGACTTTCTAAACAACTCCAATGGGTATCCATTATCAAGAATGCTTATTTCCTGGCAACTGGCCACTCTATAACCGACAATCGATACCCGCCCGCTACTGGGTTTTGGCCTGCGTTTTCACGCCTTTTAGGTTCTGTTTGGCACCGTCGAGCTGGCTTTTCAGGGCATCGAGTCACTTCTTATCGACATCGGCTTCCTCTTTCTGTTTATCGACGGCTCGTTCCCGGTCTTTCACGGCGTCTTTCTGGTCGCTGTAGGCTTTCTCCTGCGCATCTACCTGCTGCTGGAGGTCACCCACCTTTTGGGCCTGCAGGACCACGGCGGGATTCGTCGATTTGAGGTCGTCGCTGGCCGAATGGCCCAGCGAATAGCCGCTCCCGGCAAGGCTAAGCCAGGGCAAATAAGCAGCTGAAGCCTGTGGGAAAATGCTTCATAGTGTGAGGGGTTATTTTTTGAGAATGAGAATAGAAGCCTGTATGACTCTTTAGCTTTACGCGGTTGGGGCCGGCAAGTTCGTTTCGGCGCCCGTAGGGGTACATCCCTGGCCCATTTGCGACGTTGCGCCTACCTGCGGCGCGACGATTTCCGGCGGGTTGGGGACGGTCGGGGGGGCGGGGCGTTCTGCGGCTCAACGAGCAGGCGCACGTGCTGGCGGTTGCCGGCCCGCAGGCTCAGCCAGGCGGCCAGGCGGCGCTCCTCGGCGGTGGGCAGCGGGCGGCGGGTGCGCACGGCTACCAGCACGGTGGTATCGGCCCGCAGCGAGTCGGCGGCGGGGCGCACCAGGCGGCTCAGGCCCAGCTGGCGCACGGCGGGGTGCTCTATCTGCACTTCGCGCAGCAGCGAAACCGCGCCGGGCAGGCCAACGGCGGCGCTATCGGGGTTGGATAGCAGCTTTTGGAGCTGGGCCAAACGGGTTTCGTAGCCCACCAGGGTTTGCTCCTGGCGGCTGCGCACGTCTTCGAGCACACTGCTGCGCAGAGCCTGCGTGTCGGTCGAGTCGAGGCGGGCCAAGCCCTGGCGCACGGTGAGGCCAGCACCGGCCAGGCGGTAGCTATTGAGTTGCGTGCGGGCCTTTTGCAGCTGCGCCGCCGTGAGCCGCTGGCCGGCCAGCAGCACGTTGATGGTGTGCGCCCGGGGCTTGATGCGGCTGGTGACGACGTAGGTGCCGGGCAGGTTCAGCTGCTCGTCTACGAAGCGCTGGGCGTTGTGCGTAAAGGTGCCGTCGCGCACGATGCCCACGGCCAGGTACACGCTGGGCGCGGCCGTGAGCAGCGCCACCGCCCAAATGCCCAGCTGCACCCGCCGCGCCCGCTTCACGCTCACGAAGGTGTGCTTGGGCAGCGGCAGCACCCGGCACACCAGAAACGTGGCCAGGGCAATGAACACGCAGTTGATGGAAAATAAATACAGCGCTCCAAACAGAAACGACCAGTGCGCCGTGGCCAGCCCGTAGCCGGCCGTGCACAGCGGCGGCATCAGGGCCGTGGCAATGGCCACCCCGGGGATGGCGTTGGTGTGGCCCTTGCGGGTGAGGGCCACGGCTCCGGCCGCCCCGCCAAACAGGGCAATGAGCACGTCCCAGGTGGTGGGCACGGTGCGCGACAGTAGCTCGGAGCCGGCATCGGTGAGGGGCGTGAGGCGGAAATACAGGGCCGAAACCAGCAGGCTGAACGTCGAGGCCGTGAACAGGCTTTTGAGCCCGCGCTGAATCAGGTTCAGCTCCAGCGTGGCCGCCCCGTAGCCGATGCCCACGATGGGGCCCATCAGCGGCGAAATCAGCATGGCCCCGATGATAACGGCTGTCGAATTCACGTTCAGCCCCACTGATGCCACCAGAATGGCGAAAATCAAGACCCACAGATTGGTGCCCCGAAACGCAATTCCGGCCTCTACGTCCGCCTGAATCTCGGTCGGCTCGGCCATGTCATCGGTGAGCAGAAAGCGAATATGCAGAAAGCGAAGCAGGACGTCAAACATGCGGCAAGATAGGCGCGGGAGCCGCACCGGAGGGTAGGGGCATATTTAAGCAGCGGGCGGGCCGGCCGGGGCCTGGTCTATTATCCGTACGCGTAGCTCGGGCAGGTTTTTGGGGAATTGCATCTCCACAATGTCGGCGGGCAGCGACACATTGTCGGCGGCCATGAGTACGGTTTTCACGCGGTTCATCACGCGCGAGCGCAGCTCCAGCACGCCGCGTCGGTATTCTTCCGATTCCGTCCAGAAAAACACTTTCAGGTTTACGGTGCTGGTAGCCAGCTCGTGCACGATAATAAAGGGCTCATGCGGAATCGTCTGAAGCACTTCGTCCTCCTGCCGCAGCTGGCCGCTGATGGCTTCTATCACGGTGGGCACGTCGGCATCGTAGTCGATGCCGACCAGGAAGTTCTGCCGAATGAAACCGTCGCGGGTGAAGTTCGTGACCGATTCTTTCAGCAGCACCGAATTGGGCACGTAAATATCCTTGCCGTCGTAGGTTTTGATGCGCGTCGTGCGCAGGTTCAGCTCCATCACCCGGCCCATGTGGTCCTTCACCTGAATGCTGTCGTTGACGTTGAAGGGCCGGTTGAACGCCAGAATGACGCCGGCTAGGAAGTTCTCCGCAATGTCCTTAAAAGCGAAGCCAACCAGGAATGCCGACAAGCCCAGCCCGCCCAGCAGCCCGCCCACCACGCCCGAAAACCCGATGATTTGCAGGGCCAGCAGTAGCCCGCTCAGCACCAGCAGCCAGCGCCCCACTTGGGTGAGGAAGTTGGTGAGCAGTGGGTCGGCCGAATGAGCCGCGAGCCTGGCCGTAAGGAAGCTGCGCAGCCGGCTCGAAGCCAGCCACGTCACGGCCAGCAGCACCGCCGCCATCACCAGGCGCGGCAGCACAAACAGAAACTGCGTCCAGTAAGTATGGAATACAGTGGTAAATTCCGCTAGTATAGATGCAACTGATTGAGGGAGTGGGGCTCGTTAAAATCTAGGAAAATCAACGGGAACAACATGCTCATCGGGTGCCTAAACGGCCTTATCCGCTCGCAGCCATTCTGTGGCGGGCGGAATCTCCTCAAAAAAGGCCGTGGTGACTGCCCGGCGCATCTGCGCGGCCATGGTGGGCGTGTGCAGGCGGGTTTCGGGCGTGAGGGTGGGCACCACGGCGTAGCGCTCAAGGGCGGTGTCTTCCAGCACGGCCGGCAGCCAGGTATTCAGCAGCCAGTCGCGGTCGGCGGGGTCGGGGGCGGCGGGCATGGCGCGGTGGTCGGCCAGGAGGCCGCGCAGCGGGTAGCGGCGCAGCAGGTTGTGGGCATGCGTGTAAAGGGCCCGAAACTCGAGGCTCGTCATGGACGTGCCCGACCAGTGCAGGTGCACGTAGCCGTCTTCAGGGGAGAAATCGACCGAGCCAACGGCGTTGGCAAAATAATTTTGGGTGGGGAGCATTATAAAGGGGACAAAAACAAACGCGGGCCCGGTGGCCCGGTTAAGCTGGGCGGCTGGTGAGCCAGCCCAATAGCCTCTTTAACGTAAGCCCCTGCACAACGGCCGAAAACAGCACCACGGCAAACGTCATGGGCACAAATACTTCGGGGTGCATGCCCGTGGGCAGGCCCAGGGCCAGGGCCAGCGAAATGCCCCCGCGCAGTCCGCCCCAGCTCAGAATGGCCAGCGTGCGCGGCGGCAGCTGCCGCGACAGGCCCAACAGCCCCGTGGTAAGCGTGAGCACCACGTAGCGCACCAGCAGGGCCAGCACGGCCGCCGCCACGCCCAGCCCCAGGTAAAACGGGCTGACCCCAATCACGACCAGCTCCAGGCCCATGAGCACGAAGAGCACGGCGTTGAGCACCTCGTCGAGCGCCTCCCAGAACTTTTCCAGGTAGTCGCGCGTGGTGTCCGACACCGCCCCGCTGCGGCTCACGTTGCCAATGGCCAGGCCCGCCACCACCATGGCCAGCGGCCCCGACACGCCCAGCGCGTGGCACAGCGCGTAGCCGCCCATTACCAGGGCCAGGGTCAGCATGACTTCGGTCTGGAAGTGGTCCACGGTTTTGATGAGGCGGTAGCCCACATAGGCCAGCACCCCCCCGGCCAGCAAGCCGCCGCCGGCCTCGCGCAGCAGCAGCAGGGCCGCCGAGCCGGCGCTGGGCGTGTCGCCGGGCGTGGCCAGCTCCAGCAAGGTCACAAACACCACTACCCCGAAGCCGTCGTTGAAGAGCGACTCGCCGGCCAGGTTGGTTTCAATGTTCTTATCGAGGTCGGTGGTTTTCAGAATGCCCAGCACGGCAATGGGGTCGGTGGGGGCAATGAGCGCCCCAAACAGCAGGCAGGGCAGCAGCGGCAGCTCCACGCCAGCCAGGTTCAGCAGGGCATAGGTGCCCAGGCCTACCAGCCCGGTAGCCAGCAGCACTCCCAGCGTGGAGTAGGCCGCAATGCTGCGCCACACCGCTTTCAGGGCATTTACCCGCACGTGCAGCGAACCGGCAAAGAGCAGAAAGCTTAGCACCGAGCCCATGAGAAACTCCGTGAAATCGAACCGTAGCAGCGCCCCGCGCACGGCAACGGTGAAGCTCGGCACAATGTGGCCCCAGGCCAGCACGCCCAGCGCCACGGCCACGCCCAGCAGCAAAAACATAATGCCCGCCGGACGGCGCATAAACCGGGCATTCAGATAGGAAAATAACGCTGCTAGCGTTAGTAGCGAGGCGGAAAAAGTAAATAAGCTCATCAAGAAAAAAAAGTAAGTGGGGGGTGCCGCCCACCGGCCGCCTGCCCGTGCGCTGCCAGTGGCAGCAGGTTTGCCCGGCTGGCAAGTTAACAGCCCGCCCGCCCGCCGGACAGTAAAGCGCCGGCCCGGAGCTTTCCGGCTACTGAAGGCGTGGCCGCGGCCGGCGGCTTTGTGCCGGGCAGGGCCTGCCTGTTCCGGCCGAGCGGTTGCTGCAGGGCCCGCAGAGTAGCCGGCCCGGCCTAGGTGGTGGCTTGCAGCCGTTGCACCCTACGGGCCTGGGTCATCAGGCTGGGGTTGTTCGAGTTAAGGTCGGCGGCCAGAGTTGCTGTGTCTTCGAAACGGAATTTCGGGTACTAAAGTTGTATGAACCGTCGAAGCCGGCAACGCTCCGTTTTTGCAGCATTTCGATAATATGCGATGGCTTGTTGGCGTGAGTCTGGGCTGATTCGCGCCATTTATCGGCTTATTATAAGTGGATTAGGGTGCGGAAACCGATTTCTGGTGTTAAGGGGAGGGCACAGTCATAAAAGCAGAACCCATCGGGAGGCCCACAGGGCAGGTGCCTCAACTGATTCGGGTGCGCCAGGGCTCCAATTGTCCCGCCATGCTGCCTTCGGGCTAAGAAAAAACAAGGGTTGCGCATTTGCACAAGTACCCAAACATCAGCAGCAACGACGAGATGCAAAGGGTTACGTGTTCAGTATTGTTTGATTTGCGTAATATTCTGTATAACAATATTATGAGGTCTTTTATCAACGCCATTAGATATAATTTTTAGTACATGCTAAATTAATTTTTAGACTAACCTAAAAAATGTACGTACTTTTGTTCGGCTTGTTAGTAGGGCAGGGGCACTCCTTGGTTTTTTACGCCAAGCCATGCCTGCCATGTCTGTTAAGTGCTTGTATCTGTTTGTTCTGCTGTTTGTATGCCCATTTGCCCTGCGGGCCCAAAGCCTGAGCGGGCAGGTGCTGGACGCGGCCGGCCGGCCGCTGCCCTTCGCCAGCGTGGCGGTGCCGGTGCTGAGCCGGGGCGCGACGGCCGACGAAAACGGCCGCTTTGCCCTGCCCAACCTGCCCGCCGGCTCCCACCAGCTGCAAGTGAGCGCCGTGGGCTATGCCACCGCTACGCCCTCGGCAACGGTGCCCACCGATAAGCCCCTGACCATTCGCCTGACTGCCGAGGGCAAAACCCTGAGCGAAGTGGTGGTGACGGGCGTGAGCCGGGGTACCGAAATCCGCCGTTCGCCAGTGCCCATCGCGGCCCTGTCGGGCCGGGAAATCCGCCTCAATGCCAATGCCAATGCCATTGATGCGGCCGTGCGGGGCATTCCGGGCCTCAGCGCCGTCACCACCGGCCCCAACGTCAGCAAGCCGTTTATCCGAGGGCTGGGCTACAACCGGGTGCTCACCATGTTCAACGGCCTGCGCCAGGAGGGGCAGCAGTGGGGCGATGAGCACGGCATTGAAGTGGATGGCTACGGCGTGGACCGCATTGAGGTGGTGAAGGGCCCCGCCAGCCTGCTCTACGGCTCCGATGCCGTGGCCGGGGTGGTGAACTTGCTGCCGGCCCTGCCCGCCGGCCCCGCCGGCCAGCTGCACGGCGAGGCGCTGACCGAATACCAGAGCGTGAACGGCTTGATTGGCAACTCGCTGGCCTTCAACTACCAAAAAAACGGGTTTCAGGCCAGCCTGCGCGGCAGCCACCGCCTGGCCCGCGACTACCAAAACCCGGTGGACGGCCGCGTGTACAACACCGGCTTTGCCGAAACCCAGCTCACCGGCATGGTGGGCCTGGCCAGGGCCTGGGGCGGGGTGCACCTCTGGCTGACCAGCTACGACGACCGCCAGGAAATTCCCGACGGCAGCCGCGACTCGCTCAGCCGCCGCTTTACGCGGCAGGTGTTTGAGGCCAATAGGGATGATATCGGGAACCGCCCGCTGGTGAGCGACGACGAGCTGATAAGCTACCGCATTGCCGACCTGCGCCAGCGCATCCGTCACTACCGGGCCTTTGCCACCAGCGAGGTGAAGCTGGGGGCCGGCGAGCTGCGCCTGCTGCTGGGCGTGCAGCAAAACCACCGCCAGGAATTCAACCACCCCACCGCCACCAGCCAGCCGGGCCTCGACCTGCAGCTCACCACCGTGAACTACCAGGCCCGCTACCTGCTGGCCGCCGTGCGCGGCTACGAACTGACGGTGGGCGCCAACGGCATGAGCCAGGCCAACCAGCACCTGAACGCCACCGATTTCGCCATTCCGCCCTACCGGCTGTTCGACCTCGGCGGCTTCGGAGTGCTGAAAAAAACGTTTGGCGGCCTGGAGCTGACCGGCGGCCTGCGCTATGACGTGCGCCGGGTGCGCTGGGACGACTTTTACGTGGCCCCCAACCCCGCCACGGGCTTCGATGCCGTGGCCGGCCCGGCCACGGCCGGCGCTGACCTGCAGTATCCCGGCTTTGGCCGTACCTACACCGGGCTGTCGGCCAGCCTGGGCGGCAGCTACGCGCTAGGCGAGCGCTTGGTGCTGCGGGCCAACGTGGCGCGGGGCTACCGCGCCCCGAACGTGCCCGAAATCGGCTCCAATGGCCTCGACCCCGGCGCGCACATCGTGTACCTGGGCAACCGCGACTTCACCCCCGAATTCAACGTGCAGGAAGACCTGGGCATCCTCTACAAAACGCCCGGCTTTGAGGGAAGCGCGGAGGTTTTTTACAACCACGTCGATAACTTCATTTACCAGGCCCGGCAGTACGATGCGCAAGGCCAGCCCCTGCGCGACGCGGTGGGCAACTCCACCTACCAGTTTCAGCAGGCGGCGGCCAGCCTCTACGGCGGCGAAATAGCGCTCAATTTCCACCCCACGGCCCTGCCCTGGGCCAGCCTGCGCACCGGGGCGGCCCTGGTCATCGGCCTCAACGAAAATGCGGCCCTGCGCGAGCGGGTGGGCGATGCCGGCCGCTACCTGCCCCTGATTCCGGCCCCCACCTCGCGTTCTGAGCTGCGCTTGGTGGCACCCGAACGCGCCGGCCGCCGCCTCACCAACAGCTACTTCCGCTTCACGGTGGATGTCACCGCCGCCCAAAATCGCTTCTACGCCGTGGACGGGGCCGAAACCCGCACCCCCGGCTACGTGCTGTGCGGCACCGGTGTGGGCACCACTTTCCGCACCAAAGCCGGCCGCGAAGCCATGCAGCTGGTATTGCAGGCCGATAACCTGTTCGACGTGGCCTATCAGGCCCACCTCAACCGCCTGAAATACTTTGAGTACTACCGCGCTTCGCCCACCGGCCGGCTGGGGGTTTTCAGCCCCGGCCGCAGCCTGAGCGCCAAGGTAGTAGTGCCGTTCTAGCAAAGCTGTTTGGAATGCGTCACTGCATCGGCCCGGCGAATTGCCAAACCGGTACCAGACTATCAACGGCTATTGCTGCTCCAGGCGCTTTATCATGGCCTGCATCTCGGAGATTTCCCGCTTTTGGGCGGTGATGATGTCATCGGCCAGCTTGCGTACTTCGGGGTCCTGAATGTTGGCCCGCTCGCTGGTGAGAATGGCAATGGAGTGGTGCGGAATCATGGCCTTCATCCAGCGCGTGTCGTTCACGAAGGTCTGGCTGCGCACCATTATCAGGGCACCCACAAACAGCGTCAGGCTGGCTCCCATGATGATGCCGTTCATGGTTTTGTTGGGGTACATCATGGGCATCATCAGCAGCATGACCACGGCCATCACCGTCACCATCAGTACCGTCATGTAGAAGCGGGTGAGGCTGAAATAGACGTGGCCGAGCGCGTAGGTGTTGAGGTACATTACCACGTACATGATGACGAAGGAAATGGCCATCATCAGCAAAAACTTGCGATAGTGGCCCTGGGGCGCGGGGGTAGTAGATGTAGTGGGATGCATCATCGGGAAAAATGGATAATTGGCAAACGCGCGCCGATTCTAACCCTTGGAACGGCGGCCTCTGGTAGCCAAACGGACGATAGATAACGTTGGTTGTGTCACTATCCAGCCGCCAAATCGGTTAGAAACAGGCGGTGGCTGGCGGCTCCCCGCTCGATTTACCTGCACCTTTGTACAGTATATGCCCGATTCTCCCTTCCGATACGCCCGCGTCCTGGCCTGGTTCGACCACGTTTTTATTCAACCACTGTACACGGCGCGGGTGCGGCGTCTTATCCTGCAAAGCTTCCCCTTCTGGATTGCTTCGCTGTTGACCGGGCTCATGGCCGTGGGCTACGAAAAAGTATTTGCCTGGGCCGAAGAAATTAGTTTTTCCTGGCTGCGCCGCGAGCCGCTGCTGGCCTTCGGGCTCACGCCGCTGGCCTTTCTGGCCTCGTGGGCGCTGGTGAAGTGGCTGGCCCCGGCGGCGCGGGGCAGTGGCATTCCGCAGGTAATGGCCGGCATCGAGCTCTCGACGCCCGTGCAGCACCGCCGCACGGCCTACCTGCTCAGCCTGCGGGTGGCCGGCGTGAAGGTGCTCAGCAGCGTGGTGCTGCTGCTGGGGGGCGGCGTTATCGGCCGCGAAGGGCCGACGATTCAGGTTTCGGCGGCCATTTTCCGGGCCATCAACCGGCTGCAGCCGGCGGGCTGGCCCCAGCTCTCGCGCCAGATTGCGCTGGTGACCGGCGGCGCGGCCGGCCTGGCGGCGGCCTTCAACACGCCCCTGGGCGGCATCGTGTTCGTGGTAGAGGAGCTGACCCAGATTCACATCTCGCGCTTTCGCATGGCCGTGTTCAGCGCCGTGATTATCGCGGGCCTCACGGCCCAGCAGTTTCTGGGTTCCTACCTGTACCTGGGCTTTCCCAAAATTACTTCGCCGGCCGGTTGGTACCAGGCCCTGGTGATGGTGGCGGCCGTGGCCTGCGGGCTGGCAGGTGCGTATTTTGCCAAAACCCTGCTCTGGCTGAACAGCTACCGCAAGCGCTTCACTACGCCGCTCACGCAGGCGGGCTGGGTGGTGGGCTGCGGCCTGCTGCTGGCCGCAATGGCCTACCTGGTGGGGCCCGATGGCGTGGGCACGGGCAAGCCCATCATCAACCGGCTGCTGTTTCAAAACAGTGGCGTGATGCCCGGCTACCTGTTTCCGGTGCGCTTCGTGGGCATGGCCCTGAGCTACAGCAGCGGCGGGGCGGGCGGCGTGTTTGCCACTTCGCTGAGCGCGGGTGCGCTGCTCGGCGACGGCATTGCGCAGCTGGCGCACGTAGCCGTGGCCGACCGCAACCTGCTGATTCTGGTGAGCATGGTGGGCTTCCTGACGGGGGTGGTGCGCTCGCCGTTCACGGCCGCTATTCTGGTGCTGGAAATGACGGACCGGCACTCGGCCATTTTCCAGCTGCTGATTGGGGCCATGCTGGCCCAGGCCGTGGCCGCGCTCGTGGACCCGCACTCGCTGTATGAGCACCTGCGCCAGGGCTTCATCCGCGAGACGCTGAGCCAGGAAGCCGCCACGCCCGCGCCGGAGCCGGAAGCCGTGCTACCTTCCTGAAACCAGGGAACTGAGGAGCCGATAATGCATTAGGAAGCAGATTTATCCGTATCAGGAAATAAGCCTGTCCTCGACTGGCCGGCGTTTATTCATTGAGCCCGGAAAGCTATTGGCCTCAATAGCCGCTATGTTTGCAGGCTTTCCATTCGCCCGTCGCCCATGTCCGCTATTCCTGCCCATTTGTTGCCCACCAACGAACCCGAGCGGCTACAAAGTATTCGCGCATATGATGTGCTGCCCACCCTCAGCGAGCCGTTGTTCGATGAGTTTGTGGCCCTCACCGCCCAGGTATTCAGCCTACCCATCTCCCTCATTGCCGTGGTTGAGGAAGACGAGGTGCACTACCCCGCCAACCACGGCATGCCCGGCAACGACCAGCAGCCCCGCGTCGAAGCCCTGTGCTCTACGGCCATTCAGCAGGCCCGCACCGTGGTTTACCACGACCTGCTCCTCGAAGACAGTGCCCGGCTCACGCCCGAAGCCGTTCGCGCCGCTCAGGATAATAAGCTGCGCTTTTATGCCGGGGCCCCGTTGCGTCTGCCCGACCAGCGCCTCCTCGGCACGCTCTGCATCATCGACCGCCAGCCCCGCACCTTCAGCGCCGATGAGCAGCAGGTGCTCGACCATCTGGCTGCCGTGGTTGGCCAGTTCATTGCCGTGCGGCACACCTGCCTGGCCCGGGCTGCCGTGGGCGCGGCGCAGTGGGAGCAGCTCCGCACCATGCTACAGGAAGAACTGCGCGAGCTCACGGCGTTGGTGCGGTACCTCTTTACCCGGTATGGCATTCAAATCCCCGTGCCCGCCGACCTGCTGGCCCAGGTAGAGCGCCGCCTGTTCGACCTGCAACACTTGCTTGAGGAGGCGTAGCGCTGATTGAGTTTTTGCTGATTTTCAGCTATCTAAATACTTATGCAGAAGTGCTTGTATGCTCCGGTCGGACCGCCCTAGGCGGTCCGACCGGTTGTCGTAAGGACGAAATCGAAGGTGCTTCAACCGGTCCGACCGTCTAGGGCAGTCGGACCGGCAGGCCCGTTTTCGCCAGCATCCCGCAACAATGGCGCTGTATGCCAGTCTGCAAGCCGCTCTAGGCACGCCCGCTCAGTTGGTAGGGCCGTTATCGACGCGGGCTTCGATGACCTGCTGTACGGCGGTGGGCACGGCCGAAAGCAGGTCGAGGCCCGTGGCCGTTTCAATGGCATCGACGCTGGTGCGGTAGGTATCCCACGCCGTGCTGAGGGAGTTGTCGTTGGGGGTGTCGATGGCAATAATGCGGGTGCTGGCGCTGACGCGGGCGGCATCGTTGGTGCCGGTGGGCAGCACCACGATGACTTTCCAGCAGCGGGCCGGTACCGTCACGCGGCCCTGGTCTAGGGTGGTGGCGTAGCCGTTGCTGCCCGTGCCGCCGCGCCCGTAGCTCCCGCAGATGAGGTAGACCTCATTGCCGGCGTCGAGGAAGGTGCGGCAGTAGTTTTCCAGGGTGGCCCACGTCTGCTGGTTGTTACGCGGGGCCTGGGGCATCATGTTGGTCATGAGAAACGTGGCCGAGTTATCGGCCACGGTGCTGGTGCGGTCGGCGCTAGGGCAGTTGTGGCCGCGGTCGAAGCCCGAGCCGGTGTAGCTGTTGGCCTGCACCTGGTACCAGCCGGCGGGCAGGGTGTTGTCGGGCCGGAAGTCGTCTTGGCGGGCGGCGCTGCCGCGCCAGTCGGCGCTCAGGTGCCAGCTCACCCAGTTGGGAATGCCCCGGTCGCGGTGGTAGCTGAGCGCATATGGAGGTTTCATCAGCAGGTAGTTAGTGGGCTGCGCGATGTCGGCGGTAGCTCCGCTGGGGTTGCCCATTGTGAGATGCTCAGGCAGCGGCTGGGTGGTTGCGGTGGGGTTGCCGGGCGTGGGGGCCACGGCTTCTTTCTGGCAGGCAGCCAGCAGCAGGGCCAGCGCTAGGGCGGGCAGGCGGAAGTACCGCAGGAGAGTGTTGTGCATCGGTTGGCAAGAGGGTAATGGCCCTTACTACGTGAACAGGGGGCAAAAAAGTCCGCGTATTCGCCAAGCTGAGCTATTTTGGAGATTCCATTCTGGTTTTGAGGGCGCTTCGTTAATGAAGCCATTTAGCAATTCGGCTGTTGCGCACATTTGTCATCCTTCGCAAGCTCAGGATGACAGGTCGTTTTTGCGGCATTCCCGGCAACTCAATACGGAAACACCGACTCGTAATACTTGACAGTCTCGGCGATGCCGTCCTGAAAATCGGTGAAGCGGAACAGCGGGAATACCTGGCGGAATTTGGCGTCGTCCATCACCTTTTTGGGCGCGCCATCGGGTTTGCTGGCATCCCAGCGGAGTTGGCCGTGGTAGCCGAATTTGGCCTGGATGATGTCCACCAGCGCCCGCACGCTCAGGCCGTCGTTCTGGGCTAGGTTGGTGGGCTGGTCGAGGCCGGGGCGGGCAGGGTTTTGCAGCACTTCCCACACCAGGCGGGCAAAATCGGCCGCGTAAAGCCACTCGCGGATGGGCAGGCCCGTGCCCCAGATGGAGAGCTCGGGCTGGCCCAGCTTTTCGGCCTTCACAAACTTCGAAATCAACGCGTTGAGGGCGTGCGCTTTGTTGGGGTCGGTTGAGTCGAACGGCCCGTACATGTTGGGCGTGAGCAGGTGGATGCTGCGCACGCCGTATTGCATCTCGAAGCACTCGGCGGTGGCCCATAGCAGGCGACGGCTGGCCCCGTAGCTCAGCACCGAGCGGTGCAGGTGGCCGTTCCACCAGCCGCTTTCCTCAAACACATCGGCCTCGGCCGGGTAGGCGCAGTTGGCGATGGGGTTCACCACTAGGGCGTCCGGACATTCCTGTGCCACGGCTTCGTACATGCCCAGAATCATGCGCGAATTATCAGCAATTACCGTGGCGGCCTTCTCCGTCACGTAGTTGAGGCTGCCTACGTGGGCCGCGCAGTTCACGATGTGCGTGGGGCGCTGGGCGCGCAGAAAAGCGGCCGTGGCCGCCGCATCGCGCAGGTCGAGGCCGGTGCTGAGCGACGCGCCCACGTAGGCCACGCCGCGCTGGCACAACTCCCGGGCCATGTTGCGGCCGGCAAAGCCGGTATGGCCAAACAGTACGACTTTCATGGCCGGGCTCACCATCCTTGCTTGATTACATCCACGATATAAGCGGCCTGCTCGGCGGTCAGGGCATCGTGCAGGGGTATGTGAATCTGGGTTTCGTCGAAGTGGCGCTGCCGGGTCAGGTCGGGGCGCTTGCCCCCAAACAGCGCGTTGTGGTCGATGCCATCGTGCACCACCGATGCCGCTACGCCCCGGGCCCGCAATGCCCGAACGAAGCCCAGTCGGTTCTCGACGTGGAAGCCGAACAGCCAATGGGCGCTTTCGCGGTCGGGCTGGTGCACAAAATGCGTGAGGCCCGGCACCCGGCACAGGCCGTCGCGGTACTGCTGCACGCGGGCGCGGCGCGCCGTCATGCGCCCGGCAAAGCCGTCGAGGTTGGCCAGCCCAAGGGCGGCGGCGTAGTCTGATAGATGGTATTTGTAGCCCACGTCGGTGAGGTCGTATTCGCGTTCGCCCAGCTCATTCACCGGCGAGTGGGCCCGGTCGATGCCAAACCAGCGCCGCCGAAACACCTCGCGGGCCAGCTCCGGCGAGCGGGCGCACAGCGCGCCCCCATCGCCGGTGGTGAGGTGCTTGATGGCCTGAAACGAGAAGCAGGTGAAATCCGAAATGGCCCCAATGGCCTGGCCCCGGTAGCTGGCCCCGGGGCTGTGGGCCGCGTCCTCAATCACCACCAGCCCGTGCCTGTCGGCCAGGGCCTGAATTTCGGCCAGGTCGCAGGGGTAGCCGCTCCAGTGCACCGCCATAATGGCCTTGGTGCGTGGCGTGATGCGGTGCTCGATGTCGGCCGGGTCGATGTTGCCGGTTTCGTACTGAATATCGGCAAACACCGGCCGGGCCCCCACCTGCACTACCGTGAGGGCCGAGGCGATGAAAGTCTGCGGCGCCAGGATAACCTCATCGCCCGCCCCGATGCCGGCCACTTCCAGGGCCAGGTGCAGTGCACTGGTGCCCGAGTTCAGAGCCGCCGGGTGGCGCATGCCTAGCTCGGCACTCAGCCGGGCTTCGAATTCCTGCGCCAGCTTTCCCTCGCTCAAGTAGTTGCTGGCCAGTACATTACCCACACGTTGGGCTGCACTGGGGTGTACAAACGTGCTGAACATGGGCAGCAGTTGGCCCGCCGTCAGAGCCGGAGCCCCAACGGATGGGGCAGGGAGGTAAGGGTTAATCATGTGGATAATGTAGAAAGGTATAGTTTAAATGTAATAATATATTTTTATATTTATCTTCTGATTATGCGCATTTACTTTTTTAATGAAAAAATAGTGGTCTGGTATGAGCGCCCGCCCGTTGGTGCCGCGCCATGCTTTGCCACGAAACAGGTCGGCGACTTGCTACAACACTGCACCGTGGGGCTGGCCTTGGGCCGGCCAGGGCTGCCGGCCGCCGGCACACTGCCGCTGCGTAATAATAAAAGTGGATTTAAAACAAAACCAATATCACCATAAGAGAAATGTAAGGTAAATTGGCTGATAGCCATATTTTGTACTTATAATGTGCTGCAATAGAGCCTTTTTATCTAAAAATATTCAATGTAACTTTCCAAATAGAAAATTCTAATAATAGGCTTTTTCCGCGAATGGCTGAACCAAAATAAAATGAGAAAAGTTAGGCTCCCGAGTGTCAGATATAGTCCTGATGCTGAATTCGAATGCTTACCCGTTAAATAACTAGATGTTTCACTATGTTCGTCCCTGTTGCGGGACGGCGTAACCCCAAAAGTTGTTTGCATGAAAAAAATGCCCCTATTCCTGGGTGTAGCCCTCGCCGCGCTGACCTTAGCTTCCTGCGAAAAAGAGCTCGAGCAAGTAAATAGCTCGCCTCAATCGTCCACTGCGGCCTCCACGCTGGCCAAGCCGGACCTGCTCACCACCGGCAACTGGCGCCAGACCGGCCTCACCGTGAGTGCCCCCGCCGAAGGCACGGCCCCGGCCGCCACCTCCGACCTGTTTGCCCAGGTCCGGCCTTCCATGCTGGTGCAAAATGCCATGTATAAGTCGGACGGCACCTATACGCTGCTGCGCGGCCCGCGCCCCGGCAAGCAAACCGCCGAGCCCGTGAGCGGCACCTGGCGCCTGACGGCTTCGGCCGACTCGCTCATCCTCACGCAGGCCGACCGCACCCGCCGCTTCGCCGTGGCCGAGCTGACGGCTACCACGCTGCGCCTCGCTTATTCGGAAGGCGATGCCGGCAAAGCCTCAGTGTATACGTCGGTGTTCTCGCGCTAAGCCCGCCTTCATTTTTCTGGGTATGCTGCACCGCCCGGCCAATTTGGCCGGGCGGTATTTTTTTGGTCCCTACTCGCAGTGTCTACGGTACAAACCGGGGTTGAGCTTAGCGCCGGCTGCCAATCATGCTCTCAGCCATGGGGCTATCGTCGTAGCCCGCCGTGAAATCCAGCAGCAGGCGCTTGAGCTCGGGCAGGACGTGGGGCAGGTTGCTCACCCGGAAGTAGGCCGCGCTGGGGGCCAGGTAGCCCGGTACCGCCAATGGCCCGGCCCCGGAGCGAAAACTCATGCTCCAGTCCGAAAACACCCGCTTTATGTTGTGGCCCTCGCTCAGCACGATGAGGTGCTCGTGGCGCGGGTCGGTGGCAATGCGGTGGTAGTACAGGTGCTGCACGGCCGCTTTTTCGCCTTCCAGCAGCTGCAGAAACTGGCCGTTGGGGGCGTGCAGCAGAATGCCCGTGATGCCCCGTGCCACATTGTACGTGTGGGATTGGTGCAGCAGCTCCAGCAGCTCTGGCAGACTGAAGCTGGCCAGAGCCTGGCTTTGGTATAGAAGGTGATACAAGCCCATGGTAGGAAAGCTGCTGAGGCCGCCGTGGCGGCGATAACAAATACGAAAGGCTTACCTGGAAAGGGCTGGCGGGGCTTCCGGCGACGCTGGCAGTGGCCCTGAATGCCATTGCCGGCCCATACTACACGCTTTAGACCAGACTGCTGCCTACTGTGAGCGGAATAGAAGGGCAACAGATGCTTAAGGCTGAAAATCCCTCAAATGTACATATGATTTTACGAATTACATATTGTATATTAAATTGATTCAAAAATAAATGTGTGCTGTTGTGATGCCGGTAGTAGAAATAAGCCCTGGATTGGCAATGCCCCCGGGCACCCTGGCCGCGCCGCTGGGTAGTGAGCCCCGACGGTGATAGCCATGCCAGAAAGCGGTAAAGCCCTGAGGATGCGGGTAGTACGCATTTAATTAGAAAAATAAATATATAAACTAATTAATATTAAAAGAGATAATGCTCTGTGCTTCAATTATAAGACGTATAACTATTTCTACAACTAAGATTATTAAACTAATATTTAATCATATTTAATATTGGTAACTAAATATTAAAGCACTATCTTACTTCTATATTCACCCCGGAGCAGCTGCCGGCTGGGGGCAGTGAGCAACTTGTTACTTCCTGAGCTATGGAACGATATGTACGGTACTCGGATACTTCCCGCTTTATTCTGCTGGCCATGGATGGCATCCTTATCTGGCTGGCCTTTCATGCGGCGCAACTGGTCGTATGGCACTCGTGGGCGATGAGGAGCGACATGCCCTTTTTCATCATCACATTTGCGCTGCTGTGGTGGCTGCTCTCGCGGCAGTACGCCAACGTGTACCGCCGCGACCGCCGCATTTCCTACGGCGAGAAGCTGCGGCACCTGCTGAAGGCGTTTCTGCTGCACGGCGTGCTGGTGGTGGGCACGGTGGTGGCGCTGCGCATCGATTACCTGTCGACGCGCTACCTGGCGGCCATTTATGGGTTTTCGGTGGTGGGCGTGGTGGTGGGGCGCTTCGGCATCACGTTTGGCTACCGCACCTGGCTGCGGTACTTTGCCCGGCTGCACAACCGCTTTGTGATAGTGGGGGCCAGCCAGAGCGGGCAGGAGCTGTACCACGCCCTCACGGCCGACGACTCGACCAGCTACCAGTTTAAGGGCTTTTTTACGGATGAGGCGCTGCCCACCAACCTGCGGGCTCTGCGGCGCGGCGCGGTAACGGACCTGATGAGCTACTGCCTGAGCACGTCGGTAGACGAAATCTACTACGCGCTGCCGCTCGACCGGCACGACCTGATTGAGGAGCTGTCGCGCTTCGCGGAAGACCATTTCCTGGCCTTCCGCATCGTGCCCGACTACCAGGGCACGGTGGGCCAGGATGTGGGCGTGTATTTCCACGACCACCTGCCCATTCTTATGGTGCGGCAGGAGCCGCTGGGCTTTCGCACCAACCAGGTGCTGAAGCGGGGGTTCGACCTGGCGTTTTCGCTGCTCGTGATTTTGGGGCTGTTTCCCATTATTCTGCCGGTGCTGGCGTTGCTCATCAAGCTCGATTCGCCGGGGCCGGTGTTTTTCAGGCAGATGCGGCCGGGCAAGCGCAATAAGCTGTTTCCGTGCTACAAGCTGCGCACCATGCGCGCCGACCACCGCCAGACCGAGTTGCAGGCCACCAAGGCCGACCCCCGGGTGACCCGCGTGGGCGCTTACCTGCGCAAGTATAATCTCGATGAATTGCCGCAGTTTTTCAACGTGCTGCTCGGGCATATGTCGGTGGTGGGGCCGCGGCCCAATATGGTGTCGCAGCTGGAGGAATACTCCAAGCGCGGCCGCACCTACCAGCTGCGCCACGCCGTGACGCCCGGCATCACGGGCTACGCCCAGGTGAACGGCTTCCGGGGCGAAACCCGCGCCCCCAACGCCATGGAAAAGCGCGTGGAATACGACCTGAAATACGTGCAGAACTGGTCGTTCGTACTCGATTTGCAGATTATCGGCAAGACCGTGCGCAACATGGTGAAGGGCGAGGAAAACGCTTATTGAAAAATATGAGAATATGAGAATATGAGAATGTGAAAATGTGAAGAGTGTGAAAATGAGGCTATATGATAGTGTTGATAGTCAACGTATTCCCGCATTTCCCGCATTTCCCGCATTTCCCACATTCCCCACATTTCCCACATTCCCCACATTCCCCACATTCCCACATCAAAAAATAATGCTGCCAAAACACGCTGTATTGCACGCCAACATCTCGACAGGGTGCACCGCCGATTTCGTCGACGCCATTCTGGGCTTGGGCGCGGCGCGGGCCTCGGCCTACGTGTGCTTTGCCAACGTGCACATGTTGGTAGAGGCCGAGCGCAACGCCGAGTTCCGGCAGATTTTGAACAACGCGGCCGTGGTCGCGCCCGATGGCAGCCCGGTAGCGGCGGCTGTGCGCTGGTTTCGGGGGCCGGCGCAGGAGCGCATGGCCGGTATGGACCTGCTGCCCGCGCTGCTGCGCGCCGCCGCCGAGCGAGGGCAGTCGGTGTATTTCTACGGCACTACCGACGATGTGCTGGAGGCCATGGTGTGGCGGGCGCGCAGGGAACTGCCCACCCTGCGAATAGTAGGGGCGTATGCGCCGCCCTTCCGCGAGCTCACGGATGCGGAGGATGCCGCCGAGGTAGCGGCCATCAACGCGGCCGACCCGGATTTACTGTTTGTGGCGCTGGGCTGCCCGCGCCAGGAGCGCTGGATGGCGGCCCACCAGGGGCGCATCGGGGCGTGCATGCTGGGGGTGGGGCAGGCCTTCCGGGTGTATGCCGGCCTGGAGCCGCGCCTGCCGGCATGGGCCCGCAAGCTGTGGCTGGAATGGGCGTTCCGGCTGTGGCAGGAGCCGCGCCGCCTGGCTCGTCGCTACTTCGTCACCAACACCCGCTTTATCTACCTGATGGCCCGCGCCACGCTTGGATAGTGGTGAAATGGTGAGGTGGCGAGATGGTGAGTTTGTCTCATTTGCCACCTCGCCACCTCACCACTTCACCACTTCACCACTTCACCAACTCACCACTTCACCAACTCACCACTTCACCAACTCACATGAAAGCAGTGATACTAGCGGGCGGCTACGGCACCCGAATCAGCGAGGAAAGCGGCGTGCGGCCCAAGCCCATGGTCGAAATCGGCGGCAAGCCCATTCTGTGGCACATCATGAAGATTTATGCCCACCACGGCATCACCGATTTCGTGATTTGCTGCGGCTACAAGGGGCACATGATAAAGCAGTATTTCTCGGATTATTTCCTGCTGAACTCGGACGTGACCTTCCGGATGGACCGCAACGAGATGCAGATTCATCGCAACAACGCCGAGCCCTGGACCGTGACGCTGGTAGATACCGGCCTGGAAACCATGACCGGTGGCCGCCTGCGCCGCGTGCAGAAATACCTGGATGATGAAACGTTTTGCCTGACCTACGGCGACGGCGTGAGTAACGTCGACATCGCGGCCAGCATCGAATACCACCGGGCGCAGGGCGTGCTGGCCACGCTCACGGCGGTGCGGCAGCCGGGCCGCTTCGGCGTGTTCAACCTGGGCGACGGCGACAGCCACGTGAGCAACTTTATGGAGAAGCCCGAGGGCGGCGAAACGCCCTGGATAAACGGCGGCTTTTTCGTGCTGGAGCCGGGCATTTTCGACTACCTCGACCACGACCAGACGGTGTGGGAAAAGGCCCCTCTAGAGCACCTCGCCGCCGCCGGGCAGCTGGCCGCCTACCGCCACGCCGGCTACTGGCAGCCCATGGATACCCTGCGCGACCGCAACATGCTGGAGGAGCTCTGGCAGGCCGGCAAGGCCGAATGGAAGCTGTGGGACCAGGCCCCCGCTGCCCCCGCAACCGCGCCCGAGCTCAAAACCATTCTGGCCGCGCCGCTGGCCGAGCCGGCCGGCCGTGGCCGCGCCGCCGCTACCTGCCTCATGCCCAGCGACTAAAAACACCAACCATGAACGCCGTGCCGGGTGCCGCTGGCGCATTGCCGCAGCTCCGCTAAGATAGAACGGAGCCCCTTCCCACGGTCGCGATGGGTTGGCGAGCCCGGCACGATATTCTGGTCGATTTATGACTGTATACACCTCACCAATAACTGACTGTGCTATGAAACCTGCCCGCATTCTCATCACCGGCAACATGGGCTACGTGGGGCCTGGCGTGGTGCGCCACCTCCGACAAACCTACCCCAACGCGGAGCTGATTGGCTACGACATGGGCTTTTTTGCCCACTGCCTCACTGGGGCTACCCGCCTGCCCGAGTCGCGGCTTGACCGCCAGGTTTTTGGCGATGTGCGGATGCTGCCCTCGGGCCTGCTGGCCGGCGTGGATGCTGTGGTGCACCTGGCCGCCATTTCCAACGACCCCATGGGCACCGCCTACGAGGACGTGACGATGGACGTGAACTACCGCGCCGGCATTGCCCTGGCCCAGCGCGCCAAAACCTACGGCGTGAAAAGCTTCGTGTTTGCCAGCTCGTGCAGCATGTACGGGCTGGGCGGCGAGGATGCCAAAACCGAAACTTCCGCGCTGAACCCGCTCACGGCCTACGCCCGCTCTAAAGTAGCCAGCGAGCGCGACCTCGCCCCGCTGGCCGATGCGAACTTCCGGGTGACCTGCCTGCGCTTTGCCACGGCCTGCGGCTGGAGCGACCGGCTGCGCCTCGACCTAGTGCTGAACGACTTTGTGGCCGGCGCGGTGGCCACCGGCGAAATTAGTATCCTGAGCGACGGCACGCCCTGGCGGCCGCTCATTCATGTGCTGGACATGGCCCGCGCCATTGGCTGGGCCGTGACGCGGGAAGCCAGCAACGGCGGGGCTTTCGTGGCTGTGAACGCCGGGGCCAACACCTGGAACTACCGGGTGCGCGAGCTGGCCGAGGCCGTGGCCGCCGCCATCCCCGGCACCACGGTGCGCCTCAACCCCGACGCCGCCCCCGACCTGCGCTCGTACCGCGTTGATTTCAGCTTGTTCCGCCGCCTTGCGCCCGACCACCAGCCCATTCATACCCTGGCCGATACCATCAGCGAGCTGCAGCGCAAGCTGGTGGAAATGGGTTTCCGCGACCCCAATTTCCGGGCCTCGCGCCTGATGCGGCTGCGCGTGCTGGCCGCCCTGCGCGAGCAGGACGAGCTGACCGAGGACCTGACCTGGGCGCTGTGCCCCACCAAAGCCGCCGTGCCGCTCTACCGGGCTGAGCTGATGGTGGTGTGAGCCATCTGAGCTAGGAGAACGTCAATCAAAAGAACGTCATGCTGAGCGTAGCCGAAGCATCTCGCGTGCTTCAGCTAATCAATACGATTGGATTACTAATCCACGCGAGATGCTTCGGCTACGCTCAGCATGATGGCCGAAACCAAGAATCAACTGCCAATAATCAACCCTTCAACCTTGCTTTTGATACGATGAAATTTACCGAAACCAAACTCTCCGGGGCCTTCATCATCGACGTGAACCGGCTGAGTGATGAGCGCGGCTTTTTTGCCCGCTCTTGGTGCGAAGACGAGTTTGCTGCCCACGGCATTGCCATGCCGCCGCAGCAGGCCAACCTGTCCTTCAACCCGCGCCGGGGCACGCTGCGCGGCATGCACTACCAACTGCCCCCCTACGAGGAAACCAAGCTGGTGCGCTGCACCCGGGGCGCGATTCTGGACGTGATAGTGGACCTGCGCGAGGAGTCGCCCACCTTCCGGCAGTGGATAGGGGTGGAGCTCACGGCCGACAGCTACCGCATGCTGTTTGTGCCCGGCCGCTTCGCCCACGGCTTCCTCACCCTGGAGGATAATACCGATGTATGCTATCAGGTATCGGCCAAATACACGCCCGGGGCCGAGCGCGGCCTGCGCTGGGACGACCCCGCCATCGGCATCCGCTGGCCCTTTGAGCCCGTGCTCATCTCCGAAAAAGACCGGGCGCACCCCGATTTTCAGGGGCGGGCCGTGCCGGGGCAGGAGCTGGTGACTGCTTGAGCCGGGCGCACCGGTCTGACCGCCCTCGGCGGTCAGACCGGTGCGCCCGGCCAAACGAACCCCGAACCAACCCAGCGGCGCAAGCTCGGGCGAACCCTAATGGCGCTTGCACCAACCGGTCTGACCGCCCCAGGCGGTCAGACCGGTTGGTGCCCCCAAATTGCTTTTCTCACCTCTCTTTCTGCATCATGATACTCGTTGACAATGCCTTGAAGAAACGCCAGCAGGCCGGCCAGCCCATTCGGGTGGGCATGGTGGGCGCGGGCTTTATGGGCCGGGGCGTGGCCCTGCAAATTTGCCGCTATGTGCCCGGTATGGAGCTGGTGGCCATTGCCAACCGCACCATTGGGCAGGCCCGCCGGGCCTACCACGAGGCCGGCGAGCTGGGCACTACCGAGGTAAGCTCGGTGCACGCGCTGGAAGCCTGCATTGCGCGGGGCGAGCGCGCCATCACCGACGATGCGCTGCTGCTGAGCCGCGCCGAGGGCATCGATGCCATCATCGAGGTGACCGGGGCGGTGGAGCACGGCGCGCAGGTGGTGATGGAGGCCATCCGCCACGGCAAGCACGTGGTGCTGCTGAATGCCGAGCTGGACGGCACGGCCGGCGCCATTCTGAAAGTGTACGCCGACCGCGCCGGCGTGGTATACACCGTGAGCGACGGCGACCAGCCCGGCGTGACCCTTAATCTGGCGCGCTTCGTGCTGGGCCTGGGCGTGAAGCCGGTGCTGTGCGGTAACATCAAGGGCCTGCACGACCCCTACCGCAACCCCACCACGCAGGAGGGCTTTGCGAAGCAGTGGGGCCAGAACCCGAGCATGGTCACGAGCTTCGCCGACGGCAGCAAAATCAGTTTCGAGCAGGCCGTGATTGCCAACGCGCTGGGCATGGAAGTGGCTCGGCGCGGCATGTACGGCCCCACCGTGGCCCCGGGCACGCCCATTAGCAAGGCCGCCGAATGGTACCCCCAGGAGCGCCTGCTGGACGGCGGCCCCGGCATTGTGGACTACGTGGTGGGGGCCGAGCCCGGCCCCGGCGTGTTCATCCTGGGTACGCACGACGACCCCATTCAGCAGCACTACCTCAAGCTGTACAAGCTGGGGCCGGGGCCGCTGTACTGCTTCTACACGCCCTACCACCTGTGCCATTTCGAAACGCCGAACTCGGTGGCGCGGGCGGTGCTCTTTGGCGATGCCTGCCTGGCCCCCGCCGGCGCGCCCAAAGTAGAGGTGATAACGGCCGCTAAAATTGACCTGCGGGCCGGCGATATGCTCGACGGCATCGGCCATTACATGACGTATGGGCTGGCCGAAAACTATGCTGTGGCCCGCACCGAAAACCTGCTGCCCATTGGCGTGGCCGAGGGCTGTCGCCTGCTGCGCGACATTCCCAAAGACCAGGTGCTGACCTACGACGACGTGGCGCTGCCCCCCGGCCGCCTCATCGACCTGCTGCGCCGCGAGCAGGAGCTCTATTTCAACCCGCCCATGCTGGCTGCCACTACCGCGCCGCTCGTGCCCGCCGGTTTTGCCCTGGCCAACCTGTAGCCATCAACCAGCAACTAACGCTGCCTTTTTTTCTGCCCTTTTACCGAAGCCTCATTGCCATGAACCCCGCTCTGGTTGAATTTTTGAAACACCCCGGCCAACTACCCGCGCGGCCGGATGCCGCCGCTGCCGCTCCGGCCAAAACCGCCGTTCCGCGCCCCGCCACGGCTCCGCTCACGGTGCTGGTGCTGGAGGGCGAGTACCGCCTCACCGGGGCCGTGCTGTTTTGCCTGAGCCGGCAGCCGGGCGTGCGGGCGCATCTGCTGTCGCGCGATGCGCGGAGCCCGTACCAGTTTTCGCACTACGTGCGCTCGTTTCACCTGCTGGGGCCCGAGAGCCCGGCGGAGGTATTCGTGGCCTTCGTGCAGAATGCCGCCCATGCCACCGGGGCCGAAGTGCTGCTGCCGGTGGATGTGGCCGGCATGCGCTTCGTGATTGAGCACCGCGCGGCGCTGGCGGCCGCCGTGCCGCTGCTGCCGCTGCCGGCCGCTGCATACTACGAAATTGCCACCGACAAGGGCCTGCTGGGCGTATTCATGCAGGAGTACAACATTCCCGCGCCCGATACCATCGTGGATATCTGGCACAACCTGGCGGCCAAGCTGGCGCAGTTCGAATTTCCGGTGCTGCTGAAACCCATTGAGGGGGCCGGCGGCCGGGGCATTGTGCGCTACGCCACGCCCGAGGCGCTGCTGGCCGCCGTGGCCGCGCTGCCCGACGGCAGCCGCTACATTGTGCAGAACTGCATCGAGGGCTACGACATCGACTGCAACGTGCTGTACCAGAACGGGCAGCTCGTTGCTCATTCCATTCAGAAGGGCCTGGTGGCTACCGGCGACGAGTACGCGCCCACCGAGGCCATCGAATTTGTGCACCACGATGCTGTGCTGGCCGTGGTAGACCGCCTGATGAAAGCCCTGCGCTGGAACGGCGTGGCCCACCTCGACCTGCGCTACGATGCCCGCGCCCGCCAAATCAAGGTCATCGAAATAAACACCCGCTTCTGGCTCACGGTAGTGGGCTCGGCACTGGCGGCGGGCGTGAACTTTCCGCTGCTGGCCTGCCAGGTGGCGGCCGGCCGGGCGGTGGCCCCCGCACCGTTTCGGGAGGGACGCTACATCCCGTTTGCCAACTACCTGAAGTACCGCTACGGCCGCCGCGTGCGCCGGGCCGATGACGTGCAGTTTGCGCTGCGCGATACCAGCGTGGGCGCTTTTCTGGGTGACCCACTCACCAAGCTTTACCGCTTCCTCACCGACGAGGACTAGGCCCGCGTGGCCCCGGCTACGGCCGGGCCACGCGGCAGCCGCCGATACCCATTCATTTTTTACCCACCTCACGCTTACCTCCGATGCAGTTGCACCCTTTCCGTTATGAAAAATATTTTTACCGCCATTTTCTGCGCGTTGCTGCTGCTAGGCAACGCGCAGGTGCAGGCCCAGACGCCGCCCACGGGCTTCACTTCCACCACCGTTTCCTCGGGCTGGAATGAGGCGGTGGGGCTGACTTTCAATAGCAGCGGCAGCAAGATGTTTGTGTGGGAGCGGCCGGGCAAAGTCTGGGTGGTGGTGAACGGCCAGCGCCAGCAGCTGATTGACATTTCGCCCGAAGTAGGGGCCTGGGCCGACCACGGCTTGCTGGGCTTCGCCCTCGACCCGAACTTCGACGCCAACGGCTACATGTACCTGCTGTACGTGGTGGACCGGCACTACCTGCTGAACTTTGGCACGGCCAGCTATAGCGCCACGACCAACAACTACTACAGCGCCACCATTGGCCGCATCACCCGCTACACGGCTACGCCCAGCGGCACGGGCTACACCGTGAACCCGGCCAGCCGCAAAATATTGCTCGGGGCCACCAAGTCCACGGGCATTCCCTCGACCCACGACGGCCACTGCACCGGCTCGCTGGTGTTTGGCACCGATGGCACGCTGCTGGTCTCAACCGGTGACGGGGCCCACTGGGCGCCGGATTTAGGCAGCTACAACGAAACCTACTACGCGGAGGCGTTGGCCGATGGCATCATCTCCGCCAAGGAGAACGTAGGCGCCCTGCGCGCCCAGCTGGTAGACTGCCTAAGTGGTAAAATCCTGCGCCTGGACCCCGCCACCGGCAACGGTGTGGCCAGCAACCCCTTTTATGACGCCGCCAGCCCCGGCGCGCCCCGCTCCAAAGTCTGGACCCTGGGCCTGCGCACGCCCTTCCGCATGAGCCTGCGGCCCGGCACCGGCAACCCCGACCCCGCCCAGGGTAACCCCGGCACGCTCTACGTGGGCATGGTGGGTGCCTCCACCTGGGAAGAAATAACGGTGGTGGACCGCGCCCGCGTGAACCTGGGCTGGCCGCTGTTTGAGGGCCTGACGCCCTATTCGGCGTTCACCAACTCGAACGTGTATAACCTCGATGCGCCCAACCCGCTCTACAACACGGGCGGCTGCACCAAGCAGTTCTTCTACTTTCAGGACCTGTTGAAGCTGGCCACGCCGAGCGGCACGGCTACGTTCACTAATTCGTGCAATACGTCGCAATCGATTCCGGCTAGCATTCCCACGTTTGTGCACACCCGGCCGCTCATCGACTGGGGCCACGGGCCGGGGCCGTCGCGCACGGGCACCTTCAGCGGGCAAACGCCCACCACGGTTAATATCGGGGCGGCGGACTCGCCGGTGAGCGGGGCGCAGTTCGGGGGTAATTCGGTGACGGGCGGGGTGTTTTATCCCTACAGCGACTTTCCGGCCCCGTACGCCAACTCCTACTTTTTTGGGGACTACGTGGGCGGCTGGATTAAGAGCATGACCGTGAACAGCAGCAACCAGCCTAGCGCGGTGCGCAGCTTCGTGGACAGTGGGGCCGTGCCGGTGTTTTTTGGCACCAGCCCAAGCGAAACGGGCCTGTTCTACGTCAACTTTTACCCTTCGGAAATTCGCAAAATCAGCTACGTGACTACCGGCAGCCCGCCGGTGGCGGTGGCTACGTCCAACAAAACCTATGGCCCCGGCCCGCTCACGGTGCAGCTCACCGGCAGCAATTCGACCGACCCCAACGGTAGCCCGCTCACCTATAGCTGGAATTTCGGCGATAGCACGGCCACCAGCGCGGCGGCCAACCCCAGCCACACGTTTTCGCCGGCTACTTCGGCCGCCACGCAATACACCGTCATGCTCACCGTGACCAATTCCCAGGGCCTGACCAACCAGGCTTCGCTGACGATTTCGGCCAACAATACCCCGCCGCAGGTCACCATTACCAGTCCGGCGGCGGGCACAGTGTACCCGCTCACGGGCAACACCACCTACCAGCTGCGGGCCACCGTGGTCGACAATGAGCAGAGCGGCCACCTACTATTCTACAAGTGGCAAACGGTGCTGCACCACCTCACGCACCTGCACCCCGACCCCGTGGACACCACCCGGCAAACCAGCACCATTGTGGGCCCCTACGGCTGCGGGGCCGAAGCCTACTACTATACCATTGCCCTGACCGTGACCGATGCCGGCGGGCTTTCGACCACCCAGCAGGTGCGCCTCGACCCCGACTGCACCACGCCCAGCTTCACGCTCGTTGATGCCGACGCCGCTTCCGACGCCGACATTCAGCCCCTGACCAATGGGGCCATTCTCAACCTGGCCACGCTGCCCACTCGCCACCTGAACATCCGGGCCAATGCCGACCCGGCCACTACCGGCAGCATGGTGTTTTCCCTCACCGGCCCGCAAACCCAGGCCGTGACCGATAACGCGGCGCCCTTCGCGCTGTTTCTGGATGTGAACGGCGACTACAACTCCTGGACGCCGCCGGTGGGCAACTACCAGCTCACGGCCACCGGCTACAGCGGGGCCAATGGCAGCGGCACCGCCCGCCCGCCCCTCACCATAAACTTCACGGTGACGGATTCGAACGCTCCCGGGCCGTTTGCGCTCACCACGGCCACGGTGGGCACCGGCACCGTGACCAAAAACCCCAATGCCGCTACCTATGCCAGCGGCAGCACGGTGAGCCTCACGGCCACGCCGGGGGCGGGCTACACCTTCGCGGGCTGGAGCGGCGATGCCAGCGGTACGGCCAACCCCCTTGCCGTGACGATGACGGCTGACAAATCCATCACGGCTACCTTCACGGCTACCTCGGGCGGGGGCGGCTATACTTTCTACCGGGCCATCAACCTGGGCGGGCCGGCCCTCACGCTGGATGGCAACGCCTGGGGCGGCTCCACGGCGGCCAACTATTCAACCAACGGCTCAACCTTCGAGAACCAGGCCGTGGCGCTGGTGCCCACCACCGATGCCGTGCGCGCGGGCATGATTCAGCAGGCTGTTTTCGGCCCCGACCTGAGCGTGGCGCTCTCGGCCGTGCCCGCCGGCACGTACCAGGCCTACCTGTACGTGTGGGAAGACAGTGGCCCCGAGGTAATCAACCTCTCGCTGAACGGGCAGGTTAAGCTGAGCAACTACAGCACCGGCCCCGCCGGTACCTGGAACCGGCTGGGGCCCTACAACGTGACGCTGGCGGCCACGGGCTCGGTGCAGTTCACCAGCACCGGCGGCTGGCCCAATTTTTCGGGCATGGAGCTCTGGCAGCAAACCGGCGGCACGCCCACCAGCTACACCCTGACTACCGCCACGGTAGGCAGCGGCACCGTGACGAAAAACCCGAATGCCGCCACCTACGCCAGCGGTACGAGCGTGAGCCTGACGGCCACGCCCGCCGCCGGCTACCAGTTCAGTGGCTGGAGCGGCGATGCCTCGGGCACGGCCAACCCGCTATCGGTGACGATGACGGCCAACAAGAACATCACGGCCACTTTCACGGCCCTTCCGGCCGGGCAAAGCGTGACGAGCTACACGCTGATAAACGCCGACACGAATGGCGACATTCAGGCCCTTGCCGCCGGCACGACGCTGAACCTGGCCACGCTGCCCACGCGCAACCTGAACGTGCGGGCTAATACCAACCCGGGCACCGTGGGCAGCGTGGTATTCACCCTCAGCGGCGCAGATACGCAGAACCAGACCGAGTCGGTCGTGCCTTACGCGCTGTTTTCGGACAATGGCGGGGTGTATAATTCCTGGACGCCGGCGGTGGGCAGCTACACGCTCACGGCCACGCCCTACACGGCCGCTAGTGGCGGGGGCACGGCGGGTACGCCGCTTACTATCAGCTTCAGCGTGATTGACCAGGCGGGCACTGCCTACACGCTGGCCACCAGTACCGTGGGCACGGGCACGGTGACGAAAAGCCCGAATGCGGCTTCCTACGCCAGCGGCTCCACAGTGAGCCTGACGGCCACGGCCGGGGCGGGTTATCAGTTCAGCGGCTGGAGCGGCGATGCCACGGGTACGGCCAATCCGCTGACGGTGACGATGAATGGAAATAAATCCATCACGGCCACCTTCACGGCTACCCCGACCACTACCTACACGCTGGCCACCAGCACGGTGGGCACGGGCACAGTAACGAAAAGCCCGAATGCGGCTTCCTACGCCAGCGGCAGCACAGTTAGCCTGACGGCCACGCCGGGAGCAGGCTTCGCCTTCACGGGCTGGAGCGGGGACGCCAGCGGCACGGCCAACCCGCTGTCGGTAACAATGAACGGGAACAAGGCCATCACGGCCACGTTCACGGCGAGTTCGGGCGGGCAGCAGCTCACGGGCTTCGTGCTGGTGAACGCGAGCAATGGCACCGACATCCAGGCCCTGACCACGGGGGCGGCGCTGAACCTGGCCACGCTGCCCTCGCGCAACCTCAACGTGCGGGCCACAACCAGCCCGGCCACGGTGGGCAGCGTGGTGCTGACGCTGAGCGGGGCGGCCACGCGCAGCCAGACCGAGTCGGTGGCGCCATACGCGCTGTTCGGCGACAACGGGGCGGGCACCTACAACGCGTGGACGCCGGCGGTGGGCAGCTACACGCTCACGGCCCAGCCCTACACGGGCGGCGGGGGCGGGGGCACAGCGGGCGCGGCGCTCACCATCAGCTTCAGCGTGAGCGACCAGGCGGCGCGGGTGACCCTGGCCAGTGGTGGTAGCAGCGCGTCCGGGGTGGCGTTGGCGGTGGCGTACCCCAACCCCTCCGCCGACGGCCGCTTCTTCCTGCGCCTGCCCGAGGTCTTGCAGGGCGCGGTGCATTACCGCCTGCTCACGGCCCTGGGGGCCACGCTGGCCACCGGCATCCTCCCGGCCGAGGCCCCGGTGCAGCACCTCGATTTCGCGCACGAAATCAATGCCGCCGGACTGTATTACCTGCTCCTCGAAAATAACCACGCCGCCGCCCGGCTCAAGCTGCTGCGGCAGTGATGGCGGCTTGGCACATCGCCGGCCAGGGGAGTATCGGAATGATGATTTTCTTCTCGAATCGGATAGTCTATTACTCTCTTTACCCTCGCGGTCCGGTCCGGACCGCGGGGGATTTTTTCGCCCGTTTCAGTTCTCTTCTTCAGTCCCCCGATATGGTGCACCGCTTATACTCCTGCTGGCTGCTGAGCTGCTGCTGGGCCGCACTGCTGGCTGGCCCGGCTACCGCCCAAACACGCATTCTATTCGTCGGCAACAGCTTCACGCACGGCATGTACGAGTCGGTGCTGAACTATAACGCCGCCGCCATCACCGACGAAAACCACAGCCAGCCGCCCGGCAGCCCGCGCTATCAGTTAGACCCCGCCACGCCCGGGCCCTGGGGCGGCGTGCCGGGCATCTTCAAAAAATGGCCGACCAGGCCGGCCGGCCCTATGATGTCCCCATCGAATTAGTGAATGGTGCCTCGCTCGTGTACCACTACACCAACGCCCTGGCCGTAGTGCAGCCGGGGCCGTGGGACCAGGTGGTGCTTCAGGAAAGCAGCACGCAGCCCCTGCTCGTGGCCCGCACCGGCCAGCCCGCCAGTTTTCTCACCTACGCTACCCGCCTCGAGCAGGCCGTGCACACCGGCAGCCACGCCGCCCGGGTCTACCTGTTTCAGACCTGGCCCCGGGCCGACATGACCTACCCGGCCGGCCAGCCCTACTCGGGCCTGCCCCTCGATACCATGATGCGCGACCTGCGCCGGGCCTATGCCTACCTGGCTGCCCAAAACTCGTGCTTCGCCGCCGTGGCCCCCGTGGGCGATGCCTGGCTGCGGGCCATACAGGCCGGCGTGGCCCAGCGCAACCCCTATAATCCCAGCCCCGGCCCGCTGAATCTGTGGGGCCCCGACCATTTCCACGCCAGCAAGTGGGGCTCTTGCCTGGCCGCCTGCGTGTTGTTTGCCTAGCTCACCAGCCTCGACCCGCGCCTGCTTGGCCCCACCGAGCAGGCCGCCGTGGCCCTCGGCATCACCGCCGCCGCCGCCGTGGCCTTGCAGCAAATTGCGTTTCAGCAGGTATTCGCGCCCGCCGGACCGTTGCCCGTGGTGCTCACCGCGTTTACCGCCCAGCGCCAGGCCACCGGCGTGCACCTGCGCTGGGCCACCGCTAGCGAACAACAAAATGCCCGTTTCGAGGTGCAGCGCAACGCCGATGGCCGGGCCATTGCCACCTTGCCGGGGGGCGGCACCACATTTCAGCCCACCAGCTATACCCTACTCGATGCCGCCGCCCTGCCGGTCCTCTACTACCGTCTGCGGCAGGTAGATGTGGGCGGCACGTCCACGTTGTCGCCGGTGGTGGCGATGGGGCCGGGGGCCGTAGCGCCGGTGCTGCTCTACCCCAACCCGGCCCGGGAGCGGCTCCTCATCACGGGGGTGGCCGCTACGGCCCCATCGCATGCACAACCACCTCGGCCAGCTATTGCGCCAGGGCAATATGCCCGCCGGGCCGGCCACCGTAGAGCTGGGCGGCCTGCCCGGCGGCCTCTACCACCTGGAGCTGGAAACGGCCTGCGGCCCCGTACGGCGCACGTTTGCGCGCGAGTGAGGTCGGTGCGAATCAGCGCAAACCGTCATTGACGGCCTTACTTGTTTCCTGGGTCCCGCTACGGCAGCACGAAACGCCCCGCGTAGCTGCCGCCCGCGTTCACGAGGTGCAGCACGTAGGTGCCGGCTGCCAGCCCTGCCACCGGCACGGTGCCGGTGCCCGAAGCCGCCAGCGGATACCGCCCCAGCCGCTGCCCCATAATGGAATACAGCACCAGCTCCTCGGTTCCGGTGGCCGGGCCGGCGAAGGTGTAGTGCAACTGGCCGTCGGCGGGCGTGGGCACAAAGGCCTGGAGCATGGCCGGGGCCGCGCCGGGCACCACGGCCACCACCCGCACCGGCGAGTAGGTGCGCGTGCCATCCACATCTACCTGCTGCAGGCGGTAGTATAGCTTGGTGAGGTTGGCGGGCAGTTGCTTGTCGTTGTATTGATAAGCCTGCGGCAGCGTGGTGTTGCCGTGCCCGGGCAGGTGGGCCAGGGCGATGAATTCCCGCCCGTCGGCGCTGCGCTGCACCACAAATTCCTTGTTCTGCTCCTCGGTGGTCGTGTTCCAGTGCAGCTGCACCGCGCCCGGCCCTAGCGGCTCGGCCAGAAACGCCGTGAGCCGCACCGGCAACGGCGGGGCAACGACTACGAAGCTGATAGTCAGCCCTGAGCCCTGGGTGCCGCCGCCCTGCGGCGCATCAAAAACCGTGGCCGTGAGCGTGTAGGTGCCACCCACCGGGGTCCAGGCGGTGTAGTTGCCATTTAAGTCGCTGTACAGCGCGTACGGAGCTACATTTTCGATGCCCGAGTGAGTTTGGGGGCCGGTGAGGTCGAAAACCACGCTGCCCACCGTGGCCGGTGTGGTATTGGCCCGAATGTTCAGGTTGCGGGTGGGCAGTGTGGCCAGCGTGAGGATTGTGCCGGACGTCAGGGGCTGGATGTCGCCATTCGTATCAGCATTCACTAGCGTGAAGCCCGTGATGCCGCCCACCGAATTCACCACCGTGAAGCTGAGCGTGAGGGGCGCGCCGCCGGCCCCCGTCCCATCGGGCCCATCAAACGGGGTAGCCAGCAGCGAGTAGCTGCCCACGGGCGGCGACCACGGGAAGTAGTTGCCCTGGAAATCGCTGAACAGCGCGTAGGGCACGATATTTTCCGTCGCGTTGCGTGTTTGGGCTCCGCTTAGGGCAAACACCACGCTGCCCGGCAGGGGCAGGTCGGTATCGGCCCGGATGTTGACGTTGCGGGTAGGCAGCGTGGCCAGGTCTATCACGATGCCCGGCGTCAGGGCGAAAAGGTCCAGGTTGTTATCGGCATTCACCAGCGTGAAGCCGATAATGGAGGCCGCTGCCACCGTGGTGCCCGTACCCGCTACCCAAGCCGGCAGCAGTGGCGTTGCCCAGGCAAAAAAGCTGATTAGCAGTGATAAGTAGACCTTGATTTTCATAATGCGGAAAGCGTTAAAGTGAGTACTTCATCGGCCCAGCCGGGCACGGGTTTCCAGGGGTATTGCCAATCGATGGTTTATAAAAAATATAATATATATAATTAAGTAATAAATATCAATTTTTCTGATTTTTATTTTAGTTAGTGTGAAATTTTTTAGGTGACTGGTCCGGTAGTGGCAGGCAGGCTGCGTGCTGCCCTGGCTACACTAGCCCACACGGCTACTGCCAACTGTGCAGGCGTTTAAAATCGACCTGATAAACAGAGTATTGCTCTAATAACGAGGTGTTTATATCGCCGCTAAACAGCAGTGGCCGGGGCGTGCGCCGGCCGCCGGGGAGCCACCGCCACCCGCGCCGCCGGCCCCGGCTGTGCCGCCCGCGCCTGAATGAGCGCCCGCGTGGCCCAGATGCCGCCCCGGTGCTGCCATACATACCGGTAGGCGCGCAGCGAGGGCCGCTCCAGCAGCAGGCAGTAGAGCAGAATGCCCAGCTGCCGGGGCAATGCCCGCAGCCACAGGCCTGGCAGCTGCCGGGCCGGCGGGTTCTTGAGCAGCAGCAGCCACTGGTTTTTCACGGCATCGGCCTTGATGGTGCCATTCAGGCGCAGGCGGCGGCGCAGGTCGGCGGGTCGGAACTCGCGCGGGTGCAGGGCCCGGCAGGCGGGCTCAAACACGGTGCTCCAGCCGTAGAGGCGGCCCCGCCAGGCAATGTCCCAGTCCTCCTTGTGGGCAAAAAACCGTTCGTCGAAAAACTGCCCGTCCACCCGCAAATCATCGATAAAAGCGCGGTGGTAGAGCGGCAGCGCGCCATCGGCCCCGTCTACCGGGCCGGCCGTGAGGACGGTTTCGGCCAGCGGCTGGCCGTGGTGGCGCAGCCGGAAGCGGCCGTCGGGCAGGGCATCCAGCCCGGTGCTGTCGATGCGTGGGGCGGCCCCGGAGTTTTGCAGCAGCAGGCCGCATACCGTGCCCGCGCCGGGGTGGGCACGCAGCGTGGCCATGGCTCGGTCCAGGTAGCTCACGGCCATTTCAATGTCGGGGTTCACCAGCAGCACGGCCTCCGAGATGGTGCGGTCGAGGGCGTAGTTGTGGCCGCCGCAGAAGCCGGTATTGCGCGGCAGCGGGTGCAGGTGCACGCGGGCATCGGTGGCGGCCAGGGCGGCCACGCGGGCGCAGGTATCATCAGCCGAGGCATTATCGACCACCCACACCTCAAAATCGGCATACGTTTGGGCCAGTATCGAGCGCAGGCAGGCTTCGATGACGTCGGCGCTGTTCCAGCTGACGACGGAAATCAGAACGGATGGCATGGTGAATTTGGGCGAAGGCTTGAGGTTGGGCTGGCGTTGGCCCCGGTCCGACCGCCCTAGGTGGTCCGACCGGTTGTCGGCAGCGCACTGTCGGCGGGGGCTGGGCGAATGAGCATCGGTGGTGCTTCAACCGGTCGGACCGCCTAGGGCGGTCAGACCAGACCCGGGTTTACGCATTCACCGGCTGGCGCAGGGCGGCTTCCACGGTTTGGCGCAGGGCTTTCAGGTCCACGGTGAGGTCGTCCTGGCGGTCGGCGGTGGCGCGGTGGCGCGAGCCCGCGTCCGGCATGCAGATGATGGGATAGTGCGGCATGCCCAGGCGGGCCGTGAGGTCGAGGTAGTCGGGCACTACCAGGTTGCGGGGCAGCAGCTCGATGAGCGGCGTGCCCTCGGCACAAAACAGAATGTTGGCCAGGCCCGCGCCCACCGGTCCCACCACCGCCCGCGCCCCGGAAAACAGGGCCGCCTTCTCGCGAAAGCTCAGCTCGGTGAGGGCGTAGCTCTCGAAGCCGTATTCGGCCAGCAGGTCCTCCACCTCGGCCTCGTTGCGCACCCGCCGAAAGGAGGCATCGCGCCGGCTCACGTACACCAGCGGGCTGAAGTGGGTGGCGTGCGCCGCCGTGGTGGCCAGGGGCCGGAAGGCATCCTTCATAAACTCGCCCACCCAGCGCGGGGCGTGGTGGCCGGTGCCGCGCACCGGCGAGGTAAGCAGCAGCCGTTGGGCATGCAGGTGGGTGGTGGTTTGCAGGTCGATAATCTGCTCGTTGCGAATGCCCAGCGCCAGCAGGGTTTCCATCACGAAGTGCTGCTCGCGGTTGTAAATCAGGAAGTAGTCGATTTCGTCCCACAACCCGGCTTCTTCCACCAAATGCAGGCGGGGCAGCGAGTCGAGCAGCCAGTGGTAGTAATTGCCCACGGCCGTGCCGCCGCCCGACAGCAGGCTGCACACCGTGCCCGAAACCTGGCCCGGCGGCCGGAAGTAGCGCTGCCGGAAAATGGGGTTTTCCGCCGGTGGGGCCACCGCGAAGCTGCCTGCCGAAAATTGCAGCGACACATCGCCCACCAGGTAATTATCGGCCGCTATCACGGCCAGGCTGCCAAAATGGTCGGCGTTGATGCGGGCGTCGGGCAGCAGCAGCACGAATGCGGCTGGTACTTCTTCCCGTTCGGCAATGCACTTGTAGTAGGGCGGGGCCAGGGCCACAAACGCGTCGGGCACGGTGAGGTGCGAAGTGTAGCCGGGGTATACTTCCACGTAGTGCGCGCCGCTGCCGGGCTGCTCGGCCAGGGCTTTGGCGGTGGGGTGCACGCCGGTGGGGCGCAGGTGTTCGTTGTGCGGCACCAAGCCCCGCAGCAGGTGGCCGGTGTGCCGTTGGGCCCGGGTAAATAGTTCTTGCATAATAAGATAGGTTAACTGGTGGGAAGCGTTAAGCTCGACGGGGGCTGGCCCGGCATCACAGCACCTGGTGCAGGCAGCTGCTGAGGGCGTTGAGGTCCACGGTGAGATTTTCGCGCCAGCCGGCGCGGCGCGAGGTGAGCGGGCCATTGGCGGCATCGGCCACCAGGTAGCGGTGGGGCAGGCCCAGGCGGAAGCACAGCTCGGGGTATTCCACTACCGTGAAGTGCTTGGGGAACAGCTCGACCACCGGCGTGCCGGCCGGGGCAAACACCAGGTTGGCCAGACCCGCGCCGGTGGGGGCCACCACGGCCCGCGCCCCGGCAAACAGCGCCAGCTGCTGCCCAAAGCTGTAGTCGCCCAGCACGTGCGTCTCGAAGCCGTAGGGGCGCAGCAGGGCTTCCACATCGGGCTCGTTGAGAACGTGGCGGGCGGGGGCGTCGCGCCGGCTCAGGTACACGTAGGGGCTGAAAGTTTGGGGCGCGGCGGCGGCGCGCAGCTCGTCGCGCAGGAAGGAGCAGGCCCATTGCGGGGTGTGGGTGCCCGCGCCGCGCACGGGCGAAGTCACCAGCAGGCGGTCGGCCACGAGGTGGCGGTGGGTGCGCAGGTCGAGCACCTGCTCGGGCCGGATGCCCAGGGCGCGCAACGAGTCGGCCACGAAGCGCCGCTGCCCATCGTACACCAGAAAATAGTCGATTTCGTCCCAGAAACCTGCTTTTTTCAGCAGGTGCAGGCGCGGCAGCGAGTCAATCAGCCAGTGGTAATAGTTGCCCATCGCCGCCCCGCCGCCCGACAGCAGGCTGGCCACTGTGCCGCGCACCCGGCGCGGCTCCGAAAACCAGCGCTGGGCAAACACGTTGTTTTCCTCGGGCCGGGCCAGGTCCGAGCGCCGGGGGTCGTACTGAAACGAGGCATCGCCCACCAGCCGGTTGTCGGCGCTGATGACGGCCACGCTCAGGGCGTTGTCGGCCAGCAGGCGGCCCTCGGCCAGGGCCAGCACGAAGGCCGCCGGGGTCTGCTCCAGGCGGTTGGGCTTGGCATGCAGGCCGCCGTAGTCGGTGGTGTGGGCATACAGGTCGGGCGTCACATTGAGGTGCGATATCTGCGTGGGGTACACCTCGGTGTAGCGCGCCCCGCTGTCGGGCCGGGTGGCCACGCCCCGGCTGCTGGGGTGCACGCCCACGGGGCGGTAGTGCTGGCGGCGGGGCAGCAGCTCGCGCAGCAGGCGGCCCGCCCGCTGCTGCCCACGGTTCAGAATATCAGTCATTTTCACAGCGGAAAAAGGATGAAGGCGGATGGTGGTCAGGAGGTGTATTGGTTTAGCCCGTCATGCCGAGCGCCGCCGAGGCATGACGGGCCTTTATCGCCAGTCTACCGGCTACTGCACGGGCACGGCCTGGTTGGCGGCCTGCCACTCGGCCGAAGCCAGCACCTGGCGCAGGCCGGCGTGCAGCGAAATGCGGTGGCGCCAGCCCATTGCCTCTATCCTGCTCACATCGAGCACCTTGCGCATGGTGCCGTCGGGCCGCGAGAAGTCGAAGTAGATTTCGCCGGCAAAGCCCGTGAGGTCGGCAATGAGCTCGGCCAGCTCACGGATGCTCAGGTCGTCGCCGGTGCCCACGTTCAGGGGGGCGGCTTCGTCGTAGTGGTCCATCAGGAAGAGGCAGGCCTCGGCCAGGTCGTCCACGTGCAGGAACTCGCGGCGGGGGGTGCCGGTGCCCCACACGTCCACGCGGGGCCGGTGGTGCTGCACGGCTTCCTCAAACTTGCGGAGCAGGGCGGCCATCACGTGCGAGCTTTCTAGGTCGTAGTTGTCGTTGGGGCCGTAGAGGTTGGTGGGCATCACCGTGATGAAGTTGCACCCGTACTGGTCGCGGTAGGCCTCGCACATCTTCACGCCCGCGATTTTGGAAATGGCGTAGGGCTCGTTGGTGTGCTCCAGCGGGCCGGTGAGAATGTACTCTTCGCGGATGGGCTGCGGGGCCAGCTTCGGGTAGATGCACGACGAGCCCAGGTACAGCAGCTTGCGCACGCCGCAGCGGTAGCTTTCGTGCAGCACGTTGGCCTCAATCATGATGTTTTCATAGATGAAATCGGCCCGCAGGGTGTTGTTGGCGTGGATGCCGCCCACCTTGGCGGCGGCCAGTAGCACGTACTCGGGCCGGTTTTTGGCAAAAAAGCGGGCCACGGCGGCCTGGTTGGTCAGGTCGAGCTCGGCCGAGGTGCGGGTGATGAGGTTGGTGTAGCCCCGGCGCGTGAGCTCGCGCAGCAGGGCCGAGCCCACCATGCCCCGGTGGCCGGCGATGTATATGCTGGAAGTCTTTTCCATGAGTAAAAAAGCGAAGTCGGAACGGAGGAAGGGTGTACGGGGCCGGGCCCGGCTACTCGTCGTGGTAGTTGAGCACGGCGTGACCGGCTTGCAGCAGCACGGTATCGCGCCGGAACAGCGTCAGGTCGCTCTGCACCATGTCGCTCACCAGGCCGGCCAGGTCATACTTGGGCACCCAGCCCAGCTCGGCTCGTGCCCGGCTGGGGTCGCCGATGAGCAGCTCTACCTCGGTGGGGCGGAAGTAGGCCGCGTCCACGGCCACCACTTCCTGGCCGGCCCGCAGCTGGAAATCGGGGTTGTGGCAGGCTACCACGTAGCCCACTTCGGCCACGCCCTCGCCCGCAAAGTCTATTTCTACGCCCAGCTCGGCGAAAGCCAGCCGCACAAACTCGCGCACCCGGGTGGTTACGCCGGTGGCAATCACGTAGTCGCGGGGCTCGTCCTGCTGCAGCATGCGCCACATGGCCTCCACGTAGTCCTTGGCGTGGCCCCAGTCGCGCCGGGCGTTCAGGTTGCCGAGGTGGAGGCGGTCCTGCAGGCCCAGCGCGATGCGCACCACGGCCCGCGTAATTTTGCGCGTGACAAAGGTTTCGCCCCGGCGCGGGCTTTCGTGGTTAAACAGGATGCCGTTGCAGGCATACAGGCCGTAGGCCTCGCGGTAGTTTACCGTAATCCAGTAGGCATAAAGCTTGGCCACAGCGTAGGGCGAGCGCGGGTAGAAGGGCGTGCTCTCGCGCTGCGGCACCTCCTGCACCAGCCCGTACAGCTCGGACGTGCTAGCCTGATAGAGCCGGGTTTTTTTGCCCAGGCCCAGAATGCGGATGGCCTCCAATAGGCGTAGCGTGCCCAGCCCGTCCACATCGGCCGCGTACTCGGGCGTGTCGAACGAAACCTTGACGTGTGACATGGCCCCGAGGTTGTAAATCTCGTCGGGCTGCACTTCCTGCACGATTCTAATCAGGTTCGTGGCGTCCGACAGGTCGCCGTAGTGCAGCTTGAAGCGTACGTCCTTCTCGTGCAGGTCCTGGTACAAGTGGTCGATGCGGTCGGTGTTGAACATCGACGAGCGGCGCTTGATGCCGTGCACTTCGTACCCTTTAGCCAGCAGCAGCTCGGCCAGATAGGCCCCGTCCTGGCCCGTAATTCCAGTAATTAATGCACATTTCATAAGCAGCGATGAAAATTAGGGGAGAAATGACCTTCAGATACCTCGGATAGCCTTGGTGATAGCAAGATAGTAAATTATATCAAGATTCATATATTAATAATGTTTTTAAATATGCTATCGACAAAAAAAACCTGTTATACTACCGGGTATGCTTCCGGGTAGGGCGGGCGGCCCGAAACCAAAAAAGCCTGGCCGCAGGGGCCAGGCTTTTGAGCAGGTGCGCGTTGCGCGATAATCAGGCGTGCAGACTAGGGCAGCGGGGTGGCTTGTTTCCAGAGTTCGATGCCCGAGATGTTGGCCATGCCGCCGGTGGTGCCAATGTTCACGGTGCCATCGGTCACGTTGGCCGTGAAGGGGCCGAGGCGGTCCCAGTGGCCGGCCGAACCGGAGTTGTAGTTGCTCAGCACAGTCTTGCCTTCGAGGGAGATGCTGAAGTTTTCCGCATTGTTGTCCTCCCACACGTACAGAAACACGCTGTAGGTACCGCTCGATACGCCGCCCAGGGCCAGGCCCGTGTCGCCGCCGTACATCGATGCGCGAATCATGCTGGCGCGGGTGGCATCGGTGGAAGGCGTCAGGGTCACGTTCTGGTTGGCAAACGTGGTGAGGCCGGTAGCTTTGAAGTTAGAAGCGCTGGCGCTGGCCGCCCAGCTCTTGCCATCGAGGGTGATGGCCTTGCCCCCCAGGTTCACGGCACGCACAAAGGTGGGCGGCGTGGTAGTAGGCGGCGTGGTTGTAGTAGCGGCCGTCACGGTCACCGAAGAAACGGCGGTGGAGGTAGCGGCGCCGGCGTTGTTGGTGGCGCGGGCCGTTAGGCTGAGCGTGCCGGCCGCAGCGGGCGTGAAGCTGAGGGCGTAGGGAGCCGTCAGGTCTTCGCCGAGCTTGGTGGCGCCGCTGAAGAACTCGACTTTGGTGATGGTGCCGTTGACGGCCGCAGCGGTGGCCGTCAGGTTCAGGGCCGTGCCCACGGTGCCGGTGCTCGGGGCGCTCAGGCTAACGGTGGGGGCGCTGGGTGCGGTAGTGCCCGCGTTCTGCTTCCAGATTTCGATGCCCGAGAGGTTGTTGTTATTGCTGCTCACGGTGCCGATGTTGATGGTGCCGTCGGTGATGTTGGCCGTGAAAGGGCCGAGGCGGTCCCAGTGGCCACCGTTGCCGCTGCTGTAGTTCGACTGCACGGTCTGGCCTTCGAGGGTAATGTCGAGGGTCACCGGGTTGTTATCCTCCCACATGTAGAGGTACACGCTGTAGGTACCGCTGGCCACGCCGCTCACGGCAGCGCTAATGTTCGTGTCATACACCGAAGCGCGAATCATGGCCGCACGGGCGGCGTCGGTGGCCGGGTTCAGGGCGACGCCCTGGTTGGCGAAGGGCGAGCCGTTGATTTGGAAGTTGCCGGCGCTGTTGCCGTCTTCCCAGCTCAGGCCGTCGACGGTGGTGGCCGTGCCGCCTACGTTAATGGCGCGCACGAAGGTGGCGTTGGTTGGCGTGGTGCCGGTGCCCGTGGTGGTCGGCGTGGTTGTAGTAGCGGCCGTCACGGTCACCGAAGAAACGGCGGTGGAGGTAGCGGCGCCGGCGTTGTTGGTGGCGCGGGCCGTTAGGCTGAGCGTGCCGGCCGCAGCGGGCGTGAAGCTGAGGGCGTAGGGAGCCGTCAGGTCTTCGCCGAGCTTGGTGGCGCCGCTGAAGAACTCGACTTTGGTGATGGTGCCGTTGACGGCCGCAGCGGTGGCCGTCAGGTTCAGGGCCGTGCCCACGGTGCCGGTGCTCGGGGCGCTCAGGCTAACGGTGGGGGCGCTGGGTGCGGTAGTGCCCGCGTTCTGCTTCCAGATTTCGATGCCCGAGAGGTTGTTGTTATTGCTGCTCACGGTGCCGATGTTGATGGTGCCGTCGGTGATGTTGGCCGTGAAAGGGCCGAGGCGGTCCCAGTGGCCCCCGTTGCCGCTGCTGTAGTTCGACTGCACGGTCTGGCCTTCGAGGGTAATGTCGAGGGTCACCGGGTTGTTATCCTCCCACATGTAGAGGTACACGCTGTAGGTACCGCTGGCCACGCCGCTCACGGCAGCGCTAATGTTCGTGTCATACACCGAAGCGCGAATCATGGCCGCACGGGCGGCGTCGGTGGCCGGGTTCAGGGCGACGCCCTGGTTGGCGAAGGGCGAGCCGTTGATTTGGAAGTTGCCGGCGCTGTTGCCGTCTTCCCAGCTCAGGCCGTCGACGGTGGTGGCCGTGCCGCCTACGTTAATGGCGCGCACGAAGGTGGCGTTGGTTGGCGTGGTGCCGGTGCCCGTGGTGGTCGGCGTGGTTGTAGTAGCGGCCGTCACGGTCACCGAAGAAACGGCGGTGGAGGTAGCGGCGCCGGCGTTGTTGGTGGCGCGGGCCGTTAGGCTGAGCGTGCCGGCCGCAGCGGGCGTGAAGCTGAGGGCGTAGGGAGCCGTCAGGTCTTCGCCGAGCTTGGTGGCGCCGCTGAAGAACTCGACTTTGGTGATGGTGCCGTTGACGGCCGCAGCGGTGGCCGTCAGGTTCAGGGCCGTGCCCACGGTGCCGGTGCTCGGGGCGCTCAGGCTAACGGTGGGGGCGCTGGGTGCGGTAGTGCCCGCGTTCTGCTTCCAGATTTCGATGCCCGAGAGGTTGTTGTTATTGCTGCTCACGGTGCCGATGTTGATGGTGCCGTCGGTGATGTTGGCCGTGAAAGGGCCGAGGCGGTCCCAGTGGCCACCGTTGCCGCTGCTGTAGTTCGACTGCACGGTCTGGCCTTCGAGGGTAATGTCGAGGGTTACCGGGTTGTTATCCTCCCACATGTAGAGGTACACGCTGTAGGTACCGCTGGCCACGCCGCTCACGGCAGCGCTAATGTTCGTGTCATACACCGAAGCGCGAATCATGGCCGCACGGGCGGCGTCGGTGGCCGGGTTCAGGGCGACGCCCTGGTTGGCGAAGGGCGAGCCGTTGATTTGGAAGTTGCCGGCGCTGTTGCCGTCTTCCCAGCTCAGGCCGTCGACGGTGGTGGCCGTGCCGCCTACGTTAATGGCGCGCACGAAGGTGGCGTTGGTCGGCGTGGTGCCGGTGCCCGTGGTGGTCGGCGTGGTTGTAGTAGCGGCCGTCACGGTCACCGAAGAAACGGCGGTGGAGGTAGCGGCGCCGGCGTTGTTGGTGGCGCGGGCCGTTAGGCTGAGCGTGCCGGCCGCAGCGGGCGTGAAGCTGAGGGCGTAGGGAGCCGTCAGGTCTTCGCCGAGCTTGGTGGCGCCGCTGAAGAACTCGACTTTGGTGATGGTGCCGTTGACGGCCGCAGCGGTGGCCGTCAGGTTCAGGGCCGTGCCCACGGTGCCGGTGCTTGGGGCGCTCAGGCTAACGGTGGGGGCGCTGGGTGCGGTAGGCGCGGTTGGGGTAGTGGGTGTGGTAGCGCCGGGGTCCAGCGTGATGCCATTCTGTTGCAGCTTTTGGTTCCAACGCGTGAACTCATCCCGCTCGGTTTGGAGGGTGATGGGGTTCGGCAGGTGGATGGTACCGGTGGCAATTCGAAAGCCGTAGTCGCCCTCATCCTGACGGTCCTGAAAAGGACTATTGCGGCCCCATTGCACGTAACCAATCGTGTTGTTGGTTACGGACTGGTTCGTGAATGTTCCGCTCTGACCGTAGTAGTCGAATACGGCAACCCCGGTGTAAGTGGCATTCAGGCGCGAACCGTCGGGCATCAGGCCGCTGGTCACTAGGCGGTTGTCGTAGTAATGTACATCATGGCCGCCGGCGATGTTCATGGCCGAGTTGCAGGTAGATACGAACTGGTTGTTGTACGACTCGAAGAAGCCTTGGGTGTTACTCTGAGTACCGTCGATTATCATGCCGGTGCCCGTAAAATCGCTGCCGTTGGCCGGGTAGGGGTACGCTCCCTGCACGTAGTTGTCGTGGATGCGGACGGGGCTGGCCGCAGTGCCCCCGGAGTTGTAGAAGTTGATATTGTCCTCTACAAGCGACTGGTTGGGCTCGTTGATGACCTGATTCCAGGCCACTTCTACGTTCGCCAGGTTCGGCACCTTGTCTGCCCCCAGGAAGTTAGAGAATTCGCTGCCGCTGTTGTTGCGGAAGCGGCCGTCGATGTTTTTGGCCGAGTTGTACCGAACCGTAAGGGTTTGGGCCGTCGAACCGTTGCCGCTCCACTGGTAGATGGCAATGCCAGTGGTTTGTTCGAGGTAATTGTGCTCAATTACCACCGACTTAGCCGAGTTAACCTCCACGAAGCGGCCGTGGCGAACCCCGTCGGCGCTTTGGGTGAGGCCATACGCTTTGTTGTTGCGGACAGTGATACTGCTGCCGCCGTTCTTCGCATCAATGATGTCGCCGGCGCCCGCCAGCACACAGTTCTCGATGATAACAGGCTGGGTGGTCTGAATAGTGATAACGGGCACCGAAGAGTTGGTGCTGCGATAATTGCCGGAATAGGTGCCGCCCTGTGTAATAACCAAGGGGCTGGAGTACGTAATGTTGGGAGCCTGTGCGAAGGCTGGTTTTAGGCCCGGTAATAGGGCGAGGAGCGCAACAAGAGCAGTTGAAAGAATGCCGGCCAAAGGATGCGGCGCAGAAAGAAGAGCGGAGGTGTGCTTTGAAATTTTTTGCATTCTTGAAAAACTTGAAACGAAAAGAATGATTGGCGATGGCCCCCTCAACCTAGCCAAAAATCTATTTGTTCCAAGCGTTCGAATTGTATTTGTTATATATCATAAAATGCAATTTTTTATTGTACATGCGTAAGCTGTCCTGATTTGAAAAGCTTTCCAAGTTTGAGAATGCGTTGTTGGATGCCCGTTAATAAATGGCTGGCCTCTGGGGAAATCAATCCTTTGATGCCGTAATCAACATAATTGGCGGATTTTTTTCATTCTGCCCGACAACGAAATGAGCGGCTGGCGCTAATGAGAAACTCGCAGGTGCAATCCTTGATAACGGAAGGTTTTGAAGCGGTAAACTTCTCAAAAAGCTAAGTATATGAGAAAAATAAAATATCAATTAATTGAAAAAGTGCAATAATATGTTTTGGTGAATATAAATAATATACAATATAATTTATATTTATTTTTTGCCGCTCAAAGCATTCTTTAATATAATTAATTAAACAATATATTATAATATGATAGTTCTGGTGCGACGGGCGCGAAGTGCCCGTTGGTGGGGTAATAAGTGGCACCAGATGTTATGAGCGCATTTTTGCGTGCCGGTAGGGCCGGGAGGGGACCTACCCGCAGCCGGTGCGTGCGGAGCTTCAACTGCCAGCGGGTCCACTCGGCCTGTTCCGTTTGCAGGGTGATGGGGTTGGGTAGGTGCAAGGTGTTTGAGCAGGCCCCGCAGGCTTCGGGCCGGATATCCTGGCGGTTGGGATAAGGAGTGGTGCCGCCTTCGAAATAGAACCCGATAGTATTGTTGCTGAAATCGTTGTTAAAGAATACGTCCTTGGGCTGATGGTAGGCATTCCAAAGGCCTGCCCCGGCATAGTTCGCCGCCAGCCGGGTGCCGTCGGGCAGCAAGCCGCAGGTAACGAGGCGGTTGTCGTGAAAGTGGTTGTCGTGCCCGGCGGCTATGTTCATGCCAATGCAGGCGCTGACTACCTGGTTGTGGGCTCCGTCCACGTAAGCGGTGGCCGTCAAGGCGGCGCGGCCACTGCCATCGAGCGTAATGCCCGAGCCGGTGAAATCGGAGCCGGTGGCCGGATAGGGGTATGCTCCCTGAATATAATTGTCGTGGATACGGACCGGGCTGGTGCGGGTGCCTCCGGAGTTATAAAGATTGATATTGTCCTCTACAAGCGACTGGTTGGGCTCGTTGATGACTTGGTTCCAGGCGATTTCCATGTTGGCTACGCCCGGCAATGCGTTCAGACCCAGGAAATTCGCCTTCGTGCCGCCGCCGTCACGGTAGCGGCCATCAATATTCCGGGCCGAATTGTAGCGAACGGTGAGCGTTTGGGCTGGCGTGCCGTCGCCTCCCCATTGGTAAATGCTGATGCCGATGGTATGCTCAAAGTAGTTATGTTCGACCCGCACAGAGCGCCCGGAATTGACCTCTAGGAAGTGCCCGTGGCGGGTTTGGTCAGCCGATTGCGGCAGGCCGTATCCCCGGCAGTTCACAACCGTAAGCGTAGCCCCGCCGCTGGTGGCCCGAATCAAGTCGCCGGCCCCCATCAGGGTGCAGCCGCTCAGGGTAACGGGTTCGGTGGTTTCGATACGGATGCAGGGCACGTCGGAATCGGAGCTGCGGTAAGAGCCGGTATAAGTGCCCCCAGCGCGAATAATCAACGGTTTCGAGCTGTTATCTGCGCCGGCAGAGGAAGGCTGACACCCGGCCGTGATGGCCGCCAGGCCCACCCCGGCGGCCAGCTGCCAGCGGCGGACCGCCGCTCCGGTGGCCGGGCGGCTCATAGCGCTTGCGCCATCTGCGTGCTCCACTGCACGGTTTCCTGGTCCTCAAACATCACGAATTCGTGTAGCGACGTGATGGGCTGGTCGTGCTGGTGCAGGTGGCAAAGCGGGACGCGGCCGTAGAACGAGGCCCACATGGAGTAGGTGCTGAGCGGCCCCACAATGTAGTCGCAGCCGGCCATGGCATACAGGTCCTCCACGGGATGGTTGGTGGAGCGGCCGGTGTCGAATTCGGCAAAATCGGCCGCCGGAATGGGCTCGTTCGAAAATAACAGGAACCGGACCCGGGTTTCTTGGGGGAATAAGGCCACGACTTCGTGCATGGCCCGCACGTAGGTGGCATTGCTGTAGAGAAAGGCCCCACCGTACCAGCCGGCATAGTCGCCCCGGCGAATGTGGATGCCCACCAGGACATCGGCCCGTTCGCGGTTGGTGGCCAGTACCTGCTCTACGGCTTGGCGGTGGAGCCTGATGGGCCGAAAGAACTGCCGGAGCAGGTTGCCGTGCTTGGCAAAGTTGGTTTTGTCGCGAAACTGCCAGCCGTTTATGAGCAGGGTGCGCGTGTGGCGGGCCTGCACGAGGTAGCCAGTGCTGTTGAGGTCGACATCGTCGGGGCCGGAGTCGTCGAGAATCGGGGCACCCAGGCTGCGCGGCAGCCAGGGAAGGCGTCGGAGCAAGGCCTCGCCCCACTGCCACTGCAGGGCGCTATACAACGCATTGGTCACGGCACTGCCGAGATGCAGCTGCACGGGCAGCCCCCCAAACGAGGCCACCTGCTGGCCGGCAGTGCCTTCAAAAAAGGCGTAATGTGCCCCGAACGAGGGGATGGCCAGCTGATAGTTGTGCTCAAGGGCATTCACTAAAAAATGAGAGCTTATCAGCAGCTGGTTACCGAAGCCGTTGAAATCTTTTGTAAGAATGACCATGGGTATTGTGGCTTAAAAGTGGTGGATGTGGGACGTAGCGCTTAGTGCAGAAAATAGCCGACCAGCCGACGGGCGTAGCCGTTCAGCAGGTAATAGGGGAGGTAGGGCCGGGGGCAGTTTTTGAAGGTGAAATGCGTGAAATTGACCAGATTGCCGCCGCCCCGGATGCCGAACAAGTGCTGGTAATAGCCGCGCAGGCTACGCTGGCGCCGGGTTTGTTCCTGGCCGCTTTCCTCGGGGTAGGTGCTCAAGCGGGCATCGTAGTTACAAAACACCGGGAAACCATGGCGGCGGGCCACGCTGGTGTAGTCAAAATCAGCGAGGTAGTGCGGCAGGCGCTGCTCGTCGAACAGGCCAATGGCTTCAATCACGGCCAGCGGCACGAGCAGGCCCCGGCCCGGCAGGTACGTCACCGGATGCAGGCCGTGGCGCTCGGCGGGGGCCAGCTCGGTCAGTAAGTCGCGTCGGGTATTGGTGCGCCAGTCCAGGCGTTCGCCACCGTACACGGGTTCGCCGGTGCTCACGTCCAGCTCCAGTGGCCCCAGCAGGGCGGTGGGGTGGCGCTCGGCGGCGGCCAGCATTTGGGCCATAAAATTGGGCAGCGCCAGTACGTCGTTATTCATCGTCATCACGCAGGTGGCTTTTAGGGCCAGGGCGCGGCGAATGCCGGCATTCACGCCAGCCGTCCAGAACAGCTGGCCGTTCCCGGTCACTACTTCTACTTCCGGAAACTCCTGGGCCAGCATCTGGGCGGTGCCATCGGTGGAGCCGTCGTCGACGACGACGACGCGGAAATCGGCGCGGGTTTGCTGCCGGAGCGAAAGCAAGCAGTCGCGGGTGTACTGCTTGCGGTTGAAAACGGGAATGACGACGTAGAGCATCGGGTGCAGAATAGAAGGGTACGATTTGATTATAGCAGCTCAGGGCGTGGCCGCTACGGGCTGCGATACGGGCTCGGCCGTTGCAAAGGGGAGCAACAGCCGGGCAGTGAGCCGCCGGACCATGGCCAGGGCGCGGCCCGTCAGGTGCTCGCGGAAGTACCGCTGGTCGCGCCGGGCATCGCGCAGCACCACGGGGGGGTGGTGCAAGGGAAACGGCAGCCGGTACACCACCGGGTGCACGAACTGGTCGTGGGGGTCGAACGTATGGGTCGCATCCTCGCCGAAGCCGATGTTGGTAACCAGGTTCACGGCCGGTATCACCGTGAGGCCACCGTGCGCGGCCACAGCGAAGTGCCACTGGTAGTCCCAGATATGAGCCGGCTGCGGCCCGGTGCGCACGGTTTCAAACTTGCGCAGCCAATACTGCCGCTCCATCAGGGCCGGGTACACGTTGGTCAGCGCTCTGCGGCGGCGCAGCTCAGGCAGCAGGGTCAGGTCAAAATCGAAGTACTGCCACGCGCGACGCCAGGTGGCCCAGCCCCAGCTGTGCACCCTGCCCGAAAAATGGTACGAGTCGGCCCCGGCCGCTACCGGGCGCCGGGCCTCCTGCGCCAGGTTGTTGCCGCTGATATGCATCACGCGGGTATCGTGGCGGTAGTGCCGCAGCAGCTCATCGCAAAAGTGGAAAAAATCGGGCGTCGGGAGGCAGTCGTCTTCCAGGATAATCCCTTCGGTTTCGTGCTTGAAAAACCAGGAAATGGCAGATGCCGGCCCTAGGCCGCACCCCAGGTTTTCGTCCCGAAACAAGGTGAGGACTTCGCACGGCCAGGGCTCGCTGTTGGTAACCATGGCGCGGGTGAGGGCGCAGCGCAGGGCATCGGTGGCGTGGTGGGGGCGGGGGCCGTCGGCCGCCACGTAGAGGCGCGCCGGATGCGCCCGGCGCACGGCTTCCAGCACCCGCTGCGTGAGGTGCGGCCGGTTGAAGACGATGAGCAGAACGGGCGGGGCCAGCTCAGCGGTGGGTGGTGGAAGTGGCGGCGTCGGCATGGTTCAAGGAAGGAATGGACACAAAAGCCGGCCGCACAGCACGGGCGGCCATGGGCAGGCGCACTGCCACGCGGCCAGGAGCTGCGGCGGCGGCGGCCAGAGACAGCCCGAGGATGCCGAAGAAATACAGGGGCCAGTCGTACGAAACGCTGTATACCAGCGAGCTGAGCGAGAAGATGACGAAGGTGGCCGTGGGCGGGGTCAGGGGAATAGGGCTCAGCAGGCGGCGGCCCAGCAGCAGCACGGGCACCAGCACCGTGAGCAGCAGCCCGGTAATGCCGAAGTAAAAAATGCGGTCGACGTAGAAACTGTGGAAGTGATGCCCGGTCCGGTCTTCCCACACGGGCACCTGGCTGCCGCCATCGTCGGCCAGCGTGTAGAACTGCACCGGCAGCTCAAACCCTTTCAGGCGCATGCCCGCAATGGGGTATTCTTCCAGATAGGGCTTGTAGGCTTTGAACTGCTTGAGTCGCCAGCCACCCGTGCCCTGCTGGCTGGGGCGCATGATGTCGTTGATACTGCCTTCCAGCTTCTTCACTACGTGTGGGTCGCTGAGGGCCACGAGGCCCCCGGAAACCAGTACGAGCAACGGAATGAGAAACATGGGCAGCAGGCGAGTAGAGCTCAGGCGCGCGCCCGTAACCCGGCCCAGGGCCATCACCAAGGCATTGAGGGCCAGGGCGACGCCCATTGATAGCCACACCGAACGGTGCTGCAGGAAAAGGATGAGCGCCGTGCCCAGAAAAAATATCAGCAGACGCGCCATCCCGCCGTGCGCCATGTACTGGTTGAAGTAATAGAGGGTAGGCAGCAGGAGCAGCATGGCCGAAGTGGAGCTGAACCCGCGCTCGTTATCCAAAAATGCCGATAAGCTCAGCGCGTCCCGGTGGTAGAATGCCAGGTTGGCGGCCAGGCCCAGTACCAGCAGCCCCATCAGCTGGCCAAATGGCGGCGGCCCAAACCGGCGGTGAAACCCGTAAATCGCAAACACATGCACCATGACCAAGAACTTGGCGAATACGTGCGGATACACCGCCCACGTCTGCCATCCGGCGTAAGATTCGAGGGATAGCGCCCCCAGGGCGGCCACCACCAGCAGCAGCCAGCGCTGCATAATGGTGCCCATGTACCGGTAGCAGAGCACGACAATGCCCATCGAGCAGGCCAGCATCAGCCGCCCATATAGCTGGAGCATGGGCGAACTTTCATCGAAAAACACGAACTCGGTGAAGGCCCGGTCCGTGGCGATGATGCCCAGCACCGGCAGCAAATACAGAAAGCGTAAACTGAGTTTCATGGGATGTTGCGTGGTTGGTAGTTGAATAGTGGCCGGGTTGCCCCGTACTCCTCAGGAGAACAGCTGGGTTTCAGGGGTTAAAACCAAGGCATCCTGTCGGGCTTCTTCGTACACCTGCCGGGTTTGGGCCGCCGCTCGCTCCCAAGTGAAGTCGCGCACCCGCGTCAGTGCTCTGTTGACCAGCGTATGGCGCAGCGCGCGGTCGCAGAGCACGCGGTCGAGCTGTTCGCGCAGGTCGTCGGCATCGTACGGATCAAAATACTGGGCCGCATCCTGCGCGATTTCGGGAAAGCACGAGGCATTGCTGAGTACCACGGGGCATTGCTGGCCGAAGGCTTCGAGAATAGGAAACCCGAACCCTTCATACAGCGAGGGAAACACAAAGGCCCGCGCCCGGTGGTATAGCTGGTTGAGTTGGTCATCGGTGAGGTAGCCGAGCTGGTGGGTGCGCTTGGCCACCCCAGCCTCGCGCAGCATCACCAGCTCGGCTTCGCTGAAGGGACCGCCCCCGGCGCACATCAGGTGCAGGCCGGGGTATTGTTGGTGCAGCAGGCCGAAGGCCTTTACCAAGCAACCGAAATTCTTGTAGTCCCGGCGCGTGCCCGTGAAGAGCAGATAGTCGTCGGGGGCGGCCACGGGCACTTGGGACGAGCTGTGGTGCACCACGTGGCCGTGGTGCACCACCACCACCCGCTCGGGCCGCACGGGCAGCAGGCGCAGCACGTCGGCCCGGGTGTGTTCCGATACGGTGATGATGCGCGCAGCCCGGGCAGCCAGCAGGCCCAGCTCGGGCCCCCGCGACTGGAAATACTCGCTGAACAAGGTTGAAATCATATCATGGATGGTGATAACCAACGGCTTGTCACCCATAATATCCAGAAAATAAGCTTGGTCGTTGCCCGTCGGGTGCAGCACATCGTAGTCCTGCCGTGCAATGGCCCGCCGGGCCGCCCGCCGGTTAAAGTACTGCATCACCCGCCAGCGCCCGCGCACGGGCAGGCCCGGCAAAAACTGGCGGTGCCGGGTGTGCTCCCGGTCGCGCAGGTACAGATTGTTGCTCAGCACCACTGGCAAGTCGCAGGTCAAGCCGGGCCCGGCATGATGGATAAGCTCGTAGAAGTAGCGCGATACTCCACCGTAGTCCTGAATAGAGAATGTTTCGGGTTCGTAGAGTACTTTCATCGGGCAAAGGCTAAAGCAGCGAAGCTGCCGATTGAGAAAAAAGGGCTAAGCCGGGCGCTGGCGGCAATTCGGTGAGCGCAACGGCCGCACGCTCGTTAGCAGGCCAGCATCGGCGAGTCCTCCCGCGCCTCCTCGTACACGCGGTGGGTATCGGCCACGGTGCGGGCCCAGGTGAAATCGCGCACCCGGTCCTGGCCCCGGCGCACCAGAATCTGGCGCAGGGCGTGGTCGTAGAGCACACGGTCGAGCTGCTCGCGCAGGTCGTCGGCATTGCTGGGGTCGAAGTAGAGGGCTGCGTCCTGCGCGATTTCCGGGAAGCACGAGGCGTTGCTGAGCACCACCGGGCACTGCTGGCCGAATGCTTCGAGAATAGGAAACCCAAACCCCTCATAAAGCGACGGAAATACGAAAGCCCGCGCCCGGTGGTATAGATGATGCAGCTGCCCATCGGAGAGGTAGCCGAGCTGGTGGGTGCGCTCGGCCACGCCGGCTTCGCGCAGCTGGGTCATTTCCTGCTCGGTGAAGGGGCCGCCGCCGGCGCACATCAGGTGCAGGCTGGGATATTTGGCGTGCAGCATCCCGAAGGCCTTCACCAGGCACCCGAAATTTTTATAGGTCCGGCGGCTACCGATGAACAGCAGGTAGTCGTCGGGGGTGGCCACGGCGTCCTGGTAGGGGTAGTGGCGCACGGTGTGGCCGTGGTGCACCACGGTTACGTGGTCGGGGGGCACGGGCAGCAGGCGCAGCACGTCGGCCCGGGTGTTTTCCGAAACCGTGATAATACGGGCGGCCCGGCTGGCCAGCGTGCTCAGCTCGGTACCGGAACGCTGGTAAAATTCGCTGAATAGCGCCGGAATCATGTCGTGAATGGTGATGACAAACGGCTTCTTGTTCAGCAAATCCAGAAACCAAGTCTGGTCGTTCGTGGTGGGGTGAAACACGTCGAACTTCTGCCGCTGAATGGCTTTGCACGAGGCCCTGCGGTTGGCATATTGCATCATGCGCCACAGGCCGGGCACCGGTATGCCGGGCAGCAGCCCCAGGTGGCGGGTGTGCTTGCGGTCCTTCAGGTAAATGTTGTTGCTGAGCACCACGGGTAGCTCGCAACTCACCTCCGGCCCGGCGTGGTCGATGAGCTCGTAGAAATAGCGGGAAACGCCCCCCACATCCTGGATGGAAAACGCCTCGGGTTCGTACAGGATTTTCATGGCCAGGGCGGGAGCTAGACGAGCTCAGTTTCAGCGGTGGAAAAATGGGAGGGGTGGGATTCGGCCGGCATTTCAGCATCCAGCTCGATGGCCAAGGCGGTAGTGGGCGCTGGCACTGTGGCTGGTGCCTCACCGGCCTGCCGGGCCAGGCGGGCGGCCAGGGCATGCAGCAGGCGCGGAACCAGGCGGTCGGTGGCCGTGGCGTGGGTGCCGGTGAGGCGGGCCAGCAGGGCGCGCATCACGGTGCGCAGCTGCACGGGCGGGCGCACCAGCACCAGGCTGCCCAGCACCACGGCCCCGGTCAGCATTTCGGCAATGAGTATGGCCAGGGCGGGCGCGTGCAGGGCCAGCAGCCCCAGGCGCACCACCCCAATGGCCCCGGCGGCCACGGCACCCGCCAGCACGCCCGGCCCGTAGGCGCCCAGCACCGCGAAGGGGGGCGTACCCAGCTCGCGCCGCATAATGTTGGAATACAGGGCCGTGCGCAACAGCTCGCAGCCTACCATGGCCCAGGCCACGCCCACCAGCCCAAATTTGCTGCCCCCATACAGCAGCACCGTGAGCGCCGCCAGGGATACCAGCGAGAGCAGCAGCTTGCGGCTGAGGGCCGCCGTGGCATCGCACACCACCCCGGCAAACATGGTGATGGCGCTCAGCACATACGTCACGCTGATGACCTGCAGAATGGGCACGGCGGCCATCCACTTCTCGCCCAGCATCACGCGCACTATTTCCGGGGCGGCTACCATGGCACCGGCGCACACCGGCGTAATAATCATGGCTACCAGCGTGATGCTGCTCAAATAAACCTCGCGCAGCCGCGCCCGGTTGGCTTGCATCTGGCTGAAGGACGGGAACACCACCTTGGCCACGTTGCTCGACAGTAGGTACACTGGCAGCCCAATCAGCAGCCCGCCGCGGGTGTAGATGCCCAGCGCCGCCGGCCCTAGCAGCCGCCCAATCAGCAGCGTGTCCAGCGACTGCGTCACGAATTCCACGAAGCTGATGGCCGACATGCGGCTGCCGTACGCCAGCAGCGGCTTGTAAGCGTCCCAGCTGAATAGCGGCCGCAGCGTGTGCCGCACCACGCCGTAGGACAGTACGCTCATTATCAGGCCCTGTCCTAGCGTGGCGCCCACTAGCGCCCATACTCCGAAGCCCTGCCAGGCCAGCACCATGCCCAGCCCCAGGTAGCTTATCAGAAACGAAGCCATCTCGAAAATAGCCAGCGCCCGGAAGCGCATGGCCCGGTGCAGCAGGCTCATGGCCGTGCCGTTGAGGCCGCTGAAGAGGATGCCCAGCGCCAGCGCCCGCACCACGGGCACCACCTCGGGCTGCTGCACTATATTGGCCGCCAGCGGCGCGCCCGCCACCAGCAGTCCCGCAAAAAACACCCCCAGCACCACCGACGACGTGAACGCCGCCCGTACATCACGCTCCGTCAGGTCGGGCTTCTGAATGATGGCCCGCTCCATGCCCATCTTGGCGAAGTATACCCCGAAGCGCAGTATTACGCCCGCCAGCGCCACCAGCCCGAAGGCGGCGGGGCTCAGCAGCCGGGCCATCACGGCGGTGTAGCCCACTTGCAGCACCGAGTTGACGATGGTGGCCGTCATCGTCCACTTCACACCATTGACGGTGACCACGGTCAGGTTTTGCGGTTCGTTGGTGGAGGCCATTGGGGTGGTGGTTTTGGATGGTAGGCGAGTGAGTGTCATGCCGAGCATTCTGCTTGATGCGCAGAATGCTCGGCATGACGGGCTTTGCTATGACGTTCTATTTCCGTTAGTTGCTTCCCGTCTCAATACCCGTATTCATAAGCCTTCTGCTTATACCGATACTCGTAGTTGTGGTTGAAGTGCATGTCGTTGATAATCATGTATAAATGCTTGATGCGCTGCGACTGGTGCAACTCGTTTATCTGGTGCATCAGGGTGCGCTCGGTGTAGTTGTGGCGCACCACGTAAATGTTGGCATCGAGGAAGCGCACCAGCACGAAATATTCGGCCACGAAGCCTACGGGCGGCGTGTCGAGCACCACGTAGTCGTATTCGGCGCGGAGCTGGGCCACGAGGTCGGCCATGCGTTGGCGCTCCAGCAGCTCGGTGGGGTTGGCGGGTATCTGGCCGCAGGTTATCACATCGAGGTGGGGCACGCCGCTGGGCCGGCAGGCTTCGTCCAGGGTGCTTTCCTCGCGCAGGTAGCTGGCCAGACCGTGGGCGGGCACGGGGTCGAGGTTGAAGTAGCTGGCTACGGTGGGGCGGCGCAGGTCGGTTTCCACCAGCATCACGCGGCGGCCGGCCATGGCCAGTTCGGTGGCAATGTTCACGGCACAAAAGGTTTTGCCCTCGCCCGGAATCGACGAGGTCACGCCCAGCACCTTCTTATCCATCCCCGCCGACAGGTACTGCAAATTCACCCGAATGGAGCGAAACGACTCCGCAATCGGCCCTTTGGGGTCTTGCAGCATCGTCACTTTGTCGTGTTTTGAGCCGTGCGCTACTACGCCCAGCAGCGGAATGCTCGTGACTTCGGCCAAGTCCTCGCGGCCCTGAATGCGGCGGTTGGCCTTGTCCAGCAGCAGCACCAGGCCGGCGGGCAGCAGCACGCCCGCCAGCGCGGCCATCAGCCAGGCCAGCATCGGTTTCGGCGACTCGGGGCCGGGGCTGGTTTGCTGCGCCGGGTCGATAACTTTCTTGTCGGTCGCATTCGTGGCCAGTGCAATGGCCGCCTCGTTGCGCTTATCAACCAGGAAGTTGTAGTTCTTCTCGTTGAAGTCGCTGGTGCTTTTTAACGAGGTTAGCTGGCGCTCACTTTCGGGCATCTGGCTCATCTGGCCACGCACCTGGCTCAGCTGGCTGTCCAGGTCGCGGAGGGAAATATCGTTGGCCTGGCTCATGTTGGCCAGCGTTTGAATCAGCGATTCCTTGGTGTTGCGGATGCGGCCGTCGAGCACCGTTAGCAGCGGGTTTTCGCCGCTGGCGGTGGCGCTCAGCTCGGCTCGCTTCTCGTTCAGGTTGCTCAGCTGCATAATCAGGCTGTTGAGTACGGGGTCCTCGATGCCCGCGCTGCTGGGCGAGGCCACCTGGCTGGCGTTGCGGTTGGCGCGCAGGTAGCCCAGCATGTTCTGGTAGTATTTGCGGCGGGTGGCAATCTGGGCGCGGTCGGTCTCGAGCCCGCTCATGCGCTGGATGCCCGTGCTCGACTGGGCGGCCACGTCCAGCACCCCGCGCGTGGCTCGGAAGGTGGCCAGCGCCTCGGCCGACTGCCGCCGCTGGCCCGAGAGCTTATCAATCTCCTGGTTCAGGAAAGTCAGCGTTTTGCGGCCGGTCTGGTCCTTCTCGCGCAGGTCTTCGGCAATGTACTGCGTCATAAGCGTGTCCAGAAACTGCGTTCCCTTGGCCGGAACCGTGTTTTTGGTGGTCAGCTCGATAATGAGCGACTCGTGGTCGATGGGCCGCACGGCCAAGCTGCCTTGGTACTGGCCGGCCGCGCCGTTCAGGTCGTTCAGCACGAAATAGTAGGCCGCCGGCTCCTGCCCAAACGGCATGCCCGGCTCGGGCTGCAGTACCGCCGTGAGCAGGCGCGAGCGCAGGGTATCGCCCCAGGCACCGGTCTGGTCCACGCTCACATCGGTGATATCCGAAATCCGCTCGCTGGTGGGCAGGCTGAAAAGCGTGCCTTTTTTGGCCGTGGCGTGCAGCCGGAAGCGCCCCGGTCCGGCCGGCTCCACGTAAATGGGCACGCCGGCCAGCTGCGGCGCCTGCAAATCGACCCAGACACGAAACGGCACCGCGCCCGCCGCCCGCTCGCGCACCTGCAACGGCCGCAGCTTGTTCAGCCAGGTGGCTGGCTGGGCGTAGTAGCTCACGGCGTAGGGCAACCGGGCCACGGCCTGCCGCACAAACTCAGTCGAGGTGAGCACGCCCAGCTCGTCCTCCATCTTGGGCCCTTTTTCGTGCACCTGCAGCATCTGGAGCAGCTCCTGGGCCTGTTTCGAGCCGCTGCCCTGGTCGCCGAGCAGCATGGTAGACCGGAAAGCGTACACCGGGGCCTTCACCTGCAGGTACAGGTAGGCGCAGCCGCCCGCCAGCAGCATGGCCAGCACAAACAGCGGCCAGCGGGTGCGCAGCTTAAAAAACAGCGCGTGCAAATCAATCTCGTCAGGAGCGGGCTGGGTTTCCATAGATTAGGAGTAGAAAAATGGTAGGCTGATTGAGTTAAGATTTAGAAGTTGAGAGTTAGGGGTTTAGATTCTAACCACTTGATTTTTAACTATTAATTCTTAACTCAATTAGCCTTAATGAAGCTCAGGAGCAGAATAATGGTCGAGAGGCCGCCGAATACCAACCCTAGGTTGTTGGCGTTGCCACGGCTGGTGCGGGCCTTCAGCGGCTCCACGTATAGGGCGTCGTTGGGCAGCAGATAGTAGTACTTGGACCGTAGCAGGTTGGGGTCGGTCAGGTCGAGGAGCACCACTTCCGAGCCCTTGGGCGTCTGCCGTATCAGCTTGATATTGGTGCGGTTGCCAAACTCGCCGATGTCGCCGGCCAGGCCCAGGGCCTCCAACACGGTGGCTTGCGAGTTGTATACGAAGTAGCGCCCCGGTGCCCGTACCTCGCCCAATATGGTGAGCTTGAAGCTAGTAAGCTTCACTAGGACGTTGGATTCGCGCATGAAGCGGGCCACTTCCTTCTGGATAAGCTGCTGGGTTTCTTCCACCGTGAGGCCGGCCACTTTCAGCCGTCCCGCCGTGGGCAGGTTGATGCTGCCGGTGTCATCCACGGAGTACCCGGAGGAGAAAATGTTGCCCGGGTCGCCGCTCTGAATGTTTTGCCCGCTGGTCACGCTGAACAAGTCGTTCAGGGCCGGCTGCACGCTCTGCACCCGGATGCTGAGCACGTCGCCGGGCTGCAGCCGGTACACCTGCCGCTCATTATCGACCTGCACCGCCGCCCGGGTCGAGTAGTCCTTGCCCTGCAGGTATGGCAGCTGCTGCTGCGATACGCACGAGCCCAGCCCTGCCACTACCAACCCCAGAACCCACACGCGGAAGTAAAACAATGAGTTCATAGACTGGCCGTAACGAAGCAGGTTCCTGGCGCAAAGCCGACGCTTCGTGCGTTGGTTTCGAGTGTCGGTTCCTACCCCGGGTAGTGGAGAATAATAGCTAATCTAGTTATTTATTTTGCATATATAGCACAAATTATTTATTTTTCTGTATTAATAAATTTTTAATGTATCTTTAATCTTGCTATAAATCAATAATATCAACCGACCCGATTCGGCTCCTTCTCACCTCATTCGCTCACCCGATGGCCAAAAAAAGAGTGGCACCCCGACCCTGAAGCCGTGGTACCACTCTTTTTCACCAGGTATTCCGCACCTTATCCGGGCGATGCGTGAACCCGGCCTAAGTCCAAAAACCGGCCCGCCCGAAGCTTTTTATTTCAGATTGGTGCTCCGGTTGTTGAGGCGTACTACCTGGCCAACGCGCTTACCGTTGCGCTTAATGCGGGCACCGTTGGCCTGCTCCAGCACCAGGCGCGGCAGCGTGCATTCGGTGAGGGCAATTTCCTGGGGCGTGTAGCCGGCCGCGCCCACCACCAGCGTCTGGCCCTGGTACACGGGGTCGGTGAGGTGGAACTTGCCATCCGCATCGGTTACATATACATCGTGGGTGCCTTTCACGAGCAGCGTGGCGCCCACTAGGGGCCGGCCGTTGGGCTCATAAATGGTTCCGGTGAGGGGCGCGCACGCCAGGCGCATGGGCCGGGCCGCGCTGCTGGCTGTTGGTCGCGACGACATGGCGATGTGGTCCTGGGCATTGCCGGCCGGTGCCAGCGTGCTGGCGCTTTGGGCGGCCACGGTCTGGCTGCTACCCAGGGCAAAAAAAGTTACTGCGGCGGCGAGAAAAAATGGGCGCATAGGTAAGCGGATTAAAACGAGCGTGCAGGAATGAATATGAAGTTATTAATTGATAATTAACCCGTAATAATAATAAGTATAGTTTTTTACCGGAATAGCATAATTTTAGTGCGGCTTTTCGTGCGAGCCGAGGCCGGCCAAATGGCTGTACTATTCAACTGGCCTGGTTTTTACTTAGTTTCAAAAAGGAAAATTTTACACCCTATTCACGCAGTCGGGAGCAAGTTGTTGCCTCAATTAACCAGTATGCCCAAATTTCATAAACCTTCTTTTGCTTGCCTGCGCCCGGTTCGCGTGCTTCACCTGTTGGCCTGAGCTTGTTGCTGCTGCCGGCTACCAGCTGGGCGCAGGGCCTGGTGGCGTTTCCGGGGGCCGAGGGTGCGGGGCGCTTCACCACCGGCGGGCGGGGCACGGCGGCAATGCCCACCACGGTGCTCGAAGTCACCAACCTGCTCGATGACGGCCAGCCCGGCAGCCTGCGCTACGCCGTGCAGCTGAACCTCGCTAAAGCCTCCGTGCGCACCATCGTCTTTCGGGTGTCGGGCACCATTCACCTGTTGTCGCCGCTCACCATCAGCAAGGGCAACATCACCATTGCGGGCCAGACGGCCCCCGGCGGCGGTATTTGTCTGGCCGATTATCCGGTATCGGCGAAGGCCAATAATGTGATTATCCGCTTCATCCGCTTCCGGATGGGTGATAAGAACCAGAACCAGGGCTTCGTGGACGGCGGGGGCGGCGATGATGCCTTTGGCGGCACCCGCAACAACCACCTCATCGTAGACCATTGCTCGATGAGCTGGAGCACCGACGAGGCCATGTCGGTGTACGAGGGCGACAGTACCACCCTGCAATGGAACATCATGGCCGAGCCACTGAACTACGCCTACCACTACGAAGCCGGCGACACCGATTTCGAGCGCCACGGCTTCGGCGGCATCTGGGGCGGTAGCATTCCTCGTTCCACCACAACCTGTTTGCGCACTGCAAAAACCGCACGCTGCGCTTCAACGGCAGCCGCTACACGCACGCGGCAGGGTTCGAGAATGTCGATTTCAGCAATAACGTAATTTACGACTGGGGCGAAAACAACGTGTACGCCGGCGAGGGCGGCAACGACAACGTGGTGAACAACTACTACAAGCCTGGCCCCAGTACCAACCCCAAGGTGCAGGCCCTGGTGCTGAACCCGTACAAAATAGACAAGGAAAAGGGCCGCCTGCCCTACGGCAAGTTCTACCTCACCGGTAACTACGTAGACGGCTCGCCCGCCGTGACGGCCCGTAACTGGTGCGGCGTGGTGATGAACGGCGGGACCTCCGCCGATACCGCGCAGTCGAAAGTAACCACGCCGTTCGACCTGGGCCCGCTGGCCCTGCAAGCCGCGCCCGCCGCCTACGAGGCCGTGCTGAACGGCGCGGGGGCCATCTACCCGCAGTGCGACACGCTCGACCAGCGCATTGCGCACCCGCACCGGCACCATCATCGACGTGCAGGGCCACTACCCGCACGTCACGCCCTACCGCATCTCGCAAAAAGCCTGGCTGGTGCTGAAATCAACCCCCGCACCCCTCGATACCGACCACGACGGCATGCCCGACGCCTGGGAAAAAGCTCATCACCTGAACCCTGAAAATGCTGCCTACCGATGGCTACACCAACCTGGAAAGCTATTTGAATAGCCTGGTGGCGGTGGGAGGGAAGTAGCAGGAAGTCAGGAATAACAAAGCAACGGTCATGCTGAGCGCAGCCGAAGCATCTCTACCGCACCAGTAATTCCAATTGTCAGGATTAGTATCGCGGTAAAGATGCTTCTACTGCGCTCAGCATGACCGTTATGCTTTGAGCCAGTGCCGCATTCGCCATTCAGCCGCCATTTCGCCCGTTCAGCGGGCCGGAATACCGTTCGCTTAAATTTCGTTTCGACCGCTGATGGGGACCGGTAAGTTTGGGTCATTTAATCACCAACAACCCCATACTTACCCGATGAAAACTGCTGCTTTCGCCCGCCGCCTGTCCTTGGCGCTGTTGCTGCTGAGCGCGGCCGGCGCTACTTTCGCCACCAATCCGGTCGCCGCGCCTGCCGCAAAAGTCGTGGCCGATAATCCTGCGTTGCACCCCACCTTCACGGTGCGGGTGGTGGGCAAGGGCCAGCCCATGCTGCTCATTCCCGGTCTGAACTGCCCCGGCGCGGTGTGGGACGAAACCGTGGCCCACTACCAGACGCGGTACTGGTGCCATATCATCTCGCTGGCAGGCTTCGCCGGCACGGCTCCCGTCGCCCCCCTGGCCGACCCGCTGCTGCCCGCCGTGCGCGACCAACTGCTGGCCTACATCAAAACCCAGAAGCTGAGCAAGCCCACCATCGTGGGCCACAGCCTGGGCGGCTTTATGGCGCTGGCCCTGGAGCGCGGCCCAGCCCGAGGCCATCGGCCCGCTCGTGATTGTGGATTCGCTGCCCTTCATGGCCGCCATCCAGAATCCGGCCGCTACCGTGGAAACCGTGCGGCCCATGGCCGACAAGATGCGCCAGCAGATGAAGCAGGGCCACCTGCCCGCCGCCGCCCAACGCCAGATGGTGGCCGGCATGGCCACCGACACCGCCCGCCAAACCCAGATTGCCCGCTGGGGCACGGCCTCGGACCCCGCCACCACCGCCCAGGCCATGTACGATATGTACACCATTGATTTGCGGAACGACGTCGGCCGGATTCAGCAGCCCGTGCTGGTGCTGGGGGCCTGGGCCGCCTACGCGCAGTATGGCTCGACGAAGGAGAGCACCCGCGCCATCTTCACGCAGCAATACGCCCTGCAGGCCTTCGCCGTCAACGCCCTCGACTACCTGCTGAAACCCGTGCAGGAAGCCCGCCTGGCCGCCGCCCTGGCCAAGGCCCGCGCCCATTGCAGTGCCCCGGTGCCGGCCGCAATGACTCCCGCCGGCCCGGCCGAGGAAGCCCCGCTGGCCCCGCTCACGGTCCAGGACCAGGTGTTTGTGAAGGACGGTGAGCGGTGCTGGTTCGTGAAGCTGGCCGACATCAAGCTCTTCGAAATCAACGGCAGCTACCCCCGCATTCATTTCGAAAGCCACCAGCCACTCATTCCACGCACCTTGCAGCAGCTGGAGGCGCGCCTCGACCCCAAAGTGTTTTTTCGCGTCAATCGCCAGCAGATTATCAACCTGAAATGGATTGCCGGCATCGAGCCTTGGTTTAGCAACACACTGAAGCTGAAGCGGCGCGGCGGCCCCGAGGTGGAAGTGTCGCGGCAGCAGTCGGTGCGGTTCCGGGAGCTGCTGAGCCTGTAGCGGCGGCGGTGGGTTACGCGCAGAGCTCGGCGAACACCAGGATATTGCCGAACGGGTCGGTCACTTCCACCTGCATCACTTTGTCGCTCCAGTAGGTTTTTTGCAGCACCGGGCTCGGATAGGCTGAGGCCTTCTGCGTGAGTAGGTAGTGAAAGGCAATCAAGCCATTGATTTCGGCCATAGCCTTGGCGCCGGCGCAGCTTTCCTCGGGGTGGCTGGTGAGGTGCAGCACGATGCCGCCGCGCGATACCTGCATGTACAGCGGCCCGCGCGCCGACTGCTCCTCCCAGTCAATTCGAAACCCCAGCCAGTCGATGTAGAAATCGAGGGCCTGCTGGTAATCTGAAATCTGAAAAATGGGCGTGACCATTGAGGCGGTTGGCTAAATAGCAGCGGTTGGCTTTGTGCTGATATTCGTTGAAATATAGTCCGAAATCGGCGATATTTCTTGCTGTTGTCTCACCTACGCCAGCCGCACCCGTTTCAGATTACCCGGCCCGGTTCGCCTACATTTAGCCCATGATTTCACCTGCCGAATATGACCGCCTCGACGGCCTGGCCCAGGCTGCCCTCGTGCGCGCCGGCCAGCTCACGCCCGCCGAGCTGTGCGCCGCCGCCATTGCCCGTGCCGAGGCCGTAAATCCTCAAATCAACGCCGTGGTGCACCCGTTGTATGAGCCCGCCCGGGCTCGCGCCGCCGTCGGGCTGCCGGCTGGCCCATTCGGCGGCGTGCCGTTTCTGCTGAAGGATTTTGGCGCGCAGTATGCCGGCGCGCCGCACACCTCGGGCAGCCGGGCGCTGCGCCATTTTGTGCCCCACGAAGATGCCGAGCTGGTGCGCCGCTGGCAGGCTGCCGGCCTCAACATCCTGGGCAAAACCAATACCCCCGAGTTTGCCCTGATGGGCGTGACTGAACCCTTGCTGCACGGCCCCGCCCGCAACCCCTGGCACCTGGGCCACACGCCCGGCGGCAGCAGCGGCGGGGCGGCGGCGGCCGTGGCGGCCGGCATTGTGCCGGTGGCCGGGGCGGGCGACGGCGGCGGCTCCATCCGCATTCCGGCGGCCTGCTGCGGGCTGTTTGGGCTGAAACCCAGCCGGGGCCGCGTGCCCACCGGCCCTGAGCAGGGCGAAAAGTGGCAAGGTGCCGCCGTGGAGCACGTGGTGTCGCGCTCGGTGCGCGACAGCGCGGCCCTGCTCGATGCCACTCTGGGTCCCGATGCGGGTGCGCCCTACTTCCTGCCCAAGCCCGCCCGGCCTTATCTGGAAGAGGTGGGCCGGGAGCCCGGCCGCCTGCGCATCGCCTTCAGCCTGGGCCACCCGCTGGGCAGCGCCTTGCACCCGGAGTGCGCTACGGCCGTGACGGAGGCCGCGAAACTGCTCGAAAGCCTGGGCCATGAGGTAGCGGAGGTGCCGCTGCCGTTTGATGGCCAGGCCGTGGCCTCGGCGTTCCTGATGCTGTATTTTGGCGAAACCGGGGCCAGCATCGCGGCCCTGGCCAAACACCTGGGCCGCCCGGCCCGGCCCAGCGACGTGGAGCCCACCACCTGGCTGCTGGGCCTACTGGGCCGCACGTATTCCGCCGCCGATTTCGCTGCCGCCCGCCATACCTGGAACGACCATGCCCGCGCCTTCGGCCGCTTCCATCTTACCCACGACCTGCTGCTCACGCCCACGCTGGCCACGCCGCCCGTGCGCATCGGCGAGCTGCAGCCCAAGCCGCTGGAGCAAAAGCTGCTGAAGCTGGTGAATACCTTTGGCCTGGGTGGTCTCATCCGCCGCTCGGGCATCGTGGAGAAGCTGGCCGAGCAGAGCCTCGAAAAAACGCCCTACACCCAGGTGGCCAACCTCACGGGCCAGCCCGCCATGTCGGTGCCCCTGCACTGGACCGCCGACGGCCTGCCCTGCGGCGTGCAGTTCATCGCAAAGCTGGGGGCTGAGGACGTGCTGTTCCGGCTGGCCGGGCAGCTGGAGCAGGCTCGGCCGTGGTTTGATAAGCGGCCGGTGCTGGTGGGGTAGGGGTGGTACAATCGGCCCAATTGGCCACAAAAAAAGCCCGGCCGAAGCCGGGCTTTTCTGCAAACGCAGGGACCGTGAAGCTTAGTGCTGCACGCTCACCTTGGTGCTGTACGTGCCACCGCTGGTCGTTACGCGCACAATGTAAATGCCCGATGCCAGGCGGCTGGTGTTCAGCTCCACGCCGCTCTGCTGCATCTGGCCGGCTGGTACTGGCATGGCGCGCAGCACGGTTTTGCCCAGCAGGTCGAGCATGTCTACCTGCATGGGTACGGTGCTGGTGAGCTGTGTGCGCACGGTGAGCACGTTCTGCGCCGGGTTGGGGTAGGCTTCCAGCGCATTGCCGGCGGTAGCGCCATTCTTGCTGGACAAGGCGATGGCCGGAGTGCCGGGGGGCAGGTCAAATGCCTGCACAATGCCCGTAACGAGTGGCGCACCGTTCACACGGTTGCCCTGCACGGCGCTGTAACCCATGCCCCGACGGGCAAACACGTTCCAAATCAGGCCGGCGTTGGCGGCGCGGTTGGTGAGCGAGTCGGCCCGCAGCAGGCCATCGCGGCCGTCGAGGAAGCCGGGGTTACACACCTGCAGCTTGCAGCCGTCGAGCACCAGCTTCAGGGCTTTGTTGTTGCCGCCGGTAGCGCTGAAGAAGTCGGCGTTGTAGCCGTAGCGGTAGATGAACTGCCAGTTCAGGTCCCACAGCACGGTAGCCCACACTTCGCCCACGTCGTGGGTTTCCTGGAAGCGGCCGGTGGCGGTGCCCAACTGGGCGTAGGTGTAGTTGTTCTGCGCGAAGTTGGTGGAGTACGGCTTGCGGCGGAAGCCCGGGCCCACGGCGTAGGGGTTGCCGTTGTCGTAGGTCGCCACGTAGCGGTTGTTTGCACCATCTTCGCCGGGGCGGGTGGTCATCCAGAGGGCAAAAAAGTCGCTCCAGCCTTCGCCCATGGTTTGGTTGCCAGTGGCGGAGTTGAGGCAGCTGGAGTTAGCCGGGCCGCCGGTGAGGCGGTTGCTGATGCCGTGGCCAAACTCGTGCGATACCACGCCGTTGTCAAACGAGCCGTCGAAGTCGGCACCCAGCGTGGTGGTCGCGTTCAGCGTAGCCCCGGCCAGAATGGCCGTGCGCAGCCGGAAGCCATCGGCCCCACTGATGAAAATGGCCGGAATGCGAATGCCCACGGTATCGGTGCCGCCGAAATTCATCAGGTTGGTGGTGGTGCCCAGCGAGTCGAACACGATAACGGAAGTAGCACCGTTGTCCTGGGCACGCTTCACCTTGGTGGCAAATGCGTTGGTAGCCCGGGGATTGAGCGTGGTGAGCTGGGGGCAGCCGCCGCGCTGAATAAAGGCAATATTGCCGGCCACCGCCGCCGCGTTCACGAAGGGCGAAGCGCAGCCGTGGTCGCCGCCATCGGCCGATACGCCATCGTTCACGAGCACCAGCCGGCCCGTCAGCGGCCGCTTGGTGAGGCGTGGGCCAAAGGAAACCGCCGCAAAGCGGTAGCTGCCGGCCGCGCTGGCCGCGCCGGTTACGGTCAGGGCATTGGCCCCGGTGTTATCAAACAGGTACATCTGCATCCGGCCGTTGCTGCCGTCTGCCGGAGTCGAGAAGTTGGCGTTGTTGCGGCCGCTGCCGTCCTGCGATTCGGCCCGCACAAAGTCGTTGCCCAGGCCCTGAGTACCAATGTTCTTGTACTGGAAGTTGCCCGATACCTCATCAAACCCCTTGCTCATCATCACGTCGTGGAGCATGTTGTTCCAGTAGAACAGGTTGGTGATGCCGGCCGCGAGGTTGCCCGGGTCGCGGGGCCCCAGTGGCTGGTTGAAGGCAAAGTCGAAGTCGCGGTTGGCCCCGCCATCGGGCGAGTTGGTAGTAGAAGCCACGTTGCCGTTGCCCGATACCGTCGTAGCGTTGTCGTCGTAGGCCGCCACGTTGTTGCCTCGCGTGAGCTGCTTGCCGCTCGAAATCAGCGAGTAGGCATCGGCGTAGAACGCGCTGGGGGCGCGGGTGTCGCTCACCTGCCAGCCGTAGGGCGAGTACAGCGGGTTTGCCGAGCTGAAGGGCACCACCACGCGGGGCGCAAGGTCGGGGCTTTCGAACGGCACGGGGATAACCGTCATGCTGTTGGCTACGCCCGTGGTGCCTTTCGCGCCTTTGGCGTTCTTCAGCGCCTTGGCGGCTTTCACGTCCAGGGCAATGGCGGCCGTGGTGGGCACCAGCTTGCGCCGGGCCTGCTCCTGCATCACATGCTGGCGGAAGGTGGTCTGCTCGCTCACGGTGTAGTCGTTGCGGTCCAGCAGGCGGCCGGTTTGCGCATCCACGCGGGCGTTCCAGTAGTGCTGCTGGTCGAGCTGGGCAATGGTCACGTTCCACACGAGCACCAGCTTGTTGTCAACGCGCAGGTACATCAGCCGCACCGGAATGTTTTCTTCCGAAATACCGCCTTTGTTGAACACAATGCCGTCGGCCACGCGGCCTTCCGTCACGCGTTGCAGGGCTACGGGCATGGGCAGGCTCAGGCCCTTCGCGGCCGCTCCCACGGCTTGCTCCGGCGTGAGGCCCGGCGTGGCCGAAGGGGCTACTGCCGCCGCGCCCGCCAGAAAATCCTGGTTGAAATACACCACCTTGCCGCTGGCATCGGTGTGCACGGCCCCGTTGGCGTTAAACACCGTCAGGCCATTCACCCGCTGCTGCAGGTAGGTGTGCGTGAGGCCCGTGCTGGCGTCAGCATACGAGCTGGTCACCGTAGGATTGGCCACATCGGCCTCCGTCAGGTGGCCCTGGGCCCGCGCCTTCACGGCAAACGAGGCCAGCACCTGCGCGGCCGGGGTAACCTCCTGGGCCAACACCAGCCCCGGCATAGCCAGCGCAATGGCCAGTGCCAGCTTACGATAGCCTGAATTAGTAGGTAATACGTTCATATAGAGTGAAGAGTGGGAAGACAAAAACGGTTGGGCAACAGCTTTTAATTGCTGCGAATGAATGAGGGATTTCCCGAAAAACAGTTGCGTTGCCCGGGTGCGCCAGGTTTGGGAATTGAAGGTTGGCACCGAAGCGCAATTGCCAGGCAAATGCCTTCAGTGCCAACTTCTCAACGGGCAGTCGATGGGGTGAAATAGTGCGGCTGCGCGCGTTATTTCACAATGCTTACCTGGCTGGTCAGGCGCTCATCGCCGTTGCGCACCTGGAGGTAGTAAATGCCGGCCGCGAGGCCGCTCAGGTCGAGCCGGTTGGTGTAGTTGTCGCGGGCCGCACCCGTGTACACGCGCTGGCCCAGGGTGTTGGTCACCTGCACATCGAGGCTGCCTTTGGCATTGGCTCCGTGAATTTCGAGGTCAAATACGCCCGTGGTTGACGGGTTGGGGAACACGCTCACAGCGCGCAGCAGCGCCTCCGAAGTAGCCGTGATGGAAACGGCCGTCACCGCCACGTCGTCGATGTAGAGGTTGCCCTGGTTGGCCAGGCTCTTCACATGGAAGCCCACGTACTGCGTGCTTGCGCCCACGGGCAGCAGGGCCACCACGGGTACCGAAGTGCCGTTGGCCAGGGCATAGTTGGTGTTGGTGATGGCTGTGTTGTTGTACAGCAGGTTGGTTTGGGCGGCTACCGTGGCGGCCGTGCCCGATTTCACTTCCAGGCTCTCCGTGTAGTTCGAGGGGCTGTTGGCAATGCCTTCGCCACGGTAGCGGAACGCCACCTGATAGCGCGAAGTAGCCAGCAGCGCCAGCGGCGGCGTGAAGAACCAGTCGTTGGCCACCACGTTGTTCAGCACCAGGCCCCGGTAGCGGATGCTGTTGGCGCCCGAGTTGGGGTTGGTGGCCGATACGGCCCAGGTAGCACCGTCGGCGTTGGCATCCAGCACGCTGAAGCCGCAGGGCAGCGACTGGCCCGGAATCAGGGTGTCGAAGTCTTGGCTGTAGGGGAAGGCGGCCACCGTCTGGGTGGGGCTGCAGGGCGTGGTGAACGTGACGGGCGTAGCATAGCTGCTGCTGCCGCCGGCGGTACAGTTGCTCCGCACATATACCTGGTAGGTGGTGGCGGGCGTCAGGCCGCTCAGCGTCACGGGGGCGTTGGTACTCGTGACTAGCGTGCCGGTAGAGAGGGCGAAACCAGCCGGGCCGTACAGCACTTCGTAGTTGGTGGCACCGCTGGCAGGGGCCGTAAAGAACACGCCGGCGGTAGTGGCGGTGATGTTGCTCACGGCCAGCGTAGTGGGCGGGGCGCAGTTCGGGGTGATGGTGCCAAACTCAATCGCAAAGCGGAACGAGTTGTTGGGGGCGAAATCGAGCCAGGTGGCCGTGCCGCCCGGCAGGTAGAAGAACGTGCCGGGGCGAATGGGGGCCTCAAGCTGGTAAGAAAGCGACATGTTGGTGGCGCTGGTTTCTTTCACACCCACAAAAAAGCTGGTTGGTACGGCGATGTTGGGTACCGTTAGCGTAACGGTGCCGCCGGCGGTGGTACGGTTCTGCGTGGGCGAGGTGTAGAGCAGCGCGCCGGGCAGGCCCCCTGGGGCCGAAGCATCATAGATAACCAGCTGGTACGGAGCCGTGTTGGTCGTCGTGCCGGCGGCCGGGGCAAAGGTTAGCACCACATCGCCAATGGTGGTGGCCGCCGGCAGCGTGTACTTCGAAGCCAGAATGGCGTTGCCGAGGCCAATGCCTCCCGTAGCCGCAGCTGCCTGGTCGGTATACGACACGCGGTTGGCCGTTACCAGCTGGCCGTAGGTGGCGGTGTTGTTGGTGTTGTTGCCATCGGCCGGCACGGTTACGGTAATCGTGTTGGTGCCCGCCGCGAGCGTGGCCGGGTAGCTGGCAAACGTAACCGTAGTGGAAGCGCCCGCCGCCAGCGAGGCCACGCGCTTGGTATCGGTGAAGGTGTTGGCCCCGGTCACGTTCAGCGTCACGTCGAGGTTGGTCTGCGCCGAGACGCCGGCATTGGTCACCACGGCCCGCACGGCGTGCGGCAGCGCATCCGGGCTGGCTATTTTGCCCAGCGTATAAATAACCGATACCGCTGCATCGCTGGTCGGCGTAGGCGCGAAGCGGTAGGTGCGGCCCACATCCGGCAAAGCCGTTTGACGGACGTTGTGGGCGTTGCCCGCGCTCGATGCCAGGTAAGGGCCCACAATAAAGGTGGCCGCCGACCAGAGCCCCGTAGACGGCTTGGTGGCCAATACCGACGATGCCGGTACCGCGCCCTTGATGCCAATGGCCGCGTATTTGATATTCGATACGCCGGTGCTGGCCGTGGCAGTACCGTACACAAACTCCACGTTGTTAGTGGTTTCGTAGAGCTTTACCTGGAAGGAAAAGTTGTCGAACTGCGTGGCGATAACTGTCGCAATGGTCGAAGAAGCGGCCTGGGGCTTGTCGGCCACGTTTTTCCACTGAATGGTGCACACCCGGTTGGGGGCTGTGCCGGTGGTAACCACGCGGTACTCGGTGCCGCCGGCGGTGCCGGGGCCCAGGTCCAGGTTGAACGGTGCAATCAGGTTGATATCTGCCGCGTTGGTGCCGGAAATCGGGCCGGATTCCGGCGTTTGAGCAAACGGTGGAAAGGCTGCCACCGACGAAGGCGCTGCGCTGCCCAGCCGAATCAGACCGTTCGTGTTCAGCACAAACTGCGTGAACGCGATGCCATTGAAGTTGAAGCTGAACCCAATGGCCTGCGCCGCCGAGTTGTCATCGTCGGTGTTGGCCGTGGCAATGGCCGTACCGGTGGTGCCCAGGTCGGTATAAGTGCCGGCCACGTTCACGGCCGTGCTGGGCGTATAGTTCAGCGCCTGCGCTTGTGCGGCTCCAGCGGCCCCACCCGCCACCAATATAGCTAAACTAGCCTTCTGCAAACGGCTCGCCCAGGTTTTTCGATTGTAAGATTCTATCATGAAAAAGGGTAACAGAGAAATATGACTATTGAGAGTGCTGCAATCTTTACTCAACTTGCATAGTGCAGGCAAATCGATTGCGCATGCAATATCCTGCATTTTTTCATCAACTGTTTTAAGAATTCGTCATCAAAAACATCATACTGTAGTAATTGCCCTGATACATCGCTGATAGACAGCTGAAAAAAGGTACTCTACCCTACTAAAAGTCAGGCAAGGCAAAAAAACGGGGCGGCCCGACCTTTGAGGTTCCTACACGCTCAACTCGTTCCGCCCCATGAAGCAACGCCTCATCGCCAAAATTACGACCGTTTTACTACTCTACCCTACTAAAAATCGGGCATAAAAACGGGAAGGTTCGACCTTTGTAGTTCCTCAACTGCCAAAAGCACCCCTTCCCGTGAAGCATTGCCTCGTTGCCAAAATTACGACCCTTTTGCATTCGGCCCCGCTGGTGCGGAACCTGGCCCGCAAGAAGTTCATTGCCCGCTTCGTGCTGGGTCTCTTCAAAAGTCGAAACGTACAATTTTGCGAAGTGGCGCAGCATCTCAACGACGGCGCAAAACTGGCCTCGAACGAGACGCGCATCCAGGACTTTTTTCGCGAGGTCGACCTGGATTACCTGGCCCTGGCTGTGCTACTGGTGGGCCTGCTGCCGGGCACGGGCAAGCTGCGCCTGTGCCTGGACCGCACGGAGTGGGACTTCGGCAAGTGCCAGGTAAACATTCTGCTCGTCACGGTGGGCCGCGGCGACTGCCACTGGCCGCTGTACTGGGAATTACTCGACAACCGCAGCGGTAATTCCAACGCGGCTGACCGCGCCGCGCTGCTGGATTTTTGCCTCCGGGTACTGGGCCCCGACCGGGTGGGGTTGGTGGTGGGCGACCGGGAATTTGTGGGCCATGCGTGGTTCAAGTACCTCAAAGACAAGGGCATTTTCTTCGTCATGCGCCTGCCCAAGCACCACTTGCTCACCGACCGCCACGGCCGCCGTCACGCCGTGGCCGACTGGGGCCTGCACCCGGGCCAGTGCCGCCAACTGGCCGCGTGCCAGGTCGACGGGGTCTGGGGTGGGGCGCAGGTCACGGCCCTGACCGGGGGCGAGTACCTGTTCCTTTTCGGCACGGCCAACGTCGCTTTTTTGGGCCAGTTCTACCGCAAGCGCTGGACCATCGAAGCCTGTTTTCAGAACCTGAAAGGGCGCGGCTTTGCCTTGCGCGGGACGCATTTGCAGTGCCGCGGCAAGCTCAAAAAACTCGTTGGCCTCGTGAGCCTGGCCTACGCGCTGTGTGTCAGCGTGGGCACCTGGCTCCACGAAAAGGTGCAACCCATCAAAACCAAAAACAACGGCTACAAACGCGCCAGTTTCAGCCGCCACGGCCTCAACGCTCTGCGGCAATACACGCGGCCCGGCCGCAGCACTGACCCGGCCTTCATTGCTAACATGAACGCCGTGTTTCGATGGATTATTTGCCAACTAACTCTTTATCAATTAACTAAAATAGTAGGGTAGAGTACCGTTTTACAACACCTGCCGGTGGTGCGCAACCTGGCTCGCCAAAAGTTTGTGAGCCAGTTCATTATCGCGCTGATAAAAAGCCGCAACGTCCAATTCTGCGAGGTGGCCCAGCACTTGAACGATGCCGTCAAGTTAGCCTCGAACGAAACCCGGATTCAGGATTTTTTCCGCGAAACGGACCTGAACTATCTGGTGCTGGCGCAGTTAGTGCTGGGCCTGCTGCCGGCCCAGGGCAAGCTGCGCCTGTGCCTGGACCGCACGGAGTGGGATTTCGGCCAGTGCCAGGTCAATATCCTGCTCGTGACCGTGGGCCAGGGCGCGTTTCACGTACCCCTCTACTGGGAACTGCTCGACAACCGCAGCGGCAATTCCAACGCGGCTGACCGCATCGCCCTGCTCCGGGTCTGCGTCCAGGTGCTGGGTAAAGACCGGATTGGCCTGGTGCTGGGCGACCGCGAATTCGTGGGCTATGCCTGGTTCAAATAGCTCAAGGACAACGGATTGCCTTTTGTTATGCGTCTACCCCGGCACCACCTGCTCACTCACCCGAGTGGCCGCCGGCAAGCCATTACGGACCTGGGCCTGGCCGTCGGACAGACCCGGCGCTTCGCCCAGTGCCAGGTCGACGGGGTCTGGGGACAGGTCTGGGTCAAGGCCTTGACGGACGGGGATTTCCTCTTTCTTTTTGGCAACGTGGGCCTGCCGTACATGGGGCAGCTCTACGCCAAGCGCTGGACCATCGAGTAGTGCTTTCAGAACCTCAAAGGCCGGGGCTTCAACCTGGAGGCCAGTCACTTGCGCTGCCACCTGAAGTTGCGCAAGCTCGTGGCCCTGGTCAGTCTAGCGTACGCCTTTTGCCTGGGCGTGGGCACGGTAGCCGACCGGAAAAGCCAGCCCATCGGCCGCAAAAACCACGGCTACCGAGCCATGAGCCTTAGCCGACACGGCTTAAATATCCTGCGCCAGCTCAGCCGCCCCGGTACCGGGGCGGCTGAGAAGCTCGCCCGAATGGTGGAAACAGTATTGCGCTGGTTTTGCTGGCAAATTACTCGATATCAATTCACTAGAAAAATAGTAGGGTAGAGTAGAAAAAAGGTCGACACGCTACGAATAATTTCAGGAAAAACAGGTGCTGAACCTACTATTTTGATAATGAAGCTATTTAGAAAGTCCCCGAACGGTCATGCAGAGGGCAGCGCAGTATGACCGTTTGAGTACCTTTTGTGACTTTCTAAACAACTCCAATACCGGTTATGGACTCCTAAGCGGTAGCCCCCGCCAGGTCGTATCCGGCAGGGCGGCATACCGGTAGCAAAGCCAGTAGTACAAGGGGCGGAGTCACGTCGGGGCGCAAAAAATGCCCCATAAAAAGAGCCCCGGCGCTGGTGGGGCCGGGGCTTCAGAAATGAGCGTTGGAAGGTGCCGGCTTACTTGTCGAATACCTCGTTGAGCACACCAGCCAGGCGGATGCCGGCTTTCAGCACCTGCTGCTCCACGGTGGGGCCGAAGGTGGGGTAGAAGTGCCAGTCGAACTTGGTGGGCGAAACGGCCGCGCTGGCGTAGATGGGCGTGCAGAGCTGGTACGACTCGAAAAGCCAGGTCGTCATGTCGTCCCTCTGCCACTGCTTGATTTGGGCGGGCGTGGCGTGGTCGTAGGCCGTGGCCATTTCGCTATAGGTGAAGCCGGGGTATTCTACCAGGGCGGTATCCCACACGCTGTGCAGGTTGGTATCGTCCTTGGCGCGCCAGTTCACCATGATGTTGTTGCCGCCTTTGTCTTCGGCGTGGCCTACGTGCAGGGGCTGGTGCACATCGCCCACCAGGTGAACCACAAACTTGAGGGCCACGAGCTTTTCCTCGGCGGTTTTCTTGGGGTCTTTCAGGTCGCGGCGGGCTTGCAGCAGGGCCGTGTAGGCGTTGGTGGGCGCGGCGGGGGCGGCCAGGGCGGGGTCGTTCAGCTGCTTCACAAAGGCGGCAAAATCGAGGCCCACGGGCACGTTGAGGTAGTGCCAGGGTGCCGTGTCGCGGAACTGCGGGTCCGAGCGCAGCTCATCGGCCCAGGTGCTTACCAACGGCATGGTTTCGTGGCCCAGGATGCGGGCTACTTCGCGCCTGGCCGTGGAAGAGAGGTGGTTTTCGGCAATTTTGGCCACGGCCCGGTGGCCTACCACGCCCCAGGCCAACAGGCTAAACGGCGCACACAACAGCGCCAGGAGGGCAACACTTTTTTTGAACATCAGCGAACAGGGTGGGAGTGAGGCGAGAGCAAGCGGTTTGCCGGGTTTTCGGGCACCTTCCGGCGCAAGCAGAACCACAAAGCTAGTGCCCGGCCGCAGCAGATGAATGCGCGGCCGGCAAAGTATTTGTGCCCGCGAGTAAGAAGGCAGAATCCAGGACCGGGAAGGCTTATGTGTCGTTCTTTGAGTGCGCAAAAGGTCGTTGCCGGCCCCGCGCTCCGCCTATCCATGCAAACTGTTTTCGATTCTCCCACCCTGTTCATCGGTCACGATGAGCCGAACCGCTGGCTCTACGTGGACCTGCGCGGCAGCTACGATGCCTCCCTGGCCCAGGCCGCCTGCGAGCAGATGTTGGCCAGCCTGCGCCAGTGGCCCTGCCAGAAAATCCTGACCGACGGCACCAATATCCTTGCCGTACACATGCAACGCACTCACTGGGGTGCGCGGTGGCTGGAAGAGATGCAGACCGCCGGCCTGCGCTACTTTGCCTGGGTGCTGCCCCTAAGCCTACAGGCCCGCCACGCCACCGAAGAGCGGATATATCCCATCACTACCCCATCAGTAGGCACTTTCGATGATGTTGCCTCGGCCTACCTGTGGCTGCAGCAGCAGCGGGAGCAATAGGGGAGTTAGGAATTAAGAGTTAAGAGTTACGAGGAACGTTATGATTGAAACTCTTAACTCTTAATTAAAGCCGCCATGTTCACCAATCCCGTCCTCGACGACAACTTTCCGGACCCCACCATTATTCGCGCCGCCGATGGCTGGTACTACGCCTATGGTACCCAAACCAAGCGCGCCGGCCTCATTATCAACCTGCAAGTGGCCCGCTCCCGCGATTTGGTGGCTTGGGAATACCTCGGCGAAGGCCTGCCCGAAAAGCCCGTCTGGGCCACCGAAAGCCAGAAAATATGGGCTCCGCACGTGAGCGAGCACGGCGGGCGCTATTATCTGTACTACTCGTCCCGGCCCGATGGCGCCGACTACTTCAGCCTGGCCGTGGCCGTGGCCGATGCGCCCGCTGGCCCGTTCGTAGACTGTGCCCGGCCCATGTTGCCCGGCCCCGGCTTCACCTGCATCGACCCCATGGCGTTTGATGACCCTGCCACCGGCCGGCGGCTGCTGTACTGGGGCTCGGGGTTCGGCCCCATCTGGGTGCGCGAGCTGGCCCCCGACCGCCTGCGCTTCGCCCCCGGCAGCGAGGCCGTGGCCGTGCTGCACCCCAGCGCTTCCGACGACCCCGCCAACTACCACCGCCTCATCGAAGGGGCCTGGGTGCACTACCGCGCCGGCTGGTACTACCTGTTTTTTTCGGGGGACAACTGCTGCGGCCCGCACGCCCACTACGCCGTGCTGGTGGCCCGCGCCCGCCACGCCACCGGCCCCTTCGAAACCTACGCCGCCGCCACCGCCAATCCCCACGCCGCCTTGCTTGCCGCCAATGCCCACTGGCATGCCCCCGGCCACAACTGCGTGGTGACCGATGCCGCCGGCCAGGACTGGCTGGCCTGCCACGCCATCGACCCCCGCCAGCCCACCTTCGACGCCATCGACGATTCGGAGGGCTACTCGCGCCGCGTGCTCATTCTGGCCCGCCTGGACTACACTGCCGACGGCTGGCCCGCCGTGGCCGGCGGCTCGCCCCAGTGGCTGCCCCAGTCCGCGCCAGCCAGCCCGGCTAGTTAAACTGCCAGCGCCGGCCTCTGTCTTTGTTGTCGGCTATCATGCGTAGCTCACGTTAATGGCTTAGCTTTAGCCCGATTGCGCCACTGCTACTACTTTACTATGACTCGTTACATCGGGGCCAGCTTGCTGGTTGCCCTGCTGCTGAATGCCTTGGTGGGAGCCGCCCAGACCCGGCCCGCCGCCGATTCGGCCGGAGCCACGGAGGCGGGACCGCCTTGCCCGGCCCCCGTGGCCCCGCGCCGCCGGGTGGGCTTTGTGATTTCGCTCGATAACCGCGAGTCCTTCGTGCAGTCGTCGGCCGTGCACATCATTGGGGTCAATGCCGGGGTGCTGCTGCCCGGCCGGCGCTGGCGGTTGGGCCTGGGCGGCTACACCCTCAGCCGTGACTATGCCGCGCTCTATATCTACCAATACCGAAACGGCAAGCGTACCAAGAAAATCACCGATACCCTCACGCCTCAGCTCGGCCTCACGTACTTCACGCCCAACGTGAGCTATATTTTCTTCCAGCGGCCCTGGCTCGAAATCAGCCTGCCGCTGGAAGTGGGCCTGGGCCGCAGCCACTACACCATTACCAACCAAAGCGGCTCCACCACTACCGACCACCGGGGCCTGTTTGTGCCCGTCGAGGCCGGGCTTTCCATCCTGGTCAAGCCGTTTCGCTGGGTGGGGGTGAGCGGCAGCGTGGGCTACCGCAAATCGGTGCTTGAAGTTGATTATGAGGACGATTTCGACGGCATGTACTTCAGCTACCGCCTCAACGTGTTTGTGGGCGTCATCTGGCGCGATGTGCGCCAGTACCGCCAGAACCACCGGTTCGCCCGCGAGCTGGCCGAAGCCCGGCGCGGGTACTAAGCTGCCATCCGAACAGCCGGCAGCCAACTTGTTGGGCCAGGCACTAAGGCCCTTCATCCCGGTTTGCCGTATCTTCGGCAGCACTCGTTTTTTTCCTTGCTTATGCCTGCTGCACTACCATTTCTTCGTTTCGTGAGCCGCAAGTGGGCGAGTGCATTGGGGCTGCTGATAGCGGGAGCCGGCCCGGCACTGGCCCAGGCCCCGGTGCCCGCCGAAACCCGCTGCCTGATGCTGCCCCTGGAGCCGGCCCGCCGCGCCCGGCAGTCGGCCCTGGTAGTTGAAGCGCAGGTACTCGACGCCCGCAGCTTCTGGGATGCCGGCCACCGGCACCTCTTCACCCGGCACCGGCTACGGGTCTTTTCGCTGCTGAAAGGCCCGGTAGCCGATACCACCGGCCTCACCGTCCTCACCGAAGGCGGCCGGCTGGGGCTCGACCAGCAAATCCTGACCAATACCCTGCAGCTCACGCCCGGCCAGCAGGGCGTTTTCTTCCTGATGCCCGCGCCCTGGCCGGGCCTTCCGGTCGTTGGCCCCGCCGCCTTCACCCCAGTGGGCAGCGAGCAGGGTTTCATCCAATTCAACCCCACTGAGGGCACCGCCTCCGAGCCCTTTCGTGTTTACAAGGCGCTGGATGCGGGCTTTTATCAGGAAATAGCTCAGCTCACGGGGCAGGCGCGCCAGGTGTTGCAGGCCAACCCGGCGCTGGCCCAGGCGGCGGCGCCCGCGCAGCGGGGCACGGCGGCCCCTACCATTGCGGGCTTTGCACCCACCAGCCTCACGGCGGGTACCGGGGCGGTGCTCACCATCACCGGCGACGGCTTTGGCAGCACCCGGGGCAGTGGCTTTGTTGAATTCAGGAATGCCGACGATGGCGGTGCGACCCGCGTGAAAGCCCGCGACGACGATTACCTCAGCTGGACCAACAACCAGATTCAGGTGCGGGTGCCTTCCACGGCCAGCGGTGGCAGCCCGGTGAGCAGCGGCCACCCTGCCGGCTCCGGCCCGGTGCGCATCACCACTTCCGACCAGCTCAATGTCGAAAGCAGTAGTGCCGTTACCATCGTCTACGCCCTCACCAACGTGGAGAGCACCGATGGCAAGCTGCTCCAGCGCCCGAACCACATTGCCCTCAATGCCACCGGGGGCATCACCTTCCGCTTCGGGCCCAACTTCACGGCCACGCCGGCTGCGGCTTGGCAGCGCGCCCTGGCCACCTGGCGCTGCCAGACGGGCATGAACTGGGAAGTGGGCCCCGCCAGCGCCACCAACACCATCGCCGACGACGGCCAGAACGTCGTTGCCTTCGACCAGGGTGCCGAGCTGCCCGCCCGCGTTCTGGGCCGCACCACCAGCTACTATAAAGGCTGCTACGCGCCGAATGGCGAGGTAATATTCTGGGTGAAGGAAATCGATATGCAGTTCGACGATGCCTCGCCCTTCCAGTTTGGTCCGTTGCCGGCCGCCATCAACCAGGTCGATTTTGAGTCGGTGGCCGTGCACGAGCTGGGCCACGCCCAGCAGCTCAACCACCTCAACCTGCCCCGCGCCATCATGCACTACGCCCTGGCGCTTGGTCAAACCACCCGTTCGTTGAACCCCCTCAGCGAAGTGGCCGGTGGGCGGCAGGTGCTGCGGGTGCGCAGCTTTCGCAACCTGGGCTGCAGCGGCCCGGCCCTGCTGCCCGCTCCCCTCACCGGCCTCACCGGGCAGTACACTGCCGGCACCGGCGCCACTCTCAGCTGGGCCACCCGCGACGAGTGCTTCCTGAGCCGCTTCGTGGTGGAGCGCAGCCTGAGCGGCGATACCATCGCTTGGACGCCGCTGGCCACCATCGCCCCGCGCCCCCCCGCCAGCCAGTACCAGTACGTAGATGCCCAGCCGCTCACCGGCCTGCACTACTACCGCCTCCGCCTGCAGCGTCCCGATGGCTCACTCGACAACGCTGCTCCCGTAGTCATAAGCTCGGAAAGCGCCAGCGTCAGCATCTTCCCCAACCCGGTGACGGACTCCCGGCTACGCCTCCAATACCCTGCCTCCGCCGATGGCACGGTAATTTTCTGGGTGTATGACATGCTGGGCCGCCGCATCATGGCCACCGCCCTCAGCGTACCTGTTGGCCTGAACGTACTCACCCTAAATCTGCCCGCTACGCAGCCCGGCCTGTATGTATTGCGCTGGCAGGATGCGCAAGGCCGCACTGGCAGCCAGAAGTTCACCCGGCTGTAGGTTGTTGAGGATAACCGCCAGCCTTTGCCGCTACAGCAGCTACAAGCTGCGCCCCGTAGCCGGTGCGGCTGCAGCCGTGGCCACCGCCGCCACCTCGTAGCGCCCTAGCTGGGCCTCGTCCAGGTTGCCATTTAGCCATTCGTCCTCAATGGTCGCGCCCAGCTTTTTGTAAAAGCCGATGGCGGGCTCATTCCAGTTCAGTACCTGCCATTTCATCCGCACGGCGCCGGTGGCGCGGGCTTCGGCCACCACGGCATCGAATAACAGCCGGCCCAGGCCGCCGCGCCGGCCCGCCTCCGTCACCACTAGGTCTTCGAGGTATAGCATCCGGCCCTTCCAGGTAGAGTAGGCCGTGTAAAACAGCGCCAGCCCGATGATTTCGGCCCTCTCATTTTCCAGTACGAAAAAGCCGAAGATGGGGTCCGGCCCAAACCCATCGCGCTGCATGGCCACCAGCGTGTTGGTCACGGCCTCCGGTGCTTTCTCATATTCGGCCAGCTCCTGAATCAGGCCCAGCACCTGCGGCAAATCGGCTTCCACGCCCCGGCGCAGCACAATGTTATTTTCCATGGTAATTAAATCAGAAGAAAAAGAAATTGGGCCGCTACCGCCTCAGCAGTAACGGCCCAATCAATTAAAAGCAGAAAACCTAATGAATGGCCCGAGTCAGCGCGCCCCCAACCGAAGGTCAGCGTCCACAAAATCCGTGAACCGAAGGTCGGCGTAGCCAAATTCGCTAAAATCCGAGCCAATCCGTGGTCTACATCTGCGGCTGCATTTTCTTGATATCTTCCGTGGCGTTCACAGAGTTCAATTCGCGCATCTGCTCGGGCTGCTTGGCACCCTGGGTGGTGTCGGGGGCAGCGGGCAGCGGGGGCAGGGCGGTGGTGGCTACGTCATCGTCGCCCTCGGCGGCAGAAGGGCCGCACGAAGGCAGCGTGAGCGACAGCAGAGCAGCGGCCAACAGGCCGGGGAGGAGCGTTTTTTTCATGTGTTGAGAAACGAATTCGGGTGCAAGTTACGCACGCCCGGTGGGTTGCGGTACGAAAATATTGCAAAAACGGTCCATGCTTCAGTCAACAAAAACGCCGGATATTTGCCCGCCCATGCCCATCCCTCTCTCTGTCGTTATCATCACCTTCAACGAAGCGGCCAATATTGCCCGCTGCCTCCAGGCCCTGGGCGACGTGGCCGACGACGTGCTCGTGGTCGATTCCTTCTCTACCGATGCTACTGTGGAAATCTGCCGCCAGCACGGGGGTCGCGTTATCCAGCACGCCTTCGCCGGCTACGTCGAACAGAAAAACTACGCCACCAGCCAGGCGAAATTCGACCATGTACTCCAGCTCGATGCCGACGAAGTCCTCACCGACGAGCTGCGCCAGTCCATCCGCGCCGTTAAGGCCGACTGGCAGCACGCCGCCTACTCGCTGGCCCGCCTCACCAACTACTGCGGCCACTGGGTGCGCCACGGCGGCTGGTACCCCGACCGCAAGTTGCGCCTCTACGACCGCCGCCTGGGCCGCTGGACCGGCCTGCTCCTGCACGAGAAATTTGAGGTAAACCCCGGCCAGACTACCGGCCCACTCGCCGGCGATGCCCTGCACTACAGCTACCACAGCATTGCGCAGCACGTCAGCCAGCTCAACAAGTTCACCAGCATCACGGCCCAGGAATTGGCCCTGCGTGGTCGTACCCACGTCAGCCTGTTTCACCTGCTGCTCAAGCCGCTCTGGAAATTCGTGCACGGCTACTTCTTTCGCCTTGGTTTCCTCGATGGCTTTGCCGGCCTGTGCATCGCCGGCATCTCGGCCTGGGGCGTGTTCCTGAAATTCGCCAAGCTGAAAACCCGCACCGAACAAGCCGAAGCATGAGCCCGGAAAAAACCTTCACCTTCCTCGTCTCCCGCACCGACGCCATTGGCGATGTGGTGCTCACCCTGCCGGTTTGTGGCCGGCTCAAGCAGCTGTTTCCCGGCTGCCGGGTGGTGCTCATCGGCCGCACCTACACCGCGCCCATGGCCGCTGCCTGCCCGTGGGTCGATGATTTCCTGAACATGGATGAGCTGCTTAAAGAATCCGTAACGGCTCAGCTCGAAACCTTGCGCGCCTACGCCGCCGCTGCCATCATCCACGTCTTCCCCAATAAAATTCTGGCCCGCCTCGCCCAGAAGGCCAGAATCCCGCTGCGCATCGGCACCCGCAACCGCTGGCAGCACTGGCTCACCTGCAACCAGCTCATCGCCCTCAGCCGCCGCCACTCTCCTCTGCACGAAGCCCAGCTAAATGTGAAGCTGCTGGAGCCCCTCGGTGATACTTCCACGCCCACCACAGAGGAAGTGGCCCAGCTGGTGCGTCTGCGCGCCACCGAGCCGCTGGCCCCGCCGCTCCAGGAGCTGCTCCAGCAGCGCCAGCCCGGCCAGCTCAACGTCATCCTGCACCCGCGCAGCCGGGGCAGCGCCCGCGAGTGGGGCCTCGATAACTTCGCCCAGCTCGCCAAGCTGCTGCACCGCGCCGGCCACCGCGTCTTCATCACCGGCACAGCTGCGGAAGGGGAGGAGCTGGCCCCCTGGCTTCAGGAAAATGCCGCCTTCCTCACTGCCGACCTCACTGGCCGGCTCAGCCTGCCGCAGTTCATCGCCTTCATTGCCGCCGCCGATGGCCTTGTGGCCGGCAGCACCGGCCCGCTGCATCTGGCCGCCGCGCTGGGCCGCCACGCGCTGGGCTTGTACCCGCCCATCCGGCCCATGCACCCCGGCCGCTGGGCCCCATTGGGCCCGTACGCCGAATTCATGGTCTTCGACAAGCCGAATTGTGACGACTGCCGCCAGCAGCCTGCCGCCTGTACTTGCATCCGAGCCATTGCGGCGGCGGCGGCGGCGGCGCGGGTGGCCGCGTGGGCGCCGCTACTGGTCGAGCAATAAATGCTATATGGCGACGAACAATGGCTGATTCGTCTAGTTAATTTGCTGCTTGTTTGCCATATCGCAACCTAGCAGCCGATGCAATCCGTACATCGGGCAATGCGCCGCACGTTGCGTTGCGCTACTTTTGGTCTTTCCGGGCTGCGGGTAGCGTCGCACAATGAGCGGTTATTGGCATGGATTAACCCGGTCAGCCCCACTGTCGAGTTGCTGCCTCACCTGCTTCTATTGTCATAATCCCCTATTCCTTCGTAGGTTTCGGCCTGCAATTTCCCCCGCCCACGTGTATGAGCGATTCTCCCGAACGGCTTAAACTGAGCAAAGAGGAAAAAGACCGGCGTTTTCAGGCCGAGCTAATGCCTGTGCTCGACCCGCTCTACAACTTTGCCTACCGCCTCACCCTCGATGAGGATGATGCCAACGATTTGGTGCAGGAAACCTACCTCAAGGCGTACCGTTTTTTCGAGTATTTCGAGGCCGGTACCAATGCCAAGGCTTGGCTATTCCGCATTCTTAAGAATTCGTTTATCAACGACTTCCGTAAGAAAAGCAAGCAGCCCGCCAAGGTCGATTACAGCGAAATTGAGGGCTATTACAACCCCGACGATGTGGAGGCCGAAGGCGAAATTGGCGCTTCTTCGTCCGACATGCGCCAGCAGTCGACCCGCGACCTCATCGGCGACGAAGTTGCCAGCGCGCTAAATTCTTTGCCGGTCGATTTTCGTACCGTCATCATCCTCTGCGACCTCGAAGGGTTTACCTACGAGGAAATGGCTAAAGTGCTTGATATTCCGATAGGTACGGTGCGTTCACGGCTGCACCGCGCCCGCAATTTTCTTAAGGATAAGCTGGAGAAATACGCCCAGTCAATGGGATATGGCAATGATGCAATAGACGATGAAACGGAACTAACCGAGGCCGAGAATAATTAACGTCTTCAACAAGGGCGCATTATTCCCGGCCTTGTACTGCATTGCTCCTCACCCCTTTCCTACATTTTCAATTATGAACCAATCCGCTACTAAAGAAACCAATACGTCGGCCCCCATTTTGGCTAATGGCCCCGACTGCGAACGAGTGAACACTGTACTAGAACAACTCATCGAAGGCCAGCCCCTGACCGCCGAGGACGAAGATTACCTCTTCGACAACGCCACGGACTGCTCGCCTTGCTTCGACGACATCGAGAAGCAGCGCGTATTTATCGGTTTTCTGAACCAGCGCGTAACCCGGCAGCCCATCCCGGCCACCCTGCACGATGCCATTTTGGCTCGCGTAGGTGCGCAAATGGCCTAATACCGGTAGCTTTGTGCGATGCAAGGCAAAATCATTGTGTTTTCGGCCCCCTCGGGCGCTGGCAAAACTACCATCGTGCACCGCCTCATGGACCGGTTGCCGGAACTTAGCTTTTCCATTTCTGCCTGCACCCGCGACCGTCGCGGCCGGGCCGAAGTGCAAGGCAAGGACTACCATTTTATCTCCGTTCAGGATTTTCAGGATAAAATCAGCAACGACGAGTTCGTGGAGTGGGAGGAAGTGTATGAGGGCGCTTTCTACGGCACCTTGAAGTCCGAAATCGAACGCATCTGGGAAGGCGGCAAGCATGCCATTCTCGATGTTGACGTGAAGGGTGGCCTCAGCATCAAGGAGTTCTATAAGGACCGGGCGCTGGCTATTTTCGTCCGTCCGCCGTCCATCGAGGTTTTGGAGCAGCGCCTGCAGGCTCGGGCTACCGACTCACAATCCAGCATTTCTTCGCGGGTGTACAAGGCTAATTTTGAGCTTGGCTTCGAAAACCGATTCGACGTGACCGTCGTCAACGATAACCTCGACGAAGCCTCCGACCACGCCGAAAAGCTGGTGCGCCAGTTCATCAGCGGCGAGCCCGCCATCGTCTAGCTGAATAAAGGCTGTCATCCTGAGCGTGCGAAGGACCTTATCACGTTCGCTGCGTCGGGTATTATCATGTGATAAGGTCCTTCGCACCGCTCAGGATGAGAGTTTCTTCCCGCATCGGCCTGCTATTTGGCTCGTTCAATCCCGTGCACACCGGCCATCTCATCCTGGCCGAACATTTTGCCACACGCACCGATTTAGCTGAAGTCTGGCTCGTCGTCACGCCCCACAACCCCTTCAAAGCCGCTGCCGACCTGCTGCCCGATACCCAGCGCCTCCGCCTCGTGCAGCGCGCCATCGCCGATAACCCCCGCCTGCGCGCCGAGGACATCGAATTTGGCCTGCCCCGCCCCAGCTATACCATCGCCACGCTCGACGCCCTGCGTCAGCGCCACCCCACGCGCGATTTCGTGCTCCTCATGGGCAGCGACAATCTCCCCGGTCTGCCGCGCTGGCAGGAGGCGGCCCGTCTGCTTTCGGAAGTCGATATCTACGTATATCCCCGTTCCGGCTCGCCCATTCCCGATTTAGCGCCCTTTCCCCGCGTGCAAGTCATGACCGCGCCGCTGCTCGACATCTCGGCTACCTACATCCGCGAAAGCCTGCGCCAGGGCCACAGCATCCGCTACCTGGTACCCGCCGCCGTCGAAGAGGCGCTCCAGCCTCCGCGCACCTCCGCATAGCCACTGCGAGCCTCTGCGAGAATTACGACCCACAAAAAAGCCTGACGATAATTCGCCAGGCTTCTTCGTCATTAAAAGGCCAAATCAGATGGTCATAATCTCGGATTCCTTCCTGCTGAGCGTCTTTTCAACCTCTGCAATATAATTATCCGTCGTTTTCTGCACCTTCTCTTCGGCGCTCTTCACGGCATCTTCCGAAGCGCCTTCTTTTAGCAGCTTGCGCAGGCTCTCGTTCACATCCTTGCGGATGCCCCGCACCCGCACCTTACCGGCTTCCGATTCGTTCTTGGCCTGCTTCACCAAATCGCGGCGGCGCTCCTCGGTCATGGCCGGAATGTTGAGGCGTACTCCATCTGCATCCGATACTGGGTTCAGGCCCAGGTCACTGTTTTTGATTGCTTTAGCTACCTCGCTCACCATGTTTTTTTCCCAGGGCTTGATGAGGAGCGAGCGCGCATCGGGTGCGGTAATGTTCGCAATCTGGCTCACGGGCGTGGGGGTACCGTAGTAATCCACGCGCAGGCCATCGAGCATCGCCGGTGAGGCCCTGCCCGCCCGAATGCGGCTCATTTCAACGTTTACATGCGCCAAAGCCTTGCTCATCGATTCGGCAAGCTCATCAAGGTAAAACTGAATTTCTTCGTCCATCTCGTTAGAAGGGTTGAATTTTGAGGGTTGAATGTTGAATGACGTTGAGTTGAGGCCGAAATAATCATTCAACCCTCAAAACTCAACATTCAAAATTTCTTAAGCTTGCTCCGGCTGGTTGCCCACCAGCGGCTGCAACAGGCTTTGGGCGGGGTCGATGAGGGGCTTGCGGCCATCGCGGCCGGTACCGCCGGCGCTCACCAGCGTGCCCATGGCCTCGCCGTTCAGCAGACGCTCCAGGTTGCCCGGGGTGTTCATGTCGAACACGATGATGGGCAGGTTATTTTCCTTGCAAAGTGTGAAGGCCGTCATGTCCATCACGTTCAGATTCTTGCTCAGCACCTCGTCAAAAGTGATTTCGGGGTAGCGCGTGGCCGTGGGGTCCTTCTCCGGGTCGGCCGTATAAATGCCGTCCACCCGTGTGCCTTTCAGTACCACGTCGGCCTCAATCTCAATGGCCCGCAGCGAGGCTGCCGAGTCCGTAGTGAAATAAGGCGAGCCGATACCAGCCCCGAAAATCACCACGCGGCCCTTTTCCAGGTGCCGCACCGCGCGCCGCCGGATATACGGCTCGCACACCCGCTGAATGGTGAGGCCGGAGAGCAGGCGCGTGCTCACTTCCAGCTTCTCCAGGGCGCTTTGCAGGGCCATCGAGTTGATGACCGTGGCCAGCATGCCCATGTAGTCGCCCTGCACGCGGTCGAGACCGAAGGCTTCGGCCTGCACGCCCCGGTAAATATTGCCACCGCCAATCACGACGGCCACCTGCACGCCCGTTGCGGCCACGCTTTTAATTTCGGAGGCGTACTGCATCAGCCGTTCGGCGTCGATGCCGTACTGCTGCTGGCCCATCAGCGCTTCGCCGCTGAGCTTGAGGAGAATGCGATTGTATTTCAATTTCGTGGTTTTCAGGCAAGCCTTCTATTTAAGGCCGCGAATTAAATCGATAATTTGAGTCAAGCCAGCTGTTGTTTCCTGCTGAAATTTTTCCGTGTCCCGGCGTAGCTCCAACACGTTGCGACTTACGTCTTCCAACTTTCCTTCCACGCGTTCGATGCGGTTTTCGACGCGCACTATTTTAGTATTCAGCTCGCTCTGTCCTTCTCGCATACGAGCGAGTTCTTCAACCGTACGGTCTTGCTTGCGCAGCATTTCGACCATTACATTTTCCAGCTGCTTGAATCTTTCGTCGATATTCATGAGGGATGAAATAAAATGAAAGACTAAGAACTACGAAAACTGCACCAGCACCTGGCCTTTCTGCACGTTGTCGCGCAGGTTCACTTTCAGGTTGCTCACCGTGCCGTCGGCGGGCGCTTTCAGAATGTTTTCCATTTTCATGGCCTCCAGCACCAGCAGCGGGTCGCCCTTCTGCACGGTCTGGCCGGGCGTCACCCGAATGTCTACGATGAGGCCGGGCATGGGGGCTTTCAGCTCGTTTACTTTGGCTACGGCGGCATTGCTCATGCCCAGGCGCTCAAGCAGCAGGTCGAACCGGTCTTTGGCTTGCATCACCACGCGCTGGCCGTTCAGCTTCAGCACAATGTTTTTGGTGGCGTAGTCAATTTCGACAACTTCTGCATTGTAAGAGCGACCTTCGTAAAGCACATGAAATCGTCCTTCGCCCAAATCCGCTACATCCCAGGCCAACGGCTGGCTATTGAGCGTGATAGCGTCGGTGGCGCGATAGTCTACTTCCCAGACTTGGTCGGGGGCGGTGCTGATTTGGAACATCGAAAGCGGATGGGGTGGGGGGAAAGCGGTGTTAAAGGTAGCCCAAATCTCAAATTAATTCAGAAATTGAGGCGTTTTTCGCCTGTTGCTGCTGGCATGAAGTATCTGGTTCCGGGCCTTACCAGCCTGTTGTTGTTCGCACAATTTATGGCGGTTGCCCAAAGGGGCACGTCTGGCTCGGGCAAGTTGCCCATTAAAGCCCCCATTCACAAAAAAATCGCGCCCGAACCGCCGCCCGCTACCACGTCGGCCGGTCTTGTCGTACCGTCCTGGCTGCCTTCAGAAGCATCCATCCAGCCCGCCGCCACCATCCTCACCGATGTCGTGGACACGAAGCTTGATGTTCGTTTCGATTACAAAAAGCAATACTTGCTGGGCACGGCCATTCTCACGTTGCGCTCGCATTTCTATCCGCAGGGAGAAGTGGTGCTCGATGCCAAGGGTTTCGATGTGCAGAAAGTAGAGTTAGTTGGTGAAAAGAAGAATAAAAGCCTCACCTATAACTACAACCGTCGCAAGCTCGTCATCGCGCTCGACCACCCGTACCCGCGCAACACGCCCTATCAGGTGCGCATCGTGTACCTAGCAAAGCCCAACGAGCTGCTGCAGGGCGGTTCCGCCGCCATCACCAACGACAAGGGCCTGTACTTCATCAACCCGCTGAGCCTGGAGAAGAATAAGCCCCGCCAAATCTGGACCCAGGGCGAGACGGAGTCCAGTTCCTGCTGGTTTCCCACCATCGATAAGCCCAACCAGCGGATGACCCAGGAAATTAGCATGACCGTGGAAAAGCAGTTCAAAACGCTTTCCAACGGCCTGCTCACGGCCTCCCACGCCAACCCCGACGGCACCCGCACCGATACCTGGAAGCTGAGCGCGCCCCACGCGCCCTACCTGGCCACAATGGTGGTGGGCGACTTTGCCGTCGTAAGCGACTCCTGGCACGGTAAGCCCGTCGACTATTACGTGGAGCCCAAATACGCCGGCACCGCCCGCGCCGTCTTCGGCCACACGCCCGAGATGCTGGACTTTTTCTCCAAAAAGCTGGGTGTGGAGTACCCATGGGAAAAATACGCCCAAGTGGCCGTGCGCGACTACGTAAGCGGGGCCATGGAGAATACCACGGCTTCCACCTTCGGCAGCTTCGTGCAGGCCTCCAGGCGCGAATTGCTCGATTCCAATTTCCAGACCAGCGAGTTTGTGATAGCCCACGAGCTGTTCCACCAGTGGTTCGGCGATTATGTGACCTGCGAAAGCTGGGCCAACCTCCCCCTCAACGAGTCCTTCGCCGACTATTCCGAATACCTCTGGGCCGAGCACAAGTATGGGGCTGACGAAGCCGGCCTCGTGCAGGAAATCAAAATCAATAACTACCTCGAAGAGGCCCAGAGCAAGCGCGAGCCCCTCATCCGCTACCGCTACAACAACCGCGAAGACATGCTTGACCGGCATTCTTACGATAAAGGCGGCCGCGTGCTCCACATGCTGCGCAAATACGTGGGCGACGAGGCATTCTTCGCTTCCCTTAACCGCTACCTGACCCAGAACAAACTCTCAGCCGTCGAAATCTCCAAGCTGCGCACCGCTTTCGAAGAAACTACCGGCGAGGACCTGATGTGGTTCTTCAACCAGTGGTTCCTCAGACGCGGCCACCCCGAGCTCCGCATCACCCACAGCTACGCCAACGGCCAGGTAGCCCTGCGCGTGCAGCAAACGCAGGATACCCTGTTCCAGCCCGTCTACCGCCTGCCCGTCACCGTCGCCGTCTGGACCGGTAGCAACCAGCCCACCGAACACCACATCACCGTCACCAAAGCCGACCAGACCTTCCAGCTACCTGCCGGTCAGAAGCCGGTTTTCGTTAAGTTCGATAGCGAAAGCCAGCTTCTGGCCCAGTTCGACGAAGAACGTACCACCGATGAGTTGGTCTTTCAGTTCTACCACGCCCAGAGCTACCAGCAGAAGTCGGAAGTGTTAGATCTGCTCCAGAATAAAACCGACCAGATGGCCGTGAGCAGCCTGCTCCGCAACGCCCTCAACGATAAATTCTGGAACGTGCGCCGCCTCGCTCTCGACCACCTCCGCCGCTACCGCGGCCCCGAGCCCGCCGGGATGCGCAAAGACATCCAACGCCTCGCCGCCGACCCCGCTTCCCGCGTCCGGGCCCAGGCCATCACCACCCTGGCCACCTTCCCCGATGGTAATTATGGCGCTATTTATGAGAAAGCCGTCGGCGACAGCTCTGCCCTGGTAGCCGCCGCCGCGCTTGTGGTCCTCGCCAAAAGTCCCGAGCCTACCACGCAACAGCAGGTCGCCTCCATCGAAAACACCACGAGCAGCCCGCTCCTTGTCGCTATCGCCAGCTACTACGCCCTCAACGGCGGCCTCGATCAATACCCCTGGTTTCTGCGCCGCCTGCCCGATGTCACCGAAGCCGACCTCTACGCCTACTTCCAGTCTTTCGGCACTTTCATGGCCCACATTCCGCCCGTAGAGCGCGATAAAGGCGTCAAGATTCTCGAAGACTATGCCCGAAATTCCCCACGCTACGAAATCCGTTTAGGTGCCTACAAGAGCCTCGCGCTCCTGCTTCCATCCATGCCCAGCCTCAAAGCCACCCTCCAAAACATCCGCGAGAAGGAAACTGACGACCGACTGAAGGCATTTTATAACCTTATGTAAAAGCAACTTCCGTGAATAGCGCAAAAAAAGAACAACCTTTTTTTGCGCTACCCCTTGCCTTGTGTCAAAAAACCTCTAATTTTGCGACTCCTTACGAAACACTACTACTACGGTAGCAGCGAAACATAAGGGGTTACGCCACCCGGCAATCGGCCGGGCAGCACCAAAAATGGGGGTATCGCATAGTGGCAATTGCGGGTGACTGTAACTCACCTCCTTCGGGTTCATAGGTTCGAGTCCTGTTACCCCCACCATTTTGAGTTAAAAGTTAGGAGTTAAAAGTTAAGAGATTTTAACTCCTAACTTTATACTTTTAACTCTTAACTCCCTTCTGCGGGAGTAGCTCAGCTGGTAGAGCGGCAGCCTTCCAAGCTGCAGGTCGCGGGTTCGAACCTCGTCTCCCGCTCATTTTTCAGAATAAGCCGTTTTAGCTCAGTGGTAGAGCACTTCCTTGGTAAGGAAGAGGTCATGGGTTCAAATCCCATAAATGGCTCAGATTATTACACAAGTCCAGCAAATCGGAATTATTCCGGTTGCTGGCTCGGTTCTCTCAGGCAAGCGACGCACAGTTTTCTATTTCAGTAGGGGCTGAGTCTCGCTTTCTTCGTGTAGGTTCCGATTTTACCTTCAAATTCACTTCACCACCTCTTTTTTACTCTTTACAATGGCTAAAGAAAATTTCGACCGGTCCAAGCCGCACGTAAACATCGGTACCATCGGTCACGTCGACCACGGCAAGACCACTCTGACTGCTGCTATCACGCAGGTGCTGGCCGGCAAAGGCTTGGCAGAGAAGCGTGATTTCGGTTCGATTGACAACGCCCCCGAAGAGAAAGAGCGTGGTATCACCATCAACACCTCGCACGTAGAGTACTCGACGGTTCTCCGTCACTACGCTCACGTTGACTGCCCCGGTCACGCTGACTATGTGAAGAACATGGTAACCGGTGCTGCCCAGATGGACGGTGCTATCCTCGTGGTAGCTGCCACCGACGGCCCAATGCCCCAGACCCGTGAGCACATCCTGCTCGCCCGTCAGGTAGGTGTTCCCCAGCTGGTGGTGTTCATGAACAAAGTAGACATGGTGGATGACCCCGAGCTCCTCGAGCTGGTGGAAATGGAAATCCGTGAGTTGCTCTCGTTCTACGACTTCGACGGCGACAACATTCCGGTTATCCAGGGTTCGGCCCTCGGCGGCCTGAACGGCGATGCCAACTGGGTTCCCAAAATCGAAGAGCTGATGGACGCGGTTGACTCGTTCATTCCGATTCCTGCTCGTCTGACTGACCTGCCCTTTCTGATGCCTGTTGAGGACGTATTCTCGATTACCGGCCGTGGCACTGTTGCCACCGGTCGTATCGAGCGCGGTATCATCAACTCGGGTGAGCAAGTTGATATTCTGGGTATGGGCGCTGTTGCCGGCCTGAAGTCGACTGTTACGGGTGTGGAAATGTTCCGCAAAATCCTCGACCGTGGCGAAGCTGGTGACAACGTAGGTCTGCTGCTCCGTGGTATTGAAAAAGAAGCCATCCGTCGCGGCATGGTTATCTGCAAGCCCGGTTCGGTAACTCCTCACCAGAAGTTCAAGGCTGAAGTTTACGTTCTCTCGAAAGAGGAAGGTGGCCGTCACACGCCGTTCTTCAATAACTACCGTCCGCAGTTCTACCTGCGTACCACCGATGTTACCGGCATCATCACCCTCCCCGAGGGCGTTGAAATGGTAATGCCCGGCGACAACATCACCATCACCGTTGAGCTCATCAACAAGGTGGCGATGGAGAAAGGCCTCCGTTTCGCTATCCGTGAGGGTGGCCGCACGGTAGGTGCCGGTCAGGTAACCGAAGTTCTCGACTAAGCTCCGGCTTAATCAGTAATAAAAGCCGCTCTCGACTTCTTCGGGGGCGGCTTTTTTACGCTGAAACAGAAGCAAATATTTGTTTTCTCTTCTGTTTCTCTTACCTTTGCACTCCCTTTAGCGAAATGCGCTTTGCGGGAATGCCAATAAACGAGTGTGGTGCAGCGGTAGCATACGGGTCTCCAAAACCTTTGACGGGAGTTCGAATCTCTCCACTCGTGCAATCTGGGTCAGTTGGCCCGCTCCATGTCGTCATCAGCGGCAACGCTGTTATTTCTTCAACCAATGGACAAACTGAGCAATTATTTTCGCACCACCATCGAGGAGATGCGTTACAATGTAACGTGGCCCACGACGACGGAACTGCAGAAAAGCGCCGGCCTCGTGCTGATTGGTTCGCTGGTTTTTGCCATTGTGGTAGGCGTCATGGATATCAGCTTTGAGTCGGTACTTAAAGCGTTTTATAACTCGTTTCGCTAATCAACAGTCAAGATGGGCGAATTGAAATGGTACGTGGTCCGCTCTGTGAGCGGCCAGGAAAAGAAAGCCAAAAACTACCTCGAAACAGAGCTCGGCCGGCATAGCCTGACCGAGCTTGTGCCGCAGGTACTGATTCCGGTAGAGAAGGTGTTTGAGATGCGCAACGGCAAGAAGCGCGTCCGCGAGCGGAACCTCTACCCCGGCTACATCATCATCCACGCTGACCTCAGCCACGGTGAAGTTGACCACATCATCACCAGCACGCCCGGCGTGATTGGTTTCCTTGGCGACAAGGACAAGAAGGACGCTTCGAACAACAAGCCCGTCCCGCTGCACATCACCGAAGTGAACCGTATTCTCGGTATCGTGGATGAAGCCGAACAGCAGGTTGATGCCGCCCTCGACAAGCCTTACGTAGTGGGCGAACTCGTGAAAGTGGTAGATGGCCCCTTCAATGGCTTCTCCGGTAATGTGGATGAAGTATTTGAAGAGCGTAAGAAGCTGAACGTAGTTGTGAAAATCTTCGGCCGCTCGCAGCCGGTAGAACTCAGCTATACTCAGGTAGAAAAAGAAATATAGAACGTCATGCCGAGCGAAGCCGAGGCATCGCGCTCGCATCGTCTGACGATTTAGTTAGTAACACACACGATATGCTTCGGCTTCGCTCAGCATGACGTTCTAACTGATTCATATAAAAACACCACGCCGGCTAATTGCTCCGGGTCGGCGGGGCTTCCAAACAAGGAGTTTACTAAACTGAGGCAAGCGCGAGTTACGACGCAGGCGCCACAGCCAATACAATCAAATGGCCAAAGAAATCAGAGGTTATCTGCGTCTGCAGATAAAGGGAGGCTCAGCGAACCCATCGCCGCCGGTAGGACCTGCACTTGGTAGCAAAGGCTTGAATATCATGGAGTTTTGCAAGCAGTTCAATGCTCGCACCCAAGATAAAGCCGGCCAGATTTGTCCTGTACTTATCACCATGTACACCGATAAGTCGTTCGACTTCGTGGTGAAGACGGCACCGGCTCCGGTGTTGCTCATGGAAGCAGCTAAGATTCAGAGCGGTTCGAAAGAGCCGAACCGGAACAAGGTTGGCTCCGTGACGTGGGACCAAGTACGTACCATTGCCGAAACGAAAATGGTTGACTTGAACGCCTTTAAGGTGGAGTCGGCGATGAAGTCGGTGGCTGGTACGGCCCGCAGCATGGGTATCACCATCAGTGGCACTTCTCCTTTTGCTGAATAATTAAACGGAGAACCTACACATGGCACAAGTAAGCAAAAAGCGCAAGGAAGCCCTTGCCAAACACGACCTGACGCAAATGCGCAGCCTCGTGGAAGCCGCAATCGTGGTGAAGGATATTACCTACACCAAGTTCGATGCTTCAGTAGATATTGACGTTCGCCTCGGTGTGGACCCTCGCAAAGCGGACCAGATGGTTCGTGGCGTGGCTACCCTGCCCCACGGCACCGGCAAAACCGTTCGCGTTCTGGCCTTGGTTACTCCCGACAAGGAGGCCGAAGCCCTCGCCGCCGGCGCCGACTTCGTTGGTCTGGACGACTATATCGCTAAAATCGAGAAAGGCTGGACCGACATCGACGTAATCATCACCATGCCCGCCGTAATGGCTAAGGTAGGTCGCCTGGGCCGTGTGCTCGGCCCCCGTGGTCTGATGCCGAACCCGAAGTCGGGCACCGTTACGACCGACGTCGCTAAGGCGGTGCAGGAAGTGAAGGCTGGTAAAATCGACTTCAAAGTTGACAAAACCGGTATCATTCACTGCTCCGTGGGTAAAGTATCGTTCGACCCAAGCATGCTGGCCGAAAACGCCCTGGAGGTAATCCAGACGTTGGGTCGCCTGAAGCCGTCGTCTTCGAAAGGTACCTACATCAAGAGCATCACGCTCAGCAGCACGATGTCGCCCGCTGTTCCGGTGGACAGCCAAGTAAATTCCGCTAGCTAATTAACCCAACCAAACATGACTCGGGAAGAAAAACAAACCCTCGTGGATGAGTTGAGCGGAAAAATGCAATCGCACAACTCGTTCTACATTGTCGATGCTTCGGTAATGTCGGTGGCGAAAATCAACGACTTCCGTCGTATGGCGTTCACCCGCGGTCTGGAATACAAGGTGTACAAAAATACCTTTATCCGGAAAGCGCTGGATACCCTCGGCCACGATACGTCGGAGATGAACTCCGCACTGAAAGGCCAGTCGGGCGTACTATTCTCTACGGAGAGCGGCTCGGCTCCTGCCAAGATGCTGCGTGACTTCTACAAATCGCAGGCTTACGGCCGCAACGTAACGCCCAAGCCCGTGCTGAAAGGCGCTTATGTGGATGCTAGCATCTACATCGGCTCCGACCAGCTCGAAGGTCTTACGACCCTCAAAGGCAAGCAGGAACTGCTCGGTGAACTCATCGGTCTGCTCCAGTCGCCCGCTAAAAATGTTATCTCGGCTCTTCAGAGCGGTGGCAACAAACTGGCCGGCATCCTCAAAACCCTCAGCGAAAAAGAGGCCGCTTAATTAGCTGCTTTTTCGCCCCCCTAATCAAATTTTCAACAACACATTTTTTTTAACAATCTACAGAAATGGCAGATTTGAAAGCATTCGCTGAGCAGCTTGTAAACCTGACGGTGAAAGAAGTAAACGAATTGGCAACCATCCTGAAGGACGAGTACGGCATCGAGCCCGCTGCTGCTGCTCCCGTAATGATGGCCGGTGGTGGCGCTGCTGCCGCTGACGAGGCTCCCGAGGAGAAGACGTCGTTCGACGTTATCCTGAAGGCTGCCGGCGGCGCTAAACTCGCTGTTGTGAAGCTGGTGAAAGACCTGACCGGCCTTGGCCTGAAGGAAGCCAAAGAGCTGGTTGACGGTGCTCCTAAGGCCGTGAAAGAAGGCGTAACCAAGGACGAGGCTGAGTCGCTGAAGAAGCAGCTCGAGGAAGCCGGTGCTGAAGTAGAAGTTAAGTAGTTTCTGCTCCTGAAGCATCTCCGGACCCGCTTCGAATAAGGATAGACCTGGCAACTTAGCCAGGTCTTTTCCTGTTTGTAGCGTGTCAACCGCGCGAGCCACCCAGTTCGCGCTTTTGTTATGTCAGCTAACTATCTTGTTGCATAGATAGTTAGGGAGTGCGTTGTACCGCTGACAAGTCGCTATTGCGGCTTCCTTTTTTACGCTTCTGTGTCCATCTTATAATCCCCATCGCATTGGCTACACCGAAAGCAAAGACGGCCGCGCTCAAAAAGGCCGCCGACGCGCGAATCAATTTCGCCAAGATTAAGAAGGTTATCGAGTACCCGGACTTTTTGGACGTGCAGGTTCGCTCGTTCCAGGAATTCTTTCAGTTGGAAACTGCTGCTGAGCGTCGTTCTAACGAAGGATTGTTCAAAGTGTTTGCTGAGAACTTCCCAATTTCGGATTCGCGCGAAAACTTCGTACTGACCTTTATCGACTATCACGTTGACCCACCGAAATATTCGGTCGACGAATGCATTGACCGTGGTTTGACTTATTCAGTTCCGCTGAAAGCAAAGCTCCGTCTGGTTTGCAATGATAAGGACAACGAGGACTTCGAAACGATTGAGCAGGAGGTGTTCCTCGGGAACATCCCTTATATGACCGTAAAGGGTTCGTTCGTTATCAACGGTGCCGAGCGCGTTATCGTATCGCAGCTGCACCGCTCGCCGGGCGTATTCTTCGCCCAGAGCAAGCACACGAACGGTACCAAGCTGTATTCGGCCCGGATTATCCCGTTCAAAGGCTCGTGGATTGAATTTGCCACGGACGTGAACAACGTGATGTACGCGTACATCGACCGCAAGAAGAAATTCCCGGTGACGACGCTGCTGCGCGCCATCGGCTATGGCACCGACAAAGACATTCTCGACCTGTTCGGGCTGTCGGAGGAAGTGAAGTCCGACAAGAAAAACCTCAAGAAAGCCGTTGGTCGCAAGCTGGCTGCCCGGGTGCTCCGCACCTGGACGGAAGACTTCGTGGACGAAGACACCGGCGAAGTTGTATCGATTGACCGCAACGAAGTGTTGCTGGAGCGCGATGCCACGATTGAGGAAGCGGATATCGACGTGATTCTGGAGGCCGGCGCGAAGTCGGTTATTCTGCACCGCGAGAACGTGAACATTGCGGATTTCGCAATCATTTACAACACGTTGCAGAAGGACAACTCCAACTCGGAGAAGGAAGCTGTTGAGCAGATTTACCGTCAGCTCCGGAACACGGAGGCTCCTGACGAAGAAACTGCCCGTGATATCATCCAGAAGCTGTTTTTCTCGGACAAGCGCTACGACCTCGGAGAGGTAGGCCGCTACCGGATTAATAAGAAGCTCCAGATTGGCATGGACCAGGAGTCACGGGTGCTGACCAATCAGGACATTGTCTTGATTGTGAAATATCTGATTGGCTTGAGTAACTCGAAGGCCATTGTCGATGACATTGACCACTTGAGCAACCGTCGCGTGCGTACCGTGGGCGAGCAGCTCTACGCTCAGTTCGGCGTGGGTCTGGCCCGCATGGCACGTACCATTAAGGAGCGCATGAACGTGCGCGACAACGAGGACTTCAAGCCGGTTGACCTGATTAATGCCCGGACGCTGTCCAGCGTTATCAACTCGTTCTTCGGTACGAACCAGCTGTCGCAGTTCATGGACCAGACGAACCCGCTGGCCGAGGTGACGCACAAGCGTCGCGTATCGGCACTCGGGCCGGGAGGTCTGTCGCGCGAGCGCGCTGGCTTCGAAGTACGTGACGTACACTACACGCACTACGGTCGTCTTTGCACCATCGAAACGCCGGAAGGACCTAACATTGGTCTGATTTCGTCGCTGTGCGTGCACGCCCGCGTGAACGCAATGGGCTTTATCGAAACCCCTTACCGCGACGTGAAAGGCGGCAAGGTGGACATGAGCCCTAATGTGAAATTCCTGACTGCTGAGGAAGAGGATACCCACCACATCGCACAGGCCAACTCCCTGCTGGATGAGGGCGGTAACCTGACCCAGGAGCTGGTGAAAGGCCGTTTTGAAGGTGACTTCCCGGTAGTTAATCCCTCGGAGTACTCCTACATGGACGTGGCCCCGAACCAGATTGTATCGGTAGCTGCTTCGCTGATTCCGTTCCTGGAGCACGATGACGCCAACCGTGCGCTCATGGGCTCGAACATGCAGCGCCAGGCGGTGCCGTTGCTCCGTCCCGAAGCTCCGATTGTGGGCACGGGTCTGGAAGCACGTATCGCAAGCGACTCGCGTACGCTGATTATGTCGGAAGGCGAGGGCGTGATTGACTACGTGGACGCCAACAAAATCGTGGTGAAGTACGACCTCACGGAGGACGACATCATGGTGAGCTTCGATGCTGAGCGTATTACTTACGACCTCATCAAGTTCCGTCGCACCAACCAGGATACCTGCCTCAACCTGACGCCACTCGTGAAGCGCGGCGAGCGGGTGACCAAGGGCCAGGCCCTCTGCGAAGGCTATGGTACCAACAAGGGCGAACTCGCCCTGGGCCGTAACATGCAGGTGGCATTTATGCCATGGCAGGGCTACAACTTCGAGGATGCCATCGTCATCTCGGAGCGTGTGGTTCGCGACGACATCTTCACCTCGATTCACATTGAGGAGTTTGAGCTGGAAGTGCGCGAGACCAAGCGTGGCGAAGAAGAGCTGACCTCGGAGATTCCGAACGTGAGCGAAGAAGCTGTGCGTAACCTCGACGACAACGGCATCATCCGCCTCGGCGCGGAGGTGAAGGAAGGCGACATCCTGATTGGTAAAATCACGCCGAAAGGCGAGACAGACCCCACGCCGGAAGAGAAGCTGCTCCGCGCCATCTTCGGCGATAAGGCCGGCGATGTGAAGGATGCTTCGCTCAAAGCGCCGCCCTCCCTGCAGGGTGTGGTTATCGGTACCAAACTCTTTTCGCGTCCTAAGAAAGACAAAAACCTCCGGGCCAAGTCGAAGAAGGAAGTGGAAGACCTGAAAGGTACTTACGCGCAGGAACTGCGTGGCGTGAAAGCCATCATGATTGATAAGCTGGTGCAATTGCTGGAAGGCAAGACGAGCCAGGGCATCAAGCACCGCTTCGGCGAGGAGATGATTTCCAAGGGCGTGAAGTTCAACCGCAAGAACATCAACGAGGGGATGTTCCCCGAGAAGAACCCGTACAAGGACGAAAGCAACTACGCCGTTCCGGAAGAAGTGAACCTGTTTAAGGACCTGATTCTGGAAGGCTGGACGGCTGATGCCCGCGTAAACGGCCTCGTGCTGGAGCTGGTGCGTAACTACGCCAAGCGCCGCAACACCATTACCGCGAAGTTCAAGCGTCAGCGCTTTACCCTGGAAGTGGGCGATGAGCTGCCCGCTGGCATCGTGCAGTTGGCTAAGGTTTACATCGCCAAGAAGCGCAAGCTGAAGGTGGGTGACAAGATGGCCGGCCGCCACGGTAACAAAGGTGTAGTAGCCCGCATCGTACGCGATGAGGACATGCCCTTCCTGCCCGACGGTACGCCGATGGACATCGTGCTTAACCCGCTTGGTGTACCAAGCCGGATGAACATCGGTCAGATTTACGAGACCGTACTGGGCTGGGCTGGTCTGAAAATGGGTCGCACCTATGCTACCCCGATTTTCGACGGCGCAACCGAGGATGAAGTTGCACACGAGCTGACCGAAGCCGGCCTGCCGGACTGGGGTCGTGCGTACCTGTACGACGGCTTGAGCGGCGACCGTTTCGACCAGCCGGTAACCGTGGGCGTGATTTACATGCTCAAACTCGGTCACCTGGTTGACGACAAGATGCACGCTCGTTCCATCGGGCCGTACTCGCTCATCACGCAGCAGCCGCTGGGTGGTAAGGCGCAGTTCGGTGGCCAGCGCTTCGGCGAAATGGAAGTGTGGGCACTGGAGGCCTTCGGTGCTTCCAACGTGCTGCAGGAAATCCTCACCATTAAATCGGACGACGTGGTGGGCCGCGCCAAAGCGTATGAAGCCATTGTAAAAGGCGACATTCTGCCCAAGCCGAATATCCCCGAGTCGTTCAACGTGCTGCTCCACGAATTGCGTGGTCTGGCACTGGAAATCACGATGGAATAGTGAATTGCTGCCGGTTGCGGCTGAGGCGTAAGCTTTGGCCGCAACTCGTAGTTTGCCTGCCGGCAGGCAGCAGAAGGCTCTGATTGAGTGCCTCTGGTAACAAAAGATGAGAAAACGCTTCGGTGAAAGAGGAGCGGGGGCTGTTCCGAGATATGGTCAGTGCAGCATTCAACCCCCAGTGAATTTTAATCGAAGGCCTTCCCATCAGTCAGTACTGCCCAACGGTCTTAATAATTCGACCTTTTAAAAGTGCCTTTGCCCAACATACCTATCTGTTCCGCAAAGGCACTTTTTGAAGTGTCAACCTGTTCTGATTCTCTTGCGCCCTTCTGGCGAACGGCGAAGAATCAGGCAGCTCAAAGCCAACAGCTACTAGCTTAACCCCAATCAAATGGCTTTCGCAAAAAACAAGAAAGTAGTTCAGGACTTCTCCAAAGTCACGATTTCGCTGGCCTCGCCCGAAGCAATTCTGGAGCGTAGCACCGGCGAAGTGGTGAAGCCTGAAACCATCAACTACCGCACGTACAAGCCCGAGATGGGTGGTCTGTTCTGCGAGCGCATTTTCGGTCCCGTGAAGGACTGGGAGTGCCACTGCGGCAAGTACAAGCGGATTCGTTACAAGGGCATTATCTGCGACCGTTGCGGCGTGGAGGTGACCGAGAAGAAAGTGCGTCGTGAGCGCATGGGCCACATCGAGCTGGTGGTGCCCGTTGCCCACATCTGGTACTTCAAGTCGCTGCCTAACAAAATTGGCTACCTGCTGGGCCTGCCCACCAAGAAGCTCGACCAGATTATCTATTACGAGCGGTACGTAGTCGTACAGCCCGGCTCGCTGGCGGAAGAAGGCGTACAGATTCTCGACTTCCTCACCGAAGACGAGTACCTGGACATCATCGATAAGCTCCCCCGCGAGAACCAGATGCTGCCCAACGAGGACCCCAACAAGTTCATCGCCCGCATGGGTGCTGATGCTCTGCACATGCTGCTGGAGCGCATCAACCTGGACGAGCTGAGCTACTCGCTGCGTGACTCTGCTGCCCACGAGACTTCGCAGCAGCGTAAGGCGGAAGCCTTGAAGCGTCTGCGCGTAGTGGAAGCTTTCCGTGATGCCGCTACCCGCGTGGAAAACCGCCCCGAGTGGATGGTTATCCGCATGGTGCCCGTTATTCCCCCGGAACTGCGTCCCCTCGTTCCGCTCGACGGTGGCCGTTTCGCCACTTCCGACTTGAACGACTTGTACCGTCGCGTTATCATCCGTAACAACCGCCTCAAGCGCCTGATTGAAATCAAGGCTCCTGAAGTGATTCTGCGGAACGAGAAGCGCATGCTGCAGGAAGCCGTTGACTCCCTGTTCGACAACTCGCGCAAGGTGAACGCCGTGCGCGCCGAAGGCAACCGCGCCCTGAAGTCGCTGTCCGACATGCTGAAAGGCAAGCAGGGCCGTTTCCGTCAGAACCTGCTCGGTAAGCGTGTCGACTATTCGGGTCGTTCGGTAATTGTGGTTGGTCCTGAGCTGAAGCTGCACGAGTGCGGCCTGCCCAAGAACATGGCGGCCGAGCTGTTCAAGCCGTTCATCATCCGCAAGCTCATCGAGCGCGGCATTGTGAAGACGGTAAAGTCGGCTAAGAAAATTGTGGACCGCAAGGACGCTGTGGTATGGGACATCCTGGAGAATGTGCTGAAAGGCCACCCAGTGCTGCTCAACCGGGCTCCTACGCTTCACCGTCTGGGTATCCAGGCATTCCAGCCGCGCCTCATCGAGGGCAAGGCTATCCAGCTGCACCCCCTCGTTTGTACGGCCTTCAACGCTGACTTTGACGGTGACCAGATGGCTGTGCACGTGCCCCTCGGCCCGGCCGCTATCCTGGAAGCCTCCATGCTCATGCTGGCTTCGCACAACATCCTGAACCCCGCCAACGGCGCGCCCATCGCGGTGCCGTCGCAGGACATGGTTCTGGGTCTGTACTACGTTACCAAAGGCAAGCGCAGCACCGAAAACGAGAAGATTGTCGGTGAAGACCGGGTATTCTATTCGGACGAAGAAGTTGTTATCGCCATCAACGAAGGCCAGCTTTCGAAGCACGCTTTCATCAAGGTACGGACGCAGATTCGGGACGAAAACGACGACTTGGTAACCAAAATCGTCGATACCGTAGCCGGCCGCGTGCTGTTCAACCAGCTCGTGCCGGAAGAAGTAGGTTTCGTGGATGAGCTGCTGACCAAGAAGAAGCTCCAGCAAATCATCTCGACGGTGTTCAAGCGCACGGGCATGGCTCGTACGGCGCAGTTCCTAGACGAAATCAAGACTCTTGGCTTCCAGTCGGCCTATAAAGGCGGCCTGAGCATGGGCCTCGGTGATATCAAAATCCCGATGGAGAAGGACGTGCTGGTAAAGCAGGCGCAGAACGACGTGAAGGCCGTAACCCAGAACTACCAGATGGGTCTGATTACGGATAACGAGCGTTACAACCAGGTTATTGACATCTGGACGCGCATCAACAACCAGATTACGGAGACGCTGATGGGCCGCCTGGAAAAGGAGGACCAGGGCTTCAACTCCATCTACATGATGATGCACTCGGGAGCCCGTGGCTCGCGCGAGCAGATTCGTCAGCTGGGCGGTATGCGTGGCCTGATGGCCAAGCCGCAGAAGTCGCTGCAAGGTTCGATTGGCGAGATTATCGAAAACCCGATTCTGTCGAACTTCAAAGAAGGCCTTGACGTAATCGAGTACTTTATCTCGACGCATGGTGCCCGTAAAGGTCTGGCTGACACGGCTCTGAAGACGGCTGACGCCGGCTACCTAACCCGTCGTCTGGTAGACGTTTCGCAGGATGTAATCGTGAACGAGCCGGATTGCGGCACGCTGCGCGGTATCGAAACCTTTGCGTTGAAAGACAACGAAGACATCGTGGAGCCGCTGGCCGAGCGTATCCTGGGCCGTGTAACGGTGCACGATATCATTGACCCGCTGACCGGCGAAGTACTCCTGACTTCGGGTTCCGAAATCAAGGAAGACACGACCCGTCGTATTGATGCCACTAGCATTGAATCGGTGGAAATCCGCTCGGTGCTGACTTGCGAAAGCAAGCGCGGTATCTGCGCCAAGTGCTACGGCCGCAACCTGGCTTCGGGCCGCATGGTGCAGCGTGGCGAGGCAGTAGGTGTTATCGCCGCTCAGTCGATTGGTGAGCCTGGTACGCAGCTCACCCTGCGTACCTTCCACGTAGGTGGTACGGCTTCTAACATCGCCGTGGAGTCGAACATCAAAGCCAAATTCGCTGGTGTGGTGGAGTTCGAGGACGTTCGTACCGTAGCAACCATGACGCCGGAAGGCGTGAAAGGTGCCGTGGTAATGGGCCGCTCGGGTGAAGTTCGCATCGTGGAGAAAGGCACGGGCCGCGTCTTCACTTCCAACCACGTTCCCTACGGCTCTTTCATGCTCGTAACGGAAGGCCAGGAAGTGGAGAAAGGCACCGAGCTGAACAACTGGGACCCCTACAACGCCGTTATTTTGGCCGAGTTTGATGGTACCGTGCAGTTCGATGCCATCACGGAAGGCGTGACCTACCGTGAGGAATCGGACGAACAGACCGGTCACCGCGAGAAGGTAATCATGGAGTCGAAGGCGAAGGACCAGAACCCGTCCATCATCATCCGCCCCGGCAAAAAGGGCGATGCCGAAGGTCAGAAGGGCTACAGCATTCCGGTGGGCTCGCACTTGAACGTCGAGAACAACGAGAAAATCACGGCTGGTCACATCCTCGCCAAGATTCCTCGCTCGGTGGGCAAGACCCGCGACATCACCGGTGGTCTGCCGCGGGTAACGGAGCTTTTCGAAGCCCGGAACCCGTCGAACCCCGCCGTGGTATCGGAAATCGACGGCGTGGTAACCTACGGCACCGTGAAACGCGGCAACCGTGAAATCTACGTTGAGTCGAAAGACGGTGTCAAGAAGAAATACATGGTGCCGCTGTCGAAGCACATTCTGGTGCAGGACAACGACTTCATCCGCGCCGGCATGCCGCTGTCGGATGGTGCCATCACGCCTTCGGACATCCTGAGCATTCAGGGCCCCGGTGCCGTGCAGGAGTACCTCGTGAACGAGATTCAGGAAGTGTACCGCTTGCAGGGTGTGAAAATCAACGACAAGCACATCGAGGTGGTAGTCCGCCAGATGATGCAGAAAGTTGTGATTCTGGATGCCGGTGACACGTCGTTCCTCGAAAATCAGGTGATTGATAAAATCATCTTCATGGCCGAGAACGATATGATTATCGACATGAAAGTGGTGACCGAAGCCGGTGATTCGAGCAACATGAAGCCCGGTCAGATTGTGACAGCCCGTCGCCTCCGCGACGAGAACAGCAGCCTGAAACGCCGCGACCTCACCCTCGTGCAAGTGCGCGACGCGCAGCCTTCGGTTTCGCGCCCCACGCTGCAAGGCATCACGCAGGCGTCGCTTGGTACTGCTTCGTTCATCTCGGCCGCATCCTTCCAGGAGACGACCAAGGTGTTGAGCGAAGCCGCCATCCGCGGCAAGGCCGACCAGCTGCTGGGCCTGAAGGAGAACGTAATCGTCGGTCACCTCATCCCGGCCGGTACCGGTCTGCGCGAATACACGCGTCAGATTGTCGGCTCGAAAGAAGAGATGGAAGCTGCCCAAGCCGCGCAAGCAGCCGAAGCTGCCGTTCCCGCCAAGCGCCCCAGCCGTGCTGGCAAGCGCGAAGTGTCGGCTGAGTAATCCGCCGTAGGTTTGTAATGGAAAAGCCGACTGGGGTATCCCGGTCGGCTTTTTTTGTTTATTGCATTCCAGTTATATGAGCAAGACTAAAATGAAAAACCGATTAAGCGTTGCTCTGGTGCTTCTAACGGGAGCTTTGAGTTTCACAGGATGCACGACCTTCCAGATTCCGGTTCAAAGTTTTCGGCAGCAGTTTGCTGGAGTAGACATGAACAGTCTGCAACAAGTAAGAGTAAGTGGACCTTATGGAATGCCGATAAGCTACCTTGCAAACGTCGGCAGAATTCCGATAATCAAGTGTGTTGACTCTAATAATAAGGAAGTAACTCTGCAAAATAGCCCTTCAATTGAGGTTCGCTTCACCCACAATGGCAAAAGGAATATCATGTATTTTGACCGCCTTTTTATAAAAGACAGCGCAGTTATTGGTAGTCCTTCGACCTTTATGCTAGGTTTAATGAATGTCATTCCATTGCGCGATATCACGAAGATTGAAGTGCAGGATGGGCACAAGAATTTTCATTATGTGGACAGGCGGTAGAGCTGTTTGCAAATATTGATAAAGCCAAACATCTAAGTTTATAAAGCCATTCAAATGCAACCAACCGACCAAAATCCGGACCCCAACGCCATCAATATCGAGCTTTCCGAAGCCATGGCCGAGGGCGAATACGCCAACCTTGCCATGATTGCGCACAGCAACAGCGAGTTCGTGATTGACTTCATCCGCATGATGCCCGGCCTGCCCAAGGCCAAGGTGAAGGCGCGCATCGTCGTCACGCCCGAGCACGCCAAGCGCCTGCTGCAAGCCCTCACCGAGAACATCGAGCGGTTTGAAGCCGCCTTTGGCCCTATTAAGATGCAGAACGAAGCCCCGAGCTACCCGATGAACTTCGGCGGCGCGGTAGGTGAGGCGTAGGGTGAGACAGATAATTAGGATGCATAAGCACCTTCATGCAATAATGGAGGTGCTTTTTGCTGCCCAGCCGTCAACCTCACCCCCTGACCCCCTCTCCAAAAAAGAGGGGGCACCGGTCTTGCTTCTTATGGCGTCAGGCTCCCCTCTCTTTTGGAGAGGGGCCGGGGGTGAGGTGACCCGCGAGGATAATTCCGCAGCTATCTGAAAATTAACATCCTCACGCTGTTTGCTATTGCGGCGAAATAATCTTACCTTTGCAAGCCAAATTTTAGGGGCAAACGGCTCCCAACAAACCATTCCTTAAATGCCAACCATCAATCAGTTAGTACGGAAAGGCCGTGAGGCTTTGACTACCAAGTCGAAGTCGCCCGCCCTTGATTCGTGCCCGCAGCGTCGGGGCGTATGCACTCGTGTGTATACCACCACGCCTAAGAAGCCGAACTCGGCTATGCGCAAAGTGGCCCGTGTGCGCCTTACCAACGGTAAGGAAGTAAACGCATACATCCCCGGTGAAGGCCACAACCTCCAGGAACACAGCATCGTGCTGATTCGTGGTGGCCGGGTTAAAGACTTGCCAGGTGTTCGCTACCACATTATCCGTGGCGCCCTGGACACCGCCGGTGTAAGCGGCCGGACCCAGCGTCGTTCTAAGTACGGTGCCAAGCGTCCGAAGCCCGGTCAGCCCGCCGCAGCAGCGAAGGGTGCACCCGCTAAGAAGAAAAAGTAATTTATTAGTTGTCGGTTGCTAATTGACAGTTTGAAGGGAATTAATGTCCTCAATGACTGACAATTAGCAGCTAACAACTGACAACTAAATAAACTCATGAGAAAGTCAAAACCAAAAAAGCGCATCTTGCTGCCGGACCCTAAGTACAAGGAGACGCTGGTAACCCGCTTTGTGAACTACATGATGTACGATGGTAAGAAAAACCTGGCGTACACCATTTTCTACGATGCCTGTGACCTCGTGGAGCAGCGCACCAAGGAGAGCGGCCTCGAAATGTGGCGCAAAGCGTTGAACAACGTGATGCCCACCGTGGAAGTAAAGAGCCGCCGCGTAGGTGGTGCCACCTTCCAGGTTCCGATTGAAGTGCGTGCTGACCGCCGCATCTCGGTGGGTGCCAAGTGGATGATTCAGTACGCTCGTCGTCGTGGTGAGAAGACCATGAAGGATAAGCTGGCTGGCGAAATTATCGCCGCTGCTAAAGGTGAAGGTGCTGCCGTTAAGAAGAAAGACGACACCCACCGCATGGCTGAGGCCAACAAGGCCTTCTCGCACTTCCGTTTCTAAACTGGAAATTTGAGTTTGGGGTCTTAGGGACTTGGATTTATTTGACGGATTGTTCTGTTAAACGGCCCAAGACCTGAGACCCCAAATTTATAAGCCTTAACCAAAATCATGGCCGTTAACAAAGAACTTCAATACCTCCGTAACATCGGGATTATGGCGCACATCGACGCCGGTAAGACCACGACGTCGGAGCGTATTCTGTATTACACGGGTAAAACCCACAAAATCGGGGAAGTGCACGATGGTGCCGCCACGATGGACTGGATGGAGCAGGAGCAGGAGCGCGGCATCACGATTACCTCGGCTGCCACCACCACGTTCTGGAACTACCCCACCGACGTGAAGGGTGACCCCACGCCGGATACCCACCAGTACAAAATCAACCTCATTGACACCCCCGGCCACGTTGACTTCACGGTAGAAGTAGAACGTTCGTTGCGTGTGCTCGATGGTGCCGTGGCATTGTTCTGCGCCGTTTCGGGCGTTGAGCCGCAGTCGGAAACCGTATGGCGTCAGGCTGACAAGTACAGCGTGCCCCGTATCTGCTTCGTGAACAAGATGGACCGCGCCGGTGCCGACTTCTTCAAGGCCGTTAACGAAATTAAGGAGAAGCTGGGTGCTAACCCCGTGCCGCTGCAGATTCCGATTGGCGCTGAAGATACTTTCAAAGGCGTAGTTGACCTGCTCACTGGCAAAGCCATTGTATGGGACGATGCTACCGAAGGTAAGTCGTACAGCGAAATCCCCGTTCCTGAGGACCTCGTTGAGACGGTAGCCGAGTGGCGTCAGAAGCTCGTTGAGAGCGTAGCCGAGTATGATGACGCGTTGCTGGAGAAATTCTTCGACAACCCCGATTCCATTACGAAAGAGGAAATGATGGTTGTTATCCGCCAGGCGGTTATCGACATGAAGTTCTCGCCCGTATTGTGCGGCTCAGCCTTCAAAAATAAGGGTGTGCAGACGATGCTGGATGCCGTTATGGCCTACCTGCCGTCGCCCCTCGACATGCCCGCCATCATCGGTACCGACCCCGACACCGGGGCCGAAATTGAGCGTCACCCCGATAACACGGAGCCTTTCACCGCACTGGCGTTTAAAATTGCTACCGACCCGTTCGTAGGCCGTCTGTGCTTCTTCCGCTGCTACAGCGGCGTGCTGGATGCTGGCTCGTACGTGCTCAACAACCGCACCGGCAAAAAGGAGCGTATCTCGCGCCTCATGCAGATGCACTCCAACAAGCAGAACCCGATTGACAAAATCCAGGCGGGCGACATTGCGGCAGGTGTTGGTTTCAAGGATATCCGCACCGGCGATACGCTGAGCGAAGAGAAGCACCCCATCGTCCTCGAGTCGATGAGCTTCCCCGAGCCGGTAATTGGCTACGCTATTGAGCCAAAAACCCAAGCTGACGTTGACCGGATGGGCATGGCCATCGCCAAGCTCATCGAGGAAGACCCCACGCTGAAAGTGAACACCGACCCTGAAACGGGCCAGACCGTTCTCCGTGGCATGGGTGAGCTACACCTTGAAATCATCATCGACCGTATGCGTCGTGAATTCAAAGTGGAAATTAACCAGGGTGCCCCGATGGTGGCTTACAAGGAGATTCTCACCAAGAAAGTCGACCACCGCGAAACCTACAAGAAGCAGACCGGTGGCCGCGGTAAATTCGGCGACATCGTGTTTGAGCTCGGTCCGAAAGAGACCGACCCGGAAAAGCCCGGCTTCGAGTTCGATAATGCCATTGTGGGCGGTGTTATCCCCCGCGAATTCATTGCCCCCATCCAGAAGGGTTTTGAAGAAGCCATGAAGCAAGGTCCGTTGGCCGGCTTCCCGATTGAGGGCATGAAAGTGCGTCTCTACCACGGTTCCTTCCACGACGTTGACTCGGACGCCCTGTCGTTCGAACTCGCCGCCCGTGGTGGTTTCCGCGAAGCTGCCCGCCAGGCTGGTCCGAAATTGCTCGAGCCTATCATGAGCGTGGAAGTGGTGTGCCCCGACGAGTATACGGGTCCCGTAACTGGTGACTTGAACCGTCGTCGCGGTCTGATGAAAGGCATGGACACCAAAGGCGGTGCCCAACTGATTAAGGCTGACGTTCCGTTGTCGGAGCTGTTCGGCTACGTAACTGCACTCCGTACGATTTCGTCGGGTCGGGCTTCGGCTTCGCTCACGTTCTCGCACTACGAGCAGGTGCCGACCAACATGGCCGAAGCCATCATCGCTAAAGTAAAAGGAAGTAAATAATACCGGTCACTAACTTGGTCAATCGGACCAAAACCCCCAATGAACCAGAAAATTCGCATTAAGCTGAAGTCCTACGACCACAACCTCGTAGACAAATCGGCCGAGAAAATCGTGAAAGCTGTGAAGGCCACCGGTGCCATCGTAAGCGGCCCGATACCTTTGCCGACCCAAAAGGAGAAGTTCACCGTCCTGCGTTCGCCCCACGTGAACAAGAAGAGCCGGGAGCAATTCCAGCTTTGTACCTACAAGCGCCTCGTGGACATCTTCTCGACTTCGTCGAAGACTGTTGATGCCCTCATGAAGCTGGAATTGCCCAGCGGCGTTGACGTAGAAATCAAAGTCTGAGGATTCGATTTCAGTATTAATTGAGTTAAAGCCCCACCATGATTCGTCGTGGTGGGGCTTTTTCTTTCGAACTTGCGGTGCCACTATATACCATTCATGCTTTCTGTATTTTCCATTGCGCGCCTACATCGTTCAGCTTTCTTCTTCTGTGCCTGCATTATCATCAGTATTTTCCTGGTCAATTGGCTGAGGGTAGCATTGGGTATTGCCATGGGAGGGCTGGCGGTGACAAGTGTGGTTTTCGCCTTGGTGCATAAGCGTATTGCCAATCGTTCATTGTGGCCCGTGTTCGGAAGCATTGCAATGGTATTTGTACTCCACCTACTGGCTGGAATTCACACCCAGGCGGTAAACATGGATGAATATCGGTTTGACCTGGGAATGCAGCTGCCTTTTCTGATGCTGCCGCTCTCTTTCTGGTTGTTGCCACCGCTACCCAGCCGCTACCTGCGTGGGCTGTGGTGGATATTTATTGCCATGACGGTGCTGGCAGCTTCGGGAGCTACAATTAACTATTTGCTGCATGCACAGCAAATCAACGAGTCATACATGCACTCCAAAGTGATGCCGACGGAGCCGGACCACATCCGGTTCAGCATCATGATTACCATGGCAATTGCCGCTGCCGTACTGCTGGTTGCTCATCATACGGTGGCACCACGGTGGCGCACCTGGGCAAAGGCTTCCATCGTAGGAATGGCACTTTTCTTACACTTGCTGGCCGTACGAAGCGGAGAAATGACCTTCTATGCTTTGGGCGGACTAGCAGTGTTGTGGTTGGCATTTGGTAAAAAGCAATGGCGAAAAGCTATAGTGCTGGCCACTGTGCTGATAATGTTGCCAGTAGTAAGCTATTTCACCTTTCCCACTTTCCGCAATAGGGTCTACAATACCCAGGAAGATGTGAGCAAAGTACAGGAGAGCTCCGAAGGCAAGAACTTCTCTATTTCGGCTCGGGTATATTCATACCAGGCGGCGCTTGCGGTGTGGCGTGATAATAAGCTGACCGGAGTAGGGAAGCCAAATCTGGAAGGTGAGATGGCCAAGCGCTATGCAGCGTTGTACCCCCAGCTCACGTCGGATTTTTACATCATGCCCCACAACCAATACTTGTATAACCTTGCGGCCTACGGTAGTATTGGGCTGCTGATATTCTGCCTGAGTCTGTTCTACCCCGCCTGGTGGGCCCGAAAGAAACACGCCCCACTACTATTGGCCCAGTATGTTAGTATTGCCTTGTCCTTCTTGGTCGAATACACGCTGGAAACGCAGATTGGCCTTGCCTTCGCGGTATTCTTCCTGCTCTTGGCTCTGCAGGGTTCGTTACCCCACGACGACCCAGACCCAACTTGGCGTCCCGCCTGATATTCCCAATTCCCTGCAAGGATAATAGTGAGCAGGGGAGGGGCCTTCTAAAAGAGCTAACAGCCTCACTGAGAAAATATTTCTCTGTATCATTGGGATGCCCCAGCCTTTTTTCCTATCTTTGCACTCCCTTAGCGAAAACGGCACTCGGCCGTTTTCTTTTAGTGTTCATTAATAACCAAATAGAATGCCTGGCATCATCGGTAAAAAAATCGGTATGACAAGCCTCTTCACTCCGGATGGGAAAAACATTCCCTGCACGCTCATCGAAGCGGGTCCGTGCGTAGTGACGCAGGTTAAGACTATCGCGAATGACGGTTACACCGCCATTCAAATTGGGTACGGCGAGAAAAAAGAGAAGAACACCACCAAAGCATTGGCTGGTCACTTCGCTAAAGCCGGTACAACTCCCAAGAAAAAATTGGTTGAATTCCGCCTCGACGCTGAATCGACCTACGCCGCTGGCGCTATCATCGACGCGACTCTCTTCGCAGAGGGCGAGTTTGTGGACGTAGTAGGCACTTCCAAAGGCAAGGGTTTCCAGGGTGTTGTAAAGCGTTACAACTTTCAGGGTGTTGGTGGCCAGACCCACGGCCAGCACAACCGCCTGCGTCACCCCGGTTCAATTGGTGCTTGCTCTTGGCCTTCGCGCGTGTTCAAAGGAATGCGCATGGGTGGCCGGATGGGCAACGACCGCGTGAAAGTGCAGAACCTGAAGGTGATGCGCGTAGTAGGCGACAAGAACCTGATTCTGGTGAGCGGCTCGATTCCCGGTGCTAAGAATTCTTACGTGGTAATCGAGAAATAGACGATACGATGGAACTCGCAGTATATAGCCTCAAAGGCGAAGACACCGGCCGCAAGGTGACCCTGTCTGACGCCATCTTCGGTCTCGAAGTAAACGAGCACGTGATGTACCTGGACGTGAAGCAGTACCTGGCCAACCAGCGCCAGGGCACGCACAAGTCCAAGCAGCGCAACGAGGTGCACGGCACCACGAAGAAGCTCAAGAAACAAAAAGGTACGGGCGGCGCCCGCGCCGGCAGCATGAAGTCGGGTGTGTTCGTTGGTGGTGGCCGCATGTTCGGTCCCCAGCCCCGCGACTACGGCTTCAAGCTGAACAAGAAGACCAAGCGTGTAGCACGCCTCTCGGCCCTGTCGAGCCTGGCGAAGGATGGCAAAATTTCCATCGTGGAGAACATTGCCATGACTGCTCCCCGCACCAAGGACTTCGTTGCCATCATGGACGGCCTCAAGCTGAACACTGGCAAAAAGACCATGCTCGTGACCGGTGAGGTCAATAAAAACGTGCTCCTGAGCGCCCGCAACCTGCAGAAAGTGAAAGTGTCGACGCCTATCGGCCTCAACACCCACGACCTGCTGAATACGGACACGCTCCTGATTTCAGAAGACGGCATGGCTTCATTGGTTGAACTCTATAGCACCGCCGAATAATGAGCACGCTGAAACGCCCCATCATTACCGAAAAGGCCACTGGCCTCAACGAGAAAGGTCGCTACACCTTCGAAGTGGAGCGTACCGCCAACAAAGTGCAAATCAAGAAGGACATCGAATCGCTGTACGGCGTGACGGTAACCGACATCAACACGATGCGCACCATCGGCAAAATCAAGTCGAAAGGTACCAAAGGCGGCCAGGTTTCCGGCCGTCGTTCCAATGGCAAAAAAGCCATTGTAACGGTTAAAGAAGGCGATGTAATCGACTTCTATAGCAACCTCTAGGCCTTTCGCCAGCAAAAGATTCTCTCGCCGCAAAAGCACAACTAGCTAGTAATGGCACTTAAAAAACTCAGACCAACAACCCCAGGGCAACGCCATCGCGTTGCGCCGGTGTTCGACGAGATTACAACGTCGACCCCGGAGAAGTCTTTGATGACTTCCCTCCCCAAATCGGGTGGCCGGAACTCTTCCGGTAAAATGTCCAACCGCTACATCGGCGGTGGTCATAAAACCCAGTACCGTATCGTGGACTTCAAGCGTGACAAGGCCGGTGTGCCTGCCACGGTGAAGACCATCGAGTACGACCCCAACCGGACCGCCCGCATCGCCCTGCTCAGCTACGCTGACGGCGAGAAGCGCTACATCATCGCTCCCGCCGGCATGCAGGTAGGCGCGAAGATTGTATCGGGCCCCGGCGTGGCTCCCGAAGTGGGCAATACCTTGCCGCTGCGCGAGATTCCCCTCGGTACCATCCTCCACAACATCGAATTGCAGCCCGGTCAGGGTGCGGCCATGGCCCGCTCGGCTGGTACCTACGCCCAAATCGTAGCCCGCGAAGAGAAGTACGCCACGCTCAAATTGCCTTCCGGCGAAATGCGCATGGTCCTCGTTACCTGCATGGCTACCGTTGGTACCGTGTCGAACGGCGACCATATGAACACCGTGATGGGTAAGGCTGGCCGTAACCGGTGGGCTGGTCGTCGTCCCCGCGTTCGTGGTGTGGTAATGAACCCTGTCGACCACCCCATGGGTGGTGGCGAAGGCAAATCGTCGGGTGGTCACCCGCGTAGCCGTAACGGCATTTTGGCTAAGGGCCAGAAGACCCGTAACAAGAACAAGTATTCGGAGAACCTGATTGTGAGCCGTAAAGGCAAGAAGTAATATATGGCACGTTCACTCAAAAAAGGGCCGTACATTGACTTCCGGCTGGAAAAGAAAGTCACGGCACTCGAAACGGCCGGTAAAAAATCAGTGGTGAAGACTTGGTCGCGCCGCTCGATGATTTCCCCCGATTTCGTTGGCCACACATTCGCTGTTCACAACGGCAATAAGTTCATCCCGGTGTATGTGACCGAGAACATGGTAGGACATAAGTTGGGCGAATTCGCTCCTACTCGTAACTTCCGTGGTCACGTCGCCAAAAAAGATAAAGGCAAGCGCTAAGATGGAAGCAGTAGCAAAACTCCGCAATGTGCCGACCTCGCCTCGTAAGATGCGACTGGTGGCCGACCTCGTGCGCGGCAAGAAGGTAACGCAGGCCCTGGGCCTGCTGCGCTTCGAAGCCAATATCGGCGCTGAGAAGATTGAGAAACTGCTCCTTTCGGCCTTGGCCAACTGGCAGCAGCACAACGAAGAAGAGCGGATTGAGGACGCAAACCTCTACATCAGCGAAATCTTCGTGGACGAAGGACGCCAGCTGAAGCGCCTGCGCCCCGCCCCCCAGGGCCGTGGCCACCGCATCCGCAAGCGCAGCAACCACGTAACCCTGAAAATCGACACGAAAGTGGAGAAAGCCGGTTCGAAAGCTGCTCGTGCTCAAGCTGAAACTACCACCGAGCACGCAAAGCAAGTTGGTACTACCGATAACCCTAAGGCCGACGCCAAATCCTAATTTAATATGGGACAGAAAGTAAATCCGGTTGGCTTCCGCTTGGGAGTCATCAAAGGCTGGGACTCGAACTGGTACGGCGGCAAGGACTTCGCCGAGAAATTGGTGGAGGACGAGAAAATCCGCAAGTACATCAACGCTCGCATTCAGAAAGGTGGCATCAGCCGCATTGTGATTGAGCGCACCTTGAAGCGTATCACCATCACCATCAATACGGCTCGTCCGGGTGTGGTAATTGGTAAAGGCGGCCAGGAGGTTGACAAGATTAAGGACGAGCTGAAGCAAATCACCAGCAAAGACGTTCAAATCAACATCTTCGAAATCAAGCGTCCGGAGTTGGATGCCAAGCTGGTAGGCGAGAGCATCGCCCAGCAGCTGGCCGCTCGTATCTCCTTCCGTCGCGCCATGAAAATGTCGATTCAGGCTGCAATGCGTGTTGGTGCTGAAGGCATCAAGATTCAGTGCGGTGGCCGTCTCGGCGGTGCTGAAATTGCCCGTTCGGAGCAGTACAAAGAAGGTCGTACGCCGCTGCACACGCTGCGCGCCGATATCGACTACGCTTTGTCGGAAGCTCAGACCGTGTATGGCAAAATCGGCATTAAGGTGTGGGTAATGCGCGGTGAGGTGTTCGGCAAGCCCGACCTCTCGCCCAACCAGCAGCTCACCAACCCCGGTGGCGATGCCGGTGGACGTCGTGACGACCGTGGCCCCCGTGGCGAGCGTCGTGAAGGCGACCGCGGCCCGCGTCGTGACGGTGGTGCTGGTGGCCGTGGTGGCAACGACCGTGGCGGCAACGCCGGCGGTGGTGCTCCCCGCGGCGACAACGCTGGTCCCCGCCGCAACGGCCCCGCCCAAGGTGGTGGTGCTGCTGGCGGTGCCGCTCGCGGCCCGCGTCGCTAGAACCAAGCCTAGTCATTTCGCTTCGTTTGCCGCTTTGGTGAACGAAGCGAAATGTTCGGCTGTTCGACCCTCTCTCTTACAGAACACTCTCTTTATTTAAAATCAAATGTTACAACCGAAAAGGACCAAGTATCGCAAGATGCAAAAGGGTCGCGTAACAGGCCTCGCCTACCGCGGCAGCTCCATCGACTTCGGTTCGTTCGCTATCAAGTCGCTGGAAGTGTCTTGGATTACGGCTCGCCAAATTGAGGCTGCCCGTATTGCCATGACCCGCGCCATGAAACGCGAAGGGCAAGTATGGATTCGCATTTTCCCCGACAAACCCATTACCAAGAAGCCTGCTGAAGTGCGGATGGGTAAGGGTAAAGGTTCACCCGAGTATTGGGTAGCCTGCGTGAAGCCGGGTCAAATCATGTTCGAGTCGGACGGCGTATCGCTGGAAGTAGCCAAAGAGTCGCTGCGTCTCGCGGCTCAGAAGCTGCCGGTTCGTACTTCATTCGTGGTTCGCCGCGACTACACGGACGCCGCCTAAGTCATGAAGAACAAGACCGACCACAAAGGCCTTTCCGCCGACGCGCTGAAAGAGCAAATTAAAACCGAGCAGGCTACGGGTCAGCAGCTGCGTTTCGCTCATGCGATTTCGCCCCTGGAAAATCCGGCCCGCCTCAAGGCCAACCGTAAAAACGTCGCCCGCTTGCTCACCGAGCAGACTCGTCGGAACAACGAGCAGGCCTCTAACCCCGCTTAATTCCGATGGCAACCGACGTAACAACCCAAGACCAAACTGCTGCTGATGAAGCTTCGCGCAACATGCGCAAAGAAATCACTGGCAAGGTGACGAGCAGCAAGATGGACAAGTCCATCACCGTGGCTGTGGTGCAGAAACAGAAGCACCCCAAGTACGGCAAGTTCGTGACCAAAACCACGAAATTCCACGCCCACGATGAGAAAAACGAGTGCGGCGAAGGCGACACGGTCCTCATCATGAGCACCCGTCCGCTGAGCAAAACCAAGCGGTGGCGCCTGGTGGAAATTATTGAACGCGCTAAATAAACTAACTCGATGATACAGCAAGAATCTCGCCTGACGGTGGCCGACAATAGCGGCGCTAAGGAAGTCCTCTGCATCCGCGTTTTGGGTGGCACGGGCAAGAAATACGCCAGCGTTGGCGACAAGATTGTGGTGGCCATCAAGTCGGCTATCCCTTCGGGCAACGCTAAGAAAGGCACCGTAAGCAAGGCCGTAGTGGTGCGTGTGAAGAAGGAGATTCGTCGTAAAGACGGTTCGTACATCCGCTTCGACGACAACGCCGCCGTGTTGCTCAACAACAACGACGAGCCCCGCGGCACGCGTATCTTCGGCCCAGTGGCCCGTGAGTTGCGTGAGCGTCAGTTCATGAAAATCGTATCCCTAGCACCAGAAGTACTCTAAATCATGGCTATCAGAAAAGCAGACCCCGTGCAGCTGCACGTAAAGTCGGGCGATACCGTGAAGGTGATTGCTGGCGACGAAAAGGGCAAAACCGGCAAAATCGTGTCGGTAAACCGGGTAACCCAGCGCGTAACCGTTGAGGGGTTGAACCTAGTGACGAAACACAATAAGCCGAGCGCCAAATCGCCTCAGGGCGGCATCACCAAGATGGAGGCGCCCATGCACGTGAGCAACGTGCAGGCTATTAACCCCACCACTGGTGAGCGGGTGCGCAAGGGCGCCGCAGCTGACGCAGCTCCGGCTGCTGCTCCTGCTAAAGCCATGCGTGCCACTGCCAAAACGGCTTAAGCAGCCCCCCGCATCATGGCCCGTCTCAAAGACATTTATAAAAAAGACATCGTACCCGCGCTCCAGGAGAAATTCCAGTTCAAGAGCATCATGCAGGTACCCCGTGTCACCAAAATCTGCATCAACCGTGGCATCGGCGCTGCGGTAGCTGACAAGAAGCTGGTTGACAACGGCGTGGAAGAACTGACGGTTATCACCGGCCAGAAAGCCATTGCCACCATCGCCAAGAAATCGGTGTCGAACTTTAAGCTCCGCGAAGGCATGCCTATCGGTGCGAAAGTGACGCTGCGCGGCGAGCGTATGTACGAGTTCATGGACCGTCTTCTGACGGTGGCCCTGCCCCGCGTACGTGACTTCAAAGGCATCAACGACAAAGGTTTCGATGGTCGTGGCAACTATACGCTCGGCGTGAAGGAGCAAATCATCTTCCCCGAAATCTCAATTGACAAAATCAAAGGCATTTCGGGCATGGACATCACGTTCGTGACCAATGCTGAGAACGATGAGCAGAGCTACGAATTGCTGAAAGCTTTCGGTATGCCTTTCGCCAACGCTAAAAAAGACGCTTAATCCCTACCTCTTATGGCTAAAGAATCCATCAAAGCACGGGAGCGCAAGCGCATTGCCACCGTGGCCCGCTACGCTGAGAAGCGCAAGGCTCTGAAAGCTGCCGGCGACTACGAAGGTCTCGACAAGCTGCCCAAAAACGCTTCGCCCGTGCGCCTGCACAACCGCGACATGATTGACGGCCGCCCTCGCGGCTACATGCGCAAGTTTGGCATCAGCCGCGTGCGTTTCCGCGAAATGGCCCTCGCTGGGAAGATTCCTGGTGTGACCAAGTCGAGCTGGTAGTATCCAGTTAGGCTTTTCGCTAAGCAATTGAATAGGCGCTTCCACTTTGGTGGGAGCGCCTATTTTTGTTTCCAGACCTGTAAATATGATTCAAATGCACTTCTCCGTAAAGCTTGCTTCAATATGTCTGTTGACCTTCCTGTTTGGGGCAGGATGTGCCGAAAAGCGTAGAGTAGGAGAGGCCGAAATATTAGGCGCGTGGGAAAACATTATGTTGCTAAATCATAGATACGGTAAACTATATCATGACCGTATGATGCTTTCCAAAATGCGCGGCCAACTAGTTGCAGAAAACTATTTCGGATGGTTCAGTTGCAAACTCAATTTAAGTGGTGACTCGTTAACTATGCGGCAAGGGTGCATGGTTTATATAATGCCTATTTCTCTTTACCAAGGAATTGATAGTAGCGATACTTTGGTAATCGGTGCTTTCGGTAAGTTTACCCGCATCAGTGAAGATGATTTTGTCAAGGATAGAAAGACTTTCATCGATGACCATGTGGCGAAAACGGCACTAATGAATAAGTGATGCACTGTATCTGCTGAGCCTCCCGCCACTGCAAGTTTCTTCAGGTGCGGGCTGGGCGGGTAGGGCTAGCTAACTGGTGGCTAATTCGCGTTTGTGAAAAAAGCTTCAGCTGCGGTATTCAAATCACTAGGCCGCCGACAAGCCGGTGAAATGCGTTTAGTAATGCGCTTAGTATTGCGTATAAAGAGGATAATCTAATTGGGCGGTGTCGTGAAGTTCGCAGGACATAGAATCTATTTAGAAAGTCCTCAAACGGTCATGCAGCGCGCAGCGAAGCATGACCGTTTGAGGACTTTCTAAACAGCTTAAATAGCTTTCATTGGAGTAGTGGATGCATATGGGTAATTATTGCTGGAAAACAATTTGTTAAACTCGTGCTTGATGTCAGTATTCATCACTCACCTACTGTTTTTTGCAAACCAGTACCCAGCTCATGCCCAAAATCATTTCTCCCCAGGTAGAATACGCCACCCTGCTGGCTCAGGTGAAGCAGGTGACTCCGGAAATATTCACCGCCGAGGGTGGTTTCCTTAATCTGATGGAGGGGCATTGGCAGGAGCCCGGCCGGCCCCGGGAGTTTCGCTCGCCCATTGATGGTACCGTGCTGGGCAGCCTGCCCATGCTGAATCAGGATGCGGCTGTCCGCGCCGTGGTGGCCGCCAAGAATGAAGCTGCGCCCTGGGCCGCTATCAGCCACGATGAGCGCCGGACCAGGGTGCAGGCCGCGCTCGACCTGCTGCGGCCGCAGGTAGAGCTCATCGGTAAGCTGCTGATGTGGGAAATCGGGAAAACCTACAAGTTGGGCTTCACCGATATCGACCGGGCCGTAGAGGGGGCGCAATGGTACGTCGACAACATTGACTCGATGCTGGGCAGCCGCACCCCCTTGGGTCTGGTGTCCAACATTGCCTCTTGGAACTATCCCATGTCGGTGCTGCTCCATGCCGTGCTGGTGCAAGCCCTTTGCGGGAATTCCGTAATCGCCAAAACACCTACCGACGGTGGCTTCATTTCCCTGAGCCTGGCGTTTGCCTTAGTGCGCCGGGCCGGCCTGCCCGTGACGCTGGTGAGTGGTGCCGGCGGCGAGCTAAGCGACGCCCTGGTAAAGCATCCTGCCATCGACTGCCTCAGCTTTGTGGGAGGGCGCAAAAATGCGCGCAACATTGCCGATGCGCTTTCTACTACCGACAAACGCTACATGCTCGAAATGGAGGGCGTCAACGCCTACGGCATCTGGGACTACAGCGACTGGAATGCCTTGGCCGACCAGCTCAAAAAAGGCTACGACTACGGCAAGCAGCGCTGCACTGCTTATGTGCGCTTCGTAGTCGAACGCCGACTGTTTCCCCAGTTCCTCGAAACCTATACCGAAGCCGTGCGCAACCTGAAAGTGGGTAATCCTACCTTGGTGGACAATGCGGGTGATAAGCTACCCGACCTCGCCTTTGGTCCGGTCATCAATACGGCGCAGGTCCAGGACCTCGACCGCCTCTACGCTGACGCTCTCAAAACTGGTGCTACGCCCATTTACGAAGGTAAATTCGACGACAGTCTCTTCCTGCCCGGCCAGGACCGGTCGGCCTATGCCATGCCCCGTGCGCTGGTGAATCTGCCCCGTCAGAGCGAGCTTTACTTCAAGGAGCCTTTTGGGCCCATCGACAGCATCGTGCTGGTTGACCGCATGGAGGAGCTGGTAGGCGAAATGAACATTTCGAATGGTGCCTTGGTGGCCGCGATTGCCTCCGACGACGAAGAGCTGGCCCGCCGCACGGCCCGCGAAATACGCTCCTTCAAAGTGGGCGTAAACAAGCTGCGCTCGCGCGGTGACCGTGAGGAAGTATTCGGTGGTTTGGGTGAATCTTGGAAGGGAGCATTTGTGGGAGGTAAGCTACTGGTGGAAGCCGTAACCAACGGTCCGGCCGGTCAGCCTGTGCTCGGAAATTACCCCGATGCCACTTATCTGCCCGAAAAAGCTTAGCAGCATGTACTTCACTTTTTAAGTGCAAGCAGAGAAGATGAAAAAAGCTATGAAGAAGCCCGGTTGCTAACGCGACTGGGCTTCTTCATGTACCGGTTATGTAGAAGTCGGCCGTGCACTACTGTAGCCAGCTCAAAGGAAACTTCGGGGCAAAGCTTGCAAAAGCCCTGTGAGCCTGCTACCTTTGCACTCCGAAAAAGTATCGAGGCTTGCCTCAAAACCATTTGGCAGGTTGCCAAAAGAAACCATTGGCCGTGCCGTCGCCGGACGTGCCAAGTAGTCTTAACCGAAATTTCGTTGGTCCCGTTGGGCACCCGGCGAAATTTTCTTATCTTTGCGCTCCGAAAAAAGCGGACGTATTTAATAAATAATGAACACTGACCCCATTGCCGACTACCTCACCCGGGTACGTAACGCCATCAAGGCGAACCACCGGGTGGTAGAAATCCCGGCCAGCAACATCAAAAAGGAAATCACGAAAGTGCTCTATCACAAGGGCTACATTCAGTCGTACCGTTTTGATGATTCGTCGGTTCAGGGCACCATCAAAATTGCTCTGAAGTACAACCCGACCACGAAGGCACCCGCCATCACCAAGCTGCAGCGCGTTTCGACGCCCGGCTTGCGTCAGTACGTGGCCTCCGACAACCTGCCCCGCGTCCTCAGCGGCCTGGGTGTGGCCATCATTTCCACCTCGAAGGGTGTGATGACGGAGAAAGAGTGCAAAACCGAGAACGTGGGCGGCGAGGTGCTGTGCTACGTGTACTAGTCCGGAACCGCTTTAGCAAATTCAATTATGTCACGTATTGGTAAACTGCCGATTTCCGTCCCCGCTGGGGTCGCTATTTCGGTCGACAACGACAACGCGGTGACGGTGAAAGGCCCCAAGGGCTCGCTCACTACGCAAGTAGACCGCGACATCACCGTAGCCATCGAAGACGGTGTTCTCACCGTAACCCGTCCAACCGAGCAGAAGCGCCACAAGGCCATGCACGGTCTGTACCGCTCGCTCATCAATAATATGGTAACCGGTGTTAGCGCTGGTTTCGAGAAGAAGCTTGAGTTGGTAGGTGTAGGTTACAAAGCCTCGCTCGTAGGCAGCACGCTGGAGCTGGCCCTGGGCTACTCGCACAACGTGTACATCGCCCTCCCCGGCGAAGTAACCGCCACTGCCGTTACCGACAAAGGCAAGAACCCGATTGTGACGCTCAACAGCATCGACAATCAGTTGCTTGGCCAGGTAGCTGCCAAAATTCGTTCGCTGCGCAAAGTGGAGCCTTACAAAGGCAAAGGTGTGCGCTTCGTGGGTGAGATTATCCGTCGCAAAGCTGGTAAAACGGCCTCTAAATAAATTCGCATCATGGCATTTGATAAAGCAACTCGCCGCAAGCGGATTCAGCGCATCATCCGCACGAAAGTGTCCGGCACTACGGAGCGTCCGCGCCTGTCGGTGTTCCGCAGCAACACGGGCATTTATGCTCAGATTATCGACGACACGACCGGCCACACCTTGGCCTCCGCAACGTCGAAAAAAGTAACCGCCGAAGGTGGTAACGGTGTGGCTCTGGCTGCTGCCGTAGGTCGGCAGCTCGCCGCCGTCGCCCAAGAGAAAGGCATCACGAAAGTGGTGTTCGACCGCTCGGGTTACCTCTACCACGGTCGCGTAAAATCATTGGCTGAAGGTGCTCGCGAAGGCGGCCTCAATTTCTAAATTATCATGGCGCAAGAACGCGACAACAATCGTCCTGGCGGAGACCGTCAGCGCAGCAACGACCGCGACCGGAACAAGGATAACTCCCGCATGGGTGCTGACTCCGACTTCAAAGAAAAAGTAGTAGCCATCAATCGCGTAGCGAAGGTGGTGAAAGGTGGTCGCCGCTTTAGCTTCTCTGCCATCGTGGTAGTGGGCGACGGCAACGGCAACGTAGGCTACGGCCTCGGCAAAGCCAACGAAGTAACCGACGCCATTGCCAAAGGTATTGACGACGCTAAGAAGAACGTGGTGAAAGTGCCGATGTATAAGCACACCGTTCCTCACCTCATGGAAGGCCGCTACGGCGGTGGTTTCGTGCTCATCCAGCCCGCAGCGGCTGGTACGGGTGTAATCGCCGGCGGTGCAATGCGCGCCGTGTTCGAGAGCGCCGGTATCAAGGATGTGCTGGCGAAGTCGAAAGGCTCGTCGAACCCTCACAACGTGGTTAAAGCTACTTTTGCAGCCCTCGCTAAAATGCGTGACCCGTTGCAAATCGCTCAAGCCCGTGGTATTTCTTTGGCCCGCGTTTTTAACGGTTAATTGACATGGCACAAATTCAAGTAAAGCTCGTGCGCAGCGCCATTGACCGCCCCGAGCGTCAGAAGCGCACCGTTCAGTCCCTCGGCCTGAACAAACTCAACAGCACTGCTACCCACGAAGTAAACCCGTCCGTTATGGGCATGGTTAAGAGCGTGCAGCATTTGCTCCAAGTAACCGAACTGTAAGCTATTATCGTCATGCTTAATCTCAGCAATCTATCGCCCGCCTACGGCTCGACTAAAAACGAGAAGCGGATTGGCCGGGGCGAAGGCTCTACGCGTGGTGGTACGTCCACCCGTGGTCACAAAGGCGCCAAGTCGCGCTCGGGCTACAAGCGCAAGTCCGGTTTTGAAGGTGGCCAGATGCCCCTCCAGCGCCGTGTGCCTAAGTTCGGCTTCACGAACATCAACCGTGTAGAGTATAAAGCCATCAACCTTGATGCGCTAGCTACCCTCCTCGAAAAGAACAGCGCTACCACTATGGATGCTGCCTACTTCGTTGCCAACGGCCTGGTTTCCAAGAACGCCAAAATCAAAATCCTCGGTCGCGGCGAAATCGCCACGGCTGTAGAAATCCATGCTCACGCATTCTCGAAATCGGCTGTTGAAGCCATCGAGAAGGCCGGCGGCAAAGCGGTTACGCTCTAAAAAGCTACCTTCGGCAATGAATAAGTTTATCGAGTCGATAAAAAACATTTTTGCGATTGAGGATTTGCGTACGCGAATCCTCAATACGCTATTTTTCATTGCCATCTATCGCCTCGGCGTGTACGTGGTGCTGCCGGGCGTAGACCCTACCCAACTAAAGACGGGTGCGGCTGGCCTGTTCGGTATCTTGGATACGCTGCTTGGCGGCGCATTCAGCCACGCGTCGATTTTCGCGCTGGGCATCATGCCGTACATCTCGGCGTCTATCGTGTTGCAGCTGCTCACGATTGCCGTGCCCTACTTCCAGAAGCTCCAGAAGGAAGGCGAGTCGGGCCGTAAGAAAATCAACCAGTACACCCGGGTTCTCACGATTCCGATTGTATTGGCCCAATCGGTAGGCTTCATCGCCACGATTAACGCTGAGGCCATCATCAACCCCGGCACATTCTTCACCGTTTCGACCATGATTATCATCACGGCTGGTACGTTGTTTTGCATGTGGCTGGGTGAGAAAATCACGGATAAAGGTATCGGCAACGGTATCTCGATGCTGATTATGATTGGTATTGTGTCGCGTCTGCCCGGTGCTATCATTGGTGAGGCTGCGGCTAAAGGCGTGAACAAGTCCCTGATTTTCCTGCTGGAAATGGTGGTTTTGTTCCTCGTGGTAATGGCTGTTATCGTGCTCACGCAGGCGGTTCGCCGTATTGCGGTGCAGTATGCTAAGCAGGTTGGCGGCACTACACAGCTGGATGCACAACGGCAGTTCATTCCCCTCAAGGTGAATGCTGCCGGTGTAATGCCCATCATTTTCGCGCAGTCGCTGATGTTCGTTCCCGCCATCGTAGCATCGGTATGGCAGAACCAGAGTGATGCCGCCAGCTATATCGGCGTGAAGTTCTCGGACTACACTTCGTGGCAGTACAACCTGACTTTCGCCCTGCTGATTATCATCTTCACCTACTTCTACACGGCCATCAGTGTCAATCCTAATCAGATTGCTGACGACCTGAAGCGGAGTGGTGGTTTCGTGCCCGGCGTGAAGCCAGGCCGCGACACTTCGGAGTTTATCGATGAAATCCTGACGCGTGTTACCCTTCCGGGTGCTGTAGCGCTAGCTCTTATCGCCATCTTCCCTGCTATCGCGCTGCTCTTGGGTGTTACGCGTCCGTTTTCGGCTTTCTATGGCGGTACGTCGCTCATCATTATGGTGGGTGTAGTGCTCGACACGGTGAACCAGGTGCAGAGCTACTTGTTGATGCAGCACTACGATGGTATGATGAAATCGGGCAAGCTGCGCGGTCGCACGGCACAGCCCATTTCAGTCGCTTCGTAAATAGCAGCAATGGCAAGCGGTAGCATTCAATACAAAACCGAAGAAGAGATTGACCTCATCCGTGCCAGCGCGCTTGTGCTGGCCAAGGCTCACGGCGAAGTCGCGAGCATGGTGAAGGAAGGAGTGACGACGCGGCAGCTTGATAAGCGCGCAGAGGAATTCATCCGGGACCATGGTGGAGTGCCATCCTTTAAAGGGTATAATAAGTTTCCCTACAGCCTGTGCCTCTCGCCGAACTCGGTGGTGGTGCACGGGTTCGCTACCGACGAGCCCCTGAAGAGTGGCGATATTCTCTCGGTGGATTGCGGGGTTTATCTGAATGGTTTCCACTCAGATAGTGCTTACACCTACCCAATCGGGGAGGTAGCGCCGGAAATACTCACGTTGCTGCGGGAAACCAAAGCTTCGCTGTACAAAGGCATCGAACAAGCCGTGAGCGGCAACCGCGTGGGCGATATCAGCTACGCCATCCAGAACCATGTGGCCCCGATGGGCTACGGGGTTGTGCGCGAGTTGGTCGGCCACGGAGTTGGTGCGAAGTTGCATGAGAAACCTGAGGTGCCGAACTACGGCAAGCGGGGTTCCGGGCCGCTTTTGCAAACGGGTTTGGTCATAGCCATCGAACCGATGGTGAATCTGGGTAAAAAAGACGTGGTACAGGAGGCGGATGGCTGGACTATCCGTACCAAGGACCGCAAAGCATCGGCGCACTTTGAGCATACCGTTGTTGTTAGAAAAGAAAAGGCGGAGATTCTCACCTCCTTTGAGTACATCGAAAAAGCATTGCAGCAGTAGCCCTTATGGCAAAACAAGCCTCGATTGAGCAGGACGGAACCATCCTGGAAGCCCTCTCCAACGCCATGTTCCGCGTGGAACTGGAGAATGGTCACCAGCTGATTGCCCACATTTCGGGTAAGATGCGGATGCACTACATCAAAATTCTGCCCGGCGACAAAGTGAAGCTGGAAATGTCTCCTTACGACTTGTCGAAGGGCCGCATCAAGTATCGCTACAAGTAATATCCTTGCTTCTAGACGAGTTCAATGATAACTGGAAGCCATTCTTTTATGGTTTTAAAGCAGTTGTTACTTTTGTTCTTGCCTTGGTTGTTTTCGGTATTACAAAGCAGCCAACTTCTTCCACAGAAATTCTAGAAGCAAAACCGCAAGTAATAACAAGTAACTCTTTTCAGCAATGAAAGTCAAAACCTCAATAAAAAAGCGTAGCGTTGACTGCAAGATTGTGCGTCGCAACGGCAAGCTCTACGTTATCAACAAGAAAAACCCACGCTTTAAGCAGCGTCAGGGTTAATTCAATTTTTAGAACCCCGGAACCTTGGGTACTGAGTCGTTGGTTATTAGCCCCCGGCCCGCCTTCCAAGTAGTTGCCGGGTTTCTGTCCGCAAACACATAACCATCCAATATGGCTCGTATCGCAGGGGTTGATATCCCGGACAACAAGCGCGGCGAAATTTCGCTGACCTACATTTTCGGCATTGGCCGGAGCAACGCCAGCAAGATTCTGGTAAAAGCTGGCATCGATGTCAACAAGAAGGTGAAGGACTGGACCGACGAGGAGTCGGGTGCCGTCCGCGCCATCATTGCTGCCGAGCACAAGACCGAAGGCGTGCTGCGCTCGGAAGTAACGACGAACATCAAGCGTTTGATGGACATCGGCTGCTACCGTGGTCTGCGTCACCGCAAAGGTCTGCCAGTTCGTGGTCAGCGTACCAAGAATAACTCGCGTACCCGTAAGGGCAAGCGCAAGACCGTGGCCGGCAAGAAGAAGGCAACTAAATAAACTTAACCGGGAATCAGGGTAAGTTAAAAGTGAAGAGTTAGGAGTTAAGAGTTGGCTGTTTAATCAACTTTTAACTCTCAACTTTTAACCCTTAATTCACACTAACACCTCCCGCATTTTTTGCGATAACCAAATGGCACAAAAAAGAAAAGACAAAGCCAAGAAGCGCGTTGTCGTGGTGGAGCAGGTTGGCCAGGTACACATCCGTGCCTCATTCAACAACATCATCATCTCGATTACGAACAATAACGGTCAAGTGATTTCGTGGGCTTCGGCCGGCAAAATGGGCTTCCGTGGTTCGAAGAAGAATACGCCTTACGCCGCCCAAATGGCGATGAGCGACTGCGGTAAAGTAGCCCACGACTTGGGCATGCGCAAAGCCGAAGTCTTCGTAAAAGGCCCGGGGTCGGGCCGTGAGTCGGCCATCCGCGCCCTCGGCAACGTGGGTATTGAGGTGACCACCATCCGCGACGTAACGCCGCTGCCCCACAACGGCTGCCGCCCTCCCAAGCGTCGTCGCGTTTAGTTTTTCACTTCAGAAATTAGATTACAATGGCACGTTATACCGGCCCAACCTCAAAAATTGCCCGTCGCTTCAACGAGGCGATTTTCGGCCCGAGCAAAGCGCTCAACAAAAAAGCCTATCCTCCGGGCCAGCACGGCCGTGGCCGTCGCAAGAAGCAGTCGGAGTATGCGGTCCAGCTGATGGAGAAGCAGAAGGTGAAGTACATGTACGGCATGTTGGAGAAGCAATTCGAAAACCTGTTCCACAAAGCAGCAGCGCTTCCCGGCATCACCGGCGATAACCTGCTCGCGCTGTTGGAAGCCCGTCTGGACAACGCCGTGTACCGTTTGGGCATTGCCTCGACGCGTCGCGCTGCCCGCCAGCTCGTTGGTCACAAGCACATCACCGTAAACGGTGAAGTGGTGAACATCCCTTCGTACCACCTCCGTCCCGGCGACATTGTTGCCGTTCGGGAGAAGTCGAAGTCGTTGGAAGCCATCACCACGAGCCTTTCGGTTCGCAACTCGCGCCAGTTCTCCTGGCTGGAGTGGGACGGCAAGGAGTTGGCTGGCAAGTTCATCAACGCCCCCGCCCGTGAGTTGATTCCGGAGAAAATCACCGAGCAGCTCATCGTCGAACTGTATTCGAAGTAAATAGCGCTACTGGTAGCGGCCCGGCAATTTGTCGGGCCGCTCTTGTGCTTATACTTCACCCAATTTTTTTACATTTTTTACGCCCCACATATGTCAATCTTAGCTTTTCAGATGCCGGAGAAAGTGGTGATGGAGAAATCCGACGACTTCACCGGGACGTTTGAATTTAAGCCGCTCGAGAAGGGCTACGGCGTCACCATTGGCAATGCGCTGCGTCGCATTCTGTTGTCGTCGCTGGAGGGTTTCGCCATCACGTCGGTGCGCACCAACAGCGTGCTGCACGAGTTTTCGACCATCGAAGGGGTGATTGAGGACATGTCCGAAATCATCCTGAACTTGAAGATGGTCCGCTTCAAGAAAGTGAGCGATGCCATCTCGGATAAAATTACGGTGCGCGTGAAAGGCCAGGATTCCTTTTCGGGCGCTGATATTGCCAAGTTCGCCAGCGGCTTTGAAGTACTGAACCCTGACCACGTGATTGCTCACCTGGACCCCAGCACCGAGCTGGAGTTTGAGTTGACGATTGCCCGTGGCCGTGGCTACGTGCCCGCCGACGAGAACAAGCCGGCTGACCAGGTTTTCGGTCAGATTGCCATCGATGCTATCTACACGCCTATTAAGAACGTGAAGTACAGCATTGAGAACACCCGCGTGGAGCAGAAGACCGACTATGAGAAGCTCGTTATCGAGATTCAGACCGACGGTTCGATTCACCCGGAGGAGGCACTGAAAGGTGCGGCCAATATTCTCATTCAGCACTTTATGTTGTTCTCGGACAACACGATGACCCTTGAGGGTCCTCGTGTAACGGAGGACGAGCCGATTGATGAGGAAACCATGCAGATGCGCAAGATGCTCAAGACTCCTTTGGAGGACATGGAGCTCAGCGTACGCGCCAAGAACTGCCTCAAGGCTGCCGACATCAAGACGATGGGCGAACTGGTGCAGCTCGAAATCGCCGACATGATGAAATTCCGCAACTTTGGCAAGAAGAGCCTGACCGAGCTGGAAAACCTCGTTGAAGAACGTGGTTTGGAGTTTGGGATGGACCTGGGCAAGTATCGCCTGGAGGAAGACTAGGTTTTATAGTGTGGAGATGTGATAATGTGGAAATGTGAGCTTCGTGCTCAGCCCACAACTTTCACATCTCCACATTTTTTATTTTCACATTTTATCCACAGTGTGCCCAAGGGGCAGCGGTTCTAATGAGGCCTTTTTGGCCCGCCGTGGTCGCCGCCCGCAAGCACACACTTTTTCAAACGTCCAATGCGACACGGAAGAAAGATTAACCATTTGGGCCGGACTACCGCCCACCGTCACGCCATGTTGTCGAACATGTCGTCTTCGCTCATCCTGTACAAGCGCGTTACCACGACGGTAGCTAAGGCCAAGGCCCTGCGCAAGTACATCGAGCCGCTGCTGACCAAGTCTAAAGACGATACGACGCACTCGCGTCGCATGGTGTTCGCTGCGTTGCAGGACAAGGAGTCGATTAAGGAGTTGTTTGGTAATATTTCGGGCAAAATTGCTAACCGTCCCGGTGGCTATACCCGCATTCTGAAGCTGAGCGATACCCGTTTGGGTGACAACGCCGAGATGTGCATCATCGAGCTGGTGGACTTCAACGAAACGTTGATGGACGCTAAGACGGCTGCTGCTGAAAAGGCTACTGCTACGACCCGTCGTTCGCGCAGCCGTGGTGGTAAGAAAGCTGCTGGCGACGACGCTACTTCGGCTACCGAAGTAACCGGCGAAGCTGTAGCTCCTGCCGCTGTAGTTGAGCACTCGGCTCCGGCTGACACTGCTACTGAAACCGTTAAGGATGGCGAGAGCCGCGAAGAGGCTAAGGCTGACGAAGCTGGTGCTTAATTCGTAGCAATTGCTATAAAGTGAAAAGGGACGCTCCGTAAGGGCGTCCCTTTTTTTGTGCGAAATTTTGCCGTGGCCAGACTAAACCCTACGGCTTGTCGGGGCTGATTCAATCGTTAGCACAGGCAAGGGATGACGCGTTTGCGAAGGCTTTGATATGCTCTTTTACCGGGTGAATTGTGCTTATGCCGGCTGATTCGCGTACGTTTGCAGCATATTTAACTGTTAACAAAACGACTTGCTATGAGCTTCATCTCGCAAATTCACGCTCGCCAGATTTTTGATTCCCGCGGTAATCCGACGGTAGAAGTTGATGTTACGCTCGACTCGGGCGTGGTAGGCCGCGCCGCCGTTCCTTCGGGTGCCAGCACCGGCAAACATGAGGCGGTGGAAATGCGCGACAACGATAAGTCGATGTACATGGGCAAAGGCGTGCTGAAAGCCGTGGAGAACGTGAATTCGCGCATTGCGGAGGAACTGGTGGGCTTCTCGGTGTATGAGCAAGCCTTGCTCGATAAAATAATGATTGAGCTGGACGGCACGCCTAATAAAGCTAACCTGGGGGCTAATGCCATTCTGGGCGTGAGCCTGGCTGCTGCCCGTGCTGCGGCGCAGGATGCGGGCATGCCGCTATACCGCTACATCGGTGGGGTAGGGGCTTCGACGCTGCCGGTGCCGATGATGAACATCCTGAACGGCGGCTCGCACGCCGACAACTCGATTGACTTCCAGGAGTTCATGATTATGCCCACGGGCGCTTCGTCGTTCTCGGAAGCATTGCGCTGGGGTACGGAGATTTTCCACCACCTGAAAGACGTGCTGAAAAAGCAGGGCTTTAGCACCAACGTGGGTGACGAGGGCGGCTTTGCGCCGAACATCAAATCGAACGAGGACGCTATTAAAATTGTGTTGCAGGCCATTGAAACGGCTGGCTACCGCCCCGGCGAGGACGTGTTCATTGCCATGGATGCGGCCGTGTCGGAATTCTACGAGGATGGTGTGTACCACTTCAAGAAGAGCACCGGCGACAAGCTGACTTCGAGCCAGATGGTGGACTACTGGGCTGACTGGGTTAAGAAATACCCCATCATCAGCTTGGAAGATGGCATGGATGAGGATGACTGGAGCGGCTGGAAGAGCCTGACGGAGCGCGTGGGCAAGCAGACCCAGCTGGTGGGCGACGACCTGTTCGTGACCAATGTGGACCGCCTGCAGCGCGGCATCGACGAGAATATTGCCAATGCCATTCTCATCAAGGTGAACCAGATTGGCACGCTGACGGAAACCATCGCCGCCGTGAACCTGGGCCGTCGCAATGGCTACAAGAGCATCATGAGCCATCGCTCGGGTGAGACGGAGGACAGCACAATTGCCGATTTGGCCGTGGCGCTGAATACCGGCCAGATTAAGACGGGCTCGGCTTCGCGCTCGGACCGGATGGCGAAGTACAACCAGTTGCTCCGCATTGAGGAGGAACTTGGTGAGGTGGCGTACTTCCCTGGCAAGAAGATGTAAGTAATCACCTAGTTAGGATACCAAACGGCCAATTTCGCATTAGCGGAATTGGTCGTTTGTATTACCTTTATAGCGATGAATCTACCTTCCTTCATTAGCCCGATACTTCGGGTAGTGCGCAGCTTCTATTTTCTGACCGGCGTGGGCTTTTTAGTCTGGATGCTGGTGTTCGATGCCAACGACGTGGGCAAGCAGTTCGACATCTACCAGAAATGGACGGAGTTGCGCAATGAGAAGCAATACTACCTCGACAACATTGAGGTGGTGAAAAAAGACCGGGCCGAACTGATGAGCTCGCCAGCATTGCTGGAAAAATTTGCGCGGGAGAAATACCTGATGAAACGCCCCGGTGAGGACGTATTCGTGTTGGTGCCCCAAAGCGATAATCAATAACGGGAAACGCAGGAAGTGTAGTGATATGGCAATATTGTTGCGTAAAATCTGTGTCCCTATGAATTGCTGGAATTTCTACTAATTCTCCTTTTATTTTTAATCCTTTCCACATGAAGCAACCCTACGACGCGATTCCCCGGAAACCTGTGCGCTGGTGCGTATTGGTGGCCGCGCTGCTCTGGAGCCAGCTGGCGAATGCGCAGACCTACCTTTTGCCGGTTTCGGGCATTACCACTGTAACGACCTGCGCGGGTACGCTCTACGACGATGGCGGGGCGGCGGGGCCTTATTCGGCCAATGCGTTGGGGGGGGGCTACGATGGTGCCCGCCACGGCCGGCAATAAAATCCGGCTGCAATTCAGCCAGTTCAACATTGACCCTTACTACGATGTGGTGCGGATTTATTACGGCAGCTCGACTTCGGCCCCGCTCATTGGGGAGTACACCAACTACAACCTGCCCCCGGCTTCGGTATATGCCACCAACGCCACGGGCAGCCTGACGGTCGTACTCCAAAGTGAACTACCTGAGCGGCATTGAAGCAGTTACTTCGTGCGTGACGACGATGCCGCTGGCCGATTTGGCCGTGCAGGGGGCGTCGGTTAGTCCGCTGAGCACGGTGGCCGGCAACACGGTGTCGCTGAGCTGCTCCATCTATAACATTGGGGCGGGCGTGGCTACCAGCAGCAACGTAGGGTATTATTTCTCGACTGATGCTATACTGGATGCCAGCGACGTGCTGCTGGGCAATTCGACGGGCTACGCGCTGAATCCGGGCTTGTCGAGCAGCCGTTACGCTTCGGTTACCATTCCGGCTACGACTGCCCCGGGCAGCTATTACATCCTGTTTGCTGGCGACTACCTGAACCAGGTGAGTGAGAGCAACGAAAATAATAATGTGGCTTCGGTGAACGTGACAGTGGTAGCGCCCAGCATTGACCTGACCATTCTGCAGCCTTCGGTGACGCCAACGACTACGGCCGTGGGTACGCCGATATCCATGAGCTGCTCCATTCTGAACACGGGCAATGCCGTGGCACCCAGTAGCAGCGTGGGCTTCTACATCTCGACGAACAATACGCTGGATGCTTAATGACATCCTGCTGACTTCGCAATACAGTGGGCCGCTCACGACGACGTATTTGTCGTCGCGCTACGGCACGGCGGCCATTCCGACGGGCCTGACGCCCGGGACGTACTACATTTTGTTTGTGGCGGATTATCAGGGCCAGGTAGCGGAGACGAATGAGAACAACAACGTTGCTTCTGTGGTAATTACGGTGGCCCCTCCCGGCGTGGATTTGATAGTGCAGCAGCCCTCGCTCTACTACAGCTCGACCGTGCCGGGTGGTACGGTGCAGGCCTCGGCATCGGTATTTACCAAGGCAACGTGACTGCTACGAGCAGCACGCTGGGCTTTTACCTTTCAACCAATACTACGCTGGATGTCAGCGACGTGTTGCTGTCGACCGTGACGGGCGGTGCATTGGCTGCCAACTTGTCGTCGTACCGCTCGGCTAACCTGACGGTGCCAGTAGGTACGGCGGCGGGTAGTTACTACGTGCTGTTCGTGGCCGACCCGGCCAACGCCGTGACGGAAACCAACGAGACCAACAACGTAAGCAGCCTGGCCCTGACGGTAATTGCGCCGACGGTGGACCTGTCGGTGACTTATCCATATGTATCGCCGACTACGGTGGCGGCAGGGGCCAGCGCCAATGCTTCGTGCTACCTCAACAACCTGGGCAATGCGGTAGCCAGCCCGGCTAAGTGCTTGTTCCAAATTAAATAGTTGATGCATTTGGCATAACTAACTGATAGCAAACAAGAAAGAGAAAGGCTATCAGCTAAAAGCTAATGGTTCTGCACTTAACATTGGCTTTTATTTGTCGACTGACAACGTGTTCAGCGCGAACGATGTGCTGGTGGGCAGCCAGCCGAATACCACGCTGTACGGCGGTGGCTATCTGAGCATCTACTCGAATATTACGGTGCCGACCGGCACGGCTACGGGCACGTACTACGTGCTGTTTGTGGCCGACCCGGCCAACCTGGTGGCCGAAACCAACAAGAACAACAACGTGGCCAGCACCACCATTCAGGTAGTGGCTCCGGGCATCGACCTGCAGATTTCGCAGGTGTTCATGAACCTCACGTCGGTGGCCCCGGGCACTTCGGTTGGGGTGACGTTCTACATCTATAATTCGGGCAACACCGCCTCGCCGAGCAGCAACGTGGGCTACTACCTGTCGAGCAACACCACCTTGGATGCCAACGATGTGCTGATGAGCACCACCACCGGCGGCTAGCTGGGGGCCAACCAGTCGTCGACCTCGTATAGCAGCGTAACCGTTCCCACGGGTACTGCCGCCGGCAACTACTACCTGCTGGCCGTAGCCGACCCCACGAACGTGGTGAGTGAAACCAACGAAAATAACAACGTGGGCTATTACCAGTTTACGGTGACAGGTCCCTTCACGGGCATTATCGTGCCTTACAGCGGCAGCAATACCGTGACCACCTGCAACACGACGGTGTATGACCACGGTGGATTTGGCAACTACTCGGACAATGCCAACGGTACGCTGACCATTAACCCCGGCACGGCCAACAGCCGCATCCAGCTTTCGTTCAACTCATTTGTGGTGGAAGGCTGCTGCGACCGATTAATGATTTACGATGGCCCGAATGCCCAGTCGCCGCTGCTGGCCACGCTCACGGCCATGCCGTCGCTGCCCATCATGGCTACCAACTCGACCGGTGTCCTAACGCTGGTGTTCACGAGCGATGGCAGCGTGACGTACGCGGGCTTTGATGCCGCCGTGACCTGCGTAACCGCTCCCGTGGTGCTGCCCGACCTACTGCTGACGCAGATTGGCGCTTCGCCTTCGTCGGTACCCGCCGGGGGCAACCTCTCGCTGAGTGCCACAGTGGCCAACCAGGGCGGCGGCTCGGCGGCCAACTCGGCCGTGGGGTACTACCTCTCCACCAACCAGACGCTGGATGCCAGCGACATTCTGCTGGGCAGCAGCGCCGGCACTTCCCTGGCGGTCAGCGCGAGCGCCACCCACCAGCTGGTGGCCGCAGTGCCGGCCAGCGTGACGCCCGGGGCGTACTACGTGCTATTTATGGCCGACCCGCTGAACGTGGTGGCTGAATCGAACGAAACTAACAACCTGGCATCGCTGGCCGTGACGGTAACCACCGGCCTGGCTGCCCGCGAGCAAACGGCTGGCTACAGCGTGGCCGTGGCACCCAATCCCGTGGCCAATGGCAATGCCCTGCGCGTGCAAATGACCGGAGTGGGCGCTACCTGCACGGCTTCGGTGGACCTGTTCAATGCCCTGGGGCAGCGCGTGAGCTCGCAGCAGCTGCAGTTGGGTACCGGCCGTGCCAATCAGGCTGAGATTTCGATGCGTGGCCTGGCTACTGGGGTGTATGTGCTGCACCTCACCGGCCCAAACCTGAACGTGACCCGGCGCGTGGTAATCGAATAACCTGCACAAGCGAACCGGCCTCACCCGTGGGCCGCCGCCCCCGCTTATTTTTGGCCATGCAAGCACCCCCAACCCCTAACCGAATGCAGTGGCTTCCCGCCGCCAGCGCAGGCTTGCTGCTGCTGAGTCTCACGGCCGTGGGAATGGGCCGCAGTGGCTTGAAAGGCATGCAGCATAACGCACGGCGGCCCAGCCAGAGCCAGGCAGCGGGCCAGTTCCTGCGGGCAGTATTGCGCGCCAATTATTCGGGGGCTTATGGCCGGTTGGCACCGGAAGTGCGGCAGGGGATTAGCCTGCCGAGGTTTGTTGCTGCTGCCTGGCCACTCTGGAAAAGCGGCCAGCGGCCCGGTCGCGGCACGGCCATCGAACTATACAAGCTGGGAATGCGGCTGGGCGATAAGGGCAGCTCGCGGCTGTTCTACAGCTTTTCCTTCGCGGCTGATTCGAGCCTGCGAATCCCATCGGAGTTGCTGGAAGTTACGTTTCGGGACACGGCCAGCCGGGCAGTGCTGGGCTTTAGCCTGCGCCCCAACGGCGTAGCGGTGCCAAACAAGCCAACCGGCACAAAACCGCACGGCCGGTAGCAGCTGGTGATTCAGGCTCTGCGCGGGCGTTTGCTAATCTAAGCAGTTTATGGCAGGCATATTTTGCCCAGGCTGATGTCGGGGTTGCCCGCAATGGTTTCGTTAGCCAGCACGGCGAATAGCACGGCTTCTTTGGCATCGGCGGGGATGCCCAGTGCGTCGATGGGTGCAATGCGGACGGCGGGCAGGTGCCGTTGCAGGGCCTGAAGCAGCGCGCTATTGTGGCTGCCGCCGCCGCTTACGTAGCAGGTCGCGTCGGGCTGTTCGGTGGCCGGGAAGCACTGGTGAACGGCAGTGGCTACGCCGGTAGCCGTTAGCTCGACCAGGGTGGCCAACACATCGGCGGGTGGGAGGGAGGAAGTACCGGTTGTAATCTGCGCCTCGTGCAGGTAGGCGGGGGCAAACAGCTCGGGGCCGGTGGTTTTGGGCAGTGGCGCGGCGAAGAACGGATGGTTCAGCAGCTCCCGCAGCAGGGCTGCATGAACGGTGCCACTGGCCGCAATGGCACCGTTCTCATCGTACTCGCGGCCCGGGAAATGCTGCCGCGTCACGGCATCGAGCAGGGTATTGCCGGGGCCGGTGTCGGTGGTGAGGGGCAGGCCGGCGGCGGGCTGGGCCGGCAGGTAGGTGAAGTTGGCAATGCCGCCCAGGTTGAGCAGCAGGCGGTTTTCGGTGGGCGAAGCAAATAACAGCTGGTCGGCGTAGCCGGCCAGCGGGGCACCCTCAAAGCCGTGGGCTACGTGTTTTTGCCGGAAATCGGCCACGGTGCTGATGCCGGTGAGCGCCGCCAGGTGGTCGCCATCGCCGATTTGCAGCGTGGCATGGTATGGAAATTCAGCATGCTGATGCTGATGGTGCGGGGCGTGCCAGATGGTTTGGCCGTGGCTGGCAATGAGGTCGACCTCGGCCACCGCCACCTGCCACGATTGCAGGCAGACCAGCACCATTTCCGCGTGTTGCCGAGCCACCTCAGCGTTTAGGATGGCCACGTCCTGCAACGCCACCGTGGGCTGCGAGATGGCCCGCAGCCGCTGCCGGAATTCCGCAGAATAGGGCAGGGTGGTAAAATGCTCCAGTGTGGTCTGTAGCCCCGCACCATGGCCTTCGCAGTGGCACAGGGCCACGTCCAGCCCATCGAGCGAAGTGCCCGACATGAGGCCGATGATGCGGCGGCTGGGCTGCTGCGCCACGGCGACAAGACGAGCGAGGTAGGGATTCACGGGTAGGCCTTTGAGAATTTTGCGAGAGTATAAAAAGCAGTTTGTGTCCCGTTGTGCCGATTGGCCGGGGGCTAACCGATTTTCTTGCCCGCCATGGCTTGCTGAATGGAAATGTTCATCACGCGCTCGGCATAGGGGCGGGTCAGCTCATCGAGCTCGTCCATGGTTTTCAGAATGGGGTCGCGCTCAGTGCTGGCCAGCGCGGCTTGCACGATGGCTACCTGGGCTGCGGTGGCAGTCAGCTCAGTTTCGGTGAGGTGCTGGCGGTTTTTGCGGGTGAAATTACTCACCTGGTACAACAGCTGCTCGGCGGCGGTGCGGGCTTCGATGAGCAAGCGCGCGGCTACATCGTCCTTGGCATTCACCAGCGAATCCATCAGCATCTGCTCCACTTGCTCATCGGTGAGGCCGTACTGGGGCTTTATTTCCACCTGCTGGCGCGTGTTGGAGCGCAGCTCGATGGCTTCCACTTGCAGGATGCCATCGGCGTTCAGCAGGAAGTTCACATCGACCTTGGGCAGGCCGGCGGGCATGGCCGGGATGCCAGTGAGGATGAATTCGCCCAGCTTGCGGTTCTGGCTCACGAGGTCGCGCTCGCCTTGGTACACGGCGATTTTCAGGTTCACCTGCCCATCCACGCTGGTGGTGTACTGGCGGCCGGCCTTGGTTGGGATTTTCGAGTTGCGCGGGATAATTGGGTCCAGCAGGCCGCCCAGCGTTTCGATGCCCAGCGTGAGCGGCGTCACATCGAGCAGCAGCACGTCGCGCCGGTTGCCGGCCAAAATATCGGCCTGAATGGCTGCGCCCAGGGCCACCACCTCATCCGGATTCAGCGAGTTATTAGCCGGCTGTCCGAAGAACTCCGAAACCGCGTCGTACACCAGCGGCACGCGGGTGGAGCCGCCTACCAGCAGTACGGCATCCAGTTTGGTTTCGAGCTTAGCATCGGCCAGGGCCTGGCGGCAGGCGGCAATGGTGCGGTCCACCAGCGGGCGAATCAGCGCATCGAATTGCGTGCGGGTAAGCGTAACGGGGATGTTGCGGCCGGCCTCATCGGTGAGGTGGGTCGTAAAATCGTCGTGCTGGCTGAGGTATTTCTTGGCTATCTCGGCGGCCAGGCGCAGCTGCTGCTGCAGGTGCGGGTTGGTGTGGAAGGTATCCGAAAGGCCGAAGGTGGCCGTCCAATGGTCCACCACGGCGCGGTCGAGGTCGTCGCCCCCGAGGTAGGTGTCGCCGTTGGTGCTCAGTACCTCAAAAATGCCCTGCTGAATGCGCAGAATGCTGATATCGAAGGTGCCGCCGCCGAGGTCGTACACGGCCACGGTTTTCTCCTCGTCGGGGTCGAGGCCGATGCCGTAGGCCAGGGCCGCCGCCGTAGGCTCGTTCACGATGCGCAGCACTTCGAGGCCGGCCAGACGGCCCGCATCACGCGTGGCCTGGCGCTGCGAGTCGTTGAAATAAGCCGGCACGGTGATAACGGCGCGGTTTACCGGGGTTTTGAGGGCGTGCTCGGCGCGGGCCCGCAGCTCCCGCAGGATATCCGCCGAAAGCTCAATAGGGGAGAAGAACCGGTCATCGACCCGGATTTTTACCAAGCCTTCGGAATTATCGTCGATAACCTTGTAGCCGAGCTGGCTGGCGTGCTGGCCCAGGTCGCGGTAGCTTTTGCCCAGCAGGCGCTTCACGGAGTAGATGGTGCGCTGCGGGTCGGTGAGGAGGTACTCACGCGCCGCAGCCCCGATGATGGGGTCGGCCCCATCGGCGGGAAAATGTACCACCGATGGCACAATGGTGCCCCGGCCCAAATCATTGATGGCGGCGGGCTGGCGGCTTTCGGGGTGCACGTAGGCCACAAGGCTATTGGTGGTGCCCAGGTCGATGCCGACAATGATTTCTTCCTGCTGAAAGCTGCCGGTGGCCAGATTGATTGATACTGTAGCCATATAAACGAGGGGCTACCACTACCGGTAACCCGAAAAATGAAAATAAAAGGTGCCAAAAAGCGCGTTGCAAAAGTACGGGGTAAAGCCCGCCCTCCTGTGGGATGGTAAAGGGCCTCAAAGCATATGAACAGGACTTGCCAAAATCTTATTGAACTATTATTAGAAAAATCAAAACCGAAGTTGCGAGTCTGAACGTAGAGAAAGAACAGCTGTGTAGTCAAGCTCGAAAAGGCCACATGACATAAGGTTTTGATGGTTGTACAGTCTAGCTTACAATTCATTTCAGGTTTCCTTACACCACACCTCCAACCCATTTCCCAAAAGTTTTTTATGAAAAATTTACTTACTCGTCCTCTGTTCCAGGCTGCTCTGCTCGCAACCGCGGCAGGAGGTGTGGTGGCCCTAAGCAGCCAGCACAACACGCTGGAGGCCTCCAGCCACCGCGAAGCTCCGCTCATCGCCGACGACCCGTTGGCTGATAACACCGACCTGTACGCCTTCCGTAGCCCCGACTCGCCTAACAACGACGGTGCCGCCAGCGTAACCATCATTGCCAACTACATTCCGTTGGAGCTGCCCCAGGGCGGACCTAACTACAACACCTTCGGCGAGAACATCCGCTACGAAATTCACGTGAAAAACAACTCGGCTACGGCCGGCGACGACATCACGTACCGTTTCACGTTCACCCGTGCCAACCAGGACCCCACCACGTTCTTCAATATCCGTCTGGGTATGCAGAACCTGAAGACTACTTACATCGTCGAAAAAAGCGTAGGTGGTGGTGCTTTCACCAACGTAACCGTGGGTACAGGCATCGTACCTCCCCCCAACGTCGGCCCGCGCTCCATCAATGGTGCTGCTGGCTTGAATCAGGCGGCCACGTATGCTACGTTGATGAACAACGCCATCATGACGCTGCCGGACGGTACCAAAATCTTCTGCGGTGCCACCGACGACCCGTTCTTTGCTGACCTGGGCGGCATCTTCGACCTGGGCGGCATTCGTGCCCCCGGCGCAGCCCGCGATGGCCTCGCTCGCAAGAACACCCACGCCATTGCGCTGCAAATTCCGGTAACGGTGCTGGCCAAGACGGGCACTGCTGCCCTGACCAGCGCAACCAACATTCTCGATTCCAACTACATCATCGGTGTGTGGGCTTCGGCCAGCCGTCCGGCTACCCGGGTACTTTCGGCCACGGGTGCTGCGTCTACCGTATCGGGCAACTATGTGCAGGTATCGCGCATCGGCATGCCTTTGCTGAACGAAGTAATCAACCCCATCGGAGCTAAGGATGCCTGGAACGCGGGCACTCCTTACGCCGAGGTTGCCGCTACGGACGAATACCTGTCGAACCCGGAGCTGGGCCTGTACATGGCCGATAACACGCCTTCGGCTACGACGGCTCCCAAGCCGGCTGGCCAGACTTACTACGGGGAGGCGGTACCGGGCCTCGGCCCGCTGCGTATTCAGAGCAAGTCGCTGGCCGGCACCGCCGGTCTGCCCCCTGCTGGTTTCGACTTCCGCAACGGTGCTGCCGGCCTGAGCGGCCTGGCTGGCCAGGCTGTCCTGAACGGCACGGCGCTGGCCACTACTGGTCCTGCTCCTTATGGCGCGTACCTGCTACGTGCCGGCAAGCCGCGCTCGGTCGATATCCTGCCGATTTTCCATACTGGTGTACCCAATTACCCTCCTTATCAGCTGGCAACCGGCAAAAACGGTAACCCGCTGGCCGCTGGCAAGCCCTTCATCAACAACTTCCTGTTGGTGGGTGGCTCGGCAAGCAACCCCGGTGGCGACATGCTGCGCCTGAACATGGCCGTACCGCCTACGGCTCGTAACTCGGCTAACTTCAGCTCGGAAGGCCTGCTGGCCGCCGCTGTACTGGGCCTGACGAACACGACCTACAACGGCAGCACGGCCGTGCAGAACATCCCCAACATGGACGGCTTCCCGAACGGTCGTCGCCTCGAGGATGACGTGACCCGCATCGAGCTGCAAGCCGTGGGTGGTGTGGTACTGGCCGCCATCGGCCTGTGGTACGACGACTACGCTGCTGGCTCCGCTAACCCCGTTACCCCACAGTTGGGCAACGTGCTGACCTTCAACGCTGGCGTAACTGCCAACGATACGACGTTCAAAGCTGCGTTCCCGTACTCGCAGACGCCCTGGAGCGGCACCAATGCTCAGCGCATAGCTCTGGCTCAGCGTGCTTCGGGCCTCGGCCTGTCGCCTAATCTGACCGTGGCTCAGGCCTACCCCAACCCCTTCGCCGACCGCACCACGCTGCGCTTTGAGCTGCCTACCAAAGGCACGATGAGCATTGTTATCAGCGACGTGGCTGGCCGCAAGGTGGCTACTATTGCCAAGGACAAATCCTTCGGCGCAGGTGCCAACGAGTTGGTATGGACGCCGGGCCGCGATGTGGCTCCCGGCCAGTACATCGCGACGCTGTACAACGGTAGCACCGTGGTACAATCGGTACGCATCGAGCGCCAGTAATCGGCACTAGAAGCTAATTGAAAAGAGCCGTCGTTTAGTCCTTGTCTGGACTGGCGGCGGCTCTTTCTTTAGGCGTTATTTTTACGGCTACTCCTCCACTCTGTCATCTTTCTCTGTCTTGAAAAAGTACTTATACCCCAGTCTATTAGTCGTTTTCGGCGTAATGGCGGCCGCCATTTTTTTCTTTAAAAAGCCGGAGGTTCGCACGCCGGAGCTGAAAGACCGGCGCGGTAGCCTGTCGGTTGGCAACGAATGGCTGAACACCAAAGCGGCCATTGAGGGCCTGCTGGCTAAGCTGCGCACTAACCCCAAGGACCAGAAGAGCCGCCTGCTGCTGGCCCAGGCCTACATGCAGGAGGGCCGCGTGACCGGCGACCACCCGTATTACGACGGCGCCGCCATGAACCTGCTGGAGCAGGTGCTGGCCGCCGAGCCCGAAAACTTTGAGGCCCTGTGCTGCAAAGCCTCGCTCTGCCTCACGCAGCACCACTTCGCCCAGGGCCTCGGCATTGCCGAGCAGGCCCAGAAGCTCAACCCCAACAGCGGCTTCGTGTATGGCCTGCTGACCGACGCCAATGTGGAAATGGGCCATTACGAGGAAGCCATTAAAATGGCCGACAAGATGAACCAGGTGCGCCCCGACCTGCCGGCCTACGCCCGGGTGAGCTACCTGCGCGAGATTTACGGCGACGTGCCCGGGGCCATTCAGGCTATGGATATGGCCGCCAAAGCCGGCTACATTGGCCTGGAGCAAACCGAATGGACTCGCGTGGCCCTCGGCCACCTCTACGAAGTGAGCGGCGACACGGCTCGTGCCCGGGGCTACTACCTCATGGCCCTGGCGGCCCGCCCCGGCTACGCGTATGCGCTGGCCGGCCTTGGCCGCATGGCGGCGGCCCGCAAGGATTACCCGCGTGCCATCAAGCTGTATCAGGAAGCCCGTATCACGGTGAAAGACTATGCTTTTGCCGATGAGCTGACCGACCTGTACCGCCAGAACGGCCAGCCCGACGAAGCTGATAAAATGGCCAAGGAGTCCATCGATATGTTGGCCAATGCCGCCAAGGAGGCCGACAGCAACGAGGAGATGGGCCACTATGCTGATCGCGAGTTGGCTTACGCCTACCTGAAAACCAATGAGTTGGACAAGGCCCTGGAGCACGCTAAAATAGAGTACGCCCGCCGCCCCGACAACATCGATGTGAACGAAACTATGGCTTGGGTGCTCTACAAGCGCGGGCAGTACGCCGAAGCCCAGAAGTACATGCAGGTGGCCCGCCGCACGGGCTCGAAAAACCCGGTGCTGCTGTGCCGCGCGGGCCTCATTATGAGTAAGATGGGTAAGATGGCCGAGGGCCAGGCGCTGATTGAGAACTCGCTGAAAACCGCGCCTTACCTCAATCCTGAAGTAGAAGCGGAAGGCAAGAAGCTGCTGGCGGCGCGGTAGGGTGCGGGGCTTGCCCCCGCCCGCCGTTCGCTCCATAATAATTCCGTTCAACGACGGGCGGGGGCAAGCCCCGCACCCTACCTATGACAACCCTTTTCCCGTTGCGAGGAATGCGTCTGCCGCGCCGCGCCCTGGTGGCCCTGCCGCTGCTGGTGGCGTTGCCAGCCGCCGCGCACGTCCTCAACACGGACCTGAGCAAGCTCTCGCGCACCGAGATTTTCTGGACTTACCTGCAGCTAGGCTTCACGCATATCATTCCGCTCGGGTTCGACCATATTCTCTTCATCATCAGTCTCTACATTCTGGAGCCGCGCCTGAAGCCGGTGCTCATGCAGGCCACGGCGTTTACGGTGGCGCACTCCATCACGCTGGGGCTGGCCATGTACGGGTTTATTCAGCCACCGTCGTCGGTTATCGAGCCGATTATTGCGCTGTCCATCCTGTTTGTGGCCATTGAGAACATTATTACCGACAAGCTCAACCCGTGGCGGCTTGTCATTGTGTTTGGCTTTGGGCTGGTGCACGGCATGGGCTTTGCCAGCGCCCTCACGGGCTTGGGGCTGCCGCAGAAAGACTATTTCGGCTCGCTCATTTCCTTCAATGTGGGCGTGGAGCTGGGCCAGGTTTCGGTGATATTGCTGTGCTGGGCGCTGGTAGGCCGCTGGGTGGCCGATAAGAGCTGGTACAAGCAGCGGGTCGTGATTCCGGTGTCGGTGGTTATCGGCCTGATAGCGGCTTACTGGACCGTAGAGCGGGTGTTTTTTGCCTGAATAATAAATTGAAATTCGCACACCCTCGCCGGGCCTTTTCGCCGTAGATAGCGCAAGCCCACCCCACACTCATGGCCCTCCGCCCGTACTTCACGCTGCTGCTGCTGCTCAACTACCTGCTGGTAGTGGGAGCGGGCCTCGTGGAGCGCCCGGCGCGGGTGATTGACCGGCCCTTTGCCTACGTGCACAGCCACGATTGCCAACTGCGCCACACCCTGCGTCTGGGCTGTTTCGATGATTGCAACGGCGTGCAATACACCGTGAAAAAAACCGGCGAGCGGCCGCCTTTGCAACAGCTGCTTACCTCCCTCAAAGGCCTGGATACGCACTGCCTCACGGAGCTGCGGGTGGCGTTTGTACGGCCGGTTTTTACTGCTGCCGGGGCCCGGTGGGCAGCCCGCGTAGTGGCCGTGCCCGTGGGCTATCGGGGCCAGATTGAGTTGCCGCCCCGTCGGGGATAAGTTGAGTTTTGGCTGCGGTTGGGTTCGATTCCAGCTGTTGCCACCGGGCGCGGCTGCTATTAGCTGGTCGTGCCACTTCCTCTTATCCAATAATCCGACGCAGCCTGCCGGGCTACCGTGCCCGGGCGCGTTCAACTCCTCATTCCATGATTTTCCGGGCCAATTCTCTCCAACCCGTAGCGGGCGCTACGGGCGTTATCTCCCGCGTGCAGCTGCCCTCGGCGGGCCGCATTGCCAGCTCGTTGTTTGATGCGGGCAACAGCCGGACACTGCCAGCCATCAGTGAGACGGCCCTGCGCGACCAGCAGCGCGGCCACCTGGCGCAGCAGCAGGCACAGCACCGGGCGCAGTGCCGCGCCAACTGCATGAGCAAGGCCAATTTCTAGTCGGCCTATTCTTCCCTTTTATTCAAATGAGCTGCTGGTGGGCGGTGCTTCGGCGCCGCCAGCCAGCCGCCTTGATTTCCGACTAGATGAAACAACTTCTTACTGCTTTATCGGCCTGGGGGCTTGTTCTCGGGCTGTTTTTATTGACCTGCCCGGCGCGGGCGCAGGGCACCGCCACGCTGCGCGGCACCGTGGCCGACTCCCTCTCGGGCCAGCCGCTGGCGGGCGTGAGCGTAGGGCTGCAAGGCCAGCCCGGCAGCACAGCCACCGATGCGCTGGGCAATTTTCGGCTGAGCGACCTCAAGCCCGCAGCCTACACGTTGCGGGTGGGGGCCCTCGGCTACCGCGCCCAGGCCGTGCCCGTGATGCTGAAAGCCGGCGAAACCCAGCGCCTCAACGTGCGCGTGGCCACCACCACGCTCAGCCTGGCCGAGGTGACCGTGAGCCAGCCCCGCGACCCCAACCAGAGCCTGGCCGCCATCTTGCACATCGACCAGCTGCTGCGGCCCGTGAACTCGGCGCAGGACTTGTTGCGCCTCGTGCCGGGCCTGTTTATTGCGCAGCACGCGGGCGGCGGCAAGGCCGAGCAAATTTTCCTGCGCGGCTTCGACTGCGACCACGGCACCGATTTCGCGGTGAGCGTGGACGGGCTGCCGGTGAACATGGTGAGCCACGCCCACGGCCAGGGCTACGCCGATTTTCACTTCGTAATTCCCGAAACGGTGGAGCAATTGAAGGTGTACAAGGGTCCTTATACGGCCCGGTTCGGCGATTTTGCCACGGCTGGCGCGGGCGAGTTCAGCACCAAAACCCGACTGGAGCACAGCCAGGTGAAGCTCGAAGTGGGCCAGTTTGCTACCCGCCGGGCGCTGGTGATGCTGGACCTGCTGGGGCCGGACCACCACCTGCTCAGCAAGCGCCCTGAAAGCGCCTACGTGGCGGCCGAGTACAACTTCACCAACTCGTATTTCGACCAGCCGCAGCACTTCAAGCGCTTCAATGGCATGGCTAAATACACCGGCCAGCTCTCCGACAAAACGGCGCTCACGGTGCTGGGCTCGCACTTCACCTCGAACTGGGACGCCAGCGGGCAGATTCCGGAGCGCGGCATCGAGCAGGGCATTATCTCGCGCTACGGCAGCATCGACCCCACCGAGGGCGGCCGCACCAGCCGCACCAACGCCAGCGTGGTGCTCACCACCGCGCTGCCGCACGATGCCGTGTTGCGCCAGCAGGCGTATTATTCGAAGTACGATTTCAGCCTGTTTTCCAACTTTACTTTCTTCCTGCACGACTCGATAAACGGCGACGAAATCAACCAGACCGACGACCGGAACCTCTTCGGCTACACGGCCACGTATGAGCGCGACGACCAGCTTGGGGCGCGCGCGCTGCACAGCACGCTGGGCGTGGGCACCCGCAACGATTTCTCGACGCTGGGCCTGCGCCACACCGTGCGGCGCGAAACGCTTGATACCATCAGCACGGGCCGGCTGTTCGAGCAGAACATCAACGTATACCTCGATGAAATCCTGACCCTGACCGACCGCCTCACGGTGAACGCGGCGGTGCGGGCCGACTTTTTCACCTTCGATTTCCGGGGCCGGCGGACTGATGAGGCCACCGGCCTAACCGCGCCGCTGGCGGGCCGCGTGGCCCGGGCCCGCGTGTCGCCCAAGCTCAACCTCTACTACCAGCTGTCGCCGGCCGTGCAGCTGTTTGCCCGTTCGGGTTTCGGCTTCCACTCGAATGATGCGCGGGGCGTGATTCAGGGCGTGAATGCCAATGTGCTGCCCCGCGCCATCGGCTCCGAAATCGGGAGCACGTTTAAACCGCTGCCCAGTCTGGTAGTGAATGCCGCCCTCTGGAGCCTGTATTTGCAGGACGAGCTGGTGTACGTGGGCGATGATGCCGTGGTGGAAAGTACCGGCCCCACCCAGCGCTACGGCCTCGATTTGTCGGTGCGCTACCAGCTGGGAAGCCGGTTGTTCCTCGATGGCGACTTCAACTACAACCACGGCCGCCAGCTCGACGCGCCCGAAAAGGCCAACTACATTCCGCTTGCGCCCACCTTCACCAGTACCGGCGGCCTCACCTACAAAGTCCCGAAAGGCTGGAGCGGCAGCCTGCGCTACCGCCACATCGACTCCCGCCCGGCCAACGACGACGGCAGCATCCGCGCCAAAGGCTACTTCCTGCTCGATGCTGTGCTGGCCTACACCACGCCGCGCTTCCAGATTGGGACTTCGGCCGAAAACCTGTTGAACGTGGAGTGGAACCAGGCCCAGTTCGCCACCCAGACCCGCCTGCCCGCCGAGCCTGCCGTTGGCGTTGATGAGCTGCACTTCACGCCCGGCACGCCATTTTATGCGAAGCTGAATGTGAGCGTGTTTTTTTAGGTCGTCCCGCTGCCCGCTGGCGCGCGTCGCAGACGCGCGCCAGCGGGCAGCGGGACTCTTTCAATCAAAAAAAAGCCGCTCCGATTCATCGGAGCGGCTTTTTTTTGATTGAAAATGGCTGGTCGTTACTGCACTGCCACCTTCTGGCTCACATGAAACTCGGGTACGCTCAGCTGGTAAATACCGGCCGGCAGCGTCTTCTTCACGCCGAGGCGCAGCTCGTTCGTGCCGTTGTAGAGGCGCACAGTTTCCTGGTGCACCAGGCGGCCCGTCAGGTCGTGCAGCTGCACGGTGGCGGCCTGCTCGCGGTTGGCGGTAATCACCATATCGATGCGGTCGGCGGCGGTGGGGTTGGGGTACACCAGTACCTCGGCGGTGGGTACTTCCTTAGTGTTAGCCAGCACGGCGGCATCGCGGCGGCCAGTCATGGCGCCGGTTACCACGGTGGGAGCAGTGTAGGTGGCCTTCACGAACGCGCCCTGGCTGGGGTTGGCGGTGCTGGCGTTTTTGGCTTTCAGCGTGTACCAGCCTTCGGTGGTGGGCGTGTAGGTGCCCGTGAGGGTACCGGTGCCGGTTTGGCTGCTCACTACGGTGCCAGCGCTGTTGAGCACGGCCACCGTCAGGCTGCGCGTGGCATCGACGGGGAAAAGGGTGTAGGTGACGCCTTTGTTGGCGGCCACGTAGATGCGGCCGGCCGTGCGGTAGGCCGTGGAGGCGGCCGGCAGCTCACCACCCTGCATCAGGCTGCGGCTGTCGGAGTCGCCGAGGTCGTTGGCCAGCTCCCACTCCTGGGTGGTGGTCAGGGCGGGGCGGGTGTAGTCGGTCACGGCGTTGGTGGGCGCCCACACCGAGTAGCCCCGGCGGCCGCTGGCGGCCGTGCCGTTGCACGGCGGGGTGTTGATGGCCACGGTCTGGGTGCTGCTCACCGTGACGGTGGCAGTGCCATTGGCCCCGGAATAGTCCTTCAGCACGGTACCGGGCGCGAAATCGCAGCTCACCGTGTTGTTCTGCCAGGTGGTGAAGTTGTCGTTGATGCCGATGATGGCCTTGGTGCTGCGCTCAATCACGAGGTGGTCGGCGGCTTGGTAGCGCACTCTGTACGCGCCGTCCTTGAAATGCAGGTTCTGGTGGCACCACACCAGGTTCACGAGGTCGTCGCGGGTGGGCAGGTCCACGGTGCTTTTGGGGCTGTGCACGTAGCGCTTGCTGGTGTTGCCCACGTTGAACACGTCCTCAAAAAACAGCATCGGCGAGCCATCCATGGCCAGCGCGGCAGCATACACGGCCGAGAGGCGCGGGTCGAACGGGTCGATGTGCGGGGCCAGCTCCGAGCCGGTATTCCAGCCGGTGTAGTTGCCGTTGGCATCTACCTGGGGCCGCATCGTGTCGTGGTTGTTCACGAAGGGCACCGTACGGTGCACATACGTCCCGTTGATGTTCACCACCCGCGTGCCTTGCTGGTAGCTGGGCAGCGTGCCGATGTCGAAGCTGCCGCCCTGGCTCACAACGTTGTACAGGCCGTTGCGCAGCGAGAAGTCGAACGTGCCCGAGCGGTTGTTCACGTTGGCTACCCAGCCATCCATCTGGCTCGACGAGCCCACCCATTCACCCACGGCGTACATGGTGGCCCCGCCGTTGGCCCAGCCGGCGTTGCTCTGCATATTATACAGAAAGTCTTCGGAGGCGAAGTCGGGGAAGTGCTTCACCGCGTCCATTCGCACACCATCGAAACCGACCTGCTTCTTGTACCAAATCAGCCAGTTGCGGTTGCCGGTACGCATGTAGTCGCTGGCCTGCACGGGGTTATAGGTAGTGGCGTTGGAGCTTTGGCCGTAGGAGCCGGTGTAGTAGCTGATGTCGGGCCCAAACAAGGGGGCGTTCCAGTCGCCGGTGGTGGAATTATTTCCCTGGTTGGGGTTGAAATTCTCCCAGTTTTTCGAGAAGCGGCCCGAGCGGCTGAAATAATCTGCGGCGCTCTCGTCGGTCACCGGCTTAGCGTAGCTCACGTAGCGGAAGTTCTTGTACTTGCTGGTCGTGCCGTCTTCCCAGGCCCCGGGGTCCTGTCCGCCTGCGCCGTTCGATGAGCCGGCCCCGTCGTTGTGGTTCAACACCAGGTCCTGAATTACCTCCACGCCGTTGGCGTGCAGCACGGCCACGGCGCGCAGCAGCTCATCCTTCGTGCCCATACGGGTAGCCAGGAAGCCTTTCTGCCACTTATCGCCCAGGTCGTAGTTGTCGAAAGGGGAGTAGCCGTTGCCCTGGTTGGCGTTTTTGATGGTCGGCGGAATCCAGACGGCATCCACGCCCATGCTTTTCAGGCGCGGGGCCAGGTCGGCGAGGTAGTTGGCCCAGCCATTAGGATAGTTCGAGTTCCAGAAATCCCACCAGAAGCCCTGCATGACTACTTTTTGGGCGTGGGCAGCTTGGTTGCCGACCCCCAGCAACGCGATGGCCAGAGCTAAAGCAAACCGGAATCGTTTGCGGAACGGAAAACGCGGGGAAAAGTGCATCATGTGTGGGAATTGGGTTTTGTGAGGAAAAAATGAAGTACGGCTTGTCAATCAGTAGTAGCGCAAAAACAGCGATTTTGCTGCTATTAAAGTGAATCAAGGTATAAAAAATGGTTCGTATAACCTTGAAATGACAAAATATTATTTGTGCATTCGATTGCATTTTTTGAATAATTGTGCTATGTCAATAATTATTGTTCACCAGGTCGTGGAGGAGTGCTGGCGTTGTGCTCCGGGCCTTGGTTTCGCTCAGGCTCCGGCTTGGTTCGTTTTGGTAAAAGTGCCGGTTGGCGAGTGGTTGCTGCAGCAGCGCGCCGTAGTTTTGGCCCATGGTTAGGTTGAGAGAAGTAGGGGAGTTTGTCAGAGCGTCTGCCGGTAAGGCGCACATCATTGGTTGCCTGGCCGCCACGCTGCTCACCGCCGGCTGCCAGCTGCGCGCCGAGGAGGCGCAAACGCCCGCCAAAAAACGCGTCACTGCTGCTGCCCTCACATCGGCCGCTGTGCCGGCGGTGGCCGTCCCGGTCCCCGATTCGCTGCGCCTGACCCCGGTGCCCGCGCTGGCCGCCGTGCCCGATACCCTGCGCCAGGCCATCGAGCAGCTGCACGCCGCCCTTGGTCCTGCCGCCGCCGCGCTACGCCCCGAAGTGCTGGAGCAGGCCTGCATTGGCTACCTCACACTGCACCCCACCGGCCGCATCGAGCGCGCCGGTCTGCTGGCCGTGGCCGATATGGACCTGCCCAACACCTCCGAACGCCTCTGGGTCATCGACCTAAAGGAAGCGAAAGTGCTGCACCGCAGCCTGGTGGCCCACGGCGAAGGCTCGGGCCACCTGCGCGCCCGCCGCTTTTCCGATAAAGATTCGTCGGCCTGCACCTCGCTGGGCTTCTACCGCACGGCGGGTACTTACGATGGTGTTCATGGCTACTCGCGCCGCATCGAAGGATTGGATAAAGGGCAAAATGCGAATGCCTTCGACCGCTACGTGGTGCTGCACGCCGCCGATTACGTCAGCCCGAAATACGTGCGCCAATACGGCCACCTGGGCTACAGCCGGGGCTGTCCGGCGCTGCCGCCCGCGCAGTTCAAGGCCATTATTGCCACGTTGCGGGTGGGCAGCATGCTGCTCATGAGCGGCCCCGGCCTGGCCTCGCGCTGGCTGGATGGGCCGGCCGCCGGCCGCCGGTTTTTGCAGCGCGGCTGGCGCTAGCCGGGTTGCATCCGGAGAAGCAACGGAATCATTTAGCTCGGCAAATCGTGTTTAAAGTAGCCGCCGGAATTCCCACTCCGTATAAAGCATCCGAAACAGCTGTCGCCCGTGCGCCGGCTGATTTTGCTTCTCCAACCAGCCACTTCGATTATGCATTCGCATCAGCCCAGCATCGTTCAGCGCAAACGCCAAGGCCTGCGTCGTCAGCGCATGGCGCGCCGCGTTCTGCCGTTTTTGGCCTCGTTGTTTTTGGCTACGCCCATGGCCGGCAATATTCAGCAGTCGGTGGCGGGCAGCTCGCGCAACGAGCTGCGGATGCCCAAAATAGAATTTTCGCCCAAAGCCCAGTTCGACCAGGAGCTGCGCACCACCTACAATGCCCTCGGGGCCGAGCAGGAAGGGCTGCGCTTTGAAACGTTCGCCAAGGCCATGACCGGCTACCTCAACCTGCGCCAGGCCGGCAAGCTGGCCGAGGACAAGCAGGTGCTGACGGTTATTGACTTCGACCTGCCCAGTACCGAAAAACGCCTCTGGGTGCTCGATTTGGGCAAGAAAGAAGTCCTCTTTCATACCCTCGTGGCTCACGGCCACAACTCGGGCGAGAATGAAGCCAGCAGCTTTTCCAACACCGACCAAAGCAATATGAGCAGCCTGGGCTTTTATGTCACCGGCAGCGAATACGAAGGCAAGCACGGCCATTCGCTGCGCCTCGAAGGCATGGACGAAGGCGTGAACAGCAACGCCGCTGCCCGTTCCATCGTGATGCACGGCGCCGATTATGTCAGCGAAGACTTCATTAAGCAGAATGGCCGCCTGGGTCGTAGCCTTGGCTGCCCGGCGCTGCCCATGGACCAGTATTCGCAGATTATCGACGTTGTGAACGGTGGCACTTGCCTGTTCCTCAACAAGTCGGACGCGGGTTACTCGTCGCAGTTTTTGAACCAGCAAGTGGCCATGGCTGCTATGGCGCCCCACGCCACGGCCCACGGCATCTCGTAGGTTTCAGCACTGCTGATATTATTGGAAAAGGCTCCCCGCGCAAGCAGGGAGCCTTTTTGTTTTTGGCTGGCTGTCGGAATAAAGACGAAGTGCTACAGCTTCACGCCAAACTTCGCGCCCACGCCTTCCAAATCCTTAACCACGGCATCGAGCAGCGGAATGCCGTCCAGCAATCGATGGGCGGCCATTTCGCGCTCGGGGTCGCCAGGGATGAGGACTTTTTTGCCTTCCACTGCCTGCGCTTGGCGGAAAGTTGAAATCCAGTTATCCATGTGCGCCTTAAACTCGTCGGCAGGCCGGAAGGCATCGACGCGCATGGCGCCGAAAAAGTGGCCCAGGCCCTGCCCCACGGGGTTGGCCGAGGGCTGTAGGAAGGCCACGAAGGGCGGCACCCACGGCCCATAGTTCGCGCCGGAGAGCACGGCCGAGAAAATATCGACCACCGCGCCCAAGCCGTAGCCCTTGTGCGAGCCGGTGGCCCCGCCCAGGGGCAGCAGCGCGCCGCCGTTTTTCACCGCGTTGGCATCGGTGCTGGGTTGGCCGTCGGCGGTTTGGGCCCAGCCTTCGGGCAGGGGCAGGCCCTTGCGCTGGGCAATTTCGAGCTTGCCGTTGGCGGCGGTGGTGGTGGCCATGTCGAGCACGAAATCAGACTGCTCGCCGGCGGGCACGGCTACGGCAATGGGGTTGGTGCCAAGCAGGCGGTCGAGCGAGAAGGTGGGCGCGACGAGCGGCGAGGCGTTGGTCATGGCAATGCCAATCATGTCGTGCGCCAGCGGTAGCATGGCGTGGTAGCCGGCAATGCCGAAGTGGTTGGAGTTCTTCACTGAAACCCAGCCGGTACCTGCCTGCCGGGCTTTCTCAATGGCCACGCGCATGGCCCGGGGGCCCACCACCAGGCCCAGGCCGCCGTCACCATCTACCACGGCGGTACTAGGCGTTTCGTAGGTGACGCCCACGCGGGGCGTGGCGTTGATGCGGCCGGCCTCCCACAGGCGCACGTAGCCCACGAGGCGGGCCACACCGTGGGAATCTACGCCGCGCAGGTCGGCCGAAAGCAGGGTTTCGGTGGCGAGGGTGGCATCCTCGGCCGGGCAGCCCATGGCGAGAAAAACGCTTTCGGTGAAGGTGAAAAGCTGGCTGTAGGAGAAGGTCATGTCTTGAGGAATCGGAGAAATGGGAACGTCATACCGAGCGCAGCGAAGCATCTTTACCGCCACCACTAATCCATTCGATTGGTTTAGTGGTGGCGGTAAAGATGCTTCGCTGCGCTCGGTATGACGCTCAAAGTAAATTATACGGCCAGTATCTCCGCCAAAACCCCTTCCTTCAGTGCGAAAGCCGACGCACGAATCCGCGTAATTTCCGTGATGCCCAGCACGAAATCAATTAGCACGGTGGCTACCACCATCATATTGGCCCGCATGGGCAGGATGCCGGGCAGGGCCTTGCGCTGCTCGTGGTTGCCGCCGAGCAGGTGGCGGTAGCTGCTTTGGAAGGATTCCAGCGCCAGCTCGGTGCAGGGCGGCAGCTCGGCCTCAGTACGCAACTGGCCAGCTTGCATGTCGGCCAGGCTGTCGAAGCTGCCGGATGCGCCGACGATGCCCACCGGCCGGTACTGCCGCACGGCTTCGATGAGCGGCGTGAGCATTGTGCCGAGGTACTGCTGCTCGGCCTCGACGGCGGCGGCGGGAAATACGCCGCTGGGGTCGGGAAAGAACATATCCAGCAGGCGCTGAGCCCCGATTTCGAAGCTCTGCTTCCAGAAAATGGTAGTCTGGTTGGCAATGATGAACTCCACCGAGCCGCCGCCGATGTCCATTATCAGCTGCGATTCCTTCCCCAAATCCACGGCCTGGCGCACCCCCTGGCAGATGAGCTCCGCCTCGCGCTCGCCAGAAATGACGTTGACCTGAATGCCGGTTTGCTCGAAAATGTCGCGCACCAAATCGGGACCATTTTTCGTGACGCGCATGGCGCTGGTGGCGGTGGCACGCACCTCCGTCACGGAGTGCAGCTCCATTTCCTCCTTGAAGCCGGCCAGCGTGTGCAGGGCGCGGTCGTAGGCCGCCGGGGCGATGATGCCCTGGCTGATGCCGCCCTCGCCCAGGCGTACGCCCGCTTTGGTGCGCAGCACGACCACCGGTTTCTGGCCGGGCGTGGTGGGTATTTCCACAATAAGCAGGTGGAAAGTGTTGGTGCCCATATCAATCAGGGCAAGGCGGCGGGGGTGAGGATGGGCGTGATGCATTGAGAAGAAAATATGGCAATGGCAACGAAGGGTACGACGGGCCTGTGCCGAAGCACCCTAAACATGCGCTTGCTTCCTACGTAAAGAAAGAGCGATGGCTGATAAAAATTTTATTTCAACGAAGAAGTGTCCGGTCTGCCAGCAGTGGTCGCACTGGCAGCAGCAAGCCACCGACCGCTGCGAACACTGCGGCAAGCTGCTGGACCCACGCACGCACGAGGAAACCCGGCAGCGCGCGGCTACGGAGCACCTGCGCGGGGGCATTCAGCTCGTGGAAATATACCCCGAAGATGGCGGCCTGGTGCGGTTTTTCAAGACTATTGTGCGGGGCGGGCAGCTGCTATTCGTGGCCATTCTGGGGTTTATTGTGTGGCTGGTAACCGCCTTGGCGGCCTGATATGCGGGTGCCGGCCGTGCTTCGCCACCCTTTGTTTTTAGGCAGCGCCCTGCTCTACGGCGGCTACCAGCTAAACAAGCACTGGCTGCACTTGGCGCTGCCGGCCGGGCTGGCGTCGTACTTGAACGATGTGCTTTTTCTCCCCCTAATGCTCAGCCTGGCCCTGGCCGCACACCAAACCGTGTACGGCCGTGGGGCCACGCTGCCCGGCACCTGGGTGCTGGCCGCCTGGGCCGGCGTAGCGCTGTGGTTCGAAGGCCTGCTGCCGCTCTGGTCGGCCCAGGCCGTGGCCGACCCGGCAGACGTGTTGGCCTACGCGGCCGGGGCGCTCATTTTTCAGCTGTGGATGAATAAGCGCGTGAGGTAAGCTTTAGCCTGCCGTGTTTTAACATCTTTTTTTCCAAAACGGCAAGCTAAAGTTTGCCTCACACGGCAAACCGGCAGAACGTGCCCAGCGGCAGCTTGCGCTGCCCGGCATCGTGCAGGTAAATCTCGCCCAGCTCGCGCACGGCCTTCTCGCCGGGGAAAATGGCGGTAGTCAGATTATCGAGAATCAGGGCTGAGAAGCCCAGCGAGTACAGGTTCACCACAAAGAAATGGTCCTCTGGGTCGAGGAGCTGCTGGCTGAGCTTGAGCATTTCGTTCAACTCGTCTTCGAGCTGCCATTTCTCACCGTTGGGGCCCCGGCCGTAGGCGGGCGGGTCGAGGATGAGGCCCTGATACTTGCTGCCGCGCTTCACTTCGCGCCGCACGTACTTCATGGCGTCTTCCACGAGCCAGCGCACGCCGTCGAGCTGGCTGGCTTCCATGTTGTCGCGGGCCCAGAAGTTCACCTGCTTCACCGAATCGAGGTGCGTGACATCGGCGCCGGCGGCGCGGGCGGCCAGCGTGGCCGCGCCCGTGTAGGCAAACAGGTTGAGCACGCGCGGCAATTTGGCGCGGCGCTTTTTCGTCTGATTATAGATGAACTGCCAGTTGGGGTCCTGCTCCGGAAACAGGCCGACGTGCTTGAACGACGACAGGCCGAGGCGGAATTTCAGCTTCAGGCCATCGGGCCGCTCGTAGGCAATGACCCACTGCTCGGGCATGTCGGGCTTGAGGCGCCACTGGCCCTTTTCGGTGGAGCCGGGCGCACGGGCGAAGGCCGCATCGGCCTTTTCCCATTCCTTGAGGGGCAAGTGCGGGTCCCAGATGGCTTGCGGCTCGGGGCGGGCCAGGATGTATTGGCCAAAGCGTTCGAGCTTCTGGAAGTTGCCGGAATCAATTAGCTCGTAGTCGGGCCAGGGCGAGGTGGTGAGGAAATCGTACATAGAGCGCGCAAAGGTAGGGGCCGTGCCCGGCAGGGTCGGCTAATTGGGTAGTAACCCGCTCCGAGCCTTTTGGGGTTTGGGGCCGTATAGGGGTACAACCAGCTTCCGGCTAGTTGTCGGTTGTTCGTTGTTAAGCAGTGATTCATAAGCAAACTACTTCAGCGTAAAATCAGATGTTTAAAATTCGTAAAGACCCTGAATTACCGGCTTGGGTATTCCTGGCCCTGCGGCTGGGCTCGCTGCTCGCCGTGGCCGTGGTAGCCGCCGTGGTTGTTAAATGCAGCGGGTACTAAAATCTGCGCGCGACATTTTGCGTCTCAACAGGCGCAGGCCACTTCGTGAACATTATGAATACCCAAAGGTGGATACTTGGCAATTACCCCTCTTCTGAAAGGCCGTTGGCAGTGTTCATCGAAAAGTAGCGACCCACCTTGCGAGTACCGCCTAGTTTTAGCAGATGTTAATGACTCTTGCCCCCTGGAAAACCTGCCTCGTTGCCTGCGTGCTGATGCTGACGGCCTGTTCATCGCCGGCGCAGCAGGCCGAGGTGCTGGTGCCGGATTCCTCCCTGGGGCCCCTCACCCCGCGCCGCGACGTATCGGAAGCGCCCTGGCGGGGCCGCGTGCTCGACCGCAACGATTCCGTGCTGGTGGCCACCCGGCCGGTGTACCTGCTCACCCTGCCGGTGCGCCCGCCGCTCGACTCCGCCGGCCTCAACCGCCTGCTGGGCTGGCGCGACAGTGCCTTGTGGCACCGCATTAGCGCAGCTCTGCCCTACGAAGGCGCCCGCCCCAAGGGAGGCGTGAAATTGCTGCTTACCAACGCGGAAGCCGAAAAAATACGCAAGCGCCAGAAGGAGTGGCCCATGCTCAGGCTCACGCAGCAAACCATGCGCACCTATACCACGAGCACGGGAGCACCCGTGCTTGGCTACGCCGCTGACCAGGCGCAGGCTTTCCTGCGCTCGGCCCAACGTTACCGTCGGGGCCGGTTCTACCGCCTGCGCAACGGTGGCGTCGAGAGCTACTACAACGGCCTGCTCAACGGCCGCCGCGGCATTCGGCACCCGCTCCTCGACTCCACGGGCCAGGAGCGCGGCAACTGGGCCGCCGACACCGCGTTTCAGCAAGGCCAGGACCTCCATCTGAGCCTCGATGCCCGGCTGCAGGCCTATGCCGAAAGCCTGATTGGCGGCCGCAAGGGCTACCTCGTAGCCCTCGACCCGCGCACCGGCGAAATTCTCTGCTTCGTATCAGGCCCCACGTTTTCGGCCCGCACCCTCACCGCGCCCGACCAGGCCGGCGTGCGCGCCAAGCTGCTGGAAAGCGAAGACATGCCCCTGATGAACCGGCCCGCCATGCTGGCCAACCCGCCGGGCTCGGTTTTTAAGCTCGTGAATGCCGCCGTGGCCCTGCAGCTGGGAGCTATCACGCCCCAAACCGGCTTTCGCTGCGACCAGTCGCTCATCAGCTGCGTGCACCACCACCCGGCCGGTAAAAACCTCACCCTAGGCCTGCAGTACAGCTGCAATCCCTATTTCTACCAGGTGATGCGCAATATCATCAGCCGCGTGCCCGACAGTCTGGCCACCGACACCGTGGCCGCCCGCCACGCCAACTTGGCCCAGTGGCGCCGCTACGTGCGGTCCTTCGGGCTCGACTCCGTGCTGGGCGTGGATGTGCCGCACGAAGCCCCCGGCTTCCTGCCCACCCCGGCCTACTACGACAAGGTCCGCCGCACCACGCACTGGACCTACCGTTCCATTTATTCGCTCAGCATCGGGCAGGGCGAAATCAATCTCACCGGCCTGCAAATGGCCAATATGGCCGCCATCATCGCCAACCGGGGCTGGTACATCCGGCCGCACCTGGTGCGCAGCGTGGGCGACAGCGGCCCGCTGCCCCGCTTCACCAAAAAGCACTACACCCTGGTCGATAGCGCCAACCTGGCCGCCCTCGTCCCCGGCATGATTGCCGTGATGCAGCGTGGTGGCACCGCCGAAACCTCCAGTCTGGCTGATGTAGGCATCACCGTGGCCGGCAAAACTGGCACCGTGCAAAACGACGAAGGCGACGACCACGCCACCTTCGTCGGCTTCGCCCCCGCCAACAACCCGCGCATTGCCGTGGCCGTGTACCTCGAAAATGCCGGTTTCGGGGCCACCGCCGCCGCCCCCTGCGCCGTGATGGTGATGGAGAAATACCTGAGGGGCAGCATCGCGCCCAAGCGCAAGCGTTGGGAGTCGCGCATCAAGCGCCGCGCTAAGATTGAGGATTAGGGCGACGCGGGCCGTGCCCCACAGGGGTCCCATGAGGCGCACACGGGGGGCGACGACGCCAGGGCCATTCATTACTTTTGCATCATGCAATTCCATAAATACCAGGGCACCGGCAATGACTTCGTCATGATTGACGACCGTGTCCATGCTTTCAATGAAACCGACCAGCCGCTGATTGCCCAGCTCTGCGACCGCCGCTTCGGCATTGGGGCCGATGGCCTGATTCTGCTGCGCAACAAGCCTGATTTCGATTTCGAAATGGTGTACTTCAACGCCGATGGCCGCCCCAGCTCCATGTGCGGCAACGGCGGCCGCTGCACCGTGGCCTTTGCCAAATACCTCGGCCTCATCGGCGACGAAACCCATTTTCTGGCCGTGGATGGCCCCCACGAAGCCCGCGTGGAGCCCGACGGCACTGTGCGCCTGCGCATGATTGATGTAGCCGCTGCCCAGAAAGCCGGGGTAGGGGAGGCCGACGTTTTCCTGCACACCGGCTCGCCCCACCACATTCATTTCCTCGACCCTGAAGGCGGTCAAAAACTGGTAGATTTCGACGTGTACGGCATCGGCCACGACATCCGCCACGACTCGGCCTACGACCCGGCCGGCACCAACGTCAACTTCGTGGAAATTCCCGTCGACCCCGCCCAGCCCTGGCCCGTGCGTACCTACGAGCGCGGCGTGGAAGACGAAACCCTGAGCTGCGGTACCGGCGTAACGGCCGTGGCCCTGGCCGCCTCGCAACGCGGCGCGGCCTCGCCCGTGCGCCTGCAAACCATGGGCGGCGAACTGGAAGTAAGCTTCGAGCAGCGTCCCGATGGTGGCTTCGAAAACGTGTGGCTGAGTGGCCCGGCGGTGCGGGTTTTCGGCGGGGAGGTGTAAGGCGGGTCACCTCACCCCCTGACCTCCCTCTCCAAAAAAGAGGGGGCACCGGCTTTGCTCCAGACAGATGAAGCCGTTAATGAAAATAGCCCAGCGCAATGCGCCGGGCTATTTTCGTTTTATTCCTGCTCCGAACCGGTGCCCCCTCTCTGCGGGAGAGGGGGGCAGGGGTGAGGTTAACCGTGAGGCTACTTCTTCAGCATCGCCAGCAGCTCTTCAGCGGCTTTCTCCGACGAGGCGGGGTTCTGGCCCGTAATCAGGTTGCCGGCCGATACGACGTAGGGCTGCCAGTCGGCGCCTTTCGAGTACTGGCCGCCGTTTTCTTTCAGCATGTCTTCCACCAGGAAAGGCACTACGTTGGTCAGCTGCACGGCCTCTTCTTCAGTGTTGGTGAAGCCGGCTACCGACTTGCCTTTCACCAGCGGCTCGCCGTTGGCGGCTTTCACGTGGCGCAGCACGCCGGGGGCGTGGCACACGGCGGCTACCGGCTTGCCGGCGTTGTACATGGCTTCGATGAAGGCAATGGACTTCTTGTCTTCGGCCAAATCCCACAGGGGGCCGTGGCCGCCGGGGTAGAACACGGCGTCAAAATCTTCGGCCTTGATGGTGTCGAGCGTCACCGTGCTGGCCAGGGCTTGCTGGGCGGCGGTGTCGGCCTTGAAGCGCTTGGTGGCATCGGTCTGGGCGCTGGGGTCGTCGCTTTTGGGGTCGAGGGGCGGCTGGCCGCCTTTGGGCGAAGCGAGCGTAACATCAGCGCCGGCATCGATGAAGGTGTAGTAAGGCGCGGCGAATTCTTCGAGCCAGAAACCGGTTTTGTGGCCGGTGTTGCCGAGCTCGTCGTGCGAGGTCAAAATCATTGCAATTTTCATGGTATCTGGGTTTTAGTGGTAATGAAAAAAAAGAGCGGCCGGCGTTAGTCCAGCAGCTGGTAAAAAGTGACGGCGCGCTCGGCCAGCAGCGGCCCTATCTGCTTCACCACCAGCTCTTGGTAGTGGGCCGAGTCGCGGTGGGCTTCGAGGGCCGCCTGGTCGGCGTATTGCTCGTAGATGAAGAACTTAGTGGGCTCTTTCGGGTCCTGGTGCGCGGTGTACACCAGGTTGCCGGGCTCATCGGCCCGCACGGCGGCGGCGGCTTGTAACAGCAGCTGGCGCACGGTTTCTTCCTGGCCGGCCTGGGCCTGGAAGTGGGCCGCTACGCAGATAATGGATTTGTTGGAGGACATGGGATAGTGGGGGATTGGATGATGTTGAAACGCTTTGAGAACGTCATGCCGAGCGCAGCCGAGGCATCTCGCGTGTGGCAGTAACTCACTCGCGAGAAAAGGATTAGTGGTGGCACGCGAGATGCTTCGGTCTCTGCTTGATGCGCAGAATGCTCAGCATGACCGCCTATTAGGCTATGTGCTGATTACGCCACTTTTACCACGGCCTTGCCGGTGTTCTCACCCTTAAATAAGCCCATGAAAGCGGCCGGAATCTGGTCGAAGCCTTCCGTAATGGTTTCCTCGCCTTTCAGCTGGCCGGCGGCGTACCACTCCGTGAGCTTGGCCACGCCCTCGGGCCAGCGGCTGTAGTAGTCGCTCACGATGAAGCCCTGCAGCTTGGTGCTGGTTTTCAGGAGCTTGCCTTCGGGGCGGGGGCCGGTGGGCGTTTCGGTAGCGTTGTAGGTCGAAATCTGACCGCATAGGGCAATGCGGGCGTGCTTGTTCAGCAGGTCGTACACGGCGTCGGTGATGGCCCCGCCCACGTTGTCGAAGTAGCAGTCCACGCCGTTGGGGGCGGCGGCGGCCAGGGCTTTGGCAATGTCGGGCGTGGTTTTATAGTTGATGGCTTCGTCAAAGCCCAGGGCTTTGAGGTGGGCCACCTTTTCGTCGGAGCCCGCCGTGCCAACCACCCGGCAGCCCTGAATTTTGGCCAGCTGGCCCACAATCAGGCCCACGGCCCCGGCCGCGCCGGATACCACCACCGTTTCGCCGGCCTTGGGCTGGCAGATGTCGAGCAGGCCAAAATAGGCCGTGAGGCCGGGCATGCCCAGCAGGCCCAGGAAGTAGCTGGCAGGGGCTTTATCTACCGGCACGGGGTTCAGTGTTTTGGCATCGGCCACGCTGAATTCCTGCCAAAGCAGGTTGCCCACTACGGTGGTGCCTACGGCCAAGTCCGGGCTTTGGCTTTCAATGACCTCGGCTACTACACCGCCCGCAATCGGCTGGCCCACTTCAAACGGTGCCACGTACGATTTTGCCGCGCTCATCCGGCCCCGCATGTAGGGGTCGACGGACACATACCGCGTTTTCAGCAGCACCTGGCCGGCGGCAAGGGCAGGCGTTTCGCGGGTTTCGAACTGGAATTGCTCGGCCGTGGGCTCGCCCTGGGGGCGGCTGGCGAGCAGAATGGCTTGCGTTTTCATAGGAATAAGGTAGTGAGTTCAGCGAATAAAAAATAGCCGTGCCAGCGTGGTGGCGGCACGGCTATTTCAATCTGGCCGGCCCGAAAGCCAGCGTGCTTAGGCGTTGGTCGTGGTGGTAAGGCTCACCTCAATGTTGCCTTTGGTAGCGCGCGAATAGGGGCAGATGCCGTGAGCGGCTTCCACCAGCTCCTCGGCCTGCTTCTGTTCGAAGCCGGGCAGGTTTACGTGCAAATCGGCCGAGATGCCGTAGCCGCCGTCCTCCGCTTGGCCGAAGCCAATGAGGGCTTCCACGGTCACGTTTTCCAGGCGCACTTTGGCCTGGCGGGCGGCCACGCCCAGCGCGCCTTCGAAGCAGGCTGCGTAGCCGGCGGCAAACAGCTGCTCGGGGTTGGTAGCGCCGGTTTTGCCGGGGCCGCCCATCTCTTTGGGCGTGCTCAGGGTCAGGTTAAGAACGTTGTTGTTGGAGCTAATGTGGCCGTCGCGGCCGCCTTTGGCCAAAGCCTGGGCAGTGAAGATTTTTTCGATTTTCATCGGATTGGGTAAGAAAAAAAGTTAAGCGCTAGCCGCTAAGCCAACTGGGTAAGTAAATGGGTTAGGTGGGTGCGCAGGGCCGTTATCTCGCCTTCCGACATCTGCATCTTGTCGAGCATGAGCAGCGGAATCTGGTCGGCCCGGGCTTCGAGGGCCCGGCCTGCCGGCAGCAGCGCGATGATAACCGACCGCTCGTCGCGCGGGTCGCGGCGGCGGCTGAGCCACTGCTTCTGCTCCATGCGCTTGAGTAGCGGTGTGAGCGTGCCCGAGTCGAGCAGCAGCTTTTCACCCAACTCCTTCACCGTGAGCTTCTCGTGCTCCCATAGCAGCAGAAACACGAGATACTGCGGGTAGGTAAGGTCGAGAGCCTGCAACAGCGGCTGATAGGCCTTGGTGAGCAGCCGCGAAACGGCATAGAACGGGAAGCACAGCTGGTTTTCTAGCTTCAGCAGTGAGTTCTTAGCGGACGGTTCAGGAGGAGTTGCCATGGGGTTTCGAATAGGTAAACGGATAACGGTTGTGTAATGTTTGATTGTGTGCAATTTATTTTTTTAATCTTAAACGCGAGAACGTCCCGCCACAACCCCACCGCCCAATACCTTTGCCCCACCATGCACCTGCGCGCCCTCGAACCCGACGACCTCGAATTCCTCTACGCCCTCGAAAACGACCCCGACATCTGGGGCGTGTCGGATACGCTGGCGCCGGTGTCGCGCCACGCCCTGCGCGAATACCTGGCGCATGCCGGCGCGGATTTCTACGTAGTGCGCCAGCTGCGGCTGGTGATTACTACTGAGATAGGTAGCCTTGCCGTGGGTGTGGTGGACCTTTTTGACTTCGACCCGCTGCACCTGCGGGCGGGTGTGGGCATCACCATTCTGGCCAGCGAGCGCCGCCACGGCTATGCCCGCCAGGCCCTGGAGCTGCTGAAAAACTACGCCCGCCAGCTGCTGCGCCTGCACCAGATTTACGCGACTGTAGGCACTGATAATACCGCGAGTTTGAAGCTGTTTCGGGCCGCTGGCTTTCGGCGCGTGGGCATTCGGCACGGCTGGCTGCGCACCGCCACCGGCTGGCAGGATGCCGTGGAATGGCAGTGCCTGCTCCAGCTTTATGCCGGGATATAAAATATATGATAAACTTATATTAGCCTGATAGCGTGTAGCGTTAGTAGGTGCTTAGCAAAGTAAGCCGGGGTATATCCTTTGGCCGAAGGGCTACGTATACGCTTGCAAGCGTTGCGGCTGCGTAGGTAGAGAGTCCCTCCGGCGCGGCGCGAAACCCCTTTTCCTGCTAAGTTTCATGCCCCCTTCTTCGACGGTGGAAGTGCTTTTGCGCGCCTCTGCCACCGCTGCCCGGCCCAGCGAATCAGCTGCCGAAAATAACGCCCCTTATACGTTGCCCGACCTGGTGTGCTTTGCGCACTTGCATTGGGATTTCGTGTGGCAGCGCCCCCAGCACTTGCTGTCGCGCTTTGCCCAATACGGCCGGGTGTTTTATGTCGAAGACGCTTTCTGTCACAACGACAACCTGGTTGAGCCGCACGTTGAAATCAAGCTTCGCGACAACGGCGTGAAAGTGGTGGTGGTGCACCTGCCCGCGCGCCTGCGCGAAGACGAAGCCGCCGCCGACCAGGCCCAGTTCGAAGTCCTGAGTCACTATTTTGCCGAGCAGAGCGTCACGAACTACGTGTTCTGGTACTACACGCCCATGGCCCTGGGCAAGTCGCGCCAGTTCACGCCCAAGCTCACCGTGTATGACTGCATGGACGAGCTGGCGGCCTTCAAGTTTGCCCCGCCCGAGCTCAAAAAGCGCGAGCAGGAGCTCTTCGCCAAAGCCGACCTGGTGTTCACCGGCGGGCACACGCTCTACGAAGCCAAGCGCAAGCAGCACCCCGACGCGCACCCCTTCCCGAGCAGCATCGACAAAGCCCATTTTGGCCAGGCGCGGGGCCCCATGGCCGAGCCCGTCGACCAGGCCGGCATTGCGCACCCGCGCATCGGCTTTTTCGGCGTGGTGGACGAGCGGCTGGATATTGAGCTGCTGCGCGAGCTGGCGCAGAACCACGCCGAGTGGCAGTTTGTCATCATCGGCCCGGTGGTGAAGATTGACCCGGCTACCCTGCCGCGCACGCCCAACGTGCATTACCTCGGCGGCAAGGATTATAAGGAACTGCCTGCCTATTTAAAGGGTTGGGACGTAGCCACTCTGCTGTTTGCTGATAACGAAAGCACGAAGTTTATTTCGCCTACCAAAACGCCCGAATACCTCGCCGCCGGCAACCCCGTAGTGAGCACGCCCATCCGCGACGTGGTGCGGCCCTACGGCGACCTCAAGCTGGTGCACATTGCCGATAACGCCGCCGATTTCGGCGCCGCCATCGCCAAGGCCCTCACCCAGCGCACCGACGCCGACTGGCGGCAGCGCACCGATGATTACCTGGCCACCATTTCCTGGGACCAGACCTGGCAGCAGATGGTGAAACTGATGCAGGCGCGCCTGGGTGCCAAAAAGCCCGATGCTTCCACCACCATGACCGGTGTGCCGCTCATGCCCACCAAAGTATCGGAAGTAACGCTGCCGCCCATCGTCTAGCCTGTTGGTAGTCATAATGGACGGATCCAAGCCGCCGCAAGCTGGCGTAGCGTGCCTCCGAAACACGCATAAATTCTGATTATCAGTTAGTTAAAATAAAAATATATAACGCTCCCTTCTTACTGCTTTCCATACCCTGCACTATGTTTGATTACCTCATCGTTGGAGCCGGTTTTGCCGGTAGCGTGCTGGCCGAGCGGCTGGCCACCCGCAGCAACAAAAAAGTCCTTATAATTGACAAGCGCAGCCACATTGCCGGCAACGCCTACGACCATTACAACGAGGACGGTATTCTGGTGCACAAGTATGGCCCGCACATCTTTCACACCAATTCAAAAGACGTGTTCGAGTACCTGGGCAACTTCACCGACTGGCGTCCCTACGAGCACCGCGTGCTCGCCTCCGTGGATGGCCAGCACGTGCCGATGCCCATCAACCTCGACACCATCAACAAGCTCTACGGCCTGAACCTGACCAGCTTCGAGGTGGAAGAATTCTTCGCCTCCGTAGCCGAGCAGGTCGATGTCATCAAGACGTCGGAAGACGTGGTGGTGAGCAAAGTAGGCCGCGAGCTATACAACAAATTCTTTAAGAACTACACCAATAAGCAGTGGGGCCTCGACCCCTCGCAGCTCGATAAGTCCGTGACCAGCCGCGTGCCCACCCGTACTAACCGCGACGACCGGTACTTCACCGACACCTATCAGGCCATGCCCCTGCACGGCTACACCCGGATGTTTGAGAACATGCTCAACCACCCAAATATCAAGGTGATGCTGAACACGGATTACCACGAAATCATGGACTTCATTCCTTTTAAGGAAATGATTTTCACCGGTCCGGTAGATGAGTATTTCGACTTCAAGTTCGGCAAGCTGCCCTACCGCTCCCTCGAATTCCGGCACGAAACCTTGAACAAGGAGAAACACCTCGCCGCGCCCGTGGTGAACTACCCCAACGACAACCTCTATACGCGCATCACCGAGTTCAAGGCCCTCACCGGCCAGGAGCACCCCAAAACGGCCATTGTGTACGAATACCCGCAGGCCGAAGGCGACCCGTACTACCCCATCCCGATGCCCGAAAATGCCGAGCTGTACAGCAAGTACAAGAAGCTGGCCGACGAAACGTCGGGCGTGCATTTTGTCGGTCGCCTCGCCACCTATAAGTATTACAACATGGACCAGGTGGTGGCCCAGGCCCTAACGCTCTACAAGAAACTGACCGAGAAGGAAAACGTCAGCAAGCCCGTCCTGCCCGCCATTTCCGGCAGCACCGCGCTGGTCGAGAAGCTGATAAGCCGCTCGCCGAAGCAAGAGTAGCCGTAGCGTGGACTCTGCGAGTCCGCGTCTCGCCGCGCAGCGGCGAATGCGGACTCCAACCGTCGCGCAAATCCCTACAACGACCATTCGCCGCATGGCGGCAAGAAGCGGACTCGCAGAGTCCACGCTACTGAGCGAGCCCCGTCAATTTGGCGGGGCTTTTTGTTTTGGGATGGTTTTAGCAGAACGCTCCGTAAATTTGAGGTGCGCGCAAACGCATTTCGCTATAAAAACTACCTGATGTTTGACTTCCTAGGCAAGACCGTCGCCAAAATATTCGGCTCCAAGTCGGAGCGTGATTTAAAGGAAATCGTGCCCTACGTGGCGCTGATTAATGCCGAATATGCCAAACTGGCCGGTTTGACCGATGACCAGCTGCGCGACCAGACCGATGTTGTGCGCGCTCGCATTGCCGAGCGCCTCGCCGGTCTCGACGGGCAGATTGCCGGCTTGCATCAGCAAATCGACACCCAGCCGCAGCTGGACGTGGCGCAGAAGGAAGTATTATTCGAGCAGATTGACGCGCTGGAAAAGCAGCGCAACAAGGACCTCGAAGCGGTGCTGCTGGAGGTGCTGCCGACGGCCTTCGCCATTGTGAAGGATACCGCCCGCCGCTACAAAGACAACGGCCAGCTCGTGGTAACCGCCAATGACCGCGACCGCGAATATGCCACCACGCACGGCAATGTGACCTTCGAGGGCGATAAGGCCATCTGGAGTAACAAATGGCTGGCTGCTGGCGCCGAAATCGTCTGGGACATGGTGCACTACGACGTGCAGCTGATTGGCGGCGTGGTGCTGCATCAGGGTAAAATCTCGGAAATGGCCACGGGTGAGGGTAAAACGCTGGTTTCAACGTTGCCTTCGTTCCTAAATGCGCTGTCGAAGCGCGGGGTGCACCTTGTTACTGTCAACGACTACCTGGCCAAGCGGGACTCCGAATGGAACGCGCCGCTGTTCGAATTCCACGGTATCACCGTGGACTGCATCGACAAGCACCAGCCCAACACGCCGGAGCGCCGCGCCGCCTATCAAGCCGACATTACCTACGGCACCAACAACGAGTTCGGCTTCGACTACCTGCGCGATAACATGGCGCGCGACCCCGAAGAATTGGTGCAGCGCAAGCACCATTTCGCGATGGTCGACGAAGTGGACTCCGTGCTGATTGACGATGCGCGGACGCCGCTCATCATCTCGGGTCCGGTGCCGCGCGGCGATGTGCACGAGTTCTACCAGCTCAAGCCGCGCATCCAGCGCATCGTGGATGAGCAGAAAAAGGTGGTGCAGGCCTACCTCGTGGAAGCCCGCAAGCAGATTGCAGCCGGTAAAACCGGGGTGGAGCCGGGCGACAAAAACGGCGAGGGTGGCCTCATGCTGTTCCGCGCCCACCGCGGCCTGCCCAAGAGCAAGCCCCTCATCAAGTACCTCTCGGAGCCCGGCATCCGCGCCATATTGCTGGCTACCGAGAACCACTACCTGGCCGACAACTCGCGCCAGATGCCCAAGGCTGATGAAACGCTGTTCTTCACCATTGACGAGAAGAACAACCAGATTGAACTGACCGAAAAAGGCCTGGATTTGATTACGGCGCAGGGCGAAGACCCGCAGCTGTTCATCATGCCCGACATCGGCATGGCCATTGCCGACATCGAGAAGAACACCGGCCTCAGCGCCGAAGACAAGCTCCAGCAGAAGGAAAAGCTGATGAGCGACTACAACGAAAAAAGCGAGCGGGTGCACACCGTGAACCAGCTGCTGAAAGCCTATACGCTGTTTGAGAAAGACGACCAGTACATCCTGACCGACGACGGCAAGGTGAAAATCGTGGACGAGCAGACCGGCCGCGTCATGGAAGGCCGCCGCTATTCCGACGGCCTGCACCAAGCCATCGAGGCCAAGGAAAATGTGCGCGTGGAAGACGCCACCCAGACCTACGCTACCGTGACGCTGCAGAACTACTTCCGCATGTACCACAAGCTGTGCGGCATGACTGGTACGGCCGAAACCGAAGCCGGCGAATTCTGGGAAATCTACAAGCTCGACGTGGTGGTGATTCCCACCAACCGGGTGATTTCGCGCCAGGACTCCGACGACCAGGTGTACAAAACGGTGCGTGAGAAATACAATGCCGTGGCCCTAGAAATTCAGAAGTTGGTAGAAGCCGGCCGCCCCGTGCTGGTAGGTACCACGTCGGTAGAAATTTCCGAGCTGATGTCGCGCATGCTGAAGCTGCGCGGTATCCAGCACCAGGTGCTCAATGCCAAGCAAAACCAGCGCGAGGCCGAGATTGTGGCCGCCGCCGGCTACCCTGGCACCGTAACCATCGCCACGAACATGGCCGGCCGGGGTACTGACATTAAGCTGCGCGAAACCTCTAAGGCGTCGGGTGGCCTGGCCATCATCGGCACCGAGCGCCACGAAAGTCGCCGGGTAGACCGCCAGCTGCGGGGCCGTGCCGGCCGCCAGGGCGACCCCGGCACCTCGCAGTTCTTCGTGAGCCTGGAGGACAACCTAATGCGCCTGTTCGGCTCTGACCGTATTGCCAAGCTGATGGATCGCATGGGCATGGAAGAGGGCGAAGTGATTCAGCACTCGATGATTACTAACTCCATCGAGCGCGCCCAGAAGAAAGTGGAGGAGAACAACTTCGGCACGCGTAAGCGCCTGCTGGAGTACGATGACGTGATGAACGCCCAGCGCGAAGTGGTGTATAAGCGCCGCCGCAACGCCCTGCACGGCGACCGCATGGAAGTCGATATCCTCAACATGATTTACGACGTGAGCGAGGACATCGCCGCCGGCCACAAAATCACGGGCGACTTCGAGGATTTCAAGCTGAACGTTATTAAGGTATTCGGCTACGATACTTACCTCTCGGCGCAGGATTTGACCAGCCTGCAGGTGCCGGCCCTGACCCAGAAGCTGTACGACGAGGCCCTGGGCTACTTCCAGAGCAAGAACGAGCACATCGCCAGTAACTCGCTGCCGCTGGTGAACGACTTGCTGAGCAATGGCGCGCCCTACGAGAACATCGCCGTGCCCTTCACTGACGGCAAGAAGCAGATTCAGGCCATTGCCAACCTGCGCCGCGCCCAGGCTACCGGCGGCCACGACATCCTCCGCCAGATGGAGAAAGTGGTGGTGCTAAGCGTAATTGACACTGCTTGGACCCAGCACCTGCGCCAGATGGACGACCTGAAACAGGTGGTGCAAAACGCGGTGTACGAGCAGAAAGACCCGCTGCTGGTGTATAAGTTCGAGAGCTTCGAGCTGTTTAAGCGCATGATTGGCAAGGTGAACGAGGAGACGACGGCCTTCCTCTTCCACGCCGACGTGCCGGTACAGCAAGGTGCCGTGGGCACGAACGAGGAGCAGGACTACTACCTCGAAGACGAGGAGCCCCAGCCCCAGCTCACCGTGGAGCACGAGAGCAACCTCGACTCGCTCGGGGCCGGCCCCGAAGATATCGGCCCCGATTACCAATCGCCCCAGGTAGCCGAGAAGCAAGTGCCTGTGCGCAGCCAAAAAATAGCCAATCGCAACGATAAAGTGAACGTGCAATACATGGACGGCACCGTGAAGCGCGACGTGAAATACAAGTCTGTGGAGCAGGACGTGGAAAGCGGCCGCGCCGTGCTGGTGGACTAGTTCCCAGTCCGGTTCTAAATTGAAAAAGGCGGCCTTCCCACTGGGGAGGCCGCCTTTTTTTCGGTTAGCGCTACTGCCAGAGCCTGCTGTTCTGGTCCATGATGTCGGCCACGAACTCGGCCAGCTCGCGGTAGGCAGCGGGCTGGGCTAGCTGAATGGCCCAGAGCAGGCGAATCAGCCGCGGGTTGTCTTCGGCGTCTTCGTCTTTCATTAGCTCGATGAAAGCCGATAGGGTGGGGGGCAGACCGAAGTCAGCCGGGGACAGGCCGGCGGCGTGGGCGGCTTCGAATATCCAGGTATCGCAGGCCGGCTCCATCACGATGAGGTAATGATTGGCGTGCGCCGGGTGCTGGTAGATGCAATAGCGGCAGTCGGGGCCGAGGCGGGCGGCCACGGGCCGAGAGTTGGCAAACGGGCGCAGATACTTCACGTCGGCGAACTTCTTGTCCTTATCCACTATGCCCACTACGAAGCGCCCGCGGCCCGACTCGGCTTGCTGGCTTAGCACGTTGGCTACTTTGGAGATGCCGTGCTGGTGATTGATGAAGGTGAGCCGGTCGGCGAGGAGGATGCGGGTGAGGGCGGTATCGACGTGGCACTCGGGTACGAACAGGACGTTTTCAGGCATTGGAGGCCGCGCCGGTCGTGAACCGCTTCATGTTGTAGAATACATCGATGCCATCGGCGCGGATGCTGCGAATTTCCTCGTCGCTGAGCTGATGCACCTTGGTCTGGTGGTCCTCGTAGTAGGCCGCAAACATGGCCAGCTCGCCGGCCTGCGCGTCGTCGGTGAGCATCGTTTCCAGTATCTCAGTGATGAGGTAGGGGCTATGCGTGTCGATGAAAAACTGATTATTGGTGCTCTCCACGATGCGCCGGCCCAGCTTCGATACATACACCGGGAAGGAGTGGGCCTCGGGCTCCTCGAACAGCAATACTGCGTCGTCGTTGCTCTCGATGGCCGCGAGGTAGAATATGATGCGTTGCAGGGTATCGGCTACGCTGGAATAGGGGTAGGAGTAGATAATGCCGTCCTGGTCCTTGATGATTTCGAGGCGGCGCTCGTCCATGCGAAGCTGGAGCTTCTGGCCGTAGCGCTCGAACATTTGCGCAATTTCTGCCCGTAACAGGGTGTAAGCTTGGATGATTTCGATTAAATTATTGCCACTAGGCGGGTTTAGATAAGCATCACCTGTCTCTTGGTTAATGAAAGTGTTTTTTATAAATGCGTAATTGCGCGGAAGTGAGCCTGTATTGAGATTGGCACCAAAATCAGTAAAGTCTGATTTGATTTTAACGCTGGAAAAGCTTGCGTTATTGAATGTTGTATAAAGGATGTTTTTAGCAGCAAACCCATTATGCATTTCCAGTTTTATATGCTCAAAAGGAATCTTGGATAATACACTGGCATGACTAGCCAAAGTGCTTCTATTGCTAGTTGTGGGAGGGAAACGTTTAAGCAGTTCGTTATGAAGTTCCTTATCGCAAAACAAATATTCAAACTGTTTACTCTTACTTTCAAACAGCAAAACTGCCACATCCCTATCCGTCTCCACCTTAATTGTATTCCCCACCAGATTATCATAAAACAGCTGCCGGGGCTCCTCGTATCGTATGAAGCTGCCCATAAACTTCTCGGTCTGCTCGTAGGTGATGCCGCCCAGCAGCGTCATAGCTTCCAGCAGGTTTGATTTGCCCACATTCGGCTCGCCGATAATAAGGTTCACGCGGCGGGGGTGGAGCGTGACGTCCTTGATGGACTTGAAATTCTGGATGCGCAGGAACTTGATGTCGTTTTCCATGAGGAGCGGAGCTTTGGCCAAAAGTACGGGCAAAGCGTAAGGTGTAGGCCAACGCCAGCACTACTGCCCGCCGTACCTTTGCCCCATGACCCTCGCTGCCCGAATCGACCACACCCTGCTGCGCCCCGATTGCACGGAAGCGCAAATCATTCAGCTCTGCGAAGAGGCCGCCGCCCACGGCTTCGCCACGGTGTGCGTACCGCCCTGCTACGTGGCCCTGGCTACGGCTAAGCTGGAAGGTACGGCGGTGGGCATCTGCACTGTGGTGGGGTTTCCGCTGGGCTACGCCACCTCGGCTGTGAAGTTCAAGGAAGCCGAAGTGGCGCTCTATGACGGGGCCACGGAGCTCGACATGGTTATCAACATCTCGGCCCTGAAATCGGGCAAGGCTGACGCCATTCAGGCCGAAATTCTGGATTTGGCCGATTTGTGCCACGTCCATCAGGCCCTGCTCAAGGTTATCATCGAAACGGCCTTGCTCACGGAGGAGGAGATTATACTGGCCTGCCGCCTGTGCGTGGAAGGCGAGGCCGACTTCGTGAAAACCTCCACCGGCTTTGCCAGCCGGGGCGCGTCGGTGGCCGATACTGCGCTTCTGCGCCGCGTACTGCCCGATACCGTACGCATCAAGGCCGCCGGGGGCATCCGCACCCGCGAAGCCGCGCTGGCCCTGGTGGCGGCCGGGGCCGACCGCATCGGCGCATCCAATAGCCTGGCCATGATTGCTGAAACCGATGAACCGAATGCTGCCTAAGATGCTCGTTGCCTCCCTGCTTTTCGGGCTTACGGCCTGCGCCGGCACTACCCCGCAGGCCCCCCGCGCCAGCGCGCCCGTCGATACCACGCTCAAAAAAACCGCTGCCGCGCCCGCTCTACCCGCCGAGGACGTGACGAAGTATCGCCCCGCGTTTGCCGCGCCCAAAGTCACGCCCATCGCGGCCATCGCGCCCGCCAAAACAACCGTGCTGCCCACCAACCACGTCAACGCCCCGGTAGAGCAGCGCCTGCGCGACCAGGCCTTCACCAACCAGAACGTGAAGTATGCTCAGGGCTACCGCTTGCTGGTGTACCTCGGCCTGGAGCGCGACCAGGTGATGGCCATTCGGCGCGCCATTATCGGCCGCTACCCCGATGAGACGGACTACATTACCTTCAAATCGCCGGTCTACCGTCTTTATATCGGCGACTACCTCACCAAGCTGGAGGCTGCCCGCGCCATGGCCCGCCTGCGTGGTCTCACCCCCAAGCTGGAGCTCGAAACCACGCAAGTGCTTCTGAACAAGACCCCGTAGGGGAGGTAGAGGAAAGAACAAAAACTCCCCTCCTTACCAAGGAGGGGATATTTCAGCGAAGCTGAAATTGGGGTGGTTATGGCGTTGGATGATATCCGGACAGCCAGCCCAAACAATACCGATGCAATTCGTCCAACGCCCCTAACCACCCCCGTCCGAGCTTTTGGCTCGAACATCCCCTCCTTGGTAAGGAGGGGAGTTTGCCCGCCCAACGTCCATCTCGCCCATGTCCGACACCCTCATCCCCCGCATCCAGCAGCTCGCCGTTGCCCACGCTGCCGATACCGTAGCCCTGCGCCAGCACCTGCACGCGCACCCCGAGCTTTCCTTTGAGGAAGTGAACACCGCCGCCTTCGTTACACGGGAGCTGACGAAGCTGGGCCTCACGCCGCAGCCCATTGCCAATACCGGCGTGGTGGCCCTCATCGAAGGCTTGCCTGGCGGCCCCACCATTGCCCTGCGGGCCGATATGGATGCGCTGCCCATCACCGAAGCCAGCGACGTGCCTTACAAATCGACCAACCCCGGCGTGATGCACGCCTGCGGGCACGACGTGCACACGGCCTCGCTGCTGGGCGCGGCCCGCATCCTCAATGAGCTGAAAGGCGAGTTTAAAGGCACTGTGAAGCTCATGTTTCAGCCCGGCGAGGAGCGCCTGCCCGGGGGCGCGTCGCTGATGATAAAGGAGGGGGTCCTGGAGAATCCGGCCGTGGGCCACGTCCTTGGGCAGCATGTATTTCCGCACCTGCCGGCCGGTAAAATTGGCCTGCGCCCCGGCCGCTACATGGCCAGCACCGATGAGCTCTACCTCACCATCAAGGGCAAGGGTGGCCACGGCGCCATGCCCGAAATGAACCTTGACCCCGTGCTGGTGGCCGCCCACATCATCGTGGCCGCCCAGCAGATTGTGAGCCGCCGCGCCAACCCCAAAATCCCCTCGGTGCTGAGCTTCGGCAAGGTCATTGCCAACGGCGCCACCAACGTTATTCCCAACGAAGTGTACATCGAAGGCACCTTCCGTACCCTGAATGAGGAATGGCGCGCCGAGGCCCACCAGCACCTGCGCAAGCTCTGCGAAGGCCTGGCCGACAGCATGGGCGCGGTGTGCGAGCTCGAAATCCGGGTGGGCTACCCGTACCTGGAAAACGAGCCCGCCCTCACGGCCCGCGTACGCGCCGCCGCCGAAGAGTACCTCGGCCCCGAAAACGTAGTGGAGCTCGACCAGTGGATGGCCGCCGAGGACTTCGCCTACTTCTCGCAGGCCGCACCGGCCTGCTTCTACCGCCTTGGCACACGCCACGCCGATGGCCGCTTCGCCGCCTCCGTGCACACGCCCACCTTCGACATCGACGAGCAGGCGCTCACCACCGGCCCCGGCCTCATGGCCTGGCTGGCAATAAAGGAGTTGGGGCAGTAGACTCGTACCGTGGACGCTGCGAGTCCGCGCGTCGGTTGCTCCATCCTCGATACACCATTCGCGGACTCGCAGCGTCCACGGTACCTCTCCCTCATGAATCGATTTCTCTCCTGCTTCCTGCTGCTGGCCGCCCTGCTGGCCCAGCCCGCCGCCGCCCAAACGCGCCGCTCCATCTCCGGCCTGCAGCTCTGGCCCGAAGTGCAGGCCGAGTTGGCCCTGCCCGGCAACGACTACCTGCTCCTGACCGCGCACGGCCAGCAAAATACCGATAACAACCACCTGCTCGGGGCCGAACCTAAGCGCGTGCTGGGCTTCGATGAGCAGCGCCTGAACCTGGCCTACGAGCATTTTCTGAGCGAGCACTGGAGTCTGGGCGGCACCCTCGGCTACTTCACCGCCAGCAGCAAAGACTACCTGCTGATACCCGAAGTGCTGCTGCGCCACCGGAGCCCCCTCGGCCCACTCACCTTCGGCCAGCGCCTGAGCCTGGAGCGCGTTTTTCCCAGCGCCACCGGGGCCAAAAGCCAAACCAACGCCCGCCTCCGTGTCGACCTCGAAAAGCTGCTGCCCGTCGGCACCGGCGGCTTTGCCCTGCGCCCCCGCCTGAGCTATGAGGCCGACACCCACGTTCGCCTCCTCAAAGCCGACACCGACCCCGACGAGCGGTTTATCCAGTTCACCAGCCTGCGCGGCGAGGTGGGCTTCCGCGTGGCGGGCTTGTTCGATTTCACGCCTTGGTTTGCCTATCAGACCAACTACCTGGTCACGCTGCCCCAGTACAACGCGCAGGGCGTCCAGACCTCCGGCGGCAAGCTTAATGCCGTAACCCCGGTGCTGGGCCTCGATTTACGCTTCACCATCATTCAGGGCCAAAGCGCCGAAACCCGCCAGCAACTGCCCACGCAGCACTAAGAACCTATCCAGAAAGCACGTCATGCAGAGCGGAGCGAAGCATCTTTACCGCAACAGTAATCAGTTGCTACTGCGGTAAAGATGCTTCGCTCCGCTCTGCATGACGTGCTTTTTAGCCTAAGCCAGAACGGTCATTCCGATACTGGAGAAGTATGATGGAATATGCCTAACGGTTCCGCTCAGATTCCGCCGGTACCGGAATAATAACCCAGCGATGATGACAAAATTTTAGGCTTCAACTCGGGCTAAATAGTGTTCTGAATAGCTTTATTGGATGATTTTGTCATTAACATAATTATTTAATAATTTCATAATATATCATAATAAGACAAATTGTCTTAAAAATTGCGCATAAACTGGTTGGTATAGAATTTAAGGGAAGTAAGGTGTGCCGCCTGGCGGCTGTGATTTTATCACTTCCCTATAACATTCTATATATCTAGGACTTACGCACTTCAAAAGCTATGTAACCTGAAAATCAACGACTTGCATTCAAGACGCATATTTGTTATATTGCTGTTTTTCAGTTTGTTAGTGTTTCAACTGCGTAAGTCCTAATATCAATAGCAACGCTGCTTTATAACAACCGCCCTTCCCTACGTCCCAGCCGCGTTTTGAGCGCTATGCTGGCCGACATGCTCCGCGAGCCGCAAACGGCCGCCGCGCCGGCCACCCCCGCCTTCGTACCCGCCGCCGACATCCTCGAAACCGCTGCTGGCTTTGAACTGCACCTGGCCCTGCCCGGCGTGAAAAAAGAAGCCGTCACCCTCGACTTCCTCGACGGTCAGCTTGTGGTGTCTGGCACCCGGCCTAGCCCGGCCGCTGCTGCTAAAGCAGCCGCTGCTCCCGCTACGGAAGCTGCAGCCAACGATAACGAAGCCACGCCCGCCGAGGCAGCTCCCGAGGCTCCGGCCACGCCTAAATTCCGCCGCATCGAAACCAGCTACGGCCAATTCTTGCGCACCTTCCGCCTGCCCGAAACGGTGAATGTGAAGGCCATTGCCGCCGAGCTGACCGACGGCATTCTACGCATAACGCTGCCCTTCGACATGGAAAAAGTGACCACCCAGCACATCGCAATTCGCTAAGCGCGGGATGATATATGAAAAAAAGGTACCTCTCGGGGTGCCTTTTTTGCCGCCGCCAGCGTTGTGCTGCTGATAAGCTTGGTTTGGCCTGTTTTCTGCTAAAAGCAACCTTGTCACGCGAAAGCGAATCTTTTCCGCGTTAAGCCGAAAATAACCTTGCCGGACTCATTCGGTTTTCATTCGGCTGATGTTAGACTAGTTCTCCAGTTCACCCATTCAACCTTTTTTCAATTTTTTCCCTTACCCATGCAAGCAAAACAAATGATGCTCGGCCTGCTCGGTTCCGCCATTCTTGGCGGGGGCGTGGCCGTGGGGGGATACAAGCTGCTCGAGCCCGCCCCCGTGGCACCTCAGTCCGTAGCCGCCGACCCCCAGGTGCGTTATACTTCCGAGATGAAGAGCACGCCCTACGCCGTGCCCGAGGGCCTGAACTTTGTGGCCGCCGCCGCCGCTGCAACTCCGGCCGTGGTGCACGTAATGACCGAATATGCCGCACCGGCTGTCGACCGGCGCCAGCAGCAGCAGCAGATGGACCCTTTTCTGCGCCAGTTTTTTGGCGACCAGCTGGAGCAGTTTCATGGCCAGCAGCCGCAGGGTGGGGGCCAGGGCTCAGGCTCGGGCGTGATTATCGCCGCCAACGGCTACATCGTGACCAACAACCACGTTATCGACAAAGCCTCCAAGATTGAGGTAGTGCTGGACGACAAGCGCAAGTTTGAAGCGGAGCTGGTGGGCGCCGACCCTAACACCGACCTGGCCGTGCTGAAAGTGAAGGCTGACAACCTGCCCTTCATCAAGTACGGCAATTCCGACGACGTGAAAGTGGGCCAGTGGGTGCTTGCCGTGGGCAACCCCTTCAACCTGAACTCGACCGTGACGGCCGGCATCATTTCGGCCAAGGGCCGGAACATCGACATTCTGCGCCGCAAGGACAACATGGGCATCGAGTCGTTCATCCAGACCGATGCCGTGGTGAATCCCGGCAACTCGGGCGGGGCCCTGGTGAACCTCAACGGTGACCTGATTGGCATCAACTCGGCCATTGCCTCGCACACGGGCAGCTACGAGGGCTACTCCTTCGCCATTCCCAGCTCGCTGGCTAGCAAGGTGGTCGATGACCTGCTGAAATACAAAGTGGTGCAGCGCGCTCTGCTCGGCGTGCAGATTCAGGAAGTGGATGCCAAGCTGGCTTCCGAGAAGAAGCTGAACACTCTGAACGGCGTGTACGTGCAGGGCCTGACGGCCGGCAGCGCCGCTGCCCAGGCCGGCCTAAAAAAGGACGACATCATTACCCAAATCAACGGCGTGGCCGTGAATACTTCGTCGCAGCTGCAGGAGCAGGTGGCCCGTTTCCGGCCTGGCGACAAGATTAAGGTGAGCTACCTGCGGGGTGGCACCGCCGGCCTGGCCGAGGCTGTGCTGCGCAACGCCACGGGCACCACGGGCATTGTGCGCGAGGATGCCATGGCGGCCTCCATCAAGTACGAGGGCGCTACCATTGCGGCCGTGGAGCCCCGCGACCTGGCCAAGCTGGGCCTGGAGGGTGGAGCCAAAATCAGCGGCATTAAGGGTAGCAATTTCCGCGAGACGGGCATGGCCGATGGCTTTATCATCACCCGCATCGACAAAAACCAGGTAACTAAGCCTGCCGACGTGAAAAACTTCCTCGACCAGGCCCGCGAAAGCTCGGGCGCGCTGGTAGAGGGCGTGTACCCCGACGGCCGCAAGGCGTACTACCCCATCGGGCAGGAATAGCCCGGCGTAGTTAACAGTTAACCCCTGAAAAAGCCTCTACCGCCTCGGTCTTGTCCTTACCCAAAACTTTTGCAAAGCGCCGGCCGGTAAGCCGGCGCTTTTTTTGCGCTTAGCGGGTAGCTTGCGCGCATGAGTATTTCGACGGACTTTGGGAACGCACCGCAGTGGGCACACACGCACTTTAGTGGGGTAGGACTGGGCGACGTGCGCCGCAACCGACGCGTGGTGACGCTGGCGGCCGGCTGGGCGCGGGAGCCGGGAGCGACGATTCCGTGCCTGAGCCAGGGGCAGGCCTACGCCGGCAAAGCCGCCTACCAGTTGCTGGGCCACGCGCAGACGACCCCGGACGCGCTGCAAGCCCCTCACCGCCAACACGTGGGCCAGCAACTGCAGGCGCCCGGCACCTACCTGCTGGTCGAAGATACGACCGAGCTGAGCTGGCCCGAAGCGGCCGAGCGCCGGGCGGGCCTCGGGCCGGTGGGGCCGGGCAAAGCCTATAGCCAGGGCGTGCTGCTGCACTCGCTGGTGGCCGCCGCCTGGCCCGCCACCGACCCCGACCCGGCGGCCAAACGGCCGGCCCTGCCGCTGCTGGGCCTGCTCGACCAGCAGTTTCACGTGCGCCAACCCGTGCCCGACGCCGAGAAGGCCCACCCCCACGGCGGCTCCCGCCCCCGCCAGGGGCGGCCCCGCGAGTCAGCCCTGTGGGCCCAGAGCCTGCGGGCCGTCGGGTGCCCACCGGCCGGTACGCGCTGGGTGGTGGTGGCCGACCGCGGGGCCGACATCTACGAGCACTTGCAGCAGTGCCAGGCCCAGGGGCTGGGCTTCGTGGTGCGGGCCGCCCAAAACCGGGCCCTGGTGGCCGGGGCGGACAAAACGGCCGCCGGCCGCCTCTTCGAGCAGGCGCGGGCGCAGCGCAGCGCCGGCACGTTTTCCCTGGCCCTGCGCGGGCGGCCCCGCCAGCCGGCACGTGCGGTGGTGTTGCAGGTAAGTTTCAGCCCGGCCCTGGCCCTGCGGGCCCCGCAGCGGCCGGGCGGGGCCACGGGAAAGGGAGCGCCCGTGCCCGTCGGCCTGGTGCGGGTCTGGGAAGAACAGGGGCCGGATGCCCCGGGACCCGGCCTGGAGTGGCTGCTGCTCTGCGACCAGCCCGTCACCGACTTCGCCCAGGCCCTGGTGTGCGCCCGGCAGTACGCCAGCCGCTGGCTCATTGAGGACTTTCACAAGGCCCTGAAAACGGGGCTGGGAGCCGAAAAGCTGCAGCTGCAAACGGCGGCCCGCCTCTTCGCCGCCGTGGCCCTGCTGAGCGTAGTGGCCCTGGCCCTGGTGGATTTACGCGAGAAAAGCCGGCTCGAACCGGACTTGCCGGCCCAGGCGGCCGGCCTGACGGCCACCGAGTTGCGGGTGCTGCGCCACCAAAGCCGCCGCCCCCTGGACACGGTGCGCGCCGTCTACCTGGCCTTGGCCGCGCTGGGTGGGCACCTGGGCCGCAAAGGGGACGGCCCACCCGGTTGGCAAACCCTCTGGCTCGGCCGCCGGAGCCTGCGCCTGCTCGTGGAGGGCGTGAACATGGCGGCGCAACTACTTGACGAATAACAGACAAAAAAGCGCCGACCTGTCGGCCGGCGCTTTTTGAGTTTTGGGTAAGGACAAGACCGCCTCGGTAGGGGCTTTTTTTGTGGGTGTTGGGCGGATGGTAGCGCTGTTCCATTATGGGACTGATTTGGGCCTGTTGGAATGGGAAGTCATAGGGGGCAGTTTGCTGCGTGCGAAAGAAGGTAGTAGGCTGATGGTCAGGGAAAATAATGAGCTGAAATGAATGGTTTTAGCGTATTTGGCTAATCCGAACCGGGTCATTTTAACGTATGTATTATCCCAAGTCGGGAGCAGGATAACTGTGAATTCAGAATTCCTTCTGTTGCGTGCCCAGCTTTCCCCTGTTAATGGAAAACGTAATCAACACCCTTTATATTCAGAATTTTAAGTCGATTCGGAATGCCGTGCTGCACCCGCGGCGGGTCAACCTTATCATTGGGCAGCCCAACGTGGGCAAGTCGACGGTACTGGAGGCCATGAGCCTGCTGGGGAGCTTTCCGATTGAGCAGAAGAAGCGGTTTATGCGCAGCTTTATTCGGTATGAAAAGCCCGCGCAGCTGTTCCACGACAGCCTGATGACGGCTCCCATCCGCGTCGAAACCGACCGTGATGTGTGCCTGCTGGGCCGCGTGGGTCAGGGCGAGAGCAAGCGCTTCCAGTACGGAGTATTCAGCCAGACGGCCTACCTGCTGCTGCGCGCTCAGCTGGGCCTGCCCCTGCTGGAAGGCCGGGGCCGCACCCGCACCAGCGACGACGCCTAGCTGCTGGCCCGCCTGCACGGCCACCTGGCCAGCGCCGCCGTGCTGCCCGAGCCCGGCTTTATCTACACCGAGTTCGACCGCGATGGCCGGACCGACCGGCCGGGTACCGGCGGGCGCTACCTGGCGTCGCGGCCGGCCTGGCAGCCCCGGGTCGTGAAATCCTACCGCTTCAAGCGCAACGCCCACCTCGACCGGCGCTACGCCGATGCCACCCTGCACCCGCCGCACGGCAACAACCTGGTGCAGGTGCTGGAGGCCAATGCCGACCTGCGCCACGAATTTGCCGCCCTCTTTGCCGACCACAACCTGCGCGTGCGCCCCGATGCCAACCGCTTCGAGGTGATGAAGGAGCTGGACGGCCTGAGCTTCGCCTATCCGTATTCGAGCAGCGGCGACACGTTGCAGCGCTACGGCTTCCATTTGGCGGCCATGGAGTCGAACCGCAACACCGTGATTTTGCTGGAAGAGCCCGAGGTGCACTCCTGTCCGCTCTACGTTTCGCAGCTGGCCGAGCGCATTGCTACCCAGCAGAACAACCAGTATTTCGTGACCACGCACAGCCCCGCCTTTTTCGATTCGGTGCTTGAAAACATGGTGCCTTATGAGAATCGGGTGACGGAGCTGGCTGTACTTGTGGTGTATTACAAGGACTTCCATACTAAAATCCGGCAGCTGTCGGACGAGGAGGTGCGGGGAATGCGCCGCAATAGCATCGACGTGTTCAACAATCTGCACCTGCTGGCCCAGGAGCCACGCAAGGTGTAGAAGGGCTTCGCTTCTGCTTTAATCGCAGAATGCTCAAGATGACAGGCGTTGGCAGAGGATGCCCGAGAATGGGGCTCGGTCCCGGCTAACTCCCCGGCAAACCGTAGCTTTGCCGCAGCAACATCCCACCCCCAACCGCCCCATGAAACAGGCCCTCGAAGAAGCTACCGCCGCCGACGTTACCGTTCCGCATCCTCACCACGACCCCCACGGCATTCAGGACGTGCTGCGCCAGCTGGGCGTGCAGCCCGACAACGCCGCCTACAGCACCGGCCGCACCTGGGGCGGTGCCCAGAATGCCGACCGCCGCGTCATCAACGCCCCCGCCGATGGCCGCCGCATTGCCAGCGTCGCCTTCGCCACTACCGACGACTACGAAGCGGTGGTGAAAGCCGCGCAGGAAGCCTACAAAACCTGGCGGCTGGTACCGGCCCCGAAGCGTGGCGAAATCGTACGCCAGATTGGTAATAAGCTGCGCGAGTTCAAGGAGCCGTTGGGCAAGCTGGTGAGCGCCGAGATGGGCAAAATCCTCCAGGAAGGCCTGGGCGAAGTGCAGGAGATGATTGACATCTGCGACTTTGCGGTGGGCCTTAGCCGGCAGCTGCACGGCTTCACCATGCACTCGGAGCGCCCCGCGCACCGGATGTACGACCAGTACCAGCCGCTCGGCATTGTGGGCATCATTTCGGCCTTCAATTTCCCGGTGGCCGTGTGGAGTTGGAACGCCATGCTGGCCGCCGTGTGCGGCGACGTGAGCATCTGGAAGCCCTCCGAGAAAACGCCCCTCACGGCCGTGGCCGTGCAGCACATCATCAAGGACGTGCTGGCCGAGAATGACATTGCCGAAGGCGTGTTCAGCGTAATTATCGGCGATGCGAAAATCGGGGCCGCCATGGCCGCCGATAAACGTCTGCCGCTGATTTCGGCCACCGGCAGCACCCGTATGGGTCGCAAGGTGGGCGAGGTAGTGGGCGCGCGCCTGGGCCGCGCCCTGCTGGAGCTGGGCGGCAACAACGCCATCATCGTAACCAAAAACGCCGACCTCAAAATCGCCATTCCGGCCATTGTGTTTGGGGCGGTGGGCACGGCCGGGCAGCGCTGCACCAGCACCCGCCGCGTGATTATCGAAGAGAGCATGTTTGAGGACGTGAAAAGCCGCCTGCTGGCCATTTATCCCAAGCTGCCCATCGGCCACCCGCTGCAAACCGGTACGCTGGTCGGCCCGCTCATTGATGCTGACGCGGTGAAAATGTTCGAAAAAGCATTAGTAGCGGTGCAGGCTGAAGGCGGCAAGCTGCTGGCCGGCGGCGAGGTGCTGAGCCGCCCCGAGCTGGACGGCGGCCACTACGTGACCCCGGCCCTGGTGGAAGTGGAAAACCACTACCACACGGTGCAGGAGGAAACCTTCGCGCCCATTCTCTACCTCATCAAGTACAGCGGTGACGTGGAAAACGCCATTGAGCTGCAAAACGACGTGCGTCAGGGCCTGAGCAGCAGTATCTTCACGCTGAACATGCGCGAGGCTGAAGCCTTTCTGTCCGCCAGCGGCTCAGATTGCGGCATTGCCAACGTGAACATTGGCACGAGCGGAGCCGAAATCGGCGGCGCGTTTGGCGGCGAGAAGGAAACCGGCGGCGGCCGTGAATCGGGCTCCGACGCCTGGAAAGTGTACATGCGCCGCCAGACGAATACGATTAACTATTCCACTGAATTGCCGTTGGCGCAGGGCATTAAGTTTGACGTGTAGCGCCTGCTTTAGCTTGCGCCGTAACCCCAAAGCAAAGGCCCCGTCGAATCTCTCGGCGGGGCCTCTTTGTGTCTGGACTCAACTGTTTTATTGAGGAGTGCAGCGTATGTCGCCGTGGCCCTTGTATACCAAGCCGTTAGTATTTGATGCCACATAATAAAGACGGTATAGCTCGTTGGGGCTAAGGCCAATTCGGGTGAGATTGAGTATATAAGTGATGCCGTTGATGACACTCTGATGGTCAATTCGTTGCCGAATGTGGTAGTTGCGGTCGACCAACGTAGCGCTGACGGTGTAGCCGCCCGCTCCACTGGTTGGTGCATAGGTCTGCATCGTCCAATTGACTGCGCTGCTCGCAGGGTTGGGGAAAAGGCCGGTGTGGCAGGATGTGGCGCCTTGCTGCGGCCCGTTGAGGTCGAGGCCAAGGTCAGCGAAAAGAGCGCGCTCCTGCTTGTTCCACTCGCCGTCGGAAGTCCAGTCAGTAAGGTCGGCAGGGCCACCGGCCATGTTATTGCTGGTGCGATAGGTAATGCCTTCGCCTTCCCCAAAATCCATGATGGGGTTGGAGTCGGACTTGCTTCACCCTAGCAGGGTGGCGAGGAGCAGAATGGGTAAAAAACGCTGGCGCATGGAAAGGAATTGATGGTGCGAAAGCGTCAAAGGTAAAAGCCGAAATCGGCTTGCGCCTACAGCAATTTGCGCAGCGCCCAGAGGCTCCAGATGATGACCATCAGGCCCACGCCCACGAACATCCAGCGGGTGGGCAGGCGGCCGGCCAGCTTGGCGGCAATGGGCGCGGCGGCCACCCCGCCCACGATGAGGCCGGCCACAATCTGCCAGTGCGAGAGCCCGCGCATGGTGAAAAACGTGAACGCGCTGGCAAACGTGACGAAAAACTCGACCAGGCTCACGGTGCCGATGACGAATTGTGGCGTGCGGCCGTTGGCAATGAGCGTGCTGGTCACCAGCGGCCCCCAGCCGCCTCCGCCGAAAGAATCGAGGAAGCCGCCGGCCCCGGCCAGCCAGCCGGCATTCTTCACCTTTTTGCGCTGCTGCGAGGCTGTGCGGAAAGCCTTGGCAATGATGCGCAAGCCCAGCAGGAGCAGGTACACGGCCAGTACCGGCTTGATGTAGCCGGCGTAGGTTTCGCCGAAATGCACCAACAAAAAGGCCCCGCTCACGGAGCCCGCGATGCCAGGCAGCAGCAGCACCCGAAACAGGCGCTTGTTCACGTTGCCAAACCGGTAGTGGTGGTAGCCCGATGCGCCGCTGGCAAACACTTCGGCCGTATGGATGCTGGCACTCACCGATACCGGGCTCATCCCCAGCGACATGAGACTGATGGCCGACACCACGCCGTAGCCCATGCCCAGCACGCCGTCCACCATTTGAGCCACGAAGCCCACGGCCACGAAGGTGTAGAACATGCCCGACGAGCGCGCCAGCTGCCAGACCTGCGCCGGGGTGAAGTAGTAGGAGATAATGTTGAGGAGGATGAAAACCGCGAAGGTGAACAGCGCGGCTGTGGCCACGCGCCGCCAGTAGGTGGTGGCGGGCGTTTCGTAAGCGGGGCCGTTGGCCAGCTCGGCGGTCACGGCGTTCAGCGACTTTACCTTGTTGGCAAAGTCGCCCTGTAGCCGGCTGCGGATGACGGTCATCTGGCTGAGCACGTTGGACAGTTCGGCGGGCAGCACTTCGGCCAGCACCTCGCGCAGGCGCTTGCCAATGGTGGGCGACTTGCCGTTGGTGGAAATGGCAATCTTCAAATCCCCTTTTTGCAGCACCGACGAGAGGTAGAAGTCGCACAGGGCGGGCGTATCGGCCACGTTGGTGAGCAGGTGGCGGGCGGCGGCGGCGCTGCCGATGTAGCGGTGCAGCGCCACGTCGTCGGTGGCCAGGAACAGAATGTCGGCCCCGTCGAGGTCGGAATCCTGGTAGGGGCGCTGGTGCAGCTGCACCTTGGGGTGGCGGGCGGCCAGCTCGCGCAGCTCGGGCAGCAGGAGCGGGGCTACCACCGTCACGGCCGTGGCGGGGCTGTTGCGCAGGATGGCCCCCAGCTTTTCCAGGCCCACGTTGCCGCCACCCACCAGCAGTACCCGCATGTTTTCCAGCTTCAGGAAGATGGGAAACAGGTTGTTAGCCGGCAGGGCTGGCGGGTCGGTATCGGGTGGCAGCGGAGCCACCGCCGGGCCGGTCGGGTCGGAGGAGTCAGAATCCATAGCTCAGAAAGATACTGGAATTAAGCGTGAAAATCCAGCCCAAACAGCGTGGCTTTCACCACGCCGGTGCGCACTACGAAATCGCCAAAGCCTTCGCCGGGCTGGCGCTCGACGGCGTAGGCGGCCAGCAGGGGCACGAGCTCGCGCAGAATGCCGTCCTCGTCGAGCATTTCGCGGTACAGCTTGTTGAGGCGCTCGCCAGCGTGGTTGGCTCCGAGGTAAAGATTGTAGCGGCCGGGGGCTTTGCCCACCAGCGCTATTTCGCCCAGGTAGGGCCGGGCGCAGCGGTTGGGGCAGCCCGTCATCCGAACCAGAATGCCCGCCTCGGCCAGCCCGTGGGCGCGGATGATGGCATCGAGCTTGTCGAGCAATTGGGGCAGGTATCGCTCGGCCTCGGCGAAAGCCTGCGAGCAGGTGGGCAGGGCCACGCAGGCCAGCGCATTGCGGCGCAGAGCAGTGAGCTGCTCCGCTTTTGGGCCCGCGCCGTGGGCTTCGAGGATGGCCTGGATACGGATGCGATGGGCGGGCTCGATGTTGGCCAGAATTAGGTTCTGGTTGCCGGTGAGGCGGAATTCGCCGGTGTGGAAGGCGCTAATTTTGTGCAGTGCCGACTTGAGGCCGTAGCCGGGGCAGTCTAATACCTGGCCGCCTTCCACAAACAAAACCAGGTGCGAAAGGCCATCGGCGTTGCCGGTCCAGCCGAAGGCGTCGCTGGAGCTGTGGAACTGGTAGGGGCGGGTTCCGGCCAGCGCATAGCCCAGGCGCTGATGCAGCTCGGCTACGAAGGCGGGCAGGCCGGCGCGGTCGATGGTGTACTTGAGGCGCGAGAGCTTGCGGTTGGCGCGGTTGCCCCAGTCGCGCTGAATGGTCACGATTTTCTCGCACACATCCACCACTTTCTCCGTGGGCACGAAGCCGATGAGGTCGGCCAGGCGGGGGTAGGTTTCGGGCTGATTGAAGGTCATGCCCAGCCCGCCGCCCACGGCCACGTTGAAGCCCAGCAGCTGACCATTTTCCTCGATGGCGATGAGGCCGATGTCGTTCGAGAAAATATCGGAATCGTTGTAGGGCGGCAGGGTCAGGGCGATTTTGAACTTGCGCGGCAGGTAGGTTTTGCCGTACACAGGTTCCGCGTCGTCGGTGGCTTCGGTGGTGTTTTGTAGCTCGCCATCGAGCCAGATTTCGTGGTAGGCCGTGGTGCGCGGCGTGAGGTGGGCGCTGATGGCGGCCGCCAGGGCCTGCACCTCGCCGTGCCCCCGGGACTCGTGCGGGTTCACGTTGCACATCACGTTGCGGTTCACGTTGCCGCAGCCGGCAATGCTGTCCAGCAGCGAATCGTTAAAGCCCTGGATGGTGGGGCGCAGGTCGCGCTTCAGCACGCCGTGCAGCTGGAAGGTCTGGCGGGTGGTGAGCTTGAGGGTGCCGTTGCCGTAGGCGTCGGCCAGGGCATCCATGCGCTGCCACTGGGGCGCGGTGGCCACGCCGCCCGGCACCCGCACCCGAATCATGAAGGAAAACAGCGGCTCCAGCTTCTGCCGCTTGCGCTCGGAATCGCGGTCGCGGTCGGTTTGCTGGTAGGAGCCGTGAAACTTGATGATGTGGGTGTCGTCGGGGTTCAGCGCGCCGGCGAGGCGGTTGTTGAGACTCTCGGCGATGGTGCCGCGCAGGTAGCGGTTGGCAGTTTTGACGTGCTCGACTTCGGAGAGTTGTGGTGGGGTTGTGGACATGATGTTGTGGCGCTCGCCTCACCCCCGGCCCCTCTCCGAAAAGGAGAGGGGAGCCACGGCGGCGCGGATATGTAGCACATGCTTTAGCTTGTGTGGCGTTGGGTTAAGTCAGGGTGATAAAGGCACAAGCTGAAGCATGTGCTACAAGGCATCAGGCTGCCCGCTCCGCCGGAGAGGATACGGCACCGACGTTAGTACACGTCCTCCAGGTAGCGGCGCTGCTTGCGCAGGTTCTTCACGTAGGCCGCCGCGTCCTCGGCCGAGAGGCTGGCTTCCTTTTGCACTACCTGCGTGAGGGCCGTCAGTACGGCTCCGCCGAGGCGGTTTTTGTCGCCGCACACGTAGAATTGCGCGCCGTTTTCGAGCCAGCCAAACACGTCGCTGCTGTTCTCCAGCAGGTGGTCCTGCAGGTAGGTTTTCTCGGCCTGGTCGCGGGAGAAAGCCACGTCGAGCTTCGTCAGACTACCTTTTTTAAGGTGCTGCTGCCACTCGGCCTGGTACAGGAAACCGGTGGTGAAGTGCGGGTTGCCGAACAGTAGCCAGTTATGGCCGGTGGCCTCCCGCTCCACCCGCTCCACCACGAAGGCTCGGAACGGCGCGATGCCCGCGCCCGCGCCCACCATGATGATATCGGTTTCAAAATTCGCCGGCAGCTTGAAGTACTCGTTGTGCTCCACGAACACCCGCACCTCGTCGGGGTGGGCCCGCGCCTACTACGGTCAGGCGGGGGATAAAAAGGGGGAAATCAGGCATGGTTATTTGCGTCTGATTAATGGAAGGTTGAAGGGGAGGGGCCGTCCGCCGGTCTGACCGCCCTGGGCGGTCTGACCGGTCGTCGGGGAGGGCGTCGCGTCAGAGTGGCGCGCGGGCAATCGGTGGTGCTTCAACCTGTCAGACTGCCCAGGGCGGTCAGACCGGCGGACGGCATCAGATGGAAAACGCCGCCTCCGCCGGTACTTCTTCGGTGAAATATTTCGGGTCGGTGGCGGCCACGAGGCCGGCGGCCAGGGTGGCCCCGGTCTGCTCATCCACCAAGATAAAAGCGCCCGTCGCGCGGTTCTGGCGGTATTCGTCCACCACCAGCGGCAGGGCGGTTTTCAGGCGCACCCGTACGATGTCGTTCAGCCGGGCCTCGTCGGTGCCTTGGCTTTCGAAGGTTTCGATGTTGGTCTTTTGGAGGATGGTGGTCACGGCTGCTGTCACGGTAGCGGCATGGTGCTGCACCAGCAGCTTGCGGCCGGCGCGCAGGGGCCGCTCATCCATCCAGCAAAGCGTGGCTTCGAATTCGCGCACCACGGCCGGGTGGGCCGTGACGGGCACGATGGTATCGCCCCGGCTCACGTCCACATTGTCGCGCAGACGCAGGATTACGCCCTGCGGGGCCGTGGCCGTGGCCACTTCGCGCTGGTTCACTTCGATGGCCTCAAGCACCGTTTCCAGCCCCGAGGGCCAGATGCGGACCCGGTCGCCCTGGCGGTAGGTCCCCAGAGTTGATACGTTCTCTGTCAGGGCATGAAATATTTAAAGTTCTGGGCGAAGAAAAGTTGGGCGTAGCTGATGGAGGCATCGACGTTAGTGAGTAGGAAATTCAGGGCCAGGGTATTGAAGAGGGCCGCGTTGACGGCCGCGACGCGGTGGCGGATACCGTTGGTGTCTTGATTAAAATGCACGTCACGGGTGCGGTGGAGCTTGTTTTCGATGCCCCAATGCCCGCGAATGCCGACGGCGAAGTCGGCGGCTGAACGGTTACGCAGGCTGGTGAGGTAGTAGCGCGTTTGCCGTGTGGTGGCGTGCGGGCCCACCACGGTTTTGACGACGACCACGCAGCGCGCCACCCCGGCCCAGTCGGCCTGCCAGTGTGGGGCCGCAGGGTATACGCTGGTCTGCCAGCACAACGGGCGGCCGTCGCGGCGCTCGTCATGGCGGTGGGTCGCCCCGGCGGGCGTGGGGTCGGCGGCGTGTAAAGCGGCGATAGCGGCCCGCAGCTTAGGTTGGTTGCCTTTGACTTGCAGCACGTACTCGTTGCCGCTGGTCACGATGGCATCGGCCGTTTTTTTGGGCGTGCAGCGCGTCGAGCGTCAGCACCACGCCCCGGTCCTGCAAGCCGGCGAGTAGGTCGCGGATGACGCTCATCTCCCCCGTTTTCTGGTCCGTGTAGTCCTGCAGGGCCAGGGTCAGGCCCGTGCGCTGACAATACAGGCTCACAACCGAGACAACGCTTTGGCTAGCCTGCTGGGCCCCCTGCACGGTGGAGCGCAGGCTTTGCCCGTCGCCGGCCACCCAATCCCCAGCCTGCGTCTGCGACGTGAATCAGCGGTCAAAGGCCTGGGCCAGCGCGTCTTTGTCCAACGCCTGCAACAGGTCCCGAAAGGCCCCGTAGCTGGGCAGGCCGTGGCGCAATCCGAAATAAGCGGTAAAAAAAGCCGCGTTGCTGCGACCAAACTGGGCCATTTTTTGCGGCCCCGTGTACCCGCTGGTAATGGCCAGAAACGTCATCCACAGCAAGGCGGACAGCGAGAATCGTTGCCCCTGCGGGCGGCGCGGGTCGCGCACCTGCTGAAAAAATTCCGCTAGCTCCATTGCGTTTTTTACCAGCAAATCTACCGATTCTAACAGAACCTATCAACTCTGAGAGAGGCCTAGCCCGGCATTCGTTCCACCACCGGGTCGAGGCCCTGGTGGGCGGCGGTGGCGTGCAGGCCGCACTCCTTGGCCGCCGCGTCTTCCCACCACCAGCGGCCGGCGCGGAAGTCCTCGCCCAGCGCAATGGCCCGGGTGCAGGGCGCACAGCCGACGCTCACGAAACCTTGCCGATGAAGCGGGTTAACCGGAATGCCGTTGGCCTGCGCGAAGGCTTCGCACTCGGCCCAGGTCCAATCAAATAGCGGGTGCACTTTGATGAGCCCGTGGCCGGCATCCCACTCGGCCGGGTGCATGGTCTGGCGGTTCTGCGACTGTTCGGCACGGATGCCCGTCACCCACACCTGCTGGCCGGCCAGGGTCCGGCTCAGCGGCTCCACCTTGCGGATGTTGCAGCACTCCTTCCGGTTCGCTATGCTCTCGTAGAGGCTGTTGGGGCCTTTCTGGGCGACTAATTTTTCGAGCGCGGCAGTTTTGGGGGCGAAGACTTCGATGGACTTCTGGTAGCGCAGCAGGGTCTTGTGCCAAGTGGAGTAGGTTTCCTGAAAATTGCGGCCCGTGTCGAGGGTAAATACCCGGATGGGTATGTCGTTTTCGAAGATGAAGTGGGTGATAATCTGGTCCTCCAGCCCGAAGGATGTGGAGAACGAGACGCGGCCGGGGAAGTGGTCGGCCAGAAGGGCCAGCGTTTCGGGTGCCGAGCACTCGGGCAAGTAGCGGCGCAGGTCCGCGACCTGGCTTTCAAGGGGGAATGCCATGATGAAAGAGGGCGTTTTTCTCCGCAGAAAAAATCGAAATGGGCCGCGAAGGCTGCAAAAACCCGCTACGCGTCGCGCAATGAATCAATCACCACAAAAGGGTAGTAGCGGGGTGGCTGCCGCAGCAGCCGCCGGAAGAGTGGCCCTAGCTCAACAACCAGCAATCTTCCCCGGCATAGCGGCCAGGGAACAGCCAATGCAACAACACATTCGGCGCGGCGCGGGTGGTGGATTACAGGCGGGAATTGAGCAATGTGCTCACGGCAGTTTTTATATGTCAGGACTTGGCACCGTTCCAACTAGTGGGGGTTGCCGGCGTTTCGTCGAGCCTGTCTCTCCGCGCCTCTGTATAAAAATGGGTAGCGTCCCAAACGGGGGTTGTTGGCGCAAATGTAAAGGATGAAATTGCGAAATGCCAAAATTTTATGTTGCTGTGGTGCAGCTGGTTACCTGCTCCAACCGTTTGGCGGCGCCCGGAAACTGCGTAATTTGGCGATGCAACCCCTGAACCCGCCGCGTGGTCTATGGATTGCTTAAGCACCTTTAAGACCTCGTTTTCTGCATGGAAGCCCTGTCCCTTTCCGCCTACGTCGACATCAACGCCCCGCTGGTGGAGCGCTGCCGCCTCAACGACCGCCAGGCCCAGGCCGAGATTTACCGGCGCTACTCCAAGGCCATGTTCAACGCGGCCCTGCGCATCACCGGCGACTATGCCGAGGCCGAAGATGTACTCCAGGAATCATTCCTGAGCGCCTTTCGCGAGCTGAGCGGCTACAAGGGTGACTCATCGTTCGGGGCCTGGCTCAAGCGCATTGTGGTGAACAAAAGTATCAATTGCCTGCGGCAGCGGCGGCTGGCACTAGTGCCTCTGGGCGAGCAGCACCACGAGGAGCCCGCCGAAGCCGCCGCCCTCTCGCCCGAGGACGAGGCCGATACCCACTACCGCGCCGACGTGCTGCGCCGCTGCATCCAGGAGTTGCCCGACGGCTACCGCGTGGTGCTCAGCCTCTACCTGCTCGAAGGCTACGACCACCTCGAAATCGCGGGCATCCTGGGTATTTCCGAATCGACTTCCAAATCACAGTACAGCCGGGCGCGGGTCCGGCTGCGCGAGCTGGCCGCCCAACGGGGCCTGAGTTAAAATTTATCCCTTATCAATCATTATATAATCGTTTCACTACCCTTCATCCGTTTTCGCCCGGCCGCGGTTTTCGTATAGCCCCGTGGCCCGCCCTGAACCTGGACGAACCGTGCGTCTGCTACTCATTCATGGATACCAAGAAAATTAATTCCCTCGAAACCTTCGTTGAGCGGCACCGCGCCGATTTCGACACCCACGAGCCGCGCCCCGACCTCTGGGCCGCGCTGGAGGAACAGCTCGGTGCCCCTGCCACCGCGCCCCAAACCCCGGTTATGCGCCTGGCCGATGCGCCGGAGGTGCCATTTATTGCGCCCGTAGCAGCAGGAACCCAACCGAAGGCCCGCGCCGGCTGGTTTCAGCGCTACGGCGTGGCGGCGGCGCTGGCCCTGCTCGTATTTGCCGCCGGGGCCAGCGAGGCCTGGAAAGCCAACCGGGCCGCGCCCGAAACGGCCGTGGTGGCCGCGCCGGCCGCTGCTACTCCTGGCACCGTTGCTACCGAACCCGATGCGGCCCTGTACCAGGGCGGCAACCCGCTCTCCCTCACCGCCGCCGAGCACACCACCGGGGCCGACAGCCAGCTGGTGCGCGCCGTGCGCGGCATGGAAACCTACTACACCAACCAGCTGGCCCGCCGCCAAACCGAGCTGAGCCAGCTCAGCGGCCCCGGCATGGCCGCCATGAACGCCGACTGGCAGCATGAGCTGGTGTCGCTCGACTCCAGCTACCGCGAGCTTAAGCAGCAGCTGCTGCACCATCCGCAGCCCGATGCCGTGCTCACGGCCATGAACCGCAACCTGCAAATCCGCCTCGACATTCTCGACCGGCAGCTGAACCTGGGCAATACGGCCCAGGCAGTTCCCAACAACAATTCTTACGTGCTGGCCGATAGCCGGCGCCAGGCCGAATGAACCCGCCCCTGGCTTTGCGGGTAAGCCGATGGGTGGCGCTGTGCGGCGGGCTGCTGAGCCTGCTGGCCCCGCAGCCCACCCGGGCGCAGGATGGCCAAACCCGCTGGTTGGCAGTGGGCCACGGCGTAGCCATTCATATTCTGACGCCCGATGCGCGCCATGCCGAGGCCGCGCTTTTTGGCGAGGAACAGGAGCCCCAGCAGCATCAGCAGAACCCGTTGATAGCCCAGACCGACGACCAGGGCAGTGCCAGCCTGCAGGTAGAGCAGCGCCGCCACTTGGTGCGCAGCTACGCGGTACCGAAATCCGGTCGCCCGTTTTCGCTCGATACGCGCTACGGCCGGGTGCAAATCAATACCTGGAATAAGAAGGAAATCAAGGTGGATGCCGAGTTGGTAGCGCGCTCGGAAAGCGACGCCGGGGCCCGCCAGATTCTCGACGCGCTGGGCGTGCAGTGGCTCGATTACGACGCCAAAACCGGTGGCGTGGCCGTGAGCACGCAGTTTGGCCCCGCGTTGCGCGGCCGGGCCGGCGGCTGCCGTTACGAGGTGAACTACACCGTGTGGCTGCCCCGCACCACGGCCCTGAAAATCTACAATAGCTTTGGTGAAGTGACCGTGGCCGGCGATGTAAGCGGCCCCACCGAGCTGGCCATGGAATACGGCACCCTGCGCACCGCCCGCCTCGAAGGCCCGCGCAACCTCATCCGCATCGTCAACGGCGACTGCCGTATTGCCTTCGTGGCCCGCGCCAGCATCGACGCCAGCTACGCCCAGCTGCGCCTCGATACGGGCACGACCGTGGACCTGCGCAACAACTATTCCGACGTGGACATCGGCACGGTGGAGGACCTGACCGTGCATAGCAAGTACGGCGACGTGGCTCTGGGCACCGTGCGCAACCTGCGCGGCTCGTCGGGTTACTCGCGCTTCACCATCGATAAGCTGGATGAGGCCCTCGATATGGCCCTGCGCTACTGCCCCGATTTCGTGGTGCGCGATATGGGCGCCAATTTCCGCCAAGTGAACCTCGACGGCGGTTTCAGCACCATCCGGCTGGGCTTTGCCGAGGCCCCGGCCTTCCGGTTCGACGTGAGCACGGAGCAGGGGCAGCTGCTGGTTGACAAAGACCTGGTGCGCGTGCTCTCGCAGGAAAACGGCCCCCGCACCAGCGACGTGCTGGGCACCTTCGGGTCCGTAGCCCCCACCCGCCGGGCTGGCAATGTGAATATTAAGGTGCGCTACGGTACGGTTAGGTTTAGCAAGTAGGAGCGGGGCATAAATAGGTTTTTTTGGGGAAAGCACAGCGACAGCTTACCCGGCATTTTTGCCGGGTAAGCTGTTTTGTCATGCGGGGATTATGGCCGCGACCCGAGATAGAGCCGGGACAGGTAATCGTTGGCCTGTTATTGTATGATTACGTTAGTATGAAATTATTTTATAATTTATTGCCATTAGTTAATTAATAGGGATTCGAACAAAATCCTGAATATTCATCTGCCGACAAATAGCAGTCTTCTGGACAGTAAAATTAGCCATCTAGTAGTAAAACAGCCATTGACAGAAAAGTGGGATTGTGTTCGTGAGATAGCAGGGTAGCTTGCATCATGTCAAAATATGCGGCAAAATGTCTGGCCGCCTGATTTGGCATTTTTGGATTCTTCCGCTTCTTTACCCCCCCCCCCCTTTTTTTTACAGCATGATAAAAAATTTACTACTTCCTTCACGGGGCAGTTGGCTGGTCGGGCTTTGCCTGGCGCTATTGCTGCTATTGAGTTCCGGGCAGGCCTGGGCGCAGCTCACGGGCCCCAAAAATATTGGTACCGATTACGTTACGTTGGCGGCGGCTATTACGGCGCTTAATGGGCAGGGCGTGGGCAGCGGTGGTGTTACCTTCAATGTACCGGCGGGCTATACCGAAACGTTTGCCAGCCCTACAGCGGGGGCTATTACGGCTACCGGCACGAGTGCCAACCCGATTGTATTTCAGAAGTCGGGCAGTGGGGCCAACCCGATAATCACGGCCGGCGTGGGCGGTAGTACAACCAGCGATGCCATTATTTCGCTGGCCGGCTCGGACTATGTGACCTTCAATGGTATCAATCTGACCGACCCAACTACGAACACCACCGCCACAACGGCAATGGAGATAGGCTACCTGCTGGGGCGCACCGGTACTGGTGCCACCCTCAACGGGGCCAACAACAACACGATTACTAACTGCACCGTAACGCTGCAACGGGCGCTGGTGAACACCACCAACTACACGCCAGCCGGTATTTGCAGCGCCTCGGGCACGGCCACCGCCCCCTTCACGGCCCTAAGCCCTGCCAGCGCCACTGCGGCGGGGCAGAGCTCTAACAACGTGTTTACAAGCAACACGCTTACCAACGTGAACACCGGCATTTACCTGCTGGGCTTGACCGATGCCTCGCCCTATACTAACTACGACCAAAATAACGCAGTGGGCGGCAACAGCAGCGGCTTGGGCAATACGGTGCAGAATTTCGGAGGAACTGCCAACAATGCCTATGGCATCCGGCTGTATTACCAAAACGGGGTTACGACCAGCTACAACAACATCAACAATACCGCTGGCGGTGGAGTGGCCAGCGCCAATACGTTGTACGGCATTCAATTGGCGAGTAGCGTCAATGCTAACTCGACCACTACCAATAATACGGTGGCATTGTCGCAATCGGCGGTAAGCAGCTCGGTGTATGGCATTGCCAACGCCACCAGTGGCACGGGAGCCGTGAGTATCAGCAACAACATCTTCACCTTCGTGAGCGCGGGCAGTACTCATACTTACTACGCGGTGTACAGCAGTGCGGTGTTGTCGGGAGCGTTGACGGTGAATGGCAATACCTTCCTGAATGCAGGCAATAGCGTAGCCAGCATAGGGAATTTGGCATTTCTTTATAATTCGAACAGTAATACGGGAGCCATTAACTTCCAGAACAACCAGTGGACGCTGAACCGCACGGCGGCCAGCGGCACGGTGTACGGCTACTACAACGTCAGCAGCCCCACGGGTACGCACAACTTTAGCGGTAATACCTTCTCCAACATTACGTTGGCGGGCAGCACCACGTTCTACGGGTTCAACGTGCTGACCTCATCGTCGCAGCTACAGAACATCACCAACAATACTCTGAATAACATCACGAGTGGCTCCGGCACCACCGCTGGCATATACGGTGCGTACGGATTTAACGGCTCGGTGATTTCGGGCAACACCGTTACCAACCTGAGCGGTGGGGGCACGGTGTATGGGATATATACAGGCATTGCATTTGTGGGCGGCAACGTGTTTGGCAACACCGTGGGCAACGTCTCTTCTTCGGGGGCTTCGTCCACGGTTGCTGGCATGTACATTGGCAGCGGTGCCAGCCCCCTGAACTGCTACACCAACAAAATATACAGCATCTCCACGTCGGGCGCTACCGGGTTGGCCTACGGGCTGAACTTATCATCAGGCACTACGCTCAACGCTTACAATAACCTGATTGGCAACGTCAGCGCCACCGCTTCGACCAGCGGCACGGCGGCGGCCGGGATTGGGGTTGGCGGGGCCACCACCGTTACCCTCTACTACAACACGGTGTACCTGAGCGCCACCAACACGGCGGCCGGCAACAGCGCGGGCATCTACGCCAGCACCACGCCCACTCTCACCCTAACCGACAACATCGTGGTGAACGCCACGACACCCACCGGGGCTGGCATCGCGTCAGCCTACCAGCGCAGCAGCACCACGCTGACCACCTACAGCGCCTCGTCGAACAACAACCTGTTCTACACCGCGTCCTCGCCTTCGGCTACGCGGCCCATCTACTACGACGGCGCCACTACTTATCCTACGTTCGCGGCCTACAAGACCTTCATGGCTACCCGCGACCAGGCCTCGGTATCGGAGAACTCGCCCTTTGCCAGCACCACTGGCTCGGCATCTACCTTCCTGCACATTGCCACGGGTTCGCCCACGCAGGTTGAGAGTGGGGGTAAGCCCGTCAGCGGCATTACCACCGACTACGACGGCGACACGCGCAACGCCACCACGCCCGACATCGGGGCTGATGAAGGCACCTTCACGCCGGCCGCCAACATGACCGTGTCGGGCATCACCTACACTCAGAACGCGACTAATACTGGCCAGAGTGCCACCAACCAGCAGGTAACGGGCGTGAACGTGGCGACGACGGGTAGTCTTAACCCACTCACATTGAGCAGTATCACATTTAACCTGGGCAGCACCAGCGTGGCCGACATTACCAACGCCAAGCTGTACTCGACCAGCGGCAGCACCTTTATGCTGGCCTCGGCTATGCTGCTGCCCAGCACCAGTACCATTGCCGCCACCTACACCCTGACGCTGACCACGCCGGCCACGCTGGCCTCGGGCAATAACTACTTCTGGCTAACCTACGACATCACATCCACAGCCACGCCGGGCAATACGGTGAGTTCGACCGTGGCGGCCAACGGCGTAACCATTTCGAGTGCCACGTATTCGGCCACGTTGAGCGGACCTGCCGGGTCCCGCACCATCATAGGGCCACTCAGCGGCACGTACTACGTGACGGCCACCGTGGGCAGCTCGCCCAACCCGGCCAAAGAGTTCCCGACCCTCACGGCGGCGGCCAACGCCTACAGCACCCTGGGGGTGAGCAGCGCGGTGAGCTTCGTGCTGCTTGATGCCACATACAGCGGCAGCGAAACCTTCCCGATTGTGCTCAACGCGGTGGCCAGTGCCAGCTCCACCAACACGCTCACCATCAAGCCAGGGTCGGGCATCAGCCCCGTGCTGTCCGGCAGCGTGGCTTCGGGGGCAATGCTGCAATTCAACGGGGCACAGTACGTCACGCTGGATGGCTCGAATGCCGGTACCACTTCGCAGAATTGGACCATTACCAACACCAACACCGGCACCGGCACCCAACTGGTGCAGCTCATCAGCAACACTGCGGGTCTGGCCCCGGCCAACAACACGGTGAAAAACATGGTGCTGACCGGTGCGGCCTCCGCCACCACATTCACCACCGGCTACGGCATCCAAATGGCGGTGGCCTCGCCGGCCACCACGGGGGCCAGCAACAATACGTTCCAGAACAATGCCATTACCAAGGTCCAGACCGGCATTTCGGTCGTGGGCCTGTCGAACACGGTGCGTGACGCTAACACCAGCATCACGGGCAACCAGATTGGCTCCACCACAGCCGCCGCCGGCTTCGGCGGTGCCACGGCCCTGGGCATCGCGGCCTCGAACCAGAACATGCTGACCGTAACGGGCAACGTGGTGCGCAACCCCGTAATTGTCGCGGCCGGGGCCAACTCGACCACCGGCACGGCACTCATCAGCGCTTCCACGCTGATTGGCATTGACCTGACCAGCAACATTACCACGGCCACGGTGGCCAACAACACCGTGCGCGACCTGCTGACTTCGGGCAGCAGCCTCAATACTTCGCCACTGTCCGGCATCCGGGTGGGCACGGCCGTGACCTCGGCCACGGTGAACGCCAACCTGGTTACGAACATTAAAACCACCAACACCGGCGGCTACGGCGGCTACGGCCTCTACGTGAACACGGGTGCGGCCAGCACCGGCGACGTGCTGTCGAACAACATGGTGTCGGACATCAACGGCTCGAACTTCAGTGGCTTCACCAACAGCTCCAGCGCAGGTATCTACCTGAGCGGGACGCAGAGCGGCATCAGCCTGGTGTACAACTCGGTGAATATGTACGGCACCTCGACCTATAGCAGCGCCGTAAACACGGCGGCGCTGGCTGTGGAAACCGGCTCGACGGGCCTGACGGTGCAGAACAACGTGCTGGCCAATTCGCTGGTGGGCTCGACTACGGGTTCGCTGCCTTTCTCGCTGTTCAGCAACGCCCCGGCCACGGCCTACACAGTGATTAATAACAACGACTACTATTCTTCCGGTACCCAGGCCACGGACCCGGTCATCTTCCGCATAAACGGTACTAACGGCACCACCATGCTGGCGCTGAGAACCGCCACCACCCAGGATGGGGCTTCCATCCCCGCCGCTCCGGCCTTCACGGCGGCCAACGACCTGCACACCAGCTCCACGGCCCTGAATGCGGCCGGCGCGCCCATCGCGGGCATCACGACCGACTTTGACGGACAGACCCGCGACGCGACCACGCCCGACATCGGGGCCGACGAGTTCACGCCCCCCACGGATGACGCGGGCGTCGTGGCCATCACCCAGCCGGTTGCGCCGTTCAGCGCGTCGGTGCAGAACATCGCGGTGCAAGTGAAAAACTTCGGCGTGGCTACCCTGAACACGGTGACGGTAAGCTATACGGTGAACGGCGTGGCCCAAACCCCGCAGAACCTCACGGGCCTGAACCTGGCTCCCGGCGCTACGTCGGCGGACCTGGTGCTCGGCACATTCGACTTCTCGGTGGGCGGCCCTTCGTTCACCATCGTGGCCACCACCAGCCTGCCCAACGGCAACACCGACACCAACACGGCCAACGACTCCTTCACCCGCACCGTGACCCCGGCCCTGTGTGGCACCTACACCGTGGGCACAGGCCAGCAGTTCACTACGCTGGACGCGGCCGTCACTGCCCTGAACGCTGGTGGGGCCTCTTGCGCCGTGACCTTCACGCTGACGGATGCCACTTACCCGGCCACCAGTGGCATCACCATCAACCAGTATCCCGGCAACAGCAGCACCAACACGCTCACCATTAAGCCGGCTGTGGGCATCAGCTCAACCATTACGGGCAGCGTAGCGACGGGGGCCATCCTCAAGCTCAACGGCGTGCAGTACGTGACCATCGACGGCTCGAACAATGGCACCACCAGCCAGAACCTGACGCTGACCAACACCAGCGCCACGGGCTCGGGCAATGCGGTGCTGTGGGTGGCGGCCGCCTCGGCTTCGGCCGGCTCCAGCTTCAACACGGTAAAGAACACGCTCATTACCGGCAACTCGGGCACGGGCTTCCCGCAGTTCACGGTGTTTGTGGGCAGCACCAGCACTACCCCCGGCACTACCACCGCCACCCCTGCGGCCAACTCCAACAATACGTTCACCAACAACGTCATCTCGAAAGGCTATTACGGGGTGTTCGTGTTCGGGGTATCGACCACGGTGCTGGACCAGAACAATACGTTCAGCGGTAACCAGATTGGGCAGAGCGGCACCAGCAACGGCTTTGGCCTGGAAGGCCTGCGCGCCGTTTACCAACAGGGCCTCACGGTGCAGAGCAACGAGGTTCAGAACGTCACCAACACGGTGGCTGCTTACCACTTCGGGCTGAACCTGCAAACCGTGAAAGGAGCAATTATTGACCGCAACTTGATTCACGACGTGCAGTCGGGCACTACTTCTTCGGGCTACCCTGGCATCGGTATTGAAGTGGCTAATGCCACGCATACGACGACGGGCAATGCCAGCGCCAACCAAATTAGCAACAACATCGTCTACAACATCTCGGCTCCGGTGTCTTCCACTGGTTCGTTCCCCAACGCGATAGGTATTGCCTGCAACGGCGGCTATGGCGACAAGATTTACTTCAACACGTTGCTGATGAACGTGGCCCAGACGGCGGGCACCGGCATGTCGGCGGCTTTGTCAAACGGCGATACGAACAATTCCACGGCCACGTCGGCGCTGGATGTGCGCAACAACATCTTCGCCCTCACGGCCAACGTGTCGACCACCGCCACCTACTACGGCTTTTACACCACGGCCACCAGTCTGACGGGAGCCACGTTCGACTACAACGACTATTTTCTGAACGGTACCGGCAGCGCGACGTTTAGAACAGCCTATTTCAACAGCACCCCTTACACCACGCTGGCCAACTGGCAGACGGCTTCGGGGCAAGAGGCCCATTCGCTCCAGGTGGACCCGCAGTTCACGCAGACCAGCACGGTGCCTTTCAACCTGACACCGACCGCGCCATTCCTCAACGCGGCGGGTGTTACGCTGGCCGGCATCACGCTGGACTACGCTGGTACGACGCGCACTTCGCCGCCCGATATCGGTGCCTTGGAGTTCACGCCTCCCCCCACCAATGACGCGGGCGTAGTCGCCATTACCCAGCCCATTGCCCCTTTCAACCCCAGCGTGCAAAACATCGCTGTGCAGGTGAAAAACTTTGGCGGGGCCGTGCTGAATACGGTGACGGTAAGCTACACCGTCAACGGCGTGGCGCAGACGCCGGTCACCTTCGGTACTGGTACGCCGCTGAACCTGGCCCCCGGCGCTACGTCGACGGACCTGGTGCTCGGCACGTTCGACTTCTCGGTGGGTGGGCCCTCATTCGTCATCGTGGCCACCACGAGCCAGCCCAACGGCAGTACCGACATCAACACGGCCAACGACTCGTTTACCCGCACGGTGGTGCCGGCTCTTATCGGCACCTACACCGTGGGCGCGGGCCAGCAGTTCACAACCCTGACCAGTGCTGTGAACACGCTGAACTCGGCCGGCGTGGCCGGGGCTGTCACGTTCTCGCTCACGGATGCTTCCTACACCACGGCCGAAACATTCCCCATCACGGTGAATACCGTGCTGGGCGGCAGCACTACCAACACGGTGACCATTAAGCCGGCTTCGGGTGTGAGCCCCATCATCTCGGGCAGCAGCACTACGGCCATCCTCAAACTGAACGGGGCTGACTACGTGACCATCGATGGTTCGAATACCACCGGTGGTACCACCCGCGATTTGAGCGTGACCAACACCAGCACGGGCACCAGTGCCGTTGTGATATGGCTGGCCAGTGTGAGCGCCACCGACGGGGCCACCTTCGACGTGGTGAAAAACCTGAACCTAACCGGCGGCAGCAACACCACCTCGACCTCGACCCTGAGCGTGTCGCGCGGCATTGCCCTGGCGGGTACTACTGTGACGGCGGCTGGCCAGAACAACGACAACAATACCCTTCAGAACAACGCCATCAGCAAGGTGACGGTGGGTATTGATGCGGAGGCAACCAGCACGGAGGCCTACGATAACCTGCTCATTGTGGACAACGTGGTGGGCTTGGCTACCAGCACGGCGGCCAGCAACGTGACGGGCACGGGCATCTTCACGGTGCAGACTCCCGGCGTGCAGATAACGCACAACACGGTGCAGAACGTAACCGCCGCGCTGAGCGGAAGCTTACGGGGCATTGCGTTGAGTACCGGCACGGCCGGGGCATTGGTGAACCGTAATACGGTGCGTGGTACTTACAACTCCACTACTGGTGGCTACGGGGCGCGGGGCATCTCGCTGGACCCCGGCACGGGCACGGCCAACATCACGCTGCGTAACAACGCTGTGAGCGGTACTCTGAGCGACGGCGACAACCCGAGCAACAGCCTGAACTACATCATCGCGGGCATGGGATTCATCAGCGGCACGGGCTATAATGTGTACAACAACTCGGTGCAGATGAGCGGCGACAGGCCCGATAACACCTATACCAACAAGGTATCGGCCCCGGTATTCGTGGCGACGGCCGTGACGGGCATCGACCTGCGGAACAACGTACTGAGCAACGTCCAGACAACTTCGGACCCCGATGCGACGGGTACGGGTACTAACTACGCGGTGTACGCGCAGGCCCCCACCGGCAACCCGTTCACGACCATCGACTACAACCTGTACGACCTGCGCTCGGGGGCTGCTTCCCGCATCGCGGCCGTGGCACCGCAGTTTGTGGGCCGCCTGACGGGCGCTGACTATGCCACCCTGGCTACCTGGCAAACCGCCACCGGGCAGGACCGGAGCTCGATGATGACTTCCGGGCTCAATACGGCCGGCTTCACCTCGGCTACCGACCTCACGCCTAACCCCGCCAGCCCCAGCAGCTACAGTGTGAATGGTACGGGTGTGCAGATTGCCAGCGTGACGCAGGACCTGAACGGCGCTACGCGCTCGACGACGGCCGCCGCCGGGGCTCCCGACCTGGGCGCTTACGAAGTGACCCCCACGGTTGCGCCCAACCCCCTGGAAGCAACCGGCACTTATGCACTGGGCGGTACCCAGACGTTCAGCTTCAACGGCCGGACGATAGCCAGCCTCACCTACGGCAACACCGGCACGCTGCCCGCCACGCTCACGGCCCGCTACTACTCCGGTACCAACCCGCCGGCTCCCTACGTAGCCGGGGCGCGGTTCTACAACGCCTACTTCACCTTCAGTGACTCGGGCGATGGCACCGGCTTCAGCTACGTGCCCACCCTGAGCTACGACCCGGCCCTGCTCGGCACCATTCCCTCGGAAAATGCCCAGAAAGTTGCCCAGCAAACAGCCACCGGTTACGGTACCTACTTCAGCACGGTGGTGAATACGGGCGCTCGCACGCTGAACGCCGCCGCGAACCTGACGGCCTTCGGCCTGCTTGCCATCACCGATCAGGCCGCGCCGCTGCCCGTGGAGCTGACCCGCTTTGAGGCCACCCGCGCTGGCAGCGATGCCGCTCTGGCCTGGAACACGGCCAGTGAGAAAAACAGCCGGGGCTTCGAGGTGCAGGTGAGCACCGACGGCCGCAGCTACCGCGTGCTGAGTTTCGTGGCCAGCCCCACGGCGGCCAGCACCAGCCCGCGCGAGTACGCCTACCTCGACCGGGAGGCCAGCAAAGCCGGCCTGCGCTACTACCGCCTGCGCCAGCTCGACCTCGACGGTACGGCTACTTTCTCGCCGGTCCGCATCCTGCGCTTCGAAGGCAAGGATGCCCGGTCCTTCACGGCCGCGCCCAACCCCTTCCGTGAGCGCCTGACGCTGACCGTGGAGCTGCCCGCCGGCCTGGTGGCCGCCCCGGCACTACTGAGCCTGACCGATGCCGCCGGGCGCAGCCTGCTCACGCAGCGCACGCCTGCCCTGCCGGCCGGCACCAGCCAGCTGGAGCTGCCCGACCTGGCCCCGTTGGCCAGCGGCGTGTACTTCGTGCACCTGGCCGTGCCCGGCCAGCCCGTGCAGCACCTGAAAGTGGTGAAGGAATAGCCCCGCCATCGCGGTGTTTGGAAAGCCTCCCGGTAGTTTACCGGGAGGCTTTTTTTTGCTCGTTTCTGATTCGTCAAGCAACCAGAAATCAGTAACCAGAAACCAACATGTCCGGCAGGCTTTGGTAAGCCGGGTATGCCGTTCTTTGGGCGATGTTTCCACGACTTCTGCTCCTGCTTCTGTCAGCCGGCCCCGCGCTGGCCCAATCTGTCAGCCCCGTGCTTCCCGCCGCCCAATCCTCCGCCCTCAAAACCTACGCCCTGCGCCTGCGCCCCGGCGATGATTTGCGCCAGCAGCTCACGGCCTTCGCGCAGCAAAATCATATTCTGGCCGGCACGATGATTACCTGCGTGGGCAGCCTCACGGTGGCCACGCTGCGGCTGGCCAACCAGGAAGGACCCAGCGTGTACAAAGGCCATTTTGAGATTGTGTCGCTGGTGGGTACGCTTTCTGCCAATGGCTCGCATTTGCACCTGGCGGTTTCGGACAGCACGGGCCGCACCATCGGCGGGCATTTGCTGGATGGCTGCCGGGTGTACACCACCGCCGAAATTGTGCTGGGCGAGCTGCCGCAGCTGGAGTTCCGGCGCGAAAAGGACGACACGTTTGGCTACCAGGAGCTGGTGGTGCGGTCGGCTCCCAGTCCGGCCGATGCAAAAGATAAAGCACGCAAATACTAGCCGATATTCTGGCCGGCCGGGGCAATAGCAACGGCCCGAAAACGTACCTTCGCCCCATGACTACTGCCACCGATACCCCGCAAGCCGCCGCCTTTCGCCGCCAGGTGCTAAGCCCCACGAAGCTGCGGCTGTTCATGATGCGCAAGCTGCCCATGGCGTGGCTGGCGGGCCTGCGTCTCACGCAGCTCACGCCAGAAACGGCCACGGTCACCATTCGCTACAAATTCCTCACCCAGAATCCGTTCCGTAGTCTCTATTTCGCCTGCCTGGCCATGGCAGGGGAGTTTGCCAGCGGCATCCAGGGCATGATGCAGGTGCAGGCGGGCGGGCCGGTTTCGATGCTGGTGACAAGCATTCAGGGCGACTTCACGAAGAAAGCCGTGGGCCTCATTGCCTTCACCTGCCCTGATGGCCCGCTCATTGCTCAGGCCGTGGCCGAGAGCCGTGCCACCGGCGAGGGCCGCACCGTAGTCTGTACCAGCACTGGCGTAGACGAGGCTGGCGACGTGGTGGCGGTGTTCAAGCTCACCTGGTCGTTTCGGGCAAAGCGGTAGGCGGGTTATTGGCCCGGCTTCTGCAGCAATTGCAGAATGTGGTCGAGCTTACCAGTTACTCCATCCAGCTGGGTTTCTACCCCATCTAGTTGGGTTTTCATCACGTCCTGCTGGGTTTTCATCACATCCTGCTGGGTTTTCAGGTCATTCTGCTGCGCTTTCATCGTCAGTTGCTCACGCAATAAGAAACTGATGTTTTCGCCTTGCTGAACGACTGCCGTGCTTACCTGGCTTATGGCAAAGCTCAATTGCTTGAGCTGAGCAGTGTGCCTGTCCAGGATGCTCATCGTTTCGGAAAGCAGCGGTTCGAGTTGATTGAGGCGGTCGTCGGCAGTCATCGGATATGAAAGGCTAGGGAAAAGTGCCTGGTGAGTTTGGGGGCAGGAGGCAATAAAGTTACGTAAGTTGTCGTAAGAATATCGCCCGACGGGTGTTGTTTTCTTATTCCTTCACCGAAGTAATCACGTCCACCATTCCGTCCTCGCTCACCACGATGGCGATGCAGGGATAGTCGGAGCTTTCCACGTAGCGAAGGGCCGAGTTGTAGCGCGCGCCCCGCGTACCGTCGCCCCGGCCCGAGGCGCGGCCGTCGAGAATGACCCCAATGGAATAGCAGTAGCCCTCGGGGTCGAGGAGCACCGCGCCGTCGATGCTGGTGACGAGGCGGGTGATGAGCGGCGTGAGCGGCACGGGCTCGATGAGCATGCATTGTAGCTTGAGGCGGTCGGCTTCGGCCAGGGCCTCGGTGGTGATGACCAGGAGTGTGCCGTGCTTCTGGCGGCTGGCTTCGAGCACCACGTCCCAGAGGCGTTCTACTTTGGGCGCGTCGGTGAGGGCGAAGGTGCGCTTGAGGGCCTTGCGGAAGGCCGGCCGGCTGAGGCGCGGGCGCGGCAGGCCGGGCAGGCCGTAGTGCGAGCGCATGAGGATATGCCCGGCATGCTGAAGCTCCCAGGCGTAGTGCGTCACGAAGCTGATAACGAACAAATCCTCGCGCACGGCATCGTAGTGGCCAATTTGGCGGCCCAGGGCGTACACGTTTTCGCCGTCGGCGAGCAGGTGCACGTCGGGCGTGGCCATTTCCAGCAGCTTGCGCACGGCGCGGTAGTCAGTGAGCTCGGTGGGGCAGGTGAGGGCGAATACCTCTTCGATGTTGGGGTGGCCGCGCCGGGCCAGCAGCAGGTTGCCCACGCCCTCGGCGCCCTCGTAGCGCAGGCTGCTGATGGTGTTGCAGGTGGCAAACAGCTTGATAGTAGCCGGGTCGAGGCCCAGGGCCTGGGCGGGCGTGTCGAGGAAGGTTTTGCCGGCGGCGCGCAGTAGCTCCTCACTTTCGCGGGGCCGCATGAAGATGCTGGCCCCCGGCTCGGGCTCGCTCAGGGCTTTCACGCCTTCCTCGTTGAAGCGGTACATGGCGGCCAGCAGCAGCGACGGGGCCAGCGGCTTGCCATCGGTGTAGTAGCGGGCGGGCTGCAGTGAAGGGTAGGCCCGCAGCGGCTTGCGCAGCAAGCGCAGCACCGTAGTCACAAAGTATCCGTTTATCTCTACCGGCCAGCCGGCAAAGTGCTGGTACTGGCCCTGCCCATCAAGGGCATTGAGGGTTTCCTGCACGGCATCGCGGATGCCGATGCCCTGGTGCTTGCGCCGGATGGCGGCGGCCGTCACGTCGTCGCGGTCGGGAAAGGGCCAGGGCGTGGTGAGCTGGCGCACGCGGCCCCGCGCTACCACGTCGGAAAATGCGGCGGCGGGCAGGTCGCTGTCGACGGGCTCCAGGCAGCGGGCGGGCAGGGTGTCGTCGGCGGGCAGGGCGAGCAGCAGCACAAACGGCTTCAGGTCGTCATCTAGGGCATCGAACAAGTCCTGGGCCAGCGCCTGGGCTCCCTCGCGGTAGCGCACCTGGTAGGGCCAGATTTGGGCCGGCGGAACGATGATGGCAGGCGACTTTGAGGCAGCTAAGGAGCAGGAAGAGAGCATGGGTGGGGCAGCAGAGACTAAAAAAACGCCCCTCCTTTTTATTTTAAGGAGGGGATGTTTGTCGTTTGGTTGAATTTACAGTTGGAATAGAACCGGCAACACCATCTTTTGCTTCATGGGCTTGCCCTGAAACATGGCTGGCTCCCATTTCGGGGCGGCCTTTATCAGCCGCAAAGCCTCTTCGTCCAGTCCGGAGCCCATCTTCTTAATAACACGAGCATCTGTCAGACTGCCATCGCGTTGCACCATAAATTCGACCATGACTTTGCCCTGAATATTGCGTTTGCGGGCCAGGCCGGGGTACTGCTGATTTTTTTCAATCCAGTCGAAAAAAGCCTGGTTGCCGCCCACGGGCTGGGTGGGGCGGTCGGGGGCCACCACGGCGGGGCGGTCGGGATTGGCTGAGGCGGCAATGTCGGCGGCGGAGGTGGTGATGGGCCGCTCCTTGGCCGGCCCGCCGATGGTGACGGTGCTGCCCGGCGACATCACGAACGATACCGGCACCACCACGCGCTGGCGCACCACCTGGTTGCGGTGCTTGGCGGGCGTCCATTTTGGGCCGCTTTTGATGAGGCGTATGGCTTCGGCATCAAGTTCGGGGGCCACGGGCGTTTCGACTTTCACCTCATTCACGGTGCCGGTTTTTTCCACCACAAAGCTCACCTTCACGGTGCCCTGAATGCCTTTTTGCATGGCCGTGGCGGGGTATTTCTGGTGCGCGGCTAGGAACTGGGCGTAGCGCTCGGTGCCACCCAGGGGCACGGCGGGCTGCTGCACCGAGTCGTACACGGCATTGGCCGTGGGCTTGGGTGGCATCTTGCGCTTCTGGGCGTGGGCCGACAGGCTGAAGAAACTAAGGCCGCCAAGCAGCAGGAGCATCGAGGTTTTCATGCGTAGAAAAGGGAGCAGAGGAGGGGTAATGAGAAAAGACGGTTGAACCGCAAAGGCCATACCTGCCAAGATAGTGCTGGCGCGCTCTGCAAAGAACGGCAGCCCGCGCCCCGCGTGGTTTCGCCTTCCCTGTTGCATGATGTACTTTGAAGCGAAATACCTCATACCCCGACACCGAAAAACGGAGCCCCAGCGGGGTCGTACCCGGAGTGCGGTATGTCGGTAGTATCGGTCGCTTTGATAAAACGTCAAATCCCCAGCGGGGTCGTACCATCTGGGCGGCACTCGTTCGACGAGTGTCGCCCTCCGGGTACGACCCCGCTGGGGCTCAACGTGCCATCTGGGCCGATATTGCTGCCGATACGTTGCCCTCCGGGTACGACCCCGCTGGGGCTGACCATCTTCTCATTCCTCATTAAGCGAAGCGTTATGACTACCGAAAGCCGCGCCCCCGAGCCCGTGGGTGCCTACCCCTACACCCGCCGCGTGGGCAACCTGTTGTTTCTGTCCGGCGTGGGCCCGCGCCAGCGCGGCCAGAAAGCCATTCCCGGAGTGGAAGTGGACGAGGATGGCAACATTCTGCGCTATGACTTTGAGAGCCAGTGTCACGCCGTGTTTCAGAACGTGCGCTACATTCTGGAAGAAGCCGGGGCCGAGTGGGACGATTTGGTGGACGTGACCGTGTTCCTGACCAATATGAGGGACGACTTCCCGACCTATAACCGCCTCTATGCTGAGTACTTCGCCACGGCCCAGCCCTGCCGTACCACCCTCGAAATAAACTGCCTGCCCACGCCCATCGCCATCGAGCTGAAGTGTATTGCCGCGCTGCGGAATTAATCGGGATTTAATGCCAGCGGCGTAACACCCCGGGAAAATTAATAGTTATTGCCCCCTCATGTACGTTCGCAAAAACCTCCGCTGGGAAGTAGTGTGGCAGCTCACACGCCGCAGCCTGCTCATTTTTACCGTTTATAACACGCTGATTTGCCTGCTCTACGGGCCACTCAACGTGCACGTTCTCGATATTCCGTGGCAGCCCGTGGCGCTGCTCGGTACGGCGGTGGCCTTCTACATTGGTTTCAAAAGCAACGGCTCCTACGACCGGTTCTGGGAAGGCCGGCAGTTGTGGGGCAGCATCGTGAACACGAGCCGCGTGTGGGCCATCCGCTCCTTCGATTATGTGCAGGCCATGCCCGACGGCGTGGGCCCCGACCCGCGCTACATCACCGAGCTGCACCGCCGCCTGCTCTACCGCCAGATTGCCTGGTGCAACGCCCTGTGCCTGCACCTGCGCCGCCAGACCGCCGCCCTCTGGGACACCGAAGTAGCCCCGTTCCTGCCCCCGGCCGAAGCCCAGATGGCCAAAATGCTCAGCAACCCGCCCACTCACCTGCTGCGCCGCCAGAGCGTGGAGCTGCGCGAGCTCTATAAGCGCGGCCTGCTCACCGAGTTCCGCCAGGTGGCCATGATGCAGACCATTCAGGACCTGCTAAACGCGCAGGGCGGCTGCGAGCGCATCAAGAATACGCCGTTTCCGCGCCAGTTTGCCTACTTCAGCTTTGTGTTTGTGTGGGTGTTCGCGGCCATTCTGCCGCTGGGTTTGGTGGAGGAGTTTGATAGCCGTCAGGCCCTGGGCCAGTACCACGTCTGGCTGATGGTGCCGTTTTCGGTGCTCGTATCGTGGGTATTTAACGTGATTGAAGTGGCGGGCCACACCAGCGAAAACCCCTTCGAAAATGACATCTACGACGTGCCAATGACGGCCATCTGCCGCAGCATCGAAATCGACCTGCGCGAGCTGCTCGAAGAAACCGAGCTGCCGCCCAAAGTCGAGGCGGTGAATGATGTGATGTATTAGTCTATATGGAGCGGGGGCGGCCGTGGGCCAAAGCCAATGGGCTACACCCGGCGGGGCGTAATTTTGGGGCAATGAAATTTCCATTGACTTTGGCCCACGGCCGCCGCGCCGCGCTGTTGGCTGCGTTGGCCCTTGCGCTGCCCGCATGCCAGGCCGACCAGCAGCGCCTGGCCCGCCTCGAAGCCGGGCAGCAGCAGCAAACCCGCGAGCTGGCCCGCCTGCGCCAGCAGCTGGCCGACAAGGAAGAAGAAGTAGCCGAGCTCGAAACCTGCGTCGACGACCTGGAAAGCGTCGTATATGAAGACGGCGACTCGACGGCCTACGACGAGCCTGAACGCCCGTCGCTGCAGCAGTTGTAGCGCGAAATACTGCGTGCACGCGCCGGCCTGCTAACCCATTTGGTCGTTCTTCGCGTTACTTGCGGTATTACCCGCTCCCGCCGCATGAACCACCAGACGCGCCGCCTCCGATACTTCTTTTCCGGCCAGAATTTTTCCGATGGGGTACGGGTCACGGTGTCCATTCTGTTGCCGGCGGTGCTGCTGGGGCAGTGGGGGCATTTCGAGGCGGGCCTGAGCATCGCGACCGGGGCCGTGTGCGTGAGCGTGACCGACACGCCCGGCCCGGCCGCGCACCGCCGCAACGGCATGCTGGCCGCCCTGGTGCTGGTGGGCCTCACGGCCCTGCTCACGGGCGCGGCCGCCCTCAACGTTTGGACGCTGGCCCTCGAAATCGGGGCGCTGAGTTTCGGGTTGACCATGCTGCTTGTCTGGGGAGCGCGTGCGGGGGCCGTGGGCACCGCTACTTTGCTGAGCGTGGTGCTGCTGCTGGCCCACCCACCTGCCCTGGCCGCCGCGCCGGCCCACGCGGGCCTGCTGCTGCTGGGCGGCATCTGGTACGCGGGGCTGGCCCTGGTGGCCTACCAGGTGCGGCCCTACCGCCCGGCCCAACAGGCGCTGGGTGAGTGTATTCACGCCCTGGCGCGGTTTCTGGACCTCAAAGCCAAGTTCTACAACCCCGCCACGGCCCTGGAGGAGGACTACCGCCAGCTGGTGGCCCAGCAAGTGGTGGTGAATGAAAAGCAGGAAGCCGTGCGCGACCTCATCTTCCGCACCCGCCAGATTGTGAATGAAACCACCAGCACCGGCCGTCGCCTGGTGCTCACCTTCGTGGAAACGGTGGACCTGTACGAGCGCATCACGGTGGGGTATTACGACTACTCGGCCGTGCGCGAAGCATTTGGCCACACCGGCGTGCTGGAAGACGTGGCCCGGCTCATCCGGCACGTCGCCACCGAATTGGACCACCTCGGCGTGGCCATCCAGACCAACCACGCGCACCCCGGCACCGGCCCCGTGCTCACGGCCGAGTGGGACCGCCTGCAGGCCCGCATCAGTGCCCTCGACACCGATGCGGATTCCGGTGCCAATGCGCTGGTATTGAAGAAAATACTGGTGAACCTGCGCGACATCATCCAGCGCGTGGGCAACATCCGTCGCTATTTTGATGAGGCCCTTTCGGCCGCCGCGCCCGCCGCCAGCCGTGCCGCCGACCATACCCAGTTTGTGGCTCGCCAGGAAATCGAGCTGCGCGCCCTGAGCCAGAATTTTACCATGAAATCGGCCGTGTTCCGCCACGCCGTGCGCATGACCGTGGCCTGCCTGGTGGCCTATGCCGTGGCCGAAACCCTGTGGCACGGCCAGCACAACTACTGGATTCTGATGACGGTGACCATCATGCTCAAGCCCGGGTTCAGCCTCACGCGGCAGCGCAATACCGAGCGCATCATCGGCACGCTGGCGGGCGGGGCGCTGGGTGGCCTCGTGCTGTGGGCCGTGCCGTGGCCCGAGGCCCGGTTTGCCGTGCTGGTGGTGTTTATGGTGGTGGCCTACAGCTTTCAGCGCACCGTGTACCTGGTTACGGTGGTGTTTCTGACGGCTTATCTGCTCATCATGTTCCGGTTTCTGGGGCTGAGCTACCTGGGCGTGGCGCAGGAGCGCATCACCGATACGCTCATGGGCTGCGCCATTGCGTTTTCGGCGGGTTACTTGCTGTTTCCCAGCTGGGAATCGGAGCAATTGACCGACTACATGGCCGCCGCCCTGCGCGCCAACCTCGCCTACTTGCGCCAGCTGGCTGACCGCCTCGCCGGCCGCCCCCTCACGCCCAACGACTACCGCTTGCTGCGCAAAAACGTGTACGTGAGCGGGGCCAATCTCGCGGCGGCATTCCAGCGCATGCTCACCGAGCCCAAAAGCAAGCAGCACCGCCCCACCGAAACCCACGAATTTGTGGTGCTGAACCACATTCTCTCCTCCAACATCGCGGCCCTCACCGGCACCCTGCGCGAGGCCGCGCCCGCCGTGCCGCCCTTCCCGCCCGACAGCCGCCGCGCCCTCACCAGCGCCGTGGCGGCCCTCAGCAAAAGCCTGGCTCGCATTGCGCCCGCCACCGCCGCGCCCGTTGAGGAGCTGGCTGCTCCCGAGCCCAATATCTCCGTCGAAGCCGCCGACGACAAGCTGCTGCTGGAGCAGCTCACGTTTCTGCAAAAAGTAAGCGGAGATATCGGCAAAGTGACGGAGGTTTTGGCGGGGTAGGGGCGAAGCGGTGCTTCGCCCCTGGGTGCACGGAATCGTTGTCTTGGCGCGAACGACGGGCGAAGCACCGCTTCGCCCCTACAGTAATTCAGCACGGTAGGCGCACTATTACCCGCGTGCCCACCTTTGGCACCTCAATGCTCACGCTGCCGCCCAGGTAGGCCGCCCGGGTGCGCACCCCGCGCAGGCCAATGCCCGTCAGTGGCGTGTCTTCGCCCCGGCCGAAGCCGCGGCCGTCGTCGGCCACGCACAGCTCCAGGGCGGTGGGGAGGCGGTGTAGGTGCACGTGCACCTGACGGGCCTGGGCGTGGCGCACGGCGTTGTTCACCAGCTCGGCCATGATGCGGAAGGCGGCCGACTGCACGGCCGGCGGCAGCTCGTTGAGGCCGGGGCCGAAATCGGTGTGTACCTGCGGCGTGCCGTGCAGGTTGAGCATGTCGCGCAGCGTGGTGATGGAGGTGGTGAGGCGGTTGGTAACCGATTCGGCCGGCAGCAGGACGTGGCTGATTTGCCGCGCCTGGTTGTAGAGCTCGCGCAGCATATCCTCGTTGAGCTGGCCCACGGCAGCGGCGGCGGGGGCCGAAGCCAGGGCGGCGCGCATGGCCTCGCTTTGCCAGGCCATGTGCAGGGCGGCGATGTTGGGACCCAGGGCGTCGTGCAACTCGCGGGCCAACTGCTCGCGCTCATCGTCCTGCGCCGCGATGAGGCGGGCGCTGTGTACGTCGCGCTCGCGCTGGCGCAGGTGCTGCACGCGCAGCCGGGCATTGTGGCGTAGCGTATGCCGGAAGCGGCCAGTGAGCAGGGCGCTCAGTATCAGCAGCTCCAGCATGAGGCCCCAAGCCAGGGTATTGGGGTGGATGGGGTTGAAGCTGTTGAGGCCCAGATGATTGAGCCAGAAGATGCCGTAGCCCACAAAGAAGAAGAAGAAGAAGGTGAGGGCGTAGTATGCCGCCAGCCGCCGCCAGCGCCGGTGCCGCAGCAGGGCCAGCAGCACCGTCCAGCCGTAGCCGAACACCAGCACCATCAGTACCTCGCGCACCCCGTTCAGCACTTCCACGGTGGGTAGGCTGTGGCGCACCGCCCATGGAAACAGCCCGGCGTAGCCCGCCACAAACCCTACCACCACGCCCGCCAGCCAGTTGCCGGCCCGGTGCAGGCGCGGCCAGCTGGCCCGCAGCCGCAAAAACAGCTGCATGATGCGAATACCCGCCGCTGCCGCCAGCAGCATAAAATTATACTGCCCCACCGACCACAGCAGCCGGTACGGTCCGGCCGGGAGCAGCAGGGCATCCAGCCCGTCTTCCATCATCAGAAACAGCGTCACACCCACCATGTAGGCCACGTACCAGAGGTGAATACGGTCGCGCAGAAACGCAAAAAGCACCAGGTTGAATAAGGCGCTGCTTAAGTGAAAGCCCAGCAACCACACTCAGTGCCGCTCAAACGGAAAGCCCATTTCCCAAGCCAGGAAATATTCGGTGGTTTCGATGTGGGTGGGCAGGTAGATGCTGTCCGTGTGGGCATCCACGCGCAGGTAGAGCACGACCGCCTCGCCGGGGTCCAGCGCAAATGGGAAGCTGAGCGACCGCGCCGGAAAGGCCCGCCCGGCGGCCGGCACCCAGCAGCTGGCCGCCGGGCGGGTAAACTTCGCCTTGCCCGCCCGCCGGCAATACAGCGCCGCACTGTTGGTGAAGTTGAAAATGCTCCACAGGAAGCGCAGGCGCAGGGGTTCGGTGTTGCGCACGGGCAAGCGCATCCACACGCGGCGGTGCATCAGGCCCAGGTTGAGCGGCTTGTGCCAGGGGCCGGGCCGGAACCGGCCGGCGCGCCACGCGGCCTCGGTCCGCTCGGGGTCGTGCGCGGGGCCCGAAGGGCTCGGTATAGTAGTGGTAGGCTTCCGAGAGGTGCGCGCCCTTGGGGTCTTTCAGCAGCAGCCGTGTCGCGCAGGGCCTGGGGCGGCGCGTCCTGGGCCGCCCCAGGCTGCCAGCAGCTCAGTATCAGTACCAAGAATAGACAAAACCGCATAGGCCGATGCTAACAGGCTGCTGAATCGGCAAATAACAATTAATTCATTTAATATTCATTTATTTAAAAAGAAAAAATCCGGCTGATTCGGCTTAGTTCTGTGCCCGCGCTGGGTGCAGCGTTTGCGAAAGCCGTTGCAGCTTCTCTTCCAGCTCCTGGGCGGCCAGCGCGCACACGGCTTCAATTTTGGAGAACAGGGCGTGCACCTGGACCACGATTTCGGTGCTGTCGGCTGCGGCTTCGGGGGCAATCAGGACGGCGGCCAGGGCTTGCAGGTCTTTGGCGTGGTCCTCAAATTCCTGGTTGATGCCAATGGTGGCGAAGGTGGGAATGATGGAATGCGTGGCCGATTTCAGGGCTTGCCACTGCTGCTGCTCAATGGCGTTTTTCATGGTTTGCACCAGCTGCGGAATCTCCTGCAGATATAGGTAAATCATCTCGGCCATGCGCGCGTCGCTCTTGGTGATGCGGCGCAGGTAGTCGAAGTTGACGCAGGTGAGTGGGGGCTGCAGCGCGGCCTCGGGCGGGTGGCCCGGCGCGGCGGCGGGCTTGCTGTAGCCCGAGCTTTTCAGGTACTTGATGATTTTGCTGTAGAGCAGCTTATCGTCGATGGGCTTCGAGATGTAGTCGTTCATGCCCACAGCCTTGCATTTTTCCACATCCACGGTGGTCACGTCAGCGGTGAGGGCGATGATGGGCACCTTGAGCTTCAGCTCCTTGCGGATGTATTCGGTGGCGTCGAAGCCATTCATGACGGGCATTTGCAGGTCCATCAGCACGATGTCGAAGGGCGTAGTTCTCAGTTTTTCGATGGCAATCTGCCCGTTGCCGGCCACTTCCATCTCAAAGCCAAAATCCTCCAACAAGGTCTTCATCAGCAGCTGGTTGAGGGCAATATCTTCCACTACCAGTATTTTAACGTCCTTAAAGCCGGCTTCCAGCTCGATGTTCAGGCCGGTTTCTATTTCGGCCTTTTCCAGCGTTTTCGTAAAGCTCAGAATGAAGCTGAACGTGGAGCCCTTGCCCACCTTGCTCCGCACGCTGATGGTGCCCCCCTGCGGCTCCACCAGGTTTTTCACAATGGCCAGGCCCAGGCCCGTGCCGCCGTACAGGCGGCTGGTGCCGCTGGTGGCCTGCTGAAAATTGTCGAACACTGTGCCCAGCTTGGCCTGCTCGATGCCGATGCCGGTATCCGTCACGGCAAACTCCAGGATAACCTTTTCCGCATCCTGCACCAGCATCCGCACGCCCACCGTGATGCTGCCTTCGCTGGTAAATTTCACGGCATTGCTCACCAGGTTCAGAATAATCTGGTGCAGGCGCACGGGGTCGCCCACCAGCACTTCCGGGATTTTCTCGTCGTATTCCATCACCAGCTCCAGATTTTTCTCCTGAATCTTGGTTTCGAACAAGTGCACCATGGCCGACACCGAAGCCGAGAGCTTGAACGGAATCTGCTCGAAGGTCATCCGGCCGGCATCCACCTTGGCCAGGTCCAGAATGTCGTTGATGAGCACAATCAGCGTGTCGCCGCTTATCTTGATGGCCGTCAGGTATTCGCGCTGCTTGTCGGTGAGCTCCGTTTTCAGCACCACCTTCGTGAAGCCGATGATGGCATTCATGGGCGTGCGAATTTCGTGGCTCATGTTGCTGAGGAACTGCTGCTTGGCTTTCACGGCATCCTCGGCCGTCTGGGTGGCGCTTTCGGCTTTGGCCTGGGCTTCCTCGGCCAGCACGGTGGCGCGCTCGGCCGCAATTTTGGCCTCCGTCAGCTCGGTGGCAATGCGCTTCTGGTCGGTCACGTCGCGGGCCACAATCACCACGCCCAGCACCAGCCCTTCGTCGTTCTTATACACCGAGCCGTTGAACAGCACGTCGGTCAGCTTGCCGTCTTTGTGCCGCAGCGTGAGCGGCGAATCGGCCACGGTGCCCTCGGCAAACACCTTCTGGTATACCTCGCGGGCCATTTGCGGCTCCGTGAAATAGGCAAAGAAATCGGACCCAATCAGCTGCTCGCGCTCAATGCCCGTGATGTACACCGTGGCCAGGTTCGTGTCCGTAATCTTGCCCTCCGGGCTGATGGTGACCAGCGGGTCGCGGCTGGCCTCAATCAGGCTGCGGGCGTAGTTGGCAATGCGCAGCTCGGCCGCCCGCTTCACCTTCTCATCGTTCTGGAAGGCCAGCTCCTTGTTGGCAATCACCAGCTCCTGCGCCCGCTTTTCCTTCTCGTCATTCTGAAACGCCAGCTCAATGTTGGCAATGCCCAGTTCGGCGGCACGCTTCTCCTTCTCGTCGTTCTGAAACGCCAGCTCGGTGTTGGCGATGATGAGCTCCTGCGCCCGCTTCTCCTTCTCGTCGTTCTGAAAGGCCAGCTCGGTGTTGGCCACGCTCAATTCCTGCGCCCGCTTTTCCTTCTCGTCGTTCTGGAAAGCCAGCTCGGTATTGGCCACGCTCAGCTCCTGGGCGCGCTTTTCCTTCTCGTCATTCTGAAACGCCAGCTCCGTGTTGGCGATGCTCAGCTCCTGCGCCCGCTTCTCCTTCTCGTCGTTCTGAAAGGCCAGCTCGGTGTTGGCTACGCTCAGTTCCTGGGCCCGCTTTTCCTTCTCGTCGTTCTGGAAAGCCAACTCTTCGTTGGCAATGCTCAGCTCCTGGGCGCGCTTTTCCTTCTCGTCATTCTGAAACGCCAGCTCCGTGTTGGCGATGCTCAGCTCCTGCGCCCGCTTCTCCTTCTCGTCGTTCTGAAACGCCAGCTCTTTGTTGGCAATCACCAGCTCAGCGGCGCGTTTTCCCTTCTCATCGTTCTGGAAAGCCAATTCTTCGTTGGCAATGCTCAGCTCGTCGGCCCAGTTTTTACCGGCCACTTCGCGGGCCACCAGCACGCCGCCCAGCACCAGGCCGTGGTCGTCCTTGTTCACCGTTCCGTCGAACAGCACCTGCGTGGGCGTGCCATTGGCGTGGCGCAGGGTGCAGGCCACGTTGGTGACGGCCCCGGTGGCCAGCACCTGCTGGTACACCTGCTCCAGCGCGGCCGGCTCCGTGAAATAGGTGAAGAAATTGGAGCCCATCAGCGCGTCGCGGTTCACGCCCGTCATCTTGACTGCTGCCTCGTTGGTGTCGGTAATATTGCCCTGCAAGTCGATGGTGACCAATAAATCCTGGCTGGCTTCAATAAGCCGGCGGTAACGCTTTTCGCTTTCCTTCATGGAGTGGTTGAACTGGCCCGGCAGGCAAGTTTTCGCTATTTTTATAATGATACGGGCGGGCCTGAAATCCGCGGCAAACCGCTGCCGCACCCTAAAAACCAGCATAATGCCGGTGTATACGGCGTGGGGTATAAATAATTGTTTTTCAGAAAAACAACCTGCTTGAAAGGTACCGATTTTTCGCCCGGCAATAGCTGAATGCCTCTTCATCTGCCGTTCCGCCCCGGCCATCGCCTTGATGGCTATCTGGTTTGAGCCAACGGATAAAATGCGTGCCCGCGCCGAAAGCCGCCCGCCCCCAAGTCCCAACGCCAGAAAGTCCATCCGGACGACCGGATGGACTTTCTAAAAACGATTGAGCCAACTTACTTGCCCGCCTGCCCGCCGGGCTTCAGCGTGCGGCCCAGCCACTCAAAAAACACCCGCTGCCAGAGTACCGAGTTTTGCGGCTTCGTCACCCAGTGCCCCTCGTTGGGCAGGTACAGAAACCGGCTCGGAATACCGCGCAGCTGCGCCGTGCCGAAGGCCTCCATCGCCTGCCCCTCGGGCACCCGAAAATCCTTGCCGCCCTGGATGACCAGAATGGGCGTATCCCAGTTTTTGACGAACATCTGGGGGTTGAATTCCTGGTAGGATTTGCTGGGCGTGGCGTCCCAGGGCGCGCCGCCCATGTCGTGCTTGGCGAAAAACATTTCCTCGGTGCTGGGGTACCAGCTGGTGAGGTTGTAGAGGCCGTCGTGCGAAATAAAGGTTTTGAAGCGGCCTTCGTGGTGGCCGGCCATGTAATACACCGCGAAACCACCGTAGCTGGCACCCACGCAGCCGCGGCGGTCCTTGTCCACAAACGGCTCCTTGCTGATGGCATCAATCGCCGAGAAATAGTCGCGGATAGCTTGGCCGCCCCAGTCGCCCGAAATAGCGTCGTTCCACTCGCGCCCGAAGCCGGGCAGGCCGCGCCGGTTGGGCGCCACCACGATGTAGCCATTGGCCGCCATCAGCTGGAAATTCCAGCGGTAGCTCTGGCTCTGGGTGATGGGGGCCTGCGGCCCGCCCTGGCAGTAGAGCAGGGTGGGGTACTTTTTGGCCGGGTCGAAATCGGGCGGGTAAATCACATACACCTGCATCTGCTTGCCGTCGGTGGTGGTCACGCGGCGGTCCTCCACCTTGCCGAATTTGATGCCCGCCAGCTCCTGCTGGTTAATGGTGGTAAGTGGCGTTTCCTTGCCCGTTTTCAAATCCAGCCGCACGATGTCGGCGAAGGCCGAAAGGGTGGTGCGGTTGGCCACGGCCTGGTCCCGGCCCACCAGCTCAAACGCGTTGTAATTCTGCGCGCCGGTGGTGAGCTGACGGATTTTGCCGCCTTTGCCGGGCACCGCAAACAGCTGCTCCGCGCCCGTCACCACGGCCAGGAAGTAGAGGGTTTTACCGTCGGCGCTCCAGCGTACGTTGCCCGCGCTCAGCTCCGAGCCTTTGGTGATGTCAACGCGCTTTTTGCTGGCGAAATCATACACCACAATGCCGTTGCGGTCGCTCTCGAAGCCGGGCGTGGCCATACTCAGCCAGGCCACCTGCTTGCCATCGGGCGAGAAGCTGGGCTCGGTGTCGTAGCCACCCAGGCCCTCGCTCAGGTTCACGGTTTGCTGGTTGTGAATATCGTAGAGGTAAATGTCGGCGTTGGTGCTCTCGGCCTCGGCCTTGCCAGTCAGCTTGCGGCTGGTGTAGGCAATGCGGTAGCCGTCGGGCGAAAAGGCCAGCTGCTCTGAGCCGCCGTCGGGCATCAGCGGCGAGTCGAATTTCTCGCCGGGCATCAGGTCCTTGCCGTAGCCTTCGGGCTTGCCGTCGGCGTTCAGGGGCTGAAAGAAGACGTGGCTGGCGAGGTGGTCGTCCCACACGTTCCAGTGGCGGTAGTTCAGGTCGTCGATAATTTTGGCGTCGGCCTTGGGCAGGTCCGGGAACAGGTCGAGCGTGGTCGGGCTCGATTTCACATCCTGCGTGTAGAGGATGAAATTGGCCTTTGGTGCGTATTTCAGGTTGCTCAGGCCCTGGTCGGGGAAGTCGCTGAGCTTCTGTTTGCCGCTGCCATCGGCACTCATCACGTAGAGCTGGTCGGTGCCGCCTTCGCCCGAAATGAAGGTCAGCTTGCCATCAGGCCGCCAGTTCAGGGTGTTTTCCGAGCCGGGCGTGTCGGTGAGTTTCTTTGGCGTGCCACCGGCCACGGGCACGGTCCAGATGTCGGCGTTGCCTTTGTTCTCGGCCAGGTTGTATTTGGTGACGGTGTAAGCCACTGTTTTGCTATCGGGCGACACCTGCATTTCGCCCAGTCGGCCCAACTGCCAGAGCTTTTCGGGCGTGAGCACGGCGGATGGGGGAGGGGTTTGGGCGGCCGCCGCGAGTGGGAGCAAGGCCAGCGCGCCAAGAAAGAGCTTGTTCATGCCCGAAAATTACAGCCTCCGGCTGGATGGCGCGTGAAAGCGCTGAGCGAGGTAATGGAGTTGTTTAGAAAGTTACAAAATGTCCCCGAACGGTCATGCTTCGCTGCGCTCTGCATGACCGTTCGGGGACTTTCTAAACAGCTTAAATATATATTATTCGCTATTTAATGAATAATTTTAGGCTAATCCACTTAATTCGAACGCACTATGAAATCATCTTCCTTGCTGCGGCTTCTGCCGGCCAGCTTGTTGCTGAGCATGGCCCTGTTCCTGATACTGAGCCCGGCCCGGGCGTAGCAGCCTGCCCCCGCCGCGCCCGCCAAGCGCAGCCTACCGCCTATCCCCGGGCTGGGCCCCGACCCCGTGCTGCCCGCCAGCCCCACCGCCGCCCAGCAAGCCGCCTACAACCGTGAAATGGCCGAGCGCACCCGCCAGCGCTGGAACTACCTGCTCATCGATTCGCTGATGCGGGCCCGCGTGCTCAACGAGCAGCCCGATGCCCTGCTGGTCGAAACCGTGAGAAACCTCAGGCCCGGTACTGCCTTCGACGCCGACATGGGCGAAGGCCGCAACGCCATTTACCTGGCCCAGTAGGGCTGGCAGGTAACGGGGGCTGACGTGGCCGAAAAAGCTCTGGATTACGCGCAAAAAAGAGCTGCCAGCCTCGGCGTCAAAATCACCACCGAAGTAGCCGACATGGCCCAGTACGACTGGGGTACCAATAAATGGGACCTCATTGTGCTGAGCTACGCCGGCGGCCACGACTACGCCGCCCGCATCAGGCGCGCTCCGAAACCCGGCGGCCTGGTCGTGCTCGAAGCCTTCCACATGGATGCCACCGAAAAGCTGCAGGTAGTGGGCGGCGACTACCGCGTGTTTTTCCAAACCAACGAGCTGCCTACCTTATACAAAGCCGCCGGCCTGAAAATAGTGCGCTACGAAGAGCTCATCGGCACTGCCGACTTTACCTGGCAGCAGCTGCGGCTGGTGAAAATGGTGGCCCGGAAACCACTGTAGCCGTCGGTATATCAAAACAGCGCCTCCCGTAATCGTTTGCGGGAGGCGCTGTTTTTGTGGGGTGACAGCCACTTGGCATCGTTGGAACTGACCAAGAAATCATTTGTCGGCTTTCTTACGGTCCGAGCCGCCGGGTTGTTTCCCGCCGCCGTCGTTTTTATTCACCGTGGCCCAGGCGCGGGCCTCGGCTTCCTTCTCCGAAACGCCTTTCTTCTCGTAGCCGTCTTCAATGTGCTCGGCCTGGCGCTTCTGCTTGTCGGTGTACTTCGATTTATCTCCCTGAGGCATGGCAGTAGTGAAATAAAAGTGAAAAAACCCGGTCCGTAGCACCGGACCACCGGGCTTTTTACGCACGGCAGCGGAGAGGTGTTAGGTCGAGCTTAGACCACAGATTTATCGGATTTTAACGGATGGGAACGGGTTTTTTGGAGTTCCGATTCAAGTGTATTTAAGTCGGAATCGCCTTTCATCCCAAAAATAAGGGCTAGATTCGACCAGCTTTTGGAGGTAGTCTGTTGGGTGGCGAACCCCAAAAAAACTGTTCCCATTCGTTAAAATCCGATAAATCTGTGGTCCTGTGCGTCACGTTGCCGACATCCCCCATCCCGCCGTCAAAATCACGCTCCTGGCCTGGAACGGCAAGTTCCTGCTGAAACTGGAGCAGGGCAACCTGGAACAGACCTATAAAGTGGCCGAGCTCGACCTGCTCACCGGCACCGATGCCGAGGCCCGCGAGCTGCTTGACGACGAATTTCTGGCCGCCGCCATTGCCCGTTTCCAGGCTATGCGCGCCGATTTGCAGGCCGCCTTCGACCGCCACGAGCTGCGCTAACCGCCGTTTTTTACCCCCTGCGTTATGTCTAAAATTTGCTTTCTGCTGCTGATGCTGGCCAGCCTGCTGGCGGGCACCCCGGCTTCGGCTCAGCTCTACGACGTGCGCCCCGGCGACGTGAACTACAACAAAAAGCCCCGTGCCGCGCTCAAAGTACAGGTTGATGGCAAGGCCACCGATGTGCGCGCGTTTTTCCAGGATTGGATGAAGAGCAGCTACAACGTGAAGTTCAAGGCCGGCGGCGTACTGGGGTTCAATAAAAGCGACGTGCTGGTGGCCCGCCAAACCCCCGCCAGCACCATTTCGGGCAAGCTGGTGGACCTTTACGCCACCATCATCGCCCCGTCGGATTCGGTGGCGGAGGTGGCCATTTTCGGTGGGTTCGATGATAATACCTTCTTCGACCCCAGCAGCACCAAAACCGAGTACGATGCCCTGCGCGCCATTGCCCAGAACTTTGCCGGGGCTGCCCGCCTCAAGGCCTACCGCGACATGATTGCCGAAGCCGAGAAGAAGCTCAAAGCCACCGAAAAGGAAAAAGAGCGACTCGAAAAGGAGCAGGCCGCACTGAGAAGCAACACCGAAGCCAACCTGGCCCGCATTGAGGAGCTGAAGAAAAAGAACGCCGAAAACCTGCTGCAATCGCGCACCGATTCGGCTTCGCAAACCAAAAACAACCTGCTGCTCGACGAAAGCCGCCTGCGCCTGCAACGCCGCCGCGACCGCCTTTCGGCCCTCGACCGCAAAAACTAGGCCCACCGCCGGCCGTATTCTGGTCATGGACAACCCCAATTCACCCCTCGACACCCTCCGCCAGCTCAAGGAAATGCTGGATTCCGGGGCCATTACGCCCGCCGAGTTCGAAGCTTTGAAGCAGCGGCTGGTGTTCGCCACGCCTGCTACGCCGGCCCCCCTGGCCGCTCCCGAATTTATCGCTCCCGGGCCGGTGGTGCCGCCTCCGCTCCCCGTGTTCGAGCCCTCGCCCGTAGCGGTTGCGCCCAATGCGCCGCTGGCCGAAGAGCTGCCCACCCCCGCGCACTTCCCCGCCGGCCCCGAACCCCTGCCCGAGCCCGCCTGGCGAACCCGCGACGAGTTTCCGCCCATGGCTGAAGAGCCGGCCCGCAACTCGCTGGCCCTGATTCTCTCCATTGGGGGCGTACTGGCATTTCTGGCGGTGGTGCTGTACCTGAACATGAACCGGCCGCCATCGGAGCACATTTCCAGCACCAGCCAAACCGCTGCCGATTCGCTGGCCCTGGCCGCGCCCATCGAAACCGGCCCGCAGGCCGAGCCGTTGCCTACCACCGTGGCCGTTCCCGAAACCGTGCGTGTGGCACCCGCCCATCCTGCACCGGTTGTCATGCTCCGCCCCCCGCGCCCGCGCTCGGATTCTGCAGCTGTTGCCCCGCGAACTACCGCCCTGGATTCGGCTGCGCACCAATAAGTCAGCGCCTGTCACGGGCGAGCTTACTCTTGTCTGCTCCAACGTGCGCGCCAGCCGGCCGTATGAGAAACTTCTGCCCATCCCGGCTGGTTTTTTTGCGTTTCCTGCTCTCCTAAACACCACGAAACATGTCTTTTTCCAAGCTGCTCTTGCTCAACGTGGCCGCCGGCCTGCTGCTGGCCGGCTGCTCAGCCCCTTCCGGCAAAGCCGACACGGCCGCTACCGGCTCGGCCCCCGATGCCACCGGCACCAGTGCCGATACGGCCGCCACCAATTCGCCCCTGCAAGTGGTGGCCGAGTTTACCGACCCGCAGATGGTGGGCGTGGCCGTGGCCCCTGGCGGCGAAATATTCGCCTGCTTTCCGCGTTGGGACTACAACCCCGTGTACCCCATTGCCAAAGTGGGCCCCAACAACACCCTCTCGCCGTATCCCAACGCCAGCTGGTGCATGTGGAACGACTCCGTGAAATCGGAACCGCTCAAGCACTGGATTTGCCCCCAAACCGTGTTTGCTGATAAATCGGGCATGGTCTGGATTCTAGACCCCGCCGCGCCCGGCCTGAAGTTTACCGTGCCCGGCGGCCCCAAACTGGTGAAAACCGACCCTAAAACCGGCCAGGTTCTGCTCACCATTTCTTTCCCGGCCGATGTGGCCCCGCGCAAGTCCTATCTCAACGACGTGCGCATCGACCTGCAGAACAACTACGCCTACCTCACTGAATCGGGCACCGGCGCACTGGTTGTCACCGATTTGAAAACCCTGAAATCGCGCCGTCTGCTGGCCAGCCATCCTTCCACCAAAGCCGTGAAAGGCCTGGTCATCAAAGCTGAAGGCCACCCGATGCTCGACCCCCAGGGCAAGCCCGCCCAGTTCAATGTCGACGGCATTGCCCTGAGCACCGACAATACCTGCCTCTACTACTGCCCGCTCACCGGTCACACCCTCTACCGCATTAAAACCGCCGTCCTGCGCGATGCCGCCCTAAGCGAAGCCCAACTGGCCCAGGCAGTTGAAACCGTGGGCGAAATCCCCGCCTCCGATGGCCTCGAAATCGACGCCGCCAACAACGTTTACCTCACTTCCTTTGAGCAAAGTGCCCTGTTGCGCCGCACGCCCGCCGGCAAAATCGAAACCGTAGCCAAGGATTCGCGCCTGCAATGGCCCGATACCTACAGCTTCGCCGCCGACGGCAACCTGTACGTGGCCAACTCCGCCATCCACAAAACGGCCACCTGGAACAAGGGCGTGGGCCAGCCCCGCCAGCCCTTCCGCATTTTCAAAATGGCAATGCCGAAATAGGGCAATCGGCGAATTATTCAAAACGTGAAAAAGGCCGCACCTGACAAGGGTACGGCCTTTTTCGTGCCTTTTATAGAATAGCAATAAGTGTTTTTACAGCACTGCAAGGGGCTGAATCTTCACGCCCTTCTGAAAAATATCGTATTTCTCGCTGGGGTGGGTCAGCACGTCCATGCAGTGGTGGTGGCGGCGGTTCATGGTGTCATGAATGGTGTACACGCCGTCGAGTTTGGGCGAGAGGCCGCGTACGCGCACCTTATCGCCAAATTTGAAAGGGCCGCCCCACGGTTTCAGCAAGTCGCGCGACAGGGCCATCCAGCGCTTTTTGCTCCCATAGTGTGGTTTGATGCGGGAATTGTCAGCCGTGATGAACGGCTCACTGTCCGTTTGGCCGGGCACGGCTTGGTAGGCGGTAGCCGTTACCGTATAAGTAAGGGCGTGGGTGACCAGCTTTTTCGCCTTAACGGCGTGTTTAAGCATGGTTCGGTGCGGTATCAGAAACTCCTCAAGCCCTTTGGCTTCGGCAGTGGGTGTGCTAGGGAAAAGCGGCGTAGTCAGGGCCGCAGCAGCAATAAGTAGGTCGGCTAATAGCTTAACATTATTCATTAAAATGGTATTCGTACGCCCGCCAAAATGCCCGGCGGTATAGGCCCTGCCCGGGCTAAAAACACGGGCAGAAAGTGATTAACGGTTTGATTAGCAGATAAGTTCAGGTGAATCTGAATGCGCAATTCGAAAGCAGCCTGACGGCACGTGAGGGTATTATATAGAAAAAAATTAATATAAATCAGGGGTGCTTTTGTTGCCCGTTGGACCCTGGCTTTTGGGCTGAGCACACCTGATACAGGAGGACCTACTTAGAAATTAAAACCCGTCATCCTGGCATTTTTCGATAAATTGACAAGCCAAGTCACCGTGCAGGCTAATGAGAGTGAGCGTATGTTGCTGACTATTAAAAAAATTTGTATAGTCGCATACAGGTTTTTGCCTGTATCATAAGCACCTTACTTTTACAGGGCCTTACCTAAGCTGAATTCCCAATGGACTCTTATTCTTATCTAGCCAACGCCGACGCGGTGGCCATCGAAACCCTGTATCAGGCGTACCAGCAGAACCCGGAGTCGGTGGATTTCGGCTGGCGCAAGTTTTTTGAAGGGTTTGACTTCTCGCAGCAGTTTCCCGAAGGTGCCCCCCTGGTGCCCGGCGCGGCCGTCAATGGCAGCGCGCTGACCACGACGGCTTCGCCTGCCCCCGGCCCGCGCCCGCAGCCCGACGACTACGGGGTGCTCAATACGTTGGCCTCGACCAACAACGCGCCCGGCCTGGCCAGCGGTGCACCTGCCTCCGATAAGGAAACGGCCGTGCGCAACCTCATCCATGCTTTCCGCAGCCGGGGCCACCTGCGCGCCAAAACCAACCCGGTGCGCGAGCGCAAGGACCGCAAGCCCCGCCTCGACCTCGCCGATTTCGGCTTGAGCGAGGCTGACCTCGACACGGCCTTTCGCAACGGCGAAGTGCTGGGCCTGGGCGGGCAAGCCAAGCTGCGCGACATCGTGGCCGCGCTGGAGAAGATTTATACCGGCCCCATCGGCTTCGAGTACATGTCCATCCGCGACCCGCAGGTGCTGGACTGGTTTCGCGAGAAAGTGGAGCGCGACTCGCTGGCCTTCAACCCCGGCGCGGAATACAAAAAGCGCATTCTGAAGAAGCTGAACGAGGCCGTGGTGTTCGAAAACTTCCTGCATACCAAGTTTTTGGGGCAGAAGCGCTTCTCGCTCGAAGGCGGCGAAACCACCATTCCCGCGCTGGATGCCATCATCGGCAAGGGCGCGGAGCTGGGCGTGAAGGAAGTGATGATTGGCATGGCCCACCGCGGCCGCTTGAACGTGCTGGCCAACATCATGGGCAAGACGTACGAGCAGATTTTCTCGGAGTTTGAAGGCACCGCCGTGCCCGACCTGACCATGGGCGACGGCGACGTGAAGTACCACATGGGCTACAGCTCGGAAGTGGAAACCAGCACCGGCCTGAAAGTCAACCTGAAGCTGGCCCCCAACCCTTCGCACCTGGAGGCGGTGAATCCGGTGGTGGAAGGTTTCGTGCGGGCTAAAATTGAGCACCAGTACGGCGGCGACTACCACCAGATTCTGCCCATCCTCATCCACGGCGACGCGGCTTTGGCTGGCCAGGGCATCGGCTACGAGCTGACGCAGATGTCGCAGCTGGAAGGCTACAAAACGGGTGGTACCATCCACTTCGTGATTAACAACCAGGTTGGTTTTACCACCGATTTTGAGGATGCCCGCTCGTCGATTTACTCAACGGATTTGGCTAAAATCATCGATGCACCCGTGCTGCACGTGAACGGTGATGACCCCGAGGCGGTGGTGTTTGCCGTGCAGCTGGCGACGGAGTACCGCCAGCAGTTCCACGCCGATATCTTTATTGATATGGTGTGCTACCGCCGTCACGGCCACAACGAGTCGGACGAGCCCAAGTTCACCCAGCCCACGCTCTACAACCTCATCTCGAAGCACCAGAACCCACGCGAGGTCTACAATACCATGCTGGTGCAGCGCGGTGATGTGGATGCCGAGCTGGCTGCCCAGATGGACAAGGAATTCCGCGAAACCCTGCAGGCCCGCCTCGATTTGGTGAAGCAGGCCCCACTGCCCTACAAGTACCAGGCCCTGGAAAATGAGTGGCGCAGCCTGCGCCGCAGCACGCCCGAGGATTTTGAGCAGTCGCCCGAAACCGGCATTTCGGCCGAAAGCGTGGAGAAAGTGGCCAAGGCCCTGACTACGATTCCCGACGGCTTCAAGCCCATCAAGCAGATTGATAACCTGCTGAAGGAGCGCCGCAAAATGTTCTACGAAACCCGCGTGCTGAACTGGGCCGCCGGCGAACTGCTGGCTTACGGCTCGCTGCTGACGGAAAAGCACATTGTGCGCGTGAGTGGCCAGGACGTGCAGCGTGGCACGTTCTCGCACCGCCACGCGGTGCTGCACGATGCTGAAACCTCGGCTCCATACAACTCGCTGAACAACATTGAAGGCGAGAACCAGAAGCTGAGCATTTATAATTCGCTGCTGAGCGAATATGCGGTGCTGGGCTTCGAATTCGGCTACGGCATGGCCAACCCCACGGCTCTGGTGGTGTGGGAAGCGCAGTTCGGCGACTTCGCCAACGGTGCCCAAACCATGATTGACCAGTTTGTGGTGAGCTCTGAGAGCAAGTGGCAGCGCATGAACGGCCTGGTGATGCTGCTGCCCCACGGCTACGAAGGCCAGGGCCCCGAGCACTCTAACGCCCGCCCCGAGCGGTTTCTGCAGCTGGCGGCCGAGAACAACATCGTGGTAGCCAACATCACCACGCCGGCCAACTTCTTCCACGCCCTGCGCCGCCAGCTGACGTGGAGCTTCCGCAAGCCGCTGGTGGTGATGTCGCCCAAGTCGATGCTGCGTCACCCGTTGTGCGTATCGCCGCTGGAGGAGTTCACCGGCGGGCATTTCCGTGAGGTGCTGGGCGATGATTTTGCCGAAGCCAAAAAGGTGAAGCGCGTGCTGCTGTGCTCGGGTAAGGTGTACTACGACTTGCTCGACGAGCAGCGCACTTCTGACCGCAAAGACGTGGCCATTGTGCGCCTCGAGCAGCTGCATCCCTTCCCCAAAAAGCAGCTTGATGCCGAGCTGGCCAAGTACGGCAAAGCCAAAACCTACTGGGTGCAGGAAGAGCCCGAGAACATGGGCTACTGGAACTTCATGCTCCGCTACATGCGCCGCGAGCTGGAAGACGTGATTTCGCGCAAGCCCTCGGCCTCGCCGGCCACCGGCTACAACAAAATCCATGTAAAGGAGCAAAAGGAGCTCGTGGCCCGCGCCTTCGACAAGCCCAAGGAGGCCGTGGCCGATGGCAACATCAAAGCCTCTGCCGAAGCCGCCAAGAAGCTGGATTAAGCTGGTGCGGTAAGCTTTAGCTTACCGCACCAGCCCCGTACGCGGCTCATTTCAATCAACATCAGAAGAAACTCCACTTTCCCACGCCACCCTAGTTTATGGCCCTCGAAATCAAAATTCCCGCCGTTGGCGAATCCATCACCGAAGTCACCATTGCCAAGTGGCTCAAGAAAGACGGCGAGGCCGTGAAGCGCGACGAGGTGATTGCCGAACTCGAATCGGACAAGGCCACGTTTGAGCTGCCCGCCGAGGCGGATGGCATCCTGAAAATCCGCGTGGCCGAGGGTGAAACCATCGGTATCGGCACCGTGATTGCGGACCTGGATGGTGCCGTAACTGGTGCCGCGCCGGCTCCGGCCGCCACTGCGCCCGCCCCGGCCGCTGCCAGCGCCCCGGCTGCCGACCCCATCAACAAAGGCGAAGAAAACCCCGCCGCCAGCGACCAGGCCGGCTACGGCGGCGCGGCCGCTGCGGCTCCGGCAGCTCCCGCTGCTGGTGGGGGCTCGGTAGAGATGAAAATCCCTAACGTGGGCGAATCCATCGCGGAAGTAACGGTGGCTAAGTGGCTGAAAGAGGACGGTGCCCAGGTGAGCCGCGACGAAGTGATTGCCGAGCTCGAATCGGACAAGGCCACGTTTGAGCTGCCCGCCGAGGCAGCCGGCATCCTGCGCCACGCCGTGAAGGAAGGCGAAACCATCAGCATTGGGGCCGTGATTGCGCGCATCGAGGGTGGTAGCGGTGCGGCTCCGGCGGCTCCGGCTCCGGCTGCTGCTACGGCGGCTCCCGTGGCGGCGCTGGCCTCGGCCCCGGTCGCGGGCGGCGCGGCTACTTATGCTACCGGCGTGCCCTCGCCGGCCGCCGGGAAGATTCTCGATGAGAAAGGCATTGCCGCCACCGACGTAGCCGGGACCGGCCGCGATGGCCGCATCACGAAAGAAGATGCCCAGAATGCCCAGGCCAAGCCTGCTGCTGCGCCCGCCCTCCAAGCCGCTCCGGCAACAGCCCAGGTACCAGCCACCAGCAGCCAGGCAGCCGGTGGCAGCCGCGAAGTGCGCCGCGAGCGCATGAGCAATCTGCGCAAAACAGTGGCCCGCCGCCTGGTAACGGTGAAAAACGAAACGGCCATGCTCACCACCTTCAACGAGGTGAACATGCAGCCCATCATGGACCTGCGCAACAAGTTCAAAGACCAGTTCAAGGCCAAGAATGGTGTGGGCCTGGGCTTCATGTCCTTCTTCACGAAGGCCGTGTGCGTAGCCCTGAAGGAGTGGCCTTCGGTGAATGCCCAGATTGACGGCACGGACATCGTATTCAACGATTTCTGCGACATCAGCATCGCCGTATCGGCCCCGAAAGGCCTGGTGGTGCCCGTGATTCGCAACGCCGAGCAGCTGAGCTTCGAGGGCATTGAGAAGGAAGTGGTGCGCCTGGCCGGCCTGGCCCGCGACAACAAGCTCACCATTGAGCAGATGACCGGCGGCACGTTTACGCTCACCAACGGCGGCGTATTCGGCTCCATGCTCAGCACGCCCATCATCAATGCGCCGCAGTCGGCCATTCTGGGCATGCACAACATCATCCAGCGCCCCATCGCCGAAAACGGCCAGGTTGTGATTCGCCCCATGATGTACTTGGCCCTGAGCTACGACCACCGTATTATCGACGGCCGCGAGTCGGTGTCGTTCCTGGTACGGGTGAAGGAGCTGCTCGAAGACCCCTCGCGTCTGCTGCTGGGCGTGTAGGCACGCGTTGTTAGGTTGAAGTACCCCGAAAGCGGCCGGCAGTTATTGCCGGCCGCTTTTTTTGGTTTCAGGATAGCCCAAAAATCTTGCCCGGCGTTTAATAACATTCTTATTTAGGACTTACGCAGTTGAAGCACTAACTAGCTGAAAAACAGCAATATAATAAATATATGTCTTTAATGCAAGTCGTTGATTTTCAGGTTACATAGCTTTTGAAGTGCGTAAGTCCTATTATTAAGTCGTTATGAAAAACTCCAGAAAGACCCATCGTCCCGCAAAGTTTTGGCCCGTGCTGGGCTTTGCCACGCTTGCCGGCATGCGCAGCATGAGCGCCCCGGCTTTCCTGAGCCACTACTTTTCGCGGCAGCCACACGCGGGCCTCGAAGATTCGCGGCTACGTTTTTTGCAAAAGCCCATGACCGCCGATTTGCTGAAATTGCTGGCCGCTGGTGAAGTGGTGGTGGATAAGCTGCCGGGCACGCCCGACCGCATTGCCCCGCCGCCCCTGTTGGGCCGGCTATTGTCGGGGGCGCTGGTGGGGGCAGCCTGGTACCGGTCGCGCCAGGGCAGCGCCCTGCACGGTGGTATGCTGGGCGGGCTGGTGGCCGTGGCATCCTCATTTGTGAGCTATGCACTGCGTACTGGCATCAGCGAGCAGGCCGGGGTGCCCAGCGCCCTGGTAGGGGCGGGCGAAGATGTGTTGGTAATAGCGGGTGGTGCCGCCCTGCTGCACGGCCAGCAGCCACCCCACGGCGAGTGGCGACCATTGTGATTGAGCGTAATAAGGGCTTGATAGCATTCATAAAATTTGCCGGGACAAGCGGGTAGATTCTCGTTTCAGTATTGGAAAAGCAACGGCGCGTGTAAGAATTTGGGAATAATAATATTTTATAGCATATATTCATTATAAATGCTATGATAATCAAAGCAGTCTCAAAAATCAAAACGTGCGTGCAAAGCAATGGCAACCAGCGAGTACGTAGCCCAGCTTCGGCAGGCCAGCAAAGTCTACCAAACCGGCGATACCACCATTACGGCGCTGGCCCCGAGCGACCTCGACCTGCGGGCGGGTGAGATGTTGCTTATCGTCGGGCCTTCGGGCTCGGGCAAAACCACACTGCTCTCCCTGTTGGGTTGCGTGATGTACCCCACCAAGGGGCAGGTGCTGGTGAATGGGCACGATATCAGTCAGCTCACCGAAAGCGAATTGGCAGAGCTTCGGCTTCATACCATCGGCTTCGTTTTCCAGAGCTTCAACCTGATTCAACCCCTGACGGCCGAAGAAAACGTGTTGTTGCCGCTGCGTTTGCAGCAGGTGCCTTTGCCTGCGGCCCGCGCCCGCGCGGCCGCGGCCCTGGCCCTGGTTGCCATGACTGACCGGGCCCGGCAGCTGCCCAAAGAGCTTTCGGGGGGGCAGCAGCAGCGCGTGGCCATTGCGCGGGCCCTGGTAACCGAGCCCACGCTCATTCTCTGCGATGAGCCCACGGCTTCGCTCGATGCCAGGTCGGTGGAAGTAGTAATGCGCGAGCTGAAAACGCTGGTGCAGCAGGGTAAAGCCCTGGCCGTGGTAACGCACGACCTGCGCCTGCGAAGCTTCGCCGACCGGATTGTGTACATGGACGAAGGCCGCGTGACCGACGTGCCCCAGCCCGATGCGCTGGTGTAGCCCCCTTTTTAATAACCTATAATCGACCTGAGCTATGCGCCTGCTGCTGTTTCTGATGCTACTGCTGGCAGCCTGTGGAAAGGCCGGGAACGACGCGGCCAACCCCGGCCGGGAAGGCTTGGCGCAGCAACCCGCCCTGGTGCGCGAAGTAGTGGCGCTGGGCCGGGTAGAGCCCGAAAATAAGCTCATTGGCCTGGCGGCCGAGGTAAGTGGGGTGGTGGCGGCCCTGCATGCGGCCGAGGGGCAGCGCGTGGAAAAAGCGCAGCTGCTACTTACGCTGAACGAGGCCGTGGAGCAGGCCCAGGTGACGCAGGCCCGCAGCCGCCTCGCCACCCAGCAAGCCCAGATTGCCGCCGATGCGGCGACCCTGCGCAGCGCCGAAGCGCAGGCCACCAACCTGAGCCGTACCGCGGCCCGCGTGCGTGAGCTGGCCCGCCAGGGAGCTGAAACGCTACAAAGTCGCGACGATGCCCAAACCGAGTTGACCACGCAACAACAGGAAGTAGCCCGCTTGCAGGCCCTGCTGCACAGCGCTCGCCGGCAGTTCGAAGCGCTGCAGGCTGACGTGGCGGTGGCCACCGCCCGGCTGGCCCAGCGGCGAGTATTGGCTCCGGCGACCGGTCGCTTGCTGAAATGGGATGTGACCGTGGGCAGTAGCGTGGGCACTGGCACCGTTCTGGGCGATTTTGCTCCGGCTGGCCGCATCACCGTGCTCTGCGAAGTCGATGAGCTGTTTGCCGACCGGGTGCGGCCCGGCGAGTCGGCCTACGTGCGCCCCCTGGGCGGTACCAGGCGGCTGGCCCGTGGCACGGTGCTGTTTGCCGCGCCATACCTGAAGCAGAAGTCGCTGTTTGCCGGGACGGCCGGGGAGGCCGAAGACCGACGGGTGCGCGAAGTGCGCGTGCTGCTAACGCAGGGTGGCGACTCGCTACTGCTTAATAGCCGGGTCGAATGCGTGATTCAACTACCCTAAAAAAGCGCATCATTAGCCCAGCGTTTCGGCTGCTAAAAAGGTTTTTTTAAAGAAGTAAGGCATTGTAAATCAAATTAATATTCCGCCTAATGCTGCACATTGCCCTGCAATTTATTCGCTACGATAAGGCCAAGAGTATTGGTACGCTGCTGGGCATTATCATCAGCCTGTTTTTGGTGGGGCAGCAAAGCGGCGTGTTCGTGTTCCTGACCAATGCCATGTCGAGTCTGGTCGATAATACCGCGACCGACCTGTGGGTGGTCGATAACCGCACGACCAATGTAAATGCCCTGGCCAAGCTAGATATTCGTCTGCTGCGCGAAGTGGGTAGTTTGCCGGGCGTGCGCCGGGCCTATGCGTTGGTGGTGGCTGGGGGCGCGGCCAGTTTTCCCAACGGCACCAGCGCCGGCGTACAAATTATTGGTTCCGAGGCCCCATTGTTTCGGGCTGGGCCGAAGGAACTGGTGCAGGGCGCTTTTGCCGACCTGATACCGGACGGAGCGATGAGCTTCGACCAGTTCGACCGCAAAACCCTGGGCGGAAGCAGCGTGGGCTCGGTATTTGAGATTGGGGGCAAGCGCGTGTACCTGGCTACCATGAGCAAGGGCCTGCGCGGTTTCGGGGCGGTGTACCTGTTCACCACTTTGGAGCGGGCGCGTTACCTGGGTAATGTGCCCACCACCCAGCTCAGTGCCGTGCTGGTGGATGTGCAGCCGGGGGCCGACCCCATTGTGGTGCGCGACCGCATCAATCGCAGCCTCTATGGCGTGCGGGCCTGGCGGCCCCGCGACTTTGCCCTGGCGACCAAAAAAACGGTGCTCGGTACCTCCGGTATTGCCGTCAGCTTCGGCTCGCTGATTGCCTTTGCAGTGATATCCGGTTTTTTTATCATCGGGCTGACGCTTTATTCGGCTGCTATCGACCGCCTCAAGGACTATGGCACGCTCAAGGCCATCGGGGCTTCCAATGGCTACGTGGCACGGCTTATATTGCTCCAGGCGCTGATTTTTGCGGTGGTAGGCTTCGGCCTGGGCTATGCCCTGATTGAAGGCTTCCGTTTCGGGATTGGTAAATCGGGGGTGTTATTTAGCTACTCCTGGGTGCTGCGGGGGGCATTTTTGGGCATCACGCTGCTCATTAGCATGGGCGGGGCAGTATTTGCCATTCGGCGCATCAGCGGGGTGGAGCCCGCCAGTGTTTTTCGCGGCTAATTCCTTTCTCTGACTATGCGGCGACTTTGGCTCTTGGTTGTATTCTTCGGCACCTCCCCTGGTTGGGGGCAGGCGCAGCCGGCCGGGCCACTGCGCCTGAGCCTGCCGCGAGCACTGGCGCTGGCCCAGGTAAGCCGGGGTAGCTACCAGAACCTGCAGCTGGAGGAGCAGGTAGCCGCCCAGGCCGCCCGGGCCGTGCGGGGCCTGTACGCTCCTAAGCTCGGCGCAGCTACCGACCTGCGCTACAACATTATTTTGCCTACCAGCATTATCCCCAACTTCGCCAACCCCACATCGGGCGAGCGGGTGCCGGTTAGTTTTGGTACGGTGTATCAGGCCAGCGCCGGCCTCACCTTCAACCAACCTCTCTACGATGCCAATGCCCTGGCCCAGAGGCCGGTAGCCGCCCTCACGCAGCAGCTGGCCGCCAATGCGAGTTGGCAGGGGCGGGTAGCTTTGGTGGTAGCCGTGAGTCAGGCCTACTACGAAGCGTTGCTGCGCGAAACCCAGCTGGCCTTTGCCCGAGCAGATGCGGTGCGAGCCCAGGCCGCCTACCGCGACCTGGCTGCCCGCCAGCAGGTCGGCCGCGCCCTGGCCAACGAGGTAGACCAGGCCCATCTGGCCCAGCGCAACGCGTCTCTGGCACAGGCCGTTGCCCAGCAGTACATTGGCCTGAGCAAGCAGCACTTGCTGGCCACGCTGGGCCTGCCACCCAACTACGTCGCCAACCTCCAGCTCACCGATTCGCTGCCCCAGCTATTGCGCCGCTATGCCGATACCACCGCCTGGCAGGAGACCCCGCCAGCTCTACAGCGGCGGCCCGAATTCCGGCAGGAGCAGCTGAATGCCGACCTCGCTGCGGCCAATTTGAGCGCCGAGCGCCGCGGCTATCGGCCCACCGTGGGCCTGACGGGCTACCTGGGCGCCAATGGCTTCAACGATAATTTCCTGCAAACCCTGCACCTGGGCCGCTGGTTTGGCAATGCCTACGCGGCCGTGCAGGCCAGCGTGCCACTACTCGACGGGTCGGCTCGTGCCACTCGCCTCGAAACCCAGCGCCTGCGCCAGCAGCAGGCCCGTAACCGCCAGGCTGACCTGCAGCAAACCATTGGCTACGAAGTGGCGAATGCCCGCACGCAGCTGCAGCTAGCCTGGCAAACTGTGCAGGTGAAGGAAGAAAATATAGCCGTGACGGCCCGTAGTGCCGAGCTGACAGCGCTGCGCCAACAAGCGGGGCGCGCCCTGGGCCGCGAAGTGCTCGCCGCCGAAGCAACGCGCCAGCAGGCGCAACGGGAGTATCTGCAGGCCGTGTACGATTTCCTTGTTGCTCGTCTTGAATACCAGCGCGTTACCGGTACGCTAACCGATTAAGGCACTACCGGCGGCCGCGCGCGCCCACTGATATCAGTCATCGGTTGGCCTGAGCCGGCTCATCGGAATAGCCGCCAAACCGGCCGAAATTCAGGCAACACTCTACCTCGTCCGGCAATGAGATACTTTCTGATAGGCGCAGCTTTGTGGTGGGCGCTGGCCGCCCGGGGGCAGGTGGTGGTGCAGGTAGGGCCGCCACTTTGGGGGCCGCCCACCCCGGTGGGCACGCAGTACTACTACATTCCCGAGGCGCAGGCTTACTACGATTTGGCCAACCGCTGCTTTTTTGTGTTTCGGGGTAATACCTGGGTTTGCATTCCCGAATTTCAGGTGGTGTACTGGCCCGGCCATTTCCACGGGATAGTGGTGGGCTACCGGGGGCCGCAACCCTGGCTCCTGATTGACCGGCACCGGCGCATGTACCTACCGCCGCTGCCGCATGGGCCGCGCCGGGCACCAGCCGTTCGGCCCTCGCCCCGCCGCCCCGGCCGTATCCGATGATGGCTGATTGTCAGCAGGAAGGATGTCAGGAAGCCACGGATGTTTCGGGTGCCGGAGCTAGGGCTACTGGAGCTGTTACCGCCACTTTACGGCGACCACCCAGCAGCACCAGCACCACGGCCAGCACAATCAGGCCCGCGCCGATAAGCATTTGGGGGTTGAGGATTTCGCCGGCGAAGGCCCAGCCCAGCAGCACGGCCACCACCGGGTTCACAAAGGCGTAGGTGCCGGCCAGGGCGGGCTCGACCACGCGCAACAGCCAGATATAAGCCGAAAAGGCCACAATGGAGCCAAACGTGACCAGGTAGGCATACGCCAACCACGACTTGGTCGTCACCTGGGCCAGCTCGAAACCCGAGGCTTCGCCCCGGCCCAGGCCCAGCAGCAGCATGGCAATGCCGCCGCACAGCATTTGCATGCCGCCCGAGGCGAAGGGCGACGGGGTAGGCCGGTGGTTTTTGGCATAGAGCGAGCCGATGGACCACACCAGCGCGGCCACCAGCACAATGCTCATGCCCAGGCCCGTGTGGCCGGGCTGTTTCACGGGGGTGGCGGCGGGGTGGGCGGCCAGCAGGTACATGCCGGCCATGCCCGCGCCCAGCCCCAGGGCTACCCACTTGGTGGGCCGGGGCGCAATGCCGCTCAGCCAGCCCAGTACCGCCAGAAACATGGGCACCGTGGCCACCAGCAGCGCCGTGATGCCGCTGGGCAAATACAGTACGCCAAACGTGGTACCGCCATTGCCGAAGCCCAGCAGGCAAACGCCGATTATGGCCGCGTAGCCCCAGCCCTGGAGGGTAGGGGCCGGCTCGCCGCGCCAGCGCATAAACCCGTAGAGTAGCCCTCCCGCAATGCCGTAGCGCGTGCCGGCCATGAGCAGCGGCGGCATGCTGGCCACGGCAAACTTCATAACCAGATAAGTGGAGCCCCAAATAAGATAAACCAGCGCAAAGGCCGTGAATAACGCGGCCCGCGAAGGCGCAGCCGAACCAGAATCAGACATAAATAGAAGTAATAGTGCCGCAAAATTACGCCGCCGTCCCGCTGTCCCAAGCCATACCGCCCCGTCTGCCACAAAGTTTGCGCTCCCGAAACGCCGGCCTTGCAGATTGCTGTTGTTGTTTTGCATGATGAACCCAATGAAGCTGCTCCTTCCGCTGCTGTTATTGCTAGCGACCCTGCAACCCGCCGTCGCCCAGCTCCTGCAGGCCCAGCCCGAAGCCTTCACCCGCGCCGATTCCCTGCGCGGCGGCCAAACCCCGCTCCGCACCTGCTACGACCTCAATTACTACCACCTCGATGTGCAGCTGGACCCGGCCCAGCGGTTTATCAGCGGCTCCAACCTGTTCCGATTCACCGCCACGCGGGATTTCACGCGGCTGCAGTTCGACCTGTTTGCCAACCTGAAGGTGGAAAAAGTGCTGTACCGGGGTCGGGAATTACCCTTCACCCGCGAGGCCAATGCCGTGTTCGTCACCTTTCCCCAGGCCATTGCCAAAGGCAGCCGCGACGAGTTCACGGTGTACTACTCCGGCAACCCTACGGTGGCCAAAAAAGCTCCCTGGGATGGCGGGATGGTCTTCGCCCAGGATGCCGCTGGCCGGCCTTGGATTGCCACCGCCTGCCAGGGTACGGGGGCCAGCATCTGGTGGCCCACCAAAGACCAGCAGGCCGATGAGGTTGATTCCATGCTCATCAGCATCAGCGTGCCCACCGGCCTGCGCGATGTGTCGAACGGCCGCCTGCGCCGCACCACCAAACTCAAAAATGGCTACACCCGCTTCGATTGGGCCGTCACCAACCCCATCAACAACTACGATGTGGCTCTGAACGTGGGCAGCTTCAAGCACTTTTCCGACGTGTACCAGGGCGAAAAAGGCCCCCTCACGCTCGACTACTGGGTGCTGCCCGAAAACCTGGCTAAAGCCAAAACCCAGTTCGAAGCCAACGTGAAACCTATGCTCAAAAGCATGGAGCACTGGTTCGGCCCTTACCCTTTTTACCGCGACGGCTACAAGCTCATCGATGCTCCCCACCTTGGCATGGAGCACCAGAGCGCCGTGGCCTACGGCAACAAGTACCAAAACGGCTATCTGGGCAAAGACCGCAGCAACACCGGCTGGGGCTTGAAGTGGGACTTCATTATCATCCACGAAAGTGGCCACGAGTGGTTCGGCAACAACATCACCAGCCAGGATATTGCCGATATGTGGGTGCACGAAAGCTTCACCACCTACTCCGAAGCCCTGTTTGTGGAAAGCCAGTTCGGCAAGCAGGCCGGCCAGGAATACATCCACGGCCAGCGTCGCAACATCTCAAACGATGGCCCCATCATCGGCCCCTTCGGCGTGAACAAGGAAGGCTCCGGTGATATGTACGACAAGGGCAGCATGATGCTGAACACTATCCGCACCGTTCTCAACGACGATGCGAAGTGGCGGCAGCTGCTGCGCGGCCTCTCGGCCAAATTCTACCACCAGACCGTGACCGGTCAGCAAATTGTCGACTACTTCAATCGGGAAAGTGGCCGGGACTTCACCAAAATCTTCGACCAATACCTGCGCCACCGCAGCCTGCCGGTGCTGGAAATCCGCTTCGAAGATGGCAAGACCCTAGCTCGTTGGGTGGCCGACGTTGACAAGTTCGATATGCCGGTGCGGGTGTGCCTGAAAGGCGGCGAGTATCAGTTTATCACGCCTACGACCAAGTTTGCGGAGATGAAAGAGTTGGCGGGGGCAACCAGGGAAACGCTGGAAGTGGACACGTTCAACTACTACATCGGCGTGCTGGTGGAGTAGTACCGTGGACTCTGCGAGTCCGCGCGTGGCGGGTGCTTTTCGGGTAACGTTCACCCGCGCGGACTTGCAGAGTCCACGGTACATGCTTCGCGCCGTACCTTCGCACGAGCGTACAATCATAGAATATCCCCTCATGAATCAATACGACGTCACCGTCATCGGCTCCGGTCCGGGCGGCTATGTAGCCGCCATCCGCTGCGCCCAGCTGGGCCTCAAAACGGCCCTCATCGAGAAATACCCCACCCTGGGCGGCACCTGCCTCAACGTGGGCTGCATCCCCAGCAAAGCCCTGCTCGATTCGTCCGAGCACTACCATAATGCTCATTCGGTGTTTGCCGAGCACGGCATCGGCCTCGACAACCTGACGGTGGACATGAACCGCATGATTGACCGCAAGGCCGGCGTGGTGAAGGCCAACGTGGAAGGCATCGGCTACCTGATGAAGAAGAACAAAATCGACGTGCTGCAAGGTCTCGGCTCGTTCGTGGATAAAACCCACATCAGCATCGCGCCCATCGCGGGCGGCGAGCCTCAGACCATCGAAACCAAAAATGTCATCATCGCCACCGGCTCCAAGCCCACGGTGCTGCCGTTCATCGCCCAGGACAAGGAGCGCATTATCACCAGCACCGAGGCCCTGAACATCCGCGAAGTGCCTCGGCACATGGTCGTAATTGGCGGCGGCGTAATTGGCCTCGAAATGGCCTCCATCTACGCCCGCCTCGGCGCGAAAGTATCGGTGGTGGAGTTCCTCGATTCGCTCATCCCAACCATGGACCGCGGTCTGGGCAAGGAGTTGAAGCGCGTGCTGGGCAAAATCGGCATCGAGTTTTTTCTGAGCCACAAAGTGACCGGTGCCACCCGCGAGGGCGACAGCGTGACCGTGACCGCCCTCAACCCGAAAGGGGAGGAGGTGACCTTTGAGGGCGACTACTGCCTGGTGGCCGTGGGCCGCGCGCCCTACACCGCCGGCCTCAACCTCGAAGCCGCCGGCATCGAGATGGAAGAGCGTGGCCGCATCAAGGTCGATGCCCACCTGCAAACCAACGTGCCCGGCATCTACGCCATCGGCGACGTGGTGCGCGGGGCTATGCTGGCCCACAAGGCCGAGGAAGAAGGCGTGTTCGTGGCCGAAACCATCGTGGGCCAGAAGCCGCACATCAACTACCTGCTCATCCCCGGCGTGGTGTACACCTGGCCCGAAGTGGCCGGTGTGGGCTACACCGAAGAGCAGCTTAAGGAGCAGGGCAAGGCCTACAAAATCGGCAGCTTCCCCTTCAAAGCCAGCGGCCGCGCCCGCGCCAGCGGCGACACCGACGGCTTCGTGAAGGTGCTGGCCGACAAAACCACCGACGAAATCCTGGGCGTGCACATGATTGGCCCGCGCATCGCCGACCTCATCGCCGAAGCCGTGACCGCCATGGAGTTCCGCGCCTCCGCCGAGGATGTGGCCCGCATGAGCCACTCGCACCCCACCTACGCCGAGGCCATGAAAGAAGCCTGTTTGGCGGCTACCGAGAACCGGGCCATTCACATGTAGTGCCTGCGTTCATTTTAAAAGAAACCGCCGTAGCTACCTTGGTCGCTACGGCGGTTTCTTTTTATGACAAGTAATCCGCACAAGCTTTACTGCTTAGTAGGCAAATTCTGCTTTGGGGTTTAGGCCATATTCATTGCTACCGTCGGTGCCTTCGGTGCAGTAGAGCACCAGCAGCCAGATAGCCCCTACTAATGGCACAAAAACGATAAGCGTAAACCAGCCGCTTTTTCCCACGTCGTGAAGTCTTCTAACGCCTACGGCCAGGCTGGGAATGAGCACCGCGAGCGAGTATAAGCCAGAAATTGCGCCAGAGCCGGAGCCAAACAACGAGTAGTCGGCTATTCCTGCGGCGATGGAAAACAGGATGTTAAACAACACAAACATCCAGTACTCTTTTCGGCGGGCGCGGCCATTGAATACGGCGTAGTTTCTTAAAACATGTAAAAAGTATTCCATTGGGTAGAATGGGGTAGAATTTCCTAATCATAAGGCTTTTCGGTGACGCCCCGTTTTTTAGAGTGGGTTCTGGGCTCCACTTTAGGCAGCAAGGTATGGATACAAGTTGAATGCTTGAGGAAAGCACGAATATTAGTAGTAATCTGCACGAATCGCGAAAATGCGGCAGGGTGCGGGGGCGAGCCCTCCGGGTACGACCCCGCGCCCTACTACCGAAGCCGACACCCCTCCCTCCGAAGCCCTGGTCGCTGCTTTAGGGGCTGATGATGCGCTGTTTGCCTGGTGGGCTCGCCGCGCGTCCCCACCTTTGCCTCATGCTTTCGGAACCCACCTACCTCACGGCGCGCATGGCGGCCCCCATGGTTGTGAAGTCCACTTTGCGCGGCACCGGGCGGCCAGCACTGAAAATGCCGCCCGGCTGGCCGCCCCGCCCGAAACGCAGTGGATAGAGGCCGTGATTGACGTGGCCTTCTGGGCCAGCCTGGGCCGGGAGGAGGGCTACTCGCCGCGCATCTCGCTGGCGCTGCTGCCGCAGGAGCAGGCCCGGCAGCCGCTGGTGTTTGGCCAGCGCCGCCGCCTCACGCCCGCCAACCTACTCAAGCTGGCGCCCGCCGTGGAGCAGCCCGGCCTGCACCTGGGCGTGTGGCACGATGCCGACGGCCTCTACGTGTGGGGCACGGCCACGCGGGTGCCGCCGCTGTGCTTCGTGCTCGAAGTAGTAGAGCCCGGCCTGCTGGTGGTGAAGCACCGCCGCGCCGGCGGTTTCGGCAAGTTTGTGAACGTGGCCGTGCTGCGCGGCGACTACCTCCAACTCGTCGACGAAGGGCACGGCTTCCTCGACGATTGCCCGGCCCTGCGCGCCTTCCTGCCCGGCCGCAGCCTGCCCGCGCCCGATACCGGCGAAGCCGACAATGTGCTGCTGGAGCTGGCCGCCGCCATGCGGGCCCACGGCCGGGGCGGCCTGGTGCTGGTGGTGCCGCCCGGCTCCGGCCAGTGGCAAGCCTCCATCGTGCAGCCCCTGAGCTATTCCGTGGCCCCGGCCTACACCGGCATCCGGGCGGTGCAGCGGCCGGGGCAGTCGAAACGTAAGTGGCAGGCGGCATTGCGGCGCAACATCGGCATTGTGGGCGGCTTCACGGCCGTGGATGGGGCCACCGTCATTACCCGCGAGTACACGCTGCTGGCCTTCGGGGCGAAGGTGGCGCGGGCCCATGCCAGCACGCCCGTCGAGGCGATGGTGCTCACCGAGCCGGTGGTGGGCAGCGAGCCCCGCCACCTGCACCCGGCCCAGAACGGCGGCACCCGCCACCTGGCCGCCGCCCAGTTTGTGCACGACCAGCACAACGCTATTGCCCTGGTGGCCTCGGTCGATGGTTTTTTTACGGTTTTCGCGTGGTCGGCATCATTGCAGCAGGTGCACGCGCACAAGATTGACGTGCTGCTGCTGTAACGACGCGGTGCAACAAAACGGCAACCTTCCGGCGGCCGCTTGCGAATACCCTAAGGCTGCTGCACTGCCGACTTCTCTGGCGCCGCGTATGCTGTTCATTATTATGGCTTTTCCTTTTCAATTCCTGCTGGAAACCGTTTTACCACAACTTCTCATGGGCAAAGACAAAAAGAAGCACTCGAAAAAGGATAAGGCCTCGGATGATATGCTGGAGGTCGCGGCCCAGTCGCTCAAGAAGTTCCGCAAGGTGACCAGGCAAATTTCCAAGCTCAGTACCGGCCAGAAGCTGGTGGGCGGTCTGGCCCTGGCTGCCGCCGGCCTGGCCTACCTGGCCGCCCGCAAAACCGACGATGCTGCTGCTGCTGCCCCCGAGGCCCAGCCAGAAGCCGGGGAAGCTGACGCACCGGCCGCTCCCAAGCGCCACCGCAAAGCACCCAAGCATTTTTCCGAAGAATAGCCGGTGGCAAGCGCCCGCCCGATATCCTATCATCTTCAATCAACCCGCACCATGAAAAAGACCAAAGACAAAGCCGCGAAAAATAAATCAGCCAAGAAGCAAAGCCTGCTCGGCGGGGCGGCCAAATCCCTCAAGAAGCTGCGCAAAAGCAAGCTCACCACAACCCAGAAGGTATTGGCCGGCGCTGCCCTCGCCGCCGTGGGCCTGAGCATGCTGGCAAAGCGCAACGGTAAAAATGGCGCTGAGATAAGCTCCGACACCGCCGCCGCTGAGGACAACCTGGCCGCGATGGACGCCAACGCCTAAGCCGGGCCAGCTCCACGTGAAAGCCCCGCTTCCGAAGCTGTTGCAGCTTCGGAAGCGGGGCTTTCACGTAACGTCAGTCGGTGGGCTACTACTCGGCGGGAGCGGGGGCAGGGGCGGCCGGGGGCGGCGTAGCGCTGGCCTTTTTCACGCGCACAGCGTTGGGGCCTTTGGCACCCATTTCCACTTCAAAATTTACTTTGTCGCCTTCCGAGATGGGGCCACCGGCCAGGCCGTTGGCGTGCACGAAAATGCTTTCCTGGGTCACCGAATCCTTGATGAAGCCGTAGCCCTTCGAATCGTTGAAGAAAGTAACCGAACCGGTGCGGACGGTGTCCTCCGGCTCGCGGTCTTCTTGCTTGGCAATGCTGATGCGAATGTCCTCGTCCTTGATGATACGCTTCTTGGTGGGGTCGGGCGGGGTGGCGGTAATGTTGCCGTTTTCGTCCACGTAGGCAAACATCTCCTCTAGCGGCGCACCGCTTTTGGCGTTGGCCTGACGCTCCGCTTTGCGCTCTTCCTTCTCGGTTTTCTTCTTCGCGCGCTTCTTCTCGTTGTCTTTCTTACCAAATGTCTCTTGAGACCTACCCATAGTTTTTTGCTGCTAAATCTGTTGTGTCCGGCCCTTCTAATTGGAGTAGTAGAAGTGCGCAGACGGGTGTATTGTTACGAAGATACGCAATATACAAAGGCCGCAGTGAGATAGCACTATTGCGCCGCCGCCCACCGGGTTTTTCGCCAGGCTTCCTGCTGCGCGAGCGAGAGAAATGTCCAGGCTACGAGGCGGCTTTTTTTCTGGCCTTGGGCCATTTCGATGGTCCGAACGGTGGTGGCGCCGGCCGTTTGCAGGGCACGGTACAGGCCGGGCAGGGTTTCTTTTTTGGAAACGAGCGACGTGAACCAATAGCTGGCGCGGGGCCGCCGGCCGCTTTCCTGCACCATACGCCGGATGAAGCCGGCCTCGCCGCCCTCGCACCACAATTCGTTGTTCTGACCGCCGAAGTTCAGGACCGGCCGGGGGCCGCGCCCGGTGCCCAGGCCAGTCGTTTTGCGCTGCGAGCCTGCCGCCGCCGCCGCTGCCGAGGCGTGGAACGGCGGGTTGCACATCGTGAGGTCGAATACTTCGCCGGCCTGGATGAGGCCGTCGAAAATGCGGGTGCGGGACGGTTGCAGGCGTGCTTCGATGGACCCGGCCAGGCTGGGGTTGGCGGCTTCAATCTGCTGGGCGGCGCGTACGGCCACGCCGTCGATGTCGGAACCCACGAAGTGCCAGCCGTATTCGCGCCGGCCGATGATGGGGTAAATGCAGTTGGCGCCCACGCCCACGTCCAGTACTGTTATTTCTTCGCCGGGCGGGAGCACGCCGCCGTTGCTTTCGGCCAGCAAGTCGGCCAGGTAGTGCACATAGTCGGCGCGGCCGGGAATGGGTGGGCACAGGTAGCCTTTGGGAATATCCCAGTGCTCGATGCCGTAGAAATGCTTGAGCAGGGCTCGGTTAAGGGCTTTTACGGCGGTGGGGTTGGCGAAATCAATCGACAGGCTGCCGTGGGGATTGGGGCGTGCGAAGGCTGCCAGCTCCGGGCTGGTCTTGCTCAGCAGCGGGAAATCGTAAGGGGCGCGGTGCGGGTTGCGCGGGTGCAGCTGGTCTTTTTCGGCCAGGGGAGGGGTAGCGTCGGGTTTCATCATGGGTAATTAAGTCGTTTTGTAGAGGTACCAGCCGTCGCCCAGCGGCCGGAGCACGATGAGGCCATCGGGCTGCATGGCGGGCAGCAGGGCCGGCTCGGACTGGTAGAGCAGGCCCACCGTGCTGTCGATTTTGCCGCCGATGACAAACGCCAGGCAACTGCCGCAACTAGTGGCGCGCCGCGTGACGCGGCCCAGGTACAGCTGCCGCAGCAGGGCGTGCACGGCGGGGTCGGCGTTGGCGGCCTGCTCGTCGGTGGCTTCGTCGGCCGCAATGGCGGGGTCGAAAAACCGGCCCTTCTCCACCCGGCTCAACACTTCCTGAAAAGCCGCCCGGTGCTGGTAGAAGTGGGCGGCAATGTCGGCGTCGGCGCTGGTCCAGAGGCGCAGATTGCCGATGGTAAAGGCGTGGCTGGCATCGGGGTGCTTGCGGTTGTAGTCGGCCACTTCGGCCGGGGGCATGGCGGCCAGCAGCGCCACCATGGGCGGCCCCAGGTGCGTCATGGCCAGGTTGCGGATGGCCGACAGCTTCCAGCCGTCGGCTTCGCGGTGGAAGTGCAGGTAGAAGTCGCGGCGGCTCAGGGAGTCGCGCAGTTCCACGGCCACTACGGCGGTGGCCGAGTCCTGGCGCACCAGCTGGCAGGCGCGCTGCACGCGGGGCGGAATCTGCTGGCCCAGGGTCTGGCGTTTGGCCTGGTTGGCCACTTCGCAGCAGAGGTAGCTTTTCATGGTGGCCCACCCGGCGGGCGCCACAAACTGCTCGGCGATGACGAGTGGCGGGAGCAGGGGCGCGGGCGCGGCCCATGCGGCCACATTGGGCAGCCAGAGGCAAAGCAGCAGGTAAAAGTGCTTCATGCGAAGGAAAACGGCAAACCGGACAGTGATAATTCCGCCGGCCTAGCGGGGGCGGGCCGGGCCCTTGCGGCCGGCCCCGGATTTGCCCTTGCCGCTGGCGGCTGGGCGGGTGCCCAGGGTGCCGGTTTTGGGCCGGGCGGGGCCGCCTGCGCCGCCGCTTTTGGGGCGCGAACCGCCGCCGCCGCCGGGGCCGGCTTTGGGTGGGCGCTTGGTGCCGCCCAGGCCGGGCTTGGTGCCGGATGCGCCGGGCTTTTCGGGGCGCGGGCCCCACCAGCCGGTGCCCGAGGGGTTGTACATGGTGGGCGGGCCGGGCTTGCGGGGGCGCGGGGTGGGCCGGCCGTCGCTCGTGAGCGTGTCCTGCGGCGTGGCTTTGGTCTTTTTGGGGCTGCGGCCACCGGAAGCTTCCTCGGTGCCGCTCGATTTGGACACCATTTTCATAATGCCGGCCACTTCTTCCGGGGTCAGCTCGCGCCAGTCGCCCACGGGCAGGCCTTTCAGGCTCACGTTCATGATGCGGACGCGCTCCAGCTTCATCACTTCGTAGCCGAAATGCTCCACCATGCGCCGAATCTGGCGGTTGAGCCCTTGCACCAGCGTGATGCGGAAGATGTAGGGCGTTTCCTTCACGATAACACAGCGCTTCGTGACCACGCCCAGCATGGGGATGCCGTGGGCCATTTCGTCCAGCATGCGGTCGGTGAGAATGCGGTCCACGGTTACCACATATTCCTTTTCGTGCTGATTGCCGGCCCGCAGAATCTTGTTCACGATGTCGCCGTCGCTGGTCAGGAAAATCAGGCCCGACGAATCCTTGTCGAGCCGGCCGATGGGGAACACGCGGGCGGCGTGGTTTACGTAGTCCACGATGTTGCCGCGCACGCCCGGCTCCGAGGTGCTCGTCACGCCCACCGGCTTGTTGAAGGCCAGGTACACGGCGTCTTCGGCCTGCTTGGGCTCCAGCTTATGGCCGTTCACGCTCACCCGGTCGCGCGGGCCTACCTGGTCGCCAATCTGGGCGGGCTTGCCGTTGAGCAGTACCGCGCCTTGCGCGATGTAGCGGTCGGCCTCGCGGCGCGAGCACATTCCGCTTTCGCTGATGAATTTATTGAGGCGGGTGAGCGAGGCAGGAGGCATGGGCAAAAAATCAAAAAGAATAAACGCGGCGCACGAGCGCCCCGACAAAGGTACGCCGTGCAGAAACGGGCCGCGCCTTAACCCCGGCCAGGGCCGGCCGTTAACGAAACCATCCATTTTCTCTCAATATCCTATACATGTCTGACAAGCCCCCCATTTTCCCGCCCCAAAGCCAGGCCGCGGGTGCCGGCAAGCCCGGCCTCGAATACAAGATGACCCCCGAGCCCGAATACATTCGCGAAGGCTACAAGGGGAGCGAAAAGCTGAAGGGCAAGGTGGCCCTCATCACGGGCGGCGACTAGGGCATTGGCCGGGTCATGGCCGTGCATTTCGCGGTAGAAGGGGCCGACGTGGCCATTTGCTACTTCCCCGCCGAGCAGCAGGACGCCGAGAAGGTGCGGGAAATAGTGCAGGTCCACGGCCGCTGCTGCCTGCTGCTACCCGGCGACCTGAAGCACCCCGCCTTCTGCTAGGAAATTGTGGACCGCACCGTGGCCGAGCTCGGCGGACTAAACATTCTGGTGAATAACGCGGCCGAGCAGAACTGGCATGATTCGCTCGAAGAAATCAAGGATTGAGGAGCTGGATAGCATCTTCAACCTGAATATTATTGCCATGTTCCGCATCTCGCGGGCCGCCGTGAAGCACCTTAAGGAAGGCGATTTCATCATCAATACGGCTTCGGTGAACGGCTTCAAAGGCAACGAGATGCTGCTGGACTACACCTCCACCAAGGGGGCATCACGGCGTTTACGCTGTCGCTGTCGCTGCAGCTCATCAAGAAAGGCATTCGGGTGAATTCGGTAGCTCCGGGCCCTATCTGGACGCCCTTTATCACGGGCATTGGCCTGCTGAAGCTGCCGCTGTTCGGGCACGACGTGCCCATGGGCCGCGCCGGCCAGCCCTCAGAAGTGGCCCCGTCCTACGTCTTCCTGGCTGCGGAAGACGCTTCGTACTTCTCGAGCCAGACGCGGCATCCCAACGGCGGCTCGGTGGTGAACGCCTAGAGGAGTTAAGAGAGTTATGGGTTGAAAGTTGTGAGTTGAAATATTCTAGATTTTGTCTCATAACTCTCAACTCCTGTTTCGCGGCCGCATAACCCGTGGGCAAGCGCCACCGTATCAGCCCCTAAAAATGGCTCTATGGCCGTTTTTAATTCTTGAATCTGTGCATTCCATGAACTTCAAATTGCTCGGTCTGATGGCCGCCGCCGCACTGGCTACCGCTTCCTGCACGCAGGACAAAAAAGTCGAAACCACCACCACGACCACGCCGGACGCTACGGTAACCACCACCACCACCACCACCACCACCGTCGACACGATGGCCGCTTACGACGACGCCCGCCGCATGGCCGCCCGCGTGGCCGAAGACCTCAAGCTGACCGACACTGTGGTGGTCACGCGCATCGAGAAAACCTACTACACCCGGGGCCGCAAGCTGAACGCCCTGCAGACCCAGTACGCTACGGATACCACCGGCCGCTACGCCGCCATCCGCCAGGTAAACGACGAGGCGGATAACACCATCCGCACCGACCTGAACAGCCCGGACTACTATAACACCTACTCCTCGAACCGCGCCAACTACGGCGACGGCCCCTACTCGCTGACCCCCGGCACGGTAATCACCACCACAACCACTGCCGGCCGCACCGGCAGCAGCGTGGGCCAGGGCTCGGGCGTGAAGAAGCTGGAAAACCAGAACGACGGCGACCACAAAGTGAAGTACGAAAACGGCGCTAAAATCAAGCGCAGTGACGATGGCTCGGTGAAAATCAAGCGCGCCGACGGCACGAAGATTAAAATCGACGAAAACGGTAACCGCACCGTGAAAAAAGGCTTGTTCAAGTAGGCCGGAATTGTCATTCCGATGCGGGAGGAATCTGGTAAATTCGTCCAACTGTGTAAACCAGATTCCTCCCGCGTCGGAATGACAGGCCCACAAAAAAAATCCGCTCCAAATCAGGAGTGGGATTTTTTTGTGGGCTACTCAATGATTGATAATCTGCCGGATATGGTGCTCCAGGTGCAGCACGTAGTCGGCAATGAGCCAGTGCAGGGTGACGGGGTTGGCGTTGAGCGAGAGGCACTCGTGGTCGAGCAGGGCCTCGGGCAGGCGGGCCAGCAGGTGCAGAATCTGATGGTTGAGGCTGGTCCAGAGCGCGAGCAGCTCGATGGCCGGGCGGTGCTGGTAGGCCCCGATGCGCACCCAGGCTTCCTGGTCGTAGGGTTCGAGGCGGAGCGGGGGCGGGGCGAGCTGCGCCGTCACAAAGCGCTGGTAGTTATGCGTGGCTGAGTCGATGAGGTGACCCAGGATTTCCTTGCGGCTCCAGCGGCCGGGGCCGGGTAGCTCCACCAGCTCAGCCTCGGCAAAGGTGGGCCAGTGGCGGCCCAGCAGGGCCAGCTGCCGGGTAAGCTCGGCCTGGCAGGTAGTCAGGTCCGGGTTGGGAAAACTGGAAAGAAAATCAGGCATAGAATAGCGGATTAAAAAGAACGCAGGCCAGCGCCGGGTCAATAATCAACGATAAAAGCCGTCGATTGGGATTGCGGGGCTCAGAGGCGCAGCGACCAGCTGGCCCCCGTGAACGGCCCGTAGGCGTAGGGCGAAAACAAGCCCCGGCGATACCACGGCTTGGGGTGCGACAGCAGCCGGAAGCCAGTGCCGTGTACGGTTGGGTCGGTGGCCTCGGGCTGCTCGACGCGGGTGCGGCCGTTGCGCACCGCAATTTTGGCAAATGCGTAGCCCAGTGCGATGCCCACCGGGTAGTCGGAGGCCCAGTGCACGCCGTTGTTGAGCATGGAGTAGCCCAGCAGGCCCATCAGGCCGTAGCCCACGGGCCGGATGAAGTGGTATTCGGGGTAGTTTTCGGCGATAACCGTGACCGTGGCCATGGCCGTGGCCAGGTGGCCGGTGGGGAAGGCGTCGTAGTTCGGGACGAAGTTCTGGTAGGTGTTGTACGACGGAAACAGGTGCCACTCGCCCCGTTCCTTAGTGGCCACGTAGGGGCTTTGACGGCCGGTGAGGCGCTTCATGGTTTGCACCACCAGGCCGGTGCTGAAAATGGCCTCGCCCAGCTGGCTGGAGGTACGTAGGGCCCGGTTGTCCTTTTTAATGCCGCCGTAAATCCAGAAGCTGCTGGCCACGGTGAGGTGCGTCCAGCCATCGCCGAGGAAGTAAAACGTGCTGTTGAGGTTGTCGGGCACGTTGAACTCGAAGGGTAAATTGGCCGAGCCCACGCTGAAGGGAATATAAATCAACGTTTTCTGGGTGCTGGCCGCTTTCAGGCCAATGCGCTTGCCCACATCCTGGCTCCAGTCGACGAGGTACTGGTCGGCCACCCACAGCGCCACCGAGCCGGCCGCCAGCTCAATAAGTGTTTCCTTGTTCTCCTTGCGGAACGCGAAGCCGGGAAACTGCCCCAAATCGCGCGGAATGTGGTAGGCCCACTCGAAGGGTTTGGGCTTGTCGTAGTGCCAGGTCACGCCCGGGGCCACGGTGTAGTCGGTGATGCGGCCCTTGGCGTCGCGCGGGTGGATGTGCGGCAGCGAGTCCATCGGCAGGGGCGTCAGGCGGGTCGGCTTCGGCTTCTGGGCTTCGGCGGCCAGCGTGTCGGCTGGCAGGGCAGTGGCAATGGCCGAATCCGCAGCTGGCGCTGCCAGCTCCCGGGCCTGCGCAGGGCCGGCCGAATGGGCCAGCAGGGGAACGAGCAGCGCAAAAAACAGCCGCGAAGTGCGGCGGGGATAAAGAGAAATCACGAAAAAAAGTACCAGTAATATCAGCGGGCCGGGCCGGATTTAGCGCCGGCGAGGCGGGTGGTATAGAATGAAAAAACGCGGACCGGAGCCCAAATAGTAAGCCGCAAAGGTAATACCTACTTAACGTTGGATATACCGGCAGCCCAAAACCGACTGCACAGACGCATGGCTACCCGAAATGTTGTGCAAGCCGCGTATCTTTCTGCGGGACTGGCCACGAAGGCTGGTGCAACTAATGGCGATTATCATGCAACCTGCTGTTTTAGTGAATAATGCTGCCGAAGTGCCCGGCGCTGCCGCAAAGCCGGCCAACGAGTTTCAGGCGCAGTTTGATGCCCTGCGCCTGCGCACGCCCGCCCTGCGCGCCGAGGACGTGGCGGCCCGCCGCGCCCGCCTGCAAAAGCTCAGCAGCTGGCTGCACGCGCACCGCACCGACATTCAGCAGGCGCTTCTCACCGATTTTCGCAAGCCCACGGCCGAAACTGACTTAACGGAAATCTGGACCTCGCTGGTCGAGCTCAAGCACACCAGCAGCCACCTCAAAAAGTGGATGGCCCCGCGCAAAGTGGGCGCGAGCATGGCCCTGCTGGGCACCCGCTCCTGGGTGCAGGTGGAGCCCAAGGGCGTGGTGCTCATCATCGCACCCTGGAACTACCCGTTTTACTTGGCCGTGGGGCCGCTGATATCGGCCATCGCGGCCGGCAACGCCGTGGTCATCAAGCCCGCCGAGCAGACGCCCGCTACCTCCGCGCTGCTGCGCCAGCTGTGCAAAGACCTGTTCCGGCCCGATGAAGTGCTGTTGCTGGAAGGCGGCAAGGAAACCGCCACCGAGCTGCTGAAGCTGCCCTGGGACCATATCTTCTTCACCGGCAGCCCGGCGGTGGGCAAGATTGTGATGCGCGCCGCGGCCGAGCACCTTTCGGGCCTGACGCTGGAGCTGGGCGGCAAAAACCCCGCCGTGGTGGACGCCACCGCCGACCTGCGCGACGCGGCCGAGAAAATCGTGTGGGGCAAGTTCCTCAACAACGGCCAGACCTGCGTGGCCCCCGACTACCTGCTAGTGCAGGAAAGCGTGCAGCCCGCGCTGCTCACGGAGCTCACGGCCGCCATTCAGCGGGCCTACAACCCGGCCGGGGCCGGCATCGAGCAGTCCGATTCGCTGGCCCGCATCGTGAACGGGCAGCACTTCGCCCGCCTCGCCGGCCTGCTCGAAGATGCCCTGGTCCAGGGCGCTACCGTGGTCACGGGTGGCACCCTGGACCAGGGCCAGAACTACATCGAGCCCACCATTCTGACCAACGTGCCGGCCACGGCCCGCGTGCTGGAAGAGGAGATTTTTGGCCCGCTGCTGCCCGTGCTCACTTTCAAAAACCTGAGCGAAACGGCCGCTTACGTTAATGCCCGCCTTAAGCCGTTGGCGCAGTACGTGTTCACTACCAGCGCCGAAAACCGCCGCTACCTGCTCGACAACATTTCGGCCGGTGGCGCGGGTGTGAACGAAACCGTGCTGCACTTCGCTCACCCCGAGCTGCCCACCGGCGGCGTGGGCAACTCCGGCCTCGGCAAGGCGCACGGCTACGCCGGCTTCCTGGCGTTCAGCAACGAGAAGGGGGTGATGCGGCAGCGCGTGGGCTTCACCGGCATCAAGGCCATGTACCCGCCTTACACGAGCCGTGTGAAGAAGCTGGTGGCGCTGCTGGTGAAATACTTGTAAAAAAAGTGCCTGCTTTGCTCTTTCGGGGTTGTACTCCGAAAGCCTACTCTGCCGGGGGGCTTGTAGCCCCCAACGTTGGGTAACTGCTGCCGTGCGGGGGCGGAGTGCAACTCCGCGGCCGGGGGCTTTCGGAGTGCAACTCCGAAAGAGCGGGGAAACGGTTCAGAAGCAGCAGGTTGCTTTTTCGGTGGTCAGGGATGAATGGGCATGATGGTTTCCCGATTTTTATATGGTAGCTGGCTGGTTGGGGCCGGCCTGCTTCTGACGGCTTGTGATGAGGGGCTGGAGGTGCGTTTTGCGCAGCCATTTCCGGCCCAGGCAGCCGATATGGCAGTTTTTCCGGCTCGGGACCGGGCCGTGTACACGGCTCAGGATTCGAGCAAGTCGCTGTGCATTGGCCGCACGGCCGTGTGGCGGCAGGAGCTGCAAACCCAACTGCTCAGTCGGCATGAACTGGAATTGGCAAAGCACCGCCTTCGGGCCGATTCTACTTATGAGCAGGACGGACATCTGCACTCCCTGCGCCTGATGGGCCGGGATTCGGTGCGCGACAGCTGGCTCTGGACCGATACCATTTTCACGCTTACCGGCCCGGACGCGGGCAAGCTGCGCCGCTTTCAGGGCCGCTATTACCTGAACCAACCCACCGACTCCGGCAATAAATGGCGAGTCGAACGGTTGGAGATTGATGGCTGGTGCGTCAGGTGGCAAACCTTTGGTAAGGATACCCTGCGCCTGCTGGCGCTGGAGCCCGCCACCGTGCACTACCAGCGCCAGCACGGTGCCCTGACTTCTTTTAAGCTCACGCCCGAGCCGGGTGCGCAAATGCGCCGCGTAGGTCGCTACGCCGGGCTATGGGAAACGGTGGAACAGTATCAGCGCCGGCACTGACGGGAGGCCCAATGGAAGAGCCGCGACGCCTGCCGCTGGCCGATATGTACGACGATACTGACGTGGCCTCGCTGCTTGCTACTTCTGGCGCTGTTGCATCTCAGCGGCCATTTTGCGCTGGTTGGCGATGAACTGTTTGAACTTGGTAGGGCCCAGGGTCTGCTGCAGCTCGCGCTGGGAAGTGGCATTGATTCGCTTCTGCTCGGCCAGCAATTGCGGGGATTTGGGTGGGAATTTTTCCTTGGCGGCGTTGGCCTGCGTCACGGTGTTGCTGAGGATGCTGCGGACCCGGCCGGTTTGCTCGGGGGTGAGCTGGAGGTCGGTGGCCATCACGTCGGCGAGGTCGCGGGCGGCGGTGGGGGGCGTGGGCGAGTCGGCGGTCCGCACGGTTTCGACGACGGGCGCGGGCTTGTCGCGGTGATGGAAGATGGAGCAGCTGGCGGCGGTCAAACTCAACGACAGCACCACGGCAAAACGAACTGGACGCATAAGAAGCGGGAATAGCAATATTCCAACCAGTACGGAAGAAAGGGCCGTAAGGTCCATTCAGCCCCAAAAAACTCAGCGTTGGAACACCGTCAGAATCGTCATGCCATCAACCCGGATATCGTGCACCGGCGTGCCAAACTGCGGCTCATACGGCCAGGGATGCCAGCGGTAGATGCCCAGAAAGTACCGGGCCTGCGCGTGGGGCACGAAGCGCAACCGGGCGCGCTGGGCAGCCGGGAGCAGCAGCGAATTATTGTACAGGATAATTTTCTGGGGCAGTGTATCGCTGACGGCTACGGTGGCACCGGGGTCGTGGGCCAGTACCCAGGCCAGCCCGTCGCGGCCCGCCGCGCCCCAGTAGTCGCGCTCGAACAGGCTGCCGGCCACCGGCCCGGGCATAAAGCTGAAGTAGCCGTATTGGTACGGATGGTCGTGCATCTGCCGAAAAATCGTGTGCGCCATGCCCACCGCCAGCAGCCCGCCCGCCAGCAGCCCGCCCGCCAGCAGCCCGCCCGCCAGCAGCCCGCCCGCCAGCAGCCCGCCCGCCAGCAGCCCGCCCGCCAGCCAGCCCCAGCCGGTACACGGCCCATACCCCGGCCACGAATACGCCGAAGGTGAGCAGGTGCCGCATCCAGCCGGCCCCGCGTGGGTCGTGGCGGAAAAAGGCGATTTCGAGCCCCGCCAGCAGCATCTGGAACACCGGGCCGTGGTCGGCATCGCCGTGGGTAGCCAGCTCGTGGATGCCTGCGAAGTGGCCGGCGGCCAGCACCTGTGGGGCTACCAGTTGGGCCACGTAGCGTAGGCTCATGTAGCCCACCATACGGTCGGCGCGCTCGTCCCAGCCCATGCCGTAGTCGCGTACCAGCAGCGGCCCTAGCAGCAGCAGAATCCCGAAAAACAGGCCGGTCGCAATCCGCCGTTTGGTATCGTCAAGCTTACCCATGAAGTGCCTAAAATCGGCTCCAAAGGTAAAGCCCGGCGGGGTGCATCAGGCCATGGCCGCCGCCTGTGCCTCCACCGGCCGGCTGGCTTTCAGGCCCTGGGCCGTGAAGTGGGCCAGCGCCATGATGGTGAGCATGGGATTCACGCCGCTGCACGCCGGGAAGGCCGAGCCGTCGGCCACGAACAGGCCCTGCACCTCCACGGTTTCGCCGTTGAGCTTGAGGGGGTGGGTGGCGGCGTCGCCGCCCATGCGGCAGGTGCTCATCTGGTGGGCGCTGTAGAGGCCGAACTGGTTGGATTTCCAGCTCAGGTGCGGGAGCTCGTCGAGCACTTCGGGGTTTTGGAGCACGCTGTCTTTGGTGAGCAGCGTGGGCAGGGTGCCGTGGGGCAGATATACTTTTTCGGCCCCGGCCGCGACGTGGATTTGGGCGGCGGCGCGCACGCCTTCCAGCATATTGGCCCGGTCAAAATCCGACAGCGTGTAGTCAATCAGCGCCGCGCCGTTTTTGTCGATGCTTACCCGGCCGCCGTCGCGGTCGCGGGTGAGCACGATGAACGAGCCGAGCTGGTCGGCATCGCGCAGCAGCTCGTGGTGTTGGCGGCCCGAAAGCCAGGGTAGCACCATGCTCAGCAGGCCGGGGTGGGTGGGGGGCGTTTCGAGCTTGGCGCCGAAGTTGGTGCCGTGCAGCATGGTGTAGGTGTCGTTCACCACGCTCATGCTGGGGCCGTGCCAGGAGTTCATGGGGTGGGGGTAGCGGGCCCCTACCACTACGGTGGGGTGCAGGTGCAGGTGGCGGCCCAGGTGCGGGTGCTTCAGGCCGGAGCGCAGTAGCAGCGCGGGCGTCTGGATGGCCCCGCCGGCCACTACCACGCGCCTGGCTTTCACATTGATGTGTATTTGACGGCCGTCGGCGGTAGTGTGCACGGCCACCGCGCCGGTAGCGCAGCCCTGGCTGATGGTCACGCGGTCTACTTTGGTGTCGGCCAGAATACGAGCTCCGTGCTCGAAAGCGGTGAGCAAATAGGTGTTCAGCGTGCCCTGCTTGATGCCGTGGGCATCGCCCAGCGAGGTGTAGCCCAAGCTGCGGAAGTGCGCGTCGGAATCGGTGAGGCCCTTTTCGTTGCGCGGAATCAGCTTCACTTCCTGGCCCAGCTTGGTCGAGCCGTCCCACAGGGCCTGGTTCTGGCCGTTGTGGCGGGCGTAGTTGGTATTCACGCCAATGGTGCGGGCCACGGCGTTGATGCTTTCCTTGAATTCGAGGGTGGTGAAGTGGGGCGCGTCGTGTTCGCGGGCCCACTCCTGCAGCACGTAATCGGGGGTGCGGAAGGCCCCAGCCCAGTTCACGGTGGTGCCGCCCCCCAGGCAGGAGCCGGCCAGAATGCCGATGCTGCCGTCCTGGGTGCTGAGGGTGCCTTTGGCGTCGTAGAGCGTGCCCAGCATGTCGGCTTCGCGCTGGGTGAAGTCGCAGCCGTGGCAGTAAGGGCCTTTTTCGATGACCAGCACATCGAAGCCGGCCTCGGCCAGCTCGCCGGCCACCACGCCGCCGCCCGCGCCGCTGCCAATTACCAGCACATCGCACTCGTAAACAGTGTCTTCGGTGGGGTGCAGGGTGTGGATGGGCTTGGGCGAGTCCACGGGCTGCTCATCGGGGCCGGGGTATCCCACGAAGCCCCAGGCGGCCGGTACTTCGGCCATGCTGCCGCCGTAGTATAGCAGCACGCACAGCTTGCGCAAGGCGTTGAAGCCCTTGCGTAGCTGCGGTAGCTTGCTGCCCGCCCAGCTTTGCAGCAGGTGCTCGCGCTGCCCGGTATCGAGCTTGCGAAACGGTTTCAGCGGCCCGAACCAAGTGAGGCCGAGCACCGGCTTTTCCAGCAAATCGAGCAGCTGGCCAAATTCGGCCTGCGCCCCTTCCGGCTGCTCCCGAATGGCGGCCTCCAGCTTCTCCAGGCTCACGCCGGCCGAGCCGGAGGGACTGCCATCGGGCAGCGGCGGAATAAAGGTGTCGGCCAGGGCCAGAAGGACGGCGGAGCGAGCGGGGGTGAGCGAGAACATATGGTGGGAATTTGAGGTGGTAAAAGGTAAGGGTTTTTCGTGATATGTTAGGCGTGCCGAGTAATTATTGGGGTAGGATGGTAGAACGTCATGCCTCGGCTCCGCTCGGCATGACGTTCTGAATACCGACCTTTGTCGGCCCAAATACCCCGCTGCTCATGTCCAAGCTCGTCCAGACGCCCGAAACCACTCACCGCATCTACTTCCAGGACTGCGACATGCTGGGCCACCTCAATAACTCCCGCTACTTCGACTACTTCCTCAACGCCCGCGAAGACCACACCACCGCGCATTATTCCCTGAACATGGGCGAGCTGGCCCGCGAGCAGAATGCTGCCTGGGTCATCACCAAGCACCATATCAGCTATCTCAAGCCGGCCAACCAGGGCACCACGGTGCGCATTCTGAGCCAGCTCATCCATTTCGACAACTCCAACCTGGTGCTCGAAATGCAGATGCGCAACGAGGACGGCACTCGTCTGCTGGCCCTGCTGTGGTCGGAGATGACCTTCGTGAACATGCCCGCCGGCACCCGTGCTGACCACGCCAACGACCTGATGGACCTGCTCGAACAGCTCGACGTGGACGGCGTGAGCTACGACCCCGACGGGTTTGATGAGCGCGTGAAAGAGGTGCGCCAGGAGCTGAAGAAGCAGCGGCGGCAGGCGGGGGTGGGGGAGTAGGACGGTCAGGGGGTGAGGTGAGCCACTCGCGCCGCCTAGTTAAACACATACCGAACCCCCACCTGCCCCTGCCAGCGCGAGTTGATGGGGTCCGTTTGCCAGGGCGTGCTGGTGGGGTTGCGGAACTGGAACACCGCCTGGTTTTTCACCGGGTCGATGCGCACGAAATCCATCAGGGCGTAGCCGGAGTTGTTGAGGTTGGGCACGAAGTATTGCAGGCCCCACTCGCGGTTGAGCAGATTGCCGAGGTTGATGAAATCGAAGGAGACTTCGAGGCGCTGCGAGCCGGTTTTGGTGAGGGGTACTTTGGCGATGAGGCGCAGGTCGAGCTGCTGGGTCCAGGGGGTGCGGGCGGCGTTGCGCTCGGCGTAGGTGCCGCGGCGGGTGGCCAGGTAGGCGTCGTTGGCGATGTATTGGTCGAGCTGCGCGTACTGCTGCGCGGCCGATACCAGCACCGTGCCCTGGGCGTTGGTGATGTCGGCCAGCTGAATTTGCGAAGCGTCAGCGGGCACAAATACGAGGTCGTTTTTGGCCGAGCCGTCGCGGTTCACGTCGCCCTCATACACGAAGGAGAAGGGGCTGCCCGAGCGGGCAATGTAAATCAGGTTGGCGCTCAGGCTGAACTTGTCCTTCACCGGCACGGTGTAGGCCAGGTTGCCGATGAACTTGTGGCGCAAATCGAAGTTGGAGTAGGCCAGGGCGGGGTCGTTGGCCACCAGCGACTGGTTCCACTCGTAGTTGGCGGCCGGCGACACGCGCACGCCGTTCACCACGTCGCGGCTCACGCCGTAGCTGTAGCCCAGCGAGGCATCGAGGCGGTTGGGAATGCGTTTGGCCAGCGTGAAGGTGGCGTTGTAGTTGTAGCCTTTGCTCGTGTTGGTCATCACAAACACGTTGGTGAAATTCGGGTCAATCTTGGCCGCGTTGCCCGTGGTGGCGAAGTACGGCCGGTTATCAGCCCCCGCGAAAGTGGCCTTGTTATCCTTGAAATTGATGGACTGAAACAGCACGCCCGACACCACTTTCGACAGCAGCCCCTCGGCCGTGAAGCTCATCTCCCAGGGCAGCTTCACATCCACGGCCAGCGACGATTTCCAGTCGCGCGGCAGCTTGAAGTTGTTGTCAATCAGGTTCACTTCGGCCAGGCCGGGCTGCAGCGATTGCAGGTTGGCCAGGTTCTCAGCAATGGGCAGTACCGCGCCGCTGGCCGGCTTGTAGTCGATGTTGTGGTAGGGGTCGCCCGACACGTAGTGCGCGTAGGCGTACCACACAAACGGGATGCGGCCCGTGAACAGGCCCGTGCCGCCGCGCAGCTGCACGGTGTTGGCCTCGTTCAGGGTGTAGTTGAACGCGGCGCGCGGGTTGAATTGCGGCACGCCGCCAAACTTGTTCTGGTATTGGTTGAAGGCCGCGTTGCGGGCCACTTCGGGGTTGGTGGGCACCTTGTCGGGGTGCAGCTGCATGTCGATGCGCAGGCCTAGCTGCACGCTCAGGCGGTTGGTTGCCTGGTAGTCATCCTGGGCGTAGGCGCTGAGCAGAAAGGCGCGGAAATCGGCTGACGGGATGCTGCGGTTGTAGTCCGGGTCGTTGTTCTGGATGTTGTACACGCCGCGCACCCGGTTGGGCTTGTCTTGCAAAAAGGCATCGACCGACGAGTACTGCCAGCGGCCGTTGAAGGCCGTCAGGAAGCGGTACTGAATGCTGTTCAGCTCGTTGCTGGTGCCCAGCGTGATGGTGTGGCGGTTGCGGAAAATGGTGAGGTTATCGGTGATTTGGGTGGTGCTCAGGCCCGAGCCGTACACGGCCGCCTCGCGGTAGGTGCCGGCAAAAATCGAGGTCGAGGTGTTGTAGTTGATTTCGAGGTGCGGGAAGATGCGGCCGTCGTAGGTGCGGCTCTCCGTCACCGTGTTCAGGCCCGCAATCAGCTGGTTCGAGACGTGGTTGTTGAAGGTGCTTTTCAGCTCGGCCACCAGGCTGTTGGTGCGGCTGTTGTGCCGGAAACCCTGGTTGCCGAAATTGAGGATGTTGGCTGAGCGTTCGAGGTTGTCGGCGTGGCCCACCACGAAGTTGTCGCGCAGGCTGAGGCGATGCTTGTCGGAGATGTTGTAGTCGAGGCGCAGCAGGAACTTGTCGCTGTTGCGCTGCACGTTAGCCGCGCCGTAGGTGCCGGGGTCGTAGCCGTACTGGCTTTTCAGCTTGTCGCTGATTTGCCGGGCCACCTCAATGGGCACAATGGCCCCAGCCTCGCCGGGGGCAAAGAGCACGGGCTCTTCGCGGCGCTGGTTTTCGTAGTTGGCGAAGTAAAACAGGCGGTTTTTGATGATGGCCCCGCCCAGGCTCGCGCCCGACTGAATGTCGTAGTAATTCTCAATCGGCTTGTGCTCGGCATCCACGCTGCGGCCGGTAATGAGCTGGTTGCGGGCGAAGCTGTACACCGTGCCGGTCAGGCGGTTGGTGCCGCTCTTGGTCACGGCGTTGATGTTGGCGCCCGTGAAGTTGCCCAGCGTCACGTTGAAGGGCGAAATCACCACTTGCATCTCATCAATGGCATCGATGGAAATGGGCTGGGTACCCGCCAGCGCCCCCGGCGTGCCTGAGGCCACCGTGCCGCCCGCCCCACTGGCCGGCTCCTGAAAGCCCAGCACGTCGTTGGTGGCCATACCGTCGATGCTCAGGTTATTGAAGCGGTAGTTGGTGCCGCCAAACGAGTTCTTGTTGCCCTGCGGCATCAGCTTGGTCAGGTCGCTCAGGCTGCGGTTCACCGTGGGCACGCCCTGAATGGCCTCGCGGCTGAGGTGGTAGCTCTGGCCGTTTTTGTCGGCCGCGAAGGAGTCGCCCCGGTGGCCGGTCACGGCTACTTCGCCCAGCACCGTAGCCGCTTCCACCAGCGCAAACGTTTGGCGCGTCACCTTGCCCAGGGGCAGGTTCAGGCCCTCGCGGCTTTGGCCGGTGTAGCCCACGTAGGTTACCTGCACGGTATAAGGCCCGCCGGGCTTCAAGTTATTTAGCAAAAACTTGCCGTCTGGCTCCGACTGCGTGCCGCTGCGGGTGCCCGTGGGCTCGTGCGTGAGGACCACCGTGGCCCCGGGAATACCCTCGCCTTTGGCGGTGGTAACAGTGCCCTCAAATACGCTGGTCGTGACCTGGGCGCGGGTGAGGAGCGGGAAGGAAAGGAGGAGGAGGAAAAGGAAGAGGTGTTTCACGATTGAGATAATAGCTGGCGCGCGTCTGCGACGCGTGCCGACTGGGTTCGAGCCTGTGGCTCGGGATTGAAGTATGAGGATAATTGTCGTTCAACCATTATTCAGTGCCCGAGCCACAGGCTCGAACCCAGTCGGCACGCGTCGCAGACGCGCGCCAGCCAGCCAGCCCGATATTCATTATCAGCCAAACGCCCTAATCCCTGCATAAGCCCCCGCGCTCAGCAGCGCCGCCACGGGCAGCGTGAGCAACCACGACAGACCGATTTTGGCGATTTCCTTCGAGTTAGCCGTGCCGTTCACCAGCCCGATGCCGTAGATGCTGCCCACCGACACGTGGGTGGTAGACACCGGCAGGCCCAGCTTGCTGGCGAAAATCACCAGTGCACTCGTTACCAGGTTGGCGGTAAAGCCCTGGCCGTGGTTGAGGCGCGATATTTTCTTGCTCATGGTATCGGCCACTTTGCGGGCGTTCAGCCAGCCGCCGATAGCCATGGCCCCGGCCAGGATGAGCACGTTCACCGGCATCTGGAAGAACTTGCACACCAGCAGCAGGCCCAGCAGCTTGGGCGTGTCGTTGAGGCCGCGGGCGAAGCTCATGGCCGCCGCGCTGGCGTAGTGCAGGCCGTTGATGAGGGGCTGGAAATCGAAGCCCAGGAACCGGCCCTGGTAGAGGTTCTGGCACTCGGCGGCGGTGGCTACGCTGCCCTGCAAGATGGGCAGCGCCGTGAAGGCCGCCGTGGGCGCGCTGGCTACCGGCACCCAGGTTTCGCCCACGCACACGCAGCTTTCCTCCGTAATGCCCGCCGCCCGCCGGCCCTGCCGAAACAGCACGTACACCAGGCTGCCCAGCCCCACGGCCAGCACCGGCCCGGCCACCAGCGGCAGGAAAAACGTGCTGCCCAGCTTGGCAAAATTCACCGCTGGCCCTACTGCTACTAGCCCCGCGCCCACCAGCGCGCCCACCAGCCCGTGGGTGGTCGACACCGGGAAGCCGTAGCGCGTGGCCAGTAGCACCGTGACGCCCGCCGCCAGGGCGACGGCCAGGATAAACGCTACCGACCCGATAATCTCATCGGGCACCAGCCCCTTGCCCGAAAAGTTCTTAATCAGTTCCTCGGCAAAGAAATACGAGCACACCGAGCCGGCGAATGTGGCCACCGTGGCCAGCACCAGCGCCGGCCGGTAGGCCAGCGTGCCACTGCCCCAGAGCGTGGCCACGCCCTTGAAATTGTCGTTGGCCCCGTTGGAGTACGTGAGCAGCAAAACGGCCAGAAAGAGAAAAATTAGAAGCACAGGCTACCGTTTGAATAAATGAAAAGCCCCGCGCTGACTATCAGCGCGGGGCTTTGCCTCACAACTTACGATGATTATTTCGCTGTTGGTTTTACAATGTTAATAAATTGTTATGTGCCACTAGCGGGCAGCTTGCGAGCCCATAGCTCGCGGCTACTGCTGAGCCCAGTTATTATCCTTCTCATTCGCATCCATGAAAATGCCACCGTCCAGCTTCACCGCTTTCACCGGCTTCTTCACAGTGATGGTGGCTTGTTTCTGGTTGGCCTGCCACACAGCGGGCGACTGGTGCAGGGTTTCCCGGGTGCCGTCGGTGTATTCCACATTCACATCGAAAGGCACGGCGAAGCCGCCGATATTCTGCACGGTGATGGTGCTGCCGCTGGCCGCTACGGCCAGGTCGATGTAGTTATTCGTGAAAAACCAGTTGTTGAAAAACCAGCTCAAATCCTGGCCGCTGGCGCTGCTCATCGAGTTGAAATAGTCCCACGGAATGGGGTGCTTGCCGTGCCAGCGGTCCATGTACTCGTGCAGGGCTTTCTTGAACAGCGCATCGCCCAACATGTCTTTCAGGGCGAAATAGCTGAGCGAGGGTTTGCCGTAGGCATTGTTGCCGTAGCCGGCGCGCAGCTCGCTGCTGGGCGTGATGATGGGCAGGTCTTCGGCCGTGGCGGCGTCGTGAATCCAGCGGTTCACGCGGAACTGCTTGTAGAGCTTGTCGGCGGCTTCCACGCCGTTTTCGGTGCGGCCGATGAGCAGCTCGAACGTAGTGGCCCATCCTTCGTCCATGAAAGCGTAGCGGCTCTCGTTGATGCCCATGTAGAAGGGGAAGTAGGTGTGCGCGATTTCGTGGTCCTGCACGAACTGCGCGAATTTGGGGTCCTTCTGCGGGCTGTCGTTCACCATCATCGGGTATTCCATGTCGGCAAAGCCCTGGAAAGCCGTCATCTTGGGGAAGGGGTAGGCCACGCCGGGCCAGTTGGCGGGGTTCGAGAACCAGCCCAGCGCGTACTGCGCATTCTTCACCGACTGCCGGAAATCGACCGTCGAGTCGGCGTAGGCGGCCTGTACGCTGGCGCGGCGCTTAGCCTTGGCATCCACGATTACGCTGGCGGCATCCCACACATAATGGTCGCTCAGGCCGAAGGTGACGTCCGAAATGTCTTTGGCGGTCCAGACCCAGGTATTCATCGGCTGCTGGGCGGTGATGCTTTTCTTGGCCAAATCGGCGGCGGTGGCAATGTGCAGCACCGCGTCGCTGGTCATCGACTTCGCCAGGAGTTTGGCCGCCGCCGGTTGGAGCACCTGTTTGGGGTTTTGCAGGGTGCCGGTGGCCCACACAATGTAGTTTGCCGGGGCTTGTACGCGCAGGGTGTAGTCGTTGAAATCGTTGTAGAACTCCTTGCTGTCGACGAAGGGCAGGCGGTCCCAGCCGGCGTAGTCGTCATACACGGCTACGCGGGGGTAGAAGTAGGCCAGGAAGAACGTGGTAGGGTCAATCATGCCCTCGCGGCCGCTTTCCACCGAAATGGGGAAATGCCAGGCCACGGCAAATTTCACTGAATCGTGCGGGGCCAGGGCCTTGGGCAGGCGCACGCCCGTAATAGTGCCGGTGCCCTGAACGGGCTGCGTTTGGCCGGCCACCCGGAACGTGTCAATCACGAGCCCGGAGGTGAGGTAGTCGGGCGAGGCATCGCCATCGCGCGACACACCGGGACGGTGAATGTTCTGGATGAGGCGCAGCAGTACTTGCTTCAGCGTATCGGGGCTGTTGTTGAAGTAGGTGATGGTTTCGCGGCCGCGAATGTCGCGGGCCGGGGGCGCGGCCTGCACCGTGATGTCGTAGCGGGCACGGTTCTGCCAGTAGTTGGGGCCGGGGCGGCCGTCGGGGCTGCGGGTGCCTTTGGCGAAGGCGGCTTTGATGTCGCGGGGTTGGTACAGCGGCGTCGTTTGTGCGGCGGCGGGCCGGGCGAGGCCGGCGAGCAGCAGCAGGGGCAGTAGTCGGGTCAATTTCATTGTGGAGACAGACGGGGTGAGCAGAGGCACGTTGCAAAGATGTAGCGTGAACGCTGCGGGGACGACATGCAATGCAAGGCGGCTGCTGGGTTTGCGCGTACTTTTCCGGACTAATGTTTCCTCATGCCCATTCAGAATCACCCATCAGCTAGCTGTTCTGGCCTGGCCGGCTCGCTCCGCCGGCTGGCCCTGCTACTGCTGGCCAGTTTGGCGGCCGCCAGCGCATCGGCCCAGCCCGCCCCGGCCCACGCCCATTCCGCCGCGCCCGATACCGTGACCCACGACGACGCCCACCGCCTCGAAGTGGCCTATACCACGCTGAGCAGCATTTCGGGTCAGGTGCGCAACGTGTTCGACTCGCGCGAGGTGGCCGAGGAATTGCCCGATATCGACGAAAACCTGCACGCCATCCGGCACAGCGTGGAGGAAACTGGGCAGGTAGTCGACATCAAGCAGCTGCAAATGTGCCAGCTCATGCTCGTTAATATTCAGGAGCAGCTGGCGGAGTGGCGCACGGCCCTGGGCGGGGCCCACGAGGCCCTCGAAGGCATGCAGGGGCGGCTGGCCGGGCTGGCGCGCCCGCCCATCCGGGAAGCGGCGACCGATGCCGCCGCCCGGGCGCTGGCCCACGCCGACTCGGCTCTGCAAACGCGGCAGCAGCGCATTGGCGGGCTGCTGGCCAAGCGGTTCGGCCGCACCCGGCAGCTGCAGACGCAGGTGGCTGCCAGCTACATTCAGACCCTGGAGCTGCAGGACGAGGTGGGCGACCAGATGCGCCGCTTCGGCCGTACCACCATGCGGGCGGCCTACCCGCCGCTGTGGGCAGCGCGGGCCGTGCCGGTGGCCGCCGATGCCGATGCCGACCACGCCGCCGCCGACCGCCGCGAAATCATCAACTTCTACTTCGCCAACAACTGGGACAACTGGGCGTTCATGCTGCTCATCGGGCTGGTGTTCTACGGCTGGGTGGGCTACAACTATCGGCGCGTGAAAGTCCGCACGCTGGAGCTGGAAGAGGATTTTCGCTACCTGCGGCCGGGGCCGCTGGCGGCCACCGGGGTGGTGGTGTTCAGCCTGGCTCCGGCCCTGGAGCTGCATCCGCCGCCCGTATACCTGGCGCTGCTGCAGGCGCTGCTGCTGGTGGCCCTCACCGCAGTATTTGCCCGCAGCTGGGCGCGGCCCCTGTTTCGGTACTGGCTGGTGCTGGTGGCGTTTGTGGTGGTCCTGACTATTACGAATGCCAACGCGGCTACCGGGCTGGGCGCGCGCTGGGGACTGCTGGTGCTGAACGTGCTGGCCGCCGGGCTGGGCGTGCTGCTGCTGTGGCGGCTGCGCGAAACCATGGCCCTGCTGCGCTTCCTCATTCCCGTAACGTGGCTGTTTATCGGGTTGAACCTGCTGGCGGTAGTCGGCAACGTGTTTGGGCGGCTGAGTTTGGCCAAGCTGTTCAGCACGGCGGCCATTTTCGGGCTCACGCAGGGCATTGGGCTGGCGGTGTTCGTCGAGCTCTTCACCGAGGCCTTTCACCTGCAGATACTGGGCAGCCGCTCGGGCGAGGGGCGCGCCGCCAGCTTCGATTTCGACCAGATTGAGAAGCACCTGCTGCGCTTGCTGACCGGCGTGGCGGCGCTGCTATGGCTGCTGGTGTTCACCTCCAACCTCAACGTGTACACTAGTCTCTACGCCGGGCTCGAGCAGGTACTCACGGCTCCGCACACGCTGGGCAGCACGGTATTCACGCTGGGCAATATTCTGTTGTTTTTCTTCATCCTGTTCGTTTCGGCGCAATTGCAGCAGTACATCGGCTACTTTTTTGGCGATGTGGGCGAGGACGACAGCGCCGAGGCCCGGCACCGGGGCTCGTGGCTGGTGGCGCTGCGGCTGCTGCTGGTGGTGGTGGGCTTCGCGCTGGCCACGGCCGCCACGGGCCTGCCGCTCAGCAAAATTGCCATCGTGTTTGGGGCGCTCAGCGTGGGCATCGGGCTGGGCCTGCAAAGCATTGTGAATAACCTGGTGTCGGGCATTATCCTGATTTTTGAGCGGCCCTTTCACGTCGGCGACTTCATTGAGGTGGCTGGTAAATCGGGCCGGGTGCAGGACATCGGCATCCGCTCCAGCAAGCTGCTGTCGGTGACGGGCTCCGAAATCATCGTGCCCAACGGCGATTTGCTCTCCAACCACGTCATCAACTGGACGCGCACCAACGACCACGTTCGGGTGGATTTGGTGCTGCGTCTGGCCCCCGGCACCGACCTGCAAACCGACCTGCAAACCGCCCGCGAGCTTATCCAGGAGGAAATCAAAACCAGCCCCTACACCATGCACAGCCTGCCGCCCGAAATCCTGCTCAGCAGCATCAACGGGCAGGTCTACGAGCTGAAAGTCCTGTTCTGGGTCACCAACATCCGGCAGGAGCAGCTCACGAAAAGCGAGATTCTGGCGGGGATTTACCGGCGGTTTACCGCGCAGGGACTGCTGCTGAGCTAGCAGCAGTTCTGAGGAAACGTGCCGTTGTGGTCGCCTAAGGGTAAAGATGCTGAGGGGCTAGTGAGTCTGCGCGGGCAGCCGGGCCGGCAGGAGCAGCGGAGACAGAAGAAACTTTTTCATGTCGGGAAGTGCTGCGCAGAGTTTTTCGAGATATCAAATGGAAAAAACTGGAATGAAACAGGCGAACTCTAATGAAGACGGATTATCTGTTTCAAAGGGTTGTCATTCATTAAGAAATCCTTGTGGTTAATCTGTATGTTTCCAACAATGTCTGCTACGAGCTTGCCTTGATAGTTTTTAAGGCGGTCTTCCGACAAAATAATGCAAAACCGATATGTGCAACTGTCGTTCACGTAGGCCAAGCAGTAGCCTTTGTAGGCCTTCTTTTGAGCAAGAAAACCCGCAATCCGTTCGACGCCAAAATCATGTTGAAACACCAGCTTCTTTAGCGTGTCGCTGGTAACATGGAAAGGAGAAAAAGCATTGTTTGCCAATTGTCGGGCAAATGCATAATTGTGTGATGAGGGGGCGTCATTTTCCCAACGCGCAAACGTAACGCACTCGATACTATCAGCGCTATTGGGCGGTGACGCGACTGCTTCTTGATATAATTTTCGGTCAGCAACACGGACTTCCCACCCCGGCGGAAGCGGAATAAATTCTCCATTGTCCTGAATGCCTGTCCAACCCTTCAACGTTGAGTCAGAGTCTCGTTGGAAGTTGAATGAGTCAACGGAAATGGTATCACCCAGCGTTTTAGAAGCTGCTTCCAGTCGCTCGTCGCTAATATTTAGTCGGCATTGGGTACAAAGAGCTACTATCAGAGGTAGTAGGAATACACGAGTGGATTTCATTTGAGAGTAGCTGGTTTTGCTTGCAAAGGTCTACTGAATGAATGGCTCATTTTAACATAACACCGTCTATTTCCCAATCTGTACGGAGCGGTCGTTGATGCCATATGGGTATTGCTTGAGCAGCTGGGTGATTTCGGCGCCGGTCACCCGTAGCCGTGAGCGGCCTACACGTTCAAGGGGCAGTAGCTGTCGGAGCAGTCGAGGAACTGGGGCCAGAAGCCGAAGCCGCTTCGCCGGGCGGCCGGGCGTCAGATTTCTCGCGGGCTCCGGCCCACATTCCCACCCCAACTCCCGTATAGCGGCCTACCATCTAGCCTTATTCTAATGAAAACCCCCAATAATAAAACCACCAAGCCCCGCGTGCTCGTTACCGGTGGCACCGGTAAGCTGGGCAAAGTCTGCGTAGCCGATTTGCAGGCCCATGGCTACGACGTGTTCGTGGTCGATACCGTGCCGGCCGGCGAAAGCGTGCCCCACATGGTGGCCGACCTCGCCGATTTCGGCCAGACGCTGGATGCCCTCTCATCGGTAGGCCACCACATTTATGCGGGTGTGGCTCCGCAGGCGTTCGATGCCGTGGTGCACCTGGCGGCCATCCCCACGCCGCGCATCGCCCCCGATGCCCACATCTTCCAGAACAACATCATGAGCACCTACAACGTGTTCGAGGCGGCACGGCGGCTGGGCATCCGCAACGTTATCTGGGCCAGCAGCGAAACCACGCTGGGCGAGCCCTTCGACGAAAAGGCCCCCTACGCGCCTGTGGACGAGGATTACCCGCTGCGCGCCAAAAGCGCCTACGCCTTGGCCAAGGTGCTGATGGAGGACATGGCCCGCCAGTTCTGCTACCAAACGCCGGACATGAAGCTCGTAGGCCTGCGCTTCAGTAACGTGATGGAGCCCGCCGACTACGCCAAATTCCCGGCCTACAACGACGACCCCCAGGAGCGCAAATGGAACATGTGGGCCTACATCGACGCCCGCGACGGTGCCCAGGCCATTCGCAAAGCCGTGGAGTGGCAGGCCACCGGCATGCACGCCTTCATCATCGCCAACGCCGATACCGTGATGTCGAAATCCTCGACCGACCTCATGGCCGAGGTGTTCCCTGGCGTGGAAGTGCGTAAGAAGCTGGGCCAGCACGAAACGCTGCTTTCCATCGAAAAAGCCCGCCGCGAGCTGGGTTACGAGCCCGAATACAGCTGGCGCGAGGCCAAAACCACGGCGCCCGCCAAGGCCAAAAAGGCGTAGCCGCCACAGCAAACCGGCCTGGGGCGGCAGGCCGCCGCTAAGGCTCTGCTTACTCCGCGCCGGGAGTCGGCGCTTACCCCAAAGCCCGAATTTTATCCAACCTGCGGCTTTTTTGGGCGTAAACCCAGGTAGCCGGGCATTCTTCCGGCACTACGCTTCTTACTTTCCAGACTACTATGAGCATCTTCAGCAGCGATAAACTCAAGGGCAAGAAAATTGCCATCATTGCCACCGACGGCTTCGAGCAGGCCGAACTCGACGACCCCAAGAAATACCTCGAAGGCGAGGGGGCTGAAACCCACGTCATTTCCCTCAAAAGTGGTTCCATCAAGGGTTGGGACGGCCCCAACAAGGACTGGGGCAGCAAAGTCGATGTCGATAAAGTAATCACCGATGCCAAGCCGGCCGACTACGACGCCCTGGTGCTGCCGGGCGGCCAAATGAACCCCGATATCCTGCGTACCAACAAAGACGTGGTAGCCTTCGTGAAGGAATTTGCCGGCTCGGGCAAAGTGGTAGCTGCCATCTGCCACGGCCCCTGGACGCTGATTGAGGCCGATGTGGTGCGCGGCAAGCGCATGACCAGCTGGCCCAGCCTGCAAACCGACCTGCGCAACGCCGGCGCGCATTGGGAAGACTCAGAAGTGGTGACCGACCACGGCCTCATCACCAGCCGCAAGCCGGAGGACATTCCGGCCTTCAACAAGAAGATTGTGGAAGAAATGCTGGAGCCCCAGCACGGCGGGCATAACTAGCACCCGTCTGACTGCCAATGAGTAAATGCCTGGTGCTAAGTCACCTGCATCTTATTTATTCGCTTCATCTTCTGGCTTTACGTCCGCGTAGGAGAGGGGTGACGTCAAGCAAAGAGGCCCGGCAACTTAGGTTGCCGGGCCTCTTTGCTTGCTGCGGACGCGCAAGGTGCAGAAGGCCAGGGCTATTTCTGGCTCATAATCCAGGTGTAGATACTGGCCTGGGCATCGGGCGATATGGGCGCGGGCGATATTCCGTCGGCCTCCCCTTTGCTCAGCTGCAAGGCGTGGTTGAGGCCGGGTACGTGCAGCTCGGTTACGCGGGCATTGCTGCGGAGGCCTTTTTTGAGGAGGGCCAGATTAACCGTGGCATTCACCTCGGCATCGTCTTCGCCCTGCAGCAGCAGCACGGGGCACTGCACCTTGGGCAGCGTGGGCAGGGGGTCGAAGGCCAGGTAGTTGCGGTAGGCGGGCATGGTTAGGGTTTGCACGCTGGTCTGCACATCCTCCGGCGCAATGTTGGGGTAGCGCTGGCGCAGCATATTGCTGAGAATGGCCTGGGCCTGCGCGTTGTCGGGCGTTTGGCGCACTATTTCCAGCATGGCGCGCTGGTGCTTCACTAGAGCTTCCTCGTCGTGGCGTATGGCCATTTTCTGGCGCAGGCGTTGCTGGTCGAGGTAGGTTTGCACCTGGGCGCTGTTGGAGCCGTGGGCGCGCATTTTGGTGGCTTCCTGCTCGGCAGCCACCTGGTCGAGGCGGTACTTGTGCTGGCGTTGCGCATCGGTCGAATCGTTGCCGAGCACCTTGCCATACATGGTGGGCTGAGTGGCCAGCAGTTCGCGGCCGGGCAAGCCCGCCGCTGCCAGCGTTACCAAAAACGTGGGCGCCAGCAGCTGCGCGCTGGCCAGCAGGGCCACGTTGCCACCCTCGCCGTGGCCGATAAGGCCGAGCCGCGTCACATCGACCTGGGGCCGGGTGCGCAGGTAGTTCAGGGCCGCCAAGGCATCGGCCGAGCGTTCGGCCAGCGTGCCGGGAGTAGCGGGGCCGTTATCGGTGCCGCGCTCTTCCAGGCGCAGCACCACCATGCCCTTGCTCACGAGGTAGTCGGCCAGGTTGGTTAGTAGCTGCTTGTCGGCCGGGGTGGGGGCCAGGGTGCCGGCCTTGTGCTCGGCCAGCAGCACCGCCGCCGGAAAAGGCCCGGGGCCGGTGGGCAGCCGCAGCACCCCGTTGAGGCGCATGCCCCCAGCCGGCGACGAGAGCACCACTGCCTCTACCCGGTCGAGGGTGTTGGCCGGCGCATCAAACGTCAGCAGCAGGCAAAAAGCGGCGAGAACAGAGCGGAAAGAGCGCATAAGAGGGAGGCTGAAAACCAGCCTTCCCCGGAATACTCGGGGCGTGGGCGGTGGTGACAGAGCTACGCAAAGCTCTACCACCCGTATTCTCAACGGATTGGTTTCCCGTTGAACCGGTCTGTTTCGTCGTCTTATGGTACCATTTGCTGCGCGAATGGAAACCGGCTATTCTCATAATGGGCCGATAATCCCAATCTGGGATAAAATAACCATCATCCCAGCAGCCGAAACCAGTCGCGCCCCAGCCAGTGCAGCAGGCTCCACATCGTGGCATCAAACACCAGCAGAAATCCGCCCTGCACCCACAGCGAGCGGCCGAAGCCCAGCAGCCGCACGGGAAGCACCTGCCCCGGCACCAGGGCCCGCGCCCGCAGGTAGTAGCCGGTCATAATATAGGCCACGTCGAGCCCAGCATTCAGCAAAAACAGGTTCTCGTTGAACAGCTGCGACTGCAGCAGCTCGGCGGGCACCAAGCCGGCCGGCGCCACGAAGTGCAGCTGCAGAATGCCCCACGCGGCCAGCCCGGCGTTCACCAGGCCCCAGCCCACGTTCATGCCGTGGAAATAGAACGACTCGTGCCGCCGGTCGCTGTTGGCCAGATAGTAGCCGCTGCCCACCAAGTTGAGGAGTACCCAAGCCGTCAGCACGGCCAGGCCCCGGCCCAGCAGCAGCTCGCGCGTCATAAAGAGGCGGGCAATATCGACGGCAGCAAGGGAGGCGGGCATGGTAGCGGGAGGGGCGAAGGGGAAAGAAAAAAGGAAGCCCTGGTGGGGCTTCCTTTCTTAACAAAAATGCAAGGCCGTGCGCTTATTGACGCAGGCCAATGGCCACATACAGCTGCACAACCTGGTTGTGCACCGAAGGCAGGGTAACCGTGGAAGTACCACCATTGGCGCTGGGATACTGCTTGCTGGTATCGAATATTTTGCCAAAAGACAGGTCATAGCGAGCGCCGAGGCGTGCGGGGCCTACGCGGTACTCCAATCCGCCGATGCCGCCGAAATCCACCGTGTTGAAGCCTCTGGCCGCTAGGCCCAGGTCCTCATCGCCCTGCTTGGCTTTGGTGAGCAGCGAAATCTGCGGCCCAATATGGAAGCTGAAATTATCGGTAACATTGCCCACGTAGAGAATGGGCAGTTCGAGATAATCGAGGCGAGTGGTTTTGTTAACGAGGCTCACATTGCTGCCATTCACCACGTTGATGTCGGAGTTGTAGCCCTTGCGGTTGTAGAGCAGCTCTACCTGAATCGACGAAAAGTTGTTGAGCCCAAACTGACCATAAACGCCCGCATGGAAGGCGTTGTAAGCCGATACGTTGGTGATGCCATCGCCGTAGGGACGGGAGAAGTTGTAGCCGCCTTTCACACCAAAACCGGTATTGCCCGATTCGGTCGATTTGCCGCCCGTGTAGTCTTTGGAAGACGTAGCGCCGCCGGGAGCCGCCTGGGCAAACGCAGAAGAAGCCGAAGTAACAGCCAGCAGCAATAGTAGGAGAGTCTTTTTCATGGGTGAAATGAAGTGAGGGTAATGGGCCAGCGGCCGGGGAAGACTACTATTCCCGTTTGCCACTATACTTTGCCGGGACCATAAGGTTGCCTGTCGGCCTCGTTCGGGAGAAAAAAGTGGGCCCGGTTAGTCTCATCCGCAACGCGGAACTACCTTTGAGGCGGCGGCCCGCGGGCATGGCCAATTCCGGGGTGTTAGCTCAGTTGGTTCAGAGCGCCACCCTGACACGGTGGAGGTCGTTGGTTCGAGCCCAATACGCCTCACGGAAACCCTCATTGCAGTGCGCAATGAGGGTTTTTTTATGGATTATCCCCCGGTTGATTCAGTGCTGTTTCCAGAGCTGTATACGGGATGTAGCGACGCGACACTTCGCGTATCCCCGTTGAACGACGCCCACGCGAGGAGACGCGAAGTGTTGCGCTTGAAATATGCTACAGCATTATCATTTAATAGGACTTACGCAGTTGAAACACTAACCAACTGAAAAACAGCAATATAACAAATATACGTCTTGAATGCAAGTCGTTGATTTTCAGGTTACATAGCTTTTGAAGTGCGTAAGTCCTATTTAAGTAACTAATTATTATCCTGGCCCCAGCGGGTACGAGCCCTGTGGGGCCTAGCGAACGGCTGCATGACTTCCTGCCTGCCGCTGCCGTTGGCCTGGAGTGGGCTACGGCGCGGTCCTGCATGGCGGGCGGCCACTACTTGACGCATGTCATGCGATGCGACAATTCTGGTCATGGGAAAGGGGGGGAGGCGAAGGGACCTTTGAGGAAGGCTGACTTTCTGGTCGGCCCGCACTTTTCTCACCCCAATTCCCACCCGCCCATGCAATCCACTCAATTGCTTACGCCGCCCGCTGCTACCGAGCGCGTGACCGATGCTGCCATCACAGCGGCCATCAAAATGCTGCTGGCCAACAAGAAAGGTCTTGTCGTGCACCAGATTGCCGTGCAGACCCGCGATGGCATCGTCGAGCTGAGCGGCTTCACCACCAATCTGCTGGCGCGGCAGCGGGCCGAAGAAATTGCGCTGGCCGTGCACGGAGTGGGCGGCGTGCACAGCACCCTGGTCGTGCGCACTGCCGACGTGCCCGATGCCGAGCTGCAGCACGCCGTGGCTCGCGCCCTGGCTGACGACCCGGCCACCAACGACTACCAGGTGCATTGCCGGGCCAGCCACTGCGTGGTCACGCTAAGCGGCCTGGTGCAGTCGTGGGCCGAGAAACAGCTGGTGCTGTGCGTGGTGCAGGGCGTGCGCGGGGTGCGCGGCGTAGAAGCCGGGGAGCTGATGATTCGCGGGGGCGCCATTTTGAATTCGGATGAGGAAATTGTTGCCCAGATTCGGGAGCAGCTCGACTGGGACATTCGCGTGAACGGGGCGCTGGTGGTGGTGAGCATCCACGAGCAGGTGGTGCACCTGTCGGGCACGGTGGGTACGGCCGCCGAGAAAGACCGCATCGTGGGCATGGCCTACCAAACCGGCACTACCTGCGTGGATGCCCGCGACCTGTTTGTGGCCTATTGGGTAATGGGGCGCGAAATCCGCCGCGAGAAATTTGCCCCTAAAACGGATGCTGCCATTGGGGCCGCCGTGCGCGCCATGCTCCACTTCAACCCGCGCGTGCGCTCGGCCGAAACACTGGTGCAGGTGCTCGATGGGGTGGTGACGCTGGCCGGCACCGTGCGCAACCTGCGCATCCGGCAGGGGGCCGAACAGGACGCCCGCCACGTGGTGGGCGTGCACAACGTGCACAACCTGCTGAAGGTGCGGCCCGCCCAGCTGGTGCCCGATGAAGAAATTCGCCAGACTATTGTGGCCGCCCTGGCCCGAGACCCTTACGTGGGCCACCTGCAATTTGGCGTGCAGGTGCACGGCGGGCAGGCCCTGCTCACGGGCCGGGTCGACACGCATTTTGAGCTGGAACAGGCCGGCGATGTGGTAGCCGGCGCGAATGGCGTGGTGGATGTGAACAACCGGCTGGACGTGGTGGGCGCGGCGGTCGGGCGGGTATCGGCCCCGGCCCCGCGCAACCCCGACTTGGCGCTGGCGGCCCGCATTCGGGCCCGCTACCGCTGGTCGGCGGGGCTGCACGACCAGGAGGTGGCCGTGCAGGTAGTCGCTGGCCGGGCCACCCTCACCGGCACCGTCGATACCTGGCTCGACCGCAAGCTGGCGGCCCAGGAGGCCCACGAAGCCGGTGCCCACGAGGTGAACAACCACCTGCTCGTGCTGAATACCGACCCGCGCATCAACCGCCAAACCCCCGTCGAATATGGAATCGAAGCCTAGCCCCGCCCCTCACTACGCCGAAGATTCGGTGTGGTCCATCAGCGCCGGCACCCGACAGGGCGCGCAGGAAGCCGATGCCTGCATGGCCGCCGACGACTGGCTGTATGCCGCCCCCGGCCTGCCGGTGCCGGCTGCGGCCCGGCCTAATGGTGCCCCCAGCCCGCCCCCAATGCCTTCGCACTGATTTCTGCACCTCTTTTTCTTCATTGCCATGACGCCCTCCATCGTTGTTCTGACCGATTTTTTCGCTGTTTCCAACCGGGCGTTGTCCTATGCGGCCGGGCTGGCCGTGCCGCTGAAGGCCAGCCTGCTGCTGCTGCACGCCCGCCACGACGAGCTGCTGGCCCCGGCAGCGTTTGCCAGCCGGCACACGACCGACGGCGAGCTGAAAACCGCTTACGCCCTGGAAAAGCTGGCGGCCGCGCAGCCCGTGGCTACGGATGTCGACATTTCGAGCTTCTCGCTGGCCGAAGCCTTGCAGGAAGTGGTGGGGCAGCGCCCGCCGCTGCTAGTGGTGCTGGGCCGGGCCGGAGCCGAGCCCACCCCCGAAGACCTGGTAACGGCCACGGCCATGGACCTGCTGCGCCACACGCCCTACCCGCTGCTGGTGATACCACTGGCCGGTTGGGACGCCTTCCCGCCCCGCCGCCTGCTGCTGGCCGTGGATGGCGAACCCTTCAGCCTGGTCGAATACCGCGACGTGCTCAACCAGCTGCTGCACGCCACCCAAGGCACCTTCAGCCTGGTGCAGGTGACGGATAACGGCGACACGCCCCCGAGCGCCGCCGCCGTGCTCGACACGGTGCGCACCAACGACCTTGTAAGCGAGCTGGCCGAAAACAGCCTGCGCCAGGTGTACCAGAACACCATTGTGGGCGGTATTCTGCAGGAGGCAGCCGGGGAGCAGGCCGATATGCTGGTGGTTGTCGCCCGTCGGCATAGCCTGCTGGGCGGCTTGTTCCACCGCAGCGTGACGGCGCAGCTGCTGCGCGAAAGCGCCATTCCGGTGCTGGTGCTGCCGGCGGCGGATTAGGCTTTTGGCTGAAACAGGACGTCATGCTGAGCATGACCGTTGCTCCCTTCCCTCTTTCCCGCACCTTCCCACCCTTCCGCCATGGCCCTCACGCTTATTGTTTTTGCCGGTTTTTATGCCACTCCCCGCCACACGGTGCACTACGCCAATACCCTGGCGCAGGCCCTGCACGGCCCGCTGGTGCTACTGCACGTCAACCGGGCGTCCATGTTCGACCCCTACGCGCTGATGGCCGATAGCTACCACCAGGACGAGTTGAACCGCCAGACGGATACCGCCGCCGCCCTCTACCGGTTGGCCGAGGAGCTGCACACCCAGCCCACCGTGGAGGTGGCCACCGACCTGCTGCCCGAAGTGGCCCGGGACCTGGCCACCCGGCACCATCCGGCCCTGTTTGTGCTCAGCCAGCCCGCCGCGCAGCCGGCCGATAGCAGCGTGGCCCAGGGCTGTGCCGAGCTGTTGCGGGCCGGCCACTTCCCGCTGCTGCTGGTGCCGCCCACCGCCCCGGCCGACCAGCCCCCATGCCGCATCCTCATCGCCGCCGACCGCGAGCCCTTCCTGCTGGCCACCCAGGCTCAACCTCTGCGCCAGCTGCTGGCGCTGCCCGGCGCGGTGCTCACCGTGGCCCACGTATCGAGCGGGGTGGAAGACGACGCCGGGTGCAGTGCCGCCCTGCGCGCCGTGCAGCTCAGCGGCCTGCTAACGGGCCTGCCCACGCCCGGGCTGCGCGGCTACAAGCACGACAGCTACGCCGAGGGCCTGCTGGCCGCCGTGCAGGACACTCAGGCCGATATGGTCATCGTACTGGCCCGCGAGCGCAGCTACCTTGGCGAGCTTTTTCATGAAAGCGTGACGGCTCGCCTGCTGGCCCATTGCCCCGTGTCGGTGCTGGTGCTGCCGGTGGTAGCGCCCGCGCCCGCCCCTGTGTCCGCTTCCGCGTCCGCGGACGCGTCGAACCACTTCGCGATTGCCGCCCAGCTTACCAATTCGGTGCTTGCTGGCCTAGCTCCCGCCAACTGACCGTTGGCGGGCCTCACCGGTAGCCTTCTGCTTATTCTGCTCACTCGAAAACCCTAAAGCTTTGAAAAAGAAGCCACTGCTGCCGCCCACCACTACGCCGGTTGTGCCGGACCTGGCTGCCGATGCCCACGAAGGCACGCCGGAATACGGCGAATTCGGGGAGCCGTCTACCGAGCCGGCCCCGGAGCCCGCCCCCGACCACCGGGCCGAGGGCGGCAACGTGTTCGACCTGCGCGATGAGCAAACTACTCTCTAATAAAAATCAGATAATCAGGCAATTATTGTCATGGCCCGGCTAAGCCCGGCCCTGGACCTTTATGCCCGGCGCAACCCCCGGCCCCGACCGGTTCGGGAGCTGCGCCGACAGCTTAAAATACCGACATCATGGATAAAGATTTGCAAGGAAAAACGGCCCTGGTTACCGGGGCGGCGTCGGGTATTGGCCGGGCGGTGGCGCTGCTCTACGGGCAGCACGGGGCCAACGTCATGGTGTCGGATATCGACGAGGAGCAGGGCCGGCAGGTGGTGGCTGAGCTAACCGCCGCCGGGGTCAACGCCCGCTTCTACAAGGCCGATGTGGGCGACCCCGCCCAGTGCCACCAGCTGGTGCAGGAAACCGTGGCCGCCTTCGGCACCCTCGACGTGGCCTGCAACAACGCCGGCATCACCGGCGAGCTGAGCCTGACCGCCGACTACTCGCTCGAAGGCTGGCAGAAGATTATCAACGTGAACCTGAACAGCGTGTTTTTCTGCCTCAAATACGAGCTGGAAGTGATGTTGAAGCAGGGCCACGGCGCGATTATCAACATGGCCTCCATTCTGGGGCAGGTGGGCACGCCCACGCTGGCGGGCTACGTGGCAGCCAAGCACGCCGTGGTGGGCCTCACCCAAACGGCGGCCCAGGAATACGCCGCGCAGGGCGTTCGCATCAACGCGGTGGGCCCGGGCTATATCGATACGCCGCTGCTCAAGGACTTCTCGGCCGAAACCAAGCAGGCGCTCGTGGCGCTGCATCCCATCGGCCGGCTGGGCCGGTCCGAGGAAGTGGCCGAGCTGGTCATCTGGCTCAGCTCCGACAAGGCCTCGTTCGTCACCGGCGCCTACTACCCCGTCGATGGCGGCTATCTGGCCAAATAAGCGCACTCTTTATTGCCAAGCTCTTCCTGAACATTGTGGAAGCCCACGCCAACACCTGCCGGCCCTAGTCGTTTAGCGAGGCTGACTTTTGGGGATTTATGCTTGCCCAATCGCAGCCTCGCCCTGAGTTGCTGGCACTGGGGCCGCAGCCGAAAGCCCGCTACCGCCTCCAGCCGTTGTTCGTCGGCATTGCGGCCGGCCCGGGCATTCAGGGCATTTGCCACATCGCTCAGCCATCGACCTGCGCCCGGCTGGCTGCTTTTGGCTTGTCCGTGTAATGCGCCATCCCCAGCAGTGGGGCGTGCATGATTGCGCCGCTCGACCACCAGCTTTAGCTGGCTGGCGAAGAAAAACCGACTAACTCCAAGTTCTATGGAAACCAACACCCTCGCCCCGCCGGCCGTGCGCCCCGCTCCCACGCCGCTCACGACGGAAGAAGCCGCGCTTATCGACGCCTACTGGCGGGCGGCCAACTACCTGTCGGTGGGCCAGATATACTTGTGCGACAATCCCTTGCTGCGCGAGCCACTCACGCTGGCGCACGTCAAGAAGATGCTGCTGGGGCATTGGGGCACCACGCCGGGCCAGAACTTCATCTACACGCACCTCAACCGGGCCATCAAAGCGCATGACCTGAACATGATTTACCTCTCCGGCCCCGGCCACGGCGGGCCGGCGGTGGTGGCGGGCACGTATCTGGAAGGCACCTACAGCGAAGTATACCCGAGTATCAGCCAGGATGAAATTGGGCTGAAACGGCTTTTTACGCAGTTTTCCTACCCCGGTGGCATCTCCAGCCACGCCTCGCCCCAAACGCCGGGCTCCATCCACGAGGGCGGCGAATTGGGCTACTCGCTCAGCCACGCCTTCGGGGCGGTGTTTGATAACCCCGAGCTGGTGGTGGCCTGCGTGATTGGCGACGGTGAGGCCGAAACCGGCCCGCTGGCCACCGCCTGGCACTCCAACAAGTTCCTCAACCCGGCCCGCGACGGCGCAGTGCTGCCCATTCTGCACCTCAACGGCTACAAGATTTCCAATCCTACGGTGCTGGCCCGCATCACGCCCGAAGAGCTGGACCAACTGCTGCGCGGCTACGGCTGGACGCCCTACTACGTGGAAGGCCACGAGCCCGAGCTGATGCACCAAGCCATGGCGGCGGCCCTGGAAGAAGCTGTTGCCAACATTCAACACATTCAGTATGAGGCCCGGGAAAACGGCGACCTCACCCGGCCGCGCTGGCCGATGATTGTGCTGAAATCGCCCAAGGGCTGGACCGGCCCCAAGCAAGTGGACGGCGTGCCCAACGAGGGTACGTTCCGTTCGCACCAGGTGCCGCTGGCCGTATCGGCCAGCGCCCCGCCCGCGCACCTGGCCCAGCTCGAAGGCTGGCTGAAAAGCTACCGGCCCGAAGAATTATTCGATGATGAAGGCAAGCTGCAGCCCGAAATAGCCGCGCTGGCCCCGCAAGGCACCCGCCGCATGGGCGCCAACCCCAACGCCAACGGCGGCCTGCTGCTGCACGATTTGCACCTGCCCAACTACGCCGACTACGCCGTGAGAGTGCCTGCGCCGGGCGCCGTGGAGGCCAGCGATACCGGCACGGTAGGCAAGTTTCTGCGCGATGTGCTGAAGCTGAACGCCGCCCCGCGCAACTTCCGCGTCTTCGGGCCCGATGAGACGATGTCGAACAAGCTGGAAGCCGTGTTCGAGGCCACCGACCGCCAGTGGGATGCGGCCGTGCAGGTCAACGACGAGTTTCTGGCCCCCGATGGCGGCGTGCTCGAAATGCTGAGCGAGCACCAGTGCGAGGGCTGGCTGGAAGGATATTTATTGACCGGCCGGCACGGGCTGTTCAACTGCTACGAGGCGTTTGTGCACATCGTCGATTCGATGTTTAATCAGCACGCCAAGTGGCTGAAGCTGACGCTCGAAATTCCGTGGCGGCGCAAAATTGCCTCGCTCAACTACCTGCTCACGAGTACCGTGTGGCGGCAGGACCACAACGGCTTCACGCACCAGGACCCCGGCTTCATCGACCACGTTATCAACAAGAAAGCCAGTATTGTGCGCGTGTACCTGCCGCCCGATGCTAACTGCCTGCTCTCGGTGATGGACCACTGCCTGCGCAGCCGCCATTACGTGAACGTGATAGTGGCTGGCAAGCACCCCGCCCCGCAGTGGCTGAGCATGGACGCCGCCCGCACGCACTGCGCCGAGGGTATTGGCCTCTGGCCCTGGGCCAGCACCGACGCCGGTCAGGAGCCCGACGCCGTGCTGGCCTGCTGCGGCGACGTGCCCACCCTCGAAATTCTGGCCGCCGCCAGCATCCTGCGCGAGCACCTGCCGGAGCTGAAAATCCGGGTCGTCAACGTGGTCGATTTACTCAAGCTGGAGCGCAGTACCGAACACCCCCACGGCCTGAGCGAGGCCGATTACGACGCGCTGTTTACCCGCGACAAGCCCGTTATTTTCGCCTTTCACGGCTATCCGTGGCTGGTGCATCGCCTCACCTACAGCCGCGCCAACAACCAGCTCCTGCACGTGCGCGGCTACAAGGAGGAAGGTACCATCACCACGGCCTTCGACATGACGGTGCTCAACGACATGGACCGTTTCCACCTGGTCATGGACGTGCTCGACCGCGTGCCCCAGCTTGGCAACAAGGGCGCTTACCTCAAACAGTACCTCAAGGATAAGCTGGTGGAGCACAAGCGCTACATCGAACACCACGGCGAAGACATGCCCGAAATCCGCAACTGGCAGTGGAAAGCCTAGCGCCCGTCCTGTCATCCTGAGCGCAGCGAAGGACCTTATCACCGAAGAACAGTTTGCCGTAATTCAACTGATGCGAGCATGATAAGGTCCTTCGCTGCGCTCAGGATGACAGTCGTTTTAATAGTAAAGCCATGAACCTAAACACCCTAATCACCACCGCTCAGGCGCTGATGGCCCCCGGCAAGGGCCTGCTGGCGATGGACGAAAGCACCGGCACCTGCAACGCCCGCTTCGCCGCGCTGGGCATCCCCGAAACCGTGGAGGCCCGCCGCGCCTACCGCGAACTGCTGGTGACCACGCCGGGCCTTGGCGCGGGCATCAGCGGGGCCATTCTGTTTGATGAAACCATCCGGCAGCGTACGGTGGCGGGCGTTTCTTTCATGGAAATCCTGCAGCAGGCGGGCATCATCCCCGGCATCAAGGTAGACCTGGGCGCGCACGAGCTGGCCGGCTTCCCCGGCGAGCAGGTGACTGAAGGGCTCGACGGCCTGCGCCCGCGCCTGGCCGAATACGCGGCGCTGGGAGCCCGCTTTGCCAAGTGGCGGGCGGTGCTCACCATCGGCCACGACCGGCCCAGCCGGGCCGGCATTGTGGCCAATGCCCACGCCCTGGCCCGCTACGCCGCCCTGTGCCAGGCGGCCGGCCTGGTGCCCATCGTGGAGCCCGAAGTGCTGCTGACCGGCCCCCACGCCCTGGCCCGCTGCGCCGCCGTGACGGAAGACGTGCTGCACGAGGTGTTCGCCCAGCTGCGCATTCAGAGCGTGGCCCTGGAAGGCATGTTGCTAAAGCCCAGCATGGTGCTGGCCGGGGCCGACTGCCCCAAACAGCCCACCACCGCCCAGGTGGCCGACGCTACCGTGGCCTGCCTGCTGCGCACGGTGCCGGCGGCCGTGCCGGGTTTGGCATTTTTGTCGGGTGGGCAGTCGCCCGATGCCGCCACGCGCCACCTGGCGGCCATGCACAAGCGGTTTGCCGGCCGGCTGCCGTGGGCGCTCACGTTCTCATTTGGCCGGGCGCTGCAACAGTCGGCCCTGGAAATATGGGGCGGGCAGGCCGCCAGCGTGGCCGCCGCTCAGCAGGCCCTGCTGGAGCGGGTGCGCAGCAACGCGGCGGCGGTGGGGGCGGCGCACGTTAGCCTGAACTGTTAATACGAATAAGCAGAATGTCATTTAATTAGCTGATGCCCCTCCTCGCGCCCGCTCCCGGCCTTACCAGTAAAGCCGTGCTGGCCGCCCGCCTGGCCCATGGCCCCAATGTGCTGCCCGCGGCCAAGGGCTCGGGGCTGCTGGCCACCCTGCGGGAAGTAGTGCTGGAGCCCATGTTTCTGCTGCTGCTGGTGGCTTGTGCGGTGTATGTCGGGCTGGGCGAAGGGGCCGAGGCCATCACGCTGGGCGTGGCGCTACTGGCGGTGGCGGGCATCTCGGTGTACCAGGAAATTCGCAGCGATAAGGCGCTGGGGGCCCTGCGCCAGCTCACGCAGCCCCGGGCCCAGGTGCGCCGCAATGGCGAGGTAGTCACCGTGCCGGTCGAAGACCTGGTGGTGGGCGACGCGGTGCTGGTGGCCGAAGGCGCCCGCCTGCCCGCCGACGGCACCGTAACCAAGCTGAACGACTTCTCCGTGGATGAGGCCATTCTAACCGGCGAGGCCGTGCCGGTAGCCAAGGCCGTGGGCGACCCGGCCTTTGCGGGCACCAGCACCGTGGCGGGCAGCGCCTGGCTCACGGTCACGGCCGTGGGCACAGGCACCAGGCTCGGCCGCATCGGGCAGAGCCTGGAAGCTATTGATACCGAAAAAACGCCCTTGCAGCTGCAGGTGCGGCAGTTTGTGCTGCGCATGGCCTGGATGGGGGCGGCGGCGTTTGTGTTGGTGTGGGGCGTAAATTTCGCCCATTCCGGCAACTGGGTCACGGCCCTGCTCTTCGGCCTCACGTTGGCCATGTCCATTCTGCCCGAAGAAATTCCGGTGGCCTTCAGCAGCTTTATGGCGCTGGGCGCGGCCCGGCTGAGCCGGCTGGGCGTGCTCACCAAGCAGCCACAAACCGTGGAAAGCCTGGGCTCGGCCACGGTCATCTGCGCCGATAAAACCGGCACCCTCACCCAGGAGGGCATGCGCGTGGCGCAGCTTTATGATGGGGCCACGGCCAGCCTTGTGGCGCTGCCCGGTCCGCTTGCGCCCACGGCTGCCCAGGTGCTGGCCTGCGCCCGCTACGCCAGCGAAACCGAACCCTTCGACGCCATGGAAAAGGCCATTGTGGCCGCCTTTGCTACCGCCGCCCCGGCCGACGCTACCGCCCCCAGCCCCATGCTGCACGAGTATCCGTTGGGCGGCACTCCGCCCATGATGACCCATGTGCGGCAGGTAAGCGGCCGGCCCCTGGTGGCCGGCAAAGGGGCCGTAGAGCATATTCTGGCCGTGTGCCGCCCGGCCCCGGCCGTAGCCGAGGAAATTCGGCGGGTCACCAGGGAGCTGTCGGGTCGGGGCTACCGGGTGCTGGGCGTGGCGCAGGCGGCGCAGGCCGGCCCCGACTTCCCGGCCGCGCAGGACGATTTTGCCTGGGGGTTTCTGGGGCTGATTGCCCTCGAAAACCCGCCCAAAGCCAATGCGGCGGCCGTTATCCAGGAGTTTCTGGCGGCCGGCATTCAGGTGAAGATGATAACCGGCGACTTTCCCGAAACCGCCCAGGCAATTGCCCGCCAGGTGGGCCTGCCGGGAGCCGATGTACTGCTCACCGGCCAGCAGGTGATGGACTTATCCAACGCCGAGCTTCAGCCGCAGGCCGCCACCACGGCGGTATTTGCCCGCATGTTTCCGGAGGCCAAGCTCAAAGTGGTGGAAGCCCTGAAAGCCAACGGCGAAGTAGTGGCCATGACCGGCGACGGCGTGAACGACGGCCCTGCCCTCAAGGCGGCCCACATTGGCGTGGCCATGGGTCGGCGCGGCACCGAAGTGGCCCGCCAGGCGGCCTCGCTGGTGCTCGTCGACGACGACCTGGCGGGCATGGTGACGGCCATTGCCCAGGGCCGGCGCATTTATCAGAACTTTAAAAAGGCGGTGTTCTACGTCGTTTCCATTCACATCCCCATTGTGCTCACGGTGGCCGTGCCGCTGCTGGCGGGGTGGGAGTGGGCCAATCTGTTCACGCCCGTGCACATCATTTTCTTGGAGCTGGTGATGGGCCCGACCTGTTCCATCGCCTTCGAAAACGAGCCCGCCGAGGCCGGCCAGATGCAGCAGCCGCCGCGCCCGCTCAGCAGCACCTTCCTGGCCGGGGCCGAGCTGGGCCGCAGCCTGCTGCAGGGCCTGGGCATTGCGGCGGCGGTGCTGGGCGTGTACTACGCGGCCATGCGCCTGGGCCTGCCGCTGCCGGTGGGCCGCACGCTGGTGTTTGCCACGCTGGTGCTCAGCAACGTGGGTCTCACGCTGGTCAACCGCTCGTTTACGCAATCGGTGTGGCGCACCCTGCGCGTGCCCAACCGCATCCTCTGGCTGATGCTGGCCCTCACGCTGGCCCTGCTGCTGATTACGCTGCTGGTGCCAGCGGCGCAGCGGCTGTTCGGCTTCGCGCCCGTGCCGCTGGCCTGGCTGGGCGGGTGCGTGCTGGCCGCGCTGGCAGGCGTGGGCTGGGTGGAGGTGTACAAGGCTGTGCGGCACCAATGATACCAGAGCCGGCTTGGGCCGCGAAGCGGAGCCGAAGCCGCCGCTCGCAAATAAGCTGAATAATGAAGTTGTATAGTCCAATGATTATCAAGTGAAAATTGGATTTACATCATGGGTTGCGCCGGCCGCCGGCCGGAACCTTGCGGAGCCTTGTTTCGGGCCGATTGCCATTTCCGCTTCATTCCATGAAAGTTACCGTCTTCAGTACCCTGGCCTTCGCGCGCCGGGCTCTGGAACAAACCACGGCCGGCCGCCACGTGCTGCGGCCCCGCGAAGCCCTTACCACCACTGCCGCTGCCGTTGTGGCCCGTCCCGATGCCCGGGCTGCGCCCCGGCCCGGCTGTAACCCCCTCGCCCGCCTTTCTGCTTATCTGTTATGCAACCGTATCACCTTATATACCAAAGCCAGTGGATGGAGCCGATGGGGACCACCGCCCTCCACAAGCTGCTGCTGCAGTCCCGCGCCTACAACCGGCAGCACGGCATCACCGGCGTGCTGCTGCACACGCCCGAGGGCCGCTTTCTGCAAGTGCTGGAAGGCCCCCGGGCCGCCGTCCGGCACCTCTATTACCACGCCATCCTGTCGGACCCGCGCCACCACCACTGCCACGTGCTGGGCGAAGGGTCGTGGCCAACGCGCAGTTTCGCTACCTGGACGATGGGCCTCCGCCACGCCCAGCCCGGCGACCTGCGCACCCTGCTGGGCGAGGCCACCAACAACTCCCTCGGCCTGACGCCCCGCCCTTACCCCCGGCCCCAGCCACTCGGCCTGGTGCTCGATTTTGTGGCCCTGGACCACGTTCCGGCCTGGCAGTAGCAGCCCTGAAAGCGGCCAGCCCGCCCCCGGCTTGATGAACATCATCAATTGGCCTGTTGAAAGTCAGGGCGGTGCGGCAGGCCCGGGCGCAATCTTTGCCAAAACCCCAAAACCCCAAATGCCCAGCGCCGAAGTTGGCCTGTGGCCTGATTATCCAATTTTCATCCGCTTATTATGACGTGCGAAAACCCCAAAAATGCTACCGGTAAAGTATTGCTCACCGCCCTGGCCGGCGCGGGCGTGGGTGCGCTCATCGGCATCCTGCTGTACTCCAAAAAGGGCATGGCGCGCCGTCAACACTTCCGCGACTTCCGCACCGACCAACGGCTGCGCCTGCGCGGCAACTGGGACCAGCTAAAACACAAGCTGCAGCAAACCTACACCCACCTCACCGACGAGGACCTGACCTACGTGGAAGGCAAGGGCCACGAGCTGGTGAGCCGCCTGAAAGCCAAGCTGGGCAAGCGCCAGCACCAGGTTATCAAAATGCTGAACGCCCTGTAGGTCTTCAATAGCTTTACTGCCAGGGCGTGTCGGCCGTTGGCCGCAAGCCCCGAAAAGAACGTCATGCTGCGCTGGCCGAGGCGTTTCTACTGCGTAAGTAAATAATTACTGATGCGGTAGAGCTGCCTCGGCCAGCGCAGCATGACGTTCTTATTTAAATGCTCTCCGTTTTAGTAACGGCTGTCACGCAGGGGCTGCTACAGCGGCTATTTGGTTGCGGGTTGAACGCGGTTGAATGCGGTTGAGCTGTTTTGTTAGGAAGAGCACTAATCAGTAACGAGTAACCAACAACTAAGTGCAGCCCCTGACCCAAGCATTACCGGCGTAGCACCAGCTAATAAGGCAGTCGGGGATTTTTTGGCAGTAGGTTCCACTGCATAAAAATTTAAAAATCAAGGCAATAGCACGCTGGTGCGTGAGCCGGTGGCTGGCGCGGTTTCTACTGCTGAAAATGCCGCCCGGCCGCGCCAGCTCCGGCCACGACTGGCCAGGCCGCCGGTCCGCGCCGGTGGTGCCAACGGATGGTAAATAACCAGCAGTGTCCCCGCAAAACCCCTGTTGAAAATTAGCCTAATGCTTGATGCTCGTCATGCGGCTGGCGGCTGGCAGCTGGCCCCGCGTAATCTTACCTCTCCAGTTCGCCACTAAGTAGGTCGGCGGTAGCAATGGTCGGTTGCCAATTTTCTCCTCATTCAACTACCTCACCCCCCCCCAACTTTTATATGAACCAGGCCCCCGTAATGACCGCGCTCTACGACACCCACGAGCAAGCCGAGCAGGCCGTTAAAAAGCTCCAGCATCACAGTTTCAACATGCAGCAGCTCTCTATTGTGGGCCGCGACTACCACGCCGAGGAAAACGTGGTGGGCTACTACAATATGGGACCGTATAATGAAATGGGGCGGCAATGGGGCCTTCTGGGGCAGCATATGGGGCATGCTGATGGGCTCCGCCTTCATCCTTATTCCGGGCGTGGGTCCGCTCGTGCTGGCCGGGCCGCTGGTGGGCATGCTGGTGGGCGCGCTGGAAGGCGCCGTGGTGGTAGGCGGCGTGAGTGCCCTGGGCGCGGCGCTGGTGAGCCTGGGCGTGCCCGACAACAGCGTGCTGGAGTACGAAACCGAAATCAAGGTGGGGAAATACATGCTCCTGGCCCACGGCACCGCCGCCGAGGTGGCGCAGGCCCGCGAGATTCTGGGAGCCAATACGGCCGTGTTAGCCTAATTATTGATGTTACGCCGGCAGCTATTGGGTCAGAAACTGCACTTAGTTTCTTGTTTCCGGTTGCTGGTTTCGTGTCCTGAGAAACGGCTCAACCGCGTTCTGCCAACAACTAGCAGCCAGCAACCAAACCAGCAGCCGCCACTGCGTAACATCAGCTACTAAAACAGCCGCTTATGCATTATCACCTGCTCCATCAATCAGCCTGCCGGAGCAGCCTGCCGGAGCGAGTAATTATCTTATTTCCCTCTTGAAAACGGGGCCCCCGATTGCCGCGTGTCAGCCCATGAACCTCAACCGACACCGAACATCTTGCCCGTCTGCCGTGCCACCCGGGCGCTGGCTGCTGCTGCTACTCGTGGCTTTGGTCGGCTGCCGGGATAAGGCCGAGCGGGTGAAACCAGTCTGGTCGGCTATTTCGGAGTCGGTGTACGCGGCTGGCACCGTCAAGAGCGGGCAGCAGTACCAGGCATTTGCCACCGCCGGCGGCATTATTCAAACGGTGTTGGTGCACGAGGGCGACTCGGTGCGGGTGGGTACGCCGCTGCTCTCCATTGCCAGCGATGTGCAGCAGCTCAATCAGGAAAACGCCGCCCTGGCCGCCCGCTATGCCGCCGTGGCCGCCAACCAAAGCCAGCTCGAAGAGGCCCGCCAGCGCATTGCCCTGCAACGCCGCACCATGCAGAACGACCAGCTGCAGCTCACGCGCCAGCGCCAGCTCTGGCAGCAGACCATCGGCACGAAGCAGACGCTGGAGCAGCGCGAGCTGGCCTATGCCGGCTCCCGAGCCGCCTACGAGTCGGCCGTGCTCAACTACCAGACACTTAAAAAACAGCTCGATTTCGGGGCCGCGCAGTCGCGCAAAAACCTCCAGATTGCCCAGCGGCAGGCCAGCGACTTCGTCCTGCGCAGCAAAGTAAACGGCATCGTGTACCAACTCTACCGCGAAAAGGGCGAGGCCGTGACGCCCCAAACGCCGCTAGCCCTGCTGGGCGACGCCCGCCACTTCGTGCTCGAAATGCAGGTAGACGAGTCCGACATCGTGAAAATCCGCCCCGGTCAGCTGGTGCTGGTCACGCTGGATAGCTACAAGGGGCAGGTGTTCACGGCCCGCGTCAGCGCCATTTCGCCGATGATGAACGCCGGCAGCCGCACGTTTCAGGTGAATGCGACCTTCGTACGCCAGCCGCCGGTGCTGTATCCGTTCGTGAGCTTCGAGGTCAACATCGTGCTGCAAACCAAGTCCAGGGCCCTGCTGATTCCGCGCCGCCTGTTGGTCGACGACTCCACGGTGCGCAGGGCCAACGGTCAGCTGGCGCGGGTGAAAACCGGCCTGCGCGATTACCAGATGGTGGAAATCCTGGCAGGCCTGACGCCCGCCGACGAACTTACAGCCCCCGCGAAATGAAGCTGCCCCTGCTCTACGATGTGGCCCTGTCGCTGCTGCTGGCCCGTGGGCGGCAGTCGCTGGTGGCGGCCGTTGGCGTCACGTTCAGCATCACCATGTTCATTGCGCTGCTCAGCTTCATGGCGGGCCTCAACCAGCTGCTCGATGGGCTGGTACTCAACCGCACGCCCCACGTGCGCCTCTACAACGAGGTGCAGCCGGCCCCGCAGCAGCCCATCGACCGGTATACCGCGCCCGGGCCACGGCAGCACAATTTTATCCGTTCCATCAGGCCCAGCAACGAGCTGCCGCGCATTCACAACGCCGGGGCCATCATCGCGGCCCTGCGCCACGACCCACGCGTGCGCGGCGTGGCCCCCAAAACCCAGGCCCAGGTATTCTACAACGTGGGTACCATCAACCTCACTGGCACCATCAGCGGTATTGAAGTGGAGCAGGAAAACCGGCTTTTTGCCTTTGGCGACTACGTGGTGGCCGGCAACCTGCTCAGCATCAGTACCGTGTCCAATAGCATCATCCTCGGCAAAGCCGCCGCCGACCTCATGCTGGTAGGTGTGGGCGATATCGTGCAAATCACGACCGTGAAGGGCAACCGCGTGCCGCTCAAGGTCGTCGGCTTGTTTCAGTCGGGCATCCTGGAGGTCGATAAAGTACAGAGCTACACCTCTCTGCTCACGGCCCAAAAGCTGCTCGGCGAAGCCAACAACTACGTCACCGACGTGCAGGTGAAGCTCCACGATTTCAGCCTGGCCCCGCAGCTGGCCAGGGAATACGCGCAGCGCTACGACGTGCAGGCCCTGGACATCCAAACTGCCAATTCGCAGTTCGAAACCGGCACCTTCATCCGCACGCTCATTTCGTACACCGTGGGTATCACGCTGCTGATTGTGGCGGGCTTCGGGATTTATAACATCCTGAACATGATGATTTACGAGAAGATGGACACTATTGCCATCTTCAAGGCCATTGGGTTTTCGGGGGCCGATGTGCAGCGGCTGTTTGTGGCGGTGGCGCTGGCCATTGGGCTGTCGGGCGGCGCGGCGGGGCTGCTGTTCGGCTTCGGGCTCTCGGTCCTGATTTCCTACGTGCCGTTTCACCCGGCCTCGCTGCCCACGGTGCACTTCTACCCGGTCAGTTTCAACCCGGTTTTCTACGGCATTGGGGCGGTTTTCTCGCTCATTACCACCTACCTGGCGGGGTATTTCCCGGCCCGCAAGGCCAGCCGGGTCGACCCGGTCGACATCATCCGAGGCAAGTAACATGGACACCCCCGCAATTGAAGCCCGCCAGCTAATCAAGTATTTCGACGACCCCGTGCGGGTGCAGGTGCTGCACGACGTGTCGTTTGCCCTGAACCGGGGCGAGTTTGCGGCCGTGGTGGGCAAGTCGGGCTGCGGCAAGTCCACGCTGCTCTACATCCTTTCCACCATGGACACTGCCTATGAGGGCGAGCTATTGATTGACGGTGTGCCGATGCGGGGCAAAAAAGAGGCCGCGCTGGCCCGCGTGCGTAACGAGCAAATCGGCTTCGTGTTCCAGTTTCACTACTTGCTGAACGAGTTTTCGGTGCTGCGCAACGTGATGCTGCCCGCCGAAAAGCTGGGCAAATTATCGAATCCGGAAATCGAGCACCGCGCCTACGAGAAGCTAAAGATTCTGGGCATCGAAAGCGAGGCGCTCAAGAAGCCCAACCAGCTGTCGGGCGGCCAGAAGCAGCGCGTCGCCATTGCCCGCGCCCTGATAAACGACCCGCTCATCATCCTCGGCGACGAGCCCACCGGCAACCTCGACCAGAAAAACGGCGAAATCGTGTTCGACATCTTCAAGGAGCTGGCCGAAACCTACCACCAGGCCCTGCTCATCGTAACGCACGACAACGACTTCGCCGCCAAAACACACCGCATTATTGAGATGGAGGATGGGCGCATTATTAGCTGATGCTTATGTGCAACAGTTGTTATCCACTAGCCCGCAGCCGGCACGGTAGGCCGTAGTTGACAAAACTCATCCCCCCGATGATGCGTTTTTGCATGCTCAGGTAGTAAGGGAGTGGGTGCTTTTGGCCCAGGCCGTGCGCCCCCACCAGCGTTTCCCGCGCCTATACCGTTATGAAAACTACCTTATTGCTTCTGGCGGCCCTTTTGTGGGGGCAGGTTGCGCCGGCGCAGGGCATTCCCGATGCCCAGGTGCCCCCGCTGGCCTTTGTGGCCCTGCAAAAGCTGTATCCGGAGGCCCGCCACGTAAAATGGAAACGCGCCCAGGGCTGGTATCAGGCCAGCTACACACAAAGCCAGGCCTTTCGGCTGGTCAGGTTCAGCACCAATGGCGATGTCGAAGCCACCGGCACCATTGTAGAGCCCAGCACCCTTCCGCTGCCAGTGCGCCGCACCCTCACCAATTACTATCCGAGCCGCATCATCTGCCAAGCCGTCGAAATCACCAATGCCCGCACCGGGGGCACTACCTACGAGCTGGCTACCTGCGAAAGCTTTATCAGCAACACCATCGTGTTGATGGCCAACGGAGTGAAAGTTCTGCGCCCCCGCCAGCAATAGACGAGGCGCGCAGACATTATCCTTTGGTAATCGGTGGATTGGCGTTTTTGGGGCGATAAAAGCAAAAAATGCCCGCTCAGTCAGGCCGCCATTTTTGTATGCAAAGCCGGGCGACATTCGGTGGGCGTGCCGCAGGAAGCCACCGCCACCGTGGACCGGGCGCAGGCCCAATAAAAACAGCGCATGGGCGAACTCCCATCATACCCCGCATTACCAGAGACATCAAAAAAACGCCCCGACTTCAGTAGTCGGGGCGTTTTTTTGATGTCTCTGGGGTTTCCTCAGCTTTGCCAGTAGCTGGTGGCCGTATTCGCACCGGCAAGAAGCACACCGGCGCGCACAAAGACAAGCATTTAGGGTAAGTTTTGTGTTACAAAATTGGGGGATTGAGTCCCCCAGCCATCTCACCCACTTTTGCCCCGATGCTGCCCATTGCTTTTGCGCCCTGCTACGCCCACCCACTGCCCGCCGGCCACCGTTTTCCCATGCTCAAGTACGAGCTGTTGCCCGGGCAGCTCCTGCACGAAGGCACCGCCACCGCCGCCGATTTTTTCGTGGCCCAGCCCCCGCCCGACGAGGACATCCTACGGGTGCACGATACCGACTACTATCACCGCCTGCGCACCGGCCAGCTCACCCGGCAGGAGGAGCGGGCCACCGGTTTTCCGTGGTCACGCGAGCTGTTCGAGCGCGAAATCACCATCCTGGGCGGCACCATTGAGGCGGCCCGGATGGCGCTGGTGCACGGCGTGGCGTTCAACATTGCGGGCGGCACGCACCACGCGTTTCGGGCGCGGGGCGAAGGCTTTTGCCTGCTGAACGACCAGGCTGCCGCCGCAGCCTGGCTGCTGGCGTACGGCCACGCACAGAAAGTCCTCATCGTGGACCTCGACGTGCACCAGGGCAACGGTACGGCTGCCATCTTTCAGCACGAGCCCCGCGTGTTCACCTTTTCCATGCACGGCGGCCGTAACTACCCCGCCCGCAAAGAAGCCTCCGACCTCGACCTCCCCCTGCCCGACGGCACCGACGACGCCCACTATCTCAAGTTACTAGCCGAAACCCTGCCCCGCCTGCTGGATGAAGTGCAGCCTGATTTCGTGTTCTACCTGGCCGGCGTCGATGTGCTGGCCACCGACAAGCTCGGCCACCTGGCCCTCACCCGCGAAGGCTGCCGCCGGCGCGACGAGCTGGTGCTCGGCCTCTGCCACCGCCACTGCCTGCCCGTGGTGGTGTGCATGGGCGGCGGCTATTCCGAACGCATCATCGACATCATAGAAGCCCACGCTAATACCTACCGGGTAGCCGCCGGGCTTTTTTAGCGTGAAGCAGTTGGTACAGCTCCCGCTCGCTGCTCTTTTGGAGTATAATTCCGAAAGAGCAGCAGCAGTAACGAGTAGGAGGCGCGGAGAGGGCGGGCGGCCGTTGCAGTAGCCAGACGGTTTTATCTTAGGGTATGAATTCAGTAACTTTCTGGCGTTTATTCGGCCTGACTGCCATCCTGTTTGGCGCGCTGTCGGGCTCCGCGGCGGGGTCGGTCCAGTCCGTCCCCCGGCCGGTCCGTTCCGGGCCTGCCGATTCAGCTAAAGTATACACCTACGTCGAGCGGATGCCCCAGCTGCCGGGCTACGGGGGCAGCGGCGCGGCCGTGGCGGCGGCTATCCGGGACCGGCTGAGCGCCGCCGGGGCCGGGGGCTGCGGCGAGAGCCGCGTGTTCGTAACCTTCGTGGTGACGGCGGCCGGGGCTGTCACCGATGCCCGCCTGCTGAAAGGGGTGGGCGGCCGCTGCGACGAGGCCACTCTGACCGCCGTGCGCCAGCTGCCAACCTTCACGCCGGGCCAGTTGCATGGCCGCCCCGTTGCCGTATCCTATACGGTGTTGGTTTCCATGCGGTCACCCGCCAAAAAGCGCTCGACCAGTACGTTGGTCAGCGCCGACAGTGGCAGGAAATGAAGTAGAAAAGACTGCCCAGTCAAATCCGGTTCAGTACTATGTTTTTTACCGTCCACTATTTGACTATTCTTTCGGGACATAATTCTGAAAAAGCAGTCGTTAGTGGCTCGTTGAAACCACTCAGATTAGCTTACACCGGTCTGGCTGCCTCTGCGCCTTCTGCGGGCTAAAAAACCGTTCGTTTTGGGTATCAATATAAGCAGCCAGCTCACCCAACCCCTAAAAAACCACCTGCCAGCGAAAGGCCCAGCGCCAGCGCAGCTCGTACTTCGTGATGCCTGCCCGCGCCAGCAAATCTACCCAGTTCTGCCGCCGGAAGGCGCGGGCCACCGACAGCGGCGCATCGTGTCGCACGAGGTAGGAGCCGCCCAGTAGCCACGTCAGCCACTTGATGCTGTGGTAGGCCAGCCAGTGCCGGTGCAGGTCGTTGATGACCACGGCCACGCCGGCCTGCTGGTGCCACTGCCGCAGCAGCGGCACCAGCTCATTATCGGTAAAATGGTGGCAGAACAGGCTGCACGTCAGCACATCGAAGGGCTGCGCCTGAAACTCCGGGGAGAAAATGTCGAACTGTCGGTAGCTGATTTCGGGATATTCCCGGCTTTTGGCCGTGGCATATTCCAGCATAAAGGCATTGGCATCGATGCCCGTCAGCTCTATGGCGATTCCGTTTTTGCGGGCCCAGCGGGCTACGTGGCGCAGGGTGTCGCCGCCGCCGCTGCCCAGGTCGGCCAGGCGCAGGGGCCGGCTGGTCGGAAACCGGCTTTTCAGGCGTTGCAGCGCGTTCAGCACTGGCGCATAGCCGCCCAGCCAGGTATTGATGGTTTCCAGCTCGTCGAGGTTCTGGCGCAGGGCATCGTTGGCCAGCGTCAGGTCGTCCATCAGCTCCGGGCCGGCAGCGCGTTCAGAAAAATCCAATGATGCGGTATGAATGATGAGCTACAAGATAAGTATCTCATAACAAGTTGGATGTGTCTATGCGAAAATTGCTACGCGGATATAAGAGCGTCCGCTTTGCTTGAGTCATAACTCATGACTTTTAACTCATAACTCACCTCCAGCAGCATGGCCTCCATTGTCAGGCCCGGGCCGAAGGCGAAGCTGAGCACGGGCGCGCCGGCATCGGCCGGGGTGGCGTGGGCCAGCACGTCGCGCAGCACAAACAGCACCGTGGCCGACGACATATTGCCATAGTCGCGCAGCACGCGGTAGGCGTGGCGGTTATCGTCGTGGGTCAGGCCCAGCTCGGTCTCAATAGTTTCCAGAATCTTACGCCCGCCGGGGTGAATGGCAAAGTGCCGGATGTCGGCCAGCTCCACGGGCAGGCTGGCCAGCAGCCCATCCGTCAGGTTGCGGATGCCGCGCTGAATCAGCTTCGGTACGTAGCTGCTCAGCGTCATCTCAAACCCAAAGTCGTTGATGTGCCACGCCATATCGTCGTGCCCATCGGGCTCCAGGCCGCAGTGAAAGGCCTGCAGCGCTAGACTGGGCACGCCGTTGGGCAGCGGGCGGGCCTGCACCAGGCAGGCCGCCGCGCCATCGCCAAACAGCGCGTTGCTGATGAGGTGGTCTTCCTCGGGGCTCTTCTGGAAGTGCAGCGTGCATAGCTCAACGCTCACAATCAGCACGCGGGCCTGAGCATCGGCGCGGCAGAAGGCATCGGCCAGCTTCACGGCGTTCACGGCGGCGTAGCAGCCCATGAAATTCACGCAGGTACGGCGCACGTCGCGGCGCAGGCCCAGGGTCTGCACCAGCTCAATGTCCAGCCCCGGCGCGTACATGCCCGTGCAGCTCACCGTCACCAGGTGCGTGATGGTGTCCGCCGCCACGTCGGGCACCTGGCGCAGGCACTCGCGCACGGCCTCGGTAGCCAGCGGCAACGCTTCCCGCCGGTAAACGGCCATGCGCTGGCCCACGCTCGGAAACGGCTCCAGGGTGGGGGTATTGGGAAAAAACGTGTAGTCGCCATTGGCCCGGCCGTAGTCGGGCAGCACCGAATAGCGGTGCGCAATGCCCGACACCCGGTACAGCGCCCGCAGCTTGCGCGTGTCGTTTTCGCCAAATTCCAGGGCCTGGGCCATGAAATCGGCAATTTGCGGCTGCGCAATGCGGTGGACGGGGTTGGCTGTGCCAATGGCACCTAAGTAACTCGGCATTCCGGGAAGGATTTTCGGATTTTAAAAACGCATGATAACCAATGCGCCTGACGGCTGAAATTACGGGTAGTCCCGCACATTGGTCCACTACTTACGGAATAAGGCAGGATTTTACACGTTTGGGTCCAAAAAAACACCAATAACATTCCGGCCTTGGTGCCCGGACTGCCGCGCTGCCGCCAGATTTTAGAAGGGCTGGCCGTGGGTGCGGCGCATCAGGGCCCGCACCGCGCCCGGCCAGTGGCGCAGGCCGCCCACCACCGCCTCGCTCAGCAGCGGTCCGCCAAAGAGCTGCTGCACCGCCCGGCCCACCCGCAGGCGCGCCCCAAACTGGGTCTGCCAGGCGCGGGCGTAGTCCGTTTCCAGCTGCGGGCGGCTGGTGCGGCCCGCCAAAAAAACATCGGCCGCCGCCGCCGCCAGCGCCGCGCCGTGCAGCGCCATGGCCATACCATTACCACACAGCGGCGTGATGAGGCCCGCCGCGTCGCCCACCATCAGGATGTGCTGCTCCACGGGCTGCTTGGGGGCGAAGGATATCTCGTTGATGACCTCGGGCTGTGGATACAGCACTTCGGCCGCGTCCAGGATTTCGCGCAGGCGTGGGTTGCGGGCCAGCACCTCCCGCTCCAGCGCCGGAATAGTGCCGTGGTCCTTCAGGTTCTGGCGCGAGCTGAGGTAGCAAAAGCACAGCTTGTCCTCCTCGATGGCTGAAATGCCGGCGTAGCCATCGGCGAAGTTGTGCAGCGCAATCACATCGCGCGGAAAGCCCGGCAGGTGCAAATGGTACTTCACGCCCAGGTAGGGCGAGCGCTGCGCGAAAAACGGCCGCTGCAGCTGCCGGTCGAGGTTGGCGCGCTTGCCGTAGGTGCCCAGCACCACGCGGGCCGTGAGGGTGCGGCCGTCGGCCAGGGTCACGGTGTGCCGGTCGGCGGCGGGGTCAAAGGTTACGTCTGTCACCGTGTTTTTGAGGTGAAACACCACCCCGGCCGCCACGCCCTGCCGGTACAGAAAATCATCGAGCACGTAGCGGCTCACGCCAAAGCCGCCCAGGTCGAGCGGGCTGCTAAGCGTGCGGCCGCCCGGCGACGACAGCAGGAACCGCGAAATGGCCGCCGGACCCAACTCAGCCGGGTCGGCCCCGAGGCGGCGCAGGTAGGGCAGCACCTCATTGCTCACGTATTCGCCGCACACTTTATGAAACGGATACTGCTTGCGCTCCACTACTGCTACCTGGTAGCCGCGCCGGGCCAGGTCCAGGGCGGCCGCCAGCCCGGCCAGGCCACCGCCAATCAACAAAATATCCATTTAACTGGTCGGGGAAATAAGGACAGTGGAAGTGAAAGTAGTGGAGTTTATCGAGGTTTTCGGATATTCTGGTGTAGCTTATTGCACAAGGGCTGTATCTTTGTCAACTAAAAGCGAATTTTACCGTTAATCCAACAACTTACTGCCCTTTCTACCGCCTACTAAATTTACAGTATGATGAAACGCTTACTTTTACCTCTGCTATTATTTGTCTGCCTTAGCCTCGGCGTCGGGCCGGTGCTGCACACGGTGCCCACCGTGTCGGCCGCCTCCATGCACCGCCCCGGCCAGCAAACCCGCCCCAGCGACGACAAAACCCTGCTGGTTTATCCTAACCCCAGCACCGGCATTGTGCACCTCACCATCAATAACTTGCAGGGCAAGAAAGTGGAGTTGAGCGTGCTGAACGTTATCGGCTCGGTGCTCTACCACGAAACCGTCACGGAATTCAACGACAAATATTCCCGCACGCTTGATTTAAGCAAATTTGCCAACGGCCTGTACTACGTGCGGCTTGAGTCGGATAACACCAGCCAGATGTGCAAGCTGGTTATTCGCTAACCGAAAATTCAGGGCATTATCAATCAATAAAAAAAGCAGCTTTCGGGCTGCTTTTTTTATTGATTGATAATTGGAGGATTATTGGGCACGCACCGGAATGGGCGTGAGCATTTCTTCGACGTTGGATACAGTTTTGAGCGCCATAATGGCGGTTACCAGCAAGAGGCCAAGCATGAAAATAAACATAATGCTACAGAAAAATCTAGTGGACAAAAAGCAGCCTGATTCAGCAAGCTGCATCTGATGCATTCAACCCCGAAAGCCCCGGCCAGGTTTCAATAAGATTAGGGCATTTGCAGCAGGGCCTGCACCACGCGCCGGGCATCGGCCCCAATACCGTTGAGCAGCGCCGAGTTACGGCTATCGAGCCAGTCGAGTCCCAGAAACGCCACGCCCGGCGCGGCCGTGAGGCCGCGCTGGTGCCGGGGCTGGCCATTGGCCTCAAAAATGGGCAGCTCCAGCCAGTCGTAGGCCGGGCGGTAGCCGGTGGCCCACACCACGGCATCGAGGGGAGGGGAGGCCGCCCGCTGGCCCTCAATGGCCCCGGTGGGCAGCACCGCCGTGGCCCGGCCAATGAAGGTGGCCGCCGGCAGCCGGCGCAGGCGCGCCAGGTCGCCGCTCACCACGGGTTCGGGCTGGCTCACCATCCAGCGGCCGAGGGCCGTGTGGCGCGGAATGCGCAGCAGGCCCAGTAGCGTCAGGCCGGCCCACATCAGCTGGCTGTTGGGCATGGCCGGAGTCTTCTCATCGAAAGCCACGAAAACCGGCCGGCCGGTGGCCGCAATATCGGCCGCGATTTGCAGGGCCGAGTTGCCGCTGCCCACCACGGCCACCGGGCCGGTGCCGGGCAGCTGGCTCGGCCGGCGGTAGTCGCGGCTGGGCAGCTGGGCCACGGCAGCAGGCAGCTGGGTGGCCCACGCCGGTATTTTGGGGGTGGTGTAGGGGCCGGTGGCCACTATCACGCGGCGGGCAGCGTAGGTGCGGCCGGCGGCGGTGTGCGCGTGGTAGCCGGGCTGGCCGGGGGCGGCTGTGAGGCGGGTCACGCGCTGGTCGGCATCGAGCGGAAACGCGAAATGGGCGGCGTAGTCGCGCAGGTAGGCGCTGGTTTCGGCCCGAGTTGGGTAGCGGAGGCGGCGGCCGGGCCAGGGCCGGCCGGGCAGGCCGCTGGCCCAGGCCGGAGAAAACAGGCGGAGCGAATCGTAGCGGGTGTCCCAGGCATGGCCGGCCGTGGGCGCAGCATCCAGCAGGCGGAAATCAACGCCGTGCCGTTGCAGGTAATAAGCGGCGGCCAGTCCGGCCTGTCCCGCCCCAATCACCAGCGTGTCGGTGTGAATAAGCGGGGCCGCCGGGGCCAGGGGAATGGGAAGGGGCATGCGCGCTAGGATTGCAGCTCGGGAAACTCCGTGCGCAGGCCGGCCATTACCTGCTCCGTAACGGTGCGGATGAGGGTGACCTGCCGGGCGGCGTGGGCCGGGGCGGGCGGCGTTTCGGCGTAGGCCTCCGCCTCCCGAATGACGTGGCGCAGGCTTTCCACCCCCAGGCCGTCGAGGGAGCTTTTGAGGTGGTGGGCGGCGTCGCCCAGGGCTTCCCAGGCGCCTTTGGTCAGGGCCTCGTCGAGGGCAGTGAGGATGGCGGGCGTGGTTTCGATGAAGGCCCAGGCCAGGCGGCGCACGATGGTTTCGTCGTTGCGCACTAGCTGGCGCACATTGCTTAGGTTATAGAGGGACGGTGCTGCGGAAGGCATAGTGGGAGTGGTGAGGGGAGTAGACGGGGATTTGCTGGCCTGGCTGTGGTGTGCCAGCACGGCCTGCATGGTTTCGAGGAGCTGCTCTTCGCGGTAGGGCTTGGCAAGGTAGCCGGCAAAGCCGGATGCCCGCAGGCGCTCGGCCTCGCCGGACTGGGCGCGGGCCGTGAGGGCAATGACCGGAGTAGCGGCCCGGCTGGGGTCGGGGTGTTGGCGCAGGGCGCGGGCGGCGGTTTCGCCGTCCATGCCCGGCATCTGAATATCCATTAATACCAGGTCGAAGGTCCGGTGTTCAAAAAGGTTGATGGCGGCCAGGCCACTGGCTGCGGTGGTTACCTGCCAGCCCCAGTTGCGCAGCACGGTTTCGGCCAGCAGGCTGTTCACCAGGTTGTCTTCTACCAGCAAAATGCGGCCGGCATCGGCCAGGGCAGGGGCCTCGGCCGGCGTTTCAGGTTCTGCCGGGCGGGCGGCGGCTACCGGCTGGAAGGCCAGCGTGAAGGCAAACGTACTGCCCTGGTTCACCTCGCTGGACACCTGCAGCACACCGCCCATGAGTTTCACCAGGCCTTCCGAAATACTCAGGCCCAGGCCCGTGCCGCCGTACTCGCGGTCGGTGCTGGCGGTGGCCTGGGTGAAGGGCTCGAAGATTTTATCCAGTGTTTCGGGCGCAATGCCCAGGCCGGTGTCGCTCACCATGAATTGCAGCCACACCGTGCCCGCAGGCTCGGTGTGCTGGCGGGGGCCGGGCACCACCCGGCAGCGCAGGTGGATGGTGCCGGTTTCGGTGAACTTGATGGCGTTGCTGACCAGGTTGAGCAGCACCTGGCGCAGGCGGTGCGCGTCGCCCAGCACGGGGCCGGGCAGCGTGGGCTTCTCGATGCGTAGGTGCAGGCCCTTTTCCCGGGCGCGGGGCCGCAGCAGAGCCGCGCAGCCGCGCAGCAGCTCTATGGGAGCAAAAGATATGGCCTCGGGCTGCAGCTTGCCCGCGCCGAGGCGGGCGGTGGTGAGCACGTCGTTCAGCACATTGAGTAGGTGCTCGGCCGATTCGCCCAGCAGCCGCAGGTAATCGTGCTGGCTGCGGCTGAGGGTGGTTTTCACCAGCACCCCCGTCAGGCCCAGAATGCCGTGCAGCGGCGTGCGGATTTCGTGGCTCATGTTGGCCAGGAAATCCTCCTTGGCCTGGGCATCAACCTGGGCTGTCGCAATGGCACCCTCTAGGGCCTGCTGGGTGCTTTTTAGCTCGGTAATGTTGCTGTCCACGCCCAGCACCTGGGCCGTGCCGTCGTCCTGCACAAACAGTCGCTTCACGCTGCTAAACCAGTTGACCCGGCCATCGGGGTTCGTGAAGCACTCCTCCTGCGTCAGGTCCTGGCCGGTGGTGAGCACCTGCAGGTCCTGCTGCCGGTAGCGGGCGGCGTCTTCCGTGGTTGGAATGTCCGGCTTGCCGGCGCGCACCAGCTCATCGGGCGTCATATTATACAAAGCGGCCAGCGACTTGTTGGCCAGCAGGTAATTGCCGTGCTCATCCTTTAGGTAGATGGGGTGGGGCAGGGCATCAATCACCTGCCGGAACAGGCGGTGCTGCTCAGTGAGCCGGGCGGTGGCAAGGCGGTGCTGCTCGTCGTCGGCCCGCTGCTCGCTAATATCCTCGGTCACGCTGATAACGCTGGTGGTTCGGCCCTGGGCATCGCGTCCAAAGGGCGCGTGGGCGCTGTGCAGCCAGCGGATGGTGCCGTCGCGGTGGCGGGCCGTGTACTCCACGGCTCGTACCTCGCCATCGCGCAGCTGGGCCACGTCCTTCATGGTGCCCTGGTAGCATACCAGCGACTCGGTCGGCAGCAGGTGCGGGAGCAGGTGGCCGGGCGGGAAGGCTAGAATCTCTTCGCTGGTATAACCCAGCAGGGTTTCGATGCGGCGGTTAGTGTAGGTGGTGCGCTGCTGCTGCAGGTCGAACACCGCCACCAGGTTGGGCACCACGTCCAGCACCTGCCGCAGCTGGTGGCGGCTCTGGCGCAGCTCGTCCATGGCGGCGCGATGGCGGGTCACGTCTTCGGCACTGCCCATAATCTCCCAGACCTGGCCTTCGGGGCCCAGCACGCTGGCCCGCATGCGCAGGCGCAGCAGGTGCCAGCTGCCGTCGTGGTGGCGCACGCGGCAGTCCCAGATGGCGGTCTGGTGCCGCGCCAGCAGCTGCTTCATATCCGATTGCATGAGCTGCGCCAGGGAGTCTGGGTGCATTATCTGCTGGCACAGGCTGGCGCCCAGCGCCAGCAGCGCCTGGGCCGTGTAGCCCAGCACGGTGTGGCAATGCTGGTTGCAGTGCACCAGCTGGCGGTGCCGCATGTCGTAGCTGAACAGGATGAGCGCCACCCGGTTGGCCAGTACCTGCCTTGGCACCACCCCCGGCAGGGCGGCGGCATTGCCGGCAGGTGCGAGCGGGGGGAGCTGCATCCTGCGTCCGGCCACCCGCCGGGCTGCTGACGCAGCGGCCCGGCGAGCCAGACGAGGATAACGAGAGCGACGCATTAAAAAAAGAGCTAAGCGTAAAACAATGTCGCAGGCAAAGGCAAAGCGCACCAACAAATCCGGCGAAAACCCGGCAGCCCCCTCGCCGGTATTTACCCGATGTGCAGCTCGCGTTGCCGTAACATACGGTAAATAGTAGATTTCCCGATGTTCAGGCGGGCCGCCACGGCCAGTACGTCGCCGTCCAGCTCATCGAGGCAGCTTTGCACGATGGCCGTGGTCTGCTCGCGCAGCGAAAGCTGGCTGCCGGGGCCAAAGGTGGCTTTGCCGGGGCGCAGGGGCAGGTCTTCGCCATGAATGAACTCGCCGTCGGCCAGCACGGTAGCCAGCTCCACCACGGCCTTCAGCTCGCGCACGTTGCCCGGAAACGGATGCGCCTTCAGCTGCTCGCGGGCCGAGTCGGTGAGCTGGCGTGGCGGCAGGTTGTTGAGCTGGCAGAAATCGCGCACGAATACCCCAGCCAGCAGCAGCACATCGGTCCCGCGCTGGCGCAGGGGGGGCAGCACAATGGGCAGGCCCAGCAGGCGGTAGTACAGGTCTTCGCGGAAGCGGCCGGCCTGCACCTCCGTCAGCAGGTCGCGATGCGTGGCCACAATCAGGCGCACATCGAACGGGATGGTCTGGTTGCCGCCCAAGCGGGTTACTTCGCGCTCTTGCAGCACGTGCAGCAGCTTGGCCTGCAGGCTCAGGTCGAGGTCGGCTATCTCGTCCAGAAACAGGGTGCCGCCGGTGGCTTCTTCCAGCCGGCCCACGCGGCGGGCCACCGCCCCGGTAAATGCCCCCTTCTCGTGCCCAAATAGCTCGCTCTCCACCAGCTCGCGCGGAATGACTGCCATGTTTACGGCCACAAATGGCAGGCACGCCCGGCTCGACTGAAAGTGAATTGCCTTGGCCACCAGTTCTTTACCCGTGCCGGTTTCGCCGCTCACGCTCACCGTGATGGTGGTGCGGGCCGCCTTGGTGATGAGGGTTTGCACGGCCTGCATCGACGCGTGCTCGCCGAAAATGGCCTGGCCGGCTCCGTGGCGCACCCCAATCTGCTGGCGCAGCTGGTTGTTCTCGCGGCGCAGGCTCACCTGCTGGGCTACTTTGCCCACCAGGTTCCAGAGGCGGTCGAGCGTGTTCTCATCCTTCACCAGGTAGTCGTAGGCCCCCTGCTGAAGCATGCTGACGGCGGTGCTCACGTCCTCCTGGCCCGATATCACCACTACTTCGGTGCCCTGCAGCCGCTCCCGAATCTGGCGCAGCACCTGCTCGCCCTTGGCATCGGGCAGCGAATAGTCGAGCGTGATAAAATCCGGCTTTTCGCCCAGCTGCTCCAGGCATGCCTGGGCCGTGGTGAAGCGCGAAACGCTGTGGTTCGGGTTCTGGCTGAGGCGGTGCAGGAGTAGCTCGCCATACCATTCATTGTCCTCGACTACAAAAATCTTGAAGGGTAGAGTAGGGCTCATGCAGCAGGTGGAAATAGGAACCTAAAATAATGTTGCATCAATCGAAAACAAACGGCTTACGAGCTTATTTCACGATAACTGAATAAAAAGTAATATTAAAAATGTTATATTACAAATATACGCAATAAAAAGCTAGGGCCATTGTGCCAAATGCACAGTTAGCGTTGCTATAGTTGAGCTAATATTCACAACGCATTGACCAATAACACGCTTTGAACAAGGCAAGTTGTGAGGAGGCTGTTGTAACTATTTGAGCAGCCAGTAAATCATTTCACTGAATCCTGGCGCTGGAAAGGGCCTTCCGATTCAGCAATCGACACATGTTTTTTTAAGCTCAACCAGAAAACGCTAACTACGCATTTGGTGCAATGACCCTATTCCTCAACGGCGGCCCTGGGCGTAAACATCAACGTGTTTCAGGCCTTTGCCGATAACCTGGCCGGGGGCATTATTACCACCATTGTGCCCCTGCCCGTGGAGCTGACAACCTTTGTAGGCAAGTGGAACAACGCCACCACCGACCTGAGCTGTACCACGGCCACCGAGAAAAACAGCAGCTACTTTGCCGTGGAGCGCTCCACGGGCGGCGAAACCGCCTTTCAGGCCGTGGGCTAGGTAGCGGCAGCCGGCAGCAGCACTAGCCCCCTCGGCTACAAGCTCCGCGATGCTGAAGCCGGCAACCTGGGCGTCAGCACCCTCTACTACCGCCTGCGGCAGGTTGATAACGATAGCACCCAGTCCTTCTCGTCCGTAGTGGTGGTGGCGGTAGCCAAAGCAGTGGCCGTGCCGCAGCTCGAAACCTACCCCAACCCCGCCCCCGATGCCCAGGCCGTGAAGGTGCATTTTGTGAACATGCCGGCCGGGGGCGGCCTGGTGCAGACGTATTCGGAAATGGGCCAGCTGGTGAGCCAGCAGCCCGTGGGCCAGGTCACTACCGGTCTGGAATTGCCCAGGTTGGCTCCCGGCCTCTACCATGTAGTGCTACGCGATGCTGCCGGACAGCGGCTGGCTACGCAACGCCTGATAATTAGCGGCCAACAGCACACCGCAGGCCCTTTGCAGAAAGTCCCGTTGGCGCATTGCCAGTGGGACTTTCTGTTTTCCGTGAGGCTGATTGGCAGTCGTTTAGGCAGGCCCTGGCCCGCCGCCTTGCCAACCAACTAATACCGAAGTGACAAGGCAGAGCGCATATGTCTGAATAATAAACAGGTAAATTATGATTTTTAATTGTTGTAAAGCGAATGCCAAAATGTTGATGCTCTAATATTTAGGCAATTGGTAATGTAGCGTTAATATTACGGTGGTGGTGAGGCAATCCCAAAGAGGGAATTTTGCGGTCATCATTCAAAAACTCATTGCCTGCCTGTTTTTATGAAGCAAACCATTACCCGCATCAGCAGCGCCGCGCTGCTCCTGACCCTGGCCGCGTCGTGCTCGCGCACCGAGCAAGTAGCCCCCAGCCAGCAGCCCATTGCCGCCACCGTAAACCAGGATGCCACCCGCGACAACAACCTGGCCATGGGCAACCCCAGCGGCGCCGTGACCGACGCCACCAACTCGCCCAACAACTACCTGATGACCAAAACCCAGTATACCCTCTCGTACAGCCGCGATAAGGGCAAGCCGAACTGGGTGAGCTGGCACCTGAGCAGCGCCTGGCTGGGCACTACCGCCCGCCAGGATAATTTCGCTTCCGATGCCAGCCTGCCCAGCAGCTGGTACCACGTAGGCAGCACCAGCTACTCGGGCTCGGGCTTCGACCGTGGCCACAACTGCCCCTCGGCCGACCGCACCGGCTCGGTAGCCGACAACACGGCCACCTTTCTGATGACGAATATGATGCCCCAGGCCCCCATCAACAACCAGCAAACCTGGGCCGGCCTCGAGAACTACGCCCGTACCCTGGTGAATGCCGGCAACGAAGTCTACATCATTGCCGGCAGCTACGGCAGCGGCGGCACCGGCTCCAATGGCTACGCCACCACCATTAGCAGCGGCCGCATCACTGTGCCCAGCAATTGCTGGAAGGTGATGGTGGTGCTGCCCGAGGGCACCGGCGACGCCGGCCGCGTAACTACCAGCACCCGCGTTATCGCCGTGGACATGCCCAACAATAACTCCATCGGTACGGCCTGGGGCGCTTATCGCACCACGGTAAACGCCATTGAAGCCGCTACGGGCTATGATATTCTCTCGGCCGTGAGCACCACCGTGCAGAGCACCATTGAGTCGAACGTAGACACCGGCCCTACCAGCTGAGTTGTGGCCATAATTACAATTGTCGCCCGGTTTCTGGCCGATTAATTACAGTTATAGCAAGTAAGCCGGCCGGAAAGTAAAAAGCCCCTGAAATACCGTGTATTTCAGGGGCTTTTTACTTTCCGCTGAATGCAGATGAAGGCTACATATCCGGAATGAACAGTCAAAGTTACGGTACGTTGTCCTTGCAAAGCAATTAGTTACGAAGGCCCGAATTTTTTCCGAAGCAAAAAAGCAGAGTGAAGAGTGGGTCGATTAGCCAGTTAGGGCGAAAATGGAAGTTGAAAAATAAGTACCCAACAAAAAGGTAACATTACCAATGTTTGCCCGGCGTAAACATTCCGTAATTTTGCATCGTGCTTCAACCAAAACACCAGTTGATAGAGCGCGGGACCCTGCTCAACAGCGACCCGCGAGAGGACCGGAAGGTCTTTGCTGCCGTCGGTTTTACCGATTTTGCCGCCGCTATTTCCGCTGTTTTTTCTGGTTATTGCCCCGCCACCGTTTCGGATTCCGAAACGGTTTTTTTGTGCGTAGTTGGTTCGGTTTTCTCCCTAGCTTTTTAGTCTAAACCTGCTTTTAACTAATATCTTATGGACACCAACACCCTCGCCCCCAAGGTAGCCGCCGCTACCCTCTCCTCGGCCCACGCCGGCAACCGCAACCTGAGCACCGACCCCAAGCGCATGGCGGTAATCAAAGTATGGGATGCCATGATGCGCGGCGCCCGCAAGTACTGCGAGCAGGAAGGCTTCGTGACTGTACACAACATGCCCCACATTGTGGGCGTGACCGGTGCTTGCGAAAACACTGACACCCTGTTTACGCTGGACTGGTACGACGGCAAGAAGATGTTCCTGCCCCAGTCGAACCAGCTCTACATCGAAATGCTGACCCAGGCCGTGGAAGGCGGCCGCGTGTGCGGCGAAATCCAGAGCTTCCGCAAGGAGCTGAACGCTGATAATCGCCGCTTGGCGCAGTTCACCCTGTTCGAAATTGAGCACCTCGGCGACCTCGACGAACTGCTGGGCCACCTGAGCGGCATTGTGCGCACCGCCGCCAACGAAGTAGCCACCAAGTGCGCCAAGGAGCTGGCCCTGTTTGGCCGCGATGCTGAGGACATCAAAGACCTCACCTTTAAGCGCATGACCTATGCCGATGCCATCGAGCGCCTCAAGCCCGAAGGATTTCCCGAGCTGCAGTGGGGCGACGACCTGGGTGCTGCCGAAGAAAACCGCCTCACCGAGCTGGAGGGTCCCATCTTCATCACGCACTACCCGGCCGACATCAAGTTCTTCAACATGCGCAACAACGACGACGACCCCCGCGTGGTGAACTCGTCGGACCTGCTGCTGCCGCTGGCCGGCGAGTCGGCTGGTTCGGCCGAGCGGGAGTTCAACGGTGCCAAGCTGCGCCACAAGCTGGAAACCAGCTCGATGCTGGCCGGCCTCATCCGCCAGGGCATGAAGCTGGAAGACTTCGAGTGGTACCTCGGCTTCCACGAAGAGCACGACGTGAAGCTGCACTCGGGTGCCGGTGTGGGCATGGCCCGCGTGGCCCAGTTCATCCTCGGTCAGACGGACATCCGCGAGTGCGTGCCGTTCCTGATTAACCGCGACAACGTTATCTAAATTCTGGCCATTAGCTGATGGCTCTTAGCTGTTAGCTTGTGGAAAATTCCGTTGGCTGTTAGTATCTTGTATAAAGAGCTAGTAGGCAACAGCTATTAGCTAACAGCTCAAATCAATATGAAACTCGGAGCCATAACGTTACAGAATGCGGTGTGCCTGGCGGCGGCCCCGTGGGAGCTCGGCGGCGAGGGTTACGAGCAGCTGGGGGCGATTTTTACCAAAACCGTGACCATGGAGCCCCGCGCCGGCCTGCCCGGCGACGAAGGCATCCTGCAGGTCGCCGACCAAACCCTGCTCAACCGCACCGACCTGCGCATCGAAGGGGCCGAAGGGCTAGTGCAGGAGCACCTGCCGCGCCTGCGCCGTTTCGGCGTGCCGGTATTTGTGAGCATTACGGCGCCGGGCGTGCCGGGCTTCCGTAAAATTGCCCGCTACCTGCAACGGGAAGTGGGCGAGCAACTGGCTGGGGTGGAGGTATACATTACCGTACCGGCCGGCGGCTCGGGGGCCGATATAACGGCCCGCTTCGTGCGCGAGGCCACCGAGGCCGTGCGCAACGAGCTGCGCGACGATGCGGCCGTGATTGTAAAGCTGCCGCCGTGGCCCGACCACATCCGGGGCTTGGCCCTGGCGGCGCAGGAGGGCGGCGCGACCGCCCTGGCTGCTACCAATACCTTGAAGGTATTGCACCTGCCCACCGACCGCGCTGCCGCGCCGCTGGTGGGTGGCCTCTCGGGCGAGGCGCTGCGGCCACTGGCCCAGCGCTGCGTGTGGGAGCTGGCCAATGACGAGAAACTGACGCTGCCCATCTTCGGTACGGGCGGCATTTTTACGCTGCGCGACGTGCAGGACTACTTGCGCGTAGGAGCGCAGGCCGTGCAGGTGGCCAGCGGCGAATGGTTGTCGCCGGGCCTCTCGGCGCGGCTGGCGGCCGAGGTGGCGCAGATAGAAAATGTGGGAAAATGAGAAAAATGTGCGAAATATGGAAAATAAAGTTGATGACAGAGGCCAGTAATGGCTTCAGGGCCATCATGTTGCGTCCAGCAGGGCGATTCAAAGATTTGTTGTCCGTGTGAAGAATTGGGCAGCCCCGGTCACACATTCCGCAAATTTTCATATTCAACACATTAATAAATTTCTATGGAAAAGCTCATTGCCCGCGTTCAAGCCGCTAATTCCCTGCTCTGTGTCGGCCTCGACCCCACCGGTGACGATGTCACCGTGGCCCGCCGTCTGGGCGAAGTGATTGCCCAGGCCGCGCCCTACGCGGCTGCGTTCAAGCCCAACCTTGCGTTCTTTCTGAGCCGTGAAAACGGAGTGGCCCTGCTCCAGCAAACCGTGCGCGATATCCCGAAGGACATTCCGGTGATTCTGGACGGCAAATTCGGTGACATCGCCAACACGGCCGAGCAGTACGCCCGCTTTTCCTATGACATTGTGGGTGCCGACGGCGTGACCGTGAACCCCTATATGGGCGACGACACCATTCGGCCCTTCGCCCGGCCCGGCAAAATCGTTTTCTCCCTCGCGAAAACCTCCAATAAGCCCCAGCACGGCCTGCAGGACGCGGCCATGACGCGCGGTGGCTCCATCAGCGACTGGGCCGCCCGCCTGGCTAAGCTCATGGACGAGGAAATACTCGACTCGACCGTGGGCCTGGTAGTAGGCGCAACCGAGCCGGCCACCGTGGCCAAGCTCCGCGCCGCCTGCCCCGAGCAATGGTTCTTGGTGCCGGGCATCGGGGTGCAGGGCGGCGACCTTTCGGCCACGCTGCGGGCCGGCCTGCGGCAGGATGGCAGCGGCCTGCTCATCAATTCCTCGCGGGGAATCTGGCAGGCTCCCGATGCTGGAGCCGCTGCCCGGGAGCTCCAGGAACAAATCAACGAATTCCGGGCCGTAACGAGCCCGACCCACGCCTGAACTAAAAAGCCGCTTCACCGCGGCTTTTTGCATGTTAGTCTTTCTGAATCAAATGACTGAAACCACCCAAGCTCATTCGCCCATTGCCCTCGATGCCGAGCTGCTGACCGGGCAGCTGCATCAGGAAGATGCCTTGTTGCGTGGGCACTTCCGACTGTCGTCGGGCCTGCACTCCGATACCTACGTGCAGTGCGCCCGCTTCCTGCGCCGCCCGGAGCTGGCCGCACCGGCCGCCGCCGCGCTGGCTGGCCAGATTCAGGCTGCCGGCCTGCAGCCCGACGTGGTGGTAGGCCCCGCCATGGGCGGCGTGGTGATTGGCTACGAGCTGGCCCGGCAGCTGGGCGTGCCCGGCATCTTCACCGAGCGCGACGCGGACGGACAGATGGCCCTGCGGCGTGGCTTCACCATCGAGCCGGGTGAAAGAGTGGTTATTGCCGAAGATGTAGTGACGACCGGCAAAAGTACCCTGGAAGTAGCTAAGGTGCTGCGTGCTATGGGCGCAGAGGTGCTGGCCGTGGCTTCGCTGATTGACCGCACGGGCGGAAAGGGCGGGCTGGATTTCCCGCATTTCGCGCTGCTTTCGGTGCAGGCAGCGACCTTTGCCCCCGAGAGTTGCCCCCTGTGTGCTGCCGGCGTGCCGGTAGTGAAGCCCGGCAGCCGGCCGGAGAAAGCGTTTTGAGTACGTCATGTTGAGCGCAGCGAAGTCGAAACATCTCGCTTGCAACCACTAACTAATGATGTTACAACGATTGATTTACTGTCACAAGCGAGATGCTTCGACTCCGCTGCGCTCCGCTCAGCATGACGTTGTTTCGCTGACGTTCTGATTTTCTCAATGTCCGAAAACACCACCCACACCATTCAGCTTACCCTGAAACCCGGCCAGCACGACGGCGACGGCCAGCGCGTGGCCGAAGCCGCCGCCCGCCATCTCGGCCTGGCCACCGGCCGCGTGCGCAGCGCCGCCCTCTACACGGTGCGCTACCCGCTCAGCGAAACCCAGCTGCACGATTTCGCCACCCGCTGCCTCGCCGACCCGGTGCTGCACGACGTGCGCCTGAACGAGCTGACGGCCGCGCCCGGCTTCGCTACCTATATATTGGTAGCCCGCCGCCCCGGCGTGACTGACGACGAAGGCACCTCGGCCCAAAATGCCCTGGCCGACCTGCTGAACGAGCCGCTCGACGTGCACACGCAGCACATTTTCAGTAAGAAGCTCTATTTAATTGAAAACGACCTGCCCGAAGCTGACCTGCGCCGTATCGCGGAGGAGCTTCTTGGCAATAAGCTCATCAACTGGCTGGAAGTGGGGCGCGTGGCCGACGGTATCCGCGACTACACGCCGCGCCCCGGCGGCGGCGCCGAAGCCATCACCGAAGTCATTTCGCTGACCGGCCGTACTGATGCGGAGCTGGTGCAGCTCTCGAGGGAGAACATCTATGCGCTGAACCTGGAGGAGATGCGGGCCGTGCGCGACTACTTCGCCACCGCCGAAACTCAGGAGGAGCGGAAAGCCGTCGGCCTGCCCGCTGACCCCACGGATTGCGAGCTGGAAATCATCGCCCAGACGTGGTCGGAGCATTGCAAACACAAGGAGTTTTCGGCCCTCATCAACTACAAAGACCTGGAAACGGGTGAGGAGAAGCAGGTTGATTCGCTCTTCAAAACTTACATCAAGGACGCCACTTCCGAAGTAGACCGCCAGCTGCGCGCCAACGGCAACGACTGGTTGGTGAAAGTATTCTCCGACAACGCCGGCGCGGTGCGCATCAACGCCGACTCGCTGTTCGTATGGAAGGTGGAAACGCACAACTCGCCCTCGGCGATTGACCCGTACGGCGGGGCCATCACGGGTATTCTGGGCAACAACCGCGACCCACTGGCCACCGGCATCGGCGGCGCGCGGCTGCTGTTCAATACCAACGTGCTGTGCTTCGGCAACCCCGAGTACGATGGGCCGCTACTGACCGGGCAGCTGCACCCGCGCCGCATTCTGGAAGGCGTGCGCAAGGGTATCGAAGACGGCGGCAACAAGTCGGGCATTCCAACGGTGAACGGCGCCATTGTATTTGATGACCGGTATGCTGGCAAGCCGCTGGTGTACTGCGGCACCGGCGCGGTGATGCCCATGCAGTTTGCGGGTAAGGATTCGTGGGAAAAGAATATCGATGCCGGCGACCGCATCATCATGGCCGGTGGCCGGGTGGGCAAGGACGGCATTCACGGCGCGACGTTTTCGAGCATCGAGCTCGATGAAACCGCGCCCGCCACGGCCGTGCAAATCGGTTCACCAATCACCCAGAAGCTGGCAATGGATTTCCTGATGCTGGCGGCCCGGCGCGGCCTGCTGAAATGCAGCACCGACAACGGCGCGGGCGGCCTCTCGTCTAGCGTGGGCGAGCTGGCCGGCATCTCGGGTGGCGCGGTAGTGCAGCTGGAGCGTGTACCGCTGAAGTACCCCGGCCTGCGGCCCTGGGAGATTTTCGTGAGCGAGTCGCAGGAGCGGTTTACGCTGGTGGTCGAGCCCGGAAAAATGGCCGAAATCATGTCGCTGGGCCAGGAAATGGAAGTGGAGCTGACCGATATCGGCCACTTTACCTCGGATGGTTTCCTGGACGTGCGCTTCGATGGTGCGCCGGTGGCCCGCCTCAATATGGAGTTTCTGCACGAGGGCGTGCCGCGCAAAATTCTGGAAGCCGAGTGGACCAAACCCACCGCCGCTGAGCCCGAGATTCCGGCTACAACGGACTATACCGAAACGCTGACGCAGCTGCTCGGCTCGCTCAATATCTGCTCGCGCGAATCAGTGATTCGCCAGTACGACCACGAGGTGAAGGGCCGCACCATTGTGAAGCCCCTGATGGGCGCCACCGGCCAGGCCCCGCAGGACGCGGCCGTGGTGCGCTTCAATTTCGAGAGCTGGGAAGGCGTGGCCGTGAGTAACGGCATCCTGCCGCGCTACGGCGATTTGGACGCCTACCATATGTCGGCCGGCGCGTTCGACGAGGGGGTGCGCCAGATTATCGCGGTAGGAGGGAAGCTCCCGAACCTGACGCCCGGCGACGGGATTTTCTGGTCGGTGAACGACAACTTCTGCGTGCCCGATTCGGTGTACGACCCCGCAACAAACCCCGACGGCAAGCAGAAGCTGGCCAAGCTGGTGCGCATGTGCGAAGCCCTGCGCGACGCCACGGCGGCCTACTGCATCCCACTCACCAGCGGCAAGGACTCGATGAAAAACGACTTCAAGGCCGACGGCGTGAAGATTTCGGTGCCCCCCACCGTGCTCTACTCGATGACGGCCAAGATGGAAGACGTGCGTCGCGCCGTGACTTCAGATTTCAAGCAAGCGAACGACGTGGTGTACCTGCTCGGCGAAACTTACGACGAGCTGGGCGGTTCTGAGTTCTACGCCCTGCACGGCCAGCTCGGTGCCAACGTGCCTAAAGTGGATTTCGCCAAAGCCAAGGCGCTGTACACTCTTATCGGCGAAGCCAACGACCAGCGTCTCATTCAGTCCTGCCACGACCTGAGCGACGGCGGCCTCGCCGTAGCGCTGGCCGAAACCACGTTTGGCTACGGCTACGGGGCTGGAATCGACCTGCCCACCGTCGGTCTGCCGCTGGCGACGCAGCTGTTTTCGGAGTCGCACTCGCGCTTTCTGGCTACGGTAGCACCGGAGGATGTGGTGGCGTTCGAGCAGCTGCTCGGTAGCCGCGCCACCCGCCTCGGCCGCGTGACCCTGGATGGCCAGCTGACCGTGCGCCACGCAGGCCAGCCGGTTATTGCGGCTAACACCGCCACGTTGCGCGCTGCCTGGACCAACGGGCCGGTGAACCAGCTGCTGGGCGTGCCCTCTTCAACCCTTTCGCACTAATTCCATGGTTCACGCACTAATTCTGACCGGATTCGGCATCAACTGCGAAGAAGAATTCGCGGCGGCCTACCGGCTGGCCGGGGCCGAAGCTACCATCGTGCACCTCAACCAGGTGCTGCACGGACAGGTGAGCATCCACGATTTCGACATTCTGAACTTCCCCGGCGGTTTCTCCTTCGGTGATGACCTCGGCTCGGGCGTGGTGCTGGCTAACAAGCTGCGCTACCGCCAGAACGGTCCCAAGGGCCGCACCCTGCTCGATGACATCAAGCAGTTTATTGCCGACGGCAAATTCGTATTCGGCATCTGCAATGGCTTCCAGGTGTTGGTAAAGCTGGGGCTGCTGCCCAATATGGGCGGCGACGTGACGCCCGAAGTGACGCTGACGCACAACGCCAGCGGCCGCTACGAAGACCGGTGGGTGACGCTCCGCGCCAACCCCTTGTCGAACACGCCTTTTCTCAAAGGCATTGATACGCTAGAGGTACCCGTGCGCCACGGCGAGGGCCGGCTGGTGATTCCGGATGCCGCCACGCAGGCCGCCATCGAAGCGGCCGGGCTGAACTGCCTGACCTACGCCGATTTCGACGGCAGCGCCACCGACGTATATCCCTTCAACCCCAACGGTGCAGCCCTGAACTGCGCGGCCCTGACGGACCCCACGGGCCAGGTTTTTGGCCTCATGCCGCACCCCGAGGCCTTTTTGTCGGCCTACAACCACCCCGACTGGGCCCGCCGCCGCCGCCAGAACCCCGATGCCTCGGAAGAAGGGGAGGGGCTGCAAATCTTCAAGAATATCGTGGCGCACATCGCCCAAAAGAATGCCGCTACGGCCCCGACCATACAAATCGTCAATCAAAACTAGTCTCTTTCAGAAACGTCGCTAATGAACACCCTCACCCACTTCGCTTCTCCCCAACTCCCCCTGCTGCACCGCGGCAAAGTGCGCGACAGCCTGCGTGCGCCCAGCGGCGACCGCCTCATCATCGTGACCGACCGCCTCTCGGCCTTCGACTCGGTGCTGGAAACTGCCATTCCCCACAAGGGTGCGGTGCTAAACGGCCTGGCTAATTTCTGGTTCGAAAAGACGGCCCACATCATTCCTAATCACGTTATCAAGCTCATCGATGCCAACGCCATGCTGGTGAAGGAGGCCGAGCCCATTAAGGTGGAAATGATTGTGCGGAACTACATCACCGGCTCGATGCTGCGGGGCTACCAGAAGGGCCAGCGCACGTTCTCGGGCGTGACCGTGCCCGACGGCCTGACCAAGCACCAGCAGTTTCCGGAGCCAATTGTGACGCCGACGACTAAGGAAGAGTCGGACCGCGAAATCACCCCTGAAAACCTCGTGAGCGAAGGTTGGGTGAGCAAGGAGCTGTACGACCAGATGAAGGAAAAATCCCTGGCGTTGTTCAAAGTGGGCTCCGAGCAGCTGACCGCGAAGGGCATTATTCTGGTCGATACCAAGTATGAGTTTGGCCTGCTGAACGGCGAGCTGATTCTCATCGACGAGATGCACACGCCCGACTCGTCGCGCTTCTGGAGCGCCGAGGACTACGCCCAGAACCCCGAAACGGTCGAGCAGATGGACAAGGAGTACGTCCGTCAGTGGCTGATTGCCAACAAAAAGGACGGCCAGTACCCCCGCGCCCTCACCCCGGAAGTGGCCCAGGAAGCCAGCCGCCGCTACCTCGACATCTACGAGCGCATTGTGGGCGAGCCCCTGCCCACCGCCGAAACCGGCACCGCCGACGCGCCCCACACCGGCCGCCAGGACGCCCGCGCCCGCATGCTGGCCAACCTCGTGCAGGCCGGCCTCATTAAGGATGCTTGGGTGAACATCGTGATGGGCTCGCCCGCCGATAAGGAGCACTGCGAGAAAATCCGCCAGCAGTTTGAGGGCTACGACGTCTTCACCCAGCTGCGCGTGACCTCGGCCCACAAAAACGGCGAAGCCATCGCCGGCATGGCCGACATCTGGAACAACAGCATTGAGCCCGGCGTCATCATCGCCGTGGCCGGCCTGAGCAATGGCCTCGGCGGCGCCCTGGCCGCCAACGTGAACGTGCCCGTGATTTCGTGCCCGCCCTACAAGGACTACGCCGAGCTGGCCATGAACCTGAACTCGTCGGTCATCATGCCCTCGGGCACGCCCAACCTCACCGTAGTGCGCCCCGACAACGCCGCCCAGGGTGCCCTGCGCGCCCTGAACCTGCCCCGCCTGCGCGAACGGCTGAACAAGGATATTCTCGCCACCAAAGCCAAGCTGAGAGCGGCCGACGAGGAATTTAAACAACTCTAAATCCGCGCCGCCTCGGCTCCTCCTCTCCCCAAGGAGAGGGGGCCGGGGGGTGAGGTTATGCCAGAACGATGTCAAACACTAAAACCCTTCTCCTCCTCGGCTCCGGTGCGCGCGAGCACGCCCTAGCCGAAAAGCTGACCCGCGACGGGGCCACGGTGCACGTGCTGCCCGGCAACGCCGGCATTCCCAACAGCCACTCCGAAATCGACCCGCTCGACTTCGAGGCCGTGAAAGCCTTCGCGCAGGCCCATGACGCCCGGCTGATTGTGGTGGGGCCGGAAGCCCCGCTAGCGGCCGGCATCACCGACTTTTTCGCGGGCTCCAATATCCAGGTGTTCGGCCCTACCCGCTCGGCGGCGCGGCTGGAAAGCTCGAAGGTGTGGAGCAAGGAATTCATGCGCCGCCACGGCGTGGCCACGGCGCAGGCCTGGACCTTCCGCAGCGACAACATTGCCGAAGCTCGCGCCAAAGCGGCTGAGCTGGGTGGGCATGTGGTGGTGAAATACGACGGCCTGGCCGCCGGCAAGGGCGTGTATGTGTGCTCGTCGCCGGAAGAAGCCGAAGCGGCGTTTGATGATTTGCAAACGAGTTACTCCGGCTGGTTTTCCTTCCTGCTGGAGGAAAAATTGACCGGTCCCGAAATCAGCATCATCGGTCTCACCGATGGTCGCGTTATTCGCCTGCTGGCCACTTCGCAGGACCACAAGCAGCTGCTGGCTGGCGACATCGGCCCCAACACCGGCGGCATGGGCGCCTACTGCCCGGTGCCCTTCGCCGACGACAACGTGCTCGCCGCCATCCGCCGCGACATCGTGGACCCCACCCTCGGCGGTATCCAGCACGAGCAGTTCGACTTCCGGGGCTTCCTGTATTTCGGCATCATGCTCACGCCCACCGGTCCCAAGCTGCTCGAATACAACGTGCGTCTCGGCGACCCCGAAGCCGAAGTCCTGCTGCCAGCCCTCGACAGCAGCCTGCTGGCCCTCATCGAAGGCACCCTCAACGGCACGCTTTCCCGGCAGGGTGTGGTGCAGCGGCCCGGCGCTTTTGTGGGCGTGGTGCTGGCCTCGGGCGGCTACCCGGCTCCAAAATTCGCTACCGGCTTCCCCATCACCGGCCTCGATAAGTTGCCCATTGGTGTGCGCGCCTACCACGGCGCCACCCGGCGCAACGAGGCCGGCGAGCTGGTGACTAACGGCGGCCGCGTGCTCGTGCTCACCGCCCACGGCGTTGATTTGGCTGATGCGACTGCCCGCGCCTACGAAGCGTGCAGTATCGTTAGCTTCCAAGATATGTACGTGCGGCCCGACATTGCCCAACGCCCCGCGCCGGTGCTGACAGACAGTGTTGTAAATTGAGTATAGTATGATACCAGAAGCGCGCCTAAAAGTGACCAAGCTCCTTGATGCCTTTGCGCAAAGTGGTCTGGCGCCCCTCTCCCCCGGCGAGGGGCTGGGGGGGAGGCCTGCCCGCCTGGCTATCCTGCTGTCGGGGCGCGGCTCCAACATGCTGGCGCTGCTGGGAGCCACCAAAACTGGTGTGCTGCAAGGGCTGGCCGAAGTGGTGGTGGTGTTCAGTAACAAGCCCGATGCGCCCGGCCTTACCTTCGCCGCCGAGCAGGGCTGCCCGGTAGCCTCGCTGCCCAGCCAGGGCCGCAAGCGCGAAACATTCGATGCGGAAGCCGCCGCGCTGCTCCAGCAGTATCAGCCCGATTTGGTGGTGCTGGCGGGCTACATGCGTATTCTTTCGCCGGCCTTCATTCAGCCGTTTGCGGGCCGTATCATCAATATTCACCCCGCCGACACCCACCAGCACCAGGGCCTACACGCCTACGAGTGGGCTTTTAATAACCAGCTGCCCGAAACCAAAATCACCGTCCATCTGGTTGATGAGGGCCTCGATACCGGCCCCATTCTCGCTCAGCAAACGGTGGATTTGCGCGGGGCCGATACCCTGGCGGAAGTCGAGCGGCGCGGCCTGGCCGTGGAGCATGATTTATATGCCCAAGCGTTGGCTGAACTGATACAAAAAGGCCGTCATGCAGAGCGCAGCGAAGCATCTTTACCGCAGTAGTAATCAATGCGAATGCAACGAAGCGGTAAAGATGCTTCGTTGTGCTCTGTATGACAAACACCCCCTTATTTACAAATTAACAACCCCATCCCATGTGCGGAATAGTAGGTTTTCACGGTCCCGATAACGTCGTGGCTGATATGATTGTCGGCCTCACCGCCCTCCAGCACCGGGGGCAGGATGCGGCTGGCATCGCCACGTTCGACGACTCGTTCCACCTGCACAAGGGGCAGGGTCTCGTCAACGACGTGTTCAAGCCCAAGCACGTGAAGAAGCTGAAAGGCAACATCGGCATCGGGCATGTGCGCTACACCACCCAGGGCGCCAACGATTCTGACCTCGCGCAGCCTTTCACTACCAGCTACCCCTTCGGGCTGGCCATGGTGCACAACGGCAACGTAATCAACTTTCGCGACGTGGCCAAGCGCCTGCACGACAAGTACCACGTGCTGCCCAAAACCACCAACGACCTGGAGCTCATCATGTACACCTTCGCCTCGGAGCTGCGCGTGAAAGACCTCGACCACCTGTCAGTAGTGGATATTTTCGACGCCGTAGAAACCACCCAGGAGCTGGTGAAGGGTGCCTACGCCACCATCACGATGATAGCCGGGCATGGCCTGCTGGCTTTCACCGACCCGCTGGGCATCCGGCCGCTGGTGTTAGGGCGGCGCGACACGCCCGCCGGCCCGGTGTATGCTTTCGCTTCTGAAAGTACCTGCTTCGACTACCTCGATTTTGCCTTTGTGAAGAATGTGGGGCCGGGTCAGGCCATCTTCATCGACAACAATTTTCAGGTTCACTATAAAAATCCTTACGCCTCGCCCAAGGCGTTCTGCGCGTTCGAGCACATTTACTTTGCCCGCGAAGACTCCGTGATTCATGGCCACCTGGTGGCCCGCGAGCGGGTGCGCCTCGGCAAGCGTCTGGCTCGCAAGGTGGTCGATGCCGGCCTGAAGCCCGACATGGTCATCGACGTGCCAAGCTCGGGCTACTTCGCGGCCTCCGGGCTGGCCGAGGCCATTGGCGTACCCTACCGCCGGGCGCTGGTGAAAAACAACCACATGGGCCGCTCCTTCATTGTGCCCACTCAGGCCGGCCGCGAGGACGTGGTGAAGAAAAAGCTGAACCCCATCCGCGAGTTTGTGGCGGGCAAAAAGGTGGCTGTGGTGGACGACAGCATTGTGCGCGGCACCACTTCGCGCCGCATCGTGCGGCTGCTGCGCGAAGCCGGCGCGGCCGAGGTATACTTCATTTCCAGCGCCCCGCCCATCGTGTCGCCCTGCATCTATGGCATCGACATGGCCATGAGCACCGAGCTGATTGCGGCCAATTATTCGACGGAAGAAATCTGCCGCTACATCGAAGCCGATAAGGTGATTTACCAGGATTTGTCGGATTTGGAGGAGCTTTTTGCCGAGGAGAAAGGCCACGGCGGCAGCTGCTTCGCCTGTTTCTCGGGCAAATACCCAACGGGCGACGTGACGCACTACCTCCGCCACATTCAGGAGGAACGCGCCAGTCACCGCGGCGATAAGAAAAAGGAAAAAAAGTCGGTGAGCGCCAAAGCCCCCGAGCCGACGGAGCATTAGTCTCACCTCACCCCCCGGCCCCCTCTCCTTGGGGAGAGGGGGAGCCTAACGACTTCTATCCTGAAATTCAACTTCCAACTTCAATTCGCGCCGCCTCGGCTCCCCCTCTCCCCAAGGAGAGGGGGCCGGGGGGTGAGGTGAACCGCATGAACGACACGAAAAATAACCCCGCCGGCTACTCCATCGAAGAAGGCAACGCCGCCTCGCGCAACGCCTACAACTGGTCGAAAAAAACCTTCGTCAACCGCAAAGGCAAGCCCGGCGAGCCCGCCCAGGACCTCGACGGCGGCTTCTCCAACGAAATTCGTTTCGGAGCCGAGCGCCTTGGCATCAGCTCCGACGGTATCGGGACCAAGATTGAGGTGGCCGAGCGCCTGAACAAGTACGATACTCTCGGCTACGACCTCATCGCCATGACGGCCGACGACCTCATCGCCGCTGGCTTCGTGCCCACCAACCTCTCCAATATCATCGACGTGAACCACCTCGACTACGACGTGGTGGACCAGATGATGCGCGGCCTGCACGATGCTGCCAACTTCGCCCAGGTGGCCATCACGGGCGGCGAAATCGCGGAGCTGGGCAATCGCATCGGCGGCTGGCCCGGCGCGAAGATGAACTTCAACTGGTGCTCCACGGCCATCGGCGTGCTGCACCCCAGCCTGGCCCAGCCCCTGAGCGGCAAAACCGCCCAGGCCGGCCACGTGGTGGTGGCCCTGCGCTCGCCCTCGTTCCGCTCCAACGGCTACTCGCTGGCCCGCAAGACGCTGCAAAAGGTATTCGGTGACAACTGGCACGATGCGCCCTACGACGGCACCGACGACGGCCTATATCCCACCTGGGGCGACGCCATGCTCGCGCCTTCGCTCATCTACTCGTCCGGCGTAGCGGCCTTGCTCGATGCCGGCCTGCCGCTACACGGCGTGGCCCACATCACGGGCGGCGGTGTGGCCGATAACTTCCAGCGGGTGCTCAAAAATGGCCTCGGTGCGGTGCTGGATAATCTTTTCGAGCCTCTGCCCGCCATGCAGCGCCTCTGCGAAATCGGCGACATCAGCGCCGAAACAGCCTACCTCTACTGGAATATGGGCACTGGTATGCTCTTAGTTACCGAAGAAGCTTCCGCCGCTGCCGTGGTGGCCTCGCTGCAAGCCAGCGGCTACGATGCGCAGGTGGCTGGCCACCTCACCGCCGAAAGCGGCGTGACGCTGCGCGTGGGCGCGGGCGAGCTTCGGTACGCGTAAGACTTAATGACTCAATAGAAATCCCTGCTGTCTTGATTGACGGCAGGGATTTTTTGTGATAACGCCTAAGCTAGTTTTACTGCTATGTCGCATGAAGAACACAATACCCAAGCCGAAATCAACATCAAAAACGATATTGAAAAACATGGCTGGACGGTCTGCTTATTTGAAGCAGATACCGCCACGCCCGCATTTGCTTACACAATTGGTCTGTGGAAGAATTTTAATCATCCCGAGCTAATTGCCTTTGGTCTACCTCTCGATACGATGCACGCTATTTTGAATGATGCCGGTGACACCATCAAAGCCGGTAATCCTTTGGAAACGGCTATCAATAACTTCGATATTCTGGAGCTGCACCCGGTTCAGTTTCGGCAGGTTAGAGCGTGAGGACAATTACCTTTGCTTTGGCAATCGTTTATAACGAAGAAATTATTTATGCGAAGACATGAGATTAGCGATGCTCAATGGCTGGCGGTGAGCCCCCTTTTGTCGGGCAAAGCCACTGATTGCGGGGTAACGGGCAAAGACAACCGCTTGTTTTTCAACGCGGTCGTGTGGATAATGCGCACCGGCTGCCCGTGGGCCGACCTACCCGAACGCTTCGGCAAATTCAACACCGTGTGCAAGCGCTTCCGGCGTATGGCGACCAAAGGGGTTTGGGAGCGGGCCTTCCAGGCCCTGCAAGCCCCCGAACTGGACTGGGTCATGCTCGATTCGACCGTCGTGCGGGCGCACCAGCATTCAGCAGGCCAAAAAAAAGTACCGCCGCCACCGAGTGCCTCGGACGCAGCCGCGGGGGCATCGGCACCAAAATTCACGCCTGCGTGGAGTCGCTGGGCAACGCCGTGCGGCTGATTGCGACCGAAGGCCAGGCGGGCGACAGCCCGCAGGCGCTGCCCTTGCTGGCGGACCTGCAGCCGGGCAAAGTGCTGGCCGACACGGCTTACGACAGCGACGCGACCCGCGCCTATTGCACCGAAAAGGGCATCGAAGCCGTCATTCCCAGCCATCCTAACCGGGTAGAACCCTTGGCAATGGACGAAGAAACCTACCGCGACCGCAACAAAGTCGAGCGCTTTTTTGGCCGCCTCAAGCAATACCGCCGCCTAGCCACCCGCTACGAAAAAACCGCCGTTTCCTTCCTCGCCTTTTGGCATATTGGTGCTACGCTAGATTGGCTTAGGTAAATAGATAAATCTTTGATTGTCCTCACGCTCTAGTGCAGATAATATTCCTGACTATTTCGGCTATGCCCAGTGGTTTTATGACTGCGAAGCCTTCCCCGCGCTGCAACTATTCTGGACGGATAAAGGCGGTAAGTTCCCTTGGGAGCCGGAGTTCGAGGAGAGCTACCAACTAGACCAACCTCTTCTGGGCCAGAAGCTTGACTTCAAATTTTTCGAGCCCCGAAACGCGGCCACCTTTATAGCTGAAGAAGTATTGAGCGGAGGACGACCTATTCTTTGGGTCTGGCACGATAGCGACGATGGTACTTGGTCGTTTGCAAATAAGTCAAGCGATAAAATGCTGATTGTCGGATTAGATGAGGCGGTAGCGCACGACCCTGCCATCAATAACTTATTCAACTTGCCAACAGACTACATAGCAACACGAGTGTCTGTTTAAAGACAAGTGGAAAAGAAAAAAACTCTGAAAAAAGTAATTTACGCCGAGCGCATCGGCCGCTTCTCCAGAATCAGACGGGTACGGTACTCGTAGAGGCCCATTTCGAGGCCGACGGGGAATACATGGGGATTCAGGAAGCGGCGCACCCCTGGGTCGAGGCTTTGCACTTCGCGCTGGGCGTGGGCGCGGCTCTCGGCTAGGGTGGGCAGGTCGAGCACGCGGCGGCCGCGCCGGAACACCGGCTCCAGCAGCTCGCGAAACTGGGTATCGGGCCGGATGGGCAGGCGGCGGGTGCTGTCGGCCGGGTCCACGAGCATGAGGTGGCTGGGCAGGCTCTCGGCCGTGTTGTACAGCATATCGGCGCGGGGCTTGCCGTACTCGTTCAGGTAGCGGCGAATTTGCAGGATGCCCGGGATGCTGGTTTTGGCCACCTGCTCGGAGAGCTTGATGGTGAAGTCCCAGCCCGAGTCATCGGCTTTGCGTAGGGCGGCCAGCTTGTACACGCCCCCCAGTGCGGCCTGGTTGTAGGCCGTTACGAGCTGAGTGCCCACGCCCCAGGTATCGATGCGCGCGCCCTGCTGCTTGAGGCTGGTGATGAGGTTTTCCTCCAAATCGTTGCTGGCCACGATGCGCGTTTCGGTAAAGCCGGCCTCGTCGAGCACCGCCCGCGCCTCGCGGCTGAGGTAGGCGAGGTCGCCCGAATCGAGCCGGATACCGGCCAACTCGTGGCCGTTAGCGCGCATCTGGCGGGCCACTTTAATGGCCTGGCGCACGCCCTCAATCGTATCATAGGTATCCACCAGAAATACCGAGTCGTCGGGAAATGCCTGGGCATAGGCCGAAAAGGCATCCACCTCATTAGCAAACGACATCACCCAGCTGTGCGCGTGCGTGCCGCGCACCGGAATGCCGTAGCGCTGCCCGGCCAGTACGTTGCTGGTGGCATCGGCCCCGCCGAGGTAGGCCGCCCGGCTGGCGCCCAGGCCCCCATCGAAGCCCTGGGCGCGGCGCAGGCCAAACTCCAGAATCTGGTCGGTTGGCCCGGTGGCCTCCCGGATGCGGGCCGCTTTGGTGGCAATCAGGGTCTGGAAATTGATGAGTGTGAGCAGGGCTGTTTCCAGCAATTGCGCCTGCAGTAGCGGCCCGCGCACCCGCATAATGGGCTCATTACCAAATATAACGGTGCCCTCGGGCACGGCGTCGATGTCGCAGGTGAATTTCAGTTCGCGCAGGTAGCGCAGGAAATCGGGCGGAAACATCACCCCGCCTTTGCTGCCGCGCAGGCTGCCGAGGTATTCCAGGTCATCTTCCGAAAATTTCAGGTTCTCAACCCAATCAACGGTCAGGGCCAGCCCGGCGGCTACCGCGTAGCCGCCCTGAAACGGGGCCTTGCGGAAGTAGAGGTGAAACACCGCCTCGCGGTCCTGCAAGCCCTGCTGCCAGTAGCCGTAGGCCATCGTAAGCTGGTATAAATCGGTGACGAGGGCAAGTGAGGGCGCGTAGAGGCCGGAGAGGGGAGCAGCATTCATAGAGCGAAATAACAGCGGAAAGATGCATTTGCTTACGGCGCGGCAACTATTCCGGCCACCAGGAGCTGCGGCGTGGGCATTGGCCAGGCCGCGCTACCTTGGCAGCCAAATGAATAAAACCAAAGCAACAGGCACCCGGCCAATGAGCTGGGCGCGAACAATGGATGTGCGCTGGCGGCTGGCCCTGGCGGTAATAATCGGCATTGCGGGTGCGCTGCTGGCCCCGCACCTGCTGGGCACCCTGGCCCGCGTGGTGGTGGGCTGGGTGGGCTTTGCTACCACCGACCTGGCGCTGATAATCATGGGCATGTGGCAGGCCGACACCGACGACATGCGCCGCGTAGCCGCCTCCGAAGACCTGCCCCGCACCCAGGCCTTCGTGCTGGTGGTGTGCGCGGCCATGGCCAGCCTGGGGGCCGTAGTGGGCCTGATGGGCTCGCTCAAAGGCATTTCGAAAGACCTGCGCGTACTGCACGTAGTGCTGAGCGTGGCCGCCGTAGTGCTGGCCTGGACGTTGGTGCACCTCGTATTCACGCTGCGCTACGCCCACACCTATTACGACGCCGATGAAGACACCGGCCAGGACACCGGCGGCCTGATATTCCCCGACGACCAGGGCCAGGACCAGAGCCCCAAACTCACGCCCAACTACGTAGACTTCGCCTACTTTTCCTTCATCATCGGCATGACGGCCCAAACCGCCGACATTGGCATCGGCAACCGCGAGCTGCGCCGCGCCGCCCTGCTCCACGGCCTCATCGCCTTCATATTCAACACGGTCATCGTCGCCCTCACCATCGGCACCATCGGCGGAATGCTTAATTGAGTTAAGAGTTAAGAGTTAAGCTGTAATGGCTGTTGTAAGTCATTCTGCGACGAACTCAACTCCTAACTCCTAACTCAAGAAATCAGCCCCCGGCTCACGGCCAGCTTGATGAGGGCGGCGGTGTTTTTGGCCTGGGTTTTGGCGATGATGTTCTGGCGGTGGGTTTCGATGGTGCGCTTGCTGGTGAAAAGCTTGTCGGCGATTTCGCCGTTGGTCAGGCCCTCGGCAATTAGCTTGAGCACTTCCAGCTCGCGGGCCGTGAGGTCGGCCCCGGAGTGGCCTTCGGCGGTCGAGTCTTCGGTGCCCGGGCGTTGGGCCACGGCCTTATAAAGCATGTTCAGGCCAATTTCGGTGCACAAAAACGGGTTGCCAGCCGCCACGGTGCGAATAGCGTGGGTGATTTCGCTGATGGCCGCGTTCTTGAGCACGTAGCCCAGCGCGCCGGCGTCCAGCATGCGGGCCACGTAGTTCTCGTGGTCGAGCATGGTGAGCACCAGCACGCGCACCTCGGGGAAGCGCAGGCGCAGCTCCGGCATGGTGGCAAAGCCGTCGAGTATGGGCATCTGCACGTCCATCAGCACCACGTCTACGGGCGTGGTTTCGAGCAGGGCCAGCACTTCGGCCCCGTTGCTGGCTTCGCCCACCACATCGAGGTCCGGTTCGGCAGAGAGCAGGGCCCGGATGCCATCACGCAGGATGGTGTGGTCATCGGCAAGAAGTAGTCGTGTCATAGCTGGAAGATATTTTGAACTAGGCAAAACGGCCGGCGCGCAACAAAGTTGGCAACTTGGAATGTACGAGACCCGGGGCTACGTATTAGTACTAAATCACCCGGATTAATCCGGCTTTTTGAAGGGATTCACACTGCTTTTGTTACAATACTTATAGTTGAGCTTAGCAAAAAGGGTAATTTCGGGTTGTTTATTCTCATTTTACTGATTTGTAGGTTGAGAATTTGATAAGGAAGCTGTTTAGAAAGTCCCCGAACGGTCATGCAGCGCGCAGCGAAGCATGACCGTTCGCATCCTCAGGCCCGTTCAACGATGCGAGCAAGATGCTTCGCTGCGCGCTGCATGACCGGTTGAGTACCTTTTGTGACTTTCTAAACAACTCCATCTTTCAGCTGCCTGCTCTACCTTTTTCTCCGTCCATGATTCGTTTGCTACTTACCGATGGCGATAGGCTCACCCGCGAGGAGCTGCGCATCGGGTTGGGAGCTGCCATAGGCCTCGAAATAGTGGGCGAAGCCACGACGGGCGAGGAGCTGCTGGCCCAATTGCCCATCCTGAGCCCCACAGTAGTGCTGCTCGACCTGAGCCTGCACGGCCCCGATGTCTTCGCGGTGCTGGCGGCCCTGCGCGAGCAGTACCCCCAGCTGCGCGTGCTTGCCCGGGGCGAGCTCACCAACGAGCGCTACGTGGCCCGGACCTTCGATTTGGGGGCCAACGGCTACATCCTTAAATCGGCGCTGCTGCCGGAGCTTTTGCACAGCCTGGGTACCGTGGCGGCCGGCCGGCCGTTTTTGTGTTCGGCCATCGGCCTGGCTTTGCTAAACCGGTTATATCTGGCCCGGCCCGTTGAGGGCACCGTTGCCCGCCTGAGCCTGGGCCTGAGCAAGCGCGAAATGGAGGTGCTAAGCCTGGTGGGCGAAGGCCTCACCAACGCCGAAATCGCTCTGCGCCTATTCACCATTTCACCACCTCACCACTTCACTATTTCACCGCTTGCGCTGCGATGATGAATTCGGCCAGCTCGCGGAAGCAGCCGTGGCCACCGGCCGTCTGGCAGTGAAAGTCGGCCACGGCGCGGGCAAAGGACGTGGCATCGCCGGGGCAGGCCGACAGGCCGACCAGGCCCAGAATCTCCACATCGTTGGTATCGTCGCCGATAAAGGCCACTTCTTCGGCCGTCAGGCCGGTGCGAGCCAGAATTTCGTGTAGGCAGGTGGGCTTGTCTTTTATGCCCAGGTGCAGCTCCTCAATGCGCAGCTTGGCGGCGCGGGTACGCACCGACGGCGACATTTCGCCCGTCATAATGCCCGTCAGGATGCCGTGGTTACGCAGGCGTTCCACGCCCATGCCGTCGCGGATATTGAACCGCTTCATTTCCTCGCCCCGCTCGGAATAGTACACCCCGCCATCGGTCAGCACGCCGTCGCAATCGGTGAGCACCAGGCGAATGCGGCGCGCTCGGGCAGTGAGGTCTGATAATTTCATAAAAACAAGGAAAAAAACGAATAAAGCAAGAGTGTCAAAAAGCCAAAACCGGCCTAGCTAGGCCAATAGGGCCGCAAGTTCGGTACAGAAAGGGGAAGTGTAAATTGTACCAAAAGTATAATTATACCGTACCGCGTACATTAGTAGCTGGAATTAACTTTACTTGTGACCTTATGAAGAATAAGTTGACTATAGCCGCTACGGTCGCCCTTCTGCTGCCAATGGCTGCCTTTGCCCAGTTGCCCCACGAGGCAGTAGTGGCGGCCGAAGTAGCATTTGCGACTCAAGCTACGCAAACAAGTACGGAAGCGGCGTTTCTGGCCAACAGCTCCCCCACCTCCCTGGTTACCGAAAACGGCAAGCTGGCCAACGCCCAGGAGGTGTGGCGTACGCTGCCCTCGCGCCCCGGCAGCAAGCTTACCTGGTACCCGGTGCTGGCCGATGCCGCGCAGTCGGGCGACTTGGGCTACACCACCGGCCCCTGGACCATGCTGCAAAACAACCGCCCGGTTTCGACCGGCGATTACGTGACCGTATGGCGCAAGCAGCTCGATGGGCGGTGGAAATTCGCGGTTGATATGAGCATTGAGCGCATTGGGGCCGTGCCTTCGCAGATGGCCACCGTGGCCCGGCCCCGCCTGATGGCCGCCGCGGCCACGCCCAGCACCGCGCCGTCCAATATTGTGCTCGAAGTTGATAGCAAATTTGCCACCGCCGAGCTCATGAAGCCCGGTGCCACCTACCAGCAATACCTGAGCGCCGAAGCCCGCCTCTACCGCTCGGGCCTGTCGATGATGCAGGGCGCGGCGGCTTCGGCCAACATGAAGTCCATCGACGGCGGCTACCTCTTCATTGCCAATACCGGCTACCTGGCCGCCGCCGGCGATTTGGGCTATGTGGTGGGCTCGCTGCACCGCCCGGCCAGCACCAACCACCCCGAGGAAAACGGCACTTTCCTGCGCATCTGGCGCCGTGAGGCCGATGCCAGCTGGCGTATTGCTCTGGAGATGTTCGACTTAGTGCCTATTGCCGGCGCGGCCGCAGCTGCTGCCCCGGCGGCCCCCTCGCCGGCCGTGCCGGCGGCGGGCACCACCGACCCGGTTCCCGCCAAGCGCGCCCAATAGTGCTGGCCCCCCGCGGCTTCCCAAGCGCAGCCTAATCCCTGATAAGCCCCCAGCGCGCCCCAGCGCGCCGGGGGCTTTTTTTGCATGGCGTGTAAGGCCGGTGCCCGTGCGGCGTCTGGCCGGGCAGGGGAGGTGGTGGCCGCGTCTGCGGCTGGTAGCCTTCGCGTTGGCTATTTTTGGTTGTTATGTAAGCATTACACTGGTTATTGGCCGTTCCGATGCTGGGCAGTTGGGCGGCACCGGTGCCGGCGCGGCGCGTGGGCCCCTTCGCGGGGGCCGGCCGGGTGCCCGTGGTGGTCGAGCTGTTCATTTCCGAAGGCTGCTCCAGCTGCCCGGCCGCCGATGCGGCCCTGCGTGAGCTGGTCCGGGCTCAGGCGGTGCCCGGTGTCGAAGTCATTGCCCTGGGCGAGCACGTCGACTACTGGAACCGGCTGGGGTAGAAGGATGGCTTCTCGGCTCCGGCCTACACCGCGCGGCAGCGGCAGTACGCCACCAGTTTCGGCACGGGTTCCTACACGCCCCAGGCCGTGGTGAATGGTCGCTGCGAGCTGGTGGGCAGTCGCTCTGCCGACTTGGTAGCCACCGTATCCAAAGCCGCCAAAGTGCCGCAGGCGGTGGTGTCGGTGGCAGTTTTGGGCAGTAGCGCACAGGTTCGGGTGAGCAGCTTGCCCGCCGGTACCGCTGCCACCGAGGTACTGCTGGCCATCATCGAGAGCGGGCTGGCTTCGCAGATTGGCTGCGGCGAAAATGCGGGCCTGCTGCTGCACCACGCCGCCGTGGTGCAGCAGCTGCTGCCGCTGGGCAGGGTAGGGGCCGACGGCTCCTTCACCGCCTCGCCGGCCCTCACCCTGGCTGCTGGCTGGAAGCGCCCCAATCTGCGGGTAGTAGCGCTGGTACAGGAAATTGCTTCGCGCCGCATTGTGGGCGTGGCCACTACGTCAGTAGTGAGTGAATAGTACGCGGACGGCAAAGTCGGCGCTACTGCTCACCAAGCGAAGCGTAATATTGTGGTGCGACTCAACCCGTCCAGTCGTCGCTCCGCATGACTCCAGCCACCCCCGTACCGGCCGAATGGCCTGCCCGCTTCGGCGACGAGCTTTACCGCTTTGCCCTGAGCCGCGTTTCCGATTCGGAGGTCGCCGAAGAACTGGTACAGGAAACCTTTCTCAGCGCCCTGGCCAGTCTGGTCACTTTCCGCGCCGATGCTTCGGAACGAACCTGGCTGTTTGTGATTCTGCGCCGCAAAATCATCGACCACTACCGCCGGCAGGCCCGCGCCCCCCACGTCGGCCTCGATGCCCTCCACGACGGTGGGGCTACGGAAGCTGATTATTTCAACCCCGCCAACGGCCACTGGACCGGCCCGCAGGCCCCCGCCAGCTGGCTCCGGGCCGATGCCGCCCTGGAGCAGCAGGAGCTGCACGAAATCCTGCGCCTGTGCCAGGAGCGGCTCCCGCCGCAGCAAGGCGCCGTATTTGCCATGCGCTTCGTGGAGGAATTATCGGCCGAGGAAATTTGTCAGGAACTGGGCCTGACTGCGTCTAACTACTGGGTTATCGTGCATCGGGCCAAGCTGCAGCTGCGCCGCTGCCTCGAAAAACACGGCATGGGCAAAAACTAACTATTCGCTATGTTACGACTTATCAACTGCCAGCATGCCACCCTGCTCATCGAGCAGCGCCAGGACCCGGTAATGCCGCAGCGCGAGCGTGCCAGCCTGTGGCTGCACCTGCACCTGTGCCCCTATTGCAAGCGCTACTCCCGGCAGTCTATCCTGATTACCGAATGGGCCTGGGCCTCGGCTGCCGGCCGCGTGCAGGCTGGCCCGGGGTTGTCGGCTGCCGCCAAGGAGCGCATGCGCGAGCAGCTGGTGGCGGCCGGATAAGGTGTCATCTGAATACATAAAAAAGACCGTCATGCTGAGCTGACGGTCTTTTTTGTTGGTAATTAAAGGCTTTGCTAAGCGCCCGTGGGGGCCAGGCGCACCACCAGCCCATCCACGCGGGGCGTGAGGCGAATCTGGCAGCTCAGGCGCGAGCCTTCGTGCACCACGGGCAGGGTTTCGAGCATGTCGAGCTCGGCATCCTGGGGCTCGGGCAGGGCGGGGCCGGCCAGCACCTCCACGTGGCAGGTGGCGCACAGGGCCATGCCGCCACAAGTCGCCTGAATGTCGTAGCCATCAGCTTTGAGCACTTCCATCAGGCTCAGGCCCATGTCGGTGGGAGCAATTATTTCGCGGCGCTGGCCGGGCGCTTCCTCGACGTAGATGCGGATGTCTTCTTCCATATAGTGAGATGGTGAAATAGTGAGTGGTGAGAGGGCGAGCTTGACGTTCCAGCCGCGCTACCTGCGTAAACCGAACATCAAACTCGCCCTCTCACCACTCACCATCTCACATAGAGGGTGCCCCGTTCACGGTCGTGTACTTGAGGGTGTACTTCTTGTCGGGGAAAATGTATTTGAACGCGCCCTGGCACATCAGGGCGGCTTCGTGGAAGCCGCAGAGGATGAGCTTTAGCTTGCCGGGGTAAGTGTTGATGTCGCCGATGGCGAATACGCCGGGCAGCGAGGTGCTGTAGTCGAGCGTGTTCACTTTCACCGCGTCGTTCTCGATTTCGAGGCCCCACTCGCCGATGGGGCCGAGCTTGGGCGTGAGGCCGAAGAGGGGAATGAAGCAGTCGAGCGGCACGGTTTCGGCCTTGCCATCGTTGCCGGTGATGGTCACTTCCTTCAGCGTGCCGTTGCCGTGCAGGTGCGTAACGTTGGAGCTGAGCACGAGCCTGATTTTGCCGGATTCGTGCAGCTTCTGCACTTTCTCGGCCGAGTCGGCCGCGCCCCGGAAGGTGGTGCCCCGGTGCACGAGCGTGACGTCGGAAGCCACATTGGCCAGGAAGTTGGTCCAGTCGAGGGCCGAGTCGCCGCCGCCGGCAATCACGATTTTCTTGTCGCGGAAGCTCTCGGGGTCGCGCACCATGTAGTGCACGCCTTTGCCACCCTCGAAGTTTTCCAAGTTTTCGACGGCTGGCTTGCGGGGCTCGAACGAGCCCAGGCCGCCGGCAATGGCTACGGCCTTGCAGTGAATCTCGGTGCCATCGGTGGTGAACAGCTGGAACGAGCCATCGTCGAGCTTGGCAAACCGCTCCACCCGCTCGCCCAGCGTGAAGGTGGGGTGGAAGGGCTTAATCTGCTTCATCAGATTATCGACGAGGTCGCCGGCCAGAATCTCGGGAAAACCCGGGATGTCGTAAATCGGCTTCTTGGGATAAATTTCGGAGAGCTGGCCACCGGGCTGGGGCAGCGCATCAACCACATGGCAGCGGAGCTTGAGCAAACCGGCTTCGAAAACGGCGAACAGGCCGACCGGGCCGGCCCCGATGATGCAGATATCGGTTGAAATCGTGTTGGGCATAAGAGCAATAAGTGCCTTTAACCGGGCGTCGGGTTTGAGGCGGCCACAACGTAGGAGGCCGCTGGCGCAAAGGTACGGGGCGGGGTTGGGGTGGCCCAATTTGCCTTCTGCTTTATAACAGTTGGCACGGTAGAAACGTTGGCTGAAAAGCCAGCTTGCGGCCGGTAGAAAGCGGCGGCGAGCGGGTTTGGTTTGGCGCGAAATGGCGCCAATGTTTAAGATGCACATACCATCAGCGCCCACGCGCGTTTGGACGCGGGGGGAAATTAGGGTGTTCCAACACCGTGTTTGAATTAAAGCAATAATTGATGAACATTCCTAAAAAAAGCAGTAGTATTGCTAATTCAACTCCTTTCTACACATTATTCAGGTTCGATGATATTTGCTCTGGCTTCCCGAAACGCCCTGCTTTATCTGGCCGCTGGTTTGTTCTTCACCGCCTGCGAAAGTGATACGGCGACTAAATCGGAGACGGACCAACCCTCCCAAAATCCGAAAAAAGCCATTGTAGCCGCCAAGCCTGCTCCGCTGAATGTCAGCGTATTTCTGGAGTATTCCGGCGGGATGAAAGGGTTTATGCCACTGCAAACTGCGGCCAACCCGTCCACGGAGTTTCAGCAGCGCGTGGGCGACCTGTTCACCGATACCTACGCCAACAGCGCCGTGGCGCAGCGGCAGTTTTTTCTGTGCCTGGAAGATTCTATCAGCAAGCCGGTTAAATACCAGCAAATGATGGCGTATGTGCAGGGAGAGAAGCCCAAGGAGGCCGCGCTGGGCACCGAATTGCCCGACCTGCTCAATGCCGTGCTGGCGCGCCCGGCTGCGTCCCGGGAGGTGAGCGTGGTGGTGTCGGACTTTATCTACGGCCCGAAAAACGGAGCCCCGCTTTCGCAAATTAAAAACCGCATTCGCATTGCGCTGGTCGAAGCCAGTAAGGCCGGTCTGGCCATAGCCGTGTACGCCGAAACGTCGCGGTTTTACGGTACTTTTCATCCGGCGGTCAAGGCACCCAAAGCGTCGCGGCAGCTAGGCGGTGAGCGGTTGCCTTATTATATATGGGTGGTGGGCCCGCCCGCGCTGGTGGCCCGCTACACCCGCGCCGCGCTCACTAGGCCAACCGCACAATACGCCGGCTTTGGCCTGAGCCTGGGCAAGGTGCCCGCCGTGGCTGTGCTAACGGGACTGCCGGCCAAAAGTGCCTTGCTACCCACGGCTGGTGTGTCGTGCGATGGCATGAACGGAGCTGCTTGTCAAAACCTGGATGTGGACTTGGACGGTGGCGCGCCCGCCGAATTTACCGTTGCGCTCAATATCAGCGCTTTGTCGCCGGCCTGGCAGCAGCCAGCCTTTCTGGCGGCGCAACTGCATCTGCAGGTAGCGGCTGGCACCACGGCCGCCATCGTACCGGGCAGCCTCCGCGCCGTGGCCCAGGCGGCGGGGCCGCTGGCGGGCTACACCCACACGGTGCGGGTGCGCCTGAGCGCAGTGGCCTCCGGCAGCACGGCGCTGCGATTCGTACTGCCTGCGCCCGATGCGCTACCCGGCTGGGTCGGGCAGTGGAGCACCGAAAACGACAACCAGCCCGCGCCGCGCACCTACCGCCTCACGGAAGTGCTGGCGGGCGTGCGGGCATCGTACCCGGCCGCGTTGCCGCCGGTATTCACGGCGGTCCTCACGCTCAACAAAGAATAATAACCGCGATTACCTTCTGCACATGCAAACGATTTTCAATTCGCTCTATTCCGGTCTAGTGGGGCTGTTTTACCACAAAACGGCCAGCTACGGGCTTTATAAGGCCGAGATTTTCAATAATACCGGCTGGGCCACGCTGGGGGCCGGGCTGGGACTGATGCTGATTTTCTACTATGTAGTGGGGTTTGCACTCAATCAGCGCCTTTCGAAACCGCTGCACTGGTACCTGACGCTGTTGCTGGCCGCCGGGCTGGGCGCGGTGCTGGCTAACCACTACTGCACGCAACTGGGGGCTCCGGCCGAGTCGTACCGCACGTGCTTCACGGTGGTGAACTGCGGGGTGGCTATGCTCTGGTTCGTGGTGTTCTCGACGCTGTTCAAGCGGTGGTCGCCGGTGTGGCCCATTCCGTACCGGGCGCTCACTTATGGGCGCTAGCCGCCGCAATTTGCTCATCGTTGCCCTTTTTCCATGTCTGAATCCAAGCTTTTTCTTTTTGCCATTGGCGGTACCGGGGCACGGGTGCTGCGCTCGCTGACCATGCTGCTGGCCGCAGGGGTCCGCATTCCCGGTTGTGACCGATTGGTTCCCGTGCTTATTGACCCCGACACGCAGAACGGCGACATGAACCGCACCGTGGAGCTGCTCAAGCGCTACGGCCGTATTCACGCCAGCCTCTACGCCGACGGCCAGAAGCCCAAAACGGGCTTTTTCAGCCAACCCCTCAGCACCCTGGCCGAACTGAACACGACCGGGGCCGGGCAACTCACTGATTCGTTCGTGTACGACTTCGGCGGCATCAATAAGTCGTTTAAAGACTACGTGGGCTATAACGAGTTGTCGGTGGAAGGGCAGGGGCTGACCGACCTACTATTCACGTCCGACAGCTTGGCGGCTAATCTGGACGTGGGGTTTCGGGGCTCGCCTAACGTGGGCAGTGTGGTGCTCAACGCGCTGGTGCAAAGTAAGGAAATGAAGTACCTGGCTGCCAGCCTGACTGCTGATGACCGGGTGTTCTTCGTATCCAGTATCTTCGGTGGCACCGGCGCAGCAGGCTTTCCGTTACTCGTGAAAAACCTGCGCGACGCCGCCCCCGAAGCCAAGCTGCCGCAGCCCAACGTGCGGACGGCCCTGAAAGCCGGCGCGCTGGTGATGCTGCCCTACTTCCGCCTCGACCAGCCCTCGGCCGCGGAGCAGGCCGCCGGCACCGCCCCGGACTTCATCAACTCGGATACCTTCCTGACCAAAACCAAAACCGCGCTTTCCTACTACGCCGACAACCTGCGCGGGCTGGATGCGCTCTACTACCTCGGCGATGTGGCCGGGCCGCCGCTGCCCAACCACCCCGGCCGGGCGGCCCAGCGCAACCGTGCCCATGTGCTGGAGCTGTTTGGCGCGCTGGCGGCCGTGCATTTTGCCGGGCAGCCCGCCGCCCGCCTCGACGGGCAGCGCCCCGGCTACCACGAATTTGGCCTGCGCGGGGCCAGCCCGACGGCCGAATTTGATTTCAGCCAGTTTCCGCAGCAGCTGCGTGATGAAGTGGCTCAGCCGCTGATTCGGCTGCATTATTTCGCTCGTTACTACCTAAAACACACGCCCACCGACACGTCGGCCACGTATTTCCGGGCTGGCGACCTGGCCGGCAAGCTCGACAATGCCGGCGTGCTGCGCGACCTGAAGGCCTTTTTCGCGGAATACAACGAGTGGCTGACCGAACTCGACCAGAACCAGCGTCGCTTTGCGGCCCTGCGGCCCCTCGAAACGAGCTTCAACAAGATGGTGGCCGACAAAACCATCGCAACCAGCATTTTCAACGGCGGCCTGACTCCCGACCGGTTTGCTTCGCTGCTGAGCGAGGCCGTGGGCAAGGCGCAGCTCACCAACCCCACCGATGCCCAGGCCCTGCGCTGGGTAGTAGATGCGTTTGAGAAGGCCACCGCCACCGCCGTCCAAGACAAGCTTCAATACAGCTAACCCCCTCTGCCAGCCCTTTGCGCTGGCTTCCTGCTTATGGCTCACGTATTGCGCCTGCACCCCACGGGTGCCAACGACCACGAAGGCTGGGGCCAGACCGGCACTGGCTCCCTCAGCAAAGAAGACATCGCGGGCATGCTCGACCCCGATGGCGGCCAGACCAGCCGCGTGGCCGTGGCCATTCCCTCGCCCTTTGCCCGGATGCACCTCGTGAAAACCGCGCTGGCTGCCGTGGCGGCGGCCAGTCCCACGGCCACGCTCACGGCCAGCCACCGGCTGGTGGGGCACTTCTGGGATTTGTGGGAATTGATTTTCAACTACCACCAGCTGGCCAAGGCCGGCCAGCGCCTGCAAGTGCGGGTGTGGCAGCGCCAAACGGAACTGGCGGCCATGCGTGCCAAACCGGCCACCGAGCCCCTGGCCGAAGTGCTGGCGTTGTATTTGAACGACCCCGAATTCCGGGACGTGACCGAGCTGTACCTGTTTTACCACGCCGGCTCCGACGGCATTCCCCGGCTGGTGGGCGGCACGTCGCCGCTCACGCTGCTGTTTCCGGCTCCTGCGCCGCCCGTGCTGCCGGTGCAGCGCCCGCAGGGCGGCGGTCAGTATTTCGATGAGCGCTACGTGCCGCTGGCCGCCCGCGAAACGGCGTTCGTGGAGTTCATCTACCGGCAATTCGTGCACGATGCGGACCTGGTGCGCCTGGCCGGCACCGTGCGCGACAGCCTCGACCCGGACCTGCTGCGCAAGGGCCGCTTGGAACAGGACGCGGCCCCGGCGGCGGCGGCCTATCCCGCGCTACTGGATGCCCAGCGTAATCCCGTGGCCATTGCCGGGGTGCCGGTGCGGGTGCGGCCCGACGAGAACACCGTCCGTACTTCGGACTTGCGGCTGGTGCCCACCCGCGCCACTGTGGCCGAACACCTGCCCCTGGTGCTGCGCCCCGGCCTGAAAATGCCGGGTAAGATGTACTTCAACAACACGGCGCTGGCTGAGAGCGGGTCCAAGGTGCCGGCTACCGACCCGCGCCCGGTCAACGACCGCACCCTGCCCGGTCAGGAACTGCCCTACCCGTACCTTACCTTGGGCGACCTGCTGGAAGAAACCCTGCTCATGGTGCCCTACGAGGTGGACCAGAGCCGTTTTTACTGCGGCACCGTGAAGACGGCCACGGGCTACCAGCCGCCCCATTGGCCACTGCTGCCAATCAAGGCGGTTTATTTTGATTACTTCGAGCCCAAGGACCTGGCCGAGCACCTGAGCCTGGAGTTGGAGCCGGCCTGCGTGCGGGTGCGCCTGCGCCTGCCCGTGACCGGCGGCCACGTAGAATACGAGCGGGCCTATTACGACAGCCCGCAGGGCGACAACCTGCTTGGGGCCCTGGGCCAGCGGCGCGTGACCAATGTGGCCCTTTCGTTTTTCCCTTTCGTGAAGCTGCTCGATGCCCCGCAGTACAACGACTTTTATAAGGTGATGCTGGTGGATGCCAACAACACCGACCCGCGCCAGGTGCACAAGCCCGTGACGCTGAAATTTGGCGTGAACGGCCTGCCGCTGAGCGAAACCGGCACCGGCCAGGCCGCCACCCGCTACGTGCGGACCCCCAAAACCGGCCAGGACGAAGGCAGCACGTACTACGAAGTGCGTGGCACCCATTTCGACTACGTGGAGGTGTATAACCCCGCGCCCGCCGGCGGCCGGGCCTTGGTAGTGCCGCTCTGGAAGGAAGTAAAGCAACAGGGAACCAAGCGTTTCCGGTTTGCCATCGACTTTGGCACCACCAGCACGCACGTAGCCTGGCACGATGCCCCCGGCCAGGCCCCGCAGCCCCTCAGTTTCGGCCCGGAAGACTCGCCGGTGGTGCTGCTGAAAAAGCCAACCGCCGAACCCGATTATCAAGCTTATGACCGCATTTTCCGGGGCATTGATGACGACCCGGCGCATTACGTGGGCCTGAAGCGGTGGCGGGTGTATCAGCAGCGCGAGTTCGTGCCGCCGCTACTGGGCGTAGCCAGCTCACCCTACGCCTTTCCCATTCGCACCGCCACCAGCGAGGCCCCCGGCTTTGCCGTGGAACAGCCCAGCCTGCTCGGCAACGTGAACGTGGGCTTCGGAATCAACACCGAAGAAGACAGCGACGAGAGCTACCGCACCAACCTGAAATGGGAAACCGGCAGCAACGAGGCCCGCAACCGGGTGGAAGCCTTTTTCCGGGAAATGCTGCTGTTGTTCAAGTACAAAGCCGCCCTGAACGGCGGCAACCTAGCCGCGACTAAGGTGGTCTGGTTTGCGCCGCTGAGCTTCCCGGTCTTCTCCCGCATTCAGTACCAGAACACCTGGGACCGGCTGTTCCGGGAGATTTTCCACGTCCCCACCGAGTCCACCGTTTTCCTGCCCGAAAGCACGGCCCCGTACTTCTACCTCACCCGCAACCGCGTGGTGACGCCGGGGCCGGGCGAAAGCGCCGTGTTCATCGACATTGGGGGCGGCACGTCCGACGTGCTGCTCTACGCCGACCGTGCTCCCGACGGCACGCCGTACAAAAAGCATCAGCCCGTGCTTAGTACCTCGTTCCGCTTCGCCGGCAACGACCTGTGGGGCGATGGCGCGGTGGACATGCGCGGCCGCAAAGACAACGGCCTCGTGGCCTTCGGCCTGGCCGGCATCGAGGCCGACCCGCTTTTTAGCTCCCAGCAGGTGAACGAGGACGTGGCCCGCGCCAAGGAAGCCAAAAAGTATCTCGAAGTAGTGCGGCGTAATCCCACCTTCGGCTCGGAAGAAATTGCCAGCCTGCTCTTTAACTACGACAGCGTGTTCCGCTTCGGCAACCGGCTATTGCACGCGCCACACCTGCGGGTGCTGTTTTACTTGCACTTCGGGGCGCTGGTTTACCATGTGGGGCAGGTGGTGCGGGGCGGTGGCTATGCTGTGCCGCGCTACCTGTGCCTCACCGGGCGCGGCAGTCTTTACGTGCGCCTGCTGAGCGGCGGCTCCGACCTGCGGGGTGTCGAAACCCTGGCCCGGCTCATTCTGGGGAAGGTGTTTGGAACGCCGCCGCCCGCCAATTTCAAGATTGTGCTGGCCGCCGACCCCAAGCAAACCACCGCCAACGGCGGCGTGATGGCCACCGGCCAGGACGGCCCCGACTCCGATGCCGAAGAAGCCCCGCTCGCCATCGTGCATCCGGTGGGTACCGGCCAGCCCGGCCCCGAGGAGCTGCGCGACCTGCGCCCCGCCGACGTGACCGAAGCCGTGAAAACCGCCGTGCTCGCCAATGTGGAAGCCTGCCTGCACCTGCTGCTCGAAGACTCCGATCTGACCCGGCTCCAGCCCCAGTTCGGCATCAAAAACGCGCCCGGCGAGGTGCTGCGCCTGCTGCGCACCCACCTGGCCGATTCGTTCAACATGAGCCGGCAGTTCTACGCCGACAGCTTGCCCCAGGGCGAAATCATTCCCGAAACTCTGTTCTTCCTGCCGCTCCGGCACGCCCTCTACGAGCTGTCGCGGGAGCTGTACGCGAGCCAGCCGGCCACTTAAATCAGCGTTGCTATGCGTCGTTTTCTCTTTCTCATCGTGGCAGCAGGGCTTTTGCCGGGGGCCACGTTCGGCCGCTCCGGCCCGCCGCTCGATTCGGTGGCCGACCACACCAAGGCCGAGCTGTGGCGGCTGACCGTGCGGCACATCTGGGCGGTGCATAAGGTGGCGCCTGGTAAGCAAATCGCTGTCAATTGGAAGACGACGGCGGAGTTCTATGAGGCTTTGAAAACGTGGAAGTTTGGCAATGCGCCATTGCCAGTTAACCTGCTGGCTTTTAAGAATGAGGTATTGATGCGGATTCCTAAAAAGGAGGACAATACCCGGTCTGCCACGCCGGATTCACTCGCCGCCGTTATCATAAAAGAGCTGAAGGAGGAGCGTAAAGCAGATGCCAAAAGCCGCGAAACCTCGCTCAGCCTAGCGCAGTTGGACATCACGCTCAATCAGGCTATTCGACGTGCAAATCACTGGGCGGAGAAGTCGGGAACAACGGCCGTTTCGACAGCCAACCCGACCCTACAACAGCCGAAAGCTGCCGCTTCGCAGGGAATGGTGTCAGAGTCTAATGGTCTTGCCGCCGAGGAGTTAGCGGTTGGTGAGCCGCGCATGGCGGGGCCGAGTGCGGCTATCGGCGGTCCTGGAGCGGCAAAGACCAATACCCAAGTATCTTGGTTGTGGAGCCTAGTAAGTTTGATAATTGGCGTTCTGATTGGTTGGGTGCTGGGACGCATGAATGCAGGGGGAGCTAGAACGTCTCTCGAAGGCAGGGTCGGCAGAAGAGACAAAACAATAGGAGAGCTTGAACTTCAAATAAGAGAGCTTGAACTTCAAATAAAAAATTTGAAGGGAAGAGACCAAGGCAACGGTGCCACTGAGACTCCCGGGACGATTTCCAAATTTGTCAAGAACCCTGGTCCACTGGTGCCCGTGCCGCCCGCCACCTTGCTCCAGCCAACGGCAACTGCGGTTATGGAAGAGCCCCCGGCCACCGACCCCACCTCCGCCGCGCCCGTGCCCGCCGCTGCACGCTACTATGCCCCGGCACCCGAAACCGGCTACATCGAGCAGCGCAAGCTTACCAGCGAAGCCCTGCCCCAACTGCCCGTGCAGCTCACGGTGCGGCCCGACAACCCCGACCGCGCCAGCTTCAAGCTGAGCCCCCACGCCAACCAGGCCCGCCTCATCGGCGACGGGCTGAGCCAGCTCCGCGAATTCTTCGATTTTGACCTGCCCGCCGGGCGCTACAGCGCCCTGCGGGCCACCGGCAACGGGGAGCTGCGCCGCGAGCCCGACGGCTGGCGGGTGGTAACCAAAGCCAAGCTGAACATCAGCTAAGTTCCCACGTCCTTCCCAAGCGCATGGATTATTCTACCCAACTACTGGAAATCATTGTCATTGCCGGCCTCATTGCGTGGCAGGCCTATGTGTTCTGGCAAAACCGCCAGTTAATTGGTCGCATCGCGGAAACGTACCCCTCGAGCGCTACGCTCGCCATCGGCCCGGAAAGCCGGGTGGCCCCGGTGCCGGTGGCCCCACCCGCCCCGTTTGCCCTGGCCGATACGGAGGTAATGAAGCGCCTTTTCGCTGGCACGCCGTTCGTGGCCCAGGCGCAGCCCCGGCACTGGCTCAAAGCCCAGAAAAATGATGAGTTCACCAATTCTACTAATCAGATAAGCTTTGCGCTGCTGGTTTACGTTGATAAAACGTGGACCCGCTCGGACGCAACCATCGAATATTTCGACGGAGAAGAAAGACGAACGTTGGCTCCGGATATGTTTTCTGGGGTTCAGTTCATGGACTGGCTGCGGCACGAGCCCGTGCGGCCCGTTGCCGTGTCGGTTCCAGTTCCGGCCGCTCCTACCGTCGCCGCTACTTACGATGCCGTGCAGGCTGCATCCGATGCCTCGGTTACTTTCCGGGAAATCGTGCTTGATACCAACGAGTACCTACTCAATAACCACGGCGCGGCGGCCGATTTTGGCATTCTGAAAGACATCTCCGAACGCCACGCTGAGGCGTTGGACGAGGAAATTCAGTCCCGCGTTTCCACGCCGCTGTATTTGGGGTTGTTAGGCACGTTTCTGGGGGCCATCATGGGGCTGAGCACGCTGGTAGGCAACCCGTTTGCGAAACAGGCCAGCGCGGCCTTGCCGCAGGGCTCGTCCTTTTCCGATAGGGACGTGCAGCACTTTCTGGGCGGCGTGCTCATTGCGATGGTGGGCAGCCTCTTCGGGCTGGGCTTCACTCTTTGGAGCAACCACCTGCTGCAAAAAGCTCGCGTGCGGCGCGACAAGCTCAAAAACGCCTACTATACCTTTCTGCAAAAGGCCCTGCTGCCCAAGCTGAACACCGACATGCAAACCGGCATGGCCAGCCTGCAAGCCGTGCTCAACACGTTTAATGAGAAGTTTTTTGGCCAGATGCAATCAGAGTTCTTTACTAAAATCAGTGAGTTCACGCCCTTCATCGCTAAAATCACGGAAAACATCGCCATTCAAAAAAGCTTCCTGGAAAAGCTGCAAACCATCGGCTACACGCAGCTGGCCAACTCGACTATCAAGATATTTGACCGGATGGACGAAAGCGCCCACACCTTCGAGAAATTCCTCGGCTATCAGCAGGCCCTTAACGTGGCCGTGACGCAAGGTGCCGACGTGGCCCGTACCATTACGGCCCTGCTCAACCGCCTGACTACCTTGGAAAAAAGCCTGAACAGCGTGCCTGGCTACCTCGAATCGCACGATACAAACTTGCGCAACCAAGTGGCCGTGTTCAGCGAGCATCAGCAGCTCCTGGCCGACCTCGGCGCGGGCGTCCGCCAGCAGGTGAGCGAAGGAGCCCGGCAAATGGATGAGGCCCTGAAGGCCCGACTAAAAGAGCTGGACGCTGAGTCGACCCAGGCCCACGCCCGCTGGAAATCCTACTTCGACCGCCTCAACGACGACAATCTTTTCGAGCGCCTCAGCAAGCAGCTCGACCCCTTCCGCAACCTGCCCGAGCAGCAGCAGGCACTCAACAAGCTGCAGGAGCGCCAAGCCCAAGCCAGCGCCCAGGCCCTGCAGGCCCTTGAAGCCCGCATTGCGCAGGATGCCAAGCTCCAACAGGGCCTGCTGGAGCAGGTGAGCCGCACCAACCAAGTGCTGGAGGAAATCACCCGGCCCAACTTGATTCAGCGTTGGTTAGGTAAGAAATAGCGCCCAGCGCAATCCGTAAAATTTCCCAAACCCCGCGATATGAAACAGAGCAAGGACTTTTTCTGGCCCAGCTACGTGGACCTTATGACGGCCTTGTTCCTGACGATGCTGGTGCTGTTTGTGGTCAGTTACCAGCAGTTTCAGAAAAAAAACGAAGAACTCAGGGTACAGTTGGAGGATAAGAAAAAGCTGGATGAAATTAAAGCGGCTCTTAAAAAGCTGGAAGACCCTAAATATTTTGTCTATAGTCAAAAGTATAAACGCTACGAGTTGGCTTTTAATATTTCCTTCAAGGAGAATAGCTCCGAACTTTACGAAGCGGATAAGCCCCGCGTACTTGAAGTTGGTCGCTTCTTGCAAAAACAATTGAATGAGGCAAACGCTCCCAACGACATTCAATACCTGGTTGTGGTAGAGGGCCGCACGGCCCGGTTCACAAGCCGCCGGCATGATGGCACGTACTCTTACGATTCGCCCAAAAACTTCGATGGCATCATTACCCGGCAATTAAGCTATGCCCGGGCGCTGGCAGTAACCAATCTGTGGCGTGGCGCGGGAATCAACTTCCCAGCGCCACGCTACGAACTTGTATCGGCTGGAAGTGGGTTTGGTGGCGTAGGACGCTACATGGGTAAAGATGAAGAGTTAAACCGGCGCTTTATTATCCAGATTCAGCCCAAAATCGGGTCGATTGGGCAGTAGACCAGTAGAACAGTGTCATTCAGTACATCGTGCTGCTAATCCATCTCCGCCCCTACAAAATTCCCTCAATTGCCGCCAGCTCCTCCGCGCTGAACGTCAGATTCTCCAAGCAGCGGAGCGAGTCGTCGAGCTGCTCCGGCTTGCTGGCACCGATGAGGACGGATGTTACCCGCTCGTCCTTCAGCAGCCAGGAGAGGGCCATTTGTGCGAGGCTTTGGTTGCGGGTTTTTGCCAGGTCGTTGAGGCGGCGCACCTGGTCGAGGCGCTCGGGCGTGAGGTTGTTTTCGGTGAGGAAACCCACGCCTTTGGCCACGCGGGAGTCGTCGGGGATGCCGTGCAGGTACTTGTTGGTGAGCAGGCCCTGGGCCAGGGGCGAGAAGGGGATGCCGCCCACGCCCTCATCGCCCAGTAGGTCGAGCAGGCCGTCTTCGACCCAGCGCTCAAACATGGAATACTTGGGCTGGTGGATGAGGCAGGGCGTGCCCATCTCGCGCAGCAGGGCGAAAGCTTCGGTGGCCTCGGCGGGCTGGTAGTTGCTCAGGCCCACGTACAAGGCCTTGCCCTGGCGCACGATGAGGTCGAGGGCGGCCATGGTTTCGGTCAGGGGCGTGTCGGGGTCGGGGCGGTGGTGGCAGAAGATGTCGACGTACTCCAGGCCCATGCGCTTGAGGCTCTGGTCGAGGCTGGAAACGAGGTATTTCTTCGAGCCCTAATCGCCGTAAGGGCCTTCCCACGTGTGGTAGCCGGCTTTGGTCGAGATGATGAGCTCGTTGCGGTAGCCGGCGAAATCTTCGCGCAGGATGCGGCCAAAATTCTCCTCGGCCGAGCCGGGCGGCGGGCCGTAGTTGTTGGCCAGGTCGAAGTGCGTAATGCCCCGGTCGAAGGCGCGGTGCAGGATGGCGCGTCCGTTTTCGAAGGTGTCGACCCCGCCGAAATTATGCCACAGGCCCAGCGAGAGGGCCGGCAGTTTCAGGCCACTGCGGCCGCAGCGGCGGTAAGTCATTTCCTGGTAGCGGGTAGGGTTGGCTTGGTAGGGTATGATGGGGAGATGAAGAACGACAAACTCCCCTCCTTACCAAGGAGGGGACGTGGCCGCGTAGCGGACACTGGGGTGGTGAGGTCGTTGAACGACTTGCGGCGGGTCCCGAAACGCCAACGACACCCGAACATAGCACAAAGGCCTCGTTCGGGTGTCGTTGGCTACGCCGACCTTCGGTTCAACGAATGCAACCACCCCAATTTTCGCGTTGCAAAAATGTCCCCTCCTTAAAAAAGGAGGGGAGTGGGACGTTCAACCGGCTAGTAGCGGCGGTTGATGCAGTTCAGGTCCTCAAATGCCGTTTTCAAACGGGCCGAGAACGTCTCTTCGCCTTTGCGCAGCCACACGCGCGGGTCGTAGTACTTCTTGTTGGGCGAATCGGCTCCGCCGGGGTTGCCAATTTGGCCCTGCAGGAAGCTTTCGTTCTTCACGTAGTAGTCTTTGATGCCTTCCCACAGCGCCCATTGCAGGTCAGTGTCGATGTTCATCTTGATGGCGCCGTAGCTGATGGCCTCGCGGATTTCCTCCTGCGACGAGCCCGAGCCGCCGTGGAATACGAAGTCGATGGGCAGGGCTTCGGCGATGTTGTGCTTCTGGCGCAGGAACTCCTGCGAGTTGTGTAGAATCTTGGGCTCCAGCTTCACGTTGCCGGGCTTGTACACGCCGTGCACGTTGCCAAAAGCGGCCGCGATGGTGAAGCGCGGGCTGATTTCGCTCAGCTGCTCGTAGGCAAAAGCCACTTCCTCGGGCTGGGTATAGAGCTTGGAGGAATCCACGTCGGAGTTGTCCACGCCGTCTTCCTCGCCGCCGGTCACGCCCAGCTCAATCTCCAGCGTCATGCCGATTTTGGCCATGCGCTCTAGGTAGCGCTTGCAGATTTCGATGTTTTCCTCAATCGGCTCTTCCGACAAGTCCAGCATGTGCGAGCTGTAGAGGGGCTGGCCGTGCGTCTGGTAGTATTTCTCGCCGGCATCGAGCAGGCCGTCAATCCAGGGGAGGAGCTTTTTGGCGGCGTGGTCGGTGTGCAGCACCACGGGCACGTCGTAGAGCGCGGCCATAAGGTGAACGTGGTGAGCGCCCGAAATACCACCCGCGATGCTGGCCCGCTGGCCGTCGTTGCTCACCGACTTGCCGGCGAAGAACTGCGCGCCGCCGTTCGAGAACTGCACCATCACGGGCGAATTCACTGCCTTGGCGGTTTCGAGCACGGCATTCACGGTGTTGGTGCCGGTCACGTTCACGGCGGGCAGCGCGTAGCCGTGGGCCTTGGCATTCTGGAAGAGGGCCTGCACTTCGTCGCCGTGCAGCACACCGGCGCGCAGGCCGGTAAGAGTTTGGTCAGCCATAAGAAAAAGATATGCGGCGGAGCCGCGATGGGAGTTGGAAGCGAGTGGAAAAGTAAGCCGCCGCCCGTAGTGGCCCAACGGCAAAGTACGGGCGGCGCAGCCTAACCTGAAAGGTTTCGGCCAAACGAATGCGGCCTTGGGCCCCAAGACCCAAAAAAAGAGGCCGACCGTTGCAGCGGTCGGCCTCGGGGCTTCACTTCTAAGCCCACTCACTTCCAGTTGTTTTTATTCGATGGTCATCTGCTTCGCCTGCTGGTATATCCCGAACCGGTTGCTGACCTGTAGTCGGTAAATATAGTCGCCAGCCGGTAATCCCAGGCCCTCCAGATTGATTTTTATATTTTGCGACCCGGCGTTACGGCCTTTGCGTGCTACGCCTGCCATTTTGCGGCCCAACTGGTCGAATAAATCGAGGTGGACATCGGCATCCCCGGGCAGGGTGAAGGGAACGGTTGTTACGCCGCGGTGCGGGTTGGGGTAGTTCTGCTCCAGCACAAACTGGCCCTCTGCTACCGGGTCTGCCCCGAGCTCATCGCCGGGCTGGTAGGACCAGGGCACCACGCCGGGCGAAACGGCGTAGCCGCTGCCCAGTAAAATCGTGGGGTGGCGTGAGGTGACGTAGCCGGTGGCATCAGTCATGGGAACAGGGTATTAGTAAGATGAGAAAAAGGCGGCGCTTGGGGTAGCCTATGGGCGAAGTGGAGGGGGCTGACCAAAGATACCCAGTAGGGTTGGCAGCAAAGATAATAAATCGACGAATTAGTTTAAAAAGTCGGTGAATATCAGCTCTGAAGCTCCCAGTTGTTCTGCTTTAAGCCAAGGTACTCCGGTGTGGATAAGCTGGCCAAACCGGGAAGTAGTCGGTGTGGCAGCACGGTTGGGCGATTGGGTTTGAGGCCCCGGCTCCGACCGAACACCTTTGATGCATGAAACCGGCCCGCCGCCGGCGGTTTTTTTCGCTTCCAATAGCCCGCACCCATGCAAATGCCGCGCCTCCTCCGCCTCCTCGTGTGCCTGCTCGCCCTCGCCGAAGCCAGGCCCGCCGCCGCGCAAATGCGCGACGCCGAAAGTGCAACCCCGCGCGTGCCCGTATCCTTCGCCGATGGCCCGGCCAGCATCCCGGTGGCGGCGGCGCTTTCAGTGGCGCAGTATCACTAGCTGCTGCGCGACCTCACCACCACGCTGTAACTCCAGCCCCAGCAAGTGGTGGCGGTGCGCCAGGCACTGGCCGCCCGCCTGGCCGCAGCCCATCCGGCCTCCTCAGCCACTACCGCCACGCCGGAGGCCGCCGACCAGGTCCTGCGGGCGCAGCTCACGGCCATACAGGTGCTGCGGCTGGAGCAGTGGCAGGTCGCCCAACCCGACGACCAGCGCATCAGCCTGCTGGCCGCCGGGCGGTAAAGATTTAGTATTGCCACTCCCCTTAATCATCCCATTGTTTTTTGCCGTGCAGCGCTTCGAAGACGAATTTGACACCCAGCTCCGGTTACTATTGAAAGCCGATGAATATGCCCGGCTGCAGGCCAAGCCGGCGGCCCAGCGCCGGGCGCGCCGTCCCGGCCGCCGGCCAGCCAACTGAGCAGCTGGCAGCCCGCGCCAGCCATGCCGCTGTTATCGCCTTATCCCTTACGAGTATGAAAAAGCAGGCCTATCGTATTTTGCGCCGCATTTTCCGGCGGCACTTCATTGCGCCGTCCTGCCTCATACCGCGTCGCCGGCTGAGTGCCGTGTTTGCCAGTGAGGTGGAGCGCAACGAGCTGTACTGCGAGGTAGAGCAGGCGTGCTACGTGCAGCTCGACGATGCCGAGCTGCGGCGGGCCGAAACGTTTCAGGCGCTGGTGGCCTACGTGGTGCGCTGCCTGGTGGCGTAGGGGCCGCGCTAGAGGCGGCGCAGGCCGGCGGTGGCGGCGGCATCGCCGGGCCGGATGAGCAGGGCCTTGGTGTAGAGGGCGCGGGCTTCGGCTTTCTTGCCGAGGTTGAGGTAGGCCCAGGCCAGGGAGATGTTGGAATCGTAGTCGAACGGGTAGAGATTGACGACGTGCTCGAAGTAGCGGGCGGCCTGGCTGTAGGCCTTGCGGTTGAGGTAGATAACGCCGGTCCAGTAGTTGGCCTGGGTATTCTGGGGGTCTACTTTGAGAATGGTTTCGTAGGTGCTCAGCATCTTCTCAATCTGGCCTAGCGCGTTCAGGGGCTTGATGAGGCCGAACTTGGGCTCGATGGCGTAGGGGCGCTGCTCCACGGCCTTCTGGTAGTGGGCGGCGGCGGCGGGGTAGTTTTTGGCTAGGAAATAGAGCCAGCCCAGGCGCAGGTTCTGCTCGTAGGTGCCGGTGTAGATGCTTTTGATGGGCGCAATGGCGTCGGCGTAGTCGGCCTTGGCCTCGGCGGCGTAGCTGGTGGCAAAGGCGGTAGTCTGGTCCGGAGCCTGGGCGGCGGCCGGCACAGCATACACGAGGGCAGCGGTGGCGAAAGTCAGCTTTACCAGGTCCATGCGAGGGCGGTACTAAGAGATTGCAAGTTATACAGGGAGCCGTTGATGGCATCGCGGCGGCGCTCCAGGCCGTAGCTCAGGCGCAGCGAGAGCCGCTCGGGCAGCAAAATAAGCAGGCCGGTCCCGGCGCGGGCCTGCAAGGGGTCGAGTAGATTGTACACGTATAGTCCATCGAGCTCGGCCAGCACCGGCACCTGGCCCAGGCCGCCGTACACATCGAGCCAGGCGCGGCGGTGCAGCCGCCCGCCCGCCCCCAGCAGCGCATGCGGGTGGCTGCGGCCGTTGGAGCGCACCACGCTGGCCTGCCCGAAGCCATACAGGCGCAGGTTGCCGAGCGGGTACACGGTCAGGCGCAGGTTAGTTTGGGCGCGGGCAGTATCGGTGAGGGTGCCCACGTACTGGCCCAGCTGCGCCGTCCAGTGGGGGCGGGCGTAGGCCAGGGCGGCATAGCCAAGGTGGCTGCTGCTGGTTTCGAGGCGGCCAAAATCGCTGTCGAGGAAATGGTAGCCGAGCAGTGCCCGCCAGCGCGGCGCCAGCTGGCCGGCCAGCTGGGCGTAGTACCCGTTCTGGCGCACGGGGTAGGAGGTGCCACGGCCGCGCTGCTGGCGGTCGGGCAGCTCAATGTTCTGGCCGAAGTAGCTAATGCTCTGGCTCAGGCTGAGGCGGGGGCTGAGGCGGGTGCCCACGCCCAGGCGCAGGAAGCCGGCCGGTCCCCGATGCTCCTGGCGGGTGGTCTGGCCACTGGCCTCCACCTCCACCCGGCTCAGCAGCTGGAAGCCGTTGAGATGCAGTGGGCGGCGCAGCGAGTCGGGCAGGTCGCGCGCCACCAGGGCGGCGGGGCCGGGCTGGTTCAGGCTGAGGTAGGCCAGGGCCAGGCCGTAGCGGGCGGTGATATCAACCGGGTTTTCGCGCAGGGCGCGGCCGTAGTGCCAGGTGGCCTGCGCTGGGCGGTCGCGGGCCAGGGCGGCCTGGCCCAGCCGGCGGCGCAGGGCCGGGTAGTCGAGCCCGAGGCGCAGGGCGGTGCCTCCCACCGAGTCGAGCGCGGCCCAGCGGTACTGCCCGGCCAGGGCCTGGGTCAGGCTGTCGGTGGTTTGATAATCGGGCACTGGGGCCTGGGCGTGGGCGGCGGTGGTTCCGGCCAGCAGTACCAGCAGCAGGGCTAATTTCCTCATGCGCCGGCTACTGAGCAGGTGAGGGTGACGCTGCCGGTGGCACGGCGCACGCGCAGCTCGGCGAGCCGGCCTTCGGTAAAAAGCAGCTCGGCAGCCTGTACCTCGCGGGCGCGGCCAAAGCCTGCCACCACCACACGGCTGCGCAGCCGCACCGGACCGCCGGGCCAATGGCCGGCCGTGGCGGGTAGTTCCTCGGCCCAAAAAGTGGGGCGCAGGAAACGGTAAAATGGGGCCAGCACATCCTGCGCCCAGGTAAGAGCCGGGTTGTGCACCACGGTCAGCGGAAACTCGTCGTGCACGACCTGGCCCGGCAGGCCGGCCAGCGGCACCCGGTAGGCGGCCTGGTAAAGCAGAAAGAGCCACGAGCTTTCATCGCCATAAAAAGCCGTGCAGTAGAACACCGACTCATCGCCCCCGAAGTAGAGCACCGCTCCCGTGCGCTGGCAGCGCAGATAGGCCAGGTTGTAGGCATCGGTGAATACTTCCCAGCGCTGGGCCGGGGCGGTGGGCGCGGCGGCATCGCGCACGTCCAGCGCGTAGCCGGGGGGCAGGCGCAGGGCCTGGCTCAGAGTGCGGTTGAAGGTGGGCGGGCGCACGATTTCGCCCGCCACGGGCACGGCAAAGTGCCGGAGCTGCGGCATTTGGGAAGCAGCAAAAGCAGGGGTTTCGGCCGGGCGTGTTGTTCCATCGGGGGCGTAGCTCATCCTAGCCGGCGAATCCAATGCAGCATTTGCTTGCCCATAAATGCTTGCTGATAAATTTATTGACTGAGCAAGCTGCTGCCTGAGCTTCCGCGACGGCGGGGTTGGCTGTGCGGGAATACTGGCCGCGCTCACCCCCGCCGCTGCCACGAAATACGCCAACGGGTAGGCCAGCGTGCGCGAACCCAAGTAGGGAGTGGCCTGCACTTGGAAGTGCAGGTGCGGCTCGGGCGAGCGCCCCGAGCTGCCGCAGGTACCAACGATGTCGCCGCGCCGTACGTAGTCGCCCACCTTCACCGGCACCGAGTGGGCGCGCAGGTGCGAAAGCTGGGTGAACAGCCCGGCCGCATGGCGGATTACGACGGTATTGCCCCAGTTCTCGCGGGTGTTCACCTCGCCGATGGCATTGTCTTCGATGTGCTGAATGACTTCCTGCACCACACCGTCGGCGGGGGCCAGCACGGGCTTGTTGTAGGCGTAGTAGTCGCTCAGGGCGCGGCCGGTGCCGTGGTAGGTGCGGCCGTCGGCGTCAGTGATGGCGAAGTCCAGAGCCTGGCCCCAGTCGCCGAGGTGGGTAGGGCCACCGTCGGTGTAGCCCTGGGTGCAGGTCCACGCGCCCAGGAAGGGCAGGGTGAGGGGCACCGCGCCCTGGTGGGCCAGCCGCACCCGGGCCGTGGCGTAGGCGTAGAGGTTGCGCTCGGGCGAGTAGCGCTGGATGGGCGTGAGCACCAGTCCCGCGCCCGGCCGCTCGCGCAGCAGTAGCACGTAGAGGAACAACAAAGCCGTGGCGCAGTAGGGCAGCGACAGCGCCGGCAGTCCCAGCCGGTCCAGCACCGTAGTGCAGCCGGCTAGCACCACCACCGTCATGGGCACGCTCAGTAAGGCCCACCCGTAGCTGGCCGCCGAGGGAATGACGAACACGCCGCCCACGGCCACGGCCGCCACCACGTAGTTGGCCCCTAGGTTATAATCGGGCGGCCCGCTGCCCGCCGGCCCGGTGAGCAGCAGCAAGCCATATGCTCCCAAAAAGCCCAGCACCGATAGCGAAAACGCAATGCGCGAGTGCCACAGCAGCCCCATCGCCACCAGCAGCCCGCCCAGCGCACTGTCCTGAAATAGCACCGCGCTCAGCGCCCGCAGGTACGTAGCCAGCAGCGGCGGCCAGGGCCAGTCGCCCACCCATTGGGCGGCCGTGGCCAGCCGGGGGCCGCCCAGGGCGTAGGCATCGTTCAGCCAGTAGATGCCGCTTTCGGCCGCCGGCAGGTGCAGCAGCGGCCCGGCTCCCAGCAGCAGCACCCATACCGTGCCCACAAACGGCACCGACAAAAACGGCAGTCCCCGCCCGCCCAGCCAGCCGCCCAGGGCCACGCTCAGCAGCAGGGCCAGGCCCGCGCCCACCACCACCAGCCCCGCCAGCCCCCAGCCCGGCGCGAAAAACGAGGCCAGCCCCAGCCCGGTAAGCAGGGCGTTGAAACTGTAGGCACCGCTGGCGGTCCATTCCTTATTGAAGCCGCCCAGCTGCGCCCCGGCCACCGCCAGGCAGGTGCTGACCAACCCCGCCGCCCCCACCACCGGGTGCCCAAACGACACTAGCAGCAGCACCGCTGCAAAGCCCCGATGCTGCGAAAAGAACAGCATGGCGTAGCTGTGCAGCACGGCGCGAAGGAAGGATGTAAGGGTAGGAGTCATAACGGCGCGGCTGGCGTAACCTCACCCCCGACCCACTCTCCAAAAGAGAGGGGCACCGGAAATACTTCGGTTACGGGTCGTCAGGCTCCCCTCTCCTGGGGAGAGGGGCCGGGGGTGAGGTTTTCGGGGAGGGCGATGAAAGTTAAGGAAGCAGGTGCGCCGGCACCCGCTCCAGCTGCTGCAGGTACTCCAGCGTTTCGGCGGCTCTTATTATATGCACCGCGCCGGCCTCGTCAATCATCACTACGTTGGGCCGCAGGTTGATGAACTGCTGCCACTGGCTCATGTTGTATGCGCCCACTTTGTGCACCACCACGGTATCGCTGGGGGCGAGCAGGGGCAGGGCGATGCTGTTGCGGAGCTGGTCGATGTTCATACAGAGGGGGCCGTAGAGCACGGTGGGCTCGGTTTGGTCCGAGAATTCGCGGGTGGGGCTGATGTGGTGGTCGTACCAAAAGGAGGTGAAGAGCAGGTTCACCCCGAAGTCGAGGATGGTGGCGCGGCGGCCGTCGGCCAGGCGCTTGTTGGCCAGCACCGAGCCGATGAGCGAGCCCGCGTCGTCCACCAGCGCCCGGCCGGCTTCCAGCACCAGCAGCGGCAGCTCATCGGCCGGGAAGCCTGCGCCGAGCAGGGCCCCGGTGATGGCTTCGGCGTATTCGTCGAGCGGCGGCACGGTATCGGCGGCGGGAAGGTAAGCGCCTTTCAGGGTGTTGGTGGAAGGGAAGCCGCCGCCCAGGTCGAGGTACTGCACGGCCGTGTTCAGCTCGCGCCGGCAGCGCCGGGCCAGCGCTGCCAGCTTGGTGGCCGCCACGCCATACGCCTTGGGCTGGAGCACATAAGTTCCGATGTGGCAGTGCAGCCCCACCAGCGCCAGCCGCCCCGAGGCCACCACGCGGCCCAGGGCCTGCCAGGCCTCGCCATTCTCCAGGTTGAAGCCGAACCGGTCCCACTGCGGGTAGATGCCCGCGTCGAGATTCACGCGCAGGGCCACGCGGGGCCGGCTGGCGCGGCCGGCGGCCACGTCCAGCAGCAGGTGCAGCTCATCGGCATTGTCGAGGTGAATGACGGCATCGACCGCGCAGGCCCGCTCCAAATCGGCGCGCCGCTTGCCGGGGCCGTTGAAGAGAATGTGCGGGCCGGGCACGCCGTTCAGCAAAGCCTTTTCCAGCTCCATGCCGCTCACCACCTCCGCCCACGCGCCCTCCTGGTGGAAGGTGCGGCACACGGCGTTCAGATAGTTTGTTTTGTACGACCACGCCAGCTGCACCGCCGGGTAGCGCGTGCCAAAGGCCCGCACCGCCGCCTGGTAGCTGCGCCGCAGCTGCCGCTCGCTCAGCACAAAGAGCGGCGAGCCGAACCGGGCCACCAGCTCCGCCACGGCTACGCCATCGAGGGCGGCCGTGGGTGCGGCCCCGGCGCGCGGCCCAAACTTGTGCAGCGCGCCGGCCGTGAGCTTGCGCAGGGTAGGACGTTCGTAGGGGCGTTTCATGGATGGATAATAATGTGCCAGCGGACAACTCCCCTCCTCGGCTGAGGAGGGAATACTGGCGCGAAGCGACAGCTGGGGTGGTTGAATCGTTGAACGACTCGCGGCCGCACCAGCCGGGCATCGTTTGGGCGTGATTCGGCCGCACCAGCCGGGTGTCGTTCGGGTGTCGTTCAACGCGGTCAACCACCCCCGTTGCCGCTACGCGGCAATATCCTCTCCTCAGCCGAGGAGGGGAGCTCAAAGTTCACCCAGCGCGGCCACTTGCTGGAATTCGGTGTGGTCGGTAATCAAATCCCAGGCGTAGCGCACGAACATCTTGCCCACGGCATAGCCTTCCATCATCGGCACGGGCAGGGCCAGGGCCAGGCGGAGCAGGGCGGCGGGCTGGTTTTGGCCGGCGGCGGCCGTGAGGTATATCCAGGCCGGGAAGCGGGGGTTGATTTCGAGAATCACCAGCTCATTCGTGGCCGTGCGAATCAGCTCTAGCTCGAAGCCACCGCGCCAGCGGGTGGCCTCGGCAAAGCGGCGGGCCAGGGCCAGCAGGGCCTCATCCTCCAGGGTGATGCCGGCCCAGGCTTTGCCCCGGTCCGTGATGGTGAGCTTGCGCATGGGCACTGCGCTCAGGGCGCGGCCGTGCCCGTCGCCCAGCCCGGCAATGTTGATTTCCTGCCCCGCCACAAACTGCTGTGCGATGAGTGGCATGCCCCACAGCCCGCTCAGCCGCGCAAACGCCTGCTCGGCCTGCGCCAGCGAGTGCACCACGGCGGCATCGTAGTAGCGGCCCTTCAGTACCAGCGGCCAGCCCAGGGTTTCGGCGGCAGTCGTTATTTCAAAAGCGCTGTGCAGCGGCCGGCTGGCGGGGGTGCTGAAGCCGTGCGCAGCCCCGAAGGCGGCAAGGTTCAGCTTGTCGCGGGCGTCGAGCTGGGCCAGTGTGGGCAGAAACGTGTGGATGCCCAGCGCCCGTAATTCTGGCTCCAGCTTGATGAAGTTGAACAGCTCGGCATCGAAGTTGGGGATGAGCACGGCCACTTCCTCCCGCTCGCGGATGTGGGCCAGCCGCGCCAGTAGCGCCGCCGTGCCCGCCGCCGGGTAGGGCAGCTGGTAGGACTTATCCACCAGCTCACGCAGGTAAATGCCCGGCTCCAACGCCTCATAGCTCAGCCCGATGATGCGCAGGTCGAAATCCGTGCTCTCGCGCAGGGCGCGGATAACGGCCACGCCCGGGCCGGGGCTGTCGGTGGCATTAAGGCCGGTCACGGCCACGGTGAGGCGCGGCCGGGTGTTGGAAGCGGGAAGCGGGGAGTGGGGAGTGGGCATTGGCGCAGGTTACTTTTTGTTGCCCGCTCCCTGCTCCTCACTTCCCGCTTCCACCAGCAGGTTGAAGTCGCGCAGCTGGGCCAGCAGGTCGTCCCAGTCCTTTTCGAGCTGGCCGGGGGCTACGTCGTAGCACTCCAGAATGCCGGCCTTGATGGCCGCTGCGTCCAGGCCGGCCTTGGCGCGGGCCAGGATGTCGGCCGCCAGCGGGTTGGCCGCGAAGGAGTCGCCGGTGGCGGGATTAAAGATGAATCCGGCCTCGCTGGTGGCAATGTTGGGCTTTAGCTTCATGGGAGGGGAAAAGTAGGTAGAAGTAGCGTTGGCGCTGGTTTTTATAAAGGCCGTCATGCAGAGCGCTGCGCTCTGCATGACGGGTAATGAAATGACGGGTAACCAAGCATTGCCACCCCGCTACGGAATCACCTCCACCCAGCCCTTAAACTTGCGGCCGTCGGTGTAAGTAGCCAGGTAATAATACAGCCCGCCCGCGCCCTGGCCGCCCCACTGAAACTCGCGCTCTGCCGAAGCAAATATCTGCTGGCCCCAGCGCGAGAAGATTTTGATACCCGCAAATTTATTATCGCAGAAGTCCACCGGCAGGTCGGGCATCCGCAGAAAGTCGTTCAACCCGTCGCCGTTCGGCGTGATGACGTTGGGCGGGCGGAAGGCTGTCAGCTCCGTCACCGGCACCACCTCGAAGCGGATGGTCCGCTCCTGCGGCAGCGGTACGCAGGGGCCGGTTTCGGTCAGCTTGAAGTGCACCACCAGGCCATTGCTGGTGCCGATGGCCGCCACGGCGGCGCAGGTGGGCTCCCAGGCGAAGGTTCCATTGGCCAGGCCCGCGCCATTCTGGGCCGTGAACTGCATGCCCATCGCCGCGAGGTCGAAGCCCTCGCCCACGGCCGCGAGGGCCAAGGCGTTGCGGTTGGCATCGGTGCCGGTCAGGGTGGCGGTGTAGCGCAGGCCCAGCGTCACGCGCACCACCGTGGGGGCGGTATCTACGGTGGGAGCCGGGGCGGGCGGGAAGCTGCTGCTGAGCACCGGGGCCGCGTTGGTGCCCTGCGTGGCGGTGAAGGCTACGCGCACGGTATCGTGCTTGGGCAGACTGCATCCGTTATCGGCCACAATGAGGTCGAGCAGGTACACCTTGCCCTTGGTGTCGGCGCAATCGGGGAAGCAGAGGGTGGCGGTGAGAGTGTCGGGGGCGCCGGCGGCCCGCACCGTGCCGCTGGTACTAGTGGTGAAGGTGGGCGCGGGCACCGTGAAATTGACCGGCCGGGTGCTCATGGTAAGCACCGAGTTGGGGTCGGAGTCGGTGTAGCGAATGGTGAGGCATCGGTTGCCGCCGGGCAGCAGGCGTAGCGTATCGCGGCCGGGGCGGTACAGCGTGGCGCTGTTGGCGGGGTGCACCTGGAGCCTGGGCGCCAGGTTGGTGGGGCAGTTCAGCACATAAAGCTGGAAGTCGCGCCGCGTTTCGCCGATTTTCACGCCCTTGCGAAACTCCGCGCAGCGCACCCCGAACACGAACAGGCCCAGGTTGGTGGCCCGCACCGTGAGGCGGCCGGTGCGCGCGTTAATGCCCAGGGCCGACGTGCCCGGAATCTGGTTGGCGGCGCTCAGGCTCGGGCTCCAGGTGATGGGGGCGTAGGGCGCGGCGCTGGGCAGGGGCGCGGTGTTGCCCACGGCCGCCGAGGCGTGGCCATTCAGCGGCGTCACCATATCGTAGGCGAGCGAGTCGCCGTCGATGTCCTGCCCGCCGAAGTCGTAATAAAACAGCTCGCCCCGGCACGCATAGTCGCCCAGGGGCGGGAAAATGCGCGGCGTGGAATCAATAAAAGCCGCGCCCGAGCGCACGACGGCCGGAAACTCGAGGTAAAAGGTCTGGGCCGCGCCGGCCGGGTTCATAATGTTGCTGATACTGATGTTGCGGCAGCAGCGCTCCACGGCCACGTAGTAGCCGCCGGGGTTGGCGTAGGTGGTGATATCCAGGGTGATATCTTTGGTATACACTAGCTTGCGGGTGCTCAGCGAGCCCACGGCGCAGGCCGGGTTAGTATATTGTACGAAGGTATTGCTGGTGAGCGGCAGCGTCACGTTCACCACTCGCTGGTTGGTGGCTTTCACAAAAATGCTGGCTATAAGGCTTTGGTCCAAGGCCAGCGGGTCGCCGTTGATGGCATCAAAATACAGGTTGAGGCTGAGCGTGTAGGTGCTGCCGGACTTGTACTGCAAATCCAGCTCGCCGCCCACAATGTGCGTGGCCGAAGCCGCCAGCGGCAGCAGCAACAGCAGCAACAGCAGTCTAAGCGAGCGGAGGGTTTTCATGGTAGTAGTGAAGATAATAAATCGGCCGGCAGCAGCTGAAAAACCTCGCCCCCGGCACCTCTCCAAGATAGGGGTGCCACGCGACTTTCAGCGCGGGCTAACGTCAGGTTCCCCTCTCTTTTGGAGAGGTGCCGGGGGCGAGGTACCCCTGTGCCGGGTTAGTTAGCGCCCGTGCCCGTACCGGTTCCCGTCGTAGTCGTGGTCGTCGGCGGAGTGGCCGTCGTGATTTTCTTGGTGCAGCCGCCGTTGGGGCCCACATTGTCTTTCTCGCAGCCTGAGAAACTGCTCATGGAGCATAGCAGCGCCGCGGCGCTGGCAAAACGTAGGAGGTTAGTGAAGCGCATAAAAGTTGGTTGGGGAAAAAGGGTTGAAAAATGGAAAAAATAATGAAAGGAAGGCTAGTGAATGTTGCCGCCCACGGCCAGGCCGCTGGGCACGGCGGCGGGCACGGTGCGGTCGTAGCTGGTGGCGGTGAGGGATTGCAGAAAGGCGATGATGTTCTGCGGATTGGTCACGCGGCCGGGAAACAGCGGGTCGCGCTGCCCCAGGCTCACGTGCGGGTTGGCTGTGGCCGGTGCCCCGGGCGGTGGCGCGTAGAAAGCCAGCACCGCCTGCAGGTTGGGCAGCGTGCCGCTGTGCATGTAGGGCGCAGTGAGGGCCACGTTGCGCAGGCTGGGCGTGCGGAAGGCGTAGCTGCCATTGGCCCCCGCATCAGAAGCCGGGTTTTTGCTATTATCGGCCACGCCGAGGACGTGCAGCTGGTAGTCGCTGAGCATCGGGCCGCTGTGGCACTTGGCGCAGCCGCTGGTCACGAAATCGTTCAGCCCCTGCACCTGCTGGGCCGTGAGGGCACTTTTGTCGCCGCGCATGTATTGGTCGAAAGGCGCATCGGTGGCCAGCAGCGTGCGCTCGAAGCAGGCAATGGCCTTGCCGATATTGGCCGCCGAAATGGGCGTGGCCTCCGCGAACGCGGCGCTGAACAGCGGCCCATATGCCGCAATGCCGCGCAGCCGCGCCACCACCGAATCGAGGGCCACGCCCTCGGTATACTGGTGGCCGCGCATCTCCTCCAGCGTAGCCACGGGCATCAGCGACTGGTTTTCAAGTGACTGTGCCCGCAAATCCCAGAACATGGCGGCCGTGGCGGGCTGGTAGCTGCCATCGGTCGCCATGCCGTTGAAAGCGGCGTTGAGCACGGTGGGCGAGTTGCGCTGGTTGAAGGCAATGTCGTTGGGGGCGCGGAAGTGGCGGGCGGTGCCCAGGCCCTGGCCGTTGCTGCCGATGCTGAGGTCGAGGGCGTCGGCGTAGCCGCTGGCGGGATGGTGGCAGCTGGCGCAGCTCACGTCCTTGCCGCCCGACAGCACGGGGTCCCAGAACAGGGCGCGGCCCAGCGCGATTTTGGCCGCGCTGCTCGGGTTGCTGGCCGGGGCGGTGGCCTCCTGCGGCAGGGCCGTGATGGCGGCGAGGTCGGCGGTGGTGGGCGTGCTGGGTTCGCGGTCTTTCTGACAGGCCACTACCAGCAGCAGCGCGGCGGCGGCCATCATCGAAGCAAGTCGGGGAAGCAGGGTCGAGGCCATGAAGAAAGCAGGGGGGAGGAGCGGAGGAGTAAGCGGCAATCTGCCAGCCAATAGGCAGCGGGTTTGGCTCAAATTTGCGGCTCCTTAATAACTGGGGCCAACTGCAATCGCCGAGCTACTGTCCCGCGTCGCCCATTCGCCTTTTTAGCCCCCCCAAACGGCGCGGTCAATTGGGGCCACGCCGCACCAGCGGCCTATAGTGCCGACTGGGCGATATCCACCCCCTGCTGGCCGATACAAGGCCCGGGCACCCAAGGGCGAGTTGTAGCTTTGGAGAGAGTTAAAAGTTGGGAGTATAAGAGCTAAAAATGGGGGTTGAGGACTGGCCGCCGTTCGTTCTCGCTACGCAACGCTTCACTTTTAACTCCTAACTCCCAACTCCTAACTATGCCCATACCCCTGCTCCGTTCGGCTTCCACGCTGCTACTGCACGCTCTGGTCTGGGGGCTGGTGGCGGTGTTGCTGGTGGCCCAGCAGCCCGACTACCCCGGCCCCAAGCCCATCGAGTTCTGGCTGACGCAGGCCGTGGTGTTTGGCCTGCTGGTGGGCGTGTTTTACCTGAACGTGGCGTGGGCCGCGCCGCGCCTGCTGTATGGCGGCAAAGGCTGGGCCTACGTGGTGCTGAATGCCGCGCTGGTGCTGGCGGTGCTGGCCATTCATCAGCAGGCAGAGCAACGCCTGGGGGTGCCCGAGCTGATTTCGGCTGCCCGCGAGGCCGTCCTCAACCCGCCCAATCCGTGGTCGGCGCCGCGCCCGTACCCGGTGCCGGGCCTGGAGGAAGGTAGCCCGTTCGTCAATTCCGGGGTGCTGCTGCTGGCGCTGCTGGTGCTGGGCATTGCCACCAGCCTCGCGGCCATGCAAAAGGGCCAGCGCGACGCCGAAAGCAGCCTGGAGCTGGAGCGCCGCCAGGTAGCCACCGAGCTGAGCCTGCTGAAAGCCCAAATCAACCCGCACTTCTTCTTCAACACCCTCAATAACATCTACGCCCTCACGCTGCTCGACGCCGACCAGGCCCGCGCCGCCCTGCACCGTCTCTCGCGCATGATGCGCTACGTGCTGTACGAGTCGCCGGCCGGCCACACCTGCCTGAGCCAGGAAATCAGCTTCCTGCGCGATTATGTTGAGCTAATGCACCTGCGCCTGACCAACAAAGTGCAGGTCAGCTTCGAGATGCCCGACCCGCTCAGCCCCGACCCGTTCATCGCGCCCATGCTGTTCCAGCCGTTTGTTGAGAATGCGTTTAAGCACGGCGTGAGCGCCACCGCGCCCAGCCGCATCAGCATCGAGCTGCGCCAGCCCACGGCCCATACCGTGGAGCTGTGCGTGCGCAACACCGTGTTCCCCGACCGGCCCGCCGACGACGACGATGAGCCCGGCGGTATTGGCCTGGCCAACACCCAGCGCCGCCTCGATTTGCTCTATCCCCACGCCCACACCGTGCGCGTAAACCCCCACAACGCCGCCAACGAATACGAAGTATGCCTGCACCTGAATCTATAATCCCCGCCGTTGCCGCCGCCCCGTTCGTCATCAACTGCGTAGCCGTCGACGACGAGCCCCTGGCCCTGGGCCTGGTGTGCTCCTTCATCGAGCAAACCCCGTTTCTGCGCCTTGTGGGCCGGCACGAAAGCGCCGTGGCCGCCCTGCGCTCGCTGCACGAGCGCCCCGATGCCCAGCTGCTGTTTCTTGACATTAAGATGCCCGACCTCAGCGGGCTGGAGCTGGCCAAGGTGCTGCAGCACGGCCCGCGCATCATCTTCACCACCGCCTTCAACCAGTACGCCCTGGAGGGCTTCCGCGTCGATGCGCTCGATTACCTGCTCAAGCCCTTCGACTACCAGGAGTTTCTGCGCGCTGCCCTCAAGGCCAGAACCTATTTCGAAATGAAGCAGGCCAGCGAAATCCCCGCGCCCGCCACCACCCCACCAATCCCCCAACCCGCCAATCCACCAGAGGACGACTACATCTACCTCAAAGTGGAGTACCAGCTGGTGCGCGTGCCCCTGGCCGACATCGTGTACGTGGAGGGCCTGAAGGACTACGTGAAGGTGCACCTGGCCAGCCAGACGCGGCCGCTGCTCTCGCTCACCAGCCTGCGCGGCATGGAGGAAAAGCTGCCCGCCGGCAAGTTTCTGCGCATCCACCGCAGCTACATCGTGGGGCTGGGCCACATCCAGTCGGTGGGGCGCGGCACGGTGCAGATTGCCGGCGAAACCCTGCCCGTGAGCGACGGTTACCGCGAGGGCTTCGACCAGTTTTTTAGTCGCTGGAAATAAACTTCCGGGCCCGTGCGCCAATCCAACCAATGTTCACGCTGCGTTAATAGTAGCGTCACTACCTTGGCTGCATTATGACTGAGAATCAGCCTGATTACTTCGATACCGATGACCGCCCCCAACCCGCTGACTATGCGAGTGCTGCCGCCGAGCGCAAGCTCAGAATCTGGGCCGTGCTCAACGCCGTGGAGCAAGGCCTGATGGATGCCGTGGAGGCCTGCGCCGCCTACGGCATCAGCCCCGCCGAGCTGGAAGAACAGCGCGCCGACTGGCTCGATTTCGAGTCGGGCCGCCGCTGATTGCCGGCCGGGCTGGAATTAACTTTTAAGCCTCTTTGTATGAATTGTAAGCTTCCCCCGAAAGTGAGCCAATCAAAAATAGAGAGAGGTAGTAACTTTTCACTTCTTCTATTTTTAACTGTTCATGAAAAAAAGTCGCTTTAGTGAAGCCCAGATTCCGGGAATTTTACGCCAACAGGACCAAGACCAGACAGTGGTCCAGATTTGCCGGGAACACGGCATCAGTGAGCCCACCTTTTACGCGTGGAAAAGCAAGTTTGGGGGCATGGGCGTGAGCGAGTTGCAGCGCCTCAAGCACTTGGAATAGGAAAACCGCCGCCTCAAACAGCTCTACGCCGAGTTGAGTCTGGAACACCAGGTTATCAAGGAGGTATTGCGAAAAAAGTAGTCACCCCCACGGCCCGGCGCGCCGTGGCCCATTACGCCAGTGGGCGGGGGCTGAGCCAGCGCCAGGCGTGTGCACTCGTGGGCCTGGCCCGCAACAGCTACGCCCCGCCACCGGGCGGGGGCCGTGGGGGACTCCAGCCCGCCGATGCCGAACTCGTTGCCCGGCTGCGGGCACTGGTGCAGCGGCACGGCGGCTGGGGCTTTTGGAAATACTACTACCGCCTGCGCAAGCTGCGGGTCGTGGTCAATCACAAGCGTGTATGGCGTATCTATCAGCTACTGAATTTACAACTAGTGGTCAAAAAACATTAAATAGTTGGGTATAATCGGTTTAATTTAATGCGGGCATCAGCGGTTTTGAATTGCCAGTTGCGCGGTTTTAGGTTGGCATTTTGCTTGTTTTTCCACCGTTTGACGACCGCCTGCACGGCTTCTTTGCTCGAAAAGGAGCGGTCAAGCACTTGGCGCGTGAGGACGGAGAATTCAATTTCGGCCATATTCAGCCACGACCCGTGGACGGGGGGGTAAATGATTTCCATCCGCTGCACATAGGCCCGGGCGACTTCCGGTGGGAAGTGGGCGTAGAAGTTGCTGATTCGGTGCGTACTCAGGTTGTCCATCACCCAGCGCACTTTTTTCGCTTCCCGGTAGGTCGTGTCCATTAGCCGGGCCACAAACTGCACCCACGTGGCGGCTTTGTGGTCGTTCTCCACGGTCAACTCGCGCCAACCGCGCAACGGTTCGGTGGCGACGAACAACTCCACCACGCCCCGGCGCACGTATTCCGAATCGCGGTGTGGCTGCCCGTTGGAAGCAGTAAATTCTTGGTAATCGAGTAGTTGTTTAGGCGATTCGTCCAGGCACACAACGGGAAAATCCGCGTCGTAGGGCTGCTCGTACACGTCTAGCACCTGCTCCATCTGGCACACAAAGGCCGCGTTCTCTTCGGCCGGAATCACCCACTGCGTGGGGCCCTGAAAAGGCTTAAGTTCGTTTTTTTTAGCAGCCGCGCCACCATTGTGGTCGAAATATGCTCGACCACCTGCAACTCCACCAGCCGGTTGGCCAGCATCCCCAACTGCCAGCGCGGGTGGTCGTCGGGGGGGCTTTGGCAGAGCAAGACCGTCAGATGGGTTTCTACCCGACCGTCTATCTTTTTGTCAGAGCGCGTTTTACGTACTTTCGGCTCGAACATCTTCAGGCCTTCCTCGCAGAACTGACGGCGTACCCGTTCCACCGTGCGGGTGCAGATACCCAGCACGGCAGCCAGTTCCAGGGCCGGGCGGCGCCCGGTCTGCTCGTCGCTGTTCAACAAAATTTGAATGTCCCGAAGTTTAGCCGAATGGGCTTTATACTTCTTCTGCCACCCCTCTAGGGTCTGGCGTTCGTCGGCGGTCAGGTAAAGGCGATAAAGGGTCATAACGAAGGACTTAGTCATCCTTAATCCGATACGACCAATTAAAGTTTTTGAACCACTAGTCCGCCTTTACTCCACGAATAGGCGGCGCACCTGCCCGCCAGTGCGCACCAAGTACACCCCTGCCGGTAACCCGGCTGGTAAGACTAGGTGGGCCGCGCCTTGGGCGTTGGACTTGGTGATAAGCACTTCTCGGCCCAACCCGTCAAGCACGGTGATTGTGGTGTTCGGGGCACCCCCGGTTATTCTAGCAGTACCATGGGTAGGGTTGGGGAATAGGTCCAGCTCAGTGGCTGAGCTGTTCGGAGAGCTGGATAGCGGGCCCGTGCCGCCATTCAAATACACGTTAATTGTGGCGTTAGAGGCAGCATTGACGGTCAAAAAATCTAGGTCGCTGTCGCCGTCTAAGTCAGCAAGGAGTAGGTTGCTATTGCCAATGCCTCCGGCAAGGGTCATGTTTTGGGAGCCTCCAAAGAGGCCGCTGCCGTTGTTTAAACGGATGCTCAAGTTGCTGCCGAAGCCGGAAAGAAGGTCGGCGTCGCCATCGGCGTCTACGTCGCCCACTGCTAAACTAAATGCGTTAATTCCACTCACATCCTGGTTGCCGCTGAACGTGCCTGTGCCGTCATTAAGACGCACACTTACGTTTGAGGAATAAGAATTAGCTGCCAGAATGTCTAAGTCGCCATCACCGTCCACGTCACTTATCGCCACTTGGCCGGGGCCACTTCCCACGGATAAATCCTGAGTTCCGCTGAATGTGCCCGAGCCGTTGTTCAGCCTGATGCTTATCGTGCCCGGTCCGTTCCTGCTTGCGTTGGCTACAAGCAGGTCCAAGTCGCCATCGCCGTCCACATCGCCCATAACAATGTCCGCTGGCTGGTTGCCCACCAGTACACTGGTAGGGGCCCCGAACGTACCAGTGCCATTGTTGAGCTGCACGCTCGCCAAACTATTCGCGCTGACCGTGAGCAGGTCCAAATCACCATCGCCGTCCACATCGCCAAGTACGAGCCGTTGAACGTCAGAACCGCCTGCTTGGATGGTTTGTGCGTTAGTAAACGTACCAGCCCCAACGTTCAGCAATACGCTCGACTGATTGAAAAAGAGGTTACCAGCTACGGCGTCCAAGCTACCGTCGCCATTTATGTCACCCACGGCCACACTGCTAGGGTTAAACCCAACAGATGTGCGCAGGGGGCTTCCAAATGTGCCGGTTCCGTTATTGAGTCGTACGTCTACGGTTCTGCCTTCAAAATTGGCGGTGACGATGTCTAGGTCACCATCGCCATCCATGTCGCCAACCTTCACGTTGCGGATAGAATTAAGTGAGGCATCTGTCCCCCGAAAGCCTGCCACAAAAGAGCCCGTGCCCGTACCACCCACCGCTGTAGTAAACTGCCCAACTAGCGCCCTCGCCAAGGAGCCTCCGTTGCTCGTCGCAAGAGTAGACACGGTAAATTGCACCGTTTCGCCTGGCCGGAAATCATAAGGCGTCGGTGCGAAGCTGAGGTTACTCCCATTTACTACAGCTGGTGTAGCGCCACGCGAACGCAGCCCGCCACGCTGGTTGCTGAATACTTTCAACGCTCCAGCCGAGGCCGCTGTCAGTGGCTGGGTAAAAGTAACGGTGAGTGGGGCGGTGCGTGATGCTGCCTTAGCGTTGGCCATCGGTACGATGGTCGAAATGGTAGGAGCCTGGGCAAAGGCTACCCCAGATGGGGCGAGTAGCAAGGCAGAACAGAGCGCCCGAATGGCGCGGGGGTAGAGATGGTTCACGCTAGAAGATGTTGTTATTGGAAAAATTGCCTGCTCCAGCCGACAATCTCATCAAATGTAGCAACTTCATCAAAACAACTTTTCGAGGCTGCGTAAGCCAGGCCCTGAAAATTGCTCTTCGTTGAGCATCAACAAAGTTTTGTCCCGTGAGCCGTCCCGCAGAAAGAAAAAGACCCTGCAACTTGCTAATAATTAGCTGGTTGCAGGGTCTAATAGTGGTCGTGTAAGGAGTCGAACCTTAAACCTTCTGATTCGTAGTCAGATGCTCTATCCAATTGAGCTACACAACCCTTTTCCCGTGTTGGGAGCACAAAGGTAAGAGGATAAAAAGCGCCTGTGCAAACCACGCGCCCATTTTTCCTCAATAAAAATGTGCAGATGGCAGCAAGTGACTAATAATCAGCTGGAGATTTTTACTGATTTCCGGTGCCGCCTTGGCGCAATACCCGATTCAGGGCTTGGTTGAAGACAAAATAGAGGCCGAATAGCGAGGCCGCCACCAGCCCCACCAGCACCAGTTTGCTGAGGGTGCCTTCGTCGGGGTCCTTCAGCAGGGCCAGCACGTCGGAGGCTTCCGTGCCCAGCCAGTAGAAGAACAGGCTGCGCGGCAGCATGCCCAGCACCGAAGCGGCCAGGAAGCGCTTGCGCGGCACGCCCACAATGGCCAGCACAAACGTCATGAGGGCAAACGGCAGCACGGGCGAGAGGCGCGTGAGCAGGATGAGCTGCCAGCTCTGGTTTTGCAGCTCGCCCAGCACGGCCTCGGCCTTGGGAAACAGATGCAGGAAGTGGCGCAGCTTGCCGTGGTCGAGCCGCTTGGCCAGCTCGTAGCCGATGGCGGCCGCCAGCGCGTAGGCCAGTACCATGCCCGGCAGCCCCGCCCACCCGAAATAGTAGCCCGTGATGATGGCCACGAACGTGGTAGGCGTGAGGGCAAAGGCCATGGTGAAGGCAATAACCACGAAATACAGCACGACCTGGCCGGCGCTGAGGTGCTCCAGCAAATCCTGCTTTTCGTAGAGCAGCGTTAGCAGCGAGGCCGAACCCAGCAGGGGCACGGCCACCAGCAGGAACATGGTGAAGAACGTGGAGAAGTTTTTCTGGAAAAGCTCGCGCAGCAGTCGGAACATAAGGAAGGCCGAAACCCCGCCAGTTGGCAGCGGGGCTTCGGCCTGCAAGTACGGTGGAAAGCGGGGGAGCGACGAAATATTTACGCCTCGGGGGTTTCTTCGGTGGGCTCGTCGTCGGGGGTGGGGCCGCCGGCGGGGGTCAGCTTTTTGCCGGTGAAAAAGCACTTGGTGCCCGCCCAGGCACCGCTGAGCGCCAGCAGGCCCAGCTTCCAGAACTTCAGTATCACGGCAAACAGGCCCACTTTGGCCAGCACTTTGCCCGCAATCAGTCCGCCGATGCCGTAGGCGGCCACCTCGTCGAGGCCGGCTTTGAAGTCGGTGTACTGCTGGCCCTTGGCGAAGCTCACGGCGCTGAGTAGGCCCGGAATGCTGGCCTTGATGTCGGCCAGCTGTTGCTCGGAGCCCACGGCATTCAGAATGAGCACACCCTTGCGGCCGAGCACGCGCACGTTGTAGTTCAGTGTGTTATCGGGGCTGTTGCCGAAGTTTAGGCTTTTGGCCCAGTGCAGGGTGTGCGTGGTTTTGTCGTAGTAGGGCGAAGAGGCCCAGCCCACCAGCGCCACGGGCTCGTAGCCGGCGGCGGTGCGCTCCTTGTTGGCATCCACCATATCGTCGCGCATTTCCTTCAGCAAGTCGTCGTAGTTGATGTCGTCGGCATCGTCGTCCTTCACATGGCCCGAGGGGTCATATTCGATGACGTAGGCCCAGCTGTTTTCATCCAGTGGATTCAGCTTGCTGGGAAACAGCATGCCCAGCGAGCCGCCGTCGGGGTTGTGCCAGTAGCGGGTGAGTACCGTGCGGCTCTGGGCCGAGTCGAGGTAGCGAAAACCGCTGGGCACCTCAATCTCGCTGATGCCGCCGGGCAGCGTGACGTGGCCCTGCTGGTAGTGCAGGGCGTGGTTCAGCGAATCGATGTAGAAGGTGCGGCGGGCGGTCGAGTCGGCGGGCGTGAGCAGTGGTTTGGGCGTAGCCTGGGCCACCAGTGGTAGCCCTAGGTAGCCAGCGCGAGTAGAAAATGCTTCATGTAGGAGCAGGGGAAAAGGGGGGAATGAAAGGAATTGAAAAAATCAGCAGGTAAGATAGGCACGGCCGTCGAGCCGGCAACCGGGGCCGTTTCCGATTAATCGCCGACCTTTGCCGGCGGCCCATCCGGCCGCTCAACTTCTACAGCCCACCCATGAAATTCGCCACCAAAGCCATTCACGCCGGCGTGCACCCGGACCCCGCCACCGGCGCCATCATGACGCCCATCTACCAGACTTCGACCTACGTGCAGTCCTCGCCCGGCAAAAACATGGGCTTCGAGTACTCGCGTACCCACAACCCCACTCGCTCGCAGCTGCAGGCCGCCGTGGCCGCCCTCGATAACGGCAAGCACGGCATCGCCTTCGCCTCCGGCATGGCCGCCATCGACTGCGTGATGAAGCTGCTGAAACCCGGCGACGAAGTCATTTCGACCAATGACCTGTACGGTGGCAGCTACCGTCTCTTCACCAAAGTGTACGAGCCTTATGGCATCAAATTCCACTTCGTGCCCATGCATGATATGGAAGCCGTGAAGGCCGTGGTGAGCGAAAAAACCAAGCTGATTTGGGTGGAAACGCCCACGAACCCGCTGCTCAACATCATCGACATCGCCGCTGCCTCGGCCGTGGCCAAGGAGTGCGGTGCGCTGCTGGCCGTGGATAACACCTTCAGCACGCCCTACCTGCAAACCCCGATGGACCTCGGGGCCGATATCGTGATGTACTCGCTGACCAAATACATGGCCGGCCACTCCGATACCGTGATGGGTGCGCTGGTGGTGAACGACGACGAGCTGCACGAGCGCCTGAGCTTCTATCAGAATGCCTGCGGTGGCACGCCCGGCCCCCAGGACTGCTTCTTGGTGCTGCGCGGCCTCAAAACCCTGCACATCCGCATGCAGCGGCACTGCGAAAACGGCCGCGCCGTGGCCGAGTACCTGCGCCAGCACCCCAAAGTGGAGAAAGTGTACTGGCCCGGCTTCGAAAACCATCCCAACCACGCCATTGCTGCCAAGCAAATGCGCGATTTCGGTGGCATGCTTTCTTTCATCCTGAAGGGTGATAAGCAGGAGGATGCCATCGCCGTGCTCGAGAAATTCCAGTACTTCACCTTGGCCGAAAGCCTGGGCGGCGTGGAAAGCCTGAGCGGCCACCCCGCCACCATGACGCACGCTAGTATTCCGGCCGAGCAGCGCCGCAAGTCGGGCCTCAGCGACTCGCTCATCCGCCTGAGCGTGGGCATCGAGGATGCCGAGGATTTGATTGCCGATTTGGCCCAGGCCATCGGGTAATGCGCGGCTTTGCCTTACTGGTGGGCTGTGCGATGATTGGCAGTGGGCTGGGCGGAACGCGCCCGGCCCACTTGCGCTTGCAGCCCGACCCCACGACCAGCGACCAACCCTTCAGCCGTGCCAATATTGTGCTGGCGCATACCACCGCCCGACCCGATTCAGTGCTGGATGCGCTGGTGCACCACATTCAGCGCGAAGGTTTCGAACTCGATACCCTGGACCCGGTGCGTGGCCTCGTCACGACCAAGGTCGAGCTGGAATCGGCCTACCGCCAGGGAGATATTAAAATCCGGGCTGTTCGGCTGGCTTCGGGCACCGACTGGAAGCTGACTGGCACCTACGTAATTGCCGCTTACGGCAGTGGCGTAGCCTATCCCGCCGAGTTCCGGGCAGTAGAAGCGATGCCCGCGACGACTTACTTTCGGATGGTGGAACACACCGCGCAGGCCATTCCGCGGGCCCAACTGCGTTATGCGCGCGGCAAGGTGCCTTTCGGGGTGGCTACCCGGCTCGAAAAGGCGCTGCAAGCAACCTGGTAGGGGCAATGGTGGGCACCCGGCCCAAGGTTGAGAAGCGGCTGTTGCGGCCCGTCAAGTCAGACTAATAATAGCTAGTGGAATGCCCATGCAGCAGCCCCCAATCATCACCCTGCCGCTCTTCCCGGAGCTGGACCGCCTGCTGCTGGAGCTGCTGCCAAGTCTGACGCCCGCCGACTGGCAGCGCCCTACTCTGGCCCGCGAGTGGACGGTGCAGGACGTAGCCGCGCACTTGCTCGATGGCAACCTGCGCACGTTCTCCATGTTGCGCGACGGCCATTTTGGCGAAGCCCCGGCTGATACCAGCTACGCCGGCATTGTGGCCTACCTCAACCGGCTGAACGCCGACTGGGTGCGAGCCGCCCGCCGCCTCAGTCCGGCGGCGCTGATTGAGCTGCTGGCGCAGTCGGGTCGCGAATACACGGCCTATCTGAACACGCTTGACCCGTGGGCCCCGGCCGCTTTTGCGGTAGCCTGGGCCGGCGAAAGCGCGTCGCTGAACTGGTTCCACATGGCCTGCGACTACACCGAGAAATGGCACCGCCAGCAGCTCAATCAGCACCGCTGTGGGCCAGACCGCGCCGCTGATGCAACCGGCATTTTTTTCAGCCATTTATTGAGACAATGATGCGGGGTTTGCCGCACGCGTACCGGGCAGTAGCTGCGCCGGTGGGCACGCTGGTCCGAGTGGTCGTCACGGGCAATGCGGGTGGGCACTGGGAGGGAGCTGGCCCGCACGGCTGGCAGCTGCAGCCGCCCGGGGGCGCCACCCCGGCCGCCATCGTCGCGCTGGCCCCGGCCGATGCGTGGCAGCTGTTCACCAAAGGCCTGAGCGCACCAGAGGCCCGGGAGCGGGCTCAGGTAGCCGGCGATGCGGCCCTGGCCCTGCCTAACCCTGCGCATGGTGGCCGTGATGGGGTAGGGGAAAGCGGGCTGGCACCGGGCGGGGGCAATCTGCAGCCGGCGGCGCGGCGTACGTGTGCCGCCTACTGCCAAACTACTCATGATGTCGCTGCACCCGCTGCTGTTGTTTCTGATTTTTTGCTGCAGCGGCTGCGCCGTGCAGCTCCCGGCCGCCGCTACCGGCGCAAAAGCAAAAGTGTCTGGCGAGTCGTTTCTGGCGCTGGGCTACTCGTCCACCATCGGCGCGGGCGTGGAGGGTGCGGCCTGTTCGCCCGCGCCGCCGCCGCAGTGCAGGAATCGGGCAGGCAAAGGTTAAAAGTGAATTAATTTCCAACCCTTACCCGGAAGAATCGGTTTAAAGAGGATTCTGTTTTTATTGGTCGGTCCTGGGCCGGTTTTATCATTATGCTTCTCCTTACTAATCTGCGCCGCTGGAGGCACGTGCTGCCCGGCATCGCACTGCTGGGATTAGCCGGCTGTAACCTCATTGAGTTCAGCCCCAACGACCACCGCGTCCCCGAAGAATTCACCAACCTCACCGAAAAGAACCTGGCCAAGCTGCAAGCCCGGCCCCTCGCGCCCGGCGATTCGCTGCGCTTCATCTTCACCGGCGACTCGCAGCAGTTTTACGACGAGGCCGAGGCCCTGGTGGCCAGCGTGAACCAGCAGCCCGGCATCTCCTTCCTGGTGCTTGCCGGCGATATTTCCGATTTCGGCCTAGCCCGCGAAATGCAGTGGATGGATGAAAAGCTGCGCCGCCTCACGGTGCCCTACGTCACGGTTATCGGCAACCATGATTTGGTGGGCAATGGCCGGCCCACCTACCAGCACATTTTCGGGGCCTTCAACTATTCGTTTGTGTACGGCAACACCAAGTTCATCATGGTGGACACCAACGGCCGCGAATATAATTTCGACGGTACCGCCCCCGACATGGCCTGGCTGAAACCCCAGCTGGCCAATTTCGACGGCGCCCGGCGGCAGGTGGTGATTTCGCACGTACCGCCTACCAACGACGACTTCGACCCCGCCCTGCGCACGCCCTACGTGCAGGCCCTGCACGAAGCCCCGAACCTGGTGTTCGAGATGAACGGCCACAACCATTCCTACAGCATCACGCAGCCTTATAACGACGGCGTAACCTACGTTAATTCCGACGCTTTTTCGGAACGGCGCTACCTGGTGGTCACCGTGTGGGGCGACAAGCAGTTTCGCATCAAACGCGTCAAGTTCTAATGAAAGAGCTCCTGTTCTCCGCCCTTTTGCTGGTTGCTGGTGTTCCGGCCTTCGCCACCCCGCCCGATACCGCCGCCGTCCGTATTCCCCCCGCTGCCCGTCGCGTCGAGCGGCCCTGGTACCGCCCCGCCCACCTGGCCTTGCAAACCGGTGGCGGCCTGGGCATGGTAGCCGCCGGGGCCGGCTACGAATTCTCAAAAACCCATCTCGAAACTGATATTCTTATCGGCTACGTGCCAAAGTATTACGCCGGCTCCACGCTGAGCCTGGCTTCGCTGAAGTTCATGTATTCGCCCTTCCACTTGCCGGTGGGCGATAAATTCCAGGTGGTGCCCCTCACCGTGGGCGCGTATTTTAGCTACACCCACGGCACCATCAACGACGAGCTGAAGGGCCAGTACGCCAGCGACTACTACTGGTTTTCGACCGATACCCGCTACGGGCCGCTGCTGGGCAGCCGCGTCACGTTTCTGGCCCCGCCCGTGGCGGCCACCGGCCAGCCGCGCAAAATATCCCTGTATTATGAGCTGGGTAGTAACGATTTGTACCTTGCTAGCTACCTCAATAACCGCAACGGCGGCCTGGGCTTCGGCCAGCTGCTGACCCTGGCGCTGGGCATAAAAGCCGATTTTTAGCCTCGCCCGTAAAGGCAGAATCTTCAGGCCGTGCTTTCCCAGAGTCGTTGCGCCGGTCTGACCGCCTAGGACGGTCTGACCGGCGCAACGACTCTGGGAAAGCACGTTCGGGGCTCCCACCTTTAGCACAGCTTTCCGGTTCTTCATCAAACATTGCGGCCGCTGCTTCGTCTGTGCTCGCGATGAAACCAGTAGCCTCCGCCCGCCTGCAAGCCGTTCGCACCGGCAAAATCTACCAGAACGCCGTGCCCACGCGTGTTGGCCCGCCCTCCGGCTACGGCGTGCTCCTCAAGCGCTGGTTGTGTGAAAAGGCTGAGCGGGAGCCCCAAAAGCCCCTTGGTCCTTTCCGGGCCGATGTTGCTGCCCTGGCGGCCCCCGTGTCGGCCACGGCCCTGCGCGCCACCTAGCTGGGCCACAGCAGCATGCTGTTCGAAATCGATGACCGCCGCATCCTCGCCGACCCTGTGTGGAGCGAGCGGGTGTCGCCGTCGCAGCTGGTGGGGCCGAAGCGGTTTTTTGTCCCGCCGCTGGCTTTGGATAAGCTGCCGAATCTGGACGCCGTCGTCCTCTCGCACGACCATTACGACCACCTCGACCCCGCCGCCATTCGGGTGCTGGGCCGCACGGGCGTGCCGTTTTTCTGCCCACTGGGTGTGGGCGCGCACCTGCGCCGTTGGGGCGTACCCGCCGTCAGCATCACCGAGCTGAGCTGGTGGGAATCGGCCCGGTTGGGCGACGATTTTACGCTGGTGGCTACGCCGGCCCGGCATTTCTCGGGTCGGGGCCTCACCAGCAATAATACGCTATGGACCTCCTGGTGCCTGCTCGGGCCAACGCACAAAGTGTTTCTTGGCGGCGATTCCGGCCCCTTCGAAGAAGGCTTCCGGCAGATAGGGGAGGCCTACGGGCCGTTCGATTTGACGATGCTGGAAATCGGCGCTGCCGACCCCGAGTGGGCCGATATCCACCTGGGCCCCGACCACGCCTTCGCGGCCCACCGGCTGCTGGGCGGCGGCCCGCTGCTGCCGCTGCACTGGGGCACGTTCAACCTGGCCTTTCATGCCTGGCGGCAGCTCGTGCAACGCCTGCTCGAAGCCGCCGGGCCCGAAGTACCGCTGCTGCTGCCCGCCCCCGGCCAGCGCGTGGACGTAGCCGCCGGTCCACTGAATTCGCAGTGGTGGGAGCGGTAGTGCAGCCTTAGCAGTTGTTTATGACGGGTTTTTTTAGCGTCTGTCATCCTGAGCTTGCGAAGGACCTTATCACGGCTGGAACGTATTTGAACCTGGCTATTCGACCGTGACAAGGTTCTTCGCAAGCTCAGAATGACAGGATTTTTGAATTACCAGACGGGTGCGAAAAACATTTGCCGCGCCCGTCGCTTATACCCACTCGATTCCGGCCGCTGCCGTGGCCCGGCAATCTGACTTTATGCTTATCTCGTGATACAATTCCTCGCAGCCGCCCCCTTATCGGGCAATCGGCTGGCCTCTCCCAGCTTTTCCCCGAACCTTGCCAGCTTGCCCGCGCCCATGCGCGTGGCCGTGGTAGGATGCTGTTGCTGTTGTTGTTAGGATAGGGTGTTGGCTGGGAGTGCCTGAGTGCCTTGCCCGGCTGAATGCCAGTCCAGAAAAGTGCGGGTGTCTGATTCCAACGTAGCAACTGCCGCGTTGCTGGCGGGCCAGTCGCGTAACCCGTTTGGGTGTTTCTGGTATATGCTATTTGTGAAATTTATGGGTGCCTTGCCGGGCAGAGCTGCTTCGTGGGCGGCTCTCGCCAGTCGACACCGTGGCTTTTCTTTTTTCTGGGTTAATCCGGCCTGAACCCCATTCTCTGGGCTGCCGGAAACCTGTTTTATTTCCCTCTCTTTTTTACTGATGATACACCCCACAACTACCCGCATCGGGCTGGTGGCGCTGCTCCTGTGGCTGACCACCGCCGCCACCTGGGCCCAGAACCTCACCGTAACCGGCCGCGTGCTCGACGCCACCGGCCAGACCCAGCCCGGCGTGACCGTGCTCCAGCAAGGCACTTCCAACGGCACCAGCACCGACGGCGACGGCCGTTTTAGCCTAAACAACGTGCCCGGCACCGCCACGCTGGTGTTTTCTGCCGTGGGCTCGCTCACGCAAACCGTGCCGTTGAACGGCCGCACCACCCTCGAAATTCGCCTCGCCGCCAACCAGACCGAGCTGAACGAAGTGGTGGTCACCGGCTCGCGCGCCACCGAGGGTCGCTCCAACATCCTCACCACCTCGCCGGTGGACGTGATTTCGGCCCGCGAAATCAAGGCTTACGCCCAGACCGACATCACCCAGATTCTCACCTACATCGCGCCCTCGTTCCAGAGCACGCGCCAGACCGTGACCGACGGCACCGATTTCGTGGACCCCGCCACCCTGCGCGGCCTGGGCCCCGACCAGGTGCTGGTGCTCGTGAACGGCAAGCGCCGCCACACCTCGGCCCTCGTCAACATCAACGGCACGCCCGGGCGCGGCTCGGTGGGTACCGACATGAACGTGATTCCGCCGGCCGCCATCAAGCGGATTGAGGTGCTGCGCGATGGCGCGGCGGCCCAGTATGGCTCCGACGCCATTGCCGGCGTCATCAACATTCAGCTGAAGGACGACACCACCGGCATCAGCGTGAGCAGCACTGCCGGCCAGACCACCAAGAGCGACGGCCAGCTGTTTCAGGCCGATGCCAACCTGGGCTTCGGCCTCGGCCACCGGGGCTTCGTGGACGTGAGCGGCCAGTTCTCGAACCGCAGCTACGTGGACCGCAGCGGGCTCGATACGGCTCCGCTCATCTACCTGGGCACCAGCGGCGGCAACTACCCCGCCGGCCTCACCGACCAGCAAAAGCTCGACCTGAAAGCCCGCGATAATGCCCTGGTGGCCCAGAATGGCTTTAATCGCCGCGACATCCGGGTGGGCGGCGCCGATACCCGCACCTACGGCAGCTTTGTGAACGCGGCCTACACACTGGTCCCCAGCATCGGCCTTGAAGCGTATTTCTCGGGTGGCCTCACGCGCCGCACGGGCTCGTCGGGCGCGCTCTACCGCCTGCCCACGGCCGTTACCCAAACCGATGCCAGCATCTACCCCAATGGCTTCCTGCCCTTCATCAACAGCACCGTGAACGACGGCTCGGCCATCGTGGGCCTGCGCGGCAAGGTATTCGGCTTCGCCGCCGACCTCAGCAATACCTACGGCCGCAACGCGCTGAAATACAACATCAGCAACACCCTCAACGCCTCGCTGCCGGTAGGTACCAGCCCCACCAGCTTCTACGCCGGCGAGCTGGCTTTTCAGCAGAATACCACCAACCTGGGCTTCACCCGCAAGTTCAGCGAAGTGGGCCCGCTGGCCACGCTGAACGTGGCGTTTGGTGGCGAGTTTCGGGTTGATAATTTCCAGATTAATGCCGGTGATGTAGGCTCCTATATCCTTGGCGACCGCAAGGTGAACGGCAGCCCCGCCGCCGCCGGCTCGCAGGGTTTTGCGGGCTACCGGCCGACCGATGCCCTGAACCAGAGCCGCAACAACGTGTCGGGCTACGTCGATTTAGAAAGCGACCTCACCGACAAGCTGCTGGTGGACGTGGCCGGCCGCGCCGAGCGCTACTCCGATTTTGGCTCCAATGTGAGCGGCAAAGTGGCCGCCCGCTATAGCATTCTTGATGGCTTGGCGCTGCGCGGCGCGCTCAGCAACGGCTTCCGAGCCCCCTCGCTCCAGCAGCGCTACTTCACCAACTCCAGCACCCAGTTTACCAGCGGCGAACTACGTGAAGTGCTGACTACCAGCAATGACGACGCCATTACCAAAGCCTTCGGCATTGGCTCGCTGAAGCAGGAAAAGTCGACCAACTACAGCCTGGGCCTCACGGCCCGCCTCTTCAAAACCATCACCCTGACGGTGGACGCCTACCAGATTGACATCCGCGACCGCATTGTGCTCAGCTCACAGTTCAGCCGCGGCAACCCGGCCGTGGCTGCCATCCTCACCGCCAACCCGCGCCCCGGCCAGAACCCGGTGCAGGGCGTGCAGTTCTTCGCCAATGCCGTGAACACCCGCACCCAAGGCATCGACATTGTGGCCAATGAGCGCCTGACCCTCGGCCCCGACAGCCGCCTGACCCTGACGGCCGCCGCCAACTTCAACGAAACCACGGTGCGCAGCTTCAACAGCTCTGCCACCATCGACAACAACCCCAGCCTGCAAAACACGCTGTTTGACCGCGCCCAGCGCGCTCGCCTCGAAAACGGCCAGCCCCGCAGCAAAATCAACCTCAGCGCCGACTATGGCTACAAAATCTTCGGCCTGAACCTGCGCACTGTGCGCTTCGGCGAGGTGCAGACCAAAGACGCCGACCCCACCCGCTCCTACATCGACCAGACTTTTTCGGCCAAATGGGTGACCGACCTCACTATCAGCGCCCAGGTTATCAAGAACATCGGCTTGAGCATAGGCGTGAACAATCTGTTCAACGTGTACCCCGACCGCCTCTACCAGGACCCCAACAACAACGAGCAGAGCCTGACCTACACCACCCTGGACGGCACCAACCGGGGCCGTTTCCCCTACGGCTCCAACCAGTTCGGCTTCAGCGGCGCGTACTATTTCGGCCGCGTGAATTTCACGCTGTAATCCGGCCTTATTTTTTGCCAAAAAGCCAGCTCCGCGTCCGGGGCTGGCTTTTTGCTGCCTGGTCCCAGGATGCTAAAATGGTGAGGCTTGTCGGGAATTTCTGTTGAATGGCTATTTATACTCGTCATGAAGTGGATTGTGAAAAACGCAGTAGGGTGCGGGGTCGTACCCGGTAGGGCCTGCCCCCGCCCCCTACTTTGGGACGAGTATAATTCAGCTGATTATGCTAATGCCATAATTTCTACTCTACCCTATGATTTTCACAAGGCATTGCTTAATAGGTAATTAAGCAAGGGGTAGCTGCTGGCCCACGTTACCGGGCATAAAAACGGGGTGGGCCGACCTTTGCAGTTCCAACACCTCAAAGCTCTTCCCACCCCGTGAAGCAACGCCTCATCGCCAAAATTACGACCGTTTTACAGCACGTGCCCCTGGTGGGCCACCTCTCGCGGCAAAAGTTCATCGCCCAGTTCGTTATTGGGCTGATAAAGAGCCGCAACGTGCCGTTTTGCGAAGTGGCCCAGCACCTGAACGACGCGGCCAAACCGGCCTCGAATGAGACCCGGATTCAAAACTTTTTCCGCCTCGTGACCCTGGACTATCTCGCCCTGGCGCAGCTCTTTATCCGCCTGTTACCAGCCACAGGTAAGCTGCGGCTGTGCATCGACCGCACCGAATGGGATTTCGGCCGGTGTCAGGTCAATATTCTGCTCGTCACCGTGGGCCAGGGCGCGTTTCACGTACCGTTGTACGGGGAACTGCTCGATAACCGCAGCGGCAGCTCCAACGCCACCCAGCGCATCGCCCTGCTCGAGGTCTGCCTGGCCTTGCTCGGCCGCGCGCGTATCGGCTTGGTCGTGGGCGACCGTGAGTTGGTGGGCCATGTATAGCTCAAGTGACTCAAGGACAACGGCCTGAACTTCGTCATACGCCTGCCTAAACACCACCTGCTGACTGACGCGCACGGCCACTGCCACGCCATTGCCGACCTGGGGCTGGCCGAGGGGGAGCACCGGCGCTTTGCCCAGCGCCAGGTGGATGGGGTGTGGGGGCAGGTGTGGGTCAAGGCCCTAGCCGGCGGCGAGTTTCTCTTCCTCTTCGGCACCTCGGGTTTGCAGCAGATAAGCCAGCGCTACGCCAAGCGCTGGACGATAGAGCAGTGCTTTCAGAATCTGAAAGGCCGGGGTTTTAACCTGGAAAACAGTCACTTGGCCTGCCGCCACAAGCTGCGTAAACTACTGGTCTTGGTCAGTCTGGCCTACGCCTTTTGTCTGGCCGTGGGGCACGCCGCAGACCGACGCCAGCCCATCGCCCGCAAAAAACACGGGTACCGGGCCACGAGCCTGAGCCGCCACGGCTTGAACATCGTGCGCCAACTCACCCGTCCGATGACGGGCGCACAAACAACAGTCAATCAGCTAGTTGAACGGTTGCTGGACTGGATTATCAGACAAGTATCTCATTATCAAATACCTGTGAAAATTATAGGGTAGAGTACGAAATTTCTAATCCAAAAGGCCCGCTCGACTTCAGCGCAGGCCTTACCCAAGTCGTTGCTCCGGTCAGACCGCCCTAGGCGGTCTGACCGGTTGAAGTGAGCACGATTCCGGCCTAGCGACAACCGGTTAGACCGGAGCAACGACCCAAAAGGCCGAGCGGGCCTTTTGGGTCGTTGCTAGCGGCGTGGGCTACTTGCCCGTGGCCGCCGTAGCCGAATTGCTGTCCAGAATCTTAAACAGCTCGTTTAGCTTGGGCGTGAGGATAATCTCGGTGCGGCGGTTCATGGCCTTGTTCTGGGGCGAGTCATTGGCCGCCACGGGCACGTACTGGCTGCGGCCCGAGGCCGTGACGCGTTCCGGGGCCACGCCGGCGGTGGTGAGCAGGCGCGCAATTTCGGTGGCGCGCAGGGCGCTCAGGTCCCAGTTGTCGGTCATGCCGGCCGTGCCCGACCGGATGGGCACGTTATCGGTGTGGCCTTCCACCACCACGTTCACGTCTTTCTGCTCCTGGAGCACGGTGGCCAGATTTTTTAGCGCCTCCTGGCCCTTGGGGTCCACTTTCGTCGAGCCCGATTTGAACAGCAGCTGCTCCGACAGCGACACGTACACCTTGCCGTCCTTCAGCTTCACCTGCAGGTCGCTGCTGTTGAAGCTGAGCAGGGCCTTGCTCACGCGGGCCTTCAGGTCGTCCACGGCTTTGTCCTTTTCGGCCAGGGCTTTGGTGAGCTCGGTTAGGCGAACCTCGCGGGTTTTGAGGTCGACGGCGAGGCGGTCGTTATCGGCTTTGCTTTTCTGCAGCGTGGTTTCCAGGGAGCCCAGCTCGGCTTCGCGGCGGGCCAGGTCTTTGGCCACTTTGTTGTAGTCGGAGGACTTGTTGGCCAGCTCGCGGTCGCTGTTTTTCAGCAGCTTGTCGTAGCTGTTGTTCAGCTCGTTGTAGAGGCTGCGGGTTTTGCGATAGGCATTGCCGGTTTCGGCCGAGTCCGTTACGAGGCGCTTTTGGGTGAGGTGCAGCTGAGCCAGCTCGTCGCTGGCCTTTTGCAGCTCCGCGGTAGCGCCGCGGTACTGCCGCTCGGCGGCCGCTTTGCCATCGGCATCGGCCCGCTGGCGGGCGCTAAGGTCGTCGTATTTCTTGGCCGTTACGCAGCTGTTCAGCACCGGGGCGGCCAGCAGGTAAAGGCCCAGCAGGGCAGGGGAGAAGGTTTTCACGGGGATAAAAAGGCGCAGCGCCGGGCCATCGGCGGTCGGACTGCCCGGCCGCGTTGGCCCGGCAAGGTAGCGCTTAACCCGCGCTCAGCCTAGCAAAATACCACTCCGGACAGGTTTTGGAATCGATGCTGGAAACACCGCGAACGAAGCCCATTCCCGCCTCCGTTTGGGGCTGGGTGCCGCGCCAAAGCAGCGGTCTTGCCCGCGCCAAACCACGCCAGCCCGCTGCCACCAAGGATTTTGCGAAAGATGGCAATAGTTATGGCTTATCTTTGATGCCCTGTAATTTGCCGCTGCACGCCCGAAGCCGGCGGCTTTTCCATCTAAAAATTCAAGCTGACAGCCCCGTGCTGGCAGCTGTTAGTTAAACGAAATATGGCCTGGTTCAAGCGCGTAGAAAAGGGCATTGTGACCCCCACCGACCAGAAAAAAGAGACTCCCGACGGCCTCTGGTACAAGTGCCCCGAGTGCAAAACCGTGGCCACTATGGCCGAGCACAAGCGCCTGCTGCATGTGTGCGGCAATTGCAGCCACCATGGCCGCATTGATGCCATCGACTACTTCGAATTCCTCTTCGACCAGGGCGGATTCACGGAGCTCGATGCCAACCTCACCTCCGGCGACCCGCTGCACTTCGTGGATACCAAAGCCTACCCGCAGCGTGTGGAGGCCACCGAGCGCAATACCGGCCTGAAAGATGCCGTGCGTACCGCCCACGGCCTGAGCGCCGGCCAGCCGCTGGTGGTGGCGGCCATGGATTTCAAGTTCATCGGCGGCTCGATGGGCTCGGTGGTGGGCGAGAAAATTGCCCGCGCCATCGACTACGCCCGCCAGACCCGCACGCCGTTTCTGATGATTTCGCGCTCCGGCGGGGCCCGCATGATGGAGGCCGGCTACTCGCTCATGCAAATGGCCAAAACGTCGGCCAAGTTGGCCCTGCTCTCCGAAGCCGGCGTGCCCTACGTAAGCTTGCTGACGGACCCCACCACGGGCGGCGTCACGGCCTCGTTTGCCATGCTGGGCGATTTTAACATTGCCGAGCCCGGCGCGCTCATCGGCTTTGCCGGCCCGCGCGTCATCAAGGAAACCATCGGCAAGGACCTGCCCAAGGGTTTCCAGAGCGCCGAGTTCGTGCTGGAGCACGGCTTCCTCGACTTCATCGTGGACCGCCGCGAGCTGAAGCAGCGCCTGGCCAACCTGCTGGGCATGCTGCAGCCCGCGCCGGCCGCCGCCGCCAGTGCCCCCGCGCCGCGCCGCGCCGCTACCAAGGCCCACCAACAATAAAAAAAGGCACTTTTCGTTTTCGGCACACTTCTTGAAAAATCCGCTTCCAGCCCCGGAACGGGTTTTTCCGTATAAGGGCTGAACACAACTTCACCAACCCCCTCATTTTCACATGAACACCTCCAAATCCCTTCTTTCTGTATTGATGGCTTTCGTGCTGCTGTTTAGCTCCTGCGCCACTTCGCAGCAAGCCAGCTCCACGCAGCCCGATCTTTCGACCAACAACGGTACCGGTGCCCGCAAAACTGGCATGAGCAAAACCGTTAAAGGTGGCCTGCTGGGCGCTGGTGGTGGTGCTATTCTTGGTGGCGTAGTTGGTGGCTTGCTGGGCGGTGGCAAGGGCACGGCTATCGGGGCCATCGTAGGTGCTGCTGCGGGTGGTACCACGGGTGCCATCATTGGTCGCAAAATGGATAAGCAGGCCGAAGACCTGCAAAAAGACATGCAGAACGCCAAGGTTGAGCGCGTGGGCGAAGGCATTAAAATTACCTTCGACTCGGGTATCCTCTTCGATACCAACTCGGCTACGCTGCGTTCGGCTTCGGAATCGGACATCACCAAGATGGCTGCCATTCTCCAGAAATACCCCGATACCAACGTGCTGGTGGAAGGCCACACCGATAACTCGGGTTCGGATGCCATCAACCAGCCCCTGTCGGAGCGCCGGGCCCAGGCCGTGGCCAACTCCACCATCGCCAAAGGTGTTTCGTCGAGCCGCATCACCACTCAGGGCTACGGCTCGACCCAGCCCGTGGGCGACAACACCACGGCCGAAGGCAAGCAGGCCAACCGTCGCGTAGAAATCGCTATCTACGCCAACGAAAAGATGAAGAAAGCGGCCGAGCAAGGCCGTTTGTAAGCAGTATTTGTCGGGCCACTGCTGCCCGGTATGCAAAAAAAGGTCACTCCACCGGGGCGGCCTTTTTTTTGTGAATGCGGAAGCCTTGGGCGCGCAAACAGACGCATTTTCTTCAGCAACTCTGCCCGCCTGGTATGCGTTGAAATCCCGTAATCCCTCCCATCAACTTTAACCTCCTGAATTATGAAATCCCTGCGTGTAGTATTCGCTTTGTTTTTAATGCTGTTCGTGCTGGCCGGCACCAGTGCGCAGGCCCAGACGCCCAAAAAAGGTTGGAGTAATAAGGCCAAAGGCGCGGCCATTGGCGGCGGTGCGGGTGCCGTGACGGGTGCCGTGATTGGCGGCGGTAAAGGGGCCATTATTGGCGGGGTAGCCGGCGTGATTGGCGGCGGCCTGATTGGCCGCAACAAAGACAAGAAAAAAGACCCGGCCCGCTACAACGCTTACCACAAAAAGAAGTAATTCGGCCGCGCTACGCCGATAGGCTATCGCGCTTATAAAAGGCCCTGCCACCCGGCAGGGCCTTTTTTGTGGTTGAACGAGCCGGCTAATGAGTTGGGAGGGCCAAAAGGCGCGCTGGCCCCGAGGAGTTTGGCAAGGTGGTTGCAAATGGCGTACTTGCCGGCCTGTTCGCACACCGCGATTTTTGCTGGTATTTTTTATCCAAACCTTTTTTTAACATGAAATTTCTTCGTTCATCCATTGCGTTTCTGTTCGCCCTGCTGCTGCTGGTAAACAATTTTGCGCAAGCCCAGACCTCTACCGTTTCGACTGCCAAGCCGAAGGGCATGAGCAAAACCCTCAAAGGCGGCCTCATTGGTGGCCTGGGTGGTGCCGTAGTTGGTGGCGTGGCCGGCCGCCTGATTGGCGGTAAGTCGGGCACGGCCAAAGGGGCCATCATTGGGGCTGTAGTAGGTGGTACGGCGGGTGCCCTCATCGGCCGCAAAATGGATAAGGCGGCCGCCGAGCTGCGCCGCGACCTGGAAGGCGCAACTGTAGAGCGCGTGGGCGAAGGCATCAAAATTACCTTTGCATCGGGCATCCTGTTCGGCACCAACTCGTCGAACCTGACCCCGGAAGCTGCCGGCAACATCGACCAGCTGGCCACCACCCTCAAGAAGTATGCTGATACCAGCGTGGTGGTGGAAGGCCACACCGATAGCTCGGGCTCAGATGCCATCAACCAGCCCCTGTCGGAGCGTCGGGCCCAGGCCGTGTCGAACGAGATTCAGGGCCAGGGCGTAGACTCGGGCCGCATCACGGCCACCGGCTACGGCGCTACCCAGCCCGTGGGCGACAACGCTACCGCCGCCGGCAAATCGGCCAACCGCCGCGTAGAAGTAGCCATCTTCGCCAACGACAAGATGCAGAAGGCCGCCAAAAAAGGCCAGCTGTAATTGTCAGAACCGCGGATTTATCGGATGACACGGATTGGTCGGATTTTGTAGCTGACCAAAAACGTAAGCCGAACCGTAGTGAGATTGAAAAAAGCCGCCTACCCGGGCGGCTTTTTTGCGTTTGATGAAAATCGTCCACGAAATCCGACCAATCCGTGCCATCCGATAAATCCGCGGTTCTGACTTCTTCGCCGGCCGAGAAAGCCTTGGCCGACCACCAGATACTCGACCATTTCTACGGCCATCTGCTGCCCGAGCCGCGCCGCACACCTATGCGTGAGCTCATTTCCACCGTGCTATCGCACCGCACCACTCACGCCGATGAAGAGCTAGCCTACGACCGCATGCTGGAAGCTTTTGGCGACTGGACCGGGGTGGAGGCTGCCCCACGGCCGACCTGGCCCACGCCATCCGCACCACGCGCTGGCCCGATACCCAGGCCCCGCGCATTCAGGAAATTCTGCGTCGCATCCGGGCCGAAACGGGCGGGGCGTTCGACCTGGACTTTCTGGCCGACTGGCCCACGGAACGCGGCCTGGCCTGGCTCACGGATATGCTCGGTATCGGCCTGAAAACGGCTTCGCTGCTACTGCTCTTCAATTATCATAAGTCGGTGCTGCCCGTCGATACGCACGTGCACCGGGTAGCGCAGCGGGTGGGGTTTTTGGGCCCCAAGGTATCGGTCGAGAAGGCGCACAGCGTGCTGCTGGCCCTGCTCCCCAATGATGCCGAAACACTGTTTAACTTCCACAAGCACAACTACTGGCACGGGCAGCAAATCTGCTTTTTCCTGAAGCCGAATTGCGCCCGCTGCCCACTGAAAGGGTTTTGCAATTACTATGAAGAGCATTTTGGCGAAGCCACGGCCGAGGCGCTGGCGGCCACGCCAACGCAGTGGGATGCCGCCGCCTGGGGCAAGCTGCCGCATTGACCTAGCTGTTAGCTTTTAGCTGTTAGCTTCGTTGTGGCGCTTGGAGGAGGCCGGAACATAAAAAGCTGATAGCTAAAAGCTAATGGCTAACAGCTAAAAATATGCGTCTCGTTAAGCACCCCGTCCTTTGCAATTACTACGTCACTTACCGCTGCAATGCGAAGTGCGCGTTTTGCGATATCTGGGAGAAGCCCTCGCCCTACATCACTCTGGAGGATGTGGACCGCAACCTGCGCGACCTCAAGCGGCTGGGCGTTTCGGTGATTGACTTCACCGGCGGTGAGCCGCTGTTGCACCGGCAGCTGCCCGAGTTTCTGGGACTGGCGCGGGAGCTGGGCTTCATCACTACCGTCACGACCAACGGCCTGCTTTACCCCAAAAACGCCGAAAAGCTGCGCGGTAAGGTCGATATGCTGCATTTCTCGCTCGACTCGGCCGACCGCGACACTCACGACCTGGGCCGGGGCGTGGCCTGCTACGATTTCGTGCTCGAAAGCATTCGCGTAGCCAAAGAGCTGGGCGAGCGGCCGGATATCCTCTTCACCGTATTCCGCAAAAACCTGGCGGATTTGGAGGCCGTGTACCGCGACATTACCCAGCCCAACGGCCTCGTGCTCATCCTCAATCCCGCCTTCGAATACGGCGACGTGGAAACCGGTGAGCAGCTCACTCCCGAGGAGCTGGACTATCTCTCGGCCTTCGGCAAGCGCAAGGGCGTGTACCTGAACGAAGCCTTCATCGAGTTGCGGCGCGATGGCGGCAACCACATTGCCGCGCCCGTGTGCCGGGCCGCCAGCACCACGCTGGTTATCTCGCCCAGCAACGAGCTGGTGCTGCCCTGCTACCACCTCGGCGAACAGAAATTCCCCATCGACGGCAAGCTGTTCGACCTCTACAACGCGCCCGAAACCCAGCGCCTGGCTGCCCTTGAAGGCCGCCTGCCCGCCTGCGAGGGCTGCACTATCAACTGCTATATGCAGCCCAGCTTCGCGGTCGAAACCAGTAAATATTTCTGGCAGGCGCTGCCGAGTACGCTGAAGTATAACTGGGAGAAGGGGACGTGGAAACGGCTGCTTGTGAGGTAAGCTTTAGCTTGCCGTCTCATTGCCGATACGGCAAGCTAAAGCTTACCTCACAACTCATGCCCGCTCTAATTCTCCCTGTTCACGGCATCTCGCCCACCATTCCCGCCGACTGCTTCGTTGCCGATAACGCCACCATCATCGGCGATGTCGTCCTTGGCTCAAAATGCACCGTCTGGTTCACGGCCGTGATTCGCGGCGACGTGCACCGCATCCGCATCGGTGACGAAACTAATATCCAGGATGGGGCCGTGCTGCACTGCACCTACCAGCAGGCCCCGCTCAACATCGGCAGCCGCGTTAGTATCGGGCATCGGGCGATGGTGCACGGCTGCACCGTGGAGGACGACGTGCTCATCGGCATGGGAGCCATCGTGATGGACCACGCCGTGGTGGGCACCGGCTGCATCGTCGCGGCCGGGGCCGTGGTACTCGAAAATTTCGTGTGCGAGCCCGGTTTTCTGTACGCGGGAGTGCCCGCCAAAAAGATTAAGCCCGTGACGGAGAAGCAGCGCGAGGGGCTGAAGCGCACGGCTGCTAATTACCAGACTTATGCCAGCTGGTTGGAGAATTAAAAATGAAGAATTAAGAATGGTCCTCCTGCATCGTCAGGAGGACCATTCTTAATTCCCTTTACACCTCGTCGCTTAGCTCGCCGCGCGGGGCCTCGCGCTCGGCGTGGGTGGTCACGCGGAGTTGCACCAGCTCCACGGCGCGGCGCGAGCGTTGCAGCACGCGGAACTCGTAGGGGTCGAGCACGGCCACGTCGCCCACTTCCGGGATGCTGCCGTAGATGACGTTGAGCAGGCCGCCCACGGTTTCGTAGTCTTCGCCCTCGGGTAGGGGGAAGGGGAGGTACTCGTTGGCGTCGGAGATGGGGGTGGCGGGGTTTACGCGGTACTCGTCTTCGGCCACTTTTTCCACCACGGGCACCTCGTTGTCGTATTCGTCCTGGATTTCGCCCACCAGCTCCTCCATAATGTCTTCGATGGTGACAATGCCGGACACGCCGCCGAACTCGTCGCTCACAATGGCCATCACAATGTGCTTGCGCTGAAACTGGCGCAGCAGGCGGTTGATTTTCTTGGTTTCGGGCACAAAGTAGGGCGGGCGCATGATGCGGGCCAAATCCACGGCCTCGCCGCGCCGGATGATGGGCAGCAGGTCCTTCACGTTGAGCACCCCCACGATGTTGTCGATATTGCCCTCGAACACCGGCATGCGCGAAAAGCCTTCGCTGAATACCAGGTCTAGAATGGTTTCTTCGGGCGCATTCACCTCCAAGGCCGAAAGCTTGGTGCGGGGCACCATAATCTGCTTCACCATGCGGTCGTTGAACTGAAAAACATTTTCAATCAGCTCATGCTCAGAGTCTTGGATTTCGCCGCTCTCTTTGCCCTGGTCGATGAGCAGGCGTAGCTCTTCGGCCGTATGAATCTCGGCCCCGTGCGTCGATTTCACCCCAAACATGCCCAGCAGGCCGTTAGAAAGCACGTTCAGCAGCCAGATGGCCGGGAAGGTAATGATGTAGAAGAAGCGCAGCGGTGCGGCAATAACCAGCGTGGTGGCCTCGGGCTTCTGAATGGCCAGCACCTTGGGAGCCTGCTCGCCAATAACGATGTGCAGCACCGTGATGGTAGCAAACGACGCGAACAGGGCAATGGTGTGCACGGTTTCGGGTGCGATTACCAGCCCGAGCTTGTGAATAATGGCCAGCAGCACCTCCGCCACCACACTTTCGCCAATCCAGCCCAGCCCCAGCGATGCCAGCGTGATGCCCAGCTGGGTGGCCGAGAGGTAGGCATCTAGGTTGTGGAGCATGGTCTTGGTGAGCTGCGCCAAGCGGTTGCCCTCCTGTGCTCGCAGGTCAATCTGCGAAAGTCGAACCTTGACCAGCGCAAACTCGGCGGCCACAAAAAATCCGTTTACCAAGACCAGTAAAACGGTGAAAAGTATTTTTAAACCCATGTCGGCGGCCCCGCGACGCGGTCGGTCTGGAAGCCTTTGTAGGCCAAAAGTACGCAGTTTGGCGCAGGTGGTTGGCTTGCTGAACTTTTAACTCATCGGTTTGTCATTCAACGAGGCTTAATTTTGTGCTCTGAAGTAGGTGTAAGCTATGGCCGGGTGAAGCGACTACCCGTGGCCTCCAACCGGGGTAATTGCAACGAGAGCGGCTCTTTGCCGGTTAGAAAGAAGCCAGGCGTGGCCAACCACAACGCGTCATTCAAATACAATGAAGAATTTTCGGATATTAACTGCAGCGCTGTTTTGGCTGGCCCTGATGGGCCCCGCCGCCGCTCAGATTCTCACGCCTACCCACCTAAGCACCGCCCTGAGCAAGCCCACCGCCAAAGTAGGCGAGGAGGTCGAATTAATTATCAACGCCCGCATCGACGACAAGTGGCACCTCTACGCCTCCGATTTCAGCGATGAAGTCGGCCCCGTGGTGTTCACGCTCAAATTCAAGCCCAGCCCGGCCTATGCGCTGGTGGGCAAGCTCCAGGCCATCAAGTCGCACCACGAGCAGGACGAGATTTTCAAGGGCGAAGTCGCCTTCTGGGAAAAAACCGGCCAGATGCGCCAGCGTATCAAAATACTGCAGCCCGGCGCGCTCAGCATCGTGGCCGATGCCGACTACCAAAGTTGCACCACCGTGGACGGCAAATGCGTGCCCGGCAGCGAAACCCTGAAATTCGGCCCGCTTACTGCCATCGGCGCGGCTGCTCCGGCTAAAGCCACCGGGGCCATGCCGCCCGCTGCCATGCCCACCACAGCGGCGGTAGCGGCTGCCCCAACTGCTGCCGCCCCCGCCGCTGTGCAGGCGGCCGACCCTGCCGGTGATACGGCTGCCCAGGCAGCCACTGCGGCAGTTGTGCCCGCCCCAGCCACCAGCGCCACCCCCGAAGCCACGGCCGCGCCCGCGCCCGCCGTGGCCAGCGTAGCCCTCGCCGCCGACCCCGTGAACAAAGCCGGCGGCCTGTGGGCCTTCGCGCTGCTGGCCTTCACCTTTGGCCTGGCCGCGTTGGTTACGCCCTGCGTGTTCCCGATGGTACCAATGACGGTTTCGCTTTTCACCAGCGGCAACGACAGCCGCCAGCGCGGTATTTTCAAGGCGCTGGTGTACGGGGCCAGCATCATTGGTATTTATGTGCTGATGGGCGTGCTCGTATCGGTGCTGTTGGGCGAAGACGGCCCTAATCTCATTGCCACGCACTGGATTCCAAACCTGATTTTCTTCATCGTTTTTGTAGTGTTTGGCCTGTCGTTTCTGGGCTTGTTTGAAATTACGCTGCCCCACCAGATTGTGAATTCGGTGGATGCGCAGGCTGATAAAGGCGGCTGGGCCGGCATCTTCTTCATGGCTCTTACGCTGGTGGTGGTGTCATTTTCGTGCACCGCGCCCATTGTGGGCAGCATTCTGAGTATGGCCGCGCGCGGCGAGCGCATCACGCCTATTGTGGGCATGCTGGGCTTCTCGCTGGCGTTTGCGCTGCCGTTCACGCTGTTTGCCATCTTCCCTTCGTGGCTGAAAAGCCTGCCCCGCTCGGGTGGCTGGCTAAACACGGTGAAGGTGGTGCTGGGCTTCATTGAGCTGATGCTGGCCCTGAAATTCCTGAGCACCGCCGACCTGGCCTACCACTGGCACCTGCTCAACCGCGACGTGTACATCGTGCTCTGGATTGTGCTTTCGGCGCTGCTGGGTTTCTACCTACTAGGCAAGTTCCGCCTCTCGCATGACTCGCCCCTCGACCACCTCAGCGTGGGCCGCCTGCTGATGGCCGTGCTGGCCTTCGCCTTCACCGTGTACTTGGTGCCGGGCCTGTTTGGGGCGCCGCTGCCGCTGCTGGCCGGCTACCTGCCGCCCCAGAGCAAGCACGACTTCTCCCTGGCCACGGCCGAGGGTGGGGCCGCGCCCGCCATGGCAACCAGCACTGCCGGGGCCGCCGCCCGCGAAACGCCCCGCTTCGGCGAGTTCCTGGAGCTGCCTCACAACCTCGACGGCTATTTCGACTTGGAGCAGGCCAAGCGCGTGGCTCGGTTGCAGCACAAACCCATTTTTATCGATTTCACCGGCCATGCCTGTGTGAACTGCCGCAAGATGGAAGCTACGGTGTGGAGCGACCCGCAGGTGCTCACCCAACTCCGCAACGATTACGTGGTGGTGGCGCTGTACGTGGACGATAAAACCGAGCTGCCCCAGAAGGAGTGGTACACCTCCACCCACGATAACCAAATTAAAACCACCCTCGGCAAGCAAAACGCCGACCTCCAGATAACGCGCTACGGCATCAATGCCCAGCCGTACTATGTGATTCTCGATGCCGACGATGCAACCAGCCAGCCCCTGGTAACGCCTATTGCCTATGAGCCCGACGTAGCGCAATTCAGCGCTTTCCTGCAAGCCGGCTCGAAGCAGTACCGTACGCAGCGGGTCCCGGTAGCGGCCCGCTAAAAATCAGTTGAGCAATTCCGTGGCGGTAGCACACACAATCCCCGGACGAGTTAAAGCACGAAGAGGCGGCCCCCACCCAGAGGCCGCCTCTTACAAATGTGAGGTGCGCACCCACCCAGATGCGCAGCCCCGTTTTCCCCTCTTCTCCTCCGTATCCAACCACGGCCGTAACAAAAGGAAGTTTCCTTTTATGAAGAACTTAGCGAATGGCATGGTCGAGGTATCGGCCTTGTTTCAAGCACTAGTACGTTCTTACTTAGCACCGTGGCCTTCTGCCTAGGATTATGACAAATGTAAGATGTATGGTTAGATGATGCAAATAATTCTTTCATCTAACTCGAGCTTTGCAATAAATTTAATTTTAAGCGTTTAATTCAACACTCTCTCCAACTCCTTTCCGCAAAAAATGGCCAGAAATTACGAACTTGATGACACCGACCGGAACATCCTGAACTTACTGATTCAGGATGCCAAAATGCCGTACACCGAAATTGCCCGCAAAGTCAATGTTTCGGGCGGCACGGTCCACGTGCGAATGGCCCGGCTGGAAGAGCTGGGAATTGTACAGGGCGCTACCCTGCGCATTGATTACCAAAAGCTAGGCTACGGCGTGAGCGCCTTTCTGGGTATTTATCTGCTGAAAAGCTCGGTGTATACCAGCGTGGTGCAGCAGCTCCGTGAAATACCGGAGGTTGTGAGCATTCACTTCACCACCGGCGCCTACGGGGTTTTTGCCCGTTTGGTGTGCCGCGATACCCAGCATCTGCGCGATGTGCTCCACGACCGCATTCAGCCGATTGACGGTATTGAGCGCACCGAAACCCTTATTTCGCTGGAAGAAGTAGTGAACCGACCCACGCAACTGACGTAGCTGCACCGGCTGAGATTGAGCAGCAGCAGCAGCAGCCAGGATATGCGGCATTGGCCAGGCTTGGATAGCCTTGGTCGGTGCCGCATATCTGCTTTTTAATCCCTGCGTGCGTGCAGCTTGCCGCCGCAAGCACGCGACGTGCCCGCGCCGCTGTAATTTTGTGCCGTGCCCACGACTCCTGCCCCGCCCGCCACGCTACTCATTCAAACCGCCTTCATCGGCGACGTTATTCTGATGACGGCGCTGCTGGAATATCTGCATCAGTCCGAGCCCGCCACGCCCGTCGATGTGCTGGTGCGCCGCGGCAACGAGGGCCTGCTGGCCGGCCATCCGCACGTCCGCAACGTGCTGATTTGGAATAAGAAATACCGCAAATACGCCGCGTTGTGGGACTTGCTGGGCCAGATTCGGGCGGCGCACTACGGCCGCGTCGTGACCCTGCAGCGCTTTGCCAGCACGGGCTTTCTCACGGCGTTTTCCAAAGCCCGGGAGCGTATCGGGTTCGCTAAAAACCCGTTGAGCCGGTTTTTCACGCGCCGCGTGCCCCACCAAATTGGCGACGGCACCCATGAGGTGACGCGCAACCTGCGGTTGGTTATAGTTAAAAGTGAAGAGTTAAAAATTAAAAGCGAAAAAGTAGCCGGTAAATCCGCAGAGGTTTTAACTTCTAACTCTTCACTTTTAACTCTCTACCCGCCCCGGCTCTATCCCTCGGCCGCCGATGAAGCGGCCATTGCCCCGTATGCCATGGCCGGCCCCTACATCTGCCTGGCCCCGACCTCGGTGTGGTTCACCAAGCAATACCCCGAGGAGAAGTGGCTGGAGCTGCTGGCCGCCCTGCCCCAGGGCGTGCGGGTGTACCTGCTGGGCGGCCCGCCCGACGTGGCCGCCTGCGAGCGCCTGGCCGCCGCCAGCAGCCGCGCCAACGTGACCAGCATTGCCGGCAAAATCGGCCTGCTCGCCTCCGCCGCCCTCATGCGCGGGGCGATGATGAATTATGTGAACGACTCGGCTCCGATGCACCTGTGCTCGGCTGTGGGCGCACCCGTGACGGCCGTTTTTTGCAGCACAGTGCCAGCGTTCGGGTTCGGGCCGCTGAGCCCCGTTTCGTTCATCGTCGAAACCCAGGAGGCGCTGGCCTGCCGGCCGTGCGGCCTGCACGGCCACGCGGTCTGCCCGTTGGGGCACTTTCGCTGCGCCTACGGCATTGAGGTGGGGCAACTACTGGCTACGCTGCCGGTTATATCATCCGAAAGCCGGCTGTTATCCTGAGCTTGCGTGACTGCCCAGCCGTACCTTTGCCCTACTTATGCTCGATTATCACATTCACGAATATCCTAACGGTATCCGCCTCTTACACAAGCAGGTACTGCATACTAAAATAGCGCATTGCGGGTTTTTACTCGATATCGGCTCGCGTGATGAGGCCCCGCACCAGCAGGGCCTGGCCCACTTTTGGGAGCACATGGCCTTTAAGGGTACCGAAAAGCGCAAGTCGTTCCACATCCTCAACCGCCTCGAAACCGTGGGCGGCGAGCTGAACGCCTACACCACCAAAGAGAAAATCTGCTTCTACGCTGCGCTGCTCAGCACGCACTTCGAGCGGGCGTTTGAGCTGCTGACCGACCTCACGTTCAATTCCATCTTTCCGGGCCGCGAGGTGGAGAAGGAGCGGGGCGTGATTCTGGAGGAGATGAGCATGTACCAGGACGCCCCGGAAGATGCCATCATCGACGATTTTGATACCGTCGTATTCGGCGACCACCCGCTGGGCGTGAACATTCTGGGCACCCGCGAGAGCGTGAGCCGCTTCCAGACGGCCGATTTCTACGCCTTTTTGCAGGAGCAGCTGCGGACCGACCGGCTGGTATTCAGCTCGGTGAGCAACCTGCCGTTTGAGGCGGTGAAAAAACTGGCCGATAAATTCTTGGCCCCGCTGCCGGCCCGGCTGGGCCCGCGCACCCGCCGCCCCGTGGGCAGCTACGAGCGCAAGTCGCAGACCGAAACCCGGCCCATCTCGCAGGCGCATTGCCTGCTGGGCGGCCCGGCGTATTCGCTGAACGACGCCCGCCGCATCCCGTTCTTCATGCTGAACAACATCCTCGGCGGCCCGGGTATGAACTCGCGCCTCAACCTGGCCGTGCGCGAGAAATACGGCCTCGTGTACACCATCGACAGCACGTATTCGCCCTACACCGACACCGGCCTGTTCGGTATCTACTTTGGCACCGAGGGCAAGCAGGTGAAGCGCACGCTGGGCCTGGTGCAGAAGGAGCTAAAATTGCTGCGCGAAAAATCGCTGACCACCAACCAGCTGCACATCGCCAAGCACCAGCTCATGGGCCAGCTCGCCATGAGCGAGGAAAGCAACGGCGGCCTGATGCAGCTCCTCGGCAAAAGCACGTTGGACCTGGGCCGCGTGGAGCCGCTGAGCGAGATTTTTGGTAAAATCGAGCAGATTTCGGCCGCTGAGCTGCAGGAAATGGCCAATGAAGTGCTGACCGAGGAGCACCTTAGCGTGCTGCAATACGTGCCGGAAGGGAAGTAATGGCTGCCGCCGGTTTTTGGCCACGTAGGCACCTACCGGCCGGGCGACACCTTTCACAACCGCATCGAGCTGGCTTTTAGTGGTGTGCACCGGCCGCGCCGGGCGGGCGTGTGCGGCACCCGGGCGTTGGTGGCCGAAAGCATCGTGCTGGCCGGGCAGTATGAGGACGACGAATTTGGTGAGCCCGAAATCCGCTACTCCGGCAACGGCGGGCGCGACCCCAAAACCGGCCGGCAGGTGACCGGCCAGCTGGCGGTTGGCACCAATCTGGCCCTGCTCAAAAGCCAGGAAACCGGCCGGCCCGTGCGCGTGCCCGGCAAGGTGCCAGGCGAGTACGGGCCGGATGTTTATCGCTACGAGGGGCTGTGCCGGGTGGTAGAGGCGCGCTTTGGGCCGGGGAAATCGGGGTACAACGTTTTGTCTTTCGCCTCCGGCCGTTTTTGTAGTTAAAATTTCTCACCGAGGTACGCGGAGGTCGTCTCCGCGTACCTCGGCGTTTTCCTCCGCGAACCTCAGCGAGAAACCCGAATAGCCCATGACCACCGACCGCTACGCCGAACTCCACACCGCGCCCGAGCCGCCGCTCCTCGCCCAGCTCACCCGCGAAACCCACCTGCAGCTCCTGATGCCGCGCATGAGCAGCGGGCACGTACAGGGCCGTATGCTCAGCCTGCTCAGCCACCTGGCGCGCCCGCGCCGCATTCTCGAAATTGGCACGTTTTGCGGGTATGCCACGCTGTGTTTAGGTGAGGGGCTGGCAGCTAACGGCCTGCTGCACACCATTGAAATTGACCCGGAGAAGGAAGCCCGCATCCGGCGCTACGTGGCAGCGGCCGGCCTCACGGAGCAGGTGCGGCTGCACATTGGCGCGGCGCTCGACGTTTTGGCCGGCCTGGTCGATGAAGTGTGGGATTTGGTCTTTATTGATGCCGACAAGCGGAATAATGACGCTTATTTTGAAGCAGTGATTGACCAGGTGCGGCCCGGCGGGCTGCTCATCGTTGATAATGTGCTGTGGGGTGGCAAGGTGCTGCCCACGCACGCGTTGAAAGCCGGCGACAAGGACACGGCCCTGGTGCGGGCTTTCAACGACAAGATGGCCCGGGACCCACGGGTGGAGCCGGTGTTTCTGCCCCTGCGCGACGGCTTGCTGCTGCTGCGTAGGAAGTAGCCGCCGCCCGCGTTGACCCACCAGGCCAACTCTCAGCCGCAGAATACCGAATACCGTCAGACACCGCTACCCTGTTTTAACCAAGTATATGCGGCATTTTGCGGTCTTGTTTTTCCTGCTGATTGGCTTACAGGCGGCCCGGGCCCAGGCCCCCACCACAGTGAGTGGGCGCGTGACGGACGGCAAGGACCAGTCGGCCCTCATCGGGGCCAACGTGCTGCTGATTCACCTGCCCGACTCGGCCAAGAGCGGCGCGGCGGCCGATGCCGAGGGCCGGTTTCAGTTTGATAACGTGGCCGCCGGGCGCTACGTGGTCGATGCTTCTTTTGTGGGCTACCAGAAAACCCGGCAGGCCGTGACCGTGGCCGGCGCGCCCGTGCAGCTGGGCATGCTGGCCCTGCAAGCCGGCGGCGTGCAGCTGAAGGGCGTGGTGGTGACGGGCGCCGCCGCCCAATCGGTGCAGAAGGGTGACACCACCCAGTTCAACGCCCGCGCCTTCAAAACCAACCCCGATGCCACCACCGGCGACCTCATCGATAAGCTGCCTGGCGTGAGCCGCGGCACCGACGGCAAGGTGCAGGCTCAGGGCGAAAACGTGCAGCAGGTACTGGTGGACGGCAAGCCGTTTTTCGGCAACGACCCCGACGCGGTGCTCAAAAACCTGCCCGCCGAAATGGTGGACAAGGTGGAGGTATTTGACCAGCGCAGCGAGCAGAGCCGCTTTTCAGGCTTTGATGACGGCAACACAACCAAGACCATCAACATCGTGACCAAGGTGGAATTTCGCAACGGCACCTTTGGGCGGGTGGTGGCCGGCGCGGGGCCGGACCGCTACAAGGCCAGCGGCAACGTAAACAAGTTCAAGGGTAACGAGCGGATGTCGGTGCTGGCCCAGAGCAACAACGTGAACGAGCAGAACTTCGGCACCGAAGACCTGCTTGGCGTGGTGGGCAACTCGAACCAGGGCGGCGGCGGGCGTGGCGGCCGGGGCAGTGGGGGAGGCAGCGGCGGCAACGGTGGCAACGCCGGCGACTTCCTGGTGAACCAGAGCGGCGGTATTACCAAAACCAACGCCGTGGGCCTGAACTACTCGAATTCCTGGAACAAGAAAACCGACCTCGCGGCCAGCTACTTCTTTAATCGGGCTGATAATACGCTGAACAGCAATGTTAACCGGCAATATGTGCTGCCGGTCGGTACCACCTATACCCAGAACGCCACCACCAGCAGCCTCAACACCAACCAGCGCTTCAACCTGCGGCTGGAGCACAAGATTGACTCGGCCAACTCCATCCTGTTTCGCCCGCGCTTCAGCTACCAGCTGAACGATGCCAACAGCACCGTGGACGGCCTCACGCGCCGCGCCGACACCACGCAAAGCAAAATAAACAGCCACTACGGCTCCAACAACAAGGGCCTGAACACGGGCGGCGACCTGCTGCTGCGCCACCGTTTTGCCAAGGCCGGCCGCACCGCCAGCCTCAGCATCGGGGGCACCTATACGCAGCGCAACAGCAATACCACGCTGCAAACCATCGACACCGGCTCGCGCCTCAACAACCTCAACCAGGCCAGTGACCTTACGCAGCACGGTGGCAGCATCAACGCCAACCTCGCGCTCACCGAAGCCCTCACCAAAAAGGACGTGTTGCAGGGCAACTACGCCATCAGCTATGCGCCCAACAACTCCAGCAAATACACCTACGACGTGCTCACCGGCGACACCCGCCAGCAGAACGATGGCCTGAGCAACGTGTTCCAGAACTATTATCTGACACAGTCGGGCGGGCTCACCTACCGGCACATCACGCCCAGGTACCAGGCTAGTTTCGGGCTGGCCGGGCAGTATTCGGAGCTGTACAGTGATGCGCAGTTTCCGCGCCCCAGCATTGGGCGCTACTACTTCGTGAATGTGCTACCGACGGCCAACTTCAACTACAAATTCACACGGCAGAAGAACCTGCGCCTGTTCTACCGCACCAATACCAACGCCCCCAGCGTGAGCCAGCTGCAGGCGGTGGTGAATAACTCTAACCCCTTGCAGCTCACCATCGGCAACCCCACGCTGCGCCAGGAATTTCAGCACTCGCTCAACATCCGCTACTCGGTCTCTAACCCCGAAGTGTCGAGCAACTTCTTCGCGCTGCTATCGGGGGCTTATACCCAGAACCCGATTTCGAACCGCACCATCGTGGCCGCCCGCGACACTATTGTGACGCCCGAAGGCTCGCCCGCCGTGCGCCTGCCCGCCGGTGGCCAGCTCATTCAGCCCATCAACCTCAGCCAGCAGTACACGGTGCGCTCGCTGGTGAGCTACGGCCGGCCCATCAAGGCCATTAAAACCAACGTGAACCTGAGCGCCAATGCCGGCTACACCCAAACCCCCGGCTTGGTAAACGGCGGCCTGAACTACGCCCGCGTGCCCACCTTTGGGGCCGGCCTCACGCTGAGCTCCAACATCAGCGCCAACCTCGATTTCACGGCCTCCACCACCTCGAACCAGAATTACGTCATCAATACCCTGCAAACGCGGCTCAATACCAATTACTTCTCGCAGGTGACGCGCTTCCGGCTGAACTGGATTGTGGGCCCCGGCATCAATATTGCCACCGATGTGCTGCACCAGGCTTACTCGGGCCTCTCGGCGGGCTACAACCAGCAATATATCCTCTGGAATGCCAGTCTGGGCAAGAAGGTATTTCCCGGTCAGCGCGGCGAAATCCGGCTGTACGCCTTCGATTTGCTGGGCCAGAACCGCTCCATCCAGCGCAACGTGACCGATGCCTACTACGAGGACGTGCAAACCACCATTCTCCAGCGCTACTTCATGCTGATGTTTACCTACAACATCCGCAGCGGCAACGTGATAGCCCCCACGCCGAGCGAAGGCGGCGGGCGCGGCGGCGGGCGCGGCGGCTGGCGTGGCGAAGGGCGTGGCTTCAGCCGTCCGGACGGTGGCGGCGACCGGCCCGGTGGGGGCGGGGGCCCGCCGCCCGGCGGTGGCCCGCAGTAAGGGCCGGATTTTCCGGAGCGAAAGCAATAAAATGCCCGTCATGCTGAGCGCAGTCGACCCATCTTTACCACGATAGTAGCTACTTACTTCCTCGGTAAAGATGGGTCGACTGCGCTCAGCATGATGTTTCTCTGTCTCATGAGCGTCCCGCTGTTTGCGCAAAAATCAGGTTCTTTGTAACTTCCGGGTCGAAAGCTGCTGCGGTAGCTGCTGCCGGCCCGGGGTTATTTATGCGAAATTCGATTCTGCTGCTGGGGATTTTACTAACGCTGACGGGCGCATTGGCCGCCCAGTCGCTGGCCCCGCGCCCGCACCCCGACGTGCCCGCCGCCATGGACGTGGCCGGCATTCACCTCGTGCTCAGCGAAGAAGCCCAGCGCCTGGTGCAGCAAAAGGCCGACGGCCTGTGCCGCCACCAGCCCTCTTTCCAGGCGCGGGTTGATTTGGCCGATGCCTCATTTCCCATCATCGACCGGGTGCTGAAGGAAGAAGGCGTGCCGCTCGATTTCCGCTATCTGGCCCTTCAGGAAAGCGCCCTGCTGGGCAATGCGCGCAGCAACCACGAGGCCGTGGGCTACTGGCAGCTCAAGCAGGAAACTGCCACCGGCTTGGGCCTCAGCGTGAACGATGCCGTGGATGAGCGCCAGCACCTCACCACCAGCACCCGCGCCGCCGCCCGCTACCTCACCCGCAGCAACGCCAGCCTGCACAACTGGATGAACGCCCTGCTGAGCTACTACACCGGCCTGGGCGGCGTGAAACCCTACACCTTGCCCACCGACGCGGACGCCACCGAAATGGCCATCACCGAGGCCACTTCGCCCTACGTGCTGATGTTTCTGGCCCAAAAAATCGCCTTCGAGCCATCCTGCGGCCTCAACCCCCGGCCGAAGCTGCTGCTCCAGGAGTTCCCCGCCGTGGCCGGCCAAACGCTTTATGCCCAGGCCCTCACGCTGCACGTCGACTCGGGCGCGCTGACCATCCACAACCACTGGCTGCTGGCCGCCACCGTGCCTGCCGATAAAGCCTACACGCTCATCGTGCCGGTGGGCGACGTGACCCAGGCCGCCGGCATTGTGGCCAACCAGCGCCTCCAAAGCCGGGGCCAGCTCCTGAATGCCCCCACCGTGGCCGCCAACACCGCCGAGGTGCGCCTCAACAAGCTGCGCGCGCTCATCGCCCTGCCCGGCGAAACCATGGCCGACCTGGCCCGGCGCGGCCACCAGCGCCTGGGCGAGTTCCTGAAACACAACGAGCTATCGGCCTTCGACCAGGTGGTAACGGGCCGGCCTTATTTCCTGGAGAAAAAGCGCGACGTGGCCGCCGTGCCATACCACGTCCTCTCGCCCGGCGAGCGCATTTTTGATGTGGCCCAGAAGTACGGCATCCGCCAGAAGGCCATTTACAGCAAAAACCGCATGGCCCGCGTCGAGGAGCTGCGGCCCGGCCGGGTGCTGTGGCTCCAGCACACCCGCCCCCGCGAAACCGCCATCGAATACCGCACCCTGCCCGAAGGCGCGGCCCTGGAGCGGCCCAGCGTAGCCACCACGGCCGCCGAAACGGAGACGGATATATTGGTCGACCAGGCCAACGAAGCCCTGGCCGCCCGCCGCACGGGGTCTCCTGGCGATGGCAAAGTGAAGGTCAAAATCAAAGTGAAAAATGAGTCCGGCAAAACCAAGCGCGTCACCATCGAAAGCACCGACGGCTGGGGAGAAGCGCTGGAAACGGCTACTACCGCTGCGGCGACGCTGCCAGCGGTAGCGCCCGCTTCGGTGGTAGCTGCTCCGGCCCCGGCGCGCCCGGCTCCGGCCCCCGCGCAGCCGTCGTTTGCTAAAAGAACCTACCTGCCGCCGCCCGCTGCCGCCCCGGCCCCCGCGCCCCTGGCCGATGAGCCGCGCCAGCCCGACTCGACCGTAGCGGCCCCCGTGGCCAGCCGCCCGGCGGTAGCGGCCCGGCCTGTGCCTGTAGCTGCGCCTGCCGCGCCCGTTTATTCACCAAAGCCAGCTCCGGCCGTAGTGGCCGCGCCGATTGCCGCTGCGCCCCGGCCCGAAGCTGCCCTGGTGCCCGCCGCTGTCGTGCCCGCGCCAAAGCCCGCCGCTGTTGTGGCCGTGCGCGCCATTCCCGGCGACGCAAGGCACCGCGTGGAAGCCCGCGAAACGGTGTATTCCGTGGGCCGCCTGTATAATATTGCTCCCGCTACGTTGATTGCCATCAATCAGCTGGCTCCGCCTTATGGCCTGGTTACGGGCCAGGTGCTAACGCTGAAAGATGCTGAGCAGCAGCCAGCTCCGGTGGCTAAAGCGGCACCTGTAAAAGCGCCCGCGCCAATGCCCGCTGCGCGTGCTGCCGGGCAAATAAACCCGGCGCTGTTGTACGTACCCAAAAAAGCGAATCTAACGGCGGTAGCTACCGCCGCGCCATCCGCGCCGGCTGCCGAAGCGGCTGTGCAGCACATCGTTGTGAAAGGCGAAACGCTGTATAGCATCGCCCGGCGCTACCAGGTAACCATCGCCGACCTGCAAGCTTGGAACAACAAGCCCGATGCCTCCGTGAAGCTGGGCGAAGTGCTGCGCGTGCAGGCTGCTACGAAATAAAAGAGCACGAAAAGGGGGTTGGCTTTCGGCGCGCGAGCCGAAATAAATGCAGCTATCAGGGAATCAGGCAGCAGGCTTTGGGCATTTGGCAATGCCCGCTGGTCGGGGGTATCTTTACTAAAACCAGCCACTGAAGCTGTTTAGAAAGTCCCCGAACGGTCATGCAGAGCGCAGCGAAGCATGACCGTTTGAGTGCCTTTTGTGACTTTCTAAACAACCCCACTGTTAATTAATAATTAGTAATTATTAATTAGTAATTAAAAGATATGCCCGTTTTCTCGCACCTTCACAGCCATACGCAATACTCGCTGCTCGACGGCCAGGCCAGCATCAGCAAGCTGATGAAGAAGGCGCAGGCCGATGGCATGCCCGCTGTGGCCCTCACCGACCACGGCAATATGTTCGGCGCGTTCAACTTCGTGGCCGAGGCCAACAAGTATAACGTGAAGCCCATCGTGGGCTGCGAGTTCTACCTAGTGGAGGACCGCCACAAAAAGTCGTTCAGCAAAGAAAAAGGGGAGAAGGATAAGCGCCACCACCAGTTGTTGCTGGCCAAGGACCAGGCCGGCTACCACAACCTGAGCAAGCTGTGCTCGCTGAGCTTTATTGAGGGCGTGTACTCCAAGTTTCCGCGCATCGACAAGGAGCTGCTGGAACAATACCACGAGGGCCTCATTGCCACCAGCTGCTGCATCGGTGCCGAGATTCCGCAAACCATTCTTTTCAAAACCGAAGCCGAGGCTGAAGAAAAGCTGAAGTGGTGGCTCGATATGTTCGGCGAGGACTACTACATTGAAATTCAGCGTCACGGCCTGATGAATTTCGATGGCACCGGCAAAAGCCAGGAAGACGTGAATCAGGTGCTGCTGCGCCTGGCCCGGAAACACAACGTCAAAGTCATCTGCACCAACGACTCGCACTACGTGGACCAGACCGACTACGCGGCCCACGACCTGCTTCTGTGCGTGAATACCGGGGAGGAGCGTAGCAATCCGATTGGGGATATTCGCACCAATTACTATACCCTGATGACCGGCAAGGGCGAGGTGAAATACGACCTGCTGGAGAACCTGCGCCGCGACAACTCCCGCGACGAAAAAGCCCAGCGCCAGCTCCGCCGCATCGACGAGGAGCTGCAGAAGCCCAAGCCGCACACCCGTTTCGGCTTCGCTAACGACCAGTTCTTCTTCAAGAACCAGGCGCAGATGAACGAGCTGTTCATTGACGTGCCCGAGAGCGTGGACAATACCAATGAGATTGTCGGCAAAATCACGCCCCCCAAGCTGGCCCGCGATATCCTGCTGCCCAACTTCCCCATTCCCGCGCCCTTCGCCAACGCCGACGAATTCCTGCGCGAGCTGACCTACGTGGGCGCGTTTGGCCCCAGTGCCGGCAACGGTACCGTGACGATGACCAAGCCGCCGCGCTATTCCGACCGCACGCCCGAAGTGGAGGAACGGCTTGATTATGAGCTGCGCATCATCCAGACGATGGGCTTCGCGGGCTACTTTCTCATCACCCAGGACTTCATCAACCACGGCCGCAACATCGGCGTGGCCGTGGGGCCGGGTCGAGGCTCGGCCGCCGGCTCGGCGGTGGCCTACTGCGTGGGCATCACCAATATCGACCCCATTAAGTACTCGCTGCTGTTCGAGCGTTTCCTGAACCCCGAGCGCGTGTCGATGCCCGATATCGACATTGACTTTGACGACGTGAACCGTCAGAAAGTCATCGATTACGTGGTGGAGAAGTACGGCAAAACGCAGGTGGCCCAGATTATCACCTTCGGCACCATGGCCGCCAAGTCGGCTATCAAGGACGTGGCCCGCGCCATGGAGCTGCCTCTGCCCCAGACCAACGACCTCACCAAGATGGTGCCCGACAAGCCGGGTACCACCCTGGCCGGCGCTTTCGCCGAGAATCTGGAGCTGGATATGATTCGGCGGGATGAGTCGCCCGACAACCTCAAGGGCCAGATTCTGCGTCTGGCCACGCAGCTGGAAGGCTCGGTGCGCAACACCGGCATCCACGCGGCCGGCGTGATTATCGCGCCCGACGACATCACGAAGTACATCCCCGTTTCGACTTCCAAGGACTCCGACCTGCTCATCACGCAGTTCGACGGCAAGGTGATTGAGAGCGCCGGGATGCTGAAAATGGACTTTCTGGGCCTCAAAACCCTGACGGTGATTGTGGATGCCATGCGCCTGATTGAGCGCAACCACGGCGTGAAAATCGACATCGACGAAATTCCGCTCGATGATGAGAAGACCTACGCGCTGTACCAGCGCGGCGATACCATCGGCACGTTCCAGTTCGAGTCGGAAGGGATGCGGCAGTACCTCAAGGACCTGAAGCCGACCAACATCGAGGATTTGATTGCGATGAACGCCCTGTACCGGCCCGGCCCCATGCAGTTCATCCCGAACTTCATCAACCGCAAGCACGGCCGCGAGGAAGTGGTGTACCCGCACGAGCTGCTAAAACCCATCCTGGAATACAGTCAGGGCATTATGGTGTACCAGGAGCAGATTATGCAGACGGCCCAGATTCTGGCCGGCTACTCCCTGGGCGGAGCCGACCTGCTGCGCCGCGCCATGGGTAAGAAGGACATGAAAAAGATGGCCCTCGAGCGCGAGAAATTCATCGAAGGCTCAAAAAACCTGCACGACATTCCGGCCAAAAAAGCCAACGAAGTGTTCGACGTGATGGAGAAATTCGCGGAGTACGGCTTCAATCGCTGCTTAACGGGTGATGCGGTCGTGTTCGATGCCCTCACCGGCCGGCGCTGGACGATGGCCGAAATTCATACGCAGCGGCCCGCCGACCTGCACGTACACGCCCTGACCGAGGCCGGCACCCTGCGTGTGCAGCCCGTGACCGATGTGTTTGCCAACGGCACCAAGCCCGTATTTGAGGTGCTGACGCGGCAGGGTAAGCGCCTGCGGGCCACCGCCAATCACCCGTTGCGCACGCCGACAGGCTGGACGCTGCTGGAAAACCTGGCTCCCGGCGACCGCATCGCAGCCCCGCGCCAACTGCCCGTTGCTACCGCCGCCACCTGGCCCGCACATGAGCTGATTGCGCTGGCCGGCCTGATTTCGGAGGGCAACACCTGCCACCCCAGCTGCTTGTATTTCTTCGGCAACCAGTTCGACTTCGTGGAGGACTTTGCGGCGGCCATCGGGCAGTTTCCCGACACCGTGGGCCGCATCTATCAACGTGCCGATTCGAAGCGCTATGAAGTGTGCGCCAGCACGGGCCGGCAAAGCCACGCGGGCAGCGGGCCGCGCCGCTGCGGGTCTTATGCCTGGGCCGAAAAGCTGGGGCTAACGGGCAAGAAAGCCACCGAAAAGTTTGTACCCGCGCCGATATTTGCGCTGTGTGACAGCAACCTAACACTGTTCTTGGGCCGCCTGTGGGCCGGCGACGGCTTCATTGCCAACCACAAAGAGCGGACGCCGTTCTACGCTACGTCCTCGCGCCAGCTGGCCGACGATGTGCAGGCCCTACTGCTGCGCGTGGGCATCCAGAGCGGTATTCACGCCAAGCAGTTCAAGTACCGCGACACGTTGCGGCCCGGCTACACGGTGCGCCTGATAGGCACGGAGGCCGTGGAGCGGTTTGCTGACCTGATTGCCCCGCACTGCCTGAGCCGCGAGGCGGCCGTGGCCACGTTGCGCACCTACTTGGCCAGTATGCAGCGCGGCCTGACCAGCAAAGACACCGTGCCGCACCGCTACGCTCGGCAGTTGGTTGCCACGGCCCGCGAAGGCCGTGGCCTCACTTGGCGGGAAGTGGGGGCGCAGTCGGGCGTGAGCATGAAGGAATTTATCGGGCAGGGCAGCCAGGCCAAGCAGGCATTCCGGCGCAGCACCCTGGCCCTGCTGGCCGATTTTTTCCAGTCGGAAGCTTTGAGCCAGGTCGCACATAGCGACATTTTCTGGGATGAGGTTGTGAGTATCACGCCGGCAGGTGAGGAGCCAACCTACGACCTGACCGTGGCCGAGGACCATAACTTCGTGGCTAACGGACTGATTGTACATAACTCCCACTCAGCGGCTTACAGTGTGGTGGCATATCAGACTGGATATTTAAAAGCGAACTACCCGGCCGAGTACATGGCCGCCGTGCTCACCAACAACATGGGCGACATCAAGAAGGTGACTTTCTTCATCGAGGAAGCCCGCAAGCAGGGCGTGCCCGTGCTCGGCCCCGACGTGAACGAAAGCCTCCTGAAATTCAACGTGAACCAGGAAGGGGCCATCCGCTTCGGCATGGGCGCGGTGAAGGGCGCGGGCGAGCTGGCCGTGGAAAGCATGGTGCAGGAGCGCGAAAGCAGTGGCAACTACTCCGATATTTTCGACTTCGCCAAGCGCGTGAACCTGCGCACCGTGAACAAGAAAACCTTCGAAAGCCTGGCCCAGGCCGGCGCGTTCGATGGCTTCGACAAGCACCGCCGCCTCTATCTCGATGCCCCGGCCGGCGACCAGAACCTCATCGAAAAGGCCATGAAAGTGGGCCAGCAGCATGCTGCCGCTAAGGAATCGGCCCAACACAGCCTATTTGGCGCGGGCGCTTTCGGGGCCGTGGCTGCGCCCATGCCCAAAATCCACGAGATGGAGCCCTGGAGCAAAACCGAGCAGCTGCGCCGCGAAAAGGAAGTGGTGGGCTTCTACCTTTCGGGCCACCCGCTCGATGCCTTTAAGCTGGAGCTGGATGCTTATTGCACCTGCGGCCTGGAAAAGGTCGACGAAATCAAGAACAAAGAAATTACCGTGGCGGGCCTGATTAACAACGTATTATTCAAGACCACTAAAACCGGCCAGCCCTTTTGCACCTTCACCCTGGAGGACTACGAGACGAGCATCAACCCGGCCCTGTTCCGCGACGATTACACTAAGTTTGCCCCGCTCATCAACCCGCGCAACTACCCCAACGAGCAGGTGCCGCCCATGTACGTCAAGCTCAAGCAGGAGCTGCGCCGCCACACCCAGGACCAGTGGGACCTGCGCATCCTGACCATGGAACCGCTGGCCGACGTGGCCGAAAAGCGCAGCAAAGGCGTGCGCGTGCGCCTCGACCTGCGCACCGTCACCGCGCCCATGCTTGACCGCCTCGAAGAAGCCATCGAACACGCGCCCGGCAGCAAGCGGCTCGAAATCCAGTTTGTGGAGCCGCACGAGCACCTGGCAGTGGATATGTTCTCGCGCCGCTTCCAGATTGAACCCAAAACCTTCATCGAAAAGATGAGAGAGCTGGATATGGAAGTTTGCACCCTGATATGAGCGGTTGCATGATTGCGGAATAGTAACTTGCCGCCTGATTTCTACCCAATCAGCTAAAATGCGACACCACTTACTGAAACAGTTGAGCCTGCTGGCACTGCTGTTGCTGGGCGGCCCACTGGCGGCCCGGGCCCAGGCTACCGGCCCATGCCCGGCCACTGGCATTAGCACCGACCCCAATCAGCCCACCAACCCACTCCGGCCCGACCGCCGCAACACGTTCTTCAACTGGTTCGCGCCCGGTGGTACTGGCTCCAGCGCCAATCGGCTGTACCAGCTCTATGGCTTCGACCCGCATAGTGGGCAAGGGCTGGCGTACGAGCTCTACACGCCTTACCAGCAGTCGGACAACCCCATGCTAACGTCCCTGCTCGGGGCTGGCGACCTGCCCGCCAACGGTTGGGAGCTGCTGGCTTATAACCTCGGCTACACCGAGCACGGGCAGCCTCGGGCCGGTGGGGCGGCGCTGCCCTACGTGGTGCTCTACCACCGCTTTACGGGCACAATGCGGGTGTTTGCCACGGAGGCCAACCGGCAGCGGGACCTATCAATCATTCTATTAGCCTGCGCTTTGCCAGCGGCCAGGGATTAGCTATGAAATCGGGTTTGCTAAACCGGGTGGCGGCTCCGGCTACCGCCTTGCTCGATGCTCCGGCTGGCGTGGCGGCCGTGCTCACGGGCGTTGGGCAGCATTTGAACCAATCAGGTAAGTGGTTTTTTGCTGATTTTCCGCTCGACTATGACCCGTGCACCTGTTTATTTCGGTCGGAGCTGGAGGTGGAAGTAGCCGGTATCGACCCCCGGGTGCCCGGTAATCCCACGGCCGTGTACAACCTGCCCAGCGTGAACGTTGCAGGGCCTGTAAGCGGCCTGGTATTGTCGCCTTACGGGGCTGGTAACGTGCAGAGCTCTACGCTGCGCGGCCTGCCCATGCTCGGCTACGTGGGCCAGGTACCGGGCGCATTTCTGACAATGGGCTATACCAGCAGCGCGGTGGCCAGCCAGCAGCGCAACGTGCGCGACTGGCTGCAGGCCCGAACGCACGACGCGGCCTTGGCCGTGGCCCTCGACTCGGCCGCATGGTACTGGTTCAAAGCCCGCGATGCCGATGCCAGCACCGGCAGTCGACGCTTCCTCAGCCCCGGTTTTCTGCAAAATCCGCGCACCGAGCGCCTTACCAACGGGCTCGATTTTCTGACCCTCGGTGGCCTCAGTGCCAACCTGCCCGGGCCGGGCGTGCCGCAGGTTTCTCAGCCCAGTGCCTTTGCCCAAACGGGTAGCCGCCTACGCGGGTATTCCACGCCCAACGTATCATTGGGCACCATTCGCCTGGCTACCCCGGGGGCTGCGGCGGGGGCCGATTCGAGCCGCTACCCCTACTACAACGAAGCGCTGGGCGTGCTGAGCCTGTTGCGTCGCCCCGTGGTGGAACGTAGCATCGAGCCCGTTCGCGACGCGGCCGGGCAGCCGCGCCTGCGCTACCGCTTCCGCCTGCCCGCCGACCTGGAATACGCGCTGAACCCGGCCGCCGGCCTGGAAGTGACTGATTTCCGGGCTGCCCTGGTGGTGGGGGGCAATACGTATCCCGGCACGCCCGCACCCGGCAACTTTGGCACCTACGAAGCCCCGGTGCCCCTCACCGATGACCCGGCCGGCCCCATGCAGCATTTGGTGCGCACCGACTACGTGAGCGCCGCCTGCCTGGCCGGGCGCGTGTTTACCCTGGACGGCCCCGCGAACTGCGCGGCCGGTTTCCTCCCCGACAGCGCCGTGAGCGTGAAAATATGGGTGCAGCTGCGCCGGCCCGGTGTGCCGGCCGCTCAGCCGGTGCTGCTGGTGGCCCGTTACCCAGCCACCCTGGTTGAGGTGCCGGACCTGGGGTCGGCTCCGGTGGCGGCACCTTGCACGGGGCTGCTTGCGCCTCAGCCCAACCATGCCGTGGCAAGCCTGTGCCTCAGCTCGACCTATGCCGAGGCCATGCGCCTGAGCCGGTCGTCGGCTGCACCGGTGGCTTCGGCTCCCGCCGCTGCTGTTGCATTGGCAATGAGCGTGTTTCCCAATCCAGCTGCCGGGCCGGTATCGGTACGACTTGTGCTGCCCGAAGCCCGGTGCATCCGCCTGCGCCTCTACGATGGCCTGGGCCGGCTGGTGGTCGTGCCGCTGGCTCCCACACCGTATCCGTCCGGTTCCACTACTTTTGTGCTGAGCAGCCTGCCGCGCCTCGCGGCAGGGCTTTATTTCCTGGTGCTGGACGCCGATAACCAACGGTTGGCAACTACGCAGCTGGTGATAGTAACAGAATAAACCAGGCTTGGCCCACCCCACTGAACTTTCCTCCGGCCCCGCTGTTTTACCATACTATCTGCTACCTTGCGACCCCGTTGGCCGTATACGCCAGACTATTCTATCTAATTAACCTCAACCCAAATTGAAATGGGACACAAAGCAATTGAGATAACCGACGCCAACTTTGACGAAATCATCAGCGGCGATAAGCCCGTACTGGTCGATTTCTGGGCCGAATGGTGTGGCCCCTGCCGCATGGTAGGCCCCGTAGTGGAAGAGCTGGCCGGCGAATACGAAGGCAAAGTCATTGTCGGCAAAGTTGACGTTGATGCCAACCCCCAGATTTCCATGAAGTTCGGTATCCGCAGCATCCCGACGCTGCTGGTATTTAAAAACGGTCAAATCGTTGATAAGCAAGTAGGCGCCGTGCCCAAGCACGTACTCGCCCAAAAGCTGGAAGCCCAGGTAACGGCTTAATCGCCACCGCTTGACGCTGAAAAAGCCCTTTGCCGCACTGGCAAAGGGCTTTTTTGTGGCCGGCTGTTACAGCCGGTCTTAATCAGCTGCTGGTACGTCGGTAACTCCTGAGCCAGGAGTTCAAATAGGTTTTTGGTTGCTCGTTTCTCGCCCTAAAATGCAGCTTACAAGCGTTCAACGAGCAACCAAGCTAGTTAATCCAAGTTGCGAAGTACCTCAACAGCCGCGTAGCGGCTACAGGTTTGTAGCAGGGCGGTGGACAAAAGAGGGAAAGCCACGTAGCGGCGACAGAAAAACGGGGCGATTCTGTCACTGCTACGCGGCTTTTTCCGGTTTATCCCTCTTTTTCTACAAACCTGTTGCCGCGCTGCGGCTATTCCGCAGCGCGGGTTAGTTAAGCGCGCGGGTGCAACGCCGTTTGCGGGCCTGCGAGGCGTGCAGGGCCTCCCGCTTCAGCTGCTGCTGATGCAGCTGCCAGTCCAGCTTGCCCGGGGAGGTAACTTTCCGAGTGGCTTCCAAGCCCAACAGTGCCAGTATGGCGTAGTTGAGCTTGGTGGCCGTTTTGCGGGTGGTGCGGGCATTATTACGGGTTATGAGGGCGGCTCTTTTGGCGGCTGCTGCGCGTACCCGCGCGGCCTTGCGCTAGATTTCGGTGGGGCTGTCGGCGGGCGACGAAGCCGGGCGAGCTACCGCAGGAGCATTCCCCGACAGCAAGAACAGCCCGCTGCCTGCCAATAGCGAGTAGCAATACGTTTTCATGGGATACAGCAATGGGTGACACAAACAGTGGGGCAGTATTGCCAACACGCCGCCCGGGCCCCCAGAGTAGCCCGGCACAACTGGCTCAGTCAATTACATGCTAAAATATATATTATTAAATAAAATAGCAAATAATTTATAGCAAGTCTGTGAGGCATGGCTGGAGCCGGGCAAGACAACTTCTGAAAACCAGTAGACAGCAAAATACCCTTTACCATGGCGGCAAAGGGTATTTTGAGAAACCCAGGTGAGTACGGATACTACTCGTGGGTGCGGTGGCGATGGGCGCGGGCGGCCATGAGGGCCCGGGCCTTCAGCTGTTTCTGGTGGCTGTGGAGCTGGCGGCGCAGGCGGGCCGGCGAGGTTACAGCCTTGCTTTCTTCCAGGCCCAGAAAGACGAGCATGGTACGTTGCAGCTTACCCGTGACCTTGCGGGATTTGATGGCCAGGCGCTGCATTTTGGAGGCTTGCTTAGCCGCTTTAGCAGCAACAACTTTTTCACGGGCGGCAGTCTGTTTCTCGCGGGCGGCGGCTTTGCGCTGCACATCGGCGGGCGTATCGCTCAGGCTGTGGCGAGTGGGGGTCGCGGTGGCGGAAGCCGGCCCGAGTAAAAATAAAGCGCTGATGGTTAGGACAGAGTAGAGAATGTGCTTCATATATAAGGCGGCAGGAAGTGGGAGTATACACCGGCTTGGTTTAGCCGGCTGTGTGATTGATTGCACTAAAGTAGTATTATATTTTAAATATCAAACATAATTTAATAAAAAATCCCTGCATCTGACAAAAGATGCAGGGATTTTTGTGACGAAAAAGGGGCCGTATTACCGACGCGCTTAGCGCTCGGCGCGGGGCCGTTCCTGGCCGTCGTGCTTCTGGCGGTAGATGGCGCGGCTGGCCTTGGCTTCATCCTTGCGGATGTCCTGGCGCTCGTCGCGGGTTACCACGCCGTCGGCGCGGGCGGCGCGCTTGTCCTGCCGGATATCGGCTTCGCGGCTTTTGAGGCGGGCAGCTTCGGTGCGGGTCAGCTCGCCGGTGGCCACGCCCTGGCGGATGCGGGCGCTTTCGTTGCGCTGGCGGGCATTGATGCCGGGCATAACGACCTGCGCTGCGGAAGTGTAGGAAACGGCCAGAAAACCAACAGCGGCCAAGAGCGAAAACAAGGACTTTTTCATGGGAATAAAAAACAGTGATAGGGGAAAAGATGCGGGTTGGAGGCCCGGCGGCCGGGAAGGTTTAATGCGTGCCGTAAGGGAGAAAACGAGGTTGGCAGGAGGCGTAAAAAAATAGCTGCATTGGTATCCAACCACGCGGCCCGAAACCCCGTAAGAGGCGAATTATCACACCATTCAGCTTATTCTCACTCCCAATCTCATGAAACGCATTCTCGGATTCCTCGTTTCCCTCAGCTTGCTTGGTAGTTCGGTGGCCCATGCCCAAACTGCTACGCCGGCCGGCACCCAGATGAGCACTAGTTCGTCGAAAATGACGACGACCAAAACCATGCAGGCCCCCGCCACCAGGACCACGGTAAAATCATCGACGATGAGCAACCCGGCGGGCATGACCAAGTCGAGCACCACGACCAGGGGCGCGGCTGTGACCAGCAAATCGAGCACGATGACCACGCCCTCGGGCATGACCAAATCGTCGACGGCCACCAGCAGCACCAAAATGAAAGCCGATGGCACGCCCGATATGCATTACTCGGAGAACAAATCGACCAAAACCACCAAGATGCGCACCGGCCCGATGAAGGCCGACGGCACGCCCGATATGCGCTACCATGCCAACAAAATGACGGTGAAAAAGACCTCAACTAAAATGTAAGGCCCAGCTGTTTGCTATTTTAAAAGGCCCTTGCTTCTCGTAAGCCTTGTCCTTACCCAAAACTTTTGAAGAGCGCCGGCCGAGAGGCCGGCGCTCTTTTTGTAGGCGGTTGGTAGCTTGCGGGCATGAGCATTTCAACTGGTTTTGGCAACGCGCAGCAGTGGGCGCACACGCATTTTGAGGGGGTGTCGCTCGGCGACGTGCGTCGCAGCCGGCGGGTATGTACGCTGGCGGCGGGCTGGGCGCGCGCGCCCGGCGCCAGTATTCCGCGCCTGAGCCAGGGGCAGGCCTACGCCGGTAAGGCCGCCTACCAGCTACTGGGCCACGCCCAGGCCACCCCCGATGTTTTGCAAATCCATCACCGTCAAGTGGTTGCACAGCAGCTGCAGGCCCCCGGCACGTACCTGCTGGTCGAGGACACCACGGAGCTGAGCTGGCCCGAAGCGGCCGAGCGCCGGGCGGGCCTCGGGCCGGTCGGGCCAGGCAAGGCCACGAGCCAGGGCGTTCTGCTGCACTCGCTGGTGGCCGCCGCCTGGCCGGCGCAGGACCCGAACCCGACGGCCAAACGGCCCGCCTTGCCGCTGCTGGGCCTGCTCGACCAGCAGTATCACGTGCGCCAGCCCGTGCCCGAAGCCGAAAAAGCGCACCCGAACGGCGGCTCGCGCCCCCGCCAGGGCCGCGTGCGCGAATCGGCCCTGTGGGCCCAGAGCCTGCGGGCGGTCGGCAGTCCGCCGCCAGGGGCCCGCTGGGTGGTGGTGGCCGACCGCGGGGCCGACATTTACGAGCACCTACAGCAGTGCCAGGCCCAGGGGCTGGGCTTCGTGGTGCGGGCCGCCCAAAACCGGGCCCTGGTGGCCGGGGCGGCCAAAACGCCGGCCGGCCGCCTCTTCGCCTCGGCGCGGGCCCAGCCCAGGGCCGGCACGTTCGTGCTGGCCCTGCGCGGGCGGCCCCGCCAGCCGGCCCGCGAGGTGGTGTTGCAGGTCAGTTTCACCCTGGCCCTGGCCCTGCGGGCCCCGCAGCGGCCGGGCGGGGCCACCGGCAAGGGCGAACCAGTGCCCGTCGGCCTGGTGCGGGTCTGGGAAGAACGGGGCCCGGACGCCGCAGGGCCCGGCCTGGAGTGGCTGCTGCTCAGCGACCAGCCCGTCACCGACTTCGCCCAGGCCCTGACCTGCGCCCGCCAGTACGCGAGCCGCTGGCTGATTGAGGACTTCCACAAGGCTCTAAAAACGGGGCTGGGGGCCGAAAAGCTGCAACTGCAAACCGCCCACCGGCTCTTCGCCGCCGTGGCCCTGCTCAGCGTGGTGGCGCTGGCGCTGGTGGACCTGCGCGAGAAAAGTCGGCTGGAACCGGATGCCCCCGCCGAATCCGCCGGCTTGACGACCAATGAGTTGCGGGTGCTGCGCCACCAGCGCCGGCGCCCGCTGACCACGGTGCGCGAGGTCTACCTGGCCCTGGCCGCACTCGGCGGCCACCTGGGCCGCACAGGCGACGGGTCGCCCGGCTGGCAAACCCTCTGGCTCGGCCGCCGGAGCCTGCGCCTGCTCGTGGAGGGGGTCAACATGGCCGCCCAACTACTAGACGAATGACAGACAAAAAAAGCGCCGACCTATCGGCCGGCGCTTTTTGAGTTTTGGGTAAGGCCCTTGCTTCTCGTAAGCAAGGGCCTTTTTGGTTTTTAGCCCCAGCTAAAGCCCGCTTGTGGCTGCCGCCCATGCCGGCTGCCGGCTACCTAACTTGCGGCCCCATTCCAACTCAACTCCCGCCCATGCGCTACGCTCCCCTTGCCCCCGAGCTTTTTATTGAAAACCGCCGCCGTTTCCGTGAGCTGCTGCCGCCGGCTTCGCTGGCCATTTTCCAGAGCAACGATGTGATGCCGACCAACGCCGACGGTACCATGGCATTTCGCCAGAGCAACGACCTGTTCTACCTCTCCGGCGTAGACCAGGAGGAAAGCATCCTTGTTATTTTCCCCGATGCGCGCCTGCCTCAGCACCGCGAAATCCTGTTTTTGAAGGAAACTTCCGAGCACATTCTTATCTGGGAAGGCTATAAGCTGACCAAGGACGAGGCCCGCCAGAACTCCGGCATCCCCACCATTATGTGGCTGGAGAGCTTCAAGTCGGTGCTGCCCGCGATTATGAACGAGGCCGAAAACGTGTATCTAGCCTCCAACGAGCACATTCGGGCCGTGGTTGAAGTGGAAACGCGCGATGCCCGCTTCATTAAGAGCCTGCAGGCGCAGTACCCGCTGCACACCTACCGCCGGGCGGCGCGCTTGCTGCACCAGCTGCGTGCCATCAAGAGCCCCGAGGAAATCCGGGTAATGCGTGAGGCTTGCGACATTACGGGCAAGGCGTTTCGGCGCTTGCTGGGCTTCGTAAAGCCGGGCGTGTGGGAGTTTGAGATTGAGGCCGAAATCGTGCACGAGTTTATGCGCAACCGCAGCCGGGGGCCGGCCTACGGCAGTATTGTGGCCAGCGGCAAAAATGCCACCGTGCTGCACTACACCACCAACGACAACCAGTGCCAGGACGGCGAGGTGATTCTGCTCGACTTCGGGGCTGAATACGCCAACTACGCCGCCGACCTTTCGCGCTCAATTCCGGTCAATGGCAAGTTCAGCCCGCGCCAGCGCCAGGTGTACGATGCCGTGCTGAACGTGATGGATTTCGCCAAAACGCGCCTCGTACCCGGCACCGAAATCGAAGAATACCACCGCCAGGTAGGCGAAGCCATGGAGCAGCAGCTCATCAAGCTCGACCTGCTGAATGCCGCCGACGTGAAAAACCAGGACCCCGCTGCGCCGCTCTACAAGAAGTACTTCATGCACGGCACCAGCCACTACCTCGGCCTCGATGTCCACGACGTGGGCTATAAGTACCGCACCTTCGAAGCCGGCATGGTGTACACCTGCGAGCCCGGTATCTACATTCCCGAGGAAGGCCTGGGTATCCGCCTGGAAAATGATATCCTGCTCACTGCCAATGGCAATGAAGATTTGATGGCCAATATTCCGATTCAGGCCGATGAGATTGAGGCCTTGATGAGAAAATAATGTGAAGAATTGAAAAATGTGGGAAATGTGAGAATAGGGTAAGCTAGTTGTACAGCGCCCAAGAATATTGGAGTTGTTTAGAAAGTCACAAAAGGTCCCCGAACGGTCATGCAGAGCGCAGCGAAGCATGACCGTTCGGGGACTTTCTAAACAACTCCATTTTCACATTCCCCACATTCCCCACATTTTTCAATTCTTCACATTCATTTACCGGTGGCCTGCACAATCTGCGGCAGGTATTTGCTCAGGGCTGCTACCTGGGCACTGGTGAAATTGCCCTGTACCGACACTAGCACGAACGAATCGGCTACGTCGGGCAGGGTGCCGAGGGCGGCAAACTCCGAAATGCTGTTGCCCGCGCCGCGCGTAGACACGGCGTAGTTGCTGCCGCCGAAGCCGGCGGTGGTGAGGGCGTCATACTTGTTACTTTGCAGAATGCCCGATGCTTCGCTACGCAGTCCCTGGCTGGCCAGCTCCTTGGCCGAAGTGGTGATGGGCGCAAAGCTAATAACCTTGGCCGAGCGAATGCCGGTGATGGCGTTGGTGAGGTCGGAGCCGCCGAGGAACTTGGCGGCTTTCACCAGGGCCAGGCGCTGGAGCAGGTCGGCCGACCATTCGGTGGTTTTGAAGCCTTCGCGGCCGTTGTATTTCGAGAAAAACGAAGAAACGGTGCGCGAAGGACTGCCGGGGCCACCGGCGCGGCAACCCGACAGCAGTAAGAACAGGATGAGGACCGGGAAGCGGAGTTTAGTAATCATGCGGCAAAGGTAGGGGAGGCGATTGGGCTACAAGTGCAGGCATTTGTCATCCTGAGCGGAGCGAAGGACCTTATCACGTTGGCAGGGGTTTGAAATTACTGCAAACTGTTCTTATGTGATAAGGTCCTTCGCTCCGTTCAGGATGACAAACGATTTTTCCTAAAACACCACCGAATTCAGGAAAAAAACGTCGCGGTCTTTGCCACGCTCCACGCGCACGTGCTGGTAGCCCGTGGCCACGAAGCGGCTGCCGAACCAGGGCAGCAGGTCGGCCTGATAGGTATCGGTGGCGTGTTCGGCTCCGTTGTCGTTGGGGCCGGCCCCGAGTTGGACGGGCACCTGCTGGTCGTTGGGCGACGACTCGGCCCCGTTCACCAGCTTATAGCGTAGCTTTTCCTCGTCGAGGTAGGCCAGCACCAGGCGGCCATCGGGCAGGATTTGCAGGCGCACGGCTTCTTCGAGCTCGGAGCGGCGCAGGTTTTCTACCACAAAAGTATTGTCCCAGAGCAGGTTGCCGGCACGGTCGAACCCGCATACCAGGGCGTGCGTGGTTTCGTAGCCATCGAATATCCGGGAGCTGCCGTAGGGCGAGCCATACTGGTTGCCGATGCCGCTATTGAGCGGGCCGGTGTAGCTGCCGTAGCTGTTGTAGCGGTAGTGCGGGTAGTACACTTCGGCCACCAGCACGTAGCTGCCGTCGGGCTGGGGCCGCAGCTCGTGCAGTAGCAGCCGGTAGTGCCAGCGCAGGGGTGGCACCGCGCGGGCAATGCGCCGCTCGGTGCGCAGCCGCAACCGGGCCTGGCGGCTGGGCTTGAGGTAGTCGAAGAAATGCTTGAGGTGCAGGAAGTCGTAGAACCGCAGCGGGGGCTTGATGCCGGTGTTGGCCCCTAGGCGCAGGTCGGTGGCAAACAGGCCCTGCGCATAAGTGGGGTCACGGAGCGAGTAGGTGCCCATGAGCAGGCGGGCCGTGGTGTCCTGCAGCGGCGTGAGCTGGGCCGTGATGAGGCTGCGCTCGCTCTCGGCCTGCACAAATTCGGAGCTCACGAGCTGGCCCTTATCGGTGAGCTGCTTGAGGAGCAGGCGGCTTTTGCGGCCGTTGGTCTGGCTCAGCACGTACTCGGCGCGGCGGGTGGCGGCATCGGCCACGAAGGTGAGCTGCGTAGGCAGCGGCTCGTACACGGAGGGCAGGTACTGCATCTGGCCGGTGGCCACGTCCAGCAGCAGCGCCGTGACGTGGAGCTGGTCGTTCAGCAGTACCGTGGCAAACAGGCGGCCATCGAGCGCCTTCAGCTCCACCACCTCGCGGCTGAGCTTGGTATCGAAGGTTTGGGTACGGGTCTGGCTCACCGGGCCATTGAAGGCGGCCACCAGCAGCCGGCCGGCGGTGCTGTGCGACGTGAACAGCGCGTACACCGTGGTGCCCTCGGCGCACATACGAACAAAATCAAACTCCTCGTCCACTTCCAGCGGCAGCTCCTGCCGCAGGTGCAGGTCGCGGTCGTACTGCTGAAACGAGAACTTAGTTTTGTTCGACAGTGGCCGGTCGCGGCCTATCAGTACCACCACGGTGCTGTCCGGGGCCAGGGGCTGCACGTGCACCTCGCTTTCGTGGCGCTCCAGCAGGAGCTCGGTGCGGGCCGGCTGGTGGGGCGCGTTGGCGGGGGGCGGCAGCGGAAGCTTGTGCTGAGCGCGCACCGGTGCCAGGTCGGCCAGCGTGGCCAACGAAATCAACAGCAAAAGGTAGCGAAGTTTCATGCCCGTACGCCGTAAAAAGCAACCGTGAATACTTGTTTCTAACGCGCAGCTACTGCTTTAAAGTTACAACTGTATTCTGCGTTTTATCTGGCCGCTCAACCGGCTATTCGGCCCCCATCTCCAGGATGGCATCAAACTCCTCGGGCCGCACCGGTAGCACTGATAACCGCGACTGCCGGATGAGCGCCAGCTCGCCCAGCCGCGCATCGGCCTTGAGCTGGGCCAGGCCCACGGGGCGCGAAATGGGCTGCACCGGCCGCAGCGGCACGGCCACCCAGGGCGAGCCGGCCTCGGCCGTGGCATCGGGGTGGGCCAGGGCGGCTACTTCGGCCAGGCCCACAATGGCCTTTTCGCTCACGCTGTGGTAGAAGAGCACGAGGTCGCCGGGCTGCATCAGGTTCAGGTTGTTGCGGGCCTGGTAGTTGCGCACGCCGGTCCAGGCGGTGCCGTCTTCCTGCACGAAGGTGGCCCAGGAGTAAGCTTCGGGTTCTGATTTAACGAGCCAGTGTTTCAAGCGGTAAATGGGTAAATGGGTGAGTGAGTAAATGAGTAAAGTAGGGCAATGGCGCGACACGCAAACGGCCGGCACTGGCATTGATGCCGGCCGGCCGTTGGTTTACACACCACAAAGAAAATAAAGCCGGGCGCAAATGCCCCGGTTTCTATAGGGCAAAGCCCAAATCGAAGCTGATAATATTGGCTTTCAGGTCGGCGCGGTCGGCGGCGAGGTAAATGGAGGAGCCGGTTTGCTGGTAGTTGGCGTAGCGTACATCCAGCGACTTGAAGCGCATGACGCGGGGCAGGCCCTGCGCGTTTTTGCCCGGTACGTGGAAGCGCCCAATTCCGTACACCGGCGAGTAGCGCAGGCCCAGGCCCACTTTGTTGGCCGAGAGGGCCGCCAGGTCGTAGTCGGAAGTATAATACGTGTCGTTGATGGAATGCTGAGCAAACGGCGCGAAATACTTGGCCGCCGTCTGGGTATGGTAGCGGTAGAAGGGGTAGGCCACGAAAAACGGCGTGATTTTCACGGGCAGCTCCAGCTCAAAGGTGTGGGCTACAACGCCAAAGTTGTCGTTGTAAAAGCGGTAGAATCCACGAATCTGCACCAAATCAGAGGCGTAGTAGTTCAGCCGCAGGCTCACCGGATACTTAAAGCGGGCGCGGGGCAGGTTTTCGATGCGGGCCGCCGTGGGGAAGCGCGGAATGAAGTTGTCGCTCAGGGTCGGAACGGTATTCTGCGCGGGGTTGTCGCGGAAATACACCCGGTGGAACGGCGTGCTCAGCAGCCCGTTCTGTGACACCAGCTCGGTGCTAATGGCCGCCTGCAAGCGCTTGGTGAGCACCTGCGAGTAGGTGGCCGTGAAGTTGTAGGTCTGGCGCGTGTCGGTGCCATACTGACTTTTGCCGCGACCATTGCCCGGCTCACGTAGCTCAATGGGTGTAATCAGCGTCACTTGGTCGAAGAATACCTGCCCGGCCAGGCTCAGCTGGCGGTTGCCGTCCTGCGAGGTTTTGGCGAAGGAGCCAGCCAAGTTAAACGACAGGTAATCATATTCTTTCGATACGCCCGTGCCCACGCCCCAGATGGTGCCCTTGGCCTTCTGCTCGCGGCTGTAGCCGAAATCGCCGTGGATGCGCACGTCATGGGCCGAAGGCGTACTCAGTGCGAAGTCAATACGGTCGGTTGAGGCCGAGGCATAGAAATCGGCCCCTACGTTCACGCTCAGGCGGCTCACGGTATCCAGCGGCACATTGATGATGATGGCCGGGGGAACATCGGTGAGCTGCTGGGTGCCCCGGCCGCCTTCTACCGCGCCGTGGCTGCCGGTTTGCTGGTAGTAGCCGCCGATGATGTCGATGGTCGTTTCGTCGGCCGCACGGCTCACCGGCACCGAAGGGCTCACGGGCGCACCGTAGCCGTCGATGCGGTTCGGGTTTTGCGTGGTACCGGTCTGGGCCAGGGCCGGGGTGGCCAGGGCACTCAGGGCCAGCAGGGGGAGTAGTAGCTTTTTCAAGGAACTGGTTTTGTAGAACATTGTAAGAGAGCGTCATGCTGAGCGCAGCCGAAGCATCTCGCCTGTGGTAGTAATCAATGCTGGTTGCAACGAAGCGAGCGAGATGCTTCGGTTGCGCTCAGCATGACGCTCTTTTGTGCTTTGAATCAGTTGCAGCCGCAGCCGCCGCCTACTTTGCCGCCATTGGCCCCCCCGGCTCCCTCGCGGTAGCTTTCGAAGTTGGTTTCGGGCGTTTCCACGGTTTTGCTGGCCAGCTTCATGTCCTCGTCGTTGAGATACACTTTCTGGTAGGCTTTCACCGACACGCAGCTCGGCAGCGCCGCCCCGAAAGGCAGCAGCAGCAGCCCCAGCGCCAGGCGGGGATGCGCAGATAAGGAGATGGTTTTCAAAGTCATAGGAATTGCAAAAAATCAGGGACGGGCGGCCGGAGTCGCGCCGTGGTAGTAGTTCAATGTCATGCCCCGCGAGGCCAGCGTGCGGTTGTCGTCGGTTATCAGCGTGCAATCAATACCTTTCAGGCTGTTGATGAAAGCCAAACCGGCGGTTGGGCCTTTCACGAAGACGACTTCGTCTAATCCATCGGCGAGCTCCACATCGGAGCAGAGGATGGTAACCGAGCGCAGCCCGATAGACGGGTAGCCGGTGTGCGGGTTGATGATGTGGCCGTACACCTGCTTGTCCACCGTGAAATACTGCTCGTAGTTGCCGGCCGTCACCACGGCCATGTCCGTCACGTCCACCCAGGCGGCCATGCTGTTGGGGTGGTCGGGGTCGCCGATAGCTACGCGCCAGAGCGAGCCGTCGGCCTGCCGGCCCCAGCAATAGATGTCGCCCGAGCCATTCATCAGCCCGCCTTTGATGTCCATTTTGTCGAGCACCTGCTTGGCTCGGCGCAGGCCGTAGCCCTGCAGAATGCCCGCTAAGTTGATGCGCATGCCTTTTTCGGGCAGGAAAACCGTGTGCTTCGCGGCATCCATCTGAATTTTCTGCCAGCCAATGCGCCGCACCGATGCCCGGACGGCCGCCGAATCGGGCAGGGCAGGGTGGGCATGCCGGTCAAACTTGTACAGCTTGTCGGCGCTGGCGAAGGTGATATCGAACGCGCCCCCGCTGAGCCGCGACAGGTTAAGGGTGCGGGTAATCAAATCGAACGTTTCGGCGGACACGGCCACCGGCTGCACGCCCGCCGCCCGGTTGATGCGCACCACTTCGGACGTGGAATCCCAGAACGACATCAGCCGGTCGATGCGCTTCACCTCGCCCAGGCCGGCGCGCAAGGCCTGTTGCCCCGCCGAATCATTCTCGGCCACCACCGTGAACGTAAAGTGCGAACCCATGAGGTGGGCGCTGCGCGTGAAGGTGTGGCGCGGGGCCGAAACGGTTTGGGCGCTGCCCGACCTTGCTGAAAACAGCATCACCAGCAGCGCCCAAACGGCTATTCCAGGTGTTAGTTTCATGTGCATGCTAGTCGCAAAGTCCAAAGGACCGACATTGGTTCGTGCCCGGCTGGCCCATCAGCCTTAAGATTTCCTAAAGCGTGGGCACCACCTTTTTCAGGTAGGCCTCGAAGGCAGCCGGGCCGCCGGCAATGTAGCCGGTTTTGGCCAGCACCTTGCCATCGGGCGCGATAACGACGGCCAGCGGGAAATCACCTTCCTTATTGAGCTGGGCAGCGGCGGCCTCGTTCAGCTTGAGCTGCGCGGCGGTGGGCTGGTTTTTTTTCATGCGTGGAAAATCGAAGTGCGCCAGCACCAGCTTATCCTTGGCATAGGCCATGAACTCGGGCTTGGCAAAAACTTCCTGCTCATACATAATGCAGGGCTTGCACCAGTCGGAGCCCGAAAAAACGGCCAGAATGGGCCGGTTGGTGGCCTTGGCTTGGGCCTGCGCCGCGCCGAGGTCGGAAATCCATTCGGCGGGCAGCCCAGCCGGAGCGGCCGGGGCCGCCGTTACTACCTGCGGCGACGAGGCGACGGGCGAAACTGGTGCGGGAGCGGGCTGCTCGGGTGCATTCGCAGGCCTGGGCGCATACTGGGGCTCCATTGCAACCACAGGGGCCGAAGGGGCTACCACAGTGGTTTTGCTGACGGTAGTGCCGGAAGCATCCGAAATCTTGGTTTTAACCTTGCTCTTGTTGGTCTTAACAGTGGTTTTCTGGGCTTGGGCCGGGGCCAGGCTAATGAGGGCCAGCCCGAGGGCAAAAGCCCGCACGGGACCAAAAGAATTGATGAGTGACATGAGGATATACACGTAGAAAGTGAGAGACTGTGAACAATGCCGTCCATGCTGCGTCGGGTTCTACGACGGGCGGGGCCGGAAGTTGAAGCGCGGAGCCGAGGCGGGTTCGCTCGCTGCAGTATGCCAAAACTCCTGCCAGAAAATGAGTATGGCATGAAACGTCAGCCGCCGCCGCCGTTGGTGCTATAAAACCCAGGTTGGGAGTAGCCGTGTAGCGGCGGCAGGTTTGTAGCAGACCGGATAATAAGCGGGCGAAAGCCGCGTAGCGGTGACAGCTTACCAGCGGGAACGCCACCGCTACGCGGCTATTTCCAACCTGGAGCATAAAAGCCCTTTGTGAAGGGAAGCACCTTAGTTCACCCGCCGCAGTTCCAGTACCTTTTTGTCAAGCGACAGAATTTCAAAAGTATAGTCCGGCTGCTGGCCCTCGGTGAGGTGAATGCGCAGGCGGGTGTCGCCGTCGGCGGTCCAGGTACCGGGGCGGCCGATAAGGCCGTCGGTGGGCGCGATATCGAACTGCTCAAACCGGCCGTAGGGCCTGATAGCGAAGCCCGTGCGGCCCCGCGTCGGTGGGAACTTGTGGGTATTGGGGCGGTACACCAGCGTATCGCCGTGGTTCTCTTCGTGCGCAGCCAGCCAGGTGCCTTCCAGCTGCTCAATAGAAGCGGGGGAGGAGGTAATAACGGCGGTTTTGGGGTGCTCGCAGGCGGCAGCCAGCAGGAGCGGGGCCAGCAGCAGCCGGGGCGAAAAAGGCGGTTTGGACATGGCAATGGGGTGGGCTGAGCGGGCTGTTTCGCGCTCCCGGCCCGGTGGCCAAGGTACTGCCTGCGGGCCGGGCACTTCCGAGCCGAGCGGGTTGGTCGCCCGTTGCCGCGCCACGTAAGCCCCGGGATAAACTACCTTCGTGCCTCCCAAAGCCCCTTCCCCGTGGATAACCGCGCCCTCACCCGTGCCTTCAAGCTGGCCGCCCAGCTCATGGAGCTGCACGACGAAAACCCGTTCAAAGTCCGCGCCATCGAAGGCACGGCCAGCGCCCTCGATGCCCTGAGCTTTCCGGTGGCGGAAGTGGAGCGCGCCGGCCTGCCCGACCGCACCGGCCTGAGCAAAACCGCCGCCGCCAAAGTGGCCGAGCTGCTCGATACCGGCACCTTCTCCGACCTGCAGCGCCTGCTGGACGTGACGCCGCCTGGCGTGGTCGAAATGCTGGCCATCAAAGGCATTGGTCCGAAAAAAATCCGCAGCCTGTGGCGTGAGTTGGGCCTCGAAACCATTGAGCAGCTGCGCGAGGCCGCCGAAACCGACCAGGTGAGTAAGCTCAAGGGCTTCGGTAAAAAGACCCAGGACAGCATTCTGGAGGCCTTGGAATTTGCGGGCCAGAGCAAGGGCAAGCTGCTCTACCCGCAGGCCGAAAAGCTGGGCAACGAGTTGGCCCAGCTGCTGCGCGATGGCCTGAAAACCGAGCAGGTGGCTGTGGCCGGCGAAATCCGCCGCCGCCTCGAAATCGTGGAAACCGTGCGCCTGGTGGCCGCTACCGAAAAGCCGGCCGCCGCCCACGAGCTGCTGAGCACCACGGCCGGCCTCACATCCGACCCGCGCCGCTCGGGGCCGTTTGCTTGGCGCGGCACGGCCACCGAATCGGGCACGCCGGTAGAAGTGCTGCTGGTGAAGCCGGAGGATTTTACCACCGAAGTTTTCCTGAATTCTGCCGCCGAGGCGCATCTGAGCGAACAGCTCACCACCTCACTAGCTCACCACCTCACCCTGCGCCAGCTGGCGCGGCGCGAGAAATTCCAGCAGGAAGAAGCCTTATACGAGCGCGCCGGCCTGCAATTCATCGTGCCCGAGCTGCGCGAAGGCCTGGGCGAAATTGCCCTGGCGGCCGATAAAAAACTGCCTCACCTACTCGAAGACGGTGACCTGCGCGGCTCCCTGCACAACCACAGCACTTGGTCCGACGGCAACCACAGCATCCGTGAGATGGCCACCTGGTTGCGCGACCACGGCTACGAGTACCTGGGCCTCTGCGACCACAGCCAGGCCGCCCACTACGCCAACGGCCTGAGCGTGGAGCGCGTGCGCCAGCAGCATCAGGAAATCGACCAGCTGAACGCCGAGCTGGCCCCGTTCCGCATCTTCAAAGGCATCGAAAGCGACATCCTCAGCGACGGCTCCCTCGACTACCCCAACGATGTGCTGGCCAGCTTCGATTTCATTGTGGCCTCGGTGCACTCGAACCTGAAAATGGATGAGGCCAAGGCGACCAACCGCCTGCTGCGCGCCATCGAAAATCCTTATACGACCATGCTGGGCCACCCCACCGGCCGCCTGCTGCTGCGCCGCCAGGGCTACCCCATCAACTACAAAGCCGTTATCGATGCCTGCGCCCAGCACAATGTCATCATCGAAATCAACGCCAACCCCTGGCGGCTCGACCTCGACTGGCGTTGGGTACGCTACGCCCTCGACCAGGGCGTGCAGCTCAGCATCAACCCCGATGCCCATCACACCAACGGCTACGAGGACATGCGCTACGGTGTGCTGATGGGCCGCAAAGGCCATCTGACGAAGGAGATGACGTTCAACGCGAAATCAGTGGAAGAGGCAGCGGCTTATTTCGAAGCCCGCAAAGCCAGCATCACGCCGCCGCTGGAGTATAAGAAGTCGTTGTTTGAGTAGAACGAAACTCCCCTCCTTTTTTAAGGAGGGGATATTTTTACGAAGTGAAAATTGGGGTGGTGAGTCGTTGAACGATACCCGAACGATACCCGCCCAACTTGCTTCAGCGCATCGTTCAACGACTCACCACCCCCGTTCGCGCCTCTTCGGCGCTCACTTCCCCTCCTTAAAAAAGGAGGGGAAGTGAGCGTTCTGCCTTGCCTCAATGAAAATCCTCGTTCTCCGTTTCTCTTCCATCGGCGACATCGTGCTCACCACGCCGGTGGTGCGGGCGCTGGCCCAGCAGGTGCCGGGTGCGGAGGTGCACTTCGCCACCAAGCCCGGCTACCGCAGCCTGCTGGAACCCAATCCCTACATCGCCAAAGTGCACTGCCTCACCGGTAGCCTGGGCGAGCTGGTGGAGGCGCTGAAAGCCGAGCGGTTCGACTACATCGTAGACCTGCACAACAACCTGCGCACCCGCCTCATCAAGCTACGGCTGGGCGTAAAATCCAGCAGTTTCGACAAGCTGAACTGGCAAAAGTGGCTGCTGGTCAATTTCAAGATTGATAAGCTGCCGCGCGTGCACATCGTGCAGCGCTACCTGGCCGCCGCCGCCCCGCTGGGCGTGCACGACGATGGTAAGGGCCTCGATTACTTCATCCCCACCGGTCAGGAAGTGGCCCTGGCCACGTTGCCCGCCGGCTTTGCCACTGGCTACGTGGCCGTAGCTATCGGGGCGCAGCACGCCACTAAGCGCCTGCCTTTAGGCAAGCTGATTGAACTGTGCGAACGTCTGGCCCCACGGCCCATTGTGCTGCTCGGCGGCCCAGAAGATGCTCCCGAGGCTGAATCAGTGATAAGCGCTATCCGCTTTTTGAGCGAAAAATCTCACAGTAATAAAGTTGTGCAATCTTCAATTCACAACGGTTGCGGGCGCTACTCGCTGCACCAGTCGGCCTCGCTGCTGCGGCAGGCCGATTTTGTGGTAAGCCACGATACCGGCCTGATGCACATCGCGGCCGCCTTCGGCAAAGAGATTTTCAGCGTGTGGGGCAATACCGTGCCCGCCTTCGGCATGTACCCGTACCGCACCGAATTTAAGGTGCTGGAAGTAGAGGGCCTGAGCTGCCGTCCTTGCTCCAAAATCGGCTTTGCCAAGTGCCCGCAAGGCCATTTCAAGTGCATGCGCGAGCAGACCCTGAACCTGGAATTGCCGCCATTGCGCGATGGGCGCTAACTTGATACACCAACACCAACCCCCGTCGCCATGTCCGAAACCGAACCCTGCCAGCACCTTACCGCCGTCATCAAGCTCAAAACCGCCCCCGAGTACGCCTGTCCCGAGTGCGTAGCCCTCGGCGATACCTGGGTGCACCTGCGCGTATGCCAGCAGTGCGGCCACGTCGGCTGCTGCGACTCTTCCAGGAATAAGCATGCTACCAGGCACTTCCAAGCCAGTCAGCACCCGGTGGTATCATCGGCCGAGCCGGGCGAGCAGTGGCTCTGGTGCTACGTGGATGAGGAAATGGCGGAGTATTAGGTCTGAACCGCAGATTCGTCGGATTTAGCGGATTAATCGGATTTTGTGGTCGACAACTAGATTCATCAAACAAGAAAGGCAAAGAGGGACGAGGCTAATCGGCCACAAAATCCGATTAATCCGTTAAATCCGACGAATCCGCGGTTCAGACAATCATCCCAAACCCGCAGTAGCTGTGCAGCACTGCCGGCAGCTTGATGCCCTCCGCTGTCTGGTTGTTCTCCAGCAGCGCGGCCACGATGCGGGGCAGCGCCAGCGCCGAACCGTTGAGCGTGTGCAGCAGCTGAGTTTTGCCGTCCACCTTGTAGCGGCACTTGAGGCGGTTGGCCTGGTAAGTCTCAAAATTCGAGGCCGAGCTTACTTCGAGCCAGCGGCCCTGGGCGGCGCTCCACACCTCCAAGTCAAACGTCAGGGCGCTGGTGAAGCCCATGTCGCCGCCGCAGAGGCGCAGCACGCGGTAGGGCAGCTCCAGCTTTTGCAGCAGCCCTTCGATGTGAGCCACCATGGTGTCGAGGGCGGCATAGCTGTGCTCCGGCTCCGTGATTTGCACGATTTCTACCTTGTCGAACTGGTGCAGGCGGTTGAGGCCGCGCACATCGGCTCCCCACGAGCCGGCCTCGCGGCGGAAGCAGGGCGTGTGGCCGGCAATGCGCACGGGCAGCTTCTCAACGGGAATAATCTCGTCGCGGTAAATATTCGTCAGCGGCACCTCGGCCGTGGGAATGAGGTAGAGGTCGTCCTTGGCGTCGTGGTACATCTGGCCCTCCTTATCGGGGAGCTGGCCGGTGCCGTAGCCGCTGGCCTCGTTCACCAGAATGGGCGGCTGCATCTCGGTGTAGCCGGCGGCCCGGGCCTCATCCAGGAAAAAGTTGATGAGGGCGCGCTGCAAACGGGCGCCCTGGCCCTTGTACACGGGGAAGCCCGCGCCGGTGATTTTCACCCCCAGCTCGAAGTCGATGATGTCGTACTTCTTAATCAAATCCCAGTGCGGCACGGCATCGGAGCCGAGTTCGGGCTTGCTGCCGTGCTCGCGCACAATTTCGTTGTTGGCGGCGGCGCGGCCTTCGGGCACGCTGGCGTGGGGCAGGTTTGGCAGCTTATACAGGAGCTGCTGCTGCTCTCTCTCCACTTGAGCCAGCTCGGCGGCAGCGCTCTGCGTGTGCTGCTTCAGCTCGGCGGTGCGGGCCTTGAGGGTTTCGGCCCCGGCTTTGTCGCCGGACTTCATGAGGCCGCCGATTTGGCGGGCCAGCTCGTTGGCTTCGGCCTGGGCCGAGTCGTGGCTGGTCTGGAGCTGGCGGCGGCGCTGGTCGAGGTCGAGGATGGCGGCCACATCGGCGGGGCCGGTGGCGTAGCGTTTTTTGGCGAGGCCGGCCAGCACATGGTCGGTCTGGTCGCGGAGAACGGAAAGTTGCAGCATGAGGCAGGTTGGGGTAAGCCGGGCAAAGGTCGTAAGTAAAAACCGACCTCACCACCGCCTTGGCTGCGAAAGCTTTGGCACGACGCGCAACTTATTTTGCCCCATCCCGCGTTCAAACACTATTCGGAAGGCATCCGATTTGGCAGTTTGTCCGTAATGCGCTAACATTGCGGGAGCAACCGGCCGTCCTGGTCGGGCCCGCAGGCCACAGTGCCCGTCGTTGGTCCGTCTGTTTGCTGAATTTCCAGCGGCCCATTCTGCACCTCATTTTCCTGCGTATTCATCTCGCGCCGTGCGTTGCTCACTAGTAGCTTGTTCGGACCCCCGCGAATTAATATATTTCCAGCGGCCCCGCCGCCGTGTCGTAGCTGGCTTTTTGCGCCCCCAGTGGGCCATAGCGGGCAGCCAGCCCCCCGCGCTTTACAGCCAGATGTTCCCCCCTTATTTCCATTATGCATACCATTAACGAGTTGAAGGACCGGCTGCTGTCCGACCTCAAGGAAATTGCCGAAAACCTAAACGTTGGCAACTTTAAACGGCTCAGTAAGCAGGATTTGATTTATAAAATCCTCGACCACCAGGCTCTCACCCCCGGCGCGGCTCCAGTTCCAGCTATTGCTGCCCCGGCTGCCGTTGCTCCGGCGGCGGCCAGCCCGGCCGCTGTGGTGCCCGCCGCCAGTGCTGCCCGCCCAGCCCGCACGGCCACTCGCCGCGCCGCCCCCAGCACGGCCGAACAGCCCTTTTCCGATGTAGCGCCACCCGTGGTTAAGGCCCCAAATGCCCGCCCGGCCCGCGAGCCGCGCCGCGAAGCCGCCGTTGCCGTTGCCGAGGAGCCCGCCCCGGCAGTGGCCGTCGCGGTGGCCCCCACGGTTGAGATATTGGATTCTATTGAGGGCCTGGCCCTGGTTGCGCCTTCCGAGGCCACTGGTGCCACCCTGGCCCAGGCACCGGCCACCGCTCCCGAAGAAGCTGCCGCCCCCGCCGTCAGCGCCGACGACCAGAATGCTGCCGCTCCGCGCCTCGACCGCCCCCGTCGGGAGCGCGTTGACCGTGCCGGCCGGCCCATCACCGAGCAGCGTGCTGCCGAAATGGCCGCCGAAAAAGCCGCTAATGAGGCTGCCGCCGCTGCTGCGCCCGCTCCCGAACCCAGCGCCGACAACCGCGAAGGCAATTCTAACGGCCGCCGCGAATTCGGTGGCAATGGCTTTGCCGACCGCCGCGAAAACCGCGCCGACCGTTTCGAGCGCGACAACCGCGAAGCACGCGAGCCCCGCCAGGACCAGCCCCGTGGCCCCCGCCAGGACCAGCAGCCCCGCGAAAACCGCGACAATCAGCAGCCCCGCAACGACCAGCCCCGCCAGGAGCGCGAGCCCCGCCAGGACCAGCCGCGCAACGACCAGCCCCGTGGCGAAGGCAACCGCAACCAAACCCGCGAGGAGCGCTACGCCCAGCGCGACCTGCAACGCCAGCAGCGCCAGCAAAACCCCGATGGCTCGCCCCGCCCCGACCAGCCCCAGGGCCAGAATCAAGGTCAGAACCAGAATCAAAACCAGCAGCAGAACCAGCGCCCACAGCGCCAGGAGTTGGATTTGGTGGTGCCCGGCGGCGGCACGTTTGAGCTGATGCCTGACGGCGGCTACGGCTTCCTGCGCTCGCCCTACTACAACTACCTCAGCTCGCCCGACGACGTGTATGTGTCGCCGCAGCAGGTGAAGCAGTTCGCCATGAAGCCCGGCGATACGGTGGTGGCCACCATCCGGCCGCCGCGCGAGGGCGAGAAATACTTCGCCTTGGTGGGCGTGGAAAGCATGAATGGCCGCACCGTGGAGGAAGTCCGCGACCGGGTGCCGTTCAGCCACCTCACCCCGCTTTTTGCCGACCACCGCATGAAGCTCACCACCAAGCCTAGCCAAATCAGCACCCGCGTGCTCGATTTGTTTGCGCCCATCGGCAAGGGCCAGCGCGGCCTCATCGTGGCTCAGCCCAAGACTGGTAAAACGGTGCTGCTCCAGGAAATCGCCAACGCCATTGCCGAAAACCACCCCGAAGTCTACCTCATGGTGCTGCTCATCGACGAGCGCCCCGAGGAAGTGACCGACATGGCCCGCACCGTGAAGGCCGAAGTGCTCAGCTCGACCTTCGACGAAACGGCCGACCGCCACGTAAAAATCGCCGAAATGGCGTTGGATAAAGCGCGTCGTTTAGTTGAATGCGGCCACGACGTGGTGATTCTGCTCGACTCCATCACCCGCCTGGCGCGGGCTTACAACACGGTGCAGCCCAGCTCGTCGCGCATCCTCTCGGGTGGTATCGACGCGGGCGCGCTGCAAAAGCCCAAGCGTTTCTTCGGTGCGGCCCGTAACGTGGAAGGCGGCGGCTCGCTCACCATCATTGCCACGGCCCTCATCGAAACCGGCTCCAAGATGGACGAGGTTATCTTCGAGGAATTCAAGGGCACCGGCAACATGGAACTGCAATTGGACCGCAAGCTGGCCAACAAGCGCGTGTTCCCGGCCATCGACATTCCGGCTTCCGGCACCCGCCGCGAAGACCTGCTGATGAGCAAGGACGAGCTGAACCGCGTGTGGGTGCTCCGCAAGTTCATGTCGGACATGACGGCCACCGAGGCCATGGAATTCCTCAAGGACCGCATCAAAGGCACCAAGGATAACGAAGAATTCCTGCTGGCGATGAACGGCTAAATAACCTGGTTATCAAAAGCGAAAAGGCCCGCTGCAGCAATGCAGCGGGCTTTTTTTGATGAGTCAGTACAGCCTAATCGTTTGAATTATTCATTTTATTAAAATAATTTAATCGACTCAAATGGTCCTGAAAAAGCCCGCCACATTGCTGCGGCGGGCTATCAGTAGAATAACAATCGTCGATAATAATAAATGGACGTATAAAAATTGTCCACTTGAATAGGGTTAGATATCACGGAGCAAACTGTGGGCTGGAAGAATAAATTCACCACCGTCGAAAATAAATTTTACCTGTTCCGCATAAGTCGCCGGACGAGCAATAGGGCGCTATTTTTGGCAAAAAAACTGCGTATGAATCCCGAATCTCTCGTCCAGCTGCCCGAGTTGCTCTACGTTCACGACCCGTTGTGCGGCTGGTGCTACGGCATGAGCTCGGTTATCAACCAGGTGCAGCGGGCGTTTGCGGGGCGCGTAGATGTGTCGGTGCTGTGCGGCGGCATGGTGCGCGATGCCGATGCCGGCCCGATTGGCGAAAGCTGGGACTACATCCGCCAGGCCCTGGGGCAGGTGGAAGACGTAACCGGCGTAGCCTTTGGCGAACCGTTCAAGGCGCTGGGCGAGGCCGGGACTTACTACTACGATTCCGAGCCGCCGAGCCGGGCCATTGTGGCGTTTCGGCAGCTTACGCAGGACCCGGCCCGCGCCGTGGCTTTTGCCCACGCCGTGCAAACGGCCTTTTTCCGCGACGGCCATGATTTGAACGCTGCCACTACGTATGCGCCGCTGCTGGCCCCGTTTGAAGTGGATGAGGCCGAATTTCTGCGGCGCTGGGCGGCACCCGAAACGGCTACGGCCACCCAACAGGAGCTTGCGGCCGTGGCCCGCATTGGGGTTCAGGGTTTCCCCACGGCCGTGGTGCGGATTGGAGAGCAGGGCTACGTGCTGGCTCGGGGCTACCAGCCGTTTGAGCAGTTGCGGGCGGGGCTGGAGCAGCTGTTGCGCGAGGAATCGGGGCGCTAACGCAGCCGCTACTGTAGCCGCACAGTTTGCTTTTTTAGGGGCGACCAGGTAATATGGCGGCGGTCTTCCTTGCCTTTCAGGTACTCGAAGCCGATGGCATCAGGCCGTTTGGCCAAGTCAGTCCAAGTGGCGGGGGCGAGGTTCTCAATGCCACCTACAAACGGCGTTAGGGCCCCCACGGCCGGCGTGTGAAACTGCACTGGCAGGAAAAACCGGTCGATGCGGCGGAGCACGAAGGTTTCGCGCTCGGCGCGGGTGGCGGTGGGGGCTTTCATCTCATACACCAGGACGGCTTCGAGGTCGGGCTCGGTCAGCATTTCGCGGAAAACAACCTGGCCGTTGGGGTCGGTGATAGTGAATTCGGCGGCGCCTTCGAGGATGGACGGGCCACGAAATACCAGCTGGAACTTATCGGTCGGGCCTTTGGGGCGACTGAAATTGTGCGTCAGCCGCGCCACGCGCAGGGTATCGCTCAGGGCCGAAACGGCTTTGGTGCGGGCAGTATCGGGGGCGGGCAGTGCCTGGGTGGTATCGGAGCCCTGGCGGTCAGCTGCACGCGAAACTGTTTCCTCATTTACGGCCGAAGGAGTGGCGTTGCAGGCGACCAGTAGCGGCAGCAACAGAAAGAGTCGGGTGGTACAGGGGGCACAGTGAAGTGAAATGCCCCATTGATACGCGCCGAGGGGCTGCTTAAGTTACCGCTGGCGCACGGCCAGCGCTCAGCGCCAGAGCAGCATGGCGATAAAGGCCGCGCTCAGGCACAACGATGAAACCTGGTTCATTCGCATGGTGTGCTCAAAATCGGCGGCGCTTTCGTCGTGCCACACGGCCCAGGCCCAGCGGCCGAACAGCACCACCACCGGCCCGGTAGCCACCAGAAAAATCAGCAGTGGGTGGATTTCCTGGCGCAGCCAATAGGCCAGGCCCAGCGCCTCTGCGCCCGCCAGCAGCCCCACCGCCGCAAATATGAACGTGCCCCGAATGCCCAGTCGCAGGCTCAGGGTGTGGTCGCCGCGCCGGGCATCTTCCTCATGCTGGTACACCTGCGTGAGTGGGTAGGAGCCGCACAGGAACAGCGTGCTCACCAAGGCCAGCAGCAGATTGGTTTTCTCAAAAAGCTGCGTCGGCGTAGCGCCCACGCCCACCTGTGTCATCAGCAACGTGAAAGCGCCTTGGAAAATAACCACTACCAGCGTGCTCAGCAGCGGGTATTTCTTCAGCCGGATGCCCTCGTAGCTGTAGGCCTTTGACACCAGCAAATACACCACCACCAGCGCCGCGAAGGGCAGTGACAGCAGCGCCGCGCCCGCCACGGCCAGCGCATCGAACAGCCAGACCAGGTGCAGCAGCTCGGGCGTGACTTTGGGCGGCGCTTTGAGGCCACCAATGCTGCCTTCGTCCTTATCGTAATAGGAATTGTAGCCGTTGGAGGCGGGGTACGCCAGTAGGTGCAGCACCACAAACACGCTCAGGGCCCGCCAGCCGCTCCACGGCCCGCGCAGGGCACTCAGCCCAAACCAGAACACGGGCATGAGGTACACGGAAAACGGGATGCGCAGCAGCGGCAGTGCCCGCCGATAATTTTCAATTATCAATGAAGAATCAGGAATGAAGAATGAGGGATGACAACAAAGGTCGCTCTGTCAATTCTTCCTTCCTCATTCTTCCTTATCAATTAAGCGTAGCATTTGGCCAGCCGATGAGATACGTGACCTGTGGCCCCCACCAGTGCCGCTTTTTGCCGGCCTGCCAGGCGAAAGTGCTGTCCGGGTCGGCCGCCCGGGCCAGGGCCAGCAGCTCGGCCGTGGAGTACATGCGCAGCAGCGATACCGACCCATCCCAGATAGTGCAGAGCGGAATGATGGGAATTAAGTAAGTAAATACCAGTCGGCTGAGTCGAAACGGCCGGAAAAACGGGGTGAGCAGCAGCTGCGCCACCGGCAGCACCGTCACGGCCAGCAGCAGCTCGGCCCAGTGCTTGCCCGCCCCCTCAAACACGCCGATGCCGGTGCCGGCCCGCACGGCATCGCGCAGCATGGCAGTGGCCGCCTCGGGCGGGAAGTGGTGGAAGGCCGAAAAAATGGTGCGGAAGCCCGCCAGCTGCGCGGGCACAGCCAGGGCATTTACCGCCGCCGGCTCGTAGCCAATGGCGCCGTGGGTGCGCCGGGCAATATCGGCCCAGGCGACGGGCTGGGGGTAGAGGTCGGTGAGGGTGATGGTGGCCGTGGGCTGGCCGTGGGTGCGCAGGGCGGCCAGCACGGTCTCGGTGCCGCCGCCGGCCCCGGCACCTAGCTCCAGCACGTGGGTTTGGGCGGTGCGGGTGAGGCCCTCGGCCAGCAGCGGGGCAATGGGCCGGTAGGTGCCCAGCAGCGAAATCATAAATCGTAGGTAATCCATCATCCCGGCCCGAATGGTGGCCGGAAACCACGGCAAATCCTCAAACTCAAACAACCGAAGGCGAAGGCGCATAAACCGAACTTACGCAAAAACCACCCGGCCCGCCGACGTTGCTGCCGACAAACCGGGTGGTTTAAAGCCAGGACGCGGCAGATGAGCAGGGCCCTGCATTGAATGGGGTTGAATTGGCCATCTTTACGCCTCGGCATCTTTGCTTTTTCTTGGAAAAATATTAATATTCCCTTAAAATATTGGCTCATCTTCGTTCGGGGATACCCGCTGATAGGAGGATGCCGTTAAGCTGAACTTTGAACCTTTGCTCTCCGCTGCTGCGGTCGGCGCCTCCCCGCTTATGAACCTGCTACTCATCGAAGACGAATCCGGTATTGCCCGCTTTCTGAAACAGGGCCTCGAGGAAGAGGGCTTTGTGGTGGATGTGGCCGCTGCCGGCCCCGCCGGCCTCGCCCAGGCCCAGGCCCGGCCCTACGACCTGCTGCTCGTGGACTGGATGCTGCCCGGCCTCACGGGGCTGGAAGTGTGCCAGCAGCTGCGCGCCCGGCAGCTCACGACGCCCCTTATCTTCCTCACGGCCAAAGACACCGTGGCCGATACCGTGGCCGGCTTGCAGGCCGGTGCCAACGACTACATCAAAAAACCGTTTCATTTTGCGGAGCTGCTGGAGCGCATCAGAGTGCAGCTGCGGCCCGTGCCCGCGTCGGCCGAGCAGTTCGTGCTCGGCCCCATTACGCTGGATGTGGACACGCACCAGGTGCATAAAAACGACAAGAAAATTGCCCTCACCCAGAAGGAATTTGCCCTGCTTGAATACCTGCTGCGCAACAAGGGCAAGGTGTGCCGCCGCCAAAGCATTATCGAAAATGTGTGGGACATTCACTTCGAATACAATACCGGCGTGCTCGATGTGTACATGAACGCGCTGCGTAAGAAGCTGGTTATGAGAAAGGATGACGAGTATTTGCAGACCGTGCGCGGCATTGGTTACGTGGCCCGGGACTAGCTGAGGTAGGAGGGCGAAATGCCAGAACGTAGCAACTTTGCCACCCATGCCCCAAAATCCCCCAATGTCGCTCACTTTCAAAAACCGCATTGCCCTGCACTACATGCTGGCCACCGCCGCGCTGGTGGCGGCCGTGTACCTGGTGGTTTTTGGCGTGGTGCAGCACCGGGTGTACCTCGATTTGGACAACAGCCTGCGATTTGAGGTGGCCAAGTACATGGGAAAGTTGCGGCTGGATGGTTCGCAGGTGGTCTTTTTGCACCGGCAGGAGTGGCAGGAGCGGGAGCACCGCGAGGTGCAGGTGGCCCCGGTGTTCATTCAACTGGCCGATGCGCGCGGCCGGGTGCTCGACCGCTCGCCCAACCTGAAAAATGACCTGTTGCCCTTCGACGCCACCCCGCCGCTGGTGCCGCTGAATTCCACGCTGCGCGGGCAGGCCCTGCGGCAGCTGGCCGAGCCTATTCGGCCGGCCGGCACCACGGTGGGCTATCTGGTGGCGGCCATTTCGTCGGAGGCGGCCCGGCACGTGCTCGACAGCCTCGAAACCGTGCTGCTGCTTTCGTTTCCGGTGGTGCTGCTGCTGGTGTTTGGGCTGGCGCGGGGGCTGGCCGGGCGCAGCATTGCGCCCATTGCTCAAATCACGGCCACCACCAACCGCATTACCCGCAACAACTTAGCCGAGCGCATTGCCCTGCCGCCGCGCCCCGACGAGCTCCACACCCTGGCCAGCGCCATCAACAGCCTGCTCCAGCGCATCGAGCAGGCGGTGGAGCGCGAAAAGCAATTCACCGCCGATGCCTCGCACGAGCTGCGCACGCCGCTGGCCGTGCTGCGCGGCACCCTCGAAGTGCTGGTGCGCAAGCCCCGCACGCCCGCCGAATACGTGGAAAGCATCGGCCTCGGCATCGGCGAAATCGACCGCCTCAGCCTCCTCGTCGACCAGCTGCTGTTGCTGGCCCGCTTCGGAACCCAGGCCAAAGACCTGAAGCGGCAGGAGCTGTCGGTGCTCAGCTGCGTGCACGATGTGCTGCATCGCCACCGCGTCGACCTCAGTGCCAAGCACATCCGCGTCGATGTGGAAGACGGTGACCTGCCGCCCATCGTGTCAGACCCATTTCTGGTCGATTTGATTCTGGACAACCTGCTGGCCAATGCCATTAAGTATTCGCCTGCCGGCTCTGCCATCACCGTGGGTTTCTCGCGGCCCGCAGCGCACCTGCGCTGCACCATCAGCGACGAGGGTATCGGCATTCGGCCGGAGGATTTGGCGCGGATTTTCGACCCGCTTTTTCGGTCCGATGCGCTGGCGCACAAGCAAATCGGCGGTACCGGGCTGGGCTTGTCCATTGTGGCCAAGGCTTGCGGTCTACTGCACATCGAGGTGAGCGTGGCCAGCGAGCTGGGCCGGGGCACCACGTTTACCCTGCTGTTTCCCGCCGAATCGGCGTAGGCTGACCGGTGAGTTGGGGTATGCTTAGTATTTGGACAGTAGGTTGATGCGCTGAAAACTGCTGTAAGCAGGCCAAATCCAACCCCGCCTCCGCCACCGGAGAATTACGAATCCTGTCCCGTAGATGCAAGTATTGAGCAAAGCGCTGCTTCCCCCGATTGTGTAGGCGCTAACTTGGGCTGGGCAATAGCTGCGGGGGCGGCAGGCATTGAGAATAAAATTTGGTGGAAGCATGACAAATACATCAACTCTTTTTATCAACTTTGCATTACAAAGCACTTCGAAAAATATGAAGTCCGCCGCTGCTCCCGACCCCCTTGCTCAGCTCACCGAAATCCGCGCTATTAGACCTCTTTCCTAAATACGTATAACTTTTTCAATATTAAGATTTATGAGTCCGCATACGATGAGCCAAATTTGCGCAATGTGATTCAATCGGTTCCGGTAGGTTTCTTTAACCATTCGAAAGCACTTGCACAGCCGGTTAACGTGTTCAATTTTGACTCGTTTGCTCCTAAAAGCCTTGTTTTGCCTCTTTTGCTTGATGGTCAATTCCCCGTTTTTCGGTTTTTTGTGCGGGATTTGGCTGCGGGCATGCACTTTTTGAATGCCAACGTATCCTAAATCGCCTTTCACCTTAATTTTCCGATGAATTTCCAGGGGCGTCTCCTGAAAAATGCGAATATCTGACTTGCGGCCTTCCAGTTCTACCCGGCAATGCTCAATCGTTTTATCCTTTTGACTAATAATTAATTGTGACTTAATGATATGTTTTTTTTAGAGCCATTATAGTAGACTTCCTGATTCTTTTTCGGTCGTTCGATGGGCTGCACGGTAACATCAACGACAACTGTTTTTACGTGGGTATATTTTAATTTCTCCGGATTTTTGAGCCCGATTACGTCGGCTAGAATGGGTCGCATCTTGTGAAAAATCTTGTGGCAATAGCTTTCCGAGATTCCGTACGAAAACCCCAGGCTCAAAAAAGTGGGGTATTGCCGCAGGTATTCGAATGTCAGCAGCAGTTGATTCGCAACGCTCAATTCTGCCTCAATTCCACGTTTGGAGAGCGGATTTTCCCGCAAATACTGGTCAATCCGGTTTTGCACTTTCACCAGCACTTGTTGCAGTTGAACAAAATCAACCCCAAAAAGCCGTTTGCAAATGGTTGGGTTAGCCTGAAGTAGTTTGTATTTATCATTCATAACCAGTGATTTACATGTTATAACTTGTTTGTTTTATAAATATATGCATGAAAGATGTCTATTATGGAGCGCAGCTCGCGCTTTTTGTCGCTCTCGGGCCTGAGTGGGGTAGGGGCGGGCGTGGTGGCGCTGCTGGGGTCGGCGGCGGGCCACTTCTATTTGCAAAGCGAATTTCCCGACGGCTACCTGCGCCTGATGCAGGCCTCGGAGCCGGAACGGCGGGCAGCCCTGCCGTTTCTGCTGCTGCTGGCGGGCGGTATGATTGCGGCGGCGCTGCTGGTGGCCGTGTTTTTTACTCGGCGCCGCACCCACAGCAGCGGGCAAACCCTGTGGAGCAGCCCGGCACGCCGGCTGGCCGTGGCCCTGGTGGCGGGCGAGCTGTTCTGCCTGCGCCTGTACCTGGGCGGCGATGCGGGCATGGTGGTGCCGTGCCTGCTGCTGTTCTACGGCCTCGCGCTGCTCAACGCCAGCAAGTACACCCTCGACGAAATTCGTTTGCTGGGCCTCAGCCAAATCGGACTTGGGCTGCTGGCCATGCTGCAGCCCGGCTGGGGCTTGGCTTACTTTGCACTCGGCTTTGGCCTGGGCCACATTGGCTACGGCCTGCTGATGTATAACCGCTACGAGCGGCCGGGCGCGGCCGGCACCTCGGCCCAATAACCCCGCAGCAACCCGGTGAAGCACCTCATCCACACTCTCAATAAGGCCTTTGACCACCGCGTGCGGCTGGGCGTAATGGCCGTGCTGTTGGCCAACGATTCTGTGAGCTTCAACGACTTAAAAGAAGTGCTCGACCTGACCGATGGCAACCTTGCCAGCCACGTAGCCGCCCTCGAAAAAGCCGAATACGTCCTCGTCAGCAAGCAGTTTATCGGCAAGAAACCCAACACGACTTACACCGCTACCGCCGCCGGCAAGGCTGAGTTTCAGCAGCACCTGGCCACGCTGGAGAAGCTGCTGCGGCCCTGATTTTTTGAGAAAGGAGCAAGTCAGGCTCTTTTTTTTGACTAGTAACTTTGAATAGCAAAGTTTTTTTAAGATTGGTTCTTCGATTTATTCCAGCTGCTGGCCCGGCTCATTTAGCTGCCTTAAATCTATTCTTCATCTAACTGATTGTTCATGAACCCGGTCATTCCTGTTTCCGCCCATTCGGATACGGCCCAGCTGCAAACCACGGCTGCAGCGTCACTTTCAACCATCTAGAAGGCATTGCTGCCGCTGGGCGTAGTGCTATTCGACTGGCTTTTCTGGCGCGAGGGCGGCGGGATAAATATGCTGGTATTCACGTTGTTTGTGCTGGTGGTGCAGTTTGTGCTGCTACCGCGCCACGCGGCGGTGCGCCGCTCCGGCTCCTTCTGGCTGATGGTGGGCGGCAGCCTGTTTGGGGCCGCCATGATGGCGGTATATGGTTCGGCGGTGGCGGCGCTGGCCTGTATGGCCTCGTTGCTGATGCTGCTGGGCTACGTGAACCAGCCGCACCTGAAGCTGGTGCTCTATGCCCTGCTAACGGCGGCTAATAGCCTGGCAAAAGCCTAGTTGCGCATAGTGTTGGGGGGCGGGCTCCGCGCAATACCGGGGCGGGCATGCGCCGCAGCTGGTTCTACGGCCGCTTTTTTCTGGTGCCGCTGGGCATTCTGGGGGCTTTTCACCTGCTCTTCGCGGTGGCCAACCCGCGCCACGAGGCCCTGAGCAGCCAGGCGCTGGCGCGGCTGGGCGAGTGGTTGGTGCGGTTGCTGCCCGATATCTCCTTGGGCCACCTGCTGTTTATCGCGCTGGGCTTTCTGGTAACGGCCGGGGTGGTGATAGTGGTGCCGGTGTACTACTTCGCCGACCACGAATCACGCTTCGGGGAGTTTGTGCGGCGGCAGCGCGACCGGGTGGCCTCCTTCGGGGTGCGCCGGCCCGATTTCGGCTTCCGCAACACCCGGATGCTCGATTTGCGCAAGGAATTTCTGGTCGCCGCCGCCGTTTTCGGGCTGGTGAATGTGCTGCTGCTAGCGGTGAATGCCATCGATATCAATTGGCTCTGGTTTGGGTTCGAGCCCGCGCCGATGTTCGACCTGGCGCAGTTCGTGCACGAAGGCACGTATGTGCTCATCTTCAGCATCCTGCTGGCCATGGGCATCGTGCTGTGGTTCTTCCGTCGCAACCTGAATTTTTATGCGCCCGGCCTGCCGTGGTTGCGCTGGGGCGCCACGGTGTGGGTGGCCCAAAATGTCGTGCTGGCTGCCTCGGTGGGCCTGCGCAACTATTACTATATTCTGAACAGCGGGATTGCCTACAAGCGCATTGGGGTGTGCTTCTTCCTGCTGCTGGTGTTTTTTGGGCCGGCCATGGTGCTGCTCAAAATCTGGCACCGCCGCTCGGCCTACAGCCTCGTACGCCTCAATTCGCTGGCCGCTTATGCGGTGCTGCTGCTACTGGCCGCCGGCAACTGGGAGGTCTGGATTGCGGAATACAACCTCCAGGCCCGCTTCCGCAGCGTCGATATTGGCTTTCTGCTGGCCATGCCCGGCCGCACGCTGCCCACGCTGGTAGCCCACCGCAGCGCGCTCGATGCCGCCGCCCACCTCACCACCGCCGATGAATACGGCAATGCCACCGCCATCACGGCCGCCGCTGCCCAGCAGCACCTCAACGCGGCCGTGGTTGAATGGCAGGCGCACCACCGGGCCCAAACCGGCTGGCAGGGCTTGACCTACGCCGACTGGTAGGCTCACCAGCAATTGAAAAACAGCAATAGTCACTTATAAATAAAGACTCCGGATGACCTCCATTTCCCAATTCGCGCTCACGTTTTTCGGCATCCTGTTCTGCATCGGCGATGTGGCCGCGCTGGGCCTGCTGCTGGTGTGGCAGGAACGCGCCGCCTCGCCCGATGCCCGCTGGCGGCGACTGATACGTGGTGTGCTGCCGGCCACCATTGTGCTGCTGAGCCTGCTGCTGCTGGCCTTCACCCAACTCATGCTGTTATGGTCGCGGCAGTAGGGGAGGCTGTTTCGCGCGCAGTCATGGCGGCTAACAAACGCAGCTGGCTACCGCCGTGGCCCGTGGTGCCGCCCCGCCTGTGGCTCACGGCGGCAGCCATCGTCGTGGCGGGCCTGAGCATTTTTTTTGAGAATGAGATAATGCCAACCCACCACAAAGCTCAGCTTTGGAGCTGGGTTGTGCTGGGAGCCTTGGTGCAGGTTGGGGGCGTGCAGGTCCTGAGCATGTTGCGGACCTGGCTGCGCGCTTATCATGGCTCGGGCGTGGTGCGCCTGCTGATGTGGGGCATCGTGTTGCCGGCTTACGTGGTTTTGTCACCGCTACTGCTTTTTACCTGCTTATTCACCTGTTATGGCCTTGTAAGTGCCCTGGCCGGGTAGTCAGAACAAAGAGTGAAAAACAGCCTTTGGGAGCGACCCGGGGGTGGTACTCAATCAGGGGATTATGTAAACCGGCATCAGCCTCACTCTCGTGGGTTAATGACAAAAAATGCCTATCAATGAATCAATTCAGGCTTTATGCTAGTCATAATATTCAGTTGCAAGGTTTCTCGAAACTTGAAATAATGATTTATTAAAGATTATTGTTTAGCTTGGCGGCCCGTTAGGCTTCCCATACTGAGAACAGCCCACTACGGTATCATCATCGCCTACCCTACATGGCGCGTAAGCTGCTTCTGACTGTGCTCATCATCGCCCTGCTCATTGAGTTGGCGCTGACCGGGGGGGCATTTTTCGCCCCGGTGTTCACCCTCACGCAATTTGGGGTGAAGTACGGTCCCGAAACCACGTTTCTGGCCTACATCGTGGCGTGGCTGCTGCTGTTTGTGTCGTTGGTGGCGGCAGTGGCAGTGGTGCAAGTGGCGCGGCGGCGGCCCGGGTTTGCTACTTGGTGCTACCTGCTGGGCGTGTGGTGGATAGGCATCGGCGCGGGTATTTATTTCGCCTTTGGCAAGCCCGACAACTTATTGCTCGATTCCGTAAAAGGTCTGCTGATTGTGGTGCTGACGTGGCGCTGCCAGGCTTCGCGCACCATGGCGCGGCGTTACTAGCCGAAGCTCAGTATCTTGGGGGCCACTTAGCTGCTTCGCATTGTCCCGCCCTATGCCTACTTCTCACTTGCACCCGTCGGCCGTCGTTCCCAAAATCTCGCGCTTGGGTCGGACCCTGGCCGGCGCGCAGGTACTAAAGGAAACGCTGAGCATCATCTTCCTGGGCCTGCCGCTGGTAAAGGCCGCGCCGCTGGTGCTGCTGTCGGCGCTGCCGGGCGTGGTGCTGTATCTGCTGCACTGGCATCTGGCGCTGGGCCGGGCCGGGCGGGTATTGGCGGCGGCGGTGTGGGCTTTCACGCTGCTCGATGAGCTTTGGGGCCTGCTGCTGTTTCAGGAGCTGGACTCGCCCACGCGCGGCCAAATCCGCCTGTTGCACTGGAGTTATTTCCTGGGTCTGTGCATTATCCTGCTGGCCCTGGGGGAGTTGGGCTGGCGTTGGCAGCGCCGCCGCGCCAAAGCCCTGCGCAACGTGCACCACAAAGCCGTGCTGGCGGCCCGGCAGCGCGACTAGCCTACTGGCCGGGGTACGCCTCCCGATTTGCCCACCGGGCGTTTATTCCTGACTATTGGGGCGGGGGTCTGGTATATTTGCCGTTCTTCGTGGCGGAGCCAAGGCTCCGTTTTTCTACTTGCCGCCTCTTATGGCCGACCTCAAAACGTCTCCTTCCGCTTCTTCTTCCGGTGCTAAGCCCAAGCCGCCGCGCCGCCGCTGGCCGCTGCGGGTAGCCAGTTGGGCCTGGGTAGTGTTCGGCTTAGTTATTATCCTGTTTTTGGTGTACCCTTTTCTGGTGAGCACCAATTTCATGTTCCTGTTTGGTAAGTCGCCCAGCCTGGCCGATTTGGAGAATCCCAAAGTGGAGCGGGCGTCGGAAATCTATACGTCGGATGGGGTGCTGATTGGCAAGTACTTTCGCGAAAATCGTTCGCCGGTGCGCCTCAGTCAGATGTCGCCCCTACTCATCAAAGCATTGGTCGCAACCGAGGACGTACGCTACTACGAGCATTCGGGCATCGACCTCACGGCGGTGCTCGGGGGCTTCTGGGCATCATTGCATGGCGAAAAGCGCGGGGGCTCCACCATCACCCAGCAACTGGCCAAAAACCTCTATAAAATTCGCCGCCAGCAGAGCCGGGGCGCTTTGGGCTACATTCCGGTGGTGAGCACCATTGTGGCCAAAACCAAGGAATGGCTCACCGCCGTAGAGCTGGAGCGGCACTATACCAAGCGCGAAATCCTGCGCATGTACCTCAACACGGTGGAGTATGGCTCCAGTGCTTTTGGCATTAAAGTAGCGGCCAAAACCTTCTTCAACACCTCGCCCGATAGCTTGAAGCCCGAGCAGGCGGCCATGCTGGTGGGCGTGCTCAACAACCCCACGGCCTACAACCCCAAGTTCCACCCGGCGGCCGCGCTGCGCCGCCGCAACGTGGTGCTCGACCGCATGGCCCAGGCCGGGGTGCTGCCCAAAGCCGAAATCGCGGCCCTCAAAGCCACGCCCATCGTGCTCGATTACCACGTCGAAAAGCACATCGACGGGCCCGATACCTACTTCCGCAGCGCCATCAGCCAGTTTGTGGATGCGTGGTGCGACAGCACGGGCCACGATATGTACCGCGACGGCCTCAAAATCTACCTGTCCATTGATTCGCGCATGCAGGCCCACGCCGAAGAGGCCCTACACGAGCGCATGAAAGCCCTTCAGCGACAGTTCGATAACTTCTGGCAGAACAAGGGCCGCGACCCGTGGGTGGACGACCAGGGCAACGAAATCCCCGACTTCATTTCGACCCAGATGAAGCGCACCGAGAGCTACAAAACCCTCGCCAACCACTACCGCAACCAGCCCCAGCGCCTCGATTCGGCCCTGAATGCCAAGCGGCCGATGAAAGTATTCACCTGGAAGCACGACGACAACGACACTACGCTGGTCATGTCGCCGCTCGATTCGCTGGCCTACTACAAGCATTTCCTGCAATCGGGCATGATGTGCATGGACCCCTTCACCGGCCACATCAAGGCCTGGGTGGGCGGGCTCGACTACCGCTTTTTCAAGTACGACCACGTGAAGCAGGGCAAGCGCCAGGCCGGCTCCACGTTCAAGCCCTTCGTGTACCTCACGGCCCTCGACAACGGCTATACGCCCTGCGACCGCATCCGCGACCAGCGCGTAACCATCAACTACGTCGAAAACGGCAAGCCCATGGAGTGGAAGCCCGACAACGTGACCCGCGAATACACCGGCATCAACATGACCCTGCGCCACGCCATGGCCCGCTCCGTCAACTCCGTGACGGCCCAATTGACTGAGAAAGTGGGCTGGGACAACGTGGCCAAATACGCCCACAAAGTCGGCATCACGTCGCCGCTGCTATCGGTGCCCAGCATCGGCCTCGGCTCGGCCGGCGATGTGAGCGTGTACGAGATGGTGGACGCCTACAGCACGTTCATGAACTCCGGCTTCCGCTCCGACCCGCGCCTCGTGACACGCATCGAAGACCGCAACGGCAACGTTATTAAGCAGTTTGACCCCGTGCAGCACCGCGCCATCCCGGCCGAAACCGCCTGGCTGATGACCTACATGCTGCGCGGCGGCATGGAAGAGCCCGGCGGAACCTCCCAGGCCCTGTGGGACTACGACCTCTGGCACAACGACAACCAAATCGGCGGCAAAACCGGCACCACTTCCAACTATTCCGACGGCTGGTATATGGGCATGACCAAGGACCTGATGACCGGCGTGTGGGTGGGCGGCGAAGACCGCAGCATTCACTTCACCGGCTCGCAGCAGGGCGAAGGCGGCCGCACGGCCCTGCCCATTTTCGGCAAGTTCATGGAGAAAGTGTACAAAGACAAAGAGTTGGACTACACCCCCGGCCACTTCCCCGCCGCTTCGGTCAAAATCGTGAAGAAGTATAACTGCGTGTCGGAATCAGAGCCTACCCGCCGCCGCGCCGAGGCCGTGGACACCATAGCCGCCGACAACCTGCTGGAGCAGATGAACAGCGGAAGCGGTGTGCCGGATAGTGTAAAGGGCCGGCGCTAGTTAGCGCTATTTTAGAAAACGGAGGCCGAAGCCGTTGTTAACACTAAGTGCTGATTTCCCAGCCCCAAAGCTTTTTTGAGCCGGCCAACTAGCGTTGTCGGAACCTCGCTGATTGCGTCCCACATTTCTTGCCCTGCCACCTGTTGGGGCCAGATGATGTTGGTTTTCCAGCTAGTCGAATAGGCCAGCCACCCTATTATCCCAGCTTCCAGATGAGCGCCTAATTCCTGTAGCATCTCCAACATTCCGGGAGTGTAGTGAGAAATCTGCGTCCAGTTCTTCTCCGAAGTCATGAAGACGATAAACCAATCGTCAGCCACTGGGCCGTTTGCCGTTGTGTATTCGCCAATCAGCTTTATACTATCAATAGGAATTCGGACTACTTCCTTGCTTCCTTGGGTTAAGACAACGCACTTGTCTGCTAGAAAAACTTTCGTTGCTGCCTGTTCCTGTATTGTAGCCATTAGTGGGAGGGTGAAGCTGTTTAGAAAGTCAAAGGACTCCCAAAAAAGCGCGAAATTTGAGGTGTAACACTCCTTTTTTCGCATTTTAATGGAAGTCCTGTCCAAAGATATGATTCGCCAATGGATTCTGCCCGCGCTCACCTTCTCCGCCCATGGCCGCCCCTCGATCGTGGAGCCGGCCGAGTTGGTGGAAGCCATTCTCTACAAACTCAAAAGCGGCTGTCAATGGCGATTATTGCCTGTTAAACAGTTTTTTACGGGCGCATCGCTGACCTGGCAGGGCGTGTACGCCCGCTTTAATGCGTGGCGCAAGGACGGGTCCTGGCAAGGGGTATGGCTCCGCTTGTTGCGCGAAAACGGGGCCCATCTGGACTGTTCCAGCGTCCAACTCGACGGCAGCCACACGCCCGCCAAGAACGGCGGGGAGGCCGTCGGCTATCAGGGCCGCAAGAAAGCCCGTACCACCACAGCCCTCTTCTTGGCCGATAACCGGGGACAGCCGCTGGCCTGCGCCAGCCCGCAGGCGGGCAACCACCACGACACCCACCAGCTCAACGCCTTGTTCGGGGAAATCTGCGCCTCGCTCGAAGCGGCCAATATTCCCGTCGCCGGGCTGTTTCTGAACGCCGACAAAGCCTTTGACACCCAAGGCTTTCGTCAGGAATGCGCCCGGCGCGACATCGAGGCCAACATTCCCCGCAACCGCCGCGCCGCCGACTGGCAGACCGACGACGACACCTTTTTCGATCCCGAACTCTACCGCCGCCGCGTCGTGGTCGAACACGCCAACGCTTGGCTCGACGGCTTTAAAACGTTGCTCGTGCGCTACGAAACCAGCGTCGGCAATTGGCTGGCCTGGCACTGGCTCGCCTTTGTCGTCATCTTTTTGCGAAAAATCAACCAAAAGCCGACTTTCTAAACAGCTTCGGTATGTGCAGGCACAATAATTTCCTTTCCGGTACATCGGACTCATTACTGGAGACCTCAGCTGGCTCGCGGGGCCATTAGAGAACTTTTCGGAGCCATCAGAACGGTTTTCGGAAACGTTGAATACATCACCGGCAACATATTATTCCAACAGCGAGCCCGCTGTCAACGGCCGTAACGACGGGTGCAGCGTGAGCATCAGAATTTCGGTCTGGCTCACGACCCGGTAATTCAGGCGGTATTTCTGATAGAATAGCTCACGCACATCCGGGCCTTCGGCTTCTGGCACCACGCGGCCCAGCAACGGCTGGCTTTCCAGTAAGGCAGCTTTGCCAAAAACAGCATCCGTCAGCCGCTCAGCCGAGCGGGGCGAAAAGGCGTGCAGGTAATCGCGGGCTTCGTGAATCTCCGTAATAATGCGCCGCGACCATCTTATTTGGACCATTGCCGCAACAGCTCGCGCGCTTCCTGGGTCGAGTACGTTTCGCCCCGTTCACCTTGCTTTATTGCCTCCTCAATTTTCTCTACCAGAATGAGCTTATCAACCAATTCATCGATGGAAAACTCGCGCGGCAAGTCTTTCAGGATAACGGAAATCTGTTCTTGGCTAATCATAACAAAAGAAATGATGGCAGTAGCCTAAGATACAGGAAAAACGCTAGTGACGGTTCAATCCCAAGCTCGCCAGTGTGCTACTCCGTCCCGTACAATGCCCCTAGTGCCCCGCGCAGCTCCGGATACTCAAACGTGAAGCCCTGCGCCAGTACCTTTTTGGCGCTCACGTTCTGTGAGGCCAGCACGATTTCACTCATCTCGCCCATCGCCAGCTTCAGGCCGAAGGCTGGCACCTTGGGTAATATCAGCGGGCGGTGCAGCACATCGGCCAGCACTTCGGTGAAGGCCTGATTGGTGGCGGGGTAGGGGGCCACCGCGTTGTAGGTGCCGTGCCAGGCCGGGTCTTCCAGCATGGCGATGAACAGGCGGCACAAGTCATCGAGGTGAATCCAGGACATGTACTGCCGGCCGCTGCCCAGCGCCGCGCCCGCGCCCAGCTTTACGGGCCGGGCAATCTGGGGCAGCGCCCCGCCGTCCGTGCTCAGCACCACGCCAATGCGCGGAATTACCGTGCGGATGCCCAGCGCCGCGATGGGTGCGGCCGCCAACTCCCATTGGTGCGATACATCGGCCAGAAAGTCATGGGTAGGCAGGGCAGGAGGCGTTTCCTCAGTCACCAGCTTATCGCCGGCATCGCCATAAATCCCCACCGCCGACGCTGAAATAACGGCCTGAACGTGGTGGCCGGGCTTGGCTAGCTCGCGGGCCAGCAATGCCAGGCCACCCAGCCGGCTGGTCATAATCTCGCGCTTGCGCTCATCGGTCCACTTGCCGTCGGCCACGCTGGCTCCGGCTAGGCTCACGATGTAGTCGGCATACGGGATGGCTGCCTCGTCAATCGTGCCGGCATCCACGTCCCACCGGAAACTATGGTAGTGGTTGCTTTTGGCAGGCTCGCGGCTCAGCAGGGCCACCTCAAAGCCGCTGTCAATCAGCATTTCGGCCAGGCGGGTACCAATCATGCCGGTGCCACCGGTAATAAGGACTTTACGAGGGGAGGTATCGGTCATGGTGGCGTTATCGGTTATGGAACATCAATTGCCCGCTTACTGGAGTGTCCTTGCCGGCCGACAACAGACACCGAATTAACTGCTAATTCCGGTATTATTTCCCAATCTGCCGCAGAAACTCCCGTCGCAGCGCCTCATCCTCCGCAAAACGGCCGCCGTACTCGCTGGTCAGCGTCGAGCTGCTGGTATCGTTCACGCCCCGGCTCATCACGCAGAGGTGGTCGGCTTCGATGAGCACGGCCACATCGTCGGTGCCCAGGCTCTGTTTTAGCTCCTCGGCAATCTGGCGCGTCAGGCGCTCCTGCACCTGCGGGCGGCGGGCATAGTACTGCACTACCCGGTTCAGCTTGCTCAGGCCCACTACGTTGACCCCCGGCAGATACGCCACGTGCGCCTTGCCAATAATGGGTACGAAATGGTGCTCACAGCACGAAAACAGCGTGATATCGCGCTCCACCAGCAGCTGGTGGTACTCGTAGCGGTTGTCGAACATGCGCACATCGGGCCGGTTCTTGGGGTCGAGGCCCTTGAACCATTCCTGCACGTACATCTTCGCCACGCGGCGCGGCGTGCCGGCTAGGCTGTCGTCGGTCAGGTCGAGGCCCAGCTCGCGCATGATAGCCTCAAAATGGCCGCTGATGGCCGTAATCTTGTCCTCATCAGAGCGCGCGAAAGCATCATCGCGCAGCGGCGTACGCAAGCCTATGGGCAAGTGCGCGTCGGAGGCCGGAAGTGGGCCGGAAGGGTTATCCATGATATTCTACAAAGTTACGGTCTGTCTCGTAGAGCGTGACCGAAAGGGCCAGCGCCGCGTCCAGATGCGGGCGTAGGCGCTGCCAAATGACCACGACGATGTTCTCGGCCGTGGGGTTTAGATTCCGGAACTCTTCCGTATCCAGGTTGAGGTTGCGGTGGTCGTAGCGGTCGAGGACTTCGTGTTTAATGAGGTCGCTCAGCCGTTTCAGGTCGTAAACGTAGCCAGTTTCCGGGTCTATCTCACCGGTCAGGCGCACGGTCAGGTTGTAATTGTGGCCATGAAAATTTGGGTTATTGCACTTGCCAAATACCCGCTGGTTGCGGGCGTCGTCCCAGGCAGGATTGTGCAGGCGGTGGGCAGCATTGAAATGCTCGGTGCGGCAAACAGTTATTAGCATAGGCGGCTACAACCTCCGATTCCGATACTTTGTTGCGTCAGGGTGCCCCTTACTAGTAGTATTCTGAGGTCGTGGGGAAGCAATAATAAATTTTTGTAGAATTTAATATGGCCCTGATATGAATAAATCAACAAAAATGGCATAATCCTGAAAAAAGCAAGGTCTATCAGAAGTTGCATAGAATAAAGGTCCTAAATTTGAAAACCGGACAACGGTACCGCTAGCAACGGCTTTCTGACCGACCATCTTTAATGCTTTCATAAGTTTTTATTCCCATGAAACGAAGCGTACTCATTCTAATCCTTATATGCCTGGCTACACTGGGCAGCTATGCCCAGAAATCCCCTGTGGATGAAGCAGATAAATCGATTAACAGCATTCCGCGCAAAGGTCAGCAGGTGAGCATGCAGCTCGATAACCGCCGCGTTGAAACCGACTGGATCAAGCAGTTAGGGGATAAATTCGGTAGCAAGCTGAAGAATAATAAAGGCGTGCTCACGATGGATGGCGTGGTTATTGAAGAAATTGTACCCAACCCGATTCGCGTTATCAGCAAGGTCGACGCTACCCCCACCGGTACCACCGTATGGTGGAGCATCGACCTGGGCAATGCTTACCTCGGCAAGGAGTCGACGCCCGTGCAGTGGAAGTCGGCCGAGAAATACCTGAAAGATTTCGCCCGCATGATGTACCGCGAAGACCTGGTTTCGCAGATTTCGGAAGCTGAGCGTGCACTCGTGGCCTCGCAGAACAACCACATGGCTGTCATCGAGAAGGCGAACACCATCAAGAAGGACATCGATAAGAACAAGGCGCGCAAAGTTGAAATCCAGCAGATGCTGGCTGCTAACGCTGCTGAGCTCCAGCAATTCAATAACCTTATCGACACCAACCTGAAAGAGCAGGAAGCTGCCCGGGGCGATATTGTGAACATGCGCGTGGCTCTGGAAGCCGTGAAAGACCGCCTGAACAAAATCGAGTAGTGTCCGCCGGCCCCGGCCGTCAAATGCTTGCCAGAACAAAAAGCTCCACCCGCACCGGTGGAGCTTTTTGTTTGCCCTGCGCCCAACCCTGCCGGCTCAACTACGTTGGCAATAAGGGCAGTACTTGCTGCCCTATTAATCCAACCCAAGACACCCCACCCATGGAAAAGACCGAAGTTCAACACCAGGTTCATCTCGATAGCACCATCGAACTGCTCGGCGGCAGCCTTACCGAAGCGCTGGCCCGCGCAGGCCTCGACAATACCCTGCAGCAATGGATTGCCGACGTGAAGGCCCTCGACAACCCCGAACTACATCAGGTAGTGGTTGATTTGCAGGGCCTGAAAGCCCATTTTGGCGGCACCAGCAACCCCGACATGCAGCTCGTGCGCAAGCTCCTGCATCGGATGGGTACCAACACTGACCGCGCTGCCGTTTTTGCCGATGGCAACACGCAGCCCCGTGTAAAAGCGCTGAGCGAGGCCTTGCTGGCCGCAGCCAAGCAGCTGGGCCACGATGAGGAGAATACTCCTGCGGAGGATTTGAAGGCCGACTCGGCATCGAATAGCTAGAGCTGCAATCTACCGGTGACATAGCCGGCCGTATTACACGCAAAAAAACCGACTCTCTTTTGGGGAGTCGGTTTTTTTGTGGGGCAGCCTTGCGGCTGCGGCAATACTTAAGCTACGGCCGCCTTGGCTACCGGGTTCAAGCGACGCTCTTTGATACGAGCCTGCTTGCCCGAGAGGCCACGCAGGTAGAACAGACGGGCGCGACGTACTTTACCGCGACGGATAACCTCGATTTTCTCGATGTTAGGCGACAGCAGGGGGAAGATACGCTCGGTACCGATTTGGTTCGAAATCTTGCGAACGGTGAAGGTTTCACCGTTGGAGCTGGGGTTACGACGCTGAAGAACAACGCCCTGGAACTGCTGAATGCGTTCCTTGGCACCTTCGCGGATTTTTACGTGCACGTTCACGGTGTCGCCGGCGGCGAACAGAGGGAAGCTGGCGCGGCGCTCCTGCGATTCGGCCTGGATAAAGTCAAGTAGTACGCTCATGGCTGAGAAAATTGCGAAAGACGGCGCCGCCGTCGGGAATTAGTATTTTATCGAAACGGAGCGCAAAGATAGCGCTTTCCCGTGGGTTTAGCAAGTGATTTGTAGAACATGCGTTAGCTTGTTCCCTGATTTGCTGTCAATTCAACGACTGCGCAAGCTAAAGCATGCGCTACGAGAGCAAATCGGGGCGGCGGGCCTGCGTGCGGGCCAGGGCCTGGTCGTGCCGCCACTCTTCGATTTTGGGGGTGTTGCCCGAAAGCAGGATTTCCGGTACGGCCTGCCCACGCCACTCGGCGGGCCGGGTGTAGATGGGCGGAGCCAGCAAATCGTCCTGAAAAGAATCGGACAAAGCCGATTCTTCGTTGCCCAGCACGCCCGGCAGCAGCCGCACCACGGCATCGACCAGAATGGCCGCGCCGAGCTCACCGCCGCTCAGCACATAGTCGCCCACGCTGATTTCGTGGGTGATGTAGGTTTGGCGGATGCGCTCATCAATGCCCTTGTAATGGCCGCAGAGCATGATGATATTCTGCATCAGCGAGAGGCGGTTGGCCAGCGGCTGGCGCAGGGTTTCGCCATCAGGCGTGAGGTAGATGATGGCGTCGTAGGTACGGTCGGCCATCAGCTCGTCTATCCACGCCGCAATGGGCTCCACGCGCAGCACCATACCCGCGCCGCCCCCAAACACGAAGTCATCAATTTGACCGTGCTTGTTGATGGCTTTGTCGCGCAGCTGGTGGACGTGGATTTCGGCCAGACCCTTGTCCTGCGCCCGCTTCACGATGGAATGGGCGAAGGGGCTGACGAGCAGCTCCGGCAGGCAGGTAAGGATGTCGATTCTCATTTTTTTAGCTGTTAGCCAATAGCTTTTAGCTGTTAGCTCATCTCTCTGTTTTGTGAAATTTGAGAGTTAAAAGCTAATGGCTGACAGCTAAAAGCTGTTTCTACTCGGCTTCGTCCTGCTGGCGGGTACTGGGCTTGAGGTACACGTCGAGCAGGCCGTCGGGCAGGTTCACGTAAATCTCTTTTTTGGCGTGGTCGGCGTGGCTAATCAGCTCATCCACTACCGGAATTAGCACTTCCTGGCCCTGGTAGCTCATGGCCAGCATGTCCTGCTGGGGTAGCTCGTAGAAGTTCTCTACGGTGCCCAGCGGGCCCATATTTTCATCTACCACGGTGAAGCCGATAACGTCGTGGAAGTAGAACTGGTCTTCTTCGAGCTCGGGCAGGGCAGCCAGGGGCAGGTGTAGCTGCGAGCCGCGCAGGGGCTCGGCTTCCTCAATGCGGTCGATGCCGCGCAGCTTCAGCAGCACTTTGTTGCCGGATTGGGGCTGCACCTTTTCGATGTGGTGCTCCACCAGCTTGGTGGGCGCGCCGGCCAAGGTCAGGTACACCGTTTTGAGCTTGGTGTAAGCAGCTACATCATCCACGTCGAAGTGGGCCACTATTTGGCCGCGCAGGCCGTGGGTTTTGATGAGGTAGCCGAGCTGATAGGTTTCGTCGAGCGTCATAATAGGGGAGGGGATAACGAAAAAGCGTCTGGGGGTTGCCAGCCGGTCCGGCTCACAACTCCCAAACGCTTTCGGTTTTCAGAAACCGTACAACCTACTCGGCAGCAGCTTCGGTAGCCTCTTCGGCCGGAGCCTCGGTAGCTTCTTCGGCAGCAGGAGCGGGCGCGTTGGCGGCCAGCAGGGCAGCAGCCTTCTGGCGCTGCACCTCGGCGCGGTTGTCCTTCACCTTGGTTTCGGCGTCGAAAGCAGCTTTCTTGGCGGTAGCCTTGGCATCATCGAGGCCAGTGCGCTTGCCTTCGATTTTAGCATCTTTCTCGTCTTTCCAGGCGCTGAAACGCTGGTCAGCAACTTCCTGGGTGATGGCACCCTTGTCGACACCCAGCTGCAGGTGACGACGGTAGAGCACGCCGCGGTAGCTGAGCATGGCCCGAACGGTGTCGGTCGGCTGAGCACCAGTCATCATCCAGTAGAACGCACGGTCGGCGTCGTAGTTGATGGTGGCGGGGTTGGTTTGGGGGTTGTAGGTACCGATTTTCTCGATGAAACGGCCATCGCGGGGAGCGCGGGCGTCAGCTACTACGATGTCGTAAGTCGCGGCCTTTTTGCGGCCACGGCGGGCGAGGCGGATTTTAACTGCCATAAACCGGTGGGGTTGTGTGACGGAGCTCGTCCGTCGGGTTAGGGTTTCCCGAAATTGGGAGTGCAAAGGTAGCGTTTGTTCAGGGTATTAGCTAGGCTTGGGCATAAAAAAGCCCTGGCGCGGAGCCAGGGCTTTACAACGTCATTCCGAGCGCAGCCGAGGAATCTCGCGTATGGCAGCAATCCTCTTTTGTGATTGAATTACTTATTGCACGCGAGATTCCTCGACTGCGCTCGGAATGACGTTATAACTACGCCGCCATGGCTTCGCGCTTGGGCTTTGCCAGTTTCGACATCGTGTTCAGGTTCATGTTTTTGCGCTTAATCTTAATCACGCCGACCTTATCCAAACTCCAGATAGCCACATAAGTAGGGTCGAATTCCCACCACTTCACGCCGAAGTTGACACGCATGGGCAGCTTGTGGTGGTTGTTCTGGAAGAGCTCGCCGAAAGCCAGGAAATCCAGGGCCAGGGTGTTGCGCGATTTGTCGCGGTTGTCGAAGTTCTGGTAGCCGTATTTATGGCCGCCCCAGTTCACGATGGCCCCGTGGATAGGACCCATCAGGAAGTGAATGGGGAGCAGCAGATACTGCCACCAGGCCGTGGCGAAGTTGATGTAAAACAGCACGTAAGCCGTGCCCCAGCCGAGGCGCGAGTACACGGTGCCGCCGAACTTGTCGAGCCACTTCCACTCCGGAATGTCCCCCTCGAAGCGCTTGGCGCCTTCGTGCTCGTTGTTCACCACGTCGTTGTAAATCACCTTGGTCTTCCACATCATATCGAACGCGTTGTTCGAGAAGTGGGGCGAGTGCGGGTCTAGGGCGGTGTCTGAGTAGGCGTGGTGCATGCGGTGCAGCAGCGCGTAGGCCCGGGGCGAGAGGAAGCTGCTGCCCTGGCAGATGTAGGTGAACAGGAAGAAGAACTTCTCCCAGAACTTGTTCATCGTGAACATTTTGTGCGCCGCGTAGCGGTGCAGATAAAACGTCTGCGTGAACAGGGATAAGTAATAGTGGGCAACGAAGAAAATGAGGATAGCCATACGAGCTGGAATAGAGAAGCTGACTGTACAAGTAAAAGGCTTGGGCTTAGGTTCAGCAGCGACAATACAAAATTACGGCCGGGGTAGGCGCAGCACGGGATTTGGGCTGGGAAGGCCAAAATCTTGCACCTTCGGCAGGTGTTTGTCAGCCTGAGTTTGCTAAGGACCTTGTCACGCCTCACCAGGCAGTTCGAACGTGATAAGGTCCTTGGCTACGCCGACCTTCGGTTCGCAAGCTCAGGATGACAGGTGCTTACTTGTAGTACGCGCGGGCCGCATCCCAGTGGGGAGCATCAGGCAGGGGGGCCACAAAGGTCATCAGCTCCTTCGTGACGGGGTGCTGCAGCTGCAGCTGGCGGGCGTGCAGGGCAATGCTTACATCGGGCAGCGGGGCGATGAAGCCGTATTTCACGTCGCCGATGATGGGGGTGCCGAGGCCGGTGGCCAGCTGGGTCCGAATCTGGTGCGGGCGGCCCGTCACGGGGTTCACCTGCAATAAATAACGGTTGCCGGCCATGCCCAGCAGCTCGTAGCTTAGCTCGGAGCGCAGGCCCTGGCTGTGCTTCTCGGAGTAGGCTTTAGTGACGTTGCGCACGGTATCCTTCACCAGCCAGTGGATGAGGGTGCCGTTTTCGGGCACGGGCGGCCGGCCGGTGAGGGCCCAGTACGTTTTGTGGATTTTATCGTCCCGAAACATTTCATTCAGGCGGCTCAGCGCCTTGCTGGTTTTGGCCAGAATGACGATGCCCGATACCGGCCGGTCGATGCGGTGGCACACGCCTACGAAGGCTTCGCCGGGCTTCTTGTACTTGAAGCGCAGGTACTCGGCGGCTTTTTTGGAGAGGGGCTCGTCGCCAGTGGCGTCGCCCTGCACGAGCAGGCCGGCGGGCTTGTTGATGACGAGAAGATGGTTGTCTTCGAACAGAATTTCTCTGCCTTCGGACCAGATGTTGGGACGATTCACGCGGTGGTAACGGGCGGGATATGAGTATTCGCAGGAGCGGGCCGGGCCCCTCGGGGGCCATCGCACGTCGTCAGACCACACTCACCGGGCACTCCGCTCTTGCTGTTAGCGCAGCGAAGATACGAAGCTGGACGGGAGTGAATGGATTGCTTCAGAACGTCATGCTTCGGCGGCGCTCAGCATGACGTTCTGAAGGCTCGCTTCCAACCTAATACCCCTCCTCTTTGCTCGGAAACTCGCGGCTTTTCACGTCGGCCACGTAGTGTTCCACGGCTTCGGTCATGATGTCGTGCAGCTCGGCGTAGCGGCGCAGGAAGCGGGGCTTGAACTCCTTGGTGATGCCCAGCAGGTCGTGCACGACCAGAACTTGGCCGTCAACGTCGGGGCCGGCGCCGATGCCGATGACGGGAATGGTGAGCTCCTCGGCGACCTGCTTGGCCAGGGAGGCGGGAATTTTCTCCAGTACCAGGCCGAAGCAGCCTATTTCCTGGAGCAGGCGGGCATCTTCAAGCAGCTTCTGGGCTTCGGCTTCTTCCTTGGCGCGCACGCTGTAGGTGCCGAACTTGTAGATGGACTGCGGCGTGAGGCCGAGGTGGCCCATCACCGGGATGCCGGCCGTGAGAATGCGCGTGATGCTGTCTTTAATCTCGGAGCCGCCTTCGAGCTTGATGCCGTGGCCGCCCGACTCCTTCATGATGCGGATGGCCGAGCGCAAGGCCTCGGAGGAGTTGCCCTGGTAGGAGCCGAAAGGCATATCGACCACCACGAAGGCGCGCTTCACGGCGCGCACCACGCTTTGGGCGTGGTATATCATCTGGTCGAGGGTGATGGGGAGGGTGGTTTCGTGGCCGGCCATGACGTTGGAGGCCGAGTCGCCGACGAGCAGCACGTCGATGCCCGCGCCATCGAGAATCTGGGCCATCGAGTAGTCGTAGGCCGTGAGCATGGAGATTTTTTCCCCCCGCTCCTTCATGGCGAGCATCTGGTGGGTGGTAACGAGTTTGACTTCCTTGTGCTGAGACATGGCGGGCAGGTTTGCGAATAAGAGGCCGTTTGGCGGGGCAAAGCTGGCAACAATTTCGTTACCCGGCGCGGAGCGGGCAGCAAAAAGCCCCTGGCCGGAGCGCAGGGGCTGAAAACGAGGCGTATTGGCTGGGTCGAAGGCTACTGGTACTGCGCATAGCGGTTGCGGTTCAGCTTGAGGTCCTGCAACAGGCTGCTCTTGGCCGCGATGGTGAAGTTGTAGCCCTTGAGCTGGCCAAAGGGAATCCAGGTGCCGTTAATCTGCCAGCAGTGCAGGTCGCGGAAGAAGGAGACGGTGGGGAACGTGACGGCCTGACTAGTAAAGTCGTAGCCAAAGCCGGTGGTGAAGCGCAGATTTTCGGTGAGCTTGATGGAGCCGTCGGCGCGAATGTTGTTGAGGGCCAGGATGGGCGGGCGCTGGTTTTTCTTGAGATACTCCGAGGTGAGGGGCACGGCATTGGTCGTGTAGCCGGCCGAATATGACAGGTTGAGCTCCCACGGAATGTCGAAATCGACGTAGTCGGCGTAGTAGTTGGGGCCCACCGCGCCCAGGCTGGGGTTGTTGGCCGGGGCTACGGCGCGGGGTACCACGGTTTTTTTCTTGCCGCTGGCCGGGTTGAAGCTGTAATTGGTCTGGAAGGTGGCCGAGGCCAGGCGCAAAAACTTGCGCGGGTTGGCTTCAAAGAGAAACTTATTGGTGGGCAGACCCCGGCTGTCGCGCTGGTACGCTTCGAAGCTGGCCCCGCTGTTGAGGCTGAGCTTTTTGGCGACTTGGGTGCGGAAAATCACGTTCAGTGGCGTGAGGGCCTGGACATCTTTAGGGGCGGCAAAATTATAGCCGATGTTGAAATCAAGCCCGTCAATCAGGCTCACTTTTTTGAAGGGATTGAGGCCGGTGGTGTCTTTGGAATCGCGCACCTTCATCTCCACCGAGTTTTGCAGGCTGAAGGAAACCTGGCTCTGCCGCGAGCCGCCGGGCACGGCGTACAGGAAGTTGTTGTAATTATTGAAGGCGTAGCCATTGAGAATAGCGGCATCGGTGGGGTTGTCGGCGAATAAGGTCTGGCCAAACTGGTTCGTATAGCCCCTCAGTACGGTTGACCCCAGCGGAAACACATTCCTGTTTTCATTCAGCGGCGGGGCGTAGGCGTAGTTCAGGCTGGGCGTGGCCTTGTGGCGGATGGCCTGAATTTTATGCGTGCCCTTGCGCACAATAGTGCCGTAGAACGTGGTGTTCAGGCTCACGGACCCCGAGTAGCTGTTCACGCGGTTGAAGCCGTAGGTGGTGTCGATGCGTACGGCATTAGCCCCGGAAACGTAGCTGTAGTTGAGCTTCTGGGCAAACCACACTTCGCTGTACGACACCGACGGGCTCATCTTGAGGTGCGGCCCGATGGAGTACGAACCCAGCCCGATGCCAAACTGGTGCTGCATGCCGTTGCGGGAGTTGGCCAGCAGCCGGCCGATATTGGCAAAGCTCACCGGAATATTGGTCGATGCGCTGGTGCCGCCCAGCAGCGGCAGGCCGTTGCTGAGGGTGCGGGCCGTGAGCACGTTGCTCAGCTCGTTGCGGGCCGTGAGGTTGTAGCTGAACGTGAACTGCTCGTAGGATTTGGAACCAAACTTGCCACCCGCGCCCGGCTGAATGCCGAACCATTGGTAGGGGTACTGGCGGGCCAGGCCTACGCTGACGTCGGGCAGCACGAAGGTCATGGTGCCATCGGTGCCCTGGCTCTGGCTGGCTTTGATGTCGTAGTTCCAGGGCGAGTTCCGAATCTGCTTCGCGTAGCCAATGCTGGAGCTGAACTGCGTGGAGAGGTAGCGGCGGGCATCGAAGCTGTTTACCTTATTGAAGCTGCTGGTGCCGGCGTTCACGCTGGCCGTGAAGCGGCCCCCGCCCGGCTTGGGCACCGGCGTGTGGTTCCAGGTTACCCAGAACGAGTTGGCCGACGGCGGCTTGATGTAAACCGGCGTGGTCGTGAGCGCGTCGGTAGTTAGAATGGGGTTGAGGGGCCGGTTCGAGAAGCGGAAGTTGAAATTGCCCTGGTAGGTGTAGCGTTTCAGGTACGAAAAATCGGCGGTGGCCCCAAAGCCGCCCCAGGACTGGGCGTTGCCGGCGTAGATATCGCCGGTGAGGCGCACGCCAATGTAGTCGTTCGGGGCGAAGTAGTAGCCGCCGTTGGTGAGGAAGTAGCCCCGGTCGGCGGCCTGCCCGAAGGTGGGAATGAGCACGCCCGAGCCCCGGCTCTTATTGGGCGTGGGGAAAAAGCCGAACAGAAAGCCCAGCGGCGTGGGAATGTCGCCAATCACGAGGTTGAACGGCCCGGTCACCACTTCCTTGCCCGGAATCACCTTCATCTTTCTGGCCTGAATGTAGAAGTGCGGGTGCTCCAGGTTGCAGGTGGTGTAGCGCCCGTTCAGGCCGTTGATGTCGCCGTTGGGCATCCGCTTGATGGTGGCGGCGCTCACGTAGCCTTCGCCCTGGGTGGTCACGGCCTCGGTCACCTTGGCCTTTTTGCTCTTGAAATTGTAGGCAATGCTGCCGGCCGTGTACAGGCCGCCCTTGTCCTTGAGCACGGGCCGGCCTTCCACCTTGTTTTTCAGCGTGTCGAGCCGGCCGTCGGCCTGCATGGTGTTGGTGCCGTAGTTTATCGTGATGAGGTAGGCCTTGAGGTCGGTGTCGCCATACGTCACGCTGGACTTGTTATACAGCCGCGCCACCTTCTGGGTCACATCAAACTGAATGGAGTCCTGGGCCTGGTACTTTATCGTGCTCTCGATTTGGCCTTTGGGCCGGGCCGCCACTTGCAGCGAGTCGTTGGCGCGGCGCATGCCGTTCACTAGCCTGCTGGTGTCGGTGGGCGTGGCGAGGCCGCTGGGGAGGGCCAGGGTATCGGGCACGGCCTTGTGCGAAGCGCCGGGCACCCGCGACTGGCCGGTGTTGCGCACGCCGGGCGGCGGCGGCCCCACGGGGTCGCGCGGGTCCACAGAAATATTGCGCACCGGTGGGGTGGGGGCTGAGCCGGCGCGCTGGCCGGGCTTGGCGGCCGGAATGGCCTTGGGGCGGGCCCTGGTGGTGGTGGCACCCTGGCTGGTGGGGGCCGCCAGAATGGCCTTCACCCGCGCCTTGCGGGCCTGAATTTTGGCTTTGCGGGCGGTTTTGGGCTTGGGCTGGGCGGGCGTGTCGGTCTGGGCCCGGGCGGTGCCCGGTGCGCCGGTCAGCAATAAAAAAAAGAGGCCGGACAGGGCCCGGCCGGCCCATGAAAAGCTGGTGCGGCGGCGCAGCGCGGGCCGGAAATCAGCTTCGGAACGAAGGCCAAACCAAACAGGCAAAGTATAGTAGCAGTTAAATCGGTTACTTTTGGGGCTTCTACAAAGGTAGCAGGTCGCTACCGCCCCTTCAACGAACAACGTGCGGATTATTGTCATCCTGGCCAGTGCCGCTTTGCTATTACTGGGCGCCGGCAGTGGCGAGTGGAACGCGGAGGCCCAAACCCCGGCTGACTCCGCCCGTATCGCCCCCGATTCGGCCCTCCCGGCTACGGCTCTCAATGAGCCTTACCGCTACCGCCTGCGCACGGTGGTGCTCGATGCCGGCCACGGCGGCAAAGACCGAGGCTGCGCCGGGGCCAGCGCCCGCGAGGCCGACGTGGCCCTGAGCCTCATCCTGGCCCTGGGCAAGCAGATTCAGGAAAATATGCCCGAGGTGAAGGTGATTTACACCCGCAAAACCAACGTTTTTATTGAGCTCGACGAGCGCGCCGCCATTGCCAACCGCAACCACGCCGACCTCTTCATTTCCATTCATTGCAACGCCGGCCCCAGCCAGAGCCACGGCACCGAAGTGTGGACCATGGGCCTGCACAAAAGCACTGCCAACCTGGGCGTGGCCCAGCGCGAAAACTCGGTAATTCTGCAAGAAAAGGACTACAAAACCCGCTACGACGGCTTCGACCCCAGCTCGCCCCAAAGCCATATTCTGTTTTCCCTGTTTCAGTCGGCCTACATCACCAACAGCCTGCGCTTTGCCCAGCGCGTGGACCGGCAGCTGCGCACCAGCGTGAGCCGCCCCAGCCGCGGCGTGAAGCAGGCCGGCTTTCTGGTGCTCTGGAAATCGACCATGCCCTCGGTGCTCATCGAGTCGGGGTTTCTAACTAATCCGACCGAAGAGCGTTACCTCAACGATAAAGCCAATCAATCGTATATGGCCGCAGGCATCTATCGCGCCTTCCGCGAGTACAAGCGCGAGCTGGAAGGCGGTTAGGTAAGCGGTACGGCAAGGAGTTGCACTGCCCGGCGACCGGCCTTCGCACTTCCGTCGTAGATACCCGCAGTTCGCTTTCGCCTCCCTTCCGTTTTCATCCAATTATTACCCCTCGTGTCTAAAGAAATAAAAGTGGCGCTCCTCGCCATCGTTGCCATTGCCGCCCTCATCATCGGCTTCAATTTCCTGCGGGGCAGCAACGTGCTTTCCTCCGACCAAACCTACTATGCCACTTACCCCCGGGTCGATGGCCTGAACGTGGGGGCTCTGGTGGCGCTCAACGGCATTAAAGTAGGCCAGGTAAAAAGCATGGTGCTCCAGTCCGAGAAGGGCAACTCCGTGCGCGTGGCGCTGGAGCTGGAAAAAGGTATTGTGGTGGGCGACTCCACCACCGCCAGCCTGGGCGGCTCGCTGCTGGGCTCAAAGGCCATTACCCTCACCTTGGGTAACAACTCGAAAACGTATACCGGCGGCGAAGAAATCCGCACCGTGACGCCTTCCAGCATTGCCGATGCCTTCCAGGCGAAGGCCCTGCCCTTGCTCGATACCGTGGGGGCCACGCTGGCCAATATCAACGGCTTCCTGAACAAGGACGCCCAGACCAACATTCAGGGAACGTTGGTGGGGGCTCGCGCCAGCACTGAGGCGCTGCTCAAGCTCATTTCTTCCAACCAGGCCAACATCAACGAGATTACCCGCAACTTCGCCCAGATGAGCGTGGCGCTGAACAAAACGACCGGTAAGCTCGATAAAATAGCCACCAACTTCGGGCAGCTTTCCGACTCGCTGAAAACTGCCCCCGTGGGCCCGGCCCTGCGCCGCCTCAATGCCACCCTGGCCGATGCCCAAGCCACCGTGCAAACCCTCAACAGGGCCCTCAATGACCAGTCGGGCTCGATGGGCAAGCTCCTGCACGATTCCACGCTCTACAACAACCTCGCCGCCACCTCGGCCAGCTCCAACGACCTGCTGCTGGACCTGAAAGCCAACCCCAAGCGCTACGTGCATTTCTCGGTGTTTGGCGGCGGTAAGGATAAGACGAAAGTAGAAACCACCAAAAAGCCCGACGGCACCACCACCACCGAAGTGAAAAAGGTGGAAACCAAGTCGGTAGTGAAGTAGCCATCTGTCAGCCCGAGCATTCGTCGCTGCTTGCATCGCAGAATGCTCGGGCTGACGGACGAGCATAAGCCCGCTAAGCCCGTACCTTTGAAATCCGCTTTCGGGCGGATTTTTTTGTGCTCAATCTTTCCCAATCCCACCCGCTTTCCTTATGAACGTCGAGTTCAACCGCAACGAAGACCAACTCAAGCAACTTAGCTTCAACCTCAGTCAGAAGTTTCAGAAAGTAGCCCTCGGCGGGGGCGAGAAGCGCATTGCCGCCCACAAAGCCAAGGGCAAGCTCACTGCCCGCGAGCGCATTGAATACCTGCTGGATGAGGGCGCGGCGCAGGTCGAAATCGGCGCGTTTGCCGGCGATGGCATGTACAAGGAAGAAGGCGGCTGCCCCGGCGGCGGCGTGGTCGTGATAATCGGCTACGTGGCCGGGCGGCAGTGCGTGGTGGTGGCCAACGATGCCACCGTGAAGGCCGGCGCGTGGTTTCCCATCACCGCCAAAAAGAACCTGCGGGCCCAGGAAATCAGCATCGAAAACAAGCTGCCGATTATTTACCTCGTCGATTCGGCCGGCGTGTACCTGCCCATGCAGGACGAGATTTTTCCCGATAAGGAGCATTTCGGCCGCATTTTCCGCAACAACGCGGTGATGAGCAGCACGGGCATCGTGCAGATTTCGGCCATTATGGGCCCCTGCGTGGCCGGAGGTGCGTACCTGCCCATCATGAGCGACGAGGCCATGATTGTGAATGGCACAGGCTCGGTGTTTCTGGCGGGCTCCTACCTGGTAAAGTCGGCCATCGGCGAAAGCATTGACAACGAGGCGCTGGGCGGCGCGAGTATGCATTGCGAAATCTCGGGCGTGACGGACAACAAGTTCGATTCCGACGCGGAATGCCTCGACCATATCCGCGCTATTTTCGACAAGCTGGGCAGCCACCCCACGGCCGGTTTCAGCCGCACCGAGCCGGCCAGGCCCGCGCTGGCGGAGCAGGAAATCTACGGCCTGCTGCCCGCCGACCGGGTGAAGCCCTACGACATGATGGACATCATCAACCGCTTGGTGGATAACTCCGAATTTGAGCCCTATAAGCCCGATTATGGCCAGACGCTGCTGTGCGGGCTGGCCCGCATCGACGGCTGGGCGGTGGGCATCGTGGCCAACCAGCGCAAAATCGTGAAGAGCAAGAAAACCGGCATGCAGATGGGCGGCGTCATCTACTCCGACTCGGCCGACAAGGCGGCCCGCTTCATCATGAACTGCAACCAGAAGCGCATCCCGCTGGTGTTTCTGCACGACGTGTCGGGCTTCATGGTGGGCAGCCAGAGTGAACAGGGCGGCATCATCAAGGACGGCGCTAAGATGGTGAATGCCATGGCCAACTCGGTGGTGCCCAAGTTCACGGTCATCATCGGCAACAGCTATGGGGCCGGCAACTACGCCATGTGCGGCAAAGCCTACGACCCGCGCCTCATCGTGGCCTGGCCCACGGCCCAACTGGCCGTGATGAGCGGCGCGGCTGCTGCCAACACCCTCCTGCAAATCCAGGTGGCCTCCCTCAAATCCAAGGGCGAAGTCATTACCCCCGAAGCCGAAAAGGAGCTGCTAGACCGCATCAAGGCCCGCTACGAGGAGCAATTATCGCCCTACTACGCGGCGGCCCGCCTCTGGGTCGATGCCGTAATTGACCCGCTGGAAACCCGCAAAGTCATTTCGGAAGGGATTTCGGCGGCCAACCATGCGCCGATTGAGAAGGCGTATAATGTGGGGATTATTCAGGTGTGAGGTTATGATTGACGGAATGAAAACGCTAGGTGCCATAGTTTTTTTGCTTACACCTGTACTGGGTTATAGTCAGGAAATTCGCCTAACTGGCGCACAGCTGGATGTTCCTGGGCATAACCAACTACTCTTTGTTTCAATTGCTGATTGTGAGAAGGAAGGAATTCGGCTTGCTGAAAATGATATGGCTAAGGGCGCCTATTTTTTGCTTTTGCAGAGCGGATTGGGACCAGTAGTCTATGCTTCCGACAAAATTTTTGAGCAAAAATTTGGGGTACAGTATTTTGAAGAAGGATGTTCTGCACCATCCAAGGAATGTATGATGGCATATAATGCCCGCATTTTTCGGTATCTACAACGCAACTATGCCAAGACTTGGTGGGAAAGCATAAGGAAGGACACCGTCGGATTCAAAGAGTGGAAGAAATCAATTAAACCATAATTCGAGCGTTCGATTTTTTTCGTCGTGAAAACCCGCTACCTCCTGGCCGGCTGCAATGGCGCGGGCAAAACCACTGCCGCCTACGCCCTGCTGCCCGACCTGCTGGACTGCCGCGAGTTCGTGAATGCCGATGAAATTGCCCGCGGCCTCTCGCCCTTCCAGCCCGAAACGGTGAGCATCCAGGCGGGCCGACTGATGCTGGCGCGGCTGCGAGAACTGCTGGCGGCGGGAGAGACTTTCGCGCTGGAAACCACGCTGGCCACGCGGCATTACCTGCGGTTTATTGCCGAGGCGCGGGCGCGGGGCTACGAGGTGATGTTGTACTTTTTCTGGCTAAATTCTGCGGATTTGGCAGTTGAGCGGGTTGTGGCCCGTGTGAGCGAAGGTGGGCATAACATTCCCGAACTGGTAATCCGGCGGCGGTATGTGGGCGGATTACAGCAGTTTTTTAATGCCTATTGCACCGCCGTAGACCAGTGGTTATTTGTCGATAATTCGAATGGTGCCGCCCATGCCATTGCCGAAAACAACGGTAACTTAGTAGTAGCTAATTCAGCCATTTGGCAATCCCTTCAAGCTATTTATCATGGATAAGGAGGAGCGCAACGCACAGTTAATCAAGCAGGTAGAAAAGGGCCTTGCTGCTGCTTACGCCAATATGCTGGCGTTCAAAAAATACAAGAACAGTCCCGTCATCATCTCCCGCGACGGGCAGATATTGGCCGTGCGCGCTGAGGATATGCCCCCGCCTACTAAGGGCTGCGAGTAGCCTGCTGGGAACAGGCGAAGTCCCTGCGGAAGGGATTTCAGCCAAATACCGGTGGTGCCATTCGGCCAAAATTCGTAGCCCAGTTGGTTGGCCGTGGCCTTACTGGCTACTTTTGCCGCCTACTTGTTTTGTAACCACAATGGCCAAGAAAATTCCTGCCCCCAAGCCGCAGCTCGTGCACATCAAGTCGCCCGGCGCGGGCACCAGTTCGCTTTCCAAGGCCCAGAAGGAGTTCAACCGCCTCACCAAGCGCATTGCCCGGTTGGAAAAAGAAGTGATTGACTTCCGCGAAGCGGCCACCAAGATGCGCCAGCGCGTGCAAAACGAGTACCGCCCGCTGCAAGCCCGCCACAACGACGCCCGCGCCGCCCTAGTGCGCCAGCTCGATGAGGCGTTTGAAACCCACAAGCTCACCAAAGGCGAAAAGAATAAGATTACCGACCTCATCGGGCAGTGTGCCGACTTGCTCGAACGCGGCCACGCCGACCTCACGCCCATCATCGACAAGCACGCGCCGCCGCTCACGGCCGAAGAGGAAGCGGCTGCCGACCAGCACACGGCGGAGATGATGAAGCAGCTGGTCAGCCTGCAGTATGGTATCGAGTTCGACCCCGACGTGGACGTGAGCACGCAGGAAAAATTCATGGCCTACGTGGACCAGAAAATGGCCGAGCGGGAAGCCGAGTACGAACAGCAGGCAGCCCAGGCCGCCGAGCGCCGCACCCAGCGCAAAAAGAGCCCGAAGCAACAGGCCGCCGAGGAGCAGAAGCAGGCCGAGGAGAAGAACATCACCAAGGCCGTGCGCACGCTCTACATGGATTTGGTGAAGCACCTGCACCCCGACCTGGAACCCGACGAAGCCGAAAAGCTGCGCAAAACCGAGCTGCTCAAGCAAGTCACCACCGCCTACCAGGCCAACGAGCTGCTCACCCTGCTGCGCCTGCAGCTGGAGCTACAGCGCATCGACCAAAGCCACCTCGAAAACCTGGCCGAAAGCCAACTCAAATACTACAACAAGCTGCTGAAGGAGCAAACCCGTGAGCTGGACGAGGCCCTGCTGGCAGAGCAGCAGGACTGGTCGGCCTTCACCGGCAAGCCCTATTACTACGTCCCCACGCCCGTTGCGATGGAGCTGGACTACCAGCACCAGAAGTTCGGCCTGGACTATAAAATCAAGCAGCTGGAAGCCGAAGTGCTGGCCTTCAGCCACGACCCGGCGGCGCTGAAAGCCTTTCTGAAAACGCATAAAATGCCGAAGGTGGGCACGGGGCCGCTGATTTTTGGGCTGTAAATAGCGTTCCAGGCGGGCGCTGCCTCCGGTGCGCTAAGCCCCTGCCATATTAAACTGACGCAACTATTCGCCGGGCTACTTCTTCGAAAAACGGCATGCCGTGCAGCGCGGTAAAATCCTTGATGTGGCTGCGTAGTCGGGTTGCTTCGGCCGCGTTGGTGTCGGCGGCAAAGTGCAGCTCGACCAGCCAGATGTGCACCTGGAAATAGTCGAGCAGCCAGCTGTTGGTTTCCAGGTTGAAAAGCGAATGCAGGTGCGGGGCGCGGGCGCCGATGAGGCCGGTGCGCAGTTCGGCCACGGCCAGGAATGCCCGCAGCAGCTGGTCGAATACGTTGGTTTCGAGCCAGGGCAATTTGGGAAACTCGCGGTTGGTGAGGGTAAGCCAATCGAGCAGCGCCGGAAACTGACCGGTGAGGAACAGCCCTTCGGCAATCAGAAAATGATAGCCGGCCGGAAACAGGTTGTAGAATGCCGGTAGTGGCGCCGGGGGTACCAGCGTGCGCGGCACCGTGAGGGCTTCCTGGTGCAGGCGGGCCAGCAGGGCGGTCGGCACCACGCGGTCGGGCGCATCGTACCACGCGGCTACTATCTCGGCAAACGCCCGCCGGCCTCGGGGGAAAGCGTGGACATCGGGCGGCACGGGGAGGGCCAGCAGCCGGGCCAGGCGTTGGCGCCAGGCGGCTTCGTCTCCGGCCAGAAACTCGGCCAGGAACAGGGCTGAATGCCCAAAAATCTGGGCTTCGGGCGTGTGCTTGTGCTGCAGGTAGGTGGCCAGCACCTCGCCAAACGCGCTGGTGAGGTGCGCCAGGTCCACGAAGGATTCGACGAAGAACTCCTGGCCCGCTGGGTGGGTGGCCAGCTGCAGGGCCAGCGGCGAGGCAGCCCCGCCAGGCTGGGCCGGCCGCGTAACGCGCCCCAGGAAATAGCCTAGCAACAGGCGCTCGGGCTGGGCCAGCTGCTCCATGGCCAGTAGCTCCGGAATGTCGGTGGCTGCGCCCGGGGCGGCCGGGTGCTGCATGGCCCGCCCTGTAACCGACTGGCCGAAGGCCGCAAAGTCGGCGTGGCCCGCGTAGCGGGCTAAGGTGTCGAGGGTGTGCAGGTGATAACCGCCTTCTTTGTCTACCAGGCCGAAAAACCGCCGTAGCGTGCTGGGGCTTAAGCGTCGGCCGCCCGCTGCGGCGTTCTGCTGCAACTCAAGCTCAAGGGCATCGCAATGGCTTGGGTGGCGCAGCGGCTGGCCAAAGCGGGCCGCAACGGCCTCACGCAAAGCAAACTGGATGTGTAGGGGGAGGCGTGGCACGGTAGGGGAGGTAGAATCAATAGTCAAATAAAAAGAAATTTTTGGCCTTTGCGTCGTTTGGGGGTGCTGCCGGATATTTGAAGTCCGTCTTAAATGGCGATAAATTATGAAAAAGAGGTATTGTGAACGCGGCCATATCGTCCTTGGCGATACCTGTAGCCAGTGCGCCTGGCGCACCGATACAGCCGCCGGGGAGGCCATAAAACCTGCTACGGTCCCTGCGCTCAATGGCACGCTGGTTGAGCTGCGGAATCTGAAAAGTATGCTGCAGAAAAGGCTCATTACCGAAGCGGAGTATGACGAGCGGCGCAATTATATCCTGGCCAATTTCTAGCTGCGCGTGTGCCGAAGTAGTTTGCAAAAAGCAGGTTGGAGTAGCGCCGCAAGATGCGATACGACGAAAATAAGCAGCTTTATCTCAATTAAAAAGCCCATTTCTGGGCAGGAATGGGCTTTTTAGTTGATGGTCAGAATAAAACTGGGAGGATTGAAAAAATTGTGCTTTGTGTTTGCAGTGTACTGGAACAATGAGTAGGTAGTCAGTAATAATTAGTCAGTAATCAGATTTCATCTATCTAAAAATCAGTCAATTGATTTCTGTCTGACTGCCGATTACTGACGAATTAATATACTAGACAGGTACGAATATGGTCTGCATTCGCAACCTTCACTTCGGGTATTCCCGCAAGCGTCCGCTTTTCCAAAACCTGAGCCTGACGCTGGAGCGCGGGCATATTTACGGCCTGCTGGGCAAGAACGGGGCGGGCAAATCCACGCTGCTCCAGAATATAGTGGGGCTGGCGTTGCTGATGACCTTCAACTACCAGGCCTTGGGCCTGCGCAGCTTCGATGCCGTGAGCGCGACCATCGCCCTGAGCGGAACCGCCGTCCGGAGTCATGGCACCGCCAAATAGTGCCGCTGCCATGACCCGCCAAGCCCTGAAACACGCGCTGCTGCTGCAGCTGGCCATCATCTGCACCCGGTATCTGGTGGGCGGTGCGTTTGTGTTTGCCAATCTGATTAAAATCAAGGGGCACCGTTTCACGCAGATGGAGGGCACGGTGGCCGGCCACAACCTGGGGTATTTCATCGAGGTGATGTACCATTCGGGGCTGTATTGGCAGTTTCTGGGCTGGGCGCAGCTAACGGTGGGGCGGCCATCAGATTATTAAGAGAATGTTATGTAATGGCCCGGGTCGGTACCTTTACAGTCCGACTGGCGCGTTGCCGGCCCGGGTGCTTCCTGCTGATAAAATACTCCGTTCTGGCCGGCGCGCTACTGGCTGCTTTGGTGGGGGCGGCCCGCGCCCAAACGTCCCTCAATACCGTGCAGCCCTGGGGTAGCTGGGTGGTAGCCACGGCCCAGCTGCCGGGCAGCAAAGAGCACCCGTGGGGTGGCTACGCCGAAATCCAGGGCCGCTCCAATACCTTGGCCCGGCAGTTTTTCTACTACGAGCTGAAGGCCGGCGTGAGCTACGACATCGACCCAAACTTCACGGTGTTGGTGGGCGGCGGCCGCTACTCCACCTCCGACTACCGCGACCTTCCTGCCGGCCCGCTGAACGTGGAAAAGCGCCTCTGGGAGCAACTAGTGCTCACGCAGTATTCGCACCGCCTCAAAATCGAGCACCGCTACCGCTATGAGCAGCGCTGGTTCCGTTTCCGCGACGACAGCAGCAGCTTTCGCCAGCGCATCCGCTACCGGCCGAATGGGTTTTTTCCGCTGAACAAGAAGGTTTTTACTACTGGCAGCCTTTTCCTTTCGGCCTACGATGAGCTTTTTATCAACCCTCGCGGCCCCGTGTTCGAGCGCAACCGGCTGTACGGCGGTATTATTTATCAGATTAATAACCAATTGATTGTGTAAATCAGCTACGTCAATCAGGCCAGCTATAACTACACGAACGCGCAGGGTGATTTCGTGCTGCAAAACACGGCTGCTAAAAACAACATCGTGCTGGGCATGATCTATAAGCTGGCCCACCGCGCCCAGCCGCCCGGCATGGAAATGCTGCCCTCGCAGCAGGACTGATTGGGTAGTAGCGGCTAGGGCAAGAACGTCATGCTTCGTTGCGCTCTGCATGGCCGGCTGCTTATTGCCTATACCACCACCGTATTCCGCAGGAAATCAGCCGCGCCCGCGAAGTCGAAATACCGCTCCTTTAGCACGGCTACCTGCAAATGCTCCGGCAGCTTGGTGCCCCACTTGGCAAAGTCAATCAGCGCCGGGTTGCGGGCCAGGGCGTCGCGTAGGTGAAAATCCACGTCTTCCGCAAACAGTCGTAACTGCTCGAAAAGCGCTGGCAGCAAGTGCACGGCTACTGCGAGGCCGAAGCTGCTTTGGCTGTCGTCGAAAACGAAGTCCACTTCCAGCTGCCGGAGCAGGAAGGCCAGGCTGCGGTTGATTTTGGTGCCGGTGAAGGTGTAGAAAATCAAGCCCTTGTCTTTCACTAGCGCGGGGCGCTCGTGGGTGAGCTGGGCCGGCCAGACGCGGCCGGCAAACTGCTGGCGCAGGCTGCGCAAGGCCAGCTGGCTCAGCTCGTCCAGCTCGGGGTAGTCGTCCGGGGAAACGAGGATTTCCAGCATTTTTTCGCGGATGCGCGGGTGCACCGTGCCGCCGCCGCCCGAAAATATCGGCCGCTTGCCGTCGCGGGCGGGCACCACTTCAATGCGCTTGGTGGCCCCGTCGATGCCGGTGATTTTCCAGGTGCGGGCGGCCAAAAACAGGTTTTCCTGCTCCTGAACTTGCAGCGAGTAGGGAATTTCGCCCACCGTTTTGCCGGCGTGAACCACCTTGAACACCGGCTCGGTTTTGAAAACGCTGAAAAACTCCCGCGAATTCACCGTAAACTCGCCTTCGACCCCGATAATCAGCTCCCCGCCCAACGCTTCCAGCCAGTCGATGCGGAGTAATTCGTCCAGGATTTCATTGGCCGCCGCCGGGGCTATTTCGGTGAAAGCAGCGTTGGCCAGCAGCTCCTTGAGCAGCGCCGCCCGGCCGATGCCAGCGCGCTCCTTCACGATGGACAGCGCCTGGTGCAGCAGCAAATCATACGGGTGGCGGGCGGCCCGCAGCGGCTCCACAAAACCGTCTTGGTAGAGCAGCCAGCAGGCCAGCGACTGCACCAAGCTCCAGGGGTTGGTGGCGTAGAGCAGCAGCTCGCTGGCCGCGCCATCGCGGCGGCCGCTGCGGCCCACCCGCTGAATGAGCGAGGCCACCGACTGCGCCGCGTCAATCTGGACCACCTTATCGACCGAGCCGATGTCGATGCCCAGCTCCAGCGTGGACGTGCAGGCGATGCAAAACGGCTGGCGCTGATTGTGTTTGGCAAAATGCTCCACGTACTCGCGCACCTCCTTGTGCACCGACGAGTGGTGCGAAAAGTAGTTGGCGTGGCCGTGCACCCGGTCCGAAATCAGGCGCAGTTTCACGGCCACTACTTCGGCCAGCCCGCGGGTGTTGGGAAAAATCAGGGCCTTGCTACGGCTGGTTTGCTTGTAGAGGTCTTTGAGCAAATCGAGCGGTAAATCGGCCCCGCTGCGGTCGGCCGGGAAGTAGCGGAACTGCGTGTGCATTTCCTTGCCGGCGCGGTCGAGCAGCACCTTCGTGCGGGCGGCCTCGCCGGTAAAGCGCTTGGCCTCGGCATAGTCGCCGATGGTGGCCGACAACCCCACCACCGCAAACCGCGCCCGGCCGGCGCGCCGCAGCCGCGCCAGCAGCGACTGCAGCTGCAAGCCCCGGTCGGTGCCCAGAAACGAATGAATCTCGTCAATCACCACGTAATCCAGCTGGCTGAACAGGGTTTTGACGCTGCGGGGCGCATGCACGAACATGGCTTCCAGCGACTCCGGGGTGATGAGCAAAATGCCCGCCGGCTGGTCCAGCAGCTTCTTTTTCTCGGTGCGGCTGGCCTCGCCGTGCCACTTGGTCACGGGCACGTCGAGGTATTGGCACAGGGTCTCCACCCGCTGAAACTGGTCGTTAATCAGGGCGATGAGTGGCGACACATACAGCACCCGCACGCCCGGCTGCCGGAAATCAACCTTCGACAAAATGGGCAGAAAAGCCGCCTCCGTTTTGCCCGAGGCCGTGCGCGAGGCTAGGATATAGTTGTCGTCATCGGCCAGAATATGCTGAATAGCGGCGGCCTGAATCGGGCGCAATTCCTCCCAGCGCTGGTCGCGCACGTAGCGGCGAATGGGCTCGGCGAGTAGGTGGAAGGCCATTTTTAAGCTGTCAGCTATTAGCTGTCAGATTTTATTCTAAAGCAATCAAATAACGATAGCGCTAACAGCTAATGGCTGGCAGCTAACAGCTGAAATTTACAGCACGTCAATGCCGTCTACCAGCGCGTCTGTTCTCGACTCGTCGGGCCGCTCGTCCCGAATCTGAATGTCGCGGAACAGCTTGCGCTTTTCCAGGCCGGGGTTTTGCCGCAGCAGGCTCAGGATGTTGAGGAAGTCGCGGATTACCTCGCGGGGCGTGAGAAATTCGCTGGCTCCCGGCTTGTTAAACATCTCTTCCATAAAGGCTTCGATATCGGTATCGGAAATGGCCAACTCGGATTTGTAGTTGAAATCGAAGATTTCCTTCAGCTTTTGCAGCAGCACAAATACCTCGTTGTGCGAGAGCGGCAGCAGGCGGATAACGGGCTGGGCGAAATCGCGCAATTCACTGGTTTCGAACTTATTGGTTTCGAGCCGCGACTTCAGGGCCTGGTAGCTGAAGAGGCCGCGCCGCTCGTTTTCCAGCACCTCGCGGGTGCCGGCGAAGTTGAGGAAGAAATGGCTGACTTTGCCCTGAAAGCAGTCGTTGTAAATGGTCAGAATCTTCTCGTAATTCTTCTCTCTCGATACCGAGGTGGAGATTTTATACAGGTTAATGGCCTCGTCGAGGTTAATCATAAACCCGCTGTAGCCCATGCTCACGAACAGCCGGCAGAAGTTCTTGAGCATGTCGTAATAATTGACATCGTTGATGATTTCGCGCACGCCGAGGTCTTGCCGGGCCTCGGTTTTGGTGCGGTACTCGCCCTTGAGCCACTTCAGCGCATTGCGGCGCAATAGGTCATTATCAGTGCTGTAGCCTTCGTAATACTTCATTACCACGGTGCCAAAATCGAAGCCGCCCACGTCGGTCAGCTCCTGAATGGTAGCCATGATGGCAGCCTGCACCCTGGGCAAATGCTGCTGGTCGCGGATGCTGGTGAGCGGAATATCGTGGTCGAGGGCCGTTTTGCTCATCACCTGCTCAATCCACTTTTCGAGCAGCGTGGCCAGCGCCCCGCCCTCGGGCTTGGTCTGAATAGCAATGTTGTCCATGATGGCCGAGTACAGGGCCACGGCCTTGCCATCGTTGGCGTAGAGGCGGTTATCGGGCGTGAAGTCGGCGTTGGCCACCACGAATTTCTGCTTCAGGGCCACCGTATTAAGTAGGTGCAGCATGAAGGATTTGCCCGAGCCGAAGTCTCCAATCCAGAACTTGACCATGCTGTGGCCATTCTTCACGTCGTCTAACGCCTGCAAAAACGCCGCGATTTCGGGCGAGCGCCCCACCGTGATGTGCTGCACGCCCAGCTTGGGCACCACGCCGCCCAGCAGCGAGTTGATGATGGCCGTGGCTTCCTTGGGTTTCACGTTATCGAGCATTGGGCAGTAATTTTCTGATAATAAGGTTCGTAGATGGCGTAGCCGTCGGCGGTTTCCTCCACCAGCACGTCGTCCAGCAAGTCGGCGCAGGCCTCGTTCAGGCCGTCGATGAGCTGGTTGCGCAGGGTGCCGTGGGTTTTGGCAAATGCCTCCACCGCGGCCTGAGGCAGGGCGAGCTGGTGGGCGGCAAAGAGGGCCAGCAGCGCCTGCTGTAGTGCGGTGAGCTGCACGCCGGCTGCAAAGGTAGCCGCCAGGGCCGGCGCTTTCGGTGGTTTGGGCGGGCGCGGTTTTGGGGCGGCTGGGGCCTTTTTGGGCGGTTTAGCGGCCGGTGGCGCGGGCGTGTCCTGCAGGTACTCGTTCAGCAGCTCCACGGTGCCGGCGTGCTGGGCGCGCACGGCCTGCACTGTGCCCATGTCCAGGGTAATTTTTTTGCGTTCCTGAAAATAGACTTTTGCCACTTCGGTCGTGGCTTGGTTTAAGTCGCGCGAGTGCAGCAGCGACTGGCAAATAGCCTCGAACCGCTCCTGGTGCTCAGGTTGCGGAAACAGCTTCTTTTGCAGGCGTTTGATGAGGGGCCGGGGCTTAAAATTCCACTTGCACGCCGCGCCGTAGTGCAGGTAGTGCAGGTACAGGTGCAGGGCGGGCGCACGCACTAGCTCGCCGAGCTGCTTGGTGGCTTCGTAGTAAATCTGCGGCATCACCGGGTTGCGGTTGTTCAGGTAGCACAGCTCGTACACACCCGCCGCGAACCCGACCGTATCGGTGGGCAGCAGGGCCAGCAGCTTTTCGAAGTGCGGTTTGTAGCGCCCGTTGTCCAGCACGTTGAGCGCCTGCTCGGTTTCATCGTCGGGCAGCGGCACCGTTTTGGCCAGAGGCGCGAGTAGCGCCTGCACCGCCTCCCCAAAATACCGCTCGAAGGAATGCGCGGTGTCGAGCACGGCGGTGAAATACCGCTTTTCCGGGCTCATTGGCATGCCGTAGCGGTGCCGCACCACATCCTCGCAACGCTGTAAAACCGTGAAATACACGATGGCCGCCACCTTGCTGCCGGCGGCAGCGGAGCTGACGTAGCCCTGCTCTCTATGATTGAAATAGCCGTATTGCTCGCTTTTTTCGGTAAGCTCCTTGGCCTGCTGCTGAAACGTGGTGCCCGCCGCTTTGCACTTGGTTTCCAGCTCGTTCATCACTAATAAATAAAGCCGGACGGCCTCGCCACGAGGGGCTTCAAGCTGCATCAAACCATTGCCGGGGGGCGTGAATTTGTTGAGCCAGCTGACCTCCTTCCTATTGAGCCGCAGGTTGTGCTCGTACAAGTCGCCCAGCGGAGTATGCGTATGGTAATAATAATGGCGGCGAAACACGGGCGTAACGTTAAAGTGGGCAGGGTATTAAATTAACCGGTTATCTTCTGGAAATACGGCTCGTAGATGGTGTAGCCGTCGCCGGTTTCCTCCACCAGCACGTCATCGAGCAGCTCGTAGCAGGTGTCATTCAGGCCGTCGATGAGTTGGTGGCGCAACGTGCCGTGGCTTTTGGCAAACGCCTCTGCTTTGGCCTGCGATAAAGTGAGCTGATGGGCTGCAAAGAGCTGCAAAAGCGCCTGCTGCGGCGCGCTCAGGCCCAAGCCGCTTGCGAAGCTGCCAGCGGTGGGCGTGGCGGGGGATTTACTGGGTTTTTTGGCTGATTGACTGGTTTTTATGGTTTTGGCCGGAGCGGTGGTTTTGGCCGGTTTGGCCGGTTTGGCTGGCGGCGTGGGCGTATCCTGCAGGTACTCGTTTAGTAGCTCCACGGTGCCGGCGTGCTGGTCGCGGGCGGCGTGAATGGCGGTTTTATCCAGCTCGATTTTCCGGCGCTTCACCTCATACACGGTGGGTACTTTGGCCAGCGCCTCATCCAGCTTTTTATAGAAAGCCAGCTCATTGGCGATAACCTGAAACCGCTCGGCCTGCTCCGGCAGCGGAAACAGCTGTTTGTGCAAGTTTTTAGGCAGCGGTTTGCCAACACGAAAAAGGGCCTGGGTGGTGTGCAGGTAGCGCAGGTAGTAGCCGAGCGCCGCCTCGCGGTGCGTAGCTGCCAGCCGCTTGGTTGTTTCCCAAAGAAGCAGGTCGAGGGAGGGGTTTTGCGCGTTGCGGGCGGCCAGCGTAGTCAGGGCCTTGAGTAGGGCCGGGGTCTTGGCCGCCAGTTGGTGCAGGAGCTGCTCCAGCTCGGTTTTCCAGCGACTGGTATTCTGTCTGTTGAGCAGTAGTTCAGTAGCATGGTCGGGCGCGGGCACCAGGGCCAGCAGCGGCGGCAGCAGCTCAAGTACCCGCCGCCCCAGCACCTCCTGAAACACGGGCTCTAGCTCGGCCAAAGCGCCGGTAAAGAGGCCGCCTACCTTGCGCTTGTGGCCCAGTTTTATCCGCGCAGCGTTTTCGCACAGCCGAAAAATGGCCAGGTACGCATCGGCCCCGGTTTTGGGTGTGTAGTACCAGGCGGTGCTGGCGTAGTAGCGCAGGGATTTGGTGCGGCTGTCCAGCGTTTTCACCGTTTGGGCCAGGGTGCTGCCCTTGGCTTTGAGCTGCTGCTCCAGCAGCGGCAGCACGGCCAGGTAGAGCCGCACCGTGGCTGCGCGGCCCGCCTCAATGTCCAGAAACGTGTTGGCCGGCAGCGGAAAGCGGTTGAGCCAGCTGATTTGCTTGGGCGTGAGGGCCAGCTTGTCTTTATAAAGCTTGCCCAGGCTGGGCGGCTCGTAATCGTAAAATTGATGAACGGTGGAGGTTCTGGGTGGGGTTGGGGCGGCCGTCCAGATGTCGGTAATCTCCTTGCGCATGGCTTCTTTCAGGCGCAGAAACAGGCCCGTTACGTCAATAATGGAGTCGTCGTCATTGTTGTTGGAAGCTGGGCGTTTAGAAGACATGGGCAGGGCAAAGCAGTGAGCGACAAAGGAATAGGAATAGGTTGCAGCGAAATCGGATTGAGCTGGAAGGCTTGCCCGATGAAGAAGCCCGTCGCTGGTGCGGAAAATGCACTCAATACCCCACATGTTGCGACAGGCGAACCGCTGGCTGAAGCACAGGCGCTAAATTACCAATAGAATGCCCCGCCAATACTGCCAACCCATCTTTCTTCTGCGTAGCCCCCAGACCCAACCGCCGAAAGCCATGTCCAAAAAATCCGTAGCTGAAATCATCGTCGATACCCTCGTAGCCGCCGGCGTCAAGCGCGTTTTTGGCGTGGTGGGCGATTCCCTCAACGGCATCAGCGACAACATTCGGGGCCGTGCCGACATCGAATTCATCGCCGTGCGGCACGAGGAAGGCGGGGCCTTCGCGGCCGGCGCGGAGGCCCACCTCACCGGCGACCTCGCCGTGTGCGCCGGCTCCTGCGGGCCGGGCAACACCCACCTCATCAACGGCCTGTTCGACTGCCACCGCAGCCGCGTGTCGGTGCTGGCCCTCGCCGCCCAGATTCCGAGCGTGGAAATTGGGACCGGCTACTTTCAGGAAACCCATCCCGAGCGGCTGTTCCGCGAATGCAGTCACTTCTGCGAGTTGATTTCGGTGCCCGAGCAGGCCGTGCATACCATTGAAAGTGCCGTGGTGGCGGCGCTGGGGCTGCGCGGCGTGGCCGTGGTCGTCTTTCCCGGCGACGTGGCTTACCTCGAAGCCGAAGCCCCCGAAGTACGGCTGCCCACCCTGAGCCGCCGCAGCTTGTTGCGTCCTTCGGAAGCCGATATTCAGCAAGCGGCTGCATTGTTGAACGCGGGTAGCAAGGTGACCATGATGGCCGGTATTGGCTGCGCCGAAGCCCACGCCGAGCTGCTGGAAATGGCCAAAACAAACTTGTTCCGTTAGGGGCGGGGCCTGTCCCTGCCCATCGTTGAAACCCAAAAGGCCCTATTACGTGTTAAATTCGCCCCCCCCAACCCTAGCGGTGGCCGTTTCGCATCCATGACCAACAAAGAAATCAAAGCCCTTATCTCGCTGCTCGACGACCCGGAAATCGCGCCGCAAATCCAGGACAAAATTCAGAACCTGGGCGAGAGCATCATTCCCTTTCTGGAGGAGTCGTGGGAAGAAACTCTGGACAGCCAGCAGCAGCAGCGACTGGAGGATTTGATTCACCACCTGCAGTTTGAGGGCCTGCAGCAGCGTCTCAAAGTGTGGCGCGAAGCCGGTGCCACCGACCTGCTCGAAGGCATGTGGCTGCTGAATACCTATCAATACCCTGATGCCGACTACCAGGCCCTGAATCGCGCCATCGAGCAGCTCCGCTTCGAAACCTGGACTGCCCTGCGCCCCGAAATGCACCCCGCCGACCAAGTGCAAACCCTGAATTTCGTGATGTTCCGGCAGCATAAGTTCGCGGCCAACACCCAGCATTTCCACTCGCCGGCCAACTCCATGCTCCAGCGTGTGATTGAAACCAAGCGCGGCAACCCGCTCACGCTCTGCGTGATTTACCTGCTGGTGGCCCAGCGGCTGGATTTGCCGGTTTTTGGGGTGAACCTGCCCAACCTGTTCGTGCTCACCTTTCGGCCCGAGCTGCCGGGGGCCGAGCCGTTCTACATCAACTGCTACAACCGGGGCCTGGTGCTTTCGCGCACCGATATCGAGCACTACGTGGCCCAGCTTAACATCACGCCCAACCCCATTTTTTTCGAGCCCTGCTCGCACCTCGACATTGTGCGCCGAGCCATGCGCAACCTGCAAATGAGCTTCGAACGCTTGCAGGAGCCGGTGAAAGCGGCTGAGGTGGCGTTGCTGCTGAGCATTCTGGAGTAGCAGGAGATTTTCGTAGGGTGCGGGGCTTGCCCCCGCCCGTCGTTGAACGGCCTCCACATGAACCATTCAACGACGGGCGGGGGCAAGCCCCGCACCCTACTTCGTTTTGTGTTGTAGAAACGGCGGTTTGTATAGCCCAGACCGCTCGGGCCAAGGTGACCTTAGCGGGATGCTGGCTGTTCCAGTAGCTGAAGCAGCTCCGCTTCGGCAGTAGGTCTATTCCTGATGAAAATCACCGATTTTCGCACCCTGCGCCGCTCCGGCCTGGTGGTAAGCCCGCTGGCGCTGGGCACCATGACGTTTGGCACCCCGCGCTGGGGCTCGGGTGACGACGTGTCCGAAGCCGTTTTCAATGCTTACGTGGATGCCGGCAGCAACTTCGTGGACACTGCCGATGTGTATTCGGGCGGGCAGAGCGAGGAAATGCTGGGCCGCTACATTGCTGGCCGCCACCTGCGCGACCAAGTGGTGCTGGCCACCAAGTTCAGCTTCGGCGGGCAGGCCGGCAACCCCAACTTGGGCGGCAACGGCCGCAAAAACATTCACCGCGCCCTGGAGGGCTCGCTGCGCCGCCTCAAAACCGACTACGCCGACCTCTACTGGCTGCACGCCTACGACGGCGTGACGCCCGTGGAGGAAACGCTGCAAACCCTCGGCGACCTGGTGCGGGCCGGCCGCATCCGCTACTTCGCCTTCAGCAACGTGCCGGCCTGGTATGCCACCAAAGCCGCTACGCTGGCCCCCGCCCACGGCGTGCCCGGCCCCATTGCCCTGCAAATGGAATACTCCCTGGTGGCGCGCTCCATCGAGCGGGAGCACGTGCCCGCCGCCCTGAATTTGGGGCTGGGCATCACGCCTTGGAACCCGCTGGCGGCCGGTTTTCTGGCCAGGAAGTACGAGCGGGAAGGTGCCTGGGTCAGCGGTGAAGGCCGCCTCACCGGTCCCAATCCCTTCGGCAATATGAAATTCACCGACCACAACTGGCAGGTGCTGGAAGCCCTGCGGCCGGTGGCGGCCGACTTGGGCCGGCCGCTGGCGCAGGTGGCGCTGGCGTGGCGGCCCAGCCGGCCATCACCTCGCTCATTGTGGGGGCCAGCAAGGTGGCGCAGCTGCACGACAGCCTGGTGGCGCTCGATATTCAGCTCAGCCCCGCGCAGCTGAAGACCTTGGACGATGCCAGCATTCTCGACCCGTTTCAGGACCGGATTTGGCCCATGCTGAAGCGCGCCGTATTTGGCGGCGGCAGCGTGCAGGGCTGGCAGTAGCCGCGTTTTGTGTTGCAGAAGCGGGGTTTTGTGTAGGTCCGTCGGCGTAGGCGGGCCGGACCTTTGAGGTATCAAAACCTCATCAAAATCAACCCCCTAATGACAACTGAAATCAAACGCGTAGCCCTCGGCAGCCAGGGCCTGGAAGTGCCCGTGGAAGGCCTGGGCTGCATGGGCATGATGGCCGCCGGCAACGGCATGAGCATGTATGGCGAGGCCGACGAAGCCGAGAGCCTGGCCACCCTGCACCGCGCCCTGGAGCTGGGCATCAACCTGCTCGACACCGCCGACCTCTACGGCCCCATGCTGAACGAGCGGCTGGTGGCCAAAGTGCTGCCCGGCCGCCGGGCCGACGTTATTCTGGCCACCAAATTCGGCTTCGAGGTGAGCGACGATGAGAAGTTCACCGGCAAGCTCAACGGCCGGCCCGATTACGCCCGCAAGTCCATCGAACGCTCGCTGCGTAACCTGGGCACCGATTACATCGACCTCTACTACCTGCACTGCCTCGACCCGAATACGCCCATCGAGGACAGCGTGGGCATGATGAGCCGCTTTGTGGAGGAAGGCAAAGTGCGCTTCCTGGGCCTGAGCGAAGTAGCACCCGACATCCTGCGTCGGGCCCACGCCGTGCACCCCATCACGGCCCTGCAAACCGAGTATTCGCTCTTCGATAGGGGCGTGGAGGAAAGCGGCAGCCTGCACGCCGCCCGCACCCTGGGCATCGGTTTCGTGGGCTATTCGCCGATGGGTCGGGGCTTTTGTCGGGCGACATCAAAACCCCCGACGACTTCGAGCCCAACGACTCGCGCCGCTGGTTCCCGTGTTACCAGGGCGAAAACTTCTACAAAAACCTGGCCCTGGTGGAAAAGCTGGAAGCCCTGGCCCAAACCAAGGGCGTAACCACCGCGCAGCTGGCCTTGGCCTGGGTGCTGGCGCAGGGCGTGGTGGCCATTCCCGGCACCAAGCGCCGCAAGTATCTGGAGTTCAACGTGGCCGCCGCCGGTATAGCGCTGAGTCCGGCGGAATTAGCTGAACTGGAGGCTATGATGCCGGTGGGTAGTCCGGTGGGCGCGGCGTATCCGGCGGGCTTTTAGGCGAAGCGAAAAGGGGAATTGCCAAACATTAAGAACGTCATGCTGAGTGGAGCCGAAGCATCTCTACCGCGCAACGCAATCCAATCTGCCCAACCAAGTGGGTGAGATGCTTCGACAAGCTCAGTATGATATGCGTGGGCTGCTTGGGTTTCTGCAACCACGCTAGCCCCTAAGTTTGCCCTTTCGCCAACCCCTTCAACCATGCCCAATTTCGTAGGCTGCCGTACCCTGGAAATCACGGATGAGGCGCTGGGCCTCACCTTCCCGCTGCTGGTGCTGTACCCCAGCAGTACCCCCGGCCGGCCCGAAGCCATTGGGCCCTATACCCTCGATGTGGCCTTGGATGCGCCCATCAACCCCGGCCCGTTGCCGGTGGTGCTGGTTTCGCACGGCACTGGCGGTTCGCCGCTCACGCACCGGCTGCTGGCGCACTACCTGGCCCGCCACGGCTTTGTGGTGGGCCTGCCGCGCCACCACGCCAACCATCGCGACGACAACGCCTGGCATAACACGGCCGATAACCTCGTGGCCCGGCCGCGCCACCTCAGCCTGGCCATTGATGGGCTGCTGGCGGAATTCGGGGCGGCGCTGCGGCCCGATTGGGTGGCGCTGATTGGGCACTCGCTGGGCGGCTACACGGCGCTGGCGCTGGCTGGCGGCCTGCCGGGCTCGCTCCCCCACGAACACGCCGACGGCACGCCGCAGCCTATTCCCGTAGTGCCCGATGCGCGAGTGCGGGCGCTGGTATTGCTGGCCCCGGCCACCGTGTGGTACCGGGCGGCGGCAGCCCTGCGCAACATACGGGTGCCCATCCTGCTGCTGACGGGCGAAAAAGACGAGTGGACCCCCGATTTCCACGCCCAAATCGTGCTCAATGGTGTGGCCGACCGCCGGCGGGTGCAGCACCGCAACGTCGAAAACGCGGGCCATTATTCCTTTCTCAGTCCATTTCCGGCGGCCCGAACGGGCCCGGCCTTTCCGCCCTCACAGAACCCACCGGGGTTCGACCGGGCGCAGTTTCAAGGGGAGCTGCAGGCGGAGATTCTGAAATTTCTTGCGCAGCACCTGGCGCGGGCCGCTGCGGAGTACCGGCAGTAATAGCTTCGTGGTTTATCATCCTTCGCAAGCTTTGGATGACAAAAGTTAAAAACAAACGCATGAAACCGCCGCCTCCCGAAATCCGCGTGCTGCATACCGTGACGGACTACGCCCGCTTCTGCGGGCTGCCCGCGCCGGCCCACCCGCTGCTCACCGTCATCGACCTGGAGCAAAACCGTGGCAACGTGCTGCCCGACAAGCTGACGCCCGTGGTGCAGCACTTCTACAGCGTGTGGCTGAAGAAGAACCTCCGGGGTAAGGTGCACTACGGCCGCCTTCCGGTTTTCGGCGCAGTAGCCTTCCGTTTGAGCTATGAGGCTTGTGTGTGAATAAACAGGAACGTCATGCCGAGCTGCCTCGGCGGCGCTCGGCATGACGTTCTGCTGAACCGATTACCGCTTAATCAGGCAGCCGGCGGCGCGCTTGTCGGCTACGCCACTGGGGCGGCCGGCCAGTACGTTGTCGAGCACCTGCTTCAGGTAATGCTGCTGCACGCTGCCGGCCACCTGCGGGTTGTCGTCGATGGCACCGCGGTAGCGGATGGCGAAGCCCTTGCCGGCGGGCTCCAGCACTACGGCCTCGGCGGTTTTGGTTACGCCCAGCAGGCCGGCCACCTGCTGGCTGGCATCGGTGAGGGTGGGCAGCTCGACCTCGCCGGGGGCGGCGGTACCGGGCGCATCGAGGTTGATGGGCACGTTGATGAACAGGAACTGCACGCCCCGGCCCCGGTAGGCGCTGCTGAGCAAGGCCAGCCGCTCCTGATAGAGGCGCGAAAATGCGCAGGCCGGGTTCAGAAACACCACCACCACGGCCTTGTCCTTGGCGTAGCTTTTCAGGGCGACGTCGGCATTGGCGGCAGTTTTCAGGGTGAAATCGGTGACGGTGCCGCCGGCCTGGGCGCGGGCCACGCCCACGGCGAGCGAAATGGCCAGCAGGGTTACGGCGGTGAGAATAGAGATTCGGCGAAAAGACATGGCGGTAAGGTAAGGCAAAACGGCGCGGGCTACTGCCTGGCGGCTACCCGGCCGGTTCGTGGCAGTACGTGAGCACGTAGCCGGGTGCGGGTTGGGTATAGCAAATGCGGTGCCGGGTCTGGGCCCCGTCCAGCACTAACGTAGCGGGGATTTCGCCGGATTTAGCCGCGCTAAATTCGTGAAGCAGCAGCTGTTGGCGGAAAATGATGCCGCGCCGGGCCGCCAGCTTATACAGGGCTTCTTTGGCGCTCCAGAGCAGGGTGTAATGGGCATCCGCTGCGGCCATAGGGGTGGCGCGGGCGTGGGCCCACTCGTTTTCGGCCAGAAATTTTCCGGCCAGCCGCTGGGCCTTGTCGCGAATGAACTCAATATCGACCCCGGCCCGGCCATCCTGGGCCAGCAGGGCCGCCGCCCACTCGCCGGAGTGCGACAGCGAAACCACCGTATCGGCGGGCGCGCCGGCCAGCCAGGGTCGGCCGGTGGCATCGTTGCGCACCACGGTTTCGGGCGCTACGGGCGTGGGCAATTCGTTGAATAGCGCGTGGGCCAGCCGGCGGCCGGCCAGCCACTGCGCCTGGCGTTTGGGGTCGGCGGTGGCGGGCAGCAGCGGCTGGTAGGTGGCAGCGTTGGGCAGCCCGGCCCAGAGCTCGGCAGGCGTTTCGGTGAGGTGCCAGAGGCCCAGCACGGCAGTAGGGGAGAGGCGCTGGAGGGAGTGCAGGGGCATTGTGGGAGCGGGAAGTGGGGAGCGGGAGCAACTGTCATCCTGAGCTTGCGAAGGACCTTATTACGTCAGAACATTTCGCAGCAAATCAATCGGCGCAAATGTGATAAGGTCCTTCGCTGCGCTCAGGATGATAGTTAGGATGACAAAGTGGCCCTACTTCCAAACAAAGCTACCTTTGCGCCACCCGTTATGCCCGAAATCTTCCGCCCGCCCGTTACCCGAATAGCCACCCTTGCCGGCCACCGCGATGCCGTGTACGCTCTCACGGGTGGCTCCGGCAGCCACGTTTACTCCGGTAGCGCCGATGGCATGGTGGTGGGCTGGGATGCCGCCGAGCCCGCCCGCGATGGCGAGCTGCTGGCCCGCGTGCAGAACTCGGTGTACGCCCTGCGCCACCTGCCAGCGCTGGGCTTGCTGGTGCTGGGACACAACTTCCAGGGCATTCAGGCCATCGATTTAGCGAAGAAAGAGTTGGTTCACGCCACGGCCCTGCCGCCGGTGGCCATCTTCGAAATAGTGTTTTCCGAGAGCCGGCAGCGCCTGTACGCGGGGCTGGGCGACGGCACGCTGGCCGTGCTGCGCCTGCCCGATTTCCGCCTCGAAAAGCTGCTGCGCCTCGCCGATAAAAGCCTGCGCACGCTGGTGCTGCACGAGGGCCGGGGCGAGCTGGTCGTGGGCAGCTCCGACCACCTCATCCGTGTGCTCGACCTCGACTCGCTTGAAACCAAATACACCCTCGGCGAAAGCACCAACTCGGTGTTTTCGGTGGCCTTTTCGCCCGATGGCGCGCACCTGCTCACGGCCGGCCGCGATGCCCAGATTCGGCGCTGGGACGTGGCCGCCGGCTACGCCCTGCTGGACACCGTGCCGGCCCATATGTACACCATCAACCACTTGGCTTTTAGCTCCGATGGCCGTTACCTGGCCTCGTGCAGCCTCGATAAGAGCATCAAGCTCTGGGACGCGGCCACCCTCACGCTGCTGCGCGTGCTCGACCGCGCCCGCGCCGCCGGGCACGGCACCTCGGTGAACCGCTTGGTTTGGCCGGGCACCGAAAACCGGCTAGTTTCGTGTAGCGACGACCGCAGCCTGGCCGTTTGGCAATTGGAAGCTGTTAGCCAATAGCTGTCAGCTTCCTCGAAATAATAGGCTCATTCTACGATTGCCGCGCACCTGCCACCACAGCTAATAGCTAGCAGCTAAAAGCTAACAGCTAAAGAAAGATGAAACTCACCGCCCTCGATATCCGTCAGAAAACGTTTGAAAAATCCTTCCGGGGGATTGACCGCGACGAGGTGCAGGCATTCCTGACCACCGTGTCGCAGCAATGGGAACGCATGGGCGACGAAAACCGCGAGCTGCGCCTCAAGCTGGAGCACGCCCAGCACGACGTGCAGAAGATGCGCGAAGTGGAAAGCAGCCTCTACCGCACCCTCAAAACAGCCGAGGATACCGGCAACAACATCACCGAGCAGGCCCAGCGCGATGCCGACCTGCGCATCCGCGAAGCCCAGTTTCAGGCCGAAGGCATCCTCAGCGAAGCCCGCCAGCGTGCCCGCGAAGTGGTGGACGGCGCCTACCAGCAGGCCGAAAAAACGGTGTCTGACATGCAGCGCGAAGTAGGCGGCCTGGGCCAGGAGTGCCAGCGGCTTGAGCAGCAGCTCGATGGCCTCGTGCGCGACCTGCACCACCTCGCCTCCGATGCACTCGACAAGGTGGAGAAAGCCCGCAACCGGCCCAAGGGCGGCGCGGCGGCCATCCTTTCGCGCGCGGTCCGCGTACAGGTAGAGCGGCCCAAGGAAGCCGCCGCCGAACCCACGCCCGAAACCCCTGCCGCCATGCAAGTCACTTCTTCATCCGCCGTTTCGCCCGCTGCCGCCGTGGCGGCGGCCACACCCGCATCGTTTGCCCCCGGCAACTTTGGCCGCGCCGAGGAAACCCTGGAGCGCGCCGCCCAAACCACCGGCTACAACCCCAAGCCCGGCCAGCAGCCCAATCCCGGCGCGCCCGCCGAAGCCCCGCGCCCCGACATCGAGCGCCCCAGCGCGCCCGCCGAAAACCCCGGCATCGCGCCTGCTCCGCACGTCGACCCGCCCGCGCCCGCGCAGGTGCCCGAGCCCAACCCGCCCTACGTGCAGCCCACCGCGCCCGACATTCAGCCCGTAACGCCCAACTACCCCGAAATCAACCAGCCTTCGCCCGTAACGCACCCCGGCCAGCCCGGCATGGTAGCTATTGCCGCCCCGGCTCAGGCCGCTGCGCCAGTGGAAGTAGCCGTAGCGGAGAAGTCGTTCTTCGATGAAATCTAGACCGCAGATTTAACGGATTTGACGGATTATTAGGATTCAGCTGCCTCATAAAACCTTATAAAAGAAGAAAGCCTGCCTTCGTGGTGGGCTTTCTTCTTTTATAAGGTTTTATGAGGCAACCTTTGTAGCGTCGCTTTCGCAGCGTAGCCGGGGCTTCGGTCGCTTGCCGCTCCGCGAATTGTGCTCACTATTTCCCCACCTCACCATTTTACCTCATGGGCCAGATTGCACTCGAAGGCATGGAGTTTTTTGCTTTCCACGGCTACTATGATGAAGAGCAGAAAATCGGCAATAAGTACGGCGTCGACCTCTACATCAAAACCGATTTGCTGGCCGCCGGCGAGTCCGATAAGCTGCAGCAGACGGTGAACTACGAAATTCTCTACCGCCTCGTGGCCGAGGAAATGCGCGCCCCCGCCCGCCTGCTGGAGCACGTAGCCCACCGCGTGCTCGACCGCATCACGGCCGAGCTGCCGCACGTGTGCAAGGTGAAAGTCAGCGTGAGCAAGTTCAATCCGCCGCTGGGCGGCATCTGCCACCGCGCCCGCGTCACGCTCACGAAGCGCCGGGAGAAGCAGCAGTAGCCATCTAAGCGTGTGTAGGGGCGCAGGCAGCCCTTTGCTTCTTCCGCTGAACTGCCATAAAAGCAGAAATATTCACCTTCTTGAATAAAATTTATTACCCTTGAAATCAAGGGTTTATATTGAGTTGCAGATTAAGTACGAAGCATTTCGTACTTAATCTGCAACTACGAATGTATTCGTATAATCTTTGTGTCATACTACGAAATAATTCGTAGTAACCTCGTATCTGTTCGACATGAGCAAGGCACCACCCCCCAAACCTACGGATTCTGAGCTGGAAATCCTGCACGTGCTCTGGCAGCACGGGCCCGCCACGGTGCGGGCCATCAACGACCACCTGAGCCTGCGCCGTCAGGTAGAGGTGGGCTACACCACCACGCTCAAGATTTTGCAGCTGATGCTGGAGAAAGCGCTGGTGCGGCGCGACGATGCCGACCGCAGCCACGTGTACCGGGCCGCCGTGCGCGAGCAGGAAACGCAGGGGCTGCTGCTCGATAAGTTCGTGGACGCCACCTTCGGCGGCTCGGCCCTGAAGCTGGTGATGCAGGCCCTGGGCAGCCGCCAGACCTCGGCCGACGAGCTGGCCCAGATTCGCCGCTTGCTGAATGACATTGAAATCCAGAATTCCACTCCTAGTTCCGACGACGATGACCATGCTTGAGCAATTCGTTTCGCCCGCGCTGACGCGGGCTTTGGGCTGGACCTTGCTGCACTCGCTGTGGCAGGGTGCGCTGGTGGCGGCCGTGTTGGCCGGGGCGCTGCTGCTGCTGCGCCGGCAGCGGGCCGAGGTGCGCTACGCGGCTTCGGCCGGGGCGCTGGGGCTGGTGGTGGCGCTGGCCGGCATCACGTTCGGGCTGTATATGAATTCGAGCCCTGACAAAAGCCCAATGCAGGGTTGGGAGGCAATCACAAGCTAGGCGGACCCCCTCAAATCCGGCTGAAACGCCCGCAGCGGGTGCAGTGTCTGACGCCAAAGCGGGGGTAATGGCTGCTGCCGGGATTAGCGCCGCGCCGCGCCCGGTACCGGCCGCAACTGCGGCTTCGCTGGCCCCGCCTTCCGCGATTCAGGCCGTCACGCAGTCCCTCAGCCATGCGTTGAACAACCAGTTGCCGCTGCTGGTGCTGGCCTGGCTGCTGGGCCTGCTGGCCATGAGCCTGCGCATGCTGGGCGGCCTGCTGTATGTGCAGCGGCTGCGGCGCTACCGGGTGCGCTCGCTATCGGTGGCGTGGCAGGAGCGGCTGGCCGCGCTGGCCGCCCGCAGCGGCGTGAAGCGGCCGGTGGCGCTGCTGGAGTCGGCGCTGGTGCGGGTGCCGCTGGTGGTGGGCCACTTGCGGCCCGTGATTCTGCTGCCGCTGGGCACGGTGGCGGGCTTATCGCCGGCTTGTCTGGAGGCTATTCTGGCCCACGAGCTGGCCCATGTGCTGCGCCGCGATTACCTCGTGAACCTGCTGCAAACCGTGGCCGAGGTGCTATTTTTCTACCATCCGGCGGTGTGGTTCGTAGCCAATTGCGTGCGTACCGAGCGCGAAAACTGCTGCGACGATACCGCCACGACCCTCGTGGGCGGCGACCCGCTCCGGCTGGCCCGCGCCCTCACCGCCCTGGCCGAGTGGACGCAGAGCGCCGCCGTGGCCCCCACGCCGCGCCTGGCCCTGGCTGCCTTCAACCAGCCCGGGGCCCTGCTGCTGCAGGTGCGCCGCCTGGTGCGCCCGGCGCTGGCCACTGGTCTTGCTCCGAATAGCCAACCGCCCCAATCATCATCCGCCACCCCGATGGCCGCCGATACCGCCCGGGGCACCCGCCCCGCCAACCCCGGCACCGTGGTAATCACCCGTGATAAAAAAGGCCGGCTGACCAGCCTGGTGGTGAACGGCCAGCCCGTGGCCGTGCCCACCGACAAGCCCTCGAAAGCCGAGCGCCGCGCCGGCCAGCAGGTAACGGTAGTGCCCGTGCCCGAGGCTGGCCCGGCCCGCCGCTTCGAATACAGCACCCGCGAGCTGGACCAGGCCGGCCGCCAGGCTGACCGGGAAGGCCGCCGGCTGGACGACCATGCCCGCGAGATGGACCGCGCCGGGCGCGAGCTCGATAAAGCCGGCCGCAAGCTGGATAAAATGGGCCGCGAAATGGATAAAGCAGCTCAGAAACTGGACCGTAAAAGCGGTACGTACACCTACGATAGCAAACGCCGTACGGACAACATCAACAGCAACGTGCACATCGATATTGATGACGCGGCCCTGAGCCAGCTCGTAACCAATGCCCTGAAGCTGGGCAACGTGGGCCTCAATATTGGTCTGCAGGCCGCCAGCCAGGGCATCGACGAAGCCCGCCGGGCCCCCGAAACCACCCTGCGCGACCCCGGCCTCAGCGATGAGGCCCGCCGCGCCACCCGCGACGCCCTCACGGAGCTGCGCCAGGAGGAGCGTAATTCCCAGCGCCAAGGCCCCGACCGTGCCCAGGAAGCCCGCGACCGCAACGAGGCCCTGCTGGACCAGATGCAGAAGGACGGCCTCCTGAAAGACCCCAACCACTACCAAATCAAGCTCACCGCCCGCAGCCTGATGATTGATGGCAAGGAGCAGCCGCCGAAGGTGTTTCAGAAATACCTGAAGCTGTATGAAAGCAATACCGGCCGCCCACTGACCGGCAATAATGCGATGGTGATAACCCGCAGCAGCGACAGCAGCACCATCATCAACGGCGCTGGCCCCACGCCGCCCCGCACCCCGCGCATGGCCCCTATGCCGCCCCTGCCTGCGCTGCCGGCCCCGCCCCGCCTCGACACGGACGAACTGCGGAGCGAGCTGCGCAAGGACGGCATTATCGGGGCCGACGAGAAAAACCTGCAGTTCCAGTTCAACAGCTCCGGCCTGACGGTGAACGGTAAAAAGCAGCCCGACGCGCTGGCGGCTAAGTACCGCAAGCTCACCGGCCACAACGATGGCAAGAGCTTTAACATGATGATTTCGACCCAGTAATAGGGGCGGGAGGAAAGCGAAAAAGCCGGTTTTTCTCGCGGGAAACCGGCTTTTTTATGCCCATCATTTTTTAATAATCTGGGAAATGACAGCCCACAAGCAACTATTTAGCCCTGATACCCATCTCTTGGCCCTTCCGAAGGTTATTCTGTTTCGGACAATTACTATGCGTTGTTATCTACTGTTTTGTTGGTTTAGCTTATTTATTGGAGTGGCCCAGGCCCAGAAGGGGCCAGCCGCCACGCCGGCTACCGATGCCGCCCGGCCGGCCCCCAAACGCCAGCTTCAGGCCACGCGCATCAGCACCCCGCCCAAGCTGGACGGCCTGCTCGACGAGGCCGTGTGGCAGTCGGCCCCCATCGCCACCAAATTTTACGAGTTGGAGCCCACGCCCGGCCCCATCGAAAAACACCCTACCGAAGTGCGCGTGCTCTACGACGATGCCGCGATTTACGTGGGGGCCATCATGCACGATGTGTCGCAGGATTCCATTCTGCGGGAGCTGAGCAACCGGGATAATATTGGCACTTCGGATTGGTTCGGGGTGCTGCTCGATACCTATGACGACCACCTCAACGGCTATCAATTCATCGTTACTTCGGGTGGCGTGCAGCTCGACGCCCGCCTCTCGCCCACCAACGGCGAGGATGGTAACTGGAACGCCGTATGGGAATCGCGCACCGCCCTGCACGGCACCGACTGGGTAGCCGAAATCCGCATTCCCTATTCGGCCATTCGCTTCAGCAAGGCCCTTGAGCAGGTGTGGGGGCTGAACTTCGTTCGGCAGCGGCGCAGTTCGCGGCAGAAATTTTTCTGGAACGAGGTGAAGCCGCAGGTGGATGGCTTCGTGAACCAGTGGGGCGAGCTCACCGGCCTGCGCGACCTCAAGCCCCCGCTGCGCCTCTCGCTCACGCCCTACGTGAGCACCTACCTGAACCACTACCCCTACAACGAGCAGGGCAAGCAGAACACCACCACTACCTTCAACGGCGGGGCCGACGTGAAGTGGGGCATCAACGAAAGCTTCACCCTGGATGCCACCCTGGTGCCCGATTTCGGGCAGGTGCAGAGCGACAACCAGGTGCTCAACCTCTCGCCCTTCGAGGTGCAGTACAACGAAAACCGGGGCTTTTTCACCGAAGGGACCGAGCTGTTCAACAAGGGCGGGCTGTTTTATTCGCGGCGGGTGGGGGCACAGCCGCTGGGCTTTGGCACCGTGGATGGGCAACTGCACGCCGGCACCCGGATGGCCGACGGCAAGCGCCACGCCGGCGAGTTCATCGTGCAGAACCCTGGCATCACGCGCCTGCTCAATGCCACCAAAGTATCGGGCCGCACCAGCAGGGGCCTGGGCGTGGGCATTTTCAATGCCGTGAGCAACGACATGTACGCCACCGTGCAGGACAGCACCACCGGCGCGCGGCGCGACGTGCTCACTCAGCCGTTGAGCAACTACAACATCGTGGTGCTCGACCAGAGCCTCAAAAACAACTCCTACGTGAGCCTGGTGAACACCAACGTGACCCGTGCCGGCAGCACCTACGACGCCAACGTGACGGGCGGCCTTTTCAAATTTGCTAACAAGGCCAACTCCTACGCCCTCAACGGCCGCGTGATATACTCCAACCGCCGGGGCAAAGCCTTTGGCTCCCAGGATGAAATATCGGACCAGGACGGCTACAAGTACTACCTGAACTACGGCAAAGTATCGGGTAAATTCACCTGGAGCGTCGACCACGGCATCGAGTCGCACTCCTACAACCCCAACGACCTGGGCCTGCTCTTCGCCAACAACAACATCTCGCAGTCGGCCAGCGCCAGCTACAACATCTACACGCCATTCTGGAAAGTCAACAAGCTGAGCACCTACGCCTCCGTGGCCTACTCGCTGCTGGAACGCCCCATGCTCTACCAGGACGCGGGCCTGTACCTGGGCGGCAACACCACCTTCACCAAAAGCTTCCTCACCACTGGCATTAACCTCGACGCCGCGCCACTCACCCGCGACTACTTTGACCCGCGCCGCGCGCCGCTGGGCAAATACTACGTGCGCAAGCCCGCCAACGTGGGCATCAACGGCTTTTTCTCTTCCGATTACCGCAAGAAATTCGCCTGGGACGTCAAATACGGGGCGCGCGTATTCACCGCCGACGGCGACCGCACCGGCCGCTACACCTACGCCCTCACCCTCGGCCCTCGCTACCGGGCCAGCAACCAGCTCAGCTTCGTGTATTCCATCGGCTACGAGCGGCGGCTGAACCAGATTGGCTACGCCGGCGGCCTCAACGCTTCCGACTCGACCGATGCGCCCATGTTTCGCCGCTTCGGCGGCAAGGAGGGCGACGTGCTGCTCGGCCGCCGCAACGTCACCACCTTCACCAACACCGCCACGGCCACCTACACGTTTACCAACCGCATGTCGTTCAACATCCGGCTGCGGCACTACGTGAGCAATGTGCACTACCGCGACTTCTCCCGCCTGCACCCCGACGGCCTCGAAACCCCCGAACCCACTTACAACCGCAACCGCGACAACACCTTCAACGCCTTCAACATCGATGCCGTCTATTCCTGGTGGTTCGCGCCCGGCTCGCAGGTCAGCATCGTCTGGAAAAACGCCGGCGCGTCCTTCTTCGAAGCCAACGCCGCCACCCCGCTCTACTTCGACAACCTAAGCAATACCATCAATACCCCGCACAATAACTCGGTGTCGGTGAAGGTGCTGTATTATCTCGATTATCTGGCCCTGCGCCCCCGGCGCGGGTAGGAACGAGCTGGAGGAACGAGCTGGTGCGCGTCTCTGACGCGCTGCCGACTGGGTTCGAGCCTCTGGCTCAGGCATTGCCCAACGCCACCAGACGCCAGCACGACCCGAGCCACAGGCTCGAACCCAGTCGGCAGCGCGTCAGAGACGCGCGCCAGCATGGGCGTTTACGAAACTCATCCCTTTCGTGCATTTCGTAAACGTTGATTCGTAGACAGATTTCTTAAACTCACCCCGCGCTGTAAGGGCCATCTGACCAGCAGGTGTCGGGCTAGTTCCTACCGTTCATTGAGAGCGTTTATTCTTGCTGCCGCAGGGACAAAGGGCGGATGTCACGCTCCCGTGTCAGCATGATGGGCACGGCGCTATTCTCAAAGCCGACCAACGCGCGGCGGTAGATGAAGCACTGCCTCGGCCCATGCCATTGCTGCAAAAAGATGGTATCGTGGCGAACTTGGTAGTCGCCCATCAACAGCGAGGTCGTGCTGCCCTCTTTTTGATTGGTGACATCGGACACATCAAACTGGTTTCCGGGCTTCTCCAACGTGATTCGGTATTGTCGGGAACCCTTTACAAAGCGGTACTGCTGATAAGTCGAATCGAGTGGCGAGCGATACCAGGGGAACGCTGTGTAGTAGGCAAACAGGCCGATGGGTACGGCGACGTTTAAGGCCCAGGCCCACCATGTGGTGAACAGCACTCGCCGCCAAAACAACCAGCACACCACCCCCAGGTGCAGTAATAAGAACCCGGCGGACACCAGTAGGCCCTCGTCGGTGTGCCCTTCCCCGGAGCCCAAGGTGAAAAAAATGACGAAGGCGGCGACGAATTGCCAGAAAAAGTGCCCGCCGTACGTGAACAACAAGCCTAAGACGAAAAGCACTGCCTGCCATGCCTTAGTGGAACGCAACCGGGTTAACACCGTCAGAAAGCGTGTAGTCATCGCAGCAGCAAGGTATCACGGAGCTGTTCAAGAAAACGGTCCGAAGAGCAAAAGGAGCATATAAGTCCTGCTAGTCTAATCCTATTGGTGGGGGGCTACGAGCTTAGGACCGACGCCAAGCGGCTGCAATAAGCAGTAGCGCCCCGCCAAGCCCTGAAATTAATACCGTACCCCAAAGCCACCAATCTTCGCGCATGTGCGGTCTAAACACCCAATGTCCATGGTTGCCAACGGCCATCACCAAAAGCGTTAAACCGCATATCAAGAGCAGGAAGGCTGCACAGGTTTTCATCAGTGACGAGGAAAGAATGTTTGCCACATAAAAGGAAAAGCAGTTCGCTTTAACGGTTGATTGGGTGGCCGCATCGCCTACCACCACGAATCCCCCCAAGCAAAAAGACGGCAGACAAAAGGTGCATCTTTCTCATCGGTAGCTAAAAAAGGTTTTTGAAAATTGTTGGAAATCCCCACTGGTGAGCATTGCAGACGCGCACCAGCTGATAAACCCATTGGGTATTAGTGGAAAAGCGAATGTAGACGGCCGCGCCAACAATTCCGTCCGTCAGCCCGCGCTGCGCTGCATTCCACGTCAGCCCAAACCTCGCCCCGCCGCACCCCCACGCGCCCGCCCCGTCCTACAGCCCCAGCAGTTCCTCGGCCGCCGCAAACGGCGTGAGCTGTCCGGCCGCCACGGCCGCCTGCACCGCGGGCAGCCGCTCACGCACCGCCGCATCGGCATAAAACCGACTCTCCAGCGCCTGGGCGATGCTTTGGTGCAGCCATTGTAACTGCTGCTGCTGCCGGCGGCGCTCGAAATATCCGCTGGTGCGGGTGGCGGCGGCATAGGTTTCGATGACCTCCCACACGGCCCCGATGCCCATGCCGTCCACTGCCGAGGTGAGCAGTACCGGCACCACCTGCCCCGAAGGCGCGGCCGGAAACAGGTGCAGCGCGCTTTGGTAGTCGAGGCGGGCGCGGCGGGCGGCCTGCTCGTTGCCGTGGTCGGCTTTGGTGATGCACAGGGCATCGGCCATTTCCATGATGCCGCGTTTCACGCCCTGTAATTCGTCGCCGGCCCCGGCCAGCATCAGGAGCAGGAAAAAATCGACCATGCCGTGCACCGTGGTTTCGGACTGGCCCACGCCCACGGTTTCCACGATAATCACGTCGTGGCCCGCTGCTTCGCATAATAATAAGGCTTCGCGCGTGGCCCGCGCCACCCCGCCCAGGCTGCTGCCGGCCGGCGAGGGCCGGATAAACGCCGCCGGCTGGGCCGAGAGCCAGGGCATCCGCGTCTTGTCGCCCAGAATGCTGCCGCCGCCGCGCTGGCTGCTGGGGTCCACGGCCAGCACGGCCAGCTTCAGGCCCTTGGTTTCGACCAAATACCTGCCCAGTGCCTCAATAAACGTGCTTTTGCCCACGCCCGGCACGCCCGTAATGCCCACTCGCAGGCTGCGCCCGGTGTGCGGCAATACCGCCTGCAACACCTCCTGCGCCAAGGCGTGGTCGGTGGGCAGGGTGCTTTCGACGAGGGTGATGGCACGGCCCAGCACCGTGCGGGAGCCGGCCCGGATGCCGGTGGCATACTCAGCGGCGGAGAGGCGTTTGGGAGGCATTTTGTGCGGTAAGCTTCCGCTTGCCGATTAACTTTGGGGCCGGCGTTGGCCCGTTTTCCAACAATTAAACGGCAAGCTAAAGCTTACCGCACATTCTCGCCCTATGAAACCATCTCTCCGCTTCTTATCGCTGGCCGCTGGGCTGGCTCTGCCCGCCACGGCTTTCGCCCAAAACGAGCTCAGCAACTTCTCGGCCACGGGCCGGGGCGGCGTCATCAACACCTTCGCCAGCGACTACCAGGCCATCGGCATCAACCCCGCCAACCTGGGCCGCAGCATCAATTTCCGGGTGGCCTTCACCATCGGCGAAGTGGGGGCGGGCATCGGCTCGCAGTCGCTTTCCAAAACCACTTTCAAGCACATCATCTACGATGCCAGCCAGAGCATCGGAGCCGCCGAAAAAGCCACGCTGGTCAACCAGCTCAGCGGCGACAACGTGCTGAACTTTAACCTCGACACCAACCTCTTCGGCCTGGCCGTGACGTTGCCCAACGGCCTGGGCGGCCTGGCGTTCAGCAGCCGGCAGCGCATTGGCGGCCACCTGGCCCTCAACCGCAACGCCGCCGACATCATCATCAACGGCCAGAATGCCGCTGTGGTGAAGCAGTATTACCCCACGCCCAACACCAGCGGCGCGCCCACGCCCACGGCCGCCAACGCGCCGCTCATTTCCACGGTGCTCGACGGAACCAGCATTCAGGCGGCCATTACCAACGAGTTCAACGTGGCCTACGGCATTCAGGTGTACCACAATAACGGCCTGAAGCTGGCGCTGGGGGCGGGCTACCGCTACATCCAGGGCATCGGCATTGCCGATATCCGGGTGAGCGGCGGCAACCTGACGGCCTACACGGCGTTCTCGCCGGTGTTTGATATCAATTACGGCGCGCTGGCCAGCAATCCCAACTTCAACTACGAATCGGGCTCGGGCCTGAAGCCGGTGGGCCACGGCAATGGATTCGACGCGGGCTTGTCGGCCGAAATCGGCAAAATATTCCGCTTCGGCGCTTCGGTTACGGATATGGGCTCGATGACCTGGACCGCCAACGTGCTCGAAGCCTCCGACCAGAAGCTCCAGCAAACAGCCTCCACCGGCGTGCAGACCTACAACGTGTTCAAGGAAATTAGCGCGCAGTTCGATACCGACAAGCAGAACCTCTTCACCTACACCACCGCCAAGGAGCGCACGGCTGCCCTGCCCGCCAAGCTGCGCCTGGGCGGCGGCGTGCGCCTCAACAAGTTCTTCGAAGCCGGCCTCGACGTAACCGCGCCCCTCAACAAGGTGGCCGGTAACCTCACCACCACCTTCGTAGGTCTGGGTCTCGACTACAAACCCCTGAGCTGGCTGAAGCTGAGCAGCGGCGTAACCAGCGGCGCGGGCTACGGCAAGAGCCTGCCGTTGGGCCTCACGCTGGTTTCGCCGGTGTGGGAAGCCGGCATCAGCACCCGCGACGTGTTGGGCCTGCTCAGCGAAGACTCGCCGTATAGCTCGGTGGCCTTTGGGGTATTGCGCTTTAAAATTGGCAGCTCGAATTAGGGGGGGTAGAAGACTGGAGTCAAGTCTGTCATGCAGAGCGCAGCGAAGCATCTTTACCGTGTAACTAATCCAATCGAATGGAATTACTATTGCGGTAAAGATGCTTCGCTGCGTTCTGCATGACGGGCTTAATTCTGCTGTGACTCACACCCTCTTACCCTAATTCGGTACTACCACAAACGCGGGCAGGCCCAGCTTGCTGCGCCGGCCGCCCAGCTTCAATCCCTCGTCCACGTACTTGCAATCCTTGCCGGCCACGTTGGGCTGCTCGATAACGCCGAGGTTGGGGTTGTCCTCGCGGGCCACGTAGATGCGGCCATCCGGCCCGAGCTGGAGCGCCCCGATTTTGCGATTGGCCGACTTGCCCACCAGCACCGGCGGAGCGGGCTTTTTGGCTAAGTCGAACTGCCAAATCTGGGTTTCGCCGCCGCCCACGCCGTTGCAGGTGCCATACACAAACTTGCCATCGGGTGAAAACTCCACCCCGTAAGCTTCCGCGTAAGGCCCGAAGCCGCGCGGGTTGCTCACCTTGCCGGTGCTGCGGTCAAAATCATACACCTCGAATTTGTTGGTTTCTTTCCACAGCGCGGCGGCGAGGTGCTTGCCATCGGGCGAAAACTTGAGCGCGCCAATGGCATTGCGGCCGGGGCCGGCGTTCATGCTGCCCACGTTGCTCATCAGCGGCTTGGCCGATACACCGTCGGCCGTGACGAGGTAGCTCACGAAGGCGTTGGAGTTCCAGCGGTGAGCTACTATCCAGGTATCGTGGCCGTTGGCGTGGCGCACGGCGGCCAGCTTTTCGGCCACCGGCTGGATGAGCAGCAGGTTCACGCGGGGTAGGTCGCCGAAGCCATCGGCGCGGGTCATGTCCACGATGGAGTAGCGCAGGCCGTTGGGCGTGCCCTGCGGGGCTACCGTGAAGATATAGAAGATGTTGCCCGAGCCGGGGTCGGGCACGATGAGGGCCGACTGGGTGCTGCTGCCGCTGCCCATCAGCTGGCGGCCGTTGGGCATGGGCTGGTGCTTGCGGTTCCACACGGTTTCGCCGTTGGTGTAGAAGAGCAGCTCGCCCTTGGCCGTAGTAGCCACGGCGCAGCCCTCGTAGGTGCTCATCTTGCCGTCGTTCAGGGGCTTGGGCGTGTTGCCCTCGGCAAAGGTGAGGCCAGCCTGCTGGCCGAAATACCAGATGTCGGTAGGGCGTTGGGCGCGGGCCGCCATGGTGAGCAGCAGCGGGAGCAGGGCAAGAAAAAAGCGTTTCATGGGCAATGGAGGCGTATGGTAATGCGGCGTAAACGAAAAAACCGTGCCGGATGGTGTAACCTCACCCCCGGCCCCTCTCCCGGGGAGAAGGGAGCCACGGCGGCACAGACGCCTGCAATCGTCAGGCTCCCCTCTCCGCGGGAGAGGGGTCGGGGGTGAGGTGAGGGGGCCGCGCCAGCAGCAGCCCCAGCACCCCCAGCAACCCCAGCGGCGGTAGAAAATACAGAATATGCAGCCCCACCGGGTTGCCCAGCGCCAGTGCAATTCCATTGAGCGGCAGTAGCAGCGGCAGCATAAATACCAGCAGCCACCACTGCACCCGGCGCGGCAGGTGCCGGCTGAACAGCAACAGCGGCAGCAGCAGAATGGCGTCGTAGTACAGGTGGTAAGTAGTGAGCAGCGTGAGCGTGCTCAGTACCAGAAACAGGTGCCAGTCGGCCAGCAACAGCTGCCGCCGGAGCCACAGCAGCCGCAGGCCGGCCGCCAGCCACAGCGCGCCGTGCAGCAGCAGGTGCCAGGGGCTGCTGCCGGGGCGCAGCCATTCCAGCACGTTGGCCAGCTCAAGGCGTAGCGTCAGGCCCTGGGTGAGGGGGTAGTCGGGGTCGGCGGGGTCGAAGGACTGGGTGCGCACCTGCGCCAGCAGGTGCTGGTAGGTGGGCAATAATTCCGCTGGAAAAGCGGCCCAGTAGAACGCCACCGCACTCAGCAGCCCCACTACGGCGGCGGCCACGACCAGCGTCAGCCACTGCTTTTTCCAGAGAAACCACGCGGCAAAGGGCAGGAGTAAGGTGACTTTGAACGCGGCTAGGCCCAGCAATATACCCGCTGCTATTGGCTGCCAGAGCGGCTTTTTTTGCGCAATTGCTGAATTTGTTGCGGCTTCAACATCAGCAGTAGCTTCTGGTTTCGCTGAAGTTGTATTGCCATCAGAAATACGTTTTACCCTGCTGCCCATCGCCAGCGCGCCCACGCCCAGCGCCAGCGCCGCGAACGTGGGCTGGCCGGTGAGCAGGGCCGGTACGGTGCCTTTCAGCGCCACGGCGGCCAACAAAAACTGCCACCACGGCACCGCATCCGAATTTTTAGTGTGCAGCGCCTTGGGCCACAGCCTGGCCAGCAGCACCAGGCTCAGCAGGGCCAGCCCGTACCACAGCGGCCACGCCAGCGCGTAGGGCAGCCGGCCGATGGTGCCGCCGAACAGCCCCGCCGCCCACGGTGGGTACAGAAACGGGAGGTTGGGCAGTCCCGGCTGGGTGCGGCTAACGATATTCTCTTGCTGAACAATGCGCTGCCAGCCGGCTTTCAGCGCCGCATCATCGTAGGGGTTTTTGCCCTGGCGCAGCACTTGCTGGCCCACGTAGCAGGTGCGGAAATCCATGGGCCGGTCCGCATCGGGGCGGGGTTCGCGCAGCACACGGCTGACGTTGAACAGGGCAATAAGGGCCAGGAAAAGCAGGAGGAAACGCGGCACGGCGGCAAGGTAGCAGCTAAAGCCCGCGCTACTTCACGGCCAGCTCCAGCAGTTCCGCCGGCTCATGCTGCTTTTCAAAGTAAGCGTAGCCCAGTATCAGCCCCCGCCAGAAGGCTAGGTGCGGGCTGGTAGCGTGTTTGTCCAGCTCAACTTCGGTGATTGGAAACGGGAAAATGTGCACTTGAATCACCGCCTGCCCCGCCGTCCGGGCAGTGATGGCCAGTAGGTACACTTCCTCGATGCCGGCATCGGTAATGGGCATGCAGCCGATGCTGGCCGCGCCGCCGTGGATGAAAATGTCGCCCCCGGGGTTGGGCTCGCCCAGCGCCAAATCGGCGGCGTTGGGGTAGTTGAGGCCCAGGGAGAGGTGGAAATTGCTGTTGGGGTTGAAGCGGTCGATTTCGTAGAAGCCCTCCGGCACCTGGTAGTCGCCGGCCTGGCGCTTGGGGCCGAGGGTGCCCGAGGTGGCCGCCAGCGGGTAGGCGTGGAGCAGTTCGAACGACCCGCCGCCTCGGTTGCGCGCCCACACTTCCAGCTCCACGCGGGTTTTCACGATGCGGAACATGATTTCCAGCCGGCGCGGGTCGAGGTAGTGGCTGCGCAGCCGGCTGGTCACGGCCGGGTCAGCCGTGGCTTCGGCCGCCCGCACCCGGGGAAACAGCCGCTGCTGCCGCCAGAAATCGGCCGGATTTGTGCCGGGCTGTCCCTCGGTGGGTGGGGTGCAGGACTGGGCCAGCAGCTGAAAAATGGGCAATAGCAGAAGCACGCAACACGAGAGTCGACGCAGCATAGAAACAAACCAGAATGAATAGGAATGCGGCTACAACGGCATTCAGGAGTTTCTATTTTATGCCGAAGACTATTTGTGCCGAAGCTTAGTCCATTCGGGTTGAGAAGTTCTATCGGGTGCCGCCGGTGCCAATGGCCGTCGTAATGCTGCCGTAACCGCTACTGCTGGTCCCACCCGTTACCTTTGTGGCTCGGGCACTGGCCAAAATGCCCGTCCCGGTCGAGCCATGTCCTCTCTCAAAAAATACCGCCCTTTCGCTTCTTTATTGCCGCTTCTGGCGCTGCTTGGCTGCTCCGGCAACCCCAGCACCCAGGCCGCGCCCGAAGCGCCCGGCGTGCTGCCCGGCCCCATCGCCGGCACCATCCAAACGCTACTTTCCAACGGTTGGAAACTCAGCCCCGCCGGCACCACCACACCCCTCGGCGACCTCCCCCTGAGCCTGCAAACCAGCCCCGACGGCCGCCTGGCCGCCGTGACCAATGCCGGCTGGGGCGAAAACTCGGTGCAGCTCCTCGATGCCGCCACCGGCCAGGTGCTCGATACCCGCGTGGTGCCGGCCGCCTGGGCCGGCCTGGCTTTCGCGCCCGATGGCCGCACGCTCTACGCTTCCGGCGGGCAGTACAATCGCATTCACTGCTTCCGGATTGAAGGCCGGAAGCTGCTGCCCGACAGTGCTTTTGTGCTGGGTGCAAAGTGGCCCAAGCAGAAAATCGGTGTGGCCGGCCTCGCCGTCGATGGCCGCCGCAACGTGCTCTACGCCGTGACGCGGGAGGACAACTCGCTCTACACTTTTGACCTGAAAACGCGCCGCATCCTGCGCACCCTCCGGCTGCCCGCCGAGGCTTACGGCACCCTGCTCAGCCCCGATGGCGCCCGGCTTTACATCACGCTCTGGGGCGGCCACGCGGTGGCAGTTTATGATGTGGAAAAGCAGCAGCTGCTGGCTTCGATTCCCGTCGAAAGCCACCCCAACGACCTGGTGCTGACCCGCGATGGCCGCCGCCTGTTCGTGGCCAATGCCAACAGCAACTCGGTTTCGGTCATTGATACCCGCCTCGGCCAGGTCACCGAAACGCTGAATACGGCCCTGTTTCCCGCCTCGCCCGCCGGCAGCACCCCCGATGGACTGGCTCTGAACGCCGATGACAGCCAGCTGTTTATCGCCAACGCCGACAACAATTGCCTGGCCGTGTTCGACGTGCGCGAGGCCCGCGCCAGTCGGCCGCTCGGCTTCATCCCCACCGGCTGGTACCCCACGGCGGTGGCCGTGGCCGGCAATCAACTGCTGATTGCCAACGGCAAAGGCAGCACTTCCAAACCCAACCCCAACGGCCCCAACCCGGTGCGCGACGACGGCGAAAAAGGCAAAGGCTACATCGGCGGGCTACTGCTGGGCTCGCTCTCGCGCCTGCCCGTGCCCGACGAAAAAGCCCTGGCCGCGTTCTCGGCCCAGGTGTATGCCAACACGCCCTTCACCAAAGCCCGCGAGGCTGCGCCCGAAGTGCCCGCCGGCAGCCCCGTGCCCCGCCGCGTGGGCGAGGCCTCGCCCATCAAACACGTCTTCTACATTATCAAGGAAAACCGCACCTATGACCAAGTACTGGGCGATTTGCCGGCTGGTAACGGCGATGCCAGCCTCTGCCTCTTCCCCGACAAGGTGACGCCCAACCACCACGCCCTCACCCGGGAGTTTGTGCTGCTCGATAATTTCTATGTGGATGCCGAAGTGAGCGCCGACGGCCACAACTGGAGCACAGCCGCCTACGCCACCGATTTCGTGGAAAAAAGCTGGCCCGGCAACTACAGCGGCCGGGGCGGCGAGTATGATTTCGAGGGCAAGCGCGGCGAAGTAGCCGAGCCCAAGGACGGTTTCCTGTGGGACTACTGCCGCCGCGCCGGCCGCAGCTACCGCAGCTATGGCGAGTTCGTGTACAAGGGCAAAGCCAGCGTGCCGGCCATCGAAGGCCACTTTTGCGAACCCTACGCCGGCTTCGACCTGCACGTGCGGGACGTGGACCGGGAGCGCATCTGGGAGCAGGATTTCGACCGCCTCGTGGCCGCCAACCAGCTGCCCGACCTCAGCATCATCCGCCTGCCCAACGACCACACCTACGGCGCCCGCAAAGGCGAGCTCAGCCCGCTGAGCTACGCCGCCGACAACGACCTGGCCCTAGGCCGCCTGATTGAGCACCTCTCGCAAAGCGCCGTCTGGAAAGAATCGGTGGTGATGGTGGTGGAAGACGACGCCCAGAACGGCCCCGACCACGTCGATGCGCACCGCTCCACGGCCTACCTCGTGGGGCCGTACGTCCGCCGCCACGCCGTGGTGCACACCGCCTACACCACGTCTGGCATGCTGCGCACGCTGGAACTCATTCTCGGCCTGCCGCCCATGAGCCAGTACGATGCCGCCGCCCCGCCGCTCTGGGCCTGCTTCACCGCGAAGCCCGATTTCAAGCCCTACATCCTGCGCCCCGCTACCACCCCGCAGGACGTGCGCAACACCGCCTTCAACGCCCCCGCCCGGCGCTCCCTCAAGTTCGACATGAGCCGCGAAGACGCCGCGCCCGACCTGGCTTTCAACGAGAATATCTGGCAGGCCATTCGGGGCGAGCACAGCCACATGCCCGCCCCGCGCCGCAGCGCCGCCGTGCGCGAAGCCAAAACGAAACACGAGGCGAAAGAGGAAGAGGATTGAATGAACAAAAACTCCCCTCCTTACCAAGGAGGGGATATTTTTGCGTAGCGAAAATTGGGGTGGTTGTTGGCGTTGGATAATCCCGAACGAAAGCCTGACGATGCTGTTCAACGCCAACAACCACCCCCGTTTCAGCTAAAGCTGAAACATCCCCTCCTTGGTAAGGAGGGGAGTTGACCGCCAACGTTCCGCTCCTATGCAGCTCAAACCCCTCTTCACCTTCCTCTCCGCCCTCACCAAACACAACGACCGGCCCTGGTTCCAGGAGCGCAAGCCCACCTACGACCAGCTCCGCAAGCAGTTTGAGGAAGACGCCGAATTCTGGTTTCAGGAGCTGGCCCGGCTCGACCCGGGAATAGCCGGGCCGGCCGGCCGCAAAAGCATCTTCCGCATCTACCGCGATGTGCGCTTCAGCAACAACAAGGACCCGTACAAAACGCACTTTTCGGCTTACTTCACTGCCAGTGGCAAGGATATTGAAACGCCGGGCTATTACGTGCAGATTGGCCCGAATGGCAATACACTCATCGGCGGCGGCTTCTACCAGCCCGATAAAACCCAGCTGGCCGCCATCCGCCAGGAAATCGACTACAGCGCCGAGGAGCTAAAAGCCATTCTGAACGCGCCCGATTTCCGGCGCTACTTCGGCATCATGAGCGGCGACAGGCTCAAAAAATCTCCCGCCGCCTACTCTGTCGACCATCCCGAAATCGAGCTGCTCAAGCACAAAAGCTTCACCGCCACGCATCAGATGGCCGATGAGGCCGTGCTGAGCCACGCCGATTTCCGCGCCCACGTAGCGGAGGTTTTTGCGGCGATGGTGCCATTCTGCCAGTTTTTGCGCGGGGCGATAGCGAAGTAGCGTGAGCTTGTAGGCGTCCTCTCAGAAAGTGGAAATACAGCGCGTTAAGACACGGAGAGTGGCTGCTGAGCCAGTGATTTTACGTGCTGTGAAACGACTATTCGCAACATATGAAAGCGCCTTCTTTGCTCATTTAAATCACCGTTTCATTGAACGAAAGGTCTAGCCTTTTCGGGCTGGTAAGTCCGACTCGCCAGTGGTTTGGTTGTGCTGCACCATGTCCCGAAGTTGGCCCTCGGCAGAGCGTTGCGCCTGTGGAGTAAACGCGGCGGGGTATTGGCCTAGGAAGTGCCGCAGCTGAGCCAAGAGTGGGGATACCGAGCGGGCACTGGAAAACACCAGCTGGTAGCGATAGCGAAACACGACATTGTACCCGGCATGAGCGGAGTTCAAGCCAAACTTATAGATGCCAATTTCGGGCGATTTGGCACTCCCCAAAAAGGGCACTTGGAAAAGGGCTTTCCCATCGGTTGCCTTGTCCGCTTCGTGGGTGAACAACAGAAACCGCAGCATTTCGCGGTCGAGGCGCGTTTGCTTAGTGGCGGGGACCGTGCGCGTGATGACGGACTTCACTTGGATGACTTGGCCTGCCACGTCGACCGTCGTTAGGCACCATAGCGCTAAAAAGAGAATGATTTTCATACGATTCAGCCAGAAGCAAATTAACCCTCCTTTCAATGAACAGTAGAAACTGGCTCGGTTGATGGTCAAATGGCCCTTACAGCGCGGGGTGAGTTTAAGAAATCCGTCTACGAATCAACGTTTACGAAATGCACGAAAGGGATGAGTTTCGTAAACGCCCAAAGGTGCGGGGACGCGGACTAAAAGGCCACGCTACGCTACCACGCCAGGGTTTCCTCCTCGTGGCCGGCGCGGAACAGCGCACTTTGCTTCTTGCCGTTGGCCTCGATGTTCACGATGTTCATCTGGTCGGCAAAGGTGTCGAGGAGCACGGCCTGGCGCAGCTTCACGGCCGTGACCGGACCGGGCAGGGGCACTTTGCAGTAGAACCAGCAGCCGTCGTTTTCGGCCTGCATGCCCAGCACTTGCAGCAGCAGCGGCTTGCCCGTCACCACGCTCACTTGCAGGGTGCGCTGGAAGTAGGCCGTGGCCAGCACCAGCGGGCGCGGCCCGGCATCGGTGAGGTTCACGCGCATGGGCTGGCCCTGCGAAAGCGCCTTCTCGAAGTCATCGACGAAGACTTTAACCGAAATTTCCAGCTGCTTTTTGGCCGCGTTGTAGCGCAGCTCCGTGATGGTGGAGTGGTAGGCGTGGAACGCCGGCGCGGCCCCGGCCAGCGGAAACAGCAGCAGTAAGGCGGCAACAAAGGGGAGCAGGCGCATGGGAAAGCGTTGGTTTGGGGCGAATGCAAACGAAAAAGGAACGTCATGCTGAGCGCAGCCGAAGCATCTCGCGTGCCATAGTAACTCAATCGTTGGACGAGGGGATTACTACCACACGCGAGATGCTTCGACTGCGCTCAGCATGACGTTCTTCTGTGGTGGTTCGGTTCCGCTTAGTGGAACAGCTTCATCACCTGCTTAAACACAATTACATACGCCATCAGGGCCAGAATCATCACCGTGCCCACGCGCTGGGCACCTTCCAGAAACTTGTCCGACGGCTTGCGGCGCAGAATCATCTCGTAGAGCAGGAACACGACGTGGCCGCCATCGAGGGCCGGAATGGGCAGCAGGTTCATGAAAGCCAGCACCATGCTCAGGCCGCCGGCCAGGCCCCAGAAGTGCTGCCAGTCCCAGATGCCGCCGAACTGCTGCGCAATCTCCACCGGTCCGCCCAGGCTTTCCGAGGCCGAAGCCTCGCCCTTGAAAATCTTGCCGAAGGCGCGGGCCTGCAAGCCAATTACCCCGAAGGCCTTGCTCACGCCCTGCGGAATGGACTCGGCCAGCGTGTACTGGCGGGTGCCGAGCTGCAGGGTCGATTTGCGCTCGAAACCGATGCGGCCCGAGCTAGTGACCGGAATGTTGAGCGTGAGGGGCTGGCCGCCGCGCTCCACCAGCACGGGCACGGTTTTGTCCTTATTGGCCAGCAGGGTGGCTTGCAGCTCGTCGAAAAACTGCACCGGCTGGCCGGCCACATTCGTAATCACGTCGCCCACCTGCAGGCCGGCTTTGGCGGCGTTGCCGCCGGGCGTCACGCGGTCCACGGCGAAAGTTTCGCGGGGGCGCACCAGCAGGCTGTCGGCACTTTGCTTGCCGAATTTATCGAGGAAGTTTTTTGGGATTTTGATGTCGGCCAGCTGGCCGTTGCGCTCCACGGTGTAGTAGGAGTTGTCGCCCATAATCACCTCGGGCTTGTACACATCGTCGAACTCATCAAACGGCCGGCCGTTGATTTTTACGATTTTATCGCCGGTGCGGAAGCCGATTTCGCGGCCCAGGCCGTTGGGCAGGATGCCGTAGCGGGCCTCCGAAGCCGGCAGGAACGTGTCGCCGTAGTGCGCCGTCATCGCCGTGAAGATGATGATACCCAGAATCACGTTCATGATGATGCCGCCGAGCATCACCAGCAGGCGCTGCCAGGCGGGCTTGCCCCGGAACTCGTCGGGCTGCGGCGGGCCAGCCAGGGCCGAGGCGTCCTGCGTCTCGTCAATCATGCCGTGAATCTGCACGTAGCCGCCCAGCGGGAACCAGCCAATGCCGTACTCCGTCTCGCCAATCTTCTTTTTGACCAGCGCGAAGTTGGCCACGTTGGGCATCGGAAACAGGAAGTCGAAGAAGATGTAGAACTTATCGACCCGGATTTTAAAGAGCTTGGCGAAGGCGAAATGGCCGAATTCGTGCAAGCCAACGAGGATAGAAAGGGCCAGCACAAGCTGGCCAATCATGGTGAGGATAGCCAAGGGAAACGAACTAGATAAGGAGAAGTTGAGAAAGAATTAAGTACGTCATGCAGAGCGCAGCGAAGCATCTTGCCCGCCACAACTAATCAAAGCGTTTCAACGAAGCGGGCAAGATGCTTCGCTGCGCTCTGCATGACGTTCTGGCCGGTGACGTTAGACCAGGGTTTCGGCCAGCCGCCGCGTTTCCGCGTCAGTCGCCACCAGGTCAGCTAATATTGGCTCTGCAAGGTACGATACCCGCGCCAGGCACTCGGCCACGAGGTCTGACATCTGGCGGAAGCCGACCTGCTCCCGCAAAAATGCGGCCACGGCCACTTCGTTGGCCGCGTTGAGGATGCAGGGCGCGTTGCCGCCGCGCCGCATGGCCCCGAAAGCCAGCTCTAAGTTGGGAAACGCGGCCCGGTCGGGCGCTTCGAAGGTGAGCGTGGGATAGTCGAGGAAGGAGAAGCGCGGGAATGTGTTTGCCAACCGCTGCGGGTAGCCCAGCGCGTACTGGATGGGCAGCTTCATATCGGGTAGGCCCAGCTGGGCTTTCAGCGAGCCATCCTCGAACTGCACCAGCGAGTGCACGATGCTTTGGGGGTGCACCACCACGTCAATCTGCTCATTGCTAAGGCCAAACAGCCACTTGGCTTCAATGACTTCGAGGCCCTTGTTCATGAGCGAGGCCGAGTCGATGGTGATTTTGGCCCCCATGTCCCAGTTGGGGTGTTTCAGGGCCTGGGCCTTGGTCACGGCCTCCATCTGCTGGGCGGTGCGGCCCCGGAAGGGCCCGCCCGAGGCTGTGAGGATGATTTTCTCGATGGGATTGGCTTCCTCGCCCACCAGGCACTGGAAAATGGCCGAATGCTCGGAATCGACGGGCAACAGGCGCACGTTGTGCTGCTTGATGAGACTGGTAATCAGTTCGCCGGCCACTACCAGCGTTTCCTTGTTGGCGAGGGCAATATCCTTGCCCGCCCGGATGGCGGCCACCGTGGGCAGCAGCCCGGCGTAGCCCATGAGGGCGGTGAGCACGATGTCGATTTCGGGGCGCGTTACCACTTCGGCCAGGGCGGCGGTGCCGGCCAGGACTTCGGTTTCGGGCTGGTCGGCCAGGGCCTCTTTCAGGATGTGATACAGGCTTTCATCACCGATAACCACAGCGGCGGGCCGAAACTCGCGGGCCTGCCGGGCCAGCAGCTCCCATTGTCGTTGCGCGCTCAGCACCGCCACCCGGAACCGGCCCGGCTGCTGCCGCACCACTTCCAGCGCCTGCGTGCCAATAGAACCCGTTGCGCCGAGCAGGGCCAGCGTTTTTACCTTTATTTCTTCAACCATAATGATGCAAACACGGAAACGGGGCAAAAGTACACCGTCCCCGCGCTCAAGGGCTACACCCGCTTGAGCGCGGCGGTCACAAACTGGTCAACCACATCGGCGATGCCCTGCACTTCGGCCACCACGGGCTCGGTGAGCTGGGCGGGGCCGCCGGGGGGCGTGGTGCGCTCGGCCAGGGCGCTAAGGCGGCCCAACTGCCCGCCAATGGCGCGGTACACGGGGTCCCAGAGCACGGCGGTGCGGTCGGCGTGCGCGTCCAGGGTGCGGCGCAACTCCAGCAGGCGCATCACCAGGATGGCCAGGGTGGCCCGCTCGATAGGTGCAAACTGCTGGGGCGGGCCATTGTACACGCACAGTGAGCCGAGGTTGTAGCCGTCGGGCGTGCGCAGTTTGTGGCCGGCATAAAAGCTCAGGCCCAGCTGCTGAAGCAGGGAAATGTCGACGCCCGGCGCACTCTTTTGGTTGAGGTCTTCGAACACGGCCGTGTCGTGTTGCAGAATGGTGGCCGAGTACAGGCTTTGCTCGCGGGGGATGCGCTCGATGGGCACGGGCAGGTTGTAGGGCGCTTTCACCAGCACCTGGTCTCTCGCCACGATGGAGAGCATGGCGTTGGAAACGCCGAAGAGCCGGGCCGTGGCGGCTACCACGTCGTCGAAAATTGGTTCGCGGTGCGCGTCCAGCAGCTGGTAGCGGCAGGGCCTGGAGGTGGGCCGCGTCATCGGCCGGGAGCAGGATGTTCGGTAGAAGCAGTCAAGGCCAGGAAATGAAGTGTAGCTGAATGTACGCAAAGCCGCCGAAAATGTGGCCGGGCCACCCGCGCTTCGGCCCACTGCCCGGGCGCGGCTACTACCTTTGGGCTCGTGCCTGTTTCTTCCCTCTTTGATTACGACGTGGCCATCGTTGGTGCCGGACCGGCCGGCGCGGCCTGCGCGCTGGCCCTGCGCCACAGCGGCCTGCGCGTGGCCCTATTGGACAAGGCCCGGTTCCCGCGCGATAAAGTGTGCGGCGATGCCATCCCCGGCCAGGCCTTCAAAGCCCTGCGCCAGCTCGACCCGGCGTTTGTGGAGGCGCTTTGGCAGCTGCAGCCGCGCGACGACGTGCGCGACTCCCGCCTCGTGGCTCCCAGCGGCACCAGCCTCACGCTGCAATGGACGCTGCCCAGCTTCAACAGCCCCCGCGAAACGTTCGACGCGGCCCTGCTGGCGCTGGTGCGCCAGCATTCAGCCACCGAAATTCTCGAAAACACCGGCCTCAAAACCCTGCAAATCGAGCCCGACCATGCCCGCTTGACGACCACCGAGGGCCGCGAAATTACCGCGCAGCTAGTCATCGGCTGCGATGGGGCTAACTCGGCCGTGGGCCGCAAGCTGCTGCCCGCGCCGCTCGACCGCGCCCACCACTGCGCCGGCGTGCGGGCCTACTACGAAAACGTGGCCGGGGCCAGCAGCGGCACCACCGAGTTTTTCCTCAGCAGCGACTACCTGGCTGGCTACGTGTGGTTGTTTCCTGTGGGCGGGGGGCGCTACAACGTGGGCCTGGGCATGCTGGCCGAAATCGTTTCGCAGCACAAAGTCGACCTCAAGGAAACGCTCACGCGGGTGCTGGCCACGCACCCCGAGCTGGCCGGGCGCTTCGCCCAGGCGCGGGCGCTGGGGCCTATCGTGGGCTTTGGCCTGCCGCTGGGTGGCGGGCGGGTGCGCAACATCAGCGGCCGCCGGTTTATGCTGTGCGGCGATGCGGCTTCGCTCATCGACCCCTTGCAGGGCCACGGCATCGACACGGCCATTCAGAGCGGAATATTGGCCGGAACGCAGGCAGCGGCCTGCTTTACGAAGCAGGATTTCAGCGCCGAATTCATGCGGGAATACGATGCGCGGGTGGCCCACCAAATCGGGCGGAAGCTGGCCAAAAGCTACCGCCTCATGCGCTTCCTCAGCAACAAGGCGTGGCTGGTGAACGCGGCCGTGCGCCTGGCCCGCGTGCCTGGGCTGAAGCCCTGGGTGCAGCGGGCAATAGGGTAGGGGGGCGAAGCGAGCCGCTACTGTCCGGCCCGTTCATTGCTTGGCAAACCGCTGCAACACGCTGCCAGCCTGCGGTTCCGGGGCCGGTTTTGCGCCGCAAATTTTGCGGCAGTGCCACCCGCTGCGTCCGGCGGCCTTACCTTTGCAGGCAGATATGCCCTCCTTTATCCCCGCTATTTTCAAGCTCACCCCACCCTGAGGACTGGCCCGAAACCCTGGTGCCGCCGCTTCCCGCCGGAAGCGTGCGGCTTTTCTTTTGCCTCTTCCTTGGTTGTTTATGACTTCTGTTTCTTCCTATTTATCACAGTACCGACGCAACGCTAAAAACGAAATCCTAGCCGGCCTCACCACCGCGCTGGCGCTGGTGCCCGAGGTAGTAGCCTTCGCGCTGCTGGCCCACATCAGCCCGTTGGTGGGCATTGGCTCAGCGTTTATTATTTGTTTGATTACGAGTGTTTTTGGTGGCCGTCCGGGTATGATTTCCGGCGCGGCGGGCTCGGTGGCCGTCGTTATTGTGAGTCTGGTGGCGCAGCACGGCGTCGAATACCTGTTTGTGGCCGTGGCGCTGATGGGCCTGATTCAGATTGCCATCGGGCTGCTGCGGCTGGGCAAGTTTATCCGGCTGGTGCCGCAGCCGGTGGTATATGGCTTCGTTAATGGCTTGGCCGTTATCATTTTTATGGCCCAGCTGGAGCAGTTTAAGGTGCGCGACGCGGCCGGGGCCGAGTACTGGCTCATGGGTACGCCGCTGCTGCTGATGGCCGGGCTGGTGGCCCTCACCATGGCCATCGTGTACTTCCTGCCCCGGCTCACCAAGGCGGTGCCGGCTTCGCTGGTGGCCATTGTGACGGTGTCGGCGCTGGTGATTTTTGGCGGACTGCAAACCAAGGCCGTAGGCGACATTGCCTCCATCGCGGGCGGGCTGCCCACGCTGCACCTGCCGCAGGTGCCGCTGAGTTGGGCCACGCTGGCCCTTGTGCTGCCTTATTCCATCATTATGGCGCTGGTGGGCCTCACCGAAAGCCTGCTCACCCTCACGGTGGTGGATGAAATGACCGACTCGCGCGGCCGGGGCAACCAGGACTGCGTGGCCCAGGGCCTGGCCAACGTGGCATCGGGCCTGACGGGCGGCATGGGTGGCTGCGCTATGATTGGGCAGACCATGGTGAACCTGGAGTCCGGCGGGCGTGGGCGGCTGTCGGGCGTGGTGTCGGCCGTGGCGCTGGCGTTGTTCGTGGTGGTGGGTGCCCCCGTAATTGAGCGCCTACCGCTGGCCGCGCTGGTGGGCGTGATGTTTATGGTCGTCATCGGTACGTTTGAATGGGCCAGCCTGCGCATTCTGCGCCGCATGCCCCGCACCGACGTGCTGGTAATGCTGCTCGTGACGGCCGTAACCGCCATTTCGCAGAACCTGGCGCTGGCCGTGCTGCTGGGCGTGGTGGTGTCGGCGCTGGCCTTTGCCTGGGAGAATGCCAAGCGCATCCGGGCCCGCCACCACATAGACGCGGCCGGGGTGAAGCACTACGAAATCTACGGGCCACTCTTCTTCGGCTCAGTGCAGGCCTTCGGCGAGAAGTTCGACGTGGCCACCGACCCGGCCCAAGTCATTGTGGATTTCCGCGAAAGCCGGGTGGCCGATATGTCGGCCCTCGACGCCCTGCACAAGCTGACCGAGCGCTACCACCGTGCCGGCAAAACCCTGCACCTGCGCCACCTCAGCCCCGACTGTCGCCAGCTGCTGGGCAAGGCCGGCGCGCTTATTGACGTGAATATTGAGGATGACCCGCTGTATTTGGTGGCGGGGGCGAATCGGGCGTATTGAGTAGGCAAAGAACTGGCGCGAGTTTAGCGCAGCGTAACTCGTGCCGGACATCCGGGCGAGGCTGCGCCTCGAAACCGAACAATGCCGTAGGAATAGTTTAGCGGCGCGGTGCGGGACTGCCGCTGGCGCGGCCTTGGAGGCGCAGTCTCCAAGTTATGGCCGGTCACGAGTTATGTTGCGCTAAACTCGCGCCAGTTCAAGGGATAACCAGTTGCGCTAGAGTAGTTTAGGTGCCGAATTTCTCATGCGAACATCCCCACCGCATTCTTGCTCGGCAGGGCCGTCTTACCCATCAGAAACACATCCACTTCCCGCGCCGCCTCGCGGCCTTCCGAGATGGCCCAGACGACCAATGACTGGCCCCGGCGCATGTCGCCGGCCACGAACACGTTGGGGCGGGAGGTGCGGTAGGCTTGTTCGTCGGCGCGCACGTTGCCGCGCTCGTCGAGGGCCACGCCCAACTCGGTGAGCAGGCCGGTTACGCGGGGACCAGTGAAGCCTAGGGCCAGCAGCACGCGCTGGCAGGGGATTTCGCGGTCCGAATCGGGCACTTCCTCGAAGCGGATACGGCGGCCCAGCACATCGGTTTCCCAGGTCACGTCGCTCACGCGCAGGGCGCGGAGCTGGCCGGCCTCGTCGGCCAGGAAGGCTTTGGTGTTGATGCCCCAGTAGCGCTGGCAGCCTTCTTCGTGCGAGGTGCTGCTGCGGAAAATGTGGGGCTCCTGCGGCCAGGGCGTGTGTGCGGGGCGCTCGGAGCCGGGCTGGTGCATGAGGGCAAATTGCGTGACGGAGCGCGCCCGCTGGCGGTTGGCCGTGCCCACGCAGTCGGAGCCCGTGTCGCCACTGCCGATAACCACCACATCCATATCAGTGAAGATTAATTCCTCTTCGGCCTCGATGTCCAGCTCGCTCACCCGGCGGTTGTGCTGGGTGAGGTAGTCCATGGCAAAGTGGATGCCTGGCAACTCGCGGCCCGGAAGGTATAGGTCGCGCGGCACGCTGGCCCCGCCGGCCAGCATCACGGCATCGAAACTGCGGGTGAGCTCGGTGCCCGACACGTCGCGGCCGATTTCGGTATTGCAGCGGAAGCTGATGCCATCGTCTTCGAGCAGCTTGATGCGGCGGTCGATGACCCACTTATCGAGCTTGAAATCGGGGATGCCGTAGCGGAGCAGGCCGCCGGGCCGGTCGTCGCGCTCGAACACGGTGACGGTGTGGCCGGCCCGCGCCAGCTGCGCCGCTGCCGCCAGCCCCGCCGGGCCGGAGCCCACCACGGCCACCGTCTTACCCGATTTCAGGACCGGCGCCGTGGGCTGCACGTAGCCCTTGGCGAAGGCAATTTCGATGATGTGCTTTTCGATTTCCTCAATGGCCACCGGGCTGCTGTGGATGCTGAGCACGCAGGCCGCCTCGCATGGCGCGGGGCAGATGCGGCCGGTGAACTCCGGGAAGTTGTTGGTGGCGGAGAGAATCTGGTAGGCGTTTTCCCACTTTTCCTCGCGCACGGCATCGTTGAATTCGGGAATGATGTTGCCCAGCGGGCAGCCCGAGTGGCAGAATGGGATGCCGCAGTCCATGCAGCGGCCCGCCTGCTGGGTGAGTTGGTCTTCGGCGTAGGTGCCCACGAACTCGCGGTTGTGGGCCACGCGCTCCTGCGGCGCGGCTTTGGAAGGGAGCTCGCGGGAGAATTCTTTGAAACCGGTGGGGTTGGCCATGGGTCGTTGGGATTATTTAGAACGTCATGCAGAGCGCAGCGAAGCATCTCGCGTGCTGATAATAGATTAGTAATCAGACGTCAGCAGGTCGCTGCGCTCCGTTCTGCATGACGTTCTGATTTCTTAGATTTCATTATTTGGACCGGTCCAGGTTTCTAGGTCGATGGCTTCCCAATTGGGGTTGAAGCCAGCAATGAGTTTTTCCTTTTTGGCGCGGCTCCAGCCTTTCAGCTCTTTCTCGTGGGTAATGGCTTACTTGGGGTCAGGGCAGAGCTCGAAGTAGACGAATAAATTGGCTTGGTAGCGGCCGGTGAATTTGTTACCGCTGCCTAACGTGTCGCCGTGTTCGGCTAGGCGGCGGTTTAGGTCATTCGTGACACCAGTGTAGAGAACGGTTCGATTGGGATTGGTGAGCATGTACACGTACATGGTGGGTAGGATTTGAAGGTGTTTTTAGAACGTCATGCAGAGCGTAGCATGACGTTCTGCATGACGTTCAAATATCACCCCACCGTCGCATACCGAGCCTTCGCCAGCACCTTCTTATACTCGCTTGGGAACACCTTCACAAACTTGCCGGCTTCCTCCGCCCAGCTGCCCAGCAGGAAGGCTGCCACTTGGCTGCCAGTCAGCTCCACGTGCTGCCGGAGCAGCGCCTGAATCTGGTCCTCGTCCTCAGTGTCGAGGGGGTCTAGTTCCACCATTTCGGGGTTGCAGTTTTCGGGAAAGGTGCCGTTGGGGTCGTAAATCCAGGCGATGCCGCCGCTCATGCCGGCGGCGAAGTTGCGGCCCGTCTGGCCCAGGATGAGGGCGCGTCCTCCCGTCATGTATTCGCAGCCGTGGTCGCCTACGCCTTCCACCACGGCGGTGGCACCGGAGTTGCGGACGGCGAACCGCTCGCCAGCCTGCCCGCGCACGAACAGCGCGCCGGAGGTGGCCCCGTACAGCGCCACGTTGCCGATGAGGATGTTGTTTTCGGGCACGAACGTGGCGGCGGCATCCGGGAAAATGGCCAGCCGGGCCCCGCTGAGGCCCTTGCCTACGTAGTCGTTGGCCTCGCCTTCGAGCGAAAACGATAGGCCCGCTACGCTGAACGCGCCGAAACTCTGCCCCGCCGAGCCGTGGAAGCGGTAGTTAATCGTGTTGTCGGGCAGGCCGGCGGCGTGGTAGCGCTTGGCAATCTCATTCGAGAGCAGCGTGCCGATGGTGCGGTCGGTGTTGTGCACCTCGAACTCGCCGTAGACCGGCGTCTGGTGGTCCAGGGCCGGCTGGGCGTGCGCCAGCAGCTGCCAGTCGAGGATGTTATCGAGGCCGTGGTCCTGCGCTTCGCTCTGATACAGGGTACCGCCAGAGATGTTGGCAGCAGGATGCAGCATGCCGCTCAGGTCGAGATGGCGGGCTTTCCAGTGGGTGATGCCCTCGCGTACCTTCAGGAATTCGGGGCGACCCACCATCTCATTTATCGTGCGGAAACCCAGCTCGGCCATGATTTCGCGCAGCTCCTCGGCCAGGAAGCGGAACAGGTTTACGATGTGCTCGGGCTGGCCGGTGAAGAGCTTGCGCAGCTCGGGGTCCTGGGTGGCCACGCCCACGGGGCAGGTGTTGAGGTGGCATTTGCGCATCATCACGCAGCCGCCGGCTACCAGCGCGGCGGTGGCTACGCCCCATTCTTCGGCCCCCAAAAGCGCCGCTACGGCCAGGTCGCGGCCGGTTTTCAGCTGGCCGTCGGCCTGCAGCACCACGCGGCTGCGCAGCTGGTTTTGCACTAGGGTCTGGTGGGCTTCGGCCAGGCCCAGCTCCCAGGGCAGGCCGGCGTGCTTGATGGAACTGATGGGTGAGGCGCCCGTGCCGCCGTCGTAGCCGGCAATCAGAATCACGTCGGCGTGCGCCTTGGCCACGCCGGCCGCGATGGTGCCCACGCCCGCCTTGCTCACCAGCTTCACGTTGATGCGGGCGGTGCGGTTGGCGTTTTTTAGGTCGAAGATGAGCTGGGCGAGGTCTTCGATGGAGTAGATGTCGTGGTGGGGCGGGGGCGAAATCAGGCCCACGCCGGGCGTGGCGTGGCGCACCTTGGCAATCCACTCGTCCACCTTGTGGCCGGGGAGCTGGCCGCCCTCGCCGGGCTTGGCACCCTGGGCCATCTTGATTTGCAGCTCGTCGGCATTGGTCAGGTAATGCGCCGTCACGCCGAAGCGCGCCGAGGCCACCTGCTTGATGGCCGAGCGCATGGAGTCGCCGTTGGGCAGCACCTCGTAGCGCATCGGGTCCTCGCCGCCCTCGCCGGTGTTGCTCTTGCCGCCGATGCGATTCATGGCAATGGCCAGGGTGCTGTGCGCCTCGTGCGAAATCGAGCCAAACGACATGGCCCCGGTGGCAAAGCGCTTCAGGATGCCCTCAGCCGGCTCCACCTCGTCAATCGAAATCGGGTCGCGGTGGTGGGCAAAATCCAGCAGCCCGCGCAGCGTGAACATCTGCCGCGTCTGCTCATTGATGAGCTTAGCGTAGCGCTGGTAGGTGGCGTAGTTGTTCGTCCGCGTGGCGAGTTGGAGCAGATGCACCGTTTCGGGGTTGAACATGTGCGCCTCACCGCGCCGCCGCCAGTGGTAGAGGCCGCCGTCAGACAGCAGAATCTGCTCCTCGGGCGTGGTGGTTTTGAAGCCCTGGAAGTGCTTATAGAGTGTTTCGCGGGCAATTTCATCAAGTCCCAGCCCGCCGATGCGGGTGACCGCGCCGCAGAAATAAGCATCCACCACGGCCTGGTTGATGCCCAGAATCTCAAATACCTGCGCGCCGTGGTAGCTCTGCAAAGTCGAAATGCCCATTTTCGAGAAAATCTTCAGCAGGCCGTCGCACACGGCTTTGATGTAGTTGTAGGTCAGCTGCGACTGGTCCAGCGAGGTAGCCAGATGGCCGGCTTCGCGCATGGTGCGCACGGTGGCCAGCGCCAGGTAGGGGTTGATGGCCGTGGCCCCGAACGACAGCAAACAGGCGAAATGGTGCACTTCCCACACGTCGCCGGCTTCCACCACCAAGCCCACCGAACCCCGGAAACCGAGCTTAATCAGGTGATGATGCACGGCCGACACGGCCAGCAGCGACGGAATGGGCGCGTGCTCCGAATCCAAAGCGCGGTCCGACAAAATCAACACCTCGAAGCCGTCATTTACCGCATCTTCGGCGTAGCGGCAGAGGCGGGCGAGGCCGCGCTCTAGGGAGCCGGGGAGGCCGTCGGCCTTGAAATACGTTTGCAAGGTCTTGGCATTGAACATGCCGGTGTCGATGCTGCGGAGCTTTTCCAGCTCGTGGTTGCTCAGAATGGGCTGGCGCAGGGCCACGCAGTGGCAGTGGTGCTTGTCCTCGTCGAGGATGTTGCCGTTGTTGCCCAGGAACGTGGCCAGACTCATTACCAGCCGCTCCCGGATGGGGTCGATGGGCGGGTTGGTGACCTGCGCGAAAAACTGCTTGAAGTAGCTGCTCAGGTGCTGCGGCTGGTCTGAAAGCACAGCTAGCGGCACGTCCACACCCATCGAGCCGATAGGTTCCTTGGCGTCCAGCGCCATCGGCGTTATCAGCGCGTCGATGTCCTCGCGGGTGTAGCCGAACACCTGGTGGTACTTGAAAACCGCGTCGGCGGCCAAATTGGTGAACATCTGGCGCGGCTCGGGCAACTCTTCGAGGCGAATTTGGTACTCGTTCAGCCACGCGCCGTAGGGTTGGCGGCCGGCGGCCTGGGCCTTCAACTCCTCGTCGGTGATGATGCGACCGGCCACGGTATCCACCAGCAGCATTTTGCCGGGCTGCAGGCGGCCCTTCTGCACCACGGTGGCGGGGTCGATGTGGAGTACGCCGGCTTCGGAGGCCACCAGTACGCGGCCATCGGTAGTTTCGAGGTAGCGCAGGGGGCGTAGACCGTTGCGGTCGAGCATAGCCCCAATCTGGTGGCCATCGGTGAAGATGAGGGCGGCCGGGCCGTCCCAGGGCTCCATAAACGTGGCGTGGAACTCGTAGAAGGCCTTTTTCAGCGGGGCCATCTGGGTGTTGCCGTCCCAGGCTTCGGGCACCAGCATCATCATCACGTGCGGCAGCGGGCGGCCCGAGTGCAGTAGGATTTCCACCACGTTATCGAGGCAGGCCGAGTCCGACTGCCCGGCATCGACCACCGGCAGCAGCATGTCCATTTCCGCCGCCGAGAAGTAGGGCGACACGTAGTTGCGCAAGCCCGCGTAAAACCAGTTCAGATTCCCCCGCAGGGTGTTGATTTCGCCATTATGCGCCAGGAAACGGAAGGGCTGGGCCAGCTTCCAGCTCGGAAACGTGTTGGTCGAAAACCGCGAATGCACCAGCCCGAAGGCCGATACCACCCGCTCGTCGCTGAGGTCGGGGAAGTAGCCGCGCACCTGGTAGGTGGTCAGCTGGCCCTTGTACACGATGGTTTTGCAGGAGAGCGAGGCGAAGTAAAACACGTCCATCGCGGCCGGCACGGTTTCGCGTACCGTCTTGAAAATCAGGCGGCGCAGCACGTAGAGCTTGCGCTCGAAGTCCTCGGCGGTGACGATGCCAGCCGGGCGGCCGAAAAACACCTGCTCCATCACCGGCTCGGCGGCCAGCGCCGTGGGACCGATGCCGGCCGGGTTCACCGGCAGGGGCCGGTAGCCCAGCAGTGGGAAGCCCAGCCGCGCCGCCGCGCCATTTATCACATCGTGGCAGGCGGCGCGCAGGGCTTCGTCCTTCGGCAAAAAGGCGGTGCCCACGCCGTAGCTGCCCGGCTCGGGCAGACGGATGCTGAGAGCGGTGCATTCTTCGAGCAGGAACCAGTGCGGAATCTGAATGAGCAGGCCGGCTCCATCGCCGGAGTCGGTATCGCAGCCGCAGGCCCCGCGGTGCTCCATGTTTTCGAGCATGGTCAGCGCATCGACGACGGTCTGGTGGGTTTTGCGGCCGTTGAGGTGGGTGATGAAACCGGTCCCGCAGGCATCGTGCTCAAATTCGGGGCGGTAGAGGCCCTGGGCGGTGTCGGTGGGTTGCATCGGAATTCTAATAATTCATGAAAAAGGGTGCCGCCGCTCGGCGGGAACATCCGCACGGGCAGACATAAAATCAGCTGCTTGCACACACTTGTTCACAAGTAACGGCCCGCAGCCGGGAGGTAAATTGGCGTTATCCGCGGCTTTACTATTTCCAGTGCGTAGTATTAACTAATAAATAGCTATTGGATAATGGATTGGGCGCAGCGATTGTACAAAGTCAAAACCAGTCGTTAGCGTACCCTGCGGCTAGTGAATGAACGTTCCCCAGCCGTCTGCCAAGCGGTGCGGAATGGTAAGTTACGGGAGCTTTTCTCAGATTCAGCAGCTATTCCGGAAAGTTTAGATTACTTTTTCAAAAAAATACGGTTGCCATAAAATTTGCGGGCCCCAAACGTTTCCAGTCGCTCTTTCTCTTTCACATCTCCTAAAATGCAAGGCCTGTTGCCCATTTTGTTTGCTTCAGTGGCCGGAATGGGGCATGCGTTCGAACCCGACCACCTGTTGGCCGTGGCGAATCTGATTTCGCGCCGCGATACCTTGGCCGCGGCCCTGCGCGACGGCATCTACTGGGGCCTGGGCCACACCACCACGCTGGTACTGGTGGGAGCCGTTATCTTGTTGGGCCGCGTCACGTTCCTTACTTCGCCGTGGTTTGAAGTCGCGGTCGGGGTGTTGCTTGTGGGCATGGGCGTCAGCCGCCTGCTGGAGCAGCGCCGGCCGCCCGCCAAAGTGCGGCCGGGCGCTGCGCCTTCGCGGGCGGCCTTTGCCGTGGGCCTGCTGCACGGTCTGGCTGGCAGCGGCGCGCTGGTATTGCTTGTGATGAGCGAAATTCGCAGCGTCTGGGTGAGCGTGGGCTACTTCGCGGTATTCGGCGTGGGCTCTATTCTGGGCATGTTTATCGTGGCCGGGCTGTGCAGTGTGCCGTTTACCAAACGTATGCGGATTAGCCGGGTGCTGAAAACCTCAGCCATTACGCTTTCTTCCTTGGTGTGCATCGTGTACGGCTGGCACATGATTTATGAGAACTTGTAGGGTGCGGGGCTTGCCCCCGCCCGTCGTTGCACGACATTCGCTGAAACCATAACCCAAAGCGGCGCGAACGCCGGGCGGGGGCAAGCCCCGCACCCTACTCATGCACCTCTCCCCCAAAGACCTCGACAAGCTCGTTCTCCACCAGGCCGGTTTCGTGGCGCAGAAGCGCTACGCCCGCGGCCTGCTCCTGAACTACCCCGAAGCCCTGGCCCTCATCGCCACGCAGCTGCTGGAGTTCATCCGCGACGGCGAGCGGGTGGCCGTGCTCATGGACAAGGGCAAGCAGCTGCTGGGCCTGGCCGACGTGCTGCCCGGCGTGGCCGACATGATTCACGAAGTCCAAATCGAAGGCACCTTCCCCGACGGCACCAAGCTCGTGACCGTGCACCACCCCATCTGCCGCGAAACCGGTGATGCCGCCCTGGCCCTCTACGGCTCCGGCCTGAGCCGCGCCCCGGCCCCCGGCGCCGCGCCCGCCAACGCCAGCCACCCCCAACCTGGCGAATACCAGCTGCACCCAGCCGGACTCATCCTCAACGAAAGCCGCGCCACGGTGGACGTGGACGTCGTGAACATGGGCGACCGGCCCGTGCAGGTCGGCTCGCACTATCCCTTCTTCGAAACCAACGCGGCGCTGCACTTCGACCGCGCCGCCGCCTACGGTTTCCGCCTCAACATCCCGGCCGGCACGGCGGTGCGCTTCGAGCCCGGCGAGCGCAAGCGCGTGCGCCTGGTGGCCCTGGCCGGCGAGCGCATCGTGTACGGCGGCAATGGGCTCATTGATGGGAAACTGGATGATGCTGGCAAGAAGCAGCAGGCGCTGGAGAAACTGAAGCCGCTTTAACCCAAGTCAAATCTACCAGCAAATGAGCTTTTCGCTTGATGAGAATTCACCCGCAACTTGGTGGCTAATGCTTCTAATAAGCACTGTGCTACTAAGTGTCTTTTTATACACGATTCCGGACGCAATTCATAAATATGATGTCTCGAAAAATGGGAAATTAGTGTCCGTTGAAATAACAGAGGTAAGAGAAGTAACGATTGGAAGCAGGCATACTTATTCGCTTCATTTTAATTATCTGAACCAAAAAAAGCCGATTTTGACTATTGGCCGCAGTCTTTTCGACGCGATAAGGCACGATAAAGAAACGCAGCTACGGCACTTGCCGGAATATCCTGATTTATTTCTTGCTCCAGATTATGACGTGAAAGGACAATCAATTTCACAAGTTTTGCTCATTTGCTTTTTTGCCTTTATGTGGCCTTACAGCATTAATAAAATACGCACACTTCGCCGGTAAGCATATTTAACTTCAGCAGTCAGACCACCATTTTAAAATATGTCCCTCCCCATTTCCCGTCGCGCGTATGCCGACATGTACGGCCCCACCACCGGCGACCGGGTGCGCCTCGGCGATACCGGCCTGCTGATTGAAGTTGAACGCGACTACTGCGTGTACGGCGAGGAATGCAAGTTCGGCGGCGGCAAGGTGCTGCGCGACGGCATGGGCCAGGCCGCCGGCATCGGCCAAGCGGATGCGCTGGATTTGGTCATCACCAACGCGCTGGTGGTCGATTACACCGGTATTTTCAAGGCCGACATCGGCATCAAGGGCGGGCGCATCGTGGGCATCGGCAAGGCCGGCAACCCGCACATCATGCCCGGCGTCACGCCCGGCATGGTGGTGGGCGTCACCACCGAAGTCATTGCCGGCGAAGGCCAGCTGCTCACCGCCGGCGGCATCGACTGCCACATCCATTTCATCAGCCCCCAGCAGATTCCCGAGGCGCTGGCTTCCGGCGTGACCACCATGATTGGGGGCGGCACCGGGCCGGCGGCGGGCACCAACGCCACCACCTGCACGCCCGGCGTGTTCTACCTCGAAACCATGCTGAAGGCCACCGAGGCCTACCCGCTCAACTTCGGGTTTCTGGCCAAGGGCAATTCCTCCCGGCCCGAGGGGCTGCGCGAGCAGGCCGAGGCCGGGGCGCTGGGCTTCAAGCTGCACGAGGACTGGGGCACCACCCCGGCAGCCATCGACATGTGCCTCAGCATTGCCGAGGAATACGACGTGCAGGTCTGCATCCACACCGATACGCTGAACGAGAGCGGCTTCGTGGAAACCAGCACGGCGGCGTTCAAGGGCCGCACCATCCATTCCTACCACACCGAAGGGGCGGGCGGCGGCCACGCGCCCGACATCATCAAAATCTGCGGCGAGCCCAACGTCATCCCCTCGAGCACCAACCCCACGCGGCCCTTCACGGTGAACACCATCGACGAGCACCTCGACATGCTCATGGTCTGCCACCACCTCGACCGCAACATTCCCGAAGACGTGGCCTTCGCCGAAAGCCGCATCCGGGGCGAAACCATCGCCGCCGAAGACATCCTGCACGATATGGGCGCGCTCAGCATCATCAGCTCCGACTCGCAGGCCATGGGCCGGGTGGGCGAGGTCATCACCCGCACCTGGCAAACGGCCCATAAAATGAAGCAGCAGCGTGGCCCCCTGCCCGAAGACGCCGCCACCGGCCAGGCCGACAACTTCCGCGTGCGCCGCTACGTGGCCAAGTACACCATCAACCCGGCCCGCGCCCACGGCATTTCGCACGAAGTCGGCTCCGTCGAAATCGGCAAGCTGGCCGATTTAGTGCTTTGGAAACCCGCCTTTTTCGGCGCCCGCCCGGAGATGATTATTAAAGGCGGCATAATTGCCCAATCCCAGATGGGCGATGCCAACGCCTCCATTCCCACGCCGCAACCTTCCTTTTCGCGGCCCATGTTCGGCGCGCTGGGCGGGGCCATTGGGAAGAGCTCGATGGTGTTCGTATCGGGAGCTTCGGTTGAAAGAGTGCGGGCCGATTATGGGTTGACGAAGCAAGTAGTGGCGGTGAAGAACTGCCGGAATATCGGCAAGAAGGACATGGCCCTGAACGACTACCTGCCCAACATTTCGGTAGACCCGGAGACGTACCGGGTAATGGTGGACGGGCTGCACCTGACCTGCGAGCCGGCGGAGGTGCTGCCGCTGGCGCAGCTGTATAATCTGTTTTAATGTAGCGCGGACTTTTAGTCCGCGAGTCAGCCAATCCACCCGCGGACTAAAAGTCCGCGCTACATCCCATGCACTTCGCCCGCCTCCTGCACCTCGTCGATTCGGCCCTGCCCACCGGCTCGTTCGCCTATTCCTACGGCCTGGAAAGCAGCCACACCTTCGGCCTGCTCCGCTCCTCGGGCGACTTGCGCCAGTACCTGTATGCCTACCTGCAGCAGGCCGGCAGCGTCGAGCTGCCGTTCATGCATTCCGCCTTCCAGCTTACCGAAAAAAGCCCCAAATTTCTAACCCTCGCCGAAGAATACAACGCGCAACTCCTAGTGCCTGGCCTCTACAAAGCCAGCGCCGTGCAGGGCCGCAACTGGCTGAAACTGCTGGCCACCTTCTACCCGGAAGCCGAATTGGAATGCATTACCAACTGGTTTGCCACGCAGGAAACTCCGCCGCATTTCACGCTGGTTTTCACGCTGGCCTTGCAGCGGGCAGGTTTCGCGCTAGACGAGCTACAGGCCATGTACCTGCACATGCTGCTGCGCGACCAGCTCAGCGCCGCCATTCGCCTCGGGTTGCTGGGGCCGCTGGAGGGGCACCAGCTGCAACACGATTTCTACGCAGTGTTCGAGCATATTCTGGCGGCGCAGGCAGGGAAAGGATATGGAGAAGCCGTGCGCTCGGCGTTTATGCTCGATGTGGCGCAGGTGCTGCACGAGGATATTTATTCCAAGCTTTTCCAGAACTAATGTAGCGCGGACTTTTAGTCCGTGAGTCCAAATCAATCCACACATCTGCGGACTAAAAGTCCGCGCTACTACTCATGGCTTTTGTCGAAAAACTCGCCCTGCTTCTCCACGGCCACCAGCACGAAGCCTACGAATCGCCCGGCGACTTCAACGAGCGCGAAACGCGCCGCTTGCCGTCCTACCGCAATTTCCGCAAGCGGGCCTTCACCGTGGGCATTGGCGGGCCGGTGGGCACGGGCAAAACGGCCCTGCTGAAAGCGCTCTGCGAGCGGCTGCGGCACGAGTTCGAGTTGGGCGTGGTTACCAACGACATTTTCACCCGCGAAGACGCTGAATTCCTCATCCGGAATAGCGCCCTGAGCGCAGACCGGATTGTGGGCGTGGAAACCGGCGGCTGCCCGCACGCGGCCATCCGCGAGGACATTTCGCTGAACATGGATGCCCTCGAAGGACTGATGCAGCGCTTTGAGTTCAAGCTGGATTTTTTATTCGTGGAGAGCGGCGGCGACAACCTGGCCGCCCACTTCAGCCGCGAGCTGGTGGACTATTCTATCTACGTTATCGACGTGTCGGGCGGGGATAAAATCCCGCGCAAGGGCGGGCCGGGTATCACGCAGTCGGACTTGCTCATTATCAATAAAATCGACCTCAAAGACTTGATTAAAGCCGACCTCGGCGTGATGGAACGGGACTCGAAGAAGATGCGCGGTGACGGCCCGTTCCTGTTTGCGCGGGCCGTGGATGGGTTTGGGTTGGAGGAGATTATCGGCCACATCAAAGCCGCTAAGGCGCGGGCGCTGGCCGCCGTGCGCGAGGATAGGCGGTAGTAGCGCGGACTTTTAGTCCGTGAGTACTCTACCCTACTATTTTTAGTAATTGATTTTTAGCAAGTTGCCTCGTAATCCAGTTCAGTAGCGTTTCAACCAAGCAGGCCAATGGGTCCTCGGGCAGGGTCAGCGGGCGGGCGAGTTGGCGGAGCAGATTGAGGCCGTGGCGGCTCAGGCTGGCGGCCCGGTAGCCGTGGTTTTTGCGGGCAATGGGCTGGCGGCCGCCGTGGGCGGCCGCGCCCACGCCCAGACAAAACGCGTAGGCCAGGCTGACCAGGGCCACGAGCTTGCGCAGCTTTTGGAAACAGCGCAAGTGGGTGGCTTACAGGTTAAAGCCCCGCCCTTTCAGATTTTGAAAGCATTGCTCAATCGTCCAGCGCTTGGCATAGAGTTGCTCGAGGTGGTTCAGGCCGGCCGTGGCAAACAGGAAGACAAACGCGTCCGCCGCCACGGCCTTGACCCAGACCTGCCCCCAAACCCCGTCGACCTGCACGTGAGCGAAGCGGCGCACCTGCCCCGGCACCAGGCCCAGGTCGGCCACGGCCTGCCGCCGGCCGTCGGCGTGGGTCAGGCAGTGGTGCTTGGGCAGGCGCATGACAAAATTAAGCCCGTTGTCTTTGAGCCACTTGAACCACGCATGGCCGACAAATTCCCGGTCGCCCACGACCAGGCCGATGCGGTCTTTGCCCAGCAAGGCCACGCATTTTTCGAGCACGGCGATGCGGTCGGCGGCGTTGGAGTTGCCGCTGCGGTTGTCGAGTAGGTGCCAATAAAGGGGCACGTGGACCTCGCCCGTGCCGACGGTGACGAGCAGGATGTTCACCTGGCACTGGCCGAAGTCCCACTCCGTGCGGTCGAGGCATAAGCGCAGCTTGCCCTGCGCAGGCAACAAACTCAGTAAAAGTCTGGCCAACAGTACGTAATTGAGGTCTACTTCGCGGAAAAAGTCCTGAATGCGCGTTTCGTTCGAGGCGGGCTTGGCCGCGTCATTGAGGTGCTGGGCCACCTCGCCGAATTGCACGTTGCGGCTCTTTATCAGGCCAAGAATAAACTGGCCCACAAACTTTTGGCGGGACAAGTGGCCCACAAACGGGGCCTGTTGCAAAAGCGTCGTAATTTTGGCAGCGAAGTGTTGCTTCACGGGGCAGAACGGGTTTTTGGTGGTTGGAACCCCAAAGGTCGGGCTGCCCCGTTTTTATGCCCTAAAATTTAGTAGGGTAGAGTTGTCCGTGAGTTAATCCCGTTCACTCGCGGACTAAAAGTCCGCGCTACTGCTCCCGAATCTGCCGGTAGAGCATTTCTCGATACGTTTCGCCCACCGGAATCTCCTTGTCCTGAATATAAATCGTGTTGCCATCGACCATGCGAATCTTGTCGAGCGACACGATAAAGGACTTGTGCACCCGTAGAAACGGCGGCTGCGGCAGCGTCTCGGCCAGCTCCTTCAGGGTTTGATACGTCACCACGCGCTGCGTGGGCAGGTGGATGGACACGTAGTTGCTTAGCCCCTCGATGTAGAGAATGTCGGCGTAGTTGACGCGCAGAAACTTGTTCTTGCTCTCGCCTTTCACAAACATATGGCCGGTGGGCGGCGGGGCCAGCACGGCCGAAACCGGCGCTGCCAGCTGGGCGGGCGCGGCGGGCTCCGGCGCGGGGCCGGGCAGCAGCGCCAGGGCCTTTTGCGCCGCTTTGAAAAACCGCTCGAAGGAAATGGGCTTGAGCAGGTAGTCCACCACGTCGTTTTCGTAGCCTTCGAGCGCGTATTCGGGGTAGGCGGTGGTGAGGACGACTTTGCAGCGGTTGCCGGCCAGCTTAAGGAACTGCAGGCCAGTGAGCTTGGGCATCTGGATGTCGAGAAACACCAAATCGACCTGGCCCTGCTGCACCAGCGTCAGGGCTTCGATGGGGTTGGTGGTGGTGCCCACCAGCGTGAGGAAGGGCAGCTGGCCGATGTAATCGGCGAGAATGAGCAGGGCAGGGGCTTCGTCATCGACGGCGAGGCAGCGAATCATGGGCGGGGGGAGTTTAGGAAGGGTAAAGAACGGCAGGCAGCAATCCATCTGTCATCCTGAGCGCAGCGAAGGACCTTATCACGGTCGAACGATGGATACTAATCCAACTATTTACCGCAAACTGTTCATCGGTAATAAGGTCTTTCGCTGCGCTCAGGATGACAAACGGCTTCACCCCACCAGCCGCAACGAAGTCACAAACTGCTCTTCCGCCGCCCCAACGTGCAGCGTGTGCCGCTCCGGATATAGCAGCGCCAGCCGCCGGCGCAGGTTGGGTAGGCCGATGCCGGTGGTAGCATCCTTGTTATCGTCGCTGCGCTGGTTTTCGACTTCGAACTGCAGCTGCTCGCCTTCGATATTCAGGCGAATGTGGACGGGGTGAGCGGGGTCGTCGAGGACGCCGTGCTTGATGGCGTTTTCGACGAAGGGGATGAGGACGAGCGGGGCCACGCGGCGGCCGGCGGGCTCGCCGGTCACGGCGAAATCGACGTGGAAGCTGTCGGGGAAGCGCAGGCGGTAGAGGTCTAAATAATTGTGCAAGTACTCGATTTCTTTTTCCAGGTCGACTTGGCCGTCAGGGCTTTCGTGCAGCATGTAGCGCATCAGCTCCGAGAGTTTCAGGATGGCGTTGGCCACGGGTTTGGCCACCGGGTAGGCCATGCTGAAGAGCATGTTGAGGGTGTTGTAGAGGAAGTGCGGGTTGATTTGGGTCTTGAGGAAAGCGACTTCGGCGGCGCGCTTTTCGGTGCGCAGCTGGCGGTTTTCGCGCTCGCGGTGCACGGCCGCGCTGCCGGCCCATAGGGCGGCGCTCACGACAATCATGGGGCTGCCAAAAAACATATTATCGAAGATGTAGTACCACACCTTCGTGTCGGGCGAGTAATTGTGGAAGCCCAGTACGGCGGGATAAATCACCTCCTCAATGAGCGCCCGCGCCCCGATGTAGAGCGCCAGCACACCCAGCAGCGCCGCCACTAGCTGCGGGGCGCGGCCCGAGCGCAGCAACCGTGGATACACCACCAGGTAGCACAGGTAGAACTCCGCGAAGCGAATAAACAGGACCGAGGCCGTGAGCCAAAACCCGATGCGCAGTCCCGCCTGATGATGCAGGAATAAGCCCAGGAATTCGTAGCCGCCATACAGCAGCCAGCCCAGAACGTGCCAGCGAAGAGCGGATTTGGTCAGGAGGGAAGCCATATGTAGGGGGATAATAATTGAGTGACCAAAACTACCGCTCCCGGCCGCGCCCCGCACCTTTTTTATGCCAACCCCCGGTTTTGGGATGCCAACCGGGGAAAGGCACGAAAAGGGCGCTGGCACCGGGTTTTGGCGGGTTGGCATACTATTTTTTGTCCTGAAAATGGGCGCGCTCACCTTTGACTCGTCATTCAGCCAACCCCTTTTTCGTGATGAAAACGCTACTCCGCCTCCGCCTTTTTCTGCTGCTGCTCGTGCTGCCGGGGCTCGCCCAGCGCGCCGCTGCTCAGTCGGCCACCGCCACCGGTTCCATCCTCGATGCCGCCGGCCAGCCGCTGGCTTTCGCCACCGCCGTGCTGCTGCAATTGCCCGATTCCACCATTGCCAATTCCCAAACGACTACCGAACAGGGCGGCTATGCTTTCACCAGCATCAAGCCCGGCCGCTACTGCGTGAAGGCCCTGCTGATGAGCTATGCCAGCGCCCGTAGCGCCGCTTTCGTGGTGGGCAAAGAAGCCGTGACCGTACCCGCCCTGCGCCTGGCCCCCGCCGCCACCGCCCTGCAGGAAGTGACCGTAACCGGCACCACGCCCATACTGGAGCTGCACGCCGACCGTACCGTGCTGAACGTGGAGCGCCTGAACACGGCCGGCGAAACCGCCCTCGAAATCCTGAAAAAAGCTCCCGGCGTGACGCTGGACAAGGACGACAACATCGTGTATCGGGGCAGTACCGGCGTGAACGTGCTCATCGATGGCAAGCTGACCTACATGAGTGGCGCGGCCCTGAGCAATTACCTGAAGTCGCTGCCCGCCTCGGCCATCAGCCAGATTGAGCTGCTGCCCAACCCGCCCGCTTCGCTGGACGCCGCCGGCACGGCCGGCGTGCTCAACATCAAGCTGCGCCGCAGCCAGCGCCCGGGCCTGAGCGGCACCTACAACCTGGGCCTGGGCCAGGGCCGCTACGAAAAAAGCTGGGCCGGCACCAACCTGAGCTACAACGTGGGCAAGGTGCGCCTCTTCGCCCGCCTCGACGGCGGCCGCTACAACTCCTTCAACCGCCTTACCATGATTCGCACCATCCGCGACAGCCTCTTCAACCAGGAAAACGTGTGGCGGCCGCTCATGTACGCTGGCACCTACGCCACCGGTGCCGACGTGGCCCTGACCGCCCGCCAGAGCATCGGTCTGCAGCTGCGCGGCGGCTTAACCATCACCGACGCCGTGCGCACCAGCAACTCGGTGACCACCGACGCGGCCGGCAACCCCGGCGGCCGCCGCCAGATGACCAACCCCGAAACCAGCAATAATAATAACCTGGCTCTGAACGGCTACTATCGCTTCGCCCTCGACAGCACCGGCCGCGAGCTGAGCGCCGACCTCGACTACGTGCACTACGCCAGCGCCAGCAACCAAAGCTTCCGCAACCTGGTGTTTGCGGCCGGCAGCGAAGAGGGCCGCCCGGCCGAGCAGCTGCGCAGCGCGGCCTCGTCCGAAACTACCATCCGGGCCGCCAAAATCGACTACGTGCACCCCTTCGCCGGCACCAAGTGGCGGGCCGAAACCGGCGCGAAAACCAGCTGGGTGACGTCGCGCAGCGCCATTCAGTTCGATAAGCTGGCTGGCAGCGAATGGCTGCTTGATGCGCTGCGCACCAATCAGTTCCAGTACGACGAGCACATTTCGGCCGGCTACCTGAGCGTGAACACCAGCTATGGCCGGCTGGAACTGAAAGCGGGCCTGCGCGGCGAGCTAACCCAGACCAGCGGCCACTCGGCCACTACCGGCGAACAGGTTGACCGCCGCTACTTCCAGCTGTTCCCCAGCGCCTTCGCCAGCTACAAAATAACGGAGCAGGACCAGGTAAGCGCCTCCGTCAGCCGCCGCATCACCCGCCCCAACTACCAAAGCCTGAACCCCTTCCTCAACTACTCCGACTTCTACACCGCCCAGCAGGGGAACCCTTTCCTGGCCCCCTCGCTCTCGCAGTCGTTCGTGTTCAACTACTTGCACAAAGACTTCCAAATCCTGAGCCTGAGCTACCTGCACGAAACCAACTCGGTGAACCCTATAGTGACCCAGAACGACGTGACCAAGGTATCGACCAGCACTCCGCAGAACCTGGCCCAGGCCAGCACCCTCACCCTGAGCTCGGGCGGCCACACCGATATCACGAAGTGGTGGGGCGTGGATAACCAGCTGAGCGGCAGCTATACGCAAGTGGCTACCCAGGTCGAAAACCAAGCGGTGCGCCTGGCCAGCTACAGCTGGGAAGCCAGTTCCAACCACACCTTCGTGCTGCCTCGCAGCTACAAGCTCACGGTGAGCGGCGAATACAGCTCGCCCGCCGTGCAGGGCCTCTACCAGGCTAAAGCCAGCGGCTCGGTAAACCTGGGCCTGAAAAAGCAAATCTGGGCCGAAAGAGCCAGCTTCAGCCTGCGCGTCAGCGACGTGTTCAACACCAGCCGTTTCCGCAGCACCCTCCAATACAACAACGTGAACCAGACCTGGAACAACCAGTGGGAAAGCCGCCGCCTGACCCTGGCCTTCACCTGCAAAATCGGCAGCGGCAAAACCCAGGCCCGCCACGCCGCCGCCAGCACCGAAGAAGAAGTCCGCGTAGGGAATTAGGGAGCAGCCCAGACTTACAGCGTCCGCGCTACATTTTCCTGCCCAACGGGTTCCATCCCAGCAAATCCTCGCTAGCCAGGGCCGCCAGCAGCGCATCGCAGAGCGGCTGCAAGGCCATGCGGCTGTGCGCGGCGGCCCGCAGCAGACACACATTCTCCCGCGCCCGCGTTACCGACACCACCACCTCCTGGCTGCTCAGCCGGAAGTGCGGCCCCGTGCCGCCCGGCATCTTCTGCCGCGCCAGCACCTCGGCTAAAACCTGAAAGCGCGCATCCTCCGGATTACCCACTAAAAAAACCGAGAAGAAGCTCTGATACCCGGCGAAGTTGGCCGGCGAGGCGGCTATGTTTTCCTCGGGTTGAAAGCCGAACCTATCCAGTAGCGCCAGCCGGCCGCCCACCCGCACCCGCAGCTCCGACTGAAAGGACGTGAAGGCAAATCGCTCGCCCTGGTCCATGCGGCCGGAGTGGAACCAGTCGACCAGCAACAGGAGCGCCGTGGGGGCCAGGTGCCACTCCTGCGTCTGGCGGTAGCGGCTGGCGGCCTGCGGCACCACCGGGTCGGGGAATACCACGGCCAGGGCGTCGTCGCCCAATTCGCCCACGGTGTGCTGCTTGGCCACGGCCCCATCAATGGAGCGGAAAACCCGGGTGCTGGCCTGGGTGCTCAGCACCAGCTGCGCCCCGGCCTGCACCGCCACCCGCAGCCAGATAGCGTCGCCCGCCACCAGGCCGCCGCCGTAGCTGCTCAGCACTACATGGCAAAAGCTGCCGGGTGATGCGGGTTGCAGCAGCTTCAGCGGCTGCATGTTTTTGCAGGCAATGAGCCGCGTTTTGCCGCGCACCACGGCCGCCTCCAGCATGCTCCAGGGCGGGGTGGTGGGGGTGGGGGGCAGCGGTAGCAGGGCCGGAGAAACTTCGGGAACAGGCATCATGGGCCGCTAATTACGGGCCTGGCGCTGGTAAGCGGCCGGGGCCAGGGCTCCGGGCAATAGCGCCGGCCCCGGCCGCGTTTGAAAATAGCTGCGCGTCTGTATTTTCGGGCATTGCCGCGCTTCGTCTATGCAGAATTATTACCACGTTTTGGGGGTTGGGGCCACGGCCACGGCCCGGGAAATTGAGCAGGGCTACCTGCGCCAGCGCACCCGGCTCCGGCAGCTGGCCGCCGACCCCGCCATGCGCGTCCGCCTCACCGAGGTAGAGGCCGGCTACGGCATTCTGGGCCACCCGCGCCGCCGCGTGGCCTACGATGTGCTGCTGGCCCAGGAGCCCGATATGCCCGCGCTGCCGCCCCACTACGCGGCCGCCGAGGCGCGCTGGTACCACCACGCCCGCCTGGCCCGCAGCCTGAATGTGGCGCTGCTGGCCTGCTGCCTGCTGCTGGGCCTCGACTGGGCGCTGCCGCTGCGCCAATACCCCCACGAAACCGTGCAGAGCCGCTTCCCGGTATCGGTGCCGGCCGCACTTTCCGCCCCCGAGATGGCCTACCGCGTGCACACGGTGCACACCAGCTTCCGGTTGCCCAGCGCCATTGGCCACCGGGTGCGCATGGGCCAGGCCATCGCGGTGTGGCAAACGCCCCTACTAGGCATCGTGCAGCGCATCCGCGCACCCGGGTCGCCCGACGGCCCGGCTCCCTTCCGGCCCTACGGCGGCACCATCTACGGCACCTTTTTCCTGCTGCCGCTGCTGCTGGCCGCCGTGGCCGCCGTGGGCACCTGGCCCGGCCACTCGCCCGAAACCTACGTGAATACCGCCGCCGTCGGGGCCCTGCTCACCATTCTGACGCTCGTTATGCTGCTCTGTTTCTGAGGCCGAAAGCCAGTCGTCAAACCAGTCCTGCATATCAAATACCGAAGTAATCCGTAAGCACGAGCCTGGGGCTGCCCAACACCGCGCCCCGTTCTGTGTTCCATTCCTCACTAATTTCCTTCGTTCATGGATATTACCACTGCCCGTTCCCAGGAACTCCTGTTTGATGCTGCCCGCCGCGGCGATGTGCCCGCCCTGCGCGACCTTCTGGCCACTGGCCTCACCATCGACTCGGCCAACCCCAAGGGCTTCACCCCACTCATTCTGGCGGCCTACGACAACCATCCCGACGCTACCACTTTTCTCCTCGATGCCGGGGCCAATCCCAACGCCCAGGACACCAGCGGCAATACCGCCCTGATGGGCGTCAGCTTCAAAGGCTACCCCGGCGTTGCCCAGCGGCTCATTGCCGCCGGGGCCGACCTCAACCTCCAGAACGGCAACGGCGGCACGGCCCTCATGTTTGCCACCATGTTTGGCCGCAACGAGCTGGTGCAGCTGCTGCTCGATGCCGGCGCCGACCGGACCATTGCCGATGCCCGAGGCCTCACCGCGCTGCACTTAGCTGGCCAGCAGGGCAACGAGCAAGCCTTGGCGCTGCTGGGCGGCGAAGAGCAGGCGGCGGAATAGTCTCCCACCGAGTTTCTGGTAATTAGCGCGCTTCCAGCCGCAAACAAAGGCCCCGCATACATGCTCACCCGCGTGTTGGCGGGGCCTTCGTTTGCGCAACACCCTGCGCAATTTGTCAATCTAAAGTGCCTTTTAAGATAATACTTGGAATAGAAGCTGTTTAGAAAGGCACTCAAACGGTGATGCAGCGCGCAGCGCTGCATCACCGTTTGAGTGCCTTTTGTGACTTTCTAAACAACTCCATAATGTAATTTTAATCATGACTTGATTTCAGTTGATATTATAAATATTTATTGAAAGACAATACTGCCCCGACAAAGTAGGGTCATTGCACCAAATGCGTAGTTAGCGTTTTCAGGTTGAGCTTAAAAAAACATGTGTCGATTTCTGAATCGGAAGGCCCTTTCCAGCGCCAGGATTCGGTGAAATGATTTACTGGCTGCTCAAATAGTTACAACAGCCTCCTCACAACTCGCCTTGTTCAAAGCGTGTTATTGGTCAATGCGTTGTGAATATTAGCTCAACTATAGTAACGCTAACTGTGCAATTGGTGCAATGGCCCTGCCGACAAAGCTATGGGTTTGATTTGTGCATCATTTATGTTTAATTTGCATAAATGTAACGGCTGTTAGCAAACGGCTGGCCTTTGCCAGTACATTCCCACATTAATGTTAATGCGGGAAAAATGCTTATATGCACAAACAGACGATTTGCAACAATGCGTCTTGGGATGCTTTTCGGCCACTGCTGAATCTCGCGCATCAACCTAACGCATTATTCCGCACAAGCTTTATTATAAAATAAGTAAGACGAGCAAACATTTGCTTTCTGTGAATTATTAAATATTTGCCCGGAAAAAATTAATAATTCAGGTTTATACTTGTTCCGCCTGCACAGTGGCTTTCCCTGCTGAAAACGATTGTGGCTTATCAAACCACTGGGTTTTACGCGTAACTACTTTGTGAATAACTAATTTCCTCTACCAAAATCCTGCCCATATGCTGCTCTCTATACTGTTTGTTGCTGCGCAATTGCTGGTTGCTGGCCCATCGGCTGCTTCGAAAACTACCCCAGGCTTGCCTACTGTTTTGGCGGCTTCCGCCGTGGCGGGCCGCGTTACTAACGAGGTCGGAATGCCGCTGCCGGGTGTGTTTGTGGCGGTGCAGGGCACTCCCCAGGCCACGAGTACCAATGCCGCCGGCGATTTTCTGCTCACGCTCACCAGCGTAAAATCCGTCCTGCTGTTCAAATGCCAGGGCTACCGCGACCAGACCATGGCCGTAGCCGCCGGCAACTCGCTGACCGTGAAAATGCAGTCGCTCACCAAAGCCGTGGCGCCGCCCACCGGCCCGGTGCCCGTAGCCGTCGAAGTAGAAGCCGAGGCTGCCAGCTCGGCCACGGTGCTTAAGTTTTCGGAAGTGCTGCCGGCTTACCCGGGCGGCGAGTCGGCCTACTATGCGTTTGTGCGCCAAACGGCCCATTTCCCCGAAGAAGCCCTCAAGCAAGGTCTGTCGGGCACGGTGTACGTGAGCTTTGTGGTGGACCAGCAGGGCCGCATCGTCGATGCGGAAGTGGCTAAAGGCTGCGGCCACGGCTTCGACGAAGAAGCCCTGCGCACAATCCGCCTCATGCCGTGGTGGACGCCCGGCCTGATGGGCGGCAAGCCCGTGCGCGTGGCCCGCACCATGTCGGTGCCCTTTGCCTTCCGCTCGCGCGACTAGGTAGCGCAATCAGGCCAGCAACAGGGCGGCCAGAGCTAGCAGCGCGGGCACGGTTTGTACCAGCAGGATGCGCCCGTCGGCCGTGAGCGCGCCATATATGCCCGCCACGACCACGCAGCTCAAGAAGAATGCGCCCACGTTGCGGTGCCAGATTGGGTCCGCTATCAGCAGTGCCCAGATGAGGGCAGCCGCCAGAAACCCGTTGTAAAGACCTTGGTTGGCGGCAAGCACTTTGGTGGGTGCAAACAGTTCGGGCCGCAGGGACCGGAAGGTTTTGGGACCCCGGGTGGTCCAGGCAAACATCTCCAGCTACAGAATGTAGCCGTGAATGAGGGCCACCAGGCCGATGAGCAGTTAGCTGAGCAGGTGCATGACAGCGCGATAAAAAAGGTGACGCCCCGGCCCGCTGCAACAGCCGGCCAGGGCGCATAAGGTAAGGCCCGCGCTGCGCTAGTGCTGCACCGTGACCATTTGCGTGGTGATTTTGCCCTGGGCCACTACCCGCAGCACGTACAGGCCATCGGGCAGGGCCGAGGTGTCGAACTGGATATCGGCCGCGGCTGGCTGAATGGCACGGTTGGCTACCGGGGTGCCCAGGTGGTCATACAGCGTGGCCTGGCCGGCTGGGGTCTGGTTATCGAGCCGCAGGGTAAGCTGGTTTTGGGCGGGGTTGGGGAAGAGGTCGAGGGCGGGGGTACGGAAATCGTCATCGCACCCGCCTTGGCCTCGGAGGCGCCTGCCGTAGCGGGCCAGGTACCCTTGCGTTGTGGTACTGCTCCGGGCCAGCGCCCCAAAGTGGCAGCTGCCCGTGAAGGAGCCGGCCGTGTACACGTTGTTATCGTCATCGATGGCAATGCTGCCGCCGCCGCTGGTGCCGGGGCCGCCCACCAGCTCCTGCTGCTGCACGCGGCCATTGGCATTGAGGCGGGCCAGATAAGCCTGCGTGCCGGCGCTGCCCGTCACGAATACCTTCCGCGACTGCTGGTCGACGACAACGCCCTTCACCGAGGTGTTGATGGCCGTGGCCCAGTCCACGTCGCCGGTGGCATCGTAGCGGGCCACGTAGCCGGTGGGGACGGTGCTGGTGAGGGTGACGCCGTTGCCGAAATCGGCCGTGCCCAAAAAGTCGCCGCCGATGCAGGCGTCGCCCTGCTTATCGATGGCAATGGCGCCGCCCCAGTTGTTGCTGGGCACATATTTGCCCCATTGCACCTGCCCGGTGTCCGAGTCGAACAGCGCCAGGTAGTCGGAGTTGGGGCCAACGGGCAGCGACACGTTATCGAGCCGCCAGCCGCCGGCCGTGTAGCCGCTGAGGTAGCAGTGCCCGGCATTGTCCACGGCCACGCCCCGCGCAAAGCTCGAGCCCGAAGCCCCTTTCAGGCTGACCGGGGCTTTGGCCCACCGTATCTGCCCGTTGCGGTCGTAGCTCGCCAAAAAACCATCGCGGCGCCGTCCGCCAAGCACAATGGTATCGGCGGTTACGTATCCGCCCGTGACGTCGCCGCTGATGTAGCTGTTGCCGGCCCGGTCCACGGCCACACCCATGCCGTGGCTGGCCCCGTAGGCCCCTCCCTGGTTGCCGTGGGCTTGCTTCACCCAGCGCACGCGGCCATTGGCCCCGCACTTCACCAGCATTACGGAGTAGCCGAAATTCTCGGCGATGGCGCCCACCGTCTGGCCACCGGGATACGTGATGGTGCCGTGTAGCCGGCCGCTGACGTAGGTGTTCCCGTCCTCGTCAACGGCAATGTCGGTGGTGTTGCTGCCTTCTTCGGCCCCCTCCAGCTTGGTCACGCGCAGCACCTGGCCCTGGGGATTGAGCTTGGCAATGTAGAGGCACCGGCCGGGCAGGCTGCTGCTGATGGTGGTGCCGCCCAGCTGTGCGGAGCCGCCCATGAAGCTACCCGTGACGTAGGCATTGCCGTCGGCATCGGCGGCCACGGCGGCCACGCCGGCGGTGGCGGGCAGGGCGAAAGTCCAGGTATTGGGCTGGGCGCGCAGGGCAAAGCCGGCCAGCAGCAAACAGAGGATAAGCAGGTGTTTCATAGCAGTGAGCAATTAAAAGGTGGGAGAGTCAGGAAGGAGGACCGGGGCGGGCGGCCGGGCGCGACGCAAAGCCCCCGGCCCGGCCGGCGGCGCAGCATCGGCAAGTCGAAATGAGTAGTTTAAATATATACATTTAAATATTAATATTTATATTAAATGCGGGCAAGTTTTAATAACCGCCACCGTGTGCCGGGGGCGGCGGGGCACACAAAAAAGGCCCGCTTAATCCAGCGGGCCTTTCAACTAAACTGGATTGACGCTAGCCAACCACGCTGGGGTAACTACTCCCCCAGCTTCCCCAGAATCTCCAGCGCCGCCGTGGCGATGACCGTGCCCGGCCCGTACACGCCGGCCACGCCGGCATCGAACAGGAACTGGTAGTCCTGGGCGGGAATTACGCCGCCGGCTATCACCAGAATGTCTTCGCGGCCGAGCTCCTTGAGTTCCGTCAGAAGCTGCGGGAGCAGGGTTTTGTGGCCGGCCGCGAGGCTGCTCACGCCCACCACGTGCACGTCGTTGTCGGCGGCCTGGCGGGCTACTTCGGCGGGGGTTTGGAAGAGGGGGGCAATGTCGACATCGAAGCCCACATCGGCGAAGCTGGTGGCGATGATTTTTGCGCCCCGGTCGTGGCCGTCCTGGCCCATTTTGGCTACCAGCATGCGGGGGCGGCGGCCTTCGTGGGTAGCAAATGCTTCGGCGGCGGCGCGGGCCTGCTCGAAGGCCACGTTGTGGCTCATCTCCTGCGAGTACACGCCGGCCACGGTGCGCGTGGTGGCCTGGTGGCGGCCAAACTGCGCTTCGAGGGCATCGGAGATTTCGCCGAGGGTGGCGCGGGCGCGAGCGGCGGTGATGGCTAAAGCCAACAAGTTAGAAGTGAAGAGTGAAGAGTTAAGAGTTGATTCGGCAGAGGCTCCCGCTTCAACTCTTAACTCTTCACTCTTCACTCCTAACTCATCAAGGCGAACTCCGGCCGCCTCCGTAATAGCGGCTAGGGCTACTTTTACGGCCACGGGGTCGCGGTCAGCGCGCACTTGTTTCAGGCGGGCAATCTGGCTTTCGCGCACCGCATCGTTGTCGATGTCAAGTACTTCGACCTCGGTTTTCTCGGTGGTCTGGTACTTGTTCACGCCCACGATAGTTTCCTTGCCCGAGTCAATGCGGGCCTGCTTGCGGGCCGCCGCTTCCTCGATGCGCAGCTTGGGCAGGCCGGTTTCGATGGCTTTGGCCATGCCGCCCAACTCTTCTACTTCCTGAATGAGGGCCCAGGCCTTGTCAGCCAGCTCGTGGGTCAAGGCTTCAACGTAATAGCTGCCGCCCCAGGGGTCTACCACCTTGGTTACGTCGGTTTCGAGTTGGAGGTAGAGCTGCGTGTTGCGGGCAATGCGGGCCGAGAAATCGGTGGGCAGGGCAATGGCCTCGTCGAGGGCGTTGGTGTGCAGGCTCTGGGTGCCGCCGAGCACGGCCGCGAGGGCCTCAATGGCGGTGCGGGCCACGTTGTTGTACGGGTCCTGCTCGGTGAGGGAGTAGCCCGACGTCTGGCAGTGGGTGCGCAGGGCCAAGCTTTTGGGGTTGATGGGATTAAAGGGTTTGATGAGCTTGGCCCAGAGCATGCGGCCGGCACGCAGCTTGGCAATCTCCATGAAGTGGTTCATCCCGATGGCCCAGAAGAAGCTCAGGCGCGGAGCGAATTCGTCAATCTCCATGCCCGCCGCGAGGCCGGCGCGCACGTATTCCAGACCGTCGGCCAGGGTATAGGCCAGCTCCAGGTCGGCGGTAGCCCCGGCCTCCTGCATGTGGTAGCCCGAAATGGAAATGCTGTTAAACTTGGGCATCCGGGCCGCCGTGTAGCTGAAGATATCGGCGATGATGCGCATGCTCGGCGCGGGCGGGTAGATGTAGGTGTTGCGCACCATAAACTCCTTCAGAATATCGTTCTGAATGGTGCCGGCCAGCTTCTCCGGACTCACGCCCTGCTCCTCGGCCGCCACAATGTAGAAGGCCAGCACGGGCAGCACGGCCCCGTTCATGGTCATCGACACCGACATCTGGTCGAGCGGAATCTGGTCGAAGAGAATTTTCATATCCTCCACCGAATCGATGGCCACCCCGGCTTTGCCCACGTCGCCCTGCACGCGGGGGTGGTCAGAATCGTAGCCCCGGTGGGTGGCTAGGTCGAAGGCCACGCTCAGCCCTTTCTGCCCGCCGGCCAGGTTGCGGCGGTAAAAGGCGTTCGATTCCTCGGCCGTGGAGAAGCCCGCGTACTGCCGGATGGTCCACGGATTCTGGGTGTACATGCTGGCGTAGGGGCCGCGCAGGAAAGGGGCCTCCCCCGCCCCAAAACCCAAGTGGTCGAGGTGGGCTACATCCTCCGGGCCGTATACGGGCTTGATGGTAATGCCTTCGGGCGTGAGCGTGGCGGCCGTTTCGGGCGCAGCGGCGGCGGCGGGCGCAGGGGCGGCGTTGTAGGGAATCGAAGAGAAGTCGGGCTTCATTATGGGGAATTCTGAATTATAAATTATAAATTATAAATGAGTAAAGTCACTACGAACAGTATGATTAACCGCCCGCCAAGCCACTCATTTATAATTTATAATTCAAAATTTATAATTGATAAACTACCGCCCTTGCAATCGGGCCAGTACTTCCTCGGTCGTATAGCCCTGCACCTTCATTTCCTGGAAGCCGAACACCCGCACCGCGTCGTGCATGGTGGCCAGGTCGGAGCTGAGCAGGGCCGGCGGGATGAACTGCTGCTTCTCAGTCGGAATCTGATAGATGAAGCGGGCAAACTTCTGGAACTGCTCGGGCGTGGCGTACATCAGTGTTGCTTCCTCGGCCGAGGAGTAGAGCAGCGACAGCGTGCCGGCCGGGTGGCTGGCGGCCAGCTCGGGCCGCTCGTGCTTCTGCAGCGTTTGCAGAAACGACTCCAGAATAACCTGGTTGGTATCGCCGCCCAGCAGCACCACGGCGGCGCGCTTGCTCTTGCGGTTGCGGCGCTCAAAGTGGAGGGCCGTGGCCAGGCGCAGTACCTCGGTGGGGTAGGCGGCCCGCGTCACATCAAAATCAGCGGAGCGCAGCAGCTTCTTGGGGTGGAAGCTGAACTGCTCGCCCTTGTTCTGGAAGCGGTTGGTGCCCACAATCACCTGCTGGCCGCTGGCAATGCGGCGGAAGGTTTCGGTGGCCACGGCCTTGATTTCTTCTAGCACCTGGGCCCGCACCGCCGGCAGCCCGCCTGCCGCCTCCATGCGTTGAAACAGCGCCCAGGCCTCCTGGGCCAGCTGGTCGGTGAGGGTTTCGAGGTAGTAGGAGCCAGCGGCGGGGTCCTGTACCCGGCCCAGGCCGGCTTCTTCGCGCAGTAGCACCGAGAGGTTGCGCGCCAACCGGCTCGAAAACTCGTTGGCATCGGCAAACAGGCAGTCGAACGGAGCCACGCTCAGCGAATCGGCCCCGCCCAATACGGCGCTCATGGCCTCGGTGGTGTGGCGCAGCAGGTTGGTGTGGGCATCGAGGGTCGTCTGCGTCCAGGTGGCCGTGGTGGCGTGGATGCGCAGGTGGGCATGCAGCCCGGCGGGCAGGCCAAAACCGTGCAGCAGCGTGGCCCACAGCCGGCGCAAGGCGCGCAGCTTGGCAATTTCGAGGAAGTAGCCGGGCATCACGGCGATGTGCAGGTGCAGGGCGGCGGCCACTTCGGCGGCCGTGGTTTCGGCATCGGGCAGCTCGGCCAGCAGGGCGGCGGCGGTGTTCAGGCTGAAGGCAATCTGTTGGGTGGCAGTAGCCCCGCGATTGCCGAAAAAGGCCCCATTCACAGCTACCGCGCGGAAATCGGGCATGCCCGTGGTCAGGCGCACGCAGCGGCGCAGGGCGGCGCGGTAGTCGGCCCTCTCGGCCCCCTCGGGCACGGGGCCGGGGGTAAAGCGCATGAAGCCGCGCAGGGCAGTGCCGGGCGCGGCTTCCACCAGCTGGGTCAGGAGCTCGTCGGGGGCGGCCACCACGGTGTAGCCCACGAAGGTGCGGGCCAGCGGCAGCTGCTCGGCCAGGTAGTGCACGGCCAGCGCCGGAATGTCGTGGATAATGAAATGGATGCCGTCGGCCCCGTTAGTAAGGGCAGCGGCGGCCTGGTCAATCTGGGTACGCCCGTCGGTGCCGATGGGCACTGTCAGTTCCGGTACGTTCAGCCAGGGTTGCAAGGGGCGGGGCAGGGGCGCGGGTGGGCCACCCAGCGCGGCGAGGGCTTCGCGGTGGTAGAACGGCTCCAGGGCAAAGCCGTCGGGCAGGGGCCAGCGCAGCGTGGCCGGGTCCCGGCCTTTGAGCTCACGGACCAGGCGGGCCTGCCACTCGGCAGTAGTCACGGCTGGGAATTCGGCAAAGGAAACGGGCGCGGCCGTGAGGATGTCGGACATATCTTTCTACTGCTAGAAATTGGCTATTCAGCCGAATGAGGAGCGAAAGATACCGCCTCAAGCGCAGAATAAGGGCGGTGATTATCATTACTCCTGCTTGTGAGCCCCTACATTTGCAGGCTATTCTGATTCCACAGTTTGTGCTGAAAATTCTTTACCAATCGTTTGTCGCCTTGCTCGCGGTACTGGCACTGCCTTTTGCCGTGCATGCGCAGGCCAATTTTCGCCCCGGTTATATCGTTGCGCTGAAGGGCGATACACTACGCGGCAGCGTGGACTACGGGAGTGGCAACCGCAGCGCCTACGAGTGTCGGTTTCGGGCTGATAATGCGGCGGCCATTGAGAAGCTTCTGCCCAACCAACTACAGGGGTATGGTTTTCCGCACGACCGTTTTTACCAATCCCGGCGAGTGCCGGCTCAGAACCCGGCAGCCGATACCACTTCCGAAAGACTGTTTTTAGAAGTATTGGTGCAAGGTCCGGCCAGCTTATATTATCTGAGCGATATCAACAGCGGCAACCACTACTACTTTCGCTCCGGCAATAGTCCCGTGCAGCCGCTGGTGCAGCTATCTGAAACTGTGACGATAAACGGTAGCAAGTACACGCGCAAAAACCCTTTGTTTCGGATTGCTCTTGCCGAAGCATTCCAGGCTTGTCCGGCGGTGCATAGCAAAGTGAGCGAGTTGCCGTTCGCCTCCAGTAGTCTCATTCGAATTTTTCAGCAGTACAATGCGTGTGTAGGTGGCAGCCAGATAGTGTCAGCAGTGGCAAACGCTAAGCAGCGGAGCTATTTTTTGCTGGAGGCTGTGGCCGGGGCGCAGGCCAGCAGCCTGCGTTTCGACGGAGAAATTCCGATGAAAAATACCCCCATCAGTGGGGGAATACGGCCGGTGGTTGGTTTGGCATTGCAACAGTACCTGCCGGTGTGGGCCAATCGATTCGGCGTTCGAATAGAGCTCTTGTACCAGCCTCAGCAGTATAGCAATGAGTTTTTCGCACCCTCCGCTTATGCCTATGCGGCTTATCAGGAAGTCCGGATAAAGTTCGACCAGCTGCGGGTGCCTGTACTGTTTCGTTACATGCCGCTCAATGGTCGCTTTCAGCCATTTATAGAGGCCGGTGTCAGTGTTGCCTTTGCACTCAATAGTTCCAATGAATACCGCTACCGGGCACAGCCTACCTCAACCTATTCGCCCTGGCGACCAATACTCGAAAGCCCCCGGGGTAGCGAGGAGAGTGTTTTGGCGGGGCTGGGCGCCTCGGCGCTATTGCCAAACAAGCGTCACTTAACCGCCGAATTTCGTGCCGAGCGAACCAATGGCTTCAGCGAAGCCGTTGCCATTACCACCATCATCAACCGGGCTTACCTGTTGCTGAGCTACGACCTGATAAAGTCACGTTAGCCGAGTTAACGGCCTTTTTTATTCCGAATAGCATCATGCGTTTCTTCCGCTTTCTCATCCCGTCACTTATAGCCGTTGCCCTGGCCCCCGCCTGCCAGCGTGCTGCCTATGCACCCACGGCCCACTTCGTGCCCGCCACAAGCCAGGTGGTGGGCAAAACCCAGGCCGAGGACCCCGCCATTGCCGCCCTCATTGCGCCCTACCATGACAAGGTGACCGCCCAAATGACCGAGGTGCTCGGTACCGCCCCGGTCGCGCTCACAAAAGCAGCCGGTGAAAACCCGTTGTCCAACTTCGTGGCTGACCTGCAGCGCGAGCGTGCCAGTGCCGAGCTTAAACAGCCCATCGCGCTAGGCGTGATGACCAACGGCGGCCTGCGCGCCGGCTTCGCGGCTGGCCCCGTCACGCTGGGTTCGGTGTTTGAGTTGATGCCGTTTGAGAATGAGCTGGTGGTCCTCGACGCTCCCGGGCCGGTGGTGCAGCAGCTGTTTGACTACGCCGCCCACATCAAAATGGCCATATCCGGCGCTACCTACTCGGTCACCTTCGATGGCATGCCCAAGGATATCCGCATCGGCGACCAGCCCTTCGATGTGAACGATTCGCGCACCTATCCCATTGCCATCTCCGACTACCTGGCCACTGGCGGCGACAATCTCTCGTTCTTTAAAATCCTCACGCCGCGCCACACCAACGTGCTGCTCCGCACCGCCATCGCCGACCACGTCCGTGCTCTCACCAAAGCCGGCAAGCCGGTCACGGCCCGGGTCGAAGGCCGCGTGAAAGCCAATTAAGAATGACTATTGTTATCGATACCCGCCAAATTATTGAAGCTGTTTAGAAAGTCCCCGAACGGTCATGCGGAGCGCAGCGCAGCATCTTGCTCGCATCGTCAGGCCCGTTCAACGATGCGAGCAAGATGCTGCGCTGCGCGCTGCATGACCGTTTGAGTACCTTTTGTGACTTTCTAAACAACTCCATTTAGAGCATGCTGCTGATTTTGCTGCTAGGGAAGCGCATTTGTTTCAGGAGTTGCTCCGCCTTTGTAAACTGGCGGAGGATTGAAAAAGGAGACCGAGCCATTTTGGCTCTTTCCTACCATAAATAGTTTGTTGTAATTGACTTTTTGCGTCATCAAGATTATGCAACGTCGCGATTTTCTCCGCAATTCCTTCCTCGGCACCGCCGGCCTCACCGTGCTGGGCGGCCTGGCCAACTCGGCTGCCGCAGCCACTAACGCCAAGGCTCCGCTCAAGCTCACCATTCTGCATACCAACGACATGCACTCGCGCATCGAGCCCTTTCCCGACAATGGCGGGCAGTGGGCCGGGCTGGGTGGCATGGCCCGGCGCGCCGCGCTTATCAAGGAGGTGCGGGCCCAGGAGCCCAACGTGCTGCTGCTCGACTCGGGCGATATCTTCCAGGGCACGCCGTACTTCAACTTCTTCGGCGGCGAGCTGGAGTACAAGCTGATGAGCCAGATGGGATACGACGCCAGCACCCTCGGCAACCACGACTTCGACAACGGCATTGAGGGCCTGCAGCGCCAGCTGCCCAACGCCACCTTTCCCTTCCTCATCGCCAACTACGACTTTTCGAAAACGCCGCTGGCCGGCCGCTTTGCTCCCTACAAGGTGTTCGAGAAACAGGGCATCCGCATCGGCGTGTTTGGCATCGGCATCGAGCTGAGCGGGCTGGTAGCCGATAAAAACTTCGGTCAGACCATCTACCTCGACCCCGTGGCCAAGGCCAGGGAAATGGCCGCCCAGCTACGCGGCCCCGAGCGCTGCGACCTCGTTATCTGCCTCTCGCACCTGGGCTACAAGTACGAAAACGATAAGCTCGATGACCGCAAGCTGGCCGCCCAGGTTTCTGGAATCGACCTCATACTGGGCGGGCACACCCACACGTTTATGGCCGCGCCCGAGCCCATCGCCAGTCCCGACGGCCACGCCACCCTCATCAACCAGGTGGGCTGGTCGGGCATCAATCTGGGCCGGCTGGATTATGAATTCTCAATAAAAAATAAGCGCGCCGGGCTGGCAAGTGCCGCCGTGGTGCCGGTTCGGGCCGCCTGCTAAAAGCACGACATACACAAGGTCATTTCGGCTTTTTTAAGTGCGAAGTTTTCCACAATTTTGTTCCCCTCTAAAAAATAACGCCCGGTTCGGGCGGCTGATTTCGGCTCCTTTTTTGCTCCCGGTTTTTCGCCGGTTTCCTTTCAATCGTTCAAATGCTCAAGGATTTTCGCACGGTTTGGGCTGGCTGCTTACGCAGCATCTCGGCGGAAATCGGGGAGCAGAGCTTTAGGACCTGGTTCCAGCCCATTGTGCCGGTCGAGCTGAAGGGCAACGTGCTCACCATTCAGGTGCCGAGCGCCTATTTCTACGACTGGCTGGAAGAGCATTACGTGGATGAGCTGCGCCGCGCCCTCTACCAGCAGCTGGGCTCCGAAGGCCGCCTCGAATACAGCGTGGTGGTAGACCAGGGCAACGAGCAGACGCCGCCCCGCGCCCTGCACCTGCCGCCCACCCGCAAGCAGGCCGCCCCCGACCCGCGCGACGCGCCCCAGCCCATGCCGGGCACAACTGCCGTGGGCAACCCGCTGGCCGGCAGCGCCCGCGCCGCCTCGGCCCGCTACGTGAACTCGGGTGCGGTGCGTACTACGCCGCGCGGCAACAACTTCGCCAACGGCGGCGGGGCCGACACCCTGTCCCCGCCCCGCAACCCCTTCGACCAGGCCAAACCCGTGGATGGCAACCTGGTACCGTCGCAGCTCAACGGCTCGTACACCTTCGACAACTACATCGAGGGCGACTGTAACCGGCTGGCCCGCTCGGCCGGCCTCGCCGTGGCCAACAAGCCCGGCACCACCAGCTTCAACCCGCTGATGGTGTACGGCGGTGTGGGCCTGGGCAAAACCCATCTCGTGCAGGCCATCGGCAACCACATCAAGGCTACGGCGCCCGAGCGGTTCGTGCTCTACGTATCGGCCGAGAAGTTTACCAACCAGTTCATCGACAGCGTGCAGCGCGCGCAGGTGCAGGACTTCGCGAACTTCTATCTGCAGGTCGATGCCCTGATTCTGGATGACGTGCAGTTTCTGGCCAACAAGGGCAAGACCCAGGAGATGTTCTTCCACATCTTCAACCACTTGCACCAGTCGGGCAAGCAGATTGTGATGACCTCCGACCGGCCCCCCAAGGACCTGCTGGGCCTGGAAGACCGCCTGCTGAACCGCTTTAAGTGGGGCCTGACGGCCGATGTGCAGAGCCCTGACTTTGAGACGCGAGTAGCTATTATCCGCAACAAGATGGAGCAGGATGGAATTGATATTCCGCCGGACCATGTGGTTGATTATCTGGCCAATTCGGTGCACACCAACGTGCGCGAGCTGGAAGGCGTCATTGCCTCGCTGGTGGCCCAGAGCAGCTTATCGCGCCGCGACATCGACCTGGAAATGGTGAAGCAGGCCCTGCGCCACATCATCGAGGAAGTGGAGGCCGAGGTGAACCTCGACTTCATTCAAAAGACCGTGGCCGCGTATTTCGGCATCTCGGTCGATTTGCTGAAGGACAAAACCCGCAAGAAGGAAGTGGTGACGGCCCGGCAGGTGGCCATGTATTTTGCCAAACACCACACCTCACACACGCTGAAAACCATTGGTTTTCACTTCGGCGGCCGCGACCATACCACCGTGATGCACTCGGTGCAAACCGTGTCGGATTTGGTGGATTCGGACAAGAAATTCCGCGACCAGGTGGACGAGCTGCGCAAGAAATTCGCCAAGAAGTAAGACTCGCGGCTTTGATAGCGCAAAAAAGGGGCTCCAGACACGCGCAGCGTCTGGAGCCCCTTTCAGTTTCTGAGGAATAGAGTCTAGGCTGCCGCCGTCGGGCTTACTTCCTGCAATGGCAGGTTATACTTGGCGGCAAATGCCCGTACCTGCTCGCGGAAGCTCATCTTGCGCATTTTGCCTTTCACTTCGCGCAGGTTGAGGGCGTAGATTTCGCCGTCTTTCTGGCGCACGCGCAGCACCATGGGCTTCAGCTCCAGGGCAGCGATATTTTCGGCGGCGAAAACCTGCTTGGGTCGGAACAGGCCGTTTTTGTGCACAATGTAGCCGGGCGTGAACTCGAGGTAGCTCTGGGTGCCGAAGATGGGGGCATTGTTTACCAGCACGTAGCCGAGGTACACGAACGTGAAAACCAGGAACACCCAATGCAGAAAGTGGTAATCCTGCGCGCCGGTATCGCTCAATATGCCAAACAGCACGTAGGCCAGCCAGAACAGGCCAATGGCGAGCTGGCCCCAGAACGGGACGCGGGAAGTATTGGCGGGGCGGAGGCGAATGCGGGTGGTACCAGTGGGCATAAGGACAAATTTAAGGGTCAGGAGCGAGTTGTTGTTTATCAGGGCTGAAAAGAACGTGTAGCCTGCAAAAATAAGAACGTCATGCTGAGCGGAGCCGAAGCATCTCGCGTGGGGTGGTAAATCTTTTCTTGCGATTGGATTACTGCCCCGAGCGAGATGCTTCGGCTCCGCTCAGCATGACGTGCTTTTCTTCGTCGTTCAGCTGGCGAAACCTAGCCCGAAAACTTCGCTTCCAGCGTCATTTTCGGCACGGCGCTCAGGGCTTTCGATACCGGGCAGTTTTCCTTGGCATCTTCGGCGTGCTTCTGGAAATCGTCGGCCGTGATGTTGCCGCCCGTGACGTGGCCTTCGGTGCTCACGTGGATGTGCTCGATGACGGGATGGCCGTTGTTGGGGTTCATCGTCACGGTGCTGGTGGTGGTGATGTTCTGCACCGTGTGGCCGTGCTTGGTGAGCACGCTGGTCAGGTACATGGTGTAGCAGCCGGCGTGGGCCGCGCCGATGAGCTCTTCGGGGTTGGTGCCCTGTTTGCCTTCGAAGCGGCTGCCAACGGAGTAGGGCGCATTCAGCGCGCCGCTGTCGGTAGTGAGAGTGCCGCTGCCTTTGATGTCGCCGTTCCAGACGGCTTTGCCTGCATGGTCTGCCATGATGTGGTAAATGAGTAAGTGAGTAAATGAGTGAGGTAAGCTTTAGCTTGCCGTCCGAAAAAACAGCGCGGCCGTCAATTGCTAACGGCCGCAAGGTAGCGAGGTTGTCTTCCGGAAAACCGCGCATCTGGCCCAACGTACCTTCGCAGCCCTTCCAACGGCTTTTTACTTAGCATTTATGGGATTGAAAGCCATCCTGAGCCAGCCCCTGGCCCGCTACATTGCCCGGCGCTACCAACGCTGGCAGCACCGCCCCGAAACTACCCAGCGCGAGCTGTTGGCGAAGCTGACGGCCACGGCGGCTGGTACTGCCTTCGGCCGTGCTCACGACCTGGGCGGCATCCGCACGCCCGCCGACCTGGCCCGTCAGGTGCCCGTGCGCGACTATGAAGCCCTAAAGCCCTGGTTCGACCGCACGCAGGCCGGCGAGGCCGACGTGCTCTGGCCCGGCCATCCGCTGTACCTGGCCAAAACCAGCGGCACCACCAGCGGCACCAAGTACATCCCGATTACGAAAGATAGCATCCCGAACCACATTGACGGCGCGCGCGATGCCCTGCTCTACTACATCTACCGCACCGGCCGCAGTCGGTTTCTCGATGGCAAGCTAATATTCCTGTCGGGCTCGCCAGCGCTGGAAATGCATCACGGCATCCGCACGGGCCGGCTTTCGGGCATTGCCAACCACCATGTGCCCGCCTACCTGCGCCGCAACCAGCTGCCCAGCTACGAAACGAACATCATCGAGGACTGGGAAACCAAGCTGGAGCGCATCGTGGACGAAACGCTGGGCGAGAAAATGACCCTGATTTCCGGCATTCCGCCCTGGGTACAGATGTACTTCGACCGCCTCACCGCCCGCACCGGTCGGCCCATCAAGGACATTTTTCCCGATTTCAACCTCTTCGTGTACGGCGGCGTCAACTTCGAGCCCTACCGGGCCAAGCTCTTCGAAAGCATCGGCCGGCCGGTGGACAGCATCGAGCTGTTTCCGGCATCCGAAGGCTTCTTAGCCTTCCAGGACGAGCCCGGCAACCCCGGCCTGCTGCTGCTGCTGAACAGCGGCATCTTCTATGAATTTGTGCCCGCCGAGCGGTTCTTCGAGCCCGATGCGCCCCGCCTTACCATCGCCGACGTGGAACTGGACCGCAATTACGCCGTGGTGCTCACCTCCAACGCCGGCCTGTGGGGCTATTCTATCGGCGACACGGTGCGCTTCGTGAGCCTGCGCCCGCACCGCGTGGTGGTCACGGGCCGCATCAAGCACTTCCTCTCGGCCTTCGGCGAGCACGTGATAGGGGAGGAGGTGGAGCAGGCCCTGCGCGAAGTCATGGCCCAAACCCCCGAGGTCGAAGTCACCGAATTCACCGTGGCCCCGCTCGTGAGCGACGACCCCGCTATGCCCTCGCGCCACGAGTGGCTGGTGGAATTTGCCCGCCCGCCTCAGAAATTTACCACTTTTGCCGCCGCTTTAGATACGGCCCTGCGCCGCCGCAATACCTACTACGACGACCTGCGCCAGGGTAATATTCTGGTGCCGCTGCAGCTCACGCCGCTGCCCGCCGGGGCCTTCCAGCGCTACATGAAAAGCCTGGGCCGCCTGGGTGGGCAGAACAAGGTGCCGAGGTTGGGGAATGATAGGAAGGTGGCGGCGGGACTTATCGCGGCGGGGTAGAAATCCGTAACTTTAGCCATGCTCCGCCTCGATAAAACCGCTTTTCGGATTGTGCCGCTCCACTACGATGAGGACGCAGAAAACCGCGTCCGCTGGCAGGTAATGGCTTTCGCTGAAAAGCGGGAAATCGTCTGGCATTTGCAGCAACGTAAGCGTGAGCTGCATGCGCTCTGTGAGCAAGGCCGTGAACAGGACGGTAGCAACACAATGGGTAACGAACTGTCTACTTGAAAGCTGCAAAAGCTTCAAACATCATACCCAAGTATATACCAACCCTGCCAGTACGCCATTTATGGGACTTTTTGATTTTGGTAAAAAGCAGAAGAAGCAAGAAGTGGCGGATGAGCCGCTGAGAAACTACCCCCAGATGCTGACGGCCAAGCTGCTGTTTACAGATAAGCCTGCTATCAATAAAGCACGCATCACGAGCGAACTGCAAACAGCTCATCCCGGAGTTCACAGTCCCGATAGTGAAAGTGCACTGCTTTATTTCTTCCCCGATATTAAAGTGCAGTTTGAGGATGGAATTATCGCGGCTCAATGCACGATATTCCTGCCAAATGCGGGAGATGAAAAGGCAGAAGTTGCCCCCGAAGCATTACAGCAGAACTGGCATTGGGCGAAAGCTGATGAGACGGCAGCTGCTTGTCGGTACGAGTTTCTGGTTTCAGACTTCATGTCCCGGACATTGGATTATAAAGTCCGACTCACACTATTCATGGACTTTCTGGTAGCCGTTACCCGCGTGGTTGGCCCGCAGGCAGAATACTCGGTAGCGGCTCAGAAACTAATTGCGCCTGATGATTTAGTTGATTCCTGGACCAACCCTGACCAACGTCCGTTGCACGGGCTGGTAAACGTGCGCCTCTTCAATATTAGTAACGGTTCGAGCGGTGAAATCCTTATGGATACCGTGGGTTTGCATTTGCTTGGCTTGCCCGATTTCCAGATTCGCTTTGCAAATCTGGACGAGGGTGTCGTTGGGCAAGCCTTATGGAACTATGCCTACTACGTGTACGAGCATGGCGATATCATTACCGATGGCAGTACAATTCAGGGATTGACGCCGCAGTCGAAATGGAAATGCGAACGGCAAGTAGCGGCCGTTGCTCCCGAACGAGTGGTTATTCATCTGCAGCCTTCCTAAATGAACCCTGCCAAACCCGCCCTCCACGCCCTCTGCGACGCCTTCATCGAGCAGCGCATTGCTGCCGCCCGCACCGCCATGCAGGCCGCCCAGGAATCCTCCTCCTCCGAAACCAAGAGCAGCGCCGGCGACAAGTATGAAACCGGCCGCGAAATGGCCAACGCCGAGCGCGACCGCAATGCCGCCCACATGCAGCAGGCCCAGCAATTGCAAGCCGAGCTGGCCCGCATCAGCCCCGACGCGCCGTGCGATACCGTGCGCCCCGGGGCGCTGGTAAGTACCAGTATGGGGACGTTTTACCTCGGCATCAGCGCCGGCAAGCTGGAGGGGATGGATGTTTTTGGCGTGTCGCCCGCCGCGCCGGTGGCGGTGGCACTGAAAGGGCTGCGGGCGGGGGAGGAAGCCCTGTTCAATGGCAAAACCGTGCGGGTGCTGGCAGTGGAGTAGGGCTTGGTGCCCTACTTCCAGTCCCCGCCGCCGTCGGCGGGCTTGTCGTTGGCTTCGGGTCTCACCAGCTTGAACTCGACGCGGCGGTTCACCTTGGCATCTTCCTCGGTCACTTCGTCCTTGAGCGGGTGGCTGGAGCCGTAGCCGAAACTCTCGATGCGGTTGGGGGCAATCTTGCCCTTGCGCTCGATGTAGCGGCGGATTGCCTCGGCGCGGTCCTGTGAGAGCTTCTCGTTCACGTCGGGGTCGCCGCTGGTGTCGGTGTGGCCCGTGATGCTGAGCCGGAACGTGGGGTGGTCGACCAGGAACAGCGCGATGCGGTCCAGCGTGCTGTGCATGCTGGGCAGCACGGCCGCCTTGCCCTGCTCAAACTCCAGGTTCTTGAAAATCAGCGGCAGCTTGTAGTCGATGCTGTTCGTGAGCAGCGTCATCACCGTGTCGCCCTTCAGGGCAAACTGCTTTTCGACCGAGAAAAAGTCGTTGCTCTGAATCAGCATGGCGTAGTGCGAGCCCTCAATCAGCTCAAAGTCAAATGTGCCATCGGGCCGGATAAACTTGCTGGCCACCTCAATGCCGTTGTCGGTATCGATGATGCTCACGATGCCCTTCAGCGGCTTGCTGCTCACCGAGTCCATCAGCGTGCCCTCCACCTTGGTGGTGGCCAGCGGCTGTGCCTCCATCGGCAGCGGGAAGGAGTAGAGGTCGAGGTTGTTGATTTCCTGCGCCTCCGAGCGGGCGTAGTACAGGTTTTTACTCTCCCTATCGATGGTGAAATAATACTCCGACCCCTTGCCGTTCACCAGTGGGCCAATGTTCCTGGGTTCCTGCCAGCGCCCGCCCACGCGGTAGGTTTTGTAAATGTCGAAGTCACCAAAGTTCAGCAATTGCCCCCGCGAGCTGAAGTACAGCACGTGGTAGAGCGGGTGGTAAAACGGGCTCACCTCGCTCTCGCGGGTGTTCACCACCGGCCCCGCGTTCTCGGCCGGGCTCCAGCGCCCGTCGCGCAGCTTGTGGGTATAGTAAATGTCCGACAGCCCAAAGCCACCCAGCCGGTCCGAGGCGAAATACAGCGTATCCTCGCCCTGCGAGAGGGTGGGCTGCGAGTCCCAACCCAGCGAGTTCACCATGGGCCCCAGGCTTTTGGGGGCGCTCCACTTGCCGTCTTTGCCGCGCGTGGCGGTGTATAGGTCGCAGTTGCCGTGGCAGGTGGCGCACTCGCAGCGGGCAAAGTAAATGGTCTTCCCGTCCTTGCTCAGGCAGGCCGAGCCCTCGTTGTTAGGCGAGTTGATGGGCTTGGGCAGCGGCTCGGCATCGCTCCAGCTCACGCCCTCGCGGTGCGAGGTGTACAGGTCCTCGTCTACCACGCCGGTCAGCCCGCGCCGCTTGCGCTTGCTGCTGAAGATTATCAGCGAGTCGTTGCCGGCTAGTGCAGGCCCGTAGTCGGCCGCCTTGCTGTTGATGGCGTCGCCCATGCTCGTATACACGCCCTTGGGCGGGTGAAAGGTGTTAAGGTTCTTGCGGTACTCCACCAGGTCGTAGTACGTTTTCAGGGGGACGTATAGGGCAGTGTTTTTCTGCTCCAGCGAGTCGTAGTAAAGCTGCACGCGCTTGGTATCGGCGCGGCTGTGCTTCAGGGCTAGGCGGTAGTAGGCCTTGGCTTTCACCGACTGGCTGTCGCGCTCCAGCAGCTGGCCCAGCCGCCAGAGCATATTGGTGTTCTTCTCGAAATTGACCGGCCCGAACCGGGCTACGTAGTCTTCGAGCAGCAGCCGGGTCTGGTGGTACTGGCGGCGCTTTTCCGCTTTGGTAATGGCTTTTAGCGCCTTCCTGTCCTCAAAAAACGGGTATTTGTTGATATTGACGAAGTCGGGCGTGCCATCGGCCCGCAGGTGCAGCTTGCGGCTCACGCGGCTGTTGAGGCCGCGCACGCGGTAGGCGCCGGGCATTATGGCTGGCTTGGGAACTGCGGCGGCCGGGCGGCTGGTAGCGGCCTTTTTGGGCGCGGCCGAAGCCCCGCCGCTGGTGGTGTCGGCAGAAGGGGAGGCGGCGGCGGGAATCCGTTGGGTGGGCCGGCGCTGGGCCAGGGCGGTGGGCGAAGTCAGCAGCCACGCGGCCGCGCTCAGCAGCAACCAGCTTCGACGCAATAAAGCCGACATGGGTAGAGTTTTAAACATATAATATTGCGCAAGTTGCCGACAATTTAACGAATTAGCCATATTCGGCATCTGCTCCGGCCGCAGGTGCGCCGCTTTGGCGGTTTTAGCCCGCTGGCACGGCCCTTGAAGCCCAAACGCGCCGGGAAAGCGTACCTTGTATCTTCCCAACCGAAAGGCCGCAAACTGCCAATCTGGCACCTGCGGCCGCTGCTTCTGCTTTATCTCCGTTCATGCATCTGGCTTCCCTTTATTCTTCCGCTGCGGCCCCGATTCGCACATTTAGCGACGCTAACTCTCAACCCGAAGCCATCGCCATTATGGCCGCCGACCCCGACCACCTCCTGCGCGGCGACGATGCCCCGCCCACGCTGCCCTTGCTGGCAGTGCGCAACACCGTCCTCTTCCCGGGCGTGGTGTTGCCCGTAACGGTATCCCGCAAAAAAAGCGTGAAGCTGGTGCGCAAAGCCTACGCCGCCGACAAGCTCCTCGGCGTGGTGGCTCAGCTCAATCCCGATGCCGACGAGCCCACCACCGACGAGCTGCAATCCGTGGGCACGCTGGCCCGTATTCTGAAGCTGCTGGAGCAGCCCGATGGCCACATTACCATCATCCTGCAGGGCCAGGTGCGCTTCACGGTCGAAGAGCAGCTGAGCTTCACGCCGCTGGTGGCCCGCGTCAGCTATTTTCCCGAAGTATCGCTGAACCCCGAAATTCCCGGCGAGTTTGGCCTGTTGCAGGCCCTGCGCGAGGCCGCGACCAAGGTGCTGGAGCTCACGCCCGAGATTCCGATGGAAGCCCGGGCCATGCTCGATGGCATTCAGTCGCCGGCTTTTCTCACGCACTTCCTGTCCAGCAACGTGCAGCTCGACCTGCCCGCCAAGCAGCGCCTCCTGGAACTGGCCGACCCCGAAGCCCAGGCCCGCCTGCTGCTCGAAGCCCTGCTCAGCCAGGCTGAATTACTCGAAATCAAGCAGGATATCCGCTCCAAAACCCACACCGGAATTGATGCCCAGCAGCGCGAGTATTTCCTGCGCCAGCAGCTCAAAACCCTGCAGGACGAGCTGGGCCAGGACGGCACCGAGGAAGACGTGCACCGCCTCAGGGCCCGCGCCGAAACCAAGAAATGGCCCGAGGCCGTGGCGCTCCATTTCAAGAAGGAGATGGAGAAGCTGGCCCGCACCAACCCCATGGCCCCCGATTATTCGGTGAACATGAACTACGTCGAGTTCCTGCTCGACCTGCCCTGGGGCGAGTACACCAAGGATAAGTTCAACCTCAAGCAAACCAAGAAAATCCTCGACGCCGACCATTTCGGCCTCGAAAAAGTTAAGGAGCGCATCCTGGAGTACATCGCTGTGCTCAAGCTGAAGCAGGATTTAAAAGCGCCGATTCTGTGCCTCTACGGCCCGCCCGGCGTGGGCAAAACCAGCCTGGGTCGCAGCATTGCGGCTGCCATGGGCCGTAAGTACATCCGCATGAGCCTGGGTGGCGTGCGCGACGAAGCCGAAATCCGGGGCCACCGCAAAACGTACGTGGGGGCCATGCCCGGCCGCATCATCGCCCAGATTAAGAAGGCGGGTACCTCCAATCCGGTCATCATTCTCGATGAGATTGACAAGGTGAGCAGCGACTTTCGCGGCGACCCCAGCTCGGCCCTGCTCGAAGTGCTCGACCCGGAGCAGAATGCCACCTTCACCGATAACTACCTGGAAGTAGAATATGACCTGAGCAAGGTTCTGTTCATTGCCACGGCCAACTCGCTCGATACCATTCAGCCCGCCCTGCGCGACCGCATGGAAATCATCGACCTCACCGGCTACACTCAGGAGGAAAAGGTTCAGATTGCGCGCAAACACCTATGGCCGAAGCAATTGAAAGACCATGGCTTGGGCGAAACCGAAGTAAAAATCACCGATGCCGCCCTGCATCGCGTGGCCGACGACTATACCCGGGAATCGGGCGTGCGCGGCCTGGAGCGCAAGCTGGCCGCCGTAACGCGTAACCTGGCCCGCCGCAAGGCCGGCAAGGAGCTGCTGCCGGCGGTGATAGAACCGGCCGACGTGCGCAAAATCCTCGGCTCGGCCATTTTTGACCGCGACCAGTACCAGGACAACGACACGGCTGGCGTGGTAACGGGCCTGGCCTGGACCTCGGTGGGCGGCGATATTCTCTTCGTGGAAAGCCTGCTGAGCCGGGGCCGCGGCAAGCTCACGCTGAGCGGCCAGCTCGGTGATGTGATGAAGGAATCGGCCATTACGGCGCTTTCCTACCTGCGCTCGCGGGCCGATGAAATCGGCATCGACTACCGCCTGTTTGAGCAGTACGACCTGCACATTCACTTCCCCGAAGGCGCGGTGCCCAAGGATGGCCCCAGCGCGGGCATCGCCATTTTCACCAGCATGGCCTCGGCCTTCACCCAGCGCCGGGTGCGCCCGCGTCTGGCCATGACCGGCGAAATCACGCTGCGCGGCAAGGTGCTGCCCGTGGGCGGCATCAAGGAGAAGCTGCTGGCCGCCCGCCGTGCCGGTATGAAGGACATCATCCTCTGCCCCAAAAACCGCAAGGACATCGAGGAAATCCAGGAAGACTACCTCAAAGGCCTCACCATTCACTACGCCGACCGGGTGGACGATGTGCTGCGCGTGGCCCTGCTCGATGAGCTGGTGCCGCACCCGCAAAAGCTGCCCGTGCGCGACGAGCCTGTGCCCGCGCCCGGCCCCAGCGTGGAGGTGCAGTAGGGCTGTGCGGTAAGCCTTAGCTGGCACCGCAGGGCCGTGGGGGCGAATGAATACTACCAACTCCAAGGCTGCGTTCTTTCGGCTACACGGCCCTGCGGTGCCAGCTAAAGCTTACTACACACCTATTATCTTCGAACAATGAAGCACCTCTCCGCCCGCCGGATTATTGGTTTTTGTGTTGTTGGGGCTAGTCTGGCCGTGCGTTCGGTGGCCGCGCAGCAGCTGGGCGGCCGCACCGTGTTTCCGTTTCTGGACCTGCCGCCCAGCGCGCACCTGGCGGCTCTGGGCGGCATGAGCGTCTCAGACCGCAACGACGACCCCACTATGCTCTATGGCAACCCGGCGCTGCTCAATGCTGACATGGATGGCCGTCTGGCCCTGAGCTACGTGGCCTACCTCGCCGATATCAAGCAGAGCACCGCCGCCTACGTGTTCAATACCGAGAAAGCCGGGCGCTTCGGCGTGGGCATCACCTACCTCAACTACGGCAGCTTCGAGAGCTACGACCCTGCCGGCAACAGCCTCGGCACGTTCGGCGTGAACGAGTACACCGTGGGCGTGAGTGATTCCTACACCAAGGGCAAATTCACGTTTGGCGCCACCACTAAGCTGGCCGTATCCAGCATTGCGGGCAGCCGCTCGCTGGCCGGTGTGGCCGATGCCGGCGTAGTGTACAAGCACCCCACGGCTGATTTCACGGCGGGCCTGGCTGTGAAAAATGCCGGCTATCAGTTCTCGCCCTATCTTGGCACCGAGCGCGGCCGGCTGCCGCTCGATGTGCAGATTGGGGCCACCGTGAAGCCCGAGCACATGCCGCTGCGCTTCTCGCTCACGGCACATCATCTGCAGCAGTGGGACATTCAGTACCTCGACCCCAATGCCCGCGGCACCCTCGACGCCAGCGGCAACGAGAAGAAGGCCACCAAAAGCTTTGGCGACAACCTGGCTCGGCACCTCACCGTCAGCGCCGCCCTGATACTCGGCAAGGGCTTTCAGCTCCGGGCCGGCTACAACCACTTGCAGCGCCGCGAGCTGCGCCTCGACAATACCAGCGGCAGCGCCGGCCTGGCCTTTGGCGTGATGCTGAAGATTAGCACGTTTCAGATTGATTATACCCATGCCACCCTGCAGGCGGCCGGTTCCAGCGAATATTTCACCATTTCGCGCAACTTTAATTCGCTGTTTAAGAAGAAGGAATAAAGTCCCGCTTGTTTAGAACGTCATGCAGTGCGCAGCGAAGCATCTTGCTCACCGTAAGTAAACCCATCGATTGGATTGCTTATTGCGGGCAAGATGCTTCGCTGCGCTCCGCATGACGTTAGAGTTGTTTAGAAAGTCACAAAAGGTCCCCGAACGGTCATGCAGCGCGCAGCGAAGCATGACCGTTCGGGGACTTTCTAAACAGCTTCGTTCTTTCATTACCCCGTTCCCGTACACTTCCCATGCTCAACCAAGATTTTCTCACCCCGGCCCAAATCGTGGCCGAGCTCGATAAATACATCATCGGCCAGCACGAGGCCAAGCGCCACGTGGCCATTGCCCTGCGCAACCGCTGGCGCCGCCTGCACGCTCCGGCCGATATGCAGGCTGAAATTGTCCCGAACAACATCCTCATGATTGGGGCCACCGGCGTGGGCAAAACCGAAATTGCCCGCCGCCTGGCCAACCTCGCCGATGCGCCCTTTGTGAAAGTGGAAGCCAGTAAGTTCACCGAAGTGGGCTATGTGGGCCGCGATGTGGAAAGCATGGTGCGCGACCTGGCCGAGCAGTCCTTCAACCGCGTGAAGGCCCGCCGCCAGGAGGCCGTGAAAGCCCAGGCTGCCGACGCCGTGGAGGAGCTCATTCTCGATGCCCTGATTCCGGCCATTCAGCAGCCCGCTGGTGCCAAAACCGGCCTCGGCTTTGGCGGTGGGGGAGGCGATGACGTGCCCCATTCCGATGCCGAGCTCAACGAGCGTACCCGCGAGCGGTTCCGTCAGAAGATTAAAAATGGCGAGCTCGAAGACCGCAAAATCGAAATTCAGGTGGCGCAGGCCGGCCCCAGTGTGGGCATTATGGGCGCACCTCCCGGCATGGACGAGGGTACACTCTCGGGCCTGCAGGACATGCTGGGCAACATGATGCCCAAAAAGACCCGCAAGCGCAAAGTGACCGTGGCCGAAGCCCGCAAACTCCTCCTCGACGAAGAAGCCGCCAAGCTCATCGATATGGACGACGTGAAGGACGAAGCCATCCGCCAATGCGAAAATGCCGGCATCATCTTCATCGACGAGATTGACAAAGTAGCCAGCAGCGGCGTCAAAAACGGCGGCGGTGGCCCCGACGTGAGCCGCCAGGGCGTGCAGCGCGACCTGCTGCCCATCGTGGAAGGCTCGGCCGTGAATACCAAGTACGGCATCGTCAACACCGACCATATCCTGTTCATCGCCGCCGGGGCCTTCCACGTCTCCAAACCCAGCGACCTCATTCCCGAGCTGCAGGGCCGCTTCCCCATCCGTGTCGAGCTGCAAAGCCTGACTAAGGACGACTTCTTCCGCATTCTTAAAGACCCCAAAAATGCCCTCACCAAGCAATATGAGGCACTGCTCAAAGCCGAAGAGGTCGAGCTAACCTTTGAGGATGCTGCGCTGGAGCGCATTGCCGAAATTGCCTTCGAGGTCAATGCCGAGGTTGAGAACATTGGCGCCCGCCGCCTGCACACCGTCATGAGCCGCCTGCTCAACGACATCCTCTACGACGTGCCCGACAAGATTGGGGCCAACGCCCGCATCCTCATCACCGCCGCCCTCGTGAACGAGCGGCTGAATGACATGGTGAAAAACCGCGACTTGAGCCAGTATATCCTGTGAGGCGTTTCGCCGCTTTTTCCCACAAAAAAACCCCAGCCAATTTGGCTGGGGTTTTTTTATTCAATCTTGTACCTTGGTTTACTGAACGCGCACGCGCACGCGCTCCGGGATAATGGTTGTGCCATTATCGAGCGTCAGCAGGAAGTAGTACTCAATCTGGGTCGGGGCCTGCGGGTTAGTCGATACCACGGGATTAACCGTGGCAACGCCTGCCCCTACGCGGGTCCGGTACTTGGTGTAGGTATCCAGATCCGACGTGAAGGTGATGGTATTGGAGCCATTACCCGGAATTGCTACGGCCGCGCTGGTTGCCGTGTTGTAGTTGTAGAGCACGGCGGGAGCACCGGTCTGCAGGTCGCGCAGGCCGTTGTTACCCGTCGTTACTTTGGTAATCTCCTTGATTTTGCCTTTATCGGCTGGAATGGAGAACGTAATCGTGAAAGCGCCAGCGGGAGCAGTAGCGAAAAACACTGGGAAGCGCTCGAACACGTTGAAGTTCGTGACGGTCACCGGAATGTCGGCCAGGCTGGGTGCCAGGGGGTCCAGGTTATTATTATCGTAGGCCTTCTTGCAGGAAACAGCGCTTCCGGCCAGCAAAACCAAGGCGAATAAATTGATGAGATGCTTTTTCATGTCGAAAATCGGATCAGAAGTTAAACGAAGGGGCGGCTTACTGCGCCCACCACACTGGCGCGCTGGTCCGGATGTTCTTGTCCAGGCCTTCGGCGTTCGTGTTGGCGTTCAGCTCCGAGTTAGGATATGGAATGCGACGGGGGATGATTGAGGGGTCGTCGCCAGCGGCGTTCTGTACTACTGGCAAACTCGGGAAACCGGTACGGCGGTAGTCGTTGTAGGCTTCGTAGCCGTTGCCAACCCAGGCAATCCATTTCTGGGTAATAATCTGGTTCTGGGCTACCGTAGCATTGGTACTCAGCAGCGCTACCCGGGGGTTGGCCACGAAGTAAGCCGTCACGTCCGCATCGGCTACGCCAGCTTTGGTCATCGAAGCGCGAATGGCGCTCTGGTAAAGCGACTGGGCCGTGGTGCCGGCCGGCAGGGTGAATCCAGGCAGGCCCTGTACGGCCGATTCGGCTAGGATAAACAGGCGCTGGAAGTTGGTGAGCAGGCGAGCCGGAGCTTCACCGCTCGCCCCGCGGATGTACACATTGTAGCGCGAGCGGTTGGCCCGTACGGGTACTGCGTTGGGCGAGCCGTTCTGGTAGCCCGTGAAAATGCCCAGCGGAGTAGTAGTGGCTGCCGTGTTGGTGGGCGTCGTGTTGAAGTAAATCGGCAGGCGGGGGTCCCGGCGCACGCTCATGCTGTCGAGCAGACGCTGGCTTAGCATCTGGTCGTCGGGACGCGTCACGAAATTGAACTGGTACAGCGGGTTCAGATTGGTCGTCGACGTGCCGAAGGGTATCTGAAAGTCGTTGGCGTTCGTGGTGATAGCACCGGCGGCGGCCTGCGCAATGATAGGACCAGCCAACGCCGGCTCTTTCTTGCTGATGGTGTTGGCCAATTTCAGCAGCAGGGTGTTACCCATTTGCTTCCACTTGGTCAGGTCACCACCATAAACCGGGTCATCAGCAATGCTGGGCTTCAGGGTGCTGGGCTTATCGAGGTCGGCCAGGCCGTCCTTCACCAACTCAAACAGGCTCTTGATGCCTTTGGCCGTGTTGCCCTTGTAGATGTCTTCCTGCTTATCAAAGCGGGGAGTGAGGATGGCTACTCCCTGTAAGGCCTGAGAGTAGGGGATATCACCGTAGAGGTCGGTGGTGAGGGCGTAGTTGTAGGCTTGAATCAGCTTGGCAATACCGCCGTAGGCGGGGCTGTTTTTTTGCACCGCCTGGTCAATCAACAGTTTGGTGTTCACCAGCGAGCCACTGTAGAGCTCACCGTTCCACTGGTTGTCGAACGAGCCCCGGATGTTATACACATCGTAGGTAGCCGACTGGTTGGCAATGCCGGCGATGTGCTGCACCAGCAGTGAGGTGACACGGCCCAGGTCGTTGGTGTTGGCGAAACCCGTCGTGAGCAGGGTGCTCGTCAGGAGTAGCGGCATGCCCACGGCAGCAGGGCTGTTGGGATTCTGGTTCACGTCCAGAAACTCATCTTTACTGCAGCTGGTAGAAGAAAGCACGACCGTTGCTGCCAGGGCAAGGCCCCAGAATTGGTTCTTTTTCATATAGAAGAAAGTGCTCAAATTATAGTGTGAAGCGCAGGTTTACACCATAGTTGCGCGTGTTTGGCGGACCCTGTAGTTCTAGGCCACGAATGTTGCCCGCGCCCTGCGTGTTCGTCTCGGGGTCGAAGTTGGCATTGGGAGCGAAATAGAACAGGTTGCGACCCGAAAGCGTGATGCTGGCTTGGCCGAAGGGCGTTTTTTCCAGCAGGGCCTTGGGCAGGGTGTAGCCAATCGAAGCTTCGCGGAGGCGGTATACGGATGCATCGTACACGTTGAACTCGCTCTGCAGACCACCAATTGCGCCGTAGTATTGCTGCGCATCAATCTGGATGTTGTTTTCGCGGTAGCTACCGTCAGGATTGCGAATAACGCCGGGGATGACGCGGGGGGCCTCGCGGTTAACGGCCGTTTCGGCCAGGTGACCGTTCGACTTCTGCACGGCGTTGGTGAAGGACAGCAGCTGTGCACCGTAGGTAGCATCGACCAGGAACGAGAGCGACAGGCCACGGTAGCTCACGGTGTTCGTGATACCACCCTGCCACTGAGGGTTCGGGTTGGCTAGGATGGAGTTGGGAACGGTGTTGCTGTCGAAACTGCCGGTAGCCGGGTTGATGATGTAGCGGCCCACCACGCTGGGGGCGTTGGCATTGCCATTAGCGTCGGTAGCTGGTACCCGTGGAACCTTGCTGCCGATGATGATGCCGTAGGGCTGGCCGACCTGGAAGGACGGCACGCTGCCGATGAAGGCACTACCGTTTACCGAGGCGGTTATTACATTAGGAGCAATCGAGATAACCTCGTTCTTGATGTGCGTGAAGTTGGCATTGATATCCCATTTGAAATCCGTAGTACGAACGGGCGACACAATCATCAACGCCTCAAACCCCGTGTTATCTACCCGGCCTACGTTGGTAACGCGGGAGAGGTAGCCCGTCGAGCCGGGCGTGGTAACCGGAATAATCTGGTTTTCGCTAATCGTCTTGAAGTACGTCAGGTCGAACGTCAGGCGGTTGTTGAAGAAGCCCAGGTTGGTGCCTGCCTCAAACGACTTCGTGAATTCCGGGGTCAGCGTAGTGCCACCGCCCAAGGCGCTGCTGACGCCAAAGCCAGGGTAAGTGATGCCGTTAATCGTGAAGGGGAAGCTGATGTTACCCACGTTGTTGCCCAGGGAAGCCGAGTTGTAGTAGGTTTCCAGAGCGTACGTACCTGCATCCTTGCCCACACGGGCTACGTTGGCCCGCAGCTTGCCGTAAGTGAAGATGTCATTCGACAGCTTGAAAGCGTCGCTGAAGACGAAGCCTACGGTCGCGGCAGGGTAGAAGAACGTGTTGTTAGCCACGGGCAGCGTCGACGATTGGTCGGCCCGGCCGGTCAGTTCCACAAAAAGATAGTTGTTGTAGGCCAGCGAGAGCTGTGCATAGTAGCCCAACAGGCGGCGCACGGAGGAGTTCTCGCCCGAGGCGGTGAATTGCGTACCAGCCTGCGCGTTGTAGAACGGGAAAGCCAGGGCATCGGCCTGCGACTGAATGCTTTGCACCCGACGCTGGTTGATGTTCTGACCGAGCAGCAGCGAAGCGTTGAGGCCTTCGGTGACGATGTTGTCCTTCTTCAGCGTTACGAGCAGGTCACCGTTGACTTCGCTGCGGTAGATGGCTTGGTCGAGTACCTGGCCACCGGGAACCCGCGCCGAGCCGAGCGCAAAAATCTGCTTGCGACGGTCGGTGTACGTGTCCAGACCAGCGCGATAGGCCACGTTCAACCAAGGCGTTACGTCGTAGCTGAGGTTAGCTACGTTAATAAAGCGCGTCAGATTAGAGGTGGTGGGGTTGTTGCGCAGGTTAAAGTAGGGGTTGTCCGAACCCGGGAAGAAGATGTTGGCACCCGTGTTGGGGTCCTGCGAGGGCAACCCCTGCAGGTTGTAGCTGCGCGGAATAGCGGGCAGCTGGCCAAAGGCCGAGCTACCATTGCCAATCAGCGGACCTACCTGGTTGGTCTGAATAAAGCTAACGGAGCCACCGGCTCGCAGCTTGTTGATGAGCTTCACGTTGCCACCTAGCTGCACGTTGGTGCGTTTCAGGGAAGAATTCTCGGTGATGCCCTTCTGGTCGGTGTTGTTCACGTTCAGCGATACATTCTGGTCGGCATTGCCACCCACAATGTTTACCCCGTTATTCAGCACGCGGCCCTGACGGTAAAAGTCCCGGATGTTATTGGGATATGCCTCGTAAGGCAGCCTGCTGCCATCGGTCAGGAGCAGGCCGTTGGCCAGGGTTGGCGTCGTACCAAAGCGGGGGCCGAAAGAAGCTCGCGAAGCCGTGTTCACGTCGCCCAGGCCGCCGGCAGTAACCACTACGCCCTGGGTGCCCTGGCCGTAGTCGTTTTGCAGCTTGGCCAGGCCATACACGTTCGATACGTTATAGCTCGACGTCACCGTCACCTCGGTTTTGCCCTTGGCGTTGCGCCCCGACTTGGTGGTGATAATGATGGCACCCGAAGCGGCCCGCGAGCCGTAGAGGGCGGCGGCGGCCGGCCCTTTCAGGATGTTGATGCTGGCAATGGTTTCGGGGTCGATGTCGAGGGCCCGGTTCGACGTCTGGGCACCGCCGAGCGTGCCCAGCGGGCCGCCGTTGGTACGGTCGAGGTCGTTGCTAATCGGAATACCATCCACCACGAACAGCGGCTGGTTGCTGTTCTGCAGCGAAGTAATACCCCGGATGTTGATGTTGGTGGACGAACCGGCCAGGCCGCTGGCCCCGGTGATGTTTACGCCAGCAACTTTGCCCTGCAGCGCGTTCAGCACGTTGGGCTCCGATTTCTGCGAAATCTGGTCGGCTTTGATTTCCTGGGTCGCGTAGCCCAGCGAGCGTACGTCCTTCTCAATGCCAAGGGCCGTTACCACGACCTCGCTTAGTTGGCGAGTGTCCTGGGCCATCGCAATGTTTATCTGGGCGGCGGAGCCAATGGCCCGCTCCTGGGTTCCCATACCAACCGATGAGAACACGAGCGTGCCACCAGTTTCGGGCACGGTCAGGATGTACTCACCACTCACATTCGTTGATACTCCGGTCGTGGTTCCTTTCAGAAGCACAGTCACTCCGGGCAAGCCTTCGGAGGACTTCTGGTCTGTTACCTTTCCGGAAACGGTACGCGTTTGCGCCATCGCTCCGTGAAGAAGTGTAAACATGAGCATGACACTCATGAGTAAGATTTTTTTCATGGACTAAGTGTTAAGATTGAAAAAAAGTAAAAAATGGGGTAATGCTTTAAGATTATCAAAAATAAGCCATTGTTCCCATACAGTTGCCATAAAGTCAACATTAGGACATAAAATTTTATATCTGGCTTGCAAGCCTAAAGTGTAATGGGACTCCATTTGTGGCGATTGTTCAGAATTCAATAATGTAATTTCGCATGTATAAAAGTAAGTAATTATATATATTTTTTAACTGAAATATTAATCTGCCCTACTATTTTTCCAGTGCATTGATGGCGAGGGATTTGCTAGTAAAACTAGCGCAGTAGCGCTTCCACCATTTGGGCCAATGGCTCCTCCGTGCCCGTACCGGGTCGGCTGAAAAGCTCGCCCGAATGGTGGAAACAGTATTGCGCTGGTTTTGCTGGCAAATCCCTCGCCATCAATGCACTGGAAAAATAGTAGGGTAGAGTACTGAAATGTACTTCGATAATAGTCAGGGATTTGCACGGCATTACTGCCTAAAAAAGCGCCCCTGGAATTAGCAAATTCCAGGGGCGCTTTTTACTTTTTAAGCACGCTAGTTAAAGCTATGCCCTTTAGGGCAAGACTTTAGTTGCTACTCACTTTCAAGTGCTTTACAAGCCTCATCAGTCACCTATTAGAGAGTGCTTTTTGAGAAGTTGTTGAGAAAGGTCCCCGAACGGTCATGCTGCGTTGCGTGCTGCATGACCGTTCGGGGACCTTTTGTGACTTTCTAAACAACTCCTGAATCAGCTCAACGTCTAGCCAAGGGAGGACTCAGAATTTCATTCTGGCATCGCCCACTTGAGTGGCAGCCTTTCAGTCGGCTTTAGCCGGAACCAGCGAATTTCATTCGCAAATCAAACCTATGGACTGTAAGTCTATAGTCGTTTACTGTTCAGCAAGTCGCGAGTAGCGTCGAAGGACGTCTTTTTCAGTTGACCAGGGGCTGGCAGAGGGCTGGCAGATTTTCGCCGGGTTATAGGCAAACTATTGCGCAGCCCCGTTGATGAACTGCTCGGCAGGTTCTACCTGAACACGGCGATTGCTGCCAAAGGCGCGTTAAGCAGCGAACTGGCCAATAGCGTATTGTCAGTCGAAACCGGCGTGAGGACGATGCGCCGACCGTCTTTCAGCACGTACTCGAAGGTGAATACAATGGCGTCGTTCCGCACAATGCGGTTATTTAGCGTGAGAACAGTCGGATTGGCCAGAACGGCGAGGGTGCCCGGTATGGCATTGGGATACAAGTCCTTAAGCGCCTGCTGGCTGGTGAGGCTGATGGTAGCCGGGAAGCTGGTGAGGTCCGCGATTTTCACCCGGGGGCCAAACGTAGTACCCCGCCGGAAGCTCTTGTACACTTCAACGGTCTGCAGCTCGGCGTATCCCTGCGACGGGTTCACGACGAACTCAAACCCGGGCCGGGTATAATAGTCGGGCCGGGAAGAGAGGCTGTCAATTCGGATTTGCTCGGACAGCTGGCTCCTTCTGAAAGGAAAAAAGGACTTGGTGGCGTTTACTTCCGGGATAATCAGCGGAACGCTTTCGTTTTTGGGCTCGGGAAGCTTACTGCTCTCGCGGCAAGACGACAGCCCCGCAACTGCCGAGAGCAGCAGCAGGAAACTGGCAAAGTAGTTTTTCATGAATCAATAAAGATGAAGTCAGGGATTAAAGAGAAGGGAACCGCTTCCTACTTGTCCCAGAAAATGGGCGCGGTCACGTCGCGCTGGGAGCGGGGAGAGTTCGGGTTCAACGTCAGGTCGTTGGTGGGGTAGTACAGGCGCAGGGGAAACGGGCCGTTGGCCCGGGTAGCACCGTCGTCTACCAGCAGGCCGCTGTTGGGCGCGCTCAGCGATACGGCCTCGCGCGATACCCGGATGGTGGGGTGGCCGGTGCGGCGGAAGTCGGTGTACACATCTACGCCGTAACCGAAACTCGCCACGTACTTCTCGTACATGATTACCTCCAGCTTGTCCTCGGCCGAGGGCGCGTTATCGAACCGGGCCAGGGCGCTGGTTTTGTAGGTTGTGATGCTGGCGGCCGGAATAACGGGGCTGCCATCAGCCGTAGCAATGGCATTCACTTTGTTGAAGGAGGCCTGCACGGCGGCGTCGAAGGCGGTGCGGGCGGCTACTACGTCGTTGTATACCGTCAGGCGCAGCTCGGCTTCGGTGTATTTGCGGCTGTAGTACGTGAGCAGGCGCTGGGGGGCTTCCGCCTTGCCCGAGGTGGTGCCGGTTTTGCCACCCTTACCGTCGTCGTAGCGGCCGCCTACCGGGTACAGGCCTTGCACAGTCTGAACACTGGCCGTAGTAGCCACGCTGGCGTACTGGCTCGACGTGCCGGGGCGCACCGTCACGAAGCTGGGGTCCAGCGGGCTGATGTAGTCCTGATTAGTCGTCGTGGTGCCGGCGGCCAGCTGGTTGAAGAAGTAATAGGGCTTGCGCGGGTCGTTCAGCGTCAGCATGCCTTCGTAGAAATACCGGCCAATGCGATTTTCCGGGTTGGCGTTGTAGTCGGTTACGTAGCCGGGGTTGCGGTTGTCAGGGTTGGTGGTGTTGAGGTAGCCCAGCTGAAAGTCACCAGTCTCCTCCATGAGCGGGCCAGTCAGCAAAGGGCCAACCTGGCTCTGAACCGTGGTCGCCGTAGTGGTTTTGCGCAGCTGGTTGTAGAGCTTCAGCTTGAGGGTGCGGCCAAAGCGGGCCCACTTATCCAGGTCGCCTTTGTATATGAGGTCAACGGCACTCAAAGTGGGTTTGGTTGGCACGGAGCCGGGCTTGGCCAGGTTGGCCAGGCCCTCATCGATGAGCGAGAACAGGCCCTGAATGGTGGTCGTGCCGTTGTAGATATCCTCGTCCTTGTCGAAGCGCGGGGCCGGGTTCACTTCGCCCTTCAAGGCTTCCGAATAAGGAATATCGCCCCATACGTCTACCATCTGGCTGAACACGTAGGCTTTCTGGAGCTGGGCAATGCCCACGTAGTTCCAGCGCTGCTCGGTGGTGCCCTGCGTGATGATGCGCTCATTGTTGATGAGCACGCCGCGGTAGAGGCCCGCCCACTCGCCGCTGAACGCGTCGCCGGTCTGCTGGAAGTTGCCGATGTTGCGGGTGTTGTACAGCTGCTGCATCAGGGCCATGGTGTACTGACTCAGGCCGCCGATGTTGTCGCCCAGGTACTCAGCCATGTTCACCTGCGCCACGGGCAGCAGGGAATTCAAATCCACTGCCGTCGGGGTCAGGGGGTTTACGTTGACGTTATAGAAATCTTTGCAGCCCGGGGCCACGGCCAACGTACCAGCCGAAGCCAGTATCAGGCAAAATTTAAAAAGTTTCATAGGACAAAAAGCCGAAATCAATCAAATAATTAGAAGTTCACCCGCACGTTCACGCCGAAGCGCTTGGTGGTCGGTGCGTTGGTGAACTCGTAGCCCTGCTGGTTGCTGGCGCCGTAGGTGCTGGTCTCGGGGTCGAAATTGCTGTTCTTGGGCAAGTTGGGCGAGTACCACCAGATGTTGCGGGCCGAAACGGAAATGTTGACGAGGCTGAACGGCGTTTTGCCGAGGAAGCCTTTGGGCAGGTCGTAGCCCATCGAAACCTCCCGCAGCCGCACCGTAGTAGCGTCGTAGATGGACTGTTCGTTATAGCCGTTAGAAGCCGCGCCGCCGCCCACGCCGCCGCTGGAGAAATACAGGTCGTTGACCGTGATGGCCGTCGTGTTGCGGATAACCGTACCGCTGGCGTCAACTGCGGCCTTCTTGGTCACCGGGTCCCACCGAACGCCGTTGAGTACAACCAGGCGGTTGCGGTCCTCGGTATCCTTCGTTACCCCGCGGCCCAGCTCTTCCTGCAGCGTGGTTGCATACAGCGAGCCACCCTTGCGGTAGTCCACCAGCACGTTCAGCGTGATGCCTTTGTAGGTGAACTGGTTGATGAAGCCCATCAGGAAGTCGGGGTTGGGGTTGCCGATAACCTTGAGCTTCGGCGACAGAATCAGGCGGCCATCCAGCGGGTTGATGTACAGCTCGCCGTTGGCATCGCGCACGGGTGCCGTGCCCAGCAACACGCCATAGGGCTGGCCGGGAATGTGCACCGACCGCACACTGCCGGCAAACGTGTTGCCCAGGATGAGCGTGTCGCCGTTGTCCGTGGTGCGGGCAATTATGTTACGGTTGCGGCTAAAGTTGAACGTGCTGCTCCAGCGGAAGCCTGCCACATCCACCGGCACGGCCGTAAAGGCTACTTCGAAACCCTTGTTGGTGATTTCGCCAAAGTTGGTCTGGGCGGCACCATAGCCGGTGGCCGAAGGGTAGGTTATCACCCCAATCAGGTTCGTGGTGCGTTTGTCGTAGTATGTACCGTTGAACGAGATGCGGTTGCGGAACAATGCCAGCTCGGTACCTACTTCTAACTCAGACGTAAATTCCGGGGTCAGTTTGGCATTGTTTACCACGCCACTGATGCCGATGCCGGGCACGCCCTTGAAAGGCAGGGAAGCGCTGGGGTTGGTGACATAGCCCGTGGGGCCGGATGCGTAGGCCGGTGCATCGCGGCCCACGCGGCCGTAAGCGGCGCGCAGCTTAAGCAGGTCGAGCCAGCGGTAATCCAGCTTCAGGGCTTCGTTCAATACCAGCGAGCCAGCGGCACTCGAATAGAAGAAGGAGCGGCCCGTATTGCCGATGACCCCGTTCTTATTAAGAGTCGACGAGAAGTCGTTGCGGCCCGTCACGGTCACGAAGGCGAAGTTCTTGTAGCCAACGGTGGCGTTGCCCAGCAGGCCCATCAGGCGGCGCTCGGCGTAGGCATACCCGTAGGTGCTTTTCTCCGTGGTATTCTCAATGTTGTCGATGCCAAACGTGATGATGCCTGTGCCGAGGTAAGACTTGCCTTCGTACTTGCGGGCGTTGATGTTCTGGCCCACGCTGGCGGTCAGGCTGATGTCCTCGGTCAGGTTCTTGTTGAAGTTCAGCAGGGCAGTCTGCTCAAACTCGGTATTTTGAATGTTATCCTCAATTATCTGGCTCACGCCCCGGTTGGCCAGCGAGCCGGGCCGGATGGTGCTCGACCGAATGTCAGTGTAGGAGTTGATACCGCCGGTATACGTCAGCGACAGCCAGTCTTTAAAGGCATACGACAGGCCCACGCTGCCCACCACGCGGTCTACGCGCGATTTGTAGATGGCATTCTCCACCGACCACAGGGGGTTGTCGGCTTGGGTGGTCAGCCAGGCAAACACGGGGCCTTTCGTCACCGGGTCTTGGTAGGGGAGGCCCTGTAGGTCGAGGCTACGGGTGAGAAACAAGGTGCGGGCAAATGCCGAGGCACTGCCGGAAGCCGAGTTGTTGGCGCCCACAATAGGACCCTGCTGGTTGGTGTTGGTATAAGCAACGTTGCCATTTACGGTCAGCTTATTGAACCGGCCCGAACCGCCCGCGCTGATGTTGTTGCGCACAAACGACGAGTTGGGGATGGTGCCCTGCTGGTCGGCCCGCGAGATAATGGTCGAGAAGGTTGAGTTGTCCGAAGTGGAGCTCAGCGAAACCGAGTTTTCGTACAAGTTACCCGTTTTGAAGAAGTCTTTGACGTTGTTGGGGTAGGCCTGGTACGGAATGCGCGTACCCGCCGGAATGTTCGGAAAGTCCACGTTGCCGGCCTGGGGGTGTTCGATGGTAGCTGGCGCGCCCTGAGCAGCATTGCCAAACTCGGGGCCCCACGAGCCGTTGGCCGCAGAGTTCACGAAGTTGGCACCCGCGCCATACTTGTTCTGGTAGTTTGGCAGCGCCGCTACCTTTTCAATGGCATAGCCCGTGGTGTAGCCTATCTGAATGCCCTTGGCCCCACGGCCGCCGCCGCCGGTTTTGGTCGTAATCACGATAACGCCGCCGGCGGCCCGCGAGCCGTACAGTGCCGCCGCCGCCGCTCCCTTCAGCACATTGATGGACGCAACGTTGTTCGGGTCCACGTCCGACGTCCGGCTGGAGTAGGAGGCGCCGTTCACCAGTGGGCTGTCCGATTCCGTCTGGGTGTTGTCGTAAGGCACTCCATCCACAACAAACAGGGGCTGGTTATCGCCAAAAAACGAGGTGTTGCCCCGAATGGTAATGCGCGAAGACGCACCGGGTACTCCGCTCGAGCTCAGGATGTTCACACCCGGCACCTTGCCGGTGAGGGTGCGCAGCAGGTCGGGCTCCGATTTTTGCACAATCTGCTCGGCCTTTACCTCCGAAACGGCAAAGCCCAGGGCGCGCTTCTCGCGCGAGATGCCCAGGGCCGTTACCATTACTTCGTCCAGCTGCTTGTTGTCAAGCGCCAACGCAACATTTACCGGCCCACTGGCCCCAATGGCCTGGTCGGTAGTAATGTAGCCCAGGTACTTAAATTGCAGCGTAGTGGCCGTAACAGGCACATTCAACTCAAATTTGCCATCGGCATCGGTCGCAGTGCCCGTGGTGGTGCCTTTCACGATAACGCTCACCCCGGGTAGGCCTTCGTTATTGGTTTTGTCGAGCACGCGGCCCGATACCTGCCGCGTTTGCGCCCAGCTCCGCCCGGCCAGGGTTAGCAGCAAGAGCAGGCTTAATAGTAAGGTTCTCTTCATCGAGTTGTAATAGTGGGTGTGTGAAAAAAAGAGGGAAAAAATATGGGGGTGGCAGTTTAAAAAGATGAAAGTACGGCATTTGCCGAAAACGTCCCAACAGTAGCGCTGCGATATTTCGCTTTAACAATCCTTTAGCTGCTGAGGGCTCGCTTCCGCAGCAGTTCGATAAGTGGCGGCTGCGTCATTGCGCTAACTATAAAGGAGTAATGAAAAGCAGTGCTTTAAATTGTATTTTTTATATATTCAATAGTTGTCCTGGGGGCATAGGATGATTACCGCTGCAGCACGGCAACTGGCCCGTCTGGCCAATTGTATCCTCAAAACCTGACTACTGGCCACACCTATCCTGACCATGATGGATTCATGAATTATCGAGGTGCCCAGCCAGAATTACGTGCTTTATGCCCCGATTTACTCACAGGGCTCCGATGAAATTAATCTTCATCCCGGCCCGCTCTTATTAGGAGCCTGTATCATACTGCCCACAACATTATGATTACTTAACCAATAGACTACAAAATACTTGCGGCCGCAATGTGATGTCTGGCGAGCGTGGATTGGCGTGTTAATGTTGGTTTAGGTATCTAATAAGTTTAATATTGTTATTGACTCTTGACTACCCTAAAATACTGGCGTAACAAAAAACTTGTAATACCTTGCCGGTAGATTAGTCGCGTTAAGTTCCTTTTTTTTCCATTCCTGCCACTTTTTTTCCAACTCACTCACCATTTTCACTACTACATGAAACACTTCTTTTTTATGGTCGTCTTATTGATGACCTGCCTGTTGCAGCAGGTAAATGCCCAAGACCGCTCGCTCTCCGGGCGAGTGACTGACCGGGCCACCGGCCAAGGACTACCCGGAGCTACTGTACTGGCAAAGGGCACTACCGTAGGGGCTTCTACAAACGCCGACGGCACCTTCATATTGAGTGTGCCTAGTACAGCTACTACGCTGTCTTTTAGCTCCATTGGTTTCTCCACTGTTGAGAAGCCCATTGGGGCTGATGCTACTTATAACATCTCGCTGGTTACGGATGCCAAGCAGTTGGGCGAAGTAGTAGTGACCGGAGCACTGGGCATTCAGCGCCAGGCTCGGGAAGTGGGTTACGCTACGGCTACCATCGATTCCAAAGAGTTGACCCAAGCCCGGCCGACAAACTTTGTAAACGGCCTGGCCGGTAAAGTATCGGGTTTGCAAATTCAGACGCTGGACAACGGTGTTAATGCAACTCCTCGCGTAACGCTGCGCGGCAGCCGCTCGCTGCTGGGCAACAACGAAGCCCTTATTGTAATTGACGGCGTGATTACGACCAATGAAGTGCTGGGTGCCTTGAACCCGGACGACATTGCTTCTACCTCCGTGCTGAAGGGTGCCAACGCTGCGGCTCTCTACGGTTCGCAGGCCTCTAACGGTGCCTTGATTATTACTACCAAGAAAGGTACTGCCGGTACCTCGCAGGTAACGTTCTCGCACACTTCGCAATTCGAGTCCATCTCGTTCCTGCCCAAGTTTCAAAGCGAGTTTGGCCCTGGCTCCCCCGACTTTTTTACCAATTCCGGTGCCACTCCTTTCACCACCAATAACTCGGTCGACACTGAATACGAGCACCAGTACCAAGGCTTCGAAAACCAGCAGTATGGTCCTCGCTTCGATGGGTCGATGCGGCCCTTCGGCTACACCTTGCCCGACGGAACGGTGCAGATGCTCAAGTATGAAGCACGGCCTAACGAGCGTAAGAACTTCTTCAACACGGGCTACCAGACCCAGAACGGCGTGAGCTTTTCGGGCGGTGACGAGAAGACCAAGTTTTTTGCCTCGTACCAGAACATACACAACAACGGCATTGTGCCGAAGGACAAATTCGACCGTAATAACTTCCGCTTCAACGCCTCGCGCGACTTCGGCCGTCTGAACGTAGGTTTCAACGTTGCTTACATCAACCGTCAGTCTGACGTGACTTCGAACCTGGACCAGAGCACTTCGGTTTACTGGAACGTGTTCAACACGTCGGTATTGGCCCCACTGAGCCAGTACAAAGACTACCAGAACGATAAGTTCTCGGATTCCAACTACGGCTACTACAACGCCTATTACTACAACCCGTACTTTGTGCTCGACTACAACCGTTCGCGCGACAAGCGCAACACTGTGCAAGGCGATATCAATGCGTCATTTAAAATATATGACTGGCTGCGCCTGCAGTACCGCATCGGTACTACTACCACTTCGCAGCAGAGCCTGACCACCCAGAACAAGTTCACGCTCGCTGGCGACAGCCCCAAGCAGATTTCGCCCTACCCGGGTTTCTTCCGCGACCGGAACACCAGCCTGAGCCGCGTTAACTCGGATTTCTTCATCAGCGCTGATAAAACCTTCGGGGATATCAACGTGAAGGCCATCCTCGGCAACAACGTGCAGCTGCTCGACAGCCGCTACAACCAGATTGCCTCGACGGCCCTGGCCGTACCGGCTCCAACCGAGGAAATCAACCTGAGCAACCGTATCGGCAACCTGGACGGCTTCAGCGGCCGGTTCCAGACCCGTCTGTACGCATTCTATGCCGACCTGACCCTGGGTTACAAAGACTTCTTGTTCGTGCATGGCTCGGGCCGTTATGATAACGTTTCGGTGTTGGAGAAAGGCAACCGGAACTTCTTCTACCCAGGCGTAGACGCTTCGTTCGTATTCAGCAACGCTATTCCGGCGCTGAAGGACGTCTCCTTCCTGGATTACGGCAAGCTGCGCGGTGGCTATACCTTGGTTAGCCAGATTAACCTGCCCAGCGCTACGGGCATCGGCGTAGCCGAAACCGGTGGTGCTTATTCTTTGAATCCTACCTATTCGAACGGCGGCGGTTTCCCTTTCGGGTCGAACCCTTCGTTCACTGCCAACGGTGGCTTGGTGCAAACCAACTTGCTGCCTGAGAACACCCGCTCGGCCGAAACCGGCATTGAGCTTAGCTTTTTGAAGAGCCGGGTGACGGCTGGTGTTACTTACTACAACCAGCGAAGCACCAACCAGACCATCGGCACGACTATTCCGTTCTCGACGGGTTACCAGACGCTGCTGCTGAACGCCGGTGAAGTGCGCAACTACGGCTTAGAAGCTGACTTGAACCTGACGCCCGTTCGCGCAGCAAATGGCCTGACCGTTACGTTGGGTGGCAACTTCAACTACAACAACAACGAAGTTGTATCGCTGCCCCCCGGCCTGACCCAACTGAGCTTGGGTGGCTCCGGCCGCACGGATGTAAACACCGACCTGGTGGCCGTAGTTGGTCAGCCCTTCCCCGTTATTCAGGGCACTTTTTATCAGCGCGTGGCCGAGGGCCCGCAGGCTGGCAAAATCATCATGACCAAGGTAACGGACCCCGGCGACCCGACCCTGGTGCGCTACGTACCGCTGAAGGACCCGGGTACCAAAATCTTCGGCAACACGCAGCCTAAATACAAGTATGGCTTCAACACCAGCGTATCGTACAAAGGCCTCACGCTGGCTGGCCAGGGTGAACTGCGCACAGGCTACGTGGTTTACCACGCCATTGGCGCCGACCTGGACTTCACCGGTGGTGGTGCCCGCAGCGTTCAGTACGGCCGTCAGGACTTTGTATACCCCAACTCGGCTATCCCAGTTACTGCTGGTGGTGTTACCACCTATATCGACAACAGCGGCGACGCCGCTGTGAAAACGCCCGGCGGCTCGGAGTTCTGGGCCAACAACCCCACCTGGAACCGGGGCATTGCTGAAAACTATGTGACCTCGGGTGCCTTCTTCAAAATCCGGGAAATATCGTTGGGCTACGCCATTCCAGCATCAGTGGCTTCGCGTTTAGGCGTAGTGAAAGGTGCTTCGGTGAACTTCTTCGGTCGGAACGTCTTCACCTGGGTTCCGAAAGAAAACATCTATACCGACCCGGAGTTCAGCGCCACGCAACCTGGTAGCAATGCCATTGGCATCAACACCTTCCTGCAGACGCCTCCTACCAAGTTCTACGGAGTTACCCTCACCGCAACTCTTTAATTTTTCACTGAGATGAATAAGCTAGCAAAATTGCTATTTGCAGCCTCGCTTACCACTATGGCGAGTAGCTGTGAGTCGTTTCTTGACGTCAACGTCAATCCCAACCAGGCCACGGCAGTAACTCCTGACCAGCTGTTGGGCAACGCCCTGACTGTAACGGGTGCCAACTACACGGCCTATAACGCCTACGCCAACTTTGCGACTGGTTTCTGGACTAAGTCGAATGCTGTGAGCGGCTTTAATGAGGAGCGCAACTACAACTATTCCAGCACTTACCAGCAGGGATTGTTCAACGGCACTTACGACAACCTGAATGATTACAACCTCATTCAAACAGCTGGCGCGACCACACACCCGAACCACGCGGCTATCGCCCGCATCATGAAAGCCTACAACTTTTTGCTGTTGGTGGATGAGTACGGCGACGTTCCCTACACCGATGCATTGAAGGGTAAGGCAAACATTACGCCCAAGTACGACAAGGCTGAGGAAATCTATAAAGACCTCATCGTGCAGCTCAAAGGGGCAGTAACGGACATCAATGCCGCCACTGCTGGCCTTGCCGTAGGGCCGGAAGACGTTGTTTTCGGTGGTAACATGACCCGCTGGAAGCAGTTTGCCAATAGCCTGCGGCTGCGCATCCTGCTACGCCAGTCCAACGTGGCGGCCCTGAACGCTTACGTGAAAACGGAGATGACTGCGCTGCAAACGGATGCCGCGGCCAACAATGGTTACATCACGGCCGACGTGAGCGCGCAGCCTGGCTACGCAGCCAGCAGCGGCCAGCAGAATCCGTTCTATAATACTTATGGGTTTTCAGTGGGCTCGGCTAATACGACGAGCACCTACCGTTTCATTCTGCCGACGAAATACCTCGTCAACTTGTTTGTCAACAACAACGACCCCCGTATCACGCAGGAGTATCGGCAGGTTGGTGCGACGAAGGATGCCAATGGCAGCCAGACTGCTAATGGTACGTACGTAGGCAGCAACTTGGGCGAGTCGGTGATACCGTCGCCTACTACGGGCTCTACCTTTCAGGCGGCGCTGCTCAACAGCCCAGCTGGCACCTTTGCCGGAACGTTTCTGCGGAGCCCCAACCAGCCTACCGCACTTATGCTGCTGTCCGAGCATCTGTTCTCGAAGGCCGAAGCCGAAAGCCGGAGCCTGTTAACCGGCAACGCCAAGGCGGATTTCCTGGCTGGTATTCAGGCCTCGTTCAACACGACCTTCCGCAATGCTCCGAGTCCTTCTCCCGTAAACCGGCTCGTGAATGGCGGTGATATTGACCCGGTGAGTAACTACACCAAGTACATCGCGGCCAACGTGGGCAATGGCTTGGTCGACTGGGATGCCACCACCACGCCCGCTACCGATGCATATGGCACCATTACCACGGGTACCCGCACGGTTAGCACGGTGGAGAAAATTCTGACGCAGAAATTCCTGGCGGAGAACACCATCGCTGGTACGGAAGCGTGGGACGATTTCCGTCGCACCATGCTGCCAATGGTTCCCGTTTCCATTCAGGCATCGGTACCGGGGCAGTTTGCTAAGCGCTTGCTTTATCCTCAGTCGGAAATCAACACCAACAAGGCTAACGTACCGCTCACCACTACGCAGTACGACCGTATCTTCTGGGTCCAGCTGTAAGCTGCTCACTCAGTGTATATACCAAAAAGGGCTGCCCAATCGGGCAGCCCTTTTTTTACATCAAGTTGTTAATCATTGTTTATCAGATGGCCGTGAGCTGGTAATCGCCTTGCTGATAATAAACAAATGACAGCCTATTTATTGTTGAGCGGCTACTTAGCTGCCCGTTCTCAGCCCTAGCTCCGCATCAAGAAGCCTTTGATGAACTCATCGAGGTCACCGTCAAGGACATTCTGCACGTCGGTGCGCTCGATGCCGGTGCGCAGGTCCTTGATGAGCTTGTAGGGGTGAAGCACATAGTTGCGAATCTGGGAGCCGAAGTCGATACGCTTCTTGGTGGCTTCCACTTTGTCGCGCTCGGCGTGGCGCTTGTCCATCTCAATCTGGTAGAGGCGCGATTTGAGCATGCGCAGGGCGTGCTCTTTGTTCATGAGCTGGCTGCGCTCAATCTGCACGGCAATGATGATGCCGGACGGCGCGTGCGTGAGGCGCACGGCCGTTTCCACCTTGTTCACGTTCTGGCCCCCCGCGCCGCCGGCCCGGAACGTGTCCCAGGAGATGTCGGCGGGGTTGATTTCGATATTGATGGTGTCATCAATCACCGGGTAGGCAAACACGGAGGCAAACGACGTGTGCCGCCGGCCGCTGCTGTCGAACGGCGACATGCGCACGAGGCGGTGCACCCCGATTTCGCTCTTCAGGTAGCCGTAGGCGAAGTCCCCGTCGATTTCGAGCGAGGCGGACTTGATGCCCGCGCCCTCACCAGGCTGGTAGCTGATTTGCTTCACCCCAAAGCCGTGGCTCTCGGCCCACATGATGTACATGCGCATGAGCATTTCGGCCCAGTCCTGGCTTTCGGTGCCCCCGGCCCCGGGGTTGATGTCGATGATGGCCGAAAGCTGGTCTTCCTCGTCCGAAAGCATGCGTTTGAACTCCAGCTGCTCTAGTTTCTTGAGCGTGGCGTTGTAGTCGGTCTGCATTTCGGCTTCGGGCACATCGCCCTCCCGGTGAAAATCGAACAGCACTTCGGTATCGGCAAGGGCCTGCTGCACGCCCTCAAAATCATCGGTCCAGGTTTTAATGGCCTTGATTTCGCGCAGGGTAATTTCAGCGGCTTTGGAGTCGTCCCAGAAGCCGGGGGCCGTGGTTTGGGCCTCGGCGGCGGCTATTTGTTCTTTGCGGGCATCGTAGTCAAAGATACCTCCTCAGGGCCTCGGCGCGGCCCTTCAAGTCCTTTATCTGGTCTTGGGTCATGGTGGGGGAAATGGTGAAAGGTGGCCAGTGGCAATGCCGCCGGCTCACCCGGAATAATAAGTGAATCGCGAAAGTACCGAATTTCAAAGCGGCAACCGGCCTTGGCCTTGTGGCGTACCTTTGGGGCCGGCAGCGTTTCGCAGCTATTTCCCCCCCACTCAACGGGGCAGCTCCCGGTTTCGCAACGGGTGGCTTGCACCATATTACTCGCTTACGGGTATAGCTTTGCTCATGACAACGGACGACCTGAAGCAGGATTTTGATTCCGCGCGCATCAAACATGTGCATTTTAAGAGCAAGCTGCGCTCTTTTCTCTTTGGTAATGGTGGTGCCGAAAGCTCGTTGCGCGACCCCGAGCAGTGTAGCATGGGGCTATGGATAGCCTCCCGCCTGCGCGGAACCGGGGTGTACGCGCACCTGCCCGAAGCCCGACGGTTTGACCAGCAACACGTGCTGATTCACAAGGAAGCCGCCCGCCTGATGGACCTCTACCTGGCCGGCCGCATAGAGGAAGCAGGCGCGGGCTACGCTCCCCTCCAGGTTATTGCCGATGAAATGATGGGCCTGCTCCAAACCATGGAGACCAAGCTTCGTACCAAGGCCTGACCCGAAGCGTTGCGCCCGCGCACCAGTGCATGAAAATTACCCTCACCACGAAGTTGTTTGCCGGATTTGTGCTGTTGCTGGCGCTGTTTGCGGTAATTGTTCTGTTCTCTTACAAGCTGGCGGGCCAGGTGCTGCGCAACTCCCGGCAGGTAGAAGCATCTCAGCACGTTTCGAACGAAGCGGTGAGCATGCTGCGCAGCATTGTCGACATGGAAACCGGGTTTCGGGGCTACATGCTCATTGGCAATGAGATGACGCTGGATATCTATTATACGGGCGAGCGCGACTTGATTGGCCGGTTTTCCCAGTTGCGCACGCTGGTAGATGAAACTCCCGAGCAGGTTGAATTGACTGACCAGACTCAGCGGCTTTTTCAGCAATGGATGGGCTACAGTCATTTGCTGATTGCTGAAAAAAGAGAAGCCCGCCGCCGCAACCCCCTGCAACGTGGCCTCGACGACCTGCCGCACCGCCGCCTGGCCGAAGCCCTTACCGGCAAGCAGCTGATGGATAATATCCGATTCCGGCTGAATAAATTTGAACTGACGGAAGCTGCTTCCCGCAAAACTATGCGGCAGCGCCTGAACGACAGCATTGTGCGAGCCGAATGGCTGTCGGTAGGGCTGGCAATTATGGCGCTGGTGCTGGGGCTGCTTTGGGCGCTGTACGTCGTGCGCACGTTTGCCCGGCGGCTGCGGGGCATGCTGAACCTGGCCCGGCGCATGGCCGGTGGCGACTACGACACCCAGATTGTGGACAATGAGCAGGACGAGGTGAGTGAGCTCACGGCGGCCCTGAACGTGATGGCCCGCACCGTGGGGGCCAACATCAACCAGCTTGAAAGCCGCAACCAGGAGCTGGACCAGTTTGCCTACGTAGTGTCGCACGATTTGAAGGCGCCGCTGCGTGGCATCGAAAGTGCTTCCCGCTGGATTGAGGAGGACATGGGCAAAGACGCGCTGCCTCCTCACATTCGCGAGTTTCTGGGCATGATGCGCCAGCGCGTGCACCGCATGGAAAAGCTTATCAGTGGCATTCTGGATTTGGCGCGGGTGGGCAGGGTAATACAGGCCAACGAAACGGTATTCGTGCGCACCCTGCTGCGCGAAATAATCGACAGCCTGCACCTGCCCACCGGCTTTAAGGTTGAGCTCCCCTTCTTTCTGCCCACGCTCACCACCAATGCCGTGCAGCTTCAGCAGGTCTTCACCAACCTCATCAGCAATGCCGTGAAATACCACGACCATCCCGAAAAGGGCACCGTGCACATTGGCTGCGACGATGCCGGCGAGTTCTACTCGTTTTCGGTGGCCGATGATGGCCCGGGCATTGACCCCGAATACCACGACCGTATTTTTGTTATTTTTCAGACCCTGACGGAGCGCGATACCTTTGAGAGTACCGGGGTGGGGCTGGCCATCGTGAAAAAAATTGTGGAGCGCCAAGGGGGGCGTATCAGCATCAAATCGGCGGAAGGTCAGGGCGCTAAGTTTATTTTTACCTGGCCCAAGTACCCGGCCAAAACCAAAAATATGGCTGCTACGGTGACCACAACGGTTAATTCTACCGTATCAACCTCTAGTTTATAGCAGTTCTGCACTGCCGTTTGCGGGTATTTTCCCGCTTTTGCCAATTGCCTAGCCTATGTCCGCCGACTATCCCACGCCCAGCATCCTGCTTGTGGAAGACGACCAAATGGACGTGATGAACGTGCAGCGCGAGCTGCGCCGCCAAAACATCAACGTGCCCCTAATCCACGCCCGCAATGGCCGTGATGCCCTCCGCATGCTGCGCGGCGAGGGCGATGAGCCCCAGATAGCCAAACCTAGCCTGGTGATGCTCGACATCAACATGCCGCGCATGAATGGCCTGGAATTGCTGGAAGTGCTGCGCGCCGACCCGGAATTCATGGATTTGAACGTCTTCATCATGACGACTTCCGACCTTGAGTCGGACCGCCTGAAAGCGCAGCAGCTGGCCGTGAGCGGCTACATCATCAAGCCCCTCAGCTTCGATACCTTCGGCGAGGGTGGTACCAGCCTGGATGGATTCAGCTTGTTTCTCGACCTGCTGAAGCTCAAGAGCTAGGCCTTTTATTCACTGCTGTCACGCAGCAGAACGTAGTGCGGGGACTACAAAGTCCGTGCTACATTTCCGGCTACCGCTGTAATGCCGGGCCATTACAGCAGCCGGAACCCCATGCGGTGGTGCGGGCTGGGGCCGTGCGCGCGGATAGCCGCGCGATGGCTAGCCGTAGGATAGGCCGCATTCTGCTGCCAGCCGTACTCCGGGAATTCTTCGGCCAGGGCCGCCATGTGCTCATCCCGAAAAGTTTTGGCCAGGATGGAGGCTGCGGCAATGCTGCGATACAAGCCATCGCCGCCAATAATGCAGGTGTGCGGGAAGCCGGCCATTGGCTTAAATCGGTTGCCATCAACCAGCAGGTGGCCCGGCGTGACGGCAAGCGCCGCCACGGCCCGGTGCATAGCCAGGTAGCTGGCCTGGGCAATGTTGATGCTGGTAATTTCTTCTACCGATGCCTGGCCTACTGCCCAGGCAATGGCCTCGGCACAGATGATGGGTCGCAGGGCATCGCGCCGCTTGGCACTGAGCTGTTTGGAGTCGTTGAGGAAGCGCGGGTCGAAATCAGGTGGTAGAATAACGGCCGCCGCGAACACCGGGCCCGCCAGGCAGCCCCGGCCGGCTTCGTCGAGGCCCGCTTCGAGGGCATGGCCAGTGTGGGAGGCAAGGAGCATAGAATAATAAATAATAAAAGAGCCAGCAAAAATACGTGTAAGCTGCCCGGTTGCGGTGCAGCAAAAAGCCCTTCCGGTAGCTAATCTGGCTACCGGAAGGGCTTTTCTGTACTATATAAAAGGACTGCCCGTGGGGCAGAAGTAAGCTTATTAGTGGTCGCCGGCGTTGCTGCCAATGACGCCGGGCTCATCTTCGCCACGGGTAAAGCCCTGGCTATCAATAGGAGCAATGGCCTCGTCGATATTCTCCTCCTCGTCGTTGGTGACGTAGACGTTGGTAGTGGGCCCGAGGCCGCCGTTATGCTTGGCTAGCTCGGCTTCGGCCTGGGCGTGGTGCAGGTTAAAAAGTGGGTCGCCAGCCTGGAGCTCGGGTTTGGCGGTATCAGCTTTCTTATTTTTTGAGGAATCGGCCATAAGTAGTGCGGGAGCGCGCCGGAATGTGAACGGTGAGTTCCTGTTAACTTATACGAAACACGGCCGCCGTGGGTTAAGTGTTGGGCTGGTAAGTATTTGCCCACCGGCAGGCACAAAAAAAGGCCGCCACCCGAGGGTGACGGCCTTAAAGTGGCGGGTCCGGCTTAGAGGTGTCTACCCCACCTGTTCAGCCAGAGCGCCGCCGCACGAGAGGTCCTTCCTTTCCACATTTCCAGCCCGTGCGGGGGTACTTATAGGTCAAAGCTACGAAGCCCGGAGGGGGGGATGCAAGTCGTATTGGATTAATCAGGGCATATAAGCTGCCAACGGTCCATTTTACACGGCGGATGGCAGATAGGCATCTGCGAACGGCGACTCGTGAAGGCCTTGGTGGGCGTAGTTTTGCATTCTCTACTCCATAACCATCCCGTCAATAGCCATGCAATTCGTAGCCCGCCCCGATGTGGACGAAACCCATAATCCTTGGCACACCGTCAGCAGTGAAATCAAGTATCACAACCCATGGATTTCGGTGCGCGAAGACCAAGTGCAGAATCCCGGCGGTGGCCAGGGCATCTATGGCGTGGTGACGATGAAGAACAAGGCGCTGGGCATTGTGCCCGTTGATGCGGAGGGCAATACCTGGCTGGTGGGCCAGTACCGCTACCCGCTGAACGAGTACAGCTGGGAAATTCCCATGGGCGGCGGCTTGGTCGAACTGGATGTGCTGGAATCGGCCCAGCGCGAGCTCAAAGAAGAAACCGGTCTCACGGCGGCGCGCTGGACGCGCATTGCCCGCCTGCATACGTCCAACTCGGTGACGGATGAAGAGGGCTTCGTATATCTGGCCGAAGAGCTCACGCAGGGGGAATTAGAGCCGGAGGAAACCGAAGACCTGCGCCTCTGGAAGCTGCCGCTGGCCGAAGCCATTCGGATGGTGATGGATGACCGGATTACGGATGGCATCAGCGTAGCCGGCCTGCTGAAGGCCGAAAAAGTGCTGGCTGGCCGTGCCTAGCAATGGGTTGGAGACGGAAATTTGCCGCTTTGTGGAGGTTGGTGCTGCCTGGCTCACCGCCTGTGCACAATGCACAACGGCCAACTAGCCTAACTTTGCCATTATGCGCCATATGCTTCGTTACCTCGGCCAGCGCCTTTACACTACGTGGGCGGTGGTGTGGTTCATTATTCCCTTCGTGCTGATTTACCCTTTCCAGTGGTATTTCAGTCGGCGGCCCACCGGGGGAGGGGTGGTGCACGCGCTGAATCGCTTCTGGTCGTGGCTATCCATTACGATGTGGGGCATGCCGGTGGAAGTGGTGCGTGAAAGCAAAGGCCCCACCCCGCGGCCCTGCGTATACGTGGCCAATCATGGCTCGTACATCGATATCATGATGCTGTTTAAGTACATCCCGGGCTTTTTGAATATGATGGGCAAGGCCTCGCTGGCACGCGTGCCGGTGTGGGGGCCACTTTTTGGCAACGTATATATTACCGTGGATCGGGCCAGCGCCGTGAGCCGGGGCCGGGCCATGGTGGCGGCCCGCCGCACGCTGGCGGAAGGCAGGAGCATTGCCATATTCGCCGAAGGCCGGATTTCGCCCACACCCGGCAAGGAGCTGCTGCCGTTTCTTGACGGCGCGTTTCAGATGGCCATTGAGGCCGGGGTGCCCATCGTGCCGGTGGGCATGCCGCTCAACCACATGTTTATGCCCGATGTGGAAAAGGACCTGCGCGTGCGCTATCACCGGCTCAAAATCGTTTTCCATCCGCCCATTTCCACAGCCGGCCTCGCCCTGACCGATATACCCGAGCTGAAGGCGCGGGTATATGCCCAGCTGGCCGCCGATTTTCTGCCTGCGGGCGCGGTAAAACCCGGACCCAGCACCTGGCGCGCGCCGGCGGCCGTTGCGCCATCCGGGCAGCCCACCAACTCTTAACTCCTAACATTTAACCCATAACTCTAAATGAGCACCGACCTTGGCACCCTGCGCGGCTTGGCCCACTTAGCCCGCCTCGAATTCGACGAAACCCGCGAGCAGCAAATGCTCGGTGACCTGAACAACATTCTGGATTTTGTGGCCCAACTCGAAGGCCTCGACACGACGGGCGTGGAGCCGCTGGTGCACCTCTCGCAGGAAATCAACGTGCTGCGCGACGACGAAGCCCGCAATACCGTTAGCCACCAGGATGGCCTGCGCAATGCACCCCGCAAGGACTCGGACTACTTCCGGGTGCCCAAAGTGCTGGAATAGCTGGTGACGCCGCAATCCGTAAGCACTCGCGCTACCACGCGGCCCGGCTGGCTGGTGTGGCTGGCCGCGCTGGCCGTGGGCCTGACCATCTTTTATTATTTCACGGGTGAAAACAGCACCCTGCCCGTGCGGGAGGTGGCGCACCTGCAAGCCCTGCCGCTGACGCTGGACAGCGTGGCGGCCGGGCCGGTGCACCTGCCGGTGCAGGCCAGCAGCTTCATTGTGACGCTGACGCACGACGTGGCGGGGCCCTTCACGCAGCCCGTGGCGGCAGGCGTGTTCCTGGTGCTGCTGGCGGTGCTGCTGGCGGGCTGGGTAGCGGTGGTGAGCACGCTGGCCCGCACTGCTTTCGTAGCAGGCATGGTGCCGATTATTTTCCTGCTGTTGTCGCTCAACACCGAGTCGCTGGGTCTTTTCAATACCAGCGAGCGGTATTTTCTGTACCTGATGCTGGGAATGGTGGGCGGCGTCGGCTTCATGCTGCACGCTTTTGCCGAGGGCTGGCCGCTATGGCGGCGGGCGGTGGCAATGGGCGCCGTGGTGTCCGGGCTGAGCGCCTTGCTGCTCGCCCAAAGCCAGCTGCCTATTGCAGATACCGTGTTGCAGCTGGCGGCGTATGCCACGCCGGGCGGCGCGGTGCTGGTGGCGCTGCTGGTACTGTGGGTAGGCATGGAGAATATCCGGGCCCTGCTGTGGTTCAATACCCAGGCGGAGCAGCCGGGGGGACGGTTCGGGCTGCTGCCGTTTGTGGCGGCCAGCCTGCTGTACCTGGGCGTGTTGCTGCTGTATGAATGGAACGACGGCGTGCTGCAATTGCTGCCTGGCCTGAGCCTCGACCCGCTGGTATTGTTGCTGCCGGCCGTGGTGGCTGGCTGGTTGGGCCTGCGCCTGCGGGCCCCCAGCTACGCGGCGTGGGTGCCGTATGCCCGGGGCGCGGCGCAGCTGTACCCAATGGTGGTGCTGGGGGCGGCCGGGGCGCTGGGCTATGCGTTTGCCACGGCCAATACGCCGCTGCTGGTGGCCGCCCGCCGCTTCACGGGGCTGGCGCTGCTGCTGCTGGGCGCGCCTTTTCTGCTGTATGTGCTCATGAATTTTGCGCCGCTCATTCGGCAGCGGCTGCGGGTGTACCGGGTGGTGTTTGAGCCGCGCCGGCTGCCGTTCTACTCGGTGTATATTCTGGCGATAGGCGGCCTTATTGCGGTGGAGTCGCGCCAGAACTTCCCGCTGCCCGACCAGGTGATGGCCGGCCAGTACAACAACCTTGGCGACCTCACGCGCCAGCAAAGCGAAGCCGCGCCCGACGACCTCAGCCTGGCCGGCCTGGCCGAGCGCTACTACGCCGAAAGCGGCGACGTGCTGTACCGCGCCAACCGGCACGCCGAGTTTGGCCGGGCGGCAATTTTTCGTTTCCGGCAGCAGCGCCAGAACGAGATAAACTCGCTGCGCCGCGCCTTACTGCGCGGGCCTGATGAGAAGGTGTCGCTGCGCCTGGCCACGCTTTATAACGACCCGGATGACTTGTTTGAGGGGCTTGATATTCTGCGCGGCGGCCTCAGGGCCTACCCGCGCAGCGCAGCCCTGGCCGGCGATTTGGCCCAGCTCTTTACCCGCACTACGATAACAGATTCCGTTGCCTTCTACCTCGACAAAGCCGAGCAGCTGGCCCCCGGCAGCTACGCCAGCAGCACCAACCAACTGGCCTTTCTGCTCAGCCAGAACCTGCTGGCCGATGCCCGCCAGCGCGCGGCTAAGCTGACGCTAAAAACCACCGAGCCGGCCCTGCGGAGCAACTACACGCTGCTCCAGCTGCGAACCGCCACGCCGCTCCAACCCGCGCCCACCGCCCCACCCGCCGATTTGCAGGTGCTGGACGAAGCCACTTTTGCCCAGCTCTACCATGTAGTGCTGTGGGATGTGGCCCGGCACAAAGACCAACTCACACCCGCCCTGCTGGCCCAGCTGAACCGCCTGGCCACGCAGCCCGCCAATGCCAGCTACTACGAGCAGCTCCTGTTTCTGCAGGCGCTGGCGCGGCACGCGCTGGGGCAGGAGCAGGTGGCGCGGCAGCTGCTGTTGCCGCTGGCGGCGGGCACCGGGGCTACCTCGGCCTATTTCCAGTACTTGTTAGGTCTGTGGCAGCTACAACAAGAGCAATATGCTGTTGCTGCCGAACAAATTGCGCTGGCTGCTCAAAATGGATTCAGAGGCACTTTTTCGGCTCGCTCATTTGCTCTACTTGCTAGTTATGGGCCGGATTCACTGGGAGTGATTCGAAAAGAGCTGGGTGCCCTAACGGATTCGGTTGATAAGCAAGATGCGCGGCGCATCTTAAGGGAAATAGATAGCAATTGGGGAGACTTTGAAGACCGACTGGGTTGGAAGACTCATATTGATGCAATTGCCAGAGACAGAAAGCCCGAGGATTTAGAGGCATGGCTTAAGAAAATTGTTGGTTATACGACAAGTCCTTACTCAAAAGAATCTTTGCCAGTCGGTGTCGAACTCTACGGAAACGCTGTTTTGGCTCGACTGCGCAACCAGCCGGCTGTGGAGAAACAGCTTTACCAGCGCATCGTGCGCGAAGCGCCGTTCAACGCCCCGGCCATCCTGGCGGCGGCGGGCTTCTACACGCGCCGCCACGATTATACGGCCGCCTACTCGGCCCTGCGCACCGGGCTCGATGAAAACCCGCAGTCGCTGCCGCTGTTGAAGGCCTACGTGCTGGCCGCCGCTGATGCCGGCCTGACCGAATACGCCGCCGATGCCCTGGCCCAGCTGCGCCGGCTGCTGCCACCCGCTACGTATGCTACTTTAGCAACGGAGTATGCCGCCCGTCAGGCAGCCCGCGCGGCTGCCGGTGCGTCCTTCTCCCAAGCGCCTGCTCCCTCACCTCTGCAATAAGCCCTTCGCCCCATGAATCCGAACGTTATTGAAACCACTGACATCGCCAAATCCTATGTGATGGGCGCGGAGGTAATCAACGCGCTGCGTTCGGTTACCATCAAAATCCCGCGCGGTGAATACGTGGCGTTTATGGGGCCGTCGGGCTCGGGCAAGTCAACGCTGATGAACATCATTGGCTGCCTCGATACACCTACTAAAGGCCAGTATATCCTCAATGGGCAGGACGTGAGCCGGATGAGCGACAACCAGCTGGCCGAGGTGCGCAACAAAGAAATCGGGTTCGTTTTCCAGAGCTTCAACCTGCTGCCCCGCGCCAGCGCCTTGGATAACGTGGCCCTGCCGCTCATCTACGCCGGCCTGAGCAAGCGCGAGCGCACCGAGCGCGCCCTCGAAAGCCTGCGCGCAGTGGGCCTGGCCGACCGGGCCTCGCACCGCCCCAATGAGCTGAGCGGCGGCCAGCGTCAGCGCGTAGCCATTGCCCGCGCCCTCGTGAACAACCCCAGCGTGCTACTGGCCGACGAACCCACCGGTGCCCTCGACTCAAAAACCAGCCACGAAATCATGGACCTGTTTGAGGCGCTGTACGACAAGGGCAATACCATTATTATGGTGACGCACGAAGAGGATATCGCCCGCTACGCCCACCGCATCGTGCGTCTGCGCGACGGGTTGGTGGAAACGGATGAAATCAACCGCGATATTATGAAGCATGCCGTAGTCGGCCACTGAAGTTGTGGAACATAACATCATGCAGAGCGCAGCGCAGCATTTTGCCCGCAATAGTAATCGACCTGCAAGGGTGGCTTTTGTTAGTGGTAGCGGGCAAGATGCTTCGCTGCGCTCTGCATGACGGTCAAATAAATTATCAATCAAAATGAAAATCTACACCAAAACCGGCGATAAAGGCCTTACCTCGCTCATTGGCGGCACCCGCGTACCCAAGAGTAGCCTGCGCATTGAGTGCTACGGCACGGTAGATGAGCTGAACTCCCATATCGGGTTGGTGCGCGACCAGGAGGTGAATGCCGGCCGCCGGCCGCTGCTGAAGGAAATTCAGGACCGCCTGTTCACCATCGGCTCGGCCCTGGCCGCCGACCCAGAGAAATCGAAAATGAAGCTGCCCGACCTGCACGCCGCCGACGTGACGCTGCTGGAAGACGAAATGGACCGCCTGAACCTTGATTTGCCCGAGCTGCGCGCCTTTATTCTGCCCGGCGGGCACCCGGCCGTGAGCCACGCGCACGTAGCCCGCTGCGTGTGCCGCCGCGCCGAGCGCCTCGCCATTCACCTGGCCGAGGATGCTTTTGTGGCCGAATTGGTGGTGGTTTACCTGAACCGCCTGTCCGATTTCCTGTTTGTGCTGAGTCGGGCCATGGCCCACGAGCTGGGCGTGGAAGAAGTGACCTGGCAGGCCCGCATGTGAACCCGTTCAGGCTCAATGCCTACAGCAAAGTAGTCGTCATGCTTCCGCTACGTACAGCATAACGACCTTTTCCAGCCGTATAATACCCGTTTAATTACCCACACGCTCTCTAATTCCGTACTCGGAAAATCCCACCCACGCGTACCCGTAACCGCTTTCTTATGATAGACACTCTTTCGATTCACACGCAGGTAACCACCGCCCCGCGGCTGGCCTCGCAGGACTTTGGGAACCTCGAATTCGGCAAAGCTTTCGCCGACCACATGTTCGTGGTGGACTACCGCGATGGCGAGTGGCAGGACGCTCAGATTCTGCCGTATGGCGATATCTCGGTGAGCCCCGCCAACTCGACGCTGCACTATGGCCAGGCCATTTTTGAAGGCATGAAGGCCTACCACCAGGCCGACGGCGGTGTGGCCCTGTTCCGCCCCCTCGACAACTGGGCTCGGTTCAATGCCTCGGCCGAGCGCATGTGCATGCCCACCATTCCGGAGGAGTTGTTCATGCAGGGTCTGCGCGAGCTTATCAAGCTTGATGCCGGCTGGGTACCCACGTTTGCGGGCAGCTCGCTCTATATCCGGCCCTTCATGTTTGCCACCGATGGCTTCATCGGCGTGCGGCCTTCGGAGGCGTACCGCTTCATGATTTTCACCTGCCCTGTGGGCCTGTACTACAGCAAGCCGCTACGCGTGCGCTTCGAGCAGAAGTACGTGCGCTCGGCCGAGGGCGGCGCGGGCTACGCCAAAAACGCCGGCAACTACGGCGCAGCCATGTACCCCACCAAGCTGGCCCAGCAGGAAGGCTACAATCAGCTCATCTGGACCGATGCCTCGGAGCACCGCTACGTGGAAGAATCGGGCACGATGAACGCCATTTTCGTGATTGATGGTCGCGTGATTACGCCCGCTCTCAGCACCAGCATTCTTGACGGTATTACCCGTCGCAGCGTACTGCAGCTGGCCCGCGACTTCGGCCTGACGGTGGAAGAGCGCAAAGTGAGCAGCCGCGAAATTATTGAGGCCCTGGAGGCCGGTACGCTGGAGGAAGCCTTCGGCGTGGGCACGGCCGCGACCATTGCGCCCATTGCCGTTATCGGCTACGAGGGCCACGACTACGAGCTGCCCGCTGTGCGCCCCGATGCCTTCTCGAAGCGCGTGGGGGCCACCCTGGATGCCATCCGCACTGGCGAAGGTGCCGACGTGCACAACTGGGTAGCGCCTGTGTAATGTTCCGTGGACTTTACGAGTCCGCACGTAAATGATATTTGAACGACCCACTCGCGGACTCGCAACAGTCCACGGTACTAAAAAAGCGATGGCTTGCAAGTGGGCCGGGGCACTGCCGCCGAGCTCGCAACAGTCCACGGTACTAAAAAAGCCGCTTCCTACCGAAGCGGCTTTTCTTTTTTGCCCCACCTTTGCAGCGCAATTCACCTACCCACCCATCCGCTAACCCGTCCAATACATGACCGTGTCCCTGAAAACCGTTACCCTCGATAGCAAGCACCGCGAGCTGGGTGCCAAAATGGTGCCCTTCGCCGGCTACGACATGCCGGTGCGCTACTCTTCCGACCTCGACGAGCACCACACCGTACGCCGCGCCGTGGGCATGTTCGACGTGTCGCACATGGGCGAGTTTCGCCTGCGCGGCCCCCAGGCACTCGACCTCATCCAGCGCGTGACCAGCAACGATGCCAGTAAGCTCGCCGACGGTAAAGCCCAGTATTCCTGCCTGCCCAACAACGACGGTGGCATCGTGGACGACCTGCTGGTGTACAAGCTGGCTGATGAGGATTACCTGTTGGTAGTCAATGCGTCCAATATCGAGAAAGACTGGAATTGGATTAAGCAGCACAACACGCAGGGCGTGGAGATGGAAGACATCTCGGACCGCACCAGCCTGTTGGCCGTGCAGGGCCCGAAGGCGCAGGCCGCCTTGCAGTCGCTGACCGATGTGGATTTGAGCACCATCCCGTACTACTCCTTCGTGCAGGGCACCTTCGCCGGTGCGCCCGATGTCATCATATCGGCCACCGGCTATACCGGTGCGGGTGGCTTCGAGCTGTACATTCCCAACGAAAGCGCCGCGATGGTCTGGGATAAAATCATGCTTGCCGGCCAGCCCTACGGCATCAAGCCCATCGGCCTGGGAGCCCGCGACACCCTGCGTCTCGAAATGGGCTACTGCCTCTACGGCAACGACATCGACGACACGACGTCGCCCCTGGAAGCCGGGCTGGGCTGGATTACCAAGTTCGCCAAGGAATTCACCAACTCGGACAGCCTGAAAAAGCATAAAGAAGCCGGCGTGAGCAAAAAGCTGGTGGGCTTCGTGATGGACGGCACCGGCATCCCGCGCGGCCACTATGAGCTGGTGGATGCCGACGGCCAGAAAATCGGCGATGTAACCAGCGGCACGCAGTCGCCCTCGCTCAGCAAAGGCATCGGCATGGGCTACGTGAAAACCGAGCTGGCAGCCCCCGGCACCCAAATTTTCGTGCAGATTCGCGGCAAAAACCTGCCCGCCACGGTAAGCAAGCTGCCGCTGACCAAAGGCACGGAGGAATAGAGTTAAAAGTTAGGAGTTAAGAGTTGACAAAGGACTCTAAGGTCTCCAACGGTCAACTCTTAACCTTTAACTCCTAACTCTTAACTCAAACAGTGCCCAAACTAGATATTTGTTTTTCGCCCGAACTGCTGCCTTTGTATGACCTGCGCGGCAAAGTGGCTGTTATCGTGGATATTCTGCGGGCTTCCAGCACCATTGTTACGGCGCTGGGCGAAGGGGTTACGCACGTTTTTCCGGTGGCTTCGCTGGAAGAATGTGCTGCCTACGGCCAGCAGCACGGCAGCCTGACCGCCGCCGAGCGCGATGGCCTGGCCGCCCCCGGCTTCGACCTGGGCAACTCGCCCTTCGGCTTTCTGGATGCTGCCCGGCCGGTGCGCGGCCGCTCCCTTACCATCAGTACCACCAACGGCACGGCGGCTCTGCGCCGCTCGCTGGCAGCCGAGGCGGTAGTGGTGGGCAGTTTCCTGAATCTGGCCGCTGTGGCCGGTTTTGCCCGCCGCCAGCAGCGCGATGTGCTGGTGGTGTGCGCCGGCTGGAAAGGCCAGTTTTGCCTCGAAGACACTGTGTATGGTGGCGCGCTGGCCGCGCAGCTGGCCCCGGATTTCGACGTGCACGGCTCTGATGCCACGCTGGCTGCGCTGCACCTGTGGGAGCACGGCAAGGCTGATTTGTCCGCGTACTTGCTGCAGTCGGCCCACGTCCGGCGGCTCAACTCGCTGGAAGCCAGCAAGGATTTTGAATTCTGCCTGCGGATTGATTCCTACGCCGACGTACTGCCCGTGTGGCAGGAGGACCGGTTGGCTAACGCTTAGAGGCACGTCGTGCTGAGCGTAGCCGCGAAGCATGACGTTTTTTGCATTCGCTTATACTACTTCAGCTTTTCGTTATTCTGGTGGCGCTGGCTGTCGCGCTGGGTTTTCTTGGCCAGGTTGCGGGTCATGGCCTCGGTGAGGTCGATGCCGGTTTGGTTGGCCAGGCAGATGACGACGAACAGCACATCGGCCAGCTCGTCGCCCAGCTCGCGGCCCTTATCCGATTCCTTGAACGACTGCTCGCCATACTGGCGGGAGATGAGGCGGGCCACTTCGCCCACTTCTTCCGTGAGGATGGCCATGTTGGTCAGCTCGTTGAAGTAACGGACGCCGGTGGTCGTAATCCAGGTATCGACGGTTTTCTGGGCTTCTGCGATGGTCATGGGTGCGGGTTGGGGAAAGAGGTTAAGCCGGGGAATCAAGCACGATGGTTACCGGGCCGTCGTTGAGCAGGCGGACTTTCATATCGGCCCCGAAGATGCCGGTGGGCACGGGCCGGCCCAGCTCGGCGGCCACCATCGCCACAAACTGCTCGTATAGCGGCTCGGCCACGGCGGGCGGGGCCGCTCCAATGTAGCTGGGGCGGTTGCCCTTGCGAGCATCGGCCAGCAGCGTAAACTGGCTCACCACCAGAATTTGCCCGCTGATGTCCTGCACGCTGCGGTTCATCTGGCCGTTGTCGTCGCCAAAAATGCGGAGCTGCACCAGCTTGCGGCACATCCAGGTGAGCGAAGCCGTGTTATCGGTAGGGGCGAAGCCGGCCAGCACCAGCAGGCCGGGGCCAATCTGGCCCGTAACCTGGCCCTCAACGGTGACCGAGGCTTCGCTAACGCGCTGAATAACGAGACGCATATTTTCTAAAGTGAAACGGGTAAAGTGGGAAATGAAGCCGAATGTTGCGCCAGGCGTGCCGACCTTAGCGCCAATCCGCCCATGACTACTTCTGCTCCCGCAAATAACGCCCCCTTATCTGCCAGCCGCTGCTGGTGGCTGCTGGGGGCGTTGCTGCTGGTGGCCATCAGCCGGCTTTGGCGGCTACCCGAAACCGGTGGGCTCGACTTCGATTCGGTACACAACTGGCAGATAATTCAGCGGTTGGCGCACGGCGACTTTTCCGAGTTCTTCCATCACGGCAGCCCGGCATTTTCCCTGGTTTATCTGCCGGTAGTTGGGTTCACGCACCGGTTTTTGGCGTTTCAAACCATCAATGCGCTGCTGGGGATAACGGGGCTGGGCTTCTTTGTGGCCTGGGTGAGCCGGCAAGCTAACCTCTCCGGCCCCGAAACGGCGGGCCTGACGTTGCTGGGCGGCACCTCACTGCTGCTCACGTTCTCGGGGCGTGACTTCACCATGAGCTCCCTCAACCTGATTCTATTCACTGGCCTGCTGCGGAGCCACTTGGCGCGTTTGCAGCGGCCACAGGCTGCCTCGCTGCCGCACGTAGCCGCCTGGCTGGCCCTGGGCCTGAGCGTGGACCACAAATTTCTGCTCACCATTCCCATTCTGGTGGTGCTGGAAGTGTGGCAGCGCGATGGCCTGTGGTGGCGGCCCGGCGTGTGGTGGCGGGTGCTGGGCATTCTGGCGCTGCCTTATGTGCTGCTGTGCACGTTGGGGTGGCTGAATGGCCTTCCATGGTACCGCTGGCCGGCTTTCTATGTACTTATTGCCTTTCCCAACACCCCCAACCTGGCGGGCCGGCAAGCCGCCCTGCACCCCGATTTTACCTACTACCTGCGCTACCTGCTCAGCTTTGAATCGCCGCTCCTGCTGCTGGGGCTGGTGCTGGCGGGCGGACTGGTGCTGCGGCAATGGACAGGCCGGTTGCAGCGCCAGGCGCGCACCTGCACGGTGATGCCCTACCTGCTGGTGTGGGCAGCCTTGCTGCTGGCCGGCATGTCGCTGCTGGTGAAAGCGCCCCGGGGACTGTTTTTTGCCTACCTGCCGCTGGCCGCACTGGCCGTGCTGAGCGGCCGGCGCATGCTGCCCGGCTGGGCGCTGGCCGTGGTGCTGCTGGCTGCAGTGGGCCAGAATATTTTCCGTATTCAGCGCGAGCTTTATGCGCCGCTGCCCACGCACTACCCGCAGGTGGCGGCGTGGCTGCGGCAGCACGGGGCCACTCGCGTAGCCAGCACCGTGAGCCTGGGCCTGGCGCCCTATCTCGATAACCAGCAAACCCTGACCGTTATCACCGACGAGCGCGAGCTGCCGGCCCTGCGCCGCCAGGGTGTGCAATACGTGCTGCTCGATGGCTACCGGCATGTAACGGGGGTGGCCCGGTTCGATTCGCTCCAGGCCCAGCGTCCGGTGGCGGGCTGGTCTGAGCCGGCGCTGCAGCAGCCGCTGCTGTTTCTGGAGCATTCCGAATACACGGGGCTGGGCTACGCCGAAACCCTAGCCGCCTGGCAGGCCGCTCGGGCCGACTCACTGCCCCTGCGACTGTACCGGCTGAAATAGAGTGCTTTTCAGGTTGGTGCAGTACCTCGTTCAATCGGCCATACATCAAGCTGAAAGCTGCTTCGGAATGAGTTGGATGTTGTGCCAACGAAAAATCTCCGTGGTTCGGTCCTCAAAGGAGGGCTTAACCACGGAGATTTTTTCGGCTGAATAAATGGGCTCAACCCGTCGTACCAACGCTATTGCGCCGTTGCCGGTAGCTTGTTCACGTCGATGGCCGGGATTTTGGTGCGGTAGGCGCGGTTGAGGGCGGCGATGATGGTATTGGCCAGCAGCCCATTGCCGCGCGGCGTGAGCGTATAGTAATCCAGCGAAAAGAAATTGCCCCGCACCACCTCAGATGAGTATTGTACGCCGGCCACCGAAATAATACCGGCTACCTGATTAAAAAGCAGTACTTCCGAATCCAGCGTGCTTGTGCTGGCCGAAGGGGTGAGGATGGGCAGCTTGTAGATGGTGCTGGCCAGGCGGTCAAGCTCATTGTTGTAGCTACTCATCACCCCCGCAATCCGGCTCAGCTCTTCGGAGTTATCGAGTACGTCGGCGTCGCGCACCGGATTGCGGCTGTCGCGGCCGTAGGGCAGCATCAGCGTCGCGCCGTTCACTACCACGGGCGTAGGGCGGCCAATGCGTGCAATGGCCGTGGCCAGTACATAGTCGCCATTGGTAATGGGCTGGGCCCCACGCAGGCCAATCGGGTCTTCGATATAAATGCGGGCGGTGTCGCCAAAGCTGGCTTGCAGGCGGGCCTGCAGGCCAAGGCCCTGGCCGGCCCGCAAAAACGGCAGGCTCGTGAGTGCCGGCAGCCGGATGATGACACCCGGCTGGCCTTTGGCCGTGAGGCGGTCGAGCACTTTGCGGGCATTGTTCCGCATAACGGTTATGCTGGGCAGCGCGGCCGCGTTGGCTCCGCACTGGCCGCCGCTGCGCACGTAGGGCATCAGGTCGTCGAGGCCCTGGAAGTAGGTGAAGAAGGTGGCTGTGGCGGCCGCATCGGTCACGGCTTGCAGATAGGTACGGCTGTCGGCGGCCGGCAGCAGGCGCTCAAAATAAGGGTTGAAAGGCGTGCCAGGCTTGGCGTTGACCTCGTTGCCCAGGCCCACTATTTCCAGCTGCGCCAGGGTGATGCCGGGAATGCCCAGGTTTTGGGGCAGGGCACTGGCCGTGGCAGCGCGCGCCAGCAGGCGCGTCGTGTCGGGAGTACCGCAGGTACCGGGAGTGATAATGAGGTTGCCCCGGAAGGCCTGCCCGGCCACGCGGGTGGTGCGCGCCAACCCTGAGGCGATAAAATCGACAAAGTTGAGGTAGCCGGTGCCCGAGCCCGCTTCCAGCAGCGGCTGGGTGAAGGCCGCCCCGGCCGAGATGCCCTGAAACTGCTGTGCCAGCAGGTTCGGGAAAGAATACTGTTGGCTGGCGCGGGTGAGGCCGCCCGCGCTCACACCGGCCGTGTAGGTGTCGCCCACGGCCAGGTAGTGGCTCAGGTCCAGGCCAGCGGTGGGAGTAGGGGTATCCTGAGCCGGAGCGCAGGCATTCAGCAGCAACGCGGTGGCGGCCACATAGGCAGCGCGGCCCGGGAGCGTAAAAGAAAAATGCTTCATCGCGGAAATCGAAATCGAAAATGCAGAATGAGGGGGTGCGGAGCCGATGGCAGGCTTAGAAGGCCACCGCAATGCCCATCGAGGCCGTATTGACGGCCATGCGGTAGGTGCCGGCTACATTGGACACCTTCGCGTTGGTGGGGGCCACGCGGGCGGTGCGCAGCTGGCTGTAGTCGAAGGCATAGGCCGCCTCCAGCGCCAGGCGGGAACTGAGCTGGTAGCTCAGGCCGGCCGATATGCCCAGGCGGTTAGCATCGAGGAACTCAGGGTTGATGTACTCGTCGCGCACGGGCGTCTCGTCGTAGTGAAAGCCGCCGAGCACGGTCAGCTTGGGGTTGACCTGGTACTCGGTACCTACCCGAAAGCTCAGGGCGTCTTCGTAGCGGCGTACGCTGCTTTGGGTGCGGGCGGGGGTGTTGCCCGTGGCGGCCACGCTCAACTTCAGCGAATCGACCGAGCTCCAGCCGCTCAGCGAGAAATCGAAGGTGAGTAGCAATTTCTTGGTGATGCGGTCGGCGATGCCCACAGAAAGTGTGCTGGGCATGGTAATGCGCGTGGTGAAGGCCGACCCGGCCGGGGCCAGGCCGGCATCGCGGGCGGGCACGCCGGTGGTGGTGAGGGTGCCGTTGTTCATTTTCAGCTGCACGCTGCTGCGGTAGCTGATGCCGAATGACAGTTTGTCGCCGCTGCGGCCGTACAGGCCCGCGTTCACCCCAAACCCCGAGCCGCTGGTGCTAAGCTGGGTCTGGGCCGCTTGGTCGTCGTACTGGCCCAGGGCGCTGCGCTGGCTGTACTTGCCAAACGCGTACACAAAGCCCACGCCGGCGCTAAAGTTGTCGTTGAGCCGGATGCCCACCGTGGGCTGCACAAAGTAGGTATTGAGCTGGCTTTCCTGAATCACGGAGCGGCCTTCCCAGGTGCTGGGCCACTTGGTGTGGTAGCCGTAGGGAGTGGTGACGGCCAGGCCCAGGGCCACGCGCTTGTTCAGGGCGTGGGTGGCGTAGAGGTAGCCGCCGGGCTGCACCACCAGGTCTTGGTCGGTGCGCTGGTAGGTGTCCTGCCCCACAAAGGAAGCGCGCCGTATCTGGCCCATGCCCCCAATGCTGATGCGGGTGAGGGAGTCGGCCCACTGGCCCAGCAGGCCGGGATTGGTGCTCAGGCTGGCAATGCTGTTGATGTAGGCCGTGCTGGCCCCGCCCAGGCCCAGTACCCGGGCACCCTGCGGGCCGCTGTCATATCCGCTGGCCAGGGCCGACGAAGCCGTTAATCCACAGAAGACAGGAATCAGAAAAAGAAGAGGTTGGCGCATACGGGCGGTTTTGCGGAAAATTGGGAAACAAATGTACACAGCCAGCCGGTAGCAGCCCAGCCCCAGGCCCGTGGCCCACATTAAGAAATGAAATGCGACCACCACTGTCGCAGTCTCGCCAAGCTGCCCTGCGCAGGTGCTGTGAAGTGCTCAAGCCCAGGGCAGAGTGTTTGGAAGAGCGGGTTTTAGTTCGGCAAAAAGCTGGCTGGCGGCGCAGGGATTTTTTCAGCGCTTCACCCCCAGGCTGTCTAGCCGGTGCTGGTAGCGACGCGCATTGAGCTTGTGCTGGGCGTAGGTTTCGGCGAAGTCGGAGAAGCCGCTGCCGTCGGGCCGGGCGCAGAAGAACAGGTTCTGGTTGTGCGCCGGCTTGAGCACGGCCAGCAGCGAGCCCGGCAGGGGCGTGGTGATGGGGCCGGGCGGCAGGCCTTTGTGCCGGTAGGTGTTGTAGGGTGAGTCCACTTTTTTGTCCACGTTCAGCACGCGCTTGCGGGTGCCCAGGCCGTGCAGGGGCCAGAGCAGGGTGGGGTCGGCCTGCAGGGGCTGGCCGTTGCGCAGGCGGTTGAGGTACACGGCGGCAATGAGGGGCTTGTCGGTGGGCTGGGCCGTTTCGCGCTGCACAATGCTGGCCAGCACGCTCACCTGGGTGCGCGTCATCTTCAGCGAATCGGCCCGGGCCTGCCGCTCCGGCCGCCAGAATCGGCGGTAGCGGGCGGCCACCGAATCAAGAAAAACCGGGGCACTGGTGTTCCACAGCAACCGGTACTGCCCCGGGACAAACATGGTGCGAATGGTGCAGGTGTCGAGATGGTAGCGGCGTTGCAGGCCCTCGTTATCGCCCAGCAGCAGCTCCAGCTTAAAAGAGTCGGTCTCGAGCCGGCCGCATACTTTGCGCGGCAGCTGGTCGAGGTAATGAAAGGGCTTTAGCTCAAACTTCACCGTATCCTGCCGGCCAAACAGCAGCATCTTTACCAGGTCGATATTACCCATGCCGGGGTCCAGCCGGTAGCGGCCGGGCAGTATGTGGGTGGGGTAGTCGTGGTGCTCGGCCACCCAGCGGAAGGTGGTCGGTTCCAGCAGCAGCTCATGCTTTTGCAAAGAGTCAAGCACCGCCGCATAGCCTGTACCGGTGCGGATGTAGAGGTAGGCCGGGCCTTCGGCGAAGGCTGTGACGTTGGGGCGGTAGGCCACGCGCCAGACCGTGTAGCCGGCGGCGGATGCAAGCAGGGCCAGCAGCAGGAAGTAGGGAAGCAGGCGGCGGGAGCGGGGGGGCAAATGCGTCGGGGCGTGGTGAGGGGTAAAGTTAGGGCCTTGACGCCCTCCGCGTCGGCCTCACCCCCTAGCCCCTCTCCACCGGAGAGGGGCTAGGGGGTGAGGCGTTCATCTGGCCACCTACCCCGCCACCAGCTCCGCCACGGCCGCCTCAAACGCGGCGCGTTCGGCCAGCCGCACAATTTCCGTCGGAGCCGCCGCGCGCGACTCGCAGTCGACAATCGGGCAGCGCTCGCAGGTCTCGTTCACGATGCGGAAGGGCAGGGCCGGGTCGGCCAGGAAGCGGATGTGGGACTTTAGGTTGTCGTCGCAGCGCAGGCCCACGGTCACGCTTAGGGCCACCTGGGTGGGAGTGCCGGCACGGGCCAGCGTGAAGCAGAGGTACTCATCCTCGGTGCCGAAATAGCGGGATTTTTGCGCGCCGGCCATCGTCACGGGGGCGTCGTCGGTGTCGGGCAGGGGCAGGGCGCGGGCCTCGTCGAGGAGGCGCAGGCTCACCCAGCGGCGGCAGTAGTGCTCATTCAGCTCGTTGCCGTGGGGGTTGTGCAGGCGGGCCAGGTGCAGCTCTTTAGTCAGTTCGTAGGGCGCGGTGGCGTCGGTCTGGTCGAAGCGTAGGAAGAACAGGCTCTGCAGTCCGAAATGCCGCGGCAATAGGGTGGTGAGGCGCTGCATAAACATTTCGGGGCTCACGTCGTACTGCGTCATCAGGTTCAGCAGTAGCTCGGGCTGCCACTTTTTGGCCCCGAAAAACTTCTTCACGTCGCGCAGTAGGCTTTCCTCTTCCATCAGCAGCGCCCCGGCAAAGTAGGAGGCCTTAAAGTTATTCAGGACCTCATCGAAGGAGCTCACCTGCAGGCTACTGCTCACGTAAGGCCGCTCCGTCAGCTTCAGGTAGTTGAAGGCCACTTCGCGGCCCAGTACGAACGCCTGCTGGCCCCGGCTCAGGCCCGGCCGCAGCAGCAGGCGTTTGGTTTTGGGCTGGAAAACCGACCGCAGCCGGGCCTGGGTGGCCACGGCGTGCCGGCCCAGCGTTTCGCGGTCCAGCGTGTAGCCGTATTCCCCGGTTAGCACGCGCTCCAGCTGGCTGAGGTCGAACGGCGCGGCGGTGCTCAGCTGATGGCTGCCCACGAAGGCGCGCACGTCCTGCTCCAGGTCTTCGAAGTAGTTGTCGTGCATCTCCTGAAACGAGCGTAGCGCGGCCAGAAACAGGTGTTCCTGGCGCATCTCGTAGTTGCGCGCAATCTCGAAGATGGTGCTGATGAAGGCATTCATCCGGGCCGGGGCGTTGGCAATCAGCTCGATAATGCGGGTGGGCTCCAGGCCGTACATCTCCAGCGGAAACTCCTTCAGCATCTTGGAGTTCAGCAGCTCACCGATGGGCTCCAGGCGGCGCGGGAGCTCCAGTGAAGTCAGCTGGTCGTAGCGCACGTCCAGGGCCTTGCTTAGGCTCAGAATCTTGTCGGCCTTGGGGTACTTCTTGCCCTTCTCAATCTCGTTGAGGTAGCTCACCGAGACATCGCAGACCCGCGCCAGCTCGGCCGGGCTCAGGCTGCGCTCCTGCCGCAACTCGCGCAGCTTCAGACCAAAAATGAGGCGAACGACCTGGCCGTGATTGAGCATTTTTTGATTTGAAAATGTGGGGATTTGAAAATGCGAGAAATTTCTTTTGGTTGGATTGGCAAACGCCTGCCGCCGTAAAAAGCCGTTTCAAGCCGTTAAGAAACCGTTTCGTGACGAAGCCAGCTTTCTAACAAAGGTAAGCGAGGAAGCAAATTTTCTGATTTTAGCGAATATTCGCTAGATATTTAAATTCGCTTTGCTATGTTTGTGTCGGTTGTCATGCACCAGCCGCGAGAGAAAGACTGAACGAAGTCGTTTTCTCATTTCCACCTTCTCACATTAAAAAAATGACCTTCACCGACGTTGCCCCCACCCCAGCGCCCACCTACCTCACTCCCGAGCGGGTGAAAGTCATCGGCGCATACTCACCGGCGTTTGCCGAAATCCTCACGCCCTCGGCCCTGGCCTTCGTGGCCGAGCTGCACCGCCGCTTCGACCACACGCGGCAGGCCCTGCTGGCCCGCCGCACCGAGCGCCAGGCCGATTTTGAGGCCGGCATCCTCCCGGACTTTCTGCCCGAAACCCAGCGCATTCGCGACCAGGACTGGACCGTGGCCCCGTTGCCCGAAGACCTGCTCGACCGCCGCGTGGAAATCACTGGTCCCGTGGAGCGGAAGATGATTATCAATGCGTTGAATTCCGGCGCCAGCGTGTTCATGGCCGACTTGGAGGACTCCAACGCGCCCACCTGGAACAACGTCATCGAGGGTCAGATTAACCTGCGCGATGCCGTGCGCCGCACTATTTCGCTCAGCACGCCTACGAAAGAGTATAGCCTGAACGAGAAAACGGCCGTGCTTATGGTGCGCCCACGGGGCTGGCACCTGGTCGAGAAGCACATCCTAATTGATGGCGAGCCCATCAGCGCCTCGCTGCTCGATTTCGGCCTCTACTATTTCCACAACGCCCACGAGCTGTGCGCCCGGGGTACGGCCCCGTACTTCTACCTGCCCAAGCTCGAAAGCCACCTCGAAGCCCGGCTGTGGAACGACGTGTTCGGCTTCGCGCAATGGTCGATGAAACAGCCGAAATGCGTCATCAAAGCCACTGTTTTGATTGAAACCCTACCGGCCGCCTTCGAGCTGAATGAAATCCTGTACGAGCTGCGCGAGCACAGCGCGGGCCTGAACTGCGGGCGCTGGGACTACATTTTCAGCTACATCAAGCGCTTGGGCCTGAACCCGGATTTCCGCCTGCCCAACCGCGCCGAGGTGACCATGACGGTGCCCTTCATGGCCGCCTACTCGGCGCTGGTGGTGCAAACATGCCACCGCCGGGGCGTGCACGCCATCGGCGGTATGGCCGCCCAGATTCCCATCAAAAACGACCCCGCCGCCAACGATGCGGCCCTGGAAAAGGTGCGGCAGGATAAAATTCGCGAAGCCACCAACGGCCACGACGGTACCTGGGTGGCCCACCCCGGCCTGGTGCCGGTGGCGCTTGAAGTCTTCAACCGCCTCATGCCCGGCCCCAACCAAATCGAGAACAAGCGCCTGGATGTGCACGTAACGGCCGCCGATTTGGTGAAAGCGCCCACCGGCAGCATCACCGAGGATGGTCTGAAGCTGAACATCGACGTGGCCATTCAGTACCTGGCCTCCTGGCTGGGCGGCAACGGCTGCGTGCCGATTTACAACCTGATGGAGGACGCCGCCACGGCCGAAATCAGCCGGGCGCAGGTGTGGCAGTGGCTGCACACGCCGGGTACCGTGCTGGCCGATGGCCGCCCCGTCACCACGGAGCTGTACCGTGGCCTGGTGCCCGGGCAGCTGGAAAAAATCAAGGCGCAGGTAGGGGAGGAGGCCTACTCAACAGGTCATTTCGTGAATGCCGCCCGGCTTTTTGATAAACTGGTGATGAGCGAGCAGTTCATCGAATTCCTGACCGTGCCGGCCTACGAGCAACTGGCGTAAATACGCAGTAGCGTGGACTCGCAAAGTCCACGCTACATCCCACTTCCGAACTCCCAAAAAAGCCGCCCGATGGGCAGCCCAGTACCTCTTTGCCCAAACCCAACCCACCACCAACCTAATCCCAAGCCCCATGAAGACCAAACCCCAACGCGCCGCCGAAATCGCCCTCGACTGGGCCCACAATCCCCGCTGGATTGGCATTCAACGCCCTTATTCGCCCGAGGATGTGGTGAAGCTGCAGGGCTCCGTGCACATCGAATACTCGCTGGCCCGCCAGGGCGCCGAGCGGCTCTGGGACCTGCTGCACACCCGCGAGTACGTGGCCGGGCTGGGCGCGCTCACCGGCAACCAAGCCGTGCAGGAAGTGCAGGCGGGCTTGCTGGCCATCTACCTCAGCGGCTGGCAGGTGGCGGCCGATGCCAACGGTGCCGGCCACATGTACCCCGACCAGAGCCTGTACCCCGTGGACAGCGTGCCGGCCGTGGTGCGCCGCATCAACAACGCCCTGCTGCGCGCTGACCAGATTCAGCACCTCGACGGGCGGAGCGACATTCACTACCTCGCGCCCATCGTGGCTGATGCCGAGGCGGGTTTCGGGGGTAATCTGAATGCTTTCGAACTGATGAAGATGATGATTGAGGCCGGGGCTGCTGGCGTGCATTTCGAAGACCAACTCTCATCGGCCAAGAAGTGCGGGCATTTGGGCGGTAAAGTACTGGTGCCCACTCAGGAAGCCATCAACAAGCTGGTGGCCGCCCGCCTGGCCGCCGATGTGATGGGCGTGCCCACGCTCATCGTGGCCCGCACCGATGCCGACGCCGCCGACCTGCTCACCGCCGATGTGGACCCCCGCGACCAACCCTTCATCCTGCAGGAAGCCGAGCGCACCAACGAAGGCTTCTACCGCGTTCGCTGCGGTATTGAGGCCGGTATTGCCCGTGGCCTGGCCTATGCGCCCTACGCCGACCTCATCTGGATGGAAACCTCGCACCCCGACCTGGACGATGCCCGCAAGTTTGCCGAAGCCATTCATGCCCAGTTCCCCGGCAAGCTGCTGGCGTACAACTGCTCGCCGTCGTTCAACTGGGCTTCGAAGCTGAGCGTGGAGCAGATGGAAACCTTCCGGGAGGAGTTGGCCGCTATGGGCTACAAGTTCCAGTTCATCACGCTGGCTGGTTTCCACGCCCTCAATACCAGCATGTTCGAGCTGGCCCAGGCCTACCGCCAGCGCGGTATGGCCGGCTATTCGGAGCTGCAGGAGCGCGAATTCGCCCTGGCCAAAGACGGCTACCAGGCTGTCAAGCACCAGTCATTCGTAGGCACCGGCTATTTCGATGCCGTGCAGAACGTGGTGACCAGCAACCAGACCAGCACCGCCGCCTTGGTGGGCAGCACCGAGGAGGCGCAATTCTAAGTACTGGCGCAGAAGTAACCGTATTCGAGTCGGACCGGTTGGAGCACCAGCGATTTCGGTTTAACGACCGCCGGTCCGACCGCCTAGGACGGTCGGACTGGAGAATACGCTTCATAAAAAAGGCTTGCCGTCAGGCAAGCCTTTTTTATGAAAACCTGATTTAAAACTGGCGCGAAAAGACGACTACAAAATCCGTGAAATCCGCTAAAATCCGCGCTAATCCGTGGTCTAGAATAGCTGCTCAATCGACGCGTAATCCTCGCCGTGCTTCTCGGCCGAACCCTTCAGCAGCTGCTGCTGCCAGGGGCGCAGGGCGGCTTCGGTGCCCAGCTCGATGATGTCGGTGATGAGGCGGTTGCTGAGGACCATGTTGGCCATGGTGCTGCCGTGGTCGGTGGTAAGGTGGCCTTTTAGGGCCATAAGCAGGGCTTCGCGGGCATCGGCACGGGCGGCGGCGGGGCCGTTGAGGCGGCGGCGGAACGGAAACTTACGCTGCTCGAGCGGCAGCGGCGCATCGGGCTCCAAGTCGGTGGTGCCGATGGCGAGGAGCTGTTCGGCGTAGGGCGAGCGTTTCAGCTCGGGGTGCAGGCCGTTGGCGGTGCGCAGCTGGAGCGCGGTTTCGAGCGGATTGCGGGCCAGCTCGGCCAACCGGTCGTTGCTGAGAACGTGGTAGGGCGGGCGGTCGAGCTGCCGGGCCACGGTATCGCGCAGCATAAACAGCTCCCGGAACATGGGCATTTCCTGGGCCGAAATCTTATACTTAGCGGCGTTGCGCGACCACGGGCGCGGGTCGTCGCGGCCGTAACGCACGGCTTCGAGGGCCAGGTTTTCCTGGGCGGCCCAGTCGGCACGGTCCAGCTCGGTGAGGCGGGCACTGAGGCGGTCGGTGAGCTCGAAGAGATAGAGTACGTCGTTGGCGGCGTATTCCTTTTGGGCTTCGGTGAGCGGGCGCTTCAGCCAGTTCGACTTCTGCTCGCCTTTGTCGACTTCGAAGCCTAGTTCGGCCTGAATAAGGCGGCCCAGCGAAATATTATTATCCTCAGCAGCCAGCAAAGTAAACTGAACGCTGGTGTCCACAATGGTGCGGCAATTAACGCTGAATACCTCGTCAAGCAGCAGAATATCTGACTTGCAGGAGTGGAACACTTTGGCCACGGCCGGGTCGCGGAGCACCGCAAATAGTGGTTCCAGGTCGGCTGCCATGTCAGGCAGGGGCAAAGGGTCAATCAGATACGCCTCAGTGCCGTCAAATACCTGAATAAGTGCTAGATGGCGCCCGTAACGGTGGCGCATGTCGTCAAATTCCAGGTCGATGCCGATGCGCGGCAAGGTGGCGAAATGTGCGGCGGCGGTAGCAATAGCGTCGGCCGTGGTGAGGTAATGAATGGTTGGCATTGAGGCAAAAAGGGAGTCAGCGAGGCTGGCACTGAGGACAGCACAAGGTTGAGGCAGCAAAGGTAGCAGGTATGGCAGTGCCCAACGGAGTAGGGGCTGTCCCAATAAAAAACTATTGGAGGAGAAAGGTGTGTAATTATATTTGTTTCAACATCGTGTAGTTGGAGTTAAACTCAATTCATCACTCCGGGTCAACTATTGCGTTTTTTTTAACAAAACGTTTGAAGCACGGTTTTGTCATTTTTTTCGGATTCATTAATCACCATTCAACACGGACATGAAACAAAGTTTATTCGTCCCCATAAGACCAGCCATGATAGCGGCGGCTTGTCTGCTATCGGCTCCGGCCTGGGCACAGTCGGTGGCCATTAGTGGCCACGTTACCGGCTCAGATGGTGGTGACCTGCCTGGTGCTACCATTCTGGAGCGTGGTACTACCAACGGCGTGAGCACCGGGGCCAACGGTGCTTTCAGCCTGAGCGTGAAGCCAGGGGCTACGCTGGTTATCAGCTCGGTGGGCTACACGGCGCAGACCATTGCGGTGGGCAGCCAAACGGCTATCAACGTGACGCTGGCCGTGTCGGCCACACAGCTGAGCGAAGCGGTAGTAGTAGGCTACGGCACCCAGTCCAAAACCGACCTCACAGGTTCCGTGGCTACGGTTTCGTCCAAGGAAATTGCCAACACGCCGGTTACGTCGTTCGAACAAGCCATTCAGGGCAAGGCGGCCGGCGTATTTATTGAGAACGGCAGCGGCAAGCTGGGCCAGGCCGTGAAGGTGCGCGTGCGCGGCACTACATCGGTGAGCGGTGATACGCAGCCGCTGTACGTGATTGATGGCATCCCCATTACCTCGGAAGACCAGTCGGGCACCTCGGCCCCTACTAACCCGATTGCCGACCTCAACCCCAACGACATCGAGTCCATCAGCATTCTGAAGGATGCCTCGTCGTCGGCCATTTACGGTTCGCGCGGGTCCAACGGTGTTATCCTTATCACCACCAAGCACGGCAAGAGCGGCCCCACCAAGTTCAACCTGGGCTACCAGACTGGCGTGAGCGAGCCCACCCGCAAAAAGTCGTATCTGAACTCGGCCGACTACGTGATGCTGGAACGCGAAGCTGCCGCGAACGAAAACGTGCGCGACCCTTCGTTCGATTACGTGGCCTACACCGAGGCCCGCCTGCGCCGCTTTTCGGCCGGCAACGATGACTACAAGACGGCGGCCGTGAACACCAACTGGCAGAACGAAGCCTTTCAGCGGGCTCCCTTCAGCCAGTATGACCTGGGTGCCAACGGCGGCGACGAGAAAACCCGCTTTTACATCGCCGGCAACTATACCAACCAGAAGGGCATCCTCATCAACAACAAGTTTGAGAAGATGAGCGCCCGCATCAACGTGGACCACAATGCCAGCAAGCGCCTGACCCTGGGCGTGAACATTAACCTGGCCCGTACCAAAAACAACCGCCTCGACAACGACAACTCCTTCGGCACGCCGCTTCAGCTGGTGGCCTTGTCGCCCATCACGCCCCTCATCGACCCCCGCACGGGGCTGCTGAGCGGGGCGCTGGACCCGGCCACCGGCCAGCCCAACACCAACTTTCCGGTGTACTACAACCCGCTGCTGAGCGTGGAAAACGCCTCGTTTGTGACCACGGTATACCGCACGGTGGGCAACGTGTACGGGCAGTTTAAAATCGTCGATGGTCTCTCATTCCGCAGCGAGCTGGGCATGGACCTGCTGAACCAGAACGAGACTTCTTATCAGGGCCGCCTCACGGCCCGCAACACCGACTTCACCAGCAACGGCAACGGCTACAACGCCTATGTGCAGAACAACCGCTTCACAACCAACAACTTTCTGACCTACCAGAAGCGCTTTGCCGAGCTGCACTCGGTGGAGGCCGTGGTGGGTACGTCGTACGAAGAGCGGCGCATCAACAGCAACAGCGTGTCGGGCCAGCAGTTTCCGAGCGATGCCTTCAAGTACATCACCAGCGCTGGTTTGATTAACGCCGGTTCGTCGCGCAGTACGGGCAGCACGCTGGTTTCATACTTCGCCCGCGTCAATTACGCCTTTGCCAGCAAGTACCTGCTCACCCTGAGCGGCCGCGTTGACGGTTCGTCGCGCTTCGGCAAAAACAATCCCTATGGTTTCTTCCCGGCTGCTTCGCTGGGCTGGGTAGTTACCGATGAAGCCTTCCTGCACGACCAGAAAGTGCTGAGCCTGCTCAAGCCGCGCGTCAGCTTCGGCAAAACCGGCAACCAGGGCTTCGGCGACTTCATATCTCGTTCCCTGTACTCGGGTGGCTCCTACTCGGGCGGCCCCACCATCCGGCCCGACGAGACGCTGGGTAACCCCGACCTGAAGTGGGAATCGACCACGCAGGCCGACGCCGGCCTCGAATTCGGCTTCCTCGATAACCGCATTACCGGTGAGGTGGATGCCTACCTGAAAAAGACTACCGGCCTGGTGCTGGCGGTGAACACCCCCAGCGTCACGGGCTACACCAGACAGTTCCGCAACGTGGGCAGCCTCGAAAACAAGGGCCTGGAATTCTCGCTGACCACCCGCAACGCGGTGGGTGCCTTCGCCTGGACCACCACCTTCAACGCGGCCACCAACCAGAACAAAATCACGAACCTGGACAAGCAAATCCTGAACGGCGGCTACGTGAACCGCGCCGTGGAAGGCCAGCCCATCGGCGTGTTCTACACCGTGGAATACGCTGGGGTAGACCGCGCCAACGGCGATGCCCTGTACTGGAAGAATAAGACGAACGACGACGGCAGCACAACCATTGACCACAGCGCTGGCACGACCAGCAACTACAACGATGCCAACCGCGTGGTAGTAGGCAACCCCAACCCGCGCTGGGTGGGCGGCGTAACCAATACCCTGAGCTACAAAGGTGTGGAGCTGAATTTCACGTTCCAGGGCGTGTTTGGTAACAAGATTTTTGACGGTGGCGGGCAGTACCAGGCCGCCAATGCCAGCAACGGCTTCGACAACCAGACCACCGACCAGCTGAACCGCTGGCAGAAGCCCGGCGACATCACCAATGTGCCCCAGGCCCGTCTGTTTGAGGGCAACGGCACCGCCAACTCGACTCGCTACCTCTCCAACGGCGACTACGTGCGCCTGAAGACGACCACGCTGAGCTACACCCTGCCCGCCGCCGTTGTGGGCAAGGCCATGCTTGAGCGCGTGCGCATCTACCTCACTGGTGTCAACCTGCTCACCTTCACGCCCTACAAGGGCTGGGACCCGGAAGTGAACGCCGACTACCAAGCTAGTAACATTGGCCAGGGCAACGACTTCTACTCGGCCCCGCAAGCCCGCACCTACACCGTGGGCATCAATGTGGGCTTCTAAGCCCGGGCTCTTTTCCTCACTTCCGACAGTTCGAACTATATGAAAAAGGTATTTTATCCCCTGGCCCTGGCTGCCGGCCTCAGCGCGGCAATGCTGAGCGGCTGCGGCAAGCGCCTCGACGTGGCCCCCGTGAACTCGGTGCCCGCCGAAACGGCCCTCAACAACTCCAACGACGTGGAAACGCTGCTGAAAGGCGGCTACGAGCTGGCCGGCGACCAGTACCTCTACGGTGGTGGCTTCCAGTACTACTCCGATTTCCTGGGCGACAACGGCGAAATTCAGTTTGGCGGCACCTACAGCCAGCCAAAGGAGATTTTCAACAAGCGCATTCTGGTGAATAACTCCTTCGTGTCTTTCACCTGGATTAATGCGTACCGCACCATCAACGTGGCCAACACGGTGCTGGCCAACCTTGGCAAAGTAACCTCGACGAAGGCCGATGCCGTGGCCGGTGGTGCCAAGTTTCTGCGCGGCTCGCTGTATTTCGACCTCGTGCGCCTCTATGCCCGCGCCTGGAACGACGGCACGCCGGCCAGCAACCCCGGCGTGGTGCTGGTAGTTACCCCCACCGACCCCAATAACCCCGCCAATGCCCTCACGGTGACGGGCTTGGCTAAGCGCAACTCGGTGGCCGAGATTTACACCCAGGTTATCAAGGACCTGCTGGATGCCGAGCGTCAACTACCCGCCTCCAACGGCGTATTTGCTACCAGCGCGGCCGCTTCGGCCATGCTCTCGCGGGTGTACCTGCAGCAGGGCCGCTACGCCGATGCCGCCGCCGAGGCCAACAAGGTAATTCAGACCGGCAGCTACTCGCTGGTACCCAGCTACGCCGATGAGTTTGCCAATAAAGCCAACACCAGCGAAAGCATATTCGACGTTCAGCTCACCACCCAAAGCGGTACCAACGACCTGAATACGTTCTACTCCAGCAACGGCCGGGGCGATGTGGCCGTGCTCGATTTGCACCTGGGCCTCTACAATGCGGCCGATGACCGCCTGAACCTGTTCGACACCAGCAACGGCCCCGACGCGGCGCTTACCCTGAAGTTCGACAACATTCACGGCAACATTCACCTCATTCGTCTGGCCGAAATGTACCTCACCCGTGCCGAGGGCAACTTCCGTGCTAATACCACACTGGGTGCTACTCCGCTGGCCGATGTGAACCGCGTGCGGGCCCGCGTAAAACTGCCGGCCCTCACTACACTCACGCTGCCTGCTATCCTGAGAGAGCGGCACCTGGAGTTGGCTTTCGAAGGCTTCCTGCTGCACGACCTCAAGCGCAACGCCGCGCCCGTTGGCAGCCTGCCCTACAGCTCGCCTAAGCTGATTTTCCCCATCCCCCAGCGCGAGCGCGACCTGAACGCCAACCTGCAGCAGAACGACGGCTACTAAACTGCCCACGTTTTCATCTACAAAAAAAGCCCTGGCACACTGCCAGGGCTTTTTTTGTAGATGCAGATATGGTGCTACTTATCGCCAATCAGCAGCTGCGGCGTAGCGCCACGCCCGCCGCCCATGATGATAACCTTGGCATTGGGCGAAGTGGCAATAGCTTGGTTGGCCTTGATGGTTTCGTACTGCAGCAGCTTGTCGCTCAGCTCGGTGTTCACGATACGCTGGTAGTCAGCAATGCCCTGGGCTTCCACGCGCTTGCGCTCGGCTTCCTGCTTTTCCTTTTGCAGCACAAACTGCATTTTCTGTGCATCCTGCTCGGCCGAAATCTTGCTTTCGATGCTGCGTTTCACCGACTCGGGCAATTGAATGTTGCGGATAAGCAGCTGGTCGAGCTGCAGGCCGTTGGTGCGAAAATCCTTTTCGATGGCGGCCAGAATGCGCGTCTGGAACTCCTCGCGGCGCGTGGAGTACAGCGCCACGGCATCGTAATAAACTGCGTTGTCGCGGATGCGGGTCCGCGAAATGGCCCGCACAATCTTGTCCTGGTAGTCCTCGCCGATGGTGGCCAGGATTTTGGGGGCCTGAGCCGGCAGTACGTGGTAAAGCACAGTGAGGTCGATAATCACTTCCAGGCCGTCGGCCGAGAGGACGCGAATGGCGTCGTCGCCCGCCTGGGAGCCCTCGCCGTGCTGCGCCGACATGGTGTAGTTCTGCGTGCGGGTGTCGAAGCGGGTCACGTCCACCAGCGGGTTCACCGTGCTCAGGCCGGGTTGCAGCACCCGCTTTTGCACCTGCCCAAACAGCGTTTGCACGCCCACCTGGCCCACTCCGACCTGCACGATGGTGCTCAGGGCCAGCCCCAGAATCAGAAACGCGCCGCCCAGGAAAATGAGGCCGCCGCGCAGGCGCTCCAGCCGCTCGGAGAAGCGGCTGGCATTCAGCCCCAGTACCAGAATAATAAAACCAAGAATGGAAAGTGCCATGGGCAGGGGTTAAGAAATGGGGATGGATTGGGAATACTCCGAATAAAAAATGTGGTTTACTCGTCCTCGTCGGAGTCTAAATCGAGGGTGCGGGCCAGGTCCACGCCTTCCTGCGCCACTGCTTCGAGCACTTCGGGTGCGTCGGCATCCAGCGTGCGGCCGAAGAGGTTGAGCAGCTCTTCGCCTTCTTCGTTCACATACAGGTTTTCGTAGAGGCGGTCGAACAAGCGCGCCTCGCGGCCGATAATGCGGTCGATGTCCTCGGGCGAGCGGGCCTCGTTCAGGGCGCGGTGCAGCACATCAAGCACCTGGCGGCTCTCGTCGTGGTCGCCCAGCTCCGATACTAGTTTGAGCAGGCTCAGGGCCAGGCCCAGGCGCACCTGCTCGAAGCGGAAGGGCAGCTGCGCGGGCGGGGCTTTACGCATCAGGTCGTAGGCCTGCAACGCATTGGGGGTGAGATAATACTTCACGTCGTTGGGCGCGGTGAAGGCGAGGTGCAGCAGTTGTTCGTAAGGCGTCATAAAGCGAAGGCGGAATCCGTAGTCGAAACACGGCTCGGTACGGTGCGTAAGCAGAAAGCCGAAAGGTACGTGCTGATAACAGCCCAGAAGCTGAATCGCCGCGCGTGGCTCATCATTACACCCTTATTCCTTTTTTATTCGATGACGCATAAATCAAAATGGCTGATTTTTGCCCCGCTGGGGCTGGCTACCATTGGCGCGGGCGCCAGCATGGTGCACTGGGCCGGCAGCCTGAAAGACCAGCGCCAGCCCGCTTCAAAGTGGCTGGCTGCCGGCACGGCGGCCTTGGTAGTGCTCAACTCGGGCCTCAGCCTGTTTGGGCGCAGCATCGTAGAAAAAGTACTGCACGAAGTGCGCGAAAAGCCCAGCGCGGAGTAGCCCTTTCGCTTAGCAAGCGGGCAAGAAAAAACCCCGGCCTTGGCCGGGGTTCTTCTTGCTGGAAAGCGGAAAGGAACAGTTCTTGGAAAGGACTATTCGGTTTTGGCTTCTGCCTTTTGGGTAGCTTCTACCGTTTTGTTGCCTACTTTTTGGGTGCCGCGTTTCACAGCGCGGCCGGTTTTGCGCGCGCCGCGCTTGATGGCGCTACCCGTTTTGTGGGCCACGTTGCCGGCGGCATCTTTTGTGTTGTCAAGGGCTTGGCCAACGTTGGTTTTGCCGGTTTTGGTTACCACTTTGGTGGTGCCATTGTCGCGCATTTTCACTTCGGTAGAAGGAGTGGTTTGCGCAAAAGCAGCAGTAGCAAAAGCGGAAAATGCGAGCAACAGGGTTATTTTTTTCATCAGAGTCAGGAGAAGGAAAAAGGGTTGTGAGGGGTTTGTACGCTCCCTACGGGCAAAGGTTGGTGCAAGGAGTATGCCGCAGTTGGGCCAGTCCCTGAAAACCGTTTTTTGCTTGCCTCACGGCAGCAGCAGCGAGCTGTCGCCGTAGCTCAGAAACCGGTAGCCGTGGCTCAAAGCATGCTCATATACTGTGCGCCAGCCGGGGCCCAGCAGTGCTGCCACCAGCAGCAGCAACGTGCTTTCGGGCTGATGAAAATTGGTGATAAGCCCATCGACCAGCCGGAACTGGTAGCCGGGCGCAATTAGCAGCCGCGTGCTGGCCTGCAGGGTATCGGTGCCCGTGGCTTCGAGGTGCTGGAGTAGGGCCGTAAGAGCCATTTCGGGGCTGATACGGGCCGCTGCGCCGGCCATTTCGTAGGGTTGCCACTGCGTTAGCAGCAGCTCAGTCGCGGGGGCTGGGGCTGGGTCGGTAGCATCGGCGGCGGCGTGCAGCAGGCCCACACCCAGCCAATACAGGGTTTCCAGGGTGCGCAGGCTGGTGGTGCCCACGGCAATCACCGGCCGGGGCCGATGGGCCAGCAGCTGGCGCAACAGTCCGGCCGTGACCAGAATGGGCTCGGTGTGCATGGGGTGGTCGGCCATGTGGTCGGCCTTCACGGGCTGGAACGTGCCGGCCCCTACGTGCAGCGTAACGTGCCCCGTGGCAAAGCCTTTTTCCTGTAGCTCAGCCAGAATTTCCGGGGTGAAGTGCAGGCCAGCGGTGGGGGCGGCCACGGCCCCTTCGGTGGCGGCATACACGGTCTGGTAGCGCACGGCATCGGTAGCGGTGTCGGGTCGGTCGATGTAAGGCGGCAGGGGCAGGTGGCCGGCGGCACGCAGCACCTCGGCAAAAGGCAGCTCGGCCGGCTCCCAGCGAAAATTAATGAGGGCGGTGCCGGCTTCCTGCGCCTGGCGCTCGGCATGCAGCGTGGCGGGCTGGCCATCGGCGGCCGTGAAGTCCAGCATCACGGGGCCTGCTTTCCAGCGGCGGCCATTGCCCACCAGGCAGCGCCACGTACAGTGGTCGGTTTGCTGAAGGGCCAGCTCCAGGCTGCGATGCGGGGCCACTGGCTCCAGGCAAAACAGCTCGACCTGCCCGCCAGTGGGCCGCCGGGCCAACAGCCGGGCCCGCACTACACGGGTGTCGTTGAAAACGAGGAGCGCGCCGGCCGGCAGCTCACCGGGCAGGTCGCGGAAGTTTTTATCGGTAAGCTGGCCGTGGCGGCTCACGAGGAGCTTGCTGGCAGCGCGGTCGGGGAGGGGCTCGGGCGCAATGCGCTCGGCGGGCAGCGGATAAGTGAAATCCTGAATGGAAAGCAGGCGCGGGTCGGGGTTCATTCCGCAAAGGTCGCACTGTACCGTAAGCTTTAGCTTGCGACGAGCGTAGCGAGTGAAACGCCCGCAACGATTGAACTCGCTGCCGCCTGTTGCAAGCTGAAGCTTACGGTGCAAGGGAGGCTACTTTCTGAACAGCAGCAGGTGCTGCTGCGGCAGCGTTTCAATGGAATCGGCCAGAACCATGCCCACGGCGGCCATTTCCTTGCGGGCCTGCCCAATGCTCATTTTATGAATGCGCTTGATGGGCACGCTGGGGTCTTCGGCTCGGTACTCGACCAGGGCCAGCCGGCCCGTGCCGGGGCGCAGCGCCCGCCGAATGGCCTGGCCCATCTCACGCGGATGGTCGAACTCGTGGTACGCATCCACGATGAGTACCAGGTCCACGCTATCGGCGGGCAGGCCGGGGTTGGTGGTAGTGCCCAGCACGGAGCGCACGTTGGTTGCCTTCAGGCGGCGCTTATTGTCCTGCAGCGCCGCAATCATTTCGGGCTGAATATCAACGGCCAACACTGCGCCTTTGGGGACTCTTTTGGCTAATTGAAACGAGAAAAAGCCCGTGCCAGCCCCAATGTCGGCCACCACATCGGTGGGCTTCAGGTTTAGCTCTTTCAGGAGCAGGTCGGTGCCTTCTTCCTGGCGGCGGCCGTTGCGTTCCAGCCAGCTCGCGCCTTCGTGGCCCATTACGTGGGCAATCTGGCGGCCCAGGTAATAGGTGCCAATGCCGTTGGGGTCGCGGGGCGAGGCTGTTTCGTAGCCGCTGGTATCGGCTACCTGCAGGGCCTGCAAGCGCTGCTCATTCCCTATCGACGGCCGGGTTTCGGCCGGGAGCTGCGTGCAGCTCAATACCAGCACTCCGGCTCCCGTTCCTATTCCCACTACGCCCAAAGCCCGTTGCCAGGTAGAAAAACAGTATTTCATACGGTTTGCAAGTAAGCACATCTGGGCTATTCAACAGCAATTTGTTGGGCTGCGTTCAGCCCGGCCGCTACTGGAAACAAGCTGAAGGGTAGCATGAACCGTGCTGAAAACCGATTTTAAAAAGTGATGGGACAAAAAAGTATTTCCAAATAATCGCCTATTCACAATTTTTGTCGTAGAATGGGCATTCAATTTTTTTACTCCGTAACCTTATGAAGAATTTTTTTCCTCCCTTCGCCAAACTCGTTGCGCTGGCTGCTTGTGCCCTCACGCTGGGTAGCTGCAGCCGTTCCGAGTACGCAATGCTGCCCAAGGGCAGCTCTTACCACGGCGTTACGCGCGTGGCCACTCCCGTGCCCGCCGCCACGCCCGCAACGGCCGTTATGCCCGCTGCCGAGTCCGTTGCCACTGTCGCCCCGGCCGCAGTAGCCACGGTGCAGCCCGCCGCTTTGGCTACAGTTGCTGCCGCGCCAGCAGCTAAAACCACGGCCCGCGTTGCAACGCCCGCCACAGCCGTTCAGGTGCCCGCTGCGGTTGTGGCCGCTCCGGCTCCCAAGCTGAACTTGGTGCAGCGCATGGCCCTGAGCAAGGTGACCCGCAAAATGGACAAGCTGATGCAGAAGTCGGGCTCGGTTCGCCAGCACGATAACACGGCTTCGACGTCCAGCACGGCGGCCATCAGCGGTAACCTGCGCATTGGCATTATCCTGCTGCTCGTGGGCTTGCTGGTGGGCCTGCTCAATGGCCTGATTGGTACCATCATCGCCATCATCGGCCTGATTTTCATCATCCTGTGGTTGCTCGACCAGATGTAATCCCAGCCAGTGATTTATTGCCAAAAAGCCCCGATTGCATTGTGCAATCGGGGCTTTTTAATTTTTGACGGCACATGCTCGCACGTCCACCAAATCCGTAAAATCCGTGGTCACATCGGGTCGACATCGGCCACGAGGCGGGCTTGGCGGAATTCCTTCTGGTCTTTCACCACGTCCATGGCTTCGCAAATCATCTGCTTAGCCTGCTTGAGCACGGTGTGGGCCCGGTCGAGCTTGATGGTGATTTCCTGTAGATAGAAATTACGGATGCGGAAGATGTAGGGCGCTTCCGGACCCAGCACAGCGGCGCGGCCCAGCCGGTCCACTAGCTCCTGGGTTAGCAGAATAGCTGCTGCCTCGCCCACGCCCTGGTCGATGTGCTTCACCGTCATCTTGATGACGCGCATGAAGGGCGGATAGCCGTGCTCGTGCCGCTGCACGATTTCGTAGTTGTAGAACTCGATGTAGTCGTTGCGGATAACCTTGTCGAAAATTACCTGCGTGGGGTCCGAGGTCTGGATGATGACCTTGCCCTTTTTGCCCTTGCGCCCGGCCCGGCCGCTCACCTGCACAAACATCTGGTAGGCCCGCTCGTGCGCCCGGAAATCGGGGTAATGAATGATGCTGTCGGCGTTGATGATGCCCACGAGACTCACGTTGGCGAAATCGAGGCCTTTGGTTACCATCTGGGTGCCTACCAGCACGTTGGTGGTCTGCTTCTCGAAGTCACCGATGATTTGCTGGTAGCTGTTTTTGGCGCGGGTCGTGTCCAGGTCCATCCGTTGGATGTTGGCCTGCGGGAGCATGATTTTGAGGTCGTCCTCAATCTTTTCGGTGCCGAAACCCTGGGTTTTCACGGCCCGCGAGCCGCAGGCAGGGCATTGGGTTACCATGCTGTCGTGGTAGCCGCAGTAGTGGCAGCGCAGCTCGTGGCTGTGCTTGTGGTAGCTCAGGCTCACGGCGCAGTTGGTGCATTTGGGTATCCAGCCGCAGTCCTGGCAGGCCACCACGGGCGCGTAGCCGCGCCGGTTCTGGAACAGAATCACCTGTTCCTGGCGGCCCAGGGTGCGCTCCACTTCGCCCAGCAGGTCGGCGGTGAAGTGGTTGTGCATGGTTTTCTGCTCGCGGGCCTTGCGGGTGTCCACCAGCACCACCTCCGGCATGCCCGCCTCGCCGAAGCGCTTGCTGAGCGTGACCAGCCCGTAGCGGCCCTGCTTGGCCTGGTAGTAGGTCTCCACGGCCGGCGTAGCCGAGCCCAGCAGGGTTTTGGCCCCCTGAAAGTTGGCCATCATCAGGGCTACTTCGCGGGCGTTGTAGCGCGGGGCGGGGTCGTACTGCTTGTAGCTCGACTCGTGCTCCTCGTCTACAATTAGCAGCGACAAATTATCAAATGGTAAAAATACTGCCGAGCGCACCCCCACTACCACCTGAAAGCGGCCCGAGAGCACGCCATTCCATACTTCCACCCGCTCGTTATCCGAGAATTTGGAATGATATACGCCCAGCCGCGAGCCGAACACGCGAATAAGCCGGGTCACAATCTGGGCCGTGAGGGCAATTTCGGGCAGCAGGTACAGCACCTGCCCGCCGCCCTCCATGGCCTTGCGGATGAGGTCGATGTAAATCTCGGTTTTGCCCGCGCCGGTCACGCCGTGCAGCAGCACAATTTCCTTCTCGCCGAAGTGCGCCATAATCTCATCCCGCGCCGAGGTCTGGGCCTCCGTCAGAGCGAAATTCAGGTGAATGGCGCCTTCGTTTTCGACCGGAAAGCGGCTTACAATCACATCAAACTGCTCCAGTACGCCATTCTTGATGAGCGTGTTTACCGCCGAGGCCGAAAGGTGCGGGTTGCTGGCCAGGTAGGCCTTTTCAATGCCGTTCTGGTTGGCGTGCTCGTTCTGGTACACGGGCACGCGCTGCATGTACTTCATCAGCACATCGAGCTGCTTAGGCTTGCTGGTGAGCTGCTCAAATAGCTGCTCCAGCGAAGCCTCCGATACGAAATGGTGCGCCAGCCGCACCTTTTTCACCACCTTAGGCGCGTACTTATCTGCCGTGTGTTCGAAGAGGAAAATGACGTCCTTGTGCATCAAGGACTTGATGACCTTGTGGAAGGACGTGATACCCAGCAAGTCGCCAACCTCGGTAAAGGTCAGGGCTTTGCCATCTTCCACTGCGCCCAGCGCGTCCACAATCAGCTCCTCCTGCGTGGAGAGCGGGTACTCGTTTTCCTCCCGCGAAAACCCGGGGTGCAGCTGAATGCGCGACTCCGAGCTGAGCTTGAGCGCCGAAGGCAACGCGGCGTTTATCACCTCGCCGATGGTGCACATATAATAGTCGGCCATCCAGCGAAAGAGCTTGAGCTGTGCCTGCGTGACCACCGGCGCATCATCAATAAATTCGAGAATGTACTTGGCCTGATAGTCCTTGGGCGCGGTTTCGTGCACAGCCGCCACAATGCAGCTAAGCGTCTTTTTAGCCCCAAACTGCACGATGACGCGCCCACCAATCACCACGTTGTCGTTCAGCTCATACGGCACCCGGTAGGTGTAGAGCCGGGGCAGGGGCAGCGGCAGAATAACGTCGGCAAACAGCGTCACCCGGTCGGGCGCGGGCGCGGCGGCCGGGGAAATAAAATCAAGCGTAAGACTCAAAACAGGTATAGCGTAGGGGCGGATAGTAAAGATAAGACCGGCGCACGGGCTAATTGCCGGCGGGCATGCTGGGGCATGCTGGGGCATGCTGGCCGCAGTTTAGCGCGCAGCGCGTAACTGCTGGCCGACGGTAAGGTGAGTCTGTGACTCACGCCGACTGCTCTACCAATTGCTGCGTTGCGGCAGCGAGTTGCAAACTCGCATTACCATCGGCCAGCAGTTACGCGCGGCGCGCTAAACTGCGGCCAGCACGCTAAGACCGGCGCACGGGCTAATGGCGCGCTAAACCGCAGCCAGCATACTACAGCGCCGCCAGCGCATCGGCTACGTTATAAACCGGGGCCTGGCAGGCATAGTTGCGGCAGATGTGCACCGCCGTGCGTCCATCTGTGGGCGTGGGCAGCAGCTTCAGCAGCGGCAGCTCCGAGGTGGCTTCAGTGCCTACCAGCACGGTATCGAACAGGAAATTGCGGCTCATCCCTTCGCGATACGTGTCCGCTTCCGGGCCCTGAATGGCAATTTCGGCTCCCGGCCGCAGCAGCGCGGCGTAGAGCGAAGCCCAGTTGGTGAGGTGTTGCGGCTCTTTCACCACGAGGTGGCGCAGCTGAAGCAGCATCTCGGCCGCCAGGTCCGTGTATTTCGCCTTCTCAAGATGGCGGCCCAGGCGGCGCAGGTTGTGCGCCATGATGGAGTTGGACGCCGGAATCACGTTGTCGAACAGCTCTTTTTTGCGGGCAATAAGCGGCTCAGCGTTGCTGTCGGTGTAGAAAAACAGCGTTTCGGTGGGGTCGAAGAAGTTGGCCAGCACGTATTCCGTCAGCACCTCGGCTTCGCGCAGCCACTTTTCGGCGAAGGTGACCTCGTAGAGGCTGATATAAGCCTGAATGACCAGCGCGTAGTCTTCCAGGAAGCCGCTGATGCTGGCGCGGCCGTCTTTGCAGGTCCGATACAGGCGCGCCCCGTTGCGCAGGTTGGCTTCGATGAAGCGGGCGTTGTGCTCAGCCATGGCCAGGAATTCGGGCTCGCCGAAGGCGCGGTAGGCATCCGTCAGGCCTTGGAGCATGAGCGCATTCCAGCCGGTGAGAACTTTGTCGTCGAGGCCGGGGCGCACGCGGGTGGCGCGCACGGCCATTATTTTCTGTTTCCAGCCCGTCACCAGCTCGGGCAGAATGCCCGGTGCCAGCTGATGAGCGGTTGCAAAGTCTACATCGGTTTCGCGGCGGTGCAGGATGTTGCGGCCGTGTTCCCAGTTGCCCACGGCCGTGCAGTTGTAGTACGCAGAAAACAGCGGCTCCTCATCGCCCAGAATCCCTTGCAGTTCCTGCTTCGTGAAAACGTAAAACTTGCCTTCCTCACCCTCGCTGTCGGCATCGAGCGACGAATAAAAGCCGCCCTCATCATTGGTCAGCTCCAGCCGGATAAATTCGATGGTATCGTACACCGTTTCCCGAAAAAGCTCGTCCTGCGTCAGCTGGAAAGCCTCGCTGTACAGGCTCACTAGTTGGCCGTTGTCATACAGCATCTTCTCGAAGTGCGGGGCCAGCCACTCGCCATCCACCGAGTAGCGGGCAAATCCGCCGTGCGCCTGGTCATAAATCCCGCCCCAGGCCATTTCGCGCAAGGTCAGTACGGCCTGGTCCAGCACGGCCCGGCTGCCGCTAATGGCGTGGGCCCGCAGCAAAAAACGCCAGATGCTGGGCATCGGAAACTTCGGGGCGCGGTTCGTGCCGCCGCGCTCGCGGTCAAAGCTGGTGCTCAGATTGTACACCAGTAGCTTGAATTCCTCTTCGGAAACGCCGACCGGGCCGGTTTCGGGTGCTACACCAATGGCCTCCAGCGCCGCGTAATCGGCTTCCTGGGCCGCGTTGCGGTTGTGCCCGCCATACTTGGCCAGCTCGCTCTTGCCAATCACCTCCATAAACCGCTCGGCCGACTGTTCTAACTCGGTGCGGTGCTCACCGGCGTAAGCCTGGCCGATGTTGGTGAGCAGTTTGGTCCAATTGCCCTGCGGGAAGTAGGTGCCGCCGTAAAAAGGCTTGGCGTCGGCGGTCAGAAACACGTTCAGCGGCCAGCCGCCCTGCAAACCCATGGCGTGCAGCGCATCCATGTAAATCTGGTCCACATCGGGCCGCTCCTCGCGGTCAACCTTGATGCACACAAAATGCGCGTTCATCACTGCCGCTACGGCCTCGTTCTCGAACGATTCGCGCTCCATCACATGGCACCAGTGGCAGGCCGCGTAGCCGATGCTCACCAGAATAGGCTTTTGCTCGGTTTGGGCACGGTTTAGCGCCTCGGGACCCCACGGGTACCAGTCTACAGGATTGTGGGCGTGCTGTTGCAGGTAGGGGCTGGTTTCTTGGGCGAGGCGGTTGGTGTGCGAAGCAGCGTGGGCCATATAGAAGCGGAGTAGGGGAGGTGCTGAAATACCAAACCCGGCGAAAAAAGCCGGGTCTGGGAAATAAATAACGCAACTAGCCGGGTTTCACCAGCCTAAAATCTGAAAGCTAAGCTGACTTTTTAGGTGTTTTGGGTTTAGCCGATGGCTTGGCCGCTGACTTAGCCGCCGGTTTAGCCGCTTTCTCAGTCTTGGCTACTACTTTTTTCGGAGCAGCTGCTTTGGTCGCTGCTGCCTTCGGAGCCGCTTTAGCCGCCGCCTTTTTGGACACCACCTTAGCTGCCTCCGCCACCTTCTTTTCAACTGCAGCAGCAACAGGCTTCGGAGTCGTTTTAGCTGATTTGGCCTTAACTGCAGCTACCGGGGCCACTTTTGTAGCAGCAACCGGCTCCTGCGCTACGGGCGAAACCGGAGCCGCTACAGCCTTGGCTTTCGCGGCCGGTTTACGCTTCGATGCTGAAGGGGCTGGAGTCGTTGTAGCGGGCGTAGCAACAGCCGCTAATGTTGCGCTAGGCAGGACAGCCGTTGGTGCTACTGCAGCCGCTTTAGCCGGTTTAGCTTTCGGAGCAGCCGTCTTAGCCACGGCCGCTTTAGGCGCTACCGGTGCTACCACTTTAGCCACGGCCGCCTTGGGTGCCACCGCTTTGGTCGCGGCCGCTTTCGGCGTGGGAGTCTGCGCTACCAGCGTGGCCGAGGAGCCCATCATGCGGCCGGCGGCTACTTGCGTACGAACAATCGTAGGGTCAATCACCGGAATTACCGGCGTATCAATGGCCGGCTTTTCTGCCCGGCCACCAATAGCGGCCCGGCTCTTACGCCCCGTGCGCTTGGCCGGGGCTGGCTTTGCCACGGGGGCTTCACCAGTATCAGCAGCATCGGCGGCCACCGCTGAAACGGCGGCCATGGCCTGCCCACTTACTGGCAGCGCTGCCACTGTTTCCTGCGACTGCCGCGTATTTCCGCGCTGGCTTTCAACGGCTGGCTCCGATTCGCGGGGCGCAGCAAGCTGCTCGCTACCAGCAACCGGCGATGAATGATTCATTTCCAGTCCAGAAGCACCCGACTCAATGCTACCCGCCGCATTGGTATCAGCCGTTTGTTTGCGGGCCTTTTTCTTGTTCCGATTGCGGCTGTTGCGGGAAGGAGCGCTGGAAGCAGTCAAATCTGCCTCAGCATTACTGCTCACTACCTGCGGTGCATCCATCGTCGAGTCGAAGTCAATCGGTGCCGGCACTTCGGTCTGAATAGCAGATGCTTGCGTAACGAAAGCCCCATCGGCTGCCGGAGCAGCAAACAGCTCTACGCGCGGCACGCGGCCCGGTTCATTGCGTCGGCCGCCCCGTTTCACCGGCTGCGATTTGGTGATAACGCTCGATTTCTGCCCATCCGAACGCCCGCCTGCCTCATTCGGCAATGCGTCGGTCGCCGCTTCCAAAGCCGCTTCCGATGCCGGCAGTTGGCTTTCATCCACCTCCGATTCGGCGGCGAGGCGCAGGGCGTGCTTTCGTGCCGTGCGCTTGGCACCACCGCGCGAGCGGCGTTTCTTCTTGCGGCCGGGCTCCTGGTCATCCGCATCCTGTTCCGAAACGGGCGCACCAATGGTTGCTTCGGGCGCAGCTGCAATGGGAGTTAGCTCCGCCGGTGCCGAATCTTTATCGCCGAGGAAGGGCTGTTGCGCAAATTCGTCTGCTTCCCCAAAACTCGCGGCCTGGAATGCCTCCGTTTCGGTAAGCGAAGCCACCTGGCCTTTGCCACGGCCGTCACGCCGCCCGCGCTCAGGTCGGTCCGAACGGCCCGTTCGCTGCGCCCGGAATTCTTCCGGCGACAAACGAGGTGGGCGGCTACTAGTATTATCGTTAGCTGATTGCTGCGTTTCAGCTGTTGCAGCTTCACCAGTCGGAGCTACGCGTGTCGCTACCGAGGCCACCGAACCCTCGCCAATATCAATCCGCTCCTCGTCGTCGTCCAAATCGGCCGCTGCTTGCGGCTGCAACGGCTCTGGAAGTGCCGCAATGCGCGTTTGCACCGTGCGCAGCTCATCGGCCACGTCCACTTTACGTAGGCTCATCTGCTCGAGCTTTTCGCGGGTACTCTCCAGGAATTGCCGGTGCTCGGGTGCGCCCTCATGCAGCGGCCGGTGGCCCAGCGACTGCCGAACAGCCGCCCACTCCTTGCGGAAACGCCCAAAATCAGCGTCGAAATACGTGCGGGCAAATTTCTCCCAGATATAGTCCTCCGCCACTTCCGACGGATGCAGCATATCGGCCGCGTAAAAGCGGTAGTCGCGCAAATCATCCACCAGCAGCTCATAAGCCGGAAAGTAAGCCACGCCCGGCAGCAGGTCGCTCACAATGTGCGTGGCCAGCCGCAACACGGACTTACTCACCGAGTTTAGCGGCAGCGTATCTTTCAGATGCCGTACGGGGCTCACCGTCAGTACAAAGCGAAGCTCCGGGTTAATGCGGCGCAGGTAAGCATGCGTCTCCGCCAAGGCATTGATGATTTCATCTGGCGTCAGCAGTTCGCGCACAAACAGGTCACTCGACTGCTTGTGGCAGTTACTCACCAGCTCGCCGGTTTCGCGCAGGCGGTAGGCCCAGGCCGTGCCCAGCGTCAGCAATACCACATCGGTATTGCGCAGAAACTCGCCCGTTTGCCGCACCAGGTCCTGAATGTGCTGTAGCAGCTCCACCGGCGAATCGGCCCCGATGCTGCCGTGCAGGTCGTAGCTCTGCCAGCGGCCACGAGCCTGCACAAGATGCCGCTGCCAATCCACGTCTTCGCCAGCGGCGGCTCGCAGCAGCCGCGCCAGCGCTAGTGGCTGGAATACGGTGCCAAACGGGTTTACCCGCGCTTCTATCTTATTGGAAGCCAGTCGTGTACCAATGCTGTCGGCGAAGCACGAGCCCATGGTGAGCACCCGCGCCGTGCGCGTCAGCTGGCCGGTGGCCGGGGCAATTGTCAATTCAGTTCTAAACATTAAAGCAAAAATAGCCCGTAACCGGGCTATGGCCCGAGAACCGGAATAAAAAAAGCCCTACCAGCAGGCAGGGCTTTTTCAATCTAGCAAAGAAACCGAGACTACTCGGCTACTACGCGGAAGTTAATCGTGTGCTTCACTTCCTTGTGCAGGTTAGCCGTGGCGGTGTAATCACCAGCCGAAGCAGGCTCCTGGTCGAACGACAAACGCTTACGGTCGATGTCCACACCCTTGGCTTTCAGCGCTTCGGCCAATTGCAGCGTGGTTACGCGACCAAAGATTTTGCCGCTCTCACCCACCTTAGCGGGGATTTCCAGCACCATGTTACCAATCTGGTCGGCAATGGCTTGAGCGTCACCTTTGATTTTATCGGCTTTGTGAGCGGCTTGACGCACGTTCTCGGCCGTGATTTTTTTATTCGTCTTGTCGGCCAGCATGGCCAGACCCTGCGGCAACAGGAAGTTGCGACCGTAGCCCGATTTCACGGTCACGATGTCGTTCTTGTACCCGAGGCCCTTAACGTCGTCTTTGAGGATGATTTCCATGTCTTGTAGAAATTCTGAGTGTTGAATGCTGAGGGTTGAGTTGGAAAATCCACACTCAACATTCAACACTCAACCCTCAACATTCAAAATTTATTTCAGGGCGTCGGCTACGTACGGCATCAGGGCCAAGTGGCGGGCCTTAGCGATGGCCTGAGTCACTTTGCGCTGGAATTTCAGGCTGGTGCCGGTGAGGCGACGGGGCAGCACGCGGCCCTGCTCGTTCACAAACTTCAGCAGGAAGTTCGGGTCTTTGTAGTCCACGTACTTGATGCCGTTCTTCTTGAAGCGGCAATATTTCTTACGAGTGTCCTGCGGCTTGTTCATAGCCGACCGGTCGTTGTTGCGGTTGAATGCGGGAGATGCCATGTCGTTGCTAAATTATTGGGCTACGGCTTCGGTTTCTTTGGCAGCCTTCTGCTGGTTCATTTCGCCGTTGCGGCGGCGGGCGTTGTACTCCACGGCGTGCTTATCGAGCACGGTCGTGAGGAAACGAATAACACGCTCGTCGCGGCGGAAAGCCAGTTCGAGCACGTCTACGATGTTGCCTTCGCCAGTGTACGACAGGCAGAAATAGTAGCCTGTGTTCTTCTTTTGAATCGGGTAAGCCAGCTTGCGCAGGCCCCAGGCTTCGTTTGACAAAAGGGCGGCGCTATTTTCCTTAAGCACCTGAGTGAACTTCTCGACCGTTTCTTGCACCTGGCTCTCGTTCAATACGGGAGTTACGATGAAGACCGTCTCGTAATTTCTTTGTTCCATTACGATGGGGGTGAATTGTGGGTGAAAAAAATTGATTGGGGCGCAAAGGTACTGACTTTCCGGCACATTGCCAAGGCCGCCCTACTCATCCGTCCAAATTGCCTGATACCCGCGCTGCCCATTCCGTAATCCTACCACTCGCCTTCCTCTGACATGGCCGTTGCTAACCTAATAATCGTAAGCAGGAAATGGGATGAGGTAAAAATCAGGGCCCCGCCACTACTCATCACATGAAAAATATCCGTCAAAATACTTGGCGCGAGCTAACAAAAGCGGCTGCTGGTAGTTCAGATTTAGTGCTTTAGAAATCACCTCCTAACTAGTATTCGCCGGTTGCTTTTGATGCTGTCACGGCTCATTCATTCGCTCTCTGCCATTATCTGCCTTGCGGCCAAAAACCTATATAATCGCCAATCCAAACGGCTGCAAATGCCCGGAAATTGCCTTTTACTTTTTGCCGCCTACGATTCCTGACCTACATTTGTGGCCTTGAAATGCCCCTAGCATTTCGTTTTACCGTCTATTTTCTTATGAATAGCATTCGACTTCGTTCGTTACCTCATTTGTTGCTGGCACTAGTGCTCACGTTTGCTGGCATCCAGCAGGCTTCGGCCCAGGCACCCGCCGATGTTAAAAAGGATGGGGTAGTTCCCGGCGCCACCGCCGCAGCTACTCCCGCAACCGCTGTTGCTCCGGCTGCCGGCGGTGGCGATGCTGCTGCCATCGCCGCCGGCGATGCGCTTTTCAAAGGCAACTGTGCCCAGTGCCACGCTGTGAATGAGCAGGTAGTTGGTCCCGCCCTCGGTGGCATCACCAAGCGTCGTCCCATCTCCTGGATTTTGCCCTGGATTAAGAACTCCAGCAAAGTAGTAGCCAGCGGCGATGATTATGCCGTAGCGCTCTACAACAAGTTCAACAAACAGCAGATGCCCTCCTTCGCCCTGTCGGACAAGGAAATCACTTCTATCGTTGCGTACATCACTTCGGAAGAAGGCAAAACCGCTGCTGTAGCCGGTGGTGTTCCCGCCACCGGTGCTGCTGCCGATGGATCTGCTGCTGGCGGTACCGAAGCCGGTGCGGGCAAATACATGGACATCCTCCTCATTGTCCTTGTAGTAGTGCTGATTGTGCTGGTGGTAACCCTCGTTATCATTGGTAACCTGATGAAGGATGTGCTGCGGGGACGTAAAGACCTCGACGGCCGCGACATCGAAGTTCTGGAGCAGCGCTTCGACTGGGGCAAGTTTTACCGCTCGCCCGTATTGCGTGGTATTGTAGGTGTCGTTTTCGCGCTTGTTTTACTTTACGAAGGTGTGCAAAGCGTAATGGCCGTTGGCTTGAACCAGGGCTACCAGCCCACGCAGCCCATTGCCTTCTCGCACAAGCTGCACGCTGGCACCAACCAGATTAACTGCGCCTACTGCCACACGTCGGTATACAAGAGTAAATCCGCCAACATTCCTTCGGCCAACATCTGTATGAACTGCCACTCGCAGATTAAGACAGAGTCGCCCGAAATCAAGAAAATCTACCGCGCTATCGAGCGCAAGCAGCCAATTCAGTGGGTTCGTATTCACAACCTGCCTGACCTGGCTTACTTCAACCACTCGCAGCACACGCAGGTGGCTGGCCTCCAGTGCCAGACCTGCCACGGCCCCATCCAGAACATGGAAGTGGTATACCAATACTCGGCCCTCACCATGGGCTGGTGCATCAATTGCCACCGCGAGATGCCCCTCAACACGAAGGACAACAAGTACTACGACAACCTCGTGAAGCTGCACGACACCAAGAATGCCGGCGCTCCCTTCACCGTGTCGTCGAACGGCGGCACCGAGTGCTCGAAGTGCCACTACTAATAATATGATTTCAGTAGGGAGTACTGGGTAGTCAGTATTCTAGCCTGCTCGTTATTAACTACTGACTACCCAATACTGATTACTGATTACCCTCCCAAATGAAGTACTGGAAAGGAATTGAGGAACTGGAAAGCGCCCCGGAGTTCATGCAATCGGCCTTTGCCGAGTTCATGCCGGTAAAGGAAAGCCACGAGAGCAAAGACGATACCTCGGCTCCCCGCCGCGACTTCCTCAAGCTAATGGGTTTCGGCGTAGGTGCCGCCGTACTCGCTTCGTGCGAGACGCCGGTTATTAAGGCCATTCCGTATCTGAACAAGCCCGAGGAAATTGACCCGCTCATTTCCAACTTCTACGCTTCTACTTACTTCATTGGCTCGGACTACAACGCCGTATTAGTAAAGGCCCGCGAAGGCCGGCCGATTAAGCTGGAAGGTAACCCCGAGTCGCCCATCACCAAAGGTGGTCTGTCGGCCCGCGCTCAGGCCGCCGTGTTGAGCCTTTACGACGGTGGTCGTTTGCAGCACTTTGCCATCAAAGGTCAGAAGGCCGAGATGAAGCAGGTGGACCAGGAAATCCGTACGAAGCTGGCGGGTACCACGGGCCGCATTGCCATCGTGTCGCACACGATTATCAGCCCCAGCACGAAGAAGGCCATTGCCGAATTCGCAGCCCGCTACCCCAATACGACCCACGTCATGTATGATGCGCAGTCGGCCACCGGCCTGCTGCAAGCCAACGGCGGTGTGGTGCCCGGCTACGATTTCAGCAAAGCCAACGTCATCGTAAGCCTCGGTGCCGACTTCCTCGGTACTTGGATTTCGCCGGTAGAATATGCCAAGCAGTACGCAGTCAACCGTAAGGTGAGCACGGACAAGCGCACCATGTCGCGCCACTTCCAGTTCGAGACTGCCATGTCGCTCACCGGCTCCAATGCCGACGTGCGTGTGCCGGTGAAGCCTTCGGAGCAGGGTGCAATAGCACTCGCACTGTACAATGCCGTGGTAAGCGGCGGCAGCGTTTCGACTTCCGTTCCTTATGGTAAGCAACTGGCTACTGCTGCTGCTGAGTTGAAGGCAAGCGGCAGTGCCGGCCTCGTGGTTTCGGGTTCGAACGACCCGGCCGTGCAGTCGCTGGTTACTGCCATCAACCAGGCGCTCGGTAATGCTGGCACCACCATCGATGCCGCTTCGAGCAACGTGCGTCAGGGCGACGACGCTCGGATGGCCGCGCTGGTAAATGACATGAATAACGGCAGCGTAGGCGCTGTTATTTTCTACAATGCCAACCCGGTGTTCAACCACCCGATGGGCGACAAGGTGAAGGCGGGCATTGCCAAAGTGCCGCTCACCATCTCGTTCAACGACCGTTTGGACGAAACCGGCAGCCTCTGCCAGTACGCTACCCCTGACAGCCACTGGCTGGAATCGTGGAACGACTTCGAGCCAAAAACTGGCTTCCTAAGCCTGTCTCAGCCGGTTATTACGCCACTGTTCACCACGCGTCAGGCTCAGGAAAGCCTGCTGCATTGGGCTGGTAACAATACGACTTACTACCGTTTCCTGCGCGCCAACTGGAGTGGTATCACCCCCACAGATGCTGCTTGGGATAAAGTGGTTCACGATGGTGTGGCTATGGGCACCGCCCTGCCCGCTGCTCCGGCCATGACGGCTATGAGCGCCGCCGCCGCTGCCTCGCAGTTGAGCGGTGCCGCCAAGCAGAATGGCGTTGAGCTGGCCCTCTACGAAAAAGTAGGACTTAGTGCTGATGGCTGCGGAGCTAACAACCCCTTCCTGCAGGAACTGCCTGACCCAATTTCGAAAGCAACCTGGGGTAACTATGTAGCCATACCCCGCGCCATGGCTATTGCCAATAAGTGGGAGCAGGGCGACGTAGTAAAGGTGACGGCTAACGGCCACAGCATTGAGCTGCCCGTACTGATTCAGCCCGGCCAGACCAACGGCACCGTGAGCATCGCCCTCGGCTACGGCCGTACAATGGCTGGCAAAGCCGGTGATAGAGTAGGTGAAAATGCTGCTCCGCTGGCATTGATGGCTAATGGTATTCAGTACATGAACGTGGTGACACTGGAAAAGACCAGCGCAACCTCGCCCATCGCGCAGACCCAGACGCACCAGACGCTGATGGACCGCCGCCCGGTAGTGCAGGAGAACACGCTGGCCAATTACAAGAAGAATCCGAAAGAAGTAACTGAGTACGAAAAAGTTTTTACGCCCGATGGCTTGGAAGCGCCCAGCAAAGTATCGCTGTGGCAGGACTACCAGTACAACAACCACCACTGGGGCATGGCCGTGGACCTCAACTCGTGCATTGGCTGCGGCTCGTGCGTGATTGGGTGCCAGACCGAAAACAACACCGCCGTAGTGGGCAAGCAGCAGGTTATCAACCGCCGCGAGATGCACTGGATGCGTATCGACCGCTATTACAGCTCGGATACGCACAAGAGCGACTTCGATACCAAAGGCAAAGTGGCTACTTATGCTGCCATGGAAGACCCTTCGGAGAATCCGCAGGTTATTTTCCAGCCGATGATGTGTCAGCAGTGCAACCACGCACCCTGCGAAACGGTGTGCCCGGTACTGGCTACCACGCACAGCTCGGAAGGCCTCAACCAGATGACTTACAACCGTTGCATCGGCACGCGCTACTGCGCCAACAACTGCCCGTACAAAGTGCGTCGCTTCAACTGGTTCTCGTACTACTCTAACGAGAAGTTCGAAATCGTGAACGGCCATATGTTCACTGACCTTGGCCGTATGGTGCTGAACCCGGACGTAACGGTTCGTGCCCGCGGTGTGATGGAGAAATGCTCGTTCTGCGTGCAGCGCATTCAACTCGGTAAGCTCGAAGCCAAAAAGCAGAAGCGCCGCCCGGTTGATGGCGAGATTGTAACCGCCTGCGCCCAGTCGTGCCCCACCGATGCCATCGTGTTCGGTGATATGAAAGACCCTAAAAGCCGTATCAGCAAGCTCCTCCGTCGCGAAGATGGTGAGCGCGCTTTCCACTCGCTCGACTCCATCAACGTGCAGCCGAACGTGACGTACCTGACTAAGATTCGGAATTCCGAGTCGGAGTTCTTTAGCAAAGAAGCTTAAGAAAACGCTTAATCTATATCAATTATGCAGCACGTATCAGCCGTACGCGAGCCGCTCGTAACTGGCGGTAAGACGTTACACGACGTAACGCAAGACATCTGCTATCAGGTAGAAGCCAAGCCCAACCTCCGTTGGATGGCTGCTCTGAGCGTGGCGCTGTTCTTTCTGGGAGTGTTCTTCTACTCCGTATACCGCACCGTATGGTACGGCATCGGCGAGTGGGGCCTGAACAAAACCGTGAACTGGGCCTGGGACATCACCAACTTCGTGTGGTGGGTAGGTATCGGCCACGCCGGTACGCTGATTTCGGCGGTACTGCTGTTGTTCCGTCAGAAATGGCGGAGCTCCATCAACCGCGCCGCCGAAGCCATGACCATCTTCGCCGTAATCTGCGCCGCCATGTTCCCGGTATTGCACATGGGTCGTCCATGGTTGGCATTCTACGTATTCCCATTGCAAAACACGCTGGGTTCGCTGTGGGCCAACTTTAACTCGCCGCTGCTCTGGGACGTATTCGCCATCTCGACCTACTTCACCGTGTCGCTGGTGTTCTGGTACATTGGTCTGATTCCTGACTTCGCTTCGATTCGTGACCGTGCCAAGGGGCCTATCGCCAAGTTCAGCTACTCTATGCTGAGCTTCGGCTGGAAAGGCTCGGCCAAAGCCTGGTCGCGTTACGAAACGGTTTCGCTGATTCTGGCTGGTGTTTCGACCCCGCTGGTACTCTCGGTACACACCATTGTATCGATGGACTTTGCTACCTCGGTAGTACCGGGCTGGCACACCACCATCTTCCCGCCCTACTTCGTAGCTGGTGCAATCTTCTCGGGTTTCGCTATGGTGCTTACCCTGATGCTGATTACCCGTGTGGTTTTCCGCCTCGAAGATTACATCACGCTGGAGCATATCGCTCTCATGAACAAAATCATGATGGTAACCGGCTCCATCGTGGGTGTGGCTTACATCACGGAATTCTTTATCGCCTGGTACTCGCAGGTTGAATTTGAGCAGTACGCTTTCATCAACCGCGCTACCGGCCCTTACTGGTGGGCTTACGCTTCGATGATGACCTGCAACGTAATTACGCCGCAGTTGGTGTGGTTCCGCCGCGTACGCTACAGCATTCCGCTCACGTTCGCACTGTCGATTGTGGTTAACATCGGCATGTGGTTCGAGCGCTTTGTAATCATCGTGACCTCGCTGCACCGCGACTACCTGCCGTCGAGCTGGGCAATGTTCTCGCCTACGATTATCGATATCGGCCTGTACGTTGGTACGCTCGGCCTGTTCTTCACGCTGTTCCTGCTCTTTGCTAAGTTCTTCCCTGTGATTAACATGGCCGAGGTGAAAGCCATCTTGAAGTACACCGTTGATAACGGTCCGACTTACAATCCCTCAAAGGCGCACCACGCCCCTGTTCAAACTTCTACGCCAGGTGTGCCTGCTTCGGCTCCCGTAACTTATAACCAGCATGACTAAGCGCTTCGCCCTTGGCATCTTCGAAGACGAGGATGTACTGCTGCACGCCGTTGAGAACGTGCGCGCTGCCGGTGTGAAAATCCACGACGTATTTTCGCCCTATCCGGTGCACGGCATTGACGATGCGCTCGGCATCGAACGTTCGCGCCTGCCTATTGCTGCCTTCTTCTTTGGCATGACGGGCCTGGCTTTTTCACTGTGGATGCAGATTTACATGCTCGGTTTCGACTGGCCGATGATTATCGGTGGTAAGCCGCACATTTCACTGCCCGCCTTTGTACCGGTGGCTTTCGAATTGACGGTGTTCTTCACCTGTCACGGCATGGCTATTACCTTCTTCACAATTACGGGTTTGTATCCGCGCTTTAAGGTGCCGGTGATGGACGTACGCGCCACCGACGACAAGTTCGTAATGGCCATCGAACTGGATGAAACCAGCTCGCAATTTCCCCGGCTGACCCAGCTGCTGCGCGAGAACGGCGCTTCGGAAGTCAACCAAAAAGAAATGACCAACAACTAATGATGCATCCGCTGACCCTGAGCCTGCGCGTTTCGGCGCTGCTGCTGTCCCTGGGACTGGCCACCACGGCCTGCACCCACGACGGAAACGACCCCGGCGTACAATATGCCCCGGAGATGTACGAATCCATCCCCTACGAGCCCTTGCGCCAGACCACGTTTAACACCGTGAATTCGTTTGGTATCAACGAGCGCACTCCTGCCAACGGAACTGTGCCCCGTGGTAAGCTCAACTATTTCGACCACATCCCGAAGGATAGTGTACGAATTGCGGAGCGGGTGCTTCACAACCCTTATGCATATACCAAGGCTAACTTGGAAGAAGGCAAAGTGCTCTACACGCGCATTTGCTCGCACTGCCACGGTGAGCAAGGCAATGGCCAGGGTCCGGTTGGTATTATCTTCAAAGGTGTGCCAAACTACTCGGCTGGTGCTTATAAGACGATGAATGATGGCCACATCTATCACGTCATCCAGTGGGGCCGCAACCGCATGATGCCCCACGGCTCGCAGGTGAATCCCGAAGAGCGGTGGAAAATTGCCATGTATGTGCACGTTCTGCAACTTGGAGAAGGCCCTGATGCACTCAGCAAGCTGATTTCTAAAGGCCCGACCAATACGACTACCAGCGACTCGACTGAAACGAAAGATGCCACCAACACTGCCCCCGTAGGGCAGGCACAGGCTGGCACCGGAGCTGAAACCCCCGGCGAAGGCAAAACCCAAGCAACTAACGGCACCGCCAACTAACGCACTATGGCAACTCTGACGCACCACGAAAGCGCCACGGCTGAACAGCTCGTCGTTACGGATGGCGCCCGTAAAACATTTATTGCCATCATCGTCACCGGTGTGGTATTACTCATTATTGGTATCCTGGCTCAGGTAATGGGCTGGGGGGCAGCCGAGCATAGCGAAGCTGCAGGTCATGCAGCCGCTGCGCACAGTGCCGCCCATGAAGAGGGTAGTTCCGTGTTGGTTAAGCGCGTGCTTGTAAGCCTCTGGCACAGCAACCTGTTTTTCCTAGGCGTGTCCACCGTTGGTACGGTGTTCATGGCCATCAACTACGTAGCTTACGCTGGCTGGTCGGTAATGGTGAAGCGCATTTCCGAAGCCCTCAGCGCCTGGGTTATTCCGGGTGGTGTGATTATGCTTATTGTTTTTCTGGTTGGTCGTCACGACATTTTCCACTGGACCCACGAGGGTATCATGGATAAAGGCAGCCCGAACTACGATGCTATCATCGCCGGCAAAAGCGGTTTCCTGAACCTGCCTTTCTACCTCATCCGCACTATCATCTACATCGGTATCTGGGCTTACTTCAGCTGGAAGTTGCGTCGGCTGTCGCTGCAAGAGGACCTTAATGGTGGTACCGTTTGGTTTCACAAAAGCATCAATGCTTCAGCGCTGTTTCTGGTACTGTACGCGGTTACTTCGTCGATGTCGGCCTGGGACTGGGTGATGTCAGTTGATACTCACTGGTTCAGCACCATGTTCGGCTGGTACGTTTTCGCTTCGTGGTGGGTATCCGGCATTGCAGCTATTGCACTGACTGCGATTTTCCTGAAGCAAGCTGGTTACCTGCGCGCCTTGAACGCCAGCCATATCCACGACCTGGGTAAGCTGATGTTTGGTTTCAGCATTTTCTGGACCTATGTATGGTTCTCGCAGTTCATGTTGATTTGGTATGCAAACCTTCCCGAGGAAGCCGTTTACTTTAATCAGCGCCTCGGTGGCTTTGAAGGCCGCTACACTTTCCTGTTCTTCTTCAATATCGCAATCAACTTCGTTTTCCCCTTCCTGGGGTTGATGACCCGCGATGCGAAGCGCCAGATGATTATCATGAAAATCGTTGCCATCGCCATTTTGTGTGGCCACTGGTCCGACTTTTATTTGATGCTGATGCCGGGCACTTTGCGTGGTGATAATGGGTTCTTGATTGAGATTGGTATTGCTGCAATCTTCCTTGGGGCGTTCCTCATCTTGTTTACGCGTCGTCTGGCTTCGGCTTCTTTGGTACCGGTTAATCACCCGTTCCTCGACGAGAGCATTCACCACACTACCTAGAATTTAGATTGAAGAACTGAGCGCAGGCTGATAACAAAATCTGCGCTCAGTTCTTAATACTTAGTACTCAATACTAAAAACTCAATGACTGCTCTTACCATTTTGCTGGTGTCGGTGCTGCTGTTGGTCGTATTCGGCCTGCTGTTTCGCCTGCAGATTTTTACCTCTATATTCTCGGGTACTTTCACCCGCGATATTGGCACTAGCAATAGCGTTAACGCTATTCTAATGCTGGTTTTCATGATTGGCGGGGGCGCGTGGTTTGCTTATTCGTTTGTTGAAAACTTCAGTAAGATGAATCCTCCCATTGCTTCCGTACACGGCCATCAGATGGAGCATATGTTCTGGATTACGATGACAGTGATTGGGGTAGCATTTGCTATCACTCAGGTGTTGCTTTTCTGGTATGCTTATAAGTACCAGCACAAGGAAGGCCGTCGGGCTTATTTCTTTGCGCACAACAACACGATTGAGGTTATCTGGACGATTATCCCGGCCATTGTAATGGCTTCGCTGATTTTCGCTGGTTGGAAAGCATGGACCCGTATTACTGGTCCGGCTCCCAAAAACTCGGTGGTAGTGGAAGTAATGGGCAAGCAGTTTAACTGGTTGGTACGTTACCCCGGCCGCGACATGAAACTGGGTGTTATCAATTACCGCATGATTGATGCGGTGAATGAGTGGGGCTTTGACCTGAGCGATAAGTCTTCGCTTGACGACTTCACTACCAACGAAATTCACGTTCCTAAAGGCGTTCCGGTTTTGATTAAGATTCGCTCGCGCGACGTGCTGCACGCCGTTTATATGCCGCACTTCCGCGTGCAGATGTACGCAGTGCCCGGTATGCCGACCCGTTTCTGGTTCACGCCGACCACCACCACCGATGAGATGCGCGCTAAGCTGGGCAACCCCAAGTTCAACTATGAGCTGGCTTGCAACCAGGTGTGCGGTGGTAGCCACTTCGCTATGAAGGCAACCGTGATTGTAGATGAGCCGGACGATTACCAGAACTGGTACGCCGCTCAGCAATCATTTGCTCAAAAAAACCCAGATGTGTTGGCTGCTTTCAAACAGAAGGTCAAATCGATGGTTACTCCCGTAGCCACCGCGCCTCAGGAAAAAGAAGCTGCTCCCGTGCCTTTGGCTGCTTCTTACTAATAACTACTAACGGTATTCTGCTATGTCAGACATGACACCCAAACCAAATCTTTCTCCAGGCGTGCAAACGCAGGGCGGTATTGGTTCCGCTCCGGTGCCGGCTATCGAGCACGGCGACCACCTGTTACACGATGACCACGAGCACGAGCACCACGACCAGCACTGGATGTGGAAGTACGTGTTCAGTCAGGACCACAAGCAGATTGCCAAGCAGTACCTGATTACGGGTATGCTGTGGGCCATCATTGGTGGTACTCTCTCGAGCTTATTCCGTTTGCAGCTTGGCTGGCCCGAAGGCACGATGGAGTGGTTGAAACCCGTTCTCGGTGGCTGGATTCAGGCTGGTAAGTTGAACCCTGAGTTTTACCTTGCACTGGTAACGATGCACGGTACTATCATGGTATTCTTCGTGCTGACTGCCGGTTTGAGCGGTACCTTCTCAAACTTCCTGATTCCGCTGCAAGTGGGTGCCCGCGACATGGCTTCGGGCTTCATGAACATGCTCTCGTACTGGTTCTTCTTCCTGTCGAGCATTATCATGTTCTCCTCGCTGTTTATTGAAACCGGTCCAGCAGCAGCTGGCTGGACAATCTACCCGCCGCTGAGTGCATTGCCGCAGGCCATTCCCGGCTCCGGCGCTGGCATGACGCTGTGGTTGGTGAGCATGGTGTTCTTCATCGTGTCGCAGCTGCTGGGTGGTGTAAACTACGTGACCACGGTTATCAACATGCGTACCCGTGGTATGAGCATGAGCAAGCTGCCGCTTACCATTTGGGCTTTCTTTCTGACTGCCATTCTGGGTATCCTCGCGTTCCCGGTCCTGTTCGCGGCTGCTTTGCTGCTGGTGTTCGACCGTTCCTTCGGTACCTCTTTCTTCCTGTCGGACATCTACATTGCCGGTCAGGCATTGAGTAACCAGGGCGGTTCGCCGGTATTGTTCCAGCACTTGTTCTGGTTCCTGGGGCACCCCGAGGTATATATCGTAATCATGCCTGCTATGGGTATGGTATCGGAAGTTCTGGCCACTAATGCTCGTAAGCCCATCTTCGGCTACCGCGCCATGATTGGTTCGCTGATTGGTATCTCGCTGCTGTCGTTCGTTGTGTGGGCTCACCACATGTTCGTAACGGGAATGAACCCCTTCCTAGGCTCAGTATTCATGTTCTTGACGCTGATTATCGCTGTGCCTTCGGGTGTGAAGGTATTCAACTGGCTGGCTACGCTCTGGCGCGGTAATATCCGTTTCACGGCGGCCATGTTGTTCTCTATTGGTTTTGTATCGCTGTTTATCTCGGGTGGCCTCACGGGTATCATTCTCGGTAATGCAACGCTGGATATCCAGATGCACAACACCTATTTCGTGGTTGCTCACTTCCACTTGGTAATGGGTAGCGCGGCATTCTTCGGCTTGTTTGCCGGTGTTTATCACTGGTTTCCCAAGATGTTCGGCCGTATGATGGACGAGAAGCTGGGTTACATCCACTTCTGGCTCACGTTCGCTGGTGTGTATCTGATATTCATGCCGATGCACTATGTAGGTATTGCCGGTTTCCCCCGTCGTTACTATGCCTGGACTGGATTTGATGCTTTCTCGCAATTCGCGGATATGAACAAGTTCATCTCGGTTGCGGCCATCATCACTTTCTTCGGCCAGTTTATTTTCATCTTCAACTTCTTCTACAGCATCTTCCGTGGCCGCCGGGCTACGGAGAATCCTTGGAACTCGAATACGCTGGAGTGGACGACACCAGTAGTACCCGGCCACGGCAACTGGCCCGGCGAGATTCCAGCGGTATATCGCTGGCCCTACGACTACAGCAAGCCCGGTTCGGATGTGGACTTTATCCCCCAGAACGTACCGTACTCGCAAACGCAGTCGTCTAACCTGCCCTATGAGCAGGAGTTGGCTGATTAGTTAGCAAAAGCCTGATTAACCAAGCTACTTGGTAAAGTCCCGAAGCGGGCCGCCTAACCGGCGGCCCGTTTTTGGTTCATGGGATTTAATCAATCCCTTAAATAATCTGTTTTACTTGTGTCCTGCGGTTGCGTAGGGCAGAGGTAGCCGTCTTTTCACTATGGAGAAATTTCATTTGAGTCCTGCCGTACGGCGTTTCCGTTTTGTGGGCATTCTCACCGTCGTAAGCGTTTACCTGTTGATTCTGGTGGGTGGAGTAGTTCGGAGTACCGGCAGTGGCATGGGCTGCCCGGATTGGCCCAAATGCTTTGGCCAATGGGTGCCTCCAACCGAAGCCAGCCAGCTGCCTCCAGATTACAAAGAGATATACACGGCGCAACGGGTGGCCAAAAACCAGAAGCTGGCCCGAACGCTGCAACGAATGGGCTTTGCGCAGGTTGCGGGCAGCATATTTGCCCATCCCACGCAATACATCGAAACGGATTTCAACCCGGTGAAAACCTGGATTGAGTACGTAAACCGATTGTTGGGCGCGCTAATTGGAGTATTTGTTTTTCTCACCGTTGCGTTCGCTCTGCCTTACTGGCGGCGCGACCGCACTATTTTCTGGCTGGCATTTGCTTCGTTTATTCTGACGGGGGTGCAAGGCTACCTTGGTTCATTGGTGGTTTCCACCAATTTGCTGCCCGTGATGGTAACGGTGCACATGGCGCTGGCGCTGGTGATAGTAGCGCTGCTACTGTACGCTGTTGACCGGGCACGGTGGGGGCAAAGCGATGTTGCATCGCGATTGCCGGAAGCGGAACTGATTGATGCGAGTGTCGGGATGAAGCGTCCAGCGGCCGCTTTGCAAATATGGCTTTGGGCCGCGCTGCTGCTCACGTTCTGGCAGATTGTGCTGGGGACGCAGGTGCGCGAACAAGTAGACATTGTATCGGCCGCAGCGGACTATGTAGGGCGCGAAAACTGGGTGAGCAAGCTGGGTAGCGTGTTCAGCCTGCATCGTACGGTATCGGCTGCGGTTTTGCTGCTGAACGTGTATCTGGGCTACGAGATTTGGCAGCTTGTCCAAAAACGCCTGCGCAATTTGGTTACAGCCACGCTCAGCCTGATTAGCCTGGAAATTCTGGCCGGAATCGTGCTAGCGTCGTTTGCACTGCCGGCCGTGGTGCAGCCAGTGCATCTTACTCTGGCTACTGTATTGTTTGGCGTACAGTTTCTGACGCTGCTGGCCGTGGCCCGTGCGCGTAAAAGCACGGAAACTATTGCGCCCACGGATGCACCCCGGCGGGTTGTTGCGTAACTTCGCGGCCCCGTTGGGTGCATCTTCGACAAGTTGGACCTCACAACGAAATTATAAGTACAATTGATGGTTAAGGCCCGCGCCTATTTTCAGCTGCTCAAATTCCGGCTTTCGCTCACTGTAGCGTTTTCCAGCGCCATCGGGTATATGCTGGGAGCACACGATTTCAGTTGGAGCCGGGCTTTACTGGTGATGCTGGGTGGCCTGCTCGTGACTGGCTCGGCCAACATTATCAACCAGGTTCACGAGCGGGAGCTGGATAAGTTAATGACCCGCACGGCCAAGCGGCCACTCCCAATGGGCATTCTATCGCCGGGCGAAGCCTGGGTCTTCTGCGTGTTGCTGGGGGTAGCTGGGTTGGGGCTGCTGTGGTATCTGTTCAACCCGCTCACCGCAGGGCTGTCGCTTCTGTCGCTTATCCTGTACGGATTCATCTACACGCCGCTTAAAACGATATCGCCTATTTGTGTTGCCGTAGGCGCTGTGCCGGGTGGTTTGCCGCCGCTTATCGGCTGGGTGGCGGCCACTGGCTACATTGGGGTAGAGGCGTGGGTGCTGTTCGGGATTCAGTTCATGTGGCAGTTTCCGCACTTCTGGGCCATTGCCTGGGTGGCCGACGACGATTATAAGCGGGCCGGCTTCAAAATGCTGCCCTCGCCTGGCAACCGCGACCTGCGCACCGCGTTTCAGATAATGACCTATACGCTGCTGCTGATTCCGCTTAGCCTGTTGCCGCTGGAATTCAATATTTCCGGTCGTATATCGGCATTGGTAGCGGTAGTGGCGGGCGTGCTGTTTCTGTTGCTCACGGTGCAGCTGATGCGTACGCAGTCGCGCAAGGCGGCACTGCGCATCATGTTTGCTTCTTTTTTGTACCTGCCCATCGTACAAATTGCTTTGGTACTGGACAAAATATAGCTGTTGGTTGTTAATAGCTAGTTGCCTGCCGGGAATAAAAAACCGGGCTGCCAGCAACTAAAAAACGTCAACCAATTCCCCTAATATCTAGATTATGAATCCTTCTGAAACGTTATCCGAAAAGGAAGTTGGACTAGGCTGGCACCCTAAGCGCGTGCTGCTTATTCTGCTTATTTTCAGCATTGTGATGATGTTCGCGGCTTTTACCAGCGGCTACATCGTGCGCCGCGATGAAGGCAACTGGCGCGAGTTTGACCTGCCCGCTTCACTTCTCATCAACTCCATTCTGATTGCGCTGAGCAGTGCGAGCATACAATGGGCCTATCTCTCAGCACGTAAGGACGAAATCAACCGGGTGAAAATCGGTATGATTGTCACGCTGGTACTTGGGTTGGCTTTCCTGGTGGGACAGTACCATAGCTTCGGCGACCTGGTGGGCGGCAATACGTACTTTGGCGGAGCCGATGCCAATCCTTCCGGTTCATTCGTATACGTTTTGATGGGTGTGCACGCTTTTCACTTGGTTACGGGGCTTGTTTTTCTGGCCGTAGTACTCAGGCGGACGCTTAATTATCAGGTGCATTCGCGTGCCTTGCTCTCCATCGGCAACGCTACTTTATACTGGCACTTCTTGGGCGGGCTTTGGCTGTACCTGTATTTGTTCTTACTTTTGAACCACTAAAACGACATTACGCTGTCTGCTATGGCCCAACCGACCACTTTGCCGCATCCCGCGGCTTCCGCTACTCACGATGCCCCGCGCACCGGCAACTGGGATGGCGGCAACGAACCCTTCAAAGCGAGCTACGGTAAGCTGATGATGTGGTTTTTCCTGCTTTCTGACGCATTTACCTTTGCCGCCTTCCTCACCACCTATGGCATGATTCGCCATAAGCACGAGGTTTTTACGGGTGAAGCTAAAGATTTTGTGTTCAGCACGCGCTGGTGGCCCATCCCTGACCACGTATTCAATGCCTTCCCCGGCATGGGCGAGGCCAACGTTCCGCTCGGTTTCGTGGCCCTGATGACCATGATTCTGATTCTGAGCTCCGTGACGATGGTGCTGGCCGTAGAAGCCGGCCACCGCATGGATAAAGCCGATGTGCAAAAGTGGCTGCTCTGGACCATCCTGTTTGGCTCTGCCTTTTTGGCCAGTCAGGCTTGGGAGTGGGGTCACTTCATCCACGGCCACACCGAAGGCACGGTAATGGCCGACGGTACCGTGTTCCACGGAGCTAATCTGGCAATGAACCAGTACGGGCCAGTGCTATTCGCCGACTTGTTCTTCTTCATCACCGGTTTCCACGGTACGCACGTATTCTCGGGCGTCTGCCTGTTGGTGTGGTGCTTTATTGCTACCACCAACGGTACCTTCGAAAAGCGCGGGCACTACGAGATGATTGAGAAAATCGGCCTCTACTGGCACTTTGTAGACTTGGTGTGGGTGTTCGTATTCACCTTCTTCTACCTCGTTTGAAAAAGAGTTATGAGTTAAAAGTTAAGGGTTATCAGTTGGTCAAATCCACTCGCTAACCCACGCTTTTAACTTATAACTTTTAACTCATAACTCATAACTTACCCAATGGCTTCTCACGCAACTACTGAACACACCCTTGCCCCGGGTGAAATCGCCAAGCCAAACACCGCCTGGATTTGGCGGGTATTCGGCATCCTGGTTGGTATCACGGCCGTCGAATTCGTTTTCGTATTCCTGATGTCCCCGAGTACGCTGCGCAATAGCATTTTCATCGTGCTCACCATCATGAAAGCATTCTTTATTGTGGCTGAGTTCATGCACCTGAAGCACGAAACCAAAGGACTGATTTGGACCATTCTGGTGCCGGTGTCCCTGTTGGTATGGCTGTTGGTGGCGCTGGTTACCGAAGGCTCGTTCATGGGCGAAGTGCTGCAAAGCATGTTTAAATAGCGGATGCGGCCCCGCCAAACCATTTTGCTGGGGCTACTGCTATTGGTGCCAGTACTGGCCTTTCTGTTCCTGTTCCGCTTCGGCTCCAACCGTTACGCGCTGCCAACTTACCTGCCCGACCGCGTGGATTCCACGCAGGTTGGCGGGGAGTGGCAGCGCGATACTGTTTTCCACCAAATAGCGCCGTTTCAATTGTCGTCTGCTAATGGGCGGGATGTGAGCAGCCGGGAGTTGGGCCAGGGCTTATACATCGCCCAGTTTTTTGGTGCCGATGAAGCCAGCGTCCGCGTAGCCCGCCAATTGCTGCGGGTGCAGGAGAAGTTCCGGCACGAGCCCCGCGTGCGCCTGGTCACCTTCGTGCTGAATGGTGAACCCAGCCAGACCATTGCCCTGACGAAGCTGGCCGAGCAATACGGTGCCACTGCGGGCAAATGGTTTTTCCTGACCGGTGCGGCCGATACCCTCAAAAAACTCACGCAGCAGGAGTTTCGCCTCACCGCCGACCCCAAGCGACTGGCTGGGGCCGTGTACACGGCTAACATCCCCGCCGGCCGGCTGTTGTTGGTTGACAATCAGCGCCGGGTGCGTGGCATTTATGATGGCACCGACGGACGCGAAATAGACCGCTTACTCACGGAAGTAACGGTGCAGCTCTACGATTATGAACACCCCCACTGAACAACTGCACCCCCCGGTAATGGCCCCCGGGGACTATACGCGCTACAGAATTATCCTTGGTGGCCTGGGCATCGTGGTGCCGCTGCTGGTAGCAATACTGTTTTATTTCAAGGGCATTTTCAAGATTGATGGGGCTGATGCGTACTTGCGCATGCTGCCAGCCGTGAATGCCGGCCTGAACTCACTGACGGCCGTGGCCCTGCTGGTTGGGTATTACTTTATCCGCCGGAAGAACGTGCTGGCCCACCGGGCGGCCATGGGCACGGCCTTCGTCCTGGGTGGGCTGTTTCTGCTGTCGTACGTGGCGTATCATTCGCAGGTAGAAAGCACGCACTTTGGTGGGGTAGGGGCTGCCCGTCTTATTTATTTCGTCTTGCTTCTTACCCATATCAGCCTCGCGGTGGTGACGGTAGGACTCGTGCTGTTTACGCTCTATTTCGCGCTCACGGGACAGTACACCAAGCACAAAGCCATTGCGCGCTGGACCTTTCCGGTCTGGCTGTACGTATCAGTCACGGGCGTTATTGTGTATTTTATGATTTCGCCGTATTATGTCTGATAATAAGAAACTTTGCTTTAATCTCCGTGTTGGTTTATTATGAAAAAGACCTTTTTTGCCGCTGCTTTTACCCTGTTCCTGGGTGTGATGCTAAGCTTGGCGCCGCTGGCTGCCCAGGCGCAATGCTCGATGTGTAAGTCGCAAGTAGAAGCGGCCCGGCAGGAGCGTGATGATTACGACGTGGCCGGTCTCAACAAGGGCATCCTTTATATAATGACGGTTCCCTATATTTTGATGGGAGCGGTAGGTTATTTCTGGTATCGTCGCACGCACCCCAAGGCGGTCAAAGCATAGTGCAGCAGCCCACTAAGGCTGTTGCATCTACAGCCCGGGCGCTGTTGGAACTGCGGTGTCCGCGCTGCCATACGGGTAAGCTCTTTACACATGCGGCGTTCAGCACTAGTTTTATGGAAATGCCCGAAGCCTGTCCGGTCTGTCATTAGACTTATGAGCCGGAGCCGGGATTTTACTATGGTGCGATGTACATAAGCTCGGGTTTCTCGACAGCAGCGCTGCTGGGAATTGGGTTTTTGCTCTATTATCTCGCCAACGACTCACCCCTGTGGGTTTATGTGATAACTGTGGTCGTAGCCGTATTGGCCGTAACGCCGCTACTATTCCGCTATGCGCGGGCCGTGATGCTCTACGGGGTTGGCGGTGCTAGCTTCGACCCGCGTTATCTAAATCGATAGAAATAAATATTTTGAGGACTGCAAAAAGGCTGCCCATGGGCAGCCTTTTTTATTAGGCTTGGATTTTGCGGTTCACTCGAATGAGGGCTCCTTTGCGGGAGGCATCTCATTCGAATGCTGGCACTGCTTCGAAAAGCAAGGCCTCATGACCCGGTAACGTGCTTACTTTGGGTGGGCTGCCTTTACTGCGCCGGATTAACGACTTCATCGCTTCTTTTTTGCACCCGCTTTCTTCCCCCGGCTCAATCCTGAAACCAGCTTACTCACAACGGCGTCTACCCTGGCTGCTGCTGCTGGGGGCGGTTTTGTGTTTTGTAGGTGGTTACCTGGCCAGCCGCTACGCGCAAGCCCCGGGCATGGTGCAGCGTACCGATGTGGTGCGCCTGCAACAGCTGGTGCGGAATGCCGAAACCACGGCCCGTCGCGAAGCCGATACGGTGGCGGCCGAGCTGTCGCGCGGTAACTATAGCTTCCAAAAGCTTATTTCCCAGACTACGTACCCCACTTGCGTATTGGAAAACGGAGCCCTGCGCTACTGGTCCGATGCAACGTTGCGGCCGCAGGAGGATGCGGCCCGCACAGCTGCCGAGCGCCTTGTGGAAACGCCGATGGGCCAGTTCCTGCAGTTGCGCCGTCTGGCGGGGCGGTACCTGGTTCTCGTTTACCTGCCTCTGGAACGGCACTACGGCATCACCAACCGCTACCTGCGGGAGGGCGGCGAGCAGGCACTGATTCGCGGGCTGGAACTGAAAGTGGTGGCGGATAGCTCGGTCCACGGCTCGGCTCGGTTTGACGCACCCGATGGCCACTACCTTTTTTCTATCAAGCGGTTGCAGCCCAATCCGCTCACCGGGCAGTACGTGCCGCTGGCGTTGCTGGCGTTGGGCAGCCTACTGTATGCCATGGGGTGGCTGCTGCTGGCGTGGCGCTGGTGGCAGGCCGGGCGGCCGCTGACCGCCGTGGCCTCATTGGTGATGCCTTTGGTGATGCTGCGGGCGCTACTGTTGTACCTGGGACTGCCATATTCTTTTATCGAACTGCCCTTGTTTGACCCCTGGGTGAGTGCGGCCGCGTGGTGGGCGCCCTCGCTGGGCGACTTATTACTCGATTCCCTGCTGGCTTTGTTGGTAGCCGTGGGCGGTGTGGCATTGTGGCGGTATTTCCAAGTGCCGCAGCGGGTGCGGGCCCCGCGTGCGCTAAGCCGACAGGTTGTGGCCGCAGTAGCGGTGGGGGCGGCTTTTTGTGGTTGGCTGGGACTGTTGTTTAGCTATTATAACACGGTTTTTGGCGGTTCCCAACTGAGCCTCGATGTGAGCCGAAGCGTGCAGATAACGGGTTTCTGGGTGGTGCTGGCACTGGCGGTGCTGTTGCACACCGCCGCGTGGCTGGCCGGACTGTTCGGCCTGACGCAGCTGGCAGGCGCGTTATTGCAGCATGTACCGCGCCGGCTGCTGCTGCTGGCTCCCGCGCTGGCTACGCTGCCGGTGCTGGGGTCGGGGCTGGTACTGGGTGAGCCGTGGGTGCTGCTGGTGGGGGTTTTACTCTTGTTCGCCGCGCTGGTGCGGGCTATAAACCTACGGGCCGCGCCCACTACCAGTAATTACCAATCGTCGGTGCTGTTGGTACTGCTGCTGGCCCTTACGGCGGCTACCGGGGCACTGGCGCTGTACTCCCGCTTCGAAAAGCAGGTGTTGGTTGATAAGCAGCGTCTGGCGGGTAATCTGTTGGTTGATAACGATTTTCAGGGGGAGTTTCTGCTGAGTGAGCAGATGCACAAAATTGCGCACGACCCGTTTGTCCGGCGGGCGCTCACGGCTGCTTTCGGGCGGCCCGAAGTGGTGCGCGAACGCATTGCCCGGCAATACCTGAGCCACTATTTTGACAAATACGAGAGCAATATCACGCTGTATGACGCGGCGGGCGACCCGTTAGGCGCCCCAACGGGAACTCCCAGCCTACGCGAAACCCGCGCAATTACCGAGCGGCTGGCCAAGCCTACGGGGCAGGCCGGCGTGTTTCTGGTGCAGTCTGATAATCCGTTTGGCTCGCGGCGCTATGTGGCGCACATCACCGTGCCGGGGCAGCGGGTGAATGGAATTGGCTTACCGCTGGGCGCCGTGCGGGTAGAATTGACGCTCAAGAAGCTCACTTCCTACAGCGTACTGCCGGAGCTGCTGGTGGACCAGAAATTCTTTGAGCCCGGCCTGGCCACCGAGCTGAGCTACGCCGGCTACAACCACGGCCGGCTGGTGTACAGCGAAGGCGATTTTGACTACGCCAACCGCCTACCCACGGCTCTGCTGACCGAGCCGCGCCTTTACACCACGGGCCTCACGCGCAAGGGCTTCCATCAGTTTGCTGTGCGGGGCTCGCTGGACCGGACCGTGGTGGTGACCACGGCCACGTATTCGCTGGGGGACTGGCTGGCCAATTTTTCGTTTCAGTTCTTGCTATCGACGTTTTTCTGGCTGCTGCTGGGCGGCGTGGCCCTGCTGGTACGCGGCCGGGCACTGCCCCGGCTCAATTTCAGCACGCGCATTCAGCTGCTGCTGAACGTGGGCATTGTGGTGCCGCTGCTGGTGGTGAGCGTGGCCACGGCCAGCCAGCTTATTGACTCGTATAAGCTCGACCTGGCCCGCACGTATGAGCGGCGCGGCCAGCTGGCCCTGGAAAGCCTGCGCCGGCAGCGCCACCTGCTTTCCGACAGCACGGCCCGCCCCACGCTGGCCGTGCTGGTCAAAAACGTGGCCGCCCTCACCGAAACCGACCTCAACCTTTATGATGCCCACGGCGAGCTGCTGGCCAGCAGCCAGCCCCTCATTTTCGATGCCGGGCTGCTGGGGCCGCTGGTGAACCCGCAGGCCATGGTGGCATTGGGTGAGCGCAACCGGCCCCGCGTCCTGCTCACGGAGCGGGCCGGGTCGTTATCGTTCAATTCGCTGTACCTGCCGGTGCGGGCCGGGGCAGGCGAGGCCGTGGTGACCGACTTGGCCGGGCACGCATTGGGGCACGGCAGTGCCGATGGCCCTGCGAAGAAAGGGCCGGTTTACGCGGTGCATTCGGTATTTGACGATGACGACGGGTCGTCGTTCGACGAAACGGCCTTGCCCACCGGCCCGATTCTGGGCTACGTGGGCATCCCGTTCTTCGACTCGGAGAAAGCGTTGAATACCAAGCTTACAGAGCTGTTTACCACGATTCTCAACATCTTCACGCTGATGTTTCTGCTGTTTTTGGGGCTGGCGTTTGTGGCGGCGCGGCAGCTCACGGCTCCCCTCAAGCTCATCACCGAAAAGCTCACTAAAACCACGCTCACTGGCGAAAACGAGCTGCTGGACTACCACAGCTCCGACGACGAGATTGGCCTGCTGGTGCGCGAGTACAATACCATGCTCACCAAGCTGGAGGCCAGTAAGCGCGAGCTGGCCGCCCAGGAAAAGGAGGCGGCCTGGCGCGAGATGGCCCGGCAGGTGGCGCACGAAATCAAAAATCCACTCACGCCCATGAAGCTGAGTCTGCAGTTTTTGCAGAAAGCCATTGCCGAGCGCCGCCCCAATGCCGAGGAGTTGATTGGCCGAATCAGCCAGACGCTCATCACCCAGATTGACGTACTGAGCGACATTGCCACCAGCTTCAGCACCTTCACCAACCTGCCCACCATGCGCCCCGAGCGGCTGGATATCGCCGCCGTGCTGCGCCGTTGCGCCGGCCTGCACCAGCCCGATACCGACGATGGTACCCTGGCCCTGCACCTGCCGCCAGATGCCGAAACCGGCCGCTACGTGGTGTTTGCCGATGAAAACCTGCTGGTCCGCACCTTCAACAACCTGCTGATAAACGCCCGCCAGGCTGTGCCCGAAGGTCGCGCCCCGTACATTGACGTGTCGTTGGAAGCGGCTGGCGCGGGTAGCGTGCGCGTGGCCATCCGCGACAACGGCGCGGGCATTCCCGAGGAGGTGCGCGAGAAAATCTTCGTGCCCAATTTTACTACCAAGGCCAGCGGCTCGGGCATTGGGCTGGCGGTGGCTCGGCGCGGCATTGAGAGCGCCGGGGGTAAAATCTGGTTCGAAACCAAAGTGGGGGAGGGCACGGACTTTTTTATCGAGCTGCCGCTGGCGGGATAAAACAGTCCGAATGCCCCTGTCACGGCACGAAACCCCCGGTTCGTGTCGTTACCCGCCAAACCCGACCTTTACCGCATGATTCGTCGCTTACGCCTGTGCTTCCCCCTGGTGGGCCTGCTCGTTGCGGCGCTTTTTTTTGTTGATTGGCAGGCGCAGGCCCAGATTCGGCCTGTTTCAAAGGGCGAGGCTCCGCCGCCCAGCACCCGGCGCTGCCGCTGGGTGCGCCTCGCGCCGGGCCGCGACACCACCAGTTTCGCGCTCTTGGATTCGCTGACGGTGGTGCCCTCGTCGGTACTCATCAGTGGGCGCGGGGCCGACTACGATGGACGCACCGACCGCTACCGTTGGGTGCGGCCCGCTCTGCGAGACAGCAGCGGCACCGGCCTGGCCGATTCCATTTTGGTGTGCTACCGGGTACTGCCGCTGCGGCTCACGGCGGCCCGCTTCCGGCGGCCCCGCAGCCTGATGGACAGCCTGGGATTCCGGCAGGTCGTTTCGCGGTTCGAGGATTTTTCGGTGAAAGAGCAGATTCTGAACACGCCGGGCGTGAGCAAAACCGGCAATCTGTCGCGGGGCCTGAGCTTTGGCAATACCCAGAACGTGTTTGTGAACTCGGCCCTGAACCTGCAGCTGGAAGGCCAGCTGGCGGAGAATATCCACCTCACGGCCGCTATTTCGGACCAGAATGTGCCCTTCCAGCCCGAGGGCAACACCCAGCAGCTCCAGCAATTCGATAAAATCTACATCACCCTCACCAACCCCAACTGGAACCTGACGGCCGGCGACGTGGTACTGCGCAATAAGCCCGACTACTTCCTGCGCTACTACAAAAACATCCAGGGCGCGGCCGTGGAGGCTAATTTCGGCCCACCCATTGTGGGGCTGAGCGGCTTCGGAGCGACGCAGGGCGTGGCCAACGCGGTATTTTTGAACGGGGTGGCCGGGCAGGTGCCGGGCAGCGGCGTGGCTGGTCCGTCGCCGGCCACGCTCAACCCGCCGGCCATCAGCCAGCCCCAGCTCACCGACCCCAACCGGCTGCCGGGAGTGGGCAACCAGGCTGGCCTGACCGGCACCACCGTGCGTAGCGCCGGGGTGCGCAAGGGATTGGCATGGCGCTCGTCGACCTCGATAGCGGGCGGGACGGCCAAGGGCAAATTTGCCAGTATAGATGTGGCCCCCATTGAAAACGTGCAGGGGCCGTACCGTCTCAACGGGCCTAACGGGGAGCAGTTCATCATCGTGCTGGCCAATTCGGAGAAGGTGTACCTCGATGGCCGCCTGCAAAGCCGGGGCTTCGATGCCGATTATACCATTGATTACAACCTGGCCGAAGTCACGTTCACGCCGCGCCACCTCATCACCCGCAACTCGCGGATTAAGATTGATTTCGAGTATTCCGACCTCAACTATTCCCGCTCGCTGGTGGCCGCCAGCCACTACCAGCAGCTGGGCCGCCTGAGCGTGCACGCCAACCTTTACCAGGAAGCCGACAACCCCGACAACGCCCCCAACCTCAACCTGAACGACACCCTGCGCGCCGCCCTGCGCCGGGCCGGCAACGTGGCCGTGGCCACCGCCACCGGCGGCGACTCGATGGCCTACGACCGCCGCATTGTGCAGTACCACCGCGAGTTACGGCTGGTGGGCAGCCAGCGCGTGCCGGTGTTCACCTACGTGGGGGCCGATACGCCGATTGACTCGCTGCGCGGCTCCTATACCGTGCGCTTCACCGACGTGGGCCAGGGCAACGGCGACTACGTGCGCAGCACCAACCCGCGCTTCCTCACCACCAACGGCACCGTGTACGAATACTTGGGGCCGGGCCTGGGCCGCTACCGCCCGGTGCGCCTCATCCCCACGCCGCTGCTGAAGCAGATGGTGACGGCCGGCCTCAGCTACCAGCTGGACAGCAGCACGACGGTGTTTGCGGACGTGGCCCGCTCGCGCCTCGACCGCAACCGCTTTTCGCCGGCCAGCGACCAGGACGGGGCCATGCACGTCGGCTACGTGGTGCAGGACCGCCGCCTGCCCGCCGCCCTGGCCACGGGCGTTTTGAAGGATTACCGCCTGCGCTCAACCCTCGATTATGAGTACACGGGCAAGCGTTTCGCGCCGATTGACCGCTACCGCGATATTGAATTCGACCGCAACTGGAGCAACGTGAGCACCACGGCGGCCACTGGCACCACGCCGGTAGCGAAGGAAGATAATATCTTCAATTTCAGTGTGGGGGCTAATAAAGACGCGAACAATGGCGTCAACTACCGCCTGAGCCGCCGTTTCCGGCCGGGCGAGGTAAACGGGCTCCAGCACTGGCTGGACGCGGCCCAGAAGGTGGGCAACCTGGAGATGCGCGGCTCGCTGTTTCTGCTGAATTCCGATGCCGGGCGCTTCCACTCCAGCTGGGCGCGGGGCGAGGCCACGGGGCGCTTCGTGGGCGGCCGCATTGTGCCCGGCTACACCTACCGGTTCGATAAAAACCGCGTTAGCTCCGCGACTACTGATACCATTCGCTCGGCCAACTATTTCGATGAGCACGACGTGTTTATCCAGAGCCGTGACTCGGCCCGCACCCAGTTTCGGCTCGACTACGCCTACCGCCGCGACCTGACCCCCAACCGCGAGCAAAACGCCCTGCAACGGCGTGGCACTGCCCAAACCTGGCAGGGTACGCTGGCCTCGCGCCTGGGTAAAACCCAGGATATCCGGGTGTTGGGCACTTTCCGCGACCTCGACTCCCTGGGCTTGGCGCGCAACCGTACAGTGCTGGGGCAGGTGTTCTACAACGCCGGCCTGCTGCAAAACCAGATTCGCTCCGAGCTGAACTACAGCGTGGCCACCGGCCGCGAGCTCAAGCGCGACTATTCGTTTTTGGCGGTGCCGGCGGGGCAGGGCACGCACTACTACGCCGGCGACCTCAACGGCAATAAACGCGAGGACAAGGACGAGTTTTTTGAGGCCCAAACGCCGGATGCGCAGTACCGCACTTACATCAAAGTGTATTTGCCCACCACCGACTACATTACCGCCTTCACCAACCGGCTGGCCTACCGCCTCACCACCAGCGCCCCGCGCGGCTGGCGCGAAGCCGGCGGCTGGCGAGCGGTGGCGGCGCGCTTCGCCACGCTCACCAGCATCACGGTAGACCGCCGCACCACCGACCCCGCAGTGCTCAAGCGCCTCAGCCCGTTCAGCTTTGATAAGGAGGATAGTCAGCTGCTGGCTTTCAACCAGCTGTTTCGCAACACGCTGTATTTCAACCGGTCGAATCCCATTTTCGGGGCGGAATTCACGGTGCAGCAGACCCAGCAGAAAACCTTGCTCGCCCAGGGTTCCGATTTGCGCAACCTCACCACGCAGAGCGTGCTGCTGCGCCGCACGCTGGCTACCTCCTTCACGGGCCGCCTCACGGGCTCGCGCGACATCCGCGAAGCGACCAGTAGCTACCTGCTGGCCCGTAACTACCGCCTGCTGATTTACGCCATTCAGCCCGAAATCAGTTACCAGCCCACGCCTTCCCTACGCCTGACGGGCACCTACGCCCACACCTTCAAGCAAAACACGCTCGATGCGCCCCTGGCCACGCTGCCCACGCCTACTCCAGCCGAAACCCACCCCGGCTTCTTCGATGATTTGGGCCTGGAAGCCCGCCTGAGCCAGGTAAGCAAGCGTACCATTTCGGCCGCCACTCACTTCACCCGCGTGCAGTTCGACGTGGACCCCGCCGCCCTTAACTCCGTGGTGGCCATTGAAATCCTTAACGCCCTGCGCCCCGGCAGTAACTTCACCTGGAACCTGAACGTGGAGCAGCGCCTTAGCAACGGCCTCAATATCACGCTGGCTTACGACGGCCGCAAAGCCAGCAACCTCAACACCGTGCACACTGGCCGCATGCAGGTGGCGGTGCTGTTTTAACAGCGGTTAGCCGCGCACTACCTTCAGGCCCAGCGGGCCGAGGTGGTCAAAATCCTTATCCGTAGTGTGTAGTTCCACGCCAAAATAAAGGGCCGTGGCGGCAATCCAAAGGTCATTTTTGCCCATGTTGCGGGCCGATATGCCGGCGGGCAGCGGTTCCAACTCCAGCTTGCCCTGGCTATAGGCATCGATGCGGGCGTAAGCGGTTGTGAAAATGCGCGATATTTCCAATAGCGGATGGTAAGCAAACAGGCTTTGCATGAAATTGACTTTCTGGTAGCCCCAATCAGCTTTTAGCGCAAAGGCTTTGAGTTCGCCAACCACAACCATTGAAGCTGTTTAGAAAGTCCCCGAACGGTCATGCAGCGCGCAGCGCAGCATCTTGCTCGCATCGTCAGGCCCGTTCAACGATGCGAGCAAGATGCTGCGCTGCGCGCTGCATGACCGTTTGAGTACCTTTTGTGACTTTCTAAACAACTCCAGTGCATAACGCTGTCCCGTTATTTCTGGTTTACCAACGTCCTTCAATCCCTGCTTTCGCTGCCTGTTTGGCCGCCCGGGCCGCCAGCCCGGCTGTGAGCTCGCGCTGCTTGAAGCATAGCGGCAAGGCCGTGCCCGAGCGGAAGGCGCGCACCGTGATTTCGGCGCAGGCGCGGGCGTCACTCAGCGCATCGTGGTGGTTGAGGGCGATGCCAAACTGCCCGGCTACATGGTCGAGCTTGTGGCGCTCGAAATGGGGCCAGCACAGTTTGGCCAGCTTCACCGAGCATAGGGCGTGGAAGGCGGGAATGGGCAGGCCGAAATCGCGGCAGCTGTATTCGAGCACGCTCACGTCGAAGGCCGAGTTGTGGGCCGCTACGGGCTGCTGGTGCAGGTAGGGCAGGAGCTGGGGCCACACGTCGGCCAGGCTGGGGGCGTGGTGCAGCTCGGCTTCCGAAATGCCGTGCACCTGCTGGTTGCGCCAGTCCATGCGCAGCACGCGGGGGCGCAGCAGGGTGGCGTAGGTTTCCACAATCTGGCCGCCGCGCACCCGCACCACGCCCACGGCGCAGGCGCTGTCGCGGCGCTCGTTGGCGGTTTCGAAGTCGATGGCCGTGAAGTCGAGGTTGGCCAGGGCCCGGGTAATGTCAGCTTGCATAATAAGCAAGTTAGCCGCTGCGGGGCTAATCTGCGCTATTGCATCAGGGTGATTGAGTGGCGGGCAGAGGCGGGGCGGCCGCGTCGCAGCACACGTCGGGTACCTCGAAGTAGCGCTCCATCACGCCGTTAATCGTGCCCGCGCAGCCCGGCGTGAGGTCGATATCAAACTCAATATCCGAGCTGAATTGATGCAGTGGCGCCAGTACCCGGCCGTAGCGCAGGCGTAATGGAGGCAGCGTAACCTGAACCGTACCGATGCTGTGCGCCGCCCGCAACGCGGCAAAACGGGCCTGCATCTGGGCATCGAACGGGGCAGCGCTGGTGACCAGCTCCCGCCAGGCTTCGGGCACATGGCCCGCCCCGAACGCACTCATGAACAGCAGTACAAGCAACAGCCGAAACTGCCATTGCCGCGCCTTGCCCCCGCCACCGGAGCGCAGCGGCGGCTGCCCCACCAGCCACCCCAGCCCGGCCGTGGAAAGCAGGAGCACAAGCAGAATCTCGTTCTGCGCGCGGGGCAATGGCGTACCTACTACTAAGTGCCGGAAGAGCAGGAAACCAATGAAATTCAGCAGCCCAAACGCCAATGCCACCGCCCACCATTGCCGATGCGAAAGACCACTAGCGGCTTGGTCTTTAATTAATAGACTTGTTGCGAAGTGAGTGAAGTGCGGAATTTTCGACAAACTGTACTTAAATTTAGAACATGAACTTTTCCGTAAAAAACCTCACTACTTCGCGTAAATGGCGTGCTGCCACGGGACTCACGGCGGAGCGTTTTGCGCAGCTTTTGGCGCATTTTAAGCAGGCGTATTTTCGGTTAAATGGAACAGATATGATTGAACGTGGGGCTTTTGCGCCGTATGAAGTAGCCCTTAAAACAGAAGAAGAATTACTGCTTTTCACCCTATTCAGCTTCAAAGCAAACTTGACGTATGATTTGTTGGGATTGGTCAGTGGGATGGACGGTTCCAACGCGAAACGCAACCAGGAATTAGGCATTACGGTGCTCCAAGAAGCGCTGGAGCAAACCGGGCATGCGCCAAAGCGGGAATTTGCGACAGTGGCCGAATTTGAAGCCTATTTTCAGGAACACGAGACGTTATTGGTCGATGGAACAGAGCAACGCAAGCAACGACCAGGAAATAAAGAGATGCAAAAAGACTACTATAGCGGTAAAAAAAAATACACGCCGTAAAAGAGATAGTTATTTCAACGACCATTCGCTGGATTGGTTTTATCAGCCGTTGTTACGGCGGAAGACACCACGACTACAGTGTGCTAAAAAGCATTTTACCAGTTGATAAAGAGTGGTTTAAAAAGTTCAAGGTGCGGTTGGACCTGGGGTTTTTGGGCTTCGCGAAAGACTACGTTTGCCGGAAAGTTTTTATTCCTATCAAAAAGCCGAAAGGGAAAGAACTCACCGATGAACAACGAGAAATAAATACAAAACAAGCAAGTGAACGAATTACCGTAGAGCATAGCATTGGCGGATTGAAACGTTATCGAATTTTGGAAGACCGATTACGTTTGCATAATTTGAACCTGTACAATGACGTGCTGGGAGTGTGTGCGGGCTTGTGGAATTTCAGCTTAAATCTTTGATTAATAGCTCGCAACAAGTCTAATTGTTGCCGCCCAATTAGAAGCCCCGCTACTCCGGCCGCCAGCACGCTCAGCGCAATCAGCGGCTTGCTTAAAAATAGCACCATCGAATACAAAGCGCGGGGGGCGAGTACCAGCCAGCGGTAGGCGTGGTAAGGGTCGGAGGGCGGGGCCATGGCGGCTACGCGGGCCCAGTTGCCGGGAGCCGCCGCCGCCAGCGCGACAGCCGCTAATCCGATGGCCAGCCACAGCAGCAATTTGGGGCGGGCATCTTTGGGCAGCGCGAAGCCCAGCAGCCCGAGTACGGGCACAGCCTGCACCAGCGTCAGCTCGTTGCCGGTGAGGGCCAGCACTAAGGGAAGGCAGGCCAGTCCCGCGTTGCGCCACTGCGTCGGGGTAGGCCCCCAGCCAGCCCGCAGGGCCAGGGCCGTGAAATTCAATAGCCCCATCAGCGGCAGCTGATAGGCCACGATGCCGCTGAACCAGTACAGGAACGAAAACGGCGAGGGCGCGGCATTGCAGAATAGCGCCAGCAGCAACCCCGCCGCCCACAGGGCTTGGCTCCAGGAGCAGGCGCGGCGCAAAGCCGTGTGCCCCAGCACTCGCAGCAAATGCGCCAGACTGGCCCACTGCGCAACAAATGCGGCGGCCGCCATCAATTTCACCCCAGCCAGCCAGTCGTAGGCCACGGGGTTGAGCACCGTCATGATGAAGGTGGTGGTGAAGCGGCCGGTCCAGGTTTGAAACAGCCACAGCTGCACGTCCCAAGTGCCGTGCTCCCGCATCCAATAGGCGTTGCGGAAGTCGTCGAAAAACGGCTGGTTGAAGGAGGTGAGTAGTAGAAAAGGGGCCAGGGCCAGCAGCAGGCCCACGCGCAGTAATGACAGGTACAGCCGGGAACGGTTCAAGGAGCAGGCAGGAATGAGCCCGCAAAGTAACCGCCCGGCCCGCTACATGCTGAGTTTGAAAACCAAGGTGGCCAGCAGCGAAAGTATTACCAGCCACCCTGCCAAGCTATAGCGCTTGGTGAGGCGGTCAATATCTTGGCTCCGCCGGATAACCCATTGCGCGTAGCCCAGTCCACCTATCAGCACCAACCCGGTGCCAGCCGTGACTATTTTGCTGGGGCTGGTGTAGAGAAAACACATCAAGGGCAGCGTCGGCAGACCCAGCAGTGAGGCGTAGGTCTTGTACCAGGTAGGCGCGGGCAGAGCCAGTACCGGCCCAAAGCGGCGCAGTGCTTGCGCTAGCTCGTCGGGGTGCTCCACTTGGGCGGGCATCCAGGCCACTGCGAACAAGAAGCTTGCTGCGCAGCTCCCGGAAACTGCCGGGCCGGATGCGAAACGTTGTCATAAAGGCCGAGAAACGAAGAGTGAGTGAAAGAATAAGCTGGCGGCCGTGCGCGCGCCTCTACAGTCCCGCCAGCTTGCGGGCCGCCTTCACCACGGCCAACTCGGCCTGGCCGGCGGGGGCCTGCGCGGCATCAAGGGTGGCGCGGGTGGCGGCCAGCCAGGCCAGCGAGGATGACTGGCCGGTTTGTAGCTGCGTGAGGCGCTCCAGCACCACCGTCGCCACGGCGGCGAGGTGGGTGGAGAGCGGGCCGTATTCGGTCAGGCTGGGATTGGTGGCCAGCAGGGGTTGGAGCAGGATGTCGTTGGCCTGCCAGCGCACGGCCTGGGTCTGTAATCGAGCCAACTGGCGCAGCGAGGCAGGTAGCCAGTTGGGGGAAGTGGGCTTGAAAGCCACCACGCTATCTACCAGCACGGCAAACTGGCGGGCTACTTCCGACTCGGCCGGGGCGGCATCTGCCAGGCGGTTCAGAACGCTGGCGGTGGTGTAGTCATAGCCCTGAAAATGGCGCTTGTATTCCTTCACCGGCTCAATTACCTCGGCCAGGGTGCGCAACGGTAACATGCTGGTAGTGCCGGCCATTTGCCTGAGCAGCAGCTCGGGCGCGCGGCGGTGGCGCAGGCCCAGCGTTTCAAGCTGAGGCGAAAGCAGATTGAGCCGGCGGTACATATCGGCTACGTCCTGGGTGGCCGCCTGGGCCGACCACAGCCGCTCGGCCACGGCTGCCGCCCGGGGCCAGATGCGCGAGTCGAGCACCGTCGAGTCGGCGAATTCGGCCCACATGGCGGCCTCGCCGCCCAGCACCAGCCTCTGCTCGGCGGGCGTGAGGGGCGTGTCGGCCGGCAGCGGGTCGGTGAGGTAGGAGCTGGCCGCGCTGTAGTTCAGGTCGAGATAATAGCCGTTTGAAAGCAGCACCGGATGGCCCAGCTTGGCGGCATCGCTCAGGCCTTTTTTGCCGCGCCAGCTCTGGATGACGACTTCTTTGGGCAAGTCGGGCCCCAGGATTTCATCCCAGCCAATCATGGTTTTGCCGCGCTGTTGCAGCAGGGCCAGCACCCGGCGGTTGAAATAGGTTTGCAGCTGATGCTTGTCCACGGTTTTGCCGTCGTCCTTCACCATTTTGTTCGCCTTCATGTACGCCACGATGTGCGGGGTACGCCGCCAGTTGCGGCCATCGTTCTCGTCGCCGCCGGCGTGGAAGTAGGGGTCCGGAAAGAGGCCCGTCATCTCGGTCAGCAGCGAATCGAGGAAGGTATAGGTGGTTTCGCGGGTGGGGTCGATGGCCACGTTGGTGGTGCGCCACTTCTGGTAAGGGGCATAAACCGAGTCGTTGGAGGCCAGGCGCGGGTAGGCCACAATCCAGCTGGTGGTGTGGCTGGGCATGTCGAGCTCCGGCACCACCCGGATGCCCCGCGCTGCCGCGTAGGCCACCACCTCGCGCACCTCGGCTTGGGTGTAGTACAGCCCGTCGGTACTCCCCACGGTCTGCAGGCGCGGAAAAACTTTGCTCTCGATGCGAAAGCCCTGGTCGTCCGTGAGATGCCAGTGCAGCACGTTTAGCTTAACGGCGGCCATGCCGTCGAGGTTGCGCTTGATGACGGCCACCGGCATGAAGTGCCGCGCCGCGTCAATCAGCAGGCCGCGCCAGGCAAAGCGTGGCTGGTCCTGAATATCTACTTCGGGCAGGTAGCGCTGCTTTTTCTCGGTAATGGGCAGCTGCTCCAGCGTGGCCAGTGCCCGCAGCACACCCAGGCTGGTGGGGGCGTCGATGCTTACGCCCACCGGGGTCACGCGCAGGCTATACCGCTCTTCATCAAGCTTCTCGGGCAGGCCCGTGCGGCCGTAGCGGATTTGCAGCACCGGCCCTTTGGCTGGTTCGGCCGGGCCTTGCAGCCGGGCCAGCATGCGGCGGGCCGCCGCCGCTACCGCCGGGTCGGGCGAGGTATTGAGCTGCAATTTTAGCGGTGTTCTCAGGTTCAGGCGGCCCTGGCCCCAGTGTATCTCGGCCGGTAGGGGCAGGAGGCTGGGGCGGGACTGGGCCCGCGAAATATGGCTAAAAAGTGCCAGCAATGCACCAAGACAACTCCAGAATCTCATCATTTCGACAAAGTACGGGGTTCGCCCATTCTGGAACGGCCATTTCTTCCCAATTTGCCGAAGATTAGACCGATTTGCCCTTTTATGAAATCACCTTCCTGGCTGGCGTGGCTGTTTTGCAGCCTTTTCATTGTGAGCGTGGGGCTGGTGGGAAACCACCTCGTGCCCGGCTCCAGTGACCGTGGCCCCGTCCGGGTAATAGCGTGGGACGTGTCGGGCTACTACCTCTACCTACCCGCCATTTTCATTTATCACGACCTGAAAGAGCTTCGTTTTTACGAGCAAATGCTGCACGACTACGCGCCCACCCCCGACTTTCAGCAGGCCTTTCAGCATCCGGGCAGCGGGCATTACGTCATGAAATATTCGGCGGGCATGGCCGTGCAATACCTGCCTTTTTTCTTGGTGGCGCACGCGCTGGCCGCGCCGCTGGGCTACCCCGCCGATGGATTTTCGCCGCCTTACCAAATTGCCCTGCTGCTGGCCAGCCTGCTGGTGGCAGTGCTGGGGCTGGCGCTGGTGCGGCGGGCGCTGCTGCCGCGCTTCGGCGAGTGGCCCACGGCCCTCACGCTGCTGGCCATCGTGCTGGGAACCAATTACCTGAACTACACGGCTCTGGGCGGAGCCATGACGCATAACTGGCTGTTTACCTGGTACGCGGTGCTGCTGTTGCTCACGCCGGATTTCTACGAGCGGCCCACTCTGAGACGGGCCCTGGCCATTGGGGCTACGGTGGGCATTATGGTCCTCACGCGTCCCAGCGAAATCCTGGCTAGTCTGATTCCGCTGCTGTGGGGCCTGCGCCCCGCCTGGCCGGTGGTGCGCGAGCGGCTGGCGTTCTGGCGGCAGCACGCGGGGCTGCTGCTGGCAGCGGGGTTGGTGGGCGGGGCCGTGCTCAGCATTCAGCCGCTGTACTGGCACTACGTGAGCGGCGATTGGGTGGTGTATAGCTACCAGGGCCAGGGCTTTAGCTGGTTTCATCCGCACCTGTTGCTGGGTCTTTTCAGCTTCAAGAGTGGCTGGTTGGTGTATTCTCCCATACTGGTGGTGGCTTTGGTGGGGTTTTGGGCGCTGCGACGGCAGCAGGCGGCCGCGTTCTGGCCCATGCTGGTACTTATCGCGCTGTTTATATACGTCACCTTCGCCTGGGACGAATGGCTGTATGGCGGCTCGCTGGGCCAGCGGGCCATGGTGCAGAGCTACGCCGTACTGGCCTGGCCCTTTGCGGCGGCCCATTGCTGGCTGCTGACGCGGCGGCCGTGGCTGCTGGCCTACATCGGGTTTGCCGCTTTTACTTGCTACTACAATCTCTGGCTGACTTACCAGGCTCATGGCGGCATGCTGGTGGTGGGGCAAATGTCGCGCGCGTACTGGTGGCGCATACTCGGGCACAACACCGTGCCGGCCGAGGCCCGGCTGCTACTTGATACGGACTACGATTTCACGGGCACGCCGCGCAACTCCCGGCTGCTTTGGCAGCAGGACTTTGAAACCAGCGACGACGGCGCCTGCGGACAGCCGGCGCTGAAAGGTAAATGCTCGCTGCTGCTCGATAATGACCACCCGCACAGCTCCGAATACACGATTGCGGCCCGGTCTGGGCAGTTTAAGTGGTTGCAGGGCAGCGCGTTGGCCAGCAGCACCGAGGGCGAACAGCCGGAAGGCAAAATGACGCAGTTTGTGGTGCGGTTTTGCCAGGGCTCGCGCATTGTCCGTGAGCGCACGGTGCAGTTCCAGCGCGCCCTGCAACCCAACTGGCCACAGGAGCTGCATTTCTACATCAAAGCCCCGCGAGACGAGTTCGACCACATCGCGGTGGTGTTTCTGCATTATGGGCAGGCCACCGTGCGGTTCGATGATGCTCAGCTTACCGGTTTCGATGATTAGGCCGCGGGTCTATATCAGTCCCCGGGCTTTGAATTCCAGGTATTTATTGATGGTGTTCGCCGTCAAATCCTTGGGCGCGGTGAGCAGCGAATAGATGCCATAGCGCTGCAATTCGAGCACAATCTGGCGCTTCTCCTGGGCAAATTTCTCGGCGATGGTCTGGTTGTAAACGTCCTCCGCAGTGGCGGCCGGGGTTTCGAGGAAGGCGCGCAGCTCGGTGTTTTCGAAGAACACCACCAGCAGCAAGTGGTCTTTGGCCAGTCGGCGCAGGTAGGGCAGCTGGCGCTGCATGCCGTGCAGCGTCTCGAAATTGGTAAACAGAATGAGCAGGCTGCGCTGCTTGATGCGCGCCCGCACCGTGGCGTACAGCAGCTCGAAATCAGTTTCGAGGTACTTGGTTTTCTGGCGGTAGAGGATTTCGAGTAGCTTCAGCAGGTGGCCGGGGCGGCGGTCGGCGGCCAGCATGGCCCCGGGCCGGTTCGAGAAGGTGAGCAGGCCGGCCTTGTCGTGCTTGAGCAGGGCAATGTTGCTGACTACCAGCGTAGCATTAATGGCATAGTCGAGCAGACTCAGGCCGTCGAACGGCATTCGCATCACCCGGCCTTTGTCAATGAGGCAGTATACCTGCTGGGCGCGCTCGTCCTGGAAGTGATTTACTACCAGTGCATCAGCGGCGCCGGTGCCGGCGCGGCGGGCAGTGGCTTTCCAGTTCATGCTGCGTGGGTCGTCGCCGGGCACGTAGGGCCGGATTTGCTCAAACTCCATGCTGTGGCCCACCCGCCGGATGCGCTTCACGCCCACCTCCGTGAGGCGGTTGTGGATGGCCAGCAACTCGTACTGCCGCATTTGCAGGAAGGAGGGATACACGGGCACCACCTTGCCCTGCGCGTAGCGGAACCGCCGCCGCACCAGCCCCAGCGGCGAGGCCGCGTAAATATTCAGCGCCCCAAACGCGTATTCGCCGCGCTTGGTGGGCCGCAGCTGGTAGTCGATAATCTGGGTTTCGCCGGGCCGGATGGCCGTTTTAAACAGCACGTCGCGCCGCTGAAACTGGTGCGGAATCTCGTCAATCGTCTCGGTTTGGATGGCAAAGCGGTAGCGGTTTTCGAGGTAAATCTGCACGTCGTTGTCCGAGCCGTTGGCCAGCTTATCGCCCAGCACCCGCCGCCCAAATACCGGCGCGGTCTGGCCCCTGGCGGGCGCGTAAAGCAATAGCGCATCAAGCAGCGCCAGCACCACGAAGAGGCCGAGGGCGATTTTCATCGGCCCCAGCAGCCAGGGCAGGAAGAAGGCCGCTGTGAAGCCGGCCGTGAGGGCCGCCAGGGTTTGAAAGAAGCGCGACGTAAGAAAAAGGCTCATGAGTTACGCAGTTGGTCCCGGACTTCCATAAGTGCAAAGCCCAGCAGATTAGGGTCTTGCCAGCGGGCGGGGTTTTTGGCATCAGCGGCGTCGGCCGACAGCCCGATGCCCCAGATATTATCCACCGGGCTGGCTTCAACCAGCACACGGTCGTTGGTGGAGAGTAAGAATTTCGCCAGATTCGGATGCTGCCCAAACTTGTGCAGGTTGCCGGCCAGCACGATTTCAACCTTGTGCGCTTCCCATGTTTCGGGCTCGAAATCCTGAATTTCACGGCCCATCTTCTTGGCTTCGGCCGGGCTTTTGGCGGCCAGAATTTCGGCTAGTATGTTGTCATCATTAAACAGCCGCGCCTTTTCGGCCATCATCCAATGCTCGGTTGAGCGGTAGGTGATGCCGGCCACCACAAAATCGGCCAGCCACCATTGGCTCAGGCAGGCTTTGGTGATGGTGTCGTCCTTACTGGGCTGGTTGCCCCAGAAAAACAGGTGCTTGACTCGGGCATCCTGCTCCAGCTGGTTAAGCAGCCACTCGGTAGAGTAAGTCATCGCAAAGGATATTTTAAGCGTTTGGTCAAATCTCAAGGATGGTCGCATCGAGAGGAAGGATTGCCACGGCCTACGGCCTTGCAATGACAGATGCACCTACCGTGGAACTTCCACGCTCTGGATAATCTGCTTCACCACTTCATCGGGCGTGCCGCCTTCCATCTCGCGCTCGGGCGTGAGCATGATGCGGTGGCGCAACACGCTGGGGGCCAGAAACTGCACGTCTTCGGGCGTCACAAAGTCGCGGCCGCGCAGGGCGGCCAGGGCTTTCGCGCCGTTGAGCAGGGCCAGCGAAGCGCGGGGCGAGGCACCCAGGTACAGCGACTTGTGCGCCCGCGTCTGGCCCACTAGTTTGGCGATGTACTCCAGAATATTGGCCTCCACGCGCTGCTGGCGCACTTGCTGGCGCAGCTGGGCCAGGTCGGCGGCCGAGAGGATTGGCTGCACGGCCTCCAGGTTGGTGCTGCCCTGGCCGCCGTGGTGGCCGGTCAGAATCTGCACTTCTTCCGCCAGCGTGGGGTAGCCCACGTGCAGCTTGAAGAGGAAGCGGTCGAGCTGGGCTTCGGGCAGGCGGTAAGTGCCTTCCTGCTCGATGGGGTTTTGGGTGGCCAGCACCAGGAAGGGCTCCTGCATGGCGTAGGTGGTGCCGTCCTGTGTCACGGTACGCTCCTCCATCACCTCAAACAGAGCGGATTGCGTCTTAGCGGGCGCGCGGTTGATTTCGTCAATCAGCACTACGCTGGCGAAAATGGGACCGGGCCGAAACTCGAAATCGGCCTTGTTCTGCCGAAAAACCGAGGTGCCCAGCACGTCGGAAGGCATCAAATCGGGGGTGAACTGGATGCGGCTGAATGGCACGGCCAGCGTGCGGGCCAGTAGCTTGGCCATGAGGGTTTTGGCTACGCCCGGTACGCCTTCGAGCAATACGTGGCCATCGGCCAGCACGGCGGTGAGGAGCAGCTCCAGCAAGTCGGTCTGGCCGACAATGATTTTACCGATTTCATCCCGAATGGCGACCGTCTGGGCCGTGAGGCGGGCGAAGTCGGTACGCGGGGAAAAGGCGTTTTCCGGCTCGGGAACCGGAGTCAGTTCGAAGGGTGCCGGGGCGGGCAACAGGGGCGTCAGGTCGAGGTTTTCGGGTTCCATCTACAAAGTGCTGGCGTAGCCAAGTAAGGTCTGAGCGGTTTCGTAATCGGCGCAAACGGTGCGCAGGGTGGCGTGAATTTTAACGGATTACTCGTTGGAAACGAGGTTTTTGTGATAAAGCGTGAGGTCCTGTAGGAGCTCGGCCAGGGCGTGCAGGTCGAGGTCGGCCAGCAGCTCTTTCTCCTCGGGCAGGCCCTGCTTATTGAACCGGCGGTAATCCCAGTGGTATTTGATGAGGATGGCGAGCTTGGCTACGGTGAGCATGGCGAACAGGGGTTAGCGGCGGGCTTCGCGCTTAAAGTCAGTCAGTGCTCGGCTCAATTGCAGCAGCTGCTGGTCGTTCATCCGCGGGGCTGTGCGGGCGAAGTTCACCAACCGCAGCAGCTCATCGACGCGGGGCCGGGTGAGGCCGGATTTCTGGCTGAGCCGCTCCCGAAAATTCTCATCGCCAAAATCCGGGCTCGATTCCTGGAAGCGGGTACGTAGGTAATCCATAAACAGTCCCACTTTTTTTTCCGCAATCAGCGCATGGCTACTGCCCTGGCGGTAGAGGCTGGCCACTGTGCGCGTAAACAGTAGCGTGGTATTGGGCAAAGGCTTGATGGTGGGGATGATGCGCTGCCGGCGCCGCGCCTCCACCAGCACAAACAGTAGCCCGCCGATAATGAGCAGGTACCAGGCCGTGTTCAGCGCTTCGTGGCTGCTCACGAGGCGCAGTAATGACTGGTTGCCCAAGCGGCCCTGCTTCTGGTACTCGTCCCACCACGTGAGGCGGGCGGTCAGGTAGGAGAGGGCCGTGGCCGCGAACTGGCTGGTGGCCGGCCGCAGCACAAACTGGTTGGTGAAGGCAATGGGCACCGTGCACAGGTACACATGGCCCCGGCCGTAGTCGAGGCGCACGAACACGGGGCGGCCCTGCGCATCGGTGGCCAGGGCGCGGCCCACGCGGCCTGAATCCACCACGAAGCGCACGTTGGCATCGCCGCCGGGCAGGCGGTAGCGCGGCCCGGCCAGGGCGGGGTTGGTAAAGCGCATCGTTACCGAGTCGGGCACGGGTAGGCCATGCGGGCCGGCGTGGGTGGGCAGCTTCACCACGCGCGTGCGGATGCCCAGCGTATCGAGTAGCGCGCTGGTGGAATCGCCAAAGTTCTCGGCCACGATGAACAAGTCGTTGCCGCTGGCGATGAAGCGCAGCAGGGCGTACGCGTCGGCCTTTTCCGCTGCGAATTCAGTGTTCACAAACAGGTAGTTGGCGCGGACGTGGCGCAGGTGTTTGGCTACCAAATCGTGTTGCGGTATATCCTCGTCCTCATCGGCTGAGTTCTCGGTTTGGGCGGGGCTATCCGGTGGCGTGGTTTCGTCGGCATCCGTGACTTCCTCCGAAGTAGCCGGCGTGTCGGCCGAGGCCGTTGCCGTATCGCCGGAATCATTTTCAGCAGTTGAATCTGATGTAGAAGAATCTGATTCGGAAGTGGTTGAATCGGATTCAGTAGTTGTGGCCGAGTCGGGCGCGGGCTCCGGGCGGGCTTCGGTGGTAATGGTGCGCGACTGTGCTTCGGCCAGCGCATCGGTCACTTCCAGGGCCACGCCGGTGAGTTGGTTGTAGATGGGCAGGCGCGTGGCTTCAACGGAATCGGTGCCGAGCAGGCGTGGCAGCTGGTCGTACAGCACATAGGTGCCGTAGGGGATTTTGTCCTTGTTGATGAGCGTGGGGCGCCAGTCCACCGGTTTGGGCCGGTAGTATTCCAGCGCCACGTAGGCCCCAAACAGGGCCAGCAAACCCAGCAGATACCAGCGGAAATTCGAGGTCATGAGACAGGAAAATTAACTCAGGCGGCGCGCCGGGCGGCACTGCCGCCGGCCACCAGCGTTTGGAAGGCGCGGTGCCCGGCCCGCACCCGCTCGTATGGGAGTGCCGACAGGGCCAGCTCGCCGTACCACACAAACTCAAACTGCCGGGTTATTTCCCGGAAATCGGCCCGTAGCGTTCCGGTCGGTGGCAATTCGGCCAGGTAGGTGTGGTTGGTTTTATCGGGCTGCCAGTTGATGAGGCCACGGTCCGACATGGTTTTCAGCAGCTGCAGGTAGCCCAGGCGCACGGCCAGCCGCCAGTTGCCGGCCGCCTCCGCCTCGGCCAGTCGGGTGGTAAAGTCCACTTCGTGAATATTTTCGGCGGCGGTGTCGTAGGCCAGCGGCACGCGGCGGGGCGAGCGGCCCAACATGGCCGTGAAGTCGATTTGCAAAAGCTTGAGTACCACAAATACGCCCGCCCCTAAAAACAGCGCATAAAACACCCAGCGCCAGAAGTGGCCGTAGCTACGGCTGTTCAGCCACTCAATAATCGTCTGCCACACCCGCGCCCAAAACAGGCTCCAGGCGCTTTGCTCGGCGCGGGTCGTGGGCTCAAGGTACTGAAACTCGCGCTGCCCGCGCAGCTCCTGCAGGCGGGCGGCATCGGGGCGGCGCAGGCGCGGGGCCGGGCCGGTATCGGGTGGCAGCGGCTGGGCGGCAGCGGGCCGTTCCGGAGCATCGGGCAGGGCGGCCCGGGCCGGCGCAGTCAGCACCAACAGCAGCAGCAAGACCCGAAACCAGGATGAGAAAGCAGACACGAATAAAGCGGGGAGAAGGTATAAGTTCAGGTTTTCAGCAAGTTGGCTGGTATAGCCACTGCCGAAAGTAATGCTAGTATTCGCCTTCGTCGTCGGGGCGGTAGTCGGTATTGTGCACGGCGGCCGGGGCCTGGCCCAGCTGGTTCACCATGTTGCGCAGGCCCACGCCATCGCGGCGCTCTACCAGGTTAAAATATTGGAAGGCAATGGCCAGTAAGATAGGCGGGTAAATGAGCAGGTTTATCAGGCCGGTAAGAGCCGACGTGATAACGGTGAACAAACCCAATGAGCTGCTGGGGTCAGTGGTCTGAAGAAAGCCAACCTGCTTGGCCGCGAAATACGACACGCCGCCCACTACGCTGCCCACCACGGCTAGCACAATGCCCAGCGCAAACGACATCACCATTATCAGCCCGAACGTAGACCACCACTTGCCCCGCACCAGCTGCAGGCAGCGCCGGCAGGTGCCCATAAAACCCGTGCCCTCCACCACTTTTGTAATATAAAACAAGCTGAAGGCCACCGAAAGGTAGATACCGGGGAAACCAAGTAGAAAAAAGCCAATAATTATCAATATCAGCAAGCCGAAATACGACAGGTAGGAGCCGATGAATTCGCGTTTCACCACCTCCCACACTTCCCCCACAGCGATGGGCGCGGGCGAGGGCACGGGCCGCAGGCAGCAGCGCACGTAGCCGTACACGGTGAGCACCAGAAACATAATGAAAATGCCGCTGATGGCCACGTTTATCCAGTAAATGGGCGATTGGTACATGCCGTTGAGCATCGTCAGCTGTTGCAGCTTGCTCGCGCCGGTGCCAGCTACGTGCAGGGCCTGGGTTAGTATCTGATTTTGGAGCAGGGCTGTCAATATGCCCTGCAAGATGGCCGTTGGCAGCACCAGGTAAAGCATGGCCTGGCCCAGCCCCCGCCAATGAGCGCCGATAAATTCGAAGGTGGCCGAAAACTTCTGGCCGAAATCCCGCAGCTGGCGAAAATCCGACTCCTGGGTGAAGCGCGTGGTAGTACGTGGAATCATAACCGAAAAAAGGAAGGCAAAAAATCAGGATTTAGGTGCGGCCAGCGCCGCGCCCTGCTGCCGCAGCCGCCACGGGTACCACCCGAAATACCACAGAATGAATGCCGCTGAGCCGCCGATAATGGCCACGCTGGCCGCCACCGGCATCTCGGTGTGGCGCGTCACGAAGCTCTCCAGAAAGCCGGCCAGGATGAAAATGGGCACCAGCCCCAGCGCCAGCTTACCGCCCTCGCGGGCCGCGTGCCGGAACGACTCGGCCCGGCCGTGAGTGCCCGGAAACAGGATGCCCTTCGCCATCACAAACCCCGCGCCGCCGGCCAGCACAATGGCCGAAATCTCCAGCGTGCCGTGAATCCAGATGGTAAGCACCGAGGCCGCCAAGACGTGCTGCTTGTAGAAAAAATACTGGAACGAGCCCAGCATCAGGCCGTTGTAGAACAGCGCCGCGCCCGTGCCCAGCCCCGCCGTGATGCCCATTGCAAAGGCCGTGAGCGCCACCTTGATGTTGTTGAAGGTGATAAAGAGAAACATCGACGTTTCCTCGTCGCTCTTGTAAATGGCCATCGGGTCGCCCCGGCGGATGTTTTCCAGCGTTTGGTTCACGTAGCCATCGCCCAGAATGCTGCGCACAAAGGTGTCGTCGTACGCCGCCGAAAGCGCGCCCAGGGCCGTGCACAGCACAAAAAACAGCAGCGTCCAGGCCAGCACGCCCTGGTGGCGGCTCACCACCAAGGGCAGCTCGCGCACCCAGAAATGCCCGAAACGGCCCCGGCCCTCGGCTTTGTTCTTATAAATGGCTTGGTGCAGCTTGCCGGTGAGGCCGTTGAGGTAGGCCGTGGTGGGCGACTCCGGGTAGAAGGTTTGGGCGTAGGCCAGGTCGTCGGTCAGGGCTACGAAGCGGGCGGCCAGCTCGTCGGGATTGGCGGCGGACTGGGTTTCGTATTGCTGCCACCGGGCCTGGTTTTGCCGCAGAAAAAGGGCTTCGCGCATGGGGCGTGGGATAGGACCTTAAAGGTAGCACAAGCGGCTGTAGTCGCAGAATGTTAGAAAAAAAGATGGTGGGCTGAGAGTGTTGCCCAGCTAGTTATATGCCCGGCGCTGGCGTACTTTTCGCGGCCAAATCCTGGCCGCTACTTACCCCACTACTGCCTGCCCGCTCATGAGTACCATCCGCATTCAGACGACCCAGAACGTTTCCCTCGAATATGAGATTGCCAGCATTGGCGACCGCATCGTGGCGTCAATTATCGACTATGGCCTGTATTTCGTGTGGTTCATTGCCTGGAGCGTGCTCAATGGCCAGTACCACCTGAGCCCCGGCGGGCGCGCCGGCCAGGTGATACCCCTGCTGCCCACCACCTTCTACATGCTGGCCTGCGAGGTGTTCCTCAACGGCCAGACGCTGGGCAAAAAAGCCCTTAGCCTGCGCGTGGTGCGGATGGATGGCACCCGTGCCGGCCTCGGCGACTACCTGCTGCGCTGGCTGCTGCGGCCCATCGAAATTGTGGCCACTGCGGGCGTGGTGGCCCTGGTTACCATCCTGCTCAACGGCCGGGGCCAGCGCCTGGGCGACCTCGCGGCCGGTACCACCGTCATCAGCCTCAAAAAGCGGTCCGGCTACGCCACGCCGTTGGCGGCCGAGGTAACGGCCATTGCGGGCTACCAGCCGGTATTTGCCCAGGCCGCCGCCCTGTCCGACCACGATGTGGCGCTCATCCGCAAGCTGCTTCACCACGGCAGCAAGCAGGAAAACTATTTGCTGCTGAACGAGGTGGCCAACAAGGTGAAGTCCATCACCGGCATCCAGACCAGCCTGCAGGATGGCCCGTTTCTGAAAACCATTCTGCGCGACCACGCGCATCTGGCCGTGCACGGCTGAGGGCTGAGCGGACTGTTAAAATCAATCGTATGCAAATCTCACCTGCCGGTCTGACCGCCCCAGGCGGTCAGACCGGCAGGTGACTTACTTCCTACGAAAAAGGCCCGCTGAAACTCAGCGGGCCTTTTTAATAACTGGTTAATCAGCGGTTATTCCCGCTCTACGCGCAGCATGGTGCTGCTGCCGTCGGGCAGCTGCAGGCGCACCAGGTAGAGGCCGGCGCGCAGACTGGCGGCTTCGTTCCAGGTGAGGTTGCTGGTGCCGGCGGCCACGCGCTCCACGGTGCGGTGCAGCAGCTGGCGGCCGGCCACGTCATAGAGGGTGAGCTCCATTTGGGGCTGGGCCGAAGGCAGGTTCAGGCGCAGCTGCAGGCCCTGCGAGCCGAAGGGGTTGGGCTGGGCCGTGAACTCGCTGGCCTGCGCCAAACCGGCTTTCTGGGCCGTTACGGCGGCGGGCAGCAGGTAGGTGGTCACCGTTTGCGTGCTTTGCAGGGTGTTGGCACCGTTGCGCAGCTCCACAATCTGGTTGCCACCGCAGCCATTGATAACCTGGATGTCATCGATAAACCAGCCCTCAAACGTGCCAGGGCTGCCATCGTCGGTGCGGGTGCGGAAACGGACGAGCATGGGCATGCCGGCGAAGGAGCGCAGGTCGAGCGCCGAGCGGATGAAACCGGCGGTGCCCGTTACGCTCCGGCCCGAGAAGCACTTCTGGCCGGGGGCGGTGGTGCTGGCATCGAAAGTGCTGTTGTAGCCATTCTGCAGCCAGAGGGTGGCCGGGTTCTGCCAGGTGGTGCCGTTGTTGGTGGAAATTTCCACCGTGCCGCCATCGTAGCTGCCCTCAAAGTCGAAGTAGTGATAGATGGAGAGCACCGACAGGCCCGTGGGCGTGAACGGGGCCGACGTCAGCACGAAATCGGTGGGCGTGGCCGGGGCCGTGGCCCACCACGAGGTGGTGCCGCTGTTGGCGTGGGCCGTGCTGGTGGCCCAGGTAGCCGTGCCGGTGATGGGCGTAGCTGCAAAGCCGCCTGCCGTGTTGGCCTCGCGGTTGTCGTTCACGGGCGTAACCGGGGCGCAGGCCCCGGCCGTCGTGGCCTGGCTCTGGAAGCGCAGCGTGCGCGTCTGGCCCAGTGCGGTGAAGTTGAGATTGCTGAACGTCACTTTGTTGCCTATCAGCGTGCCGCCGGTGGTGCTGCTTACAAACTGCATGCCCGTGGGCAGCTCGGTGGTGAGGGTGTAGGGAGCGGTGGGCAGGCTGCAGTTGCAGGTCAGCTTGTACTCGTTGCTGAACGTGTTGCCGGAAACCAGCGGCGTTACCTTTTGCAGCGTGACGGGCGGCGGCATGTCGAAAGCCGCCGTTTGGTCGGTAGCACTGCCCGAAGAGCCCTGCACGGCACTGTAGCCCATGCCCCGGCGCGCAAAGGCGTTCCAGATGGTGCAGTGGTACTGGCCCTGATAGAGCAGGGAGTCGGCGGCCAGAATGGCATCGCGCGAATCGAGGAAGCCGGGCTGGCAGGGCTGCAGCTTCAGGCCTTGCATCACGAGCTGCATGGCAACATTGTTGCCACCGTTGGCAGCGCCGTTATACAGGTTGGGCTCGATGCGGCCGCGCTGCTGAATCACGTTCCAGGTCATGTCCCACAGCACCGCGCACCAGATTTCGCCAATGGCGTGCACCTCGGGGTTGGTGGCCACGTTGGCGTAGGTCAGTGGGTTTACCGTGAGGCTGGTAGAGTAGGGGTAGCGGCGGATGCCCCTGGCCGTAGCGGCCTGGCCGCTGGCGTAGGTGCCCACGGGGCGGGCGTTGGGGCCGTCGGCGAGGGCAGCGGTGGCCCAGTCGGTGGTCATCATCAGGGCCAGGTAGTCGCTCCAGCCTTCGCTGCCTTGCTCAGCGTTGTTGAGGCAGCTGCTGTTGGAGGGGCCGCCCGTGAGGCGGGTCGATACGCCGTGGCCATATTCGTGCACCACAATGCCGTTGTCGAGGTCGCCGTCCAGCATGGGGTTGGGAGCTGGAGCGCGGGGCAGGGTCACTTGCACGTTGTTGGCAATCTGGGCGGCCAGGGCCGCGCCGTCGGCTTGCGAAATCATCACCGAAGGAATGGTAACGGTGTTGTCGGTGCCGCCCATTACCGTGGGGGCGTTGGCCACGTTATTCACCACAATGGCGGCAATGGCACCGGCCAGCTGGGCGTTTTTCACCTTGGGAGCAAAGCTGCAGGTACCCCGGTAAATCAGCGCGATTTTGCCGGTGAGCGCGGTGCCGGTAGCGGCCACGCAGCCCAGGTTACCCGCATCGCCATACAGTGCCAGCTGCCCCGAGATGGGACCCAGCGTGGCCAGACCATTGGCGGTGCTGAAACCGCCCTCCACGGCCGTGTAGCTGCCGGCCAAGGTGCTGGGGGCCGTCACGGTCAGAGCGTAAGCCTGGGCAGGGGCAGTCCAGAGGTACATCTGCATGCGGCCGCTGCTGCCATCGGCCGGCGTGCTGAAGTTGGCGTTGTTGGTGCCGGCGCCGTCCTGGGCTTCGGCCTTCACGTAGTCGTTGCCGCTGCCGCCCCGGCCCAGGTTATCGGCCTGGAAGTTGCCGGCGGCCTCCGTGAAGCCGTACTGATAGGTGATGTCGTGAATGATGTTGTTCCAGTAGAACAGGTTCACCACGGCCGCGTTGCGGTTGATAGCACCGCCGGGCGTAGTCGTAAAGTCAGGCGTGTAGTTGAAGCTGAGGCTCGGAGCCGCCGTTTGCGAGTTGGCGTAGTTGCCGGGCGCGTTAACGTTGGCCGCATCGTCGTAAGCCGCCACGTTGTTGCCCCGCGTGAAGGCATAGTTGGTGGTGCCGTCGAAGTTCCAGCCGTGGGTGGTGGCATTGTTGGTGGCACCAGCCTTCAGCCACGGGTCGGTTTCGGTCTGAAGACCTGTAGCAGCGGGCCGCTCCCGGGGGAAGGGCACCACCAGGTACGATGATGCAGTGGTGGTGGGCGGCGGGGGCGGTGGCAAAAACTGCGCGGCGGCACTCATCGTGCCTTTGGCGGCCGTGGCGGCTGGCTGGGCGCGGTGGGCAGCGGCTTCGCTCACCGTCCAGTTGTCCTGGCTCACGAAGGTACCCGTGGCGGCATCTATCCGTACGTTCCACCAGTCGGGCGAGCCCAGCAGGTCGATGTTCACGTTCCAGGTTAGGTGGGGCTTGGCGGCCTCATCAAACGCCCAGGTCAGGCTGGCCACGATGTCGTGCCGGGCCACGCCGCTGGCGGCGAACGTCTGGCGGGCTTCGGGTCCGTTCGCTTCCGTGAGGCGCATCGGGGTAGCGGCAAAGGGCTGGTCCAGGTGCTGCAGGGCGCGGCTCACGGCCACAGTAGCCGTGATGGCCGGCGTGGCGGGCACGGCGGCCAGCTGCTTAGCCGGCACAAACGCCCCGGCGTGGGAGGCCAGTCGCCCGCCCATAAAGGCCAGCGACTGCACCTTATTAAATACCGGAATGCCCTGGTACAATTGCTGCACATACATGTGCTCCAGGCCGTTGGCGTCGGCGTAGGCACTGCTCAGGCGCAGGTCGGCAGGCGCGAAGCCGGGGCCGGCCCACTGGCTGCGCACGGCCAGCACTTTTTCCATGGCCTGCTGGGAGGGTATGGACTGCGCGTGTAGCGCAGACAGCGGTAGCAGGCCGAGCAGGGCCAGGCTCAGCTTTTGAAAAGTAAAAGGTTTACTCACGGGCAAAAAATGGAGTGATGAAATGGTTTGGACTCTGAAAACTAAATGTACAACATTCAACGGAGTTACCCAATAATGGCAAGCATACCAATGTATTAAATACGCTAAAGGCTCTGCTTTTGAAGTGAGCAGGCCGTGTTGGTACCGGCCACCGACGAGTAAATATCCATGTCCAGGCTCGAAGCCGTGGCGTTGGCCGTAATGCCCGAAGCGCCCACCGCATTTAGAGTGCCGTTGTTGGGCGGGTTCTGAGTGGTGAGGATGTTCAGGCTCAGGTCGTAGTTGTAGAGGGTGGTGGCGGTGGCCAGGGGGCCGGCCATGCTGTTGGTATAGGCCACGGCCCCAATGTTGGGCGTAGCAGCGGCGTTGGCATCGGTAGTGGCGTAGGCTAGGTTGCCGTCGGTGGCGGCCAGCGCGCCGTTGGTGGGGTTTAGGCGGAAGTTGCTTTTGTTGTTGTCCGTGAGGCGGATGCGGTCTAAGGTCGGGTTAAAATCGAAGCCGATGCGGGTCGTGTTGGTGCCCAGGTTCAGGGTGAGGGCCGTGCCTACGGTAGTAAGCGCGCCAGTAGTGGCGTTCAGAATATAGAGCTGCACCTGCGTGGTAGCCGCAACGTAGCCCAGGGCAAACAACTGGCCGGTGTTGGGGCGGCTGTCGGGCCCTACCAGCGTTTGGCCGGTCCCCCAGGCCGGTGATGGCCGTCGTGGCCGTGAGCGTGCCCGGAGTCGTGGCCTGAAACGTGACCAGGCAGGCTGGTGGCAGTGGCAGAAGTCTGGAGGCCGTAAACCGTTTGGGTGTGGCCCGGCGCGGCATTCAGCAGAAACAGTCCGGCCGTTGCAGCGGCCAGCTTTAGCGAAGTGGAAAGGTGTTGCATGACAATCAGGTATTTTGTGAAGATATGGTGAAGAGTATTTAGCTGCGAGGGAGGCGCCAAAGCATATTTACTTTAATCTGGTTTTAATTCAAATAATCGGTGAGGCACAAAAGTGGCTACTGCCCTGTTGGCCAGGCCAGTAGCCGTCCGCAAACCAAAGCACCCCTTACGGCCCGCCTGGCGGACAATAAGGGGTGCGAAAAAAAACCGCTGCGGCTGGATAAGTCCAGCTTCGTGCAGGTGGCTAACCTATTGATTAATGGTTAGTTGCGGGTCATGAGCGTATTCACCGCCAATTCGGTGGAAGGGATGGGCCACACGTAGTTGGTGCTGGTATTGGGAATGGCCGGTACCGAACCTTTGCCCGGAATGGTGGCATTCAGGCGCATGATGTCGAAGTTGCGCAGGCCTTCGCCCAGAAACTCGATGCGCCGCTCCAGCAACAAGGCATCAATCATCGCGTTGGCCGAGGCGAAGCTGGCTGCCGTGTACACACCGCTCGGGTTCGAGCGCCCACGCACGGCGTTGAGCAGGGCCAAGGCTTGCGGGTCAACCGTGTTGGTGCTGCGTACGCGGGCTTCGGCCAGGTTCAGCAGCACTTCGGCATAGCGGATAACGGGAGCTTTGTCGGTGTAGGGCGTGCCGGTAGGGTATTTTTTCAGAAACGACTCCGTGCCCGAAGTCGTCACCAGGGCCGTGCGCCGGGCATCGGTGGCCGTAAAGCCCGGGTCGGTGAGGATACCGCCGGCAGAAGAGTTCAGGCTGTATTCGCCGTTGCCACCCTGCGAGGCGGGCAGGTAATAATACGCCAGCTGGTTTTGGGTGCCGGGCGCATCCTGCGCGGTGAAGGGAAAAGCCAGAATGGTTTCGGTCGTTTCCTGCGGTGGTGCAAATACGGCGGCAATCGACGGATTAAGCGCGTTGGCCACGCCGGTCGGAGCCACAAACGGGGCCACGGCAGGCACCAGCTTATTGGCCTCCGTGATAACATCGGCGTAGCGGCCCATGCTCAGGTACACCCGGGTTTTCAGGGCGATGGCCGTGTTGCGCTGGGCCCGCGTCGTATTCAGTGTGGCCGCCGTCGAGCCCGTGTAGGACAGGGGCAGGTTGAGCTCGGCAAAGTTGAGGTCCTGCAGAATCTGGTCGTACACCTGCGCCACGGTGCTGCGAACCAGGTTATTGTTAGCGTCGTTGGTTTCGCCTTTCAGCCGCAGGGGCAGGCCGGGTTTGCTGCCATTGCCGTCGACGAAAGGGCGGGCGTACAGCTGGAGCAGCGAGTAGTAGCTCAGCGCTCGCAGTAGGCGGGCCTCGCCGCGGTAGTTATTGGCCGTGGTGGTGGTGTAGTTGGCCGGAAAAGCCGGAGCCACCATGCTCGCCGCGTTAGCATCGAGGCCATCCAGAAAAACGTTGATTTGGTTGATGGCCGCGTAGCCAAAGCCCCAGGTATTGATAACGTCGTTCTGCGAAGCTTCCGTGAGGGTGTGGTTCCACACGCCCACGCCCGTAACCCCGTTGGACGTGCGGTTGATGAAGTCGTTGGCCCGGATATCGCTGAAAATCTGAAAGCGGCCACCGAGAAAACCGCCGGTTTTGATGTAGCTATACAGGTTGTTGGCCTGCGCGGTGATGCGCGAGGGAGTGGTGAAGACCGCCTGGTCAGACACCGTTGTTTCGGGAATGGGATTGAGGCGATGGTCCTGGCAGGAAACCGAACCGAGGGCCAGCAGGGCCGCGCAGGCAGCCAGGGCGAGGGGATGATGTAAATATCGTTTCATCAGAAGAATCAATTAAAAGCCAATGTTGAAGCCCACGGTGTAGGTGCGGGCCTGTCCCACGGAGTTGCGGTCGACGCCAGCTCCGGTGTTGCTACCACCATTGGTCGAGATTTCCGGGTCGATGCCCGAGTATTTGGTGAGCAGGAAGGCATTCTGCACCTGCACGTAGAGGCGGGCGTTGGCCACGTTGATGCGGGTAAGGAAGGCGGGGGTGAAGGTATAGCCCAGCGATACCTGCCGCAGGCGGGCAAAGTCGCCTTTTTCTACGTTCGACGACATCACCAGTGCCGAGCCGTTCGACACGTTGTCGCCGTAAACCACGCGCGGCCACTCGGCGTTGGTGTTCTCCGTCGTCCAGTGGTTTTTGATGTCGGTCTGGTTGTTCCAGAAGCGCTGGTCATGCAGGCCGGCCTTGGTGCCGTTGTAGATGTAGTTGCCGCCCGAAAACTGCACAAATACGCCCAAATCGAGGAAGCGGTAGCGGAACGTGTTGTCGAGGCCGCCATACCAGGTGGGCAATACCGGGCCGTAATAAACGCCATCCACCAGCTGGCTGGGGGCCGTGGTGGGCTTGCCGTCGAGGGTAGTCCAGCCCGAGCCCAGGTGCTCGTACTGCACCACGGTGCCGTCGGCCTTTTGCAGCATGCGGCGGCCGTTGGCCGGGTTCACGCCCAGCGAAGGCACAGCCAGGATTTCGCCCACCGACTGGCCCACTTTGGTGTAGTTCGCGGTTTCGAGGTTCGAAGTAGCCGTGCCAATGCGTTGGCCTTCAAAAGCCAGGGCCTGCACGCGGTTTTTGAGCGTGGTCAGGTTGCCATTAACGGACCAGGTGAATTTGCCACCCTGGAGCACATTGTAGCGCAGGTTGAGCTCAACGCCTGTGTTCTCCATCGAGCCCACGTTTAGCAGGTAGGAGTTGCCCAGGTTGCCCTGGCCCGCGCTGTTCGGAATGCCTTTGGAAGGTGCCTGGGGCACGTCCAGAATCAGGCCGTCCACCAGGTTGCGGTAGTAGGAGAAATCGCCCGTCAGGCGGTCCTGCAAAAAGCCGAACGACACGCCCAGGTCCGTTTTCTTGCTGGTTTCCCAGGTCAGGTTCGGATTGCCGGCGTTGCCGAAGAACAGCGTTGCGTTCGAGGCGTACAGGCCCGAGCCGTAGGTTTGCTGCGTCACGAAATCGCCGATGCCCTGGTTGTTGCCCACGCTGCCGTAGCTGCCCGTAAACTTCAGGAACGAAAAGGTCTGCGAGAAAGAGGAGTTTTTCCAGAAGTCTTCCTCCGATACCACGTAGCCGAGCGATGCCCCGTAGAAGTTGCCGAATTTCTTGGCGAAGGCCGAGTAGCCGTCGCGGCGCACGTTCAGCGTGGCCAGGTACTTGCGGTTGAAGCTGTAGTTGAGGCGGCCGAAGAACGACACCAGGTAGTTGACGCCCTGGAAGCGGCCCGATTCGGCAATGTTGGTGAAGTTGCCCTGGAAGGTGGTGAAGTACGGGTCGGCTACCGAGGTGCGGGTGGCGCCCCAGCGCTGGATGTCGGTGGCTTGCTGCTCGTTGCCCACCAGCAGCGACAGGTTATGCTTCTCGCCAAAGGTGTGGTCGTATTGCAGCGTGTTCTGCCAGTTCCAGCGGTTGTTGGTGCGGTAGTAGTTGCTGGCCGAGCCGCCCGTCGACTGGCCATCGCCGGCCAGGGCCGTGTAAAACGATTTGTCTTCGAAGGAAATGCGATTCAGGCCGTAGGTGGTGCGCAGGTTCAGGCCCTTCGCCACTTCCAGGTTGGCATACACGCTGCCCTGCACTTCATTGCCGTCGGAGTTGAAGTAGTTATAGGCCAAATCCACCAGCGGGTTGTAGTAGCCCGGCAGTAGGGGCGCGCCGGTCGTCGAGCTGGGGTTGGTGTTGGGTCCCGGGCCCACGCCGGCCCCGCTCACGTTGAAGGTGCCGTCGGGGTTGTAGGGTGAAACGTTGGGCGGCAGCACCAGCGGCAGCCGGCCCAGCCCGCCCGTGCCAAAGGCCCCGTCGGCCACCGAGCCCGAGTTGGGCGAAGCGTTGTGGGTGTTCGAGTAAGCCACGCGCATGCCTACCGTGACCTGGCTAAAGAGCTTGTGGTCAACGTTCACGCGGGCCGAAATGCGCTGGAACTCGTTGCGCTCCAGCATGCCCTTCTGGTTGGTATAGCCCAACGACGAGTAGAAGGTGGTTTTGTCGGTACCGCCCGAAAAGTTCAGGTTGTGCGACTGCGAGAAGCCCGTGCGGTAGATGTAGTCATACCAGCGGGTATCGGCCGTGACGCCGTTGGCATCAGTGGCCTTAAAGCCTTCCACGTTGTTGGGCGTGCCGCCCACCGACGTGCGGTTGGCATTCAGGTTGCGCACGGCCTCATTCTTGATGCTGATGTAGTCGGGGGCGTTGAGGACGTCGTAGAGGCGTACCGGTTTCGACCAGCCCACCCAGGTATCATAGGTGAGATGGCTCTGGCCTTTTTTGCCCTTCTTGGTCGTTACCAGAATAACCCCACCGGCGGCCCGCGAGCCGTAGATGGCCGTAGACGAGGCATCCTTCAGCACTTCCATGCTTTCAATGTCGGCCGGGTTCAGGTTGCTGAGCGGGTTGTTGGGCACGCTGCCCACGGCCGAGGTATTGCCGCTGTAGGCCGGAATGCCGTCAATGACCACCAGCGGGGCCGAGCTCAGGTTAATGGAGTTCGTGCCCCGGATACGAATGACGGGCGGGTTGTTCAACACCCCGTTGGGCGTAGTGATGTTCACGCCCGAAGCGCGGCCCTGCAAGGCCTGGTCGAAGCTCTGCACCGGTGAGGTCGCAATCTCCTTGCCGCTGATGGAGGCCACGTTGCCCGTCAGGTCGCGCCGGCTCTGGGTGCCGTAGCCCACCACCACCACCTCTTCGAGGCTCTTGGTGTCGGTTGCCAAGGCGATGTTGAAGGACGTTTTGTTGCCGATGGCTACTTCCTGCGTGGCATAGCCCACATAGGAAAACACCATGGTGCTAGCCGTGGCGGGGGCTGCCAGGGAAAATTTGCCGTCCGCATCGGTAGAGGTACCTATTTTGGTGCCTTTCACGAGCACCGTCACGCCCGGGATGGAAGCCCCATCCGAGCCCGCTACCGTGCCGGCAATGGTTCGGTCTTGGGCCCTGAGGTCGTGCGCCGCGAAGCCCAGAACCATGAACAGGAATAAGAGTAAGCGTTTTCTCATGTGAGTGATTAAGTGAAAAGTTGAGCAAGTGAATTGTCGAATGTAATTGCGAATTGTTGATTAATGCACGCTGGTCGCTAAATGAAAATAAGAATTGCGTGTTTCAGGCCAATAAACAGGCAGATATTTAAAGGAATTACCATTCAAAATATTTTGTGAGTGCTTTTATATATACTATTGAGATATGCTGATGCCCAGGTAATCAGCCAACTGCCCTGCCCGGAAAATTAAAAGGACCCGTTCCATTGATTTTCAACGGAACGGGTCCTTTTAATTGGTGCCTTGCGGCTTCCGCCTGGCGTCTCTGTCCTTGCCCACAGCTATTTGAAGGCTGTTTAATGGCGAGCCGTTGCCTCGGTCTGACCGGCCTAAGCGGTCCGACCGGTTGAAGCAAGCACAGTTTCGCCCGTACGACAACCCGTCGGACTGCCCAGGGCGGTCCAACCAGTGCAACGGCCCCGGGTGTGGGTAAGAACAAGGCCGGCGCGCCCGGCTGCTACCACGGCACGGGCTGGCCCTGCCAGGTCACGAAGCTGCCGTTTTCCTCAGTGTGCAGCTGCTCGGCCATGCGGATAATGCCGCGGGCCGAATCGGCCGGCTCCTGGGTGGCATGGTCGCCGCCCATCTCAGTGCGCATCCAGCCGGGGTCTACCAGTACCGAAATCAGGCCCATATGGCCGATTTCGGCCGCCAGGCTGCGCATGTACATGTTCAGGGCGGCCTTGCTGGCGCTGTAGTGGTAGGGGTCGCCGGTGGCTTTCCAGGTCAGCGAGCCCTGGCCCGAGGAGATGCTGAGAATGCGGCCTTTATGGCCGACGCGCAGCAGCGGCAGCAGTGCCTGCGACACCAGCAGCGGCCCAATGGCATTCACCTGCATGGTTTCCATGGCATCGTCGTGGGTGAGCTGGCCCAGGCGCTGGTGCGCATCGCCGGAGCCCGCGTGCGGGTATACGCCGGCGTTGTTAATCAGCACATCGAGGGCGTCGGTTACGGCCTGCACGCCTTGCACGGCCGCCGCGATGGAGGCCGCGTCGGTCACGTCGAGGGACAGCAGCACGAGGCGGTCGGCGTATTGCTGCCTCAGGGTTTGCAGCTCGGCGGCTTGGGCGGGCTGCCGGCTGGCAGCGAATACGTGGTCGCCGCGCTCCAGGTACTGGCGGGTAAGTTCGAGGCCCAGGCCCCGGTTGGCTCCGGTGATGAAAGCGCGCATACGTGTTTGGTGTGATGAAAAAATAACGGGAAGTATCGGGGCCGAAGTTTACACACAAAAGCCCGGCTCGCCGCGCGGGCAAGCCGTTTGTGCAAGCCAATTAGCAGCCGGATGGTTTTCTTGCCCCCCGTATGATTCCTCTCATCACTTCCCTCAGCACCGCCGAAGCCCGGGCGCTGCTGCCCCAGCTCCATGCCCTGCTGCACGATGCTGTCGACTCCGGTGCGGCCGTCGGTTTCCTGCCTCCACTAGCCGCTGCCGAAGCCCGGGACTACTGGCACAGCGTATTCGGCGCGATGGAAGCCGGCCATCGCCTGCTCCTCATTGCCCGCCAGCCTAGTACCGGTGCGCTACTGGCCACCGTGCAGCTCGACCTGGCCACCCGCCCCAACTCCCTGCTCCGCGCCGAAGTATCGAAGCTGCTGGTGCACCGGCAGGCGCGCCGCCAGGGTCTGGCCCGGCAGTTGCTCCTTGCGCTGGAAGGCCACGCCCGCGCCCTGGGCCGCACCACGCTGGTGCTCGATACCCGCCAGGGCGACATTGCCGAGCAGCTGTATCAAAGCCTGGGCTATGTTTTTGTGGGCGCTATTCCGGCGTATTTCATCAACTTCGACGGGAGGCCGCACGCCACGGCGGTTTATTATAAGCTGATGTAAAGCAGGGCTATTGTCAAAGTGTCGTTGGGGATGTAGCGCGGACTTTGTAGTCCGCGTCCCCGCGCCGTTCGCATCAATCTTAAGTGCTGGCGCAGAAGTAAGCGTATGCTCCGGTCCGACCGCCTAGGGCGGTCGGACCGGAGCAACGACTTTGGGCTGACTTTCCAAACAGCTTCATTGTCAGATTTCAGCCTTGCTACTGCGTAAAACCCTGCCACGCGGCGGTAATGAAGGGCCAGCTCGCTCAGCGGGTGCCTCGCTCGATGCCGAGCGCCGTGACGATAATTTCATGGGCATACCTGGCCCGTACGGGTGCCACGGAAGGGCTAGCTCCATCGGCCGATTGCTGAGCCAGCCGCTTTAGCTCGCGTTGCTGGCGTTCGTGTTCAGCTTCGTTTATCATCTGAAATTTTACCGATAAGTAGAAGCGGCTGGGGGTTGGCCGGCCGGTATAAACGGCTGGTATCCAATTGTCAGGCAGGGTTTTTATAGCTCGCCACACTTCTTGGTCACAGTCGGGGCTCAGGCTGCTTTCCACGGTAAAGTCCCGGGTGTGGCCGGTTACGTCCACCGTGTACCCCATCACCACCGTGCCTTGCAGCTGCTGGCGCAGGGCACTTATCGGGTAGCGCAGGCTGCGAAGCAGGTCATCCAGCCGCTGGTCGGTACTGCCCAGCAGACGCGGCGCACGGGCCATCCGCCGCGGCGTCCATTCCTCGCCGATGCGCACCAGGTAGCGGGTGGTATCGGGCAGCAGGAAATTGATGCGGCTCGAATCGTAATCAAACGTTAGCTCCAGCGCTTTTTTGTTGTTGTAGAAGTTCCATTTGCCGGTGCGCTTGCCTTCGGCCGTCGTGGTGCCTTGCTCCAGCTTTGGCCGGGAGGTAGCCGCGTTTTCCTGCTTTTTTTGAGCATGAATTGGCCCCGCGCTCAGAACAACCAAGCCAACCAGTAGAATAGCTTTCATAAAGAAGGCAGTGTGAATAAGGAAAGGAAGAAAATCAGGAGGCCAAAAATAATTCGGGTTTTGTCAACGAGCCGTACTGTTGGGAAATAAAAAGGGGCCCCACACGTGCAAGTGCGGGGCCCCTTTTAAAAGATGGAGAGACAGCGGGCTTACCCCGCCGCAATGGCCTTGCGGCGCGAGCTGGTTTTGGGCAGCCGCTCCTCGCCCTGGGCCAGTAGCTCGTCGTCGCGCTCGGTTTTCTTTACCCAGCTCACCGAGTACAGGTCCTTGCGGCGGTCGCGCAGGTTGCGCACGGATCCGCTGCTGTTCAGGTCTTTGAGCAAGTCAAGGTCGAGGTCGGCGATGAGGGTCATTTCCGTGTTCGGGGTGGCTTCTGCCACGATGGCATCGTGCGGGAAGGCGAAGTCCGAAGGGCTGAATACCGCGCTTTGCGAGTACTGAATGTCCATGTTCTCGACGCGGGGCAGGTTGCCCACCGAGCCGGTAATGGCCACGTAGCACTCGTTTTCGATGGCGCGGGCCTGGGCGCAGAGGCGCACGCGCTGGTAGGCATTCTTGGTATCGGTCCAGAAGGGCACGAACAGGATTTTCATGCCCTCGTCGCTCAGCATGCGCGAAAGCTCGGGGAATTCCACGTCGTAGCACACCAGAATACCGATTTTGCCAAAATCCGTGTCGAAGCATTTCAGCTTATCGCCGCCGCGCATACCCCAGTAGCTGGCCTCATCGGGTGTGACGTGCAGCTTGTACTGCTCGTCCACGGTGCCGTCGCGGCGGCAGAGGAAGGCCACGTTGTGCAGCTTCTCATCGCGGTACACGGGCATCGAGCCGGCCACGATATTGATGTTGTAGCTCACGGCCAGCTCCATCATCTTAACCGTGATGGGCTCCGTAAACGCCGCCATGGCCCGGATGGCCACCGCCGGCGAATCCTCGTTGGTGAGAGCCATGAGCGGGGCATTGAAGAATTCCGGAAACATCACGCAGTCAGCCTTATAGCCGCTCACGGTATCCACGAAAAACTCGATTTGCTGGAGCAAATCCTCCAGGCTGCTGGTGGCGCGCATCTGCCACTGCACAATGCCGATGCGGACGTTGGTTTTCTCGTTGCCGATGAGCTTTTCCGTTTCCTCGTAGTACACATTAATCCACTCCAGCAGCGTGGCGTGGGCTTTCGATTCGGAGTCGTAGGGCAGATAGCCGCGGATGATTTTCCGTACATAGAAATCGTTCGAGAGCTGGAACGTGAGAATGGGGTCGGTCAGCTCCTTGTTGCGCACCTTTTCCACGTACTTGGCAGGTGTCATTTCGTTGGCGTAGGCGGCGTAACCGGGAATGCGGCCGCCTGCCACCATGGCGCGCAGGTTCAGGTTTTCGCACAGCTCCTTGCGGGCGTCGTAGAGGCGGCGGCCCAGGCGTAGCGAGCGGTAGGCAGGGTCCACAAATACATCGACGCCGTAAAGCGTATCGCCAGCATCGTCGTGGGTATCGAACTTACCGTTGCCGGTAATTTTGGCGTAAGTGTGCTTGTCGCCGTACTTGCTGTAATCCACGATGATGGCCAGCGCGGCAGCTACCAGCTGGCCGTTGTCCTCAATGCCAATCTGGCCCTCCGGAAACTTGCGAATCAGGGCGCTGAACTCGTCGGCCGACCACGCGCCTTCCATGTTGGAATACACCTGGTCCATAATTTCCTTGATGGCCTTGAAATCGGAGCGGCGCAGCGTGCGCAGCACCAGCTTGTGGGCCGGCACGGCGGTAGGCGTGAGGCGCTCGGCAGTGAGGGCCAGGCTTGCCTTGCCTACCTTTTTGGCGTGGGAGCCGCCGGGGGCGGCGTGGCCATTGGAAGCGGCCGGTTTGCCGTTAGAAGAAGTTGCCATAATATCGAAAAAGCGCTGTGTAAAAAGCCGGGCCGCCAATGGGCCCGGTGGCCGGGCGGGGCCCGGCGCAACAAATTTACCCGTAAAAAAACCCGCTGGCGGCGTTCGCCAACGGGTACTTCAACGGAAAAACTGCCAAAACGGTGCAATGTTCGCCCAATACTACTCGCGCACCAGTCGGCGGGTAGCCGTGCCACGCGCCGTTTGCACCGTTAGCAGCAGCACGCCTCGGAAGGTGCCAAAAGCTTCGTAATCAATGCGAAGGGTACCCGAATTGCTGCTAAAGTCGCGCTGAAACAGCTGTCGGCCCACCACGTCGGTGGCCGAAACCGTGAGCGGCCCGCTGCCGGCGGGCACCGTCAGGGTAAGGGACGTGCCGCTGGCCGAGGGATTGGGGGAGGCGGTGAGCATGGCGTTGGTGGCCGCGTCGCGGTTGGCTGTGCGGATAATGCGGCGGTAGCTGTCGCGGTACTCCACGCCGGTCACGGTTTCGGTGCCGCCTATGGTGCGGGTGGTAATGGTGAGCAGTGGTACGTGCTGGCTCTTGGCCAGCCACTTATACTCGCGGGTCAGGGGCACATCGAAACCCTGGCCGGGCGTGCCGCCAATGGCTACACTGTCGTGGTCGATGAGTTTGGTGACCACGCGCACCGTCTGGAACTGGCCAAAAGGCGTGGTAAGCGTGCCCCAGGCATCGGGCTTGTTCACGCGCTTGCGCTTCTGGCTCAGGTAGCCGACCGTAGCAATGGCCGTTGGCGTCGAAAAGTAGGAGTTGCTGGAATCGGGCAGGCTGGCAAAGCTCAGGGGGAAGCGGTAAATCACGTCCTGCTGGGCCGCACTGGCATACGTAACCGGAATGGCCGTGCCATTCAGCGAAGCCCCGAAGCCCACCGAGCGGAAGTCCTGCTGCGCCGCCGCCGCCGCCGAAGTAGCGTAGAACTGGTAAGAATCGGTGAGGGGAATGGGCAGGGCCACGGGCAGCGGCAGCGCCTGCGGCGAAGCCACGGTGGCCCGGTTGGCCCCGCCAAACGGCCCGAATATGAAGGAATACGTGAGCGAGGTAGCCGTCACGCTGCTCACCGATACGAACGATTCGACCCGTTGCGAGGTGGGGGTGAGGGTGCTGTAGTTCCAGGTTTGGTTGGCCCCGCGCCGGCTCAGGGGCGGCACCGTGTTGGGCAGCACCAGGCTGGCCACGCTCAGCCGCAGGCTATCCACAGTAGTCGTGGTGGCCGGCATATCGGACCGGTCAATTATGGGCGAAACCTGGGCCAGAGCCAGCGTGGGAACAGCAGTAAGTAGCAGTAAGGGTAGGAGTTGGCGCATATTGTCGGGGCAAATGGGTGGTCACGAAGATACGGCCGGTAATAGGCCTGAGCCCAAGTGCTATAAGCTTTCGCTTGTGACGAGCGCCGCGAGTAGTATCGTCAGGCGGCGCGGTTGCCATAACTCGCCGCGCTCATCACAAGCTGAAGATTATGATACAGGTAGTTATGCTACAGCGTCATCTCGGGTACTTCGCCTTCGGGCACTACCAGCTTACCGGCGGTGGCAGCAATAATCTGCGCTACGCTCACGCCGGGGGCGCGCTCGCGCAGCACGAAGCCGTCGGGCGTCACGTCGATTACGGCCAGCTCGGTCACTATTTTCTTCACGCAGCGCAGGCCCGTAATGGGCAAGGTGCAGTCAGATAGCAGCTTGCTGGAGCCGTCGCGGGCCACGTGCTGCATGGCTACAATAATGTTCTTGGCCGATGCCACGAGGTCCATCGCGCCGCCCATGCCCTTCACCATCTTGCCGGGAATTTTCCAGTTGGCAATGTCGCCGCGCTCGGATACCTCCATTGCGCCGAGAATGGTGAGGTCGACGTGCTCGCCGCGAATCATGCCGAACGAATCGGCTGAGGAGAAGATGCTGGAGCCGGGTAGGGTGGTCACGGTCTGCTTGCCGGCGTTGATGAGGTCGGGGTCGACCTGGTCTTCGGTGGGGAAGGGGCCCATGCCGAGTAGGCCGTTTTCGGACTGCAGCTCCACGTTGATGCCGGCCGGGATGTAGTTGGCCACCAGCGTGGGAATGCCGATGCCGAGGTTGACGTAGGAGCCGTCTTTCACTTCCTGGGCGATGCGCCGGGCGATGCCGTGTTTGTCTAGCATGAGTCAGTTAAAAATTAAAAGGGAAGGGTTGAAAGGGGGAAGGCGCAGTTGTAGTAGTAGGTTATGGTAACTTTTAAATATAAGCGTATGCTCCGGTCTGACCGCTCTAGGTGGTCAGACCGGAGCATACGCTTACTCATCAACGACTACTGACGCTTCGCTTCCTCCCGCACCGTGCGCTGCTCGATGCGCTTCTCATACTGCTCACCCTGATAGATGCGCTGCACGAAAATGCCCGGCGTGTGAATCTGGTTGGGGTCGAGCTCGCCGGCGGGCACCAGCTCTTCCACCTCGGCCACGGTGATTTTGCCGGCCGTGGCCATCATCGGGTTGAAATTGCGGGCCGTGCCTTTGTAGATGAGGTTGCCGGCCGTGTCGCCCTTCCAGGCTTTCACGAAGGCAAAATCGGCCGTAAGTCCCATTTCCAGCAGGTACATTTTGCTGTTGAACTCGCGGCTTTCCTTGTTTTCGCCCACCTCGGTGCCGTAGCCGGCGGGGGTGAAGAAGGCCGGAATGCCCGCCCCGCCCGCCCGGATGCGCTCGGCCAGGGTGCCCTGCGGAATCAAATCCACTTCCAGCTCGCCGCTCAGCAGCTGGCGCTCAAACTCGGCATTTTCGCCCACGTAGCTCGAAATCATCTTGCGCACCTGCTTGGTTTGCAGCAGCAGGCCAATGCCAAAGTCATCGACGCCGGCATTGTTGGAGATGCAGGTGAGGTCTTTTATGCCGAGGCGGAGGATTTCCTGAATCGAGTTTTCGGGGATGCCGCATAGGCCGAAGCCGCCGAGCATCAGGGTCATGCCATCGGCGAGGCCCTGCAGGGCGGCTTGCACGTTGGGAACGGTTTTGTCTATCATGGGTGGGTTGGGATTGGGGCGGCCGAAGCCGGCGGCAGGTAATTCACGGGTAAAAATTCACCCATTTTTTCGAACCCCCAGTATTCGTCGGTAAATACGGCCATCGGGTTCGTCAATTGGCCGTTGGGTTGAATCTCCACTTCGGGCTCCAGCAGCTTCAGTTGCGACACCTGCTCGGTGGGCGGGTTCATCGCAATCCGCACGTTGCTGACCGCAGACCGCAGGTAATGCGGGTCAGGCGACTCGCGGGAATAAGTCACCTGCAAATAATCGGTAAACCGCAGGAAAACCTGTGCCGCAGGTGCACTCACCCGGCGAAGGCTGTCGATGGGCCGGGCCGCGGTATAAAGCGTGGAATAGATTTCCGCCTCCTTGCCCCAGCGCGCCAGCGAGTCGTTGTCGGCGCGTGAGAGGCCGGTATTGCGGCGCGCACGAAACAGCGACCAGCGCAGACTGTCGGCACGGGCGTAGCGGGAGTTGAGCACCATGCGCAGCCGCTGCACCAAAAAGCCTTCGGCCGATACCTGATTGTCATGCACGCTTTTGAGGAAGTGCGTGAGCGAGCCCCGATAGGCTTTCGCGCGGTTTTGTTCCCACTGGAGCTGCTCTTGCTCGTTGCGCGGGGACATTTCCTCAAATGCTGGCTGCCCGTAAAATTTGACCAGGTTTTTGCTGAAATAGTAGTCGAACTGCAATCCATAGTATTTGATACGATACCCAAGGGCTTGGTTATCGACCTGCACATAGGTGGGCGACGACGCCGTGAGCACGTTTTTGTCGGCGTCGAAGTCCACCAGCACCTCGTCGGGGTTGCGGATGCGGCACTGGCGCGAAAACGTGGTCTGGCCCAGAAATAACGTCACGAACTTCTGGTAGTTTGCCGCCCGGTCGGGGTTGCGTCGGGGTTTGGCACGCACGACCACCTCGCCCAATTGGTTGGGGATGGGCGCGAGCTGCAAGGTGAGCTGCTGGGGCGAGGCACCCATGGTGATTTTTCGCTTGGCCAGGCGGTAGCCCACGTAGGAGCCCACCACGTCGTAGTTTCCGGCCGGCACCCTCGGGAAACTAAACTGGCCCTGCTCGGTGGTGGTCACGCCCAGCGTGGTGTTGGCCAGAAACACGCTGGCAAAGGCCAGCGGCTGCTGCGTCACCGAATCGAGCGCCACGCCGCTCAGGCTATCCTGCGCCCTGGCACCATCGGGCCGCATCAGCAGCAGCAACAACAGCAGAAGCACCGGGGAGAAGCGCATTCGGGCAGACCAGGAATAGTAGTAAACGGAAAAACCGGCCCGGCCCCTACCGGCGCGGCGCGGCCGAAGATACCGTGGGCGGCATGTAGTCGAACGGCAAAAACTCGCCAATTTTCTCGAAGCCCCAGTATTCGCCGTTGTACACGTCGAGCGGGTTTAGCAGCGAGCCGTTGGCCTGAATGGCGGCCTCGCGGCCCTGCAGCTTGAGGCGCGACACCTGCCGCTTGGCCGGATACGGGATTTTGGGGTAGCCCAACGGCGACATCGGCCGCCGGTACAGCGGGTCGGGGGCCTCGCCGAAGTGCGCCACCTGCAGCTCGCCCGTGAAGCGTAGGAACGTGCGCCGCCCGTTGGTTTCCACCCGCCGGATGCTGTCGATGGGCAGCGGCTTCTGGTTGAGCGTGGCGATAACCGGGGCCATGTCCTCCCACTTATCGAGCGAGTCCTGCTCGGCGGCCGTGAATTTATTATCGGGCCGGCTGGTCAGCAGGGCGAGGCGCTTCTCTTCGGCGCGCTCGAAGCGTGGGTTCGCGCCCACGATGATTTGCTGCGTCAGGAAGCCCTCGGCCTGCACGCGGTTATTGTACACGCTGCGCAGAAAGTGCATAAATGAGCCCGTGTAGGCCGTGAGGCGATTGGCCGCCCACTGCTTGCGCTGGCGCTCATCGCGCGGCTTCAGCTCCTCAAATACGGGCTGGCCGTAGTAAGAAATCGAGCCGTCGTCGTCGTCGGCCGCGAAGTACAGGCCGTAGTATTTCAGGCGGTAGCCCAGGGCCTCGTTGTCAATCTGCACAAATTCCTTGGCCTGGGCGGTCAGGGTTTTGGTCGAGTCGTCGTAGAATACCCGCACATCGTCGGGGTTGCTGATGCGGCACTGCGCCGAAAACGTGCTGCCGCCGATGAATAGTTTTGCGAATTTCTGATACTCCTCCGGCTTGTTGGGCTCCGGTTTCACCACCACTTCGCCCAGCTGGTTGCCGGTGGGGGCCAGCTGCAGCGTGATTTGCTGAGCGGCGGCCGTCATGGTCACCGACTGCTTGGCCAGGCGGTAGCCCACGTAGGAGCCCACCACGTCGTAAGTGCCGGCCGGCACTTTCGGGAACGTGAACTGGCCCTGCTCGGTAGTCGTCGCACCCAGCGTGGTGTTGGCCAGGAATACGCTGGAAAACGCCAGCGGCTCGTGCGTCACCGAATCCAGGACTACGCCGGTCAGCTTGCCTTGGGCGTGCGCCGCGTTCCACGTTCCCAACCAGCAGCAGCAAATCGATAATAAACGCAAATATCTCATTACGAAACAATAAGGTATAATAATAGCGGCCGGCTAAGCCAGCGCGGCCCGCGTGTTCTGCGCATCCAACGCCAATTGGGCAGTTAGCGCGTCCAGGCCGTTGTATTTTTCTTCGCCCCGCAGCCAGGCCACAAACTCCAGCGTCAGCTGCTGGTCGTATAAGTCACCGCCGAAATCCAGGAGATTCACCTCAATTGTCTGAGCCAAATCGGTGCCAATTGTGGGCCGCACCCCAATACTGAGCATGGCCTGATGCCGCGTGCCCGCCGCCGTAGTGGCCCACACCGCATAAATGCCCAAAGCCGGCACCAGCTTCAATGGTTCCAGAATGGCCAGATTAGCTGTGGGATAGCCAATGGTACGGCCGAGCTTCTGGCCATGCACCACCAGGCCCGTGAGCGGATAGTGGTAGCCCAGGTAGCGGTTGGCGGTGGCAATGTCGCCCTCGCGTAGCGCCTGCCGGATGCGGGTGCTGCTCACGCCCACGGCGTCCACGTCCTCGCGCGGGATTTCCTCCACGGTCAGGCCGTAGCGGTCGGCGTTCTGACTAAGGTAGTCGAAGCCGCCTTCGCGGTTTTTGCCGAATCGGTGGTCATAGCCAATCACCAGCTGCTTGGCGCCCACGGTTTTCAGCAGCAGGTTCTGAATGTATTCTTCCGAAGTCCACTGCGCAAACTCCCTGGTAAACGGCACGATGAGCAGGTAGTCCACGCCGCGTGCGGCCAGCCTGGCAATGCGCTCATCCAGCGTGTTCAACAGCTGCAAATCCAGCAGCTCGGGGTGGGAGGGGGGCGGGCCCAGCACCAGGCGCGGGTGCGGCCAGTAGGTAATCACCACCGACGGCCCGCCGCTGGCCTGCGCCACCTCGCACAGCCGCGCCAGAATGCGCTGGTGCCCCACGTGCACGCCATCAAACGTGCCGCTGGTAACAACAGCATTGCCAAGAAACGGAAAATAAGCCGGGTCGCGGATGACGTGCATAAGGCGCCGGGGATGCAAATGGAAGGTAAATAGAGCGCCACGAAGGTAGCGGTTATGGCGTTGTACGAGGGTAGAGACGCCCTATTTGGCGTCTCGTCGTTGCTGATGTTGTTTACGCGCTTTATGCGCTTTATGCGGTGCGAACGGTGTGGTTCCGGTCGTTCAACAACGAGCCGCACAATCCTGCGCCTCTACAACCTACTCCGTTGGCGTTTCGGGTGCGTCAGTGGCATCTTTTGCGGCCTCGTGCTCCTTGGCCGCCAGGGCATCGGCCTGGAGCGCGGCAAAATATTGCAGGCCAGCGCGGTTGGGGGCAGTGTGGGGCCGCTCGCGGCGGGGCCGGGCGGGCGTTTCGCCCTCGGGCCGGGGCGGGCGCAGGGCTTCAATGGCTTCGAGCGTAAAGGCATCCTCTACCCGATACTCGCCGATGCGGGTACGCACCAGCCGCGTGAGGTGCGCGCCGCAGCCCAGGGCCACGCCCAAGTCGCGGGCCAGGCTGCGGACGTAGGTGCCCTTGGAACACACCACCCGAAAATCGACTTCGGGCAGCGCGATGCGCGTGAGCTCGAAGGTCTTGATTTCGACCGATTTGGCTTTTATTTCAGCCTCCTGGCCGGTGCGGGCCAGCTCATAGGCACGCTTGCCGTCGATTTTCACAGCCGAGAAAATGGGCGGCGTTTGCTGGATAAGGCCCATGAACTGAGCGGTGGCGGCCATAATCTCCTCATCGATGAGGTGGGCGTAGGGCCGGGCCATGTCCACGGCGGTTTCCAGGTCGAAGCTGGGGGTGGTTTCGCCGAGGCGGAAGGTGCCGGTGTATTCTTTTTCCTGGGCCTGAATGAGGTCGATTTCCTTGGTTTTCTTGCCCGTGCAGAGGATGAGCAGGCCGGTAGCCAAGGGGTCGAGCGTGCCGGCGTGGCCGATTTTCCTGATGCGCAGCGTGTTCTTCACCTTGCGCACCACGTCGAAGGAAGTCCACGTCAGGGGCTTGTCGAGGAGTAATACTTCGCCCGTTTCAAAGTCGTAATCGGCCAGGGTCTTCGTCATTATACCAGGTTTAAGGGCAGCTTCAATGCCAACATAATCAACAGAATACCGCCCGCGATAATGCGGTAGATACCAAAGGCTCGGAAGCCATACTTCGCTACAAAGCCCACAAACAGCCGGATGGCCAGCAGCGCCACCACAAACGCCACTGCGTTGCCTAGTGCCAGCTGCTTCAGCTCCGTGGCCGAGAACAGGTGCGATACATCGGCCCCGGCCGCCCTGGCGTCTTTGTAGTAATCGTAAATGTCTTTCACCGCCGCCGCTGCCATGGTGGGCATGGCCAGGAAGAAGGCAAACTCCGCCGCTGCCCGGCGCGTGAGCTTCTGGGTGAGGCCGCCGATGATGGTGGCCGCCGAGCGGCTGGTGCCCGGTACCACGGCCAAACACTGGAACAGGCCGATAATCAGCGCTTCCTTAAAGCTGGGATTGGTGACGGGGTGGCCGCCTTCCTGCGGGTCTTCCTGCGGAAACCAGCGGTCGATAAACAGCAGCACCACACCGCCCACCACGAGCATCATGGCCACGGTGGTCACGGATTCGAGCAGCGCGTCGATGTGCTTTTTGAACAGCAGCCCCACCACCACAATGGGTAAAAAAGCCACCAACAGCTTCAGATAGAAGTCAATATTCTGAAAAAAGCGCTTGTAATACACCACAAACACCGATAGAATCGCGCCCAGCTGAATAACCACCAGGTAGAGCTTGAAAAACGGCGTGGGCGGAATACCCAGCAGGGCCGAAGCAATAATCATGTGCCCGGTGCTGGAAACGGGCAAAAACTCGGTAATGCCCTCCACGATGGCGAGGAGCAGCGCGTGCCAATAAGTCATTTAAACAGGTGGTCGGTTAACGGTAAGCAACTAATAACGAGTCGTGGCCAATGCAAATGGAAGAGGCCAACCGCTCGCTGCCAGGCGCTAGTAAGGGCGCTTGTAAGCCGGCGCGGCAGCGGGCGTAGTGGTCGCGCCGGGAGCATCGGTCGTGAAGGCCGGCGTGACCACCGAGGCGGTGGGGGCGGCAACCAGCGACTTATCGCGCACCATAATGGCGGCAAACTCCACGGCAAACCCGGCGATGAGCAGCAACGGCCCAAGCGTGATGCCCACGAAATCCTCGCCGTAATTGGCCTTGTCGCCAAACATCATGGTGATGAAGCCGGCGGCCAGCAGGGCCAGGCCCGCCCACATCAGGCGGTAGTTGCGGGGACCAAAGGCGAAGCGGAAAGCGGGAGAAGGATTCATTTAACAATTAACATTTATCATTTAACAATCTTTTCATTTATCATTTATCATTTAACAGTCGTTCAATTGGCGCTATTAGTCCCGTCGAACGGCTGTTAAATGGTAATTGATAAATGATTTAATACAAGTCGTCGAGCGACATTTTGAGGTACTTGTGCACAGCGCGGGCCGAGCTGAAGAAGCCAATCACCACGCCCAGCCCGATAACGCCGAGCAGGAGCAAGCCCAGGCGCAGGTCGTCGCGCAACAGGCGCAGCGGCTCTACTTCGAGGTAGGCGTATTGCAGCAGCGCCACCAGAATCAGGGCCGCCAGCAGGCCACTGGCAAGGCCCTGCCAGGTAGCCCGCCGCAAAAACGGCTGCTGGATAAAGAGCCGCGTCGCGCCCACCAGTTGCATGGACCGGATGAGAAAGCGCTGCGAAAACAGCGCCAGCTTAATCGTATTGTTAATCAGGATGACCACCACCAGCACCAGCACCGCCGCAAAGCCCAGCAGCACGAGGCTCACCCGCGTCAGGTTGTTGTTGATGCTGGCGAACAAATCCTGCGGATACTGCACCTCAAACACGCCGCGTTGGGCCGAAATGTTGCGGTTGAGCTGGCCCAGATGCGTAGTGTCGGTGAATTCGGGCTTGATTTTGAGCACGTAAGCATCGCGCAGCGGGTTGTCGCCGAGGAACTGGCGGAAATCCTCGCCGGTGCTTTGCAGCAGCTGGCGGGCCCCTTCCTCCTTGCTCACAAAGCGAATCTGGGGCTTGCCGTTGCGCTCGGCCACGAAGGGCTGCTGGCCCAGGTCCTGCTGCAGGCGCAGCAATTCCGTTTCGGGCAGGTCGCGGTCGAGGTACACCTGCACTTCCAGGTTTTCGCGCACCACTTCACTCAGCTTCTGGGCGTGTACCAGCAGCAGACCGAACAGGCCAATCACCACCAAGGCCAGCGTAATGCTGAACACCACGAGCAAAGTAGGGTAGGAGCCGAGCTTTTTCTTGCGGGAATGTGAGGTGGTTGGGGCAGCCATATCCGGCAAAGGTAGCAGGGGATAAGGAATAGGGGATAAAGGAATACGGGCAGTATTCTTTTATCCCCTATTCCTTATCCCCCAACTCCTCACAAGTTCGTGCGCGGGTCCTCGTCTACCGTCATCACTTCTTTGCTTTCGCGGGCTTTCTGGGTGTTGCGCTCCTTCTTTCCGGGGTTTTTGCGGGTGAACAGCTCCCCGAACGAGTTGAACTGCTCGGTGTGCAGCAGCGAAAGGCCCGCCCGGGGCTGATTGATGGTTTCCAGGTCGCGGGGGGTGGTTTCGTAGCGCAGCTTCGCCCGAAACTTGCCATCGGGCCGCAGGTAATATTCCAGGCTGAGGTCGCCGAGCAGGGAGGCCTGGCCGGCCGTGTTGCCGGTGCTGGTGGGGATGGTGGAAGTGCCGCCCGTGGCGCTGTTCACCAGGTTGGGGTTGTTGGTAAAGCCGCCTTCCCGCGTCACGCGCAGGCGCCCATTCAAGAACGAGTAGCTGAGGCGCACTTGCAGGGCCTGCAGCTGCTCGGGGGTGATGCCGTTGATGTTGAAGTCAATTTCCAGGTTCTGGTCGATTTGCGAAGTGAGCAGGCCGAGCTGGGTACTCAGCACCTGGCCCAGGCTTTTGAAGGCCGTGTTGTCCTGCCCCCGAATGGAAATGGTGTTGCCAAATGAGCCTGGCGGCGACAGCTGCTTGAAAACCAATAAGCTAAAAACCTGACGGTTGAGCTCCTGCTCGTCGTTGCGTAGCGAAGTGGTGAAGGCCGCCAGGTCGCCCTGGAGCGTGCCCGGCGTGTCGTTGAACTCCAGGTTGAGCTTGATGGCCGGCAGCAGCAGCGGCCCGGTCAGGTTCATCACGGCCGTCACGGGCACCACGGCCACGCTGCCCGACGAGCCCGCGCCCAGCACCGGGGCCAGCGAGGTACGCTGCGTGTAGGTTGCTGTCACGTTCATCTCGCCGGCCAGTGGGTCGCCGTTCCAGGAAATAATGCCGCCGGGCCGCACCACAAACTCCTTGTTGATAAGGCCTTGCAGCGTGAAATTGTACGCGCCCCGCACAATCTCAACCTGCCCGTACATGTTGAATTCGCCGCGCGTATCAATGGCCATGCGCAACTGCCCGGCGGCCGAGCCGCGAATCACATCCCCCGTGCTTTCATCGAGCAGAATCTCAACATAAGCCTCGGGGGTGATGGTCAGGTTCATGTTGAGCTTGATGCCCGACAGGTCCACTTTGTCCTGCGCGGCTACCACTATGGCCTTTTTCGTGATGACGGTATCGCCCACCGGATTGTTATTCACGAACTTAATGTAGCCGGCCTTCTCGGCCTTGGCCGTGTTGTCGAGGGGCAGGCTGACGCGGGTGCCGGCCTCGCTGCTGGCCCGTACGGTCACGTCCAGGTCATCGGTGGGGCCGGTTATGCGGGCAGTGCCGGTGGCATAGGCGGTGCCGAAATAAAGCTCATTATCCTTGCGCGTGGTGTTGAGTACCTGCATCTTGCGGAAATTAGCCGCAATGTCGAGGCTCATATCCTTGAAGCCGCGGTGGTTCACAATGCCGTCTACGGTGCCGGTGTTGCCCAGCACATCGCGCAGCCTGATGTTGTGGAACTCTATCGACTTGTCAGTAAAGCTGATGCGGTCGGCAAAAGTGTATGTGGTGCCCAGGTAGCCGAAGGTGAGGCGGCCGTTGCTCACATCCACGTAGCCCAGCAGATTGGGCGCGCCAAACAGGCCCGTGAGGCGCAGCTCGCCGCGCCCGGTGCCGCCCAGGTTTTTGAACAGCGACCCCAGAAAAGGCTGCGCCAGCACAATGGGCGCATCGTTCAGGGTGCCGGTGAGGTTGAACTGGTTGGTCTGGTCTCGCGGTGCAATTTCGCCCAGCACGGTCAGTACCGACTGGCCGGCGCGGGCCACGTCCATGTTCACGCGCAACTTGCCGGCGGCGTTGTCCCAGTCGCCGCGCCCTGCCACCTGCCCAATCAGCGTGCCGTCGTATTTCAGCGAGTCCACGCCCAGCGTGCTGCTGATGGCCAGCGGGCCGTACACGCCGCTCACGGTGCCCTGGGCATTCACGCGGCCTGAGAGGTTCTGGCCGGTCAGCGTTTTGAGCGTGGCCAACTCGAAATCCTTGATTTGCAGCTGCAATGGCGGCTGGCTGGCATCGGGCGAGATGATGCCCTGCGCGCCCACAAACTGCTCGCCGTTGCTGAAAGTCAGGTTCTTGATGTCGAATTCCTTGCCGTAGTTCGAAATCCGCACCGAGTTGTTCTCCGCGATGGTCCAGTTCTCATCCAGCAGGTGCACGTCGGATTGCCGAAAAATCACCTCTACCGCCCGGGCCAGGAAACCCAGCGAACCGTTAATGGTGGCCTTGTTGGTAGTGCCCGTCTGAGCCAGCGAGGTCGAGAAGTTGATGCGCTGCTGGTCCCACACGCCTTCCATAATAAATTTCTCGGTGCGGCCCAGCCCCGGTAGTACCTGTCGGTCGCTCGTGATGCTGGCCTGGGCCAGAATATCGGATTTGTAAGGCAGCTTCGAGGTGAGGAAGTCGAAGTCGTCGTTCACCGTTTGCACCGGGCCGTAGCGCAGGCTGTCGAGGTGGCCGCCGAGCTGGAAAATCGACGTGGCCCCGTTCCGGAACGAGCCGTCGATGCGGCTGCCATCGGCCACCCGCAAATCGGGCACAAACAGCGTCAGGAGCGGGTTGGCTTTTTTCAGATTCAGCAGTAAGTCAACCTGGTACACCGGCAGTGTGCGCTGGCGCTTGCGCCGGTAATAATCGGCCGTAGCGGCGGCATTGCTCTCAAAATTGAGGCGGTACTCGGTGATGAGCGTCTGCACGTCGCGCACCACATCGGAGGTATTGAAGGTGCCGGCCAGGCTGGCGTTCAGCGCCTCCGAGCGCAGCGTTACGCGGCGCTGGTTCAGCCGGCTGCGGGTGCTCACCACGTCCAGCGTATCGAGGTCGAGCTTGCGGCCATCGAACATGAAGCGCGAGTGGCGCAGGTAGGCGTAGCCAATGAGCGAATCGAGCTGCACGCCCTTAAACTTCACGTCGGCCGTGGTGCTCACGGTTAGCGGCTGGCTCATCAGGCCGAGGGTGCGCAGGTTGGCGAAGTCGATTTTGGTCTTGAGGTCAACGCTTTCGTGCTTGCGCTCCAGGTCGATGTGGCCATCGGCCACCAGGCGCACGGCCGGGTCGTTCACACTCGCGTGGCCGTTGAAGTGCAGCGGCCGGAAGTCGCCATCAAACGCAATATTGTGGTAGCGGTAACCATTCAGCCAGATGGCCGGCACCGTGAGCTTGGCCTTGCCCTGCGCGAAAGCCGGCAGGAAGCCCGTGCCCGCCACACGGCCATTCAGCGTCACGTCCCGGATTACACTTTCATCGCCCAGAAACTTGCCCAGCTCGAACGCATTGGAGCGCACCGTGCCCTCGTAAGTAGCGTGCGTCAGGTCGGTTTTGGTCTTGAGGTTCACGTCCGTCGCCACGAAGCCCAGGGCGGTATCAAACGAGGCATTGGCCACGAAATCGTTGTAGAATCCCAGCACCTGGCCCTGTAATTTTACTTTGCCCAGGCGCTGCACAATCGTGTTGGCCGCCGCCGGCAGCCACTTTTTCAGGTCATTGGCCACCACCACCGAGGGCAGCAGGCGTAGGTCGATAAAGCTCTCCTTGTAGTTGGGCAGGCCGTCGGCGTGGGCGCGCTTGGCCACAATGTGGGTGCCGGTGCCGTAGCGCACGTCCAGGTTGTTCACCTTGAAATCGCGCACGTAGCCTGAGGCATCGCCCGAAATGGCTACCGACTCGTGCATTTCGCTCAGCTGCGGCGCAAACTTGGCAATATCATCCGAATAAACCTTTGAGTTGCGCAGGTGCGCAATGGTCTTCATCGAGTCATTATAATCGGTAAAGTTGCCAAATACCCGAAACTCAAACCGCACATAATCCTTAATCTGGCTGCGGCCCACGCGCAGGCTTAAGTCCTTGAATTCCCAGAAATGCGGCCCATACGTCATATCCGCCGTGATTTCGCGCAGCGGCGTCCGGGAGGGCGTTTCCACGGCGTGCAGCTGGCTGATGCGCATGCGCAGCGTGTCTTCGAATCGAATTTTGGAGATGTCGGCGTAGATGCTGTCCACCAGCAAATGGTCGTAGTCGATGCTCTGGCCGTAGGTTTTGGCGTGCGGCAGGTCGCCTTTTTCAATGGCGAAATGGCCGTTGCGCAGGGCTACGTTGGCAATCTGAAAATCGAACGGGGCCGACTTACTGGTGTCTGTCGAGGGCCCAATCAGCCGCTTCACCGAGGCCATAAACTGGCTGAAGGTGGTGGAGTCGGGCTGGCCGGGTAGGTTTTTCAGCTCGAAGCGCGGCTCATTCAGCGTGAGCGTGGCAATGTGCAAATGCCTCGGGTCGAATACCGAAAACAACGAAATATCCGCATCGGCCCGGCCAATGCTGAATAGCTCGCCGCCGCGCCGGTCCTTCACGCTCACCCCATCGAGCAGCACGCGGGAGAAGGGCCGGATATCAACCCCGCCAATCGTCACCTGCTGGCCCAGTTTTCGCGTCAGCATGTCGGCCGCCTCGCGGGCCAGCCGTGTTTGCACGCTTGGAATGCGCAACGCCACCAGCGCCCCCACAATAGCCAATACCAGCAGCAGGCCCATGCCCAGTAGTATTTTTAGCAGAATGAAGAGGAAACGACGCACCGGGGCAGGAGGAATGAACGCGGGAAACGCGGGTTAATCCGCAAAGTTGCGGTTTTTTAGTCGTTACCGGCAATCAAAGGTCGGCGTAGCCAACTATCAGGCCAATGGAACGGCCACCATTGGGCCGTGGTTCAACGCTATTGCGCCGTAGTGCGACCTTTGCGCACCCAACTTCGATTAAACCCATGCCCGCTTACCCCATTATCCTCGCCATCGAATCGTCGTGCGACGACACCGGCGCGGCCGTCCTGGCCGGCGGCCAGCTGCTGAGCAACGTCGTGGCCACCCAAAAAGTCCACGAGCAGTACGGCGGCGTAGTACCCGAGCTGGCCTCGCGCGCGCACCAGCAGCACCTGCTGCCCGTCGTCACGGCCGCTCTCAAAGAAGCCGGCATCACCAAAGACGACCTCGATGCTGTGGCCGTTACCCAGGGTCCCGGCCTGCTGGGTTCCTTATTGGTAGGTGGTATGTTCGCCAAGACCTTAGCCCTGGCCCTCGACAAGCCGCTGTTGGCCGTGAACCACATGCGCGCCCACATCCTGGCCCATTTCCTGCGCGACCCCAAGCCGGATTTCCCCTTCCTCTGCCTCACCGTGAGCGGCGGCCACACGCAGCTGGTGGTAGTGAAATCGGCCCTGGAAATGGAAGTCATCGGCCAGACCATCGACGATGCCGCCGGCGAAGCCTTCGACAAAACCGCCAAGCTGCTCGGCCTGCCGTACCCCGGCGGCCCGCACCTCGACAAGCTGGCCCGCCAGGGCAACCCGCTGCGCTTCGCCTTCCCGGTAGGTGCCATGCCCGGCTACGATTTTTCTTTCAGCGGCCTGAAAACGTCGGTGATGTACTTCCTGAAAAAGGAAGTAGCCGCCAACCCCGATTTCGTGGCCGAAAACCTGCCCGACCTCTGCGCCAGCATCCAGCACACCATTGTGGCTACGCTGCTGCGCCAGCTCCGCCGCGCCGCCGCCGATACCGGCCTGACGCAGGTGGCGCTGGCCGGCGGCGTGGCCGCCAATTCCGGCCTGCGTACCGCCCTGGAGGCCGAAGCCGTGGCCCAAAACTGGCAGGTTTTCATTCCCGATTTCGCCTTTTGCACCGATAATGCCGCCATGGTCGCCATGACCGCGCATTTTCAGTATGAAGCCGGCGACTTCGCCACCCAGCTCAGCAGCCCCAACCCGCGCCTGAAGCTGACGTAGGTTTGTGGCATAAGCTTCAGCTTGTGCGGACGAACGTTCAACGATAAAACGCACAAGCTGAAGCTTATGCCACACTGACTACCGAATTCCCATCATGGCCAAAGACGATAAACCTGTTATCATCAACATCAAAAACCGCCGCGCCGGCCACGAATACACCTTCCTGGCCAAGTACGACGCGGGCGTGATGTTGCAAGGCACCGAAATAAAAAGCATCCGCGAAGGCAACGTGAACCTCACCGATGGCTACTGCACCTTCGACCAGCGCGGCGACCTCTGGATTCACAGCATCCGCATCGCGCCCTATTCCTTAGGTACTTACAACAACCACGACGCCATGCGTACCCGCAAGCTCCTGCTCAACAAGCGCGAGCTCAAGCAGCTGGCTGGCAAAGCTGTAGACCAGGGCCTCACCATCATCCCCCTGCGCCTGTTCGTGACAGACCGCGGCTTTGCTAAAATCGAAATCGCCCTCGCCCAGGGCAAAAAGCTCTACGACAAGCGCAACGACCTCAAGGAAAAAGCCCAGAAGCGCGACATGGAAAGAATGTGATGAATGTGGGTGATGTGGAAATGTGATAATTGAATGACTCTGTTTGAGGCGATAGTAGCATCTTTGCAGTCTGTGAAAGCGTGAACAGAAATTAATTTTCACATTTCCACATCACCCACATTCTCACATTATTTTGAATCCCGGCATCTGCGCGCTCAGCGCCGTCCCCGTCCGCGCCGAGCCCAACGACCGGGCCGAGCTCGTTACCCAACTGCTTTTTGGCGAGTGCTACCACATTTTGGTGAAGCAGGAAAGCTGGCTGCAGGTCCAGCTCGCCGCCGACGACTACATAGGTTGGATTGATGCCAAGCAGCACACGCCCGTTTCGCCCGAGTACTACGCCGCCTGGCGCGCCCAGGACCACCCCCGCGCCCTCGACGTAGTGCAGGCCGTGAGCGACGCTACCACCAAAATCCCGCTCACCCTGGGCTGCCGCCTGCCGTTTTTCGATGGCATGAATGTGCGTATCGGCGAGCGCAACTACTTCTACAACGGCACTGCCACCAACCCCGCCGCCGCGCCTGATACCGCCCGCCAGGCGGCTCTGCTGCGCAAAATCGCCGTCATGTACCTGAAGGCACCTTACGTGTGGGGCGGCAAGAGTGTCTTCGGCCTCGACTGCTCCGGCCTCTGCCAGCAGCTTTATGGCCTGCTCGGCATCCAGCTCCCGCGCGATGCCCGCCAGCAAATCGACCACGGCCGCCCCGTGCATTTCGTGCCCCAGGCCAAATTCGGCGACCTCGCCTTCTTTGATAACGCCGAAGGCCGCATCGTGCACGTCGGCATGGTGATGGACGAGGGCCAGATTCTACACGCCCACGGCGAAGTCCGCCTCGACCCGCTCGACCACAACGGCATCTACAACCGCGACCGGCAAAAGTATTCGCACAAGCTGCGGCTGATAAAGCGCCTGTTGCCGGAGTAGGGGGGAGCAAGAGTAAAAAGGCCGTCATGCAGAGCGCAGCGAAGCATCTTGCCTGCCACCACTAATTCATTCGATTGGATTACTGCTGCGAGCAAGATGCTTCGCTGCGCTCTGCATGACGGTCTTGCTTCGTCCCTGATTGCCCAGCTGAACTTAACCCCCACACGCTTGTTTATCTGCTCGGAAACCGCTAGCTTTCGGCGGGTTATCCGAAACCCAACGCGTGTATGGACCAAAAAGTGTTAGTGCTGAATGGCGACTATACCGCCATCACCCTGTGCAGCGTGCAAAAGGCGTTTGTGCTCCTGTTTCTCGACAAAGCGGAAATGGTAGCCAAGTCCGACGGCACGCTCCGAACGATTTCGCAGGCTTACCCCAAGCCAAGCATCATCCGCTTGCAGCGCTACGTGCGCGTGCCCTACAAGGGCATTGCTCTGAGCCGCCACAACATCTTCAAGCGCGACCATTTCGAGTGCCAGTACTGCGGCTCGCCCAAGAATCTCACGCTCGACCACGTCGTGCCCCGCTCGCGCGGTGGAGAATCTTCGTGGACCAACCTGCTCACGGCCTGCGCCCGCTGCAACCACGCCAAAGGCCACCAAACGCCTAATGAAGCGGGTTTGACCATCCGGCAGCAGCCCAAAAAGCCGACCTTGGCGGGCTTCCTCCGCCTCTCGGCCGGCACTATCGACCAGAACTGGCACGCCTATCTAAACTAAGTTTGGTCGGGCAGGGTTGAGGCGAAGTACATTTGTCCTTCATCATCCCCCAATTCCTGTCCATGGCCTTACCCAAATTCGCTGCCACCCGCTCGTTTCACACCGAGCTGAAAACCCGGATAAATCAATACTTTGAAGAATCCGGCCGGCCAATGACGGGTAATGCCAGCCTCTTGTTCAAGGCGATATTGCTGGTCGGCATCATGGTGGCGCTCTACGTGCATCTCGTATTCTTCACGCCTGCTACCGGCTGGGCCTTGCTCGAATGCGCCTTGCTGGGCTGCGTTATCGCGGCTATCGGCTTCAACGTGATGCACGACGGGGCCCACGGTAGCTTCTCGCGCTACCCCTGGATGAACCGCATCGCGGCTTACACGCTCGGCGTGCTCGGCGGCAGCCCCTACATGTGGAACTCCAAGCACAACCTCATCCACCACACCTACACTAACATTGAGGGCCACGACGACGACATCAACATCCAGCCCTGGATGCGGATGACCCCCGACCAGCCCAAGCACCCGTTGCACCGCTACCAGCACCTCTACTTCTGGGCCCTTTACTGCATGCTCTACACGTCCTGGATTTTCGCCATGGACTACCAGAAATACTTCACCCGTCAAATCGGCGCCATCGGCCTCAAACCAATGAATACCGGCGAGCACGTCAGCTTCTGGGGCTTTAAAGTCCTGAACCTCCTGCTCTATGTGGCTCTGCCCATCTACATGGTTGGCTTCCTGCCCTGGTTTGCCGGCTTTATGCTGAGCACTGCCGTTGCTGGCCTGGTCCTGAGTATGGTATTCCAGCTGGCCCACACTGTGGAAGATGCCGCTTTCCCCATGCCCCACGCCACCACTGGCAAGCTCGAAGACGAGTGGGCCATCCATCAAGTACGCACCACGGCCAACTTTGCTACCGATAACAAAGTGGTTAGCTGGCTGGTAGGCGGCCTCAATTTCCAGATTGAGCACCACCTGTTCCCCAAGATTTCGCACGTGCACTACCCCGCCATCAGCAAGATTGTGCAGCAGGTGTGCGATGAGTTCGATGTGAAATACAATAACTACGCCCGTACCCGCTCGGCCGTCGTGTCGCACGTCATGTTCCTGCGCCAGATGGGCCGCGCCGCGTAGAGACGCATATTTGCGTCTCGTCGTTGAACGATAACAGAAGAACAGAAAAGGCCCCGACGCAATTGCGTCTTGTCCTTACCCAAAACTCAAAAAGCGCCGGCCGGTAGGTCGGCGCTTTTTTTGTCTGTCATTCGTCTAGTAGTTGGGCGGCCCTGTTGACCCCCTCCACGAGCAGGCGCAGGCTCCGGCGGCCGAGCCAGAGGCTTTGCCAGCCGGGCGGCCCGTCGCCTGTGCGGCCCAGGTGGCCGCCGAGTGCGGCCAGGGCCAGGTAGACCTCGCGCACCGTGGTCAGCGGGCGCCGGCGCTGGTGGCGCAGCACCCGCAACTCATTGGTCGTCAAGCCGGCGGATTCGGCGGGGCATCCGGTTCCAGCCGACTTTTCTCGCGCAGGTCCACCAGCGCCAGCGCCACCACGCTGAGCAGGGCCACGGCGGCGAAGAGCCGGTGGGCGGTTTGCAGTTGCAGCTTTTCGGCCCCCAGCCCCGTTTTTAGAGCCTTGTGGAAGTCCTCAATCAGCCAGCGGCTCGCGTACTGGCGGGCGCAGGTCAGGGCCTGGGCGAAGTCGGTGACGGGCTGGTCGCTGAGCAGCAGCCACTCCAGGCCGGGCCCTGCGGCGTCCGGGCCCCGTTCTTCCCAGACCCGCACCAGACCGACGGGCACTGGTTCGCCCTTGCCGGTGGCCCCGCCCGGCCGCTGCGGGGCCCGCAGGGCCAGGGCCAGGGTGAAACTGACCTGCAACACCACCTCGCGGGCCGGCTGGCGGGGCCGCCCGCGCAGGGCCAGCACGAACGTGCCGGCGCTGGGTTGGGCCCGCGCCGAGGCGAAGAGGCGGCCGGCCGGCGTTTTGGCCGCCCCGGCTACCAGGGCCCGGTTTTGGGCGGCCTGCACCACGAAGCCCAGCCCCTGGGCCTGGCACTGCTGTAGGTGCTCGTAAATGTCGGCCCCGCGGTCGGCCACCACCACCCAGCGGGCCCCTGGCGGCGGACTGCCGACCGCCCGCAGGCTCTGGGTCCACAGGGCCGATTCGCGCACGCGGCCCTGGCGGGGGCGCGAGCCGCCGTTCGGGTGCGCTTTTTCGGCTTCGGGCACGGGCTGGCGCACGTGATACTGCTGGTCGAGCAGGCCCAGCAGCGGCAAGGCGGGCCGTTTGGCCGTCGGGTTCGGGTCCTGCGCCGGCCAGGCGGCGGCCACCAGCGAGTGCAGCAGAACGCCCTGGCTCGTGGCCTTGCCTGGCCCGACCGGCCCGAGGCCCGCCCGGCGCTCGGCCGCTTCGGGCCAGCTCAGCTCCGTGGTGTCCTCGACCAGCAGGTACGTGCCGGGGGCCTGCAGCTGCTGTGCAACCACTTGACGGTGATGGATTTGCAGAACATCGGGGGTGGCCTGGGCGTGGCCCAGTAGCTGGTAGGCGGCCTTACCGGCGTAGACCTGCCCCTGGCTCAGGCGCGGAATACTGGCGCCGGGCTCGCGCGCCCAGCCCGCCGCCAGCGTACATACCCGCCGGCTGCGACGCACGTCGCCGAGCGACACCCCCTCAAAATGCGTGTGCGCCCACTGCTGCGCGTTGCCAAAACCGGTTGAAATGCTCATGCCCGCAAGCTACCAACCGCCTACAAAAAGAGCGCCGGCCTCTCGGCCGGCGCTCTTCAAAAGTTTTGGGTAAGGACAAGACGCAATTGCGTCGGGGCCTTTTGCATTGTTGCGAAACAGCTTTTGCTAACCAATAAAGGCCAGCAGGTCAGCCGTCAGCTTGTCCTTCTCGGTGAAGAACAGGCCGTGAGGCGCACCTTCATACACCTTCAGCTCCGCGCCAGCCACCATTTTGGCCGTGCGCTCGCCGCTTACCGCGAAGGGCACCGTCTGGTCCTTGTCGCCGTGAATCACGAGCGTAGGCACGGTCACCTTTTTCAGGTCGTCGCGGAAGTCTGTACCCGAGAATGAGGTTACGCAGTCGTCGGTGGCGTTGGGCGCGGCCAGCGTGGTCACCGTCTGGTTCCAGTTCAGTACGGCCTGGCTCACGGGGTGGCTAATCATGCTCTGGCCGTAAAAATCCTTGGCGAAGCTCTCCAGGAAAGCAAACCGGTCCTTGAGAATGCCCTCGTGCATGCCGTCGAATACTTTCTGCGGCACGCCGTCGGGGTTGTCGCCGGTTTGCAGCATGAAAGGCGTCACGGCGCTCACGAAGGCCACGCGGGCCAGCCGCTCCTGCCCGTAGTTGCCGATGTAGCGGGCAATTTCGCCGCCGCCCATCGAGAAGCCCACCAGCGTCACGCTGGTTAGGTCGAGTTCGGTCAGCAGCGCGTTCAGGTCCGAAGCCAGCGTGTCGTAGTCGTAGCCGCCCCACGGACGCGACGAACGGCCGAAACCGCGCCGGTCGTAGGCAATCACGCGCTTGCCGGCCTTCGCCAGCGCCACCGCCTGATGCTCCCACATGGTATGGTCGAGCGGCCAGCCGTGAATGAGCACTACCGGTGCACCTTGGCCCCAATCTTCGTAAAAAATCTGGACCGGATGCCCAGCTGCGTCGTTGCCTGCTTTGATGTAAGCCATTAGAAGAAGTTTTTTGTGAATTGACTTCTTCCTCTACTCTATGGTATCGAGCTAGGTTGCGTGGTACAAGAGTAAGATTGTGGCTTCCGACAATAATAAGCTGTAGCTCCTTTGTTTGCGCTGCTCAAATTTTTGAAGGATGATTAGCAACAACTTGTTTTCAAATTCCTGCAGGCTTGGGCCCGCATCCTGCCACTGAACACTTATCCTTCGTCCGGTATCCGGGTCTCGCTGCATGATAGAAGACAGGTGTATATCACATCCGAAAGCACCCCGCAGTTCGTTATTTCATAGAAATAGTAGGTCTGACTGATGGGCGAAAACACCACAAAGTCCTGCTGAACAGCAGTTCCGAGCGGATACTTCCGGTACCCATCGCTCGACCACCCATTTGTAGCGCTGTCGAGGGGAAAATTGGGGATGCTACGGCCGATTAGGTTCGTCAGGGAGTCAGCGTTTGTTCGAAATGTGCCTTCCCGGTATAATTGAATAATGCGTGCCTCTGCAAGTCGGTAGCTATTAGTGTGAAGATTATAAAAACTGCGAACGGCACTATTGTACGCACTGCAACCTGTCAGCCCAGCAATAGAGCAAGTGCAGTATGAGAAGATATGGAAGTAGCGCATAGCGGCTGAAAGGGTGCGTAAATGTAGGAATAGCTAGGGTGCTGGCCGAATAAGTTGTTAGCAAAACCGTCTGAAAACCCGTACCTTTGCGCCCCCGCCAGGGTGGCGGGCCTTGGTGCACAACGGCAAGGTGTTCAATAAGAACCGCGAATTGGCCCGGGTACCGGCCTTCTCGTTTATCTAAGCGGTACCCAAAAGCTATTATGGCAGAATTGATTGACGATTTCGACTGGGATAATGTCGGAGCCACCGGTTTTGGTGGAAACTACTCGGCCGACCAGCGCGCCGAGATGGAGCAGATGTACGGCGACACGCTGACCACTGTCCAGGAAGAAGAAGTAGTGACGGGTACCGTGGTTGGCATCACCGACCGCGACGTAATCCTGAACATCGGCTTCAAATCCGATGGTCTGGTGTCGATTACTGAATTCCGCGACCTGCCCGACTTGAAAATCGGTGACACGGTGGAGGTATTCATCGAAGACCAGGAAGACATCAACGGCCAGCTCATCCTGAGCCGTAAGAAAGCTAAAATCAAGCAGGCCTGGAAGGCTATTTACGATGCCCTCGAGCTGGATACCATCCTCGAAGGTGTAGTGAAGCGTCGCACCAAAGGCGGCCTCATCATGGAGCTCGACGGCGTAGAAGCCTTCCTGCCCGGCTCGCAAATCGACGTGAAGCCCATCCGTGACTTCGACATTTATGTTGGTCGTCGCATGGAAGTGAAAGTGGTGAAAATCAACTCCGCTTTCGACAACGTAGTGGTTTCGCACAAAGTACTCATCGAGAAAGACCTCGAGAAGCAGCGTGAGGCTATCCTGAACAACCTTGAGAAAGGCCAGATTCTGGAAGGCAACATCAAGAACATGACCAACTTCGGCGTGTTTATCGACCTCGGCGGTGTCGACGGTCTGCTGCACATCACGGACATCTCGTGGGGCCGCATCGCTCACCCGAGCGAAGTGCTGACCCTGGACCAGAAACTGAACATCGTAGTATTGGACTTCGACGAAGCCAAGAAGCGTATCAGCCTCGGTCTGAAGCAGCTGACTCCTCACCCGTGGGATTCGCTGCCGGCCGACCTGCAGCCGGGCTCCAAAGTATCGGGCCGCATCGTGAACGTGGCCGACTATGGCGCTTTCATGGAAGTGGTACCCGGTGTGGAAGGCCTCATCCACGTTTCGGAAATGAGCTGGAGCCAGCACCTGCGCAACCCGCAGGACTTCATCAAGCAGGGCGACACGGTAGAAGCGCAGATTCTGACGCTCGACCGCGAAGACCGCAAGATGAGCCTCGGCATCAAGCAATTGACCGAAGACCCGTGGACCCGTGGCGATTTCGCCGACAAGTACGCCGTGGGCAGCAAGCACAGCGGCCTCGTGCGCAACCTGACCAACTTCGGCCTGTTCGTTGAGCTGGAAGAGGGTGTGGACGGCCTCGTGCACGTTTCCGACCTGTCGTGGACCAAGAAAATCAAGCACCCATCGGAAATGGTGAAGGTGGGCGATAAGCTGGACGTAGTAGTGTTGGAGCTGGACCTCGGCGCTCGTCGCCTGGCCCTGGGCCACAAGCAGCTGGAAGAAAACCCCTGGGATACTTTCCAGACGGTGTTCACCCCCGGCTCGGTACACAAGGCTACCATCACCGAGAAGTCGGAGCGTGGCGCGGTACTCGAATTGCCTTACGGCATCGAGGGCTTCGCTTACCCCAAGTCGTTGGTGAAAGAGGATGGCTCGAACGCCGAGAACGGCGAGCAGCTGGACTTCCGCGTAACGGAGTTCTCGAAGGATGACCGCCGCATCGTGCTTTCGCACACGGCTGTGTTTGACAAGGCTGCCGCTGCTGAAGACGATAGCCGTAACTCCAAGTTCAAGAAGAAAACCAACACCAAAGCGGGCGAAACCCAGGGTGAAGGCAAAATCAGCGACTTGAAGAAGACGGAAGAGAAGTCGACCCTCGGCGACCTCGACGCCCTGAGCGCCCTGCGCGACCAGATGATGGGCAACGAGCGCAAGGCTGGTGAGCAGAAGCTGAAAGCTGCTGCTGCTACCAAGCCTGCCGACGTTCCCGCCGCTGGCCCCGACAACGCCCAGGCGCTGGAGGACGGTGCTGCCGCTGGCAAAGGTGCTACCGCTGGTGCTACGCCGGAGGCTGCCGCTAAGGCTGCTGCCACCATCGAAGGCACTGCTCCTGCTGCCGCCGAAGCCGCTCCCGCTGAAGCTGCTGAGGAAGGTAGCCTGCTGGCCGGTATCACCGGTGCTGCTGCTGCTGCCCTCGACACCGTGAAGCACGCCGCTGCCGACGCTGTAGACGCTGTGACGCACTCGGAAGCTTTCCACAAGGCTTCGGAAGTAGCCGGTGACCTGGTGGACAAGGCCAAAGGCCTGGTTGCCGGTGACGACGCTGCCGACAAAAAAGACGACGAAGCCAAAGCCTAACCGCCTAGCTTAGTTGCAGAAAGGAGCCCCGGCGCATGCGCCGGGGCTTTTTTTGTGCCGAAACCTTGCCCAGCCCAAACCGGCTGCTTACCTTTGCTCTCCCAAAAGACCACTACTGGTGACGTGACCGAGTGGCTAGGTAGAGGTCTGCAAAACCTCCTACGGCGGTTCGAATCCGCCCGTCACCTCAGCAGCAATGCTTCGAAAAGCCCCATTTGCCACCCGGCCGATGGGGCTTTTTTCGTGGATAATGGGGCGGGTGGCGGGTTTTGGCCGCATTATGCCTACATTTCGTAGCCAAGCTGGGCCATTGGCCGTACTTGCGCCTGAACTCCGACTTTTACCACCCCATCCCTTATGAAGATTGTTGACCTCCGCACCATGCGCGGGCCGAGCTACTGGTCTGTGAAGCACCATAAGCTCATCGTTGCCAAAGTTGATTTACAGGAGTTTGCCGGCCAGTGGTCGAATGCCGTGCCGGGGTTTGCCGGGCGGCTGATGAAGCTATTTCCCAACATCGGGACCGTGCAGCCGGGCGGCATGAGCGGTAAGCAGGCCGCCAAGCACCAGCCCCTGACCCTGGAGGCGCTGAACGATGGCGAGCCGCTGGGCTACGTTATCCAGCATGTAGCGCTGGAGCTGCAGCGGCAGGCCGCCATGCTCGTGTATTGGGGCAAGAGCTACCCGGCGCAGGAGGAAGGGGTGGAGTACGTGGTATTTGCCTACCAGGAGGAGCGCGCTGGCCGCCGCGCCGCCGAGGCTGCCGTGGAAGTGGTAGAAGCCGTATGTCGCAAGGAAAAGGTGGATTTGAAGCCCATCATCACCGAGCTGCACGAAATCCGAGAAGATGAATTCTTCGGGCCGAGCACCTACAGCATCGTGGCGGAGGCCGCTTCGCGCAACATTCCCTATATCCAGCTCAAGAACACCAGCATCATTCAGCTGGGCTACGGCGTGAACCAGCGCCGCATCTGGGCTACCACCACCAGCCTGACTTCGCACGCGGGCGTGGAAGTGGCCGGCAATAAGAACCGCACCAAGGCAATGCTGAATGATGCGGGCGTGCCCGTGCCGCGCGGCACCACCGTGTATTCGGAGGCGGGCCTGCGCGATGCCATCGACGAACTGGGCTTCCCCATCGTGACCAAGCCGCTCGACGGCAACCACGGCAAGGGCGCCACTATCCGCATCATGAACTGGAAAGATGCCGCCGAGGGCCTGAAAGCTGCGCAGGTGTACTCGCGGGCCGTGATTGTGGAGCAGTTTATCGAAGGCTTCGACTTCCGCCTGCTGGTGGTGAACGGCAAGCTCATTGCTGCTGCCAAGCGCACACCGGCCGCCGTGACCGGCGACGGCAAAAGCACCATTCAGAAGCTCATTGATGAGGTAAACAAGGACCCGCGCCGGGGCATTGGCCACGAAAAGGTGCTCACCAGCATCAAGGCCGACAAGCACACGCTGGATATTCTCAAAGCCCGCAAGCTGACGCTGAAATCGGTGCTGCCCGCCGGCGAAATCCTATACCTGAAAAGTACGGCCAACATCAGCACCGGGGGCACTGCCACCGACGTGACCGACCAGATGCACCCTTACAACGTGCTGATGGCCGAGCGCGCCGCCGGCATCGTGGGTCTCGACATCTGCGGCATCGACCTGATGGCCACCGATATTGCTATTCCGCTGAACGAGAGCCGGGGTGCGGTGATTGAGGTGAATGCCGCGCCCGGCTTCCGCATGCACATCGCGCCCACTGAAGGCCTGCCCCGCAACGTGGCCGCGCCGGTGGTGGATATGCTGTTTCCGCGCGGCAGCACGGCCCGTATTCCGATTATTGCCGTGACCGGCACGAACGGCAAAACCACCACCACGCGCCTAATTGCGCATCTTGTGGCCAGCAAGGGCTATAAAGTCGGCTTCACCACCACCGACGGCATCTACATCCAGGGCGTGCAGCTGCAAACCGGCGACTGCACCGGCGGCCAGAGCGCCGAGTTTGTGCTAAAGGACCCCACGGTGAACTACGCCGTGCTCGAAACGGCGCGTGGCGGCATGTTGCGCTCGGGCCTGGGCTTCCATAGCTGCGACATTGCAGTGGTGACCAACGTGGCGGCCGACCACCTCGGCATGCGCGACATCTACACCGTGGAGGAAATGGCCGCCGTGAAGGGCGTGCTGCCTCGCACGGTGCGCAAAAACGGTTGGGCTGTGCTCAACGCCGACGACGACCTGGTGTACGCCATGGCCCGCACTGTAGATTGCCGCGTGGCCCTGTTCAGCATGAACGAGCACAACCCGCGTATTCTGGAGCACGTGGAGGCCGGCGGCGTGGCGGCGGTGTACGAGGAAGGCTATGTCACGATTTACCGCAACAGCTACAAGCTGCGCATCGACCGGGCCGCCGAGTTTCCGGTGACGTTTGAAGGCCGGGCGGGCTTCAACATTGAGAACTGTCTGGCGGCGGCACTGGCCGGCTACCTGGCCGGGTTTGAGAGCGATGACATCAAAACCGCGTTGCGCACCTTCGTACCCTCGGCCACGAAAACGCCGGGCCGCATGAACGTCTATAAATTCCCCAAGTTCGACGTGATTGTGGACTACGCCCATAACACGGCGGGCATTACCAAATTCGCCGAGTTCATGGAAGCTACGCCGGCCACGCACAAAATCGGGGTGGTATCGGGCCTGGGCGACCGCCGCGACGAGGATACGCTGGGCTTTGCCCGCATCGCGGGCCGCATCTTCGATGAAGTTATTCTGCGCCAGGACCGCGACCTGCGCGGTAAGACGAAGGAATTCCTGCGTGAAATCATGGAGCGCGGCCTGCGCCTCGACAAGCCCGACCTGAAAATTACCTACATCGAGAAGGAGCCCGATGCCATCGCCCACGTGCTAAAAACGGCCCCGCAAGGCGCAGTTATCACGCTGTTTGCTGAGGATATTGCCGCTGCTACAGCTCAGCTGGATGAGTTCGAGCGAGCTGTCTGAACCGCGGATTTATCGGATTCGTCGGATTTTGTGGCCGATTTAGGTCATCAAAAAAGGCTGCCGATTGGCAGCCTTTTTTGATGACTGTGGGTATTCGGTATACGTTGAAAATCGGCAACAAAATCCGACGAATCTGCGGTTCAGACTTATTTGAGCGTGAACGTCGTCTTACCCATCAGCTGGCCGCTCTCATACAGCTCCACCGTGTGCAGGCCCTTCTTGTACTCGGCCCCTTTGGCATACACAAATTCCAGTTTCTGCTTGGTGTTGTCGTACACCACGTCCTGCTTTTGGGTGTAGAAAGCCTCTTGGCCGTCCACGGTGAAGGTGCCGCCGCCGGTGCTCAGGTTGTAGAGGGCCGCGCCATCGGGCTCCAGAATGCGCAGGTAGATTGCTTTGGTTTCTTTGGGCGATACGTCGTTGCGGGCCAGGTTGGCAGTGATTTTGACTTTCTCCACGCGCTTGGCTTTGAACTCCTCCTTATCGTCCTCCTTCTCCTTGTTTTTGGAGGTGATGATGGCGACGTGGATGTTGTCGGCCTGCAGGCGCGAGGCCACGCCCACTTTCTCGGCCAGCTCCTTATTGCTGCGCACCACCGTGCTGATGGTGTCGGTCAAGCGGTTCTGCTTTTCCTTGAGGGTGGTGGTTTCGGTGTAGAGCGACTCGTTGTCCTTCTTCAGTTGGGCAATGTCGTCGTCCTTTTTGCGCAGCTGGCCTTCCAGGTTCTGGGCGCGCTTCTTGAACAGATTTTGCTGGGCAATAGAAAAGCTGCCGGCCTTAAAGGAGCGCAGCTTCAGCAGGTCGGCATTCACGCCGGCGATTTTGGATTCGAGCGAGTCGTTGCTCAGGCCCAGTGCCTGCAGCTCTGAGCTTTGGCGCTCAAAATCAGCCTTCAGGGCTTCGTACTGCTTGATTTGCTCCTGAAGCTTGCTGTCCTTGGCTTTTACTTCGGTAGTCAGTACTTCGTTCTGCTGGCCTTTCTGCTGGTTGAGGTAAAACAGAACGCCGTTGATGCCTAGGAGCACCAGCACGAGGGCTACCCAAAGGAGGACGCGGCTGTTGTTGGAGCGGGGTTCGGGGGTTTCGTTCGGGTCCATGCGGGAATAGTTAAGCGAGAGTAGCGGGAAAAAAATCAAGGATGGTGGCGCGGTGCGCCGCGTACCTTTGGCGTAAAAATAGGGGACTTTATTGCCCTGGCAAGTTTATTCTATACTTCGGCCACATGGAAACGGTTTCTGCGAACTTCGATGCGGCCTACTGGCAAGCACGTTACGCTGCCGGCCGCGACGGGTGGGATGCCCACACCATTACCCCGCCGCTGCGCGATTATTTCGACCAGCTCGATGTGGCCGCGCAGCCGCGCATCCTCATTCCCGGAGCCGGCCGGGCCTACGAGGCCGAATATCTGCACCAGCTGGGTTTCCAGCAGGTATTCGTGGCCGATATTGCCCCGGAAGCCCTGGCGGCGCTGGCCGCCCGCGTACCCGAATTTCCCCGGGAACACCTGCTGCTGGCTGACTTCTTTGCCCTGCCCAACGCCCCGGCCTACGATTTAATTGTGGAGCAGACCTTTTTCTGCGCCCTCAACCCCGCGTTGCGCCCGGCGTATGCCCGCCAGTGCACCCACCTGCTGCGGCCCGGTGGTACGCTCATGGGCCTGCTATTCGATACCGATTTCGGCCCCGTGCAGGAGCCGCCGTTCGGTGGCAGCCGGGAAGAATACCGGGCGTACTTCGCGCCCTACTTTGCGTTTCGCCATTTCGAAACGGCTACCAATTCGCTCAAGCCCCGGCAGGGGCGGGAGCTGTTTATTTGTCTGAAGAAGAAATAGGTTGTAGCGCGAAGCGGAAGCTTCGCGTCCGGCCGCGTCACTTGCCAATTTGTTCTACGCTCCGCGAAGCTTCCGTTTCGCGCTACATCCCCCAAAACCCATGCTCCAAGCCCTCGCCAACACCCTCCCGCACTTCCGCCACACCAACTCCGGTCAGTTCTTCCTCATGGCCGGCCCCTGCGTCATCGAGGGCGAGGACATGGCCCTGCGCATTGCCGAGCGCATCAAGCACATGACGGATAAGTTCCAGATTCCCTTCATTTTCAAGGGCTCGTACCGCAAGGCCAACCGCTCGCGGCTGGACTCGTTCACCGGCATTGGCGATGAAACGGCGTTGCGCATTCTGCAAAAAGTAGGGCGTGAAATCGGCGTGCCCACGGTCACTGACATTCACGAATCGACCGAGGCTGCGCTGGCCGCCGAGTACGTGGACATGCTCCAGATTCCGGCCTTCCTGTGCCGGCAAACTGATTTGCTGGTAGCCGCCGCCCAAACCGGCAAAGTGGTTAACATCAAAAAAGGCCAGTTTCTGAGCGGCGAGGCCATGAAATGGGCTGTGGACAAGGTGCGCCAGGCCGGTAATCCCAACGTCATCCTCACCGAGCGCGGTAATTCCTTCGGCTATTCCGAGCTGGTGGTTGATTTCCGTAACCTGCCCACCATGCGCCGCTTCGAGGTGCCCGTGGTGATGGACGTGACGCACTCGCTGCAACAGCCCAACCAGGCCAGCGGCGTGACCGGCGGCCAGCCCGCCCTCATCGAAACCATTGCCAAAGCCGCCATTGCCGTAGGAGCCGATGGCCTGTTCATCGAAACCCACCCTACGCCCGCCACGGCGCTCTCCGACGGGGCCAACATGCTGCCGCTCGACCAGCTCGAAGCCCTGCTGCAAAAGCTGACGCGCGTGCGCCAGGCCATTCAGGACCGGGGCGAGGTGGAGCTGAACCAGCTGCCGTAGCCTTGTGCCGTGGACTCTGCGAATCCGCGCGTGGGCCAGTCTGCGCAGGCATCAGTTCAGAATATTCGTCCACGCGCGGACTCGCAGAGTCCACGGTACACACGGTACAATTATACCCGCAGCGAGAAATGCTGCTTGGGCTGGTTCTTCCGAAAAAAGACCAATCCGACGTAAAACAAATCTACTGTCACCGTCACGTCGGGGTGGATTTTGATGGCCTCCCAGGCCCGCTCCATTTCCTCCGACCAGTGAATGTCGTCGAACACAAACACCGATTCGTCGGTGCGGTGGGCCAGGCATAGCTCGAAGTAGCGTAGCGTGGGCTCGTAGCGGTGGTTGCCATCGAAAAAGGCAAAGTCCACGGGTTTGCCCAACGCCGCCAGGGTGGGAGCGAGGGTGTCATCAATATTGCCCTCCACAATGCGCACATTGCCGATGCTGAGCGCCGCAAAGGTTTCGCGGGCCACGGCCGCTACGTTGGGGCAGCCCTCGAAGGTGATGACGGGATGGCGCGAGTCGGCGGCGGCCAGGTAGGCCGTGGTGAGGCCCAGGGAAGTGCCCAACTCCAGAATGGTAGCGGGCCGGAAATAATTGACCAGCCGAAACAGCAGCTGCGCCAGATGGGCCGGCTTTGCTGCCGTGCGGGCAATGTCGGCCACACGCCGCTGCCTGCCCGCGCCGGTGTGCGAGCCCGCCCCCAAATCGGTAACGCTGATGCTGGTCGGGCTGCCGAGTAATTGCTGCCGCCGCGCCTCAATGGCCCCGTAGGTCCCGTAGGTGCCCTCGTGCCGAACGGCCGAAGTGTATAGGCCGAACACGAACGGCGAGTGTAGGCCATGGGCATTGCCCGAACGAAGCCAGAAGCGGAGGTAGGCGAGGAGTTGAAACAACCTGATTTTAGCTGTTAGCTTTCAGCTGCTAGCCGTTAGCTACTGCTGCCATCAGCAGGACAAAGCTAACAGCTAATGGCTGCCAGCTAATAGCTCAGTTAAGACGATACGGAACCATCAGGGTGAACTCCGGGATTTCTACCGTGAATTCCTGGCCGTTGGCCAGGCGCTCCATGAGGTAGGTGCCGCACATTTTACCCACGCCCGATTTCAGATTGCAGCCGCTCACGTACTGGTGCGACTCGCCGGGCTCCAGCACGGGCTGGCGGCCTACCACGCCTTCGCCCTCTACTTCGCGCACCACCCCATTGGCATCGTGGATGTGCCAGTGGCGGCGCAACAGCTTCACGGTGAACTCGCTGTCGTTGCGAATATCGATTTTGTAGGCGAATACAAAATGCTCCTGGCCGGGGCTGGAGTAGTCGGGCAGGTAATTGGTCGTAACCGAAACGGTGACGCCTTGCGTAGTGGTGGTGGGCATAATCGGCGGAGCTAAAAGGTAGCTGCGGGCGTAACAGCCGCCCGCCAGAATTGGTTTTACGCAAATTTGGCTCCAGAACGCCGCACAAATCCCGTTTATTTTCTCAAAAACTTCAATGGTAAAGATAGCCGAAAGCTGGCGGCCCGTATTGGCCGCCGAGTTCGAAAAGCCTTATTTTCAGCGCCTCATCGCGTTTGTGAAAGGCGAATACGCCACGGCCACGGTTTACCCGGCGGGCTCCAATATTTTCCACGCCTTCGAGGCCACGCCGTTCGATAAGGTTAAGGTCGTAATTCTGGGGCAGGACCCGTACCACGGCAAAAATCAGGCGCACGGCCTGTCGTTCTCGGTGCAGGAGGGGCAGCGCACGCCGCCCTCACTCATCAATATTTTCAAGGAGCTGCAAGCCGATATCCCCGGCACGGCCCCCGCGCCCAACGGCAACCTCGACCGCTGGGCCGAGCAGGGTGTGCTGCTCCTGAACGCCACGCTCACGGTGCGCGCCACCGAGCCGGCCTCGCACCAGAAAAAAGGCTGGGAAGAATTTACTGATGAGATTATTCGCAAGGTTTCCAACGAGAAGGAGCACGTCGTGTTCATCCTCTGGGGCGCTTACGCGGGCAAGAAGTTGGAGCTCATTGATGAGCGCAAGCACTTGGTTATAAAATCAGTACATCCTTCTCCCTATGCGGCCGATAAGGGTTTCTTCGGTAGCAAGCCTTTCAGCAAAGCCAATGCCTGGCTGGTAGAGCACAAGTTGGCGCCGGTGAAATGGTAAAGGGAGTTAAGTAGTCAGTCATCAGTCATCGGTAGTCAGACAGAAATCAATTGACTGATTCCTAAATAGCTGAAATCTGACTACTGAATACTCATTACTGACTACCTACTTAAGAGTTAAAAGTGAGGAGTTAAGAGTTAGCAGGAATGGCCCTGGCAACTCTTGACTCCTCACTTTTAACTCTCAACTGACCTAATGAATGATATTGAACAAGCGGCTCCAGCGGATTTTGTGCCAGAAGTCGGCGTTGGGGTCCGTTGAGAGCCAGATGAGGACGGCTTTGCCCACGACGTGGTCTTCGGGTACGAAGCCCCAGAAGCGCGAATCTTCCGAATTGTGGCGGTTGTCGCCCATCATCATGTAGTAGTTCTGCTTCAGGGTGTAGCTGGTGAGCATTTTACCGTTCTGGTAAATCATGCCATCCTGCCAGGTAATGCCTTCGTTATGCTCGTAGCGGGCCACTATCTTGAAGTAGATGGCGGCGTTGGCGGGGGAGAGGGCAATGGTCTGGCCCTTTTTGGGGATGGGCAGCGGGCCGTAGTTGTCGAGGTTCCAGTTGCGCGGGGTGGCGCTTATGGCCATCGAGCCGTGGAAATCGGCCACGTCGGGGAATAGCATAACCTGCGGCTGGAGCACCGTCATGTCCTTCACGTAGGGCTGCTTTTTGAAGTAATCGGCCGCCGTCTGCGTGCAGCTGATGGTGTAGCCGTAGGTGCCCTGGGTGGGGCCGGGCACGGCCTGGGGCATGCCGCCGGGCTGGTCGTAGTCGACCACGCCTTGGGCGCGCAGGGCGGCCAGCACCTCATCGTTGGGGTTGTCGACCTGCATGAAGTACGTGGTTTGCAGGCCGGGAGGCGTCACGCCGGGCTTCCCGTTGAGGAATACCTTGCCGTCTCTGATTTCGAGGGTATCGCCGGCCACGGCCACGCAGCGCTTGATGTAGTTGGTGCGCAGGTCGGCGGGGTATTGCGTTTCGTGGGGCACATGGAACACCACCACGTCGTTGCGCTTGATTTCCGAGAAGCCCGGCAGCCGGAACGTGGGCAGCTGGATGAGGTCGGAATAGCTTTTCATGCCCGTGCCCCAAAGGGTTTGGTGCGTGAGGGGCACCTGCAAGGGCGTTTGGGGCGTGATGGGGCCGTAGTGCAGCTTGCTCACAAACAGGTAGTCGCCCACCAGCAGCGACGATTCCATGCTGGGCGAGGGAATCGTGTACGCCTCAAACGTGGCCCAGCGAATGAGCGTGGCGGCCACGATGGCAAAAATCAGCGAATCGGCCCATTCGCGGGTTTTCGTTTTGGTCGGCTGGGGCGGAGTGGTGGGGTCGGTTTTGAGCAGGGACATGGGGGGAGCAAGCTTGGGCTTGGCAATGAATATCAGTCAAAGAAACGTAGCAGAATGCCGGGGCCGCGCAGCGCCAGCCTCTAAAGCCGGAAGGACTACAAATCCAGCAGCTCTTTCATTCCGAAAACGCCCGGGCGGCCGGGCAGCCACTCGGCCGCTAGCAGGGCCCCCAGGGCAAATCCTTCGCGGCTGTGGGCCTCGTGCTTCAGCTCCAGCGTATCCACGTCGGAGGTGTAGGTGACGATGTGCGTACCCACCGCGTCGCCGGTGCGCTCGCTGATGATGGCCAGCTCGGCGGGCAGTTCGGTGGGGGCGTTGCGCCAGGTGGTTTTGGTGGGGAAGTGGCGCAGGATACCTTCGGCCGCCGTGAGGGCGGTGCCGCTGGGCTGGTCGATTTTCTGGGTGTGGTGAATTTCGCGCATGGCCACGTCATAGCTGCCGTACTGCGCCATTTTGGCCGCGATGTACTCGTTGAAGTGGAAGAACAGGTTCACACCCACGCTGTAGTTGGAGGCGTAGAACAGGCTGCCATCCAGCTGGGTGGTAAGGGCGCGGGCTTCCTCAAAATGATGCAGCCAGCCTGTAGAGCCGCACACCACGGGAATACCCTGCCCCAGGCAGGTCATCACGTTGGCAAAAGCCGAGTCAGGGTGGGTGAATTCGATGGCAACGTCGACGGTTTCCGGCGTGAAATCGCGGATGTTCGACTGGCTGGCGTGCGGGTCCACAATGCCCGTAATTTCGTGCCCGCGCTGGGCGGCCAGCGCGCCAATGGTCTGGCCCATTTTGCCGTAGCCGATGAGGAGAATTTTCATTTGTTTAGGTAGTCGGAATGCAGTAACTGGCAGATGGAGAGGGGAAAGTGGCCGGAATGCTTATTTCACCCGCAGCGCAAACATGACGCCCGGGGCCGTGGGCAGGAAGCTCGTTTGCCCGGGCACGGCTAGCATGCGGGGTTCCCAGTGCAGGCTCAGGTCATCGCTCACGTCAAAATCCTGGAGGTGGGCATCAACCAGCGCATCCACGATTTGCAGGCCGTAGGCCAGGCCAATGTAGAGGTAGAAAATGTCGCGGTAGCCCCGGTAGAATATCACGCCGCTGTTGAGACCCTCTCTGCTACGCACTAGTTCAGCACCGCTTTTAAATTCCGGGTCGAGTACTTTTTTTCGGCCGGACGTTACCTCATTGTAGGCGTAGGCAAAATCATGGTAGTGCTTTTGGTAATACCATTCGCCGTAAATCACACCGCCCAACGCACCGTACACCAGCGGCAGCTTCCAGTAGCGGTGGTTGTAAATCTGGCCCGCGCCGGGTAGCACTAGGGCCAGCATGGCCGCCTTGCCGGGCCGCGTAAGGCGGATGCCTTTGAAACCAAAGGCGCGGAACATGTGCTCGGTGCGCTTGGCCGAGTCGGCGGCGGCTTTCTGCCTCTTGGCGGCGGGCGTCACCACCACTTCCCGGCGCTCGGTGGTGTCGGCCAGAATGGCGGCCGGGGTACGAGTGGGCGCCGGGTTCGGGTCGAATACCTGCGCGTAGCCAGCGTGGCTGGCCAGCAGGCTACCCAGAAGCAACCCAGCAAAGGCCAGAAAGGAAATCCGTTTTTTCATAACAAACCAGCTAACGGCAAGGGCCGGTATTTAGCGTGCTCCGCGCCCCCTAACGGGCGCGGGCACCAATACGGACGGGTTACGATGGCTGCAGAATGTGCAGAATGCGCTGCATATCCTCCACCGAATCGAAGGCGATTTTGATTTCGCCGTTGCCCTTGGGCGTGGGGCGCACCTGCACGCGCGAGCCAAACCGGTCGGTGAGGTGGCGCTCGGCGCGGCGGATTTCGGCCACCGGCACGGCGGGCGGCGCGGGCGTGGCATCGCCGTCGGTCTTGGGCTTGGCCTCGGTGCCGTTGCGGCCGTAGCCGTTGCGCACCAGCTCCTCCACGCGGCGCACGGAGAGCTCCTCGGCCACGGTTTTGCGAAACAGCTCGACCTGCAGCTTGGCATCGTCGAGGCCGATGAGGGCGCGGGCGTGGCCCATGCTGATTTCGGCATCGCGCAGGCCAATCTGCACATCGGGCGGCAGCTTCAGCAGGCGCAGGTAGTTGGTCACGGTCGTGCGGTTCTTGCCTACGCGGTCGCCCAGCTCTTCCTGGCGCAGGTTGCACTCGCTCAGCAGGCGCTGGTAGCTGAGGGCAATTTCGATGGCATTCAGGTTTTCGCGCTGAATGTTCTCAATCAGGGCCATTTCCAGCATCTGCTGGTCGTCGGCCTTGCGGATGTAGGCGGGAATCGTATCCAGGCCGGCCAGTTTGGAGGCCTGCAGGCGGCGCTCGCCGCTGATGAGCTGGTAGGAGTTGGTGCCGAGCTGGCGCAGCGTTACGGGCTGAATAATGCCCTGAATTTTAATACTGTCGGCCAGTTCCTGCAGCGCTTCCTTATCGAAGTGCGTGCGGGGCTGGTAGGGGTTGGCCTCGATGTGCTCGACGGAAATGAAGCCCACCGAATTGACGGGGTGCGACACGAGCCGGTCGCCGGAGTTGGGCCGGTCGCCTTTTTTCTCGTAGCTGCCTTCAATCAGGGCGTTGAGGCCCCGGCCCAGCCCGCTCTTGCGTTTCACTGCGGCGGCGGCGGCCAGGGCAGCTTGCAATTTCTCTTCGTTCTTCTCTAAAGCCATAGTTCATCGGCCGGGCCCATAAAAGGCACTCGGCAACGGATGTCAAAATTACGGATTGTTGGGCGAAGGGCAAGCCGATAAGTTTGGGGCGAGCGGTTGAGGTTGAAATTAGGCTTTAATACAGTTAGATTTGAGCCCCAGCGGGGCGGCATATCGGTAGCAAAACCAGGGCGTGAGAATGGCGAAGCCCCAGCGGGGCGACACTCGTTCAACGAATGCCGCCCCGCTGGGGCTTTAAGAATCTGGAGAAGCTGGAGTTGCTACCGATATGTCGCCCCGCTGGGGCTTTTCAACTGCTCAGATTATCTTTATAGAGGTTCTACATCAGTTGGGAATCGGCTCCATTGGCGCCAAAGTGATGCATCATCAGATTGTTTCTCTGTGGCATTCCTTCCATTCCAAGCCCGATTCAGATGGGAATAGACGTGGGCGATATCAATTTGGAGTTCAATCTCGCCGTATTCACAGTTGTTATACAGTTTTTTGCACAAGTTTGATAGATGCTCTTGCGCATCCTCTAACTCGTACATAAAAGTTGCCCAAGCAGCCGGGTCGGTTCGTCTATCAATCATAATCTGAACCGAAAATCAAACCCTAAATCCGCTCGTCCTCCGCCGTTTCCTCGGTGGCTTCCACGCTGTTCTTTTCCACGATTTCGCGGGCCAGGTTGAGGTAGCTGATAGAGCCTTTACTCTCGGCATCGTGCAGGATGACGGGGATGCCGAAGCTGGGCGACTCGCTCAGCTTCACGTTGCGGGGAATGATGGTATCGAAGGCCAACTGCTGGAAGTGCATGCGCACTTCCTCCACCACCTGGTTGCTGAGGCGCAGGCGGACGTCGTACATCGTGAGCAGAATGCCTTCGATTTCGAGTTCGGTGTTGAGGCGGCTCTGAATAATTTTGATGGTATTCAGGAGCTTACCCAAGCCCTCCAAGGCGAAATATTCGCACTGCACCGGGATGATAACCGAATGCGCCGCCGTAAGGGCGTTGACGGTGATGAGGCCGAGCGAGGGCGAGCAGTCGATGATGATGAAATCGTACTCGTCGGCGAGGGGGCGCAGGGCCTCCTTCATTTTCTCCTCGCGGTTGGGCAGGTTTATCATCTCCACCTCGGCCCCCACCAGGTCGATGTGGGAGGGCATGAGGTCGAGGTGGGGCAGAATGTTGGTGGGCACAATGATGTCGCGGGCATTAATGCCGTCCACCATGCACTCGTAGATGCTGTTCTGGATGTCCTTGGGGTCGTAGCCCACGCCCGAAGTGGCGTTGGCCTGGGGGTCGGCGTCGACGAGCAGGGTCCGGTAGTCCAGGGCGGCCAGGGACGCCGCGAGGTTAATGGAGGTAGTGGTTTTGCCCACGCCGCCTTTCTGATTGGCTACCGCGATGATTTTTCCCATTGGAGTTAGTTTCTAGTTTCTGGTTTCTAGTCGCTTGTTAATGGTCGTTTTGGGTGCTGGCCCACTGAGCCCGCACTACTAAACAAGAAACCAGAAACAAGAAACGAGAAACTTTCCTGCCGTAGCATTGCACAAAGATACATTCTTTCCCTGTTCGCATGGCCCCTTTTTTGGTTCGTTGGGCTGGCTGCTCGGCTAAACTGTTTGGACTTTCGGTGGGCGCGCTGGTGCTGGCCGGCTGCCACGACGCGGCCCGCCCGGCCGCCGATGAGCGCCGCGTGTTCCGCTACAACCAGCCCGAAGCCCTGTCCTCGCTCGACCCCGCTTTTGCCCGCAACCAGGCCAACTCGTGGGCGGTGTCGCAGCTATTCAACGGGTTGATGGAGCTGGATTCGACGCTGTTGCCGGTGCCCGCGCTGGCCCGCCGCTATACGATTTCGCCCGATGGGCGGACGTATAATTTCGTGCTGCGGCCGGGCGTGCGGTTTCACGACAGCGACGTTTTTGCCAGCGGCAAGGGCCGGGAAGTGAAGGCGGCCGACTACGTCTACAGCTTCAAACGAATTTTAGATGCGGCCACGGCCAGCTCGGGCGGCTGGATTTTTCGGGGCAAGGTGCTGGAGAAACCCGATGGCAGCATCAGCGACACGGCCTTCGTGGCGGCCAACGACTCCACGCTGCGCATTCACTTAAAGGAGCCGTTTATTCCGTTTCTGGGCATTCTCACCATGCCCTATGCCTACGTGGTGCCGCACGAGGCGGTCGAGAAATACGGCAAGGACTTCCGCGAGCATCCGGTGGGCACGGGGCCATTCCGGTTCAAGCTCTGGGATGAAGGCAATATCCTGCTCTACGAGCGCAACCCCAACTACTGGCGCACCGACCAGCAGGGCCGCAAACTGCCGTATCTGGATGCCGTGGCCGTGAGCTTTCTGCCCGACCGCAAAACGGAGTTTCTGACCTTTATGCAGGGTAAGCTCGATTTCCTGTCGGGCATCCGGGCGGGCTCGCGCGACCTCATTATGCACCCCGATGGTACCATCCGGGCCGATTTCCAGGGCAAGTTCACGGTGCAGAAAGCGCCATACCTGAACACCGAGTACCTGGGTTTTCAGCTAGATTCGGCCAACCTGATTGGGGAACAGGCCGTGCAGGGCCGGGCCCTGCGCGACAAGCGCGTGCGCCAGGCCCTGAACTACGCCCTCAACAAGCCCGAAATGCTGACCTACCTGCTGAACCGGGTGGGCCACGCCGGCACCTCGGGCTTCGTGCCCACCGCCCTGCCCTCGTTCTCCGAAAAAGAGGTGCCCGGCTACACCTACCAGCCGCAGAAGGCCCGCCAGCTGCTGCGCGCCGCTGGCTACGGCCCCCAGCGCCCCCTGAAACTGCGCCTTAGCACCGTGCTGGAACGTAAGGAGCTGGGCGAATACATGCAGAAACAATGGGCCAACGTGGGCGTGCAGGTGCAGATTGACATCAACCAATCGGCCGCGCAGCAGGACCTGGTGGACAACGGCCGGGTGGCCTTCTTCGCTAAAAGCTGGCTGGGCGACTATCCCGACGCGGAAAACTACCTGGCGCTGTTCTACAGCCCCAACTTCAGCCCCGCCGGCCCCGACAAAACCCACTTCAAAAATGCCGCCTACGACAAGCTCTACGACGAAGCCCGCCGCACCCAGGACGTGGCCAAACGCACGGCGCTGTACCAGGCCATGGACCGCATTGTGGTAGAAGAATCGCCCGTTATCAGCCTTTATTACGACGAGGTAGTGCGCCTGACGCAGAACAACGTGCGTGGCCTCACCCCGAATCCCATGAACCAGCTGCTGCTGGAGCGGGTGCGTAAGGAGTAACCATTCACATTAAATTAAACGGTGTTGGCGATGCGGAATTTGCTGGTTTTGCTCTCGACAGTGGTGTTGGCAGTGGCCGGTGAGCAAGGCGTGCGCGCGCAGGCCACCAGGGCGACTGCCGCCGCCAGCCCGCTGACCATCGGCCAAACCTTTACCCTCGAATCGAAAGCGCTGGGCGAAACCCGGCGCATCAACGTGTACCTGCCGCTGGCCTATACCGACTCCGCGACCATCCGGCTGCCCGTGCTGTACATGCCCGATGGCGGAATCGGGGAGGACTTTCTGCACATCGCGGGCTTGGTGCAGGTGCTGACCGGCAACGGTACCATGCGGCCCTTCATCCTGGTTGGCATCGAAAATACCCAGCGCCGCCGCGACCTCACCGGCCCCACCACCAGCGCCGAAGACCGCAAAATCGCGCCCAAAGTGGGTGGCTCGGCCGCCTACCGGCAGTTTATCCGCGAGGAGCTGATGCCGCAGGTGCGGCAGCGCTACCGCACCACCGCCGAAACGGCTATTGTGGGCGAGTCGCTGGCCGGCCTGTTCGTGGTCGAAACCCTGCTGCTGGAGCCCCAGCTTTTCAATGCCTACCTCGCCTTCGACCTCAGTCTGTGGTGGAACAATGGCCAGTTGGCCAAAGAGGCTGCTACCCGGCTGAAGGCACCCGGCCGCCCGGCCGTTAGCGCCTACCTGGCTACCAGCAGCTAGGGCGATACGGCCGCCACGCTCCAGCTGGTGCAGGCCGCTGGCCCCTGCGCCGGCCACTGGCACTACGAGGCCATGCCACAGGAAATACACGCCACCATTTACCATCCGGTGGCGCTGCGGGCTTTTCGAGCAGTGTTCCGGTAATGGCACTGGTGGCCGCGCCAATCAAACACCCAGGCTGATAACGCCATGAAGCATCCGGTTACGTCCGAACGAGTGGTTCAGACGTAACCGGATGCTTCATGGCGTTATCAGCCTGGGCCGCTATTACTACTTCTCTATGCCATTCAGCTGGGCCAGCTGGTCGAACTGGTTGCCGAGATAAATGAAGAGGTTTTTCACGTTTTCGGGGGCACCTTCCTCAACCGTTACGGTTTTGAGCGTGCCGTTGGGCTGGCGGATGGCTACGACGGTGCTGGGCAGGTCGGAGGTATTGCGCGAGTATCGCTTATCGAATGTATCGAAGTGGGCTTCTTTGGCCTGGCGCAGCATATCGGCCACGGCGGCGGCGGACAGTTTCAGGTCGTGCTTGCCCAGCACTGGCACGGCGCGGCGACCTTCGTAGGCCACGCGGCCATCGGCATACACCTGCATGGTGTAGGTCGGGCAGATGCCGTAGCAGGGCGTGCGCTCGAAGGTGATAACGGGGCCCTCGGCCGCAGGAGTGGCCGCCTGAACGGGAGCTACGGTCGTTTGGCCGGCTGTTTTCGCCTTTGCTTTTTTGGTGGGCACACGCTGGGCACAGGCGGGCAGCATGAAGCTGAGGCTAAAGACACTGAGCAGCAGCAGGAGCGAGAAATGGCGCATGGCGGTTGGGGTGCAGAAAGATTGGGGTGAAAGATGGCAATAAAAAGCCGGCAATACGAAAACCGTGCCTATGGTTTCGGATTGCCGGCTTTTAGAATTAGTTAAACCAAAAACGTCATGCTGAACGCAGTTCAGCATGACGTTCAAATAGTAGCAGTGCTGGCTACGATTTGCGCTTGGCTTGCGCCTCGCGCTCCTGCGCGGCCTTCATCGCCTCGGCAATGCGGCCCTGGATGCCGCCGGGCTTCTTGTCTTTGTTCTTGATTTTGTTGGCGTCGAGCTGGGCGCGGATTTTGGTGTCGTCCACGAACGCCTTGGTAGCGGCTTGTTGGGCGAAGGTGATGACGTTGGACACAAAGTAGTACCAGGTGAGGCCCGCCGCGAAGCTGTTCAATACGAACAGGAAGATGATGGGCATCAGGTAGCTGTAAGTCTTCATCGGGCCCTGCATGGCCGTGTTGGTCTGGTTGCTCTGCCAGGTCATGAGTAGGGTCGAAGCCGTCATCATGAGGGTGAACATCGAGACGTGGTCGCCGTACCACTTCACGTAGAAGGGCAGCTTGATGAATACGTCGTAGCTGCTCAAGTCCTTGGCCCACAGGAAGCTTTGCTGACGCAGCTCGATGGCGTTCGGGAAGAACTGGAACATGGCGAACAGAATCGGCAGCGTGAGCAGGGTGGGCACGCAGCCGCTCAGGGGGCTCACGCCGAATTCCTGGTACAGCTTCATCGTTTCCTGCTGCACCTTGGTGGCGTCGTCGCCGTGCTTGGCTTTCAGCTCATCAATCTCCGGCTTCAGCACTTTCATGCGGGCCTGGCTCTCGTAGGTTTTGTAGGTGAGCGGCCACGTTACCAGCTTGATAAGCAGCACCAGTAGCGCGATGATTACGCCGTAGGACGAGATGAACTGCTCCAGGAAGTGGAACACCGGCAGCACCACGAAGCGGTTCACCCAGCGGAAGAGGCCCCAGCCGAGGTACACGTTGCGGTCGAACTCCGGCGTTACCTGCTTCAGCAGGTTGAACGCGTTCGGGCCGAAGAAGAAGCGGTACTGGCCCCGGCCCTGCTCCACTTCGGCCACCGGAATGGTCAGCGTCGAGCTCAGGGTTTTGATGGTCGTGGAGTCTTCCAGGTTCACGTCGGCGTTGAACGCGCCGCCCGCGAATGGCTGCTGGTCGGCGATGAGGCCGGCCACGAAGAAGTCGTGCTTGTGAGCCGCCCATTTCACGGGGCCGGCGGCCTTGTATTCCTCGGGCTTCTCGCTGGCCTCGGCCAGCGCGCCCTGGTCGCCGGCGGCCAGGTAGTGGTTGATGGTGGTGTGGTTGCGGTTCTGTTTGAGGTCCTGCTCGGTCTGGCGCACCTGGTCCACGAAGGTGAAGGTGAGCGGCTCCTGGGCCACGGTGCGCTCCAGGCCCAGCAGGCGCAGGTCGTACTTCAGCTCGAAGCTGTTGGCGGGCAGTGAGTAGGTCTGCACGATGCTGCCGCCCGCCACCGGCGCGCTGAACGTGAGCACCGAGCCGGCCGCCGACTGCGAAGGAACGGCCTGGAAGTTCAAATCCGAAAACCGGATGGTTTTGCCATCTACGGTCCGAAATTTGGTGTCCATGCGGGCGCTCGTGGCATCGAACAAATCGAGCGGCTTGCCGAAGAACGTCTTGTATTTGTTCAGGCGCACGGCCGTGACGCGGCCGCCACGGGTCGAAAAAGTGACGGTGATGTTTTCGTTGGCCAGGCTCATGTCCTTGGCTGCGCCGGCCGTGGTGTCGAGAGCCGCTTCCGGAGCCAGGGCGGCTACGGACGGAATGGCCGGGGCCTTGGTAGCGGCGGTAGTCCCGGGCGGTGTTTTGCCAGTGGCTTTTTCGTCGGGGTTCTTCGGGCTGAAGAAGAACAGGTACACGAGGAGCAAGGCCGAGATAAGGAATAGGCCGGTTGCTGAATTTCTATCCATTAGTAAAAAAGGTTGCGAAGGGGCAAAGGTACGGCGGGACGCTGCGCTTAAGGAAGAATGAGGAATTAAGAATGAAGTCGCCTGTCATCCTTCATCTGGCGTCCGCTCAGCGAAGGACCTTATCGCGTTTGCATGGTTTCCCATTACAGCAAACTGCTTGGCGGTGATAAGGTCCTTCGTTGCGTTCAGGATGACAGGCGACTGCCTGTAATCGCGGCCACTTATCCTTTCCTATGCTGAATGGCGGCCCGCACAAAACGCACGAACAGCGGATGCGGATTTTCCACGGTGCTTTTCAGCTCGGGGTGGAACTGGCCGGCCACAAACCAGGGGTGCGAGGGCAACTCAATTACCTCCACCAGGCCCGTTTCGGGGTTGGTGCCGGTGGCTTGCAGGCCCGAATCCTCAAATTGCTTGAGATACTGGTTGTTGAATTCGTAGCGGTGGCGGTGGCGCTCGCTGATGTGGTTGCGGGCGTAGGCTTTGGCGGCTTTTGAGCCCCGGCGCAGGTCGCAGGCGTAGGCCCCGAGGCGCATGGTGCCGCCCTTCAGGGTCACGTTTTTCTGCTCTTCCATCATGGCCACCACGGGGTTGGGCGTGAGAGCGTCCATCTCGGTCGAGTTGGCATGGGGCAGGCCCAGCACGTTGCGGGCGTATTCTACCACGGCCACCTGCATGCCCAGGCAGATGCCGAAGAAAGGAATATTATTCTCCCGCACGTATTTCACGGCGGCGATTTTGCCCTCGAAGCCGCGCTCGCCGAAGCCGGGCGCTACCAGCACGCCATCGCAGCCGTGCAGCAGGCCGGCAATGTTTTCGGGCGTGATATTGTCGGACTGGATGCTGCGCACCGTCACCTTGCACTCGTTTTGAGCGCCAGCATGCACGAAGGCTTCGTTGATGGATTTGTAGGCGTCGGGTAGCTCCACGTACTTGCCTACCAGGGCAATAGTCACTTCCTCGGTGGGGTTTTTTAGCTTGCCGAGGAAATCTTTCCAGGCTTCCAGGTCGGGCTGCAGCGTGCCGCCGGTCAGCTTCAGGCGCTTGATAACCCGCTCATCGAGGCCCTCCTTGCGCATGAGCAGCGGCACCGAGTAGATGCTGTCGGCATCGAGGCTTTCGATAACCGAGTTGATTTTCACGTTGCAGAACAGCGCGATTTTGCGGCGCATCTCGGCCGGCATGGGGTGTTCGGTGCGGCACACCAGGATGTCGGGCTGGAGGCCGGCCTCGCGCAGGTCGCGCACTGAGTGCTGGGTGGGCTTGGTTTTGAGCTCGCCGGCGGCCTTCAGATACGGCACCAGCGTGAGGTGAATAACCAGCGAGTCGGCATCGGGCAATTCCCAACGGAGCTGGCGCACGGCCTCCACGAAGGGCAGGCTCTCGATGTCGCCGATGCAGCCGCCGATTTCGGTAATCACCACGTCGAACTGGCTGTTCTGGCCCAGTAGCAGCATACGCCGCTTAATCTCGTCGGTGATGTGGGGCACCACCTGCACGGTTTTACCGAGGAACGCACCCTCGCGCTCGCGGCGGATGACGTGGTCGTAGATGCGGCCGGTGGTGACGTTGTTGGCCTGCGAGGTGGGCGTGTTCAGGAACCGCTCGTAGTGGCCGAGGTCGAGGTCGGTTTCGGCCCCGTCGTCGGTCACGTAGCACTCGCCGTGTTCGTACGGGTTGAGGGTGCCGGGGTCGATGTTGATGTAGGGGTCGAACTTCTGGATGGTGACTCGGAACCCGCGGGCCTGCAAAAGCTTGGCCAGCGAGGCGGAAATGATTCCTTTGCCGAGTGAAGAAGTGACGCCGCCGGTAACGAAAATGTATTTCGCTGCCGACGCGCTGGGGGAGGGGTTGGAGCGTTCGGGCATGACGGGGGTCAAAAGTACGGCAGCCGAATTTGGTACGCCCAAAAATCTGCGCAGGGCGGGTCTGGCAAACAGGACCCGGCAGCCTGCCGGGCCCCGCTAAGCTCATGGGGCCAGGGCAGATACTGCCGTTTGAAAAAACATTGGGGCAGTATGAACAAAGGATTGCAGAATTGCTCGGGAACGATTGCAGAATTTATGGAAAATGTATATATTTAGTAATGGCGCATTTTACCAATCACCTCGTCCAGGCCTGGGGGCTGAGCCCGGTTCACTACTGGCACCTGCGGCTGCTAACGCCCCTGCTGCTCACGCCCCTGCTCGGGGTGCTCTACGTGGTGCTTTTCGACCGGCCCAAGCGTCCGACGGTGGGCCGGCGGCTCTGGCACCAGGTAGGAGCATCGCTGGGTAAGCACGTTCTGCAACTCTGCATGAGGGGCTTGCCCGGCCCGACTTTGCGCGGGCGCAAGCTGGCTGGCGTTTCTTTGGGTTGTTAAACCCAACCCACTGCCCATGCTGCACTCCAGCCTCCTGCTCCTGCTTGCCCTGCTCTTTGCAACGTTTCTGCTGGTGATGCTGGGGCAGAAGCTCGGTATTTCTTATCCGATTTTCCTGGTGCTGGGCGGGCTGGGCATCAGCTTTGTGCCGGGCTTGCCGGAAGTGCGGATTGCGCCCGAAGTGATTTTTTTGGTCTTCCTGCCGCCGCTGCTCTACGAGGGGGCCTGGTACATTCCCTGGCACGACTTCTGGCGCTGGCGGCGGCCCATTATGCTGCTGGCCTTCGGGCTGGTGGTTTTCACGTCGGGCGTTGTGGCAATGGTGGCCCACTGGCTCATTCCGGGCTTCACGCTGGCGCTGGGCTTTCTGCTGGGCGGCATCATCTCGCCGCCCGATGCCGTGGCCGCCGCCACAGTGCTCAAAGACGTGAGCGTGCCCAAGCGCATCACCTCCATCGTAGAAGGAGAGGGGCTGCTGAACGATGCCAGCAGCCTGATTGTATTTCAGTTTGCCCTGGCGGCGGCGGTGTCGGGCACGTTTGTGTGGCAGCAGGCGGCGGTGAGCTTCCTGCTGGTGGCCGGGGGCGGGCTGGCCGTGGGGCTGCTGGTGGCGGGCGGCTTCTACCTCGTTCATAAGTACCTGCCCACCACGGCCAACATCAACACGGTGCTCACGTTTATGACGCCCTACGTGATGTATCTGCTGGCCGAGGAGCTAAAGGTATCGGGGGTGCTGGCCGTGGTGAGCGGGGGCCTGCTGATGTCGTATTTCTCGCACCGGGTATTCGATGCCAACACGCGCCTGCAGGCCAATAGCTCGTGGTCGAGCTTGATATTTATGCTTAATGCGCTGGTATTCATGCTTATTGGCCTGCAGCTGCCCATTGTGGTGAATGGGCTAGGGAACTACTCCCTGTGGCAGGCCATCATTTATGGGCTGATTATGAGTGGCGTCGTTATCGGTGTGCGGCTGCTGTGGGTGTATCCGGGGGCCTTCCTGCCGCGCTGGCTGAGCCGGAGCGTGCGGGCGAGCGAGCCCAGCCCCGGCTGGCAGGGGCCGCTGGTGCTGGGGTGGGCCGGCATGCGCGGGGTGGTGTCGTTGGCGGCGGCCCTGTCGGTGCCTTTGCTGGCCAACGGGCAGGCTTTCCCGCAGCGCAATCTCATCCTGTTTATCACCTTCGTGGTCATTCTGGTCACGCTGGTGGTGCAGGGCCTCACGCTGCCGCTCATCGTTCGCCTCACCAAAGTGGCAGCCCTGGAAGACCGTGACCCGCTCGAAGAGCAGGAAGCCAGCGTGCGCCTACACCTGCGCACGGCCGCCGTGAAGTACATGCAGAAAAAATACGGAGTTGAAATTCAGAGCAATGAGCTGGTTGCCCGCCTCCATCAGCGCATGGAAACCGAGGTGAGCCTCACGAGCCATACCCTCAATTCGCTCGATGCCGACCAATCGGGGCGCGATGCGCTGCGCCAGTACCACCGCGTGCTGCTCGACGTGCTGCGGGTAGAGCGCGAGGCCCTGACGAACCTGCGCCACCACGACTCGTACGACGACGAGGTGTTGCGCCAGCAGGAAGCCCAGCTCGATTTGGACGAGGCCAAGGTGAAGCACATTGAGCGATAAAAAGTAGCGCGGACTTTGCCATCCGCGCTACTGAAAAAACAAACTGCCGGGCTTACACCAGCGTGCGCAGGACCTCGCGGCTATAGCCTTTCAGCTCTTCGGAGCGGCCCTGTTGAATCTTCTCCACCCAGTTCGGGTCCACAATCAGCTGGCGGCCCACGGCCACGAGGTCGAATTCGTTGCGGTCCAGCCGGCGCAGCAGCTCATCGAGGGCGCGCGGCTCGGAGGCTTCGCCCGCGAAGCCGGCCAGAAATTCGCCCGACAGGCCCACCGAGCCCACGGTGATGGTGGTTTTGCCGGTGAGCTTTTTCACCCAGCCGGCAAAGTTCAAATCGGAGCCTTCATTCTCGAATTCCGGCTCCCAGAAACGGCGCTGTGAGCAGTGGAAAATATCCACGCCGGCCTCGGCCAGGGGCTGCAGCCAGGCTTCCATTTCCTGGGGTGTGTGGGCCAGCTTCACCTCGTAGTCCTGCTGCTTCCACTGCGAGAGGCGCAGGCTGATGACGAAATCCTCGCCCACCTGACGGCGCACTTCCTGCACGAGCTCCACGGCGATGCGGCTGCGGCCAGCCAGGGCATCGCCGCCGTAGGCATCGGTGCGCTGGTTCAGGCCGGCCCAGAAAAACTGGTCGATGAGGTAGCCGTGCGCCCCGTGCAGCTCCAGGCAGTCGAAGCCCAGGCGCTGGGCATCGGCGGCGGCCCGGCCGAAGGCGGCAATGGTGTCGGCGATGTCATTTTCGGTCATGGTCTTGCCCGTGGCCTCGCCGGGCTTGAGCAGGCCGGAGGGGCCTTCGAAGTTTTCCGACGGCTTCCAGCCCGAGCGGTGCTCGCTCATCACGCCCATGTGCCAGAGCTGCGGGCCCATTTTGCCCCCGCCAGCGTGCACTTCATTGATGACGTGTTGCCAGCCGGCCAGCGCCTGCTCGCCGTAGAAATGCGGAATGTTGGGGTCGTTGGACGAGGCCGGGCGCTCCACCACGGTGCCCTCGGAGAGGATGAGGCCGACCTGGCCCTCGGCGCGGCGGCGGTAGTAGGCCGCCACATCGGTGCCCGGCACGCCGTTAGGCGAGAAGGAGCGGGTCATGGGAGCCATCACAATGCGGTTTTTGAGATGGAGGGATTTCAGCGCGAAGGGCGCGAATAAGGCGTGGGTGGACATAATTCAGGGGTTGATTTCTTCGTATGATGGAAAAGTTGACAAGAACAGGGCGGGGGCAGATTTTGATTTTTCAGAACGCCATGCCGATTGCAGCCGAGGCATCTCGCGTGCCACCATTAATCCTGACGATTGAATTGCTACCACACGCGAGATGCCTCGGCTGCGCTCGGCATGGCGTTTTTGCTGTGTGATATTAAAACCGCTAATTACTAACAGGTTGAACGTATATAAATTTTGAGGACTGAATCCAGCCTACCAGGGCACTTTTTCATTTTGGACCTGACGCTTTTTTAAAGCCTAAAATGCCCTGTGAGACAATGGAGGCCCATGACTCCATTTAAATGCGTCCAACCTGAATCACTAATCAAAAAGCCACCCCAGCCCCATTTGCTGCGTAAGTTGCGGCCGATGCTACGCCCATTCTATTTCCTGCTGCTCACTTTGGGCATTACCCAATTATCGGCCTGCGCCCAGTCGGTCTCCGATAAGCCGGCTGGCGTGCCTTTGGCGGTGCGGGCCGGCCAGCCGCTGCCCTGGCTCGATTCGCTGCTGGCCACCTCGCCCATTCTGCGCCAGCACCAGGTGGGCATGAGCCTGGCCTACGCCGACAGCACCCGGCCGTTCTATGGCTATCAGGAGGCCAAATACTTTACCCCAGCCAGCAACATGAAGCTGTTCAGCCTCTACGCCGGTCTGCACATCCTCACCGATTCGCTGCCCAGCCTGCGCTACTTCAGCCGCCGCGACACCCTGTTTTTTCAGGGCACCGGCGACCCCACCCTGCTGCACGGCGACGTGCCCAGCCGCCGCGCCTTCAGCTTCCTGCTGAACCGGCCGGAGCACACCCTGGCCTACTGCGACATAGCCACCGTGGCGCCCTTCGGCCCGGGCTGGACCTGGGACGACTACGGCTACTACTTCCAGGCCGAGCGCACGGCCTTCCCGATTTACGGCAATACGGTGCGCTTCTACGCCACGCCGCCCGCGCCGGTTCGCCACGGCGGCGTGGCAGCCGTGCGGCCGGGGCTGGTGCCGCAGTCGCGCATCCGGGTGCTGCCGCGCTATTTTGCGCTGCTGGTGGCCCCGGCCCCGGCCGACCTGCGCACACCCGGCCTCGATGCCGACACGCATATCATCCGCGCGCTGCACGAAAACCGCTTCTACGTGCTGCCCACCGCCCGCAGGTGGGTCGATGAAACGCCCTTCATGACGAGCCGCGGGCTGATGCTGCGGCTGCTGGGCGACACCCTGCGCCGGGCCACTAGTAGCGCCATCTGGCGGCCCCGGCCCGGGCAGGACTCCATCCGCACGCTCCACGGGCTGCGCGTGGACTCCCTCTACCGCCGTATGCTGCGCGTGAGCGATAATTTCCTGGCCGAGCAGCTGCTGCTGATGTGCAGCACCAAAATCGGCTACCGCGACTCGCTCAGCACCGGCCGCGTGATACGCTACGCCCGCAAAAGCCTGCTCAGCACGCTGTCCGACCCGGTTTTGTGGGTCGATGGCTCGGGCCTGTCGCGCCTCAACCTCGTCACGCCCCGCACCCTCACCGGCCTGCTCCTCAAGCTGCACCAGGAAGTGCCCGAGCGCCGCCTGCTGAGCCTGCTGGCGGCCGGCGGCGGCCAGGGCACTTTGCGCAAGCGCTACCACGATGCCACCGGTCCCTGGGTGTGGGGCAAAACCGGCACCCTCAGCAACAATCTGAACGTGTGCGGCTACCTGCGCACCAAAAGCGGCCGGCTGCTGGCTTTCACGTTCATGAACAACAACCATGTAGTGGAGAGCGGCCCCATGCGCAACGAGGTAGAACGGGTGCTGCGCCAGGTGCGCGAGCGGCTGTAAACGGGACTCTTTCGGAAACATTAGCGCTTTTTTGTTCGCTATGCAGTAGCGCATCCTGGGTTTTGTCGTCCGTGCCAGTTCTGCGAGTTGCGGCCGTGCAAATAGCCACAGTACTTACTTTTGGCTGCGCGCAAAACGCGTAACTGCCATGGCCCACCTACTCGATAACCCCGTTTGGAACGCGCTGATTTCGGGCAATAGCGCCCTGGCCCAGGGTCCGGCATCGGTGAAGTGCTTTGCGGAAGATGTGTCGCCGTTTGTCGGGTTCGAAGCTTTCACGCCGGAGGCTTTTGGGTTGCTGCACGCGCTGGTGCCCGCCGGCCGCGTGCTGGGCGTGGTGAGCCCGGTTCCAATGGCTATTCCGGCCCAATGGCAGGTGGTGCAGCAACTACAGATAGGGCAAATGGTGCAGGAGCAGCCGGCAGCGGCCGTTTTGTCGGGTCCGCCGCCCATCCGGTTGGGGCCAGCGCACGTGCCCGCCATGCTGGCTCTCACCAAACAAACCAAGCCCGGACCGTTTTTGCCCAATACTCTTGCGTTTGGGCATTACGAAGGCATTTTTGAAGGCCCTGAGCTGGTGGCGATGGCCGGGCAGCGCATGCATCCGGAGCCGTATGCTGAAATCAGCGCCGTGTGCACCCATCCTGGCCACCTGGGCCGGGGCTATGCCGGCCAGCTCATTCTGCTTCAGGCACAGCGCATTGTGGCGGCAACGGGTATCCCGTTTCTGCACGTAAAATCTGATAATGTTCGGGCCATCAAGCTATACCATCACCTGGGGTTTGTGACTCGCCGGGAGATGAGCTTTTACATCATCCGGAAAAACCCGGCGTAGCGTAGCCTTACGGCCCCATGCTTCCGCAAGGAGTGCCGGGGCCGTGTTCGTTTTGAGGGGTTTTCATTCCGGCATTCCACGCACCAGTTGGATAGGGGAATCCAGGGGAATTGCTCAGCGTGTGTCACCGATTCGTTCTGCACCGGAATGCCTGCTTTCTAGTATAGCACCCGGAACTTGATGGTATGCTCTACGGCACGCAGGGCCTGAATCACGTCGTGGTCGTATTCGCGGTTGATGTCGGTAATCACGTAGCCGATGTGCTCGTTGGTTTTCAGGTACTGGCCCAGGATGTTGACCTGGTGGGCAGCCAGCACGTTGTTGATGTTGGCCAGTACGCCGGGTACGTTGGCGTGAATGTGGATGAGGCGGTGGGCCTGCTGCGTGGGCAGCTGAATATTGGGGAAATTGACCGACTGCTGCGTGTTGCCCGTGTTGATGTACTGCATCAGCCGCTCGGGCACGAACTCGGCAATGTTGCGCTGGGCCTCGGTCGTGCTACCGCCGATGTGCGGCGTGAGCAGCACGTTGGTGAGCCCGCGCAGCTCACTTTCGAAGCTCTCGTTGTTCGTTTTGGGCTCGTGGGGGAATACATCCACGGCCGCGCCGCCGAGGTGGCCGCTGCGCAGCACCGCCGCCAGGGCCGGCACATCTACCACATGGCCGCGGGCGTTGTTGATGAACAGGGCACCCGGCTTCATTTGGGCAAATTCCTTCTCGCCGAAGTAGTTCTCGTTCTCGGGGCGGCCGTCGATGTGCAGCGTCACCACGTCGGATTGGGCCAATAGTTCTTCCAGCGTGCGGGCCTTCACGGCGTTGCCGAGCTGGAGCTTTTCGGCCATGTCGTAGTACATCACCTTCATGCCCACGGCTTCGGCCACTACCGAAAGCTGCGAGCCGATGTTGCCGTACCCCACGATGCCCAGCGTTTTGCCCCGAATTTCGAACGAGCCGCTGGCCGATTTATCCCACTCGCCCCGGTGCATTTTGGGATTCTTCTCGGGGATGCGGCGGGCCAGCACAATCAGCTCGGCCAAGGTGAGCTCAACCACTGAGCGGGTGTTCGAAAACGGCGCGTTGAACACGGCCACGCCCTTTTTCATGGCCCCGGTGAGGTCAATCTGGTTGGTGCCGATGCAGAATGCGCCGATGCCGACAAGTCGGTTGGCGGCGTCGAGCACGCGCTGGGTTACCTGCGTTTTCGAGCGGATGCCGAGCAGGCTCACGCCCTCGATGCGGGCAATGAGCTCATCCTCGTCGAGGCCGCCTTTCACCTCCTCCACCTGGTAGCCTTCCTGGCGGAAAAGCTCGGCGGCGCGGGCATCCGGATTCTCCAGCAGGAGCACCTTGATGCGGTTTTTGGGGTATGATAAAGTCATGGGAAGTCTTAGTTGGTACAAAAACTCATCGAACGTGGGCAGCACTTCGTCGGCCTGGGCCACCACGGTGGGGCGGCTAACGTTCTCGGTGTAAGCATAGAAGCGGTGGGCCAGCCCTGCTTCGCGAATCTGGTAGTCGGTGTAGCCGTCGCCGAGCACGTACACAGGCCCGTCCAAATTGAGCAGCACCAGCTGGCGGATTTTGCCGCCGTCGCGGCTCAGCACGTTGGCCGGGTCGCAGCCGGTAATGTCGCCCTCGGCATCGAAGGTGAAGGTGTTGGCCAGCACGTGGCCGGGCGTGATGCCGAACTCGGCCACTACCGGCTCGATGAACTCCCGAAAGCCGCTGCTCACCACGTAAATCCTATCCGCGAAGCGCCGGAAGAAGTCGCCGTTGCGCCGGATGCTCTCGCTCACCTTGGTTTTGAGGCGGGCCACCAGCGGCGCGAGGTGGCGCTCATTGGCCCCCAGCAGCGCCAGCCGCCGCGCCAGCGACTCTTGGAAACCGATTTCGCCGGCCATACCCTGGTCGGTGAGGGCCCGGATTTGGGCCACGCGCTCGGCCGCGTCGGGGCGGCCGGCCAGGGCAATATCGGCCAGCTCGTCCAGGCCTTCGACTTGGGTGAAGGTGCTGTCGAAATCGAAAACAAGGTAGGGCAGGGGGGCGGGGGAGGCGGGCACGTTATAAAAGGCAAAATCACATGACAGTCACATAAAAAAAGTGTGTTTGCACCAATAAAAACCGGCTTTTTATTGGTGCAAATCACATGACAGTCACATAAGATTTAATGAAAAACAGGAATGTATTCAGCGTGTTTTTTGGATTTGTTCTCTGGGTCGTAGGGCCGGATTAAGCCTTCTTCTATCGTTTCGGCAATGATGCGGGAAGCAATGGAGTAGTTTTTTTCGGCAATGCCCATGCGCTCGCGGAACGATTGGTTGGTCATTTGTTGGCCGTTGGCGTGTTTCAGGCAGGCGTGTTGGTAGCACGCCCTGATTTTGTCGCGGCGGTCCATCTCCCGCAACGGTCGAGGAGCATAGAGAATGGCTTGGGTGTAATTGTCGCCGCGAATAAAGTCAGGAGCGGGAAGCTGATGCTTCTCGCATTCTTCCACAACGCGGTCGATGCCGCTGCCTTGCCGTTCGCAGAAGTTGAATGATTGCATTGTGGCTGCAATGGCTTCGTTCCGGCTAACGGGAATGTGGTTCAGAAACTCCAATACGTTGATTAGCGGAGTGCCAGGATTGGTGATTTCAATGCGGTTGATGAATACCTCTACCATCAAAGTTGAACCACTTACAGTAAAGTCTTGGTGAATCAGCGCGTTTGCCATCAACTCGCGCACGGCTTTGATGGGGTAGGTTGGAACCGTGGTGCGAAGTGCCCGGCCAATTTCTTCTTGGCTAGGCAGCCGGTCATTCAACCAGTTGGCCGCCCGATTGAATCCTATGGCGTAACCCAACTGGCCTGTCTGTTCCATCTTGGCGCCCGTTCGCCCGGTTCCTTCATAGAGTATGATGCGGATAGGGTTTATAAGCCAAATGCTCAAAAAGGCGCAAATCGCGCGCAAACAGTACCGCTCCTAAATTGGTGATGTGCAATTGCCCATCGGCCCTCACTACAGCTTTAATACTTGCCAGCCGCACCACTATTTCCTGGGCATCGGTCGGTTCGGGAAATTCACATAGCGCAAAATACTTCTGCCAGTCGAGCAGTTCTAGGATGTGCGAAATGCTGGCGTTGGCGTAGGCAATGCCGCGCTCAAAACCGAGCTGCTGCTGAAATCGGCCTTCAATTCGGTGCCGCTCGTCGGTATTTAGTGGCCCTAGGCTTTCACCATCGCGGCCGTAGTGGTGACCTTTCCAAGCAGTGGGATACCCTGCTGTGGCCGGCGGAATCTCGAACAGAATAACGCGCTTGCCTTCGTGCGTGAGTTCATGAATGCCCCGGAACGTGAGTCGGTTGGTGCAATGGTCGGCTATTTCTTTTGTGAGGCTTTGCAGTTTTATGGGGTCGGCACGAAATGCCGTTCCAACTACTTCCTGGGCATTATTTACGCCAAAAACCAGCCAGGCTTCCTGTGCGCTTTTCAAATTGGCCTCGTTGCTCAGGGCACTGAAATACTCTCCGAGCTTGTCGGAATCGAAAGTGGTTTTGGCTTCTTTAAATTCGACTAGCTCCGACTCGGCAGGCAGGGACAACAGGTTGCGCAGTATTTCCGTCAGGTCGTAGGCAGTCATGGCAGCGATAGAACTAGATGAAGAGTAGCGAAAACGGGTGTACACGCAAAGATGCGTCCGGCAGTACCTTGGCACGGCATTCCTCTCCCAAGTTTTTATAAAGCTCCTGCTCACGCTGCTGCTGAAACTACCAGTTGCCAAGGCTGGGCGCGTTGGGGTTGCGGGTGCTGCGGGTGCTGCGGGCGCGTCGGAGCTCCTGCCCCGGCCGCGCCTTACTTTGCGACCCGGCCCTTTGCCGGCTATTCGTGCTCATGCCCCAACGCCTCGTTTTCGTGTACAATGCCGATGGCAGCCGCCTGGCCGGCCTCAAGGATATGTTTCATAAAATCCTTTCGCCCAGCACTTACCAGTGCTCGCTGTGCGCGGTTACCTACGGCGCTACTTCGATGCAGCCGGAGTGGCGCGCGTTTATCAAGGCGCTGCCCGTGCCGGTGGCTTTTCTGCACCGCGACGAGTTCGTGCGCGACTATCCGCAGTGGGCGCGGCACCCGCTGCCGGCCGCTTTCGCCGTGGGCGAAGGCGGCGCGCTCACGCCCTTCATCGAAGCGTCGGAGATGGACGCGGCGGATTTGAACGGGCTGATGGAACTGGTGCGGGAGCGGCTGTAAGGGCGGGGAAATGCTGATAAACAATGTCATGCCGCGCGGAGCCGAGGCATTTCGCGTGTCACCACTAATCCATTTGTCCTGCGGAGTTGATTACTACCCCACGCGAGATGCCTCGGCTCCGCTCGGCATGACGTTCTTTTGTGCGATTCATTTTCGCTTTTCCTCCTGATACTTCACATGAAACTACAATTCCTGCTGGGCGCGGCGCTGCTCACGGCCGGCTCGGCCCTGGCCCAAACCATCAATACCGGTCCGGCCTACGACTCGCGCACGCTGTTCAACCCAAGTTTTATTGAGCAGCTGAGCACGCCCACGCGCACGGCCGGCGGCCAGCCCGGGGCGCAGTACTGGCAGAACGCGGCCGACTACAAAATTGACGCCCGCCTCGACGAGAAAACGGCCCGCGTGACGGCCACCGCCACCATCACCTACACCAACAACTCGCCCGATGCGCTGGCCTTCGTGTGGCTGCAGGTCGACCAGAACCTGTACCGCGAGGACTCGCGCGGGGCGGCTATCACGCCGGTGGGCGGCGGGCGCTTCGGCAACAACTCGCGCGGCTTCCAGGGCGGCGACTCACTGCAGACCGTGAACATCGAGCTGCACGGCAAGAAGCTGAAAGCCAACTACCGCGTAACCGATACGCGCATGCAAATCATGCTGCCCGAGGCCCTGAAGCCCAACGGAGACAAGCTGAAAATCGACATCGCCTACGGCTTCAGCATCCCCGAATACGGCTCCGACCGGCTGGGCCGCCTGCAAACCAAAAACGGCGAAATCTTTGAAGTGGCGCAGTGGTACCCGCGTATGGCCGTGTACGACGACGTGGAAGGCTGGAACACGCTGCCCTACCTCACGGCCGAGTTTTACCTCGAATACGGCAACTTCGATTACACCCTGAACGTGCCCGCCAACTACCTGGTGGGTGGCTCGGGCGAGCTCGTAAACCCCACCGAGGTGCTGACCAGCGCCCAGCAAAACCGTTTGGCCAAAGCTGCTGGCTCGGACCAGACGGTGATGGTGCGCTCGGCCGACGAAGTGACGCAGGCTGGCTCGCGGCCCGGTGGCAAAAACGGCCGCCTCACCTGGCATTTTAAGTGCCAGCGGGCGCGCGATGTGGCCTGGGCGGCCTCGGCGGCTTTCGTGTGGGATGCGGCGAAGATGAACCTGCCCAGCGGCCGCAAGTCGCTGGCGCAGTCGCTCTACCCGGTCGAATCGGCCCAGGATACGGCCTGGAACCGCTCGACGGAGTACGTGAAGAAGAGCATCGAATACAACTCGAAGCAGTGGTACGAATACACGTACCCGGTGGCCACTAACGTGGCCGGCGTGGTGGGCGGCATGGAGTATCCGGGCATCGTGTTCTGTGGCGCGAAGGCCCGCAAAGCCAGCTTGTGGGGCGTAACGGACCACGAGTTCGGCCACAACTGGTTCCCGATGATTGTGGGCTCGAACGAGCGCAAGTACCCGTGGATGGACGAGGGCTTCAACACTTTTATCAACATCTTGTCGAGCAACAATTTCAATAACGGCGAATATGCCAAGCAGATAAATGATACTGCCCGGCTGGTGCAGGGCAACATCCGCTACATCATGGACCCGGCCACCGTACCGCCCTACACCGTGCCCGACGTGACGCCCTCCAACTACCTCGGCTACGCGGCCTATAGCAAGATGGGCTATGGCCTGTTTCTGCTGCGCGCCGAGATTCTGGGGCCGGAACGGTTCGACTACGCATTCCGCACCTACATCAAGCGTTGGGCCTTCAAGCACCCGCAGCCTAAAGATTTTTTCCGGACCATGAACGATGCCAGCGGCGAGGACCTGACCTGGTTCTGGCGCGAGTGGGTGTACAACAACTGGACCCTCGACCAGGCCGTAACCACCGTCACCTACGTGAATCAGGACCCCGCCCAAGGCGCCCTCATCACCGTCGAAAACCTGGGCCAGGCCGCCATGCCTATCATTGCCGACGTGACCGAAACCGGCGGCAAAACCACCCGCGTGCGCCTGCCCGTGGAAGTGTGGCAGCGCAGCGGTACCTGGACCTTCCGCTACAACTCCACCACTCCCCTCACGCTGGTGAAGCTGAACCCCACCAAGCTGCTGCCCGATGCCAACCCCGGCAATAACGTGTGGCGGGCGCAGGTGTTGAAATAGTTAAGAGTTTAAAAAAAGCCCGCCTGACGATTCAGGCGGGCTTTTTTTAAACTCTTAACTCTTAACTATTCACCCCGCCGGGCCAGGTTGGGATTGTAGCGGGTGCCACCAAACAAATACAGCATCATCGCCCGTGAATAGCGCAGGATAACCGGTGTAAGCAGCACCGTGACGGCCGTAACGATGCTCACATACACCCAGGTATCGGGGTTGCCCATCAGGTAATAGATGAGCACGCCCAGCACCAGCGTAGTGGCCACGTTGAAGCCAAAGGTGATGTACATCGAGCCGAAGTAGAAGCCGGGCTCGGGCTCGAACGTCTGGCTGCACACGGGGCATTGCGCGGGCATCTGGGCAAATTTGCTGAGGTTCAGGGCAGAGTGGGTGAACAGCTTGCCTTGGTGGCAGCGTGGGCAGCGCAGCTGGGCCAGCGCCAGCGCGGTGGAGTCAACGAGTTCGTAGGTATCAGTTGTAGAGTCGGCCATAACCGGAGTGGGGGAGGGGAGCATAACAGTAGCTGAGCTATACGGGAAAATGCGGCCCGCGCCCATGCGCAGGCGGCCGGCGCGGCACTTGCCGTGTTGGTGGCCCAAAGTTACCCGGTGCGGCGCCCGCCTTTGCAGCCCGTTTGCGGGCACTTACCGGACAAATCAACGCTGCTGCCGAAACGCCTCGGGCGTGCGGCCGGTGTACTTACGAAAGTAGCGCCCGAAGTACGACGCATCCTCGAAACCCAGCTCGTAGGCCACCTGCGCCACGCCCAGTGCCGAGTGGCTTAGCAGCCGCCGCGCCTCGGTGATGATGCGCTCGTGAATGAGGTCGCTGGCCGTTTTGTTGAGCACCCGGCGGCACTGGGCGTTGAGATGGTTGGCCGATACGTGGAGCAGCCCTGCATAGTCGCGCACGCCGCGCAGGCTGCGGTAGTGCTGGTTGAGCAGCGCCCCAAACTGCCGGATTTGCTGCTGGGCCAGGCCCACTTCGGCCGGGGCCGGGGCGGCGTAGTGGCGCGCCGCCAGCTCCAGGCACAGGTGCAGGTAGGCGCGGAAAACCTCTGCCTGGTTGGGCTGCGGAACTGTGAACTCCGCAAAGAGGTGCTCGATGAGCGGGCGGATTTCGGCTTCGGTGGGCGGCAGGTACAGCACCGGCGGGTGCGCGCTGTCGAAAAACGGAAAGTCGTAGAGCCCGCTGCCGGGGTAGCGAAACAGGTAGAAGTCGGCGCTGAAAAACACCACGAAGCCGCGCGCATCCAGCCCCGGGTGCCAGTGGTGCACCTGCCCCGGAGCCAGAAAAAACAGGCTGCCCGGCCGCAGCTCATACGTTACCAAATCGACGGTGTGCGTGCCGGCACCTTCGGTGATGTAGAGCAGCAGGTAGAAGTCGTGCCCATGTGGCGCATTCACGTGCGGAAACCGGACGACGTGGCTTTCCAGCCGGTCGCAGTAGTAAGGCGTGCGGGCCAGCGGCCCCGGAAACGAGGCCAGCGCAAGAACCGGCGGGGCAGTGGGCTTCATGGCGCGAAGGTAGCGCGGAGCCGCGCAGGCCTAAAGTGACACCAGATTCGTTTGCTCCGGTCCGACCGCCCCGGGCGGTCTGACCGGTTGAAGCACCACCGATAGTCATTTTCACAAAAATCGGTCAGCCCGCCCTGGGCGGGCTGACCGGTAGGCCCGCTTCAACGAGCCGCTTAACCTCACGCCTCCCTTTTCGCACTGCACACCGGCACCCAGTCCTGGCCTTCGCACACCGGGCGGGTGGCGGCCTGGCCCCGCGCCAGCTTCTGTACGTGGCCGCACTTGCCGCAGGCGTGCGCGCCGGCCGCCGCCACGCGGTGCTGCGATTGGGCCAGCAGCTCGGGCCAGATGGGCAGGCCGGGCGCGGCCGCATCGGGGGCGAAGAAATAGGCGCTGAGGTTGCCGGTCGCTTCCATGTAGGCGCGGCGCACTTGGCCGAGGTGCTCCACCTGCTGCTGACGCAGCTCACCGAATAACTCCTTTTGCGTCAGGTTCAGGCTGTCGAGTTTTTTCATGTTGATGCGGCTTTTCTCGATGAGTAGCACGGGCTTGCCCTCCAGCCAGTCGCCGAAGACCGGGAACCACTCGGTGAGGCGGTTGAATAGCCAGTACAGGGCACTGACTACCGCAAACACGATGATGACGGGCAGCAGCGGCGTGTCGTGGTAAAACATGGTGTCGCCCGCCGCCGAGCTCAGCGCCAGAATAATGCTCAGCTCGAAAATGGAGAGCTGCCGCACGCCGCGCCGGCCCGTCACGCGGAGCGTGGCCAGCAGCAGCAGTACGTCACCACACACCGAAACACAACTTCAAAAAGAAAAGTAGGCGGTGCGTCGGCCGTCCAGAGCAGGTGCTGCCAGTCGAAAGGCGTGATGGATTTGGCGAGGAAGAGCATGGAAACGCAGAAGATATGAAGCTGCTGCTGGTACGCACGGTTCGGCTCGTGGTTGGCCGCGCCGTACCTTTGCCTTACTGCTGGGGTCTGGTCGGCCCCGACTGGCGGGCGCTTATGTAAGCGTCGCGTTGGCGGGCATCGCACGCAGTGGTGGCCGCCGAGAGTAGGTTTCTGGTTTCGCGCTCCTCGTTGCTGGGTTTTAATTCGTTGTCGACTGCCCACGAATTAAAACCCGGCAACCAGCAGCCAGTAACAAGAAACCGGCTTCCAGCTTGGCCGACGCCCGCCAGCAGCAACCAGTTGCCTTGTTGCCGTGAACGTTTCGTTGTTGATTTCCCCCGCCATTTGGGTGGGGCTGCTGGGTGCGGCCGTGCACCTGCCGGGCCTGAGTGCCCCGGGCCAGCCGGCCGCCGCGCCGCGTAGCCGCACCTTCGTGCTCACCAGCACCGCCACCGTGCCCGTGCCCCCGGCCGGCACCAAAACCCTGGATTTGTGGCTACCCGTGCCCCACACCGATGCCTCGCAGGAGGTGCGCGACCTCAAAATTGAGTCGCCGGTGCCCTACAAAATCGAGCAGGGCGAATACGGTACCCAGATGCTGCACCTGCGCGCCGCCACCGTGCCTACCGCGCCGCTGGTGGTGAAGCTCACCGCCCAAATCACGCGCTGCGAGCACCTCAACCTGCGCGCCAATGCGCCCACGGCCAAATTCGTCAAGGAAAAAACCGACCCCAATCTGGCCCGCTGGCTGGCCCCCGACCGCCTCGTGCCGCTCGACCCCACCATTCATCAGCAGGCCGAAGAAGTGGTGGCCAAAGCCGGAGCCAAAACGCCGCTCGAAAAAGCCCGCGCCATCTACGAGCACGTGGTGAGTACCGTGACCTACGACAAAACCGGCCAGGGCTGGGGGCGCGGCGATATCTACTACGCCTGCGACGCCCGGCACGGCAACTGCACCGATTTCCACGCCATTATCATCGGCTACTGCCGCAGCCTGGGCATTCCGGCGCGCTTCAGCATTGGGCTGCCGCTGCCCGCCGAGCGCGGCCACGGCGAAATCAAAGGCTACCATTGCTGGGCCGAGTTCTTCACCCCGGAAACTGGCTGGGTGCCCGTCGATGCCTCCGAAGCCGCTAAGAACCCCGACAAGCGCGCCTACTTCTTCGGGGCCCACGACGAAAACCGCGTCGAGTTCACTCGGGGCCGTGATGTGCAGCTGACGCCCCGGCAAGCTGGTCCGCCCCTCAATTACTTCGTGTACCCCTACGCTGAAGCCGATGGCCAGCCGCTGGAAGTAGCCCGGAAATACGAGTTTGCGGATATCACGGCGCAGTAGCCGGCCTTTGTGCAGCAAGTAAGCACGTCATGCTTCGGCTGCGTTTGGCACGACGTGCTTTCTACAATGGTCAGGCTGTCTGACCACTATGCATTGAGAATAATACAGCCCGCCGATGCTCAGGGAGTGCCGGCGGGCTGTTGCATTGGGGAAAAGGAGGAGCGGAGAAAGATGAAGGGGAAATGAGCGGAAAATGAAGTAGTTAAGAAGATTAATGCCGGCTTAAACTTTCGTGGCGGCGGGGCATCGAAGGCGGGACCGGCGGTTTGGCGTGCTCATCATGTGGCCCTCATGTGGGGGTGCTAACTAGCCGGCCATTGCGCCATCGTTCTGTCCATTTTCTCACATCATTCTCCATGAAAAACCGTTTACTCTTTTACTTGCTGTTGCTGGTCAGCATCATCGGGGCCCGCGCGGGCCAGGCCGCTACCATCACTACTTCGGTGCTGAACGGGCCGAATTTTTGCCAAAGTACCGTGGTGCGCGTGAGCTACACGGTGAGTGGCAGCCTCGACCCGACTAATGTGTTCACGGCCCAACTTTCGGACGAAACGGGCTCGTTTGCCGCGCCGGTCGCTATTGGTTCGCTGTCGGGCACGGCGGGCGGCACCATCAACGGTGCGCTGCCGGTGGGCGTGGTCACGGGCTCGGGCTACCGCGTGCGGGTAGTGGCCTCCAGCCCGGCCACCATCGGCCCGGACAATGGTCAGGACCTCACCATCACTAACATCGGCACCGTGACGGCGGGCAGCAACTCGCCCCTGTGCGTGGGCGGCAACCTGCTGCTCACGGCTACGACCGTGCCGGGGGCCAGCTACGCCTGGACCGGCCCGTCCGGCTTCACCTCGCTGCTGCAGAATCCCACGCTCTCGAACGTCGCCGTGAACCGTTCGGGCACCTACACCGTGACGGCCAGCGCCAACGGCTGCTCGGCCACATCATCGGTGAGCGTGACTGTGAACGCGCTGCCCAACGCCAGCGTAACGCCGCAGGCCGTGGCCATCTGCGCCGGCCAGTCGGTTACGCTGAATGCCAGCGGTGGTGCCAGCTACTCGTGGAGCCCGGCCGCCGGCCTGAGCAGTACCACCGTGGCCAGCCCCACGGCAACGCCCACGGCATCGACCATTTACACCGTAACGGTGACCAACGCCGCCGGCTGCGCCAGCACGTCCCAGACCACGGTGACGGTGCGTGCCACGCCGGCGCTCACCGTATCGCCGGACCAGACCATCTGCGCCGGTAGCTCGACCACGCTCACGGCCTCGGGTGCACAGAACTATACCTGGAGCCCCAGCACCGGCCTCAACAACCCCCGCGTGGCCAACCCCATCGCCTCGCCTACCGCCACGACTACCTACACCCTCACCGGCGACAACGGCAACTGCTCGGCCACGGCCACCGTGACCATTACCGTGGAGCCGCTGCCCGCCCCCAGCGCCGGTCCCGACCGGGTGCTCTGCTCGGGGCAGACTGCCCAATTGGGCACCGCGCCGGTGGCCGGCCTTACTTACAGCTGGTCGCCCAGTACGGGCCTGAGCAGCACCTCGTCGGCGCAGCCTACCCTTACGGGCACCAACACCGGCACCGCCCCGCGCGTTACCGTGTACACCCTCACGGCCGTTTCGGCCAATGGCTGCGTGGGCAGCTCCACGGTGCGTGTGACGGTGAACCCGGTGGTAACGGTGAATGCCGGCACGGCCCAGACGTTCTGCTCGGGCGGCTCGGCCTCCTTGGGTGGCTCGGCGGCCGTGGCTGGCTACACCTATAGCTGGAGCCCCGCCACCGGCCTGACCAATGCCAGCGTGGCCCAAACCACGGTTTCGCTCACCAACGCGACCGGCGCGGCCATCACCACTACCTATACCCTCACCGCCTCCAGCAACGGCTGCTCGAACACCAGCACCGTGGCCGTGACGGTGAATCCGGCCACTTCGGCCGCCTTCACCTACAACGCGGCGTCGTACTGCCAAAGCAGCGCCAACCCTACGCCTACCATCAGCGGCAACGTCGGGGGCATGTTTACTGCTCCCAGCGGATTGACTATAAACGCCGCCACCGGCCAGCTTAACCTGGCCGCCAGCACGGCCGGCACCTATGCCGTGACGTACAGCGTGGGCGGGCCCTGCCCCAGCACGAGCACCCGGCAGGTAACGGTGGCCACGCCCGGCGCGGCCGGCTTCAGCTACGCCAGCGCGGCCTACTGCGCCAGCGGAGCCAACCCCACGGCCACGCTCGCGGCCGGCGCGGCGGCGGGGGCCTTCACGGCTTTGCCCACGGGCCTGAGCCTGAACGCCAGCACCGGGGCCATCAACCTGGCGGCCAGCCAGCCCGGTACCTACACTGTGACCAACACCGTATCTGCCAACGGGGCCTGCCAAGCGGCATCGGCTACTACGCAGGTGAGCATCAGTGCGGTACCGGCGGCGGCGCTGGCCGTGAGCGGCGCCACCACTTTTTGTCAGGGCAATAGCGTGACGCTGACGGCTAACGGCGGCAGCACCGGGGCCACCTATCAGTTTCTGCTGAACGGCCAGACTATTGCCGGCGCTGTTTCGGCCACCTACGCCGCCACGCAGGGCGGCACCTACAGCGTGGTTATCACCAATCCCGGCAGCTGCACGGCCACCTCGGCTGGCACCACCCTCACTGTGAATCCTGTGGCCACGCCCACCCTGGCCTACGGTGCCACGAGTTACTGTCAGAACGGCGGCAACAACCCCGGACCAACGGTTTCCATCGCCGGCGGTACGTACGCTTCAACCACCGGCCTGAGCCTGAACGCCGCAACCGGCGCGATTAATCTGGCCGCCAGCGCGCCCGGCACTTACACCGTGAGCTACTCGGCGGGCAGCCCCTGCCCGGGCACGGCTACGGCCAGTATCACCATCAACGCAGCCCCGAGCGCGGCATTTGCCTACGCATCGTCCACGTTCTGCGCCAGTGGCGGCAGCGCCTCGCCCACGCTTGCGGGTACCTCGGGCGGCACGTTTGCGGCCCCCGCCGGCCTGAGCCTGAACACGACCACCGGGACAATTGACCCCGCTTCCAGCACGGCCGGCACCTACACCGTGACCTACACCGTGGGCAGCACCTGCACGGCAATGGCCACCACTGCGGTCACCATCACCACGGCCCCGGCGGCGGCATTCAGCTACCCCGTCACCAGCTACTGCGCGGCGGCGCAGGGCAACGTGGCCCCGGTCTTCGGCAGCGGAGCCAGCGCTGGTACGTTCTCCTCCACCACCGGCCTGAGCCTGAACCTGGCTTCCGGCGTGGTGAATCTGGCGGCCAGCCAGGCGGGCACCTACACCGTCACCAACACCATTCCGGCGTCGGGCTCGTGCGCGGCCACCACGGCTACGGCTCCGATTACCATCAGCGCCGCGCCGGTGGCCACACTTGTAGCCGCCGGCCCGACGGCCATCTGCCAGGGCAGCGCGGTGCTGCTAACGGCCGGCGGCGGTGGGGCCGGGGCTACGTATCAGTTCCTGCTCAATGGCCAGCCCATTGCCGGGGCCACTACGGCTACGTATTCGGCCAGCGCGGCCGGCAGCTATGCCGTGGTCATCTCCAGCGGTAGCGGCTGCGCCGCTACCTCGCCCGCCACGGCCGTGACGGTGAACCCGGCCACCTCGGCCACGTTTAGCTACGCGGCTACCGGCTATTGCCTTAGCAGCGCTACCGCCACGCCCAGCATCGCGGGCACTACGGGCGGCACCTTTGCTTCGACGGCCGGCCTGAGCCTGAACGCCGGCACGGGCACCATTGCCCCGGCCAGCTCCACGCCCGGTACCTACACCGTGACGTACAGCGTGGGTGGCAGCTGCCCCAGCAGCAGCACGGCCACCATCACGATTTCGGCCCCGGCTTCGGCGGCCTTTAGCTACGCCAGCGCCTCGCTGTGCGCCACTGGCACGGCCACTCCGGCGCTCGCCACCGGGGCCAGCGCCGGTACGTTCTCCGCTACTACCGGCCTGAGCCTGAATGCCGGCACAGGAGCCATCAGCCTGGACGCCAGCACGCCCGGCACCTACACCGTGACCAACACGGTGAGCAGCGCCGGAGCCTGTGGCGGGGCCACGTCCACGGCTACGCTGACCATCAACGCGCTGCCCACGCGCCCAACGCTGACGGCTCAGTACAATGGCCCCACCACCACGCTCACCAGCAGCGCGGCCATCGGCAACCAGTTCTACTTCAATGGCGTAGCCATTGCCGGGGCCGCCGGTCTTACTTACGTGGTGAATTCGGCGGCCCAGCTGGGTTCCTATACCGTTACCACCACCTCGGCGCAGGGCTGCACCTCGCTGCCGTCGGTTGCGCTCGTGGTCACGGCCACGGCCCGGCAGTTGGCCGCCGCTGCGCTGCAAGTGTACCCCAACCCCACGCCCGACGGCAAACTGACCATCGAGCTGAGCGGCACCCACCAGCCGACGCAGCTCACGGTGCTCAACGCCGTAGGGCAGGTGGTGTACCGCGCCGCGCTGCCCGCCACTGCGGCCGCTCAGCAGCCCATCGACCTGAGCGCCCTGCCCAGCGGAGTGTATCTGCTGCGCGCTACCTCGGCCGACGGCACGGCTACGCGCCGCTTCGTGCGCGAATAGTTCAGAGTCACCAAACGCCAAAAATCCCCGTCAGCAGCTGCTGACGGGGATTTTTGGCGTTTGGTGACTGCTGTTGCGCCGGTCACTATTATGCCAGGTGTCGGCCTCACGGAACCAGTACCAGCTTGCCGAAATTCTCGCCCGAAAACAGCTTCAGCAGCGCCGGGAGGAAATTTTTGACGCCGTGCTCGACCTGGATTTTGGGCGAGTGCAGCTTGCCTTCTTTAATCCAGCCGGCCATTTCGCGGGCGGCCGTGCCGTAGTTGGCGGCGTTGTCGAACACCACGATGCCTTCCATGCGGGCGCGGTTCATCAGCAGCGAGAGGTAGTTGGCGGGGCCGCGTACGCCGGTGGTGCTGTTGTACTGCGAAATGGCCCCGCAGATGACGATGCGCGCCTTCAGCCTGATTTGCTCCAGCACGAGGTCGAGAATTTCGCCGCCCACGTTGTCGAAATACACGTCGATGCCTTGCGGGCAGGCGGCGCGCAGGGCCTGGCGCACGTTGTCGGTTTTGTAGTTGATGCAGGCATCGAAGCCGAGCGTCTGCACGCAGTAGTCGCACTTTTCCTGGTCGCCGGCGATGCCGACTACGCGGCAGCCTTTGAGCCTGGCAATCTGGCCCACCACACTGCCCACGGCCCCGGCCGCGCCGGATACCACCACGGTTTCGCCCGCCTTGGGCTGGCCTGTGTCGAGCAGGCCGAAGTAGGCCGTCATGCCCGGCATGCCGAGGGTGGCCAGGTAGGCTTCGAGCGGCACGATGCTGGGGTCAACTTTCACGAGGTATTCGGGGCTGCGCGGGTCGGTGGCCCCGGCTCCCACCACGGCGTACTGCTGCACCCCGAGGCTGCCGGTCACGTAGTCGCCCACGGCGAAGGCGGGGCTTTTCGACTCGGCTATCTGCCCGGCCACGCCGGCCCGAAACACGTCGCCAATGGCAATGGGCTTGATGTAGCTGCGGCCCTCGTTCATCCAGCCGCGCATGGCGGGGTCGAGGGAGATAAAGCTGATTTTAACCAGCACTTGGCCGTCTTCGAGCGAGGGCACCTCAATGGTTTCAATATCGAAATTGGCCGGCTGCGGCAGCCCCACGGGGCGCGAGGCAAGTTTGACGCGGGTGTTGGTGAGGGACATGCTTATTTAAGGGTTTGAGGGTGGGAGGCGATGGGGGTAGGAGGGGTGCAAGTTGCGCCGGCCGGGGCTTAACCTAGGTTAGGAAATTCAGGGATTTTCGGCAAAAAAAGAACGTCATGCCGAGCGCAGCCGAGGCATGACGTTCTTTTGAAACGTGCAACAGGTGCTTATACCAACCTACTTTACTGCCGGCACCGCCTGCGTCGTTTCCAGCGTTTCCAAATCCTCGGCCGTGAGGCGCAGCTCGGTGGCTTCGAGCAGCTCCGTGACCTGGCCCACGCTGGTGGCGCTGGCGATGGGCGCGGTCACGGCCGGCGCCTGCATCAGCCAGGCCAGGGCCACCTGGGCAAGGGTGGCCTGCTGGCGGTCGGCCACGGCATCGAGAGCGGTGAGCAGGGTCAGGCCCTTGTCGTTGAGATATTTCTGGCCGACGCCGGTGCCGCGCGCGCTTTTTTGCAGGTCGACCTGGTCGCGGTACTTGCCGGTGAGGAAGCCGGCGGCAAGGCCGTAGTACGGAATCGCGCCGATGTTTTCCTGCAGCAGGAGCGTGGCCAGGTTCTGCTCAAAATCTGCCCGGTCATACAGATTATACAGGTTTTGCAGCGTCTCGTAGCGCGGGAAACCGTGTTTGGTGCTGGCCGCCAGCGACTCCTGCAGGCGGGCAGCAGTGAAATTGGATGCGCCGATAACGCGCACCTTGCCTTCCTTCACCAGCTGAGCGTAGGCTTCGAGGGTTTCCTCCACGGGCGTGGTCGGGTCGTCCTTATGCGATTGGTACAGGTCGATATAATCGGTTTGCAGGCGCTGGAGCGAGCCTTCCACGGCGCGCAGAATGTAGTCCTTTTTCAGGCCCTTGTTGTCGGCATTCACCTCCCAGCCCACTTTAGTGGCGATGATGATATCATCGCGCCGGCCGCGCCGCCGCAGCCACTTGCCAATGATGATTTCGGACTCGCCGCCGACGTGGCCGGGCACCCACACGGAATAAGCGTCGGCCGTGTCGATGGCATTGCCGCCGTTGGCCACGAAAGCATCGAGCACGGCGAAGGAAGTGGCTTCGTCAATAGTCCAGCCAAAGACGTTGCCGCCCAGCATGAGGGGCGAAATTTGGAGGCCGGAGCGGCCGAGTTCACGGGTTTGCATAGGAGATATTATTGTGAAAGACAAGCTTTGCTAACCGATAATCAACGCCGAAGGTTGGCTGGCAGCGGGCTCAGCCACCAATACCCGCCAGCCGTGAGCCGGCACTTCAAGCGGCTGGCCGGGGCTCAGCGTCATGGCTTCATCGCTGAATAAATCCCGCCACTGGCCGGCCACGGCGGGCACCGCCCGGGCCTCGGCGGCAATGTTCACGGCGCAGAGCACGGCCGCGTCGCCTTTGGAGCGGGTGAAGGCGTAGGTATCGGCCGGGCCGGGCAGGCGGCGGAGCTGGCTGGCGGGGTCGCCGTTGGCCAGGGCCGCATGGGTTTTCCTGAGCTGAAAAAGACGCGTGTAGAAGTCTTGGAGCGGGAAATCTCCCCACTCGATGGTATCGTGGCCGAAAAATTCCAGCCGGCGGTTCAGGCCTGCTTCCTGGCCCGAATACAGCATGGGCATGCCCGGCAGCAGGGCCGTGAGCACGGCGAAGGGCTGCGCCAGCGGCCCCAGGCGCTCGTACTCGGTGCCGTCCCAGCTGTTCACGTCGTGGTTGCTGGTGAAGTGCATGAGGTACACCGTGGGCGGGTATTTTTCGCGCTCGGCGGTCAGGTAAGTGTCTATGTCGGCCAGGGTGGCGTGGCCCTCGGCAATGCGGTCGAGCAGGTAATGCAGGCGCAGGCCGAAGCTCATGTCGAAGGCCTTTTCGAGCAGTCGCGTATCGGAGTCGAATTCCTCCCAGCTCAGCCCGCCCGAAGGGTAGAGCTCGTCCCATTCGGCCAGCATAAATATTGGCTTAATGGCGTCGAGCACGGGCCGGGTTTCGTCCCAGAAATCGGTGGGTACCAGGCCGGCCACGTCGCAGCGGTAGCCGTCGATGTCGGTTTCCCGCAGCCACCAGGACAGGGCGTCGGTCATGTAGCGGCGCATTGCGCGGCTGGTGTAATCCAGCGCCACCACGTCGGTCCAGTCGGGCACGGGCGGCACCAGCTGGCCGGCGGTGTCGTGCTGGTACCAGTCGGGATGCTCGGCGATGAGGGCGTTGTCGCGGCTGGTGTGGTTGGCCACCCAGTCCAGTAGCACCTTCATTCCCAGCGCGTGGGCCGTCTGCACCAGGTGGCGCAGGTCGTCGAGCGTGCCAAACTCCGGGCTCACGGCGAAGTAGTCGCGCACGGCATACGGCGCGCCCAGCGCGCCCTTGCGCCCGACCTTGCCGATGGGGTGCACCGGCATCAGCCACACGATGCCGATGCCCATTTTTTGCAGGCGCGGCAGGTGGGTCTCAAAGGCCCGAAAAGTGCCTTCCGGCGTGAAATTGCGAACGTTGACTTCGTAGATGGTGGCGTGGGCCGCCCATTCGGGGTGGGCCACCGTGAAGCGGGCGGCAAGCGGGTGGTCGGGCATCTTGAGCGGGAGCGGTGGAGTGTAACGCTACGCGCCGCCAAGGATGGTGGTTGTCGGCTGAATGGAGTAGAGATGCAATAGTTGGAGTCTCGTCGTTGAACGACCGAAACCGCGCCGAACCGTGCCAACTAAACAACATCAGCAACGACGAGACTCCAACTATTGCGTCCCTACCCCTCGTAAAACTCCAGCGGCAGGCCATCGGGGTCCGAAAAAAACGTAAAACGGCGGCCGGTGAGCTCATTCACGCGCACCGGCTCGCAGGGCACCTCGTACGCCGCCAGGTGCCGGATGGCGGCGGCCACGTCGGGCATGGCGAAGGCGAGGTGGCGCAGGCCGGCGGCTTCGGGGTAGCTGGGGCGGGGCGGCGGGTTGGGGAAGAAAAACAGCTCCAGCACGTACTGCCCGCCGATGGCCAAATCCAGTTTGTGCGAGTCGCGCGCCGCCCGGTAGGTTTCGGCCACGATTTCGAGCCCGAGAATTTCGGTGTAGAAGCGTTTCGAGGCCACGTAATCGGAACAGATAACGGCAGCATGGGCAAAGTTGGGTTGATGGGGCCGGCAATATCTGCAATTGCGGCGGGTTGCGGCGCTTAATCGGCTCGGCCTGGCAGTTCAACTACGGTTGTGGCCACGCACTTCAGCCCAGCTACAGAATCGGCGGCCACCTTCGCGGCATCGGTTTCATTATAAGCCCTTCCCTCATGAAAAACCTGTTGCTGGTCGCGCCCCTGACCTTGGCCTTTTTCGGCCCCGCCGCCCACGCCCAAACCGCGCCCGCCGCGTCGTACCACCTACTCAATACCATCAGCATTGGCGGCGAGGGCGGCTGGGACTACCTCAAAGTGGACCCCGCCGGCGAGCGCCTCTACGTGTCGCACGGCACGCGGGTGGAGGTGGTCGACTTGAAGACCCGTAAGCTCATCGGCACCATTATGGATACGCCAGGTGTGCACGGCATTGAAGTGGTGCCGGGCACCAATCGCGGCTACATCACCTGCGGGCGCAACAACACGTGCGTGGTGTTTGATGTGAAGACTCTGAAGCCCATCGGCGCGCCCATTCCTACCGGCCCCAAGCCCGATGCGCTGCTGTATGATGCCTATTCGAAGCGGATATTCATTTTCAGCAACGATGGCGGCAAAAGCACTGTGCTCGACGCCAAAACCGGGGCCATCGTGGGTGCCGCCGAGCTGGGCGGCGACGTGGAAGAAGGCGTGAGCGACGGCCACGGCACCATCTTCGTCAACATCGAGAACAAGAGCGAAATCGTGGCCTTCGACGCCAAAACCCTGGCCGTGCGCCACCACTACCCGCTGGCCCCCGGCGAAGAGCCCACCGGCCTGGCCTACGACGCCAAAACCAACCGCCTCTTCAGCGGCTGCGCCAACGAGAAGCTGGTGGTGACGGACAGCAAAACCGGCAAGCAAATCGCCGTGCTGCCCACCGCCAAAGGCACCGACGGCACGGGCTTCGACCCTGCCACCCGCAACATCATCACTTCCAACGGCTCGGGCACCTTCACGGTGATGCACGAGGATGCGCCCGGCAAGTACGCGGTAGTGGGCAGCGTGCCCACCGCCCGGGGCGCCCGCACCATGAGCATCGACCCGAAAACCGGCCACGTCTATACCGTGACGGCCGATTACGGCTCCACGCCGGCCCCCACTACCGAGAACCCTCGCCCCCGGCCCAGCATTGTGCCTGGTACGTTCCGGGTGCTGGAGTTTGGGCGGTGAGATGGGATAGGGAATAAGGAATAGGGTTCAACGAAAAAAAGAATGTCATGCTTCGACTGCGCTCAGCATGACGTTCTTTTTTTCGTTGAACCCTATTCCTTATTCAACACTGCGGACATTACTGATTCATGCCCAATTCTTTCTGGTCCCGCCTGCGCCATGCCCTGCGAGCACACAAGATGGTGCTGCTGGCCCTACTGGCTGGGCTGATAATGCCCTGGGTGGTGTTCGTGAACGTGGCCGAGGACATTTGGGAGTCCGGCGGCTTTATCGGCGATAAGCAGATTCTGGCGTTTCTGCACGCCCACGCCACCCCGGCGCTCGACCAGCTGGCGCTGGCCCTCACCGCCGCCGGCGCCCCCCTGCCCATGGGCGTGTTGGCCGTGCTCATCACCGTGGGGCTGGCCGTGTGGGGCGTGCGCCGGCAGGCGTGGTTTTTTGGCCTGTCGGTGGGCGGGGCCATGGCCCTGAATCTGCTGGTGAAAGTGCTGTTTGCCCGGCCCCGGCCCGTGCTGTGGCAAAGCCTGAAGCCGGCGTTTTACTACAGCTTTCCGAGCGGGCACGCCATGGGGGCGGCGGCCATGGCCACGGCCCTGGGGTTTCTGCTGTGGCAGTGGCGCGGCCGGTGGCCGGCCTCGGCGCTGGGGGCGCTGTTTGCCCTGGCCGTGGGCTGGAGCCGGGTGTACCTGGGCGTGCATTTCCCGTCCGACGTGCTGGCCGGCTGGACCGGCGCTGTGGGCTGGGTGGCGGGGCTGCACATGCTGTTTTCGCCCGAATTCCACCAGCTGCGGCAGTTCTGGCGCGAAAGCCTGCACCACCGTTTCCCCAATCTGGTGTCGCCGTCGGATGAAACGCAAAGTGCCCCGGCCTAGCAGCTAGCCCTAACCCAAGTCTGGAGTCGTTGCGCCGGTCCGCCCGCCCTATGCGGTCTGACCGGCGCAACGACTCCGTATTCGATTAACCACAAGGGCCTGCCCGCATTGTTACTTGCCGGTGCATTCTTTTCGGTTGCCTGCTTCTATGATTGCATCCCCGCACTCCGTTCCAACCACGCCAGTGCCAGCCCCCGGAGTCCTGCGGCTCACTGTGCTGGTTGCGGCCATCACCTTTGGCTGGCTGGCCTTTGCCGTGCTGCGCTTCGGCGGGTTGCTCTGGGATGCGCCCGTGCTGGAATTCTGGCACCGCCACGCTATGCCGGGGCTGGATAATGCGGCCGTCCTGCTCACCATCATCGGTAATACCTGGCCGATGGTGGGCCTCGGGGTGCTGGTATTTCTGGGGCTGCTGTGGCGGCGGCAGGGGCGGGCGGCGGCGCTGTTTTTCCTCTCAGTAGGCGGGTCGATGCTGCTCACGCAGGTTATTAAGCCGCTGGTGGCGCGGCCCCGGCCGGCGCTCTGGGCCAGCATTCGGCCCGAGCATACGTTCAGCTTCCCGAGCGGGCACGCCATGGATACGGCGGCCATTGCGGCGGCGCTGGTGCTCCTGGTGTGGGGCCGCCGGGGGCGCGGGTGGGTTTGGGGGCTGATGCCGCTGTTTGCGCTGGCCGTGGGCTGGGCGCGCATGTACCTGGGCGTGCACAACCCGTCGGATGTACTGGCCGGCTGGGCGGCGGCCGTGGCCTGGGTGGCAGCGGTGCATTGGGTGGCGCTGCGCCGGCCACGCCAGTAGCTTAATGAATTGTATTTAAGCTTAGTATGGCGCGTCGGCCTCGAACCAGACGCAGGGCATTCCTTCAATCAAAAACTCCTCCGGCTCCTCGCGCAGGCCAATTTTGGTGAGAATGCGGCGCGAAGCCACGTTGTGCGTGTCGGCGTAGGCGCAGATGCGGGGCAGGTGCAGCACATCGAACCCATAGTCAAGCCAGGCCCGGGCCGCCTCGAAGCCGTAGCCCTGCCCCCAGAAACGCGGCAAAAACCGGTAGCCCAGGTCGTAGAAATCGTGCCGGCCGTTGATGGGGCTGGCCACCAGCTTCAGCCCGGCCCAACCCATGAACTCGCCGGTTTCGCGCAGCACCACGGCCCAGCGCCCGATGCCGACGGCAGCATACTGGGCTTCGATGTAGGCAATGGTCTGGGCGCTTTGGGCCAGCGTGCTTACCATCTGCCCGCCAATGCTGCCGAGGTAGCGGTGCACGGCCGGGTCGGAATCGAGCGCAAACATCCCGGCCGTGTCGGCAGGGGTGAGGGGGCGGAAGTGCAGGCGGGCGCTATCGAAAGGCAGCATTGGGAAGGAGTAGTAGCACATGCTTTAGCTTGTGCATCGTGAGCGCAAATGTACTGTGCTAAATCAGCCGCCCGTACCGGCCGGTGCGGGCGGCTCCGTACCCGCCGGGCAGCGGGCCGGATTCACCCCCAATGCCGGAGCCGTTACCGAAGCAGCGGTAAGGCATCGTACCTTCATCCACTGAAAGTAAAAGCTGGGCCGGCAAACTACGGCTCAGGTTATAAGCCCGTCAGGCGCATGTTCCCGGTAGCCACAGCCGGAGCGTTTGCTGTTCGGGTGCGTGTTGTTCAACTATTCTGGTCTTCCCTCAGCGCTGTTTTTTTCGTGATAAGACAAAGTATTTCTGCACCATGTTGCCCAAACCGACTGCTTCCCCTTACGCCGCCGTTTTCATCGATTTTGAAAACGTCTATTACTTCCTCAAAAACCACTTTCACGACCCGCCCGACCTCAACGATATCTGCCTCGATATCATCCGCACCCTGCGCGAGCAGCTGAGCGCCAAGGGCCTCGACAGCCTCATCAGCTACGCCTACGCCGACTTTGAGCGCCTGGCCACCGCCCCCCAGGGCGCGCTGTACCTGATGGGCGTGAGTACCCGCAACGTGCTGGGCACCGACCACAAAAATGCCGCCGATATGCAGCTCTGCATCGACGCGCTGGAGGTGATGTACACCCGGCCCGATATCGGCACGTTCGTGCTCGTGGCCGGCGACCGCGACTACATTCCCGTGCTGCAGCACCTGCGCCGGCAGGCTCGGCAGGTGCTGGTGGCCGGTTTCCGCGAGTCGGTATCCGGCGATTTGCTCCAGAATATCGGTTCCGCGCAGTTCATCGATGCCCGCGACTTGCTTGCGCCCGAGCGCGTGGAGCAGCTCGAAAAGCGCCGCACCGACCGCCAGCGTACCCTGGAGGAAAGCCGCCGCCTGCGCGAGCAGGGCATGGCCGGCGTGCCCTCGGCTGCTGCCCTGGCCGCCCGCGCCGACAGCGCGGGCGAAGTTGCCGCCGTGCCCTTGCCCAAAGTAGCGCCCGTGCCGTCGGCCAGTGCCCCGCGCCCCGTTTTGCCGGTGCCAGCCCGGCCTTTTGTATCGCGCGACGAAGTATCTGAATTTGCCCCCGTCCGCCGCCTGGCCACCGACACCGAGCGCCGGACGCTGGCCTTCATGCTGGCCGAGTTTCAGAAGCTCGAAGCCAAGCAGCAGCGCCGCGTGACGGAGCTGTGGCTGGGCCCGTTTATGCGCCTGCTCACCGACGAGCTGCCCGAGCTGCCCGACTACGAGCGCCGCGACCAGCTCAACAAGCTGCGCGATGCCGGCACCATCCGCATCGAGAAGCGCGAGGGCGAGCCGCACCCGTTTTCCGTCATCGTGGTCAACTATAGCCACCCCGACGTGCAGGAGCTGCATCCCGGCGAGGAGTAGCATCTGGCGGCTGCACAACTCCTTTTGGCCTGAAATGTTTGTTATTAAATCACGTATAAATAAATGCCAAAATTTTGTTCATCAATAAGTTAACATCCTTGCGGCGGATGCGTTAGTAGGGTATAAATTCACCTAACTAATCTTCTTTTTCCCATGGATAACAGCACCACATCGCAAAGCAGCCAGGGCACCAGCCAGCTCGACGCTACCCTCAATGCCCTGCAAGGCGGCCTGGCCGCCGCCGCCGGTGCCGCCGGCCCCAACATTGCCGGCTGGATTAAAACCCTGCAAGGCAATACGCAACTCTCGGGCATCAGCTCGGAGCTGCAAAACCTGCATGATTCGTTGCAGAGCGGTGCTTCTGACACCGGCGCTCTGGCCCAAAGCCTGAGCACCCTCGGCGAGCACACCACCAAAGCAGCTGCGCAAGCCACCCCCGATGCCCAGGACAAGCTGCGCCAGCTCGGCCAGGCCCTGAGCACGGCCGCCAGCCAGCTGAAGGGCTAACCCAACGGCCCCGACAAGCAAACGGGCACTCCGGAGATTCCTCCGGAGTGCCCGTTTGCTTGTCGGGGCTGCCGCCGTTGAATAGCATTTTGCCTGTTTGGCTGCGTATCTTCGCGGCTGAAAGCAGGCCGGTCGGATGTTCCATTCGTGGCCTCGTTGCCGTACCAACCCATCTCTAAATTTGCCCTATGAGCTTTTTCACTGAAGCAGAATCCAGCATTCGCCTGCTGTTCGATACCAACAACGCCGGCTTCCAGGTAGACCCCGGCAAAGGCATCAGCCATCTCGAAAACTGGATTCAGCACCTGCGCAACATCGACCAGCCGGCTACCCGCCTCATGGTAGCCGAGCTTGAAACCCTGCGCAACCACATCAGCAACAACAACGCTGCCGGCATGTCGCAGGCCTTCCAGAACCTCGGCGAGATGACGGCCCAGGCCGCCCTCACTACCCACAATTTCAGCGGCGAAGGCGACAAAGCCCGCGAGTTCAGCCAGAAGCTGATTTCGGTGGCCGGCAATCTGCGCCACATCGCCGGCTCGCGGGTAGCGCAGCACTAAGCTACGGTTAACGTAGCGGTTGGGTTGAAGAAGCCCAAAAGCAAGAACGTCATGCCGAGCGTAGCCGAGGCATCTCGCGTGTGGTAGTAATTAACGTCGTTGAACGATTGAGTTACTACTACTACACGCGAGATGCCTCGGCTACGCTCGGCATAACGTTTTTTTTCTGACTGCTAATACCCCAGGGCCGTGTCATCGCCGCGCGGGTCGGCACCGCCTTCCAGCATGCCGTCGGGCAGGATGTGAATGATGTCGAGCTTGCCCCAGGGCAGGCGCGGGTTGAGGTGGTAGCCGCGGGCGCGCAGCGTATCCTGGGCCACGGGCAGCAGGGCCCCGGCTTCCACGTCGATGATATCGGGCAGCCACTGGTGGTGCAGGCGCGGCGCGGTCACCACTTGCTGGGCGTTCAGGCCGTAATCAACAATGCCAATGATGCTTTGCAACACGCTGGTAATGATAGTGCTGCCGCCGGGCGTGCCGGTTACCAGCGCTACCTTGCCGTTGCGGGTGAGGATGGTGGGCGTCATGCTGCTGAGCATGCGCTTGCCGGGCGCGATGGCATTGGCGGTGCCGCCCACCAGGCCGTAGGCGTTGGGCACGCCGGCCTTGGCCGAGAAGTCGTCCATCTCGTTATTCAGCAAAAAGCCCGCGCCGGGCACCACTACTTTGCTACCATAGGCCCCGTTGAGGGTGGTGGTGCAGCTCACGGCATTGCCGAAGGCATCGACGATGCTGTAGTGGGTGGTTTCGTCGCTCTCGTAGCCGGGTAGTTTGGCCCCGGCCGCCACGGCGGCGCTGGCGGTGGCGCGGCCTTTGGGGCGCATGGAGGCGGCCCGCTGGCGGTTATAGTCCACATCGAGCAGCTTTTGTACGGGCACGAAGCCGAAATCAGGGTCGCCGAGGTAGGTGGCACGGTCGGCATACACGCGCCGCTCGGCTTCGGTGATGTAGTGCACGGCCAGGGGTGTGTGGTAGCCGGCCTGGGCCAGGTCCACGGGCTCCAGCATTTGCAGCATCTGCAGCAGGGCCACGCCGCCCGAGCTGGGCGGCGGCATGGTAATCACGTCGTAGTCGCGGTAGTGGCCGCGCAGGGGCTCGCGCCACTTGGCCTTGTAGTTGTCGAGGTCGGCCTGGTTTACGAGGCCGCCGCCGCGCTTCATTTCGCTGAGCAGCAGGCGGGCGGTTTCGCCCTTGTAGAAGCCGGCGCGGCCCTGGTCGCGCACGCGGGTGAGGGTGCGGGCTAGCTCGGGTAGGCGCAGGGTGTCGCCGGCCTGCCACTCGCCGCCGCCGGGGCGTAGGTAGGCCGGGGAACTGCCGGGGTTGTATTTCTGGAAATCGGCGCGGTTGCGGTTGAGGCCGGCCGCCTCCTTGGCCGTGAGCGGGAAGCCCCGGGTTGCCAGCGCCACGGCCGGCTGCACCAGCGTGGCCCACGAAAGCTTACCCAACTGCTTGTGCAGCGTAGCCATGCCGGCCACGGTGCCGGGCGTGCCCACGGCCAGCGGGCCGGCGGTGCTCAGGTCGGGCACCACGTTGCCCTGCTTATCGAGGTACATATCGCGCGTGGCGCCGGCGGGGGCCGTTTCGCGGAAATCGAGCGAGCCGGCCGAGCCGTTGCGGTCGCGGTAGAGCAGGAAGCCGCCGCCGCCGATGTTGCCGGCCACGGGCAGGGCCACGGCCAGCGCAAACTGCACGGCCACGGCCGCGTCGTAGGCGTTGCCGCCGCGCTGGAGAATCTGGGTGCCGATTTTGGAGGCTTCGGGGTGGGCCGATACCACCATGGCGTAGCGGGCCAGCCGGGGGGCGGCGGCCTTGGGCGGCGGCGTGCCCAGCGACCCCTCGAAGGCCCGCGAGGTGGACGTGACCGGCCGCTCGGACGAGCAGGCCAGCAGCAAGGCCAGCGGAATGGTCAGGAGACGGTATCTCATATTGGGCAAAATAACGCCATATTTCAGCGGATTGCTATTGCCGGACCGAAATTGCCTGCCAGCACGTATAATTTGCCGCCGAGCCGCCGCCGCTGCTGGGCCGGCAGTTGCGGCGCGTTACTTTTGGCCTAAACCTTCCCGCATCATGGCTACGTCGAAATCCACTGCATCCGCCGCCCCCAAGGCCCGCCGCCCGGCCCCGCTCGCCCTCGTGAAAAACGACGCCTGGCTTGCGCCCTACGAACCCGTGCTGCGCCAGCGCCAGGCCCGCCTACAGGCCCGCCTGGCCGAAATCGAACAATACCACGGCTCTTTAGCAAACTACGCCACCGCCCACCAGCAGTTGGGCCTGAACCACGACGCCGGCCGCCGGGGCTGGGTGTACCGCGAGTGGGCTCCCGGGGCCGATTACCTGTCGCTGGTGGGCGATTTCAACGGCTGGGACCGTGGAGCCAACCCGCTGCAAAAGCTTGATTTTGGGGTGTGGGAAGTGTTTTTGCCCGATGCCGAGTATGACCAGCGCCTGGCCCACGGCAGCCGCTACAAGGTGCACGTAGCGGCCAATGGTCAGGGCAAAGACCGCCTGCCCGCCACCCTGCGCCGCGCCGTGCAGGACGAAGAAACCAAGGATTTCGCCGGCCAAATCTGGCGGCCCGAAGCCGAATTCCGCTGGACCGACCAGAAGTTCCGGCCCGCCACCGCTGGCAAAGAACCGCTCATTTACGAAGCCCACGTGGGCATGGCCACCGAGGAAAGCCGGGTGGGCACCTACCGCGAATTTGCCGAGAATATCCTGCCCCGCATCGAGGCCGACGGCTACAATACCGTGCAGCTGATGGCCGTAATGGAGCACCCGTACTACGGCTCATTTGGCTACCACGTGGCTAATTTGTTTGCGGCCAGCTCGCGCTTCGGCACGCCCGAGGACCTCAAGTTCCTCATCAATGAAGCCCACCGGCGGGGCATCGCTGTGCTGCTCGACATCGTGCATTCGCACGCTGTGAAAAACGAGGCCGAGGGCCTGGCCGATTTCGACGGCTCGGGTAACCTCTATTTCCACAAGGGCGAGCGCGGCAACCACTCCGGCTGGGACAGCAAGCTGTTCGACTACGGCCGGCCCGAGGTGCAGCAGTTCCTGCTCAGCAACCTACGCTTCTGGCTGGAAGAATTCCACTTCGACGGCTTCCGCTTTGACGGGGTAACCAGCATGCTCTACCAGCACCACGGCGAGGGGGTGGCATTCGTGGGCTACGACAACTACTTCGGCCCGGCCGCCGACGAGGATGCCATTCTCTACCTGCAGCTGGCCACCACGCTGGCCCACGAGTTTAAAAAAGGCAGCATCCTGATTGCTGAGGACATGAGCGGCCTGCCCGGCCTGTGCCGCCCCATCAAGGAAGGCGGCGTGGGCTTCGACTACCGCCTGGCCATGGGCATTCCCGATTACTGGATTAAGCTGCTCAAGCACACGCCCGACGAAGCCTGGCCCCTCGGCGACCTCTGGCACACCCTCACCAATCGCCGCGCTGGCGAGAAAACCATTGCCTACGCTGAAAGCCACGACCAAGCCCTGGTGGGTGACAAAACCCTGTCGCACTGGCTATTCGATGCCAGTATCTATACTCACATGCACGTCATGGATGGTGACCCCGGCGCGGCACGGGCCCTGGCCCTGCACAAGCTCATCCGCCTGCTCACGCTGGCCTCCGGCGGCGAGGGCTACCTCACGTTCATCGGCAACGAGTTCGGCCACCCCGAGTGGGTCGATTTCCCCCGCGAGGGCAACGACTGGAGCTATCACTTCGCCCGCCGCCAGTGGAGCCTGGGCGACAACCCGGAGCTAAAATTCCACCAGCTGGGGGAGTTCGATAAGGCGATGATTCACTTGGCCAAAGCGCAACACCTGCTGGCCGCCGGTCCCGCCGTTTTATTGAAGCACGACGAGGAAAACAAAGTGCTGGTATTTGAGCGCGCCGGGCTGGTGTTCGTGGTCAATTTCCACGTCGAAAAAAGCCTGACCGACTACCGCTTCTGGGTAACGGAGGAAGGTAAATATCGCGTGGTACTGTCGTCTGACAACGGTCGCTTCGGCGGTTTCGACCGGCCCGACGAGGGCTACGAGTACGAGACGTTCGAGCATCAGCTCAGCCTGTACCTGCCAAGCCGGGTGGCGCTGGTACTGGAATTGGGTAGTTGACTACAGTTGTTTATCAATATCACCCTTTTCCTAAACTAGCAAGTACGCGCCGTAGCAGGTGTTTAGAGTTTCCGGTCGAAACGTCCGTTGGTGACGCGCACCGTATCGCAGCCCGGCTTGTGGAGCGTAAAGGCGAAGGTGCCCGAAATAATGCCAGCTGAGAGGTCCAAGCGCGTGATGGCAAAATAGCCCTTGCAATAAACCCCAGCGTCTTGTGAGTAGTATCGACAGGTGGTTGCTCTATCCTCGACACCCGCTTGGTGGCGTCCTGCTTTCTTAAAAAAGTAGGTCCCCGTGGCCCGAACACTGTCGGAGCTAAACCCGATGGTTTGTTGGTCTGCTCCGTTGCCGGATAATCGGTACGCCGCTACGCTCAGCGTTCCCAGGTGATAGGTCGGGTCATAGGACACGGAATAATTCGCAAAGCCGTCATTGCCCCGGGGCGTCCACGCTTGGCCGTTGAGCAGGCAGCCGAAGGTGCCGGCCCCGGTCTGGGTCGCAGGGGGGAGTTGGTCGACGGGGGCCGGGTCGTCGCGGCGGCACTTGCTGCATTGCGTCAACAACAACAGGGACAGGTAGAGCGGAAGTTTGCGCAACATGGGTGGAAGGTAGCGGTAGGGCAGCACTTTGTTGCGCCTTAGTCTACCATTTTATACGCTCCTTTCAGTAAACCCCTCGCAGTTGCCCAGCATCAGGTGCCAGTGAGCCCCTGCAAGGCAGTACGAGTTTAAGAAACTCGTCTACGAATCAAAGTTTACGAAACGTCCGCTAGGGATGAGTTTCGTAAACTCTCCCGGACCCTTTCGGCGGGCGCTACTCCCTAAACAATAGGCGGAACAGGCCGCTACTTGAGCAACTCCAATACCACGGCGGTTTTGGCGGGTAGCTGGAGCGATGCAACGCTGCTAAGGCTTTCGCCCGTGAGCACATTGCGCGCTTTCGAGAAACCGTCCATGCGCTCCGAAAAGCGGGCGGTGGGCAGGCTGGCGGGCTTGTCGGTGGTGTTGCTGGCTACCATAACGGTGCCGGTGGCATCGTAGCGGAAGTACACGTATAGGCCATCCTGCGGCAGGAACTGCATCAGCTTGCCGGAGTGCAGCGTTTTATGGTCGCGGCGGTAGGAGGCGAGTTTTCTTACGAAGTCGAAGGCCTCGTTTTCGCGGGCCGAGCGGCCGGCGGTGGTGAATTTATTCTCCGCATCACCGGGCTAGCCGCCGGGGAAATCCTTGCGCACCTCGGCATCGGTGGGGTCTTTGAAGTTCTTCATCAGGATTTCGGTGCCGTAGTACATACTCGGGATGCCGTGGGTGGTGAGCAGCCAGGTTAGGTCCATTTTGTAGCGGTCGAAATCGTCGCCGATGACAGACAGGTACCGGTCGTGGTCGAAGTTGTCGAGGAAGGTGACGAGCTTGCTGGGGTTCTCGTACACGGCATCCTGGGCCAGGGTCTGGTAAAGGTGCTGCGCGCCGCCGTCCCAGCCGGTGGCGGCTGGCGTGCCCACTTCCTTCAGCGCACCCAGCAGGCCGCCTTCGAGCACGAAATCGAGCCCGCCGGGCTGGTTCGACTTGAAGGGGAAATCAATTTTATTGCGGGTGTAGTAGGCCTGGTCGATGACGTTATTCACCGACGACTCGCCGAAGATGTGCAGGCGCGGGTACTCGGCCAGCAGCGCCGCGTTGCAGCGGTTCATAAAGGGCTGGTCGTTGTACATGTAGGTGTCGATGCGGTAGGCGTCGATGCCGAAGTTCTCCACGTTCCAAAGGGCGTTTTCAATTAAGTAGTTGGCCACGTAGGGGTTCTGCTGATTGAGGTCGGGTAGGAAGGGCACGAACCCGCCGTCGAGGGTTACGCGCTTGTCGCTGGGGGCGGCGTGCGGGTCGGTAATGGGCTGGTACTTGTAGGTGGTGTTGGTGTAGGTGGGCCACTGGTGCAGCCAGCTTTTCATGGGTAGGTCCTGCAAAATCCAGTGGTTGTTGCCCACGTGGTTGTACACGGCATCCTGGACCACTTTGAGGCCGGCGGCGTGGGCCTGCTGCACGTAGGCTTTGTAGCCCGCGTTGCCGCCGAAGCGCCGGTCCACGTTGTACTGGTCGGTAAAGCCGAAGCCGTGGTAGGAGGCGCGCATGGTGCCGCCCTCGTTGGTGAGGGGCTGGTCGTTTTCTGTCACCGGGGTCAGTCATACGGCCGTGGCCCCTAGCTCCTTGATGTGTAGGGAAAGTGCTGGGCCACGCCGGCCAAATCGCCGCCGTGCCGGAAGAAGGGATTGGCGCGGTCGAGGTTGGTATCGCGCATGTCGGCGAACTTGTCGTTGCTCGGGTCGCCGTTGGCGAAGCGGTCAATCATGGCCTCGTAGATGAAATCCGTGTCGGTCACGCCCTGGCCTTTGGGCGACTTGTCGCGGGCGCGGATTTCCCAGGTTTGCGTGATGGTCTGGCTGCCTTTTTTGTTGGTAATCTGCACTTGGCCAGGCTTGGTTGTGGGGCTAATGACGAGGTTGAGGAAAGCGTAGTTGGGGTTCTCAACGGTGTTGGTTTTCACCAGCTTCACGCCGGGGTAGTTGATGCTGTAGGCCAGCGTGCCCGCGGCCGGCCCGTGCATGAGCATCTGCACGCTGGGGTTCATCAATTGGTGGGGTTCACGCGGTCGATGGTGGCGGTTTGGGCATTGGAGAGGTAGGGTAGGAGGGCCAGCAGCGGCAGCAGGAAGCGGTTTTTCATGGTGGGATGGTTGATTTTTAGAACGTCATGCTGAGCGCAGTCGAAGCATCTCCACCGCAATAGTAAATAATTGCGTTGCCCGGTAGAGATGCTTCGACTGCGCTCAGGATTACAGCCTTTCAAGTATGTTCTAACGTGTCGTTCTATGGTCGCTTGCGCCCCTGGCCCAGCAGCTCCACGGTTTCGGCCAGGCGTGTGGCGCGGGTTTCGGGCCGCTTGGCCCCTTCCAGCCAGCGCACGAACTCGCGCTGGTGGGTGTAGGCCAGCTTGGCAAAGTAGGCGGCGGCCTGGGGGTTTTTGACAAGCTGCTCGGCGAGGTCGGCGGGGGCTTCCATTTTGCGTTCCACCACGTCGCGCGAAAGGGTCACGCGCACCGTGTCGCCGATGGTTTTATCCACCGCTTTGCGGATTTGCTTGAGGACGTGCAGGGCGTGGTGGCCATCGCCGAGCGGTGTGATGCTGCCCTGGTACGGGTAGCCGTCGAAGGTGACCTGCACAGGCACCCGGCCGCGCGTGCCATATACTTCGGGCACCGAAAAAGGAATGACGACGAACACGCCGCCATCGCCATCGCCGGCTTCCAATACGGCTTCAAATTCGTGTTCAGGCTGCATATGGGGCGGAGTTTGGGGAGTTGAAAAAGGGCTTGTTTCAGCAAAGTAAGCCATTCCCCGAAGAAGCCGCCGTTGCGGGCCTAGTCCACGGCCACTTCGCCCAGCACGCGTTGCACGGCGGCATCGTCGGTGGCCGCCACTACGCGCACCTTGCCGGTGGCATCCGCATACAGGGCCAGCAGGCGGTGGTGCAGGGCATCGTCGGGCACCAGCACGAGGCGGGCGCGGCGCATGGCCATGCGTTCCATTTCGAGCTGGTAGCCGTGCTCGGCGGGGTTGGGCAGGTCGGTGGCCAGGCTGGCGAGGTAGAGCACCAGCGGCCGGCCCGAGCTGTTGCGGATTTCGAGCGCCGCCAGCCACGCCGGCCAGTTGGGGGCGTAAATCACCCCAAAATCGGCGGTGCGGCCCTGTACCAGCTGCGCCGCCTGCCGGGCATATTGAATCATGCGGAAGTTCAGGCCATCGAGGTGGGGTACCAGCACGGCGGGCGCGGCGGGTGGCGGGAGGGGCGCGCGAACGGCGGCAGCTTCCGGCGCTTCATCGTCGGCCGCCGGGGCGTCAGGCACGAGGTCGTCTTCCGGAGCCGACAGGTCGGCGGCTTCTGCCGCGCCGATTTCTGCCGTGGTTTCCTCAAAAACGGCCGGATGCTGCACGGCCGGCAGCTCCGGGTCGGGGTCGAAATTCAGGTCGCCGGCCTGCGGGTGCAGCCGGGGCCGGATGGTAGCCCTGGCCATTGAAATAGCCGCAACGGCCGCAGCCGCGCCATTCAACGGCCCGAAACCGGGCACTGCCGCCTTTGGCACCGCGCCGCCAGTGCCCTGCGCTGCCACCAGCGGCCGGGGCGGGGCGGGCGGTGGTGGCGGGAAAAAAGCCCCCGAACCCGCCCCCAGATACGGGGCGGCCGGCGCTTGCCACTGGCCCGCCAGCGCGGGCGCATGAGCACCGACAGGCCACTGGCTGCGGCCGGGAGCAGCGGGCAGCATCCGGCGCGAAGGAGCCAAAGGCTTCGCTGGAGTGCCCGGGATGGCCGGCGCGGTTGCTTCCGGAGCATCGGCGGCGGCCAAATCGGTCAGGCCGATAATGCGCGATTGCCGTGCCGGTGTGGTCGTTTTGTTCTGCGCCGCCGCCGTGGGCAGCAGTTGTATGCCCGGCCGGTTCGCTACCGCTTCCAGTGCATCGACAGCGGCTTCCGGAGCGGCCGAAACAGCTGTGGGGTTATCCGTAAAATTCTGTTTATGAATGGGGTAATGTGCGGAATCAGCTGCCGCTGTCGTGGCTTTCGGCGCATTGCTGGCGGCGTGTTTAAGCGAAGCTTTGCCGGCCGGTAGGTGCGGGTACACGGCCAGCACCGGCTGCCGGGCGGCCAGCTGGTACACCAGCGGCAGGGTAGGAGGCAGGGCCGCGCCGCCGAGCACGGCCACGGTGGGGTCGGCGTCGTCCCAGGCCAGCAGCAAAACGGAAAATTCGGGCGGAGTCATGGGCAAAGCAGGGAAGGAAATTCATTCGGCCAATCCCTGGGGGTAGCGCTTGGCCGTGAATTAACTCCCAATGCTACGGCAACGGGGTCGCATTTGCCGAAAAAACCCGTTTGTGCGGCGCAGAAAAAAGTAACTTGCATGCTTCATAAGTGCCTTGCCGGCCCGGCCGGTCTTTTTTTAACCGGTTTCATCCCGGTTTTTGCCTTCTGCTTAGAATTACTTTATGGATACCACGATTCAGGAAAATAACTACATGGTAAACGACCTGGCGGCGCAAAGCCACCAGGAACATTATCCGGGCGAAATTATCCGGGCCGACGAGCTCGACGGCCACCGCTTCCTCTTCAATTGCCAGAACGGCGTGCGGCTCTTATTGCACGTCCTCAGCGACAAGATTATCCGCTTCCGCTACCTCACCGACGGCCCGCTCTCGCCCGATTTTTCCTACGCCGTGCCCGCCGATGCCGTCTCGCGCATGGAGCCGGCCCTGGTGGAATTCCGCGAAAAGCCCGACCACTACCGCATCACCACCGAGCGCCTCATCTGCATCGTGCAGAAGGAAAACCTGAAGGCCCGCGTGCTCGACCGCTCCGGTACCATTCTCAGCGACGACGAAAAAGGCTTCCACTGGGAGTACGATTACGATACCGGCAACGATATCGTGAAGATGAGCAAGCAGGTACCCGCCGGCGTGCACTACTACGGCCTCGGCGACAAGCCCGACAACATGAACCTGCGCGGCAAGCGCTTCACCAATTGGGGCTCCGACACCTACGGCTACGTGAAAGGCTCCGACCCGCTCTACAAGAACATCCCGTTCTACCACGTGCTGCACCAGAAAATCGCGCACGGCATTTTCTTCGATAATACCTTCAAGGCCAGCTTCGATTTCGCCGCCGAGCGCGCCGACGTCACCAGCTTCTGGGCCCAGGGCGGCGAGCTGAACTACTACTTCATCTACGGCCCCACGCTCATGGAGGTGACCCAGGATTACACCCTGCTCACCTGCCCGCCCGAGCTGCCGCCCCTCTGGACGCTGGGCTACCACCAGTGCAAATGGAGCTACTTCCCGGAGAGCAACGTGAAGGAAATTTCCTCGGGCCTGCGCGACCGCCAGATTCCCTGCGATGCCCTCTATCTCGACATCGACTACATGGAGGGCTACCGCTGCTTCACCTGGAGCAAGCAGCACTTCCCCGAGCCCAAGCGCATGGTGCAGGAGCTGGCCGCTGAGGGCTTCAAAACCATTGTTATCATCGACCCCGGTATCAAGATTGACCCCGAGTATTCGGTGTACAAGGAGGGTGTGGCCAACGACTACTTCTGCCGCCGCGCCGATGGCCCGCTGATGAAGGGCTCGGTGTGGCCCGGCCTCTGCAACTTCCCCGATTTCACCGCGCCTCGCGTGCGCGAGTGGTGGGCCGGCCTGTTTCAGGAATTGATTCAGGACATCGGCGTGAAAGGCGTGTGGAACGACATGAACGAGCCGGCGGTATTCGAAAAAGGCACTTTCCCGCCCGATGTGCGCTTCGACTACGACGGCCACTCGGCCTCGCACTCGAAGGCCCACAACATCTACGGCATGCAGATGGCCCGCGCCACCAACGATGGCGTGAAGCGCTTCAGCTACCCCAATCGGCCCTTCACCATCACGCGCAGCACCTACAGCGGCGGCCAGCGCTACTCCTCGGGCTGGACCGGCGACAACATTGCCAGCTGGGAGCACCTCTGGCTGGCCAACATCCAGTGCCAGCGCCTGAGCATCTCGGGTTTCAGTTTCATCGGTAGCGACATCGGCGGCTTCGTGGACACGCCCACCGGCGAGCTCTACGCCCGCTGGATTGCCCTGGGGGCCTTCCACCCGTTTTTCCGCACCCATAGCTCCGGCGACCACGGCGACCAGGAGCCCTGGAGCTTCGGCGATGCCGTGACGGACGTCGTGCGCTCATTCATCGAGCTGCGCTACCGCCTGCTGCCCTACATGTACACCGCCTTCTGGCAGTACGCCACCAAGGGTACGCCCATGCTACGCCCGCTCACCTTTCTGGACCAGAACGACACCGAAACCTACCTGCGCATGGCCGAGTTCGGCCTCGGTGACAACCTGCTTGTCTGCCCCATCACCCAGCCCGGTGCCGATGGCCGCTGGATGTACCTGCCCCGCGGCGACTGGTTCTACTACTGGACCGACACGCCCCAGGCCGGCGGCAGCGAAGTCTGGGCCGCCGCCGACCTCACCCGCATTCCGCTCTTCATCAAGGCCGGCGCGGTGGTGCCCATGCAGCCGGTGATGCAGTACGTGGGCGAAACCCCCGTCACCGAGCTCACCCTGCACGTGTACTACAAAAACGGCACCGCCGAGAGCGTCCTCTACGACGACGGCGGCGAAGGCTACGCCTACCTCGAAGGCCACAAAACCGTGCGCCGCTTCACCGTCACCGGCTCCGCCACCGACCTCGTCCTCACCCAGGCCATCGAAGGCGACTACGCGCCCAGCTACGCCACCTACCGCGTGGTGCTGCACGGCGTGGCCGGCGCCATTGCCGTCACCGCCGACGGCCAGCCCGCCCCCGTCACCGACGCCACCCTGGAAACGGGCCTCACCCTGCCCAGCCTCGTGGTGCCCGTCAGCTTCGGCGAGGTGCGCGTGAACGTGGTGGCGAGTGGGGCGGGGAAGGGGGAAGTGCCGGTTGTGTAAACGATGGCGCGGGGTTTTATACTTATCTATCCTTCTCTCTTAAGGAAATGAAAAACTTAACAGACTTTTTTACAGAGTATGGCGAACTGCATGATGCTGTGTTGCGCGATGTGTCATTTTGCTTCTTGCCATCTGCAATTGCCCCAACTATAAAAGTTGTGTTAGACTGTATGTCCCTGCTTCAAGACGATGCGTGGGTTTATTTGGAAATGACCTTTCAGAAGGTTCACGAGTTTCGTCTTATTGCCACTGAGCAAATGACGCCAACGGTGGTAGAGTCCTTTGCTGCGGAACGATGGGGCAGTAAATTGATTTTCGATTTTGCACCCAACCGTGTGCAGCCAGAAGGAATTGCCGAACATCGGGATTCTTATTTCTATCTGGTTTGCGACGAATTTGATTTTCGCGAAATCTCTCTTGCATAGGCTGCCAAATGGGTCTATTTGGTAGAAAAAAGGAATTAGGTCAACCACCCCACAAACCAAAACAGGGCACCCCACGGGGTGCCCTGTTTCATTCCCGCCCACCCGGCCGCTACACCTGGGGCGGCCCCGGGGCGGCGGGCGGGGCGGGCGTGTCCGTCACGTAGTCCTGGTACTTGCAGGCATCAGTGGTGGCATACAGGGCTTGGCTGCTGCTGGTGCCGCTTTTGGTCCCAGCCTGGTGTTGCCCGTCAGCTTCGGCGAGGTGCGCGTGAACGTGGCGGCGGCTGGGGCGGGGAAGGGGGAGGCACCGGTTGCGTAACCTTCTTGAAATATTACATCCAAGTAAAAAAGGCTTTTTAAGTATATTGGATGCCAGTTGGTGCCTAAATAAAAACCGACGTGCAACTTTCAGGCTGCTTCGCAAGTCAACGAGATAGAATGCCTTACCTCTTTTTTTTATGGACTCGAAACCCACTCGATTTGCTTATTGGCTGCTCGGCAGCCTGTGCGCTATGGCAGCCGTGAGTTGCACCTCCGAAAAACAAGACCCTGACCCCAATTTGGTGGCGGTGTGCTACGCCCAAACCCAATGTGCCGACCGTTGGGGCCAAGCTCAGGGCACCCAACAACTCATAACTGCGGCCCAAACCTACTTGGCCCAGCAGGGCCTAACGCTGCATCAGCCTTCTGCTAGCGTCAAAAATGCTGGCATGGTTTGCAATACTTGTTCCTGCACCACGGGCTTGGTACTGGAGGGAATGGTGCAACCTGCCGATTTGCCGGCCGTACTCGCCTGAGACTTTACCAAACAGTAAGTAGCCTTGGCTAGTACGCTTCAGCAAAGGTCAGCCACCCCAAAAACCAAAACAGGGTACCACACGGGGTGCCCTGTTTCGTTCCCGCCCACCCGGTCGCGCCAGCAGGGTGCCAGCAGGGAAACTCCGAAAGCGCAAAACCGCAGGGTTGCTTTATCCCGCTCCGGCCCCGTCATTTGCCCCATGTCCGGTACCACTCTGCAAGCCATCAGTATCTATAGGCTGCTGGTGCCGCTGCGCGAGCCGTTCGTGATTTCCCTCGGGCCGCTGCTGGCGGTGGAGAATATCATTGTGGTCCTGCGCACGGCCGATGGCCACGTCGGCTACGGTGAGTGCAGCCCCTTCCTCACCATTAGCGGCGAGAGCGTGGACATCTGATTCATCGTGGGGCAGTATTTTGCCCCCGCGCTCATGGGCCGCGATGCGCTGGATTTTGCCGGTAACCTCGCCGAGCTGGACCGCATCATTTACGGCAACAGCAGCATCAAAAGCGCTTTCGATATTGCCTGGCACGACACCGCGGCCCAGCACGCGGGCCAGCTGCTCTATGAATTCCTGGGTGGGAAAAACGACAAAGTTCTCACCACCGACATGACCGTGAGCCTCGGCCCGCCCGCCAAAATGCAGGCCGATGCCGTGCGCTTTCAGCGGGAGGGCTTCCCGGCCATCAAAGTGAAGCTGGGCGGGCATTGGTCCCGCGCACCCGCTGCGCATCGACGCCAACCAGGGCTGGGCGACGGCCGATAACGCCATTGCCGTGCTTCAGCCCCTGGCCGGGTGCGGGCGGCCTCGCCCATTCCAATCATGGCCGTCGAAAGCTGCGGCGACGAGCACGACGCGGCCCGCCTTATCCAGCTGCAAGCCTGCCAGATGCTGAATATCAAGCTGGGCAAGTCCTCGGGCTTCCATCGGGCGCAAAAAATAGCGCAGCTGGGCCAGGCCGCCGGCCTCACGTTGCAAGTGGGCGGCTTCCTCGAATCGCGCCTCGGCATGACGGCCGCCGCCCACTTGGCCCTCAGCAACCCGGCCATCCAGCACTGCGATTTCGATACCCCGCTCATGTTTGCGGCAGACCCGGTGGTGGGTGGCTTCCGCTACCGGCCTGGGCGCTGGCATCGACGAGGCCTGGCTGCGCCGCGCCGAGCAGGTGCATTTTTGATAAGCCGGCCCTGCTCACGGTTTGTTCCAACTATTTCCCAAGCCCTGTTACCTCGGTTGGTGGGGCTGAGCAGGACTACTGCCTAGCGTGTTGAGCAAAATAAACGCAGGGGTAGGCTCCTTGCTGAAACGAATTTATAGATACTTACGGGTTTTCAGAAACAATCCCAGGCGAGCGTGGCTTGAGATAGGTGTGCTATTTGCAATGACGTAACTGGCAAGAAACTGGCAATAAATCATCATTTTTCAGAAGGGAATGCTAAGAAAATTCAAACTATCAGAATTGCTTATTCTGTTTCTAGTCGTGTTTTTGATATTCGTGTCGGAGTACTACTACCTGGTTTTGAAGGACCATGACCGGGCGCTATTTATTGGGTTGTGGCCCCCAACCATGTTGCTGTTTCTGGTATACTTCAACTTGAAAAAACAACAATAACATGGACAACGCCGATATTTTACTGTTTACTCTTTTGGTGGTTCCCGCGTTTATTGTTTTTGCATTCCTTACTATCAGAGAGTTTGCGCAAGCTGGCGAGAGCGACTTCAAACCCGATTCTGATAAGCGACTCAGGTAGCTGACTGGCCGCGTCGGTAGCATAGAAAAAAGCAGGCCATGCCTTCCCTTCCGTCACCGTGGTCTAATCCAGCGTGGTACGACAACTAAAAAGTTGTCGTACCACGCTGGATTAGACCACGGTGACGGAAGGGTTTAGTGGTGCGACGACTTTTTGGTCGTCGCACCATTATGTTTCAGCTAATTGTTGATTGGTAACCAATTAGTTAACCACCAGGCGCACGGTTGTGCCGTTGCCGCGCACCACGTATAGGCCCGGCGCAAGGGCCGCCAGCTCCAGCCGAAGCGTACTGCTGTCGGCTTGCATAGCTGATAGGCGCACCCGGCCGGACAAATCCAGCACCTGCACCAGCTGGCCGGCTACAAGGCCCGTCACCGTAACCGTGCCAGCGGCCGGATTGGGCCACATCTGCAGCCGGGCCACCGCGCTGGCGGGCACGGGCACGGCGCGTACCGGCGACAGGCTTTCGGGGCCGTTGTTGTCCACCTGGCGCAAGCGGTAGTACGCCGTGGGGCCGGGGTAGGTGGCCAGGGCCACATCGTCGAACTGATAGCTGCGGGGCGTGCTGCTGCTGCCCGGGCCGTGTACCCAGCCCAGGCGGCGGAAAATCGTGCCATCGGCAGAAGTCTCGATGGCAAAGCCAGCGTTGTTTTTCTCCGAAGCCGTGTGCCAGCTCAGGTGCGCCGTGGGGCCGTGGGCTTCGGCCGTGAAGGCAGTCAGCTCCACGGACAAGGGGCCTGCCAGGGTAATGTTGGCATTATTGATGGCAAAAAACACGTTGTTCAGCGCCTGAATTTTGATGCGACCCTGGGTCGTATTCACATTGGGGAGCTGCACCGATTGGATGCCATCGTTGGGCGTGCTGGCCAGCAGCACGGTGGGGAAGGTCAGGCCCCCATCAGTCGAGAAAAGTACCTGCACATTGGGGCAGCTCACTGGGGCCTGGTCGGTGCTCAACACGCTCCAGGTGAGGGTGTAGGTGCTGCCTCGGCCGGCCCCTTTGCCGCGCCGGGGGCCGTCACGGCAAAGGGGGCGGCCGAGGCCACGGCCAGGGTCACGTTGGCCCCCGTCACGCCGCTGTGGTTGTCGCGCGCCGTGAGGCGGAAATTGAGGGTGCGAGCCACCTGGGGCAGTATTTCGCCCAGCGAGGCCGTGTTGGCCAGCAGCGATGTCAGGTTGGGAAACGTGCGGGCCGGGCTGGTCTCGGGCGCAAAGCTGCGAAACAGCGGCGGACCCGAAGCATCGGTGGCCGCACCGGCCAGGCCGCTGGCATTGCCTATGTCCAGCTCTTCCCAGGAATAGGTGAGGACGTCGCCGTTGGGGTCGGTGCCGTTGCCGGCGAGGGTGAAGGGGGTGCCCTGCGGAATGGTGTAGGTGTTGCTGGCCGGCACGCTCAGGCTGGGCGGCTGGTTGCCGGTGGTCGTGAAGCTGCCGCAGTTTAGGCTGGGCACGATGGTACTCAGGCTGCCGGCGTGAAAATAGTCGATGCCCGCGCCCACGTTGTCGGGGGCGCAGCGAGAGTCGTACGACATGATGGTGTTGCCCGCACCCGGCTCGAAGGCCAGCGTGAGGCTGCGGTTACCGCCGCCGCAATTGCCCTGGTCGCCATTAAATGTATGCTCGGAGCCGAGCTGGTGGCCTATTTCGTGGATTACCACGGTGGCCATCAGGGCCGCTGAGCTCCCGGTGGAAGCGCCGCTGGCTTTGTACGGGTCGTAGCAAGTCACATCTACGTAAGCTACGCCCGAGTAGCCGCCGCTGCGGTAGCCCAGCACATGGCCCAGTTCGTAGTTGCCGGAGCCAATGACTTGGTCTATCTTACTTTGGTTCTCAGTCAGCAAGCTTGCGAGGTTGTTGTTGGTATAAGGGTCGGTGGTGGCATCGGTGAAAATGAGCTGGTCGTTGTTGCCTACCAGCTGCAGGCGCACGGCCAGGTCGCGCTCATACACCGCGTTCAGGGAATTCACCAGTGTTACCATGCTGGCCAGGGCATTGGCCATGGTGTTGCCACCCAGCTGCTGGGTGTACTCGCCGGTGGCGGCCATGGCCAGCCGCAGCACGCGCAATTGGCTGCCATATGGCGCGGGTGGGGTGGGCGCGGTGCCCCCGGCGGGCCGTTGCACCCGGCCGGGCACCGGCAAGACCCCGCAGGCAAACTCCGGCAGCGCGTCGGGGTGGCTCTGGTAGCGGTTGGCGGTACCGGGGTCGGCTTCGATAACGAGGGTGCTGGTGAGATTAAGCACCTGGGCGTGTATTCCGGCGGGTGAGGTTTCGAGGCGCACTGAGGCGGTGGGCTCGTCGAGCCCGTGCCCGGCGTAGGTGGCCAGCTGCGGATAACGGGCCGCCAGCGCGGGGGCCATCACCGGCGCTTTGGTGAGGGCGAAGCGGTGCAGCGTGCCGTCGGGGTAGGGCAGTTCCAGGGTGACGGCGGCGGGGCTGGTTTCGGAAGGCGCACTGGCCAGGCGGGCGTCCAGCTGCGTGGCATCGAGGATAAACCAGCTGCCGGAGGTTTTCGGGGCCATGTCGCCATTGCGGGCGGCCGGGGCTGGCTGCCACAGTGGGGCCGGGGTTTGAGCGCTGCCCACCCGGGGGCATAGCAATAGCGCAGAAATCAGCGCAAAAGAAATCTTGCCGTATCGAAAATCCATATTAATCAAGCGCAGACCGGGTACTATACGATGAAGCTGTTTAGAAAGTCGGCTTTTGGTTGATTTTTCGCAAAAAGATGACGACAAAGGCGAGCCAGTGCCAGGCCAGCCAATTGCCGACGCTGGTTTCGTAGCGCACGAGCAACGTTTTAAAGCCGTCGAGCCAAGCGTTGGCGTGTTCGACCACGACGCGGCGGCGGTAGAGTTCGGGATCGAAAAAGGTGTCGTCGTCGGTCTGCCAGTCGGCGGCGCGGCGGTTGCGGGGAATGTTGGCCTCGATGTCGCGCCGGGCGCATTCCTGACGAAAGCCTTGGGTGTCAAAGGCTTTGTCGGCGTTCAGAAACAGCCCGGCGACGGGAATATTGGCCGCTTCGAGCGAGGCGCAGATTTCCCCGAACAAGGCGTTGAGCTGGTGGGTGTCGTGGTGGTTGCCCGCCTGCGGGCTGGCGCAGGCCAGCGGCTGTCCCCGGTTATCGGCCAAGAAGAGGGCTGTGGTGGTACGGGCTTTCTTGCGGCCCTGATAGCCGACGGCCTCCCCGCCGTTCTTGGCGGGCGTGTGGCTGCCGTCGAGTTGGACGCTGGAACAGTCCAGATGGGCCCCGTTTTCGCGCAACAAGCGGAGCCATACCCCTTGCCAGGACCCGTCCTTGCGCCACGCATTAAAGCGGGCGTACACGCCCTGCCAGGTCAGCGATGCGCCCGTAAAAAACTGTTTAACAGGCAATAATCGCCATTGACAGCCGCTTTTGAGTTTGTAGAGAATGGCTTCCACCAACTCGGCCGGCTCCACGATCGAGGGGCGGCCATGGGCGGAGAAGGTGAGCGCGGGCAGAATCCATTGGCGAATCATATCTTTGGACAGGACTTCCATTAAAATGCGAAAAAAGGAGTGTTACACCTCAAATTTCGCGCTTTTTTGGGAGTCCTTTGACTTTCTAAACAGCTTCGATAGCTGTACTCTACCCTACTAAAAGTCAGGCAAGGCAAAAAAACGGGGCGGCCCGACCTTTGAGGTTCCTACACGCTCAACTCGTTCCGCCCCATGAAGCAACGCCTCATCGCCAAAATTACGACCGTTTTACAACACCTGCCGGTGGTGCGCAACCTGGCTCGCCAAAAGTTTGTGAGCCAGTTCATTATCGCGCTGATAAAAAGCCGCAACGTCCAATTCTGCGAGGTGGCCCAGCACTTGAACGATGCCGTCAAGTTGGCCTCGAACGAAACCCGGATTCAGGATTTTTTCCGCGAAACGGACCTGAACTATCTGGTGCTGGCGCAGTTAGTGCTGGGCCTGCTGCCGGCCCAGGGCAAGCTGCGCCTGTGCCTGGACCGCACGGAGTGGGATTTCGGCCAGTGCCAGGTCAATATCCTGCTCGTGACCGTGGGTCAGGGCGCGTTTCACGTGCCCCTCTACTGGGAACTGCTCGACAACCGCAGCGGCAATTCCAACGCGGCTGACCGCATCGCCCTGCTCCGGGTCTGCGTCCAGGTGCTGGGCAAAGACCGGATTGGCCTGGTGCTGGGCGACCGCGAATTCGTGGGCCATGCCTGGTTCAAATGGCTCAAGGACAACGGACTGCCTTTTGTTATGCGTCTACCCCGGCACCACCTGCTCACTCACCCGAGTGGCCGCCGGCAAGCCATTACGGACCTGGGCCTGGCCGTCGGACAGACCCGGCGCTTCGCCCAGTGCCAGGTCGACGGGGTCTGGGGACAGGTCTGGGTCAAGGCCTTGACGGACGGGGATTTCCTCTTTCTTTTTGGCAACGTGGGCCTGCCGTACATGGGGCAGCTCTACGCCAAGCGCTGGACCATCGAGCAGTGCTTTCAGAACCTCAAAGGTCGGGGCTTCAACCTGGAGGCCAGTCACTTGCGCTGCCACCTGAAGTTGCGCAAGCTCGTGGCCCTGGTCAGTCTGGCGTACGCCTTTTGCCTGGGCGTGGGCACGGTAGCCGACCGGAAAAGCCAGCCCATCGGCCGCAAAAACCACGGCTACCGAGCCATGAGCCTTAGCCGACACGGCTTAAATATCCTGCGCCAGCTCAGCCGCCCCGGTACCGGGGCGGCTGAGAAGCTCGCCCGAATGGTGGAAACAGTATTGCGCTGGTTTTGCTGGCAAATTACTCGATATCAATTCACTAGAAAAATAGTAGGGTAGAGTACGATAGCTGTACAGTACAAAACCACTATTGCGGGTGAGTCCTGCCAAATGAGGAATAATATGGAGTAAAATACAAGTCAGGAAGTGAAATGAAGCTGTATTTACATCGCATATACGGCACCTTTTTGTTCGCTGCCACGCACAAGGCAAGTTATTGGCCGGCTCACTATCAAGGCGCCCAGTTGCGAATAAATATGTATTATATAAAATATTTATTTATTTAAAAAAGTCAAAATGCTTCCTCGTTCAGGGCCGTCCTACCAGGCCAATGGCCGCATTAGGGTTGCGGGCCTATTGGCTGGGTGCGCCTCATAAAAACCGCGTTTTCAGGGCCGGCGTGGGCAGCATGCAGCTTTCCTGTCGGCCAAACCAGCGGTAGCGGTGGCGGGCCACGAAGCGGTAGGCGGCATCGCGCCAGGCAGCGGGCAGCACCCGGCCCAGGCCCGCTACCCGCCATACGCCGCCCAGGCCCTCGGCAATGCGCAGCACGGCGTCCGAATGCGAGTACAACTGCCCGCCGCTCAGCAGCAGCACCGATTCGGGGGCGGCCGCGACGGCGGCCGGCGTGAGGCCGTGGGCCATCAGCAGGGCCCGGCCGGCGTCGCTTTGCAGGGCCGCGAAGCGGAAGTGGCCCGCCGGGTCGCGGCGGATAACGAACTGCACAAAGCCGTTGCAGAGGTTGCACACGCCGTCGAACAGGATGGTATCAGGAACAGAATTGGGCATGGATTCGGCGAAAGGGGCGGTGGTGACTGCTATGTTAAACGGGCCGGCCGGGCCAATGTTGATAATTGCTGTTGCGCCGGTAATGCTTGTGCCGGGAGTTTTAGAAGCTGTTTAGAAAGTCAAAGGACTCCCAAAAAAGCGCGAAATTTGAGGTGTAACACTCCTTTTTTCGCATTTTAATGGAAGTCCTGTCCAAAGATATGATTCGCCAATGGATTCTGCCCGCGCTCACCTTCTCCGCCCATGGCCGCCCCTCGGTCGTGGAGCCGGCCGAGTTGGTGGAAGCCATTCTCTACAAACTCAAAAGCGGCTGTCAATGGCGATTATTGCCTGTTAAACAGTTTTTTACGGGCGCATCGCTGACCTGGCAGGGCGTGTACGCCCGCTTTAATGCGTGGCGCAAGGACGGGTCCTGGCAAGGGGTATGGCTCCGCTTGTTGCGCGAAAACGGGGCCCATCTGGACTGTTCCAGCGTCCAACTCGACGGCAGCCACACGCCCGCCAAGAACGGCGGGGAGGCCGTCGGCTATCAGGGCCGCAAGAAAGCCCGTACCACCACAGCCCTCTTCTTGGCCGATAACCGGGGACAGCCGCTGGCCTGCGCCAGCCCGCAGGCGGGCAACCACCACGACACCCACCAGCTCAACGCCTTGTTCGGGGAAATCTGCGCCTCGCTCGAAGCGGCCAATATTCCCGTCGCCGGGCTGTTTCTGAACGCCGACAAAGCCTTTGACACCCAAGGCTTTCGTCAGGAATGCGCCCGGCGCGACATCGAGGCCAACATTCCCCGCAACCGCCGCGCCGCCGACTGGCAGACCGACGACGACACCTTTTTCGACCCCGAACTCTACCGCCGCCGCGTCGTGGTCGAACACGCCAACGCTTGGCTCGACGGCTTTAAAACGTTGCTCGTGCGCTACGAAACCAGCGTCGGCAATTGGCTGGCCTGGCACTGGCTCGCCTTTGTCGTCATCTTTTTGCGAAAAATCAACCAAAAGCCGACTTTCTAAACAGCTTCTTAATGAGTTCCTGGTTGCTCGTTCTAAAAAACGGCTCAAAAGCATCCAATCAGCAACTAACTGGCGCATCCGGCTGCGCTCAGCATGGCGTTCTTTCGTTTCCCGTTTCCCGGTTTAAGTGCCGCCTCAGGCCCACTGCTTGAGGTACTGAAACACCTCCGGATGCGTGAGCAGGCCGCCGTGGTGCTGCTGGTTGAATACGGCCGTGCGGACGCTGGCCCCGGCGGGCAGGGCCGCTTCATCGCCGAAGGTGGCGTGGCCCCGGGCGCTGCCGTGGCCCACCAGCCCATCGCCGAAATACTCGCGCAGGGCCGAGGGTCGGGTGGCCCGTAGCCAGGAACCCATCAGAATATGATATTTCACGCCGGGCAGCGGCGGCACGGGCGTGCGCGGCGGCGTGAGGTCGTTGGCGTGGGCATTCTGCCAGTCCTCATCCACCAGAATGGAGTAGCGCAGGTCCTTGATGCCGTTGCTGCGCTGGTTGAGGGCCTTGCTGAGAAAGCGGGTGGGAAACAGGTTGATGCGTTCCAGCAGCCGCGCCGTGAAGTGCGAGTTCTGCTCCAGCCACGAGCCATCGTTGGGCGTGCCGATGAGGAAAATGGAGCGCAGATGCGCCAGCCAGGGGGAGTTATTGGTTGAGAGTTGAGAGTTAAGGGTTAAGAGTTGATTTTGGTCGGAAGTTGTGGCCGACTCATCACTAACAACTCTTAACTCTTCACTTTTAATTTTTAACTCACTTCCATAGTAGCCTGCCGAGCGGATAATCAGCCCGCCCATGCTGTGGCCCACCAGCACGAGCTCGCCGATGGCATCGGGCCAGGTATTCACCAGCTCGGTGAGGAGGCGGTTGAGCTCGCGGCCGTTTTCGGAGAGGTGCAGGCCGGAATTGAAGCGTAGGTAGAGGCCGCGGCTGTGGGTTTCTTCGGCCAGGCGCGGGCCGTAGCGGCGGCTGCCGGCCGGGTCCTGAAAACTGGTTTGCCAGATGAGCTCATCGCCCATCAGACCGTGGATGTAAACCACCGTTTTCTGGTGTGGCTCGATGAGGTGCAGGTCGGCCACGGCCACGTCCTGCCCGCCCCGCCGGAAGCTCATCTGGATGGCGCGCGGGTCGAAGCGGGTAGCCAGCTGGTCGCCGAGGGCCCCATTGAGCACGGGTAGAAAAAAATGCTGGTGCGCCTGGCCCACGCGCACCACGTAGCTGGCCCCGCGCACGGGCAGCATTGCAGCCCGCCCCACGGCCCCCAGGGCACGGCGGAAGCGGGAGGGCGGCTTGGGGTCAGAATCAGACATGGGCTGGCGGGAACACGCGGCGGTAAGAAGAAGTATAACCCGAAAGTAGCGCCGCCGCCGGTATTGCGTTGGCCTTCCGCCCGAAATCAACGTACTTTGCACTACTTAATTCCAAGCACTACATTTCATGAAGCTTTCTCACCGTCCCGCCCTGGCCCTGTTGCTGGGCACCGCTTTGGCGGCCTCGCTCTCGTCCTGCGAATACCACTGGAGCCCCGGCAAAAACCCGCAATTCAAACACGGTTTCACCAACGCCCCCGGCTGGCACAAATCGGATGTGGACCGTGACAGCATCAATAACCAGCAGCGCGTAGAGCCCGCCACGGGCACCGGTTCGGCCGTAGCCATTAAAAAAGGCTCCGTGAAGGAGAAGCTGGACTCGGCTCCGGCTGGTACCAGCGCTACCTCGCCCCAAAATGCCAGCGGTCAGATGGGTTCGGTAGACCAGACCCAGCCGAAAAACTAGTTTTCGGCAATCGCCCAAAATACAAAAAAGCCCGCTGCCTTAATGGTAGCGGGCTTTTTGCGTTGAAATTGCGGGTTGAGCTAAGCCGGGCGCTCGGCCACTGGCAGCTGCCCCACGCGGGCGTAGCCGAAGCGCACGGGCGGCAGCACGGCGTGGTAGCCATCGAGGCCTGAAATGGCGGCCGTGCCGACGGCGGCCAGGTCCAGCGTGCCATCGGGGCGCAGTAGCTCGTCGCGCAGATAAACGTGCTCCACGGTGCCCACCAGCAGCACGGTGCCATTGCTGATGTGGTGCTCCTCCAGCAGCCGCAGGCCGATGCTAACGGCGCTTTCGGCCACGTAGGGCGCGGGGAAGCCGTCGCGGTATTCGGCTGTGAAGCCGCAGGCATCAAACTCCGAAACCGTATCCGGGAAGTTGGCCGAGGTGTAGTGGGCCTGGGCGGCCAGGGCCTCGGGTACGTGGTTGAGGGTGTAGCATCCGCTGGCTTTGAGGTTGGCGTAGGTATGGCGCGGCACGGTGGTGGGGCGCGTGATAATGCCCAGCAAGGCCGGGTCGGAACCCAGGTGCAGGGCCGAGCTGAACACGGCCAGGTTGGTCATGCCATCGGGCGCAGCGGTACCCACTAGATTGGCCGATTTGAAGCCCGGCAGGCCGTTGACGAGGTTGAGGCGGTATACTTTTTCGAAGCCGGCGATTTCGGCGGCGGTGAGGTGGTGCATGGACGCTTGGCTTGACTGAATGAGAAATGAAGAAGGAGGAACGTCTTACTGCTGTCGGGCGGCCCAGGCGTTCATCTTCTTTTCCAGCACCGTCAGCGGCATCGAGCCGCCGTCGAGCAGCTCGTTGTGGAAGGCGCGCAGATCGAACTTCGGCCCCAGTTGCTTGCGGTACCGGTCGCGCAGCTCACTGATTTTGAGTTGGCCCGTTTTGTAGCTCAGGGCCTGCCCTGGCACGGCCATGTAGCGCTCCACCTCGGCTGTGGCACCCTGCTCGCTGATGGCCTCGTTGGCCTGCATGTAGGCAATGGCCTGCTCGCGGGTGAGCTTGCCGGTGTGCAGGCCCACGTCCACCACCAGGCGCAGGGCCCGGTGGATTTCGGCTCCCAGGTGGCCCATGTGCTGGTAGGGGTCTTTGAATACGCCTAGTTCCGGCCCCAGGCTCTCGGCATACAGGCCCCAGCCCTCGTTGAAGGCCGAGTAGCCGCCGAAGCGGCGGAACTTAGGCAGAGTGGTGTTTTCCTGCTGTAACGATACCTGGTAGTGATGGCCCGGAATGGCCTCGTGCAGAAACAGCGTTTCCATGGCCGGGTTGCCGGCCGTGTTGAAGGTGAGCGGGTCGAGGATGGGCACGTAGAAAATGCCCGGCCGGGTGCCGTCCGGGGTGCCGCGGTTGTACTCGGCCGAAGCCGAAGCCGCCCGGAAGGCCTCAGTGGCGCGCACCTCAAACCCGGTTTTGGGCGTGCGGCCAAACAGCCGGGGCAGGCCCGGCTCGATGCGCGCCTGAATGGCCCGAAAGGCATCGAGTACCTCTTTTTCGGTTTTGAAGGGCCGGAATCGCGGGTCGGTGTTCACGAAGGCGAAGTAGGCCTTCAGGTCGCCTTTGAAGCCGGTTTCGGCTTTCACCCGCTCCATCTCGGCGTGGATGCGGTCTACTTCGGCCAGGCCGGTCTGGTAAATTTGCTCCGGGGTGCGGGTGGTGGTGGTGCCTACCTGTGCGGCGTAGGCGTAGCGGGCGGCACCCTGCGGCAGCGCACCCACACCCGACGAAGCCCGGGCCTGAGGCAGGTATTCGGTTTCCAGAAAGTCGGCCAGCCTTTGGTACGGAGCCGCTACGTCGCGCCGAATGGCCTCCTCAAACAAAGGCGTCAGCCGGGCCTTGTCGGTCGCCGCGAAGCTGGCCGGGAAAGTCTTTACGGGGCCGTAGAACAAGCTTTTGGCGGGGTCGGCCACGGCCAGGGCGCGCAGCTGGCTCACCATTTTGGGCACCAGGGCCTTGGGCAGTACCACGCCCGCCTTCATGCCGCGCCGGAAGTTGCCGATGGCCGAATCGGCCCAGACCGGGAAGCCGCGCAGGCGGCCCAGCCAGTGGTCGTAGTCGGCCACGGTGGCAAAGGGTTGGGCGCCGGTGCCCGCCCCCAGCTGGGCCAGGCTGCTGGGCAGGGCATAAAACTGGTTGAAGGGTATCATCCAGTTGTTGAACTGGTAGCCGGCCAGCCGCTGCTCCAGCTCGTAGGCCAGGATATCGTAGCTCACTTGGTCGTTGGCGCTGAGCCGGGCCCGGTCGAACGTGCGCAATGCCCCGAGGTAGCGCGTGTAGAAGCGCTTCAGCGTGTTGCGTCGGGCCTGGGTCTGGTCGTTGGGCAGCTGGTCGTCGAAGCGGTGGTCGCCCTGGGCCGTGGCCGCCAACGGAAACAGCTGGTTAGTGCGGTCGGAATATCTTTCGAACACTGCCGCCAGCGGGGCCGAGGGCGGTGCGGCAGGCCGGGAAGCCGGAGCGGGCCGCCTGGCAGGCTGGGCCGCCGCCGCACCGCCGGCCAGTAGCACGGCGACAAAAAGAAACTGTTTCATGGCAACGAAGAGAAAGACGAAAAAAGAGCGGAAGGCGGACTTCGGGGCTCACCCCGTTACCGTTCCAGCTTGAAGCCGGGCTCCCGCGCCGGCGGCGCGGTGCGGTTGGCCACGGCCCAGCCGGTGAGGTACATCCACTGCGTCATGCGCGTGAGCTTGGCGTAGTCGATGCGGCTGGGCTCGTCGCGCGGCGTGTGGTAATCAACATGCAGCAGCGAGGTGTACATGATGGACGGGATGCCCAGGCGGGCGTAGGGCAAGTGGTCGGAGCGGAAATACCAACCCTCGGGGTGCGTAGGCTTGTCCCACTCGGTATCGAGCTTGAATTTGGGGCCGGCCTGGTTGGCAGACAGCGCGGTTTTTACGAGGTCCGACGAGTTCATGTGGGGCGGCGTCGAGCCCAGCAGGGCAGCGCTGTCGGCCACGTTGCGGCCCATCATTTCGGCGTTGAGCACGGCCACGATGCTGGATTGGGGCACCGTGGGGTGGGCCGAGAAGTAGGTTGAGCCAATTAGCCCGCGCTCCTCCGAGCCTTGGTACACGAACAGGGCCGAGCGCCGGCCCGGCTGCTGCTTAAAGGCCCGCATGATGGCCAGCAGGGCCGCGCAGCCGGTGGCGTTGTCGTCGGCTCCGTTATAAATCGAGTCGCCGGCGATGGGCGCACGCACGCCGTCGTGGTCCTGGTGGGTGCTGAAGAGAACGTACTCCTTTTTCAATTGCGCGTCAGTGCCGGGCATTTTGGCCACAATATTCACGGACGGGTACTGGAAGCTTTCCACCTTCAGCTCGGTCGTAAACTGCTGGCCCGCCTGCTGCACCCAGCTGGCGGCGCTGGCGGGCAGCCATATCACGGGCGGGGTGTTCACCACTTTGGTGCTGGCCGCGCCGGGCAGGCTGTAGCGCCCGCGCTCGTAAATATGACTCCAATGGTCGTAGATGGCCTGCGATGGCGCATCCGAGACAAATACTACGGCCACCGCACCGGCCTTCACGAGCTCGGCCGTTTGTCCGGCAAATTTGCCAAATACGTAGCGCCGGTAGCTGATGCCATCCGTCGGCGCTCCGGAAATCTGCACGGCCACAGCCTTGCCTTTGATATCGACTTTGGCCAGCTCGGCCGCCGAGCCGCTGCCTACAAATACCAGCGGGGCCGTAATGCTGGCGTTGGTGGGGGCGGTTACTACGCCGTCTTCGTTCAGCTTAATCTCGTGGGTGCCAATGCGCAGGGTGCTGTTTTTGCCCAGGCGCGTGCGCTGCAGGTTGAACCACTGGAAGTAGGTGCCGTCGTCGCCAGCGGGCAGCATGCCCGTTTCGCGGATGCGGTCGGCGAGCCACACGCTGGCTTTCAGTTCATCCAGAGTGCCGCCCTCGCGGCCCCGGAAATGGTCGCCGGCCAGCGCAAACAGGTCGCGCTTGATGTCGGCTTCGTGAATGGCGCTTTCGGCGTTGGTGGACTTGGCAACGGGCTTCTTTTGGGCTGAAGCAGCCACGGGGGCGGCCAGGGCTAAGCCGGCCAGCAGCAGGCGCGGCAGGGAGCGAAGTTGTGGGAGCATAAGGGACGGATTGAGAGAAAAAATTAATTGAACATTTAAAGAACGTCATGCAGAAGGGTTCTGGGCCGCTCGGGACTCCAACGGCTCGGCCCCGACGTATGTTTTTTCGGGCAGCCGCGAAGCCACCAGCACAAACAGGGTCACGTTCACGGCCATTAGCCCGGCCGTGAACCAGTAAAAGTTGGCCCCGTGCAGTCCGGCCAGCCAGCCGCCGCGCGCAATGCTGCCATTCACCAGGCTCAGCCCGAAGTTGGCCGCCGCAATGGTGAGCACCCACAGCGACGTGGTGAGGCTTTTCAGCGAGCGCGTGGCGTGGGTGTAGGCATATTCGAGCCCCGTGATGGCTACCATAATAACGCCACCCACCAGCACGCAGTAGGCCAGAATCTGCCACCAGGCCGAGGGATGGCTGCCGGCATCTACCCGCGTTTGAATAGCGCCCACAATGAGCACGCCCAGCGTGGCAATGACCATGCCCGCGCCCATGCGGCGCAGTGGCGTAGGCTGCAGCCCACGCCGGGCCAGGGCCGGATACAGCTTGTACGTGAACAGCGGGTTCAGCCCGATGCCAAAGATGATGCCCGATAGCTGCAGCTGCTCGGCCAGGGGCCGGAAGCCCGGCCACAGCTCGCGGTTGAGGTGCGTGGCCTGCAGCACCCATTCCGAGGAGCTTTGCTCGTTCAGTATCCAGAGCACCGGCACGAAGGCAAACACCACGCCCACGCGGCGCAAGGCGGCCCGGTCTTCGCCGGCGCCCAGCACCTTGCGCAGGCCTGCGCGCAGGCCGGTGGGCGGCACGCGCACGTAGCGCCGTCGCCCGGCCCAGAAGGTGAGGGCCGCCGTGGCCATCAGCAGGCCCGGCACACCGAAGGCCACGGCCGGCCCGAAATGTTGGTAGAGCAGCGGCGTGAGGATGGTGGCCAGCGCCGCCCCCACATCAATGCTCATCTGAAACCAGCCGTAGGCCTTGGGCAGCAGCACCGCGTTGGCCGGCGTGAACTGGTCGCCGAGGTTGGCCGTCACGTTCGACTTTATGCCGCCCATGCCCATGGCCACCACCAGCAGCCCCAGCCGGAAGCCGCTCAAATCATTGTTGAATGCGGAAAGCAACACGTGCCCGCCGCAGTACAGAATCGACAAATAGAGAATGACGCGGTACTTGCCCAATACCCAGTCGGCCAGCAGCGCGCCCACCACCGGCAGGGCGTAGCCCAAGGCCGAAAACGAGTGCACCAGCGCGTTGGCCCGTGCCTCGGCCCCGGCCGTGAGGGCCGCGCTGTGCGTGGGATTGAAAAACTGCGCCACCAGAAACGTGGGCAGAATGGTCATCATGCCATAGTAGCTGAACCGCTCGGCCACCTCGCTGCCGATAATGAAAGGGAGGGCACGCGGGAAGCGCACCGGCGCGGCCGTAGTGGAAGATGCAGGAGCGTCGGCAGCGGTGGAAGGCATCATGAGGCAAGGCCAAAAAATAGGGAACGCCATGCCGAGTGGAGCCGAGGCATATCGCGTGCAATAGTAAACCTAATCGACTGGATTACTACTACACGCGAGATGCCTCGGCTCCGCTCGGCATGACGTTCCTTCTGCTAACCGTTATTCTACTGCACCGCGTTGCGCGGGTCGGGCCGGGGCTTCATCTCGTAGTCGTGCGGCGGCTGCCGGCCGGCCAGGTTCTGCACGAAGTAGTCCCAGCGGCGGCGCGTCATGTAGGGCGAGTAGGCGCCGTAGCCGTGGGCGGCGTTGGGGAATACCACCAGGTCGTAGCTCTTGTTGGCTTTGGTGAGCGCCTCCACCACCAGCAGGGTGTTGGCGGGCGGCACGTTGTTGTCCATCAGGCCGTGGGCCAGCATGAGCTTGCCTTTGAGGTTCTTGGCGAACGTGGCGTTGGCTTGGTTGTCGTAGCTGGTGGTGCCGTCGGCATTGGTTTTCAGCAGGCCGATGTAGCGTTCGGCCCAGTCGTCCTCATAATTACGGTTTTCGTGGTTGCCCGATTCCGAGATGCCCACTTTGAAGAAATCCGGGTAGCGGAACATGGCCGCCGCTGTGGCATAGCCACCGCCCGAATGCCCCCAGATACCGGCCCGCTCCAGGTCGATGTACGAATACTTCTGCGCCAGCTGGCGCATGCCGGTCACCTGGTCCGAGAGGGTATTTTCGGCCATGTTGCCGTAGCAGGCATCGTGATAGCTCTTGGAACGCAAGGGGTTGCAGCTGCCTTCAATCACGACCACCACGAAGCCCAGCTCGGCCAGCGCCTGGTTATCGCCCCGCGCCGAGGCAAACGACCAGCTGCCCACGCCGCCGCCCTGCGGCCCCGGGTAGATGTAGTTGATAATCGGGTACTTCTTGTTCGGGTCCAGGTTGGTGGGCGTGAACATGAGGCCGTACAGGTCAATCTGCCCATCCTGGGCTTTCACCGTGATGGGCGTGGGAGCCTTCCAGCCGGTGGCGGTGAGGCGGGAAATGTCGGCTTTCTCCAGCGTTTCCAGCAGCTTGCCAGTGGCGGCGCGCAGCACGGTCACTCCCGGCTTGTCGGGTTGCGAGTAGGTGTCCACGAAATAGCGGCCCGAGGGCGAGAGCATCACCTGGTGGTTGCCGGCTTCGGGCGTGAGCAGGGTGAGATTTTTGCCATCGAGCCCCACGCGGTAAAGGTGGGTAAAATACGGGTTGCCCGGCTCGCGGCCATCGGCCAGGAAGTACAGCTGGCGCTTCTGCTCATCCACGCGCAGCAGCTGCGTTACCACAAAGTCACCCTTCGTAATCTGGTTCTTCACCTTGCCGCTGCCGGCATCATACAGGTAAAGGTGGCCCCAGTTGTCGCGTTCCGAATACCAGACAACCTCTTTCGTCTTGGGCAGGTAGCGCCAGTTGATATCGCCCTGACCCGATTCGTACTGCGTGGCCACGGTTTCGGAAAACACGTCGCGCACCGCGCCGGTGGCGGCATCGGCCACGCGCAGCTTCTCCTCCTTGTGGTCGCGCGAAGTCGACACGAAGGCCAGTTCGCGGCCATCAGGGCTCCAGTCCACATCGTCAAAAGTGCCGCTGCTCGAAATATCGTCGGACAGCGAGCCCCGGTGTTGGTCGGGGGCCATCTGCAAGCGCACCACTTTCGGGTTGTTCACCTCAATGATGACCCGCTCGATGGTGGTCACGTCTTTGTCGCCCGGCAGCGGGTATTTCCAGGATTTGAGGGTGGGATGGCCCACGTTGGTGGTCACCAGGTACATGTCGCCCACGGCCCGCTGGTCCTGCCGGAAGGTGGCAATTTTGCGCGAGTCGGGCGACCAGCGCAGCACCGGCTTGTCGCTGGTGGTCCAGCCGGCGTTATCGGTGGCGTAGCCGTAGTCCTTGGTGCCGTCGGTGGTGAGCTGGGTGGTTTGGTTGGTTTTGGTGTCGCGCACCCACAGGTTGTAGTCCTTGATGTAGGCGGCCAGCTGGCCGTTGGGCGACTCAATTTCGTTTTCGGCGTGGGCGTTTGGCTTGGCGGCGGGCGTGGCCTCGGGGCTCAGCTGGCCGCTCGCCACGTTATACTTCCAGCTTTTACCACCGGCCGCGAAGGAAATGGTCTTTTCATCGGGCGAAAACGCAAAGGTGCGAAACGGTAGCCGGGCCGCCTCGTAGGTTTGGCCGGTGGCCGTGGACAGCGCGGCGGCCAGTTTGGTCTGGTTGAAGGCGGCGTTGCGGGTTTTGCGGGCCGGGTCCACGAGAATGAACTCGCTGCCCTGGGCCGTGAGCACCCGGTACCAGAACCGGTCGCCCGCGAGCCAGTTGGGCTGGCCGGCGCTGTGGTCCACCAGCGGCTGGGTGTTGTAGCTCAGGAAACGTTCGGCGCGGGCGTAGTCCTCGGCCGTGAGGGTGGGCAGCTGCTGGGCCACCGCCACTGCCGAAACGAAAAAGGTCGCGGCCGTGAGTAGGGCCGGTACATACTTGTGCATAGGCTTTATTAGGAGCAGGCTAAAAATTGAAATTATCAGGCTTGAAAGGTCGGCGTTTGGCCGGGGTAGGTTGCTTTGGTTGCGAAGTAGGGGGCAGGCACCGCACCCTACAATGGACAGCAAAATGGCAAAAAGAAAGCCCCAATAACGGGGCTTTCCTGTGAAGCTGTTTAGAAAGTCCCCGAACGGTCATGCTTCGCTGCGCGCTGCATGACCGTTTGAGTACCTTTTGTGACTTTCTAAACAACTCCTGTGATAAGCACTGACCGACGCTCGGCTACTTATGCTGAACCGGCATCTTGGGCGGCGCACCCGCCGGCTTGCTGGGGCCCAGCTTGCCGCCGGCTTTGGCTTTGGCCATCGGGAAGCCCCGTTGCTTCATGAGCGCGTCAATCTTCGGGTCGCGGCCCCGGAAGGCGCGGTAGCCGGTGGCCGGGTCCACGGTGTTGCCCACGGTGAAGACGTTTTTGCGCAACCGCGCGGCCACGGCCTTGTCATACGGCCCGCCGGCTTCGGTGAAGGCGCTGAAGGCATCGGCCGCCAGCACCACCGACCACAGGTAGGAGTAGTAGCCCGCCGAGTACCCATCCGAAGAGAAAACGTGCGAGAACTGCGGCGTGCGGTGGCGCATCACCAGCTCGGAGGGCATGCCCATCTCGGCCAGGGTTTCGCGCTCAAACTTGTCGGGGTCAATTTTTTGCCCGCCGGCCAGGTGCAGCTTCATGTCGATGAGGGCGCTGGCCAGAAACTCGGTGGTAGCAAAGCCCTCGTTGAACGAGCTGGCTTTGTCGATGCGGGCCACCAGCGCCGCCGGAATGGGCTGGCCGGTCTGATAGTGCAGGGCAAACTTGTTGAGCACCTCGGGCGTCGCGAGCCAGTTTTCGAGCAGCTGCGAGGGGAATTCCACGTAGTCGCGCACCACGTTGGTGCCCGAAAGGGTGGGGTAGGTCACGTTGCTCGACAGCCCGTGCAGGGCGTGGCCGAACTCGTGGAACAGCGTGGTGGCATCGGTCCAGGAAATGAGCACCGGCTCGCCGGGCGTACCCTTCACAAAGTTTGAGTTGTTCGATACAATGGTGGTCACGGCCTTGCCGTCCATGCGTTCCTGGTTGCGGTAGGCATTCATCCACGCGCCCGAGTTTTTGCCCGGCCGGGCGTAGGGGTCGAAGTACCAGAGGCCGATTTGCTTGCCGGTGGTTTTGTCGTTCACCTGCCACACCTTCACGTCGGGGTGGTAAACGGGCACATCGGTTACGGGCACGAAGGCGAAGTTGAACAGCTCGCCGGCCACCCAGAACATGCCCTCACGCATTTTATCCAGCTGCAGGTACTGCTTCACCTCGTTCTGGTCGAGGTCGTAGCGCGCCTTGCGCACCTTCTCGGCGTAGTAGCGGTAGTCCCAGGGCTCAATTTTGAAGTTGGCGGAGGCACCTTCTTTTTTGGCCAGGGCCAGCATGTCTGCCACTTCTTCGTGCTCGCGGGCCACGGCAGGCTTCCACACCTGCTCCATCAGCTGCATGGCGGCTTCGGGCGTTTTGGCCATGGTATTATCGAGGCGCAGGTGGGCGTGGGTGGCGTAGCCCAGTAGCTTGGCACGCTCGGCCCGCAGCTGCAGAATCTGGGTGATGAGGGCATTGTTGTCGTGGGCCCCGCCGTTGTCGCCCCGGTTCGTGAACATCCGCCAGGCCTTCTCGCGCAGCCCGCGCTGGTCCGAGTACGTCAGAAAAGGGTCGATGCTGGAGCGCGTGTTGGTGATGACGCCCACCGCCGCAATCTTGCGGGTGCCAGCCGTGGTTTTGGCCGCGTCGCGCAGCGAGGCTGGCAGCCCGCCCAGGTCCTTGTCGGTTTTCAGCACCAGCACCGAGTCGGCCTCATCGGCCAGCACGTTCTGCGAGAAATTGGTGAACAGCCCCGCCAGCTGCTGATTGATGGCCGAAACCCGGGCCTTGGCGGTGGTATTCAGCTTCGCGCCCGCCCGCACAAACTGCTTATAGTCCACTTCCACCAGCCGCTGCTGCTCCGGCGTCAGCTTCTTGGTAGCGGGCGCGTTATACACGGTTTCGATGCGCTTGAACAGGGCCGCGTTCTGCGTAATCTGGTCGCTGAACGCGGCCAGCTTGGGGGCCATCTCGGTTTCCACGACACTGAAAGCGGCATCGTTCAGCGTGCCGCTCCAGATGTCATATATCGCCGATACGCGGGTCAGGGTCTGGCCGCTGCGCTCCATCGCGGCAATCGTGTTCTCGAATGTGGGGGCCGCCGGGTTGTTGGCAATGGCGTTGATTTCGGCCAGGTTCTCAGCCATCGCGGCTTCGAGCGCGGGCTTGAAATCGGCCACCTTCACTTTATCGAACGCCGGCACGCCACCGTGGCCCCCAGCCCAGGGCGCCAGCAGCGCCGGCTGGTTGGCGCGGGCCGAGGTCGGCGTGGCGCTAGAAGCAGTAGTTTGGGCCATGCCAGGGGTGGGAAGCAGGGTGAAAGCCAGGCCGAGGGTGGTCAGAAAGCCTGTCAGCCGGCGGCTGGCAGCAAAGGGAAGTTGACGCATATAGGGAATGGGGACGCGAAGTAAAGGTTGGAACGAAGCCGGGCCGGAAGGGCCGGCATTGGGGTAAGATACTTGCCAGCGAGGCTATTTCGCCGACTCCTGTTTGCGAAAGGGGAAAACGTAGCCGACTTTGAATACCAGCTCTACATCAATGCTGGCCTTGTTGCCCGGCTCCTCAATCTGATTGAAGGGATTGACTTGCTTGGCGGTGAAGTTGGTGGCCCGGTGCTCGTTGAGCATGTCGTACTGCGTGACCACAAACCGGCCACCCAGCCCCATCCCACCTTCCAACAGCCAGTTCGACCCAACATGCCATACCGAGCCTATTTTTAGGTCGATTCCCGAAATGTCCTTGCTCACAAAATTGCGGTCGTAAGTGTAGTAAGTTGCGTCGCGGTAGTAGTTGTTGCCGTAGCGGGTGTAGCGCTCGGGCGTGAAAAACGCCTGCACGGAAAAGTAGGTTTCCTGGTGAGGATTTTTGGCGCGTGCGGGCAGATAGCGGCGTAGCTCCAGCTTGAATTTCTGGTAATGGTAGTCGTAGCGGTCGGCGAGCAGTCCCAGGGTGGTGATGCGCAGGGCGGTAAACTGCTGGCCATAACTGGCCTCCAGGCCGATGCGGGGACTGGGGCGGTACTCCAGCCCCACCAGGAGCGTGCTGGCGCTGGGGTCCTGGGTAGCCAGGGGTGAGAATTTTACGGCCAGGGCCGGTGCTAAACTGACCTGTCGGCTGGGCTTCAGCTTATCGGCTGGCCCCGTGGCCCCGTCGGGAGGCACCACCGTGACCACGGCAATACTGGAAGTAACCACCACAAGGCTAGTAGTTTGCACCACGGCACGAAAGCGCGTGGTGGTTAATAAATCCGAGAACGTATAGCTGCGGCCCGGGCCACCCACGTCCACAAAACCCTGGCCGGTATCGGCTTGGTAGCGTAGGATGGTGCCGTAAAATCCCTGCAAAATCAACGTGCCGGAGTTGGTTCCCGCCGTTACGGTGGTGGTTGCGGGACTCAGGGTGCCGCCCGCCGCAACGATGTCCTGGGCCCGGCCTACGAAGGCCACCCCCAACAACAGGGTCAGGAGCAAGCCTGCCCGCCTCCATCGTAAACCAGTAGTAGTTGGGGCTTGGTGTTCGCGGTTGTTGAGCGCATGCGGAAGGGGCAGATAGGAGTAACCAGTAGAGGCAAACATTAGGGAAAGGTAGTGTAGTAGCAGTAGTAGAATAAGGCCCGCTTAGCGCTGCCGGGCCGCCCAGGCGTCCATGCGGCGCTCCAGCACCGCCAGGGGCATCGAGCCGCCGGCCAGAATCTCATCGTGAAAAGCCTTCAGGCTGAATGTTTTGCCCATCTGCTTTTCGTAGCGGCTGCGCAGCTCGCGGATTTTGAGCTGGCCGGTTTTGTAGGCCAGCGCCTGGCCGGGCATGGCTAGGTAGCGCTCTATTTCGGCCGTGGCGGACTGCTCCGAAATGGGCTCGTTGGCCATCATGTAGTCGATGGCCTGCTCGCGGCTCATGCCTTTGGCGTGCATGCCCACATCCACCACCAGGCGCAGGGCGCGGTGCATCTCATCGCCCAGCGCGCCAATGCGTTGGTAGGGGTCGGTGTAGAGGCCCAGCTCTTTCCCCAGGCTTTCGCAATACAGCGCCCAGCCCTCGCTGAAAGCGGGGTAGGAGGCAAAGCGCCGAAACTTGGGCAGGCTGGTGTTTTCCTGCTGCAACGACAGTTGGTAGTGATGCCCGGGAATGGCCTCGTGCAGAAACAGCGACTCCATGCCAGAGGTCACGTTGAAGGTGGTAGCATCGAGAATGGGCACGTAGAAAATGCCGGGCCGCGTCCCATCCGGCGTGCCCCGGTTGTACTCGGCCGAGGCTGTGGCGGCCCGGAAGGCTTCGGTCTGCCGGATTTCAAACGGCGACTTTGGGGCCAGACCAAATAGCCGGGGCAGGCTGGGCGTGATGCGGGCCTGAATGCCCCGAAAGGCTTTCAGGACTTCCTCCGGCGACTTGTAGAGTGTGTACTTACTATTGGAAGCGAGCGAGTTGAAGAAGCCCGACAGGCTGCCCTTGTAGCCGGCCTGCTTTTTCACGGCCTCCATCGCGGCCCGAATGCGCTTCACCTCGACCAGACCGGTTTGGTAAATGGCCTCCGGCGGGCGCTCGGTGGTCGTCATCAGGCGCACGTTGTAGCGGTACATCTCGGTCCCGCCGGGCACATCGGCCAGGCCGGCGGTGCTGCGGGCTCGGGGCAGGTACTCGGTCTGCAGGAACTCGGCCAGCTTGCGGTAGGTGGGCACCAGCTGCGTGGCAATGGCCTGCTGATAGGCGGCCGTGAGGCGGGCGCGGTCGGCCTCCGAGAAGCTGGCCGGCAAGCGCGTGATGGGTCCGTAGAACAGGCTTTTGGTGGCGTCGGCGGTGATTTGGGCTTGCAGCTGGGGTACCATTTTCTGCACCAAACCGCGGGGTAATACTATGGACGTGCGCATGCCCTGCCGGAAATTGCCGATGGCCGAGTCGGCCCACACCGGGAATCGGCCCACGCGGGCCAGCCAGTTGTCGTAGTCGCGCACGGTGCGGAAGGGCTGCGCGCCGGTGCCCGCGCCCAGCTGACTCAGCGTGGTGGGCAGGCTGTAAAACTGGGCAAAGGGCATCATCCAGGTATTCAGCCGCAGGCCCTCGATGCGGCTGCGCATCTCGTACTGAAAGATGTCGTAGCTGAGCTTGTCGTCGGCCCGGAGGCGGGCGCGGTCAATGTTCAGCAGGTCGTTGAGGTAGCGGCGATAGAAGCGCACCTGCTGCTGGCGGAAGGCGCGGGTCTGGTCGTTGGGCAGGCGGTCGTTGTAGCGGTTGTCGCCCTGCGACGTGGCCACCAATGGGAACAACCGCGCCCGGCCCTCCCAGTAATCGTTGAACAGGCCCGTCAGCAGCGCCGCCGAAGTGGAGTTGCCCGGCGAAAGTTGGGCTTCGGCCGGGTGGGCTACTAAGCACCATGCGGCCAGCAGGATAGTAAAAAGTCGCGTCATTGACCGGTGAATAGGCGGGCAAGCTACATAAATAGGCGTGGAATTCCCTTTTTTATGCTAAAAAGCCCCGCACCGGAATAATCCGGGCGAGGCTTTTTGGCATACATATTTAGGTATCTACTTCTTATTGTTTTGCCGCCCAGGCGTCCATTTTCTTTTCCAGCACGGCCAGCGGCATCGAGCCATCCTTCAGCAGCTCGTCGTGGAAGGTGCTGAGGTTGAATTTGCTGCCGAGCTGCTTCTCGTATTTGGCGCGTAGCTCCCGGATTTTGAGCTGACCGATTTTGTAGCCCAGCGCCTGGCCGGGGATGGCCATGTAGCGCTCGATGGCCGAAGTGGCCTCGTCGGGCGTGGTGCTCAGGTTAGCCAGCAGGTAGTCGATGGCCTGCTCGCGGGTCATCTGGCGCGAGTGCAGGCCGGTGTCCACCACCAGGCGCACGGCGCGCAGCATCTCGTCGCCCATGGCGCCCATGCGCTGGTAGGGGTCTTTAAACAGGCCCAGCTCCGGCCCGAGGCTTTCCGAGTACAGCGCCCAGCCCTCTACGTAGGCATTCTGACCGCCGAAGCGCCGGAACTTGGGTAGGCCGGTGTTTTCCTGCTGCAGCGAAATCTGGTAGTGGTGGCCCGGAATGGCTTCGTGCAGAAACAACGACTCCATGCCCGAGGTAGTAGCGAACTTGGTAGCGTCCGGAATCGGCACGTAGAAAATGCCCGGTCGCGTGCCGTCCGGCGAGCCTTGGTTGTACTCGGCTGAGGCCGAGGCTTCGCGGAATTTCTCGGTCTCGCGAATTTCAAACGGCGTTTTGGGCGTGCGGCCGAACATCTTCTGCAGGTTGGGCAGCATCCGCTGGTGGATGTCTTCGAAGGCGGCTAGCACTTCCTCCGGCTTCTTGTAGGGCCGGAACTTGGCGTCGGTATTCAGGTACTTGAAGAAGGCCGGCAGGTCGCCTTTGAAGCCCACTTCGGCCTTGACTTTCTCCATCGCGGCTCGGATGCGGGCCACCTCGCTCAAACCGGTCTGGTAGATTTCGGCCGGCGTTTTGTCGGTCGTTGTCTCGTACTTCACGTCGTAGGCGTACATCTCCTTGCCGCCGGGCACGGCGTCGATGCCGCTCGTGGCGCGGGCCTTGGGCAGGTACTCGTTTTGCATAAACGTGCCCAGCTTTCGGTAGGCGGGCACCAGCTCCGTCAGGATGGCCTTTTTATAGGCCTCCGTGAGCCGGGTTTTATCAGCGTCCGAAAAATCCTTGGGCAGGCGGGTAATGGGGCCGTAGTACAGGCTCTGGGTGGCGTCGGTCACCACAATGTCTTTGGCCTGCAGCTGGGGTATCATGCGCTGCACCAGCACCTTGGGCAGCACCACGCCCGTGCGCATGCCCACCCGGAAGTTGGCAATGGCCGAGTCGGTCCAGGCCGTGAAGCCGCGCACCCGGCCCAGCCAGTTCTCGTAATCCTTCACCGTCTTAAAAGGCTGATTGCCCTGCCCCGAGCCGTACTGGCCCAGTGAGATGGGCAGGCCGTAGAACTGGTTGGCCGGCATCATCCAGGAGTTGAGCTTGAGGCCGGCCAGGCCGTGGTTCATCTCGTACTCGAAGATGTCGTAGCTGATTTTATCGTTGTCGCTCAGCTTCTCGCGGTCAAATGTTTGCAGCCGCGTGAGGTAGCCCTGGTAAAAGGTGCGCAGCGTGTCGCGGAAGGCGCGGGTCTGGTTGTTGGGCAGCTGGTCGTTGAAGCGGTTGTCGCCATACGCCGTGGCCGACAACGGGTCGAGGCGCGACTGCTTTTCCCAGTAGCTGTTGAACAGGCCCGGCAGGCCCGAGGTCGAGTCGGCGGCGGCTCCCGTTTCGTTGTTGGCGCTGCTCGTGGCAGTCTCGGTGGTTTTGGTCTGGTTGCAGGCCGTGGTGAGGGCGGCCGCGACAAGGCCGGCCAGGGCAAGTTTTTTCATGAGCGGGGTTGAATGTGCCGCAAGCTACGAAGCGACACACTCCCCTCCTTATCAAGGAGGGGACATTTCAGCGAAGCTGAAATTGGGGTGGTGCCACCGGAGGGTGGCATTGAACGGCTTGCGTAAGGGCGGTGTCCTTGCCTTTCAGCTGTCGGCCATTCTTTTCATTCAGTTCAACGGCCTCCGACGCCCACAACCACCCCAATTTTCGCGTCGCGAAAATGTCCCCTCCTTGGTAAGGAGGGGAGTTGGCCGTTCTATCGGCGCACTGCCAGGCGCGCTACGGCCAGGCGGCCCAGCTCGGGGGCAATGCGCTCGCGCGAGTAGCTTTTCACGCGGCGCGGCATGCTGATAACCAGGGTGCGGGTGGGCAGCTGCACGTAGAGGTCGCCGTGGCTGTCATCATAATAGGCTTCGTGGCCCAGGCCGCTGACGGGCGAAATGCTCCGTTTCAAATCGTTGCCGGCCTGCGCAATCTGGAAGGCGGCGGCTGGGCGGAACGATACCATTACCACGGCATCGGGGCTGGCGGGCTGGTCGGCTTCCACGAAGCGGCAGGCGTCGCCTTGGGCCTGCTGCTGCACCGGGCGGCCCGTGAGGCTGGCCACCTCGCCGGGCGTGAGCAGGCCGCAGGCCTCGGTAGGCAGCGTGGCGGTGGTATCCGTTTGCACGGTGGTGGAGAGGCCGTTGCCGCCGCTGGCCTGCTCTAGCGGGGCCTGGCCGCTGCACGCGCCCAGCAGCACCGTGGCGGCCAGTGCCAACAACCGGCCGGCGGGCCCGATGGAATGAATAGAAATTCGCATAAAACGAGCGGTAAAAGTCAGTTACGTGAAATACCGTCTACGTTGGCAGGCCGAAAAAAGGCCACGCCGGGGCTACAGCGTGAGGGTGAGCCCGGCCGTCCAGATGGACAGGGCCCGCGAGTCCACATCATCGGCGGGCAGGTTCACGGGTACCACGTAGCGCCAGCCGGCCGACACGGCCAGCTTGCCCACGGTGTAAGTCACAGGCACACCAAACTCGTAATCGACGATGCCGAACCGGCGCACGTTGCGGTTTTTGGCGGCGGCGGAAGCCGGGCCGTTGCGCTTGTTCAGGGCCGCTTCGGTGAAGGACTGCGTACCGGCCGCGATGCTCACCACCGGCTCGACGCTGAAATAGTCGTGCTGGCCAAAGCCGCGCTTGGTTTCGAAGGAGCGGGAGTTTTCCAGCACCAGAAAGCCGTCGCCCTTGGCGGTGCTTTTGCCGAAGAGGTAGGTGGCGCTCAGCCGCGAGTAAAACGCGCCCCAATCCTGCCCTAGTCCGGCATCGAAGGCATTGTTCACGCCCGATTTCACCAGCTCGCTGCCCGTGGGGAAGAAGAACCGCGAATAGCTGAGCGATACATCCAGGGTTTTGCCCAGGTCGTGGTCCCAGCCCACGGTCAGGTCGGTTTCGTCGAGGGCAGTGGCGGTATTCAGCAGGTTATACAGTTCTACCGAGCCGTACAGGCCGTTTTTGGCCGAATAGGTGAGCATGGCGGCCGTGTAGGGAAAGGCAACTGCCTGCGAGCGCCCGAAGTACGTGGAGTTGCTGCCGTAGCTGAGTGCCGCGCTCAGTGAGCGGCGCGGCGCATCGGTGGTGTCGGCGGGGGCCGGGGCAGGAAAATGCAAGGCAGCCTGCGCCGCCAGCGGGCCAGCGGCCAGCAAAGCGGCGGCGGCGAATGAGCGAAAAAAAGAACCCAAGGAGAAAAGCAGAAGCAAGTGAAAGCGGGAAGATAAATAACCGAAAAAAGCCCCTTCGCGCAGCGAAGGGGCTTTGGCCGTGAGGCAAAAACCTAACGGGTGCCGTGCATGCCCTTGTGGTTGCCTTTGTGGTTGCCCTTGTGCATGCCCTTGTGACTTCCCTTGTGACCGCCTTGCTTGCCGTCAGCATGGGTGGGGTTTGGCGTAGCCGGGGTAGCGGGGGTGGCAGGCGTAGCCTGGGCCATAGCGGCGAAGGTGCACAGCATGGCAGCAGCGGACATCAGATACTTTTTCATGGGAATCAAAAAAATGAATGGGAAGAAATGGGCAATGAGCTGGCCGGGCGTTGCAGCGCCCGCCGGGTTTTGGCTTACTTGGTTTTGTGGCCGCCGTGGTGGCCGTGGTGCCCGCCATGATGGCCGCCGTGGTGGCCACCGGTGTGAGGGGTAGCTTGGGCCAGGGCAGCAAACGTGCACAGCATGGCAACGGCGGAAAGCATCAGCTTTTTCATGGGGAAATGGGTTTGGGGTTGATGATGGCTCAAACCTACTTTTCCAACATGATGCGAACATGATAAGCTCTATAACGGCTCGGCCAGGCCCGGAGCCGGGGCCGGGAAACCGAGCAAAAACGACGTGCCCAGCCCCTCAATTGAATTGACTTCGAGGCTGATGCCGTGCAGGTCGGCAATGGTGCGGGCAATGCTCAGGCCCAGGCCGTAGCTGTCGGGGTCGGCCGTGGCCCCCTTGTCGAAGCGCAGAAACAGGCGCGGCAGCTGCTCGCGGGCAATGCCCACGCCGGTGTCGCGCACTTCGAGCACGTAGCCACCGCCGGGCGTGGGCCGGCCCCGCACGTCGATGCGCCCCCCGGCTCGGTTGTACTTGATGGCGTTGCTCACCAGGTTGTAGAGCAGCGTGAAGAGCAGGCTGCGGTTGCCGTGCAGCACGGTGAAATCGGGCGTCAGGTCCTGGTGCAGGGTCAGGCCGAGCACGGCCAGGCGGTCCTGCACTTCGTCGCATACTTCGGCCACCAGCGGAGCCAGCGGCACGGTTTCGGCGCGGGCAAACTGGTCGTTCTCAATCTTCGAAATCATCAGCAGCGACCTGATGATGGTGCGCAGGCGGTGCACCGTGCGCTGCGAATCCACCACGCGCAGCTGGTTTTCATCGGATAGCGACTCATCGGCCAGCATGTTGTCGAAGCGGTACTGCAGGGCGGCCAGAGGCGTGAGCAGCTCGTGCGAGGCATCCGCGATAAACTTGCGCTCCTTCGTGAACGAGGCTTGGATGGTGGTCATCATCTCGCGCAGGCTCTCGTCGAGGTAGCGAAAGTCGTCGGTGCTGGTTTTAATGGGCGCGAAGTTGAACGCGGCGGGGTGGTGGGCATTTTTGAGTCGCTGCCGGATAATGGTGTAGAACGGCTCCAGCAGATAGCGGAAGAAGGCCACATCGGCCAGCGTGGTCAGGGCCACGGCCACCAGCAGCATGTACAGCGCGTAGTGGCGGAAGTTGCGCTCCGTTTCGCCAATGCTGCCCGTGCTGCGCCCTATTTCGAGTAGGTAGTTCTGGCCATCCTGGGCGAAGGCGTAGCTCAGCACCCGGTACTCCACAATTTCATCCTCCACGGCCCGCTTCGAGTCCTCAATCTCGTTGATGCCCGGCCCGGGCGGAATAGCCTCCAGCGAAATAAACTCCTCCTTGAGTAGGTTGTAGCTGCCATAGGAAGACTGCTCGGCGGTGATGAAAGCCGAAATGCCGTTGCGGCGCAGCAGGCGCAGCACTTTTTCCTTTTTCTGGGCCAGACGCTGGTCGGTGGCCAGCCGGGCCAGGTGGCTCATAGCCAGCGGCAGCGCCCCCGCCAGCACCAGCAGAATAACCACCCGCGACACGGCATTGAACAGGGAAAACTTGGTGCTGAGCTTCATGGGGGGTAGGAGGGTGGCGGGTATGAGGGTAGGACGTTCTTTAATTGGTCAGGCACCAGGCACCAACAACCAGAATCCTACACCCGCACCCGGTACCCGATGCCGCGCACGGTTTCGAGCCAGTCCACGTCGGCGTGCAGGCCCAGCTTCTTGCGTAGGTTTTTGATGTGGGCATCAATGTAGTTCGAATCGAAGCCCGACTCGGGCAGGTTGCCCCAGATGTGCTCGGTGAGCTGCAGGCGGGTCATTACCCGGTTTTTGTGCAGCACGAGGTAGCTCAATACGTCGAACTCCTTCACCGATAAGCTCACCTCCTGCCCGCCAAACAGCAGCCGGCGGGCCTGCAAATCGAGCTCAAACGCGCCCACCGCCGCCAGCGGCTTGTGCAGCCCGAAGCGCCGCCGCGTGATGGCGTGCATGCGGGCCAGCAGCTCGGGCAGCGAAAAGGGCTTGGCCAGGTAGTCGTCGGCGCCCAGCTCCAGGCCACTGATGCGGTCTTCCACGGCCCCGCGGGCGGTGAGGATGATGACGGCCGCCGCGAGCTCCTGCTGCTTGGCCTCGGCCAGCAGGGCCAGGCCGTCGCCGTCGGGTAGGCCCAGGTCGAGCAGCACAAAATCGAAGGGCGTATCGGCCAGCTGGGCGCGGGCCTCGCGGGCGGTGCGGGCCACCGTGCAGGCAAAGCCCTGCTGATAGAGAAAAATGCCCAGCTCGCGGGCCAGGGTGCGTTCGTCTTCGACGATGAGAACGGTCATGCGGCGCTTGGGGGGAGCTAATTAATGACGGCGGCCGTGGCCGTGGCTCGGACCCGGGCCGTGGGCGTGGTGGGCTGCCCGGCCCGCCCGGCGGCCGTGGTTGGGTTGGTTCGGGCCGTTGGGGTGGTCGGTGGGCAGGCCGTCGTCGCCCACGCGTTGGGGCTTGGGCTGGTGGCCGCTAAGCGGCACGGCCTTCACCGGCGGCTCGGGAGCTGGCGCGGGTGTGGGTACCGGCCCGGTTTGCGCCGGCTGCACAGGCAAGCCGCCCCACAGCGGACGCGCCGCCGCCGCTTGCGCACCCGACAGCAACCCCAGGCTCAGTATAAAAAAAAGTGTGCGTTTCATAGCAAATGCAGTAAGACAGGAAAAGCAGGCGTGCCGTATGCCTGAGCAAATTACAGCGGCCAGCACCGTGCCAACCCGGCAAGCGGCAGAAGCCTGGCGATAAATGGAGGCACCCGGCAGTAGCAACCGCCAAACCTACTACCCGGGCATGATGCGAACATGATAAGCTAATAGAAAAAGCCCCGCCTCTACACACGGTAGGAGCGGGGCTTTCGGATAAGTGCGGACCAGAGGCGTGGCAATGGCCCACGGCCGGCGTTACTCGCGCATCAGGCGCTGGGTGTGGTGGCCGGTCGCGCCGCTCAGCTCCAGAAAGAAGGGACCTTTGGGCAGGCTGGTGATGTCGAGGTGGTCATTGTCAGTGGCTTTGCCGCTGAGCAGGGTCTGGCCCAGGGCATTGAAAATACGGTACTGCACTGCCCCCACACCGGCGGGCATGATGAGCTGGTTCGCGCTGGGGTTGGGGTAGAACGCTACTTTGGTGCTGGCTTCGGTTTGCACGGCCACCACCGGCGAGAAGCTGAAGGTGCCATCGGTGTCTACCTGCCGCAGGCGGTAGTAGGAGGTGCCGGCGAGCGGGCGGCTATCCACAAAGGAGTAGTTGTGCGCCATGGTGGTGCTGCCCTGGCCTTTTACCGTGCCCCGCGTCTCGAACGCTTCGCCCGTAGCGCTGCGCTGAATTTCGAAACGGTCGCTGTTTTTTTCGGTAGCCGTGGCCCAGGTCAGGCTCACGCCGCCTGCTTTGGCCGTGGCATCGAAGCGGGTGAGTTCGACGGGTAGGGGGGAGCCTGAAGAAATTGTGACGTTGTCAACTACAAGGATATTCCTTCTCGAAGTATTGATGGTGATTGAAAAGCCCACGCCCGTCCGTACAGTAAAGTTGGGAAGGTTGATAGTAACGCTAGAGAGACCATTAGCCAGCGGTACAAGGACCAGCTGATTTGTTGTCCCGTCCGTAATAATGTCTGCCACATCCGTTCCAGCAGCACCCGGAAGATATGTGGCGCCATTGCCACTATTTACTGGAGGAGCAAGCGTCAAAATGGTGGAAGTTGTTGTTGGCAACGATATGCTATTGCGAGTCAGATCTACCGTAATAGAACTGTTATTTCCAAATCCATCCGTGTAAGCCGAACCACCGCTACCGTTCTGAAGGCTGCCGACGAAAAAAGTGATTTTATTATTCGAAGAATTTGCCTGAAAAAGCTGACTATCAAACGTCAGCGTTGTAGAGGAGCCAGTAAGACCGTTACCTCCATTTATTACGCCGTAGGTTCCGAAAGTTCCAACTACTGTAGGTGAGGTACTGCTAAAGTAACTACCATTCGCGCTTGCAGAAAAGCCTAGCTCGCTTCCTGTTGCTGGACTTGTGAATGCTGCATTAAAAGTTTGAGATTTGGAACTGACTTGAGCGTTTGCGCCAAACGAAATAGTTAGTAAGCTTAATGCGCAGAGAAAGATAGATTTCCGCTGGTTGCGGATTGCAGTTGCAAAAGGTAAAAAACTGTTCATGTGTAAAAGAATGTTTTATGAAATAAACTTAAAAGGAGAAGGGCGGACTTGAAAAAGACTGAGCAAGTGTAGTTGATGACTTGGCTTGCTACTAGCTGCAAGCATGCCACCAAATAAATCCAGTTGACGAGTGCGGCATTATTCAACTTTAACAGGGTAAAACGATGTAATATAGAGCCGAACCGCTTGTGTTTAATACTGGACGAAAGGAAAGATATGTGCAGTGATAAAATCAACGGTATTTAAAAAATTGATTCACAGATGCTTAATTTAGAAATAAGTTCGAAAGGTCAATACATTCTTTTTTGTTAAAACCTGCTGAGCAGGAGTTGATTAAGTGTGGATGTGGGAAAAAAACAGGTGGAAAGAGTACCCCGACTGCTATAGGCTTTCAAGATATAATGCTATTTTGCATAAATGTTCAGCTGCTATTTAGCCGGCTTGTACGGGCTTAATGTAGTTGCCGGGTTTACATGGAGAGGTAGGGCGGGGGCGCAATCTTGCTGAAAACGCAAAGCGCCTGTAAGCGCTACTTTCGCATAAACTATAGCTTCCCACCCTTGCCATTTCTCCGGATTTTCCTGCTGCTGTCATTGTTAGCAGCTCCTGTTCTAGTTTCGGCCCAGCGCCGGCCGCAAGGCCCCGTGCGCCGCCTTGCCCTACCTCGCGTAGAGGCGGCCCGCCGCGCCGCCGCGCAGGCCGCCCTTCAGCAGAAAAAACTGGCGGCTGGTGCCCCCGCGTTCACCCGCTACCTGCACTCGCCCTGGGTCGATAGCCTGATGCGCGTGCTCACACCCGACCAGCGGGCCGCGCAGCTCTTTATGGTAGCCGCCTACTCCAACCGCAAGCGCATTGATGAGGACTCGATTTCGATGCTCATTCAGCAGTATGGCATTGGCGGGCTGATATTTTTCCAGGGTGGTCCCGGCCGGCAGGCGCGCCTGCTGAACCGCTACCAGAGCCAGAGCCGCGTGCCGCTGCTGGTGGCCCTGGATGGCGAATGGGGCGTGGGCATGCGCCTGGATAGCGTAGTGAAATTCCCCTACCAGATGAGCCTGGGCGGCGAAACCGATACCGCCCTGCTCTACGACATGGGCCACGAAGTAGCCCGGCAGTTCAAGCGGCTGGGCATGCACGTCAACTTCGCGCCGGTGGTCGATGTGAATAACAACCCGGCCAACCCCGTCATCGGCTTCCGCAGCTGGGGCGAAAACCCCGCCGCCGTGGCCCGCGACGGTCGCCAGTACATGCGCGGCATGCAGGATGCCGGCATTCTGGCCGTGGCCAAGCACTTCCCCGGCCACGGCGACGTGGATGCCGACTCCCACCTGGCCCTGCCCACGGTGCGCGTGGACCGTCGCCGCCTCGATACGCTGGAGCTGCCGCCCTTCCGCAGCCTCATGGCCGGCGGGCTGGGCGGCGTGATGGTGGCCCACCTCAACGTGCCGGCCCTGGACACGGTGTACGGCCCCAGCACGCTCTCGCGGCCCATCATCACGGGCGTGCTGCGCGAGGAAATGGGCTTCAAAGGCTTGATTTTCACCGATGCTATGAACATGCGCGGCGTTATCAGCATGTTTCCGCCCGGCGAGGCCGATGTGCGCGCCATCATGGCCGGCAACGACATTCTGGAGTTCAGCAAGAACATTCCGCTGGCCCTCAAGATGGTGCGCATTGCGGTGGACAGCGGCCGGATTTCGCAGAAGGAAATCGATGAGCACTGCCGCCGCGTGCTGGCCCTCAAGCACTGGGCTGGCCTGAACCACTACCGGCCCATCGATACCAAAAACCTCTACGAAGACCTCAACGGCCCGCACGCTCAGTACCTCAGCCACCGCCTCACCGAGCTGAGCATCACGCTGCTGCGCAACCAGAAGAGCCTGCTGCCGCTCCAGCGGCTCGACACGCTGCGCATTGCTACGCTGGTGCTGGGCGGTTCCCCACGCGACACCACCGACTTCCAGAAAGCCGTGGCCGACTACGCGCCGGCCGCGCATTTCCACCTCCCGGCCATGCCCTCGCTCGACGAGCTGGCCCAGCTGCGGGCGGCCCTCAGGCCCTACAACCTCGTGCTGGTGGCGCTGCAAAACCTGGGCCGGCTGCCGGCCACCAGCTTCGGCATCACGCCCGAGGAAAACACCCTGCTCCGGGAGCTGATGGACCGTAAGCAGGCGTTGGTAATCAGCGTATTTGGCTCGGCCTATGCCGTGGATAAGGTGCGCGACCTGGACCGCGCCGCCGCCGTGGTGCTGGCGTACCAGGAAAGCGCCAATGCCCAGAATCTGGCCGCGCAGGCCATTTTTGGCGGTATCGCGGCCACGGGCCAGCTGCCGGTTACGGTGAGCAGCAAGTACCCGCGCGGCTTTGGCCTGCGCACGGCCGCCGGCTTCCGCCTGCGCTACGCCAACCCCGAGGATGTGGATATGGACGGCCGCCTCGAAGCCCGGGTGGACAGCCTCGTGGGCCGGGCGCTGGCGGCCCAGGCGTTTCCGGGGGCGCAGGTGCTCATTGCCCGGCGTGGCACGGTGGTGCTGCGCAAAAGCTATGGCAATCAAACATATGCGGGCTTCGCCGGCCTGGAGGGGGGCGAGCAGCCGGTGACGTTGAAAGCCAAAAAAGCCGCCAGAAAGGCCGCGAGAATGGAGAAAAAACGTACGCTTGCTTCCTCATCCTCATTACTGACGAGCCCGCGCCCCGTGCAGAACGACGACCTCTACGACCTGGCCTCCATGACCAAGCTGCTGGCCTCCACGCCCGCGCTGCTCCGGCTCGAAGGCGACCAGAAATTCAGCCCCGACAGTACCCTGGGCAACTACTTCTCCTTCCTGCGCGGCACCAACAAAGCCCCGCTGAAAATGCGTGATGTACTGGCTCATCAGGCGGGCTTGCAGGCCTGGATTCCGTTCTGGAAAACGTTTGTGAAGCGAAATGGCGACCTGCGCCGCCGGTTTTTCCGCACCGATTCATCGGCTCGGTTTCCGCTGCCGGCGGCGCGGGGGCTGTGGGCCCGCCGCGACATGCCAACGCGTCTTTACCAGGCCATTGGGGCGTCGCCGCTGAATGCCAAGCCGGGCTACGTGTATTCCGACCTGTCGTTTGTCCTGTATCCGGCCCTGGTGCAGGCCCGCACGGGGCTGTCGTTCGATGCCTTTTTACAGCGCGAAGTATATGGCCCGCTGGGCGCCAGTACGCTGGGCTTCCGGCCCCTGAACCGCTTTCCAATCAAGCGCATCGTACCCACCGAAGTCGATTCGGCGTTCCGGCGGCAGCTGCTGCACGGCACCGTGCACGACGAGGGCGCGGCGCTGCTCGGTGGCCTCTCGGGCCACGCCGGCCTGTTTGGCGATGCCAACGATGTGGCCAAGCTGGCCCAGACCTACGCCTGGGGCGGGCGCTACGGCGGCCAGCAGCTCTTCGACAAAACAATGCTGGCCGACTGGACCCGCTGCCAGTTCTGCCCCGACAACCGCCGCGCCCTGGCCTTCGACCGCCCCGCCGCCAACCCCACGGTGAACTCGGCCCGCAGCGCCTCGCCCGGCAGCTACGGCCATACGGACTTCACGGGCACCTACTTCTGGGTAGAGCCGGCGAAGGACCTGGTGGTGGTGCTGCTCACCAACCGCGTGCACCCCACGCGTCGGAACAACAAGCTGAGCGATTTGGGCGTGCGCTCGGCGCTGTTGCAGCTGGCCATTGAGGCGGCGCAGAGGTAGGTACCGCTCATTCTAGCCATCAAACTGAAGGTCGTGCACCAGGCCGCTCGTTCGGTAGGGCCCGACGTTCCGCCGGGAGGGGGTTGCTAATGGTTAGGAGTCCGAGTAATAGCCCGGCAACTGCCCGTTTTCACCGTTCTATATCAGTTTGCCAATTATTATTTATCCTTAATCGATAAATGTCTTTAAATAAGGACAATGCTATACTATGTTTGACACATCATTCCCACCTAATCTTTTGTCCGATGCGTCATCTCTTCTCATACATCTTGTTATGCCTGTTGCTGCCGCTGAGCGGCTGGGCCCAGAATATCCAACTCGTCAAAGGCACCGTGCAGGACGAGAGCGGCCGGCCGCTGCCTGGCGTCACGGTGCTCATCCGGGGCACGGGTATCGGCGATGCCACCAACGACCAGGGTGCCTTTGAGCTGAAGGCCGACTTTGCCAAAGCCCCCGTGGTGCTGGTGGTGTCGTTTGTGGGGTATGCCGCGCAGAGCATTCCACTGGCCGGGCCCGGCGGAGTCCTGGTGGTGAAAATGCGGCCCAGCGGCATGCTTGACCAAGTGGTGGTGTCGGCCTCGCGGGTGGAGGAAAGCATTGGCCGCGTGCCGGTGACGGTGGAAAAGCTCAGCACCCGCCAGGTGGAGCAAATTACCACGCCCGACCTGGTGTCGGGCCTGGCCCGGTTCAAGTCCATCGACGTAAGCAATTCCAGCATGCTGCTGACCAGTTTCAGCACCCGGGGCTTCAGCTCCTCGCGCTCCGACCGCGTCATTCAGCTCTCCGACTACGCCGACACCCAGCTGCCCAGCCTGAGCTCCAACTTCGGTAACCTGCTCGGCACGCCTATTCTCGACGTGGCCAGCGTGGAGGTGGTGCACGGCCCGGCCTCGGCCCTTTACGGGGCCAACGCCTTCAACGGCGTGCTGCTCACCAACTCGAAAGACCCCTTCAAGGATACCGGCCTGACCGTGCGCCTGCGCGGCGGCAACCGCGACCTGCTCGACGGGCAGATGCGCTACGCCATGAAGCTCGGCGAGCGGGTGGCGTTCAAGATTGCGGGCGGCTACATCCGGGCCCGCGACTTCACCGGCAACAACTTCGACGCCACCTCCAAGCTACTCGAACCGGCCAACAACCCCGCCGGCTCGAACCTGGGCTACGACGCGGTGAGCGTGTACGGCGACGCCGGCAACACCTTTGGGGCCACCGGTGGGGCCTTAGCCGGCAAAACCGTATTCCTGCCCGGTTTCTCGGAAGCCGACCTGATTACCGGCAAAAATGAAACCTACTCGCTGAAGGTGGCCCCGAGCGTGTCGGTGCTGCTCACCGACAATATCAAGGCCACCGCCAGCTACCGCTACGCCGCCTCCAATACCACCTTCCAGGCGGCCAGCCGCTACCGCATCGTGGATGCCGGCGCCCACCAGGGCAAGCTGGCCATCGAAGGCCGCAACTGGTTTGTGCGGGCGTTTCAGACCCGGGACTTTTCGGGCGGCCGCGACCCGCTCACCGATGGCTCCTACAACCTGGGTTTCCTGGGCGGGGTGCTGCAAACCCAGCCGGCCCTGAACGCCGCCGGCCAGCCCGTGCTCGATGCCACCGGCAACCCTGTGACCTACGCCCAGCGCTATTTCGGCACCTACGCCGCCGCCTACAACGCCGCCTTCGCCGCCAACGGGGGCAACGCCGACGCAGCCGCCCTCACGGCCCGCACCACGGCCAATACCGCCGCGCCCGTGCTGCAGCCCGGCACGCCGGAGTTTGCCGCCGCTCGCGACCGCATCATTCATAACCCCATTCCCGGGCAGGGCGCGCGGCTCATCCTGCGCTCCGTCCTCACCGAGGGCAGCGCCCAGTATAATTTCAACTCTGAGGTGGCCGACGTGGTGGTGGGCGGTTCCTACCGGCAGTACGACCTGGGCTCGGACGGCAGCCTGCTGGAGGACACGCGCGAAAGCGGCCGGATTCGCAACTACGAGTACGGGGCCTACGCCCAGGTTAGCAAAACCCTGCTCGACGACCACCTGAAGCTGGCCGCCGCCGGCCGTGTCGACCGGTTTCAGAACTTCGGCACCGCTTTTTCGCCCCGGATTTCGGCGGTGTATTCGTTGGGGGCCGAGAAGCAGCACAACTTCCGCGGCAGCTATAGCCGCGCCTTCCGGGCGGCCTCGCAGGATGCCCAGTACATCCGGCTCGACGTGGGCCGGGCCATTCTGGTGGGCAACGTGGGCGCGGGCTTCCAGGGCTATACCACCGGCCTGACCACGCAGCTGCCCGGCATCCTGGCTCCCACCCGCACCGCCGACTTGGCCGCCCTCGAGTACAAAAGCCCCGGGCTGAAGCTCGAAAAAGTGAACAGCGGCGAAGTGGGCTACCGTGGCCAGCTCACCAGCAAGCTGTTCGTCGACCTCGACTACTTCTACAGCGCCTACGACAACTTCATTGCCACCCGCAACTTCATCGGCAACCTCGACGGCAGCCGGCCTACCGTCGCCCAGATTGGGGTCGCGGCTCCTTTCCGCTTCGCCAACGCGGCGCTGCCCACCCGCGTTATCCAAATCAACACCAACGTCGACCAGACCGTGAAAAGCCAGGGCGCGGGCATCTCGGTGGGCTATGCCTTCGGCCCGGCCCTGACCGTGACCGGCAACTACAGCTACAATGAGCTTATCACCACCGATTTTCAGCCCGGTACCCTGTCGTTCTTCAACACGCCCCAGAATAAGTTCAACCTGGGCGTCGACGGCCAGCTGTTCGACCGCAAGCTGAGCTACAACGCCAACTACCGGTATGTAGATTCCTACGTGTTTGAGTCCACGTTTGCCACCGGCACCATTCCCTCGGCCCAGGTCGTGGATGCGCAGTTTGGCTACGCGGTGCCCAAGCTGCACACCACCGTACAGGTGGGCGGCACCAACCTTTTCGACAGCACCAACTTCCAGGTGTACGGCGCGGGGAGCCAGGGCCGCATCGTATACGCGGGTCTGCTGTTCGATATTAAGTAATGGCCCGTGAGAAGGGTATCCGCAGCCGTCGCGGGTGTATATTCGGGCAACTTTCGGTTCCCTTCTGTAATTCCTCCAAATCCCACCCCCGTACCCCTATGTTAGGACTAATGATGGCCGAGCCGCTTCGCGTGGCTACAATTATCGAGCACGCCGCCAAGTGGCATGGCGACACCGAAATAGTGTCGCGCCTGCCCGAGGGCGGCATCCACCGCTACACCTACGCCGATGCCAACCACCGCAGCAAGCAGCTGGCCCAGGCCCTGCTGAAGCTCGGCATTGAAAACGGCGACCGGGTGGGCACCCTGGCCTGGAACACCCACCGCCATTTCGAGCTGTACTACGGCGTGGCCGGCATCGGGGCGGTGTGCCACACCATCAATCCGCGCCTGTTTCCGGAGCAGCTCGTCTACATCATCAACCACGCCGAGGACCGGCTGCTGTTCTTCGACCTCACCTTTCTGCCCCTCGTCGAGCGCCTGGCCGCCGTGTGCCCCACCGTGGAAAAATGGGTGCTGATGGCCGGCCCCGAGCACCTGCCCAAAGAGTCGGAAATGCCCGGCCTGTGCAGCTACGAGGACTTACTGGCCGCCGAAAGCGGCGACTACGAGTGGCCCAGCTTCGATGAAAATACGGCCTGCTCGCTTTGCTATACCTCCGGCACCACCGACCAGCCCAAGGGCGTGCTCTATTCGCACCGCTCCACGCTGCTGCACGCCTTCGGCATTTCGCTGCCCGACTCGCTCGGCTGCTCGGCCCTCGATGTGATAATGCCCGTGGTGCCCATGTTCCACGTCAACGCCTGGGGGCTGCCCTACGCCGCGCCGCTCAACGGCTCGAAACTGGTGCTGCCCGGCGCGGGCATGGACAGCGCCAGCCTATTCGAGCTGATGGAGAGCGAGGGCGTGACGTTTTCGGCCGGAGTGCCCACCATCTGGTTCGCGCTGCTGCAGTTTATGCGCGAAGGCCAGCGCCATTTCACCACCCTGAAGCGCACGGTGGTGGGCGGGGCCTCGTGCCCGCCGGCCCTCATGAGAGCCTTTGAGGATGAGCTGGGCGTGACCGTGCTCCACGCCTGGGGCATGACCGAAACCAGCCCGCTGGGCACCGGCGCGCGCCTCAAGGCCAAGCACGCCGACCTCAGCCCGGCCGATAGCCTAGCCATTCGCAGCAAGCAGGGCCGGGTGGTGTTCGGCGTGGATATGAAGATTGTGGGCGATGACGGCCACGCGCTGCCGCACGACGGCGTGGCCTTCGGCGACCTGCTGGTGCGCGGGCCGTGGGTGGTGCGCGACTACTTCCGCGCCCACACGCCCGGCGAGCTCACCGCCGACGGCTGGTTCCGCACCGGCGACGTGGCCACCATCGACTCCGACGGCTATATGCAAATCACCGACCGCTCGAAGGACGTCATCAAGTCCGGCGGCGAGTGGATTTCCAGTATCGACCTCGAAAATCTGGCCGTGGCCCACCCCGCCGTGGCCGAGGCCGCCGTCATCGGCGTGCCCAGCGCCAAATGGAGCGAGCGGCCGCTGCTCATCGTGGTGCGTCGCATCGGCATGGAGCTATCAGCCGAGGAAATGCTGAATTTCTTCCGGGGCCGGGTGGCCAAGTTCTGCGAGCCCGATGCCGTGGAGTTTGTTGATTCTCTGCCGCATACGGCCACCGGGAAATTGCTGAAAACCCAGTTGCGCAAGGATTTCGCGGGGTATTCGGTGGCGTAAGTCCCGCTCCGTTCCAGGCCGGCTTAGCTCAAAACGAAACTGCCGGAAGTCGGGGCCTACCAGCCCCGGCTTCCGGCGGTTTCGTTTACTGGATTGGCTACAGGGTATCGTAGTATTTCAGCAGCTTCACAATATCGGCTTCGGCGCTTAGGTCGAGGTTTTCGCGGGTGATGTAGGCCTGCAGGGCGGGGGCCTTGGCTTTGCCCAGCACCGCAAGCACGGCCTTGGGGCTCAGGCGAATGGGCTCAATGGTGTTGTCGGTGTTTTTGAGGTAAAAAACACTGGTTTCAACCCAGTGGTCACTGCTGCGGCCGGCCAGCGAAGGTCCATTATTGGCGTGAAAAAGTGTTCGGCTACGCTTTCGCAACAGGGCGGAGCGGCCGGCATCGTACCGCACCTCAAAAAAGGCCGTGCGCAGCGGCAGCTCTCGGATATGGGCATCGAGGTAGCGACGGTACAAGCAGCGGGTGCCGCGGAGCGAGTCGCCGAGTGAGAATTCAGTTATCGCGCTGGTATTCAGTTCCAACGAGTCGCCGTTGGGGCGGCGCCACAGCAGGCGGTCGCCATGCAGGTCATACTTCAGCCAGGGCTGGGGCACGGTGCCAGCAGTCATTTTCACGGTGCCGCGCGTCCAATAAGGCAGCAGGAATGAGCTGCCCGACACGGGTATGTCTCCAAGCTGGCCCTTGCCTTTGGCTAGCTCACGGTTCAGTACATCGGCATTGGTAGGGGCGGTGGCACTGATGGCACTCTGGGCGCGGGCGGCCGGGACGGCCAGGCTGAGGAGTAAGGAGCAAAGTAGCAGGCGCATAACCAGGAAAGGAGAAAAGGAATGCTAATGTAGCAAAGTGTCCGGGGTGGTAATCCAGCGCCGCGACTTTTTTATTTCCCTAGCTCCTCGGCCCGGTCCCGCGCCGCGCCGGCCCCGGCCATCAGGCCCTCGCGCACGGCACCCGCGCCGAAGGCTCCCAGCGCTGCCTCGGTGGTGCCGCCCTTGGAGGCCACTTTGGTAATCCAGTCCTGGCAGCTCAGGCCCGATTGGGAGTACAGCTCTACCGCGCCGCGAAACGTCTGGCTCACCAGCAGCTCAGCTTCGGCTCCGCTGAAACCCATTTGGGCGGCGGCAGCCATCAGGGCTTCCATGCAGTAGTACACGTAGGCCGGGCCGCTGCCCGAAATGGCCGTACTGGCGTCGATGGCGCTTTCGTTTTCGACGTAAACTGTCTTGCCGGTGGTGCTCAGCAGGTTTTGTACCTGTACCAGCTCGGCGCGGCTCACCTCGTCGGTGCTGGTGAAGGCCGTCATGCCCATGCCAATCTGGGCGGGTAGGTTGGGCATGGCCCGAATGATTTTGGGCGTGCCTAGGGCCTCGCGCAGGGTATCAATCCGCACGCCGGCCATGATGCTCAGGATGAGCTGCTGGGGCTGAACCAGGCCCTTTAGCGCCGCGAACAGCGCCGGCGAGTCCTGCGGCTTCACGGCTAAGATGAGGATGTCGGCCCCCGGCACGCACTCGGCGGGCGAGCCCCAGACTGTGCCGATTTCGTGGGCGGCCAGGGCCGGTACGCGCTCGGGCGAGCGGGCCAGCAGGCGTAGGTCGAGCCGCGAGGTGATGTGGGCGCGCACGAAGCTGCGGGCGTAGGTGAGGCCCATGTTGCCGCCGCCGATGATGAGGATTTTCATGCTGATGAATACTTGCTAAACACCGCAAGAACGTCATGCCGAGCGCAGCCGAGGCATCTCGCTTGGGATAGTAAACCCATTCGATTAGATTACTATCCCGAGTGAGATGCCTCGGCTGCGCTCGGCATGACGTTCAATTTAGGGGAAACCGGTCACCCTCACACCTTCAGCACCACGCCCTTCTTATACATCCAGCTCAGAATAAAATACCAGATAACGATAAGCGTGGCCGCACCCACCAGCGAAGCCGTGCGCGGGTCGGTGAAATGCGGGGCGATGCCCCATTCATACAGCCACTCCTTCATACTGCCGGTTTTGCCGCCGGGCAGGGCCAGCTGGAACAGCCCGAACGTGCGCGAAAGCAGCGCCGAGAGGCAGAACACGAGGATGGCATTGACGCCGTAGACCAGCGCCGGGCGCGTCCAGGCGCGGTAGCCCTGCACGTCGCAAATCCAGTAGAGCGCCGCCAGGCCGGCCATGGCCAGCCCGCCGGTGTAAAGCACGTAGGGGCTGCTCCACAGCGCTTTATTGATGGGGAACCACGGGGCCCAGCACAGGCCGAGCAGGCTGAGGCCGCCGCCGGCCACGAACAGCCAGGCTACTTTGGCGGCCGGCTCCGGGCCTTTGTGGCGCAGCCATTGGGCCGTGAGGCTGCCTAGTAGGCCGGTAGCCAGCGCCGGCAGGGTGCCGAGCAAGCCTTCGGGGTCCCAGGTTTTGCTTTGTTTCCAGAGGTGGGCTTCGGTGAAGATGGTGCGGTCGAGCCAGGCCCCGAGGTTGGTGGTAGGCTCCAGGTTGGCGGGGCCAAAGCCGGGCACGGGCACCAGCTGCATCAGTACCGCGTAGCCAATCAGGAAGCTGATAATCAGCCATGCCTGGGTGCGCCAGCTGGTTTTCAGGAAGATGAACCCGCACCCCAGAAACACCAGCGCAATGCGCGCCAACACGCCCATAATCCGCACGGTGCTGAAGTCGAATTTCGGGTAGAGTGACAGCAGCAGGCCCAGGCCGAATAGCACGGCCGCCCGGCGCAGCACCCGCAGCAGCACCGCGCCCTGTGGCCCGCCCTGGCGCTTTATGCCGTCCAAGGCATACACCAGGCTTACGCCTACGATGAACAGGAAAAACGGAAAAATGAGGTCCGTGGGGGTGCAGCCATTCCATTCGGCGTGCTCGAAGGGTGGGTAGATGTGGCCCCAGTCGCCGGGGTTGTTCACCAGAATCATGGCCATCACGGTGAGGCCGCGAAATACGTCGAGGCTGATGAGGCGGCCGGGCTGGGAGGCCTCGGCCAGGGGCAGGGTGCCGGTGGTTTCGAGGGCGGCCTGGGTGGTGCGTTGCATGGGCGGGCGGGTGGGGATGGGTTTCAAAGAACGTCATGCAGAGCGCAGCGAAGCATCTTTACCGCAATAGTAAAATCAATTAGTTGCGCGGTAAAGATGCTTCGCTGCGCTCTGCATGACGGGCTAACGTTGTCGTTCTACTACCTCAGAACTCCCACCGCACAAATGCCTCGATGCCTTCGTATTCCGGCAGGCCCAATTGGTCATAAAGCTTGGCCGTGGTCCGGTTGCGGGCCTCGGCGCGCTGCCAGAACTCGCGCTGGTCGGCCCCGGGAAAAAGGGGGCGGTCCTTCTGGCTCTGGTGCTTAAAGATGGCGCGGCGCTTGCGCGTGAGCTCCTGCGGCGAGAGGGGCACGGCCATCTCAATCTGGTCGATGTCCCATTCCTGCCAGGCCCCGCGGTAGAGCCACACCCAGCAGTCGTCGAGCCAGGCGGTGTCGGAGGCTTTGAGGCGGTGGATGGACTCAAAAATGGCCGCCAGGCATACGCGGTGGGTGCCGTGCGGGTCCGAAAGGTCGCCGGCGGCATAAATCTGCTGGGGCTGGATGCGGTTCAACAGCTCCATGGTGAGGCGGATGTCCTCGTCGCCGAGGGGCTTTTTGCGCACCCGGCCGGTTTCGTAAAACGGTAAATCCTGGAAGTGCACGTTGGCATCGGGAATGCCGGCCAAGCGGCAGGCACTCTTGGCCTCGCCCCGCCGGATGAGGCCCTTTATCTGCTGCACTTCGTCGGAATCGACCTGGCCGGGCTGCTTGTTTTTGAGGAAATCGGCTACGCGATGGTAGAGGTTGTCGGCCGGCTCGCCGGTGGGCAGGTGGAAAGCCTGGTCGTAGTCGGCCACGAAATCGGCGAAGCGAATGGCCTCGTCATCGAACACGGCAATGTTGCCGGAGGTCTGGTAAGCAACGTGCACCTCGTGGCCCTGGTCGACCAGCCGCAGCAGGGTGCCACCCATCGAAATCACGTCATCATCAGGGTGCGGGCTGAAGATGAGGACGCGCTTGGGAAACGGCGCGGCGCGCTCCGGCCGGTAGGTGTCGTCGGCGTTGGGCTTGCCGCCGGGCCAGCCGGTGATGGTGTGCTGCAGCTCGTTGAAAACCCGAATGTTGATGTCGTAGGCCGGCCCGGACTGGGCCAGCAGCTCCGACAGGCCGTTCTCGTTGTAGTCTTCCTCGGTCAGTTTCAGGATGGGCTTGGTCACGGTGCGGGCCAGCCAGGTGATGGCCTTGCGCACCAGGGCGGCATCGTGCCAGTTGCAGGGCAGGCCCAGCAGCCAGGGCGTTTTGCGCGGGGTGAGCTCGGCGCCGGCGGCCTCGTCCAGCACCACTTGCACGGCGGGGTGGCGCTGCAGATAAGTGGCGGGCACGGTGTCGGTTACCTCGCCTTCCACCATGCGCTTCACCACGGCGGCCTTGCCCTCGCCCCAGGCCAGCAGCACGATTTTTCGGGCTTCGAGAATAGTGCCCACGCCCATGGTGAGGGCGCGGCGCGGCACGTTTTCCTCGCCGTAAAAATCGGAAGCCGCGTCGGTGCGCGTGACGTGGTCCAGGGTAATGAGGCGCGTGCGGGAGACCGGACCGGAGCCAGGCTCATTGAAGCCGATGTGGCCGGTGCGCCCGATGCCCAGCAGCTGCAAATCAACCCCGCCGGCTTCGCGAATCTGCTCCTCATAGCGCCGGCAGAACTCGGCCACTTGCTCCGGCGACACAGTCCCGTCGGGTATGTGCACGTTCTCAGGTTTTATATCAACATGGTCGAACAGGTATTCCCGCATAAAGCGCACGTAGCTCTGCAGGGAGTCGGGCGCCATAGGATAATACTCATCGAGGTTGAAGCTGATGACGTTTTGAAAGCTCAGGCCGTCTTCGCGGTGCAGGCGCACCAGCTCCTCGTAAACCCGCGTGGGTGAGGAGCCGGTAGCGAGGCCGAGCACGCAGGGTTGACCTTCGGCGGCGCGGGCGCGGATGAGGTCGGCAATCTGGCCGGCCACGGCGGCCGAAGCCCGCTCCGAATCAGCGTAAACCGTGGTGGCGATGGGGGTGGGGTGGGAATTGGGCGGGCTCATGGGGGCGGGAAAGGATGTGTAGAGACGTTTCCAGTTCCGTACGCTGGCTGGGCAGTAGCCGCGAAGCGGTGCTTCGCGTTTGTACGTCGGTTAGGGTGCTAAGTAGCGCGGGGACGCGAAGCACCGCTTCGCGGTCTACTGCCTGCAGCCTGGCTCTAAATCGCCGGGTCGGCGGGGGTGGAGGGGTTGTTCTCCCGCTCCGTGCGGGGATAGGGGAAGAAATTGCGGTTGCGCTCGGCCCCGGTAGTGCCCGGCGCGGGGCGGCCGAAGCGGCGGCTGTCGGCCAGGCGGAAGCCCTGGAAGGCCAGCTCCACGTAGCGGTTGCGCAGGATGTCGAGGAGCACATCGGCGGGGGTGAGAGGGCCGGCGTAGGCGGGCAGGGCCGCGCCGGGCAGCGCCAGGAGCAGGCCGGTGCTGCTGGTAGCGGCGGCGGCCGTGCTGGTCCGCACCTTGTTCAGCTCAAGCACGGCGTTGGGTACGTCGTTTTTGCGGGCGTAGGCTTCGGCCCGAATCAGGAGCATTTCGTTGGGCACGTACACCGGAATGGGGGCGCTGTTGGCGGTGTAGAAGCCGGTGCCCAGGTTTTGGGTAGTGGTAGGCGGCGGGCTGATGCGCAGCAGGAAGGGCAGGCGCTTGTCGCCGGCTTCGGGTGCGAGCGCGCCGGCCAGGCCCAGGCTGGTGTTAGTAGGCTCGAACACGTTTTTGTTGCCGAACGACGTCTCGAACAGCGGATTGCGGGAGTTGTCGTCGAAGTTGAACACCGAGCGTTTGGTGAGGTCCACGCGGCCGGCGGCGGCCAGGGCCTTGTCGTAGTCACCGGCTTCCAGGCTGTAGCGGGCAATGAGGGCTTGCAGCGTATTGGCAAGGTCGATGCCGGGCACAATCTTGGCGTTGAAATCGGCCGAAACCGGCGTGGCGGCCAGCTGCGTGGCGGCCGCTTCGAGCTGGGCCACGGCGTTGCGCAGTGCATCCACGCGCGGCACAAACGGCGCGCTTTCCTGCGTGGCCAGCGGAATCTGCTCGAAATACTGCGCCAGCGTGCCAATACTCAGCGCCCGGAAAATGCTGGCGTAGGCCACAATGCCGCTGCGGGTGCCCGCGTCCGGGGCGTTGCCCACGTTGGCCAGCACCAGGTTGGCGTTGGATTTCACCAGGTTGGCTTGGGTCCAGATGTTGCGCACCACGCCGTTGCTGTTGGTGAGGCTGCCGGCCCCGAGGCTGAGGTTGTATTCCTCAATATTGCCCACGTTGAGGATGCTGAGCTCGCGGGTGCTCAGCCCGCCGGCCGCCACCGTATTATAGAGCACGCTGAGCAGGCCGCCCGCGCTGTAGCGCGCCTGCAAGCCGTTGCAGAGCGTAATCAGGCCATCGGAGGAAGTGACCACCTGCTGCTGGCTGGCAGTGCTCGGGTTCAGGTATTCTTTGTTGCAGCTACCCAGCGCGAGGGCTGAGAGCAGGGCTGCGAGGGGGAGGATTTTCTTCATGGGGTTGATGAATGCGAAAAGTGGGAGTAACGCCCGCCTGTCATCCTGAGCTTGCGAAGGACCTTATCACGGTTGCAGTCGATTGATTTTACTGCAAATCGTTCGGCGGTGATAAGGTCCTTCGCAAGCTCAGGATGACAGACGGTTGCCTAGAAAGTAGCTGCCAGCTTAACCTGATAAGTGCGCGGAATCGGCACATTGCCAAAGTCAATGGCGCGCAGCAAATCCGACGCGCCGCCGGCGCTGGTTTCGGGGTCGAAGCCGTTGTATTTGTCCCACGAATACAGGTTGCGGCCCACCAGCGACAGGCTCAGCGAGGTGATGAACTTCGTGAAAGTGGGCAGCCCGTAGCTTAGCGCCACCTCGCGCAGCTTCACCTAGGAACCATCATCCACCCGAAATTCCTGGGTGTTGTAGATGGCGAAAATGGAGCCGCGCGGGATGCTGCCGCGCAATTCCTGCTCGGCCAAATTACCGAGGCCCACGCCCTGGCGGGTGCGCTTGTCGGCGTTGAACACGCTCACGCCCTGTACGGCATCGAGCAGCAGGTGCAGGCCCAGCTTTTTGTAGGTGAAGTTGGTGTTGAAGGAGCCCGTCTATTTCGGGTTGGGGTTGCCGATTAGGGTCATTGCACCAAATGCGTAGTTAGCGTTTTCTGGTTGAGCTTAAAAGAAACATGTGTCGATTGCTGAATCGGAAGGCCCTTTCCAGCGCCAGGATTCAGTGAAATGATTTACTGGCTGCTCAAATAGTTACAACAGCCTCCTCACAACTTGCCTTGTTCAAAGTGTGTTATTGGTCAATGCGTTGTGAATATTAGCTCAACTATAGTAACGCTAACTGTGCATTTGGTGCAATGGCCCTACTTCTTTGCCGCCATGTTGGCCTACACCAAACTCGAACTACTCAAGCTCAAGTGCGGCATCGGCCATTTTCGCCTCAAAGCGCAGCTCTATACCGTGGGCTTGAAGGCCATGTACCACCAACTCGGTCAACTCCGTGCGTAACATCAGTAATTGATTTACCAAAAATGCTCACCCGGCCTACCGCATGCGGCGGGCTGGGTGGGCATTGTGTTTAGGTGTCCTGCCATTTACGCCGGCAATTACGCCAGTATCATGTATGTTGAGCCCCGGAGGGGCGACATATCGGTAGCGAATGTGGGCTCCTGAAAAACCCAAGCCCCGTAGGGGCGACACTCGGCGGAAGAGTGTCGCCCCTACGGGGCTTGGGGAATCTCTTTGTAGTTTCTGCTTACTCTACCCTACTATTTTTAGTAATTGATTTTTAGCAAGTTGCCTCGTAATCCAGTTCAGTAGCGTTTCAACCAAGCGGGCCAATGGGTCCTCGGGCAGGGTCAGCGGGCGGGCGAGTTGGCGGAGCAGATTGAGGCCGTGGCGGCTCAGGCTGGCGGCCCGGTAGCCGTGGTTTTTGCGGGCAATGGGCTGGCGGCCGCCGTGGGCGGCCGCGCCCACGCCCAGACAAAACGCGTAGGCCAGGCTGACCAGGGCCACGAGCTTGCGCAGCTTTTGGAAACAGCGCAAGTGGGTGGCTTCCAGGTTAAAGCCCCGCCCTTTCAGATTTTGAAAGCATTGCTCAATCGTCCAGCGCTTGGCATAGAGTTGCGCGAGGTGGTTCAGGCCGGCCGTGGCAAACAGGAAGACAAACGCGTCCGCCGCCACGGCCTTGACCCAGACCTGCCCCCAGACTCCGTCGACCTGCACGTGGGCGAAGCGGCGCACCTGCCCCGGCACCAGGCCCAGGTCGGCCACGGCCTGCCGCCGGCCGTCGGCGTGGGTCAGGCAGTGGTGCTTGGGCAGGCGCATGACAAAATTAAGCCCATTGTCTTTGAGCCACTTGAACCACGCATGGCCGACAAATTCCCGGTCGCCCACGACCAGGCCGATGCGGTCTTTGCCCAGCAAGGCCAGGCACTTTTCGAGCACCGCGATGCGGTCGGCGGCGTTGGAGTTGCCGCTGCGGTTGTCGAGCAGGTGCCAATAAAGGGGCACGTGGACCTCGCCCGTGCCGACGGTGACGAGCAGGATGTTCACCTGGCACTGGCCGAAGTCCCACTCCGTGCGGTCGAGGCATAAGCGCAGCTTGCCCTGCGCAGGCAACAAACTCAGTAAAAGCCTGGCCAACAGTACGTAATTGAGGTCTACTTCGCGGAAAAAGTCCTGAATGCGCGTTTCGTTCGAGGCGGGCTTGGCCGCGTCATTGAGGTGCTGGGCCACCTCGCCGAATTGCACGTTGCGGCTCTTTATCAGGCCAAGAATGAACTGGCCCACAAACTTTTGGCGGGACAAGTGGCCCACAAACGGGGCCTGTTGCAAAAGCGTCGTAATTTTAGCAGCGAAGTGTTGCTTCACGGGGCAGAACGGTTTTTTGGTGGTGTCGTAACCCCAAAGGTCGGGCTGCCCCGTTTTTGTACCTGAAAAATAGTAGGGTAGAGTAGTTTCTGCTACCAATATGTCGCCCCTCCGGGGCTTTGCTTTATCCTTCGCCACCTTTGGCGACACCAATCGTCTTTACCCGCCGCCAAAGAGCCGCGCAAAGAATCCCTTCTTTTTGGCCGGCTTCTCCTTGATTTTTATTTTAGAGAATTGGGCCGAAGCCTCGGGTTTATCGGTCGGAGCGTTGAGGCGGATGGTGGGGCGCGGGGTGGCTAGCGCTGGCTGCGTGGCCACGGCCGGAGAGGCCGGACGGGGGACGCCGCCGGGTGCCTGGCCCACGGCCAGCTCCGCCAGCTGCTGGCCGGTGGTGATGACGCGCATGGGCCGGCTCTCGTTGTGCAGGCGGTCCACGGCGGTCACGTAGTAGGCGTAGGCCTGGCCGGGCACGGCGGTGGTGTCCACGTAGGTGGCGGGGAAGCCGGGGGCGGGGCGGGGCAGCGCCAGAATGCGGCGCGGGTCGTTGGGCGAGCTGGCCTCGGTGGGCTCGAAGCGGTAGAGCACGTAGTAGGTGGCCGCGTCGCCATCGGCGGCGGGCGGGCCACTCTGCCAGTTCAGGGTCACGTAGTGGCTCAGGCGGCGCAGGGTAAGGTTGGCCACGGGCAGGGGCGGGATGGCATCTTTCCAAGGCATGGTGGGCACCAGGGCGGGGTAGCGAAACAGGTCCAGCCGCAGCGAATCGGTGGTGTGGAGCGGGTTGGTGAGCAGCGACTTGGCCGAGAAGAACACGCTGCCCACGGCCTCGCCGTCGGTGGCGCGGTTGGTCCGAATCTGGCGGGGCAGCTCGCGCGGGTTGCGCCAGGTGGTGTCGGAACGGGTGCTTTCCAGCATCCGGTAGGTGCCGTGGCCGATGTAGAGGTGGCGGTCGAAGTGGTTTTTGGCCCACCAGTCCACCAGCACGGGGTAGGGGCAGAGGCGAAAGTTCGAGCTCCAGTACAGCTGCGGCACCACGTAGTCAATCCAGCCCTTCTCCAGCCACAGCCGCGTATCGGCATACAAATTCGAGTAGGACGGCTGCCCGGCCCGCGTGTCGGAGCCCTGCGGGAAATCCTTCGACTTGTTCATCCAAACCCCAAAGGGCGAGATGCCGAATTTCACCCAGCGCTTGGTGGCCTGAATGCTGTCGTGCAGGTCGTGGATGAGGATGTTGACGTTCTGCCGCCGCCAGTCGGCCACCTTCTTCAGGCTGTCGGGGTTAAAATCGCGGAAAGCGGCTTCGTCATGAAACACCTGCCCGGCCTCGGGATAAGGGTAGAAATAATCGTCGAAATGCACCGCGTCGATGTCGTAGCGCCGCACCACGTCCAGAATCACGCGGGTGATGTGGTCGCGCACCGCCGGCAGGCCGGGGTTGTACAAAAGCTGCCCGCTGTAGCGCAGAAACCACTCCGGATGCCGGCGGTAGGGGTGGGTAGCGGCCAGGCGGCGCGTCACCGAATCCATGGTGGCGCGGTAGGGATTGAACCAGGCGTGAAACTCCATGCCGCGCCGGTGCGCCTCGGTGATGAGGAAGGGTAGGGGGTCGTCGCCATCGGCGGGGGCCTTGCCCTGCACACCGGTCAGCCACTTGCTCCAGGGCTCCAGGTCCGACTTATAAAAGGCATCCGACGCGGGCCGGATTTGCACAAACACCGCGTTGAGACCGGCGCGCTGGCCGGCATCGAGCAGGCGGCGGTATTCGCGGCGGTACTGCTCGGGGGCCTCGCCGCGCTGGTTGGGCCAGTCGATGTTGGCCACGGTGGCAATCCACATGCCGCGCAATTCGCGCTTGGGCGGCGGTGGAGTTTCAACGGAGTCGGCCGCCGACTGGGCCAGCGCGGGAACCAGGCCGCTGAGGCCACTCAGCAACGCCATCAACACTAAAAACCGACCAGCGGCGAGGAAAAAACGCATCAAGAAATAATCAGCAGCGGGAATAATTGCCGCAAATTACGCCATTAAAGCGGGTAGGCTGTTTTCTGCTTAATGTGAGAACGGTCATGCCGAGCGGAGCCGAGGCATCTCGCGTATAACAGTGAATTTTTCCTTGCGATTGAATTATTGCCACACGCGAGATGCCTCGGCTGCGCTCGGCATGACCGTTCTATTTTGCTATTTCCATCCTTAAGAGCCGGTCAGCTCGGTATCGGTCATGGGCTGGTCGGGGGTGTCGGGGCGGGTGTCAGGGCCGCCTTCGAGGCCGTTGGTCTGGCTGGCATCGCCATAGTCGCCGCGAATACCGGCCCCGTCGCCCATGTTTTCCTGGGTGCTGCTGGGGATGGTGGTATCCGTGCTGGGCTGCTCGGCGGGAGCCTTGTCGGGCGTGGGGTTCACGGTCGCATCCTGCTCCGCAGCCTGGTCGGGCGTGCTGGTAGTGGGGGCGAAGTCGGGCCGTGGGTCGGTGGGATTCTGCGTGGGGTCGGGCATGGTGAAGGGGAAGGTTGAAGGAGGCGCGGTGGCGGCCTCGCAGCTGGGTTTACGGCCGGCGGCCCGCACGGTTGGGCGCGGCCAATTGCGCGGTGTTTGCCATCTTGCCGCCGGCTTCCCCCTTCAACCCGTTTTCCCGCTGGCCGTGACCAATTCCACCACCGACTTCTACCACCAGAAAACCGACGACGAGCTCCGGTTCTTCGTCGAAAACCCCGACCACTACCAGCCCGACATTGTGGCCGAAGCCCGCCGCGAGCTGCGCCGTCGGGGCGTGGCCTTGCCCCAGCCCGCACTGCTTGCACCGGCCGCCGTGCCCACACCGCCCGCGCGCGGCCTGCAAACCGGCCCCCTGGCGCTGGCTGTGGCCGTGGTAATGGCCCTGAGCCTGGGCGGGCTTTGCTTCATCAAGCAAAAAAATGCCGCTCCGACGGTGGCCATAGTCGAAGCCAGACCCAAAGCGCCACCTCGCCTCACGGAAGTAGCCACCTCCACCATTCCCGATTTTGGCCCGGCCGTAACGTCCAGCGTCCAGCGGCAGGTGCAGCGCATTCCGGCTACCGAGCGCGCCGCCGCCGCCCAGGAAGCCATGCCCCTGCGCCAGTACCGCGAGCTGGCCAAGCGCTTTTGGACAGCTGAAACCCAGACCGAATTTGTGATGAACCAGGTCCGGCAGGGTCAGCTCGATGCCGCTCTGCCGGGCCACATCCAAGCGGTGGGGGCCACCTGGGAGCAGTGGAACAAGGCCCTGCACTATAGCTATAAATTCGGCCCTGCCATGGCCGCTCACCTCGATATTATGACCCGTGTGGCCCAACAGCAGCAGGAAGGTCTGGGCGACCTGCAGATTGTGGCCAATAACCCCCAGCGCTACGAAAACGACCAAACCCGCAAGCGCGCCGCCGATGTGAGCGACCTGCTCTCGGGCCTGCTGCCGAAATCGCCGGTCACGGGCCAGCCGTATAATACCCTTGTGCGCCGGGTGCGGCTGTAAGCAGCCCATTCCCAACATCTGGCAAATTGGCCGGTTGGGCAAGGTGGCGCACTCCTTGCCGCGTCCGGTTTTCCATGGAATCATCGCCCCCCGACCACGCTCCCGGCTCCACGGCCGCGCTTGCCGCCCAGCTTTTCGCCCAAAAGCCCGAGGCCGAGCTGCTGTACTTGGCTCAGAACGCCATTCGCTACCCGCCCGCCGTGGGGGCCGCCGCCGTGGCCGAGCTCAACCGGCGCGGCCTGCTGCCCGATACCGCGCGCCCCGCGCCACCCCCGCCGCCCACCGAAACCGAGGCCGAAACCTGGCCGCAGCTCCTAGGGCAATTGCTGCGCGGGCTGCTCATTCCCTCGCGCCGCTTCCTGGCCACGCCGCTGCTTATCGATGCCTGTCTGCTGGTGTTCGGCCTGATGGTGCTCAGCGGCGTGTCGGCCTCCGACCCCACCGCATCGCAGCTCGTGCGCTGGGGTTCCAATGTCACCGACTTCACGCTGCACGGCCAGCCCTGGCGGCTGCTCACCTACATGTTTGTGCACGCCGGCCTGTCGCATTTGCTGCTGAATATCCTCTCGCTCTGGCTGCTGGGTCTGCTGATTGAAGACCGGGTTGGGCCGCTGCGCCTGCTGCTGGTGTACCTGGCCTGCGGCGTGGGCGGCGGCCTGGCCAGCCTGTGGTGGAACGCAAGTATTAACTCGGTGGGAGCCAGCGGGGCCATTTTTGGCCTCTACGGCCTGCTGCTGGCGCTCCTGCTTGGCAAAAAGCTGGTACTCGATAAGTCCGACCGCCGCGCCATGCTGGGCTTGGTCCTGTACCTGGTGCTCAGCAACCTGCTTTCCGGCCTCACCGGCAACATTGATAACGCGGCCCACCTCGGCGGGCTGGCCACGGGCTTGTTTATTGCCGGTCCCTTGGCATTTATTGGGTTGAAGGGCGGGGAGCATGTCGGGGCAGCGTAATTTATGGCATCATAACGTCATGCTGAGCGCAGCCGAAGCATCTCTACCGCTTCGTTGCAACGATTGGATTACTTGTGCGGTAGAGATGCTTCGACTGCGCTCAGCATGACGTTCTTTCACTCACCACTCACCACTCACCACTCACCCATGCAAGCTCTCCAGCTCGATGCCATTAACCAGCCCGCCGTCCTTCGCGACGTGCCCATGCCCACGCCTGGCCCCGGCGAAATCCTGGTGAAACTATACGCCGCTGCCCTCAACCACCGCGACGTATTCATTCAGCAGGGCAAGTATGCCGGCATCAGGCTGCCCTGCACCCTGGGGGCCGATGGAGCCGGCGAAGTAGCCGCCCACGGCCCCGACGTGCCCGCCGATGCCCCGGCCGTGGGGACCCGTGTGCTCATCAACCCCGGTTTGCGCTGGGGTGATAACCCGCGCGTGCAGGCCAAAGATTTTGTGGTGCTCGGCATGCCCGACCCCGGCACGTTTGCCGAATACATTGCCCTACCCGCCCAGTGCATCCGGCCGCTGCCGGCGCACCTCAGCTTCGCGGAGGGCGCGGCCCTGCCGCTGGCCGGCCTCACGGCTTACCGGGCGGCCTTCACCCGCGCCCAGGTGCAGCCCGGCGAGCGCGTGCTGGTGACGGGCGTGGGCGGCGGCGTGGCCATTACGGCCGTGCAGCTGTGCGTGGCCCGCGGTGCCCAAGTGTGGGTAACGTCCAGCTCCGAAGAAAAAATAGACCGCGCCAAGGCGGAGGGGGCCAAAGGCGGTATCAGCTACAACGCCGAAAACTGGGTGAAAAGCCTCACCCAGCAGGCTGGCGGGGCGTTCGATGTCATCATCGACAGTGCCGGGGGGGATGCCTTTGGGGCCCTGCTCGACGCCGCCGCGCCGGGTGGCCGCATCGTGTTTTTTGGGGGCACGCTGGGCAATATCACAGATATTCCGCCCGCTAAGGTGTTCTGGAAACAGCTCAGCCTGCTGGGCTCCACGATGGGCACGGAGCAGGATTTTGAGGCCATGCTGGCCCTCGTAACCGAGAAAAAGATTGTGCCCGTGGTCGATGAGGTGTTCACCTTGGCTAATGGCGAAGTGGCCCTGCGCCACCTCGACGCGGGCGCGCAATTTGGTAAAGTAGTGCTGGAAATCGCCCAGGAATAGCGTTGAATAACTGTGCAAAGCGCCGCTGAAATCCCTTGCGTTTCAGCGGCGCTTTTGCTTGCGAGAAAAGCGGTATAATCCTGCTTTTTTGGAATGAAAACGACGTTTTTAGGGTTTGTAAAGTACGCTGTCAGACGACTTAAAAACAGCAGTTTGTTGCCATGAAATCCGCCGCCGGATACCTCGAAAACCAAATGTTTGAAGCCCGCCGCCCGCGCCGCGAATTGCAGCCCGTGGTAGCCTATTCGGCCGCCCTGCAAGCCATTGAGCAGGCCGTGGCCGATGCCGAGAAATACCGCTACCTGCTGATGCGCGCCCTGCGTCACCACGACCTCGATACGGCCATAGTGCCGGCAGTGGCTTCCGCCGCCCCATCCTTCTTCGCCGATGAAGCCACGGTGCTGCCACTCTACCCCGGCCAGAAGCGCATGGCCGCCTAACCTCACGGCAATCCTTATTCAAAGCCCCCGAAATGTTGTTTCGAGGGGCTTTTTTATTGCGCCATATGCGCCGCCAGCGCCGCCGCCTGCTGCCGCAACTCCGGCACGGCCGTCGATTCAAAATAAGCCGGCCGGCGGCTGGGCCCGAGCGTGAACAGGCTCGGCGAAGCCCCGCCATCAGCCCCCAGCAGAGCACCGTGGGCATCGGTGAGCAGGCCCAGGTGCAACGGGTCGGGGGTGAGGTCGCCGGCCGTGCGCAGGCTCACCACCAGCGGGTCGGTGATGCGGGCGTAGTTCAGTAGTGGACCCGCGCAACTGATGACGTGGTCGGCGGTGCGCCAGCAGGTATTGAGGCCATGCGTTCGCATGCCCACGCGCAGCTGCTGGCCGTGCGGCAGTATTTCGCGCACCGTGCCAATGTGCAGCTGCACCAGCCCGGCAGCCGTGAGGGCGGCCACCGCCTCCGCATTCCGGGGCGGACTGCGGTGCCGCGCCACGGCCCAAAAACTTGCCAGGTGCTGCAAAAACCGGCGCTGCTCTGCCAGCGGCCACGCGGCCCAGATACGGCCTAAATCGGGCCGGAGTGAATCCAGCACCGGCCGCCAGTCGAGGCCCTGCGCGGCGGCAGCTTTCAGGTGCCGCTTATACACGGCCACTACGCCCGTCACGGTGGTTTCGGGGGCCAGCTCGGGGTAGAAGGTGGGATAGGCGGCCGTGACCGGGCCGTGGGCCGAGGGCCAGCGGCCGTGCCGGGCCACCACGGTGATGGGGGCGCGGTGGCCATCCTGGCGCAGGGCCAGCAGCACATCTACCGCCGTCAGGCCTGAGCCAATGAGCAGCACGTCCTCATCGGGGCCGATGCGGCGCAGGTTGCCCACGGCCCACGGGTCGGCGTGGTAGCCGGGGTGGTGCAGGTAGCACTGGTCGGGGCCGGTGGGCGGCGGCGGCGGGAAGTTGCCCAGTGCCAGCACCACCGCATCACTGCGGATTGTGGTGCCGTCGGCCAGGTGCACGGCGCGGCGGCCATCGGGGAGGAGCGGGGCGGCCACGGCGCGGGTGTGGTGCCAGTGCACGGCCGCCGTGGCCAATTCCTTCGCCAGCTCATCGCGCAGGTAGCGGCCATAAGCGGCGCGGGAGGCAAACTCGGGAACACCGGCGGCGCTTTCGGGCTGGGTTTTCAGCCAGTCGGCAAAGTGATTTGGTTCGTCCGGGTACAGGCTTAGGCCGCCGGAGCGCACGTTGAGCAGGTATTCGGGGCGGCGGGCGGTGTAGGCCAGGCCGGGGCCGGGCACCTCGCGCGGCTCGATAATATGGATTTCGGCCGCTGCCAATGCCGGCTGCCGCCGCAGCTGCAGCACCAGCGCCGTGCCCGCGAAGCCGCCGCCCACAACGGTAATAACGGGACGAGCAAGTTTGGGCACGGGCGGTAAGGAATTAAACTGAGGAGAACAAAAAGAACCGTCATGCTTCGGCTGCGTTCAGCATGACGTTCTCAAAAAAAAGTCCGCGCTACATGTATCGCCCAGGCACGAGGTAATTCTGCACGTAATCGGCAATACCGTCTTCCAGGCGCGTAAACGGCTGGTCGTAGCCGATGCTCTGGAGCTTGCTCATGTCGGCCTCGGTGAAGTACTGGTATTTGTCGCGGATATCCTCCGGCGTGTCCCGGAACTGGATATCGGCCGTGCGGCCCAGGGCGTTAAAGGTATTCAGGGCCAAATCCAGGAAGGTGCGGGCCTGGCCGCTGCCCAGGTTGTAGATGCCGGAGTGCAAGCGGTGGTTCAGCAGGAAAAAGCACACTTCCACCACGTCCTTCACGTACACGAAATCGCGCATCTGGCCGCCGTCGGTGTAGTCGGGGTTGTGCGATTTGAACAGCATCATCGAGCCCGACTGCTGAATCTGATGGAAGGCGTGCAGAATGACCGAGGCCATACGGCCCTTGTGGTACTCGTTGGGGCCGTACACGTTGAAAAACTTCAGACCCGCCCAGAAATATGGCTTTTCTTCCTGTGCCAACGCCCAGTTGTCGAAGTCGTTTTTCGAGTCGCCGTAGGGGTTCAGCGGACGGTAGAGGGGGAACAGCGCTTCATCCTTATCGGTGTAGCCGAGGATGCCATCGCCGTAGGTGGCGGCCGACGAAGCATACACCAGCGGCAAGTTATACTTCACGCAGGCCAGCCACATCTGTTTGGAATAGTTCAGGTTGAGCACGTCGAACACGGCCGGGTCCATCTCGGCGGTATCGGTGCGGGCTCCGAGGTGGAAAATGAATTCTACCTGCTCGTGATTGGCATCGAGCCAGTCGAAAAACGTTTCGCGGTCCACGTATTCGCGCAGCTTTTTGCCTTCGATGTTGGGCAGCTTCTTTGCGATGGAAAAATTATCCACCACAACGATGTCGTTGAAATTGGCGGCGTTGAGGCGGGAAACTAGGCAGCTGGCGATGAAGCCGGCCGCGCCGGTGACTACTATCATGGGAGCGGAAATTGAAGCGAGGTGGGCAAAGGTATACCGGCGCGCGGGGCCGTGGGGCTCCCCGCCTACCTTTGCGCTATGCGTGTTCTGTTGCTGCTTTTACCCCTGGCCCTGCTACTGGGTTGCCAATCCGAGGCCGGAAAAACGGGCACCGTGCAAGTGCACGACGGCCTGGGCCGCGCCCTCACCCTGCCTGCCCACCCGCGCCGCGTGCTGGCCCTGGCCCCCAGCATGACCGAAATCCTGTTCGCCGTGGCCGATACCGCCACCATCGTGGGCCGCGTGCCGCAGGATGATTTCCCCGCCGCCGTCTACCGCAAGCCCGTGGTGAACAACTACCCGCTCGATATGGAAAAGCTGGTGCTGCTGAAGCCCGACGTGGTTTTCACCGTCGAAGGCATTACCTCCGTCGATGATGCCAAACGCCTCCAGGACCTGGGCATTCCGGTCTATTTCCAGCGCTATCGTACGGTTGAGGACGTATTCAAGGGCATTGATGAAGTGGGCCGGCTGCTGGGCCGCGAAGTGCAGAGCAAGCATCTCACGGATTCGCTTCGGCAGCAGCTCGCGCAGCTCAGCCACTCCGGTACGCAGCCGCTCCGTCAGTCGCCCAAAGTGCTGGCCATTACCTGGCCCGACCCCATTTACAGCTACGGCCAGAACACGCTCTTTACCGATGAGATTCGCCTGGCCAGCGGCCAGAATGCCGTCACCGAAACCTTCCCGCAGCCCTACCCGGCCCTCACCCGCGAGTACGTGCTCAAGCTGAACCCCGACGTGCTGCTCGGCGGCAGCTTCGGGAAGCTGGACAGCACCTTTTTCAAAAACTACCCCGAGCTCAAGCGCATCAATGCCTACCAGAACCGGCGGGTGTATGCCATCACCGGCAACCTGCTGGAGCGGCCGGGCCCCCGGGTGCTGGAGTCGGTGCGCGAGCTGCTTGGATTAATTAAAAATTGAGAATTAAAAAGTAAAAATGGTCGGCCGACCAACGCGCTATGTCACTCATTTTTAGTTTTTAACTATTAATTTTTAATTGAAATCCTCTCACCCCCTGCTCTGGCTATCTCTAGGTTTGGTCCTGATGCTGGCCCTGCTGGTGCTGGGCCTGCGTGTGGGCAGCTACGATACCTCGTATGCTTTCATTCTGAAGACTTTCCAGCACTACAACCCCGCCGACCCGGCCCAACTGGTGCTGGTGCAGCTGCGGCTGCCGCGCCTGCTGTTGGCGCTGCTGGCCGGCGCCAGCCTAGCCGTGAGCGGCTACCTCCTCCAAACCCTGGTCACCAACCCGCTGGCCGACCCCTACCTGCTGGGTACGGCCTCGGGGGCTTCGCTGGGGGCCATTGCGACGTATGTGCTGGTGCCTTCGCTCACATTTATGGGCGTGTATTTGCCGCCGCTGGCCGCACTGGCCGGGGCGTTTGGGGCCACGCTGCTGGTGGTGGCGCTGGGCACCCGGCGCGGCAAGATTCTGCCGGCCCCGCTGCTGCTGGCGGGCGTGGCCGTGGGGGCGCTGGCGGCGGCGCTGGGCAGCCTGCTCACCTTCCTGGCCTCGCCCGAGGGCAGCTTGCGGAGCGTGGTGTTTTGGGCCTTTGGCAGCTTCGAGCGGGCGGGGTGGGAGGTATTGCCGTATCCGGCGGCGGCGCTGGGCATCAGCCTGTTGCTGCTGGTCTTCCTGCAAAAAGACCTCAACCTGCTGCTGCTGGGCGAGGAGCGCGCCGCCGCCCTGGGCCTGCCCGTGGCCCGGCGGCGCTGGCTGCTGGTGCTGCTGGCGGCCGGCCTCACGGGCGGGGTGGTGGCGCTGTGCGGGCCGGTGGGCTTTGTGGGCCTGCTCGTGCCGCATCTCACGCGGGGGCTGCTGGGCACCACGGGCCGCTACAATCTGGTGGTGTGCGCGGTGCTGGGCGGAGCCTTTTTGCTGGCCTGCGACCTGCTGGCCCGGTTGCTCTACCCACCGGCCGGGCTGCCGGTGGGCTTGGTCACGGCCCTGTTCGGGGTACCCTTCTTCGTATATTTGCTGCGAAGAAAGGGACTTGGGAACTTGGGAACTTAGGGACTTGGGAGCTTCGGGGCTTCGGGATTTGGTTTTGGAATAGCAGGCTCAATCATTAGCCGATTATCTCAGCTAAGCCCCGTCGCTCCAAGCCCCCTGGTTCTCAGGCTTCCAGGTCCCCAGGTCCCCAAGTCCCTAAGTCCCTAAAATGATATATATCAGCCGCCAGGAACATTTCAACGCCGCCCACAAGCTCAACAACCCCAAATGGAGCGAGGAGCGCAACCGCGAAGTGTTCGGCCCCTGTGCCAATACCAATTGGCACGGCCACAACTACGACCTCATCGTGACGGTGAAGGGCGAGCCCGACCCCGAAACCGGCTTCGTGGTCGATTTGAAAGCCTTGTCCGACCTGCTGCGCATCCACATCACCGACCAGGTCGACCACAAAAACCTCAACCTCGACGTGCCCTTCATGGCCGGCCAGATGGCCAGCACCGAGAATCTGGCCATTGCCTTCTGGCAAATTATCGAGCGCGAGCTGCCCGCCATTACCTCGGCCCGTCTGCACTGCGTGAAACTTTACGAAACGCCGCGCAACTTCGTGGAATACTACGGGGCTTAATTATAAATTTTGAATTATGAATTATAAATTATGAAGTGCTGATTTTCAGAAGAATAAACCCGGCTCAATTCATAATTCACAATTCATAATTTATAATTCCAACAAATGAAATACTACTTGATAGCCGGCGAACGGTCGGGCGATTTTCATGCTGCCAACCTCATGCACGAGCTGCGCCAGCAGGATGCCGAGGCTCAGTTCCGCTACTGGGGCGGCGACATGATGCAGGCCGAAGGCGGCGAGCTCGTACGCCACTACCAGGACCTGGCCATTATGGGCTTCCTGGAAGCGGCTACCAGCATTCTCAAGTTTCGCGGCTACCTCAAGCAGTGCCAGCAGGACTTGCTGGTATATAAGCCCGATGTCCTGATTCTGGTGGACTACGCCGGTTTCAACCTGCGCATGGCCAAAATTGCCAAAGACAAGGGCATCAAGGTGTTCTACTACATCTCGCCCAAAATATGGGCCTGGAACCAGGGCCGCGTCGAGCAGGTGAAGGCCCGGGTAGACAAGATGTTCGTCATTCTGCCCTTCGAAACAGAGTTTTACCAGAAATTCAACTACCTCGTCGACTACCCCGGTAATCCCACGGCCGATGCCGTGGCCGAGTTTCAGCCCACCACCGACTTCTACGAGCGCAACCGCCTGGAGCCCGACAAGCCCATTATTGCCGTGCTGCCGGGCTCGCGCAAGCAGGAAATCGAGGAGATGCTGCACGAGATGATTGCCATTCTGCCGGGTTTTCAGGAGTATCAGTTCGTGGTGGCCGGCGTCACCAACCTCGACGCTAACTACTACAAGCATTTCCATCGCAACGGCATCCGGTTCGTATTCGACCAAACCTTCGACCTGCTCAGCCACGCCACGGCGGCCCTCGTCACCAGCGGCACGGCCACGCTCGAAACCGCCCTCTTCGATGTGCCCCAGATTGTGTGCTACCGCACCAGCTCGCTGAGCTATGCCATCGGCAAGATGGTTATCAAGGTGCCCTACATTTCGCTGGTGAACCTCATTGCCGGCCGTGAGGTGGTGCGCGAGCTGATTCAGGGCGATTTCACGGCCCGCAACCTGCTCGATGAGCTGCGCACGCTGCTCACCGACGCCCCCTACTTGGCCCGCATGAAAGCCGGCTACGCCGAGCTGCGCGAAAAGCTGGGCCAGCACCAGGCCGCCAAAAAAACCGCCGAGCTGATGGTGGGCTACCTGCGCGGCAACTAGCAAACCGCCGAGCTGTTGGCAGCTGACTAAACAAAAAAGCTTCTGGTATTTCCAGAGGCTTTTTTTGCGTTTGGTTGATGCAGGTGGAAGTTCTAGGATTGAACATCGTCACTTCGAGGAGGAATTGCATACTAAATCAATCGGTTAGCTGATTGATTTTCTCATTGAGTAGGGGTAATTCCTTAGATTTACTCCATTCATACCAACCCCTCTTTTAATGAAACAACATTACTTTCGCTGGCCGAATACCCAACGGCTCGCAACTGCTGCCGCTGGTAGTGGCCGGATAGGTACCCTGCTGCTGGCCCTGGGCCTCACCCTGGGGGCTCAGGCCCAACAGGTTACTCCCCAGTTTTTTCAGGCCGATGCCGAAGCCCGCAGCGCGGCGGCAGCCTCGCCACTGTCGGCGGCTCTGTTCCACTCGCAGCCCATTACGCTGGACGTGAACGGCCTGCGGGCGGCCCTGGCCACGGCCCCGCTCGAAACCCGCCCCGATGCCGCCCCGCTGGTGCTGGCGTTGCCGCTGCCCAACGGCAGCACCGGTCGTTTCGCGCTGCGCGAAGCCCCCATCATGGCCCCCGCGCTGGCCGCGCAGTTCCCGGCCATCAAGACCTACGCCGGCGTGGGCCTGGATGATGCCTCCGCCTCGCTGCGCCTCGACTTGTCGCCCCAGGGCTTTCATGCCCAGGTGCTGACCGGAGCCGGCAAAAGCTTCTACATCGACCCCGTTACCCGGACCGATACCCGGCACTATCTCGCTTTCTACAAGACGGATATGAACCGGACTGCCGCCGCCGCGGGCCCTATTCCCAGCTGCGATTTTCAGCCAACTCCCGCCGATAAGCAAGCGGCTGCTACTCTCCTGGCCGGGGCTGCTGCGGGCAATGGTGCCACGGCATTTTCTACCGGTCCGCAGCTGCGCACCTACCGCTTGGCCCTTGCCAACACGCCCGAATATGCGCTTACAAAGGGCAACACTACCGCCAGCGTAATTGCCGGCGAAGTAGCCACCGTGAACCGCGTGGTGGGCGTGTATGAGAAGGAGTTGGCGGTACGCATGGTACTGGTGGCCAACAACAGTCAGCTGGTATTTCTGAGCGGTACCGGCACGCAGCCGCCCACGGCCTACACGAATAACAGCGGCAGCGCCATGCTGTCGCAAAACCAGTCCAACGTTGATGCCATCATTGGCAATGCCAACTACGACATCGGCCACGTTGTGAGCACCGGTGGCGGTGGCGTAGCCGGGCTGGGGGTGGTGTGCGGCGCTCGCAAGGCGCAGGGCGTCACGGGTTCGCCCAGCCCCGTGGGCGATGCCTTCGATATCGACTACGTAGCCCACGAAATGGGCCACCAGTTTTCTGGCAACCACCCCTTCAACGGCAACGCGGGCAGCTGCGCCGGCGGCAACCGCAACGCCACCACGGCCTGGGAGCCCGGTTCGGGTACGACCATCATGGCGTATGCCGGCATCTGCACCACAACCAACAACCTGCAGCCCAACTCAGACCCCACTTTCCACACGGGTAATTACCAGGAGATGCGCGTCTTTATTGATGGCACGACGTGCAGCACCACCACGGCTACCGGCAACACCGCGCCTACGGTGACGGCCCCGGCCGGCGGCAAAACCCTGCCCATTGGCACGCCTTTCAAACTGACGGCCACGGCCACCGACGCCGAAAACGATGCCCTGACCTACCTGTGGGAAGAGTTGGACCTCGGTGCCCAGCAGGCGCCCAACGATGCCCAGGTAGCCGCCCAGAACGTGCCCCTGTTTCGCTCCTTCGTGCCCCTCACCAGTGGTACCCGCTACTTCCCGCGCCTGACCGACCTGCTGAACAACAACACCGTCATCGGCGAGCGCTTGCCCACCGTGACGCGCACGCTGGCATTCCGCTGCACGGTCCGCGACGAGCACAGCGGCCCCGCCGGGGTTATCGGCGGCGTCAACTACAGCTCGCTGGTGAGCCTGAGCGTGAGCAGCACCGCCGGCCCCTTCGTAGTGCAGGCCCCCAACACGGCCGTAACCTGGACGGGCGGCGCGGCCCAAACCGTAACCTGGGATATGGCCGGCACCACCAATGCCCCCGTTAGCTGCGCCACGGTAAACATCCGCCTGAGCCTCGATGGCGGCCTGACCTATCCAACCGTACTGGCCGCCGCCGTGCCCAACAACGGTTCGGCCATCGTAATTGCCCCAAGCCCAACGGCTGACCAGACGCAGGCACGCATCATGGTAGAAGCCGCCGATAACTACTTCTTCGATATCTCGAACACCAACTTCACCATCACCACGCCAGCTCTCGGCCCCACTATTTCCAGCTTTACGCCCACCGGCGGCCTGGCTGGCACGGTGGTAACGGTGTTGGGCTCGAACTACACCGGCGTTACGGCCGTGGCCTTCAATGGCACGGCCGCCGCTAGCTTCACGGTGGTTTCGGCTACGCAGCTCACGGCTATCGTGGCCGCCGGCACCACCACCGGCCCTATCACCATCACGGCCCCAACGGGCACGGCTACTTCGGCTACGCCGTTTGTGGTAGGCGCGCCGCCCGTTGTCATCAGCTTCACGCCCACTACCGGCGCGGTGGGCACGGTAGTCACCATCACCGGCACCGATTTCACGCTGGCTTCGCAGGTGCGATTCAACACCACCAGCGCAACGGCATTCACGGTGGTGTCGAGCACCCAGATTACGGCCACCGTGCCAGCAGGTGCTACCACCGGCCCCATTGCCGTGACGACGCCCGTTGGCACCGGCGTTTCAACTACCAGCTTCGTCGTAATTCCGGCGCCGGTTATTACCTCCTTCACGCCCACCAACGGCGTCGCGGGTACCGTGGTGGTTATCACGGGCCTCAACTTCACCGGCGCTACGCAGGTAACCTTCAACGGCACGGTAGCCCCCACCTTCACGGTGACGTCGGCTACCCAGATTTCGGTGACTGCGCCGGCTGGCGTCACCACTGGCTTCATCGCGGTTACGGCCCTGGGCGGCACGGGTACTTCCACCACGGCTTTCACGGTGCCTCCGGTTAACGATGCCTGCGCCAACGCCATTGCCCTGACCTGCGGCCAGTCCGTTACCGGCACCACCGTCGGCTCTACGGCCACCGGCGACCCCACGGGCAATTGCACCGCCATCAGTGTAGATGGTGCGGGCATATTCTACAGCATCGTGGGCACGGGTGCCAGTATCTCGGTATCGACCTGCAATGCTGCGACCAATTTCGATTCCAAGCTGTTTGTGTACTCGGGTACTTGTGGAGCCTACACCTGCGTGGGTGCCAATGATGACGCTGCTAACTGCGCCGCCAGCTCGCTGGCCTCGACAGTAACGTTTAACTCCGCCTTTGGTACCACTTACTACGTGTTTGTGAGCGGCTACCGGGGTTCGGGGGCAATTGCTGCGGGCAACTTCGTGCTCAGCACTACCTGCGTTACGCCGCCGCCCACCCCCACGCTCGTCAGCCTCGCACCCAATACCGGCCCCATTGCCTCCGGCGTGGTGCTGACCGGTACCAACTTCACCGCCGTTACGCGCGTGACGTTCAATGGCGTAGCCACGGCCAGTGTTGGCATCATTGATGCCCAGACCATTGCCGTGACCGTGCCCAACGGCGCCACTACCGGCAACGTAGTCGTGTACGCTGGCAATGGCATTGCCAGCAACGGCCTGCTGTTCACGGTAACCACCCCCGTGCCCACCATCAGCCGGATTGCACCGCCCAGCGGCCCCATCGGCACCACGGTTACCCTCACGGGTAGCGGCTTCGGCGGTGCCACCAGCGTTACCTTCAATGGGGTTGCGGCCACCACGTTCAACGTGACCAGCGCCACCAGCATGACGGTCGTAGTGCCTGCCACCGCCACCACCGGCAACGTCATCGTGACCACCGGCGGCGGGGCCAGCAACGGCATCCTGTTCACGGTAGTGCCGCCGGCTCCCACCATTGCCAGCATGACGCCCTCCACCGGGGCCGTAGGTACTTACGTTACCATCACCGGTACCAACCTGTTGGGTACTACCTCAATCACCCTGAATGGCGTAGTTATCCCGACTTTCACCGTCGTGAACGGTACCACCATCACCTTCTTCGTGCCCGCCGGTGCCACCACCGGCAACGTAGTCGTGACCACGGCCGGCGGCCCTAGCGCCACCACCAACGTCTACACCGTGACCATTGGCCTGGCTACCGCCAAAGTCAATCAGAGCGAGTTTAGCGTGTGGCCCAACCCGGTAGCCGGTAAATCCACCCTGCACGTTGCCCTCACGGCCCCAGCCGCCAAGGCCAGCGCCACCCTGCGCAACGTGCTGGGCCAACTCGTAGCAACTCGCACCTTCAGCGGCAGCACCACCGAGCTGTCCACCATCGGCCTGGCCACCGGTACCTACCTGCTCACGGTGCAAACGGAAGGTAGCGCCCCCAGCATCCAGCGCGTGGTAGTGGAGTAGTAGAAGTTGATTGGAAAATTTCCAATTAATTATTAAAAAGGCCCGCCAATCGGCGGGCTTTTTTTGTGTGGTGAAGGAGATGAGCGGGTAACCAAAAGCGCCCTCCTGCTCACCGTACTAAGAAATACACTACGCGACTGTTTCGATGTCAAGCTGAGATGCCAATGCCTGGTTGGGGTATGTTATCAATCATATCAACTATGACGGTATAGCCCCACTGCTGGGTATCTACTGGCTCAAACCAAAGCTCCCATTTCACAGGTTTACTGGTTAATTGTGGAATAGTGAGGCCGGCCAGCCGGTGGGTCATCTCAAAATCTATAATCGGAACATCAAGAGCCATCCACTGAACCTCTGATTCAACAATAAGCCTGATTTTTTGCAACACTTCCGAGTATAATTCTTCAAACTGCTTAAAGAAGCTGCATTGTGCCAATAGAGAACTGGTGCTTTCAGCATCAATCATGCACATTATTGTATCGCCTATCGGAGTAAACAAGACGCTCTCTGCGTACCAACAGACGCGGGAAGCACTGAAGTCACACGATTCCTGGGTGAGCCGGCCAAAAAAGCCGTCTTCCATAATAACCGGCTTGCGAGATAAAAAAGAGAAAATCCCCATATCGTCCGAAGTAAGTCAAAAAAAATGGGAAGCCCGGCCCAAACCGAACTTCCCATTCCCAGAGGCTGACTACTCAGCATTAAATTCTCATTACCAAAAGCCCTACGCCGCCCGCATATGCCGCAACGGCGACTTCTCAAACTTGCTACGGCAGTAGCTCAGGTTGATTTGCAGCGCGTCGGAGCCTTCCTCCGATGGCATTTCGAACATGGCATCGGTCATGATGCTCTCGCAGATGGAGCGCAGGCCGCGCGCGCCGAGGCGGTACTCGTCGGCTTTCTCCACAATGTATTCCAGCGCATCTTCCGTAAAGCTGAGCTCGATGTTTTCCATGCCGAACAAGCGCTTGTACTGGCGCACCAGCGAGTTCTTGGGCTCGGTCAGAATTAGGCGCAGTGTGCTGCGGTCCAGTGGGTTTAGGTGGGTGAGTACCGGCAGGCGGCCAATCAGTTCCGGAATCAGGCCGAAGCTCTTTATGTCCTGGGCCGACACGTAGCGCAGGAAGTTCTGCGTGTCCACCTGCTCATCGAGGTTCGTCTTGGCGAAGCCCATCGGCTTGGTATTCAGACGGCTCTTAATAATACGGTCGAGTCCCGAGAACGCGCCACCGCAAATGAAGAGGATATTCTCAGTGTTCACCGAAATCATCTTTTGCTCGGGGTGCTTGCGGCCACCCTGGGGCGGCACGTTTATGTTGGTGCCTTCCAGCAGCTTCAGCAGCGCCTGCTGCACACCCTCGCCGCTCACGTCGCGCGTGATGCTGGGGTTGTCGCTCTTGCGAGCAATTTTATCAATTTCGTCGATGTACACGATGCCGCGCTCGGCCGCTTCAAGGTTGTAGTCAGCCGCTTGCAGCAGGCGGGTGAGGATGCTCTCCACGTCTTCGCCCACGTAGCCGGCCTCAGTTAGCACCGTGGCGTCGGCAATGCAGAAGGGCACTTGCAGAATTTTGGCCAGCATGCGGGCCAGGAAAGTTTTGCCGGTACCGGTTTCGCCCACCATGATGATGTTCGACTTCTCAATCTGCACTTCATCTTCCTGAGGCTCCTGCATCAGGCGTTTGTAGTGGTTGTACACGGCCACGGCCATCACCCGCTTGGCCTCGTCCTGGCCCACCACGTACTGGTCGAGGTGGTCCTTTATGGCTTTGGGTTTGATGAGGTTGAATTTGGGCTGCCGGCTGGCGTCCTGGGCTTTGGCTTCTTCGTCGAGAATGTGCTGGGCCTGGCCCACGCATTTTTCGCAAATGTGAGCATTGATACCCGAAATCATAACGGCGACTTCGCGCTTGCTCTTATTGCAAAAGGAACAGGATATTTCGGCCACGGAAAAAGGAATAGAATAGGGTGGAAGGGCAGGTTTTAAAACAAGCGGGCCCAAAGATACGACATGCCCAACGTCGGCGGCCAGAAAAATGGTGCCATTGCATTCGTCAGGGCCGGCGCGCAGCAACGCACGCTGCCCCATGAAATCGGTGCTGCTCAAGGGCAAAGCCCGGCGCAACAAAAAAGCTCCCGTTGAACCAACAGGAGCTTTTTATCGCTAGGTGAATCTGCCGGAAGCCGTCAAATTCACGAAAGTCAGCGGTTAGACTTTCTTCTTTTCCAGTACCTCATCAATCAGGCCGTACTCTTTGGCCTCATCGGCCCGCATCCAGTAGTCGCGGTCCGAGTTGTCGTGGATTTCCTGATAGGTTTTGCCAGTGTGCTGCGCCAGAATGTCATACAGCTCCTTCTTCAGCTTCAGGATTTCGCGGGCCGTAATCTCGATGTCCGACGACTGACCCTGTGCCCCGCCCGAAGGCTGGTGAATCATCACGCGGGCGTGGGGGAGGGCCGAACGCTTGTTCGGAGCGCCACCTGCCAGCAGCACGGCACCCATCGAAGCCGCTAAGCCGGTGCAAATCGTGGCCACGTCGGGGTTCACGTACTGCATCGTGTCGTAGATACCCAGGCCGGCATACACCGAGCCACCGGGCGAGTTGATGTAGAGCAGGATGTCCTTTTTGGCATCGGCCGACTCCAGAAACAGCATTTGGGCCGTCAGAATGTTGGCGATGTAGTCATCCACGGCCGTGCCCAGAAACACGATGCGGTCCATAATCAAGCGCGAAAACACGTCAATTTCGCGGAAGTTCTGCGGCCGCTCCTCAATCACCGAGCGGGTCATGTTGGTGGGCAGCATCATGCCGTTGCGCACCTGACCTTCCATGTGGTTCAGGTACTGGTCCACGCCCAGGCCGCTCAGGCCCTGTCCTTTCACCGCAAACTTGCGAAACTCTTGTCTATTCAGTAATGGATTCATGGGAGAAAAATGTAGCGCCGCTTCCGCTGGCACAGGTGAGAATGTAGCGCATGCTTTAGCTTGCGCTGGTAAGGTTACTAAAGACGAACGAAGAAAGCGAATATTGGCAGGATGCCAACAAAAAAAGCCCCTACGTTTCCGTAAGGGCTTTTCCAAAAATCGGGTTGCGCAGTGATTAGCTGTGCAGAGTCCGGAATTCTTCGGCCGTTACGGGCTTGTCGGTAACAACAACTTTGCCGCGCAGGTTTTCGATTACTTTCTCTGCCAGAATGGCCTCGTACTCGCTCACGTAGTTCTTGCCGTTCTCCTGCTTGAGGAATTCGCTGGCGTAGCTGCGCATCGACTCGCGCATCTCGTCGGGCATGTTCGGCATGTTGAACTGGCCCATGATTTTGTCGAGCGTGCGGTCCACAATCTCGTCATTGCTCACTTTCAGGTCGGCATCTTCCACCACCTTGTTGCGAATCATGCTCCACTTCAGCTCCTTCTCGTAGTCGGCGTAGTGCTCTTCTACCTTTTCGGGCGTTAGTTTGCCTTCGTTGGCACGCACCAGCCACTTCTTGAAGAACTCCGTGGGCACCTTGATGGTGGTTTTCTCCACCAGTTGCTCCACGATGCTGTTGTTCATGGCACCGTCGCTCTCGCGGTCGTAGTTCGACTGGATGGTTTCGCGCACTTTGGCATCGAATTCCTCTTGGTTCGAAACCGTCTCGGGGCCGAATACCTTGTCGAACAGCTCCTGGTTCATTTCCGGGGCAGTCGTGCGGTTCACTTTCTCCACGCTCATCTCGTAGTCGCCGGTCGCCTCAGCAGCCTCCGTCTTGCTCAGGCCGGTGAAGTTCGAAATCGAAGCCGCGTCGTTGCTGAAAGCCGCCTGCAGGTCAAACGTCACCACATCGCCCGCCTTCTTGCCAATGAACTGGGTTGAGTCGCCGGTCACCTTGCTGATGGGCAGCAGGATGGTGCGGCCCTCAGCTTCTTCACCCGCCTTCTTCAGCTTGCCGAAGAGGTAGTCGCCCGCCTCCGACTCGTCGGGGTTGGTCGTCTCACCGTACTGGCGGGCAATCTGCTCGTTGGTCTGGGCCAGCGTCTCGTCGTCGAGGCTCACCTGGTGGCGCTCCACGGCGAGGTCGGCGGGCAGCTCGAAATCGGGCAGCAAGCCCAGCTCAAACTGGAAATCAAATTCCTTAGCGGTATCGAAATCCACCGTGTTTGGTAGGGGCAGGGGCTCACCCAGCAGTTTAATGCCGTTGTCCTTAATGTAAGAATCCACCGCCGTGTTGAGCACTTTGTTGAGCTCCTCGCCCATGATGCCCTTGCCGTACATCTTGCGTACCATGCCCACGGGCACCATGCCAGGCCGGAAACCCTTCACCTGGGCACGCTTGGTGTATTCCTTAATCTGCTTGTCGACGGCGGGCGCATAGTCGGCTTCGGTCAGGTGTACCGTCAGCAGCCCGGTCAGCTGCTCGTCGTTCTTGTCGAGAGTAATGTTCAAAACAGGGAGCCGACTGCTGCCGGCCAGATTGAAAGGTTGAAAAAAAAGCCTCCAGCCTATACGACTGAAGGCCTGCATCAGATAAAAGTGCGGATAGAGGGACTCGAACCCACACGCCTTGCGGCACCAGATCCTAAGTCTGGCACGTCTACCAATTTCGCCATATCCGCATAGAGGGCGCCGCAGCCGTTTGCTACGGGCCCGCAAAGGTACTCGGGAAAGTGTTTGCGCGCAATGCCAATATGCGCCGGAGTTGCTGTGAATCTGTACGGGAGAACATAAGCACCGCCAAAGCGCCATTTGCGCGTATCTGCAGCGTCTGCGGTGCATGGTTGTTACACCTTTTCCGCCCCGGCGTTGTTACTTTACCTATTATGCCTCCCGTTATCTCTCCCGAAGCCGAACGCCAGGAAATCCTGCGTCACTACCGCCGCCTGCTGCGCACCGCCAAGCCGTACCTGAAAGATGGCGACACCAAGCTCATTAAAAAAGCGTTTAATCAGAGCCTGGAGGCCCATAAGGAGATGCGCCGCAAGTCGGGCGAGCCGTATATTCTGCATCCGTTGGCTGTAGCCCAGATTGCGGTGGAGGAAATCGGCCTCGGTACTACCAGCATTGTGGCGGCGCTGCTGCACGATGTGGTGGAGGATACGCCCACCGAAATTTCCGACATCGAGCGCGAGTTTGGTCCTAAGGTGGCCCGCATTATCGACGGCCTCACCAAGATTTCGGGCGTATTCGAATACGGCACCAGTGAGCAGGCGGAGAATTTTCGCAAGATGCTGCTCACGCTGAGCGAGGATGTGCGCGTGATTCTCATCAAAATCGCCGACCGGCTGCACAACATGCGGACCCTGGATTCGATGCCGCGCCATAAGCAGCTGAAAATAGCCTCCGAGACGCTGTACCTATACGCGCCGCTGGCCCATCGCCTCGGCCTCTATACTATAAAGAGTGAGCTGGAGGATTTGTACCTCAAGTTCACCGATACCGAGACGTACAACGAGCTTCGCGCCAAGGTGCGCCAGAGCCAGACTGCCCGCAACCGCTTCATTAAGGAGTTTGTGCAGCCGATTGATGACGAGTTGAAGGCCCAGGGCTTCGAATACGAGATAAAGGGCCGGCCCAAGAGCATCTACTCTATCTTGAAGAAGATGAAGAAGCAGAACATCACCTTCGATGAGGTGTATGATCTGTTTGCCGTTCGCGTGATTCTGGATGTGCCGCCGGAGCAGGAGAAAGCCGCTTGCTGGCAGGTGTATTCCATTGTGACTGATTTCTACCAGCCCAATCCCGACCGCCTGCGCGACTGGGTTTCCACCCCCAAAGCCAACGGCTACGAAAGCCTGCACACCACCGTTATGTCGCGCGCCGGCCAGTGGGTAGAGGTGCAGATTCGTTCGCGCCGCATGGATGACATTGCCGAAAAAGGCTACGCCGCGCACTGGAAATACAAGGATACCGGCAGCATTCAGCCCGAAAGCTCGCTCGAAGGCTGGGTGAACAAAGTGCGCGAGATGATGGAGTCGAATAACTCCAGCGCCCTCGAATTCATGGATGAGTTCCGCCAGAACCTGTTCGTGAAGGAGGTTTATGCCTTCACGCCCAAGGGCAAGCTGGTGATTTTGCCCGACAAAGCCACCGCGCTGGATTTTGCCTTCGATATTCACTCCCAAATCGGCATGCACTGCCTCGGGGCCAAGGTAAACCAGAAGCTGGAGCCGCTCAGCTACCAGTTGCACAACGGCGACCAGGTCGAAATCCTGACCTCGCACAAGCAGCGCCCCACGGCCGAATGGCTTAATTACGTCATCACGACCAAGGCGCGCTCCAAAATCAAGGATTTCCTGCGCGACGACAAGCGGGCCAAGGCCGAAGACGGCCGCTTTCTGCTCGAAAAGCGCCTGGAGCTCATCGACGTGCCCTTCACGCAGGACAACTTCAACCGCTTGCTGGCTTATTTCAACGCCCCCAGCGCCCAGGAATTCTACTATCGCCTGGCCGTGGGCCAGATTGACGGCCGCGTCATCCGCGAGTCGCTCTTCACCTCCGAAAAGCCGTTGCCGGCCGTGCTCGAACCCAAAACCTTCGACAACGAGGTCCAAAAAATTCGGGGCGTGAAACCGGATATGTTGGTGGTCGGCGAGCACACCGACAAGTTCAACTACAGCATCGCCCGTTGCTGCAACCCCATTCCCGGCGACGACGTGTTCGGCTTCGAAACCGACCAGGGCCTTATCATCCACCGCACCAGCTGCCCCCGCGCCGTCGATTTAATGTCGAACTACGGCAACCGCATCGTGCGCGCCAAGTGGACCGAGCAGCTCGAACTGGCCTTTCTCGCTGGCGTCCGCCTCAAAGGTTCCGACCGCGTGGGCCTTGTCAACGATGTCACGCGCATCATCAGCACCAGCCTCAAGGTCAACATGCGTTCCATCACCATCACCGCCGATGATGGCTTCTTCGAAGGCCAGATTATGGTTTTCGTCAACGATACCGACCACTTGAACAAGCTCATCCAGCGCCTCAAAAAAGTCGATGGGGTGCTCCAGGTCGAGCGGTTTGACTCGTAAAAAGTGAAAAACACAGCGCCCATCACCATTCACGGCACCGCCGTGAACGAGCGTACCCAGTGCGCTCACTACCACTCCCAGCGTGATATCATCGCCATCCGGCATAAGTGTTGCGGCGAGTTCTACGCCTGTATTCAGTGCCACAACGAAGCCGCTAACCACGAGGCCGAAGTATGGCTCAAAGCCGAATTCCAAGCCGAAGCCATCTACTGTGGCAACTGCCACCAAACCTTACCCATCACCCGCTACTTAAGCTGCGATAGTACCTGCCCGCATTGTCAGGCCGCCTTTAATCCCGGCTGTGCCAACCATTACCACCTCTATTTCGAGCAGTAGGCGCACCGGGGGACGCGTTCTATCAGAACAGCCGTACTTTTGTCCCACCGCATCACTCCTTATATATACAGTGAACAAACCCACCGCCGTCCCAACCTTGCCCAATCCCTCCGCCGATGCGGTTGGACAAAGCACGGGCGGCTCGTCCGAAACCGGCTACGCCGCTAAGCATACGCCCAGCGCCGCCTCCCAGGCTACCCTTAATACCGACAAGCTCGAAGAAGTCAAGAAGCTATTCACTGCCCACCTCGAAAACAAAGGCCTCCGCAAAACCGGTGAGCGCTATGCCATTCTCGAAGAAATTTACGCCCGCTCCGGCCACTTCGATGTCGACGAGCTCTACGCCGGCATGAAAGAGCGCGGCCTGCAGGTCAGCCGCGCCACCGTTTATAATACGCTTGACTTATTAGTAGAGCAGGGCCTTGTCAGTAAGCACCAATTCGGCCGCAACCTCGCCCAGTACGAAAAGAGCTACGGCTACCGCCAGCACGACCACGTCATTTGCACCGAATGCCATAAAGTGGTGGAATTCTGCGACCCCCGCATCCACGGCATCCAAACCATGGTCGGCGACCTCCTGAACTTCCATATCTTGCATCATTCTTTAAATCTGTACGGCATTTGCGGGGACTGTCGCGCCCAAGCTGCCGCTCGAAACTCCCACGCATGACCACCACCAGCACCGTCGACAACGGAATCCTGTTTGTGCGCCTCACCGGCGACCTCATCGGCAGTCCCGACACCGACCAACTTCTGCAATCCGTTAACACGCACCTCGGCGAAGAACTCAACCAGTGCGCCGTCGACCTTTCCGAAATTCGCTACATCAACAGCACCGGTATTGGCGTCCTCGTCTCGCTCCTTACCAAATTCCGCAGCCGCGGCGGCGAGATGGTCCTTATCAATCCAGCCGAACACCCCAAAAAGATGCTGGCTATCACGAAGCTGAACAATATCTTCACCGTTGCCGACGACGAAGCCGCCGCCCGCCAGCTCCTAATTCCGGCCGCCGTTTAGGCGGTCATTTTTTTGCCCCATCTCCAAGGCTGCGTTCCCTTTAGAATCAGTTGCCCCAATCCAGAAATCAAATTTCACTCATTTATAAAGTCATCCTGCCACCCAGCCCAGTCCGTCAGGCTCCCCCTCTCCCAAAGGAGAGGGGGCCGGGGGGGGAGGGAGGTGAAGGACCAATCAACCCAACATGCCAGTAGACGTATTAGTAGGCCTCCAATGGGGCGATGAAGGCAAAGGCAAAATCGTAGACGTATTAGCGCCCACCTACGATGCCGTAGCCCGCTTCCAGGGCGGCCCCAACGCCGGCCACACCTTGTTTTTCGATGGCGTCAAGCACGTCCTGCACCAGGTTCCCAGCGGTATTTTCCACCCCCACATCCTCAACATCGTCGGCAACGGCGTCGTGCTCGACCCCGTCGTATTCCGCCAGGAGCTTCAGAAACTCACCGATAGGGGAGTAGATTGGTCCAAAAACCTCTACATATCCAAGAAGGCCCAGCTCATTCTGCCCTCGCATCGCGCCCTCGACCGCATCAGCGAAGAGGCCCGCGGCAACACCAAAATCGGCAGCACTCTCAAGGGCATCGGCCCCACCTATTCCGATAAAATCGGCCGCGTGGGTCTCCGCGTCGGCCATATTCTACTGCCCGATTTCGAGCAGCGTTACAAGGAAGCCGTGGCCCAGCACGCCGCCATCGCCGCCCACAACCACAAAGAGCTCGAAATCGAAGCCCTCGAAGCCGACTTTTTCTCTGCTGTCGAATTCCTGCGCACTCTCCAACTCACCGACACCGAGTACCTCCTCAATGACCTTCTCACCCAAGGTAAGCGCATCTTAGCCGAAGGTGCCCAAGGCTCCTTATTAGATATTGACTTCGGGTCCTACCCATACGTCACCTCCTCCAGTACCATTGCCGCCGGCGCCTGCACCGGCCTCGGCATCGCCCCCCGCCATATAGATAAGGTGTACGGCATCACCAAAGCCTACTGCACCCGTGTCGGCAGCGGCCCATTCCCTACCGAGCTCCACGATGCAGTGGGCGAGCAAATCCGCCAAGCCGGCCGCGAGTTCGGCTCCACCACCGGCCGCCCCCGCCGCACCGGCTGGATTGACCTGCCCGCCCTCCGCTACGCCATCATGCTCAACGGCGTCACCGAGCTCCACCTCATGAAGGCCGACGTCCTCGACGCCTTCACCGAAATCCGGGCCTGCACCCACTACCGCACCGCCACCGGCGAAAGCACCCCCCAACTGCCCGATCCCGGCGAACTCACCACCGTCACCCCCGAGTACATCACCCTCCCCGGCTGGAACACCGACCTCACCCAAATCACCGACGCCGCCCAGCTCCCCGCTAACCTAGTTGCTTACCTCGATTTCCTCGAACGCGAGCTCCAGGTCCCTATCCGCATCGTCAGCGTCGGCCCTGACCGCGTCAGCACCCTCCACCGCTAAGCCTGCAAAATCGATAAATCCGTTCGATTGAAGCACGGACGAAGCCCCGCGAGTTGCCTTTTCCATATGAGGAGAAAGCATTCGCGGGGCTTTTCGCCTTCAAGAGCAGGAATCATCCCTTCTCAATAATAGCACCGATTTATCTCTGCTTGACGCCTCAAAGCTTAATTGCAGCAGTCATCAACTGATATGGGAAATGATAAAAGCTGCCATCAGCTAACACCAGAAAGAGGTATCTATCTCCGTGTCTCCACATCCAGCCATTTCAATTGAAACTTTTCGCCGCAATAATCAGCCACTTACAACCTTGTTCCACCTATTTCGTGCACTACAGTTTGCTCCCCCAAAATCTCCTCCTACCTTTGCAGTCCCAAAACGTCAAACGGACTACGGGTTACGCCAAAAACACAAGTTGCTGGTAGAAATTGAAACCCTACGGAACTACTGCAACGACTAGCTTGTCTATTCCTCGCTAAGCTCACAAGCCTCGAAATTTATTTCTCGAATCTCTTGGAAAGCCGAAAAAAGCCGCCGTATCTTTGCAGCCCGCTTCAATCGGAAGCGCTCAAACTTGAAAATGAATCGAAAAAAATTAAATCTTTTTCGCCCAAAACTTTGAAAGTAAGAAATTATTGCTACCTTTGCACTCCCAAAACGAACAAAGCGCTGCAGTTATAACGATAACGGATTGAAAAGCAATCCACACTGATGTTTCAAATGGAAACATCACACGTTCTTTGAATGACGGAAATAGACAAAATAGTAAGTGTTCCACTTGCTTCTTCCTCGGAAGAAAAGCAGTGAAACAAACCAAGCGAAACGAATTTGACCATAATGTCAATATGTGAGCAAGGTCAGCACTCGACATCAGCCAGTTTTCGAACTGGTGTAGAACATTTTACAATGGAGAGTTTGATCTTGGCTCAGGATGAACGCTAGCGGCAGGCCTAATACATGCAAGTCGAACGGTCTTTAGCAATAGAGATAGTGGCGCACGGGTGCGTAACGCGTAACCAACCTACCTGAATCTGGGGGATAGCCCGCCGAAAGGCGGATTAATACCGCATAAAACTGCAGCTTGGCATCAAGTAACAGTTAAAGATTTATTGGATTCAGATGGGGTTGCGTGCCATTAGCTAGTTGGCGAGGTAACGGCTCACCAAGGCGACGATGGCTAGGGGAGCTGAGAGGCTGGTCCCCCACACGGGCACTGAGATACGGGCCCGACTCCTACGGGAGGCAGCAGTAGGGAATATTGGGCAATGGACGAGAGTCTGACCCAGCCATGCCGCGTGCAGGATGAAGGCTTTCTGAGTCGTAAACTGCTTTTATCAGGGAAGAAAAAAGGGGATGCGTCCTCTACTGACGGTACCTGATGAATAAGCACCGGCTAACTCCGTGCCAGCAGCCGCGGTAATACGGAGGGTGCAAGCGTTGTCCGGATTTATTGGGTTTAAAGGGTGCGTAGGCGGTTCTTTAAGTCCGGGGTGAAAGCCCACTGCTCAACAGTGGAACTGCCCTGGAAACTGGAGGACTTGAGTACAGACGAGGGTGGCGGAATGGATACTGTAGCGGTGAAATGCATAGATAGTATCCAGAACACCGATTGCGAAGGCAGCTGCCTAGACTGTAACTGACGCTGAGGCACGAAAGCGTGGGGAGCGAACAGGATTAGATACCCTGGTAGTCCACGCCGTAAACGATGGATACTCGCTGGTGGCGATAGATGGTCACTGGCTTAGCGAAAGCGTTAAGTATCCCACCTGGGGAGTACGCTCGCAAGAGTGAAACTCAAAAGAATTGACGGGGGCCCGCACAAGTGGTGGAGCATGTGGTTTAATTCGATGATACGCGAGGAACCTTACCTAGGCTAGAATGCGCGTGACCGGCTCAGAGATGAGCCTTTCCTTCGGGACACAAAGCAAGGTGCTGCATGGCCGTCGTCAGCTCGTGCCGTGAGGTGTTGGGTTAAGTCCCGCAACGAGCGCAACCCCTATGTTTAGTTGCCAGCATGTAATGATGGGGACTCTAGACAGACTGCCTGCGCAAGCAGTGAGGAAGGCGGGGACGACGTCAGGTCATCATGGCCCTTACGCCTAGGGCTACACACGTGCTACAATGGACGGTACAGCGGGTTGCCAACCAGCGATGGTGCGCCAATCCCGAAAAGCCGTTCTCAGTTCGGATCGGAGTCTGCAACTCGACTCCGTGAAGCTGGAATCACTAGTAATCGCGTATCAGCAATGACGCGGTGAATACGTTCCCGGGCCTTGTACACACCGCCCGTCAAGCCATGGAAGTTTGGTAGACCTGAAGCTGGTGCTCCGCAACGAAGCCAGTTAGGGTAGAACAGGTAACTAGGGCTAAGTCGTAACAAGGTAGCCGTACCGGAAGGTGCGGCTGGATCACCTCCTTTCTGGAGCGGCCTTGCTCACGATGTTACACGATAATTGGTACTGCTTGGTACTTACTCTTTGTTTATTTCCTCATTCAAATAATTTCTGAATACGGATTCTACGCTTGCCTTCGGGTATCGTCGAAACCCGGGCTTGTAGCTCAGGTGGTTAGAGCGCTACACTGATAATGTAGAGGTCCGTGGTTCGAGTCCACGCAGGCCCACTGTAACTAGCGGGATTGCTGCTGGATACGAAACTCGGGGGATTAGCTCAGCTGGCTAGAGCACCTGCCTTGCACGCAGGGGGTCAACGGTTCGACTCCGTTATTCTCCACCATTATAACATCGAATAAACTCAACAGGAGTCTATTCACTAAGTCATTAAACACAAGGATGACAAACGTTCTTTGACGTAAGGGGTAACAAAAACGAAGCGTAGCGCGCTTGCTCTAGTAATAGAGAAAGCATCTTCTAGTAATAGAAGCAGCGTTTACGAAAAAGAAGTAAGAAAGAGCACACGGGGGATGCCTAGGGTCTCAGAGGCGACGAAGGACGCGATAAGCTGCGATAAGCTGGGGGTAGGGGCACATACCCGATAATCCTCAGATTTCCGAATGGGGCAACCCCTCACATGGAAGATGTGAGAGCTGACCAGCTTGACTGGCGGCGGCAAACGCAGGGAACTGAAACATCTAAGTACCTGCAGGAAAAGAAAATAACAATGATTCCCCAAGTAGTGGCGAGCGAACGGGGAGGAGCCCAAACCGGGTTGGTTACGGCCAATCCGGGGTTGTAGGACCACAACATCTGATTGAATCGAGTTAGCTGAAGCCGTTGGGAAACGGCACCATAGACGGTGAGAGTCCGGTAAGCGACAATTCTGATTCACGGTAGTGGGATCCTGAGTAGGGCGGGGCCGGAGAAACCCCGTCTGAATCGAGCGGCACCATCCGCTAAGGCTACATACTCCTGAGACACCGATAGTGAACTAGTACCGTGAGGGAAAGGTGAAAAGAACCGGGAATACCGGAGTGAAAAGAACCTGAAACCGTGTGCTTACAAGCAGTTAGAGGGATTTAGTGTCCTGATAGCGTGCCTTTTGCATAATGAGCCTACGAGTTACTCCTCCCCGGCAAGGTTAAGCGCTTTAAGGCGCGGAGCCGCAGCGAAAGCGAGTCTGAATAGGGCGTGCAGTCGGGGGGGGTAGACGCGAAACTTTGTGAGCTACCCTTGAGCAGGTTGAAGGTGCGGTAACACGCACTGGAGGACCGAACCAGTTTCCGTTGAAAAGGATTTGGATGACTTGAGGGTAGGGGTGAAAGGCCAATCAAACTGAGAAATAGCTCGTACTCCCCGAAATGTATTGAGGTACAGCGTCGTGGTTGAGGTCATTGGAGGTAGAGCTACCAATAGGACTAGGGGGTGTCAGAGCCTACCGAATCCTGATGAACTCCGAATGCCAATGGCTATACACGGCAGTGAGGCCTGGGGTGCTAAGGTCCCCGGCCGAGAGGGAAAGAACCCAGACCAACAGCTAAGGTCCCTAAATCTAGATTAAGTTGAACAAAGGAGGTCCACTTGCTTTGACAGCCAGGAGGTTGGCTTGGAAGCAGCCATTCCTTTAAAGAGTGCGTAACAGCTCACTGGTCGAGCGAGCGGGCGTCGATAATACGCGGGCATCAAATCTAGTACCGAAGCTTTGGATGTGATGTGCAAGACCATCACGTGGTAGGGGAGCATTCTCCTTGCGGTGAAGGCGTGTCGTCAGGCATGTTGGAGCGTGGAGAAAAGCATATGTAGGCATGAGTAACGATAATGCGGGTGAGAAACCCGCACGCCGATAGACTAAGGTTTCCAATTCAACGCTAATCGGAATTGGGTTAGTCGGGACCTAAGGGGAAGCCGAAAGGTGCACTCGATGGACAGCAGGTTAATATTCCTGTACTAATGGTAGCAAGTGATGCAGTGACGCAGAAGTGAAAGCACCGCGGGCGGACGGAAGTGCCCGTTGAAGGCCGTAGGTATTGGGACCGTAGTTAAGTACGCGGACCTAGCCGAAAGCTGATAGTACCGTACGACCTTCGGGTCACGCGGATAGTGTGCCTAATCGGACTGCCAAGAAAACCTGCTAAGCGTTTTAATGCTATTATTACCCGTACCGCAAACCGACACAGGTAGTCAAGGAGAGTATCCTGAGGCGCTCGAGTGAATCACGGCCAAGGAACTCGGCAAAATGGACCTGTAACTTCGGGAGAAGGGTCGCTTCCTCGTTGCAAGACGAGAAGCCGCAGTGAAAAGGCCCAGGCGACTGTTTAACAAAAACACATGACTTTGCTAACGCGCAAGCGGACGTATAAGGTCTGACACCTGCCCGGTGCCGGAAGGTTAAGAGGGGAACTTAGTCGCAAGGCGAAGGTTTGAATCGAAGCCCCGGTAAACGGCGGCCGTAACTATAACGGTCCTAAGGTAGCGAAATTCCTTGTCGGGTAAGTTCCGACCTGCACGAATGGTGTAACGATCTGGGCGCTGTCTCAGCCGTGAGCTCGGTGAAATTGTAGTCTCGGTGAAGATGCCGAGTACCCGCCACGGGACGGAAAGACCCCGTGCACCTTTACTATAGGTTGCCATTGGTGTTGGGTTCGGCATGTGTAGCATAGGCGGGAGGCGCTGAGCCGGGGACGCTAGTTCTCGGGGAGCCAACGTTGAAATACCGCCCTTGCCGTGCCTGATGCCTAATCCCGGAATACCGGGAGACAGTGGCTGCTGGGTAGTTTGACTGGGGTGGTCGCCTCCAAAAGAGTATCGGAGGCTTTCAAAGGTCCACTCAGTACGCTTGGTAACCGTACGCAGAGCGCAATAGCATAAGTGGGCTTGACTGTGAGGCCGACTAGCCGAGCAGGGTCGAAAGACGGATATAGTGATCCGGTGGTTCCGCATGGAAGGGCCATCGCTCAAAGGATAAAAGGTACGCCGGGGATAACAGGCTGATCTCCCCCAAGAGCTCATATCGACGGGGAGGTTTGGCACCTCGATGTCGGCTCGTCACGTCCTGGGGCTGGAGAAGGTCCCAAGGGTTCGGCTGTTCGCCGATTAAAGTGGCACGCGAGCTGGGTTCAGAACGTCGTGAGACAGTTCGGTCCCTATCTGTGGTGGGCGTTGGAAATTTGACAGGACCTGTCCTTAGTACGAGAGGACCGGGATGGACCAGCCGCTGGTGCGCCGGTTGTACCGCCAGGTGCAGCGCCGGGTAGCTACGCTGGGACGAGATAAGCGCTGAAAGCATCTAAGTGCGAAACTCACCTGGAGATGAGATTTCCCAATGGAAGGCCCGTCGGAGATGACGACGTTGATAGGCGGCAGGTGAAAAACTAGAAATAGAATAGCTGAGCCGTACTAAGTGGCCGAGGGCTTCTTTTCATCCGCGAGGATGGCGTCGAGCGCGCACAATACGTTTCGTTTTTGTCCCCTTATGTCGAGTTATTGAGGAGTGTGTTCCTGCGCAAGCAGGGCAATAGAACACGCACACTCCCCGCCAGCAATGGTGGCTTTAGCCCGGGTGTTCACCTCTTCCCATTCCGAACAGAGTCGTTAAGCCCCGGTGCGCCTATGGTACTGCCTTCACCGGTGGGAGAGTCGGTCGCCGCCAACCTTACAACAGGAAATCCTCTTGGATGCTTTCACCAGCAACCAAGAGGATTTTTGCTGTCTGCCCCGTACTTGGTTCTCATGTATGCTTTTTGAGTTAAATTGTCATATTTGTAAATCGTCGCTGGCTACTTATCAACCTGCTGTAATAATTTCTTCTCCAACAGATGCGCTTGTTATATCCTTGGTTTTTGTTGGGCTTGTTCGCTGTTGCGGTACCCGTTGTCATACACCTATTGCAGTTGAGGCGGCCGCGGCGAGTGCTGTTTACTAACACAGCCGTGATTAGACAGGTCGAACTTTTATCGACACGTCATCGGAAGGTGCAACAATGGCTTATTTTGCTCGCTCGGGTGGCAGCGGTGGCAGCTTTGGTGCTCGTTTTTTGTCAGCCGTTTATTCCGGCTATGGATGAGAGGAGTATTAGCGGAGTTGATGTGGTGGTAGATAACTCTTTTAGTATGCAATTGTCTGATGCTGAATCTGGCTCATTGTTGGATAAAGCTGTGGGTGAAGCTCGGCGGATAGGCAATGAAGCAGGAAATCAGTTGCGACTATTGAATGCAGGACCGGGTTTATTATCTAAGGCTGCTTATGATAATAAGTTGGATGAACTTCGTCCTACTTCGAAAGCGGTTTTTGTTAATAAGTATGTTGTTGGGAATGGATTCGGAAGTGGTAGCTCGACCTACTTATTTTCCGACTTTCAGAAGACGGCATTTTCGGTTGGTATGCTTAATAAGCTGGCTACTGATGGAGAAATAATACTTGTGCCATTGAGTGGACGGGAAATGGGTAATATTTATGTAGATAGTATATGGGTTGATGATGCTTTTTTGCGGATGCACACTAACGTGGCGATGCATATTCGACTGCGGAATGGTGGACGGGCAGCGATTTCCGATTGTCCGGTAAAAGTGTTTTTGGGGAATCGGCAAGTGGCGGCGTTTCGGGTGACGGTGGGAGCGGGGCAGGCAGTGGCATCGGTTGTGCAGGTGCAACTTGCGGATGAACAACTGGCTTTGGGGCGGGTGGTTACTGAGGATGTGCCAGTGATGTTTGACAATACGTTCTACTTTACGTTGCGGCCGGCGGCGGTTATTCGTGTGCTGGAAATTGGGGGGGAACCGATGGCGCGCCAGGTATATGATAATGAGCCGCTGTTTAATTATAGCTTTACCAAAGTGCAGAACATCGATTATGGGATGCTGAGACAGGCTAATCTGGTGTTGCTGAGTGAAGTGGATAGGCTGGATGCCGGTTTGCGCGATGCATTGCGAGGTGTAGTGAAGCGTGGTGGGAGTGTGGTATTGGTGCCGACGGCTCATACGACTGCACGGCAATCGTATGAGCAGCTGTTTCGGGATTTGGGACTGGGAACGGTGCAATGGGAAGATGCCAGGGCAACGCCAGAACTACGCGAAGTCACAATGCCTAATGTGAGGGAACCGTTCTTTAGAGATGTATTTGGGGCACAGTCACGGACGGTGACCATGCCACGGGTGGCACCCGTATTGCGGTGGTCGCGGACGGGAATGGACATTTTGCGATTGCGGGATGGGGAGAGCTATCTGGCAAATTTTACAAGTGGAGCAGGACAGGTGTATGTGTTTTCGGCACCATTTGCCAAGGAATATTCGGATTTTACTGCACAAGCTCTGTTTGTGCCGGTGATGTATAGAATGGCCATGCTCAGCTACAAAAGTGAGCAGCTGCCGGCATATAAGTTGACGCAAGAGGCGGTGAGCTTGCACCTGCCGGCCGCAGCTGGAAGGATGGGTGGGCCGGCAGATGCCACGAACTTGAAACTAGTGAAGGATAGTCTGACCTTGATTCCGGGGCAGCGGGTGGTGGGCCAGGAAGTCCGGTTGGATTTGCCGGTGGGCATGAATGAGGCGGGATTCTACCAGGTGCATCGGCAGGGTAAAGTGTTGACTACCTTGGCATTCAATCAAGACCGGCGCGAATCGGAACTAGCGGCGTATTCGGCAGAGGAGCTGCGGCAACTGGTGGGACCGAACCGGCCCAACGTGCGTGTAGTAGAGGCGGGAAATGCTGGTGCGGGCCTGGCAAAGTTTCGGGATGAGCGAACGGGTACTCCGCTGTGGCGGTACTTTTTGGCCTTGGCGCTGCTGGCGCTGTTGGCAGAAGCTTTGCTGGTGCGATTTGGCAAGCGGGCCACTGCTACACAGCGGATGGCGGTGGCTGGCTGATTGAGGGGCCGTAGCTGTAAAGCTCGGGCAATGGGGCTGCGGGCCGTATCTTGCCACTTTAATTTGCTGCGCGATTTATGGCTAATGCTTCTGAAAACCTAAACACGACCGCGCCCAACGAGGAAGCGGGGCTGGTGCTCCGGCTGGCGATGCGGTTTGGCGTAGGCGTGGGGCTGGCTTGTGCGCTGTGGATGGTTGGCTTGCAACTGGCGGGCAGCAATGGCTTTGGGCCAAAACAACTGCTGGCGCAGCTGCTGGTACCGTTGGCAGCCGTAGCGAGTGAATGGATGCTGCGGCGCAGACTACAGCCAAACCGGCCTGGCCTGGGCCGCTCGCTGGGCGTAGGAACCCTCACGGTGCTGATTGCAGCGCTGATTTCGGCAAGTAGTTTGGTTGGGCTGGCGCACGGGGCGGGTGAGCCGGCACTGGCCCGGCACCGGGCTGAGGTGCTGGAAATTGTGCGCGCTCAGCAGCGCGAAAACCCGAAGGCGCAGCTGAGTGAAAAGGCGCAGCAACAGCAGGTACGTAATGTAGCCAACCTGAACATTGGCGATATGGCCATCAGTAATTTTACGCAGGTGCTTTTGCTGGGCTTTGTGCTGGCAATTCCGGCGGGGATTTTTCTGCGGGAATAATTATTCCGGTTACCTTTCGGCTCATTCTAACCCAAAGACCAATGGAAACAAATGCTACTCCGGTAACTCCTACTTCGGTGGGCTTGCGCTACGGCCTGCTGACAGGGCTGGTGAGCGTCATCTTTTCGTTTATTCTGTTCGTTACCCACGCCGACCAGTCGCCGGCGCGGTGGCTGGGGCTGGTTGTACTGATTGGAGCCATGGTGATGGCACATAATACGTATAAGCAGGCCAATGGAGGCTTCATGAATTACTCGGAAGGGCTTGGAATTGGCGCGTTTATGAGCGGCGTTTCAGGGGTGATTTCGACGATGTTCAGCGTCGCATATATGAAGTTTATCGACCCGGAGTATATGAGCCGCATGACAGACACGGCCCGTGCTAACATGGAGGCAAAGGGTGGCATGACGGATGAGCAGATTGACCAAGGCATTGTGATGATGCAAAAATTTAGTACCACGGGCTGGATGGTGCTATTTGGTGTAGTGGGGTCGGTGCTGGGCGGGCTGCTGATTGCCCTTATTGTGTCGGCATTTACGAAACATTCCAAGCCTGAATTTGAATAAGTCGGATGCTTTTCCGGTGGAAATTTCCATCGTGATTCCCCTGCTGAACGAAGCAGAATCGTTGCCTGAACTCACGCGCTGGATTGCGCGGGTATTGGTAGCGCGCGGATTGACCTATGAGGTTATCCTGATTGATGATGGCTCGACGGATGATTCCTGGGCTGTGATTGAAGCATTGGCCGTGGACGATGCCACTTTGCGGGGCATTCGTTTCAACCGTAACTATGGCAAATCGGCGGCGTTGAACGTGGGGTTTGAGGCGGCGCGGGGGCGGGTGGTGTGCACCATGGACGCCGACCTGCAGGACTCGCCCGAAGAGTTGCCGGAACTGTACCGCATGATTACGGAGGATAAATTTGACCTGGTGAGCGGCTGGAAACAGAAGCGGTTCGACCCGCTGTCGAAAACAATTCCGACGAAATTATTTAACGGTGCTACGCGGTGGATTTCGGGTATTCAGCTGCACGATTTTAACTGTGGGCTGAAATCTTACGACTCGCGGGTGGTGAAGAGTATTGAGGTGTATGGCGAAATGCATCGCTACATTCCGGTGATTGCGAAATGGAACGGATTTCGCAAGATTGGCGAGAAGGTGGTGCAACACCAGGAGCGCAAATACGGCGTAACTAAATTCGGCCTGGAGCGCTTCATTTTCGGGTTTCTGGATTTGATGAGCATCACGTTTGTGGGGCGGTTTCGGCGGGCACCGATGCATTTTTTTGGTACGCTGGGAACGTTGTCTTTTTTGCTCGGCCTGCTGATTACGCTGTGGCTGACGGGCGAGAAGGTGTGGCTGTCGCTGCACAATCTGAAGGCGCGGCAGGTGACGGAACAGCCATTATTTTTTATGGCTTTGACGGCGGTAATTGTGGGTGTACTGCTATTTGTGGCAGGATTCCTGGGCGAAATGATTCAGCTGAACGGACCGAAACGCGATGATTACCTGGTACGGGAAAGACTGAAGTAATTCAGTTAACATTTATCAATTAACAGCTGTGTAATTAGCTGAATAAAAATTGTCGAATGTTAATTGATAAATGCTGGATAAAATGAAAGTTGTGATAATTGGGCCGGCTTACCCTTTGCGCGGCGGGTTGGCGACGTATAACGAGCGGCTGGCACGGGCATTTCGGGAGGCTGGCGATGAGGTGCGGATTGTGACGTTTTCGCTGCAATACCCGAATTTCTTATTTCCGGGCCAGACGCAATTCAGTACCGAGGCGGGACCGGCGGATTTGGATATTGAGGTCAGCTTGAACTCGGTGAACCCGCTGTCGTGGGTGCGGGTGGGACGGGAATTGCGGGCGGAGCGGCCAGATTTGGTGATTTTTCGGTTCTGGCTGCCCTTTATGGGGCCGGCGCTGGGCACGGTGGCGCGGCTGGTGCGTGGCAACGGGCACACTCGCGTGGTGGCCATCACCGACAACGTGATTCCGCATGAGAAGCGGCCGGGCGATGGGCCGCTGACCCGCTATTTCCTGAGCGCCTGCGATGGATTTGTGACCATGAGCCGCAGCGTGCTCAAGGACTTGCAGAACCTGGGCTTCGGGCGGAAGCCGGCGCTGTACCGGCCGCATCCACTGTACGATAATTTCGGGCCGCTGAAATTGAAAAGCGAGGCGTTGGCGGCGCTGAAACTGCCGGGTACGACGGGGTATCTGTTGTTTTTCGGGTTTATCCGAGCGTATAAGGGGCTGGATATTATGCTGGAGGCGATGGCAGATAAGCGAATTGCCGAATTGCCGATTAAATTAATTATTGCGGGCGAGTTTTACGAAGACGCCGCGCCGTATGAAGAATTAATCCGGCGCTATAAATTAGAAGACCGGATTATTCGGGCGACGGATTTTATTCCTAATGAAAAAGTGGTGGATTATTTCTGCGCCGCCGATTTAATTGTGCAGCCGTATAAAAATGCAACGCAAAGCGGGGTGTCGCAAATAGCGTATCATTTTGAGCGGCCCATGCTGGTGACGGATGTGGGCGGGCTGGCCGAATTAATTCCCGATGGCGTGGTGGGCTACGTGGTGCCGCCCACGCCCGGCGCAATTGCCGATGCGGTAGTGAATTTTTATGCGGAGAACCACGAAGCTGCCTTTGAGGTGGGCGTGCGGGAGCAGAAAAAGCAGTTTTCGTGGCCGCTGATGGTGGCGGCACTGAAGGAAGTGGCGTATTTGCGGTAAGCTCTGGCTTGCCGTATTGGAGTGGCAAGTACTGGGGCAGAAGTAACCGTATTCGAGTCGGGCCTGCTGGTCGGACCGGAGCATACGCTTACTTCTGCACTGGTACTTACGGTGAGCTAAAGCTTACCGCACGACGCTTTCGCGTACGGCTTGCAATACTTTTTCGGCCGGTAAGTCTTCCATGCAGCTGGTGCCCAACTGGCAGCTGCCCCGGTAGAAGCACACGCAGGCTTTGTTGGGCTGCACGATTTGGCCGCGGCCGTAAAGGTCGAATTCGTGGGGGTTGAAGATGTTGTTCATCAGAATGGTGGGCTTGCGCAGGGCGATGCTGATGTGCATGCCCATGGTTACCTGCGTCACGACGCCGTCCATCTGATTCATCAGGTTGATGAACTGGGGAAGGGGGAAAGTGCCGGGGTAGGCCGCGCCGGTGGCGGCGTGCAGCTCGCGGTTGCGGGTGTCTTCGGCCTCGCCGCCCAGCAAAACCGGGGTGTAGCCGGCGGCTTGCAGGTCGTGGATGAGCTCAATCCACTTGGCGGTGCTCCAGAGGCGGGTGGTCCAGCGGTCGCCGCAGCCGGTGTTTAGGCCGATGCGGGGGCGGGCGGCGGGCAGGGTGCTCCAGTCGTAGCCTCTGTCGTCGTGGGTGTCGAAAACGTATTCTTCGCCCCGGAAATCGAAGCCGCAGAGCTCGAAAATTTCCTGCACATAGGGTTTGGTATTGGCTTGGCTGATTTGGTCGAAGATGCCGGTGAGGTACTTGTGCTCGGCCAATTGGTTCACGGGCCAGGCCACGCCGTCGTGGGGGCGCAGGGCGTAGCCAAATTTCTCTTTGGCCTGGATGGTGTTGAGCAGGGCGCACGCTTCCTTCTCTTTGTCGAGGTTGATGACAACATCGAACTCGCGGGCCTGAAGCTGCAGGGCGCTGGCAAAATCGAACTTCAAAATCTCCTCAATCTCGGCTTGGGGCAGGATGGCGGGTGTGAGCGTGAGCCAGGTAATGGCGCAGCCGGGCCGTTCCTGGCGCAGGCGGCGCAGCAGCGGCGTGGTCCGGATAACGTCGCCGATGGCCCCAAGCTTGATGATGAGGATGCGCTGCGTGACGGGCGAATACACCGAGCAGCCTTCGCAGACGTAGCTGTGGGTTTTGTTGGGGCGGCAGGGCAGGTCGCCGCGAAAATGGCGGCAGTCGGGGTGAACAACGGTATCGGAGAGCTGGGGCACGGGGCGGGGAGCGGGTGAAGGAACAAAAATAGCAGGCAACCCCGCGTCCGCACGGTTTTATCGGGCTACATCGAACCGCCCGTTGGTAATGGTTTTCACCAGAGGGCTGCTTAGGCCGCCGGAATAATTGTACGCCGTGAACGAAAAGCTACCCGCAACTCGTACGGCAGTTAGGGTGCTAATGGTGACCGTGCCGGTACTGGCCAGATAGCTGACTGTAGCCGTGCCGCCGTGTACGATGTAATCGGCGGCCACCACGCTAGTGCTATTGATGGCAAAGCTACCCAACTGGGCGGGCATGCCCAGATGAAGGGTAGTTGTGTTGGGGGCGGTGTCCGTCGAGCCAATGATGTCTATGTGGTGCTGGCTGCCGCTACCTGCGGGGCCGGGTCGGTGGCGGCGGTACCGTCGGCGGTCCAGCTCATGCCGGTAGTGGCTTGCGGGTCGTCTTTTTTGGAGGAGCAGGCAGCCAAGGCGGCAACGGTGAGCACGGCAGCGGCTACGCGAAGAGGGTGCAATTGGGGATACCTCATGAAGCGAAAGAAATAGTCATAAGATTTACCGCCCCACGTAGCTATGCGGCGTGATGCCGCGCAGCTCCGCTTTCACGCTTTCGCTCACGTCCAGCCCATCGATAAAACCCCCGATGCTGGCGGCTGAAATGGCCTCGCCCGTGCGGGTGAGGGCTTTGAGCGCGTTGTAGGGGTCGGGGTAGGCTTCGCGGCGGAGGATGGTCTGGATGCCTTCGGCCACCACGGCCCAGTTGGCTTCGAGGTCTTTCTGTAGGGCCGACTCATCGAGGGCTAGCTTGCCCAGGCCGCGCTGCAAGGCCCCCAGCGCGATGAGGATGTGGCCGAGCGGCACGCCCAGGTTGCGCAGTACCGTGGAGTCGGTGAGGTCGCGCTGGAGGCGGGAGATGGGCAGCTTGGCGGCGAAGTGCTCCAGCAATGCGTTGGCCACGCCGAAGTTGCCCTCCGCATTCTCGAAGTCGATGGGGTTCACCTTATGCGGCATAGCCGAGGAGCCCACCTCGCCGGCCTTAATAGTTTGCTTGAAATAGCCGAGTGAGATGTACTGCCAAACGTCGCGGGCCAGGTCGAGCAATATCGTGTTCAGGCGTTTGAGGGCGTCGCAGTGGGCCGCGAGGTGGTCGTAGTGCTCAATTTGGGTGGTGGGGAAGGAGCGGCTGAGGCCCAGCCGGTCGTTCACGAAGGTGGCGGCGAAGGCATGCCAGTCGGTGCCGGGGTAGGCTACGTAGTGCGCGTTGAAGTTGCCGGTGGCTCCGCCAAACTTCGCCCCGAAGGGTATCTGGGCCAGTAGCGCGACCTGGGCATCGAGCCGGGCCACGAACACCTCAATCTCCTTGCCCAGCCGCGTGGGCGAGGCGGGCTGGCCGTGGGTGCGGGCCAGCATGGGCACGGCGGCCCACTCCTGAGCGCGGGCAGCCAGGACGTTGCGTACTTCAGCATAGGCTGGCAGCAGCACACTCATCAGCGCATCGCGGAAGCTGAGCGGGATGGCCGTGTTGTTGATGTCCTGCGACGTGAGGCCGAAGTGGATAAACTCGATAAAATTGCCCAGGCCGAGCCGGGTAAATTCCTCGCGCAGCCAGTATTCCACGGCTTTCACGTCGTGGTTCGTCACGGCCTCGTGGGCTTTGATGGCCTCCGCATTGGCTTCGGTGAAATTCTCGTAGAGGCTGCGCAACGGCGCGAAAGCCTCCGCTGGCACGCCCGCGAGCTGCGGCAGGGGCAACTCGGCCAGGGCGATGAAATATTCGACTTCGACCAGCACGCGGTAGCGTATCAGGGCCATTTCGGAGAAGCGCGGGGCCAGGGGGGCGGTGGCGCGGGCGTAGCGCCCATCGAGGGGCGAGAGGGCAGTGAGGGGGCTGGGCATAGAACAAAAGTACGGCCTGAATGAACGGGATAGAACGAAAAAAGAAGGGGAGTTGGCTACTCCGGGCTCCGCTTGCGTATTTCCTCTACTTTCGTTGTTCTTACCTTTGGCGTTGGCGAAGCCGACCACCTTACTGATTTCCGTGCGCATATCCCCCTCCACCAAACGTCTTATTATTGGCATTGCCAGCAGCCTGGTGGCGGTGCTGCTACTGGCTTTTGCTGTGTTTCAGTGGAAGCGCCAGCAGCTGCTGGAGTATGCCTTGAAAGAGGTTAAGGCCAAAGTTGAGCGCAAGTACCCGGTAATTCTCACGTTGGGGCCGGCCCGGTTCGTGGGCTTCAAAACCGTCGCAATACAGGGCATGAGCCTGGTGCCCCGGGCCACGCCCACCGATACGCTCCTGACGGCCAAGCGCCTGCAGGCCAGCCTGAGCGTGCGCTCGCTGTTTGCCGGCCGGCCGGTATTCAGCGGGCTCGAAATCATGACGGCCCGCCTCACGGCCCGCAAAACGGCCACTTCCGACAATTTCGGGTTCCTGGCCAAAAAGCAGCCGGTCAGCACCGTGCCGCGCGATACCACCAAGGGCACCAACTACGGCCTGCTGCTGAACCGCGCCCTCGAAGCAAGCTTTGATAACGTGCCCGGCGAGGCCGATTTCAAGAATTTCTACGTGAGCTACGTCAGTCCGCACCACACGGCGCTGCTGCGCCTGCCGGAGCTGCTTATTAAGGACGGTGATATTTCGGGTCGCCTCACGGCTACCATCGATTCGGTGTCGAACGAGCTGGGCATCAGCGGGCACATCGAGCCCAGCGACTATGCCCTCACGGCGCGGGTATTTGGGGTGGGCGGCTCGGTGCAGCTGCCCTACGTGCCCCGCCGCTTCGGCGCGCTGGTGAGCTTCGACACGGTGCAGGTGCGGCTCGACAGCAAGGATTTCGATAACGACGACACGGGCGGCCGCCTCACGGTGCGCGGCTCGCTGGCGGCGCGGGGCTTCAGCCTCTATCATCCCAAGCTAGCTTCCAATGAGATTGAGGTGAAGCGCGGCTCGCTGGATTTTGTGGCCACGCTGGGCCGCGGCACCATCGCGCTGGAAAAAGGCAGCCAGATTACGGTCAATAAGCTGGTGCTGTACCCCGAAATCAGCGTGCGGATGAAGCCCAGCCGCGCCGTGAGCATCCGCGTGACTTCGGCCGAAACCCAGGCCAACGACTTTTTCTCGTCGCTGCCCACCGGCATTTTCGACGAAGTGCGCGGCACCACCGGTACCGGCACGCTCACCTACCACCTCAACACCAGCCTCGACATGGCCCAGGTGGACAGCCTGAAGTTCGATTCGGGCCTGCGGGGTAATAATTTCCACCTCATCAGCTTCGGCGAGGAAGACCTGAATAAGCTGAACGCGGCCTTCCAGTACACGGCCTACAACGATAAGGGCGACTCGCTGCGCACCTTCGCCGTGGGCCCGCCCAACCCGGACTTCGTGCCCTACAACGACGTGTCGCCCTACCTCATCCACGCCATTACTACGGCCGAGGACCCGCGCTTTTTCTCGCACCGCGGCTTTATGGAGCAGGCGTTTGTGAAGTCGGCCATCCAGAACATTAAGGAGCGGCGCTTTGCGCGGGGCGGCAGCACCATTTCAATGCAGCTCGTGAAAAACGTGTTTCTGAGCCGCCAGAAAACGGTGGGCCGCAAGGCCGAAGAAGCGTTGATTGTGTGGCTGCTCGAAAACGCCCACCTTGCCAGCAAGCAGCGCATGTTTGAGGTGTACCTCAACATCATCGAGTGGGGTCCCAGCAAGTACCGCTGGCCCAGCGGCAAGCGCGGCGTGTACGGCGTGAAGGACGCGGCGCTGTTCTACTACGGCAAGCGGCCCGATGAGCTCAGCCTGCCCGAGAGCCTGTACCTGGCCAGTATCATTCCCAAGCCCAAGTACGCCCGGTACTCGTTTGATGCCTACGGCGACCTGCGCCGTAGCACGCGCTACTTCTTCCGCCTCATTGCCGATATCATGGCCACCCGGGGTCTTATTACCGGCAACGACCGCGAAAACCTGCCCTATTCGCTGCACCTCGGTGGTCCGGCCCGCCAGTATATGGCCTTCGCCGCCCGCCCCGATACCACCCGCGCCACCGTTCAGGCCGATTCGAGCCAGTTTGAGCCCCTCAACCTGATTGACCTGCTGAATACCGGCGTCACCCCCGATGCGGGCGTGAACACCAATGTGCCGGATGCCGAGCCGGCCAAAGCCCCGAAGTAGGGCGCATAATAAACAGAACGGCCGGCTGAGCGTAGGGAAGCCTGCCGTTCTGTTGCTCACTGCTCGTGCTTCGGCCACATCAGCGAGGCCACTACGCTCATCACCAGCAGCCCGCCTACTACGCCCAGCGCCACGGGCATGGGAATGGTTATTACGCTTTCGAGCAGAATCTTGGCCCCGATGAATACCAGAATCAGCGATAGGCCGTAGTGCAGGTGGTGAAACAGGCGCATCATGCTGGCCAGCGCGAAGTACATGGCGCGCAGCCCCAGCAGGGTAAACACGTTGGACGTGAAGACGATGAACGTGTTGCGCGTGATGGCTAAGATGGCCGGGATGGAATCGGCCGCGAACACCACGTCGGTGGTTTCTACCATCACCAGCACTACGAAAAGGGGCGTGGCAAAGCGCAGGCCATTCTTTCGGACAAAGAATTTGCCGCCTTCCAGCTGCCGTGTGATGGGCAGGTGGCGGCTCAGGAAGCGGACCACGGGGTTGTTTTCGGGGTCGATTTCGGGGTCGCTGCTGCTCCTGCCCATCCGGATGCCCGTGTACACGAGGAACGCGCCGAGCGGGTACATCAGGAAATGGAACCGGGCCAGCAGCGCCGCCCCGGCCAGAATGAACACCGCCCGCAGCAGCAGCGCCCCTAGCACCCCCCAGAACAGGATGCGGTGCTGGTATTGCACCGGAACCTTAAAGTAGTTGAAAATGAGCAGGAAAACGAAGAGGTTGTCCACACTCAGGGCCTTTTCCACGAGGTAGCCCGTGAGCCATTGCAGGCCCGCCTGGTGGCCCATGGTGCGGTACACCAGCAGGTTGAAGCTCAGTGACAGGACTACCCAGAACGCGCTCCAGCCCAGGGCTTCGCGCAGCTTTATCTCGTGCGCCTGGCGGTTGAAAACCAACAGGTCGAGCAACAGCAGTGCTACCACGAATACCGTGAAGGCCAACCAGAACAGGGGCGTATTTTCCATGCGTATGGTAAGATACGCCGGGGCGGGTGGCTGGTTAGCGCCAGGGCGGGCGGCCGGGTAAAAGGCTTGCCCTTAGCGGGTGCCCACCCGCTTTAGCGGGTGCAGCCAGCTGCTGATTTTCATCTGCAACACGCCGAAGAAGGCTTCCTGCACAATGCCCTTCGACATCTTGGAGGTGCCCCGGGTGCGGTCGGTGAAGATGATGGGCACTTCCTTGATGCGGAAGCCCAGCTGGTAGGCCAGCCACTTCATCTCAATCTGGAAGGCGTAGCCTACGAAGTGAATGTTGGCCAGGTCGATAGCCCGCAGTACCCGCGCCGTGTAGCACTTAAAGCCTGCCGTGGCATCGCTGATGGGCATGCCGGTTATCAGGCGCACGTACCAGGAGGCGAAGTACGACATCAGCACCCGCGACATGGGCCAGTTCACCACGTTCACGCCCTGAATGTAGCGCGAGCCAATGGCCATATCGTGGCCCTCTATGGCGCAGGTGTCGTGCAGGCGGAGCAGGTCCTCGGGGTTGTGCGAGAAGTCGGCATCCATCTCAAAAATATACTCGTAGCCATGGGCCAGGGCCCAGTGGAAGCCGTGCAGATAGGCCGTGCCCAGGCCCTGCTTGCCGCCGCGCACCTCCAGAAACAGACGGCCCGGAAACACGATTTGCAGCCCGCGTACGATGGCGGCCGTGCCATCGGGCGAGTTATCATCGACAATGAGCACATCGAAAGCCCGTGGCAACGACATCACCTTGCGGATAATCAGCTCCACATTTTCGTGCTCGTTGTAGGTAGGAATCAGGACGAGGCCTTCGCTCATGGAATTCAAATTGACCCCAAAGATAGGGTTTAGAGGCCCGAAGCTGCATGGCCGCAACGGCTACTCGCTACGATTAGGCTTGCCACCGCAGGCAAATAGGCCGGTGGGTGACAGCCGCCGGGCTAAAACAGGTTAATGTTCAGCCGCTAAAAGTGCTGCCCGCACCCGCGCCTGGCGAATGCAGTCTGGTACGCTCACGCCCACGCGCCAGTTAGCTACGGCCACGATGTGTTCGGCTTCGAGGGCGTCGGCGGCGCGGTGGGCGTCGATGATGCGCGCATCGAACTGCGGGATGCTGCGCGGCCACGCATAGCGCCCCTGCCAGTGCGGCGCGCCCGTGATGCCGTAAAACCTGCTCAGCTCGGCGTGGACGGCGGTTTTTTGGGCTTCCTCGGGCTGATTGGCGGCGGCTTCGTACTGCGCGCCGCCCACGAAGGTGGTGAAGAGCACCTGGCCGGCCGGCATCCGCTGCGGGTAGATGCTGCTGGTCCAGATGGAACCGGCGGCGTAGGGGCCCTCTACTTTGGGGTGCAGCGCCCCAAAGCCGTTGAGCGGGTGCGCCACGGCGGCGCGGTCGTAGGCCGAGAACACGGCCGTCATGGGCGGGTAGTGGACGGCGGCCAGCGCAGCGGCGGCCTGCGGAAACAACGATTCCAGCAGCGGCGCGGCGGCGTAGGTGGGCAGCGCCAGGGCCAGATGGGTGTAGCCGGGCGCGGCCTCCAGGCCCTGCGGCCCCTTCAGCTCCAACTGGTAGGTGCCATCGGCGGCGCGCGAAATGGCCGTGACGGCTGTGTCTGGTTGGTAGTTGGTGAGCTTGGCCGCCAGGGTATCGGGAATGGTTTGGATGCCGTTTTTGAGGGTGATGATGCGGCGGCGGCCCGCGCCTTTGCCGCCCTTCATCAGCCCGCGCAGCACCGAGCCGTGCTGTTGCTCTAGGGCCGTGAGCTGGGGGAAGGTTTTGTTGATGAGCAGCTGCTCGGGGTCGCCGGCGTAGATGCCGGCCATGAAGGGGTTCACGGCGTAGTCCAGGATTTCGGGGCCAAAGCGGCGGCGAAAAAAGTGGGCCACGGTTTCCTGCTCATCAATGGGGGCGGCGGGCTGGCGGAATTCTTTCAGGAGCTGCCACTTGGCTTTCAGGCTGAAAAAGCCGTTGGTGAGCAGGGTCGGGGGCGAGCCGGGCAGCACCTGGTAGCGGCCGTCGCGCAGCACGTAGCGCTGCTGGCTCACGGCGGCGGCGTCCTCAATCTGGTCGGTGAGGTTGAGGTCGGCGAGCAGTTCTTCCAGCTCGGGGCTTAGTTGAAGGGAATTGGGGCCGGTTTCGAGCAGGTAGCCTTCGGGGGTGGCCCAGCTGCGCAGGTTGCCGCCGGGGCGAGCGTCGGCCTCGAAGAGGTCGTAGGTCACGCCGGCTTTTTGCAGGTACCAGGCGAGGGTGAGGCCGCTGATGCCGCCGCCGATGATGGCAATTTTCATAAAGTCGTTGCGCAAATGAGCATGTAAAGTTAGCTTCGCTGTCCTTCGGGTTGCCCGTAGCTTTGCTGCAATGACAACAAAAAACAAAGCCGTTTTTCTGGACCGCGACGGCGTGCTGAACAAGGAAATGGGTACCTACGTCTGGGAGCCCGAAAAATTCATCATCTGCCCCGGCGTGCCCGAAAGCTTGGCCCGTCTCAAAGCCGCTGGCTACCACCTCATAGTAGTCACCAACCAGGCCGGAATCGCTAAAAAGCTTTACACCGCCACCGAAGTCCGCGCCTGCCACGCCAAGCTGCAAGCCGCCTGCGGCGGCATCATCGACGCGCTGTATTTCAGCGATGCGCACCCCAGTGTAAGCGAATCCATCCTGCGCAAGCCTGGCTCGGCCATGCTGGAAAAGGCCGTGGCGCGGTTTAAACTTGATGTGGCGCAGTGCTGGATAGTGGGCGACCGACTGCGTGATATGCAGGCTGGGGCCAACATCGGTGTGCGCGGGGTACTGGTAGGGGAGCAGGAAAACGCGGAAGGGTTTGCGCCACACGTTGCCGACCTGCGGGCGGCTACGTCAGTTATCTTAGGACAATGAGCAAGGAAGAAAAGCCGGGTTGGATAGCCAAAAACCGCAATACCGTGTTCTTGATGGTATGCGTCATCATCGGGCAGCTGATTTTTTATTTTAACACCACCGCCAACAGCAAGCGCGAAATTGAACGCTACAAAGCCCTGCAGCTAGCCGGCCGCGTGGATAAAATCCTGTCTAATTCCCGGGGCATTCAAAAGGTGAGGCTGGCTACCGGCGAAACCCCGGCGCTGGGCCTGACGGCTGCCGGTCAGCAATACATTCATGTCGGCGATTCGGTGGTGAAGACGGCGGGCAGCGACAGTATCACCTTGTACCGTCGGTTTCCGGCTTATACCGAGGTGTCGGTTTTCGGGCCGAACGCGGCCGATGACACGGGGCTTATCAGGCGGTACCAAATCAAAAAGCCATAGAAGATTCTTTCAACGTCATGCCGAGCGCAGGCGAGGCATCTTGCTCGGGGTAGTAATCAAGGCCATCAGACGATTGAGTTACTGATGCACGCGAGATGCCTCGGCTGCGTTCGGCATGACGTAATAAAAAAGGCCGGCTTCCCACGCGGGAAGCCGGCCTTTTTACCTCAAATTCAAAAGCACTACTGGCGCGCCGCGGGCGTAGCCGTGCTGGCCGTACTGGCCGTGATGGGCGAGGAAACGCGGTTGGCTTCCTTGGTGCTGCTGTAGGCGGGGCACTTCTGGCGGTTGCAGGCGCCCAGGGAGAGGGCCGCAAAGCCGGCGGCGAGCAGAACGTACTTTTTCATAATAATATAAAAACGGGTGAGGGGTTGCGGGGTTGGGCTTCAAAGATAAGCAGCCAGCCTAATATATCGCTGCAATTCCCTAACGCTAAAATTGAATTATTCGTACCCGAGGATGCGCATCATGCTGCTGGCTTCCTGCTGGGGCGCAAACACGATATCGGTGAGGGTGCCATCGGCGGCGCGGTCGAGGATGATGTGCTGGGGGGCGGGGATGAGGCAGTGCTTGATGCCGCCGTAGCCGCTGAGGCTCTCCTGATACGCGCCGGTGTGGAAGAAGCCGACGTAGAGCGGCTGCGCATCGGCGGGCTTGCGTTCGGGCAGGAAAGTCTGGTAGATGTGCTTCTCGGAGTTGTAGTAGTCCTGCGAGTCGCAGGTGAGGCCGCCGAGCTGAATTTTCTTGTAAGACTTCTCCCAGCCGTTGAGGGCCAGCATGATGAAGCGCTGGTTGAGGGCCCAGGTGTCGGGTAGGTTGGTGATGAACGAGCCGTCAATCATGTACCAGAGCTCCTTGTCGTTCTGCAGTTTCTCGTCGAGAATGCTGTAAATCGTGGCCCCGCTTTCGCCCACCGTGAATATGCCGAACTCGGTGAAAATGTTGGGCTCGGGCACGCCTTCCTGGGCGCAGATGCGCTGGATGGTGCGCAGGATTTCAGCCACCATGTAGGGGTAGTCGTAGTCGGGCTGGATGCTGGTTTGGATGGGCAGGCCGCCGCCGATGTCGATGGAATTGAGGGTGGGGCACACCTTGCGCAGCTCGCAGTACTTGTGCACGAAGCGGCTCAGTTCGGACCAGTAATAGGACGTGTCCTTGATGCCCGTGCTGATGAAGTAGTGCAGCATGGTGAGCGTGAAGCGTGGGTCGTCCTTGATGCGCTGCTCGTAGATGGGGATGGCGTCGGCGTAGCGGATGCCCAGGCGCGAGGTGTAGAACTGGAAGCGCGGCTCTTCGTCGGAGGCCAGGCGCATGCCCAGGTTCACGTTTTCGCGCACGTGGTCGTGGTAGTATTCGATTTCGTTGGGCGAATCGATGATGGGCATGCAGTTCACGAACCCGTCGTTGATGAGGTCGGCGATTTCCTTCTTGTAAGCCTCAGGTTTAAAGCCGTTGCAGATGATGTGCTTCTGTTTATCAACCTTGCCCTGGGCGTGCAGGTTGCGGATGATGCTGATGTCGAACCACGACGAGGTTTCGAGGTCAACGTCGTTTTTCAACGCCTCTTCGAGTACGAAGCGGAAGTGCGACGACTTGGTGCAGTAGGCGTAGGAATAGGTGCCGGTGTAGCCGGTTTCGGCGATGCCGTCGGCAAACCATTGCTTGGCCCGCTGAATCTGGGAGGTGATTTTGGGTAGGTAGGTGAGGCGCATCGGGGTACCGTACTTTTCCACGAGGGCCATCAGGTCGATATCGTGGAAGCGCAGCTTGTGGTCCTGAACGGTAAAGTCGGCCGTGGGAAAATCGAAGGTTTGAGAGATGAGGTCGTGGTACGTATCCATTCGGGTTTTGAAAACGGCGAAAAAGCCCGACCTTTGCGGCGGGCCGTACAAAAGTACCGCCGGGGTCAGGATAACGGCTGGGAACCGATTGTTGTTCTCCCGCTACCCGGCCTCGCATCGTGACGATGGAATATTAGCGACTTGGCTACGGCAGATTCTTCTACCGCAAGGCAGCGTTTTAATTAATTTTGAATTAAGAATTAACAATTAAGAATTAGCAGTTGCTGCCCTGGGTGCTCTCCTAATTTTTAATTCTTAATTGTTAATTCTTAATTCAAAAAACGGTGCCGCCAACCTGCTTACTCAAATTCCCACCCTCCGATGAAACGCATTAAATTACTGGAAGTCCGCTCCGAGCTGGGGGCGGGTACCCGCGGGGCCGGCATGGGCCCCGACGCCCTGCGCGTGGCCTGCCACAACAAAGGTTCCGACTATTTCCGGCGCTTCAACACGGTGGTGGTGCCCGATTTGAACCACGTGTTGTTCGACAAAACGCCCTTCCCGTTCGCCAAGCACATCGACGCCATTTATACCGTGCAGAAGGGCATTGCCGCCGCCGTGGAGCAGACGCTGCGCTTCGGCGAGTTCCCGCTGGTGCTGGCCGGCGACCACAGCAGCGCCAACGCCACCATTGCCGGCATCAAGGCTGCGTACCCGACCAAAACGCTGGGCGTAATCTGGATTGATGCCCACGCCGACCTGCACTCGCCCTACACCACGCCGAGCGGCAATGTGCACGGCATGCCCCTGGCCGCCGCCCTGGGCGTGGATAACCTGGCCCACCAGCGCAACATCCCCGACGCGGAAACGGAATTCTTTTGGCGGCGGCTGCAAAACCTGGGCGAGCCCGGCCCCAAGCTGCTGCCCGAGCACCTGGTGTACGTGGTGGTGCGCGACACCGAGGAGCAGGAAGACGCCCTCATCGAAGAGTTGGGCATCAAGTGGATTCGGCTGCCCGAAATAAAGGAAAAAGGCTCGCGCCGCCTCACCCGCGAGATTTACGAGCACCTGCGCTTCTGCGACATGGTGTACATTTCCTTCGATGTCGATAGCCTCGATTCGAGCTTCAGCATGGGCACCGGCACGCCCGTGGAGGACGGCCTCTACCTCTCCGAAGCCGAAAACCTTTGCCAGGACCTGCTGGAAAACGAGCGGGTGGTGTGCTTCGAGATGGTCGAAATAAACCCCACGCTGGACAATGGAAATACGATGGCGAAGAATGCCTTCAACATTCTGGAAAAGGCGACGGATGCCATTGAGCGCCGGCTGCGGCTGGAGGAAGTGGTGAGCAGGTAACGGCGTGGCCGTGAGGACGCACCGCCGCCCGGTAGCTCAGGCCGCCGATGGGGCCGGTGCCACGTCCGCAGGGTAGTTGCGCGTATAGTGCATGGCACCCCAGGCATAGAGCGCGTCGAGCACGGGCTGCAAGGTTTGGCCGTAGTCGCTCAGGCGGTACTCGACCCGTGGGGGTACTTCGGCATACACCTGCCGCAGGATGATGCCGTCCTTTTCCAGCTCCTTTAGCTGCTGGGTGAGCACCTTCTGCGACACGCCCACGGCCCGCTGCAGCTCGCCGAAGCGCATGGTGCGGTCGCGCAGGTGCAGCAGGATGCTTGTCTTCCACTTGCCGCCCACCATCGCCACGCTGGCCCCAATGGCGCAATTCCAGATTTTCTTCGAGACAGAGGGTTCCATAAGCGGTTGGTTATCAGCAATAGTATCTGGGAGGAAACAGCCTGACAAAAAGGTGCCTACTTGACAAATGTACTCCAATGGGCGCACCTTTGCAGCGTTATTCCCACGGGCCAGGTGCCCCGGCCCCGCGTAAGCCGCCGGGCACCCGCCCATTTATTCCCCATCAGCATGAGCTTACTCGATGATTTGAACTGGCGCTACGCCACCAAAAAGATGAACGGCACGAAGGTTTCGCCGGAAAAAGTAGATTACATCCTGGAAGCAGCCCGGCTCGCCCCGTCGTCGTCGGGCTTGCAGCAGTACAAGGTGATTGTGATTTCGGACCCGGCCCTGCTGGAAAAAATCAAGGGTCTGTCCTACAACCAAAGCCAGGTTACGGACTGCTCGCACCTGCTGGTGTTCGTGGCCTGGGACGGCTACACCGACGAGCGGGTGAGCACCGTATTCAACTACACGATGGATGAGCGCGGCCTGCCCCACAGCACCATGGATGCCTACAAAACCAACCTGCTGGGCATGCTGAACGCGGCCACCCCCGAGTGGCAGGCCCACCACGCGGCCAAGCAGAGCTACATTGCCCTGGGCCTGGCCATGGCCGCCGCCGCCGAGCAGCGCGTGGATGCCACCCCGATGGAAGGCTTCCTGGCCGACAAGCTGGACGAACTGCTCCAACTGTCCGGTACCGGCTACAAAAGCGCCGTGCTGCTGCCCCTGGGCTACCGCGAGGAGGCCAACGACTGGCTGGTGAACATGAAAAAAGTGCGGACCCCCAAGGCGGAATTCGTCACGGAAATGACGCTGGCCGACGCGGCCGACATCGAGGTGGAGCCGATGCTAAGCCTGACCGGCGACACGGAAAACTAAGCCCACGGGCCATCCTGAACGGCAGCGGCCGGCTATATCGTTAGCCGGCCGCTGTTGTTTTTAGGGGGAAGCTGTTTTAGGGAGATGCGGGGTGGAGGACGTGGGTTTCGGCTTGTATGCGGTTTGGGAGCGTTTCCAGGGCTACACCAGGCTCATCATCCTCGGCCAGGGCGTCCCCACCCGCACTCCGACCGGTAAGCCCGCCACCTAAGCCGCTGGGGAAATAGAAAGGCCCGCTAGTAGCTGGGCGGGGATTCTTTTGTGGCTTGATGCTATTCAGGAGGCGGAATACGCTCTAAAATATTATCTACTCTTTCGTTCACTTTGAATGCCGCAACAAGCAGGTCATAAATACCATAAATACTCAGGCAGAAAACAGAAAACTTTATAGCGCTTAGTATTCGTGACTTGGAATACCAAATATCAGGATTTACGCTAATGAATGGTAAGTCGATAACTTCCCATAACATTAATATTGCGACGAGTAGGAATGATGAAAATAAAAAAAATAGTATGTCAGATAGTTCGTCATTTAACCCATTCATACGCACAAGCGTTTCCTTCTTCTCTTGTATAGTAGACTTGTTGCGAGCTATTAATCACAGATTTAAGCTGAAATTCCACAAGCCCGCACACACTCCCAGCACGTCATTGTACAGGTTCAAATTATGCAAACGTAATCGGTCTTCCAAAATTCGATAACGTTTCAATCCGCCAATGCTATGCTCTACGGTAATTCGTTCACTTGCTTGTTTTGTATTTATTTCTCGTTGTTCATCGGTGAGTTCTTTCCCTTTCGGCTTTTTGATAGGAATAAAAACTTTCCGGCAAACGTAGTCTTTCGCGAAGCCCAAAAACCCCAGGTCCAACCGCACCTTGAACTTTTTAAACCACTCTTTATCAACTGGTAAAATGCTTTTTAGCACACTGTAGTCGTGGTGTCTTCCGCCGTAACAACGGCTGATAAAACCAATCCAGCGAATGGTCGTTGAAATAACTATCTCTTTTACGGCGTGTATTTTTTTTTACCGCTATAGTAGTCTTTTTGCATCTCTTTATTTCCTGGTCGTTGCTTGCGTTGCTCTGTTCCATCGACCAATAACGTCTCGTGTTCCTGAAAATAGGCTTCAAATTCGGCCACTGTCGCAAATTCCCGCTTTGGCGCATGCCCGGTTTGCTCCAGCGCTTCTTGGAGCACCGTAATGCCTAATTCCTGGTTGCGTTTCGCGTTGGAACCGTCCATCCCACTGACCAATCCCAACAAATCATACGTCAAGTTTGCTTTGAAGCTGAATAGGGTGAAAAGCAGTAATTCTTCTTCTGTTTTAAGGGCTACTTCATACGGCGCAAAAGCCCCACGTTCAATCATATCTGTTCCATTTAACCGAAAATACGCCTGCTTAAAATGCGCCAAAAGCTGCGCAAAACGCTCCGCCGTGAGTCCCGTGGCAGCACGCCATTTACGCGAAGTAGTGAGGTTTTTTACGGAAAAGTTCATGTTCTAAATTTAAGTACAGTTTGTCGAAAATTCCGCACTTCACTCACTTCGCAACAAGTCTAGTGTAGTCAGGGGCTGAGAGCACACGTTGTCGGCCTTTATCTACAAGCGTCATCACAAAAGTTACAACGGAAAAAGCAAATCCAAGAAATATTCCTATGTAACTTAAAAGAAATTCACTCTCGGCAAATTTTACATGAGGTACTTTAATTAAATAGAATAGCAATAGCATCACTACTGTTCCTATTGCTATATATCCCAAGCTTTGTAATATCTTTTTCACGACGCTGTGGGAGAATTATTGTTAAGGGTGTCAGTATTATTAAGGTTGTCAATCCTGATAATTTCATCTTCTAGCAGCGTAGGGTTGATTTTTGAAGGTTCTTCAGGCATTTCTAAACTCTTAGGACGTGTGCTGCTTCCGATTTTTAGTAAGTGACCTGTTCTATCTCGTAGCTTGATAATGAAATCGCCTGCTCCTGAAGAAATAGTTTGGAAGAGATTTTCGAATTGTTCGCGTGGAATACGCAATGCACCTAATTTATTTAAAATTACTAACTTGAATTTTGTGAAATTTGTTTCTTCATATGCTTCTCGAATATCGATATTGCTGCGAAATCTAGAGCCAAAGAAGTTAGGTGGGTCAATGTCGACTACAAGTGAATAAATTTCCTGTGCTTCCTCAATCTCTGACCAAATATCTTCTGAGTTACTAATTGCCTCTATTGCGACAGTAACTCGTTGCCTAATCAGTGCTTTTCTAATTATGTCTTCGATTCTACTAACAATAGAATCTATGTCACGAAATGCGCTAGGTTTTTCTTGAACTAAAATTATTTGCCGAGAAATGTCTAATATGAAGTAGCTATAAGGATATACTGTGTCTGGTTGATTAGTAACTCCGTGCTCACCTACTTTAGGCTCCAGTACAATGTCCTCACGAGCAATTTGTATTGCATGAGTACCATCATTGATTTTAAGGTGATAATAAGCTAAGTATAAATTGCCTTTTGCCTGAAATCGAAATGGGTAGTTGCGTTCTATAACTTGAACAGCAAGTTCCAATAACTGTCTCTTTGTTCTTTGTTGCTCAAATGCATTCAGTTGAGCCGGTTGGGAGAGTAGAATCCTAAAAGCGAAATATTTTGCCATATTGGTAGATGAAAAGGGTTGAGTCAAAACTACCAAATTATTACTATCGTAGTAGCATCTTGGATGTGTCGACGATGTAAAAGCTCAATAGAACTGCCTAAGCAATAGAAAGCCCCTTCACCACTGCAGGGGCTCCGTATTGCGGCAAGTTTCGGTGGGTTATTCGGCCGGCTGGGTCTGGGGCCGCTTCATATCCCTCACGCTTCTACCACCTGTCGCCCCTGCCACAGCGCCCACAGCCCCAGCGCCGGCCCCACGGCCAGCGGCAGCAGCAGCAGCAGGTGCTGCGGCAGCTGCGGCCCCAGCCAGCCGGTGAGCTGCACGCTGATAATAGTGAGGGAAAAGCCCAGGCAGTTGACGATAGTCAGCGCGGCCCCGCGCGTTTCGGCGGGGGCATGCCGGGCCACCAGCGTCGAAAACATCGGCGAATCGGCCACCACCACCAGCCCCCAGAACCCCAGAAAAGCCCCCAGCGCCGCTCCCGAGCCCGTGCCCAGCACGAGGCCCGATGCCAGGCAGCAGATGCCCGACAGCGCCAGCGCCCCGGTTGCGACGCGGGCCGGCCCCAGGCGCTGGGCCAGCAGCCCCGCGCCCACGCAGGCCAGGCTGCCCCCGCCAATGATGCCGAACGACAGCAGCGGCACCGGCAGCGCCGCCCCCGCGTGCCGGGCATTGAAGGCCGCCAGCACCACCGGCACGAAGGCCCAGAACGTGTAGAGCTCCCACATGTGCCCGAAGTAGCCAAACGCCGCCGCCCGAAACGCCGGCTGCCGGAACCCCGCCAGAAACGCCGTGAAAGCCGGGCGCGCGCCGGCCCGGCGGTAAGGGCCATCGGGCACCAGCAGCAGGAGGGCCGCGCCGCCCAGCAGCGCCAGGCCGGAGGTAGCCCAGGCCACCGCCTGCCAGGGCAACTGCCCGCCCATGCTCTTGAGCAAGTGCGGAAACGCGGTGCCCAGCACCAGCGCCCCCACCAGCCAGCTCAGCGAGCGGCCCAGCCCGGCCGCGTAGTAGTCGGCCGCTATTTTCATGCCTACCGGGTAGATGCCGGCCAGGAAAAACCCCGTGAGTACCCGGCAGGCCAGCAGGCCCGCCACTGGCAGCCCCGGCAGCACCAGCCCCAGGTTGCAGAGCGCCGCCAGCGCCGCGCTCAGCGCAAATACCCGCGACGGCGAGAACCGGTCGGCCACGGCCAGCAGGGCAAACGCCAGGGTGCCGGCAATGAAACCCAGCTGCACGGCGCTGGTGAGCGAGGCCATAAAGCCGGGCCCCTGGTGCAGGCGCGCCGCCATATCGGGCGCTACGGCATTGCCGGCAAACCACAGCGAGGTGCAGCAAAACTGCGCCCCCACAATGGTGGGAAGAATACGGGACATGAACGGGAGCGGGTGGGAGAGAAGCGGCAAAGTACCACCATTTCGCAGAATGCCATTTTCGCTGGCGCCGACGCTGGCCGTAGTTTAGCGCGTAACTACGTGCCACTGGTGGGGTGAGTCTTCGACTCACGGCCGCCGCGCGGCCAGGCAGTGCCGAACCACCTGGGCCAGGCGGCGAGTTGCGAACGCGCCTCACCAGCAGCCAGCAGTTCCGCACTGCGCGCTAAACTGCGGCCAGCGCTACGGCTACCCCGTACCAGCCCGTACCTTTGCCCCGTGCAACAGTTAGAAAACTCCCTCAAAACCGCCCTGCAAGCTGCCGCGCAGGCCGTATTCGGCGTAGAAATTCCCGCCGCCAGCCTCACGCTCCAGCCCACGCGCAAGGAGTTTGCCGGCAGCTTCACCCTCGTCACGTTTGCGCTCACCAAAGTGCTGGGCAAAGGCCCCGAGCAAATTGGCCAGGCCCTGGGCGAGTGGCTGCAGGCCAACGAGCCCCGCGTGAGCGGCTTCAACGTGCTGAAAGGCTTCCTGAACCTCGAAATTGCCGATGCCGAGTGGCTGGCGGTGTTCGAGCAGCTGCGCGCCCAGCCCGCCACCGCGCCCGTGGCCACCGATGGCCCGCAGAATGTGGTGGTGGAGTACTCCTCGCCCAACACCAACAAGCCCCTGCACCTGGGCCACTTGCGCAACAACTTCCTGGGTTACTCGGTGGCCGAGATTCTGAAAGCCACCGGCGCCACCGTCACCAAAGCCAACCTGGTGAACGACCGGGGCATCCACATCTGCAAGTCGATGATTGCCTACCAGCACTTCGGCCAGGGCGAAACCCCCCAGAGCGCGGGCCTGAAGGGCGACCACCTCGCCGGCAAGTACTACGTGCTGTTTGAGAAGCACTACCGCGAGGAAATCCGCCAGCTTGAGGCCGAAGGCGTGACCAACGAAGTAGCCAAGAAAAGCGCCCCCCTCATGGCCGAGGCCCAGCAGATGCTGCAGGCCTGGGAAGCCGGCGACCCCGCCGTGAAAGCCCTCTGGAGCCTGATGAACGGCTGGGTGTACGAAGGCTTCGATGCCACATACAAGAACATCGGCGTCGATTTCGATAAGTTTTATTATGAATCGGGCACCTACCTGCTGGGCAAGGAGCGGGTAGAGGAAGGTCTGGAAAAGGGCGTATTCTTCAAGAAGGAAAACGGTTCGGTGTGGGTCGATTTGCAGGCAGAGGGACTTGATGAAAAGCTCCTGCTCCGCGCCGACGGCACCAGCGTCTACATCACCCAGGACCTGGGCACGGCCGAGCTGAAGTACCAGGATTTTGGCTACGACAGCAGCATCTACGTCATCGCCGACGAGCAGAACTACCACATGCAGGTGCTGCAGGCCACGCTCAAAAAGCTGGGCAAGCCCTACGCTGACGCCATCCACCACCTCAGCTATGGCATGGTGGACCTGCCCTCGGGCAAGATGAAGTCGCGCGAAGGCACCGTGGTCGATGCCGACGAGCTGGTGCGTGACGTAGTGGCCGCCGCCAAAGCCGCCACCCTCGAAAAAGGCAAAACCGAAGGCCTCAGCGATGCCGAGCTGGAGGAGCTGTACCACATCCTCGGCCTGGGCGCGCTGAAATACTACCTGCTGAAAGTGGACCCCAAGAAGCGCATGCTCTTCAACCCCGAAGAGTCGGTGAACCTGGAGGGCGACACGGGGCCGTTTATCCAGTACTCGCACTCGCGCACGGCGGCCGTTCGGCGCAAAGCGGTAGAGCTGGGGGTTGACGAAACCGCCGACTGGGCCAGTGTGACCGAGCTGCACAGCGCCGACAGCGAGCTGATACAGGAGCTGGCGCGCTACCCGGCTGTGGTGGCAGAAGCCGCGAAGAACCTATCGCCCGCCGTGGTGGCCCAATACGCCTACGACCTGGCCCGCAACTACAACCGCTTCTACGCCAAAGTGCCCATCTTTGCCGAAACCGACCTGGCCAAGCGCAACCTGCGCCTCGCTCTGTCGGCCCGCACCGGCGAGCAGCTGAAAGCCGCCTTCGGCCTGCTCGGCATCCAGGTGCCCGAGCGCATGTAATTGCCATAACGAGGTAGAGACGCGACACTTCGCGTCTCCTCGTTGAACGACCGGAACCGCGCCATTCTAAAAATAACATCAGCAACGACGAGACGCGAAGTGTCGCGTCTCTACTTCGTTCCAGAAATATGAAAAGCATTGCCGTTTACTGTGGTTCCAGCGCCGGAACCAATCCGAATTACATTACCCAGGCGCAGGCCCTCGCCAAGGCCATGGTGGCCCAAAACCTCACGCTGGTGTACGGCGGCGGCGGCGTGGGCCTCATGGGCACCATCGCCGATGCCGTGTTGGCCCTGGGCGGCCAGGTAGTGGGCGTGATTCCCGATTTTCTGGATGCCAAGGAGCTGGCTCACAAGGGCTGCACCGAGCTGCACGTGGTGAAATCGATGCACGAGCGCAAGCTGATGATGGCCGACCGCGCCGATGGCTTCATCGCTATGCCCGGCGGCTACGGCACCCTCGAAGAGCTGTTCGAAGTGCTGACCTGGGGCCAGCTCGGCCTGCACCAGAAGCCCGTGGCCCTGCTGAACGTGGACGGCTACTACGACCTGCTCCTGCAATCCCTCGACCGCATGCGCGACGACCAGCTGCTCCGCGCCGAAAACCGCAGCCAGCTCCTGCAATCGGCCAGCCCGGAAGAGTTGCTGGCGCAGATGACGGCCTACCAGCCCGTGCAGATGGAGAAGTGGCTCACGCCGCGCACCACATGATGTAGCGCGGTCGTACCCGGTAGGGACTTTTAGTCCCTACCGGGTACGACCGCGCTACATCTAAAACCCTGCAGGCCTTCGTACGGTTACGCACGCAACTGCGCACTTTATCACTTCCAATTCATGAACAAGTCTCTTCTCCTCACGCTGGCCACTGCCGCTACGGCCGTGGTTTTCATCGCCGCCAAACCGGCTACTCCCACCGCCATGACTGAAACTACGGAAACCACTGCCGCCCCCGCCTCCGTCTACGATTTCACCGTGAAATCCATCGATGGTAAGGACGTGAAGCTGAGCCAGTACAAGGGCAAGAAGCTGCTGATTGTGAACACCGCTTCGGAATGCGGCTTCACCCCGCAGTACAAGGAGCTGGAGGAGCTGTATAAAAAGCACGGCGACAAAGTGACCGTACTCGGCTTCCCGGCCAACAACTTCGGCGGCCAGGAGCCCGGCACCGAGGCCCAGATTGCCACCTTCTGCGAAAAGAACTACGGCGTGACGTTCCCGCTCTTCAGCAAGGTGTCGGTGAAAGGCATCGACACGGCTCCGTTGTTCAAATTCCTAGCTGATAAAACCAAGAACGGGGCCGTGAGCGACGTGCCCACCTGGAATTTCTGCAAATACCTGGTCGATGAAAAAGGCCACGTATTGAAATTCTACCCTTCGAAAGTGACGCCCCTGAGCCCCGAGCTGTTGGCTGATATCATGAAGTAATTTTTGCCGTTTCCTGAATACTTCAGAACGTCATGCTGAGCGTAGCCGAAGCATCTCTACCGCGCAACTAATTTCGTCGTTGCAACGAAGCGGTAAAAGATGCTTCGGCTTCGCTCAGCATGACGTTCTTTTTTGCTGTTTGATATCTCTTTTGCCCATGTCACCCTGGATTTCTGCATTCCGCCCCCGTACCCTGCCGCTGGCCCTGGCCAGCATCCTCACCGGCGGCTTTCTGGCCCAGGCGGCCGGCTATTTCAACGGCCCGGTAGTGGCGCTGGCGGCCCTCACCACCATCCTGCTGCAAGTGCTCAGCAATCTGGCCAACGACTACGGCGACTCCCAGAACGGGGCCGACAGTATCCACCGCCAAGGCCCGCAACGCGCCGTGCAGAGCGGGGCCATCACCCCGGCTCAGATGAAGCGCGGCATGTGGATTTGCGGCCTGCTGGCGCTGGCCAGCGGCCTCGCGCTGCTGTGGGTGGCGCTGGGCGCGGCGGGTCTGGGGCTGTTTCTGGCGTTTGTGGCGCTGGGGTTGGCGGCCATCTGGGCGGCAGTGAACTACACGGCGGGCGCTAACCCGTATGGCTACGCGGGTCTGGGCGACATTTCGGTGTTCCTGTTTTTTGGCATTGTGGGCGTGTGCGGCACGTATTTTTTGCAAACCCGGGCACTGCCGCTGCAGGTGCTGCTGCCGGCCGCCGCGCTGGGCTGCTTCGCCACGGCGGTGCTGAACGTGAACAATATCCGCGACATCAACTCCGATGTGCTGGCCGGCAAAATCACCATTCCGGTGCGGCTGGGGCCCATTCATGCGCGGCGCTACCACTGGCTGCTGCTGGTGCTGGGCCTGGGCTGTGCCACGGTGTTTGTGGCACTCACGTACCATTCGCCGTGGCAGTGGCTGTTTGTGCTGGCTGCACCGTTGTTTGCCTTCAACGCCCGGCAGGTGTGGCAGCGGCAGGAATCGATGCAACTCGACCCGCTGCTCAAGCAGATGGCGCTGAGTACGCTGGTATTCACGGTACTGTTTGGGGTGGGGCAGGTGCTGGGGTAAGCCGCCGGGAAATTAATTGGGGTCGCCGGTATATCTTTCCTGTCCAATGGCCGGCACATTCAGTCCTCAGTCAAGGTGAATTCTTGCCTTAATAGGCGCGTAAGGTGCTCATTGAAAAGTAGTTGCTGCCAATGAATAGCAGCAGTTAGTCGTCTCAGCTACCCCGTCAATGCAGCTGCCCAAGGATTTTTTCGACAAACCCGCCCGCGATGTGGCCGAGCTGAACCAGCGCCTGACGGCGCATGTAAACAGCTACAACAATACACCACTGGCATCATGCAGCGGTCTGAGCCCCAATCAGATGGCGGATGTGTTGTACCGGCCGCTGTCGGCTGCGGCGCCCGTGCGCCTGCAAAGCACGCTTCCCGATGCCGTGCTCGACCAGGTGCCCTTTTTTCGGCAGGTGGAGGAGCTGCTGCGGCTGGTGCAGCGTGAGAAAGTCATCAAACTCACCGCTACCGGCGCGCTGCCCCGCAAGTTTGTGCAGGAGCTGTATGAGCACGGGCTGATGCGCAGTAAGTATGTGGATGAAGGCTTTATAAAGCTAAACCGGGAGTTTGATTCCCCCTTCATCGAAATCGCGCACTATCTGGCCCACGTGGCCAAGCTGGTGAAGAAGCCCCTGGGCAAGCTTAGCCTCACCAAAAAAGGAGAAAGTATGCTGATTGCCGGGCAGCGCCCCGAGCTGTTCCGGCTGGTGCTCGAGGTGTTTACGGGCCGGCTGCACTGGGGCAGTTTCGACTCGTTTGGCAGTGGCAAATCGCAAGTAGGGCAGCTGGGCTGGAGCTTTTGCGTGTATTTGCTGGCTCGATTTGGGCAGCAGCCTCGGCCCCTCTCGTTTTATGTAGATAAATACGTGCTGGCCTTTCCCAATTTTCTGGAGGAGCGGCCTCCGACGAGTTACTGGACGCCGGCCACCTTTATAGACCACCTTTTCAGCAGCCGGGTACTGTATTGCTTTGGCAAGTGGTTTGGCCTGGTGGAAATCAAAAATGACTCACTAAAGGTTGGTGATGAGCCAACGACCATCAGTGCCAGCCCGGTGCTGTCGCAGCTGTTCGTTGTAAGCCCGGGAGGCAAAGGATAGCCGGATTTGTCGATAGGGCGGAGAGGTATAATCTGCTGAGGACTCCTGTAAACGCCTATCAGCAAGACGAACACCGCAGGAAATACCCGAAAAATCCTTCTGAGGAAGTGTTGTTAAGTACTTGTGCAGAAGTACTTAAATCAGGATTTCCCCAACGCGAAGAAGCCTCCGTTGCATGTGCAGCGGAGGCTTCTTCGCGTTGGGGAAGCGGCTACTCAGCCGCGCCAGTTTCGGCAGGGCTGCCGGTTTCGCTCGGAGTGCCGCCTTCCGGCTTGGGGCCGCGGCTGCGGTTGCGGCCACCGCGGCTGCGGCGGCGCTCGCCGTCGGCGCGGGGCTCGCCGTCGGCGCGGGGCTCGCGGGTTTCCCCTTCGGGACGGGGCTCGCGGGGCGGGCGGCTTTCGCCTTCGGCGCGGGGCTCACGCGGGGGGCGCGGCTCGCCTTCGGGCCGGGGGGCTCGCGGCTCGCGGGGTGGGCGGGCTTCGCCTTCGGGGCGCGGAGTGCGCTCGGGGCGGGGGCCACGGTCGCGGCGCTCTTCGCCTTCGGGGCGTGGCGGGCGCTGGTATGGCACGGTGGGGGCGTGGCCGGCATCGAGGGCGGCCAGGGCATTTTTGGCGGCGGCGAGGCGCTCCAGGTGCTTGGGGTCTTTGGGGTCGGGGGCGTCGCGGCGGGGCTTGCCGCCATCGCGGCCACCGTCGCGGCCACCACCGCCACCTTCGGGGCGGGGGCCACGGTCGCGGCTTCCGCCACCGCTACCGCCGCTGTGGCCGCCGCGCACCGGGCGGCCGCCGATTTTACCACCCAGGCCGGCAAAGCGTTTGGGGTCGAATTCCGGGGCCGGGCCCAGGCCCAGCTCCTCGGTGATGGCGCGCTTTTCGAGGTCGCGCTCAATGAGCTTCTCAATCTTCAGCACCCGGTCCTGGTCCTGGTCCGAGATGAAGGTGATGGCCGTGCCTTTGGTGGCGGCGCGGGCCGTGCGGCCGATACGGTGCACGTAGTCCTCGGCAGCGCGCGGGATGTCGTAGTTCACCACGTGGCTCAGCGAGTCGATATCGATGCCGCGGCTGAGCACGTCGGTGGCCACCAGGATAGGAAACTGCTTGTTTTTGAAGGCGCGCATGATTTCCTCCCGCTCTTCCTGGGTGCGGTCGGAGCTGATGCCGCGTGCCTCGATGCCGAGCTTGTTCACGGCTTTTACAATGCCGGCCACGGCCGCTTTCTGGCTGGTGAAGAGCACCATGCTCTGCACATCCTGGGTTTTGATGATGTGCTCGAGGACGTAGATTTTCTGGCGGTCGAAGGCCATGTACAACTGCTGGTCGATGCCGGCGGCGGGCTTGGAAACGGCCAGGCGGATTTCCTCGGGGTTGTTGAGAATCTGCTGCGAGAAGTCGCGGATTTTGCTCGGCATGGTGGCCGAGAACAGCAGCGTCTGGCGCTCCTTGGGCAGCTGGCGCACGATGTTGAAGATATCATCGCTGAAGCCCATGTCCATCATCTTATCGGCCTCGTCCAGCACCAGGTACTTAATCTGGTCGAATTTCACATAGCCCATTTGAAGGTGGGCGATGAGGCGGCCGGGCGTGGCGATGATGATGTCGGCCCCCGAGGTGAGGGCGCGCTTCTGCTGCTCCCAGTTCTCCGATTTGCCGCCGCCGTAAATGGCAATGCTACTAGCTTCCACGTAGTAGCCGAAGCCCATCACCTGCTCGTCAATCTGGGTGGCCAGCTCGCGGGTGGGCACCAGAATGAGGGTGGTGGTGTGGCCGTGCTTGGCGTGCGAAATCTTGTCGAGCAGCGGCAGTAGGTAGGCAGCTGTTTTACCGGTGCCGGTCTGGGCGCAGGCAATCAGGTCTTTGCCTTCGATAATTTTAGGAATGGCCTGCTCCTGAATGGGGGTGGCCTGCTGGTAGTTCATGGCGTCGATGCCAGCGAGCAGGTCGTCGTGGAGGTTGAATTCGTGAAACGTCAAAGTTCAGCTTATTAGGGTTGTAAAAGGGCTGACCTTGATGCTTTGGCCAGCAAACCGCTTGATTTGAGGTAAAGATACGGCCGGCGGCCGGGAGGAGGAAGCAGGGGAGCTGGCTTGAATAAGAACGTCATGCCGAGCGGAGTCGAGGCATCTCGCTCGCGTCGTTGAACGATTGATTTACTGTGGCACGCGAGATGCCTCGGCTGCGCTCGGCATGACGTTCTTTATACTTATCGAACCCACAAATCCATTCCTCCTCATGCCCGCCCTCGACCGTTTCTCTGCTCAGGCCGCCGACTATGCCCGCTACCGCATTGCTTATCCCGCCGAGCTTTATGACTGGCTGCTGCCCCAGGTAGAAAGCCGCGAGCGGGCCTGGGACTGCGCCACTGGCAACGGCCAGGTAGCGGCGGTGCTGGCCGAATCCTTTATTCGGGTAGATGCCACCGACCTCAGCGACAATCAATTGGCGCAGGCCCCGCCGCGCCCCAATATCCACTACCAGCGGGCCACGGCCGAGCACACGTCCTTCCCCAACCAGCGCTTCGACCTGATTACCGTGGCCCAAGCCGTGCATTGGTTCGATAACGAAGCCTACCACCGGGAGGTGCGCCGCGTGGCCCGGCCCGGCGCAGTGCTGGCCGAATGGGGCTACCAGCTGTGCCGCCTCGAAACGCCCGAGCTAAACCAAGTGCTCGATAATTTTCACGACGTAACCTCGGCCCCGTACTGGGATGCCAACCGCCGCCACATCGAAAACGAGTACGCCGACCTGCCCTTCCCGTTTGCCGATGTGCAGCGGGCGCGTTTCGCCGTGAAAAAGCACTGGACGGCCGACGACATGCTGAATTACCTGCGCACCTGGTCGGCCACGGCCAACTACGCCCGGCAATACGCCGGAGCCGACATGATGGCCCTGGTTGCCGAGGAGCTGACGCGGCTGTGGGGGCCGCAGGCCCGCATCATCACGTTCCCGGTTTTTGCGCGGGCCGGGCGGGTAGAATAAATCGAGTCGGCCCCAGCGTTGGGGAAAGTGTGGAAATGGATTGATTGGGCCAAAAACAAGGCTGATAGCTATGAGCCTATCCAAATAGGTGCTAAAAAGTAGTCATGCCGAGCGCAACGAAGCATCTTTACTGCAATAGCCTTGATTACTGTTGCGGTAAAGCTGCTTTGCTCCGCACTGCCTGATGCATCATATCGGATAGGTTCTTAGTCAGAGAAAAACACTTACGCCAATGAACAATCCACTTCCCTTTGCCCACTTCCGCGTCATCGAGCTGGCTTCCGTGCTGGCCGGCCCGCAGGTGGGCCAGTTCTTTGCGGAGCTGGGGGCCGAGGTCCTCAAAATCGAAAGTCCGGCCGGCGACGTCACCCGCACCTGGAAAACCAGCGACGAAACTGCTGCCACGCCAGGGGCTGAGGCATCTTCAGTTTCGGCCTATTTCTCTGCCTCCAACTGGGGCAAACGCTCGCTGGTGCTCGACCTCACTACCGCCGCCGGCCAAACCGAGCTGCGCCGCCTGGTGGCCTCGGCCGATATCGTGCTGGCCAGCTACAAACCCGGCGATGCCGAAAAGCTCCGCGCCGACTACGCCACCTTATCGCAAGAGAACCCGCGCCTGCTCTACGGCCACCTCACCGGCTACGGCCCCGACAATGCCCGTGCCGGCTACGATGCCGTGCTGCAAGCTGAAGCCGGTTTTATGTTCCTCAATGCCGCCGGCTCCGGCCAGCCTGCCCAGAAAATGCCCGTGGCCATGGTCGACCTATTGGCCGCGCACCAGTTGAAAGAAGGACTGCTCACGGCCCTGTTTCAGCGCGAGCGCACCGGACGCGGGGCCTTGGTGCAGGTGAGCCTGCTCGACTCCGCCCTGGCCTCGTTGGCCAACCAGGCGGCTACTTATCTCGTGACCGGCCACGACCCGCAGCCGCTGGGCTCGGGCCACCCCAGCATCGTGCCCTACGGCACCGTGTACCGTGCTGCTAATGGCCGCCAGCTGGTGCTGGCCGTGGGTTCCGATGGCCAGTTCCGGCAGCTGTGCGCCGCGCTGAGCCGGCCTGATTTGGCTACCGATGCCCGTTTTGCTACCAATGCCGCCCGTGTGGCCCATCGTGCCGAGCTGGAAAACAAGCTCACCGAAGCCATTACCGTTGCGGATGGCGACGCGCTGCTGGCCGACCTGGAGCGCCGCGCCGTGCCCGCCGGGGCCGTGCGTTCGGTGGGGGAAGCCCTGCGGCAGCCATCGGCGGCGGCAATGCTGCTACCGGTGGTTGGGGCGGGGCCGGCCGGGCTGCGCACGGTGGCATTTCGCAGCTCGCAATGGCCGGAGGTGGTTGAGTTGAGCGCGCCTCCGGCATTGGGGACGGCAAATACCACCAGTTCCGGCACGGTTTCGGCGGGTACGGCTGAAACTATGGGTGGGGTAGGCGACGTACCTACCCTGGTGCCTGGTTGAAGGCGCCCGGCTGCTGCCAGCCCAATCCGGTTGCAGCTGGGTAGCCCGCTTCGTTGGCAAGGCTGCCCCGCAATACCCTGGTCCCGCCACCGCAGTGGGGGCGCAATTCTCTTCTCTCATGGCCAAAAAAACCACCCCGAAACCCGTCGTGTCTAAGCTGCTCAGCCCTGCCGACGTGCCGCCGGTGCCTACCGAGCTGCCCCCGCCCGTGCCGCCGCGCAAACGCCCCACCCGCCCCGTCCAGCCGGCGCGGACCAAGCCCGCCAAAGCCACGCCAGCCAAAGCCTCCCCGGCCAAAGCCGCTAAGGCCAATCCCGTCGCCGATGCGCTGGCGCACTCCGGGGCCACCGCCACCGACAACCGCCCCACCGCTGCGGCCGGCTCGCCCACCGAAGCTCCGGCCGACCGCCTCAACCAGATTTTTGAGGGCCTTAAACAGAAATCAACTGCCAAACAGGCTATTTACCGCAACACCCTGGCTGCGTTCGACTGCCTGCGGCTGGTGTCGCAGGAGTTGGTGCTGGAGCTCACCCGCAAGCTCACGCCCCTCGATTCGAGTGTGGTGATTGAGTACCGTTCCATCAACGACATGGAATTTCACATCCGGTTTTCGGGCGATTTGCTGGTTTTTGTGATGCACTCCAACATCGTCACCTTCCCCGACGACTATGGCCCCATGGCCAGCAAATACGTGGAGGCTGATTTCCGCCGCCGCTTCTTCGGCCACATTATGGCCTATAACTTCATGGCCGATAGTATCAAATATCAGCGCCTGAATGACCCCGGCTACCTCGTCGGCCGCCTGCTGGTCAACATCGATAATCACTATTGCCTCGAAGGCGCGCAGCAACTGGAGCTACCCGATAACGACATGAGCGACAATCATATTTGCCCCGAGGCGATGAAACTCTTCGTGGAAAGCGCCATGATTGCCGCCGTCAATAACGACCTTATTGCCCCGCCGCTGCCCGAAATCCAGAAAATCTCAGTGAAGCAGAAGCTGGAAAACCAGCAGGTGAGCCGTGGTAGTAAGGTCGGCTTTAGCTTCTCGGCGCAGCAGGTTATCTGAACTGCGGATTCGTCGGATTCATCGAATTTTGTGGACGGCCAGGTCTAGGTCCAAGAATGACTACTCACTATTATCAAAAAAAGGCTGCCAGTTGGCAGCCTTTTTTTGATAATAGAATCGTCCACAAAATCTGACTAATCCGACGAATTCGCAGTTTAGACACCGTAGCCTACTTTCTGGCGCACTTTGGCCAGCACGCCCGCGCCGTATTCCTGCGCCCGCTTGGCGCCAATGGCCAGCGCCGCGTCCAGCTCGGGCAGGTTGCTCATGTAGAAGTCGAACCGCTCGCGCTCCACGGCAAAACGGCGCAGAATCAACTCATACAGCTCCTTTTTGGCGTGGCCGTAGCCGTAGCCACCGGCCAGGTAGTTGGCGCGCATTGTCTCAATCTCGGCGGGCGCGGCCAGCAGCGAGTACAGCTTGAACGTCACATCCGCATCCGGATTTTTGGGCGCTTCGAGTGGCGTGCTGTCCGAAACAATGGTTTTGATGGTCTTCAGGAGTTCCTTTTCGGGCAGGAAAATGTCGATGGTGTTGCCGTAGCTCTTGCTCATCTTGGCCCCGTCGGTGCCGGGAATGGTCATCAGCTCGGCATCGACGCGGGCCTGGGGCTCTACTAAGGTCTCGCCGTAGCGGGAGTTGAAGGCTTTGGCAATATCGCGGGCAATTTCGAGGTGCTGAATCTGGTCTTTGCCCACGGGCACGATTTCGGCATCGTAGAGCAGGATGTCGGCCGCCATCAGCACGGGGTAGGTGAAGAGGCCGGCGTTTACGTCCGACAGCTTGTCGCTCTTGTCCTTGAAGCTGTGCGCGTTGGCCAGCATGGGGTAGGGCGTGAAGCAGCTCAGGTACCAGGTCAGCTCCGTTACCTGCGGCACGTCGGACTGCCGGTAAAACAGGTTTCTTTCGGTGTCGAAGCCGCAGGCCAGCCACGCGGCGGCCACGGCGTAGGTGTTGGCGCGTAGCACGGCGGGGTCGCGCACGGTGGTGAGCGAGTGCAGGTCAGCGATGAAATAGAGCGAGTCGTTGGCCGGGTTTTTCGATAGCTCGATGGCGGGCAGGATGGCCCCGAGCAGGTTGCCGAGGTGCGGCCGGCCGGTGCTTTGGATGCCGGTAAGGATGCGGGACATGGATAATTAGAAGTGTGAATTAATGGCCTGCCTGATTAGCGCGACGCACGTATTCGGGGAAATTTTCAAAGGTGGCTGTGCCGGATTTAACGGCTTGCTGTAGCTCAGGCCATCGGGACAGTTCTTCGGCCAGGTCTTGGCGGTCATCCTTGCTCCATTTCTTGAAAGCATTCGGGCCTGATATAAACTCTTTATCGCCCCGGCGGCGTAGCAGGTAGGTGGCAAAGGACACCGTTGTGCTCCCGATGGGTTCGGCGGTATGAAAAAGGGCCAGTTGCAGGTAGCCGGAAGTGTCGGCGTATTCGATGAACGTGTTTTCGGCGTGATAACTGTGTACGCCAAATTCAAAATCGAAATTTCCGGCAGGAACCAGCGTGTGACTGTCGATGGTGAAAGACCTAACTTCTTTGGCTGAAAATTGAAGATTATTGCCAACGTATAAGGTGGTTTCACCACGCGTACGGAAGCTCAGCTTGCCCTCTCCCACAGAACCATTGGCCAAGGTATATGAACCAGGACCACGCAAATAGTCAACGATATAAGACGTGAAAAACCCGTGCGCTATGCTGCCGTAGGTGACCAAAAAACCAGCAGTTGCAATGAGGATTTTTTTTCGCATAGCACACAAAATTATACGCTCACATTCTCCACGGCCTCTTCTTGTAATTCGGCTGTTTCCTCTTTCCCGAGGTACTTATCGATGAGCCAGTGCGCCAGGTAGAGCACCGGTGTGAGCAGAATGGCCGCCGCAAACTTGTACCAGTAATTGGTGTTGGCCACGCTGAGAACCTGGTCGAAAGTCCAGTTGCCAAACACGTAAAAAGCTACGTACAGCACCACAAACGAATCTACCAGCTGCGAAATCAGGGTTGAGCCCGTAGCGCGCAGCCAGATATAGCGCCCGCCCGTGGCCTTGCGAATGGCCTCAAAAATAGTTGCATCCAGGACCTGCCCCACTCCAAATGCCACAATCGAGCCCGTGATAATGCCCAGGCCCTGCCGGAAAATGCTCTGGTAGGCAAAGTCGATGTTGAAGGGCCGGCCCTCGTTATCGGTCTTGTTCACATCGAGCCAGAAATCAGCCGGGGGTAGCTTGGTGGTGAGGTAGATAACCCCGAAAGCGAACAGGATGAGCACCACCGTGAGGTAGCTGATGCGCAGCACGCCGGCCTTGCCGAAATACTCGTTGATGATGTCCGTGGTCACGAAAACTACCGGCCAGATGAGTACGCCTGCCGTGAGGTTGCCGGGCAGGCCCATCAGTTTATCGGCCGAGAAAATCTTGACGCCGATGATTTCGGCCAGCAGCGCATTCACCAGGAAAATTCCGCTGAGGACTAGGTAAAGCTGTTGCTTTTTATTAGCGAAATTATTCATAATCAATCGGTTTACAGGCTCACTACCAACCCTTCCGTGGCCAGCTCGACGGTGGGGAATATGGCCTGGGCCTCATGCAACAGCGGCTCCAGGGCCTTGTAGCGGCTGGAGAAGTGGCCCAGCAGCAGCCGTTTCACGCCCGCCTCGTGGGCAATCTGGGCGGCCTGGCGGGCAGTGCTGTGGTGGGTCTGGGCGGCGCGCTCCCGCATGTCTTCCAGGAAGGTGGCCTCGTGGTAAAGCAAATCGACGCCCTGGATGTAGGGCACCAGCGCGGGTGTGTAGAGCGTATCGGAGAAGAAGGCGTAGCGGCGCGGGGTGGGGGCGGGGCCGGCCACGTCGGCGTGGCGCAGGCCGGGCTGCTGCTCATCGGCGGGTAGGTCTTCGCCCTGGGCCAGGCGGGCCAGCTGGGCGGGTGTGAGGCCGGCAGGCAGCTTATCTTTCAGCAAGTTGGCGCGGCGCGGCTTTTCCGTGAACAGATAGCCGGCGCACGGAATGCGGTGGCGCATGGGCAGGGTGGTCACGGTCAGGTTTTCATCTTCATACACCACGGCGTGCGCGGTTGTGTCGATGGCGATAAACTCCATCGCGAAGCCCAACTGCATATTGGAAACGCGGGCCTGGGTCACCAGCACCTCATCGAGGCCGGGCGGGCCGATGATAATCAGCGGTTGGGTGCGGCCCTGCAAATGCATGGTGCCCAGCAGCCCAAATAGTCCGAAATAATGGTCGCCGTGCAGGTGCGAGATGAAGATGGCCCGGACGTGGTGGGGCCGCACGCGGTACTCCAGCATCTGCCACTGGGTGCCTTCGCCGCAGTCAATGAGGTAGTTCGACGCGCTAACGGTGAGTACCTGGGCCGTGGGGTGGCGCCCGGCCGTGGGCGTGGCCGAAGCCGACCCCAGAATCTTCAGCTCAAAAGTCACAAGCGAAATAGTTGTCAGTTGGTAGTTGCTGGTTGTCAGGCCTGCGTTGAGTGGTGCAGAAACGAAAGTTGGTTGCCAGTTGCCAGCTTCAACAAACTGACAACTGACAACCAACAACCGGCAACTAAAAAAATCTATTCCTTATCAGTCAGGTCGCGCTCGATGGCGTGCAAAAACACGCGGTCGATGCCTTCTTCTACCGTAGGCAGGATGTGCAGAACGGATTCGAGCTTGCTGATGGTGATAAGTTTCAGCACATGGTCTTGCAGGCCGGTGAGCACCAGCAGGCCGCCCGTGGAGTTGCACAAACGGTTGGCAATAAGAATGGAGCTGAGGCCCGACGAATCCGTGTATTTCACGTTCGTGAGGTCGAGTATCAGGTTGTTAATGCCTTCAGCGTTGAGCTTCACGAACTCCGACTTGAGGTCGGGCGCGACGGTGGTGTCGAGCTTCTTCTCCTCAATGGTGATGATGGTGTAGCTATCTTTTTTATCAATCGTGTACTTCATACAGCGTAGGGCCAGGGAGGGTAAGAGAACGGCGAAGGTAAAGAAAAAACCTAAAATTCTGGGTGAAGTTGGCTAATGTTTTGTGGGTATTCGCGCGGCTGCGGCCGGACCGGCGAAGGTTAGCGAGGCCCAGGTCGATTGCCAATCGGCGCGGGGGCGCAGTTTGGCAGGAGCCGCGCTCATGTCCACAGCCGCCAGCAAATAAGGGCCGGGTCCTGATAGGCGTAACAAGATACGGCCGTTTTGGTTGGCGCGGGTGGTGTAATGGGTGGTGGGCAGGCCGCCGGGCTGGCGCTGCCACACCTGCACGGCCGCGCCAAACGCCGGCCGGCCGGCGCGGAGCACGCGCACGGTCAGGGCTTTGTCGGCGGCCAGGCGGTAGGGGTTTTGTTCGGGTACCAGCTCCAGGGGCAGGCCGTAGACGTGGCGGCAGGCGCTGTCGGTAACGGCCGTAGTAGCAGCGGCTTCGCCCACCTGAATCAGGGTTTTGGCGCAGCGGCGGTAGGTTTCGCGGCCGGGCTGGGCCATCTGGTCGTTTTCCTGGCGTAGTTTCAGGGCGTAGTCGAGGCCTTCTTTGCGCAGGTAGGCGGTGAACTGGTCGGCGGGCAGCTCGATGAACGAGTTGGTGCTTTGCAGCAGTACGACGTGGGTGCCGGGCCGGGTAAAGGTGAAGCCAGTGCGAAAGGTGTCGGTTGCGGTGGCGTTTTTCGGCGTGAGGTCGGTGGAGTCTTCCGGGGTGGGGCCAAAACGGGTGAGGCGCTGGATTTTGGCGGCTTTGGTGGTCCAGGGCTCGCCCTTAAAATCAGCCCCTATGAAGGAGTGCACGTTCACCGTTTCGCTCGGCTGCAGGCGAAAGCGCGGGGCTTCGAGCCAGAACTCGTGGGCGAGGGCGGCGGTGGTAAGCAGCAGAAACAGAACAGTGATTTTGAAACTCATAGAGATGACGCAGAGGTTTAATTTCGCTCCAGCGCCAGGGCATAGGCCCGGTCGTAGTGCACACGCAGGTTTTTCCAGTCGAATAGCTCGGCGGAACTTTCCACGGCGTTGCGTTGCATAATGCGGTCGCGGCGGTTGAGCTGCACGAACTGCCAGAGCATGTCGCAAAGCTCCTCGGCCGACTCATCGAAGGATTTTTCCTGGCGATGCACTACGAAAATGCCTTTGGATTCGGGGTCGGGCACGTTTTGTAGGGCGTAATCGCCGAAACCGGAGAGGTCGGAGGTGATGGCGGGCACGCCGCGGGCCACGCATTCGAGCGGGGTGTAGCCCCAAGGCTCGTAGTAGCTCGGGAACACGCCCATGTGGCAGCCGCGCACAAACTGGCCGTACTCCATGCCCAGCAGGGGCGAGGCGGGCGACACAAAATCGGGGTGGTACACCATCTTCACCCGGTCGTGGCGGTGGTTGAGCAGGTTGGACCGGCGCAGGTAGTTCAGGATGTCGTCGTCGGCATCGTTCACCAGGTTGTGGGTGATGACGGGGGGCAGGGCGTTGGTTTTCCAGCTTTGGAGCTGGCGGCGGTAGCGCAGGCGCCAGTAGTCGTCCACCATCGTGCTGAGCTCGGGCAGCTTGTGGTCCTGGCTGGCGGCGGCGGCGTAGAAAAGGCGCTCACCCACCTGCCGCTCAATGGCCTTGCAGGTTTCGTGCACTTCATCGAGCATGGCGCGGCGCTCCAGCACCTGCGGGTTGATGCTGGTGAAGGGCCGCTTGGTGATGAAAAACATCACCACCTGGGTTTCGAGGCCGCTTTGCTGGAGGCGGTAGTTGAGGCGGGCCAGGGCTTCGAGGGTCAAATCGAAGCCCTTGTTGTGGTACTCGTAGCGGCCCGAGGTGAAGAAATACAGCGTCTTATCCAGGTCGAAGGCGTACGACTGGAAGAAGTGGGCCATCACGAATTCATGAATCTTGGCCTTGTACTGCTGGTGCAGGTTCTGGAATTCGTGCAGGGCCACGAAGCGCTCGATGTTGAGGCCGTTGGGCAGCACCGCGTCCGGAATTCTATCCAATAAGTAGATGCACTCGCGCACCGTTAGCTCGCTCACAGTGGTGAAAACGTGGCTGCCGTGGGCGGCGGCGCGCTCCATGCGCACGGCCGGCTCGATGTTGAATTTTTTGGCCTCGGCCTCCCAGTTCACCCACATGAGGTGGTCGTAGAAGGCGGGGTCGTTCATGGCCAGGTAGCGGCCCAGTAGCGTGGCGTGGGTAGTGAAGAGCAGGTGCGCGGGCACTTGCAGGCGGCGCAGCTCCGGGATGGCCACGCCGGTCATCCACTCGTGAAAATGGCCCAGCAGGCGCTGCTCGGCCAGCTTCTGGGCGGCCAGGTGCTGAAAGAAAACGGTGGTGAGGTGCCCAAAGGCGATTATCTGGTGGAGCAGGTCGTCGGTGTCGGGGGCCGGAATGCCGTGGCGGCTCCAGAGGTCGGTTTTGAGCTGGCCCAGGCGGTCGTAGGCCTGAAATGGGTTGATAAGCACCACCCGGGGGCGGCCCGTCACGAGCCAGGTGCCAATCTGCACATCGTAGCCCTGGGCGCGCATGGTGCGCACGACGGCCATAAAAGGGTCGGCCCCGGTGTGCACCATCAGTTCGTCGTAGGGCTCAAACTCGCCCTGGGCCATGTTGGGGAAGTAGGGCCCCAACAGGCAGTATCGGTCACCCCAGACGGGCATAGTGGCCGGTACCTTGCTGCGAATAACGGTGTAGATACCGCCGACCTGGTTGCAAACCTCCCAGGCTACTTCAACGAGCAGAGAATCGGGAAACAGGGCGTCGGGGGCGTGGGGCGTGGGCTGCATAGGTGGGGAGCGGGAATTTGAGAGCGAGGAACTGGAGAAAGAACGTGGCGAAAGGTAAGCCGGTTGGGGCTGAATTGGCAGTGCAGGCCACATTTTTTCAAATTAAGCGGGAAAAATAGGATTGGAGCCAGTCCAAAACTTCGCGCCAGAGTGGCGGTTATTCGCCTTCACCTCATTTTTTTCCCTGTTCTGATGGCCGATACCACCAACGTTCTGAAACTCGAACACGAAATCATGCCCGTGCTTACGCAGCGCCGCAGCCCCCGCGCCTACTCCGATAAGGCGGTGTCAGCCGAAGTGGTGGAGCAGGTTTTTACGGCTGCTTCGTCGGCTGCCTCGTGCTTTGGCGAGCAGCCCTGGCGCTACATCATGGGCAACCAGTCGAGCAGCCCCGAGGCGTTTGAGAAAATCCTGGGCGGTCTGCTGGAGTTCAACCAGGTTTGGGCCAAAAAAGCCCCTGTCCTGGCCGTGGGCGTAGCCAAACTGAATTTCTCGCACGACGGCAACGCCAACGGCTGGGCTAAGTACGATGTAGGCCAGTCCACCGCCACCCTGGCCGTGGAGGCTACCGAACTGGGCCTGCAAATCCACCAGATGGCTGGTTTTTCGCCCGATGCGCTGCGCGCCGCGTTCAGCATTCCCGAGGGTTTCGAGCCGGTGGTGGTGTTCACGCTGGGCTATCCCGGCCCGGCTTCGGACCTGCCCGCTGGGCTGAGCGAAAAGGAAACCGCGCCCCGCGCCCGCAAGCCATTGGCCGAGTTCCTGTTTGAAGGCGCGTGGCCCACGCCCGCCGGCGAGCGGTACGACCAGGCACCGGTGTAGTTTGGAATTCCTTCCAGCGTGCAAAGCCGGCTTTGTGCGCTGGAAGGCCCTACTACTTTTTTATGGATATGGAGTTGAAGAATCTGAGCCGTTGCACTTCGCAACTCTTACCAATATTATCGGCAGGGACGAAATAAAGCTGATAAATCGTTCGTCCCATAATTATCTGACGGAAGAATTTTATCGTTGGTTTTCCGGTGGCTCCAAGTGCTCGGTAGCTGAGGGTAATAACGTCCAAGCCGTCAATGGAGCCGATTTTCTGACTCAGCAATTGCCCCCGTGCATGTTTGATTAACAAGGGAATCGTACGGGTTTTATAGTAGTTCTCGCGGGCTGACTGCGTTATTGGAAGCTGCGGGTCCTCAAACAGTGGCACACATACCAGTACATACATGCCACAGGCATCTTCCTGCCTGTAAGCGCGTGAGGCCTGAATTCGTGGACTATTGGCGTTGGAAGCACCTTGTGCAGCCATTGTACCTGGTACGTCCATTTCGTCTGGCTTTGAGGGAAAGCTGACCGTGAGATGCTTGTCCACAGCTATTGGTGTCCAGGGTTTTTTCTGAGCTAAGCCTAATTCTGGTAGTAAGAGCAGGCTCGCAAGTATGATAAACTTCATTAGGACAAATGAAAAACAAGTTTGTGGGCGCATGAGGTGTTTCGACTGCTTAAGTAAACAATTGGCGCTCTGTTAGAAGCGCTTCAGTAGTGTTTCGTATGATACTTGAAGCTATTCCATCAGCAAATACCCTTCCCTGAGAGAGCTTTCTCCACTTCCAGCACGCCCGGAATAACCACCCGCTCCGGCAGCACGCCGGTGCGCGCAAAGTCGGCCCACAGCTGCCGTACCTGCCGGCCGGCCGCGTCAAATTCCTCCCAATTAGCCTCGCCCAGTAGCGGCGTGGCGGCCCAACTGGCCTGCGTACCCAGCAGCAGCGGCAGGTCAACAACGTGCGCGGCTCCGAATGGGCTCCCGGGCGGCTGGTACGTGAGCAGAAACCGCCAAGCCCGGCCACCCGCCCGCGCCTGATGCTCGGCAAATGCCTGGGCTGGAGCCAGGTAGATGCGGCGGGAAGTAACGCTGGTGAGCAGCCGTACCAGCCGGCTGCCCGCTACCGGCAGGCGTTGCAACCAATTGAAAGTGGGGTCGATGACGGCGAAAAACCGGGTTTCTTCGGCTGTGGCCCCGATGAGAATATCAATATGGGGAGCCACGGCCGCCCAGGTTGCTTCAATTTCGGCTTCGGGCGGCAGCGGAGCAGCCCCGTATTGCGGGCCGAAGGGCATGCCGCTTTTCAGACCCTGCCAGCGGGCGGCTTTTATTACGGCACTTTCGCGGGCCAGGATTTCGGTGGTGGAAGCGTTGGGCGCAAGCGTACCGACGGCTCGGCTCATGGCCCGCAGCATGCGCTGGCGGTTGCGGGTGAGGCCCAGCGGCGCGCTGTGCAGCATCACGCGCCGAAACAGACCAGGAGCTTTTTCTGCCAGCATGAGCTGGGCAATGGCATCGGCCCCCGAGGAGTGACCCAGCAGAGTGACCAGCGCCGGGTTGCCGCCAAACGCGGCGATGTTGCGCTGCACCCAGCGCAGGGCTTCCAGCAAATCGAGCAGGCCGAGATTGGCTGGGGTGCTGCTCGTGCCCAGAAACCCAAACAGCCCCAGCCGATAGGTGACGGCCACAAACACCACCCGCTGCTCCGTTACCCAGGTGGCGGGGTCGTAAATCGCTAGGTCGCCCGCGCCGGACACGTAGGAGCCGCCGTGCACCCATACGATGACGGATAGCCGCTCATCGGCCCGCAGGTTGGCTGGCAGCGTGATGGACAGGCGCAGGCAGTCTTCGTCGAAGCTCAGGGCCGCAAATAAGTCCCCCATCACCTGGTCTACCCGAGGGTCGGCGAGCTGTGGGCAGGCCGGCGCGGGGGCCGTGGCCCAGATGGGTTCGGTAGCGGGCGGCTCGGGTGTCGGCGGCTGAAACCGCGCGGCCCGGGCGTAGCGAATGCCCGTGGCGCGCATCACCGGCCCGTCGGCCCGGCCGATGATGAGGCCGGCCGGGGTGTAAAAGTGGAGCGCGGTGGGGGTGGATTGCAATTGGGGAGTAGGGTATTAGAGTTGTTGCGAAGCAAAAAGCCTTGATAATCAATTAATTATGTCAAAAATAAAAACCGACAAAAATTGCAAAGAGAACGTCTAAGCCACATTGCCAATAAAATTAGCGCGATTTCATACCTGTAATAGGCTGATTTTGAGCACAAACATTACGCAACAAGTCTATTATAGAAGTAAAAATCTGACCGAGTGAGGATTTGTCATTCCGACGAAGGAGGAATCTGGGGAAAACCGTCAGGGGCAGGCCTCAGATTCCTCCTTTGTCGGAATGACAAATCCTTGCCTCGGCTGCGCTCGGCATGACGGTATCATTTATTGAAGCTGTTTAGAAAGTCCCCGAACGGTCATGCAGCGCGCAGCGCAGCATCTTGCTCGCATCGTCAGGCCCGTTCAACGATGCGAGCAAGATGCTGCGCTGCGCGCTGCATGACCGTTTGAGTACCTTTTGTGACTTTCTAAACAACTCCATTGCAAGAGACAACACTAGAGCGTGAGGACAATCAAAGATTTATCTATTTACCTAAGCCAATCTAGCGTAGCACCAATATGCCAAAAGGCGAGGAAGGAAACGGCGGTTTTTTCGTAGCGGGTGGCTAGGCGGCGGTATTGCTTGAGGCGGCCAAAAAAGCGCTCGACTTTGTTGCGGTCGCGGTAGGTTTCTTCGTCCATTGCCAAGGGTTCTACCCGGTTAGGATGGCTGGGAATGACGGCTTCGATGCCCTTTTCGGTGCAATAGGCGCGGGTCGCGTCGCTGTCGTAAGCCGTGTCGGCCAGCACTTTGCCCGGCTGCAGGTCCGCCAGCAAGGGCAGCGCCTGCGGGCTGTCGCCCGCCTGGCCTTCGGTCGCAATCAGCCGCACGGCGTTGCCCAGCGACTCCACGCAGGCGTGAATTTTGGTGCCGATGCCCCCGCGGCTGCGTCCGAGGCACTCGGTGGCGGCGGTACTTTTTTTTGGCCTGCTGAATGCTGGTGCGCCCGCACGACGGTCGAATCGAGCATGACCCAGTCCAGTTCGGGGGCTTGCAGGGCCTGGAAGGCCCGCTCCCAAACCCCTTTGGTCGCCATACGCCGGAAGCGCTTGCACACGGTGTTGAATTTGCCGAAGCGTTCGGGTAGGTCGGCCCACGGGCAGCCGGTGCGCATTATCCACACGACCGCGTTGAAAAACAAGCGGTTGTCTTTGCCCGTTACCCCGCAATCAGTGGCTTTGCCCGACAAAAGGGGGCTCACCGCCAGCCATTGAGCATCGCTAATCTCATGTCTTCGCATAAATAATTTCTTCGTTATAAACGATTGCCAAAGCAAAGGTAATTGTCCTCACGCTCTAGTGCAGCGCCCGTTTCTTAATAATGCCGCCCTGCGCGTCATCGATGCGGTATTGAACGATGAATGCTTTGGGGTCGATTTCCTGCACCGCCGTGCGCAGGCCGGGCAGCTCCAGGCGGGTCACGACGGTGAACACGATGTCGCGCTCCATGCCTTGCTCACCGCGCGCGCCGTAGCCCGATTTGCCCTGGTACATCGTCACGCCCCGGCCCAGCTTTTCGGTGATGACTTTGCGGATGGCGTCGCTGTGCTCCGACACGATGGTGACGCCGGTGTACTGCTCGATGCCATTGAGCACGAACTCCAGCACGCGGGCGGCGGCGAAGTAGGTCAGCATCGAGTACAGGGCGGGCTCGGTGCCCAGCACCAGCACGGCCACGCCGAAGATAACGACGTTAAGAATCAGAATCAGGTCGCTCACTTTCAGTAGTACCACGTAGCGGCTCACGAGCAGCGCCGCGATTTCGGTGCCATCGAGCACGGCCCCGCCGCGCATGGCCAGCCCGATGCCCGCCCCGATGAATACGCCGCCGAACACGGCCGTGAGCAGCAGGTCGTGGGTGACGTCGGGGAAGGGCACCACGGCCAGCACCAGCGCCAGCCCGCCAATGCCCAGGGCGCTGCGCAGGGCAAACCGCCGCCCCAGCTGCCGGTACCCCAGGGCGATAAAGGGCAGGTTAATAACCAGAATCAGCAGCGAGAGCGGCAGCTTGAACCCAGTGGCCAGTAGCATGGAAACGCCCGTCACGCCCCCATCAATAAAGCGGCTGGACAGCAGGAAGGATTCGAGCCCAAACGCCGCCGAAAACACGCCGGCAATAATGAACAGGGCGTTTTTTAGTTCGGAATTGGGGTAGTTGATGCTCTGGGCAGGCGTAGCGGGGGCTGAATTCATAGGTGGGAAGCGTATTCAATCAAAAACTAAAGAACGTCATGCGCCGCTGCGCATGACGTTCTTTTTTCGTTCTACAAAACCGGAATTCTAGCCTTCCTGCGATAGAATCAGCACCGCGTAGGAGGCGATGGCAATGCTGCCGTGCCAGCCAAAACCATCGTATTCGCCTTCTTCGGCGTCGATGCCGAAGCTTTCCATGTCGCCAAATTCGCCATCGTAGCCCTGCCAGTCGCTGTTGAAACGTACCTGCCAGTGGCCGGGGCCGGGCAGGCCGATGGTGTAGGTCTCATGGGCCTGGTTGGCGAAATTGGCCAGCACCACGGTAGTGTCGCCGGGGCCGCCCTCGCCGGCCTGCCTGCCGAAGGCTACCAGCTTGTCGGTGTCGTTGATGTGGAAAACCCTGGTGTGCTGGCCGCACAGGCCGCGCGTGGTGCCGTGCAGGTTGCGGCGCAGGCCAATGAGGTCGCGGTAGAGGTGCACCAGGCCGGCACGCTCCTCCACCCGCTCCCAGCGAATGGGCTCGGTGTCGACAAACGAGCCGTCGGCCAGGAATTCCTGGCCCTGAAACAGCATGGGGATGCCGGGAGCCGTCATCACCAGGGCCGCGCCCAGGCTGGAGCGCTTTTTCGAGAACCAGTGGTCGGCCGCCCCGGGCATGATTTCCTCGGGCACGCGGTTTTTGCCGTTGGCCACTTCGTCGTGGCTTTCGGTGTAGATGACGCGGCGGAAAGCGTTGTCGTTGTAGAGCTGCGTGAGGGCCTGGGCCACGGCATTCATGTCGCGGTCGGCATCGTTGGGCGTGGTGAGGGCCTCGCGGATGGGGTACACAAACGAGCCGTCCCACTGCGAGTCGAAGCCCAGGCCGCCGTTGGTAGTGGCTTCGGTGATGGCGGCGTTGCCGCGCAGGTCCTCGGCGATGGTAATGTTCCAGGGCATCGTCTTATCGATTTCCTCGTTAATCCAGCGCATCAGGCTCCAGCCGTCGGGCAGGTCTTCTTCGGGGTTGTCCTCGCCGTTCACGTTGCGGATGAAGGCGATGGCATCGGCCCGCAGGCCGTCGCAGCGGTACTCGTTCAGCCACATCAGGGCGTTGTCGCGGATGTACTGGCGCACCTCGGGGCGGCCGTAGTCGGGCCGGTTGTCGCCCCAGGGCGTTTTGGCGCGCCAGTCGTTGTAGAAGTAAATACCGCCGCCGTCGTTCTCGCTCCAGCCATCAAACTGCCAGAGGTCGAGGTCGCCGGGGCCGAAGTGATTATACACCACGTCGAGCACCACGGCGATGCCATGCTGGTGGGCCTGCTTCACCATTTCCTTGAAGGCCACCGGCCCGCCGTAGTCGCTTTCGAGCGCAAACGGGTTGGCCGGGTTGTAGCCGCACGAGCGGCTGCCCGGGAACTCGGTAGCTGGCAGCAGCTCGATGCAGTTAATGCCCAAATCGCGCAGATAAGGCAGCTTTTCGGGCACGCTCAGGAACGTGCCTACATTCTCGGCATCGGGGGCGTTGAAGGTCCCCACGTGCAGCTCGTAAATCACCAGCTCGTTCCAGGCGGGCATCTGAAAATTGTCGTCGCCCCAGTCAAAATCAGGGTCGTGCACCACCGATGAGCCGGCCGAATTCGTGACCTGTCGGGCGTAGGGGTCGTTGTGTTCGATGGGGTTGCCCTTGTTGAGGAGGTGAAACTTATACTCGTCGCCGGGCTTGGCACCGGGCACGTCGGTGGCCCAATAACCATTCTCTTCGGCTTGCAGCGGGGTTGCATCGCCCTGCCAGTCATTAAAAGTGCCGATAACGGACACCGAATCAGCGTTGGGAGCCCAAACCCGGAAGGTGGTGCCGGTGGCGTGGGGCACTGCGCCCATGCCGGGCTGCAAGGTGGGGCTGGGGGCCGCTTTCGGGTGGGCAGCGGGAGCCGGTTTTGTAGTTGCTTTGGGGGCGGTTTTGGCGCGGGAAGCGGGTTCGGAAGCGGAAGCGTTAGGCATTAGTAAAAACGACTACCCGCCGCCCGGGCAGCCGAAAATGCGGCCGGTATTGGACGGTAGGTAAGGCGAGCATACGAAACTGCCTGGTTTTTGGCCGAAGATGCCCCAGTGCCGCTCGCAGTCTGGGCCCCGACGTAAATTTGCCCCTCACCGGAGCAAATTGCGCCTTTTGCGTGTTTATTACGCAACAATCAGCCCTTACTACCCCTTGAAGACCCGTCCCAAACCCGTTGTTTTTGGCCTCTACGGCTGGTCGCCCGACTACGGCTTCCGCTACATTCACCCCGCCAACCGCCGCGCCTTCGAGCTGCTGGAGCCCGTGGGCAAGCTCTTCGAAAAGATTGCCGAAGACGATGAAGGCGAGTGGATTACCATTCGCTACGACGAGCAGCAGTTCCTCGTGCGCCCCGAGCTGTTCAAGGAAATCTATCACAAGCCGAAATTCAGCTTCGGCGATTCGGTGGAGGAAACCACGCCCCAGCCCGGCCAGTACCGCCACTTCGGTCACATCTCCGACGTGTTCTGGGACGAGGCCACCGACACTGCCACCTACCAGATTGTGGAGCGTAAGCGCAAGCTGCCAACCGTGTTTCAGGCCAGCGAGCTGCGGGCGGATTAGCTGTAGCGCGGACTTTTAGTCCGCGAGTACAGAGAATATGCTATTGCAGACGACTGATAATTAGCGGATTAAAAGTCCGCGCTACACGCCCGTGGCGATGCCCACTACCACCGCCACGGCCCCCAGCGCGAACAGCGCCGCCCACAGCGGTGCGGCAAACTTTATCCACTGCTCGAAGCGCACGCCTGTGGCTGCCAGCATGGCCATGAGGGTGCCGTTGGTGGGCGTGATGAGCTCGCACAGGCCCGCGCCGTACTGAAACGCCAGCACCGTAACCTGCCGCGAGAGGCCCAGAATATCGGACAGCGGCACCAGCAGCGGCATGGTGAGCGTGGCCTGCCCGCTGCCGCTGGGCACGGGCACGTGCAACAGGGTTTGCACGCCCATCATGCCCAGGGCGGCCAGCGCCACGGGCAGGTGGCCCAGCGGTGCGGCCAGCCCGTGCACAATGGTGTCCACGATGTGGCCCTGCTCCAGCACCACGAAAATGGCCCGGGCAAACCCAATCAGCAGGGCCGAAAAGGCAATGTCGCGGAAGCCCGCGATGAAGCCCTCGGCCGTGCCCGTGAGGCCGCGCCCCCCCACCAGCCCGGCCACAATGCCCAGCCCCAGAAACAGCGCCGCCATCTGCTCGAACTCCCAGTGCAGCTGCACCACGCCGTAGGCAAACACGCCAAACGCGGCCAGCATCAGCAGCAGCACCAGGCCGGAGCGGCTGGTAGTGGCCGGGCCGGCGGCCGCTTCGTTGGCATCGAGGCTGAGGTCGGGGGCCTGGCGGTGGCGCACGGCGTGGCGCGTGGTAGCCCACAGCCACAACCCCACCGCCACCAGCAAAAAGCCCATGCGGTAGGCCCCGCCCGAGAGCAGCGGCAGCTGCGCCAGCTTCTGGGCAATGCCCACCTGAAACGGGTTTATCGGGCTGAAGGAAGCCCCCACAAAGGCCGCTCCCACGCTGGCCGCCACCGCCGTGAGCACAGGGTAGCCCAGCCGCCGCATGAGCACCAGCAGCACCGGCACCAGCGGAATTATCTCCTCGCCCATGTTCTCCAGCGCGCCCATGGTGGCGAAGAGCGTGCCCACCAGCGGAATCACGAGCACCTCGCGGCCGTGGGCGCGGCGCAGCAGCCAGTCGACCCCGAAGCGCAGCGCCCCGGTCTGGTCCACCACCGTGAAGGCCCCGCCGGCCAGGAAAATCAGGAACACCACGGCGGCCGCGTCGGCCAGGCCCTTGGGCACGTTCACCAGCACGTCGAGCGGGCCGACGGGCGTGGCGGGCACGGTGTGATAGGAGCCGGCCACTACCACTTGCCGCCCCGTTACGGCATCGAGGTGGCGCGTGAATTCGCCGGCCGGCAGCACGTAGCTGAGCGCAGCCGCCAGAATGATAAAGCCTACGATGAGCACCAGCGGGTGCGGGAAACGGAATCCATTTAACATTTATCAATTAACATTTAACAGGTTCATTAGAGCATGCGGAACTTCGTGCACCCCCACTACTTTTAGGCAGTAGTTGGTGGCAAGATAGGCCGGACGACCACGCAAGGCGACCAGCCGAGCTGTTAAATGTTAATTGATAAATGTTAAATGTCTTGACCATCAGCGCCTTCAAAGCTCTGCACCAGCGCCACCAGACCGAGCACCTTGCCCGGCACGGCACCCGCCTGGCCGAGCGCCAGGAAGACAGCTTCGAGCTCACGCTCTATGCCGTGGAGGGCTTTTATGCTGAAACCTGGCGCAGCCGGGGCGACGAGCACATCCTCTTCATCCACGTTTTCCAGAAGCCCGCCGGCCTGGGCGACTACCTGCGCCTGGTGCAACTGCCGCACGGCCTGTAAGGTCCTTGCGCCGCCCCGGCACTACCGCTGCTGCGCAAAAAAAGCGGCTGAATACGCCAATTATTCTTGTGTCTGCTGCTGCTGCTGCTGGGGCTAAGTAGCGTGGCTTTCGCCCAAAGCACCGCCGCCCGCCTTAGTCCCGAGCAGTTTGGCTACCGCCGCCTAGTGGTGATGCTTGGCCGCGATAGCGTGCAGGTGCTGCTCATGTCGAAAAAAGGGGAGGAGCAGCTGAAGAAGCCGCTGCTGCTCTGGGAGCAGGGCTCGCTGCCCATGCCGCTGGTGTTGTATGACGAGCAGGGAGCCTATCCGGTATTCCCGTTTCATCCCCAAAAGGTGCTCGAAAGCTGCCATCTGGCCATTCGATGTATCGCGCTATTACCTGGAGCAGGCCCGCCACATGGGCTTCGGCCTGAAAATCCACGCCGAGCAGCTGCACGACCTGGGCGGCTGCGAGATGGCCGCCGCGTTGGGCGCCATCAGCGTGGACCATTGCGACTACCTCACGCCCGCCGCCGCTGCCCGCATTGCGCAGCAAACCCAGGGGCAAACCGTGGCCGTGCTGCTGCCGCTGCTGCCGCTGTTCCTACGCCAGGAAAAATATGTGCCCGGCCGCGAGTTCATCGACAACGGTCTGCCCGTGGCCCTGAGTACCGATTTCAACCCCGGCTCGTGCCCCAGCAAAAACCTCTGGCTGGCGCTATCCATCGCCTGTCTTAAAATGGGTTTCACGCCCAAAGAAGCCGTGGCCGCCGCCACCCTCAACGCCGCCTGGGCCCTTGGCCTCGCCGCCGACTGCGGCAGTCTGGCCCCCGGCAAGCGCGCCGACGTGCTGGTGCTGAATGTGGGCAGCGTGGCCGAAATCCCGTATTGGCTGGGCGAAAACCCGGTGCGCGAGGTGATAATCGGCGGGCAGTATCAGTGAAGCCTCGCGCCGAGATACTACGGCAAGTTGAAAGCTACCCCCAACAGTGCCGCGCCGCCAAACAGATGGCGCTGGTAGTAAGGTGTATAGTTGGTCAGGGGCGATAGCAGGTAGGTAGCCGTGGGCTGGGCCAGAAGCTCCCAGCGCCCCCTGCCGAGGCGGTAGCGGGCCTCGGCCCCCAGGCTGGCTCCAAGGCTCACCCGATGATAGGTGCTGCCCTCGGTGTTGCTGCCGCCCACGTACACGGCGGCCTCGGCCCCGGCCAGCAGTCCTACGCGCCAGCGCCCCGAGAGCGTCCAACCGTAGCCCACCCGCACCGGCACCGTCACAAACCGGTAAGTATCGCGGCGATGAATGCTGGTGGTGGCAGAGTCTGGGGTAGGCCCCATGTGGTTGGATACCGTGTAATGCACCTGTTGCAGCGCCAGGCCGCTGGCGTATTCGGCGTAGCCCAGGCCCGCGCTCAGGCTCCAGTGCTCGCCCAGGGTGCGCCGTACGGTGACTTGAGCCGCGCTGCCCAGTGCTGCCCGTTCCAGCGTGGCTATCGGCGTAGCCGTACTATTTGCCGAGATATAAACAAAAGGCGGGGAGGTCGATTGCGGCGTGGCCGCGCTCGTCGCCGTAGTCAGGCTTCTGTAAGTCAGGGCCGGGCCGGCTACGACCTGCACCGCCCAGCGCGACGCAAACGGCTGCGGCAGCGGGCCGGGCACCACGGCCACTGGCTGCGGGGTCACGGGCTCGGGCCACGCGGCCTGCGGCACAGTTACCGCCCGGGCGGGCAGTTGCGCCTGGGCCGTACGCTGGCGAAGGAGGCTTTCTGCCAGTTGGGCAAGGCTGGTCGAGGCCATTGTGGGGGCCACCGGGATAGTAAGCTGACCCACTTCTGACGGTGTGGAGGACGCTAAAAGTGACTCCCCAGAGACTGGTTGTCCTCCTGCTGCCAGCGCCGTTGCGGGCTGATGATGGTGACGGGCCAGGGACTTTTTCGTCTCAAACAAGGCCTGAGATGACCGGGTGCTTATGACCGTTGACGCATTGCGACCCCGTCGGACCAGTCCGGCCCGACCCACCGCCGATGGGGCCGTCTCGGATGAATGACCGGTTGCCGCCGCTCTGCGGGAAACAGGATGGCCCAACTCCCGCGCTTGCCCGCGAGCGGCCAGGGTTAGCGGCTTGTTGCCTTGGCCAATAGCTGCTGCAAGTGCTTTGGTAGCCGGCACTGCTAAGCTCCGAGCCGCCTGCCCGGTAGCACTGGTAGTAGATGAGTGAGTTGCTGAATATGAGGTAGTTGGTTTTATCGAACCGGAAGCCATCGAACCGGAAACCGGCGCGCGCGCCGGAATTGCCGTAGCGGCAGCTGCCGACGTTGCAGCGCCCTGCGTAGCAACCGCGCCGGTCGAAACTGCTGTTGCGGCTGCCGCATGACCAGCCGGCACGTTAGCTGCATTCGCAGCGGCCATTTGTGGAGTAGCTGAAGAATTTTGAGCCGCTAAAGGCCGGCTCACTGCGGTTGCGTTGCTGACCTCAGTAGGGCTTTGGGTACTGGCCGAGTTGGTCCGGGAAGCGTTGGAAGATAAAATGCGGGAGGCGGTGCCGTTTATCCTCGCAGCTATAGATAACCGCTGTGCCTGCTGCCAGTGCCAGACCGCGCCCACGGCCACCAGGCTCAGCGTTACCAAAAGCAGCCACGCTATCGGTGCTCGCCGTCGCCGCTTCCGCAATTTCGGGGCGGCCACCGGCGGCGGCAGTTGCGCCCGAATGCCGGCCCACAGCGCTGCCGGCGGCTCCTGGCCGTAGTCGGCCAGGCGGTCGCGCAGGGCATCGTACAAGTCGTCGGGGTTGCGGTCGGTCATGGCAATTGGGGGTGATGGTGGGCCGTCAGGCGAGTTTCGAGCAGCCGGCGGGCCCGCGCCAGCTGCGATTTGGAAGTGCCTTCGGCGATGCCCAGCAGCGCACCGATTTCCTGGTGCGAGTAGCCCTCCACGGCGTAGAGGTTGAGCACCGTGCGGTAGCCGGGCGGCAGGGTGGCCAGCAAGGCCAGCAGGTCGGTGGCGGCTAGCTGGTCCAGGGCCGAGGGCTCGGCGGTGGGCAGGTCGCCGGCCAGCTCGTCGAGGGCCTCGCCGGCGGGGCCGGGGTGGCGCAGGCGATGTTGCGCCAGGGCATGCAGTGAGGTGGTGACGGCAATGCGCCGCGCCCAGGCCTCGAACGGCCCCTGCCCCCGGAACTGGTCGAGGCGGGTGAAGATTTTGACGAACGTGTTTTGCAGGGCGTCTTCGGCCTCTGCCCGGCTGGGGCAGTAGCGCAGGCACACGCCCATCAGGGAGTAAGAGATTTTTTGATAGAGCTGGTACTGCGCCGCCGATTCGCCCCGCCGGCACGCGGCCAGCAGTGCCTCATCAACCAGGGTAATGGATGGCGGCATGCAGTGGAAAAGTAAGATGAAGGCCAGCGGTACCGGCCCGCCTTGTACCCCCCTGACCGGCCCGCGCCGGCTGGGGTTGCGTGGCCGCAAAATAATTTTAAAATAAGCCGCCCGCCACCAGAAAACTGCCCGGCAATTCATCAATGCGCCCCGCGCCGTATTCTTGCCAAAAGAAATCCGTGCCCTTCCAACCAATCCGCCCGAATCCGCCATGCGCTACTTCCACGTCGATGCCTTCGCCCAAACGCCATTCGCCGGCAACCCCGCCGGCGTGTGTCCGCTCGATGCCCCGCTGCCCGCCGCCCTCATGCAGCAAATCGCGGCCGAAAATAGCCTGGCCGAAACTGCCTTCTTCGTGCCCCGCCCCGATGCGCCGGGCGAGTACGACCTGCGCTGGTTCACGCCGGCCGTCGAAATCGACCTGTGCGGGCACGCCACGTTAGCCTCGGCCCACGTCCTGTTCACGCACCTCGGCTTCGCGGGGCCACAGGTTACCTTCCACAGCCAGAGCGGCCCGCTGCGCGTGACCCGCGCCGCCGACGGCCGCCTCACCCTCGATTTTCCCTCGCGCCCGCCGCAGGAATTGCCCGTGCATCCCACGGGCCTCACCGATGCCCTCGGAGCCACACCGCTGCGGGTACTGGCCGCCCGCGACCTACTGGCCGTGTTCAATTCCGAAGCCGAAGTTCGTGCCCTCACCCCCAACTTCGCCCGCATCGCGGCCCTGGAGTACGTGGGCGTCATCGCCACCGCGCCCGGCTCCAATGGCGTCGATTTCGTATCGCGGTTTTTTGCGCCCCGCGTGGGCGTGCCGGAGGACCCCGTCACTGGCTCGGCCCACAGCATCCTCATTCCCTTCTGGGCAGAAAAGCTGGGCAAAACCGAACTGCGCGCCCGCCAAATTTCTCCCCGCGGCGGCGATTTATGGTGCAAGTTGCGCGGGGATAGAGTGGATATCAGCGGCTACGCCGTGACGTATGCGGCGGGGGAGCTGCTGGTAAATTAAGTACCCGTCAAATTCCGGCATTCCTGTATCAACAGCAATATGGCTTATCTCAAAAAACTGTTCCCCTACTTGTTGGCAAGCCTAGTAGTCGTTGGAATATGGAAGCTTCTTCTGAAAATTACGCTTGGTTTCCAAAGGGGAAAGAGCAGTTGACGCTTGAAATTGCTCTTGCAAGAATCTTTGTTTATAAAGTAGTTCTTTGGTTAATTATTAGACTTGTTGCGAAGTGAGTGAAGTGCGGAATTTTCGACAAACTGTACTTAAATTTAGAACATGAACTTTTCCGTAAAAAACCTCACTACTTCGCGTAAATGGCGTGCTGCCACGGGACTCACGGCGGAGCGTTTTGCGCAGCTTTTGGCGCATTTTAAGCAGGCGTATTTTCGGTTAAATGGAACAGATATGATTGAACGTGGGGCTTTTGCGCCGTATGAAGTAGCCCTTAAAACAGAAGAAGAATTACTGCTTTTCACCCTATTCAGCTTCAAAGCAAACTTGACGTATGATTTGTTGGGATTGGTCAGTGGGATGGACGGTTCCAACGCGAAACGCAACCAGGAATTAGGCATTACGGTGCTCCAAGAAGCGCTGGAGCAAACCGGGCATGCGCCAAAGCGGGAATTTGCGACAGTGGCCGAATTTGAAGCCTATTTTCAGGAACACGAGACGTTATTGGTCGATGGAACAGAGCAACGCAAGCAACGACCAGGAAATAAAGAGATGCAAAAAGACTACTATAGCGGTAAAAAAAAATACACGCCGTAAAAGAGATAGTTATTTCAACGACCATTCGCTGGATTGGTTTTATCAGCCGTTGTTACGGCGGAAGACACCACGACTACAGTGTGCTAAAAAGCATTTTACCAGTTGATAAAGAGTGGTTTAAAAAGTTCAAGGTGCGGTTGGACCTGGGGTTTTTGGGCTTCGCGAAAGACTACGTTTGCCGGAAAGTTTTTATTCCTATCAAAAAGCCGAAAGGGAAAGAACTCACCGATGAACAACGAGAAATAAATACAAAACAAGCAAGTGAACGAATTACCGTAGAGCATAGCATTGGCGGATTGAAACGTTATCGAATTTTGGAAGACCGATTACGTTTGCATAATTTGAACCTGTACAATGACGTGCTGGGAGTGTGTGCGGGCTTGTGGAATTTCAGCTTAAATCTGTGATTAATAGCTCGCAACAAGTCTATTACAAATAGCGCGCTATTCGGCATAAAATGTACCCTTAGAAAACAGTACACAGCCGGATTATTTGCGGCTCTGCCTGCCGTGATATTTTACTTTGCGATAGGGAAATGGGTTGAAGAAAAGTGTGCGTTTTCTTATTACACGGTATTTCTCAATCAATCGGTAAGCGAGGAATATTTACAAGACCCAATTAAAGAAGCGGGTTATGCTATAGGCCCGCTTTTGTCAGCGAACATCAGTAACAAAGAGATGAAATTCAGACGCTATGCGATTAGTGCGCTTGGCGATATTGGTTACAGGCCCGCCACGCCGGTTTTGCGCAATATTCTATTCGACCAAAGCGAACCCGATTATATCCGAGCTGATGCATGTGAAGTATTAACCAGATTCAATTAACCAGATTCAATTAGAGTGTTTCTGATGAGCAGCACATACATTAAATCCGACTGATAAAGAGGAATAAAGAACTAGCGGGCGCTGTCACTGGTACAGCACCATAAAGCCAAGCGTAACGTTGGCAAGGAAAAGGCATTTAGCGTTTCCCGTTCGTGCCTCTTGCCTTACGATTTCGCTGGTGCCTTCTTCTTGCCCGTACCCGTGCTGGCCCCCAGCCGCTCGGGGTTATCGGCCAGAAACTTGCCCCAGCTTTTGCCGCCGCTCACGGTGTTATTGTTGCCCTTCTGGTAGTGGTGGCACAGGGCCACGGCCAGGGCATCGGTCGCGTCCAGAAAGGTGCTGGCTTCGGCAATGGGCGGCAGCTTCAGGGTCTGGCGCAGCATGTGGGCCACCTGCTCCTTAGTGGAGTTGCCCGAGCCCGTCACGGACTGCTTCACCTTGGTGGGTGCGTACTCCACGTAGGGAATCTGGCGCGAGAGAGCAGCTGCGATGGCCACGCCCTGCGCCCGGCCCAGCTTGAGCATACTCTGCACGTTCACGCCGAAAAACGGGGCCTCGATGGCCAGCTCATCGGGCAGGTACTCGTCGATGAGCTCCAGCATGCGGTCGAAAATCCGCTTTAGCTTTACGGCGTGATTCGAGCCCAGGGCCTTCATATTGATAACGTCGTAGCACAGCACGTCCACGCGCTGGCCGCGCACCTCAATCAGGGCGTAGCCCATAATCTGGGTGCCGGGGTCGACGCCCATAATGATTTTGGGCAGCAGCTCGACGGCGGGAGCGGGGCGGGGGCGAAGGGGGGCAGGCATCTGGCCCAAAGTTACGACCCCGGCAAGGCCAGTGCGTCAGAAACTGATGTTTCATCGGCGGCCGGTTCTTCGGCGGCGCATACCGGCTCGCGCCCGTCTCCGCCGGAACCCGAGAACCGCCGGGCGCGGCAGTGGCGTCGAATCGTATTCTGGGGTAAAATCGGGGTCACGCTGCTTACGCTGGGCCTGCTGTACCACTCCATCTTTGCCGCGCCCGATACGGCGGCGGCCTGGCGGCACCTGCTCAGCACCACGCTCAGCGGGGCGGGGCGTGGGCCGGTGCTGCTGGCCCTGGCCTTGGTGCCCGCCAACTGGGGCCTGGAGGCCTGGAAGTGGTACCGTCTGGCTCGGCATCTGGAGCCGGTCACGTTCGGGCGCAGCTTCCGGGCGGTGCTGGTGGGCCTCACGCTGGGCTTTGCCACTCCCAACCGCGTGGGCGACTACGCCGGGCGCATCATCGAGCTCAAAAGCCGCCGGGTGAGTGCGCTGGGGGCCGTTTTTCTGGGACGCTACTGCCAGCTGGTGGCCACCGTGCTGGCGGGCGTGGCGGGCCTGCTTTATTTCCTGCTGAAGTTTTACCTGAAGGGCTACCCGGCGGCCGGAGTGGGCGTGGCGACTTCGGCGCTGCTGCTGAGCGGGCTGGTGCTGGTGCCGCTGTACCGGTCGCGGCTGCTGCTGGCGGCGCTGGGCGTGTGGCGGCCGCTGCGGCGGTTCCGGCCGGCGCTGGCCATTATGCCCACCTATCCGGCGCGGGCGCTACACGCGGTACTGGCCATTTCGGGGCTGCGCTACGCGGTATTCTGCGCGCAGTTTATGCTGCTGCTGACGGCCTACGGCGTGGGCGGGCCGCTGGGGCCAGGGCTGGCTGCCGTGGCGGGTACGTTCTTTTTGAAGTCGCTGGTGCCCTCGCTCAATGCCCTGGCCGATGTGGGCGTGCGGGAGCTTTCGGCCACGCACCTGTTTGGGCTACTTGGGCAGCCAGCATTGCCGGTGCTGAGCGCGAGTCTGAGTTTGTGGGTTATCAATATTGCATTGCCCAGCGCGGCCGGCCTGCTGCTGGTGCCGGGGCTGCGCGTGCTGCGTGAGAAGCGCGCCGGGAAATGATGGCAGGGCTGTTGCTTTTGGCGCTGCCGCTGCTGTACGCGGGGGTGATGGGGTGGCTGCGCGGCGGGTGGCAATGTCACCTCACCCCCCCAGCCCCCCTCTCCAAAAAAGAGGGGGGAGCTAGTTCTGGCGCTGATTTTAGGCTCGGAATTTCAGCACAAAACCAGCCAGAGACAATACTAGAAACTAGTCCCCCCTCTTTTTTGGAGAGGGGGCTAGGGGCCGTGCCCGGCAGGGGTGAGGTGCCGCACTTCTCCGTCCTCATCGCTGCCCGCAACGAAGCCGCCAACCTCCCTCAGCTCCTGCGCGACCTCGCCGCCCAAACCCTGCCAGCTTCGCAATTCGAAGTCCTCATCGCCGACGACCATTCCACCGATGCTACCGCCGCGCTGGTAACGGCCGCCGCGCAGAAAACTGGTTTTCACCTGCGCCTAATCGAGCTGCCCCCTGCCCAAACCGGTAAAAAAGCCGCCCTGCTCACGGCCTTGCACGCTGCCCGTGCCCCCTGGCTGGTGTGCACCGATGCCGACTGCCGCCTCGGCCCCGGCTGGCTGGCGGCCTACGCGGCCCTGCTGCACCGGCAGCCGCAGGCTAATTTCATCAGCGGCCCGGTGCTGCTCACGGGGCCGGATTCGCTTTTTATGACGCTCATGGGGCTGGAGTTTGCCGGCCTGGTGGGGGTGGGCGCGGCCTGCCTGGCCCGCCAGGCTCCCACCATGTGCAACGGGGCCAATCTGGCCTACCGCCGCGCCGCCTTCGAGGCCGTGGGCGGCTTTGCCGATAATGCCCACCTGGCCAGCGGCGACGACGAGTTTCTGCTCCATAAAATCCACGCGACCTTTCCCGGCACGGCCTATTTCCTGACCGATGCGGCGGCCACCGTCCGCACGGCCGCGCCCGATACGCTGCGGGCGCTGCTGCGGCAGCGGGTGCGCTGGGCCAGCAAGTGGCGGCATTACCAAAGCGCGGCTTCACGCAACCTGGCCCTGCTGGTGCTGGGGGCCAATGTGGCACTGGCCGCCGGAGCCGTAGCCCTGCTGAAATGGCCCGGCCTCTGGCCTTGGGTGGCGGCGGCCTGGGTCATCAAGCTGGGGGCCGATGCGTGGTTTCTGAGCCCGGTGCTAGGGTTTTTCGGGCGGCGCAAGTGGCTGTGGGGACTGTTGCCGCTGCAGTTGCTGTATGCGCCGTATGCGCTGGCGGTGGGGGCGGCCGGCTGGCGCGGCGGCTACGAGTGGAAGGGCCGGGTAGTGCAGTAGGAGCGGGCGGGTGGGGCCGGAAAATCAGGGGCAAAAAATACTGTCCAGGAGACTTGAAAGGTAAATTTGCCGCACATATATTCCACCTAAGCCCAACGTGTTATGCGGTTCAGTTCGGTTGGTTTCGACCTTTCCTGTGCTTGCAGCCGAAACTGGTCGCGGTTGCGACACTTCTAAAAGCAAGCTGGATGCTGCTGTAAACCAGCGCTGCAGATTATCGTAAATTGCTCCCTATTGAGAACAAGTGTGTTTATCGGCGTAGCGCTTTCCGTTGGTATTTGCCGGGCCAGCCACGCGCAGGATGCTGTCACCAAGGATGCGGTCACTACAGACGTAAAATTCTTTACTGAGGCCGCCTTCGTGCTCACAACGGGTACCATCCTGACTGGGACGCTGGTGCTGTACCCTGAAAGGGAGATACTTGCTCTCAAGAGTGCCAACGACAGCACCTACACGCTCCCGGCGCGGCTGGTGCGCGGGTTTGCCGCTAAAGATGCCCCCGACCAGCAGCGGGCGGGCGATACTTACCTTGCCTTGCAGCGCATCTTCCGGGTGTTTCCCCTACCGGCTACCAAATCGGCTTCGCCGGTTGCCTGGGGATTTTACGAACAGCCCAGTCGTGGGCCAGGCGCAGTACTGTTGCGGCGCGAGCGGGCGGTGGGATATCAGGAATCATTGCGGGGGGATTTCCCTGGTTCAAATGGACTCGCGACCCAAACCCCGTCCATGATAACCTTCTTCCCCGGCGCTACCATTATTACGCTGTACCTGGCGACGGTTGCCGGCGCGGTGGTTCCGTTGCGGAAGCCTCAGGACGTGTTCAAGCATTTCCCCGCCATGGAGCCGCAGCTGCGCGCTTACGTCCGGGAAAATGGGCTGAACCTGTCCAACGACCGGGAATTATCCTTTCTGGTTAACTACGCCAACTCGCTGGCGAAACCAACGCCCTGACCGTCGGTAGTGGCTTCGGAGTAATGCCACCTGCCGGGCTTACATTTGCCCAAATCCCAGCCTGCCGTTTCTCCTCCCGTGACTGACCCCGAATTTGACCTGCTCGACGAACTGTACTTCGTCACCCCATTTCGCACGCTGCTCCAGAAAACCGGCCTGCCCGCTAATGAGCTCGAAGACCAGCTCCGTACCTTGCTCGAGCAGGGTCTCATCCGCAGCTATTGGCCCGACCCCGATACCGAGCTGGCCTACGAAACCACGTCCTTCGGCGCCATTGCCCGCGACGCGGCCTACCTGGCTTCCAAGGAAGGCCTGCTGCAACACAACACCCGCTAGCGGTGGCCACGGCAGTTACGGCCGCGCCCCCCACTACGGCCGCCGCCGCCCGGCCGCCCGGCTACTACGTGCGCCAACGCCTGTGGCAAAACCGCCCCGCCGTGGCCGGGCTGGCCTTTATTGCCCTGTGCACGCTGGTGGCGCTGCTAGGCTACTGGGTACTGCCCGACAACTCGCCCAACGCCAACCACGGCTTTGTGCAGATTCAGAAGGAGCCGCCCGGCCTGCAGGTGCTGCTGCTGCGCCAGCCCCTGCCCGACTCGTCGCGCACCGGCCTGGCCCCGGCTAACATTTTCAGTACCTGGCTGCGCGGCCGCGAGCCTGAAGTCCAGGAAACCCCCATCGGTGGCTACCGGTTTGCCGGCGATTCCATTGTGTTGAAACCGCTGGGCGAGCATTCGGCCGAGGCGGGCCGGCAGCGGCGGCTGGCGCTGGCGGCCGTGGTGGGCCACGCTGGCCCTGCGGCCGAATTGCAGCGCGAAGTCAAAGCCCGCCACCTCACTACGCGTACCTACGCCCTGGGCACCGACAAAGCCGGGCGCGACGAGCTGAGCCGGCTGCTGCTGGGCACGCGCATTTCGCTGGGTATCGGGCTGGTAGCGGTGCTTATTTCGGTGGTGCTGGGCATGGCCGTGGGCGCGGTGGCCGGCTACTTCGGCGGTTGGGTCGATTCCCTTTTATTGGGAGTGATGACCGTGGTGTGGAGCATTCCCGGCATCATGCTGGTCATTGCTATTTCGCTGGCGCTCGACAGCAAAGGCGTGTGGGTCAGCTTTGTAGCCGTGGGCCTGACGATGTGGGTGGACGTGGCCCGCGTGGTGCGCGGCCAGATGCTGAGCCTGCGCTCGTCCACCTTCGTTGAGGCCGGGCGGGTGCTGGGCCTACCCACGTCGCGCCTCATTGCGCGGCACCTGCTGCCCAATATGCGCGGCCCGCTCATTGTGCTGGCCACCAGCAACTTCGCTTCGGCTATTCTGCTTGAGGCGGGCCTGAGCTTCCTGGGCCTGGGGGTGCAGCCGCCCGCGCCCAGCTGGGGCCTGATGGTGAAGGAAGGCTACGATTTGCTGGGAACTGAGGCCGGCGTGTGGCTCACGCTGCTGCCCGGCGCGGCCATTTCGTTGCTTGTGCTCAGCTTCAACCTGCTCGGCAACGGCCTGCGCGATGCCTACGACCCCAAAACGCCCGTTGCGGTGTGAATTTCTGGTTTCTGATACTTAACCAGCAGCGAGAAACCAGCAACCGGAAACCAACTGCGTAACCGCTGTAATTTTGTGGTCCCGCGTTCGGATTTCCGGCGCATTGCTTACCTTGCCGTATGCCTGCTGTCGCTCCCAATTCTTCCCCCGAACCACCGGCTGACTCCGCCGCCCAACTCGCCACGCACGATGAGCAGCTCAAGCAGCTGCGTCGCCAGCTGCAACTCAAACAGTTCGAGTTGGATACGGTACTGGGCGTGGCCTACGACATGACGGCCCGCGACCACTCTGTGGATGAGCTGTACCACATGCTGCGCCTCACTCTGCAGGGCCAGCGCAACGTGGTGCAGCTGGTGCTGTTTGCCCGCGAGGACGACCATTTTCGCGCCCGCCTAGCACTGGGCTGCGACCTGGCCATGGCCGAAAAGCTGACGCTCTCACCCGCCTTGCTCGGCGGCGAAGTAAAAGAGCCGCAAGCCGTGGAAGACCTGCTACTGGGGCCGGCCTGGGAAAAATACGAGTTGGTGCTGCCCATTCTGCGGCAGCGCCAGGTGGTGGCCTACGTATTCGTAGGGGGCCTGCGCACCGACTTCGACCGTCAGCAACTCATTCCCTTCCTCACCTCGCTGGCCAATACGCTGATGGGGGCCGTGGAAAACCGCCGCCTGCAGGCCCAGCGCGTGGCCGATGCCGCCGTGCGCAAGGAAATCGAGATTGCCCAGGAGGTGCAGGCCATGCTCTTCCCGCGCCAGCTGCCCAACGATGCCGACCTGGCCATTGAGCGCAGCTATGTGCCGCACACCGAAATCGGGGGCGATTATTACGACGTAGTCGAAATCGACGTCGACCGCCTGCTGCTGTGCGTGGCCGACGTGAGCGGCAAGGGCGTGCCCGCGTCGCTGCTCATGTCGAACTTCCAGGCCGGGCTGCGCACGCTGCTGCGCCAGGGCGTGCCGCTGGCTACCATCGTGCCCGAGCTCAACCACTTGCTGTTTCGGAATTCGGGCGGCGAGAAATTTATTACGGCCTTTCTGGGCATTTATAACCGCCGCACCCGCCGCCTGCAATTCGTGAATGCCGGCCACAACGACCCCCTGCTGCTGGCCGACAACGGCACCGTGACCACGCTCAAGGATGGCACCGTGATGCTGGGCATTATGGAGGAACTGCCGCTGATGCGGGTGGGCGAAATCGAAATCCCGCACCAATCGCTGCTGCTGCTCTACACCGATGGCCTCACCGAAGTGTTCGACGCCGACGGCAACGAGTTTGGCGAAGAGGGCGTGCTGGCCGTGCTGCACCGCAGCCGCTACCTGCCGCTGCCCAAGCTGCACCAGGAAATGCTGCGCAGCATCGACGCCTACAGCTCGCGCGGCTCGCACTTCGCCGATGACGTGACCATACTGAGCTGCCGGTTTAAGTAGTCATCGATGGTGCCCACCCTCCTGATAGCCGAAATCAGCCAGCGGCTGACCACGGCCTTCGACCAACTCAACGGCTGGTTTGCGGCCCCGGCCCCTTTGCGGTGCTACCATCCGGCCAAAGGCGGCTGGACCATCGACGAGATTCTCGAGCACGTTGCGCTCACCAATCATTTCCTACTCATTCTCATCGAGAAAGGGGCCACCAAGGCGCTCAAAAATGCCCGCGAACTGGACCTGGCCACTGAACTGGCCATCCGGCAGTCGGCCCGCGTTCGCCTCGATGAGATTAGCCAGCCGGGAGCCTTCACTTGGATGCGGCCCGACCACATGGCACCGCATGGCCTGAAATCGGGTCCGGAAGTAGCCGCCACGCTCCGGCAGCAACTGCAGCAGTGCAAGGAGGTGCTGGGCCGCCTGCCCAATGGCGAAGGTGTACTCTACCACACGACCATGTCGGTAAACGACCTGGGCAAGATGGACGTGTATGACTTTGTTTACTTCCTTGCCAAGCACGTCGAGCGGCATCTGGGCCAAATCGGACAGGTGGTGGCCGAGTACCGTTTGTAAGGTCAGGCTGATGTCGTGTTGGTCGGGTCGGTGGCCTCATCCAGCCACGACTGCGCCCGCACCAACAGTGCCAGGCAGATAAAAAATATCGGCCCAATCTTGTCTACCTCAATCAGCTCATTCAGCGTGAGATGGAAGATGATGACCACCAGCGACAGCGACGCGGCCAGCACCACGCGGCGCACCTCGGGCCGCGAGCGGGAGCGGTGGTAGAGGCTTTCGGCCAGCAGCAGCGACGTGGCAATCAGGACAACGAACAGCAGAAAGCCCGGAATCCCCTGCTCGGCCAACTGGAGCAGGAAGTAGTTGTGCGTGGTCGATTTTTCGGGGTTGTCGCTCACGTAGGTGCGGAAGCTCTTCACCGTATAGCGCTTGTATTCGGGGTAGAAGGTGGCCGCGCCGCTGCCGGTGATGGGCTTATCGCCAATCATGCGGGCGGCGGCCACCCAGCGGTACACGCGCTCCATGCCCGACACATCCTGCAGCTTGTAGGTGGCTTCGAGGTGCTTTTCGAAATTCTGGCCGTTGAACACCGTGCGCTCGTAATTGGGCGCAAATTCCATGTACCGGTCGCCGGTTACCACGTACGTCACGCCCAGCGTCACGGCTACGGCCACGGCCAGCACCACCACCCGCGTGAGGCGCAGGCGCATCACCAGATAAAACAGCCCCGCGATGGGCAGCGACAGGATGGACGCCCGGGTGTAGGACGTGAGCAGGCCAAATAGCACAATGCCCAGCCCCACGCGCCACGCCAGCCGTGCGCCGCCCCGGCTCGTGGCCTGAATGGCAAACCAGGCAAACGGCACCAGCAGCGCCAGCATGGCCGCGTAAATAACGTGGTTGCGGAAAAACGGGTGCAGCGCCCAGTTAATTTCGGCAAAGCTGAAGCCCCTGGTAGCATGGCGGCTGGCCACGTACAGCACGCTCAGGGCGGCTCCGGTCACGTATACGGCCGCGAAACGCCAGGTGTCGTTGGGCCGCCGCACTATCAGCAGCGTGCCCAGCAGGAAGGGCACAATGTACCACACCTTGGCCAGTAGGTACTTAAAGGATTTCAGCGTATCAACCGAAAACAGGAGGTCGACGGCTGTCCACAGCAGCATCAGGGCCAGAATTACCAGCAGCGGGTTTATCAGCTCGCGGCGCGGGATGTGGCCCACGCCCAGCATCAGAGCCCCCAGCACGCAGGCCGTGAGCACCAGCATCAGCGGCTCGGAGGGCATGTCCATGCTCAGCCCGCCAAACAGGCTGATTTCCTGCGAAAAAGGCAGCACGAAAAACAGCAGGTAGTACAGCCAGCGCCATTCCACCAGGGCCACCAGCAGGCCCACGGCCAGTAGCGCCGGTAGGAACAGGGCCGGCATCTGGGCTAAGGCCGCCGCCGCGCCGCCGGCCAGCAGCAGGCCCACAAACCCCATAAACAGGAGCTGGGGCGTATCGAAGGACCGCCAGCGCTGGTCCGGCCGCTCGTTCACGGGCGGGTTCACGCCGGGCGCACGGCCCCGGGCCGGTTGTAGCGGTACAGCTCCAGCAGCGCGATGAACACCACCGAAAGCGCGAAGGTGAGCAGCACGGAACCCAGCACGATGAGCGAGCGCACGGGCTTAAATTTCTTGGTGGCCGGGTAGGCCTTCTGCACCAGGTACACGCTCGAAAGCCGGCCCTTGATGCTAAGCTCGGCCGTTTCGTAAGCGCTACGGGCCGCGATGAGGCGGGTCTGCAAATCAGTCACGCGGGTTGTGAACATGGCCAGCGAGTCGGTGCCTGCCACGTAGCTTTCCAGGTTGATGAGGTTGCCGCCATCGGCGCGGGTCAGGCCCCGCAGGCTGCGCCTAAGGCCGGCTACGTCGCCGCCGCTGGCTTCGGCCTTGCGCAGGGCGGCCTCGGTTTCGATGAGCTGCTTCGCCAGGTAGCGGCCCTGCATTTCGAGGCCAAAAATGCCGTAGCGGCGGCGGGCCCCCACCAGCTCGCGGCGGCTGCGCTCGAAGCTGGTGCTCAGGTACTCGTAGCGCTGGCCGTAGAGCGCGAGCACGGTGCGGCGGTTTTCCAGCGTCAGCTGCTGGTTTACCGAGTCGATGGCCCGCACCATGGCGTTGGCCACGGCCGCGGCCAGCTGCTTGTCTTTGTCAATAAAGGTGAGCTCGATGGCGTCGCGCTCGTTGTGCACAATGCTCAGGTTGCTGCTGAACTCGCTCAGCACGTAGTTATCGGCGGCATCGGTGCCCGGCGCGCCGGCATGGTAGTGTTTGTAGAGGTCGAACTTCTTGATTACCACGTCGGCGACCGGCTGCGACTCACCGATGGTGATGACGCGGTCCAGGTCTTCGGCCCGGCCACCCAGCTCCAGCCTGCTGCCCATCTCTTTGTCCTGGTCCAGCAGGCGGTCGGGGTCGGCTGTTTGCGGGTTGGTCGGGATGAAAACGGCGGTGGAGCGGTACTGGTTGGGCAGCAGCAAGGCCACCACCACACTCACCACGGCGGCCAGCGCCACGGCACCGGCCACAAAATATTTCCAGCGGTTGATAATGGGCCCCAGGCCCACCAGCGAGAAAGAGGGTGCAGACATACAGAAAGGAAAACCGCCGGCTCTGCCTGCAAAAATTAGTTGGGCATAAAGCGGGAAAGCGGCGGGCAAAGATAGCCGGAAAATAGCCCTTCGGACCTAATAGTGCGGCTGCCCCGGCGCGGTGCGTAGCTTTGCAGGCCGTGCGCCGCGCCCCGGGACACATTTTCAAAATCTAGCCCTCCCTTCCGCATCAAACGGTTTTTTGGCAATATCAGCTTCGTCGTCCTGCTCAACCTGCTGGTGAAACCCGGCTGGGTGGTGGTCGAAAACCTGGTGCAGGACCGGCTCGGGCACGCCACGTTTGGCCTCATCACGGCGCTCTCGGCGCTCACGCTGGTGGTGGCCGCCCTCTCCGATTTGGGCCTGACACCCTACTCCGTGCAGCGCGTAGCGGCCGAGCCGGGCTTTATGGCCGAAACCTTCCCCACGCTGCTGCCCCTGCGCGGGGCGCTCAACTTCGTGGCCCTGGCCGCCATGCTGGTGGTGGGCTGGGGGCTGGGCTACCGCGGCCCCGAGCTGGGCCTGCTGGCGGCCGTGGGCGCGGCGCTGCTGCTGGCCCAGTACGGGCAGTTTTTGCGCGGCACCCTCCAGGCTCACCAAAAATTCAACACCGACGCCGTCCTCTCGGTGGTCGAAAAATTTCTGCTGCTCGGGGCCGTGCTGGTGCTGCTGCCGGTGGGCCTCACGCTGCCGCGCTACGTAGGCGCGCGGCTGGGCGCGGCGGCCTTCACCACGGCGCTGCTCTACGGGCTGATGACGCGGTTTTTCGGCCGCGTGAAGTACCGTTGGAAAGGCCCCGTGGCCCGCACCGCCCTGCGCGCCAGCCTGCCCTTCGCCCTCATGACGCTGCTCTATGGCGTGAACGAGCGCATCGACATGGTGATGCTCGAACGCCTGGCCTCGCCCACCGAGGCGGGCTACTACGCCGGCGCCTACCGCTGGGTCGATGCCGTGATGATGTACGCCTGGACGGTGCTGCCGCTCTTTTTTGCCAAGTTCGCCAGCGTGCCGAAGGATGCCGGGGCCCAGCGCGAGCTACTGCGCTTCGGGCAGCGCATCGTCACGCTGCCGCTGCTGTTCGTGGTGGCTTTTATCTTTTTTCGGGGCGAGGTGGTGTTCTGGCAGTTCAAGCACAGCAGCCCGGCCGAAATAGCCCGTATGACACTGTGTTTGAAAATATTATTCGTCAACGTGCTGGTTCACAGCTTTTTCGCAATCTATAGCACCCTACTCACCAGCACCACCCACGAGCGGGCCGTGAGCTGGCTGGTGGCCCTCAGCATCGCCCTCAACATTGGTCTGAACCTGGTTTTTCTGCCCAAATTCGGGGCCATCGCGGCTTCCGTCGATACCCTGATTTGCGCCGCTGCCGTATCGGTGGGCTACCTGGTGCTGGTAGCGCGGCGCACCGGCGTGGGCGTGCCCGGCCGCCTGCTGGCCCGGCTGCTGCTGTGCTTCGGGCTGCTGTGCGGGGCCTGGGCCGGCCTGCAATACGGTTTGTTCCTAAGCTGGTGGCTGGAGGCGGGCATCATGGCCGTGGTGTTCGGGCTGCTTGTGCTGGGCACGGGGCTGGTGCGCCGCAACGAAATCAGCCAGCTGCTGCCGGGGAGGGGAGTTAAGAGTTAAAAGTTAGGAGTTAAGAGTTGAAGTTGGAAGAGCAATAGCCTCATCTATAGATGATTAGAGCGGTTTTCAGGTTCGTGTACACGTAGCGCGAACTTTGTAGTTCGCGCTACTGCCTGCTGGCCTCATAAGCTGTATACAAATCCGAAAACTGCTCTAACCACCAACTCTTAACTCCTAACCTTTAACTCTTAACTCAACCCCCGTGCACATCGCCGTAAATACCCGCTTTCTGCTGCCCGGCGACCACCTCGAAGGCATCGGCCGCTTCACCTACGAGACGCTGCTGCGCCTCGTGGCGCAGCATCCGGAGGTCACGTTTCACTTCCTGTTCGACCGCGCTTTCGACCCGCGCTACCTGTTTGGGCCCAATGTGGTGCCGCACGTATTGCAGCCGCCGGCCCGGCATCCGTTGCTGTACGTGGCGTGGTTTGAGGGCGCGGTGGCGGCGTGGCTGGCCCGGTACCGGCCGGCCGCCTTCTTCAGCCCCGACGGCTTCACGACCCTGAACACGCGCGTGCCCCGCGTCACGGTCATCCACGACCTGGCGTTCGAGCATTTTCCGCTCGATGTGGGCTTGCTGCAACGCAAGTATTACCACTTTTTTTCGCCGCGCTTCGCCCGCGCCTCGGCGCAGATTGTAGCCGTATCGGAAGCCACCAAGGCCGACATCGTGCAGACCTACGGCACCGCGCCCGAAAAAATCAGTGTGGCCTACAACGCACCCGCCGATTTATTTCAGCCCCAGTCAGAGCAAACCCAGCGGGAAATCCGCCGAAAATTCAGCCATGGGCAGCCTTATTTTCTGTTCGTGGGGGCCTTGCAGCCGCGCAAAAACCTGGGCAATCTGTTGCGGGCCTTCGACCAGCTTAAAGCCACCGGCGGCGCGGCCGTGGCCGATGCCCAACTCCTCATCGTGGGCCGTAAGGCCTGGAAAGCCGGCCCCATCCTGGCCGCTTATGAGCAGATGCGCCACCAGTCGGCGGTGCATTTTACGGGCCGCGTGGCCGATGCCGAGCTGGCCGGTCTCTACGCGGCGGCCCGGGCTACGGTTTATGTTCCTTATTTTGAGGGTTTTGGAATCCCTATTGTGGAGGCTCAGGCCAGCGGCTGCCCGGTGCTCACGTCGGGCGTCAGCTCGATGCCGGAGGTGGCGGGGGCGGGCGGGGCCTTGCTGGTGGACCCGCGCGATGTAGACAGCATTGCCGCCGGGCTGGCCCGGCTGTGGAACGACGCGGACCTGCGCCGGCAGCTGGTAGCCCGGGGCCGCGAGAATCTGAGCCGGTTTTCGTGGGCGCAAAGTGCCGAAGTGCTGTGGCAGGCAATAGGCAAGGCCATCAGCCGGCCGTAGGGCCGGCCGCGGCGCGCCATGCGTTATGTAGCGCCACCCGGCCGTACTTTTGCCGGTAGTTATGGCCCGTTTGCACCCCTACAATTTCGTCCACGTTCTCCTGCCGCAGCTGGCGTGGCGCCGTCCTTTATCGGTGCGCCGCGAGTTGAGCGACCCTTACCTGGCCAAGGAGCTGCTGCATTACGTGTGGGATAAAGCGGCCGAAAACGTGGCCCCCATCGACCGCGTGCCGCCCAAAGGCCTGCGCCTGAGCTGGCACGAAGTGGCTGGCCGCGTCACGGCCCTGTTCCATATGCCCGCGCCCCAGGCCACCATGGAGGCCCATTTTTCGGCCCTGGTGTACGAAGAGGACGACGAGCCCGCCGAAACCGAAGCCGAGGAAACGCGCCCCCGCTACTTTACCCTCGAAGCCACGCTGGGCCTGAGCGGCCCCGCCGGCACACCCACCACAGTGAGCGAGTGGGCCGGCGACGTGCACCGCCACCTGGGCCGGGGCCCCGCCGGCGGCCGCTCCAACACGGCCGATGCCTTCCTCGAAGCACTGGCCACCGTGCTCGGCCCGCTGCCCGATACCCGCGTGCCCTTCATGCGCATCGCTCGTTCCTGATGGCTGCCTCGTCGTCAGCCAGGCTCGAAGCGGCTGTGCTCACGCGTCCGCCCCGGCTGCTGCACGCCCTGCTGCCCGGCTGCGAGTGGACCGGCCCGGCCACCACGCCCGCCGGCGCGCCGGTCGTATACCTGACCTTCGACGACGGCCCCATTCCCGAAGAAACGCCCTGGGTGCTGGAGCAGCTGGCGATATTCAATGCCAAAGCCACCTTTTTCTGCGTGGGCGAAAACCTGGTGCGCTACCCCGAAATTGCCCGCGCCGCCCTGGCTGCCGGCCACCGTTTCGGCAACCATACCCACCAGCACCGCAGCGCCTGGGCCACCGCCCGCCCGGCTTATCTAGCCGATATTGCTGTTTGTCAGACCCACATTGATAAGCTGGTGCAAAGTTTCCCGGAAAAACCGCTCACCGCTCCCCACTCCCCACTCCCCGGTTCCCGCTCTCCAATCCCCACTTTCCGCTCCCCGCTCACCGCTTCCCACTCCCCACTTCCCGCTTCCCGCTCCTCGCTTCCGCTGTTCCGCCCGCCCTACGGCCGCTTGACCTGGCCGCTGCTGCCCACGCTGCGTCGTGATTTCAGGGTTGTCATGTGGTCGGTGCTCACGCGGGATTACGACCCCGGCCTGAGTCCGGAAAGCTGCCTGCGGTTTGCCCTGGAGGCCATTCGGGCCGGCGATGTGGTGGTGTTTCACGACAGCCGCAAGGCCAGCGCCCGGCTGCGCTTCGTGCTGCCCCGCGTGCTGACCCATCTGGCCGGGCAGGGCTTTCAATTCGCCACGCTGTGAGCTGGCTGCTGCTGAATTTTCTGCTGCTTTACCTGGGGCTGTGGCTCCTGGGTATGGCGTTCACGGTGTGGCGCTTCGCCAGTCGGCGCGGGGCCAAGGCGGCCGAAAACCTGCCCGGGCTGCTGCCCCGCGTGAGCATCCTCATCGCCGCCCGCGACGAGGAAGTAGCCCTGCCGCGCTGCCTGGCCAGCCTGCGGGCGCTGCACTACCCGGCCGAGTTGCTCGAAATCCTCGTTGGCGACGATGGCAGCACCGACCATACCGCCGCCGTGGCTGCTGCTGCCATGCAGGGTTTCGCGGGCCAGTTCCGGCTGGTTCCCATCACCGAAAACCTGGGCCAGGCGCGGGGCAAAGCCAACGTGCTGGCTCACCTGACCCGGCTGGCCACCACCGACTTCTTCTTCATCACCGATGCCGACATCAGCCTCCCCAAAACCTGGATAGCCGGCCTGCTGGCGCACGCTGCCCCGGGCGTGGGCACGGTCACGGGCATCACGACCGTGCGCGGGCCACGCTTATTCGACCAATTGCAGGGCATCGACTGGCTGCTCTCGCTAAGCATGGTGCAGGTGGTAAGCGACCTGGGCCGCCCCGTCACGGCCATGGGCAACAACATGCTGGTAACCCGTGCCGCCTACGAAGCCACTGGCGGCTACGAGGCACTGCCCTTTTCCGTGACCGAAGATTTTGCCCTGTTTCAGGCCGTGCTGGCGGCGGGGTTCGGCTTCCGGCAGGTGTTTCAGGCCGATATCCGTGCCGATTCACTGCCGATGCCTACATGGGTGGCGCTGCTGCGGCAGCGCAAGCGCTGGCTGCGCGGGGTGGCCGGGCTGCCGCTGCGCCTGCGGCTGGAGCTGTTGTTTTTCAGCGGCTTCTGGCCGGCGCTGGCGGGCGTGGCGGCGCTGTCCGGGCCGGCGGTGGCACTTGGGTTTTGGGGTGCTAAAGTGCTGGTGCAGTGGGTTTTGGCGGCGAATGCGCATCGCCGGGCCGGGCTGCGGCTGCGCTGGTGGCTGCTGCCGTTGTTCGAGCTGTACACGCTGGGGATAACGGCAGCCATTCTGGTATTCCAGCTGAGTGGTGGGAAGGTGGTGTGGAAGGGGAGGAGCTATGAGTAAATGTTAGACTCCTGAATCTACAACGAAGTAGGGTGCGGGGCAAGCCCCGAATCCTACTTCTCCACCACCACCACCAGCGCGATATTTACCAGGTCGGTAGCCTCATTGGGCCGCATTTCGGGGGCAGGGTTGATGCCCACTTTATTGGGGTCGAACTGGCCCTGCTGGGCCAGGATACGCTGCGTTTCCATCAGCTTGGCCCGGCTGAAGTCTTCGCCCGAGCGCAGTGGAATTAGCCTGAGTAGCGCGGCCGTGGGCGTATTGGTGTTGCCCGTGATGGTGATATGGCCAAGCTGAGCTTTGCGGCCTTCGGATATGTTGAAGGCCAGGTCGGTGGTGCCGTCGGGCTGGCGGGTGGCTTTGGGCGTTGCCGAGAAAAACAGGTAGCCGTGGTCCATGTAGCGCGAGGTAATATCGCCGCCTTTGGGGTCGAAGCTCAGGCGGCGAACCACGGTGGCGGAATCGTAGGCATCGCCGGATTTGAGGCCCAGTGTCTGGCTCAGCTCGGCCGCCGACAGGTAGGTGTTGCCCTGCCAGCTGATGCGGCCAATGCGGCCCGCTGCGGGCGCAACGGATGAATGAGCCGGAGTACCGGCCGGAGCCGCTGGTTCCGTAGCCGGTGAGCCGACGCAGGCCGTGGCCGCCCAGGTGAAGGCGAATACGGGCACGATGAGCAGAAAACGAAGCTTTTTCATGGGAGAGGAAGTTGGTTGAGTGAGCATCTGAATTCGGAGAAAAATTTGTTTGTGGGCGAAGGCATGGACCAAGGCAAAGGGCAGCTGCTGCGCCGCCAGCTTTATCAGCAGCTCGCCGTAGTGTTGTGGGGTCGTACCCGGCAGGGTCGTACCCGGCAGGGTCGTACCCGGCAGGGTCGTACCCGGCAAGACTGGCCTGGGTGCGGGCCACGGCGGCATCGGCCAGATACTCGTGCACCACTTTCAGCTGTCGGCCGAGGTAGGGCACGGCGGTATTGAACCAGAAAAGCACGCCCAGCGCCTCCACCAGTAATAAATCAAGCGTGTGGCGCTGCTGCACGTGCACCTGCTCGTGCAGCAGGAGCTGCTCGCGCTCAGCCGGGCTCAGCGCCTCGTGCAGCGGCGACAGAAATACGTAGCGCCCGAAGGAAAACGCCGGCAGGCCAGGCGTGGGCAGGTGCACAATGGCGAAGGTGCCCGCATCGGTCTGCGGGTTTTGCCGGGCCAGCTGGCGCAGCGCCCGCACGTTGCGCACCGCCATTGCCAGCTTATAAAGCGCCCCCAGCGCATAAATACTCACGGCTCCGACGAGTAACAGCGCCACCCAATCCGGCCCGCTGGCCGTGGGTGCGGCTGCCGCGTGGGCCAGCGGCGCATTCAGTTGCCAGCCGAGGCGGAGCGGCAGCCCGGCCATGGCCGGCGCGGCTGCCGGGTTGGCCAGCCAGGCCGCCAGCCCTGGAAAGGCCACCAGCGGAATCACCACGCTCACGGCCAGCGCGCCCAGCAGATACGCCCGGTTCCAGGCAAAATAGGTGAGGCCGGCCAGCAGCAGGCGGTAGGCCAGGGCAAATATGGCCAGGCAAAAGCTGGCTTCGGCCAGGTAGAGGAGGAGGCTAGTGAGCACCGCCGTCGGGCTTGGAAGAGTTTTCGGAATCGTGGAGCAGGTCGAGCAGCTGCTGCTTTTCGCGCTGGCTCAGGGTTTCCTCCACCATGAAGGACACCAGCGCCGTGGGCGAATTGTCGAAATACTGCGCCAGCATGCGCTTCAGGCTGGAAGCTCGGTACTCCATCTTGCTGATGAGCGGGAAGTACTCATACGTCTTGCCATAGGCCTTGAAGCCCACGTAACCCTTGCGCTCCAGAATGCGCACCACCGACGAAATGGTGTTGTAGGGCGGCTTAGGGTCGTCGGGCAAATGGTCGATAACGTCCTTGATGAATGCCTTCTTCAGCTTCCACAGCGCCTGCATGATACGCTCTTCGGTTTTGGTTAATTCTTCCATGTGTCAAATGTATAACGGATAAATCAGTTTCAAAACTTATTATTCAGTTTTGAAACTGATTTATCCGTTAATAGCCGTTTTCAGGCCCGCCGTTTGCTTTTTGCGGCGGAAAATTATTGCCGGCCCGCGCCTTCGCCCGACCTTTGCATTCCTATGCACATCACCGATTCGCACGCCCACCTCTACTCCGAGCAGTTCCGGCCCGACCGCCTCGATGCCCTGCGCCGCGCCCAGGAGGCCGGCGTACGCACCATCGTCATGCCCAATATCGACCACAGCAGCATCGATGCCATGCTGGAACTGGAAGCGGAGGCCCCGGAAACCTGCTTTGCCATGATGGGCCTGCACCCGTGCTCCGTCACGCGCAATTTTGAGCAGCAACTGTATGAGGTAGAAACCTGGCTCGACCGCCGGCCCTTCGCCGCCGTGGGCGAGGCTGGCCTCGACCTGCACTGGGATAAAACCCTACTGGCCGAGCAGCAGCATGCCCTGAAAATTCAGCTCGACCTGGCCAAAAAGCACCGCCTGCCCATTGTGCTGCATACCCGCGAGGCCTTCGCCGAAACCGTGGCGCTGGTGGAGGCCGCGCAGGACGGCACGCTGCGCGGCGTGTTTCATTGCTTCTCCGGCACCCCCGAGGAAGCGGAGCAGGTTATTAAGCTGGGGTTCAAGCTGGGTATCGGCGGCGTGGCCACATTCAAGAACGGCGGGGCCGACAAGGTGCTGCCTGGCATCGGGCTGGAGCATCTACTGCTCGAAACCGACTGCCCGTATCTGGCGCCGGTGCCACACCGGGGCAAGCGTAACGAGCCGGCCTACCTGCCGCTGGTGCTGCGCCGGGTGGCGTCGTTGCTGGGCCTGCCCGAGGCGGAAGTGGCCGAAGCCACCACGCGCAACGCGGCGGCGCTGTTCAATTTGTGATGACTGTCCAGGTAGTGATAAACATAGCAAAAAAGGTCGTCATGCTTCGGCTGCGCTCAGCATGACGACCTTACTTATCGGCTGATGCTACTACTACGCGGCGCGCTCCAGGCTGGTGAGCAGGGTTTCAATCTGGTCGGAGAAAACATTGACCTGTTCGAGGCCGGCGCGGGCTTCTTCGAGGTGGCCGCGCTGGTAGCGGGTGGCTAGGTCCTGGCCGGTGTTCAACATGCGCTGAAGCACATACTCCAGCTCGCGCACGGCGGGCTGGCCGGCGGCCTGGGGCTTGAGCACGGTTTGAATCCACTGGCCCAGCGGGTTTTCGGCCAGGGAAAAAAGGGCCGGCTCGGCTTCGCGCACCCCGTAGAGCACCGAGCGCAGCCGCGACTTAAAGAGCACCTGCTTCACGCGGGCCTGCTGAAAGTCGAACGAAGTAAGAGGCATACTGGGGCTAAAAAAAGGCGGGCAGAAAGGACCATAAAGATACGCCGGTTTTAGCCGGCCGTAGCATCGCCGAGGGCGCGGGCGGAGGCTTCGCGCACTTGTTCCAGGGCTTGGCGGGCCTTCACAAGCTCGGTAACTTCGAAAGTAAAAACCATGATGCCGGCCGGCTCGCCGTTTTCGCGGAGCTGCTGGTAGATGAAGTTGAAATACGAATCGCGCGGTGACTGTCCGGGCTCGCGCTGCAGCTGAATGCTGAGCTCGTTGCCGTGGAAGGTTTCGCCAGTCCTGAACACGTTATTAAGCACCTCTTAGATGGGCTGGTCCTTGATTTCGGGCAGGGCTTCGAGCACCGGGAGGCCCACCAGCTGGCGGTGCGGAAAAAGCTGCTTGTAGGCCGGGTTCACAAACTCGAAGCGGTGCTCGGGGCCGCGGGCAATGGTAATCATGGCCGGGGGCTGGGCTCAGGCCACGGCCAGGCCACGCTCCAACGAAAGGAGCAGGGTGTCGATGTGGGCAGCGAAGGTGTTGATTTGGTCGAGGCCGGTGCGGGCTTCCTCAATATGGCCGCGCTGGTAGCGGGTGGCCAGGTCCTGGCCGGCGCGCAGCATCTGTTGCACGGTACGGTCGAGCTCGCGCACCTCGGGGTGGGTGCCGTGCTGGGGCTGTAGCACGGTGTGCAGCCACTGGCCCAGCGGGTTTTCCTGGGGCGAAAAGAGGCTGGATTCGGCCTCCCGCACGCCGTAGAGCACGGAGCGCAGCCGCGACTTAAAGAGCACCTGCTTCACGCGGGCCTGCTGAAAGTCGAACGAAGTAAGAGGCATAAATAGGGAGAAGTAAAAATAAAAGAGTGGCTCCGGGAGCCGGCAAATGGCGGGTGAGGAGCCGCCCGCCACGCCAATGGTTGCGGACGGCCTACCACAAATCAGGCCAAGGGTGCGGCCGAGCCGGCATCGCGGAGCTTTTCGAGGACCTGGCGGGCGTGCACGAGGTCGGTGACTTCAAACGAAAACACGACAATGCCAACGGGCTGCCCGTTTTCGCGGAACTGCTGATACGTTGAGTTGAAATACTGGTCTTCTGCGGCCCCCAAAAGCCTAATGGGCACTTCGTTGCCGTGGTACGTTTCGCCCGACTGATACACGTGGTCGAGGAGGGCGATGAAGCCCTGCTCAACTACTTCGGGCAATGCTTCGGCTACCGTGCGGCCCAGCAGGGGGCGGTTGCCGAGAATATGCTGATAGGGCGGGTTCACAAACTCGTGGCGGTGCTCGGGGCCGCGCAGGATGCAAATGGCCGCCGGGGCCTGTGTAAACAGGCTTTCGTAGGTTTCGCGCTGGTTTTCGGCTTTCTGAAACTGCTGGTAGGCCTGCTCGGAGAGGGCGGCCTGCTGCTCGTTGGCTTCGAGCAGCTCTTCTACCATAAGTTTTTGCTCGTGGATGTCGGTGTTGCAGCCCACCCACATCTGAATCTGGCCGTCGGCCCCCAGGCGGGGCACGCCCGTGGCCAGGTGCCAGCGGTAGCTGCCGTCGTGCCGGCGCATGCGGTATTCGGTCTGGTAAGAGGTGCCCTGGTCGCGGGCGGCTTGCCACCGCGCGGTGGTGGTGGGCAAATCATCGGGATGCAGGTCTTCCACCCAGCCCCAGTCCAGCGTGTCGGCCAGCGCCCGGCCGGTAAAACCGGTCCAGCGGGTGTTAAAGAACTCGGCTGTGCCATCGGGGCGGGTGGTCCACACCATCACCGGAAGGCTTTGCAGCATGAACTGGTTGCGTTGCCGCGTTTCGTCGAGGACTTTTTGGGCCTCGTCGGCGGCCCGGCTGGTGCGGTGCGCTTCGGTCACATCCTGCGGCATTAGCAGGATGTATTGCAGCTGGCCCTGGGCATCGAGCAGGGGGTAGTGCGTAACCTGCCAGTACCGCTCCTCGGTGCCGCCGCCCAGCTCGGCGGGGCGTTCGAGGTCGTAGCGCAGCAGGGGCATGGTGTCGGGGAGCAGGGTGCGGCGCACCTGCTCGTGCGAGGCGTGCAGGTCGCGCTGGCTTTCGGGGGCCGAGGGGTAGGCGTCGAAAATGTTGCGTCCCACGGCCTGCGCGCGCGGTAGCAGCGACACGCCGACGTGCTGGTCGGAATTGTCGAGCACGGTGCCGTCGGGGGCCAGCAGCAGGTAGGCACCGGGGAGGGCGTGAAACAGGGCGCGGTAATCGATGGGCAGGGAAATGTCAGCCATGAAGCGTACTAAATGCAATGGTGCCGCAAACTTGGGCGGGTGGTGATGATGATGCCGTGAAGATAGATAATGACCACCGGAGTCAGCCTTCGGGAGAGAAGCGGCTTGGCGGACTGGTTGTTTGGGGCTGGATGAGGGGCCGTAGGCGGGAGTACGAGGCGCGGGTAATTGCGGTTAGCATTATCCGGTTTTTGCGGTGGGCGGTCCGGCCGGTTGTCGTTGTTATGGCCGTCGTTCATCCTTCGACGGGTCGGCCCGCAACCCCGCCTGGCGGACAGCTGGCAAAAAAAGTCAACAGCCCGCGCCAACGGTTCATCCCCCTCATCCGACGGTTCGGCAACGGGAAGTTGAGGCCGGGGCCGCCCGCGGGCACCTTTGAGCCATCAAACTGCCCGCCGCCATGAAAACTTCGCTACTCCCGCTACTCCCGCTACTCCCGCTGCTCCTGCTGCTGAGCGCCGCCCCCGCCGCCTTTGCCCATGCGCCCAGTGCTAAAACTCACCAGCTCACCAACTCACCTCAAAGGCATCGTGCGCGATGCCGCCGGCCAGCCCCTGCCGGGCGTGAACGTGTTCCTGAAAACCACCTTCGACGGAGCCAGCACCGACTCGCTGGGCCGCTTCGATTTCCGCACCGACCGCGCCGCCGGTTCAGGGGTGCTGGTGGTGAGATTCATCGGCTATGTGCCTAATGAGCTGATGTTTAGCCTGGGGAAAGGCCCGATTTTCCTGCCCAATATCAAGCTGAAGCTGAACCCTGCCGCCCTCGGCGATGTGGTGGTGACGGCCGGGGCCTTCGAGGCCAGCGACACCAGGCGCGGCACCCTGCTCAAGCCTCTCGACATCGTGACTATGGCCGGGGCCCTCGGCGACGTGGCTGGGGCCCTCAATGCCCTGCCTGGCACCATGCGGGTGGGCGAGGACGGCAAGCTGTTTGTGCGCGGCGGGGCGGCCTCGGAAACCAAGTACTACATCGACGGCCTGCCCGTGCAGACGCCCTACGGCGGCGCGGTGCCCAACGTGGCGGCCCGGGGCCGGTTCTCGCCCTTTCTGTTCAAAGGGCTGGTGTTCAGCACGGGCGGCTACTCGGCCGAGTACGGGCAGGCGCTGAGCGCCTTGGTGGTGCAGAACTCGACGGATTTGGCCCCCGAAACGCAGTCCAGCATCTCGCTGATGAGCGTGGGCGGCAGCCTGGGACGGACCAGACGCTGGGAGCGCACCTCCGTAGCCGTGAGCGCCGACTACACGAATCTGGCTCCTTACTACAACCTCGTGCCCCAGAATCTGGGCTGGGATAAGGCTCCGCTGGCCCTGGGCGGCTCGCTGAAAGTGGTCCACAAAGTAGGGGAAGCTTACACTCCCAATTCCGTGTCAACATTCCAGTTAGCCAGCCGGCCCGTGTGGCTGGTAGCGCCAGGCTAGGTACACGGCCCACACGGTCATCAGCGTATTGACCATAATGAAAATGCCCATGAGCCCGAACAGGATGCCGTTGAGCGGGGTGCTGGCGTTGTAGTGCGAGGTGGTGCCCCGGGCGGCCTGCGTAAAAATCACGGCCTGCTCTACCAGCATACTCAGGGCTACGCCCCCGCTCAGCAGCAGCACGCTGCGTTGGGCGGCGGCGGGCAGGTCGGCCAGCAGCCAGCCCAGCGTCCAGGCAAAGGCCGTGATGGAGAGGGCAAACTTCAGCGGCTTGAGCCAGACCGGTGCGCCGGCCACCAGGCGGTGGTCGATGAACAGTAGCGCCAGGGCAGCACGGCCAGGGCCACGTTCGCCCAGCCGGTCCAGGACAGGACGGGGTTCACGCGGTGCAGCACGCGCAGGGCCTCGCGCACCGGACCAGCGGTTGGGCTGAGCGGCGAAAAAACAGCGGACGAAAGCAAGGCGGTTTTCATGAGGCCAGCGAATTGAAATCAGAAAAAAATAACCAGAATGAAAGAGGTTAACAATTTGATAACCAGACATCCGTTGGCGGGAGCGGATACCGCTGCCGCACCCCGAAATACAGCAGCAGCCCCACCGGCCCAAACAGGAACGTGAGCAGCAGGCAGGGTATCAGCAGCCCGTGCGGCATACCGCGCCGCTGCGCGTCACGCACTTCCCAGGCCCCCGTCCACATATCGAAGCAGAGGTAGTGTACCCAGCCAGCCAGCAGCGCCCATGGGTCGCGGAACAGCGCCGCCACGGCATCCAGCGACTGAAAGCCGCCCTCGCCGCCGTGCGGCCCTGCGTAGTGCGCCGCGATGAGCACCGCGTAAGCAGCGGCAGTAGCAGCGGCAGCGCCCCGCTTAGCACCACGGCGCGGGTGACGCGCCAGCGCGGGGCCGGTACCAGCAGCGCCCAGCCCAGCAGGGCCACGGGGTTGGCGAGGGAAAACAGGAAATCGGACGTGAGCATGGGGCTGAAGCGAAGAAGTTGGGCCAAATCTAGTAGCCCGGCCGGCGGACGGGCCAGCTATTTCGGGGCGAAGCGGCGAAACAACCGGGTGAAACGGCGGTTGTGGCCGGGTGAAATCCCCGACCTTTGCCAGCGGTCGGTTTTTTGGATGTGCTATGCTCTGGTTGTTACGCGTTGTGTGGTTGAGTGTAGTCCTGCTGCCGGTGGGCGCGTGGGCGCAGTCGGCACCGCCGGCCCGGCCCGATTCGGTGAAAGGTCGGCCGGCCGTGGCGCGCCTGGCCCGCAACCGCTTCGTGGTGCAGTACGACTCGCGCTACTCCATTCTCAACCACCACCTCACCACCATCAACGGCCTCAAGCTGGGCATCGAGTTCAAGAGCCGCTTCCGGACCGGGGCGGCCATCTACTTCCTGAGCACCGGCGTGCCCTCGCGCCAGGCCAAGCCCGACAACGCCGCCGAAGATGCCGACGCCGAAATCCGCTTCCGCTACCTGGCCGCCTACGCCGGCTACGTGCTGCTCGAAAACCGTCGTTGGGAGCTCAGCGCCAACATGCAACTGGGCCTGGGCTCGGCCTACGTGCTCTACGAAGCCGACGATGGCGACCTCGACAAAACGCCCCGCGATTTTATGGGCATCGTGGAGCCCACACTGGCCGCGCAGTACCGGGTGTTTCGTTGGGGCGGCATTGGCACGGGCCTGGGCTGGCGGCAGCCGGTGTTCGTGCCCATCGCCATCCAGAAAGAGCTGAACGGGCCGGTGTTTTACCTGCGCGCCAACCTGTTTCTGGGCGAATTATTCAAGGTGATGAAGGATAAAGAGCCGCTCTTCACCCAAACCAACATGCGCTAAGCTGAGCGCCAGTTTTCGCGCTGCGCGCCTACTGGCCCGTGCTGTAGGCGAAGCCCACCGAGAGCGTGGCGTTGGCCCGGGCGCGGTTCTGCACCACCACGCTTTCGTAGGAATACGTGTAGGCCAGGTTCAGGGTCAGGTGCTGGTAGAGCTTGAAGGCCAGCACCGTGGCGCTGTTGAGGCGGTAGTCGCCGCCGGAGTCGCGCAGGCTGGGCTGATAAAAAAATAGCTCCGACGCGCTGAACACACCCCGGTTCAGGCGCATCTTGAGGCGGGTGGAGTTGCGCACTACGTGCCGGGAAAAATCGGACTCGGTATTGTAGTCGGTTTGCTCGTTGAGCAAGAATGTGCTCAAGGCCAATGTGTTGTTGGTGCTGTCGGCGTATAGCTGGTAGCCCACGCCGCCGCCCGTTACCACGCGCCGCGTGATGGCGCGCAGGTTGCTGGTTTCGAACTCGCCCAGCGCGTAGAACTTCCACCGGCGAATGCGGTAGTCGGGGGTGCTGAGCAGCAGTAGCTCGCGCTCGCGAAGGGCCCCGTCCTGCCGGCCGTAGCTGTAGGTGAAGGCCGCCGGAAACTGCCAGTGCCCTGTAGTGAAGCCGCCCGTGTGGCTGGTGTTGAAATATATCCGTTCCACCGTGCCCGTGGTGTAGAGGCCGGTGAGGGCCGCCGTGTAGCGCACGCCGGTGCCGTCCATATTATAGGTTTCAAACTCGGCCGAGGGCAGCCCGGCCGGCGGCGGCGCCATATTGCCCGCGCCGTTCACCACCGCCGAATCGGGCGTAGCGGTGCCGGCTGGTTTCTGGCCCTGGGCCCGTGCTGCCGGGCTGGCCAGCAGCCCCAATAACCCTAACAGCAGCCCATAAGAAAATCGAAATTTCATCAACTTACAGGGTGCGTAGCGTGGCCGTCCGGTTGAGCTTACCCGTGGCCGTTAGCAGAAATTCGGGCACGTAGGTAAGCTGCCGGGGCTGCTCGTAGCGCCCCAGGCGTGCCGCCAGCAGGGCTTTCAGCCGGATTTCCTGCTCGGGCGCCAGCGCCGGGCCTTCGATGAAAGCCGTCACGGTCTGGCCCAGGCGCTCGTCGGGCTGGCCGGCCACAAAGCAGCGGCGCGGCGTCCCGATTTCGGCCAGCGCCACATCCAGCACCAGCTCCACTTTCTCGGCGGGCACCTTCACGCCGCCCGAGTTTATTACGAAATCGGCCCGGCCCAGCCACTCAAACGTGTGCGCGTCGAGCAGCTGTACCACGTCGTTGGTGATGATGAGCTGGTCGTCGGTCACGTCGCCGCGCAGCGTGAGGCAGCCGCGCTCATCCTGCCCCGCCGCAATGCCCGTGAGTACCCGGAAGCTGGTAGCGGCGTGCGGCCCGTTCAGGCGGCGCAGGGCGACGTGGGAGCAGGTTTCCGTCATGCCATAGGTGAGCCACGCGGCGGCTTTCACGGGTTGCACTTCCTGTTGCAGCGCGGCATCGGCGGGCGCGCCCCCCACCAGAAACGACTTCATTTTATCGAGCCGGGGCGCGTGGCCGGCCGCCAGTACGGCTTTCAGCTGCAGCGGCACGAAGGCCGAAAAATCAAATTCCGCAGCGGCGGCTACGTAGGCAAATGGGTCGGCGTGCGGCTCCACGATGGTGAGGTGCAGGTTGCGCTCCAGCCCGCGCACCAGCATCATCATCCCGCCGATGTACTCGCAGTTGAGGCAAACCAGCGCCCGGTCGCCGGGGCCGAGGTCGAAGAAATCGGCCGTGCGGCGGGCCGACGCTTCCAGCTGCCGCCGCCGTAGCGTGATGGCCGAGGGCGTGCCCGTGCTGCCCGAGGTGTGCAGCACAAATTCCTGCGTGCCGTTCAGCCACTGCCGGACAAAATTCAGCACCTTGGCCTCGTAGCCGTTCAAGGGCACATCGAGCTGGGCGGGGTATTGGCGGATGGCCGCGTAGGTGAATTCGCGGCCGTTGAGCAGGAGGGAGGTGGGAAGTAAATCGGAAGCCATAACAGTCAAAATAAAGGCCGGTGGCTGGGGCCTCAAGCCAGCAGCCACCGCTGATACGTCTCGGCCGAAGGCCGCGTTTGCCAGCCCAGCGCCAGCAGCACCGCCCCGCAAAGAACGAGGTCGAGCGGCTTGTGGCTTATGACGTACGACGCAAGCAAGGGCAGGGCCAGCAGGCCCAGCAAGCTATTGCGCAGCAGCGCACGCCCTTGGTAAATGCGCAGATTTTCTTCGGCCGGCCGGCGCACATTGGGCCGCAGGTAGCGCGAAACCACAAACAGCAGCCCGCCCACTACCGGCAGCAGCGCCAGGAGCCCCAGCAAAACCGGCCACGTAGTGAGGGCCGGTTCCAGGGTTGGCCCCACGGCCATCCGGCCGCTGGCCCCCAGCAGTCCCCCGCCCATCAAAAGGCCCTGCACGGGGTATTGCAGCCAATGCCACCGCCGAATGCGCCGGATATTCAGGTGAAAATCAGCAGTAGTCATAGCCGTGAAATGGGGGAGGTATTCGCGTTGCTTCAACAGCCCAACTGCCCATAAGTATTGCAGGCTGCGGGCCAGCATGGGAGCGGAGTTGGGACGATGCCTGGACTCGGGATGTAAGGGCTACTCGAACTTGCGCAGCCCCAGCCAGCCGCCGCCGTTGTACACCTCGGCAAAGCCCTGTTTTTGCAGGATGCCGCGCGCCGCCGCACTGCGCATGCCCGAGGCGCAGCAGGTAATCACGGGCATGGTCTTATCGAGCTTGCCCAAGCCGGCGGGCAGGGTGTCGAGGGGCAGGTTGAGCGACTTTTTGAGGTGGCCGCCCTGGTATTCGCCCTTGCTGCGCACATCGATAATAGTGGCCCCGGCCGCGATGAGCGCGCCCAGGTTTGGCCCCGGCTTCCGGCCGAATAGTTTTTTCAGGAAGTCCATCATGCGGCGAAGATAGGTCGGGAAAAGGCGGGCATTCCCCGCTCCAAACAACCGGAAAAGTGCACGCCTGACTTGGCTTTATCCTTCAAAAAGTGTAACTTACTGCCAACGAACTAATTCCCACCGCCATGAAACCTGAACTCGTCACCCCGGTAATTGCCCCTTCCGTGCCCGTCCGCTTCGAGGCTCACCCCGCTAATGAGCGGCCGGCCGTTACCCCCGCCAAGGTCCTGAAAAAAGCCCGCAAGCGCGAGCGGCTGCGCTTCTTCCTGGCCTGGTGCGCCGGCTGTCGGTTCATGAGCGGCAGCTTCTAAGGGTTTGGTTGGTGAGGGCGGTAATGCCAATGAAGCTGTTTAGGAATTCCAACAATACCAGACCGTCATTCCGAGCGCAGCCGAGGAATCTCGCTCGAGGTGGCTTGGGTATCGTTCACCGATTCACGCGAGATTCCTCGGCTGCGCTCGGAATGACGGTCTTGCTATTTTCGGGTACTTCCTAAACAGCTTCTATATCAAAAAAAACGCTCATAGCGCAAGCTATGGGCGTTTTTGTCAGGCTGCGGGAACGCATGTCAGCCACCGGTTACGGAAATTTTGGAAATTTCGAAAAGTCGGGCTGGCGCTTCTCCATGAAGGCTTCGCGGCCTTCCTTGGCCTCGTCGCTGAGGTAGTAGAGCAGCGTGGCGTTGCCGGCCAGCTCCTGAATGCCGGCTTGGCCATCGAGCTCGGCGTTGAAGCTCGATTTGAGCATACGCAGCGAGAGCGGGCTTTTCTGAAGGATTTTGTGGCACCAGGCCACGGTGGTTTCTTCCAGCTTATCGAGGGGTACCACTTTGTTCACGAGGCCCATATCGAGGGCTTCCTGGGCGTCGTACTGGTCGCAGAGAAACCAGATTTCGCGGGCCTTCTTCTGGCCCACCACGCGGGCGAGGTAGGAAGCCCCGAAGCCGCCGTCGAACGAGCCCACGTTGGGGCCGGTCTGGCCGAAACGGGCGTTGTCGGCCGCAATGCTCAAATCGCACACCACGTGCAGTACGTGGCCGCCGCCAATGGCCCAGCCCGCCACCATGGCAATGACCGGCTTGGGAATGGAGCGGATGATTTTCTGCAGTTCCAGCACGTTGAGGCGGGGCAGGGTGTCCTCGCCCACGTAGCCGCCGTGGCCGCGCACGCTCTGGTCGCCGCCCGAGCAGAAGGCTCGGCCGCCCTCGCCGGTGAGGATAATCACGCCGATATCGGTGCGGTCCTGGCACATGCGCATGGCCTCAATCATCTCCTGCACCGTGAGCGGCGTGAAGGCGTTGTGCACCTGCGGCCGGTTGATGCTGATTTTGGCGATGCCGCCAAACTGCGTGAAGAGAATTTCTTTGAACTCCTTAATCGGGGTCCAGCTAATGGGTTCACTCATGGGGAGAGAATATTGGATGGAAAAGTACGGTCATGCAGAGCGCAGCGAAGCATCTTGCCCGCCGTCACTAATTCAATCGATTGGTTTACTTACTGCGGGCAAGATGCTTCGCTGCGCTCTGCATGACGTTCAGTTGGTTAATATTTAGGCAAAAGCAGCTTTCACCGCCGCTCGGTATTCCTCAAAAAACGCCGCGTTGGTCTTCGAGTCGGTGAAGACTTCCAGAATGGCCGCGCCGGTTTCGGCTGCAAAGAAAACCGGTAGCGCGGCTTCTAGTTCTTCAAACGATGAAACCGGGAAGTAGCGTAGGTTAAAATCCTTGGCCGTATTCTCGGCCGTGAGGGCCTGGCGCGTTTCAAAAAACTCCTCCAACTCTGGCTGCTGGCGCGGCCCATCGATGATACGGAAGATGCCGCCGCCGTGGTTGTTGAACAGCACCACCCGCAGGTTGGGCGTGGGGTAATTGTGCCAAAAGGCGTTGCGGTCATAGAAAAATGCCACGTCGCCGGTCAGCAGCACTACCGGCCGCTCCGGCTGGGCCAGGGCCGCGCCCACGGCCGTGGAATTGCAGCCATCGATGCCGCTGGTGCCCCGGTTGGCAAAAACTTCAATTTGCCGGCCTTGCGGGATGCCGAGGATGTTGGCGTAGCGCACGGCCATACTGTTTGCCAGGTGCAGAGCCGTGGTTTCGGGCAGCGCCGCCAGCGCGTGGCGGAAGGCTGAAAATTCGTTGAAGGGCTGGGTTTCGTCCGTAAAAAAACTGTTGATGAATTCGGAAGACTGCTGATTTGCACGACGCCAAATCTTGCCATACGGCATGGCTTGCACGCGCAATTCCTTGGAGAATTCGTGCGCGAAATCGCTCAAAAAAATAAATGGACTGGTGCGAACAACTTTTGTTAGGGAGCGAAATACGTCGGCTACCTGACCGCCATACGGCTGAAGATGCCATTGCTGCTCCGCTGGATATTTACGCAGATATAATTTCAGCGATTTTGATATCAACGACTTCCCTAAAGTAATTAGCAGGCCTGGACGTAATGATTCCCGAAATTCCTCATTAGCACTGCTAAGAAAAATATCCTGCGACAAGACGGTCGGGATGTTTGCCGAGAGGTTGCTAATAGAATCTGCAACTACAATAGCTCCAGACTGATGCGCAAAATGCTTAAGGGCTTCAGCCAGCGAAGAGTCGCTGATATGCTGGCCAACGACAACCAGAATGCGGTTTAAAAGGTCATTGTAAGGCGGCGCTGTATGAGCCTCCGCATAAAATGTATTGGAAGGCACATCTGCATCATCCCGAATAATCTTCACATCCTGCTCATACTGAATTTCCTCGCCCGCCTTCGGATAAAATGGTTCGCGCAACGGCACGTTCACCTGTACCGGGCCAGCGGGCGCGGCCTGCGCCAGATTAATGGCCTCGTTCACAATGCGCGCTGAATACCACTTGGCATCGGGATGCGCGGTTTCTACCGGAAACTCGAACGCGCCCTTGGCGTGCGCGCCGTATAAATTATGCTGCCGGATGGTCTGCCCATCGAGCTGGTCAATCCATTCCGGCGGCCGGTCGGCGGTAAAAATCACCAGCGGAATCTGCTGGAAAAAGGCTTCGGCCACGGCCGGCGCGTAGTTCAGTCCTGCCGTTCCTGACGTGCACACCAGCGCCACCGCCCGCCGTTGCGCCTGCGCAATGCCCAGGCCGATGAAGGCGGCGGCCCGCTCATCGGGCACCACGCGCACGTTCAAACCGGGGTGGCGGGCAAAGGCCAGCGTGAGCGGGGCCGAGCGCGAACCCGGCGACAACACTACGTCGGTAATGCCGTGGCGGGCGCAGATTTCGGCGATGTTATAAACGGCCTGCATGATGGAATTAAAAATTAAAAATGAAGAATTAAAAGTTGAGTTGAATATGTGAAATGGGCCTTTTCAACGGGTAATAAACACGGCCATTTTTAATTCTCAGTTTTTAATTCAAAATAGCGCCCACGGTTTGCATCTTCATCTCCGTCTCCTGCCATTCGCGCGCCGGGTCCGAGTCGACGGTGAGGCCGGTGCCGGCGTAGAGGATGACCTCGGTGGCGCGCACCTGCAGGCAGCGCAGGTTCACGAAGAGGCGGGCGATGCCGGGCGCGGCCACGTTCACCGGACCCAGAAAGCCGCTGTAGTAGGCGCGGTCGTAGCCCTCGTGGCGGCGCAGGAAATCGAGCGCGGCCGTTTTGGGCATGCCGCCCACGGCCGAAGTCGGGTGCAGCAGGCGCAGCATGTCGGTGCCCAGCGCGGCGGCGTTGGGCACGTTTTGCAGGTCGACTTCAAAGTCGGTGCGCAGGTGCAGGAGCTGGCCGGCCGCCACGGTGCGGGGGCCGGTTTCGTGGTACTCGCGCAGCCGCAGCTGCTTGAAGCAGCTCACGATGTAGCGGGCCACCAGGGCCTGCTCCTCAATCTCCTTCTGCCGCCAGATGGCATCCTGGGGCCGCGTGCCCGGCACCAGCGGCTGCGTGCCGGCTAGCGCCATGGTATGAAACTGCCCATCGGCCGTGACTTCGGCCAGCACTTCGGGCGAGGCCCCCAGCCAGGTGCCCACGCCCGGCACACTCACCAGCGATACAAACGCGCGCGGGTACTTCTCGCTCAGGTCGGCAAACGCGGTCAGCGGGTCGAAATCCGACGGCAGGGGGCGGCAGGCAGCGCGCGAGCTCACCACCTTCATCACTTCCCGGGCCTCGATGGCGGCCACGCCGCGCCGTACCAGGGCGGTGTATTCGGCTTCGGTGGCGGTGGGCGGCGCGGGCTGGGTGCCGTAGTGCCAGCCCAGCCCGGCCGGCGTAGGCAGCGCCAGCCAGGCCGTGAGGTTGGGCACCAGCGCGCGGGCGGCGGGGGCCACGGCCACGGCCTCGGGCTGGGCCAGGTCGTAGCGCACGTCGGCGGGTAGGAATAGGGCCGGGTTGTGGTCCGAGTCGCGGAAAGGAAAAAACGCAAAGCCGGCCGGCGCGTGGTCGTCCAGCGCCGGGGGCAGGCCGGTGTACGCGGCTTCGAGCGAGCGGGCTATCAGCAGCTGCGGCTGCGCGGCCCCGGGCTCGCGCCACAGCGCCAGCGGCCGGCCCGTGCGCAGCGCCCCGGCCACGAGGTGGCGCAGCCGGGCGGGCGCATCGAGGCCGACGGCGCTGGCCGGCCAAGGCAGCAGGCGGTAGTCGGGCCGCACCATTTAGGGAGCTGGCTGGGGCTTGGGCGCGATGTCGACCACGGCCATGGTAATGCGGCTGATGCACACCAGCGCCCCTGTTTCTTCGTGCGTAATGCGGATTTCCCACACCTGCGTGCTGCGGCCGATGTGCACCGGCGTGGCGCGGCCGGTTACCCAGCCGTCGCGCACGCCCTTGAGATGGTTGGCGTTGATTTCCAGGCCCACGGCGGCCTGCTTGCTGCGGTCGGGCAGGCGCAGGGCGGCGGCAATGCTGCCCAGGGTTTCGGCAAAGGCCACTGACGCGCCGCCGTGCAGCAGGCCCATGGGCTGGTGGGTGCGGCCATCCACGGGCATGCGGCCCTCAATGTAATCGTCGGTCACGGCCGTGATTTCCATGCCGAGGGCATCGGCCAGGGTGGGGCGGGAGGCCGTCCAGCGCTTTACTTCTTCCAGATTCATGGGGTGGGGCAGGGGAGCGGCCGTGGGAGCACCGCTCAACGGTGAATATTAAAGAATAAAGGTCAACAATTGGGGTTTAAACTCCGTACTTTGAGGAATTGTTGACCAATTGTTACGCAAAACTACCGCGAAAGTGAAGCCCCGGACCATCTTCCTTCTGCGCCACGGCCAGACCGATTTCAACGTGCGCGGCATTGTGCAGGGCAGCGGCGTCGATTCGAGCCTAAACGACACCGGCCGCCGCCAGGCGGCGCAGTTCTTCGCGGCCTATGGCCACGTGCCGTTCAATAAGGTCTACACCTCCGCCCTGCGCCGCACGCAGGAGTCGGTGCAGCAGTTTCTCGACCTCGGCCTACCCCACGAAGCCCATTCGGGCCTCAACGAAATCAGCTGGGGCGTGCGCGAGGGCACCCGCATCACCATTGAAGAGGATGCCGAATACCGCCAGGTACTGGCCGGCTGGGAGACCGGCGACACCCACGCCCGGCTCACCGGCGGCGAAAGCCCCGAGGAAGTAGCCGCCCGCCAGCGCCCGTTTATTGAGCTGCTCAAGACGCGGGACTACGAAGAAACGGTGCTCGTCTGCATGCACGGCCGGGCCATGCGCGTCATGCTCTGCCAGCTGCTCAACTACCCGCTCAGCCACATGCAAGGCTTCGAGCACAGCAATTTATGCTTGTATAAGCTGGAGTTTACGGGTACGGTGTTCACTGTCAAGAACTTTCTCGACGTGTCGCATCTGCAGGAACCGGGCTGATTTCGACGGCGCTCAGCATGACCGTCATTCTGGCCTTGTCAAAATGACTTACTGCCTTATTGTGGGCAAGTCCTTATATTCTCCGGAGTTGTTTAGAAAGTCACAAAAGGTACTCAAACGGTCATGCAGAGCGCAGCGAAGCATGACCGTTTGGGGATTTTCTAAACAGCTTCCCCGATAATAACGTTGCCCCCGCCAACTTTTCCGGCTAATTTTGGCCTTCTCAACTCTAGCGCTTTTATATCCGATGGCCGAAATCATAAAAATGCCCAAAATGAGCGACACGATGACCGAAGGGACCATCGCGGCCTGGCTCAAAAAAGTGGGCGATAAAGTTAAATCCGGGGACATCCTGGCCGAAGTCGAAACCGACAAAGCCACCATGGAGCTGGAAAATTATGAAGACGGCACCCTGCTCTACATCGGGCCGAAAGAGAAGGATTCCGTACCGGTTGATGGCATTCTGGCCATTGTGGGCAAGGAAGGTGAAGACATTTCGGGCCTGCTGAACGGCCAGAGCGGCGGCGCTGTCCCGGCCGCCGAAGCTCCTGTTCCCGAGCCCGCCGCCCCCGCCGCCGAAGCCCCCAAGGCTCCGGAAGCTGCGCCTGCTCCGGCACCAGTGGCTGCCGCTCCGGCCGCGCCCGCCAATGGAAAGAAAGCCACCGTGGTACGCATGCCCAAGATGAGCGACACGATGACCGAAGGCACCATTGCGGCCTGGTTGAAAAACGTGGGCGACAAAGTGAAATCGGGGGATATCCTGGCCGAAGTCGAAACCGACAAAGCCACCATGGAGTTGGAAAACTACGAAGACGGCACCCTGCTCTACACCGGCCCCAAAGCCGGCGAAGCCGTGGAAGTTGATGGCATTTTGGCCATCATCGGCGAAGAAGGCGCTGATATTCAGGCCCTGCTCGGCGGTGGCGGTTCTGCCCCGGCACCGGCCCAAGCTGCTCCGGCTGCTGAAGCTCCGGCTGCTGAAGCACCGGCTGCTGAAGCACCGGCTGCTGAAGCACCGGCTGCTGAAGCACCGGCTGCTGAAGCACCGGCTGCTGAAGCACCGGCCCAAGCTGCTCCGGCTGCTGCACCTGCCGCCGCTCAACCAGCAACGAGCAACGAGCAAGCAGCAACGCCAAATGGCCGCATCCTGGCCTCGCCGCTGGCCAAAAGCATTGCCAAAGAAAAAGGCATCAACCTCTCGCAGGTAGTAGGCAGCGGCGATAACGGCCGCATTGTGCAGCGCGATGTGGAGAACTTCCAGCCTTCCGGCGCTGCTGCCGCTCCGGCTCCGCAAGCTGCTTCTGCGGCCATGCCGGCACCAGCCGTTGCGCCCCAGGCTGCTCCGGCACCCCAGGCTGCTCCGGCACCCCAGGCTGCTCCGGCACCCCAGGCTGCCCCCGCTGCCAGCGCCCCGGCCTCGACGGATACCTACACCGACACGCCCGTGTCGCAGATGCGCAAGGTAATTGCCAAGCGCCTGTCGGAGAGCTTGTTCACGGCCCCGCATTTCTATCTCACGATGGAAATTAACATGGACAAGGCCATGGAAGTCCGCGTGAAGCTCAACGAGCTGTCGCCGGTGAAACTGAGCTTTAATGACTTGGTGCTGAAGTCGGCGGCCATTGCCCTGCGCTCGCACCCGGCCGTGAATTCCTCGTGGCTCGGCGACCGCATCCGCCAGAATAAAGTCATCAACATCGGCGTGGCCGTGGCCGTAGATGAAGGCCTGCTGGTGCCCGTGGTGCGCAACGCGGACCAGAAAGGCCTCGCCACCATTGCCACCGAGGTGAAGGAGCTGGCCGGCAAAGCCAAGAGCAAGAAGCTGCAGCCCGCCGAGTGGGAGGGCAGCACCTTCACCATCTCGAACCTGGGCATGTTCGGCATCGATGAGTTTACCGCCATCATCAACCCGCCCGATGCCTGCATTCTGGCCGTGGGCGGCATCAAGCAGACCGCCATTGTGAAGGATGGCGCGCTGGCCATCGGCAATATCATGAAAGTAACGCTGAGCTGCGACCACCGCGTGGTGGACGGCGCTACCGGTGCGGCCTTCCTGCAAACGCTGAAAAGCCTGCTCGAAGACCCCATGCGTCTGATGATTTGAGGCGGCTAAAAACTGAAACTAAAAAACCAGCCCGGTAGGGCTGGTTTTTTTTATGCGCCATGCACTAGCTTGCAGGCAGTAAAATACGGTTTTTCAAAGTATCGTATTCACTAAAAAAAAGCCTGCGTCACTTTCCTCACCTACCGAATTTTGTATGAAACCAACCCATTTACTCCCAATTATTTGCCTGGCCAGCACTGCCGCCTGGGGCCAGGCGGCTACCACCCTCACCGGCCAGGTTAAGGATGCTGCCGGGCAGCCGGTTATCGGGGCCTCCATTGTGGAGAAGGGCACCAACAACGGCACTTCTACCGATGCCAACGGCCGCTTCACGCTGCGGGCCCGCACGGCCGTCCCGAGGCTGATTATCAGCTCGCTGGGCTACACCAATCAGGAGGTGGCCGGTACCAGCGGCCTGAGCGTGACGCTGGCCGAGAACAGCACCAGCCTCGACGCGGTGCAGGTGGTGGGCTCGCGCAGCCAGAACCGCTCCGTGACGGACTCGCCCTCGCCGGTCGATATCATCGACGTGCGGGAGGTGACGGCCAAAACCGGCCAGCTCGACGTGAACCAGCTGCTGCAGTTCGTAGCGCCCTCCTTCAACTCGAACCGCCAGACCGGGGCCGACGGGGCCGACCACGTAGACCCCGCCAGCCTGCGCGGCCTCGGCCCCGACCAGACCCTGGTGCTGGTGAACGGCAAGCGCTGGCATCAGTCGGCGCTGGTGAACCTGTTTGGCAGCCGGGGCCGGGGCAACACCGGCACCGACCTGAACACCATTCCGGCCGCCAGCATCGAGCGCATCGAGATTCTGCGCGATGGGGCCTCGGCCCAGTACGGCTCCGATGCCATCGCGGGCGTTATCAACATCGTGCTGAAAACCAGTGTGAACGAGTTGACGGCTAACGCCAATTATGGCGCTTACACCGCCAAATACCGCTTCGACGACAAGACCTTCGACGGCGGCAACTTCAACGCCAACCTCAACTACGGGGTGAGCGTGGGCAAGGGCGGCTTCGTGAATGCGACTGTGGACTACAACCAGCGCCAGCACACCCAGCGCGCCAACGTGCCCGCCCCCGACGGCATTCAGCGCCGCCAGTACGGCGACCCGAAGGCCAACAACACGTCGGTTTACCTCAACAGCAAGCTCCCCATTAACGAGAATGTCTATGCGTATGCGTTTGGCGGGGTGAATTTCCGCAAGGGCGAGGCCTACGCCTACTCTACCCTACTATTTTAGTTAATTGATAAAGAGTTAGTTGGCAAATAATCCATCGAAACACGGCGTTCATGTTAGCAATGAAGGCCGGGTCAGTGCTGCGGCCGGGCCGCGTGTATTGCCGCAGAGCGTTGAGGCCGTGGCGGCTGAAACTGGCGCGTTTGTAGCCGTTGTTTTTGGTTTTGATGGGTTGCACCTTTTCGTGGAGCCAGGTGCCCACGCTGACACACAGCGCGTAGGCCAGGCTCACGAGGCCAACGAGTTTTTTGAGCTTGCCGCGGCACTGCAAATGCGTCCCGCGCAAGGCAAAGCCGCGCCCTTTCAGGTTCTGAAAACAGGCTTCGATGGTCCAGCGCTTGCGGTAGAACTGGCCCAAAAAAGCGACGTTGGCCGTGCCGAAAAGGAACAGGTACTCGCCCCCGGTCAGGGCCGTGACCTGCGCCCCACCCCAGACCCCGTCGACCTGGCACGCGGCCAGTTGGCGGCACTGGCCCGGGTGCAGGCCCCAGTCGGCCACGGCGTGACGGCGGCCGTGGCGGTCGGTGAGCAAGTGGTGCTTGGGCAGGCGCATGACGAAGAAAATGCCCTTGTCTTTGAGGTACTTGAACCACGCATGGCCCACAAATTCCCGGTCGCCCACCACCAACCCCACCCGGTCGGGGCCCAGTACCCGGAGGCAAAAATCCAGCAGCGCGGCGCGGTCAGCCGCGTTGGAATTACCGCTGCGGTTGTCGAGTAATTCCCAGTACAGCGGCCAGTGGCAGTCGCCGCGGCCCACCGTGACGAGCAGAATGTTTACCTGGCACTTGCCGAAGTCCCACTCCGTGCGGTCCAGGCACAGGCGCAGCTTGCCCGTGCCCGGCAGCAGGCCCACCAGTAGCACAGCCAGGGCCAGGTAATCCAGGTCGACCTCGCGAAAAAAGTCCTGGATGCGCGTCTCGTTCGAGGCCAGTTTTGCGCCGTCGTTGAGATGCTGCGCCACTTCGCAAAATTGTACGTTTCGACTTTTGAAGAGACCCAGCACGAAGCGGGCAATGAACTTCTTGCGGGCCAGGTTCCGCACCAGCGGGGCCGAATGCAAAAGGGTCGTAATTTTGGCAACGAGGCAATGCTTCACGGGAAGGGGTGCTTTTGGCAGTTGAGGAACTACAAAGGTCGAACCTTCCCGTTTTTATGCCCGATTTTTAGTAGGGTAGAGTAGCCTACGCCTACACCCGTTTCCCGACGGTGACGGACGATAACGGCAACCCCATCCCGAATCCGCGCAGCAACGCAACGCTCTATCCCAACGGTTTCGACCCCATCATCACCAGCGACCTCACCGATGCCCACGGCGCAGTGGGCCTGCGCGGTACTTTCGGCGGCTTCGACGTGGATTTGAGCGAGGGCTTCGGCTCGAACCGCTTCCACTACGGCCTGACGAACACACTGAACGCCACGCTGGGCGCAGCCTCGCCCACCACATTTGATGCCGGGGGCTTTCAGCTCCAGCAGAACGTGGTGAACCTGAACCTGAGCCGCAACTACAAAACTGTGCTCCAAGGCCTGAACGTAGCCATCGGCAGTGAATACCGCCGCGAGTGGTACGCGCTGTTTGCCGGCGAGGAAGGCTCGTACCGTAAATACCCCGGCGCGCTGAACGACCGGCCGGGCGGCTCACAGGGCTTTCCCGGCTTCCAGCCCCGCAACGAGCTGAAGGCCAGCCGCAGCAATGTGGGCGTGTACGCCGATGCTGAGTTGGACGTGACCAAGGCTTTCTTGGTGGCGGCGGCGGGCCGTTTCGAGAACTACTCCGACTTCGGGAGCAGCTTCACGGGCAAGCTGGCTACGCGCTACAAGTTCAGCGAGAGCTTCTCGCTGCGCGGCACTTTGAGCTCGGGCTTTCGGGCACCTTCGCTGGCGCAGATTAATTTCAACACGGTGTTTACCAACGTGGTGGGTGGCAAGCCGGTCGATATTCTGCTCGACCGGAACAATGGGCCGGTGTCGAAGGCATTGGGCATTCCGGCCCTCACGCAGGAGCGGTCGCAGTCGGCCAGCGTGGGCTTCACGGGCCGCGCCGGCTCGGTGCTGAGCTTCACGGTGGACGGCTATTACATCCACATTAAGGACCGCATCGTGCTCACCGGCACTTTTGCCGACGACGACCCGCAGATTGGCTCTATTCTGCAAGGCCTGAACGTGGGCCAGGCCCAGTTCTTCGCCAACGCCGTTTCGACCGATACCTGGGGCCTCGATGTGGTGCTGGCTAACACCATTGGGGTGGGGGCGGGCCGCCTCACGACCACACTGGCCGCCAACGCCAACCGCCTGCTCATCGTAGGCCAGGCCAAAACCACTCCGCTGCTGGCCGGTAAGGAAGAAACATTCTTCGGCCAGCGTGAGCAAGCCTTCGTGAAAGCCTCGGCCCCGCCGTATAAAATCAACCTGACCTTCGATTACAACGTGGGCCGCTTTGGCGCACTGGTGCGGCTGGTGCAGTTCGGCCATGTGCTGCTCTACGACTACAACGGCGACCCGAACCCCTACCGCGACCGCCTCACCACCGATGTGGCCCTGTCATACGCCCTCACCAACCAGCTGCGCCTCTCGGTGGGCTCGTCGAACCTGTTCAACGTGTACCCCAACTTCTTCAACCCGCAAGCCACCGAGAACGGCGGTGCCTGGGATGCCGTGCAAATGGGTAGCAACGGCCGCTTCCTGTTCGCCAAGCTGCAGTTCCGGGTGAGCAAGTAGTAGGGAAGGAGAGAGCAGACTAATAATAGCACGACGTTCTTTTTCTTGCAGCGGTGCCGCTGGCCTCAGCCGTTGTATTTTTGCGGCCTTATGCAAGCAAAAATCCGCTCTACTACCGTGCTCGGCATCCGGCACAACGGCGAAATCGCCGTTGGGGCCGACGGGCAGGCCACCATGGACAAGCACGTGGCCAAGAATAACGTCCGCAAAATCCGCAAGCTGCTTGATGGCAAAGTCGTGACCGGTTTTGCCGGTTCCACCGCCGATGCCTTCATGCTGCTCGACCGCTTCGAGGAGAAGCTCACCAGCTACAGCGGCAACCTCAAGCGCGCCGCCATCGAGCTGGCCAAGGACTGGCGTAAGGACCAGTACCTGCGCAAGCTCGAAGCCATGATGGTGGTGGCCGATAAGGACGAATTACTCATCCTAAGCGGCACCGGCGACGTACTGGAGCCCGACTCCGACGTGGCCGCCATCGGCAGCGGGGCGATGTATGCCCAAGCCGCCGCGCTGGCTCTGAAGAAGCATGCGCCGCATTTGACGGCTCGCCAGATGGTGGAAGAAGGCCTGCACATCGCGGCTGATATCTGCATCTATACCAATCATAATTTGATGATTGAGTCGCCGTCGTAGGCCGGACGTATGAACGTCATGCAGAGCGCAGCGAAGCATCTTTACCTCGGTACTAACTCAATCGATTGGTTTACTATCGAGGTAAAGATGCTTCGCTGCGCTCTGCATGACGTTCTTTTATCGTTGTTTTAACACCCAAAATCCCCCCAAATGCAAGTTTCCAATTTTCTCCGTCACCATTACCGCCACTTCAACGCCGCTGCCCTCATCGACGCGGCCGATGGCTACAACAAGCACCTCGCTGAAGGCGGCAAAATGATGATTACCCTGGCCGGAGCCATGAGCACCGCCGAAATGGGTATTCAGCTGGCCGAGCTGATTCGTCAGGATAAAGTGCAGATTATCAGTTGTACCGGCGCCAACCTGGAGGAGGACATCTTCAACCTCGTGGCCCACGATTTCTACGAACGGGTGCCCAACTATCGCGACCTCACGCCCGCCGACGAGCAGGCCCTGCTGGAGCGCCACATGAACCGCGTGACAGATACCTGCATTCCCGAGGAAGAGGCTATGCGCCGCCTCGAGCATGTGGTATTGAAGTTCTGGGAGAAGGCCGAAAGCGAAGGTAAAGCGTATTTCCCCCACGAATTCTTCTACCAGATTCTGCTGAGCGGCGAGCTGGAGCAGTACTACCAGATTGACCCCAAAGACAGCTGGATGCTGGCCGCCGCCGAGAAAAACCTGCCCATCATCTGCCCCGGTTGGGAAGACAGCACGCTCGGCAACATCTACGCCGGCCACGTCATCACGGGCGATATCAAGAACGTGCACACCATGCGTACGGGCATTCAGTACATGATTTACCTGGCCGACTGGTACACCCAGCAAGCTACCAACGAGAGCAAAGTAGGCTTCTTCCAGATTGGCGGCGGCATTGCCGGCGACTTCCCCATCTGCGTGGTGCCCATGCTGCACCAGGACCTGGGCCGCACCAGCGTACCGCTGTGGGGCTATTTCTGCCAGATTTCGGACTCCACCACCAGCTACGGCAGCTACTCCGGCGCCGTGCCGAACGAGAAAATCACCTGGGGCAAGCTGGGCCAGGACACGCCCAAATTCATCATCGAAAGCGACGCTACCATTGTCGCGCCGCTGGTGTTTGCCATCGTGCTAGGGCAGTAAGCAGTAGCGCGGACTTTTAGTCCGCGTCCCCGCGCATTTCCAACGATTGTCGTTCTACCACGCGAACTACAACGTTCGCGCTAAAAAAAAGAGCCTGCCGCTTCTCAGCGGCAGGCTCTTTTGGGTTTGCATCGGTTGGGAGGTGGTAGCCAACTTTAACGGCTTGCTACTCGTAAGCAATAATTAATCTCAACCTTTCTGACTATGAAAACTACTTTCCTTTCCCTGTTGGCGGCGGCCACCGTTGCCCTGGTGGGCTGCGACAATTTGAGCAAGCCCTCTACGCTGGACCAGCCCCACGAGGCAACAGTCGACACGGCGGTGGTATACCGCAACAACCAGTCGGCGGCCGAGGCGCTCGAACGTTCTTTCGATAGGACCAAGAACGTTTTAGTAACTCAGACCCTTCCCGAAATCAAGCAAAAGTCGGTGACCGTGACCGGCGATGCGGATTTTGAGGTGTATTCGGTAGATGAAACGGTGCTGTTTGACTTCGACAAGTCCATGCTGAAACCAACGGCGGCGGCCACTTTGGACGAAATCGTTGCTTCCATCGGCCAGCGCTTCGCCAATAAGAACGTGCGGGTAATGGGCTTCGCCGACTCGCGCGGCGATGCCACCTACAACCTGCAACTGGGACACGACCGGGCCGATGCCGTAAAAAAATACCTGGTTGAATCCGGCAAATTGCCCGACGATAAAGTGAGCACCGAAAGCTTCGGCGAGCAGAAGCCCGTGGCGACCAATGAAACTGCCGCCGGCCGAAAGGCCAACCGGCGGGTTGAGATTGCCGTCAGGGTCCGGTAGTTTTAAGAATGTTGAAAAGAAAATAGCCCGGCTGCAGCAATGCGGCCGGGCTATTGGTTTGTAGTATTTGCTGGAAAGCGTTTCGTATAAATAGCACCTTCACTGGCGCGAGTTTAGCGGAGCGTAAATCGTGCCGATAATCTGGGCGAGGCTGCGCCTCGCATAGAACAACATACCGCTCTAATTGAGCAGCGCCGCATTGCCGCTGGCGCGGCAGGGGGGGGGGCGCTGCCTCCCCATCTTGGCAAGGCGCGAGTTACGCTGCGCTAAACTCGCGCCAGCGGCATCATGGCTATGCCATCTCCATTTCCCGCTCCTTCACCATTCCCACGGCCTCAAATGCCTGACTCAAATCGAGCATCAAGTCCTGCGGGTCTTCTACGCCGATGCTCAGGCGAATCATCTGGGGGGTGATGCCCATTTCGTGCTGCTCTTCGAGGGTGATGTCGGAGTGCGTCATGGTACCGGGGTGCTCGGCGAGGCTTTCGGTACCGCCGAGGCTTACGGCCAGCTTAATGAGCTTCAGGGTATTGAGGAAGCGGAAGGCTTCGGCCTCGCCGCCCTTGATGTCGAAGGAAATCATGGAGCCGGGCGAGAGGCAGTGGCGCTGGTAGATGTCCTGCTGGGCGGGGCAGTGCTCGAGGTGGGTGAGGTAGTAGGTGCGTTCCACCAGCGGGTGGGTGCGGAGCCAGTCGGCAATGAGCTGGGCTGATTGGGCGGCGCGCTCCATGCGCAGCTTCAGGGTTTCGAGCGAGCGCATGAGCATCCAGCCGGTGTTGGGGTCGCACATGGTGCCCATGAAGGTGCGCATGGCCTTGATTTCCTTCATGAGCGGCTTACTGGCCAGGGCCGCGCCGGCAATCAGGTCGGAGTGCCCGCCCAGGAACTTGGTGGCCGAATAGAGCACCACATCGGCCCCGTGCTTTAGCGGATGCTGGAAAACTGGGCCCAGAAAGGTATTGTCAACGACGAGACGCACGGGTTTTTCGTCGGTGGAATACTGACGGGCCAGGGCGGCGCAGGCTTCGAGGTCGACGAGGTGATTGGTGGGGTTGGCGGGCGTTTCCACGAAAATCATGGCCAGGCGGCCGGGGGCAATGGCAGCGGCGCGGGCTGCCATTTGCGCCGGCGTGTCGGTGGGGCGGAAACCCACGGCCTCAATCCCGAATTTACGCAGCACGTTTTTCAGAAAGAAATCAGAGCCGCCGTACACGGGCTCGGAGTGTAGCACCACATCGCCGGGCTGCAGCAGGGCCAGCAGCGTGGTGCTGATGGCAGCCATGCCGCTGGCGAAGCTGGCGGCTTCGTCGGCTTCGTCCCAGAGGCAGAGGCGGTGCTCCAGAATCTCCAGGCTGGGATTGTTGAGGCGGGAGTAGATGAGGCCCATTTCCTCGTCGGGGCCCTGCTGGCGCAGGCCGTAGGCGAGTTCGAAGAAGGCTTTGCCTTCCTCGGCATTCTTGAAAACGAAGGTGGAGGTCTGGAAAATGGGCGGCTTGATGGCTCCCTCGCTCCAGGCGGGGGTGTAGCCGTAGCTCATCATGAGGCTTTCGGGGCGCAGCTGCTGGCCGCCGATGTGGGCATGGTCGTGGAGAGTGGACATAAAATGGGGGTTGGGTGGGATGGGGAATTACGTGGGGCGAAGGTAGGATTTTGTTTTTAGAGGCACGAAAAAGCCCCGCCGCTGGGAAAGCGGCGGGGCAGTAGCTCGGGTTTGGTAGCCCACGTGGCTGCTTAGAGCGGGTTTTTTTTGTTTCCTGAGAGGGCTCCTACAAGTTGCCCAGCAACTGCGTTGCTGCCCATTGCCCGGACTCAATGGCCCCATCTAGCCGGCCCCATTCGCTGGTAGATGTTTCGGCCCCGGCCCAGTAGAGCCGATTATCCCAGTAGGGCTGGCGCAGCTGGGCCGGCCCCTGCAGGGGAATCTGGTCGGGGAACTGCTCATCGCCGGGGATACTGGTCAGCGGTTCCTGGCTCCAGTCCAGCTCGTGGTAGGCCAGCGGCTGTAGGGCGGCAGGGCCAAACAACCGGCCCAACTGCTGCACCACGGCTGCCTGCCGTTGCGCGAGCGGCGCATTCCGCAGCGGATGCAACGGCGCGAAAAATCCGAATAAAGCCCCCAGCGGACCGGTAGCAGGGGAGGCGTCGTGAATTTCCCCCAGCGGCCCCAGCTGGCTGGCCCCGTAACCGGACCAGCCGTCGGCCCGCCAGAAGGGCGTGGCATACACGGCCACCGCCTTCATGGAATAGGCCATCCAGGTGGGCACTTCCCGCAGCGTCTGTTGCAGCGCCGCCGGCAAGTCCGGCGTAAAGTGCAGGCTATGCGCCGCCAGGCGCGGGGGCAGCGCCACGATGACGGCCGAACCCCGGTAAGTGCGCGCGACCCCGGCGTGCTGGGCCTCGACCACGACTTCCGCGCTGCCTACCGGGGCGTGCAGTTGCGTTACCCGCGCATTGAGCAGCAGGCTGCCCGTCGGCAGCTGCCGGGCCAGCGTGCGGCAAAGCGCCACCGTTCCTCCCGGCAGGCGCAGGTAGCCCGTTGAGCCGGATGGATGGTGCGGCAGGTGGTGCGTGCCGGCGGCGGTTTCGTGGGCCGTAGCGCCGGCGCTGGGCTGCACGAAGGGCTGCAGGCCCAGCTGCTGGCACAAACCGAGCAGGTAGGGGTGGTGCGACCACCCCCAGGTGGCACCCAGGTCCAGGCCTTCCGCTTCCGACGAGCCGGGCAGCGCGGGCACGGCCAGGGTGCGGCCCCCCACCCGGTCCCGGCCTTCGAGGACCAGTACCGGGCGGCCGGCCGCGTGCAGTGCCCGGGCCGCCGTGAGTCCTGCCAGGCCGGCACCAATAATAATGACCGGTAGGGTAGCTGGGGCTATCAGTGATTCTTTTTTCAAGGGGATAAATTTTACGCGCAAAGGTCGCGATTCAATAAAAATGTCCGGCTGGCTCGTTAAGAAACCTATGGCTGGGTGTCGCATCAGTGCTACCAACATGCGGCGGCGGCACCGGGGTTGGTGGGGGCAATGGCCAATTGGCCGGGTTTCGGATAATCCCTGTTTCCACCACTTTTTCAGGAAGCCTGCCGGCAGAATTGCCTCGCCCTTTTGCCACACAAGGTATTGAGGGGTAAACCGAATTCTGGCTTTCGAAAGCCTCCGAAGGCGGCTCGGAATAATTGGCAGCGGAGGCAGAACCGGGTGGTGCAACGAGCTGCCCGCCGGACAGCGTCGTACCACTCACTGCTGGTGAACACGGCAATGGCACGAGAGTTTGGCAATACAACGACCAAAAAGTCATCGCACCACTCCATTTTGGGCCATCGCCGGAGGATTGTAGTCCCGCTGCTCGCTGAGGCGGGTGTGCGAGGGGAACCGGGAGGGCCGTGCCGCCTGGTGGCAAACCGGCTTGGCGGCGGCCCATAAGCAGCGGGTAAGGTACCGGGTATCCACCCGCCGGCAACCTATATGTGCCAGCAGGAATGCCCGAAGTAGCCGGACATCCTTACTGGCACACATTGGAAATGCATTAAAAAAATCCCGTTAACCATCGGGTCAGTAATGAGTCAGGCCACGACGCGAGTAGGCAATTATGCCAATTTGCTTCCTGAGCTGGTGTTATCCAGGCCAGCGGCTACTTTTTTACCACCAGGTCCATGCCGCATTTTGGGCACTGGCCGGGCTGGCTGGCTACTACTTCGGGGTGCATGGGGCAGGTGTAGACTGTGGCCGTGCCAGCAGGCGTGGCAGTACTGTCGGCCATCATGGTGGTTCCGTTCATGGCCCCGTTTTCCATATGATTTTGGTTGCCGGTTTCCATATGGTTCTGGTTTTTATCGGAGCAGCTGGTGGCGAAGGTGAGGCTGGCCAGGGCCAGGGTGTAGGTGAGGAACTTGTTCATGGGACTAAGCAAAAAACGGAAAAAATTGGGGCTGAGCCGCAGCCCGAAACGGGGTTGAAGTAGTTGGTTGAGACCTTACATCGCCATGCCGCTCATGTGGTCATCGTCGGCTCCCTGGCGCAGGGTGAACTCGCTTTCCAGCAGGTAGGCCCCGGTGGTTACCACCGCGTCGCCGGCCTGCAGGCCCGCCAGCACCGGCACCGCCGTGGCCGTGCCCTCGCCCAGGCGCACCCGTACCCGCCGAAACTGCCGCTCGCCGGTTTGCTTCCATACGTAGCTCACGGCCCCGTTGTGGATAATGGCGGCCGGCGGCACGCGAAGCATCGTCTCCGCAGCAGCGGCAACCGACGCCTCGGGGCGGGTAGTATGGGCCGATGGAAGGCTGTTGACCAGCACGTTGGCCTGGGCACCGGGCTGGAGGCGGCCGGCGGAGTTGGGCACCTCGATGCGGGCCAGCGTGAGCTGGCTGCTGCCACTCAGCTCGGGACTTAGGAACACGACTTTGCCCCGCACGGGGTTGGCCTGGCCAGCTACCTGCACGGCCACCGTCTGGCCCAGGGGCAGCCGGTTGGCCTCGGCCGGATAGAGCTGCGCTTCCACCCACACGCTGCTCAGGTCCGTGAGGGTGAGGAGGGGAGAGCCCTCGGCCACGTACTGGCCCTGCACCACATCCAGGGTTTGCACCGTGCCGGTGCGGGGGCTGTAGTAGGTGACCAGGGGGCTGGGCTTGCCGGTTTGGGCCAGCTGCCGCAGTTGCGCGCCCGATACGCCCAGCAGCCGCAGCTTCTGGGCGGTGGCTTCGGCGAAGTGGCGGTAGGTGGGCTCGGCCACCAGCAGGTCCTGGGCCAGCGCCAGCAGGTATTCGCGCTGCAGGATTTGCAGCTCCTCGCTATACACCGCAAACAGCGGGGCACCGCGCCGCAGCAGCTGCCCGGTCTGGCGCACGTAGAGCCTCTCGACGCGGCCCGCCACCCGGCTGCTGATGCTTTCGGTGCGCCGGGCATTGGCCGTGACAGTACCGGTCAGCACGGCCTGGGGCGCGGGCATTTCGGTTTTATCGATGCCAGCGGTGGAAGCCGGGCCGGAACCCAACGTCTGCACCTGGATATTGCCCAGCGCCAGCTGCTGGGCCGTGAGGATGAGGTCGTTGGTAGCCAAATCGGTATCCGGCAGCTGGCTGATGGCCGGGCGGCTCGACGTCTTCACGAGGTCCATGCCGCAGATGGGGCAGCTGCCGGGCTGCTTTTCGCGCACCTGCGGGTGCATGGGGCAGGTGTACACGGCCGAGGCCGCCGCCGGCTTCTTTTGGGCGGCGGGCGGCTGCACCGCCACCAGGTGCATATGGCAGATGGGGCAGTCCCCCGGCTCATCGGCGTGGATTTGCGGGTGCATCGGGCAGGTGTAATAGGCCGCTGACTCAGCAGTTTTTTCAGGGTCAGGCTTGGCCTTCTGGCAGGCTGACGCACCGAGCAGGAGCCCGGCCAGCAGCAGCATCAGCCACGGCCGCCAGCGGGTTTGCCAGGGCTTTTTTGGGAGGAGCTTAGTCATGGGCGGGCGGGTTAGCAGCGTTGGCGGAGGTTTGAATGAAGCCTTCACTATCAATCAGATACTGGCCATTGGTGGCCACTTCTTCGGAGCCGGTGAGGCCGCGCAGCACCTGAACCTGGCCGGCGGTGCGCTGGCCCACCTGCACGGCCACCGGCACGAACGTGGCCCCGCGCCGCACGAAGGCCACCTGCCGGGTACCCAGGTCCACCACGGCGGCGCGGGGCAGCCAGAAGCTCCCAGCTCCGGCCGGCGCGGCGGTAGGCACCAGGTGCCCGGTCAGGCGCTGGCCGCGCCGCAGCCGGCCCTGTGGGTTGGGCAGGTACACCCGCACAGCCGCTACGCTGGCCTCGGAGCGGAACTCAGGCTCCACCAAATCGAGTCGCGCGATGCGGGGCGGCAGGTTGGTGCCTTCGGCCACCACGCGCAGCGTCTGGCCGGGCCGCAACTGGCCCAGCTCGGCCGGGGTGGGCTGAAATATGCCCCACACCTGGTCGGTATTCACTACCTGAAACAGCGTCTGGCCGGTGCTCACGTAGGCTCCTTCCCGGAGGGTGAGCGACTGGGGCTGCGCCGGGTCGGCAGCCGAACTACCCGCCGCAGCGCTGGGCGCGCCGGCACTCATGCCCGGTTCGGGGCTGGCGCTCATGCCTCCGGTAGCGGCGGCACCGTTGGCCGGCGCGGTGGCGGCCAGGGTTTCTACCACGTAGCCATCGTAGGGACTGAAAATGGCTACCCGGTAGCTGGCCCGACGGGTACGGGTCAGGGCTGCGAGCTGCTGGTCGGTGAGACCCAACAGGCGCAGTTTCTGCCGGGCCCCGGCTACCAGCGGCGCATTGTCAGCGTCGTTTTCCAGCACGAAAATCAGCTCCTGCTCGGCCGTTACCAGCTCGGGGCTGTAGAGCTCAAGCAGCTTCTGGCCCCGCCGCACGGGCTGGTAGTTAAAGCGCACCGCCAGCTGCTCGATGCGGCCACCGAAGCGGGCCGCTACCGCCCGGCTGCGGCGCGGGTCGTAGTCTACCACGCCCGGCAGGGTGAGGGTATCGGCCGCCGCGCCCTCGGCCACGGGGCGTATCGTGGCCACGGCCGCCAGCACGGCGGCGTTGGGAGCTTGGCTCACCGGGCCCAGATCGGTGGGAGCGGCGGCGGCAGCAGCCGCGTTGTCGAGTACCTTGGGCACCAGGTCCATACCGCAGATGGGGCACTGGCCGGGGGCGTCGCGCACAATCTGGGGGTGCATGGGGCAGGTGTACTGCATGGCCGCCGAGCTGGTCACTGGCTGGGCGGGGGCCTGCGACTCGGGGCCGTGGGCCTGGCCGTGGCAGCCGGCCAGCAGCAGGAGCGCCAGTAGCGGGGCCAGCAGCCGGGCGGGCCAGTAGCGGCGGCGGCGGGGGCTATTGCTCAAGTTCCTGGTCATAGCGTACGTGAAGGGTCATCAGTTCATACTGGGTATCGAGGTACTGCAGGCGGGCCATAAGCCAGGCATCGAGGGCTTCGACCACGGCGGGCAGCTGGGCGGTGTTTTGCTGATAGGCCAGCAGCGTGACCTGGTAGGTTTTGCGCAGGGCGGGCAGCACGCCCTGCTCGTAGTTGAGCAGCTGCTCGCGCTGCACCCGCAGGTCTGATTGCAGGGTGGTGATGCGGCCGGCCGCGTCGTTGAGCAGGCTGGCGCGCTGCTGCTGCACCGCCTGCGCCTCGTAGCCCAGGGCGGCGGTGTTGGCCTTATACTCGCGGGCCGACCACGGCGCGAAGGGCAGCGTAACCATGCCCATCACCGAAAACTGGTTGGGGGTGTTGCCGATGCCGTTCATGTGGTCGTAGCGCACCCCAAAATCGGGGCGGCGGCGACTGGCTTCCACCTGCTGGCTGAGGCGCACCACGGCCAAGGTGCGGTCGAGGCGGCGCACGTCGGAACGGCGGGCGGCCAGGGCGGCGGTATCGGGGTACGGGCCGGCGAATGAGGTCGGCAGCAGGGTGTCCACGGCGAACTCATTTTCGGGGTTGCGGGCCATCAGGGTGTTGAGGCCGATGGTGTGCTGGCGCAGCTGGCCGTAGAGGCGGGCATGGTCGTTGCCGTGCTGGGCCACCCGGGCCTGCACCTGGTAGATGCTGGCCAGCGTAGTCTGGTTATACGGGTAGCGGGCCTGGGCAATCTTCAGCAGGAAATCGAGTAGCACGTCGCTCTCATCCAGCACTTTCAGCTTCTTTTCCAGCACTGCCCGGCCGTAATACAGCGTGCGGGCCCGGGCGCGCAGCTCGTTGAAGCTGGCGGTCTGGTCGGCCTGCTCCACGGCGGCCTGGCTGGCCAGGTAGTCGCGTTTGGCGCGCTGCTTGGCCGGGTTTGGCAGCTGCTGCTCCACCGACACCATCTGCATGCCCATGCCCTGGCCGTTGTTCATCTCCTTGATGGGCCGCTGGTTGTAGGGCGTCATCCAGTAGCCGGCGCTGATTTTGGGCGGCTCCCAGGTGGTTGCCCCGGCCACGGCGGCGTCTTTGGCGCGGGCGCGGGCGTCGTACTGGCGCAGGGCGGGGTTGCGGGTCTGGATGGCGTGCAGCACCGAGTCGAGCGGCAGCCGGGGCTGCTGGGCGCGGGCCGGGAGGGCCAGGAGTAACAGTAGCAGGAGTTTCAGGGGGTATTTCATGCTCGTTCAACGGTACGCCTCACGAGACCCCTTCGGGGCCGGCCCTCTTTCCGAAAAGGAGAGGGGGAGCCGAGGCGGCATGGGTGTATTTGAGTATTCATTTAGTTCTTTTATTTCTCTCTTAGTCGTTTGCCTCCCCCTCTCCGAAAAGGAGAGGGGGCCGGCCCCGGAGGGGTCTCGTGAGGCGAACCGTTGAACGGTCGTTAATGCGTCACCGCCAGCACGTCCAGCTTGCCGAACTTGCGCAGCTCGTATTCCTTGGTCATCAAAAAAATCAGCGGCGTGACCAGCAGAATGTGGGTCGAGGAAGTGAATACGCCCCCAATCATGGGCAGCACGATGGGCAGCATCACATCGGAGCCCGTGCCCGTGGCCCAGAGCACCGGCACCAACCCGAATAGCGCCACCGACACGGTCATCAGCTTGGGGCGCAAGCGCTTGGCCGCCCCATGGAAAACGGCCTCGCGCAAATCTTCCTTCGTGATAGTCTCGCTCGAATTGCCCTTGCGGGCCACCAGCTGCTGCATGGCGTCGTTGAGGTAAATGACCATGATAACGCCCGTTTCCACAGCCAGCCCGAACAGGGCAATGAAGCCCACGGCCACTGCCACGGAGAGGTGCACGCCGTAGAAATACACCATGTAGGCCCCACCGATGAGGGCGAAGGGAATGGTAACCAGGCTCAACAGTGCCTCGCGTACCGAGTGGAATGCGAAATACAGGCAGCCGAAAATCACTACCAGCACGATGGGCAGAATAAAAAGCAGGGTGCGCTGCGAGCTGATGAGATTTTCGTACTGCCCGCTCCATTCCAGGTAGTAGCCGGCAGGTAGCTTGCCCTGCACGGCCTGCACCTTTTTCATGGCCTCGCTCACGGTGCCGCCCAGGTCGCGGCCCCGCACGTTGAAGAGCACCGCGCCGCGCAGCTGGGCGTTTTCGGAGTTAATCATGGGCGGGCCATTTTCGAAGCGCAGGCTGGCCACGGCCGAGAGCGGCACCGGGCCGTAGGCGGTGGTCTGGATGGGGATGCGGCCCAGCGCGGGCAGGCTGTTGCGGAAGTCCTCGGCCAGGCGCACGCCGATGGCGAAGCGCCGCCGGCCCTCCACGGTGCTGGCCACGGGCGCGCCCCCGATGGCCATTTCCACCACCTCGTTCACCTGGTCCACCGTGAGGCCATAGCGGGCCAGCTGGGGGCGGTTGAGGTCGATTTGCAGGTACTTGCCGCCCGTGATGGGGTCCACGTACAGGTCCTCCACGCCGGGCACGCCTTTCAGCGCCGCCCGCACCTGCTGCGATACCCGGTAAATGGTATCGAGCTGCTGGCCATACACTTTCACGCCTACGTCGGTGCGAATGCCGGTGCTCAGCATGTTGATGCGGTTGATGATGGGCTGGGTCCAGCCGTTCACCACGCCAGGGATTTGCAGCTTGCCGTTCAGCTCCTCAATCAGCTTGGCCTTGGTCATGCCGGCCCGCCACTCGCTGCGGGGCTTGAGCTGGATGATGGTTTCAATCATGCTCAGCGGGGCGTTGTCGGTAGCGGTGCTGGCCCGGCCGGCCTTGCCCAGCACGCCCTTCACCTCGGGCACCTGCATGATGATGCGGTCCTGCACCTGCAAAATGCGCTTCACCTCGGTATTCGACACGTCGGGCTGGGTGATGGGCATGAACAGAATCGAGCCCTCATCGAGCGGCGGCATAAACTCGGTGCCTAGGCTCAGCAGCAGCGGAATGCTGATGGCCAGCAGCGCCAGGTTAATACCGATGGTGGTTTTGCGCCAGGTCAGGCACCAGTTTATCAGCGGCGCGTACACCCGCTCCAGCCCCCGGTTGATGGGGTTTTGCTCCTCGGTTTTGAACTTGCCCTTCATGAAAAAGGACAGCAGCACCGGGGCCAGCGTCACGGCCAGCACGGCATCAATGAGCAGAATAAACGTCTTGGTATAGGCCAGCGGATGAAACAGCTTGCCCTCCTGCCCGGTGAGCAGAAAAACCGGCAGAAACGACGCCACGATGATAATCGTGGAGAAGAAAATGCCCCGCGACACCTGCTGGCTGGATTTCTCGATAATGGCGAGGCGTTCTTCGTTGGTCATGGGTTTGAGTAGTTTTAATTGTTCAACGGTTCGCCTCACCCCCCGGCCCCCTCTCCGAAAAAGAGAGGGGGCCGGGGGGTGAGGCGCCCGGTAGCGCCGATTGGATTACTACTGCACGCGAGATGCTTCGGCTGCGCTCGGCATGACGTTCTTATTAATACCCGGCGGCCCGCCCGCCGCCGCTTCCTCGGCCGCCTGGTGCAGGGCCAGGTTACGGTAGGCATTCTCGGCCATCACAATGCCGTTGTCCACAATCACCCCAATGGCCAGGGCGATGCCAGTCAGCGACATGATGTTAGACGAAATATCAAAGGCGTTAAGCAGGATGAAGCTCGCGGCGATGGTAATCGGAATCTGGAGCAGGATGCTCAGGGCGCTGCGCCAGTGGAAGAGAAATACCAGCACCACCAGCGACACCACGGCCATTTCTTCGAGCAGCGTGTGCTTGATGTTGGCCACTGATTCCTCAATCAGCCCGCTGCGGTCGTACACGATGTTGAACGACACGCCGGCGGGCAGGCCCTTGGCTACCTCGGTCATTTTGGCCTTCACGCGGGTGATTACCTCGTCGGCGTTTTCGCCGTAGCGCATCACCACGATGCCGCCCACGGCCTCGCCCTGGCCGTTGTGGTCGAAGATGCCGAGGCGGGCTTCGCCGGTCATCTGCACCGTGCCCAGGTCGCGTAGGCGCAGGGGCACGCCGTTGGGGCGGGTGAGTACCGGCACGTTTTCCAGGGTGGCCACATCCTGGATATAGCCGTTGGTTTTGATGATGTAGCCCGTGCCGCCCTGCTCGAATTTGCGCCCGCCGGCCTCGTTATTATTCTGGCGCACGGCCGCCAGCACCTGCGGCAGGCTCACATTATAGTAGGTGAGCTTGGTGGGGTCCACGGTCACCTGGTACTCGGGCTGGAAGCCGCCGAAGCTGGCTACTTCGCTCACACCGGGCACAGTTTGCAGGCCGAATTTCACGTACCAGTCCTGCAGGGCGCGCTGCTCGCCCAGGTCGAGCTTGGGGGCGTTCAGGGTGTACCACAGCACGTGGCCCACGCCCGTGCCATCGGGGCCAAGGGTGGGCGTGAGGCCGGCCGGTAGCAGGCGCTGGGCATAGTTGAGGCGCTCCAGCACCCGCTCCCGAGCCCAGTAGATGTCGGTATTGTCGTTGAAAATGACGTACACGAAACTCATGCCGAACATGGAGGCGGCGCGCACGGCCTTCACCTGGGCCAGCCCCTGCAGGTTGGTCACGAGTGGGTAAGTCACTTGGTCCTCAATAATCTGCGGCCCGCGCCCGGCCCACTCGGTAAACACAATCACCTGGTTTTCGGACAGGTCGGGAATCGCGTCAATCTTGCTGGCCCGGATGGAGAAAACACCCCACACCAGCAGCCCGGCCGATAGCAGCAGCACCACGCCCCGGTTGCGCAGGGATAAGGAAATAAGTCGCTCAATCATTTGATTAGTAGCTGGTAGTTGAGGAGGCTGTTCAGGATTTCGTCAGCACGTCATGCTGAACTTGTCGAAGCATCTCTACTGCTTCGTTGTTACCAGCATTGCTTACTTACGCGATAGAGATGCTTCGACTGCACTCAGCCGCCAGATGGGCATGACGTTCTCAAAAACAGCCGTACGCGCGAAAGCCCCACGGCCGAACGGCCGGGGGCACCAAGCAACACCCAAAACTAAATCAGGAAGGCGTGGCCCCGCACGTAAGCAGGGCAGGCGGGCGGCGGGGCGGCAGTGGCCCGCAGCGGCGTGGCCGGCGCATCGGCCGGGTAGGTGGGGGCCGGCAGGCGGTAGGCCAGACGCAACGCGGGCGGCGCCGGCACCGCCACGAGCACCGGCAGCTTGAGCTGCGCGGTAGTAAGCTTCACATCTTTGAGGGTGCTACTCAGCTTTTGGTCGTGGCAGCAGCCGGTGGGCTTTTTAGGCAGCGGGCAGCAGCAAGAATGTGCTGGCAAGGCCATTGATACCCCAGTTACCGCTGACCCACAGAAGTGCATGCTGTACACCAACCCAGGGCTGGACAGCAGGTAGCTCACAAGTAGGAACAGACTGAGGAGGCGCTTCAAGACAGTAAAACAGCGAGTTTGCGGGATAAGTTGCCGCCCCCAAAGGTACGGAAGCCGGCCGGGGAGGGATTTACAGAATTCGGTTCAGAAAGTTGCATAATTTGTAAACATCCCCCGGCACAATTCACTGGCTATGACGCTTGCGCAGAAAGGTCCACCAGCCGGTGCCAGCTTCTTACTGCGCCGCCCGCTCCCTTTTCAGTCGGGCCAGGAGCAAGTTGCATCCGTTTGAAATAGTCGTGCTCAGATAGCCTGTCCTGGCTATTAAGCAGCGTTGCCTTTGGGTTCATTGGCGACTACCTGCGCGTGGTTGAGGCCGGCTACCAGCAGCACCCCGCCCAGAATATTGCCCAGCAGCGCCGGCACCGTGAAGCCGACCAGTGCTTGCCCCCAGGATACCTCACCCGTCGCGGCCAACGTGAACACCTCTATTGTCCCAGCAATGACGTGGCTGAAGTGGCAGATGCCTACGACGTACGTGATAAGGATAATCACCCAGATGCGGCCCGTGCCGGCAAAAGGCAATATCCACACCATCAGGGCAATCATCCAGCCGGCAAAAATGCCGCGTATCATCACAATGCCGAAGCTAGGAGCCAGCACCTCGTGCCCCATGTGGGTAAACTCGGCCCGGATAGCGGGCTCGAACGTGCCGGTATTCTCTACGACCAGAGCCAGGGTCAGGCAGCCCAGCAAGTTGGCCACCAGCACCACGCCCCACAGCCGCAGCACGTTCCGCAGGTTGCGCCAGGTAGGCCGTTCCAGCAGCGGCAGAATCGGGGTGAGCGTGTTTTCAGTGAACAGCTGCTGCCGCCCCAGTACCACAACCAGGAAGCCCAGACTGTAGCCCAGGCTAGCCACCAGCGGGCGCCAGGGCGAATCAGGCAGGTAATGTGTCATCACCCCCTGAGCTATCATCGACAGGCCCATCGACAGGCCTGCGGCCAGCCCCGACCAGAACAGCGCGCCCGACGTGCGGGCCAATTCCTCATGTCCTTCTCTTAGAATGGCTTCGTGGATGATTTTGCTGGACGGCGCACTACGCTCTTTAGCCTCCTTATGCTCTTCTTGAGGGGTTGTTGGTTGGCTGGTGGTGGGTAGGGATTGCTCCATGGGAATAAACGGGTTAGCAGGAAGAGAATAGACTTGTTCCTGAATAAGAAATGGTCAAAGATTTTAGCCGATTATGATGCCTGAATAGTCTTTTTGGTTTGGCCAAGCTTGTATCCTTGGATTCTTTGAGCAGCCCTCGTTTCTGGCGATAAATATGGCTTGGAAAACCACCGATTTCTTATTGAGGAACAAGTCTAACATCTTAACTAACAGACTATAAACTCAGGAAGTAGTTCACCGTTGCCCCGCTCCTGGAGCGTGAGCTGGTTGTTGGCCGGGTCAATCAGGGAGAGGTGGCCCGGGCCGGCGGCCACTATTCGCCCCTTGTTTTCGCCCGGCACCAACGGGCGGTACTTAAACTGCTGCCGGGCGGCGGCAACCGACGCCACCGGAAGTACGTGCGCCCCCGGCCGGGCCTGTTCGGAAAACACCAGCGTATCGGAGCCGGGCAGCCGAAGCGCTGGGGGCTCCGCCTGCACGGCCTCGGCCGGCAGGTCAAGCACGTCAACGTACCAGCGCAGGGAAGCCAGCAGGTCGGGAGCGTAGATGAGTCGGTTCGCCATCAGCGAGAAGAAAGGAGTAAGTAAGAACTACGCAGGAAAACCCAACCCGACCAGGCCACTACCCTGCCTGCGCTTCGTGCTGCCGCCGCAGCGGCACGTCCAGCAGCATGGGTACTCCCTGAATCAGGGCCAGCAGAATGAACTGATACCCTTTTAGAAAATCGTGATTAACGAGCAGCAGCCCGGCACCCATTAGGTTGAGCAGCGCGGCCCCTGCGTACAGCCGCTTGCGGGAGCTGCCCTCGGCCACGGCGGCCGTGTAGGCAAAGCCCGCCGCGCCAAACAGGAACCACAGCGTATGAAAGCTAAAGGGCATCAGCGCCTTGGCTTCGGCGGCGTGAACCCAGAAGTTTTCGACCACGGCCAGGACTGTGGCCCCGGCCCACACCCAGACCAGGGCGTTGGCCCGGCTGCCCAGCAGCAGCGACATAACCACGGGTATGAGCATAGCCCCGGCCCAGGTCCAGAGCACGGCATCGTGCCCATGTTCCAGGGTATGACCAAAGTATTCGGTGAGCAGGTAGGCCACTGTAACGGTGAGGCCCCACCACAGCAGCAGGGATTGACGGGTAAGGTTCATGCTAAAAATAAAAGGATTAAGCTGAATAATCGCCCTTCAATCGGCCACCCATGATTAGAACGCGTGCTGGAAGTCCAAGGTGGCCGTAAACTTGTCGGTATCGGTACCCAGCCCGGCCGCTGCGCCGAGGCTGAGGACGAGCCGCGGGTTCATCTGGCGGCGAATGCCAGCTTCCAGCGACGACCCCATTTCGCCCCGGAAGCGGCGCTGCTCGCGCACGAAATCGAAATCCACGACCAGCGACGGCTGCGGCGCGATGCGTGTGGAGTAGCCCACCAGCAACGCGTAGCGGTCAAGACGCTCCTCTTTCAGCTGGCCGGCTTCGGCCTGCACGCCGGGCTGGCTGTTGTGGAAGTAGGCCACGTTGAGATGCAGGCGGTTGAGGGTGCCGAACAGACTTTTGGTGAGGATGAAGCGGCCGTTGTAGTCGGTGCCTTCGCTGCGCAGGCCGGTGGGCAGCGTGAGGGCGCCGGCAAGGGCCACGGCGGGCAGGAACTTGCCTTCGGTGTTGAATTTGTAGAGGCCCCCAACCTGCACGTTGCCGCTGCCCGCCCGGTCGCCGTTGCCGGAGTAGATGGGCACGGACACGGCCAGCTGGGTATTGCGGAAAATGCCCAATTCGAGGGTGGGCGTGTACTGCACCAGGTTGTCGCCCTGCCGGCCGCGCTGGTAGCGCATGGGCGCTGACTGGAGTACGGGTAGTAGCGGGTGGCCCGCCAAATCTGGCGGCCTCTTCCTGCACCCGGTCCGGTTGTGATGGCGGGGCGGGGCGCTTACATTTTCATGTTGTCCATCTTTCCGCCTTTCATTTTTCCGTCTTTCATTATACCGGACTTCTTCATCTCGTCCATCGATTTCATCTTGCCGTCCATCATCATGCACTGGCCGTCTTTCATCTTCATGGTGGTGCCATCCTTCATCTTGCAGGTGCCATCGGTCATGCACATGGTACCATCGGCCATGGTCATGTCGGCGGTCATGGGCATCATCTTGCCGCCTTTCATCATCATCATTTTGCCGTCTTTCATCATACAGCCGTCCTTAGCCATCGACTTGGTGGCGGAATGGGCATGGTGGGCGGCCTTCGGGGTCGTCTGGGCCTGAGATGTACTGGTCAGGCCAGCGAATAAGAGGGCGCTCAGGAGATAGGAGAGCTTTTTCATTAGAGGGGGGGAATGATTGTTGGTAAGCCTATTATGGGTAAGGGACCGGGCAACCGGACCACCTGTGCCGGAGGTGAAGCCGGCGCGAAACAGCGCCAGCAAAGGTCTGCCGGAGCTGGAAGCAAGGCCATGACAGATGCGGCCCCAATGCATGAGCTTTGTCATGCTTCATGAGGCCAGCTGTCTGGATTACGAATGCTCAATAGTGATGCAGGGACGGTACCGCCGCCAACCAAAAACGCCCGGCAATACCGGGCGTTTTTAAGCATGAGGCCAAGCCTTAGGCCGCCTGAATCCGGAAACCGGCCTTCTCCACAGCCTGCACCACCTGCTCGGCCGTGAGCTTATCGGAGGTGACCGTAAGAATCTTGTCGGGGTTGGTGGTATCGATCTGCCAGTTGCCAGCGCCGGCTTCCTGATTGAGGGTGGGCGTCACGGATTTGATGCAGCCGCCGCAGTTGATGTTGGTTTTGAATTGGAGCGTTTTCATGTTGATTAGCGCTAAGGGACCACCGGTGGTCCGTGTGAATAAAACGCAGAAAGCGGCCGCTTGGTGCTACCAAAGGGGTGCAGAATTGCGCCCCCGGCTTGCATGATTACGCGGCGCCTGCGTGTGGTTGGGGCTTAAAACCGCAGGTTCAGGCCGCCACCGCCACCGAAGCGGCTGTCGTAGCTGCCCATCAGCGAGAAGTTGCGCGAGAGCAGGTATTCGGCCCCGCTGCGCCACACGACTTCTTTGGCAAAGCGGCGGTTGTTGTCCAGCTTGTTCACCCAGCCGAAGTCGGCCTGGTACTCATAATAGCCGGACACGAGTAGCCGCGGCATCACCATAATGGCCCGGCCCAGGCTCAGGCGGGGCCGCAGCTGGTTGTCGATGCGGGCATCGAGGCTGAACAGGTAGGGCGTCAGGAAGCGGACGCCGACCACGGCGGTGGTGGTGGTTTTGGTGACCATGCGGCCCCCGGCCCCTGGCTCGGTAAGCGGGGCGGGCTGCTGCTGCCGGGCGTTCTCCACGTTCACACCCCCGAACACGCGGAAGTAGTCGTAGAGGTAGCGCTCGTAGGTGGCCTCCGATTCCATGTTGCGGTTCCAGCCGTTCTCCACGCTCAGGTTGAACTGGTTGCGGATGTTGGACGACACCAGGTTCAGGTTGCCCATGTGCGAGGCCACGCCGAGCAGGCCCCAGGTGTAGTAGCGGTTGGTTTCGTGCACCAGCGTGCTCTTCGGGTAACCCTGCATCCGCGGGTCGCGGGGCGTGTTGTAGCTCACCACGCGGCCCATGCCGCTCATTAGGTGGTAGAGGACGTGGCAGTGCAGAAACCAGTCGCCCGACTCGTTGCCCAGCACCTCGATGGTGACCTGCTTCATGGGTGGCACGTTCACGGTGTGCTTCAGGGGCGAGTAGTCGCCGTTTTCGTTGATGACCCGAAAAAAGTGCCCGTGCAGGTGCATGGGGTGGTGCATCATCGTCAGGTTGTTGTAGGTGATGCGGGTAATCTGGTTGCCCCGAATCGGGATTTCATCGGCCGACGACAGTGGTACGCCGTTCATGCTCCAGATGTAGCGCTTCATGTTGCCGGTGAGGTTGAGCAGGATTTCGCGCACGGGCACGGTATCGGCGTAGGCCGTTTTTTGCACGGACCGCAGGTAGTCGTAGTTGTACTCGGCGAACATATTCATGCCGCCCATGGCCATGCCGGCCATCGGCTTATCGGCGCCCATCTTCATCCCGGCGTGGGCCGTGTCAGCGGGCATTTTCATGCCGTCTATCTTCATGCCATCCATCTTCTTCGTGCCATCCATCGGCATGCCGGCCATAGTGGGCTTGGGTGGTGCGGGCTGGTCGTTCATTTTCATGCCGGCCTTCTGGTCGTTGCCGCCCATGTTCATGCCGCCCATTTCCTTTCCGGCCATGGGCTTATCGGTGCCCATGTTCATGCCGCCCATTTTTCCATCTTTCCCTTTCTTGCCCATCTGCATGCCCCAGTTGGCTTTCATCTGCTCGGGGTCGACGTGGTGGGGCCGAAACTTGAGGGCGGGTGCGCCCATGCGCATGTCCATTTTGGCCATCTGCTGCATGAGCGCGATTTTATCGGGGTGGGGCAGCACCGGGGCGGCCAGCACTGGGCCCGTGCCCAAGAAGGCCGACGCGGTACCGGAGCCGTCCTGCGCCATGGCCCGAAATTCGAGCTTGCCGCTGGCCGGAATCGTGACCAGGAAATCGTAGGTTTCGGCAATGGCAATGAAGGTTTTGTTGTGTTTCACGGGCACCACGTCCTGCCCGTCGGCGGCCACCAGCAGCGGGTCCTCGCCCCCAAACGTCAGCCAGAACTGCGTCGAGGTTCCTCCGTTGATGATGCGCAGGCGCACCCTTTCGCCGGGCTTAAAATCGGGGTACTCCTGCACCGGCTGGCCGTTTACCAGGAAGGCGTTGTAGTACACGTCGGCAATGCCGAAGCCCTCCATGCGCTGCTTCCAGAAGTTGAGCTGCGCCCCGAAGGCCCCGCGGGCAATCACGCGGTTGAGCGGCGTGGCCGTCCCCTTGGCAATGTTATACCACTCGGTGCCCCGTTTGAGGTAACGCAGCACATTCTTCGGCTGCTGGTTGGTCCAGTCCGAGAGCACGAGCACCAGCTCCTTGTCGTAGGTGAGGCGCTCGTGCTTGGGCTCGATGACGATGGAGCCATACACGCCGCTTTGCTCCTGCAGCAGGGTATGCGAGTGGTACCAGTAGGTGCCGGCCTGCTTAAGCGGAAACTCATATTTCAGCTCCTGCCCCGGCTTGATGGGCGGCGTGTTGAGGTAGGGCACCCCGTCGTAAAAATTGGGGACCAGCAGCCCGTGCCAGTGCACCGACGTTTCCACGTTCATTTCATTCTTGACGTAGATAACCGCGTAGCCGCCCTCCTTGAACCGAATAGTAGGGCCGGGAATCCCGCCGTTGACGGTCATGCCCTGCATGGTCTTGCCGGCCTTGCTCACCTGCTCCTGCCGAATGGTGAGGTGATAAACGGCCGTATCCGTCTGGGCCCGGGCCGGCCGGACCGTGAGCAGCAGCAGTAGTAGCGAAAAAAGGAATAAGGAGTAAACTCTCATGTAGGGATTGTTGAAATGCCCGTACCGCGTGGGGCAGCGCGGAGGTCAGGCTCGAATTGGTTCTGTTGAGCTTGCCGAAGCGGAATACCCCGCATCTTCAGCCTGGAGATAGTTGGAGCGGGGAGAGGCTAGTAACGGGTAGCGGACGGAGGCTCCTGCCAGGTGCCTCGCCGCGCGTGGCCCTTGGCAGGCCAGGAACTACCGCACCGTAAAAATGACAGAGAGCCCGGTCACTGAATGGCCGGGCTCTGCTAATACCGAAGAAGCGGCAGCAGCTAGGCGGCCATGCCGGTGCGGCAGGCTTGCTCGCAGCGACGGCAGGCCTCGGCGCACTCCTTGCAGTGCTGCATGCGGGCACTGTGCTTCTCGCACTCGTCGCCGCAGGCTTTGCAGATTTCGGCGCACTCTTTCAGCAAATGCGCAGCATGTTCCGAGCCGCGAGCTACGAAACGGGCCGTGATAGCGCAGATATCGGCGCAGTCGCGGTCGATGCTGATGCAGCGGACCATCATTTTTACGTCTTCTTCCTCGAGGCAGGCCGAGGCGCAATGCTCGCAGGCGGCGATACAGGCGTTGAGGGCGTCGAGCAGGGATTGGTTTTGAGCATGCATGGGGGAAGGGGCTATAAGTGAATGAGATTGGCTTGAGCTACCCTCTCCTATACTCATCCTGCTCAGCTTGGTTTTGCATCAATAAACCTGGGGCTTGCATCATTTGGTGTTGCCGCTTCGGTCCGGGGCCGGGTTGCCTCCCGCTGGCGGTAGGCCGAGGGAGCGCACTGCGCAAATCGCCGGAACTGTGCCGAGAAGTGCGACAGGCTACCGTAGCCCAGCTGCCGAGCAATGCGCCCGATATCGAGCCGGGAGGTCAGCAGCAGTTCCCGGGCGTAGGCCAGCCGCTGCCCTGTGACGTAGCTGAGCAGGCTTTCGGGGTCGGGCAGCTGGGCAAACAGGCCGTGCAGCTGCCGCACACTCAGGCCCACCTCCTGCGCCAGGGCAGGAATGAAGTCGCGGTGTCGGAGCATAACGGGGCGGCGCAACAGCTCGTCGACCAGCTGCTTCACCTGCGCGGCCAGTACGTGGTGCGGATTTTCCAGCAGGGCAAAGCCCGCCGCGGCCAGCACTTCCCGGATGCGGACCCAGTCCAGTTGCTCCCCCGCGTCGGCCACGGTGGCGGCTCCCCAACCGCACGTCGAGCACCCGCAGGCCCAGATTTTCCAGCTCCTGCCGCACTACGCGAATGCCACGCGGGCACACCATGTGCTTGATATAGAGCATGCAACCGGCATTATCGGGCGTAAGGGAGTGGTCGAGAGACATAAGTGTTTTTAGAAAAAAGCGGCACGGACTCCTGTCGGCGAGGCGCATCGGGGCTTACCGCAACCGCACGGGCATTGGACGGGCCGGAAAAACCAGGAAAATGAGGGGATATGACATGGCCAGGCCACACCGGCGAGCAAACGAAAAGGCCCGCCCCGGACACAGCGTAGCTATGCCGGCGCGAGCCTTAGCGCGTCGGAAGAATCAGACAGTTAGCGGCTGGATAAAAATGCGGGTGTCAAGGATTTTGGGTTTTAGGTGCCCGGGCGGCACCAGCGTAACCGCTGCGGTGCGGACCCACTGGCCGGCCTGGGGCCGGAAGTGAAACGCCATAGCGGCCGGTAACAGGGCCAAGGCGGGCATCATCAGCTGCTTCTGAGCAGGCGTCATCAGCGACGAAAGCAGCGAAGCCGACTTGTCCTTACAGCAGTCGTGGCTGGTGGTCGACTTCGACGAATGCCCCTTGTGCCGGCCGTGGGGTTCCGCCTGGGCCCCGTGCCCATGGCAGCCCGGATGCGCGGGCTTTTCGTGGTGCGCCAGCTCCGCCGGGTGCGGAGCCACCACTCCCGGGTTTACCGTAGCGCACCAGCACTGCCCCACAAACACGTTGACGAAGACGAGCAGGAAGCTCGTCGCCAGCAAACGGCGGAAGGAAAACAGGTTAAGGAACATAAAAAGGGACCAGTCAATCGTAAAAATAGGTTTATCTGTTGGAAAGAGTCACCTTGGTTTTCCAATCACAGTGCAGTTAAAGGGGTTCACCCTCTGCTCCGAGCGGCTACAAACCACAGGGAAAGGCGGGGTTTCTGCCTATTTGAGGTCATTATACTGGTATAATCAGTCATTGTCAAACATAATTCGTTGGCAGGATTATGTAAGTGCGAAGCCGGATTTTATCAAGCTCGTACGGACGGGCGACGGTGGATATACCGGGAGGCAATTAACCTCAACCGGCAATGCCATCCGTCAAATTATGCAATTCTGCGGCGGTATTCAGTACCAACTTCCCTGCGGGAACGCCGTTCCTTTGTAAGGGGACTGTGGGCTTTCTCCGCCGATTAGCTATGCCCGGCAACTGCCTAATAACCTGCATTTCTATGGAACCAACTACCAAAACCGAAACCCTCGACATCGAAGGCATGACCTGCGCCTCCTGCGCATCGGCCGTGGAAAAGTCGCTGAGCCGGGCCCCCGGCGTGCAGAGCGCGATGGTCAATTTCGCCACCGAGAAAGCCACCGTACACTACCTGCCCGGCCAGGCCAGCCCCGCCACCCTCAAGGAAGCCGTCGTGAATGCCGGCTACGGGGTGCTGGAGCGCGCCCCCGATACCAGCGCCGCCGAGCGCAGCGCCGAAATCGACCGCCAGAAAGCCCTGGCTTACCAGAAGCTCAAGCGCCGCTTTTGGGTGGCCGTGGGTCTGGTCGTCGTCATCATGCCGCTGAGCATGCTGATGCTCTGGCCCGCGATGATGGCGCGAATCAACGTGCAGTGGCTCAACTACGTGCTGCTGCTGCTCACGCTGCCCGTGCTGGCCTACAGCGGGCGCGAGTTCTACGTGTCGGCCTGGAACGGCTTCAAGCACCGGGCGGCCAATATGGATACGCTCATTGCCGTGGGCACTGGCGCAGCTTTCCTCTACAGCCTGGCGGCCACCGTGGTACCCGGCTTTTTCACCAGCCGGGGCCTAATGCCCGAGGTGTACTACGACACCACGGCTACCATTATCGCCCTGATTCTGCTGGGCAAGGTGATGGAGATGCGCGCCAAAACGCAGACCTCTGCCGCCATGCGCAGCCTCATCGGCCTGCAAGCCAAAACCGCCCGCGTGGTGCGGCCCGGCGGCGCGGAAGTAGATGTGCCCATCGAGCAGGTGCAGCTCGGCGACATCGTGGTGGTGCGCCCCGGCGAAAAAGTAGCCACCGACGGCCGCATCACCGAAGGCCAATCCTCGCTCGATGAAGCCATGCTAACCGGCGAAAGCCTGCCCGTGGAAAAGAAAACCGGCGACCCGGTGTTCGGGGCCACGCTCAATAAAACTGGCTCCTTTCGCTTTGAAGTAACCAAAGTCGGGGCCGATACCATGCTTTCGCAAATTGTGAAGCTGGTGGAAGACGCCCAGGGCAGCCGCGCCCCCATTCAGCGGCTGGCCGACAAGGTCAGCTCCATTTTCGTGCCCACGGTGGTCATTATTTCCATTCTCACGTTCGTGATTTGGTTTGACCTGGCCCCGGTGGACACGCGTCTTCCGCTGGCATTGGTCAACTTCGTGGCCGTGCTCATCATTGCCTGCCCCTGCGCGCTGGGCCTGGCCACGCCCACGGCCATCATGGTGAGCACCGGCAAGGGCGCTGAGTACGGCGTACTGATTCGCAACGCCGAAGCCCTGGAAAAAGCCTACCAGGTGAATACCGTGCTGCTCGACAAAACCGGCACCATAACCAAGGGTGAACCCGCCGTGACCGACTTCCTGGCCCCCGGTCAGGACGGCCCGCGCCTGCTGCAGCTGGTGGCCGCTGTGGAGCGCCAGAGCGAGCACCCGCTGGCCGAAGCCGTGGTGCGCTACGCCGATGTCCAGGGTAGCAGTAGCCTGACCAACAATGGATTCCGGGCCGTGGAGGGCAAAGGCGCCACCGCCACCGTCGACGGCCAGGTCGTGTTCATCGGTAACCGCCGCCTGCTGGCCGACGAGGGCATCACCCTTTCGCTCGAGCTCACCGCCCAGGCCGAGCAGCTGCTGGGCCAGGCCAAAACCGTGCTCTACGTGGCCGTGGCCGGGCAGGCCGTAGCCCTGCTGGGCGTGGCCGATACCGTGCGCGATACCTCCATCGCCGCCATCAAAGAGCTGCAGGCCCTGGGCATTGAGGTGGTGATGATGACGGGCGATAACCCCCAGACCGCCGCCCAGGTGGCCGGCCAGGTGGGCATCACCCGCTACTTCGCCGAAGTGCTGCCGGCCGACAAAGCCGGCAAGGTGAAGGAACTGCAGGCCGAGGGCCGCATCGTGGCCATGGTGGGCGACGGCATTAACGACGCGCCCGCGCTGGCCCAGGCCGACATCGGCCTGGCCATCGGCTCGGGTACCGACGTGGCAATGGAAGCGGCCGGCATCACGCTCATGCGCTCCGACCTGCACGGCGTGGTCACGGCCATCGAGCTGAGCCGCCAGACCATCCGCACCATCAAGCAGAACCTGTTTTTCGCCTTCGTGTACAACACGCTGGGCATTCCCGTGGCGGCCGGACTGCTGTATCCCTTCTTCGGCATCCTGCTCTCGCCCATGCTGGCGGCGGCGGCCATGGCGCTCAGCTCGGTTTCGGTGCTCACCAATTCGCTGAGGCTGCGCTCCTTTAAAGGCTAAGCTATTAGCTGCTGGCTGTTAGCTGACAGCTGACAGCATTTCCCCAAATAGTCACAACAAAAGCTAGCAGCTAGCAGCTGATAGCTAACAGCTTAAAACCATGGACACAACCGCCATAATCGTCACCATCGTCGGCCTAGGCTTAGCGGCCTTCGTGCTGTGGTACTTCTTCTTCTCGGCCCGCCAGACGGCCAGCGCCGTTTCCTCATCCAGCGGCGTGCAGGAAGTGGACATCACGGTGAAAGGCGGTTATTCGCCCGACATCATCGAGGTGGAACGCGGCAAACCCGTGCAGCTGAGCTTCTACCGCGACGAGGAAAACAGCTGCTCGGAAGAGCTGCTGATGCCCGATTTCAGCATTCGCCGCGACCTGCCGGCCTTCAAAACGACGCTGGTGGAGCTGTTACCCGAAAAGGCCGGCACCTTCCCGTTCACCTGCGGCATGGGCATGCTGCGCGGCAGTCTGGTGGTCAAATAATGCCGCATCCTTTAAAAGCCGACGTTGGTATTGCTCATGTGCTGCCGCCGCCCGGCTCGCACCGGCTATTGATTAAGAACATGGTTTGCCCCCAGTGCATCCGGGTGGTGGGCGAAGACCTGGCAGCCCAGGGCCTGCAGGTGCACCGCGTGGCCCTGGGCGAGGCCGACGTATCGACGCCCGACGGCGCGGCTCCCAACTGGGCCGCCATCCGGACCAGCTTGCATAAGGCCGGATTTGAGCTGCTGGAAGACCCGCGCGACCAACTCGTGGACCGCATCAAAACCCTGCTGGTGGCCCTGATTCACTACCCGCCGCCCGGCCCCCGCCTGCTCAACTATTCGGATTACCTAGTGGAGCACCTGGAGAAGGATTACCACTACCTTTCTCACTTGTTCTCCGCTTCCGAAGGTCTCACGATTGAGAAATTCACCATCCGCCAGAAGGTGGAACGGGCCAAGGAGCTGATTGGCTACGGCGAGCTGTCCGTGGCCGAAGTGGCCCGGCAGCTGGGCTACAGCAGCCCGGCGCACCTCTCGCGGCAATTCCGGCAGGTGACGGGCCTCACGCCCACCGAATTCCAGAAGCTGGGTCCGGCCTCTGCCGCCCGCCGCAGCCTGGATTCGCTGATTTGAGCCGAAAATCTGGATGCCGTTCTTTGAGTAGGTAGTCAGTAATCAGATTTCATATATCTAAAAAATCAGTCAATTGATTCCTGTCTGACTACCGATTGCTGATAACTGACTACTGGGTAGTCCGGCCGGGCCGCATCGACACAAAAAAGCCTTCCCGCTACGTAGCGGAAAGGCTTTTGAATTGCTGAAGGATTGGAACCGGGCTATTTGCCGCCCGCCCGCCGCATGCGGTAGGAGTCGACCTGCTGGCGCAGCACGGCCAGCAGGGAGCCATAGCGCTGCCGGGCTTCCCGGGTGTCTTCCAGCTGCTGAAGGCGGGAATTGATTAGCTCCGAGAAATCTTCGACGGAATAGGTACGTTTCGGCGCGTTAATCACGGGCGGAGCAACAAGTTGAATCGGGCAGTATAGCGAGGTCGCTACGGCATATACGTAGCGCTTCAAAATTAAGACTTAAAACCGAAACAAGGGCCGGGCCGGATTCCAGATGCCCCACGGAATCATGAGCAGCACGAGCAGCAGCGCCACGCCGTAGTAGAGCAGGGACTTACGGTGCTTCTGGGTGCTGTCGGCGGTTTTCTTCACAACGATGCGGCCTACCTGGGCCACAATGGCGGCCAGAATCATTATGGCAACGTGCTCCATGCCGAAAAAGCGGGCGGTGGGGTCTTTCATGGCGCCGGCCTGCTTCATGGCGTTCAGGCCCCAGGGGCTGAGGCCGAAGTACAGTCCAAAGCCGATGAGCACCTGCAACCATATAAAGCCCGAGAAAGCGGCACTCATGCCGTTGTCGGCGCTGAGGTAGGGGCGGCGGCCGGAGTAGCCCACGTAGGCACGGTACACGGCAATGGCACCGAAGATGAGCACGAACCAGCGGGACCAGGAGTGCAGAACGAGAAGGGTTTGGTACATGATGAGGTGAAAAAGAGTAGCAAAATTACCCCGGTGGCCGGGTTGGTAAAGGTACGTGGGAGGTGCTTACGGGCGTGGTGGCCGGCTCGCCCGCTCTTCGGCCGCCCGCTCGCGCATGGCCATAAACAGCGCGATAAATACCGAGACAAACGGCAACAGCAGCCCCAGTCCAAACCACCGCCAGAACGAGCGGCCGTAGTTATAGGCAATGTAGCCGGTGATGGGCGCGAAGACGAGCAGCGAAACCCCAAAAATGAGCAGTAGGCGCAGTAAAAACACGATAAACAGGCAAGAGGCAAGCTGAAAGAGAAGCCAAAGCTACGGCGGCGGCGGTAGCAGCTTTGGTTGTAGCACACGCCGTAGCGTGTGCCACGTTGCACGATGCCGCGCGAATACGCACACGCCGAAGCATGTGCTATCGGTGCTTTACCGCACCTTGCCGCGCTTCACCAGGTAAGCATAGAGTACTTTTTCGAACGGCTCGCGCACGTCCACGGGCACGAAATCGATGCGGAGCTGGCCGCAGCGCAGGGCCAGCTCCTGCTCATAGGCCGTCATGGCCGCCTGGTATTGCTCTTTCACCTGCGAAGGCTGGAGCTTGATTTCGAGGCCGGTTTCCACGTCTTCAAAAATATAAGGCCGCTCGGAAAATTCGAAATCCGCTTCGGTAGCCCGGTCGAGAATGTGGAACAGCAGCACCTCGTGGTGCTGGTGCTTGAGGTGCTGCAGGGCGGCCAGGGCCGTTTCCTGCTCTTCTGCGCCGCGCCCCAGCATGTCGCTGAACAGGATGACGAGCGAGCGTTTCGGAATCTGCCGGGCAATGGCGTGAATGGTGCCGGCCACGTCGGTGCCCCGGCCGGTTTTGGGCCCGGGCGGGCGCTCCAGCAGCTGTTGCAGCGCCAGCAGCAGCGTGTGTCGGTGGGTGCTGGTGGAGCGCACCGGCGTTTGCAGCTCAATGGCGTCGGCGAAGGTGACGAGGCCCACGGCATCGCGCTGGCGGGTGAGCAGCGTGGTGAGCGCGGCGGCCGCCAGAATGCTGAATTTCAGCTTGTCGAAGCCCGGCGCGGGGTAGTACATGCTGGGGCTCACATCGAGCAGAATATGCGCCCGCAGGTTGGTTTCTTCCTCGTAGCGCTTCACGAAAAGCTTGTCGGTGCGGGCAAAAACCTTCCAGTCGATGTGGCGCGTGCTCTCGCCGGGGTTATACAGGCGGTGCTCCGAAAACTCCACCGAAAACCCGTGGTAGGGCGACTGGTGCAGGCCGGTAATGAACCCATCCACGAGCTGGCGGGCCAGAAACTCAAGGTTCTCGAAGGAGCGGATGGCGGCGAGGTCGAGGGGCATGGGGTGAATTTTGTTGTTGTAAAGAACGTCATGCTGAGCGCAGCCGAAGCATCTCGCGTGCAGCAGTTATTAAATCGTGTTGATTAGTGGTGGCACGCGAGATGTTTCGGCTGCGCTCAGCATGACGTTCTTCTTCTTCGCCCCCACCGCGAGCACCGTTCCTGCCTTCAACACCAACGCTACCCCCGCCGTTTATCTTTGCTACAACTTTCGTAAGTTAGGCCTTTCAACCAACCGACCGTTTCTATTTCCCACCCATACCCCCAACCCAACGCCGTGGACGACCGTCACGACCAGGAAGAAATTTATTCTCAACGCATTAAAGCCGGCAAGCGCACGTATTTCTTCGACGTGAAAGCCACCCGCGGCCAGGATTACTACCTGACCATCACCGAGAGCAAGCGCCGCCAGAACGGCGACGACTCCGTTTCGTACGAAAAGCACAAAATTTTCCTCTACAAGGAAGATTTCCTAAAGTTCGTGGATGCCCTGCAGGACGCCGTGGACTATGTGCGCGAAGAGCTGCTGAGCCCCGAGGAAGTGGCCGAGCTCGACCGCCCCCGCGAGTACGACGACCGCGACCAGCCCCGCCGCGAGGTGGAGCGCCCCGCCTTCGACCCCAACCGCAGCGACGACAGCTTCTAGGGCTTTGCCCGTCATGCAGCGCGCAGCGAAGCATCTTTACCTCAATAGTAAACCAATCGACAGGAGTTAGTATCGAGGTAAAGATGCTCCGCTGCGCGCTGCATGACAGATGCCCCCAAAACGGCGTAATCAGACTTTCGTCTGGCTGCGCCGTTTTGCGTTACCGCAAGCCGTACCTTTGCAGCCGAATTGCCCCCAATTCATAATTGATAATTCATAATTTATAATTCCAAAAAATGGGCCTCCGCTGCGGTATCGTCGGCTTGCCGAACGTCGGTAAATCCACCCTTTTCAACGCGCTTTCGAACGCCAAGGCCGAATCGGCCAACTACCCGTTCTGCACCATCGAGCCCAACGTGGGCGTTATCACCGTGCCCGATGAGCGCCTCCAGATTCTGGAAGCCCTCGTGAACCCCAAGCGCGTGCTGCCCACCATCATCGAGTTTGTCGACATTGCCGGCCTCGTGAAGGGTGCCAGCAAGGGCGAAGGCCTGGGCAATAAATTCCTGGCTAACATTCGCGAGGTAGACGCCATTATCCACGTGGTGCGCTGCTTCGACGACCCCAACATCGTGCACGTAGCCGGCGGCGTCGACCCGGTTTTTGATAAGGATGTTATCGACACCGAGCTGCAGCTCAAGGACCTGGAAAGCGTCGACAAGAAGCTGGTGAAATCGGAGCGCAGCGCCAAAGCCGGCGATGCTGTGGCCAAGAAGGAAGTTGCAGTGCTTCAGCGTTTCAAGGATGCTCTGGAGGCCGGCCAGAACGCCCGCGCCCTCAGCGTCACCCCTGATGAGCTGGAAGCAGTGGCCGACCTGCAGCTGCTCACCATCAAGCCCGTGATTTACGTGGCCAACGTGGACGAGGCCAGCATTGCCAGCAACGGCAACCACCACGTAACCGCCCTGCGCGAGCACGTGAAGGCCGAAGGTGCCCAGGTAGTGCTGGTATCGGCCGCCATCGAGGAGCAGATTGCCGACATGGAGGACCCCGAGGAAAAAGAAATGTTCCTGGGCGAGTATGGCCTCACCGAGTCGGGCCTGAACAAGCTCATCCGCGCCAGCTACGAGCTGCTGAACCTGATTACCTACTTCACTGCCGGCGTGCAGGAAGTGCGCGCCTGGACTATCCATCGCGGCGACAAAGCGCCCGCCGCCGCCGGCGTCATTCACTCCGATTTCGAGAAAGGCTTCATCCGCGCCGAGGTTATCAAGTTGCCCGATTATCAGGAGTATAAGACGGAAGTAAAAATCAAGGAAGCCGGAAAAATGGCTGTGGAAGGCAAGGAGTATGTGGTGCAGGATGGTGACATCATGCACTTCCGCTTCAACGTCTAAGACCACGAATTAGCTCGGATTTTAGCGGATTTCACGGATTTTGTGGACGTTGAAAATCAGAAAAAATAAAAAGGCTTGCCAGTAGGCAAGCCTTTTTATTTTTTCTGATGACCATGCTGGCCGTCGGATGATGGATAATAATCGGCTACAAAATCCGTGAAATCCGCTAAAATCCGAGCTAATTCGTGGTCTATTTGCCCACTACCTTATACAGCATGCCCTTGGGCAGCTTATCGGTGGTTTTCATGCCATTTACAATGGCCAGCTCCTGGTAGCGGCTCGACGGAACCCCGGCCGAGGCCAGGGCTGCCGCCAGCGTTTGGGTGCCGGTGGCGGTGCGGATGTGGATGTGCTCGGGCTGGCGGTTTAGCTTGCTGGCCTCGGTGAGGCGGGCGTAGCCTTGGGCGGCCTGCTGAAACTGCGGCGCATATGCGCTGAACGAGGAGGGTTCGGCCAGGCCCACAAATGCGTAGATGCTCTTGCCGTCTTGAATGAGCTGGGCCAGCACGTGGGCCGAGGTACTGTTTTGGTCGGAAGCCTGTTGGTCGCCTTCAAACACGAGGGCCGGGAAGCCGTTGATGGTCGTTTTCTGGGCCTGCGCATTGCTTACGCCAATGGCCTTGGCCAGGCTCTGGCCGGCTTCGTCGAGCGAAGAGCCGCCGGCTCCCAGGAATACGAGCAGGGCTTTGCCATTGGGCTCCTGCATCTGGAATTTATCGGGGGAGTTCTGCGACTTCCAGCCCGAGGGGATGGGGAAGCGGAATTTCAAATCGGGGTGGTAAAACACGCTGTTTTCCACGAAGCCCTGGCGCGGGTCTTCGCCAAAAGTCAGGCCCTCGATGGAGCGCAGGTAAGCGTCGCGGTTCACTGCGAAGGTGCTGCGGCCGGCGCTCTGCTTGGCCTGGGCGGCCAGCTGCTTCACGCGGGTGTAGCGGTCGGCCGAGTTGGGGTGGGTGCTGAGGAAGGTGGGAATGCTGCTGCCGCTCTGAGCCTCGGTGCGCTCCAGGGTCTGGAAAAAATCGGCCATGTGGCTGGCATCGTAGCCGATTTTGGTGGAGTACTTCACGCCCAACCCGTCGGCCTCGTTCTCGTCGTCGCGGCTATATTTCAGCATGCCCAGGCCCACCACCTGCTGCGCCACGCCGCCCAGCGACTGCATCACGCGCGGGGCTACTATCGAGCCCAGCAGCATACCGATGCCGGCAATGGTGCTGCGCGTCTGCTGCTTTTTGCCGTGCTGGGCGGTAATGTGGCCGAGTTCGTGCCCGAGCACGCCGGAGAACTGGGCTTCGTCATTGAAATACGCCATGATGCCGCGCGTGAAGTACACGTGGCCATCGGGTGTGGCGAAGGCGTTGATGACGGGCGAATCGACCACGGTGAAGCCGTAGTCGCCGGGGCGGTCCGAAATGGCCGCCATGGCCTTGCCCCGCGCCGTGATGAGCTGTTGCAGCTTGGCATTGTTATACAAGCCAAACTGGGCGATAACGGCCGGGTCGGGTTTGGCCCCTTGCAGCGGGCGGGCGGCCGGAATAGCGCGGGCCGAAGCCGTGGCCGGGCGGCGGGCCGCCCAGTCAGTCATGCTGGAAGAGCTGGCCAGCGGCAGCAGTAATGAAAGCAGCGCGCCAGTGCGCAGGGCAGGAAGAAACGAAAAATTCATGGGAATAAATAAAGCGGAATTTACCGGTGAAGAACAGCGGATGGGCCTGCAACGGCGGCGGGGCAAATGCGGTTACGCCGCGCTAGGGTTGGACCCGGTGGGGTGGGCGGTTAGCTTTGCGATGGGGCCGGCCGGGGCAGGCTCCACCGGGGTTATGCCATTTCCCTGCCAGTTTGTGGCCAAACCAGTCATATTCACTCAAAACACACCCGATAACCGGGAACATTGCGGCTGATTTTACTTGGTTGTATTTCAAATTTTAGGATGATTATTCCCCGTTCGTGGCCCGTGTGGCTGCCCGCAGCTTTTTTGTTCCTGGCGTGTAGCCGCCAGCCCACGGCCAGCAGCGCCAGCCGTTTCGCTCCCGCGCCACCGGTGGTGGATGGGCGGGCCACGGAGTGGACCGACTCCCTGCACTACGACCCCACCAGCAAGCTGCAATACCAGGTGCTGAACGATGGCCGCGCGGTGTACCTGCGCATCAAAGCCGCCGACCCGGCCACCCAGGCCAAAATTGTGCGGCTGGGCCTCACGGTCTGGCTCGATACCACGGGCCGCAACCAGCACCAGTTTGGGGTGCGGTTTCCGATAGGCGGGCCTCTGGCTGGGCGTGGCGAGCCCGAAGGCGGCGACCAGCAGTCCGAGCTCGGCTCGCCTGCCGAACGCCGGGCGGCCCGGCATGAGCGCATGACGCGGGTAATCGGCAATATGCGTGAGATGGAGCTCCTCAACTACAAAGGCAGCAAGGAGCCCACCCTCACCGATGCCCAGTCGCAGCTCGGCGTGAAAGCCGCCCTTGGCGTGGATGCGCAGGAAGACCTGATTTATGAGCTGGCCGTGCCGATGCGCCTGCTTTACCGCAAACTGCCCGCGCTGGCCGGCGGCCGGCCCGCCGTGGTAGGCATCACCATCGCTGGCAACAAGTGGAACCCGCCCGTGGGCAGCCCCGGCGGCAGCGTGATGAACAGCGGCCAGGGCGGCATGGGCATGCGCGGCGGTATGCCTGGCGGTGGCATGCGGGGTGGCGGCATGCGCGGCAGCTACGGCATTGAAAGCATCTCCCTGAAAACCAGCGTGCAGCTCAGTAGCGGTAAGTAGCTTGCCGGGCCGGCGGGCTACTGCCGGCTGTTCATATCCACGGCTTTGTAGCCGATAAGCAGGTCGGCGCGGGTGCCGGGCGGGCGGTAGTACACCAGCAGGTCGTACTGGTTTTCGGTTTCGTAGTGCGTGCCTTCGAAGTACACTTCGTTGGGGGCCTTGCCGGCGGCCCCGGCCACGGCAAAATCGTAGTTGTAGTAGCCTTGCTTAAGCAGGGCGTGGCCGGTGTAGAGCTGCTGCGCTTCGTCGTATTTCAGCTTGAACTCGTCCTTCAGCTGCCAGTCGGTGAGGGCACCAAACACGTAGACCGGGCCGGGCGCGGGCTGCGGGGCTTTTAGCTGAAACTGCACGTCGGCGTAGTCGGCGTTGGTGGCGCCGTTGCCGTATTCGCGGCTCTCGAACACGCGCTGGCCGTTGGAATCCACGTACTGGTTGTAGGCCGTCTGGCTGCGCGATACTTCGGGCTGCAGCTGCACCGTGGTCGCGGGCATGGCGCGCGGGTCTACGTGCAGCACGCCAATGCCCACCGTCTGGATGGAGCGGGTATCGAAATACCGGTACTCGCTGAGGCCGGGAAAGGCATTCTCGAAGTTGAAATACTGGTAGTCGAGGCGGCGCTCGGCGTCGCGCACGAAGGTGGGGCGCAGGTTGTACTTGGCGTTGTCCCAGCGGAAGTTCTGGCGCAGCACCACCTTCACTTCCACGGCGGGGTTCACCAAGTCCACGGTGCCGTAGCCAATACTGAAATCGAGCTGCTGCATGGTGAACCGCTCCTGCCCGCCGATGACGATGCCCGGGGCCAGGCCCACACTCACCTGGTTCTCATACACCAGCAGCCGGCGCGATACCACCGGTACACTACCCGCGCTTTGTACCACCAGCAGGTAGTTGCCGCTCAGCTTCACCTGCGGGGCGCGCAGCCGGTAGTGGAAATACGGCACCTTGGTACCCGTGCCCACCCGGTAATCGGTGATGAGAAACTCGTTGATTTCGCTCAGAAACTGCATGTCCGTGAGCACCGACGGCTGCCAGTCCACATCGCAGTGAATGAGCTTGGCGGTGAAGCGCTGGCTTTGCGGGCCTAACACGTCAAACTCCAGCACGATGCTCGGGCTCTGGCCCAGCGGCACCACCGGCGGCTGCAATACCTCGTTGGGCCGGCCCGTATTCACGTAGCACTGCACGCTGCGCACGTCGGGCGCGTAGGTGTAGTCCTGGTAGCGCAGGGTTTTATCGGCGTAGTATTCGGGCGGGCGCTGGGTGCCGGGCGCGGTGCTGGTGATGGGGGTGCCCAGCGGCACGCAGGCGGCGGCCAGCAGCAGGAGAGAGGCAAGGGGAAGAAAGCGCATGGCACGAAAGTACGGTTGCCTGCCCGCCAATGCCGGGCGCAACGACTGCGCAGCGTTATTTTACGTTACCAATAGGGCGGCCCTGGTGCCCAGCCGGTATTGCCGGCCGCACGCAGCCGTCGTTCACATGTCCTTTTTCCCATTCCAATTCCCCCGCCCCATGCGCGTACACACCCAGGAAACCCAAGCCAGCCTCACGCCCAAAACGTCGCTGCAGATTTTAAAAGAAGGCAACAGCCGATTCGTCAACAACCTGAAAGCCAACCGTAACCTACTGGAGCAGGCCGGCTATACCGCCGACGGCCAATTCCCATTCGCCGTTATCCTGAGCTGCATCGACAGTCGGACGTCGGCCGAGCTGATTTTTGACCAGGGCCTGGGCGATGTGTTCAGCGTGCGCGTGGCCGGTAACATCATCAACGAAGACATTCTGGGCAGCATGGAATTTGCTTGCAAGGTGGCCGGCTCGAAAATAATTGTGGTGCTGGGCCACACCAAATGCGGTGCCGTGAAGGGTGCCTGCGACCACGTGGAAATGGGCAACCTGACGGCCCTGCTCAATAAAATTCAGCCGGCCGTATTCAACGAGAAAACCGAAACCGAAGACCGCACTTCCGGCAATCCGGCCTTCGTGGAAAAAGTATCCCTGATAAACGTGAAACGCACGGTACAGGCCATCCTGGAGCGCAGCCCGATACTGAAAGAGATGATTGAAGCGGGCCAGGTCGGCATTGTGGGCGGCATGCACGACATTGCCACGGGCCAGGTGGCTTTTCTGGAAGACGAAGCGGCTTAGCGGCGCTGGCGGGGAGGTAGCCGACACGCACATCATGCCGGACCTGCTTGGCCATATATGTCAGCTTTAAAACCACCGAAATATATTCCCATGTTGCTCAACGAGCCTTACCAGCTTCCTGGCTCGATAGCCGGGGTCTGTAACCGGCGAGTTGCGGCAAGCCAGCTCATCTAGCCGGTATCCCGCAACTCACTTGCGTACTAAGGACGGATTGCCGCAACTTGCAATAGCTGCGAGTTGCGGCAATCCAAATGTTAGTGGCAAGGCTGACAGACGCAACACACGGACAGACAAATTCAAAATAAAAGAAGAATGAAAATAGTTTTTACAATAATTGGACTGATAGTTTTAGCAATAGTAATTTTTGCTGTTTACCGATTTATTACTGTTAAACGACAAAATAACAAACTTAATGCAGAACGCTTTGACAGATTAAAAGAGCTCTACGACAAACTCGAAAGTGGACAAGAAATTACTGAAAATGACGTTCTGCCTTTTGCAAAAAACATATTGACCAGACAAACAGCATTTCAACTTTTAGCTGACCACGACAAGACAAATCTTTTTCCGAAGGAATTCAATAATTTAATTTCAGGTGCTGAAAGTAATCTTGCAAATTGGTTAGAGTTTCCGACTGAACTTGATGCTTGTCCTGACGAAATTGAACATATTAAACGTGTAACTTTTGACTTTGACGGACAAAACAACTTTGTTCACTATGAAGTTTTCAAATGTCGAGTGAACGAGCCACATTGGTCTGCAAAAGACGGATGGTTTTTAGGTATAGTTGGACCATATTTTGACAACAGCAAACCTTACGACTTTCCTCACGCAACATTTAGTAGAATAAGTAGCACGTTGGACAAAGTTACACCAGAAGAAGAAGCAAAATGGGTTCACGACAATATATCAAACAGACAATGAAAAGAAGCCCAGCCACTAACAGGCGTTTGGCAAAAAAGCGGGTTCAGTGCTTAAATGAAGCTTTGTGCTTCGTATCAAGTTCAGTGCTGGCAGACAGTTTAGTGCTTCGAAATCCGCTTCTTCGCCAAGCGCCAAAACGTTAGACTTGTTGCGAGCTATTAATCACAGATTTAAGCTGAAATTCCACAAGCCCGCACACACTCCCAGCACGTCATTGTACAGGTTCAAATTATGCAAACGTAATCGGTCTTCCAAAATTCGATAACGTTTCAATCCGCCAATGCTATGCTCTACGGTAATTCGTTCACTTGCTTGTTTTGTATTTATTTCTCGTTGTTCATCGGTGAGTTCTTTCCCTTTCGGCTTTTTGATAGGAATAAAAACTTTCCGGCAAACGTAGTCTTTCGCGAAGCCCAAAAACCCCAGGTCCAACCGCACCTTGAACTTTTTAAACCACTCTTTATCAACTGGTAAAATGCTTTTTAGCACACTGTAGTCGTGGTGTCTTCCGCCGTAACAACGGCTGATAAAACCAATCCAGCGAATGGTCGTTGAAATAACTATCTCTTTTACGGCGTGTATTTTTTTTTACCGCTATAGTAGTCTTTTTGCATCTCTTTATTTCCTGGTCGTTGCTTGCGTTGCTCTGTTCCATCGACCAATAACGTCTCGTGTTCCTGAAAATAGGCTTCAAATTCGGCCACTGTCGCAAATTCCCGCTTTGGCGCATGCCCGGTTTGCTCCAGCGCTTCTTGGAGCACCGTAATGCCTAATTCCTGGTTGCGTTTCGCGTTGGAACCGTCCATCCCACTGACCAATCCCAACAAATCATACGTCAAGTTTGCTTTGAAGCTGAATAGGGTGAAAAGCAGTAATTCTTCTTCTGTTTTAAGGGCTACTTCATACGGCGCAAAAGCCCCACGTTCAATCATATCTGTTCCATTTAACCGAAAATACGCCTGCTTAAAATGCGCCAAAAGCTGCGCAAAACGCTCCGCCGTGAGTCCCGTGGCAGCACGCCATTTACGCGAAGTAGTGAGGTTTTTTACGGAAAAGTTCATGTTCTAAATTTAAGTACAGTTTGTCGAAAATTCCGCACTTCACTCACTTCGCAACAAGTCTATTGTTTCCGGACTTTCATACGACCCAATGACTGAAGCAGATGAATTGGTTCACTTTTCGTATGACATTGACAACAAAATTTTGACTGGCGGAAGTTACAATAGATACGAAACAGTGAAAAAGCCTTGGTGGAAAATGTGGTGACAGACAAGGGTATGCACATAACATTGGTATTGCTGCAAGTGGGGCTGGACGTTGAAACTTCGGCTGTTTGCATCGCTGTACTTTAGTTCGGGCAGACGAATATCTATTTGGCTTTTTGTTGTTAACTTCAACTTTATATTTTCAATTGGGCAGCGGTTCCGGGCTGGACGTTCAATGAATTCCCCACCTGCAGCAATACCTGTTCGTCGTCGGGCAGCCTAAAAACGAGACAGGAAAAGAAACGGGAAAAAGAGATGATGAAAATGCTATGGAAATACTGAGTGACCAGATAATACGACCAACTAGCTTTGTAATAGACTCGTTGAATTTTGTTAGTGGTTTCAAAAAATAAAAAAATGAAATACTTAATAATTTTACTCGTACTCGGCTTATCCGCTAATTCAAATATGAAACATATTTATAATTTTTCAACTCAATCGAACATCAAGGAATGGCGTATTGTCAACGATGGTGTGATGGGTGGTATATCAAAGAGTTCATTTGTGCTTACCGATGCAGGACATGGACAATTTTCAGGTCACGTTTCATTGGCGAACAACGGAGGATTTGCCTCGACTCAACTGAACACAACAATCAAACTAGCAGAAGAAAAGACATTTGTTGTTTTGCGGGTAAAAGGCGATGGTAAGAATTATGAGTTTCGTTTGAAGGGCAGTATTTCGCAGTCTGAGTCTTATGTGCACCAATTTAGCACTTCAGGAGAATGGGAAAACATTAAGTTAGAAATCAGGGAATTTTACCCGCAGTATCGAGGGCGCAAAATGAACATCCCGAATTTTAATTTTGCAAGCATCGAACAATTGAGTTTTTTGATTGCCAACAAGCAAGACGAAGACTTCAAATTATTGATTGATTGGATAGGCTTGGAGTAAATTCAAAGTTACCAGCGACTATTTTGGACGAGCGTAAAACATACAGCAGACAAGAAGGCCGACCCGATAACACTGGTTTGGCAAAAGTGGCGGTTCAGTGCTCCGCAGACACATTTGTGGTTAATCAAAGTTTGGTTCTCCGCATCAACATTTGTGGTGAAAATCGCCACCTTCGCCAAGCCCGAAACCGTCGTCGTTGCCATTAAAAAAGCCTCTCCTGAAGCAATTGCTTCTGGAGAGGCTTTTATTTTTAAGCGGCTATGCGACTATACTTCCGCCAGCATTTCCCACCGGTCATTCAACTGGGCCAGCTCCTTTTTCACCTGCTCGAATTTCATTGTCGCGTCTTTCAGCTGCGATGAGTTTTCGTAGATTTTCGGGTCGGCGAGCTGCTTTTCGTAGCCGGCTAGTTCTTTTTCCAGCGTATCGATTTTGGCTTCTACTTCGGCCAGTTCTTTCAGCGCCTTTTTCTGGTCGGGCGAGGACGTTTTAGCGGGAGCAGACTCGGATTTTTTGTCCTCCTTATGCTGCGGCTTGGGGGCCGAGGGGCTGGGCAGGCCGGCTTTCTTGGCGGCCTTCTCGCGGTCTTCCTGCCAGGTTTCGTACTCGGCGTAGGTGCCGGGGTACTCTTTCAGCTGAAAATCCTCGATGTACCAGATTTTAGTAGCCACGTTCTCCACGAAGAACCGGTCGTGACTAATCACGATGAACGTGCCCTGGTACTGCTCCAGGGCCTGAATCAGGATGTTTACCGACACCATATCCAGGTGGTTGGTCGGTTCATCAAGCAGCAGGAAGTTGGCTTCTGAAATCAGGGTTTTGGCCAGGGCCACGCGGCTTTTCTCGCCACCGCTGAGGACTTTGATTTTCTTGAAAACCTCCTCGCCCGTGAATAGGAACGAGCCCAGTACCGAGCGCAACTCCATGTCGTTGCGCTTCGAGCCGGCCTCGCTCATCTCCTGCAAAATTTCGTTGTCGAGCGTCAGCGACTCCAGCTGGTGCTGGGCGTAGAACGACATAATCACGTTGTGGCCCAGCTGGTGCTTGCCGTTGGTGGGCGCTTCGGTGCCGGCCACGAGGCGCATAAGCGTCGATTTGCCCTTGCCGTTGGCGCCAATCAGCGCGATTTTGTCGCCCCGCTCGATGTGCACATTCGTGTCGCGGAAAATCAGCTTCTGGTCGTACTTCTTCGTCACGTGCTCCATGCGCAGAATGTGCCGGCCGGGCTCCACCTTGAAGGTGAACTTCATGTTGATTTTGGCGGCGTCCTGGGCCACGTCCTCAATGCGCTCCAGCTTGTCGAGGGCTTTCACGCGGCTTTGGGCCTGCTTGGCCTTGCTGGCCTTGGCCTTAAAGCGCTCAATGAACTTCTCAGCCTGCCGAATCTGGGCCTGCTGGTTATCAAAAGCACCTTTCTGAATGAGGTTGCGCTCCACCTTTTCTTCGAGGTAGTAGCTGTAGTTGCCGGCGTAGGGCACCAGCTTGCCGCTAATCACCTCCACCGTGGTGTTGGTGGTGCGGTCGAGAAAGGCCCGGTCGTGGCTCACGATGATGACGGCGCCCTCGTAGTCGGCCAGGTAGTTCTCAATCCACTTAATGGAGGGCAGGTCCAAGTGGTTGGTGGGTTCGTCGAGCAGCAGCAGCGAGGGCTGCTGGAGCAGGATTTTGGCCAGCATCACGCGCATGCGCCAGCCGCCCGAAAAGGATTTGAGCGGCTTGGTCAGCTCCTCGGTCGTGAAGCCCAGGCCTTCGAGAATTTCCTCAGCGCGGGCCTGCATGGTGTAGCCGCCCAGCGCCTCAAACCGCTCCTGCATGGTGGCCAGCTTGTCGATGAGGTCGTCGGAATAATCGGTTTCGAACAGCACCAGAATGTCGTCGATTTTCTGCTGCAGCTCCAGGGCTTCGGCAAAAGCCTGCATGGCTACGTGCAGAATGCTTTCGTGCGTGTCGTAGCTCAGCAGGTCCTGGTTCAGGAAGCCCAGGCTCACGTCCTTGGCCATCGAAATCGAGCCGCCATCGGCCTTGTACTCGCCCACCAACAGGCGCAGTAGCGTCGATTTGCCGGTGCCATTGAGGCCGATAAGGCCAATTTTGTCCTTGGGCTTAATGTGCAGGCTGGCGTTATCGTACAGCGCACGGGAGCCAAAGTGGAAGTCGAGGTCGGAAATGGAAATCATCTAGTCAGCGGTATTGAGGGGCAAAGGTACGGCGCACGGTTGGGCTTGGCGTCAGGCCCCGGCCGGTGGCCGCCTTTCAAAACCAAAATACCCAGCCGTTGGTATTACCCATGTTCCTACACGGGTGCGGCCTGTTTCGTGCCTTTTATACATCCCCCATTCTCATGACTATGTTTTCCCTTCAAGTTCCGGCGGCCTCGTCCCGTCGCCTGGTGCCGGCTGCCGTGCTCGGCCTACTGCTGCTTGGTAGCTGTTCCAAAGACAAAGAGCCCGACGTAGTAACGCCCGCGGCCCCCGCCGTTGTCACCTTCACCCAGGCCGGTCTTTACCCCGAGGGCGTGCAGTACGACGCCGCTAACACCCGCTTCCTGGTCACGTCTCTCACCACCGGCCGCGTGGGCCAGGTGAAGGACGACGGCACCTACAGCACCGCTTTCCCCGACGACCCCAAGCTGGTGTCGGCCATTGGCCTGTACCTCGACGAGCCCCGCAACCGCGTACTGGCGGCCATTTCGGACCCCGGTGCCAATGCGGCCCGCAGCACCGCTACCACCCAGGGCAAGCTGGCCCGCCTGGCCATCTTCAACCGCAGCGCCCCCACGGCCGCCCCCACGATAGTAGAACTCGGTACTCTGCGCCCGGCCCTGGCGCACTTTGCCAACGACATCGCCGTCGATGCCCAGGGCAACGCCTACGTCACCGACAGCTTCTCCAACCTGATTTACAAAGTGGACCCGCAGAATAATGCCACCGTGTTTCTGGAAGACGCGGCCCGCTTGGGCACCCCGGCCGCCGGTGCGTTCGGCTTCAACGGCATCGTGGTGCACCCCGACGGGTACCTGCTGGTGGCCAAGTCCGACAACGGCGTGATTTATAAAGTGCCGCTCACCAACCCAGCCGGTTACGTGCCGGTGGCCACCACCCAAAACCTGATGGCCGCCGATGGCCTGCTGCTGCAAGATAATAACACCCTGCAGGTGGTGAGTAATGCCCAGGCCAAGGTGTTTCGCCTGGCCACCACCAACAACTTTGGGGCGGCCACGCTCTCGGGCACCTTCGCCACCAAGGCCGAATTCCCGACCACGCTCACCCAGCGCGCCGGCAACAGCTACGTGCTCTATGCCAACCTCGACGCGCTGTTTTCGGGCCGCATGCCGGCCGTCAGCCAGTACAGCATCAACCGTGTGACGTTCCAGTAGCCTCTCTACTGGTTTCGAGCCAAAAAGGGCTGCTTTCCAATTGGAAAGCAGCCCTTTTTCACGTGAACTAAAGAATGCGGCTCAATGGCAGCGCCCGGGTAATTATCCGATGGAGCGGTGCCTAAAAGGGCTCATTTGGGCAGCGGCGCTTCGTCCTTGCTCTCGCTCAGCTTCTGGGCGATTTTTTAGGGCACGCCCACGTTGTTGAACAGGCCGCTTACCACGCCCTGCCGCCAGAGGGCGAACACCGAAAAGCGCGGCTCGCGGGTGCTTTTCATCTCGCCGGTTACCAGCTTGCCGCGCTTGCGCGGGTTCTGGTCCCGAATTACCACGACGTTGACGGCTTTGGAGATAACGCGCTTGATAAGGGTTTTCTTTGCTTCTTCGTTCTTGTAGCCAAGCAGTTCCATCTGCAAGCCCGAATACTCGGCCCACATGGTGCCCGTGGTGCCCTGGCGGTCTGCCCGCATATCGAACCGAATACGCTGCGCCTTGCCGCTCTTGAATCCGACCAGCTTGGTGGGCACGGTCATGGAGTTGAGCATGGCAAACGGGCCGGGGCCGAACGCGCCCCAGATGCGGTGCCGGCCCTTGGGGTCGAGCAAATACATGGATACCTGGGCATCGAGCCGGCACTGGTTCTGGAGGTAGGTGCTGGCCTTGCCGGTGAGGGGCCGGGCGGCGGTCTGGTGCCGGCGGTCGTTGCTCAGGTTATAGAACGTGCCGTTGAAGCGGTTGATGTTCATGGTGCCGGTGAGGGGCGTGAGCGGGTTGCGGTAGGTCGAGTACAGGTTGCCATTCACAAGGTCGAGCCGGGGCACGTCGATGATTACGGGGAGGTTGAGCATCTCCTCGGGCGATATCTTAGAGCGGTTCGGGTTGATAGGCCCCCGGCCGTCGGAGGCGATGGTGACGACAGGGCTTTGCACGGTGACGCGCTTCAGGCGGAAATCGCCGTGCTCAACCAGGCCTTTGAAAGCGAGTCCGGCCAGGGTCAGGGCCTTCAATTTGATGGTAACGGCCGGGGCCTGGTAGCCCTTGTGCAGGTTCATGCCGATGGGCGAGAACTGGGGCTTCAAGAGCATGTCGCTGAATACCAGTTGCTGGGCATTGGTGTCGAGGTGCACATGCGCGCTGCTGGCCTGGTAAAAGGGCGGGTCGAAGGGTGCCGACAGCTGGCCGGTGTTCAGCAGCCATGCGCGGGCGTAGGCTATGCGGCCCGGGTCGGCATTGGCCGCCGAGTCGATGCGGATGGCAGTGGCCGTCACGTTCAGGTCGCGTACCTGGGGGGCATGCCGCCAGCGGCCGAAAAGCAGCTCGCCGTGGTTCACCCGCACCACGGCCAAATCGGAGCGGCGCAGGTATTTCGACAGCAATTTCCAGAAGGGCGGGGGCGGCTGCACGGGCGGTGTGAAGTGAAGGTTGGGCCGGTCCAGGACCAGGCTTTGGGCCTGAAAGTGCTTTTGTTGAAGGGCTTTCGCATCGAGCCCGGCTAGTGCCAGGCTGGGCAGCACCAGGTCGACGCGCAGGCCACCGGGCTTGCCCTGCCCCGGCGCGGGCGGCCGAATCCGCACCGAGCGCAGCGTAAACGTGCCCGCCGAAGTCGACAGCTGCAGGCTACCCAGCGCCAGCGCATGCGCCGCCACGGTGGCCTGGCTGCGGCCCAGCGCCGCTTCCCAGGCTTTGGCGAAGAAAATGCGTTGCGCGTTGGGCGCGTTCACCGAGTCGAAATGAATGGCCGTACCCGCCACTTCCAAGCCGTGGATAATGGGGTTGGCCGCCGCGCCCTGCACCCGCACGTAGCCGCCGCGCACGTCCAGGTGGGCCAAATCCAGACTTTTGAGATAATCCGTCGCCGACTTCGAATTTCCCGCCGAGCTGTTGGCCGGTAAAACGGCCGTTACCTGCGGTTGCTGAATCAGCAGCGAATCGGCCCGGAACCGGTGCTGGTGCTGCAAGGCCGCCGCCTGCAGCCCCGTGAGGCGCAGGCGCGGCAGCAGCAAATCGACGCGGGGCTGGTCGGTACGGGCGGCCTCCAGCGGCTGCACGCGCCCGGAATCGAGCTGAATCAGGTGGTCGGCGGTGGCAATGGTGAGCCCGGCCACGGCCAGCTGGTGGCCGGCTGCCTGTCCTTGCGCATGCTGAAGTAGGAGATTCCAGCCAATGGCGTAGCCCAGGCGCTGCGAATCGGCCGCGCCGGCCGCGCTGATGAGCAGGTTTTGGGCGCTCAAATCGGCGCGTCGGAAGCGGGCCGTGGGCTGGGCCTGCGCCCCGCTGGGCTGGTAGTTGGCGCGGGTGTGCAGCAGGCCGAAGTAGCGGATATCCAGTCCTTTAAGCTTAAGCGGTAATTGCTCGTACAGCGGCTTTCCGGCGTTTTTGGTGGGTTTTCGGGCCAAAGCCAGTACCTCAATCCGGGCCGAGTCCAGCACCACGCTATCAATGGGCACCACACCTTTGCGCAGCAGCGCCAGCAGGCCGATGCCCGTAACATTGAGCTGCGCTGCGTCGAGTTGCACGCGGGGCAGCGTATCGGCCACGGTAGCGGCTGGGCGCAGGCGCAGGCCACTTAGCCGGATGGCGCGCTGCCACAGGCTGGTGTGCAGTGCGCCCACTTGCAGGCGGTACTGGCCGTGGGTTTGGATGGTCACCTGCTGTTCCAGCTTGCGGCGCAGCCAGGGGTCGAGCAGCTGCTGCACCACCAGGGTGATTCCCAGCAGCACGATTGCCGCGCCCAGCAGCCACCAGACCCAACGGCGGGACCGGGGCGTGGGCGCTTCCGACACGGGGAGCGCGGAGAGCGGCGGAAGGGCCGTTGGTTTCTCTGATTCAAACACGACTGGAGGCGGAAAGCGGGTAACGCAAATGGACCCGGTCAGGGTTGTGCTTTGACGCATTAAGTCGATAAAAAGGCCCGGTTTGCCGACCGGCCTGCTGGTTGAAAATGCCAGCTGGACAGTTGCCACTTCGGTCATATTCATTACTTTTAGCCTATGCCTACCCCATCTTCCGCCTATGCCCTGGGCGCGGCCCTGCTGGCTACCTTCTGCCACAATTTTCAGCAGTATAAAACCCTGGCCGACCGTGCCCTGGTCCAGCTCAGCGATGCTGAGTGGGGGCAGCAGCCCGCGCCGGGCAGCAACAGCGCGGTCGTTATCGTGCAGCACATGGCGGGCAACCTGCGCTCCCGCTTTACCGATTTTCTGACCACCGACGGCGAAAAGCCGACCCGCCAGCGCGACCAGGAGTTTGAGGAGCCCCGCGACGTGGCCGACATCCCAGCGCTGCGGCAGGAGTGGGAAGCCGCGTGGCGCATCCTGTTCAATTTGCTGAACGAGCTCCAGCACGGTGTGCGCATCGTCACCATTCGGGGCGAGGCGCACACCGTGCTGGAGGTCGTGCAGCGGCAGGTGGCCCACTACGCCTCCCATGCCGGGCAGCTGGTGCAGCTGGCCAAAATCATTCGGGGCGAGGGTTTTCAGTCCCTGAGCATCCCGCGCGGGCAGAGCCGGCAGTTCAATCAAACCATGCAAAACCGTAAATAAGCCTTCCCGTGCATCTACTTGGCCGTACTCCCGTAAGCAGTGAGCCGATATTTCAGCCCGATTTCCAATCCGGCTGCCCCGCCGAAAACACCGATTGGCCCCCGCCCCATATGCTCGCCATCACCACGCTGCTCAGCCCGCCCCACGCCGCCCGCATCAACCGCATCATCAAGCGGCTCGAAAAGAAATTCGGCATCGACGACGTGCAGGCCACTCCCGACCCGCACCTGACCTACCAGCTGGCCGGCGTGCACAAGCTCTCGGCCCTGAAGAAAGTGCTGGCCGACGTGGCCGCCACCACCGAGCCCTTTCCGGCCTTCACGACCGGTCTGGGCGTGTTTCCGGGCGAGCGGCCGGTCATCTACATCCCGGTGCTGCGCTCCGACGCCCTCAATGCCCTGCACCACCGCATCATCGAGGCTACCGCGCCGCTGTGCCTGCGCACCGACAAGTTCAGCGGCCCCGACTGCTGGCTGCCGCACATCTCCCTGGCCCTGCACGACACCACTCCCGACCTGCTGGGTCCGGTGCTGAGCTTCCTCAACGAGGAAACCTACAACCTGAAAATCGAGATAAATAACATTGCCATTCTGCGGCAGCAGGGCGAGTTTTTTCTGCAGGAAGAAGCGTTTGAGCTGGGCGCAAAAGTTGCGGTGGCAGCAGCGAAGTAGTATTCATAAATGCCATATTATCAGCTCATCATGCAGAGTGCAGCGAAGCATCTTTACCGCAGAAAGTAATCCAGTCGAAGGGATTAGTGACTGCGGGCAAGATGCTTCGCTGCGCTCTGCATGACGTTCTTCTTGATTCACTAAATCCCCTATACAGAAGGCGGAATCTGCGTGTCGTTATCCAGGCTCTGCCACAGGTACTTGCAGGCCAGGGAGCGGTAGGGCCGCCATGGCTCGGCAATGACAAGCATGCGCTTTTGGAGGGCGCGGCCGGTTTCCTCCAGGCCGTAGTGTCGGCGCATGGCGTTCTGCACGCCCAGGTCGCCCTCGGCAAACACGTCGGGCTGGTCGAGGGCGAACATTTGCAGCATTTGCGCCGTCCAGCGGCCCACGCCTTTGATGGCGGTAAGGTGCTGGGTGAAGGCATCTTCCGACAGGCTGGTGAGGTGCTCGTAGTCGAGCAGGCCGCGCTCATTGTACTCAGCAATGGCTTTGAGGTAGCCGGCTTTTTGGCGCGAGAGGCCGGCGGCGCGCAGCTCGTCTTCGCTCAGGGCCAGCACTTCGCGCGGCTCGGGGTAGCCCTCGGGCGGAAACAGGGCCTGGAAGCGCTTCCAGATGGCGGCGGTGGCTTTGGTCGAAATCTGCTGGCTCACGATGGCGCGCAGCAGGGCCAGGTACAGGTCTTCGTGGGGGCGCGGGTGAATGGCGCGGCCCGTGGCAATGACGGCCCCCAAAATCGGGTCGGCGGCCGAAAGGTGTTCGATGGCGGCTTGGTTGAGCATCTGGTAGGGCGTGAGGTGGGCTTAGTCCGGCAGGTCGGCGGGGTCAACGGGAATCATCACAATAGCAAGCACTTCGCCAGTGGGGGAGAGGCGCAGGCCCGTGAGGTTGCGCCCGAATACCGCCCCGGTATCGATGTACATCGTGTGGGATTCGGGGTCATGCAGGGGCTCACCGTCATCCATGGGGGTGTGGCCCACCACTTGCAGCTGCGGCAGCCGCCGAAGCGGCCCGCGCCGCCACAGAATGCCATCGGGGTTGTCGCGGTCCATGGCCACGGCCAGCGGGAAATCGGCTAGGCCGGCGTGGCTCACCAGCACATGGTCGTTTTGCCACAGCAGCTGGCGCTGTTCGAGCCAGGGCAGGTGCCGGGCCAGTAGCTTGGGCTTTAGCTTGTATTGGTCGGCGGTGCTGCGGCCGCCCCAGTTCAGCCAGGCGGGGTAGGGGCCCTGGGGGCCAAAGTGGTGCAGCAGGCAAAGCTCGTGGTTGCCCATCAGGAAAGTGGTCGACTCGGGGTACTGCTCACTCAGCTGGCGGGCCAGCTCCACGGTTTCGGGGGTGCGGGTGCCCCGGTCCACCAAATCGCCCACCTGAATGAGGTGCTCGGTGGCCGGGTTCCAGTGTTTCAGCAGGTTGCTGAAGGTGCGGAAGCAGCCGTGCACGTCGCCGATGATGAATAGATTCATGGCTCAGAAAACAGTGAGAAGGCAGCGGAAAGGTCCCTTGAAATGAAACGTGCGTCAGGCATGCTTTTCTACTTCTTCCGGCTGTGGCTGCGCCACGCCCAGCCAGCGCACCAGCGGCCCGATGGTAAGGCCCTGGCCGATAATCGAAAACACCACCACCACGTAGGTGATGCCCACCAGCAGCTCGCGCGGCATGCTGGCGGGCAGGCTCAGGGCCAGCGCCACGGCCAGCCCGCCCCGCAGCCCGCCCCAGGTGAGCACAATGGTGCCGTGGTCGGAAACCTTAAACGTGGACCGGATGCGCAGCAGTCCCAGCGGCAGGGCCACCGCCACCATGCGGGCCACCAGCACAACGCCAATGGCCGCTACCCCCGCCAGCACCGTGCGCCCGGGAATGTGCAGCACCAGCACCTCCAGCCCCATCAGCACAAACAGCAGCGCGTTCAGCACTTCATCAATGAGCTCCCAGAACTTGTCCACGTAGTTTTGCGACTCATTCGAGAGCACCCCGCCGGTGCGGCTGAAATGGCCCACCAGCAAGCCGGCCATTACCATGGCCAGCGGCCCCGAAGTATGCAGCCGCGTGGCCAGGGCCGTGCCGCCGGCCACCAGCGCCAGCGTGATGAGCACTTCCACCTGGTAGTTGTCGATGGTGCGCAGTAGCCAGCCCGTGCCCAGCCCCAGCATGGTGCCCAGCACCAGCCCGCCCACCGTTTCGCGCAGAAAGATGCCGAGGGCGTGGCTCAGCGTGACATCGCCGGGGCCCAGCAAGGCCACTTCCAGCGTTACCACAAACAGCACCACGCCCACGCCGTCGTTGAACAGCGACTCCCCCACAATCTTGGTTTCCAGGGCTTTCGGGATATTGGCTTTGGTCAGAATGCTAAGCACGGCCACCGGGTCGGTGGGCGAAATAAGGGCCCCGAACAGCAGGCAATAGATAAACGGCGTGGGAAGCCCAAACCACGGCAGCATCAGGTACATGGCCCCGGCCACGATGCCCGTACTCAGCGGCGTGCCCACCAGTGCCAGTATGCCCACCGGCCAGCGCAGCCGCCCCAGGCTGCGGGTATCAACGTGAATGGCCCCCGCAAACAGCAGGAACCCCAGCATTACCTGCATTACGATGGTGCTGAAATCCAGCTTGTTCACCAGGTTCGCGAATTTCAGCACGGGTTTTACGTCGAACCGTGCCAGCCCCACCAGCGCCAGCGATGCCACCAGCCCAAGCACCATCAGGCCGATGGCGGTCGGCATTTTCAAAAAACGCAGGTTGACGTAGGCAAAGGCGGCAGCTAAAACGAGCAGAAGCGCAAGGGCGGTGTATAGGTCCAAGGTAATGGGGTGAGGGTAGGCAACAAAGAAAAAGGACCGTCATGCTGAGCTTGTCGAAGCATCGCTACCGCGCAATGCAATCCAATCCAATCGCAAGGATTTACTGTTGCGGTAGCGATGCTTCGACAGGCTCAGCATGACGGTCGCACAAAACCAAGGTTCTACGATATTTCCGCCAGGGCGGCCTCAATGCGCGCCACCATGGCGTCGTCCACGTCGAGGTGCGTCACAAAGCGAATCCACTGCGGCCCGAAGCTGCTGGCCCGGATGCCCTGTGCTTCCAGCGCGGCCAGGAAACCGGCGGCGGGCTGGGTGTCGTGCAGGCGGAAAATGACGAGGTTGGTTTCCGGGTTCAGCACCTCGGCCACGTAGGGCTGCAGGCGTAGCGTGGCCGCCAGCCGGGCGGCGCGGCGATGGTCATCGGCCAAGCGGTCAACATTATTTTCCAGCGCATACAGGCCGGCGGCCGCCAGGTAGCCGGCCTGCCGCCACCCGCCGCCCATCACCTTGCGGATGCGCTTGCACTTCTGGATAAATGCCTTCGAGCCCAGCAATACCGAGCCCACCGGCGCGCCCAGGCCTTTGCTCAAACACACCGAGATAGAGTCGAAAATTTGTCCATAATCTTCGCTGCGCTGCCCGGTAGCCACCAGTGCGTTGAAAATGCGAGCCCCGTCTAGGTGCCGCGCAAGCCCATGCTGCTTCGCCACCTCGCTGATGGCCGCCATATCGTCCCAGCTATAGCAACTGCCACCGCCCCGGTTGTGCGTGTTCTCCAGGCATACGAGGCGAGTAGTGGGGTAATGCACGTTTTCGGGCCGGATGGCGGCTTCCACCTGCGCGGCCGTGAGGCGGCCCCGGTCGCCGGGCAGCAGCGCCACCGATGCGGCGGAGTGGAAAGCGATACCGCCCACTTCCCACAGGTAAACGTGGGCCGTCTGCTCGCAGATAACCTCGCTCAGCGGCTCGGTGTGGGCCTTAATGGCAATCTGGTTGGTCATCGTGCCCGAGGGGCAAAACAGGCCGGCTTCCAGCCCGAAGCGGGCAGCGGCGGCTTCTTCGAGGCGGCGCACGGTGGGGTCTTCCTCATACACATCGTCGCCCACGGGCGCGGCCCACATGGCCGCCAGCATGGCAGGCGTGGGGCGGGTCACGGTATCGGAGCGCAAATCAACCAGGGGTAGTTGGGGGTTTTCAGCAGGCATAAGATGGGAACAATAGTAGGGAGCGAATGGAAACCGACGCGGCAAAAGCCGCCCGCAAAGCCTCTGCGCCGCAAACCAGCGCTAAGCTCCCCGGGCCGGGCAAAGCCGCCGGGGCAAAAGTAGCGCCCGAAACCCGGGGACTATCCATTGTCTGAATACGCAGTAATTCAGCAAAATGCCTCATGGGCTTGCACTTTCAAAATGAAAGCCCTACTTTTGCCCTCCGTTTCGTAAGCCCCTAGACTTTAACCAATCCGGCACCATGTCCGTTACCCGCCTCAAGCGCAAGCACCGCAAGAACATTGCCCGCGCCAACAATAAGAAGAGCATTATCAAGGAGTTGCTCCGCACGCCCGTCCTGAAAAACGTGGACCTGGAAGAGCTGAAGTCGCGCTTCACCACTCCTGGTGCCGCCGCTCCCGCTGCTACAGCTCCCGCCGCCAAGGCTGCTAAAACCACCGAAGCCGCCGACAACGCCGCCGCTTTCGACACAGCTGATGCCGTGACCAAGCCGGTGAACGCCGACGGTCAGGAAGGTGAGCACCCCAAGCCTGAGATTGCGCTGTAAGTAACTTTTCGCTGGCCATTGGGCACAGGCCGAAGCAATTCGGCCGGTTGCCCCGGGCAGCCCAAAAAATCGACAAGCCCCGTTTCCTGTTTTACAGGTCGCGGGGCTTGTTGGCTTTGCCACGGGTGTCGGCTCTCACGTTGCCATGCTACGCTGCGTTCTCTTCACAGTGGGAACCGGAGCTGCCGCGCTTGCCCAGCTCCACGGCCTGCAAATCCACCACCTTGCCCGCCTCAATGCCAAAGCGCAGCAGCGTGCGAACCTGGTGGAAGCCGTGCCGGCCGGCCGCGCCGGGGTTCAGGTGCAGCAGGTGCCGCCGGGGGTCGGGCATTACCCGCAGAATGTGCGAGTGCCCGGTGATGAACAGCCCCGGCCGCGTGCTGTCGAGCAGGGGCCGGGCAGCAGGGGCGTAGTGCCCGGGGTAGCCGCCAATGTGGGTAATTAAAACCCGCAGCCCCTCAAGCTCAAAGTCTTGAACCAGGGGTTGGGACCTTCGCACGTCCGTGCCGTCGATATTGCCGTACACGCCCCGGAAGCGCGGCGCTAAGGCCTCCAATTCGTCCACCACGCGGGAATCGCCGAAATCGCCGGCGTGCCATATTTCGTCGCAGTCGCGCAGATGATGCGCAATTCGCTCGTCGAGGTAGCCGTGGGTGTCGGAAAGCAGGCCAATACGTGTCATGCCGCAAATATGGGGGCACCCGGCGAATCAGTCCGGCCCCGTATCTTGCAGCTGCTGCCATCGACCAGACTCCTAATTCTTATTCCTGACTTCGGCGGCTTGCTTTGGCCCGACGTCTTTTCTCAATCCGCTTCCTCCGATGAACATTTTCATCAACGATATTCCGCTGGTTATCAAGAAACTCAGCGAAAAAGTGTACAAGCACAAGTTTGACCTCATTCTCAGCCCCGACGACGACTTTACGTCCAAGGACCTGGTGGGCGATGTGCTGGTGCGCGACGCCGGTCCGCTGTTTGTCGACCGCCTGCTGCGCCTGATGGAAGTGAAGAAGCTGAAAAAGCTGAAATCGCTGACCATGCTGGTCAAAAAGAAGAAATTCATCACCCTGCACTTCAAAGACCAGTTCAAAATTGCCAAGGCTGGCGGCGGGCTGGTGGTGAAAGGCGACCAGGTGCTGATGATTTATCGTCTCGGCAAATGGGACCTGCCCAAGGGCAAGCTCAAGAGCGATGAGGACCAGGCCGCTGGCGCCCTGCGCGAAGTGGAAGAGGAAACGAACATTAAGCTGGAGCTCGGTGAGGAATTGCCCAGTACCTGGCACAGCTACGCCTACAAAGGCAACAAGATGCTGAAGAAAACCAGCTGGTTCCTCATGAAGTGCCTCGATGACAGCCTGATGAAGCCCCAGACCGAGGAGTACATCGAGGAAGTGCGTTGGATGTCGCCGCAGGAAGCCCTGACCAAGCTGGAAGATTCGTACGCCTCCATTGCGCTGGTGGTGCGCCACTACCTCAGCAACATGGCCGGCAAGCCCACCAAAGAGCCGGCAACGGGTAAATAACCGTACCTTGCCGGGCGATGCAGTGGTCTCAGATACTTTTGGGTGGTGTGCTGATGGTTGGGATGGGGGCCTGCTCGGGCGCTCATGAGTCCAACCATGACCGTGCCGTAACCGCCGTTGCCACGGCGGCCCTGCAACTGCCGCAAGTGGATGTGCCTGGCCTGCTGCCGCTTACTATTGATGGGATAAGCCGGCAGCTGGGGCGGGGCCTGCCGGTGCCGGATGCCTTGCTGGACCCTACGCGGGCACCTTCAATCCATACCAATGAGCAGCCCGACTCGACCCTGCTGTTTCAGCACCGGGGCCTGGCCATTGTGGTTGCCTATGATGCCCACACGCGCCAGGTGAACGAGCTGATGCTGATGGGCAGCAACGAGAACGAACTGATGGCCCGTAGCGGCCTGCAGCTCAGCTCAGCCGAATACTTGGTGCTGCCATTTTTTCAGCACCAGCACCCCACGCGGTTTATGGGCCTGCGGGTGCTGGCGCTGGCCCTCAGCCAGTAGCTGCCGCTCTAGTGCGCCAGGGGCGGCATCGGAAAAGGCAGGAAAGCATCCACATTGCCCCCAAAACGGTGAATGTCGCGAATAATGGTGCTGCTGATGGCTCCAAGCGTGGGCGAGGTCAGGAGGAATACCGTTTCCAGCCTGGCATTGATGTGCTGGTTGCCGTAGGCGATGGGCTTTTCATACTCGAAATCGGGACTGTTGCGCAGGCCACGCAGCAGGAAAGCCGCCCCAGTTTCCCGGGCAAACTCGGCCGTGAGGCCTTTAAAAGTGCGCACCGATACCCGGGGCTCGTCCTCAAAAAGCCCGGCAATCAACCCCTGCATCTGCTCAACGGGCAGGTAGCGCTGCTTACTGCTGTTGGTACCGATGGCAATAATGATGTGGTCGAACAGCGCCATCCCGCGTTGCACAATGTCGAGGTGGCCGTTGGTGAACGGGTCGAAGGAACCAGGAAAAAGGGCGGTGCGGGGCATTTATGGGGAGTTAGGAGTTAGGAGTTATGAGTTAAGAGGCAGGAATTATCAGTTCTGAATCGACGCGATGACAACTCATAACTCCTGCCTCTTAACTCATAACTCCACTATGCGAAGTGCAGGCTGAATAGGTCGAAATAGCGGTATTCGAACACATCATTGAGACGGTAGCTGTACTCCACGTTGCCGGGGCGGGGGCCGAAATGCACGTTGCGCACATAGGTGCGCAGCAGGCTGAACACGGCTGAATCGGGCATGAGCTCACCCCATACGGTCACGTCGTCCTGGTCGGGGTCGAGGGCCAGCTCCTGCATCACGAGGATGGTGTAGTACACCACGTCCTCGGCGGTGGTGCACGGGAACACGTTGCAGTACTCCAGGTGCTGGCCCAGCACGACCAGCGTGAGCTCCTGCGGGCCGGGGTTGAGATACAGGCGGCGGGGAGATGCCGCGCCGCGCTGGTGCACCAGGCCGGCCAGCAGCGCGCTGGTGTGGTGCAGCAGCCGGCCGGTGGCCCCGTACGTGGCCGTGAGCCACTCGGCCAGGGCCGCGTCGGCGGCAAACACGTTCACCAGCTCCAGGCCAGGATGAGTGGTGTGGCGCACTACTTCGGTGGGCGTGGGGGTGTGGTGCAGGCGCAGGGCGGCGGCCTCGTCGCCGGCCCGGAATAGGGGAGACGGTAGCAGCGTAAATGCCCGGCCCGTGACGGCCAGCCGCACGGCGTTCCAGCCCCGCAGGCCCAGGAAATCGTGCTGGGCGGCCAGGGCGGGCACGCCGCCGCCGGGCAGCTGATAATCTTCCAGTACTACGAATTTGCGCCGTTCCACATCGGCCACGGCCAGGTGCAGGCGGGCCGGGCTGGCCAGCAGGTACAGGTTGTAAGCCCCCAGGTTGGTGGGGTCGAAGGTTTCGTCGCGCAGACGCAACAGGGGAGGCAATACAGCCGCCGACGCGGAATAAGCAGAAGTAGGAGCAGGCACGAATCGAAGCTAAACAGGCCAACGGCCGGGGCTAAAGATAAGGCCGCGCCTGGGGAAGCCGCTAAAAATACCGCGAGCCGGGCCGGCAGATTGCCGCCTCAAATCCTGCGCTGGTGGCCGGGTACGGCTCAGACGAAGCGTATCTGGGGTACAAACAGGTCGTCGGGGCTGAGCACCATGCGTAGCAGCGGGTGCACCTGGGCCGGGGGCACCTGCAGCAGCTGCCGGGGCGTAAACCATTGCAGCTCGGTAAGGAGCTGGCGGTCGGCGGCGTGCTCGGGGTCGTGGCCCAGCGTGGGTTGGGCGTCGGCATCGGCCACCACTTCAAAGAACAGCTCCAGGGCCTGCAGCTTGTCGGTGCTGAATTCGTGCAGGTGCAAAAAGCGCCCCACGCGCACCGTCAGGCCGGTTTCTTCCCGGAACTCCCGCACTAGCGCTTCTTTCAGGCTCTCGCCAAACTGCCAGCCCCCGCCCGGCGGCGACCAGAACGGCGCATCCTTCGGCAGCAGGCCCCGGTGGGCCGCCAGCAGCATCCCCCCGCCGCGCAGCAACAGCCCGCCCACCCGTACCCGCACTTTGCCGGAATATGCCTGAAGTAAATTGTCGGGGGAAATATTTGGCGAATCGAGCATAGCTTGGTGGAAAGAGTGGAAGGGCCGCAGGTGGTCAGGCAGCAGCGTTGTACGGCAAACGGCCCTAAAACGACATTGTTTTACTAATAAAATCTGAGGCGAGGTAAGGAGTTGTTATCGAGTAGCTTATGCGCCGGCCTGGGCCGGCTGCTGCGCTGGGCTGGAGGCCTTGGCGCCGGCCAATTGTTGCGCCCCGAGGTGCGGGGGGCCTGCGCAAGCCAGTACCTTTGGCCCATGAATTCCGAAACTAACCTTCCCGCTCCTGCTACTTCTACCGACCTCGAAACCCGTATCCGGCGCAAGCTGCTGGGGCAGGGCTTCATGCACCTCATTGGGGCCGACCTGACGGTTATCACCCCCGGCCGCGTCGAAGCCGAGCTTACCATCGCCAGCCAGCATTTGCAGCAGCACGGCTTCACGCACGGTGGTCTCATTGCCACGCTGGCCGATTTGGTAGCCGGCTTCGCCGCCGTAACGCTGGTGCCCGAGGGCGTGGGGGTGGTCACCTCCGATTTGAAAATCTCCTACCTGCACCCCGGCGTGGGGCAGCGACTCCGCGCTATTGGCTGGGTGCTGAAACCCGGTCGCCGCCTGCACTTCTGCGAGGCCGAAGTGTGGTGCGATGAGTTGATGATTGCCAAAGCCAGCGCCACGATGGCGGTGATTGAGCCGCAGTAATTTGCTCAGAAAATGGAAAATGCGGGTAAGAAGTATTTCGCCTATCATGTCCGCTGGCAACATCGGGAGGGGTTTCTACTATGGATGGACCTCCCGGAACCGGGAAGGGAATCACTCTGGACCGATGCCCAAAAAAAAGTGCCCATTTTCGAGACGTATCAGCAGCTAAATTCCTTTGCACTCGGTTTAAATAAACAGTTGCAGAAGCAGGAAGCTTAGCTAACTAATCTTGATGCAATAGTCGCATGGTTGGTAAGTGGTGCTGAGCAGCCAGTGGGGGAATATTTGAGTGTCTGGAATTTGTTCGATGATTTGAGTGCCGGCGTTCAGAAGCTATTCGTGGGCAATGAGCACAACTCGGCGCGAAACCGGGTTTTTGACTTGCTTTACGCCCAAAGTGGGCCATACCTCAATTCAGATATGGAATTGCCTTGGCGCGTAAATGGTCCGGTACAATGGTAACCGGCAGACCTGAATACCTTGCGCCACATCCTAGCACAAGGGCTTGAATTATGGCAGCAAAGCACTTTTTGGCAAGAGAAGGCTTAAAACACCAAAAAGAATTTGCCCCAGCACATGCTGGCAATCGATAATTAATTGCTGAAAAACTGTGTCATTGCTCTCCCTCCGCACCCCGTCCGTTCGCGACTATTTCCCTTACGAGCCCACCGACGACCAAGCTCTACTCTTCGCCCAGCTCGATGCGTTTTTGCGCGACCAGCTGCCGGGCCGTAAGGTGTTTGTGCTGCGCGGCTACGCGGGCACCGGCAAAACCACCGTGGTGAGCGCCCTGGTGCAGTGGCTGCACAAAATGCAGCGCAAATACACCCTGATGGCTCCTACGGGCCGGGCGGCGAAGGTGATGGCCGGCTACGCGGGCGTGGCCGCCAGCACCATCCATAAAAAGATTTACCGCCAAACCAGCGGCTCGCCCTCCGAGCGGCTCAACTTCCAGCGCCAGCCCAACCGCGCCGAGCAGACGCTGTACATCGTGGACGAAGCCTCGATGATTTCGGACGAGAAAGCCTTCGGCGAGAATGGCTTGCTGGATGATTTGATGGGCTTCGTATTCGAGAAAACCAGTAATAAGCTCCTCGTTATCGGCGATACGGCGCAGCTGCCGCCGGTGGGCCAGCTCCTGAGCCCGGCCCTCGACCCGGAGCTGCTGGCCCACCGCTTCCGCGCCGACGTGGGCACCGTGGAGCTACGCCAGGTGATGCGCCAGGCCCAGGAATCGGGTATTCTGGTAAATGCCACCGAGCTGCGCGAGGAGCTGCGTGAGCAAGCGCCTAATATCCAGCTGCATACCAAGGGATTCCGCGATATTTTCAAGATGGGCGGCGACAAGCTGGAGGACGGCCTGCGCTGGGCCTACCGCCAGTACGGCCACGAAAACACCACCATCATCTGCCGTTCCAACCGCAATGCCAACCAGTACAACCAGCTTATTCGCAGGGCGTTGTTTGATGCCGAGGAGGAGATTGAGGGCGGCGACTACCTCATGGTGGTGCGCAATAACTACTACTGGCTGCCCAAGGAGTCAGAAATCGGCTTTCTGGCCAACGGTGATTTCCTCGAAATCAGGAAGGTAATTCGGCGGGAAGAGGTGTACGGCTTCCATTTTGCCCAGGCCCTGGTGCGGCTCGTGGATTATCCCGACGAGCCCGAAATTGAAGTCAAGCTGCTGCTCGACACGCTGCATACCGAGAGCCCGGCCCTGCCCTCCGATCGCAACAATGCCCTGTACCTGGCCGTGAGCGAGGATTATGCCCACCTCAAAACCAAGGCCGAGCGCTACAAGGAAATGCGCAAGGACCCCTACCTCAACGCCCTGCAAATCAAATTTGCCTACGCCCTGACGTGCCATAAGGCGCAGGGCGGGCAGTGGCAGGCCGTGTTTGTGGACCACGGCTTTTTGAAGCCCGATGAGCCGCTGGCGGGCGAATTTGCGCGCTGGCTCTACACGGCCATCACGCGGGCATCGGAGCGGCTGTTTCTGCTCAATTTTCAGCAGAAGCTAATCAGCGACCCGGTGGAGGAGGAGTAGGGGCGATTTGGAATATTCTCGTTGGAGAATGGGTATTTGCAACCGAAAAAGCTACCTTGCGGTGTTTCTTTTTTCACATTTTTCTACAAATCCCATTCATTCGTTTCCCATGAAACACTTTTCCTTAGCAGTACTATTGGTGCTGTTTGCTACCCTGCTGGCTCCGGCCCAAACGCGCGAAATTTATACCAATCCTAAATTTCGGGAGTTGGCCAAAGAACACAAAACCTTGGCGGTATTGCCTTTCAGCACTACGCTACAGCTGCGGCCGGCCGAGGTGAAGAAAAATGGCGGTGCCGAAGGGGTGCGGGCGTTGGAAGAGCGCGAGGGCCGGGGGGTACAAAGCGCCCTGCAATCGTATTTTCTCAAGCAGAAAGCTGACAAAGACATGGATGTTGATGTGCAGGACGTGGCCAGAACTAACGCATTGCTGGCTAAAAATGGTGTAACTTCCGATAAGCTGGCCACCATGACGATGGAAGAGGTTGCTCAAATGCTGGGCGTAGATGGCGTGATTTCGGGCACCTTCGAAAGCAGCCAGCCCATGTCGGGCGGGGCTGCGGTGGCCATGCTGATGGTGGGCGGCTTTTCGGGGCCTACCAACACGGGCAAGCTGGCCATCAGCATCAACGACGGCAAGAGCGGCGAGCTGTTGTGGAAATACGACAAAAGCCTTTCGCGTGGGTTTGGGTCGGATACCAACTCTATCATTACCACTATTATGCGCAAGGCTTCGCGGCAATTTCCTTATTCCAAAGAATTTAAAGGGTAGCCAATTGGTTAAAAGGGCGTTCACCAGGGCTTCAGGTGATGGAGGCTAGTTTGGCCGAAAATTTGTTAGGCTCCGCCTGCCTGATATGCGGCCTCATTGGCCCCGACTCCCTAAATTTGTTTAATCCGTTTAACTCTCAGATTTCCATGAAAAAAACCCTGCTTCTCGCCCTGAGCCTGACCGCTGCCGCTTACACCGCCCAGGCCCAGGCCCCGGCCGCTAAGGCCGCCACCACGGCTGGCCCCGCCATCACGTTCGAAGAAGTGAAATACGACTTCGGTTCCGTGGTGCAGGGCGGTACCGTGGACCATACGTTCAAGTTCAAGAATACTGGCACGGCACCCCTCGTCATCTCCAACATTGGCGTGAGTTGCGGCTGTACCACCCCGGAGTGGACCAAAGCCCCGGTTGCGCCCGGCAAAACCGGCACCATCGCCGCTCACTTCAACTCGACCGGCAAAATGGGCATGCAGAACAAAGTGCTGACCATTGAGTCGAACGCCGCCGCTGGCAGCACCACCGTTTCGCTGGTTGGGGAGGTAAAGGAGGTCTCTACGGCCGCCGCCAACGCCGCACCGGGCATGACCATGACCGACACCACGCCGATGGCCACCATGAAAGACAACGGCAAGAAGGTGAAGGAAAAGTCGGGCGACACCAAGCTGAAAACCAAAGTGAAGTAAGCTTTCGGTAACGACTGAAAACCTATACTAGAAAAGGCCGTCTGCGCAAGCAGACGGCCTTTTCTGCTTCCTGACAAATTATTTAAAGCGGAGTGGTACGACGATTTTTCGGTCGTCGCACCGCCCGGCTTCAAACCTACAGCTCGCGCACGGCCAGAGCCAGGCTCACCCAGCCGGCCAGGAACAGCAGCCCGCCAATGGGGGCCACCGCGCCCAGCTTGGTTACGCCCGTGAAGCACAGGGCATAGAGCGAGCCGCTGAATACCACGATGCCGCCCAGCCAGAGCGCGCCCGTGGTGCCCAGGCTGCGCAGCTCGGGGCGGGTGGCCCAGAGCACCCCAATGGCCAGGGCCGCCAGGGCGTGGTAGAACTGGTAGCGCACGGCGGTTTCGAAGGTATCGGCGCGGCCGGCCTTCACCAGCATATCGTGCAGGGCGTGCGCTCCGAAGGCCCCGATGGCCACGCCCAGACCGCCGAACAGGGCGGCCAGCTGAATTAAAAGTCGAGCTGTCATAATGAGAAATAAGGGGAGAATGGAGGCACGAAGGTAGCCCGCCGGCCCGCAAGCCGGGGCGTCAGATTTGGCGCTTGAGGCGCAGGGTGGTAGTGTGGAGGTTGCCGTCGGGCCGGCGCAGCACGAGCAGGAGCACGCGGCCGTCTTCGGAATGCAGCATGCGGTCGAGCTGCGTCAGTGAAAAAGTATTCACTGGTAGGAAGTTGATACTGAGCAATTCTTCATCGGCCTCGACGCCGGCAATGGCGGCCGGTGAGTCGGGTACTACCCGCAGTATCAGAAACCGGTGGTAGCTCTCGCCGGTAGCCAGCAGGTCGATGCCGGACATATCGTGCTCGAACGGCTCCCGAAATTTGGTGTTGGGGCGAAGCAGCAGCCGGCGGTGCGGATAGTCGATGACGAGGGAAAACCGTTTCAGTAGCTCGTAGCCCACGTTGCCATTGCGGGGCACGTCGATGCGTCGGTGCACATCGCTGGCATCGGGGAAGGAGGTGAGCACTGAGCGCATGGTGTAGCGGCCCAGGTGCAGGATGGGCACCCGCCCCAGAAAGCCCCGCACGGTGCCCGACAGCCCCCGGCCCAGCTCGGCCGGCAGGCGGCGGGCGGGGGCCGCCATGCGCGGGTCCGAGTCCAGCTCCAGCGACAGGGCGTGGCTGGCCCCGGTATCGAGCACCAGCTTGAGCGGCATCGTGAGCGAGTCGTTGAGCTGCACGGGCACGGTGACGTAGGCCTTGTTATTTTCCAGCGAGAGCGGCAGGCTCGACCAGCGCTTGCCGCGCGGCGTGCGGTAGGTGGCCGGGTCGGTAAGCTCCAGGAAAGACAGGTCCGAATGAATGGTGACCACGAAGCTGCGAAACAGCTCAGAGCCCAGAATGCCGCTGATGGGCAACCCCACGTAGCCCGACAGGTTGAGTACATCGTCCGACATCACCAGCCAGCTCATGTGCCGGGCCACCGCGCCCGGCACCTCCACGCGCACGCTGTCGGTTTGGTAGGCGAGCAGGCCGGTATCGGCGCCGCCCATGCCCACTACCCGGAAATATTGCCCCCGGCGCAGGTGCAGTGAGTCGGCTAGCTGCGGCGAGGTGATAATGGACGTGCCCACGCCGGAATCGAGCAGAAAATTGAAGGGCCCAGCCCCGTTCAGGCGCAGCTTTACCACCAGTAAGTTGCGCTGCACCTCGAAGTTGAGCGTGGTCTGGTGGGTGTTGGGGCGGATGAAGGCGAAGGGGCCGGGCGGCAGCGCTGGCTGAGCGAAAACGGGCGCACTCAGCCCCCGGCAAAGGGTCCAGGCAACCAGCAAATACACCAAGTGCGGGCTACGCATAATCGGGATGACTCAAGCAGACGGGCAAATAAAGCGAAAAGACAAGCTATTGGAGTTGTTTAGAAAGTCACAAAAGGTCCTCAAACGGTCATGCAGAGCGCAGCATCCTGCTCGCATCGTTGAACGGGCCTGACGATGCGAGCAAGATGCTTCGCTGCGCGCTGCATGACCGTTCGGGGACTTTCTAAACACCTTCAACAGCTGTCATGCAGTGCCTGCTGCGGCTGGTGTTTTTGTTGCGGGTTTCTCGTCGCTGGTTTCTGGTTGAATGCTGTTGAGCCGTTTTTTAGGACGAGAACCAACCAGCAACCTGGCATAAAATCTACCTATATACCATCCGTTATTGATTTCTGCCCCAAACCGGTTAAAAGCAGTCGGCAATTTTTGATGCGGAAACCGTGCTTCTAAAGCAGAAGTTTTTATTTCTCATTGCTGGTTAGTTAACGATGAAGCTGATAGAAAGTCAGCCTAAAATCGGGTTGCGCCGGTCCGACCGCCCTTAGGCGGTCGGACCGGCGCAACCCGATTTTCTAAACAGCTTCAATTGCAAATCAGCAATCAGCAATCAGCAACGAGAAACCAGCAACTTCAATAGACCGGGGCCGGGGCGTCGCCGCCTCGCTTGCGTCTATTCGGGCGCTTCCCAGGCCTCAGTGGGAGCGTAGCGCAGCATCCCGTTGCTGATGTGCAGCGGCGCAGCTAAGTTGTTGTGATAGAGCTGGCCAGTGCCCAGGCCCTGAGCGAAACCCCGCACGTCGTACTCGCCCGTGAGCTGGGCCACGGCGTTCAGGCCCACGTTGGATTCCAGGGCCGAAGTAATCCACCAGCCGATGCCGCGTGCCTCGGCCAGTGCAATCCAGTGGCGGGTGGCGGCGTGGCCGCCCAGCAGCGTGGGCTTGAGCACAATGTAGGCGGGCCGAACGGCATCGAGCAGCGCCGCTTGCTGCGCGGGGTCGGTCATGCCAATCAGCTCCTCATCGAGGGCAATGGCAATGGGGGAGACGCGGCACAGCGCGGCCAGCTCGGCCGGTTGCCCCGCCGCAATGGGCTGCTCGATGGAATGCAGGTGGAAGGCCGCCAGCTGGGTCAGCTTGCCCAGTGCCTCGGCCGGCGCGAAAGCCCCGTTGGCATCCACGCGCAGCGTGAGGCGCTCGGGCGGCGCCACAGCCCTTATTTCGGCCAGCAGGCCCAGCTCGGTGGCAAAGTCCAGGCCCCCGATTTTTAGTTTCAGGCAGGAGTAGCCCGCCGCCAGCTTCTGTTGAATTTGCTCCCGCATGAAGGCCGCGTCGCCCATCCATACCAGGCCATTGATGGGCAGCGCCGCCTCGCCCCGGCTGAAAGCATTGGAATAGAGCTGGTGCCGACCGCCCCGAGCCAGGTCGAGCGCGGCAGTTTCGAGCGCGAATGTGAGCGCCGGCAGCCCCGAACCAACAAAAGCCGGAGCATCGGCCGCCGTGAAAGCAGCCAATGCCCCGGCATTGAAGCGGTGGCATAAATCGGTGATGGAGGTGGCGAAGCCAGGGCCGTAATCGGGGCTGAGCCCGGCTAGGGGAGCCGCTTCGCCAAGGCCTTCTACGCCCGGCTGGGCATAATCGGTGAGGTGCAGGTACCAGGCCATGTGTTCGGCTAGGGTACCCCGCGAAGTGCGGGCTGAAAAACTAAAGCGCAGCGCGCGCTGCGAAAAGCGGAGATGAAGCATGGCGCAAAGATGCGCGCCACGCTTCATCGGTGGGTTGTGGCAGTGCTGATTAGTCAGCCTGCGCGCTTTTGCCCCGACGGCTTACAAGGCCACCCTTGCGGCCGGCATCGCGGGCCTCATCGGCCGAAAAGCGGTGGCCCCGGCCGCTGGCGTGCGACGCTTTGCCGCCTTCGCTGGCAATGCGGCGCTGGGTTTCGGGGCTCATGGCAGCAAAGCCGCGGCGGCTTTTAGTGCCCACGCGATTAGCAGGGCGGGTGTTGCTCTTGGGGTTTGGGGCAACAGCTACCTCGGCGGTTAGAGCGGTAGTTTTCATGTGAATAAGGAAAGATGATTTTGTATGTAGCAATGGTAGCATGGATGGCCAATATTACCTACTAATCTTATAGGCAATGGTTGGTTTTCTTGCTGAAAATAGGTGTAAATACCACTTTTTACCGATAAGCTTCTACGTATTTTTCGCTCTTGCTACGTGTTTAGTTCTTTCAAAAATGAGCTAACCGACCCCGGGATTTCGTAAGTCCCTGTACAACCTCGGTACTGCTAATCCGGTTAGTGGTGCAGGCCCGACTACTTACACGGCTCTTTTTGTTATGACTCACGCCTTCGTTTCACCACCTACTTCCCGCGTGGCTCCGTCCTGGCTGGCCCGGTACCGTGCCGTGCGCGCCCAAAGCCAGGCCCTGTGCGCGCCGCTGCTGCCCGAAGACACCGTGGTGCAGCCCATGCTCGATGTGAGCCCGCCCAAATGGCACCTGGCCCACACCACCTGGTTTTGGGAAACCTTCCTGCTGAAGGAATACGCGCCCGGCTACGAGCTATTCCATGCGGAATACGCATACTTGTTCAATTCCTACTACAACTCGCTTGGCTCCAGGGTGAACCGGGCCGACCGGGGCACGCTCTCGCGCCCGGCCCTGGCCGATGTGCTGGCTTACCGTGCCTACGTCGATGCCGCGCTGGCCCGGCTCCTGACCGAGCGGCGCGACCTGCCCCCGGTATTTTTTGAGCTGCTGGAGCTGGGCCTCCAGCACGAGCAGCAGCACCAGGAGCTGCTGGCCACCGACATTAAATATATCCTCAGCACCAGCCCATTGGCCCCGGCCTACCTTGGAGGGGAATTAAGAGTTAAGAGTGCAGAGTTAAAAGAAGCGTCCTGGCTGCCCGTGCCCGGCGGCGTGCACCGGGTAGGCTTTCAGGAAAGCGGCTTTTGCTTCGATAACGAGCTGGCGGCGCACGATGTGCTGCTGGCCCCCTTCGAGCTGCAAAACCGCCTGGTGACCAACGCCGACTTCCTGGCCTTCATCGAAGCCGACGGCTACCGCGATTTCCGCTACTGGATGGGCGAGGGCTGGGACCTGGCGCAGGCCGAGGGCTGGGAAGCGCCGCTCTACTGGGTGCGGCACGCCGATGGCTGGCACCGCTTCACGCACCACGGCCTGCAGGCGGTGCTGCCCGAGGCCCCGGTCACCCACATCAGCTTTTACGAGGCCGATGCCTACGCCAACTGGGCCGGGGCACGCCTGCCCACCGAGGCCGAATGGGAAACCGCCGCCCGCCATTTCGGGGCCACCACCAGCGCCGGCACCTGGCTCGAAAGCAACCTCTTCGACCCGCAGCCTTTGCCCGCCGATGCCGACCCCACCCAATGCCACCAGCTGCTGGGCGACTGCTGGGAATGGACCTACTCGGCCTACCATGCCTACCCTGGCTACGCCCGCGCCGCCGGGGCGCTGGGCGAATACAACGGCAAGTTTATGGTGAACCAGCTGGTGCTGCGCGGCGGCTCCTGCGCCACGCCCGAAAACCATATTCGGGTGAGCTATCGCAATTTTTTTCACGCCGACAAGCGCTGGCAGTTCACGGGCATCCGCCTGGCGCGGTCGGTCGAGCCAGCCACTAATTAACATTTATCATTTAATAGCTCTTTCTTCTTTTTAAACCCATACCGCCGCTGCTTCTCTGGCCCTGGCCGCACACGCAAGTGGGCCGGCGCGTAAATTTGGCGGTTGATAAATGCTAATTGATTAATGGTAAATGTATTGACCGAGCTGGCGCAGCATATAGCCGAAGGCTTGCGCCGCGAGCCCAAAGCATTGTCGTCGATGTATTTCTACGACGACGCGGGCAGTCGTCTGTTTCAGCAAATCATGGATTTGCCGGAGTATTACCCTACGCGGGCCGAGTTTGCCATCTTTCGGGAACACGGTGCGGCCATCGCGGTGGCCCTGAGCCCGGCGGACGGCGGCGAGTTTGCGCTGGTGGAGCTGGGCGCCGGCGACGGGGCCAAAACCAAGCTGCTGCTGCGCGAGCTGCTGGCCGCCGACAGCCCGTTTACCTACGCCCCGGTGGATATTTCGGCGGGAGCCATGACGGGACTGGTAGCCGCGCTAAAGAAGGAATTGCCTGACTTGCAGGTGGTTCCAGTGGTGGCTGATTACGCCACGGCGCTCACCGAGCTACCCACCCGGCCGGGCAGCAAGGCGGTGCTGTTTCTGGGTTCGAACATTGGCAACTTCGGCCCGGCCGAGCGGCTCGATTTCCTGCGCCAGCTGGCCGCGCCCCTGGCCCCGGCCGACCGCCTGCTCATCGGCTTCGATTTGCAGAAGGACCCGCGCCGCATCCGGGCGGCCTACGACGACTCGCAGGGCGTAACGGCGGCTTTCAACCTCAACCTGCTCACCCGCCTCAACCGCGAGCTGGGGGCTGACTTTGACCTCGCCCACTGGCAGCACTACACCGACTATAGCCCCTTGAACGGGGCCGTGCGCTCCTTTTTGGTGAGCACCCGCGCCCAGCAGGTGCGCATAGCCACCCTCGAAGAATCCTTCGATTTCGCGGCCTGGGAGGTAATACATACCGAGAATTCCTACAAATTCACCCTGCCCCAGATTGAAGCCCTGGCTGCCGAAGCCGGCCTGCGGGTGGTGGAATATTTCACCGACCCGGCCACCGATTTTGCCGATGTAGTACTGGCTATACAATAGAGTTAGGAGTCAAGGGTTTGAAAAATAAGCTCGTTAACTACCTTAAATAATAACCCTTAACTATTAACTATCAACTCATCCCATGCTCAGCCTCGCGTCCGGCTACGGAAATTTTGCAGTACCCAAAGTAGCTCTGGCCGCCGCCGATGAAGCCCTGCGCCATGCCCGGGAGCACGACCAGCCTCTGTCCGTGAGCCCCGCCGCTGGCCTGCCTGAGCTGCGCGAAGCCCTGGCCCAGCGCTACCGCCAGCGCGGCGCTACCAGCGTTACGGCCGAGCAGGTACTGGTAACGGCCGGGGCCAAAACGGGCCTTTTTGCCGTGCTCAGCGAAATACTGCGGCCCGACGACGACGTGCTGCTGCCCACTCCCAACTGGTTCGGTTTCTACGACTTGGTGCGGCGGGCCAGCGGCACGTTGCGTCCGCTGCCGCTCAGCGCCGCCGACAACTACGCCTTCACTCCCGAAATGCTGCGGGCGGCTCTCACGCCGGCCACGCGGCTGCTCATCCTCAGCAATCCGGGCAACCCCACCGGCCGCGTGTATTCGCAGAGCGAGTGGGCGGCTTTGCTGGCAGTCGCGGCCGAATTCCCGAACCTATGGGTGCTCAGCGATGAAATTTACGAAGGCATCAGTTTCGGGCCCGAGCCGGTGCCCACGCTGCTGGCCCAGCCCAGCCCGCACGAGCGGCATGTGGTGGTGAGCGGCTTTTCGAAATCTCTGGCGCTGGCGGGCTGGGGCGTGGGCTGCCTGGTGGCCCCGCCCGAGCTGGCGCGGGCCGTGGCGGCGCGGCTGTTTAGCACCGGGGTGGCGGTGCCCGTTACTGCTCAGCAGGCCGCGCTGGCCGCCACGCAGCACGCCAACGCCATTGGTGCGGCGCTGTGCGCGCAGCTGCAGCCCACGCGGCAGCTGCTGCTCGCTGGCCTCGCGGCCCTGCCCGGTGCGTCTGCCGTGGTGGCCCCCGAAGGCACTTACTACGTTTTTGCCGATTTCACCCGCTTTCTCGCGCCCGGTTTGCCGTTGCCGGAAGCTTCCGCGCAGCTGGTGCGGCGGCTGGCCGCCGCCGGAGTAGAAGTGGTGGACGGGGCCACCTGCGGCGCGCCAGGCTTCCTGCGCCTGTCCTACGCCGTGGCAGAGGAGGATTTGCGGCGGTCGCTGGCCATTATTGAGGTCACGGTACGGGCGTAACGGCACCTCCTTTCGTTTCCTTGTTGTTTGGTCTGTACCGGCGGTGTCGTTCATCAACGAGCCGCGAGTAGGCGTCTTTGTATCGGGCTGCGATGGTGATTTGACCCGCCCTGTGCGCGGGCGGCCCGTACCTTTGCTTGTCCTTACCCAGAACTATTTGACAGCTATCGAACGGCGGGTCGTTGCTCCGGTCCGACCGGTTGAAGTGAGCACGATTTCGCCCATACAATAACCGGTCGGACCGCCCCAGGCGGTCCGACCGGAGCGACGGCTCCGGGTTTGGGGAAGGGTAAGACCTTTGCCGGGCTTTATTATGGAATTATGCTGAGTAATATTCGTCCTCATTTGCGGCCTACGCTGCTGCTGGCTTATCCGGTGGTGCTTTCGCAGCTGGGGCACATCATGGTAAGTTTCGTCGATTCGGTGCTGGTGGGGCGCACGGGAACCGTGCCGCTGGCCGCCGTGAGCCTGGGCGTGAACAGTACCAACGTCATCATGATTCTGGGCATTGGCCTGAGCATGGGAGCCGTGCCCCTGGTAGCCGCTGCCGATGGCCGCCGCAACCTGCCCGTGCTGGCCCGCCTGCTGGTGTCGTCCGTCTGGCTGAGCGTGTTGGCGGGGCTGGCGCTGGTCGGGCTAGGCCAGTTGGTGCCGCCGCTCATGCACTACCTCGGCCAGCCGCCAGCCGTGGAGGCCATGGCCGCGCCCTGGGTGCGGGTTATCAGCTGGTCGTTTCTGCCGTTGATGATTTTCCAGGGCTTCCGCGAGTTCGCCGAGGGGCTGGGGCTCACGCGGCAGGCCATGTGGCTCTCGGTACTGGCCAACGTGGTGAACGCCGCTTTGTGCTACGCGCTGGTTTTCGGCCACTGGGGTGCCCCCCAGATGGGGCTTATGGGCTCGGCCTGGGCCACGCTTATTGCCCGCATACTCATGGCCGCGCTCATGGCTGCGTATGTGCTTATGGCCCAGCGCCTGCATCAGTACCGTGCCGCCGTGCACAGCTGGCTGCCCGACTGGGCCACGCTGCGCCGGCTGTTCGATTTGGGCGCGCCCATCGGTGTGCAGATGGCTTTCGAAGTAGGCGCATTTGCCTCGGCCGCCATCATGATTGGCTGGCTGGGCGCAGTGCCGCTGGCCGCGCATCAGGTGGCCATCAACCTGGCTTCGATAACGTATATGGCGGCCAGCGGCATTGCGGCGGCGGCCACCATCCGGGTGGGCAAGCTGATGGGGGAAGGGAACATGCCGGCGGCGCGACAGGCCGGTTTCGCGGCCTACGTGCTGGGCTTTGGGTTTATGGCCACGATGGCGACGCTCTTTATTGCCCTGCGGCACCAGGCCCCACTGCTTTATAGCCACGATGCGGCCGTGGTGGCGCAGGCTGGCACGCTGCTGCTCATCGCGGCCCTGTTTCAGGTGTCCGATGGTTTGCAGGTGATGGGCCTGGGCGCGCTGCGCGGGCTGGAAGACGTGAAGGTGCCTTCGGTGGTGGCCTTGCTGGCATATTGGGCGGTGGCGCTGCCGCTGGGCTACTTCTTGGGTTTTCGGCTGCATTTTGGTGCGCCGGGCGTGTGGACGGGGCTGCTGTTGGGGCTTACTATTGTGGCGGGCGTGCTGATTGTGCGCTTCCGGCGCGAAACCGCGCCGGGCTACGTGCCCGAGCCGGTATCGGCGCAGTAGCGCGAACTACAACGTTCGCGCTGCGGTTCGCGCTATGGCGGCCGGCAACCCGCGCCGGCCGCGTGCATCTCATTCCTTTGTCTCCATGCTCTCTTTTCTGACTTCGATTTTAACGGCCGCCGTGCTGCTTCAGGGCCCGAAACCCCAGCCAGCCGCTGCTCCGGCTACCAAACCCGCGCCCGCGCCGCCCATTCCGTGGTCGGCCACGCGGCGGCTCACGATGGCCGATTTTAAGGGCCATCCCGGGCCGTCGGACCGGCTGGCGGCCCTCACCTCGGCCGATATCAAGTCCAATGCCGCCTGCCGCGATTTCGTGTTCAGCTCCACCGTAACGGCGGCATTCGACCCCAATACGTCGTGGTTTCAGAACCCCAAAACGGCTTCCGAAGCCCTGCTGCGCCACGAGCAGCTGCACTTCGATATCACCGAAGCGTATGCCCGCATTATGCGCCAGAAGCTGGTCGCCTTCGCTGCCAGGGCTGACTGCAATAAGCTCCAGCCGGCTTTCAACAACGTGACCAAGGCTGTGTATGCCGTCTGGGACAACGAACAGAACCGCTATGACCAGGAAACCGGCCATGGCCTGAACGCCGTACGCCAGGCGTTTTGGGAAAAGCAAACCCAGCTGAAACTGGAGCAGCTGAAGGCTTTCGCGGTAGAATAGGTAAAAGCCAGAAAACGGTCATGCTGAGCGCAGCCGAAGTATCTCTACCGCGCAACTAATCCTGCCGATTGGATTTACTATTGCGGTAGAGATGCTTCGGCTGCGCTCAGCATGACCGTTTTCTAATTCTCCCCAAACCATGGAATCTCTATCTCCCACAACCCTCACCTGGGCCGAGTTTGAGCGCGTGGACCTGCGCGTGGGTACCATTCGGGAGGCGCGGGCTTTCCCGGAGGCGCGCCGGCCGGCGTATCAGCTGCTGATTGATTTTGGTCCGGAAATCGGCCTGAAAAAGTCCAGCGCCCAGATTACGCACCACTACACGCCGGAGGAATTGGTGGGCCGGCAGGTGCTGGCGGTGGTCAATTTTCCGCCCAAGCAGATTGGAAAGTTTTGCTCCGAAGTGCTGGTAACCGGCCTGGCCGATGCCGACGGGCATATTGTGCTAGCTGCCGTGGCTGGCCCGGTACCCAATGGGCACCAGCTGGTTTAGTTGGTTTTGGGTGGCCCCCACTGGTCGGTGGCGGGCTTGCTGGTAGGGTTGAGCTTGGTTTCCCGATGGTTGAGCGTGTCGATAACGCCGGCGTAGATTTCGTTCAGGTCCTTGCCGTGGATGCCGTAGTAGCGGTAGCTGCGCTGGAAGGCCGAGTCGGTAACTTCGTGCTTCCACAGCAGGCTTTTATGCTGCGCCAGGTACAGGGCCCGGCCCGAATCGGGCGAGAGGCGGCTGCTTTCCACCTGCGCTTCGAGCTGATGCAGGTCGGCCAGCATCTGGGCCATGTGCTCGCGGGGTATCAAATCGGCGGGCATGGGGGGCTCTTCGGGGCGCTGGCAGGCGGGCAAAGCCAGTAGGAGAGGGACCAGGCCCAGGCAGCAGCGGCGGAATGATTTCACGTCGCAAAGTTAGCCCCGCGCCGTAGCTTCGCCATTGGAGAGTTAAAAGTTAAGAGTTGCGAACTTGATTTCTCAACTCCAATCCAACCCTTAACTCACACCTCACAACTCACAACTCCCCCATGAACCCCTCTGTGCCCTCGGCGCTCACCGACCTGGTGCGCCGCCTGCGCCACCTCGAAATCCGCATTCGCAAAGCGGTGGAGGCCCAGCTACAGGGTGATTTTCACTCCGTATTTAAAGGTACGGGCCTGGAGTTCGACGACGTGCGCCTCTACCAGTACGGCGATGAAGTGCGCGCCATCGACTGGAACGTGAGCAGCAAGGGCCACGGCACTTTCGTGAAAACCTACAAGGAGGAGAAAGAGCAGCAGGTGCTGGTGCTGCTGGACGTGAGCGCCTCGCTGGACGTGGGCGACGGCCAGCGCCGCAAGCTCGACGTGGCCCGCGACATTGCGGGGCTGCTGGCGCTGTCGGCCGCCCGGCAGGGCTCGGCGCTGGGTTTGTTCGCGTTTTCCGACCAGAAGGAGCTGTATCTGCCGCCCGGCAAGGGGCCTCGGGCGGCATATGCGCTCATCCGCCAGCTATACTCGCTGGTGCCGGTTTCGGCCCGCACGGGGGTGGGGGCGGGCATCCGGCAGGCGCTGGGGCTGCTCAAGCGCCGCAGTTTGGTGGTGCTGGTGTCCGATTTCATTGATGGCAACTACGAGCGGGAGCTCACCATGCTGGCCCAGCGCCACGACCTGATAGTGGTGCAGCTGCAGGCCCCGCGCGAGCGCACGTTTCCGGCCTTGGGCATTGTGCCTCTGCGCGATGCCGAAACCGGCCAGGTGCGCTGGGTGAATACCTCCAGTCTCGATTTCCGGGCCCGCCAGGAAGCCACCGCCGAGCGCCAGGAAGCAGAGCTAATAAACATCTGCCGCCGCCATCGCACCGGCTTTCTGGCCCTGGGCACGGAAGGCGATTTTGTGCCTCAGCTGGTGAATTTGTTTCGTCATCGTCGTCAATCAGGCCGCCGTGGATAAGCGCATTAGGTATTGGGGAGAGGGAAAGAACGTCATGCTGAGCTTGTCGAAGCATCTCTGCCGTGTAAGTAATCAGGCCCGGCGCAACGAAGTAGAGATGCTTCGGCTGCGCTGCGCTCCGCTCAGCATGACGGTTTGCTTATTGCTGGCGCTTTCCGGTATGCTAAACAGCACCTCCGCCCAGGCTCAAACTACCCCGCCGCCCATCCCGCAGGGCCGCTTTCTGAAGCAAACAACCCTGGTGGGCGAGCCGCTCGACTACGAGCTGCGCTACGAGCACGCGCCCGATTTGGAAGTGGTTTTTCCGGACTCACTGGCCCGGTTTGCGCCGTTTGAGTACGCGGGCAAAACCTTTTATCCCACCCGCACCCGGGGGGGCGTCAGCCTCGACCGGGCCGTGTACCACCTGCGCACGTTCCGGCTCGATTCGGTGCAAACCCTGGCCCTGCCCGTGGCCGTGCTGCAAGGGGCCGATACGCTGAGTATTCTGCCGCCGCCCAGCCGGGTGCGCCTGCGCCGCACGGCCGCGCCGCGGCCCAATGCCACCGAGCTGCCCGACCTGCGCCAAAACCTGGCCCTGGTGCCCATTGAGCCCATTTTCAACTATCCTTACTGGATTGCCGGGGCGCTGGCGGTACTGCTGCTGCTGGCGGGGAGCGCGGCGCTGTTTCGGCAGGGGCTGGTGCGGCGCTACTCGGCCTACAAGCGGCGCAAAAACCACGGCTATTTCCTGGCGCAGTTTGCGCGGCACGTCGAGCGGTTCGAGCTCTCACGCTCGGCTACCAACGTGGAGCGGGCCGTGGTGCTCTGGAAAAACTACCTCGCCGGCCTGGAAAACAGTGGCTTGAACTCCTTCACCACCCGCGAAATCGTGGCGTATTTCGAGAATGATTCGGACGTACGTAAAGCCCTGAACGCTACCGACAAGGTGATTTACGGCAACGTGCAAACCGAAGAAGCCGCCGAAGTTGACCGCGCCTTTCAGCGCCTGCGCGGGTTTGCCGAGCGGCGGTATGCCTCGGTGACGGAGTAGCGCATACAGGTAAAAAAGAATGTCATGCAGAGCGCAGCGAAGCATCTTGCCCGCCACCACTAACCCAATTGGGAGGACATCATTGATTACTTGCTGCGGGCAAGATGCTTCGCTGCGCTCTGCATGACGTTCTTTTGTCATTCGTATACCATTTTAATTGAACGACTTTTTCAACCTTCTGCGCTATACCACGCTGGCCGGCTACCAGTGGCAGCAGCCGCGCGTGCTGCTGCTCATTGCGGCCGTGCCGCTGCTGTTTGGGCTGCGCTGGCTGCTGGCGCGGCGGCGGGCGCAGGTGGTGGTGGCCTTTGCGCCCGGCCCCGTGCGGCGCGACTGGGCGGCCGTGCTGCGCTTCGTGCCCGATGTGGTGCTGGCCCTCGCCCTGAGCTTCGCCATTGTGGCGCTGGCCCGCCCCCAGCGCACCGATGAGCGCGTGGAGCAGTCTGGCCGGGGCATCGACCTAGTGCTGGCCCTCGATGTATCGGGCTCGATGGAAATTGAAGACCTGCGCCCCAATCGCCTCGAAGCTGCCAAGCGCATTGCCACCGATTTTGTGAATTCCCGCGCCGGCGACCGCCTGGCCCTGGTGGCTTTTGCCGGTGAAGCCTACTCCCTGGCCCCCCTCACCACCGACTACGACCTGCTGCGCGAGGACCTCGCCAGCCTGCGTGTGGGCATGATTAAGGAAGACGGCACGGCCATTGGCACGGCCCTGGGCGTGGCCACCAACCGCCTGCGCGAGTCCACGGCCAGGTCGCGGGTGTGCATTCTGCTATCGGATGGTGAGAACAACGCCGGCAGCCTCGACCCGCTGCTGGCCGCCCAGCTGGCCCACGCCTTCGGCATCCGCATCTACACCATTGGGCTGGGCAAGGACGGTTTTGTGCCCTACGGCCAGGACTCGCTGGGCCGCACCCGCTACGTGAACACCCGGCTCGACGAAACCACCATGCGCCAGCTGGCCGCCGCCGCCGATGGCCGCTTCTTCCGGGCCACCGATACGGGCGCGCTGCGCGAGGTATTCGCCCAAATCAACCGCCTCGAAAAATCCGAAATCAAGCAGCTGCGGTTTCGCAATACCAAGGATTTCTACCGGCCGTATCTGTGGCTCAGCATTGCGCTGTGGCTGCTGTGGCTGCTGCTGAAAAGCACGTTTCTGAGCAACCCGCTGGAGGATTAGTGGGGTTGTTGGTTGAGGTAAAAGGACATCATGCAGAGCGCAGCGAAGCATCTTTGCCTCAATAGTAAAATCAATTAGTTGTGCGGTAAAATGCTTCGCTGCGCTCTGCATGACAGTCCAACGTCATTTTATTCTGAAAAAATATGTCCATCGCCGATAACATCCAACGCATCAACGCCGAGCTGGCCGGCACCGCCGCCCGCCTCTGCGTCGTCACCAAAACCCACCCCGTCGAGCTGCTGCAAGAGGCCTATGCTGCCGGGGCGCGCTGCTTTGGCGAAAACCGGCCCCAGGAAATGGCCGCCAAGCAGCCCCAGCTACCTGCCGATGTGGAGTGGCACCTCATCGGCCAGCTCCAGACCAACAAGGTGAAGCTGCTGGCCCCGTTTGTGCACACCATCCAAAGCATCGACAGCCTGAAGCTGCTGCGCGAAATCGATAAGCGTGCCGCCGAAAGCAACCGGGTTATCAATGGCCTGCTGCAGTTTCACATCGCCGCCGAAGAAACCAAATCCGGCCTCTCGCTGGCCGAGGCCGAGGAAATGCTGGCCTCCGAAGAGTATCAGCAATTCCGGAATGTGCGCCTTACCGGCGTGATGGGCGTGGCCACCTTCACCCCCGATGAGCACCAGCTGCGGCAGGAGTTTCAAACGCTGCACGGCTACTTCGACCACCTGAAAGCCACGTATTTTGCCGATTCGCCGGTATTCTGCGATATTTCGATGGGCATGAGCGGCGACTACGCGCTGGCCGTGGCCGAGGGCAGCACGCTGGTGCGGGTGGGCAGCGCCATTTTCGGCCGCCGGGGATAAGGGGTGGCCGCGCTCGGCGAACCTCAGCGTTGGCCTCCGCGACTTCTGCGGGAACCGGTATTAGCATAAGCCACCAAGCGCGGCGGTAGAAATTATCCTATCTTCCGTCCCTCGTCCGCCGCAAATTCCCACCATGCCTGCCACCACCGCGTCTTCGTTGCCCCCACCGGCCATTGTGGCCAACCAGCATATCTACGACGACTATTTCCGGGAAGAATTCACCCAAACGCTGGATGAGAACATCCTGCAGCTGCTCGACCGCGTGTGGTTCCGCTCCGAGCTGGTGGGCTTCGAGCACTTCCCGCAGCGCAACAACCCCGACCGGCCGCTCATCTTCGCCAGCAACCATTCCGGCATGGCCTTCCCCTGGGATGCCATCGTGGCGCTGTCGCACCTGTGGCGCCACCTGCTGGCCAAGAATGGCAATATCAGTGACTTGCCGCGCCCGCTCTCGGCCCCGCTGCTCTCCCAAACCGCCCTGATGAACCCGTATCTGGTGCGCGAATTCTGGAAGAAATGCGGCAGCGTGGATGCCACGACGCTGAATTTCGAAACCATGATGTACTACCAGGACCACAACCTGATGCTGTACCCCGAGGGCGTGCCCGGCATCGGCAAGGGGTTCAACCGCAAGTACCAGATTCAGCGCCTGGCCACCAGCATGGTGCGCCTGGCCCTGCAACACGGCACCGACATCATCCCATTCTACACCATCAACGCCGAATACCTTAATCCCTACGCCTACAGCTTCGAACCAATAAACCGGCTGACCAAGAAAATCGGCATCCCATTCCTGCCCCTCACGCTACTGCTGTTGCTGGTGCTCATTCAGCCCTGGGCCTTTTACCTGGCTTTTCCGGCCAAGCTCACCTTCGTGATGGGCACCCGCATCCGCCCGTCCGACCTCACCGATAAAACCGTTGATGAGCTGACCCGCGAAGAATACCTGACCCTGAGCGACCAGGTTCGCCAAAAAATGCAGACCGAAATAGATGCCGCCGTGCTCGCCCACGGCCAGAAACCCTACCGCTGGGCCGAGCTTTGGCAGCGCATCAAGGAAAACCGCCGCTTCTTTCCGTTTTTCCTGCCCTTCGCCTGGCCCGCCGTGTTCACCGAGTTTGAGCGCCTCTACGTGAAGGAGGGCCGCCGCAATTTCCGTATGCAGCTGGACCGGCCCGGCGCGTGGCTGAAAATGCTCTGGCGCAACCCCATAACCCTGGCCTATTTCATCCCGTTGATAGGCTGGATTCCGCTGGCAATCAAAGGCTACAAAGGCAATAAGCTGGGGCAAAAAGCCAAGGCTTACCGGAGCAATTAGCGTTGGTTTAGAAAAACTAGCACGTCATGCTCATCTGGCGTCCGCGTAGCCGAAGCATCTCGCGTGTGGTAGTACGATTGAACTAGTGGGAGCACGCGAGATGCTTCGGCTACGCGGACGCCAGATGAGCATGACGTGCTAGTTGCCCCGCCCTCGGCGCCCTATGTGCCACCTCCCACCCAAATCCCACCCAAATGCCCTCGTTTCAACACCTGCTGCTCAAGCAGTTTCTCACGGCGGCGGCCGCGCCGCTGGCCCGCCGCAAGCCCAGCGTGGGGGCCATTCGGCTGGCCATGGAAACCGGCGCACTATTCCAGTTTATGCCCTGGAAGGTGAATCTGGAGAGCTTTCGGCTCGATAACCGCCTTGAAGCCGAATGGCTGCGGCCCCGCGCCGCGCACGCCACGCGGGTGCTGCTTTACCTGCACGGCGGCGGCTACGTGCTGGGCTCGCTGAACACCCACCGCAGCCTGGTGGGCAGCCTGGCCCAGCGCACGGGCCTCAATGTGCTCACCATCAACTACCGCAAGGCCCCCGACCACCCGTTTCCAGCCGCGCTCGACGATGCCCGCCGGGCCTACCGCTGGCTGTTGCGCCACGGCCACCAGCCACACAACATCGTGGTGGGTGGCGACTCGGCCGGGGGCGGCCTCGCTCTAGCGCTGCTGCTGGCCCTGCGCGATGCTGGCGAAGCTCTGCCCGCCGCCGGCATCGGCCTCTCGCCCTGGACCGACCTCAACCTGCCCATCACCGCCCTGCGCCGCGTGGCCCGCGAAGAAGGCCTCCTGCTCGAAGCCCTGCAAATGCGTACCTGGGGCCCCCTCTACGCCCACAAAACGCCCCTCACGCACCCGCTGCTCTCGCCCGCGCAGGCCGATTTGCACGGCCTGCCGCCGCTGCTCATCCAGATTTCCACGGCCGAAGTACTGTATCACGACGTGGTGAAATTCACCCGCAAAGCCCAGGCTGCCGGGGTGCTTGTAACCCTGCAACCATTTGAGGGACTGGTGCATTGGTGGCACCTGTTCTGGCGCGTGGTGCCCGAAGCCCGGCAAGCCCTCGACCAGGTGGCGGCCTTCCTGACGGAAATGTGGGCCCAGCCGATGGCCGCGCCCGTGCGCCTGCCGCTGGCCGAGCGGCGCGTGTCGCTGCGTCGCCGCGCCGCATAAGCTGTCGCTGAACGCATTGTGCAGCGTTGGGCCGAAGGTGAAATATTCAGAAAATTGAAAAAATAAATTCTCTTTTTGATGATTTTAGGCCACTTTTGAAGAAATCCGGCGTACATCGCTCAACTATGTTGGCGCGTGTATGTAGGTTTGTATCGAATTTAGTCGGCTTGCATACTACTTTGGTATGGCAACAAGCTTTTATACAGTAGGTTCCCTTTTATTTCTTTCACTCCAACTCGTTTCCTGCATCATGGAAGATTTGTTTAAAAAGTTCGTAAATGCTGGCGTCGGCTACATCGCCCAGGGCAGCAAGTCGGTCCAGAGCACCATTGAGAAATTGGTGAAGGACAATAAGATGACCCAGGCCGAGGGCAAGAAAATTGTGGATGAGCTGCTGAAAAGCGGCGAAACCAAACGCGTTGAGCTCGAAAAGCAGTTCCAGGGCATCGTGGACCGTGCCAAGAGCACCGTGGGCCTCGCCGATGCCAAGCCTGCCAAAGGCAAAAGCGCCGCCAAAAAACCCGCTGCCAAAGCTACTGGTGTAGTACAAGCTGCTAAAACCACCGCCAACCAGGCCGCCAGCCGCGCCGCCGGTGCCGTGAAAAACGTGGCCGACCGCGTGAGCGCCGCCGCCGGCACCGCCCAGAAATCAACCGCCGCTACGGCTGCTGCCGCTGCTAAACCTGCTGCCAGGCCCGCCGCAAAATCTGCCGCCAAGCCAACTGCTACGGCCGCCAAAGCTGCTGCCAAACCGGCCGCGAAGGCCGCCGCGAAGCCTGCTGCTTCGACTGCTGCGACCAGCGGCGAGGGCAACTCGTAGTAATTTGCCTGCTAGTGCAAAACCCCGTTTGCTGTTCGCAAGCGGGGTTTTTTGTGTAATACCACCGGCCCGAAACGGAGGCATAGCTCGTCCGAATCCGTGAAATCAGTTTAATCTGCGTAAATCTGCGGTCAATGTTTAAAAATACGATTTCCAACCTCTCCCGCATTCGGCAGGTGGCCGAGGTACTGCTGCGCTACGGCTTTGAGGATGTGGTGACGACCACGCCGCTGCGCCGCCTCGTGAGCCAGGCGCGCCGCCTGAGCTGGCATCGGGCCGAGCGGCAGGTGTTTGAAACCACGCGCTGGGAGCGGGTGCGCCTCATTATCGAGGAGTTAGGCCCCACCTTCATCAAGCTGGCGCAGGCCATGAGCAACCGGGCCGACTTGCTGCCCGAAGCCCTGATTGATGAGTTTGAGAAGCTGCAGAGTAATGTGCCGCCCTTCGAAACGGCCCTGGCCCGTCAGATTATCGAGGAGGAGCTGGGGCGGCCGATTTCGGAGGTCTTCAGCGAGTTCGATGATACTACGCTGGGCTCGGCCAGCATCGGGCAGGTGCACCGGGCGCGGCTGCTCACGGGCGAGGAAGTAGTAGTGAAAGTGCAGCGCCCCGGCGTGCGCGAAAAGGTGCGCTCCGACCTGGCGTTGTTGCGCGAGCTGGTGCGCCTCACGGCCGGCTTCCTGCAAAAGCAGGGCCTGGCCAACCCGCAGGATATCGTGGATGCCTTCGAGCGCAGCATGAGCAAGGAGCTGGATTACACGGCCGAAGCTCGCTCAATGGAGCAGTTTCGCAAGCTCTACGAGAATTACACCACGTTCTACGTGCCCAAACCCTACCGTGAGCTGAGCACAGCGCGCATCCTGGTGATTGAGTACGTGAGCGGCTGTAAGATTACCGACAAGGCGCAGCTGCTGGCCTGGGACCTGAGTCCCGCTACGGTGGCCGAAAATGGCATGGACATCTACCTGACCCAGATTTTTGAGTTCGGGATTTTCCACGCCGACCCGCACCCCGGCAACGTGCTGGTGCGCCCCGATGGCACCATCGTGCTCATCGATTTCGGCATGGTGGGCCGCCTCACCAAGCAGCAGAAATATGCCTTCGCGGGCGTGTTCATCGGCATGGCGCGGCAGGATGCCCGCAGCATGGCCCTGAATTTCAGACGGCTGGCCCTCACGGCCGAAATCCCCGACATGCGCGCTTTCGAGTCCGACCTCAGCCAGCTGATTGAGGATTTCGCTATGCTCGACGTGAAGGAGATGAGCATGAGCGACTTGGCCGACGCGCTCCAGGGCATCATCTACAACTACAAGCTGCAGGTGCCGGGCGCGGTGTTCCTTATCCTGCGGGCGCTGGTCATTCTGGAAGGCATCGGCAAGGTTTTGCACCCGAATTTTAACACCTTCGAATTTGTGGCCCCCTACGGCGCCAAGATTATCCGCGAGCAATACTCGCGCGAAAACCTGCTTACCGAGGCCGAATACACGGGCACGCAGCTGCTGGCCCTGCTGCAAACCCTGCCCGCCGATGTGCGTCAGATTGTGCGCAAAATCAGCAAGGGCGAGCTGCGCCTGAAGTTCGAGCTGGTGGGCTACACCATGTTGCTGCGTAAGGCCGACCAGCTGGTGAGCCGCACCATTCTGGCGCTGCTGTGCGTGGGCGGGCTGCTGTTTTCGGGGCTGTCGCTGCTGGGCCACTACTCGGCCGCCATGCCCTACCACCGGGGCGTGCCCGAAATAACGTGGTGGAGCCTGGGCGCTACCGGCTTCCTGCTGCTGATACTGCTGCTGCTGGGTACCCGGCGGCGCGAGAAGTCGTAATGTCAGCGCTGGCGCGAGTTGAGGCAAAGCCGGAACTCGTGCCAGACTTTCGGGGAGGCTGGGCTTCCCATTGGGACGGGGCGGTCGAGCTTGCTGCTGGCGCGGCAGGGGAGGCGCAGCCTCCCACTATATCAGGCACGGGTTACGGCTTCGCCTCAACTCGCGCCAGCAGGCCAGCAATTCAGTCAACGACTGAATTTGAACTAAGGGTTTGGCTGTGGGCCTTGCGTGGTTCGACCTTTGCGGCCGTGCGGGGGTATTTCGGCCCGCCTGCTGCAATATCTGCTTCCTTCATCGCCCGCGTCGCGTTTGCTGTTTTTGGAATTTTATGGGGATTGATGCCGCATTTCTCCGTTGCCCAGACGGTGCCAATCGGCCCGCCGGTACTGCGCGAAGCCAGCCTGCGCACCGATACCGCCACCTACTTGCTGAGCCGCAACACCACGCTGGTACAGGGCATATCCACGCTGTACTTCTGGTTCCGGCGCGACGATGAAACCGTAGAGCTGCGCCTCTGCCCGGCCAACGGCAGCAGTACCAAGCCGTTGCGCCTTCGTCGTAACCCCGATTTTCAGCAGCTCGACTCGCTGACCCGGGAAGGCGACGGTAGTTTTCGCACGCGCCTCAAGTTTCAGAACCTGACCAGCAGCCGCTTCCTGCGCCTGGTGGTGGAGCAGGCCGCCGATTCGGCCGGGCGCGAGCCACGCCGCGAGGTGGTGCCGCTGTTGCTACTGGTGTACACTGCGCTGGCGCTGCGAGTGGCTGATAACGAATTGTTTGTGGGCGAAGAAAAGGCGTTTTAGCTCATCAGCTCGAACACGCACAACGTGCATGCAACCGGCGAATGGGTGCGCGGCGCCGATTTCGACTACCTCCTGGTGGCCGAGGCCAACGGCACCCTGCGCCTGCACGTGCTGCCTAACCAGCTGGGCCTGCACACGCTGGCCGTGAAGCTGCAAACCGAGCGCCCGATTCTGCTGGCCGGCAACCGCATCAGCTACCAGCTGCCGGTGCTGAAGCAGGATTTCAACGTGAAGTCCAGCCGCCTGCGCTTCCTGTCGCCCGACAAGCGCAGCGTGACCATGGACGACGTGAGCCGCCGCAAGGGCACGGAGTTGATTCTGGACAACGGCCGCAGCTTTGACCTGCGCCATACCTACCGCGTTGAAGACCAGGAGGAACTCGGCGGAGAGCTCATCGCTGAAATATTCACCCGCCAGTTTCTCAGCAACGACCGGGTGCTGTGCTACCTGCGCCCCTACAACACCCACCGCCAGACCGAAGGCTACCTCTACATCAAGGAAAATGACGTGGCCCGCTACCTCACTAACCTGGATATAACGCCCCAAACCGTGATTCGGAACGTGCAGGTGCTGCACCAGGGCGGCGAATGGACGTCCGGCCTGAGCGTGAGTCCCGGCGAAACAGTGGACGTGCGCCTCGAAGGCGAGGGCCTGCAAAAAGCCCGCATCTCGTTCGAGGACTTGCCGGTTATTCCTTCCGATTCGTCGGTGCGGACCGATGCTCGGCTGGTGTACCGCGTGCGGGTGCCGGTGAGCTATGATAAGCGGAAAAGCAATGTTTACAACGCGGGCCAGGCTACGAGCTACGCGCTGAGCATTAAAGAGTTTCAGCGGCCGCACCCGCTCGATTTCGTGTCGGTGGCGTATGGCGACGCGGCCCGGCCCATCACGCGGCTCAACGGCCCGGTGCTTTACGACGGCACTATTCGGGACGTGGTGTTTCAGTCCAACCCCAACGCCATTGATACGCCCGATTTGCTGTTTGGTAAGCAGTACCTGACGTTCGAAATCCGCACCCTCAACAGCAAGGGCGAGCTGATTGAGCTGCGCAACGTGGAAAGTCTGCTGGCGTGCCCCGGCGACAACTCGCCCCGCGCCGCTTTCTACCAGGACAAGCAGTGCCGCACCGACCCGCTCAGCCTAAACTCCCTGCTGGGCCGCAAAACCTACGACCTCGACGAATGGAGCCGTATTGTGGTCACGGTCAAGCATAAGTCCAGCCAATACGCCGAGCCCGGCTACACCCAAACCGTAGAGCTGGTGCTGAAGCGCCGCTACAAGTTCGACATCGACGTGAGCTTTCCGGCCGGCCTGCTCACCCACAAGCAAGGCGACTCGGGCTTTGGCGACCTGGGCGGTATCTCGCTGGCCACGCTGGCCCAGTTCAGCTTCTACAGCCCCAACAAAATCAACCGGCTGCGGCCCTATAAAATCGGGGCGGGCTTCGTGGCGCTCAATGCTTTCAACCTGGGCAGCAGCAGCACCAACCGCGATTTGGGCGTGGTGATTCTGGGCTCGGTGTACCCCACGCGGCGCGAGGCCAAGTTCACGTTTCCGCTCTACCTGGGGGGCGGGTATTTGCTGGGCACCAGCCGGTGGTTCTACATGCTGGGGCCGTGTATTGGGGTGCGGCTGTAGCGTGGAAAGCATGGGCGGGATAGCGGCAGTCGTCTGGCTTTTCCAGTCATTGGCATAAAAGCAGAAGGGTAGGCACAATTGGGCGGTAGTTTTGAGGCATGAAACCAACTCGTTCCGCTGTTCTTTCCTTTCATTGGCTGGCTCAATCTATTTGTGGGGGGCGATGGCCCTGGCTGTCGGCCGGCATCATACTGGCCGGTGCTATGCCGCAAACGGCTCAGGCCCAGGGCCGCGTCACCATCAGCGGCACCATTAAGGACGCCAAAACGGGCGAGGACTTGACCGGCGCTTCCATCCGCATTCTGGAGCTGCCGGGCACGGGCACCGCCGCTAATGCCTACGGTTTTTACACCCTTACGCTGCCGGCGGGCACCTATATGGTGGAGGCCAGCTTTGTGGGCTACGCCGCCCAGCCGCGCCAGGTGACGCTCGACAAAAGCCAGCGGCTCGATTTCAAGCTGGCCAGCGGCGGGCAGGAGCTGAACGAAGTGGTGGTGACCGGCCGCAGCAGCCAGGCCAACATCAGCAAAGCCCAGTCGGGCGTGGAAACGCTGGATATGAAGCAGATTGCCAAGGTGCCGGTGCTGTTTGGCGAGAAGGACGTTATCAAAACCCTGACTTTGCTGCCGGGCATCAAAACGGCGGGGGAGGGCAGCAGCGGCTTCTCGGTGCGCGGCGGCAACGTGGACCAGAACCTGATTCTGCTCGACGAAGCGCCCGTGTACAACGCCTCGCACCTGCTCGGCTTCTTCTCGACGTTCAATTCCGACGCCATCAAGGACCTGACGGTGTACAAGGGCGGGATGCCGGCGCAGTACGGCGGGCGGCTGTCGTCGGTGGTTGATATTAAGATGAACGACGGCAACAACCAGCAGCTGCACGGCAGCGGTGGTATTGGCCTCATTGCCTCGCGCCTGGCGCTGGAAGGGCCGATTGTGAAGGACAAAGGCTCGTTTCTGGTGACGGGCCGCCGCACCTACGCCGACATCTTCCTGAAGCTGTCGAACAACGAAACTACTAAGAACGCCCGGCTCTACTTCTACGACTTCAACGCCAAAGCCAACTACACGCTCGATGCCCGCAACCGCATCTACTTCTCGGGCTACCTGGGGCGCGACGTATTGGGAATTAACACTTTCGAGAATAACTACGGCAACCAGACGGCCACGCTCCGCTTCAACCACCTGTTCACCGACCGGCTGTTTTCCAATACCTCGCTCATCTACAGCAAGTACGATTACCAGATAAAAATTCGGGTCAACGACTCCGATTTCAGCATCGATTCTAAGATTAAGGACTGGAATCTGAAGCAGGATTTCGAGTTCACGCCCAGTTCGAAGCAGACGCTGCGCTTCGGGCTGAATGCCATTTACCACACCATTACGCCCGGCCACGTTACGGCGGCGGCCGATGCGGCGGTAAATTCCACGGCCGATAAAACCAACTATTCGCTGGAATCGGCCGCCTACGTATCGCACGAGTGGGCGGCGACGGACAAGCTGGATTTCACCACGGGCCTGCGAATTTCGGCCTTCAGCCTGCTGGGCGCGGGCACGTATTCGAACTATAATCTGGCCGGCACGGTGCTCAGCAGCCAGAGCTATTCGTCGGGCCAGGTCATCAAAACCTACCTGAACCTGGAGCCGCGCCTGGCGGTGAGCTACCAGCTGTCGGACAATACGGCCCTAAAAGCCGGCTACGCCCGCAACGTGCAGAACCTGCATTTGCTGAGTAACTCGGCCGCGTCGTCGCCCACCGATTTGTACGTTCCTACCACCAACAACGTGAAGCCCGAGCTGGCCGACCAGCTGTCGGGCGGCTATTTCCGTAAGCTGGGAGTTAATCAAGGCTACTCGTTTTCGGCCGAAGTGTACTACAAGTGGCTGCAAAACCAGATTGACTACCGCGACGGCACCCAGCTGCGCGGCAACCAGGATGTGGAAAGCACGCTGCTCTACGGCAAGGGCCGGGCCTACGGCATCGAGCTGCTGCTGAAAAAGGAAACCGGCCGCCTCACCGGCTGGGTGGGCTACACGCTGAGCAAATCGGAGCGGCAGTTCACCGATATCAACAGCGGCAGCTGGTTCAACGCCCGGCAGGACCGGCCCAACGACCTTTCGGTGGTGGGCGTGTACCAGCTTTCGCCCGCCTGGAGCCTGTCGGGCACCTTCGTGGCCAGCACCGGCAACGCCGTGACCTTCCCCGTGGGCAAGTACCTCGTGGCCGGGCAGGTGGTGAGCCTCTACGGCCAGCGCAACGCCGACCGCCTGCCCGGCTACCGCCGCCTCGACGTGGGGGCCACCTTGGAGAAGCCGCAGAAGGAAGGCCACCGCTTCCACCACAGCTGGAATTTCTCCATCTACAACGTCTTGGGCCGCGAAAATCCCTATAGCATCACGTTCGAAACCAATCCGAACGACGCCTCGCGCACGCAGGCGCTGCAAACCGCGCTGTTCCGGATGGTGCCCTCGGCCACGTACAATTTCAATTTCTAAGGCAAAAGTTTCAGAACGAAAAAAGCGCGGTCATGCTGAGCAAAGCCGAAGCATCTCTACCGTGTAAGTAATCAAATCGAATGCAATAGTTGTGCGGTAGAGATGCTTCGGCCTCGCTCAGTATGACGCTCCAGATTCTCTTTATGGAAACCCCAACCCGTTTCACCCTGCGCTGCCTGGCCGCTGCCGCCACCCTGCTGCTCGCCGCGTCCTGCCAGAAAGTCATCACCCTCGACCTGCAGGCCAGCGCCCCGCGCCTGAGCATCGAAGGCAACCTGGCCGACGACGGGCAGCCCTGCACCGTGCTGCTGGCACGTAGCGTGAGCTATACCGATACCAATGTTTTCCCGGCCGTGAGCGGGGCTGTAGTCACGCTGAGCAACGACGCGGGCGGCCTCGAAACCCTGCGCGAAACCAGCACGCCCGGCCAGTACCGGGGCAGCACCATTCTGGGCCAGCCGGGCCGGCGCTACACCCTGCGCGTAGAGGCCGATGGGCAGGCCTACGTAGCTGTATCCACGCTGCCCTCGCCGGTGGTGCCGCTGTCGGGCCTGCGGGTGCAGAAATCGGCTATTGGCAGCAATATTCAGGCGCTGCCGGATTACCTGGACCCGGCGGGCACGCGCAACTACTACCTATTCCGGCAGTACCGCAATGGTCGCCTGAACAAGAATGTTTACCTGCAAAACGACGAGTTCACCGACGGCAAGCCCAACGTGCGTGGCCTGGGCACGGGCGGTGGTGGCGGCGGCGGCAGCACCGATGCCGACAAGCTCGTGGCCGGCGACAGCCTGCGCGTAGAAATGCAAAACGTAGACGTGAACGTGTACGAATACTTCCGCACCCTCAACCTGACCTTGCAGGGCGGGGGCATGGCCACGGCCTCGCCGGCCAACCCAAAATCGAACTTTACGGGCGATGTGCTTGGGTATTTCAGCGCGCATTCAGTGCGGCGGCGCACCATCCTGGTGCCGAAATTGTAAAAAAATGATGTCAAACTATTGGCTTTTTCAGCCGCCGGCTCGCAGTAGCTGTTCCCGTAGACGACTATTTATTCACGATTCACGAAAGATGTGATGCAATAATTCCAGTAGGGAAGTTATTAGCGCTAGTATTTAATCGCGCCATTGAAATGCAGAGTATATGATAAGTTTTGATTAGGTATTAAAGCTGTTTAAGAAGTCGGTTCTGGTTCGTGGCTCCGGTCTGACGGGTGCAACCCAAATTGTCGCTTCCACCCTTCGGCAATGGTGCCGGATTTACGTTGTTATCGGCCCAGGCACCAACGGTGGCCCATTCAGCGCTACGCGCAGGGCTGACAATGCGACAATTTGGGTTGCACCCGGTCTGACCGCCCTAGGCGGTCCGACCGGTTGCCGTTAGCATCGCCCGAACAACCGCAGGCGGCGTTCTGGCGGCAACCGGTCGGACCGGAGCAATGCCATATTCAAAACAGCTTCATTATAAAAATATGGCTAGCGGAACTTGAAATACCTCGCTGATTTTTTGCCCCAGCATTATTGCATATTCTTCTTCATCCAAACTGAAACGTTGCAGAATTATTCCTTGTGCAGAGTTGCTTCTTGAAAGCATTAATATATAATGGCCAATTTTATCCTCACGCATTCGCCCAGGTTTACCTGATGCTATTATTTCCGAAAAATACTTGATAGTAACTCCAGTTACAGGAGGCAGCATTTCCCAAGTCCCGAACCTAAACTGAAATAGTCCTGTGTAAATGCGGTAGCGCTTGCCAGGCAGGTCCAAGCTAATTCCTTTGTACATAAATCCCAAGCTGACTCCTAATAGCAGCCCGAAGAGTCCTGTAAACAAGTTGTTGCAATAGACCCAATAGACTCCTGCTGCTGCGAAGACAATAGCAGCCATCGTTTCTCTAGTCAAAAACCTGGGGCTGTTAATGTCAATATTTGTCATAGTAATAATTGCGTGAAAAATAAATACCCCGAGAGCTAGCTCATCGGGGTATTATAATCTGATTAGCGCTCAATTAGCAGTTATTGCAGCTTCATATCCGCAATTATCGCCTTGATTTTCTCGTGGCCCAGGCGGTTGGCCAAATCATAATCCACGGCGGATTTCAGCGGCTGCTTCACGCTGAAGTAGAACTTAATTTTGGGCTCGGTGCCGCTGGGGCGGGCCGAAATCTTGCTGCCGTCTTCGGTGAGGAACTGGAGTACGTTGGAGCTTTCCACGCCGGTTTCGGTGCTGAGGCCGGTGGCCAGGTCGTGGATTTTGCCGGTTTTGTAGTCGCGGATTTCCACCACTTTCAGGCCCGCGATGTGAGCGGGCGGGTTGGCGCGCAGGCTGGCCATCATTTCCTGAATTTCCTCGGCACCGCGCTGGCCTTTTTTGGTGAGGGAAATCAAATCCTCCACATATAGGCCGTAGTGGGCATACATGGCCACCATTTCCTGGTAGAGCGTGCGGCCCTGGTCCTTGGCTACGGCGGCCATTTCGGCCACCAGCGCGCAGGCCGAGATGGCGTCCTTGTCGCGTACGAAATCGCCGATGAGGAAGCCATAGCTTTCCTCGCCACCGCCGATGTAGGTTTCCTGGCCTTCCAAGTCGCGAATCAGGCCGGCGATGTACTTGAAGCCGGTGAGCGTGCGGTAGCTCTTCACCTGGTATTCGTGGGCAATATCACCGAGGATTTCGCTGGTCACGATGGTGTACACGATGAAATCCTGCGGCGTGCTCTGGCCGGCGCGGTGCCGGGCCGAAAGCAGGTAGTTGGTAAGCATGGCGGCCGTCTGGTTGCCATTCAGCAGCACCCATTCGCCCTTATCATTTTTCACGCCCACGCCCACGCGGTCGGCGTCGGGGTCGGTGGCCAGCACAATATCGGCGTTGGTGGCCTGGGCCTGGTCGAGGGCCAGCTGCATGGCGCTTTTCTCCTCGGGGTTGGGCGACTGCACGGTGGGGAAGTTGCCGTCGGGCGTGGCTTGGGCCTGCACCACGTTCACGTTGGTGAAGCCAAATTCGCGCAGCAGGCCCGGCACCAGCGTAATGCCCGAGCCGTGAATGGGCGTGTACACGATGTTCAAATCGTGCTGGCGCCGAATGGCGGCCGGGTCGATGCTGAGCTTTTTGGCTTCGGCGAAATATTTCGCGTCCATATCGGCCCCGATGCGGATAATCTTCGAATTATCGGCCGCAAATTTCACCTCGTTCGGGCTGGTGATTTTATTGACTTCGATAATAATATTCGTGTCGTGCGGGGCCACCACCTGCGAGCCATCGTTCCAGTACACTTTATAGCCGTTGTACTCCTTGGGGTTGTGCGAAGCCGTTATTACACAGCCGCTTTGGCAGCCCAGCTCCCGAATGGCGAACGACAATTCGGGCGTGGGTCGCAGGCTGTCGAATAAATACACGATAATGCCATTGGCCGAAAAAATACCAGCCGCTATTTCGGCAAATTCGGGGCTGTTGTTGCGGCTGTCGTGCGCGATGGCGACCTTGATTTCCTGATTGGGAAAGCTGTGCAACAGGTAGTTGCACAGGCCCTGGGTGGCCATGCCCAGCGTGTAGCGGTTCATGCGGTTCGAGCCGGGGCCCATGATGCCGCGCAGGCCACCGGTGCCAAATTCCAGGCTGCGGTAAAACGCATCGGTGAGGGCATCGTCCTGGCCGGCAGCCTGCATGTCGCGGATGGCCTGCTGGGTCTGGGCGTCGTACTCGGGCGTGAGCCAGGTGCTGATGGTGTGTTGGATTTCAGGGGAGAGGGGCATGGGAGGGAATTAAGGAGGGTTGGTCAGCTCAGAAACGGCCGTAAAGGAAAGAGGTTTGGATGAAAAACCGGCACGTGGCCCCTGCGCCGGCGGGTGGAGGCAGGCAATCAGCTCACTGCCAGTACACCCCTACGGAATCTCTATTTTTCTCGAAAATGTACTGGCCTCAGCGTCAATAGTCAGCAGATACATGCCGGCTGCCACCTGCGACGTGTTTATTTCCACGGTTTTTTCGGCCGCCGCCATGCGGGTTTTAAGGATGGTGCGGCCCTGCAAATCCCGTAGCGTGAGGGTGAGGTTGCCGGGTGGGCCATCGGCCCGCTCAAGGCGCACGCTGGGACCGGCCGGGTTGGGGGCAATGATGAAGCCGCTCACCCGGCCGCGCCGGCTGCGGGTGCCCGTGGGCACGGCTGGGGCCAGCCAGCGGCTGGTATTGAGGGCGTAAAGCCGCTGCGGTACCGTAAAAATGGTAGTGAGGCGCTCGTTGGAAATAAACACGCGGTAGCGGTCGATGAACGTGAGGCCCTCGGCCTGGCCAATAACCAGGGCATTGGGCAGCTCAATCCGGCGCTTGTTGCCCTGCAGAAACCGGCCACCCTGAAAGTCCGACAGCAGCCACAGAAAGGTGGTCCCGGTGCTGCTGTTGTAGCCCAGCAGGCCCGCGGCCGAGTCGGCGGGGTTGATATCGGCGGCGGTAATCAGGCCGTTCACATTAAATGTGCCTTTGAGGTGGGCAATGCACGCGCCGGGCTGCGCTGGAATGGTGTAGTACTTGGTTTGGTGGTCGGCCCAGTTCTTGGTGAAGAGGTGCAGCGAATCGTTGAAATAGAAAAATGCCTCGCAGTCGAAGTTGTGGTTGTTGGTGCCGGGGGCATAAGTGGTTTGGTCGGGATAGCTGAAGGCAATTTCTTCGGCAGTCACCGAGTCGGAGGCCGCCGTACCGATGGCCGATTTCAGCACCCGCAGCACCCGCAGGTCGCGCCGGTTGCCGTTGTTGTTGCCAAAATCGCCCACGTACAGGTACTGGGCATCGGCGGCGATGTCCTCCCAGTCCACGTTCGGGAAATTGGTGATGCGGACCTGTTGTAGCACGCTGCCCGAGGCCGAATCGACCCGGAAGAGCACCGGCGCGTTGCCGCTGTCGTTGAACGTCCACAGCGCCTGCCCGGTGAACTGCAGCCCCGACGATTCAGGCACGGCGCTGGCCAGCGCAGCTTTGGTCACCAGCGCCGTGCTGGTGCCCGCGTACTGGCACGAACCATCGTTGACGGTGGCGGTGGGGTTGAAATTGGTGGCACGCGGGTCGGTGCAGCCGCTTTGGGCACGGCCCGAAGCAGCCGTGAGAACCAGCAGGAGCAGGAAAAGAGTAGCGGTTTTGACCATGGCGGCACCAAAAGAAGAACGTCATGCTTCATCTTGCGTCCGCGGAGTCGAAGCATCTCTACCACAATAGTAACTCATTACTACTGCGGTAGAGATGCTTCGACTGCGCTCAGCATGACGTTCCGGGAGCTGCCGTCGGCTTGCGGCGGGCTTACAAGTTGCCGCGCAGCGCCTGCTCGCGCTCAATGCTCTCGAATAGCGCCTTGAAATTGCCCTTGCCGAAGCTCTTGGCCCCTTTGCGCTGGATGATTTCGTAGAATACCGTGGGCCGGTCCTCCACGGGCTTGGTGAAAATCTGGAGCAGGTACCCTTCCTCGTCGCGGTCCACGAGCAGGTTCAGGGCTTTCAGCGATTCCAGGTCTTCGTCAATCGCGCCGATGCGCTCCAGCAGGTCTTCGTAGTACGCGCCGGGCACGGACAGGAACTCTACGCCGCGGCGGCGCAGCTCGGTCACGGTCGCGCGGATGTCGTTGGTGGCAATGGCGATGTGCTGCACGCCGGGCGAGTGGTAGTAGTCGAGATACTCCTCAATCTGCGACTTTTTCTTGCCTTCGGCGGGCTCGTTGATGGGGAATTTCACGTAGCCGTTGCCGTTGGAAACCACCTTGCTCATCAGGGCCGAATACTCGGTGCTGATGTCCTCGTCATCGAAGGTGAGGAGCAGCTTAAAGCCCATCACGTCCTCGTAAAACTTCACCCACTGGTTCATTTCCCCCCAGCCCACGTTGCCCACGCAATGGTCGACATGCAGTAGGCCCACCGGCGCGCCCTGCGGCACGAGGCTGCTCTTGGCCACGTAGCCGGGCAAGAACGGGCCGCTGTAGTTGGTGCGCTCCACGAAGGTGTGGATGCTTTCGCCATAGGTATAAATGCCCGATAGCGTTACGCTGCCATGCTCATCATCAAGGGTATAGGGCTCGAAAGCCGATTTGGCACCGCGCTTGGTGGTTTCTTCCCACGACTGGCGGGCATCGTCCACCCACAGGGCCATCACCTTCACGCCGTCGCCGTGCTGGGCTACGTGGCGGGTAATCTCAGAATCGGGCAGGAGGGAAGTGGTGAGCACGAGGCGGATTTTGCCCTGCTGAAGCACGTAGCTGGCGCGGTCGCGCAGGCCCGTTTCGGGGCCGGCGTAGGCCACCAGCTCGAAGCCGAACGCCGCCTGATAGAAGTAGGCCGACTGCTTGGCGTTGCCGACGTAGAATTCGACGTAATCGGTGCCTTTGAGGGGAAGGAAATCTTGGGCGGGCTGGGCTAGTACTGCCGGCGAGGTCATGGTTTGCATGGGTGGGAAGGGAAAATTGGCGGGGTGAATGACTGGGTAAAAATACGGCTTTCATTGGTTTGGGGCGACAATTGGCCAAAACCAGCCCAAACCCGGAGCCCCAATGGCGCGCGTTTAGCAAATCATCCCCATTTTTGTGCCCAATCATCTGCCTTAGCGCCCCCATGAATACCGAAGAACTGAACCTCGCCCTCGTGGCCCTGATTGAAAAAAAGGCCGAGCTGCACACCCTTAAATACGACGACGCCCGCTACGACGAAGTGGAAGAAGCCCTGCACGACCTCGAAGACGACTTCAACGACGAATACGGCGACTTCTTGGAAACGGCGCTCGACAAAGTGCACACCGACCTGAAATCGGACACCGACGTGCTGCTGCCCACCGCCTACCTGCCCAGCAACCCCGGCGCTACGCCCACGCCCAAAGAAGGCGTGTGGGTTGATTCGGAGAAATACCCCGGCAAGGAAGCCCGCATTACGCTGATTCCAAACCCGGTACGTATCATGCTCACCGTGGGCAAGCAGGTGCAGCAGGAGCTCTGGAAAGCGTAGGCTTTGAATTATAAATTTTGAATTATAAATTATAAATTTGCGTAGCAAGCATTTGATGGCTGAACTCCATTTATAATTTATAATTCAAAAATTATAATTTGCAAAATGCTCTATCGCCTCGCCGAGCCTGCCGCCCGCCCGCCCCGATAAATGCCTTCGACTCCGAACCCGAAATAACGGTCCTGCACGACCGGGCTGAAAACGAAGCCACAAAAGCGGCCCGCATCGACTGGCTGGGGCTGGCCCTCGGGGCCGCCAGCATTGCTACGGATGTGGCCAGCATCGGCAAGCGCGAAACGCCCGCTCAGTACCAGAACCGCGCCGCCATCCACGATGCGGCCGTGGCCTACAGCGTCATTCCACCGCGTCTAAAATCGAGCACGCCGTGGCCGCCGACGTACTCCAGCAGCGCGCCGCCATGTTCCAGGAGTATGCTCTGCGCAAAGTGACGCTCGAACCCGGCCAGCAGGTGCGCGGCTACCGCTACTTTCCGTGCTACGACGCCGCCGATGGCCTGGTCGTGAAGGCCCCGGCAGGAAGCAGCATGGTGCCGCTGGAGTTCGCCCAGGTGCGCAAACGGCAATAGTGAATAATTGCTGAATGCCATAGCGTTTACCGTGCCTTTCGATTCCTTTTCACTCTTATACTCCTTTACTGCTATGCAAACATCGCCTTCTACCTGGCTGATTGAAAGCGCCCGCCATCAGAAAAAATCTCAACGAAACAGATTAATAATAAGCGGCATATTGGTTGCCGCCGCCGTATTAGTTCAGCTATTTGGTTAAAAACAATAGCCCCGGCAACTTGCCGGGGCTATTGTTTTTATAAGGCATTGGCTCATTTAATGGGCCGGTTTGGGGTGGCGTTTACCCGAGGTCAGCCAATTCCAGCCACCGTTCTTCCTTCTCGCCCAGCTCTTTCTCAATAGCGGCCAGGCGGGCACCCCACGCGGCGAAGTCCTGCGGCGAGCCGCTGCCGCCGTTCAGTTTGGCGGTGATTTCCTCCTTCTCAGCTTCCAAAGTCGCCATCCCTTTTTCAAGCTGCTCGTATTCCTTCTTCTCGGCGAAGGTGGCGCGGCGCTTTTGCGGCGAGGGGGCTACGGCGGTGCTCACGGCAACGGGCGCGGCCAGCTTGGCGGCGGCGCGGGCGGCCTTAGCGGCCTTTTCTTCTTCGATGAGGGCGGCTTCGGTTTCGCGCTCTTCGAGGTAGTCGCGGTAGTCGGTGTAGTTGCCGGGGAAGTTGAGAATGGCCCCGCCGGGCTCGAGCACGAAGAGGTGCTCGGCGAGGTGGTCGAGGAAGTACCGGTCGTGGCTGACGATGAGCAGGCAGCCAGTGAAGTGCATCAGGAAGTCTTCCAGGATGTTGAGCGTGCCCAGGTCGAGGTCGTTGGTGGGCTCGTCGAGAATGAGGAAGTTGGGGTTCTTAATGAGCACGCGCAGCAGCTGCAGGCGGCGCTTTTCGCCACCGCTCAGCTTGCTCACCAGCGTGTACTGCTGGGCCGGCGGGAACAGGAACAGGTTGAGGAACTGGCTGGCGGTGAGCACGTCGCCGTTGGCGAGCTCCACCACTTCGGCCACTTCCTTCACGATGTCGATGACGCGCTGGGTGGGGTCAAATTCCAGCTCGGTCTGGGTGTAGTAGCCGAACACGGTGTTGGTGCCCACTTCGATGGTGCCGGAATCGGCCTGGAGCTTGCCGGTGAGCATGTTCATGAGTGTGGATTTGCCCACGCCGTTGGGGCCGACCAAGCCAATGCGGTCCTTTTTCTTGAAGACGTAGTTGAAATCGTCGAGCACGGTGAGGTCGCCGAATTTTTTGGTCAGGTTGTGGGCTTCGATGATTTTGCCGCCCTGGCGGGTGGTTTTCACGCTCAGCTCAATCTGTTGCTTGTTGAGGTTGGTGCTGGCTTTTTCCTTGGTGACGTAGAAGGCGTCGATGCGGGCTTTTTGCTTGGTGCCGCGGGCCTGGGGCATGCGGCGCATCCAGTCGAGCTCCTTTTTGAAGAGCTGGCGGGCCTTCTCCACTTCCACGGTTTCGCGCATTTCGCGGTCGGCCTTTTTCTCCACGAAATAGGCGTAGTTGCCCTGGTAGCGGTACATCTGGCCCTTGTCGAGCTCCACGATTTCATTGGCCACCTTGTCCAGAAAGTACCGGTCGTGGGTCACCATCAGCAGCGTGAGGCTGGGCGAGTTCAGGCGGTTTTCGAGCCACTCGATGGTGGCTAGGTCGAGGTGGTTGGTGGGTTCGTCGAGGAGCAGTACGTCGGGCTCTTCGATGAGTACGCGGGCCAGGGCCACGCGCTTGCGCTGCCCGCCCGAGAGCATGCTCACGTTGCGTTGGAGCAGCTCGCCGAGGATGCCCAATTTGCCCAGTATCTGCTGCACCTGGGCTTCGTAGTCCCAGGCGTTCAGCGAATCCATCCGCTCCAGCACGCGCTGGAGGTCGTCGGGCTTGTGGTTTTCGTCGTTGATGACGTGCTCGTACTCCTGGATGGCCTTGAGCGTGTCGTTCTGGCTGGCGAAGATGGTTTCTTCCACGGTCAGGCTTTCGTCGAACACAGGCTGCTGGCCCAGGTAGGTTACGCGGATGCCCTTGCGCACGCTCACCGAGCCGGTATCGGGGTTTTCGAGGCCGGCCAGCACGCGCATGAGCGTGGTTTTGCCGGTGCCGTTGATGCCCACAAAGGCCACGCGCTGCCCTTGTTGCAGGCCGAAGTTGAGGTTTTGAAACAGCCAGCGGTCGGCGTAATTCTTCGAGATGTTCTCGGCGGATAACAGATTCATAGGCCGCAAAGGTACGGCCGGGGCGGGCGGGGACGTTTAGGGATTGTTCTTACATTCGTTGCCATGCTTCTTTTCCAATCTTTTCGACATTACTGTTTTTTAGGGCTCATTGCTTTGAGTTGCTTGAGTAGTTCGTGTAACTCAGAATCAAACCAAGCCGAGAAGGCGAAGCAGCCACAAACTTCTACAAGGGCTAAACCTAAAATGGTTTACAAGCCGACTGGTCCCGACAAAGCAGTTTATGATTTATTGCCTGTTAGTGGGGACACGCTTATTGCGGTAAAATGGCACGGCGGCTTAGCCCTCACGACGGACGCAGGTTTGCATTGGCAAAGCCTGCACGACCAACCACAGAAGCATGATTTTTTATACATCAAATACCTGACTATTGACCAGCACCATGTTTTGTGGGGACTGGATAGTTGGGTTGGTATTCACGAACCCGCCTACTCACGCCTTGCTTATTCTGCTGATTTTGGGAAAACGTGGAAGAACATAGAATTTGATACGCATAAATTCTTTCCGTATGAATTCAACTCACTGCCGGGTGAACCACTACAGGTAATAGCTTATGATGGAAAAGTGCATCAGATGCGCGACCGAATAGGTAAGAATTGGGGTGTTGTCGATGAAATACCTGAATTAAATCATTCTGTAAACGATACAATTGGGATTGATTCTTATTTTTCAGGAGGGCGATATAAGTTTTACAGTGGCGGGCAACTATTTTCTAGAATTGGAACCGGCTGGAAGCTTCTTACAACGGTTGGCTTCATTAATGAGGTTAGCGATGTCTGTGCTTGCGGTGGTAACACATATCTGGCAGGCTCAAACAATGCAGTCTTCCCTACTACAGAGTATCTGCTGCGTGTGAGACATGGCAAAGTGGTTGATACCACGATACTCACAAGTGAAAGCCAATATATTGAGCCAAAAAACCTTTTGTGTGATAATAAAGGTAGGCTTTGGCTATACAATTTCAGAGGAATTTGGCAAAAATCAGGTGACAAGTTGCTTAAGCGTTATTAGCAACTGCCGCCCCTACCAGCGGCCTCTGACACGCCCCGTCGCGGCGGGGGCGGAGGGGCAGCGGGAACGATGCAACCGCGCTTTGTTGGCCAGCCGCAAACTGTTAGCTTCGCAGAAACGTTAGAGAATTACAAAATATGTAATCGTATGGTGGTGCTGGCTAAATCGGCGGTGAAGGAAGCGGCCATTCGGTACCCTGGCTGCGCCAGGGCGCTGAACGAGTGGTACGACGTGACCCGCGCCGCCAGCTGGAAGGATTTTCTGGCCGTGAAGCAGACGTATCGGAATACCGACTACGTGGCCCCTGACCGGCTGGTATTTGACGTGTGCGGCAACCGCCTGCGGGTGATTACGCTGGTGCATTTCAGCACCCGCACGCTGTACATCCTGTTCATCGGCACGCACGCCGACTACGATAAACTCGACGTGAGCGCACTTTAATCTTATAAACCTTCTTGCTATGACTATTCGCACCGCCACTGAATACCAAGCCGCGCTGCTGGAACTGAAGCGGCTTATTACCACGGCTCCCGAGGGCGACGCGGCCATTGCGACCCTGGCCGGAGCCATTGACGACTACGAAATTCGGGCTGGCCACGGCCCAGTGCGGCCTGATACGCTCATCGGCCGGCTGGAAATAGAGATGTTCAACCGCCAGCTCAACCGCAAGCAGATGGCCGAGCTGCTAGGCATCCCCGCCAGCCGGTTCAGCGACTTGCTCAATGGCAAAACCAGCGTGACCATGAGTCTGGCCAAGAAGCTTCATAAGACGCTGAATATTCCGGCCGATTTTATTCTGGAGGCGGCTTAGGCTTAGCTATTGTGCCGCCGCCCCTCCCGCCGCACCCGACACTCCCCGTCGCGGCGGGGGCGCAGGATAAGCTTCATAGTTTCAGTCAATGTAAAAGGTCCGTTTCCAGGGGTAGAAACGGGCCTTTTCTGCTGGGTCGTTCTGGCGGTGCGCTTTACCCCCGGCCCCTCTCCGAAAAGGCGAGGGGAGCCTGACGATGCTCCCGAACGCTCCCCCTCTCCTTTTCGGAGAGGGGGCCGGGGGGGGGGAGGCGAACGTTCGCACCGCCTACAACCCGGTTCCCTTCGAGGTTTCCAAACCCCAGTTGCGGCCTTTTTCCACGGCGGGTACGCCGGTGCTAAGCCACACGGGGGCGGGTTGGCCTTTGAGGTAGTGGTCGAAGAACTGCAGCTCGCGGATGGAAATATCCTTGCGGTTTTCGCGCTTCACCAGGTTGTGGGCTTCGCCGTTGTACTGCAGCAGCCACACGGGCTTGCCCAGGCGGCGCAGGTCGGTGAACATTTCGATGCCCTGGTACCACGGCACGGCCCCGTCGGCGTCGTTCGACATGATGACCACGGGCGTCTGCACTTTGGGCAGCGAAAACAGCGGCGAGTTGCGGATGTAGAGCTCGGGCTTTTCCCATAGGGTGCCGCCGATGCGGCTCTGGGTGCGCTCGTACTGGAACTGCCGGCTCATGCCCGATTCCCAGCGGATGCCGCCGTAGGCCGAGGTCATGTTCACGACGGGCGCGCCCGCCCAGGCGGCGGCGTACATGTTGGTCTGGGTGATGAGGTAGGCCACCTGGTAGCCGCCCCAGCTCTGGCCCTGCAGGCCGAGGTGCGCGGCATCGACCCAGGTATTTTGCTTGAGCGCTTCCACGCCGGAGTTGATGTACTCCATGGCCGAAGGGCCGGGCTCGCCCACGGTGTAGCTGATGTCGGGTGTGAAAACGAGGTAGCCGTTGCTGGCAAACATGGCGACGTCGAGCCGCGAGGGCGTGGGCGCGGGCGCCTGGTAGCGGTAGAGGCCGTCCGACAGCTTCTCGTAGAAGTACGAAATCATCGGGTACTTCTTCGTGGGGTCGAAGTTTTCGGGTTTGTAGAGCACGCCGGTGGCGGCGTGGCCCTGCGGCGTGGTCCAGTGCACGAGCTCGGCCGTGAACCAGTTGTAGTCCTTTTGCTGGGCATTAATAGCGCTGAGCCTGGTTTCCTTTTGCAGGTCAGCGCTCACATACACGTCGGCCGGCTGGCTTACGCTCGATTTGGTGTAGAGGTAGCGGCGGGCGTTTTTGGCCTGCTCCACGTTCGAGTAAGCCATGGGGGCCATGGCGAGGCGCTCGGGGGCCTTGGTGCCGGCGAGGGGCTTACGGTAGTAGCCCCAGGTTTTGTCCACGTCGTTCTGCGTCAGCAGCAGTAGTTCATCCTTGGGCTCGATAAACTTCTGCTTCTCTATCGGCAGGCGGTAGCGGAAGCGCAGCTTCTGCTGGCGGCCCAGGCCGGCGGTGAAATTGCTGGCCGAGCCGGTTTTGGGGTTGATTTTCCAGATATCGTATCGGTCGTAGAGTAGTACGGCTTCGTCGTTCTTCGTCCAGGCGGCCACGCCGTAGGGCTCGGGGTCGGTGGGCGAGTCGTTCTCCTCATCGGCGAAGCTGACGCCGGTTTTTTGGGTCAGGTTCACTGTTTGGCGGGTGGCCACCGAGTAGGCAAACCACGCCTTGGCCGCGTCGTCGTACCATAGGGCGAAGTCGCCGTGGGGCGAAATCTGGAAGCGGCTCTTGGAGGCTTTCGGGTTGATGGCCACGCGCTGGCCGGTGCGGGTAGAAACCAGGTAGGCCTGCTTGCGGGTGCTGCCTTCCCACTGCATCGACACGCGCTTGGCCGTGTCGGTGGTGGCTAGCACGTATTCGGCGTTGGTGTTGTCGGCCAGGTAGGAGTCGCGCAGGTACTCATCTTCCAGCTGCACAAACTTGTTGGCCTGCCTGGGGTAGATGACGGCCAGGTAGTTGCGCTGTAAATCCTTCTTCAACGTCTTCAGCTGCATGGGCTGCAGGTAGTCATCCTTGTAGTTCCAGATGTCGAGCTTGGCGTGCTCAAAGTCCACCAGCGTGGTATCCTGCGGCAGCGGGTTGGGCGCGGTGCCGAAAAACAGCTTCTCGCCGTTCTCGCTGAACTGGATTTTGCCGAAGCCGCTCGGCGACCAGTTCGCCTTCAACGCCTTGTCGCCCGGCCGCAAAACAATAGCCGCCGTGTCTTTCGTAAAGTCCGAGTAGTACAGGCCGAACGGCTTCACCAGTGCCTTTTCCGGGTGCTTTTCGGCTGCGAAAGCCAGCTGCCGGCCGGCGTCGTCAAACGCCAGGTTCTTATAGGTGCCCTTGCCGCTGCTCAGCTTCTTAAGGCTGCCTGAAGCTACATCAACCGCATACAAACCCGACTGCACGTCCTTGCTGCCTTTGGGGGCCAGCACGGCGAAAGCCACGCGGTTGCCCGGCTTGCTCATCTGGTAGTCGGTCACGGCCGCAAATTCGCGGGTGCGGCCGGTCAGCAGGCTGATGACCGTGAGCGGTGCGCCGGCTTTGTTAGCCCCGAGCAGGCCGTCGGTGAGTTTCTTCAGCGTGTCGGCTGGGGCGGTGGGTTTCGCCTCCTTCAGCGCCGGCTTGTTGCCCAGGAATGCCAACACGGGGGCTTTCTCAGCCAGCTGCCACGACTTCACGTTGGGGTATTTGGTGAGCTTGCCGGTTTCGAGCGCGAACACGCCCAGCGAATCCTTGGGCATATCGTCGGGCTTTTTCTTCTTGATTTTGGCCTGCCGTACCAGCGCATAAGGCGGCTTGATGGGGAAGACCACGAACTTCGAATCGGCCGAAAACGCCGCCGAGTCGCCCCGGCTGATGCTGGCCAGCGGGCGGTTATCAAAGGTTTTCAGGTAGAGCGTGCCGTCGCCCTGCTGGGGCTTTACCTGATACAGCACGTACCGGCCGTTGGGGCTGATTTTGGCGTTGGCCACGCTCTCCCACTTGTCATAAACAGAATGGTCGAGCGGCTTTTTGGGAGCCTGTTGGGCCAGCGCGGGCAGTTGGCTGGCGAGGCCGGCAAACAGAAGTAAGTGCTTGTGCATAGAGGGCGGGATTATGCCCAAATATAGCTCTGCGCTTCGCTAAGAATCCGCCCACCTAGGGCGTCATGCAGCGCGCAGCGAAGTATCTTTACCGCAACCGTAATTGATTGCATTGCGCGGTAAAGATGCTTCGCTGGGCTCTGCATGACGTGCTTTTTTAGCGTCTATTCGGATAGCCCCTAAGCTTCGGACGTGTCTGAAGAGGCGAAGTCACTTTAATCGCAGAATGCTCAGGATGACAGGGTTTTGCAGGAGTTAATAGTTGCTCTCCTTCCCTGATGCTACTTCCCGGCGGCCACCTGCTGCAAGCGCTGCCGCAACTGCTGCAGGTCTGGCTGTGAGAGGTATTGCCCATCGGCCAGCACGCCCACAATGCGCTGGGTATTGGCAATGTCGGTCAGCGGATTGGCGCTGAGCAGCACGAGGTCGGCCAGCCGGCCGGCCTGCACGGAGCCGAAATCGGCTTGCCGCTTGAAAAATTTCGCTGGGTTGAGCGTGGCGGTTTGCAGGGCTTCAAGGGGCGTGAAACCGGCCGCCACGAAGCGCTGCAGCTCCAGGTGCAGGCTGGCCCCCGGAATCAGGTCGACGCCCGCCGGGGTGTCGGTGCCGGCCAGGAAGCCTACGTGCGCCGCGTGCAGCTTTCGCACCAAGTCGAGCTCGTGGGTGACGAAGCGGGCGCGCACCGGCAGCGGCTCGGTGTCCATGGTGCGGATGATGCTGGCCTGGGCCTTGGGCCAGCGCTGCGCCACCCAGCTGTGGCCGGCGTAAGTCAGGTCGGGGTCTTGCCCCCAAGCAATGGAATCGACCAGCCATTGGCCCCGTTCCCAGTATAGGGTGGGGCATTGCCACACCTGCGGGTGCGCCGCCAGCACCCGGATAATGGCGGCCTCGCGGGGGGCGTTGTAAGTGGCCAGCAGCCGACCCGGCGACTTCTCCTGGCCCGCCACGTAGGCGTCTTCGGCCGTCGAGCTGGCTTCAAAAATGCCAATTAAGTGCTCGAAGGAGCGTTGGCCCGCCGTCAGGGCTTCGGTGGCGCGCACTGCGTCGGGCACGTGGCCGTCCAGGGCGAGGCCCACTTTCTTCGCTTCGGCCGCGATGGCGAAATAGGCTTCGCGCGGCACCAGCGACTGCACCTTGATGAAGTCGACGCCCCGCGCTTTGAGGCGGTCAACCGCCTGGCGGCCATCTTCGGGCGTCGCAATGGCGATGGAGGCCTTGTAGGGCGATTTCGGCCCGTCCAGCATCGGGCCGCTCACCACCAGGCGCGGTCCCAGCCGCCGGTGCGCGGCGATATCGGCCCGCGCTTTCAGTATCGAGTCAAGCTCGCTGCCCATGTCGCGGATGCCGGTGATGCCATTGGCCAGCAGCAGGGGCAGAATAAGGTCGGTGCCAGCGGCGGCCGTGCCGTCGAAATAAACGTGGGTATGCATGTCCCAGAGCCCCGGGATGAGGTACTGGCCGGTGGCGTCGACCACCTTTCCAACCTTCGGATTGACGCGAGCCGAAGGGCTCACCCGGGCAATGCGTTTGCCAGCAATTACCACCGTCATGTCGGGCCGGATGTTGCCCGTTGCCACGTCCACCACGTTGGCATGCACGATGGTCAGTTGCTGGGCTTGTGCCGCGCCGGACGTGAAGAGCAGCGCAATGCAAAGCCGTTTGGAGAATCGGATGAAGGCAGGCATAAGAAAAACGAATAAGTGCGGAAGCAAGCCTACTGGCTGCCTCGAAGGTAGGGCGCATAATGGCCAGTAGACTGCCCGGCCCTTGCCGGCGTCGCGGCCGTCGCTCATCCTACCGTTTTACCCTTCGGCCCGCAGCACCTCCAGCGGCGAGCGCCGCAGCACGTCGCGGCTATTGAACAGGCCAATGCCCGCCGTGAGCGCCGTCACCAGCCCTGCCAGGCCCAGCAGGGGCAGCACGGCCGGCCCGAAGCTGGCTTCGAACACCCACACGGCTAGCGCCCAGGCCGCCAGCACGGCCAGCCCAATGCCGGCCAGCGCCGCCAGCAGCCCCAACAGGCCGTATTCGACCAGCGTGATGCGCAGAATCTGGGCCCGGCTGGCGCCCAGCGTACGCAGCAGCACGCTTTCGCGCACGCGCTGGTAGCGGCTGATAACCACCGAGCTGCTGAGCACCAGCAGACCCGTGAGGATGCTGAAGCCAGCCATGAAGCGAATTACAAAAGATATTTTGTCCACGATATCGTTTAGCGTAGTCAGAATCAGGCCCAGGTCGATGGCCGACACGTTGGGGAACTGTTGCACCAAGGCCTGCTCCACGCGGGCCAGCGCCGCCGTGTTGGGCGTGCGCGTGAGCACGACCTCAAACTGTGGCGCGCCTTCGAGCACCCCGGCCGGAAAAATCACCAGGAAGCTGGGCTGCACCCGGCTGCGGTCAATTTCCCGGGTGCCGCCGATGATGGTGCGCTGCGACAGGCCCTGCACGTTGAAATCGAGCGTATCGCCCAGTTTCAGCTTAACGCGCTCCAGATAGCCGCTCTCCACTGAGATGCGCGGAATTTTATCGGGACCAATGCGGGGCCGGGTTCCGGCCGTGAGCTTTTCGGAGGAGTTCAGCGAGTCGCGGAATGTGACTCGGTACTCGCGGGTGAGGGCCCAGGCGGGAATGCCACGCGCCGTATCCTTCTTAATAATGGAGACGGATGTGCCGTTGATGGCCGTGAGGCGCATGGTCACGATGGGTACGCGCTGGAGCACGGGCAGCTTTTGCGCCGTCAGCAGTGCTTCCACCCCGGCGCGCTGCTCGGGCTGAATATCAAACAGCACGAGGTTGGCCGCCGATTTCTGGCCGGCAATCTGCACGCGGCCCAGCAGCATGGCCTGGGTGAGGAAGAGCGTGGCCAGTAGAAATGTGCCCAGTCCGATGGAGGTTACCAGCGTGAGCGTCTGGTTTTGGGGCCGGTAGAGGTTGGCCAGGCCCTGCCGCCACACGTAGCCCCAGCCGGCGGGAAAGAAGCGGCGCACGGCCCCCATCAGCAGGCGACCCAGCCCGGCCAGCGCCCCGAAGGCCGCCAGCAGCCCCGCTCCGAAGCCCAGCGTAAGCTTCCAGTCGCGCGTCTGGCCATAGGCGAAGGCGAGGATGAATACCCCGATGATGGCAATAACGACGAGTCGCAGCGGGTCGGGCGCGGCCGTATCGTCCTCAAACGCCGTGCGCAGCACCCGCAGCGGCGACACCCGCCGGATGCTCAGCAGCGGCAGCAGCGCGAAGAGCACCGCCATCAACAGCCCCGTGAGCAGGCCCGTGCCAATGGCGGCCCACGAGATGCTCACCGTAATATCCACGGGCAGGAAATCGCCCAGCACCCGCGGTAGCAACCCTTGCACGGCCGCCCCCAGCGCTGCCCCCAGCACCGCCCCGATGAAGCCGAGGCCGGTCGTTTGAATCAGATAAATTAGCAGCGCCTGCTTGCCGCTGGCACCCAGGCAGCGCAGCACGGCCACGGCGGCCAGCTTTTCGCGCACGTAGAGGTTCACGGCGCTGGCCACGCCCACGCAGCCCAGCAATAGCGCCACGAAGGCCACCAGGCTGAGGTAACGGGTTAGGTCGGCGAAGGCGCGGCCGGTGCTTTGCTGGCGGCTGGCCACGGTATCGGTGTCGATGTCGGCGGCGTCGAGGCGGGCCTGCAGGGGTTTGAGGATGGCGGCCACGTCGGTGTCCGGTGCAAACTGGTAGCTGCGGGTGTACTTCACCCGGCTGCCGCGCTGCACCAGCCCGGTGGCCGTGACCTGGCCCAGGGGCAGAAACACGGTAGGTGCCACGGCCGTGGTAATGCCCGACTGCCCCGGCGTTTTCAGCACGCGCCCAATGATGGGCAGCACCACCTGGCCCACCTGCACCGAATCGCCGATTTTAGCGCCGAACTGCACCAGCAACGCATCATCGACCAGCGCGCCCGGCGCGGCGGTCGTATCGGCGAAGTGGATAGCGGCCGCTTTTGGCTGCACCTCCCACGCACCGTAGAAAAAGCCGCCGGAGCGCGCCCGCACCTGCGCCAGCCGTGTGCCCTTGCCCGGCCGGAACTGCACCAGCGAAGCAAACGATATTTCCCGTGTGCAGGCCGTGCCGAGCCTGGCCAGGGCCGGTTCCACCTTGGGGTCGAAGGGCTGGTTGGCGCTCAGCACCAAGTCGGCCCCGAGCAGTTCCCGCGCCTGCCCGGCAATGCTGCGGGCCAGGTTGTCGCCAAAGGAATTGATGCCCACCAGCGCCGCGATGCCCAGGATAATGCTGGCCATAAAAAGCAGCAGCCGCGCCCGGCTGCGGCGGCTGTCGCGCCACGCCATGCGGAAAAGCCAGGAAGTATTGGTCATAATTTGAGAGATTAACTGGCGCGAGTTTGGGCGAAGCCGTAACTCGTGCCGGACTATGGGTGGAGGCTGTGCCTCCACTGCCGCGCAGCGGCAATGCTGAGCTGCGCAGTAAGCACGGTATTCTTTTGATAGCTACAGTTTCGCTAGCCATCGTTTGAATGAAGCGACAACTACAGGCGTGGTGTAAAGCGAGTTTGTGATTCGCTACGAATGCTCCGGAGGGCAAGTTCCCCCGGGTGGCAAGTTGCAAACTCGCCTCACCGTAGGCGCGTAGTCGTCGCTTCGCTTAGACTATGGCCAGTGTGCATGCTGCTTTTGGGATAAACGGTAGCTGCTCAGGCGAGTCGTTCTGGCTGGTCGTTCTGGTGCGAGGCACAGCCTCGCCCGATTTTGGGCACGAGTTACGGCTTTGCCCAAACTCGCGCCAGGCTGTGCTAATGAACTGCTTCCTCCACCACTTTACCCCCGCGTAGCCGCAGCGTGCGCTGTGTCTTCGCAGCCAGCTCCAAATCGTGGGTTACCAGCACCAGCGTGGTGCCGGCTTCGCGGTTGAGCTCGAACAATAAGTCCACTACTTTCTCGCTGGTGTCGGGGTCGAGGTTGCCGGTGGGCTCGTCGGCGAAGAGCACGGCGGGGCGGTTGGCGAAGGCGCGGGCCAGGCTCACGCGCTGCTGCTCGCCACCGGATAGCTGGGCGGGGTAGTGGCCAGCGCGGGCGGCCAAGCCCACGCGGTCGAGCAGGTCGAGGGCGGTTTTGGTGGCTCCGCGTTGGCCGCGCAACTCCAGCGGCACCAGCACGTTTTCGAGGGCCGTGAGGGTGGGCAGGAGCTGGAAGTTCTGGAAAATAAAGCCGACGTGCTGGTTGCGCACGGCGGCGCGCTCGTCCTCGCTCAGGTTATCGAGCTGAATATTATTCAGCCACACGCTGCCCGAAGTGGCGCGGTCCAGGCCGGCGCAAAGGCCCAGAAGCGTGGTTTTGCCCGAGCCCGAGGAGCCCACAATGGCAAAGGTGTCGCCGGCCGCCAGCTCGAAGCTGACGCCGTGGAGCACCGTGAGCGGCTGGCCGGCGCTGGGGTAGGTTTTAGTGAGGTTTTCGACGCGGAGAATGGACATTGATTATGGCAGGAGGGTGTGGGAGTAGGCGGGGAGGAGGGTTGGGAGGAAAAAAGAACGGTCATGCTCATCTGGTGTCCGCGCAGCCGAAGCATCTCGCGTGCAGCAGTGAATCAATCGTTGGCTACGCCGACCTTCGGCTGAAAAGGGATTAGTGGTGGCACGCGAGATGCTTCGGCTGCGCTCAGTATGACGTTCTTGTGGTTGGTCAAGCTGCTCACTACACAACCGCGCCGCCACCCGTTCGTTCCCTAAGACGTTGAAACCGCCGGCATGTTTTCCGGCTTTACGGTTTCGTGCCCCAAACGCTGCTTATGAAATTCCTGCATTTGCCCTTCGCCGCCCTGCTTGGGCTGGCCCTCACCGCCTGCAACGCCGGCCCCACGGCCGAGCAGCCGGCTGCTTCAGCTACGCCGGTTGCCACTGCCCCGGCCGCAGCCAAAACGTCCACCAAACGCCTGCTGTTCTTCGGCAACAGCCTCACCGCCGGCTACGGCGTAGAGCCTGAAGAAGCCTTCGCGGGCCTAATTGGCAATAAAATCGACTCCCTCAAACTCGGTTACGAAGTGATAAACGCCGGCCTGAGCGGCGAAACCACCGCCGGCGGCCGCAGCCGCGTGAGCTGGATTCTGAAACAGCCCGTCGACATATTCGTGCTGGAGCTGGGCGGCAACGACGGCCTGCGCGGCCTGCCCCTCTCGGCCACCCGCGAAAACCTGCAAGGCATCATCGACACGGTGCGGCGGCGTAGCCCCGGCGCGCAAATTGTGCTGGCCGGCATGCAGATTCCGCCCAACATGGGCCAGTCCTACGCCAATGATTTCAAGGCTATTTATCAGGAAATTGCTGCCAAAAACCACCTCGTTCTCATTCCCTTCCTGCTCGAAGGCGTGGGCGGCGACCGTAGCCTGAACCAGGCCGACGGCATTCACCCCACGGCGGCCGGGCACCGCATCGTAGCGCGCACAGTGTGGGCGGTGCTCCAGCCGCTGGTGCGGTGAGGTGTGAGATGGTGAAATGGTGAGGTTGATATGCAATTAGCGCGAGTGGTGCGGAAGAAACATCAACCTCACCACTTCACCATCTCACACCTCACTACTATATCACCCGCAGGCCGTCGAGGTTCACTTCGTCGCGCAGCAGCTCCAGGTGGCGGTAGGCGAGGGGGCGGCCGGCGTCGGTACTGAGCTCGGGGAGGGCGGCGTTGGCGGCATCCAGGGTGAGCTGCGTGAGCTTGCGCTCGCCCAGGTAGATAGCCACGGGCCGGCCCAGTTGGGCATCGTGTGCGGCCAGTGCGTCGTCGATTTCGGCTAGAATGGTGCTCATAGCAAAGAAAGTTGAGCGGATAATGATGCGGAAATATAGGGTTTAGTTATCAGTAACCGTGCCCTGTGGCCCGGCAACAGGCGCTGCTGGGCGGCGATTTGGTGGGCCATCATGCCGCGTATTCTGCCCGTTGGTTCGTTGCGCGCTGCATTCGCGTCCGAAAAAGGAGAGGCTGAACGAAACCAACAATCGGCCTTCGGCTACCTTTGCCTCATGACTACTGCTGCTCCCGCGCCGGCCGTTTCGGCGGCTTTGGCCGCCCGGCCCATTGGCATGTTCGACTCCGGTATTGGCGGCCTCACGGTGGCGCGGGCCGTGGCGCGCCGCCTGCCCCACGAGCAAATCGTGTACTTCGGCGATACTGCCCACCTGCCCTACGGCGATAAAAGCACGGCCGCCATTCAGGCCTATTCGGTGAAGATTTGCGACCTGCTGCTGCGCCAGAATTGCAAGCTGATTGTGATTGCCTGCAACTCGGCCTCGGCCGCCGCCTACGAGCTGGTGCGCGAGTACGTGGGGAGCAAAGCACAAGTGCTGAGTGTGATTGACCCCATTGTGGCGCACCTGGGCCAGGCCTACGCTGGCCGCCGCGTGGGCCTCATTGGCACGAAGCAGACGGTGAACTCCAACGTATATAAGAAGAAGGTCGACGACCTGAACGCCGGCGTGGACCTGCACTCGCTGGCCACGCCGCTGCTGGTGCCCATGATTGAGGAAGGCTTCTTCAAAAACGCTATTTCCGACGACATCATTGCTGCCTACCTCAGCCAGCCCGACCTGGCTAACATCGACGCGCTGGTGCTGGCCTGCACGCATTACCCGCTGATAAAGGAGCAGATTGCCCGCTTCTACGCCGGTGGGGTCGATGTGCTGGACGCTTCCGACGTGGTGGCGGCCGATACCGAAGCCTATCTGGCCGCCCACGGCCTGCTGGCACCCGCGTCGGAAACACCCCCGGCGCACCACTTCTATGTGTCGGATTTCACCCGCTCATTTGAGGAAAGTACGCGGATTTTCTTCGAGCAGGAAGTGCATTTAGAGCACTATCCCCTGTGGGATTAGGATAGGCGGGCCATCAATTCATCTCTTGGTAACACCACCCGCGCTACCTTTGCAGCTCAAGAGTCACTCCTTTTTTCATCTGTTCTTCACCACAACTTCCTCTTTATGAAAAGACTTCTTCTCTCGCTGCTGGCGCTTATGCCGCTAGGCAGCTGGGCCCAAACGCTTACCCAAGCCGACTTTACGGGTGTGGTAGTGCCTCAGTATCTGAGCAATGGCAACAATAGTGGCACGGCTACCTTTCCAGGCCCACGCCTGGCAGTAGCCTTCCGTGCTACGCTTACTAACCTCACCGCCAGCACGCTGTACCGCTACTACGTGCAGGCCGCTATGCAATCGGAATTCGGCGCTTCGGCTTCCGGCGCGGGCATTGTGCTGCTGGCCACGCCGGGCACCACGCCGGCCACCACTACCTATACCACGTCCAGCACGGGTAGCCTGTCTACGGCCGGCTCGTATGCCACCTTCACCACCGACGCCACGGGCAGCTATACGGGCTGGTTTTTCTTCGTGAACTCGAACAACGCCACCCGTTTCCAGACGCCGGGCACGGTCCTGTTCCCCACCATCACGCTGGCTGCCGATGCTACTCCGGCTACCGTGGTAGCCCGTCGGGCCCTCAACCAGAGCATCACCCTGCTGGGCTTCCTGTCGGGGGCCGGGGCCACCAACGGCACCCTGCTCACCGGCTCGTCGTCGGCCACGCCCAACAACGTGGTGTTTACCTATGACAACGTAGCCGGCACCGGCCGCCCGCTGAGCGGGGCCGTGGTCGAAAGCATTGGCGTAGCCACCGGCACCACCCAAACCGGTGCCACTCCCTACACGTACAGCACCACCGGCGGCTCCTACACCACCGTGGTGCCCAACACCCTCGCCACCGGCGTGCGCCGCGTAGAGCAGCGCTCCATTGTTGATAACTCGGTGGTAGGCTGCGCTTCCAGCACCACCGGCGTATGGCCCAGCGGTGCCAATACGGTAAACCCCACCGGCGGCATCACCACGCCCCTGGTGTTCACGGCTACCGATACGCCCCTGAACACCAGCGCCTGTGGCACGGTGGCCACGGCTTCCGTCACAGCTACGCCGGCCGGCCCGCTCACGTTTGCTACCACCACCAACACGGCTTCGGCCACCCAAACGGTTACCGTTGGCGGCAGCACCCTCACGGCCAACCTCGTCGTAACGGCTTCTACGGGCTACGAAGTAGCTTCGGCCGCCGCCGGCCCCTTCAGCGCCAGCGTATCGCTCACGCCCGCCAGCGGCGTGGTAGCTGCCACACCCGTGTATGTACGGTTGGCCAGCGCGGCCACGGCCAGCACCGTTGCCGGCACGCTCACGGTGGCCAGCACCGGCGCCACCAGCCAGACCATCACCCTGAACGGTACGGTTACGGCTGCGGCCGCCCTGCCCACCATCGCCAGCTTCACGCCCACCAGCGGCCCCGTTGGCACCACTGTTACCGTAACCGGTACCAACTTCACCGGCGCGAGCGGTGCTACGCTCAACAGCCTGGCCGTGAACAACTTTATGGCAATGAGCGCCACGTCGGTAATGTTTGACGTGCCCACCAACGCCACCAGTGGTGTCATTACCGTGACCACGGCAGCCGGCACGGCCACTAGCACGGGCATCTTCACGGTGACGGTTGCGGTCGTAACGCCGGTAGTTTCGGCCCTGACGCCCGGCGTACTCGTGACGGGTAGTGCCGCTACTACGCTGGTTATCACCGGCACGGGCTTCACCAGCACTTCCACGGTTAACTTCAACGGGGTTTCGTACCCCCAGTCCACCAGCACGGCCACTTCCATTGAGGCCGTTATCCCGGCCAGCGCCCTGACCGTGGCCGGTTCCTACCCCGTGTCGGTTACGAACACGGCCGGTACGTCCAACGCCTTCACCCTGACGGTGAATAACCCCAGCACAGCTACCGCTTACGAAAATTTCGAAGCCGGTACCAAAACGTCGTATAACGCTGCTGCCGTGGTCCTAACCAGCGGCTCCTGGACATTCTCCGATGCCCTCATCGGCACGGCCTTCAACGACCGTTCTAACGGCCTGAAATCGGCCCGCATCCGCGTCGGCTTCATCCGCATGGACTTCGACAAGCCCAACGGCGCTGGTACCGTGATTGTGAACGCCGGCTCGTTTGGCGTCGACACTCCGGTTTCCTTCATTTTGGAAGTTTCGACCGACGGTGGCACCACCTTCACCACGGTGCCCGGCGCGCCGGCCCTGCTCACCAGCACACTCACGCGCTACACCTTCACGGTGAACCGGAGCGGCAACGTGCGTTTCCGCATCACGAGCACGGCCACGGTTGCTACCACGCGCATCAGCATCGATGATATCTCCATTGCCAACTATACCGGTACGGCCACGCTGGCCAGCCAGGCGCTGCCCGGCCTGTCGGTGTTCCCGAACCCGGCGGCCGACCGTGTCACGGTAAGCCTGCCCACGGCGGGTGCTGCTACAGTTGCTCTGCGCGACCTGACCGGCCGCGTGGTGCTGGCCCCGGCCGCGCTGGGTGCCGATAAGCAATTGGTGCTGCCGACCTCGCTGGCCTCGGGCGTTTACTTGCTGGAGGTGAAGCAGGGCGGTGTGACCGCCGTGCGCCGCATCGAGAAAAACTAAGCTGTGGTATCAGCTGGCCGAAGCAGGCCAGCACCAGTGAGAAAGCCCCCGCCCACGCGGGGGCTTTTTTTGTGCCGTTGCGTTGGCGGGGCCCTATGCGAATTGCTGGCGGCAGGAGGGAAGCCCGCTGGCATCGATGCCTGGAACGATTGCACAACTAAAAAAGGCTGTTTGCTAGGCATATGATTAATAATGACAGACTTTTAGTAGCCTGATAAAAGCACACATAGGAGTTGTTTAGAAAGTCACAAAAGGTCCCCGAACGGTCATGCAGCGCGCAGCGAAGCATGACCGTTCGGGGACTTTCTAAACAGCTTCGATATGGGCTACTACAGCGGCCCGCTGCTGAGCGCCTCGCCCATCTACGGCAGCACCCAGGCCCAGATTCGGCCCCTGTCCACCTACTTCTACGCCTTCGACTCGACCGATGTGCGCCGCGATATTACCCTGACTACTTACAGCATCGACGGGGCCAACAACCAGAAGGGGCTATTGCTGAGCGTCCTTACCGATGGCAAGTTCCGGCGTGACTGGCGCGTGCCCACCCTGGCCGGCACGGGCAACTGCCTGGGCTACAACTGGCCCCTCATCCGCTTCGCCGACGTGCTGCTGATGTTTGCCGAAACCGACAACGAAATCAATAAAGGCCCCACGGCGGCGGCTGTGGCGACTCTGCGTGAAGTGCGCCAGCGCGGTTTTGGTGGCAGCACCACCCTGGGCCAGATTCCGACTCCGGCCAACCAGACCGATATGTTTAACGCCATCGCCAGTGAGCGGTTTCTGGAATTCGGGGGCGAAGGCATCCGCAAGTACGACCTGCTGCGCTGGAACCTACTCGATACCAAAATCACGGAAGCCCGCGCCAACCTTGCCAGGTTGGCGGGCGCGCAGGCTCCCTACACCTTCGTGCCCGCCAGCATGTACTACCGCGTAACCGGCGGCCAGGTGGTGTGGGCCCGCTCGTTCTACCGCCCTTCGCCGGCTGCCACGCCCACCGGCACCACTGCCGTAGCCTGGCGCACGGCCGTGACGGCCGCCCTCATCGCCAATATCGCTTCAGAGTACGCGCCTGGCAAAGGCAAGGAGCTGCTGCCCTTCCCCCAGGGCACCATCGATACGAATAAGAATCCCGGATTTAAGCAAAATGCTGGTTATTAACGAGTAGGAGTGGGGTCTGCCCCCACGCCCTACTCGTCAACTACTGGCATTGTCGGGAACGATTGCGCAATTAAAAACCCCGCCAGCCTTGTCGACATTCCAAACAGGTTGGACTTTTAAGGTCCGACCTGTTCTTTTCACCCGATACCATGACGCCACTATCTCCCGCCGAAACGGCGCAACCTGCTTTCGTGACTGATGCTCAGGCGGCCTGGGAAACCACCGGCCCCGGCGTGCGCCGCAAAGTGCTGGCCCACGGCCCCGGCCTGATGCTCACCCGCGTAGCCTTCGAAACCGGGAGCATTGGGGCCCGCCACCAGCACCCGCACGCCCAACTGAGCTACGTGGAAAGCGGCGCGTTTGAATATACCATTGGGGAAGCAACGCGCACTCTGGGCATGGGCGATAGCTGCTATGTGCCGCCCTTGGCGTGGCACAGCGTGGTGTGCACGGCGGCCGGCATCCTGGTCGACGCCTTCATGCCCCGCCGCGACGATTTCCTGAGTCAGCAGTAGTGCGGACTTTTAGTCCGCGTCCCTGCGCCGTGGGGTCATGCTATAACGGCGCTACTGCCCCACAAGCTTCTGCTATCCCACCTGTTTTTTGCTGATGAAAACCACCGCGCTACGCCTGCCGGGCCTGCTGTCACTACTGCTGCTGCTCAGCCTGGGTTTACAGCCGGCCCAAGCCCAGACCGTGACCGTAGCCCCAGACGGTTCCGCCGACTACCGCACCATTCAGGAAGCCATCAATAGCCTGCCGGATTTAGCTGCCAAACTGCGCACGGTGCTCATCAAAAACGGCACCTACCACGAGAAAATCTACCTCGACGGCAAGGAAAAGCTGGTGCTGAAAGGCCAGAGCGAATCTGGCGTGGTGCTGACCTACGCGCAGGCCCGCGACCTGTGGACCTGCGACGCCACCGCCGGCGACTGGGGCGTGGCCACCCTTAACCTGCGCAACAGCCCCGATATCACCCTCGAAAACCTGAGCGTCATTAATAGCTACGGCTTCGCCGCCGCCGCCTGCACCGGCCTGCTCGATAGCAAGCACCAGAACGATGCTACCATCGACAACGACGCGACGACCCGCGAAATCAATTACCTGGCCGAAGCTTTCCAGAAAACCCACAACCCTGCCTATCGCCAGGGCGTTGAAAACGGCATCCGCTACCTGCTCAAAATGCAGTACGCCAACGGTGGCTTTCCACAGTTTTACCCCGACCTGAGCAGCTACCACGGCGAAATTATTTATAATGACGACGCTATGATTCGGGCCCTGACCGTGCTGCGCCAGGTAGCCCGCCAGCAGGTCCCCTTCGCCGCCCTCGACCCCGAGCTGGTGTTGCTGGCTCAGGCGGCCGTGGCCCGGGGCGTTGCCAGTATCCTGCGCATGCAGTATGTAAGCCACGGCCAGCCCACCGCCTGGGCCGCCCAATACGACCCCGTGAGCCTGCTCCCGGCCAAGGCCCGTGCCTTCGAGCTGCCCTCCCTAAGCGGCGAGGAACCGGTCAGTATCGTCCGCTTTCTCATGGACATCGAGCAGCCCACTGCTGCCGAAAAAGCCGCCATTGAGGGGGCAGTCCAAATGGTTCGAAAAAATGAAAATACCCAACGTAGCGCTAAAGGAGATTGCTGCGCCAAAAGAGCCCAAAGGCCGCGACCGCATCATCGTGCCCGCGCCCGGGGCCGTGCTCTGGGCCCGTTTCTACGAGCTGGGCACCAACCGGCCCATCTATGTGGGCCGCGACAGCCAGGTGCATTATCAGCTCACCGAAATCGAAAACGAGCGCCGCGCCGGCTACCTCTACGCCGGCACCTGGCCCGCTGAGTTACTGGCCAAAGACTGCCCCGCCTGGCGAAAGCGCGTGGGCGCCGCCGCGAAGAAGTAGCACATACTAGCCGCAGCGCGGCGGCAGGTTTTGTCGTAATCGGGTTTATCCGGAGGAGCGAGCCGCGTAGCGGTGACAGAGAAGCCTTGCGTTCCTGTCGCCGCGTTGGGGCTATTCCAGAGCTATTTTCAGATTCATGTACGGGATGTATAGACGCGATACTTCGCATCTCCTCGTTGAACGACTTGGATTCTACTCTAATTATTGATTAGCAATATATTGGCTGCCGAATGGACGGGTGTCGTGGGCAGCAGTAGTAGATAATGATGCTGTTTTGACGGCATATTTTGAACCGTGCAAAAATATGATACTACAATTTCTCCTCCAGCCACAGATACCCGGCGGCCAGCAGAAACAACCCAAAGAACCACCCCGCCGGCCACGGCTCCGTCACCGTAGCCTGAGTCGTTTCAGCGGCTTTCGGAGCTTGGGTTTCGTTGCTCAGTTGCGCCACGGCCTGCTGGCGCTCCTGGTACTCCGGCCCCAGCCAGGTTGTGGGCGGGTACACGTAAAAATTGTGAATGATGCGGCTCGGCCCGCGCATCTGGTGCCAGCCCGCAGTGTCAGGCCAAAACCGGGCTGTGCTCCACTCGGGTAGGCGGGTGTCTTGGCGCAGGGCCAGGCGCACCGCCGGGCCGCCGGCCAGCGCTGCCACCGTGGGCAGGGTAGTGGGAAAAGCGGCTGCCAGATGCAGCGTGAGGGGCTGTGCCGGCCGGGGCCAACGGCTGCCCGCATGCCAGGTAGCGGCGGCCGGGGCCGGCGGCACAGCGGCCGTCAGCAGCTGGTTCCAGTAGGAGGCGTAGACGGCGGTATGCCCCTGGAGGCCCCAGTGAAACGTTTCGGGTACTACCGACACCACCGCAAAGCCCAGGCCCACCCGTCGGCTGGCAGCCAGCAGCAGCTGGCGCGGCCCGATGATGAGTGCCCGCAGCGTCGGGTTGGCTTGCAACTGGGCCGGCAGCGCGGCGCGGGCCTCGCCGGGCGCGTCAGGCCAGGTGAGGGGCTGGGTGGCGACATTCGCTGGCCGGGGTTGCACCGTGAAATCGGCGCGGGCGGGCGCGGTGCGGGGCAGGGGCGCGGCTTCAGCCAGTGTGACGATGCCCAACCGGCCGGCGCGTAAGGCCGCTTGCAGGGCCTGGGTTTCGGCGGCGGAAAGGGCGCCCAGCGTGGCAGCATCGGCCACCACTACGGCATAGCGGGCCAGCAGGGCGGGCGTGAGGCGGTCGAGCGACTGGGCCGGCAGGTTCACGAAATCAGTCTGGACCAGGCCCCGGCTTACGCTCGTGCGTAGGGCCACTGGGTAATGGGCTTCGGCCAGGTAGTTCTTCAAAAACTTGAACTCGAAGGAAGGCGTGGCGGTGAGCAGCAGCACGGCCGGCAGCGCGGGCGTGGTGATTTCGACCGGCACCGGCTCCGCCAGCAGCGGCTGGCCCGGTCGGCGTAGCTGCAATTCGTAGGTGGCCAGCCCGGCGGCTTTGGGCCGGTAGCGCAGCCGGAAAGGCCCGCCACCGGCTGGCAACCGCACCGAATCGCGCCCGGTGCCAGCAGCGTACAGCACCACCCACGCGGCGGCTGGCCGGCCGGGTGCTACCACCGTGCCTTCCAGCCGCAGCATTTCACCCAATGATGATGTTGCCGGCCAAAAAGCGGTGGCGAAGCCCTCAAACGGTGCCCCTGGGTGCAGCCGTACCGCCAGCGAATTCAGCAGCGCCAGTTCAGCGGCCGGTAGCCCGTGGCCCAGAATGTGCAGCCGATGCAGCGCCGGCCGTTGCTCGGCCAGCGTGAGCAGGCTGGCCAGCGGCCGGGCGTTGGCAGGCGGGTCGGCGTCGGCATAGGTCCAGACCGATGTGCCTGCACCCAACTGCCGGCGGAGCTGCCGCAGGGTATCGGGCGAGTAGCCGGGGGTGAGTAGAATGGCCTCGGTACGAATGGCGGTCAGGTGGCGCAGCGGCGGAAAAGCGCTGAGCCACAGCGCTGCAACGGCGGCCAGGCTGGCCAGCACCCTGGCCATCCGCTGCCGCCGACGGGGCCGCTGCCAGGCTAGCACTAGCAGCCCGAAGACCAGCAGCAGGCAGCCCGCCAGCAGGCCAAAGTAAAGAACCGGATTCGGAGTTAAAATGGGCAACGGGCTAACGGCTTAAGTCCTGGAAATAACGCCGCGCCAGCCGGTCGGCAGCGGGCGGGGCGGCGGGTGCGGGAGTGGGCACGGCCAGCAGGTCGGTGAGGGCGCGGGCTACAGGTGCGCGGCTGGCTGCACGGGTGGGGCGGCCGGCGCGCACGTCGGCTCCCAGCTCGCGTAGGGCCCGTAATGCCGGCAGGTAGAAGCCCGGGCGGGTGAGGGCCGCGCCGGATAGTACGGTGCCGGCCTGGTCAAGCAGCACGGCATCGGCGGGGCGGGGGGGCTGGTCGTTGTCGGCCGCGGCCAGCCAGCGCAGGGCGGCGCGGATGGCCGGCTGAGTAGCCGGGGCGGGCAAGGTTTGCTGGCGCTGGGGCACGGCGGCCCCGGCCAGCTCGCCGGTGAGGCGCAGGGTGGCTTCGGGCATGGGCGGCGGGGTGAAGCCGGCTTTTTTTACGTAGGCCCGGGTCTGCTGCTGTACTTCCTTCAGCAGGCGCAGGGCGCGGTATTCGAAGGGCCGGGCCGCCGCCAGCTGGCCGGTGCGCAGGCGCAGCTCGGCGGCCCACATCTGGTCGAGCACGGCGTGGAGCTTGGCCTTCACGGCGGGCTCCAGGAAGTCGGCGGTTTCGGAGTCGTCGTGCTTGTGGATGTAGGGGTCCATCAGGGCATCGGTTTCGGCGGTGGGCGAGGCTTTGGAGGGCGAAACCGGCGCGCCGCCGTGGTCGTGGTCGTCGTGCCCGGGGGCTTCGGCGGTGGGGGAGGCGGGTGCGTCCTCGTCTTCGGCCGTGGGTGCGTGCGGGCCAGCTTCCACCCCAATCCCGGCCTCTGACTCTTCGCCCAGAAACTTGCCGTAGCGCAGGCGCAGCGTCTGCTGGTCGAAGCCGAGGTTGTTGGCCCGGTTGGCCACGGTGGCGGCATCAAGCTTCGGCTTTTCGGCCAGCAGCTTTTCGGTGTCGATGATAATCTGACGCTGGCTGCGGAAGTAGGCGGGAGCCACTTTTACACCCATGCCCAGGTCGAGTGCCCCATCGGCCACGGCGGTATCCTGCCACTGCACGAGGTAAGAATCAGTACGAGTAGTATGGCCGTGGTTGTCGCGCGCCGTGAGGTAGAAGTAGAGCTCGTCGCCGTAAGTCAGGCCCAGTTTGGGCAGGTTGAGCAGGCTGCCCAGCGTGGCCTGCGGCCCGCCCAGGCCCGCGCTCAAATCGCGCCGCACCTCGTGGAACTTCACCGCCTCGCCCTGGCCCTGCGCCACGGTTATCACCAGCTCGGCCCGGCTCAGACCGTAGTCATCGCGCACGGTGGCGCGGATAGAGACTTCCGGCCGCTGGCCGATGGCCGCCACCAGCGTGTAGGATTTCGGGGTTTGAATGCGCAGCACGGGCGCGAGGTCGGGCCGTACATCAATGGCGTAATCATCAGACAACGTGCCCGCGTAGCGCAGCCGGTACAGCGTGGAAGCCATCAGCGTTTGCTCGGTGAAAAACCAGCCCGCCTGCCCGGCCACCGGCTGTAGGCGAATCCGCTGGCGCCCCAGTTCCAGCATCGGCGCTGCCGATTTGCCATTGCCGTTCACCCGCACCTGCCAGCGCACCCGCGCCTCCTGCGGGCACTGAAACGAAGGCTGCGTCGGCGCAAAAGCCGCCAGCCGGGTGTATGCGGGGGGCGTGACCAGCAGTTTTGTTTCGCTGATACGCGGCGGTGCGGCCTGCCCGGCCGCTGCCGGAGCCGGGGGCGAAAACCGCATGCTGACTGCCGCCGGTATGGGTTGGGCCGGCTGGCTGATGGGCAGCAGGTAGCATAACGCCGCACCCAGCAATAGTCCAGCACTCAGCAGCAACGGCTTCCGAAAAGAAAATGGGAGTAGTCCCGGCCCTTCAGCAGTTAGCTGCCCTAGCTGCCCGGCTACCCGCTTGAATTGCAGTTGGCCAAGAAAAGTCAGGGTAGCCGGGTCCTGCAGCAGCAGGCCGGTGCTGTCCTGTAGTTCAGGAAATTGCCGGTCGAGCCGTTGCGCTATAACTGCGCAGTCCAGCTGACGCAGAGGCCACGCCCACCACGCCGAGGCCGTCAGCAAGCCTAATACCGCCAGCGCTATCCAAAGTGGCTGCGCGGCTGGCCAGTGATGTACTAACCCAGCCAACAGGACACCGGCGGCCAGCAGGACTTGTAGCCCTGCGCCGGCATAGCGGCCGGCATAGCTGTTCCTGACCGCCTGAAGCTGCGCCTGGGACTTGCCCTGCTCCGGCAACCGGCTTGTTTCAATGGAAGTAACCGTGGGCTGCGTCATATTGAAGTAGGCAATGTGCTCCCGGCCCGCCGCCCTGCCAGCCAGCGCTCCAGCAAAAACAACAGCCCGGCCGCCAGTACCAGCCAGGGCCGCAAATCAGTCGTGCGCTCGCCTGCCGCCCGAATTGGAGCGGCGGTGGGCTGCATACGAGGGGCCGAGGTCAGCTGGGCGGGGTCGAGGGCACGATGGTCGAAACGACTCAGCTGCTGCTCCAGGCCCGGGTTGCGGGGATGGTAGAGGACGGCCGCAGCTTCATCGGGGGCGGCGGGCTGCAGCAGCTTCAGTAGCCGGGCCGGCATCTGCGGGTCGTCGGCCAGCTCACTCCAAGGCGGTGCGAGGCGTGTGTGCAGCTGATAAGTTGCCCCACGGCCCAGCATCCGCCGCGAAAGCACCGGGCGGCCCCGGCCATCGGCCCACACCGTTGCGCTCCCCAAAGCCGGTGGGCGGGCACCGCGCCGAAACACCAGGCCGGCTGAGCCCGAGGCATCAGCCGCGGCGAAGCTCGCCGTGTCGGGCACGCCCGGGCCGGCGGCCTCCTGCCAGATAGTAGCTCCCTCGCGCACCGTTTGTTGCCAGTTCTGGGGCAATGCTTCGTCGGAAAGCCAGCATGTCCAGTCGGCCTGCAGCTGCCGGGGCCGGTCCGTAACCCGGCGTAGCTGCAGCGCCACGGGCAGCCCTACGGCGGCGGCGCGTACTGCCGCCTCCCAGTAGCGGGCATCGGCGGTGTATTCCGGCGTGGCGTATAGGTCAATGGTAAGCGGCGACTTCCTTACCTCAATGGCCGGGGTGGAAGCAGAAGTAGCGCCGTTGGCCGGAACCAGCCGCAGGCTTCCGCTGCCGGTTGTATCCGGCTGCAGGCGCAACGGGGCAAGTCCAGCCAGCCGAACTATCTGGCCGGTGGGCGGCAGCAGTGAGCGTTGCGGGCGGTAGGTGGTTCGGGCTTCGTTGCTGTGGCCAACCAGCAGGTGCAGGCTGTCGCCCACCAACCCGGCGGCCGCCAGCCACGCGCTGGTAGTGGTATCGGGCAGGGCCTGCCAGCTCACGGCGGCTGGCAACGGCGCGTGGCGGCCGCCAAAGTCGCGCAGCGCAGCGCTGGTGACCACAAAAACCGGCTGGCCCGCAAAGGTGGCCGCCGCCTGCTGCACCCGCGCCCAGGCCGGGCCGGAGGGCTGCCGTGCCGCTGCCGAATCGACGGCGGCGCTGGCTCGACCCGCAGCCACCGCCCGCCACGCCGCACCCGGCACCCGGGGGAAGCCCGCCGATAGCCAGCGCAGCGCATATCCCTTCCGGCGCAGCGAGTCGATGGTGGGCTTGATGCCGGCCAGCGTTGGCAGTCGGGCCGCCTCGGCGCTCAGCAGCACCACGCCCCGGCTGATGGGCCGGGCCGTGCGCCACACCGGCCCGGCCACCGCCACGGCCAGCACCGCCAGCAGTGCCGCGCGCAACAGCAGCAGCCAGAGCTGCTCCAGCTTCAGGTTGCGCAGGCGGCGGTTGGCACCGGCGGCTAGCCAGCGCAGGCTGCCCACCGCCACTTCACGGGCGGGCCGGCGGTTCCAGAGATGAATGGCTACCGGCACCAGCAGGCCCGTGAGGGCCAGCAGGGCGGCAGGGTGAAGAAGGGCGAACAAAAGGAGTTAAAGGTTGAGAGTTAAAAGTTAAGAGTTGAAAATTGAGAATTTTGAGGGAAGGTCCGATACCTAGGCGGTTTTAACTTTTAACTCTCAATTTTTAACTATTCCCGCGCCGCCTTAGAAACTCCCGCATCGCCGCATCGAGTGGCTGCGAAGTATCCAGTAAATGATAGTCGAAGCCCTGCCGCCGGGCGTTTTGGGCCGTGTCGCGCAGCCAGTTTTGCAACTGCTGTTGGTAGGCTGTCCGTTGGGTAGCGGCGTCGATTTGCAGGGTTTGGCCGGTTTCTAAGTCGCGGAAAGTGACAGCGCCCTCGTAGTTGAATTTGAGTTCGTTGTGCGCCATTAGGTGCAGTAATAGTACGTCGCCGCTGGTGGCGCGCAGGCGGGTAAGCAAGGCATTGATTTCCTGGCCTTCCTCATACAAGTCGCTCACGCACACCGTGAGGGCGCGCTGGCGGCGGGCCGTGAGAGGAGCCAGCGTTTCGGGCGCGGGGAAGCGGCCGGCAGCTTCGGCCGTTTCGAGGGCGTGGTAGAGGCGGGGCAGCTGGCGGGCATCAGCGCGGGGCGCGAGGTGGCGCAGGCCGGCGGGACTGAGGATGCTCAGGCCCACGGCATCGCCTTGCTGCGTGGCGATGTAAGCGAGCGCGCCGAGCAGTAACCGGGCGTAGTCGAGCTTGCTGAGGCCGTTATCGTCGCGGTGGTTCATGCTGGCACTGGCGTCGAGCAGCAGGTGTACGGTCAGGCTGGTATCAATTTCCGACTCGCGCAGGTAGTAGCGGTCCGAGCGGGCGGCCAGGCGCCAGTCGAGGCGGCGCAGGTCGTCGCCGGGCTGGTAGGGGCGGTACTGGTTGAACTCCATGCCCGCGCCGTGCCGCCGGCTGGCGTGCGCGCCGTTGAGGAAGCCCTCGGCCGCCTGCCGGGCGGCGAGGGAGAGGTTGCGCAGGCCGTGCAGGAGTTCGGGAGTGAGCATGTAGTAGCGCGGGCTTTTAGTCCGCGAGTTCAACGATAAAAAAGTTATGGTACTCGCGGACTAAAAGCCCGCGCTACACCGCCACCGCTTTCAGCAGTTCCACCACGGCATCATCGGTCGTGATATTCTCAGCTTCGGCGTTGAAATTCAGCAGCACCCGGTGCCGCAGCACTGGCGGGGCCAGCGTGCGGATATCCTCCAGCGTGGCGGCGAAGCGGCCGTGCAGCAGCGCCCGCGCCTTGGCGCATAGTATGAGCGCCTGCCCGGCCCGGGGCCCCGCACCCCAGCGTCCGTAGTCCTTAATAAACTTCACTTCCGACGTGGCTGGCCGCGTGGCGCGCACCAGCCGGTTCACGAAATCCATGAGCTCGGGGCTGAGGCTCACCTGCCGCACCAGTGCCTGCAAGGCCCGGATATCAGCCCCGCCCAGCACCGGCTGCACCGTTTGGCCGGCCGCACCGGTGGTGCCGCGCAGCACGGCCAACTCCTCCTCGGCAGAGGGGTAGCCAATGCGGACGTACAGCAAAAAGCGGTCGAGCTGGGCCTCGGGCAGCGGATAGGTACCACTTTGCTCAATCGGGTTTTGGGTGGCTAGCAGGAAGAACGGCTTGGGCAGCGCGTGCTCCTGCCCGGCGTAGGTGACGTGGCCTTCCTGCATGGCCTCCAGCAGGGCGGCCTGGGTTTTGGGCGGCGTCCGGTTGATTTCATCAGCCAGTACCAGGCTGGCGAAGATGGGGCCGGGGTTGAACTTGAACGAGCGGTGGCCGGTGCCGTGGTCCTCCTCCAGTACCTCGGTGCCGAGGATGTCGGTGGGCATCAAATCGGGGGTGAACTGGATGCGGCGGAAGGGCAGGTCCGTGGCGGCTGCCAGCGTGCGCACCAGCAGGGTTTTAGCCAGGCCGGGCACGCCTTCGAGCAGGGCGTGGCCGCCGGCCAGTAGGGCCACCAGCACTTCATCGAGCACGGTTTCCTGGCCCACGATGACCTTGGCAATTTCAGCCTTGAGGACGGGTAGCTTGGCGAGGAGGGTGTTTACTTCTTGTTCGGTCATTGGGTGTTTAAGGTCGTCTTATCAAAAACGTCATGCTTCATCTGGCGTCCGCGCAGCCGAAGCCTCTCTACTGCGCAAGTAATTAATTAGTATTGAGGTAGAGATGCTTCGGCTTTGCTCAGCATGACGTGCTTTATGATGTTCTAAGTCAAGGCATAAAGCAGAATATTTACCCCAAACTTCGTGTTGTCCTCAGCCAGGAAGCGCTTGTTGCGGAAGTCATAGTCCCATTCGCAGCCATAGTCTTTATTGGAGTAAAGCACGCCGATACGGTCCTTTATTTCGATGGCCTTCAAGTAGTCGTGCACGAGGTCGTCGCCCCAGCCGTTCAATTCAAAACCAGTATTGGGCGGTCCGTCTTTGAAGGTGAAAAACTGGGAATAGATGGGGTGCGTTTTGGGGATTTTCTTCAGGGCGCTGCTGCCGAAGCACTGGCGCATCTGCTCCTCGAAGGAGCGGGCGAAAAGGCCGTCGATGTCGTGGTTGCAATCATCCACGAACACGAAGCCGCCGTTGCGGACGTATTGGATAAAGTTTTGTTTCTCCGTGCTGGAAAACTGCACCAGCCGATGCCCGCTCAGGTAGCAGAAGGGGTAGTTGAATAGCTCGGAGCTGTCCAGGGCCACCACTTTTTCCTTGGGGTCGACGGGTACTTTGGTGTACTGCACCAGCGAGTGCAGCAGGTTGGCGGGCATGCGCTCGTCCACCGCGTCCCAGTCGCCGGAGTGGTATTTCAGGCGCACGAAAGTGAAAGCGGCAGCGGGCATTAGGTGAAAATAGTGATAGTAGATGCGGCAGATACGCAGCTATAGTCGTGGAAAGCTGCCATAACGTTGCGCCGGCCTCATGTAGCGTGGACTCTGCGAGTCCGCGAGCGAGCGTAGCGAGCATCCGGAACCCTTGTCCAATGCTCGCTACGCTCACGCGCGGACTCGCAGAGTCCACGCTACAATTCTAAATAGCGTCCGACAAGCTCGTGAACGTGAAATCGCGAATTTTCAGCGGGGGAATGAGGCAGCCGGCCAGGCGCTGGGGCCGGCCGATGGCCTCAATATTATTGAGCATGATAATCGGGCTTTCGTTGAAGCGCAGGTTCTTGATGGGGAATTTTATCTTTCCGTTTTCGATGTAGAACGTTCCGTCGCGTGTCAGGCCGGTGTAGAGCAGCGTCTGCGGGTCGACTTCTCGGATGTACCACAAGCGCGTGACCAGAATGCCTTTAGCGGTACTTTTGATGAGCTCGGCGGTGCTCTGGGTGCCGCCCGCCATGATGAAGCCGTTGGGGAAAGCCGTGGCGGCGACCTTGTTTTTCTCGGCCCAGAAGCGGCTGTAAAACAGATTTTTTACCACGCCTTTCTCAACCCAGGTCTGGCGTTTGGTGGGCAGGCCATCGCCGTCGAAGGCATTGCCGGGCACCTCGGCATTCAGCGGGTCGGAGTAGATGGTTATCCGGTCATCGAACAGCTTTTCGCCCTTGCGGTTGCCGCCGCCCTTTTTGCTTAGGAAGCTGCGGCCTTCGTCGGCCTCGCGGGCGCCCATCCCGAATATCATTCCCCCCAGCAGCGAGAGGTCGTCGCCGGCCATGAGGGCGGCGGGCTCCAGAATCACGGTGTACTTGCCCGGCTCGATGGCCTTGGCGTTCACCGAGCCCAGGGCCTTGTCGGCGGCGCGCTGGGTGAGGGCTTTGGCGTTGAGCCTGGCGGGGTCCGTCACGTCGGCAATGGCGTAGCCCGAGCCGCGGCCGTCGGCCGTGCGCACCGTCACCGAAAAGTTGGTGTTGGTGGACTGCTGGTAAGCCTCCAGGCCCTTGGCGTTGCGCTTGGCCACAAACCGGGTGCCGCCATCGAGGAAGCCGGCCGACGTTAGGTTATTGGCAGCGCACAGGGCCATGCTGTCGGCTGCGGCCTGGGCGCGGGTGGTGGCCGTGAGTAGCGTGGTGGCGGTGGAGGGCGGGCTCAGGTAGGTTTGCGGGCCGAGCAGGGGCACGTATTCGGGGCTTTCGGGGGCGAGGCGGGCTATTTCCTCGGCCCGCTGCACGCAGCGGCGCAGCGTAGCGTCGTCGAACTCGTTGCAGGTGGCAATGCCGCTGCGCTTGCCGAACCGGCTTTCCACAGCCAGCGATACGGAATCCTGGGCGCCGGCCGTGCTCACGCTGTTGCGGGCGTAGCGGATGTTGCCGGTGGTGCGTCCGTTCAGGGAAGCTTCGCACTCGTCGGCGGTGCTGTAGCTTAGGACTTTTTTGAGGAGCGTCTGGGCGTCGTCTTTGGAGAGAATGGCCATTGGATGATTTTGCAGATAGTTTAGAGATGGGACGTTCTGGCGTTCACCTCACCCCCTGACCCCCTCTCCTTGGGGAGAGGGGACACCGGTCTTGCCACTAACGGAAATTGTCAGGCTCCCCTCTCCCCAAGGAGAGGGGCCGGGGGTGAGGTTAGGCGGCTACACTTTCCGGGCCGTGTTAATCACGTTCACGCCGTTGAAGCGCGTGGTGGCCGAGCCGTGGCTCACCGACGACACCTGGGCCGGTTGGCCCTTGCCGTCGAAGAAAGTGCCGAACAGGCGGTAGTCCGACTGGTCGCACGAGCCGGCGCAGGCCCCCCAGAACTCCTGGGTGTTCGACTGGTAGGCCACGTCCTCCAACTGCTCGGTGATTTTGCCCTTCTCAATCGCAAAAAATAGCTGCCCGCCAAACTGAAAGTTGAAGCGCTGCTGGTCGATGCTGAACGAGCCTTCTCCAGCTATGTAAATGCCTTTGTCCACGCCCTTCACCATCTCATCGGGGCTCATTTTGGCGGTACCGGGGCGCAGGCTCACGTTGGGCATGCGCTGGAACTGCACGTCTTCCCAGCTCTGCGCATAGGCGCAGCCATCCGATTCCTTCTGGCCCACGATGTGGGCCTGGTCCCTGATTTTCTGGTAATTCACCAGCTTGCCGTCCTTGATGAGGTCCCACTCGCGGGTTTTCACGCCCTCGTCGTCGTAGCCCACGTTGCCCACCGAGCCGGGCTGTAGCTTGTCGGCCACAATGTTCACTTCCTTCGAGCCGTAGGGCAGGTTTTTGGCCTTCCATTCCAGCGTGGCAAACGAGGTGCCCGCGTAGTTGGCCTCGTAGCCCAGCACGCGGTCGAGCTCCGTAGGGTGGCCCACGCTTTCATGAATGGTCAAACCCAGGTGGCCCGGGTCGAGCACCAAATCGAACTTGCCCGGCGTCACCGATTTCATCGTCAGCTTGGCTTTGGCCTGCTTGCCGGCCAGCGCGGCATCGGCCAGTATGTCGTAGCGCAGCTTGTAGCCGATGGTGTCGGTGCCCTGCGGGCCGCGCACCTGCTCGGCCGCGCTGGGCGTGAGGTACTCGAAGCCCAGGCCCACCGGCGAGCTCAGTGCCTCGCGGCTGCGGAATTTGCCCGACTTGGTATCCACCGCCGTGGCGTTGAAGGTGGGCCAGAGCCGGTGCACGTCCTGGTCGATGTAAGAGCCGTCGGTGCTGGCAAAATACTTCTGCTCATTCACCTGAAACAGCGCCGAATTGATGTAGCTGGCGCCCGCATCCAGTGCGGCGGCGTTGGCGGCCAGCAGCAAATCTACCTTCTGCTTTATCGGCACCTCGAATGCGCTTTGCTGAATGGGCGTTTTCCAGCTTACCTCGCCGTAGCCCTGCTGGGCGGCCAGCTGCACGGGCTCCTTCATCACCAGGCGGTTAGCCTTGGCAATGTTCACGGCCTCGCGGGCGGTGGCGGCTAGGTTGGCCTCCGTCACCACGCTGGTCGAGGCGAAGCCCCAGCACCCGGCCACCAGCACCCGGATGCCCACGCCGTAGCTCTCGGTGCTCACGATGTTCTGCACCTGCTTCTCGCGGGTGAAAACGTACTGGTTCAGCGAGCGGCCGATGCGCACGTCGGCGTAGTCGGCCCCGGCGGCTTTGGCGGCGTTCAGGGCCGCGTCGGCGAGGCGCTTTTTCACGGCCACGTCGGCCCCCGGCTCCAGCAGGCGGGCGGGGTCGACGGGCGTGTGGCCGAAGCCGGGGAGGCTGGGGAGGAACAGGGCCCCGGCGGCCAGGCCGGTGAGGCCCACAAAGTCGCGTCTTTTCATAGGTTGCAGAGAAAAAGATGTAGCGCGGACTTTCAGTCCGCAAGTGAATGAAATAGAATTTAGGCAGCAGTTTACTCGCGGACTAAAAGTCCGCGCTACAAGCTACGGCAACATAGTGCCGAAAGCGCCCTTCTGCTCGAAGGATTTCATCACCTGTTCTTCGAGTGGGGTGCGTTTCACCACGGCGTTGTTTTGCCAGAAAGCGGGGTCGTAAGTAGTTTGCTTGATGAGTGCCAAATCGACTTCGCCGCCCTTGGCAGGGGCGTAGGTCACGCTGGCATCGGGGGTGGCGCGGCTGTTGTAGAAGTACGTGAAAGAAGAAGCCTGAATGGCGACGTTGCGTTGCAGTGGTACAGCCAAAGATGCTCGATAATCGACCTTGATGTAAGTGAGGACGGCTGCATTTGGAGCCGGCTGAAAATCCATTTCAAACACCGAGTGCTGGTCCTTGAGCTTCACCACCAAGCTATTGGTCTTGACGTTGACCAGGTCGGGCGTTTCAAACCGCAGGTGTAGTACTTGCCGGGTAGTTTCGTTAATAACCAAAGTTCCTTTCGCGGTAAGCGGTGCCAGCCCCGGCTTGCTCTCAAAACCGATTTCGACCAGTTGCTGACCCTCACTCTGCGTCACGCCCAGTAGCGATAGTGTGTAGAACCTGGCAGTATTCAGCCCCAGGATTCCGCGCTGTGTTAGGCTGTCGTCCTTCATATTAAAGCCAACCCTTTTGGTAAAAACGGAGAAGTTGTTGAAGCTTATTTGCGCCTTCATCTTCTTCGCGAAGCGCCCAGTAACGATGGCGCTGCCATCCATGCCTGCATTGGTAGTGGCAGCGTCCCACACCATTTCCTGCACTTCGGTGGCATCGTTGGCAATGCGGGTAATTTGCCGATAAAAGGCCTGGCCATACATTTTTTTAGCGGTGGTGCGGCGCAACTGGCGGTAGGCTTGCGCAATCAAATCGCCGAGGTAGCTGCCCACCTGCACCTCGGGCAGCAGTACCGACGCCGGTTGCAGCCGCACCAGCAGCGGTGCGGTGGCGGCGGCTACTGCCACCGTATCGCGCCGGTGGCCCAGCTCCGATATCACCAGCCGGCCCGGTAGCGCGGCTTTCAGCTCAAACTCGCCCTCCGCGTTGCTGGTGGTGCCGGCCGTAGTGCTCAGCACCGAAATGCTGGCGTAGGGTATGGGCTGGCCGGTGGCGGCATCGAGAATTTTGCCGGTGAGGCGCGATTACGCGGCGGCCGGACGAATGATAACGGCCAGTAGCAGGCCAGCTAATAAAGTCAGCTTCATTGCAGGAAGTAGGAAATGAAGCCGCAAGATAGGCGTAAGGGGTAAGTACCCAAGTGAGCAGATGCGGCGGGCGGGGCGGCGGTTGTCCGGGCCTTATCAGGAAATAAAAAAGCCACCAGTCGAGGTTGACTGGTGGCTTTCAAAAAAGTGCTTCTATTACGTCAATCACGCGTGGACTCGCAGAGTCCACTATACTTTTTATACTGCGTCCGACAGGCTCGTGAACGTGAAGTCCCGAATCTTGAGCGGCGGTACCAAATTCCCGTTTAACCGTACCGGCTTACCGATGGCTTCCAGGTTGTTGAGCATGATGACCGGGCTTTCGTTGAAGCGGAAGTTCTTGATGGGGAACTTGATTTGGCCGTTTTCGATGTAGAACGTGCCGTCGCGGGTGAGGCCGGTGAAGAGCAGCGTCTGCGGGTCGACGGGGCGGATGTACCACAGGCGCGTCACCAGAATGCCCTTGGCGGTGCCTTTGATGAGGTCGGCGGTGCTTTGGGTGCCGCCTTCCATAATCCAGCCGTTGGGGCGGGGCAGGTCGGGGATGCCGGCTTTCTGGGCCCAGTAGCGCGAGGCGTACAGGTTTTTCACCACGCCCTTGTCAATCCAGGTGGTGCGCTGCAGCGGGCGGCCGTCGCCGCTGAACGTCAGGTCGCTGATTTCCGGGTTCAGCGGGTCGGAGTAGATGGTAACCCGTTCATCAAACAGCTTTTCGCCCTTGCGGTTGCCGCCGCCCTTCTTGCTGAGGAAGCTGCGGCCCTCGTCGGCGTTGCGGGCATCGAGGGCACCCATGAGCGCGCCGATGAGCGAGGTGTCCACGTTCGAGAGCAGGGCATTGGGCTCCATAATCACGGTGTACTTGCCCGGCTCAATGGCCCGTGCCTTCATGGAAGCAGCAGCTTTGTCGGCGGCCACTTTGGTGAAGCGGGCCGCGTCCATCTTGCTTGAGTCGATGTAATCGCCCGAGGCGTAGCCCGAGCCGGTGCCGTCGGGCGTGCGCACCGTCACCGAAAACGTCACGTTGGACGTGCGCTGGTAGGCCTCCAGGCCCTTGGAGTTGCGCTTGGCCACGAAGCCGTGCGAATCGTCGAGGAAGCCCGCCGAGCTCAGCTTTTTCTGGTCGCAGAGCGCCATGCTGGCCCCGATTTGCGCGGCCCGGTAGTCGGGGTCGATGGCGGCGGTGGCGGCGGCGTAGGAGCGGCTGCCATCCAGGTATGTCTGCGGCCCCAGCAGCGGCATGTACTCCGGGCTCTCGGGGGCGAGGCGGGCAATTTCCTCGGCCCGCTGCACGCAGCGGCGCAGGGTGGCTTCGTCGAACTCGTTGCAGGTGGCTACGCCGGCGCGCTTGCCAAAGCGGCTTTCCACGGCCAGCGACACGTTATCGCTAGCCCCGGCCGTGCTGATGGAGTTGCGGGCCGAGCGCACGTTGCCGCTAATGTTGCCATTGAGCGTGGCATCGCACTCATCGGCGGTGCTGAAACTGAGGACCTTTTTTAGGATTGTCTGGGCTTCGTCTTTGGAGAGAATGGCCATGATGTTTTTAAATGTGGAGATGTGCAGAATGGGAGAATGTGGAAATGAAGGAATGTGGGAATTCAGGCAGCGTTGGCTTTGCTGGAAATAATGATGCGGGCCAGTAGACGTCGGACGCTCAATAATTTGTCGTTCAAGGGTATGGGAGGCGTTGGGTAATTGGGCGCGTGCGTGCAGAGATGGAGCCAGTAGTCGGTTTCTTCAGCTTCCTTCGCAGCAATCTTGCATTTGTGTACAAAGTCAGCACGGCTTTCAGCATGTTGCGCTTCGCGCACGTTGGCTCCGACTGAAGTGCCACACCGAAGCAGCTGGCGAACCACGACGTAGCGACGAGTTGCCTCCAACTCTTCCACATAAGCCAGTACTGCTAATACCAACTCAAAGGAGAGCCGCACAACCGGATTGTCGGCCTTGGAACCATTGCCAGTCGTACCTGAATCTGCTGCTACCATCACATTTCCCACATCAATCACATTCCCCACATTTTCTAGATTTTCCGGGCCGTGTTAATCACGTTCACGCCATTGAAGCGCGTGGTGGCCGAGCCGTGGCTCACGGCCGAGCTCTGCGAGGGCTGGCCCTTGCCGTCGTTGAAAGCGCCGAAGAAACGGAAGTCACTTTCGTCGCATGAGCCAGCGCAGGAGTTCCAGAATTCCTGGGTGTTGGCCTGGTAGGCCACGTCTTCGAGCATCTCGGTGATTTTGCCTTTTTCGATGGCGTAGAACACCTGCCCGCCGAACTGGAAGTTGTAGCGCTGCTGGTCGATGGAGAACGAGCCGTTGCCGGCGATGTAGATGCCCTTATCGACCTTGCTCACCATTTCATCCACGCTCATTTTGGCTTTGCCGGGCTGCAGGCTCACGTTGGGCATGCGCTGGAACTGCACATCCTGCCACGACTGCGAGTAGCAGCAGCCGTCCGATTCCTTCTGGCCCACCATGTGCGCTTGGTCCCGGATTTTCTCGTAGTCCACCAGCGTACCGTCCTTGATGAGGTCCCAGCGCTTGGTTTTCACGCCTTCGTCGTCGTAGCCCACCGCGCCCAAGGTGTTGGGCGTCACCTTATCGGCCACAATGTTCACCACTTTCGAGCCGTAGGGAATGCCCTTGGCCTTCCACTCCAGGGTGGCAAACGAGGTTCCGGCGAAGTTAGCTTCGTAGCCCAGCACGCGGTCGAGCTCCAGCGGGTGGCCCACGCTTTCGTGGATGGTGAGGCCCAGGTGGTGCGGGTCGAGCACGAGGTCGTACTTGCCGGGCGTCACCGACTTACAGGTCAGCTTCTGCTTCACCTGCTTGGCGGCCAGGGCCACGTCTTCCAGCATGTCGTAGCTGTACTTGTAGCCGATGATGTCGGAGCCGGTGGGGCCGGCCATTTTATCGGCGGCTTTGGGCGTGAGGTACTCGTAACCCATGCCCACGGGCGAGCTCATGGCCTGGCGCGAGCGGAACTTGCCGCTGGCCCGGTCGATGGCCGTGACGCCGAACGTGGGGTAAATCCGGTGAATGTCCTGGTCGATGTAGGAGCCGTCGGTGCTGGCAAAATACTTCTGCTCGTTCACCTGAAACAGCACCGAGTTGATGAACGACACGCCCATATCCAGGGCTTTGGCGTTCACGCCCAGCAGCAAATCCACCTTGTCCTTGATGGGCACCTCAAACGCATTCTGCTGAATGGGCGCTTTCCAGCTCACCTCGCCGTAGCCCTGCTGCGGGGCCAGCTGCACCTTTTCCTTCTGCACCTTCGAGTTGGCCTTGGCAATCTGCACGGCCAGCTGGGCGGCTTTGGCAATGCCCGCCTCGGTCACGTTGTTGGTGGAGGCGAAGCCCCAGGTGCCGTTGGCAATCACGCGGATACCCACGCCGTAGCTCTCGGTGCTGGCAATGTTCTGCACCTGCTTTTCGCGGGTGAAGATGCCCTGGTTGAGGTAGCGGCCAATGCGTACGTCGGCGTAGCTGGCGCCGGCGGCTTTGGCGGCGTTCAGGCCGGCATCGGCGAGGCGCTTTTTCATGGCTACATCGGCGCCGGGCTCCAGCAGGCGGGCGGGGTCTACCAGCGAATGGCCGAAGCCGGGCAGGCTGGGCAGGAAAAGGGCGCCGGCGGCCAGGCCGGTTAGTCCTACAAAGTCACGTCTTTTCATAAGGTGAGAGTAGCGCGGACTTTTAGTCCGCGAGTGGTTTGCATGGAAAAAGTCACGTTTAATGCGCGGACTAAAAGTCCACGCTACAAGTCTACACCGCGTCCGACAGGCTGGTGAAGGTGAAGTCGCGGATTTTCATGGGTGGCACCAGGCTGCCGTTCAGGCGCACGGGCTTGCCCAGCGCCTCCAGGTTGTTGAGCATAATCACCGGGCTTTCGTTGAAGCGGAAATTTTTCACCGGGAATTTAATCTGCCCGTTTTCGATGTAGAACGTCCCGTCGCGCGTCAGGCCGGTGTAGAGCAGCGTCTGCGGGTCGACGGCCCGGATGTAGTAGAGGCGCGTGACGAGAATGCCTTTGGCGGTGCCTTTGATGAGGTCGGCGGTGCTTTGGGTGCCGCCTTCCATAATCCAGCCGCCGGGGGGCGGAATGTCGGGGATGCCGGCTTTCTGGGCCCAGAAGCGCGAGGTGTAGAGGTTTTTCACCACGCCTTTGTCTATCCACGTCACTTTCTGCTGCGGGCGGCCGTCGCCGCTGAAAGTCAGGTCGGGCACGTCGGGGTGGGTAGGGTCGGAGTAGATGGTCACCCGCTCGTCGAAGACCTTTTCGCCCTTCTTATTGCCGCCGCCCTTCTTGCTCAGGAAGCTGCGGCCTTCGTCGGCGTTACGGGCGTCCATGGCCCCCATCATGTTATTGAGCAGGTCGATGGCCGCGGCCGGCTCCAGAATCACGGTGTATTTGCCCGGCTCAATGGCCTTGGCATTCACCGACGAAGCCGCCTTGTCGGCCGCCACCCGCGTTAGGCGGGCCGCGTCGAACCGGGCCAAATCGGTGTAGTTGGCAATGGCGTAGCCCGAGCCGGTGCCATCGGGCGTGCGCACCGAAATCGAAAAGTCGACGCTGCTCACCGGTTGGTAAGCCTCCAGGCCCTTGGAGTTGCGCTTGGCCACGAAGCCCGACGAGTCATTAAAGAAGCCGGCTGAGCTAAGTTTCTTCTGGTCGCACAGGGCCATGCTGGCCCCAATCTGCTCGGCCCGGTAGTCGGGCGTGATGGCAGCCGTGCGCGCCGCAAACGAGCCAGGCGAGGTCAGGTAGGTTTGCGGCCCGAGCAAGGGAACGTATTCCGGGCTCTCGGGCGCGAGGCGCGCAATTTCCTCGGCCCGCTGCACGCAGCGGCGCAGCGAGGCCTCATCAAACTCGTTGCAGGTAGCGGTGCCGCTGCGCTTGCCGAAGCGCGACTGCACGGCCAGCGACACGTTCTCGGCTGCGCCCGCCGTGCTGATGGAGTTGCGGGCCGAGCGCACGTTGCCGCCGCTGGTGCCCGTGAGGGTGGCCTCGCACTCGTCGGCGGTGCTGAAGCTGAGGACTTTTTTGAGGATGGTCTGGGCTTCGGATTGGGAGAGCAGGGCCATGTTTTCAGATGTGAAAATGTGTTGAATGTGGAAATGGAATAGTGGAGTTATTTAGAAAGTCACAAAAGGTCCTCAAACGGTCATGCAGAGCGCAGCATCTTACTCGCATCGTTGAACGGGCCTGACGATGCGAGCAAGATGCTTCGCTGCGCTCTGCATGACCGTTCGGGGACTTTCTAAACAGCTTCAGTGGGATGAAATTGAGAATGATGCATGAGATAGGAGCAAAGCGTGGCGGCTACGGCCGCTTACTTGTAGCGTCCTGAGCGGTCCATTTTCACATTCCCCACATTCAACACATTCCCCACATTAATTAAATCTTGCGGGCCGTATTAATCACGTTCACGCCATTAAACCGCGTGGTGGCCGAGCCGTGGCTTACGGCCGACACCTGGCTGGGCTGGCCCTTGCCATCAAAGAAAGACCCGAACAGCCGGTAGTCGCTTTCGTCGCAAATGGCGGCGCAGGAGTTCCAGAATTCCTGGGTGTTGGCCTGATAGGCCACGTCTTCGAGCATCTCGGTGATTTTGCCTTTTTCGATGGCGTAGAACACCTGCCCACCGAACTGGAAGTTGTAGCGTTGCTGGTCGATGGAGTAGGAGCCGCGCCCGGCAATGTACACGCCCTTGTCTACGTCCTTAATCAACTCGTCGACGCTCATTTTGGCTTTGCCGGGCTGCAGGCTCACGTTGGGCATTCGCTGGAACTGAACCGAGTCCCAGGAGTCGGCGTAGCAGCAGCCGTCCGATTCCTTCTGGCCCACGATGTGCGCCTGGTCCCGGATTTTCTCGTAGTCTACCAGCGTACCTTCTTTAATGAGGTCCCAGCGCTTGGTTTTCACGCCTTCATCGTCGTAGCCCACTGCGCCCAGCGAGCCGGGCTGCAGCTTATCGGCCACAATGTTCACCAGCTTCGAGCCGTAGGGAATGCCCTTGGCCTTCCAGTCGAGGGTGGCGAAGCTGGTGCCCGCGTAGTTGGCCTCGTAACCCAGCACGCGGTCGAGCTCCAGCGGGTGGCCCACGCTCTCGTGGATGGTGAGGCCCAGGTGGTTGGGGTCGAGCACGAGGTCGTACTTGCCCGGCGTTACCGACTTGGCGGTCAGCTTCTGCTTCACTTGCCGGGCGGCCAGGGCGGCATCTTCCAGCATGTCGTAGCTGTTGCGGTAGCCGATGAGGCCGGTGCCGCTGGCGCCCGCAATCTTATCGGCGGCCTTGGGCGTGAGGTACTCGTAGCCCATGCCCATGGGCGAGCTCAGGGCATCGCGGCTGCGAAACTTGCCACTGGCCCGGTCTACCCCCGAAACCGAAAACGTGGGCCAGATGCGGTGCACGTCTTGGTCGATGTAGGAGCCGTCGGTGCTGGCAAAATACTTCTGCTCGTTAATCTGAAACAGGGAGGAGTTGACGAAGCTGGCGCCGTTGTCGAGGGCCTTGGCGTTAGCGGCCAGCAGCAATTCAACTTTCTGCGCCACCGGCACTTCGAAGGCGTTTTGCTGGATGGGCGTTTTCCAGCTCACCTCGCCGTAGCCTTGCTGCGGGGCCAGCAACACCTTCTCTTTCTGCACCTTGGCGTTGGCCTTGGCGATGGCTACGGCCAGCTGGGCGGCTTTGGCCAGGCTGGCCTCGGTCACGACGTTGGTGGCCGCGAAGCCCCAGGTGCCGTTGGCAATCACGCGAATGCCCACGCCGTAGCTCTCAGTGCTGGCGATGTTCTGCACCTGCTTTTCGCGGGTGAAAATGCTTTGGTTGAGGTAGCGCCCGATGCGCACATCGGCGTAGCTGGCGCCGGCGGCTTTGGCGGCGTTCAAGGCCGCATCAGCAAGGCGTTTTTTCTGGGTGAGGTCGAGGCCGGGCTCCAGCAGGTGGGCGGGGTCAACGAGGGTGCCGCCGAAGCTGGGAAAGCCGGGGAGGAATAGGGCCCCGGCAGCCAGGCCGGATAGTCCTACAAAGTCGCGTCGTTTCAAAAGAGGGTAAGCGTTTTAGTGATGCAGGAAGCAGATTCGTAAAGATGGGACGAAATCTTAATCAAATAGACATGCAGGAGCGCGCAACGTTGCGTTGCTGGCGAAGGAAAGATAGAACGTCATGCCGAGCGCAGCCGAGGCATCTCGCGTGCCATAGTAACTCAATCGGGAGAACGGTCTTGATTACTGCTGCACGCGTTATGCCTCGGCTGCGCTCGGCATAACGTTCTTTACCTTGCTGCCCATTACCGCTCACGCGCGGACTCGCAGAGTCCACGGTACTTCCCACCCACTTCATGCCCATCGAAACCCACTACCGCGCCTGCAACCTCTGCGAAGCCATCTGCGGCCTCGAAATCACCCACGAAAACGGCCGCGTCCTCAGCATTGCCGGCGATGCGCAGGACCCCTTTAGCCGGGGCCACATCTGCCCCAAGGCCGTGGGCCTGAAGGATATTTACGAAGACCCTAACCGCCTGCGCCGCCCCCTGAAGCGCACCGCAACCGGCTGGCAGGAGCTCGACTGGGACACCGCGTTGGATGAAGTCGCTGCTGCCCTGCGCCGGCAGCGCGACGCTCACGGCCCGCACGCCACCGCTTGGTACGCTGGCAACCCCAGCGTGCACAACTCGGGCACTCAGCTGGCCGCGCCGGGCTTCCTGCGGGCGCTGGGCTCGCGCAGCCTGTTCTCAGCCTCGTCGGTCGACCAGCTGCCGCACCACTTTGCCGCCTGGCAGCTCTACGGCCACCCGCTGCTGCTGCCGGTGCCTGACCTCGACCGCACCGACCATTGGCTCATCCTTGGCGGCAATCCCCTGGTGAGCAACGGCAGCCTGATGACTGCGCCCGACGTGGCCAAGCGTCTGCAGGCCATTCAGGCCCGGGGTGGCAAAGTAGTCGTTATCGACCCGCGCCGTTCCGAAACCGCCGCCAAAGCCGATGCTCACCACTTCATTCGCCCCGGTACCGACGTGTTTTTACTGCTGGCGATGACGCAGGTTTTATTTGCCGAAAACCTGGTGAAACCCGGCCGGCTGGCCGACATCACGGATGGTATCGAAGCCCTGAACGCGGCCGTGGCTGAGTTTACGCCTGAGTACGTCGGCGCCGTAACGGGCATTGCGCCGGCCGAAATCCGCACGCTGGCGCGGGAGCTGGCAGCCGCTGAGCGCGGGGTTGTTTATGGTCGGGTAGGGGTGTCGGTGCAGGAGTTTGGTGGGCTGTGCCTCTGGCTGATAAATGCCCTGAACCTGCTCACCGGCCACCTCGATGAGCCGGGCGGCTACATGTTTGCCACGCCCGCGCTCGACGTGCTGGGCAAGCCGGGCCACTACAACCGCTACGACCGGTACCGCAGCCGCGTGCGCCAGGCCCCCGAGTTCATGGGCGAGCTGCCGGTGGCCTGCCTGGCCGAGGACATGCTCACGCCCGGCGAAGGCCAGCTGCGGGCGCTGGTCACGAGCTGCGGCAACCCGGTGCTGTCCACGCCCAACGGCGGGCAGCTCGATACCGCCTTGGCCGGGCTGGAGTTCATGGTGTCCATCGACATCTACCTCAACGAAACCACCCGCCACGCCCACTACATCCTACCGCCCGCCACCGGCCTCGAAACTGCGCACTACGATGTGAGCTTCCACGCTCTGGCCATTCGCAATACCAGCCGCTACTCCGAGCCGCTGTTTGCCAAAGACCCCGACGCGCGCTACGACTGGGAGATTTTTGAGGGCCTGCGCCAGCGCCTCGAAGCCGGCGATGCTTTCGATGCCGTTGCCGCGCCCGCCCCCGAAAATCCGGCAGCTAAAATCGACCTTGGCCTGCGCTACGGTGCCTACGGCCGCACTGGCCTCTCGCTCGATAAGCTGCGCGAAAACCCGCACGGCCTCGACCTCGGCGAGCTACAGCCGCGCCTGCCGGCCGCACTGCGCACCGAAAATCAGCGCATCAACCTGGCCGCCCCGCTCTTCCTGGCCGACCTGGACCGCGCCCGGCGGGTGCTGGCCGCCACTCCCGTCGCAACCGCCGACCAGCTACTTCTCATCAGCCGCCGCGAGTTGCGCTCCAACAACTCGTGGATGCACAACCTGCCGCGCCTCATCAAAGGCCGCAACCGCTGCACCCTGCAAATGAACCCCGTCGATGCCGCCGCCCGCCAGCTCACCGATGGTCAGCCGGTGCGTGTGCGTTCCCGGGTGGGTACCATCGAGCTGCCCGTCGAAATTACGTCCAGCCTCATGCCCGGCGTGGCCAGTATGCCGCATGGCTACGGCCACACCCGGCCCGGTACCCGGCTAGCCGTGGCGCAGGCCCACGCCGGAGCCAGCATCAACGACCTGACGGACGATGCTCGGCTCGATGAGCTGACGGGCAATGCGGCGCTATCGGCCGTGCCGGTGTGGGTGGAGGCAGCGCTTAATGAGGAATGAAGAATTACCCGGCTGGCAATTTCTCTTTCTTCATTGAGCAAAGCGGCTACTTTTTCGGCCGCCACGAAATGCTAATGCCCGTGGCACCGTTGCCGAAGTAGGCCGGCACCATTCCGACATCGCGGCCAATGGACTTGCGGCCCCAGCGGTTGCGGTGGCTCAGGTAAGCCAAGTGGGCGGAGAAGATGCCGAAGCCAGCGCCAGCCACCACGTCGCTCTGCCAGTGCTTGTCGTTAATCATGCGCAGGGCGGCCACGCTGGTGGCAATGGTGTACGCGCCCACACCGTACCACTGGCTCTTGTCGCGAAACTCGGTGTGTACGATACTGGCCGCCAGGAAGGCCTGCGCTGTGTGGCCCGATGGAAACGAGAGGTTGTCCTGGCCGTTGGGCCGCGTCTCATTGGCCAGGTACTTCACGGCAAACGTGGAAGCCAGCATAATGGCCTCGCCCTTGGCAATGATAAGCAGGGTGTTGATGCGGTCGTTGTGCGACTCTACGCCGGCAATGGCCACGGCGGCCAGCTCGAAGTAGGGGGCAATAATGAGCGTGTTATCAAAACCCGTGCTCACCGGCCGAAACTGCTTTTGCGTGAACTCCCGCGCACTGCGGTTGATGCCCGCATCGCCCTGCGCCGTGATGGCGCCGTAGGTTATCAGCGCGGCCGGAATAGCCAGGGCTCTGAATACCTTGCTTTTGAAAAAGGGAGCCTTCACCCCTGAAGACACACCGCCGGGGTTTTGATATTTTTCGGTAGTATCGGCTCGGGTAGGATTTACCTGGGCCTGTACCGGATGGATTGCCCCGATTAATAGTATAATGGCGGCAAAGCGGGTGATTAAAAAGGAGCGCATGAAAAAGAAATTGGAGTCAGATAAATTGCGGGTTCGTTCTTACGGACCTCTTAACGTAAACGTGGCATTAGTTTATGTTGAAAAATACAAATGTTTGATTTACAGATTAATTATAAAGTAAAAAAATCCTCATCGGCTTGACAGTGATTTTCAAATCGGTATGAAATCTCTAGGATAAGCTCCTATTCCCAGCCGCCGCCCAAGGCCCGTACCAAGGCCACGCTGGCCCCCAATAAATTGCTTTGCGCCTGGGTGAGCAGCGTGGCCGCATCGAGGGTCTGGCGGTCGGCATCCACTACCTCAAAGTAGTTGGTGAGGCCGGCTCGGTAGCGTTCCTTGGTGAGGGCGCTGGCCAGGCGGGCGGCGCGGTAGGCACGCTGGCGGGCCGCCACCTGGGCCTGGTACTGGCGCACATCGGCCTGGCTGGTTTCGGCTTCCTGAAACGCTACTAGGGCCGCCTGGCGGTAGTCGGCCACCAGTGCTTCGGCTTCGGAGCGAGCCACCTGCTCGTTGGCGCGGTTGCGGCCACCGTTGAAGACGGGAATGCTCACGCCGCCGCCCACGTAGTAGGTGTAGTTGTCGGCCACGCGGGCCAGGTCGCCGATTTTGGCACTCTGCGGGCCCAGAAAACCGTTGAGGCGCACAGTGGGCAGGCGCGTGAGCTTGGCTACATCCACGCGGGCGCTGGCGGCGGCGAGGCGACGCTCGGCCTGCTGCAAATCGGGCCGGCGGGCCAGCAGGGCCGCCGGCAGCGAAGCCGGCACCGCCGGGGCCACCAGCGGCCCGGCCTGCGGGGCCACCGCGAAACCACTGGCGGGCACGCCCAGCACCGTAGCCAGCGAGGCTTCGAGGCCCAGGCGCTGGCGGCGGGTTTCGATAACGCTGGCATCAACGTTGGCCAGCTCGGTTTCGGCGCGGTGCACGGCAATCTCATTGTCCACGCCGGCCTGGTAGCGGGCGCGGGTCAGGTCCAGGCTGTGCTGGCGGTCGAGGCGGGCGGTATCGAGCACCAGCAGCTGCGCATCGAGCCCGCGAAGGCCGAAATAGTAGGTCGCGGCATCGGCGGTGAGGGAGAGGAGCACGGTGCGGCGGTTGGCTTCCTGCACCTGCGCATCGGCCTCGGCGGCGCGGATGCTGCTTCGGATGCGGCCCCACACGTCGAACTCATAGCTGGCATTGATGGGAATATAATATTGGGTCTGAATCACCCCTAGGTTATTGGTAGCCACCGGAAACGGCACCGGCCGCAGCCCCGAGAGCCGCGAGCGGTACACCTGCGGGTCCACCGTCACCAGGGGCGAGCGGTAGGAGTTGGCCACCCGCACGTTGGCGCGGGCGCTTTCCACGCGGGCCAGGGCGGCTTGCAGGCTGAAGTTCTGCGCCGTGGCCTGCTGCTCCAGCGTATTGAGACCGGGGTCGTTGAAGAGCATCCACCAGCTGGCGGGCGCGGGCAGGTTGTTGACGGTGGGCGGGGCCGTGCCTGGTAGGGTGCTGCTGGCCACGGCGGCCGGCGGCGTGGCGGCCGTGGGGCTGTCGGCTGTGTTTTTCCAGGCTGCGGGGGTGGGCAGGCTGGGTGGCGCGTAGCTGGGCGGCCGCACGCAGCTGGCCAGCAGCAGGATGAGGAAGAAAGGGGAGAGGCGGAAGGTCATTTTTAGTTGTCAGTTGGCCCGGTCCGACCGCCCTAGGCGGTCCGACCGGTTGCCGTGGGGGCGGCATCGTTCTTACTTTAACCGGTCGGACCGCCTAGGGCGGTCGGACCGGGCCAACTTCCTATTTCACCGGCGACGACACGCGCGGGGCATCCGGGTCATTGGGCCGGGGCCTGGCGGGTGGGGGGCCAGCGGGCTTGGCGGGCGGGGTGAAGGCTTGGGTTTGCACGGCCTGGCCCTCGGTGAGGGTTTCGGCGGGGTTCAGTACCAGCAGCTCGCCTGCCTTCAGGCCCTGCGATACTTCGAGCTGGTTGCCGAAATCGCGGCCCGTGACGATGGGCTGGTAGTGGATTTTGCCGTCCTGCACAGTAGCCACGCGGCTTTCGGTGCCGCCGGGCACCAGGGCATTGGCCGGAATGATGACGCCGGGCGCGGTGCGTGGCAGGTAGAATTTCACCTGGGCGTAGCTGCCGGGGCGCAGCTCGCCGCGCGGGTTTGGCACCTGTACTTCGGTGAGCAAGGTGCGGGTATTGGGGTCGAGGGCCCCGGCATTGCGCACCACTTTGGCTGCGAAGGGCTTGCCCGCGAACTCCGGCACCAGGTAATCGGCTGTCATCCCGCTTTTGATGGACGGGGCGAAGTTCTGCGGTACCTGCACGTAGGCGCGCAGCTTGTCGGTCTGCTCAATCTTAAACAGCTGCGAGCCCGGCGCGTTGCTGGTGCTTACGAGGCTGCCTACTTCCACATTCCGCTGTGTGACAGTGCCGCTGAACGGGGCCGTGATGCGCCGGAAATCCTGCTGTGCCAGCAGCTGCTGCAAAGCGGCCTGCTGCACCGAAAACTGCGATTTGGCCACGTCCAATTCCTGCTTCGAGATGGCCCCGGGCAGCGCCACGCCCACCAGGCGGTTGTAGCTGGTTTTGGCCAGGCCGAGGTTGGCGCGGGCCTGGGCTACCTGCTGGTCGAGCTCGGGCGTGGTTACTTCGGCCAGCACCTGTCCGGCGCGTACTTTCTGGCCAATATCAGCGCTCCACGACTTCACGAAGCCGTTGGCCCGGGCAAATACGAAGGTTTCGCGCAGCGACTTGGTATCGGCGGGCAGCGTGACGGTGGTGGTATCGGGCGCGGCCTTGGCCTTGGCTACGGTAACCATTGGCACGGCATCGGTCTTTTGCTGGGCTTCGGCGTTTCGGGCTTTCTCCTGCTTGTGGCGTGGCATGTAGCCGAGCAGAAAAAGCCCGCCAAATACAGCGAGGACGATTAAAATTATCAGCCAGAACCGGCCGGAGGAGTTGGAATCGGACATTATCGTTAGGTAGTATTTCTGACGGTTTTAGCCCGCAGAAGTCGCAGAGGTTTACGCAGAAGTCGCAGAACGTTCAGCGTCATCTGCGTAAACCTCTGCGACTTCTGCGGGCTAAAATTCTAAGCCTGCGCCGTAGCCACGGGCTTTGCTTTTTTCAGATAGGAAAACATAATCGGCACAAAAAACAAGGTCGTTACCGTGGCCAGCATCAGCCCGCCAATCACGGCGCGGCCGAGCGGGGCATTTTGCTCGCCGCCCTCGCCCATGCCCAGCGACATGGGCAGCAGGCCGATAATCATGGCCAGGGCCGTCATCAGCACCGGGCGCAGGCGGGTGAAGCCGGCATCCAGCGCCGCATCGCGGGGGCTCAAATCGGGTTCTTCCTCGCGGCGCTCGTTGGCGAAGGTGACCAGCAGAATAGAGTTGGCCGTGGCCACGCCGATGCACATGATTGCCCCCATCAGGGCCGGTACGCTGAGCGTAGTCTGCGTCACAAACAGCATCCACAGAATGCCCGCCAGCGCGCCCGGTAGGGCGGTGATGATGATGAGTGGGTCCATCCAGCTCTGGAAATTGACCACCATCAGCAAGTACACTAATATGATGGCTCCGGCCAGGCCCAGGCCTAGCCCGGCGAAGGACGTGCGCATGGAATCGGCCTGCCCGCGCAGTGCCAGCGTGGTGCCTTTGGGTAGGGTTTTCTCCGTGTCGGCCAGAATTTTGCGGATGTCCTTACTCACGCCGCCCAGGTCGCGGCCGCTCACGCTGGCGTAGAGGTCCACGGTGCGCTGAATGTTGTAGTCCGACACCACGGCCAGCGTCTGGCTGCGGCGCAGGGTAGTGAAGTTGCTCAGCAGCTGGGACTGGTTCTGGGTGGCGCTGGTCACGCCGATATTGCCGATTTCATCGAGGGTGGAGAGGGCGCGGGGAGGCGTTTGCACGGCCACGGTGTAGCTCACGCCGGTGGCGGGGTTCAGCCACTGGTTGGGGTTGGTTTGGGTGCTGCTGCTCAGGTTCACGAGCACGTTGTTGGCAATGTCGCGCTGCGAGAGGCCGGCCTCTTGGGCCCGTACCCGGTCGATGTCGAGGCGCAGCTGGGGCTGGTCGAAGGCCTGATAGACAAAGGCATCGACCAGGCCAGGAATCTTCACGATTTTTTCCTTGATTTCGCCCACAATGCGTTGGTTGGCAGCCTTGTCGCGGCCAATCACCTGAATGTCAATCGGGGCGGGTAGGCCGAAGTTCAGGGTCTGGTTCACAATGTCGGCCGGCTGGAAGAAGATGATTAGGTCGGGGTATTGCTTGTGAATCTGACGGCGGATTTCGTTGATGTAGTCGCCCGTGGGGCCGTGCTCCTCCTTCATACTCACCAGAATCTCGCCGTCGCCGGCCCCGATGGTGGGGTTGTCGCTCAGCAGCAGGTTGATGGGGATAACCGGCAGGCCGATATTGGCTAGCACCAGGTCCAGCTCGTTGGCCGGAATCACCTGCCGAATCACGTTTTCGACCTGTCGGAAGCGCACCTCCGTCTCCTCCAGGCGGGTGCCGGTGGGCGTTCGCACGTGCAGGCGCAGCTGGCCGGCATCCACCGTCGGAAAGAAGTTCTGGCCAATGAGCGGAAACAGCCCCAGCGAGCCGATGAACAGCACCATGAACGCCACAATGACCTTCGGACGGTTGCTCAAGGCCCATGCCAGTGCCCCACCATACCCGGCGCGGAACTTCTCAAACTGATGCTCGAAGCCCTTGTGCAGCTTCCAGACCCAGGTTTGGGTGATGGCCGAGCCGGCCTCACGCTCCGAATCGGTGATTTCGTTTTCGGCTTCTTCCTCGGCCGTGCCGCTGGGGTGGGCTTTTTCGTACTGCTCGCGGCGGATGCGCTCCAGGTCGCGCTCTACCTGGCTCACGGGCTGGCCGTTGCGCTGGTGCTGGCTGGGCAGGTCGGGCTCTTCCTGCGCGTGGTAGATGGGTAACTCCTTGCGCAGTAGGTACATCACCAGCGTGGGCACCAGCGTCCGGCTGAGAATATAAGACGCCAGCATGGCGAAAATGACGGCCGTAGCCAGCGGCGCGAAGATGGCCGATGCCACCCCGCCCAGGAAAAACACCGGCACAAACACAATGCAGATGGCCAGCGTGGCCACCAGGGCCGGCGTCGCAATTTGCTGGGCACCATCGAGAATGCTGCGCTTCAGCAGCTTCTTCATGCCCATGTTGCGGTGGATGTTCTCGATTTCCACCGTCGCGTCATCCACCAGAATGCCCACGGCCAGCGAGAGGCCGCCCAAGGTCATGATATTCAGGGTTTGCCCCAGAATATTCATCATAATGATGCTGACCAGAATACTGAGCGGAATACTCGTCGCGATAATCAGCGTAGAGCGCCACGAACCCAGAAACAGCAGAATCATTAGCGCCGTGAGGGCCGCCGCAATGCAGGCTTCGATGATAACGCCCTTGATGCTGGCCCGCACGAAAAAGGACTGGTCAAACAGCAGCTTGATGTTCAGGGCCGGCGGCGCATTGGCCTGGATATTGGGCAGCGCCTTCTTGATTTTGTCGATGATGTCGAGCGTGCTGGCCGCGCCGCTTTTCAGAATGGGGATGATGGCCGTACGGCGGCCGTTCTGGCGCACGATGTTGGTTTGCACGGCCGCGCCCTCGTGCACGAAAGCCACGTCGCGGATGTACACCGTGGTGCCATCCACCGTCTTGATGGGCAGGTCGTTGAGCGTGGCAATGGCCTCGGGGCTGGAGTTCAGCTTCACGTCGTACTCCCGGTCGCCGATTTTGGCCGAGCCGGCCGGAATGATAAGGTTCTGGGCCAACAGGGCCGACACTACGTCGTTGCCGCTCAGGTTTTTGCCGGCCAGCTTATCGGGGTCAAGGTCGACCATAATCTGCTTGGGCTTGCCGCCGTTCGGCAGCAGTACCGAAGCCCCCTGCACCACCGCCAGGCCGGGCCGAATAAAGGCGTTGGCCGCGTCAAAGAGGTCCGACTCGCCCAAGGTTTCGCTACTGAGCGACGTCTGCGCAATTGGCACGTTGGAGGCCGAGTAGCGGATGATGAGCGGCGGCGAAATGCCCGGCGGCAGAATGCGCAGCAGTGTCTGGGTGATGGCCGTGAGCTGGGCCACGCCGGCATCAGGGTTGGAGCCGGGCTGGAAGAACACCTTAATCAAGCCCACGCCCTTTAGGCTCTGGCTTTCCTGGTGCTCCACGTTGTTCACGGTCGTCGTAATGGCGCGCTCCACCGGCACCACGATGCGCTGGTTCATCTCCTCGGGCGAAATGCCGGAGTAGCCCCATACCACACCTACCACGGGAATCGGAATGTCGGGAAAAATATCCACTGCCATCCGCTGAATGGTGAGCCCGCCGCCCACCAGGATTAGCAGCGCCATCACCACAAAGGTGTAGGGACGCGCCAGCGCCAGTCTAACTATCCACATATCGTCCGTTTTCTAGGCCCGCCGGTGCGCCGCATCGGCTGCAAGGGCTCTTAACTCCTGCGCACGGGTCTTTGTTGAGTTGATGGCGCAAAATTAACCTCTTCCTCCTGCCAAAGCCGCTTTCATCGACGGGAAGGGGGTGTTTTATCGACGGAGGCCGTCGATGTACCAAAAGCATCACTGCTGGCGCGAGTTTAGCGCAGCGTAACTCGTGACTTATTGTGTGGGGGAGGCTGCGCCTCCCATAGAGCGGCCCGTTGGAACGGTGCGACCGGCTTGCCGCTGGCGCGGCCGGGGAGGCGCAGCTTCCCCATCATGGCAAGTCACGAGTTACGCTGCGCTAAACTCGCGCCAGCGCGCTCGTCATAAGTTAAAGCTTATGCTACGAGGGGAGCGGCCTTCTGCTGGTAGCTCAGCCGCAGCAGGCTGGGCAGCACCAGCAGCAGCAGGGGCAAGGCCAGCAGCAACCCACCAATTACGGCAATGGCCAGCGGCTGGTGCAGCTGCGCGCCCGCCCCAATGCCGAGGGCCAGCGGGGCCAGCGCCGCGATGGCCGAGAGGGCCGTCATCAGCTTGGGCCGCAGGCGGGCCGCGATGGCGTAGCCCACGGCCTGCTCCACGGGGTTGCCCTCGGCCAGCACCTCGAAAAACTGCTGGAAGGTGAAAATAGCATTCTCGCCAATGATGCCCACCACCATAATCAGGCCGGTGTAGGAACCCACGTTCAGCGGCGTATTGGTGAGGTACAGCGCCAGCGAGCCGCCGGCCGGCCCCAGAATGGCAATAAGCAGAATCAGGCCCGCCGCTTTCAAATCCCGAAACAGAAACAGCGCCACCGCAAATACCAGCAAACACGCCGTGCCCAGAATGGTAAGCAGCTCCTGAAACGACTGCTGCTGCTCGGCATACGAGCCGCCGTACTGGATGAAGTAGCCGGGCGGCAGCGGCACGTCGCGCTCCAGCTTCTGGCGGATTTCGGCCATGGCCCCGCCCAGGTCGCGGCCATCGAGGCGGGCCGTAACGGCGGTCATGGCCTGGAGGTTTTCGCGTTCCAGCTCGGCGTCGCCGGGCGTCACGCGCACCGTGGCCAGCTCGTCGAGGCGGTGGCGCTGGCCGTTGGGCAGGAACACCGGCTCGGCGCGCATCTGGGCCAGGGTGGCCTGGGTGGCGTTGGGGTAGCGCATCCGGATGTTGAGCAATTGCTCGCCTTCGAGCACGTTGCCGGCTACGGTGCCGGCCAGGTGGGTTTGCAGCTGGGTCTGGAAATCGGTGGCCGTGAGGCCATACTGGGCCAGGCGGCGCGGGTCGGGCCGCACGTCGATGGCCGGGCCCATCCGCACGATGCCGTCGAACACATCGGCGGTGCCGGCCACGCCTTCTACCACTTTGGTTACCTGGTTGGCCAGGGCGTAGCGCTTGGTGGCATCGGGGCCGAAAACCTTTATTTCGATGGGCTGCACGGTGCTCATGAGGTCGCCCAGCATGTCGCCGATAACCTGGCCGAAGTCGATGGTGAGGGCCGGCTGAGTCGCCTCAATTTTGGTGCGGATGTCGGAAATGACTTCCTCGGTGGTGCGCTTACGGTTTGTTTTCAGGCGGATGAGGTAGTCGCCCCGGTTGGGCTCGGTGATGAAAAAGCCCATCTGGGTGCCGGTGCGGCGCGAGTAGCTGGCCACTTCCGGGACGCGTACAATGAGCTTTTCGGCCTGGCGCAGCATGCGGTCGGTTTCCTCGATGCTAGTGCCGGGCGGCGAGTTGTAGTCGAGCACAATGGCGCCTTCGTCCATATCGGGCAGGAAGCCGGTGGCCAGGCGCGGAATAATGAGCACCATGCTGCCAATGAGCACCAGAATGCCGATGATGGAGTAAGCCGGGTGCCGGATAACAGCCTTCACCCAAGGGATTTCGTGGTGGGTGGAAGCGGGTTTGCTCGTCACTTCCGGAGCCGCAGGCGTGGCGGCCAGAGCGTGCGTCTCGTCGGCGAAGTAGGTGTCGCTTTCAGGCGATTGGTCCGCCGCCGGGTAGCCGGGCGAAACAGTTACTACGTCGGCCTTGCGGCTGCGGCTCAGCAGCAGATAAATCACCGGCAGCCCCAGCCAGGCCACCAGAAACGAGCACACCAGCGCCACTACCATCGTAGTAGCCAGTACCTTAAAATACGCCCCCGCCACGCCGCCCAGCAGCGCAAACGGCAGGAAAATCACAATTGTGCTCAGGCTCGACCCAATAAGCGCCGGCAAAAGATGGTCTACCGACTTGCGCACCACCTCGCCGGGTGTAATGCCGGGGTGCTCCTCGCCCACGCGGTGCAGCTGCTCCACCATCACCACAGCATCGTCAATCATGAGGCCGATGGCAGCGGCGATGGCCCCCAGCGTCATAATATTAAACGAGTAGCCCAGACCGAAATACAGCACCGCGATGGTGAGGGCCAGCGCCACCGGAATGGCCCCCAGAATCGTCATCGTGGCCCGGAAGGAGCGCAGAAACAGGGCCGTAACCACGAGGGCCAGCGCCAGGCCAATCCACAGCGCGTCCTGTACCGACTTCACTACTTCGGCCACAAAATCGGCCTGGTCATAGTACGGTGCCATGCGCACACCACTTGGCAGGCCCGATTTCAGGGCCGCTACTTTGGCTTTCACGCCATCGGAAACGAGCACCACGTTGGCATCGGGCTGGCGCAGGATGGAAACGAGCACGGCATCGGAGCCGTTGGCGTTGATGCGGGTGTATTCGGGCTGTTCGCCCAGGCCCACGGTGGCCACGTCGGCCAGGCGCACAATGCGGCGGCCGTCGTTGCGGAGAACGATGTTTTCGAGGTCTTCCTTCTGGATGATGGTGGCGTCTGTCACCGTGAGGTAGAGGCGACGGTAGTCGCTCAGGTAGCCGTTGCTCTGTACGAAATTGGTGGCCGTCAATGACTTGGTTATGTCGTCGGGCCCCAGGCCGAGGGCGGCCAGCTGGTCAGGCAGCAGCTGCACCTGGTATTCCTTGGTGCGTCCGCCCTGGATTTGCACCGACGACACGCCATCGACCTGCGACAAAAACGGCTTAATGGTATAGAGCGCCAGCTTGCGCAGCTCCAGCGCCGAGCGGCCCGGCGCTTCCAGCGTGTAGCCCATCACCGGTAGAATGGCCGGGTTCATGCGCTCTACGGAGATGTTGACGTTGGGCGGCAGGTCGCCCCGAATCTGGTTCAGGCGCGACTCAATCAGCGTCTGGCTCTTGGCCACGTCCACGCCCCAGTCCAGAAACGCCGAGATTTCGCAGCTGCCCCGGCTGGTGGTGCTGCGCAGCAGCTTCAGCCCCGGCACCCGCTTAATGGCGTCTTCCATGGGCTTGGTCACGGTCACCATCATGCGGTCCACAGGCTCCAAGCCGTTCTCGGCAATCACCTTCACCTTCGGAAACGTCACCTCCGGAAACAGCGCCACGTTGATGCGCCGGTAAGCCACCGTGCCCAGGGCCAGGGCCAGCGCCAGCAGCACCGCTATGGGGGCTTTGTAGGCTTGAAAGATTGAGCGGTTGGGCATGGGTTGTGATATTATCGAAAACCAGAGAACGTCATGTCGAGCGTAGCCGAGACATCTCGCGTGGGGTAGTAATCAAATCGTTGAAAAAGGAGTAGTGGCGGCACGCGAGATGCTTCGACTGCGCTCAGCATGACGTTCTTTTGCTTACTCCTGCTCTGCCGCCACTGGCCGCGTCACCTTCACAGCCGCCGTATCATCCAGCCCAAAGTTGCCGCTGAGCAGAATTTTGTCCTTCGGATTAAAAGCAGGCGACCTGATTTCGATGTGGTCTTTTTCCTGCGCGCCCACTTTCACCGGCACTTTCACGGCCGTCGAATCATTGAGTAGCCTCATCACCCAAAACTTGGTTTGCGTTTCGTCGGTGAGTACGGCACCGCGCGGCAGGGTGCTGGCCAGGTGCGGCGCGGCCTTATCGATTTCAACCTGCACGGCCAGGTTTTCGGGCAAATCCGGAAAGGTGCCCACCGGGCGAATGGTGTAGCGCTGGGTCTGAATGCTCACGTCGGCGGTGGCCAGCACCTCGGCCACGCGGCCGTTCAGGATGCGGCCATCGGGCAGGAAAATGCGGCAGCTCTGGCCGGTATGCACGTAGCGCAGCTGGGTAACGGGCACATCGAGAATAAACCCGAAACGACTGCGGTCGTACGTGAGGCCGAGCTGCTCGCCGTCCTGCACGTAGTCGCCGGCCAGCTTATCCACGGTGGCCAGGATGCCCGCTCGCCCCGATTTTATCGGAATAATGCCACTGAATTTCAGGCGCGGGTCGCCAGTAAGCTTATCCAGATGCAGGGTTCGCGATTCCTTGGTTTGGATGGTGAACACCGTTTGGCCGGCGCGCACTAGCTGGCCCACCACGGGCGTAGGCGGTAGCACGTAGCCGGTGGTGGTGGCCCGCAGCGCATCCTTGGCCGGAAAGGCCGATACGGCGCTCAGGCGCAATACGTCCGTCAGCGTATCCGTCTGAATGGTGCCAATGGTAACCAGCGCTCGGGGCTTCACGGCGGGCTCATCTCTACCGTCGGCGGGTGGGGCGTCGCCGGCGCCGGCCGGGTCTTTCGAGCCGCAGGCCGCGAGGAAGGGGAGGAGCAGGAGAAATCGAAGAAGGTTCATGGAGTAAAATAATGTAGCGTGGACTCGCAGAGTCCACGCTACTACTGCTCGGCCAGGTAATCGAGCGCGAACCGGCTCCTTAATTGGTCGGTCTGGGCCTGCGTCAGGCTAAACTGTAAGGTTCGGTAGCTGGTCACTAGGTTGAGGTAGTCCAGGATGGCCACGTCGCCCGTGGCCAGCTGCTGGCGGGCGGCCCCCACCAGCGCATCGGCCACCCGCAGCTGCTCCCGAATGCGGCCCAGCAGCGCGTCCGACGCCCGAATCAGGCCTTCGAGCTGCTCGTACTGCTGCCGCCGCTGCACCGTGATGAACTGGCGATAGCCGCTGCGGCTGCGCTCGCTCAGCTCGATGCGCTGGTATTGCAGCTGGCGCTGGTGGCCATCGAAAATGGGCACACTCAGCTGCAGGCCACCCCCGATGCCCAGGCTATGGGCCAGCGCCACCGGCAGGTACGACGAAGATTGCAGGCCCGCATCCACCACGGCACTCACTTTGGGGCGGTAGTTGGCATCCACGGCGCGGCGGTCGAGCAGCAGGCGCAGGCTATCGAGCGTGTATTGGCGCTGGGCAGGGGCCAGCAGGCCGGCCAGCGGGCGGTGGGTGGGTGGGTTCGGCGCTTCAATGGTGACAAAAGCCGTGTCGGCCACGCCGGCCAGGGCGCGCAGGGTGCCCAGCTCGCGGCGGTAGGCCAGCAGGTTCTGCTCCACGGTCACCTCCTGGGTGCGCACCGAAAGGTAGAAGCTCAGGTACTGCGTTTGCTTGAAAATGCCGCCGTTCACCAGCTGGCGCAGCATCTCATCCTGCCGGCGCAGCTGGGTGAGCAGCGTGCGACTGAAGCGGAGCTGGGTTTCGGCGGCGTAGGCCGTCAGGAACTGGTCGGTGATGTTGCGGCGCAAATCCAGGGCCGAGAGGCGGCCGGTATTGCGCAGCAACTGGCCCTGGTTGGCAATCAGTTGGTAGTCGTTCTGGAGCTGGAAGCGGTTGAGGATGGGCTTGACGGCTTGGGCGAAGGCCGCGTAGTTGCCGCCGTTGGAAATGGCGTTGTCGTAGCCCAGCACGCTTTCGCCCTGGCTGTTGGTAATCGAAGGATAGTAGAGCGCCGAGCCAATGCCGCCTACCTGCACGCCGTTCTGGCGGGCCCGCACGAGGCTGTCGAGGCGGTTCTGGCGCACCTGGTTGGCGGTTTCGTGCAACAGCGGGCTGCTTTGGCGGGCCACCAGCAGGAACTCATCGAGGCGGCGGGGGCTGGCGGGCACGGCGGGCACGGCCGGCGGGGGGGCGAGCACGGCCGGCGGGGGGGCGAGCACGGCCGGGCCGGTCTCGGCACGGGCCGCGCCGGCAAACAGCGTTGGCAGGCCACTCAGGGCCAGGCACCACATCAGGCAGGAAAAACGAGCAAACAACAGACGGGGGAGGATGATAAGCGCCACAAAGCTGCGGGGCAATTCTGAAGAAAATCGGCCACTTGCCGGGCTAAAGCCCCTCATACGGACAACCTCACAGAAGATATACAAACTTTGGCCCTTCCTTCGCGGCCAGGCCGTCATTCCTTTGGCCCCCAGCTCATGAAAATTCTCCTTGTTGAAGACGAAGCGGCCCTGCGCACGGCCCTGCTGGCCTCGCTGAAGCAGGCGGGCTACCTGGCCGAAGCCGCGGCCGACTACGCCCAGGCCCACGAAAGAATCATGCTCTATCAGTATGATTGCATCCTGCTCGACCTGACCCTGCCCGATGGCTCCGGGCTCGACCTGCTCCGCGCCCTCAAAGCCGGGGGCTCGCCGACCGGCGTGCTCATCATCACGGCCCGCGATGCGCTCGACGACAAAATCGCGGGCCTCGACCTCGGGGCCGACGACTACCTCATCAAGCCATTTCACCTTTCCGAGCTCAATGCTCGGGTGCGGGCTATTATCCGTCGCCGCCAGTTCAACGGCCAGCAGCAAATCGTGTTCCGCGACCTGCTGGTGCTGCCCGAGCTGGCCGAAGTGCACGTGCGCGGCGAGCTCATCACCCTCACCCGCAAGGAGTACGACTTGCTGCTGTACCTGCTCGCCAACCCCGGCCGGGTGCTCACTAAGGAAGCCATTGCCGAGCACCTCTGCGGCGATGCCGTGGACGCGGCCGACTCGTTCGACTTCATCTACACCCACCTCAAAAACCTGCGCAAAAAGCTCCAGGAAAAAGGGGCCGACAATTATATCCGCACCATGTACGGCGTGGGCTACAAGCTGAGCCACGAGTAGCCGACGATGAAAATATTCCCTCCTTGGTAAGGAGGAGAGTGGCCCGTTCTACCCCCGTTCCCTCGCTTCTTCGCATGAATCTCCTCAACGCCACTACGCGCTACTACTTGTTACTGGCTCTGCTTGTGTTTGTGGGGGGCAGCCTGGGCCTGTACTACGGCATCAACTGGGCGCTGCGCACGGAGGTGGGCGAGCAGCTGGCCGACCGCCGCCAGGAGCTGCTGGCCAAAGCCCGCGCCAACGAACTGCCGCCCGTGGACCAGCTGGCCGTGCTGCTCGACATCAGCCGCATGCCCCGCCCGCTGGGCTTCCGCGATACGATACTGCTCGACCGGACCGAGAATGTGCTGGTGCCGCACCGGCAGCTCACGTTTCCGCTCACGGTGCGCGGCGAGGGGCCGGTGTGGGTATCGTTGCGCAAGTCGCTGGTGGAGGCCGAAGACTTGCTGGGCGTCGTATCGGCCCTGATGCTGAGCGTGCTGGCCCTGCTGCTTGGCGGAATGGTGGCGCTGAACCGGTGGCTGTCGGCCCGGCTCTGGGCGCCCTTCCGGCATACGCTGGCGGCCCTGCGCCAGTACGACTTGCAGCAGCACCGGCCCCTGGCGCTGCCCGCGCCCCCGGTGGCTGAATTTGCTGAGCTCAACCAGGCGTTGAACGGCTTTAGTCAGCGCCTGGTGGCTGATTATGAGAGCCTGCGGGAGTTCACGGCCAATGCCGCCCACGAAACCCAGACGCCCCTGGCCATCATGCAGGCCCAGCTGGAGCAGCTGCTGCAAGTGCCCGCCCTGGCCGAAGACCCCGCCGTGGCGCCGCTCGTGGCCGACCTTTACGGGGCTACGCTGCGCCTCTCGCGCCTGCACCAGGCCCTGAGCCTGCTCAGTAAAATCGAAAACCGGCAGTTTGCCCAGGCTCAGCCCGTGCGCCTCGACCAGCTGCTGGCCGAGAAAATGGCCCAGCTCGAACCCCTTTTTGAAGCCCGCAAGCTGCACTACGGCCTCGATAGCAGCGTGCCCGTGGTGGTGCAGATGCACCCCGGCCTGGCCGATTCCCTGCTGCAAAACCTGTTGCAGAATGCCGTGAAGCACAACGTGCGCGGCGGCCAGCTGGCCGTTTACCTGTCGAACACTGAGTTGAAAGTGACCAACTCCGGCCCGACCGTGGAGGGCGACCCGGCCCGGTTCTTCGAGCGTTTCCGCAAGCACAACGCTGCTTCTGAGTCGCCGGGCCTGGGCCTGAGCATTGTGCAGCAAATATGCGGCTACTACGGCTTTGGGGTTACGTATTCGGTGGCGGAGGAAGGCACCTGCCATACCCTGCGCGTGGTGCTGAAACCGGGCGCCGAAGCCCTGCCGCAAAATGCTGAAATCAGTTTGGTGGCTACAGAATAGTCCCAGAATGGCTGTGTAAGTTTGGATAGAAGCTTATTCACCAAAACCCTTCTGCAAACCATTGAAAAATGGATTTTTAACTCTTGCCATGGCCGTGCTTACCGCCGGTGCCGCCCAGGCCCAGAAAGTGGCTGCCGCGCAGGTGCCGGCCGCCGCCACCGCCACGTTCAAAAAAGTCTTCCCCACCGTGAAAGCCGTGAAGTGGGAGAAGGAGGGAGCCGACTACGAAGCCGGTTTCGACATGGGCAAAGCCGAGATGTCGGCCGTCATCACCGCCGCCGGCGTGCTCATGGAAACCGAGACGGAAATGCCCGAGGCCCAATTGCCCGCCCCGGTGCAAAAATCCCTGGCGATGAACTACAAAACCGCCAAAATCACGGAAGCCGCCAAAGTCGTGACTGCCGCTACCGGCACCACTACCTACGAAGCAGAAGTGACCCAGAACGGCAAGCACCGCGACGTGCTTTTCAACGCCGACGGCACCGAGGTAAAGAAATAGCCCGGTTGCCAAGTAGTGCCACACCACAGCCCGGTTGCCTTTGCGGCGGCCGGGCTGTTTTTATGCAGAATAAACCCCGCCGGATGGGGCGCGTATGCCAATGGTGAACTCTTCGGCAGCCCGGCTATCCTCATAGAAAGCACAGGTTGCGCCAGTAGCATTGCCTTTTCAATCCTCTCCCCACCAACCCCTTTTTCCGCATGGCCACTCCCGACCCCCGGCGTCTCGCCAATCAAATTGCCCTCGTCACGGGGGCCAGTTCCGGCATTGGCGTGGCCGTGGCCAAGGGCCTGGCCGCCCACGGTGCCAAGGTAGTGGTGAACTATGCCCACAACCAGGAAGGGGCCAATTCTACCGTGGCCGCCATCGAGGCAGCCGGCGGTACGGCCCTGGCCATCAAGGCCGACGTGAGCCAGGAAGCCGAGGTGCAGGCCATGTTCAAGCAGGCCATCGAGCACTTCGGCACCATTCATATTGTGGTGGCCAATTCCGGTATTCAGCAGGATTCGGCTTTCATCGACATGACCCTGGCCCAGTGGCAGAAGGTGATTGACGTGAACCTGACCGGCCAGTTCCTGTGCTTGCGCGAGGCCGCCCGCGAGTTTATCCGGCGCGGCGTGCAGCCCGAAATTTCGAAAGCGGCCGGCAAAATCATCTGCATGAGCTCGGTGCACGAAGTCATTCCGTGGGCCGGGCACGTGAACTACGCGGCCAGCAAGGGCGGCATTATGCAGCTCATGAAAAGCGTGGCCCAGGAGCTGGCCCCGCATAAAATCCGGGCCAACAGCATCGGGCCGGGCGCCATTGCCACGCCCATCAACCTCACGGCCCGCGATACCCCCGAGGAGGAAAAAGCCCTGCTCACCCTCATCCCCTACAACCGCGTGGGCGACCCCGACGACGTGGGCAACCTCGCCGCCTGGCTGGCTTCGGACGAAGCCGACTACATCACCGGCCAAACCATTTTTATGGACGGCGGCATGACCCTGTACCCGGGGTTCACGGAGGGCGGTTGAGGAAGTTTTGAGGGTTGAATGAGCCTTCAGGCACCGTTCAAACCTCAATTCAACCATCAACATTCAAAACTCAACCCTTCAAACATGAACCCCGAACAAACCCGCCTCGCCGAAGCCAACGCCGGCACCAAGCCCTGGCGCAGGTTTGGCCCCTACGTGGCCGACCGGCAGTGGGGCACCGTGCGCGAAGACTACAGCGCCAACGGCGACGCCTGGGACTTCACCACCCACGACCAGGCCCGCAGCCGTGCCTACCGCTGGGGCGAAGAAGCCCTGGCGGGTTTCTGCGACGACGAGCAGCGCCTCTGCTTCGGCCTGGGCCTCTGGAACGGGCAGGATGCGATACTGAAAGAGCGCCTGTTTGGGCTGAGCGGGCCGGAGGGCAACCACGGCGAAGACGTGAAAGAGGTCTATTACTACCTCGATGCCACGCCCACGCACTCCTACCAGCGCATGCTGTATAAGTACCCGCAGCACGCTTTCCCCTACGAGTGGCTGGTGCAGGAAAACGCCCGCCGCGACCGCAGCAAGCCGGAATTCGAGCTGATGGACACCGCCATTTTCCTCGAAAATTGCTACTTCGACGTGTTCGTGGAATTCGCCAAGGCCGATGCCGAGGACGTGCTCATTCAGCTCACCATTATCAACCGCGGCCCGGCCGAGGCGAAGCTGCACCTGCTGCCGCAGCTCTGGTTTCGCAATACATGGGCCTGGGGCGAAGACGCTTACCGGCCCCACCTGGCCGCCACGCCCGACAACAACATCCACGCCGAGCACCGCGATTTGGGCGCATTCATCCTTTACTGCGACGAAGCGCCCAGCCTGCTTTTCTGCGAAAATGCCACCAACAACGGCCGCCTCTACAACGCGCCTTCCAACGAGCTTTTTTTCAAGGATGGCATCAATGATTACCTGCTCCACGGCCAGACCAACGCCGTGAACCCCGCCCGCACCGGCACCAAAGCCGCCGCCCACTACGAGCTGGCCATAGCACCGGGCGCTACCCGCCTGGTGCGCCTGCGCCTGGCCGCCCCGGAGCTGCAAAATCCCTTCGCCGATTTCGACCAGACCCTGAAGCTGCGCCTGGCCGAAGCCGACCAGTTTTACCAGGCCCTGCAATGCGACCTGGCCAGCGCCGATGCCCGCCTGGTGCAGCGCCAGGCCTTCGCCGGCATGCTCTGGAGCAAGCAGTTCTATTATTACGACGTGGCCCGCTGGCTGGCCGGCGACCCCGCCCTGCCGCCCCCGCCGCCGGAGCGCCTCGACGGCCGCAACGGCACCGGCTGGACGCACCTCAACAACCAGCACGTCATCTCGATGCCCGATACCTGGGAATACCCCTGGTACGCGGCCTGGGACCTGGCCTTTCACTGCCTGCCGCTGGCCCAGCTCGATGCGCAATTTGCCAAGGACCAGCTGCTGCTGCTGTGCCGCGACTGGTACATGCACCCCAACGGCCAGCTGCCCGCCTACGAGTGGAAGCTGAGCGACGTGAACCCGCCCGTGCACGCCTACGCCACCTGGCGCGTGTTCAAAATGGACCAGAAAGCCCACGGCGGCCACGGCGACGTGAAGTTTCTGGAAACCATCTTCCACCGCCTGCTCATCAATTTTACCTGGTGGGTGAACCGCAAGGACCGCGACGGACGCAATATTTTCGAGGGCGGCTTTCTGGGGCTGGATAATATTGGGGTGTTCGACCGCTCGGCCCCGCTGCCCTTCGGCGGCTTCCTGGAGCAGGCCGACGGCACCGCCTGGGTGGCCATGTACGCGCTCAATATGATGCGCATCGCCCTGCAGCTCAGCCAGACCAACCCGGTGTACCAGGACTTGGCCAGCAAGTTCTTCGAGCATTTCCTGTACATCGCCGAGGCCATGACCAACGTGGCCAACGAGCATATGGACCTCTGGGACGACGAAGACGAGTTTTACTACGATGCCTTGAACACGCCCGACCGCGGCCATGAGCTACTGAAAGTGCGCAGCCTGGTGGGCCTGATTCCGCTTTTTGCCGTGGAGGTGATTGACGAGGATTTGCTGGCCGGCGCACCGGAGTTTCTGGCCCGCATGAACTGGTTTCTCGATAACCGGCCCGTGCTGGCTTCGCTGGTGTCGCGCTGGCAGGAGCCCGGTAAGGGAGCCCGCCACCTGCTTTCGCTGTTGCGCGGCCACCGCGTGAAGCGGTTATTAGCCAGAATGTTGGATGAGGCCGAATTCCTCTCGCCCTACGGCATCCGCAGCCTGTCGCGCTACCATCTGGACCACCCATATATCTTCCGGGGCACCGAAACCCGGTTCACCGTCGACTACGAGCCGGCCGAGTCGCAGACCAGCCTCTTTGGGGGCAACAGCAACTGGCGCGGCCCCGTGTGGATGCCCATGAACTTCCTGCTCATCGAGTCGCTGCAACGCTTCCACCACTACTACGGCGATGATTTCAAGGTGGAATACCCCACCAATTCCGGCCAGACCGTTACCCTGCTCGAAGTAGCCGACGCCCTCACCCAGCGCCTCACCCAGCTCTTCCTGCGCGACCCCGAAACCGGCCGCCGCACCTGCTTCGGCGACGACAAGCAGCTGCAAAACGACCCGAATTTCCGCGACTACCTCTGGTTTCACGAATACTTTAACGGCGAGAACGGCCACGGCCTCGGAGCCAGCCACCAAACGGGCTGGACTGGGCTGATTGCGAAGCTGTTGCAGCCGAGAAGCGGGGTGTAGTCGAAGAAGGGGGGAGCCGAAACAGAAAGACCGTCATGCAGAGCGCAGCGAAGCATGACGGTCTTGTTCCTTCACTTTCACACAATTCCACATCCAATTATGCCTATCCCTTTCCCCTGGCTCGACGCCACTACGCCCATCCACGACGGCATGGTGCACTGGCCCGATAACGCCCCTGTCCACGTCAAAAAAACGCTCAGCATTGCCACCGGCGCGGCGGCCAACGTCACCGAAGTGTCGATGAGCGCCCACACTGGCACCCACGTCGATGCGCCGCTGCACTTCACCGCCCACGCCGGCGACAGCACCACGCTGGACCTGGCCCGCCTGATGGGCCCGGCCCGCGTCGTAGCCATCACCAACCCCAAAAGCATCAGCCTGGCCGAAGTGCAGCACTTGGAAATTGAGCCCGGAGCCCGCCTGCTGTTCCGCACCCGCATGTCGGATTCGGAGTGGAACGCCATGCCTTTTCAGCCCGATTTTGTAGCGCTGGACGGCGATGCGGCCGCTTTTCTGCGCGATGCGGGCGTGGTTTGCGTGGGGGTCGACTACCTGTCCGTAGGCAAAGCCGATGCCCACCACGCCCTGCTTGATGCCGGAATTTGCGTGATTGAGGGGTTGGCTTTGCAGCACATCGCGCCTGGCGATTACGAGATGCTGTGCCTGCCGCTGAAAATTGTGGACAGCGACGGCGCGCCCGCCCGCGTGCTGTTGCGCCCTCAGTAACAGCCCGAAACCAGTGCGGCTAGCTTCGCCAGGGCAGTAGCCCCGTGCAGAATATTGGTGCCCGAAGCAGCCTGGCTTCGTATTTGACGTATACGGCCTGCCGCCGGCCTCCGGGCCGTGCGGCTTCGTCCATTCAGGGTACTTCGCTTATGTTTTCGCGCATCTTCCGGCTTTGCTGGGCCACTACCAGCCTGCTGGCACTACACGGGCCGGCGCACGCCCAGCAAACGCCCAACAACGACGGCTTCCAGCGCCGCAACGGCCAGATGCAGGTGGTGCGCAACGGCCAGCCCCGCCCCATGACCCGCGACGCCCACCTGCCCACCGGCGCTACCGTCACCAAAGACGGCTTCGTGGTGAGCCCCACCGGCCAGCGCACCGAGCTGCGCGAGGGCCAGGGCTGCGACCTGCGCGGCCGCCCCGTAGTCATGCGCACCGCCGCCAACGGCGCGCTGTCTTTGGGCTCCGCCTCGGCTCCGGCCTCCGCTGGCAGCACCCGTGCGGTGCCCGAAGCGGCTCCTTCGCTATTAGACCAGCTATTTGGCTCGGATAACGAGGAAGGCTCCGGAAAAATAAAGTTTAAGAAGCACAAAAAGCACCATGGCAAAGGCCACGGCCACGGCGACGACTAGCGGCCAGCCGCCCATTTCAGTATTTCATGGTTCATTGTTTTCTCGCTTCTCCTTTTATTGATGTGGTCCGCGCCGGGCAGTTTGCAGCCCTGCAAGCCACGCTGCTAGCCAGCCCCGGCCCCGATACCCTGCTGCTGGGCAACCTGGTGCTAGCCGACGGCACCGCCCCGCTCGATGCCGTGGTGGTGCGCCCGCACAGCATCACCGTGCTGGTATTTGCGCCCCGTGGCGGCCGGCTCAGCATTCCCGCGCTAGGCTACGGCCGCTGGCAGCTCAATGGCGTGGCCCTCTCCGGTCCCGATGATTTCGACAATCCTTTCGAGCAGTTTCGGGAGCAGAAAGCGGCGCTGGCCGGTTGGCTCCAGCCGCGTTTCACCCCCGGGCAGGCCGATTTGAATGGCGTTTCCGGCCTCGTGCTCTTTGATGCGCTGGTTGAATTCGGCCCCGACGTAGAAGCCGCTCTCTCTGAAGCCCCGGCCGGGTTCCGCATTGCCACTAGCCCGGCCGACGTATCCGTTCTTTTACGCGACTTAGGTACGCCTGAAATCAACCTAACGGCCGCTGATATAACCGAGTGGGCCGCCGAATGGGCCGCCTTCGTGGCCAAGCCCGCCGCCCCCGAAAGTGCAGGCATGGCCAGCGAGCCGGCCAGCGCCACCCAGGCACAAGACCTGGCCCAGATGGCCACCAGCGGCAGCACCTTTCTGGGCCAGAAGGCGCGCGCCCTCTGGGGCTGGCTCGGGGCCAATGACGTGCCCGACGATGACCTACCCTACGGCTATACCGCCACCCTGAGCGCCCGCAATGAGGAAAAACAGCAGCTCGAACAGCTGCGCCAGCAAATGCAGGCCGACCTCAGCACCCAGCTTCAGGCCCTGGAAGCCCGCGAAGCCGAGCGCGAGCGCAGCATTGCCCAGCTTCGCACCGAGCTGGCCCAGGCCCCTCCCGTAGCGGCCAAGGCCACGGCCCTCGTGTCACGCCTCGGGGCCGAAACCCGTGAAAAAGCCGCCCTCGAAGCCGAAATGCAGGCATCCCGCGACGAGCTGGCCGCCCGCAACCAGGAGCTGGATGCCAAGATTCAGCAGCTCAGTCAGCTAATCGGCCAGTTGAACGCCAGTCCGATTGCCAGCGCCTCTGCAGCTGCTGCGCCTGCTGCCGCAGTGTCGCCAGCGCCTGCTGCCGCGGTCCCCGTTACCGCTGCGCTGCCCGCCGCTGAGAACGTTGTAGAGAGCCGGAATGCCCCGGTTGCCCCGGCGATTGCCGCGGCTCCGTCGGGCATTTCAGCAGCTCCGGTTTCGGTTGGTGCGGCCCCCGTGGCAGCTCTGCCAACTGCGACTGCTGTGCGGCCATCATTGGCCGAGGGGCAGCCAGCCGTTTCCCTTGCCAATCGCCTTGCGCACCTGCGCACCCAGGCGCATGCCGCCGCCGAAGTACTGCGGCCCCGGCTGCGGCAGGCGTGGGAGTGGGGGCAAAGCCAGCCCCGCGCCATGTTGGCAGCGGCCGGTGTGGCCGTGCTCGGCCTGGGCATCTGGGGTCTGAGCCATGCGGGCAGCGCGCCGCCCGTGCCCTTCCAGGAAAACGGCCGCTGGGGCTACGCCGACGCCAGCGGCCAGCCGGTAATTCCGGCCCAGTTCACGGCTGCCAGCCCATTTGAGAAAGGGCAGGCCGTAGTGGCGAAAGACGGCGCGTATGGCTTCGTGGATGAAAAAGGCAAGGAGATAATTCCCGCCGCCTACGACGCCCTCAATCCCTACGTCGGCGGCTACGCCCGCGCCCGGGTGGGCGATGCCTACACTTTCATCGACGAAGACGGCCAGGAATTCGACCATTATTATTTTAACGCCCTCGACTTCGCCGAAGGCCGCGCCGCCGTGCTCGACCACCGGGGCTGGCACTACATCAGCGGCCCCACCGAGCCCGATACGCCGCCCATCGCCTTAAAAGAAGCGTACTCATTTGCCGAAGGCCTGGCCCGCGTGAAGCTGCCTGATGGTTACACCTTTATCACCGCTGATTATCTCGCCGACCCCGGCCAGGGCACCAAACCCTTCGGCCGCTATCAGCAGGCCACTGACTTTGCCAACGGCCAGGCCCGCGTGAAACAAGCCGGCCGCAGCTTCACTATCAACAAGGACGGTGAGGAAATAAAGTGAAATAATCACTCCCGAAGCAGCTAAAATATTCAGGCGCAGGCAGGCTACCATTGGTGGTCTTCCTGCGCCTGGTTACTTTAGGCGGATTTTCCGGGTTAAATAGGTGGCTGAATGTGAGCTACTTTGAAAATAATTTCTTCGGAAACGATTGCGGAATTACTCCATATCCCACAAAACCCTTAGCTTGCACCCCGCTTAACATTAAGGTAACATGGAAGTTCAAACATTGAAGTATCCGGCCATTCGCAACTATGTGGCGGGCCAGTCGGTAGAAAGTGCCTCTACGCCCACCATGGACGTATTCAGCCCCCTCAACGGGCAGTTGATTTCCACGTTGCCACTCAGCAATGCCGCCGCGCTCGATGCCGCCGTGCAGGCCGCCAAGGCCGCCTTTCCTTCGTGGTCGGCCACCCCGATTAAGGAGCGGGTTCAGATTTTTTATCGCTATAAAACTCTGCTGGAGCGCGATATGAAAGCCCTGGCCGACCTCGTGCGTGAGGAAAACGGCAAGACCTATGATGAGGCCCGCGCCGAAGTCGAGAAAGCCATCGAGCTGACTGAGTTTGCCTGCTCCATGCCCCAGCTCATCCAGGGCGAATTCCTGGAAGTGAGCAAGGGCGTGGAAGCCCGCGCCGAGCGCAAGCCGCTGGGCGTGGTGGCCAGCATCGCCCCGTTCAATTTCCCCAACATGGTCCCCCACTGGACCATTCCGAACGCCCTGGTCCTCGGCAATACCATGATTCTGAAGCCCTCGGAGCAAGTGCCCCTGAGCGCCGTAAAAATCGCCGAGCTGCTGAAAGAAGCCGGCCTGCCCGACGGCGTGCTGAACGTAGTGAACGGCGACAAGGAAATCGTGGAAGCCATCTGCGACCACCCCGATATCCAGGCCGTGAGCTTCGTAGGCTCCACCAAAATCGCCAAAGTCGTCTACATCCGCGCCACCAGCAACCTGAAGCGCTGCGTAGCCCTAGGCGGCGCCAAAAACCACCTGATGGTGTTGCCCGACGCCCACCCCGAAATGACGGCCTCGAACGTGGCCGCCAGCATGTCGGGTTGCGCGGGCCAGCGCTGCATGGCCGGCTCCACCATGGTAGGCGTGGGGGCGATTGATGGCATCGTGGCTAAAATCGTGGAAGAAGCCCGCAAGATTGTGGCCGGCCAGAACCTCGGCTCGGTCATCAGCAAAGAAGCCAAGGAACGCATCGAACAGCACATCGCCGAAGCCGAAGCCGCCGGCGCCAAAGTCCTGCTCGACGGCCGCAACGCCGTAGTGCCCGGCCACGAAGACGGCTACTACGTGGGTGCCACCGTCATCGACTATGTGACGCCCGACATGCGCATCGCCCAGGAAGAAGTCTTCGGCCCGGTCCTCGCCATCATGCGCACCAACACGCTGGACGAGGCCCTGGCCATCGAAAACGCCAACCCCTACGGCAACGCCGCCGCCGTTTTCACCAGCAGCGGCAGCAGCGCCCGCTACGTAATGGACCACGCCCAGGCCGGCATGATTGGCGTGAACATCGGCGTGCCCGTGCCGAGGGAGCCGTTTTCGTTTGGGGGCTGGGGCGACTCGAAATTTGGCGCTTGCGATATCACCGGGAAGAGCTCGATTGAGTTTTGGACGCAGCTCAAGAAGACCACGACGAAGTGGAACCCGGAGTCGCGGGTGAACTGGATGAGCTAAAAAACAACGTCATGCCGAGCGCAGCCGAGGCATCTCGCGTGCAGCAGTAAACCAATCCGTTCAACGATTTCGAGCGAGATGCCTCGGCTGCGCTCGGCATGACGTCCTGATGAGATGAGCTTCTACGTTTACATCCTCATCAACCCGGCCCGGACGGTGCTCTATACCGGCGTTACCAACAACCTGGAGCGCCGCCTTTACGAGCATGGTGAGGGCTTAGGGGAGTGGGGCAAATTCACGGGACGCTACCAGTGTAATTTGCTCATCTAGTTTGAAATAAGTCTTGATGCAACCCAAGCAATTGCGCGTGAAAAGCAAATCAAAAACTGGAGCCGCGCCAAAAAGGAATTTCTAATCAATACGCTTAATCCCAATTGGGGACCGATAGATTTACAAACCTGGCGCGGCTGATATTGCCCACAACGACAGCACGCGAGATGCCTCGGCTGCGCTCGGCATGACGTTCAAATAGAACCAACGAAAAATGGAAACCACCCTCGCCCCCGACCCCACGCAAATCCTGCACGACAACCTCGACCACACGCTCTTCTCGTGGTCGAAGCAAACGGGCCTGAACCCCATCAACGCCGAGCGTGCCGAAGGCGTGTACGTGTACGACCGCGACGGCAAGCGCTATATCGACTTCTCGGCCCAGCTCATGAACGTGAACATCGGGCACGGCGACCAGCGCGTGACCGAAGCCGTAGCCGCCCAGATGCGCGAGCTGAGCTACGTGTATCCCGGCATGATTACCAAAACGCGCGGCGATTTGGGCAAGAAATTGGCCGAAATTACCGCGCCCAACCTCACCAAAGCGTTTTTCACGCTGGGCGGGGCCGAGGCCATTGAAAACGCCATCAAGCTGGCGCGGGTGTACACCGGTCGCCACAAGATTGTGACGCTGTATCAGTCGTTTCACGGGGCCAGCTACGGGGCCATGAGCGCCGGCGGCGACCCGCGCAAATTTGCCGTGGATAGCCAGGCCATGCCGGGCGTAGTGCACGTCGAAAACCCGTATTCCTACCGCTGCCCCTGGTACTCCGACTCGCCTGAGCAGTGCGCCCAGCGCGCCGCCGATGCCATGGAGCGCATTATCGGCTACGAGAACCCGGGCAGCGTGGCGGCCATTATTCTGGAAGGCGAGTCGGGCACATCGGGCTGCATTAAGTACCCGCCGGGCTACTGGACGCGCATCCGCGAAATCTGCGACAAGCACGGCATTTTGCTCATTGCTGATGAAGTGATGTCGGGCTTCGGGCGCACCGGCAAGTGGTTCGGCTCGGACCACCACGGGGTGAAAGTCGATGTGATGTGCATGGCCAAGGGCATCACCGCCGGCTACCTGCCCCTGGGCGCGGTGATGGTGGACGAGAAAATCGCCAAATCTTTCGACGACAAGCCCCTGCCGCTGGGCCTCACGTATTCGGCGCACCCGGTTTCCTGCGCTGCCGCCGTGGCCGTGCTCGATATTTATGAGTCGGACAACCTCATCGAAAACACCATTGAGATGGGTGAATACATGGACCAGCAAGTAGCCCAGCTCAAGCGCCATCACCCCAGCATCGGCGACTGGCGCAACACCGGCCTCTTCGGCTGCCTCGAGCTGGTGAAAAACCGCGACACCAAGGAGCCCATGGCCCCCTGGAACGCCACGCCCGCCCAAATGGACATCATGAACCAGATAGCCGCCAAAATCCGCGAGCTGGGCATGTACACCTTCGTGCGCTGGAGCTACATCTTTATCTGCCCCCCGCTCACCATTACCAAGGAGGAAATTGACGAAGGGTTGGCTATTATTTCGGAAGCCCTCAGCATCGCTGATAAGTACGTGCATTAGCACTGGCGCGAGTTTAGCGAAGCGTAACTCGTGCCCAGCCATGAGGTGGAGGCTGTGCCTCCACTGTCGCGCCAGCGGCAATTCGGAACCGCGCCGGTAGCGTCGTTCCGATGCCGCGACACTGATAATCCAGAACCGCGCCGGTAGCGTCGTTCTGATGCGAGGCACAGCCTCGCCCGAATCATCGGCACGAGTTACGCTTCGCTAAACTCGCGCCAGTAATACATTCAAAAGTCAATGTCCATTCTCCTCAAAAACGGCCGCGTCGTCACCGCCGATTCGGACGCCGTCTGCGATATTCTGATTGAAGGCGAAATCATCGTTTCCATTGGCCGCAATTTGTCGGCTGAAGGGGCGGAGGTGATTGACTGCACCGGCAAGCTCATCATGCCCGGCGGCATCGACCCGCACGTGCACCTGGAAATGCCCTTCATGGGCACGTTTTCGTCCGATACCTACGAAACCGGCACCCGCGCCGCCCTGCACGGCGGCACCACCACCGTCATCGACTTCATTCTGCAAAAGCAGGGCAGCTCGCTGCGCTCGGCCTTCGAGGAGTGGAGCGGCCGCGCCACCGGGAACGCCGTGGGCGACTACAGCTTCCACATGGCCGTGACGGATTTCAACCCCGATACCAAGGAGGAAATCAAGGACATGATTGCCGAGGGCATCACCTCTTTCAAGACCTTCATGGCCTACAAGGGCGCGCTCATGATTGACGACGCGCAGATGGTGGGCCTGATGCAGGAAGTGAAAAAGCACGGCGGCCTCGTGACCGCCCACGCCACTAACGGCGACATGATTGACACGCTCATCGCCCAGCACCGGGCGGCCGGCAAGCTCACCCCGCTCTACCACTACCTCTCGCAGCCCGAAGTGACGGAGGCCGAAGCATCGGGCCGCTTCGCCGACATCGCCAACTACACGGGCGTGAACGCCTATATCGTGCACCTCACCTGCGAGGGTGCCCTCAACCAGGTACGCCGCGCCACCGAGCGCAACCAGCGCGTGCTGGTCGAAACCTGCATCCAATATCTGCTGCTCGACGCCTCGCTGTATGAGGACGAGGCCAATGGGGCGAAGTGGGTGATGTCGCCGCCGCTACGCGAGAAAAAGGACCAGGCCACCCTCTGGGCCGGCATCAACCAGGGCCTCGTGAACGTGGTGGGCACCGACCACTGCCCTTTTACGTGGGAGCAGAAGCTGATGGGTAAGGACGACTTTTCAAAAATACCAAACGGCCACCCCGCCATTGAGCACCGCATGGAATTGCTGTTTTCCGAAGGCGTGAATAAGGGTCGGATTACGCCGCAGAAATTCGTGGAAATTACCTCCACCAACGCTGCCAAAATATTCGGCATGTTTCCCCGCAAAGGCACCATCAGTATCGGAGCCGATGCAGATTTGGTGATTTTTGACTCTGATAAAAAGCATAAAATCTCGGCTGAAACGCACCACATGAATTGCGACTATTCCGGCTACGAAGGCTGGGAGCTGACCGGTAAAATAGACACGGTTTTGCTGCGCGGCAAAGTAGCCGTTGATGCTGGCGAAACGAAAGTTTCGAAAGGCTACGGGCAGTTCATCAAGCGTGGCAAAACAAATATTTAGAACGAAATAATCAGCCCGTCATTCCGAGCATTCTGCGCATTCTGCGCATTAAGCAGAGTCCGAGGAGTCTCGCGTGTGGTAGTAATCAAATCGTAGCAACGTCATGGATTAGTGTAAGCACGCGAGATTCCTCGGACTCTGCTTAATGCGCAGAATGCTCGGAATGACGGGCTAATTCAACAGTCAAAACTCAAAACTCAACCCTCCCACAGATGCCCAGAATAATCAAATCCGGCCTCATCCAGATGAGCCTGCCGATGACCGAAGGCGAAGGCACGATTGCCGAAATCATGCAGGCCATGGAAGCCAAGCACATTCCGCTCATTGAGGAAGCCGGCCGCCAGGGCGTGCAGATTCTCTGCTTGCAGGAAATTTTCAATACCCCGTATTTCTGCCCCGGCCAGGATAAAGCCTGGTACGCCTCGGCCGAATCGGTGCCCGGCCCGACGACGGACCGCATGGCTGAGTACGCCAAGAAATACAACATGGTGATGATTGTGCCCGTGTATGAGCGCGAGCAGGCCGGTTTTCTCTACAACACCGCCGCCGTGATTGATGCCGATGGCACCTACCTAGGCAAATACCGCAAAAACCACATTCCCCACACCACCGGCTTCTGGGAGAAATTCTTCTTCAAGCCCGGCAATCTGGGCTACCCCGTTTTCCAGACCAAATACGCTAAAGTGGGCGTGTATATCTGCTATGACCGGCACTTCCCTGACGGTGCCCGCATCCTGGGCCTGAACGGGGCCGAAATCGTGTACAACCCCTCGGCCACCGTGGCAGGCCTCTCGCAGTACCTCTGGAAGCTGGAGCAACCCGCCCACGCGGCCGCCAACGGCTATTTCATGGGCTGCATCAACCGCGTTGGTGAGGAGAAGCCCTGGAACCTGGGCCGCTTCTACGGCACCAGCTATTTCGTGGACCCGCGCGGCCAGATTATCGCGCAGGCCGACGAGTACAAGGACGAATTGCTCATCGCCGAATTCGACCTCGATATGATTGAGGAAGTGCGCAATACCTGGCAGTTTTTTCGCGACCGTCGCCCCGAAACCTACGAGAAACTGGTGGAGCTGTAGGCTACGTCCGCATACCAGAACGTCATGCTGAGCGCAGTTGAAGCACCTCGCTCGCATCGTTCAACAGTTCGCCTCACCCCCGGCCCCTCTCCGAAAAGGAGAGGGGAGCCGGACGAAGCGGTAGGGATGCTTCGACTGCGCTCAGCATGACGTTCCATTTTCTTCATATTCGAATTTATCCGCCCATATGGCCGAATTTTTTACCCCTACCACCGAGCAGGAATTCGCGGAAAATTTCGCGCAGTTAAAGCCGGTGATGAACCGTACTGAGGCGCTTTACGAAAGCTCCCGCTGCCTGTTTTGCTTCGATGCGCCGTGCATTAAAGCGTGCCCGTCGGGAATTGATATTCCACAGTTTATTCGCCAGATAAATTCGGGTAATGATACCGGCGCAGCGCGCACCATTTACGAGGCTAACTACTTCGGTAATGCCTGCGGCAAAGTGTGCCCGACGGAAGTGCTGTGCGAAGGTGCCTGCGTATACAACCTGCAGGAAGTGAAGCCGATTGAGATTGGCCGCCTCCAGAGCTACGCTACTACCAAGGTGATTAAGAGCGGCGAAAAGCTGTTCGGTCCCGGCGCGGATAATGGGAAGAAAGTGGCCGTGATTGGAGCTGGCCCGGCTGGTATATCTGCCGCTTGCGAATTGCGTTCACTAGGCTACACGGTCGATGTTTTTGAAGCCAAAGCGCAGCCTTCGGGCCTGACGGTATACGGTGTCGCACCCTATAAAATTACCAACGAAGAAACGCTGGCTGAAATGGCTTATTTGCAGGCGCAATTCGGCTACAATACCCACTTTAATTCGCCGATAAAATCGCGTGATGAGCTGGAGAAGCTGGAGCAGAAATACGATGCTGTTTTTCTCGGAATTGGCCTTGGTAAAACCAACGAATTAGGTTTGCCCGGTGAGGATAAAATCAATTGTACGGGTGCCGTTGAATTTATCGCTGAATTGCGCCAGCACCATCACGAAGTTGCGGTGGGCCGCAAGGTGATTGTGTTGGGTGGCGGCAACACTGCCATGGATGCCGCTTCGGAATCGTCGCGTTTGGGTGCAGAAACGGTGCTGCTGGCCTACCGCCGTGCCAAGGAGGAAATGGGGGCTTACGAGTTCGAGTACGACCTGGCCAAAGGCGTGGGGGTGAAAGGTTTGTTCAACGTGGCTCCAATCGAAATTACGGGCAACGGCTACGTGGCGGGCGTGAAATTTATTCGCACCGAAACCAGTGATGGCAAGGTGTTGGAAATTGCCGGCTCTGAGTTTGTGGAACCCTGCGACATGGTGATTAAAGCCACCGGTCAGGCTAAGCAGACGGAGTTCTTGGGCCTGATTCCCGGCCTGAAACTGGATGGTAAGGGCCGCATCATCGCCAATGCCCACACCGGCCAGACGTCGAACCCGAAGTATTTCGCCTCCGGCGATGCCTGGAATGGCGGCGCCGAAGTAGTGAACGCGGCGGCCGAGGCGAAGCTCACGGCGCGGGGTATTCACGCTTACCTGAGCAAGTAATTTTTCTTCGAACATAAAAGGGCGTCATGCCGAGCGCAGCCGAGGCCTCTCGCGTGCAGCAGTAATCAAGTCCTTGCAACGAAGCACGCGAGAGGCCTCGGCTGCGCTCGGCATGACGTTCTATTAGCCTATTCAATCCATGCCTGACCTCTCCATAAACTTCGCCGGCATTAAATCGCCGAATCCTTTCTGGCTGGCTTCGGCCCCGCCTACCAATTCCGGCTACCAAATCATGAAGGCGTTTGATGCCGGCTGGGGCGGTGCGGTTTGGAAAACGCTGGGTGTGCCCGTCGTGAACGTTTCGAGCCGCTACGGCGGGCTGAACTACCGCGACAAGCGCCTCATCGGCTTCAATAACATCGAGCTGATTTCGGACCGGCCGCTTTCGCACAACCTGCGCGAGATTGAGGAAGTGAAAAAGCGCTTCCCCAACCACGCCGTCATCGCCTCGCTCATGGTGCAGACGCGGCAGGAGTGGCACGACATCGTGCGCCAGAGCCAGGACGCGGGCGCCGACGGCTTCGAGCTGAACTTTGGCTGCCCGCACGGCATGTGCGAGCGCGGCATGGGCTCGGCAGTAGGGCAGGAGCCCAAGATTCTGCAGATGATTGTGGAGTGGGTGATGGAAGTGGCCACTAAGCCCGTCATCGTGAAGCTCACCCCAAATATCTCCGACATCACTGAGCCGGCCATGGCCGCCCGGCGCGGCGGGGCCGATGCCATTTCGCTCATCAACACCATTCAAAGCATTGTGGGCGTTGACCTTGACCAGTTTGCTCCGTACCCGATTGTGGACGGCAAGGGCAGCAACGGCGGCTACTGCGGCCCGGCCGTGAAGCCCATTGCCCTGAACATGGTGAAAAACTGCGCCCAGCACCCCGATATCAAGCTGCCCATTTCGGGCATTGGCGGCATCGAAACCTGGCGCGATGCGGTAGAGCATATTCTGCTGGGCGCCAGCAGCGTGCAGGTATGCACGGCGGCCATGCACTACGGCTTCGGCATCATTCGGGAAATGACCTCGGGGCTGGAGCAGTACATGGTGGAGAAGGGCTTCAATACCATTTACGATATGGTGGGCAAGGCCCTGCCTAACGTGCTGCACTGGGAAGACCTGAACATGAAGTACAAGGTGACGGCCAACATCAACGAGGATAAGTGCATTGGCTGCCAGCTGTGCTACACGGCCTGCGAAGACGGTGCCCATCAGGCTATTAAGCTCAATGCGGGTACCCGCGTACCCGAAATCATCGAGGAAAACTGCGTGGGCTGCAACCTGTGCTCGCTGGTGTGCCCCGTTGAGCAGTGCATTACCATGGAGCGCACCGACGATGGCACCCAGCACCTCACCTGGAAGGAGCGCACCGCCGCCGGCACCGCGCCCACCGTGTTTGAGGACGAAAAGGCCGGCGGCCGCCACCACTGGGTGCCCGAGCCCAGCGCCGCCCTGGGTAAGGAGCGCCACAAAACGCTGCCTGGCAAAGCCCGCCTGTATTCGGGCGAAACGGTATTGCCAGCGGAAGCTGAGTAAGCAATTGTACAGCATGTTAGCAGCCGTCAATTAACTAATTGACGGCTGTTTGCGTTATTAATAAGCAGGCTCGACGGCTGTCAGCATGGCCTGCATTTTGCATATACGTTTTTATCGTTTAACCGTCAATCGCCGTGCTTCGGCACGTATCTATACCATGAAAGCTAAATCCATCATTTTCGCACTCAGTATAAGTTTGCTCATGTTGGGTGGCTGCGTGGCTTCGGTTGGTACCGGCTACGATTATTATCCTTCCGGCCCGGCCTACTACGGCTATGGCCGCCCGTACTACGCTCCCCGTCCGGTGGTGGTGCGGCCGGTGTATCGCCAGCCTTACTACCGGTCGGGCCGGGGCAGCTACCATTACGATGGTGGCCGCCGGGGCGGCAGCTACGGCGGCGGTAACCGGGGTGGTGGCAATGGCGGCGGTAACCATGGCGGCGGTGGCCGTAGCCGGGGCGAATAACGCTGCGTCAGGCATTCGGAATAAAGAAACCGGGCTGCTCACGAAAGTGGGCAGCCCGGTTTGGTGTAGTACCTGCGCTGTGGGCCGGCTACCGGTTTCAGTCGAAAATCACGGTTTTGTTGCCGTGCACAAATACCTGTTCGTCGAATACCATTCTGAGGGAGCGGGCCAGCACGATTTTCTCCACGTCGCGGCCGGCCTGGGCCATTTCGTGGGCGCTCTGGGTGTGGTCGATGGGAATGACGTTCTGGGCGATGATGGGGCTTTGGTCGAACTGCTCGTTGACGAAATGGGCGGTGGCCCCGATAATTTTCATGCCCCGGGCGTAGGCCTGCGCATAGGGGCTGGCCCCCACAAAGGCCGGCAGAAAGGAGTGGTGAATGTTGATAAGCCGGTTGGAGTAGTGCGGCATAAAATTGGAAGTCAGGGTACGCATATACTTGGCCAGCAATACGAAATCGGGCTGGTATTGGGCCAGTACGGCCAGTACTTCGGCCTCGTGCGCTTCGCGGGAGCGGTCGGCGTGGGGCAGGTAGTGGAAGGGGATATTGAACTTGCGGGTGAGGTCGCCGAGTACCTCGTAGTTGCTGATAACGGCCAGCACGCGGGCATTCAGCTAGCACAATGTTTTTGGGCTGGTTGGTGGTGAGGCGGATTACGGCCGAAGACGGGAGCGCCGCGCGCAAATCGGCCTGGAGTGCCTCCGGGTCGAACGCGCCGGCTACCTCGGTACGCATGAAAAGTGGTTGCCGTCGCGCTCCACAAATTCGCCGTTGCGGATAATGTTGAGGCCGTGCTTGAACGGCACGCCTGTGACGTTATAAACAGGCCCGGCTTGTCGGGGCAATGAATGAGTAGCAGATGCGCCATGCTGGAAAGCATGAATAGTCGGTTGGGCTGGCAAAAAGCCAGGCTGTAAAAGTAGAGCGCTGGCTATTGGATAATTGCGCTTTTATTTGTCGCTGAATTCTACCCAGATTACTCCGTGTCTGCACTACTACTGTCCGGCGGCTGCCGGCCCTGCTGCTCAGTGCCTGCCTGCTTATTCCGGTCCTCGGCCGGGCGCAGGGCTACGCCGAGGGCATTGGCCTGAGCTATGAGGTACTGCCCCTGAAGCTGGCCAGCGGCAATGGAGACACGTTCCGGGGCGATGTTTTCCGGGTCAGCCTCATTGTGCCCGTGGCCGTGGCGGCCGATACGTCGCACGCGGCATTGGCCGGCCTTACTCTACCCTACTATTTTTAGTAATTGATTTTTAGCAAGTTGCCTCGTAATCCAGTTCAGTAGCGTTTCAACCAAGCGGGCCAATGGGTCCTCGGGCAGGGTCAGCGGGCGGGCGAGTTGGCGGAGCAGATTGAGGCCGTGGCGGCTCAGGCTGGCGGCCCGGTAGCCGTGGTTTTTGCGGGCAATGGGCTGGCGGCCGCCGTGGGCGGCCGCGCCCACGCCCAGACAAAACGCGTAGGCCAGGCTGACCAGGGCCACGAGCTTGCGCAGCTTTTGGAAACAGCGCAAGTGGGTGGCTTCCAGGTTAAAGCCCCGCCCTTTCAGATTTTGAAAGCATTGCTCAATCGTCCAGCGCTTGGCATAGAGTTGCGCGAGGTGGTTCAGGCCGGCCGTGGCAAACAGGAAGACAAACGCGTCCGCCGCCACGGCCTTGACCCAGGCCTGTCCCCAGACCCCGTCGACCTGCACGTGGGCGAAGCGGCGCACCTGCCCCGGCACCAGGCCCAGGTCGGCCACGGCCTGCCGGCGGCCGTCGGCGTGGGTCAGGCAGTGGTGCTTGGGCACGCGCATGACAAAATTAAGCCCATTGTCTTTGAGCCACTTGAACCACGCATGGCCGACAAATTCCCGGTCGCCCACGACCAGGCCGATGCGGTCTTTGCCCAGCAAGGCCAGGCACTTTTCGAGCACCGCGATGCGGTCGGCGGCGTTGGAGTTGCCGCTGCGGTTGTCGAGCAGGTGCCAATAAAGGGGCACGTGGACCTCGCCCGTGCCGACGGTGACGAGCAGGATGTTCACCTGGCACTGGCCGAAGTCCCACTCCGTGCGGTCGAGGCATAAGCGCAGCTTGCCCTGCGCAGGCAACAAACTCAGTAAAAGCCTGGCCAACAGTACGTAATTGAGGTCTACTTCGCGGAAAAAGTCCTGAATGCGCGTTTCGTTCGAGGCGGGCTTGGCCGCGTCATTGAGGTGCTGGGCCACCTCGCCGAATTGCACGTTGCGGCTCTTTATCAGGCCAAGAATGAACTGGCCCACAAACTTTTGGCGGGACAAGTGGCCCACAAACGGGGCCTGTTGCAAAAGCGTCGTAATTTTAGCAGCGAAGTGTTGCTTCACGGGGCAGAACGGTTTTTTGGTGGTGTCGTAACCCCAAAGGTCGGGCTGCCCCGTTTTTGTACCTGAAAAATAGTAGGGTAGAGTAGGCCGGCCTCAATCTCGAAACATTGCGTTTTAGTGGTAAAAAGCCTGGTTTTGAGGTGTATAATGTGTACGGCATCACGCCGGTGCTGGGTTGCCGGCAGCGCCTTTCGCCCCGCACCTAGCTCACGGCCCTGGTGCTGCCCGCCCTCAACTCCAACCTGCGCGAGGTGCGCGGGGCCGACGTGACCTGGGGCGGCGTGGTGCGCGCCGCCTACCGCGCCAATGCCCGCCGGGCCTATCGCCTCACGGTGGGTGGGCTACCGGCAGTAGTTCTTTGGGCCGCAGTACGTGCTGCTGCTGGGTCTCGACTGGCGGCTGGGGCAGCGCTGGCGGCTTTTTGGCGACTTGCCCACCTCCTTCACGGCCAGCTATGCCGCCACGCCCCGCGTCAATATGGGCTTCAACCTGATTGGCATCAACACGGCCTACCGGCTGGTGAACAACGACCAGTACTTCCAGTACCAGCAGGGGCATTACGGGCTGTTTGCCGAAGCGTATTTGAGTACCCATTGGGCGCTGCGGGCCACTGCCGCCTATGCGGCAACGCGGCGGCTGGAGGTGTATGCCAAAGATGACCAATGGCCCGCTACCCTCGACTACATCGGGCTCGGCCAGGCCCCAACCCCGCTCAGCCCGCGCCTGGAAAAAGGAACGACGTTGCGTCTGACGCTGAGCTATCGGGTTTCGGCCCAGTAGCTTAGTCTGTCCTGACGAGATTTCGAGTGAGTAGTTGAGGGTGATAAATCGCGGATACAAATTGCATTATAGCAAGTGATGCACTTGCTGATGTTTAGCGTTTTAATGTGATTTGCTAGCTATTTGAATTCTATATCATGGGATTAGTTATAAATGCTCAAATGACGAATTTGCAAAATTTTACAGCTGCGGGTGGTTTAATAGTTGTTTTTAAAGGCGATTGTAAGTGATTTTACTTATAACTATTCAAATTCGTTATGGATATCGAAAAAGGTTAGTCATCGTTTTGATGCTGTTTAACTGCCAATAACCATACTTTGGCGAAAATAGAAAGGGCATGCTGCGGGGCAGGCATAATTTTGTTTTTTCTAATAAACAGTATTAATAAACAGAATGAGTAAGATATACGCTGCATTATTGGTGACCGCCTTGGCACCTGCTACTGCACTGGCTCGGCCCACTCCCGGGCCATTACCACATCACCCCAATACCAATACCAAAGCTGCCAAAGTACGCCGGATGCCTGAGCCGGTGGAAGGCCACATTGGCGGGGCGATAACTACGAACGCCGGCGAGCCGCTGCCCGGCGCTACCGTGTTTATCAAAGGAACGTACATTGGCACGAGCACCAATCAGGATGGGCATTTCGACCTGACCCGCTCGTTTGCCAACGGGCCGGTGGAACTGGTGGTAGCCTACGTGGGCTACGAAACGCAGACGATATTGCTGCAAAAGCCCGAAGACCAGATAAATGTGGCCATGGTGCCGAGTGCTACCATGCTGAGCGAAACGGTGGTTTCGGCCTCGCGGGTCGAGGAAAATATCATGCGGGCCCCGGTAACCATCGACAAGGTTTCGGCCAAGCAGGTAGAGCGCATCAGTACGCCGGAGGTGCTCTCGGGCCTGGGCAACTTGGCGGGTATCGATGTGAGCTCGGCCTCGATGCTGTTTACCAGCATCAGCACGCGCGGCTTCAATACGGCCAAATCGGAGCGCGTGATTCAGCTGGTGGATTACATGGATACGGCCCTGCCGTCGCTCAACCTGAGCCCCGGCAACCTGGTGGGCATCCCGGAGCTGGACATGGAAAGCATTGAGATTGTGCACGGTCCGGCGTCGGCTCTGTACGGTTCGAACGCGCTGAGCGGCGTGGTGCTCTTCAATTCGAAAGACCCGTTTGTGTACGAGGGCCTGAGCCTGCGCCTGCGGGGCGGCCAGCGCAACCTACTGGATGGGCAGGTACGCTATGCCAAGAAGCTGAGCGAAAAGCTGGCCTTCAAAATAAACGGCAGCGTGTTTCAGGCCAACGACTGGATTGCCAACAACTACGAGGCCAATAATACGTCGCTTAACCCCGCGAATTCGCCCCTGGGCTATGATGCCGTGAACCGCTACGGTGAACTCAGCAATCTCTACACGCCCTACCAGAACCAGCCGGCGGTCGGCTACATCGTGAATCCGTAGCTGTACGGCAAAACTGTGTACATGCCCGGCTTCACGGAGCAGGAGCTGATTGCGGGCGACCAGAAAACGAAGTCGTACCGGGTGCAGGGCGCGGTGTCGTACCTCTTCAACAGCGACCTGAAGCTGACCGTGGAAGCCAAGCGCGGCGAAGGAACTGCCACTTACCAAAACCTGAGTCGATTTCGCGTGAAGGGCTTGGGTACGAACCAGTACCGGGCCGAGCTGAAGAGCTCGAAGGGCTTTATTCGCCTGTACTCGACCCAGGATTTTACCGGCAGCAGCTACGAGCTGACCCAGCTTAGCGCCCGGATGCTGACGCTGCCCACCGCCGAAGGCAGCTCGCTGAACTACGCGCAGCAGTATTTTGGCACCTACAACCAGGTGTACACGCAGGCCCGCACTGCCCTGGGCAAAAGCCCGGCCGAAGCCCTGGCCATTGCCAAAACGGCCGCCGATGCCACCCAGCTCAAGAGCACCGACCCGCGCTACACGGTGCTGCGCGACCAGGTGGTGAATGATAAACGCCCCGGCTACGGGGCCCAGCAAAATTTCAACTCGTACCTGAATGATGCCAGCGCCCAGCACAACTTCGTGCTCGGCCACAACACCGGCCTGATTGTGGGCGGGGCCTACCGCCAGTACCGGCTGGGCTCCGATGGCTTGCTCTTTGCCGATACCAATGGGGAGCGCATTCTGAACCACGAGTTTGGCGGCTACGCCCAGCTCACCCAAACGCTGCTCGACGACCGCCTGAAGCTGGCCTTCGCGGGCCGGGTCGATGCTTTCAAGAATTTCGACCCTTCGTTTTCGCCCCGCGTGGCCGCCGTGTACTCGGTGGGCGAGCGCAAGCAGCATAACTTCCGGGCCAGCTACGGGCAGGCCTTCCGCAGCCCCTCGCAAACCGACCAGTACCTATTGTCGGACCAACGCTCGTTCATTCTGCTGGGCAACGTGGGCAATGGCTTTCAGGGCTACGGCTTCGCCAATGCCCAGGGGCAGTCGTACACGCCGGGCGTGACGCCGCTGGCCGGCTTCCAGGTATCGTTCGACAAGCTGCGCCTGGAGCGCGTGAACACGGTGGAAGTGGGCTACAAGGGCGCAATTCTGCCGAATGTGTACGTTGATGCCAGCTATTTCAACAGCCGCTACAACGAATTTATCGGCGGCACGGCATTCGTGGGCAACGTGGACGGCACCCGCCCCACCGAGCAGCAGGTGAATGCCGGCCTGCAGTCGGGTTTCACCGATTCCAAGGCCTCGTCGGCCCGTATCATTTTCGCTTCCTACAACTTCGCCCAGGAGGTACGGACGCAGGGGGCCACCTTCGCCCTGACCTACTACCTGAACCGTGGCCTGAACCTGACCGGCAACTACTCGCTGAATGTGCTGGACCGCAGCAACCTGCCCAATGGTTTCCGCACGTTCTTCAACACGCCGAAACACAAGTTCAACGTGGGAGCCAACGGTACCGTGCTGAAAAACCTGACCTACTCGGTGAACTACCGCTGGATTGAAGGCCACTACCAGGAAATGCCCTTCGCCGCCGGCCAGGTGCATACTTACCGCACCGCCGATGCCTACCTGGGCTACACCCTGCCCAAAATTGCCACCACGCTGCAACTCGGCGGCTCGAACCTATTCGACGACGCGAACATCCAGATTATCGGCGGCCCGCAAATTGGCCGGCTGGTGTACGTGGGCTTGCTGTTCAACGTGAAGTAAGCACCTCAATCGGAGCCGAAATCAGAAAGGCCCGCGTCCATCGACGCGGGCCTTTTTAGTGGAATAGGCGATGCTGGTAATCGAGGTTAACCAGCCGCACCGGCCGCCGAGGCCATCAGCGGTACCAGCGGGGCATGCACCGTACCGACCCGCTCGCGCAGCGGCCGGCCGTTGCGCTGGTGGCGTTGGGCCTGAATTTCGGCCACGATGGCCAGGGCTATTTCTTCGGGCGTTTCGCTGCCCAAATCGAGGCCGATGGGGCTGTGCAGGCGGTTTTGCAGCAAATCGGCGGTTTCAGCTGCAGGCAATTCCATCTCTTCCAGCAGCCGGCCGGCTTTGGCGCGGGGCCCCAGCAGGCCGATGTAGGGCGCGGCCGTGGGCAGCAGGGTTTGCAGCGCGGCCAAATCGTAGGCGTAGTTGTGGCTGAGCAGAACGTGGTAAGCGCCCGCATCGGGCACCTGCGTTTCCAGCTCGCGCACGGGCACAATGCGAACCTCCGCCGCCTCCGGGAAACGGGCGGCCGTGGCCAGATTGGGGCGGCCATCCACCACCGTTATGTGCCAGCCGAGCGAGGCAGCCAGGTGAACCAGCGGCTGAGCGTCGTTGCCCGCGCCGTACACTACGAGGCGCAGCGGCGGCACCAGCACTTCCAGCAGCGCCCGCACCGGGCCGGCATCGGTTTCAATATCAAGTACCTGCGAAAGGCCCTGCGCCAGCGTGGCGCGGGCGGCCCCGGCCAGCGGGCCGGCCAGCATAGGGCTGCCGCGCAGCGCGCCGGCCGCCGAAAGCAGCACCCGCTGCCCCACCGCCGCCTTCAGGCCCGAAGTATCAGTTTCGAACACCGTGGCCAGCACCGCCGGCTCGGGGTGCTGGGCGAACCCGCGCAGCAGTTCCACGGGGTTGTCGGGCGCAGTAAAATCCAGCGGCTCCAGCAGGATGCGGACCACGCCCTGGCAGCCGGGGCCGAGGCCATGGCGCGGGTCGTCCTCGTCGCGGGTATCGTAGGTGACCAGCGCGGGCTGGCCCCGGAAAATGGCCTGACGGGCCCGCTGGCGGGCATCGCCCTCCAGGCAGCCGCCGCTGATGGCCCCGGTCAGCTCGCCGTCTTCGGTGACGAGCATGCGGGCGCCGGGGCGGCGGTAGGCCGAGCCCAGCACCTCGACCACCGTGGCCAGGGCGCAGGGGCGGGCCTCGGCGCGGTGGCGGTCGTAGGCGAGGAGCAGGCGTTGCAGTTCGGTCATGGGGCAGGCGTTGGCTGACGGAAATACGCCCGGGAGTGGGGCGGGGTTATGATAACCCGGTATCGGTGGGGTGGTTTTGTGGCGGCCTTCAGCGGCACCGGGTTTTTAAGCTGTCAGACGAGATGTTCGGCTACAGTTGGATAAATTGCCGCACCAACCATCGGGCGACCACGGAGACGGACCAGCATGAGGAGCTATCTGTCAATCCCACTAGGTCCTACCGTTCCAAAAGCCCGCTCCGGGTAACCGGGAAAGTCACCGATTGGCAGGGACACGCCCCCGAACAACTCAACGCCATGAAGGAGCACCTTGAGCGACTGAAGCAACTTGGGATTGAGGCGATTGAGTATTAACGAAGTTCGCGCAGCAGAAAATCAGTAGATTACCGCTAATAATTCGCTCTTAATACACATATTCTCATGGTAGGGGCGACTGTTTATCAATTAGTGCAAAAAATTTAAAATACACACAAATGTTTAGCAAGCAAATTGCCACTGCACTTATAGTAGACTTGTTGCGAAGTGAGTGAAGTGCGGAATTTTCGACAAACTGTACTTAAATTTAGAACATGAACTTTTCCGTAAAAAACCTCACTACTTCGCGTAAATGGCGTGCTGCCACGGGACTCACGGCGGAGCGTTTTGCGCAGCTTTTGGCGCATTTTAAGCAGGCGTATTTTCGGTTAAATGGAACAGATATGATTGAACGTGGGGCTTTTGCGCCGTATGAAGTAGTCCTTAAAACAGAAGAAGAATTACTGCTTTTCACCCTATTCAGCTTCAAAGCAAACTTGACGTATGATTTGTTGGGATTGGTCAGTGGGATGGACGGTTCCAACGCGAAACGCAACCAGGAATTAGGCATTACGGTGCTCCAAGAAGCGCTGGAGCAAACCGGGCATGCGCCAAAGCGGGAATTTGCGACAGTGGCCGAATTTGAAGCCTATTTTCAGGAACACGAGACGTTATTGGTCGATGGAACAGAGCAACGCAAGCAACGACCAGGAAATAAAGAGATGCAAAAAGACTACTATAGCGGTAAAAAAAAATACACGCCGTAAAAGAGATAGTTATTTCAACGACCATTCGCTGGATTGGTTTTATCAGCCGTTGTTACGGCGGAAGACACCACGACTACAGTGTGCTAAAAAGCATTTTACCAGTTGATAAAGAGTGGTTTAAAAAGTTCAAGGTGCGGTTGGACCTGGGGTTTTTGGGCTTCGCGAAAGACTACGTTTGCCGGAAAGTTTTTATTCCTATCAAAAAGCCGAAAGGGAAAGAACTCACCGATGAACAACGAGAAATAAATACAAAACAAGCAAGTGAACGAATTACCGTAGAGCATAGCATTGGCGGATTGAAACGTTATCGAATTTTGGAAGACCGATTACGTTTGCATAATTTGAACCTGTACAATGACGTGCTGGGAGTGTGTGCGGGCTTGTGGAATTTCAGCTTAAATCTGTGATTAATAGCTCGCAACAAGTCTAGTATTATTATCGGCTAATTTGGCGTATTGTCAGAATATATTAGACTTGTTGCGAAGTGAGTGAAGTGCGGAATTTTCGACAAACTGTACTTAAATTTAGAACATGAACTTTTCCGTAAAAAACCTCACTACTTCGCGTAAATGGCGTGCTGCCACGGGACTCACGGCGGAGCGTTTTGCGCAGCTTTTGGCGCATTTTAAGCAGGCGTATTTTCGGTTGAATGGAACAGATATGATTGAACGTGGGGCTTTTGCGCCGTATGAAGTAGTCCTTAAAACAGAAGAAGAATTACTGCTTTTCACCCTATTCAGCTTCAAAGGAAACTTGACGTATGATTTGTTGGGATTGGTCAGTGGGATGGACGGTTCCAACGCGAAACGCAACCAGGAATTAGGCATTACGATGCTCCAAGAAGCGCTGGAGCAAACCGGGCATGCGCCAAAGCGGGAATTTACGACAGTGGCCGAATTTGAAGCCTATTTTCAGGAACACGAGACGTTATTGGTCGATGGAACGGAGCAACGCAAGCAACGACCAGGAAATAAAGAGATGCAAAAAGACTACTATAGCGGTAAAAAAAATGCACGCCGTAAAAGAGATAGTTATTTCAACGACCATTCGCTGGATTGGTTTTATCAGCCGTTGTTACGGCGGAAGACACCACGACTACAGTGTGCTAAAAAGCATTTTACCAGTTGATAAAGAGTGGTTTAAAAAGTTCAAGGTGCGGTTGGACCTGGGGTTTTTGGGCTTCGCGAAAGACTACGTTTGCCGGAAAGTTTTTATTCCTATCAAAAAGCCGAAAGGGAAAGAACTCACCGATGAACAACGAGAAATAAATACAAAACAAGCAAGTGAACGAATTACCGTAGAGCATAGCATTGGCGGATTGAAACGTTATCGAATTTTGGAAGACCGATTACGTTTGCATAATTTGAACCTGTACAATGACGTGCTGGGAGTGTGTGCGGGCTTGTGGAATTTCAGCTTAAATCTTTGATTAATAGCTCGCAACAAGTCTATTAACAAACTGCCAACTTAACGAGTACATAGATAACCTAGATGGTTATGAGAAGCTGTATGGACAAGCCGGTGAAGCATTCTGTTTAATATTTAAGAAGAATGTAGGCTTACCTTTCTAGTAGAGGAATTGAATATAAAGCGCATTCGCAAGCCCCAAAAACTGAAAACGCCCCGCAACGAATTCGTTGCGGGGCGTTTCTCTATGCGGCAATAGCTGCTTTAGCTACTTGCGGGGCCTGATTACTTCCAGCCGCCGCCCAGGGCGCGGTACACGTTCACCGAGGCGTTGAGCTGCTGCATGCGGGTTTCGATGAGGTCGAACTTCGATTCCAGGGCTTCGCGCTGGGTGAAGAGAACTTCTGTGTAGTCGGCGCGGGCGTAGCGGAAGAGGCTGTTGGAAATTTCCACCGACTGGTTGAGGGCTGCTACTTCCTTGGCTTTCGCGTCGTAGCTCTGGGCCAGGTTGCTGATGCCAGATACCTGGTTCGATACTTCGACGTAGGCGTTTAGCACGGTCTTTTCGTAGCGGTACACGGCCTGCGTTTGCAGGGCGTTGGCGTTGTAGTAGAACGCCTTAATGCCGTTACGATTAAACAGCGGGCCGGCCAGGTCGGCACCCAGCGCGTAGAGCAACGACTGGGGCGAGGATACCAGCAGGCCAGGCGTGAAGGCCGCCAGGCCGACGCCGCCCGTGATGCCCAGCGAGGGGTAGAAGTTGGCGCGGGCCACCTGCACATCGATTTTAGCGGCCGTGAGCTGCTGCTCGGCCTGCCGGATATCGGGGCGGTTGGCCAGCAGCTGCGCGGGCGAGCCGGCCTGGATGGTCGCCGGCAGCCGGTCGTTGAACGACTGCGCGTTGCGTGCCACCGGTTGCGGGTAGCGGCCGGCCAGGTAGTTCAGCCGGTTCTCGGTTTCGACGATGCTTTGCTGAAGCTTGAACTGCAGGGCTTTGGTGTGCTGCACCTGGGCCTCGAAGCGTTTCACGGCCAGCTCGGTGGTGCGGGCCGATTCTTTCTGGAACTTCACCAGCTCCAGCGCATTGCTCTGGATGCCAATATTTTGCTGCACGATGGCCAGCTGATTGTCGTAGGCAAGTAACTCATAATACGAGTTAGCGATTTCGGCAATCAGGTTGGTCACCATGAAGTTTTTGCCCTCCACAGTGGCCAGGTAGCGGATGGCCGCGGCCTTCCTGGCGTTGCGCAGCTTGTGCCAGATATCGACCTCCCAGGTGGCAAACGCGCCCAACTGGAAGTTGGTGAGCGGGTCGGGCGTGCGGCGGCCTTCCTTGATGTCGATTTTCTCCTCAGTCGCGCCTTGCAGCGTGTATTTGCCCACTTTCTCCACATCGGCCCGGGCCCCGAGTCGCACGAAAGGTAAATACTCGCCCTGGCGGGCGCGGATTTCGTTTTTGGCAATCTCGATTTCCTGGAGCGTGATGTTCAGCTCCTGGTTGTTTTGCAGGGCGGTGCCAATCAGCGCCTGCAGGTTGGGGTCGGTGAAAAACTGCTTCCACTGCACGCTGGCCGTGTTGGCGCTGTCGAGGGAAGCGGCCGAGGTGGCGGTGGCAGTCGAATAGCTGGCCGGCACGTTGCGGCTTTCGTTCTTCACCACTAGCTCGGGCGTTTTGCAGGCCCCCACGGCGAGGGCCAGGCTGGCCGCGCCGAGGCATTGATAAATTCGTTTTTTAAGCATACTAGTGCGGTAAGCTTTAGCTTGCCGTGTTATTGCAAAGGGTTGGCATTATGCTATGTAGGGGCGGGGCTTGCCCCCGCCCGGACGTTCGCGCAGTTTCAACGATTCCGTTCAACGACCGGGCGGGGACAAGCCCCGCCCCTACATCGTTCAATCGGCACCGATGCCACTAGGCGTAAGGCTCCATTTCCTCGAGCTTCACGCGGGGCTCTACACCTTCGAGGATGGGCGACTCGTTTTCGTCGCGAATCAGCTTGCTGTCGCCAGCCAGCGTGCCGAAGAAGTAGTACAGGCCGGGGATGATTATTACCCCGAACACCGTGCCGAACAGCATGCCGCCGAGCGCCGAGCTACCGATGGTGCGGTTGCCGATGGCCCCCGCGCCAGTGGCCACCACCAGCGGAATCAGGCCGGCGATGAAGGCGAACGAAGTCATCAGAATCGGGCGGAATCGCACTTTGGCTCCTTCAATGGCCGCGTCGCGGACGGACATGCCTTCCTCGTGCTTCAGGGCCGCGAATTCCACGATAAGTACCGCGTTTTTACCCAGCAGACCTACCAGCATGACCAGGCCCACCTGGGCGTAGATATCGTTGGCCAGGCCAAACATTTTGATGAACAGGAACGACCCGAACACCCCGGCCACCAGCGAGAAAATAACGGCCAGCGGCAGCAGGAAGCTTTCGTACTGCGCGGCCAGCACCAGGTACACAAACACCAGCACGACCAGGAAAATAACGGTCGATTCGTTGCCACGGCCCACTTCGTCTTTCGACAGGCCGCCCCAGTCGATGTCGTAGCCGTGGGGCAGGCCCTTGGCCACTTCCTGCACGGCTTTGAGGGCTTCGCCCGAGCTGTAGCCGGCAGCAGCGCCGCCCCGGATGGAGGCCGTGGTGTACATGTTGTAGCGGTTGATTTCGTTGGCCCCCTGCGACTTCACGATTTTCATGAAGGCCGAGAATGGCACCATTTCGCCCTTGTCGTTTTTGGCCCACATGTTCAGGATGTCCTCCGGCAGCCGCCGGTATTCGGGCGAAGCCTGCACGTATACCTTAAAGAAGCGCTGGTACTTGATGAAGCCCAACTCGTAGGTCGAGCCCACCATGATGCTCAGTGTATTCATGGCGTTGCCGATGCTCACGCCTTTCTGCATGGCCAGCTCGTTGTCGATTTTCAGCTCGTACTGCGGGTATTCAGCCGAGAAGAAGGTGAACAGGCCGGCCAGCTCCTTGCGCTTTTTCAGCTGAACCATGAACTCATTGTTCACTTTTTCCAGCGCCTTGTAGTCGCCCGAGTTAGTTTTATCCAGCAATTGCAGCTGGAAACCGCCCGCCGCGCCGTAGCCTGGCACTGCCGGCGGCTCGAAGAATTCGATGGTTGCGCCGGGAATTTGCTTGGCCTTTTTCTCCAGGTTTTCCACGATTTCGGCAATTGATTCTTTGCGTTCCGACCACGGCTTCAAGTCGAGTAGCAGCGTACCGGCGTTCGAGCCCCGGCCTTCGGTCAGTACTTCGTAGCCGGCCAGCGAGGAGATGTTAGCCACGCCGGGAATGTCCTTGGCCAAGTCGGCCAGGCGCCGCGATACGGCGTTGGTTTGCTCCAGTGTGGTGCCGGGCGGCGTCTGCACAATGGCGTAAATCAGGCCCTGGTCTTCGCTCGGAATAAAGCCGGCCGGCAGCTTCGCCGCAATGGCCCAGATGCCAAGGCCGAAGGCAATCAGCATCCCGAAGGTGATGAGCCGGTTGGCCACAATGCGCGACAGCAGGCCGGTGTAGGCATTGGTCAGCTTCTCAAAGCCCCGGTTGAACCAGTCGAAGAAGCGCTGCAAGGGCGTTTGCTTCTTGGGCTGGCCGTGGTGGTTTTTCAGAATCATGGCGCAGAGCACCGGCGTCAGCGTCAGGGCCACGATGCCCGAAATCACAATGGCCGTGGCCATGGTAATGGAGAACTGGCGGTAGAAAATGCCCACCGGGCCGCTCATGAACGACACTGGGATGAACACGGCCGTCATCATGATGGTGATGCCGATAATGGCTCCGCTGATTTCGCCAACTACCTGCTTGACTGCATTGTAAGGCGATAGATGGTCTTTTTCCATCTTGGCGTGCACGGCCTCAATCACCACAATGGCGTTATCGACCACGATACCGATGGAAAGCACCAGCGCAAACAGCGTAATCATGTTGATGGTGAGGCCAAACGCTTGCATGGCCATGAACGAGCCCACCAGCGACACCGGCACGGCTAGCGCCGGAATCAGCGTGGAGCGCCAGTCGCCGAGGAACAGGAACACCACCAGGGCCACCAGAATAAAGGCGTCGCGCAGGGTGTGAATCACGTTCTCAATCGAGGCGTCGAGGAAGTTCGACACGTCGTAGGTGATTTTGTAGTCCATGCCCGGCGGGAAGGTCTTTTTCAACTCTTCCAGCTTGCCTTTCACCTCTTTAATTACATCCGAAGCGTTCGAGCCGTAGGTCTGCTTCAGCACGATGGCCGCCGACGGGTACTGGTTCAGGTTGGAGTAGATGTCGTAGAATTCCGAGCCCAGCTCCACGTTGGCCACGTCTTTCAGGTGCAGGCTTTCCCCGTTGGGGTTGGCCTTGAGAATCACGTTTTTATACTCGTCTATTTCGTTGAAGCGGCCCTTGTAGCTGAGCACGTATTCCAGCGACTGCGCCTGCCCGCCATCGGAGCGGCCAATCCGGCCCGGCGAGCCAATTACGGATTGTTCATCCAGCGCCTTCATCACGTCATCGACGGAGATGTTGTAGGCCCGCATCCGGTCGGGCTTCAGCCAGATACGCATGGCGTACTGCCGGCTACCCAGAATGCTGGCCCGGCCGATGCCGCCCAGGCGCTGCAGCTCGGGTATCATGTTCACGCCGGCGTAGTTGAACAGGTACTTCATGTCCGTGTTCTTGTCTTTTGAGTACAAGTTCACGTACATCAGCATGTTAGGCACCACGCGGTTCACAATCACGCCCTCGCGCTGCACCAGTATCGGCAGGCGGTTGAGCACCTGCGCGATGCGGGTGTTCACGTTCACCACGGCCTGGTCGGGGTCGGTGCCCAGGTTGAAGACAATCTGAATGTTGGCCTCGCCGGCGCTCACGGCGTCGGAAGTCATGTACTTCATGCCCGGCACGCCGTTTACGGCCTGCTCCAGCGGAATCAGTACCGATTCAGTTAGCACCTTGGCGCTGGCCCCGGGGTAGGCCGCGCTCACCATCACGAGCGGCGGCGAAATCTCTGGAAACTGCGACGTGGGCAATTTCATAATAGCCAGCCCGCCCATCAGCAGGATGACAATTGAAATAACAATGGCAAATACTGGCCTACGAATGAATTTACTAAACATATTCTGCTGGCTGGTTTGATAGTAGGAAAAGGCGTCGCCTGCTCCGGTCCGACCGCCCTAGGCGGTCCGACCGGCGGACGTTACTCGCTGTACACCTTCAAATGCGAGATGACCGTCTGCGGGGCTTTGAAGTCGTAGCGTATTTTATCGCCGTCTTTCACCTTCCGCAGGCCTTCCAGCAGAATGCGGTCGGTGGCGGTGATGCCGGATTTGATAACATACAGGTCGGGCATTTCGGAAGCGATGCCCACTTCGCGTTGGTGCACCACGTTGTTTTTATCAACCACGAAAACGTACTTTTTCTCCAGAACCTCGAAGGTGGCTTTCTGCGGGATAATCAGCGCCCCTTTCAGCGGCACGGTCATGAGCACGCTGCCGGTTTCGCCGTTGCGCAGCAGGCCATCGGGGTTGGGGAAGGTGGCGCGGAAGGCGATGTTGCCGGTTTCGTTATTGAAATCAGCCTCGATGGTTTGCACGATGCCGGTTTGGTCAAATACCTCGTTGTTGGCCATCCGCAGCTTCACATGCGCCGCCTTGTCGCTGGCTTTGGCGTGCTCCTTGTAAGCCAGGTATTCGGCTTCGGGCACGTTATAGTACACCCACATTTTGCTGTTGTCGGAGAGCGTGGTCAGCAAATCACCCTCATCCACGAGGCTGCCCAGGCGGCCTTGGAAGTGGTCCATGATACCGCTGAACGGCGCTTTCACGGTCGTGAATTGCAGGTGCGTCTGGGCCAGCGATACGTCGGCGTTGGCCTTGTCGTACTTGGCCTGTGCCAGGGCCAGCTCGCTGCTGGATACGATGTTCTTGTCGGCCAGCTTCTTGGTGTTCTGGTATTCCATTTGCACGTAGTGCGCCTCGGCCTGCGACTTTTTCAGCTCGGCCTGGTATATCGTGGGCTTAATCTGAAACATGGTTTGGCCCTGCGAAACGTGCTGGCCTTCGTCCACAAAAATCTTCTCCAGGTAGCCTTTCTCCAGGGCCCGCAGCTCGATGCGCTGGTAGGAATGCACCTGGGCCACGTACTCCTTGGTAATGGTGGTGTCCTTCTGCAAGGGGCTGGTAGCGACCAGTTTAATCTGCTCTTCTACTTCCTTCTTCTCTTCCTTGCAGCTGGTGGTGTAGAACAAAACGCCGCAGCTCAGCAGCATGATTACTCTTTTCATAAGAACCTTGGGTAACGTGACAGGCGGGTGGTATTGCATAGGGAATGGTAATTCAGGTAGTCGCACCGGGCAGTTGGCTAAGTTCGCGATACCTTGGGAAAGCCGGCTGGCCGGTAATGAATCAGACCGGGAAGCTGCACCGTGGCCCACTGGCACGGGGAGATTGGCAAATCATCTCACAAAAGCCATCGGGGAGGGAGATGCCTGATTGGGTGTATACATACTGCACGGAAGGCTTCGCTCAAACAGCAAAACGCCCTTGGCCACCGGCAAATCTGCATGCTCCAAACCAAGCCGAAAGCGCACATCACAGGGTGGGAGGGGCGAAGCTGCGCAGCTTGTATCGTGGGAAGACAGTACAAACTTCCCCCCGCCGGCATGAAGCGGAAATGAAGGTGTCCCGGAGTGCTATTAATTTTTGCGCCTGCATCTGCCGCGTCCAGAGGGTCTTTTGGGCCTGGAGGTGGGGCAGGTTGGTGACGAAAGTGAAACCTTTCCTGTTACCTTTAATTCATCCAGCCCGCATAGCCATGACGATAAGTAAGCAAGCAATTATCGACCGCACCATCAAAGCCATCAACCTGCTTCCCGCCGACAAGGCCGAAGAAATATCCGACTTCGCTGACTTCGTGAGCAAGCGCTACGAAGAGCAGCTACTGGCGAAAGGAATTCAGCAACTAGCCGCCGAGAGCAAGGCGTTCAATTTCCTGAACGCCGAGGAAGACCTGTACACCGAAGCCGATTTGAAAGAAGTGTACAATGAAGCTGTTTAGAAAGTCGGCTTTTGGTTGATTTTTCGCAAAAAGATGACGACAAAGGCGAGCCAGTGCCAGGCCAGCCAATTGCCGACGCTGGTTTCGTAGCGCACGAGCAACGTTTTAAAGCCGTCGAGCCAAGCGTTGGCGTGTTCGACCACGACGCGGCGGCGGTAGAGTTCGGGGTCGAAAAAGGTGTCGTCGTCGGTCTGCCAGTCGGCGGCGCGGCGGTTGCGGGGAATGTTGGCCTCGATGTCGCGCCGGGCGCATTCCTGACGAAAGCCTTGGGTGTCAAAGGCTTTGTCGGCGTTCAGAAACAGCCCGGCGACGGGAATATTGGCCGCTTCGAGCGAGGCGCAGATTTCCCCGAACAAGGCGTTGAGCTGGTGGGTGTCGTGGTGGTTGCCCGCCTGCGGGCTGGCGCAGGCCAGCGGCTGTCCCCGGTTATCGGCCAAGAAGAGGGCTGTGGTGGTACGGGCTTTCTTGCGGCCCTGATAGCCGACGGCCTCCCCGCCGTTCTTGGCGGGCGTGTGGCTGCCGTCGAGTTGGACGCTGGAACAGTCCAGATGGGCCCCGTTTTCGCGCAACAAGCGGAGCCATACCCCTTGCCAGGACCCGTCCTTGCGCCACGCATTAAAGCGGGCGTACACGCCCTGCCAGGTCAGCGATGCGCCCGTAAAAAACTGTTTAACAGGCAATAATCGCCATTGACAGCCGCTTTTGAGTTTGTAGAGAATGGCTTCCACCAACTCGGCCGGCTCCACGACCGAGGGGCGGCCATGGGCGGAGAAGGTGAGCGCGGGCAGAATCCATTGGCGAATCATATCTTTGGACAGGACTTCCATTAAAATGCGAAAAAAGGAGTGTTACACCTCAAATTTCGCGCTTTTTTGGGAGTCCTTTGACTTTCTAAACAGCTTCAATGACTAAAGGCGACGTTGTACTCATCACCTTTCCGTTTACTGATTTGAGCGGCAGCAAGCTGCGGCCGGCCGTGATACTGGCCAGCACAAGTCTGGACCTCACCGTTTGCTTTATCACTACGCAGCTTGGCTGGCAGGAAGCTACCGACGTGTTGCTGACGCCCAGCAAAAGCAGCGGCATTCGGAAACCTTCGCTCATCCGAACCAGCAAAATTGCAACCTTGGATAAAGCACTCGCGAAAGGGCTGCTAGGACGGCTTTCAACCACTGAAACAAGTGATTTGAATAGCCGACTTAAGTTGCTATTGCAACTGCCATAACCCAAAGCATTATGCCGACGATTTCCAGCATGCTGGTCGACCTCGACGATTTCATCGACAGCCAATATGGTGCCCGTGGCACCGCCGCCCGCGAAACCTTCGAACGCGGCTACGAAGCCTTTAAGCTAGGCGCAATGCTTCAGGAAATGCGCAAGGAAAACAACATGACGCAGGAGCAACTGGCCGCCAAGTGCGGCACGACGAAGACGTACATCTCCCGCATCGAAAACAACACCAGCGACATTCGCCTCTCCACGCTCATGCGGATTGTGTGGGAGGGGTTTGGTAAGCGTTTAACGCTGACGGTGGACTATTAATGATTTTGTATGTATTTTGAAATTATATCTGTCTTCAAAAGATGGGCCTATGTTGCTTTGGCATTGTCTCTAATGACAGGTTGTAGCACTGGGTATAAAGTAGAGCGTGACGGTGTGTACTACGAATATTGGAACGAAGGGAGTGGGCAGAACAAAAAGAAAATCGCAAATGCTGACGCCCGAACATTCGAGGAGTTGGAATTTGATTGTGACTGTAGCTTCAAATTCGGCAGGGACAAGAACCACTTATATATTGATGGAAAAACAATGAGGAACATAGACCCAGCAACATTCAATTTTGTTGGAAACTGCATATTTCGTGATAATAAATCAGCGTATTTCTTTGGTTTCTATAACGAGACTTGTTGCGAAGTGAGTGAAGTGCGGAATTTTCGACAAACTGTACTTAAATTTAGAACATGAACTTTTCCGTAAAAAACCTCACTACTTCGCGTAAATGGCGTGCTGCCACGGGACTCACGGCGGAGCGTTTTGCGCAGCTTTTGGCGCATTTTAAGCAGGCGTATTTTCGGTTAAATGGAACAGATATGATTGAACGTGGGGCTTTTGCGCCGTATGAAGTAGCCCTTAAAACAGAAGAAGAATTACTGCTTTTCACCCTATTCAGCTTCAAAGCAAACTTGACGTATGATTTGTTGGGATTGGTCAGTGGGATGGACGGTTCCAACGCGAAACGCAACCAGGAATTAGGCATTACGGTGCTCCAAGAAGCGCTGGAGCAAACCGGGCATGCGCCAAAGCGGGAATTTGCGACAGTGGCCGAATTTGAAGCCTATTTTCAGGAACACGAGACGTTATTGGTCGATGGAACAGAGCAACGCAAGCAACGACCAGGAAATAAAGAGATGCAAAAAGACTACTATAGCGGTAAAAAAAAATACACGCCGTAAAAGAGATAGTTATTTCAACGACCATTCGCTGGATTGGTTTTATCAGCCGTTGTTACGGCGGAAGACACCACGACTACAGTGTGCTAAAAAGCATTTTACCAGTTGATAAAGAGTGGTTTAAAAAGTTCAAGGTGCGGTTGGACCTGGGGTTTTTGGGCTTCGCGAAAGACTACGTTTGCCGGAAAGTTTTTATTCCTATCAAAAAGCCGAAAGGGAAAGAACTCACCGATGAACAACGAGAAATAAATACAAAACAAGCAAGTGAACGAATTACCGTAGAGCATAGCATTGGCGGATTGAAACGTTATCGAATTTTGGAAGACCGATTACGTTTGCATAATTTGAACCTGTACAATGACGTGCTGGGAGTGTGTGCGGGCTTGTGGAATTTCAGCTTAAATCTGTGATTAATAGCTCGCAACAAGTCTACGATATAAATGATTGTGCTATTAAAGACGTTAATCCGAATAAAATAAAATTGATTTCATATCCATGGTCCAAAGCTGGTGACACGCTTATTCACGGTGGTGATAATCTGATTCTTGATGATATTAATTCGTTTAAACCGATTGATAAAGACTGGGGCCTTACCAAACAACACGTCATTTATAAAAGTAAAATATTAGCAGGTGCAGACCCAAAGACTTTCAAAGTTATTAATAGCTATTCAGGAAAGGATAAGTTGCATGATTATGAGTTTGGTAAAATTAAGGATTGAAAACCTTCTTTAAAAGAAAATGCCCCGTAACGAATTCGTTACGGGGCGTTTCTTTTGAGGCTTCAGCTGCATCCGCACCTCACGGGGCGGAAGCGCTGGCGGGTGGCATTAAGCTTTAGCCAAGTCGAAGCGGCCGAGGTTCATCACCTTGGCCCACACGGCTACGAAGTCCTTCACGAACTTCTCTTTTGAATCGGCGCAGGCGTACACCTCGGCCAAGGCGCGCAACTCGGAGTTCGAGCCGAAAATCAGGTCGACGCGGGTACCGGTCCACTTCACCTGGTTGGTTTTGCGGTCGCGGCCCTGGAAGGCGTTTTGCGCATCCGACGTGCCGGCCCAAGTGGTGTTCAGGTCGAGCAGGTTCAGGAAGTAGTCGTTGGTGAGCGCGCCGGCGTGGCTGGTGAACACGCCGTGGTTCGAGCCATCGAAGTTGATGTTGATGGCGCGCAGGCCACCAAACAGCACCGTCAGCTCGGGAGCAGTCAGGGTGAGCAGCTGGGCCTTGTCAATCAGCAGCTCCTCGGCGGCGGCGCGGTGGTGCGTTTTCAGGTAGTTGCGGAAGCCATCGGCGGCCGGCTCCAGGGCGGCGAACGATACCACGTCGGTTTGTTCCTGCGAGGCATCGGCTCGGCCGGGGGTGAAGGGGACGGTCACCTCGTGGCCGGCAGCTTTGGCAGCCTGCTCGATGCCAACTACGCCTGCCAGCACGATGAGGTCAGCCATTGAAACCTGCTTGCCGCCGGTTTGTGCGCTGTTGAAATCCTGCTGAATGCCGCCGAGCTTGTTCAGCACGGTGGAGAGTTGCGCCGGGTTGTTCACTTCCCAGTAGCGTTGCGGGGCCAGGCGCAGACGGCCGCCATCGGTGCCGCCGCGCTTGTCGGAGCCGCGGTAGGTGGAGGCCGAAGCCCAGCCGGTGGACACCAGCTGCTGCACCGTGAGGCCGGAATCGGCAATCTTGCCTTTCAGGGCGGCCACGTCCTGGTCGTCAATTACCTGGTAGGTAATGGCGGGGGTGGGGTCCTGCCAGAGCAGCTCTTCGGTGGGCACCTCGGGGCCGAGATAGCGCTCCTTGGGGCCCATGTCGCGGTGCGTCAGCTTGAACCAGGCGCGGGCGAAAGCATCGGCAAACTCGTCCGGGTTTTGCTGGAAGCGGCGCGAAATCACCTCATACAGCGGGTCGGCGCGCAGGGCGATGTCCGTCGTGAGCATGAAGGGGGCGTGGGTTACGGTTGGGTCGTGGGCATCGGGGATGGTACCGGCACCACCGCCGTTCACAGGGCGCCACTGGTGGGCGCCGGCGGGGCTCTTGGTCAGCTCCCACTCGTAGCCGAACAGGAAGTTGAAGTAGTCGTTGCTCCACTTGGCGGGCGTGCTCGTCCAGGCACCTTCGAGGCCGCTGGTGATAGTGTGCTCGGAGTGGCCCTTGCCGAAGCTGCTGCGCCAGCCCTGGCCCATCTCTTCGAGGTTGGCTCCGGCGGGCTCCTTGCCCACGTACTGGCCGGGGTCGGCGGCACCGTGGGTTTTTCCGAAGGTGTGGCCGCCGGCAATCAAGGCTACGGTTTCTTCGTCGTTCATGGCCATGCGGCCGAAGGTTTCGCGGATGTCGCGTGCCGAGCGAATCGGGTCAGGTTCGCCGTTGGGGCCTTCGGGGTTCACGTAGATAAGGCCCATCTGGACCGCGCCGAGCGGGTTTTCCAGCTGCCGGTCATCCACATAGCGCTTGTCGCCGAGCCACTCGGTTTCGGGGCCCCAGTACACGTCTTCCTGGGGCTCCCAGGTATCGACGCGGCCGCCGCCGAAGCCGAAGGGCTTGAAATCCATCGATTCGAGAGCGCAGTTGCCGGCCAGAATCATGAGGTCAGCCCAGGAGATTCTCTTGCCGTATTTCTGCTTGATGGGCCACAGCAGGAGCCGGGCCTTGTCGAGGTTGGCGTTGTCGGGCCAGCTGTTGAGGGGGGCGAAGCGCTGGGCGCCCGCGCCGCTGCCACCACGGCCATCGGCAATGCGGTAGGTGCCGGCGCTGTGCCAGGCCATCCGGATGAAGAAGGGGCCGTAGTGGCCGTAGTCAGCCGGCCACCAGTCCTGCGAGTTAGTCATCAGCTCGAACAGGTCCTGCTTCACAGCGTTCAGGTCCAGCTTCTTGAACTCTTCGGCGTAGTTGAAGTCCTTGTCCATGGGGTCGACAAGGGGCGAGTGCTGGCGCAGGATGCTCAGCTTGAGCATGTTGGGCCACCACTCGCGGTTGGTGCGGCCGCCACCGGCCGTCTGCTTCACCGCGCCGCTGCTGAAGGGGCATTGGGCGGCGGGCGTGTTCAGGTCGTGGAGGATGGAGTTGTCTGCGGGGAGGTCGTGCAGGTTGGCGCTCATCTTGGAAGTGTTTTGATATAGCCTTATGATAAAGCTGAATGAATTAAAGGGCTGCTGGGCGTAGTTAAAAAACTGTCCGTAGTATATGGAGTAACTGGAACAGTTGTTGGAGTTGTTTAGAAAGTCCCCGAACGGTCATGCTTCGCTGGGCGCTGCATGACCGTTCGGGGACTTTCTAAACAGCTTCGTTTTCTACAAATTTAATTGGTGCGAAATCATAATCAAAATTGATTTTATTTATAACTTTATAACCAAAGTATATATTAGCGCTTCGGCTGCACTCTATGAACGCCCAACAGCTTGGGTACCTCGTAGCTCTGGATACGTGCCTCCAGTTTGGCCTCAGCACAAAAGTTGGGCTACCGATTTTTAGCCCAACCATTGCCAAGTTATAAACCGTTGCACATGGAAATGCCCCGTAACCAATCAGTCGCGGGGCATTTCCATGTCACCTCGGCGGCACTGGCCGCTGGCGTTTCTACAGCAGCTTGTCAATCGTGATGGGCATGTCGCGCACGCGTTTGCCAGTGGCGTGGTAAATGGCGTTGGCCACGGCGGCGGCCACGCCCAGCATGCCTACTTCACCTAGGCCTTTGATGCCGAGGGGATTGACTTTGTCATCTTCCTCGCTCACGAAAACGACGTCGATGTCGTGAATGTCGGCATTCACGGGAATGTGGTATTCGGCCAGGGAGTGGTTCATGTAGCGGCCGAAGCGGTGGTCCATCACCGATTCTTCCATCAGGGCCATGCCGAGGCCCCACACCACGGAGCCGAGCACTTGGCTGCGGGCCGTTTTGGGGTTGATGATGCGGCCGGCGGCCACGGCATTCACCACGCGGGTAACGTGCACGGTCATCAGGTCGGGGTCCACTTTCACCTCAGCGAAAACGGCGTTGTGGGCGTGCATGGAGTATTTCGGCGGCTTCAGCATTTCCAGCTTGGCCAGTACGGTGGAGTTTTCGGCCTCAATGCTGGGCTCGCCGCTGGCCTGCACCACATCGCGCAGTACCACGGCCTGGGTGTCGTCGGAGCGCAGGCGCATTTGGCCGTTGACAAACTGCACGTCGTCTATTTTGGCATCCTTGAAAGCCGGATGGTCCATCTTTTGGGCCTGTTTGAGCAAGGCTTCGCCCAGCTTGGTGCAGGCTTCCACCACGGAGTTGCCGACCGAGGCGGCCGTCCAGGAGCCGCCCTGAATGGGCGATTGGGGCAGGGTGGTATCGCCGAGTACGAAGGTGACGGCCTCGATGGGCAGGCCCATGCTTTCGGCCGCAATCTGCGTCATAATGGTGTAGGTGCCGGTGCCGATTTCGTTGGTGCCGCTGCTCACGGTGAGGTGGCCGTCGGCGTCGAGGCTGGCTTTAACGGTGGCGGGCATTTTTGAGGCGTCCCAGACGCCGCCGCCCATGCCCCAGCCCACCAGTAGGTTGCCGTCGCGCATCGAGCCGGGCTCGGGCGTGCGCTGCTCCCAGCCAAATTTGGCGGCTCCTTCGTGGTAGCACTTGCGCAGGGCCTTGCTGGAGTAGGGCAGGTCCTGGGCCTGGTCGATATCAGAGTAGTTGCGGAGGCGGAATTCGAGCGGGTCGAGGCCGGCGGCGTAGGCCATCTCGTCCATCGCAATTTCCAGCGCAATGGAGCCCGAGGCCGCTCCGGGGGCGCGCATATCCAGCGGCGTGTAGATGTCGGCCTTGGCCAGGCGGTAGCCCAGCGCCACGTTTTTACAGTTGTAGAGCATGCCGCTCCAGCCCACCACGTTTTCGGTGAAGTCCTCAAACTGCGAGGTTTCGGCCACGGCGAAGTGGTTGATGCCGGTGAGCGAGCCGTCGGCCGCCGTGGCCAGGGCTACGTGCTGCAGGGTTTCGGCCCGGTGGCCGAAGCTGAACATCTGCTCGCGGGTGAGCGAAACGCGCACCGAGCGCTCCAGCTGTAGCGAAGCCATCACGGCCAGCAACAATTGGTATTGGGGCCGCAGGCCGGAGCCGAAGCCGCCGCCGGTGTACTTCGAAATCACCCGCGCCTGGTCCTTGCTCAGCCCGAAAACTTTGGTCACGAGCAACTGGCTGTTGAAGGCACCCTGGGTTTTATCGTAGATATTCAGGTACTTGTCGCCCAGCCACTCCACGGTAGTGGCGAACATCTCCATGGGGTTGTGGTGCTGGGCGTGGTGCGAGTACTGCGCCTCCATGTGGGCCACGCCTTCCTGCCAGCCCTTGCCAAAGTTGCCGCGCGACTTTGGTGGCTTGTAGCCGGCTTTGCCTTTGCCGGGCTCATAGGCCTCGTCCATGTGCTGGCTCAGCTCGGTTTCATGGGGAGCTTCCTCGTACTCGATGTGCAGGATGGCTGCGGCATAGCGGGCCAGCTCAAAGGTGTCGGCCACCACCAGCGCCACCGGCTGCAGGCTGTACTTGATTTCGGCGTCGTGCAGTGGCCGGAACGGCGAGCCGCCTGGGGCAATCTGGTCCTGGTAACTGCGGTCGAGCAAGGCATAATGCGGCACGTTCTCGTGCGAGAAAACCTGCTGCACGCCAGGCAGTGCCAGCACCGGCGCGGCGTCGATTTTTATGATTTTACCCTTCGCAATGGGGCTGCTCACCACGTAGCCGTACAGCAGGTTCGGCACGTTGTATTCGGCGGCGTATTTGGCGGAGCCAGTCACTTTGGCCGGCCCATCCACGCGGCTGGTGGGCTTGCCGATATAGTCGGTTTGGAGAGTCATAAGAGTGGATTAGAAGTAGGGGCGGGGTCGTACCCGGTAGGGCTTGTCCCCGCCCGTCGTTGAACGACTGGCCAAGGGGATATCTGATGTGGGTACTAGCGTTTGTGCAACGACGGGCGGGGTCAAGCCCTACCGGATACGACCCCGCCCCTACGCCCCTTACGGGTTGGAGTTCAAAAAAGCGTTGGTATCAACCGTTTCATTCATCTCCGTCGCCTGTTTGAGCGCCCGCACAATGGCGCGCTTGGCCAGCTCAATCTTGAATGTGTTTTCCCCGTAGCCTTTGGCGTTTTCGAGCACCTTGGCCGCCACGCGACGGAAGGTGTCGGCCGTGGCGGGCTGGCCGATGAGCATTGCCTCGGCCTCCTTATCGCGCCAGGGCTTGTGGGCCACGCCGCCCAGGGCCAGGCGCGCATCTTTTATGGTATTGCCGTCCAGCTCCAGCGCGGCCGCCACGCTCACTAGGGCGAAGGCGTAGCTGGTGCGGTCGCGCAGCTTGAGGTAGCTGAAGTTCTTCGCGAAGCCTTTTTCCGGTAAGTCGAGGCCGGTGATGAGCTCGCCGGGCTCCAGGGTGTTGTCGCGCTCGGGGTGGTCGCCGGGCAGGCGGTGAAAATCCTCAAATTTGATGGTGCGCTCGCCGTTGGGGCCGCTCACGCGCACGGTGGTGTCGAGGGCGGCCAGGGCCACGCACATGTCCGAAGGGTGGGTGGCAATACAGGAGTCGCTGGTGCCCAGAATGCCGCACACGCGGTTGTAGCCGCCAATGGCCGAGCAGCCCGAGCCCGGCTCGCGCTTGTTGCAGGGCGTGGCCAAGTCGTAGAAATAGTAGCAGCGGGTGCGCTGCATGAGGTTGCCGCCGTCGGTGGCCATGTTGCGCAGCTGCGGGCTGGCCCCGGCCAGAATGGCCTGGTTCAGCAGCGGGTAGCGCTTCTCCACTTCGGGGTGCCAGGCGGTATCGGCATTGCTGGCGAGGGCCCCGAGGCGCAGGCCGCCATCAGGCAGGGTTTCGATGGTGTCGAGGCCCAGCTTTTTGAGGCCGATGAGGTGCGTGGGGCGGGCCACGTTTTCCTTCATCAAATCGACCAGATTGGTGCCGCCCCCGATGTAGGCCGAGCCTTCGTGCGCGGCTTTATCCTGCACGGCGCCCGCCACGGCGGCGGCTTGGGTGAAAGTGAAACTGTTCATAAAGTGAAATAGTGAGCTGGTGAGTGCTAGGGAGCTTTGAAGGAGGCGGGTGAGGGTGAATTTGAAATATCTACTCACCATTTCACCAGCTCACTCTATTTCACCGCTAATACTTCCATTACCGCGCTGAGAATGTTGCTGTAGGCCCCGCAGCGGCAAACGTTGCCGCTCATCAGCTCCCGCACTTCGGCTTCGGTTCTGGCTTTGCCTTCGTTGAGGAGGCCCTGCGCCGAGCAAATCTGGCCGGGCGTGCAGTAGCCGCACTGAAAGGCATCGTGGTCGATAAACGCCTGCTGGAGCGGGCTGAGGTGGTCTTCCGAGCCGAGGCCTTCGATGGTCTGAATTTCGCTGCCTTCCTGCATCACGGCCAGCGAGAGGCAGGAGTTGATGCGCTTGCCATCGACGAGCACGGTGCAGGCCCCGCACTGGCCGTGGTCGCAGCCTTTTTTGGTGCCGGTGAGGTCGAGGTACTCGCGCAGGGCGTCGAGCAGCGTCGTCCAGGGGGCAATCTGTAGGGTGTGCGCCTGGCCGTTGATGTTCAGGCTGACGGACTGGGTGGGGGCCAGGGCAACCGGTGGGCGGCCGAGCGTAGCTTGGGTAACTTGGCTCATAAAAACGAATAGCTTAAAGTTGCGGGTACTGCTATTCGCATACGGCCGGCTTTTCTTTCGTGTTTTATAAAAAGTTGTCGTGCACTAAGCGCCGCTCCTGAATAATCTCACCCGGACAGGGCGATAGTTCTAGAAATCAGCAAGAATGAAGACAAGATGAAATTTTGGCAGCCTCTTTAAAACTTGAGCTATCAGTTATTTTTTAAGAGGCTAGCTTGTATTGCTAGGAATGCAACGCTTTGGCGGCTTGGTTTGACTAGGTGAAACGTGACGATGAATGCGCCTGCCCACAGCCGGCTCCCCGTTTCGTTTTCCGAAACAGCGCTACCTTCCGGCCCCATGAAAATCCTTTTAGTTGAAGACGAGCCCTCCGTGGCGGCCTTCCTGCACCAGGGCCTGACGGAGCAGGACTACACCGTCGACCTCGCCGCCGATGGCTTGCTGGGCCTGCGCCGCGCCCAGGAAAACAGGTACGACTGCCTGATTCTCGACCAGATGCTGCCCGGCCTCAGCGGCCTCGAAGTGTGCCGCCAGGTGCGCGCCCACGACTCCGGCGTGCCCATCCTCATGCTCACCGCGCTGGGCGAGACGGACGATAAAATCCGGGGCCTCGACGCCGGGGCCGACGACTACCTTGTCAAGCCCTTTGCCTTCGATGAGCTGCTGGCCCGCCTGCGCGCCCTTGTGCGCCGCCGCACCGAAGCCCCCGCGCCCAAAGCCGTGCTCTACCTCGCCGACCTCAGCCTCGACCCCAGCGCCAAGCGCGTGGAGCGCGCCGGACAGGCCATTCAGCTCACCGCCCGCGAGTTTGCGCTGCTGGAGTACCTGCTGCGCAACCAAAACCGCGTCGTCTCCCGCGCCGATTTGCTGGAGCACGTCTGGGATTTGAGCTTCGATACCGGCTCGAATGTGATTGATGTATACATCAATTTTCTGCGCAAGAAAGTGGACAAGGGGTTCGAGCCCAAGCTGATTCATACGCTGGTGGGAATGGGGTACGTGATGAAAAATGAGGGGTGATTGATGTGGGAAATGTGGGAAATATGAAGGGTGCAGAATACAGCGAAACTGTTTAATGAATTTGGCAAACCATTAAAAATTGATGCTTAAGTCCGCTCAGCGTGATGGTCTTTCGACATACAGCATTTCTTTTACCCATACCGCATTCTTCCCATTTCCACATCCCCCACATTTCCCACATCAATCACACTCCTCACATTCTCCACATCATTAAATAATGTCCATTCGCCTCCGGCTTGCCTTGCAGTTCGGGTCCATTCTGGCCGTGACGCTGTTGTTGTTTGCGCTGGTTATCTACTTTGCCACGCAGCAATCGCGCCGTAACCAGTTCACCCAAACCCTGTTTAAGCGCACGCTGGTGGTGGGGCACGCCTACGTGGGCGGGCAGAATGACCTCGACGATGTGGGCGAGCAGGCGTCGTACCGCCGCTACCTGCGCCAGCTTTACCGCACGCTGCCCGCCGAGCAGGGTAGGGTATATGATGCGAAAAACCAACTGGTTTTCCGGGAAGGGCAGGGGGCGGCCCAACCCGTGCCACCGGCTTGGCTGGCCGAGGTGCGCCGCACCGGCCAGGCCGTGCTGGAGCCCGAAACCAACTACCATGAAACCGTGGGCCTCCTCTACCGCGATGCCCAGTTGGGTCCGCTGGTGGTGGTGGCCTCGTCGGTAGATGAGGACAGCCGCCAGCAACTGCGCGAGCTGCAGCAGCTGTTGGCTTTGGGCTTGCTGGTAGCGGTGGCGGCGGCCGGGGTAGGCAGCTGGTTTTTTGCCGGTCAGGCCCTGCGCCCGTTGCGTCGCATGGTGTGGGAGGTCGACGGTATTACGGCCACGGACCTGAGCCAGCGCCTGACCCGTACCGGCGAAGCCACCGACGAAATTGGCCGCCTCACCCAGCGCTTCAACCGCCTGCTCGACCGCCTGGAGGCGGCTTTTGTGGGCCAGCGCACCTTCGTACGCGACGCCTCGCACGAGCTGCGCACGCCGCTCACCGCCCTCATCGGCGAGCTGGAAGTAGCATTACTGCAAGCCGAGCGGCCGCTCGCCGAATACCGCCGCGTGCTGCAAAGCACCCTCGATTCGGCCCGGCAGCTCAACAGCCTCACCAATGGCCTGCTGCAAATTGCCCGCGCCTCCGACGACCCCTCGCAGGTGCCCATGGCCGCCGTGCGCCTCGATGAGCTGCTGCTGCAAGCCCACGAGCAGCTGCTGCGCCGCTACCCTACCTCCCGCGTCGACCTCAATTTTGGCGAGGCCGACTCCTTTATCGTGCACGGCAACGAGGCGCTGCTGCTATCGGCCGTGCTCAATATTCTGGACAATGCCTGCAAGTTCTCGCGCCAGACCGGCGGCACCGTCACGGCCACGCTGGCCCGCAGCCGCAAGCATCTGTCGCTGCTGGTGAGCGACGAAGGCCCCGGGCTGTCGGCGGCCGATTTGCAGCAGGTGTTTGTGCCGTTTTTCCGGGCGGCCTCGGCGCGGGCAGTGCCGGGGCACGGCATTGGACTGCCGCTGGCGGCCCGCATCATGGCGCTGCACAGCGGCACGGTGCGCGTGGAAAGCGAGCCCGGCCAGGGCACGCAGGTGTGGCTGGAATGGCCGATTATTTGATTTTCAGGGGAATCTGTTCAGGGCGTCATGCCGAGCGCAGCCGAGGCATCTCGCTTGCGGTGGTAAGCAAAATCGTTCGGCGATTGATTTACTGCTGCACGCAAGATGCCCCGGCTACACTCGACATGATGCCCTTTTTCGTCGACTCAAGCCTGGAATCCGGTTTTAATTCCCTTTTAATGTGCTTTTAATTCGGGCTTAATAGCGCCCGCGTAACCTTGTGCCAAACTCTGCCTCTCCGTTGATTCCCACGGTGGGCCGATGCTGCAATCCCAAGGTTATGACCCAGGTAATTTCTTCGCCGGCCCAAACCGGTACTCCTATTGCGGCCCCGGTAGCGCCCGGCAAACCCCGGCCGAAAGCCTCGCTATTCAGTACCATCGGGCAGGATGCACCAGCGGGGCTAGTGGTTTTTCTGGTGGCGCTGCCGCTGTGCCTGGGCATTTCGCTGGCCTCGGGCGCACCGCTGCTCGCGGGCGTGATTGCGGGCATCGTGGGTGGCCTGGTAGTGAGCTTGTTGAGCGGCTCGGCGGTGAGCGTGAGCGGGCCGGCTGCCGGCCTCACGGTGGTGGTGCTGTCGGCTATTTCGTCGCTGGGCTCGTGGCCGGCGGTGCTGGCGGCCACGGCCGTGGCCGGCGTTATCCAGATGGGGCTGGGGCTGGCCCGGGCCGGCATTATTGCCCTTTACTTTCCGGCGGCCGTGATTCGCGGGATGCTGGCAGCCATTGGCATTATTCTTATTCTGAAGCAGATTCCACACTTCCTGGGAGCCGATACCGACTACTTTGAGGACATGGACTTTCTGCAATTCAACGGGCAGAATACGTTCTCGGCCATTGCGGCGGCGGCGCGGGCGCTCAGCGCCGGCTCGGTGCTGGTGGGCGTGGCGTCGCTGGCGCTGCTGCTGCTGTGGAATACCGCTCCCATCCGGCGGCAGTCGTGGTCGCGGCTGGTGCCGGGCGCTCTGGTGGCCGTGGTGGTGGCCGTGGGCCTCAATCAGCTGCTGAAAACCATCGCGCCCGATTGGCAGGTGCTGCCCAAGCACCTCGTGAAGCTGCCGGTGCTGTCGTCGCTGGGCCAATTGGCCGGCGAAATGATTCTTCCCGATTTCAGCGCCCTGCGCAACCCCGCTACCTACGGCGTGGCCTTCACCATTGCCATCGTGGCCTCGCTCGAAACGCTGCTCAGCGTGGAGGCCGTGGACAACCTCGACCCGCAAAAGCGCCACACGCCCACCAACCGCGAGCTGCTGGCCCAGGGCGCGGGCAACCTTGTCAGCGGCTTGCTAGGCGGCCTGCCGCTTACGGCGGTTATTGTGCGCTCATCGGCCAACGTGGCGGCCGGTGCGCAAAGCAAAATATCGGCCTTCATTCACGGCCTGTTGCTGCTCACCAGCCTGCTGTTTCTGGGTGCGGTGCTGAACATGATTCCGCTCTCGGCGCTGGCGGCGGTGCTGCTGCTGGTAGGCTTCAAGCTCACCTCACCCGCCCTCTACCGCAAGCAGTGGCAGCTGGGCCGCGAGCAGTTCATTCCCTTCATTATCACCATCGTGGCCGTGCTCTTTACCGACTTGCTCAAGGGCGTGAGCATTGGGCTGGCGCTGGGCTTCTTCTTTATCCTGCGCGATAACGCCAAGGCCGGCTCCTACCTGCGCCGCGACGAAGCCGCCGACACCGCCGAAGGCGAGGATGGTCGCCAGCTGCATCTGCGCCTGCCCGAGCACGTTTCGTTCCTCAACAAGGCCAGCATTGTGACCACGCTAGAGCAGCTGCCCGCCAACAGCCGCGTTATCCTCGATGGCACCCGTTCCGATGTTATCGACCACGATGTGCTCGAAGCCATCGAGGCGTTTCGCCAGGCCGCCCCGGCCCGGGGAATCGAGCTGGAGACGCGTGGCATTCGCCAGGTAGCGCTGGGCACGCACTAGCGCAGTTTTTGGGCTGATGAGCTGCATGACTGCACTACTCCGTGCAGCTGCCTGAAACCCATCAAATTATTGGTAGGCAAGGTGTAGGGTGAACATTACGGTGCATGCCGCATGACCAGATTCTTTTCCCATTATTATGACCGCCATCAATCAGCTTCTGCAAAACAACCAACGGTGGATGGCTGCGAAAGCCAGCCGGGACCCGGCTTATTTCACCAGGCGCGTGGCCGGTTTCGCCCCGAAATACCTGTTCATCGGCTGCTCTGATTTGGGCGTGGCTGCCAGCGAGCTGCTGGGCCTGAAGCCCGGTGAAGTGCTGACGCACAGCAACGTGGCCAATCTGGTAGCGCACTCCGACATGAGCCTGCTCAGTGTGTTACAGTACGCCGTGCAAAACACGGCTATCGAAGACATCATCGTGTGTGGCAGCTACAATTGCGCCGGGGTAGCTGCTGCCGCCGCGCATCAGCAACACGGCTTGCTCGATAGCTGGCTTACGCAGGTGCGCGACGTGGTGCGGCTGCACGAAAAGGAGCTGCTGCGCATCGGCGACGACGCGGCCCGCCTGCGCCGTCTCGTGGAGTTGAACGTGATGGAGCAAGTGCGTAACCTGGCCAAAACCAACCTCGTCCAGAATGCCACCCAGGCCGGCCGCACGCTTCGCCTGCACGGCCTGGTGTACGAAGCGGCTACCGGCCAGCTGAACAACCTGAACGTGGATGCCATCAGCGGCTGGGCCGAAATTTATGCCACGCACCCGGCGGCGGCCGCCCCCCGGCTCATGGTTTCGCGCGGAACGCGGCCGCTGGTGGCAGACCGGGCGGCCAGCGGCAGCCTGAACGGCCACCGCCGCCGCAGTGCCTGAACGGCGCGGCCGCGCCTGGCGGAGGATTCCCGCCGACGAATTGGCGCTACCTTGCCGTGGCGTTTACCTCCCTTCACCGCGCTACTTGGGCGCTGGTGCTTTACTGGGGCTGGTGGGCCGCTTCGGCGGTTTCAGGCCATCAACTTACCTGTTTTAACTATGGCTGGTATCAGCGAAATTCTCGAAAATAACAAGCATTGGGTGGCATCTAGAAACGCGGAGGACCCCGAATTTTTCCAGCGCCTGGCCAATGGCCAGAGCCCCAAGTACCTGTTCATCGGCTGTTCCGATTCGCGGGTGCCGGCCTCCGGCATCACCGGCACGGGCCCGGGCGAGATGTTTGTGCACCGCAACATTGCCAACCTGGTGGTGCACACCGACATGAACCTGCTGAGCGTGCTGCAATATGCCGTGGAAGTGCTGGGCGTGAAAGACATTCTGGTGTGCGGGCACTACGGCTGCGGCGGCGTGGCTGCGGCGGCGGCCAACAAGCAGTATGGTCTGATTGACAACTGGTTGGTGAATATCCGCGACGTTATCCGGCTGCACGAAGCCGAGTACCTGCGCGAGAAGGACGACACGGCCCGCCTGCGCCGTCTCGTGGAGCTGAACGTGATGGAGCAGGTGCGCAACCTGGCCAAAACCAACATCATCCAGAACGCCATGCGCGGCGAAAACCCGCCCCGCCTACACGGCCTCGTTTACGATATCGCCGATGGTGTGCTGAAGGACCTGAATGTGGACGGCGAAGATGTGATAACCGATATGGAGCACATTTACGCCACCGAGGTACAGGACCACGACCCTGCTACCGACGAAACCCCTGAGCTAACCCCGGCCGGAGTAGCCGATGGCGAGTAGATTTTTTCCCGTTTCCCCCAAATAGTAACCAACCACCACCCACAAAAAAGCCCTGTCGCGCAATGCGACAGGGCTTTTTTAGTTTAGAAGCACGTCAAGCGGCGCTGCTAAATAACCACCAGTACTACTTGGCGGCTTGCACGGCAGCCACCGCCTGCTCCACGGCCTGCTGGGTAGTGGCGGCCTGCGGCCGGCCGGCCTGCGCTTTGGCCACGCCTTGCAGCAGGTTCACGATGGGGCGGTCGGCTCCGTAGGCTTTGTACTTGACGCCGATTTCCTGGAGGCGGTTGATGCCTTCGGTGATGGAAGCGGCATCGTCGAGGCGGCCGGTGATGGTGGCCAGCGGCTCCATCATGTTGAACTTGCCCTGGGAGCGGGCCGCGTCGAACCGGTCGCGCACGAAGGCCCATTGAGCCTGGCCGCCGTTCTTGGCATATACTTCGGTTACGGCCTGGGCTACTGCGCTCTGGGCGTTGGCCTCGTAGGTTTTGGCACGGGCCAGGGCCTGGGTGGGTTGCACGGTGGCCAGGGCGCGCAGGGCCGCACCCTGCACGTTGTACGACTGGCTGCTGAGCTGCTTGCTGATGTACGCTTCGTCCTTCTTGTCCTTCAGCTTGGCCAGCGCGCCGAGCAGCGAGGCCTGCACCCAGGGCTCTTTTTCGGTTGCGGCGAGCTTGCGCAGGGCAGGCGCGGCGGCCTTGGCCATGGCTTTGTCGTCCAGCTTCAAAGCCTCCACGGCGGCCAGGCGGTTGTTGTAGAACTTGTCGTTGAGGGCGGCCAGCAGCGTGGCGCGGTTGGCGGCAATGGTCTGGTCCTTGGCAGCGGCGTCAATGGCCTCGCGGCGGTCCACGAACAGGGGTGCGTGGGCGTACTGGAAGGCGTACTCGGCGGCCGATTTGTTATCGGTTTTCAGCCACAGCGTTTTCTTGTTGGCGTCCACGTTCACGAGCTCGGGCTTGGCGGGCAAGGCCATGGTGAAGGTCTGGCTGGCCTCCGTCATGGTCACGGGCTGGTGCAGCACTTTGCCGCCCACGTAGTAGTCGATGGTGAAGGGCAGGCGGAACGTCTGGCCCGGCTGGGTCTGCTTCACCGTCACGGACTGCATCTTTTTGGCGGCATCCCAGGCGTAGTCGATGCTCACGATGGGGTGGCCGGGCGCGAAGTACCACTGGTTCCAGAACCAGTTCAAATCCTGGCCCGATACGGCCTCAAACGCCAGGCGCATCTGGTGGGCTTCGCCGTTGCCGAATTTGTTGTCCTGCAGGTATTTCTGAAGGCCGGAGAAAAACACGTCGTCGCCGAGGTAGGTGCGCAGCATGTCCATGATGGCCCCGCCCTTCTGGTAGCTCACCAGGTCAAATACTTCCTCCTGCTCGTCGTAGTGGAAGCGCACGAGGGTTTTGGCGGCGTCGCGCGGCGAGCTCAGGTAGCGGCGCAGGTAGCGGTAGTAGTGGGCATCGGCGGCATCGCGGCCGTATTTGTGCTCAGCGTAGAGGCCTTCCGAGAAGTCGGCCATCGTTTCGTTTACGGTGATGTTGGACCAGCTTTCGGCCGTCACGTAGTCGCCAAACCATTGGTGGAACAGCTCGTGCGCAATCACCGATTCGGAGCCGTATTCGCGGTCCAGTAGCTCGCGGTCGGTCATTTGCACCTGCTCGCCGTGCAGTGTGGCGGTGGTGTTTTCCATGGCCCCGCTCACGTAGTCACGGGCCACAATCTGGCTGTACTTATTCCACGGATACTCCACGCCGAGACGGTTGGAGTAAAACTCCAGCATATCGGGCGTGTTGCCGAAAATCTGCTTGGCGAAGGGCGCGTACTTGGGTTCGAGGTAGTAGCTCACCTCCTTGCCGCGCCAGGTGTCTTTGTAGATTTTAAAGTCGCCTACGGCCATCATAAACAGATAGGGGGCGTGGGGCAGCTCCATCTTCCACACGTCGGTGCGCAGGCCGGGGCCGGCGGGGGTACTGCTCACCATCCGGCCGTTGCTGAGCGTGACGTACTTAGCCGGCACGGTCATCGAGATTTCCTCGGTCGTTTTCTGGTTGGGCCGGTCGATGGTAGGGAACCAGGCCGACGAGCCCTCGGTCTCGCCCTGCGTCCAGATTTGCACCGGCTTGCCGGCCACGGCCGAGTCGGGGTTGATGAAATACAGGCCCTTGGCATCGGTGATGGCGGCCGAGCCTTTCACCTTCAGCTCGTCGGGCTTCGAGACGTAGTCGATGTACACCGTGTACTCCTCGCCCGGCTTGAAAACGCGGCCCAGGTTGATGCGCAGGTTCATCCCGTCGGCGTAGTCGTACTTGAGCGGGGTTTGCTTGTCACCGCTCATCAGGGCCACGGCTTTGATGTCCATGCCTTTGGCATCGAGACGCAGCGAGTCGGTGGGGTAGCCGTGGGGTTTGAGGGTCACCCACTCCTTGCCATAGAGGTAGCGCTTGGCATAGTCGAAGCGCACATCGAGCTTGGTGTGTACCAGGTCGTTGACCTTGGTGGCCGAGGCGCGGTAGGGAGATTCGGGCTTGGCAGCCGGCGGGGTGGGAGCCTGCGCGAAAGCCGGGCTGGTGGCCGCCAGGCCCAGTAGGCCCAGCGCGAAAAGGTGCTTCATAGAGAAACGAATGGTGGGAAATGAGTTTCGCGCGAAGGACGCGGGTGCGAGGCTGACGTTGCCTGACGCGGGGACGAAAGTAGCGTGGACTTTGCAAGTCCGCGTGTCGCCGCAACGCGGCGAATGCGGAAATGCGAAATGCCCCTGCGATAATAAACAACGAATATTCGCTGCGCTGTAGCGAGACGCAGACTCGTAGCGTTCGCACTACCGTAGCTTTGCACCCCCATCAACCCCCTTAAGAATGCGACTTACGCGCTACGCTACCCCGCTTTTCTGTACACTATTTACCGCTAATGCTTTGGCCCAGAGCACTCCGGTCGATAGTACCCGCGCCCTGAATGAGGTGACCGTGTATGGCACCCGCCTGAACCAGGTAGCCGGCCAGACTGGCCGCTACGTGACCGTGATACCTGGCCGCACGCTCAGCCAGTACCCGGTTTCATCGCTCGATGATTTGCTGCGCTTATTACCGGCCATTGAGATGCAGAGCCGGGGCAATTTCGGTACGCAGGCCGATATTACCCTGCGCGGCTCCACTTTCAACCAAGTGCTGATTCTGCTCGATGGCATGCGGCTGAACGACCCGCTCACGGGGCACTTTGCGGGCTATTTGCCCATCACGCCCGCTGAAATTGAGCAGATTGAAGTGGTACGCGGCCCCGGCGCGGCCCTCTACGGCCCCGATGCCGTGGGCGGCTTCGTGAACATCGTGACCAAAACCTTCGCCGCCACCCACCGGCCCGACGGCGTGGAAGTCGGCGGCACGTTCATGGCTGGTGAGTACGATTTGAAAACCACCAACGCCGGCTTCTACGGCCAGGAAAAGGGCCTGCGGCTGGCTGGCGGCATCCTCAACAACACCGCCAGCGGTCAGCTGCTGAATCTGCCCGGCGGCGGGCGCAACGACTTCAAGCTGAACACCTACTCGCTTTCGGGCGCTTATCAAATCAGCCCCAAATTCAGCGCTGCCGCCCGTGCCAGCTTCGACCGGCGCGACTATAACGCTCAGAATTTCTACACGACCAACGCTGGCGACCGCGCCCGCGAAACCACCTCGCGCGACTGGTACCAGGGCCAGCTGCGCTACGATTGGAACGCCCGCGCCCGCACCGAGCTGCAATTGGTGGGCACGTCCAGCACCGACTACTACCTGTACACGCCCACCTCGGCGGCCAGCGACCACCTCATGCACTACCTCAATGTGCAGGGCCAGCATCAGTTGCGCCTGTCGGATAAGGTGCAGTTGACCCTTGGCGGCCAGGCCGACCGCCGCAGCGTGCGCAGCAACGACCGCGGCAACCACGCCGTGTGGCACCAGGGCGCATTTGCCGTGGCCGGCCTCACACCTGCCGCCGGCCTGAGCCTGACCGCCGCCCTGCGCCTCGACCACGACCAGGCCTACGGTACTGAGTTACTGCCCCAGCTCACGGCCAGCCAGCTGCTGGGCGAGAAGCTGACCGTGCGCGCCGCCGTGGGTCGCGCCATCCGGGCAGCCAATTTTACCGAGCAGTACAACTCGGCCATCCGGCCTGGCACGGTGCCCAACGGCTTCAACGTAGGCAATCCCGGCCTGGCCGCCGAGCGTACCTGGAGCTACGAGGGTGGCCTCGATTTCACGGTTTGCCCCGCGCTCACGCTACGCGGCACCTACTTCAACCGCTACGGCCGCAACCTGATTGATTACGTGGCCACGCCCGGCAGCGAAGTGCAGGCCGGCACCGGCTTCACCAATCTCAACCCGGCCAGCACCTACCGCTACGCTCAAAACCTGTTTGCCGTGAGCACGCAGGGCCTCGAATTTGAAGCAAATACCCGGGCTCAACTGGCTCCTGGCCTGCGCCTCGACGGCAGCGTGGGCTACACCTACACCCACCTGAACGTGGACGGCAGCATCGTATCGCAATACCTGAGCAACGTGGCCCGGCAGCTCGTGAGCGGTAATCTGAGCCTGGTGCACCGCCGCTTCACGGCCAGCCTGGGCGGGGTATACAAGCAGCGCGCCGGGGTGCCACCAGTGGGCGACTTCACGCTTTCCTCCGATTACGTGGTCATCAATGGCCGCCTCGATGTGGCCCTGCTGCCCGAGCGCCTGTGGGTGGTGGGCCAGGCCCAGAACCTGTTCGACGCCAAATACTCCGACCTGCTGGGGGCCCAGATGCCCGGTCGCTGGCTGATGGCCGGCGTGCGCTTGGCGCTGCGGCGGTAGGCTGGAAATAAGGAACGTCATGCCGAGCGTAGCCGAGGCATCTTGCTTGTGATAGTAACTCAATAGAATGGATTACTACTGCACGCGAGATGCCTCGGCTACGCTTGGCATGACGTTCTTTTTTATTCGGATTTCCCCAGCCGGTGCGGTTAGTGAATCGCCGCTTTCAGCCATTCTTTTGCCTCCTGCAACGTGCGGTGCTGGGAGGTCTCGATTTCGTATTCGTTGGTTTCGGCCACGTTGTGGGAATAGCTCTGCACCGAAATCTGGCCGAACACGGTTTCCGGCACTACGAAGCTGACGTGGCGGATACCGGCGTTATGGGCGCGAACATTCCAGTCAGCGCGCATCCATTCCTGGTCGGCGGGCTTTACGGCCTGCACGTCGCGCGTGTCGGCGAGCCAGCCCAGTGGTTGCGTGCGGGCGGCCTCGGCCGTGTACAATTCCAAGCCCTTGTTCATGAGAAAGCGGAACTGTTCGCTATTAGCAAAGCTCTGCCAGGCAATGATAAAGCAGGGAACGGCGGGGCAGAAAAGCAGGCTGCCGTAGGGCTCGGCGTGAACAACGGTATCGGACATGAAAATGGTCTCAGGCAGGTGGCGGATATGCAGAGCAGGTGTGCCCGCCAAATAGTTGGCCCTTGCGCAGCCGGGGGTGGCCAGGTTGTAAAATGCTGTCCAGCGTGGCGGATTCAGACTTTCGGGCTTACCTTTGCAGCACCAATTCTTTCTTTCGGAAGGATTTTTTTTATAGAGAGGCGCTGAGAGACAGGCTCGATGACGCGCCGGCAACCACCCGCACCCGCGGACCGGTGCCAATTCCTGACCATATAAAAATAAGTTGCCGTGGAAGCCTCCAACAACCTCTCCCCCCAAACTGCTGTTTTTCTTGTCCCCGTGGCGGCTATGCGCCACATGGGCATGGGCTGTTGTTGCTGTTGTTGCCAGGCTTAACCCTATCTCCGAGTAATTTTTCGCGGGTAGGACGGCGGTAGCGCAAGCTGGTAGGCTTTGTGCGCCGCTGTGTTTGCAGCATGTGCTGCGTCCTCATTTTCTGGGTGGTGTGTTTGGGGCTCGTTGCCGGAGCCCGGGCCGATGCTGACCATGCCGTTTGGTGTGTGGTTGGAGCGGCCAACCCGATACCCGAAGAAATGAGCGTGCCAGGTCCTGTCGAAATGTCTCTTGCCCTTGCTGCCTTTGCAGCGGCCCGGTTTCCGAATTCAGTTTGCCCACCCGGCGCTGACCTTTTTCTGGCTTCATATCACTCTTTCAGAACATTTTATGTCATCCATTCAAAAACCTATTGGCATTTATTTCGAGCATCCCGAATGGTTCAAGCCGCTGTTTGCGGAGCTGGACCGGCGGGAGCTGCCCTACGAGAAAATTGATGCCGCGCACCACCTCTTCAACCCGGCTGAAACTGAAAGCCGCTACAGTTTGGTGGTGAACCGGATGAGCTCCTCGGCCTACCTGCGGGGGCACGGGCAGGGTATTTTTCACACCGCCGGCTTTGCCACGCACCTGGAGCGTATCGGGACGCGCATTATCAATGGTTCGGCGGCCACGGCCATCGAAACCAACAAGGCCCGGCAGCTGTCGCTGTTCGAGTCGCTGGGCTTGAAATACCCGAAATCGTTCGTGATTAACCACGCTTCGCGGGCGGTGGATGCGGCCCGCGAGCTGCAATTTCCGATTGTGGTGAAGGTGAATATCGGCGGTAGTGGCGCGGGTATTATTCGCTTCGACACGCTGGCCGGCTTGCAGGCGGCTGTGGAGGCTGGCCAGATTGACCTGGGAATCGACCAGACGGCCCTGGTGCAGGAGTACGTGACGCCGCGCGGCGGTAATATCCACCGCGTCGAGATGCTCGACGGCAAGTTTTTGTACGCCATGAAGGTGTTTACCACCGGCGAAAGCTTCAACCTGTGTCCGGCCGAAATCTGCCAGATTCCGGAGGAGCAGTCGGCCGAGTTCTGCCTGACGGAAGCGCCGAAGAAGGGGATTCAGGTGGAGGCGTTTACGCCGCCAGCCGAGGTAATTGCCGCCGTGGAGCGCATTGTGGCCGCTGCTAAAATCGACGTGGGCGGCATCGAATACCTGATTGATGACCGGAGCGGCGAGGTACTGTTCTACGACATCAACGCCCTGTCCAACTTCGTGGCCGATGCCGTGAATGTGGTGGGATTTGACCCCTACGCCCGTTTCGTGGACTACCTCGAAACGCAGCTGCCAGTGCCGGCGGCCAGTAAAAATCAAATAGTCACTGCTTAATATCATTGCCATGAAATTTGGATATTGGATGCCCGTATTTGGCGGTTGGCTGCGCAATGTGGAAGACGAGCACATGCCCACCGACTGGAGCTATGTGAAGCAGCTGGCCCAGCGCAGCGAGGCGCTCGGATACGACCTCACGCTCATTGCCGAGCTGTATCTCAATGATATAAAAGGCACGGAGGCGGCTTCGCTGGAGGCCTGGAGCACGGCCGCGGCGCTGGCGGCCGTAACCGAGCAGCTCGAAATAATGGTGGCCGTGCGGCCGACGTTTCATCACCCCGCGCTGCTGGCCAAGCAGGCGGCCAACATCGACCTGATTGCCCCCGGCCGCCTGTCGCTGAACGTGGTGTCGAGCTGGTGGCGCGATGAGGCCACGAAGTACGGCCTGCATTTTGAGCAGCACGACGACCGGTATGCCCGCACCCGCGAGTGGCTCGATGTGGTGACCAACGTGTGGAAGCAGGACCATTTCAGCTACGACGGCAAGTACTACCAGGTGGCCGATAACGTGCTGCAGCCCAAGCCCGCCAAGGCACCGTTTCTCTACGCCGGGGGCGAATCGGAAGCAGCCAAAGACCTGATTTCGACGCAGTGCGATGGCTACGTGATGCACGGCGACTCGCCCGCGCAAATTGGGGCCCGCATTGCCGACATGCGCCGCCGCCGCGAGCAAAAAGGCCTGCCGCCGATGAAATTCGGGGTGGCGGGCTACACGATTGTGCGCGACAACGAGCAGGACGTGAAAAAGGAGCTTGACCGCATTACCAACGTGAAAGCTTCGGCGGCGGGCTATGGCAACTACCAGCAGTGGCTGGCCGGTACCCAGCTTGAACAGCAGGTTTCGCTACAGGACTACTCGGTATCGAACCGGGGCCTGCGGACGGGCCTCACCGGTACGTCGGCTCAGATTCAGGACCGGATTGGGGAGTTCGAAAACGTGGGAGTCGACTTCTTTTTGCTGCAGGCCAGCCCGCAGCTGGAGGAAATGGAGCGGTTTTCGGAATCTGTTATTCAGGTGCTGGCGTAGTTAAATTGATTCTATGGTGAACGTCAGTGCTAGAACGTCATGCTGAGCTTGTCGAAGCATCTTTACCTCAGTAGTAAATGACTACTTGCGCGGTAGAAATGCTTCGACAAGCTCAGCATGACTGTTTTTACGGACATTCTTTTAAGCGCAGCTGTGCGCATTTACATGCTTAAAAAATCATTGGAGCTGCTTCGCGCCGAAGCAGCTGAAACGGGGGTCAATACCCTCAAACGAAGTCTGAATGGCGTGAGCCTCATCGCCATTGGGATTGGAGTTATTATCGGGGCAGGTTTATTCTCCTTAACCGGCATTGCGGCGGCTAACAACGCCGGGCCGGCCGTTACGATTTCTTTCCTGGTAGCCGCCGTGGGTTGCGCTTTTTCGGCCTTATGCTACGCCGAGTTTGCGGCGCTGGTGCCGGTGTCGGGCTCTGCCTACACGTATTCCTACGCCACCATGGGCGAGTTATTCGCCTGGATTATCGGTTGGGATTTGGTGCTCGAATACTCCGTCGGCGCAGCCACGGTGGCCATTAGCTGGTCACAGTATCTTATCAAGTTTCTGAGCAAGTACGGGCTGCACATTCCGGCGCGGCTGGTGATGTCGCCGTTCGAGTCGGCCACGCTGGCCGATGGCAGCACCGTGAGCGGCTACGTGAACGTGCCGGCTATGCTCATCGTGCTGGCCATTACGGCCATCGTCACGCGGGGCACCAAGGGCTCGGCGTGGTTCAATGCCTTGGTAGTGGCCCTGAAGGTGGCCGTGGTGCTGGTGTTCATCGCGCTGGGCTGGAAGTACATCGACCCAGCCAACTACCAACCCTACATCCCGGCCAACACCGGCAAGTTTGGCGAGTTCGGCCTAAGCGGCATCCTGCGCGGGGCGGGTGTTATTTTCTTCGTCTTCATCGGCTTCGATATCGTGGCCACCATGGCTCAGGAAACCAAGAACCCGCAGCGCAACATGCCCATCGGCATTCTGGGCTCGCTGGCGGTTTGCACGGTGTTGTTCGTGCTGTTCGGGCACGTGTTGACTGGCCTGGCCAACTACACGGAGTTTAAGAACAGCGCCGCGCCGGTGGCCATTGCCATCGAAAAAACGCCCTACGCCTGGCTCAGCTCAGCCGTGATTATGGCCATTCTCATTGGCTATACCTCCGTGATATTGGTTGATTTGCTGGGGCAGTCGCGGGTATTCTTTTCGATGTCGAAGGATGGGCTGCTGCCGCCGGTGTTCTCGCGGCTGCATCCTAAGTTCAACACGCCGTCGCAGTCCACGCTGCTGCTAGGGTGCTTCATTGCACTGTTTGCGGGCTTCGTACCCATTTCGGTGGTGGGCGAGATGACGAGCATTGGCACGCTGCTGGCCTTCGTGATGGTGTGCCTCGGCGTGATGATTATGCGCAAAACCAACCCCGATGCGCCGCGCCCGTTCCGTACCCCGTGGGTGCCGGTGGTGCCCATTCTGGGCATTGTGGTGTGCGTGGTGATGATGGCCTCGCTGCCCTGGGAAACGTGGCTGCGCCTCATCGTGTGGCTGGCCATTGGCATGGTCATCTACTTCAGCTACGGCAAGAAACACAGCAAGCTGCGGCTGGCGCAGGGGGGGGATAAAGAGTTAAAAGTTAAGAGTTAAGTGTTAGGAAGGACCTGTTTTTAACTCTTAACCCTCAATGCGTGGTCAGGCCGTTCGCGTCCAGCTCATCATCATCGCGCAGTCGGCTGAGGTCGCCCTCGAGGTCAATTTCGCCGTGAATCTCGCCCGTGCTAGCGGTGGGGGCGAGGGGGCGCTGCTTGTACACATCCACGGCCCCGTTGCGGTCGAGGACGGCGCGGGCTAGCTCGGCTTCTTTGGCAGTGGCGGTTTCGATGGTGAGCACGGCCGTATCGGGGCCGGTGGCGGCGATGTACGCCTGGGCATCATCGAGGTGATTGCCGCTGAACAGGTCCGTGAAAAACCGCGTCACGCTGTCGAAAAAAGGCTCGGCAGATGCGCCGGCATCGGGCAGGTGCTGGGCCTGCAGGCTTGCCTGGGTGGCAATATTGATGGCGCTGGGGGCGAGGCCGGCAGCCTGTGCCTGAGCAGCGGCAAATGTAGCTTCGGAAGCGCTGGTGAATAAACCGACAATGATGCGGGCCATGGCAAAAAGGGAGAAGGTGTTGGGTGTCTACGGCGGCTTTCGGGGCCGGTTGTGGTCTGGGTCGTTTCCAAATAAGTCTTACCTTTTGCCCATTCATTCACCAAGTCCCCACATCTACCGCATGGCCCAAGCCAAATACGCCGCCCGGTTCGAAAATTTCTTTGAGAACCTGCGCCTCAACCGCGACCAGTTTGCCGACATGGCCGCCTTCACCCTGCAAGCCCTCAAGCAGGCCGGCGGCAAGTACAGCGCCGTAGCCGATGCCCTCGAAGTGGCCCTCACCGACTACCGCGCCACCCACGCCGGCCAGCTCTCGGGCGAGGGCCCGGCCAGTACCAGCACCCTGGCCCAGGCCCTGGAGGACTTTAAGGCCTACGTGAAGCGCATGGAGCGCAAAGTCATCAATCCCACCTACGAAGCGGGCAGCCCCGACCTGCTGGCCATTTTTCCCAAAGGCCGCAGTGCCCTCACCAAAAGCTCCCAGACCAAGGTGGAGGATGCCTTCACGGCCTTTCTCGATGCCCTCGATGCTCGTCCCACGGTCTTCACCTCGCCTCAGTGCACGGAGGGCCGCAAGGTACTGGCCGTCCTCTCGGCCTCGCTGAGCCGCGCCGATGGCATGGCCAAAACCGCCGGCACCCAGCGCATCGACCTGCACGACGGCCGCGAGGCCGTTTGCCTGGCCCTGTTCAACGTCTACCTCACGCTGCTGCTCGAATACGCCGCCAAGCCCGAGCGGGCGGCCCCGTTCTTTGATTTCAGCAATGCCGGCCGCCAAAGCAGCGGTCCCAAAACGCCGAAGCCCGCGAAGTAGTAGCCGCCGAGGAAACTAGGAAAAGCCCGTTGCAACCAGTTGCAACGGGCTTTTTCGCGCCAAAATGGATGTTGCAACCGGTTGCAGTAGGCTTCGTCGGCCAGGACCAGGCACTGCAAGCAGTAGCAGCGGACTCCGCCGGACGGAAACAGGCATTGCAACCGGTTGCAACGGCCTTCGCCGGACGCGAATGGGGATTGCAACCGGTTGCAACGGACTTGGCCGAACGGAAATGGGCGTTGCAACCGGCTAAGGCACCCGGTCCCATACCTCGCCGGCTACGCTCACCATCCGCACCATGCCGACTTGGCGGTCGTAGTACAGCTCCTGCATGTAGAAAGAGGGCACTGGGCTACAGGTCGAACCCCGTGAATTCCCAATAAATGCCACTACTTCATTATAGGTTCGGCCATGCACGGTGAGCTGTTGGAAAGGGCCATTCAGCGCGGCACCGTGCGGCATGCTGAGCCCCCGGCAATAGTAGGTGCTGGCGTAGCGGTCGGAATTGCCGACAAAGTCAGCTCACTCGCCCTGCGCATAAAATTCACTTTTATCGGGGTCGAACCCGCCCGCCGGATATCCGGTGCGCTGGGCCGCCTCGCGATAGAAACGTAATTCGCTGAACCCGGCAACGCTGTCGGTACGTGCCAGGCGGATATACATAACGTCCTGATATGCCTCCGGCTTTGCGGGGGTAATGCAGGTGCCGACAGAGTTGTTGTAAAGCGCTTTCTGAATGTCGTGGATGATAACCGATGCGCGGTACACGCGCTGGTAGCCCCGCGTGTTTTCCATCTTCCATTCGTCGCCGGATTTGATTCTGAGCCACAGCCGGTCATTATTCGTGAAATAATAGTACGGTACATCATCCACGAACGACAGGCCCTCAATTTCGGGGTCTGTTTTCTTGCAGGCGCTGCTGCTGAGCAGGGCGGAGCTTAGCAATACCGTTCGAAGCGCGGCAAGTGTTTTCATGGCGTGTGAAAGGGAAGGTACTTACTCCTGCAAGATTCGCATCATTCGCCGACACTAACAAACCGAAAGTCGAGCGGATAAGACCTTGTTAATATGATGATATTGATAAAATGCATTGACTTGCAGCTGCTTGTGGTGCGATTTTCAGACTTTTCAAATAGTGCTCTGTGGCAAACCCGGCAACCCATGAAACTTCTCGGGGCCGGTGCGGTACCTTTACCACCACCCGCATTGTCAAACTATTCCATCACTCAATCAGTTGGCAGCTGAACTCCCCAGCTTATCCATGGACACCAACCAGTACCCGGGCCTTGTACCTTCCTACGAACACGAGCGCCTGGCGGCCCTGCAGCCCTACCAGGTGCTGGGCACGCCCGGGCAGGAGGTGTTCAATGATTTTGTGAGCATTGTGGCCAAGCTCTTCGACATGCCCATTGCCCTCGTGAGCCTGGTGCGGGCCGACGACGTGGTATTCATCGGCAACGAGGGCCTGCCCGAAGCCTTGGTGGTGGGCCGCGAAGACAGCATGTGCTCGGTGGCCATTCTCAGCGACGAACTCACCGAATTTCGCGACGTGGTCGCCCAGCCCTGTGACCTCGTCAATCCCTTCGTGGCGCAGGAAATGAACATGGGTTTCTACGCCGGGCAGGCCCTGCGCTCGCCCGAAGGCCTGTCATTGGGCAGCCTCTGCATCATCGACCACCGCCCCCGCCAGCTCACTCCCTTGGAGGGCGACCTGCTGAAGGACCTGGCCCGGGTAGCCCAGGAGCTGCTGCGCCTGCAAGCCGCCCAGGCCACCGGCTTCACCGTGCCAGAGGGCCTGCGCTCCCGCGTCGATGCCACCGTGCAGCAGTCGCTCACCCGCCTCGGCACCCTGGCCGCGCTGCGCCAGCTGGACCCCGCCCCCGAATCGGAGGACACCCGGCGTTACCACGAGTCGCGCCTCGACGAGGCCCGCTACATGGCCCAGATGATGCACCGCGAGCTGCTGGCCGTGCTGGATAAGTAGGGCCGGCCGCACCATCGGGCTACTCGGTCTGGCCGTTCTGGCGCGAGTTTAGCGCAGCGTAACTCGTGCCAGCCATACGGGGGAGGCTGCGCCTCCTATGAAACGGCCAGCTAGCACGGCTCAGTGCCGGCTGGCTGCTGGCGCGGCAGGGGAGGCCCAGCCTCCCCATCATAATCGGCACGAGTTACGCTTCACTGCGTTGCGTTAAACTCGCGCCAGGGGCACCAGGGGCCAGCCGGCATCAGCCGCAAGCTGCCCGAATTCGACCTTTTTCGCGGTTACCTTTGTTAATTCCCCGCGCCGAAATCAATCAGCGCCCTCCGATTAATTAACCGAGAATCCGTGATAGTTTGCATTGCCGAAAAGCCCAGCGTCGCCCGTGAGATTGCCAACGTGCTGGGCGCCACCCGCCGCATGGACGGCTATATGGAAGGCAACGGCTACCAAGTAACCTGGACTTTCGGCCACTTCTGCCAACTGAAGGAGCCCGACGACTACCAGCCCGAGTGGAAGCGCTGGAGCCTGCACAACCTGCCCATGATTCCCGACTCGTTCGGCATCAAGCTCATGCGCCGCGACGAGGGCGTGGTGAAGCAGTTCAATACCATCAAAAAGCTGGTGAGCGAGGCCACCGAAGTCATCAACTGCGGCGACGCCGGGCAGGAGGGCGAAGTGATTCAGCGCTGGGTGCTGATGGAGGCCAAGTGCCGCAAGCCCGTGAAGCGACTCTGGATTTCCTCGCTCACCGAGGAGGCCATCCGCCAGGGCTTCGCCAACCTGCGCGAGGCCAAGGAGTTCGACAGCCTCTACCAGGCTGGCAAGAGCCGCGCCGTGGGCGACTGGCTCTTGGGCCTGAACGCCACCCGCCTCTTTACCCTCAAATACACCACCTACCAGGACAAGCAGCTGCTGAGCATCGGCCGCGTACAAACCCCCACGCTGGCCCTGCTGGTCGAGCGCTGGCACGAAATCCAGAACTTCCGCTCCGAGCCGTATTGGGTGCTGAAGACCGAATACCGGGGCACTCTCTTCAGCCACATGGCCGCGCCCGACAAGGCCAAAGACGCCGACGCCGCGCCCGACACGAAGTCGCGGCTGCGCGCTATGGGTTACTTCGTGACCGAGGAAGAAGCCCGCGAAGCCCTTGAAGCCGTGCGCCCCACCCCGCTGCGCGTGACCGATGTGGAGATTAAGAAAGGCCGCGAATCCCCGCCGCGCCTCTTCGATTTGACCTCGCTGCAGGTGCAGTGCAACAACCAGTTGGGCCTCTCGGCCGAGGACACGCTGAAAATCGTGCAGGCCCTGTACGAGAAGAAGGCGGTGAGCTACCCGCGTGTGGACACCACCTTCCTGCCCGACGACCAGTACGCGAAAATCCCCGGTATTATGCGTGGCATCCGGGGCTACGAGGCGCTGACGGCGCCGCTGCTGGCCGCCAAGATTCCCAAAACGCCCAAGGTTTTCAACAACAATAAAGTCACCGACCACCACGCCATTATTCCAACGGGTGCGGCCGGCCCCGGCGGTGGCATGGAAACCAGCGTGTACGACATCATCACGCGTCGCTTCATCGCCGCCTTTTACCCCGATTGCGAGGTGAGTAACACCACCGTGCTGGCCGAAGCCGCCGAGCGCCCCTTCCGCGTGCGCGGCCGCCAGATTCTGAACCCCGGCTGGCGCGTCGTCTACGGCGACCCCATCCAGCAGGCCGCCCCCAAAGCCCCCCCCGCGCCGGGAGCCGCCGGGGCCGCAGCCGAAGCAGATGACGACGCGGTTTCGACTGTGCTGCCCAGCTTCGTGCAGGGCGAAAGCGGCCCGCACGACCCACGCCTGGAGAGCAAGATGACCCAGCCACCCAAGGACTACACCGAGGCCACGCTGCTGCGTGGTATGGAAACGGCCGGTCGCAACATCGACGACGAGGAGCTGCGCCAGGCCATGAAGGAAAACGGCATCGGCCGCCCCAGCACCCGCGCCGCCATCATCGAAACGCTGTTTAAGCGCAACTACATTAAGCGCGAAAAGAAACGCATTATCCCCACACCCACGGGGGTTGAACTGATTGGCCTGATTCGCAACCCCACATTGAAATCAGCGGAGCTCACCGGCCAGTGGGAGCACAAGCTGCGCCAGATTGAGCGGGGCGAATTATCATCGGAAGGCTTTCTGGGCGAGCTTTCTGGGCTGGTGAAGGAGATGGTGCAGGAAGTGAAGCAGGACAACCGTGGCCGTATGGTGACCTCCGGCAGCGCGGAAATAGCGTTAAAAGGTAAGGGTGAAGATTTAAGCGTTGCAGATGGCAAGAGCAGAACCAAAACTACCAACTCTTCACTCTCAACTCTTAACTCACCACCTCCCCCCGGAAATGGCCTGGGCTACTGCCCGGCCTGCAAAACCGGCCACGTCGTGCGCGGCAAAACCGCCTTTGGCTGCGTGCGTTTCCGTGAGGGCTGCACCTTCCGCCTGCCGGCCGAAGTGCATTGCAAGAAGCTCAGCGACCCGCAGGTGAAGGCCCTGCTCGCCAAAGGCCGCACGCCCGTGATGAAAGGCTTTGTCGGGGCCGAAGGCCAGAAGTTCGACGCCGCCATTGGCCTTGATACTGCTTTCCAGCTCATCCTGCTGCAGGTGGCCGACAGCAAGCCCGGCGCGGCCCCCGATTCGGGCCTCATTCCGTGCCCAGTGTGCAAGCTCGGCACCATGCTCAAGGGCAAGGCGGCTTACGGCTGCTCGCGCTTCCGCGAAGACTGTCAGTTTCGGGTGGGCTTCGAGTGGGGCGGTAAGCAGCTCACCGAAACCCAGCTCAAGCAGCTACTACGCAAGGGCGAAACGGGGGTAATCAAAGGCTTCCTCTCGGCGAAAACCGGTAATAAGTATGATGCCGCGCTAAAGGTGGAGGAAGGGCGCGTGGTACCGGTGTTTGCCTAAAATATCGTTGCGCCTTCAGCACGGTGTAGAGACGCGAAGTGTCGCGTCTCTACACCGTGCTGCCTACACTTGACAAACAACTGCTTAGCGCCCTGTGCTACTTTTGGTTTTGGTGGGGAGCTTGTAGCCCACTTGCAGGGCCGTGCGCTGGTACAGCTCTGAACCGTAGGTGATGAACGCGCTGGCCTGCCAGGGCCGCCCGGTAGGGGCCAGCACTACGCGGGAGTAGGCAAAGGAGCTCACCGGGCTTTGGTATTCGAGCGAGGCCGTGCTGCTCACGCCCACCACCAGCGCCAGCGGACTGCGCGGCCCGAACCCCGTGCCCACGCCTCCATACGATACCGGGTTAGCCATGCCTAGCAGGCCGTTGGAGCCGTAGCCGACTTCGTACTGAAACCAGTGGTTCCAGTTCATCTCCAGCTGGAAGGTAGCCACAGCGTGCACCATATCAACGGTGATGTTGGTGCTCAGCAGGTCGAAGGAGCCTTCCTGCGCATAGTAGCTCACGCGCCCCGCCAGAACCCCCACGCCCACCCGCGTCTGCCAGCGGTTGCGCTGTACATCGATGCTGAAGTGGGGGTGCGCGGCCAGCAGGTTCAGCGTAGCCCGGCGGCCATCGCCGATGCGCAGGCGGTCGGCCGCGCCCAGTACGTCGAGGCCCACGCGCAGGGTGGTAGTAGTGGGCCGGCCGGGCCGATGCTGACCTATCACGTAGTCGGCCCCGAGCATTAGCCCATCGAAGCGATGTTCGACGGCCGAGCCCGTGCGTGCGTTGCCGCCACCGTTAAAAATGCTTAGGCTGGAATGAAAATCATCGGTGCTGTGCGAGTACCGGCCGCCGGTGTAGCCCCCGCGCAGCTCCACGCCATGGGTGATTTCAAGCGGGGCCGGCTCGGACCCGACGGCCTGGGCTTGAGCCGGAACGGTAGCCAGTAAGGCCGGCAGCAAAGCGGCAACAGTGGTAAGGTAGCGGAAACCGAGCGGAACGCGGAACATGGCGTGCAGAATGAGAGGGAGGGGGAAGTGATGCTCCAAAGGAACGGCCCGCTACGCCTTTCGCGCCAACCAAAATGTTGATTGATTAGACGTTTATTTGCTGAGAATAATACAATAATATATTGATTTATAAGGATTTAATCCGGTGTATTCTGGCTTTTCAAATCGGACTGAAACTCCACCAGGTTCTTCACCATGCCCTTGAAAATGATGCCGTGGAACGGCAGCACCGCGTACCAGTACAACCGCCCGGCCAGCCCGCGCGGGCGGTAGGCGGCCAGCTGCTCTACGGCGTGGCTGCCATCGGGCTGGTCCAGGATGCGGAACTGCAGCCAGGCCTCGCCGGGTAGCTTCATTTCGGCGTACAGCAGGAGGCGCTTGCCAACCTTGTCGGCCACCAGTACGCGCCAGAAGTCGAGCGGGTCGCCGGCGCGCAGGCGGTTGGGCGAGCGGCGGCCCCGGCGCAGGCCCACGCCGCCCACGGCCTTGTCCATCAGCCCGCGAATGCGCCAGAGCCAGTCGGTTTTGTACCAGCCCCGGTCGCCGCCGATGCGCCAGATATTGTCCAGCACCTCGGCCACCGGCCGCCGGAAGGGCATGAGCTGGCGGTCGAAGAACATGCCGTTTTTAGGGATTTGAATGGCATCCATGTAGTTCTGGCGCATGGTGCCGCTGCTCAGCGCGTCGCTCCAGCTGCTCACCACCTCGTTCTGCTCGATGCGGGTGAAGGCCAGGGCCAGAGCCGCCCGGTAGCTCATGGGCTGGTGCGGAATCACGGCGCTGATACTTTTGCCGGGGTCGCACACGGTATCGTTTTTCAGGCTTTCGACCAGGCTTTGGGCCAATGAAAACGTGGTGCTCGTGACCAGGTACAGCCACCACGACGACAGCCGAGGCGTGAGCACGGGTACCGTCACAATCCAGCGCTTGTAGCCGCGCTCGGCGGCCAGGCCCAGCAGCATCTGGCGGTAGGTGAGCACATCGGGCCCGCCCACGTCGAAGGCCCGGCCGAAGCAGGCGGGGTTGTCCAATACCTCGGTTAGGTAGAACATAATATCGCGAATGCCAATGGGTTGGCAGCGCGAGTTCAGCCAGCGCGGCGTCACCATCACCGGCAGCTTCTCCACTAAATCCCGGATAATCTCGAACGAGGCCGAGCCCGAGCCGATGATGATACTGGCGCGCAGCACCGTGAGCTTGGCGTGGGTGGCTTTGGTGAGCACGTTTTCTACGGCGCGGCGCGAACGCAGGTGCACGCTCAGGTCGTGGTCGTTGGCAATGCCGGAAAGATAGATGACCTGCCGGGCGGTAGTCGTGTTGAGGTAGTCGGTAAAATGCTGCGCCGACTGCTGTTCCTGCTGAAAAAAATCCTCGTTGCCGCCGCTCATGGAATGCACCAGGTAGTACGCCGCGTCGATGTCGGTGGGCATGGCAGCCAGGGATTTGGGCCGTAGCAAGTCGCCTTTGGCCACCGTTACCCGGGCGTGCAGGGCTTCGGGCAGCGTATCGGGCAGGGAAAAGCGGCGCGGGTCGCGCACGAGGCACACCACCTCGTGGCCCGCCGCGGCCAGCAATGGCAGCAGGCGCTGGCCGATATAGCCCGTGGCGCCGGTGAGGAGGATTTTCATGCCGCGAATAGGTTAGGGGCCAAAAACGCTTCGTGCGATGCCCGGTAGTTGAACGGCCGCGCCGCCGGGTTGTTCGCCGCTCCGCCCAAAAGCCCTGCGCGCCAGCTGCAACACTGGCCGTTCGTCCGCATCTTTGATGCTATGAAATACGCACCACAACTTCTCGCCGCCGGCTTGCTGCTGGCCGCCACCGCCCAGGCGCAAACCAGGCTCACCATTCCGCCCCTGAGCCCGACCACGCGCATCCACCAGAATTTCTCCACGTCCTACATCGACCTGACGTATTCGCGGCCCTCACTGCGCGGCCGCACGGCGTTTGGCGGCGTGGTGCCCAACGGCACGGTGTGGCGCCTGGGAGCCAACACCATCACCAAAGTGCGCTTTGGCGAGGAAGTGAAAATAGGGGGCCAGACGGTGCCCGCCGGGGCCTACGCCCTGCTGGCCATTCCCGACGCGAAGGAGTGGACCTTCGTGCTGAACCGCGACACCGCCCAGTGGGGCACCTACGAGTACAAGCAGGCCCTCGACGTAGTGCGCGTGCAAGCTAAACCCACCAAGCTGGCCGCGCCCATCGAAACCATGGGCCTGACCGTGGAAAACCTCCGCCCCGCCTCCGCCGACCTCGTCCTGGCCTGGGACCGCACACAGGTAGCGCTGCCCATCACCGCCGACCCCGACCGCGTGGTGATGGCCCAGATTGAGCAGGCCATGAAGGGCGAAAAAAAGCCCTACGTGCAGGCTGCGCAGTATTACTACAGCACCGGCAAAGACCTCACGCCCGCCATCGGCTGGTTTGATGAGTACATCAAAGCCAACCCCACCGAGTATTACGGTTACTACTGGAAGGCCAAACTGCTGCAAAAAGCGGGCAAAAACAAGGAAGCCATCGAAGCTGCCAATAAGTCGTTGGCGCTGTTGAAGGACGATAAAAATGAGGTGTCGAAAACCGAATACACGCGCCTGAACCAAGAGGTGCTGGCTGCTGCTGGCGCGAAGAAATAGCGCGGTATCAAACAAAAAAACCGGCTCCGCGCATTCTTGTGCGGAGCCGGTTTTGTTCAGGGTGAACCAGGTTAAGCAGTGGGCCTATCACCCTGTTGCTGCACCATCTGCGAGAAGCTCTTAGCCGCGTTCGTGAATTCCGACGGGATGAGCACCACCGTCGTCGTATTGTTGTCGATGCCGATTTCGGCCAGCATCTGCATGCGGCGCAATTCCAGGGCGATGGGGCTCTTTTCCATTTCCAGCGCGCCCTGCGTGAGCTTTATCGACGCTTCCAATTCGGCCTCGGCCTTGATGATGCGGGCGCGCTTCTCGCGAATGGCCTCGGCTTCGCGCGCCATGGCCCGCTGCATAGATTCCGGAATTTCCACGTCCTTGATTTCCACCATCTCAATCTTCACGCCCCAGTTTTCGGTCGCGGCATCTACGATGTGCAGCAGCGCGGCATTTATTTCCTGGCGGCCGCGCAATACCTCGTCCAATTGGTTCTGGCCGATGATGTTGCGCAACGCCGTGACGGCCAGCTGGTAAACTGCCTGGTTGAAATTGGCTACTTTGATAATGGCATCGGCCGGATTCACCACCCGGAACCACAGCACGGCGTTCACCTTAATGGTCACGCTGTCCTTCGTAATGGTTTCCTGCTGCTCCAAATCCACGGTTTTGGTGCGAATATCAATGGTCTGCTGGCGCTCAATAAACGGGATTATCCAGTACAGCCCCGGCCCGCGCAGCCCCGTGAACCGGCCTAGCCGAAACACCAGCGCCCGCTCGTATTCCTGCGCCACGCGAATGCCGGTGAGGAGAAGGGCAACAACGAGTAATAGGATGTACAGCAACATAGCGGGTTGGGTTTAGTGAGGTTTTGGAGGATGTATCGCCCGCTGCGAAAATGTATTACGCCTGCCATTCCCTCTTTGGTTAGCTCAAACACGGGCATATGTCATTTCACTGGTCCTAAAAAAAATACCGCAATAAAGAGCCAGTGTAATCGCTGGTAATACTACTGCCTAACTTTGGTAGCTAATGGATTAGGCTTATTTGCTGAGCTTGTAAATGTCATCATCTTTGGCGAACACCACCGCATTGCCATCTACACTCAAATTGTACTCCCTTCCGAGAATCAACGACCAGTCAAATTCAGTAGTCTAGGCGCAAGCGTTGGCGAATGATGTTTTATTTCCCGCACTAATTGTGTAGTTCCTCCTGCACAGTGCTGGGTATTTGGGATACTGACTGGAGCCGCTCCAATTATTGCCCGAAAAAGTAAGACTTACCTGTGAAATTAGTCCACCACTCCCTTGCTGGCGCTGAAAGGTGCCTGTATAGGTTCCGTCCAAGGTGGTGATTGTTGGATTCGTTTTTTTGCATGCAGTCGCAAGTAATACGAAACAAAGAATGGATGAGAATAAGTAACGCATGATGTTGACTTATTGTTTCTCACTACTCTACCCTACTATTTTTAGTAATTGATTTTTAGCAAGTTGCCTCGTAATCCAGTTCAGTAGCGTTTCAACCAAGCGGGCCAATGGGTCCTCGGGCAGGGTCAGCGGGCGGGCGAGTTGGCGGAGCAGATTGAGGCCGTGGCGGCTCAGGCTGGCGGCCCGGTAGCCGTGGTTTTTGCGGGCAATGGGCTGGCGGCCGCCGTGGGCGGCCGCGCCCACGCCCAGACAAAACGCGTAGGCCAGGCTGACCAGGGCCACGAGCTTGCGCAGCTTTTGGAAACAGCGCAAGTGGGTGGCTTCCAGGTTAAAGCCCCGCCCTTTCAGATTTTGAAAGCATTGCTCAATCGTCCAGCGCTTGGCATAGAGTTGCGCGAGGTGGTTCAGGCCGGCCGTGGCAAACAGGAAGACAAACGCGTCCGCCGCCACGGCCTTGACCCAGACCTGCCCCCAGACTCCGTCGACCTGCACGTGGGCGAAGCGGCGCACCTGCCCCGGCACCAGGCCCAGGTCGGCCACGGCCTGCCGCCGGCCGTCGGCGTGGGTCAGGCAGTGGTGCTTGGGCAGGCGCATGACAAAATTAAGCCCATTGTCTTTGAGCCACTTGAACCACGCATGGCCGACAAATTCCCGGTCGCCCACGACCAGGCCGATGCGGTCTTTGCCCAGCAAGGCCAGGCACTTTTCGAGCACCGCGATGCGGTCGGCGGCGTTGGAGTTGCCGCTGCGGTTGTCGAGCAGGTGCCAATAAAGGGGCACGTGGACCTCGCCCGTGCCGACGGTGACGAGCAGGATGTTCACCTGGCACTGGCCGAAGTCCCACTCCGTGCGGTCGAGGCATAAGCGCAGCTTGCCCTGCGCAGGCAACAAACTCAGTAAAAGCCTGGCCAACAGTACGTAATTGAGGTCTACTTCGCGGAAAAAGTCCTGAATGCGCGTTTCGTTCGAGGCGGGCTTGGCCGCGTCATTGAGGTGCTGGGCCACCTCGCCGAATTGCACGTTGCGGCTCTTTATCAGGCCAAGAATGAACTGGCCCACAAACTTTTGGCGGGACAAGTGGCCCACAAACGGGGCCTGTTGCAAAAGCGTCGTAATTTTAGCAGCGAAGTGTTGCTTCACGGGGCAGAACGGTTTTTTGGTGGTGTCGTAACCCCAAAGGTCGGGCTGCCCCGTTTTTGTACCTGAAAAATAGTAGGGTAGAGTAGTTTCTCACCTGACCTGTAGGCTCTAACTATCGTTGCATGTTAGGCGGCCTTTAATAAATACGTGTACCCTACTCTACCCTACTAAAAGTCAGGCAAGGCAAAAAAACGGGGCGGCCCGACCTTTGAGGTTCCTACACGCTCAACTCGTTCCGCCCCATGAAGCAACGCCTCATCGCCAAAATTACGACCGTTTTACAACACCTGCCGGTGGTGCGCAACCTGGCTCGCCAAAAGTTTGTGAGCCAGTTCATTATCGCGCTGATAAAAAGCCGCAACGTCCAATTCTGCGAGGTGGCCCAGCACTTGAACGATGCCGTCAAGTTGGCCTCGAACGAAACCCGGATTCAGGATTTTTTCCGCGAAACGGACCTGAACTATCTGGTGCTGGCGCAGTTAGTGCTGGGCCTGCTGCCGGCCCAGGGCAAGCTGCGCCTGTGCCTGGACCGCACGGAGTGGGATTTCGGCCAGTGCCAGGTCAATATCCTGCTCGTGACCGTGGGTCAGGGCGCGTTTCACGTGCCCCTCTACTGGGAACTGCTCGACAACCGCAGCGGCAATTCCAACGCGGCTGACCGCATCGCCCTGCTCCGGGTCTGCGTCCAGGTGCTGGGCAAAGACCGGATTGGCCTGGTGCTGGGCGACCGCGAATTCGTGGGCCATGCCTGGTTCAAATGGCTCAAGGACAACGGACTGCCTTTTGTTATGCGTCTACCCCGGCACCACCTGCTCACTCACCCGAGTGGCCGCCGGCAAGCCATTACGGACCTGGGCCTGGCCGTCGGACAGACCCGGCGCTTCGCCCAGTGCCAGGTCGACGGGGTCTGGGGACAGGTCTGGGTCAAGGCCTTGACGGACGGGGATTTCCTCTTTCTTTTTGGCAACGTGGGCCTGCCGTACATGGGGCAGCTCTACGCCAAGCGCTGGACCATCGAGCAGTGCTTTCAGAACCTCAAAGGTCGGGGCTTCAACCTGGAGGCCAGTCACTTGCGCTGCCACCTGAAGTTGCGCAAGCTCGTGGCCCTGGTCAGTCTGGCGTACGCCTTTTGCCTGGGCGTGGGCACGGTAGCCGACCGGAAAAGCCAGCCCATCGGCCGCAAAAACCACGGCTACCGAGCCATGAGCCTTAGCCGACACGGCTTAAATATCCTGCGCCAGCTCAGCCGCCCCGGTACCGGGGCGGCTGAGAAGCTCGCCCGAATGGTGGAAACAGTATTGCGCTGGTTTTGCTGGCAAATTACTCGATATCAATTCACTAGAAAAATAGTAGGGTAGAGTACGTGTACCCTACCGCCCCACCACCGGCAGCACGGCCACGCTCTCGTGACCGGCGGTATCCACGCTCACCACGCCGAAGATGAAATTATCCTTGCTGATGGGGAAATCAGCCGTTAGGCCCGCAACGGAGAAACGCTGCTGCCACTGCGGGGCGCTGGTTTCGCGCACCAGCACCACGTAGCTGCTGGGCTTGGGGCCCGTGGCGGGCGCTTCCCAGCGCAGCTCGGTGCGGTTGGTGAGGTTGGCAGTGAGGACTTCAACCTTGGCCGGGGCGGCGGGGGCCAGTGCCAGCGATGCCATGGTGGCGAGGTTGATGCCGGCATTGCGGCGCAGGTAGGCGAAGTCCACGCCCTCGGTTACATCGCCGTAGGCGCGGTCTTTTTCGGTGCGCAGGTCCTGGTGCTGGTGGGTGTAGTCCTCATTCATCTCGGTGAAGCGGACGGCGGCGAAGCCCTGCTGGTTGAAGGGCGTGTGGTCGCCGCCGCGCAGGAAGCGGTCGGGGCGGTACTCCAGGGCCACTTTGTGGCCCCGGCCATAGAGCTGGGCCGTGCGCTGAATATAGCGGGCTACCTGGCGGCTGGGCGCATCGTTCTCGCTGCTGAGCTGGCGGCGTACTTTGGCCTGCTCGGGCGTTTCATTGGCCGGCACGCCTTCGCTGAATACGCGCACCTGGGTACCATCGTTGATGATGGGGTCGAAGCCGTGCGAGTTGCCCACGATGTCGTTGTTGAGCATCGCAACCAGGTTCCAGCCTTCTTTCTTGGCGCGCTCGGCCAGGTGGCTGGAGCCGTAGAGGCCCTGCTCTTCGCCCTGCACGGCTACGAATTTGAGGGTGCAGGGGAATTTTTGACCGGCCAGCACGCGGGCCAGCTCCATCACCAGCACGGTGCCCGAGCCGTCGTCGTTGGCCCCGGGGGCATCGGCGGTGGCGTTCATCACGTCCGAAACGCGGGAGTCGATGTGGCCGCTCACCAGGATGATGCGGGTGTCGGTGGGGTCGGTGCCGGGCAGGGTGGCCAGCACGTTGGCCATCAGCACGGGCTTGTTGATGCGGCGGCCGTCGGGCTTGATGGTAAAGGTGTCCATCTCGACGGTCATTCTTCCGCCGCCGGCTTTGCTGTATTTTAAGAACTCATCGCGCACGTAGTTGCGGGCCGCGCCGATGCCGCGCGTGGGGCTCTGCGTGTCGCTCAGCGTATGCCGCGTGCCGAAGGAAACGAGCTTGCGGATATCGGCCTCGAGGTTTTTGGCCGAGATTTCATCCACCAGCTTTTGAATGGCCGGGTCGGCGGGGGGCAGGAGCGGGGCGGGCTTTTGGGCGAGAGCGGCGAAGGGCACGAGGGCCAGGAGGAGTGCGGCGAGTTTCATAAGGGAAAGGTAGGCCAGGAGTTGGGAAGAGAAAGCAAAAAAAGAGCGTCATGCTGAGCTTGCCGAAGCATTTCGACCGCGAAGCGTAACTAATTACTGCTGCGGTCGAGATGCTTCGGCAAGCTCAGCATGACGCTCTGAGCATTCGGTGACCAGGTAACTGCTTAACCCGCTTTGTAAAACGGCTCAATGGTGCGGAAGTACGGGTTCACGCCCTCTTCCGAATTCATATCCAGCAGCATCAAATCCACAAACTGGAAGGCGTCGGTCTGGCCCTGAAGCACGGGGCCGAGGTCCTGCATAAAGCTGGGGTCGGCGGCGGTGCTGGTAAAGGCGAGGAGCAGGCGGGGCACCTCGGGGTTGTTGGCCAGCTGCATCTGGGCCAGGAAGGCGGCTTCGATGTGGGGCTGGGTAACGGCCCAGGCGGCAATGGCGTCGGCCACGGCCTGTGGGTAGTCGGCGGGCTGGCTCAGCATCACCTCGGCATCGCCGCCGGCCGGCGAGAGCGGGCCGGTGAGCTGGCCGTTGAGCAGGGCCGCCAATTCGTCCTTGGGCAGGAGCTTGCCGGCGGGCGAGAAGGGGTTCAGCACGCAGTCTTGGCCCTGCACCATGTTAAAGAACGCATGGCCGGGAATGCGGACGTAGCTCACCAGGCCATTATCCACGCCGCCATCGGTGAGGCGGGGGGGTGAGGAGAAGATGGGTAGCTTACCATCGTTGAGAATCTGCAGCTGGATTTCCTGGCCTTCGGCGAGCACGACCTCGCCGGTCCCGATGCCTTCCATGGGCGCCAGAATCATCAGGATTTCTTCCTGCAACAGCGCCTGATAAAAGGCGGGGCGGGCGTTTTCGTCCGTTGCGGCCAGCAGCAGCAGCTGCTCCAGCACGTTCTGGGGTTCGAAGGGGAAAGGCTCCGGCTCGGGCATCTGGAAGGTGGGCACGGCCGGCACGCCCTCTACCGGGGCCGTGAACTTGGCACCCTGGTAGCGGGGACCGCCGGCGGGCTTTTCGGCCGGGGCCGAAGATATGGAGGGAACAGCAGGAGTAGCTGGCGTTTCGTCGCCGGTTTTGTTTTTGAGGAAGTCGAAGAGGCCCATGGGGAATTCAGAGTTGCTGGTGGATTGGGGTGCAATCTACGGCGAAAAACGGGTTCGGGGAGGGGGAAATGAGGGTTGGGCGTGTGTTCGGATAAGGAAAACGGAACCAGTCGTTTGTCATCCTGAGCGCGGCGAAGGACCTTATCCCGTTTGGATTATCGCAGCTGTCCAGATTTGATAAGGTCCTTCGCCGCGCTCAGATTGACAAATAATGATAAACGCCTGAATGCCCCTCAGTGGCACTTATCAATCTGAGCCTGCACGTCACTAATAGTGCGCGGAGCTCCTTCGTTGCCCCAGTGGCTCTCAATGTAGTTGAGCAAATTGGTGAGCTGGGCGGGGCTCAGGCCCTTGTTGCCGGGCATGATGTTGTGGTAGCCAACGCCGTTCACCACAATTACCTCGTTCTGCCCATTGCGGAGCAGGCAGGCCAGCTCGTCGCGGTGGTCCACCAGGTAGTCGGCCCCGGCCAGCGGCGGGATTAGGCGGGCCAGGCCCTGGCCCTGGTCGCCGTGGCAGCTGGCGCAGTGCTGGGCATAGAGCTTTTCGCCCTGGTGGCGGTTGTTGCTGAAGCAGCCGGAGAGCAGCAGGAGCAAGGCTGGGAGCAGAAATTGGGGGCGAAAGGGCATTGAGTAGTAAAAAACTCGGGTTGGTGCGTAGTTACCGATGTAGGGGCGGGGCTTGTTCCCGCCCGGACGGTCGCATCGTTACAACGGTGCCGTTCAATGGCGGGCGGGGACAAGCCCCGCCCCTACATCGTGCTTCGTGCTTACTTCCCGGTCACGCCCTTTTTGCGCCCGTCAATCTCGGTCAGCAGCACCGGGATTTCGGCCAGCAGGCGGGTCACTTCCTTGGGATTGAGGCTGTCGTAGAGGCCGCGAATACGGCCCTGGTCGTCCACGAGGGCGAAGGTACCGTTGTGGGCGAAGCCGCCGGGGGCCTGCTGGTCGGGCTGGGCGGCGGTGAAGTAGGCTTTAGCCAGCTGAAATACCGTGTCCTTGGCCGTGGGTTCGCCGTGGGCCCCGGTGGTGGCAAAGTGCCAGCGGCTGGCATCCGTGATGCCGAGGCGCTGGGCGTAGTCCTTGAGCACGGGGATAGTGTCGTGGGCCGGGTCGATGGTGTGCGACAGGATGGACAGGCGCGGGTCCTGGCCGAACTTGGCGTACACTTTCAGCAGCTCAGCCTGCATTTTGGGACAAATGCCCGGGCAGGTGGCGAAGAAGAAATCGGCCACGTAGGCCCGGCCGGCGAAGGTTTGGTTGGTAATGGTCTGGCCGGCCTGGTCCACGAGGCGGAACCGGGGCACGGTGGCAAACACGGTATCGGCGGGGCCGCCGTCGGCGCGGGGGCGCACGTCGCGCTCACCCATAATGGGCAGCGTGACGGCCTCTTTGGGCGGCTCGGTGCAGGCGGTGGTGAGCAGGGTGGCGGCCAGGGGGGCCAGCAGCAGGAGGCGTTTGAACATCGGGAGTTACTTGGAAGAAGGCCGGACATCGCCGGCGGCGGGGTGCTCGGTGGTGAAGCGGGTGGCCGAGTCGAGGGTCGATTTATACTGGCGCTGCACGGTATCGAGCACCTGCCGCTGCTGCTCGAAATAAGCCAGGCGGGTGGCGGGTGCGGCCGTGGTATCGGGCGCTTTGTACTGGTGCATCCAGCCCATCATGGCGGCATCGGCAGCCAGCAGGCCGTGAATGTAGGGCGATACAGCCTCGGTGTGATAGCCGGAGAGCTTGGCTTTGAACTCGTAGAGCTTGCTGGTTTGGGCCATCAGGGAGTCGTGCTGGTCCATGAGGGCCATTTCGGCGGCGCTGGCGGGCGAGGCCGCCCCGTTTTCGCTGATGGGCTTATTGGGGGAGGAGCAGGCGGCCAAGACGGGCACGGAGGCCACGACGGCGGCGCGGAGCGCATTTTTAAGGAAGCTTTTCACGGGGCAAAGGTACGGCCGGTAGCCATGAGGGAAGGGTGAGGCGCGTGGGAGGCAAGGGATTGGAATAGGTGCGAAATCAAAAGTGGAAGTAACCAGTTTGTCATCCTGAGCGTAGCGAAGGACTTTATCACGGCTGAGGCCTTTTGTTATTAATGCAAACAGCTCAGCGGTGATAAGGTCCTTCGCTACGCTCAGGATAACAGATTTAAATTCACCAATCCACCAAATCACCATTTATGAAAACCCGCCAACTGGGCCGCTCCGGCCTTACTGTATCGGCCCTAGGCCTGGGCTGCATGGGCATGTCCGACTTCTACGCCGGTCAGGACGATGCCGAAAGCACCCGCACCCTGCACCGCGCTCTGGAACTGGGCGTCACGTTCTTCGATACCGCCGATATGTACGGCCCCTTCAAAAACGAGGAGCTGGTGGGCCGCGCTTTCAAAGGCAAGCGTGACGGCATCATCCTGGCCACCAAATTCGGCATTCAGCGCGACCTCAATGACCCCACCCGGCGCGGTATCAACGGCCGGCCCGAATACGTGAAAGCAGCCTGCGAGGCCAGTCTCAAGCGCCTCGGCACCGACCACATCGACCTGTACTACCAGCATCGCGTGGACCCCAACACGCCCATCGAGGAAACTGTGGGGGCTATGAGCCGCTTGGTGGAGGAGGGCAAAGTGCGCTTTCTGGGCCTGAGCGAGGCCGCGCCGGCCACCGTGCGCCGGGCCGTAGCCGTGCACCCCATCGCGGCCCTACAAACTGAATATTCGCTTTGGAGCCGCGAGCCGGAGGACGAGATTCTCCCTGCCATGCGCGAGCTGGGCGTGGGCTTCGTGCCGTATTCGCCGCTGGGCCGGGGCTTCCTCACGGGCCAGATTAAGCGCTTCGAAGACCTGGCCGAGGATGACTATCGCCGCCACACACCCCGCTTCCAGGGCGAAAACTTCCAGAAAAACCTCGATTTAGTGGCCCGAATCAATGACCTGGCCAAGCAGAAACATTGCACCGCTAGCCAGCTGGCCCTGGCCTGGGTGCTGGCCCAAGGCGAGGAAATTGTGCCCATCCCCGGCACCAAGCGCGTGAAATATTTGGAAGAGAACCTGGGCGCACTGGAAGTGGAACTGACCAAGGACGAGCTGGCCCAACTGGATGAAATCGCGCCGAAGGGCAAAGCCGCCGCCGGCCAGCGATACCCCGAGGCCATGATGGGCTCGGTGAACGGGTAATGCCTCACATTGCGAGGCCGCAGGTCGTGGCAACCGAAGGAAAGCGTAGCTAATCCGTTCTCTGAATGCGACCAACCCTGAGATGTGACAAAATCCCGGTACTGTGCAGTACCGGGGTTTTTGTTGCTGACAGAAGTTTAGCAAGGACTTTATAAGTAGTGTGAAATGCTGCGGCAAGTTCAGTTTTTGGCCTATCATTGCGAGCGCACAGGCCATGGTAACGAAGGAAAGTATAGCTAAACCGTTCTCTTAGAGCAGTTTCCAATTCAGTGTACATGATAGCCGCAATGGTCAAACCAGTTTTTGGCATCGTGCTCGCTTATCCATTCGGCCGCCGTGCGAATGGCTTCTTCCAGCGCATCACGGGTGCGGGCCTGGGCCTTGCGCAACCAGGTTTTAAGTTTGCTGAAGGCCAATTCAATCGGGTTAAAATCGGGGGAATACGGGGGCAGATATAGCAGCCGCGCCCCGTATTTTTGGACCACCTGCTCCAGCCCGTCTACCTTGTGCACGGACAGGTTATCGAGCACGACCACGTCGCCCGGCCGCAGTGTGGGACCCAGCACCTGGTCGAGGTAGGCCGTAAACACGTCCCCGTTGACGGCGCCGTTCACGCTTAACAGGGCCCCGAGTCCGTTGGGCGTGAGCGCGGCGATGAGCGTCACGTTGGGGCCGCCGTGCAAGGGCACGGCCTGGTCCACGCGCCGGCCCTGCGGGGCGCGGCCGTAGCGGCGGCAATAGGTCAGGTTGGTGCTGGTCTCGTCCACGAACACGAAGCGCGTCCAGTCTTCCGCTTGCACGGCCTCCACGAACGAGCGGCGCAAGGCTACGACCCGCTCCGTATCGCGTTCGGCGGCGTGAACGCTTTTTTTTTGCGGCCCCAGCGCATGCTTTCCACGGCCCGCCACACGGCCGTGCGACTCAGGGCCGGCCCGCCGGCCGCCGCCAGAGCCGCCCGCACCTCGTCGAGCGTCGCGTCGGGCTGCTGGCCCAGGCAGACGAGCAACTGCGCCCGGCCCGCCGGGTCCAGCCGTGGCGCAGGACCGCCGCTGGGCGGCAAGGCCGCCACCGAACCCGTGGTGCGCTGCCGGCACAAGAGTTTGTCCACAAAGGAGATGGATACCCTAAATTGGGCCGCCACCTGATAAATGCGGACCCCTGGCAGGGCACAGGCGGCCACCACGCGCTCCCGCAAATCAATCGAATAGGCTTTCATACCGAAAAATAGGTGAAAATCTGTACACGGAATAGGAAACCGCTCTAATGCAACCAATTCCGAGATGTGACAAAGCTTTTTTCAATAACAGAACGCCCCGGTACTGAGTAGTGCCGGGGCGTTCTGTTATTGAAAAAAGCATCTGGTTTTGACAGGACGGATTGACGCCGCTTAATTCGCGGAATATCGTGCCCCCTCGCAATGACAGGCGATTCCTAGCTCGGTAGCAAATCAATCCAGCCATCCTCGCTCACCACCACGGCCAGCACGGGGTATTTGCTGCTGCTCACGTAGCGCAGGGCCCCGTTGTAGCGCGAGCCCCGGGAGGAGTCGCCTCTTTCGGTGGCCAGGCCGTCGAGGATGACGCCGATGGCGTGGCACATGGCGTTGGGCTCGATGAGCACGGCCCCGTCGATGTTGGTGACGAGGCGCAGCACGGAGGGCGTCATGATGCGCGGCACCACGCGGAAGCTTTGGCGGGTGAGGCGTTTGGCCTCGTTGACCGCTCCGGTGGTGATAACCAGGATGGTACCGTTGGGCTGCTTGGTGGCCTGCTGGGCCAAATCCCAGAGGTAGCCAATGCTGTCGTGGTCGAGGCTGGGAAATACGATTCGCACGATGCGGGCGAAGTTTTCGGCCGCCACCTGGCCCTGGGGCAGGCGGGGCGTGTTGCTCACCACGCGCATGAGCACGTGGCCGGCGTGGCTCACCTCCCAGCTGTAGTGGTTGGTGAAATGCACCGTCACGAGCGGCTCAAACTGCGAGTCGGACTCGGGCACGAGCTGGCCCAGGCCAAAGACGTGCGAGGCATCCGAAATCAGGGCCGTATAGCCTTCGCTCAGTTCCAGCAGCTTGCGAATGGAGCGGTGGTCGCGCATGGGCACGGGCGTTTCCAGCGTGAGCACGGGCACCACGGCCGGGTGCTGGCGGCGGCTCACCAGCATGGTCCCGATGCCTTCGTCGCCCTCGTGGCGCAGGGCGGCCACGCCGTTGCAGGCGTCGTACAGGCCATGGGTGCCGGCGGGGGCCACGCGCAGCATCAGCCGGCGGCCGGCCGAGCGCAGCACTTCGTTGTAATCGCGGTCGAGGACGGGCTGGTCGTTGTCGGCGGTGTCGGCTTCGCGCAGGGCGCGGGTGCAGTCGTGCAGAAATTCCAGCACGGCCGCGTGGGGCAGGTTGGCGGGACGGCCCGCGCCGGGCTTGGGCAGCGCGTAGTAATTATCGTAGCAATCGGCCGACATCTGCAGCACCACCGTCACGAGGTAGCCCTGCAGGCTCACCGGCGTAGAGCAAAACGAGCGGCGGCTTTCGTGGCGGCTGGTATTAATGTTTTGCAGGATGCTTTCGGTGGCCTGGCACATCAGCTCGTACCAGTGCTGCTTCTCAAACCGGTCGTGGTCGTTGGGGTGCAGGTGGTACACCGAGCCCTGCGGGCCTTTATTGGCTTCGAGGGCCGTGGCATTGGATTTCACGTCCCGAAAATCGGCCGGCGAATAGCGCACGGAAACCGGCTCCAGCACTACGGAATCGGGCTCGTCGCCTTCCTTGGCCGAGGCAAATCCCAGCAAGAAAACCTCGGGCCGCAAATTGCGGTCGAGGAGATTAAAAACCCCCTCGGCAAAGAGTTGGGCAGAAACGCGAAACAGACTTTGGTGTTCCCACATGGGCAAATACAGAACGGCCGAACCCCGCTGCGGGCCCGACTTCAGCCCGAACTACGCAAAAAATGGCCGGATAGTGGTCTGCCGAAACAAATTTCCTGCCTGACTGCTTAAATCATTTATCCAAAAGCCGTATCTTCGGTACCACGCCGGCTATGGTAGCCGTCTCGCCCTCACCTCTCCAACTCCGCAAGCCTATGCCTTTCATCGACATGCTTTTTGTGGTGGTGGTGGCCATATCTTTTATTCCGATTTTGACCGGGTACTGCGCCGATAGCCGGGGCCGGTCGTTCTGGCTATGGTTTGCGCTGGGCTGGCTGCTGCCGCTGGTTTCTTTCTTCCTGCTGTTTGCCCTCATCGCCCGCGACGAACTAAATCCCGGCCGCCGCCTGCTTGGCGAAGCCCGCGAAATCCTCCGCGAAGCCGATAAAAAAGCTAAAAAGCTCCGTGTTTAATCAGGAATAAGGAAGGTTATCATCCTCATTCTTCATTAAGCGCAACGCCACTCCACGCGCCACCCACGCCCCGGTACTGAAGCAGCCCTGCAGCAGGTAGCCGCCAGTCGGTGCCTCCCAGTCCAGCATTTCGCCGGCCACGAAGGTGCCGGGCCGCAGCCGCAGCATCAGGTGCTCGTCTACGGCCGCGAAGGCGACGCCGCCTGCCGTAGAAATAGCCTCATCTAGGGGCCGCAGACCGGCAACGTGTAGCGGCACCGCCGTGAGCAAGGCCGCCAACGCTTCCGGATGCAAAGTCGCCGCCTCGGGGGCTACCTCGCGCAGCAGCGTGGGCACGGGTGGCCCCAGGTGCAGCGTTTTCTTCAAAAACTCCGGGAAGGAGGCTTTGCCGCGCGGCTGCCGCAGCTTTTGCAGGAGCGTGGCAGCGGGGAGGTCGGGTTTGAGGTTGAGGTGCAGCACGGCCGGCCCGCCCGCCGCCCGGGCGGCCCGCACCCCGGGAGTGAGGGCGTACACCGGCGTGCCTTCCAAGCCGTAGTCGGTGAGCATGAGCTCGCCGCGCACGGCCGGGCCGTCGTTCACACGCAGGGCAATGTTTTTGAGCGGTGCCCGGCCTACTTTTTCCTGGAAGAAGGACGACCAGCCTACTTCCGCGCCGCAGTTGGCCGGCGCGAAGGGCACTACCGGCACCCCAATTTCCTCCAGCAGCGGTACCCACGCGCCGTCGGAGCCAGTTTTGGCCCAGCTTGCGCCGCCCAGCGCCAATACCGTAGCCGTGGGCTCGATGATGAATTCGCGGCCGGCCCCGGCTCGGGTACTTTCATCGCGCAGGCGCAGGCCGGTAGCGCCCGCAAAGCCTAGCCAGCGGTGGCGGGTATTGATTTCAACGCCCAGCTCGCGCAGCTGCCCCAGCCAGGCCCGCAGCAAATCGGCGGGCTTGTGCGCCGCTACCGGAAAGATGCGCCCGCTGGTACCCACAAAGGTTTCAATGCCCAAGTCAGCGGCCCAGGCCCGCAAATCAGCCGCCGAGAAGTGCTCCAGCAGCGCCCCGAAGCGGGTGCTTGCGGCCCCGTAGCGCCCAGCAAAATGCGCGGCATCTTCCGAATTGCTTAGGTTGAAGCCGCCGTGCCCCGCCACCAGAAACTTGCGCCCCACGGTGCCCTGCGCTTCAAAAAGCTGCACTTTCCAGCCGCGCCCGGCCAGCCACTGAGCAGCCAGCAAGCCCGCCGGGCCGCCACCGATTATCGCGATGCTTGGTGAAGAATTAAGAATGAGGAGTTGAGAGTGAAAGGTGAAAATAAACAACCTCACAAAAGTAAATCCCTCATTCTTCATTCCTCATTAAGAACCTATCCAAATAGGGCGTCATGCAGAGCGGAGCGAAGCATAACGTGCTTTTCAGCGCCTATTTAGACAGACTTCAAGTGTAGCATCAAGCCTCACTTTCCTGAATCAGCTGCTTGCGGTAGCGCGCCAGAATAGCCGATTTCAGAATGAAGCCCAGGTAGCGGCCGTCCTCCTCACAAACCGGCAGGGCCCACGCCCCGTGGCGGTCGAGCAGGCTGAGGGTGTGTTCCAGGTCATCATTGGGGCCTACTACGGCCGGGGCGGGCTTCATCAGCTCGCGCACACTGGTGGTGCCGTAGTGGGCATCATCAAAGAGCGCATCGCGCACCGAATCGAGGCTGACCACGCCCAGCAGCCGCCCCCCGGCTGCCACCACCGGAAACAAATTGCGCGACGAATGGCGGAAAATATCCACCAGTTCGCCCAGCGTCGTTTTGGGCCGCACGGGCACAAAATCGGTTTCGAGCAGCTTGCGCGGGTCCAGCTGGGCCAGCAGGCCGCGGTCGCGGTTGGCATATACGTCCACGCCCTTCAGCGTGAGCTTGCGCGTATACACCGAATACGGCTCGAAGTATTTGGTAATCAGGTAGGAGCTGCTGGTAACCACCATCAGGGGCACAAACAGCGCGTAGCCGCCGGTAATCTCGGCAATGAGAAAAATGGCCGTGAGCGGCGCATGAATCACGCCCGCCAGCGTACCCGCCATGCCCAACACCACAAAATGCACCTCCGGAATGTGTACCAGCCCGCTCAAATTGATGAGCCGGGCAAAGAAAAACCCCGCCAGTGCCCCCGCAAACAGCGACGAGCCGAACATGCCGCCGTTGCCGCCGCCGCCCACCGTAATGCTCGTGGCTACCACCTTCAGCATCATGCTGAACAGCACCAGTACTAGCAGCAGCCAGGGGTTATTATCCTGATAAACAGAGAATATACTGCCATCCGTGATTTGGTCGGCGTGGCCGCGCAGCAGCAGCTCCACCGTGTTGTAACCCTCGCCATACAGCGTTGGAAACAGGAAAATAAGCCCGCCCAGCGCACTGCCCGCCACGAGTACCTTGCGCCAGTTCAGGCCCGGCCAACGCTCAAAAAAGCGGTCGAACCAGTGGTAGGTCCGAATCATATACACTGAAAAGAAGGCCGTGAACAGCCCCAGCAGCACGTAAAACGGCACCGCATCGACCGGCCAGCTGGTGGTGATGAGCACGAATGGCTGGCCTTCGTACAGGGCTTTCGAAATCACCGTGGCCGTGGCCGACGAAATCAGCAGCGGAATGAAATACTGCGCCGGCAGCTCCAGCAAAATGGTTTCGACCGCAAACAGCACCCCCGCGATGGGCGAGTTGAAGATGGCCGCCACGCCCGCCGCCGCCCCGCAGCCCGTGAGCAGCCGCCGCCGCCGCCGGTCCAGGTGCAGTATCCGCCCCGCGTTGGAGCCAATGGCCGCGCCCGTAACCGAAATTGGGGCCTCGGTGCCGGCCGAGCCCCCAAACGTGACCGTAAAAAAGGCCGTCACCAGCTGCGAATACAGCTTGGAGCGCGGGACCACGCTGCCTTCCCGGGCGGTGTTGTAGATGATGGGGGCAATGCCGCGCCCCAGCTGCCCGCCCAGAAACAGCTTGGTGAAAAGAACCGTGAGCGCAATGCCGATAACCGGGTACACCGAAAGCGCAAATACCCGGTTGGGCTCCGAAATACCCATGCGCAGCATCTCCTGGGCCCAGTGAACCGAGTTTTTCAGTACCACTGCCGCGAGGCCCGCCGCCGCACCCACCAACATGCTCAGAATGAGCATATACATCCGCTCACTGATGTGGCGTGCCCGCCAAAGCAATAGCGGGCGCAGCAAGCGGTGAACGGCGTGATGGGGCATGGGCAAGAAAAGTGAACGGCACTTTTACCAACGCAAAATTGGGAACCGTAGATGTAAACGTTGAGAAGCCGGCCTTTCACTACCCGGGTAGCAGCTTATTCAGTAAGGGGTTTTTATTATTTAATTATTTGACAATCAATTGGTTGTTTGCTGATAAAAGCACGCTGAATTTTTATCAAACCTTGCTTTATTTGGGTAGCGGCAGTCCCTGCACATACGTGTTTTTGAGGTGTTCACCCACGCGCAGCAGGCTTTCATCGTGCTCATACAGCAGGTTGCGCCACAGGCTCTGGATAAGCAGCAGCAGCCGCAGCGTCATCATTTCCGGGTCATCAGTACCCAGCTGTACAAAGGCCTGTTTCAGGAGGCTATCAATGGGGCTCATGAAGCGCTGAAAATACTTCTGTACCAGTGGCTTGCTAAACTCCTTGTCCTGCACTTTCCAGAAATCGGGCTCGTCGTGCACCAACTTGTAGGGCAGGTCGATGGTCTTCTCAATCAGCGCCCGGGGGTCTTTCTCGGCGAGAATGCCCCGGTTGGCTTCCACAATGCGCTGGAAGCCCTGTTTAATCAGGTACTCAAAAAGCTTCTCTTTGCTCAGGAAATACTTGAACAACAAGGCTTCGGAAACCCCGGCCGTCTTTGCGATGAGCAGGGTAGAGGTATTGTCGTACCCGCGCTCACCGAAGAGCTGCAGGGCCGTTTGTTCGATTTTAGAATGACTGGTCATTGGCCAGACCGGATGAAGAAGATGAATGCCCAAAATAACGGCTTCGGGCTGGGAAAATGCGAGTTTTAGGTAAGGTACTCTAAGCCATCCGGATTAAAAACCCCAATGGCTCAGATTACCCCCAAAAGGTACAGCCGGCTAAATCGAACGTATTCGATTTAGCCGGCTGTAATAGGCTGATAAACTGGTTGTTGGAACCCTCTAGCGCGAAGGCAACGTCATTTTCAGCAAATGTTTCCAGACGGGGTGGGAGTTCATCTGGTTAAACAGAACGTGGGAATTTGGCTGCCTGGCAAATGGGTGAGATGTTGCTCGGCAGCGAGACAAAGGTAGGGAAGCTTTTGTTTTCTAAAATGAGTGTTAGCTCACTATCTGTAAGTGAACACTCACTAGACTGATAATTAAGACGATAAAATTATTGAAAATATGATGTTACTTGCAAAGTAGTGGGAAACTGTGGTTGCATTGCCAAAATATGCCGAGATGATTGGCGCTTACCCAACCCTGCGGGTGGCCGGAATGAGCGCCAGGCAATAACAAACATTTGTTAGTTTAATAGGCGGCTGTACCTTTGAGCTACCCAATTCCCACCCTTCGCTTTCTCATTGTATGGTCCTCAATTCTGATATTGAGCAATTTGCGCTGTATTGCAGCCGGACTGCCACGCCCTGTCCTTGCCCGCTTAGCGCATGAGCAAGAAACTGAACAAGCGCCAGATTATTCTGGACGAGGCCGCTAAGCTATTCAAGCTGAAAGGCTTCGGCGGTACGTCGATGCGTGACCTAGCGGGCGAAGTGGGCATGGAGGCAGCCAGCATGTACAACCACATCAAGTCGAAGGATGAGATTCTGGAGCACCTCTGCTTTCACGTTTCCGATACCTACATCGCGCAGCTGGCTGATGTGGAGCAGATGTCCGGCTCGAACGGCGACAAGCTGAAGCAGCTGTTGCGCCTGCACATCAACCTGATGCTGGAGGACGGCGCGGCCGTGTCGGTGGCCAACAACGACTGGAAATACCTGACCAGCGGCAAGCTGGAGCAATTTAAAGACGCCCGCAAGCAGTACGAGAAGGGCTTCGCGGCGCTGATTGAAAGCGGCATCGCCGCCGGCGAGTTTCGGCCCGTGAATGCCTCGGTGGCGTTGTTCACCATTTTGTCGGCGGTGCGGTGGGTGGAGCTATGGTACCGGCCGGGCCGGGGCGTCACGGCGCAGGAGCTGGAAGATGATATCATGACCATTCTGTTGAATGGCCTGGCAAAAAATTAATAATGAGCCGCTTCCATAAAGTAAAAATCAAGCGCATTCAGCGGGAAACCCCGGACAGCGTAGTGGTATCGTTGGACATGCCGGTGGAACTGCGCGAGACGTTTGCGTTCACGCAGGGGCAGTACCTCACGTTTCGGCGCGAGCACAATGGCGAGGAGCTGCGGCGCTCGTATTCCATTTGCAGCAGCCCGCTGGAAGGCGAGTGGCAGGTGGCCATCAAGAAGGTGCCGCAGGGGCGGTTTTCGTCGTTGGCCGTGGATGTCTTGCGCGTGGGCGAGGAGCTGGACGTGATGCCGCCCGCCGGCCACTTTCACACTTCTTTACATCCGGAGCAGGTCAAAAACTACCTGTTTTTTGCGGCCGGCAGCGGCATTACGCCGGTGTTCAGCATCATCAAAACCGTGTTGCTCACTGAGTCGGGCAGCCAGGTTACGCTGGTGTACGGCAATCGGGGCCGCAATTCCATCATTTTTAAGGAAGGCATCGAAGGGCTGAAAAACCGGTTCCTGAACCGGCTCAGCGTGTACCATGTGCTGAGCCGTGAGCAGGGCGAATCGGACCTGTTGTTCGGCCGCATCGACCAGGCCAAGGCCGCGCAGTTTCTGGACAAGATTGTGCCCGCCAGCCAGGTTGACGAGTGCTTCATCTGCGGGCCGGAGGATATGATAAACGGCGTGCGTGCCGCCCTCACCGAGGCCGGCGTGACGCTGGATAAGATTCACTTCGAGATGTTTGGCTCGGCCAATGCCGGGGCCGCCGGGGCGCCCAAGCCCAAGCTGCCGCCCGTGGGCGAAGACGACAAGCATAGCCGCGTAACGGTGCAGCTCGACGGCAATACCCGCGTGCTGGAGATGTCGTACTACGGCAATACCATCCTCGATGCGCTGCTGGAAACCGGCGTGGATGCGCCGTATTCCTGCAAAAACGGCATGTGCAGCACCTGCCGCGCCCGCGTGACGGCCGGCAAGGTAGAAATGGACGTAAATTACTCCTTGTCGGATACAGAAATAGCCAAAGGCTACGTGCTGACCTGCCAGGCCCGCCCCACCACCGAAACGGTAGCGGTGGACTTCGACCAGTAGTTGCCAACGCTTTAACGCCGCCGGATGGACCAGTTTACGCCCGTTACTAGCCGATTGTCGCAGCATGTTTTTGTGCGCCGCGTGGGCATTACGGTCGGCATTGCCCTGGCGGTGCTGCTGATAACGGGATTGCTGGGCACGGCCTTCGCCGTATTGCTGCGGGTGCTGGCGGCGCTGCTCATTGCGCTGCCGCTGCGGGCCGGCGCCGAGTGGCTGCACCGCCGCATCAAGCTACCAAATGGCCTGTCGCTGGCGGTGGTAGCATTGCTGGTGCTGGGCCTGCTGGGCACCATGGGCTGGCTGTTCTCAGCCCGGATTGGCGAGCAGGCCAGCCAGATGCGCGAGCAGCTGCCGGAGGCTTATCGCAGCTTTCAGGAGCGCATTGCGGGCACCCGCTGGGGCGAATGGCTGTCGCAGGAAAACCTGAGCTACAAGAAGATTCTGGGGGGTGGCTCGGAGTGGCTGGGCCGGGCCACGGGCATCTTTTCGACTACTATCGGTGTGCTGGCTGATGTGTATGTGGTGGTATTTCTGGCGCTGTTCATTGCCATTCAGCCCAAGCTGTACCGGGCCGGCATCGTGATGCTGGTGCCCAAAGCCGGCCGCGACCGGGCCAACGAAGTGCTGGATAAAGTGAGCTCAACGCTCATTAAATGGTTTCTGGGGCAGCTTTTTTCGATGACGATGGTGGGCGTGCTCACCGCCCTGGGGCTGTGGGCGCTGGGCATGCCGCTGGTGGGCGCGCTGGCGCTGTTTGCCGGCCTCGTCACCTTCATTCCCAACTTGGGGCCACTGGTGGCTATGGTTCCGGCTATTTTGCTGGCTTTCTTTAATGGCGGCCCGCAGGAAGCTCTTTATATTGTGCTGCTCTACCTGGGCGTGCAGGCTGTAGAGAGCAATATTCTCACGCCGCTGGCTCAGAAAAGCTTAATTTCGATGCCGCCCGCCCTCATCTTTATTGCGCAGTTGGTTATCGGCTCCTATGCGGGCATTTTTGGGCTGATTTTGGCCACGCCCATCATGGCCATCCTCATTGTACTCACTAAAATGATGTATGTGCAGGACATATTGGGTGATAACTCGGTTAAAGTATGAGCCGCGCATATTAACGGTTTCTTCGCTACTTTTGAGAAACTAACGCTTGTTAGTATTTGTTGACTTCCTATGGAAAATCCCACCCAGCACCTTACCCCCGAAGAACAGTTCCAGGCCCGCATTGATGCCGACGTGCGCATCGAGCCCAAGGACTGGATGCCCGATGCCTACCGCAAGACGCTGATTCGGCAGATTTCGCAACATGCTCATTCGGAGTTGGTTGGGATGCTGCCCGAGGGCAACTGGATTACGCGGGCCCCTTCGCTCAAGCGCAAGTCCATTCTGCTATCCAAGGTGCAGGATGAGGCGGGCCACGGCCTGTACCTCTACAGCGCGGCCGAAACGCTGGGCACCACCCGCGACCAGATGCTGGCCGACCTGCATTCGGGTAAAGCCAAGTATTCCAGCATTTTCAACTACCCAACGCTGAGCTGGGCCGACATGGGCTGCGTGGGCTGGCTGGTAGACGGTGCCGCCATTTTGAACCAGGTACCGCTGTGCCGCACATCCTACGGCCCCTATGCCCGGGCCATGGTGCGCGTGTGCAAGGAGGAAAGCTTCCACCAGCGCCAGGGCTTCGAGATAATGCAGACGCTGTGCGAAGGCGCACCCGAGCAGAAAGCCATGGCCCAGGAAGCCCTGAACCGTTGGTGGTGGCCCACGCTGATGATGTTCGGCCCCAAAGACGAGGACTCGCCCAACACGGCCCAGAGCATGAACTGGCGCATCAAGCGCTTCACCAACGACGAGCTGCGCCAGAAATTCGTGGATATGATGGTGCCCCAGGCCGAATTCCTGGGCCTGACTGTGCCCGACGAAAAAGTGCAGTGGAACGAAGTCCGCCAGGCCTATGACTACGGCGAGGTGAACTGGGACGAGTTCTGGGCGGTGGTGAAAGGCAACGGCCTGTGCAACCGCGACCGCCTCGGGGCCCGCGTGAAGGCCCACGAGGAAGGTGCCTGGGTGCGCGAGGCCGCCATGGCGCACGCGGCCAAGCGCGCTGAGCGAGAGTTGGTAGCGGCGTAGCATTACAAGCAATAATTTTCAGAGCGTCATGCAGAGCGCAGCGAAGCATCGTTACTGCACAACGCAATTAAACCGCTTGGATTAGTTGTGACGGGCAAGATGCTTCGCTGCGCTCTGCATGACGTTCTACTTTCTAAGTAATAAAGATGAATCAATCCGAATGGCCTCTGTGGGAGGTCTTTATCCGCAGCAAGCAGGGGCTTGACCACAAGCACGTTGGCAGCCTGCACGCGGCCGACGCCGCGATGGCCATCCAGAATGCCCGCGACGTGTACACGCGTCGGCAGGAAGGCATCAGTATTTGGGTGGTGGAGTCGAAGCACGTCCACGCCTCCAACCCGGATGATGCGGAAGCCTTCTTCGACCCGGCCAATGATAAAGTGTATCGACACCCCACTTTCTACCAGGTGCCGGATTCCATTAAACACATGTAATGCAGGATGATATGCAATTTGCTTCGACGGAAAACCCGGCCCTGGCTACGTACACGCCGGCGGTGCGGCAGCAGCTGTTTCAGTTCGTGTTGCAGCTCGCCGATACCAGCCTGATTCTGGGCCACCGGCTGAGCGAATGGTGCGGGCACGGGCCCATTCTGGAGCAGGATTTGGCCATGGCCAACATCGCGCTCGATTTGCTGGGCGAAACCCGCAGCCTCTACCAATACGCCGCCGAGCTGGAAGGGCAGGGGCGCACCGAAGACGACCTCGCCTACCTGCGCAGCGCCACTGAATACCGCAACCCGCTGCTGGTGGAGCAGCCCAACGGCGACTTTGCCGACACCGTGGTGCGGCAGTTTCTGTTCGATAACTTCCACTACCACTTTCTCAAGCAGCTGCTCACTAATGCCGATGAGCGGCTAGCTGCCATCGCCGAAAAGTCCTTGAAGGAAGCCACTTACCACCTCAAGTGGAGCTCAGAGTGGATAATCCGGCTGGGCGACGGCACGGCGGAAAGCCGCCGCCGCGTGGAGAAATCCATTACGGAGCTGTGGCGCTTCTCGGGCGAGCTGACGACGCCCACGGCGCTGGAAAAATCGCTGCAAGCCATGGGCCTGATTCCGGAATACGAGGATATTCAGGCCAGCATGACGGCCCACGCCGAGCGCGTGCTGACGGAAGCCACGCTTGCCATTCCGCAGCAGATTTTCATGCTGACTGGCGGCAAGGACGGCCGCCACACCGAGCATCTGGGCTATATTCTGACCGAGCTGCAATACATGCAGCGCACGTTTCCCGGTCTGACATGGTAGCGCCCGCGCCTCCCGCCGAAGCCCACATCTGGCAGCTGCTGGAAGAAGTGACCGACCCTGAAGTTCCCGTGCTCAGCATTCTGGACCTGGGCATTGTGCGGGCCGTGCGCGTGGAGGGCGAGCAGATTACGGTGAGCATTACGCCCACGTATTCGGGCTGCCCGGCCATGAATACCATTGCCACCGATATCCGGCTGCGGCTGATGGCGGAAGGTTATACCAAGCTGACTATCAACAATCAGCTAAGCCCGGCCTGGACTACTGATTGGATGACTAAAGCCGGCCGCGAGAAGCTGGAAGCCTACGGCATCGCCCCGCCGATTGACGGGACAGCCAGTGGCCACGTCCTCAATTTATTTGGGAAAGAAACGGCCGTACGCTGCCCGCTCTGCAAGTCGGAGCACACGCATCTGGTCAGCCAGTTTGGCTCCACGGCCTGCAAAGCGCTGTACCAGTGCGACGACTGCCGCGAGCCATTCGATTACTTCAAATGTCATAGTTGATTCAATGTTCAAATCTGTCATCCCGAGCTTGCGAAGGACCTTATTGCGGAAGAACAGTTTGCCGCAATCCCACTGATGCGAACGTGATAAGGCCTTTCGCAAGCTCGGGATGACAGGCATTTATTCCTGCTTTCCACTTCCTTAATTATGCCTGAAAACGACCCCCTGATTTTTTCGCTGGACAACGGCATCGCCACCATTCGCCTCAACCGGCCCGAGGTTTTTAATAGCGTGAATAAGCCGCTGGCGCTGGCGTTTCAGCAGCATTTGCGCGACTGCCAGGCCGATGCCTCGGTGCGGGCCGTGCTCATTACCGGTACCGGGCGGGCTTTTTGCGCGGGCCAGGATTTGGCCGAAATCACTGGGCCGGACAGTCCGGAAGTGGCCGACATTGTGGAGCAGCACTACAACCCCATCATCATGTTGATTCGGGAGCTCGACAAGCCCGTGATAGCGGCCGTGAACGGCGTGGCCGCCGGGGCGGGGGCCAACATTGCCCTGGCCTGCGATATCGTAGTGGCCAAGGAGTCAGCCTCTTTTATTCAGGCGTTCAGCAAGATTGGGCTGATTCCGGACAGCGGCGGGACGTACTTTCTGCCGCGCCTTATCGGCATGCAGCGGGCCAGCGCCCTGATGATGACCGGCGACAAAGTGAGCGCCGCCGAAGCCGTGCAGATGGGCATGATTTACAAGGCATTTGCCGATGAAACCTTCGAGCAGGATGTGGCTGCGTTGGTGCGCAAGCTGGCCGCCATGCCCACCAAAGGCCTGGCCTACACCAAGCAGCTGCTGAACAGCACCTTCGCCAACGACGTGGCCCAGCAGCTGCGCGCCGAGGGCGACTACCAGCTTCGCGCCGGTAACACCACCGACTACCGCGAGGGCGTTGCCGCTTTCATCGAAAAACGCCAACCAACTTTCACCGGCCAATGAGAACCATCGGAATCATCGGTTGCGGGGCCATGGGCGCGGGCATTGCGCAGGTAGTGGCCACGGCCGGGCACACGGTGCGGCTGCTCGACCAGCACGCCGGTGCGCTGGAGCGGGCCGTTTCCGGCATTCAGAATAGCCTGCGGAAGCTGGCCGCGAAAGGCAAGCTGACGAGCGAAGTGGCCGAAGCAGCGGGCAGCCGTCTGCACGCCACCGCCGACATGCAGGATTTTGCGGACTGCGAACTGGTCATTGAAGCCATTGTGGAGGACTTGGGGGTGAAGCAGCAGCTTTTTCGCAAGCTCGAAGGTGTGGTTTCGGCCGATTGCGTGCTGGCCAGCAATACGTCGTCGCTGTCGCTCACGTCGATTGCAGCGGCCTGTGAGCGGCCGGAGCGGTTTGTGGGCATCCACTTCTTCAATCCGGCCCCGATAATGCAGCTGGTGGAAGTGATACCGGCCCTGCAGACGCGGGCGGGCCTGGCCGAGGAAATGAAGGCCCTGGTGGCCAGCTGGAACAAGCTGCCGGTGCTCACGCAGGACACACCGGGCTTCATCGTGAACCGCGTGGCGCGGCCGTTCTACGGCGAGGCCATTCGCATCATGGAAGAAGGCATTGCCGACCTCGCGACCATCGACTGGGCCATGACCGAGCTGGGCGGTTTCCGCATGGGCCCGTTTGCCCTGATGGATTTTATCGGCCACGATGTGAACTACCGGGTGACGGAATCCGTCTTCGCTGCCTTTTTCTACGACCCACGCTTCAAGCCTTCTTTCTCGCAAAAGCGGTTGTTTGAGGCCGGCTACTACGGCCGGAAATCGGGTCGGGGCTTTTACAATTATGCCGCCGATGTGGTAGCTCCCGAGCCCACCCGCGACGAAATCCTGGGCCGCCGGATTGTAAGTCGTATCGTGGCCATGCTCATCAACGAAGCCGTGGATGCGCTGGCTCTGAACGTGGCCTCGGTCGCCGACCTGGAGCTGGCCATGACCCGTGGCGTGAACTACCCCAAAGGCCTGCTGGCCTGGGCCGACGAGCTGGGCCCCGCCACCGTGCTGGCCACGCTCGACGACCTCTACGCCGAGTACCACGAAGACCGGTACCGCGCCAGCCCACTGCTGCGCCGCAAGGTGCGCGAGGGCAAGTTATTCCTGTAGAACACGCTTTAGCTTGTTCATCTCAACCTCCCTTACCGGCGCAAGCTAAAGCATGCGCTACAAGTCAACCTGCTATGACTCCCACCCTCGAAAACTACACCCTCGGCCGCTGGACCACTGGCGGCAGCTCGCCCCAGGAGTTGCTCGATGCCAGCACCGGCGAAGTCATCGCCCTGGCTAATACCGAAGGCTTCGACTTTGCCCAGATTCTCGACTACGGCCGCCGCGTGGGCAACCCCAAGCTACGCAAAATGACCTTCCACGAGCGGGGCCGGATGCTGAAGGCGCTGGCCTTCCACCTGGATAGCAAGAAGGAGCAGTTCTACGAATTGAGCTACCGGAGCGGGGCCACGCGGGCCGATTCGTGGATTGACATTGAGGGCGGCATCGGTAACCTATTTGCCAATGCCTCGCTGCGCCGTAAGTTTCCGGACAAGCCGTTTTACGTGGAGGGCGAGCCGGTGAGCCTGAGCAAGGGCGGCACCTTCATGGCCCAGCACCTGATGGTGCCGCGTGAGGGCGTGGCCGTGCATATCAACGCCTACAACTTTCCCATCTGGGGCATGCTGGAGAAAATTGCGGTGAACCTGCTGGCCGGCATGCCCGCCGTGGTGAAGCCCGCCGTGCCCGCCGCCTACCTCACGGAGGCCGTGGTACGCGAAATCATTGCTTCCGGCATTTTGCCCGAGGGTGTGCTGCAGCTGGTGGTGGGCTCGGGCCAGGGCCTGCTCGACCACGTTACGTATCAGGATGTGGTGACCTTCACCGGCTCGGCCGCCACCGGCCGCAAGCTGCGTGCCCACCCGCGCATCATCCAAGAAGCTGTGCCGTTTACGATGGAGGCCGACTCGCTGAACGCCGCCGTGCTGGGGCCGGATGCGCGGCCCGGCACGCCGGAATTCGACCTGTTCGTGAAGGAAATCCGCAAGGAGATGACGGCCAAGTGCGGGCAGAAATGCACCGCTATCCGCCGTGCCATTGTGCCCGCAAATATGCTGGAAGACGTGCAGATTGCCCTCGGCAAGCTGCTGGCCCAAACCACGGTGGGCCACCCGCAGGCCGATGGCGTGCGCATGGGCGCGCTGGCTGGCCGCGAACAGGCTGAAACGTTTCGCGAGCGGGTGCGGCACCTGGCTCGGAACACGCCCATCGTGTACGGCAGCCTCAATGAGCTGGTATTGCTGGGCAAGGACCGGGGCGCCGACTTCGCCAAGGGCGCCTTCACCTCGCCCATCGTGCTGCTGAATGAGCAGCCCTTCAAGCACCTCGACAGCCACGAAATTGAAGCCTTCGGTCCGGTGGTGACGCTGATGCCTTACCACGACGTGGAGGAGGCCGTGACGCTGGCCAACATGGGCAAAGGCTCGCTGGTGTGCTCGCTGGCTACCAACGACCCGCAAGTGGCCCAGGATTTCGTGCTCGGCGCGGCCACGCACCACGGCCGTATTCTGGTCATCAACGGCGAGATGGCGAAGGAAAGTACGGGCCACGGCTCGCCGCTGCCGCAGCTCATCCACGGCGGGCCCGGCCGGGCCGGCGGCGGGCAGGAGATGGGCGGCATCCGGGGCGTGGAGCACTTCATGCAGCGCGTGGCTCTGCAAGGTTCGCCCAGCATGATTACGGCCATCACGCAGGTGTATCAGACCGGTGCGAAGCAGGTGGAGTACGACAAGCACCCGTTTCAGAAGTACTTCGAGGAGCTGGAAATCGGCGAAACCTACACCACCCACAACCATACCGTGACGGAGGCTGACATCAGCGCCTTTGCGGGAATTTCAGGCGATAATTTTTACGCCCACGTCGATGCTACTTCGCTGGAGGGCACGCTCTTCACCGGCCGCGTGGCCCACGGCTACTATGTGCTTTCGAAAGCAGCCGGTATGTTCGTGGACCCGCGCAAAGGCCCAGTGCTGCTGAACTACGGCCTGGACGAATGCCGCTTCACCAAGCCGGTGTACCCCGGCACCACCATCGGCGTGAAGTTGACGGTGAAGGAGAAAGTGGGCCAGGAAAAGCGCGACGAAGCCGACATCGCCAAAGGCATTGTGCGCTGGCTGGTGACGGTGACGGATGAAACCAGCGAAACCGTGGCCGTGGCGACCATTCTGACGATGGTGAAGAAGAAGAACCAGGAGTAACAATCAATCAGGAAAGTCATGCAGAGCGTAGCGAAGCATCTTTACCGCAGCAGTAATCAGATTTACTATGGCGGTAAAGATGCTTCGCTACGCTCTGCATGACTTTCTTTCACCTACCTCAACCCCATGAGTAACACCCTCACCGCCGGCCACGTCGCGGCCGAAACCGATGCCGCCGGCATCACCACCATCACATTCTTCCACCCCTCGCACAACTCCCTGCCCAGCCGCGTGCTCAATGATTTGGCCCAGGCCATCACCCACGCCGGGCAGGACGAGGCCACGAAAGTCATTGTCCTAAAAAGTGAGGGCGAGCGCACCTTCTGCGCCGGGGCCAGTTTCGACGAACTGCTGACCATCGAAACCAAGGAGCAGGGCCTGGAATTCTTCTCTGGCTTTGCGCGGGTGATTAATGCCTGCCGTACGGCTCCGAAAATCATCATCGGCCGGGTGCAGGGCAAGGCCGTGGGTGGTGGCGTGGGCGTAGCTGCCGCTACCGATTATTGCTTTGCCACCCAGCAGGCCGCCGTGAAACTGAGTGAGCTGGCCGTAGGCATCGGCCCTTTCGTGGTGGGGCCGGCCGTGGAGCGCAAGATTGGCACCGCCGCCTTCCAGCAGCTGGCGCTGGATGCGGGCGAATTTCGCTCCGCCGCCTGGGCAAAGGAGAAGGGGTTATACGCCGAAGTGGTAGAAGATATTGTAGCGCTGGACGCTGCAATAGCCACTTTCGCTGCTAAAATGGCATCTTACGCGCCGGATGCTTTGCGGGCCATGAAGGAGGTTTTTTGGCAAGGCACTGAGCATTGGAATACGCTGCTGACCGAGCGGGCCGGTATCAGCGGTACGCTGGTACTGTCGGATTTTACGCGACGGGCGCTGCGGAAGTAGTGGAGGGAGACAAAAGAACGTCATGCCGAGCGTAGCCGAGGCATGACGTACTGGGTTAATGCATAGAGGCTTATTCCTCCATAATATCCTCGTTCCAGAGGGCGGGTTCGGCTTCGATGAACTCATTCATCATGTCCACGCACTCTTGCATGTCCATATCGACCACCTCCACGCCGTGGCTTTCGAGGAAGGCGCGGGACTCGCCGAAGGTGCGCGACTCGCCCACCATCACCTTGGGAATTTTGAACTGCACGATGGTGCCGGCGCACATATAGCAGGGCATCAGCGTGGTGTAGATAACGGTGTCGCGGTAGCTGCGCTGGCGGCCGGCGTTCGTCAGGCAATCCATCTCGCCGTGCTTGATGGCAGAGTCTTCCTGCACGCGCTTGTTGTGGCCCTGGCCGATGATTTTGCCATCGCGCACGAGTACCGAGCCGATGGGAATACCGCCCTGCGAGCGGCCCAGGCGGGCTTCGTCGATGGCGGCTTGCATGAATTCGTCTTTGGCGGGGGGAATGTTGGTGGTTGACATTGGATGAGTAGTTGTCTAGTACGGGTGGGAAGAACTGCGCTGATGGGGAATTACGGCCCTTTTGGATAGCGCGTCGCGCAAGATACCCATTCTGCTGAGAGGATGGATTGACGGGGTTGCCCAGCGGAAAGAAGGCTTTATCGGCTGTTGTTGGTCAGCTTCGTAGCCAATTAAATGGGAATCAGCGGGTGGCTTGTATATACAGGAGCGTGGTGCGGTACGGGCGGCTCGGCGTGTATTTGTCGTTGATGATGAAATAGCCGTTGTTGTAGGCCGCGATGCCTTCCCAGTTGTAGCCCCAGTATTGCTCCGGCAACTCCCACAGCAGCTGCCAGGTGAAGCGGTTGTCTTTGAAAACGACATCGACCAGCCGGCAGTAGCTTTCGAATCCGTTGCGGTCGGTGATGAGTTTCGTGTTGGTGGTATCGCTGGCGGGGGTGCGGTAAACGGCATCGCCGCCGCCCCCTTTGAAGAAGTAGTTGATTGCAGTGAAGTGGTTGCTGCCCGTAGGCGTCATGTCCGTGATGCGGAATGGCAGCGGGGCGAAGGGTAGCGTGGGCGGGCTACCCAAGGCAGGGGCAGGGCGCTTGGAAAGTGCGTAGGCGTAGTTCTGGCCGGGAAAGGAGTTGAATTCGAAGAACGCAACCAGCTGCTTTTTTGCCTGCGCCATCGCCTCAAATCCGGCGTTGTAAATATGCTGGCCATCGGCGGTCAATGGCTTGGCCAGCGGGGTGAGGAAGGTGGTATCCATCACCACGGCGCTCGCAGTCAGGCTCCCTTTTAGCAGATAGCAATTGGTGGAAGGGGTGGCGGTTTCGACTGAAAAATAGATGTCATTTCCGTCGATTAGTATGGCTTCCAGTCCTTCGTACTGCTGCCCTGTGGTCAGCATTTTGGTGCGCAGCGCCGGGAGCTGGTTAAGCGGGAGCTTCTGGTAAGGCAAAACGTACGCGGTATCGAGCAGCTTGCGGTCCAGGTCTGCCAGCTTCAGGGTATAGAGCTTGGCCTCCGCACGGTCCTGCAGCCGGCTTTCCGAGAGTAGAAACAGCTTACTGGAGCTGACTGCCAGCCCGGAAAACTGATTATCATAAAATTCCAGCTCTTTAGGCAGCGAAATGGAATGAACGGTGAACAGGGCCGCTGCGCCGAAGCATATAGGCAAAAAAAGAAGCAAATTAGCCCCAACAGGTACTTCATATAAAGTAAGCTGAACTGGTATTTCTTGTGATAATCAGACTGCCCCAAACCTGCTTCGGTAAAATGGTGAACCTTGAGAAAGTATCTGCGCCGTGCCACAATCACCTCGCACAGATGCCTTTATAGGGGCAGTATTCGCACTTTGTGAAGTCGTCGGTTTTGCGGATGGGTTCGGTGGGGTCGAGGATGCGGAGGACGATTTTGCGCACCAAGTCTTCGGAAACGGCTACGAAGTCTTCGCCGCCTTCGGTGAGGAAGCTGAGGTCGGCGGAGAGCAGGCCTTCGTCGATGTTCCGGAGCGAGAGAATAGCCGTTTCGGCCGTTTCGCGTTTCACGGTGTGGGCCAGCATGAGGCGGTAGAGCCAGAGCTGGCGCACCTTGTCGGCGCTAGTGCTGGGCTCGTGCAGGAGGCGGTCGGTGGCTTCGGCGGCGGTGAGCTTGTCGCGGTAGCCGCGCAGCTGCAGGTCGCTCTTTTTCACGAGCCCCGACTTGTAGTCCACTACCCGCAGGCGGCCGTCGGGTAGCTCATCCACGCGGTCGGCGTAGCCGAACAGGCGCACCGCCAGCGGCTCGGCCTGGCCCGGCACATCGACAAAAATGGTGGCGGCCAGTTCCTTTTCAAGCCCAAAAAGGCGCAACGGCAGCATGCCGGGCTGCTCGGTGAGGCTTTCCAGCAGGCGCACCACCAGGCGGGTGGCTACCTGGCCGTACACGTGGTTGAGGCCTTCGTCGGCGCGGGCGTGCTTCTCGCTTTCTTCCTGGCGCAGGGCGCGTTGCACCTCGGCCGGGGCCTGCTTGATAAGCGCGGGAATATCCTCGGCCGTAATCGAACGGGCATCTTGCTCGAAGGGCCGCATCAGATTTTCCAGCGCCTCGTGCATCATGGTGCCGAAGCTGCTGGCTTCGAGGGTTTCTTCCACGGCATCGTTTTCGTGGAAGCGGGCCACTTTCGAGAAGTAGAAGCGGAGCGAGCAGGCCAGGAAATCGTTGAGGCGGGAGGGCGAGATGTTGCGTTCGAGCACGCCACGCAGGGCGGCCAGCATCTCGGGGTCTTTTTCGAGGACGAGGTCGCCTTGGAGTGAGCTAAGAGTTAGGAGTGAAGAGTTAGGAGTTGAATCAATAGCTGCTGCCGCTTTAACTCCTAACTTTTCACTCCTAACTCTTAACTCCGTTGAGGGAACCGAAACGGTTAAATCTTCCAGCACCAGCTGCGGGTTTTGGGGCAGTAAGTCATTCTGCAGCTGCAGTAAGAACCGGCTGCGCTCGCCGCTTTTCATGCCTTCGGCCCCGGGCAGCACGTGTACTAAATCGACCCGTTGGGCGCGTTGCAGCAGGCGCCAGAAATTGTAGGCCGTGATGGCCTCCGCATCGGCATAAGTGGGGAGGTCGGCGGCCGTGAGAACGTCGTAGGGAAACAGCGACTGCTGGCGCTTGGGGGCCGGCAGCACGCCCTCGTTGCAGCTGAGGATGATGAGGTGGTCGAAATCGAGGGCGCGGGTTTCGAGCAGGCCCATCACCTGCACGTCGGCCAGCGGCTCGCCGGAGAAGGGCAGGCGGGTGCGGCCCATCTGCTCATACAGGAAGCGGCGGAACGAGCGCACCGACAGGCGCTGCTCGCGGCAGTCGAAGGCCGAATCGAGCTGCTTGACGAGGGTGTAGAACAGGTACAGGTATTCGGCCCCGAGTCCGGTTTCGCGGTCCGTATCCGCTATTTCGGCCGAGTACACCTGGCGCAGCAGGTCGATAACGGCGTAGCAGGCCGCGATAATGTCGTCGCAGTTGTCCCAGGTTTTGAACAGGGCCTCGATGAGCGGATGGTGCGCGCCGAGCTTGAGCAGCTCTTCGGCGGGCAACAAAACCGCGTTCAGGCGCACAATTTCGCGGCACACCTGGTCGAGAATACCGTGGTACTGGGGCTGGTCGGCCTGCTGGTCCTGCCAGTGCTGGTAGCGGCGCAGGAAGGGATGGCTCAGTAGCTTGCTGACGGCCAGATGGTGGTAGCGCGGCACGCCATAGCCGGTTTCCTGGCTGCCCTCGCGGATGCCAGTGAGGTGGACTTCAAACAGCAAATCGACCAGGTTGAACAGCGGCGTGGCCTGGAAGCTCAGGCCCATGGTCACGTTGTAGTCGGGCACCTCGTTGGGCGGCAGGCCGTGGAGCACGGGCAGGAGCAGGGTTTCGTCGGGCAGCACCACGGCCACGGTGGCGTCGGGGTAGCGCTGGCGGGCTTCGGCCAGGAGCTGGCCGGCCAGCTTGCCCTGCATGCTGGGGTTGGCCACGCCCAGGTAGCGAATGTGGTGGGGCTGGCCGCGCAGCCACTCCACGCCGCCGCCAAAATTATCGAGCGGCAGTTTCCACTGCTCGAAGTAGCGGCGCAGGTGCTGGCCGGCGCGGTTGGGCGAGCCAGCTTCGAGGTAAAACGGGTCGGCGTCGAAGTGCACTTCGGCCCGGCCGGCGTTCAGCAGCAGGCGAATCAGCTTTTCCTCGGACCTCGACAAATTCCCCAGCCCCACAAAAACGTGGCGGGCCGGCGCAGCCTGCGCCGGGTCTTTCAGCATCTTTTCCAGCTTTTCCACGGCCAGGCGGTAGGCCAGGCCGGGGTAGGCGAGGTGGTTGGCCTTCATGCGGCGCTGCAGCTCGTGATACACCCGCTCCAGCTGGTCCCAGAAGCTAAAGGAGTGCGCGGCGGCCTGGCTTTTGGGCGGCAGCGCGGTCAGGTCCCAGCGCTCCAGGGCCTTGGCTTCGCTCAGGTATTCGAACACCTTGTGGGTGTCTGCCAGGTTTTGGTCGAGGTTGGAAAAGTCGCTGAGCAGCATACTCGCCCAGCCCACAAATTTGTCGAAATCAAGACCGGTGTCGATGCCCTTCAGAATGTCGTAGAGCAGCAATTGCAGGGCAATGGGCTCTTCTACCTGTATGCTGGCCAGCTCCACCATGTAGTCTTCCATGGCGGCCACGCGCGGTGCCCACAGCGGCGCGCCGCCGGGCAGCGCCAGCGCCAGCTCGTTCTTCAAATACACCACGGCGCGGCGCGTAGGCACTATCACCACAATATCGGACAGCTCATCGAGTGGGCCGGAGCCGTAGCGGTCCAGCAGCTCGCGGGCGGTGTTGGCCAGGAAGGAAATCGGGGCTGCGCCCGGCGTGGCGGGGGCAGCAGTGGGGTAGGGGGCGGGCAGGGCAGGCATTGGGGTAAAGATACCAGCCCGGCGAGTAGCACAAACGCCGGCCGGTAGCCGGCTGGGCTATATGAGGGGGTGTTCCTGCCAGGGTGCTGCCTGGCACTGCGCCACAAAATCGTGCAGCAGGGCCAGCATCTCGGGGCGGGTGTGTGGCCGGGGTCCCAACAGGGCGGGCGAGTCGGGGGCTACGTAGCCCAGCAGCGTGCGCAAGTGCTGCGGCTGCGCCACGCGGAAGTCCATGCGCCACTCGCCAAAGTCGCGGTGCTGGGTGAGCAGCGCGGTAAGCTCCGGGGTTTCAAAGGGCACCAGTGACTGGCTCTGATAAACAAGTTGGTACAAACTCATGCGCTTCAGCTAAAGGGTGAAACATTGAATCTCCGATATACATGGTACGATGGCTGCTTGATTTCATATCAGGAAGATAGACAAATAGCGGATTTTGAGTAATGTTGAGCTTGCGGTTTGCTCGCGCGTGAGCCTGCCGTAGCGCCGTTATTTGCCGTCTCAAACCATCGTTGCCTTGTCATGAAACAACGTTTCTACCTCGTATTAGCTGCCCTGGCCCTGGCCGCCGCTCCCGCTCTGGCGCAGACCACGCCCGCCGTTATCCCCGACCCCGCCCCGCCGGCCACACCCGACCCGCTCTGGCACAAATCCATCAAAACCGGGCTTGGCCTCAACGAAGCTCTGCTTAGCACCAACTGGCGCGGCGGCGGCGTCAATACCATTGGCTTCAACGCTTCCTTCAATGCCAGGGCCAACCGCAAAAGCGGCCTGCACAGCTTTGATAACGAAGCCGATTTCCTCTTCGCTTTTTCCCAAACCCGGGGCCTGGGCTACCGCAAGGGCCAGGACCGCCTCTACCTCGATACCAAATACGGCCGTGCCCTTACCGAGCGCTGGGATATGTTCCTATCGCTGAACCTGCTCTCGCAATTTGCCCCCGGCTACAAGTACGACACCGATGCCGCCGGCAACGACCGCGCCCAGCTCACCTCCGATTCCTTTGCGCCAGCCTTCATTACGGCCGCCTATGGGTTTGAATACCACCCCGCTACTTATTTCCACCTGCGCCTCTCGCCCTTCGCCCCGCGCCTCACGGTGGTAAACCGGGTCGAGCGCTTCACGGCGGCCCTCGGCGATAAGCCCTATGGCGTCAATCCCGGCCACAGCACCCGCTTCGAGGTACTAGCCGCGCAGGTGCTGGCCGAATTCGACAAGAACATCAGCCCCAACGTCAACCTAAAGGCCCGCTACGTCCTCTTCGCCAACTACGAACACCTCAACTTTCAGGAAATCGACCACCGTCTCGACGTCAGCCTCACCGCCAAAGTGGGCAAGTACGTAAACGTCGCCCTCAACGGCATCGCCCTCTACGACTACGACCAGGACCACGGCGTGCAGTATTCGCAGGGTCTCACCATCGGAGTCGCCTACGCCATCAAGAACTACGCGGATGCGAAGAAGTAGCTGAGTTGAAACTTTTGCTACCTAAGTAGCGCCGGGGCCGGGAGGTGCCGGCGCTTTTTGGCGGGGCCATGCCCGCCCCGGCGGTCCCTATATTTGTTTCCTCCCCGAATTCCCTTACTCCTATGGCGAAGAAAACCAAAGCTCCCACCCCCGAAGTCCCTGCCGTTTCGGAGCAGCCCTATTATTTGCAGCGCGCCCACATCAAGGATTTTCGCTCTATTCGGGATGCAAAGGTGGAATTCAAGCCGGGACTGAATATCATTATCGGGGCAAATGGGTCGGGGAAGACGAATTTAGTGCAGCGAGTGAATGGGGTGTAATTCAAAACTACGCGCTGCCCTTTTCATGAGTCATCGGCCCTTGCCTCTGGGCTCCACTAAGGGCCGATGACACCAGTCCGAACTTCTGCTTGGTGGTGGCAGCGCGTAGTTTTGAATTACACCCGGTTAGCTACTACCGCAACGCGTAAATCCGCTCAATTATCTCCACCACTTTCAGCCCTTCCAGCGCATTGGTCGTGGCGAAGCTGCGGCGCTGCACGGTATCCACCACGTTTTCGATGACCTGCACATGGTTGGCGGCCGAGCCCTGGAAGGGGCCGTAGTCGTTGGCGGCGTTGGTGGGGGGCAGCGGGGGCATCTCGTATTTTTCGAGGTGGCAGTACTCCACCTTGTCCATGTACTGGCCCGCGATGCGCAGGCTGCCGCGCTCGGCCACCACGGTGAGGGAGCTTTCGAGGTTGCGGTCCCACACGGCGGTGCTATAGCTGAGGGTGCCGCTGCCACCGCGCAACAGGTCGAAGGTCACGAGGCCGCTGTCCTCAAATTCGGTAAGGCCGGCGTGGGTGAAATCCCGGAATCGGGCCGAAATATTGGTGATGTCGCCAAACACCCAATACAGCAAATCGATAAAATGACTGAACTGGGTGAATAATGTGCCGCCGTCGAGCGCCTGGGTGCCCTTCCAGCCGTCGGCCTTATAGTAACGGGCATCGCGGTTCCAGAAGCAGTTCAGCTGCACCAGAAACACCTGGCCCAGCCGGCCCTCGTCGTACACCTGTTTCAGCCAGGCGGCCGGGGGCGAGTAGCGGTTCTGCATCACCCCAAATACCAGTCGCCCGGTTTGCAGCGCCGTGTGCACGATGGTTTCGGCATCGGCCTTATGCAGCGCAATGGGCTTTTCGATGACGACGTGCAGGCCGTGGCGCAGGCTGGCAACCGCCTGCGGGGCGTGCAGGCCGTTGGGCGTGGCTACCGTGAGGACGTCGGCCGCCGGCCCGGTTTGCAGGTATGCTTCGAGCGAAGCGAAGAACGGTACGCCCGGAAACTCAGCTGCGAGGCCGGGTTGGAGGTCGGCGCGTGTGTCAATCAGGGCCGCCAGCACGGCACCCTCGTGGCGCGAAACCAGCGCGGCATGGCGGCGACCAATGTGGCCCACGCCGCAGATGGCGAAACGAACGGAAGGCGACGTAGAAATTTGCATGGTAGAAAATGCTCGCACAGCGGTTTGAAAGAGGGAAAGGAGGTCAGCAAAGCAAGAGGGAAAACACTCGGTGGACCTTCTTTCCCTCTTTCAAGCCGCTGTGCGAAATAATTATTACTTGAAGAACTCGCCGACATATTGCACCACATAATCCACCTGTTCCGCCGTCAGCAGCGGATGAATGGGCAGCGACAACACTGCCCCGCACAGCCGTTCGGCCACCGGAAACTGTCCCGCTTGGTAGCCCAGGTAGGCATAGGCCGGCTGCGCGTGCACCGGCAGCGGGTAGTAAATCATGGTGGGCACGCCGCAGCGGTGCAGGTGGTTTTGCAGCTCATCGCGCCGGCCGGTTTCCGCTACCTGAATGGTGTACTGATGAAAAACGTGGCTGCTGCGCGCATCGCGGGCCGGAATGTTTATGCCGGGCACAGTGGCCAGCGCGGCATCGTAGCGGGCGGCCACGGTTTGGCGGGCTGCCGTGTTGGCGGGCAGTTGCCGCAGCTTCACCCGCAGCAGGGCGGCTTGCAGGGTATCGAGGCGGGAGTTGAGGCCGATGTGCTGGTGGTGGTATTTGCGGCTCTGGCCGTGGTTGGCCAGCTGGTGGAGCAGGGCTGCACGGGCCGCGTCGTGCGTTATCAGCGCGCCGCCATCGCCGAGGCAGCCGAGGTTTTTGGAGGGAAAAAACGACGTGGTGCCCACTTCGCCTACGGTGCCGGCGTAGGCTGTTTCGCCATTTGCAAAGGTGAATGAGGCGCCCAGCGCCTGGGCGTTATCCTCAATTAGCGGAATGCCGTGGCGGGTAGAAATTGCCCGTAGTGCTTCCAAATCGGCACATTGCCCAAACAAATGCACGGCTACGATGGCGCCGGTACGCGGCGTAAGGGCTGCATCCACGGCGGCCGGGTCGATGTTGAACGTGTCGGGGAGTGCATCAACCAGCACTGGCTTCAGGCCCAGCAGGGCGGCGGCTTCCAGCGTGGCCACGTAGGTGAAGGCGGGGATGATGATTTCGGCTCCGGCCGGCAGGCGCAGGCTCATGAGGGCCAGGGTGAGGGCGTCGGTGCCGTTGGCGCAGGGGGTGATGTGCGCGCCGCCCAGGTATTCGCCCAGCTCGGCTGCGAACTGCCCCACGGCCGGCCCCTGAATGAAGGCCGCCGAAGTCATTATCTCCGCAACTGCCTCGCTGAGTGCTGGTTGCAGCGCCGCGTGCTCAGCAGCCAAATCGAGCAATTGAATGGGGGAGGGCGGGGCCGGGAGTATGGACACGGATAATAAGGAGCAGGAGCGGCCCCAAAGATAGAAGCCGGTTCGGGGCGGCCGGGTTCAGCAAACCGGCGACGACTTCCGGGCAGCATAATTTACAGGCAAGCCGATGAAAACCGATGAGCCGACGACCACCGGGCGAGGGCAAATAAAGGACAATTATAAAATGAATTTCAGATGAGGGTAAAATCGGTTTTGTGCCGTCTTTGCCAGGGTTTTGCGGCATTTAGCATATGCTGAAAATCGGTAATGAATTGCTGGACAATACTATTCAGGGATAACCTGTGGCCGGATGCTTGCGTTAAGCTACCCCAGGCGCCAGCCAGTTGAATGCCGTCGCGCTGATTCTTTACCAACGCAATTTGCTATGAACAACAACCAATCTTTCCTCCGTACCCTGGGCTTTGTCTTGCTGATGGGTGGCGTGGCGGTAGCCAATACCGGCTGTTCGCAAGCCGATAAGCAAGAAGTTTCGGCCGAAAGCGACCAGGCCTACAACGACATGGCCACCTTCGTAGATAATACGGAGGCCAAAGCAGATGCTGTGGGCGACGAAATGCAGGCCGACTACGACCGGGAAACTACCGAGATGAAGGCCGATTACGACACCAAAAAAGCTGCTACCGACAAAAATGTCGACAAATACGACGACAACCGCCGGCAGGAAATTGATAAGCTCAACACCCGCTACACCACGGCCCTGGACCAGCGCACCAGCGCCTGGGACAATCGTATGAAGGTGGGCGACATGGGCCAGTACTACAAGCCCACCAGCCCCGCCGCCCAGCTAACGGCCGCCAACGCTCGCACGACTTATGAAAAATTCGTGCAGAACGTGAAGAGCAACCAGGAGAAATACGACATCAACGACTGGCGCAACATCAACGCCGAATGGCGGGCAATGGATGAGGCCTACGACAAGGTGAAAGGCAACATTTCTGTGAATGACCTGGCCGAGATTCAAAAGGAAAAGCTGAAATATTCTGCCTTCAAATCCTGGGATAAAACGAAAATTCGCGCTAACCAGGGGGCTGATGTCGTAGCCGGCAAAGCCGACGAAGTGAGCGACGAAACTGCCGATGAGCGTAGCCGCGCCGGCCAGGCCATCAGCAATACCGCTTCTGATGTGAAGCAAGCCGGTAAGGACGTGGGCCACGGGGCAGCCGAAGTAGGCAAAGACATCGGCCAGGGTGCTGCCAAAGCCGGTAAAAAAGTAGGCGGCGCCGTGAAAGACGTATTTGACGGCAAAGACGATAAGAAGTAATCCGTTATCCGTAACGAATAGCAAAACCGGTTTTTGGCCTCGTGCCGAAAGCCGGTTTTTTGTGCCACTGCCGGCCACTGCTTGGCGTTACGCCAGCTGCTGCAATAGCCAGTGCAGCTTCAGTAAATCGAAATGCCGCAGGCCGGGCGTGGCGGAGAGGAGCTGCCGCCGCAAGGCGGGTGCCACTGCCCGCAGTGCCACGCGCGCCGCCGGCGCCAGCCCCAGCCGGCGCAGCCGCAGCGCCGTTTGCAGCAGCCGCGAATCAGTTCCCAGGCCGTCTTCGCGGTACACCCGCGCCAGGTTGCACACTGCCTGCTCGCTTTTTTGCAGGAAAATGGCCGCTGGCTCCAGCCCGGCATGAATCACCGGATTATCGAGATGCAGCACGGGCACTTGCGTTGCGGCCAGCACTTCGCCGAATTTGGTGTCCTCGTGGCCATAGCCGGTCAGGCGCTCATCGAGCGGAAACCGATGGAAAATATCCGCTCGAATCAGCATATTATTGATGGTTAACTGCCCGTAAGGGGCCGCTTGGCGCACGGCGGCCGGCCGAGCTTCGCGGGCCTGGCCATAAAGCCAGCGCAAGTACAAGGCGGCCTCGGCGGGCGGAGCAGCCTCATAGCAGGTGCCGCCAATGAGCACCGCCGCCTGGTGCCGGGCGGCGGCGTAGCGGGCTAGAAATTTCGGGTCGGGTAGCAGGCTGTCGTTGTCCAGCAGCAGCAGCCACTCGTGTTGCGCGGCGGTTGCCAGCTGATTTCGGATTTTGGCGCGGCCCACGTTGCGCGGCAATTCGCGGTAGTGTACGCCGGGCAAATCGTTCAACGGCCGGTTCGACTGGCGGTAGGCATCAGTGGAGAAATCGTCCAGCAGCCGGATTTCCACCGCGCCGGGCCAGTCGGAAACCTGCGCGAGCAACGAATGAATTAACTCCCCAACGGCGCAATTATAAACCGGAATTAAAACGGATAAACCGGCTACTGCCATTTCGGAAATATTGCGGCCTGATATATGAAGTTTATCAGCTAAAACGGCGGGCTGAATCCAGTAATTCGCCGTCCTTACACGTCAGTACGCGGTGCGGATATTGCTCAATTAACTGAAAATTGTGCGTCGCCATCAAAATAGATGTGCCCGCGTTATTTATTTCGCCAAACAGCTGCATGATGCTGGCCGAAACGTCTGGGTCGAGGTTGCCGGTGGGCTCATCGGCCAGCAGTAAAACCGGCTCGTTGAGCATGGCGCGGGCAATAACCACGCGCTGCTGCTCGCCACCCGAAAGGCGGTGCGGCATGCGGTTGGCCGCGCTGCTCAGGCCCACGCGCACCAGCACGTCGGAAATGCGCTGTTGCTTCTGCGACTTGCCTTTCCAGCCCGTCGCGTTGAGCACGAACATCAGGTTTTCGGCCACCGTGCGGTCGCTCAGCAGCTGGAAATCCTGAAATACGATGCCCAGCTTGCGGCGCAGATAAGGCACCTTGCTGGCCGGCAGCCTGGGCAGCGAAAACCCCGCCACGGTGCCCATGCCGCTTTGCAGCGGCAGGTCGGCATACAGGGTTTTCAGCAGCGACGATTTGCCCGCGCCGGTGCGGCCCACGAGGTAGGCAAATGCGCCTTTCTCCAGCGCAAAGCTCACGCCCTGCAACACGGCCTGCTGCTCCTGCATTATCGTGGCATCGTGCAGCTCAATAACGTTTTCGGTCATACCGTTACAAATTCAATGGCCGCAATTTGCCGAATTCCAGTCCTGAAATCACCGCCGCCAGCTCTGTTTCCTTGCCTTCGAGGCCGTAACGGTGCAGGTCTTTCAGCGGCCGGTCGGCCCGGAAATAGGCAATGAGCACAAAGGCCTCATCCCGCAGCTGGATATAGTCGGGAATTTTAGCCTTGCCTTTTACTTTGATGATGTACATTCTTCGAGTTATGAGTTAAAAGTTAGGAGTTATGAGTTGGGATTATGAGCGCATTAGCAAGCTGACAACGAACTCATAACTCCTGACATTTAACTCATAACTCAATTACGAATTAACGCGTTTGTGGTCGGCCAGGAACGTGGCCAGGCCCTTGTCGGTAAGGGGGTGGTTTAGCAGCGCCATAATAACGTTGAGCGGGCAGGTCACCACATCAGCCCCAATTTCGGCACACTGAATGAGGTGCGGTACGTGGCGCACCGAGGCGGCCAGCACTTCCGTAGGGTAGCCATAGTTGCTGAAAATCTGCACAATCTGCTCTACCAGTTGCAAGCCGTCGTGGCCGATATCATCCAGGCGGCCCACGAAAGGGGAGACGTAGGTGGCGCCCGCTTTAGCGGCCAGCAGGGCCTGGCCGGCGGTGAAAATAAGGGTGCAGTTGGTTTTGATGCCTTTGTCGGCGAAGTATTTGATGGCTTTCACACCGTCCTTAATCATCGGCACTTTCACCACAATATTGGGGTGGAGCTCGGCCAGCTCCTCGCCCTCGCGCACCATGCCGTCGAAGTCGGTGGAAATGACTTCGGCCGACACGTCGCCGTCTACCAGCTCGCAAATCTGGCGGTAGTGGGCCATCACGTTGTCGATGCCGCGGATGCCTTCCTTGGCCATTAGCGAAGGATTGGTGGTCACGCCGTCGAGGACGCCCAGCTCCACGGCTTCGCGGATTTCGGCCAGATTGGCGGTGTCGATGAAGAATTTCATTTGTTAGCTATTAGCAGTTAGCTATTAGCTGTTAGCCGAAAAGGCCACCAGAAAAGTAACTGACAGCTAACGGCTATCAGCTAACAGCTAATAAAAAAGAATCGGCCCCAAAGCTACTCATTTACACGCTAAAAGCGGAATGAAGCAGCATCGGGGCCGACCGGAAAGGGCAAAAAAAAGCAAGCCAAAATCGCACCGCTACAACCACTTACCCTTGCTACCTTCCGGTCCTGGGGGAGTTCAGCGGGAGCTGGTCGTTCTGACTTGCCGATGCAAAGGTAATGCACAGACCACGGATTAGCACGGATTTAAGCGGATTTCACGCATTTTGTGGGTAGGCCATTGTTAATTGGAGGATAGGTGGTTGATTATGATTGCACTGAGCAGCCAGCAAATTTTCACGGACAAGTCCCTTCTGCCCATGCCGTCCCTGAAATCCGTGGAATCCGCTTAAATCCGTGCTAATCCGTGGTTAGCTTTGCACCATGGAACGACTTATCATCCTTGATTTCGGCTCGCAGTACACGCAATTGATAGCCCGGCGCATTCGCGAATTACACGTTTTCTGCGAAATTCACCCTTATACCCACGCCTCGAAACTCGTTCTCAGCGACGATATTCGGGGCGTTATTCTTTCCGGCTCGCCCTGCTCGGTGCGCGACGCGGATGCTCCCAACCCCGACCTGACCCACCTGCTGGGCCGGGTGCCGGTGCTGGGCGTGTGCTACGGCGCGCAGCTGCTGGCCCAGCAGGGGGGGGGCGAGGTTACGCCGGCCACCATCCGCGAATACGGTCGTGCCCGGCTATCCTCGCTGAACCTGGCTTCGCCGCTGCTGGCTGAGATGCATCTTGAGTCGCAGGTCTGGATGTCGCACGGCGACACCATTCAGCGCCTGCCGATGGGCTACGACATCATTGCCAGCACGCCGGAAGTGGCGGTGGCCGCCTTCAAAATTGAAGGCCAGGAAACCTATGGCATCCAGTTTCACCCCGAGGTGACGCACTCTACCGAGGGCAAGCAGTTGCTGCACAACTTCGTGGTGAACATCTGCCAGTGCGCCCAGAGCTGGACGCCCGACCACTTCGTGGACTCGGCTGTGGAGGCCCTGCGCAACACCATTGGCCCCGACGACCAGGTGATTCTCGGCCTCTCCGGCGGCGTGGACAGTAGCGTGGCGGCCCTGCTGCTGCACCGCGCCATCGGCCCGCGCCTGCACGGCATTTTTGTGGATAATGGCCTGCTGCGGCAGGACGAGTTTGCCACGGTGCTCAAAGCTTACGAAGGCCTCGGCCTGAACGTGACCGGCGTGAATGCCGCTCCCGAATTCTACGCCGCCCTGGCTGGTATTAGCGACCCGGAGGGCAAGCGCAAGGCCATTGGCCGCACCTTCATTGAGGTATTCGACCGCGAGGCGCAGAAGGTGGAAGGGGCCCGCTGGCTGGCCCAGGGTACTATTTATCCCGATGTAATTGAGTCGGTGTCGGTGCACGGCTCGTCTGTTACCATCAAGAGCCACCACAACGTGGGCGGCCTGCCGGAGAAGATGAACCTCAAAATTGTGGAGCCGCTGCGCATGCTCTTCAAGGATGAGGTGCGCGAAGTAGGCGCTGCCCTGGAACTGCCCGCCGATATTCTCAACCGCCACCCCTTCCCCGGCCCCGGCCTGGGTATCCGCATTCTCGGCGACGTTACGCCCGAGAAAGTGGACCTGCTCCAACGCGCCGACGGCGTGTTCATCAACCTCCTGAAACAGCACGGCCTCTACGAGCACGTGTGGCAGGCGGGCGCGATGCTGCTGCCCGTGCAAAGCGTGGGCGTGATGGGCGACGAGCGCACCTACGAGCGGGTGGTAGCCCTGCGCGCCGTAACCAGTGTGGACGGCATGACCGCCGACTGGGCACATTTGCCCTATGATTTCCTGGCGGAGGTGAGCAACAAGATTATCAATCAGGTGCGGGGGATTAACCGCGTGGTTTATGATATTTCGAGCAAGCCACCGGCTACTATCGAGTGGGAGTAGAGCATAATTGCTCGATGAATAATAAAACGTCATGCTGAGCGTAGCCGAAGCATCTCGCGTGCCATGGTAATCCAATCGAAAGGGTTTACTACCACACGCGAGATGCTTCGGCTACGCTCAGCATGACGTTCTTTTTTACATTTCTAATTTACCGTAACCATGCGCTTCCACTGCCTGCAACACCTGCCCGATGAAGGCCCCGGCCACGCGGCCGACTGGCTGGAGGCGCACGGCCATACGCTCACCTACACCAAGCTATTCGAGCCAAATCCGGAATTTCCGGCTTTGGCTGACTTCGATGGCCTGCTGATTCTGGGCGGAGCCATGAGCGTGCACGACGAGGAAAACCTGCCTTGGATGCGGGCGGAAAAGGCCTTTATCCGCGAAGCGCTGCGGGCGGGCAAGATTACACTTGCCATTTGCCTGGGCGCGCAGCTAGTAGCCGAGGCGCTGGGCGGGGAGGTGCGGCCCAACCATGCACCGGAAGTCGGTTTCTGGGCGGTGCGGTTTTCGGCGAAATCCTTGGAGCACCCGTTGCTGCGCGGCTGGCCCGAGAAAGCGGCCGTGCTGCACTGGCATGTCGATACGTTTACGGTGCCGCCGGGGGCTATTCGGGTAGGCATGTCGGCGGCGACGGCTACGCAGGGCTTTGTGTGGGGCGATGGCGTCATTGGCCTACAGTTTCACCCCGAAATGACGGTGCCGATGGTGGAGAAACTGATGGCGTTTGAAGGCCACGAGCACGCCGAGGAACAGGAGTTCGTGCAGACGGCAGCGCAGATTCGCGCCAAAATGAAATCGGTGTGGAAGGGGCGTAAGCTACTGGAGACGCTGCTGGAGAATCTGGTGGCGCTGCATGAAAGTGAAATAGCTTCGTTCAACGGCAACCTCACCCCCTGACCCCCTCTTTTTTGGAGAGGGGGTCAGGGGGTGAGGTTGCCGTTGAACGAGGCCGTCAAAAACCCTTCGGCAGCTCAATTCCCTTAATTGTCTTGTATAGGCTCAGCGCGTTCTGGTCAGTCATACCGGCCACAAAATCCGTCAGCAGCAGGATTTTCTCGTAGGCTGAAACACCGGCCTGATGCCCTTCGGCGCGGAACTGCTCCGGCAGCAGCAGGAGTAGCTTACGGCTGCGGTGGCCCTGACTGGCGTCGAAAATGGCGGTGAGGAAGGCGTCGAGCAGGCCGCCGAGGACTTCGAAGCCGGCCGCTTCAATTTCGAGGACTGGGCGGCTGCGGTAGAGCTGGTTGATGCTCAGGCGCTGCACTTCCTGCAAATCGGCCCAGCAGCTCAGCTCTTTGATGAGCGACTGGTCGTACTGGCCGCGCAGGATGGCGGGGGCGTGGTGGGCGAATAGCGTCGCCAGCTCGGCCACCAGCTTGCCGATGAGGCGGGCGCGGATGTAGCCCAGCTCCTCGCGCCAGTCGTGCCACTGCACGCTGCCCACGCGGCCCGCCGGGTCGTTGAGCATGCGCTTGAGCAGCGGCAGGCCGGTTTCGGGCGCGATAAGGCCAAGCTTGAGGCCGTCTTCGAAGTCGATGATGCGGTAGCAGAGGTCGTCGGCTGCTTCAACCAGGAAGGCCAGCGGGTGGCGGTGGTAGAAGCCATTGGCAGCATCTTTCGCAAGCAAACCAAGCGCGGCCGCGACGTGTTGAAAACGGGCGCTCTCGGACTGGAAGTGGCCGTATTTCTTCTCGGAAGCGCCGCCGGTACGGGCGGCATCCGCCACCAGACTCGGCTTGGGATACTTCGTGAACGCCCCCAGCGTGGCATAGGTGAGGCCCAGGCCGGCGGTGCCGGTGCTGTGCGCCGCGTAGGTGTGCGTGAGGATGCGGAAACCGGCCGCGTTGCCCTCGAAATGCTGCAAATCGGCCACTTCGGCGGCGCTCAGCTGCTCCAGAAACGGCGCGGCGGCAGCGCTGAGGAAGTAGCTGCTGATGGCATCCTCGCCGGAGTGGCCGAAGGGCGGGTTGCCGATGTCGTGGGCCAGGCAGGCGGCGGCCACAATGTCGCCGCAGTCCTGGTCGAAGTTGGGGAGCTGCTCGGCCAGGGCCGCATCGGCTTCCATGAGGTGGCGGGCGGCGAGGCGGCCCAGCGAGCGGCCCACTACGGCAGTTTCGAGCGAGTGGGTGAGGCGGGTGTGCACGAAATCAGTTTCGGGCAGGGGCATCACCTGGGTTTTACGCTGCAGGCGCCGGAAGGCCGAGCTGAACACCACCCGGTCATAATCGGCCACGAAGGCCCCGCGCACAGGGGCCGCGCTGGTTGGAGGCAGCTGCTGGTCGGGGAAGCGGCGCTGCGAGAGCAGGCGCGGCCAGGACATGATTGGTTCGGAAGAAGCCATGAATGCGAAATAGCCGTTTAAACGTTATGAGAGAATGAGACTATCGTGACCTGCGCCCTGAGCGCCTTAACGAATAACCTCAACTGTTCCTTTGTACTGACTACCCGTGCCTTGTTGGCGCAGCAGATAATAGTAAACGCCCGCCGCAGCCGTTGCTCCCCAGTCATTGGCGTAAGTAGCTGTCTGATAAACTTGACGGCCCCATCGGTCAAATACCGTAAGCGCCCAGGCCCCCAGCATGCCCTGCGGTGCAAAATAGTCGTTACGGCCATCGCCGTTGGCGGTAACCACGTTGGGAATAACGACGCAGCTGCGGTAGTCAATCCGTCGGCTCGCGGAGCGGCTTTCGCATGGGGTATTGACCAGCAGCGTATAGGTGCCAGCCGAACTCATCCGCAGGGTAGCTCCGGTAGAACCGTCGGACCAGCGGTAGCTTGCCGGGCCACCCGCCAGCGTTGGTGCCATAAGGACCAGCGTAGTACCATCGCACACAGTCGTGTCGCGCCCCAGGGTGAAAGCAGGTAGGGCCGGCACTGTCCGAACGCGGAACGAAGCGGTGGCTGTGCAGCCCGTGGCAAAAGTAGCCACCAGTGTATAGGTGCCAGGCTGGCTTGCTACCATGTTGGCGGATGTAGCTCCGGTGCTCCAGCGGTAGGCCGTAGCGCTGGTGCCGCTGGCCCGCAGTGCCGCTATGCGGCCTGCACATAAGAGTGAGTCGCCCGCAATGGTGACAGTGGGCGCGCTCACGGTCTGGGTAGTTGTGAGGGTGCAGCCGCCGGCAAACGTGGCCACAACCGTGTAGGTGCCGGGCTGGCTGATGGAGAGAGTAGCCGAGGTCGTACCATTGTTCCAGCGGTAGGTGGCCGGCGCGCCGGTGGCCACGGCCACGAGCGTGGTGCGGCTGCTCTGGTCAGGGCAAAGCAGCGTGTTCCCATCAATACGAATAGCGGGCTGAATGACCGTGCGCTGACTGGTCGCCTCGCAGCCCGACCCGTAGCGGGCCGTGAGCGTGTAGGTGCCGGGTTGAGTGACGGAAATGGTAGCGGTAGTAGCGCCCGTGTTCCAGCGGTAGGTGGGCTGCCCGGCGGTAGCGGCCGTCAAGGCAAGCGTTTGGCCGGTGCATAAAACAGTATCGCCCACAATAAGCGGAACAGGCGGTATGAACACCTGTACCGTGTGCCGGGCGGTGTTGGTCTGGCCGCTCGGGAAGGTGGCCGTGACGGCGTAGGTTCCGGCCTGCGCCACGCTAATAGATGGCGATGTAGCCCCGGTACTCCAGGTATAAGTAGCACCCGCCGTAGGTGAGCTGGCGGTGAGTACCAGCTGCCCGCGGTTGCACAAGCGGCTATCTCCGTCGATATACACCATCGGCGAACCTACTTTGACTACCCAATAATCGGATTGGCCACGGTTGGGCTGGGATTTATCACCCGATATCGGGGCGCTGGACGAACTGCCCAGAATGTAGCCACCGTCGGCGGTTTCGTGCACATCCGAAATTACTTCCGGGCCGCTCGCGCCAAAGTCGGCGTCCCATTGCTTCAGCCCATTTGCGTTAAGCTTCACCAGCCAGCCATCCTCCAGGCCATGGCCGGGGGCCGTTTTGTCGCCGCCCGTACCCGAGATAGCGCCACCAGCCAGAATGTACCCGCCGTCGATGGTTTGCTTGGCATCGGCCAGGTATTCGCCACTGGAGGTGCCAAAGGTGCGGTCCCATTGCTGGACTCCGGTGGCATCGAGCTTCACCACCCAATAGTCGAAACCGGTGTAGCCCGTGGGGTTTAGCGGCCCGCGATTAGGTTCGGTCTTATTGCCGGAGATGCCCGACGCCGACGACCCCGCCAGCAAATACCCGCCATCGGCGGTCTGGCTAACGGTGGCAAGGCGTTCGGATAAGGTGCCGCCCACCGTGCGGTCCCACTGTTGGGTGCCCAGCGAGTCGAGCTTGAGTACCCAATAATCGCCATCCGACCCGCCCCAGCACGGCTGCGTCTTTTCGCCCGAAACCCCCGAGTCGCTGAAGCCACCAATCAGGAAGCCGCCATCCTGGGTCAGCGACATATTTTTAAAGCCGTTGTAATCACTGCCGCTGCCGCCGTAGGTTTTGTCCCATACTTTTTGCCCCTGCGCATTGAGCTTTACTACCCAAAAATCGACCCCTCCACGGCTGGGCCCGGTTTTATCGGCTCCCACGCCCGAGTAGGAGTTGCCGCCCAGCAGGTAGCCGCCATCGGCAGTTTGGAGTACGTTGTATAAATAATCGGTGGTAACACCCCCAATGGTACGGTCCCACTGCTTGGTGCCCAGCGCATCAATTTTTATCACCCAATAGTCGTCATAGCCTTTGCTGGGCTCAGACTTATCGCCCGAAATCCCCGAGGAGGAGGAGCCGCCCAGCAGATAGCCGCCGTCGCGGGTGGGCACGATGTCATACAGCTCATCATAGGAGCTGCCGCCGAACGTTTTGTCCCATTGCTTTGTGCCCTGAGCGTCGATTTTTACCACCCAGTAATCCCGTAGGCCCCGGCTGGGCTCGGTTTTATCGCCAGAGAGCCCCGACGTGGTGATGCCCCCCATAATATAGCCGCCATCAGGCGTGGGCCGCAGGATGAAAAGGTGGTCGTCGCCGGTTCCGCCGAGGGTAACATCCCACTGCTTGACGGGCACATTTTGAGCCCGGGCAGGAGTAGCCTGGAGCGCGGCGCATAGCAGTATCAGGCACCAGTGCAAGTGCCTGGCTAGCCGAAAGGTAGAAGAAAGCAGCATGTAGTAGAAAGGGAAATCAGTTTGGGCAAGGGTTGCTACCGCGCCAGCTGCTCATCAAGCTGCCGGAAGGGATTCAGCGTGTTCAGGTTCAGTACGAAGCGGATGCGGTCGGTAAAATCCTGGCGGCTGGCGGGCAGGCCGTTAGCGTATTGTGAGCCGGCCACGGGCAGGTAGAAGCTGAGGATATCGCGCAGCACGGGTACTACCAGGCCGGCATCGTAATAGAGGCGCTGGGCGGGGCGGGAGGTCGATTCGCTGGTGAAGAACCGGTCATGGCTGGCCCCGAAATCGGCAAAAACGGCCAGGTTGGTCACCGGCAAATCTGCCTGAATATTGAGGGTGCTGAGCCATTTGGTATCGGCCACCGGGAGGAATCCTTTGAAGGCACCGTCGCGGTCATCGGTCTGGTGGAGCTGGGCCGTGACGCTGTGCGAAATCTGCTGGCGGTCGAGGAAGGCGGTTTGGCGGCGGTAGTCGGGGCTGCCGCTCAGGCCGAGCACGAACTCGGGGTTGTTGGGCTGCTGCAAAAAGCGACCGCCGAACAGGCGCATCTGCACCTTCTTTTTGGGCGAGTAAAAGCGGAAGTAGCTGGCGCTGGCGCGCAGCAGCACGGCCTGGCGGTTGTTGGCATCGTCGGCGTTGCTGGCAATCATACGGTTGAGGTCTACGGCGGCGCTCCAGCCTTGCAGGGCGTTGGCCTGGGCTACGTGGTAGTCTATGGCCTGGAACACGCCGGTGCGGTTGCGGTCTTCATCGGCCACGATGGTGTTGGCCAGCGTGAGGCGCTGTTGCGGGCCAACGCCCGGCGCGTGGGGCCAAACGAGGCTCACGCTGGGCTCATACTTAACGTAGCGCTCGAAGCGCTGCACGCCGAAGGCAATGGTGGCCTGCCGCGAGAAGTGCTGGGGCAGCACATTCAGCTGGATGCGGCCGATGCCGTTCAGCTCGTTTCGGCTGAAGCTGTACATGGGCATGGCCAGGTATTGCAGGCGCTTGGTTACCAGCGGGCTGTTGTAGAACGCCGCGCCGAGCATGAATTTATCGGAAGTATTAGCCCCCAGTACCGGCAGCCAGCTGATGGTGGCCTTGTCCCAGCGCTCCACGCTGGCCAGCGGGCGCAGGCGGATGGGTGTGAAGCCGGAAGGATGGTCGGCCACGGTGAGGCGGTCGTTGCGGCGGTTGAGCTCGGGCGTGACGTAGTTGGCATCGACCACGAGGGCGGCCACGTTGGGGCGTTTGAAATTGAGCTGGCTGGTAGCTTCCTCGTCGGCGGTGGGGTCGGTGTTGCCGAAGGGCGGCGTCCAGAGGGTTTCGAGCACCCGGCCGCTGGCATCGACCGACGATACCGGCACGGCCCAGGGCGTGGGCGAATCGGTGCGCACCAGCACCTTCACCACATCGTTGAAGCTGGCCAGGGTCTGCAAATCGGCGTCGTAATGCTGCGTATTGGTCATCATACCCTGGAAAAACCAGCCCAGCTTCTGGCCCGTGCTTTCCTCAAACACGGCCTGCATATCCTCGGGGTAGGGGTGTTTGAACTGCCACCGCTCGTAGTGGAGGTGCATGGCCGCGTCGAACCTGGCCTGGCCCAGGTAGCCGGCCAGGTATTTCAGCAGCGAGCCCGTTTTCTGATACACGATGATGCCGTAGTTCAGCATCGTGTAATCGGCCGAAGTGGGGCCCTGCACCGGCTGGTCGAGTCCCCGGCTGGCCATGGCCTGGTAGGGCACCTGGTCGAAGGCGGAGGCCGGCAGGTTCTCCAGGCCAAAGGTGCGCTTCAGGCCCTGCGGCAGCTTATCGAATCCGTGAAACCCTTTGGCCGGCACGGTGTCGAGCGCACTCACACGCTGCTCCACGTAGGTGTTCACGCCTTCGTCCATCCACGGGAAATCCCGCTCGTTCGAGCCCAGGATGCCGTAGAACCAGTTGTGGCCCACCTCGTGCACGATGGCCTCGGGCTGGGTCACGGTCACCATCGGGTATTCCATGCCGGAGCCCGCGCTCAGGGCGCCATCCACGGCGGTGGCGGCCGAGTAGGGGTACTCGCCCACCCAGCGCGAGTAGTAGGTGAGGGCATCGTTCACGTCCTGGAGGCCCTTTATCCACTTCGGAGCCTCTTTATTAGTGAAAAGCACCCACGACGTGACGGTGCGGCCCGAGGGCAGCGTCACGCCGCTTTTCAGCACGTTGAAGCGCTTATCGGCAAACCAGGCGAAATCGTGCACCCGGTCCTGCTTGTAGCGCAGGGTTTTGGTAGTGGCGTCGGAAGCCGGAAATTTCAGGTCGGTGCCGAAAGCCTCGGCGGTTTTTTTGCTGGCGGCAGTGGCGGCCAGGGCATCCATGCGGGCGCGCTCGTCGGGGTTTTGTAGCTCGCCGGTGGCCCCCACGGTGTAGTTGGTGGGCAGGGTAATGGTGACGTCGAACGAACCGAATTCGGAATAGAACTCGCCCTGGTCGAGGTAGGGGATGGGGTGCCAGCCGCGCCGGTCCAGCACCGCCGGCTTGGGGTACCACTGCGTAATTTGGTAGCTCTGCCCCACGTGCCCAAACCGCGAAAACGACGCCGGAATCTTCACCCGAAACGGCGTGCTGATGCTGGCTGTGGCCCCTGCTGCCAGCGGTTGCGGCAGCACCAGCTTGGCAATGTCCGCGTTTTTGGGGTCGAATTCCAGCTTCGCCGACTGGCCGTTTACCTTGAAATCAAGCCCATCGATGAAGCCCCGGTCTTCGGCTTTGGCAAACTGAAACCGGCGCTTGCCGCTGCGCAATTGCTGCTTCGCGAAAGCCGTCGAATTGTCCTTATAAGCATTGGGCCACAGGTGAAACCAGATAAAGGTGAGGGCCTGCGGCGAATGGTTGGTGTAAGCCAGGTCCTCGCGCCCGGTGAGGAAGTTGGTCTTGTCATCGAGCACCACATCGATGGAATAGTTAACCTCCTGCTGAAAGTAGGGGCCGGCTGCTTTGGCGGGAGTAGGCTTGGGCTTGTGGCGTTGGGCCAGGGCCAGGCCGGGTAGCAGGGCCAACAGGCCGAAAAGAAAACGTGTTTTCATGCGGGGTTCCGTGGGGCGGAAGTAGCGCCGCGCCCTTGGGACGAAGCTACGGCGCGGCGGGGGACTGCAAGGGGGCCAAACTAAAAAGTAACGCCCGAACGGCCTGTTCAGCGCTGCCGTACTTGGTAGCAGGAGTCATATTTAGCTTCCCAGAAAAATCCGGTACAAATCCCCAGCTTTCTTATCCATCCAAACTGCTGAATACGATGGCCAGCCAACCTAATTTGCAACGGTTTATCGACGCCCAGTACTCGTCCTACCAAACCGCATTATCCGAAATCAAAAACGGCCGCAAGCGCAGCCATTGGATGTGGTTCATCTTCCCCCAAATCCAGGGCCTGGGCCTCAGCGACACGGCCAGATTCTATGCGTTAGCCGATGCGCAGGAGGCAAAAGATTATCTGGCGCACCCCGTTTTGGGTACCCGGCTGCGGGAAATCTGCCAGGCACTGCTCAGGCTGGCTTCCAGTGATGCCCACGACATTTTCGGCAGTCCCGATGACCTGAAACTCAAGTCTTCGATGACGCTGTTTGCGTCGGTGAGCAGTAGTTCGGTTTTTCAGCAGGTGCTGGATAAGTTTTATGGCGGGAATCAGGACGATAAAACCTTGCGCATCCTGGGCTCGAAAGAATAAATTCAAAAGGTATTTCGCGACTGGTTGCAGTAGGGGCGGGGCTTGCCCCCGCCCGGTCGTTGAACGGAAGCGTTGCTGTGCCCCCCCCCCAATGACAGGCGACGACAGGCCCCGCCCCTACACCGCTCAGCTTACTGCTCCTGCTCCTGCGTCCTCCCCAGCAACCGCACCGTGCCGTAGCCCATTAGCAAAAACACCCCAAAAACCAGCGTCACGCCCCACGTTCCGGGAAAGGAGAACGGGTGCAAAATCCGGTTCACAATATCGAAAAACAGCGTGAGCGGGTTGGTGAGAATATCCCAGGAATTGAAGCGCAGGTAGCGGCCCAGGTAGATGCCGAAGCTGCTGAGCAGCAGCGCCACCGTGGCAAACGCCCAGCCCACCCCAAAGCCCAGCCGCTGCTGCACCAGCCGCTGCATGTCGGAGAGGGAGGCGTAGGCCAGCATCAGGCCGTTCCAGGCGCAGCTTAGAATGAGGGCGAGGTCGTACCAGAGCGGCACGCCGGGGCGGGTGTCGAGGTGGAATAAATCGGTGAGAATATAGGGCGCGTTGGGAAAAAACAGCAGCCACGCCGCGCCCACCGGGAGCAGAATGCGGGCTTTTAGCGGCCCCTTGGCCGTGCTAAGCATGGTGCTGATTGCGAAGGGAATGACGGCCAGAAATAGATTCCAGATGAGGAACAGGAAGGTGAGCCGGCCCGTCATCAGCACGCGGCCGGCCACCAGCAGAATGCTCAGGGTCACGGAAGCGGCCAGCACAAATACCAGCGTGAGCCGGGCGCGGGTGAAGGGCTGGCTGGAGAGGGTGGTTGCTTGCATAAGGTTAAAGTTACGGCCGAAGCGCCGTGCAGCATAGCCCCAATGCTACGCTAGTTCCGGCCCGAACGACAACGCATGGCCCGGCGGGCTGCGTGCCCGCCCCCGGCATTTATGGCTAATTTTGCACGGCTTACCACAGGGGCAAGCGTGTTTTCTGGTTCAATGACGTTCATTCCTTTGCTGCGGCGGCCGCTCCGGTGGCTGGCAGCCGGCCTGCTGCTCACCAGCCCCGCGCTGGCCCAAACGCCGGCCCGGCCCCAACCCGCCGCCAGCCCGCCGCCCGCTAAGCCGCAGCCTGTCAAGCCGCAGCCCGCTAAGCCGCAGGCCGCCAAACCCAAGCCCACCGCCGTGCCCCCGGCCGAAGCCAACGTGCGCTACCGCAGCGGCAAAATCCAGCTCGACCAGGGCAACTACGCTGCCGCCCTCACGCAGCTGGAACCGCTGGCCCAGCCCACCGCCCGCTTCGCCCGCGCCGCCGATGCGGCCTACCTGGCCGCCGTGGCCAACGCCCGCCTCAAGCAGTGGCCCGAGGCCGAGCAGCTCCTCAACCTGCTCCGCACCGAGTACCCAACCTACCCCAACCTGCCCGATGCGCTGTTTTTGCAAGGCCAGGTTTCGTTTGAGCAGGAGGATTTCGACACTGCCCTTAAAGCCCTGGCCCAGCTCCCGGCCGATAAGCTGGGCCCCGAGCGCGAGGCCATGAAGGCCACCTACCTGCCCCGCATCAAGGAGCGCAACACCTGGCAGCGCAACCTGCGCCGCTACCCCGACGATGCCACCCTGGCCCGCGCCTACGCCGACCACCTCATCGCCGGCGGGGCCTACACCGATGCCGACCGCCCGCAGCTCGACGAGCTGATTGCCAAATTCAGCCTCGACCGCACCCGCTACACGCCGCGCCCCCGGCCGGTTTCGGTGAAGAAAACCAGCTATAACGTGGCCGTGCTGCTGCCCTTCGAGCTGAGCGACCCCAGCTGGCAGACCGTGCGCAAAAACCAGTTTGTAATCGACCTCTACGCCGGCCTGCGCCTGGCCCAGGACAGCCTCCAGCGGGCCGGCCGCCCCATCCAGCTCTTCGCCTACGACACCGGGGCCGACACCCTCACCCTGAAGCAAACCCTGGCCCTGCCCGAGCTGGCCGGTATGGACATGCTCATCGGCCCGGTGTACAAGTCGGGTGCCAAGCTGCTGAGCCGCTACGCCCAGGAGCACCAGATTATCTGTGTAAACCCGCTGTCGCAGGACGGTGATTTGGTGCTCGATAATCCCTGGCACTACCTGTTTTCGCCCAGCTCGGCCACGCAGGGACGGGTGGCGGCCCAGTTCGCCCTCAACGCTTTCGGGGCCGGCAAGCCCGGGCTGGTGCTGTACGAAGACAGCAAGGACGACGCCGACTTTGCCACCGCCTACAAGGCTACGTTTGAGGAGCAGGGCGGCAAAATCAGCGCCCTGCGCCGCTTCAATCCCGATGTGGACGAGAGCCTTGCGGCCGCCTTTGCCGGGCCGGAGCTGGCCGCCGCCAGCCACGTTGTGGTCGTGTCCGACAACCGCCGCATCGGGCCCTACGCCCTGCGGCTTGTGCAGCAACAGCCCGCCGCCACGCGCCCTGGCCTGCTGGCCCCCGGTTCCTGGCTCGATAATCCGCGCCTCGACGTGAGCCAGCTCAATGGCCCCACCACCTACTTCATTCAGCCCAAATACTACGATGAGCAGGGGCTGGGCTACCGCCGGTTCCGGCAGCTGTACTTGCAGCGCCAGCACCTGCCACCGTCGGTTTTCGCCAACCAGGGCTTTGAGTTGTTAATGTATTTTGGCAACGTCCTGTCTCAGTATGGGTCCGACTTTCAAACCAGTCTATCAACTGCTCCGCCCGCTACGGGTGCCATTTTCGAGGGCGAAAGCTACTCCGGCGGTGCCCACGACAACCAGGTGGTGCCCATCGTCAAGCTCATCGGCCTGGAGTACCAGGTGATGCGCTAAACCAATTTGTAATTGATAAAAAGTTATGCTGAGCGCAGTCGAAGCATCTCGCGTGCAGCAGTAAATAAATCGTGACAACGATGCGAGCGAGATGCTTCGACTGCGCTCAGCATGACGTTCTGAACCGACTCAACCAAATTACATTACATGCTCAATCTCACCACTTCCGCTACCCTTTTCGAACGGGCCAAAACCCTTATTCCCGGCGGCGTAAACTCGCCGGTGCGCGCTTTCCGCTCGGTGGGCGGCTCGCCCGTGTTCATGCAGAGTGCCCACGGGGCCTGGCTCACCGACGTGGACGGTAACCGCTACGTCGATTTCATCAACTCCTGGGGGCCCATGATTCTTGGCCACGCGCCCGATGTGGTGCTCGATGCCGTGCGCGCCGCCCTGCCCAACTCGCTCAGCTTCGGCGCACCCACGCACCGCGAAGTGGAAATGGCCGAATTGATTCGGGAAATGGTGCCCGGCGTTGAGAAGGTGCGTTTGGTAAACTCCGGCACTGAGGCCTGCATGTCGGCCATCCGCGCCGCCCGGGGTTATACCGGCCGCGACAAAATCATCAAGTTTGAAGGCTGCTACCACGGCCACGGCGATGCTTTTCTGATTGCCGCCGGCAGCGGCGCCCTCACCGCCGGCGAGCCCGACTCGGCCGGCGTGACCCGGGGCGTGGCCCAGGATACCCTCACCGCGCCCTACAACGACCTGCCCGCCGTGGCGGCCCTCATTGCTGCCAACCCCAACCAGGTGGCAGCCCTCATCCTGGAGCCCGTGGTGGGCAATATGGGCCTGGTAATTCCCGCCCAAGGCTTCCTGGCCGGCCTGCGTGCGTTGTGCAACCATCACGACATCGTGCTCATTTTTGATGAGGTGATGACCGGTTTCCGCCTTGCGCCGGGCGGTGCGCAGCAGCTCTACGGCATCACGGCCGACATGGTGACGCTGGGTAAAATCATCGGCGGCGGCCTGCCCGTGGGCGCTTACGGCGGCCGCGAAGACATTATGAACTGCGTGGCTCCGGCCGGCAAAGTGTACCAGGCCGGCACGCTTTCGGGCAACCCCATGGCCACCGCCGCCGGCATGGCCCAGTTGCGCTACCTGCACGAGCACCCCGAGCTCTACACGGCGCTCGAATCCAGCAGTACCCGCCTCGCCGACGGCACCCGCCAAATTGCCGCCGACCTCGGCCTGAACTACACCGTGAACCGCGTGGGCTCCATGTTCAGCCTGTTTTTCACTTCGGAACCGGTCAACAACCTCGACGATGCCAAAAAGTGCGATACCGCCGCTTTCGGCCGCTATTTCCACGCCATGCTGAACCGGGGCATCTACCTCGCGCCCTCGCAGTTCGAGGCCTTGTTCGTGTCTACGGCCATCACCGACGAGCTGGTGGAGAAATACCTGGCTGCCTGCCGCGAGTCGTTGATAGAGGCGCATAGCTTGTAACGCACGTTAAATCTGCGACCTTTGCCCGATGCTAAAATTCCGTCTGCTAAGCCTGTTTTTGTTTTTTGTGGCATTTGCCCATGCCGAAACGCCTGCCCAGGCCAACAAGCGCCTCTTCGATAAAACCATCGACGAGCTGAATTTCCGCACCATGGAAACGGTGTATGATAAGTCGTTCACCCGGGGCAAGTTTCCGCTCACGCTGCGCAACGCTGCCGCCCGTCGCGCCTTCGATGGCTTTGGCAGTAATTCGGGGCTTAAGCAGCTGTTTTTGAACTATAACGGCATTGCTGAGCGGTATAAAAACCGTTTCGGCAACGGCCCGCTCACGCTGGCGGAGTTCGATAAGCAGCTGAAATCGGTATTGCTGGACAAGAACTTCGAGTTCTTCATCCACAACCTGCCGCGCGATGAGCGGGTGTCGCTCATCCGGGCCGAGCAGCGCCTCATTCAGCAGGCCAGTGCCCAGTTTAACGACTCCGGCGCGGCTGCCGGCCCCACCGTGCCCACCGCCGACAGCTACGCCCAGCCCGAAGCGCCCGTAACGGCCCCTCTCACCACCAACGACGCCGACGGCGCGGGGCCGGAAACCGCCCCCGCCACCGTGTCCGACGAGGCCCCGCTCACCAGCGCCTCCGTGGTGCCGGCCGGCCCGGCTCCGCACCACGACTGGCTCGACTACTTCACCCTGTTGCTGAGCCTGGCCAGTGCCGGCATGCTCTTCCACCTCATTGCCAATGTGCTGCCCACCCTGAGCCGGCGCATCAATAACCTCTCGGCCGACCCGGAGCCCGAACCCGAACCCCGCAGTCTGGCCAGTCGCCTGCGGCCCACCCGCCGCCCCGGCCTGCGCGAAGACCGGTACGAAGACGATGACGACGAGGAAGCCGAGGGCCAGCCCGCCGAACCTTACCGGCACGACGACGACTAATTAAATAAACTGGCCGTCATGCAGCGCGCAGCGAAGCATCTTTACCTCTGTAGTAAACCATTCGATTGAATTGCGTTGCGCGGTAAAGATGCTTCGCTATGCGCTACATGACGGCCTTATGACGTTATGCATTCCTAAAAATACCCCATTCAATGATTCTTACCGACCAGCAAATTCTCGCGGAAATCGAAAAAGGCACCATCGTCATCCAGCCCTACGACCGCAGCTGCCTGGGCACCAACTCCTACGATGTGCACCTGGGCAAGTACCTCGCCACCTACCGCGATGAGGTGCTCGACGCCCGCAAGCACAACGAAATCGACACCTTTGAAATCCCCGAAGCTGAAGGCTACGTGCTCCAGCCCGGCCGCCTCTACCTGGGCGTGACGCAGGAATACACCGAAACCCACGCCACCGTGCCCTTCCTCGAAGGCAAGAGCAGCGTGGGCCGCCTCGGTATTGATATCCACGCCACCGCCGGCAAGGGCGACGTGGGCTTCTGCAATCATTGGACGCTGGAAATCAGCGTGTCGATGCCCGTGCGGGTGTACCGGAACATGCCCATCGGCCAGCTGATTTACTTCACCGTGCAGGGCAACGTCGATACCCTCTACAACCATAAGCAGAGCGCCAAATACAACAATAAAACCGACAAGCCGGTGGAGTCGATGATGTGGAAAAATAAGTGGTAAGACATAGCATTAAGGTAATGTAGGGACGGTAAATCCGAACCGTGCTGCGCCTTTTTGCGTTGAATTCGGTGACCGCGCCGTCCATGGCTGGCCCGGTCCTTGCGTAAGTGTGCAACTGAAACCCCTACGACGATGACAATGAAAACTGCTTTTGCCTCTCTCTTTCTGGCGCTCCTGGTCGGTTCTGCTACCGCCCAGCAGGGACCGAACAGCACCGTTGCCGTGCAGGACAAAACCCAGCCCAGCCCCCGCCTCAACTCCGTGCAGGCCCGTGCCGACCGCCTGAGTGAGCAGATGGTGCGCGACCTGCACCTGAATAACTATCAGGCCACCAAGCTCCGGGCCGTGAATGCCGACAAAGTCTCCAAAATGGCGGTCATCGAGCGCCGAAACGCCGGCAATCAGAAGCTGATTGACGAGCAGTGCAATGGCGTGTGTAAAGAGCGGGACAAGGAGTTCCAGGCTTTCCTCAGCAACGACCAGTACAGCAGCTACTTCGGTACCCGTGGCGTGTATAATAAGACTGACCGCGATTTCGCCAGTCAGTCGTCCACCATCCTCCTCACCAATTCGGTGCAGAACCCGTTGCCGGCCCGCGCCAATGACGCTTCTATCGCCCCAACCAGCACCAAGCCCACCAACCGCCCCGCCGGTAACCTGGGCCGCAACGCCCGGTAACTTGTAGCGCATACTTTCGCTTGCGCCCTGAATGTAAAAAGCCCCGTCGGATATTTCCGGCTTGTCCTTACCCAAAACTCAAACGCCCTTCCGGCCATGTGGCTGGAAGGGCGTTTTTGCGCGGTTGCCTATCAGGTTTGCCGCTTTTCAAGCGGATTCAGCCAGCAAAAAGGGGCCTTGGCGTTACCTCGGAGAAGTCGGGAAAAGATTTGGGTAAGGACAAGTCGGATATTTCCGGCGGGGCTTTTTGATGGTTCAATCCAACGAGTGCACAAGCTAAAGCATGTGCTACAGGCGCTCCTGGGTTTGTTCCTGCTTGTCGAGGTATTCGGACAGCTCCTTGCAGAGTGCACGCATTTTGTTGGCCATTTCCTTGTCATCGGTAGCCGTCACAATGTTTTCGGCCATTGAGCCGATGTTATCGACCACGAAGCGCTTCATCTCGTCCACGGGCATGTCCTTGGTCCAGAGGTCGATTTTCATGGTGCCGGCCTGCTCCCGGTCCCACAGCGCAATGTTGATGGCTTTGGCGAAGTGGATATCCGGCCCCGCATCGGTAGCCGTCCAGCTAATCGCCTCGGGAACCTTGTTGTCGTCGAGGGCGATGCTAAAGCGGATTTCTGATTTTTTCATCACTGATTTTTAAATTGATTAACCGTGATTTCGCTGATTTATCTTTTGTGAATCGGGCCTTATGCAAAAAGAGCAATGGGCTGAACCGCGCCAACCTCAATTAGCGAAATCACAGCTAATCAGCGAAAATCAGCGATTTAGACGTAGTTATTAAGCATCACCGGCATCACCAGCATCAGGATGCTTTCGTTGTCGTCGGGGGTGGTGGGCATGAGGAGGCCGGCGCGGTTGGGCGTGCTCAGCTCCAGGGTGATTTCCTCGGAGTCGATGTTCGAGAGCATTTCCTTTAAGAAACGGGCGTTGAAGCCAATTTCCATGTCCTCGCCGTCGTACTGGCAAGCCAGTGTTTCCTTGGCTTCGTTGCTGAAATCGAGGTCTTCGGCCGAAACTACCAGCTCGGAGCCAGCCAGTCGCAGGCGCACTTGGTGGGTAGTCTTATTGGAATAGATGCTGATGCGACTCACCGAACTTAGCAACTCGGCGCGGTTGATGATGAGTTTGTTGGGGTTGCTCACCGGAATCACGTTTTCGTAGTCCGGGTACCGCTCGTCAATCAGGCGGCACACGAGGCGCATCTGGTTGAAGGAGAAGAAGGCGTTGCTCTGATTGAACTCCATTTTCACCGGCGTGGCCTCGGAGGGCAGCGTGCCTTTCAGCAGGTTGAAGGCTTTGCGCGGGATGATGAGGTTGGCGGTCTGGCCGGCGCCCACGTCCTGGCGGCGGTAGCGCAGCAGGCGGTGCCCGTCGGTGGCCACGAAGGTCACCTGCGAGTCGGCCAGCTGCACTAGAATACCGGTCATGGCCGGGCGCAGCTCGTCGGTGCTCACCGCGAAGATAGTTTTGTTGATGGCCCGGGCCAGCGACGACGACGGCATCTCAATTGGCGAAGAGCCTTTCACCACCGGCACGCGGGGGAAATCGGCGGCATTCTCGCCGGCTAACTTGTAGCGGCCATTGGCCGAGCTGATTTCGATGGTGTAGGTTTCCTCGTCCAGCGTGAAGGTGACGGGCTGGTCGGGCAGGTTCTTGAGGGTGTCGAGCAGGATGCGGGCGGGCGCGGCAATGCGGCCGGTGTCGCGGGCCTCCACGGGCAGCTCGGTAATCATGCTCGTCTCCAGGTCGGAGGCGGTGATGGTGAGCTTACCGGCCTCAATCTCAAAGAGAAAGTTCTCCAGAATGGGCACCACGGGGTTGTTCGTGACCACGCCGTTGATGCTTTGCAGCTGCTTGAGCAGCGCGGAGGATGATACGATGAATTTCATGGTGCGAGGGGAGGGCTAGGAATAAGGGAGGGCAAAGATACGGGGCAGGGTTGGGCTTTGGAAGGGGCGTGGTGAGCAGCTTAAGCTTCTTTCGAAGCAACTTCTTACATTGGCCGAAACAAAGCCCAATGAGTCATGCTGAAGACTACTCTACCCTACTATTTTTAGTAGTTGATTTCGAGCAAGTTGTCTCGTAGTGCAGTTTAGCAGCGTTTCAACCAGGCGGGCCAACGGGTCATCGGGCCGGGTTAGCGGACGGGTGAGTTGGCGGAGGAGGTTGAGGCCGTGACGAGCCAGGCTGGCGGCCCGGTAGCCGTGCTTCTTGCGGGCAATGGGGTGGCGGCCGCCGTGGGCGGCTGCGCCCACGCCCAGGCAGAAGGCGTAGGCCAGGCTGACGAGGGCCACGAGTTTGCGCAGCTTTTGCAAGCAGCGCAAGTGGGTGGCTTCCAGGTTGAAACCCCGGCCTTTCAGGTTTTGGAAGCACTGCTCAATCGTCCACCGCTTGGCGTAGCGTTGCGCGAGGTGGTTCAGGCCGGCCGTGGCAAACAGGTAGACGAACTCGCCCGCCGCCACGGCCTTGACCCAGGCCTGTCCCCAGACCCCGTCGACCTGTACGTGGGCGAAGCGGCGCACCTGCCCCGGCACCAGGCCCAGGTCGGCCACGGCCTGCCGGCGGCCGTCGGGGTGGGTCAGGCAGTGGTGCTTGGGCACGCGCATGACAAAATTCAGTCCGTTGTCTTTGAGCCACTTGAACCACGCATGGCCGACAAATTCCCGGTCGCCCACGACCAGGCCGATGCGGTCTTTCCCCAGCAAAGCCACGCACTTTTCGAGCACGGCGATGCGGTCGGCGGCGTTGGAGTTGCCGCTGCGGTTGTCGAGCAGCTGCCAATAAAGTGGCACGTGGACCTCGCCCGTGCCGACGGTGACGAGCAGCACGTTGACCTGGCACTGGCCGAAGTCCCACTCCGTGCGGTCGAGGCATAAGCGCAGCTTGCCCTGCGCAGGCAACAAACTCAGTAAAAGACTGGCCACCAGTACGTAATTGAGGTCTACTTCGCGGAAAAAGTCCTGAATGCGCGTTTCGTTCGAGGCGGGCTTGGCCGCGTCATTGAGGTGCTGGGCCACCTCGCCGAATTGCACGTTGCGGCTCTTTATCAGGCCAAGAATAAACTGGCCCACAAACTTTTGGCGGGACAAGTGGCCCACAAACGGGGCCTGTTGCAAAAGCGTCGTAATTTTAGCGGCGAAGTGTTGCTTCACGGGGCAGAACGGGTTTTTGGTGGTTGGAACCCCAAAGGTCGGGCTGCCCCGTTTTTATGCCCTAAAATTTAGTAGGGTAGAGTAGCTGAAGACTACACTTTTGTCTGCCTTTACTAGACTTGTTGCGAGCTATTAATCACAGATTTAAGCTGAAATTCCACAAGCCCGCACACACTCCCAGCACGTCATTGTACAGGTTCAAATTATGCAAACGTAATCGGTCTTCCAAAATTCGATAACGTTTCAATCCGCCAATGCTATGCTCTACGGTAATTCGTTCACTTGCTTGTTTTGTATTTATTTCTCGTTGTTCATCGGTGAGTTCTTTCCCTTTCGGCTTTTTGATAGGAATAAAAACTTTCCGGCAAACGTAGTCTTTCGCGAAGCCCAAAAACCCCAGGTCCAACCGCACCTTGAACTTTTTAAACCACTCTTTATCAACTGGTAAAATGCTTTTTAGCACACTGTAGTCGTGGTGTCTTCCGCCGTAACAACGGCTGATAAAACCAATCCAGCGAATGGTCGTTGAAATAACTATCTCTTTTACGGCGTGTATTTTTTTTTACCGCTATAGTAGTCTTTTTGCATCTCTTTATTTCCTGGTCGTTGCTTGCGTTGCTCTGTTCCATCGACCAATAACGTCTCGTGTTCCTGAAAATAGGCTTCAAATTCGGCCACTGTCGCAAATTCCCGCTTTGGCGCATGCCCGGTTTGCTCCAGCGCTTCTTGGAGCACCGTAATGCCTAATTCCTGGTTGCGTTTCGCGTTGGAACCGTCCATCCCACTGACCAATCCCAACAAATCATACGTCAAGTTTGCTTTGAAGCTGAATAGGGTGAAAAGCAGTAATTCTTCTTCTGTTTTAAGGGCTACTTCATACGGCGCAAAAGCCCCACGTTCAATCATATCTGTTCCATTTAACCGAAAATACGCCTGCTTAAAATGCGCCAAAAGCTGCGCAAAACGCTCCGCCGTGAGTCCCGTGGCAGCACGCCATTTACGCGAAGTAGTGAGGTTTTTTACGGAAAAGTTCATGTTCTAAATTTAAGTACAGTTTGTCGAAAATTCCGCACTTCACTCACTTCGCAACAAGTCTACTGAATTGCCCGCCGAGTTCGACAAGGAAGTGCTGTTTACTTGTCTCCAAGAAATGAAGAAATTGGAGGATGAAATTATGGTGAGTGGACGAGCAGAAGCAATTACTGTAGATGAGGTCAAACAGATTATTAATCTGCATTTCAAGCAGAAGGCCGAATAGTTGACATCATCCGATTTTAGATATGATTCCTGAACAACACATACTTGATGCTCTCGACCATTCGAATGATGGCCACTACTGCAATTTTCTGCCATTAAATCATCCGTATACCTGCCTCATTGATACGCGACTGAACCTGTATCGCAGAGATGAAGATTGGGCAATAGCAGCCGAAATACTAGGCTATAATCCTCGGGGGGGAAGGATTGAACTCAATATCTATTATCACGGCAACTGCCTGGTCAACTTGGAGCAGTATAACAATCGGAATGTCAATAACTATGCTGTGTACCCAATTGACGAAGAATCTTTCCAGGAAGCTGCCCCGGATGAGCTTCTAAGTCTAACAGCGCAAAACTTATTGGTTCGAGGGATTCAATTGAACTTAAGCCATGATAAGTTAGAATACGAACGCGCTGGAATTCAACTGGTGGAATTCGAACCTGACCGAATCACAATAGACGAAGTTGGCCGACTATTGATTACTCGAAATGAGAGAGTATTTCGGGCTAATGATGCAGAATTATATAAGTCAATTCCTCAGCATCTTAAGAAGATTTTGGTGCTTGATGAATGGCACCACAAGGATTTCAACGTAAGGCCGCAAAAGATAATGTCAGCGGAAGACATTATTTCAACCTACGACTTGAACCAACAGATAGGCAGTTTGCCCGGAATAACCCTGGCAGATTTTACTGCCACTATTCGAGCCCAGGAGGAAAGAATGGGACAGTTTGAACGCGAGGAGTGGGAAATTGCCCGCCCCAGCAGCTACGAAACTTGGCAGCAAATTGCAAAGGTGCTGGCGACAGGAGATACCAGTTATTACGAACCCACACTGGAGCCAAATACCCATTGGTCGAACTGGCCGGAATCGGGTAGTCTTTAAGTTTCTACCCTGTAAACCCCGCATAGCGCCGCATAGCGCCGCATAGCGCCGCCAGGCCCGCACGGCCCCGAAAACCCCCAGCAGCAGCAGCGGCGCGCCGAGGTTCAGCAGCTGCCAGCGGCGGCGCTGCTCGGCGAGCTTTACTTTGTCGAGGGGGCGGAGGGTGATTTGCTTGCCGTGCACGGCGATGAGGCCAGTGTCGTCGAGCAGGTAGTCGGTGGCGTTGAGGACCAGCTCGCGGTTGGCGGATTCGGTGTTGGCGAGGCGGTCGAAGCCCAGGCGGTAGGGGTCGAAACGTGGCCCATCGGGCAAGAACTGGTGCGGTTGCGGTGTTAAGGTCAACACGTTACTGGTTCGTGTTAGGCCAAGCCTTAATTAAAATAACGGCCAGTGGAAGGAGCTATCCTTCCACTGGCCGTTATTTTAATTAAGGCTTGGCTTTTGTTTCCTGCCTTGTGCTTAATCCTTTTTGCGGCTCGTTTTGCCGGGTTTCAGTACCACTTTGGTCCATCCGTCATCGCGGGTATTAAAGTGCTTGTACGCATCGGGGGCCTCATCCAGGGAGAGCTCGTGGGAAACGATGGCGGCAGGCTTGGCTTTACCGGAAGAAATCAGCGCGCAAAGCTCCCGGTTGTATGATTTTACATTGGCTTGGCCCGTTGCGATGCTTTGCCCCTTCATCCAGAAGCTGCCGAAGTCGAAGTCCATGTGGCCTTTTTTCTGCAGTTCCTCTTTGGACTTCGGGTCTTCCGTCACAAAAACCCCCACTACGCCAATCGAGCCGGTCGCTTTCACTGCCTGGACCAGCTCGTTCATCGTTACGTTCGATTGTTCTTTGCCGTGTTTGTTGCAACATTGGTAGCCCACGCATTCGCAGCCCCGGTCAGCACCCTGCCCGTCTGTTAAGTCCAGTACTTGGTCAACAGCGGAGCCCTTCGTAAAATCAATGGGTATGCCGCCAAATTCCTTGGCCAGTTTTAATCGGTCGGGGTGGCTGTCCACGACCATAATTTTGTCGGCTCCTTTTATGCGGGCAGACAGCGTGGCCATGAGTCCGACCGGCCCAGCGCCGTAAATAACCACCGAATCGCCCGGTTTCACCCCCGCCAGTTCCGTGGCGTGGTAGCCCGTCGGGAAGATGTCGGAAAGCATGGCGTAATCGTTTTCCTTCTCGCTGGCATCCTCCGGCAATATCTGGCAATTAAAATCACCGTACGGAACGCGCAGGTATTCTGCCTGCCCGCCCTCATACGGCCCCATGCCGGCAAAGCCATAGGCCGCACCGGCAAAACCGGGGTTCATCGTCAGGCAAAAAGCGGTGAGTTTGCGCTCGCAATTTTTGCAATGGCCACAGCCAATATTAAAAGGCATACACACCATATCACCCACTTTAACATGTACTACCGACTTACCGACCTCAATGACCCGTCCCAGGTTCTCGTGGCCAAAAATTCGGCCGGTTTCCATGTTGGTACGGCCTTCGTACATGTGCAGGTCGGAGCCGCAAATATTGGTGGTGGTAACCTGGACTAATACGTCGGTGGGTTGCTCAATTTTAGGGTCGGGCTTGTCGGATACTCTCACATCCAAGGGGCCGTAATAGACAATAGCTTTCATGATTCCGGGATTAAAGTGGACTTAATCTCCATGGTAACGTCCATGTTGAACAAAGAGTTATCTTTTTTTGGCGTACTAGTAGCTTATGTCACGCAGTGAGTTGGCGGAATTGATGGTATATGGTTTCTAAGCCGACAGCGGTCAGTTGAGCTTTGAGACGAAAATGCCTGATACCACACATTTGAGTTTGAATACTTCGAGTTTCGTGTGGGGGCCAGCACAGCGGCAAAGGAATGAGTAGCCTGCGTTGTCAGAATTTCAATGGGCGATTTGCCCATCGAGGCGTTCTGTTTGAGTGACTTGTGGTATTCCTTTGCTTTCCACCATTTTTGGTTAATCGTGGTGAGTTAAGTGTGGGCTAAGTCGGTTTCGCTGCTGACCAGATATAGGATACCCCGGCTGCTGTCTTGGTTTGTAAAGACTTGCCTGGTTTCGTAGACCGCCTCTTAATCGGCGCAAATAGACGCGGCCGTATCAGGGTCATATTCTCTACCACGGCGCACCAACTCGACGGCGATGGGCGTGGCTTACGCCCCCGCCTGGTAGAGTAGGCTGACGAAGCGCAGTTCCTTGACATAGTACTGCTGTCAGTGGTGCAAGTGCTAACAAATCAGCTTGTTGAAATTCGTATGCACCTTTCTCAATACCGAATTATCGACGATGAGGACTGCGCAGTCCTCGGTCCCGCGTCGGGCCTCGGACTGGCGAATCAACGATTTGATAAGCCGCCAGACCTGCGCCAACCCGCACGGCGTGCTATTCACCTAGCGCATGATGTGATTGTGGGTGGTTCAGTGCCCCGTCCAGTAGCCGTTCAGCCAATGGAGCAGTGGCACAATCATCAAAAAAACACTAGGGCATTTCCAATGATTGCTACACTGTTGAGCGCAACAGCCATACCAGCATTTGCATAGCTGTTTTCATGCTTCTTTGCCAGCACATCTTTCACTCTTACCCGGTTACGGAAGCGCAAGTACAAATACCCGAATCCGACGGCAACAAAAAACAGGGCTATAAATGCTTGGCCCAGAATCTCTCCAAATAACGCTTCCGTACTTTTCGGTAACTGAGTTGGGATTTGGGTGCTCAACTAATGTCATAAATTTGTAAACCCCGCATAGCGCCGCTTGCGTCGCCACGCCCGTACGGCCCCAAACAACCCCAATAGCACCAGCGGCGCGCCTAGGTTCAGCAGCTGCCAGCGGCGGCGTTGCTCGGCCAGCTTCACTTTGTCGAGGGGGCGGAGGGTGATTTGCTTGCCGCGTACGGCGATGAGGCCGGTGTCGTCGAGCAGGTAATCGGTAGCGTTCAGGACCAGCTCGCGGTTGGCGAATTCGGTGTTGGCGAGGCGGTCGAAGCCCAGGCGGTAGGGGTTGCCGGTTTTGGGGTCGATGTCGGAGCGGATGATGTCGCCATCGGAGATAACCAGGACTTTGCTGGACCGGGCGTTGGCCGGTTTTTCGGGCTGGAACTGGAGGGTGCCGGGCCGGGCGCGGTTGGCGAAGAGCGAGGTGAACTGGCCTTCGAGCAGGTAGGCCACCGGCTGGAAACCCTTTTGGTAGAGCTTGGGATTGGGTTCGAGGCGGGCGTCGTTGAAGTTGATGGGCACCGGGGCGGGCAGCACGCGGGTGTAGCGCGAGGTGCTCATCAGGGCGGTTTTGCGGATGCCACGGGCCTGCACCGTGTCGAGGTTACCCACGAATTTCAGGTACACCGCGTCGAGGTTGCGGGTGATGGGGTGGGGGCTGAACTTGTTGATGAGCGGGTAGAGCTGCCAGGGCATGGGCTCGATTTTGGGCTTATTGCCGTCCATGCCGGTCACGAGTGGAATCTGGCCGCTGTTCAGGTCGAGGAGCAGGTTCTGGTTGAGGCGCAGGCCGTATTTAAAAAACAGGTCGTCGAGATTGAGTTCGTAGGGGGTAGCTAATGCGACACCGTTGCGGGCCACGCTGTCGAGGTCCACACGCAGGGCATCGACGAAGAACATGGCCCGGCCGCCCTGGGTGATGAACTGGTCGAGCTTGAATTTATCGTCCTCGGAATAAGGCGTTTTGGGCTGGGCCACCACGATGGCATCGAGCGCGCTCAGGTCCTTCACCTTGCTCAGCGTGACGCGGAACACGTCGTACTGCTGCTGCCAGGTGCCGAGGATGTCGCCGGCCTGCACGTTGGTGAGCTCGCCGTGGCCTTCCACCACGCCGATGCGCTTGCGCAGCGCCGGTACCAGCGTGCGGATGGTGCTGGCCAGCTCGTATTCCAGCCCTTCAATGCTTTGGTTGAGGCGCACCTCGGCTGGGGCGGCCTGGTTGCCGCGCAGCAGCAGCACGCTTTTATCGTGCCCGCCCACACTCACCACGGCGTAGGGAAAAATGATTTTCTCGACCCGCTTGCCGTTTTCGGTGGCCCCGAGGTTGGTGGGTTTCAGGCCCTTTTTGAAAAGGGTTTGGTAGAAGGCGTTGCGGGCGGCTTCGGTGCTACCGGCGCTGGGGTCGATGAAAATGTAGTTCAGGTTGGCCCCGCCGTAGACCTGGAATTCGGTCAGGGTTTCGCGCACGCCCTGCTCCAGGCGGCGGAAAGCGGGCGGGAAATCGCCGGTGAGGTACACCGTGACGGTGACCGGCTGCTTGAGGTCGCGCAGCAGCGTTTTGGTGGCCGGCGACATAGTGTAGCGTTTTTCTTCCGTCAAATCGAGCCGAAAAAAGAAGCGCTGGGCCACGAAATTAAAAAGCAAGAGCCCGCCAATGATGGTGGCAAAAGTGAGCAAATCGCGCTGCTTGCGGGAGGACGGTGTAGGAACTGGAGTCGGGGAAGTAGTCAACGTATTTTCCATTACCAGTTACGACTCCGTAAAGCCAGTCGTGTCGCCTGTAAAGCCACCGCAACTACGCTGAAAAAATAGACCAAATCCCGCGAGTCAATCAGCCCTTTGCTGAGGTCGCGGTAGTGCGCCGCAATTCCCAGCTGACTCACGTAATAGGCCGCGCTGCCCTGCAGCACCGAGGCCAAAGAATCGAACCCCGAATAAATCAGAAAACAGCCCACCACGGCCACTAAAAAAGCAATAATCTGGTCACGCGTGAGCGCCGAGGCCAGAATGCCAATGGCTGCGAATACCGCCGCCAGCAACGCCAAGCCTAAATAGGAACCGACCGTGGCCGCCGAATCAATATTGCCCTCAGGGCTGCCCAGCTTGTACACCGAGTAGTAGTAGAGCAGCGTGGGCACCAGCGCCAGCAGCGCCAGCAGCAGGCAGGCCAAATACTTGCCTCCGATTATCTGCCCGTCCGTGAGCGGGCGGGTCAGCAGCAGCTCAATGGTACCGGCCTTTTTCTCTTCCGCAAACGTGCGCATGGTGATGGCCGGAATCAGGAACAGGAATATCCACGGGGCCAGATTGAAGAGCGTTTGCAGGTCGGCGTAGCCGTAGTCGAGGACGCTGCTATCGGGGAAAACCCAGACGAACAGGCCTGTCGCAATCAGGAAAACCCCCAGCACCACGTAGGCCACGGGGGAGTTCAGGAAGGCGTTGAATTCTTTTTGGAGGATGGTGAGCATTCTGGTATTCTGAACGTCATGCTGAGCGCAGCCGAAGCATCTCTACAGCGAGAGTAATTAATTAGTATTGAGGTAGAGATGCTTCGAGAAGCTCAGCATGACTTTCCTGGTAGCCGTTCTGTTTCTCGTTCTTACTTCGTCAATTCTCCAAACACCTCCTCCAGGCTCTGCTGCTCCTGCCGCAGCCCCAGCAGAATCCAGCCTTCCTGCCCGGCCAGGCGTGACACGGCGGCGCGTACGTCCACGCCCGGTGCGGTGCGGAGCAGGACGGCGCCATCGGGCGCGGCCTCTACGTGGCGCACGCCGGGGAGCTGGGCCAGCTTAGTAGTATCAACCAGGCCTTCGAACTCGGCACGCACCACGGTTTCGCCAGCGGCACGGGCGGCTAGCTCAGCTACCGGGCTGTCGGCCACCAGCTTGCCCCGACTGATGATGAGCACGCGGGAGCACAGGGCCGTGACTTCGGGCAGAATGTGAGTGCTGAAAATGACGGTTTTATCCTCGCCCACTTCGCGGATGAGCTGGCGGATTTCCAGAATCTGGTTAGGGTCGAGGCCGGTGGTGGGCTCGTCGAGAATGAGCACGTCGGGGTTGTGAATGAGGGCCTGGGCGAGGCCCACCCGCTGCCGGTAGCCCTTGCTGAGCGCGCCGATTTGCTTGTTCTGTTCGCGGCTCAGGCCCACGCGGCGAACTAGCTCGGCCACGCGGGTGCGCAGGCCGGAGCCGCGCAGGCCGTGCACCGAGCCAATGAATTCGAGGTATTCGTGCACGTACATGTCGAGGTAGAGCGGGTTGTGCTCGGGCAGGTAGCCCACGTGCCGGCGCACTTCCAGGCTGTCAACCAGCACATCGTAGCCAGCCACCCGCACCGTGCCGGCGGTGGGCGGGAGGTAGCCGGTGGCAATTTTCATGGTGGTGCTTTTGCCCGCGCCATTCGGCCCGAGGAAGCCCACAATTTCACCCTTGCCCGCCGTGAAGCTGATGTTGTCCACGGCGTTTTGGGTGCCGTAGGTTTTGGTCAGGTGCTCGATTTCTACCATGTGATAGTGCTTGGTTGGGGGAGAGAACGTCATGCAGAGCGCAGCGAAGCATCTTTACCGCACAAGTAATTAATTAGTATTGAGGTAAAGATGCTTCGCTGCGCTCTGCATGACGTTCAACTTACTTCACGTTAGCCGGCCGCAGCTGAATCTCCGAAATCATCGTCGTGTCCGGCGCTTCAACCGCGTGCACAATGGCGGCGGCAATATCCTCCGGTTGCATCTTGTGCGGGTCGGGCGTGAGGCCGGGCTCTTTGCCGTTGAAGTTAGTTTCTACCGAGCCGGGCATTACGCAGGTCACGCGGATACCATCCGGCCGCACTTCCTTGAACAGCGAATCGGAAAAGCCCCGAACCGCAAACTTCGTGGCGCAGTAGCCCGACATGCCGGCCGAGCCCGCCGTACCGGCCAGCGAGGCCACATTCACAACGTGGCCCTGTTGCTGCTGCTTCATCTGGGGCAGCACGGCGCGGGTGCACAGGAAAGTGCCCAGCACGTTAGTATCGAACATCGTTTTCCAGTCTTCGGTCCGGAAACCGTCCACGTCGCCCATGATGCCCAGGCCGGCATTATTTACCAGAACATGAATTTCCGGCCCCAGCTCGCGCTGGGTGTTGGTGAAGGCTTCGGTGATGGAGTGCTCGTCCTGCACATCACACTCGAAAAACTGGAATCGGTCGTGCGTGAAATGGTCGGGAGCCGAGCGGGCCCAGCCGGCCACGGCCGCGCCGCGGGCCAACAGGGCTTGCACGGTGGCGAGGCCGATTCCTTTGCTTGCGCCGGTCACGATGGCAACTTTACCGCTGAGGTCCATTTATCTTTGGGAAAAGTAAGGGGATTATGCGCAAAACGAGTTTGCGGCCGCAAGTTAGCGGCCTGGGAGGGTTTGGGATACTGCGCCGGCTGGGCCGCCTCGGATTCGGCGTCGCGCTAATGGCTGGTTTGAGCACCTGTGGCCCGGGCCACGGCACCGATTGCCTGAAAAGTACGGGCACCATCGTCACCCAGCGCCGCGAGGTAGATGCCGGCCTGGTCACCGTCACGGCCTTCGACAACGTGGACCTGCGCATCGTGCAGGATACCCAGACCTACGCCGAGGTGCGCGCCGGCGAAAACCTCATCAGCGACATCGTGCTCACCCGCAAAGGCAACGCGCTGGAAATCAATAATACCAGCACCTGCAACTGGGCGCGCAGCTACGATACGCCCCGCGAAGTAACGCTGCACCTGCCGCGCATTCTTAACGTGTTTTTGCGTGGCCAGGGCAATGCCAGCACCGTGGGCCAGTTCGCGCAGGACACCATTTTTTTTCACTTAGTGGGCGCCGGAGATTACGACCTCAACGTGAAAGCCAAAATGCTGTTCCTCGATTTGTATGAGCTGGGCGATATCAAGGTGCAGGGCGCTGCCGATGAGATGAACTTTACCCTGGGGGGCTTGGGCCGACTATTTGCCCAAAGCCTAAGCCTGAAACGGTGCTATTTCAATATGACCCGCGACAGCGACGCCGATGCTCATGTGCGAGTCAGCGACGCCCTGGGCGGCACCGTGGCCGGCAATGGCACCCTTTTCTACGGCGGAGCCCCCACGTTCACGGATATTAAAATAACCGGCAAAGGCAGCAAGAAAGCCGAGTAGGCCCGTGGCGCAGCGCCTATCGGATGGGCGGGCTGCCGGATTTTCGCCGGCAGCCCACCAATATAGGATGGCCTCTTAGCCCAAATCGCCCAGCTGTGGCCGAATCAGCAGCTCTTCCACCACGGCGTGGAGCGACAGGGAGTAGGCCGAAAACAGCGCCTCGGCTACATCATCGGCCTGCACAAACCGCTCGGCGGGCAGCTCTACGCCGGCCCAGCTGGCCGTGAGCGTGGGGCCGGGCAGCACGGCCGTGACGCGCACACCGCTGGTTTTTAGCTCCTCGCGCAGGTTTTTGGTGAAGCCCAGCAGCGCGTGCTTGGCAATGCCGTAGGAGCCGCCATTGGGGTAAGCCGTGATGCTGGCCGTGGAGCAGATGGTGAAAATGTGCCCCTGGCCCCGCGCAATAAGGCCCGGTAGCAGCGGCAGCGTCACGTCGTAGGCGCTCAATAAATTCACGGCCAGCATCTGGCGCAGCTGCGAGCCATCGGCGGGCTCGTCCTGGAGGCGGCCGGGAATAAAGGCGCCGGCGTTGTTCACCAGCACGTCAACGGGCAGGCCCAGCGCCAGCACAAATTCCGCGAAGCGGGCGCAGTCGGCCTGCTGGCTGAGGTCGGCGGGCAGGGTGTGGAGCACGGCCCCGGGAACATCGGCATGCAGCTCGGTTGTAAGCGCGGCCAGGTCGGTGGCCGAGCGGGCGCAGGTAGCCACCGGAAAGCCCGCTTTTAGAAAGCGCGCCACGACGGCGCGACCAATACCTTTGCTGCCGCCGGTGACGACAATTAATTTTTCGCTCGTTTGGGCTTTGTTCATCTGATTTTACGTAAGGTGGCGAAGCCTCTGAAGTTTCGTCTGCGGCAACAGCCGCACCCAAACTTCGGTTTTTATTCCTCAACAAATTCTCATGCTTAAAACTTTCGGCTCGTTTGTCCTTTTCCTGCGAGGCATGGTCACGCGCACGGAGCGGTTCAGCGTCCTCTGGAATCGCACCATCGACGAAGCCATCCTCATCGGGGTCGACTCCATTGTGATTGTGTCCATCGTGTCGGCCTTTATCGGGGCCGTTACCTGCGTCCAGATTGCCTACAACCTTACCAATCCGCTCATTCCGCAGTCCACCATCGGCTATATGGTGCGCGAAATGACTATTCTGGAGCTGGCCCCCACCATCACCAGCATCGTGCTGGCGGGCAAAGTGGGCAGCAGCATTGCCGGCGGCCTGGGCACCATGCGCATCACCGAACAGGTGTCGGCGCTGGAGGTAATGGGCATCAATTCTACTTCCTACCTTGTGCTGCCGCGTATTCTGGCGGCGCTGCTTATGTTCCCGCTGCTGGTTATTCTGGCCATGCTGCTGTCCATTTTGGGCGGCTACCTGGCCGGTACCCTCACCGGCGTGATGACGGCCCAGGATTATATCGAAGGCATTCGGACCGATTTTATTCCCTACAACATCGTCTTCGCCCTTATCAAGGCGGTGGTGTTTGCCTTCTTGGTATCGGGCATTTCGGCCTTCAAGGGCTACTACACCACCGGCGGTGCCCTCGAAGTAGGCGCGGCCAGCACCGGTGCCGTTACCAATTCCATTATCGCCATCCTCATTGCCGATTTCGCCCTGGCAGCGTTGCTGCTCTAAAATAGGGTCTTAAGGACTTGGTTTTAAAGTAATTGGCTGGAATTTAATCCAGCCGATGATGCCAACGTATCAAATGCCTTGGAGTCCTGTGACCTGCCTGAAATTCTAAGTCCCCAAGACCCCAAGTCCCTCAAAATGATTGAAGTATCCAACATCGAAAAATCCTTCGACGGCACGCCCGTGCTGAAAGGCATTTCGTGCGTGTTTGAAACCGGCAAGTGCAACATGCTGCTGGGCGGCTCGGGCACGGGCAAAAGCGTGCTGCTGCAGTGCATTGTGGGGCTGATGAAGCCCGATATCGGCTCCATCACCTTCGATGGCACGGTGTACACCAACAGTAAAATCGATATCCGCCAGGAAATACGGCGCAAAATCGGGATGCTGTTCCAGGGTTCGGCGCTTTTCGACTCGATGACGGTGGCCCAGAACGTAGAGTTTCCGCTGCAGATGCTGACGCCCGAAATGACGCCCGAAGAGCGGCGCGAGCGGGTCGAGTTTTGTCTAAAGCGCGTGGGCCTGGAAAATGCCGGCAACAAGATGCCCGCCGAAATTTCGGGCGGCATGAAGAAGCGCGTGGGCATTGCCCGCGCCATTGCACCGCAGTGTACCTACCTGTTTTGCGACGAGCCTAACTCCGGCCTCGACCCCGCCACCAGCACCAAAATCGACAATCTCATCTACGAAATCACCCACGAATATGACATCACCACCGTCATCGTAACCCACGATATGAACTCGGTGATTGAGATTGGTGAGCACATCATTTTCCTGCACCAGGGCAAAAAACTTTGGGACGGTACCAAGGAAGAAATTCTGAACGCCAAAGTCCCCGAGCTGCGCGAATTTATCTTCAGCAGTAGCCTCGTACGCGCCGCCAAGCGCGTCGACGACGAAACCGAAGGCGGCATGGCCGCTTTCGCCGAAGAAAGTGAGTCCGGCGGCGGTATCTGAAATCACTGATTGCCGCTGATTAACCGTGATTCCGCTGATTACTATGCAAAAAGGCCGCTCAATGAGCGGCCTTTTTGCATAGTAATCAGCGGAATCTTCAGCGCAAACCAAACCGTAGCTGAAAAATAATCAGCGAAATCACGGTTAATCAGCGGCAATCAGTGATTCCAAGTGCGCCAGATGGTGCTGGCCGTGCCAGGCATACAGGGCCAGGGCCTGGTCGAGGGTCGATTCGCGCTGGTTGCCGGGGTGGTAGAAGGTGCGCTGCCATTGCACTTCCGTGAGGTGCTGCAAGAGCGTAACCCAGCGCGAATGCAGGGCCTCCAGCAGCGTGAGCGACACGGTAATGGGCGTGGCGGCCACATCGGGCAGCCTGGCCCAGGCCGCTTCGTCGTAGGGCCGGATGGTGGGGTTGTCCTCCGTCAGGGCCAGGCGGTAGCGGAAGTAGCAGTTCATGTGCGAGTCGGCCACGTGGTGAATTACCTGGCGGCCGGTCCAGCCACCGGGGCGGTAGGGGCGTTGCAGGCCTTCGCCGCCCACCCGGCGCGCCATGGCCGTGAGCCGGCCCGGAAGCTCGGCCAGCTGCTGAATCAGGGCCGTACGCTCGGTAGGGGCGAGGGGGCCGGCAGGCAGCTGCGGCCGGCCAATGGGGTAGCGCAGCAGGTCATCGGAAGTAGGGCTCATAACTGCGAAGTAAGCAAAAACACCACCCCAAAATGGGGTGGCGCTTGCACTGATAAGGAACGGACCTGCAACGAACCCGTTCAACTCACTAAAATCGGTTCAATCGGCAGTATTAGCCGTTGCGCTTGTTCAGCTCGTCGCGGATTTTGGCGGCCTTTTCGTAGTCCTCGCGGTTGAGGGCTTCAGACAGCATTTTTGATAACTCTTCCATCGAAACCTGGCCACTGGGGTCGCGGGGCTCGGGCTGGGCGCGACTGGCGCGGGGCGAGTTCGTATCGGTGTCGTCGTCCTCGTCATCCTCATCTTCTTCGGCTTCGCTTTCGGCTTCGTCGAGGTCAGAAAGGATGATGCCGGCTTCGCTCAGCACGCTTTCCACGGTATAAATAGGCACGCCGAAGCGCAGGCCAATGGCAATGGCATCGGAAGGCCGGGCGTCGATATCGAACGTCGTGGCCCCGTCGGAGCACACAATGCGCGAATAGAAAACGCCTTCTTTGAGGTCGGAAATCACCACCTCCAGAATCACCACGTGCACATGCTCGGCAAAGGATTTGAACAGGTCGTGGGTAAGAGGGCGATTGGGGCTAATCTTTTCTATCTGAATAGCAATGCTTTGCGCTTCAAACATGCCAATGATAATGGGCAAGCGGCGGTTGCCGCCCTTCTCGCCCAGAATCAGCGCGAAGGAGCCAGATTGCGACTGGCTGGACGAAAGCCCCAGGATTTCAAGCTGGATTTTTTTCAAGGGAATAAGGAACTGGGTGTCTTGGAAGCGGAAAGGAGGGAAGGGCCGGGCCGAAGCCGGTAGAGAGGATGTACGTGCAAATAAAGAAAAGTCCGGGTATCTGCGGCCAAAATCTGCCGTAGAAACCAGAAATGCTAAAAAAAGATTGGGGACCCGGGCCGCGGCCTTCTTGCGAAAACCACCGGACCGGGTCCCCAATGCCTACACGTAGACCTTAGTTGAGGGCCTTCACAGCCGCGGTTAGCTTGGGCAATATGTCAAAAACGTCGCCCACGATGCCATAATCGGCCGCCTTAAAGAAAGGAGCTTCCGGGTCTTTGTTGATGACCACAATCACCTTCGAGCTATTCACGCCGGCCAGGTGCTGGATGGCCCCCGAAATGCCGCAGGCAATGTACAGGTTCGGCGAGATGGTGATGCCGGTCTGGCCCACGTGCTCGTGGTGAGGGCGCCAGTCTACGTCCGACACGGGCTTGGAGCAGGCCGTGCCCGCGCCCAGTGCCTTGGCCAGGTCCTCAATGAGGCCCCAGTTCTCCGGGCCTTTCATGCCCCGGCCGCCCGATACTACGAGCGCGGCTTCGGGCAGGAGCACGCCACCGGCCTGGTCCTGCATGATAACCTGCGTGGGCGCATCAGCAAAGTCAGCGTCCGACAGCTGGGCTGCGAAACTCACAACTTCGGCCGTTTTGCCGGCATCGTGCTTGGCCTCGGTCGAGTTCTTTTTCACGGCGATGATTTTGCGGTCGCCGCTCAGCACCACGTCCGAAAACGCCTTGCCCGAGAATGCGCCGCGCTTCACCGTGAATTGGTCGCCGGCGATTTTTGGCAGCTCTACCACGTTGGTGGCCAGGCTGGCCTTCAGCCGCACCGACAGGCGCGAGCCCACCGCCGCGCCAATGTTGGAATTGGCCAGCACGATGATTTTGGCCTGCTCCTGCTCGGCTGCCGTGGCAATGAGCTTGGTGTAGGCGTTGTTCACGAAGTCCTTGAGGCGGGGCTCGGCGTCGAACAGCACTTTCGTGATGCCCTGCTCGCCCAGCTTGGCCAGGTTGGTTTCATTGGCGTGGCCTACGGCAATGGCCGTGGCCGTGGTGCCCAGCTGGGCAGCCACCTGCGCCCCGTAAGAGGCTACTTCGAGCGACGACTTTTTTACTTCGCCGTCGGCGCATTCAACTACAACTAATACTGACATGTCTTTGAGTTAAGAGTTAAAAGTTATGAGTTAAGAGTTGCCAGTCGGAGCTCGAATTGACTCATAGCCAACTCTTAACTCATAACTTTTAACTCTTAACTCCCTTTAAATGACTTTCGCTTCGTTGCGCAGCAGCTTGATGAGCTCGCCGGCATTCTCAGCATCGATGAGCTTTACGCCCTGCTTTTTGGGCGGCAAGGCAAACTCGGCTACGGTGGTGCGGGCGGGCTCGCCAATGGCGGGCACTACTTTCAGGGGCTTGGTGCGGGCCGTCATGATGCCGCGCATGTTGGGGATGCGGGGCTCGCACATGGGCTGCTGGCACGAGGCCACGAAAGGCGTGTTCACGGTCACGATTTCCTTGCCGCCTTCAATTTCGCGCTCCAGCGTGGCGGTGTTGCCGCTCATGTCCAGCTTCATGGCCGGGGCCACGGTCGGAATGCCGAGCATCTCGCCCACCATGCCGTGCACCTGGAAGCCGTTGTAGTCGATGCTTTCCTTGCCCATCAAAATCACGTCGTAGGCACCTTCTTTGGCGATGGCGGCAATTTGCTCGGCCACGAAGTAGGCATCCTGCGGCGCGGCGTTCACCCGGATGGCATCATCAGCCCCAATGGCCAGGGCCTTGCGGATGTTGGGCTCGGTGTCGGCTTCGCCCACGTTGAGGACGGTGACAGTGCCACTACCGGCGGCTTCCTTCAGCTCGATGGCGCGGGTGAGGGCGTACTCATCCCAGGGGTTGATTACGAACTGCACCCCGGCCTTGTTGAACTCCTTGTTATCAGGGGTGAAGGCGATTTTGGTGGTCGTGTCGGGCACGTTGGAAATACAAACCAGAAACTTCATCTAAGCGGGATTAGGGTGGCGAAATCGAATTTAAAAGGCTGCATGCATAACAACCAACACTGGCTTGCCGGTTTCCGGCAGCCAATCTTTATCAGGGGATATGCGGCAGAAAAGCCGCAATTTTGCCCCAAAGGTAAACAAAACTCCTGCCCTAATGAATACTCCCGCCACGCGTTTGCAACAGTTATTGGCTTTCCATGCCGATGACCCCACCGATGCCTTCACTATATATGCCCTGGCAACCGAATACCGTGCCCAGGAGCCGGAGCGGGCCTGGGAATTTTACAACAAATTATTAACCGAGCATTCCGACTACGTGGGGACTTACTACCACGCCGGCAAGTTGTTGGAACAGTTTGGTAAAAAAGATGAGGCCGAGAAAGTGTACCGCACCGGCCTGAAAGTGGCCCGCGCCGCCGGCCAGCAGCACGCCGCCAGCGAGCTGCTTCAGGCGCTAAACAGCTGCCTCGGTCTTGACTATGAGGATGACTAACCAATCGAAAATGGCCCGGCAAGTGGCCGGGCCATTTTCCGGAAGTTGGTAGGGGGATGAATGGCCCCACGGCGGTGTATTTGCGGTTTACTGGAAGGGAAAGCAACAGGTTGATTTCTTTCGGCAGGCGGTAATTGATGTTGGTCGGTTAAAAGGGTGGCTCTGTCGCCTAAGTAATGCTAATACTGAAGCTGTTTTGCATTTCTACCGCGAGAAAGATTCTACCCCATCTTCCTGTTTTACAATGTCCTCACTGTTCACTACCATTGCCCGGACCTTCCCCCGGGGACTGATTAGCCACCTGGCTACGCGTCTGGGCGAGGGCGAGAAGGGGATGAAGCGTGCCCTCGACGGCGTGCTTCCCGTGATGATGGGTGGTATGGCCCGACAGGCCCAAACCTGCGATGCCCAGCTGCATTTTTGAATGCAATAACCGGGCGTATCAAACAACGCTGTACGGGTTGGGCAGCGTGCCCGGGATGCTGGGCATCCTGGGCAGTGGCACTGCCGCCAACAGCGCCCTTATGCAGGGTGAAACGCTGCTGCTGGTGTTATTCGGCAATTCCTGGCAAACCATTGCAGTTTCGGTGAGCCACTACGCCTAGGTGAAGCGCACCACGGCCAGCACGCTGCTAATGCTGGTGGGAGCGGTGCTGCCCGGCCTGCTGGGCCAGTACGCCGAGCACAACTGATTGTCGGCTGCCACCCTGACGGCAAATTTAATCGGCATTAAAAGCCAGCTGAATACCCTGTTGCCCTTCGACTTGCGAGCGGTGGCTAACACGCTGGGCCTGAACGGCGAAATCCGCGCGGCCAAGGCTGGAAACCGACAGGGGCGGATTATTTCCTGGATGTTGCTGCTTACAGCCGCACTGGGCCTGGCCAACCCGCGGCCCGAAGCTGCTGGCCCCGGTGCTGTCAGCGACTTCCCTACCGCTGGTGAAGGGCTATTGGCTGGCGGCGCAGGTGGCCGGCGAGGGGCCGGGCCGCCGCTAATCGTAGCTGCGCTATCGTACGCAGAGAATTGACCCCCTTAAAAATGGGCGTTCACCGAGGTTTTGAGGTCGTTCAGGGGGTAAATGAAACATTCATTTTATCCTCATATATGCATCGGCACCTTTGTCAGGAAATCAACGCCAATTATGTCCCGTTTCCCTTTCTTGGTTCTTTTTGGGGCGTGGTGCCTGGGCCCTCAGCCCGCCGCCGCCCAAAGTGCTACGGCTATTTACGCTTCACCAACCGATACCATTCGCCTGGCACTGCCGCAGGCCGAACAGCAATTTTCTCAGAATAACCTGGCCGTACTGGCCCAGCAATACAATGTGACGGTGGCCCAGGCCCAGGCCGTGCAGGCCCGCCTGATTGATAACCCGTCGCTATACGTGGAGCAGGACGTGCTGCGCCGCAAGATTGGCCGCCCCACGGTGCCCGAAGGCACGGTAGGCAGCGAGGCCATTGTGACGGTGCAGCAGCTGTTTTCGCTGGCCGGGCGGCGCAAAGCCGCCGGCCAGGTAGCTCAGCAAAACGCAGTAGTGGAGCAGTACAACCTGCAGGATTTGCTGCGTAACCTGCGCTACCAGCTGCGCAGCACGTTCTACGACGTATACTTTAAGCAGCAGACCCTGAGGACCTACGCCACGGAAATAACCTCGCTCACGCGTACCGTATCCCTATACCAGACGCAGTTTGAGAAGGGCAACATTGCGCTGAAAGAGGTGATTCGTCTGCGGGCCTTCCTGTTTACGCTGCAAAGTGAACGCCAGAGCCTGCTGAATGACGTGGCTTCGGACCAAACCGATTTGCACGTATTGCTGCGCGACGCGACCGGCAGCCAGTTTGTACCCCTGGTAGACCTGCGCCGGACCCGCGAGCTGAACCTGGCCAGCCACCCGGAGCAGGAGTTGATTGATACCGCCCTGGTGCGCCGCACCGATTTGAACGCCCGCCGCGCCAGCCTGCAACAGCAAAATCTGAACCTGAAGCTGCAACAGAAACTGGCCACTCCCGACCTGGCCGTGGGCTACACCTACGACAAAGCCGGCTCCTACATCAACAACTACAGTGCGTTGACGCTGGGCATCGCGGTGCCCATCTTCAACCGTAACCAAGGCAACATTCAGGCGGCCAAAGCGCAGATTGCCGGCAGCCAGCTACTGGTAGACCAGCAGCAGCTGGTGGTGCAGAGCGAGGTGCACCAGGCCTACCAGCTGGCAGCCCGCAATGACGAGCTGTTTCAGAACACCGACCGTGACACCGCTCCCTTTGCGCGCCTGATGGTGGGCATCGAGCAGAGCTACGCCAAGCGTATCCTGAGCGTGGTGGAATATCTGGACTTTTTCGAGTCCTATAAAAACAACCTGGTGCAGCTGAATACCTTGCGGGCCAATCGCGTGCGGGCTTTCGAGCAGTTGAATTTTGCCGTGGGCAAGCCGGTGTTCCGCGCCGAGTAGCCTAATTGAGCTGTTAGCTAGTAGCTTTTAGCTTCCGACGCCAATACAAACCCTGTCATTCATCAAAAGCTAACAGCTAAAAGCTGACGGCTAATAGCTAACTATAATGAACCGCTCCTTTCTGGCATTGCTGACCGCCGTAACCCTGGTTGGCTGCTCCAAACCCGAAGTTAAAGAAGAGAAGAAGGAGGGCTTCCGCCTGTCCGACACCATGATGCAGCAGATTGTGCTCGACACGGTGCGCCTGCGCCCGGTGCAGGACGAGCTGGTGCTGACCGGCGAAATCGCCACCGATGGCGACAAAACCGTGAAAGTTTACCCCCTGGTGGGCGGCGTGGTAGAGCAGCTGAAAGTGCAGCTCGGCGATAAGGTGACCAAAGGCCAGGTGCTGGCCGTCATCAAGTCGGGCGAGATTGCCGATGTGCAAAACCAGACCACCGCTGCCAGCTCCGACCTCGACATCGCCCGCAAAAACCTGGCTGTGGCCGATGACATGTTTAAAGCCGGTCTGAACTCGGAGCGCGATGTGGTGCTGGCCCGGGCTGAGGTAACCAAAGCTCGGGGCACAGTGGGTAAAAACGTGAAGCAGCTCAGCGTGTATGGCATCGGCAAGAACGGCATGTACGAGCTGCGGGCCCCGATATCGGGCTTCATTACCGAGAAGAATGCCACCGACCACGAGCAATTTAACAACGATAACGTGGGCAACCTATTCACGGTGAGCGACCTGGATGATGTCTGGATTATGGCCAACGTGTTTGAGTCGGACATCTCGAAGGTGAAGGAAGGCTACTCGGCTGACGTGACCACGCTGAGCTACCCGGATAAGCATTTCCGGGGCAAGATTGACAAGGTATTCAACGTGCTCGACCCCGACAGCAAGGTGATGAAGGTGCGCGTGCGCCTCGACAACCCCGGCTACCTGCTCAAGCCCGAAATGTATGCCCAGGTGCGGGTGGTAAATACGGAAGGGGCGAAGGCCCTGGCCGTGCCCGCTAAGTCTGTCGTTTTCGATAAGGACCGCAACTTCGTGATGGTGTTCAAGGACCGCACCCACGTGGAAACCCGTCCCGTGACCATCAGCAAAACGGTGGGCGACTACAGCTACATCACCAGCGGCCTCAAAGCGGGCGATGTGGTGATTGCGAAGGACCAGCTGTTGGTGTACGACGAGCTGAATGACTAGGTCATTTAACAATTAACATTTATCATTTAACATTTTTCAATCAGCCTTTATGAGGCTGGGCTGGCTGCGTCTTGTGCTTCCAGTAGATGAGAAAAGTTAGTGGTAGAGGTTGATTATGAGTTGTTAAATGATAAATGTTAATTGTTAAATGACACCATGAATAAGTTCATCCAAGGCATTATCGCCTTTTCGCTTAAAAACAAGGGCTTCATCTTCCTCATGACGCTGGTGGTGGTGGTGATGGGCGTAGTGAGCTATCGGAACACGCCCATTGAGGCGTTTCCGGACGTGACCAACACCGAAATCACCATCATCACGCAGTGGCCCGGCCGCTCGGCCGAGGAGATGGAAAAGTTCGTAACCGTGCCCATCGAAATCGCCCTGAACCCGGTGCAGAAAAAGGCCTCGGTACGCAGCACCACGCTCTTTGGCCTGTCGGTGGTGAAGGTGATTTTTGACGATGGCGTGGACGACGCCTTTGCCCGCCCGCAGGTGAACAACCTGCTGCGCGAGGTGGACCTGCCCGACGGCATCACGCCCGACGTGCAGCCGCCCTACGGCCCCACCGGCGAAATCTACCGCTACACGCTGGAGAGTAAGAATAAAACCGTGCGCGAGCTCAAAACTCTGCAGGACTGGGTGATTGAGCGCAACCTGAAAGCCGTGCCCGGCGTGGCCGACGTGAACAGCTTCGGCGGCGAGGTGAAGGCCTACGAAATTTCGGTGAACCCCGGTAAATTGCAGGATTTCGGCCTCACGCCGCTCGACCTGTACAACGCCGTGCAGCGCTCCAACATCAACGTGGGCGGCGACGTGATAAACCAGGGCCAGCAGAACTACGTGGTGCGCGGTATTGGCCTGCTGAACAACATCTCGGATATCACCAACACGGTAATTAAGAACGTGAACGGCGTGCCCATTCTGGTGCGCGATGTGGCCCGCGTGAGCGAAAGCGCCCTGCCGCGCCTGGGTCAGGTAGGCCGGGGCTTCGAGGACGACAAGCTGGAAGGAATCGTGGTGATGCGCAAGGGCGAAAACCCCTCGGAAGTCATTGCCCGTCTGCACGCTAAGGTGGATGAGCTGAACTCGAAAATCCTGCCGCCCGATGTGAAGATGAAAACCTTCTACGACCGGCAGCAGCTGATTGACTTCTCCACGGAAACGGTGATTCACAACCTGTTGGAAGGCATTGTGCTGGTGACGCTTATCGTGTTCCTGTTCATGGCCGACTGGCGCACCACGGTGATTGTGTCGGTGATTATTCCGTTGGCGCTGCTGTTTGCCTTCATCTGTCTGCGGCTGCGCGGCATGAGCGCCAACTTGCTGAGTATGGGGGCCATCGACTTCGGCATCATCATCGACGGCGCGGTGGTGATGGTGGAGGGCTTGTTTGTGGCCCTCGACCACAAGGCGCACGAGCTGGGCATGGAGCGCTTCAATAAGCTCTCCAAGCTGGGGCTGATTAAGAAGTCGGGCCGCGAGATGGGCAAGTCGATTTTCTTCGCCAAGGCCATTATTATCACGGCGCTGCTGCCGATTTTCTCTTTCGAGAAAGTGGAGGGTAAGGTGTTCTCACCGCTGGCTTGGACGCTGGGCTTCGCCCTGCTGGGCGCGCTGATTTTCACCCTCACGCTGGTGCCGGTGCTGGTGAGTATCCTGCTGAAAAAGAACGTGAAGGAGAAGGACAACTTCTTCGTGCGCGGCGTAAACAACGGGGCCAACCGCTTCTTCCGCTTCACCTACGCCCGTAAAACCGCCACGCTCATTATTGCCTTCGTGGTGACGGCCGTGGGTCTGTATTCGTTCTCCTTCCTCGGCTCAGAATTTCTGCCGGAGCTGAACGAAGGCTCGATTTACGTGCGGGCTCAACTGCCGTTGAGCATCAGCCTGGAGTCGAGCAATGAGCTGTGTAACAAGATGCGGCGCGATTTTCTGAGTTTCTCCGAGGTGAGTGATGTGGTGAGCCAGACCGGCCGCCCCAACGACGGTACCGACCCCACGGGCTTCTACAACAACGAATTTCTGGTGCAGCTGAAGCACACGCCGGAGGTCGAGAAGAAGATGAAATCCAAGGTATACCGCGAGGACTTGGTGGCGCGGATGAAGGCCAAGCTCGACAAGTTTGCGGGCGTCGATTTCAACTTCTCGCAGCCCATCACCGACAACGTGGAGGAAGCCGCCTCGGGCGTGAAAGGCTCGATTGCGGTGAAGATTTACGGCTCCGATTTAGCCACGCTCGAATCCAAGGCCCGCGAGGTGTACGAAATACTGAAAACCGTGAAAGGTATTGACGACCTGGGGGTGCTGCGCAACATCGGCCAGCCCGAGTTTCACGTCGACCTCGACGAGCGCCGCATGGCCAGCTACGGCGTGAGCAAGACCGACGCAGCTTCGGTGCTGGAAATGGCAGTGGGCGGCAAGGAAGCCACTCAGCTGTACGAAGGCGAGCGCAAATTCCCCATCCGGGTGCGCTACGAGCCCCAGTTCCGCCAGACGCCTACCGAAATTTCGGCCCTGATGGTGCCCACGCAGTCGGGCAAAACCATCCCGCTCACCGAAATTGCTACCATTGGCTCTGTCACCGGCCCCAGCCTGATTTACCGCGACGACAACCGCCGCTTCGCTGCCGTGAAGTTCTCCATCCGGGGCCGCGACATGGGCTCGACCATTAAGGAAGCCCAGGAAAAGGTGAACCGCCACGTCGTGCTGCCCAAAGGCTATGAGCAGAAATGGACCGGCGATTTCGAGAACCAGCGCCGCGCCCAGCAGCGGCTCTCGCAGGTGGTGCCCATTTCCCTGGGCCTCATCTTCTTCATCCTGTTCATTCTCTTCGGCAACCTGAAAGATGCCGGGCTGGTGCTGCTCAACGTGCCGTTTGCCATCATCGGCGGCATTGCGGCGCTGTTGCTCACGCACACCAACTTCTCGATTTCGGCCGGCATCGGCTTCATCGCCCTGTTCGGTATTTGTATTCAGAACGGGGTGATTCTGATATCCGTTTTCAAGCAGAACTTGGTGAAGAAGTACACGCTTGACCACAGCATCAACGAAGGCGTGATTTCGCGGGTGCGCCCCGTGGTGATGACGGCCCTTATGGCCACCATCGGCCTGATGCCGGCCGCCATCTCAACGGGCATCGGCTCGGAGACGTCCAAGCCACTGGCTATTGTGGTAATTGGCGGCCTCATTACGGGGACTATCCTCACGCTCTTCGTGTTCCCGCTGGTATTTGAGCGGTTTTATCGGAGCGAGCACACCAAGTATGTGCCGCTGCACGGCGAGAAAGGTTCTGTTGAGCCGTTGGCAGTACATTGATGCCAAATAAAACGCGCTCCAACTCGACGTAGCCTTACAGAGTTTACACTACATAGGAGTTATTTAGAAAGTCACAAAAGGTACTCAAACGGTCATGCAGCGCGCAGCGCAGCATGACCGTTCGGGGACTTTCTAAACAGCTGCATAAAAAAAATCCCGCTGCCTGATAAGGCAGCGGGATTTTTTTTATGCTTTCCATCTTCATTTCCGCTTCATGACTTCATTCAACCCTCATTATTTACTCATCAACTTTTCACTAAAATTTCATTTCTCATTCGGTTTAAATTCAAACCGAATGCTACCGCAGTCCACTACGCCGCCGCTTCCCACCCCGCACTGCTATGAACAAGTTTATTTCCGGCATCGTCGCCTTCTCGCTGAAGAACCGCTTCTTCATCTTTTTCATGACGGCGCTGCTCGTAGCCGGCGGCACCTACAGCTACGTCCACACGCCCATCGAGGCGTTTCCGGACGTGACGAATATCCAAATGATTATCGTGAGTCTCTGGCCCGGCCGCTCGGCCGAGGAGGTGGAGCGCTTCGTGAGTACGCCCATCGAGGTGGCCATGAACTCGGTGCAGATGAAGAGCAACATGCGCTCCATCAGCATGTTTGGCCTGTCGGTGCTCAAGATAAACTTCGAGGGCAACGTGGAGGACTTCTTCACCCCACTCAGCAGGTGAACAACCTGCTGAGTGGGGTGAATCTACCCGCCGGCTGCGACTTACATGTGCAGCCGCCCGACGGCCCGACGGGCGAGATTTTCCGCTACACGGTGCAGAGCCGCACCGGCCGCAGCACTAACGAGTTACTCGCCATTCAGGACTGGACGGTGGAGCGGCAGCTAAAATCGGTGCCCGGCGTGGCCGATATCGCGGCTTTCGGCGGCACGCGTAAGGTGTACGAAATCAGCGTGAACCCCGCCATGCTGGCCAAGTACGACATGACGCCGCTGGAGGTGTTCGAAGCCGTGCAGAAGTCGAACATGAACGTTGGGCGGCGACGTGATTGAGAAGAACTCGCAGAGCTACGTGGTGCGCGGTATCGGCCTGCTCACCAAGCCCGAGGACATCGGCAACATCATCAGGACATTAATAACGTGCCGGTGCTGGTGCGCAACGTGGCCCAGGTGAAGGAAAGCAACGCCCCCCGCGTGGGCCAGGCCGGGCTGGACGACCAGAGCGACGTCGTGGAAGGCATCGTGGTAATGCGCAAGGGCGAAACCCCCGCCGAGGTGCTGAGCTCAACGAAAAGGTGCTACTCAACAACTTGTATATCAAAGTGTTATACGACCTAGACGTGCTGATGGACCACTGCACGCACACCGTGATTCACAACCTGATGGAGGGCATTGTACTCGTCACGCTCATCTTCATGGCCGACTGGCGCACCACGCTCACGGTGGGCATTGTGGTGCCGCTGGCGCTGCTGTTTACCTTCGTGTGTTTGCGGCTGGAAGGCATGAGCGCCAACTTGTTGAGCATGGGCGCGATTGATTTCGGCATCATCATCGACGGGGCGGTGGTGATGGTGATGGTGGAGGGCATTTTCGTGGTGCTCGACCACAAGGCCCAGCAGGTGGGCATGGAGAAGTTCAACAAGCTGGCCAAGATGGGCATGATTAAGAAGACTGGTGGCGAGCTGGGCAAGGCCGTGTTCTTCTCGAAGCTGATTATTCTGACCTGCCTGCTGCCCATTTTTGCCTTCGAGAAAGTGGAGGGCAAGATGTTCAGCCTGCTGGCCTACACGCTGGGCTCTGCCCTGATCTGACGCTGACGCTGGTGCCCGTGCTGTGCTCGCTGCTGCTGAACAAGAACGTGAAGGAGAAGCACAACCCCATCGTAACCTTCTTCGACACCATTGTAACCAATGCTTCTGGCTTCACTTACCGCCACAAGATGCTGAGCTTCGGCGTGACGATGGTGGTGGTAGTGGCCGGCCTGTATTCGTTTAAATTGCTGGGCTCGGAGTTTCTGCCCAAACTGAACGAGGGCGCGCTGTGGGTAGAAACCAAGCTGCCGATGTCGTCTTCCCTGACGGAAACCAACAAGATGGCGGCCAACTACCGCCGCATCCTGCGCTCGTTTCCGGAAGTGACGTCGGTGCTTTCGCAAATGGGCCGCTCCAACGACGGCACCGACCCTTTGGGTACTTACTACGTGCAGGCCCAGGTGAACCTCAAACCCAAGGACGAGTGGAAGCGCGACATCACTAAGGAGCAGCTGATTGAGGAGATGGACAAAAAGCTGAAGGAGTACCCCGGCATTATTTTCAATTACTCACAGCCGATTATCGACAACGTGGCGGAAGCCGTGGCGGGCATCAACGCGGCGCTGGCCGTGAAGATTTTTGGCAATGACCTCAAGGAGCTCGACGGCAAGTCCAATGAGGTGATGAAGGACCTGGGCACCGTGCGCGGCGTGAAGGACCTGGGCATTCTGCGCAACTTGGGCCAGCCCGAAATGAGCGTGCGCCTCGACCAGACCCGCATGGCTGCCTAAGGCGTGCAAACCACTGATGCTCAGACCGTGGTAGAAATGGCGGTAGGCGGCAAGGCCGCTACCCAGATTTACGAGGGCGAGCGCAAGTTCGACGTGACGGTGCGCTACCCCAAGCAGAACCTTGACACCGAGCAGAAAATCGGCGGGTTGCGCGTGCCCACCATCCGGGGCAGCAAGGTGGCGCTGAAGGAGATTGCCGACATTGGCACCAGCAATGGCCCGGCCTTCGTGTACCACGATAACGGCCAGCGCTTTATCGCGGTGAAGTTCTCCATTCGGGACCGTGACATGAGCTCGACCATCGCCGAGGCTCAGAAGAAGATGGACCAAAGCATCAAGCTCGACAAGGGCTACCGCATTGAGTGGGCCGGCGAGTTTGAGAACCAGGTGCGGGCCACCAAACACCTGGGGCAAGTGGTGCCGGTGTCGCTGGTCATCGTCTTTATCCTGCTGTTTATCACCTTCGGAAATGGCAAGGATGCCGCGCTGGTACTGGCCAACGTGCCGTTTGCCCTCATCGGCGGCATCGCGGCGCTACACCTCACGGGCGTCAACTTCTCGATTTCGGCCGGCATCGGCTTCATTGCGCTGCTGGGGATATGTATTCAGAACGGCATCGTGCTCATCATCGTGTTCAAGGAAAGCCTGCGCAAGAAGCTGAGCCTGAGCGAAATCCTGCGCCTGGGCGTGGCCTCGCGCGTGCGCCCCGTGGTGATGACGGCCCTCATGGCCATGATTGGCCTGTTTCCGGCGGCCCTCAGCACCGGCATCGGCTCCGAAACGCAGAAGCCGCTGGCCATTGTGGTGATTAGTGGGCTGGTGACGGCCACGGTACTTCCCCTGCTGATTTTCCCGCTCATCTTCGCCTTCTTCTACTGTGAGATGAACCAGAATGGCACGGCTCCCAAGCGCCAGCGGAAGGAGCGGCCGGTGTTGGTGGGGGCGTAGGCCGTAATTTGCAGCGAAAGAACTTTAGCTGGGCAAACCAGTTATTCCCGGCGCAACGTATTTTTTGCCTCCATCATCGAATTTCATAATTATGGCCTCTTCCGAAACCCGCGCTCAGGTGCAGGACTACTACGGCACCCAATTGCAAACCAGTCAGGACCTGCTCACCAATGCCTGCTGCACCGATGATATTCCGCTTGCGCACCGGCGTATTCTGGCCCAAATGGAGTCAGAGGTACTGGAGAAATATTATGGCTGCGGCGTGTGCATTCCCGATGCCATTGAAGGCATCACGGTACTTGACCTGGGCTCCGGTTCGGGCCGCGACGCTTATTTGCTTTCCAAGCTGGTGGGCGAGCATGGCCACGTTATCGGCGTGGACATGACCGAGGAGCAGCTCGATGTGGCCCGCCGTCACATTGATGCCCATACCGTCACCTTTGGCTACTCGAAGCCTAACGTGGAGTTCCGCCACGGCTACATCGAAGACCTGAAATCGGCCAACATCCCCGACAACAGCGTGGACTTGGTGGTGAGCAACTGCGTGCTCAACCTGAGCACCGACAAAGAGGCCACCTACCGCGAAATTTTCCGGGTGCTGAAGCCCGGCGGTGAGCTGTTCATCGCCGACGTGTTTGCCGACCGCCGCGTGCCCGAAATCCTGCGCCAGGACCCCATTCTCTACGGCGAATGCCTGAGCGGCGCCATGTACACCGAGGATTTCCGCCGCCTGTTGCTCCGCTTGGGCATCAACGACTACCGCGTGCTCAGCAGCCGCCGCCTCACCATCAACAATGCTGAAATCGAGGAAAAAGTAGGCAATATCGGCTTCTACTCGCTCACCGTGCGGGCCTTCAAGCTCGACATCGAAGACAAGTGCGAAGACCACGGCCAGGTGGCTACTTACCTGGGCACCATTCCCGGCCAGCCCAACAAGTTCGTGCTCGACGACCATCACACCTTCGAAACCGGCCGTCCCATGCTGGTGTGTGGCAACACTGCCGCCATGGTGGCTGATACCCGCTACGGCTCCCACTTCAAGGTAATGGGCGATACCAGCCAGCACTTCGGCCTGTTCGACTGCGGTCCGTCGCCGTTAGCAGTGGCCTCCGGCGAGGCCGTGAGCGGCAGCTGCTGCTAGGGAGTTTCGGTTTTTTTGCTAAAAAGGAAAGGGTGGGCCGTATGGCTCACCCTTTCCTTTTTGGTTGTTAGCGAGTCAGCCGGGCCCGAAGGCCAGCTAGCAAGCCGGCGGCCTCCGGGGCAGTGCCCGTCAGCAGCACCCCCGCGCCATATAGCACCGTGAGCACGCTGCCGCGCATCAGCAGCGTGAGGAAAGCGTTGCCGGTATCAGGCAGCACCCAGGCTGCAAAACCGGCCCCGGCCGCCACCACCAGGATGCGCCCAATCTTGCCATCGAAGGGCTGCATGCCATAGTTGCGCCACACAAACCACGTCCGCACGGTGTTGATGCTGACCAGCGCGATGCAGTACGCCAGGGCCGCGCCGGCCAGCGCCAGGCGCGGGATGAGTATCCAGTTGAGCACGACCACGGCGGCGGCCAGCGAGACGTTGAACACCAAATCGAACCGGTAGCGCGGCGACGTGGCCACGATGATGCCATTGACGCCGGTGATGCCATCGAACAGCCGGCCGCCCAACAGCAGGAGCACCGCTGTGGTGCCCACCGCGTACTCGGGCCGGTGAATGAGGCCATAGATAAAGTCAAGATTCAGGCCGATGCCTAAAGCTAAATAGCAGCCCAGTAGCGTGTTAATACGGGTGCTGCGGCGGTAAAAGTCGGCCATCTTGGCCATATTGCCTTCCTTCCAGTATTCGGCGATGAGCGAAAAGGCCGTTTTGTAGAGCGCCCGAAAGGGCAGGACCAGGGCCGTGCTTACATTGGTGGCAATGAGATAGATACCGGCGGCTGCCAGACTGACTTTGGTGCCCACCATCAGGCTGTCGATGTTGAGCAGCACCGTGCCCGAGATGTTGCTCAGCAGCACAAATGCCCCGAAGCCCAGCATCTCGCGCAAGGGCTTGATGCGCAGCGCCTCACGCGTGGGCCGCAGGTGTAGCTCGCCAATGGCCGCCAAATACACGGCCAGCAGTACCGCCACCACCGCATACGCCCCCACGTAGGCCAGCACGAAGCCGTGAAAGCTGATAACACCTTGGCTGTAAGCAATGGCGGCTCCCACCAGCATCAGCCGTAATAGGATTTCCTGGCAAAACGAGGAAAAAGACGTGTGATAGAGCGAGCGCAGGTAAGCGTCCTGCAAGGAGCCCAGCATGATGCAGCCTGCCAGCGCAATGGCCGCCAGGTAGTGCGGCGAAAGCAATGCCGCATCGCCCTTGGCGTACCACTGCAGCAGCAATGGCTTGCCCACCAGCATGGCCAGTGCCACCACCACAAAGCCGAGTAGCGGTGGCCCCAGCAGCAGCGGAAAGAAGCCCGCGTGGTTGCGCCCCTGGTTCCGGAAAAACGGGAAATACCGAATGCCCATATTGGCAAATCCGAAGGAAGCTACCTGCGCCCCGATGGTAGCCAGTGGTAGCAATACGCTGGCTGTGAGGCCAATCTGGGACGGCGAAAGCAGGCGCGGCAGCACCAGAATGGTGTTGGCAAAGCCAATGGCGAGGCCCACGTAGGAAATCAGGGTGTTGCGAATGCCCTGGCGCTGAACGATGCCCAAACGGTAAATGAGTAAATGAGTAAATGAGTAATTCCGGCTTCGGCGGGGGCTGGCGGGCTCAAAGTTCGGCCACAATCTCGCTTCCGGTGAGAAAAGCTGTGCCGCGCTGCTGTAAATAGCCCATGATTTCGTCAAATTGGTGCGGGCCGGTTACTTGGTTGGCCGGGTCGAAATGGTCGTTGTGCCAGAGCAAGGTGGCCACGCCGCCAAACCGCTCAATTTCGGCCAGCATGGGGCGGAGTGCGGGCAGTATTTCCTCCGCCCGCAGCTGTAAGTAATTGGGATGGTGCAGTGTGGCATCCATCACGTTGAGCGGAATTTCCAGAAAGCCGTGTTCAGAGCCCGTCGCAAAATTGAACGGGTAAAATGGGTGACAGTAGGAATTGCGAAAGCCAAAGTGTTCGGCAAAACCCAGGGTGGAGTCGTATGGAAACCAGTTGGCCGCGTCTACAAGGGCCGGGGTCTGGCGCGGCTCCCATCGCAGGTAGTGAAAGCGTAGCCCCGCGGCGCCATGCTGCAGGCGCTCCACCTCCCGCACCAGGTGCGGCGCATCAGTAGCCGTTCCGATACTGCCGTGCAGACTGATTTCGCAGCCTTGCGCCTTTAGTGCCTCCAGGCGCTGGAGCAGCGCCGGGGAAACCGCGTAGTCTGCATTGGGGGTGCCATTGGCCCCTGGCCGGGACTCGGGCAAAATGAAAAAGCTGGACTTCGCCCCGTGCGCTGCCGTGGCGGCGGCCACGGCTTCCAGGTTGTCCCAGGCATCGGGTTGGGTGAAGTGCTGCCACGCCAGTTGCCCAAAATTCAGAAGTTGGCCGTGTTGTAGTGCCGCTTTAGCCGGCGCTTTCCAACTGCTGCGCAGATTGTCGATGTCGTGGGTGATGAAGGCGGCGAACGGCGCGCCACCGGCCCAGCGGCGGGGCCGCAGCGGCTGGCTAGTGACATGCTCCACGGCCGTTTTCAGTACGTCGAAGTAGTAGTTTGCCACCGGCAAATCCACGAAACCGTACTGCTTTTGCACGCTGGCCGCGTAGGGAAAACGCCCGTGCCGGTCGCGGGCATCGGAGAAATATTCCTGCCACCCGCTGAGCAGATAGAAGGCGGCTGAAATGATATCGGCTCCAATCTCGGCCCGGCCCGGGCTCAGGCTCAGCAACGGGACTTCGGGCTGACTATCGAAGAAAAAAGGGATGCGCTGCCCGGCCCAGTCACGGTAGTTGGGCGCAGCAGGGTAGGGCGTATTTTGCTGGAAAAAATTGCCCGTACCAGCTATAATGGTGATGGCCGGGTGGCTGGCCGCGTAGCCGATATCCACGTTCGGCGCATCAGGATATGCCAGCCGGAAATGCTGCAACACATAGGCCAGCCGCATCCCGGCCGTGACTGGGGCGGCGTTGAGCGGGGGCAAGGCAGGTGCGGTTGTAATAGCTGGCATTGATTCAAAAGTAATCGAATATCAGCTGGTTGCGGCGGATTTGTTCAGCCACTTATTTAGTAATGCCGCCGTGCGAATCTGGCTGCGGCCTTCATCGGCGGTGCCGAGCGTCGCGTTGTAATAAGTAGCCCGTAGGTAGAGGTCGGCGGGCTTGTGCTGGGCGTAGCGGCGCAGGGCGGCGGCCAGCTCGGCGGTTGTATCGGCGCGCTCCACTAGGCCCCGCGCGGCGTAGCCGTAGTAGTCGTTGGTGAGGGCAAAGGTGCCGAAACGGAAGTAGATGCTGGCCACATTCAGCAGCGTGGCTTCGAGGTGGGTGGAGGTGTCGGCGGCCACCAAGGCATCCTGGCGCAGCAGGAAATCAAATACGTTTTCCTCTTGGGCGCTCGACCATTGCAGGGCGGGCAGCAGCTTGCGCAGCGGCTCAAAATCGCGGCTGTCGCTGGGGTGAGGGCGCAGGGTGAAGGTGAGCGGCAGCTCGCGCAACAGGTACACCAGCGTATCGACCAGGGCTGGCATGGGGTCGTGGATGTTGCAGGCAATGCCCACCCGCTTCACCTGCGGCGCGGCGTTTTTCTGGTTGAGGTAGGCGTCGGCTTTGGGCATGCCCACCAGGGCCACCTCGCCCCGCACGGGGCCGCAAAGGCGGTACTTGTCCAGCGCATCCTGGCCTTCGAGCAGGCTGAGGTCGAAGCCTAGGGGCGGGAAGTTGGCGCTCACGCTGGCGTGCTGCACATAAGCGGTGGGCACGCCCTCGGCCCGGCAGGCCAGGAGCAGGGAGCGGGTGTCGTCGTTGTGGTCGTTGGAGAAAACCACGGCGCGGGGCCGGTGCTGGCGCAGCGCTCGCCGGTACACCTCGTAGTAGCCGATGGCGTAGAAAATGAAGTCGAAAAATCGCCAGGCCCGGCCGCCGTCCGTTTTCAAAAGGCCAAAAAATGCCAACGGAAACTGCCAGTAGTAAAGCAGCTTGCGCCGCAGCGACAGCCGGTTCACCGCCGCGTTGTAGCGCCCGATATTCTTGGCCTGCCCTGCCACCAGCACCGCGTCGGGCCGGGCTTTCTGGATGAATTCCAGTGCGTCGTAGTTGTTGGCGCTCACCACGTAAAGCCAGACCTTGCCGTGCAGGTCGTCACGGTTTTTGATGGGCTGGAAAATGTTGCCTGCCAGCCGCAGGCCCGCGTAGCCCAGTACCCGCGCCAGCCGCTTTATTGGGTTGGCCGGGGAAATATCAGCCAGCACCGCTGGCGGCAGGGCCGCGAATATGGCGGTGAAGCGCAACTGCAGGATGTCGCGCAGGCGCGGGATTAGCGGTTGTAGCACATGCTTTAGCTTGTGCATGGTTTGGACTTTAATTAGGAAATAACTTGGCCGTGCAACAATGCACAAGCTAAAGCATGTGCTACAAGGCCTCCCAACTAAGTGGGGTGCCGGGCTTTAGGTCTTTCACGGCTTTGCGGCCCAGCACTACGTCCCAGTGGCGCGGCCACAGGCCATCGCCGGGGCGGATGATTTTTAGGTTATCCGTGGTGAATTCTTCGCCGGCCGCAATGGGCTTCGAAACGTAGATGCTGCGCTTGTAAAGCCGGCTTTTTTCCTCGCCGGTTTGAATGCAGAGCTGCACCGTGCCCAGGGCCTGGTGGGCGCGCTCGGTTTCCTCCACCAGCATCTTCAGCTCGTGCGGCTCCAGCGAGAAGGCGGAGTCTACGCCGCCCTCGGCGCGGCTCAGGGTGAAGTGCTTTTCGATGACGCAGGCGCCCAGGGCCACGGCGGCCACGCTGGCGCCCACGCCCATGGTGTGGTCGCTCAGGCCGATGGGGCAGCCGAAGGTTTCGGCCAGCACCGGGATGGTGCGCAGGTTGGTGTTGGCCGGCGAGGCGGGGTAGGTGCTGGTGCATTTCAGCAGCACCAGTTCGCGGCAGCCGGCTTCGCGCAGCACTCGTACGGCATCGTCAATCTCGGCCAGGGTGGCCGCGCCGGTGCTCACAATCACAGGTTTGCCAGTGGCGGCTACCTTGCGCAGCAGCGGCCAGTGGGCGTTTTCGAAGGAAGCAATTTTGTAGGCCGGCACGTCCAGAGACTCGAGAAAATCCACTGCGGTCTCGTCAAACGGCGAGCTGAAGGCCAGCATGCCGTGCTGCCGGGCGCGGGCGAACAGCTCGGCGTGCCACTCCCAGGGCGTATGCGCCTCCTCGTAGAGCTTATACAGATTCTTGCCCTCCCACAGCGACTGACCTTCCTCATCAATGGCAAAACCGGTGTCCATCGTAATGGTGTCGGCGGTATAGGTCTGCAGCTTAAGGGCATCCACGCCGGCGGCGGCGGCGGCATCCACCAGGGCCAGGGCCCGGTCGAGGCTCTGGTTGTGGTTGCCCGACATTTCGGCGATGATAAACGGCTTGTGCGCGGGGCCAACCGGGCGGCCACCGATGGTGATTTCGGTCATGATTTTATTGGGGCGAATCGGAAGCACAAAGGTACCGCGAAGTAGTGCGGACTTTCAGTCCGCGAGTACGTGGATTGCGTAGTTCAAAACCGGGGTGCTCGCGGACTGAAAGTCCGCGCTACAGCTCATCCAGCGTATGAATGCTGCGGTCCGCTTCGTGCGCCGCATCGGCCTCGTAATGCGCATAGTTTCCCCGCAGAATTCGCACCGTTTTAAACCCCAGCGGCTTAATGCCCACGAAGTCCTTCTTCACATTGTCGCCCACGTAGGTTACATCCGCTGGCGTCACGCCCTCGCGCTGGCAAATCAGCTGGAAAACGTGCGGGTTGGGCTTGGCGCGGTGGCGGCCGTAGCGGTTGGTGAGGTAGGCGTGGCGCACCCGGCCCGTGAGGCCCAGGGCGGCCACTTTGCGGGCCTGCACTTCCTTGTGGCCATCGGTTACGATGTAGAGCGGCCAGTCGGCGAAGCGTGTGAGGCAGTGCTCGGCATCGGGAAATAAGGTTAGCTCGGGCTTGTGCTGGCGGTAGGTGCGCAGGCAGGCAGCTACCAGCGCCCTGCTCCAGCGGCCATGTAGTTTGAGGACGTTATCAAAAACCTGCCCTCGGCCCTGCACGGCTTCCTCAGCAATCATGCCGGCCGCCAGCGTTTCGGCTGGCACGCCCAGCAATGGACCCAGCATTGCCGCCACGGCCCGAAAACCGCTGTGCACGTAGCTGAGCTCGGGGTAGAGCGTGTCATCAAGGTCGAAAACGAGGACGGACATAGTGGGGGCAGGGCCTGCCCCCGCCCGCCGTTGAACGGTCGGCATAAAGGCAAATAGTGAGATAGAAGGGCGTGATGGCCAGCAAAATTCGTTCAACGGCGGGCGGAGGCAGGCCCCGCACCCTACACCGGCATCACCACATCGGCCGCGGCCCGTATCTGGCGTAACGGCCGGGCCGCTGGCCGGAACGGAAACTGACTCAAATCAGCCCCCGTCGCTTCCTGCAAAAACCAGAAAAACGAATCGACGCCCGCCGCGATGCCCAGCGTGGAGGCTCCGCCAAAGCGGCAGTTGCATTCGATGATGTGCAGGCCGTCATCGTCGGTGAGCATGGCTTGCAGCACGAAGGGGCCGTAGAGGCCGAGCTTTTCGATGGTGGGCGTGAGGCGGGCCAGCAGCTCAGGCACTTCAATGGTGGTCGTTATCTGCGACTCGCCGCGCACCACCAGGTCGCGCGTGCGGGCGATGAGGCCGTGTACGTGGCCGGTGCGGTCCACGTAACCATCTACGCTTATTTCCTGGCCTTGAATAAATGGCTGAAAAACAGGTTCCTGGAGCTCATAGGAGTGGGTGAGGGCGGCGGCTTCGGGCAGGTTGAGGCCCAGGCTGAGCGAGCCGGCCCCGTAGCGCTCTTTCACCACAAACGCTGTGTTGGCGGCCAGCGGCTCGCGGTCGGTGGCCAGGGCGTCGAGGCGCAGGCTGGTGGGTATTACCGGCAGGCCGCTCAGGCGGCCGAAGGTGGCAAACTCTATCTTGTCGAGGCAGCGCTGCACGGCGGCGGGCTCGCTCACCAGCACCGCGATGCCAGCGGCGGCGAGCGTGGCGCGGTGCCGGGCCCAGAAAGCCAGCTCCCCATCGCGCGTGGGGATGATGTACGCGATGCCCATCTCTTGACACTGCCGAATAATGGCCGGCAGATTATCGTCGCTGGCAAGCGGCATTACCCACTGCCCATCGGTGTAGTGGAATGCCAGAGCCTGCGGGTTGAGGTCGCCGCCGATAACCTTAATGCTGGGATTGAAGCGCTTAGCCGCATTCTTCACGGCTTCCGTGAGCGGGACTTTGGCCGATATGCTGGTGATGAGTAGGTGGTCGGGGCCTTTCGCAGCGGCCGTTTCGGCGGCGGCCAACGTGTCTTGCCGGGCCCGCTCGAAGGCAATGATTTCGGGAATGGCTACCTCCAGGGTGGTCGGTGGCAGCCAGTCTATCTGGCTGTTCCAACGGGTCATGTCGGCCTGGGAGGCTTCAAACGGAATATCGGAAGCCACGTAGTTGGCCCGCATTTTCGGAAAGTTCTGCCGGAGTACATCCACCACGTCGGATACGCGGCGGGCGCGGCCGGTGCCCAGATTGATGATGCCGGTGATGCTTTCGGCCGCGGCCAACCGGAGCAGGCCCTCGGCCGTATCGGCGGCGTAGAGGTAGTCGAAAAATGACTCAGCCCCATACACCGTGATTTCCTCGCCGGCCAGCAGCATCCGTACCCAGCGCGAGGTGATGTCGCGCCCGTTGCGCCCGTAGCCCCGGTAGATGCGCGGCGTAACGGTGCTGAACTGCTGCGCCCGAAACGTATCGAGAAAGCGCAGCTCGATTTCGTGGGCCAGCTTGGCCATGCCCGTCAGGTTGCGAGGGAGGATGGGGTCGGTTTCGCGCAGGCTGGTGGCCTGAGTGGGCACCTCGGCAAAGTTGTAGAGCGCGGGGTCGTAAATGAGGTAGCTGGAGGCGAACACCACGCGGCGCAGCGAAGGCAGGTCCTTCTGCACCGTCATGAGGTGGTGGCTGAGCTGCACGTTGTGCCGGAAATTCTCTTCCCAGAAGCCGTAGGTTTCGGTCGAGCGCTCGAACGTAGCGGCGAGGTGAATGAACAAATCGGGCGCAAAAATCCCGATTTCCTGCTCGGTGAGGGCGTTCAAATCGCCCTGACGGTACTGGAACCGGGCCGGAAAATCGGCCGGACGCGGCTTCAAATCGCCAGCTAGCAACTGAATATCAGAATCGAGCGCCGCCAGGCGGCGCACCATCTCCTGGCCGATTACGCCGGCTGCGCCGCTGATGAATATTCGTTTAAAGGGCAGTTCCAAAGGCTGTGGCATAGTCGGCGGCCAGCTGGCCGTGCATCAGTGAGTCGGTAAAAGTACCGGGCTGGAGCTGGATATGCTGCCGCAGCCGCCCTTCCAGCCAAAACCCTGCCTCTTCCAGAATGGCGACGTGGGCCGGGCGAATGTCGTAGGTTTCGGTGAACAAGCGGTTGAATTTCAAGTCTTCAAATGCTACCTGGCCCAGCAGCCGTAGGTGCGCCCGGAAATCCTGGCGGTAGGTGGCCGGCTCGGCCGCCCGCGTGGGCTCAACCAGGAAAGAAACTTCGGCCCGCAAATCGGCCCAGGAAATGTGCACAAGGCCGCCGTAGGCAATCAGCTCCTCATTGTGCAGGAGTGAGAACAGCAGCTGCCCCGGCTTTTCCTGCTCGAATAACGGCAGCACAACACGCTGGAAATAAGCCTCCTGCTGGTATGCCGTGAGTGGCGCGGCCTGCCGCAATACGTCGAGCTGGGCGTTGCGCCAGGCGCGGATAGGTTCCCGGTCCTCGTAGCGAATGGGGACGAGGCGGTAGGCGTCGTGGCGGAATTCGGATTGGCGGAGGGGGCGGTAGGTGGTCACGGTTGGGAGCGTTTTTAGAACGTCATGCCGAGCGTAGCCGAGGCATCTCGCCCGCTTCGTTGCGACATTTATTAATTACTACTGCACGCGAGATGCCTCGGCTACGCTCGGCATGACGTTCAATTACACCACCAGATAAGAAATCAGCGGGTTGAGCGGGCTGCGGCGCAAAGCGTAGTTGGCCACGCCAAACACCTCGTCAAACGCCAGCGTCTCGCCGGGAAACTCGGGGCAGTTCAGCTCGTCAAAAGCCACGATGGCACCTTTGGTGAGGCGGGGCCGGATGGCTTCGAGGCAGGCCTTGGTGGGGGCGTAAATGTCGAAGTCGAAGTAGGCGAAGGCGATGACGGTTTCGGGGTGGTCGCGCAGGTAGCGGGGCACGGTTTCGGAGGCGTCGCCGGCCACCAGCTCAAACTTGCGCTTGTGCGGGATGGGGCTGTCGGCTTCGTGCAGCGCCAGAATTTCGGTGAGGTAGGCCTGGTACTCGGGCGTTACGCCATAGTCGCCGGCCTTCACCCGGTCGCCATCCTTCGCATCTACCGACGGGAAGCCGCCGAAAGTGTCGAAGCCGATGATTTTGCGGTTGTAGTTGAAGGGCTCGTAGATGCCGCGCAGGGCGTGCATCAGCGCCAGATTCTGTCCCCAGCGCACGCCGAATTCCATGGCCACGCCGTGCACCGGGATGATTTGCTGGTAGAGCTCGGTGAAGAACAGCAGGCGCGAAAACGTCTGCCGGTTCAAATACAGGCCCAGGTTGTTGAGCAGCTCGGTGTTCGGAATCGGCGACTCGCGCAGGGTTTGGGCGAAGCCTTCGCGGCGCAGCTGCTCGGACGCGGAGGCCCCGCTGAGCACGGAAATGGGGGAAGACATAGGGGAGGGGAATCGTTTTAGAGCAGCGAGCTACGGAATAACCAGAACGTCATGCTGAGCGCAGCCGAAGCATCTCGACCGCAATGGTAATCCAGTCGTAAGGATTTACGCTCTCGGTAGAGATGCTTCGGCAAGCTCAGCATGACGTTCTGGTTATCCCATAGCCGGCTGCAAAAATGCAACAATACTGCGGCCCAGCCCAACGCCGGCCAGGGCTTCGTAATAAGCGGCCACGGCAGAAAGGGGAGCCGTGCGCAACAGGAAATTGTCCTGCGCCAGTCGGGTTTGGTGGGCGCCTTTGCCGGTGGTGCGGTCCATCACGTAATTGGTGGCGGGGTTCAGCAGGTTGAGGTCAATGGGTTGGTCGCCAATGACTTTTGCAACGTGCCAGCCGGTGGTATCGGCCAGGTTTCGCAGGCCGGACTGGTTGAAATAGGAGAGGTGGTCGGGCAGCACCACCCAGAAGGGCCGGTCGATTTGGCCGCTGGCCAGCAGGTGTTGTTGCAGGGCCGAAAAATCGTTGGGCACGTCCACCACGAGCACGCCACCGGGCTTGATGAGGCGGCGGCAAAGGCGCAGCAAATTGGCGGGTTCGAGGACGTGTTCGAGCACGTTGTCCAGCCAGAGCACGTCGAACTGCCGGCCGTCGGCCACCAGCTGCTGCACGCCTTCGTACAGGTCGCCGGTGCGCAGGTGCTCTCGCAGCCCCGGGTGAAACTTTTCGAGGCTGAAGCTGCTGAAGTCCAGCCCCAGCACGTCCCAGCCCTGGCGGTGGAAGTAGTCGAGGGCCCAACCCTCGCCGCTGCCGATGTCGAGGAAGGAACCGGTGCCGCTGGCCTTCCGCAACTGCTCCAGCACCCAGTGCCGCAGCCGTAACTTGCCCTCGATGTGCTCCCGCTCCTCGGCCGGGTACTCGGACTGGTAGGTGGTCAGGTTTTCCTGGTAGTAGCGCTTGGCGTAGTAGTCGCTCAGCTCGGCCGTCGTCGGCTTGTCCTTTATTTCGTAGAAGCCGAACTCGTTCAGGCGCAGGGTATCGGGCAGGGTCATATGGTTTTTTGCTCGATATGCGCGTTCAGGGCCATGATTTCGGGGTGGGCTTCGAGCAGGGCCAGCAAGTCGGCCACGTCCAAATTCTGGGCGTGGTGCTGCTCAATCAGGGCCTTCAGCACGGCGTAGTCCTCGGCCGTATCCAGCGTGATTCGGAAGCGGCTGAAGTCGCCGCCGGGCCACACTTCATCGCGGTAGATGACGCGGCCGGCCGTGGCCGGGTTAGCCTTGAGGTAGGGCGTGACGTGCTCCCGCTCGTAGGGCAGCGTGGCGTGGGCATAGGCTTCGGCCAGCATTTCCATTGAAAAAATTTCGAAATCCAGCCCGCGCGGGAAGGTGCGGACGATGGAATTGGAGCGGTACACCAGCGGGTTGCCCTCTGCCAGGTAGCGCGCCACGGCGGCACCAATCAGCGGGCCGTCCACCAGTGGGCAGTCGGAAGTGACACGCACGATGACGTCGAGGCCGAACTTTTGGGCCGTTTCGTAGTAGCGCGCCAGCACGTCGGCCTCGCTGCCGCGATGGTAGGGAATGCCGTTGGTTTCGGCATAGGCGGCCAGCACGTCATCGGCTGGTTCGGTGGTAGTGGCCAGGTAGATGGGCAGGCCGCTTTGCCGGGCGCGGGCTACGTGGTAGTCCAGCAGCGGGCGGCCGGCGGCGGGCAGCAGCACCTTGCTCGGCAGCCGGGTGCTGCCCATCCGCACCTGCGAAATGATGCCGGCGTGCTGCATTAGGAGACTTTTTCGAGTAAATAAATCACGTCCTGGTTTCCGCGCTCGGCATCGTTGACGTACGGGTAGAGGTGCTGCTTCACGAGGCGCAGGTTCGGGAAATTATCCAGAAAGACCTGCGCGAAGTCGGTTTTCCAGAGGAAGCCCTCGTTGCCCCGGTACTTGATGGGCGTGGTTTCGGGGGCGTAATACTCGTAGCCCATGATGTAGCGGCGCGAGGTGCGCACTATCTCGCTCATTATGCGCGGCAGGTCGTCGGGGGCAATGTGGATGAGCACGCCGTTGGTGCAGGTCACGTCGAAGTAGTTGTCCTTGAAGGGCAAGTCGAAGCCGCTGCCTTGCAGGATGTTCACACCGCGCACGAAATCGCGGGCTTTTTCCACGGCGTAGCTTTGCAGCTCCACGCCATAGAGGTTGGTGAAGCCGGCCGCCTGCAGGCCCACTAGCTGCATGCCAGTGTTGCAGCCTACTTCCAGAATACGCGCTTCGCGGGGCAGTTCGCCGAGAAATTCGGCGTTCATTTCCAGCTTGGTGTGGCCGTAGAGGTCGCGGTAAAACGCGTTCCACTCATCGAGCGGGCGGGAGTTGCGGTCGGTGTATTCGCGGCCAAAATCGCCGGACCAGAAATCTTCTTGTTGGGTGTGCTGCAAGGGAAGTTAAGAGTTAAAATTTAGAGGTTAAGAGTTATCGGTAAAGAGTATGGTTGGTGAAGCCGTGGTCTGATTGGACTAGTTGGCTTCTTAACTCCTAACTCTTAACTAAAAACGCAGTGATACACGCCACCACATAGGCCTGTTCCTCGTCGGTCAAGGTCGGGAACATGGGGATGCTGAGGCAGTGCGCGTAGTAGTTTTCCGCCAGCGGGAAGTCGCCTTCGCGCCAACCCAAGCCTTCATAATACGGCATGCGGTGCACCGGGATGTAGTGCACCTGAGTAAATATCTGCTTGGTTTTCAGGAAGTCGTATAGCTCCAGCCGATTAGCTACTTGAATGACGTAGAGGTGGTAGGCGTGGCCGGGCTGGCCGGGGGCCAGCACCGTGAGGCCGGGCATGTGGGCGAAGGCGGCATCGTACTGCGCGGCCAGCTGGCGGCGGCGGGCGAGGCCCTCATCGGCGCGGGCGAGCTGGCTGAGGCCGAGGGCACAGTTGAAATCGGGCAGGCGGTAGTTGTAGCCCAGCTCCTGCATTTCCATGTACCAGCCGCCGTCGGGCTCGCGGATAAGGTCGGCCGGGTCGCGGGTGATGCCGTGGGTGCGCAGGTGCAGCAGGTGGTGGAACAGGGCCTCTGAGTTGGTGGTAATCATGCCTCCCTCGCCGGTGGCAATGTGCTTCACGGGGTGGAAGCTGAAGATGGCGAGGTCGGCGAAATTGCCATTGCCGCAGCGCTGCTCCCGGCCCTGCGAGTCGATGAAGAAGCCGCCGGGCGAATGGCAGGAATCCTCAATAATCCAGAGACCAAACTCATCGGCCAGCTGGCGGGCTTTCTCCAAATCAACGGCCAGCCCGGCGAAATCGACGGGAATGAGGCCGGCGAAATAGCCTCTCGGGTGCGCTTCCAGCAAGGCCCGAACCTTCACCAAATCAATCAGGCCCGTGGCCGGGTCAATGTCGGCAAACTGCACTTCGCCGCCGCAGTAGCGCACGCAGTTGGCCGAGGCCGAGAAGGTGAGGGGCGTGGTGATGACGCGCTGACCGGGCTGCACGTTCAGGGCCAGGGCGCAGAGATGCAGCGCGGCCGTGCCGTTGCTCACGGCCACGGCGTATTTGGCGCCGATGTAGGCGGCAAACTGCTTTTCAAACTCGGCTACGGTGGGGCCCTGCGTCAGGTAGTCGGCCTGTAGGGCAGCCGTGACGGCGGCGATGTCGGCCGCAGTGATGTTCTGGCGGCCATAGGGCAGGGGGCGGGTGGGAGCAACGACGGACATAGCCACAAATGTACTGGGGATGCGCCTGCAATTGAAGGCTGGGGAGCGGTGAGTAGTTCTTTTACCCTTAATGAATCCGTAAATTTGAGTTTAGTTTAACAGAATCTATGCTAAAATCTACCCATTTGGCACCCCGGCATTTTTTGATGGCGGCGGTTTTACTCGTAATTACTTTCGGCGGGATTCGCCCCGTGCAGGGGCAGAATGCGGAATGGTCGCGCTGGTATTTCGGCAATCAGGCGGCGCTGCGCTTCACCCCAGACTCTGCCGTGGTCCTCACGGACAGCCGGATGATTAGCGCGTCGGCCAGTGCGAGCCTCTGCGACTCAACGGGCCGGCTCCAGCTCTACAGTAACGGGATGCGGGTATGGAATGGCCGCCATCAGCTGATGCGCAACGGGGCCAGCCTAGGCGGCGATTCGCTTAGCTCGCAGGGCTGCGTTATCGTGCCCCGGCCGGGAGCTGCCGGCCGATACTACCTGTTCACGCTGGATAACTGGCTGGGCCGGAACCCGCGCCGGGGCCTGCGCATGGCGGAGCTCGACGTAGCGGCAGCGGCCGGCCAGGGCGAAGTGCTGCGCACCAACCAGCCGGTAGTGCCCGATACCCTGCTGCTGCGCCTGGGCCAACACGACTTTATGGAGCAGGTGGCTCTGGTGCGGCACCCCGACGGCCATAGCTGGTGGCTGGTGACGCACTTGCTCGATACGAACTTATTTTTGAGCGTAAGAATCGACGGCGGGGCTTTCACCCGGAGTAGCGTGGTACTCAGCAGCGCTGGGCGGGTCCGCACGATATTGCCCGGCAACGCCAACTCGCAGGTCGACGGCGTTGGATGCATGGCTACTTCGCCCGATGGCCGCCGCCTGGCGCTGAATTCCCTTATCAATGGCTGCGAAGTCTTTAATTTCGACCCGGTGACGGGCCTGGTAAGCGCGCCGGTTTTTTTGGGCTATGGCATCTATAGCTACGGGGTAGCTTTTTCGCCCAACGGCCGCTTGCTCTACTGCTCGCGCCAAGGCCCGGCATTTGGTACGGGCTGCGCAAAAAACGCCATCACCGAAGTTCGGCAGTTTGATGTAACCTTGCCCGCGGCCTCCATCGCGGCTTCGGCCATCACCGTGTACAACGGCTGTGGCGCGATAGTATGGGGGCTCCAGTTGGCTCCGAACGGCACCATTTACGCTGCCAATTTGCGCACCGATGTTCCCGGGCCGCTCGCCACCGTACTCGACGTTATCCGGCAGCCCAATGTGCGGGGTATGGGCTGCCAGTACACTTTTGCCGGCTTCGATTTGGGCGTGGGGCATTGGGTGGTTCGCAATTTTCCCGTGGTGCCCAGCCTGCTGCCCGGCCAGCGCCTGCTGGCCGTGGCGGCCACGGCCGGCACCATGCCAGGGCCGGGCAATAGCGGCCGGCTGGCTTGCGCGGGCACCGCAGTGGCCTTGCAAGCCACCGGCCCGACCTTGGGCGCTGTCGGCGATACCCTTGAGTGGGATTTTGGCGACGGCCAGCAGCTGCGCACCGTGCAGCAGCAGGCCAGCCACGCCTACCGCTTGCCCGGCAGCTACACCGTGCAGGTGCGGCTACGCAATGGCGGCCAGGTGCAGGCCCTGCGGCAACTAACCCTAACGGTGGTTACGGCCCCCACCGTAAATCTGGGGCCTGATTTGTTGCAATGCGCTGGCCAGGGCGCCACGCTCACCGTGGGCACCCAGCCGCCGGGCACCCGCATCCGGTGGCAGGATAATTCTACGGCCGCTACATTGGCCGTCACCGCGCCGGGCCTGTACTGGGCCGAGCTGACCTCCGCCGCCGGCTGCATCGTGCGCGACTCGCTGCGGCTCAGCTGGCACCCGCAAGCCCCGGTGGCCCTCGTGGCCAACGGCCCGCTGTGTCCGGATAAGCCTGTGCTGCTGAGCGTTGGCGCGCAGTCCGCTAACACGCGCTACCGCTGGCAGGACGGCAGTACTGCGCCCGGCTTCACGGCCACCCTGCCCGGCACATACAGCCTGACCCTCACCACGCCCGCCGGCTGCCAGGTAGCGGCCAGTATACTATTGGCCTACGATAATGCCGGCGGCTGCGCCCTCACTGGCTCTTTGCCCAACATCATCACGCCGAACAACGACCAAGCCAACGATTATTTCGAGCTCAAAGGCTTGAATGCTACCGATTGGAACCTCACGATTTTCAACCGCTGGGGCCGCGAAATATTCCGCCAGGCAGCTTATAATAATCGCTGGAATGCCACCGCCCAGCCCGCCGGCATGTACTATTACCGCTTGGTGAACCCCGCAACCGGTCAGCAGTACAAGGGTTGGCTGGAAGTAGTGAAGTAGCCGCCACGCAGCCGGGTGCATACAAAAAGGGCCGCTTTCATGCTGAAAGCGGCCCTTCTATTTTACATTGCCCAAGGGCCTACACTGCAAACTCCGGGTCGACGTGCAGGCGGATTTCGTCCCGAATCTGCTCCGCGTCCAGCCATTCCTCGTTGTTGGCCGAGTCGTACTGAAAGCCCAACGGCACGCGCTTGCCGTTGAATTTCTCGATGAACTTGTCCACATTCCAGGTCGGCATCGAGGGCAGGATGACGTAGTAGCGGTCCAGCTCGACGGTACTCAGGGCGTCGGTTTCGGTAATCATGGCCTCGTGCAGCTTCTCGCCGGGGCGGATGCCTACGATTTTTTGCTCGCACTCCGGGCCGATGGCGCGGGCCACTTCCGTTATTTTGTAAGAAGGAATTTTCGGTACGAAAATCTCGCCGCCCCAGGCATGCTCCAGTGCATAGAGCACCAAATCCACGCCTTCCTCCAGCGAGATGTTGAAGCGCGTCATGTCGGGGTGGGTGATGGGCAGCACGCCGGTGTGGCGCTGCTGCAAAAAGAACGGCACCACCGAGCCCCGCGAGCCAATTACGTTGCCGTAGCGCACCACCGAAAAGCGCAGGTCGCGCTTGCCCTTCATGTTATTGGCCGCCACAAAGAGCTTATCCGAGCACAGTTTGGTGGCACCGTAGAGGTTGATGGGAGCGGCCGCCTTGTCGGTGCTCAGGGCCACCACGTCCTTCACGCCGCAGTCGAGGGCGGCGTTGATTACGTTTTCGGCCCCAAAAATATTGGTCTTGATGCACTCCATCGGGTTGTACTCGGCGGCGGGCACCTGCTTGAGGGCGGCGGCGTGAATCACGATGTCGATGCCCTCGCAGGCGCGGTGCAGGCGCTCGCCATCGCGCACATCGCCAATGAAATAGCGAATTGCCGGGTACTTGGCCGGGCTGAATTCCTGGCTCATCTCATACTGCTTCAGCTCATCGCGGGAGAATACTACGAGGCGCTTCACCAGCGGAAATTGTTCGAAAACGGTGCGGACGAATTGCTTGCCGAAGGAGCCGGTGCCCCCCGTAACGAGGATGGATTTGTGGTTGAGGTCGAGAGCCATGAAATAGAATAAGCCAAAACAGGACTGCAAAAGTAGGGTATTCGGGGTTGGCGCTTGCACACCGGTCATCCTGAGCAGCGCGAAGGGCCTTAGCACGCCTGAAGTGCTTGCCGTATTCGCAACGGCCCAGGCCTACTAAGGTCCTTCGCGCTGCTCAGGATGACCGAAACGTTCACGCTACAAGCCCTGCCGGCGCTACTTTCGCGTCACGAATGCTATTCAATTCCCTTCATTTCCTCGTCTTTTTCCCGATTATCGTCGGGCTCTACTATGGCTTGCCGCCGCGCTGGCGGGGCCCCCTGTTGCTGCTGGCCAGCTACTACTTCTACATGAGCTGGCGGGCCGTGTATGCCCTGCTGCTGCTGGCCACCACGCTGCTCGACTACTTCAGCGGCTACCGCATGAGCCTGCTGCCCACCCGGCGGGCACGGCGGCCGTGGCTCTACCTCAGCCTGGCCAGCAACCTGGGCACGCTGTTCGTTTTCAAGTACTTCAATTTTTTTCGCGATGGCCTGGGGCAGCTTGCCGAGGCCCTGCATCTGCCGTTTGCGGTGGGCCCCACGCTGGGGCTGCTGCTGCCGGTGGGGGTGTCGTTCTACACGTTCCAGTCGGTGGGCTACATCATTGATGTGTACCAGGGCCGGCTGGAGGCGGAGCGGAATTTCGGGCGGTTTGCGCTGTTCGTGGCGTTTTTTCCGCAGCTGGTGGCCGGGCCTATTGAGCGGGGCGGGCACATGCTGCCGCAGTTCCGGCGCGAGCATTCGTTCGATTATGCCCGCATTGTGAGTGGGCTGCGGCTCATGGCCTGGGGCCTGTTCAAGAAAGTGGTAGTGGCCGACCGGTTGGCCCTGCTCGTCAACCCCGTCTTCAACAACCCTCGGCAGCACCCCGAAGGCCCCCTGCTGGTGCTGGCCACGCTGGCCTTCACCTTCCAGATTTACGGCGACTTCTCGGGCTATACCGATATGGCTCGGGGCGCGGCCCGTGTGCTGGGGTTCGATTTTAACCTGAATTTCCGGCAGCCCTACCAGTCAGCCTCCGTGCCGGATTTCTGGCGGCGCTGGCATATTTCACTGTCGAGCTGGTTCCGGGATTATCTGTATATCCCACTGGGTGGCAGCCGGGTAAGCCAGCTTCGGGCATACATCAACCTGCTGATTGTCTTTCTCGTGAGCGGCCTCTGGCACGGGGCCAACTGGACGTTTCTGGTCTGGGGCGGCTTGCACGGCGTGTACCTGGTGCTCAGTACTTTGGCCCGGTCGTTGCGCGAGCGGCTGGCGCAGCGCACGGGGCTGGCCGCGCACCCGGGCCTGCGGCGGGGGCTGGGCGTGGGTATCACCTTCGGGCTGGTGGCCTACGCCTGGATATTCTTCCGGGCCAATACGCTGGGCGATGCGCTCTTTATCAGCCGCCACTTATTCAGCGGCTGGGGCAACCTGGGCGGGCGGGGGCTGGCTACCTTATTGCTCGATTTCTCGCAGCACTACCGCCCCGAGCTGGCCGTGGCCGCCCTCGGCGTGGGCCTGATGCTACTGGTAGAATATTTCGGCAGCCGGCGCAGTCCGCAGGCCTGGGTGGCCGCGCAGCCCTTCGCCACGCGCTGGGTGGGCTACGCGGGGCTGGTCCTGCTCATCTTCTACCTGGGGGTTTTCAATAGTACCTCGTTCATTTATTTCCAGTTTTGAAAATGCCCGTGCGCGCTATTGTTTCCAGGTTGCTGCTGCGCCTGTTGCTCCTGCTGGTAGCGGGCCTGCTTGGGGCGGTGCTGCTGGCCCCCGTGGTGCTGCGGGGTGGCGTCGATGCGTTCTATGGCCGCTTCACCAGCCCGCCGGCCGGCTCGCTTGTTCTGGGCACGTCGCGGGCGGCGCAGGGCATTCGGCCGGCGGTGCTCAGCGCCGGGCTGGCCGGGCAGTTCGATGGTCCGCTGCTGAACTATGCGTTCACGCTCACGCACTCGCCTTATGGCCCGGCCTACCTGGCCAGCATCCGCCGCAAGCTGCGGCCCGAGGTGCGCAACGGCCTGTTCATCATTGCCGTCGACCCGTGGTCGCTGTCGCTCACCGGCCCGGAGGGTACGTTTCCCGAAGCTCAGTCCTTCATCGGCCAACTGCATCAGGTCAGTCAGAATCCCAATCTGCCCTACCTCACCCGCTACCAGACCAAGCCGCTCTACCGCCTGCCTCTCGACTACGCCACCGCCACCGAGCGCCTGCACCCCGACGGCTGGCTCGAAGTCAATATCGGCACCGACAGCGCCCAGGTGCGCGCCCGTACCGCCCGCAAGCTCCAGGATTACCGCCGGCTGGCTGCCAGCCAGCATTTATCCGAAGGCCGCCTGCTGGCCCTGCGACAGACCATTGCCTTCCTCAAGCCGCACGGCCGCGTGGTGCTGGTGCGCCTGCCTGTGGGGCGGTCATTGTTGCAGTTGGAAAATGCCTATCAGCCCGGTTTCGACCAGCAAATGCGCTGGCTCGCGGCCGCCTTCTCCCTGCCTTACCTGGACTACAGTAACCAGCCCTACGCCACCACCGACGGCAACCATCTGCAACGGGCGGCCAGCGCAGCATTCAGCCAAAAGCTAGCCGCCGACCTTATTCGTTGACCAGTTTTGCCAGCTGCCCCGCCAGCGCCCGGCGCGAGTAGCGGGTGTGGCTCACCGCCGGTAAATCAAGATTGGGATTGATATGCCACCGGGCCACCATTGCTTCCAGCGTATCGCGCATCAGCGCGGTGTTCTCGTAGGGCAGGGCCTGGCCCGCGCCGCATTCCTGCAGCAGGTGGTCGGCGTCGGAGCCGGCGGGGCCTATGCAGAGGATGGGCTTATTGGCCGCGAGGTACTCGAACACCTTGCCCGGCAGAATGCCGAAATTGCGCGGCACGTCCGGAATGGCCATGAGCAGGGCCGAGGCTTCGAGCAAGTATTCTACCGACTTGTCGTGCGGCACAAAGGCGATGAACTCGGTTATCGGCAGCAGGCCGGCTCGTGCTATCTGGCTCCGCAGCTCATTCGAAACCTGACCCACGAAGCGCAGGCGCAGGAGCACGTCGGGGTGGGCGGCGGCGCAGGCGGCCACGGCTTCCAGCAGGCGGTTGATGTGGTAAAGCTCCGTGATGGTGCCGGTGTGGGTGATGCGCAGGCAGTCGCGGGGGGGCTGCGAGGACTGGCGAAAGTCCGACTCGTCGTAGCCGTTAGGCAACACGTGGAATTTGGCGGCCGGTAGTTCCGGCAGCTTGGCCAGAAACAGCCGCTTGGTTTCGGGCGAAGTCACCAGCACAGCATCGGCCTGGCTTAGCACGCGGCGCTCGTAGCGCGCATCGAGCCAGGCGGCCAGCGGTGTGTGGTGCAGGTCTTTGTAATAATAAATGTCCGTCCAGGGGTCGCGCAGGTCGGCCAGCCAGCGTAGGCCGTGGCGGCGCTGTAGCTCCTGGCCGATGAGCTGCGTGGAATGCGGCGGCGACGACGTGAGTACGGCATCGAACTGCTCGCCGGTGGCCAGCAGTTTCTCCACGGCGGCCAGGGCGTGGCGGTTCCAGCCCCGGCGCGGGTCCGGGACAAACAGGTTGCCGCGTACGAAGCGCAGCGCCTGCTGCAGCAGCCCGGGCTTGCCTTCGTTGGCGAAGCCGCCGTAGGGTACGGCGCGGCCCGTCAGCTTCTTATAGCTCTCAAACGGCTCGGTGGTGCCCGTGCGGATAACGCGCACGCCGGGTGGCACTTCGGCCAGCAGGCTTTCGTCGCGCACGGGGTAGCTGGCCTGGGTCGGGTCTACCGTAATTACCGTGGCCTCCACGTTGAAATGCCCCAGGTGCTTCACAAACTTGAGGCAGCGCTGCACGCCGGCCCCGCCCGAGGGCGGCCAGTAATACGTGATAACGAGCAGGCGCAGAGGGTGGGGGAGTGACACAGTGACCGGAAACATAAAGCGGGCCACGAAGGTACGCCCGCTGCCGGTTTTCGGCCTTTTATGGTTACTTTTGGGGTTCAGTTTCAGCTTGATTCCGAGGGGGCGCCCCGCACCAAATCAGCATAACCAGTTCAACCAGCGCTAAATCAGCGATTCAATGTTCGATAATCTCTCCACCAAGCTCGACCGGGCCATTAAAACCCTTAAGGGCCAGGGCAGCATCTCCGAAATCAACGTCGCGGCCACCATCAAGGAAATCCGCCGGGCGCTGGTCGATGCCGATGTTAACTACAAGGTTGCCAAGGATGTAACCGACAAGATTAAGGAAGCTGCCATGGGCCGCGATGTGCTCACGGCCGTGTCGCCGGGCCAGCTCATGGTCAAAATCGTGTACGACGAGCTCACCGAGCTCATGGGCGGCGAGAAGAAGGACATCACCATCAAGGGCGACCCGGCCGTGATTCTGCTATCGGGCCTGCAGGGCTCGGGCAAAACCACCTTCGCCGGCAAGCTGGCCAGCTACGTTAAGAAGCAGGGCCGCAATACGTTGCTGGTGGCCTGCGACGTGTACCGTCCGGCCGCTATTGAGCAGCTCAAGGTGCTCGGCGAGCAGATTGGCGTGGAAGTGTACTCGGAAATCGAGAACAAGAACCCCGTTGAAATCTCGCGCAACGCCGTTGAGTACGCCCGCAAAAACGGCAAGAAAGTAGTCATCATCGACACCGCCGGCCGCCTGGCCGTGGACGAGCAGATGATGCGCGAGATTGAGCAGGTGAAGGCCGCAATCAACCCCAGCGAAACGCTGTTCGTGGTGGATTCCATGACCGGCCAGGACGCCGTGAACACCGCCAAAACCTTCAACGACCGCCTGAATTTCGACGGCGTGGTGCTCACCAAGCTCGACGGCGACTCGCGCGGTGGCGCGGCCCTCAGCATCCGGGCCGTGGTGGAAAAACCCATCAAGTTCATCTCGACGGGCGAGAAGATGGACGCGCTGGACTTGTTCTACCCCGACCGCATGGCCCAGCGCATCCTGGGCATGGGCGACGTTATTTCGCTGGTAGAACGCGCTCAGCAGCAGTTCGATGAGGACGAGGCCAAGCGCATCAACGCCAAAATCCGAAAGAATCAGTTCAACTTCGACGACTTCCTCTCGCAGCTGGAGCAAATCAAGAAGATGGGCAACATCAAGGACTTGATGGGCATGATTCCGGGCATGAGCAAGGCCATGAAGGACGTCGAAATCGACGACGATGCCTTCAAGCCTGTTGAGGCCATCATCAAGAGCATGACCAAGCAGGAGCGGGCCAATCCCGACCTCATCAACGGCTCGCGCAAGAAGCGTCTGGCCAAGGGGTCCGGAACCGATATTCAGCAGGTGAACGCGCTGATGAAGCAGTTCGACGACATGCGCAAAATGATGCGTACCATGAACAAAATGAGCCAGACCAAGGGCGGTATGGCCCAAATGGCCAAAATGATGGGTGGCATGAAAGGTGGCCCCGGCGGCATGATGCGCTAAGCCCACGCCCGCGCAAGCCCGCCGCACAATTAGCTACTAAAACAAGCCCTGGCGATTCGTCAGGGCTTTTTTCGTGTGTCCGCCCGCCAATAAAGCTCATTTGAAAGCGAGCCGGGGAGTTGCGTGGCGCGGTAGTACTGCATTGCCCGTTAGTAGATTATTGCCAAAAAATATTGAAACATTATGGCGAAGTCTGGGCTTACCCCGTAATACGGGAAAAACAACTTGCATCAGGCAATCCTGCGGCTATCTGCTCCGGTTTTTGGGAGTAGGCCGGGTTGCCGGCGCTCTCCTTCCTTCACCAACCCAACCATTTTACCACTAATCTCATGTTTGCAAAAATACTTCGTTCGCTGGCTGCCGCTGCTTTGCTGGCTGCCCCGTTGGTGGCTTCGGCCGACCACCTGCGCCCCCATCTGTTACTTACGGCCCGGCTTAGCGGGGCTCAGGAAGTGCCCGCCGTGGCTACCAGCGCGCAGGGCGTAGCGGCCATCACCGTGAATTCCACGCGCGATACCATTTTTATTCAGGCTGCTTTCAGCGGGCTGAGTGGGCCTGTTACTGGGGTGCATTTTCACGATGCTCCGGCGGGCGTGAATGCCCCGGTTAGTGTGAACCTGCTAAGCAAGCTGCGCGGTAACCGGGTTTCGGGCTTTCTGGCCGGTGCTGACGTTACGCCCCTGCGCATTGCGCGGCTGCTGCGCGGGCTGGTGTACCTGAACGTGCACACCATGGCCAACCCCGGCGGCGAAATTCGCGGCCAGGTCACGGTAGAGTCAGATGATGCGCTGGCGGGCGTGCTGAGCGGTGCCCAGGAAGTGCCGGCGGTGGCTACCACGGCCTCTGGCCTGGGCGTATTCACGCTGAGCCAGGACCAGGAGCGCCTGAAGTTTCGGGTGGTGGTGAACGGGCTGAGCGGTGCCATCACGGGCGCGCATTTCCATATTGCCGGCCCCGGGGCCAACGCTCCGGTAGCCCTCAGTCTCTTGCCATTTCTCACCGGCAATGTACTGGAAGGCGAAATTTCGTCGCAGGGCACCAACCCGCTGCTCACGCCCGCACTACTGGCCGCGCTGGTGCAGGGCGGGGTATACATCAACTTCCACACGGCTACTAACCCCGGGGGCGAAATCCGGGCGCAAGTACTGCCCGAGCGGCGCGTGCTGCCTTTGGATACCCGCTTCGACGGGGCGCAAATGGTGCCTGCCGTCATCACTTCTGCCTCGGCCGTATCTGTGGGCCGGCTCGTTGGTACGCTCGATACCGTGCGGGTGCAGGTGGCCTACACCGGCCTGAGTGGCCCGCCCGTGGAGCTGCGGTTTTACGCCGCCAATGCCGGCGTTGCCAACACCCCCGCCAACCTGGTGGGCACTGTGCCCGTGATACCCGGGGCCGGGGGCAACGCGGTGGGCAATGTCATCACCTTCGAGATTACCGCCCCGACCCTGACGCCCGCCCTGGCAAACCTGCTGCTGAACACTGGCATAAACACTGTGCTGACTACGGCCGCCAACCCGAACGGTGAAATTCGTGGGCAGGTAATCCGGCTGGCCCGCGAAGGCTACAGCATTGTACTGAACGGCGCCCAGGAACGGCCCAACCCGGTGGTTAGCAACGGGTACGGCGTGGGGTTTGTGAGCATCGACCGGGACCAGACCAACGCCCGTTTCGCCGCCGTGTGGGGCGGCCTGAGCGGCCCGGCCACCATGGGCCACTTCCACACCGGCACGGCTTCGCAGTCGGGCGGGGTGGTATTCAGCCTGGCTCCTTACTTCGACAATGCGACTAACCCCACGTCGCTGGCCGGCTACTGGAAAAGCGACAACGCCGCACCCTTCACCACGGCCCGGTCATTGGACTTTCGCAACGAGAACATCTACCTGAATCTGCACACGGCTGCCAACCCCGGGGGCGAAATCCGGGGGCAGGTGTACCGGGGCGCGCGCAACTTGCAGGTAGTGCTGGCCACCCAGCCCGCCGCCGTGCTATCCGAAACGTTTAGCGCCGCTCCCAGCCCCTTCAGCTCCGCGCTCACGCTCTCCTTCGACGCCCGCTTTAGTGCTGCCGGCCAGCTGCGCATCACTGACCTGCTGGGCCGCACCGTTGCTACCCAGGCGGTGGCCGTGCGCTCCGGGGCTAATTCCCTGCCCATTGCCTTGCCCACTGCCGCCCCCGGCATGTACCTGCTCACGCTGGAAGTTGGCGAAACCCGCTTGACTACCAGAATTGCCAAGGAGTAGGGACCGGCGAAATGCCGCTTGCTAGATAATTTTAAGGTTGCATTAGCTATAACGTATTTGCACTGAAACACTTTAGAAAAAAGGGAGGGCTGCGGAATTTTTTGGTGCAGTTCTTGTTGGTATCTCTGTGAAAGAATAGTTTTTTAAGGTGTTTTGGTATGGATAGGCTGGCCTCAATGGGACCAGCCTATTTTTTTGCCTTGGCAGCTAGATTTGCTGTAAGGATGTCCCGGCTCGCGCGTCAGGCTAGGTAAGATGCAGACCCGGAGCCCGGTGTACCTTGCAGAGGTTTCCGTTTCGAATTGTGGTTTTATGAAGCAGCTTGTTGAAAAGCATCCGTTGGCTATTCGGTGGTTTCACTGGGTCAATTTCCCCGTTCTCAGCCTCATGATTTGGAGCGGGATGTGGATATACTGGGCCAACGACGTGTACCGCCTGGGCTGGGGTAAAACTACGCTGGTCAAGTTCTTTCCGCAGTCTTTCTACGCAGCCTTCCACGTCGACCACAAGCTGGCGCAGGGTATGAGCTGGCACTTCGTGCTGATGTGGGTGTTTTTCCTCAATGGCCTGCTGTACGTGGGCTACACCGCTTTTTCGGGCGAGTGGCGCTACCTGCTGCCCACCCGGCACTCCTTCAAAGAAGCCGTGCTGGTAACACTGCACGACCTCGGCCTGTATAAAAAGCCGCTGCCGGTGCGCAAATTCAACGGCGCGCAGCAGATTGCCTACACTTCGGTCGTTATCATGGGGCTGGGCTCGGTGCTTACGGGGTTGGCCATTTACAAGCCTACGCAGTTTGGCTGGCTCACGCAGCTGCTGGGCGGGTATGAGTTTGCTCGCATCATTCACTTTGCGCTCACCATCGGCTACGTGCTGTTTTTCGTGGTACACATTACCCAGGTGGTGCGGGCCGGCTGGAATAATTTCCGGGCCATGGTGGCGGGATTTGAGATTGTGGAGACTGAACCCGCGACGCATAAGCTGGAAGCCGGCCCCACGTCGCTGCCCGCCGCCGATGAATCCCTTTCGTCTCAATAATTGCCGCTTTTCGGTATGACTGACCCTTCCCTCGCGTCCGCGCCGCTCGACGGCCCCGGCGCTTTGCCCCAATCTGAAGCCGCGCTGCTGGCCGAGGCCCGCCGCCGCTCGCGCCGTTCCTTCATCGGGCTGGGGCTGGCTGGCCTCGCGGGCATTGGCGGCTGGCGCTGGCTGGTGTCGCAGCCCACTGATCAAGGCATTCCGTACCCGCTGCGCAATGCGCTCGATGCCAATAGTCGCCTCAGCCACGCTTATTTCAAGCATCTGCGCTTGGCCCCCGAGTTTGCCCGCAGCCGCGCCAAAATGCCCCGCGTAAACGGCCGGGTAGGCCTCGCCGGTGACGTGGACCCCGCCACCTGGCGAATGCGCGTGCAGGCCTACGGTTCCGGCAAAACCCAGGAGTTCTCCCTGGCCGATATCCAGGCCCTGCCCAAAGTGGAGATGACCACTGAGCTCAAATGCATCGAAGGCTGGAGCATCGTGGTGCATTGGGCTGGTGCCCGGCTATCCGATTTTTTGGCCCGCTACCCGCTGGCCACCCGCAGCGGCCTGCCTGCCGACCCGCTGAGCCCGCCCGCCGACCTCGCGCCTTACGTGGGTATGCGCACGCCCGACGAGCTATACTATGTGGGCATCGACATGGCCAGCGCCCTGCACCCACAAACATTGCTGTGCTACGAAATGAACGGAGAGCCGCTCACGGCCGCCCATGGCGCGCCGCTTCGCCTCGTCACGCCCCTCAAATACGGCATCAAGCACCTCAAGCGCATCGGCACCATCGCCTTCGCCGATACCCGCCCCAAAGACTACTGGGCCGAGCTGGGCTACGACTGGGACGCGGGGCATTAGGTTTGAGGGTAGGAGGGTAGAACGTAACGGCTCTGGGGTAGGAGGTAAAGAACTTCATACCCCCATAGCCTCTTTAATGTACCACGCGCAGCTCGTAGCGCTCGGGCTGGCCATTGAGGGCGGGTATGTACCATGCACCCACGCGGCTGGGGCCGTAGCCCAGGTTTACTTTCACCCATTCATCGCGGGTAGGGAGCAGGGCGATGATTTCCTGCTCCATGCGGGACAAATCGGTGGGCGAGTGTTGGGTACCGCTGTTCTGGTCGTGAGCGGCGCGGCGCAGCTCTTTTTCCATTTCCAGGTAGGTATTGACCTTTTCTTCGAGCGGAATAAGATTGGGGTTGAGGTAGTCGAGGTTGGAGGCCATAAAAAAGCGGCTGGAAAACCAGCAGATTGGTAAGGGGTAAGGAGCTTCTCAACGCCGCCCCGGCCCCAAAAGATACGGCCGCGCCGGGCGGTTACGCCGGAGTGGGGCTGGTAGTGCCGGCGGCGGGCCGGTTGCGCTGGCACTTTTCGCCGCAGTATTTCACGTCGTCCCAGTTGGCGCGCCACTTTTTGCGGTACTCGAACGGCCGGCCGCAGGTGACGCAGATTTTGGTGGGTAGCTGGCCTTTACGCAGTTTGGCGGGAAGCATAATGAGGGGTTGAGCAGTAGGGTAGCATGCAAACGCTTGGCCCCGGCGCGAAGTTTTGGGTAATTTTGGCTATCGATGGGTTATTGAAGCGTTGTTGCCGCCAACCCCGGCCGTGGCGCGCCTCAACGGCCCAAAATGCGCTTTTAATTTCTCTATGACCACAACCACCGCCCCCGATGTGCTGGGCCAGGCCCTGCTGGACTACCACCACGGCACTATTGCCGCCACCGTCACCGTGCATTGCAGCGCCGCCGATGATGAGCCGCTGCCGGCCGCCTACTTCTTCCGCACCCTGCTCCAGATGCCGGAGCTGGAGCGCCTGGCCCTCGACGAAAGCCGGGGCCGCGTGCTCGACCTTGGGGCCGGGGCCGGCTGCCACAGCCTGGAGCTGCAGAGCCGGGGCTTCCAGCACGTAAAGGCCGTGGACGTATCGGCCGGCTCGGTGCAGGTGATGACCGAGCGCGGCGTGCATACCGTGGCCCGCCACGACTTATTTGCCCCGCTGCCGCCTACCGAGCTGCCCTACGACACCATCCTGCTGCTAATGAACGGCCTCGGCCTGACCGGCACCCTCGACGGCCTCGATAAATTTCTGGCCCACGCCCGCACCCTGCTGGCCCCCGATGGGCAGATTCTGGCCACGTCCTCCGACGTGCGCTACCTCTACGAGGACGAAGACGGGGCGCTGCTTATCAACCTCAACGGCCCGTACTACGGCGAAGTTGAATACACGCTCAGTTACAAGGGCCGCACCGGCGAGCCCTTTCCCTGGCTGTTCGTCGATGCCGCCCTGCTCAACGACGCGGCCCAAACTGCCGGCTACACCGCCGAATTCCTCAGCGAAGACGAGAACGACCAGTACCTGGTGCGCCTAATGCCTGTTGGCAATTAACAATTGGAGTTGTTTAGAAAGTCACAAAAGGTACTCAAACGGTCATGCAGAGCGCAGCATCTTGCTCGCATCGTTGAACGGGCCTGAGGATGCGAGCAAGATGCTGCGCTGCGCGCTGCATGACCGTTCGGGGACTTTCTAAACAGCTTCATTATGAATTAAGAATAAACAATTCATCAGCAACCTTTTCAATTCTATTTCACTAACCTAATTCTTAATTGATTTTGACCAACGCCATCATCTACCGCACCCGCTGGGCCGATATGGACCCGAACGGCCACATGCGCCATTCCGCCTACGCCGACTATGCCGCCGACCAGCGCCTCGTTTTATTGGCCGAGTGGGGCTACGATATCAAGGAATTTGCGCGCCTGCGCCTGGGTCCCATCCTGTTCCGCGAAGAAACGACTTTCCTCAAGGAAATACACATTGGCGAAGAAATTCGGGTGGATAGCCGTCTGCGCAGCGTGAACGACGACGGCACCCGCTGGAGTATCACCCACACCATTTACAAGGCCGATGGCCGCGTGGCCGCCATCGTAGCCGTCGACGGGGCCTGGCTCGACCTCGACCGCCGCAAGCTCACCACCCCGCCCGCCGAACTCGCCACGGCTTTCCGCGAGCTGCCTGCCTATGAGGTGCCGGTGAAGTAGAAAGGTATAAAGAAGCAGCCCCCGAATTGATAAATTCGGGGGCTGCTTCTTTTATGTGGCTGGCGCTAGGCATGGGCATCGGCCCGCACCCCGGCCGTGGGCCGCAGGACCTTGGTGATGCGGTCCAGCTGCTGCTGATGATGCAACAGGTGGTCGACCAGGTGCTCTATTACCTGATAGATGGTGATGCGGCCCGAGCGCGGATGAGGGAATACGGCCCGGTTCTGCTGCCGGCTCGGAAACTCGTTGAGCAGCCGCTCCATCTGGCGGCGGGAGGCTTCCCAGGACTTGCGCATCTCGTGCAGCGTGGGCAGCTCGCCGGCATCGGTGAGGGTAGCCACACCGCGCGGTGCTTTGAACTTGAGGCCGGGCAGGCGCAGCATCAGGCGCACAAACTGCACCTGCAGCTTTGTAAAAAAGCCAACCTTCGGCAAAAGCTCCTCCGCCTGGAGCTTCTTCTGGACATACTTGAGGATGTTCTCTTCAACAAAAAGCAGGTGATGCACTACCTGCACCGCCGACCATTTGCCCGGCGCGGGAGCCTTGTTCTGATCCGGCCCCAGCGCCTCGGCCGACGCCAAAAGTCGTTCAGTAGACCGTTCGAGCTGTTCAAATTTGAGGTGAAGGCGGTGATTCATGCGGGTGGGGAGGATGAAAAATAGCCTTACGGCAGAGCTAGCGCAAAAGATACGGCGACAATTTGATTGGCTTCGCGGCCCGATTCGGACCGTGTGACTGGGCAAGGCCCGCGCCGCGCCGCATAAGCTGCGGCCGGTGCCTAGTTTTGCGGTACTCATGCCTACTCGTTCCACATTTTTTTCGGCTCCGTGGCCTGCCCGCTGGCGGGTGCTCGCCGTGCTGGCCCTCTACGCCGCCTACCTGCCCCTGAGCGGCTACACCGTGAGCCAGTTCCGCTTCGACGCGGCCGAATACTGGGAATTTTCCTTGAAATTCACGCAAAATGGAGGGTTTTCCCTGCTGGCGTTCGATGCGCCGATGCGCGGCTACCTGGGGCCGTTGCTCGTGCTGCCGGCGCGGCTGCTGTGCCATTTCACGGGCTGGTCGATGCTCACCGGGGCACAGGTGCTGGGGGCGGGCTGGGCGGCCGTGCTATTCGGCGTGGCCCTGCCGCAGCTATGGGCCCAAGCCACGGGCCGGGCCCTGAGCGGCGGCCGCTGGCTGGTGCTGCTCAGTCTGTCTTTTGTCTTCTGGCGCGACTATTTCAACTTCACCCTCAGCGATATGCCGGCGCTGGCGCTGCTGCTGCTGAGCCTGGCGGCGCTGGCGCGGCGCGGCTGGGGCTGGGCCGCAGTAGCCGGGCTGCTGCTGGCGGCGGCCATCAATATTCGGCCCATTTACCTGGCCAGTGTGCCGGGTGTGCTGTGGCTGTTGTGGAAGAATACGCAGCCGGCTTCCGGTTCCTCTATCTGGCGAAGTGGCGCGGCGCTGGCGGTCGGGTTGGCACTGGTGTGGCTGCCGCAGTTTCTAATTAATATGCGGCATTTCCAGCAGCCCACGCCGCTGGTGCTGGCCGGGCAACCCGGTACCGCGCCGCTCTATCTGAAGCAGCTCACCTGGGGCACGGCGTTCCAGCGCTACGAATCGAGTTTGATTCTGGAAATCCCCCGTTCGCTGGTTTATGCCGATTCCGTTGGGCAGCGCGCCCTGGCTGCTGAGCCGGGCCACCGGTTCGGCAGCTACGGCCAGTATGCGAAGTTTGCGCTGCATCAGCCCATTAGCACCAGTGGGCGCTACCTGCGCCACCTGTTCAACGGCCTGGATATTCGTTTCCCCACGCCCTATCCCCGGCAGCTGCAGCCGCCGGGCCAGGCTGCGCTGCGGCTGCTGAACTATGCGCTGCTCGGTTTGGGCATTTTGCTGGCTATAGTCGCCGGGCTGAGAAACCGGCGGTTGGCCTGGTCATCCATGGCAGTAGGCTCATTGATAGCATTGCTGCTGCCGTGCCTGCTGGTATTGCCCACGCTCATGGAAAGCCGGTTTCTGCTGCCCCTGCATCTGTTGGTGCTCACGATGGTAGCGGGAACGTGGCAGCCAGGGGCGTGGTGGCGCGAGCTGGCGCCCGTGCGCCGGGTAGCATTGGTGGCGGTGGCGGCCGGCTGGCTGTGGGGGTGCTGGCATGTATCAGAAGCCACGGCGGGGCAGCTGCGCCCGCCGAGCGAGGCTCCGCAGGATTAGCGGCAACTTTTTCATAAAAAAGGCCCCGCCAGCTTTCGCTGACGGGGCCTTCCAATTTCCATAATTCAACCCTACACTTTGGCGTAAGTTACTTCCTTCACGGCTTTCACCACGCGGGCCACGTTGGGTAGCGAGGCTTCGATGAGGGTGGGGGCGTAGGGCAGGGGCACGTCGGCGCAGGTGATGCGGATAACGGGCGCGTCGAGGTAGTCGAAGGCGCGGCGCTGCACGATGTAGGCCAACTCGCCCGAGATGCTGGCCAGCGGCCAGGCTTCTTCGATAACCACCATGCGGTTGGTTTTCTTCACCGAGTTCACCAGCGTGTCGTAGTCAATCGGGCGCACCGAGCGCAGGTCGATTACTTCGGCTTCAATGCCTTCCTTGGCCAGCTCATCGGCGGCGGTGTAGGCGATTTTCATCATCTTGCCGAAGCTCACCAGCGTTACGTGCTTGCCCTGGCGCACGATGTTGGCTTTGCCGATTTCGAGCAGGTACTCTTCCTCGGGTACTTCGCCCTTGTCGCCATACATCAGCTCCGACTCCATGAAAATCACGGGGTCGGGGTCGCGAATGGCCGATTTCAGCAGGCCTTTGGCGTCGTAAGGATTCGAGGGAATCACTACTTTCAGGCCGGGCGTATTGGCAAACCAGTTCTCGAAATTCTGCGAGTGCTGGCTGCTGAGCATGCCGGCGTTGCCCGTCGGGCCACGGAACACGATGGGGCAGGAGTACTGCCCGCCCGACATCGAATACAGTTTGGCGGCCGAGTTAATCACCTGGTCGATAGCCACCAACGAGAAGTTGAAGGTCATGAATTCAATGACGGGAATCAGCCCGTTGGCCGCCGCGCCCACGCCGATGCCGGCAAAACCCAGCTCAGCAATCGGGGTATCAATCACGCGTTCGGGGCCGAACTCGTCGAGCATGCCCTGGCTTACTTTGTAGGCGCCGTTGTACTCGGCCACTTCTTCGCCCATTAGGAACACCCGCGGGTCGCGGCGCATTTCCTCGGACAGGGCCTCGCGCAAGGCCTCACGGAATTGAATTTGACGCATGGTTTTCTTTAGGGTAAAGCCGCAATTGGGCCGTTTGGCAAAGCTACAACAGGTGCGGCGGACGGGCAACGGCCCCTAAGAACATTAGCCCGCAGAAGGCGCCGAGGGTTGCGCAGAGGTCGCTGAACGTTCGGCGACCTCTGCGCAACCCTCGGCGCCTTCTGCGGGCTAAAAAGTCGGCAGAACGGCGCTACCGCAACGCCTCCCGAAATACCTTGCCCTGCGCATAGTCCTGAAAATCCAGGTCTTCCACGGCGCGCTGGGCGTAGCTGCGGTCGAGGGCCACGGCCTGCTTGAGGAAGGTGCCCACGGCGGCTTCGTTTTTCTGGCGGGCGGCCACCACGGCCAGGCCGTAGATGGGCGCGGCGGCCGTGGGGCGCAGGGCTTGGGCCAGCTGATATTGTTCCTGGGCCAGCTCGTAGTGCTCGCGGCCCACTTCGATGAGGGCGCGGTTGAGGGCGTTCTGGTAGCTGGGGCCGGCGTATTGGAGGCTGCGCAGGGCCTCGTCGGGCTGGCCGACTTCGATTTCCAGGGCGGCGCGGTCGGAGAAGATTTTGCGCAGCAGCGGGCGCGGGCCGCCCAGCTTAATGGCGTAGTCGTAGTTCTGGAGGGCTTCGAGGCGGTCGCCGGCGCGGTGGTAGGCGGTGGCGGCGTGGTAGAAGAACTCGGCCGTGGGATTGCGATGGGCGGCTAGCGTGAAGTTGACGGCCGCCCGGCGGTAATAGGCCTTCTGAATTTTATCGGTGGGCTCCTTTTCGGCGCGCATCAGCAGCACCACGCCCAGGTTGTGGAAGGCTTCCCAGCTGTTGGTATTCGCGGCCGATACTTCATAAATACGCTGTTTTTCAGCCAGCAGTGGCGTGAGCGTGGCCGAATACCGCAGCTCCTCGGGCGTGAGGGCATCGGTTTCGACCTGCTTCTCCACAATCTTTTTCGAGAGCAGGTACACTTCCGAATCGTAGCGTTTTGGGGCGGTGTAGCTCACGGCCACGGTGCCGAAACGCAGTACCGGATAGATGTACTGCTCGATGTAATCGAAGGAAGTGAGCCGGTGCAGGGCCTTTTCCTTCTGCTCGAAGGTGCCCTTGGTGTCGTTGATTAGGGTGACGACGGAGTCAATCTGGTCGGCTTTCAGGGCCGAGGTCGTGACTTTCTGGAGGAAGGTATCCCACTTGCGCACGTAGGCCAGCGTGTCGTAGCGAATCTCCTCGTTATTATTGAGATACGAGAAGTTTTTAACCCGCTGCTTGTAGTAGTAGAGCAACATTCGGACGCGCTTGCTGGCCAACAGGCGGTTGTGGGCATCGGTAGAGTCGGGCGAGTGGCCCGCGATGATGAGCACCTGTTTTGTGTGCTGGTTGGCATCAATCAGGTCTTCGAGGGCGGCCACGTTGGTACCCAGGTAGCCCCGGATAAACCACTTGTCTTCATCGAAAAAGAAGGGCAGCACGCGGGTGCCGCTCATGTTGTTGCTGGCGCGCTCTGGCAGCAGGGTCAGGGCGGTGTCCTCGCGGACTACCAGGCGGGCGGGGTCGGCGATGCCGCGGGCCACGCGCACATCGCTAGGGGCGCGAAGAATTTTGCCGTTCTTTTTCAGCTCACGTACCTGGGCGTGGGCCAGCAGCTCGCCGGGGTTGCGGCCGGGCGTATTGGGCAGGGTGAACTTCTGGGTGGCGAGGAGCTGGCCTTTGTTTTCATCGTCGTACACGAAGTTGCCCGACGTGAAGGTGATGCGGCCGAGGGTGTCCTCGCGCAGGCCGTGCTCGTAGCGGTAGCGCAGCAGCAGCTCGTAGGCCACGCCTTTTTGCAGGTGGTTGGCCGGTACGCGGGCTTCTACCGCAAAGGGCACGGCCTCGCCGGAGGCCGTGAGCACGGCGGGGCGGGCCACCACGGTACGCCCGGCTTCGGCCTGCTTCAGCACTCGGGGCAGGGTGCAGGCCGAGAAAAATACGGTGGCTGCCAGCAGCCCGTGGGCCACTGGCCGCAAAAGATTACGCATTAAAACACCTGAGGTGGAAAGACAAAAACCGCCCTTACAAACGTAGAAGTCTGAAATTAGTCAGATTCTGAGGGGCGAAATTACACCGGACCTGTTGCCTTTACCCTCCCAATGCCTTATCTTAGCCCAGAGAAACTGTTTTTCGCTAGCCGTTACCGCCCATGAAACGCTTCACCGACTACCTCGAAACGCAGTCTTTCGGCCTTTGCTCGGCCCTGGCCGGGAAATGGGGCTTCAGTACCCGCAGCGTCCGGCTGTCGTTCGTGTATGCCTCGTTTTTCACGTTTGGCTCGCCCATCGTGCTTTATTTCGCCGGGGCTTTCTGGATGAATGTGCGGCGCGCCATGCGCCAGCAACGCAGCACGGTTTGGGATTTGTAATTACTGGATTGAAATAAAATGACACTGCCCCAGCTTAACTCGTTTAGGCTGGGGCAGTATCATTTTATTTCAGCCCTAATTCGCTGAACCGCCGTTTGCCCTTGGCAAAATACGCCCAGACCAAACTGCCATCATATACCCCGGCCCTATCCCGAACCCGCAGGTGCGGCCGGGCGGCTTGCCGCTTCTTGCGCCAGTAGCCAAAGCTGCCATAGAAGCTGAAATGCGCCCGCAGTACGGCCCAGAAATCGCCCACCTCCCCGCTCAATAAAAATCGCAGGCCTGCCACGCCATCCAGCACAAGGCGCTGGAACATGGGGCCATACAGTTCGCCCGGGGCGGCGTTTTTATAGAGCAGCGCCAGGCCGTTGCGGAAGTTTAAATACGTTTTGCGGGGGTTGGATTTGTGCAGCGTGCCGCCGCCGACGTGCTGCACGGCGCTGCCGCCGTGATACCAGACTTCGTGGCCCGCATTCTGAAGGCGCCAGCAGAAGTCGATTTCCTCCATGTGCGCAAAAAAGGCCGGCTCCAGGCCGCCGAGGGCTTGCCAGGCAGCGCGGCGCACCATGAGGCAGGCCCCGCTGGCCCAGGCTACCGGGCGGGGGGCGTCGTACTGGCCCAGGTCCTTTTCGAGGGTGTCGAAGAGGCGGCCCCGGCAGAAGGGGTAGGCCAGGCGGTCGAGGTAGCCGCCGCCGGCTCCCGCGTACTCAAACAGTGTAGGGTCGGCGTGAGCCAGGATTTTGGGCTGTACGGCGGCGATGCGCGGGTTGGCTTCGAGCAAGCTGCGCAGGGGGCGCAGCCAGCCCAGGGTGACTTCCACATCGGAGTTCAGTAGCACGAAAAACGGGCTGTCGACCTGCGCCAACGCCTGGTTGTAGCCCTCGCAGAAGCCCCAGTTGCGGTCGAGCAGCAGCAGCTCCACGGTCGGGAAATTGCGGGCCAGCAGCTCTATAGAGTCATCGGTAGAGGCGTTATCGGCCACTATCACGCGGGCACCGTCGGCATGGGCGAGCACGCCGGGAAGGAAACGGGCGAGAAAGCCCGCCCCGTTCCAGTTCAGGATGACGATGGCCACGTCGGCGCCGGCGCCGGCCGGGGCCGCAGTATTAGGCCCCAAAACCGCTCAAATCGAGGCCGGGCACGTTGGGCATCAGGCCACTGGTTTTGCGCTGGAGCTCCTGGCGGGCCAGCTCGGCGGCTTCGTCGAGGGCCTTGTTCACGGCGGCTACCACGAGGTCGGCCAGCATGTCGCGGTCCTGCGGGGTGAGGAGCGATTCGTCGATTTCGAGCTTGAGGATTTTGCGGTGGCCGTTGGCCGTGGCGCGCACGAGGCCGCCGCCGGCTTCGCCCGTGGCCGTGATGTGCTGGATTTCCTGTTGGGCCTGCTGCATCTTGTCCTGCAGCTCTTTCACTTTGCCCATCATGCCGGTGATGTCGAATGCCATATTGCTAGTTGTCAGTTATTGTTTGTCCGTTGCTAGTGAACAGCGGTTGGGCCGAAAAGGATGCCTCATCCTATTATTATCGGCTAAAATTACCCGTAAAAGTGGTGGCCGAATGGCGTATTATTTTAGAATAGTAATCGTCCCCGTGGCCGAAAAAGGCTTGCCGTCTTCGTTATTCTGTTGAAAACGCCACACGTAGGCCCCCAGCACCGGGGCGTGGCCCTTGATGGTGCCATCCCAGGTTTCGCTGCGCCGGGTGCCCCGGAATACTTCCTGGCCGTTGCGGTCCACTACCACGAAGGTGTAGTTATTCAGGTACTTGCCCTTCACTTCGAGCACATCGTTCAGCCCGTCGCCGTTGGGCGTGAAGGCGGTGGGAATGGTGAGCGTGAGCTGCCGCGTGACGCTGGCCAGATTGGAATAGCTGAAGGTGCCGGCCGGCAGCCCCGCGCCGCCGATTTGCAGACGGTAGCGCACCACCTGCCGATCGGTGGGCGGGGTGAGGTCGGTGTAGCTGGTGCCCGTCAGGGCCAGGGTGCTCAGCACGGAGCCGTCGGCGGCGAGGCGCTGGAGGGTGTAGGTGGCCGGAATGGTGGGGCTGGGGCCGGTGAAGGCCGTCCAGGTGAGGGCGGCGGTGCTGCCGTCGGGGTCGGCGGCGCTGGCCAAGAGGATGGCCGGGCAGGTGGCCGGGCTGGCGGGCGAAGTATTGCCGCACACATCTGCCAGGATGACGGTGTAGCAGGGCGGGTTGGCTTTGAGCTGGGCCAGCTCGGTGGAATCGCGGGGTGCCCGCAGCGAGGTGGCGGTACCGAAATCGGTGGGCGCGCCGCTGCCGACCGTCCGACTGTAGCGGAGCGAACCCCCGGCGGGCAGGGCCGGCATGGTCAGCACGGGCGTCAGCACTACCACATTATTGAGGTTGAAGCTGGCCACCAGCCGGGGCTGCGCCGGCGGCAGGGCTGAAACCGTGGTGATGGCAACCGAATTGGAAACCGCGACCCCGCCGCCCGGCTGGGTGGCCGTTACTACGTAGGTGTACCTGCTGCCGCAGAGCACATCTGTATCCTCCAGCCCCCCGCTGATGGTCACCACGGTCGTAATGGCGGTGCCGTTGCGGGTGACGGTGTAGCTGGTGCCGGGGCTGCCGGCGTCGGTTAGCAGCAGCTGGTTGCGGTTGCGGGCCGATGCGCCGGTCAGGCTCAGCGTGCCGATGGCGGGCGAGGTGGCGGGGCTGGTGCCGCAGTAGTCGTTGCGGGCGATGCGGTAGCGGCCAGTCGCCGCGCCGGGCACGCTCAGGCTGGTGCTACCCGGCGGCACGGGCACGCTCGGCACGTTCTGGAAGCCGTTGCCGGTATCGACCTGCAAGGTATAGCGGTAGCCGAGGGGCAAATTGCCTACGGCCAGCGTGGCCGCGCCGCCGGGTAGCGGGCCGCTGAGGGTGAGACTGGTTAGGGCCGGAACCATGGCCGTTGCCAGCGTAAGGGGCTGCACTGAGGGCCGGCTTTCGCACAACCCGTTGGTGGTGTATTTGCCGATGAGGGTGATGGCAGTGGCCCCGGCCGGCACGGAAATGACGCTTGGCGCACGGGTAATCGGGCTTGGCCCAATAGTGCCGGTGGGCGTTTGAAAAGTGTAGCTGTAAGTATCGTAAGCCGCGTCGGTGATGGTGACCAGCGCCTGGCCGGTGGGGCAGGGCGCAACCGTGAAGGCGGGAGGCGGCGTGTCGTAGACGCGGTAAACGCGGAAGTAATAAATCGGATTGCCAATTACGTTATTCAGCTCTGATACTGTCACCATGCCCACGTCGGCCAGCGTGGGGGTGTAGCTATAGGGCAGGTAGTTGGGCGGGAAGCAGCGTGGCGTGGAGCTGCCAAACGTGACTCCTGAACCCCGCAACACGCCGTAGCTGAGCACCTTGGGGTCGGCATTTTGGTCGCGATGCAGGAAAGTGACTGGCTGACCCACACAAAAAGACTCTACTGGTACGAGGTTACCATTGAGAGCAACGAAGGCCGTGGGGTCATTAGGAATGGTCTCGCACTGGCTCCAGGCCAGGTGGCCCGGCAGGCATAGCAGTAACAGTAAGAAATAGCGGTTCAGCAGCTTCATGGTTTATCGGCTTCAAGCGTCCTTATCGGGTGGCCTTCACAACGCGGGATGAAGCAGTAGCGCGCCCGCGCCGGCATAGCCAGTGCTGTCGGTCAGAAATGATTCCTGGCCGACAGCACTTTCCCAGCAACCCGGGCGCGGTATTTACTGCCAGTCAAACTTACGGACGAAGGCGGCGGCTTTGTGCAAATCCGGGTACAGGACCCGGTCGCGCACCACAAATTTAACTTCCTGCCCGAAGGCTTCCACCACGCGCTCCAGGGCTTCGGAGCTGCGGCCGGGGCGCCGGAAGGCCAGCGCCTGCACGGCCGTCATTAATTCAATACCGAGCACCTGCTCCACGTTTTCGATGACGCGGCGGGCCTTGGTGGCAGCGTTGGCACCCATGCTCACGTGGTCTTCCTGACCGTTGCTACTCACAATGCTATCCACTGAGGCGGGGGTGCAGAGCTGCTTGTTCTGGCTCACGATGCCGGCGGCGGTGTACTGCGGAATCATCAGGCCGGAATTCAGGCCGGGCTCGGCCACGAGGTATTGCGGCAGGCCGCGCTGGCCCGAAATCAGCTGGTAGGTCCTTCGTTCCGAGATGCTGCCCAGCTCGGTCACGGCCAGGGCCAGGTGGTCGAGGGCCAGGGCCAGCGGCTGGCCGTGGAAGTTGCCGCCGCTGATAATCAGGTCTTCGTCGGGGAAGATGTTGGGGTTGTCGGTCACGGAGTTGCACTCGGTTTCGACTACCTGCGCCACGTAGGCCAGCGCGTCGCGGCTCGCGCCGTGCACCTGCGGCTGGCAGCGGAAGGAGTAGGGGTCCTGCACGGCCCGGCGGGGCTGGGTTTGCAGCTCGGAGCCAGCCAGCAGCTCGCGCAGCCGCCTGGCCACCAGCATCTGCCCCGCGTGGGGCCGGATGCGGTGCAAATGCTCATTGAACGGGGCGGAGCAGCCCCCAAAAGCTTCTAGCGAAAGCGCCCCGATAACATCGGCGGCCGCCGCCAGGCGCTGGGCGCGCAGCACGCCATCCACGGCGTAGGCCAGCATAAACTGGGTGCCATTGAGTAGGGCCAGGCCTTCCTTGGCTTGCAAGGCCAGCGGCTCCCAGCTGAAAAGGCTCATGGCGTCTTCGGCGCTGAGGCGGTAGCCCTGGTAATTTACTTCGCCCAGGCCCAGCAGGGGCAGGCAGAGGTGGGCCAGCGGGGCCAGGTCGCCGGAGGCCCCGAGGCTGCCCTGCTCGTACACCACGGGCAGCATCTCGCGGTTGTACATGGCCACGAGGCGCTCGACGGTGGCGGTTTGCACGCCGCTATGGCCGTAGCTCAGGCTCTGGGCCTTGAGGAAAAGCATGAGGCGCACGAGGTTCTGCGGTACTTCGGCCCCGGTGCCGCAGGCGTGCGACATCATTAGGTTGACTTGCAGCTGAGCACGCTCCTGGGGCGCGATGCTCACATTATACAGCGAGCCGAAGCCGGTATTGATGCCGTAAATCGGCTGGTCGTCGTGGGCCAGGCGCTGGTGCAGGTAGTCGTGGCAGGCGGCGATTTGCTGGCGGGCGTCGTCGCCGAGGGCTACGGGGCGACCGTCGGCGATGAGTTTGGCCAGCGCGGCCAGGGTGAGGGGCTGTGCGGGCGATATGGTGTGGGTGGGCATTTAGAGTGGGTGGGTGGTGAAGTTGGGGGCCGCAAAGAACGAAAAAAACTCCCCTCCTTTTTTAAGGAGGGGAGTTTTCGCGCAGCGAAAACGGGGGTGGTGCCCTCCGTTGAACGATGGCGAAACGATGCGGGCGTTAGTCGCTGGTCCATCGTTCAACGACTTTGCCACCCCAATTTTCGCTGACGCGAAAATTTCCCCTCCTTGAAAAAGGAGGGGAGTTTGTCGTTCATTGCAAGCTCCGGCTACTCTACCGTCAGGGCCGCTACCACTTCGCCCAGAGGCAGCAGCTTTTCCTCGCCACTCTGCATGATTTTTACCTTCACCACGCCGGCCGCTATTTCCTCGGGTCCCATGATGATGACCAAGGGAATACCCTTGGCATCGGCGTATTTAAACTGCACGCCCAGCTTCTTGGCATCGGGGTATAGCTCGCTGGGAATGCCAGCGGCGCGCAATTGCGCCAGCAGAGGCAGCGCGGCCCGGCCACTGGCCACGTCGAAATGGGTGATTAGGCAGCGGGTGGGCGTTTCGCCGGTCGCAGTGAACAGGTCCAGCGCTTCCAGGCAGTCGTAGAGCCGGTCCACGCCAAACGAGAAGCCCACGCCCGACACGCCCGGCAGGCCGAAGCTGCCGGTGAGGTTGTCGTAGCGGCCGCCGCCGCTCACGCTGCCCATTTGCACGTTGTTGATTTTGACTTCGAAAATGCAGCCCGTGTAGTAGGAGAGGCCCCGCGCCAGGGTGGGGTCAAATTCGAGCCGGTCGAACTGCTTGAAGCCGGACGCCACTAGCAGGTCGCGTACTTCGGCCAGCTCCGTCAGGCCCCGGTAGTTGGCGGTAATGTCTTCGTCGGCGGCGTTGGGGCGGGCGCCATCGGGCTCCACGCCGGCCGTCACGAAGCCGGCCAGCAGGCGTTGTAGCTTCTCCTCGTAGGTGCCCTCCACGCTCAGCAGGGCAAACAGCGTTTCGATGGTGGGCTCCGAAAAGCCGCGCTCCAGCAACTCCTTGCTCACGCCGTCGCGCCCGATTTTATCGAGCTTGTCAATCGCCACGAACAAATCCGTCTCGCGGCCCTCGCCGCCCAGCGCCTGGTAAATATTGCGCAGCACGCCCCGATGGTTGATTTTGATGGTGAAATCGTGCAGGCCGAGGCCGCCCAGCACCTGGGCCATCATGAGCACGATTTCGGCTTCGCAGAGCAGCGAGTCGGTGCCCACCACGTCGGCATCGCACTGGTAAAACTCGCGGTAGCGGCCCCGCTGGGGGCGGTCGGCGCGCCACACGGGCTGCATCTGGTAGCGCTTGAAGGGAAAGGTGAGGGTGCCCCGGTTCATGGCCACGTAGCGGGCGAAGGGCACGGTGAGGTCGTAGCGCAGGCCTTTTTCGGCCACTTTGGGCAGCAGGGCTTTCGAGCCGGTGGCGAGGTCCTCGGCGGTCACGTCCTTGGCGAAATCGCCGGAGTTCAGAACTTTAAACAGGAGCTGGTCGCCCTCGTCGCCGTACTTGCCCGTCAGTACCGACAAGTTCTCCAGCGTCGGCGTTTCCAGCGGCGCAAAGCCAAACGACTCGAACGTGCGGCGGATTACGTTGAAAATATGGCGGCGGCGCGCCACCTGCGCGGGGCCAAAGTCGCGGGTGCCCTTGGGAATACTCGGTTTTTGCATAACGGGGCAAAGGTAGGGGCTGCGCGAACGTGCGTGGTAATCCCGCACGATATAGGGGCGGGGCTTGTCCCCGCCCGTCGTTGCTTTCCGAAAGGTAATCGGACAAGCGAAATCGTTCAACGATGGGCGGGGACAAGCCCCGCCCCTACATCATTCAACAAAACACAAAACCCCGCCGCCGGACCAAACCGACGACGGGGCATTTTGCAGAAATGAAGCAGGTGAGAAAAGCGGGGTGGCAATCAAAGAAGTCAAACTCAGCCGCCGAAGCCGCCGCCGCCCTGGGGCGCGCTCTCGATACGGTCGGGCTTGGCCTTGCTGGCGCCGATATACCAGGTGAAACCCAGCCAGCCCACACGGCTTTCGTCCTTGCTGTAGCGGTAGCTGCTCAGCGCATCGGTGGCAATTTCGTTGCGGTACTGCTGGGTGTTCAGCAGGTCGGCGATGCGCAGGGTGAGGGCGGCACGGTCGGAGAACAGGCGCTGGCGCAGGGCAATATCAAGCTGCCCGGAGGCCAGCTGCCGGCCCTGGGCCGTGAGCTGGGCCGAGCGTACGTTGCCGCTCAGCTGCACATCGAGGGTGGGGCGGATGGTGAAATTGTTGGTGAGGCGGGCCGTGGCGATGAAGGCCGTGCGGTTGTTGGCAATGCCGTTGCCGGCCAACTGGGCGCGGTAGAGGCTGGTGCTGGCATTCAGGCGCCACCACTTGGCCAGGGGCTGGTTGAGGCTGAACTCGGCCCCGAGGTTGGTGGTAGTGCCCAGGTTGTCGTAGGTCTCGGCGGTGATGAGGCCCGCGCCGGCTCCGGCCAGGCGGGTAGCCAGGGTATCCACAAAGCGCAGGCGCTGAATGGAATTGGTGGTGATACGGGCAAACGCGGTGCTGGTAATGGTGGCCTGCCCAATGGTAAGCTGGTGGCCCAGCTCAATGTTGTTGCTGAATTCGGCCTGTAAGCGCGGGTTGCCGAGGCGGTAGCTGCGCGGGTCCTGGTAAATGGCCAGTGGCAACTGCTGCATAAAGTTGGGGCGGTTGAGGCGGCGGGCGTAGCTCAGCTGCAGGCGGTTCTGGCCGGCTTCCTTGCCCAGCTCCCGGCTGATGAGGGCCGAGGGGAAAAAGCTCAGGTAATCCTGGCGGAGGCTGCCGCGCTGGGCAATGCCCTCGCCGCCCTCAATGCTGCCGCTCAAGAAGGTGTACTCGGAGCGCAGACCGGCCTGGGCATTCCACTTCTTGCCCAAGCTATGCTGCACGGTCACGTAAGCAGCGGGCACCACCTGGTTGGAGGTGTAGGTGAGCGAGCGGGCGGGGTCGTTCTGGAAGTCGTCGGGGCGGGCTTCGCTGGCGGCGTAGCCGAAGCTGTTGCTGCCGTTATTGCCCTGATGCTCTACTTTGGCCCCTACTTCGAGGCGGCCCTTGCCATCAGCCAGCGGGTGCACGTAGTCCACCTGCCCGTACTGAATATTGGCCAGGAGCTTGAGCAGCTGCCGGGTGCCGGGCTGCGGCACACTCCCCGAGCCGGCCTCAGCGTACTGCCGCTGCACCACTGGCACGTTGGCGTCAATCAGCACATTGCCGAAGTTGGCCGTGAGCTCGCGGCCCTTGTGGGCGTCCCAGGTGCGGCGGTAGTTGCCGTCAGCTTCCAGGATTTTTACTTTTACGTCGAGGTCCTGGCGGCCAATGGTTTTTTGCACCGGCCCGTTGTTGGTTTGCTGGGTCAGGTCCTGGCTTTCGCCTTCCAAGTTGCGCTCGGTGCCGGGGCTCACGTTCAGGCTCAGGGTTTGGTTTTTGGGCAGCTCCAGTTCCACGCCGGCCCGCAGCGAGTGGTTGCGGTGAATCTCATTGCCCGCGCCCACCTGGGTGGTGCGGATGGTTTCGGCGGGGCCGAGCAGGGCGGTTTGCTCGCTGTGGCCGTGGCTGCGGTAGGTCACGTCGCGGCCGTCGTAGCCGGCCGTCCAGGTGGCTTTGCCCACTTTCCGGCTCAGGCTCAGGCTGCCGCTGTATTTGTCGGCGGTGCCCAGGTTGAAGGCGGCCGTGCCGTTGGTGCCGCTGCGGGTTTCTTTTTTGGTAATCAGGTTGATAACGCCGCCGCCACCGGCCGCGTCGTACTTGGCCGAGGGGTTGGTAATCACCTCAATCTGGGTAATGCGCGAGGCCGGAATCTGGTCGAGGCGGGGGCCGCCAGTGCCGCCATTGCTCACGCCTGCCGGCTTGCCATCAATGAGAATGGTTACGTTGGACGTGCCGCGCATCGATACCGTGCCGTTCACGTCCACGCTCACTGAGGGCACGTTCTGGAGTACGTTGGCCGCCGTGCCGCCCACGCTGCCCAGGTCCTTTTCCACGTTGATGATGCGCTTGCCTAGCTCTTCTACCACGGCGGCTTTCTCGCCCGTTACCACCACTTCGCTTAGCTTGGTAGCGGTGGCCGCACTCATTTTCAGGCCGGTAAGTTCCAGCGAAGGCGCGGCGGTCGTGAGCGTGAAGCGGCGGCGCAGCACGCCGTAGTTCAAGTCCTGCACCCGCAGCAGGTAGGTGCCCAGCGGCAGCGAAGCGGCTTTAAAAGTGCCCTGCTCGGTGGCCTGGGCCACGGCCACGAAGGTAGAATCGGCCGAGCGGAGCAGCAGCACATCGGAGAAGGGTACGGCCTGGCCGGTGCCGGCTTCCACCAGGCTGCCGCTCACGCGGCCGGGGCCGGCGGTTTGGGCCAGCGCGGCCCCCAGGGGCAGCAGTAGCAGCGTGGCCGTGCCCAGCAGCAGGCGGCTAAAAGCGAACGTAGCGAGCGGAGTGAAAAGGGTTTTCATGGTGGTGCAGCGAAAAGTTGAGGTCGGGCGAGGGGCGGCTCAGGTCTGGCAGCGGCCGCGGTTCCGCTGGAGAGTGAGGGGTCCGGGGCCCAAATCTCCGGTGAGTGAGAATCATCGCCAAGTAGCGGGCCGTCTTTGGTACACGCTGACGGCAGCTACTAGGCAGTGTATGGAACAAATGTAAAGCAGGTACTTTGCAACGCAAGGTACTGGTGAAATAAATTTATGATAAGCAAAGCTTTCGAAATTGTTACCAGCTGAAATTCAGATTGTAAGCGCCAAATAAATAATTTTGGCGTACCGGCCACGAGGGCAATGGTGGGGGAATGGGGTTCGGAAAGCTAGATGCGGGGTTGCTTCCGACGGTTGCCTGAGCGGCTTGAAATCCAATCCAGCGAATAAAAAAGCCTCAACCAGTAGGTTGAGGCTTTCAATAAGCAGTCAAACAAATGTCATGCAGCGCGCAGCATCTTGCCCGCAGTAAGTAGTCCAATCGCAATAAAAGAGTTAGTAGCGGCGGGCAAGATGCTTCGCTACACTCTGCATGACCTTCTTTTTGCCTAAAACTACTTCCGCTTCAGCGGGGGGCGGGGTTTGGCTTTGGGTTGTCTGATGGGGTCGGTTACCAGCTGGCCGTTGCGGTAGGTCACGGTGCGGTCCACGGTGGTGCCGTCTTCCTTAAAATACGTCCACACACCGCTTTGGCGGCTGTTGCGGTATAGGCCGCTCACGGCCAGGGTGCCATCCTCCCGGTATTCCTTGAACGCGCCCTGAATCTGACTGCGCACGTAGGTGGTTTCCTTGCGCAGCTTGCCCGAAGGGAAGTATTCCTGACCCACGCCGCCCAAAAAGCCGTTCAGATACGGTTGGCGGGTCTGCACCTGGCCATTCTCGAAGTAGGTAAGCCGGTCGCCCACCAGGCGGCCGCTGGGGCCATAGGTTTCGGCTTTGCGCACGGCCTTGCCGTCGGGGTAGTAGTCGCGCCAGGTACCGGCGGGGCGGTTGTTTTTGAACTGCTCCTCGGCCTGCACCACCTTACCGGCAGCATCCTGATAGCGCACTACTTTGCGGTCCCGGCCACCGTTGTTGTAGTCCGTTTCCTCGTGCGGATTGCCGCTCACGAAGTACTCAACGCCCTTGCCCGTGGGGGTGCCGGTGCGGTAGGTGAGTTTGCTTTTTACCTGGCCGCTCTCGAAGTAGCTGGTGGCCGGGCCGTCGAGGGCGGTGGTGCCGGTGGGCGGCATCACGCGCTTGGTCAGGTCGTCGCCGAGCTGGTTTTTCACCGGGCGCTGGGCCAGCGGGGCGGGGGCGTAGGTGCTCTCCGTCTGCAGCTTGCCGCTTTGGTAGTAGCTGCGGTAGCGGCCCCGGCCGTTTTTGTCGGCCAGCACCTCCACCTCAATCTGGTTGTTCGGGTAGCGCGTGATGTAGGGTCCCGACAGCAGTCCGCGCGTAAACACGCCCTCGCTCTGCACCACGCCGTTGGGGTAGTAAAATTTCACCGCGCCGTTGGGCTGGCCGCTGTCGTAGTTCACTTCGGCCTGCACCTTGCCGTCGGGGTACACGGCCCGCAGCGCGCCGTTGGGCTGGCCCTTCACCAAAGTGGTTTTCAGCCGGATGGAGCCATCGGGGTGGAAATAGGTCAGCTCACCATTAGGCTCGTCGTCCACAAAGAAACCCGTCTGGGCCGGCTTGCCATCGTCGTAATAGGTGGTGAACGGCCCCTGCCGAACCCCGTCGCGGTACGTAGCTTCCAGCCGCCGCGTGCCGCTCGGGTGGAATTCCACGTAGGCCGAGTCCCGCTTGCCCTGCCGGAAGCTGGTTTGCTGCTCCAGCTTCCCGGTGCGGTAAAAGCGCTTGTACGAGCCTTGCGGCACCGTATCGGCTGCCACTAAGGCCGTGTACACCTCGCGCTTGTACACTTTGGTCGAGTCGAAGTAGGTGATAAGCCGGCGCAGCCGCTGGCCATGAGAAGGAAATGCTACAAGCAGCAGAAAAAAAGGCAACAGGTATTTCATAAATCACTGATTTTCGCTGATTAACCATGATTTCACTGATTAACCGCAGGTTGTTAACGGCGAACCGCAAGCATTTCGTTTGCTTCAGGCCGTTTCCTTCACATATCAAAGAAAGAGCCACTCCATTTGGAGTGGCTCTTTCAGCAGTCAATTATCCTACATCCGACAGCTCACGCCAGAACAAAAAATCAGCGTAATCACGGTTAATTAGGTTAAATCAGTGATTCGACCACAATGGCGCTGGCACCGCCGCCACCGTTGCAAATGCCCGTCACGCCGATTTTGCCGCCTTCGTTCTTCAGCACGTTCATCAGCGTGGTCACAATGCGGGCGCCCGAAGCGCCCAGCGGGTGGCCCAGGCTCACGGCCCCGCCGTACTTGTTCACCTTGCCGCCGTCCAGGTTCAGCAGCTGGTTATTGGCCAGGCTCACCACCGAGAAGGCTTCGTTGATTTCGTAGAAATCCACATCGGCGGCCGTCTTACCGGCGTTTTTCAGCGCCTTCGGAATGGCCAGCGAGGGCGAAGTCGTGAACCACTCCGGCGCCTGCTCAGCATCGGCGAAGCCCAAAATCCGGCCAATCGGCGTGAGGCCCAGCTCGTCGGCTTTCTCGCGGCTCATCAGCAGTACGGCGGCGGCACCGTCGTTCAGCGTCGAAGCGTTGGCAGCCGTCACGGTGCCGCCTTCTTTAATAAAGGCCGGTTTCAGGCCGGGCATTTTTGCAAAATCGACCTTCAGGTACTCCTCGTCGTCCTCAATCACCGTGGTTTTGCCCCGGCTCTCAATGGTAACGGGCACAATCTCGTCCTTCTTCTTACCGGCCTTGGCGGCGGCGGCGCTGCGGGTGTAGCTTTCAATGGCAAAAGCATCCTGCTGCTCGCGGGTGATGCCCATCTCCTTGGCCGTGTTCTCGGCTGCGTTGCCCATAGCATAGTCGTTGTACGGGTCCCACAGGCCGTCGCGCACGAGGCCGTCAATCATCTGGCCATGGCCATACTTAGCCCCAAAACGCGCCTTGTCGAGGTAGTAGGGCACGTTGCTCATGCTCTCCATGCCACCGGCCAGCACCACGTCCGACTGCCCCAGCATAATGCTCTGGGCGCCCATCATAATGGCTTTCGAGCCCGAGGCGCACACCTTGTTCACGGTCGTGCACTCTACGGTATCGGGCAGGCCGGCTTTCTTGGCCGCCTGGCGGGCCGGAGCCTGGCCCAGATTGGCCGAAATCACGTTGCCCATAATTACCTGGTTCACTTCCGAGCCGGCCACACCGGCCTTGTCGAGCGCGCCCTTCAGGGCAATAGCACCCAGCTCCGTGGCCGACAGCGACGACAGAACGCCGCCAAATGAGCCAATCGGCGTGCGAACCGCCGAGATAATGACAACTTCTTTAATCTGCATAATGAGGAAAATGAAAGGGTTGGGGGGTGGGATGTTGAATCAGGCCGCAAAAGTACGTATTTCAAACGCCCCGACCAGTGGCCTGCCTAACAGCTGTTAGCCGCCGTGAGTTGCGATAGCAATTGGACTTGTTCCTGAATAGGACTGGATAATGCTCTGCATGACGTGCTGCTATTTCGGGACAAGTTTATTGACTTCCCTGATAATGGATGCTTAGAAAGGGTCACCACGTTGGCTTACTGGGGTCGGGCTTCTGCGTGGCCGGGTGCGTGAGCTGCTGCAAATACTGTTGCTCCTGCGCCCGCAGCGTTTCCAGCAGCTGGCGAGCCTGCGCGGGGCTCAGGCTCATGGCCTGCAACCGTTCGCGCTGGGTTTGCAGGCTGAGGTCGGCGGCCGTGGCAGCGTCAGCGCCGGGGCGGTTGCTGCGGCTCCCAGCTGCTGGCCCGGCCGTGGCGCTGGTGCGGTCCAGCCCCCTCTGGGTGCCGGGCGTGGTGCCGCTTGCCACGGGCTGCGCCGGGCCGGCACCGGGGGCGCGGCCGCCATTGGCCGCGTTGCCGGGGCTTTCGGCGGGGCGTTGGTTGTCCGGCTGGCCGGCCGCGTTGGGCCGGCTGGCCTGGGGCGCGGTCGGGGAGGGCGGGGCCGGCTTATTGTCATCAATTTCGCCTTTACGGTCGGTGCCGGTTTTCTCAGCCGGCTTGTTTTTCTCCGTCGAATCCTTTTCGGGCGAGTCCTTGGGCTTGGCGGGAGCCGGTGTTTTGGGCGGGGCCGGAATCTGCGGACTATTGGGCCGGTGCGTCAGGTAGTCGCTCACTGTTTCATAATCGAACCGCGCCCCGGCATTGGTGGGGTCCAGCAGCAGCGCCTGCCGCAACAGGTTCAGGGCCTGCGCCAGCTCGCCCCGCTGGGCCGCCAGCACGGCCAGCTGCTGCCGCGCAATGCTGCCCAGGCGGGCCGGCGTGCCCACCAGCAAACGCCCATAGGTAGCCTGCGCGGCCCCCGGCTGGCTGGCCAGCACTTGGGCGTGGGCTAAGTTGAGCACCAGGCGCGGGTCCGGGCTTTTCTGGCGTTGGGCCGCCATGGCCGCCGCAAATTCCTGCGCCGCACGCGCCGCATTTCCGCGGGTGTAGGCAGCCGTGGCGTCGGCCACGGCCACGTTCCGGTCGCGCACGCCCGTCAGCAGGTGCCACGCCGGGCCGCCCAGCACGAGTAGTAATAGCACCGCGTATTTCATGGCCGGATAATGGTGACGGTGAGTAGTACTTCCAGCGCCAGCAGCAGCAGCGCCGCCGCCAGCGGATACCGGTAGCGGTTGTCGGCCACGGCCACTGTGCGTACCTGTTCTGCCGTGCCCTGCATGGCCTGCAACGAGCGCAGCAGCGGCCCAAATCCGTTCTGCTGGTTGGTCAGTTCTGCATATTGCCCGCCGGTTCGGGCCGCCAGCTGCAGCAGCGGGCCTTCGCGCAGGCGGGTTTGCACGGCCCGGCCCCGGCCATCTACCACGAAGCTGCCATTGCTCTTCGGGATTTTGCCCCCCGCCGCCGTGCCCACGCCTACCGTGTATACCCGGGCCCCGGTGCGGCCCAGGGCCCGCAGCGTCGGCTCCAGGTTCTCGCCAAAGTCCTCGCCGTCGCTCACCACTACCAGGGCCGTGGCCCGGGGTGGGGCAGGACTGCCGGCGCTGGGGGCCACCGTCAGGCGGCTCAACAGCAGCTCCAGCGGTGCCTGTAGCGTGGTGGGGCCGGCGGGCAGTAGGCTGGTGCGCAGCGTCGCAATAAAGGTTTGCACAGCCGCCTGGTCATACGTGAGGGGGCACTGCACCACCGCCTCCGCCCCGAATACCACCAGCCCCAGCCGGTCGGCCGGGAACTGCGCCACCAGGTCCTGCAGCTCGGCCTGGGCGCGTAGCAGGCGGGTGGGGGCCACATCGGTGGCATCCATCGAGCGCGACACATCCACCAGCAGCCACACGTCTTTTCCGGCGGTGCGCACCGGGCGCTGGCTCACGCCCAGCGACGGCCCCAGGCCGGCCGCCAGCAGCAGCCCACCCGCTACCAGGCGCAGCACGGCCTTCCAGCCGCGATGGCGCGGCCGGCTGCCCAGCAGGTGGGCCAGCCGGCCACCCCGCCGCCAGTGCCAGCCCAGCAGACCCAGCACCAGGGCTAGGACCAGCATTGCCGCTACAAAATCAGGATAAGCCCAGGTTAGCACGTTTGGTCAAAATGAGCACCAATATTACTACGCCCGGCCGGGCCGCTCATTTTTCTGCAATAAGCAACCAGTCCAAATCAGGAGTCCAACGGCCTGATTTAGTTGGGGAAGGGGGCCGCGCCGCGCCTGGTGCTTTTCGCTGCGCACAGATTTTTTTTAATAAAAGCATGGCTCTTTCAGTTCTGCCCGTATATTTGCACCCGCTTCAGACGGAAGCGAAAACAACAGCCGGAGAAGTGGGTGAGTGGCTGAAACCAGTAGTTTGCTAAACTGCCGTAGCTCTAAAGGTTACCGGGGGTTCGAATCCCCCCTTCTCCACTATAATGTTGGGTTGCGAAAGCAGCTCGTTGGGGCTCCACCCAATAAGTCGTTTTTTTAACTCAGCATTATTTTTTTTCGGGGTGTAGCGTAGCCCGGTATCGCGCCTGGTTTGGGACCAGGAGGTCGTAGGTTCGAATCCTGCCACCCCGACATTTTTTTGCCCCGTTTCGACCCCGTAGCTCAGCTGGATAGAGCAACTACCTTCTAAGTAGTCGGTCTTTGGTTCGAATCCAAACGGGGCCACTGTACAAGGCCTTCCCCATCCCGGGGAGGGCCTTTTGCATTTCCGGTCCATAGCCTCAGTCCGAAAGCTGACCACGGCAACGACGCCCCGCAAGTGCATCCGGAAGGACCCTGCCAACGCCGGTTTTCCCTAAGCTCATCCGTTACTTATGCGGTGAAATCGACAACGTTTCTTATCTTGGACCCCGAAAACAAACACTTCATTTGATGTGTAACTGCCTACGCGTAGTTACTTGTTTGCCTCAGCTACCCGTTTTTACCCTCTTTAATCCCCTCAATTTTCACCCCGTTTCCATGAAAAAATCACTACTCTTTTTGGGCCTGCTCGGATTTGCCGGTCACGCCAATGCGCAGGCCCCCTGGACGCTTGTCAATGCTCCCACCAGCAACATCCTGACTCAGTCTAACATCGTTGACCTCAGCACACTCTCGGCAACCGTGGTGTGGGGAGTAACCTCTGATAGGGTGGCCACCGGTGCTCCGGCTTCCATTCCAAGGAATTTTATCCGCAGCAACAATACCGCGGGTGACCAGTTCGACTGGGGCGATATTTCGGTGACCAGTGGCCCGACTAAAAGTGCCACAGTCGGTAATGTTTCTGGTATTAGTGCCACTACTGCAGTCGCCTGCGCCTTTCCGGGCTCCACTTTTGATGGTGCTACCACTTACGGCGGCGAGATTGTGAAGACCACCAACGGTGGCCAGACCTGGGTTAAGAAAACTACGTCTACGCAGTTTACGGGAGCCGGCACTTTCTGCAATTGGGTACACATGTTCAACGCTACCACGGGCGTTTCGCTTGGCGACCCAGCCTCGGCTGCCGGCAGTGCGTTTGAAATTCTGCGTACCACCGATGGCGGTGAGAACTGGGTTCGGGTGACGGCAAACGTGCCGGCCCCGCTGGCGAACGAATACGGCAACGCAGGCGCCTTCTTTCCTTCAAATTCGGCTCCTGGCACCCTGTGGACCGGGCTGGCCTCGTCGAACAACGCCGCGCAGGTGCGGGTGTTCAAAACCACCGACTTCGGGGTGACCTGGACGGCTTCGGGGCTCATTCCGAACATCGTGGGGGCGGTGTCGCAGCTGGCATTCAAGAGCAACAACCTCGACGGTATTGCTTTCGGCTACACCTCGCCGGGTGGTGGCGCTGCTGCCACAGCACTTAACGTGGCCCGTACCAGCGACGGCGGCGCTACCTGGACGGCCATTACGCCGGCCAACAATGCCACTGGCAGCTTCTTCCGCAACGCCATTGACGCCGTGGGTAATACCTACTACAGCACCGGTGCGCGTTTCCCCCTACCTACCACCAATCAGGTTCCGGAAGACTTTGGTACTTCCATCAGCACTGATGGCGTGAACTGGACGAACCTCAACGTTTCGGGTACAACGCTGGCGGCTCCTGGCTATTTCTTCTGCATGGACCTGATTCCCGGCGCTACTGCTAATAACGTAGTAGGCTACGGCGGCCTCTACACCGACCCCAACGGCGCAGGCGGCGTGTACAAATACTCGCGCACCGTGACGGCTACCCGCAACGCGGCCCTGCAGAGCGCGCTGAACGTATACCCCAATCCCAGTACTTCCGGCGTGTTCAACGTGGACCTGGGTTCGGAGCTGAAAACGGGCGCGCAGCTCACCGTTTCTGATGCCCTGGGCCGCCAGGTGAAGTCGCAGACCCTGAACGCGGCCGCCATCGGCGCGCGCAAAATCAGCCTCGACCTGAGTGGCGAGAAAACCGGCGTGTACACCCTGCAAATCCGCACGGATGCTGGCCTGGCTACCCAGAAGGTTATGATTGACTAACTGCCAGATTACTTTTGAAAAAGGGCCTTTCTCCGCGGAGAAAGGCCCTTTTTTTGTGCCCGCATAGCGGCTGTGTCAGAGCCGGCCGCAAACTCGTTTTCTGCGGCTGGGAAAATGAAAAAATCCGAGGATAAATGGCGCGAAAAATACTCAAAATGGGATTAAATATGTACTTTTGAGTGTTCAGTACCTAGCCGCCCGTGGGGCGGTTTTATGACCTGATTTAATCCCGCCCTCATGAGCGAAACAACAGCAAAGATTCCCCAGTCGGATTATTCGGCCGACAGCATTCAAGTACTCGAAGGATTGGAGGCCGTGCGCAAGCGGCCCAGCATGTACATCGGCGACACCGGGCTGAAAGGTCTGCACCATCTAGTGTGGGAAGTGGTCGATAACTCGATTGACGAAGCCCTCGCCGGGCATTGCGACCTGATTAACGTGACCATCAACGAGGATAACTCGGTGACCGTGCGCGACAATGGCCGTGGCATTCCCGTAGACTGGCACGCCAAGGAAGGCAAGTCGGCCCTGGAAGTGGTACTGACCGTGCTGCATGCCGGTGGCAAGTTCGACAAAGGCTCCTACAAGGTATCCGGCGGCCTGCATGGCGTGGGTGTGAGCTGCGTGAACGCGCTCAGCACCGACCTGAAAGTGACCGTGCGCCGCAACGGCCACATGTACGAGCAGGAGTATAAAATTGGCTTTCCGCAGTACCCGGTGAAGGAAGTGGGCGATACCGACGAGCACGGCACGGAAGTGCAGTTCCTGCCGGACGCCAGCATCTTCACCGAAACCGAATACCGTTATGATACGGTGGCTTCGCGCCTGCGTGACCTCTCGTACCTCAACAAAGGCATCCGCATCACGCTCATCGACCGCCGCGAGAAGCTGGAGGGTGGCGCGTTTCGCGGCGAAGAGTTTTACTCGACCGGCGGCCTGCGCGACTTCGTGCAGTACCTCGACGGCGAGCAGCGGCCGTCGCTGCTTTCGGAGCCCATTTACGTGGAGAGTGAGAAGGGCGGCACGCCCGTAGAAGTGGCCCTGCAGTATAATACCTCGTACCAGGAAAACGTCTATTCCTACGTCAACAACATCAATACCATTGAGGGTGGCACGCACGTAGCGGGCTTCCGCTCGGCGGTGACGCGGGTGCTGAAAACCTACGGCGACAAGAACAAGCTGTTCGAAAAAGCCAAGGTTGAGATTACCGGCGATGACTTCCGCGAGGGGCTCACAGCCGTTATCTCGGTGAAAGTGCAGGAGCCCCAGTTTGAGGGCCAGACCAAAACCAAGCTCGGTAACTCCGAGGTGAGCGGCGCGGTGAACTCGGTAGTGGGTGAAATCCTCACCCAGTACCTCGATGAGAACCCCAACCAGGCCAATCGCATTATGGAGAAGGTGATTCTGGCCGCCAAGGCCCGCATCGCCGCCCGCAAGGCCAAGGACATGGTGCAGCGCAAGGGTGTGCTGAGCAGCAACAGCCTGCCCGGCAAGCTGGCCGACTGCTCGGAGTCGGACCCCGAAATCTGCGAGCTGTACCTCGTCGAAGGAGATTCGGCCGGGGGCACGGCCAAGCAGGGCCGCAACCGGGCGTTTCAGGCCATTCTGCCGCTGCGCGGTAAAATCCTGAACGTGGAGAAAGCCCAGGAGCACCGCATTCTGGAGAACGAGGAAATCAAGAACATGATTACGGCGTTGGGCGTGAGCTTCAACGAGCGCAAGTCGCTGGCATTTACGACCGATGATGACGGTACCGAATCGGGGCCGCTGAACTTCAGCAAGCTGCGCTACCACAAGGTCATCATCATGACCGACGCTGATATCGATGGCTCGCACATCCGTACCCTGATTCTGACCTTCTTTTTCCGCTACATGCGCGAGCTGGTGGACCGGGGTTACATCTACATCGCCCAGCCGCCGCTCTACCTCGTGAAGCGCGGCAAGGAGGAGCGTTACTGCTGGAACGAAGAGGAGCGCATCGCCGCCCAGGCCGACCTCGGACGCGGCAAGCCCGAAACGGTGAACGTGCAGCGCTATAAAGGCCTCGGTGAAATGAACGCCGAGCAGCTCTGGACCACCACCATGCAGCCCATGACGCGTACGCTGAAGCAGGTAACGGTAGAGTCGGCCGCCGATGCCGACCACCTGTTCTCGATGCTGATGGGCGACGAGGTGGCCCCGCGCCGCGACTTTATCGAGCGCAACGCCAAATACGCCAAGCTGGACGTCTAAGACCACGGATTAGCGCGGATTTTAACGGATTTTGTGAATGTGAGGAAGGGCAGCCATTTAGGCTGCCCTTCTTTTTTCGCTGTGCTTTTCTTTTTTGAGGTAGTGGTGGGCTATTGCTATGAGTTGCTGTTGCTGGCTCAGCCGTGCTTGGTTCAGATACTTATATCCACAGCTAGCGTATGCTGGAAAAGATAGGCGTGGCACCTAATGCCGTGGGTACACCGTTTGAGAACGTGGCAGATGCGCGCAGGTTCGTGACCTGCGTCCTGCTATGGGAGCCGTGGGCCAGGCAAATGGCGAAGGTATTGCGGCCAGTTGGTCTGCATTGTTCGTCCTGGAAGCTAAGGCCCTGATTGACCCGCGATTGTTGGTCGAGATTGAGGCCACCGCTATTATTTCCGCGTAAAGTATTACTCGTGGGGCATATTTCACGTATTTTGTCCTGCCATCCTTATCCATTATGAAGCTCTTCAAGTCCTCCGACCTTATCCGCAAAAGCAAGTACATCAGCCGCGACCTGAGTTGGCTGCGGTTCAACTACCGGGTGCTCGACCAGGTGCAGGACGCCAGTCGGGGCCTGTTTGACAAGCTTAAGTTTCTGGCTATCACCAGCTCCAACCTCGATGAGTTTTTCATGATTCGGGTGGGCTCGCTGTATAACTACCTCGATTATGGCAAGGAGCGCATCGACTACTCGGGGCTGCGCGAGCTGCCATTCCGGCGCAAGCTGCTCGATTTCGCGCACCGCTTCGTGAACGACCAGAGCCTGACGTACCTGAATGAATTGCGGCCTAACTTCGAGAAGAACGGCTTCAATATTCTGAAGATGAGCGACCTGACGGAACTGGAAGTAAAGAAGGCCGATGGCTACTTCAAAAACACCGTGTTTCCGCTGCTCACGCCGATGGTGTACGACTCGTACCACGGCTTCCCGCTGATGATGAACCAGATGCTCATCTTCGGGGTCGTTACGCGCATTGGCAACGGCCTGGCCCTGGGGCTCGATGGCGAGGCTGATAAAGGGCAGGAGCGCCTCACCTTCGTGCAGATTCCGCAGAACCTGACCCGGTTTTTCGAGCTCACGCGCAAGGATAAGGTCATTTTTGTGCCGATTGAGGAAGTGGTGCGCGAGTTTCTGCCGCGCCTGTTCCGCAACGTGGATATCGTGTCGGCCGACCTGTTCCGGATTACCCGCAACGGCGATTTCACGCTGGAAGAGTCGGATGATATTGACAACGACTTCATTAAGGAAATTCAGGTGGGCCTGAAAACCCGCAAGCGCGGCCGTGTGGTACGTGTGGAAGTGGAGCCCAACGCCTCGGGTACGCTGATGAACGTGCTGCGCGAGCGGTGGAACATTGATAACGGTAACGTATTCGTAATCAATTCGTTGATTGATTTAAAGGGCTTGTGGCAGATTGTGCGCCATCCCAATTTCCGGGGCCGGGCCGCCAAAATGCAGGCTTCGGTACCACCGCTGAGCCTGCCCGAGGGGGCCGACGAAAATCTGTTCGAATACCTCAAGCACCACGACGTGCTGCTGCACCACCCCTACAATAGCATTGAGCCCATGGTGCGGCTGCTGGAGCAGGCGGCGGTGGACCCGCACGTACTGGGTATCAAGCAAACCATCTACCGGTTGGCCGATGACTCGCGCGTATCGGCTGCGCTGCTGAAGGCGGCCGAGAATGGTAAGCACGTTTCGGTGCTGTTCGAAGTGAAGGCCCGGTTTGATGAGGAGAAGAATATTCGGGAAGGCGCACGGCTGGAAAAGGCCGGCTGCTTCGTGATTTATGGCGTGAGCAAATATAAGACGCACACTAAGCTGCTCATGATTATCCGCAAGGAAGGGGAAAAGGTGACGCGCTACGTGCACATTGGCTCGGGCAACTACAACGAGCAGACCTCGCGCCTCTATACCGACGTCAGCCTGCTGACGACCAACGACGTGTATGGCCATGACGTGTCAGAATTCTTCAACGTAATTACCGGCCACTCGCAGCCCGATGATTACGAATACCTCATCACGGCGCCCAAGGATATGCGTCAGCAGCTCATCCACCTCATTCGCGAAGAGGTGAAGCACGCTAAAAAGGGGCATGAGAGCGGCATCGTGATGAAGATGAACTCGCTGGAAGACAAGGAGATTATCGACGAGTTCTATAAGGCGGCGAAGGCGGGCGTGCCCATCCGCTTTATTGTGCGCGGTATCTGCTGCCTGCGGCCGGGGCGGTCGGGCCTGAGCGAGAATATTGAGGTGCGCAGCATTGTGGGCGAATACCTGGAGCACACGCGCCTGTTCTATTTCCACAACGGCGGCGATGCCAAAGTGTACGCTGGCTCGGCCGATATCATGGTCCGCTCGTTCGACCGGCGCATTGAGGCACTGTTCCTGATTGTGAATCCGCAGCTGAAGCGGGAAGCCATTAATATTCTGATGATGAATATGATGGACAATCAGAATAGCTACGTGATGCGCGAAGACGGCGCGTACATCCGCCAGCGCCCCGCGCCCGGCGAGCCGGTGGTGAACGTGCACAAGGATTTCTTCAAGCGCGACGAAGCTCAGCTGGCCACCGCGTCGCCGGAAGGGCTGCTGGCCCTGCTGGGGGTGCAGGCGCAGCGCCGCGCCGATGTGGCGGCCGCCTTACAGGCTTCGGAAGAAGCGGCAGCGCTAACGGTGCTGGAGTCGATTGAGGAAGCTAATACGCGGGACGACACGTTCGGCGAGGGCGGCGAGAACGACTGTGAGCAGGACGAGGCCTGCGAGGACGATGCAACACCCGTAGGGCATATCGACGAGGCCGCCGTGGGCGCGGCGAAGGCGTAGCGAAAGGGGTTTTTTAGGGTAAGCAGGTAAGAGGGTAGGAGTTACCCTCTTACCTGCTTACCCTACCACATCACTCCCTTTCGGCGGGCTGATTCCGTACATCGGGGATGGGGAGCACGGCGGGGTGGCCGCCTTCGGGGTTCATCTCGTCGAAGAATTCTTCAAATAGGGCTTGTAGCATGCCGTCTTTCAGACCGATGTCGGGCACGACCATGGTGGTGACGTTGGCCCATTGCATGGCGGAGAGGTAGATGTGGCCGGCGGGAATGATAACGTCGGCGCGGTCGGGGTTGAGCATGGCCACGTTCACGCGCTCGGTCATGGTCAGGCCCGAGAGGCGGGTGAGCGTGGCCTCAATGCCGCGGCGGGTGATGTGCTTATCGGGAGCCGAAGAGGTGAGGCTGTAGATTTTATTGATGTTGCCGCCCGTGCCGATGGCGCGGGTAACGTGGTACTGGCGGGCATTGTGGCGTACCCAGGCTTCCATGCGGGCCCAGAGCTCGGCCTGGGCTTCGGTGCCAGCCTCGCCGCTTTCCTCCTGCTGCATGCGGCGGATGGAGCCGATTTCGAACGACTGCGCGGCCACCTTGCGGCGGTCGTGGTAGATGTTGAATTCGGTGCTGCCGCCGCCTACGTCGATGTGCAGGTAGTGGCGCTTGTCTTCTAGCACATGCTCAATGACGCGGTTGATGTAAAAGGCTTCGTCCTGGCCGTCGATTACCTTGATTTCCATGCCCAACTCCCGGTGCACGCGGGCGGCGATAGCCGCGCCGTTGGTGGCCGAGCGCATGGCCGAGGTGGCGCACACCAAGTAGTGGGCCACGTCGTGCACTTCCATCAGGAGGCGTAGCGAGTGCAGAAACTTGACGAATTTCTCCTCCTTGGCCGGCGAAATCTCGCCGGTGGCGAATACGTCTTCGCCCAGGCGCATGGGAAAGCGCACGTACTCAACGCGCTTGAGGCGGTAGCGCCCTTCGTAAAACAGCACGGCCGATATCTGACAACGAACAGCGTTGGACCCAATATCAATGGCGGCGAGCTTGCGAAGGGGGAAATTCATGCAGGAGCGGGGAAAGATGTAAAACCCAAAGGTAAGCCGATGGGCGGGGCTTTGGGAATCGATTTTAGCGGCATGCGGCAGATGCGGGTTGCCTGCTTTTTAGCTGGCTGTCCGCTCGTCGTCGGGGCGTCATTTGGAGCAGTGCGAGCAGCCTGTTAGCCAAAAACCGGCTATTTGCCCGCGTCCGGTATTCGGGCGCTCATTCTGAGGTGAGGTATACTACTCAAAATACCCCTCCGAGGTTCAGGCTGAGGCCGTGCGAGCCATCGGCTCCGAAGGCATAATCGATGGCCAGGGTGGTGTTGGATACCTTGTTGAGGCGGAGGCGCAGGCCAGCCCCGGCGGCGGGTACTACCTTCTCGAAGCGCCGGCTTTGCTGCTCGGTTACGGTCTGGGCATTGGCGAAAACGACGCCGCCCAACAGGCGGTTGCGGGTGATGCCGTAGCGGTATTCGACCTCGCCATAGAGCAGGTCATCGCCCCGAAAACGGCTCTGAATGAAGCCCCGGTCGGTGTTGCTATAAGTGTCCCAGCCGGTGCTGGGCAGGTCGGGGAAGGGCGGGTTGCCGGCAATGGTGACGGCATTGTAGCGCCACAGCGCCAAGATATTAGCCGAGCGCGGCGAGGGGTGCAGGTAGGTGCGGGCGTCAATCAGCAGCATCTGCGAAATATTGGTACTAAGTGCAGAACCATTAGCTTTTAGCTGATAGCCTTTCTTTTTCTTGTTTGCTATCAGTTAGTTATGCCAAATGCATCAACTGTTTAATTTGGAGCAAGCACTTACCGAGGGCTTTGAGATTGGTGCGCAGTACGGTGCTTAGGTAGCGGCCACCCTGCGGGTTGATGGCGTTGGCGCGGGTGTCGTGCAGCAGGGCCAGCACCGGGCCGGAGGATACCGATGTGCTCTCAACCCCGAACGGGTAGCGCGAAATTCGGTTCACCTCGCAAAAAGCGTTGCGGCTCACAATGTTCCAGTGGTAGTCGAGCTGGTAGCCCAGGCCCGCGTACCAGGCCGGGGCAATGCGTCGCAGCGCACTTTCGTAAATGCGGAGGTAGTCATAGTTCATGCTCACCACGCGGTCGGTGGCACTGGTGTACATGCCCAGGCCGTAGGTGCTTTGCGGATAGCGCATCAGCCGCCAGTCGCCCACAAAATACCAGTGGTTGTCGGTGGTCCAGAGGGAAGACGTGGCCGTGATGATTAGCTGGTCGTTGACGGTGTAGGCGGCCCCGGCGAGTACCGCCGATACATTGGCCCCCGGCCGGGCAAAAGCTAGGCTGAACGCCAGCTGCGCAATGCCGCCGGTTTGCTGCGTGTACCCAATTACGGGCACTATCAGCAGGGCTTTCTGGCCGCGCTGCATCGAAAGCGAATCGTGGGCGGGCAGGCGCGGGAACGCCAGCCGGGTCCGTCCACCACGTCGGCCGAGGCCGGGAAGGGCGGCGTATGCTGCGCCTGCGCCGCCTGGGCGATGATGCTTAGGGGCCCAGCCCAGCGGCTCCGGCCCGTTTACGCCGTATAAATAAGGCGAAAAGCCAGGAGAACATAATGGGTGAACCGGGAGGGAAGGAGCAGGTTTTGACTGGCTAACCACCCATTTAACCCGAAGCTAGCCCACGGTTATATCGGAAATTCCGGCACTCGCCCAATGGACGGTATTAGTCGACGTGGTGACCGTTGGCCTATTCGAGCGCCGGCCAGCCGCCTGGGTTACTTATCTAGGCGGAAGCCCAGGCCGAACTGGATGAGCGAGCTTTCCACCGACTTCTGGTAAGACACGGCGAAGGTCAGCGTTTCGACTACCGGGGCGATGTAGAAGCCACCGCCGTAGCCGGTGTGCCAGTCGCCGGGCGAGGCGCCCTGGTAGTACACCCGGCCCTGGTCGTAGAAGCCGAACACGCCGTAGTAGAAGGGCAGGAAGTTGTTTTTGACCTGGCCCAGCGCGATGCGCAATTCCGTGTTGTAATACAGGGCAGCGTCGCCGCTGAAGCGGTTGCGGTAGTAGCCACGCAGGCCCTCGTTCTGGCCAATGCTGGCGAATTTATAGAAGGGAATGGCGGCGTCGGGGCCGTAGTTTTTGGCCCCGCCGCCTTTGAGAACGAGCGTAACGGGCAGGCCGATTTTAGCTGTACCGTAATATTCGGCGAAGCCCTGGGTGAGGCCAAAGTTGCTTTTAGTATTGGTGAGCTGGTAGTAGCTGTCGTGCTGCACCCGGATGCGGACGCCGCGCTGGGCAAAGCTGGGGCGGTTGCGCAGGTCAAGGTCGAACACGCCGTTGAGGCCAACCAGCTGCTGGGTGCTGGTGTTGGGGCGCACATCGGCGGGGCGGGTATTAATGGTGCCGAGGTATGTATTGTCGCCGAAGCTACTGATGTAGTTTTCGTACGTTGGCCCCACCCGGATGACGCTGCGCTGCAGGAAGGTGCGCTCCAGAAAGGCATTCACGGTGTAGCCGCGGTAGCGGGCATTGTAGAACTTGTTGTCGTAGAGCGTCTGGTCGAAGCCGGTGTTGTTGCCCAGCCCGAAGAAGCGGTAGAAGGGGAAGTAGCTGCCGTAGCTGGCCGATGCGCCCACATCGACCTTGCCAATGGCGTAGCGGTGCCGGGTGCTGGCTGTGAGCTGAAACAGGCCGTTAATGCTGCCCTGCAAATCAAACGAATACATATTCTTATACCCCGGCTTGCGGAAACCCTGCCGCAGAAACGTAATGCCCGCGCTGGCCCCAAAGCCGTCGTTGGCATTGTAAAACAAGCCGATACTGGGCCGGTACGAGTTGAATTCGAACTGCTCGCGGTCGTACTCGTTCACGCCCGGGCGGGTGCTGGTGCGGTTGTCCGACTCCGGGCCGAGCTGCATTTCGGTGTCGGGTAGGTCGTAGATTTTGGTGCGGGTGCGTAGGCCGGTGGCCGTGGAATTGTCGGTGATTTTGTCCTTGCCATCGCCGCCAATCACGCGCACCAGCACGCTGTGCCTGCCACCCTCGCCGGTGACGGTGAATACATCCTTACCGCCGAGGCCGTAGAGGCACACTTCCTCGGTTTCAGCGGGCTTGAAGGTACGGTCGAACAGGGCCGGACCCTTGGCGGCGTCGGTGTCGCCGGCGCGGTCAAACATCTGCACGTGCACCTGGCCGTCGGGCAGCCGGTTTACCTGGAATACCTCGCCCTTGTTCGAACCCACCACATCGACGCGGCGGGCCAACAGCAGGTAATATTCATCAATAGCCTTGGGCAGCTCCTGAATGCGGGCCTTCAGCTTGCGGTTGATGTTCTTGCTGGATTTATCCTGAATTTCGGGCGGCAGCTGGGCTGTGGCACCGTCGATGACGGTAGGGGAAATTTTGGCCTGCAGGTACTTGGCGGCGGTCTGCCAGTCTTCGCGGCTCAGATTTTGCAGCAGGAACCGGTCGAGGTGGCGGGCGGGCCAGTTCAGGCTTTTCATGTCCTCAAACTGGTCGTTGAAGCCCTCGATGCTGGGTACGGCCCACTCGCGGTTGGCCAGGTAGCTGAGGAAGCCGTTCCAGAGCGTGAAGCTCTGGTCGCGGTCGCGCGGGATGGGACGGTAGAGCAGGCCGCCGTTGGGCTGCTTGTAGCCGGCCCATTTCCAGTTATCCTCGTGCTTGCCGAAGTCGGCCACCAGCATATCAAAGGCGCGGGCGCGAGCCAGGGCCGGCCCATCCACGCGGTTGTCGTGGTCCTTGTACAGCTTGCGAAATAGGCTGAAGCTGCGGCTCACCTCATCGGAGCCGCCGAAGCCGGGCAGGTTGGGCTTGGGGTCTTTGGGCGAGTCTTCGAGGGTGCCGAGTAGGCCGGCATACTGCTCGCGGTAGCTCCCGAGCTGCTGGTTATCGGGCAGGCGAAACAGGCGCGGCCGGGCATGCAGAATGTCCGTCTGGTCCAGCATGTAGCTGATGGGCAGGTTGCTGTACGGGTTGGCCGTGGCCGTCACGTCGCGCAGCACATCCGAGGCAATGGAATTGCGCAGCTCGGGCGGCAGAATCTTGGTCACGTCCTTGTCCACGGAGCGGAAAACGTACTCCGAGCTGTCGGCCGCAATGAGCTTGAGCGAAGTCGTCTGGCGTCCGCCACCTTTGCCGGTGGGGCGCAGGCCGCCTTTTTCGGTGTTCAAATCCAGCGTTTTCACCGTTACCGGCTGTAGCCAGGCAGCGCGGTAAATTTTCCCGATGAAGAAGTTACGGCTGCCGGTAGGCTTGTACTCGGGGCCGGGCACCACGACGGTTGTGGCCTGGAAAGGAGTGGCAGCAGTTTCAACGGCGGTGACTTTGGGCACGCCAGGGCAGGCATTGATGAACGGATTGATGGGGCCTCTGTCCTCAACAATCAACCCTGAGTGTTCAGGTGTGTCACAGGCAGAACTAAATAAGTTTGCTGTATAAGCAACTTTTGGAGCTTGGTCGCTAGTGCCGAAGGTGAAAACGTGCGTCTTCACGGTGCCATCGGCGAAGTATTCGAGGGTAGTGTAGCCTTCCTCGCTTTTGCTGTAGAGCGACTGGCCCTTGGCCCCCACATGCTCACTTTCTACAAAGCTGCCGCTCACAATGTGGTAGTTGCCCTGGAAAGGAGTGATTTGCAGGCTGAAATCGTGCGCGGCGGCATAAATCACGCCGGGGTTGCTCTGCAACGTGTTCAGTAGCTCCTTGCGTAGCTCCTGGTAGCGCGGGTTGGCCAGGTCGCGCGGGGTGCCCACGTTCTGGCGGTAGGCCGCGTAGATGGTGCCGAATACTGGAGGGCTGAGGTGGCGCGAAAGCGGCTCGTGGCCGCCGTACACGCCGTTGGTCACCACGGGGTGGTGGCCCAGCAGCAGCACGTTCCGGTTCTTGGTTTCGTCAATCAGGTCCTGCAGCTGCTCGCGGAACTCCTGCTTGGTCAGGGTCTTGCAGTCGGTATCGGGCGCTTCGGGCCGGTCGAAGGGGTGCGTGAACCAAGGGGTATTGATGGCCACGAGGCGTACCAGCGGGGCCACGTCTACCACTTCGGGGCCGGGGCAGCCATTGGTGGGGATAAAGGCATTCTGGCCGGGCAGCTGCTTCTCGATGTATTTTTCGAGGCGGCGCACGGCTTTGAGGCCGGCGGGGCCGGAGTTGGCCCAGTCCTTATCGCCGGGCAGGAAATAGATTTTGCCCTGCGGAAGTCCCTTTACCAGGGCAATCAGGTCATCGGCGCGGTCCCGGGCCTGTTGGCTGACGGCGGTATCCCTTTTAGTGGCCAAACCCTCATTTGCCACAATATCACCCAAATGCACTACTGTGAAAGGACCAGTTTGCTGCTCCAGGGTAGCGCGCAGCAGCTTGAGGCGGGTAGCAGGCAGCTCGGCCTGGGCAGTGTTGCCCAGCAGGAAAACAGTGTGGGCCGGGGCCTGGGCGAAGGCAGGAGCAGTAGCGGCGATACTGAGCCCAATAAAAAGGGCGCGAACGTAGCGAAATAGCATAAGCGAAGGGTTAGGGCCTTCTTCTACGGTAGAGAGGCGAAATTTGGTTATTTTAAAGGAGGCTCAAAGCCCAATTTTCCGCTTTTGTTTACCCATTATCTCAGTGATTGCCGAGCATAGAACCGTCTGATGCCCTGATTGCCGGACCGGTCCCTCGGGCCTGATGCGCGTTGGCTCCGTGCCAGCGATGCCAGCATTGGCAGCATTTTCCGTCCCTTGCTCATCACGAAGTGGCATGCGAAAACGCAGCGCACCCTACTGCGTGACGGGTAAAACGCTTTGGTGCCGCTACCAATTTTCCGCCGCCCCGCGACTACTCTGCAGCTTGGGCTAAGCAGGCGGCCCTACTTCAGCCAAACAGCTCCATTAGTGCCACGCCGGGCGCCTCCTGTTTGAAAACGGCCACAATGCCTGCCAGCCCAGTAGCAGCAGGCACGGCAGTCCCACCCAAATAGTTTCGCTGGCCAGCACCCGCAAGCCCTTGGCTCCGAAGAAACTCCGGATGCTCAGGGGCGATACCCTGATGGGCCGGAAAGGGAAGAAATAGCGCTCCAGGTGCCAGGGGCTAAAGAAAGCCACGCCCAGCCCGCCAGTTGTCAGGGCATCGAGCAGGCCGTGCGAGGCGGTGGCCAGAAATAGCAGCAGCGCCAGCCGCCCGGTGGCGGGCCGCTGGCCGGGCCGGGCCAGCTGGGCCAGTAAGGTGCCTATTGCAGCCACTACGACGGCCGCCAGCAGCGAGTGCGTGAGCCCCCGGTGCTCCCAAAGGCTGTCGTAGGGCACCCCCAGGCGGTAGCCCACCGAATCTACATCGGGCAAAGCGGCGCAGATGCCCGCCGCTATCCAGTATGGCCAGTGCCGGCGGTTGGGGAGCAGGAGTTTACCCAGGGTGGCCCCCAGCGCGGCGTGGCCAAATGCGTAAGCCATGAGCAGGAATAAAAAGCGACTGGTCCGCCTGCCAAAGGCAGACGGACCAGCGCAAAGAGAATGCGTTTACCAGCGCCGGATAACGCCGTAGTGTTCGAGCAGCCACAGGGCCGCGATGACGGCAACGAGGATGAGGGCCTTGGGCCAGAACTCCCCCCAGAAGCCGCGCGTACTAGATGGCCGGCTCATCTTCGGGGCGCCAGGTGAGTACCATGTGGTGCACCGGCGTTACCACGAAGTCGGGGTGGTGCAGCATATCATCGTGGTTGGCCAGGGCCCAGTCGGTAGCGGCCAGCTTGGTTTCGAACTCCTGCGGAGCCGCGCTAACGGGCTTGAGCACCATATGGTTGGTGTGGTTGGTTGTATCGTATTCGTGCCGGAGGCCGAAGATTCTGTATTTGGTGACGAGTCTGTACATGCCGCTAAGATAGAAAACAGAAGGTATTTGGAAGCGGTTTTTTGAGTAAACTAGCACGCCAGCAGCTCAGCAGGACGTTTTATATGGCTCTTGAACCTTCAAATCGGCGTTACTGCACTAGTTCCTTCAGTACCTTGGGCACGCCCGTGCTGGCGGCTTCCACCACGTAGCGTACGCCGCGCCGGCCGGCTTCGGGCTGGTGCGGGTCGATGACGAAGACGGGGCAGGCAGAGGGGGCGTAGTGCAGCAAGCCCGCCGCCGGGTACACTTGCAGCGAAGTGCCCACGATGAGCAGGGCATCGGCGGTGGCCACGGTTTCGGCGGCTTCCTCAATAGCGGGCACCATCTCGCCAAACCATACAATGTGCGGGCGCAGCTGGTGGCCATCAGGAGCCAGGTCGCCGAGGTTGATGTCGTCGGAGCAGTCGTAGACGGTGGTTTCCCTGGCTACGGAGCGCATTTGGTTCAGCATGCCGTGCAAGTGCAGCACATCGGTGGAGCCGGCTCGTTCGTGCAGGTCGTCCACGTTTTGGGTGATGATGCTCACGCGCCAGCCGGGCTGCTCCTCGAAGCCGGCCAGGGCCAGGTGAGCGGCGTTGGGCTGCACGGTGCGGGCCTGAGCGCGGCGCTGGTTGTAAAAATCGAGCACCAAAGCGGGATTGCGGGCAAAGCCCTCAGGGGAGGCCACGTCCTCAACGCGGTGGTCTTCCCACAGCCCATTGGTGTCGCGGAACGTGCGGATGCCGGACTCGGCCGACACGCCGGCTCCGGTGAGGACAACGAGGTGTTTCATGTTGTAGAGTTAGGGTCTTAGGGGCTTGGTTGAGCGTCATGCCGAGCGCAGCCGGAGCATCTCGCGTGTAGTAGTAAATCAATCGTTGAAAAAGGGTTACTGCCGCACGCTAGATGCCTCGGTTGCGCTCGGCATGACGTTCCTGAAAACGTTCCGGCTTCGTTCATAATAATGCCTGCTCGCTACAGCGTCACTTCGCCATCCTCTTCGCCGTGCCAGAACTTGATGCGCCGGGCCTGCACACGGATGAGCACGATACCGGGCGTATCAATTCCCGTCCTTGAACCAGCGCTTGAGCTCGGGCAGCCAATGTTTTTCGAGGGTGGCGCGTTGGCGAATGAGAGTGGCGGTGCCCACCACGGACACGTACAGCCAATCGGGACCGGAAAAGACGAGGCTGACGTGCGGATTCTCGGTGATATCGCTCACCGTATAGGGTCATTGCACCAAATGCGTAGTTAGCGTTTTCAGGTTGAGCTTAAAAAAACATGTGTCGATTGCTGAATCGGAAGGCCCTTTCCAGGGCCAGGATTCGGTGAAATGATTTACTGGCTGCTCAAATAGTTACAACAGCTTCCTCACAACTTGCCTTATTCAAAGCATGTTATTGGTCAATGCGTTGTGAATATTAGCTCAACTATAGCAACGCTAACTACGCATTTGGTGCAATGGCCCTAGTTTTTCAGCGTTTTATTAGGATAATCATTGACTGTAAACTACTCTACCCTACTAAAAATCGGGCATAAAAACGGGAAGGTTCGACCTTTGTAGTTCCTCAACTGCCAAAAGCACCCCTTCCCGTGAAGCATTGCCTCGTTGCCAAAATTACGACCCTTTTGCATTCGGCCCCGCTGGTGCGGAACCTGGCCCGCAAGAAGTTCATTGCCCGCTTCGTGCTGGGTCTCTTCAAAAGTCGAAACGTACAATTTTGCGAAGTGGCGCAGCATCTCAACGACGGCGCAAAACTGGCCTCGAACGAGACGCGCATCCAGGACTTTTTTCGCGAGGTCGACCTGGATTACCTGGCCCTGGCTGTGCTACTGGTGGGCCTGCTGCCGGGCACGGGCAAGCTGCGCCTGTGCCTGGACCGCACGGAGTGGGACTTCGGCAAGTGCCAGGTAAACATTCTGCTCGTCACGGTGGGCCGCGGCGACTGCCACTGGCCGCTGTACTGGGAATTACTCGACAACCGCAGCGGTAATTCCAACGCGGCTGACCGCGCCGCGCTGCTGGATTTTTGCCTCCGGGTACTGGGCCCCGACCGGGTGGGGTTGGTGGTGGGCGACCGGGAATTTGTGGGCCATGCGTGGTTCAAGTACCTCAAAGACAAGGGCATTTTCTTCGTCATGCGCCTGCCCAAGCACTACTTGCTCACCGACCGCCACGGCCGCCGTCACGCCGTGGCCGACTGGGGCCTGCACCCGGGCCAGTGCCGCCAACTGGCCGCGTGCCAGGTCGACGGGGTCTGGGGTGGGGCGCAGGTCACGGCCCTGACCGGGGGCGAGTACCTGTTCCTTTTCGGCACGGCCAACGTCGCTTTTTTGGGCCAGTTCTACCGCAAGCGCTGGACCATCGAAGCCTGTTTTCAGAACCTGAAAGGGCGCGGCTTTGCCTTGCGCGGGACGCATTTGCAGTGCCGCGGCAAGCTCAAAAAACTCGTTGGCCTCGTGAGCCTGGCCTACGCGCTGTGTGTCAGCGTGGGCACCTGGCTCCACGAAAAGGTGCAACCCATCAAAACCAAAAACAACGGCTACAAACGCGCCAGTTTCAGCCGCCACGGCCTCAACGCTCTGCGGCAATACACGCGGCCCGGCCGCAGCACTGACCCGGCCTTCATTGCTAACATGAACGCCGTGTTTCGATGGATTATTTGCCAACTAACTCTTTATCAATTAACTAAAATAGTAGGGTAGAGTACTGTAAACAACTCCGCCATTAGTGAGATACCCTTCAAAAATTCGACTTCCCCGAATTATTCGGTCCAATAAATAAATTGACTTGCCCCAGCTTCACGAGTGCTGATGCGGTAAAGTTAGCTATACTGGTGCGTGAGACCGGGCCGTACTTTTGGGGATGAATTATTTGGCCCTACGCGAGCGGCCGACGCAGTTTCTGGCCTTAACCAGTCTGCTGCCCGCCGAATTTGACGACCTGCTCACCGACTTTGCGCCCCGTTGGGAACGGCATCAGCGCTACCACACCCTCGACGGCACCCGGCGGCGCATCCCGGCCCATCGGGAGCGGGCCAATGCGACCTTGTCCGGTACCGACACGAAGCTTTTCTTCTTGCTGACCTATCTCAAAACCAATTCGTTGCAAGAGCACCAAGCCGCCAGCTTTGGCGTTTCGCAGACCCGCGTCAGCCGCCTGACGGGCCCGTTGCTCAACGTGCTCAACCAAACGCTGGCCGCCCGCGGCCTGTCGCCCGTGCGCGACGGCGCGCAACTGGCCCAGCGCCTGGCCGCGCACCCCGATAAGATCTTTACCTACGACGGGGTGGAACGCGGTATCCCGCGCAACGCGGACCGGGAAGGGCAAGAAGAAGAGTATAGTGCTAAAAAAAAGTCCATGCCTTGAAAAACAACACCTTGTGCGACGATACGCAGTATCTGCACTACCTCTCGCCCACGGAATCAGGGCGCATGCACGACAAAAAAGTGGCCGACGAATACCCCTTGCACCTGCCGGCGGGCAGCGTGCTGCGGCAGGATTTGGGTTTGCTCGGCCATCGCCCGCCGGGGGTGCTGGTCGAGATGCCGCACAAGAAGCCCCCGAAGGGCGAACTGACCTTTTCCCAGAAACTTTACAACCAGCTGCTGAGTCCCTTACGCGTGGTGATTGAGCACGTGCACAGTGGCATCAAACGCTTGCGCATGGTGCGCGACAAGCTGCGGGTCCGCGGCGACTGGTTTCGCGATACGGTCATGGTGGTGGCCTGCGGGCTGCATAACCTGCGCGTCCGCAGCCCACACCGGGCTTATCTCGCACACGAGCGCGCGAATCCCGCTAATTAAGCCGCATAAGTTTTACGGAAGCGTCGCGGATGCTGCGGAAGTTTTGAATGCGGAGGGAAGTGAGCATGAGAATTGAAGTCGGTGATAGGGCGAAGATAGGCGGCTAGGCTACACTGTGGGCCGGTTGGAACCAAAAACGCGCCGCCGCTCCAGTTACGGGAGCAGCGGCGCGTTTTTAGTAGTGTGGGTTTTGTAGGCAGCGTTTTGGAACGTCGCGACAGGCGCAGGGACGCGAACTACAGCATTCGCGCTACAGGACTTCCTGCTTAGTTGTTTCGTTGCCGGGATAGTCAGCGGTGGTCACGGTAATCTTGTCGCCGGCCAGCGAGTCGTTGTGTGCGGTGGCCACGTAGCGAAACGTTGTGCCGTCCGATTCGGCTACGGCATTGCCTTCTTCTACGGTGCTGCCATCCGGATTCTGAATGAGGACGTGGACGTGGTGAATGGCGAAATCGTCGCTGGCCTGCACCAGAATATCATCGCCCACCCGCCCATGGTAATTGCTGAAATCGACGTTGGTGATGTTGGGGGCATTCAGGTAGTCGGCCACGGCCACGGAGTAGGGCGAGCGCAGGATTTCATCCGTATGCTGTCCGTAGGCCGCGCGGCGTTCGGGGTCGTTGCGCACATCATGGCCATAAAAAGCGGCCTGCTGCACGCGCTGGCGCGGGGTGAGGCCGTTTCTCAGGGGCGGGTTATGAGTGTTCTGACGGAAAACCAGGCCATCCTGATTGGGAAGCGAAGCAGTGTTGTCGGACATGTATGGTGGGATTGATGAGGAGAAGCGTGAAGGTATTGAATCCTCCTACGCATCCAGGGGGCTGGGGGGTACAGCCTGACCTGAAAAGCCCGCCCCGATAATTCCCGTTAGTGGTTAATGGGGCACTCTATCAACAAGAACCGCGTACCGGCCGCGGCTTCGATGCTTACGCTGTCCGTTTCCCAGATACCGAGGCTGTCGCGAGTGCCCACAAGCTGCCCGGCCACCGTCACGGAGCCGCTGATGACGAACAGAAACAGCAGCTTATTCAGCGGCTTGAAGGCGTAGTCCATCGTTTGGGCTTCGGTGTAGTAGCCCAGCGAGAGCCTGGCGTTCTGGTTTATCCAGCAGTGGACCTGGCCTTCCTCGTTGCTCACGATGGTGGTGAGCTGGTTTTCGCGTTTTGCTTCCGGGAACTGGCGGCGCTGGTAGCGCGGGCCAATGTTTTGGAGCTTGGGCTCAATCCAGATTTGCAGGAAATTTACGTCGTCGTCGCCCACGTTGTGCTCCTCGTGGCGCAGGCCGCTGCCGGCGCTCATAATCTGCACCCAGTCCTGGTGCACCACTTCGGTATAGCCGAGGGTGTCCTTGTGGTTCATGCTGCCGGCCAGCATCACCGAGATAATTTCCATGTTGGCATGGCCGTGAATGCCGAAGCCGCCGCCGGGCTGCACCACGTCGTCGTTGAAGGTGCGGAGCAGGCCGAAGCCGCTGCGCTCCGGGTCGGGGTAGGGGCCGAAGCTGAGCGAGAGGTGGCTTTTCAGCCAGCCAATGTCTTTGAGGCCGCGCTCGGCGGCGCGGGTGAGGCGGGTTTTCATACGGTAGCGGGGAGTTCGTTGTGGAATACAAACTCGGCCAGGGGCTTGCGGTTTCGGGCGGCTTTCTCGCGGCTCAGGAAAGGCTCTTCCAGCAGTTCGGCTTCGCCGAGGTAGCCCAGAGCCAGCACCGCCACCGGGGCCACATTGTCGGGCAGGTTGAAATTCTGGCGCAGCTTCTCGCGGTCGAAACCGCCCATTACGTGGCCGTGCAAGCTCATGGCGGTGGCTTCGAGAAACAGCGTGGCGTTGGCCGCGCCCAGGTCGTGCAGGGCCGCGCCGTTGGGCTGGCCGTTGTCAAACTGCGTTTTGGCCAGGGCAATAATGAGCACCGGGGCATTTTTGGCCCAGGGCTGGTTGCCGGGCATCAGCGTATCCAGGATTTTCTGGAATGCCGTCGTGTCGGCCTTATGAGCATATATGTATTGCCATGGCTGCGCGTTCATGGCGCTAAAGGCCCAGGAAGCGGCCTCGAAAACCTGATTCAGGGTGTCCTGCGCAATGGGCTGGGCCGAGTAGGAGCGCGGGCTCCAGCGGCTGCGGATAAGGTCGTGAACGGGGTAGGTCGTGGGGGCGTGGTTCATGTTGTTGGCTGCGGATGCGCGAAAAGAACGAAAGGAAAAAGCACGTCATGCAGAGCGTAGCATCTTGCCCGCCACCACTAATCCTGTTGATTGAGTTACTTGCTGCGGGCAAGATGCTTCGCTGTGCTCTGCATGACGTTCAAACAGGCTCGTTCAAAAAGCCTTAAAACTCCATCGGCACCTCCATCAGCAACAGCTCCGCCTTGCTGTCGGCGCTGATTTCCAGCTTATCGGTTTCCCAGATGCCGAAGCCGTCGCGGCGGTGCAGGGCCTGGCCGTTGATGGTCACGTCGCCCTCCAGCACGAAGGCGTAGACGCCGTTGCCGGCTTTTTTCACGGCGTAGTCGGTGGTAAAGCCCTGGTCGAGATTGCCGAGGTAGAACCAGGCGTCTTGCTGAATGTGCACACTACTGCCATCCGCGGTGGGCGACACCACTTCCAAAAGCTGGTTGTGACGGGCCTCCGGGGTGAAGGTCTGCTGGCCGTAGTTGGGCTTGATGCCGCGCTGATTGGGGAACACCCAGATTTGCAGAAACTTCACTTCCTGCTTGCTGTTGTGGTTTTTCTCGGAGTGGGCCACGCCGGTGCCGGCGGTCATCACCTGCACGTCGTTTTCACGAATCACGGTTTTGTTGCCCATCGAATCTTGGTGCTCCAGGTCGCCGGAAAGCGGGATGGAGATAATCTCCATGTTGTCGTGCGGGTGTTTGCTGAAGCCCATGCCGCCGGCCACGGTGTCGTCGTTCAGCACGCGCAATGCGCCGAAGTGCACGCGCTCGGGGTTGTTATAGCCGGCAAAGCTGAAGGTGTGGAAGGAGTTGAGCCAGCCATGGTTGGCGTGGCCGCGGGTGTTGGCAAGATGCAGAACGGTGCGGGCCATGATAGGGGGCGTGATTAGATGCGTTGATTTGAAAAATGTATATACATTTAATGTCTATACATTGTTCTGGTAAAAAAGTTTTCCTGCTTTCTCAGCAGGGGAGGGAAGCGGTGCCGAATTGCCAGCCGGTACCTTTACCCGCCATCATCCTTTTGCCTGCCCCGCATGATTCGTACGGTCATTTTCGACATGGACGGCGTCATTATCGACACCGAGCCCCTGCACCACCACGCTTTCCTGGCCGAATTTGCCGAGCTGGGCATCCCCGTTTCGGCTGCCGAATACGCCACGTTTCTGGGCAAGTCAACGCGCAACGTATTCCAGCTACTCAAGCAGCGCTATAACCTTCCGCAAGATGTAGAAGCCATGGTGATGCGCAAGCGCGAGCTGTTCAACCAGGCGTTCGACGAAGACACCACGCTCGACCTGCTACCCGGCGTGCGCGCCCTCATCGAAGACCTGCGCCGCCACGGCCTGCAATTGGTCGTAGCGTCCTCCGCCTCCAAAGCCACCATTTCCCGGGTATTCGACCGCTTCGAGCTGGATGCCTACTTTATGCACCGCCTCAGCGGCGAAGATTTTGCCGAATCAAAGCCCAATCCGGCCATCTTCCTACGCGCCGCCGAGCTGGCCGAAACGCCCGTCGCGGAGTGCATCGTTATTGAAGACGCCGCCAACGGCGTGACGGCCGCCAAAGCCGCCGGCATCTACTGCATTGCCTACGCCAGCCCGCACTCCGTCGGACAGGACCTGCATCAGGCCGACCGCATCATCCGGCAGTTCGACGAGCTTAGCGCCACCGCCATTGAAGCCATCGAGCCGGGCTAGGTGCTACTCAAACCGCTTCAGCTCCTGGCGGGCAAACGTCCATTCGGGCGTATCAAATTCGGCCTCATTCGGCCCGGGTACCGCGAACCATGCCCCGAGGGCGGGTGCGTCCACGTTACGCAGCAGGTGAATGCTCTGGGCCGGCATGTAGCTCTGGGCCAGCAGCACGTATTGCTGATGCGAAACCATATTTTCGGCCACCTCCACCACCAGCACGGCATGGCCGGGCGCGCCGCCGTGAATGAGCACATCGCCGGGCTGCACCTGCGCCAGCGGTACCGTCCGCAGTTCCCGGCTCAGCGACAGCGTGCCCGCGTAGCCAAACGTGGGCACCAGGTAGCGGGCCAGCGCCGCGTGGGTGGGCGCTTCGGCGGGCCGGGTGGCGGGCAATACCTCCTCGTTGGCCACCCGAAACGTGCGCCCGGCCACGAAATCCGAAAACCAAAAATCGTACCCCGTGGTGAGGTGAAAATGCAGCTTATTGGGGTCGTGGCTAAAGACGTACTCGGCCCGCAGGCGAATCACGGCATCGGCGCACTGCTGCAAATCCTGGGGCGGCACGTCGATATCGACCACGGCGGCCACCACGTCCTGCCGGTCTTTCAGTTGGCCGTTGTAGAGGCGGGCTTTGGTGCCGGCGGGTTTCAGCGGCAGCCAGCGCAGCCACTCGCCCCAACTGCCAGCCGCCACGGGCACGCGCCGGCAGCCGGCGGGAGCGGGGAAGCGGGCGCCCAGTGCCTGCTGTGTCTGTGGCTGCCAGGCATAAACCAGCGCCCTTGGCCGCTGCGGAGTCACCTCACGGCCTGGATAATCGAAGCTGCAAAGGGCGGCAGCGCTCAGCCACAGGAAGGAGGGAAGGACGCGCATCGGTTCAATGAAAAAGAAAAAAGCCCGCACTACGCGGGCTTTTTTACTCGAAACTGCTAACGTCAGGCATTACGAATTATTTCATCTTGGCCACCGGCTTTTTCGCGGCTGCTGTTTTGGTGGCCGGCTTCTTCATGGCGGCCGCTTTGGTCGTGGCTTTCTTGGCGGCCGGCTTTTTAGCAGCAGTAGCTTTAGCAGCCTTTTTGGTCGGTGCGTCGGTGTTCTTTTCTTCCTTGGCGGGCGCAGCTTTCTTGCCGAAGCGGCCACCCTTGGCGGGTTTGTCAGGGGTGGCGTCGGCCAGCTCCACGCAGCGCTCCAGGGTTAGCTCCGTGGGCTCCTCGCCCTTGGGAATCTTCACGTTCTTCTTGCCCGCCACGATGTAGGGGCCGAAACGGCCGTTCAGCACCTGAATGTCGGGATTTTCGGCGAAGCTCTTGATGAGGCGCTCGGCATCGGTTTTGCGCTTCAGCTCAATCAGGGTCACCGCTTCTTCGGCCGTTATGGTGTGCGGGTCCTGCTCCTTGGTGAGGGAGAAAAACTTGCTGTCGTGCCGGATGTAGGGACCGAAGCGGCCCAGCGCGGCTGTCATGGCCTTCTCCTCAAACTCGCCCACCACGCGCGGCAGCTTAAACAGCTCCAGCGCATCTTCTAAGGTGATGCTCTCGATGAACTGCCCCTTGCGCAGGTTGGCGTAGGCAGGTTTGGTTTCGCCTTCGGTATCGCCCAGGGCCACGTAGGGGCCGTATTTGCCCAGTCGGGCCGAGATGCGCTCGCCGGTTTCGGGGTGCACGCCCAGTTCGCGGGTGGCGCCCACGGTGCTGCGGTCAATGTCCTGCCCGGCCTCGATGGTCGCGTGGAACTTGCCGTAGAAGCCGCTCAGCATCTTCGTCCAGTCCTCGTGGCCGTTGGCAATCTGGTCGAACTCGTCCTCCACCTTGGCCGTGAACTGAAAGTCGACAATCGTGGGGAAGTGGGCCACCAGAAAGTCGTTCACCACCATCGCCGTATCCGTCGGAAATAGCTTGGCTTTCTCCGCGCCGTAGTTCTCGGTTTTTACTTCGGTAGTCACCGCGCTGCCGTCCAGCGTCAGCACGTGGAACTTGCGCTCCTTGCCTTCGCGGGTGTCTTTTTCCACATAGCCGCGCTTCTGCACCGTGCTGATGGTGGGAGCATAAGTAGAAGGCCGGCCGATGCCCATTTCCTCCAGCTTCTTCACCAAAGAGGCTTCGGTGTAGCGCGCCGGCGGCGACGAAAACCGCTCCGTGGCGCTGAAGCGCTGCAGGGGCAAATCCTGCCCCACACTCAGCGGTGGCAGGCCGCGCGAGAAGCTCGATTCGGCATCTTTGGCGTCGTCCTCGTCCTCGTCGTCCTTGCTCTCGGCATACACTTTCAGGAAGCCCTCAAACGTAATCACCTCGCCCGTCGCCGACAGCGTGACGCCCGGCTGGGTGCTGATGCCAATCATGGCCGTGGTGCGCTCAATCACCGCCTCCGACATCTGCGAAGCCATGGCCCGCTTGCGAATCAGGTCATACAGGCGCTGCTCCGACGAGTCGGAACCTGCCTTCACCAAAGCGAAATCGGTGGGCCGGATGGCTTCGTGCGCCTCCTGGGCCGAAGCTGACTTGGTTTTGAACGTCCGGGTGTGGTGGTACTCGGCCCCATAAGCAGCCGTGATGGCCGTCTGCGCGCCCGCCATGGCCTCGCCCGACAGGTTCACCGAGTCCGTCCGCATGTAGCTGATTTTGCCCGCTTCGTATAGCTTTTGGGCCACGCTCATCGTCTGGGCTACCGAAAAGCCCAGCTTGCGCGAGGCCTCCTGCTGCAGCGTAGACGTGGTAAATGGCGCGGCCGGGCTGCGCTTGCCGGGCTTCTTATCAAGGCTCTCAATCTGATACGACGCACCCACGCAACGCTCCAGGAAAGCCTCGGCTTCGGCCTGTACCTTATAACGGGTCGGTAATTCAGCCTCCAGCACCGCACCGCGGCCGGCATCAAAACGGGCCACTACGCGGTAGGCGCTGGCGCTCAGGTGGCTGGCCACTTCGCGCTCACGCTCTACTACCAGGCGCACGGCCACGCTCTGCACGCGGCCGGCGCTCAGGCCGGGCTTCACCTTTTTCCAGAGCACGGGGCTCAGCTCGAAGCCCACCAGGCGGTCGAGCACGCGGCGGGCCTGCTGGGCGTTCACCAAATCCTGGTTCACGGTGCGCGGGTCGGCAATGGCGGCCAGGATGGCGTTTTTGGTGATTTCGCGGAATACGATGCGGCGCGTTTTAGCTTCGGGCAGGTTCAGCGTTTCGGCCAGGTGCCATGAGATGGCTTCACCCTCGCGGTCATCGTCACTCGCCAGCCAGACGGTTTCGGCTTCCTTCGAAAGTTTTTTCAGCTGCGCGATGAGCTCCCGTTTGTCGGGCGAAACAACATAAGTAGGTTTGAAACCATTGGCAATGTCGATGGCATTATTGTCCTTCGGCAAGTCGCGGACGTGGCCGTAGCTGGAACGCACCACGAAATCCTGGCCGAGGTAGCCTTCAATGGTTTTCGCCTTGGCCGGCGACTCGACGATAACTAAATTCTTGACCATGTGGGCGGGTAAAGGGGTGCGGCAGTAGGAATGGAGAAACTGTAATGATGAAACGACCAGCTGCGCCGAAAAGTTAAAATTGGCCGCAAAGATGCCGCTTAATTCTTAGCAGTAGCATCCGGGAGCAATAATCCGGCCGGAGACACGCCCCGGGAACGAGTCGGCGGGCCAACGGGTTCAGCGCCGTAGCCGGTGGCGTTACCTTTGCTTATTCGCGGCTAACCCCCGTACTTCGCCCTCCCGATTAGCTTTCCCCTTCCCGACTCGATACTCGTACTATATATGGCTTCCCCCCAGAATCCGCGACCCAAGGCCCGGCGTGTTTCCGCAACTATTACGGATGCCACCGACAGCACTACGCCGGACGCCGGTGCGGTTTCGTCGCTCGATGTGGTGCGTACCAACAACGACCTGACCCGCAAACGGGGCGGCTCGCGCGGTTCCGTCGATACCCAGGACCCGGGCTACGTCAACGACCAGCTCAACCGGGTGCTCTACGCCCTCGATGCCTTTAAGAAGGGCGATGTTTCGGTGCGGCTTACCAAGCAAAATGACGATATTTTTGCCGAAATCGCGGAAGCCTATAATTCGATGGTGGACATGATTGCCGGGGTAGGCGGCGAGGTGTCGCGCATCTCGAAAGTGGCTGGGGTAGAGGGCAACCTCAAGGCGCGGGCCTCGGCCGACGGGGCCGCCGGCTTCTGGCGCGATATGATTAACAACATCAACGGCCTGGTGGACAGCATCGCCGTGCCAGTGTTGGAAGTGGGCAAAGTACTGAAGAACATCAGTCGCGGTAATCTGGACGAAAGCTTTCAGATTCCGGTGTCGGGCGACTTCAAGCTGATGGCCGAAACCATCAACAAAACGATTGACAACCTCAACATCTTCGCCGGTGAAGTAACCCGCGTTGCGCAGGAAGTGGGCACCGAGGGCAAGCTCGGTGGCCAGGCCTCAGTACCTAACGTGGGCGGCATCTGGAAAGACCTGACCGACAACGTGAACAACATGGCCTCGAACCTCACCGTGCAGGTGCGGGACATTGCCAACGTGGCCACGGCCGTAGCCAAAGGCGACTTGTCGCAGAAAATCACCGTTGATGTAAAGGGCGAATTCCTGCAGTTGAAGCAGAACCTGAACCAGATGGTGGACTCGCTGAACCTGTTTGCCGGCGAAGTAACCCGCGTGGCCCTCGAAGTGGGCACCGAGGGCAAGCTGGGCGGCCAGGCCAGCGTGCCTAACGTGGCCGGCGTGTGGAAGGAGCTGACGGACAACGTAAACAACATGGCCAGCAACCTGACCAGTCAGGTGCGGGACATTGCCAACGTAGCCACGGCCGTAGCCAAAGGCGACCTGAGCCAGAAAGTAACCGTCGATGTGAAAGGCGAGCTGCTCCAGCTGAAGCAGAACCTGAACCAGATGGTGGACTCGCTGAACCTGTTTGCCGGCGAAGTAACCCGCGTGGCCCAGGAAGTGGGCACCGAAGGCCGCCTCGGCGGCCAGGCCTCGGTACCGAGCGTGGCCGGCGTATGGAAAGACCTGACGGACAACGTGAACTACATGGCCTCCAACCTGACCAGTCAGGTGCGGGACATTGCCAACGTGGCGACGGCCGTAGCCAAAGGCGACCTGACCCAGACGGTAACCGTCGATGTAAAGGGCGAATTCCTGCAGCTGAAGCAGAACCTGAACCAGATGGTGGCGTCCCTCAACCTGTTTGCCGGTGAGGTAACCCGCGTGGCGCAGGAAGTAGGCACCGAAGGGAAACTAGGTGGCCAAGCTAGTGTGCCGAACGTGGCCGGTGTGTGGAAAGCCCTCACCGACAACGTAAACGATATGGCAGCGGCCCTGACCTCGCAGGTGCGGGATATTGCCAACGTAGCCACGGCCGTAGCTCGCGGCGACCTCAGCCAGAAGATGACGGTGAACGTGAAGGGCGAAATCCTGGAGCTGAAGAACATCCTCAACCAGATGGTGGACTCGCTCAATATCTTCGGCGACGAAGTAACCCGGGTGGCCCGCGAAGTAGGTACCGAAGGCAAGCTCGGCGGCCAGGCCGTGGTGCCCCGCGTAGGCGGCACCTGGAAAGAGCTGACCGACAATGTGAACACGATGGCCAGCAACTTGACCAGTCAGGTACGGGACATTGCCAACGTGGCCACCGCCGTATCGAAAGGTGACCTTTCGCAGAAAATTACCGTCGATGTAAAAGGCGAGCTGCTGGATTTGAAGGACAACCTGAACCAGATGGTGGACTCGCTCAACATCTTCGCCGGCGAGGTAACCCGCGTGGCCCGCGAAGTGGGCACCGAGGGTATCCTCGGCGGTCAGGCCAACGTGCCCAAGGTATCAGGAACGTGGAAGGACTTGACGGACAACGTGAATACGATGGCCAGCAACCTGACCTCGCAGATGCGGGACATTGCCAACGTGGCCACCGCCGTAGCCAAAGGCGACCTCAGTCAGAAAATCACGGTGAATGTGCGCGGTGAGCTCCTCCAGCTGAAGGAAAACCTCAACGAGATGGTGGACTCGCTGAACATCTTCGGCGACGAGGTAACCCGCGTGGCCCGCGAAGTAGGTACCGAAGGCAAGCTCGGCGGCCAGGCCAAAGTGCCCAACGTGCGCGGCACCTGGAAAGACCTGACTGACAACGTGAACACGATGGCCAGTAACCTGACCTCGCAGGTACGGGACATTGCTAACGTGGCTACCGCCGTATCGCGCGGCGACCTTAGCCAGAAAGTATCCGTCGATGTAAAAGGCGAGTTGCTGGACCTGAAGGACAACCTCAACCAGATGGTTGATTCGCTGAACATCTTCGCCGGTGAGGTAACCCGCGTGGCGCAGGAAGTGGGCACCGAGGGCAAGCTCGGCGGGCAGGCCAGCGTACCAAATGTGGCCGGCGTGTGGAAGGAATTGACCGACAACGTAAACTACATGGCCTCCAACCTCACCACCCAGGTGCGGGGCATTGTGAAAGTAGTAACGGCCGTATCGAAAGGTGACCTGACCCAGAAGCTGACGCTGCAAGCCAAAGGCGAAGTGGCCGACCTGGCCGACACCATCAACAGCATGGTGGACGACCTTAACCGTCTCGCCGTCGAAGTGAGCCGCGTGGCCAAAGTGGCCGGGGTGGAAGGCAAGCTGACCGAGCGCGCCACGGTAGGCGGCGTATCGGGCAGCTGGAAAGAGCTGGTGGACACGCTCAATGCCCTGCTCGAATCCATCGCCTCGCCGGTGCTGGAAGTGGCCCGCGTGGTGCGCGCCATCTCGGAAGGCGACCTGACCCAGCGCGTAGACGTGCCCACCACGGGCGACATTCTGGCCATGGCCGATGCCCTGAACCTGGCCGTCGAAAACCTGAACGAGCTGCTCGGCGAAATCAATGACTCGTCGCAGATTGTGGGCACTTCTTCGGAAGAAATGGCCGGTAAAGGCCAGGAAATGAGTCGCGTAACCGTCGATGTGGCCTTGGCCATGCAGCAAATGGCCGAAGGCGCTCAGAACCAGGCCTTGAAAACCGACCAGGCTTTCAAGCTGATTGAAGAAATCATGCAGGCCACCAAGGAGACGGCCAACAAGGCCGATGTCGTGAACAAATCGGCAATCCTGGGTGAGCAGACCTCGCAGCTTGGCCTGAAAACGGTGGCCGAAGTGGTGAAAAACATGGAAGAAATATCCAGCGCTGCTTCGCAAACCTCGCGCACCATTGAAGTACTGAGCACCCGCTCAGGCGAAATCAGCAAGTCGCTGGGCGTAATCACTGACATCGCCTCGCAGACCAATCTGCTGGCGCTAAACGCCGCTATCGAAGCTGCCCGCGCCGGCGAAGCCGGCCGTGGCTTCGCCGTAGTAGCCGAGGAAATCCGGAAGCTGGCCGAAAGCTCCCGCCGCTCGGCCAACGAAATTGCCACACTGGTTGACGACGTTAAGAAGGATACGACCACGGCCGCCACGGCCATTTCGACCATGGAAAATCGGGTATTGAAAGGCAAGAACGCCACGTTCGAAGCCAGCTCGGCCTTTAAGAACATTGCTACCAGCAGCGGCGAAACGCTCCGCACCTCGCGCGACATTCTCACGGCTACCGAAGTTCAGAAAGCTTCGATTAGTGACGTGGTGAAGTACGTGGAGGAAGTGGTGGCCATTGCCGAGCAAACGGCCACCGGCACCCAACAGGTAGCCGGGACTGCCAAGCAGCTCTCGACGGCCATGCAGGAGCTGACCACCAGCTCGCAGCGCCTCACCGACATTGCCGACGACCTCCAGGCTGGCCTCGAAACCTTCCGCCTCAGCTCCTACGAGCCGGAGCCCGAGCCGGAACCCGTGCGCCGGGGAGCCCGCGACATCTACCGTGCCCGCGAATCATATGCCCCTGCGCCGCAACCGCAGCATGGCATGGCTGCCCGCCGTTCCCAGAGCCGGGGCGCGGCTGCGCCGGTTGCTGAATCCAGTCGGCAGTCCATCCCCACTCGTCGGGTCCGGCCCGAAGCCGCCGCACCTCTGGCGCCTGCGGCCCCCATCCGCCGGGAGCGCCCGATTCGTGCACGAGCAGTTCCCCAGGTGGAGGAAGCCCGCCCCGCGCCAGCCGCTACCGGCAAAGAGACGAAAAATGGCAAAGCTGTAAAAACTGCTCAAACCAGTAAGACGGCAGCCAAATCAAAAGCTAAATAACTCTCAATCTATTCGTTTAGCCCTTTTTCGACTAACCCTGCATGGCTGAGACTGAAGTACCCACGCCCATTACCAAGCCCGGACGCGCCAAGCCCGCCGAACTGGTGCAGCTTATCGTGTTTCGCCTCGGCGATGAGGACTACGGCATTCGCATTGAGCAGGTGAAGGAAGTAACCGTGACGCCCGATGTGGCCCGCATGCCCAAAACCCCGCCTTTCATCAAGGGCATTGCCAACCTGCGCGGCGATATTATTGCCATTCTGGACCTGGAAGAGCGGTTTCGGCTGCGGCCGGCCGGCCGGCCCATTCCCGAGCGCAGCTACACCATTGCCGTGGAAGCGGCCGACTATGTGCTCGGCCTGATGGTGCGCGAAGTGCCGCGCCCCTTCACCATGCCCCTGAGCCAGATTGAACCTGCGCCGGAGTTCGTGCAGGATTCCAGCACCCGCGACAAGTACCTCGAAGGCATCGCCAAACTCCCGGAGGGCGGCGTTATCATCGTATTAGACATGCGCAAGCTGCTGACTCCAAGCGAAGTGATGCGCCTGCCGGGCAAAACGGCATCTTCATAGCGCCGACCCCGTACAAGGGTGGCCCGCAACTACGTCCGGCTACCCGTTAAATCTAATATTCCCCAATTCCATGAATAAGCGCATCCTCATCGTCGACGACTCATTTTACATGCGCACGATGCTCAAAAATATGCTCACCGATGCCGGCTACGAAGTAGTGGGCGAGGCTGCAAACGGTGCCCAGGCGGTGGAAATGGCCGCTTCAACTTCCCCCGACCTCATTACCCTCGACGTGATTCTGCCCGATAACACCGGACTGGACGTGCTGAAAAGCCTCCGCCAGATTCAGCCCTCCGCCAAAATAGTGATGTGCAGCGCGGTAGGCCAGGAGGCTATCGTTACGGAAGCCATTGAAAATGGGGCTTTGGCTTACATCGTGAAGCCGTTCTCGGAAGAGAAAGTACTGGAAATCGTGGGTGCGGCGCTGCAAAACGACGCCTCAGAACAGGCTGCGTAAGGTGCTGCGACAACGTTTCGTTGCCCTGCCATATTCCTTCGGAAACGATGGGATGTGCCTGAGTGCGCCGGAATGTTGGTTTATCTATTTAATTTCTAAGGCCCAATGAAAACGCGCGACCAAGAATACCGGGAGCTTTTCATGGCCGAAGCGCTAGAGTATTACGACTCCATGAGCCGCCATTTGAGCGAGCTTGAGCGCAACCCCAATGCTGGCCCGGCCCTTAATGAGCTGTTCCGGCTCATGCACAACCTCAAAGCCAATGCCCGCGCCATGGGCTTTGCCGATTTGGGCGAAGTGGCGCACCACCTCGAAACCCTGTTTGGGCTGATTCGGGACCAGGAGCGCACATTCAGCGGGGCGCTCATCAAGGTGGTTTTTGCCGGGGTTGATGCCTTGGGCAACATGATTCGGGCAGTGGGAGCCGACCAGGCCCTGCCCGATGCCACCGCCTTGCTGGACAACCTTGACCGCTTGGTGCGGGGCGAGGAGCCGATTCTGGAAGAAGCCGAAGCGGCGGAGTCGGAGGAAGAGTCAGGCAAGAAAATGGAGCTTTCGGACCTGGTGTATATTCAGGTCAAAAAGCTTGACAATCTGTTGAATCTGGTAGGGGAGTTGGTTATTGACCGCGACCGGATTATGACGCTGGCACAGGAAATCGGTAATCCTGCGCTTCTGGCCACTGCTCAGCACCTGTTCCGCATTTCCGACGACTTGCAGTATAGTGTGATGGATGCCCGCCTGGTGGGCGTGGGGGTGCTGCTGAATAAGTTTCCCCGGGTTGTGCGCGATGTAGCCAGCGCCGAAGACAAAGAAGTGGAGCTAATCCTCAGCGGTCAGGATGTGCAGATTGACCGCAACATCCTGCAAATCATCACCGACGCGCTGTTGCACCTGGTGCGCAACGCCGTCAGCCACGGCCTCGAAACCACTGCCCAGCGGGCAGCGGCTGGCAAGCCTACCGTTGGCCACCTCACCCTTTCGGCCCTGACCGAGCGCGACGACGTGCTCATTCAGGTGCGCGACGATGGCCGGGGCATCGATACCGAAGCCGTGCGCCGCAAGGCCATTGAGCGTGGCCTGACCACGGCCGCCGCCGCCCTGGACGAGCAAGGGGTGTGGGCGCTTCTGTTCGAGCCCGGTTTCTCCATGGCCAGCAAGGTTACCGATATTTCGGGCCGCGGCGTGGGCCTCGATGTGGTGAAGATGGCCCTTGACTCGTTGGGTGGCCAGCTGCGGGTGGAATCGCAGTTGGGCCAGGGTACTACGTTCACCTTGGTGTTGCCCACGTCCATTGCCGTAAAGGGCGCACTGCTGGTAGAAGTAGAGGAACGCCCCTATGCCATCCCGCTGATGCACACCGATACCGTATTGGCCTTGCAACCCGAGCAGATTTCGGTGGTAGGCGGCATGCTTGTAACGCATGTGCAGGGCCAGGCCGTGCCGCTGGTGCCATTGCAAATGCTGCTGCACGACGAGGGCGATGAACTGCTGCCCTTCGCCGATAAAGCTGATATGACTGGTGCTCAGCAGGTTCTGGTTGTGAATTATAATAACCGCCGTCTGGGCTTGTTGGTTGACCGGTTCATCCGGCAGCAAAACATTGTCATCAAGCCCCTAAGTAAACCCCTGGATACCATTGACCTGTTTGGTGGCGTAACCCTGCTCGGCAGCGGGCAAGTGTGCCTGGTGCTGGATGTGCCAGCCCTGACTCGCCTGTTTCTGACCAAACGTCCTTAATTTTCCTTTCTTTCATCCCAGTCCTCGCAGCTGCACTTTCCCCTATCTTCGACGTTATGGATTTATCGATGACTGATTTAGAGCGTGATATAATCCGCGAGATTCTAAATATCGGCCTGGCCCGCGCCGCCGATTCATTCGCCGTTATCGCCCAGGAGCGGGTGTTACTCGAGGTGCCCAATATCGACCTGTTGATGAGCGACGATATTCTGCACCGCGTGCGCGATTATCAGACACGGCACGTGCCCATTCAGTCCGATATCCGGGGTGATTTCAACGGTACGACGCTCATGTTTTTCTCGGGCCAGCACGTTCAGCGCCTCTCACGGGTATGCCTGCGCATGCAAACGTCCGAAACCCTGGAGCTAAATGAGCTGCAGGAGTCGCTGCTGCTTGAAATCAGCAATATCATTACCGGGGCACTGGTCACGCAGTTGGCCAATATTTTGAAAGCCAATATCTACGGTGCCCCACCGGTAGCCCCCAAAGGTGACATAGCTGAAAACCTGCAGAGCCTGCTGCCAGACCAGCAGCTACAGCCCCTCATCTTCTCGGTTATCACGCAGTTCTCGGACCGCGACAATACGGTGGAATTGCCGCTGATGCTGTTTTTTGACCGGGTGACGTTCGGTAAAATTCTAGAAATAATCCGTAGCTACGACTTTCTGGGCAGCCAGATGTCGGCCTGATACCTGTTTTAGGAATGCCTGACCGCGTTCCGGCCCGTCATGCCGCGCCGGCCGTTGCAATTCTCCCGCCGGCCCGTTCGCTGAACTTGGGCCACTGCTTCCGGGAGTTGCAGCGGCCGGTGCGGCATGACGTTCTTTTTCGCCTTCAACTTTACTATTTACCTACGCAGCACCTCCAATGTCTAACGCGGACGCCTTAGCCCAAAAAATAGCTTCTTTCGACCCCAACGCGCCCGGCGATGTAGATAGCGGCCTGTTCGGCCTGCCTTTCACGCCCGAGGAGGCACAGGTAGTGGTAGTGCCCGTGCCGTGGGAGGTAACGGTGAGCTACCGCGCCGGTACGGCCGCCGGCCCGGCCGCCATCCGCGAAGCTTCATTGCAAGTGGACCTGTACGATTCTGACGTGCCCAATGCCTGGAAGCTCGGCCTGGCCATGGAGGCGGAGGACGAAACCATTGCCGAAGCCAGCCGCAAGCTGCGCCCTCTTGCCGCCGATTACATCGGCTGGCTGGAAGAAGGCCAGCCCGAAGCCGACCGCAAAAAGCACGAAAGCGTGCCCGCCCAGGCTACGGCCGGCGGCGACAAGATGATACAGTGGCTGAAGGCCAAAACGGGTGCCCTGCTCGATGCCGGCAAAGGCGTGGTGGTGCTGGGTGGCGACCACAGCACGCCTTTGGGCTACCTGCATGCACTGGCCGAGCGCCACCAGGAATTTGCTATTCTGCAGTTTGACGCCCATTGCGACCTGCGGCCTGCCTACGAGGGCTTTAAGTATTCGCATGCCAGCATTATGCACAACGCACTGCAGCTGCCGCAGGTGAAGAAGCTGGTGCAGGTGGGCATCCGGGATTTCTGCCAGCAGGAGGCCGAATTCATCGACCAGTCCAACGGCCGGGTGGCGCTATTCAGCCAGCGGTTCCTGAGCGACGAGAAGTTTTCCAAGAAGTCGTGGAAGAAGGTATGCGGCAAAATCATCGCACAGCTGCCCAAAAAGGTCTACATCAGCTTCGATATCGACGGCCTCGATCCCAAGCTGTGCCCCGGTACCGGTACGCCCGTACCCGGCGGCCTGGAGTTTGAGGAAGCCACGTATTTGCTGCGGTCCATCGTGCGGGCGGGCATCCAAATCATCGGCTGCGACCTGAACGAAGTAGCGCCCGGCGACACCGAGTGGAACGCCATTGTGGGCGCGCGCCTGCTCTACCAGCTTTGCAACTGGATGGCCGTATCGCAGGGACGGCTGCCGGCCAAAGGCATGCACGCCGAGTAACCTTCTTTCACTTTTACCCTTGTTGCCATGTTAGGATTCATTCTCAAATTCATTCTTACCGCTGTGCTGGTGTATGGCCTCAGCATGGTGCTGCCGGGCGTGGTGCTGGGTGGCATGGGCAGCGCGGCCATTCTGGTTATCGTGCTGGGCATTCTGAATGCCATTGTGAAACCCATTCTGCAAATTCTGGGCTTTCCCATTACGGTGCTCACGCTGGGCCTTTTCCTGTTGGTTATCAACGTCATCATCGTAAAGCTGGCCGATTTCCTGATGAGTAGCTTCGATGTCCACGGCTTGCTGAATGCGCTCTTATTCAGCCTGGCCTTGTCGGTGGTAAATGCCGTGGTGGACTTGGTAATGGATTAAATCCGACTTTGGCCTTGAGCTGAAAAGCCCCGCTGCGGTACCATAACTGGTGCTGCGGCGGGGCTTTTTGGGTTTTTCAGACCTCGGCTGGTAGGCCGTGCGCCGCCAGCGCCGCACGGCCTACCAGCCGGCTCCGCCCAGCAGCAGGAAGGGCCAGATAGCTGCCATGCCAATCAGCAGGCTGGTAATCAGCGTCCAGCCGGTATAGAAAGATTCTACGAGGCGACTGGCGAATGATACGACCGGGGCCTCGGGTACGGGCTGGGGCAGGGGCTGGTAGCAGGTGAGCGAGATGATGGAATAAGCTACTTCATCGTTGAGCGTTTTGAGGTGGCTTTCGGTGCTCTCAATTTCTTCGCGCACCTCGCCGATTTTGCCTTCCACTTCTAGCACTTCGCTGATTTTGCGGTCGCGGGCCAGCAGGTCGATGTAGCGCTTTTCGACGGCGCGCTTGGTGGCGAGGCGGGCGGCTACGTCGGCGTGCTGGGCCGTCACATCGTCGGTAGTTAGCTTTTTTTCTTCCACGGTGCCCAAACCACCCAACGCGGCCATCAGCGGCTGGAAGCGGGCCGGGGCCACCCGAATGGTTATCGCCTGCCGCCATTCGCCCTCGGCCCGCACCTCGGTAGCAGCGCTGAGGTACCCCCCGTTGCGGTGCACAAGGCTGTCGAGGCGGGCGCTGGCACGCGGCAGGTTGGCCACCTTCAGGCGTAAATCGGCGTGGTAAATGAGCAGGCGAGAGGGGGGCAACGATTGATTCGGTATAGGGCCGGGGGCCCGGAATAACGTCGGCAGTAGCCGCTTCATCATCAGCGTCTGGGCTCTCCTGTAGGGGAGCTGGCGCACTCATCAGGTACTGTGGCGAGCGCGGAGCTACGTCGGCAACGGCTTCTGCATCATTCTTGGTGTGGCTACAGCCGCATAGCAGGGCTACCAGCCCCAGGGCAATGCCAAGGGAGTATTTCATGATTCATTCAATGATAAAGTGAAACCAGAAACAGTAGCTGCGCAGCTGCTTTTATGCCAGCGCACAAGCAGAAGTAACCCATATAGCTGGCAACAAAAAATGCCCGGCAGGAAGGCCGGGCATTTTTTGCATCAAGCAGCGCTTGCGTTACAGGCGGCGAATATCAGCCCCCAGCGCTTGCAGGCGCGTATCGATATTCTGATAGCCGCGGTCAATCTGCTCCACGTTTTCGATGGTACTTTTGCCCTCGGCCGACAGCGCGGCGATGAGCAGGGCCACGCCGGCCCGGATGTCGGGCGAGGTCATGGTGATGCCGCGCAGGCGCGTGCGCTGGTCGAGGCCGATAACGGTGGCGCGGTGCGGGTCGCAAAGAATAACCTGCGCGCCCATGTCGATGAGCTTATCGACGAAGAACAGGCGCGACTCAAACATCTTCTGGTGAATGAGGACCGTGCCCTTGGCCTGACAGGCCACTACGAGCACAATGCTGAGCAAATCGGGGGTGAAGCCCGGCCAGGTGTGGTCGCTCACTGTCAGAATGGAGCCGTCGAGGTAGGTGGCGATTTCGTAGTGCGGCTGGGCCGGAATGAAAATATCATCGCCCCGGAATTCAAGCTGAATGCCCAGCTTGCGGAAAGTATCGGGGATGAGGCCCAGCTCGGGAATCTGGCAGTCCTTAATGGTGATTTCGGAGCCCGTCATGGCCGCGAGGCCGATAAAGGAGCCAATTTCAATCATGTCCGGCAGCATGCGGTGCTCGGTGCCGACCAGCTTATCCACGCCCACGATGGTGAGCAGGTTGGAGCCAATGCCTTGGATGTTAGCGCCCATGCGCACCAGCATCCGGCACAGCTGCTGCAAGTAAGGCTCGCAGGCGGCGTTGTAGATGGTGGTAGTACCTTCGGCCAGCACGGCGGCCATGAGAATGTTGGCCGTGCCGGTTACCGATGCTTCGTCTAGCAGCATGTGGGCGCCCGTCAACTTGCCATCGACCTTGATGCGGTAGAAATCGGTGCCTTCCAGCGTGAGCTTGCCGCCCAGCTTTTCGAGGCCCAGGAAGTGGGTGTCCATTGGCCGGCGACCAATTTTATCGCCGCCTGGCTTGGGTAGCTGGCAGCGCCCGTAGCGCCCCAGCATGGGCCCGAGAATCATCACCGAGCCGCGCAGCGCGCCGGCCTGGGCCACAAACTCGGGCGTGTCCATGTAGTCGAGGTTGATATTCTCGGCTTGGAAAACGTAGGTGTCCGTTGCCAGCTTGCCCACTTTCACGCCCATATCGCGCAGCAGCTCGATGAGCTTGTTGACGTCGCGGATATCGGGGATGTTGCTGATGGTAATGGGTTCCGGCGTCAGCAATACCGCGCAGAGAATCTGGAGGGCTTCGTTTTTAGCGCCCTGGGGCGTGATTTCGCCGCGCAGGGATTTGCCGCCGCGTACTTCAAATGCAGCCATTTTGTTTGAGCTGTTAGCTAATAGCTGTTAGCTGCTAGCTTTTGGGTAAATAAATTCGACTTGTTTTACTAAAATGCTGACGACTATATAGCTGTCAGCTAACAGCTAAAGCAATTATTGCGGGGGCTGCTGCGGCTCCTGGCTACGGCCTTTCTTGCGCTTTTTGCCGTTTTTGTTGCCAAAGCCACTGCCCCGGTTGTCGCGGTCGCGGCCTTCGCGGCGGTCGCGGTTCTGGCCTTCGCGCTGCTGGGGCTGCGGCTGGGGCACGATAAACGGCTTCGTCCCGGCTGGTGCCGCCGGCATCTCAAACAGGTTTTCGCTGTCCACCAATGTCGGGTCGAGTGTGAGCTTACCGCCCGAAAGCTCGCCCAAATGCTTCAGAATGGTTACATCTTTGGCGTTTTCCTTATTGTGCTGGCGGTAGAGGAACTTCATCGTCCGCCCAATCTGGATGGTGGCCTGCTCGCGCTCGTCAGCATCCTCCAGGGTGAGGGCCTTCGCAATCAGGGCTTCGATGGCTGCGCCGTAAACGCGCAGCTTGGGGGCGGTGCGCGGGTAAGGCACACGGCCGGGTTTTTCGGTGCGTACCGTGAGGCTGCGCAGGGCCACGGGGGCTTCCAGGGCCACGTCCTCGCCGGCCATGGCGTGCAGGTGGTTCCAGAGGCGGGTCTGGATTTCGGGCAGGTCGCGCAGGGCCGGCTGCAGGCGCAGCATGAGCTGCACAATGGCGGTGGCGCGCTTGGTGCGCTCGGCCACGTCCTCAATGTCTTTGAGGCCCTGAATGAGCTGGTAAGTGCTGTGCCCGTATTCGCGCACCAGCAGCTGCAGGTGGAAGGGCAGGGAATTAATATCGGTCATAAAAAGCAGGAGGGAGGCCGCCGGGGGCGGGGCTCAGGCCAAAGATACGGCGTGGGGGGTGTCGCGTGGTACATAAAAGAACGTCATGCTGAGCTTGCCGAAGCATCTCTACCGCAGGAGCAATTAAATCGTTGCAACGAAGCGGTAGAGATGCTTCGGCAAGCTCAGCATGACGTGCTGTAAGGGCTGCCAGATTAATGCACCCGCAGCTTGGCAAAGCTCAGCAGCAGCACTTTCTCGCCCACTTCCTCAAACTGGATAGTAGCTTTGGTAGTACCCTGCTGCGTTTCGAGCGCGCTTACCATGCCGAAGCCGAACTTGGCGTGCTCCACGCGCTGGCCGGTTTGCAGCTTAGAAGTGTCGGAGGGCGCGAAGTCGGCCGGAGCTACGTATTTGGTGGCCTGCACCTTGCGCGGTGGCGTAGGAATCAGGTTTGAGCGCCGCTCGAATACGTGCTGGAACGGCGAGCCCTCGGCCGGTCCTGGCCCGGAGGAAAATTTGAAATCGATAAAGCGCGGGTCAATTTCATCCAGAAAGCGGCTTTTCTCGCAGCTACGCAGGTTGCCCCACTGGTAGCGCGAGGTGGCGTAGCTGAGCGTCAGCTTTTTCTCGGCCCGCGTGATGGCCACGTAGAATAAGCGGCGCTCTTCCTCCAAATCGGCCCGCGAGGTAATCATCATCTGGCTCGGAAAGAGGTTTTCCTCCATGCCCACGATGTACACGTTGCGGAATTCCAGGCCCTTGGCCGAGTGAATGGTCATCAGCGTCACGGCTTCGCCTTCCTGCGCGGCATCTTTCAGGTCCGAATCCGTCACCAGCGCAATATCCTGCAGGAAAGCGCCGAGGCTTTTGTCTTCGCGCTCGGGGTCGTCTACGTACTCTTTGATGCCGTTCAGCAGCTCTTGAATGTTCTCGTAACGCGAGAGGCCTTCGATGCTTTTGTCGGCGTAAAGCTCCTCCAGCATGCCGGAGTTTTTGGCGATGAATTTGGCCGCTTCAAAAGCATCCTCTTTCTCGGCAACCACGATGTAGCTCTTGATTTTTTCGGCGAAGCCTACTACGGGGTTGCTCACCCGCGCCGCCATAAACTGGTCGGCGTGGGCCACTACTTCCCACAGCGTATGGTTGGCTTCGTCGGCCGTCGTAATCAGTTTGCTGATGGTGGTATCACCAATTCCGCGCTTCGGGTAATTAATTACCCGGCGAATAGCCTGCTCATCGTTCTGGTTAACGGTAAGCCGTAAATAGGCCACCAAATCCTTGATTTCCTTGCGCTGATAAAACGACAGGCCCCCAACAATTTTGTATTTGATATTTAACTTCCGCAACGATTCTTCCATCGCGCGGCTTTGCGCATTGGTGCGGTAAAGAATAGCAAAATTGTCGTACGACAAATGCCCGTTCATCTTATCCTCGAAGATAGAATTGGCCACTAATTTGCCCTCCTCGTTGTCCGAAGCAGCTTTTAGTACCTCAATCAGCGTGCCTTCCTCATTTTCCGAAAATACATCTTTGCGTAATTGCGCCTGGTTGTTTTTAATGACGGAATTGGCGGCCCACACAATGTTTTTCGTGGAGCGGTAATTCTGCTCCAGCTTAAATACCTGCAATTCGGGATAGTCTTTCTCAAAATTGAGAATATTGGTGATATCCGCCCCCCGGAAAGCGTAAATGCTCTGCGCATCGTCGCCCACCACGCAGATATTTCGTTCTTTTGCCGCGAGCTTGCGGGTAATTAAATACTGCGAATAGTTGGTGTCCTGATACTCGTCCACCATCACGAACTTGAACATATTCTGGTATTTATTCAGAATGTCGGCGTGGTCGCGAAACAGCACGTTGGTATTAAACAGCAGGTCATCAAAATCCATGGCGCCGGCCTTGAAACAGCGCTGCTGGTACTGCTGGTACAGAATCCCGATTTTGGGCCGCATCGTCGCCTCGTCGTCGGCCTTGATGGCGGCATCGTTCAGGTACTGGTTGTGCGAAATCAGCTTGTTTTTGGCGGCCGAAATGCGGCCCAGCACTAGGCTGGATTTATAGAGCTTGTCGTCGAGCTCCAACTCCTTTACAATCTGGCCAATCAGGGTTTTCGAATCCTGCGAGTCGTAGATGGTGAAGCTGCGCGGATAACCGATTTTATCGGCCTCAGAGCGCAGGATTTTGGCAAAAACCGAGTGAAATGTGCCCATCCACAGGCTACGGGCCGCCGGGCCCACTACCTTTTCTACGCGGGCGCGCATTTCCTTGGCGGCCTTGTTGGTAAAAGTGAGGGCGAGGATGTTGAACGGGTCGACGCCTTTTTCGAGCAGATTGGCGATGCGATAGGTGAGCACCCGGGTTTTGCCCGAGCCAGCCCCGGCGATAATCATGCAAGGGCCTTCGGTTTGCATCACCGCAGCGGCTTGCGACGGATTGAGGAGGGAAAGATAATCTAGTGCCATGTGCGAATAAGCCACTTTTTGAGTGGGTCTACAAAGGTACGGAGGTCCGGGCAGGGGATGGGCATCATTTCGGGCGCGCGCCGCCGGGGTTATCTTTGTGAATGATTATTATCCAGGAAACGGTCATTTCCGATGACATCGCCGACAACTTTTTCGTCTGCAACCTCGACGCCTGCAAAGGAGCCTGCTGCGTGGAGGGCGACCTCGGCGCGCCGCTCGAAGAGCCCGAGCTACGGATTCTGGAGCAGGAATACGCCAACATCAAGCCCTTCCTCACCGAGGCCGGGCAGGCTGCTATCGAAGCCCAGGGCCTGTATATCAAGGACTGGGAGGGCGATTTCAGCACCACTACCATTGAGGACAAGGAGTGCGCCTACGCCCTCTGGGACGAGCGCGGCATCCTGAAATGTGGCATCGAGCAGGCCTATCTGGCCGGCGCAACCACTTTCAAAAAGCCCATCAGCTGCCACCTGTACCCCATTCGCATCACGAAGTACGAAGGCTTCGACGCGCTGAACTACGACCGGTGGAATATCTGCAATCCGGCCTGTGACTTCGGCGGCAAGCTGGGCGTGAAAGTGTACCAGTTTCTCAAGGAGCCGCTCATTCGCAAGTACGGCGAGGGCTGGTACGGGCAGCTGGTGCAGGAAATTGAGAACCCGACGCCGGAGGGGAAGAAATAGGGCTGGGCGGAGCATCCGAAAAAAAGAACGTCAGGCTGAGCGTAGTCGAAGCATCTCTGCCGCGCAACTATTCCTCTTGATTGGATTAGTGTTGCAGTAGAGATGCTTCGGCTACGCTCAGCCTGACGTTCTTTCTTGTTCAGGAGGCTGTTTACGCCTCCGTCACCACGATTTTCTCAATCTCATCATTGGGCGAAATCTGGTCGATAACGTCCAGGCCCTCTACCACTTTACCGAACACGGTGTGCACGCGGTCGAGGTGGGCGGTGTTGTCGCGCGAGTGCACGATGAAGAATTGCGAGCCGCCCGTGTTTTTGCCGGCGTGGGCCATGCTCAGCGCGCCGCGCTCGTGGTATTGGTGGCCACCGCTGGTTTCGCAGTCGATTTTGTAGCCGGGGCCGCCGGTGCCGGGCTGGCCCTTAGCACCTTCGCGGGTGTTGGGGCAACCGCCCTGAATAACGAAATTCGGGAGGACGCGGTGAAATTTTAGGCCGTCGTAGTAGCCTTTCTCGGCGAGGTCGGTGAAGTTTTTAACGGTGTTCGGAGCATCTTGCTCGTAGAACTCAACTTTCATTACACCCTTTTTGGTGTGGATTGCGGCAGTTTTCATGAATCGCGTTTTTTTAGCGGATTAAACAATTTTGCCGAAAGCAGACACTGCTTTCGGCCGGCGAAGGTAATAATTTGATGGGCTTACGAAACATCCGGGGTAGGCTATTGCTTCGTAAGCTAACAGTCGTAGATTCGTTTACGGCAAGAATTATTTTTTGCCTACCTGTTTTTCTTCTTTCACACCAACCTGTTTCATGAAAAAATCTTTTGCTCCCCTGCTGGTTGCCCTGGCTACCTCCCTCATGCTGGCTAGCTGCGGCAATGACAAGTCCGCCACCACCGAAACCAAAACTGTTAGCACCGTGAATCCAGCTGATTCTATCGCATCGATGGCCGGCGATTCGGCCCGCATGGCCAAGCCCGAGGGCGTGATGGTAGACGGCGTGGCCATGACGGCTGATAAAAACATCGTGGAGAATGCTGCCGGTGCCAAGAGCGTAAGCACGCTGGTTGCCGCTGTGAAGCAGGCTGGCCTGGCTGAAACCCTGAGCGGTACGGGTCCCTTCACCGTGTTTGCCCCCACCAACGCTGCCTTCGACAAACTGCCCAAAGGTGCCGTAGCCGGCCTGATGGACCCCGCCAGCAAAGCCAAGCTGGCTGCTGTGCTCACCTACCACGTCATCCCCGGCCGCCTCGTGGCTGCCGACCTGAAAGACGGTCAGGAGCTGACCACCGTGAACGGCGAAAAGCTGTACGTTACGGTGAAAAACGGCCAGGTTATGGTTGGCAATGGCAAAGATGCCCCCGCTACCGTACAAATCGCCGACGTAATTTCGAGCAACGGCGTGACCCACGTAATTGACACTGTCGTGCTGCCTGTTGCCAAGTAATACGACGGCGCTTGCGCCTCAATAAAAAGGAGGAGTGATGAACGAGGAATTGCCAGCTGGTAATTCCTCGTTCATCACTCCTCCTTTTTATTGAGGCGCAAGCGCTAGTGCCGGTTATCCTCGCCGGCCAGCATGCTCAGGTAGCTGTCATAGCGGGGCAGGGCAATGCGGCCCTGGTCCACGGCTTCGCGCACGGCGCAGCCGGGCTCGTGGGTGTGCTGGCAGTTGTGGTAGCGGCACTGGCCCAGCAGGGCGCGGAACTCGGGGAAGTAGCCGGCCAGCTCGGCGGGCGGCAAATCCACGAGGCCCAGCTCCTTTATGCCGGGCGTGTCGATGATAAAGGTGCCGGGGCGCACTTCCAGCATTTCGGCGAAAGTAGTAGTGTGCACGCCTTTATCGGAGAATTCGCTGATTTCGGCGGTTTTCAGGTCGAGGTCGGGCACCAGGGCATTGATGAGCGTGCTTTTGCCCACGCCAGAGTGGCCGGCCAGCAAGCTCACTTTGCCATCGAGCAGGTGGTCGATTTCGGGTACGCCCTCGCCCGTAGTGGCGGCGCAGGTGCGGCTGGGATAGCCCAGGCTGGCATACATGCCCGCAATCTGGGCCTGGTACTCGAAGCCGTCCTCGTCGTACAAATCGGTTTTGTTGAAGAGCAGCGTGACGGGAATGTGGTAGGCCTCGGCCGTCACCAGAAACCGGTCGATAAATCCGAACGAAGTAGCTGGCGACACCAGCGTAACTACCAGTAGCGCCTGGTCGAGGTTGGCCGCTACGATGTGAACGTGGCCGGTTTTGTGCACCGAGCGGCGCACGATATAGTTGCGGCGCGGGGCGATGTGCGAGATAACGCCCGCGCCCTCGGTCTGGGCCTCAATGCTGAAATCGACCAGGTCGCCCACGGCCAGCGGGTTGCTGGCTTTCAGGCCCTTAATCTTGAACTTGCCGCGTAGGCGGCAGCGGTAGAGCTGCCCGGTGCCAAGGCCGCGCACAATGTACCACGAGCCCGTGGACTTCACCACGATGCCGTGCAGCAGGCCGGTGGGGCCATCGGGGAGGTAGGTATCGGCGGTGGTTGTCGTTGTCATGCGGGAGTGATGGTGCGCAGGGCCGCCATGATGGTGCGCGTGGCCCCGGCCTGGTCGTGCACGTAATCGAGAATGGTATCCTGAAGGCGCAGGCGGGCCTCGTCGGTGTTCCAGAGGTAAGTGAAGGCAGCTTCCAGCTCGGCGCCGCTGTGCACGGGGAACGCGCCTTTCATCGCCACCAGCTCCACGGCCTCCTGAAACTTGCCGTATGTAGGCCCAAAAAACAGCGGCAGGCCGAACGCGGCCGCCTCCAGCGTGTTGTGCAGGCCTTTGCCGAACGCGCCGCCCACGTAGGCGTATTCGCCAAACCGATAGAGCTGACTGAGCAAGCCCACGTTATCAAACAGCAGCACCCGGGCCTGGGCTACGGTAGCCATGTCGGCCAGCGAGTAGCGCTGCACCGGCCCCGGCAGCGTGGTTTCAACTAGGCGCAGGTTGGTTTCCGTCACTTCGTGCGGGGCGATGAGCACGCGCAGCTCCGGACCGTAGCGTGCCAGCAGCGGGCGCAGTACGGGCAGGTCTTCGGCCCAGCTGCTGCCCACTACCAGCACGGGTGCGCCGTCGGCCACAAAGGCATCAACCAGCGGCAGCGAGCGGGCCGGGGCCAGCGCAGTGGCCACCACGGTATCGAAACGGGTATCGCCGGCCACGCTCACCTGTTTAATCCCCGCGCCACGCAGCAGCTGGGCCGATGCTTCGTTCTGCGTGAAAATATGCGTGAAGCGTCCGAGGATTTTTCGAAAAAAGCCGCCCCAGGGCTTGAAAAACACCTGCTCGGACCGGAAAATAGCCGACACCACGATGGCCGGAATGTGGCGCTGAAACGCCTCATCCAGGAAATGATACCAGAACTCGTACTTCACAAACACCACTAGGCGGGGCTGCACCGCATCCAGAAAAGCCCGGGCATTGGCGCGGGTATCCAGGGGGAGGTAGAAAATGTAGTCGGCGCCCGGCCAGCTTTTGCGGATTTCGTAGCCCGAGGGCGAGAAAAACGTGAGCACCACCTTGGTGCCGGGGTGCGCCTGCCGGTAGGCTTCTATCAGCGGGCGGCCCTGCTCAAACTCGCCCAGCGAGGCGCAGTGAAACCACACGCGGGGCGCGGCATCGGCCCCAATGGTTTGGCGAATGTGGGCCAGCAGCCCGCGCCGGCCCGCCACCCAGGCGGCGGCCTTGGGCACAAACGGCGCTAACAGCCGGAGCAACAGGCCATACAGGCCAAGGGCGGTATCGTAGAGGAAAAGCAAGGCCCAAAATTACGCACTACGCGCCCAGTCGATGTTTCGGGCCACGGTTAAATATCCTTATTGGCTTCCCAATCCACGGGGCAGGCCTCGCCGTTGTTCTCGTAGAATTGCAGGGCATCAATCATGCGCAGGGCTTCGCCAAGGCTACGGCCCAGCGGCCGGTCGTTCACCAGCTGGTGTCGCACAATGCCGTCGCGGTCAATCAAAAACAGGCCCCGATAGGCCATTGGCGAGCCCACGAAGGTCATTTCGCCCTGCTCGGTGTAGTCGTAGTGGCCGCCCAGCACGTCGTAGTTGGCCGAAATGGTTTTGGTGGCATCGGCCACCAGCGGGTAGGCCACGCCGGCAATGCCGCCCTGGTCGCGGGGCGTTTCCTGCCAGGCCAGGTGGACGTAGTGCGAGTCGGTAGAGCAGCCCACCACGGCCACGCCCCGGCGCTCAAACTCTGCCAGTCGGTCCTGAAATGCCAGGATTTCGGTGGGGCATACCCGGCTGAAATCGGCCGGGTAGAAGTAGAATAATACGTGCTTCTTGCCCAGGTAGCGGTCGAGCGAAAATTCTTCTTCGGTCTTGCCGCCAATCACGGCTGTGGCCTTGAAGGAAGGGGCGCGCTTGCCCACGAGAACTGCCATGTCAGGATGTGTAAGTAGGAGCGAAGCGGCGCTTCGCTCCCATATTGATGGAAAATTCGCTCAGCCACCGCCATCAGCCGGGCCTGCGCTTTACTGCATCTGCGGTGCGGAGGTTGTGCTCTCAGCCCTGGCACACAAACTGAAACGTATGGCGCGTGCGCTGCTCCAGCAGCAGCCGCTTGCCGGCCGTGAGGCGCGCAATGCTGGCCGTATCGTAGTTCTTTATGGTGAACAGCGTGAGCCCGGTATTGTAGTGCAGCGTGAATTGCTCGCGTAGTAAATCGAGCAGCTGGTGCACCCGCCGCTCCGAAAAATCGACGCACACCGAGAAGCTGATGGCCGAGTTCTGCATCACGTTAATCTTGAGCTTGGCCTGCGCCAGCGCCCCGAAAATCACCGCCATATTCTCCTCCGAGATAAACGAAAAATCCTTGCTCGCAAAGGACAGCAGCGCCTGGTCCGTCTTCCGGATAAAGGCCGGGGCCAGCGCAGCATGCTGGCAGTCGTGAATGAGCGTGCCTGCCGCCTCGGGGTCCAGAAACGACTTCACGCGCAACGGAATGTTGCGGTCGGCCAGCGGTTTCAGCGTTTTGGGGTGGATGACGGACGCGCCGTAATATGCCATCTCAATGGTTTCGCGGTAGCTGATTTCGGGGTAGCGCACCGTGTCGGGGAAGATTTTGGGGTCCGCGTTCAGCAGGCCCGTCACGTCTTTCCAGATGGTCACCGACTCGGCCCGCAGGCAGTAGGCCAGGATGGCGGCCGTATAGTCGGAGCCCTCGCGGCCGAGGGTGGTGGTGCGGCCATCGGCGGTGCCGCCCAGGAAGCCTTGGGTCACTACTAAGCCCCTTGCCAGGAGTGGGGGCAGAGCCGCGCCGATGTTGCGCTCGGTGGCGGCCCAGTCCACACGGGCCTCGCGCCAGTTGTCGTCTGTGCAGATGAGGGACCGGCAGTCGAGCCACTGCGCCCCTAAGGCTTTTGCCATGATGAGCGACGACAGCAACTCGCCGTAGCCTACAATCTGGTCGTACTGCTGGTCATAGTCACCGGGCATCACGCCGCCCAGCCGCTCCAGCAATTCTTCCAGCAGGGTGCCCAGAGTGACCGCACCGTAGCCCAGGCCCGGCACCCCAAACTTGTCGTCGGGCTCGGAAGCCATGGCATCGGCTACCCCGCAGTGAAACTGGTCCAAGGTCCGTAGCTTCTCAGTGTAAGCCTGTCCAGCATACGCCAAATCATAAATCTCCTCCAGCGCATTGGTCGTCTTGCCCATCGCCGACACCACAATCACCAGCGGCCCTTTTGGCCCAAAATCCTGCACAATGCGGCAGAGGTTGAGAATAGCCGCCGCGTCCTTCACCGACGCCCCGCCAAATTTGTACACCTGAAGTCCCTGTGCTGTATCCATAGGCCCCAAAAGTAGCGCCGCCGGCCGTAAATGCGGTTTTTCAGGCGCTTCACTACGGTTTTATCGGGTGCTGCCATCCTTGCAGAATACCGTACCGTGAGCAATTTTTACCGCTCCTCCAGAGGCCGCCGCAAACGCAACCGATTGCACTTCGCCCCCGCTAGAGTAGCTTTGTTGAGCATTCCCACTACCTCATTTCGACTCCCAACTCGCTTATGGACCACAATAAACTGGCCCTACCCGTCGGCACTACCCTCGACCGTTTCATCATGCGCAAGCAGGAAGATTTCCCCTACGCCACGGGTGAGCTCTCCCAGCTACTGCGCGATATCGCCCTGGCTGCCAAGATTGTAAACCGCGAAATTAACCGCTCCGGCCTCATCGATATTGCCGGTGCCTACGGCAGCCAGAACATCCAGGGCGAAGACCAGCAGAAGCTCGACGTTATTGCCAACATCCGCTTCATCCGCGCCCTGCGCAACGGGGGCGAAGTCTGCACCATCATCTCCGAGGAGGACGATGAGATGATTCAGACCGGCAACAACCAGGGTAAGTACGTGGTGGCCATCGACCCGCTCGACGGGTCGAGCAACATCGATGTAAACGTGAGCATCGGCACCATTTTCAGCATCTACCGCCGCGTATCGCCCACCGGCCGCGAGGGCACCGTGGCCGACTGCCAGCAGCCCGGCACCCACCAGGTGGCCGCTGGCTACGTCATCTACGGCTCCAGCACCATGATGGTCTACACGACCGGCAACGGCGTGAATGGCTTCACCTACGAGCATTCGTTGGGCGAGTTCTTCCTCTCGCACCCCGACATTCAGACGCCCAAAACCGGCACCGTCTACTCCATCAACGAGGGCAGCTCCGAATCGTTCGCCCCCGGCGTAGCGGCCTTCGTGAAGCAGTGCAAAGACCAGCACTTTTCAGCCCGCTACATCGGCTCGCTCGTGGCCGATTTTCACCGCAACCTGCTCAAGGGCGGCATCTACATTTACCCCGCCACCGCCAAAAGCCCCAACGGCAAGCTGCGCCTCATGTATGAGTGCAACCCACTGGCGTTCATCGTGGAGCAGGCCGGCGGCAAGAGTAGCAACGGCCAACGCCGCACCATGGAAATCGAGCCCCAGACGCCGCACGAGCGTTGCCCCGTTTTCATCGGCAGCAAAGACCTCGTGGAGCAGGCCGAAGCCCTGATTGCTCAGTATCAGCAGGCCAAAGAGCAGCCCGCCAAAGAGTCCAAAATCAAAGCCGATGCTAAATAAGCACCTTGTCATGCCCATCTGGCGTCCGCGTAGCCGAAGTATCTCGCATGCTTTAGTAATCAATGCTGAATCAACGAAGCGGTAGAGATGCTTCGGCTACGCGGACGCCAGATGGGCATGACCGTTCCTGTTCGATAATAAAAAAGCCGTTCCTGATATCAGGAACGGCTTTTTTGTTGTAAAAAGGTCGAACTACTCGGCCTTCTTGCGGCTTTTCTTGGCCGGGGCGGTAGCCTCCGGGTTGCCTTCGGCGGTCGGCGCTTCGTCGGCTGCGCCAATTACGCCGCCGGTGCTCAGGGGCTCATCGGCGCTGGGCTCGGTGTCGGCTTTGGTGGCTTTGGCCGATTTGGCTTTGGGCTTCGGTGCTTCTTCTGTCGTTGCTGGTGCTTCTTCGATGGCTTCGGCAGCGGCTGCCTCCTGGTAGGGGCGGTGCTTGCTCACGATGCCGTACCAGCTGGCCAGCTTCTTGATATCGGACAGATACACCCGGTCGCGGTCGTAGTCGGGAATCACGCCGGCCAGGAAACTGGTTAGCTCATCCTCGCTCGACTTGGCCGTCACGGGCGATGCCGCGCCATGCTTCTGGTAGATACGCTCGAATACTTCCGTCAGCGGCACCGTCTCTTCGGGGTCCTGGGTATAGATGGAAATCTCCGACAGCAGCGACACTTTGTTGCGGGCCGGGGCCAACGTGCGGGTTGCTTTTTCGTCGAGGCTTTCGACCAATACGCCGTGGCGGGCGGCGCGCACCAGGCGGTACAGGCCGGGCATGCCGCTGATAGCGGCCAATTCTTGCAATTCGTAGGGCATTTTTGGGAATATTGAGAATGAAGAACGAGGAAGAAAGAATGAGGAATGAAGCAAGAAACGCCGTGGGGCCATTTCACCAACTTCATTCCTCATTCCTCCTTCTTCAGCGCAAAACTACGGATTATTGTCCTTCCGTCGCGTTCGAGCCCGTCACGCCGAGCTTGAACACGATGGGCAGGCTGGTCAGAATCGGATATTCCGGGGCCTTGAACTTCAGCAGGCGCACCACGCGCAGGGCTTCCTCGCCCGTGCCGCCGCCCACCTGCTTCACCAGCTTCACCCCCGACATGGTGCCGTCAGGATTCAGGATAAAGCTCACAATGCACTGGCCCTGAATGCGGTTGCGCTTAGCCATTAGTGGGTATTTGAGTTCCTTGCCAATGAAGTCGTACATGGCCGCCTGGCCACCTTCGTAGTATTCAGCCACCGGAATCACCTTGCCGGCCGACCCAATGCCTGTGCCCTTCTCGGCCTGCGACTTGGGCGGCGCAATATTGGGAGTGGTTTGGGCGGCGGCTGGCGCGGCGGCCAGCAGCAGCAGGCCCAGGGCCAGCTGCGGTATAGAAATATTTTTGGTCATGATGTTCATAAAGGGCGGAGGAAAACAGGGGGGGAATGCAGCCCATGCGGGCCAGTGGGTGGTTGGCAATTTCGGGGCCAATCTACGCATTGGCGGCGGCCTCGGCCACCCATTGTTCGTTCACGTCAGTAATAAAATCCAGGACTTCGTCGCGGCCCAGGCCGGTTTCGGCCGAGGTCAGGAAGTAGCGCGGCAGCTCGTCCCAGATTTCGCTCATCTTGCGCAGGTACTCGGTCAGCAGGGCCTTGGTCTGGGCCGTCGACTGCTTGTCGGCCTTTGTGAAAATCATCACGAAGGGAATGCCCTCTTCGCCCAGCTTTTCCATGAATTCCAAATCGGCGGTCTGCGGCGCGTGGCGCGAGTCAATCAGCACGCACACGCACATCAGGTTGGCCCGGTTGCGCAGGTAGTAGTTAATCATCTTGGCCCATTCGGCGCGCGAGGTTTTGCTCACTTTGGCGTAGCCGTAGCCCGGCAAATCGACCAGAAACCAAGTGTCATTAATAACGAAATGATTAATTAATTGCGTCTTGCCCGGCGAAGATGACGTTTTGGCCAGCCCCTTGCGCTCCGTCAGCATATTGATAAGCGACGACTTTCCCACGTTGGAGCGGCCGATGAAAGCGTATTCGGGCAGCGTAGGAGCGGGGCATAAGTCGGCCCGTGAATTACTCATCAGAAAGCGCGCGTCGTGAATAACCATAGATAAGGCGGAGAATAAACGGGGAATTAACAAGCCGTAAAATTACGCCGGAATGCCACCTAACGCCGAATAAATAAAAATGCGTCAGGGGATGGCTATTTAATTAGTGCTTCTATATTTGCGCGGCATGCCAGTCAAGCCAGCCAGCCAGCCACTGCCGCCGAACTCGACCACACCTGAATGGCCGAAATTTTGCCGAAAACCGCTTTTCGCATCCAAACAGCCTATCTTTGCCCGTCATTGGCTTTGCCATGGCGTGGTTTCGTGTGGGCTTTTTGGCCCGATAGTCGGTTACCTTCTGCGCAAATGCGCATTAAAGCCTAACCCTATCGCGTTTTTTCAGTATAAGCCCAAAATATAGTTTTCTGCCGCTGCTCCGGCGGCGCACTCTTTCCTTACAATCCCTTCAGAAATTTCTTTTTTTCAAATCTCTCCTCAAATGGACAACTTATCCAGAAGGTTACTGCAAGCGTCGTGCGCCGTTGCCCTCACCGCCGCAATTGCCTCCCCGGCACAGGCGCAAAGCACGCGTAAGGACCTTAAAACCGGCAACAAGTTCTTCGAGCAGGAAAACTACCGCGCTGCCCTTCCTTACTACGAAAAGGTATTGGCCAAAGACCCGAACAACGCCAAAGCGCTGTTTAATGCCGGCATTTCCTACATGTCTTTCGACAAGGAGAAGGCCAGCGACTACATCTACAAAGCGCAGAAGCTGAAGCCGAAAGTTTCGAAGGACGTGGAATACTGGCTCGGCCGGGTTGACCACCTCAACTACAACTTCGACGAGGCCGTGGCCCACTTTCAGGCCTACAACGCTACCCTGAAGAAGAACGACCAGCGCAAAGAAGAGCTGGCACAGCTCATTCAGCACAGCAAGAATGCCAAGGTGCAGTTCAACTCGCCCAAGGACATCTTCGTGAAGAACCTGGGCCCCACCATCAACACGCAGTTCTCGGAGCACAGCCCCGTAATTTCGTCGGATAACAAAATGCTCATTTTCACCTCGCGGGGTGAGAACGTGACCGGTGCCACTGGCAAGGTTTCGGACAAAAAGAACAAGAGCGTAGCTGCCGATGGCGAATACTACGAAGACATCTTCGAAGCCGCCCGCGTGGATGACGAGAATTGGCAGAAGCCCCGCTCGCTGAGCGGCGTGCTGAACGGTAAAGGCCACGATGCCTCCATCCAGCTGTTCGACAACGATACCAAGATGTTGATGTACCGCAACGATAACAACGGCGACATCTTCGTAACTGACAAAAGCGGCGGCGACTGGACGGCTCCTAAGGCTTTGGATGGCAACATCAACTCGAAAGCATTCGAGTCGGATGCCTTCATTACGCCAGACGGCCTGACCATCTACTTCTCGACCGGTAAATACTCGGAAGATGGTACGCTGGACCTGTACACCTCTACCCGCACTTCGACGGGTTCGGACTGGGGTACGGCCCGTTCGCTGGGTGCCAACATCAATACCAAGTACGACGACGACAGCCCTTACCTGAGCAAGGACGGCAAGACGCTGTACTTCTCGTCGCGCGGCCACAACACGATGGGCGGCTACGACATCTTCAAGTCGGATTACGACGAAGCCGGCCGCAAGTGGGGCCCGGCCCAGAACATGGGCTACCCCGTGAACACGCCGGACGATGACTCCTACTACCGCCTGAGCCCCGATGGCTCCTACGCTTACCTGAGCTCGTACCGCATTGGCGGCTACGGTGAGAAGGACATCTACACCATCAACTACATCAAGAACGCCAACATCGTTGGTAAGGTATTCTCGTCGAAAGACAGCACCACAGTAATTCCGGGTGTGGAGCTGGTGTTCAGCGGTTCGCAGGCTGATAAAACGGCACTGAGCTTCCGCGACGTAACCAAGCCCGATGGCGCTTATCAGGTAGCTGTGCTTTCGGGCCGTACCTACCAGGTGGCTGTGAGCAAGGACGGTAAGCCGATTGAGACGCAGGAATTTGCCGTGCCGGTTTCGACGAATGATTCGACGACCATCACGAAGAATTTCTACATCAACTATGTAGATACGACGCAAACGAACATGTTTGCTACCAAGAATATCTACTTCGATACCGACAAGTATAAGCTGCGTCCGGAGTCGATTACGACCCTGACGGAAATCAGCCAGGTGCTGATGGCTAACCCCGGCATCAACATCTCGGTAGAAGGCCATTGCGACTCGCGTAACACCGACGAGTACAACATGGTACTCGGCCAGAACCGCGCCAACGCCGCCTTCAACTACCTGAAGAAGCAGGGCATTGCCGAGGCTCGCATGACGACCGTGAGCTACGGCGAGCGTCGTCCGGCCGCGCCGAACGATTCGCCCGAGAACATGCAGCTCAACCGCCGCGACGAGTTTAAAGTGGTGCTGAAGGAAGGCGAAGCCATGCCGACCATGACGGCTCCGACCAGCGCTACCGACACTGGCATGAGCGGTTCGACGACCACCACGACCACAACAGCTGCTCCGCTGAGCCCCGGCAAGAGCAAGGTGAAACTGGCCGATGGCACCAAGGTGAAAACCAAGGTGGACGAGGATTCGGATAAAGTGAAGGTTAAAACCAAAGGCAGCGCTGGTGAGAAGTCGAAGACCGTGACTAAAAACGGTGAGCTCGATGCCAAAGCCAAAGACGCCAACGGCAAAAAAACCAAAGTGAAAGCCAAGAACTAATTATCGTTCAGGCAGTTAAATTGGGAAGCGGGCCGGGCAGTTTGTCCGGCCCGCTTTTTATTATCATGCGTTCGGGAGCGCTGCTGTTCTTTTATGGTAGTGCCCGCTAACAAACCAGCCCGATTGGGCGTTGGGGGAGAACAATTTTCCCGCTTCATTAACGTTCTTTGCGCCCGCACATGGCCGTCGTACCCTACAAAGACAATTCCGCCGATAAGAAATCGCAGGTTGCCCAGATGTTTAACTCCATCGCGGGCAAGTACGATTTTCTCAATCATTTTCTCAGCGCAGGCACCGACATTTACTGGCGGCGCAAAGCGGTAGATGAGTTGAAAGCGTTGCGCCCGGCCCGCATTCTGGATATTGCGACCGGCACCGCCGATTTCGCCATTGAAACCCTGCGGGCCGCCGCTCCCGATGCCCGGATAACGGGCGTCGACATCTCGGAAGGAATGCTGGAAGTTGGGCGGCGCAAGCTGGCCGCCAAAGGCCTGGGCCACCGCATTCAGCTGGAACTCGGTGACTCGGAGAACCTGCCGTTTGAGGACGGTGAGTTTGACGCGGTGACGGCCTCTTTTGGGGTGCGCAACTTTGCGCATCTCGAAGCCGGCCTTTCCGAAATGCGGCGGGTGCTGCGGCCGGGGGGTAAGCTTGTTATCCTGGAATTCAGTAAGCCCAGTGCATTTCCCCTTAAGCAAGCGTATAATTTTTATTTTAGTCGGGTACTGCCGGTCTTTGGTAAGATGATTTCCAAAGACCAGTCGGCGTATACTTATCTGCCGGCCTCGGTGCAGGCCTTCCCCGACGGTCCCGATTTCCTAGCTATTCTCGCTAAGGTCGGCTTCAAAGAACCTGCATGGCAACCACTCACCTTCGGAATAAGCTCCATCTACACCGCGCAGAAATAAAGCGCCTGCTGCTGCTTGGTTTGCTGGCGCTGCTGCTGCCCACGGCCGCAATGGCACAGCGCAAAGCTCAGTCGCGGGCCAACCGGGGCAAAAATGGCACTATCAAATCCATCACGGTGCAGAACCTTCCTGGCTACGATGACCGGTGGTTTCACCCGGGCATGTACATCAGCGGCTCGGCTTCGCGGTTTGTGATTGAGCAATCGAGCGCCTACATCTCCAGCCAGTACGTGACGGCCAATTCCATCTACAGCCCGAGTCTGGGGGTAGGTTTTATTGGCGATGCGCGGCTTGGCGGGCCCCGCTCACCGTTTATCTTTCGCTTTGCGCCCGGGATAAATTTCCTGACGCGGAAAGTGGAATTCACGCCGCGCAACTACCCGGTGCCAGACTCGATTGTGACGCAGGAAGTGACCTCGACGGTGGTGCAGTTTCCGCTGCTGATTAAATACCAGTCGGACCGGCGGCGCAATGCGCGGATGTATATGATTGCCGGTATCAGCCCGAGCATCACGGCCAGCAACCGTCGTAGCGACCCGTTGCGCAACCAGCTGCAGGCGCTCAACAGCGACCTGACGCTGGAGTATGGCGTGGGCCTGGACCTGTTTTACCCGTTGTTTAAGCTGGCACCAGAGCTGCGGTTTTCGCACGGCCTGAAAAACCTGCTGGTGGGGCACAACGACGTGTTCAGCAACAGCTTGCAGTACATGAGCACCAATTCGGTGACGCTGTACATCAATATTCAAAACTAATTTTTCAGTAGTCGGTATTGGGGAGCCGGTAGTTGGAAAAATATGTCTGACTGCTGATTTCCTAATACCGATTTCTTATTTCAACAAAATGAAAACTGCTTTCGTAACCGGCGCATCGTCGGGCATTGGCCGGGCTACGGCCGTGGCACTGGCTAAGGCCGGCTACCAGCTGGTGGTGACCGGGCGGCGCCGTGAGCGGCTCGATGAGCTGGTGGCAGAGCTGGCTCCGGTGCCGGTACACGTGCTCACGTTCGACGTGCGCGACCGCGCGGCGGTGGATGCGGCCGTGGCGAGCTTGCCCGAGGCCCTGCGTGCTCCCGATGTGCTGGTGAACAACGCCGGCGGCGCACACGGCCTGAGCCCCATTCAGGCCGGCGACCCCGCCGACTGGGACCAGATGCTGGATGCCAACGTGCGCGGCCTGCTGAACGTGACCCACGCTCTGCTGCCGGGCATGACGGCCCGCCAAACGGGCTTCATCCTGAACATTGGCTCCATTGCCGGGCAGGAAGCGTATGCCAACGGCAACGTGTATTGCGCCACCAAGGCCGCCGTGCAGATGCTCACCAAAACCATGCGCCTCGACCTGCTGCCCACCGGTGTGCGGGTAGCCGAGGTGAACCCTGGAGCAGTGGAAACCGAGTTCTCGCAGGTACGCTTCAAGGGCGATGAGGCGCGGGCCGCTAAGGTGTACGAAGGATTTGAGCCGCTGAAGCCGGAGGATATTGCCGAGGTAATTGTGTTTATGGTGACGCGCCCGCCGCACGTAACCATTGCCGAAGTGTTGGTGCTGGCCGGCGCGCAGGGCGCGGCCACTACGATTAACCGGAAGTAGTTGTTTTGAACAAACGAGCCCCGCTGGCTGTGCATTTGCGCAGCCGGCGGGGCTTTTTTATTGATTCGAAGCCGCTAACTTTTTCAGGATGGCGCGGCTCAATTCGTGCTTGCCGGGGAATGTGACGAGGTGCGTTAAAGCGGCGAATTGTTCAAGATATTGGAACTGCTGTTCTGCCTGGGTGAGGGTGATGTATTCGTCATCAGAACCGATAACAATAGTTAGCTTAAGGGCGTGCAGGAGGCTTTGTGCCACGGTGGCATCTATATCATCGGGAAAGCTGCCGGCCCATAGGACAAGGTGAGCGGGTCTGAAACGCGCTTGCGTCAGCCAGCGGCTGACCGTGGCGGTGCCTTGGGAAAAGCCCAGCACGGTAACTTGCACATAGGGTGGGCACTCAGCGAGTACCCTTTCGGCCAGCTGGTTGAGGAAGCCGATATGGTCGTTGATTTCGTGTAGGCGGTCGTCGCGGGTCATCCAGCTGGCGCCCATGCGGCCGCCGTTGCCGCTGAGGTAGAAGCGGGACAGACCCTCGGGCGCGATGATGACGGTGCTGGGGTCGGCTTCGACTAAAAAAGCAAAGTGCCGGATAAAGTACGCGGCCAGCTGCCCGTAGCCGTGGCAGACAAACCACACATGGCGCGTTTGGGTCGATAATTTGCCCAGCTGCTGGTAGCGGGCCGTGCGGGCAACGGTGAGGTGGTGTTCCATAAAGACCGAGGGGGCCGGCTACCCGGCGGGCGGCAGGTCATCGGCCGAGAAGCAGAAGGGCATGAGGGCGCTGAGGGCGCTGAAGCGCAGAATAGTGCCATCGCGACTGGGGAGCAGCAGCGGAATGGGCTGGCCCTGGCGCGTTTCGTATTCCAGCATCACTTGGCGGCAAGCCCCGCAGGGCATGGCGGGGCCAAAATCGCCGTGATTGGGGCGGGCAGCCACGGCCATGCCCACAATGGGCGCGTGGCCGGGCTGCGCGGCGGCGAGGCCAAACAAAGCCGTGCGCTCGGCGCACAGGCCGGAGGGGTAGGCGGCGTTTTCCTGGTTGGTGCCCGTGAAAATGGTGCCATCGGCGAGGAGCAGCGCGGCCCCAACGTGGAAGCCGGAATAAGGCGCGTAGGCGTGCGTGGTGGCATCGCGGGCGGCCTGCCAGGTGGTTTGCTCGGCCGGCGTGAGGTCGGTAGCGGCGTCCAGCTCTTCGAAGGTAATAAGCTGCTGGCGGGAATTGCGGGCCATGTGGATGGGATTAGGGGGCGGCGAAGGTAATACGTTGGGCTTAATGAAGAATTAATAATTGAGAAATGGGAATGGATTTTTTGCAGATTCTGATTTGGCGTGGTTGCGGGCCGCACTTGCCGTTGGCTGCAGTTTAGCGCGCAGCGCGTAACTGCTGGCTGATTGGTGATGCTAGTTTGCGACTCGCCTACCGGGATTGCCGCTTTGAGGCAGCGAGTTGCAAACTCGCGTTACGGGTTAGCCAGCAATTACGCGCTGCGCGCTAAACTGCGGCCAGCGGCAATGCCTCATCCCTCATTAAGCGCAGCGTTCTACTTTTGCCGCATGACTTCCCGCCTTTTGCTCCTTGGGGCCGGCCGCTCGGCCTCGTCCCTTATCCAGTACTTATTGCGCCACGCGCCTACCGAAAACTGGTATCTGACCGTGGCCGACGTGAACCCGGCGCATCTGGTGCCGGTGCTGGCGGCCCACACCGAGTACGCCCGCGCCGTACCCTTCGACCTGGCCAATGAGGCCCAGCTAGAGGAGCTGGTGAGCCAGGCCGATGCCGTGATTTCGATGCTGCCGGCCGCCCTGCACCCAGTGGTGGCACGGGCCTGCGTGCGCCAGGGCCGCCACTTGGCCACGGCCAGCTACGTGAGCCCTGAGATTCGAGCGCTGCACGACGAGGCTGAGGCCGCCGGCGTGACGCTGCTCATGGAGTGCGGCCTGGACCCCGGCCTCGACCACATGTCGGCGATGCGGGCCATTGCGCACATCCGGGGGCGGGGCGGGGTCATTACCAGCTTCAAAAGCTATTGCGGGGGCCTGCTGGCTCCGGCGGCGGAGGGCGATAATCCCTGGAAATACAAGTTCACCTGGAACCCGCGCAACGTGGTGCTGGCGGGCCAGAGTACGGCTAAATTTCTAGAGAACGGGTTGCCGCGCTTCATCCCGTACCAGCAGCTTTTTAGTCGGATTGAGACGTTGACATTGCCCGAATACGGCGAGTTTGAAGGCTACGCCAACCGGGATTCGCTGAGCTACCGCGCGCCGTATGGGCTGGAGGATATTCCGACCATCCTGCGCGGTACGCTGCGGCGGCCGGGCTACTGCGCCGCCTGGCAAGCCCTCGTGCGCCTCGGCCTGACCGATGACTCGGTGAACCTCGACAACCCCGCCACCATGACCTGGGCCGAGCTGGTGGTGGCCTATCTACCCGCATCACTCATTTTGCACCTCGACCTGGCGGCGCGGGTGGCGGCCTACCTTGGCCTGAACCCCACCGGCGAAGAAATGGGCCGCCTGCACTGGCTGGGCTTGTTTTCGGACCGGCCCGTGGGCCATGCTCACGCCACGCCGGCCCAATTGCTGGAGCGCCTGCTGGCCGAAAAGTGGCAGCTGCAACCTCACGACCAGGACCTGATTGTGATGCAGCACCTCTTCGAGTTTGAGCTGAACGGCACCACGCACCGCCTCACGTCGTCGCTGGCCGTGGAGGGCGACGACGCCACCCATACCGGCATGGCCAAAACCGTGGGCCTGCCCCTGGGCATGGCCGTGCGCCGCCTGCTGCGCGGCGAAGTGCCCCAGCGCGGCGTGCTGATTCCGGTGGGAGCCGACTTACACGAGCCCATTCTGGACGAGCTGGCCGCCGATTACGGCATCCGCTTCCACGAAGAAGAAGCATAGTGGGAGCGGCCGGACAATACGCGGCCGTAATAGGGCGTTGGGGCGCGGCATGAAGGCACTCCGGGCTTATTTGAAAATGCGCCTCACGCTGCTGCTCCGGCTGCTGCGCGAAGTTAGCGGGCTGCGGCTGGCGCTGCTGGCCCCGGTGCTGCTGGCGGCCGTGGGCCGTGGGCTGGTGCTGGCCGGCACGCACCCGGCGGGCCAGTGGGCGGTGCCTTTTTTGACTTTTTAAGCACGCTAGTTAAAGCTATGCCCTTTAGGGCAAGACTTTAGTTGCTACTCACTTCCAGGCGTCGGGTACCTTTGTGAGATGAAGCAGCGAACAGGCAGCCATTCGGTTCACAAGCTGGAAGTGCATCTGGTGTGGAGCACAAAATATCGCTACCAGGTGCTGACGGGGGATGTGCAACTGCGCTGCCGGGACTTGCTGCGTCAGACGTGTAACACGCTGGATGTGGGCATCTTGAAAGGGGTAGTGAGCAAAGACCATATCCATTTGCAGGTCTCGTATCCGCCCGCCTTGGCTGTGAGCGAATTAATGCGTCGCTTGAAGGGACGCAGCGCCAAGTTGCTCTTGCAAGAGTTTCCCGAGTTGAAGCGGCGGTATTGGGGCGGTCATTTCTGGGGCATTGGCTACGGGGCCTGGAGTGTCGGTAACATCACAGACGAGCTACTCGAAGCGTATTTGAATCATCACAAGGACCAGCCCAATGGGGACGAGAATTTCATTCTGGAATAGCCCACTTACAGTGGTTGTCTTTCAGTCGGCTTGAGCCGAAACCCGCGAATTTCATTCGCAATCCAAACCTATGGACTTACAGTCCATAGTCGTTTAGTTTCCTGCTGCTGGCATCGGCCCACCGGCAGCGGGCCGATTGGCGTTTTCTGGCCACCAGCGCGCCGCGCTTCCGGCGCTGGCTGGCCGTGGAATACCTGCTGCTGGTACTGCCCGTAGCAGGGGCCCTGGCCAGCTTTCACGACTGGGGCGCGGCCATGCTCACGCTGGCCCTGTCCTGCCTGGCGGCGTGGCTGCCCGCGCGCCGCGAAAGCCAGCGCGTGCGGCACCGCGCCCGCAGCCTGTTTCGGAGCGAAGCGTTTGAATGGGTGAGCGGGCTGCGGGCCGGGGGGGCGGGCGGGCGTGGCCCTGGTGGGGTGGCTATTTATTTTGCTGGCCTGTCCGGCACTCCCGAGCCGGTGACGATGCTGGTGCTGGCAACGCGCACGCCAAAGCAGTTTCTGCGGCGGCGGCTGGGGCTGGGCGTGGGCTACGCGGCCGCTCTCGGCCGCCCCGTTTTTCTGGTTGCTGGCAGCGGGGCCGGCCGGTAGGGGCGGGGCCGTGGCCGTGGCCGCGTTCTGGCTGGCGCTGGTAGCGCTGCTCATTCTTACCAAGTATGCGTTCTACCCCAATGCCGTGCACATCCGCACCACGCAGGCGCTGGTGGTGGGCGTAGCGCTCGCCCTGATGGCGCATCCGGTGTACCCGGTGCTGCTGCTGGTAGCGGTGGGCGGCTTAATCTGGCAGAGCCAGCGGCGGCTGCGGGCAGTGTTGGGGGAAGGGAATCGGGAGTTAAAAGTTAAAAGTTAAAAATTCATTCCAACTTCAACTTTTAACTGAATTATAGAATGCTCGAAATTCTTAATCTGCGCAAGGCTTACGGCCCGCACGTTGTGCTGCACGATGTGAGCCTGAACTTGCTTCCCGGCACTATTCACGGGCTGGTAGGAGCCAATGGTGCGGGAAAGACTACGCTTATTAATTGCCTTTATGGGCTGGAAAGCGACTTTGCCGGTACCATCCGCGATACAGCCGGGGCGACTGTGCGCGAGCATTGCGGGCTGCTGCCTTACGAGCCGTATTTCTACCCGCGCCTCACCGGGCGCGAGTACCTGGAATTCTGCCTGCAGGCTCGGGGCCGCGCCATCATGGATTTTGCGGGTTGGAACCAAATCCTGGAGCTGCCCCTCGACCAGTATGCCGACGAATACTCGGCCGGCATGCGCAAGAAGCTGGCCCTGATTGCGTTGCTGGTGCAGCAGTTCAGCTACCTCATTCTCGATGAGCCCTTCAACGGCCTCGACTTGGAAGCCAACCTGCTGCTGAAGGAAATCCTGAAGCGGCTGCGCGACCGGGGTACGGGCATGCTGCTCACCTCGCACATCCTGGGTGCGCTCATCGAAACCTGCAATGAAATCTCGGTGCTGGTGGATGGGCGTGTACAGCGCCATTATCTGGCGGCGGAATTCGGTACGCTGGAGGCCGACCTGCTCGATAGCCTGCACCGTGAGAAGCTGGGCCTGCTGGCGGGGCTGGTGTAGCCCGTTGTAGCACAGGGGGCTACAGCGCCAGGTAAAACCCGGCCAGCAATGCCTCGAACGCGGCCGAGTATTCTGTCTCATTCTCCGCTGTCCGAATCGTTAGCTCGGTTTCGTGTGTTGCTGATGCCCCTGGCCGGAAACCCGTGATGTGCCGCAGTGGCCGGCTGCCGGGCCGATGCCGTACCACCAGCCGCGTAGCCGGATATAGTCCGACTTGCGCCGCAACGGCCTCAAATGCCCGCATTTCGGGTGGTGGCAGAAGCACCGTGAGTAAACCAGCCACGGCCAGAAAATTCGCCGCGAAAGCCGCTAGTGCTGCAAAGGAAAGCGAACCGGCATCTTCGTGGCGCGCGGTGGTGCGCGCCGCATTGGGCGAGCGCAGCGATTGCCGAAAAAACGGCGGGTTGCAGATAATGTGACTGAACTTAAAGTCGGCGTCAGCCAACGGGGTAGGGGCCGTCGCCGCGTACTCAGCCAGGCTTAGCGCCCGCACCCGAATGCGCCCGGCCCACGGGCAGGCTGCCGCATTGGCCGCTGCCTGAGCGGCGGCGGCGGCATCAATCTCTACCGCTTCGATTGCGACGGTAGCGTGGCGCTGGGCGGCCATGAGGGCCAGTAGACCGGTGCCCGTGCCGATATCGAGCAGGCGCGTGGCCCCGGTGAGGTCGGCGGCCGCGCCGAGCAGGCAGGCATCGGTGCTCACCTTCATGGCGCAGGCGCTTTGCTCGATGCGGAACTGCTGGAACTGGAAGTAGTCGTTGGGCAACTTGGAAGTGTTGATTTTTAAATGCTGGGGGTTGAATGATACTTTTTAACTCAACATTCAACCCCCAGCATTCAAAACTCCTTTCTCATACCCTTCATCCACCAGCAGGCCTTTGCCCAGGGCGCTTTGCACGGCCAGCACGTCGCAGCGCTCATTTTCGGCGTGGCCGGCGTGGCCTTTTATCCAGTGGAAGGTGACTTTGCGCTGCTTGTAGATGCGCAGGAAGCGCCGCCACAGGTCCTCGTTGGCTTTTTTACCGAAATCGGCCTTTTTCTCCCAGCCGAAAACCCACTTTTTTTCCACGGAATCGACCACGTATTTGGAGTCGGAGACGACGCGGATGGGCAGGTCGGGGCGGGTCACGGCTTCGAGGCCGACTATCACGGCCAGCAGCTCCATGCGGTTGTTGGTGGTGTGGCGGAAGCCCTGGGTGAGCTCTTTTTCGTGCGGGCCGTAGCGCAAAATGGCGCCGTAGCCGCCCGGGCCGGGGTTGCCGCGTGCCGAGCCGTCGGTGAACAGGTGAATCAAGGGGATGATGTGAGAAATGTGACGAATATGCGAAATGTGAAAATGCAGCGACTACGGAAGGTTTCTATTGGAGTTGTTTAGAAAGTCCCCGAACGGTCATGCAGCGCGCTGCATGACCGCTTGAGTACCTTTTGTGACTCTCTAAACAACTTCATTATCACACCTACCACATTTCCATATTTTTTACATCTAATTTAAAAATTAGCTTTAAACAGCTTGATGGCAATGGCCAGCAGAATCACGCCGAACACGCGGCGCAGCACGTCCTCGCCGGCTTTGCCGAGCTTGCGCTCAATCCAGGGGCTGGTTTTGAGCACGGCGTACACGAACACGAGGTTGAGCATAATGCCGACCAGGATGTTGGGCAGCGTGTATGCGGCGCGGAGCGAGAGTAGCGTGGTCATGGTGCCGGCCCCGGTGATGAGCGGAAACGCCAGCGGCACAATGGAGCCGGTGCTGGCCGTGAGGTCGGACTTGAAAAGCTCGACGCCGAGAATCATCTCGAGCCCGATGAGGAAGATGATGACCGCGCCGGCCAGCGCAAAGCTTTCGTTATCGACCCCAAAAAGATGCAGAATGCTCTGGCCCAGAAAGAGAAACGCCACCATCAGACAGCCGGCTACAATGGTAGCCAGCTCGGCTTTAATCTGTCCCTCGCGCTGCCGAATCTGAATAATAATGGGAATGGAGCCGATAATGTCAATCACGGCGAAGAGTGTGAGCGTGACGGAGAATATTTGCTGGAGATTGAGCATACGGAGAAGGACTTAAGGGTAGGGTGCGGGGCTTGCCCCCGCCCGCCATTGAACCAAATCGTTGGCGCGGCGCGGGCGGCGGGCGGGGGCAAGCCCCGCATCCTACGGCGCATTATCCCGGAAACTCTTTGGCGAAGAACTGCACCAGCGCCTCCATGGCGGCATCGGGCACAGCGGGGAAGTTGGCGATGCGGATGGTGGTGTTTTTGAGCGGGCCGTAGCCGCTGCCCAGCTGCAGGCCGGCTTCCCGGGCTTTGGCTTTGATTGCATCAATTAATCCGGCATCGCCGCGCAGGCCGATGACGGTGGTGGAGCGGGTTTCGTAGTTGTTGATGAGGGGCGTGAGCGGGGTGGCCTGCTCGAAGAAAGCATAGAGCTTTTCGGCGCGGTCGGCGAGGTGCTGGTGCACGGTTTTGATGGGCTCGCGGTCGGCCAGCACGCGGCTCAGGAGGTAGATGCCCAGCACGTTGGGCGTGTAGTTGGTTTGGTGGTTGAGCATCTGGCTCAGCATGGCGGGCAGGCCGTTGTAGTGGCTGCGGTCGTTCACCAGCTTGGCCTGGGCCACGGCGCGGGGCGACAAAATCATCACGCCCAGCCCGGCGGGCAGTCCGAAGCACTTCTGCACCGAGCCGTACCAGATGTCGGCTTTGATGTACTTCAGGTTCAGGCCGGCCAGCGAGCTGGTGGCATCCACGGCCAGCAGGGCCCCGCCGAGGCGGTTGTACAGGTTCAGGATGAAGCCTTCGCGGAGCTGGGTGGCGGTGCTGGTTTCGTTCTGGGTGATGCACACCAGGTCGGTATCGTCGGGGGCGAAGGGTAGGCTGGCAATGTCGGGCAGCTCATCGAGCCCGAAGCTCAGGCCCGTACTGGCCGGCCGAATGGCCTTGGCGTACTTATACCACTTCTCGCCGAAGTCGCCGTTGTAGATGTGTAACGAGCGGCGCGGGGTGAGGCTCTGGGCCAGAATTTCCCAGCACTCGGTAGCCGAGCCGGTGAACAGGATGGTATAGTCCTGCGGCACGTTGAGCTTGGTTTTGAGGTCGGTCACGGTCTGGCGCACCAGGGCGGTCACCTTTTCGGAGCGGTGCGGGGCCGAGAGCCAGCCCTCGTCAAATGCATCGGTGAGGTACTGCCGAACGGCGGGATATATGGCCGAAGGCCCGGGATTGAAAGTATACATTTATCTGAACCGCGGATTTATCGGATTTATCGGATTTTGGGGACGGCTCCTGGGGGAACGGTCGCGGCAAAGGTCGTATTGCACGGCCGTTTATTCATCGCCGCCGTCATCCTTTCGCCCCATCAATAAATGGCCGGAAGTACTCCACCAGGCAGCGTCACCCACTGAATCCGACTAATCGGCCGAATCCGCTGCATCAGTGGCTCGGCCTACACTCGAAATCCGACCCGCTTGGGCGTCTGGTTTACGAACCACTGCACGGCCAGCCGGTAGCTTTCCAGCCCGAAGCCGCTAATGCTGCCCGCGCAGTGCCGCCCAAATAGGCTTTTCTGGCGGAAGTCTTCGCGGGCGTGCAGGTTGCTCAGGTGCACTTCCACCACGGGCGTGTTGATGGCGGCCACGGCATCGGCCAGGGCTATACTGGTGTGCGTGTAGCCGCCGGCGTTGAGCACGATGCCGTGGTGCGTGAAGCCGATTTCGTGCAGCTTATCCATAATTGCGCCTTCGTGGTTCGATTGGAACTGCGTGAGCTTCAGCTGCGGGAAGGCTTCTTCGAGCTCGGGGAAAAAGTCTTCGAATGAGCGGTTGCCGTAGATGCCGGGCTCGCGGCGGCCGAGCAGGTTGAGGTTGGGGCCGTTGAGAATGAGAATGTCCATGTTGGAGAGGCGGTGAGGGAATGAGGTGGGGTACAAAAGAACGTCATGCAGAGCGCAGCGAAGCATCTTGCCCGTAATAACTAACTCATCCGATTGGATTGCTGGTGGCGGGCAAGATGCTTCGCTGCGCTCTGCATGACGTTCTTTGAACTCCGAAATTCTTCCCCCAACCCATGACCTGGCCCCAAGCCCTCAAACAGTTCGACGGCTACCTGCGCCTCGAAAAGTCGCTCTCGCCGAACTCGGTGGAGGCCTACGTGCGCGACATCAGTAAGCTCCAGCAGTTTCTAATCATCCAAAAGCTGCATCTTGGCCCCACCCAGGTGAGCACCGAGGTACTGCGCGAATTCCTCAGCACCCTGCAAGGCCTGGGCCTGAGCGCCACCTCCCAGGCCCGCACGCTCTCGGGCCTGAAGGCGTTTTTCAGCTTCCTCATCATGGAAGACTTGCTGAAAGTTGACCCCACTGACACCCTCGAAGCCCCCAAAACCGGCCGCCACCTGCCCGACACCCTCAGCTACCCCGAGGTGGAGCAGCTCCTCGCCGCCATCGACCTGAGCACCGATGAAGGCCTGCGCACCCGCGCCCTACTCGAAGTGCTGTACTCGTCCGGCCTGCGCGTGAGCGAGCTCTGCGACCTGCGCCTGAGCAACATCTACGCCGACGAGGGATTTATGAAAGTGGTGGGCAAGGGCAATAAGGAGCGGTTGGTGCCCGTGGGGGGCGAGGCCCTCAAGCAGCTCAATTTCTATCTCAGTGGCGTGCGCGGGCATCTCGACATCAAACCCGGTAGTGAGGACTTTACCTTTCTGAGCCAGCGTGGCCGGCCGCTCTCGCGCATCACCGTGTTCACCACGCTCAAAAAGCTGGCCGAGCAGGCGGGCCTGCGCAAAACCATCAGCCCGCACACCCTTCGCCATTCCTTCGCCACGCACCTGATTGAGGGCGGGGCCGACCTGCGCGCCGTGCAGGAGATGCTGGGCCACGCCAGCATTACTACCACCGAGATTTATACCCACCTGGACCGGGACTTCCTGCGGCAGGTGATTACCGAGTTTCATCCGCGTAGTTGATGGGGTGGGGGAGGCGAGGAATAGGGAATAAGGGAATGGAAGTGTCATCCTGAGCGCAGCGAAGGATGACAGCTGCCCCCAATTCGTCTATTCCCGTTCTCTCACATCCCGCCCGCATTGTGTAAATTTGACCTTTCTGCACCCGTCGAATGGCCGATAATCGTTATAAAACCCCTCCCGCCGGCCCCTCGGCTAACCGCCCGAACGAGCCCAAAGCCAATCGGCGCAACGAGCCGCGCCCCAACGCGCCGGCTCCCGAGGCCGCCCCCGCTGTTCGCCCGCAGCCCCGCCCCGCTGCTGCCAACGTGCCCAAAGCCGCCCGCGCCGCCCAGGCCCCGGCGGCGAAACCCGCCAAGCCACCCCGCGCCCCGCGCGGCCCCCTGCCCGGGGTGGGCAACCTGCTGCCCCTGCTGCGCGACCGCCGCTTTCACCTCTTCGTGGGCTTCGGGCTGTTGCTGGGCAGCCTCTACCTCACCATTGCCTTCACGTCCTTCCTATTCACTGGCCACGCCGACCAGAGCGTGGTGGGCGCCATGAGCACCCTGACGGTGAAGGAAGCCGGAGCAGAGTCGCACAACTGGCTGGGTCTGCTCGGGGCCTGGGCCGCCGAGCTGCTGATTTACAAGCTGTTTGGCGTGGCGGCATTTGCCCTCATTCCCATCGTATTTTTTCTGGGATATAAGATTGTGTTCCGCACCGCGCCGGTTTCGGTGAGCTACGTGCTGGCGTTGGGCCTGTTCAGCATGGTCTGGCTGAGCATTTTGCTGGGCTACGTGGTGGTGTCGCTGGCTGCGCCAGGGGCCGACCCCGTGCTGGCCCACCGACTCGATTTCCTGTGTGGCGGCGTGGGTTTTGAAGCTGCTTCCTGGCTCGATAGCCTCATTGGCTGGGGCACGGTGCTGCTGCTGGCCTTCGCCCTGATTTCGTTCGTGGTGTTCTTCTTCAACGTTACCAGCCTCAACCTGGGCCGTTTCCGCAGCCTCAGCACCGAGGACGATGCCGACGAAGACGCCGAGCTGGAAGCTGAAATTGCCGCCGAGCAGGCGGCTGCCGTCCAGCCGGTAGCCCCGGTAGCGCCCGCCGCCGCCGCCATGACCCTGAAAACCCGCCCGGCCGCGCCAGAGGCTACGGTTACATCCTCCGCCATGGTTGCCGCTGGCGGGGCCCAGGCCACCGGTCTGGCGCTGGAGTTCGATGCTGATGATGAGATAGAGGAGGCTCCGGCACCCGTAAAAGAATACGAGCCGGCCCCCCGGCTCGGCGCGGGCCTGCCGCTGGCCGTAGCCGGTGCGATGGTTGCCCCGGCCGTTGTGGCCGCTACTAGCGCGGCTACTTCGGCTGCCTCAACAGCTGCCGCCGCACTGCCATTGGCTGTTTCCGGCCCGTCGTTTTCTATCGAAATGCCCACGGCGGAGGAGGAATTTTCTGTGGTGCCGAGCTTACCCGCGTCCACCATTCCCACGCCGCTCTCGCTGGCCGACTTGGCCGATGGCGACGCCCCGCTGCCCGCATCCAAGTCCCCCGGTCTCCAGGTCCCGAAGTCCCTTGAAATTACCGTGCCCGGCCGCGACGACCTCGACCCCAACGCCGGGGCCGACATTGCGGCCGTGGCCGATGAGGACGAGGACCCCGACGCCATGCCCGCCGGCAACTACGACCCCACGCTGGAGCTCTCGCGCTTCCAGTTCCCCACGCTGGAGCTGCTCAACGACTACGGCATCGCCAAAGCGCAGGTAACCAAGGAGGAGCTCGAAGCCAATAAGGACCGCATCGTGGAGACGCTGGGCCACTACGGCATCAGCATCGCCAGCATCAAGGCCACCATTGGGCCCACGGTCACGCTCTATGAGATTGTGCCCGAGGCCGGCGTTCGTATCTCCAAAATCAAGGCCCTGGAAGACGATATTGCGCTGAGCCTGGCCGCGTTGGGTATTCGTATCATCGCGCCAATTCCCGGCAAGGGTACCATTGGCATCGAGGTGCCAAACACCAAGAAGGAGATGGTGAGCATTCGCTCGGTGCTGGGTTCGGAGAAGTTCGCCAAGACCGAAATGGACCTGCCCATTGCCTTCGGCCGCACCATCACCAACGAGGTTTTTGTGGCTGATTTGGCCAAGATGCCCCACTTGCTGATGGCCGGCGCCACGGGCCAGGGCAAGTCGGTGGGTTTGAACGTGATTCTGGCCTCGCTGCTCTACAAGCGCCACCCGGCCACGCTGAAGTTTGTGCTCGTTGACCCCAAAAAGGTGGAATTGAGCATCTTCAACAAGATTGAGCGCCACTACCTGGCCAAGCTGCCCGATACCGACGAGGCCATTATCACCGACACCAAAAAGGTGGTGAACACGCTGAATTCGCTGTGCATGGAGATGGACCGGCGCTACGACCTGCTCAAGGAAGCCGGCTGCCGCAACCTGAAGGAATACAACGCCAAGTTCATCGAGCGCCGCCTCAACCCCAAGAAAGGCCACCGCTTCCTGCCCTTCATCGTGCTGGTAATTGACGAGCTGGCCGACCTGATGATGACGGCCGGCAAGGAGGTGGAAACCCCCATTGCCCGCCTCGCCCAGCTGGCCCGCGCCATCGGTATTCACCTCATCGTGGCCACGCAGCGCCCCTCGGTGAACGTGATTACCGGCATCATCAAGGCCAACTTCCCCTGCCGGATTTCCTTTAAGGTGACCAGCAAAATTGACTCGCGCACCATTCTGGATACCGGCGGGGCCGACCAGCTCATCGGCCAGGGCGATATGCTCTTCTCAGCCGGCTCGGACCTGATTCGCGTGCAGTGCGCCTTCATCGACACGCCCGAGGTGGACCGCGTCTGCGACTTCATCGGCGAGCAGCAGGGCTATTCCGATGCCTACCTGCTGCCCGAAGTGGCCGGGGCCGACGGCGACGCCGGCAGCGGCAACGAAGAAATGGACCCCTCCGAGCGCGACTCCATGTTTGAGGATGCCGCCCGCTGCATCGTGCTGCACCAGCAGGGCAGCACCAGCCTGCTCCAGCGCAAGCTGAAGCTCGGCTATAACCGGGCCGGCCGCCTGATTGACCAGCTTCAGCACGCCGGCATCGTGGGCCCGTTCGAGGGCAGCAAGGCCCGCGACGTGCTCATTCCCGATGAGTACCAGCTGGAGCAATTGCTGAACAGCATGAAGTAGCATACGCTTTAGCTTGTGCACGAGCAGAGCGAGTATCGGTGGCCGCGCCGTTCAACGATTTTACTCGCTCTGCTCGTGCACAAGCTGAAGCTTATGCTACTTTTTTCTCTTCATCGGCACTTCATTGGGATTTTGGCCGGACGTTTGTTAAACGAAACACGTATCAGGCTTTCCAAGCCCCGCACAAGCGCTTCTTGACCTCCCTATTTATAATGAAAAAATCAATCCCCTTCCTGCTCCTCGCGGTTTCGCTGGCACTGCCCGCCGCTGCCCAGCAGGACCCCAAAGCCGGTAAAATCCTCGACCAGATGAGCGCCAAATATCAGGCGCTTAAAGCCTTCCAGGCTACCTTTACCCAGACGCTGGAAAACCCCAGCGCCAAAGTGAAGCAGAACATCAACGGCGATATCGTGGTGAGCGGCCAGAAATTCCGCCTCAAAATTAGCGGCCAGGAAGTCATCAACGATGGTAAAACTACCTGGACCTATCTGAAGAACGAAAACGAGGTGAACATCTCCGATTCGGACCCGGATTCGCAGGATATGTCGCCCTCGCAGATTTATACGATGTATAAAAAGGGCTACAAGTACACCTACGTGCAGCAGGTGACCGAAGGCGGTGAGCCGCTCGATGTGATTGAGCTGGCCCCCGAAAACCGCCAGAATGACGTGTTTAAAGTGCGTTTAAAGGTGCGCAAGAAGGATGCTTCGGTGAAAAGCTGGCAGATGTTTAAGAAAAACGGCAACCAGTACACGTTCCTCATCAGAAACTTCAAGCCCAATCCGCCCACTGATGCCGGTACGTTTGCCTTCGACAAGGCCAAGTACAAAGGCGTGAAGGTGGTAGACCTGCGCTAGTTTTTAGGAATAGCATAATTTATGAAACGGCCCGCTTCGAAAGAGGCGGGCCGTTTTACATTTGTCCCATGCGCGAAGATTTTCTCCACTACGTCTGGCAGCACCAGTATTTTGATAAGGTCGACCTGCGCACGGCCGCAGGCGAGGTAATACAGGTGCTGAAACCCGGCCACCGCAATGCCGATGCCGGCCCCGACTTCCTGAACGCCCGCCTGCGCATCGGCGAAGTGGAGTGGAACGGGGCCGTGGAAATTCACCTCCGCGCCTCCGACTGGGCCCGCCACCAGCACCAGACCGACCCCAAATACGACCAGGTAATTCTGCATGTAGTCGGCCAGCACGATGCCGACGTGGCCCGCACCAACGGCAGTCTGATTCCCGCGCTGGCCCTGCAAACCCGCCTCGCCCCCGAGCTGCTGGCCCGCTACCAGGCCTTGGTAGATGCGCCCGCCGCCGCGCCCTTGCCCTGCGCCCCGCTGCTGAATCTGGTGCCCGAAATAACCCGCACGATGATGGCCGAGCGCGCCCTGCTTGAACGCGTCGAGCGCAAGGCCGACGACGTGATGGCGCTGCACCAGCACCTCGGGCAGGACTGGGAAGCCACCGCCTACCACGCGCTGATGGCCGCCTTCGGCTTCCAGAAGAACAGCGAGCCGCTGGCCCGCCTCGCCAAAGCCCTGCCGCTAATCGTGCTGCGCCGCCATCGCCACGACCAGCGCCAGCTCGAAGCCCTGTTATTCGGACAGGCTGGATTTCTGGTTGAAAATGAGGAGACTACTACCGATGAATACATCCGGGACCTGAGGCAGGAATACGAGTTTCTGCGGCATAAATACAGCCTGGCCGACGTCGCGCTGGCCGTGCACGAATGGAACTACCTGCGCCTGCGACCGGCCAACTTTCCGCCCGTGCGGCTGGGCCAGCTGGCGGGCTTGCTCCACGCCCGCCCGGCCTTGTTCGATGCCTTGCTCACGGCCCATAGCGTGGCCGCGCTGGCGGAGTTTTTTCAGGCCCCCGCGCCGGCGTATTGGCGGGCGCACTTCCGGCCCGGTCGGCCGGGCAAGGTGCCGGGCCTGGGCAAAAGCAGCATCGACTTACTCATTACCAATGTAGTAGTGCCACTGCGCGTGGCGTACGCCCGGTACGTAGGCCAGCCCGCGCTGGTCGAAAGCAGCGTGGCCCTGCTGTCGGAGCTGCCGGCCGAGCACAACCAGTACACCGATGTGTACGAGGCCCTGGGCTTCGCGCACCGCACGGCCGCCGACTCGCAGGGGCTACTAGCGCTGCACAAGAATTATTGCGCGCCGCGCCGCTGCCTGTACTGCTCCATTGGTAGCCGACTGGTGCAACAACCCCGCGTAGTACGGTGAAAGTAGCGCTGGCCATTTTGCTCAATGCGGCCCTGCTGGCTGGGTTATTTCCGTGGCTGCTGCGGCAGTGGCGCGAGGCCCCGGCGGGCTGGTGGCGGGCCGCCTTGGTGGTGGGGCTGGGCGTGCGCGTGGCCGTTGGCCTGGCGCGGAACTGGCATTTGCAGCTCGATGCCAAGGCTATGAGCAATCTGAGCCAGCCCATTACGGCGAAGCTGTGGGTGCATCCGGGTCAGGCGTGGCACACGCTTACGCAGGCCGTAACCCTTATTCAATCCGCGCATAATACGGCTGTTTTCCAAGGGTTTTCCAATACGTGGTTCTTTGTCAAAGTCCTGGTGTTTTTGAATCTGGCCTCGGGCGGAATCGGCTGGCTGAATGGCTTGTATCTGAGCATGTTCGCTTTTTTGGGCAGTTGGCAGCTGGTGCGGGTATTGGCCCGGGTATTCCCGGCCACGCCGGTTGGGGCGGGTGCGGTGGCTTTTTTGCTGTGGCCGTCGGTGTGGTTCTGGGCCACGGGGCTGAGCAAGGAAGCGTTGCTGGTAAGCAGCGGGGCATGGCTGACGGCCCTGGTGCTGGACCAATTGTACGGCGAGCCGGAAGGGCGACTGCGCTCCACCTGGTGGGGCCGGGCCGGCTGGTGGCTGGCGGTGGGAGTACTGGCGTTTGTCCACTTCAAAATGCGCTACTTTTTTGCCGCGCCGCTGCTGGCTGTGCTGGTGGGCATTGCGCTGGTGCGAGGGCTGCAGCTGCACGGGCTGGCGCGGCCCCGCTGGGCGCAGGCGGTGGCACTGCTGGCGGTGCTGGGCTCCGGCCTGTGGCTGGCTCAGCAGATGAGCGTGGCCTTCAGCGTGAATAAATTCACCAGCCAGGTGGTGCGCGTGTACACCTCCTTCCTGCCCAACCTGGTGGGACGGCCCCATTTCGAGTACTCAGACTTGCGTCCCACGCTAGAAAGCGTGCTTAGCTATGCTCCACAGGCGGTAGCCAATACCCTCATGCGCCCCTACCTGGGCGAGGCCAGTGAACCACGGCTGGCCGCCGCTGGCGCCGAAAACCTACTCCTGCTGGTTCTGTTGGTAGCTGCGGCCGTGAGCGCGGTGCGGGGTCGGGCGGGCCGTTTGCCGTTTGTATTGGGGCTGGGGCTGGTGATTTTCTGCCTGGTGCTGGCCGCTCTGATGGGGCTGACTACGCCCAACCTGGGCTCGCTGCATCGCTACCGCAGCGACCTGATGCCGTATCTGGTGCTGCTGCTGCTGCAAAACGACTACGCGGCAGCGGCCCTGCGCCGGCTGGGTTTTCGGGATATATAACCGTTGGTTCAGCCCTGGCATCCTGCCGAAATTACCCCTGCGGCGCGTGCCGTACCTTTGCACGGCCGGGCCTGGCAGCGGCGCAATTTGCGGCCGGCGGGCCGGGCCACTTTCATCCGAATTCCCTCCATGGAAAATCCCGTTATCATTCTTGGTGCCCAAACCGTGGGCACCGCCGCCCTCGACGCCTTTCTCTCCAACGACGTGGTCGTGTATTGCATGCTCGACGACGATAAGAAGCTGCAAGGCACAGAGCTGCTCGACGTGCCCGTAATGGGCAACACCGACGACGGCGAGCTGCTGAAGCTGCTGGGCAAAAAGTGCGAAGTTTTTGTGGCCACCGAAGACCCCGCCAGCCGCCGCAGCCTCACCCAAATGCTGCGTACCGAGTACGAAGCCGTGCCCGTAAATGCCATTCACGAGCGGGCCAGCGTATCGAACCACGCCACGCTGGGCCATGGCAACTACATTGGCCCCAACGCCGTGGTAGCCGCCACTGCCACCCTCGGCGATGGCTGCCTGGTGGGGGCCAACGCCGTAGTAGAGGCCCGCGCCACCGTGGGCGACTACGCCCAGCTGGGCAGCGGTGCCCTGCTCGGGGCCGATGTGAAAGTGGGCGAACAAGCCTTCATCGGGGCCGGTGCGGTAGTGGTAGCCGGCGTAAAAATCGGCGACAAGGCCCGTGTTGGCGCTGGCTCCGTTGTAGTGGCCGACGTGGCCAACGGCCAAACGGTATTCGGCAACCCGGCGGTGAAAGTCTAAAGGAGTTATGAGTTCAGAGTTAGGATTTTTCGCTCGTTCCCTGGCGTTTCTCCTGGCCACAACTCTGAACTCATAACTTTTAACTCATAACTCAAAAATGTATCAGGTTCTTCTTTATTACTGCTACACCCCGCTCGACAACCCCGAGCAGTTTCGCGACGAGCACCACCGCTTGTGCCTGGCGCTGGATTTGCGCGGGCGCATCATCGTGGCCGCCGAGGGGCTGAATGGCACGGTATCGGGCACGCACGAAAGCTGCGCGGCCTACATGGCCGCCGTGAAAGCCGACCCACGCTTTGCCGCACTGGAGTTTAAGATAGACGAGGTGGAAACCCACACCTTCCAGAAGCTGCACGTACGGGTGAAGTCCGAAATCGTGCACAGCAGCTTGCACCATGTGCGGCCCCACGAGAAAACCGGCCAGCACCTTTCGCCCGAAGAATTCAAGGCGCTGAAGGACCGCGACGACGTACTGGTGGTTGATGTGCGCTCGGACTACGAGTACAACCTCGGCCGCTTCAAAAACGCCATGACGCTGGATATCGAAAACTTCCGCGATTTCCCCGACCGCGTCGAGCGCCTCAAGGAATTCAAGGACAAGAAAATCCTGACCTACTGCACCGGCGGCGTGAAGTGCGAAAAAGCCAGCGCCTACCTTCTGGAGCAGGGTTTCGAGAACGTGTACCAGCTGCATGGCGGCATCATCAAGTACGGCATTGAGGCCGGGGGCGAGGATTTCGACGGCCAGTGCTACGTGTTCGACAACCGCGTGGCCGTGGATGTGAACCGCGTGAACCCTACCGTGATTTCGCGCTGCCACCACTGCCAGCAGCCCAGCGCCCGCCTCATCAACTGCGCCAATCCGCACTGCAACGTCCACCTGCCGCTCTGCGAAGCCTGCGGCAATAACCTGCAAGGGGCCTGCTCCGAAGCCTGCGCCCAGCACCCCGACAAGCGCGTATACGATGGTACCGGTACCTACCCCAAGCTCAGTAACCACTATAACCCCGCCCAGGGCCTGGCCTCCTACGCTAAGTGAGGAATTAAAAATTAAGAATTAAAAATGCCCGGCCACAGCCTTGTGCCCCGACAGTTTTGATTGAAGCTGTTTAGAAAGTCCCCGAACGGTCATGCAGCGCGCAGCGAAGCATCTTGCTCGCATCCTCAGGTCCGTTCAACGATGCGAGCAAGATGCTACGCTGCGCGCTGCATGACCGTTTGAGTACCTTTTGTGACTTTCTTAACAACTCCATTGTTAATTTTTAATTCTTCATTTTTAATTCCTTCCTATGATTCCCTCCTCCGAACTCATCCTCAACCCCGACGGGAGCATTTACCACCTCAATCTGCTGCCCGACCACATTTCCGATACCATCCTCACCGTGGGCGACCCGGCGCGGGTGGCCCAGGTGAGCCGGCATTTCGATTCGATAGAGTTTGAAACCACGCACCGCGAGTTCGTGACCCACGTAGGCTACTACCGCGGCAAGCGCCTCACGGTACTCAGCACCGGCATGGGCACCGATAACATCGACATCGTGATGAACGAGCTTGATGCGTTGGTTAACATCGACTTCATGGCCCGCGAGGTGCGCCCCGTGGAGGAGCGGCTGAGCCTGCGCATCATCCGGCTGGGTACCAGCGGCAGCTTGCAGGCCGATGTGCCCATCGGTACGATGCTGGCCACCGAGCACGCCGTGGGCCTCGACAGCCTCATGCAGTTTTACCCGCTGATGGAAACCGGCCTTGAAACCGAAATAGCCACCGAGCTGCAGCGCTCACTGGGCCTGCCGTTTGCGCCCTACGTAGTGCGCGGGTCCGATTTGCTCCGCGAGCAGCTGGGGGCCGGCATGACGATGGGCAACACGCTCACCTGCCCCGGTTTCTACGGTCCGCAGGGCCGCAGCCTGCGCCTGCCCCTGCGCCAGCCCGACTACATCTCCCGCCTGCAGAACTTCCGCCACCAGAGCGGCGAAGGCGAATTCCGCCTCAGCAATTTCGAGATGGAAACGGCCGGTTATTATTCCCTGGGCCGCCTGCTGGGCCACGAAGTATTGTCGTTGAACGCCATTGTGGCCAACCGCGCCAACGGCGAATTCGCCGAAAACGCCGGTGCCGTGGTTGATGCCATGATTGAGCGCACGCTCCAGCACTTGGTAGCACAGTAAGCGCGAAACCAGCCAGAATAAACAAGCACGGTCATGCTGAGCGTAGCCGAAGCATGACCGTTTTTCTAGCTCTCTTATAGGCTAATAAAAATCAAACCCAAGTATGGCGCGCAACGGCAGCGAAGCGCCCGATTTCAGCGTGAGATGCTCCGCATCGGCGGCCCAGATGGTGGTGCCCACGCGCTTGGTAGCCCCGTCAGTGGTCTGGAAATAGATGTCGAGCTTGCCGTGGTAGGCATTGCCCAGTGTCACGGGGCGGTCGGCATCGGCGCGGCGGCGCTGGCGGTCGGCTTCGGTGGGCAGTACGTCGGCCGGGCCGAAGTTCATATCGGCTATTTCTTCCTTCTCAACAATTTCAACAGTATCAGCGGAATAGGTGAAAGACATGACGGTAAATGAAAAGCGAATGGGTTGAGGAGAGGTACGCAAAATGCCGCCCTTGCTCTATGCAAATGATAAACTACCCGCCGGTGTCTGATGGGTTAGATGAAATCTCTAAGTTAGCTGCGCCAGAAATTCCATGGTGTCCACGCGGTCGGCATACTCCTCTACGCCCGGAGCCTGGGCCTTGCCAAACGGCACGCTGCCTGCAAACCGCCCGCTGGCCGATACCACGCACTGCGTCTGGGTTGCCACGTCGGTGAGCTGGTCCACCAGGTCGATTTCGCTGGCATACTCGGTGTAATGCACCACCGAAATGGGCGATACCAGCGCCGCGCTGCGCGTGAGCAGCAGGAAACCCGTGTCGTAGTGCGGCACGGCATTCACCAGCAGAATGCTCTTGTTGTAGTCGTAGTTGTTGTTGTATTTGTGATGATGCAGAATGGTCTCAAAGCCATGCAGCGCATCGAGCAGGGGCACAAAGTCGTAGCTTTCGGGCACGAACAGCTTGCTCACATTGCGGCAGCCCAGGCCGTAGTACTGGAAAATATCGGGTCCCAGCAGGGCCAGCTCCGCGCTGGTTTCCTGGCCCGTGAGCACGGCCACGCTAGTCCGGTTGCGGCGAATGAGGTGCGGCCGCTGGCCAAAATAGAATTCAAAGTAGCGGGCCGTATTATCCGAGCCGGTGGCGATGAAGGCATCGGCTGCGTTCAGGCGCGGCAGCACTTTCATAAAGTCCGCAAAGCGGGGCTCGATGTTCACCAGCTCTTCCATCAGCCAGGTCATCAGAGTCGTGTCGTCGGCGCTGAGCTTGGCCAGCAGCACATGGCCGCTGAGCAGCACGCACAGCAGGTCGTGGAAGCCCACCATGGGAATATTACCGGCCATCACCACGCCCACCTGGCGCACGGTGGTGGGCTCGGTGGGGTAGCGGGCGGCCCAGTGGCGCAGCGGCGCTTCGGCCAGCAGGTGCGCAATGCCGGCTACGGCAGCCGTCACGTTGGACCGGTCGAACCAGGCGTTCTGGTTGCGGGCGCGGGCCGCCAGTGCGGTCAGTTCGTCAGAATTGAGGGAGGTGAGGCGCTGGCCGAGGGCCACAAAAGCCGCTAAGCGTTCGGAATGATTCATAAGAAAAGAGGAGGGCGCAGGCCACAAATGGACGCGCGCGGAAGATTACCCGGCAAAATTGGCTGAAACTGTGCAAACCCCGTCGTTGTTGGTTAATTTTGCAGGCTCAAAGAACGGCGCGGGGCGGGCGTTTTACGTAAAGCCCCCTCGTTCTGCTTTGGTTTCCTCACTTCACCTCCCGAACCCCGACGCCCCATGGCCATCATGATAACCGACGAGTGCATCAATTGTGGTGCCTGCGAGCCGGAATGCCCCAACAACGCTATTTACGAAGGCGGCGCGCAGTGGCGCTGGGCCGATGGCACCTCGCTGAAGGAAGTGGCTGCCCCCGATGGCACCGTAGTAGCGGGCACCGCCCCGCAAATCCCGGTTTCAGACGAGTACTACTATATCGTATCGGATAAATGCACCGAGTGCGTGGGCTTCCACGAGGAGCCGCAGTGCGCCGCCGTGTGCCCCGTCGATTGCTGCGTGGACGACCCCGACTACCGCGAAACCCGCGAGCGCCTGCTCGAAAAGAAAGAGTGGCTGCATATCGCTGCCTAGCCAAAAGGCGGGTAGCTATTGCTCAAAAAGGAAGGCCGGCTCCTACTCATGAACCGGCCTTCCTTTTTGAGCTCCCGGCTCAGGTGCCGCAGTTAAAGTATTTATCGTAAGCCGATTCGGGAATCAGGTTCAACCGGCTCATGAGCTTAATGGGGCCGCGCAGCAGCTTCAGCAACGCGTAATTATTGGGGTAGTCGTGAAAGGTTTTCACCGGAGCGGCCACAATGGCCTCGAACTCGGCCCGCGTTAGGCCCAAGCGCTTGATGCAGAGCGAAATAATCGATTCGTCTTCGATGGAATTGACGCTGGAAATGCGGTGTAGTGCCACCTCGCGGCTCATCTGACCCGAACGCACCAGTGCCGAATAATTGAACAGCCGCCGGTCAATATTGAACTTGATGCGGTTGAGGTAGTAAATCAGGCTCTGGTAAAGGTCGTCGGAATAATGCGCGCCGGGGCTTTTCCAGGCCAGCTCGCGCACCAGTATTTCGTCAACTTCAGTGCGCACATAGTCAAGGTGATACAATAGCGTTATGGTCTTGATGCGCCGCACGAAGGCATAGTAAAACATCTCTTTGACGCCCAGATTAAAGCCCGGGTCGGCGGGCTGCCAGCGCCGCAGCGGCACCGTGCCAAACTGCTTGTGCACGGCCCGCAGGTAGCGGCCATCCAGAAAATTCCAGCTGAGCGGGGCAATGCCCTCGGTCCGGAATGACTGACCGATAATCAGGTGCTGAATGCCTTCTTTGGCCGCCACCCCATACAGGGCCGTGGCAATACCCAGGTCGGTGCCTTCCTCCATATCGGGCACCGAAGCCTTCAAAAAGGCGATTTTCAGGTCTTTCGACTCGCGCCAGTCCGATGTGATGGTGCGCAGCTCCACGCCCAGGCGCTGGCAGGTGCGTACCATGTTTTCGCCGGCCACGGGGTTGCCAAAGCCGTCGTTGAAATGCACTGCCAGCGGGCGCAGCTTGAGCTGGGTGACGCAGTACCAGAGGGTATAGGTGCTGTCGCGGCCGCCGCTCAGGCCCACCACGCAGTCGTAGCGGCGGTTACGGCCGGCCCGACGCATTTCATTGGCCTGCTGCCGCACCGTTTCGCGGCCGATTTTGCCGAGCGGAAAGGCCGTTTCCATCCGGTCGTGGACGTCACAGAAGGAGCAGGTGCCCTTCGAGTCAAACGTAATTCCCGGCGCGGTAGTATCCATTACGCACCGGACACACTGCTGATAATCAGCCGGTGAATTTGTTGTAGTCTGGGAAGTTGGAGAGCGTAATTGAGTTAGCAATGGCGGTGGAGATAAAGGGGCTGCATAAAGAAATTGGGGTGGGCAGCAAGGGCAGATTGTGGGGCACTAGAGGTGGTTGGTAGTTAAATGGAAGGGAAGGATTACGAAAGGAAATAATACGTTTACGGCAGCTGGTCGAAGCGGTAGCCTTTGCGCTGAAGCATCAGGCCGATATCGGTGCCGCGCTCCGGGCGATGCGGCCGGGCGAGGTCGGCCACAACCAGCTGGCCGGCAAACTCATTGAAGGCCCCCTGCGCCCGCACGCCGTGGGCATCAACGGCCAGCGAGCAGCCCACACTTTTCTTGCCCTCATAGGGCCCGCCCACGATGTAGCCGACGGAGGTAACGCTCACTACCACTACGTTGTAGAGCTGAGCAAGGATTGAAAAAGGCTTTACCCATTTTTCCTGGTAGGGGTCGTTCTCCTCGGTGATGGAGTAGTCCACCGTCCACGATGCCGGTGCAATAATGAATTCGGCTCCCATGCGCGCCAGGGTGTGGCCAATGGGCAACCCGTCGAGGTAGTTATCGGCGCAGATATTTACCCCGATTTTACCCATTGGTGTATCCACTACATTCAGCGTCTGGCCCACGGCGTAGTAGGGCTGCTCGATGTCCAAGAGGTTTATCTTGTGATATTTGACGATGATATTGCCCTGCGGGTCGATGAGGATTGCCGCGTTGAAGTTGCGGCCATCGGCCGCGCGCTCGGTGAGGCCGGCGCACACGTAAATCTGGTGGCGGGCCGCCGCCTCGCACAGCATGTCGCTGTACAGGCCGGGAATGGGCTGGGCCTCGTAGAGGGCGCTGGGGTGCGTCCAGGCAAAATCCAGGGTTTCCGGCAACAACACCAGCTCGCACTGCTGGGCGGCCGCCTGGGCAATCTGCTCCACGGCCCGGGCGAGGTTGCGGGCAGGCTCGCCGCCTTCTACCAGCAATTGCCCCAGGCCAATGCGCAGCGTGCCAATCGGGGCCGGCACTTCGGGCAATACAGGAGCCGGAGGTGCAGGTTTGCGAAAAGAAAAGAGCGAAGCCATGAATTATTACGGAGAAGCAGACCGAATCATTCGGAAGGTACAAACAGCGGATTAAACTTTAAGCCCCGAATACTGTCGACGGCGTTCCAAAAAGCAGATATTCAATAGGTTTGAATACTGGTATTTTTTAACAATAATAATATTATAAATAATGTATATTATTGAAATACAGAATGAATAAGATAACGCGTAATAGCCTTTGGCAAGGCTTCATGGAGGATAGCAGTAGCGGTATCAGTCGGTTGCCAGCCCTGAAATTTATGTAGATTAGGTGAAGTCGTTCGGACCTCCGACCACATCGTGCGGTGATTGGGGCCGAACGACCTGTTTTGCCGCAGTTCTAATGCCTATTTTTGTTGCTTCTGCTACTCGCACAAATCCCCATGTCGCTCGCCACCACCTACTCGCCCACCGACGTTGAAGCCAAATGGTACCAACGCTGGCAGGAGCAGGGCTTTTTCAAAGCCAAACCCAACCCTAAAAAGCAGCCCTACACCGTTGTTATCCCGCCGCCAAACGTGACGGGCGTGCTCCACATGGGTCACATGCTCAACAATACGATTCAGGACGTGCTGGTGCGCCGTGCCCGCATGCAGGGCAAGGAAGCTTGCTGGGTGCCCGGCACCGACCACGCCAGCATTGCTACCGAGGCTAAGGTAGTGGCCTTGCTCAAGGAGCAGGGCATCAGCAAAACCGACCTTACCCGCGAGGAATTCCTGGCCCACGCATTCCAATGGAAGGATAAGTACGGCGGCATTATTCTGGAGCAGCTCAAGCAGCTTGGCGCCTCCTGCGACTGGGACCGTACGCGCTTCACCATGGAGCCGGATTTGACGGACGCCGTGCTCCGTGTATTCGTCGACCTTTATAATAAAGGCCTGATTTACCGCGGCGTGCGCATGGTGAACTGGGACCCCGAAGGCCGCACCGCCATCTCCGACGAGGAGGTGATTGCCAAGGACGTGCAGGCCAAAATGTATTACCTGAAATATTATTTAGCTGATAGCTTTCAGCCGTTAGCTGTTAGCTCCTCTTCGGACGAAGCTAACAGCCAACAGCTAGCAGCTAGCAGCTATATTCTGGTGGCCACCTCGCGCCCCGAAACGATTATGGCCGACGTGGCCGTGGCCGTGAATCCGAACGACCCGCGCTTCAGCCACCTGGCCGGTGCTAAGCTGCGCATTCCGCTGCTGGGCCGCGAAATCCCGGTAATTTTCGATGAGTACGTTTCCATCGACTTCGGTACCGGTGCGCTAAAAGTGACGCCTGCTCACGACCTGAACGACTACGAGCTGGGCGTGAAGCATAACCTGCCGGTCATCGATATTCTGGCCGATAACGGCACGCTGAACGAGAAGGCCATTCTCTACGTGGGGCAGGACCGGTTCGCCGTGCGTAGGCAGATTGCCAAGGATTTGCAGGAAGCTGGCCTGCTCGAGAAAATCGAAGAATACGCCAGCATCGTGCAAACCTCGGAGCGCACCAAGGCTGTGATTGAGCCCAAGCTCAGCCTGCAGTGGTTCATGAAAATGGAGCACATGGCCAAGCCCGCGCTCGACGCCGTGGAAAACGATACCGTGCGCCTGCATCCGCCCAAGTTCAAGAACATGTACCGGGCCTGGATGGAGAACGTGCGCGACTGGTGCATCTCGCGCCAGCTCTGGTGGGGCCAGCAGATTCCGGCCTACTACCTGCCCGATGGCACCTTCGTAGTCGCCCTCACCGCCGAGGATGCCTTGCAGCAGGCCATTGCCCAGACCGGCAGGGCCGACCTGCAGCTGAGCGACCTGCGCCAGGACGAGGACGTGCTCGATACCTGGTTCTCGTCGTGGCTATGGCCCATTTCAGTGTTTGACGGCTTCAAAGACCCCGACAACGCCGATATCAACTATTTCTACCCGACCAATGACCTGGTTACGGGGCCGGACATCCTGTTTTTCTGGGTGGCCCGCATGATTATGGCCGGCATCGAATACCGCCAGGAAGTGCCGTTTAAAAACGTGTACCTCACCGGCATCGTGCGCGACGCGCAGGGCCGCAAGATGAGCAAGCAGCTCGGCAACTCGCCCGACCCGCTCGACCTCATCGCCCAGTACGGGGCCGACGGCGTACGCACCGGCATGCTGTTCTCGGCCCCGGCCGGCAACGACCTGCTCTACGACGTGAAGCTGGTGGAACAGGGCCGTAACTTCAGCAACAAGCTCTGGAACGCCTTCCGCCTCGTGAAAGGATGGGAAGCCGATGCCTCGCTGCCCTTCGTGAATGAGAAGGCCGTGACCTGGTTCAACGCCCGGCTGCAGGCCGCCATTGTCGAGATGGACGACCATTTCGAGAAGTTCCGGATGTCGGATGCGCTCATGACCATTTATAAGCTGGTGTGGGACGATTTCTGCGCCCTGTACCTGGAAATGGTGAAGCCCGCCTACCAGCATCCCATCGACGCCGAAAGCCTGCGCCACACCACGGCCTACCTCGAAACGCTGCTCAAACTGCTGCACCCCTTCATGCCCTTCATCACCGAAGAGCTGTGGCACGAGTTGGCCGAGCGCGGCCCCCGCGACTACGTAACCGTGGCCCCCTGGCCCCGCGCCACTGCCCCCGCTAACAGCGCCGAAACCCTGACCAGCATGGATAAGGCCCTGGCCATCGTGGCCGGCATCCGGGCCGTGCGCAACCAGAAGAATCTCGGCCCCAACAAGCCCCTCACGCTGGTCGCCAAAACCGACGACCCGCAACTGGTGACCGATTACGACGGCATCATTCGCAAGCTGGGCAGCATCATGGAAGTGAGCTTCGCCGATGCCGGCCCCGCCGCCTCGGTGAGCTTTGTGCTCGGTACCGGCGAGTTCTTCATCCCGCTCGAAGGCCATATTGACCTAGCCGCCGAGCGCACCCGCCTCGAAAAAGAGCTGGAATACGCCCAGGGCTTCCGCGACTCGGTGCAGAAAAAGCTCGGCAACGAGAAGTTCGCCCAGAATGCCAAGCCCGAAGTGCTGGAAAAGGAGCGCCAGAAACTGGCCGATGCCGAAGCCAAAATCGCCGCGCTGGAGCAGGCATTGAAAGGACTATAATGTCAAATTCGATTTGATGCAAAAAAGCCCGCTTTCTGATTTAGGAGGCGGGCTTTTTTTACTTAGCTAAGGGCACCTTACTGCGGGATGCCGCCCGTCTGCTTTTTCTGCAGCGGAGCGAGTTGGTTCTGGAGCTGAAACGTGACTTTTTCGCAGTCGGCAAAGCGCTTTTCAGCTAGTTGCAGGGCTTTTTCGCTGGCTGAAAGCTGCTGGTATAAATAACCGATGAGGCCCAGCGCCAGTACCAGCGCCCCGAGGAAAACAAGGTTTTTCATCAAAATAAAGGGGTAAAACAGAACGTCATGCTGAGCGCAGCCGAAGCATCTCGCATGTAGTAGTAAATCCTGTCGATTGAATTACTATTGCACGCGAGATGCTTCGGCTGCGCTCAGCATGACGTTCTATATAATTCAGAAATGCGCTAATGCGCTAAATCGCCGTGTTCGGGTCGAACTGCTCCAGGTAATCGGCCACCTTGCGCACAAACATGCCGCCGAGCGAACCGTCCACCACGCGGTGGTCGTAGCTGTGGCTCAGGAACATGAAGTGGCGGATACCGATGAGGTCGCCCTGCGGCGTCTCAATCACGGCCGGCTTCTTCTTGATGGCGCCCACTGCCATAATGGCCACCTGCGGCTGCATGATGATGGGCGTGCCCATCACGTTGCCAAACGAGCCCACGTTGCTGAGCGTGTAAGTGCCGCCTTCGAGGTCGGCGGGCGTCAGCTTGTTGATGCGGGCACGAGCGGCCAGGTCGTTCAGCTTTTTGCTCAGGCCATTAAGGTTGAGCTGGTCGGCGTTGTGAATAACCGGTACAATCAGGTTGCCACTGGGCAGGGCCACGGCTACGCCAATGTTGATGTCGCGCTTCTTGATGATGTAGTCGCCATCAATCGACACGTTAATCAGCGGGAAATCCTGGATGGCGCGGGCCACAGCTTGGATAAAGATAGGCGTGAACGTCAGGTTTTCGCCCTCGCGCTTCTTGTAGGCGTCCTTGTGCTTGTTGCGCCAGTTCACAACATTGGTCACGTCGGCCTCCACGAAGCTGGTGACGTGGGGCGAAATGCGCACCGAATCCACCATGCGCTGCGCAATCATCTTGCGCATACGGTCCATTTCAATCAGCTCCTGGCCACCGCTCACGCTGGGCACCGGCTTAACGCTGGGCACCGGCTTAACGCTGGCCGAGGGTGCCGAAGCAACCGGGGCCGGCGCTGGGGTTGCCGGGGCTACTTGCGGCTGCGGAGCTACGGCCGGAGCCTGCACCGAAGTATTAGCAGCGGCCGTTCCGGTCAGTGAAGGCTTGCCGGCGGCCACGTAATCGAGAATATCCTTCTTAGTCACGCGGTTCTCTTTGCCGGTGCCGGGCAGATACTCCAGGTCCGTCATGCTCACGCCTTCTTCGCGGGCAATGCTCAGGACCAACGGCGAAAGGAAGCGGCCGGGCTGGTGTTCGGCGCTGGCGGCAGTCTGGGCAGCCTGCGGGTCGTGCGGCTCGGGCAGATATGGCACGGCGCTGCCGTTGCTTGAAGGAGCAGGAGCAGCCTGCGGAGCGGCCGGGGTACTGACTGGGGCAGCGGCACCCGCAGCGGCGGCATCGGTTTCCATCACGGCGATGGGCGCGCCTACGGCCACAACCTGGCCTTCCTGCACCAGAATCTCCGTCAGCACACCGGCGTAGATGGCGGGTACTTCGGTATCAACCTTGTCGGTGGCTACTTCCAGCACTGATTCGTCCTGCTCAATGGAGTCGCCAACTTGTTTGAGCCACTTCAGGACGGTGCCTTCCATGATGCTTTCGCCCATCTTGGGCATCGTCATTTCCACTCGTGCCATAGGTAAGGAGGGATATTTTGGGGTAAGTGAGGGTGGGGTGGGATTTTCGTGCCGCAAAGGTAGCCAGAAAGCCGAACGCCCCCGCTGCACGGGCGCGTTAAGGGTGTCGGATAATGGCTTTTAACGCTGCTAACACCTTCGGAACAAACCCGAAACGACCATCAACTGTATCACCTGACCATGAATTTAAAGGTGTAATACCCAACTGCCCCGCCCGGTTTTGTCCCAATATGCTCGAACCGGCACCGCAGCAACACCTGCCGGCAAAGCGCTTCCTGCCTGGCCGAAACCGTGCTGCTGACCGGGAGCACCGATTCAATTACGCCCTCGCTATCAATCACAATCTTAAAGCGCACCTCCCCCGAATTATCATCCACTGCGTCCACAACCGGCCGGGTTATAAACCGCCAGCCCGTCGTGTCGAGCGCTATACCAGTCCTTGCCGGCCTTAGATGAAACGATTGTGCCGAGCCAAGTTCCGGCTTCGGGGATGCTTGCGCGAGTGCGCTTCCGAAAGGAAAAACGGCCAGAAAGTTTAATAGAAAAATGACACGCATTAAAGTGGCGCAAGTGAGAGGGAAGTCTTCTGGACTGTTCCGAACCAAAGCAGGGCAAGTAGCAGCAGCCAGCAGTCCGCCGGTAAAATCAGTAAAACGCATCAGGGTAGAAAGCAAAAGTGGCCACAATTCCCGTTCAGGACTCGTGGCCACCGTAGCAGGTTGCATGGGCGGGGCTTATTCCACCGTGATTTCCGGCAGTCCTTCTTCCGTCAAATCCCCGCCCGTTTCCGCCGCGTTCTTCTCAAACTTCGAGAAGCAGATGCTGCGGTTCGACGCAAAGCGGCTGGTAGGGTCGTTGATGATGACGACGTGCTCGAACGTGCCGAATTCCTTGCCCTCGTACATCAGGGTTTTTTTGATGCCCAAACCCGGCTTATTCACCACATCCACGTAGATGTTGCGGCCCACGCCCTTCGGCCCAGGCTTGGCAAAAAGCACCGTGGTTTCGATGCTGCCGTTGCAGGAATCGGCACAGGAGGTGAGGGCGAGAGGAAGGGCCAGACAGGCTAGTATTTGCCGATAGGAATAAACCATGCGTTAAATCAGGATTGAAAAGGGTCGTAAACGGTCAGCTTGGAAATTGAAGTAAAATCGGACACGTTGCGCGTGGCCAGTGTCAAATCAAATTCTATAGCTGTTGCCGCAATCAACGAATCACCCAGCGACATGCGCCGTTGCTGTCGCAAGAGAATCGCCGTTTCGATGATATTGGGTGTGACGGGCAAAAGAGTAACAAGAGCAAACAGCGAATTGAAATAGACTTCATCAGCCGCTTCCAGCTTGTGAAAGCCCAGTGTTTCAACTTTGGAAATAGCCGAAACAAAATTCTGCGTATTCAGCGCCAGCGGGCGTAGAAACTTGTGGGCTTCTATCGCCGAATAAACCAGCAGGTTGCTGTCGAGCAAGTAGGCCATTAGTTGCGGCCCGGCAGTGGGCGGTCGGCCCTGACTTCGCGCTGCCACGTTACCGGGTCGGTGATGCTGACGCCGCTGCCCCCTTTCGCGACGATGCGCAAGTGGTGTTGCCGCTCCTCATCCGACATCGGAGTAACCGGTATTGTCGCACCCATGCCCAGCGCCTGGGCCAGTTGCAGCAAGCGCAGGTATTGCTGCTCATCGTCAAGCTGAATGGTGTATTTCATAGTGGTAAGATAACATACCAGGTCAGGTTGCCGTTCGGGTGGGGCGCAAAAAAGGGCCAGTGAAGAAGCTGGCCCTTTTTTGTTAGTTAAACTGAAAGCTTAAATCGTCGAGAAATCGAACGAATCCAGGAAAGCCGTCGTGAAATTTCCGGCTTTAAAGTCCTCGTTATCCATCAGCGCCAGGTGAAAGGGGATGGTCGTTTTCACGCCTTCCACCACAAACTCGCTTAGGGCGCGCTTCATTTTTACGATGCACTCCTCCCGGGTCTGAGCTACGGTAATGAGCTTGGCAATCATCGAATCGTAGTTGGGCGGGATGGTGTAGCCCGCATACACGTGCGTATCGACGCGCACGCCGTGGCCGCCGGGAATGTGCAGGGTCGTGATTTTGCCGGGAGCCGGGCGGAAATTGTTGCGTGGGTCCTCGGCGTTGATGCGGCACTCCATGGCGTGCATCTTGGGATAGTAGTTCTTACCCGAAATCGGGATGCCCGCCGCTACCTTGATTTGCTCCTTAATGAGGTCGTAGTTGATGATTTCCTCCGTCACCGGGTGTTCCACCTGAATGCGGGTGTTCATCTCCATGAAGTAGAAATCCCGGTTGGCATCCACCAGAAACTCAATCGTGCCCACGCCCTCGTAGCCAATGGCCGCCGCGCCGGTAATGGCTGCCTTACCCATTTTCTCACGCAGCGCATCCGTCATAAACGGCGAAGGAGCTTCCTCCACCAGTTTCTGGTGGCGGCGCTGGATGCTGCAGTCTCGCTCCGAAAGGTGCGCTACGTGCCCGAACTGGTCGCCCACAATCTGCACCTCAATGTGGCGGGGCTGTACCACGTACTTCTCGAGATACATGCCATCGTTGCCGAATGCCGCCTTCGATTCCGTACGCGCATCGTCCCAGGCTTTCTGGAATTCGTCGTCGCCATGAATGATGCGCATGCCGCGCCCACCGCCGCCGGCCGTGGCCTTGATGATAACGGGGTACTTGATTTTGTTCGCCAGCTTCTTGCCCTGCTCCACCGATTCGAGCAGGCCCACCGAGCCCGGTACCACCGGCACGCCGGCCTTAATCATGGTCGCTTTGGCCGTGGCCTTGTCGCCCATCTGGTTAATCATCTCGGGCGAGGCCCCGATGAACTTGATGCCATTCTCGGCGCAGATGCGCGAGAATTCCGCATTCTCCGACAGAAAGCCATAGCCGGGGTGAATGGCGTCGGCGTTGGTGATTTCGGCTGCCGCAATCAGGTTGGGCATGCTCAGGTAGGAGAGGGCCGAGGCGGGCGGGCCGATACACACGGCTTCATCGGCAAACTTTACGTGCAGGCTTTCCTTATCGGCAGTCGAGTACACGGCCACCGTTTTGATGCCCATTTCCTTGCAGGTACGGATAATGCGCAGGGCAATTTCGCCCCGGTTAGCGATGAGTATTTTCTTGAACATGGGGGTGGGATGAGGTAAAAGTTCAGTAGGGGCGGGGCCTGTCCCCGCCCGCCGTTTGCGCCGCCACAACGGCATGGTGCAACAGCGGGCGGGGGCAAGCCCCGCCCCTACGAAAGTGCCAGTTAACTACTCAATCAGGAACAGCGGCTGGTCGTATTCTACGGGCGTGGCATTGTCCACCAGCGCCTTCACGATGCGGCCGCTTTCCTCGGCTTCAATCTCATTAAACAGCTTCATCGCCTCAATGATGCAGATAACCTGGCCCTTCTCCACCATGTCGCCCACTTGCACGAATGCCGGCGAATCGGGGCCGTTGCTGCGGTAGAACGTGCCAATCATGGGAGCCTTCAACGGCTTGTAGTTGCCGGCGGGCGTTTCGGTAGCAGCTGCCGAGGCGGGAGCGGCGGCCGGAGCGGCTGCCGGAGCCGGGGCATGGGCCATCGGGGCGGCAATCGTCGTCATGTGCTTGGTATTGGGGTCGCGCTGCACCGAGATTTTAAATTCTTCGGTTTCGATGTTGACCTTGTTCAAACCCGATTTAGCGATAAAATCGAGCAGTTCCTGTAGTTCTTTGGCTTTCATTGCAGCGTCCTTTTCCTTTTTGGGCGAATTTGACATATGGATAGCTATTGGCCGTGCGTTGCTGGCCAACAGCCAGCAACGCACGGCTTGAGGTTACTTCACGCGCTCAACGTAGCTGTAGTCGCTGGTCTTGATGCGGATTTTGGTGTCCACATCAACAAACAGCGGCACCTGGATGCGGGCCCCGGTTTCTACCGTGGCGGGCTTCAGGGTGTTGGTGGCGGTGTCGCCACGCAGGCCGGGCTCGGTGTACGTCACCACCAGGTCAACGGTAGTGGGCAGCTCGGCCGTGAGGGGCTGCTCGGTTTCGGCGTGCATGAGGATGGTTACCTCCTGGCCTTCCTTCATGATGTCGGCGAAAGGCACCAGTCCCTCGGGCAGCACTATCTGCTCGAAGGTGGAGTTGTCCATGAAGTTATAGCCGTAGTCGTCCTTGTACAGAAACTGGTGCGGGCGCTGCTCCACGCGGGCGGTTTCCACTTTCACCCCAGCGTTGAAGGTGTTGTCGATGGTGCGACCGGTTTTGATGTTGCGCATCTTGGTGCGCACAAAGGCGGGGCCTTTGCCGGGCTTCACGTGCTGAAACTCGGTGATGACGTGCAGCTCGTTGTTGTAATTGAGCACGAGCCCGTTGCGGAAGTCGGCGGTTGATGCCATGGTTTTTAAGCTTTTAGCTGATAGTCGTTAGCTATTAGCCTTTTTGTGGGTGTTTTTGAGAGCGGTTGGGTAAAAGCCATTGGCTATTGAACAACCGGAAATCCAAATGAGGGACAAAGCTAACAGCTAATATCCATTAGCTAACAGCTATACACTGGCTACCTTATCGCCATCATACGCCCATTTAATGTAAATGGAGCCCCAGGTGAAGCCGCCGCCGAAGGCTGCAAGAATCAGGTTGTCGCCGCGGCGCAGTTGGCTTTCGTAGTCTGACAGGCACAGCGGAATGGTGGCGTTGGTGGTGTTGCCGTAGCGGTCAATGTTGAGCATTACCTTCTCCGGCCCCACGCCCATGCGGTTGGCCGTGGCGTCGATGATGCGCTTATTGGCCTGGTGGGGTACCAGAAAAGCCACGTCGTCCTTGCTGAGGTGGTTGCGCTCCATTACCTGGGCGGCCACATCGGCCATGCTCTTCACGGCAAATTTGAATACCGTGGCACCCTCCTGGTAGATGTAGTGCTCCTTGGCATCTATCGTAGCGTGCGTTGGGGGGCGGCGGCTGCCGCCGGATTTCTGGTGCAGGTAGGCTTCGCCTGAGCCATCGGTGCGCAGCACCTGGTCGAGAATGCCGAAGCCGTCGGTGCTGGGTTCGAGCAGTACCGCAGCGGCCGCATCGCCAAACAGGATGCAGTTGGCGCGGTCGGTGTAGTCCACGATGGCCGACATCTTATCGGCTCCCACCACAATCACCTTCTTGTGCGTGCCCGCCTGAATGTATTGCGCGCCCGTGGCCAGCGCAAACAGAAAGGTCGAGCAGGCCGCATTCATATCGAAGCTGAAGGCCTTGGTGATACCCACACCGTTGGAAATAATGTTGGCAGTGGCCGGAAACAGCAGGTCGGGCGTGGTGGTAGCGCAAATCAGCAGCTCCACATCGTCGGGGTTGGTGCCGGTTTTCTCCAACAATCGCTGTACTGCCTTGATGCCCATCACGGAAGTACCCTGGTTTTCTCCCTTCAGAATGCGACGCTCGCGGATGCCGGTGCGCGACATAATCCACTCGTCGTTGGTATCCACCAGCTTTTCAAGCTCGGCATTGGTTAGCACATAGTCGGGCACATAAGAACCCACACCAGTGATGGCGGCAGTAATCTTCATACGGGCAAAAGTAGGCGGGGCAAGCGTAAAATAGGAATGCGGGCGGCGGCGCGGCCGGGTACGGCCACCCAACGCTCCGGCAATGAGCGCCCAAGCATCTAAAAAAAATCCGGCCGAAGCCGGAGGTTTTTCACCGCCGGGAGCCGGGGCTAGGACTTAAAAGTAGCCTTTATTTGGTCAACAATCCCGGAGTCGGCCATATTGAAGCCCTGCACCAGCATATTGCCGATGGCCAAAGGTGTGCTCCGCCCATGCCCGATGATGGCATTGTCATTAATACCCAAAATAGGCGAGCCGCCCACGGCCTCGTAGTTGAATTTGTCGAAGAACGGGTCGTGAATGTGCTTTTCCTCCATCATCTCATAGATGGATTCGGCCATTTTCAGCAGGATATTGCCCGTGAAGCCGTCGCATACCACCACGTCGGCCTTCTCGTTGAACATGTCGCGGCCTTCGATATTGCCCACAAAATGAATGTGCGGGTTGGCTTTCAGCAGCTGGTGCGCGGCCTGGGTGATGGGCGTGCCTTTGCCCTCTTCCTCACCCAGATTCACGAGGCCCACCTTGGGCTGCGCAATGCCCAGCACGTACTGCGCATAGAGCGAGCCGAGCTCGCCGAACTGCTCCAGCATTTCGGGCTTGCATTCGGCGTTGGCCCCTACATCGAGCAGAATGCCGAATTGGCCCGTTAGTTTGGGAACGAAGTTGGCGATGGCGGGGCGAATTACGCCGGGCACGGCTTTCACCGTGAGCATGGCCCCAACCAGCATTGCGCCCGTGTTGCCCGCCGAGCAGAAGGCGTCGACTGTGCCCGCGAGAAGCATCTTGTAGCCTACGGCAATACTCGAATCTTGCTTCTGCTGGAAGGCTTTGGCGGGGTGTTCACCCATGTCGATAACCTGCGAAGCAGGAACGAACTCGAGCGCGGTGCCAGCGGGGCCGGCAGCCTGAAGCAGGGGACGCACAGCGTCTTCCTGGCCGATAAGGACAATGGTGGCCCGGCCGGCGAGTTGCTCGGCAGCCAGAAGGGCACCTGCCACGGCGGCTTGGGGGGCGAAATCGCCGCCCATTGCGTCGAGGGCTATTTTCATGAAAGAGGTGTTTGGAGGGAGGTCAGCGGAAAGCAAAAGTACCAAAAATCCGGCCCCGCTGGCTTAAAAAAGGAGCGAAGCCGGACCATGTGGTGCCGCGAAGTAACAACCAAACGCGCTATTCGTCGTCTTCGGCAACGTCGGCTGCGGGGGCAGCGTTGGTTTTCGTGTAGTTTTTGATGGCCAGCTGGCCGTTGTGATACAGGTCGCCGTCTACCACATACGCCTTGTGACGCAGGTGCAGTTCGCCCGTGTTGGGGCAAAGGGTCACAGCCTTAGGGGTCAGCTTGTAGTGGGTACGACGCTTGTCGCGAACGGCGGTGGAGGTGCGGCGCTTAGGATGTGCCATGGTTTAGTTGAAATTAGGGGATTGAAGTTGCGGTTAACGAGTGGGAAGCGACTCGGGGCACTGACGGATTAATTCAGGTTGCGCAGCGCGGCCCAGCGCGGGTCGGCCGGCTCGTCGTCGTCGGGCGCATCATCGGCAGGACGGGTGCTGAAGATGAGCTTGGTCGGCGCGTCGGGGTTTTCGTCGGCCTCGTCCTGGAAGCGCGGGTGCAGCTTCTTCATGGGCAGGGCCAGACCAATGTAGTCGTAGAGATGCTGAGCGAGGGGCAGGGTTTGGGTTTCGGGCGTGATTTGCAGCACGTTGTCGTCCAGCTCTTTGGCCTCGTCGCCGAAGCGCACCAGTAGTTGTTCCTCAATGTCCAGCGGCTGGTCGAATTCATCGAGGCTCCGGTCGCAGGCGAGCTGCACGGTGCCGGTGATGTGGAAGTTCAGCGTCATCAGCCGTTCGGTCTTGATGAGCTCCACGTCGGCGTGCAGATTGCCTTGCTCCACCAGGGGCTGGTCGAATAAGGCGAAGAATTCGGGACCCAGCTCAAATTCAAAGTGGTGCGTTTTTAGCGCCAGTCTGGCTAAGTTGAGGTCGTATTTGCTTTCTTTTTTCACGGTCGGCTGGATAGCAGGGGGCAAAAGTAGTGAAAATCCGGCTTTTTGCCAAAAGTTCGGGCTATTTTCCCCGTCGTTCAGGCAGTTTTGAGGATGAATTCGGGGCTGATGTGCAGGCGTTCGTAGAGTTTTTTGGCCAGGTCCATGGTCACGCGGCGCTTGCCGCTCAGGATTTGGGAGAGGCGGCCGGGCGGCACTTCAAGCAGGGCGGCCAGCTCCTTTTGCTTGAGGTGCTGCTGCTGGCGCTTTAGCTCAATCATGGCCGGCAGGGTGGTGGGCTTGGGGGGAAGGGGGAAACATTCCATCCGAATCTCATATTCCTCAATAGCTTCCGCCAGCGCCCGGGCCTCGGGCTGAATTTCGGGATGGGCATCGATGCCCTGGGCCTCCAAGGTATCATATCGGCGAAAAGCCTCGCGTAATTCCTCGGCGGTATTAATAATCATGGCTTTATGAATTCAACGGTGGCTGCATCAATAGCGCCGTATTGGCGATGCGTGCCACGAACTTGATGTAAATGGTTCGGGTAGTGAAAGAAATGGAGGCTATCAGGCGGTAGCGGTTGCCTTTGATATTGAAAACGAAACGCTCGTTGCCCACATGGTCGGCAGTGCGAAACGATTGACGCACGGCGGCACCGTTAGCCCATTCAATGGTTCGTACATGATGATACCATTCTTCTATAGCCGCTTCGGCATCGGGATGCGCAAGTACAAAAGCACGCAGCACGGCGCGGCTAATAATTACCGTGAACGAATTGAAACCAGAAACGCGGCTGTTGCCAGCCGCGTTTCAAAATTAGAAAGAAAATTTCGTTTCCGATAAGAAACTACCTTGCCGAACGGGGCTCCGCATTTTCCCGCCGCTGTTTCCAGATATCGCAGGCCAGGTACACAGCGGCGCGGAAGGACGATTCGTCGGCCTTGTACTGGCCGGCCAGGCCGTAGGCGGTGCCGTGGTCGGGCGAGGTGCGTACCACGTTTAATCCGGCGGTGAAATTCACGCCGCGCTCGAAGGCCATGAGTTTGAAAGGAATCAGGCCCTGGTCGTGATAGAGGGCCAGGGTGGCGTCGAACTGGCGGAACTGCTGGGTGCCGAAGAAGCCATCGGCCGGGAAGGGGCCGAATACGAGGTGGCCATCGTGGGCGAACTGCTGGATGACGGGGGAAACGGTTTCGCCTTCTTCCTTGCCCAGCAGGCCGTTTTCGCCGGCGTGGGGGTTTAGGCCGAGCACGGCAATGCGCGGCTTGAGGATGCCAAAATCATTTTTGAGTGAATTGAGCAACAGCGTGATTTTGGTGCGTAGCAGCTCGGCGGTGAGCTTAGCGGGCACGTCCTTGAGCGGAATGTGACCAGTGACGGTGGCAATGCGCAGGGCGACATCCTCGTCTACCAGAAACATGAGGCTTTCCGGAGCTTCGAAAAAGCTGGTGAGAAACTCGGTGTGGCCGGGGTAGCGGAAGTTGTCGGCCTGGGTGTTGTCCTTGCTGATGGGGGCCGTCACGATGCCGTCGAGCTTGCCGGCCTTAAGGTCGCGGGCGGCGGCGAGGAGGCTTTCTCGGGCGGCCGCACCGGTGGCGGGGGAGGGCTGGCCGGGCGCGAGGGCGAAATCTTCGTCCCAGCAGGTTACGGCATTAAGACGGCCAGGGGCGATGTCGGCCACGTCGCGCAGCTGGCGAAACTGAAGATGCTCGGAATCGGCGGGGGTGGGGAAGTCGTCGAACAGCGCCGTAGCCGTGCCGTAGATGACGGGCGTGCAGATTTTGAGCAGGCGCTCATCGAGCAGGGTTTTGTAGATGACTTCGGGGCCGATGCCGGCGAGGTCGCCCACGGAAAAGCCGAGGCGGGGAAGGTTGTGGGGCATTGCTATGAGAGGAACGTCATGCAGAGCGCAGCGAAGCATCTCGCGTGCAATTGTGACTCAATCAATTGAATTAGTGGTGGCACGCGAGATGCTTCGCTGCGCTCTGCATGACGTTCTGTTAAGCGAGCTGCTTGGTCAGGAACTCATACAGCAGGCGTACGCCGGTGCCGGTGCCGCCTTTGCCACGGTAGCTTTCGGCAGCCGTCAGGTACGCGGGGCCGGCGATGTCGAGGTGAATCCAGGGGTAGCCGACGGCGAAGCGCTCCAGGAACTTGGCGGCCGAAATGTGGCCGGCTTCGCCCTTGCCCAGGTTGCTGAGGTCGGCGATGTCGGATTTAATGTGGTCGGCGTACTCGTCCCAGAGGGGGAATTCTACCAGGCGCTCATGCACGGCGTAGCCGGCTTCGCTGAGCTTTTGCAGGGTGGCGGGTTCGGCGGTGCCCATTGAAGCGCTGGCTTCGGTGGCGAGGGCGCGCACGGCGGCCCCGGTGAGGGTGGCGAGGTCGATAACCAGCTCGGGCTCGTAGCGCTTGGCGAAGCTGAGGGCGTCGGCGAGGAGCAGGCGGCCTTCGGCATCGGTGTTTTTTACTTCGACGGTGAGGCCGGAGTGCATCGTGATAACATCGCCGGGGGCGTAGGCGAGGCCGCCGGGGCGGTTATCGGTGGCGGGCACCAAGCCGATGACGTACAATGGCACCTGGTTTTTGGCGAGGGCGAAGAGCGTGCCGGCCACGGCCGCGCCGCCCGCCATGTCGCACTTCATCATGTCCATGCTGTTGGGCGTGGGCTTGAGGCTGAGGCCACCGGTATCGAACACCACGCCTTTGCCGACGAGGACATAAGGCTTCTCGTTCTGGGCGTTTTTGGGCTTGTATTCGAGGATGCTGAACGTGGGCGGCTCGGGCGAACCGAGGTTGACGGCCAGCAGGCCGCCCATACGCAGGGCTTCAATTTTGGCCAGGTCGAGGATGTCGGTGGTGTAGCCGGCTTCGTCGCCGGCCTGGGCCATGCGCTCGGCAAACTGCACGGCGTTCAGCTTATTGAGCGGGGCGTTGACGAGGTCGCGGGCCAGGAGCACGCCTTGCAGCAGGCCATCGAGCTCGTGAATCTGGGCCGCAGTGGCGGATTTATCGACCAGGTAAACTTCTTTCAATTCGGGAGCTTTGCGCGACTTCTCGTCGGTTTTGTAGCCTTCGAACTGATAGGCGGTCAGGGCCAGGCCTTCGGCTAGTAGTAGCGCGGCGTTGGCGGTGGTGCTGAGATTTTCGATGAAAACCTCAGCGACTTTTTCGGCTTTCAGCTGGCCGTGCAGGGTGTGGCCGGCGCGGCGCAGCTGCTCGGCTACCTGGGGGGCGGTGGGCTTATCGGCGAGCACCACGAAGTAGTGGTGATGGCTGAAATGATTGAGGTGAACGAGTTTCTGGTCGTTGGCCAGGGCGGCCTCCACGTACTGCAGGGCGGCGGTGGGCAAGTCGCCGGCAGCGGCTTTGGGCAGGGTGGTGGTGCCAGTGGGCAGGATGAAAACCTGCGTGGACTGGGCCGGCGCGGCGGCCGCGTGAGCGAGGGCTAAGAACATAAGCGGGGATGAAGGCCGTAGATTTGAGGCCGCAAGGTACTGTTTAGGTAGCGAGGTTTTTTTGGCGTTGTTAATTGGAACGTCATGCTGAGCGCAGCCGAAGCATCTCTACCGCGCAAGTAACTATTACTGATGCAACGAAGTGGTAGAGATGCTGCGGCTGCGCTCAGCATGACGTTCTGTTATTTCCTTACGCCCAAACCTCGTGAATACCGTTCGCCCCAAAAAGCACCTGGGCCAGCACTTTCTGGCCGACCCAAATATTGCCCGCAACATCGTGGGCGCACTGCAACTGCCCGATGAGGTGAAAGAAGTCCTCGAAATCGGGCCTGGCATGGGCGTGCTCACGCAGTACCTGCTCCAGAACCCGGCCTACCAAACCAGCGTGGTGGAGATTGATACCGAGTCGGTGGCCTACCTGAAAGTGCATTACCCGGCGCTGGCCGACCGCATTTACGCTACGGACTTTCTGAAGCAGAGCCTGGCCACGATGTTCCCGGACCAGCCGCTGGCTATCATCGGTAACTTTCCCTACAACATCAGCAGCCAGATTTTCTTTGCCGTGCTCAATAACCGCCAGCAGGTGCGCGAAGTGGTGGGCATGATTCAGAAGGAAGTAGCCCAGCGCCTGGCCGAGCCGCCCGGCTCGAAAACCTACGGTATCCTGAGCGTGCTTTTGCAGGCATTCTACACCATTGAATACCTGTTTACGGTGCCGCCGCACGTCTTCAACCCGCCGCCCAAGGTAGAGTCGGCCGTGGTGCGCCTCACGCGCAACGGCACGCTGCAGCTGGACTGCGACGAGAAGCTGTTTTTCCGGGTCGTGAAGCAGGCATTCCAGACGCGCCGCAAGACGCTGCGTAACGCGCTGAAGCCCTTTGGCATGCCGGCGGAGGCGACCACCGACCCAATTTTTGACAAGCGTGCCGAGCAGTTGGGCGTGGCCGAATTTGTGGGGCTGACGCAGCGGGTTTCGCAGCATCAGGCTGCGGGCACGGCCCTGCCAGATTTGGATATTAATGACGTAACCGAGTAACCCAAGCCAGAGACTTAACGATGAACGTTTCGGGAATCACGAAGCTGCTGCCGCTGCTGTTGTTGCTCCTGGCCGGCTGTTTCTGGGGTGATGAATACAGGACCAGGCATCTGGTTGGGCATTATTATCTGGACGAAGTCGAGCCTAATTCTGGTGCGTGGTACCTGCATTTTGAAGATGAGAAATCCGGTTTGGCTGATGCGCTAATTAACTGTCAGGTTGTGGAAGCTGGCTACAATGAACGGTGCATTATTATGCGCGCAGTTTGCACCAATCCACAGTTCTACCTCTTGCCAATAACCGCGACGCAAGACCGGAAAGTAGCGCGGCATGGCATTCGCGGGTCATTCACGAAGCAGCAGTTTGACACGGAGCTGAAAAGAATTTGCGGGGACGATTCGCTGCGATTCGATGATAATCTGACCAAAAAAAGTCTATGAGCACCTGTTTAGTAATTGACGAAATGCACCCCTCGCTGCCCGCCATGCTGGAAAGCATCGGCGTGGCGATGGACTACCGCCCGATGCTCACCGCCGCCGAGGTGCCCGCTGCCCTTGCCGCCCGGCCCTATGAGGGCCTGGTGGTTCGTAGCAAGCTGCGCGTGACAGCCGAGCTACTGGCCCACGGCCCGGAGCTGCGCTACGTGGCCCGCGCCGGGGCCGGCACCGATAATATTGACACGGCTGCGATGGCGACGGCCGGCGTAATCCTGCTGAATGCGCCCGAAGGCAACCGCGACGCGGTGGGCGAGTTTGCCGTGGGGCTGCTGCTGGCGCTGCTGCGCAATATCGCCCGCGCCGACTATGAGGTGCGTCAGGGCGTATGGCAGCGCGAGGCCAACCGGGGCACCGAAATCGGCGGCAAAACCATTGGGCTGCTGGGCTATGGGCACATGGGCCGGGCATTTGCGCAGCGGCTGCGGGCGTTTGGCTGCACCGTGCTGGCGCATGATAGTGACCCGGCCGTGACCACTGATGGCCACGCCACGCTGGTGCCGCTGGCCGAGCTGCAGGCCCGCGCCGACGTGCTTAGCCTGCACATCCCGTACTCGGCGGCTAACCACCATTTTGTAAACGAGGCGCTGCTGGCGGGTTTCGAAAAACCAATCTGGGTGATGAATACCGCCCGGGGCGAAGTAGTAGACCAAGGGGCGCTAGTGCACGCGCTGCAGGCGGGCACGGTGCGCGGTGCAGCGCTGGATGTACTCGACAATGAGAAGCTCCAGACCCTCAGCCCGGCGCAGCAGGCCACGTTCGATTTCCTGAAAACGGCCCCTAATGTGGTGTTCACGCCGCACGTGGGCGGCTGGAGCTTCGAGAGCTACGCCCGCATCAACGAGGTGCTGGTGGAGAAAATTCGGGCTTTTCGGGCCGGGGCGTTGGGGGCAAACGCGGGGAGCTAATTCGTTTTGCGTATCTTTGCCAGGAACCTAAGAAGGGAGAACGGTTGGCAGTGCCAGCCGTTCTCCTTGCTTTTTAGCCAAACCGTCAAGTATCTACTCCCATGGCCACCACCATCAATTATTACACCCCCGAGGGCCTGCAAAAACTGAAGGATGACCTCCAGGACTTCAAAGTTCGGGGCCGGGCCAAGGCTGCCGAAGACCTGCGCGAAGCCCGCGACAAAGGTGACCTGAGCGAGAATGCCGAATACGATGCTGCCAAGGATGCCCAAGGCCTGCTGGAGCTCAAAATTTCCAAGCTCGAAGAAGTGCTGGGCAATGCCCGCGTCATCGACGAAACCAACATGGATTTCAGCAAAGTGCTTATTATGAGTAAGGTAAAGCTGAAAAATCTGAAAAATAACATGGTGCTCGACTACACCCTGGTGGCCGAGGAGGAAGCCAACCTGGCCGCCGGCAAAATCTCGGTGAAGTCGCCGATTGGCAAGGGCCTGCTGGGCAAATCGGCCGGCGATACGGCCGAAATCACCGTGCCCGCCGGCAAGCTGCAATTCGAGATTCTGGAGATTTCGCGGTAGCTGTTTTAAGCTGTTAGCGTTTAGCTGATAGCTATTAGCTTTTTTTCAATGAAAGGCCTCTGCTGGAATGCAGGGGCCTTTTATCGTTATTCGCGTTATCTTTCCCTCATTCAAGATGTTTTTGAGCCGTGGGCAATGAAAAGCTAACAGCTATAAGCCATCAGCTAACAGCTAAAATACATGCCTTCGATTTTCTCCCGCATCGTTTCCGGCGAATTGCCGGCCTATAAAGTGGCCGAGGACGGCCGCCACCTGGCGTTTCTTGACATCACCCCGCTGGTGGAAGGCCACACGCTGGTGATTCCCAAGAAAGAAGTCGACTATATTTTTGACATGCCGGCCGATGAGCTGGCGGCGCTGCACGTGTTTGCCCAGCGCGTGGCCAAGGCGGTACAGGCGGCCGTGCCGTGCAAGCGCATTGGCGTGGCCGTGATTGGGCTGGAAGTGCCGCACGCTCACATTCATCTCATTCCGATGAATAAGGTGTCGGACATGAACTTCGCCAACCCTAAAATCAAGGTGCCCGAGGAGCGGATGAAGGAGCTGGCCGCCGCCATCGCCGTCAAAGTGGAAGGCGGCAGCGGCCTGGCCGAAGCTAAACCTGCTGGGGCCGATGCCAGCGCCGCCGTTCCCGCCGAGCTGCAGAAACAGGTGGCCGGCCTGCATTTCCTGAGCGAATCGGACGCGCCGCTCGAAGCCGTGGCCTACGCCGCGCCGGGCGGCGAACTCCCCAACGCCGCGTTGCTAAAGCTGCTGGGCGAGCCCGCCGATGCCAACGTAGAAACCTTGGAGCTGACCCAGTTCCTGCGCAACCACACCGCCGACGACGGCGTGCTGAACGACGTAGCGCTTTCAAATCGCTACAAGAGCCTGCAAATGTTTATGAAGCAGGACATGGACGGTGTGCAGGTATACCGCGTGGGCAAGGGCCCGCAAATCCACGCCTATGCCCTGGGTCGAATGATGGACGGCACCCTGGCCGGCTTCAAAACGGTGCTGACGGAAACGTGATAGGTGCAGGTTGAGCTCGCATCTATTGCGCCGGCTGCAACGATAGGAGCGGAGGGCTGTCTGTAGCGACAACCCTTCGCTCCTTTTCTATTTCCTGACCATGTACCGCCTTCTACTGGTAAGTTTTTTCCTGTTGCTGACGTCCGCCGTCTGGGCCCTCAAGCCTAGCCCCGAATGGATAGCCACCCCCGATTCGCGGGGCCTGACCTATCAGACCACCGCCCTCGCCACGCCCGACCACGCCCAACTGACCGGCTGGATAGTGGAACCCGCCGGCAACGTGCCCGACCGGCACACCACCATGGTCATGGCCTACGGCGACATGAACAACATGTCGTACTTCCTCTGGCAGGCGCGGGCGCTGAGCCAAAGCGGCTACCGGGTGTACCTATTCGACTACCGGGGCTTCGGGCACAGCAGCGACTTTGCCATCGACCAGCAGCAGCTGTACTACCCCGAATTCACCACCGACCTGCGCACCGTGCTGGCAGATGCCCGCCAGCGCTATCCGCATAGCCGCACGGGCATCATCGGCTTTTCGATGGGCATCATTATGGGCTCGGAGGTAGCGGCTACCAGCAAGTGCGACTTTCTCATTGCCGAGGGCTACGTGGCTAATCCGCAACAGTTGGTGGCCGCTATTTTTCAGCGAAGCCAGAAGGTGGTGACCCTGCCCGATGCCGCCGCCGACTACCCGCAAGTAGCGCGCCGCGTGTACTGCCCCTGGCTGCTGATAGGAGGCACTGCGGACAAAAACACGCCCCTGGCCGATTCGGTAATGGTGGCGCGGCAGGCCCGGTGGCGGCAGCGGCGACAGGTGCTCTGCTTCGAGGGCGGACACCTGGAGGGGTTTTACAAGTTGAGTGAGGGGGAATACGGCGACAAGTACGTGCGGGAGGTGACGCGCTTTCTGGCTGGGAAGCGGCGCGGGGTTTAGTTCGCAAGGGGATATACCATCCGCAGACTCGTAGAGTCCGCGCTACAGCTATTCGGCCCGGCCGGTGTCCACCAGCTTTTGCAGGCGGGCCTGGGCGTCGCGGGGCAGGGCACTCAATAAATCGAGGCCGGTGGCGGCTTCGATTTTATCCACCGACGTGAGGTATTGCTTCCAATCGGGGCTTACGGTGTTGTTGTCGTTGGGCGTGTCGATGGCTAGGATGCGGACCGTGGGGTCGGTGGCGATGCGCTGGAGGTCGTTGGTGCCGTCAGGTAGAATCACCATGATTTTCCAGATGCGGGCCGGTACCGTCACGCGGCCCTGGTCTAGGGTTTGCACGAAGCCGTTGGCACCAGTGCCGCCGCGTCCGTAGCAGCCCATGATGACGTAGATTTCCTGGCCGCGCTGGATTTGCGAGCGGCCGTATTCCTCAAGGTGGGCCCAGGTTTGCTGGTTGTTTTTGGGGGCCTGGGGCACCATATTGGTCATCAGGAAGGTGTTGGCGTTGGCGTCGAGGTCGGCGGTGCGGTCGCCGCTGGGGCAGTTGTGGCCTTTGTCGAAGCCGGAGCGGGCGTAGCTGGCGGGCGAGACCTGGTAAAACTGGCGGGGTAGGGCGGCATCGGGGCGGAAATTGTTCTGGCGGGGCGATTGGCCGAGGTCGGCCTTGTCGATATGCCAGCTTACCCAGGTGGGGATGCCGCGCGGGGCGTTGTAGCCAATGGTGAATTCGGGGTGCACGAGCAGGTAGTTGCTGGCGTTGGCGGGGTCGGATGTTGCCCCGCTGGGGTTGCCGAGGGTCAGGTTGGCATCGTTGGGGTCCTGGGCCGTGCCCGTACCAGCGCCGGTCGGGTACTGCGTGGGAGCAGGTGCCGAAGTGGCAGGAGTCTGCGGGTTGTTCCGGTTTTCGAAGTAGCCGCCTGTGGCTCCAGTACCCAAGGCCACAGCGGGGCCAGCGGCGGTTTCGAGCACGATGTCGTCGATATCGAGCCGGTTCTTCGGGCCGCTGGTCTTGCGAATTTCCAGACGCAGCGGCTCATTGGCCAGCCCCGCGAATACGTGCGGCTCAAGGCCCGGGCCGCTCGTGACTACGGGCGCACCGGTGCGGGCGTAGGTGCGGCCACCGTCGCGGCTCACCCAAAGCTCCCAGGTGCTGGGGCCGTCCTGGCCGTAGGCGGCGGCCGAAATAGTGATGCGGCGCACGCCGGCCGCGGCATCGAAGCGCATGGACAGGCGGCCTAGGTTGCGCAGGCGGGCTGCCCGCTCACCGGATTTATGGTCCTGCGGGCTGCTGCCGATGAGGGCGTCTTGAAAATGCCAGACCCCGGTAGCCAGTGGCTCATCAGCTTCCTCATACGCGCCCTTGCTGCCGGCCTCGAAGGTTTCGGGGAACGGAGCGGGGGCGGGCTGCTGGGCGGTGGAGGCTTGCGGGGCGCGGGTGGCAGTGGCCGTTTCGGGGGGCTGCTGGGAGCAGGCCAGGAGGCCAAATGTGGCGAGGGTGAGGTAAGCGGAAGCGTGCATGAGGCGAAGATATGCGCCGGCTCGGCCCCGGCGGGCTTCGTGGAAAACCAGTGCGTAGCTTCGCCTCGCTTATTCAGCTTTCCACCTTTTTGCCTCATCCTTTTTATGGAAGACAATCAATTCACGCCACAGCCCCGACAAATTCAAATCTCGGCCGAAGAAGCCGCCGAAATCCAATCCCGCTTTTTTGCGCAGGTGTATGGCTGGATGGCCGCCGGCCTGGGCCTCACGGGCGGCATCGCCATGTTTGCCTCCACGTCGCCGGAACTGATAAACTTCGTTTTCGGCACCCGTTTCGTGTTTATGGGGCTGATTATTCTGGAGCTGGTCATCGTGGGCTTTCTTTCGGCCCGCATTTTCGACTGGAGCCTGGGCAAGGTGCAGGCCGCTTTCGTGGGCTACGCCGTGCTGAATGGCGTGACGCTGAGCTGCGTATTTTTGGCCTACACTTCCGCGTCCATCGCCTCCACGTTCTTCGTTACGGCGGGCACGTTTGGGGTGATGAGCCTCTTTGGCTATTTCACCAAAGCCGATTTGTCGGGCTGGGGCAAGCTCCTGAGCATGGCCGTTATCGGGCTGGTCATTGCCATGGTGGTTAATATTTTCCTCAACAACTCGGTGCTGGAAATCGTAACTTCCTTCATCGGGGTGCTGATTTTCACCGCCCTCACCGCCTACGATACCCAAAAGCTGAAGCAGCTGGCGCTGCTGGGCGTGACGGAAGGCGAGGAAACGAGCAACAAGGCGTCCATCCTGGGTGCGCTCACGCTATACCTCGATTTCGTGAACCTGTTCCTGTTTTTGCTGCGCATTTTTGGCCGGCGGCGGTAGGCGCAAATACAACTTTCGGAAGTTCGCGAGTACCCTTGCGCAACGGCTCCTTCTGCAAATCCACTTACCGAAGTGGGCTCGCGGAAGGAGCTGTACTGTTGTAAAAGCGTTAGATAACAACGGTATACCAAGGCGCCGACTTACAGTCCCCAGGCTACTTCGGGTTTGGCTTGCGGCCGCGCTTGGCAGGCTCTTTGGCTACTACGGCCTTATCCGGCAACAGCTTCTGCTGGCGCAGTGCGTCTTTGAGCATGTTCAGCGTGGGGAATTCCTCGCGCAGCTCTTGGGCCAGGCGCAGGGCCGGCTCCACAAGGCGCGGGCTGGCGGCGTGGGCCAGGGCCAGCCAGCGGCCAATGGCCCCGTAGAGCGGGCCGCCGCGCTTGGCCCCGGCGTGGCCGTTGAGGTAGGCGCGGCTGTGGGTTTCAAGCGCCACCATGAGGGCGGTGGGGTCGGCGGCAGCCAGCAGGGCAAGGGCAGTCTCCATCTCCTGAGCGGGGCTGATGAATAGCCATTCGAGGCCCAGCACGAACTCGCGCAGGGCGGCAGTGTCGGTTTCGGTGGCCAGCAGTTCGGCGGCGAAGGCTACGCTGCCGCGCCGCTTTTGGGCGGCGGCCACGGCCTCCCGCACGAAAGCCTGAATGGCGGCCGGTGTGAGCAACGGTCGCAGGCGGGCAAAATCTTCCCGGCTGGAGTTGGCCAGGGCGCGGTGGCGCAGGGCGGCCCGGAACAGGTCGGGGGCCTGGGCGGCCGTGAAGGTGCCCAGCACGAAGCCGCCGAAACGGTCGGGCCAGGTGGTGAAGGCCGTGGTGGCGGCGCGCAGCAGCCGGGGCCGGTCGGCCTGGGTAAGGTAAAAGTGGAGCAGCTGCTGGGCCACGGCGGGGTCGGTGGGTAGCAGGGTTTCGGCAGCCTGGGCCCAGGCCGCGTCGTTGGGCAGGGTACGGGCCAGCTGGAGGTGCAGGTGGGCGCGGGTATCGGGGCTCAGCAGGGCTTTGGCTAGCGCCTCATTAAGCAGGGGCGCGGCGGCGGGGTCGGCGGCCAGGGTCAGCAGCAGGGGCCGCCAGCTGTCCTCGAAACCGTCCCAGGTATCGGCGGGGTTGGCTAGGTGCTGACCCAGCCACTTCAGGGCGGCTTTGAGCTCGGCGGGGGGCAGCACGGCTGCCAGCAGCACGGTGGGCCAGCCGGCAGTGGCCAGGTCGTCGTACCAGCGCCGCAGCACGTCGGTGCCGTAGTGGCCGAAGGTGCCGTAGTCGTCGCTGGCCGGCTCATCAAGCTGGTAGATGGCGACATTGGCCGTGGTCCAGTAGCGCAGGGCGGTGGTGAGCTGGCCGGCGCGGGCCACCCGCAGCAGCTCGGCCACGAAGGGAGCCAGCGTTTCGCGCAGCAGTTCATCGGCGGCTTCCTGCAGGCCTTCGCCTTCATCGTCCTCGTAGTAGCTCTCGCTGTTTTCCCACAGCTCCTCGTCGAATTCCAGCGTTTCCAACGTCTCGGTGAGGCGGGCGGGCAGGTCGGCGAGCAGGTCCTCGTCGGACGCGACTACGGGCTGGCGGCCGTAGCCCAGAAACTGCCGGGCCAGGTCGTCGCTCTTGGCCAGGGCCTGCTTGAGGAAGCGTAGCTTGTCGCCCTTCTTGCGTTCGGCCCAGGCGGCTTTCACCTCGGTGGCCAGCTCGCTCGCCGCAGCCGGCGCTAGCGCGGGCGGGGCGGGCTGCAGGTCCGTGGCCTGGTAGCCGTCGAGCACGGCCAGGCCCAGGGCCACGCTGTGCTTGCAGATGCCGTCCCAATCGTAAGGGCAGGTGCAGGTACATTCCGGTCCGGCCGGGGCCAGGCGCAGCGTCACGCGGTAGCTGCGGCTGCCCTGCACCACGGCGTGGAAGGTATCGCCCTCGCGGCGCAGCTTGGTTACGGAGCCGTTGTTGTAATAGCTCTGGCCGCGAGTGTAGCTGGTGGCGTTGGCCAGCTGGCGTAGGGATTGACGGGTAAACATGGCAGGGGCGTGGCTGGGTCGTGAGGGTCGCAAAATTAGCTTGGCGGGGTGGCACTGCTATTACGCAGTTGCCAGTGTAGCAAGCGTCATGGTTGCTGGTTGTGGCTATTTGCAAAACAGCGTAGCGACGCATCCTTGCGTCTCGTCGCTGAACGAAACCCGCCGTTATTGTTCAACGACGAAACGCAAGGATGCGTCGCTACATCGGCAGACTGACTCTCTAAATAGCTTCAACCAGCAGCTACTCAACGGCTGCTCCATTGGCTTTCAGTACCTGTTGCAAAAATAGCACCTGGTAGGGCAGCGCGGTCTGCCAGTATTCCCAGGTGTGGGCCCCGGGGCGCTCGGTGTAGTCGTGCGGGGTGTGGTTGTACACGAGGCGGCGGTGCAGCTCGCGGTTGATGTCGATGAGGCCATCATCTACTCCGCAATCGATGATGAGGGGCAGGCCGTTGCGGTGCATTTGTTCGACCAGGGTCAGCACTGAATTGTCGGCGAACCGCTCGGGATTATCGGCTTCGGAGCCGAGGATGGGGGCCCAGAGTCTGGCGCGGTCGGCGGCCTCGGCGGGTGCCAGCTTGCGGTTCCAGGTGCGCAGGTCGAGGGTGCCGCTCATGCTGCCGGCGGCGCAATACAGGTCGGGGTGGCGGGCCGAGAGGAAGAGTGCGCCGTGTCCGCCCATGCTCAGGCCGGCGATGACGCGGCCCTTGCGGTTGGCCACGGTGCGGTAGGTCTGGTCGATTTTCGGGATGACTTCCTGGGTCAGGTAGGTTTCGAACTGGCTATTGGGGCTCACGGGACTGTTGAGGTAGAAGCTGAAGGTTTCGCCCTCGGGGTTCACGATAATCAGGTTGTACTGGTCGGCCAGGCGGTGCAGCAGCTGCTTGTCGGGTGTCTTGTTCAGCCAGTCGCCAAAATGGCCCCATGCCCCGTGCAGCAGGTAGAGTACCGGGTAATTCGCCTTTTTATTCTTCGCGTAGGAAGCCGGGAGCACCACGGCGGCCCGGTAGGTTTTGTGCATGGCCGCACTCGGAATATCCAGGGTATCGACGCGAGCGGCGCGGGCCGCAGTGGCGGTGGCCAGCAGGAGCAGGGCCATTAGGAGGGAACGCATGGGTGGAGTGGATGAAGGGAAAAAAGGAACGTCATGCCGCGCGCAGGCGAGGCATCTCGCTTGCAATAGTAATTCAATCGTTGGCTAAAATGATTACTACCGCATGCGCAATGCCTCAGCTGCGCTCGGCATAACGGGCACTCATCAGCGGGCGTAACTTTACCCCTCGATTTTTAGCAAATAGCATAATGAAATTCCGCTTACTACTTATTGCCCTGCTGGTCGGTATGGGTAGCGCCCAGGCGAATCAGCTCACCTTTCGGGTTGATATGGGCACCACGGCTGTGCCCGCTGGTGGCGTGCACGTAGCCGGTAATTTCCAGGCCGCTGCCGGCTTTCCGGCCGACTGGAACCCCGCTACCACCGCCCTGACCGACCCCGACGGCGACCACGTCTGGGAAGCCACCGTTAACGTGCCACCCGGTACCTACCTCTACAAATTCGTGAACGGCAACGCCTGGGGCGTTTCCGAATTGGTGCCCGCCACCTGCGGCATCACCGACGGCGGCGGCAACGTGAACCGGCAGGTAGTAGTGGCCGGCTCGGCCGTGCGCCTGCCCATCGTGGCCTTCGCCGACTGCGCCCCGCAGCTGCGCTTTGCCGTGGACATGACCGGCCAGACTGTGGCCCGCACCGGCGTGCACGTTGTGGGCAACTTCCAGGCCCTGGCCGGCTACGGCGCGAATAACGACGCCACCGCGCTGCCGCTGACCGATGATAACAACGACGGTATTTATGAGGTGACGATTTCGCTGCCGGCCCCTGGCATGTTCCAGTACCGCTTCGTGAACGGCAACACCCTGGCCGGGGCCGAAACCGTGCCCGCCGCCTGCGGCACCGCCGATGCCACCGGCACCCTCACCCGCGTGGTGAGCGCCACGGCCGCCGTGAACACCACGCCCAGCTACTGCTTCGGCACCTGCGCGGCCTGCAATGGGGCCACGCTCACCAATTATCCCACGTATTGGTGGAACGATGCCGTGTTCTACGAAGTCTTCGTGCGCAGCTTTTATGACAGCAACGGCGACGGCAAGGGCGACTTCGCCGGCCTTACCCAGAAACTCGACTACCTCAACGACGGCAACCCCGCCACCACCACCGACCTGGGCGTGACCGGCCTCTGGCTGATGCCCATCATGGATTCGCCCAGCTACCACGGCTACGACATTAGCGACTACAAGGCCGTGGAGCCCGATTACGGTACCATGGTCGACTTCGATGCCTTCCTGGCCGCCGCCCACCGGCGCGGCATCAAGGTGATATTAGACATGGTGCTTAACCACTCGTCCAGCCAGCATCCGTGGTTCACGCAGGCGGCGGCCAGCACCACCAGCCCCTACCGCAACTGGTATTTGTGGTCGCCCACCGACTTGGGCTACGGGCCATTTGGCGGCAGCGGCTGGCACCCGCGCAACGGCAATTATTTCTACGGCGCATTTTGGGAAGGCATGCCCGATTTGAACTGGCGCAACCCGCAGCTGAAGGCTGCCATGTGGGACGCCGACCGGTTCTGGCTGCGCAAGGGCGTGGACGGCTTCCGGCTCGATGCCGTGCGCTACCTGGTGGAAACCGGCAGTAACACGGCCGATACGCCCGAAACCCTTGGTATTCTGGGAGAGTTTCACGACTCGCTGAAGGCCGTGAACCCCGCCGCGCTATCGGTGGGCGAGGCCTGGACCAACACCAGCGCCGTGATACCCTACGTCAGCAATCGCCGGCTCGACCTTTGTTTTGAATTCGACTTGGCCAGCAGCATTATCGGGGCCGTGAGCCAGGGCAACCCCAACGCGCTGCGCACCCAGCTCAACGTCGTCACCAGCCTCTACCCGCGCCTGCAGTACGCCACCTTCCTCACCAATCATGACCAGAACCGCGTGTTCGACGGCTTGGGCAGCAACGTGGCCCGCATGAAGCAGGCGGCCGCGCTCTACCTCACCATGCCCGGCGTGCCCTTCCTCTATTACGGTGAGGAAGTGGGCATGGCCGGCACCGGTCCCGACGAGGACAAGCGCCGCCCCATGCAGTGGTCGGCCGGCATCCAGTCGGGCTTCACCGCCGGCACGCCCTGGCGTACCATCAACTCCAACTACAGCACCTACAACGTAGCCACAGAGCAGGCCGATGCCAACTCGCTACTCAGTCACTACAAGAAGCTCATTGGCCTGCGCACGGCCAACGAAACCCTGCGCAAGGGCTACTACCTGCCCGCCATCTCGTCGGCCGCGTCAGTACTGGCCTACGCCCGCGTTTTCAATCAGGAAGCCACGCTGATTGCCGCCAACCTGGGCAGCACGGCGGTAACCAGCTCCACGCTTTCGCTCACTATGTCCACGCTTGCCCCCGGCACCTACCAGGTAACCGAACTGTACAGCGGCCTGGCCGCCGGCACCGTCACGGTGAACGCCCAGGGCGGTTTCAGCAGCTTTACCACGACGCTGCCGGCCCTGGCCGCTAATCAGACCTGGGTACTGCGCCTGCGCTCCACCACGGCCACCGGCACGGCCAGCGCCCAGCCCGCCTTCGCCGTAACGCTCTACCCGAACCCCACGGCCGGCGCGGTGCGCCTGGTCTTGGCAGTCGCCCCGGCCGCCCAAAGCCAGCTGCAGGTATTCGACCTCACCGGCCGGCTACTGCAAAAGTGCAGCTTCAGCGGCAGTAGCTACGCGCTGGAAACCAGTGGCTGGGCTGCGGGTACTTATTTCGTGCGAGTGCAATCGGGCACTGCCGTTGCTATGCAGCGGCTGGTGGTGGAGCGGTAAGCGCGGCGGAGAACCCAAAAGAACGTCATGCCTATCTGGCGTCCGCGCAGTCGAAGCATCTCGCGTGTGGTAGTAAATCAATCGTTTGACGAAAGAATTACCATTGCACGCGAGATGCTTCGACTGCGCGGACGCCAGATAGGCATGACGTTCTTATTTATTGATGTTCAACGACGAGACGCAATTATGCGTCTCTACTTCATAAACACCGGTCGAATCAGATTCTCAAACGTGAAAATCTCGTCCCATTTCTCCTGGGTCAATAATCCGCGTTCGGTCACGGCGATGTCGTGCACCGACTTGCCGGTTTTCAAGGCTTCTTTGGCAATCTCGGCTGAAGCCTCGTAGCCGATGACCGGGTTGAGCTGCGTCACGATGCCGATGCTGTTGCGCACTAGGTTCTCCGCGTGGGCCTTGTTGGCCGTGATGCCGATGACGCATTTGTCGCGCAGGGTGCGGCAGGCGTTAGTCATGTAAGAAATCGAGGTGAACAGCGCGAAGCTGATAACCGGCTCCATAACATTGAGCTGGAGCTGACCGGCCTCGGCGGCCATAGTCACCGTGAGGTCGGCTCCGATGACGTAGAACGCGGTCTGGTTCACCACCTCGGGTACCACCGGGTTCACCTTGCCCGGCATGATGCTGGAGCCGGGCTGCAAGGCGGGGAGGTTGATTTCGTTGAAGCCCGTGCGCGGGCCGGAGGAGAGCAGGCGCAAATCGTTGCAGATTTTGGAGAGCTTCACGGCCGTACGCTTCAGCACGCCGGAGAGCTGCACGTAAGCGCCCGTATCGTAAGTTGCCTCAAACAAGTCGCCGGCCAGTAGCAGGTTGAGGCCGGTAATGGTGCGCAGGTGCTCGGTCACCAGTTCGGGGTAGCCGCTGGGGGCGTTGATGCGTGAGCCGATGGCGGTGGCCCCCATGTTGATTTCGTCAATCAGCCGGCGGGAGTCGTCGATGCGCAGCAGCTCTTCGCGCAGGTTGGTGGCGAAGGCGCGGAACTCGTCGCCCATGCTCATCGGCACGGCGTCTTGGAGCTGGGTTCGGCCCATTTTGAGGATGTCGCGAAATTCCTCGCCCTTCTGGGCGAAGGCATCGGCCAGCATTTTCAGGGTTTCGCGGTAGCCCACCAGCTTGTTGTTGAGGGCGATGCGGAAGGCGGTGGGGTAGGCGTCGTTGGTGCTTTGCGAGCAGTTGACGTGGTTGTTGGGATGGCAGAACTGGTACTCGCCCTTGGCGTGGCCCATGATTTCCAACGCGACATTCGCAATGACTTCGTTGGCGTTCATGTTCACCGAGGTGCCCGCGCCGCCCTGAATCATGTCGGTCAGGAACTGGTTGTCGAACTCGCCGGTGGCCACGCGGTCACAGGCGGCGGCAATGGCATCGGCGATGTTGGCGGGCAGCACGCCGAGTTCTTTATTAGCCAGTGCCGCGCCTTTTTTCACGTATGCCAGGGCCTGCACAAACAGCGGCTCGTTCTTAATGGGAATGCCAGTGATATCAAAGTTTTCAAGCGCTCGTAGGGTCTGGATGCCGTAGTAAGAAGTGTCGGGCAGGCTGCGTTCGCCGAGGAAGTCGTGTTCGATGCGGGAATTGGACATGTGGGAATTTTGGGGTGGGACGATGGACCTGGTATGGAATGGCCGGATGGCGGGACAAACCTACGGCGGCGCATTGCAACGTGGCGGTTTTTTGCGTGTGTGTGGGTTTGTCGCACGTCATGCAGAGCGCAGCGAAGCATCTTTACCGCTTCGTTACATTCGTGCTAATTACTATTGAGGTAAAGATGCTTCGCTGCGCTCTGCATGACGGTCTTTTTTCATCGTTCAAACCCCACCCATGAAATTCCGCTACCTGCCCATCCTGGCCCTGGCCCTCGCCAGTTGTTCCCAGGCCGATAAATCGGCCACCGCCACCGGCCCCGATGCCCGTTTCGATGCTTTCAAAGGCCAGTTTATCGAAGCCCTGTGGAAGCAGAATCCGGATTATGCCTCCGGCATGGGCTACCATAAATATGACTCGCTGCTGCTCATCCCCAACGCCGCCCAGCGGCAGGCCGATGCTGCGTTCGCCCAGAATAACCTGGCGGCGCTGGGCAAATTCACCCTCGATAGCCTCTCGCCCAACAACCAGATTGACCTGCGCCTGCTCCGCAACGAGCTGCGCGCCGAGCGCTGGTACGCCGACACCCTCAAAAACTGGCAGTGGAACCCGGCCACCTACAACCTAGGGGCCTCGGTGGGTGACCTGCTCAATGGCCGTTATTTCCCGCTCAACCGCCGCCTGCGCAATATTTCAGATAAAATCAGCCACGCGGCCGAGTTCTATGCCGCCGCCCGCGCCAACATCAGCAACCCGACGAAGGAGCATACGCAATTGGGCATCAAGCAAAACGCGGGCGGCCTGGCCGTTTTCGGTTCCGCGCTGGCCGATTCGGTGCGGAAATCAAGCCTGACCGAAACCGAAAAAAAGACACTGACCGACCGCGTGGCCGCCGCCAGCAAGGCCATGCAGGGCTACATGGATTTCCTCAAAAACGACGTGCTGACCAAGGGCTCGTTCCGCCCGTTCCGCATCGGCAAGGAGCTGTTCGACCAGAAATTTGCCTACGACATCCAGTCGCGCTTCACCGCCGCCGAAGTATATGAGCAGGCCCTGAAGCACAAGGCCGAGCTGCTGCACGACATGGGCCACCGCGCCGCCCGGCTCTACCCCAAGTATTTCCCCGGCCAGAAAGCCCCGGCCGATACCCTGGCCCTCATCACGGCCGTCATCAACCAGCTCACCCTGAAGCACGCCCCGCGCGACGGTTTCGTGGATGCCGTGAAGCGCCAGATTCCGACCCTCGTGGCCTTCGTGAACGAGCATAAATTATTGACCCAGGACCCCAGCAAGCCCCTTGTGGTGCGCGAAACTCCGCTCTACATGCGCGGCAGCGGCGCGGGCGCCAGCGTATCGGCCCCCGGCCCCTACGACAAGGGCGCGAATACCTACTACAACGTGGAGCCCCTGCCCGCCGAGTGGACGCCCGCCCAGGCCGAGAGCTACCTGCGCGAATACAACGACTACACCCTCCAGATTCTCAATATTCACGAAGCTATTCCAGGCCACTACACGCAGCTCGTGTACGCCAACCGCTCGCCCTCGCTGGTGAAAAGCATTTTTGGCAACGGGGCGATGGTGGAGGGCTGGGCCGTGTATTCGGAGCGCATGATGCTGGAAAGCGGCTACGGCAACAACTCCGACGAAATGTGGCTGATGTGGGACAAATGGAACATGCGCTCGACCCTGAACGCCGTTATCGACCACGCCATTCAGGCCGAAAACATGAGCGAAGCTGCCGTGGTGGCCATGCTCCGCCGCGAGGGCTTCCAGGAAGAAGCCGAGGCCCGGGGCAAGTGGCTGCGCGCCACCCTCAGCCAGGTGCAGCTCAGCAGCTATTTCACCGGCTACTCCGAAATCTGCGCCCTGCGCCAAGAGCTGAAGCAGAAAGAAGGCAAAGCCTTTGACCTGAAGGCATTCAACGAAAAATTCCTCAGCTACGGCAGCGCCCCGGTGAAATACATCCGGGAGCTGATGCTGCGCAAATAGCGTTGCAGTAGCGCGGACTTATAGTACGCGAATTAGTTGGCTCGCAGCCTCGCAAGCGAAAAGTTCGCGCTACAACCAGCCCGCCGGCCGGCCCGCTACCTTTGAACATGTTTTTTCTGCTCTCGAAGGTTCTCGACTTTGCGCTGCTGCCCACCGTGTGGCTGGTGGCGCTGCTAATTGCGGCATTGGTAGCGCGGCCGCCGCGCCAGCGGCGCTGGCTGGTGGCCGCGCTGGTGCTCACGCTGCTCAGCACCAATCCATTCCTGGCCAATGAGCTGCTGCTGGCCTGGGAGCAACCGCCCGTAGCCCTGGCCGCCCTGCCCCGCCACGCCGATGCCGCCGTGCTGCTCACCGGTATCACCAGCGTCAACAAGTCGCCCCACGACCGGGTGTATCTCGGCCCCGGGGCCGACCGCCTCACCAACGCGCTGTGGCTGTACCGGGCCGGCCGGGTGCGCCGCATCATCATTTCCGGCGGCTCGGGTACCGTAAAAACGGCCGCCCACACCGAGGCCAGCGACCTGGCCACGCTGCTGCGCCTGGCGGGTGTGCCCAACTCTGCCATTCTGCTCGAAGACCAGAGCCGCAACACCCGCGAAAACGCACTGTTCACGCAAAAGCTGGTGGTGGCCCGGCCCGAGTTGGATACGCTCATTCTCGTCACCTCTGCCTTTCACCAGCGGCGGGCCATGGGCTGCTTTGCCAAAGTCGGGCTGCACCCCATCAGCTTCCCGGCCGGCTACCGCAGCGCCGACCGCCGCTTATCGCCCGATGCCTGGCTGGTGCCCAGCCCCGAGGCAATGGTTAATATCAGCCTGCTGGTGCACGAAATTACGGGCTGGTTGACGTATAAAGTGTTGGGGTATTTGTAGCGAAAGTAGGAGGTTGGCAAGGGAATACACAGAACGTCATGCTTCGGCTGCGCGGACGCCAGATGAAGCATGACGTTCTGTATATTCGAATTATACTACTCCGTTTTCGCTACCGGTACCACCTCCTTGCCAATCCAAATCGACTTCTGGTTAACGAATTCGCGGATGCCCAAATACGAAAGTTCGCGGCCGTAGCCCGACTTCTTCACACCGCCAAACGGCATTTCGGACATCGACTTCACCAGGCCGTTCACAAATACGGCCCCGCTTTCAATCTGGCGGGCCATGGCCTCGCCCTTTTTCGGGTCCCCGGTCCACACGGCGGCCCCCAGGCCGAAGCGGGAGTCGTTGGCGAGGCGCACGGCATCGTCGGCGTTTTTGGCTTCCAGCACCAGCGCCACGGGGCCGAATAATTCCTCAGCGTAAGCACGCTGGCCGGGCTTGATGTTCGACAGAATCATGGGGCGGAATAGGGCCGTGCCGGGCTTGGCCTGCCCGCCGTACAGCTCCACTTTGGCACCCTGGGCCACCGAGTCATTCACCTGCTCGCTGAGCTCGTCGGCCAGGTCGGGGCGGGCCATGGGACCGTATTGGGTAGCCTCGTCGAGCGGGTCGCCGGGGCGCAGGGCCAGCAGGTGGGTTTTGAGGTGGCTGATGAATTCCTTAATCACCTTTTTTTCCACGATGAACCGCTTAGCGGCAATGCAGCTCTGGCCGCTGTTTATCATGCGGCTTTGGGAGGCGGCTTTGGCGGCCAGGGCCACGTCGGCATCGGCCAGCACGATAAACGGGTCGGACCCGCCCAGCTCCAGCACGGTTTTCTTGATGTGCTGCCCGGCCGTGGCCGCCACGGCCGCGCCCGCGCCCTCGCTGCCCGTGAGCGTCACGGCCATCACCCGGTCATCGGCAATGAGCTTCTCCACCAAATCGGACCCGATGAGCAGCGTGCGAAAGCAGGCCGGCGGCAGGCCCGCGTCGTGAAATATTTTTTCCAGTGCCAGGGCGCACTGCGGCACGTTGGAGGCGTGCTTGAGCAGGCCTACATTGCCGGCCATGAGGGCCGGCGCGGCAAAGCGCACCACCTGCCAGAAGGGAAAATTCCAGGGCATCACGGCCAGCACCACGCCAATGGGCTGGTAGCTGATGAAGCTGCGGCCGGCGTCGGTTTTGATGAGCTCGTCGCTGAGAAATTCCTCGGCGTGCTCGGCGTAGTAGTCGCAGCAGGTGGCGCATTTCAGGGCCTCGGCGCGACCGTCGGCAATTGGTTTGCCCATTTCCAGGGCCATGAGGCGGGCCAGTTCGTCCTGGCGCTCGCGCAGCAGGGCTGCGGCGCGGCGCAGCACCCCGGCGCGGTGGGCAAACGTGGTGGCGGGCCAGGTAGTCGCCGCCCGGTGGGCCTGCCCGAGAATGCGCTCGGTTTTGGTCCAGCTGAAGGCCGTGAAGCGGCGCAGGACGCGGTTGGTGTAGGGGTTGTAGGACTCGATGGGCATTGTGAATAAAGAAAACCAGGAAAATAAGGAGTGTGCACGGGCTATTGCTGCCGCAAAAAGCGGCGGCCACAAACCGTAGATAAGTAGCTCTTCAACATCATAGCCCTGGCGTGGGTTGTGGTGGCGGCGGCAACCAAAATAGCGGTTGCCGGCTTTAGTTGCGGCCCGTGTAAGGTCGTATACGGGCAATTACGCGGCATACCGTATTTTCGTGTGCTCCGCAAGGCCCCGCCTTTCCGCTTTATTACTCACTTTCAGTCACTCCCGTGTCCGATAATTCGTTAATTTCCCTCCCACCTGCCGCCGAGGAGGACCTGGTCCGGCGCCTGCAGGCCCGCGACCAATCGGCTATGACGCTGTTCTACGACCGGTATTCGGCCACGCTCTACGGCGTCATCTTCCGCATTGTGAAGGCCGAGGACGAGGCTGAGGACGTGTTGCAGGAAGCCCTGGTGAAAATCTGGAATGCCTTTGCCAGCTACGACCCCACCAAGGGCCGGCTTTTCACCTGGGTACTGAACATTTGCCGGAATCTGAGCATCGATAAAATCCGCTCACGACAGCACCGCGTAGGTAGTAAAACAACGGGGCTGGACGATAGTTTGACGGCGCAGCGCCAAGCCGCGCCCACAACCTTCCGCCCCGAGCACATTGGCCTGCAGGAGATTACTCAAAAGCTTATTCCTGAGCAGCGCCAGATTATCGACATGCTCTATTTCGAGGGCTTCACCCAAAGTGAGGTGGCCGAGGAGCTCAACATCCCTTTGGGGACGGTGAAAACCCGCGCCCGCACCGCTATCAAAGTCCTAAGCAAACTTATTCGCTGAACCAACCGTGGAAAACTTCCAAGACTATATAGAATCGGGCATCCTGGAGCAATACGCGCTGGGCGAGCTCTCGGCCGCCGAGCAGGCGGCAGTGGAAGCCCAGGCCGCCAGCCAGCCCGCCATTCGGGCCGAGCTGGAGCAGGTTCAGGCAGCGTTGGGTTTCTACGCCGAAGCCCACGCCATTGCGCCCCCCGCCGCCATGCGCGAGCGGGTACTGAGCAACGTACTGGCCCAGATTGCGGGCCCCGCTGCCAATGCCAGCCTCCGCGCCGATGTGGATGCCGTAGCCCAGACCACCAGCCGCCCCGGCCCCGTAGCCAGTGCTCCGCAGCCGGTGGCCGCCGCGCCCGAAGCCGTGGTGCGGCCCATGTCCTCCGCGCCCGTGCAGGCGTCGGCCAGCCGCTCGGGTTGGGCCATTGCCGCCTCGGTAGCCCTGCTGCTGAGCCTGGGCGGCAATATGCTGCTGTATTCGAACTGGAAAAACGCCAGCTCGGAGCTGGTAGCCCTGCAAAATGACCAGTCCCGCTTTGCCGCTACCACGCAGGTCGTGAACGAGAAGCTGGGCGCGCTGCAACAGGAAAACCAGGTGCTACGCAACGACGAGTTCCGCGCTGTGGCTCTGGCCGGCACCAAAACCGCGCCCTCGGCTCACGCCCGGGTGCTGTTCAATGTCGCCACCCACAAGGTGTACGTAGACGTGCGCAGCCTGCCGCCGCTGCCCGCCGACAAGCAGTACCAGCTCTGGGCCCTCGACAATGGCAAGCCGATTGATGCCGGGGTGCTCACCGTGGCCACGGCCTCGGGCGAAGGCCTCCAGCACATGAAGGATATTGCCAGCGCCCAAACCTTTGCCATGACCATTGAGCCCGCTGGCGGTAGCGCCGGCCCCACCCTGAGCACGATGACGGTGGTAGGTAATATTTAGCCCGCCCCAAATTTAGTTTCATTGCTGTTGCATAGTGACTTGTGCAGCATCTGGTTTTGTTGCTGGTTTCTCGTTGCTGGTTTAATGCTTTTGAGCCGTTTTTCAGGATGAGAAATCAGCAACGATGTACCAGTTGAAATTTGCGGTACAAGCGTTACCAGCGTAACATCAGCTATTCAGTCAGTGAAAAAAGACAGCATCTGGGTTCGTCGAAAATGAACAATGCTGCCTGCTGTCCGTTTGGGCTGGCAGGCGGCATTGTTTGCCACTTAAAAAAAGCAGCTTCAATGTCTATGCACGGCACCATTCTGACCATGCTAAAGCGCTATATGTAAACTCAGTACGACCACAGTACCTGGGTGAAGCTGGTAGAGCTTGCGGGCCTCGATAAAGTAGCGTTCAACCACAAAACCGTTTATCCCGACGAGCATATTTATGCCCTCGTGGGCCACGCGGCCGAGACGACCGACCTCTCGGCCGGGGAATTGCACGAAAAATTTGGCGAATACCTCGTGCCCGACCTCATGTATATGTATCAGCGCCTGCTCAAGCCCGAGTGGAAAATGCTGGATATGCTGGAGCATACCGACCTAACCATGCACAAGCAAGTGCGCCAGGAGCACACCGAAAATTCGCCGCCCATGCTCGCAGTCAGCCGCCTCGGGCCCAACGAGCTGATGATTGATTACGTGTCGCCGCGTCGCATGAGCGGGCTGGCGGTGGGCATCGTGCGTGGCCTGGCCGCGTATTACGACGAAGCCGACCGCATCGACGTGATGCCTACTACCATCAAAGACGGCGAGCGGGTCCGGATTCACGTACGTCGGTACTAGCTTATCTTTCTCTGATTCAATTTCCTTCATTTATTTTTCAATCCATGAGCGACGCTTCGTACTACAACCCGGCCGACCTGGCTAAATTTGGAAAAATCTCCGAATGGCAGCCCGAAATGGGCCGTAAGTTTTTCGATTATTACGGCGAGGTATTTAAAGAAGGCGCGCTGAGCGAGCGCGAGAAAGCGCTGATTGCCCTGGCAGTAGCCCATGTGGTGCAATGCCCGTACTGCATCGACGCCTACACGGCCGACTCGCTCCAGAAAGGGGCCGACGAAGCCCAGATGATGGAAGCCGTGCATGTTGGGGCGGCCATTAAAGGCGGTGCCACGCTGGTGCACGCCACCATGATGATGAACAAAGCCAAAGAACTGTCGATGTAAGGATTGGGGCGGTGCGCTGTCTAAGTAGTTCGAAAGGCCTGCCTCAGTTTTGCGATAACCTATTTGTGCTTAGCATCATCGTGCCTTATATCCTCCTGTAAATTAAATTCATGAAATCTCTCCACGCCCAGCATCACGCGCTGGCTGATTCCACTTACCAGCTCGACGTCCTCAACCCGGCGCAGACGGTGGGTGCCCGCTTTCCTGCCTTCGCCGCCAAGCTGCGCGAAACCGGCCTGCTGCCCTTGCGGCCCACCGAAATGAAGGTGATGCAAATAAACGTGGGCAAAATGTGCAACCAGGTGTGCAAGCACTGCCACGTAGATGCCGGCCCCGACCGCACCGAAATCATGACCCGCGAAACCATGCAGCAGTGCCTGGATGCGCTGGCTCAAACTGATATTCAGGTGGTAGACCTCACCGGCGGCGCACCCGAGATGAACCCGGACTTTCGTTGGTTCGTGGAGGGCATTTCGGCCCTGGGCCGCCAGGTTATCGTGCGCTGCAACCTGACCATCATCGTAGCCAACAAGAAGTATAACGACCTGCCCGAGTTTTTCGTCAAGCACGGCGTACAGGTGGTGTCGTCGCTGCCGCACTTCGCGGCCGGCCGCACCGACGCCCAGCGCGGCGAAGGCGTGTTCGACCGCTCGATGCGGGCCCTGCACATGCTCAACGCCGTGGGCTACGGCGTGGAAGGCTCCGGCCTGACGCTGGATTTGGTGTATAACCCGTCGGGGGCATTCCTGCCCGGCAACCAGGTTAGTCTGGAGCGCGAGTTCAAGCAACGCCTGACCCGCGACCACGGCGTGAGCTTCAATAACCTGCTGGCTATCACCAACCTGCCCGTTAGTCGCTTTCTTGATTATTTAATTGAAAGCGGCAACTACGACGGCTACATGGACAAGCTGGTGCAGGCATACAATCCCGTAGCCGCCGCCAATGTAATGTGCCGCAGCACCATCTCGGTGGGCTGGGACGGCCTGCTCTACGACTGCGACTTCAACCAGATGCTGGACCTGCCGGTTGCCACCGCTTCGGCCCGGCACATCCGCGATTTTGACCTCGATGCGCTGCAAAACCGGAACATCGTGGTGAACCAGCACTGTTATGGCTGCACCGCCGGCGCGGGCTCCAGCTGCGGCGGGGCTACAGCTTAGTGGCAAATCGAACTTTAAATCTTCTCCCCATGAGCTGGCCCCGTCTCGTTCGCATTAGCCTGAGTGCCGGATTACTTGCGCTGGGGGCCTGCGGGAGCGGAGCCGGTGACGAAACGGCCGGTCCCGGCATGCTCTACAAGCAGCTACTACGCACGCTGTATCACAACACCGTGCCCACGGTGCCCGCCGCTGCCCTGGCAACGGAGCTGGCCAAGCCCACTCCGCCGCTGCTGCTTGACGTGCGCACACCCATTGAATACCAGGTGAGCCACCTGCGCGGGGCCCGCTTCGTGCCCTTCGACTCCGTTGCCACCGTGCAGCTTGCCGGCATCGACCGCAGCCAGCCCGTGGTGGTGTACTGCTCGGTGGGCGTGCGGAGCGAGCGGCTGGGCGAGCGCCTGCACGCCCTGGGGTTTCGCAACGTGCGCAACCTCTACGGCGGGCTGTTTGAGTGGGTGAACGAAGGTCACCCCGTGGTAGACTCCGCCGGCCCCACCAACAATGTGCATCCTTATTCCACATTCTGGAGCCCCTGGCTGAAGCGGGGCCGAAAAGTTTATGAGTGAAGACCTTGCGGCCCACGCTGCGCAATCAGATAGCGACTCCCATTTGCTGGTATTCGCCCGTGTTCCGGCCCTGGGCCGGGTAAAAAGCCGGCTTGCGGCCGGGGTGGGAGCGCCCGCCGCGCTGGCCGTCTACCACGAGCTGCTGGCCATAACCAACACCGCCGTGGTGACCGCCGGCGTGCCGGCCACTGTGTGGCTGGCCGATACTGCCGGGCCGGAGCCCACCACGGCCGAAACCCGCGAGTGGGCAGCCCACCACGCCAAATGCCAGCCCGAGGGCGACCTCGGCGCGCGCATGACCACCGCGTTTGCAGCGGCCTTTGCCGCTGGGGCAGCTCGCGTGGCCATCATCGGAACCGATTGCCCGGGCCTGCGCGCCACGCACCTGAACGAGGCTTTTGCGCTGCTCGAAACCAACGACCTGGTGTTGGGACCTGCCACCGATGGCGGCTACTACCTGCTCGGCCTGCGCCAGCCCCAGCCCGAGCTGTTTCTGAACAAAACCTGGAGCACCGATTCGGTTTTGACCGATACGCTGGCCGATGCCACCCGGCTGGGCTTGCGGGCAGCCTTTTTGCCTGCCTTGCGCGACGTGGACAACGCCGACGACCTGGCCGTCTGGCGCGCTGCGAGCGGAAGCTAGGCCTGTTTTGACCGGCTTGCTTTGCCAGTGTCGCAGGCCCGTTAGTATCTTACGGCTCCTTTATTCACCTCTCCAAAGCCTGCCCGATATGATGAGCTGCCCGCTGCTACGCCGTTTGATGCCCTTGCTGCTTGCCGGCTTGCTCCTGAGCGGCTGCACGCCGGCCGAAGACAAGCCGGCGAAAGCGCGAACGCCGGTTTCGGCTCAGGCCTTGCAAGCCGTGATGCCTGCTTTCGACCAGCAATGGGCCATGCGCAAGCTGTGGGAGGACGGCTTGGCCGAAGTAGCAACCTACGATGCCGAACGGGTGATTTATAAGAAGAAGCGGCTGTTTGAGTACACCCAGATTACGGTGAAGGAGGCGTTCAACCAGCAGTTCAACGTGAAAACGGACGACTACAAGCGGGATGACCTGTTTCCGGTGATGAAAATCAACCAGTTTTGTAGCATTCAGACCGACCAATACCCGTACCACTACCTCACGTCGCTATTCTTCCGGCGCGACCAGCCGGTGTCGCTGTTCAAAATGTCGTCGTCGTCGCAGGAATGGTGCGGTAATACCTTCAAGTCCATCATCGACGATGGGGTGAATTTCGAGATGTGGTTTCACTCTTACTGGGATGGCCAGGGCGATAACAACCGCGACCTGCGCCGCGATATCATTCTCGAAGATGCCCTGCCGTACACGCTCCGCGCCCTGAGATTTGACCAAAAGCCCAGCTTCAACCTGACGGTGCTGGATTTGCAGCAAACCAACAAGGCTACGCCGCCGGTCTACTATCAGGCCCGCCTCACCACCGCCGAAGCCCCCGCCGCCGATGCGGCCGAGCCCGCCTGGCGCGTGGCCCTGGTGCTGGCTCCCGGCAAGGAAAGCGTGTACTGGTTCGCCAAAAAATATCCCAATATACTGCTCCGCCAAGCTACCTGGGATGGCCGCACCCTGCGCCTGAAATCAGTGCGCCGCTATGCCTATTGGCCTAAGTAACCCTCAGTTGTGGAGTGATAGCCGCATAGCGGCGGCAGGTTTATAGAAACTTAGATGCGCCGTTTACAAGCTTCAAAGGGGCAGTAACTTGGTGATAAAGCACTGTAAAAAAGGGTGCTGCGTTTGGTCTGCCTCGCTTTTCTGTTATCATTCTGCTATCCGATTGCGTAAGCCCAGCGTCAGCTCCCACACCAGCACCCCGAGCGTAACTACGTATTCCAGCGCTACCAGCCACAGGTTTTCGGTGTAGGCGCTGCTGCGGTAGGCGGCGTAGGAAAGCACCGCCAGCCCGCCCCACACCAACGGAAAGCGGAAGCGCGACAGCGCCCCCAGCCCGATGAGCAGCGCGAGATACCACGGATGCACGGTAGTGGCCAGGGCATAATACGCAGTGAGCATCAGCAGCAGCGTTTGGGCCAGCGAGGCCACGGTGAGGCGGCGCTCGCGCCACGCCAGCGCCAGCCCAAGCAGGCCGCCGGTGAGCGCCAGCGCCGGGCCGATTTGGGCAATTTTGTTGTACGTAGTGAGTTGGTAGCCAATGGCCCGTACCACGTAGTAGATGCTGGCATTGAATTCGAAGCTGCGGAAATATAGGTTCAGGCTGCGGCTGATGTTGACGACCAGCGCCACCGACAGGAACGGGCTGAACAACACCAGCAGCGTGCCCGCCACCATACCCGCGTATGCCAGAAACCGCCGCCAGCCCAGTCGCCTGATGAGCAAGGGCAGCACCAGCAGCGGTATTAGCTTGGCGGCCACGCCCAGGGCCAGCGCTCCGGCCGACTTGGCCCATTGCTGCCGGCTCAGCAGCCAGATGGCCAGGAGTAGAAAGCACAGAGCCAGCGCCTCAAAGTGCAGATTGCCAGTGAGCTCCATGATGGGCAGCGGGTGCAGCAGGTAGCGCAGCGCCCGAACCCGGGGCCAGCCCATGGCGGCCAGCAACGCCAGCAGGAGCCAGGCCGTGCCGGCTTCGGCGGCTAGCATTACCAGGCGCAGGCAGGTGACAAACCCGCGCTCGGAAGCCGGAAACAGGCGGGCCGCACCCCCGAATATCGCCTGGCACACCGGCGGATATACCGAGTAGTAGTGCGGCGAGTTGAGCTGCCGGTACAGCTGCTGAAGCTCGGGCAATACCGTGTTGCGCACGCTGGCATCGGGCAGGGCGGTGCGGGCACCGTCGGCAATTATTTCATCGGGCCGAAACCGGAACGGGTTCACGCCGTGCGCTACCAGCAGGCCATCCCAGCGAAAGCGGAAAATATCGTCGGAAAAAGCCGGCGTGGCCGGCAGCCACAGCAGCCGGAACACCAGCGCCGTGCCCAGCCCCCAGCGCAGCGGTAACCGGCTGTGCAGCAGCCACGCATACGCCCCCAGTGCCACCGCAAACAAGCCCGCCAGCTGGCCAAAATCAGCCCGTGGCGTGGCAAAGGCCAGGCCCGTGTACGCCGCGCCGGCCAGCAGCAGCGCCGCAACCTGAGAACCGGAAGGCAGCTTGAGAGACAAGGGTTTCAGCGTTCTGTTAAGTAGGTAGTCAGTAGTTAGTAATCAGTAATCAGGTTTCATCTATCTAAAAAATCACTCAATTGATTTCTGTCTGACTACCGATTACTTATGACTGACTACTTATTTGTCGTCGCGGATGGAATAGTAGCAAATCGCCGCGAAGCCAATGGTGAGCAGCGAGTGAAACGGCAGCAGGCCGAAGTCGTTGAGGTAAAGGCCGGCCGCGAGGCCAAACGCGAAGTACACCGCCAATACGCCTTCCAGAATTACGAGGCCGCCCACGCCGCCGGTGCGGTAGCGCCGCTTGCGGGCGAGGCTGCCGGTGCCGGCCTTGGGTGTACGCACAAATGGGGTGCGCTTGCCCCACCAGCCCAGCACCACGGCCCGGGCATTGTGCAGCGACAGGCCCATCGAAACCGATAAAAACAGCAGGAAAAACACTGGGTAGCGCCACAGTGGCTTGGTGGGGTGGGCCAGCCGCCAGGCAGTGTAGTAGTAATAAATGAGCGGCGTAAACCCAATCAGAAATACCGAAGCCAATCGAAATACGCCCTTAAACTCCTGGTGTTGCGCCCGCACAAACACCAATGGCACGCTCAGCAGCGCCATGAGCATGATGACGATGTAGACGCTGCTGTTCAGTAAGTGGAAAGTGGCCTGGAGCTTCACCGGCAGCGGCTGCTGGGAGCGCCACATGTTGCCGAGGTGCTTGTGGGCAGTTTCGGCCGCGCCCTTGGTCCAGCGGAACTGCTGCGATTTGAGGGCGTCCATCACGGCGGGCAGCTCGGCGGGGGCCACTATTTCGGGGCGGTAGATGAAGCGCCAGCCGCGCAGCTGGGCGCGGTAGCTCAGGTCGAGGTCTTCGGTGAGGGTGTCGGTGTGCCAGCCGCCGGCATCGTCAATGCAGGCGCGCCGCCACACGCCGCCCGTGCCGTTGAAATTGATGAAAAAGCCCGCCGCCGTGCGTCCCACCTGCTCGATGAGAAAATGCGCGTTCAGCCCAAAGGCCTGCAGGCGCGTCAGCAGCGACTCGTCCTCGTTCAGATGACCCCAACGGGTTTGCACCACGCCCACTTTTTTATCCTGCAAAAAGTAGGGGATGGTGCGCCGCAGAAAATCCGGGTCGGGTACGAAATCAGCATCAAAAATGGCTACGAATTCATCCTCATTTTCTTCGAGGCCATAGCGCAGCGCGCCGGCTTTGTAGCCTTCCCGGTTGGGCCGGCACACGTGGCTGATGCGCAGGCCCTGAGCGGCGTAGTGGGCCACGCGGGCGGCGGCCAGGGCCACGGTGGCATCGGTGGAGTCGTCGAGCACCTGGATGTGCAGGCGGTCGGCGGGGTAGTCGAGGGCGGCGGCGGCGTCGATGACGCGCTCCACCACATTCTGCTCGTTGTAGAGCGGCAGCTGCACCAGCACGCGGGGCCAGTGGGACGGGGCGGGCGGGGCCGGAGCTAGTCCCTTGGCGTAAGCCCGCAGGGCCAGCCGCGTGAGCTGCCACTGCCCCGCGCTAAACCCCAGGATGAACAGCAGGCACAGGGTGTACAGCACCACCAGCAAAAGGGGCAGTACCGCCATCAGAAACAAAGAATAAAGATTTGCAACACAACCAAAAAGACAGCTCCACCGACCGGGTAGACGCGGGCCGGGCCGGAAACTTACCGACCGGGAAAAATTACCAGTACTTAAAAATCGTCCACAGAATCTTGTAGCCCGCCCCAAGGGTGCCGCGCACCGTGCCCGATACCTTGCTCGTGCCGATGCGCTTGCGGTAGCGCACGGGCACTTCCACGGTGCGCAGGCCCAGGCGGGCGGCCTTCACCTGCATTTCTACGGTCCAGCCGTAAGTTTTGTCTTCCATGCCGATGCGCAGCAGGGCCGGGGCCGTAACCGCCCGAAACGGTCCCAAATCGGTGACGGTGCCGCCGTAGCGCAGGTTGAGCAGGCGGGCAGCCAGCCAGTTGCCAAAGCGCTGCTGGGGCAGGAGGGAGCCTTTTTCGCGCACGCCCAGGGCCCGCGAGCCGATGACCAGGTCGGCCTCCCCGCGCAGGAGCGGGGCCAGTAGTTCGGGCATTTGTTCGGGGAAGTCGGAATGGTCGCCATCGAGAAATACGACGATGTCGGGCTGTTCGGATTGGGGCCGGCCAAAGGCGTGGGCCATGCCGGCCAGGCAGGCGTAGCCGTAGCCGGGGCGCGGCTCGCGCAACACGGTGGCCCCGCCGGCCCGGGCCATTTCGCCGGTGTTGTCGGTCGAGTTGTTATCGACCACAATCACCTCCTGCGCCAAACCAGCCGGGATTTCGGTCAGCACCAGGCCAATGGCCCCGGCCTCGTTGTGGGCGGGAATGATAACGCTGACGCGGGGCTGGGGCATGAAGCAAATGGTATAACGGGCCACAAAGATGCCGCCGCCGCCGTAAAGCCGCACCGTGCCGCTACCTTGCGGCTGTTTTTCAACCCCCAGTAATATGCTCCAGGTAGGCCAGCCCGCTCCCGATTTCACGCTCACCACCACCTCCGGCGAAACTTTTCGCCTGGCCGACCAACGTGGCCGGCATCTGGTGCTGTACTTCTATCCGAAGGACGACACCCCCGGCTGCACGGCCGAGGCCTGCTCGTTCCGCGACCAGTACGAGGATTTCAAAGACCTCGGGGCCGAGGTCATCGGCATCAGCTCCGATAGCGAGAAGTCGCATCAGAAATTCACCCAGAAACACCGCCTGCCCTTCGAGCTGCTGGCCGATACCGACGGGAAAGTGCGCAAGCTCTACGAAGTGCCCCGCGCCCTGCTGGGCCTGCTGCCCGGCCGCGTTACGTTTGTGATTGATAAGAATGGCGTTATTCAGTACATTTTCAACTCATTGAGTGGCGCGACAGACCATGTGAGCAATGCCAAGAAAGTGCTGAAAGGGCTGCCTGCGTAACCTCAGCAAAGAGTATTTCGCACAGAGTTGCACAGAGCCAGCCTCTGTGTAACTCTGTGCGAGAAACACCAGCGGAATAATGGGTTTTGCGTAAAGAGCAACATGCCCAGTTTCCTACTGTTTCTCTGGCTGTCCCTGCTGCTGGCCGCCACCATTGCTCCGGCCCAGACTGCACCGCTCAACGCCACGCTCGACGGCTACGAATACCCCTTCTCGGTGCGCTACCTGCCCCTGAAGCTGGAAGGCCAGGCTCTGCGCATGGCCTACATGGACGAGCCGTCCACTGCCCGGCCCAATGGCCGCACGGTGGTGCTGCTCCACGGCAAAAACTTTTTCGGAGCCTACTGGCACGAGACGATAAAAACGCTGTCCGCCGTTGGTTTCCGCGTAGTAGTACCCGACCAAATTGGTTTCGGCAAATCGGATAAGGCCGACATTCATTACTCGTTTCATCAGCGGGCCCGCAATACCAGGCAGTTGCTCGACACGCTGGGCGTGAAAAAAGCTGTCATTGTGGGGCACAGTATGGGCGGGATGCTGGCTACCCGTTTCGCCCTCCTTTACCCCGAAGCCACCGAAAAGCTGGTCCTCGAAAACCCCATCGGCCTTGAGGATTACCGCGTGGGCGTGCCCTTCCAGACCGTGGACCAGGCCGAAGCCACCGAACTGAAAAGCACCGAAGCCAGCATCCGCAAATACCACGCGACCTATTATCCCAACGGCTACCCGGCGGCCCACGACCAGTGGCTGCTGCCCCTGGCCGCCCAAACCCACAGCCCCGACTTTCCCAAAGTAGCCCGTGCCAACGCCCTCACTTTCGACATAATTCACCAGCAGCCGGTGAGCTACGAATTCAGCCGAATAACGGTGCCTACGCTACTCATCATCGGCCAGGATGACCGTACTGTGGTAGGTAAAGGCCTGATAAAAGACCCCAAAATCCTGGCCCAAATGGGCCAGTACCCCGCGCTGGGCCGTAACGCCGCCGCCCAAATCAAGGGCGCGAAACTGGTGGAGATTCCGAACGTGGGGCACATTCCGCATCTGGAAGCTCCGGCGCAGTTTTACAAGTCGCTGCTTGGGTTTTTGGGATAGGGTTAAGTGTTGAGAACTGTTTTTATGGTATGTAAATAAACTTTCGATTATACTCGAACTACCGTTTTTGTGGATGCAGATGGCGGTCCGTAGTCATTGACTATTCCACTTTGAGCGCTTACACGGGCAATTGCGGCGGAGCCGCTAGTGCTGAACAAGCCGTTGTTCTCGCCATCTATACGAGCCAGGCAAGAACTCATGGCCCACCCACGCGTGCGCTAGTGCCTCCACTTTTGTGGGCAGTAGTACCGTGTCAACCGGCGGGGATGTGTGCGGAAAGCCACTGTCGCGAGATTCCAGACCCGCGAGTTCGTAGACCACCTTTCCCTCTTTGAACGCGGAGTCAATGCGCCCGAAGGAATCAAAATGGCCTTTGCCGCGCAGGAAGTACCCGTCACACACAAAAGAGGTTGCCGTCTTTCCCGGAAAGACCAAGCGGTGGTCTGGACTCTTCACGCCCAAGTAAAAAGTGTCGGAGCCGGCTACCAAATAGAAGTTGTCGGCTTGGCCTTGCGGGGTGGGAGAAGCAAAGACCAGCACCACGGGATGGCGGGTATAATTGGTGAGCGTGAGCCGAACAGGAAAGGACGCCAATTCCGGCAGTTGGACGCTGTCCACCGCCAGCGTCACTGCGCCGCTGTCAGGGGGAAGCAACAGGCGCGCTTGCGGGGGAGAGCACGCACCGGCCCCACACAGCAGTAGCAGCAGCCAATACCGGATTCGGCGGGTTTCCATGTTAGGGGCGGAGGCAGACAATCGCTTGCCCGGGCGTGAAAGCTTGGGTTGGACCCACGCCAAGGGGCCACTGCTTGTGGAAGGAAGCGTGTCCAAAGAGTGAAGATTTACCAGTTAACTGAAAAAAAGCTTGCAGCAAGCCTCTACAACGCACGGTGAGTTTAAGAAACTCGTTCACCTTTCAAAGTTCAGGAAATCTCGCTAAGCCATGAGTTTCGTAAACGCCGCACCCCAAACCCATACAACGCTGTTCTATTCTGAATCAGCTAGCTCAAAATCCGCAATGAATCTGCGTGAATCAATTGCGACGCCTGATACCGGCCTTCGCGCGGGCCATTTTCCAGGTTGAGCACGCCGCGGGGGCAGGCGGTGCTGCACATGCCGCAGCCCACGCACGAGGCCCGGATGATGGGCTCGCCGCGCTGGGCGTATTGCTGCACGTCGATGCCCATTTCGCACACGTTGGAGCAGTTGCCGCACGAGATGCACTGCGCGCCGTTGGTGCTGATGCGGAAGCGCGAGAAATGCTTTTGCAGCAGGCCCAGGTAGGCGGCCATGGGGCAGCCGAAGCGGCACCACACCCGCGAGCCCATCAAGGGGTAGAAGCCCACCCCAATGACCCCCGAAAAAACGGCCCCAATGGCAAAGCCGTACCACTTGGCCCCCACGTTGCCGGCCTCGCCCAGCAGCGTGCCGCCGGTGGCGAAGTGCACCCACAGCAGCGCCGTAATGGCAATTATCAGCCCCAGCACGGTGTAGATAATGCGGACCTCCCAGCGCCAGGCGGTGCGGCTGGTATCGGCGAGGTGGCGGTAGGGGTCGCCGGCAGTTTCGGCCAGGCCGCCGCAGCCGCACACCCACGAGCAGTACCAGCGCTTGCCGTAGAAATAGGTGAGCACCGGCGTGGCCACGAACGACATCACCGCGCCCCAGAATACCATGAACACGCCCAGCGCCTGCCCATTCTGGGTGAGGTTATGCACATCACTGGGCCACAGGTACTGGTAGTGCAGCGGCCAGAAGTAGGTGAAATAAAACTCCGGCTGCTGAAAAAACTGGAGCAGCCCCGGAATCAGAAACGCAAAGCCCAACTGGAAAAACATCACCGAAGCGGTGCGGATAACCTGGTAGCGCGAGTGGCGGTATTTCCACAGCGCCCGGCCGCCCATCAGCAGTATCGCCAGCGTGTAGAACGTGCCATAGAGAAACCATTGGTCGGCTGGCTTGCCCCGCAGCGCCTGGCTGAAGCTGTCGAGCGGATGCACCAGGTTGTTGAGCAGGCCAAAATTGCCCTTGCCATCATCGCCGCTGTACCAGTATAGCACCACGTAGAAGCCGGTGAGTACCAGCCCGGTAATCCAGGCAATGGCGCCGCGCCCGGTGCTGGCTCGTAGCCAAAGGTTGTCCTGCTGTACGCCCGCCGGGTGCTGGCCGTATTTCAGCCAGCTCCAGGCCAGGGTGCCGGCGCTCACCAGGCCCAGGGCCAGCCAGAACCAGGTAGTGCGGCGCGCGGGGTCGGCATCGGCCCAGGCCAGGAGCAGGGCCAGCAGGCCGCCGGCCACTACGGCCAGCGTGAGCTTTTCGGCGGGCGAAGTCGCGGGCAGGGGCGGGGAGAGAGTAGGCGTCATTATGGAAAAAGTAGAACGTAATGATATCAGGTCGTCATGCTGAGCGCAGTCGAAGCATCTCTACCGCAATACTAAACTGAGTTACTATCGCGGTAGAGATGCTTCGACTGCGCTCAGCATGACGGCCAACTTTTAATGATGGTGGTGCGGCTCGTCGGGCTTACCGAAGATGTTGATGAGCGTACCTACGAGGTAAAAGCCAGCCCAGCATACGTAGAGCCAGTTGAAGCCGGCCGGTCGGTAGCCCACGAAGAAGTGCAGAATCAAGTGCGCGCCGGCGCTCATCAGCAGGCCCGTGAGGGCGATGAACTGGAAGCTGTTGAGGGCCGAGGGACGGTATAGCTTGGAGAAATCCACGGAGGGAGAAATTGAAAATTAAAAATGAAGAATTAAAAATGGATGCATCGAAGTTGTTTAGGAAGTACCCGAAAACAGAAAGAACGTCATTCCGAGCGCAGCCGAGGAATCTCGCGTGAATCGTTGAACGACACCCAAATAACCCCGAGCGAGATTCCTCGGCTGCGCTCGGAATGACGTTCTGTTATTGTTGGAATTCCTACAGCAGCTTCATCAGCGCTAGGGCGACGAACCGCCGGAAACAGAATTTTTAACTCTTCATTTTTAATTTTTAATTGAAAAAAGTCCTTTGCGCTGCTTTAGGGCCACGGGCTGCCCGGGAAACTGCCGGTTGAAGTCGGCCACAATGGCTTTTTCGTGCTGCGGAAAAAACTCGGGGTCGAAGTTGGCCGCCCCAAACTGGCTCATGACCGTGGCCACGGGCGTGCGCCCGGCAATCCACTGCTCGCATACGGCGTGGCGCAGGCGCAGGCCCAGCGCGTTGAAGCCCACCACGGCGTGCGGGGCCTCGCTCCTGAAGTATACGCGCACTGCCGCCCGGCTGCCGGGGTGCTCCCAGTAAAAGCTGGCGAGGCCGGGCGTGGGGCCGGCCGGAGCCTGGCCGTAGGTCTGGTATTCGAGGTTGAAGAACTTGGCCGAGTTGAACCAGATGCCACGCCGGTAGGACGTGGCCTGCCCGGCAATGGTGTGGGCCACGGTTTCGCCCTGCATCCGACCGGTGTACCAGAGCTGCTCGATGGGCACCTCGCCCGCGCCGGGCTGGCGGTGCTGGGCGCAGTCGCCGGCCGCGAATACGTTGGGCACGTTGGTGCGCAGGAATTCATCGACCAGAATGCCCCGGTCGGTTTCCACGTTCGAGGTGCTGGCCAGCGCGAGGTTGGGTGTGACGCCGGTGGCCAGGCCCACCCACTGGCAGGGGATTTCCTCGCCGGCCGTGGTGACTACGGCGCGCACGCGGCCCTGGGCATCGCCCAGAATCTCGCGTAGCTCGGTCTGGTAGCGCACCGAGATGTGGTTTTCCTGGAACTGGCGGTCCACCAGGTGGGCCTCTTCGGGCGGCAGCACCGCGCCCCAGTAGCGGGCGTCGCGCACCAGCACCACGGGCTCGATGCCCCGGGTGTGCAGCATTTCGGCCAGCTCTACGCCAATGAGGCCGCCGCCCACCACCACGCCCCGGCTGATGCCGTGGGTGTCGCGGGTCATGGCTTCCAAATCGGGGAGGTTATAGAGGCCCTGCACGCCGGCCAGCTCCTGCCCGGGCCAGTCAAACAGCTTACTTTCGGAGCCGGTGGCCAGCAGCAGCTGGTCGTAGGCGAGGGTGGTGCCGTCGTCGAGGAGGAGCTGCTTTTCGGCCGTATGGAGGGCGGTGGCGGTGGCGTGCACCAGGGCGAGCCGGTTTTCCTCCCAAAACCAGTCCTCGTAGGGCTTGATGTCCTGCGCGCGCAGGTGGCCCATGTACACGTACATGAGCGCGGTGCGGGAGTAGTGGTGGGCGCTTTCGCTCGATACCAGCGTGATGCGGGCCTCGGGCTGGAGCCGGCGCACGGTGAGGGCGCACGTCACGCCGGTAATGCCGTTGCCGAGAATGACGAGGTGCATGGGCGGGGAGGTAAAAAAGTCAGGTGTCAAATGTAGCGACAAGGTAGGCCGGGCGGCGGCCCGGTGTCTTCGGCTCGGGCAGAAGCAGCGTGGAAGCAACCTGCCTCACTTACGTGAAGGAGGCCGATGCGGAGAAAATCGTGCAGCTGCCCGAAATATTCCAGCGGTATGATAGTGGCTTCAGCACCAACGGCAAAACGGGGGTGATGTATGTGAATCAGTTCCGTTAAAAATGGTCGTATTCCCACCTTGTATACCGCCGAATACTACCCCTACAACTGGATGCTGAACGACCAGAAGCGCACCGACGCCGAGACCGTGGCCAGCAAATAAGCCCCGCCCGGCGTAACGCATTGCCGGGGACTGCGTAAGCCAGAGACACTTCATCCTCTGTCTTCCCAGCTTATGATTCCCGATAATATCTCCGGCGACGGCACCGACCCCAACGAAGGCGAACACGCCGATATTGCTGAAAACAAGAAGTTTCCGAAAAACGAAGAGCTGGAAAAACAAAAAGAATACCAGCAGGAAGAGAGCAACGGCAAAGCCAGTAATGACCCAACTGCCGCCCGCAACGTGGGCCCCAACGGCTACACCCAGCGCAACAACCAGAAGGACCAGCTGGAAAACCTCCACATTGGCGGCTCCGAAACCACCCCGCAGGGCGGCAATAACCACACCACCGCCGGCGAGCAGGCCCAGGGCCCCGGCTTTGAGGCCGAAGGCAGTTACGCACTCGATAAGTTGCGCACAAAGGAGCAGAAATTTGGCGAAAAAGCCCCCAGCGGCCCCGCTAAGTCCGTCAGCGACGGCGAAGCTTCCGGCGAGTAAGGCGTTATCAGACGCGTACATGCAAAAAATGAACAGCCGGGCCGTAGCCCGCTACGACTACGGTCGGGCGGCTCCGGCCCGGCTTGCTTATGCCTTAGCCACTAATGCACTAGGCGGGCATGGGCCATTGACAGTCGCATCCAGGCCACGGCGTTAATTTACTGCCCCAAAAAAAGGGAAGCCGGGGTAGTTAACGCCGCACAAAGCTTAACTTGCGCAGCCTAATTTGGAAGGGAAGCTGTTTAGAAAGGTACTCAAACGGTCATGCAGAGCGCAGCGAAGCATGACCGTTTGAGTACCTTTTGTGACTTCCTAAACAACTCCAGGGTGTCTTTGACCAATAAAAAAATCTGCGCAAGTTTTAATCCACAGTTTACTTTTTTACGATGAATTCAGAAAATCTACCCAAGGTTGATGATGAGCCCTATAATCCAAATTTTGATGCTCAGGATGAGGATGTTATGTCGGGGGGTAATAACAAGCTCACCTATATTCTGGTAGGCGTAATTCTGGCGCTGGTGCTGGGCTATGTGGCCCTGCCCAAAGGCGGCGGCAGCGGCATGGCTTCGGTCACGCCCACCTTTATGCTCGATGATGCGGCCGTGACCGCCACGGCCCCCACTGCGGCCGACAGCATTGCCGCCGGTCTCAAAGCCACCCCGGTAGTTGCCGAAGAAGAAAATACCGCTAAAACGACCACCAAAACGACCACCAAAACGACCACTGCCGCCCCGGCTGCCATGGCCGCTGCTGCGCCCGTAGTAACCGCTGCGGCCGCGCCCGTGGAAGATGCCCCGGCCCCCGCGCCCGTGGCTGCTCCTGAGCCGGCCGCGCCCACTACCGTCACCATCTCGGGCAAGATTGAGGATGAGAACGGCCGGCCGCTGGTGGGTGCCACCGTGCTGCTGAAAGGCAGCAGCAAAGGCAGCAGCACCGACGCCAACGGCAACTATACCATGGAAGTGCCCAGCGGCGACAACACGCTCATCTATGGCTACGGCGGCTACGACGACGAAGTGCTGCGCAACAGCGGCAGTAAGCCCGTGAACGTGACCCTCACGCCCCGGGCCAAAACCGGCCGCAAGCGCCGCTAAGCTTCCGGGCAAGTTATCAGTATGAAAAAAGGCCTCCCAGTGCGGGAGGCCTTTTTTTGTGCCAACGAAATAGCGGTTTGTCATTCCGACGCGGGAGGAATCGGGGTGAAAAAATAACGTGTCTTCCTCAGATTCCTCCCGCGTCGGAATGACAGAACCGGTGCTAAGCCCCGGCCTTGCCTCCGAAGCGGCGGCCAAACAGGAAGTATACCGGCAGGCCCAGCGCCACCAGGCCCAGGCCCCGGCGTGAGAATTCGGCGGTGTCGGGGGCGATGAGCAGAATGATGCAGAAGGTCGAGGCCAGCAGCACATAGAGACCCGGCACCAGCGGGTAGCCCCAGGCGCGGTAGGGGCGCGGGGCCTCGGGCCGGGTGCGGCGCAGCACGAAAATGCCGATGATGGTGACGACGTAGAACAGAATTACGGCGAACATCACGTAGTTGAGCAGCTGGCCGTAGGAGCCGCTGAGGCAGAGCAGGCAGGCCCACAGGCACTGCGCCCACAGGGCGCGGCCGGGCACGCCGGCCGCGTTCAATTGGGCCAGGCCGGGGAAGAACAGGCCGTCCTTGGCCATGGCAAAGTAGGCGCGGGAGCCGCTGAGAATGATGCCGTTATTGGCCCCGAACGTGCTGAGCATGATGAGCACGGCCATGACATAGGCGCCGGCTTTGCCCAGTACCGATTCGGCCACGGCGGTGGCCACGCGGTCGTCGGTGGCGTACTGAATGCCGCGGCCGGCCAGGGTGGCGGCCTCGGGCGCGCCGTGCAGGGGCAGCACCAGCAGGTACACGATGTTGATGAGGATGTAGAGGGCCGTGACGATGGCCGTGCCGATGGCCATGCTGCGCACCAGCGTGCGCTCTGGGTTCTGGATTTCCTCGCCCGCGAAGCCGATGTTGTTCCACGAATCGGAAGAAAACAGCGAGCCCGTCATGGCCATGCCGATGGCAATAACCAGCGAATAGCCGCTGATGGGCAGCGGCGCGGCGCTCACGCCGGGGGCCGGGTAGCGGGTGGCCGTCCAGAGGTCGGCGAAGTTGGCGGCGATGGCCTCGTGGTTCAGGCCCAGCGCCACCCCAAAGATGATGAGCAAGGCCAGCGCCACCAGCTTGGTGCTACCCAGCACGTTCTGGATAATCTTGCCGGTGCGCACGCCCTGCGCATTGAGGGCCGTGATGCCGATGATGAGGATGATAGCCAGCAGCTGCACGCTGCTAAACTCGAAGCTGCCAGCTTTAAAAAGCAGGTTCTTCACGCTGAACCAGGGCCGGAGCACACCCGTGAACTTGGCAAATGCCACGGCCACGGCCGCAATCACACCGGTCTGAATGACCAAGAACAGCGTCCAGCCATACAGGAAGGCGGTGAGGCGGCCGAAGGCTTCGCGCAGGTACACGTACTGCCCGCCCACCTTGGGGAACATGCTGGCCAGCTCGCCGTAGCTGATGGCCCCGGCCATGGTGATGAAACCGGTGAGCAGCCACACCACCAGCAGCCAGCCAGCGCTGCCCACTTGCCGCGCAATGTCGGCCGAAACAATGAAGATACCGGAGCCTATCATGCTGCCGGTGACCAGCATAATGGCGTCGAAAAGATTAATGGCCCGCTTGAAATGCGGTTGGTCAGGTTGAGGTTCGGTCATAAAAAAGCAGGGATTTTTGTCAAAGAAAACGAAAAGGCCCGCCGTGGAAGGCGGGCCTAGCAATTAAAAGCCGGAAAAGCGTTAAAATTCGCTGCGGTCGTACCAGCTGCGCATGCGCCACGGGTCGTTCCGATTCTTGCGCGTCAGCACCAGCCGGGCCGTGCCCGAGCCCGAAAACCGCTCGTTATCGCGCTGCTCAATGGTGAGCAGGAAGGAGCGTTCCACGCTGGCCAGCGTGTCGGAGGCCAGCGTGTCGGAGCTGGGCAGGTACTGCGTCCACTGCAGGTTGATAGAGCGGGCGGCCCGGAAGAGGCGGTAGGTGGTGTTGGCGTCCACGTCGCGGGTCCAGGAGCGGTCGAGGTTGGCGGCGAAGTCGCGGTAGGTGAACTTGAACTTCGGCGAAAGCAGCTGGCCGTAGAGGGTGGAATCGCGTAATTGGTAGGCCGACCGGAACCGGTCGAAGAAACCGCGCACGTACACGGGGTTGCCCAGCAGCTCGTTCTGGTCGGCGGGCACCTCGTCGAGGGCCGGGGCGAAAGGGTTGCACGCGGGCACCGTCAGCATGAGCACAATGCCCGAGAGCAGCACAGTGGGGCGGGACGGTAATTTCATGAGGCGAAATATACGCTTCGTTGAACGAAGATGGAAACGGTCATTCCCCTCAATGCGAGCTGAAGTATTTTTTCAAATCCGTCCAGCACAGGCCGGGGGTGGTGCGCTGGTCGCGCCAGGATACGATGCGCCACTCGTTGTTGCGGCGGCGCAGGATGAGGCGGATGTTGCCCTGCAAAAGGCCGGCACGGAAGGCCGTATCCTGCTGCGTGATTTTGAGTTGGTACAGGGCCGAAACCTCAGCTGAATCGGTGGTGTAGAGCTGGTCGCGGCGGCCGATGAGAGTGAGCGTGTTGGCGGTGCCGGTAGCCGTGCGACGGCGCAGGCTACTGAAGTAAGTGGTTTCTTCGGGCACGCTCCAGTTGGCAAACAGGGCGGGCGAGGACCCGGCGCTGGTGGGGTCGGGCACGAAGCGGTAGTCGGGCCCGCTGAAGGTGCGCTCGTAGTTGCCCACGTTCACGCTTTGCACGGCCGTGGTGAAGTTGGCCAGCAGAATACCAATCTGGGTGGGCTGAATCCACTCGCTGGCCGTTGCTGCGGGCTCGGGCTCGCGCAGCTGGAAGCAGGCCGGCAGCGCCAGCAGGCCCAACCTGCCCAGGAGGCGGGCCGCGTTGCCGGTTAATGCCTTGGGCCAATTATGCATAATGAAGCAGGGGAGAGGTATTCACCAGAAAGATACGCGGTGCAGGGCGTTCTAAAAACAAGCCGGCGCGGGGCCGCCCATCGGCCAAACCGCATCCCGCCGTACTTTCGTCGCCCGTCATCCGCTGTCCCCTGCATGTCCCGAAAGCTTCTGGCGTTACTTACCACGCTGCTGTTGCTGCTCACGCTGGCCACGTACGTCTACTACCGGCGCACGCTGGCGGCCGTGCCCGTCGACCCCTACGCCCTGGTGCCCGACGATGCCGTGCTGGTCTTCAGCACCCACGACCACCCCACGCTGGTGCGCCACCTGCAGGAAACCGAGCTGTGGGACAACCTCACGGCCGTGCGCTACTTCCAGCAGGCGGCCGGCCACCTGGCCCTGGCCGACAGCCTGGCCGGCGGCAACTCCCGCCGCCGCAATGGCCTGCTCAACCTGCTGGGCCGCAAGCTGGTCATCACCTCGGTGCACGTAACGGGGCCGGGGGAGTTCGACGTGCTCTACCAGGTGCCGCTGAGCCGCGTGAGCGAGTACCGGCAGGTGCGCGGCCTGCTCGAAACCCTGGGCCGCGACGCCCGCTACCGCCTCGCCACCCGCGACTACGAAGGCCAGGAGCTGACCGTACTCACCGAGCGGCGCAGCGAGCTGAGCCTCACCGTTTTCAACTACCGCAACCACCTGCTCATCAGCACTAACGCCGGTCTGGTAGAAGCGGTGGTGCGCCGCCTGGCCCACCCCGATGCGCCCACCGTGCTGGCCAGCTTTGGCACCACCGATTTGCTGAAGCAGCGCGGCGTGGATGGCTCGCTGCTGATTAACTACCGCCGCCTGCCGCAGTTTCTCGACGTGCTATTTCGGCGCGATGCCCACGGGCAGGTCGACCAGCTCGCCGGGCTGGTGTCGCAGGGCCTGCTGGGCCTGAAGCTGGATGGCAGCCGGGCGCAGCTTCAGGGGTTTTCGAACCCCGAAACGGCCCGGGGGGCGCTCCAGCAGCGCCTGAGCGGCCAGCCGGCGCAGCCGTTGCGGCTCAGCGAGTTCATTAGCACGCGCACGGCACTGCTGCTGTACCTGGCCGCCCAGCCAGCCCGCACCTGGCCCCGGGCCGGCACGCCGCTGGTCGACTCGCTGGGGCGCAATGCGGCGCTGGACAGTCTGCGGGCCACTTTTGGGGGTGAGATGGCCATTGGCTACCTGGCCGCCGTGGCGGCGGGCAGCCGGCCGGGGCGGCTGGCGCTGGTGCGCTGCCCGGCGCCGGCGCGCACGGCCCAGTGGCTGGCCCGCCTGCGCCGCATCGAGAGCAGCTCGCCCGCCTTCACCAAAGTGGGGCCTTACGAAATTCACCCCGTCGGCTTCACCGAAGCGGAGGTGCTGGGGCCGCTGCTGGCCCCGTCCCGCCCCGGCGCGGTAGAAGTGGCGGCCAGCGCCGGCGTGCTGGTGGGCAGCTACCTCGTGCTCTCCGATGAGCTGACCCTGAACGGCTACCTGGCCGACGTGATGGCCGGCCGCACCTGGGCCCAGACCCCGGCCCAGGTATCTTTCCTGCAGGAAACATTGCCCCGTGCCCGCCTGAGCATTTTCGTGGACACGCGCAATAGTTGGAACGCCCTGCTGGGCATCCTCACCGAAGACCGCCGGGCCGGCCTGCTGCGCAACGAAGCCCTGTTCAAGCGCTTCCCGCAGTTCGCCTTCCAGCTGATGCCGGCCGAGAACGAGGCCGCGCCCGATGCGCAGTACTTTACCCAGCTGCTGCTGCGCCACCCCGACCTGGGCCCGGCCAGGGCGCAGGCCGGCGGCGTGGCGGCCAATGGCCGGGTGCTGGCCTTTCAGCATGAATTGGTGGGAATGCCCACGGTGCTGCCCGCCCTGGGTACCCGCATTCCGGCCGTGGTAGTGCAGGATTCGGCTAATACACTGCACTTTGTAAGTGCTGATAATACGGTGCTGTGGTCCGATACCCTGGCCGGGCCGGCCGTGGGACTGGCGCTGCTACCCAGCGGCGGTGGCGTGCCGGGCGGGCTGCTGCTGGGGGCTGGCCACCGCCTGCACCTGCTGGCCAACGATGGCCGCGAAGTATTACCCTTTCCCCTCAACCTGCCCGATACCGTGCACATCGCCGCGCTGCTGGCCGCCCCCGCCGGCCCCGATGCGCCCGCCCGCCTGCTGGCCCGCACCGCCGGCCACGAGCTGCGGCTGCTCGATGCCCGGGGCCACCTCTTCCCCGGCTGGCAGCCCAAGCGCCTCGATTTCCCGCTGGCCGGCGAGCCCGCGCTGCTCAGCGTGAGCGGGCGCGATGTGGTGGTGGCCCCGCTCCAGAACGGCTACGTGTACGCCTTCGATGGTCAGGGCAACCTGTTCCCGGGCTTTCCGCTGAGCCTGGGGGCGCGGCTGGCCGGCAACCTGCTGGTGCAGGCCGGCACCACCCTGGGCCGCACCCACCTCACCGCCGTAAACCAGCACGGCGAGTTGGTTACGTTCACGCTCAGCGGCGACATCCTGACCCGCCGCCGGGTGGCTACCTGGAGCCGCACGGCGCGCTTTCACTTGGTGCCCGATGCCCGGGGCCGCAGCTTCGTGGTTACCCGCGAAGATGGCAACCAGCTCGATGTGTATCTGCCCAATCAGGCGGCCCCGCTGCTCACCCAGCGCTTCGTAACCTCGGGCGAGATGCCGGTGCAGCTCTTTGATTTTGGCAATGGCCGGCGGCTGGTGGCCGTTACGGAGCCCGGTCCGGGCCAGGTGTACCTCTACAATGGTAAGGGCCGGCTGCTGGGCGATGCGCCGCTACCCAGCACCGGCACCGGCATAGGCCTCAGCTACGACGCCACCACGGATGCGTACCAGCTGGTCCGCATTGTGGGCCGTGAGCTGCGCCGCACCGAGCTGAAACTGGCGCAGTAGGGTGCGGGGGCAAATGAAGCAGAACGTCATGCTGAGCTTGCCGAAGCATCTCTACCTCAATACTAAAATTGATTTACTGCTACGGTAGAGATGCTTCGACAAGCTCAGCATGACGTTTTGGTAAATAAAAAAGCATGACTTCTTCCGCCCGCACCGGCCTTGTGGTCGGCAAGTTCTGGCCGCCCCACCGGGGCCACCAGCTACTGCTTGAAATCGCTGCCGCCCAGGTCGCCGAGTTGTTGGTGCTGGTATATGCCCGCCCAGATTCTGAAGCGATGCCCGCGCCCGTGCGCGCCCAGTGGCTGCGCGAGCTGTATCGGGGCGATAAGCTGGTTGATGGGCCGCGTATCGGCAGTACGCCATTGCGCATCTTCGCTCTCACCGCCGAGGCCGACGGGGTGCCGCCCGATGCCGCCGACGATACTACCCAGCGCGAGTTTGTGCGCCAGTGGCTGGCCCGGCAGGGCCTGGCAGTGGATGTGGTTTTCAGCAGCGAGAACTACGGGCCGGGCTTCGCCGCGTATTTGGGCGTGGCCCACGTCGCCGTGGATAATGCCCGCCAGCTGGTGCCCGTATCGGGCACGCTGGTACGCAACAATCCGGTAGCATATGCCCGTCACCTGCACCCATTAGTAGCCGCGCAGCTGGGCGTGGTGCCGCCCACTGAGGTGCCGCGCGTGGTATTTCTGGGAGCCGAAAGCAGCGGCAAATCGACATTGTGCGCGGCGCTGGCCGAGGCCTGCGGTACCGTGTGGGTGCCCGAATACGGTCGCACCCTGCACGAGGAGAAAACCGGCAATCTTGATTACGAGGACCTGCTCTACATTGCCCGCCGCCACGCCGAGCTGGAGGACGAAGCTGCCGTCCAGGCCCACGGCGTGCTATTCTGCGATACCAATGCGGCCACCACGGCACTGTATTCCTACTACTATTTCCACCGTTGCGACCCGGCCCTGCAAGCCATGGCGGCCGTGTGCGGGCAGCGCTATGCCCACACCTTCGTGTGCACCCCCACCGTGCCCTTCGAGCAGGACGGCTGGCGCGGCCCCGAGGCACTCCGCAGCTTCCAGCACGGCATGATACTGATGCAGCTGGACTACTTGGGCATCGCTTACACGCTGGTGGAAGGGACGGTAGCGGAAAGGGTGGCGCAGGTGCGGAGTCATTTATCAATTAACATTTAACAGCCGTTCAACTGAGCGTTTCTGACTCGTTGAACGGCTGTTAAATGTTAATTGATAAATGTTAAATGAAAACCTACCGATTCGTCAGCCAGCCCTTGCGGTAGAAGTAGTAGAGCTGCATGGCCACTACGCTAAACATCACCAGCAGCACCATGGGGTAGCCCCAGGGGCTGTAGAGCTCGGGCATGTTGCGGGGCAGTATATGGCCGTGCTCGTCTACGTGCTGGAAGTTCATGCCATAAAGGCCTACCACGAAGCTGAGGGGAATGAAAATGGTGCTGATGATGGTGAGCACCTTCATTACCTCGTTCATGCGGTTGCCTTGGTCCGACATATACAGGTCGGTGAGCGAAGAGATGTTGTCGCGGTAGCTTTCGGCCAGGTCCAGGGCCTGAATGGCGTGGTCGTAGGCGTCGCGGTAGAACATTTTGAGGGTTTCGGGCATGATTTCCTCGGGCAGGCGCAGGATTTCCGCGATTTTATCGCGCTCCGGGTACACCAGCCGGCGGAAGCGCACCACATCCTTCTTAATGCGCAGGATGCGGTTGAGTAGGCGGCGCGGGCGCTGGTCGGCAAAAATGGCTTCCTCCAGGTCCTCAATGTAGTCGCCGATGGCGGCCATGGTAGGGTAGTAGTGGTCGAGCACCACGTCGGTGAGGGCGTAGGCCAGGTAGAGCACCGGCTGGCGACGCAGGTTGCTGAAATTGGCCCGGATGCGGGTGCGCAGCGAGTCGAGGCAATCGTCGTAGTCGTCCTGAAACGTGAGCACGTAGTTCGGGCCGGTGAAGATGGAAAGCTGGTCGTCGTCGATTTCCAGGCTGCGGGTGAAGTCGGTCATGCGCGACACCATGAACAGGCGGTTATCGTCGAAAACGTCGATTTTGGCCCTTTGGTAATCGTTCAGTACATCTTCCATCTGCAGCGGGTGCAGGCCGAAATCCTGCATCATGCGCTCAATGAGGGCTAAATTGCCGTAGCCGCGCACGTCAATCCAGTGCTTGAGCTCGGAGTGTTGGCGCAGCTGGTCGAGCAGCTCGTCGTAGCGGTCGGTGTATTCGGCTTCGGTGAAGTTGCCGTCGCTGTACGACATCAGAAATAGGCGTGGCTTGAGGGCCCCGGGACGAATGTTGAGCGTGCCGGGGCGCTGGCCCACCTGCTGCTCGCGGGCCAGCCGGGTGGCCTCCCGGTCGGCGATACTGTACGGGGCTGCCCCGGCGGGCTCGGTGAGCGCCGGCGAGCGGTTGGGCGCGGCCTGGGGAGAAGAGCTGAGAGGATTCATGCAGCGGGGAAGAAGCGAAAGCAAGGCGCAATTTCGGCCCTTACGCGTGGCGATGCGATGAAGATGTCTTCATTGGGCCGGCAGCAGGCGCGTAGGCGAAGCGTGGGGCAGTGCCGGGTACACTCATTCTGTGCCGTACTTTGCCGGGAAAGCCACACGTTTAAGCGTTGAAAAGTACGGATTCTCTGGTTGCAATGGAAGCGGGTGCGATGGGCCGCGCGGCGGCGCTGGTTGTAGCCGTGGCCGAAAGCGGCCCCTTCGGCCCGGCCGAGCCCCGGCTGCCGCTGGCCTTCGAGTCGTTTCTGTACCTGCGGCCCGCGCACCAGGCCCTGCAGGCGGCGGCCGGCCCAGTGCTCAGCTTTTACCTTGAAGACCCCGCCGCCGGCCGCACCGTGGCGCAGCTGCACGTAGCCTTCGACGCAGCCGCGGGCGCGGCCCACAGCCCCGCGCAGGCCCCTTTTGGCGCCATGCAGCTGGCTCCCGGCCTGCCGCTGGCCGCCCTGCACCTGTTGCTGAATGCCGCCGAAACCGCGCTGCGCCAACGGAGCGTGCGCCGGCTGGCCCTGCGCGGCTACCCCTTTGCCTACGACCCCGCCGGGGCCGCTACGCTGGCCGAGGCCCTGCGCCAGCGCCACTACCGCGTGGCCCTGGCCGAGCAGAACTACTACCTCGACCCCACCCGCGACTACGAAGCCCACCTGCACCCTTCCGAGCGCCGACGGTTGCACAAGTGCCGCCGTGCCGGCCTGCACTTCGAGCAGGAGCCGCCGTTTCTGCTGCCGGCGGCCTACGCGTTTATCCAGGCCTGCCGGCAGGAGCGGGGACAGGAGCTGTCGCTGCCCCTGGCGCGGGTGCAGGAGCTGTTTCGGCGCTTCCCAAAGGAGCATTTCCTATTCTCGGTGCGTCAGGCCGATGGGGAGTGGGCGGCCCTCACCGTTGCTATTCAGGTTGATAAGCAGGTGCTGTATAATTTCTACCCGGCCAGCCCGCTGCGCTGCAATTCCTTCAGCCCCGTCGTGCTGCTGAATGAGGGCCTGCACGCCTTCGCCCGGGCCAGCGACATGGCGGTGCTCGACCTCGGTACTTCTACGCTGGATACCGGGCCGAATGTCTCGCTGCTGCGGTTCAAGCGGCATTTGGGCGGCGTGGCGGGGTTGCGGCTGAGCTGGGCGCGGGAGCTGTAGGGAGTAAGGAGGGGAGTAGTTTCCGTTCTTTGCGCTTCTATGCCCACTAATGCTCCCATTAAATCTCCCATCCGGCACTTTGTGCGGGGCTCGCTGGGCACGGGCGTGGCGGTGGCGGCGCGGGCGGCGGGCTCACTCATCGTCAACAAGCTGTTTGCCACGTATGCGCCGGCCGGCGGGCTCACCCTGCTGGCCCAGTTTCAGAACCTGATGGCCCTGCTCACCACCCTGCCTTACGATGGCGTGCAGGTGGGCCTGGTGAAGTACCTCGCGCCGCTGCGGCCGGGCAGTCCGCGCTACCGTGCCTGGCTGGGCGCGGCCACCGTGCTGAACGCGGCGGCGCTGCTGGCCGGGGGCGGGGTGCTGGCTGCGCGGGGCCTGCTGGGCTGGGGGTGGGGCAGCCTGGTGGTGTTCATGCTGGGTATTTCGTTGATTACCGGCCAGGCGCTGCTGGGCTCGGCGCTGCTGGCGGCGGGGCGGTTGCGGGCTTATATCGGCCTTTCGGTGACGCTGGCCGTGCTGGGCACTGCCGCTACAGCTGCCACGCTGCTGGGCGGCTGGCCGCTGCGGGTGGTGCTGCTGGCTTACCTGGTGGCGCAGGGCCTCACGCTGCTGCCGGCGCTGGGACTGGCGGCGCGGGCCGGGCTGCTGCGGCACTTGCGGCCGGCAGCGCCCGTCAGCCGGCTGGCGCTGCGGCGGCTCAGCCAGTTCCTGCTGATGGCCGTGAGCACGCTACTCTTCGGCAAGGCCGTGGACTACATGCTGCGCGACTACCTGCTGGCCACCTTCGGCCCGGCCCGCACCGATTTGTGGCAGGCCGTGGCCAAGCTGTCGGACAACTACACCATGGTATTTGGGGCGGTGATGAGCAGTGTATTCTATCCCCGGCTGGCGGCTATGGCGGGCCAGCCGCTGGCGGCGCGGCGCTACCTGCGCGGCGTGCTGGCGCTGCTGGCTCCCGTACTGGCCGTGGGCCTGGGGCTGATATACTTGTGCCGCGACTGGCTGCTGCCGCTGCTGTTTGCGCCCCGGCTGCTGGAGGCGCGGGTGTTTCTGGCCCCGCAGCTGCTCGGCGACTGGGCCAAGCTGCTGAGCTGGCTGTTCATTTTCCAGCTCACGGCCCGGGCGCGTACGGGGCCGTACGTGGCGGTGCAGGCGGGCTCGGCGGCGGTGTTTGCGGTGCTGCTGGTGCTGCTGCTGCCGCGCCTGGGCCTGGCCGGCGTGGTGTGGGCGCACGCAGTGCGGTATGGGTTGCTGCTGCTGGCGTGCGGCATGCTGCACCTGATGAAGGGAAATAAGTAGTCAGTCATCAGTAATCGGTAGTAAGACAGAAATAAATTGACTGATTTTTAGATAGATGAAATCCCATTGCTGATTACTTATTACTGACTACCTACTCAAGTCTTATACGTCGATGTGCCGGCCGGCCATTGACTTTGTAAGTCGTTGGTGAATTAATCTTGTGCTTCCGTTTGCCGCCTGTCTTTTCATGCCCAATTCCTCATTCTTCATTCCTCATTCTCCATTAAGCGAAGCGCCCGGCGTCAGCATTATCGCGCTGAGCCACAACCACGCGCCGTTTCTGCGCGAGGCGCTTGATTCCGTTCTGGCCCAAACCTATCCGCACCTGGATGTATGGCTCGTGGACGATGCCAGCACCGATGGCAGTCCCGACATCCTGCGCGAATACGCCGCCCGCCACCCCACCTGGCACCTGCTGCTACTATCCGAAAACGTGGGCAACTGCCGCGCCTTCAACACCGCCTTTTTTCAAAGTGAAGGCGAGCTCGTGATTGACTTTGCCACCGATGACGTGCTGCTGCCGGCGCGGGTGGCACTGCAGGTAGCGCAGTTTCAGGCCGCCGCCGCAGTAGTAGGCATGGTGTATTCCAATTGCGAGCTGATTGACGAAGCCGGCCGCTCGCTGGGCCTGCACCACCGGCCCAACGGCCCCAACCAGCTGCGCCCCGCGCCCGCCAGCGGCTGGGTCTTTGCCGAGGTGCTGCGGCGCTACTTCATCAGCACGCCCACCATGATGATGCGCCGCGCCTGCCTCCAAAGCCTGGGTGGCTACGACGACACCCTGGCCTACGAGGACTTCGATTTCTGGGTGCGGGCCAGCCGCGACTGGCAGTTTCTGTACCTCGACGAAGTGACCACCCGCAAGCGCAGGCACCCGCGGAGCATGAGCGCCAAGGCCTACCAGCGCCACGACCCCTACCTGGCCTCCACCATCCGCGTCTGCACCAAAGCCCTGGCCCTGGCCCGCACCCCCGCCGAGCGTGCCGCCCTGGCCGTGCGCCTGCGCTGGGAGCTGCGCCAGGCCGTGCGCCGCCACCGCTACGCCGAAGCGCGTACCCTGAGCCAGCTGCTGGGCCAAACCATCCGCCTCACGCTCCTCGACCGCGCACTGGCCGCGTGGAGTAGGCTGTTGGCGTAGATTCCCTGTTAATTTTGACGATTCCAATCCAAACTTCTACCGCGAGCCCTACCCCGCCATGAATCCGACCGACCCGGCCGCCGATGCCATGCCCTTCGACCATCTGCACCTCGATGGGCAGCCTCTGGCCTACCGGGTAGAGGGGGCGCCCGTGGCCGTGGCCAGCGAGCAGGTGCTGCTGGCCCACGACACCGACCTGAGTGCCCGCGCACCGTGGGCGGCGGCAGGCTTTGCCGTGGTGCCGGGCCTGTCCGGTGCCGCCCAACGGCAGCTGCAAGCGGGCCTGGCCGAGCTGTTGCGCGAAGCCCTGCGGGCCGCCGGCTGCCCCGTTGCCCCCGATTTCGACATCACGCAATACCACCACGCCGTGGGCGACGACGCTGCCCGCCACCTGGCCGTCATCGCCCAAACCAAAGCCTACGACCTGGCCCGCCTGCCCGTGGCCCCGGCCCTGCTGGAGCAGCTGGTGAGCGCGGCCTGCGGCCAACAAGTGCGGGCGCACAACCCGAACGTGAACGAGGCCGTGTTCCACCTGCGCATAGTGCGGCCCTACCGCTCCGACCAAAATCCTCTGCACCGTGACGCCTGGCTGCCGCGCTACCGCAACGCCCTGAACATTTACCTGCCCGTGGCGGGCAGCACCGCGCAGTCGTCGCTGGTGCTGGTGCCCGGCAGCCACCACTGGCCCGAAAGCGCCGTGGAGCGCACGGCCGGCGGGGCCATTTACCACGGCGTGGCCTACACGGTGCCCGGCGTGCTACGCCCGGTGCGCCCGCTGCACCCCCTGCGCCCCAACCCCGGCCCCGACGAGGTGCTGGTGTTTTCGCCCTACCTCCTGCACGGGGCCGCCGCCAACCTCAACGCCGATGCCACCCGGGTGTCGCTCGAAATGCGCTTCTGGCCCGCCTGATGCCGCCGAACCAGCTTTCTTAGCGGCTTCATTCACTTTGCCGCCGTGCCGCATTCCGCCCGATTCACCGTTTTTATTCGCGTAGCGCTGCTCCCTTTGGCGCTGGTGGCCGCAACGGTGGCCGGCCTGGGCAGCTACTTCGAAGCCAGCGATGACTTGCTGCTGGCATGGCTGTTTTCGGGCGTCATTGCACTGCGGCCGGTGCCTTCGGTGCCGCTATATTTCCACGGGTTTGGGCATGCGCTGGCGGCCGCCTACACGGCCGTCCCCACCGTGCCGTGGTTTGGCCTGTTGCTGGGGGGAGGCCTGCTGTTGGCCACGGTGCTGACTTTCGCGGTGCTCGATAAGCTGCTGCGGCCGCGGTGGCGGGCCGAGGTCGTAACCCTGGCGCTGGTTGTGTTTTTTGGGCTGGCCTGGGTCGAGCACTGGCTGTGGTTTAGCTACGTGCGGGTGGCGCTGCTACTGGCCGGCGCGGCGGTGCTGTTCGCGGCGCAGCGGCCGGGAAGCCGGAAGGCCCTGGCAGTGGGTCTTGTGGGGCTGCTGGCCGCGTGGTGCATGCGGCCCAGCCTAGCCGTAATGGGGCTGGCGGTTGCCCTGCCGGCGGTGGTATGGCTGGCCGGCAGCTGGCGGCAGGCGCTGGCAACGTTGGCTGGCAGCGTTGCTGTGCTGGTGCTGGCCACCCTGCTGGCCGCCGCAGCTCAAACGCCCAACGAGGCCCACACCCAGGCCCGGGACCGTTATTTTGCCCGTATTCTCGATTTCGACCAGCTCCGGCCCCAGCCGCGCACGCCGGCCGATAGCCTCGGCACGGCTGCCCTGAGCCTGTGGCTGATGGGCGACGCGACCGTGGTGAACGAGGAAATGTGCCAGCGGGCTTACCAGTTCGACGTGCGCGATTTTCTCACCCGGGAAGTGCCGGCCAAGCTGTACCTGCGCGCCGGCCTGCTGCTGCGCGACTATTTCCCGCTGTTGCTGGCCCTGGCGGCCACGGCTTTTGCCGCCGGGCGTCGGCCCGGGTTCGCGGTGGGCTTCTGGCTGGTGCAGGCGGCCTTTGCCGGGATGCTGGTTTTTTTGGCGGGCTGGCTCAAGCTGCCCCCGCGACTGGAGCTGCCCATTCTCGATTTCTGGTTGCTGGCCAATGGAGCGTTTCTGCTGAAGCCAACCGAGACTTCGGCGCGCCGGGCGATGCCGGCGTTCGTGTGGCCGGCCTTCGCCTTGGCCGGTGTGGTGGCGGGGCTGCTCTACGGGGCCAAAACCTGGCACCGCCACCAGGTCCTGAGCCAGGAGAGGCGCCAGCACGAAAGCGGCCTGCGTTACATTCAGGCCCGGAGTGGCGGCTCGGTTCGCATATTGGCCGGCACCAACGATTTGCTGAAAAGTCTCTCGCCCTTTCGCGGTTATTCCCTCGGCCCCGGCCCGGTGCTGCTGCTCACCGGCTGGTCTTCGCACGATGCGTCCCAGGCCCGCCTGCGCCAGGCCCTTACCGGCACCACCGACCAGACCGAATGCCTCCGTCGGCTGGCCCGGCGGCCTACTTTTGGTGTGTCGCCCCAAGCGCTGTGGGTGCTCAGCCCCGAAACGGCGCACTGGCTCAGCCGCCGCTTCGGCCTGGACGGGCCGCGCCTGCTGCTCTACCCCGAAGCGGCCGCAATACCCTGCGGTCCCGACTCGTGGGTACGGGTGTACCACTTTCAGGGGCCGGATAATCCGTGATATTGAGGCTGAAAAGGCGCTTTTTAGGTGCCGAATCGGTCAAAATGCCATAATCTTATACCCGCCCCCCTACGGTTGGGTAAGACCTTTGTTGCGCGAAAAGCGTTTCTTTAATTAACCCCTCACGCTTTTTTGCCCCATTTCCATGCAAACCTCCATATCGACTACCCGCAGCGAAGTCCTGCAACAGATGGAAGGCTTCGTGAAATCGAACATGAGCACCTTCCTCAAAAGTGTGGAAGAAAGCTGGCAGCCCGCCGATTTCCTGCCTGATTCGCGCCGTGACACGTTTTTTGACGAAGTAAAGGAGCTGCGCGAAAAAGCCGGTAGCCTCAGCTACGACCTGCTGGCCGTGCTTATCGGCGACACCATCACCGAGGAAGCCCTGCCCAACTACGAAGCCTGGTTCTACGAGCTTGATAACATTAACCGCGACCGCAACAACGGCTGGGCCGAGTGGATTCGGGGCTGGACGGCCGAGGAAAACCGCCACGGCGACCTCCTCAACCGCTACCTCTACCTCAGCGGCCGCGTGAACATGCGCGAGTTTGAGGTGAGCACCCAGTTTCTCATCAATGACGCCTTCGACCTCGGCACGGCCAACGACCCGTACCGTGCCTTCGTGTACACCAGCTACCAGGAGCAGGCCACTAACATTTCGCACCGCCGCGTGGGCCAGCTGGCCCGCACCGCCGGCGACGACCAGCTCTCCAAAATCTGCGGCATGATTGCCGGCGACGAAAACCGCCACGCCCGCGTGTACAAGTCCTTCGTGACCGAGATTTTCAAGTACGACCCCTCGGAAATGATGCTGGCCTTCGAGGACATGATGCGCAAGAAAATTGTGATGCCCGCCCACTACATGCGCGAAATGGGCGTGGAGATGGGTAAAACCTTCGGCCACTTCACCGATGCCGCCCAGCGTCTGGGCGTGTACACCAGCGCCGACTACACCGATATCCTCGATTCGCTCATTGCCGACTGGGATATTGAGCACCTCGGCGGCCTCACCGGCGAGGCCGAAAAAGCCCGCGACTACGTGATGGCCCTGCCCAACCGCCTGCGCCGCGTGAGCGACCGCATGGCCGTGCCCAAGCTTGAGTACAAGTTCAAGTGGATTTCGTAGCATCGCGCTACTGCCTGAAAATCAAAAAAAGCCGCTTTCCCTGTTGGGAAGCGGCTTTTATCATTTGGCGATAGCTGCCCCAAAACCTAAATCAAAGCCAGCATTGGCCCGAGGTTCTGGTGTTCAGAGTAGTGTTGGCGGCGATTATTTCTCCACTTTCACGCCTTTCCAGAAGGCGACGCGGCCGGCAATTTCCTTGGCGGCGTCCTTCGGCTCGGGGTAATACCAGGCGGCGTCTTTGTTCTTCTCACCGTTCACGCTCAGCGAGTAGTAGCTGGCGCGGCCTTTCCAGGGGCAGCTGGTTTGGGCCACGCTGTCCTCAAAAAACTCCTTTTTGATGGAATCGGCGGGGAAATAGTGGTTGTTTTCGACCACTACGGTGTTGTCGCTCTCGGCCACAACGGTGTTGTTCCAGATTGCTTTCATTTCATTTAACAATTAAGATTTATCATTTAGCACCTGACTGGTATCGGCTGGTGGCAAACGCTGAGCTGATAGATGGCCCAGCGGTGCTACTAATGAACATCCACGCTCGCTCAGGTGTTTGCAAACTACTACTCGAATGGTCCACGCCATACGATTGCTAAATGATAAATGTTAATTGTTAAATGACATGGTTGGCTTCCGCTTCCGCGATTTTGTTCCCGAAGACCAGCCCGAAAAGGGCTTTGAGTCGTTATTTAAGCTGTTCATGCAGCTCGTTACCATCACCTCCGGCGACGTAGGCGAGGCCCTGCAATGGCTCAATGAGCTCGACAAGCAGTACGGCCTCACCGACGACAACTACGGCATGGGTAATTTCATCGATGACCTGAAGAAAAAAGGCTACATTGATGAAAATGAACAAGCTAAGGGCGAATTCAAGATTACGCCCAAAACCGAGCAGGGCATCCGTAAGAGCGCGCTGGAGGAGATTTTTGGCAAGCTCAAAAAGAGCAGTACCGGCAACCACCGCACGCCCCACACCGGGCAGGGCGACGAGCAGAGCACCGACCTGCGCGAGTTCCGCTTCGGCGATTCGATGGAGTCGATTCAGATGACCGAGTCTATCCGCAATGCCCAGCTGAACCACGGCATGGAAAGCGACGAGTTTATGCTGACCGAAGGCGACCTCGAAGTGCGCGAAAACGAGCATAAGTCCCAGACCAGCACCGTGCTGATGATTGATATCTCGCACTCGATGATTCTCTACGGCGAGGACCGCATCACGCCGGCCAAGAAGGTGGCCATGGCCCTGGCCGAGCTCGTGAAGCAGAAGTATCCCAAGGATTTTCTCGATGTAATTGTGTTCGGCAACGATGCCTGGCAGATTGAAATTAAGGACCTGCCGTACCTGCAAGTTGGGCCGTACCACACCAATACCGTGGCTGGCCTGGAGCTGGCCATGGACCTGCTCCGCAAGCGCAAAACGCCCAATAAGCAGATTTTCATGATTACCGACGGCAAGCCCACTTGCCTGAAAGAAGCCGGCGGCTATTATAAAAATAGCTTCGGCCTCGACCGCAAAGTGGTGAACAAGACCCTGAACCTGGCTGCCGCCGCCCGCCGCGTCAAAATCCCCATCACTACGTTCATGATTACCTCCGACCCGTACTTGCAGAAGTTCGTGGAGGAATTCACGGAGGTTAACCAGGGCAAGGCGTATTATTCGGGCCTGAAAGGGTTGGGCCACCTGGTGTTCGAAGACTACAAGAAAAACCGGCGCAAGACGCTGTAAAATCATCTTTTTTGTTGTGCTGACGAAGGAGGCATCTTATCACGGTTGCTTTTGTCAGCTTATACTATTTCAAACGGCGCGGACGTGATAAGGTCTTTCGCGCGGCTCAGGATGACAATTATCCCCCTTCATGTCCCACGACCAGCTTCCAACCAACCACTCCGCCCACATCACCACCCTCGGCCAGCTGAAAAAATCTGGCTACAAGCCCCGCACCGTGAAAGCCGAGCTGCGGGAAAACCTCATCCGCAAGCTCCGCCTGAAGGAGGACGTGTTTCCCGGCATTTTCGGCTACGATGAAACCGTGATTCCAGAGTTGCAGCGCGCCATTCTGGCCGGGCACCATATCAACCTGCTTGGCCTGCGCGGCCAGGCCAAAACCCGCATTGCGCGTCTGCTCATCAATTTGCTTGATGAGTACATGCCCGTGGTGGCCGGCTCTGAGCTGAACGACGACCCGCTGCAGCCGTTGTCGGTGTTCGCCAAAAACCTGATTGCTGAGCACGGCGACGACACGCCCGTGACCTGGATGCACCGCAACGACCGGTACACCGAGAAGCTGGCCACGCCCGACGTATCGGTGGCCGACCTCATCGGCGACGCCGACCCCATCAAAGCCGCCACGCTGAAACTACCTTACAGCGATGAGCGGGTGATTCACTTCGGCCTGATTCCGCGGGCGCACCGGGGCATTTTCGTGATTAACGAATTGCCCGATTTGCAGGCGCGCATTCAGGTGTCGCTGTTCAATATTCTGCAGGAGGGCGATATTCAGATTCGCGGTTTCAAGGTGCGGCTGCCGCTCGATATCCAGTTCGTGTTCACCGCCAACCCGGAGGACTACACCAACCGGGGCAGCATCGTGACGCCGCTCAAGGACCGGATTGATGCCCAGATTATCACCCACTACCCCAAGTCGATTGAAATCGGCAAGCGCATCACCAAGCAGGAAGCCCGCATTAAAGATGAGCAGAAGGGCATGGTGACCAGCAACGAGGTAATCCACGACCTCGTGGAGCAGGTGGCCGTAGAGGCCCGCGGCTCCGAGTTCGTGGACGCCAAGTCGGGCGTGTCGGCCCGCCTCACCATCTCGGCCTACGAGCAGGTGATTGCCGGGGCTGAGCGCCGCGCCTTGGTGAATGGCGAAGCCAACACCTACGTGCGCCTGGGCGACTTCATTTCGGCCGTGCCCGCCGTGACGGGTAAGGTGGAGCTGGTGTACGAAGGCGAGCAGGAGGGTGCGGGCATAGTGGCCGAGAAGCTGATGGGTAAGGCCATCCGCACGCTGTTCCTGAACTACTTCCCCGACCCCGACAAGAGCAAGAAGCTCAAGAACCGCCCCTCGCCCTACAAGGCCATTCAGGAGTGGTTCGGCAACGGTCACACGCTGGATTTGCTGCACGACGCCAGCACCGAGGACTACAAGCACGCGCTCGACCTGGTGCCCGGCCTGCGCGACATCGTGACCGAGCTGCACCCCAACGAAACGCCCGAGCACACTTATTTCCTCATGGAATTCCTGCTCCACGGCCTGAGCGAGCACAGCCTGATTTCGCGCAACCGCCTCACGGCCGGCGCGCAGTTCAAGGATTTGCTGTCGTCGATGTTCACCATGCCCACCTTCGGCGAGGATGAGGACGACGAGGACGAGGAGGAAAAGCCGCGCAAGCGCCGGTAATCCCCGCCGTAGCGCGGACTTTCAGTTCGCGCCGAAATACGAAAACGCCCCGCGTACCAATTGGTGCGCGGGGCGTTTTTGCGTGTCGAGTCTTCGCGCTGATGCCAAGAAGGGTGCATCTTTACGGTGTTTATGAGGCCTCCCTCCCGACTTTTTTGCTCCCGTCCGGTGATGATGGGCCTGTTGCTGCTGGCGCTGCTGCCCTTTCTGGGGCTAATGCTATTTGCCCAGCCCGCCATCGATGACTTCGACAACGCTGCCACTGTCGCCAAGCTGGGGCGTTGGGGAGCGCAGCGGTACTGGTACTGGTACTCGCACTGGTCGGGACGCTTTGTAGCTATTGGCGTATCTACGCTGCTCAATCCGTTGTCATATGGACCGCGCCATGGGGCTGCGCCGGCGGGGCTATGGGCGTTACGTGGGGTGTTGCTGGCGCTAGGGCTAGCCTTAATAGGTGCCTTGCAGAAGCTGTTGCGGGCCGTGGAACTGGCTCTAGCCCCCGCGCAGATGGGCCCGCCCGTGGAATGAGCTGGGCGCTAGCTATGGCCGTGGGCGTATTGGCGCTGAATGCGCTGCCCGAGCCGTTTACGCTACTTTTCTGGTACAGCGGGGCGGTAAATTATATGCTCCCGCTAGTGCTTACGTTGGGTTTTGCCGCCGCCGCGCTCCGGGCGAGGCAGTTGCTCCCGGGGGCACCTTATCGGCGGCGCTGGGCCAGCGTGGCTACGGTGTGTTTGGTAGGGGCCGTGGGCGGTGGCGAAGTGGCCATGCTATGCTGCGGCGTGCTGCTGGCTGGGCTGGGGGCTTGGCCCTGGGCCAGCGGTATGCCTGCGCCAGTCGGTTTTCGGGGGCTGTGGATGGTATGGGGCGGCGCGTTTCTCCTTACGGCGGGGCTGCTTGTCGGCGCTCCCGGCAACCGGCAGCGCCACGGCATGGCCGCCCCCGATGCGGCCGGGCCTTATCACCGCTGGGTACTGCTGGCTCCGCGCACGGCCCTCGCGGCGGCACGCATGACGGCTCGCCCACCGGTGGCCGGGGCCGCGTTGGTGCTGGCTGCTGCCGTGCTGCTCACTTCGGCCGGGCAGGTTCGCCCGCGTCCCCGGCGGCGGGAGTTGGTACTGGTGCTGGCGGGTTACATCCTGTTGAACTGCGCCGGAGTAGCCTTCCTGAAGGCATTTTTTATGCACGATAAATGGGTGGAAGCCATGCCCGACCGGGTAGTTAATGTGCTGGTGGTGCAGTTGCTAGTGTCGACTAAGGTGCTGGCAATGTGGGTCCGGCAGTGGGCATCGGCCGGGCCCGGTCGGCTGCGTGGGCAGGCCGCTACGCTCACGCTTACGGGGCTGGCGCTGGTACTACTGCTCACGGGCCAAGCCCGCCGCGCCTGGCAGGAACTGCTGTTCATGGCCCCCGACTATGCGTTGCAAATGCAGGCTCGCTACGAGCGGCTGGCGGCTGTCAGCCGCCGAGGTGGGGCCGAAGCGGTGCTGCCGCCTTTGCAGTTGCCGCGAGCTATGGGCTTGCTCGCCCCCATTCCATCGGCTCGGCAGCGCGCAGATGTCCACGTAGAGTTGTTTGAGGATGCTGGGCAGAAGAATAATTTGTTTCTGGCGCACTACTACAAAATTGCCCGCGTCCGGCTGTCGGGGCCGCCGCCGCTGCCGACGCAATAATGCAGTTATACTCCTGAAATACCGAAGCTGTTTAGAAAGTCACAAAAGGTACTCAAACGGTCATGCAGCGCGCAGCGGAGCATGACCGTTTGAGCACCTTTTGTGACTTTCTAAACAACTCCAAAAAAAGGCGGACCGAATGGGTCCGCCTTTCTAATGTGTCGCAAAAGCCAGGCCTTACTGCCAGGTGTCGTTGCGCGTCTGGCTGGTGCCGCTGGGGGTGAAGGTGCGGTTGGCGCCGCCCTCGTACAGCACGTTGCCGGCCGCGTCCTTGCGGATGTATTTAAAGCTAACCGAAGTGCCGCTGGTCAGGTTGATGGTGCCTTTCCAGACGGGGTAGGCCGCGCCGCTGAGCTTGATGGCGTTGGCCGTATTCCAGGCCCCGAGCTGGGCGGTGCTGCCCAGCACGTACACATCCTGGCCGCTCACGGTGCCGCTGTAGGTCACGTTGAAAGCCACGGCCGTGGTGCCTCCCGTGGGGGGCGGGGTGGTGGTGCCGCTGGTGGGCACCCATACGGCGTAGGAGCGGGCCCCCACCGGGAACACCGCGTAGCCGTTGGCATCGGTGGTGATGGTGCCGGCGTTGTTGCCGGTGGCATCGGTGAGCGAGGCGCTCTTGAAGGGGGTGGTGATGCCCTTGCTGGCGGCGCTGCCACCGTCATTCAGCAGCTCCATCAGGCCCTTGTGCGAGGTGTCGCCGGCGCGGGAGTAGGCGTACACGTTGGCATCATTCACACTGGTGTATTCGGCGGCCGCGCCGTAGCCGTTGGCTTTGCGAATGGCGATGAGCTTCTTAATCTGCGCGCCCAGGCCGTACTCGTAATAGTCGCGGTAGAACACGCAATGGTAGCCCTTGTCGCGGGTGAGGATGTAGGCGTAGGCCAGCATTTTCAGGTTGGAAACCGGCGAGAACAGCGCGCCGCCGGTCTGGTCGGTATCGTGGTTATCGACGAACGAAACCGACAACGCCCCGTTGGCCTCGGTGAAGCCGGCGAACTGCAGGCCGCGCATGTCCCAGCTGCCATTGCCGTTGCTCATGTCGTTGAACAGGTAATGCAGCGGCACGTCGAACAGGCTGGTGCGGCCGCCGGTGCTGGCGGCGTAGTTGTTCATGTCGCCTAGGTTGCGGAACCAGGCCTCGCTCACCGCGAAGCGGCCCGAAGTGCCCTTCACCGCATCCCCAGCCACTGGTTCACGAAGGGCGTGTACATGTGCTTGGTGGCATCGAGGCGGTAGCCGTCGAGGCTGAGCTTGGTGGTAATCCAGTTGCCCCAGCCGATGGTTTCGTTGACGTTCGAAGGGTTGTTGTTGTACTGAATCTCGGAGCCGAGTAGATTATCGTAGGCGTCGCCGTTGGCGTAGGGCTGGAAATCGTAGGCTTTCCATTGGTACCAGCCGTTGTTGAGGGCCTGCTGGGTTGCCGTAAAATTGCCCCAGTGCCACTGGTCGTTGCTGTAGGTATTGTTGCGGCCGGGGTAGGTGAAGCTCGTGTACACGTTGTACTGGCCGTTGGCCAGCTCCTGGGCATCGGCCGAGGAAAGTGGTTCATCACCATGTCCTCGTACACCTGCACGTCTTGGCCGTGCAGCGCCCCAATGGCACTTCGCAGCTGCCCGATGGTGCCGTAGCGCGTGGCCACGGTGCCCTTCTGGTTGAACTCGCCCAGGTCGTAACGGTCATATACGCCGTAGCCCATGTCCAGCGCGCCCGAGCCCTTGTATGCCGGCGGTAGCCACACGGCTGTAATGCCGGCCTGGCTCAGCTCGGTGGCTTTGCTGCCCAGGTTCTGCCACCAGGTCGGCGGGTGTGCTGGTGGGCACGTCCCAGTAGAAGCCCTGCATCATCACCCCATTTACCACGGTGGCGTTGGAGGTAGCCGGGGGGCACAGCGGTGGGCGCGTCTGCGCCCGGCGTGAGGGTTTCTTTCGCGCAGCCGGTCAGCAACAGGGCAGCAGCGAGCGATACGCAGGCTGCCCTGCGGAGAAATTGTGTCATAAAGTGGTGGGAATTGGAGTGTGAAGCCGAAAGGCACAGCGCCGGCTAAACCCTATTAAAGTATAGGACTTTGGCATTTGCACTCCTGCTAATTTACCCCCACAATCGATGCCGAAAATTGTATTTCACTCCAAAGCGCAACGATTTAGCATGATAATATCATAAAAATAATATCTAAAAAAATTAAATAATGCAAAAGTTTGCCCAAAACATGGGCCTTGTTTAAAATATTTTCAACATATCCGGCTCCGGCGGTGCCGGGCTGCCCGGGTGGTAAGTGCTGCGGCCCGGCGGGCGGTGCTGGCCCTACTCGCCCAGCTTGCCCGGGCCCAGCCAGCGCGCCACCGGGTAGCGGTTGTGGCCGGGCTCGTGGTAGGCCGAGCTTTGGTACACCCATTCGAGCTGAGCAGGGCCGTTGGCGGCAAAAGCGGCGTTGTCCTGCTTGAGTTTCTCCAGCCGCTCGCGCAGCTTCGGGTCGCGGCGGAGCAGGTCGGTGGCCAGGTCCTCAAACACGTAGTCGGAGAAATGCTCCTTCTGCTGAAGCACGCTGTCGAAAAAGCCCCAGGCGAAGAAGGAGTCGGTGGCCTGCGGCTCCAGCGTTTCCATCAGGTAGCGGATGGGGGCGGCATCGTTCAGGTACACCACCAGGTCGCCGGGGAGGAAAGTGGTGGTTTCCGGGCGGGTTTGCAGGCGCACTTGGCTGTGCACGTAGTGGCCCTCGAAGGGCTTGGGCGTGGTCTTGAAATCCTCGAAATAATACGCTTCCACCGGCGCGGTCACCTTGCGGGTCAGCGGCTCCAGCGTGGCCCCGTTGCGGCGCAGGATATCGGCCACCTCCGTCCAGGCTTTGGGAATGATGTAGGCCGTGGGCCGGCCGGCGGTGGCGGTTGGTTTGAAAGTATTGAAATATTGCACGGGCCGGGTGAAGGGCGCGGCACGGTCGTAGTAGAGGCGGGGCTGGCCGCTCACTTCGCTGGGCTTCATCCGGCCCTCGTAGCCCCGGAACTGCACGGTTTCGTGCTGGGTTTCGTCCAGCGCCCAGACGAGGGGGAAGGTGGTTTGGGCGGCCATGTCGGCGGCGGCCTGGGTGCGGGCGGCTGCCAGCGCGGGGGCCTGCTGGCCCACGGTTTCGAGCATGGTGAGCAGGAAGTCATAGGTGGCGTGCACGCGGGGCGCGAAGGCCTTTAGCATGTGCGTCTCGGGCATAAAGCCAATGGTGTTGAACAACGCCGCGTAGCCGGTGGAGTAGCGCGGCGATTCCAGAAAAGCGCGCAGGCCGCTCTCCGGCGTCTGGCCCTCAAAGTCCACGTAGGGTGTCATCGGCCACTTCTTCTGCTCCATGCGCTTGTAAAGCGTCGGCAGCAGCTGGCCCTGCAGGTAGGTGCCCAGCGCCGGGGCCAGCTTGCTGTGCTGGGTGGCAATGAGTGTCATGGTATATTGATAATCGGCCCCGTTGGAGGTGTGCGTTTCCACAAATACATCGGGCTGCCACTTCTGGAACAGCGCCGCGAAGGACCGGGCATTGCGCGACTCCTGCTTAATGTAGTCGCGGTTCAAATCCAGGTGCCGGGCATTGCCCCGGAAGCCGTAGGCCGCCGGCCCATTCTGGTTCACGCGGGTCGTCGAGTTGCGGTTCAGCATCCCGTCGATATTATAAACGGGCACGATGACGACCGTGACCTGCGCCAGCAGCTTTTGCAGCCGGGGCTGCTGCATCAGGTCGCGCGCCAGCATCATGCTCGCGTCGATGCCCTCCGGCTCGCCGGGATGGATACCGTTCTGGATGAAGACCACCGGTTTGCGTGCGGTAAGCTTTAGCTTGCCGTCCGGGCTTTCCTTCGACGGCAAGCTAAAGCTTACCGCACTACTCAGCACCACTTCGTGCAACGGCCGACCGGCATCGGTGGGGCCGGCCTCGGCCAGGTGCAGGTGCGTGGGGTAGGCGGCGGCCAGCTTCTGGTAGTAGGCGATGCACTCGGCGTAGGTAGCCGTGGTGTTGCCGGCTGGGTCGTTTTCGAAGGGCGTGCGCCAGGCCGGGGCCGGGGCGGGCAGGGTGGGAGCAAGGGCCATGAGCGAAGCAAGGAGCAGGATGAACATAGCTGCAAAGGAACGGCAGGGAAGAAGATGCCCGGCGAGAAACTCACCTTCTTACCAACCGAAGGTCAGCGAAGCTAAGGAGGGGACGCCGGCGCGCAGCGCCGGCTGGGGTGGTTGTTGGCGTTGGATGGCGGTAGGTAGCGTTAGGTAGCATTGGCTGGCAGTTGGGATAATCCCGAACGAAACCCGCCCTAAGCTGTTCAACGCCCTAACCACCCCCGTCCGCGCTTCGCGCGAACATCCCCTCCTTAAAAAAGGAGGGGAGTTTCTGCCTCCGCCTACCTTTGCCCAACCCTAAACATCCTTAGCCCATGTCCGCCGCCCTCCCGCGCCCCCTTATTCTCGTTTCCAACGACGACGGCATCACTGCCCCCGGCATCCGCCACCTCGTTGAAGCCATGGTGGCCCTCGGGGCTGAAGTCGTGGTTGTCGCCCCCGATTCGCCGCAGTCCGGAATGGGCCACGCCATCACCATCGGCCACCCGCTGCGCCTCACCAAAAACCCGGTGTTCGGCCCCGAGGTGGCTGCCTACGAATGCTCCGGCACCCCGGCCGATTGCGTGAAAATCGCCAAGCACTACGTGCTCAAAGACCGTACCCCCGACCTCGTGGTGTCCGGCATCAACCACGGCTCCAACGCCTCGGTAAACGTGCTGTACTCAGGCACTATGTCGGCGGCTATTGAAGCAGCCATTGAAGGTCTGCCCGCCGTGGGCTTCTCCCTCTGCGAGTACGGCCCGAACGCCGATTTCTCGCACGCGGCCGAGTGGGTGACCCAGGTGTGCCGCCACGCCCTCGACCACGGCATCCCCGCCGGCACGGCCCTCAACGTGAATATCCCCAAGAAATCCGAAACGCCCATTGCCGGTTTGCGTCTGGCCCGTCAGGCCCGTGCCAAGTGGCAGGAGGAGTTCGACCGCCGCCTCGACCCCTACCAGCGCCCGTATTACTGGCTGGTGGGCCAGTTCGTAAACCTCGACCCCGGCACCGATACCGACGAGTGGGCGCTGGCCCACAACTACGTGTCCATCGTGCCCTGCAAGTTCGACCTCACTGCCATGCAAGGCCTGGCCCACCTCAGCCAGCAGTGGCAGCTGCCCCTGCCCGAAGCGCAGGAAGTGGCCATCCCACCCCAGCCCGTGTCCTCGGAAGATTACGGGGTAGCCAACCAGGAATAATTCTGTTAAGCTTGTCACCCTGCGCATTCTGCGATTAAAACAGAATGCGCAGGATGACAAGCTTAAAAAAACTTGGCTAGTTAGCCGGCGCTTTGTTGTGGGCAGGAAGCGCGGATTCGCGCGTTTTAATTGGCGAAGAGTGGTGCGCCACTACCAGCCGCACCGTTTTGGGCGGCATGGGGGCCGTGGTCGATTTGCGCACCACCATGGGCGGGGCCGTCAGGCCGGGCAGGGGCAGGGCGCTGCGGTGCAGGGCCACTACCTCGGTGCCCAGGGCCACCAGCAGCAACAGCAACAGGCTACCAAGCAGGATTTTCAGCAGAGTACGCACGGAAAGTAGAATGACTTTCCGAAACTACCAGTACCCCTATGAAGCCGGCATGAATCCCACCAATAATTTGGTGGCCGGCTGAAAATCCAGGATAAATGCCGTGCCCCGGCCCACCTCCGACTCGGCCCGCAGCGTGGCCCCGTGAAAGCCCGCAATGGTCTGGGCAATGGGCAGCCCCAGCCCGTAGCCCTCCGGCGAACCGGGCGCGTTGGAGTTGAAGCGCCGAAACCGGTCGAAAAGGTACGGGATGTTTTCCGGGGCGATGCCGGGGCCGGAATCCTCCACGCGCAGCGTGTAGCCGCCGGTGGGCAGGGGGCGGCCCAGTACCCGGATGCTACCGCCCTCGCGGTTGTACTTAATGGCGTTGGAGAGCAGGTTGCGCACCAGCGTGTGCAGCAGGCTGGCGTTGGCGAGGGGGCGGGTGTCGTCGCCGGTAATGTCTACTTCCAGGGTAATGTCGCGCTGCTGGCGGCGGTCGTCCAGCTCCTCGGCCACCTCGGCCACGGCGGTGCTCAGGCGCACCGATTCGTTGCGCAGGTACTGCTCGTTTTCGATGTTGGCGATGAGCAGCAGGGTGCGCACAGTGTTGCGCAGGCGGTAGAGCGTGCGCTGCGATTCCACGATTTGCTGGGCGTGCTGCTCGGGCAGGGTGGGGTCCTGCAGCATGTTTTCGAAGCGCGATTGCAGGATGCTGGCCGGGGTGAGTAGCTCGTGGCTCACGTTGCTCATGAACTCCCGCTCCTTGGCAAAAGCCGACTGCACCTGCCGCATCAGCGAGTTCAACCGGTCGTCGAGGCGACGGAAGTCAGTGGTATCGGTATCAATGGGTTCAAACTGAAAATCCGACGGCTGCCGGATGCCCCGCAGCTTGCGTATAGTCAGCTCGCGCAGGGGCTCTAGCAGGTAGTGCGCAAAGGCTGCATCGGAAAATACGGTGAGTAGCGAGGCCGCCACCAGCACCCACAGGGCCAGGTTGCGCAGCGTCCCGGTCAGCAGCTCCACCGTTTCCAGGGAGGAGCCAATCTCGACCCGAAATGCTGGCTGGCCCGCCGCCTGGGCCGGCCGCGCAAAACTCAGAATCCGAAAATCCTCCACTTGCTGGTCTACCTGCCGGGGCTCTTCAAAGATGTGCTCGGGCGGCAGGGCCTTGCCGGCGGCTAGCGGCGTGAGCGTAATGTATTCCTGCTTGAAGATGTTGTAGTCGGCGTAGGTCTCGACCCGCTCGCCGCGCTCGAACGCCTGCAGGCCATCGCGGGCAATGAGGGCCAGCACCTGCTGCTTTTTGGCCCGCAGGTACAGGTCGGTGTGGGCCACGGCCACGCGCTGCACAATGGGCGGAATCACCAGGGCCCCCAGCAGCACCAGCAGCAGCTTGGACAGGGCATTGAAGAGGGCAAGCTTGGCTTCGAGACGCATTTTGGTAAATGAGTAAGTGAAGCTGTTTAGAAAGTCACAAAAGGTACTCAAACGGTCATGCAGCGCGCAGCGAAGCATGACCGTTTGAGTACCTTTTGTGACTTTCTAAACAACTCCAGTGAGTAAATGAGTAAGGCCGAGAGCGGCAATGCTGCTGGTAAGAAGGAAGCACCAGCAAATTTACTCGGTACTACCAGCGTGCAACTCCCATTCACTTACTTACTCACTTGCCATTTTGCCGCTACTCCGCCGCCCGGTAGCCGATGCCGCGCACCGTCTCCAGAAAGTCGGAGGAGGCGAACTGGGCCAGCTTCTTGCGCACGTTTTTGATGTGCACGTCGATGTAGTTCGAGTCGGAATCGTCTTCGAGCACGTTGCCCCACAGGTGCTCGCCCAGCTGCAGGCGCGTGAGGACGCGGCCCCGGTGCAGCAGCAGGTAGTGCAGCAGGTCGAACTCCTTTTTGGTGAGGGGCACTTCCTGGCCGCCGTGCCGCACGATGCGGGCGTTGGGGTCCATGCTAAAGCCTTGGCCGAAAGTGATTTCTGGTCGCTTAAGGTTGAACTTGCGGCGCGTGATGGCCTGCATGCGGCTGGTGAGTTCCAGCAGCGAGAACGGCTTGGGTAGGTAGTCGTCGGCCCCGAGGTCGAGGCCGCGAATGCGGTCATCGAGCGCGCCGCGCGCGGTGAGGATGATGAACGAGGCCTCCTGGTTTTCATTCAGGCGGGCTTCCCGGAGCAGGTCGAGGCCATCGCCGCCGGGCAGGCCCAGGTCGAGCAGCACGAAGTCGTAGCTGCTCACGTAGAGCTTTTCCGAGGCCTCGGCGTAGGTGTAGGCCGAATCGACCAGGTACTGGGCTTGCAGCAGAAACTGCCGCATTTCTTGGTGCAGGCTTTTTTCGTCTTCGATGAGCAGAACGTGCATGGGGCAAAAAAGAGGGTGACGGGTGAGGCTTTCGGGTACAACATACGACATGTGCATCTGAACGGGACATGAAGGACGGTTTTCATTCCGGGCCGGGCCAACGATTCAGCCCCCTCAAACTTTGTGGCGTATCTTTCCCAGCAACATCTTGCCACGTTTTCTTCCTGCTTTTCTGATGAAACACTGCTTTCTATTCTGGCCGCTGCTGTTGGCGGCCCTGGTCACGCTGGCCAACAGCGCCGCCGCCCAGGCCCCGGTCAAATCCAAATCCAAAGCCAAGCCCATTGTCACGACGGTGTACATTGTGCGCCACGCCGAAAAAGATTCGACCACCGACCGCACCGACCCTACGCTCTCGGCCCTGGGCCAGACCCGCGCCCTGGCTCTGCGCAAAACCCTGATGGGCTACCACCCGGCGGCCCTTTTCACCACCGAAACCAAGCGCACCCGCGCCACCCTGGCCCCCCTGGCCGAGGCCCTGAAGCTGGAGCCGCAGGTGTACGACCCGAAACGGGGCCGTGACCTGACCGACCGCATTCTGAAAGAATACGCCGGAAAATCGGTGGTTATCGTGGGTCATTCCAACAACGTGCTCTCGCTCATCGACGATTTTGGGGCTACCCCGCCGGTGGAAGAAATCGGCGAAAACGACTACGAATACCTCTTCACCGTGCGCTTGGTGGAAGGAGCCATGCCCACCGTCGACATGCGCGGCTATGGCCCCGAGCGCCGGCAGAGCCCCAAACCAGGCAAGGCTGCACCCATGGTTCAGACTGCGCCCATGAAGTAGCCGCTGCGGCTTGCCAAAGCCGGTAAAGATGCCCAAGGCTGCCGCTTCTCTCTGCTCTGCGTGAGGGGCGGCGGCCTTATCTTTTGAGGCCCTGCACCAGTAGCTGCTCCGGCAACTTCCGGGCCTGCTGCTGGCCGGGGCCGCACCCCGCAATGGCCCGCCGCCGTACTTTCGCCCACGCCCGGCCACTACGGTCGCGGATTTCAGCTTGTCGCTTTATGCCTTGTTCCGTAAAAAAAATGCTGGTTTTGGCCGGCACCCTATTGGTCATCAACGCTCCGGCTGAGGCCCAGTCGCGCAAAAAAGCCAAGGGCACGCCCGCGCCCGTCGCTGCGGCCCAAGCCGACCAGACCGACTCGCTGGCCCTGCGCAAAATTTTCGATGAAGCCCTGCTGCGCGGCGAGAGCTACGACAACCTGCGCTACCTCACCGGCACCATCGGGCCCCGCTTGTCGGGCTCGCCGCAGGCCCAGCAGGCCGTGGAGTGGGGCAAGGCCACCATGGAAAAAGCCGGGTTCGACCGCGTGTACCTGCAGGAGGTGATGGTGCCACACTGGGTGCGCGGCAGCAAGGAGCGCGGCGAAATCATTGGGAATAAGGACAAAGGCGTGCGGGTGCCGGTGTGCGCCCTGGGCGGCTCGGTGAGCACCGGCGGCAAGCTGAAGGCCGGCGTGGTGGAAGTGCACAGCCTGGAAGAAGTGAAAAATCTGCCCGAAGCGGCCGTGAAAGGCAAGTTCATATTCTATAACCGGCCCTTCAACGATGTCCTCATTGAGCCGGGCGCGGCCTACGGCGGGGCCGTGGACCAGCGCGCCAACGGGGCCATCGAAGCCGCCAAACGCGGGGCCGTGGGGGCCCTGGTGCGCTCCATGACCAGCGCCCGCGACGATAACCCGCACACCGGCACAATGCGCTACGCCGAGGGCGTAGCCAAGGTGCCCGGCGCCGCCCTTAGCACCAATGCCGCCGACCGGCTCAGCCAACTCCTCAAGGCCAACCCCGACCTGCAGTTTGAGCTGGAAATGGAGTGCATTACCCTGCCCGACGAAAAAAGCTACAACGTGGTAGGCGAAATCAAGGGTAGCAAATTCCCGCAGGAAATCATCACCGTGGGTGGCCACCTCGATTCCTGGGACCTGGCCCAGGGCGCCCACGACGACGGCACCGGCTGCGTGCAAAGCATGGAGGCCCTGCGCCTGCTGCGCGCCGCCGGCTTCAAGCCCGAGCGCACGGTACGCGCCGTGCTCTTCATGAATGAAGAAAACGGCACCCGGGGCGGCAACGAATACGCCCGCCTGGCCGCCCAGAATCAGGAAACGCACCTCGCCGCCATCGAGTCGGACGGGGGCGGGTTCACGCCGCGCGGCTTCACCGTGGAGGGCGACCCCGCCACGGTGGCCAAGCTGGCCCGCTTTGCCCCGCTGCTGCGGCCCTACCACGCCGCCGACGTAACGGCCGGCCACTCCGGCACCGATATCGAGCCCCTGCAAGCCGCTGTGCACCCCAAAGCCCTCATCGGCTACAAGTGCGACTCGCAACGCTATTTCGACATTCACCACACCGCCGCCGACACCTTCGACAAAGTGAACCGCCGCGAGCTGGAGCTGGGCGGGGCCAGCATGGCGTCGCTGATTTACCTGCTGAGCAAGTATGGCTTGTAAATCACTGATTTTCGCGGATTAACCGTGATTTCGCTGATTTCTTTTCCGTAGAAACGGCCCCACCTGCTTGCGCGGGTGGGGCCGTTCTGTTTCATAGCGGGCTCGTGTTCGGAATCGCCGGAAGACTCCGTTAGCGAATCAGCGAAATTACGGTTAATCCGCGAAAATCAGTGATTTAGTTCTGGCCCAGAATCGAGAACAGCTCGTCGAGCTTGGGCGTGAGGATGATGTCGGTGCGGCGGTTCAGGGCCTTGTTGGCGGGGGAGTCGTTGGCCACCACGGGCATGTACATCGAGCGGCCCGAGGGCGTAACCTGGGCGGGGTCCATGCCGGCCGTGGTGAGCAGGCGGGTGATTTCCGTGGCCCGCATCACGCTCAGGTCCCAGTTGTCCTTAGCCCCGCTGGCCGTGGTGCCTTTGATGGGCACGTTGTCGGTGTGGCCTTCTACCAGCACGTTCACGTCCTTGTTGTCTTTGAGGGCGGTGGCCAGCTTGCGCAGGGCATCCTGGCCTTTGGGGTCTACTTTGGTCGAGCCCGATTTGAAGAGCAGCTGCTCGGAAAGCGACACGTACACCTTGCCGTTTTTCACGCTCACCTGCAAATCCTGGGCGTTAAAGCCCAGCAGGGCATCCGAAACGCGCTGGCGGAGGGCTTTGGTAGCGGCATCTTTCTGGGCCAGGGCATTTTGCAGGTCGGCGATGCGGGCGTTTTTATTTTGCAGGTCGGCATTCTTGTTCTTGATGTCTGTTTCGGCATCGCCCAGATTCTGATTCAGCTGGCTAACCTGCTGGTTTTTATTGAGAATCGAGTTGCGTAGCTCATCCTCGTTGCGGGCTTTGGCCGAGGCCAGGGCATTTTTTTCCAGCGCCAGCTGGTCGCGCGATTTGGTGAGGTCGGAGTTCTGCTGTTGCAGGGCCGCGATTTCTTTCTGGTTGCAGCCGGGCAGTGCCAGCAGCGTGGCACCTAGCAGCATGGTGGGGAGGAGGCGGAAATTCATAAGTGTGAAAGAGAAGTAAAGAAGTCGATTAGACCTCGAAATGGTCCAGCCTTGAAACGGAGCCCACCCGCAGGGGTTACCTTTGGCGAAATTCTATGCACGTTTCTCCTCTACTTAGCACCGTTTGGAAGCGCATGGGGCCGGCGTGCCGGGCCACCGGACTAGCCGTGGCTCTGCTGGGCGCAGCCGGCCCAAGTGCTGCTCAGGGGCATTCTGGGAGTGCATTGCCCGCAAATCAGCAAGCTCCTGCGCGCTACTGGGTATCGCTGGCCGATAAGGCGGGCGCACATTTTAGTCCGAAGCACTATTTTTCGCCCGCCGCGCAGGCCCGTCGCGTTCGCCAGCACCTCCCGGCGTTTGATGCCACCGACCTGCCCGTGCGGTCCGATTACGTGGCCGCCATCGCGGCGCGGGTCGACACCATAACGCTGGTCAGCCGCTGGTTCAATGCCGTGGCCTGCCGGGCCACTCCGGCCCAGGCCGCCGCGCTCCGGGCGCTGCCCGGCGTGGCCCAGGTCGAAGCGTGGCCGCAGCGCACCGCTGAAGCAGCCGCTCATCAGGCAACCAAACCAGTACGCTACGAACCTGCCAGCGCACCCAAGCCTATTTCCGCCAACGACTACCTGCTGGCCCGCCGCCAAACAGCCTACCTCGACGGGGCCGCGCTGCGGGCGGCCGGACTTGCCGGGCAGGGCATGCGTATTGCCGTGTTCGATGTGGGCTTTAGGGGGCTGCCCGAGCACCCGGCGTTTCGGGAGTTGGTGGCGGGCCGGCGCATCGTGGCCACCCACGACTTTCTGCGCAACCGCGACGACGTATTCATCGGCGGCAGCCACGGCACCGAGGTGATGGGCTGCCTGGCCGGCCGCTTGCCCGGTGGTCCCGGCGGCACGTCGGGCCCGGCCCTGGGCCTCGCGCCCGATGCCGAGTACCTGCTGGCCCGCACCGAGCAGCTGCACCGCGAACGCTACGCCGAGGAGGAAGCCTGGCTGGCCGCCGTGGAATGGGCCGACCGCCTCGGGGCCGACATTATCAATTCCTCGCTGGCTTATACCGAGCAGCGCTATTTCCCCGAGCAGATGGACGGGCACCGCAGCCTCATTGCCCGCGCCGCCAACCTGGCCGCCCGCAAGGGCGTGCTGGTGGTGAGCGCCGCCGGCAACGACGGCGACGACGACTGGGTTCGTATCGGCACGCCCGCCGATGCCGACTCGGCGCTGGCCATTGGCGGGCTCGACCCCGAAACCGGCCTTCACGTCGCTTTCAGCTCCTACGGCCCCACCGCCGACCGCCGGCCCAAGCCCAACCTGGTGGCGTTCGGCATTGTACTCACCACCACGCCGGGCGGCGGCTACGAGCGGCTGGAGGGCACTTCCTTTGCCTCGCCGCTGGTGGCGGGCTTCGCGGCCTGCCTGTGGCAGCAGCACCGGGAGCTCACGGCCATGCAGGTGTTTCGGGGGCTCGAAAAATCGGCGGAGCTGTACCCGTACTTCGACTATGCCCACGGCTACGGGCGGCCCCGCTTCGCGCACTTTGCGCTTTCGGTGCCGGCGGTTGCGGCCGGGCCTACGTTCGATTTTGTGCCCCACGACAGCCTGATTGCCGTCGTCATCCGCCCCGAAGCTGCCCTGCGGCCCGCCGAAACGCTGCCGCTCATGGCCGACCAGAGCGAGCCCGCTCTGCCCGCCGCCCTGCCCGCCCCGGAAGCGAAAAGCCCCGCCGACAACGTCCCGCACGTAGGCCGCGAGCAGCCCGTGGGCCCCAGCCCCGCGCCGCTGCCCGAGCCCAGCTACCCGGCCTATCTCTACTGGAACCTGGCGGACCGGCGCGGCGTGCTGCGTCGCTACGAAACCCGCGCCGTGACGCAGCGGCTGGTAGTGCAGGTGCCGCGCCGCTTCCTGGGCGGGGGTAACGTGCTGCGCATTTATTTCAAAGGCTACACGGCCACATTTTCAGAGTAATGAAACCTGCGGAACTGAACAGGCAAGGGGGGCTGGCCGGGGCTATGCGCCGGGGGCTGGTGCTGCTGGGCCTGCTGGCCGGAGCCCTGCCCGCTGCTCGTGCCCAGCAGGTGCTGGTGCAGGCCAACGTGGCCGATGACACCGTAAAAACGACTTTCGGCCCCAATCGGCGCTATTTCGGGCACGCTTATTTTGGCTATGGGCTGCTGGCCGGCCCGGCGGGCAGCGGCGCGGCCGTGCGCTATGGGCTGGGCTCGGCGGAGTTGCGCGGCGGCGGGCGGCTCAAGGTCCGGTTCAGCCAGGCGCTGGCGCTCAATGCTGACTTGGGCTATGCCTACCAGCGCTATAATCTGGCCCAAAACGGCCAAAAACTCGTGCCGGCTTCTACCCTGCATCGCAGCGAAAGCTTGGCCCTGCACCAGCTGTATTCCGAGCTCAGCCTGCGGCTGAACTACGGCCGTCGGGGCAACGCCGTGGGCCGCTACGTCGACCTGCTGGCTGGTAGCGGCTGGGTGGCCGCCACCTCCCACATCACCGAAGACGACCCCGCGCCGGGCATCACCTCCGTCGAAACCACCGAGCGGGGCTTGCCTTATTTGCGCCGCTGGTCAGGGTTGGTTGGGGCGCGCGTGGGCGTCGACCGCTATGCCCTTACGGCGCGCTACCGGCTGTCGCCGGTATTTGCGTCCGGCTACGGGTCCTGGCCCGAGCTGCCCCGCTGGATGCTGGGGGTCGAAGTGGGCTTGTTCTGAGTGGGCCAGCGGGCCGGGCTCAAACCCATTGTTGGGCTTTTGCCGTAAAATCCCCGGGCCGGCTTCTCCAAGCTAGTAGGTTTTTATATAGTATCGGCCTCATTCCTCGCCTTACCTTCGTGCATTGAGCCTTCCTTTGGCCTTGCTTTTTTATGAAAACTAAACACCTACGACTTTCTGCCCAAATCCTGCTGGCTGCCGGGCTCACGCTGCAACTGGCCTCCTGCGTGAGCACCGAGCGCGAAGTAAGCAGCTCTTCCACCGACCCTCGCTCTACGTATACGCCGCCGCCCGCCGGCAGCCGTGTGCGCGTGAGCGGCAAAACGGTGCTCAACACCGTGAGTGCTACCCACTCGTTCTCGGACCCGGCCACCCGGGATAATTTCATTTTGCAGCTGCGCGGCCCCCGCGTGCTCACGGCCCAGGCCCACCTCATCGTGACAAGCAGCACCGGCGATACCCTGCGCCACGAAGTGCTGCCCGCCCGCGCCCTGCTCAGCCACACCGATATCGCCGACCCGCAGTCGGCGAGCGTACGCGAACAGGAAATTGCCATTTTGCAGGGCATGAATAACTTCTTTGCCGACACCCATTTCATGCAGCCGGCCATTCCGCCCGGTACCGAGCAGCCCGCCGAGGTAGACGCCAAAACCTGGTCGGCCCTGCGCGAAGACCCCACTACTGTGGGCTTCGATTATCCCGGCGCGGGTGGGTCCGAGCGCCGCATGGCCTATGCCCGCAAGCTGCGCAAGACCATAGTAATCAGCCAGTAGTCTGAATTTGGTTGATGTTTGACTTTAAGTCGATGACCAAGTTAATTAGCCCGGTCGCCATTCAGTCGCTTCCACTTTCTGTTTTTGAATCATGAAATTCCTGCTCTCTTTCGCTGGCGTATTAGTCGCCATTCTGCTCCTGTTGAAGTTTGTTCCTTCGGCCCCCATCAACCCCGTGCTGCCGTTGCCCCAGGGCCAGCAGGAAGTGAATGGCCACGATTCTGAAGTACCCAAAGGCGCGGGTGCCAATGCCGACGGTGAAGAAGAAGAAGGCGAGACGCTTGGCAACACCAGCATTGCCCCAGCCGCCCCCGGCCAGACCTACGGCGCGGCCATCACGCCCGCCGGGGCCCTGCCCATGAGCGCCCTGGTCACCGCCCTGGGCAGCCGCGATTCGGCCCAGGTGAAGCTGGTGGGCAAAGCCACCGCCGTGTGCCAGGCCAGAGGCTGCTGGATGACCCTGCCCACCGCCGACGGCCAGGACATGCGCGTGAGCTTCCGCGATTATGCCTTTTTTGTGCCCAAAGACCTCAGCGGCCATACCGTGGTAGTGAGCGGCTGGGCGCACCGCCAGACCGTGAGCGTGGCCGAGCAGCAGCACTACCTGCGCGACGCCGGTAAGCCCGAGCCGGAAATTGCCGCCATTACCCAGCCCCGGCAGGAGCTGAATTTTCTGGCCGATGGCGTGCTGGTGCAGAACTAACATCACTCGCCAGCAACCGGAATACATACCACGTCATGCTGAGCGAAGTCGAAGCATCGCTACCGCACAAGTAATCTATTTACTATCGCGGCAGGGATGCTTCGACTTCGCTCAGCATGACGTTTTTTTGTCGCCTCTTACCGACGCTATACTCCCGCCATGCCCGATACTCCCGCCATTCAGCACCGCATTCAGGCCCTCACCGAGCAGTTGCACCACCTCAATCACCAATATTATCAGCTCGATATCTCGGAAATTTCCGACCAGGAATTCGATAAGCTATTGGCCGAGCTGCAGCAGCTCGAATCCGCGCACCCCGACCTGGCCCTGCCCAACTCGCCCACCCGCCGCGTGGGCGGCACCATCACCAAGCAGTTTCCCACGTCGGTGCACCGCTTTCCCATGCTCAGCCTGGGCAACACCTATTCCGAAGACGACCTGCGCGAGTTCGATGAGCGGGTGCAAAAAGGGCTGGAGGGCGCGCCGTATGCTTACGTCTGTGAGTTGAAAATTGACGGCGTGGCCATGAGCCTGCGCTACGAGCACGGCCAGCTCACCCAGGGCGTGACCCGTGGCGACGGCACCCGTGGCGACGTGGTGACGGCCAACGTGCGCACCATCAAAACTCTGCCGCTGGCCCTGCGCCCCGGCCCCGACCAGCCCGAAGATTTTGAGGTGCGCGGCGAGGTATTCCTGCCGCTGCCGGTGTTTGAGGAGCTAAACGCCGAGCGCGAGCAGAACGGCGAAGCCCTGCTGGCCAACCCCCGCAACGCCGCCAGCGGCACCCTCAAGCTTCAGAATTCGGCTCAGGTGGCGGCCCGCAAGCTGCGTTTTTACGCCTATTCGCTGCTCACGCCGGGCCGGCACTTCGCCAGCCACAGCGCCGCTCTCGAAGCCCTGAGCCAGTACGGCCTGCCGGTTTCGGATACCTGGCGGCGGGCTTCCACTATCGATGAAGTACTCGGATTCGTGCATTACTGGGCCAAAAAACGCTTCGACCTGCCCGTGGCCACCGATGGCATTGTCATCAAGGTCGACGACCTGCGCCAGCAGGACCAGCTGGGCTACACCGCCAAAAGCCCGCGCTGGGCCATTGCCTACAAGTACCCCGCCGAAGCCGCCCGCACCCGCCTCAACGACGTGCTCTACAACGTGGGCCGTACCGGGGCCGTCACGCCCGTGGCTGTGCTCACGCCCGTACCGCTGGCCGGCACCGTGGTAAAGCGCGCCACTCTGCACAACGCCAACCAGATAGAGCTGCTCGACCTGCGCCTCGGCGACCTGGTGTACGTAGAAAAGGGCGGCGAAATCATCCCCAAAATTACGGGTGTGGACCTGACCGCCCGGCCCGCTGATGCGGTGCCCATCCAGTACCCCACGGCGTGCCCGGCCTGCGGCACGCCGCTGGTGCGGCCCGAGGGTGAGGCGCATTTCCGCTGCCCCAACGAGCGCGGCTGTCCGCCCCAGCTCAAGGCCCGTCTGGAGCATTACGTGAGCCGCAAAGCGCTAAATATCGACGGTCTCGGGGCCGAAACCGTGGGCCGCCTGTTCGACCTGAAAATGGTTGTCACGCCCGCCGACATCTACGACCTGCCCGCCCGCCGGCCCGAGCTGGTGACGCTGGAGCGCCTCGGCGAAAAGAGCATCGACAACCTCATCACCGGCATTGAGGCCAGCAAACAGGTGCCGTTTCCGCGCGTGCTGTTTGGCATGGGTATTCGGTACGTGGGCGAGACGGTGGCCCAGAAGCTGGCTGCCCATTACCGCGGCATTGACGCGCTGATGGCCGCCACCGCCGAGGAAATGGCCGCCGTGCCCGAAGTGGGTGGCGTGATTGCCGTGGCCGCCGCGCACTGGTTTCAGCAACCCGAAAACCGCGCGCTGGTGGAGCGCCTGCGCCAGGCCGGCGTGCAGCTGGAAGTGACCGGCGAAGCGCCCGTGCCTGCTTCCGACCGGTTGGCCGGCCTCACGTTCGTTATTTCGGGGGTGTTTGAGCAGCATAGCCGCGAGGAGCTGCAGCACCTCATTACTTCCAACGGGGGTAAAATCACGGGTTCCATCAGCAAAAAGCTGAGCTATCTGGTGGCCGGCGATAACATGGGCCCCGCCAAGCGCGAAAAAGCCCTGGGCTTCAAGGTGCCCATTATCTCCGAAACCGACCTGATGGGCATGCTGCCCACCGCCGATGCCGGTGCGCCCGCCGAAGCTGCCGCCGCCGTGCTGCCTGCGCCCGTTATGCCGGGGCCGGGCCGGCAGGGAAACCTATTCTAGGTGTGCCGCTGGAATATTCCGATAATAGAGGAAAAGGCGAGAAACTTTGAAGATTTATTAAGTTCTGCGCAAATAGTTCGGCTAAGTTTTTGTCTATGGACTGAAATCCCGACCTTTGACCTCCATTTTCCCACCCATGCGCGCATTTCTTCTTCTTGCATTCCTGATTGGCCAAGCCCTGTGGGCCCCTGCGTTGCAGGCGCAGTGTATCGCCCTAGCCGACCTGCTGGCCATCGGGGCCGAGCCCACAGCCCTCGCAACCCCTAAAGTGGTGACGGACCATCTCACCTTTGAGTGGACGTATATGGGCCCCACGGCCACCGTGCGCGAGGCAGCCTGGACGTACGTGCCCGCCGGCAGCACCACGCCCACGGCCCGCCTGCAAATGCGCGCCCAACGCCCCGGCCAGGACGTGGTGCTGAAAACCACCCAGGCCAGCTGCTTGCGCGACTTGGGCCGTGAACTTAAAAGCCGCAAGCTCACGGCTCAGCCCGTGACCTGCCCCAGCTGCGAAGCCGTGCGCTACCAGGGCCCCGACTTCGAAGCCACCATTTACAGCCAGATGAAGGGCGAATTTCCCTACGTAGTAGTGGTGCACCAGGTGCCGCCCGGCATGCCGCCCGCCGCCAGCGGTACCGGCGGCGTGAAAGCCCCGTAATATTCCCCCCCCCCCCCAATTGCTACCAAGCAAAAAGTCCCCGCTGCGATTGCAGCGGGGACTTTTTGCTTGGTAGCAATTGGCTTAGAACGACTGCAAGATGTTGTTGCGCAGCGTTTTGGGGGTCCAGTAGCCGCTGGCGATGATGCGGCGGATGGTGAAGAGCGGGTCCTGCTGGTCGCGCTTTTCGGCCAGCGAGAAGGCAGCCACGAAGCCGCGCTTTTTCAGCTCGGGGAAGGCCTGGGTATTCCAGAGGCCGAAGGGGTAGGCGAAGTAGTTGATTTTCTTGCCCGTGATTTCTTCCAGCGTTTTGGTGGGCTTGTCGATTTGGGTTTCCCAGTCCTTGCCCTGGTACTTCTTCACGTTGTGGTGGTCCCAGGTGTGCGAGCCGATGATGTTGCCTTCGTCAGATAGCTGCTTCACCATGGCTTTGGTCATGTAATGGGGGCGGCCCAGGCTCACGGTCATCACGAAGTACATGGCCTTGTAGCCGTACTGCTCCAGCGTGGGCCGGGCAATGGTGAACTGGTCGAGGTCGGTGTCATCAAAGGTGAGCATGATGGGCTTGCTCGGCAGCTTGGCCCCGGTGGTCATGTAGGCGTAGAGCTGGTCGGGCGAGATGGTGTGGTAGCCCGAGTCGGCCAGCATTTTAATCTGGGCCTTGAATTGTGCGATGGGAATGATATAGTCCTTGGCACCCTTCGAGTCGCGGGCCGTCCAGTCGCGAATCTGGTGGTAGCACAGAATGGGCACCTGCGGGCGGGCCAGAATGGCGGCCGCGTCGCCGGTTTTGCTGGCTGGGATGCTGCCGGGGGCCGGGGCGGGCGTGGCGTTGGCCTCATCGGTGGCGGTGGCCTGGGTGCCAGACGTTTCGGCGGCGGCGGGTGGGGCAGCCTCTACAGTAACGCTGCTGTTGGCCGTTTCACCGGTGGTGGCGGTTTTAGTGTCGCAGGCGGCCATGGCAAGGGCACCCAGCAGGAGGGAAGCAGAGGAAAATTTCATTGAAACACGCGCGAAGCCGGGCTTCGCAACCGGGGGAATGGGTGATGAATAAAGACGGGCGAACAAAAGGCCCGCGCAAAGCGGACCTACCTGCTACTTTTGTAACCCACAAAACTAACTCTCAAACTCCCGGCATGAACAAATCCGCCTCCCGTCTGCCCGCGTTTCATGGTACGGGCGTGGCCCTGGTCACCCCATTCACCCCGGAACAGGCCGTGGATTACGATGGCTGGCGCCGCCTGCTCGATTTCTGCATCGATGGCGGGGTCGATTACCTCGTGGTGAACGGCACCACCGGCGAGTCGCCCACCACCACGGCCGACGAGAAAACCGAGCTGCTGCGCGTAGCCAAGGAGCACGTGGCCGGGCGCGTGCCGCTCGTCTACGGCATTGGCAGCAACGACACGGCCGCCGCCGAAGAAGCCCTGCGCACCACCGACCTCAGCGGCGTGGCCGCCATCCTGTCGGCCAGCCCCGCCTACAACAAGCCCAGCCAGGCCGGCATCATTGCCCACTACACCCGCCTGGCCGATGGCAGCCCGCTGCCCATTATCCTCTACAACGTGCCCGGCCGCACGGCCTCCAACCTCACCGCCGAAACCACGCTGCGCTTGGCCCAGCACCCCAACATCATCGGCATCAAGGAAGCCAGCGGCTTTATGGAGCAGTGCCTGGTCATCGCGGCCAATAAGCCGAAGGATTTCCTGCTGATTTCGGGCGATGACATGCTCACGCCCGCCCTCATTGCCTGCGGCGGCGAAGGCATTATTTCGGTAATGGCCAATGCCTACCCCAAGCGCTTTGCCGAGCTCACCCGCGCCGCGCTGGCCGGCGATTTCGCCACTGCCCGCGAAGGCCTGTTTCACCTGCTGCCCCTCAACCCGATGATGTATGAGGAAAGCAACCCCGTGGGCGTGAAAGCCGTGCTCGAAGTCCTGGGCGTGTGCGGCGCGGCCGTACGCCTGCCGCTGCTCGAAGCTACCGAGGGCCTGAAAGACCGGATTCGGAAGGCGCTGTAGAGCGCTCCGGCAAAGCCGAATGCGCTAGGCTGCCAGCTCCTGGGTGGCCTGGCGCTCGCCGGCCACTATCAGGAAGCCGTAGCCGAACACGAAGAGGTTCAGACCCAGCTGCAGGTCCAGCGGCGCATCGACCAGCATGCTGGCGGCCTGTACCAGCAGGAAAAGTCCGATGGCTGGCTGCCGCCGCGCCCAGGGCCGGGTAAGTGGCCAGAACATTAGCGCCAGCAGCAGGGTCAGGCCCAGCACACCGCCGCCCACCATGGCCTGCAGGAACTGGTTGTGCACCTCAATGCGGTTTTCGGTTCGCAGGCCAAATCCCTGCCAGTCGTACTGGTGCATCATGGCCGCCCGGGCATCGGCCGGGGCTACGCCCACCAGCCAATGCTGGGCAATGACCTGCCGGGCGGTTTCGATGGCGACCAAACGCCGTGACAGGGAAGTTTCGTTGATGTCATGCTCATTCGTGAACTGCCTCACGTCCCATAAGGACGAATCTACCCGTTTGCGCACCGATTCGAGCCCCCGATAGGCCGCCCATGGGCCCACCATCAACAGCACGAGCAGCGCCAGGCCCAGCACCAGATTACGGCGCATGAGCAGGCGCACCACCACCGCCAGCAGGGCCGCGTAAAACACCAGCAGCCCGGTGCGGTATGCCAGTACGTGCAGCGTGAGCGCCGCCACGGCTGCCGCCCCCAGCAGGGCCGCCCGCAGCCACGGGCGCGCCAGCTCGTGCCGCCGCAGCATCATGCCCCAGAAGGCCCCCAGGGCCAGCATCACCCCGAAGGTGATATGAAAAATGTGGGTGGCTACCGGCATGTTCCGACCCAAAAGGATATCCTCGTTGGCCGCCGTGGGGTCTTGCCAGTATTGTGCCAGGGTAATTAGTCCCACGGCGGCCACGCTCAGCACAAACCCGCTGCCCACCGCCAGGCGCTGCCCCCGCGTGAGGGGCACGGCCAGCGTGAAGGCCAGCGGCACCGCCAGCCAGGTCAGGTCGCGGAATAATTCGTGCCGCCACACCAGCAAATCAGTGGTGTATAAGCCACTAACCAGCAGAAAAACTACTACGGCTGCCGCCCGCATCGCTGCCCCGTTACGGAAATACCCCAGAATGGCGTGCCGCAGCTGCGGGTTGGCCAGGGCTGCCACCACGCCCACGATGGGCGCAATGGCAATGAGCGCCCGCGAAGCCAGCAGGCCCGCAATGCCCGCCAGACAAGCCAGCAGCAGCAGATACTGCGAAAGCCGGCCGGATAAATAATGCTGCACGAAAAAGAAGGGGATGGTATTTTAGGTTTGAAAAAACGATGGCACAGAACGTCATGCTGAGCGCAGCCGAAGCATCTCTACTGCAATAGCAACTAATTACTACTGCGTTAGAGATGCTTCGGCTGCGCTCAGCATGACGTTCTTTTGCTCACTGCTCACTGCTCACTGCTCACTGCTCACTGCTCACTGCTCACTGCTCACTGCTACCAGCCGCTGGCCAGTACGTCGGCCACGTGCAGGCACTTCAACGGCAGCTTCTCCTTTTTAATATAGGATTCGAGGTGCATGAGGCAGCTCACGTCGGTGCTCACGATGAAATCGGCACCGGTATCGAGGGCGTACTCTGCTTTCTGCTGGGCCATGGCCACGGAAATGGCTTCAAACTTTACCGCAAACGTGCCACCGAAGCCGCAGCAGGTGGTGGTTTCGGCCATTTCAATGCGCTCCAGGCCGGCCACGGCATCCAGCAGCTGGCGCGGCTGCGCCCGGATGTGGCACTCGCGCAGGCCTGAGCAGGAGTCGTGGTAGGTGTACTTGCCATCCAGGCGCGCCCCGGGTATGGCCGTGATTCCCAGCACATCCACCAGGAATTCGGTTAGCTCGTGCACGCGGCCCTGCACGGTCTGGCAGGCGGCGCGCCCGGGTTGGTCCGTATACAAATCGGTATAGCTGTTGCGCACCATGCCCACGCACGAGGCCGACGGGCTCACGATGTAGCGCTGGGTATCGGTAGCCGGCGCGGCAAAATCGGTCAGGAACTTATCGGCCACTGCCCGGCTCTGGTCTACGTAGCCGGCGTTGTAGGCCGGCTGGCCGCAGCAGGTTTGGTTGGGGTTGTAGTTGGCTTTTACGCCCACCCGCTCCAGCACGCGCACCATGTGCATGGCCGTGGCCGGGTAAAGCTGGTCGACGAAGCAGGGGATGAAAATATCGACGGTAGTCGGCATCAGCACAAAGTATTAGTGAAACCTAAAAATCTGGCCCGCCGCCACCCGGGCCTGTCCGAACGCCACCGGGTTCAGTCCCGAATCTACTTCCTTTTCGGCTAGAAAAGCCAATAAATTCTCAGTAGCCATGTTGCCCGTCAGCTCATCGGTGGCCATGGGGCAGCCGCCAATGCCGCCAATGGCCCCGTCGAAGCGGCGGCAGCCGGCCGCGTAGGCGGCGGCCACTTTCTCGTGCCAGGTGGTGGGCGTGGTGTGCAGGTGCGCCCCAAACTCAATGGTCGGGAAAGCCGGAATCAGGGCCGCAAACAGCGGCTCGATGGTGGCCGCTATGGAGGCCCCAATGGTATCGGACAGCGCCACGATGTGGATACCCAGCGCCGCTAGCCGCGCCGTGAAATCGGTTACGATTTCCGGGTTCCAGGCATCGCCGTAGGGGTTGCCGAAGCCCATGGACAGGTAGGTAACCAGGGTTTTGCCGTGCTGCTCGCAGCGCTCGTGCATGGCGGCCACGTCGGCCAGGGCTTCGGTCGGGCTCTGGTTGGTGTTGCGCCGCTGGAAGGTTTCCGATACCGAGAGCGGAAAGCCCAGGTAGCTGATTTCGGGGTGTTGCAGGGCCGCTTCGGCCCCGCGCAGGTTGGCCACGATGGCCAGGAGCTTGGTGCGGGTGGTGCTCAGGTCGAGACCGGCCAGCACTTCGGCCGTATCGCGCAGCTGCGGAATGGATTTAGGTGATACGAAGGAGCCAAAGTCCAGCGTATCAAAACCCACTTGCAGTAGGGTATTGAGGTAGGCGGTTTTGGTGGCCGTGGGAATGAAGTCGGGCAGGCCCTGCATGGCATCGCGGGGGCATTCAATAAGCTTCATGGGCAGGGGTGTGAGGGGGCCGGGGTGAATGTCCCAAAGGTAGCAGCCCGCGCCGCTGTGGGCCGAACTACCCGCCGGACTGTCGTGTTGGGAGGCATGCACAATAAGTGGTTTGCTACCCGGGGCGGCTGATTGCCCGGCTACTCTTCGGATTCTTATGGCTCCTGCTGTTCGGGGCCGCCCTGCTTTTCAGCGCCGGCTGCAGCAAGCAGCAAACCCTGCAGGCGCTGTTTCGAAAATCGACCCCGCACCAGGCCTACGCCCGCCAGCTGCATCAGGCCGGCCTCGATCAGCGCCCGGCGGGCCGCGCCTGGCTCACGGCCGCCGTCCAGGCCCTGCGCGACTCGCTGGTGGTCGCTTTGCCCTTTGCCGAAACCGGCTATTTCCGCCCCGAGCGCCCCGCCGCTGCCAGCTACCGCTATGCCGTGCAGGCCAGCGGGCAGGCACACGTGAGCCTCGCCCTGGCCCCGGGCACCAATGCCCGCGTGCTTCTGGATGCGTTTGAAATGGTGCCCGGCCGCCCCCCGCCCCCCTGGCCAATGCCGATACGCTCACCCTCGACTTCCGCTACCGGGCCGAAACCATTGGCCAGCACCTGCTGCGGGTGCAGCCCGAACTGCTATCCGCCGGCCGCTACACCCTGCGCTTGCGCCGCGAGCCCAGTCTGAGCATATTCCCGGTGCTGGGCCGCCGCGATGCCGCCGCCGGCAGCTTCTGGGGCGCCGACCGCGATGGCGGAGCCCGCCGCCACGAGGGCATCGATATTTTTGCCCCGCGCGGCACACCCGCCGTGGCCGCCACGGCGGGCTATATCAGCCGCACCGGCGAAACCCCGCTGGGTGGCCGCGTGGTGTGGCTGGCCGATGCCGAGCACGGCGAACACCTCTATTATGCCCACCTCGACAAGCAGCTGGTGGTGCCCGGCCAGCACGTGCGCGCCGGCGACACGCTGGGCCTGGTGGGCAACACCGGCAATGCCCGTACCACCGTGCCGCACCTGCATTTTGGTATCTACCGTAGTGGCCAGGGGGCGCTCGACCCGCTGCCGTTTGTACGCCGCGCCGCCCGCCCGCTCAGTACCCCCGCCGGCCCCGACCGCCGGGGCGAGTTCGTGCGGTTGCGGACGGAAGCTGTGCTCCGTCCATCGCCGGAATCCGGCCAAAATATTGCTATTCAACAGCTAATAAAAGCCCCGTAGCACGGCTCCTTACTGATACTCGGTCAGCAAGGAGCCGTGCTACGGGTGCAAACCCCCACCGGCCAGATTGGCTGCGTGACTGCCAAGGCCGTGGAAGCGGCAGTGGCCGCGCCCTTGCGCCGACTGTCGCTACCCGTGGCTACCGACCTGCTGGTGGGGCCGGAACGCGCCGCGCCGGCCTGGGGGGCACTGGCGGCCCGTACTCCCGTGGTGGTGCTGGGGCAGGCGGCCCAATATAGCCTGCTGCGAGGCCCGCAGGGCGAAACCGGCTGGGCCATTCTTTGGCTTCGAGATTGATGGTCTGGTAGTTGGATGCTGCTGGGCGGGCATCCGGCCCGGCCATTTCCTCCCAATAAAATAGCCCGGCGGGTGGTGGGGAGTAGCCTTTGCGCAGGCCGAAGGGACGGTCGTGGCTGGCAGCAGGTGGCGGTGGGTTGCTGGGCTCAAAGTTGAGGTCGGCGAGGTCGGAAATGCGGGGAAAGCGCCTGGCATCGGCCGAGGGCTGCGCCTGGGCGGGGGGCGAAATAAAGAGCAGGCAGGCTGCCGCGCCGAGGAAGCGTAAAGCAGGGAAGGGCATTGAGCAAGAATCAATAAATGCGATTACAGAGGCTGTACGCAGGATTACGCCCCGGCGGATGAAGCTGCAACTCTGGCCTGCGCATTGCGTTAGCAGGGGCAAAGGTCGTACTTTGCGGCCGGCTGGCTCGTTTTCGCGGGCATTTTGGCCGCTTGGTTTTCACCATCACTTTCCTGTTTTTATGCCTGATTCTTCCTCTTCCAACTGGGCCGACATGGCCGCCTCGCTGCTCGGTAAGCTCTCGGGCGGCGTTGAGCTTAGCTGCGCCTTCGACCAGATTGAGTTGCAAGTGCCCAACCCGCAAAACCCCAGTGCCCCCGCCGCCACTTGGAAGCTGAACGGCTCCCTGCGCATCCGAACGCGGGGCGAGCAGCCGGGCGCGCCCCAATTGCCCACCAGTACCAACCCCACCCCCGGTGCCTAGCACGCTCGAAATCGATGCTCAGCTGGTCATCACCTGGAACGGCCATGCGTTGCAGCTGGCTGCTTCCGGTACCTACCTCATCCTGAACATTCCGAGTCAGCAGGTGCTCGACCAGCTCACGGCGGGCCCGCCCAAGCCGCCGGGAATTCCTAAAGCTCCCAAATCCACCGGCCCCGATCCGCTCCAGCAAATCAACGACCTGGCCCGGCAGTTGGGCTGGGTGCTCGACCTGCGCGTGGGCGGCAAAACCTACGTGACTTTTGGCGTGCAGCGCACTCCAAAAATTACCCTCAACGCCGTGCTGGGTAAAATTGGGTCGTTCTTCAAGTAGCGCAACTTTCGGGCAATTCTGAGGGGCTGTGCAACTAATTACCACCGGGTTAGTTTTCATAGTACACCCCCTTGGTGCTACCCCATGAACTCCGAATACGAACGTAATAATCAGGTAGGAGCCCGGCGCAACTCGTCGTCGTTTGGCCGTATCGAACGAATGCCTCCGCTGCTGATGGCTGGCTACTTGGCCATGGTGGCCATCACCATCATGTTTGTCATGCTGGTGGCGGCCTACGTGTCCACCCGTGTGCGCAGCGGGGTGCCCACCGGGCTTCACTCGCTACCCCGCTACTTCTCACTCAGCACCATTGTGCTGCTGGTGAGCAGCTACACCATGGGCCAGGCCCGGCGCCTCTACGCGCAGGACGACTTGGGCAGTCTGGCCCGCTGCCTCGGGGCCACGCTGCTGCTGGGCTGCATATTTGCCGGCCTGCAACTGCTGGGCTGGCGCGATTTGATGACGCAGGGCGTGCTCTTCCAGGGTAGTACCAGCACCAGCAGCGGCCAGTTCATCTACCTGATATCGGCGCTGCACGTGGCCCACCTGCTGGGCGGAATGCTCTTCTTGCTGGCATTGCTGCTCCGCGTGACCCACGCCGACCGCGACGCCGTGCGCGCGCTCGTCTTTATCCGAAACCCGTATTACCGGCGGCAGTTACAGCTCCTGGGTGCCTACTGGCACTTCATCGATGTGTTGTGGGTGGCACTGTTCGCCGTCTTTCTTTTTATGTATTGAAATCGAATATTAGTTATTGATTTTCAACGCAAAGGGCCGCTCCATCTGGAGCGGCCCTTTGCGTTGAAAATCGTGCAGTGAACCGGCCCCGGTCCGACCGCCCTAGGCGGTCGGACCGGGGCCGGGCGGTAACCAAATACTTAAGCTCGGCTAAGGTTTCACCTCCAGCCAACCTTTGAAAGAGCGGCCATCGGTGTACGTCACGAAGTAGTAGTACATACTGGCGCTGCCTTCGCCGGGCCAGCGGAATCCCCGGTCCTTCGACTCGAAGAGCAACTGCCCCCAGCGCGAGAAAATCCGGACGCTGGCAAACTGCTCATCGCAGAAGTTTAGCGGCAGCCCTGGCAGGCGGAACTCGTCGTTTACCTGGTCGCCGTTTGGGGTGATGATGTTGTAGAGCTTCAGCTCCGGCGAGTCGGGCCGGATGATTTCGAAGCGTACGGTCTGCCGCTGGGCGACGGGCCGGCAGGTGGCGTCTACCAGCTGGAAGGTTACGTCCAACGGGCGGCGCAGTGCCACGGCATCGCAGCTCACGTCCCAGCGAAACTGGCCGGCGGCCACGCCCACACCATTCTGGGCCTTGAAGCTCATCCCGGCTTCGGCCAATGAGAAATTTTCGCTGGTAGCCGTCATTGTCAGGTCGTCGCGGTCGGCATCTACGCCAGCCAGCGTGGCGGTGAACGTGGCTCCCAGTGGCAGGCGTACCACGGGCAGCAGCCCCGCGCCCGTGGGCAGCGGGAAAAGCGGGCTGGCCGTGAGCACCGGTGGCGTATTGGTGTAGCGCACCACGATGGGCACCGAAATCATCGTCGCCTGTCGCTTGGCGCAAGGCGAAGTGGCCGCTTCAAACTGAAACACCAGCACCGAATCCGGCCCCACCGCCCGGCAGTCGACGCGCCAGCTGAAGCGGCCCAGCTGCTGGTTGCCGGCCGATGCCTGCGTGAGCGTGGCGTCCAGGCTGGCGGGAGAAAATCCTCGCCCGCTCATTTCCAGTTGAATGGGGTCATTATCGGGGTCGGTGCCCGTCAGGTTGAAGGTGACCAGGTCGCCCACGCGCACGTGCAGGGGCAGGCCCGGACCGGCCGTGGTAGTAAGCGTAGGGAGCGAGTTAGGCGGTGGCACCGACGTGAAGGCCACGCGCACGGTATCGCGCTTGGGCAAGCTGCAGCCGTCGTCGCCCACCACCACATCCAACAGAAATACCTTGCCCTGGGTGTCGATGCAGGCGGGAAAGCAGAGGGTGGCCGTGAGCGTATCGGGCTGGCCGGGGCTGCGCACCGCGCCGCTGGTGGCCGTGGTGAACGCCGGCAGCAGGCCCGAAAAATTAACCGGACTCAGCGACAGCGACAGGCGCGAGTTGGGGTCGGGGTCGGTGAAGCGCAGGCGCACGCAGTGGTTGCCGCCCGGCACCAGGCGCAGGGTATCGCGGCCCGGCCGGTAGGGCACATTGCCGGTGGTGGCAGGCAGCAGTACCATGCTGGGCTTGGTGTTGGTGGGGCAGTTGAGGACCATGAGCTGAAAATCGCGGCGGCATTCCCCGATTTTTTCGCCCTTCCGGTATTCCGAGCAGCTCACTCCGAACACAAACAGGCCCAGGTTGCTGGGCCGCACCGTGAGCCGCCCCGTGAAGCGGTTGATTTGCAGCGTAGGCGTGCCCGGAATCTGGTTGAGCGGGCCCAGGGGCGGCAGCGCCGGCTGGCCGGGCAGTGCCGGGGCGGGCAGCTGCCAGGTGATGGGGGAGTAGGGCCCCGGCGAAGCCGCAGCCGGCTTGGGCGTGCTGGTGCTGGAATGCCCGTTGAGCGGGGTCATCAGCTCGTAGACCAGCGAGTCCTGGTCGGCATCCTTGCCCCCGAAGTCGTAGTAAAACAGCTCGTTGCGGCAGGCATAGTCGGCCAAGGGCGGGAAAATGCGGGGCGTGGAATCGTAAAAAGGCTGGCCGCGCCGTACCACGGCCGGAAATTCGAGGTAGAAGGTTTGGGCCGCCGCGCCGGGGTCCACAATGTTGCTGATGGAGTTGTTGCGGCAGCAGCGCTCCACGGCCGCGTAGTAGCCCTGGGGCCCGTTGTAGGTGCCGGGCGGCAGCGTAATCAGCTTGCTGTACACCAGCCGGCGGGTGCTGAGCGTGGGCTTGGCGCAGGCTGGGTTGGTGTAGCTTACGAAGGTGTTGCTGGTGAGGGGCAGCAGCACGTTCATCATCCGGTCGTTGGTAGCTTTGTCGAAAATGCTGGCCGTCAGGTCGGCATCGAGGGCACTGGGGCTGCCGTTGTAGGCATCAAAGTAGAGGTTGAGCAGCAGCGTGTACGAGTCACCGGAATTGTGCACCAGCTCCATTTCACCCCCCACGATGTGCGTAGCATTCGCTGGCCCCGCTACGCCCAGCCAACCTGTTATAAACAACAGAAAACCAAGCAGGAAGGGGTGAGGCAGGCGGAAGCGGTAGGGCATGCCAAAAGAGAAAAAGCGAATTAAATTGTGATAAAGCCGAAATATACGACCAGCCCCGCCAACATATAAGCCCGCCCGCTGCGGGCATCTGGGGCGCGTGGCTACCACTGCCGGCCTAGCCACTTTTACCTTCGCCACCGTACCTTCGGATGCTGATTTTTCAACCGCCGCGGCCTGGATTCAACCTCCTCACCTTTCCACGATTTCTTTTTATGCATCGTCGTCTCTACGCGCTATTTGTCAGTGCCTTGCTCAGCGCTCCCGGGTTGCTGCTGGCCCAATCTACGCCATCGGCGTCGCAGCAGATTGCAGCTGGGCCAGATGCCGGCCTGGTCTGCGCGGCGGGCCGCATTGCCAGCGCCCAGCGCACTGCTACCTCATCGGTGACCCACCGCGCCCGCATGAACCACTACGATGTCAAATACTACAAGCTCGACCTGGCCCTGGAAAACACCTCGCTGAACGTGGCCGGCTCGGTGCTGATGCGCGTGCGGGTGGGCAGCCAGGCCCTCGATTCGCTCGCGTTTGAGCTCTACCAGGCCCCGGCAGGCTCGCCCGCCGGCACAGCCACGCTGCTCATCGATTCGGTGGTGGTGAACGGGAAACGCTCGCCCGGCATCCGGCGCGTGGGGCAGGACGTGACGGCCCGGCTGGCCCAGGTGGCTCCCGCCAATGCCCTGGCCGATGCCCGCATCTACTACCATGGCACGGCCCCGAGCGGCAACTCCGCCGCCATCGGCAACGGCTTGAGCAACCGTACCCAGGGCCAGATTGGCTACAACATCACCATCCCGTACAACATCACTTACAGCCTGTCGGAGCCATTCTCAGCCCACGAGTGGTTTCCCTGCAAGCAGGTGCTCACGGATAAAGCTGATTCCTGCGACGTGTGGGTGACCACCACGCTGCCCAATAAAGTGGGCTCCAACGGCGTGCTCACGCGCACCGTCACGCTGCCCAATAACAAGGTGCGCTACGAGTGGAAATCACGTTATCCGATTGATTATTACCTGATTTCGGTAGCGGTGGCTCCGTATGTGGAATACGTGAACTACGCGCACCCGGCGGGCGGGCCCACGGTGCCCATCGTCAACTACCTCTACAACCAGGCGGCTCTGACTTATTATCAGAGCGAGATTGACCGCACGCCGGGCTTCATCGAAAACTACTCCAGTCTGGTGGGCCTCTACCCGTTTGCCAACGAGAAGTACGGCCACAGCATGGCCCCGCTGGGCCTGGGCGGTGGCATGGAACACCAGACCATGACCACGCAGGACGGGTTTTTCTTCAACCTCACCGCCCATGAGCTGTTCCACCAGTGGTTCGGCGACAACGTGACCTGCGCCTCCTGGGAGGATATCTGGCTGAACGAGGGCTTTGCTTCCTACGGCGAATACCTTTCGTATCAGGCCTTTGCCACTCCCGCCAGTGCCCGCACCTGGATGGACAATGCGCACGGCACGGCCCAGCAGAATTCCGGCAGCGTGTACGTGGCCGATACCACCAACGTGAACCGCATTTTCAGCACCGCTCTGACCTATAAGAAGGGCGCGGCCGTTATCCACATGCTGCGCTATCTGCTGAACGATGACGTAAAGTTTTTCCGCGCCCTGCGCACGTACCAGACCACCTACCGCGCCTCCACGGCCCATACCGCCGACTTGCAGCGCATCTTCGAGGCCGAAGCCGGCCGCTCGCTCACCTACTTCTTTCAGCAGTGGTTCCGGGGCAATGGCTACCCTACCTTCAACGGCCGGTGGAACCAGGTGGGCAGCATCGTCGTGCTGCGCGTGACCGAAACGGCCTCGGTGCCCACCGTCACGTCATTCTTCGATACCGAAGTCGACTACCGCCTCACCTTCACCAACGGCACCACGCAAACGGTGCGCCTGCGCCAGACGCAGGCCACCCAAACGTTTCAGTTTGCGGCCACCGGCACAGTTTCCAGCATCACCGTCGACCCCGACCAGTGGATTCTGGACCTGCCCGCCGCCGCGCCCGTGCGCGACAACACCCTCGTGCTCGCCACCCGCGCCACGGCCGGCGTGACCCCACTCACCCTCTTTCCGGTACCCTGCCACAACCAGTTGCAGCTCGCCGCCGTGCCCGCTACCACCGCGCGGGCCGAAGTAGTAGATGCCACCGGCCGCGTAGTGCTGCGCCAGGCTCTGCAAGCAGCACATCCTCAGATTGATACTCACAGCTTGGCATCGGGCCTGTACTACCTGCGCCTGCTGGGCCTCGATGGCAATATGCTGGGCCGGGCGCAGTTTGTGCGGGAATAGCGCCCTGCTTCGTCACCCAAAATAAAGGCCACTCCCAATCCGGGAGCGGCCTTTATTTTGGTTAATATATTGGTAATGAGCCGTTAGAACTGGTTGTGGTATTCGGCTATCAGGGCTTGGGTGGCCGGCGTGGGCGGCGGGGCATCCAGCAGGTGCCGGAGCAGCTCATCAAACGAGCCGGCGGGTGTGAAACCGGGTTGCAGCACCGCGTTGTTGGTGAGGCGGATAAACATGGGCTGACCGTTTACTACTACCAAATCGATGGTAACCAGGCCGAAGCGCTGGTTGCAGTGGCCGGTATCGGGGCAGTCGGTAGGGTTGGGCTTGAAGAGTTGCTTGAGCACGGTTTCGCGCAGGTGCTGCTTGCGTTGGGTGCACTGGTCGGCGCAGGCGCGGTGGTAGCCCAGCCCGAGCAGGCGCTCGCCCAGGTGCTCGTAGAAATGTCGGAAATTGCCCGGCCCGATGGTGGGGTCGAAGAAAAATATGGCTCCCTGGCGGCCCTGTTCGTGTAGCTGCTGCACTTGCAGGCCGCGGCTGCCGCCGGCTCCGCCCTTGCGCAGGTGGTAGGCCTTGTAGTAGGGCTCCAGCCAGTTCAAAAACACATGCTGCTCTACCCAGCGGGCGTGTCGCCGAACCTGCGCCGCCGTGAGTGCCACGGCGTGCCAGGCAGCCGGGGCGGCCTCTTCAGGGCGAAATAACTGCTGAATGAAATTGAACAAAACAAGATGCTTTAGTGGAGTCAGAACACCGGCTCGGACAAATAGTTTAAGAGCGGCATGCAACTTTAACCTTCAAATATGCCCATATAAGCCCAATTAGCTGCCGTCTTACCGATACCGTGCCACAAAAAGCGGCCGGCCCTCGGGGTAGAGAGCCGGCCGTAGCACGAGCTAAGCAGGGGCAGGTGCCGGGGTTATTTTACCCGCGTCCAGGTCTGCGATTTGCCGATGAGCGAGAAGCCGATGTAGCCTTTCACTTCCATCGTGTTCTGGCTTTCCATCTTCATGTAGCAGGAGTAGGTTTTGCCGGTTTCGGGGTCGTAGATTTTGCCATCGTCCCACTTGTTATTGTCGTCATACTTAAAGCCCTGCATAAATACCAGGCCTAGACGAGGGCGGCTGCGCAGCTTGGCATCGGGGTTCTGCGAGTCGGTTTTGGGTTTGCCGGTGGCGGGGTCGTTGGGAATGGTCAGGCTCACGATTTTGCCGCACAGCTTGTCGCCGCACTTGTAGATTTCGAAGGTGGCTTTCTTCTCCGTATTGGTCCAGACACCAAGCGGCGACATGGTTTGGGCGGAGGCCATGCCAGCGAGGCCCAGCACGAGGGCAACCAGTAAGAGCAAGGTTTTTTTCATTTCTGAAGATTGGATGAGGTGGGTTTGAGGGGAAAAGGTAAGCAAAAATTTCAGAGCTAAGCCAGCACGCTGGCTATTGCCCCTATTGCAAGTTTACAGCCAAGTTTACGCGCCGGGCCAATCAGAAAAAAATACGGCGGCAATAGCAAAATTAATATAGCTGTAAATCAGCCGTAAAGCCGCTTTTTGAGCAGCGCAGCCCCGAAAAAGCCGGGCAGATTTTGAACTTTAGCCCTTGCTATTAACTTTACGGGCCAGTAGTGAGTGCTACGACCCCATTTGAGAATCCCTAAATTATTGGGCCGCGATAATGAGGCAATGTCGAACGTAAAGAAAGGAGGTACAAAATGTCTAGTAGTCCCAAACAAATCCTGCCAAGCCTGTCGAATGTCGTACGCTTCACCGCAGTACACGCCTAACAACAGCTTCGTGGGGTAGCTCCTAAGGCTACCCACATTCGGCCAGGTCTTATCTGAAAGACGCCGGAACTGCACCCCAGTTTCGCCGCTTGGTAAGATTTGAAGGATTAGATGCCCGGTTTGCCCAGCCGCCCTTTAGTGGGACGGCAAAGGCAGGCCGGGCATCGTTGCGTTTAAGCGGTTTTGAAGGGCTTACTTGGCCTTGGTGGCCGGCCGCTTGCGCTTGGGAATAGACGCCGACTTCTTTTTAGCTGCCGATTTCTTCTTAGCGGTAATCGCGGCTGTCGGGTATTTCTTCGTCGCGAGCCGCTTGGGGAGCGCAGGAATAGGCGCGGCCACTGCTGCCACGGCCACCCGACGGGCAGGCAGCGCGGCCACGGGCGGCGTGCTGGCGGGGGCCGCTATCAGCTTCGGCCGCGCCGAGGCGGCAATGCCCGTGTCCGGTCCCAGCACCCGCCGCACCTGCATGAAGCGCCGCTCATAGTCGGAATTCTCCACCTGGTTCACTTTCACAAACGGCTCGCGGCGCGACGATGAGGCGTGCACGAAACGCAGCGGCAGCTCGCCCCGGGGCGATATCACAATGCCGGCGTGGCCCGGCGTGGTGTTGGTGGCAGCAGTGCCGGTAAACACGATGATGTCGCCGGGCTGGGCCTCGGTGCGGGCCACGGGTCGGCCCACGTCGATGAGCAGGGCGGTGGAATGCGGTACCGGCACCCCGAAATGGGCAAACGTGTACATGATGAACCCCGAGCAGTCGAAGCCCGTGAGCGGTGAGGTGCCCGCGTACACGTAGGGCGTGCCGCGCTGGGCCAGCCCGAAGGCCACCACGCTATCGGCGCGGGGCGGGAGGGCAGCGCCGGGGGCCGTGCGCAGGGATGCCGGCCGGGCACGCAGGGCGGCGTCGGACGGGCTGGTTTCCGCCATGGGTGGAGCGGGTTTGTGCTTCCCCAGGCGCGGCAGAATGGCCACCATCGCCATCAGCAGCCCCACAAAAATTATCCAGATATAGCGCATACAAAAGTCCGGCAAAAGGCGCGTGGCTGTCGGGTAAGCGCCGCGCTAGGTCCTAACGGCGGGGCCGCCTGCTAGGTTGGAGGCAACCTGCGGGGCTTACTTTGTGCCCTTGCTTCCAATTTAGTTAATTTTCGAATGCTTAGAAACTCAAACGTATTCCTGCGCACTGCTGCTTTAGCGGGACTTGTGTTAGCAGCTGAGGGTGTGAATGCCCGCCCAACAGCCGCCGTGGTGCCCACGCTGCGCTATACGCTGGCCATGCCGCAGCCCCAGTCCCACTACTTCGAGGTGAAGATGGAGCTGGGCGGCTTTTCGGCCGATTATACTGACGTGAAAATGCCCGTGTGGGCCCCCGGCTCGTACCTGGTGCGCGAGTATGCCAAAAACGTGGAGGGCTTCCAGGCCCAGACCAGCGGCGGACAGGCCCTGGTAGCGGAGAAAATTAACAAGAATACCTGGCGGGTACGCCACCCCAAGCAGGCCAGCTTCCGGGTGAGCTACCGGGTGTACGCGTTCGAGCTGAGCGTACGCACGTCGTTTATCGACGCCGACCACGGCTACCTCAACGGCAGCAGCGTGTTCATGTACCCGGCCGATAACAAGATGCTGAACAGCTCGCTGACCGTGCAGCCCGCCGCCGGCTGGGAGAAGGTGAGCACGGCCCTGCGCCCCGGCCCCGGCAAGTTCACCTACAAAGCCGCGAGCTACGACGAGCTGGCTGATTCGCCGATTGAAATCGGCAATCAAAAAATACTGGAATTCACCGCCAACGGCACCCCGCACCAGGTAGCCATGTACGGGCAGTACACCGCCGACGACACCAAGCTGGTGGCCGATATGAAGCGCGTGTGCGAGGAAGCGCACCGCGTGGTGGGCCAGAATCCGCTCGACCACTACCTGTTCATCGTGCACAACCTGGAGCGCGGTGGCGGTGGCCTGGAGCACCTGTATTCGACCACGCTGGAGGTGAGCCGCGCCGCCTACGGCACCGATGCCGGGCTGAAGTCCTTCCTGGGCTTGGTGGCGCACGAGTACTTCCACCTCTGGAACGTGAAGCGCATCCGGCCGGTGGCGCTGGGGCCGTTCAACTACGACCAGGAAAACTACACCCACATGCTGTGGGTGAGCGAGGGCATGACGGAATACTACTCGAAGCAGATTCTGGCGCGTGCCGGCATCCTCAGCCGTGAGGAGTACCTGGGTAAGCTGGGAAATACTATCACGGAGGTGGAGAATACGCCCGGCAACCGCGTTCAGTCGGCGGCCGAGTCCAGCTTTGATGCCTGGATTAAGTCGTACCGGCCGAATGAAAACTCCAGCAATACCCAAATCAGCTACTACCCCAAGGGTGACCTGATTGGCACCTGGCTCGACCTGAACATTGCCCAGGTCACCAACGGTACCAAGCACCTCGACGACGTGATGCGCCTGCTCTACGACACGTATTACAAGAAGGCCGGCCGGGGCTTCACCGACCAGGAATACCAGGATGCCGTGGCTACCGTGGCCGGCCGCCGCTTCGACGAATTCTTTCTGAATAACGTGTACGACACCAAGCCCATCGATTTCGCCACTGCCCTCGGCTACGCCGGACTCACGCTCACCAGCGCACCGCTGAGCACCGACGGCACCCTCGGGGCCAACTTCTCGAACCGTACCGGCAAGCTGCTCGTGGCCAGCGTAGTGCGCGACGGTGCCGCCTGGAACACCGGCCTCAGCGCCACCGACGAAGTCCTGCTCATCAACGATGCCGCGCCGAGCGACGAAACCGTGAAAGCCCTCATCAGCAGCCCCGTAGGTGCCGATGTGAAGCTGCAGGTGCGCCGCGACGGCCTCACCCGCGACATCACCCTGCGCGCCCTGCCCAACCCCGACCGCAAGTTCACCATTCAGCCTGTGGCGAGCCCTACCGCCGCCCAGCAGAAAGTGCTGGCCAAGTGGCTGGGGAAGTAATTTCCGGCTACCCTGCATAACTAAAGAGGCCCCGCTCAAATTTGAGCGGGGCCTCTTTAGTTATGCAGGGTAGTGGTGCCTTTCAATTGTTTCAATTGCGTGAAGACGTTTATTCCCAGTAGGTTCCAGCGCAAAAGCTGCGGGATGTTGTAGGCCAGCTGGCCGTGCTGAAAACGATAGATGCCAGGACCTATCGGCTCCCATTTGTGACCAACTCCCAGGCCGGAAAAATCTTGCGCAACGGTAGCGGCCGTCGTATCAGTGCCCGAACTCTTGATAATAACGAGCGAAAGGCGGTTGATAAACTTGTCGCTTATAACAGGCAAATAGATGCCGGGACGGAGCGCATTGGTATTGCTTACTGCTGTGCGCATTGGCACCGAGGCCTTTTGTTTACCGCCCGTCATGGCAAGTAGCAATAATGTGAACAGTCCGGTTTTGAGGATTCCCCATTCGCGAGCCAGAATCTTTACTGCTTTATAGCTTGCCCAGAGAAGCAAACCCAGTGCGACCAGATTGAGTAACTCCCAGATTATGTACAGCACCGGGCATAAAAAAGCGGGGCTGCTTGGTTGCAGCCCCGCTAAAACAGCAGTTCAAACCGTAATTTATTATTTAATTCGCTTCAGCGCCACTTCGCGCACCGGCGCAATTACCAGCGGCACCTTTTCTACCTTCACCGAGGAGGTGTCGAGGCCAAAATACTGGTCTTCGGAGGCGATAAACTGGCGGATGTAGAAGTAGGCCTGCATCACGAGCTTCTCTACGGTGGGGAAGTCGTTCTCGATGCTGAGGAATTTCTCCAGCACCACGAAGCGGAAATCGCCGGTGACGTGCTGCTTGCTCAGCGACTCGTAGCGCGAGGTGATGTCTACTTCCTTGTTGCGCACCAGGTCCTCAATCACTTTGCGGAAGTAGAGGTTGATGCGCTGCTGCACCCGAAAGCCCAGCCGGAAATTGATGCGGAATACGTCGTCCTTGGCCACTTCGGTCACTTTATACTCCATCGTGTAGGGCTCGTCGGTGGTGTCGACGTGGATGAACCAGTAGATATCCGCCCGCTTGGGTCGCTTCTGGAAGATGGAGTAGATGATTTTCTGCTCAATCTCGGTGCTGCGCTCGGCCGAGGTCAGGAACACGAGGTGGGTTGAGTATTTCGGGATGGATTCGTCGTCGCTGAGTTGCTTGAGGGCGTCCACGTAAGGTTCCAGCCGCACAAATTCCGTGAGGCGGCGCTTGATGTAGAATGCCTTGAGCCACACGTACATCACGGCCATGAGCGTGCCGCCGATGGCCAGCGACACCCAGCCGCCGTGCGGAAACTTAATCATGTTGGCAATCAGGAACGAGCCTTCGATGATGCCGTACACCACTGCAAACAGGACGATGAGCGGCATGGCTACCTTCTTCATCTTCAGCCACATGGTGAGCAGGACGGTCGTCATCAGCATGGTGAGGGTGATGGCCAGCCCGTAGGCGGCTTCCATATTGGTCGACTCGCGGAAGTACAGCACCACGCCGATGCACCCCAGCAGCAACAGCCGGTTCATGCTGGGCACAAAGAGCTGGCCCTTCACGTCGGTGGGGTAGTTGAGCTTCACTTTGGGCCACATATTCAGGCGGATAGCCTCGGCCACCAACGTAAACGAACCCGTGATGAGCGCCTGCGAAGCAATGATGGCCGCAATGGTTGCCACGCTGATGCCGATAAGTAAAAACCATTGTGGCATAAGGGCATAGAACGGGTTTTTACCGTTCAGCATCTCGCCCTGGTGGGCCAGCAGCCAGGCTCCCTGCCCCAGGTAGTTGAGCAGCAGCGAGGTTTTCACGAAAGTCCAGCTGATGCGGATGTTGCCCTTGCCGCAGTGGCCCAGGTCCGAATACAGGGCCTCGGCCCCGGTGGTGCACAGAAATACCGAGCCCAGCAGCCAGAAACCGCCGGGGTAATGCACCAGCAGGTCGTAGGCGTAGTACGGGTTGACCGCCTTCAGAATTACCGGGTTTTGGATAATCCAACTTGTGCCCAACACACCCAGCATGGTGAACCACAGGAACATAATCGGCCCGAATGCTTTACCAACAATCTGTGTACCAAAGCTTTGTAGTAAGAAAAGCCCCGCAATAATACCGATAACGATATAAACAACAATGTCCTGGGTCAGCGTTGGAAATACGTTTTTAAGGCCTTCGACCGCCGATGATACTGAAATAGGCGGCGTAATCACCCCATCCGCCAGCAGGGCGGAACCGCCAATGATGGCCACGGCCGAGAGCCAGGCTCCCCGCCGCCGCACCAGGGCGTAGAGCGAGAAAATGCCACCCTCGCCGTTGTTATCCGCGTTCAGCGTAAGCAGTACATACTTGATGGTAGTCTGGAGCGTGAGCGTCCAGATAACGCAGGAAATGCCGCCTAATACGAGGTGTGCATCAATCAAATCGGGCACGCGGCCGCTTCTCAGGATGGACGACATCACGTAGAGCGGCGAGGTGCCGATGTCGCCATAAATGATGCCCAAGGCAATCAGCAGCCCCGCCCCGGAAATGGCGGTGTGCGAATGTTTAGTATCGGAACTCATAAAGTAAAGGTGAGGTATCGGGGGCTAAGCGGGGAATGGTTTACGGGGCGCGAAGGTAGCGGATGCGCTCCGGCCAGCAGCCTTACGGCCGCACGCCAGCATGGGGCTGAAATCAGCACTGGTCATTTTCGTCGGTGGCCGCCTGGGCCTGGGTCTGGTCGGCCAGGGTCGCCGCTTCGGCCGCGAGCTGGGCCGCCAGGCGCACGGCTTCGTCGTGCGCGGCTAGTGCGGCGGCGGCCACGCGGGCATCGTAATCGTGCACGCGGTAGATGCGGCGGTTCAGCTCGGCGGTGAGGCGCAGCCAGGGCGCGGTGTCGCCGGGCAGGGCAAAGTTGACCATCTCGCGGCCCAAGCGGTGCAGGCGCAGGCGGTTGGTTCCGCGATGCCCGTAGGCCAGCAGCAGCGCCGTGGCCACCATGCCCAGCATGGCCGGGCCGGTGCGGAGCTGGTTTTGCAAAAAGGCTATCATAACGAAGGCTAGCCCCAGGCCCCCGAGCAGGTACCAGAGTATCCACTTCACGGGCGTGATTTCGGCCCGCTCCAGCTCGCGCAGCGAGAACTGCCGGCCCTGCACCGTTACGGTACTACCGGAGAGCACCACGCGGCCGTCGTCGGACCGTACTTCGGGCAGGGGCGGCAGCTCCGGCAGCGGCTCGATGAGCGGGGCGGGCTGGTAGTGGGGCGCGGCGGGGGCAGGAACCGCTGCCGAACCGGGCGTAGGCAGCAAAGAGGCCCCGGAAGGTTGTTCCGGGGCCTCTTTGGGCTGGTCAGCGGGCGGCTGGGCTTCGAAGGGATTCATGGTCTTGGAAACAGCCGGAATGGTGCTGGTAGGGCGGCTCCAGGCAGGGGCCGCCGTGCGGGTAGCGGCGGGAATATTTCCCGCCGCTACGCTCGCTCAGTTGTTCACTTTCAGCAGCTCCACATCGAAGATGAGCGCGGTATCGCCGGGAATGTCGCGGCCCGCGCCGCGCTTGCCATAGGCCAGGTCGGAGGGGATGTAGAGGCGGTACTTCGAGCCTTCGGGCATGAGCTGCAGGGCTTCTGTCCAGCCGGCAATTACGCCGTTGACGGGGAAGGTGGCGGGCTGGCCGCGCTGGTAGCTGCTGTCGAACACGGTGCCGTTAATCAGGGTGCCGTGGTAGTGCGTCGTCACCGACGATTTCAGGCTGGGTTTGGCACCCGTGCCCTGCGTGATTACCTCGTACTGGAGGCCGCTGGGCAGGGTGGTAACGCCGGCTTTGCTGGCATTTTCGGCGAGGAAGGCTTCGCCTTCGGCTTTGTTGTTGTTCATGGATTCGGGGTCTTGGGAATTATCGTCTTGGTCGGCGCCGCCCATCTGCTCCTGCATCTGCTGCATGGCGGCCTGCATCTGCTCCTGGGTGAGGCGGCTGGGGAGGCCCTGCAGGCCTTCCTTCAGCGCGCCGGCCAGGGTATCAACGTCCAGTTCGAGGCCCTGCTGGGCAAAGTTGCGGGCCAGGTCGCGGCCAATGATGTAGCTCACCTGAGCTTGGTGGGAATCGAGGTTCATAAAACCAGGAGGGGAATTGGTGAAGCGGCGGAAGCGGCAACGCATGGCCGCCCGCCGCCGTGAAAAAGAACTGCTACGGGGCACGCCGTTGCGGGGGCAAGGTTCCAAAAGCCGCGCCGAACCGCCCGGGTCCGCCGCATTGGCCGATGTCACAACAAAAAAGCCCGGCTAATAGCCAGGCTTTTTCAGATAATAATGCGGATAGGGTGCTGTGTAGCGATACAATAGGGATTAGCAGTAGTACTGGTGGTCGTCGTCGCCGTGGAAGAAGAACGTCAGGTCGAGGCCAGCCAGTTTGGCAGCCAGGTAGCTCACGCCGCCCAACAGCAGCAGCGAGGAGAACGAGAAAGCAGCGGTTTTTTTCATATCGATAGTGCGCACAGGCCTAGTGGTTAATGCTAAGGTAAAGATACGGCACAACCCGATAAATGTTATGCATGCAGCATGAAATAACGATTTAAATAATGGTGATATGTGGGGTGCGGGAGCCCACTCTGCCCCCCACATCAACTGCCTACAACCCAAAATCCGGTACTTCCACTACGGCTCCCGGGGCCATGTCGCCCAGCCAGATACCGCCCACCCGCACGCGCACCAGCCGCAGGGTGGGGAAACCCACGGCCGCCGTCATTTTGCGCACCTGGCGGAATTTTCCTTCCCGCACCGTAATCGCCACCCAGGAAGTGGGCCCATGCCGGTCGTCGCGGATTTTGCGGGTGCGCGGAGCAAAGGCGGGGGCGGAGTCCAGGCGGTGGGCGGCGCAGGGGCTGGTGATAACCTTTTCGCTGTGCACTCCGATTTCGACTCCGGCCCGCAGCCGGGCCAGGGCAGGCTCGTCCATGAGCCCATCAACCTGGGCGTAATATTCTTTTTCGACGTGCCGGCTCCGGATGGCTTCGCTCACCTTGCCATCGGTGGTGAGCAGGAGCAGGCCTTCGCTGTCCTCATCGAGCCGGCCAATGGACATGGTGCCCGCCGGAAAGTCATGGAATTTGCCCAGCATGGTCTTTTTCGCCTCGCCCGAAAACTGGCTGGTGAACTGGCTGAGGCAGCCGTAGGGCTTATGAATAAGAAAGTGGCGATGGGACATACGGGGAGGAATGGGCTTATTGCTGGCACGCGGCGGGGAGCGGCGCGGGCGGCAAAGGTCGGGCTTCTCCCTTGCTGGCGGCCTACGCAAAGCTGTGAAAACAGCAGGGGATTATTGCAGCTCCTCCACTTCCACCCGCCGGTTGCGGGCATCGGGCGAGTGGTAGAGCGGGCGGGAGTCGCCGTAGCCGATGGTGCGGAGGCGCTCGGGCGCAATTCCGGCTTTTAACAGGCAGGTTTTCACGGCCTCGGCGCGCTGCTCGGAGAGCGCCTGGTTTTTATCGGGCTCGCCTACTTTATCGGTGTAGCCGGCAATGCGCAGCCGCAAGGCCGGGCGGGCTTTGAGCTCGGCCGCCAGCTGGTCGAGGGCCGGGGCGGCGGTGGGCATCAGCTCGGAGGTGCCCACTTTAAACAATACGGTGGGTAGCACCATGGGTACCGTATGGCCAGCTACTCGGGGCGGTTTCGCGGCGGCTTTTGGGCGTAATGGCCCCTTCACGCTTATCGTAATTGGGGTGACCGGGCGGTGGGCGTTCGGGTAAAAGTTCTGGACAATATAGAAAATCGTAGTCTGCCTAAGGGCTACGTGGTAGCTGTTGCCGGTGGCCAGGGGCTTCAGCAGGGCAGGGTCGGCAAACCAGCGTACCTCGCGTCCCGAAACCCGCACGGTGCTCCACACGCCGGGCGCAACGGCAGAAGCAGACTTGAGCCGTACCCGAAACAGCTCAAATGTACTGGTGCTGCAGTTGCCAGCCGGAACAGGCTTAAACCTGGAGCGCCCGGTAAGCTTCTCCTGTGCCGCATCGTAGCTGAAGGTGATGGTGCCCAGGCACCAGCTCGCGCTCATGTGGTTTTCAGCCAATATTTTGGTGTAATCCAGCTGCATTCCGGTGCGGGTGCGGGTGCCGCGCATGGCAAAGGTCCCGGTGGCATCGGGATGGTCACCTACTTCCTGAAACAGCACTCCGGTCATGGTTGAGCCGGTATCGGTTTGCAGGGTGAGCAGGGCTGGCCAGTAGCCTTGCAGGGGTAAGTGGATTTCAACGCCCTGCCAAGCGCCCGACAAGTCCTGGGCCTGAAGGCGGCCGCCCAGCAGCAGCACCCAGAGCAAGCTATACATTGCAGCCGTTTTCACGGGGTAAAGTAAGTGCCTGGTCTGTTGCTTTGGAGAGTAGTTTCGCGGTTTTTTCGAGCGACATGCCAAATGAGGCGCTAATGAAGCTGTTTAGAAAGTCCCCGAATGGTCATGTAGCGCGCAGCGAAGCATGACCGTTTGAGTACCTTTTGTGACTTTCTAAACAACTCCAATACTGCAACGGGCTGCTACAAGTCCCCGGCTATCTCACTTCCTCCACTTCCACCCGCCGGTTGCGGGCATCGGGCGAGTGGTAGAGCGGGCGGGAGTCGCCGTAGCCGATGGTGCGGAGGCGCTCGGGCGCAATTCCGGCTTTTAACAGGCAGGTTTTCACGGCCTCGGCGCGCTGCTCGGAGAGGGCCTGGTTTTTATCGGGCTCGCCTACTTTATCGGTGTAGCCGGCAATGCGCAGCCGCAAGGCCGGGCGGGCCTTGAGCTCGGCCGCCAGCTGGTCGAGGGCCGGGGCGGCGGTGGGCATCAGCTCGGAGGTGCCCACTTTAAACAATACGGTGGGCAGCACCACCGGGGCCGGCGTGGCGGGTAACAGGGGCGCGGCCGGGGCCTTGGCAACCGAGTCGACTGGCGGAGGGGCAGGAGCAGGCACGGGCCTCGGCGCCGGAGCCGGCGGCGCAGGTCTGGCCCCGCTCACCTGAATGGTGATGGGCACCACCGGGCTTTGGTCGGTAGGATAATAAGCCTGCTTGAGATAGAACGTGGTGGTTTTGCTGAGCCTGGTGCGGTAGGTATTGCCCGAGTTCACGGGCTTCTTCAGCTCGGCATCGGCAAACCAAAGCACATTGCGGCCCGATACGCGCAAGCTGCTTTCGGCCCCGGCCGGCACCGTGGCGGCCGATTTTAACCTGATGCGGTAGAGCATGAACGTGCCCACGCTGCAGCCGCCCACGGGGCGGTAGGTGGCGTGGCCGGTGAGCTTTTCGAGGGCAGGGTCGTAGGTGAACGTAATGGAGCCGTCGCACCAGTATTGGGTGAGGGTGCGGCCGGTTTCGTTCAGCTTCTCGCCGTGTTCGAGGCGCAGGCCGGTGGCGGTGCGGGTGCCGCGCATGCCGAACGTGACCGTGATGCCCGGGTTGGTATCGGTTTCTTCGTAGAGAATGCCGAACACATTGCTGCCCTTGCTTTTTTGCAGGCGCAGGACCGTGGGCCAGAAGGCCCCCGGCTGGCCAGTATCCGTTTCAACTCCCTGCCATATACCCGTCAGGGATTGGGCCGGTGCCGGAACCGCGAACAGCAGGGCCCCGATACCAAAGCAAAAGTTGCTTTTCATTTCATAGGGTAATAATTCGTTCGTCAGAAGTTTGACGGCTAACCAGAAGGAGGAAAAAAACTATGGGGCCAAAGCAGCAAAATGTGTAGCCTGATTACGACAGTACCTCTATTTCTACGCGCCGGTTGCGAGCATCGGGGGTAGGGTAGCGCTGGTGGCTATCGCCGTAGCCAATGGCTGCCAGGCGCGCAGGAGCAATGCCCGATTTCACAAGAAAGGCCATTACCGCTGCCGCCCGTTGCGTGGATAGTACCTGATTTTTGTCGGTTTCGCCTATCCGGTCGGTATGGCCGGCTATGCGAATGCGCATGGCGGGCCGGGCTTTCAGGTCAGCCGTGAGCTGCTCCAGGGCAGGAGTGGCGGTAGGCAGCAGCGTGGCCGTACCCACAAAGAAGAGTACCGTGGGCAATAGTACCGGAACAACAATTGCAGGTGCGGAGGTAGACGGACGCTGCTTAGCAACAGATTTTAAAGCAGGCCTTACCCGTATGGTTACGGCGGTGGCGGTGCTTTTGCGCGAAGGATAGAACCCCTGTGTTAGGTAGAAAGTGGTGGTTTTTTGCAGACGGGTGCTGAACGTGTTGCCCTGAGCAACAGGGCGTTTGAGTGCTGGGTTCGAAAACCAGCGCACATCGCGCCCCGAGACGCGCAGGGTAGTTGAAGCTGCAGCAGGCACAACCAAACTTGATTTCAGCTTTACCCGAAAAAAGGTGAAGGTGTAGTCCATACTCCGGGTATACCTCCCTGGAGAGTTCTTTCCAACAAGCATCTCCTGCCGTTCATCATAGGAAAACGTAATGGGTGCGGCATCCCAACTGAAGTTTGGGTTGGAAGGGCGACGTTCTTGTAAAATGCTATCGAATGCAATAACCAGCGTCTTAGCTGATAGCGTGCCCGTTAGCTGGTAGATAACACAATACTTTCCGTATTCAAATTCCTGATAGAAACATCCTGAAAGTGGGGCGGCACTTTGCTTGTAAATCTGCATAGCTATCGGGCTTACGACCCGCCTGGGCAGGTTAGTAGCAGCGCCTTGCCAAATGCCGGATAAGTCCTGAGCGAGGCAGGGGGCTGCAAAAGCAAGAAGTAGAAAAAGTAAAGTGAACCAACGTTTCATTCCCCCAAATTAAGGTCGGGACGAAGGAAACGAAACAAACTACTACCCCAGATAGGCCATTTCCTCGGCGCTCAGCTCAATATCGGCCGCCTTGAGGTTTTCCTCAAGGTGCGCCAGCGACGACGTGCCCGGAATGGGCAGCAGCCAGGGTGAGCGGTGCAGCAGCCAGGCAATGTTGAGCTGGGCGTCTGTCACGCCGCGCCGGCGGGCCAGCTCGGTTAGCTTCTGGCCGGCGTTGGGCAGGCCGTGCACCAGCGAGAAGAAGGGGATGAGCGGAATGCCGTGCTGCTCGCACAGGTCCAGCACTTCTTCACCGCCGGGGTTGGTGCCGTAGGGGAGCACCACGGTGGTGCGCTGGGCATAGCTGTACATGTTTTCGACGGTGGCAATCTCGCCGATTTTCAGCCCGGCTTCCAGGTCCTCGCGGGTCACGTTGCTCAGGCCTACATGCAGGATTTTGCCCTCGCGCTGCATCTCAAACATGGCCCCGAGCTGCTCATCGAGCGGTACTGCGCCGTGGCCCATCAGTCGCAGGTGCACCAGCTGAATCTGCTCCTGCTTCAGGGTGCGCAGGTTGTTGTCGATGCTGGTGCGGAGGTTTTCGGGGGTGTTGAAGGGCACCCAGCTTTTGTCGGGCCGACGGGTAGCACCTACTTTGGTGCAGATAACCAAGTCGGTCGGGTAGGGGTGCAGGGCTTCGGCAATGAGGCGGTTGGTTACGTCCTCGCCGTAGTAGTCGGCTGTGTCGAGAAAGTTGACGCCACTGGACACGGCGGTTTTCAGGATTTCGAGTGCTTGAGGCCGGTCGGCGGGCTCGCCCCAAATATCAGTGCCGGTGAGGCGCATGGTGCCGTAGCCAAAGCGGTTAACGGTGAGCCGATTGGTGGAGTGCCGGGCGATGGTGATTTGCATGCTACCACAGACGTTTGACGGGCTGTTTTGTTTCGATAAAGTGGCGAAAGGTCTGCAGCGAGGCTTTTCAGCCTTGGCACCCGGCTTGCACCTTCACCGGTCGGCTACCGGGTAAGCCGATAAATCATGAGGGCTGCCCGCTCCACCAGCTTCGGAAAGTCCCTCATATTAATGGTTTCGCCCGCGGCATGGGCACCCTTGCCCGATGCGCCCAAACCGTCGAGGCAATCGAGGTACTGGGCCACGTAGGAAATATCGCCGGCCCCCCGGGAGCCGGGGTCGCTGGTCGTAACCGGCCCAAAGCCCAGGTCGCGGCTGGCCTGGTCGGCCAGAGCGGCCAGCTTTTGGTTGCCGAGGGTGGGGGCCATGCCGGGCAGCCCGTCGGTGAAGGTGATTTCGGCCCGGGTACCGGCCAGGCTCTGCGCCACGATAGCGCGCATCTTGTCGCGGGCGGCTTCTTTCTGGGCTTCGGTCAGGAAGCGTAAATCACCGATGACCGTGGTGGTGGGCGCAATAATATTGGCTTTGCCCACTACCTCGCCCCGCGCTCTGGTTTCGTCGTAGCTCACTTCGGAGCCACCCACCATCAGGCCCGGGTTGAACGTCAGGTTCTGCTCCTGGCTCAGGTTTTCGCGGAAGGAATTGAGGATGCGGGCCGCTTCGTAAATGGCCCCGTAGCCCACGGACGGCTTAAAAATGCCCGACGAGTGGGCAGCCTTGCCAAAGGTTTTGAGCTGCCAGGTACTCGCGCCACGGCGGGCAGTGGCCACGATGTTCAGGTTGGTGGCCGTTTCGAAGGCCAGGGCTACCTGCGCTTCCCGGGCTTTGGCAATGAAGTCGGCGCGGCTTTCCGGCCCTTGGCCGCCCCGCTCTTCGTCGCCCGTAAAGTAGGCCGTGATGCTGGTGTTTTTAAGCAGGCCGTTGGCTTGCAGCGCCTGCAGCGCGGCCACTATCACTACGTCGCCGCCTTTCATGTCGTTTACGCCCTGGCCGGTGGCCGTCGAGTCGTTGAGCCGCGTGAACTTGGTGAAGGGCATATCCAACTCAAATACCGTGTCGAGGTGACCAATCAGAAAGAGCTTCTTGCCCTTGGTGCCGCTGTGCCGGGCTACTAGGTGGCCGGCTCGCTGCATACTGGCGGGCATAGCCACCCACTCGGTTTTAAACCCCAGCGCGTCGAACTCTTTCTGGAATACTGCGCCCACCTGGCGCACGCCCGCCACATTGAGCGTGCCGCTGTTGATATTGACGACCTGTTCCAGCAGCTGCTCTGTCTGCGGCATGTGCTGCTGCACCGAGGCTACAATCCTGCGCTCGGTAGTAGTGAGGGTTTGGGCATTTGCAGTGTGCCAGCCCAATAGAGCGGCGGCGAGTAGGCGTTTATTCACAGTCGTTGGGCTAACTAAGGAATAGCAAGGTACTAGGCGCAGAATCAAGTTTAGCGCTAGCTCGCTTCAGTTTAGATTATTGGCCACGCCAGCAGAATGCAGACACCGTATTCATCCCCATTGTAGCACAAAAAAGCCGGATAATATATCCGGCTTTTTTGGGTGGTATTTTGATTCTCGATGGCCAAATAGCCAGCGTGCTACATGGAACGATGCTGGGCCGTGCGTTTGCGCAGGGCTTCGTAGTTGGCGGCGGCCACGGCGTCGATTTTGCGCGGTTCCAGGAAGTTGGTTTTGATTTGCGCCTCGCGCTCGGCCCCGCCCATGATGACGTTGATTTCGCCGGCCAGCAGGCCCTCAATGGATGCTTTGGCCACGTCTTCGGCCGAGTCCATGCCCTTCACCACGGCGGTTTTCATCATGTCGGTATCGGTGGCGGAGGGGTACACGGTCATCACGTGCAGCGGGTGCTGAAAAAGCTCGCGGCGCATGGCATCGGAAAACTGGCGGATGGCGGCTTTGGTGGCGGCATACACGCTGTAGAAAGGCATGGCCAGATAGCCATAGCCGGAAGAAATATTCATCAGTGCGCCATCCGGGCTCTGCAGCAGTAGGGGCAGGGCTTTCTTAGTGAGCAGAATCAGGCCGGTCAGGTTGATGTTGATTTGGCTGATGATATCGCCGTCGGGCTGGTCGGCGAGCAGGCCGGCGCTCACTACCCCGGCGTTGTTCACCAGGATGTCGAGCCCGCCCCACTCGCGGGTAATGGTGGCCACGGCGCGGTCGAGGTCGGCGGGCTGGCCCACATCGCCGGCAATGAGCAGCAGCCGGGCCTCGGGGAATCCCTGCTTCAGGGCATCGAGGGCCGCCTGTTTGCGGCCCATCACGGCAAGGTCGCGCACGCCACGCCGGATGAATTCGGCCAGCAATGCTTTTCCTATTCCGGCGCTGCCGCCGGTTATAAATACTTTCTTGTTTGCTAGTTCCATCGGGCCAGGCTGCCGGAATGGTATGCGCGCAGCCAGCTTGGTTGTACCAATCCGGCTCCCGAAAGGTTGGGGAGAGGCGTCTGCTTAGGCTACCGAGCCCGCGGGTTGAATACCTTGCTGGGTCTTGATTAGCACCGGTAGTTTGGCTTTGCCCTTGGCCCGGCCTTTCCTGAACGTGATGGTCCAGATGCTGTCATAATCATTATCGGGCCATTCCAGGGGTTCTATGATACCCAGGGCCTCGGCAATTTTCACAATGTTGTGATGCTCCCATACCAGCAGCACGGTGCCGCGGTGGTGCCGAAGCTCCTTCACGAGGCCCTTGATTTCGTCGGGGGCGTAGTCGCTGTTGATGGTCAGGTTGTGCTGTACGGCGTAGGGCAGCACGGTTTGCATCATCCGCACGCGGGTGGTTTCCTCCTTATCGGTGCCGATGCACGGCACGTAGGTGAAATGGGGTGGCCGGGGCAGCAGGCTGTTGAGCACTTCGGGCAGGGCCAGCGCCCGTTCAAAACCGGCGGCCGAAAGATTGTCGCCCTCCGTAGGCTTTTCGCCGTGCCGGATGATGACAATCTGGAGCAAGGGCCCTTTGGGAACCGGCGGGGCTTTGGGATGCACCGGGTTGAGGTGGTACAGCAGAAAAAGCTTGGTTCTGTCTAATTCGGTGAAATGGGTAATCATGAGGCAATGGCCGTGGAGATGGGTTGTATTGACCCCTACAAGGAGCTAGCTGCGGCATACTAGCCCGGCAGGCGCAGGGTTACAAACGGGCTTCAGGTACGCACCGCCCGTCGCCCCAGATACGGTGCGATACGAGCGGGTAGCGCTACTATAGTCCCCGCGCCCCCTACCGCCGCTGCCGGAGCTTGGAGCGGCTTGGAGTAGCGGTAGGGGAGCCAATGCGCCCGTCCCAGTTCCCTTGGCGCCTCTCAAAGCCGCTGGGGAAGCTGGGAGTGTCTGGGAACTGCAACTGCCCCCCGCGCCCCCGCCGCCTCTTGAGTGGCTGAGAGAGGCGGCGGAAACTTGTTTTTAAAGTAGACTTGTTGCGAGCTATTAATCACAGATTTAAGCTGAAATTCCACAAGCCCGCACACACTCCCAGCACGTCATTGTACAGGTTCAAATTATGCAAACGTAATCGGTCTTCCAAAATTCGATAACGTTTCAATCCGCCAATGCTATGCTCTACGGTAATTCGTTCACTTGCTTGTTTTGTATTTATTTCTCGTTGTTCATCGGTGAGTTCTTTCCCTTTCGGCTTTTTGATAGGAATAAAAACTTTCCGGCAAACGTAGTCTTTCGCGAAGCCCAAAAACCCCAGGTCCAACCGCACCTTGAACTTTTTAAACCACTCTTTATCAACTGGTAAAATGCTTTTTAGCACACTGTAGTCGTGGTGTCTTCCGCCGTAACAACGGCTGATAAAACCAATCCAGCGAATGGTCGTTGAAATAACTATCTCTTTTACGGCGTGTATTTTTTTTTACCGTTATAGTAGTCTTTTTGCATCTCTTTATTTCCTGGTCGTTGCTTGCGTTGCTCTGTTCCATCGACCAATAACGTCTCGTGTTCCTGAAAATAGGCTTCAAATTCGGCCACTGTCGCAAATTCCCGCTTTGGCGCATGCCCGGTTTGCTCCAGCGCTTCTTGGAGCACCGTAATGCCTAATTCCTGGTTGCGTTTCGCGTTGGAACCGTCCATCCCACTGACCAATCCCAACAAATCATACGTCAAGTTTGCTTTGAAGCTGAATAGGGTGAAAAGCAGTAATTCTTCTTCTGTTTTAAGGGCTACTTCATACGGCGCAAAAGCCCCACGTTCAATCATATCTGTTCCATTTAACCGAAAATACGCCTGCTTAAAATGCGCCAAAAGCTGCGCAAAACGCTCCGCCGTGAGTCCCGTGGCAGCACGCCATTTACGCGAAGTAGTGAGGTTTTTTACGGAAAAGTTCATGTTCTAAATTTAAGTACAGTTTGTCGAAAATTCCGCACTTCACTCACTTCGCAACAAGTCTAGTAATTATAAGTAGTTTTAGAACACAATGAAACCCGTAACTCATTCAACTACTAAAATGGAAAAATATAAAGCAAACAGAGTTTTTACTCCTACTTCTCCAGCAGTATACTCCTTCGTGGAAAGAACTAATAAAATCAATAGCCATCTGGTTGACGCTCTAGATACCCCTGGTAAACAAATTGTGTTATATGGTCATTCTGGGTGCGGTAAAACAACACTCTTAACTAATAGACTTGTTGCGAGCTATTAATCACAGATTTAAGCTGAAATTCCACAAGCCCGCACACACTCCCAGCACGTCATTGTACAGGTTCAAATTATGCAAACGTAATCGGTCTTCCAAAATTCGATAACGTTTCAATCCGCCAATGCTATGCTCTACGGTAATTCGTTCACTTGCTTGTTTTGTATTTATTTCTCGTTGTTCATCGGTGAGTTCTTTCCCTTTCGGCTTTTTGATAGGAATAAAAACTTTCCGGCAAACGTAGTCTTTCGCGAAGCCCAAAAACCCCAGGTCCAACCGCACCTTGAACTTTTTAAACCACTCTTTATCAACTGGTAAAATGCTTTTTAGCACACTGTAGTCGTGGTGTCTTCCGCCGTAACAACGGCTGATAAAACCAATCCAGCGAATGGTCGTTGAAATAACTATCTCTTTTACGGCGTGTATTTTTTTTTACCGCTATAGTAGTCTTTTTGCATCTCTTTATTTCCTGGTCGTTGCTTGCGTTGCTCTGTTCCATCGACCAATAACGTCTCGTGTTCCTGAAAATAGGCTTCAAATTCGGCCACTGTCGCAAATTCCCGCTTTGGCGCATGCCCGGTTTGCTCCAGCGCTTCTTGGAGCACCGTAATGCCTAATTCCTGGTTGCGTTTCGCGTTGGAACCGTCCATCCCACTGACCAATCCCAACAAATCATACGTCAAGTTTGCTTTGAAGCTGAATAGGGTGAAAAGCAGTAATTCTTCTTCTGTTTTAAGGGCTACTTCATACGGCGCAAAAGCCCCACGTTCAATCATATCTGTTCCATTTAACCGAAAATACGCCTGCTTAAAATGCGCCAAAAGCTGCGCAAAACGCTCCGCCGTGAGTCCCGTGGCAGCACGCCATTTACGCGAAGTAGTGAGGTTTTTTACGGAAAAGTTCATGTTCTAAATTTAAGTACAGTTTGTCGAAAATTCCGCACTTCACTCACTTCGCAACAAGTCTAATAAGCTCAAGCAAACCTATGAAAACACAGTTACTACAAGGTGTATAGAAGGAATGACATATGAAAGCATAATATTAAATGGCTTTGACCAGTTGGGTGAATTTTATAAAGAAGAAGTTAAGGTAGAAGGTTTTAAGTTCGCTCCTTCTTTCACTATTAATTATAATGATATAAAAGCAAGCTTAAATATTAGACCTCTTTCCTAAATACGTATAACTTTTTCAATATTAAGATTTATGAGTCCGCATACGATGAGCCAAATTTGCGCAATGTGATTCAATCGGTTCCGGTAGGTTTCTTTAACCATTCGAAAGCACTTGCACAGCCGGTTAACGTGTTCAATTTTGACTCGTTTGCTCCTAAAAGCCTTGTTTTGCCTCTTTTGCTTGATGGTCAATTCCCCGTTTTTCGGTTTTTTGTGCGGGATTTGGCTGCGGGCATGCACTTTTTGAATGCCAACGTATCCTAAATCGCCTTTCACCTTAATTTTCCGATGAATTTCCAGGGGCGTCTCCTGAAAAATGCGAATATCTGACTTGCGGCCTTCCAGTTCTACCCGGCAATGCTCAATCGTTTTATCCTTTTGACTAATAATTAATTGTGACTTAATGATATGTTTTTTTTAGAGCCATTATAGTAGACTTCCTGATTCTTTTTCGGTCGTTCGATGGGCTGCACGGTAACATCAACGACAACTGTTTTTACGTGGGTATATTTTAATTTCTCCGGATTTTTGAGCCCGATTACGTCGGCTAGAATGGGTCGCATCTTGTGAAAAATCTTGTGGCAATAGCTTTCCGAGATTCCGTACGAAAACCCCAGGCTCAAAAAAGTGGGGTATTGCCGCAGGTATTCGAATGTCAGCAGCAGTTGATTCGCAACGCTCAATTCTGCCTCAATTCCACGTTTGGAGAGCGGATTTTCCCGCAAATACTGGTCAATCCGGTTTTGCACTTTCACCAGCACTTGTTGCAGTTGAACAAAATCAACCCCAAAAAGCCGTTTGCAAATGGTTGGGTTAGCCTGAAGTAGTTTGTATTTATCATTCATAACCAGTGATTTACATGTTATAACTTGTTTGTTTTATAAATATATGCATGAAAGATGTCTATTGGTGAAATAAATAGGTCAACATCAATTACCCATAAGAGCTTTGTGCCACCGCAGCTAACTCCACAAAGGCTTGCAATGTTCTTCGGTGAAATAAGCGCATGCTGGATTCTAGAGGATTTCCATAAAATCAAAGGAGCAGAGAAAACGAAGACGTCTCAATTAATGAAAGTGTTTATGGATATGTCAGTTGATTTTCCTGACTTAAAGCTTATTGCTATTGGAGCTGTTGGCACAGCCCGCCATGTAATAGAATATGATAAAGAAATGAATAACAGGGTGTCTGAAATTTTTATTCCTTATATGGATGAGAAAGAAATACTCTCAATAATAGAAAATGGAGAAAAGCTTTTGAACCTGAAATTTACATCAAAGGCTAAGGATAAGATTGTTAAATACTCATGCGGACTGCCATCAATATGCCATCAACTTTGCTTGAATATCTGTTTTAACAATGATATTCGAGAAACTCAGCCACTACGTGTTCCTATTGATATGCAGGAGTTGGATTATGCTATTGAAAAATACGTTGATGAGAAGTCAGATACATTGAAGTCAGAATATGATAAGGCAGTTAAAGTGCCAAACCATGTGAAGGGTAATCCTTATAAGGATATTATTAATTCAGCAATTAGCACTAACAAAGATGACTTCTCGTTTGATGATATATTGTTCAATATAAATAATATTAGAGCGAGAAAAGAGGACGTGGAAAAGCACTTGATAGAATTATGTTCTATTAAAAGGAGCGAAATTTTAGTGTTTGATGAAAACTCTAACAAGTATAGATTCAATAATCTATTCTTAAAAGGTTTTGCAATTCTTCAAATGGAAGGCGATAAAGAAAGTGTTACTCAGAAAGGAAGGAAAGACCAAGCAATGGTCGACAGACTATTGGAGATTATTGAAAATGACCTTATTGAAGATGAGGATTTTGATTTAGAAGAACACATCTAATGCAAAAAAGCGCGCCTTGCTAGCTAAGCAAGGCGCGCTTTTTTGCATTAGATGTGTTCTTCTACATATTCCGCCGATACTGGCCCCCAACCTCAAACAGCGCGTTCGTAATCTGGCCCAGCGAGCAATACTTCACCGTTTCCATCAGCTCGGCAAATAGATTCCCGTTGGCCACGGCGATTTGCTGGAGCTGCTTGAGGCGCGCCGGGGCCTGGTCGGCGTTGCGCTGGTGCAGCAGCTGGAGCATATCGATTTGGTACTGCTTTTCCTCCTCCGTGGCGCGGATGACTTCGGCCGGCACCACCGTGGGCGAGCCCTTCGACGAGAGGAAGGTATTTACCCCGATGATGGGGTACTCGCCGGTGTGCTTCAGCATCTCGTAGTGCATGCTTTCCTCCTGGATTTTGCCGCGCTGGTACATGGTTTCCATGGCCCCGAGCACGCCGCCGCGCTCCGTGATGCGGTCGAATTCGAGCAGCACTGCCTCTTCTACCAGCTCCGTCAGCTCCTCGATGATGAAGGAGCCTTGCAGCGGATTTTCGTTCTTGGCCAGCCCCAGCTCGCGGTTGATGATGAGCTGAATGGCCATGGCCCGGCGCACCGATTCCTCGGTGGGCGTGGTGATGGCCTCGTCGTAGGCGTTGGTGTGCAGCGAGTTGCAGTTGTCGTAGATGGCGTACAGGGCCTGCAGCGTGGTGCGGATGTCGTTGAAGTCGATTTCCTGGGCGTGCAGGCTGCGGCCCGAGGTCTGGATGTGGTACTTCAGCATCTGGCTGCGGGCGTCGGCGCCGTACTTCAGCTTCATGGCCTTGGCCCAGATGCGGCGCGCCACCCGCCCAATCACGGCGTACTCCGGGTCGATGCCGTTGGAGAAGAAGAAGCTCAGGTTCGGCGCGAAGTCGTTCACGCTCATGCCCCGGCTCACGTAGTATTCCACGAACGTGAAGCCGTTGCTCAGCGTAAGGGCCAATTGGGTGATGGGGTTGGCCCCGGCCTCGGCAATGTGGTAGCCCGAAATCGACACCGAGTAGAAATTCCGCACCTTCTCCGTGATGAAGTACTGCTGCACGTCGCCCATCAGGCGCAGGGCAAACTCGGTGCTGAAAATGCAGGTATTCTGGGCCTGGTCTTCCTTCAGGATGTCGGCCTGCACGGTGCCGCGCACCTGCGTCAGGGTCTTAGCCTTGATGTTGGCGTACACGTCGGCGGGCAGCACCTGGTCGCCGGTCACGCCCAGCAGGCGCAGGCCCAGGCCGTCGTTTCCGGCCGGCAATTCGCCCTGGTAGCGGGGGCGGGCCTGGCCCAGCGCCGCGTAAATTGCGTCGATTTTAGCGTCCGTTTCCGTTTCCAGGCCGTTTTCCTGAATGTAGAACTCGCACTGCTGGTCGATGGCCGCGTTCATGAAAAACGCCGCCAGCGTGGCTGCTGGGCCGTTGATGGTCATTGAAACCGACGTGCTGGGGTTGGCCAGGTTGAAGCCCGAGTAGAGCTTCTTGGCATCGTCGAGGCAGGCAATGCTCACGCCCGCATTGCCGATTTTACCATAGATATCGGGCCGCAAATCAGGGTCTTCGCCGTAGAGCGTCACCGAGTCGAAGGCCGTGCTCAGGCGCTTGGCGGGCAGGCCCATGCTCACGTAGTGGAAGCGGCGGTTGGTGCGCTCCGGCCCGCCCTCGCCGGCAAACATGCGCGTCGGGTCTTCGCCTTCGCGCTTGAAGGGGAACACGCCGGCCGTGTAGGGGAATTCGCCGGGGAAGTTTTCCTGCATGGCCCAGCGCAGGCGGTCGCCCCAGCCGGTGTAGCGCGGCACCGATACCTTGGGTATCATATTGCCCGACAGTGACTTGGTGTGCGTCTGTACCCGAATTTCCTTACCCCGCACCGAATACACGTACTCCGGGTCGCGGTAGTTTTGCAGCGTGGCTTCCCAGTTTTCCAGAATGGCCTGGCTGTCGGCATCGAGGCGGCGGAGCTGGGTTTGCTTGTTCTTGCTGAACTCCTCCACGGTGCCGGCCGGGCTGACTTTGTCGGCGCCGTAGTGCTCTTCGAGCTTGGCAAACGCGCCGGCTACTTCCGCAATGTTGGCCTGCTCGCGCACGCGCTGGTCGTAGGCGCGGTTGGTCTCGGCAATCTCGGAGAGGTAGCGGGTGCGGTGCGGTGGGATGATGTAAATCTTCTCTGAGTCCTCGCCGCTGGTTTCCAAGTGCGAGGCGAAGGTGGCCCCGGTTTTAGTTTCCAGCATCTTCAGCACCGCGCGGTAGAGGCGGTTCATGCCCGGGTCGTTGAACTGCGAGGCAATGGTGCCGAATACCGGCATCTGGTCGGTAGGGGTGTCCCACAGGCCGTGGTTGCGCTGGTACTGCTTGCGCACGTCGCGCAGCGCATCCAGCGCCCCGCGCTTGTCGAATTTGTTGAGCGCAATGACATCGGCGAAATCGAGCATGTCGATTTTCTCCAGCTGCGTGGCCGCGCCGTACTCCGGCGTCATCACGTACAGGCTGGCGTCGGAGTGCTCGATGATTTCGGTGTCGGACTGGCCGATGCCGGAAGTTTCGAGGATAATCAAATCGTAGTTGGCGGCCTTCACCACGTCCACGGCATCCTGCACGTATTTGCTGAGGGCCAGGTTGCTCTGGCGTGTAGCCAGGCTGCGCATGTACACCCGCGGCGAGTTGATGGCGTTCATCCGAATCCGGTCGCCGAGCAGCGCGCCGCCGGTCTTGCGCTTGCTGGGGTCCACGGATATAATGGCGATGGTCTTGTCGGGGAAATCCATCAGAAAGCGCCGCACCAACTCATCCACCAGCGAGGACTTGCCCGCGCCTCCCGTGCCCGTAATGCCTAAGATTGGTGCCTGATGCTTGGTGCCTAGTACTTGGTTCTGATTTTTCTCTTCCAACTGAAAATCGGAAACCAACTGCGACTTTACCCGCTCAAACTCTTCGGGAAAGTTCTCTGCGGCCGAAATCAAGCGGCCAATGCTGCGCGCGTCTTTCTCCTTAACGTGGCCGGCCTCACCGTTCAAATTTTGGCCCGTCGGAAAATCGGCCTGCTCCAGCAGGTTATTAATCATGCCTTGCAGGCCCATGGCGCGGCCGTCGTCGGGCGAGTAGATGCGGGTGATGCCGTAGCCCTGCAGCTCCGCAATTTCCGTGGGCAGAATCACGCCGCCGCCGCCGCCGAAGATTTTGATGTGGCCCGCGCCGCGCTCCTTTAGCAGGTCAAAAATGTACTTGAAATACTCGTTGTGCCCGCCCTGGTAGCTGGTAATGGCAATGGCCTGGGCATCTTCCTGAATGGCGCAATCCACGATTTCCTGCGCCGAGCGGTTGTGGCCGAGGTGAATTACCTCCGCGCCGCTGCTCTGGATAATGCGGCGCATGATGTTGATGGCCGCGTCGTGCCCGTCGAACAAAGCGGCGGCGGTAACGATGCGAACGTGATTCTTCGGTTTGTAGGGCGCGGTGGGAGCGGGGTGCATAATTAAGGAGTAGCGCGAACTCTCAGTCCGCGACCATAAGGGTGAAAAACGTAGACGAAGGTACGGGAAACGCCCCGGCGGGGTCGGCCGGGGCAAGTCTCCAGCCGGGTTAGCAGTATTCCGTTTGCAGATAGTCCAGAAACTCCGGCCACGTTCGGCCGACTACGGCCGGCGTTTCGGCATCGTGGCCAATAAAAGGTGTCTGCACGAAGTTGCTGGTGGTTTTAGCAATGGCAAATGCCTCACCGGCCCCATCCGAGCCAATGAGAAAATAGCCGGGATAATGCTCATTCGCACTATATTCGGCATTGAATGGCAGCAATTCATCGGCCTCAACCAAGTAGGCCCCGCCAAATTCATAGCCGCTGTCTGTGGTGAATAAATAGCCCAGATATTCTTTGGGAGGTACGAAGTCAAGGGTATCGACAAACGCTTGTTGGTAGGGGGGGAGCATACGGGCAGTAAGGGAAAAATTCAGCGGGCAAGGTACGAAAAAAGGCCCTGGCAACTTGCCAGGGCCTTTTCATGCCTGTGTCAGGCAGCCGCCTTACGCGGCGTCCAGTGCCTCGCGCAGCGCCTTGGCGGCGGCGGCGGGGTCGGCGGCGCCGTAGATGGCGCCACCGGCTACGGCTACGGCCACACCGGCCTGCTTCACGGCGGCAATGGTGTCGATGTTCACACCGCCCGCGATGGAAACGGGCACGCCGGCACGCTTGGCCTCATCGATGAGCACCTGGATGGAGTAGCCGGGCAGGGCCTGCTCGTCGAGGCCGGCGTGCAGCTCCACGAATTCCACGCCGAGCTTGCTCACTTCCTGCGCGCGCTTCACCCGGTCCTTCACGCCGATGGTATCCACCACCACGCCTTTGCCGTGCTCTTTGGCGGCCTTCACCGCGCCGATAATGGTGGCATCATCCACCGAGCCCAGAATGGTCACGAGGTCGGCACCCGCGCCGAAGGCCATGCCGGCTTCCAGCTCACCGGTGTCGGCGGTTTTGAAATCGGCAAACACCAGCTTGTCGGGGTGGGCAGCCTTCATGGCCTTGATAACGGCGAGGCCTTCGCTCTTGATGAGCGGGGTGCCCAGCTCGATGATGTCTACGTAGGGAGCCACTTTTGCTGCCAGCTCAAGGGCTTCTTTGGTGGTCAGGAGGTCGATTGCAACTTGTAATTTAGCCATGGTGAACGTCTGGTTTAATAGGTTGTTTAACAGGTGATTGAAAGGAAATTGAATAGTTATTCGAGGTTGGCGTGACGTTTCCAGAGCTCCGGGGCGGGCGTGCCGTCCAGGGTCCACAGCGTTTGGAAAAGGGCATCGGTGAGCAGCAGTACCGCCTGCTCGAACAGGCTGCCCGCGTACTGTTGCGAGAGGCTGCCGCCGTGGTCCTGCTTCTGGGCTGCGGGCACCAGCACGACCAAATCGGCCAGCGTGGCCAGCGGCGACTCCGCCGTGGTGGAAATGGCGGCCACCCGGGCTCCGGCGGCTACGGCCTTCTCCGCCGCCTTCACAATGGTGCTGGTGGTACCCGAGCCCGAGCCGGCCAGCAGCAGGTCGCCGGCCCCGATGGCGGGGGTAGTGGTTTCGCCCACCACAAACACCCTAAGGCCCAGGTGCATCAGGCGCATGGCGGCGGCCTGCAGCGCCAGGCCGGTGCGCCCTGCGCCCACCACAAAAACCCGTTCGGCCTGCCGAATGAGCGGGACGAGGGCGGCGGCGGCCGTCCAGTCGATGCGCTCGGCGAGCTGCTGGTTTTCGGTGATGAGCAGCTGCAGGTTCTGCTTCAGGTCCTGGCTCAGCTGCTCGGCTTGGGGTTCGCTCATCGGAGTTGTTTGGCTACTTTTTGGCGTGGATAATCCGCAGGTTCGGCGGTCCGGAAAGGGTAGCACAAAGGTAGAGTTGCCCCAAAACGAGGGTTTGCAGAATCATAGCAATTCATAGCCCTGCCCTGTCAGTATCCTATCAAATGCCGGTTTTGCCCATCGGAATTGCTCCGTAGTGGAGCAAAAGGCGTTGTCGGCCCTTACTCTACCCTACTATTTTTCAGGTACAAAAACGGGGCAGCCCGACCTTTGGGGTTCCTACACGCTCAACCCGTTCTGCCCCGTGAAGCAACACTTCGCTGCCAAAATTACGACGCTTTTGCAACAGGCCCCGTTTGTGGGCCACTTATCTCGCCAAAAGTTTGTGGGCCAGTTCATTCTTGGCCTGATAAAGAGCCGCAACGTGCAATTTGGCGAAGTGGCCCAGCACCTCAACGACGCCGCTAAGCCCGCCTCGAACGAAACGCGCATTCAGGACTTTTTCCGCGAAGTCGACCTCAATTACATGCTGGTGGCCAGGCTTTTGCTTAGTTTATTGCCTGCGCAGGGCAAGCTGCGTTTGTGCCTGGACCGCACGGAGTGGGACTTCGGCCAGTGCCAGGTCAACGTGCTGCTCGTCACCGTCGGCACGGGCGAGGTCCACGTGCCGCTCTACTGGCAGCTGCTCGACAACCGCAGCGGCAACTCCAACGCCGCCGACCGCATCGCGGTGCTCGAAAAGTGCGTGGCTTTGCTGGGGAAAGACCGCATCGGCCTGGTCGTGGGCGACCGGGAATTTGTCGGCCATGCGTGGTTCAAGTGGCTCAAAGACAACGGACTGAATTTTGTCATGCGCGTGCCCAAGCACCACTGCCTGACCCACGCCGACGGCCGCCGGCAGGCCGTGGCCGACCTGGGCCTGGTGCCGGGGCAGGTGCGCCGCTTCGCCCACGTACAGGTCGACGGGGTCTGGGGACAGGCCTGGGTCAAGGCCGTGGCGGCGGGCGAGTTCGTCTACCTGTTTGCCACGGCCGGTCTGAACCACCTCGCGCAACGCTACGCCAAGCGGTGGACGATTGAGCAGTGCTTCCAAAACCTGAAAGGCCGGGGTTTCAACCTGGAAGCCACCCACTTGCGCTGCTTGCAAAAGCTGCGCAAACTCGTGGCCCTCGTCAGCCTGGCCTACGCCTTCTGCCTGGGCGTGGGCGCAGCCGCCCACGGCGGCCGCCACCCCATTGCCCGCAAGAAGCACGGCTACCGGGCCGCGAGCCTGGCTCGTCACGGCCTCAACCTCCTCCGCCAACTCACCCGTCCGCTAACCCGGCCCGATGACCCGTTGGCCCGCCTGGTTGAAACGCTGCTAAACTGCACTACGAGACAACTTGCTCGAAATCAACTACTAAAAATAGTAGGGTAGAGTAGTCGGCCCTTATGTCGTTTCGAAGCTGCCTGGTAGGTCGGCTGCAGTCGACTTGCGAAGCAGCTTCTTCATCAAAGCAGCAGCCATTCGGGCCGCTCAGCTGTTAGCGTCCGTCTTAGCCGATACCAATATTCATGCTGCCAACCCACCTGCTGCCCGACATTCCGCTCACCCACTCGTCGGACCTGACGACCCTCATTGACCACCGCCGGGTGCAAACCCTGGAAAAGTACGAGCTGAGCATCCTCGAAACACTGGTGCCCGGCGACCAGGTGGCGCAGTCCTTCAGCGACCTGGTGCTCACTAACATGCTGCGCGGCAAGAAGGTGATGCACCTGCTCGACCAGCAGGCCTTCCACTACCTGCCCGGCAACACGATGGTGGTGCCGCCCAATCTGAAGATGATGATTGACTTTCCCGAGGCGTCGGACGAAAACCCGACGCAGTGCGTGGCCCTGGCCATCGACCGGCTGCAAATCATCGACACGGTGAACTACCTGAACGAGTTTTACCCCAAAACCGAGGACAGCTGGAGTTTCAGCTTCACGAATTACCACTTCTATAACAACGAAGAGATTACGGCCCTCATCTACAAGCTGGTCCGCATCGGGTTCGATAACTCGCAGAACAAGGATATTCTGGCCGACTTTGCCGTGAAAGAGCTGCTACTCCGCCTCATGCAGCTGCAAAGTCTGCACGCTATCGAAAGCAACGTGGCGGTGCTGGCCACCTCCAACCGCTTTGCCTACACCCTGAGCTACATCCGGGAAAACATTGCCGAGAAGCTCAGCATCGAGGACCTGAGCGCCCAGGCCTACATGAGCAAGCCCAATTTCTTCCGCGCCTTCAAGCAGGAGTTCGGCCTCTCGCCCATGGATTACATCATCAAGGAGCGCATGCGCGTGGCCAAGCGCTGCCTTCGCAACCCCACCCTCAGCATCACCGACATCTGCTTCAAAGCCGGCTTCAACAACCCGGCCTATTTCACCCGCATGTTCCGGCAACTCGAAGGCATGACGCCTACCGAATACCGCACGCTGGCCCTGGCCTGAGCCGCTGGCCCGCCGGTTGGCGTGTGTTAACACCAGTTTTTAAACCGGCAGGGCAGGACCTGCCATTCGTTACGCAGTTATCGTTTAGCCAAACGTCAGCGGTGGGCTTAGGGCCAGGCGCCAGGTCAAGGCCACGACAATGGTCACTCCCACCAGGCCCCAGGCCACGCGCGTGGCCTGGGGGCGCTTCACAGTTTCGGAAAATACTTCGTTGAGGCAGCCCAGGGCCAGCGGGGTCACCAGCAGGCCCATCATGGCCAGGTGCAGTGTTTCCTGCACGGTGAGGTAGGGCACTTTGGCGAGGGCAATGAAGATTCCTCCGGCCACCCAGGGCACGATGAGCGTGCTCACCACCATGAGCCGGCGGTTGGCGTAGCGCATCACCGTGTGCGAGTCGTGGGCCTGCAGGAAGGCAATGGCCCCGAAATAGCCCAGGCCCAGCTGCACCAGTCCGGCCAGCAGCGCCAGCAGCACGTTCATCACATTGCCCAGGCGTAGGAGCCAGTCGGGCACGTACCAGAAGCCCGATTGCGTGAACGTATCGGCCAGCAAAGCCCCGAATACGGCGTTGCAGGCGTGGAAAGCCACCCACAGCAGCAATAGCTTAAACTGCCCCCGTCGCGCCCGCTCGCCCCGCCAATACCAGCGAAATGCCACCAGCCCCAGCACGAGGCACACCACCGGCCCGCTGCCGTATACCCCAACGATGGCCGTGCGCCACCACTCGTTATCGGCCAGGGTATAGCGCACGTCGCTGGGGTCCCAGATTCCGTGTAGCTGGAAGTGGTGCGACACGGCCACCTTGGCCGCCTGGTGCAGGCCCCACACAAAATAATAGGCCAGCACATACAGGGCTGTGCCGTTGGCGGCCACGATGTAAAACTTGCGAGGGTCGGTTTTGAGGGAAGTAGTAGCAGTTTCCGGGTGCATGGGCAGCTTTACTGACGCGGGCAAAATTGGGGAATCAGCAAAACTAAGCTGCTGGGCTGCAATTGCGCAGCCGCACTCCGCTGCCCGGCTAAATAAGCCCCGGCCAGGACCGAAAAAGCCGCCTGGTGCCCACCGCAGGCAGCGGGCCGCAATAACTAAAATCATGGCAATATATGATAGTTGTCACGGCATTGAAGGGGGCGCCGGGTGCATCTTGCAGTAGTCAGAAAACCTACGGGTAATTCTGTTTTACTGGCCTTTAACGCCCCCTGTTATGGTTACGCCCTCGCTGTTTTTTTCCCTGCTACTGGTGCTTGGCCTGCTGGCCATTGGCCTGCGTCGTGGTACCCCGGCCCGCTCCGGTGCCTATTGAGAGGCTATGCGAGCAGGCGGACAGCTGGCAAAAAAGCCGGCAGCCCGCCTGCTCGCATAGCTGGTAATCCATTTGCCCTTTTCCTATCTCTTCGCCATGAAAAGTCCCCCCGCAACGATTAGCACGGAAGAGCATTTGGCCGATGCCGACATCACGGCGGCCATCGAGCTGTTGTTTATGCTCAAGAAAGGCGTCACGTCGCACCTGGTGGAGGTGGCCACGCACGAAGGCATTGTGGTGCTTAGCGGCTTCACCGACAACCTGCTGGCGCGGGAGCGGGCGGCCGAAGTGGCCAAAGCCGTGCGCGGCGTGCGCGGCGTGGTAAACGAGCTGGCCATTCGCACCCCCGATGTGCCCAGTGCCGAGCTGCAGCGCCGGGTAGTGCGGGCCTTGCAAAACGACCCCGCCGTACGCCGCTACCACGTACACAGCTACGCCAGCGACGGCGAAATCGTGCTGCAGGGCACTGTTCAGACCTGGGCCGAAGAGCTGCTGGTGCTGCGGGCCCTGCGCGGCGTGCCCGGCGTGCGCCATGTGCACAACCGCCTGTTGGTGCGCGGCGGCCCGGAAACGGCCGCCGATGAGGACATCGCCGCCCACATTCGCAATTGTCTGGCCTGGGACCTGCGCGTGAAAAGCCCGCTCGTGAATATCGTCGTCGACCACGGCGTGGTACACCTGAGCGGCACCGTGGGCACGGCGGCCGAGTTCGACCACGTGCTGGCCACCGCCTACCGGGCCGGGGCCACCAGCGTGGAGGCCGCGCAGCTACAGGTAGCCCCGTGGGCATTGGATAAGGCGCTACGCCACCAGCGGTTTGCTCCGAAACCGGACGAAGCCGTGGCCCAGGCCGTGCGCGATGCCTTGCGCTACGACCCGCGCTGCCAGCCCGATGCGCCCACCGTGCAGGTTGAGCAGGGCACCGTGACCCTGACCGGCACGGTGGGCAACTTGCGCGCCCGCCGCGCCGCCGGCCAGGATGCCCGCAATGTATTGGGTGTGAAGGAGGTGTGCAACCTGCTGCAAGTAAGCCCCGCCGCGCCCGTAGCCGATGATGTGATGGAGCACCAGGTGAGAGAGGCCCTGGCCGCCGATGCCTACCTGGCCGGCTACGACTTGCAGGTGAGCGGCCACCACGGCCGGGTGCAGGTGGGCGGCGCGGTCGATTCGCATTTCGACCAGCAGCGCACGGCGGAAGTGGCCAGCGGCATCAACGGCGTAGTGGCCCTGGAAAACCACGTGCGGGTGGTTCCGGGGCGGGCGCAACCCGACGATGAAGACGATGATGCGGCCGACCTCACCGGCCCCGCCGCCGACCTGGCCCTGGAGCAGCGCATCCGGCTGCATTTCTACTGGTCGGCGCTGCTGCACGACCAGGAAATTGAGGTGCGTGTGGCCAACGGCCGTGCCACCCTCACCGGCCCCGTGGATACGTGGCTGGAGCGCCAGCGCGCCGCCACCGATGCCCGCGACTGCGGAGCCCGCGAGGTAAACAACCACTTACGGCCGCTGCACTGAAGGCTGCTGACCAATTATCAACCGATAAATATAAGCGTATGATGACATGACTATGACTTGCTAATCAACGTACTATCAAACCCGTTTCAAATCATGTCGCCGCCAATCCCAATCCCAATCTCTGCTTTTTCATTCACTGTGCAGTCCCCTCACCCCACCGAATCGCCCACCGCCGGCAGCCCCGCTACGTCCAGCTACCCGGTCCCGGAGCGCTACCGCGAGCCCCGTCCCCTGACCGAAATCGACTATGGCCTCGACGATACGCTGACCGAAGCGGCCGGCATGGCCCGCAATCCGGGCGCGCTGGGCGCTTACGCCGGCTCTTTTTAAGCCGATAAATCCGGTGGTGATGAAGCTGCCCGGGAAGTTGAATTTTTGCCGTTTATCATTTTGAGCAAGCGCAGGACGACCAGCTTTTTGGCTCCCTGAACAGCTTCAATAACCCATCCCGCAATGAAAGCGCCCCGGCAACTCTCCTTTATTGTCCTGACCAGCGTTTATTCCGAGGCGCAGCGCGCCGTGCTGTATGCCGACGAGCTGGCCGGCGGCGTAGGGGCCCACCTGCTGCTGCTGCACGCCAACCACGGCTCCTTCTGCGACCCCCATATTTTTACCGGAGAAAGCTGGCGGCCGCAGGAGCTGGCCGATGCGCCCGGCATTAAGGCCCGGCTGACCCAGCTGGCCGGGCAGCTCCGCGCCCCGGCTACGGTGGCGCTCCTCCCGCACCTGCTGCCGGCGGCGGCCCGGGCCCTCACCCGGCAGCACCGCCCGGCGCTGGTGGTGGTGGAGCGGCCCGCCGCCGATGCCGCCCCCCCCGACCAGGTGAGCCTGATGCTGCTGGAGCTGCTGCGTGCCGTGCAGCTGCCCCTGCTGCTGGTGCCCCATACGACCGCCCCCGCCCCGCCCCAGCGCGTGCTGATAGCCGCCGACAGCGAGCCCTTTGCGCTGCCCCCAGCCATTAATGGGGTGAAGCGGCTGCTGCACCAGCTGGCCCCTCACGTCACCATCGTGCACATATCGGGCACCGAAGCCGATGAAAACTATGCCCGGGCCAAGCACGCCGTGGAGCTTAGCGGCCTGACCACGGGCCTGCCCGATGTAGCGTCGCGCGGCTACCAGTATGCCCGCCCGGCCGATGGCATTCTGGCCGCCATCCACGATGTGGGGGCCGACCTCGTGCTGCTGCTGGCCCGCCCGCGGAGCTACCTCGGCGAGGTGTTCCCGCACAGCGTGACGGCCGAAGTGCTGCGCCGTAGCCCCGTGCCCGTGCTCATCGTGCCCGCCGCCGAATCCACGGCGGCTCCCCGCCACGAGGCCCACCACGCGGCCGATAATATCCTGGTCTAGCGGTTGGTGGTGGCGGCCCGCCTCGGCAACGGCAGCGGCATCTGGCCCTGGCTGGGCCTAGTCGTAAAGGGTCGAAATCTCGATTAGCCGCTTAATATCCAGGATGGTGATGCTGCTGCCTTTGGTGCTGAGCACGCCTTCCGCCTTCAGCTCGGCCATGAACCGGCTCACGGTTTCGCGCACGGTGCCCACCAGCGCGGCCAGGTCTTCGCGCGAAATCGTGAAGCTGGGCGGGCCATCGGCCGGTTGCTGGTAGGTGCGCAGCAGCAGCAGCAGGGCCTCTGCCAGGCGCTCGCGCACGGGCTTGTAGGCCAGGTGCAGCATGCGTTCCTCGGTTTCGGCCAGCTCGTTGGCCATCAGCTTCATCAGTGAGAAAGCAAAGCCCGGATTGTGCTCGATGAGCTGAAAAAACACCGATTTGGGAATAAAGCACACCTCGGCCTCGTCGAGGGCCAGGGCATTGGCGGCGTGGCCAGTGCCGGCCAGCAGTCCCCGATAGCCCAGAATGTTGCCGTCTCTGGCCAGCCGGATGATTTGCTCCTTGCCATCGCCGCCCACTTTCGTCACCTTCACATGGCCCGAGTTGATGCTGTAGAGCCCCGCCGCGTGGTCGCCTTCCCGAAACAATACCTGCCCGCGCTGATAATGATGAGTCGTTTTCGCGGCCTCAATTAGTGCCATGTGCTGGTTGCTGGCCAGTAGGGCATCGGCCCAGTGGCGGCAATCCGGGGGGGGATGTGGGACAAATGAATTCACGATACCGGCTAATAATTATTAATGCAATATATATATATATAATTTTAATAATAATTATAAAACTTCGATGGTTTCCCGCCTGCCACCAAGCCAGTGGCACCCCACGTTCCCCGCTGCTAAGCACTAATTTGGGCCCTGGTCAGCGCCTCAGGCACATCGGGAAATATTTGGGCTGATAAACCCCGGCACGGCTGCGGCCCGTTACTTTGTTACGCCGGAAAATATTGGGTCTTGGTTTTCAATCGGTTGCTGAAGCTATTCACATATACATGTATGGGGTGTAGAGACGCGAAGTGTCGTGTCTCTACTCTACCCTACTATTTTTATTGTTTGATTTCGAGCAAGTTGTCTCGTAATCCAGTTCAGTAGCGTTTCAACTAGGCGGGCTAACGGGTCATCGGGCCGGATTAGCGGGCGGGTAAGTTGGCGGAGGAGGTTGAGGCCGTGACGAGCCAGGCTCGCGGCCCGGTAGCCGTGCTTCTTGCGGGCAATGGGGTGGCGGCCGCCGTGGGCGGCTGCGCCCACGCCCAGGCAGAAGGCGTAGGCCAGGCTGACGAGGGCCACGAGTTTGCGCAGCTTTTGCAAGCAGCGCAAGTGGGTGGCTTCCAGGTTGAAACCCCGGCCTTTCAGGTTTTGGAAGCACTGCTCAATCGTCCACCGCTTGGCGTAGCGTTGCGCGAGGTGGTTCAGACCGGCCGTGGCAAACAGGTAGACGAACTCGCCCGCCGCCACGGCCTTGACCCAGGCCTGTCCCCAGACCCCGTCGACCTGTACGTGGGCGAAGCGGCGCACCTGCCCCGGCACCAGGCCCAGGTCGGCCACGGCCTGCCGGCGGCCGTCGGCGTGGGTCAGGCAGTGGTGCTTGGGCACGCGCATGACAAAATTCAGTCCGTTGTCTTTGAGCCACTTGAACTACGCATGGCCGACAAATTCCCGGTCGCCCACGACCAGGCCGATGCGGTCTTTCCCCAGCAAAGCCACGCACTTTTCGAGCACCGCGATGCGGTCGGCGGCGTTGGAGTTGCCGCTGCGGTTGTCGAGCAGCTGCCAGTAGAGCGGCACGTGGACCTCGCCCGTGCCGACGGTGACGAGCAGCACGTTGACCTGGCACTGGCCGAAGTCCCACTCCGTGCGGTCCAGGCACAAACGCAGCTTGCCCTGCGCAGGCAACAAACTAAGCAAAAGCCTGGCCACCAGCACGTAATTGAGGTCGACTTCGCGGAAAAAGTCCTGAATGCGCGTTTCGTTCGAGGCGGGCTTAGCGGCGTCGTTGAGGTGCTGGGCCACTTCGCTAAATTGCACGTTGCGGCTCTTTATCAGGCCAAGAATGAACTGGCCCACAAACTTTTGGCGAGATAAGTGGCCCACAAACGGGGCCTGTTGCAAAAGCGTCGTAATTTTGGCAGCGAAGTGTTGCTTCACGGGGCAGAACGGGTTTTTGGTGGTTGGAACCCCAAAGGTCGGGCTGCCCCGTTTTTATGCCCTAAAATTTAGTAGGGTAGAGTATCGTGTCTCTACACCCCATACATGCTAAAAAACGGCTCAGAAGCGTTCAGCCAGCAACAAAATCACCGAAGGCCCTACACAGCTACCGCTACTCCCGTTGCCCGGCCAGGGTGGTGCCCGGGGGCTGGTTTTCTGCCGCGTCCTTCCGCTAGCGCAGGCTGGTCTGAACGCTGCGCTGGGTGGCGGCCTGCATGGCCAGCAGCTGTCGGCGCAGGGTAGCATCCTGGCCATATACGTCGGGGTAGAAGCGCAGCTGACCCGCCACCACCGCGCAGGTGGCGTAGCGCACGTGCAGCGGCAGGGGGCGCTTCAGAAAGATGGTGCGCGGCTGCGGATTGGCGGTGCACTGGGCTTCGGTGGGCAGCGCGGCGCTGGTGCTGTCGGGCCCCAGCAGGTAGGCCGCCAGGTGCATGGGGCGCGCCAGCTTCATGCAGCCTTCCTCCAGCGCCCGGTAGGCGTGCGCAAACTGGCCGGGCTCGGGGGCATCGCTGAGGTACAGGTCGTAGGGGTTCGGAAATCGAAAGATGATGTTGCCCAGCAGGTTGCCGCAGCCCGGGCTTTGGCGAATGGTGTAAGGGAAGTTCGTCACCGTAACGCGCTGCCAGTTCACGGTGGCCGGGTTCACGGCTTTGCCTTGGGCATCGAAGAGCCGGTAGTTGTTGTTGGCCAAGAAATCCTGCTCCGGCGCGTAGCGGGCATTGGCCTTCAGGTAGGGCAGAATGTGGCGCACTGCTACGCCGTGGGGCACGTTCCACTCGGGCGCAATCGTGAAAGACGTAACCCGACTGTTCAGCGTAGGAGTGGGCCGGTCGGGCCGCCCAATTATAATCCGCTGGCTGAGCTGCACGCGGCCCTTGCGCACCACTTCTAGCTGATAAGCTGGCAGGTTCACCAGCAGGTATTCGCTGCCGGGAATGGCTTCCCAGCGCCACCGCTCCAGCGTCAGGGCCATTTGCTGGCTGCGCCGGCTGTGGGCCGGGGCATCTTTACCAGTGGCGGGCTGCCGCCGCCAGCGTGCCAGCGCCTGCTGAAGCTCCTGGTACTCGCGCTGCGGCGGCTGGCAGCGCACCAGGGCCGCCGCAAAGCCCGGCGCAGCCAGCGCCCGGGCCACCCAGGCCGCCGGCTCAAACGGAGCCCCGGCTTTTTCCAGCGGCGAAGGCGTGAAGGCGTGCAGCTGCCCCCGCCGCAAATGCCGCGCAAACAGCACCACGCCATCGGTCAGCAATACGTCGAACCGGGCCTGCCGGGCCACCTGGCCCGCCGTGCCGGCCGGCTGCGCCAGCGAATCGGCCAGCACCTTCAGTAGGGGCACATGGTACATCGCCGGCGTCAGGCCGTAGTCGCCGGCCTGGGTCAGCAACGCCAGCGCCGCCCGGCCTTTCGGCCCGGCCCCGGCATCTGCGCACCAGGCTGCCGAGTGCTGGCGCTGGGTATAAAATGCCTGCACGGCTGGTTCATCGGCCAACGCCAGCGGTAAGGCCCGCTCGGCCGCCGGCACCGCCAGCAGGCGCTGGATGCGGCCGGTCAGCGAGTCGGCCGGGTAATTGGTTGCCGGGGCACGGGGCGCGGCCAGCCGGTCGGCGTTGGTCAGCCCGAAAAGAATGGCCGTCAGTGAAGCCGCCAGCAGCATGGACTTTAACGGGCGCATATTCAGGGGGGTAGGGTGAGGATGACCGCTGGTAAAGGTGGTGGGTCCGCCCCCGCAATGCTGTGATGAACGTCATAGCAAGGCATGAGATTTCTCATCTGGCCAGCCCGGCTGCCGCGATGCATTGCGCCGCGCAAAATCCGCGCTCCAAAACGAGTCCCGAAGCCGGCAGCTGCCCCGGAATTTGTCCCTCGCCAGGCCAAATCGTGCAGACTAGTTATTCTGGTCGTAATTTGCAGGCTCAAGCTAGTAAAACGGGTACTAGGGTAGCGGAAAGCCGGGCAACGGCCAGTCAGCTTCCCCGAGTTTCAACCGCCCCGCCAGCAGCCCAGCTTAAGAAATATCTGTGAAGAATATCCGCAACTTTTGCATCATTGCCCACATCGACCACGGTAAAAGTACCCTGGCCGACCGCCTGTTGGAATTCACCAGCACCGTGGCCAAGCGCGACATGCAGGCCCAGCTGCTCGACAACATGGACCTGGAGCGCGAGCGCGGCATCACCATCAAGAGCCACGCCATCCAGATGCAGTACCCCTACAAAGGGGAAATCTACACGCTGAATCTGATTGACACGCCCGGCCACGTCGACTTTAGCTACGAAGTAAGCCGCAGCATCGCCGCCTGCGAAGGCGCACTGCTGATTGTGGATGCTTCCCAAGGCATCGAAGCCCAGACGATTTCCAACCTCTACCTCGCCATCGGGGCCGATTTGGAAATCATCCCCGTACTCAACAAAATCGACCTCCCGCACGCCATGCCCGAGGAAGTGACCGACGAAATCGTGGACCTCATTGGCTGCGAGCCCGGCGATATTCTGCACGCTTCCGGCAAAACCGGCATCGGCATCGAAGCCATCCTCAATGCCATCTGCGACCGCATTCCGGCCCCGAAAGGCGACCCGGAAGCCCCCCTGCAAGCCCTGATTTTTGATTCCGTCTTCAATTCCTACCGCGGCATCGAAGTCTTGTTCCGCATCAAAAACGGCACCATGCGCAAAGGCGACAAGGTGAAGTTTATGGCCACGGGCAAAGAGTACGGCGCCGACGAAATTGGCATCCTGGGCCTGAACCAGGAGCCGCGCCAGGAAATGAGCGCCGGCAACGTGGGCTACCTCATCTCGGGCATCAAGGAAGCCCGCGAGGTGAAGGTAGGCGACACGATTACCCATGTGGCGCGGCCCACCACCGAAGTTATTAAGGGCTTTGCTGATGTGAAGCCGATGGTATTCGCCGGTATCTACCCCGTAGAAACCACCGAGTACGAGGAACTGCGCTCATGTATGGAGAAGCTGCAGCTCAACGATGCCTCGCTGGTCTGGGAACCCGAAACGTCGGTGGCCCTGGGCTTTGGCTTCCGTTGCGGCTTCCTGGGCATGCTGCACATGGAAATCGTGCAGGAACGCCTGGAGCGCGAGTTCAACATGACGGTCATCACCACCGTGCCCAGCGTGCAGTTCCACGCCATCGGCACCAAGGACCAGCTCCTGACCATCAACGCCCCGTCGGAAATGCCGGAGCCCAACCTGATTAAGCTCATTGAAGAGCCCTTCATCAAGGCGCAGATTATTACGGCGGCGGAGTATGTAGGCCCCATTATCACGCTGTGTATGGACAAGCGCGGTATCATCAAGGGCCAGTCCTACCTCACTTCCGAGCGGGTAGAGATGACCTTCGAGCTGCCGCTGTCCGAAATCGTATTTGATTTCTTCGACAAGCTCAAAACCATCAGCCGTGGCTATGCTTCGCTTGATTATGAGCTGATTGGCTTCCGCGAAGCCGACATGGTGAAGCTCGACGTGATGCTGAACGGCGAAAAGGTCGATGCCCTGTCGGCCATCGTGCACCGCTCCAAGAGCTACCAGTGGGGTAGCCGCCTCTGCGAAAAGCTGCGCGAGCTGCTGCCCCGCCAGATGTTCGACATCGCCATTCAGGCCTCGATTGGCCAGAAAATCATCGCCCGCGAAACCGTGAAGGCCCTGCGCAAAAACGTAATTGCTAAGTGCTACGGCGGCGACATTTCGCGGAAGCGCAAGCTGCTCGAAAAGCAGAAAGAAGGCAAGAAGCGGATGCGCTCCGTGGGTTCCGTCGAAATCCCGCAGGAAGCCTTTCTGGCAGTGCTTAAGATTGATTGATTTGAAAAGGCGGCTTTCGGGCCGCCTTTTTTATGCCTGTCATGCTGACGAAGGAAGCATCTTATCACGGCCGCTTTCGTCAGAATTGCTAACAACATGCGGTGCAAGGCGTGATAAGGTCCTTCGCTGTGCTCAGGATGACACATAATCCCCTTATGACTTCCGTAACAACCTCCAATCTCATCGACGGCAAGCAGACCGCCGAGGACATCAAAGCCGAAATCGCCATCGAAGTGGCCGCCCTGAAAGCCGCCGGCCAGAAGGTGCCGCACCTCGCCGCCATCCTCGTGGGCCACGACGGCGGCTCCGAAACCTACGTGCGCAACAAGGTGCTGGCCTGCGAGCGGGTCGGCTTTGCGTCCACGCTGCTGCGCTACGAAGATGATATTACCGAGGCCGACCTGCTGGCCAAAGTAGATGAGCTGAACCGCGACCCCGAGATTGACGGTTTCATTGTGCAGCTCCCGCTGCCGGCCCACATCAACCCCGAAAAGGTCATTGAAGCCATCCGCCCCGAGAAGGATGTCGATGGTTTTCACCCCATGAATATCGGCCGGATGGTGGCCGGTTTGCCGGCTCTGCTGCCCGCCACGCCCTCGGGCATTGTGGAGCTGCTGGCGCGCCAGGGTATCAAAACCAGCGGCAAGCACGCCGTGGTTATCGGTCGTTCCAATATCGTTGGTACTCCGGTTAGTATACTGCTGGCCAAGAACCTGGATACGGCTAACTGCACGGTTACTTTATGCCATTCGCGCACTCAAAACCTGGCTGAAATATGCCGGACGGCCGACATCGTGGTGGCCGCCATCGGCCGCCCCGAGTTCGTGACCGCCGACATGGTGCAGCCCGGCGCAGTGGTGATTGACGTGGGCACCACCCGCGTGCCCGACGCCAGCAAAAAAAGCGGCTATACCCTGAAGGGCGACGTGAACTTTGCCGAGGTGGCCCCGCTGGCTTCGGCCATCACGCCAGTGCCCGGCGGCGTGGGCCCCATGACCATCGCCATGCTTTTGCTGAACACGCTACGGGCCGCGAAGGGCGAAATATACCCGCACCCAGCCGGCTGATTTTTAGGAATATTTGGTTATAATTAGCTCCTGGCGTACTTTTAAAGTCCGGCCTTGGGAACGGCGTGTCCTATAGTTGGTGTTCGGGTTGCTTTGCTTCCTGAGGTTTTTTGTAATAATACCCGTGACGTTACTTACTTCTGAATTAATTGCATCTTCCGATGATGTGACGGCTGTGCCCGCCGGAACGCTGCTGCCCGTAATGGAGCAGTTCTATACCATTCAGGGCGAAGGGTATAACACCGGCCGGGCCGCCTATTTTATCCGGCTGGGCGGTTGCGACGTGGGCTGCGTATGGTGCGACGTGAAGGAATCGTGGGATGCCGACGCGCACCCCCGCCAGTCGGTAGCGCAGCTCGTAGAAGCCGTGCTGGCTTATCCCGGCCGCGATGTGGTCATTACTGGCGGCGAGCCGCTGATGCATAATCTGGAGCTCCTTACGGCCGCATTGCAGGCGGCTGGTTGCCGCACCTGGCTCGAAACCTCGGGCGCGCACCCGCTCTCCGGCACCTGGGACTGGGTGTGCCTTTCGCCCAAAAAATTCAAGGCCCCGCTGCCCGAAGTGTTGGCTGCTGCCCACGAATTGAAGGTAGTTGTATTTAATGGGCACGATTTTGCATGGGCTGAGGAACACGCGGCGTTGGTTCCGGCCACCACGCGCCTATACTTGCAGCCCGAGTGGAGCCGCGCCGCGCGCATGACGCCCGAGCTGGTTGACTACGTGAAGCAGCACCCGCGCTGGCAGGTGTCGCTCCAGACTCATAAATACCTCGACATTCCCTAGCTTACCGTATGCGTTGCATTTCAGTGTTGGGGGCCGTGCGCCTCGGAATGATGTGTCTGCTGGGCCTGGCCTCTGCCGAAATGGCCTGGGCGCAGCTACCGCCCAAAGTGCAGATGCCCACCAACACGAAGGCCCGCAGTCTACTCGAAAAAGCGCAGCAGCAAACCAAGGAACGGGACTTTGTCAAGGCCGTTGAGACCCTGAACCAGCTCAACCAGAAGTTCCCATCCTTCGGCGAAGCCTTCCTGCTGAAGGGCTCCCTGCTGAAAGCCATGGGCGACAACCGGGGGGCGCTGGCCGCCTATCGCGACGGCCTGTCCAAAGTAGCCCCCGAGCCGATTCATGCCTCCGAATACCAGCTGCTGGGCGACCTGGCCCTAAGCTACGGCGACTACCAGACTGCCCTCGATGCCTACCGGCAGCTGATGAAAGTGGCCCCCAAAGCTCAGAAAAACCTGGCCAAATCGCAGCGGCAGCTCCTCACCTGTGAGTTTGCGCTCGATGCCATGAAGCACCCCATGGGTGAAGCGCCGCTGCCGCTGCCCGCCCCGCTGAACAGCTTTAAGTTTCAGTATTTCCCGGCTCTTACGGCGGATAACCGGTTCCTGCTCTTCACGGGCCGGCCGGCGGCCAGCAGTGGCGAAGACCTGTACGTGAGCCGCCAGAACAAAGACGGCTCTATGGGCGCGCCCGTGCCGATTTCGCCGGCCATCAACTCCAGCTACAACGAAGGCGCGGGCTCGATTTCGGGCGATGGCAAAACGCTGGTTTTTGCGTCCTGTGACCGGCCCAAGGCCATTGGCAACTGCGACCTGTACATTTCGCGCCGCACCGGCAACAACTGGAGCCCGCCCATTAACCTGGGCCTCAACGTGAATTCTACGGAGTGGGACTCGCAACCCTCGCTCTCGGCCGACGGCCGAACGCTGTACTTCACCTCGACGCGGCGCGGCGGCCAGGGCCAGGAGGATATTTACGTGACCACCCTACAGCCCGATGGCAACTGGAGCCCCGCCCAAAACGTGGGCACGCCCGTGAACACCGCCGGTAAGGACATGGCCCCATTCATCCACGCCAGCGGCACCACGCTTTATTATGTTACCGATGGCCTGGTCGGCATGGGTGGCCTCGACGCTTTTCGGTGCGAAAAGCAGGGGGCCAGCAATTGGAGCAAACCCCGCAACCTGGGCTACCCACTCAATACCTTCGAGAACGAAGCCTCCCTTTTTATCACTTCCGACAACCAGAAGGGATTCTGCTCGCGCAGCCGGGCATCAGAGGAGCCGCCCGGGGGCTACCGGCTGTCGCGCGAGCGGCCGGTGGAGCTGTTCGGCTTTGCGGTGCCGCCGGCCGTGAAGGCCCGCGAAACCAGCACCTACACCCAGGGCCGCGTATTTGATGCCAACACCAAAAAGCCGCTCAAAGCAGAAGTAAAGCTCTACGACCTCGACACCGACGTGCTCACGCAGTTCGTGACTTCCGACCCCGAGTACGGCGACTACACGGTGGTGCTCAACGAAGGCCACCACTACGCCATGTACGCCGCGGCCGATAAATACCTGCTCAAAAGCCTCAGCTTCGACTATTCCAGCCAGCACCCGTTCAGTCCCACGGCGCTGGATATTTACCTTGAACCCGTGCGCGCCGGCCGCAGCGTGGTGTTGAATAATCTGTTTTTCGATACTAATAAGTACGACCTGAAGCCGCAGTCCCGCACCGAGCTCAACCGCCTGATTGAGTTCCTGCGGCAGTACCGCGACGTGCAGATTGAAGTATCCGGCTATACCGACAACGTAGGTGCCCCCGAGTCTAACATTCAGCTCTCGCAGCGCCGCGCCCAGGCAGTGGTTGAATACCTGTCTGACCACGGCATTTCCACCACCCGGCTGCGCTCCAAAGGCTACGGCGCAGGCCACCCCCTGGCCGCCAACGATACCGAAGACCATCGCCAGCTCAACCGCCGCATAGAACTGCACATTTTGTAAGGGCGGGGTTACCCATTCCGCGCATCAGTGCCACTGGGATGATTGTGGGCTGCCGGCTTTTTCGCCGGTAGCCCCCCTGTTCGGAGAGGTGCTTATGGCACGGTAGCCTTGATGGTGCTACCGTTGCTGCCCCAATTCGTCGCACCACACCATTCAAAGCCCGCACACCAGCCCGAAAATCACTCATTTACGGGTGCCATGGCTGCTGAAAAGCCACCGTACCCGCACAGGCCGGCCTGGATAGCAACTTAAACCAACAATTGAGAGAATAGCCCTACAAGGGCTTTTTACTTAAAGTAAGGCTTTAGGTCAGGTGAAATATAATTGCATTCGTAAGGAAAAATATATGGTTTGCCCACTGGTAATTTTTTTTCCGGCCTCAGCGACTGATTTTTTTAAATAAGCTATTTGACTGCAAATCAGATTGTTATTGAATAATATAAAAACCTTGAAATTAAAAAAGTGCCAGAAAAAGTATTTTTTATTCAAATTGATAATTTGTCTACGTTTGATGAGCCTAATTGCACTCCAGCAGGGCACTTGCCTTATCTCATCACCATAACCCCCACATTCCATGAAAAACTTATTCCTGGCTACTTGCTTTGCTGCGGGTGTTACCGTTACCCCAGTGGCTGTAGCCGGCCCCGGCGACGGCTCTTACTCATACGCCATGATGGCGCGGGCTACCACGCTCACCCGGGCGCTGGCGCAGCACGTACATTTCAACGAGGCCCAATACCTCTCGGTGAAGCAGCTGCACCTGAATATGCTCACCGAGCGGCGCGACCTGGAGATTATGCTCAACGGCGCAAGCGCGGAAGAGCTTGATAATCAGTTGTCCCAGGCCCAGCAGCGCTACGAAACCGAGCTGGCCGGCATCCTGCAGCCCCAGCAGCTGCTGGCTTACCAGAACCTCCGCACCAATTTTACCGCGCACCGCTTGAAATAGGGGAGGGCAACCTTCCCGGCCGGACACGAAAAAGCCCGCTCCATAGAGCGGGCTTTTTCGTGTCCGGCCGATTGGCCGGGACTAGCGGGCGGCAATGGCCGTGTAGTCGCGCTCCAGCTCGCCGGTGTAAATCTGGCGGGGACGGCCGATGGGCTCTTTGTTCTCGCGCATTTCTTTCCACTGGGCAATCCAGCCGGGCAGGCGGCCCAGGGCAAACATCACGGTGAACATCTCGGTGGGGATGCCCAGCGCTTTGTAGATGATGCCGGAGTAGAAGTCTACGTTCGGGTACAGCTTGCGCTCGATGAAGTAGTCGTCGGTGAGGGCGGCCTGCTCCAGCTCCTGCGCGATTTTCAGCAGCGGGCTGTCCTGCATGCCGAGGGCCTGCAATACTTCGTCGGCGGCTACTTTGATGATTTTGGCACGCGGGTCGAAGTTCTTGTACACGCGGTGGCCAAAACCCATGAGGCGGAACGGGTCGTTCTTGTCCTTGGCTTTGTTGATGAACTTGCTGGTGTCGCCGCTGTCTTTTTCGATGGCTTCCAGCATTTCCACAACTTCCTGGTTGGCACCGCCGTGCAGCGGACCCCACAGGGCGTTGATGCCGGCCGAAACCGAGCCGTAGAGGCTGGCGTTGGCCGAGCCCACGAGGCGCACCGTGCTGGTGGAGCAGTTCTGCTCGTGGTCGGCGTGCAGGATGAGCAGCTTGTTGAGGGCGCTCACCACGACGGGGTTGATTTCATACTTCTCGGTGGGGAAGCTGAACATCATGTAGAGGAAGTTGGCGCAATAGTCCATGTCGTTGCGCGGGTAGTTCAACGGATGACCCATGTTGTTCTTATAGGTCCAGGCCGCGATGGTCGGCATCTTCGCCAGCAGGCGAATGATGTTGAGCTCCATCTCCTCGGGGCTGAGGTCGGGCGACACGCTCTGCGGATAGAAGCCGGTGAGGGCGCAGATGAGCGACGAGAGGATGGCCATGGGGTGCGTAGCCGACGGGAAACCGTCGAAAATCTTCCGCATGTCCTCGTGTACCAGCGTGTGCTTGGTGATTTGGCCGTTGAAGTGCGCCAACTCAGCCTCCGTGGGCAGCGCACCATAAATCAGCAGGTAGGCCACTTCCAGGAAGCTCGACTTTTCGGCCAGCTGCTCAATGGGATAGCCGCGGTAGCGGAGGATGCCTTCCTCACCGTCGAGGAACGTGATGGCGCTTTTGGTAGCGCCGGTGTTTTTGTAGCCCGAATCGAGGGTGACATAGCCGGTCTGGTCGCGCAGCTTGCCAATGTCAAATGCCTTTTCGTGTTCGGTGCCTTCGATAACGGGCAAGGTGATGGACTTGCCGTCGAGGATGAGTTCAGCAGTTTCTGCCATGGGCGGGAGGGGTGTGAGGGAAATAGAGTGCGAAACTAAGCCATACGGGTTAAGCCGGGAAATTTTCTCGGCTTAGTACGAACATTCATTACAACTAAAAGGACCGTGAGGTTTCGATAAACGACCCTAAAAAGTGCGCAGAAGCCGCCTGGCAACCTTTGCATTGATTTCGGGCGGGACATTGAGAGGAAAAGCAGTAAAAAAAATTATTTACCGATGCAGAACTGGGTGAAAATGCTCGTGAGCAAGTCTTCGGATGAAATTTCGCCGGTGATTTCGCCCAGCGCCGCCAGGGCATGGCGCAGGTCGGCGGCCAGCAGTTCGGTGCCAAAGCCGGTATCGAGGCCGGTTTGTACGGCGGCGAGGTGGGCGGCGGCGGTTTCGAGGGCGCGGGCGTGGCGCACGTTGGTGACGATGGTAGCCGAAGCGTTGTTTTCGAGCGCCGAGCCGCGCACCTGCTTCAATAGGGCCGTTTGGAGGGCTTCGAGGCCCTGGTTTTGCGCGGCGGCCAGCAGCACCAGCGGAATGGGTTGGGCGTGGTCGGCGGGGCTGGCCCGAAACGCTGTTTCGAAAGCCGCCAGGGCTTCGGCCGACGCCAGGTCGGTTTTATTGCCCACGGCCAGCACGGGCAATTGCAGCCCGGTGGTGAGCTCCTGGATTTCGGCGCGCACTGCTGCTGGGGTTAGCTCCGCCAAATCGAACAGATAGAGCAGCAGCGAGGCCTGGCGCACGCGCTCCCGGGTGCGGGCCACGCCAATGGCTTCCACTTCGTCGGCCGTATTGTCGCGCAGACCGGCCGTGTCCACGAAGCGGAAACGCAGGCCGTCGATGCTCACCTCATCCTCAATAAAGTCGCGGGTGGTGCCGGGAATGGCCGACACAATTGCCCGTTCCTCGCGCAGCAGTGCGTTGAGCAGGGTGGATTTGCCGGCGTTGGGCCGGCCGGCGATGACGGTGGTAATGCCGTTTTTGATGACGTTGCCCAACTCAAACGAGCGCAACAGGCCCCGCACCACGCCGCGCACTTCGGCCAGCAGCGCGGCCAGGCCGGTGCGGTCGGCAAATTCCACGTCTTCTTCGCCAAAGTCGAGCTCCAGCTCCAGCAGCGCGGCGAATTTGATGAGGCGGGCCCGTAGCTCGCGCAGCTCCTGCGAGAAGCCGCCGCGCAGCTGGTTCAACGCTACTTTGTGGCTCAAGGCGGAGTCGGCGGCGATGAGGTCGGCCACGGCTTCGGCCTGGGCCAGGTCCATGGCCCCGCTCAGGAAGGCGCGCTTCGTGAACTCGCCGGCTTCGGCCAGGCGGACGCCGTGGCGCAGGAGCAGGGCCAGCACCTGGCGCACCACGTAGTCGGAGCCGTGGCAGCTGATTTCGACCACATCTTCGCGGGTGAAAGACTTTGGGGCGCGGAAGAGCCCGACCACTACTTCGTCGAGGATTTCGCTGCCGTTGGGGTCGCGCAGGGTGCCGTAGTGCAGAGTATTGCCGGCTGCTTCGGCGAAGCTTTTTTTAGAAAACACGGTCGCCGTAATGGCCACGGCCGCCGGCCCGGACAGGCGGATAACGGCCAGCGCACCCGCGCCCGGCGGCGTGGACAGCGCCACGATGGTATCGGAGAAAATGGTCTGAGCCACGGATTTTTCGGTTTAGTCGGAGTGCCCCGGTTGTATGGAATTCCTGCTTATGCCGTTACAAACAGGTTGCGGCTCACTTCGGCTGATATCAGCGTGGTACGCTCCCGGTTTATCCTCAGCTCGAAGGAGTTGTCAAAGGCCACCTTGTCCAGCACTTCAACCTCGGCACCCAGCTGCAAGCCCACCTTGTCGAGGTATTGCAGGAAGGGCGGCGAGGTGTTTTTAACGGCCGATAACGTGCCGCGCTCCCCGGCGTTGAGGTCGGCCAGGAGGCGGTGGGCGGGGCGGCGCATGGCCCCGTCCTCGGTGGGAATGGGGTCGCCGTGCGGGTCGAGCACGGGGTAGCCCAGGAAGGCGTCGAGCCGGCGCATGAGCAGCGGCGACTGCACGTGCTCCAGCTCCTCGGCCACCTCGTGCACCTCGTCCCAGCTGAAGCCGAGCTGCTGCACCAGAAAAACCTCCCAGAGCCGGTGCTTGCGAATGGTGAGCAGCGCCAGCCGGCGGCCCTCGGCCGTGAGCTGCACGCCTCGGTACTTTTCGTAATTCAGCAGGCCTTTGTCGGCCAGGCGGCGCAGCATATCGGTCACGGACGCGGCGCGGGTATCGAGGGCAGCCGCGATGCGATTGGTGCTCACGCCGGGCGTTTCGGGCTCGGCCTCGGCCAGCTTAAAAACGGCTTTGAGGTAATTTTCCTCGGTTTGGCTTGGGAGTTTGGGCGGTTGGGGGCTGGACGGGGAGTCGCTCATACTGACAGGGGCGGAACAGGAAGGCCAGTGCAAAGCTGCATGTAAAAATGCGCGCTTCACACCGGCCCGAACTGCCCGCTAATAAAAACTACTTAAAATTTCAACAGCGCCGAGGCCCAGGTGAAGCCCGAGCCAAAGGCGGCCAGGCATACGAGGTCGCCGCGCTTGATTTTGCCTTCCTGCACGGCTTCGCTGAAGGCCAGCGGCACCGAGGCGGCCGTGGTGTTGCCATAGCGCTGGATGTTGCTGAACACCTTATCGTCGCTGAGGCCCATTTTCTGCTGCACGTACTGGGTGATGCGCAGGTTGGCCTGGTGCGGGATAAGCATGTCGATATCCGACGCCTGCATGCCGTTCTGGTCCAGCGCCTCCTTGATGACCTGCGGAAAGCGCACCACGGCGTGCTTGAACACGTTCTGGCCGTTCATGTAGGGGAAGAGCTCGGCTTTGTTGGCCATGATGTAGTCCACGCGGTTTTCGCGGTTTGAGCTGGGCTCCTTCACGATGAGCTCCTCGGCATGCTCGCCCTGGGCGTGCAGGTGAGTGCTGAGCAGGACGTGCTCATCGGAAGTGCTGGGGCGAAGCAGCATGGCACCCGCTCCGTCACCGAAAATGACAGAAACGCCGCGCCCTTCAGGCGTCTTGTCGAGGCCCGAGGAATGAATTTCGGAGCCCACTACGAGCACCGTGTCGTACATGCCGGTGCGGATGAACTGGTCAGCCACCGAGAGGGCGTAGATGAAGCCCGAGCACTGGTTGCGCACGTCGAGGGCGGGGCAGTTGTTGGTCATGCCCAGCTCGCGCTGCATGAGTACGCCGGAGCCGGGGAAGAAATAATCGGGCGAGAGCGTGGCGAACACAATCAGCTGCACGTCGTTGGCTTCTACGCCGGCCATTTCGAGGGCCTTGCGGGCCGCGTTAGCGCCCATATTGGCGGTGGTATCCTTGCCTTCCTCGAACCAGCGGCGCTCCTGAATACCAGTGCGCTCCTGAATCCAGGCATCGGAGGTGTTCATCATTGGTTCCAGCTCGGCGTTTTTCACCACGCGGCTCGGAACATAGTGGCCGACCCCGGCGATGAATGAGTGACGTAAAGTTGCCATGGATGGTGGGAGCATAAAGTTGGGCTGGAGGAGAAGTAACCGCCGCAGGGGCGTTAATAAATACAGTAAAGTGACTATGTGCTACGGGCAAATTGGGGCGCAAAGGTGGCAGGTTAAATCACAGTATCCAGCAAATGCCACAATTTTTTGCCTTCACCGGCCCAGAGTACGTCGCCGGGAATGCCGTGGGGGTAAAAGGAGTAGCCTTGCAGCCGTGCGGCCAGCGCTGGCCCATCGATGGGCTGCCCGAAGGTGAGCGGCAGGCCCGCGCCGTGGGCCGTCAGCAATTCCTGCCACAGCGGGTTGGGCGCGGCCAGCACCGGCAGCCCGTGCGCCAGGTACTCAAACAGCTTGGTAGGCCGGCAGCGTTCGGTGCTGGTATGCGGTCGGTAGGGCAGCAGGCCGAGGTGGCTGCAGCCTATTTCGGCCACAATGCGGGCGTGGGGCACAGGCTCGGCCCCGCCAATGAGCGAGAGCCAGGCGGGGTGCTGCGCGGCTTCTGCCAGCAGCTGCCGTAGCAGCTCGGGCTGCTGGCAGAAGCCGATGATGGTGAGCCGCACCCCGCCGGGCCACGCGGCGCGCAGCTGCCCGGCCAGGGCAAGGGCCTCCCACACGCCGTTGAGCTCGGAAATGGTGCCGGAGTACAGCAGGCGCAGCGGCTCTGTGGGTGGTGGCAGCGCGATGGGCTGAGGCCGCAGCTTTTCGCCGGGCTGGGGCTGGTATTTGTTTTCGAGCACCACAATGCGGCCCGGTGGTAGCTCATTCAGAAATGGCAGCTCGGCAGCGTAGCTGGCTTCGGCCAGAATAACGCCGGCGGCCCGCCGCGCCGCCAGCCCCTCCACCCAGCGCAGCCCGGCTGCCAGCCCGCGCCGCGTGAACCCCTGGTACACGCGCTGCGTCGAAACATTGAGGGCGTAGTTTTCGCGGATGTCGTAGAGGAACTTCCGGCCCTGGCCCAGCGCCTGCCAGAGCAGCGTGAGCGGCAGCAGTTCCGGCGCATGCACGATGACTACCCCGGGTTTGAGCCGGTGCAGGAGTTGCCCGTAGCGCCACTGCGCGGCCAGCCGGCCCAGGCTGAGGCGAGTACCACTGAAAATAGGGTGGAGGCTGTTATTTGCGGGGTTAGCGCCTGCACCGGTCGTGGCCCGCCCGGCAATGTGCACCCGGGTTCCGGCCCGTTCCGCGAGGGTTTCGGCGAACTTTCCCCGCATACGGGTATCGTCCACCGGCTTCAACACCGAGGCCAGTAGAATAACGAATTGGGGTGTTCCGGAACCATGCACGGCCCAAAGATGCTATTTTTGCAGCTTCTAAAGCGCGCTGGCATTCTCCGGCGGCTTTGCCCATTAATCCTTTCGCCTCATTAAATGGCTGACCTGCAAACCCAAATTGAAGCCGCCTGGGCCGACCGCGCCCTGCTCCAGACCCCCGAAACCAAAGCCGCCATCGAGCACGTCATCGAGGAACTCGATAAGGGCCGTCTGCGCGTGGCCACCCCGCCCACCGAAGACGGCGGCGAGTGGACCATCAACGAGTGGGTGAAAAAGGCCGTGATTCTCTACTTCCCCGTCCGCCAGATGAGCACCCAGGAAGTCGGTCCCTTCGAGTTTCACGATAAAATGCTGCTCAAAACCGACTACGCCGGCCAGCAGGTGCGCGTGGTGCCGCCCGCCGTGGCTCGCTACGGCGCGTTTCTGGCCCCTGGCGTCATCCTCATGCCCAGCTACACCAACATCGGCGCCTACGTAGGCGAAGGCACCATGGTGGACACCTGGGCCACCGTGGGCAGCTGTGCCCAGGTGGGCAAGGGCGTGCACCTAAGCGGCGGCGTCGGCCTCGGCGGCGTGCTGGAGCCCGTGCAGGCGGCCCCCGTCATCATCGAAGACGGCGCCTTCATCGGCTCGCGCTGCATTCTGGTAGAAGGCTGCCGCATTGGTAAGGAAGCTGTGATTGGCGCGGGCGTCACCATCACCGGCAGCACCAAAATTATCGACGTCACGGGCCCCGAGCCCAAGGAGTACCGTGGCTACGTGCCGCCGCGCTCGGTGGTCATTCCCGGCACCATTCCCAAGCAATTCCCCGCCGGGGAATACCAGGTGCCCTGCGCACTTATCATCGGTCAGCGCAAGCCGAGCACGGATTTGAAGACGAGCCTCAATGACGCGCTGCGGGATTTTGGTGTGAGTGTCTGAACCGCGGATTTACCGGATTTCGTAGCCGATTACTCCTGACGTTGATGTACTAAAAAAGGCTGCCCAGTGGGCAGCCTTTTTGCTTTGAATACTGGTGCGAAAGTCGGCCACAAAATCCGGTGAATCCGACCAATCCGATAAATCCGCGGTTCAGACACCCGCCTTCAGCTTTTCGCCAAACAGCGCTTTCACCTTATCCACCTTGGGGCGGGCCACAAACTGGCAGTAGGGCTCGTGGCCGTGCAGGTTGAAGTAGTTCTGGTGGTAGTCCTCGGCGGGGTAGAAATTAGGAACGGGCAGAATCTCCGTCACCACGGGGTTGGGGAAGGCGTGGCCGTCGTTTAGTTTCTGCTTGTACTCTTCAGCGAGCTGCTTTTGCTCGTCGTTGTGGTAGTAGATACCCGAGCGGTATTGCGTGCCCACGTCGTTGCCCTGGCGGTTGAGGGTGGTCGGGTCGTGGGTTTTCCAGAAGATTTCGAGCAGCTCCTTGTAGCTGATAACGGCCGGGTCGAACGTGATGTCGATAACCTCGTTGTGGCCGGTGAGGCCGCTGCAAACTTCTTTATAAGTTGGGTTGGCAATGCGGCCACCGGCGTAGCCGGAAACCACTTTTTCAACCCCGTTCAGGTTCTGAAATACGGCTTCGACGCACCAGAAGCAGCCGGCGCCAAATGTTGCTTTTTGCATGGGTAGGAAATTGATTCGTTGGTTGTGGTAACAACGCGGTAGACGTAGCGCAGGTTATTTCCTTACATCCGTAAGGTATAGAAAGAACGTCACGCCGAGCGCAGCCGAGGCGTGACGTTCTTTCTATACCTTACGCACTTCAAAAGCTATGTAACCTGAAAATCAACGACTTGCATTCAAGACGTATATTTGTTATATTGCTGTTTTTCAGTTTGTTAGTGTTTCAACTGCGTAAGTCCTATTTCTATACCTTACGGCGCGGTCCTACTTCCGCAGCCGCTCCGCCACCACTAGGTCTTTCGAACCGGCGGTGTATTGGTAGAAGCCTTCGCCCGACTTCACGCCCAGGCGGCCGGCCATTACCATGTTTACCAGCAGGGGGCAGGGGGCGTATTTGGGGTTGCCCAAGCCCTCGTGCAGTACCCGCAGAATGGCCAGGCACACATCCAGCCCGATGAAATCGGCCAGCTGCAGCGGGCCCATGGGGTGGGCCATGCCCAGCTTCATCACCGTGTCGATTTCCTCCACGCCGGCCACACCCTCAAACAGTGTGATAATGGCCTCGTTAATCATGGGCATCAGAATCCGGTTGGCCACGAAACCGGGGTAGTCGTTCACCTCGGTGGGCGTTTTGCCCAGCTGGCGCGACAGCTCCATCACCTGCTGCGTCACGGCATCGGAAGTGGCATAGCCGCGAATCACCTCCACCAGCTTCATCACCGGCACTGGGTTCATGAAGTGCATGCCAATGACCTGTTGCGGGCGCTTGGTGACGGCCGCGATTTTGGTGATGGAAATCGACGACGTATTCGAGGCCAGAATGGCCTCGGCGGGCGCGTACTGGTCGAGGTCGCGGAAAATCTGGAGCTTCAGGTCCACGTTTTCGGTGGCGGCTTCCACCACCAGGCCCACGCCGGCCACGCCTTCCTGAATGGAGGTGAAGGTTTTCAGGCGGCCCAGGGTGGCCATTTTATCATCCTCGCTCAGGGTGGCTTTAGTTACCTGACGGTCGAGGTTTTTGGTGATGGTGCCCAGGGCGCGGTCCAGGGCCGGCTGGTTGATATCAATCAGCGAGACAGAAAAACCGTGCTGGGCAAATACATGGGCAATGCCATTGCCCATGGTGCCGGAGCCAATAACGGCGACGTTCATAAGTAGCGGAAAAAGAGTGGGTGGGATAAGTTGAGCGGCCAGATAGCCTGCTACAACAAAGCTACGGCAGCATTGGCTACCCGACTTTTTGTTTGAGGTCTGGAAAATATTTTTTCGATTACCATATCCTTTTAAATAACCCCCCCGTACAATGCCCCAGAGACACTTCTCTAACATTTTTCACCTCTCCTTATCCTTCTTTAATTTTACAAAGCCATGGGCAATCTCCTGTATATCATCGCCGTAATTCTGGTTATCATCTGGGCTGTAAGCTTCTTCGGCAACTTCTTCACCGGCGGTATTATTCACGTCCTGCTGGTCATTGCCATCATCGCCATCCTCCTCCGCGTTATTAGCGGCCGAAGCGCCATCTAGCGCAACCCGAAAAGGGTAACTTATAAAACACAGAAAAGCCGCACTGGATTTCCAGTGCGGCTTTTCTGTGTTTTCGAAAATCAATTTCAGCGTTATTTTCCGAAATTAAACAGGAAGCTAAAGCGAATTACCAGCGGTGGATATAACGAAGAAATAGTGTTGTCGAAATTGTATAGGCCGACAATATCAACCGCTGCATTCTGCCCCAGATACGAGCGGTAGCCAATGCCAGCGAGGGGCGTTGCCACCGTGCGCTTGTATTTATAGAAATACAGGTTGGCATCCTGGTCAATAAGCTGCGCGTTCGTTACCTCGTATTCGGCGTGCACGAAAAACTCCTTGTACACGATGTACTGCGCGAATGCTTTAAAGCCCAGGCTGCTGGTGTTGATGCTCTTGTCGCCGTTGGCCGTAAGAACATATTGCGAGTTGTTGGGTAGGCTGAAGCTGCTGTAGGCATACGAAATGCCGGGGCCAACTGCAAACTTATCCGTGATGCGGAAGCCGATGGCCGGAGCCGCACTCACATTGAACTGGCTCAGGCCGTTGTAGGAGCTGAAGCCCAGTCCGAAGTTGGTGTAAATGAACTTCTTCGTTGGCGGCTTGTCTTCGGCGCCGCCGGCCTTCGTGGCCTTGCGGTTGGGGAAATCCAGGCCCGAAGGGGCGTCAGGCGTCGATTGTACCGGGGCGCTGAAAGTCGGCTCGGGAGTGGATTCGGGGGCTGGGGTGGCGGGCACCGGCGTGGGCCGGGGTGGGGCCGGCTGCGGCGCGGGCGGGGCCGTGTTCAGCACGGGCTTGTCCTGGGCCTGGGCCCGGAAAGCGGGCAGCCCAGCCGCCGCAACTACCAGCAGTACCGGAAACAAATGACGTTTCATGCGAAGGATTAAAAAAGAAGGTAAGTAGGGTGACGGGGCGTAGCCGGATAACGAAAGCGGCCGGAAAATTATTCATTTTCCGGCCGCCATTCGTCGATTGATTAAGCCAATTGGTACATTTTCTGGCGCTGGGCTTTCAGCGTTTCATCGGCCAGATACTCTTCGTAGTTCATCCGGCGGTCGATGATGCCATCGGGCGTGAGCTCGATGATGCGGTTGGCCACAGTTTCGATAAACTGCAAGTCGTGCGAGGCGAAAATGAGCGAGCCGGAGAATTCCTTCAGGCCGTTGTTCAGGGCCTGAATACTTTCCAGGTCCAAGTGGTTCGTCGGGTCATCCAGTACCAGCACGTTGCCGCTTTCCAACATCATTTTGGAGAGCATGCAGCGAACTTTCTCGCCGCCGCTCAGCACGTTGGGCTTTTTCTGCGACTCCTCGCCCGAAAAAAGCATCCGGCCCAGCCAGCCGCGCACAAAGCTCTCGTCCTTCTCCACCGAGTACTGGCGCAGCCAGTCCACCAGGTTCATGTTGTCGGCCTGGAAGAAGGAGCTGTTTTCCTTGGGGAAATAGCTGGGGGTGATGGTGGTCCCCCACTTATACTCGCCCTTGTCGGGCGTGGCCTCACCAAAAATAATATCGAACAGGAGGGAGGCCGCCCGGTCGTCGCGGCCCACGATGGCCACCTTATCGCCCTTATCCAGCGTGAACGACACGTTTTTCAGTACCGACTGGCCGTCTACGGTCTTGGCTACGCCATTCACTTCCAGCAGCTGGTTGCCGGCTTCGCGCTCGGGCTTGAAAGCAATGTAGGGGTAGCGGCGCGACGACGGTTTGATTTCCTCCAGCGTGAGCTTTTGCAGCAGCTTTTGGCGGCTGGTAGCCTGCTTCGATTTTGAGGCGTTGGCCGAGAAGCGGCGCACAAACTCTTCGAGCTCCTTGCGCTTGTCCTCCGTTTTCTTGTTCACGTCCTGGCGTTGGCGCAGGGCCAGCTGGCTGCTCTCGTACCAGAAGTTGTAGTTGCCGGGGTACATCGTGATTTTCGAGAAGTCCAAATCGGCCATGTAGTTACACACGGCGTCGAGGAAGTGGCGGTCGTGGCTCACCACAATCACCGTGTTCTGAAACGAGTCGAGGAAGTTTTCCAGCCAGAGCACGCTCTCCGCGTCCAGGTTGTTGGTCGGTTCGTCGAGCAGCAGCACGTCGGGGTTGCCAAACAGGGCCTGGGCCAGCAGCACGCGTACCTTTTCGCTGGCGCCGAGGTCCGACATCAGCGAGTAGTGCTTGTCTTCGGTGATGCCGAGGCCGGAGAGCAGCTCGGCTGCCTCGTAGTCGGCGTTCCAGCCTTCGAGGTCGGCAAATTCGCCTTCCAGAATGGCGGCGCGCTCGCCGTCGGCGTCCGTGAAGTCGGCCTTGGCGTAGAGGGCATCCTTCTCGCTCATCACCGCATACAGGCGCTGGTGGCCCTGAATCACGGTCTGCAGCACGGGCTGGTCGTCGTAGGCAAACTGGTTCTGCTTCAGCACGGCCAGTCGTTGGCCGGCCGGCATCTCCACCGAGCCGGTGTTCGGCTCCAGCTCACCCGACAGGATTTTCAGGAACGTGGACTTGCCCGCCCCATTGGCCCCGATGAGGCCATAGCAGTTGCCCGGCAGGAATTTAACGGTAACGTCTTCAAACAGGATGCGCTTGCCGTAGCGCAGGCTCACATTGGTGGTCGAAATCATTCAGTCAGAAAATAGTAGCTCACAAAAGCCGCGCATTGGCACGCGGCAGCCCGGCAAAATTACGCAACAGGACCTCCGTTGGAATCGTTGCGAAAAAAGTAGTTGCCAAGCCTCCCGAAAATAACTAACTAGCAGGGCAATTAGTGCCCGCAGCTACCCGCAACGGTCGCTGCCGCACCCGGCCCCACCCAGCAAAGGATAACCCTCCGCCACCGGGGCAAGTATAGGTAGTATAGTATTTGTGGCCGGCGCGCCGGCTGATTTCTCATTTTTACCTCTTACGGGCATGGCAGACAATCAATTGACTTCCGAAAGCAATGGCATCCGCATGGGCGCGTTCACGGCCGTCGTGCTGGCAGTTTATACCGGTATTGCCGCTGCAGCCGGATTTTTGGGTCAAATCGAAGCAGGTACGCTCGATATCGTAATTCTGGCGGCAGGCGTGGTGCTCTCCATTCGTCGCCTCAAGCGGGCCAAAGGGCGGCACATGTCGTATTTCCAGGGCTTTAGTACGGGCATCATCACGGCCTTGGCGGCCTCGGTGCTGCTGGGTGCCTTTTTCTGGCTGCTGGGCGGCATCAGTCAGTCTGCCATGCAGCAAATTCAGGCTCGGAACTTGTTCGGTGCAGAACTCGGAGTACTCATTGGCGGCCTAGGCATCATTTTGCTGGGCACCATGACCGGGATGGTAACGTCACTCGTTGCCATGCAGTATTTCAAAGCTTCTGAGCATCAGGCAAAAGTGAGTATGGAGTAACCGGATTTTACAGCATGATTATAAAAAAAGGCCCTGTTAAGGGCATTTTTTTGAGCTAAGTAGTATTACATTTTTTATATTTTATAAAATAAATTAGGCAAAGCAGAAACCGAATAATATCTTGCAGACGTTTCGGGGGAAATCAGCTCTTGGTTACTGACAAAAAGATATTTATTATGTTCAAGCATTCTCTCATCATCGTCTTTGTTTTAGCTTTCTTTTCGGCCCACGCTCAGATGTCAGACCGGCTTGCCGAGCATCCGACTGCAAAAATGACCGTAGCCCGGAAGTCCTCGACCGAAGCCGCCGCCATTGCCGAAACCCGGGAGATGACCAATCGGCTCCATCTCAACGAAGGCCAGTTTCTGAAGCTATTGCCCCTGAACCGCACCAGGCTGGCCGGCATGCACAACATCGACCAGCAATACCGGGCCGATGAGCCCACCCGCGCCGCCAAAGTCGCCGAGCTGGAGGCGCAGTTTGAGCAGGAATGCAGCCGTATTCTGACGCCTTCGCAGCTCAGCCAGCTGCAGCAGCAAAACGGGCAGCCCAATGATGGCCCTTCCAATGCCGGTAACGGCCTCGGCTAAAAAAAACTATTAAACGAAAAGGGCCCGCCAGATTTCTGGCGGGCCCTTTTTTTATTTCGACGATAGCGGGTCGGTGAGTACTTCGGTGACGGTGCCCAGCGGCCCGAAGCGCAGGCTGATGCAGGCGGCCCCCGAGCGGGCGTGGCCGGCGTCGCACTGGGAGCCGGGCTCCAGGTAGTAGTAGTACACTTTCTCGGTACCGGCGCGCAGCTCCTCCTCATCGGGCGGGCCGAGCAGGGCGTTTACGTCATCGGCCCGGGCTTCGTAGAGCTGCTCTTTGGCCTTGGTGAGGGCGGGCACGGCCGCTCGGCGCTGGTTTTTGCAGGCGTAGGGGTCGGCGCGCCAGGTAGCGGCATCGAAGCCGGGCACCTGGGGCAGCGCATGGCCGCAGCCAGCTAAGAGGGCGCTGCACAGAGCAGCGCCGGCCAGTTGCTTGAAAAAAGAAGAAAAAAAAGCGGCTGACATCAGAAAAAAAGCTGAATAAACGTTTGGAGTTAATAGAGACTTAGCGAAACTAAGCACTATTTTTGGCTTGGTTGTGTATAGAGGCTCGTATTAAAATTATTCAAATCTCATATAGCTTTAATTATTTGATGACCAGAAAGTTTTTTTCTGCTATTGCGCTATTGGGTCTGTTTGCTGCCGCTAATCCGGTGGCGGCACAGGACCGAAAGGTAGCCGTCGAGACGCTGCCAGCTCCGGCGCGTCGGGCCTATTACCAGGTAGCTTTCATGCAGCAGGCGGTGGCAATGTATGCCAAAATGCATCTGGGAGCTTCGGGGCTGCCGTTGCCAGTGTTCAGGGAGGGGCTGGTGGGGTACTACAACCTGCGCGCGTCGGGCAACTACGCCGCTACCCCGCCGGTACTCACCCTGATTGACTTTAGCCAATCCAGCCAGCAAAAGCGGCTGTGGGTAATCAACGTGGAGAAATGCAAAGTGCTGTTTCATACGCTGGTGGCGCACGGCAAGGCCAGCGGCGAAGACCGGCCCCTGGCGTTTTCAAACAAAGACGGCTCGGAGATGAGCAGCCTGGGCTTTTATCGCACGGCCCCAACTACTTACGTGGGCAAGCACGGCCTGTCGCTGAAAATAGCGGGCATGGACCCGGGCTTCAATTCCAACGCGGCAAGCCGGGCGGTGGTGGTGCACGGGGCCGAGTATGTGTGCGAGGATTTTGTGAAGGCGCACGGCCGCCTGGGGCGCAGCCAGGGCTGCCCGGCCCTGCCAGTGGCTGAAACGGAAGCCATTGTGAAAACCATTCGGGGAGGCAGCGTGATTTACCTGCACGGGCCGGCGGGCGCGGGCTACCGGTCGCAGTGGCTGAACGTGGACACGGCGGCTTCGGTATTTGCCAGCCAGCTCGGCGCGGGGCGAATGGAGCAATAGAATAACCAGAATTCGAAGGGTGCGTTTAAAGCGCATCGGGCGTGGCCCGTAGCAGTGAGCTATGGCTGCGCCCGTTTCTTTTTCACCCTTTTTATTTCCTGTTCCAGGCGCTTAAATCTCCGCTTCATCATTGCTATTAGACTTGTTGCGAAGTGAGTGAAGTGCGGAATTTTCGACAAACTGTACTTAAATTTAGAACATGAACTTTTCCGTAAAAAACCTCACTACTTCGCGTAAATGGCGTGCTGCCACGGGACTCACGGCGGAGCGTTTTGCGCAGCTTTTGGCGCATTTTAAGCAGGCGTATTTTCGGTTAAATGGAACAGATATGATTGAACGTGGGGCTTTTGCGCCGTATGAAGTAGCCCTTAAAACAGAAGAAGAATTACTGCTTTTCACCCTATTCAGCTTCAAAGCAAACTTGACGTATGATTTGTTGGGATTGGTCAGTGGGATGGACGGTTCCAACGCGAAACGCAACCAGGAATTAGGCATTACGGTGCTCCAAGAAGCGCTGGAGCAAACCGGGCATGCGCCAAAGCGGGAATTTGCGACAGTGGCCGAATTTGAAGCCTATTTTCAGGAACACGAGACGTTATTGGTCGATGGAACAGAGCAACGCAAGCAACGACCAGGAAATAAAGAGATGCAAAAAGACTACTATAGCGGTAAAAAAAAATACACGCCGTAAAAGAGATAGTTATTTCAACGACCATTCGCTGGATTGGTTTTATCAGCCGTTGTTACGGCGGAAGACACCACGACTACAGTGTGCTAAAAAGCATTTTACCAGTTGATAAAGAGTGGTTTAAAAAGTTCAAGGTGCGGTTGGACCTGGGGTTTTTGGGCTTCGCGAAAGACTACGTTTGCCGGAAAGTTTTTATTCCTATCAAAAAGCCGAAAGGGAAAGAACTCACCGATGAACAACGAGAAATAAATACAAAACAAGCAAGTGAACGAATTACCGTAGAGCATAGCATTGGCGGATTGAAACGTTATCGAATTTTGGAAGACCGATTACGTTTGCATAATTTGAACCTGTACAATGACGTGCTGGGAGTGTGTGCGGGCTTGTGGAATTTCAGCTTAAATCTGTGATTAATAGCTCGCAACAAGTCTATTATCGTGGCGGCGGTATCTCTGTTCGGCTACTTCTTCAACACCTCCAAAAATGAAGTGACCGGCGAAACCCAACATGTTAATATGAGCGCCGCCCAGGAAATTGCCCTGGGGGTGCAGGCCGCGCCCGAAATGGCCGCCCAGTACGGCGGCGAAAGCCCCGATGCCCGCGCCACCGCTGCCGTGCAGGCCGTGGGCCAGAAAATTATCAGCAGCACGAAGGCGGGCCAGACGCCCTACCGCTTCCAGTTCCACCTGCTGGCTGATGACCAGACCATTAATGCCTTTGCCCTGCCGGGCGGGCAGGTGTTCATCACCCAGGGCTTGCTCAAAAACCTGACTTCGGAAGGGCAGCTGGCGGGGGTGCTGGCGCATGAAATCGGCCACGTGGTAGGTCGTCACTCGGCAGCCCAAGTGGCCAAATCGAACCTGACCCAGGGCCTGGCGGGAGCTGCTACCATTGCTTCTTATGACCCCAATAGCCCCAATAGCCCCAATAGCCCCAATAGCCCCGGTAGCTCGGTGGCCAAGGCGGCCGTAGCCGCCGCAATTGCCAAGGTTATCGGCCTGCGCTTTGGCCGAAACGATGAGCTGGAAGCCGATAAGCTGGCCGTGGACTTCACGCCCAAAGCCGGCTATGACCCCCGCGCCATGATTCAGGTAATGAAGATGCTGGAGCAGCAGGGCGGCCGCAGCTCAACCCCCGAATTCCTGAGTACGCACCCCAACCCAGGCAACCGCATCGGCGAGCTGGAAAAGGAGATTGCGGCAGAATATCCGCAGGGCGTGCCAGCTGGCCTCAAGCAATAAATCACCGATTAATCGGTGATTTAGAAGTTAGGTGGTGTTAGGTTTTTGAAGTGGCCGTTGAGGCGCACCCGGTCTTTGAGGCGCTCGGTTTCGAGCACGACGGGCAGGATGGTATCGAGGTGCTCGCGCACCATCTCCTGGCGTTCCTGCTCGCTGGTGGTGGCCAGGAGCTGGTATTCCTGCTCGGTGCTGAAGCCGATGTGGTGGGCTACGTCGAAGATGCAGTAGTCGGGGGCCAGCTCCAGCAGGAGCTTGCGCAGGCCGAGGGCTTCGTAGAGCTGGCGCACCTGCTTGGTGATTATTTCGCGCAGAACCGGGTCGGGTACTTCGTCCTGCACCACGTCTTCGACGAGGCCGCCGGCGTAGAGCTTGCCGGGGGTCTGGCGGTAGAATTTGTTGATGCGGAACACGCCCACGGCTTTGGTCCGAATGTCGAGCTCGCCGCTGGCGTAGGTTTGCTCCACGCTGATGAGGCGCATTTCGGTGCCCAACTCGCTCAGGGAATTGTCGAGATAGGGCGAGATGCCAAAGGTGGTATTCTGCTCGATGCACTCGCGCACCAGCTGTCGGTAGCGGGGCTCGAAGATGTGCAGGTTCAGTTTTTCGCCCGGAAAAACGACCAGATTTAGGGGAAACAGCGGAATCAGGCGAGCCATGAGTAGCGAAACGGATAAGGGATGTAACTACCGGCTCAACAATCGGAACCGGTGGTTGGGTTTTGGGCAGCGGGCCGGAGCCCACGGCTGATGAAGCCACCGGCAAGGTAGGGGCGAAAGCCGAAACCCCGCCGGCCCCGCTACTTTTGTGCTCCATGCCATCTGCCAAGCTGATTCCCGACGTTTCCGTACTGCTCAAAAAAACCGGCCGCCTGCTGCTCCAAGTAGCGGCGGCACTGTTTCTAACTTCGTTGGCCTGGGTGCTGATTTACCGCTGGGTGGCCCCGCCCGCCACCTGGCTGATGCTGGACCGCCGCGCCCACGCGCCCGTGGGGCTGGGCTACTATGGCATTCAGGAGGAGCCCCGGCACATTCGCTACCGCTTCCGCACCCTGGATGAGGTGTCGCCCAGCGTGCCCCTGGCCCTGGTGGCGGCCGAAGACCAGCGCTTCCTCATTCACCACGGCTTCGACCTCGATGCCCTGACCAGCGCGGCCAAACGCAACTGGAACGGCGACGGCAAGCACATCGTGGGCGGCAGCACCATTTCGCAGCAGGTGGCCAAAAACGTGTTTCTGTGGCAGGGCCGCAGCTACGTGCGCAAGGCCGCCGAAGCGTATTTTACGGTTCTGATTGAGACGCTCTGGAGCAAGCGCCGCATCATGGAAATGTATCTCAGCGTGGCCGAAATGGGCGATTGCACCTTTGGGGTGGAGGCCGCCAGCCAGCGCTACTTTGGCAAGCCCGCCAGCCAGGTAAGCCCCGCCGAGGCCGCGCTGCTGGCGGGGGTGCTGCCCAACCCGCTCCGCTTCCGGGCCTCGAACCCCGGGCCCGTAGCGCGGGCCAAGCAGCTGCGGGTGCTGCGCAACATGCGCCGCCTGGGCGGCACGCGCTACGTGGCCGAAATGCTGAAATGAGCCGTTGGCTGCTCGCTTAGCCGCGTTTGGAAATTTTGTTGAAGGTGATGCTGCGCTGCAACGTCGATTTGAAGCGCGCATCAGTGACCCGGCTTTTGGCCTGGTGCTTGGTGGCGCGGCCCTGCACACGAGCGCGCCACATGCGCCAGGATGACGCCTTCAACTCGCGGCGCATCAGCTTGATAACGGCTTCTTCGGCGAGTCCGAACTGCGCCTCAATGGCTTCAAAAGGCGTCCGGTCTTCCCAGGCCATTTCGATAATGCGGTCGATGTCTTGGTCGGTTAAGGTTGGTTCAGGCATGGGGTGGACGTTTTGTAATGGAGGTCGTTTAAGCACTGGCTGAGACATCAGTAGAACAGTCGTTGCGCCGTTTTGGCTATGTGCCGGAGCAATTAATTCAGGTTTTTTGCGAGATTGGGACATCATTTATCAGCGTAGCTTCACGCATTCAATAACCCAATGGCAACTCCAAACACGATACTCGGCCTGCTGGCCTGTCTGGCCGGTACGCACTGCGCCGCCGCCCACACACCCCCCAAAACCAGCCCGGAGGCGGCCCGCCGGGCCATTGTGCAGGTGCTCACCACCCAAACGGCGGCTTGGAACCGGGGCGATATCCCCGGCTTTATGCAGGGGTACTGGCAGTCTGATTCGCTGGTGTTCATCGGCCGCAAGGGCCCCACGTATGGCTGGCAGCCCACCCTGGCCAATTATCAGAAAAACTACCCCGATGCCGCCGCCATGGGCAAGCTGGATTTCAGCGGCCTGCGGGTGTCGCTGCTAGCACCGAGCGCCGCGCAGGTGGTGGGGCACTGGCACCTGGCACGGCCAGCGGCGCTGGGCGATTTGCAGGGGTATTTCCTGTTGGTGTTGCGGCAGATTGGCGGGAAATGGGTGGTAGTGGCCGACCACACGAACAGCCAATAGGCGGCCTGCTTGTATCGACGTGCTCGGCTGTGTTGCTACACCACCAGCCCCAGCGCCGCCGCGTGCGCCGCGGCCGCGGCGTATTCCGCTACCAGCAGCATGGGCACGTTCTCCCGGCCCAGCTCCTCCACAATTGGCCCCACCAGCAGGGCCCGCGCTGGCACCTGCACATCCCGGATGTAAATGGCCAGAATGCGGCTGGGGTGCCGCCGCACTACTTCGCGGTAGATGCGGGCGTCTTCCTGGCCGCTGTCGCCGAGGAGCACGAAGGGCAGCTGGGGGTAGGTGGTGAGCAGGTTGTCGATTTCGTGCAGCTTGTGGGCGAAATGGATGGCGGCCGAGCCCGTGACGCCGGGCGGGGGCGTGGTTTTGGGGCGGGCAATACTCAGGTCGCGCAGCAGGAGCGGGCCAGTGGGGATTTCGTGCAGCCGCAGGAACTCAGCCAGCAGGTCGTAGAGGTTCCACGGGCTGCTGCTGACGAAGAAAAACGGGTTGTCGGGCTGGCCATTGCGGCCCCGCTGGAGCCGGCGGTAGAACTCGGCCACTCCCTCAAACGGCTGTTTCGACTGCGCATTGCTGAACAGCACCCGGCCCAGCATTTTAAAAATATTGGTGGCACTTGTTTCGAATACCGTGTCGTCGAGGTCGGAAATCACGCCAAACTCGGCGCTGGCGGGCGGCACCAGCACGGCGGCCTCGGTGGCAATGGCCTCGGGTGGCAGCTTCAGGAATTGGGGCAGCCGTGCCACCCGCACCGGCACCGGGTACCAGAGGTAGGCCAGGGGCGCGGGCAGCGTGTGCGGCTCGATAACGAGGGTGAAATAGCCTTCGTCGTCGGTGGTGACGAGGTGTTGGCTGCCGTCGGGCAGTTCGGCGACGAGGTCGGCCCCGGCTACTTCGCGGCTGTTGAAGCGCCGTACCATGCTGCGGAAATTGCGCCAGCGCGAGTCGGTGGCGGTGGCGGCGGTCAGGCCGGGGTCGGCCAGGAGGCGGCCTTTGATATAGAACTTCGCGGCGGTGCCATAGCTGCGGTAAGCGTCAATCTGGAGGGGCCGCAGCCAGCCGCGCCGGGCCGAAAAGCGGGTGAATAAATGGTCGGTCCACTCGGTGAGACTGGAAAGGGCAACAGGCAGCTTCATGGGGCAAACCTACGGCGGATAGCTGTAGCGCGGAATTTTAGTCCGCGTGGCCGCACGACAATTGAACGGCGCGGGCGACGCGGACCAAAAGTTCGCGCTACGGCGGCATGGCCGCGAATTGCCTTTTTTCGTAAAAACCCGACGCCCAAATCCAAGGCTCCTACACTGCTATCCATGTCCACCGCTGCCCACCCCAAAACCCGCAAAAAGTTGCTTCAGCCGCAGGAAGAAGCGCATATTGTGTACAAAGACCCCGCCCGGCAGGCCGAAATGGCCGGCCTGCGCTACGCCACCGACCAGGGCCCCGGCTTGACCCGCAAGCCTACCCGCGCCGGCCACTTCACCTACCACGACGCGAAAGGCCAGAAAGTAAGCGACCCGAAAACGCTGGACCGCATCGCCAGCTTCGTGATTCCGCCGGCCTGGACGCAGGTCTGGATTTCGCCCTCGGCCACCACGCACCTCCAGGTAACGAGCCATGACACCCTCGGCCGCAAGCAGTACCAGCTACCACCCGGCCTGGGACGAAGTGCGCAGCCTCACCAAGTTCTCGCGCCTGCGCACCTTCGGCGAAAAGCTGGGGCCGTTGCGCGAGCAGCTCAGCAAAGACCTGCGCCGCCCCGCCCTAGACCGTGAAAAAGTGGTGGCCCTGGTGCTCACGCTCATGGACCAATCTTTTATTCGCGTCGGCAACAAGGAGTACGCGAAGAAAAACGGCAAGTCGAAGCCCAGCTACGGCCTTAGCACCTTGCAGGATAAGCACGTCGCCATCGAAGGAGCCAAGGTCAATTTCAGCTTTGTGGGCAAAAAAGGGGTGCCGCACGATGTGACCCTGCACGATGCCCGGCTGGCTCGGCTGGTGCGCAAGTGCAAGGAAATTCCGGGCCAGCACCTATTCTAGTTCTACTCGGCCGATGGGCAGCGCCACGCCCTGGAATCGGGTGACGTGAACGACTATCTGCACCGGCACACGGGCCTGCAGCTGTCGGCGAAGGATTTTCGCACCTGGGGCGGCACCGTGAAAATGGTGAGCTGCCTGGAAGCCGTGCTGAACGAAGAGCCGGAGCTGGCCCCCGAAAAAGTCATCAAGAAAGCCGTGAAGGAAGTGGCAACCGGCCTGGGTAATACGCCCACGGTGTGCTCAAAATACTACATTCACCCGCAGGTAGTAGAGCTGTTCAAATCGGGTCAGCTGATTGACTGCCTGCGCGAACACGACGCCCAGGCCCAGGCCAACGACCCGCTAACGCCAGTGGAGCGGCTGGTGCTGAAAATGCTGGTCCAGGCGTGAGTTGGCAGCGGTGAGGCGCATCCTTACGCGCCTCACCGCTACTCTTCCGGCGGCTTGTCATAAGCCCGCTTGGCCGGCACGCTCTTTTGCGAGAAGCGAATGCCCCGGCCACTACCGGATGCTTGAAACTCGTCGTGGCCCGCGCCGCCGTAGATGCGGATGGCAGGTTTGCCGGCCGCGTTAGGGTCGCGCTCCTCAACCATGAACACATCGTCGCCTGCCAAGCCTTCCAGTTGAATGAGCCTGGTTTCGGCGGGCAAAAAGGTGCGGCGTAATAACGGTGCGGCTGGAGTATCGGCCGCCAATGATTCGACGATTACCACCGTCGAATCGGCGTAGCGCCGGATGGTGAACCGCTCGGCCAGCGCCGTGCCGCCGATGCGGGGACGTTTGGCCAGCATCTCGTAAAATTCATCGGCCAGGGCGGGGAGGGCGGCGCGGCGGGCTTGCAGAGCCGCAATGGTGCGCGGGCCTTCGAGGGTGAAGGCGGCGGGGGGCAGCTGGTGTACTGCCCGGGTAATCACGGTATCGGGCAGGCGCTGCTGCATAGCCCCGGCGGCGGCCTGAAACTGGGCGCGGCTCAGGCCATTGAGGATGCGCTGGTCGAGGTAGTGGCCGGACGACATCAGGCCCGAGGGATTCTTATACCGGGGGGCAAACGTGGCCCAATGGCGCAGAAATACGTGGCCAATGAGCCAGCCGAGTACGCCATCATCGAGGCGGTAGAGCACCATGTCGCGGTCTTTGGGTAGGGGCACGAGGGTGGCGGGGCTGGCTTCGGTGGGGCTGGTTACGGCCCAGCTCCACTGGCCGGGGTGGCGGTCCCAGTCGCCCAGCCAGCCGTCCAGCAGGCGGGCGCGCAGCAGGTCGGCCGGGGCAAAGCGCTGCTCGGGGCTGGCGAATGCGGCGGCAAATGCCTTGGTGCTGTTGAGCACGGCGGCGGGCGGCGGGGTAATCGGGGCCACTTTTTCTTCCAGGTAGGCCAGCTGGCCCCGGAAGTGCCGCAGCGAATCGGTCTGGAAAGCCGGGTCGTCGGCCCGCACGTAGAACAGGCGCGGCGAAGCGTGCGGCACCCCGGCGGCAGCGGCCAGCGGCGGCACCACTAGGGCGGCGTAGGGGTTGGTGGAGGAGATATTATCGCGCAGCACATTCACCAGAAAGCTGCCCCGCAATAGCTCCGGCGTGGCCCGAATAGGGTCTTTATCCACGGTGCGAACCACGTAGGTGCGGCCGTCGGGGTCCGTTAGGTTCAGGCTGGTGCTATTGAAGCCGCCGCCTACTTTGCCGGGGCGCAGGCCGCCGTGCCGCACGGTGCCCAGGTGCAGCACCGGGGCCGCTACCGGGGCCGCCCAGGTGGGGCGGTGGTGCCGGCCCACCAACGCGTTGTAGAGGCTCCCGTGCCGGGCATATTGCCGGCCGGCGGTGGCCCCGCGCACGCTATCGGCCGAGGCGGGTAGGGGCGTGGTGGCAGCGAGCCGGGCATCGGACTGAAAAAACTGCCTGCGAACGCAGCCGGTACCGAGTAGCCCAGCCAGTGCGCCTCCCATCAATGTATAAAAACGCAAACGGAGGAACATCAAAAGCAGGCAGGGTAATTATGGTTGAGCTTTGAACGGCAAGAAGGCAGAAAAGGCTGGCTGGGGGCCATGGTTATTCCGAATAAGTAGCGAATGTCGCCCTCCGCGTTCGCCTCACCCCCTAGCCCCCTCTCCGAAAAGGAGAGGGGGCTATTTTGTAGTGCTTAGTTCTGGTAATCAATAATTTAGATTGCATTGCTAGGGCTAATTCCCCCTCTCCTTATCGGAGAGGGGGCCAGGGGGTGAGGCGAACGCGAAAAGCCTATGCGTGTAACATCAGCTAATCATCATTAAGCCGGTTGTAGGCGCGATGTTTCTTTTTGGGCAGGCTGGGGCGCAGGTGGCTGGCGGCCGTCACGTCGGAGGCTTCGTCGAAGAGCTTGAGCCGCCGGCTGCTGCCTTGCAGCACCAGCTGGTCGTGGCCCTCGCCGCCGTAGAGCAGCACGGGTATGGGCCGGCGGGTGGCGCTGGTGGTTACCTCAAAGATGTCATCGCCCCCCAGGCCGTCGAGGCTCAGCTCCTTGGTTTCGGCGGCGTAGTAGGTGCGGCGGAACCGGAGTGAGTCGCCGGCCGAAAGCTGGCTGAGGGCCTGTGAGAACACGCGTACGGTGGTGGAATCGGCGTAGCGATGTACCACAAACCGCTCGGCCTGGGCGGTGCCGCCCAGCGTGGGCTCGTGGGCCAGGGTGAGGTAAAATTTTTCGGCGGCCTGGGGCAGGGTTTCGCGCCGGGCCTTGAGGGCATTGCCGAGGCGGGTGCCTTCCAGGGCATACACGGCGGGCGGCAGGCGGCGCATGGCCCGCTCAATCACGGAATCGGGCAGGCGGCGCTGCAGGTCGCGGGCGGTGCGCTGGAAATCGGCCCGCGTCATGGCCGAGAGGCCGCGCTGGTCAATAAACTTCGCCTGGAATACCAGCGCGGCCATGTTGTTGTACTCGTTGCGAAACGTTTGGAACTGCGGGGCGATGAACGGCCGTGCCGCCAGCCAGGGAATGATGCCGTCATCGAACCGAAAATACACTTGGTCGCGGTCTTTCGGAATGCCGAGGTAGCGCACCCGGCCCCCGGCTTCCTCAAACGCGGCCCAGCTCCACTGCCCCTCGTGCCGGTCCCAGTCGCCGAGCCATACATCGAGCAGGCGGGCGCGCAGGAAGGCGGGCTGGTCGATGAAATGGGAGGGATGGTGGTACACCTTTTTGAGCATGGCCTCGCCCCCGTCAAAATCAACGGCCTTGGCCAGGTCGAGGGTGCGGGCGGCCGGGGAGTTATACTTCTCTTCGAGCAGCGCCAGCTTGCCCTGAAACTGGGCGGAGGACGTGCCCAGGCCGGTTTCATCGGGCCGGATGTACACGAGGCGCGGGTGGGTGTGGGGCACGCCGGCCGCCTGCGCCAGCGGCGGCACCGTGAGCGCACCGTAGGGAATGGCGGCCGAGGTGGCATCGCGCACCACGTTGAGCAAGAAGGTGTTGCGCAGCACCGGCGGCAGGGTTTTATAGGGCTCTTTATCGAGGGCACGCAGGGCGTATTCGCGCTGCTGATGGCCTTCCAGTGTCATGCTGATGCTTTGGTAGCCGCCGCCGGCCTTGCCTGCCGTGAGGCCGCCGGGGGCGGCCGTGGCTAGGTTCAGCACCGCTACTTTGGCGGGAGCGGCCCATACGCGGCGGTAGTGGCGGCCCAGAAAAAACCGGTAGAAACCCGAGTGACGGTCATATTGGCGGCCGGCCGTGGCCAGTACCGAATCGGCGTGGCCCGGCAGGGCGGCGGCACTGCCCGGGCCCACGTGGGCATCAGGCTGAAAATAATGGCGGCGGGCGCAGCCGCTGGCGGCCAGCCCCAGGCCCAGCAGCACCAGCAGGCGCGGGCAAAAACCGGGGTAGCGAACAAAAGGGTGAGGCATTCGGTAAAGGCAGGCAAGCGCGAATGAGCCTTTAACGCAACTTTCCCGTAAAGGTGGTCAGCGAATGGCTTCGGCTATGTATTTCACTCGCACTTTCGTCGACAACTACTTGTTTTTTGGCCCTGAAGGGCTTTTCCTGGTTTTGGAAAACTGCTGCTTATGCCGGGCTTGACTGCTGAATGGAAACCGTGGGCGCGGGGCTGGTGCACCGGGGCGGCAGCCGTGCTCTTAGCAAGCTGCGCCGAGCACACGGCCCCGGCCGGGGCCGCTCCGCGATGGAGCACCGACTCGACCACGGTGCGCATGGCCGCCGGGCCGCAATACGCCCGCAGTACTGCCTGGCAGTTCTTCTTTGGCACCCACTACCGCAGCATCTGGGCCACGCCGGTTACGGTGCCGGTGCTGCGGCTGGCCACCGCCGTGCCCGGCGGCCTGGTGCCCATGCAGGCAGGCGGCAGCTACCAGAGCCACACCCTGCGCCTGCACGCGCCCGACGGTCGGGAGTACGTGCTACGCTCCGTGGACAAGGATATGAGTGCCGCGCTCAGCCCCGGCTGGAAAAGAAACCTGCTGCGCGGCCTGCTCAAGGACCAGACCAGCGCCACGCAGCCCTTCGGGGCGTATCCGGCTGCCCAGCTGGCCGAGGCGGCCGGGGTGCTGCACGCCAACCCGCGCCTGGTATTCGTGGGGCCAGATGCCGGCCTGGGCAAGTTTAAAGCCGCCTATGCCAATGCGCTTTACCTGTTTGAGGAGCGGCCCGACGGCGACCAGCGCCTGGTGGCCAGCTTCGGCCATTCGCTCCGCGTGGTAAATTCGGCGCATATGCTGGCTGCCCTGCGCCGCTGGCCCGGTGCCCATGTGCCCGCCCGCGCCTTCCTCCGCGCCCGCCTGCTCGACTTGCTGGTGGGCGACTGGAGCCGCCGCGAAGACCAGTGGCGCTGGGCCACGTTTTCGCAGGCTGGCCGGGTGGCTTATCGGCCCGTGCCGCGCGACCGCGACCAGGCTTTTTTTCTGTTTGATGACGGGCTAGTGACGCGGCTGGTGTCGTGGTTTGCGCCCAAATACCAGACCTTCCGGGCCACCATTGGCCTGGAAAACGTGGATGGCCTGACCACCACTGCCCGTGCCCTCGACCGCACCCTGCTCACCAGCTTGAGCGCGAATGACTTTCGGGAAGTGGCCGATTCCGTGCGGGCCAGCCTGAGCGATGCGGCGCTGGTGCGGGCCTTCAACGCGGGGCCGCCGGAAACGCGGGCCCGCCTGGCGGCGCGGTTTGTGCCCATGCTGCGCGCCCGGCGCGAGCAGCTGCCCGCCGTGGCCCAGCAGTATTACGCGCTATTGAACAAGCAGGCCTGGCTGATTGGCACCGACCAGGCCGAGCGCTTTATTCTGAGCGAAGCCGGCGGCAGCCTGCGCGTGCAGCTGCTGGCCCGGCGCCCCGGCCGGCCTGATAGCCTCGTGGTGGAGCGCACCTACAACCGTAAAATCACCCCCCGGCTCGATCTGTACGGCCTGGGCGGCGACGACGTATTTGAGCTGCGCGGCACCTTGCCGCAGGGCATTGCCGTGCACTTCTATGATGGGGCGGGCCGCAACCAGGTCATCACTACCCCGGGGGCCACGCCGGGCGACGTAACCTGGTACACGGGCCCCGGCGAGCGGCTTACTTCGCGGCCGGCCGGAGTGCAGATAGAAGCCGACCCGCACCCCGAGCTCACGGCCAACGGCCGCGCCTGGCTGCACCGCTATAATTTGAGCGACTAGCCCGGGGCCGCCAGCAGGCCTGCCAGTGGCTCCCGGCCATCGAGGGTGCCCTCGCTGCTCAGCACCTGGAAGCGGGCAAACAGCTCCTCAGCGTACCAGTTTTCGCGGCGCGTAAGCTTGATTGCCTCGCGGTGCGTGGCGTCTTTATAGGCATATTCCCGCATGGCTTTGGCCGATTCCCACACGCTGAACGTGGCCTGCCGCACCAGTGGCAATTCGCCCAGCCCGATGGCGGCGCGCACGCCAACCGCGTGGGCCAGCGCCGCACTGGTGGGCTCTACGAATTTCCAGAAGCGTGGGGTTTTGCGCCAGCGAATGCTGGCCCGGGTCAGCACGGCTATGGGCGTATCGGCCGGGGCTGAAAGGGTATTGGAGCTGTATTCAAAAGGGTTTTGGCCGTCCCAGAGGCCCTGGGCTTTGATGGGGGCAAGGCGCACGGTCCACTGTTCGGCGCTGCGCTGCTGGTAGGCCGCCCACAGTGGGTGGCGACTGAAAAATGCGGCGGCCGAAGCCACATCTTGCCATACAGCCATGAAGCCGTAGCGGTCGAAGTTGGGCCACACGCCGAAGCCGTTGGCGGCCCCGCTGCCCAGCAGCTTGAAGAACTTCAGGCCCGGTACCTTTTTCAGGGTGGGGGGCGAGGTGCCCATCTGGGCCAGGCCCCAGCGCCGATGGCCGGGTTTTAGCGTGAAAACGGTAAGGGTGGTGTGCAAAGTGAGGTAAGCTTAAAAGGATAAAATCAAACCGGTTGTGCCGATAACTAAAGCTCCGATTGACCACCTTCTTACAACCTTCTATTTGAAAAAGTCTCGGAAGGATTGGCTTGTATTATCAACACTGGTACCCAGCCAAAAGCCTTGTTCTTTAGCTTTATCCGCAATACTTAACCCCAAAGAAAACAGGGCTGAGGAAATCAGAATAGCAAAAAAACTCTGCATGTAGAGGGGGGCTTCCTTGTAATTGAGTTAACAAAAAAAGGCCGAAATTGCTTCCGGCCTTTAAGAATCACAGCTTCAAACTTACTTCACCTGCACCTGGGCGTGCTGGTTCACGTCGTCGTCCTTGCTGCCTTCGCCGGTCACTATTGCCCGCACGTAGCCGTAGGCGCGAGACAAGATGCTGCTGGGCGAATCCCAGTATTCTGCCTTGTCAATGGTCACTTTCAGGATGCTGATGCTGGGGTCTTCTTTGCCCTTGGGGAACCAGGCGCGCAACGGCTCGCTCCAGAGCTCGGCAATTTTTGCTTCGTCGCGGTAGGCATTGGCCTTGCCCGAAACGGAGGCGTACACGTTGCTTTCGGGGTTGGAGTAGCTCAGGTTTACCTGGCTGTCTTTCTTTACCTCGTACACTTTGGCCGAATTCACATCGGTGAGAAAATACAGGGCCTCGTCTTTGCCGGGGTTGATGGTGGCCATGGGGCGGCTGTGGAGGTTGCCGTGCTCGTCGGTGGTGGTGAGCATAGCCATGCGCACTTCTTTGATTTTACCGAATAGCTGGGTCAGGTCGTGGGTTACGGGCGACTTATCGGACATGGGGGAGGTTGTTGGGAAGGTGAAAGAATAGGCCGTGCCCAAACTGGGCCGGCGGCATATTGGTTTACGTCAGCCAGAGGGCCGGGGTTGAATAAAACTCTGGCCCCGCCCGTACCTTCCTGCCACAATGAACTTTCTGGCCCATCTTTTTCTCTCCGGCGCGCCCGGTTCGGCCCCGTATGCCGATGTGCTGCTTGGCAACTTCATCGCCGATTCGGTGCCCGGCCGCCAGTTCGAAAACTACCCGCCCGCCGTGCAAATCGGCATCCGCCTGCACCGGGCCATCGACACGTTCACTGACCAGCATCCCGTGGTGCGCCGCAGCACCCAGCGCCTGCGCGCCGCCGGCTACGGCAAGTATGCCGGGGTGATTTCAGATATGTTTCTGGACCATTTACTGGCCCGCAATTTCAGGGAGTTCTCCGCCGAAAGCCTGCCCGATTTCACCCGCCGCGTCTATGCCCTGCTCGCCGCTCGCGAAGCCGAAATGCCGCCCCGCGTGCAGCACTTCTTTCCCTACATGGCCCAGCAAAACTGGCTGCTGACCTATGCCGAAACCGAAGGCATCAGCCGCGCCCTGAGTGGCCTGAGCCGCCGGGCCTCAGCGGGCTCGGGCATGGAAACGGCCGCCACGGAGCTGGTTGCTAATTACGAGGAATACGAAGCAGACTTCCGGGCGTTTTTTCCAGAGCTGCAGCAGTATGTAGCGGGAATGCTGGACGGGTGAAAAACAGAACGTCATGCTGCATTGCGCGCAGCATGACGTTCTAGAAGAACTCAACATAGCCTTGGAGCCTATTCAAAATAGGCACTAAAAAGCACGTCATGCTTCGCTCTGCTCTGCGTGACGCCCTATTTGGATAGGGTCTTAGTGCTGGTGGCCGCCTTCGCCGTGCGCGTGGCCGTGGGCCAGCTCATCGGCGGTGGCGTCGCGCACGTCGGCCACTTTGCCGGTAAAGTGCATCACCATGCCGGCCAGGGGGTGGTTGAAGTCCATTTGCACGGCGGTTTCGCCGATGCTGATGACCTTGGCCTGCATGTGGTTGCCTTCGTTGTCGGCCATGGGCAGAAAGTTGCCGGGCTGGAGCATTTCCTCGTCCAGTTTGCCGTCGATGAGGAAGACTTCCTTGGGAATTTCGACCAGCGCCTGCTCGTCGTACTCGCCGTAGGCCTGCTCGGGGGTGAGGCTGAACTCGAAGGAGTCGCCCGGATTTTTGCCGTCGAGCTGCGTTTCAAACTCTTCGGGCAGGCCGCTGTGGCCGAAGAGAAAAACCATGGGCGCGTCGGCTTCGGCCGATTCGACCAATACTTTTTCCTGGTTTTCGTCGGTTACGCTGAGGTCGTAAGTAATGGTGACGACTTTTTTATCGCTGATGGCAGCCATGGGATTAAATTGGGGAATGGGGGAGAAGTTAGCGCCAGCCCGGACGGCTGATGCACAAAGAAAGGGAGTTCTGCCGGGAACGGCGGGCAAATCCAGGAAAATAAAAACGTCATGTTGAGCGAGGTCGAAGCATGTCTGCCGCGCAAGTAATTCTTTCTTATTAGAGTAAGGTTTCGGCGGCGCTTCGCATGACGGTTCAATTTATCGGCTGCTCGCTCTAAGGGTTCTGTATGCGTTTAGCCTGCGTGGTTTTTAACCTCAGCTCTAGGTTGGTACCAGTCTGCCAATAGTTTCCGGCCAACAACCTGTCCCAGGCGCTGTGCGTACCGACTAAACACGATTTCTCATAACCGAACCAACGTATTTCAATCCTTTCCAATGCCTAAATAAACTTATAAACCACTGGTTTCCTTGCTACTAAGCGGTATGTTGCTAGCCGGTTATAATTCAAACTCACTGGCCATCCAGGACCAGGCTGTGAACAAAGAAGCAGTGGTGAATACCGATTCGGCGACCCTGAAAACGGCCTCTGCCGATACCATGGGCGTGCCCGCCGGCTCCATTCCCACCATTGGCAGCCCGCAGCTGCTCTTCACGCTGCCGGATACGCACAACACCCCCGACGGCCTCGCCCGGAGCCCCGACGGCCACATCCTGCTCTCGGTGCCCAACATTGCCGATAACAGCCAGCCAGCCAGCCGCCATTATCGAGATTGTGGGCAATGCCTACCAGCCTTTCGCCCCCAACCTCCCCCTGGAGCCCATCACCAAAAAAGCCGCCCCGATGGACCTGGCTTTCGGCCCCGATGGTAACGTGTACTACACCGAAAACCAGTACGAAAACAGCAAGAAATTCGTGTCGCGCCTTATGCGCATCAACATGAAAAACGGCAAGCCTGGCAACATCGAAACCGTGGTGGACAGCTTCGCGCTATCCAACGGCCTGGTGTGGAAGGGCAATTTGCTGTATATCACCGATAGCCAATGGGATATGCCCGGCAACGACAAGGGCAGTGCCATCCTGCGCTTCACCCTCGATGAGCTGAAAAGGTCCAATGGCCCGCTGCACCTCAAGCCCAAAACCAAGGACCCGCACGTACTGGCCATGTTCACGACCAACGAACGAAACCGGCGTGGACAACGGGGCCGACGGCATCGACTACGACAGCAAAGGCAACCTCTACACCGGTCCCTTCGGCGACGGCAGCTTCTACAAAGTCACCCTCAAGCCCGACTGCATCTTCGCCAAGCAGGAAGCCGTGCAACTGACCGGCGACAAAATTACCTGCATCGACGGCTTCGTGATTGACCGCGCCACCGACAAAGCCTACGTAACCGGCGCGCGCCAGAATGCCATCTTCGTCATCAACCTAAAGGATAACAGCGTGATGACGCTGGTCCAAAATTCCGATACCGACGGCACCGGCGGCAAGCTCGACCAGTCCGCCGAGGTGCTGCTCAAAGGCAAGCGCCTGTACATTTCAAACTACGACAACCCGGCGAAGCATTTTGTGAATACGAAGTCGGACGCGCCGCACACGGAGTCGGTGATTGACTTGCCGTAGTCGTCACCTCACCCCTAACCCCTCTCCTGCGGAGAGGGGAGACAGTTCCGTGCTGCTGTTAACCAACCCTGAATGAAAAAGAGCCAATTGCGTCTAGCAATTGGCTCTTTTTGTTAACCCTCGTCAGGCTCTCCTCTCCGCAGGTGAGGGGCCGGGGGTGAGGTGACCCGCGAAGTTACTCCTGCAACTCCCAGGCGGTGCGGTACCCCCCAATGCTCTCCACGTACTCAATCAGCGCCTTGAAAAATGGGTTCGCACTGAGCGTCGAAGAATCGCCCACGAGCAGTAGCTTTTTCCTTGCCCGCGTCATGCCCACGTTCATGCGGCGGATGTCGCTCAGAAAGCCGATTTCGCCGTGGTTGTTGCTGCGGGTGAGGGTGATGGCGATGATGTCGCGCTCCTGGCCCTGGAACGAGTCTACAGTGCCCACGCTGAGCTGGCGGTGCAACATGAAGCCGCTGAGCTCGTCATTTTCCTCGATGGCGTCCTTCAAATAGTTGATTTGGGCACGGTAGGGGGCTATCACGCCAATGCTGAGGGGGTCTTCCTCGTGGTCGGCGGGGTCGTAGGGTTCCAGCAACTGCGCGAGGCGCTTGAGGAGCAGGTCGGCTTCTTCGGGGTTGGCGGTGGAACGGCTTTCGGGGATGGTGATTTCCTGGAAGCCGAAGCCGGCCGTGTCGAGGAATTCCACGGGCAGGTCGGGGGCGAAGCGCAGGTCGTAGGCATCGAGGCCGGCGTGGGCCACGGTTTCGTAGGCCACCAGCTGGCTGTCGTAGAACTGGTCGGAGCTGAACTGCATGATTTGCTCGTGCATGCGGTACTGCACCGTGAGCATTCGGGCGGTGGCGGGCTGGCGCTTAATGGCCTTCTCGAACAGCGTTTCGCGCAGGGCCCCAGCCTTGTCGCTCTTTACGGTGGGCGGCAGCTGGTGGTGGTCGCCGGCCAGAATCACGCGCTGGCCCTTGGAAATCGGAATCCAGCAGCCCGGCTCCAGCGCCTGGGCAGCCTCGTCAATAAACACCGTTTCGTAGGTCAGGTGGCGGATATTGCGGTTGCTGGCGCCCACCAGCGTGCACGTTATCACCTGCACCGACTCCAACAAATCTTCCGTGATGTAGCGCTCCAAGTCGTCGGCCTGCTGAAAAAGCATCCGCGCTTCCTCCTTCAGCATCCGGCGCTGCTGCTGCTCCTCGTAGCCGAAGTTGCGCACGTGTTTGCTGGCGGTTTCGCGGTACTGGTCGGCGGTCTGGCGCATCGAGCGCATCTCGTTGTAGCTCTTATGGTTCATCACCTGGGCATCCAGGGTGTGCTCCAAGAGCAAGTCGGAAACCCGCGAGGGGTTGCCCATGCGAATGACGTTGACGCCACGCTCGGCCAGCTTTTCGGTCAGCAAATCGACGGCTGTGTTGCTGGGTGCGCACACCAGGACGCGCCGCTCGCGCCGGATGGTTTCCAGAATGGCCTGTACCAGCGTGGTGGTTTTGCCGGTACCGGGTGGGCCGTGGATGATGGCCACGTCCTTGGCCGCCAAAACGTGCTTCACGGCGGCCAGCTGGGATTCATTCAGCGGGCTGGGGTAGAAAAGGTCGGTGGCCTTTTCCTCGCGGAAACGGGCTTCCTTGGCCCCCAGCAGGATGTCACGCAGTTCGGCGAGGCGGTCGCCGTAGGCGCCCATCACCTTGCCCAAGGCGTAATCCATCTCGCGGTAGCTCACCTCATCAAACGTGAGGTCGATGCCCATTTTATTGCCCTCGGTCACCCAATCGGGTAGGTCCTCCTTGGTGGTGGCGAGCCGCAGCTTGTTGCGTCGCACGCTGATGATGACGCCATTAAGCGTGGGCCGGTCGGTGGCCGAGCGGCCGGGTACGTTGCCAAACAGAGCGGCATTCTTGCCCACCTGAAACAGGTGAAGGCCCTGTTGGCCAGCCGGCCGTTCCAGCTCCAGCACCACCTTGCCGCCGAAACCAATGTCTTCCTGCGTGATGGTGACGGGGTACCAGGTGAGGCCGCGCTGCTGGCGCTCTGATATGCTGGCCTTGGCGTTTTTGAGCTTGAACTGCACCAGGTCTTCCTGCTGCTCCAGCTTCATAAGGGCCTGCACCTGGCGCAGTTCCTTTTCGATGGCGTAAGGGTCGACGGGGGCGAAAGTGGGGATGGTATCGGACAAGAGAGAATAGCTATTTTGAAGACGCAATAACAGCGCAAACGGAAAAAGGGCGGCATGACGGCTAACTTGGCCGCGTTCTGTACGTCCCAGAGTTGGTTTATGATAACATTTGTATGGCCAAAAACCCGCCAAAAGAAGTTGGCTTATTACGAAAGTTTATTTCGACAGCCCGCTCCATTACTACCGGACAAGTTGATTTGTCGTTGGGAATCTTACGATTAGAGAAGAACTTGTTTTGGCTAAAAGGGTGCGATATTAACCCGCTGACCACTGATGAGCTGAAAATAGTAAATGATTATTATGACCGAATAAGAGAGCTTCCGATAGAGGAAGAGCGGCTTGCCTGGGCACCGGATAAACTGGAAAAGTTAGATGAGAAACTCGAGCGAATAACGACTAGATACCGACCGCAGTTGATGGAAATTCTGAATCGAATTGTTACCGAAGCATCTTAAGCCGCTGCCAGCAGCACTTCGGCCGAAATCCCCAGGTTGTCGTGTAGCGCCTTCATCATTTTGGCGGTGAGCTTGCGCTTGCGGTTTAGCACCTCACTCACCCGGTTTTCGCCCCCAAACCACTGGGCCACATCGCGTTGCAACAGGCCGCGTTCCTGCATCTTGTACTTGATGTATTCGATGGGGTCGGGCTCAGGGATGGGGTGATGCTGGGCTTCGTAGGCTTCAATGAGGGTAATTAGAATTTCGAATTCGTCTGCAGTGGGGTCGCCGGGCTTGGAATCGAAAATGGCATCAACTCGGGCCAGGGCCGCCTGATAATCGGCTTCGGTACGGATGGGTTTGATAGTATTCATATAGTTGCGGCATTAATATGGTCGTATTCGGTATAAGTGCCAACAAAGCGAATGTAGATGACGGAGAATTCGTAGTTTATTTTGACAATCAGCCGAAAATCGTTGCCTTTTATGTTGAAAACGAGGCGATTGTTGGCAATAATGCTGGCCGTGCCATACTGCGCTTTTACGTCGTTGGGTGTGGCCCAATTGGCCGCCGAAACATCCTTAAACCACGTGCGCAAGGGGAGTTCGGCGGCGGGATATTTTTCCCAGAACGTCCGGAGAGTGGATTTGCTAAGGATACGCAATTATTGGCAAAGATAACTGCTACTTCCCGGATTGGGAAGCGGGCGACTGGTAAAGGATTGGTGCTGCCCGCGTTGTGAATAGTGCCCCACTCGCAACGACAGCAGCAGGGCTTGTGAACGCAGCGGCCAAGGTGGCGGCGAGCTGGGCGCAAATCCGGCCACCGTTCATTTTCCTGCGTAGGAATAGAAGGACCACTCCGTTACCAATCGGAGCCAACAGCCGCCCCAAGGGCCGCCCGTTAGCTCCGCAATTACCCCTTACTGCCCTTTATGAATGAACTTATTGAGATACGCCACCTCCTCAAATCCGACTACGAAGCCCTGAAAGCCGCCATGCTGCTGGCCTACCCGCGCATGCAGAGCTACTGGCGGCGTGAGCAGGTTGAGCTACTGGTCGACCTATTTCCCGAGGGCCAGTTTGTGGTGACGGTGAACGAGGAAATTGTGGCCGCCGCCCTGGCCCTGATTGTGACGCACGACCAGTTTGGCGAGGTGCACACCTTTCAGGACGTGACCGGCGACTACACCTTCCGCACCCACAGCGCCGCCGGCGATACGCTCTACGGCATCGAGGTATTCGTGGTGCCGGCCATGCGCGGCCGCCGGCTGGCCCGCCGTCTCTACGATGCCCGCAAGGAACTCTGCGAGCGGCTCAACCTGCGCTCTATTGCTTTCGGGGCCCGCATTCCGGGCTATCACGAATACTTGGATACGCTCACGCCCAAGCAGTACGTGCAGAAGGTGAAGGACCGCGAAATCGTGGACCCTTCGCTGAATTTCCAACTGGCCAACGACTTCCACCCCGTGCGGGTGCTCAAGGGCTACCTGCCCGGCGACGCGGCCTCGGGCGACTATGCCCTGCTCATGGAGTGGGACAACATGCTCTACGACACCAGTCCGGTGCAGGCCGTGGCCCGCAAAACCCAGGTGCGCCTGGGCTTGGTGCAGTGGCAGATGCGCCTGTATGAAGGTCTCGACGACATGTTTCAGCAGGTAGAATACTTCGTGGATGCGTTGGCGGCCTACCGCGCCGACTTTGCCCTGTTCCCCGAGCTTTTCCACGGCCCGCTGATGGCCGAGGCCAATGAGCTGTCCGAAATAGATGCCATTCGCAAGTTGAGCCGCTATTCCGAAGAAATTCTGGCCCGCTTCACGGCGCTGGCCGTGAAGTATCACATCAACATCATCACCGGCTCGATGCCTGAGGTGGCCGCCGACGGCAAGCTGATGAACGTTGGCTACCTCTGCCGTCGCAACGGCTCGACGGAGCGCTACGAGAAAATCCACGTCACGCCGAACGAGGCCAAATACTGGGCCCTGACCGGCGGCAAGCGCCTGCAAACCTTCGAAACCGACTGCGGCCCCATCGGCGTGCTGATTTGTTATGACGCTGAGTTTCCCGAGCTGGCCCGCCTGCTGGCGGACCAAGGCATGAACATCCTGTTTATCCCATTCCTCACCGACACCCAGACGGCCTACTCGCGGGTGCGCCATTGCGCCCAGGCCCGGGCCATCGAAAATGAATGCTACGTGGCCATGGCCGGGTCGGTGGGCAACCTGCCCCGCGTGAAAAACATGGACATTCAATACGCCCAGTCGGCCGTGCTCACGCCCTGCGATTTCGCCTTTCCCAACACCGGCGTGAAAAGCGAGGCCACGCCCAACACCGAGATGATTCTGGTAACCGACGTGGACCTGTCGATTCTGGACAAGCTCCGCCACAGCGGCAGCGTGCAAAACCTGCGCAATCGCCGTTCCGACGTGTACCAGCTCAGCGCTTCTGAATTGATGCCCAAGCATTAATCTGGCCTGATTGCTGCGCAGCCGCGTAGCGGTGACACGTTTATAGGAACATGCCACCTGAACGATAGCGCCGCGCTGCGGTGACAGATTGCTTTAGTGCTTCTGTCACTGCGGTGCGGCTTTTTTTCAAACGAGGCTCCTCGTGTTGAAGTAATTTGCGGAAAAGTAGTAAGGTGCGACCCCGTGCCCTACTTCAGGCTATTGAAAAAAGTCGTCCGGGTCGGCCTGGTTCAGGTACTTGCGCAGCTGCGGCAGCGTGCCGAAATAGGGGAGTACGCAGGCCAGAAACTGGTCGGCCAGGGCCGGGCTGCTGACGTAGGCCACGAAGGCGGTGCCGCTTTCGGTGAACTCCATCTCATCGAGCAGGGCGGGGCAATGCTCTTCCACGATGGTTTCGAGGTGCTCAGCCCAGGAAGCGGCCGTACCGCCGAAGCCGAAATGCTGAAATAGGGCGTAATAGTCCTCCAGCCCGCCCACATCGGCAAAAATCAATACTTGGTACTCGGGCGAAACGGGCACGGGGGCGGCCGTTAGTTGAAAAGGAAACGTTGCGGACATGCGCCAAAGGTACGGCCGGGCGTAGCGCCGCCTTGGTGTAGTGCAGGCGAACAGTCCGCACTACAAGCGCCAAGTGCGCACGTAACGGCCCTGCGGGTCGTAGCGCCGGGCCTGCTGGGGTACGTCGAAGGCCGTGTCGCGCACGTCGGTGCCGGTCCCGGCGATGTACTTCCAGTTGCCCCAGTTCGAAGCTGCGTCGTGGTCGATGAGCTGGTGCTCGAACCAGGCCGCCCCCCAGCGCCAGTCCTGGTGCAGGTCGTGAATGAGGTAGCTCGCCACGTTTTGCCGTCCCCGGTTGCTCATGAAGCCGGTGGATGCCAGCTCGCGCATGTTGGCATCCACAAAGGCATTGCCGGTACGGCCGGCGGCCCAGTTGGCAAACACGGTTTTGTCGGACTGAGCGGGCTTGGGCAGCTGGTCGCGCAGGCCGCGCCAACGGAAGAAATCCGGCCCGGCGCGGTGCGCCAGCAGGCGGAAGTAGTCGCGCCACAGCAGCTCCAGCCGCAGCTGCATGGCTCCTTTGCTGCGCGCGCCGTGGGTGGCATCGTACCCATCAATGGCCGCCCAAATCTGGCGGGCCGAAAGGCTCCCGTTGGCCAGCCAGGGCGAAAACTTGGTGCTGAAGGCCTCGCCCAGCATTTCATTCCGTGTGTCATCGTAGCGGCCAATGAGGTGGCGCGCTACCGCGTAGTCGTGCAGGCGGGCCAGGCCGGCGGTTTCGCCCCCGCCCAGTGCGGGCAGGGCCGAGCGGTGGTCGGGCAGGTGCCGCGCCGATGCCGGCAGGCCCAGCGCGGCGGCTAGCGCATCGGCAGTGGGCAACGGCGTGGGTACGAAGCCCGACGGCAATGGTGGCAGCTGGCGCGGTGCGGGCAGCGGCGGCCGTACCCGCACTTTCGCAGCCACATCAAACCGAAACTTGCTGAACGAGAGCGGCAGCCGCCCAATGGGAATAGGTAGGTCATCGGGGTGCAGCAGCGTCAGGGTTTCAAAACAGCGCAGGGACACTTGCGGGCCAAGAGCGGCGCGAAGGGCTTCTTCGGCCTCTTCCTCCTCGGTGGTGTGCTCGGTGCTGGCGTGCACGGCCCCCGCGTTCAGCTGCCGGGCTAAGGCGGGCAGCACTTCTTCGGGGCGGCCCACCGCGAAGTGAATGGCGGAGCCCAGCGCGGCGTAGCGCTGCCGCAGGTCGGCCAGGGTTTCGAGCAGGAAGGCTAGGCGGTGCGAGCCGGTGCGTGGCAGGCCCAGGTAGGCATCAGAACCCAGCGATACCGGGTCGAAGCAATACACGGGCAGTAGGGCGGTGGTGCCGGCCGGTAGCGCGGCCAGCGCCTCATTGTCGTGCAGGCGCAGGTCGTTGCGCAGCCAGTAGAGAACAGTCATGCAGGTTTTTGGGCGAGTGTAGTAGGCTAACACGCAACGCGGGCAGACTTCCCGCTGGCCCGCAAAAAACCTTGGGCTACCGGCGCCGGCGCAGTGCCACCACCATGCCCACGCAGGCCAGCGCCAGCCCCGCAATCAGGGCGTCGCGCACGAAATGGCCCTGCTTGGCCTCGGCTACTTCGGCTTCGAGGTCGCGCATTTTAGCCAGCTGCTGCTTTTCGCGCTGGCGCATGTTTTCGGTTTCGTTGGTGAGCTCCGAGAGGCGCTGGGCGGTGAGGTTGCGGTCGTCGCGCGAGCTGGTTTCGAGGTGGGTAGTGGTGGCGGCCAGGCGCACGGAATTGGTCTGGGCCGCCTGTGCAGTGCGGTTGAGCACGTCCACAATCTGCTGGTCCTTGTCCACGATGCCCTGCAGGGCATCCACCACTTCCTGGAGGTCTTTTTTGGAGGGCTTGTTGCCGAACAGGCTATGGCGCTGGGCGCTGGCCTCGCGGTAGCGGTCGGTCAGGGATTTACGCTCGGCCAGCAGGCCGGGGAGGGGCGAATCGGCGGTGATGGCTGGCGTCTGGGCGGCCGTGGCCAACCCGCACAGCAGCCCGCCACTCAGGGCCAGGGCGCGAAAAACGGGGCGGGCGGCGGATATTTGCAAACTGTCAACCCAGGAAAAGAAGTGCGTACGCATGAATAAAAAACAACAAATGATAAAAGGTAGCCTCCTGATGTTCGGGGTGCTGAGCCTGTGGAGCTGCGAAACGGCCCGGCCAAAAACGCCGCCCACCTACGGCGGCGCGGTATCGCAGGGCCTGTACGAAAAAGGGGGCAGCGGCGTACTGCCCTTCCTGATTCAGGCCATTAGCCAGGACGCAACCTACGGCTTTACGGCAAACAACCCGGTGCGGGTGGGAGGCGGCCGCGAAGCCGGCCTGCGCAACCAGCAGCGCTACCTCAATGCCCTGCTCGGGCCCCGGGGCGAAACGCTTAAGTATGAGCATGAAGGCAGTTGCTGCGCTTTCAAAATTGCCGAAGTCGGCATCGACAACGAAGGCCAGCTCGACGTGTATTCGCTGACGTGGAAAGGCCAGCAGCAGCCCCTCAAGCTCTATCTGAATATGTACGAGGAAGGCACACTGACAGCGCCCGTGGGCCTGAGCACCGCCCGCTAACCCGGCCCGCAGCGGGCCAGCCGGACCCAGAAAACCGCTACTTTTACAGGCCCGGCCGCAAATTCTCTACCTCCCGATGCCCACCCGCTACTACTCCCGCCTCGCCGCCCTGGCCGCCGACCCCGCCGCTGCGCCCGCTGACCAGCTCCCCAAGCTGCGCAAGCTGCTCGAAGCCGTGCTGCGCGACGACTGCAAGGCCCGGGAGTCCCCGTTCATCGACCTCAGCCAGGCCATCGGTCAGGCCGCCTACACGCACGAGCTGCCCGCCGCCCTGCGCCAGCAGCTCCAGGCCCTGCGCCTGGCCGCCAACCTGGTGGTGCACGAAAGCTACCCCGGTACGCCCGCAGAAGTCGCCAGTGGCTTTGCAGCCGTGGCGGCGCTGGTGCTGCACCTCACCGGTGCGGCCTACGCCGGCCCCGCGCTACCCCAGCCCCTGGCCGAAGCCGCCAACGGGCCCGCCGAAACCGTTGAGATAGCCACCGCTGCCCATATTCCCGAGGCTGCTGCCAGCACTACCTGGCGCGTGCGGGTGCTGCACGCCGACCTGGCCACCGGTACCCTCACCGTCGAGATGGCCGCGCCCGCCGATGGCCGCCCCGCCGGCCCCTTCGGCCTGGTGCTGCCCGCCGCCTACGAAAACGTGCTGCTGCTGGCCGCCACGCTGCATCCCACGCTGCACCTCATCGGCCCGGTGCTGCTGGCCGATGGCAGCGTGCGCGCCCGCCGCGTGGTGCTGGAACCCGACTACCTCATCAGCGTCACCACCATTGCCGAGTGCGCCCAGCGCGACGGCACCATCCCCGAATGGGCGCTGCTGAATGCGTTTTTGCCCGATGAAACCTCGCGCCCGCTGGTGCTCGGAAACCTGGTGAACCTGCTGCTGGATGAGGAAGTAAGCCACGCGGGGAGGAATGAAGAAATAAGAATTAAGCACGAAGAAGCTGCCCGCAAACAGCAGTTGGAGCGACTGGCGAAGCTGGCCGGCCACGATAGTGCTACCGCCTTGCCGGAAGCCGTCGATGCTCCCCAATTCGAGCTTACTGCTGATAATGAGCAGCTGACAGCCAAGGACTTCGACCTGGAAGCCTTCTTTAAGGGCCGGCTTTTTCGCTCGGCACCGCTCTCGCTCAGCACGCTGCCCGAGTTCCAGACCCGCACCGGCGTGCCCGAGCTGCTGAACGACCTGCGCCGCCATCACCGCACCCTGCGCGAAACCCGCGCCCTGGGCTTTGTGGCCGCCAGCCGCACCGGCTACCAGCAGGAACCCCTGCGTCTGGCCGACTGCTTCCTCGAACCCACCTTTCTGTCGGCCACCTACGGCCTACAGGGCCGGCTCGATTTGCTGCACGAAAGCAGCACCGGCTACGACCTCATTGAGCTCAAAAGCTCGACCAAAGTACCCCACGCCGAGCCCTGGACCAACCACGCCGCCCAGGCCCAGCTCTACCGTTTGCTGCTCGAATCGGTGTTTGGGGCCGATGGGGAAACGGCCGGCCGGGGCCGCACCAGCATTTTGTACTCCAACGCGGCCAGCGGCCAGCCCGCCGTGCGCCGCGTCGACCAGGACCAGGACCTGATTGACCGCCTGCTGTCAGCCCGCAACCAGCTCGTGGGCACCGAATTGCAGCTGGCCCGCGCCACCGGTCCCCGCCAAACAGCCGTGCTGCTGGCCCCCGTGCTGCACCCCAACCTCATGGCCTTGCCGTCCTTCGGCAAAGCCAAGGCCGAAAAAGTAGCCAACGCCTGGGCCGCCGCCGACCCCGTGGAGCGCGCCTACTGCCTGGAGCTGGCCCGCTTTTCGGCCCGCGAAATGCGCCTCACCCTGCTCGGCGACGAAGCCCGCCCCGGCGATGCCGGCGGCCAGGCCGGCCTCTGGCTGCTGCCCCAGGCCCGCAAGTATCAAAATTTCAGCCTGCTCGATGATTTGGAACTCATCGAAGACCACAGCGGCGCCCCCGATGATGCCCGCAACGGCCTCGGCCCGCACCTCATTTTCCAACGCCTCGCCGGTGGCCGCGAAGTAAACTTCCGGGCCGGTGATACGCTCATTCTTTACCCGCGTAGAAAAGCTGTTAGCTCCTTAGGTAACGAAGCTAATAGCCAGCAGCTATTAGCTAATAGCTTAACGGTTCTCGATGCTCAGGTAGTCAAAGTCGTGCTGGCCGAAGACCTCGGGGCCGATGGCCGCGTGGTGCTCAGCGTGCGCAACCGCCGCATGGCCCCGCGCTACCTGCTGGGCCACTCGCACTGGGCGCTGGAGCCCGATACTTACGACACCTTCCGGCGCGAATGGGCCGGCCTTTCGTCCTTCCTTGGCCTGAGCCCCGAGCGGCGGAAGCGCCTGCTGGCCCGCACCGGCCCGCGCGAGCCCGAGGACTGGAACCCCGCCGCCGCGCCCGCTACCACGGCCACCGAAGTGGTGGCCCGCGCCCTGGCCGCGCCCGACTGGTTTGTGCTCTGCGGCCCGCCCGGCACTGGCAAAACCCGCAGTGTGCTGCGTGAGCTGGCCGAAAAACTTTACAAAGAAGATAAGCAGGTGCTGCTGGCGGCCTATACCAACCGCGCCGTGGACGAAATCTGCGAGCAGCTGGTCGATGCGGGCCTGCCGTTTATTCGGGTGGGCTCGCGGCTGGGCACGTCGCCGCAGTACCGGCCGTACCTGCTCGATGCCATGATTGCCGACTGCGCCAGCCGCCAGACCGTGCGCGCCCGCCTCACGGGTACGCCGTTCTACGTGGGCACGGTGGCCAGCCTGCTGGGCAAGCCCGAGCTGTTCATGCTCAAGCAGTTCGATGTGGCCGTGGTGGACGAGGCCAGCCAGGTGCTGGAATCGCCGATGCTGGCCCTGCTGGCCAAGGTGAAGAAGTTCATCCTGATTGGCGACCACCGCCAGCTGCCCGCCGTGGTGGCCCAGGAGCCCGAAACCAGCGCCGTAGCCGCCGAGGTGGCCGATTTACTGCGCGAAAACCTCGGCCTCACCAACCTGCGCAATTCCTACTTCGAGCGCCTGTTCCGGCGGGCCGAAGCCCACTGGCCGCACGCCCACGGCACCCTCGCCGACCAGTACCGGATGCACGAAGAGCTGGCCGTGCTCGTCAACCAGGACTTTTATGAAGGCCAGCTGCGTTGCCCAATGCCCTGGCAGGCCGCTCCGCTCGACCGCGCCGCCTGGCCCGCCGCTGCCGATGATTTTACCGCTGCGCTCCGCCGCCAACGCGTGGTTTTTGTACCCACCCTGCGTCAGCCCGAGGACTTGTCCATGAAGGAATCGGCCCAGGAAGCCGAGCTGGCCGCTCGCGCCGCCGCCTACGTGGCCCAAGGCTACGGCCTGGCTTTCAACCCCGAAACCACGCTCGGCATCATCGCCAGCTACCGCAACCAGGCGGCGCGCATCCGGGCCCGGCTGGCCCAGCTGGCCGTGGAGTTGAGCCTGCCGGCCCTGGCCCAAATCAGCGTCGATACCGTGGAGCGCTACCAGGGCAGCCAGCGCGAGGTCATCATCGTGAGCTTCTGCTGCCACCACGAGCACCAACTGGAGCTCATGGTGTCGCCCGACGAAACCGGGCAGGTCGACCGCAAGCTCAACGTGGCCCTCACCCGCGCCCGCCAGCAGTTGGTGCTGCTCGGCAACGCGGAAATGCTGAGCCGCGCCCCCCACCACGCGGCCCTGCTGGCCCGGGTGCGGTAGCGCGGCTCCGCGTTCTTTTTTCGTTCTATCGCCAGATTGCGGGAGTGAATGACCCCACTGAGGCTGTCGTTCACCCCCGCAATCTGAATTACTTGATGTCTACCACTTCCACCTCAAAGCGCAGGGCCGTATTGGGCCCGATGGTGGAAGCGCCCTGCACCCCGTAGGCCAGCGCCGAGGGCAGCAGCAGCTCGGCCTTGTCGCCTTTGTGCATCAGGGCAATGCCTTCTTCGAAGCCCGTAATCAGCTGGCCGCGCCCAAAAGTGAAGCTCAGCGGCGTGTTGCCGTTGAGGGAAGAGGCGTCGAACACCGTGCCGGTCGCATCCATCAAATGCCCGGTATAGAGCACCGTTACCGTGTTGCCAATGGCTGGCCGCACCGCATTGGCGTTGGTCGTAACGGGCAAAAAGTAGAGCCCGGAGGCCTGTTTTTGAGCAGTGGTGATGTTTTTGGTAGTCAGGTAGCTCTTAATCAGGTTGTCATCGTACGTCGGTACGTCCACTACCTCCACCTCGAAGCGCAGTACTGAGTTTGCCGGAATGCTGCCCCTTTCCGTCGAGCCATAGCCCCGCGCGGAAGGAATCAGGAACTCCGCCTTATCTCCAACGTGCATCAACGAAACACCCTCATCGAAGCCCGGGATAATTTGGCCAACCCCTTGCACGAAGGTCAGCAGCGGGTTGCTGTGCTTGGAAGAAGCATCGAACACCGTGCCGGCCGCATCCAGCAAATGGCCGGTGTAGAGTACCGCTACCGACGAGCCGGAGGTGACTTTGGGTGCCGCCGTATTCGTTCTAATGGGCAGAAAGTACACGCCGGAAGGCTGTTTCTGAGCAGTTGTGATGTTGTTGGTGGCCAGGTATTGGGTGATAATGTCCTGGTCGATGCCGCTGTAGTCCTTCATCGCGGGGTCGTCTTTCTTGCACGCGGTGGTAAACAAGCCAGCCGAGGCCAGCAGGGTGATGAAGAAAAGGCGCGTTAGTACGGCGGAAAAATAAGGTTTCATAGGCTGATTTTTGGAGTAAAAATAACGCATTAATGGTCGGCACAACACGGGATAGTTTTTCGGTGTTCGTGTTTTTTAGCGCGGCAAAGCGGCGGGCTGCCGCCGTCTCTGCCGGCAGATTGGGCCGATTAGGCGCTCAATGCCCAGCATCAGCCCTATTCCCAGCGTGTAGGCCAGCAGGTCGGCCCACTCAAAATGGCTGCCCAGCACGATGCGTGTCAGCCGCCAGTGCTGCCAGCCCAGCCAGGCAGGCAGCACTGCATATTGCAGTGATTCAATCAAATAGGATATAAGCAGAACGCCCAGCGCCACTTTCTTCGGCGGGGCGGAAAGCAGGCCCCGGGCAAGACAATAGAGAAAAATGGTGGCCAGAAAATCGCCGGCGTACGGCCGGATGATTTTATCGTGTGCAAACAGGGCGATAAGAATTTCCAGCAGGAATAATAAGCTGGCGACCAATAAATAGTGCTTTTGGATGCGAATCATGGGCTGGGTACAAGGCTGGTGCCGTACCATTTGAGCGGGCTGCCGACGAACAGCCAGCAGCCCGCCTGGTCGGATAGTCGCTAAGTGCACCGGGCAGCGGCGGGTGGGTTGGAATGCCATCGCTGGTTCGGCCAGCGCCACCGGCGCGGCATCCAGGGCCTGAATCCGGGCCCGATACGCCGCCGGCAGCATGGCATTCCGGGCCCACTGGCTCACCCGCCAGTGCCGCGTATGGCGGTAGAAAGCCACGGCTGGGGCTATATAAAAGCCGGCGGGCAGCTGCAAGAGCTGCCGTACTCCGGCCGGTGCCACCAGGCCCTGCACCAGGCGTAGCAGGTGATAGCGCGGGCCGCCCAGGTGCCTGCGGTATTGCACGTACAAGTCGGCGGTGTAGTGGCTGGCGGCTGTGTAGTGGCTGGCGGCTGTGTCGCGGGCAAGGTGCTGCTGGCGGGCCACCCGCCATTCCGGGTAGGATGTGGGCAAATCGGGCACGCCCATGCGCTGCCCCACGCGGTAGAACACCGTCACAATTTCCTCGCGCTCGGCATCGGTCATGGGCCGTTCCAGCACTTCAAACGCCCGCATGGAATAGCCGATGAGCATAAACAGCACGTCGCGGTAGGCCCAGGCCGGGATGGCCTGGCCGCGCCGCGCCTCCACAGCCGCGTGGATGGCGGCAATGCTGTCGATGGCCCGCTCGGCCCCGGCCCGGTCAGCAAACACGATGCGGCGGGCATAGTCAACCGTGGAAAAGAGCCGCGCCAGCGGGTCGGCGGGCAGGCGGCCGGTGAAGTAGAGCCAGTCCACGGCCTTGTTGAGCGCGAACTCGGCCGCTGCCCCGGCAAAGATGAACAGCACCGTATCGGCCGTACCCCAGATGCGGCGCACGATGGAATTGGGGGCTACGAAGTGATTCATATCGTATTTCTAAACAACTCCACTAAAAAACAAGTGTGAAAAGTCTGATTGTGTGAAGGATTGGTTTGAGAATGATGTGGCCTACGCATATTTTTGAGTATTCCTTTTCATACAGGCAAGCCAACCGTCCGCAACCTATGAAGCGCACTTTCCCCTCGCTGCTATGTGCCGCCGCCATTTTGTGTGCTGGTTGCAAAAAAGATGAAATTGCGGAGCCTGCTTGCAATGACCACTGTACCACCATTAGCGGCCGCTTCACTACCGATAACCGGACTGCACCCATCGCCGGCCTCCCGGTGCAGATAATCTGGGTGAAGTGGACCGGCGCATTTTCGGCCAAAACCCGCACTAAGGCTCACACAACCACGAATGGCCAAGGCGATTACCGGCTCAATTTCTATCTTCAGGACGATGAACTGACAGACGGATATTTTGAAATTGTCTATTCAGCCGATGCTGGCAAATACGTGGTGGGACGCGACCAGATAGGGGCCTCGTGGCTTGAACTAAGCCGTGATACGACAATCATCAGTAATTGGCTGCTGCCGCGCAAAGCCTTCGTGCATCCCGTCATCACAAACGCGGCGCAGATTATAGGGGACTATTGGGGGGAGTATTCCTTTGCAACGGGCAGTTACCAGAGAGGCAGTCGCTTCACGTACGGCGTGGTGTTTACCTTCAATCATTTGCCTGTTTCCGATATTGAGGTAGCGGCCAACCAGCCCGTTGACTTGAAAACGTACAAGCAGGTGAACGGCCAATTGGTGACCGTGCACGACACCGTCAGGCTGGCACCGGGTGCTACTTATGAGCACCGCGTTACCTATTAAGCAGGTCCGGTAGCGGTTGTTTTGCCGTCGCCACCTTCGGCCGCTTGTAGAAATACAGTATCAGCAGGGGCAGGAGCGTCAGCTCGGCCACCACGCCGAAGAGCAGCGTGAGGCCAATGAGCAGGCCGACGTAGAACGTGCCGTCGAACTTCGAGAACAGCAGCGTGGAGAACCCGCCCACCAAAATCAGCGAGGTGGTGATAACGGCTTTGCCGGCCAGCAGGTACGTGTAGCGCACGGCCTTGAAAATATCCGGCTCCTTACCCAGCGTAAGTCGTAGCTTGCTGATAAAGTGAATGGTATCGTCAACCGCAATGCCGAAGGCGATGGTGAAAATGATACTCGTGCTCACCTTCATGTTCACGCCGGCCAGGCCCATCACGCCGGCCACGATGATGATGGGCAGCAGGTTGGGAATGAGCACCACCAGGGTCATGCGGAAGGATTTGAACAGCGCCAGCACAATGAGCGTGACCATGGCAATGTCGATGGCCATGCCCTGAATCATGTTGAGCGTCAGGTTCTCGTTGTTCTTGTCGATAAGGTTGGACGAGCCCGTGAGGCGGGTGCGTAGCACGGTGGTGTCGGTGCTGGTGCGCAGGTAGCGGCGCAGGGCAGCGTTCAGCTTATCGGCCCGGATGCTGCCCACGTCGGCCATGCGGCCGGTGAGGCGGCCGGCCGAGCCATCGGGTAGGGCCAGGGCGCTGAATTCAGGCTTTTTGCGGAACTGGCGGAGCTTGCTGCGCAGGCTTTTCAGCTCGAGCGTATCGGTAGGGAGGCGGTATTCGGCCAGGCCGCCACCATTTAAGGCCTTCCGCACTGATTTCACCAGCGTGACGGGCGAGGCGGCGAAGCGCAGGCCGTAGGTACTGGCCAGGTAGCCTTCGATTTGCTCGGTCTGGCGCAGCACGGCCAGGTCGTAGATATCGCGGCCGGGGGCTGGTTTCAGCTCCAGCTCAAAGGGCCGCACGCCGGCAAACTGCCGGTCGAAAAAAGCAAAATCCTGCCGCACAGGGTCGCTCTTGGAAAGGTCATCGAGCAGCGAGGAATTGATGTGCACCCGCGTGGCCAGCCCGATGGAAACCGCCAGCACCAGCCCGCTCACCGTGAAAATCAGCCGCCGCCGTACCAGCACCTGCCGGAACAGGCGAGAGAGCACGCCGTCCCAGCTGTGGCCCTGGCGGCGCGGCTCGCGCAACTGGGGCTTCCCCAGCAGCACCAGCATGGCCGGCAGCAGCGTGAAGCTGAGGATGAAGGCCAGAATAACGGCCACGCCCGTGAACAGCCCGAAGTTGTGAATGGGCCGGATGGTGCTGGTCATCAGCGTAAAAAAGCCCAGGCTGGTGGTGAGCGCCGATAGCCCCGACCCAAACCCTGATTCCTTGATGGTGATGCGCAGGGCATCCCTCTTGCTGGCCCCGTAGCCCAGCTCGCTCACGTAGCGGCTGATAATGTGGATGGTGTCGCTCATGCCCACCACGAAGAGCATGAGCGGGAGCAGGGCCGTCATCAAGTCAATGCTGACCCCGAATGCGGCCATGATGCCCAGGCCCCATAAAATGGCCCCCAGCACCACCACCAGCGGCAGCACCACGCCCCACCACGTTCGGAACGTGAGCCAGAGCAGCCCGGTGACGAGCAGTACCGACAGCGACATGAACACCACCAGCTCCCACTTCAGCCTATCCACAAACACGGATTGGGCCACTATGCGGCCCGCGAAATGCACCTGCGCGTCGGGAATGTGCAGGCGGGCCAGGCCGCTGCGCAGGGCCGTGAAGAGGGAGTCGCCGGGCGGCTTTTCGAGGTCGGGGGTGAGCTGAAGCACCAGCGTCAGGGCGCGGGCATCGGGGCTGAACACGTTACCGATGAGGCCCGGCGTGCGATAAATCAGGGTAGAGTCGGCGGCGCGGCGGGCGGGGTCGGCGCGGTAGGTTTCGGGGTGCAGGTAGGGCACGCTGAACACGCCGAGGCCCTCGACTACGGTGTTGGCCAGGGTGGTGGGAGAGGTGACGTGCCGCACATCCTTTTGCCGGGCGGCCAGGCGGGTCAGGGAATCGACCTGGGCCAGGAAAGCGGGGTCGAACACGGTGCGGCCGGCGGGGGCTTCCACGCCCAGCAGCAGGTAGTCGTTGTCGTTGCCGAAGCGCTGGGTGTAGCCCTGGTAGTAGTCCAGGTCGGGGTCGCCGGCGGGGTAGAAGTCGTTGAAATTGTAGTTGAACCGCAGCTGGGCAACGAAGAACGCGCTCAGGGCCGTGAGCAGGCCCAATGCGAGCAGGGTGATGTGGGCGTAGCGGCGAAGGGACATCGGTGGGCCTCGCGCCCCGGCCCCGCCGGGCGGGACCCAGGCGGGCGGCAACTAGTGAGCAACAGGAGAAAAAACTTCCACCCGCCCCGCCCTTGAAAACAGGCGGCGGGTGTGTATCTTAGGGTTGAAAACCGTGCGTTTTCCCTTTTTGTTTCCCTCACCCCATTTCGTTTTCCATGAAAAAGACCCTGCTTGCCCTCGCCCTGTTTGCCTTCGCCGGCAGCACCGCTTTTGCCCAAGAAGGCCCAGCCAAAGCCGAAAAGAAAAATAAGAAAGAAGCCTGCGCCATGAAAGGCGGCATGGCCGCCGGCTCGTCGTGCTGCATGAAAGGCGCCAAAACCGCCGCCGTGAAGCCCGTCGCCAAGCCGGTGGCTGTCGTTAAGCTGTAGTTGCTGTCGGCTTCGGCCGCCGCTGAAAACCAAAAAGCCGCCTCGGGAACGAGGCGGCTTTTTGGTTTCTTAAACTAAGATGGCATCTGGAGTTAATGCAGCTGGTTCGATGCCGGTGTGATGACTGAATAAAATATTCAGTTGACGAGCAAGCTCTGATTTGTTAGCCGTGCTGGGGTCGCGTCGGGACTGCCGATAAAAGCGGGAGCTCATGGCGTTTACGACTTCGCCGACAGTGGCAAATTGAATGGTCGTACCCAGCCGGGTACCTATATCCAGGCCAATGATGGAAACCGTGAAACTCGCCAGACAAGCCCACCAGCCGATGGTCGAGTTGGTGATGTGTCCTATCAACGCTGCCACTGGCAGGCCGAAGATTGAGCCAATGAGCAGGCCGATGCAGACGTTCTGCGCCAGAGAAGGCATACCCAAGATGTCTAGTTTCATGTTTAGTGCCCGTTCGATGGCTTGTGCGGCTAAGCGTCGTTGTACCCGTTGCGCTGGAAGAATATCGGCCAACAAGGAATTGGGTTCGATAGCCGCCGTACCGGTTGGCAGCACTTTTCGCAATTTATAAAAGGCCTGTTGCAAGGTGCAGTCGGATGCGCATGCCAACGGTAGTTTGGAATACACGAGCGTGCAAAACTCGCCGTACGTTTTGATTTGTTCGAAGTCGGTTTGCCCGAAACGGATGCCAAATGACTTTTCTATAGCTGGAATGAGGTCAAAGCTAAAGTCTTCGTCATCGATACCCAAGTGTGGTGCGCTCATGTGCATTGGAAGTAATGAACCGTTGAGTGATGCTAAATGTAGCTGCAAATGCCGGAGAAGCTCCTTGAGTAAGTGTTTTTAACATATATCCGCTCTTCGCGCACGGCCACCAATGGCGCTTCTGAACCATCGCCCCGAAGGTTTGTAGCAATAGGGCCAATAACGTTGCTATATGTCTCTCTCGCCGGCCGAAACCCTCCTGCTTTTCCCCCATCAACTCTACGACGAGCACCCGGCTCTGCAATCCAGCCGCCCGGTGGTGCTCCTTGAAGAACCCCTGTTTTTCACCCACTTTCGGTTTCATCAGCAGAAGCTGGTGCTGCACCGGGCCAGTATGCAGGCCTACTGGCGGCGGCTGGAAGCGCGCGGGTTTACCTGCCAGTACGTGGAGGCGCGGCAGCCCGCCGCCGATGTGCGCCAGTGGATTGCCCAGGCCTCGGCCGCCGGATTGCGCGAGCTGCACGTCATCGACCCGGTGGACGACTGGCTGGGGCGGCGCATCAAAAAGGCAGTCCAACGGGTTGGAATCGACCTTACGGTGCATCCTAACCCCAATTTCCTGAATGAGCGGGCGGACGGTGATGCTTTTTTCGCGGGGCGTAAGAAGTATTTCCAGACCGATTTCTACGTGGCCCAACGCAAGCAGCGCCGCCTGCTGCTGGAACCCGACGGGCAGCCCACCGGCGGCAAATGGACGTTTGATACCGACAACCGCGAGAAGTTTCCCAAAACCGAAACCGTGCCCGCGCTGCCCTGGCCCGCGCCCACGGCCGAGGTGAGCGAGGCTATTACTTACGTTGAAACCCACTTTGCGGACCACTACGGCCGAGCCGCCGATTTCCGCTACCCCACCACCCACGAAGCCGCCCAGGCCTGGCTGGCTAATTTTCTGGCGCACCGGCTGGCCAAGTTTGGCGTGTACGAAGATGCCCAGGTGGCCCGCGAGCCGGTGCTCTACCACGCCCTGCTCACGCCCATGCTGAACATTGGTCTGCTCAACCCGCAGCAGATTATTGATGCGACGCTCGCCCACGCCGCCCGCCACGACGTGCCCCTGAACTCGCTGGAAGGCTTTCTACGGCAGATAGTGGGCTGGCGCGAGTTCATCCGCCTCGTGTATGAGCGGGAGGGGCGCAAGCAGCGCACCCGCAACTTCTGGGGCTTCGAGCGCCGGATTCCGCCCGCGTTCTGGACCGGCACCACGGGTATCGGGCCGGTCGATATCGTGATAAAGAAAGTACTGGCCGGTGCCTATAACCACCACATCGAGCGGCTGATGGTGATGGGCAACTTCATGCTGCTCTGCGAGTTCGACCCCGACGAAGTGCACCGCTGGTTTATGGAAATGTACATCGATGCCTACGATTGGGTGATGGTGCCCAACGTGTACGGCATGACCCAATTTGCCGATGGCGGCCTGATGACCACCAAGCCGTACATCAGCGGTAGCAACTACCTGCTGAAGATGGGCGACTGGCCCAAGGGCGACTGGCAGGCCACCTGGGACGGCCTGTTCTGGCGCTTCATGCACGTCAACCGCGACTTTTTTACCACTAATCCTCGGCTGGGTATGCTGGTGAAGATGTTCGACAAGATGAGCGAAGCAAAGCGGGACGCCCACTTAGCCCATGCGGAGGCCTTTCTGGCGCAATTGGACGCCTGGAACGAAGAATCGTAGCGCAAAAAAATGACTAAGTAGGAGCCGGCCGGCATTCGCCCGCCGTCCGCCCGCCGTCCGCCCGCCGTCCGCCCCCGTCCGCGTTTTATCTTTGCCTCCCCATGATTCAATACCAAGCCCTCCTCCGCCAGATTCTCGATACCGGCACTCTTAAGACGGACCGAACTGACACTTGCACAATGTCTATTTTTGGGCATCAAATGCGGTTCAATCTGGCTGACGGCTTCCCGCTGGTCACTACCAAGAAGGTACATCTTAAAAGTATCATCCATGAACTACTCTGGTTTTTGAAAGGAGATACCAACATTGCCTATTTGCAGCAGAATGGCGTAAAAATTTGGAATGAATGGGCCGATGCCAATGGTGACCTCGGCCCCGTGTACGGTTACCAGTGGCGCTCCTGGCCCGACGGCCACGGCGGTCACATCGACCAGATTTCGCAGATTGTTCAGCAGCTCCGCACCAATCCCAACTCGCGCCGCATGGTGGTTTCGGCCTGGAACGTGGCCGACCTGCCGGCCATGAAACTGCCCGCTTGCCACGCCCTGTTCCAGTTTTACGTAGCCGATGGCAAGCTCTCGTGCCAGCTCTACCAGCGCTCGGCCGACGTGTTTCTGGGCGTGCCGTTCAACATTGCCAGCTATGCGCTGCTCACCCTCATGGTGGCCCAGGTAGTGGGCCTGCAACCCGGCGAGTTCATCTGGACCGGCGGCGACACCCACCTCTACAGCAACCACCTGGAGCAGGCCCGCCTACAGCTGGAGCGCGAGCCCAAACCGCTGCCCCGGATGCTGATAAACCCCGACGTAACGGATATTTTCGGCTTTCAATATGAGGACTTCAAGCTGGAGAATTATGAGCCCTGGCCGGCGATAAAAGCGCCGGTAGCCGTATAGGCGGCATGAGAAACCGCGCGCTAAGGTTGGCATGGCTGGGTAGCGCGCTGTTGGCGGCCGGCACGGCGCATGCCCAATACGCCGCGCCGGGCTTTCCCATGCTGCCGCAGGGCCGCCTGCCCGTGACCAAAGCGGTAGCGAAGCTACAGTCGCCCATTCTGCCCCGTTTCTGGCACGAAGCCGACCCGGGCAAGCTGGCGGCGGGCCGCACGCAGTTTTTCGAATTTGTATCGGAACACGCCAAATTTCCGGAGGCCGCCCGGCCCACGCCCAACCATCCCGAAGTCCCGCTGCCCACCGGCCGGCTGCTGGTGCGCGTACTGGTGCGGCCCGACGGCTCGGTGCGCCAGCCGCCGCGTATCACCAAGCGCGAGCTGGCGCTGCCCGAAAGCGCTTACCCGCCTAGTGCCATTCAGGCCCTCGACGCGGAGGCGCAACGGGTGCTCGGGGCTTTGCGGTTCGTACGGTCTAAGTCGGTGCAGGATTCGCTGGTGGTACCCATACGGTTTATCGCGCAGTGAGCGTTAGGAGTTTAGGCGCGGCCTCGAATGGCAGTGAAATATATCTGATTAAGCTACTGTTACTTTTTTGTCTGATTTGGAGCTTTACTGTGCAGGCGCAGAGCAGCGGCAACTCATATTCTGCGCCGGGAATGCCGCTGCATTTGCAGCACGGCGTGCCAGTAGTGCCAGCGCGGTCCATAAGGAAGACAGCCGCTGCAGAACGACTCCATTCGGTGCCGAAAGCTTCACCCATACTAGCTCGTTTTTGGCACGAAACAGATTCGGGAGCCCGGCAGGCAGGATATGCTCAGTTTATTCGTACGATTCAGCATCTGACCAAGTACCCGGTTCCGGCGCTACGTGCTCAGACGGAAGGGCGCATTTTTGTCAGGGCCATCATTTCGGCCGATGGAATACCGGCAAAAATTGAGGTCGTTAAGCGAAATATGACTGCCGGAGCTTCTGAAGAATCATTGAGTTTGTTGGATGCGGAATCAATACGAGTGATTAAGTCGATGAAATTTGAACCTAAAGCCAACGGGGCCGACACGGTTACTGTGCCAATGGGGTACTTTATTCAGTAGCCTGACCCAAATTCATCAAAATGGTAATCAGTCCATTGTGAATAGGTTTGTAGGCTGTGCCAGCTACTGAATGTACTATTCTCACCGCCGCCACATTAGCCGTGAAAACGGCGTCGGCGGCCAATAGCTCTTCTCTAAAAAACAACCCTTCCCGGCACTCCATACCCGCCGCCCGCGCTGCCCGCAGCACCTGCGCCCGGCGCACGCCCGCCACGCAGCCCGTTTCGAGCGAAGGCGTAAACAGCACCTCATCTTTCAGCCAAAAAATAGCCGCCGCGCCCGCCTCTGCCACATGCCCGGCCGCATCGCAGAGGATGATTTCATCGAGCCCGCGCTGCTGCCGTTCGTGCGCGGCCCGCACGTATAGCCACGACTGCGGGCCTTTGCAAAAGCTTAGCGGCGAATGAATAGAGTGGTTTTCGACGGCAAAATCAGCATTCGCGATGGCTGAGTCCTCAGGCAAGAAAGCTTCGGCGGTGGCCAGCCATTCGGCGGCGTCGGTGGTGGGGGTGTAGCGGCCGCCGCCGGTGCGCCAAAGCTGCAGGCGCAGGCGGGCGGCGGGTAGCTGGTTGGCGGTAGCGAGGCGGGTCAGGGTCGCTTCTAACGCTTCGGGGGTGGCCAGGGCGGCGGGCAGCGTGAGGTACAGGGCGGCGGCGGCCTGTTGCATGCGGGTGTGGTGGTCGGCGGCGAGGTGCAGGCGGCCTTCGGCAAAAATCAGGGTTTCGAAAAAGCCATCGCCAAAAGCCAGGCCGCGGTTGGGCAGGGGCAGGGTGGCGGTGGGCAGCAGGATATCATTCAACAAGAGCATAGGTGCAAGGTAGGACAGCTGCTGCCCGGACACAAAAAAAGGGCAAACCTGCAGGTTTGCCTTTTTTTCAAAGAAGCCTATTGGCAATTACTGCACCTGAATGCGGCGCGTAACTGCTCCTTCGGTGTAGCTCACGCGCAACAGGTACGTACCGGTAGGCAAGCCTTCGAGGGCCAGCGTGGCCGGGGCCGCGCCGCTGATGGGTTGATGGCGTACGGTGCGGCCGAGCACATCGAGCAGGTCGAGGGCCTGCGGATGCGAGCTGCCATCGGGAGCCACGGTAAGCGTGCCATGGGCAGGCACGGGCCAGGCTAAAGTACGGTCGGCTACAGCCTTAGGAGCAGCCGCGTGCAGCACGTTGGTAGCAACGGGTGCAACCCAAATTGTCGTATTGTCAGCCCTGCGCGTAGCGCTGAATGGGCCACCGTTGGTGCCTGGGCCGATAACAACGTAAATCCGGCACCATTGCCGAAGGGTGGAAGCGACAATTTGGGTTGCACCCGTAGCAACGATGCGAGCTGCCGCAATGCTTGGTGCCCCGCTCAGGCTGGAAAACGTACCGCCCGCCACAATGGCGCCATCAGGCTGCACCAGCAGCGTGTTTACGGTGCTGTTAGGTGTAGCAGTGGCCGCGTACGTGCCATCGGCGGCACCAGTGCTGAGCAACCGGGCCAGGTTGCTGGGCAAATTTGCACTAGAGAAGCTGCCGCCTAGCAAAATGCGATTATTGGGCTGCAGCAGCACCGAGTAGATGGTGCCAGTAGAAGTAGGGGGCACAAAGCCGGCATCGAGGGTGCCGCCGGGGTTCAGGCGGACAATATTGGCACGGGCAGTACCGGCATAGGCCGTAAAGCTGCCACCTACCAGCACGTTGCCATCGGGCTGCACGGCTAGGCTGCGAAGCGTAGCGCTGGTACTTGTGAAGGCGCTACCGGTGAAACTTGCATCGATTGCGCCGGTGCTCTCGAGGCGCACCAATGTCCGAATGGCAGTTGTGCCGCCTGCCGGAATCGCCGAGCCGGCAACCAGCAGCTTGCCGTTGGGTTGCTGGGCCATGGCCTGAAAGGCCGTCAGACGTCCCGAGCCGGTGGTGTTCAGCACAAAGGAATTATCGGGCGCACCGGTTGGCATTAGCCGAAACAGGCCCTGCGTATTAGCGGGTGCACCATTGAGGCTATAAGCTGACCCACCAACCAGAATGCGGCCATCGGCCTGCAGCAGCAGCCGGGTGAGGGTGCTGCCAGTCAGGCTGGGGGCAGTGAAGGTATTATCGGGGATGCCCGTGGCCAGGAAGCGTTGGACCGAAGCACGCGTAGCCGCCACAATACGTCCATCGGGCTGCAATGCGAGGTCAACAACGGGAGTAGAGATGCCCACCGAAGAGCTGAAAGTTGCGTCCAGCGTTCCGTTTACATTCAGGCGAGCCATGCTCCGGCTGACCTGGCCCCCGACCTCGTAAAATGAGCCCCCAATCACGAGTTTACCATCCGGCTGGCGCACCACGGCAGCTACGATGCCATTATTTTGGAAAATGGGTTGAAAAGCCGGGTCAACTGCACCGGTGCTGGTGAGTTGCAGCAATTGCCGGTCTGTTACGCCATTAAAACTGGTAAAGGAGCCCCCGACCAGAATATTGTTGTTGGCCAGTACCCTCACGGTGCGGGAATTGCCGTTGGGGCCGGTGCCCATCTGGAAAGTGGCATCGACCGTGCCGTTGGGGTTGAGGCGGGCCAGCGACGGCAGAGTCGAGGCATTGATAGGAGCACTCAGTACCAGAATCTTCCCATCGGACTGCAGCGCAAAAGGCGAGGCAAAGCCGGAGTAGATGTAATTAGGGTACGGTGCGGTAGGCGTATACGCGAAGGTGTTGTCGAGGCTGCCATCGGGCATGAGGCGCAACAAGTTATCGTAGCTGCCACCGGCTACCAGAATCCGGCCATCGGCCTGCACGGCTATTTGGGCCGCTTCTTCGTTGGTACGCAGGGCGGCCGCAAAAGTGGGGTCGAAGCTACCGTCGGTGTTCAGCCGTGCAAGTCCATTAGCTGGATTTCCGTTATAGCTGAAAAAATAGCCGTTGATGAGAATTTTACCGGTGGGTAAAACCGTGATACCCTCAATTTCATCAGTGCTACCGCTGCCAGCATTAAAGGTGGAATCAACTGTCCCTGAGGCGTTGAGCCGCACGATGTTGCCTGTAGTAACGCCATTGAAAGCACTAAACGAGCCCACTACAATGAATTGGCCATTGGCAAGCTGGGCCGCATGGTTAATGTTCCCTCCCGCCGGGCCAGTGCCTGCATCAAAGGTGGCGTCGGCCGTACCGGTTGCGTTCAGGCGTAGTAGCCCGGTGCGTGTCACGCCATTGGCTATTATCGGGTTGCCAACTCCTAAGTAAGAAACCAGCATCAATTGTCCATTGCTAAGCGCCTCTACGCCGCGAGTAGTCACTCCCGTACCCAGGTTCTGCTGAAATGCTGCATCCAGCGTACCATTGGTATTTAAGCGCACTACGGAGCTCGTAGTAGTGCCATTGACCCGGCTGTAAGCGCCCGATACAACGAGCTTGCCATCGGCCTGCTGCAATGACGAGTACACATCACCGGAATTGTAAATACCTGCTGGCGTAAATACAGGGTCCACGGTTTGGGCTGTCACCGGCTGCCATAATAGAGCCATTGCACCAAATGCACAGTTAGCGTTGCTATAGTTGAGCTAATATTCACAACGCATTGACCAATAACATGCTTTGAACAAGGCACGTTATGAGGAGGCTGTTGTAACTATTTGAGCAGCCAGTAAATCATTTCACTGAATCCTGGCGCTGGAAAGGGCCTTCCGATTCAGCAATCGACACATGTTTTTTAAGCTCAACCATAGCAACGCTAACTACGCATTTGGTGCAATGACCTTATATAATTTATTGAGCAGTTTATAGACTCGATTAAGGTTAAGTAGATGGGGTTGTTTAGAAAGTCACAAAAGGTACTCAACCGGTCATGCTGCGCTGCGCGCTGCATGACCGTTCGGGGACTTTCTAAACAGCTTCGATGAATTGTATTGAAGCTGTTTAGAAAGTCGGGTCTTTTGCGGGTCTGTCATTCTGAGCGCGGCGAAGGACTTTCTTACACTTAAATGAGGCTATGCAGCCGCGATAAGGTCCTTCGCCGCGCTCAGGATGCCCATAATATTGACTTTCTAAGAAGCTTTATTACACCAACGCAAACTTCTTGCCCGGCAGCGCCCGCACCACGCCCCGAAACTCCAGCCCCAGCAGCAGCGAAGCCACGGCGTGAATGGCCAGCTGGGCTTTCCAGGCCAGGTCGTCCATCTGGGCTTCGCGGCCCGTGGCCGCAGCCAACACGCTGATGAGGGCAAATTCCTCGACCGTAAAGTCATCGGCCGAGTAAGAAGGCGCCGGCTTAAACTTGCCGGACTGGTGCAGGGCCGCGTCCCAGTTCAGGAGCTGCTCCAAATCGAGCGGCTCCTGATAAAGCGCTGCTTTGTTGCTCTTGATAAGGGCATTGCAGCCTTCGGAGGCGGCCGAGCCCAGATTGCCGGGCACGGCCAGCACGTCGCGGTCGTAGCTCAGGGCCAGCTCGGCGGTGATGAGGGCGCCGCCCTTTATGGCCGCTTCCACTACCACCGTGCCATCGGATAGCCCGGCAATGATGCGGTTGCGGGCCGGGAAATTGTAGCGGTCGGGCGGGGTGCCGAAGGGGAATTCGGTGAGCAGGCCGCCTTGCTCGCGCATTTTCTCGGCGGTTTTGCGGTGCACGGCAGGATAGATGATATCCAGGCCGGTGGCCATTACGCCCACGGTTTCCAACCCTTCTTGCAGGGCGGCGCGGTGGGCCATGATGTCGATGCCGTAGGCAAGGCCGCTTACTACCAGTGGCTGATGGGGGAGCAGTCCTCTCACGATGCGCTCAGTTTGCTCGCGCCCGTAGTCGGTGGCCTGGCGGGTGCCCACGAGGGCCACAATTTTGGGCGCGTTTAGGTCGGCCGTGCCCTGGTAGTAGAGAATGGCAGGCGCATCGGCAATCTGCTTGAGGCGGCTGGGGAAGCGCTTGCTGGTGTAGAACAGAATTTCTACGCCTTCTTTTTGGGCCTTTCGCAAGTCCATTTCGGCCTTGCGGAAGGCTGCTTCGCGTGCATTGCCTGTGAGGATAGCCACGGTGGCCGCGCCCACACCAGGAATGCGGCGCAACTTGCCCGGCGGCATGGTAAGCACGGTTTTGGCCGCGCCTCCGTAGCTCATCAATTGCCGCGTGAGCTGTGGGCCAATGCCGGGTAGCAGCGTGAGGGCCAGCTCGTGGAAAAGGGTATCGTTGGTCATCGGGTAACCTTACTCGGGCCGGGCCACGTCGAGCTCCTTCTTCAAACTCACCAGAAAGGCCCGCACCTTTTCCAGGCTCTGCACCACATCAATCTTCTCCTTCAGCTGCGGGCCTTTTTGCTTGAGCATGTCGCGGGCACCAGGAATGGTGTAGCCGCGCTCCTTCACAAGGTGGTAGATGGTACGAAAAATCTCAATATCCTGCGGCGTGTAGAGGCGGTTGCCCTTCTTGCTGCGGCGGGGATGCAGCTCGTCGAATTCGGTTTCCCAGAAGCGCACCAGCGACTCGGCCACCTTAAACTGGGCGGCGACCTCGCCAATGGTAAAGTACTGTTTCTCGATGCTGCGCTCTTTATACGGCATATGGCTACCTTTGCTATTCAGCCGAAAAGTACCTAAAAAAACCGCATCTGCCGCTATTTCGGCCGCTGTGCTCCTCCATAATATGTCACTTCCCACCGCTTCCCACGTCCGCCAGCAGTTTTTGGACTTCTTCGCTTCCAAAGGCCACCACATTGTGCCATCGGCCCCGATTGTAGTGAAGGACGACCCCACGCTGCTGTTTATCAACTCGGGCATGGCTCCGTTCAAGGACTATTTCCTGGGCAATAAGCCTGCTCCTTATAAGCGCATCGCTGATACGCAGAAGTGCCTGCGCGTGAGTGGTAAGCACAACGACCTGGAGGAAGTAGGCTACGATACGTATCACCACACCATGTTTGAGATGCTCGGCAACTGGTCGTTTGGCGATTACTTCAAAACCGATGCTATTGCCTGGGCCTGGGAGCTGCTCACTGACGTTTATAAGCTTGACAAAGACCGGCTTTATGTAACCTATTTCGAAGGCGATGAGGGTGATAAGCTCGCCGCTGATTCGGAAACGCAAAATCTTTGGCGGCAATACACCACCGACGACCGGATTTTGCCCGGCAATAAGAAGGACAACTTCTGGGAGATGGGCGACACTGGCCCCTGCGGCCCCTGTACCGAAATTCACATCGACCTGCGCTCCGATGAGGAGCGGGCGGCCACGCCCGGCCGCGACCTTGTGAACGCCGACCACCCGCAGGTAGTGGAGGTGTGGAACAACGTATTCATGGAGTTTCAGCGCCTGGCCGATAAGAGCCTGGTGAAGCTGCCGGCCCAGCACGTTGATACCGGCATGGGCTTCGAGCGGCTGATGATGGCGGTGTCGGGCGTGAAGTCTAACTACGATACCGACGTTTTTCAGCCCCTCATTCAGTTCATTGCCAAGGAAGTAGGGGTGGAGTACCACGGCACGGCCCCGGCTAAAGTGACCGACCAGCCGACCACCGAAAATGAGAAAACCGACATCGCCATTCGGGTAATTGCCGACCACATCCGTACCATCGCCTTCACCATTGCCGACGGTCAGCTGCCCAGCAACGTGAAGGCCGGCTACGTCATTCGCCGCATTCTGCGCCGGGCCGTGCGCTATTCCTTCTCGTCGTTGAATCAAAAGCAGCCCTTCCTGTTCAAGCTCGTACCCGTGCTGGCCGAGCAGATGCGCAACATCTTCCCCGAGCTGAAAGCCCAGACGGCTTTCGTGCAGCGCGTGATTGAGGAGGAGGAAATTGCCTTCCTGAAAACGCTGGAAACCGGCCTGCGCCGCCTCGACGCGCTGGAAGAAGCAGCCCGCGCCAACGGCGGCATTATCGACGGTAAAACCGCCTTCGAGCTGTCCGATACGTTCGGCTTCCCGCTCGACCTCACCGCCCTCATCGCCCGCGAAAAAGGCCTGACCGTGGACGAGGAAGGCTTCCAGAAGGAGCTGGCCCAGCAGAAAAACCGCAGCCGCAATGCCCAGGAAACCGAGCAGAGCGACTGGGTAACGGTGGCCGATTCGGAGGAGCAGCCCGCCTTCGTGGGCTACGATTTGGACGAGGCCCCGGCCCGCATCCTGCGCTACCGCAAGACCACCGCCAAGGGCAAAACCGAGTATCAGCTGGTGCTCGACCAAACTGCCTTCTACGCCGAAAGCGGCGGGCAAATTGGCGATACCGGCTACCTCGAATCGCCGCTGAGCAAGGTGCGCGTGATTGATACGAAGAAGGAAAACGACCTCATCGTGCACACCGTGCTGGAACTGCCGCAGGACCTGACGGCCGACTTCCTGACCATTCCTGACGCTGCCCGCCGCACCCAGATTCGCCAGAACCACTCGGCCACGCACCTGCTGCAGGCCGCTCTGCGCGAGGTGTTGGGCAGCCACGTGCAGCAGAAAGGTTCGCTGGTGAACGAGAAGCTGCTGCGCTTCGACTTCTCGCACTTTACGAAAGTGACCGAGGCCCAGCTGCGCGAGATTGAGCAGCTGGTGAATGCCCGCATCCGCCAGCAAATTCCGCTGGTGGAGCGCCGCAACGTGCCCATCGCCGAGGCCAAAGACCTGGGCGCCATGGCCCTGTTCGGCGAGAAGTACGGTGAGTTCGTGCGCGTCATCACCTTCGACCGCGACTTTTCGGTGGAGCTCTGCGGTGGCCTGCACGTACCCAACACGGGCACCATCGGCTACCTCAAAATCACGGCCGAAAGTGCCGTGGGTGCGGGCGTGCGCCGCATCGAAGCCGTGACCGGCCTCGGGGCCGAAGCCTACGTCGACCAGCAGCTCGACCTGCTCAACCAGGTGCGCGAAACCCTCGGCAACCCCCAGCATCTGCTCACCAGTCTGGAGAAGCAGAACGAGGAAATTGCCACCTTGCGCAAGCAAATTGAGCAGTTTGCCCAGCAAAGCATCAATCAGCAAAAGGACCAGCTGGTGGGCCAGGTGAAGGAGCTGAACGGCGTGAATTTCCTGGCCGCGCAAGTGCAGGCCGGCTCGGCTGAATCCCTCAAAACCCTGGCTTTCAACCTGCGTCAGGCCGTGCCGAACCTGGTGGCCATCCTCGGCGCTGAAATCGACGGCAAGCCCCAACTAGCCGTGATGCTGGCCGATGAAATTGCCCAGGCCGGCAAGCTCAACGCCACCACGCTGGTGCGCGAGCTGGCCAAGGAAATCCAGGGCGGCGGCGGCGGGCAGCCGTTCTTCGCCACGGCCGGCGGCAAGAACGCGGCCGGGCTGGCAGCGGCGATTGCCAAGGCAGAAGGGTTGATTGCCGCGAAATAGTGAGCAACTAAACTCCGTAAGCAATGAAATTTAAATGGATTGCCTGCTGTGTTGCGGGGCAGTTGTTGGGGGCTGGCCTGGCGTTGGGCCAGACCAGCCCCACCTCGGCGACCGGCCCCACCCGAGAGAGTGCGCTCGGGGCAATCCCGCCTAAGCGCGTATCGTACATTGGGGCCAAAGGTCAGAAGGTTGCCTCGGCGGAGAAGGCCGACCACCGCGAAGAACTGGTGTATCGCGACAGCATCGGGGGCAACCTGCGCGTTTACTATCCGTCGGGTAACTTGCGCCGGGTGGTCCCTTATCTGCACTTCGGGCGGGGCGTGAAGTACGGCGTAGAAACCAGCTTCTACGAAACGGGCGAAGTGAAGAGCCGGTGCGAATACAGAGTTTTGCCAGTGGGTGCCTACGAACAGTTTTACCGCGATGGTAAAATTCGCTCGCGTATCTATCTGGCTGGCGACTCAACTGGCAAAGCCGTCAATAGTGAGGGGTATTTGCCAGATGGTACGCCGGCAACGGAGAGCACGGCAGTGCCGGAAAAAATGCCCACCTACCGGGGCGGCGGCAGCGATGCTATTGTGGCGGCTATTCAACAAGGAGTACGCTATCCGGCAGCGGCATTAAGGGCGCAGGTACAGGGCAGGGTATTTGTGAATTTTATGGTGGATGATGCGGGTTTTATTCGCAATTCCCAAATAGTCACATCACCTTCCCCGCTTCTGAATGCCACTGTTCTGCAATCAGTGGCCTCGCTGGGACGCCTCACGCCGGGCGAGATTTCCGGCGATACGGTGGACGTGTTTTTCACTGTTCCGATAACTTTTTCGATTCAGTAGGAAAAAAGCAATACTTTTCAAGCGTCTAAACTGACTCTTCAGCCTCATGTCCACCTTCGCCCTCATTCTGCTCGGGCTTATTGCCCTCACGCTGTTTCTCTGCTACGTCATTGTGCCGCAGGGCACGGTGGCGGTGGTCACGGTATTCGGCAAGTACCGGCGCATTATGTCGCCGGGACTGAATTTCAAACTGCCGTTTATTGAGGCGGTGTACAAGCGGATTTCCATCCAGAACCGCTCGCTGGAACTTAATTTCCAGGCCATTACCATCGACCAGGCCAATGTGAATTTCAAGGCCATGCTGGTGTACGCGGCCTTCGACCAGAGCGAGGAAGCAATCAAGAACGTGGCCTTCAAGTTCGTGGATGAGCAAAGCCTGATGCAGGCGCTGGTGCGGACCGTGGAGGGTAGCATCCGGGCCTTTGTGGCCACGCAGCGGCAGGCGGCGGTGCTCAGCCTGCGCGGCGAAATCGTGCTCCACGTGAAGGACCAGCTCGATGCCACGCTCGAAAGCTGGGGATACCATCTCATTGATTTGCAGCTCAATGATATTGCCTTCGACGAGGAAATCATGCGCTCGATGGCCAAAGTGGTGGCCTCCAACAACCTGAAAGCCGCCGCCGAAAACGAAGGCCAGGCCCTGCTCATCACCAAAACCAAAGCGGCCGAAGCCGAGGGCAACGCCATCAAAATCGCGGCCGAAGCCGAGAAAATCGCGGCCCAGCTGCGCGGCCAGGGTGTGGCCCTGTTCCGCGAGGAAGTAACCAAGGGCCTGGCCCACGCCGTGGAGGAAATGACCAAAAACAACCTCGACCCGGCGATGGTCTATTTCTCGATGTGGACCGAAGCCATCAAGCACTTCGCGGAGCAGGGCCAGGGCAACGTCATTTTCCTCGACGGCTCGAACGAAGGCATGAATAAAAGCCTGCAGCAGATGATGGCCATGCAGCAGCTGCCGCGGCCGCTGAAGTAAGCGGCTGCGGTCCTGAATCTACCCGTTTTCTCCCGCTGTAGCTGCCGTATGTTGTTGTTTGACAAGAAGGGTTTGTTGTAACTGCCGCTTTGGTAGGTGGGGCTTTTGGCGCATCTGGCCAAACTCCTCCTCCGGCGGCCCCGCCGAAAGCAGCCATTTACCTGACGGCTACTGGCAAACAACTGCCAAACTCGGTTGGTGCCGACCATTGGGCCCAGATAGCCATGCGTGACAGCGTGAGCGGTATTATGCGCGAATATTATCCCTCGGGCAAGCTCTGGCGGGTTATCCCGTTTGCCAATGTTCGGCTGGGTATCCGGCATGGCGTAGTGTTGAGCTATGACGAGGCCGGAAAGTTGTACCGGCGGGAAGATTTCTCTGGCGGGCAGCGGCAGGGCGAGCTACAGCTCTTTGACGCCACTGGTGCCTTGAGCCGGACCATTGTGTACGCCCATGATAAGAAAGTAAGCCAGCAATGCTTCACCGCCGCCGGGCTGACCAGGGAATGCCAACCCGATAAACAGCTGCCACAGTACCCGAGGGGTACCGCCGGGCTGATTGCGGCGATTGAGCAAGCCGCCGTGCTCCCCACCGAAGAGGTGCTCAGACATGGTTTCGGGACCGTTGTCATCAAACTGTTGGTTGATGCCGAAGCCACCATCATCGGGACTACCGTGGTGCGCGCTCCAACTGCCCGCATGGGCCAGGCCGTGCTGGATGCGGTGAAAGCAATAAAGCCTTTTGTCGCCGCTGGAATGGTGGACCAGGAGCCGGTTTCGGTGTTGTATTACCTGCCCATTAAAATTGGACACCCTGTAAATGGCTGGGCCATGACTAACGCTTACGACGATGCCCCCAAAGTCACCTTCCTGGCGGCCGAGTAAGCTATTCGTATGGGAAAAAGGAAACAGTGACAACTACTTCAGCAGCCGCTGAGTTAAGTAGCTGCTGGCGTTTTGCCGACCAGTATGTAATTTCGGAGAGTTGAGAGTCCGGCACTGCTTTTTCGTCCTTACCCAAATCTATTTGTCTACTGTTTAATGGCGAGCTGGTGCGCGGGTCTGACCGCCCCAGGCGGTCTGACCGGTTGTAGTGAGCACGATTTCGCCCTGCCGACAACCGCTCAGCCCGCCTGGGGCGGTCAGACCCGCGCAACGGTTTTGGGCAAGGACAAGTAGTGTTTCCCGGGTTCTCAGCTCCTTTTTTTCTTGTCTGGTGAATACACGGTTATTTTATCTGAGCCTTTTGCTGGCGGGGTCGCTGGCCGGCCGGGCGCAAGCGCCCCGGGCAGCTACGCCCAGCCCCATCAGTAGCTTTTTCACGCCCGACTACCAGCCCGCCAATTCCTCTGATACCACGGCCATATGCGCCGAAACGACGTTCCGCGACAGCCTCAGCGGCACCACGCGGCTGTATTATCCTTCGGGCAATCTGAAGCAATACATTCCTTACGCCAACGTGGCGCGGGGCGTGCGCTACGGCTGCGTCACCACCTGGTACGAGAGCGGCCAGATGTGCACCAAGGAGGACTACGTGCGCGGCGTGCGCCACGGCGACCTGCTTACGTATTATCCCGACGGCACCCTCAAGCGCCGCGAGCATTGCCAGGACGGCCGTTGCGGCGTGGGTACCTGCTACGATGCCAACGGCTACCCCGTGCCCTACTTCGCCTACGAGCAATTGCCGTTGTACCCCGGCGGCGAAGAGCGCCTGCTAAAGGAACTCACCAAGGCGGTGCGCCTTAATAGGCAGGAGCTGGCCGCCGCGCGCCGCGCCGTGGGCCACCTGCCGGACATGGTGCAGTATGGCTGGCGGCGCGAAGTAGACGTAGAGCTGGCCGTGGCCCCCGACGGCCGCATTTCCCACGCCCGCGTGGTGCAGTCCACGGCCGGGTTCCTCAATAGTGCCGTGCTGCGGGCGGTGGCCAGCCTCCAGCGGCAGTTTGTGCCCGGCCGGCGCGATGGGCAGGTGATGACCAGCTACCTCACCGTGCCCCTTTTTTACACCCTCGAGGCCCCCACGCGCCAGCCGTATTACGGCGGCTACCGAATACGACAGCGCTAGAAAATGGGCCGGCCGGTTGCCGTTATGCCGAGAAATCGGGGCTGGGCTACCCCGCTATGCGGGCCAGCTTCCGCCTACCCGTTACCTTTAAGGCTGAATACCTAGTAAGACCCCGCGTTTTTTCAGAATATGGACGAAGCCACCCTTGCCAAATACCAGCCCGTTATCGGCCTGGAAGTTCACGCCCAGCTGCTCACGCACAGCAAAATGTACTCTTCCGATGAGAACGAGTACGGCGTTGCCCCCAACACCAATCTGTCAGTCATCACCCTCGGCCACCCCGGCACCTTGCCCAAAGTGAACCGCACGGCCGTGGAATTTGCCATGAAAATGGGCCTGGCTACCAACTGCCAGATTCGGCGCGACAACCTGTTTGCCCGCAAAAACTACTTCTACCCCGACCTGCCTAAGGGCTACCAGATTACGCAGGACAAAACCCCGATTTGCTACGACGGCCACCTCGACGTGCGCGTGGGTGAGGAGGTGAAGCGCATCGGCATCACCCGCATTCACATGGAGGAAGACGCCGGGAAGTCGATGCACCTGGCCGGTGAAACCGAAACCCTCGTGGACCTGAACCGCGCCGGCGTGCCGCTCATCGAAATCGTGAGTGAGCCCGACATCCGGACCGGCGACGAAGCCTACGCCTACCTCACCGAAATTAAGAAGCTGGTGGAGTACCTCGGCATCTGCGACGGCAACATGGAGGAAGGCTCGCTGCGCTGCGATGCCAACATCTCGGTGATGCTGCACGGGGCCGCGCAGTTCGGCATGAAGGTGGAGGTGAAGAACATGAACTCCTTCCGCAACGTGCAGCGCGCCATTGCCTACGAAATCGAGCGGCAGATTGCCATCATCGAAGCCGGCGGCGAAGTGGACAGCGAAACCCGGGGCTTCGACGCCCCCAGCGGTACCACCAACGGCCAGCGCAGCAAGGAAACCCTCAACGACTACCGCTACTTCCCCGAGCCGGACCTGCCCCCGCTGGTGATTTCTGACGAGTGGCTGCACCGCGTGGCCGCCGAATTGCCGGCGCTGCCGCAGCAACTCTACTCGCGCTTCGTGGGCGAGCTGGGCCTGAACGACTATGACGCCTCCGTCCTCATCGACCAGAAGGAGGTGGCCCTGTTCTTCGACGACCTCGCGCGCCTCACGCCCAACGCCAAAGCGGCTGCCAACTGGGTGATGGGCCCCGTGAAGTCCTACCTCAACGAGCGGGCCCTCACCATGGCGGATTTTCCGCTCGACGCCGCGCAGCTGGCCGGTATCATCGAGCTGATTGACGCCGGAAAAATCAACTATTCGGTGGCCAGCAAGCAACTGTTTCCGCATTTGCTCGACCATCCGACGGCCAACGCGACCGGCGCGGCCGAAAGCCTGGGCCTGCTCACGCAGGCCGACAACGGCGAGCTGGCCGGTCTGGTGCAGCAGGTGCTAGATGCCAACCCCGCCAAAGTGGCCGAGTACCGCGCCGGCAAAAAGTCGCTCACCGGTATGTTCATGGGCGAGCTCATGAAGCTCACCGGCGGCAAGGCCGACCCCAAGCTGGCCAACCAGCTGCTGCGCGCCGGGCTGGACGGGTAAGCAAGCTTTTGTTATCCAGAGCCTCTCTGTCATCCTGAGCTTGCGAAGGATGACAGAGAGGAACAAACCATCCACGGCCTCGCGTTGGCCATTCTGATTCACAAGTTCACGCACATGCCTCACCCAATGATAAAATCTGTTTTCCTGGCTGCCACCGTGCTGGGCATGGCCAACGCCTGCCAGAATGCCGCCGCCGCCGATGGCTACGAGATTTCGGGCCAGCTGAAAAACGCCCCGGCCGGTACCGTGCTGCACCTTTCGGAGCTCAACTCCAACCAGTTTGTAGAGAAGGTCACCGCCAAAACCGATGCCGCCGGTAAGTTTACCCTGAAAGGTGCCACCGCGACCCCCGGTATCTACCAGCTCAAGCTGGACGATGCCAACCAGGTGCTGCTGCTGCTCGATAATAAAACCCGCGTAGAGCTCAGCGGCGACGCCAAAAGCCTGCCCACCACCTACAGCGTAAAGGGCAGCAAAGATGCCGAAGTACTGCGCCAGCTCACGCAGGTGATGGAGGGCAGCAAGGGCCAGCTTGAAGACATCAGCAAGCGCTACGGCGCGGCCGGGCAGGCCGGCAAAACCGAGGAGATGAAGGCCATCGAGAAGGAGTATTACGCCATTCAGGGCAGTAATACGGCCAAGATTAAGGCCCTTGTCCGGCGCAACGTGACGTCTGTAGTGGGCGGCTTTGCGGTGGGCGCTTTCATCAATCCCGAAGAGGAGTTCATGTTTGCCGACTCCGTGGCAACCATTCAGCGCAAGGCCAACCCCAATTCGCCCTTCACCAAGGAGCTCACGGCCCGCCTCGAGCCGATGCGCGCCACCGCCCAGGGCGCCATGGCCCCCGAAATCAACCTGCCCCAGCCCGACGGCTCCAAGCTGGCCTTGAGCAGCCTGCGTGGCAAATACGTCCTTATTGATTTCTGGGCGAGCTGGTGCGGCCCCTGCCGCCAGGAAAACCCCAACGTGGTACGTTCCTACAACCAGTTCAAGGACAAGGGCAAAGGCTTTACCATCTACTCCGTATCGCTGGACCAGGAGAAGGGCAAGTGGGAAAAAGCCATTGCCACCGACGGCCTCACCTGGCACCACGTTTCGGACCTGGCCGGCTGGCAAAGCGTAGCCGGCGCGGCCTACGGCGTGAAGGCTATCCCGCAGTCGTTCCTGATTGACCCGCAGGGGAAAATCATCGCCAAAAACCTGCGCGGCGAAGCCCTGTCGGCCAAGCTGGCTGAGGTGCTGAAATAGGCATATTAGCAACCAACAAAAACGGCCCGTCTGATTTCAGACGGGCCGTTTTTGTTGGACCAGGGGTAGGATTCGAACCGCCGGAGGAACCGCTAAAAGCTTCCTCCGGCGGGCTTACGCACGACGGCAATCTCCACTCTGCCACCTTGGTCTTTAGTTGAAAATAAAACAGAAATCACCCCAGAAACATGCGCTGCAAGCCGGGCCAAAGGCGCTTTTTCAGGCTGACATCGTACTCCACCAAATCGACGGTAGCCGATGCGAGATAGGAGAGGCCCAAGCTGGGAAACTGCACCGGCTCGTAAATCTGGGTGTTGCGGATAGTGGTATCGAGCAGGTTTTTGCCGAAGGCCACGATGCGCGTGGCGGCCAGCTCCCGGCGCAGGTTCACCAGCGCCACGGGCAGGTCCGACTCTACGTTCACCAGCAGCACGTCGGCCATCACTAGGCTCAGGGCCTGAAGCATCTTGTTTAGAAACACGTTGCGGTGCATCTTGAGAAACTGGTCCGACGGCAGGCGGAACAGCAGGATTACGCCCTGCGCATTATCGCCCATCACCGTGAACGGCGTGCGCATAACCGGCGGCACGGCCGAAGCAGCCGGGGCCGGGCGCGGTGTTTCCGGCGCGGGCGGCCCCGCCGCCGCTACCGGGTGCAGGGCGCTGGACGTGAGCCGCTCCAGGCCGGCCGAGGGCTTACTGTAAGCCATGGGCGGCATGCTGGAGGTGCGGGTTGGCGCGGGCGGCTCGGGTTTTGGGGCCGGCGGTGGCGCGAGCGCGGGCTGGGCGGCAACTGCCGGCGCAATCGGCGCGGCGGCAACGGGCGCTTCGGCAGCCGGCTCGGCGGGCACGTAGAGCGTCACATCAGTGTAGAAGTTTTGCAGAAAGGCCAGCTTTTCGGCAGACATGGCGCGGTGGTTGGGGTGAGAAAAAACAAGCTGATTGGGCAATTATGCCCGCTATTTCAAATCGAAGAGGGCTTTGAGCTCCTGGGCTTCGGCGGGCTGCATGCGGCCGGCCAGCACCAGGCGCAGTTGCCGGCGGCGCAGAGCCCCGTCGAAAAGCCGGATTTCCTCCTCGGTTTCGGGCACGGCATCGGGTACGTCGATGGGCCGGCCGCTCTGGTCCACGGCCACGAAGGTGAAAAACGCTTCGTTGGTTTTGAGCTTGGTGCCGTTGGGAATGTCCTCGGCCCACACATCGATGTGCACTTCCATGCTGGAGTTGAATGCGCGCGTCACCTGGGCCTGGAGCGTGACCACGTTACCCAGCCGGATGCTGTCGCGGAACGACACGTTATCGACCGAAGCCGTGACCACGATGCGATTGGAGTGCTTCTGGGCCGCAATGGCGGCGGCAATGTCCATGAGGTGCATCATGCGCCCCCCCATGAGGTTGTTGAGGGTGTTGGTATCGTTGGGCAGTACCAGCTCGGTCATGATGACGAACGAGTCGGAAACGGGTTTTTGCTTGCGCATGGAGAAAAAGTAAAACGGCCTGCAGGAGGCTGAAAATAGTGGCATAAAGGTACGGCCTGCAGGACGCGAAGGCCTGCGGGTAGGCCCAAAAAATACCCCGTCCGATTTCGGACGGGGTATTTTGAATCAGCAAGAAGCTGCCGGGCGCGGGACTATTCCACGTTGAGCTTGCTAGTGAAGGTTTCGCCATCGAGCGAGATGTGCACCACGTACATACCAGCCTTGAGGGTCTGGCCGCCGCTTTGTAGCGATACGCTCTGCTGGCCGGCGCCATACATTTTGGCGGGCAGCGATACCACGTTGCGACCCAGCACGTCGGTCAGGCGCACCTGCACCTGCGTGGCGGTCGTGAGGTTGAGGTGCACAGCCGTTTCGTTGGTCATCGGGTTGGGGTACACGCTGATGCCGCGGCTGGCCAGGGCATCGGCCTTGGTAGCCAGCGGGCCGGCAATGCGCAGGTTATCGAAGTAGAAGTTGTTGCCGGCGGTGGTGCCGTTCACCATCTGGAAGCGCACTTTGAACAAGCCGCTGCCCTGGAACTGGGCCGGAATGGCCACCGTGGTGGTCTGCCAGCTGGCGCTGCTGGTGGGCACGTAACCGTCGATGGGGGTGAGGCCCTGGGTGGTGAGCGCCGTGACGTCGAGCACGGTGGGCGTCGACCAGGTTACGCCGCAGTCGCTGCTGAACGAAATGCGCAGCTGCTCGTTGCTGGCAATCGTGCGCAGGGCAAAGGCCCGCGAGAAGCTCAGCGAAGCCGGGCGGGGCACCGAGGCCAGGTTGATGTTGGGCGTGATGAGCTGGGAGGTAGCACCCACCGGAATCACCCGGTCCTGCACAATGAGGTAGCCGGTGCCGGTGGCGGCGGGCACGTTGGCCTGCCGTACCCAGCGGTAGTTTGGGGCCGCAACCCCGGTGCTGGTAAAGCCCGAAGTGATGTAGTTGCGCAGGGTGGGGTCGGCAAACAAGTTCGGGAAGTTGGCATCTTCAAACGACTCCGCGTAGGGGGCCACTTCGCCGCCCGTCGGGCCTTCTACCCGAATGTAGTTGGTCACGCTGCTGGTGCTGCTACCCGAGGTGTTGCTTACCGTTTCTGTTACGGGGTAGAAGCCGGCCGCCGCGTACGATACCGAAACCGAAGCTCCGGTTGCCGTAGCAGGCGTGCCGCCGGGGAACGACCAGGCGTAGGTGATTGCACCGCCGCCCGACGAGAAGTTGTAGGAGTAGTCGTTCAGCGTGACGGGCGTGTTGATGCACACGCTGGTGCTCACGCCGGCGGCGGGGGCAAAAGCGGCCACGGGGGCGCAGCTGGCGGGGGCGATGTAGCCGTCGTTGGTGCCGGTGGCCACCAGGTTGGCCTGGGTGGTGAGACCGGTACGCTCGGGGCGCAGGGCCAGCACGTTGCGCATCAGGGTCTTCTGGCCCTGCGTGAACATGGTGGGGCACGACGCGTAGTCCATGATATTCTGCACGTTGGCCAGAATGCGCTGGCCGGTAGCCGGGTCGGTGCAGGGCGAGTACGTCAGGTCGCAGTTGAAGGTGCCGTCGGTGGTGGGGGTATCGGCCACGCCGTCGTCGCCGCTGCAGTTGCCGGTGCCGGGGTTGTTGGTCTGGCCCCAGGGGTGGCTCAGGCCGAAGTAGTGGCCGATTTCGTGGGTGGCGGTGCGGCTCTGGGCGCGGGCGGGCGAGCTGGTGCCCTGGTTGCCGAACCAGTCGCCACGGGCCACAAAGCCGTCGCGCTGGGCCGTGGAGTTCTGCGGCAGGTTGGAGTAGCCTAGCACAATGCCGCCCCCCGACGTGGACGTACCGATGCTGCTCACAATCCAGATGTTGAGGTAGCGCTGACGGTCCCAGATAACCAGGGACTGCACCGAACCGCTCTGGTCGTCATTAATCAGGCTGGGGGCGTAGTGGCGGGTGATGCCTGTGGTGCAGTTGCCGTTGGGGTCCTTCTTGGCCAGCCGAAACCGGAAGCCGATGGAGGCCGCGCGCGCCCGGAAAACCGGTACCGTGTTGGCCGTATCCGGGTTCAGCTTCTGGTAGTCGGTATTGAGCTGGTCGATGGCGCTGTTAATCTGCCGGTCGCTGATGTTCTCAGGGCCGCCGGCATGAATGATGTGCACGACCACGGGAATGGTCACATCGGTTACGTACGACACTCGGTTTTGCTGCGTGGCGGCCAGCGCTTCCATCTGCTTGTACATGGCGCGCTGGGCTTCGCGGGCACCGGGGTGCTCGGCGAAGTAGCGCTCCTGCTCGGCCACGGCCCCGCACCAGTTGGGGCTGCGTTCGCTAATTAAGTTTTGGGCGCTGGCACGCAGTCCCGTCAGGGCCAATGCCAGGGTCAGCGCCGTGGGTAATAGTTTTTTCAACATGAGAAAATTTAGGAGAAAGCGTAGGTTTATTAGAAAAGAGGGGAGAAAACGTGCGGCTGGGGCCACATAAAAAAACAAGCCGATGACTGGACTTTCAAATTTACCTAAAAACCCTGAATCCAACACGTTCCAGTGGTAGAACGGGTGAGTTATTAATTAGGGGATTACGATTTTGCTGGTCGAACGCCCAACGCTGGTTCGCAGTTCAACCAGATAAATGCCGGGGGCCGGGCGGGCCGCTCCGGTCGGCAGCAGCGGCAGCGTTTGCAGGCCGGCCCGGCCGGTAGCCCGCGTAGCCGCGCCCACCGGTCGACCCAGCAAGTCGGTCAGCCGCAGCTCAACCGGGCCGGGAACGGCCAGGGTAAACTCCACCACCGATTCGGCGGTGAGCGGGTTGGGGTACACCCGTGCCGGCAGGCTGCCGGCCCTCAGGCGCGTGGCCAGGAGCGGCGCCGCCCCCACAGCCAGGTGGTCGAGGTAGAAGTAGTTGCCGCCGTTGCTCTGCAATGTGAGGCGCACCTGGAAGTGGCCGGTCAGGTAGCCGGCCGGGATATCTACCCGCAGGCTTTTCCACTCCGAAGCGGCCAGCGGCGTGTAGCCGTAGGTGCGCAGCGTGTCGCGGGTATTAAGTACGAGCGAGAAGAAGCTGCGCTGCGTGGCCCAGGTCTGGCCGCAGTCGTTGCTGAACTGCACAGCCAGCGACTCATTGGCTTGGCCCGCCCGCAGGGCGTAGGCCCGGTCGAAGGTCACGGCCGGCTGGTCGGCCACCGTGAGGCCGCTCAGGTTGATGTTGGGCGAGGTAAGCATGGTCTGGGTGCCGGCCGTCAGCACCGAGCTGGCCACCAGCACGCAGGCCGCGCCGTCGCTCACGGTTAGGCCGCCGGGCGAGCCGGCCCGCCGAATCCACCGCGCCGCCGTCGAGGCAGTGTTCGAGGAATTAGTCCAGTTGCGCAGGTCGGGGGCCGTGAAGTTGGCCGGAAAGCCGGCGGCTTCAAACGACTCCGCTACCGCGCCCACCAGGGCAGAGCCAGGCCCCACTACCTGCACCAGGCCCGTGCGCGTGGTCATGCCCATGGCGCCGCCGGCCGTCACGGCCAGCGTGGCGTTGTACAGGCCGCCCGTGGGGTACGTCACCACCGGGTTGCGCAGGGTAGAAGTGCCGGGCACGCCGCCCGGAAACTGCCACGCGTAGGTAGCCGCCGTCAGGCTGGCGTTGTAGGAATAATCGGTAAAAGTCACCGTCGAGCCATCGCAGACGGTGGTGGCCGAGGACTGGAACGCCACTATCGGGGCGCAGTTGGGGGCCGCGTAGCCATCGTTGGTGCCGGTGGCCAGCAGGTTGGCGGCGCTGGTGAGCACCTGCCGGCAGCTCAGCTGCAGCGAGGCGCGCATCACGGCGCGCTGGCCCAGCGTGAACATCCGCGTGCACGAGGAATAGTCCATGTAGTTTTGCACGTTGGCCAGCGGGCCGCAGGGGTTGAAGCTGGTGAGCACCGTGCCCGTACCGTAGGCCGCCGAGCAGCTGGTTTGCGAGCCCGTGGTATTGGGCGTGTCGGCAATGCCGTCGTCGAGGCTGCAATTGCTGGCCAGGCCCGGCGTGTTGCTGCCGCCCCAGGTATGGGGCAGGCCAAAGTAATGGCCGATTTCGTGGGTGAGGGAGCGCACCGCTAGGTTGCTGCCGCCAGATGTGCCAACGCTGCCAAACTGAGCATTCCGAATCACAATGCCATCGGCCGCGCCGCCCGAGCACGGCAGGTAGGCGTAGCCGCCGGCCCCGTTGGCGCTGGTGCACACCCAGATGTTGAGGTACTTATCCTGCGGCCAGGTAATCAGGCTTTTCACCCGGTCGTCGCCAATGTTGGTATCCGTCGAATACGTGCGGGTGATGCCCGTGGTGCAGTTGCCGCTGGGGTCGCGGCGGGCCAGCTTCATCCGAAAGCCAATGTTGGCATACAGCGCCTGGAAGGCCGGAATCACGTCGGCCGTATCGCGGTTGGTTTTGCTGTAGTCTTCGTTAATAACCCGGAGGGCATCATTCACCTGCGCGTCCGAAATATTATTGCTGCCGCCGGTGTGGATGATGTGAATCACCACGGGCACCGTCACGTCGGGGGTGGCCAGCAGGCGCGCCTGGGTGGCGGTGGGCATGCGGGCCACGTCCTGCAGAAAGGCGCGGTAGGCGGCGGCCGCGCCCGGCTGCCGCGCAAACGCCGCCTGCTGGGCGCTGTCGAACGCGCAGCGGTAGCCGGTTTGGTGCTCGGGGTATTGGCGCACCACGCCTTCGGGCGTTTGGGCCAGGGCCACGAAGCCACCGCCGAGGGCAAAGGCCACAGCCAGCAGCCCACTTGTAAAAGAGCGTAACATTTTTATCATAAGCAGAAAATTGGAGAAGCGGGAAAGCGGGGGTGAGAAAAAAATACCCCCGGCGACCTTGCCGCTGGGGGAGCAAGAGCGCCGGGGAATAATCGCAGGCAAATTACACCCGGGAAACTGGGAAAAGAACGAAGCGAACTCCTACGAGCGCCAGCCCCCGGCCCCGAGCAGCGGCACGAACCGGAACTCCTCAAATTCTTCGCGCACAAAGGCCTCGGCCCCTTCGCGGGTCACGCGCACCATGCGTTGGGTTTGGCTGTCGCCCACGGGTATCACGAGGCGGCCACCCACGCGCAGCTGGCGCAGCAGGGCCGGGGGCAGCCCCGGCGCACCGGCCGTAACGAGGATGGCATCGAACGGGGCGCGGTCGGGCAGGCCCACCGAGCCGTCGCCGCAATGCAGCCCGGCCCCGCCGGCCCCCAGTGTAGCCAGCAGCTGCCGGGTGCGGGCAAACAGCACTTCGTTAAACTCTATGCTGTCGACGTGGGGCGTGAGCTGGAGCAGCACGGCGCACTGGTAGCCCGAGCCGGTACCCACTTCCAGTACCCGGTCGGTGGGCTGCAGGTTGAGCAGCTGGGTCTGGTAAGCCACGGTGTAGGGCTGTGAAATCGTCTGGCCCTCGCCAATGGGAAACGCCTTGTCCTGGTAGGCGTGGGCCTCGAAGGCGGGCGCAAAAAAGAGGTGACGCGGCACGGTAGCCAGGGCCTGCAGCACCCGTTCGTCGTGAATGCCGCGCAGCCGCAGCTCGCGGGCCAGCGCCCGCCGCTGTCCCTGGTGGCGATATGAATCCTGAAGCGGTGAGATGATAAAAGACTGAAAAAAATGAATAAAAGCCGGACGTAGGGGTCCGGAGGCACATTTGCCAACCCAAAAAGAAGCCGCCGGACAACTACCGGCTTTCCCTACCTTTGCCGGGAGCGGTATGTCTCCACAGGCCGCGAAAATACTACCCCGCCCACCGTTTTGCAGTTAATTCGTCGCTTTCAATATATCAAGCTAGTGGCCGCCGATTTTGGCGCGGCGCTGTTTGCCTGGATGTGTTTTTATCTCGTGCGCAAATATTTGCTCAACGAGCTGACCGGCTATCACTTCACCGAAGGCGTGCTGTTTGACCTCACCGGGTCGGCCATATTCATCGCCATCTTCTGGACGGTGCTTTACACGCTGGTGGGCGAGTACCGCGACATTTACCGCAAGTCGCGCCTCGGCGAAATTCTGCGGCTGGCCCGCGTGGCCATGCTGGGCGCAGTGGTTATCTTCTTCACCCTGTTGCTCGACGACCAGGGCGTGGTGAACTACCGAGCTTACTACAAGACATTTACGGCCTACTACCTGCTGCATTTTTTCATCACGGCCATTTTGCGCACCTTAGCTGTGAGCAGCGTGCAGCGCCAGATTCGCAAGCAGCGGATTTTCTTCCCCACGCTGTTGGTGGGCTCCAATGCCCTGGCCTTGAACACGTTTTATGAGCTCTCGCGCACCAGCCGGCACCTGGGTCTGCGCCTGGTGGGCTTTGCGCCGGTGGGCGATACCATTGATGAGACCCTGGCCGCCGAGCTGCCCGCGCGGGGCTCCTACCAGCGCCTGCCGGCCCTGGTGCGCGCCCTCAAAATCGAGCAGATTGTCATTGCCATCGAGCCCAGCGAGCACCTGCTCATTCAGGATATTCTGGCCCTGCTGGAGGGCACGCCGGCCCGCGTGAGCATCCTGCCCGACCTGTACCAAATGCTGCTGGGCTCGGTGAAAGTCAATCACTTATTCGGCACGCCGCTCATCGAAATCAAGCAGGACCTGCTGCCCGTGTGGCAGGTGGTGCTCAAGCGGGTGATTGATGTGGTGGGCTCGGCGCTGTTTATGCTGCTGGCCTGCTGGGTCTACGCCTTCACGGCCGTCATGGTGAAGCTGTCGTCGCCCGGGCCGGTATTTTACCGGCAGGAGCGCATCGGGCGCGACGGCCACCCGTTCCGCATCATCAAGTTCCGGTCGATGTTCACCGATGCCGAGAAAATGGGCCCGGCCCTGAGCTCCGACCACGACCCGCGCATCACCAAGTGGGGCCGTTTCATGCGCAAGGTGCGCCTCGACGAGCTGCCCCAGTTCTGGAACGTGCTGAAAGGCGATATGAGCATCGTAGGCCCGCGCCCGGAACGCCAGTTTTTCATCGACCAGATTGTGAAAATAGCGCCCCACTACCGGCACCTGCACCGCGTGCGCCCGGGCCTCACCTCGCTGGGTCAGGTAAAATATGGCTACGCCGAAACCGTGGCCCAGATGGTGGAGCGGCTCAAATTCGACATTCTCTACATCGAGAACATGAGCCTGGCCATGGATTTTCGGGTGCTGCTCTACACGCTCAAGATTATTGTGGAAGGGCGGGGGAAGTAAGGTGAGGTGTGAACTGGTGAGTTTGATGTTTGGACTGCGCTAAATGCGCAATTGGAACATCAAACTCACCAGTTCACACCTCACCATCTCACCGCTCGTACCTTTGTAGTTGCCGGCCGGAACCTTTCAAGCTCCGGGTGAATTGCAAACCACTATGAATATCGAAGTAAAAGGAAGAGTCCTCGTCGCGATGAGCGGCGGAATTGATAGCAGCGTGGCCGCCGTGCTCCTGCACGAGCAAGGCTATGAAGTGGTGGGGATGACCATGAAAACCTGGGATTACGCCAGCGCCGGCGGCTCCAAAAAGGAAACCGGCTGCTGCTCGCTCGACAGCATCAACGACGCCCGCGACATTGCCGTGCAGCTCGGCTTTCCGCACTATATCATCGATATCCGCAACGAGTTCGGCGATTTCGTGATTGATAACTTCACCGAAGAATACCTGGCCGGCCGCACGCCCAACCCCTGCGTGCTCTGCAACACGCACATTAAGTGGGATGCCCTGCTGCGCCGCGCCGACCAGCTCGGCTGCGAGTTCATTGCCACGGGCCACTACGCCAATATCCGCAAGGATGCCGAAACCGGCCGCTTCGTGGTGAGCAAAGGCCTCGACGAAAACAAGGACCAAAGCTATGCCCTCTGGGGCGTGAGCCAGGCGAGCCTGAGCCGCACGCTGTTTCCGCTGGGCGGCATGCGCAAAACCGAAATTTATGACGAAGCCCGCCGGCGCGGCTTCACCGAGCTGGTGAACAAGCCCGAGAGCTACGAAATCTGCTTCATTCCCGACAACGACTACCGGGGCTTCCTGCGCCGCCGCGTGCCGGGCCTGGAGGCGCGCGTGGCCGGCGGCAACTTCGTGACCAAAAACGGCCGCGTTATCGGCAAGCACGAGGGCTATCCGTTCTACACCATCGGACAGCGCAAGGGGCTGGGCGTGGCCCTGGGCTACCCCGCGTTCGTGCTCGAAATTCGCCCCGATACCAATGAGGTGGTGCTGGGCAACTACGAAGAGCTGGCCAGTACGGCTACCGTGGTGGGCAAGCTCAACATGGGCAAAGAAGCCACCCTGCTGGGGCGTGGCCTGGTGCCAGCCGTGGTGAAAGTGCGCTACAACCACGACGGTGCAGCGGCTTTCCTGGAAGAAGTGGATGGCAAAATCCGCGTGTACTTCGAGGAGCCCGTGCACGCCATTACGCCCGGGCAGGCTGCTGTGTTCTACGACGGCAACGACGTGCTGGGCGGCGGCTGGATTGAGCGCCACGTCATCGGCGAATTCCCCTTACCTTTTGCCGCCACGGCCACCGCTGGCCTCTAAGTAGTCAGTCATCAGTAATCGGTAGTCAGACAGAAATCAATTGACTGATTTTTAAACAGCTGAAATCTGATTGCTGACTACTTATTACTAACTACCTACTTATTTCCTTTCTAATCACCCGCTGCGCACTGCTCATGCAACGACTGTTTTCTTCCTGGAATTTGCCGGTGGCTACCCGCCGGGCTGGTCTGGCCTTGGCTGCGGGTGCCCTGGCAATGGGTTTCGGCGGCTGCAAAAATACGGTGGAGGCCCTGCCCGATGCGGGCCTGGGCTACTACCCGGTGGCCGTGGGCAACTACTGGATTTACGCCGTATCTGACACTACCTGGAGCCGGGCCAACGGCCAGGGCTCTCAGGTTACGCTCAGCGTGCCCACAGTTAGTGCTTTCCAATTTAAGGAAACCATTGCCAGCGCATTCGCCGATGCGGCCGGCAAAACATCCTACCGGCTGGTGCGCTCCAAGCGCCTGACGGCCGCCGCCGCCTGGGTCGACGACAGCGTGTTCACCCTGAGCCCGTCGGCGCAGTCGGTCATTCTCAACCGCGACAACCGGCGCACGCTGGAGCTAATATTTCCGGTGCGCGAAGGCCGCCTCTGGAATTTCAACGCCTACAACAACAATTCCGCAGATACGGTGACGGCCGAAACCCGCCGCTACCGCCGCGTGGGGGAGCCGTTCAGCACCGCCGCCAATGGTACCTCGAAAACCTACCCGGCCACGGCCACTACCACCAACGAGGGCCTGGCCCAGGCCGACGACGCTTACTATGTGAACACCTACCAGCAGGTGTTCGCGAAAGGCGTGGGGCCGGTATTCCGACGGAAGAGACGCTTTTCCAACTTCTATTATGTCGGTTCCGGGGGCAATGTCGTCTTCGTGCCCAAGTCATACACTTTCGGCTATTCGCGCCGCGAAACCCTGATTGAATACAAAGTGAATTAAGCCACCCGCGGCTGATTTTATTCCCCTCGCTGTTCCTCGCAACCTATGGTGCCACTTTCGTTCAAATGGGTAAGCCTGGCCTTGGTGGCCGGCGCGCTGAACGCCCTGGCCGCCGCTCCGGCGGCGGCGCAAGGCACTGTGCGCCGCCATCTGGTGTATTTTCGGGATAAGGCGGGTACGCCCTTTTCGGTGGCGCAGCCGCAAGCGTTTCTGTCGGCCCGGTCGCTGGCGCGGCGCACCCGGCAGGGCATCGCCGTGCTGCCCCGCGACCTGCCCGTGAATCCCGCCTACGTGGCCCAGATTCGGGCCGTGAGTGGTGGGCCGCAGGTGCTCTACACGTCCCGCTGGTTCAACGCGGCCGTGGTTTCCTGTGATTCCCTCACGCTGACCCGCATTATGGCCCTGCCCAAGGTGAGCCGCGCCAGCACCCTCAACCGAAGCTACCGGGCACCGGCCCCGTTCACCACGCCCGCGCAGCTGCCCGAGCCGGCCGCCCGGGGCACCTTGGCCACCCGCGCCCTCTACGGCCCGGCCTACCGTCAGAACCAGCAGATTGGCGCGCTGGCCATGCACGATGCCGGTTTCCGGGGCGACGGCATGCAAATCGCCGTATTCGACGCCGGCTTTCCCGGTACCGATACTATTTCGGCTCTGCGCCCCCTGTTCCAGGAGCAGCGCCTGGCCAGCACCCGCAACTTTGTGGACGGCGGCACCAGCGTGTATGGCCGCAGCGACCACGGTACCAATTGCTTATCGACGATGGCGGCCAATAAGCCGGGCTTCTTTATTGGTACCGCGCCCAAGGCCACGTTCCACCTCTGCATCACGGAGGATGTGTATTCCGAGCATCCCATCGAAGAAGCCAACTGGCTGGCCGCCGCCGAATACGCCGACTCGGTGGGCGTGGACGTCATCAGCTCCTCGCTGGGCTACACGGATTTCGATGCGCCGTCGGTGTCCTACACCTACGCCGACCTGACCGGCCGCAACGCCATCAGCTCGCGGGCCGCTACCATGGCCGCCCGCGTGGGCATGCTGGTGGTGAGCGCCGCCGGCAACGAGGGCAACCACGCCTGGCGCTACGTTTCGGCCCCCGCCGATGCCGATTCCATTATGTCCGTTGGGGCCGTGGATTCGCTGGGTAACCACGCGCTTTTCAGCTCCTACGGCCCCACGGCTGATGGCCGCATCAAGCCCACGCTGTCGGCCATGGGGCAGGCCACGGCGGTACTCTCGCCCAATGGCGGCGCTTACCGGGGCAATGGCACCTCCTTTGCTTGTCCCGTGCTGGCGGGCATGGCGGCCGGCTTCTGGCAGGCCAATCCCACGCTCACGGCCCAGCATGTGATTGTGGCCCTGCGCAGCACCGCCACCCAGGCCATTGCTCCCGATAACACGCTGGGCTACGGCATTCCGAATTTTGTGATGGCCTATAATGCCCTGCATCCCATGGCTCCGCTGGCCACCAGTCCGGCGGCGACCGGTGCCACCGATGCCCTCCGCCTGTACCCCAACCCCATTGGGAGCGGCCTGCTCACGCTGGTGCTGCCGGCTGCGCTGCGCGGCCAGCCGCTGAAGGTGCGCGTGCTCGACGCCCGGGGCGCGGTAGTGGCGCAACAGCAGCTGCCGGCCGCCGATGGCGACGAAGCATCGCTCCGCCTCGCGCCGCTGGCCAAAGGCAATTACAGCTGCGAAGTGAGCACGGGCAGCACCCGCCGCACGGTAAAATTTGTGCAGCAATAGGCAGATTCTCAGCTACTAAAAAAAGGTGCTTCGCGGCACCTTTTTTTGTGCGGTTTTCTCAGGATATCGACTTGTTTTTGAGGGTGATAATTCGTAATTTTAAAGCATTAATTAACCCCTTTTATTGCAGTAGAATGTTGCAAATGATGACGACTAAGCGCATCGGGCGCCGCCAGTTTCACTTTACCGTGCAGGGCAATAACTTTCACGAAACGGTGGCCGAATACGAGCGTTTGAGCTTCGCCGACGTGGCGGCCTGCGGCATCTGCGGGTCCGACAATCTGGACCTCACCAGCCGCGTGGCCCAGGGCAAGTTCAAGTACACTTCGGTGCGCTGCCTGGAGTGCCGGGCCGACGTAACCTTCGGCAAGCGGGAGGACGACGACCAGACTGTATTCCTGCGCAAAAAGACCGGCGGCCTGCCCGGTGAGCTCGACTGGCGGCCCTTCGAGAAAGGTGATAAATAAGCGCTGCGCATAACCCCGCCCCGTACCGGGCGGTTACAAGCAGAACGGCCCTACCGCGTGGTGGAGCCGTTCTTTGCATTATGGGCGCAGCATTGGCCTGCGCGAACTCCGAAAAACCGACTAAATCCGCGATTCATGTTTACTGGAATTATTGAAGCCCTGGGGACCATTACCGCCGTTGAAGACCAGGGCAGCAACCGCCATTTTACCGTGGCCTCGCCCTTTGCGGCGGAATTGAAAATCGACCAAAGCGTGGCTCATGACGGCGTGTGTCTCACCGTGGTAGCCGTGGACGCGGCGGCCGGTACTCACGTTGTCACGGCCATCGATGAAACCATGCGCGTGACCAACCTGAGCCAGTGGCAGCCCGGCCGCCACGTAAACCTGGAGCGCTGCCTGGCCGCCAACGGCCGCTTCGACGGCCACATCGTGCAGGGCCACGTCGATGCCACGGCTACTTGCCTGAGCGTGACCGACCAGGACGGCTCCTGGCTGTTCCGGTTTGGGCACGAAGCCGGTCCCGGCCGCCTAACCGTCGAGAAAGGGTCCATTTGCGTGAACGGCACCAGCCTCACCTGCTTCGAGAGCATCGATGCGGGTTTCACGGTGGCCATCATTCCCTATACCTACGAGCACACCAGCTTTCAGCAGTTGAAGGCTGGCGAAACGGTGAACCTGGAGTTCGACATCGTGGGTAAGTACGTGGCGAAGCTGCTAGGCCGGTAGGCGGGGGCAGGGCCTGAGGGTGTTGTCATTCCGCCGAAGGAGGAATCCAGGTGTACTCTTTAACGTACAGTTCTCAGGTTTCTCCTTTGGCTGAATGACAAGCTGCTGGTTTATTTGGGAGGGCAGCTGATTAGCTGGTCAACGGTCGGGCCGGTCGGGGCTGTGACTTCTGCCCCGGTGAAAAAAGATTTGGCTCGGTGCTGGGCCAGCCCATCTAATTGAATGTCATTAGGCCGTGAGCCGGTGCCGAACAGCAGACCGCCCCAGTGCATGTGCAGGTAGTTGGCCGTCAGGGTCAGCGAGTCTTCGAGGGGCTGGGCTTCGGCGCGTTCGCCGCTGCTCACGGTGATGGCCCACAGGGTCTTGCCCTTCATGCGCTCGCGAAAATTGATGCTTGGGGTGCGCAGCCAGGCACTCCAGTGGTCGAGGTACAGCTTGGCGGGCGCGGGCAGGCTGTACCAGTAGAGCGGGGCCACCAGCACCAGGTCGGTGGCATGGAGCGTGGCTTCGAGCAGCAGCTGGGCATTGCCGGTAGGCGGCTCGAATGAGCCACTGTGGCGCAGGTCCAAGAAGTCAGACAGGGGAAAATCGAGCAGGTGCCGCCATTGCTGCTCGGTGCCCGGGGGCAGCGGGTGCGCGGCGCAGTAGGCCAGCTGCTCGCTGTTGCCCAGCCGGCGGGTGCTGCACAGCAGGAAAAGAAAGCGCCGTTTTGAGTGGCTCATAGTAGAGGTGAATTACGCCTGGGCGGGCCACCAGCGCAGCATCCAGCGCCGGTAGGCCACGGCCGCCAGCCAGCCCATCAGCGCCCCTACGGCAGCTCCGCCCAGCACGTCGGTGGGGTAGTGAGCGCCAAGATACATGCGGCTGTAGGATAACAAGGCAAACCAGCCAAAAACCACGATTTTGAGCCCGCGAAAACGCCTCGGCGGCAGCACCACAGCCAGGAAAACCGCCAGCGCCATGGAATTAGCGGCGTGCGACGACAGGAAGCCGAATTGCCCGCCGCAGCCATCGGGCAGGTGCAGCAGGTGGGCCAGGGAGGCATCGTGGCAGGGGCGGGGCCGCCCGAAATACGGCTTGAACAGCCGGCTGGTGATGCTGTCGGCCAGGCCCACGGCGGCAATTACGAGTGGTAGCAGCAGGGCCGCCCGCCACCGGAAATGATACATCAGCCAGCCAATGAGCACGGCGTACACCGGGAACCAAACCAGGCGGTTGGAGGCAAAAGCCATCACTGCATCCAGCACGGGGTGGTGGGCGTGGTTGATGGCCAGTAGCAGCTGCCGGTCAAGGTATTGGATGGCTTCAAGCATCGGCCAGCCAGTCTACGCCCTTGCGGAGCCAGGCCAGGGTGCTGGCCTCGGGGGTGCCGGGGGCGGGCAGCGCGGGGTTGTAGGCCCAGCCGGTGCGCGGAGGCAGGCTCATGAGGATGGACTCGGTGCGGCCGCCGGTTTCGAGGCCGAAGCGCGTGCCCCGGTCGAAAGCCAGGTTGAATTCGGCATAGCGGGCGCGGCGCTGGCTTTGCCAGGCTTCTTCGCGCTCGGTGAAGGGCAGGGCGTGGTTTTCGGCCATGAGCTGGGTATAGAAGGGACCGAAAAGCTCGGCCACATCGCGCATAAAGGCGAATAATTCCTCAACGGTGCCGTCCTGGCCTATGGTCAGCCGGTCGTAGAAAATGCCGCCCACGCCGCGCGTTTCCTGGCGGTGCGGGAGGTAGAAATAGTCGTCGGCCCAGCGCGTGAACTTGGGGTAGTAAGCCGGGTTGTGGCGGTCGCACACGGCTTTCAGCTGCGCGTGGAAGCGGCGGGCCTGGGCTTCATCCACATAAATCGGGGTCAAGTCGATGCCGCCGCCAAACCAGGCTTCGCCGTTGCCGGCCTCAAAATACCGCACATTCATGTGGATGATGGGGATGCGCGGGCTGCGCGGGTGCAGCACCACGCTCACGCCAGTGGCGTAGAAATGCGGGTCGGGCATGTGCAGCTGCCGGGCGGCGGCCTCGCTCATCTCGCCCCACACGGCCGAAAACCCCACGCCGCCTTTTTCAAGGACAGCGCCGTGCTCCAGCACTTTGGAGCGGCCGCCGCCGCCGCCCTCGCGCTGCCAGGCATCGGTGAGAAAAGTGGCGGGGCCGCCGTCGGCGGTTTCGAGCTGCTGGCAGAGGCGAAGCTGGAAATCAGCCAGCCAGGCTTCAATTTCGGGGCGGATGGTGGGAGAGGGCATTGTGTGAGTTGGCAGTTAGGAGTTGGGAGTTAAGAGTTATGAATTAAAAGGTATTAGTGAGCAGTTCGTAATTATCAACTCATAACTTTTAACTCCTAACTCTTAACTCACAACTGCCCAAAGATACGGACGAGGGCGCGGGGCGTACTTTTGCAGTCTCACTCCGCCCTGCTCCCAATGTCCGATTTTGCTGCTCCCGCCGCTTCCGATACCACTGACTTTGCCAACCCCCGCGTAGCCGCTGCGGCTGCGGCCGCCGCCGAAGCTTTCACTGCGCCCGCCACCGCCGTGCCCGCGCACGATGCCAACTTACTGCGCCGTACCTACCGCCTGATGCACACGGCCGCCGAAATGGCCACGCTCTTCGAAGAAGAAAAGGCCACCGCCTCGCGTTATGTGCATGCCACCGCCCGTGGCCACGAGGCCGTGCAGCTGGCCGCCGCCTTCCTGCTCACCGGCAACGATTACGCCGCCCCCTACTACCGCGACGACGCCCTGCTGCTGGGCCTGGGGCTGCGCCCGTATGAGCTTATGCTCCAGCTATTGGCCAAGGCCGATGACCCGTTCAGCGGCGGGCGCACGTATTATTCGCACCCCTCGCTGCGGCGGGCGGGCATCCCGGTTATTCCCCACCAAAGCTCGGCCACGGGCATGCAGGCCATACCGGCTACGGGCATGGCCCACGCCATCAGCTACTTCGAGAAGCAGGGGTTGGCGATTGTGTCGTTGAATAAATCGGCGGGCTGGCTGGCCGAGAAACCGCTGGTGCTGTGTTCCATCGGCGACGGGGCCATGACGGAGGGCGAAGTGGCGGAGGCCCTGCAAATGGCCATTCTGCACCAGCTGCCCATCGTGTACCTGGTGCAGGATAACGACTGGGGCATCTCGGCCACCGGCCGGGAGATGCGCGCCATGAATGCCTACGAGTTTGCCGCCGGCTTCCCGGGCCTGCGCCGGATGCAGGTGGACGGGGCCGATTTTGAGTCGTCGCACACCGGGCTGGCCGAGGCGTTTGCCCACGTCCGCGCCCGGCGCGGGCCGGTGCTGGTGCATGCTAAGTGCCCGCTGCTGGGCCACCACACCAGCGGCGTGCGCCGCGAGTGGTACCGCAATGATTTGAGCACCCACCAGGAGCAGGACCCGCTGCCGCGCCTGCACCAGCGCCTGCTGGCGCTCGGGGTTTCAGAGGAGGAATTGGACGGACTGCGGGCTGAAGCCTGCACTACGGTGCGCGCCGACTGGGCCGCAGCCCTGGCCGCGCCCAACCCCGACCCCGCCACTTTCGCCGACCACGAGTTTGCCCCGCCCGCCGTGACCGAGGAGGCCGGCGAGCGCAGCCCCGCCGGGGCCGAAAAAGCCCTGATGGTGGATGCCGCCCTGCACGCGGTGGACGACATCCTGCAGGAATTCCCCGAAGCGCTGTTCTACGGGCAAGACGTGGGTGGCGAGCTGGGCGGCGTGTTCCGCGAGGCCGCGCTGCTGGCTAAGAAATACGGCGAAGCCCGGGTCTTCAACACGCCCATTCAGGAAGCCTACATTGTGGGCAGCACGGCGGGCATGGCGGCCGTGGGTGCCCGGCCCATCGTCGAAATTCAGTTTGCCGACTACATCTGGCCCGCCCTGAACCAATTGGTGGAGGAGCTCAGCAAATCTTGCTACCTCACCATGGGCAAGTTTCCGATTCCGGCCCTTATCCGCCTGCCCATTGGGGCATATGGCGGAGGTGGGCCGTACCATTCGGGCTCCATCGAAAGCACGCTGCTTACCATTCGAGGCATTAAAGTGGTGTACCCCAGCAATGCGGCCGACATGAAGGGCCTCATGCGCGCTGCCTTTCTCGACCCCAACCCGGTTATCATGCTGGAGCATAAGGGCCTGTACTGGAGCAAGGTGCCCGGCACCGAGGAAGCCAAAACCGTGGAGCCGGCCGCTGGCTACGTCATTCCGCTGGGCGTGGCCGCCATCGCGCAGGCCGCCGATGCCGAGCAGCTCGCCCGGGGCAACACGGCCCTGGTCGTGACCTACGGCATGGGCGTGCACTGGGCCAAAGCCGCCAGCCGCGACTTCCCCGGCCAAATCGAAATCCTCGACCTGCGCACCCTCAACCCGCTTGACTTTGATGCCGTGACGGCCGCCACCCGCCGCCATGGCAAGGTGCTCGTCCTCACCGAAGAACCGCTCATGAACAGCTTTGCCGAAAGCCTGGCCGGGCGTATTCAGCGCCACTGCTTCACGGCGCTGGATGCGCCGGTGTTCACCCTCGGCGCGGCCAACCTGCCGGCCATTGCCCTCAACGTGGAGCTGGAGAAGCAAATGCTGCCGAGCGCGGCCAAAGTAGCGGTGGCGCTGGGCGAATTGCTGGGGTATTAAGTGGATTAGTGGAGTGGTCAATTTGTAACCAGCGATTCGCCCAACCCACCGCTGGCCGCAGTTTAGCGCGGAGCGCTAAACTGCGGCCAGCGGGGCCAGCGGCTAGCCGTGGAGTGTTCAATCTACAAGCAACAGTTTGTCTACTCCACCAACCCACCAACCCACCACTCCACTAGAACGGGTAACCGATGCCCAGATTGAAGGAAACGGGGTTGGCGCTGGTGTCGAAGTTGCGCAGCGCCCATTTATCGGCGGTGGTAGGTGCCGTGGGGTCGTAGATTTTGGTGGCGATGTCGAGGCGCAAAATCAGGAACGTGAAATCGAAGCGCAGGCCAAAGCCCGAACCCACGGCAATCTGGCGGTAGAAATTGTTGATTTGAAACTGTGCGCCGGGGCGGAGGTAGTCGCCAGTACTGGGGTCTTTTCTTTCCTGCAGGCCCCACACGTTGCCAAAATCAGTGAACAGCGCCCCTTTGAAGAAGCCGTATATCGGGAAGCGGTATTCGGCGCTGCCTTCCAGCAGCAGCTCGCCGGGCTGCTCGGTGAGGTAGTCGCGCACCAGCTGGCCGTTGCTGGGGCGCAGGGGCGTGTAGCCGCCCGGCCCCAGGCGGCGCGGCTGCCAGGCCCGAAGGCTGGTAGAGCCCCCGGCAAAAAACGACTTATCGTAGGGCACAATATACTGCGGGTCGTTTTCGGGGGTAGTAGGGTCGTTGGTGCGGTTCAGGGCGTGCACGGCCCCGCCGTTGAGGCGCCACACGAAGTATGTTTGGGGCGTGAGGCGGTAGTAGCGCCGGTAATCGACACTAATGCGGGCAAAGTCATACACGTTCAGACGCGTGCTCTCGAAAAGGGCTTTCTGATAGAGCCCACGCGTGAGGCCTCCGACTTCGGCAAACAGCCGCAGGTAGTAAGCATTGCGGGTTTCGTTGAAATCGTTGGAGTTATAGAGCGACGTGAAGCTGAAGCTCGGCTCGACCTGCTTGCTGAACGACCGGTAGAGCGAGGACCCCTCCGTGAGCTGAAGCGCTTTGAGACGCGCCTCGAAGGCCGGGCTGGTATAGGGCGTATTAACCAGGGTGATAACCACCGGCGAAAACACGTATTGATGGAACGGCGAGCGCTGCCAGATATAGTCCCAGGCAAACTCGAAGTTGGACCGGATGTATTCCGGGCGCTTTACGTAGGTTTCGGAGAGCGAGAAACGGGTTTTGGGATTGTAGCGGGTGAGGAAGTAGTTGGTGCGGAAGGGCACCAGAAACTGCGGCAGTACCAGCGCTGCCGTGGCCCCCAGCTGGGTCGTGTACACATTGTCCGTGGTGTTGCCCGTGGTGTCGCTAATACTGGCCACGCGGGTGAGCTGGCCCTCGAAGCCGGCCCGCACGCCAAATTCCAGCACCTCGGCCCCCCCGAAGGGATTGCGGATTTTCAGGCGATAATTCAAAAATGGCCCCGGCAGGTAGGCCACGTAGGTAGCGCCCACTTCCACGGTCTGCGAGAATTTGGGCGCGGGCGAGGCGTTGATGACGGCTACTAGCTCGCCGGTGCTGGGGGTGCGGCTGGTGCTGTCGGTGGTGGGTGGGTCGGGCAGCTTGCGGTAGTTCACGGTATTGAACCGGAACATATCCAGGTCGGCCAGCAGGCGCTGGGTTTGCAGGGTGTTGGCCAGGCTGTAGTGCTGCTCGGGGCGCACCCTCACCTTGTTGGCCAGCAGGTCGGTACTGAATTTCTGCTGATAGGCGGCAAAGCGAATCGAGTCCGTGACCACGGTATCCATCCGCACGCCCAGGCTGGGGCGGGCGCGCAGCGCGCCGGGCGTGCCAGCGCGGCGCAGGGTGTCGCCGGTGGCGCTGCGCAGGGTGCGGCCCACGCCGGCATCGGTGATGAAGCGCACCTGGCGCAGCGTGTACAGCCGGTGGCCCTGGTCCGGCCCGGGGTTGGCGATGAAGGTGCGCAGCCGCACCGTGAATTTCTCGTAGCTGGTATCGGCTTCGAGGGTGATGTACTGCTGGCGGAAATCAAAGTAGCCCGCGTTTTTCAGCAGGGTTTCGAGGCGGGTGCGCTCCTGGCCGATGAGGGCCTCGTTGTACCGGTCGTTTTCGTGCAGCAGCGTGGCCGACTGGCCCTGGCGCACCATGGCCGCCACGCCCGAGTCGGGAATGCTGGGGGCCTGAAGGCGATACAGAAAAGGCTGGTTTTCGGTGATGTTATAGGTCACCGTTACGCGGCGGTATTGCTTGACAGCATCGAGCGAATCGGACTTGCCGGAAAAAACCGACCCCACCGCATTCAGCGCCCGAAACAAGATGCTGCGCTGGAAGCGGGCCGTGTCGGTGGCCGACACCCGCGCCCGGAAAAAGCCCTGCGAGCGCAGGTAGGTGGTCATCTGCTCTACCGAGCGGCTGGTAAGGGCCGAGTCGTAGATAACGGGCGGCTCGCCCAGGCGCATGATGGCGTTGCCCTTGTCGAGCACCAGCTGCTTGCGCTTGATTTTGCGCTCGCGCTGGGCCAGCAGCTTGCCCAGCTGGGCCGAGTCGGTGCCGGCGGCCTGCATCTTGGCCGCGTAAGTCGTTTCAATTGCGCGCAGCTTGCTTTTGATGCGCGCCGAATCATAAAAGCCAAAGCCTAGGTGGTAGATGTCCAGCTTGGGCGGAATTCGGGTGTTGGGCTTTTGCTGGGCCAGCGCGGTCAGCCGTTCTTTGTCGGCCTGCTCTACGCCCTTGATTTCGACGCGGCTGAGCAGGCGCTGGTTGGGCCGCAACAGCCCAAACGGTGAGCACGCCGCCAGCCCCAGCAGCATGAGTAGCGGTCCGAGCCGGTGCGCAGGCCGTAGTTTTGGCAAACAAGTAACGAGTAATGGTTTCAAAAGCACTTGGCAAATACGTGCAGTCGCTGCACCAGAAGAAGTACCGGCACCGCCACGGGGCGTTCCTGGTGGAAGGGGGCAAAAGTGTGTTAGAGCTGCTAAGTTCCGACCTGGAAGTCGAACACGTACTGGCCACGGCCGAATTTATCGACCAAAACCGTGCCCACCTGCCCGCCCGGCTGCTGCTCAGCCCCGCCACCGAAACCGAGCTCACCCAGCTTGGCACGCTGGCCACCAACACCACCGCCCTGGCCGTGGTGCGTCTGCCCGCCCAAACCCCGCTGCCCCTAACGCTGCCCGAAACCGGTTTGTTGCTTGCCCTCGACGAAGTGCGCGACCCCGGCAATCTCGGCACCCTGCTGCGGCTGGCCGACTGGTACGGCCTGCCCGGCGTGGTGCTCAGCCCCGGCTGCGCCGATGCCTACGCCCCCAAAACCGTGGCCGCCAGCATGGGCGCCTTCGCCCGGGTGCGCGTCTGGGAGCGCGACCTCACCGAGTGGCTGCCCACGCTGGCCCCCGCCGTGGGCATCTTCGGAGCCGATTTGGCGGGCGACAACGTGCACCGCCTCACCCTGCGCCCCGCCGGCGTGCTCGTGATGGGCTCTGAATCGCACGGCCTTACGCCGGGCGTTGGGGCGGCCCTCACGCGCCGGCTGCACATTCCGCGCGGGGCCGGCGGGCAGGCCGAAAGCCTGAACGTGGCCATTTCAGCGGCTATTCTGCTGGATAATTTCTTTCGGAATCAGTAGCAGCCTTCTTGCGCGAGGTTGAATATATTTAGGAAGTTAGTTAAACCTGCTGGAACGTCAAGCTGAGCTTGTCGGAGCATTTCTAGCGCTTCATTGACGGTTCGTATGAAGCGCTAGAGATGCTCCGACAAGCTCAGCTTGACGTTCTATTGATTTCTTAAAGAGCTTCGTTGGAAAAATACTTATATTAGGATGATTAGCTGATAGCTTATGAAGCTGTTTAGAAAGTCACAAAAGGTACTCAAACGGTGATGCAGCGCGCAGCGCAGCATCTTGCTCGCATCGTCAGGCCCGTTCAACGATGCGAACGGTCATGCAGCGCGCAGCGCAGCATGACCGTTCGGAGACTTTCTAAACAGCTTCTATGGCTGTGATGCGCGTTGCTTTAGTTGAGGCCGAAGATGCGTATACCGAAGCTGAGCACCTGAGTGTCGGGTCCAGCGCCCGCCTTAAACAGGCCATTCATGTTATACTTCCCAAAGAACTCTAGCCCCCGATAGCCGATGGTGCCTTGCAGGCCATACTGGAAATTTTCCAGGTTGTAGTTGTCGTGGTTTTTGTCTTTGTAAGTCGTGCCCTCGGTGGTATACTTGAGTTTGGTCCAAGACGAGAGCCGATAGCCTACGAAGCCCCCCGCACCTAGGGTGAAGGTCGGTTTGTAGTGCGCGTCGCGCAGCTGGAGGTTAATCATGAGTGGTACATTGATGCTGGATGTAGCCAACTTGGTTTTCTCAAACTGGCGGCCGCTGATTTCGCGCACGACGTCGGTACGGCCATTGGCACTCACCCACTTGTCATTGCCATTCAGCATGTAGTTGTTGAAGGAAAACTCCGGGCCGATAGAGAAAAGCATCGGGCTACGCTTGCCAAAAAGACGGGCATAGGTGATGAGTCCAATGCTGACGTAGCGCGAGCCCCCGGGGCGTAGGTCAACGGTTTCAGGCTTGCCTTCGGCTGTGAAATATTGCTTTTGGTTGACAAGGGAATTCAGGCCCAAATCAAACACCAAGCTGGTGCTGATGCTCTTCCGTTCAAGCTCCTTTAGGCGGGTCGAGTCGCGCTTGGCCTGCCGCTGCTCCTGGGTTTTGGTATTGGCCGTATTGTAGGACTTTACGCCCTTTTCGTCGGTAGTGACGGTCAGGCCGAAGGCCTTGTTCAGCACAACGTCCACTTTGCTGGAGTTCTCTGTTTTCTTATGGGTGGTGATGCGTACCTGCTCGGGGAGGTTTTTGCCGGGCTGGTCTTTGTCGGGGTAAAATTCCATGGTCACCTGGTCGGTCGAGGCGGTTTTGGCCGCCGTTTCGGCCCGCGTGATGTAGGTGGCCAGCTGCGAGGTAAGGGAGTCGAGATGGTAGTTCTTGAGTTGGCGCAACTGGGCTGCGTCGCGTACCGTCAGGGTGAGGGTAGCGCGGTTGGGCAGCCGTACCACTATGGTGTCTTTCACCGTGGCAGGGATGCGCAGGCCCGTGGCGCGGGCCACGTTCAACCTGCCCACTAGCATCAGCATCAGCAGAAAAAAGGGGAGAAAAGCGCGTTGCATGATTTCTAAACAGAAAAGGGTGAATTATAATTGAATGGATTTGCTGACGCTATGGCCGGCAAAGGTGGCCCGGAGCGTCACGTTTTCGGGTAGGCCGGTTACTTCGGCCAGGCTCACCCGCTCGCCCCGCACCAGGCGGCCGGCCTGCTGCAGCAGGCGGCCACCCAGGCGGCGTTGTTCTTCGGGGCCCTCCACTGCCGCCAGGGCCGAGGAAACGAAGCGCGCGGGCCGACTGGTGGGGGCTGCGCCATTGCGTACATCCACCGTTATGAGCTCGGTGGCGTGGGCCAGGGCAGGATTCTGAATGGCGCGGATGATATCCGGTGCCGGTTGAGGAGTGGCGGTGGCCACCGTGGGGGCAGTAGGGGCCGGGGTGAGATGCTGCTCGTCAGCAGCGGTGGGCCGGGCCGGCGCGTGGGCCACGAGCGGGAGCGAGGCGGCAGCAGCGTCCGGCTGCCGATGGCTTCCCAGCAGGTGGCGCGGCGACTGCTCGGCGGCGGTCATCCTGGCCTTTGGTGCGGTAGATGCCAGGGCATCGGGGCGGGTTGCCTGCAAAAAATGTTTTTTTTCAGCTACCGCTGCCGAAGTGCCTGGCATGCGCGGGGCGGCAGCGTCGGGAGCCGCTTTATCAGAAGCTGAAGCAACTGCCGGTTGCTGCTTATCGGCGGCTATGCTATTGTTATCTGGGCCGGTGGTACCGTCAGGCGTAGCAGATTGGGGCGAGCCACTGCGGGCTTTACGGTCGGCGTCAGCGTTGGGGTGCTGTGCCGGGTTCGAAGCAACGGTGGTTTGTTGAATATTGCCAGTCGGAAAGCCCAGCCACAGGCCCGCGCCGCCCACCAGTAGAAATAGCACTACGGCCGCGGCCAGCGTCATGGGCCACCACGCGGCGGCGCGGCGCTTGCGCGGGTGCAGGTGCTCGTCTTCGAGGCGTTCCCAGAGCTCGCGGCCGGGCGGGGTGGCGTGGGCGTGTAACCGGTTTTGGAAAAGCTGGTCGAGGCGGTTGGCTTCGGGCTCCGGCTGGGCGTCGGGCGCGGTGGGGCCGGCTTGCAGGCGGGCCCACAGGTCGTGGCCGGGCGGCGTTTCATGGCCGTCCAGTTTGTCGCGGAATAAATCGTCAATATTTTCGGGTAGCATAAGGCTAGTTGGTCGTTATAGTAGAAAACTGAACGCGCCGCTGGAGCATGGCCCGGGCCTTGCTGAGCTGCGATTTGCTGGTGCCTTCGCTGATGCCCAGCAGCTCGGCAATTTCCTGGTGTCCGTAGCCTTCCAGGGCGTAGAGGTTGAAAACAGTGCGGTAGCCGGTAGGCAGGGTGGCCAGCAGGTTCATCAGGTCTTCGGCCTGTAGTTGGGTATCGGCGGTGGCGGCCGTGGTGGCCAGGTTTTCGGGTTGGGCAAAGTCCTCAAACGACACGGTCATCAACTCGCGCTGGCGCAGCTGCATCAGGGCCTCGTTCACCATGATGCGGCGCACCCAGCCCTCGAAGCTGCCTTCGAAGCGGTAGTTGGGCAGGGCCCGGAACATTTTGGCAAAACCCAGTATCAGGGCTTCTTCGGCATCTTCGCGGCGCTTGAGGTAGCGGCGGCACACGGTGAGCATCAGCCCGGCCAGCTGGTCGTAGAGCTGGCGCTGGGCCCGGTGCTCGCCCTGCACACAAGCAGCGATGAGGTCGGCTTCGGTCGTCACGGTAAGGGTGGGCACGGGAGCAGAAAGGATGGTGAGTTAGGGCGGCAGATGCGGAAAGTGCGGGAAAGGTTGCCTGGAGGAGGAAGTTTTTTGCCGCACCCCGTTTGTTTGATTCGAATCAGTAGTTTCGCAAGCGCTAATCAATACTATTGTGCAAAAACTGCTACCATTCCTCCTGTTCTCGATGACGGTTTCACGCCTTGCGGCGTAGGAAATCCCCATTAAGCCGGCTATCTACCGAAAATATACCGTTGCGCTGGGCATTTTGGCCAACCCCAAAGTGCTGGGCGTGCAGGCGGAAGGTCGTTTTGGGTAGCATTTTGGCGGGCGGCTGGTGGCCACGCAGGTGTTTGATTCATGCCGGCAAAACGAATTTAGCGCCGGGGGCATCGGCCTGCTCACTTATTATATTCCCCTAAAAAACCCGCGTCTGGAACCGGTGATTGGAATCGGTAGCGCTTATTCGCTCTACCATTGGGACCTTGGCTACAACAAAGGCACCCTGACGGACTTCAACGTGGGCGGTGGCATGGGCCTGAACCTGCGCTTCAGCAATGACTTTCGGGCAGGTATCAACGTGTTGTTTACCAACGGATTCGTAGCTGATTATCAAGCCGATGATATGCGCGTCGTGCGTCGGAAGCTGCTCGTGATGCCCGCCCTTACGTTTGATATTCTGCTGTAGGCCCGTTTAGGGCAGCTCGTTTAGCGGGCGGCCTTGCTGCCGTCCCAGGCGCAAATGCTTGGCCTGCCCCACCACTTGCGACCCATAAATACCGTGGTGGCCTGAAAATAAATAAGCCACCACGCAGGCCAGCGCCAGGTACACGCCAGCATGCGCCCCGAATAACTCCAGCCCCATGAGCGTGCAGGCCAGGGGCGTGTTGGCCGCGCCGGCAAACACGCCCACGAAGCCCATGGCCGCCAGCAGCGCCACCGGCAGCGGCAGCACCACGGCCAGCGCGCTGCCCAGCGCCGCGCCAATAAAAAACAGCGGCGTGACCTCGCCCCCCTTGAAGCCGCAGCCGAGCGTGAGGGCCGTGAGCACCAGCTTGAGGGCCCAGTCGGTGGGCGCGAGCGGGTGCTGAAAGGCTTCGACGATAACCGGCACGCCCAGCCCGCCAAAGCGCACCGGTCCCACGGCCCACAGCAGCCCGGCCACCAGCACGCCGCCCACCACCGGCCGCAGCGGCGGGTAGGCAATGCGGCTAAAAACCTTGCTGATTGTGTGCGTGAGCGTGGCAAATGACCTGGCCGCCAGCCCAAACAGCGCGCCCGCCACCAGGGTGCAGCCTAATAGGAGTGGCGTGAGCGGTAGCTCGTCCAGGGTGGGGTAGTGGGTGTGGCCCACGCCCCAGGCCCGCGTCACAAAGTCAGCCATGACAGCCGCCAGGAAGCTGGGTAGCACGGCTTCGTAGCGAATGGAGCCTAGCAGAAAAACTTCAAGCCCGAATACGGCCCCGGCCAGCGGCGTGCCAAACACGGAAGCAAACCCCGCGCTCATGCCCGCGATGAGCAGCAGGCGGCGGTCGCGGGGGCGCAGTCCCAGCCAACGGGTGAGCTGGTCGGCCAGGGCCGCGCCCATCTGCACGGCCGTGCCCTCGCGGCCCGCCGACCCGCCAAACAGATGCGTAGCCAGCGTGCCGCCCAGCACCAGCGGCACCATGCGCAGCGGCAGCCGCTGGCTGGGGCGGTGGATTTCATCCAGAATAAGGTTGTTGCCGCGCACCACGCTATTGCCGAAATAGTGGTAGGCCCCGCCGATGAGTAGACCCGCTACCGGCAGCAGCGCCAAAACCCAGAGATGCGCTTCGCGCCAGCGCGTGGCCCAGTCGAGGGCCACCAGAAACCCCGCCGAGGCGGTGCCGGCCATTGCGCCAATCAGGCCGCAAATCAGCAGCCATCGCAGTAGGAAAAGGAGGGTGGCGGTGGTGCCGAGGGTGCGCAGGCGGGCGAGGGCAAAGCGTGGGGTCACGGGGGCGAACGGTATGATGAGCTATGCGGCGCGGCCCCGGTGGCCGCCCGTTTCGTAGGAATCATCAGCGCGGGGCGCGGGGCTCCGGCGGTTCGCGGTGGCAATCCATCACCGTATTCTGGGGGCAAATATAAACGGCGTTTGTCGGCATTGCATTGGCCTCGGAGTAAACAAAAAAGCAGCGCCAGGACTCGGGCGCTGCTTTTAGATTCTGACCGGTTATCAGCGCTACATTTTCATGCCCTTCATGCCCTTCATGCCGCCGTGCTTCATGCCGCCGTGGCCCATGTTCATGCTCATGCGCGGAGCGATGAAGCGCAGGTATACTTCAAAGGAGAGCGGGTTTTTGCCATAGGCATTTAGCAGCGCGGTGTTGTCGGTATTATAGGTATTGAGGGTGCCGGTGAGGCCGAGGTCGAGCCAGCCGGCTTTAGTTTTGGCGATGTATTTGGACGCGCCGAGGGTGAAGGCCGATACCTGCCGGTTCGCGTGCCCGGCTTCGTCGGTGGCGGCCGGCAGCAGCAGCTCGCCATAATTCAGCTGGAGGGTTTCGAGGCGGGTGAACAGATTGAACTGGCGGGCCTGCAGGTTGCTTTCCAGTAGGAAGGAATTGGAATACGTCGTTTCCTCGCCACTGCCGTCGTGCCGGTTCATGCCCCACACGAAGGTGGAGGACAGGATGCTCCCCTTGCCCACATTCGCATTGTGCAGCACCGAGGCCGTGGTGCGGTCCACGTTGTCGTTGGGTTCCAGCTCCTCGGGGCTCTGGAGGTGGGCGGCCGAAACCTGCAGCGCCAGATTATCCGAAGGGTTCACCGAGAGGCGCCCGCTGTAGGAGTCGAAGCGCGGCTTATCGAAGCTATAGCGGTTTTCGTTGGGCTCGCGGCCGGTGAAGAGCGAGCCTTCGAGCTTGGCGTTGCGGTAGCGCACGCCCAGCGTGGCCACGCCGAACTGAATGTGGGTGGCATCCTGCCAGTGGTGGCCCAGCGGGGCCGCCGGCAGGTTGGCCGCCGAGGGCCGGTGCATGAACACGGGCGGCCCAATGGCCGGCTCGCCGGGGTAGCCCAGGTAGGCGGTCAGGTCCACGTCGGTGCTGGCGGCGTAGGTGTAGCCCACGGCCAGGGCGCTCACGAGGTCGTGCGGGTGCTGGTGGTCGTGCAGCTTCTCCCCCTTCCACGACTCGCCGGTCTGGAACAGCAGCGGGTAGCCCGCGCCGCCCACCGTCAGCGCATCGGCCGACACCATGGCCTGGATGCTGAACAGCCCGCGCTGGCCCACCAGGTGGTTGGCCATGCCCATTACGTAGGTGTTAGCGCGGAAATTAGCATCGCCACGTAGCTGGCTATGGTTGAAATTCTGACTGGTGTAGCGTAGGAATGCGGAGTACATCAGCATCACGTCCCAACCCTTCGATTGGTACATCTGCATGTACATGGGCGAGGAATCGGGGTGCCAGCTCGTGCCCGAGCCCTGGCGCGTCATCGGCAGGTTTTTAGAGAACGAGTTGCGCATGTCCATCATCGTGTCGCCGCTGCTGTCGGCGGCCGTGCCCATGTTCATGCTTGGCATTGCAGACATGGCCGGCGCGGGTGGAGTAGTCGGCGTGGCGGTCGGGGCGGGTATGTTCATGCCGGGCATATTCATTTCCGGCATGGCCGGCGCGGCCGACTTGGCCTTTGCCTTGGGTGCGGGCATCGGCGTCGACATATCCATGCCCGGCATGTTGGTGTGCTGAGCAAAGGCCGAAGTGCCCAGCAACAGGCCCAAAGAAGTGAGAAGAAGCGGTTTCATAAATAGAGTGAGTTGGCAGGGTTGATTAATCGTAGGCACTTACGCTGTTTGGGAGCTATACTGCTTGGCAGGCCAACCACCCTGGAGTACGATGTACTATTTAACTATGAGGAATAGGTATCTGCGCGGGCTGCCGGCATTTCGGATAGCCTCAGTTTGACGGTACAAAATTCGGGCGCAATAGCCCCGGCTACGATACGTAATCTGTAGTACTCCCCAAAAGCTGGACAGGTTAAGCGGGCTAGCTTAGCTCGATTATGATCCCAAAACGCACCCGCCGTCGCTATACGGCCGAGTTCAAAGCGGAGGTGGCGCTAGCCGCCCTCACCGAGCGCCAGCCATTGGCCGAGCTGGCCGCTCACTACCAATTGGCTACCGCTCAAATCACCCGTTGGAAGCTGCAACTGCGTGAGCAGGCCACCCAGGTTTTCACCGAAGCGCCTGCGGCCGGCACGCCCTTACCCGACGTCGAGCCCCTCTACGCGGCCATCGGTCGGTTGCAAATGGAAAACGCGCTGCTAAAAAAAACGCTACCCCGATGAGCACGGCCCAACAACGGGTCCTGGTTCAGGCCTCGGACCCGGCCGGTAGCTCGGTCGCCGCTCGCTGCCAGGCCCTGGGCCTGGCCCGCAGCAGCTTCTACTACCAGCCCTGCGGAGAAAGTGCTTACAACCTGGAGCTCATGCGCCTGCTCGATGAGGAGTTTACCGACCACAACTTCAAAGGAGTGCTCGGCCTGCGCGACCACCTGCGCCTGGCCGGCCACGCCGTCAATGCCAAGCGCGTGCGCCGCCTCGTGCGCCTGATGGGCCACGAGCCGATTTATCCCAAACCGCGCTTGTCCATTCCTGGTCAAGGCGTTACGCCCTACCCGTACCTACTGCGGGACCGCCCGGCCACCGCCCCGAATGAGGTATGGAGTACCGACATCACGTACGTGCCCATGGCCAAGGGCTTTCTCTATCTGGCCGCCGTGCTCGACTGGCACTCGCGCTACGTGCTCAGCTGGCAGCTCTCCAACACGCTCGACGTGGGCTTTTGCCTGCAAGCCCTGGGCGATGCGTTGCGCCATGCTCCGGCTCCCTACATCTTCAACTCCGACCAGGGCAGCCAGTTCACCAGCCTCGCCTACGAACAAGCTTAGCTGGACGCCGGCTGCCGCATCAGCCGCGACGGCCGCGGCCGCGCCACCGACAATGCTTTCATCGAACGCCTCTGGCGCACGGTCAAATGGGAACATATCTATCTAGGACTTACGCATTTTGGGGTACTTTAAGCAAAACCGCCCGCTCATGCTGACCCAAACCGCTTACATCGAGTACCTGCTCAGTACGCCCACGAACTACACCTGCACGCATTTGGCCGCCCATCTGCCCGATGTAAGCCACGACCAGGTGAATCGATTTTTGCGCATGAGCACACTGCCAGTCAATCAGTTGCGCGAATTAGTTCAGCCCTTGCTCCACGATTCGCCGGAGGCTTTTCTGCTCGTCGACGACAGCGTACAAGACAAACGCTACAGCCGCTTTATCGCCCTGGCCAAGCGGCAGTATTCGGGCAACGTGCACGGCATGGTCACCGGCATTGGGCTGGTCAATTTGGTGCATAGCAGCGGCGAAGCCGGGGATTTCCTCCCCCTGGATTACCGCATCTACGCGCCCGACCAAGACGAACAGACGAAAAACGACCATTTTCTGGCCATGTTTGACCAGGTTGTGGCGGAGGGCAAACTACTGGCACGCACCATTTTATTTGATTCCTGGTATGCGGGCAGCACGAATTTGAAACGCATTCATCGTGCCGGTTGGACGTTTTTTACGACCCTGAAAAGCAACCGGTTGGTGAGCCTGGCCAAAGAAAGCGGCTACCAAGGCCTGACTACGCTGGAGCCGCCGCCCGGCGGTTGGAGTCAGGGCGTGGAAGTGCGCCTGAAAGAAGTGCCCTTTGGCGTAAAACGCTTCAAGCTAGTGGCCACGAACGGCGATATTGAATGGGTCATTACCAACCACTTGGCTGCTCATCTGACCCGCGAAATGGTGATTGAAGCCGTGCAGGTGCGTTGGCAGGTCGAGGAGTTTCACCGCAGCTTCAAACAGTTGACGGGGTCGGAGAAGTGCCAGTGCCGGAAGGAGATGGCACAACGCAACCACTTGGCCTGTTGTTACTTGGCCTGGGTATCGCTGCGTCAACACGCCCGCCGCATGGGGCAAACTATTTATCAGGCGCACCAACAGCAATGGGCACCCTACCTGCGGCAGTTGCTCCAAAAGCCAATCATTCAAGCACTTGTATAGTCGAGTGCGTAAGTCCTACTATCTTAACCCGGCCGATGACGGCCAGCACCTGCACCAGCAATTAACCGCGTACTTTGCCTACTACAATCATCGCCGACCCCATCAAAGTCTCGGGGGCCAAACGCCCGCCCACGTCCACCAAACCAACACAACATTCAATCATAACAATATTACTTAACAAGCCCCGCTAAACTGTCCAGTTTTTGGGGAGTAGCACAGAACAAGCAACAAAAAACTATAACAAGCAACAAAAACGCCAGCTTCGGTAGCTGCCTGCGTAACATTAGTTAATTAGCCACCCGCTGCATGCCTACTGAATCCGCTCCCGTTTCATCTGCCCGAATGATTGGCTGGCGGCCGGAGGGGGCAGTAGCCATTGGTATTGCGGCCGTTTTTGCGCTCTATCTCTTCACGTCCGAATATCATAATCTCTATTATGATGCGGAGGATTATTGGCAGCTGGGGCACCGCTTCTATCAGCAGGGCCGGTTCAGCTTGCTGGCTTACGATGATGCGCTACGCGGCTACAGTTACCCGCTGCTTAATTTCGCCTGTCTGCTTTTCCGCAAAGCTGTGCATTGGGAAGCTGTGACGGTCGTAAAATGCCTGAATGCCGCACTGGCCGGGGTGCTCTTCGGCGTGGTAGGGCCGAGGGTTTATCGGCTGGCTACTGGTGCTGCGGAGCTACCCTCTGTAGGCCGCCGCCTGCTTTGGGCGGGGTTGGGATTTGTCTTCTGGCGGGGCTATTTCAACTTCTCACTGTCGGATTTTCCGGCACTGCTGGCGCTGGGCGTGGCGCTTTGGCAAGCCCAGCGCCACCGCTTGGAAGCGGCTTTATGGGCGGGGGCGGCGTTGGCGTTGGCCGTAAATGTGCGGCCGGTTTACCTGGCCTCGGTGCTGCCGGTTGGCGGGCTGCTATTGCTGGGCTTTTCCCGGCCGGTGTGGCTACCCCGGCTGCTGCTGTTTGGTGTGGGTGCTACGCTTATTCTTACGCCGCAATGGCTTATCAACCGCCGCCATTTTGGGGCCAGCAGCCCGTTGGTACTTTCACAGTCGAAAGAGTTGCACATCCACAACCTGTACCTGCAAAAGCTGTGGTATGGCCTCATTCACGAAAAGTACGAGTCTTCCGTAGGGCGTGAACTGCCTACCGGCCAGCTGCTTTTTCTGGATGCTCAGGGGGACGCCGTGCTCAAAACGGAGCAGGTAGCTGAGTTCAGTTCCTTCAGCGAATACCTGCGCACGGTAGCACGGCACCCGTTCACCGTGGCCGGCGTGTATGCCCGGCACCTGTTCGCAGGCCTCGATATAAGTCATCCCACGCCCTACCTCAGGCGCTGGAGCCCATCGATCTGGTTACAGTTTTTGAACTACACCATCTGGTGCTGGGCGGCGCTGGTAGCCCTGAATAGTCGGCCTACGCTGCGCACAATGCTGACCCTGGCAGGCCTGCTGCTACCCTGCTTGGCCGTGCTGCCCATGAGTATGGAAGTACGGTTTTTGCTGCCATTGCATTTGTTGCTGCTGGCGCTGGTGGCCTTTGGTCGGTTTCCGGTTTGGGCGTTTCGGGGTCGGTATTGGTTGGCGTTGCCGGGGTGCTACAGTCTGGCGCTGGTGTGCTGCTTTGGGCTGTCGAACCATATCAAGCAGATGGTGGAGCCGCGTTTTCGGCCGTTCCTGTTATTGGCAGAGCATGGCACGGGGCCAGTGCCCCACATGTAGGTCCGGCCCCGTGCCATGACCACTCTAATACTGCCCAATCGAGAGCAGTACCAACGTGCAGGCTTCCTCCGTCTGGATGCCGCGCTGCTGGGCCAGGCGTTCCAGCTCGGGGTTTTCGGTGCCGGGGTTGAAGAGGATGCGCTTGGGCTTCAGGTCCAGAATGTAGTCGTACCAGGTGGGCTGGTTTTGCGGGCCCACGTAGAGCGTCACGGTATCGATATCCGTTTCTTGGGGCCGGTCGGTGTGAATGTCGAGCCCGGCCACCTGGCCTTTGCGAATGCCGACGGGCACTACCTCGTGGCCGTGGTTTTTGAGCATGTGCGCCGCCCGGTACGAGTAGCGGGCCGGATTATCGGAGGCGCCGAGAACAAGAGTCTTTTTCATAATTGGATAGTAACGGGCACCCGGCGGGCGGGTGCGGATTGTTGAGGTAAGTTCAGTAGTACGAAAAGGCCACCGCATCGGCCAGCCTAACGCGCGGGCCCGCCGAAGGGTGCCCGTTTGGCTGAGCAATAAAGGCTAGCGGCGCACCGCCGCCCGCACGGCCTCGGCGCAGCGCTCGCCGTCCATGGCCGCCGACACGATGCCACCCGCGTAGCCCGCGCCCTCGCCGCACGGGTACAGCCCCGCCACCACCGGGTGCCGCAGCGTATCCTTGTCGCGCGGGATGCGGATGGGGGCCGAGGTCCGGCTTTCCACGCCCACAATCTGGGCGGCGTTGGTGGCGTAGCCGGGAATCTTCCGGCCAAAGTCGCGGAAGCCCTGGCGCAGGCGCTCGGCCAGCACCGGCCCCAGCACGTCGTCCATCTGCACCGACACCAGGCCGGGCTGGTACGACGTTTCGAGCAGGCTGCCGGACTGTTTGTTTTTGAGAAAGTCGCCGAGCAGCTGGGCCGGGGCCCGCTGCGTGCCGCCCGCCGCCCGGCAGGCCAGCTGCTCAATCTGCTGCTGAAAGTGCAGGCCGGCCAGCGGGCCGTGCTGCTTCACGTCCATGTCGGCCAGCTCCACGGCGGCCACAATGCCGGAGTTGGCAAAGCGCGAGTCGCGGCGGCTCGGGCTCATGCCGTTCACCACTACCTCGCCCGGGGCCGTGGCCGCCGGCACTATGAAGCCGCCCGGGCACATGCAAAAGGAGAACACGCCGCGCTGCTCGCCGCGCACCTCCGTTTGGTGCACGAGCGAGTAGGAGGCGGCCGGTAGCAGGCCGCGGTCAATCCGGCGGTACTGGGCCTGGTCAATCAGCTCCTGCGGATGCTCGACGCGCACGCCCAGCGCAAAGGGCTTGGCCTCGATGAGCACGCCGCGCCGGTGCAGCAGCTCGTAAATGTCGCGGGCCGAATGGCCGGTGGCCAGAATGGTGGCCTCCGCCTCGATGGTCACGCCGGTAGCCGTGACCACGCCGCGCAGCTGGTTATTATCGAGCAGCAGGTCGGTCACGCGGGTTTCGAAATGCACCTCGCCGCCGGCTTCGATGATGGCCTCGCGCAGGGCCTGCACCACAGCCGGCAATTTGTTGGTGCCGATGTGGGGGTGAGCGTCCACTAGAATGTCGGGTGTCGCGCCGTGCTGCACCAGGCGGCGGAGCACGCTGCCCACATCGCCGCGCTTGGTGGCGCGGGTATACAGCTTGCCATCGGAATACGTGCCGGCCCCGCCTTCGCCAAAACAGTAATTGGAATCGGAGTTTACCAGCTGGTCTTTGTTGATGGCAGCGAGGTCGCGGCGGCGGGCGCGCACGTCTCGCCCGCGCTCCAGCACAATCGGTTTCAGACCCAACTCCAGGCAACGCAACGCCGCAAATAACCCCGCTGGGCCCGCCCCGATGATGAGAACCCGGGGGCTATTTACTTTCACATTTGGATAAACAAACCATGGTCCAAATAGCTCACTCGGTGGGGCGCTCCGGTAGATGTCGGCGCGTAGTCGTACCAGGGGTTGCCGGCCCCGGGCATCAATAGAACGCCGGCGTAAATGCACAAAATCGGCTTCGCCCGGGGCCAGGCCGGCCTGTTGTAAAATGGCTTCGTAGCGGGCCAGCTCATCAAACGCAACTTCGGGGGCAAGCAGTACTTCTAGTTCTTGTTTTAACATTTGTGTAATATGAAAGGTGGCTATCCTTTTGGGTATAGGCTTGTTATTGCCCGGCATGGCTGCAAAGTTACGGCCGCCGGAGCAGCGTCGCCGGCACACAAAAAATCAGGCGGCCTCAGCCATCGCGGGCCGCGAATCGTTTATTTGCCCCATGACTACAACTACCCTCTCCGCGCCGGTGTCGCGGTTGCGCTCCATTGTCAGCGGCTCCATTGGCAACCTTGTCGAGTGGTACGACTGGTATGCTTACTCAGCTTTTGCCCTCTACTTCGCTCCCGTGTTCTTCCCGCAGGGCAGTGCCACGGCGCAGCTCCTGAACACGGCCGCGATTTTCGCGGTGGGGTTTCTGATGCGGCCGCTGGGTGCCTGGGTACTGGGCGCGTATGCCGACCGCCACGGCCGGCGGGCGGCGCTGTTGCTCTCGGTGCGGCTCATGGCGGGAGGCTCGCTGCTGATTGCGGTCGCCCCGGGCTACGCTACTATTGGAGTGCTTGCGCCGGTGCTGCTGCTGCTGGCCCGGCTGGTGCAGGGCATCAGCGTGGGGGGCGAGTACGGCACGTCGGCCACCTACCTGAGTGAGATGGCCGGCGCGAAGTACCGGGGCTTTTGGTCCAGTTTTCAATACCTCACCCTGATGGGTGGGCAGTTGCTGGCGCTGGTGGTGCAGCTGGGTTTGCAGCAGGTGCTCAGCCCAGCGCAGCTCGGAGCCTGAGGCTGGCGCGTACCGTTTGTGATTGGGGCGCTGGCGGCGCTGGGTGCCCTTTACCTGCGCACGCACATGGGCGAAACCGCCGCTTTCGAGCAGCAGCAATACGCCGTTTCGGCCAGTCCCGAAGGCGAAGGCCGAGCCCCCTCGCCCAGTCAGGTTCGCCTATTGATGCAGCATCCGCAGGCTGTGCTTACGGTGGTGGGCCTCACGCTGGGCGGCACGCTGGTGTTCTACACCTTCACCACTTATGCCCAGAAATTCCTGGTTAATACCTCAGGCTTTTCTAAAGAGCAGGCCACTATAATTTCGTTTGGGGTTATGGCCGTAGCGCTATTATTTCAGCCGTTGCTGGGCGCTATTTCTGATAAGGTGGGGCGGCGGCCGGTGCTGCTCATGTTTGGCATTGGGGCCACGCTGGGCACAGTGCTGCTGCTGCGGCAGCTGGCCCACACATAGGATGCGTGGGTGGCGGCGGGCCTGCTCATCGCGGCGCTGTTTGTGGTGAGCGGCTACACGTTCATCAGCGCGGTGGTGAAGGCGGAGCTGTTCCCCACCGAAATCCGGGCGCTGGGCGTGGGCCTGCCGTTTGCCCTCACGGTGGCCATTTTTGGCGGCACGGCCGAGTACGTGGCCCTGTTCGCCAAGCAGCACGGCGTGGAAGAATGGTTCTACTGGTACGTAACGGGCTGCGCGCTACTCTCGCTGCTGGTGTGCTGGCGCATGGGCGAAACGCGGGCCGAGAAGGGCCGGATGGTGGATTAGAGGGGCGCGAGTCGGTGCCATTCGTGGGCAATGTTGCGCATCAAAAGCGCATTGTCAAATACCACCGAGCCGGCGGGGAAAAGTGCTTCATCGGCGAAATAGCTGGAATAAATCTGCTCAACTGCCAGCGGCGATACCTGCCATTCGCTTGTAGTCAGCTCTACGCCATCGCACCCTTCGCCATTAGCTTTCGGTGAATAACCCGCTGAGCCCTGCCGATAAAAATCGGAAGCTTGGGACGGGCTGGAAAAAATGCTTGAGGCTGGCCACTCGGTCGTTTCGCTGGCTTCAACGGCGAGGTTATTGCCATCGGGGGCGTGGAAAGCAATGGCATAATTACCGGCTCGCTCCTTCACCCGAAAATTGCTGTGGTAGTGCTGGCCTAGCAGTTGGTTACCGAGCACATAATTGAGCCGGGACGAAGTATCTCGACGGGGGATATATACGCCGGTGCGCAATTTGCTTTCGACATCCCATTCCATGGCAATACGATGCGCGCCGTTTTCGGATGTCAGCCCAAATGCGGCTGGCAGTCCCTTGGGCCGTGCCTCCTTCAAGCGAATCAGGCAGATGCCCACCATGGCATGGCCTAGGACTAGTTGCGGCCGGAAAGGAGCCGGAAGCAGTTTGCTCACCACGGCTTCGTCGGCCCTGAAATTCAGAAGAATTCGGCGGTCGATGAGGCCGGTCAGGGTCGGGATTCTCATGGTAAAGCCAGGACTGTTGAATCCTTCATTGGCGATGACGCAGGGTTGGCCCCGATATTTTACCCATCGGCAAGTGCCTAATGAAAAAAGGAGTGGGCCAATCACCTCGTGGCTGGTCCGCTCCTTTGCAATTTTTAGCGGGAGGGCTAAACGTCTATACCCGTTTCCTCCAGCACACTATCCACCCAGGCTTTGCCCCAGTCCTCCAGCTCCTGCTTGGTCCAGAGCTGGGGGTAGAAAATGCGGCGCTGAAACTTGGGGGGCAGGTAGCTGCGCCAGTTGGTGCCACCGGTGGCGGCCACGTCGGTGGGGTTGCGCTGCAGGTAGCGCACCGCGGATTTGAAGTGCATCAGCGGCCAGTTCACGTTCACGCTGATGTCGAGCTGGCGCAGGGCGCGCAGCAGGCGCGGGTGTTGGCGTTCTTCTGCGGGCAGGCGCTGTACCACGGCCCACACGTTGCGGTGGTGGTAGGCCTCGGCGTGGCGCACGAGGTCGGCGGTGTATTTGCGCTCGAATTCGATGAGGGTGAGGGCCTTGGCTCCGCTGGCTTCGACGGTGGCCCCGGCCTTCCAGTAAATGCAGCCCAGCAGCTCGTCGTAGTCGTAGGCCGAGGCCTTGCCCAGGGCCTGGCGCTTGGCCTCGTCGGTGAGGTTTTCGAGGCTGGTGCTGGCAATCTCAATCATGCGGTACTGCACGCTCTGGAAGCCTGAGGCGGGCATCAGGGCCATGCGGAAATCGAGAAACTGCTGCTTGTCCATGCCATCCACCATGACATCGAACGAGTCAATGAGGTTGTCGAAATAGCGGTTGATGCGGCCCAGGCGCAGCACAACTTCACTCAAAGTCGGTTGCGGGAGGTTGCCAATCTGTTCGTATTCACAGAGGCAGAGCTTGAAATACAGCTCTGAAATCTGGTGATACATGATGAAAATCCGCTCGTCGGGGATGTTGGTGAGGGGGCGCTGGAGAGAGAGTAGGGTGTCTAGTTTGATGTAATCCCAGTAGTTAATGTATTTAGCGTGGTAGAGACCTTCGAGGTAGGCGGCCAGGTCTTGGCCGTCGGGGGCGTATTTCTCCTGAAGTCGGTGCAGCTGCGCCAGCACGGCGGGAGAAAAATCCTCCTGGGTGGGAGAGGGGGACATGAAGAGGGGAGTGAGTGGGATGGTGGGAAAAGGCTGGGTGGGCCCGCAACAAATATCGTTAAAATACTGAGTTTGCAAAGCGCGATTTCAGGTGGCGGGCCGAACCATTCGCAACCAAAACGGCTGAAGCGCATCTTTGTCGCTGAGTTTCGGAAGAAAAGAATTTGCGCCGGAAAATTTCTGCGCGCCAAGCACCAGGCTGAATAACGGCGTGGTCCACTGCGCAACCGCTACTTTTAGCTTTCCAAACCGCACCGAAGGCATCTGCCCATGGCTGAAAAATCCAGCATTTTTGATATGATTGGCCCCGTGATGATTGGGCCCAGCTCGTCGCACACGGCCGGCGTGGTGCGTATTGCCCGGGCCGCCATTCGCATCCTGGGGGCCGTGCCTACCGAGGCGGTGGTCACGTTCTACAACTCGTTTGCCCGTACCTACGAGGGCCACGGCTCGGACCGCGCCATTGTGGCCGGCCTGCTGGGCTACGCGCCCGACGATACCCGCATCCGCACCGCGTTCGACCATGCCGAGGCGGCTGGCTTGCACTATACCTTTCAGAGCGTGGGCAATGCCTCTACCATGCATCCCAATACCATTAAGCTGAATTTGCTGGATGGTGCCACCGGCTACCGCGTGGAAGTGGTGGGCCAGAGCCGGGGCGGGGGCGTGATTCGCATTGTGGAGGTGGACGGCTTTCCGGCCGATTTTTCGGGAGCGCTGCACACGCTCATTATCGATGCCAACGACGTGCCCGGTTCCATTGCCTTCATCGCCTCGGTTATCGCCCACGACCAGTGCAACATTGCCACCATGATGGTGAGCCGCAAGGGCCGCAACGATGCCGCCCGGCAGTTCATCGAAATGGACAGTCCCATTAAAGAAATAACCCTGGCCTATCTGCGTCAATTAAGCTGGGTGCAGGGCATCACCTACATTCCAACGCTGGAATAAGGCTGGGGCATGTAATAAAATGCCCGGCCCACCGATTATACCACCTCCACAGAAGCACCAATTTTTCTGCGCAATGAAACGAAGGAATACGCCATTTTTTCATCGGGTGCGGCCCCGGCCGCTGGCGCTGATGGTCGGCGTGGTGCTGGCCACGGCCAGTGCCCAGGCCCAGGCCCAGACCACGCCCGCGCCACCGCCGGCCCTGGGCCAGCCTGCGGCGGCCCCCAGTGGCCCCTGGACGCTGCAAGCGGCCGTCGAATACGCCGTGACGCACAACCTGACCGTGCGCCAAAGCGAGCTGACCGCCCAGCAGCAGGTGGCCGTGACGCGCCTGAACCGCGCCGCCCTGCTGCCCACGGCCGCTCTCAACGGTAGCCAGAGCTTTAGCTTCGGCACCAACAAAGACCCCTTCACCAACCAGTTTCAGGCCGTGAATGTGCGGGCCAACAACTTCTCGGCCCAGGGGCAGGTCACGCTGTTTTCGGGCTTTCAGCTGCGCAATACCATCAAGCAGGGGCAGCTCGACGCGCAGGCTACGCGGGCCGACGTGGAGAAGGCGCGCAACGACTTGTCGCTGAACGTGGCCTCGTCGTTTCTGCAGCTGCTGCTGGCACAGGAGCTCATCCGGGCCTCTGAGGCGCGCATGGGCACCGTGCGCCAGCAGGTGAGCCGCAGCGAAAAGCTGCTGAAAGCCGGGGCCGTGGCCGAAGGCAACCTGCTTGACAGCCGCGCCCAGCAGGCCGGCGAGGAACGCACCCTCGTGACGGCCCAAAACCAGCTGGCCCTGGCCCAGCTGGCCCTGGTGCAGCAAATGAACCTCGACCCGGCCAACGCCCGCCGCTTTGAAGTGGTGGTGCCCACCCTGCCCGACCCCGCCCAGCTGGCCATTTCCGATGCCGAGCTGGACCCTAACGCGACCTACGAAATGGCCCGCCAGAAGCTGCCCGAAATAAAGGCGGCCGAGCTGCGCGTGCTTAGCTCCCAGCGCAACCTCGAAATTGCCCGGGGCGCTTACTATCCGCGCCTGACTATGGCCGGGGGCGTTTCGACGGGCTTCTCGTCGGTACGGAACCAGCAGACGCTGCGCACCGACCAGTTTACGAAGGTGCCGGTTTTTGAGCTTTCGCCTTCGTCCCCGACCGGAATTGTGCCCTCGAACTTCGTGACGGTGCAACCCGCATTTGATGTACTGCCCTACAAATTTCTGGACCAGCTACGCGACAACCGGGGCGAGTTTCTGCAGTTTAACCTCACCGTCCCCCTCCTCAACGGCCTGCAAACGCGGGTGGGTGTGCAGCGGGCCCAAATCAATATTCAGCAAAGCGAGGTGCGGGCCGAGCAGGTCCGGCTGCAGCTGCGTCAGTCCATCGAGCAGAGCTACGCCGATGCGCTGGCGGCCCAGCGCCGGTTCGCGGCCAGCTCGCGGCAGGTAGATGCGTTGGCCCTGGCCTTTCGCAATGCCGAAATCCGCTTCAACAACGGCTTGCTGAACGGAACCGATTTCAACATCGCCCGCAACAATCTCACGGCCGCCGAGTCGGACATGATTCAGGCCAAGTACGAATTTTTCTTCCGCCGTAAAGTGCTCGATTTCTATCAGGGCAAGCCGCTGACTCTCTAATCATCTAACAAGTAACATTTGTCATTTAACAGCTGCGCGATTACACGTGAATTGTTAAGTATTAATTGATAAATGTTAAATGAAACCTTATGAAAAACAACCGTTTACTGTATATTCTGCTGGGTTTGGTGCTCGTGCTCATCGGGGGCTACATTGTGGCAAAGAAAAAAGGCTGGGTAGGCAAAACCCCCGGCGTGGAAGTGCTGATGGCCAAGGCCGGCCCCACTAATATTGTAGAGAAAGTGAGCGCCTCGGGCAAGGTGCAGCCCGAAACCGAAGTGAAAATATCGCCCGACGTGTCCGGCGAAATCATTGAGCTCTATGTGCAGGAAGGCGATTCTGTTCGCAAGGGCCAGCTGCTGCTCCGCATTCGGCCCGATAACTACCAGGCCCAGGTAGCGGTGCAAAGTGCCCAGGTGGGCACCCAGCGCGCCAACGTGGGCCAGGCCCAGGCCCGCCTCCAGCAGCTCCTGGCCTCGGCCAAGCAAACGGAGCTCACGTTCCGTCGCAATTCCTCGCTGTATAAGCAGAAGGTGATTTCGCAGGCCGACTACGAAGCCAGCCAGGCCGCCTACAATGCCTCGCAGGAGGAAATTAACAGCGCCCGCCAAACCATCCGGGCTTCGCAAAGCACCGTGAGCGCGGCCTCGGCCTCGCTGGAGGAAGCCCGCAAAAACCTCAACAAAACCACGATTTACGCGCCCGTGAGCGGCACCGTGAGCAAGCTCAACGTGAAGAAGGGCGAGCGCGTGGTGGGCACCACTCAGATGGCCGGCACCGAAATCATGCGCATTGCCAACCTCAACAACATGGAGGTGCGCGTGAACGTGAACGAGAACGACGTGAACAACGTGAGCATCGGCGATTCGGTGGAAGTTGAAGTAGACGCGTACAGCAACAAGGACGAGAAGTTCCGGGGCCTCGTGACCAACATTGCCAATACGGCCAAGGATGCCCTCACGGCCGAAGCCGTGACCGAGTTTGAAGTGCGTATCCGGCTGCTGCCCGAGAGCTACCAGCACCTGCTGCGTAACGTGCGCGGCCACATTGTGGTGCCGTTTCGTCCGGGCATGACGGCCTCCGTCGACATCATCACCGAACGCAAGGGCGGTGTATTGAGCGTGCCGCTGGCCGCCGTAACCACCCGCTCGGACTCGGCCAAAACCGATGATACCAAAAACGGCCCCCGCATGGGCGGCCGGGTCAGCGGCTCTGCCACCGCCGTGGACCCGAGTGCAAACGCGAAAAAGGTCGATATCCAGGAAGTGGTTTTCGTGATTAAGGACGGCAAGGCGGTGATGACGCCAGTGAAAACCGGCATCAGCGACTTCCAGAACATTGAGATTCTGAGCGGCGTGCCGGCCGGGGCGCAGGTGGTGACCGGGCCGTTCCGGGCCGTGGCCAAAACCCTGAAAGACGGCTCCGTCGTGGAAATCAAGGATGCCAAATCGCTCAATAAAGAAGCGCTGAAGGACGACCCTGAAGCGGGTAAGTAAGCACGAAAATCCCCCTCCCTTTTTAAGGAAGGTTCTTTTCAGTAAAGCTGAAATTGGGGTGGCTGGCCTCGTTGAACGATACCCGAACGATGCCTTGCGCGAGTCGTTCCCGCATCGTTCAACGGGTTCACCACCCCAATTTTTTTTCTGCAAAATGTCCCCTCCTTAAAAAAGGAGGGGAGTTTCCGTTCTTTGACGCTTCAACTTCCCACCGCAACACTATTCAGTCACCCATTTTGGAAAAAATTGCCATGCTCGGCGGCGGCTCCTGGGCCACCGCACTCACCAAAATCCTCAGCGAAAACGGCTCCCGCGTGGATTGGTGGCTGCGCTCGAAAGACGATGTGCAACACCTGTTGCGCACCCGCCACAACCCGCGCTACCTCTCGGCCGTGCAGCTCGACCTGAACCGCGTGTACCCCACCACCGACTTGGAAGAAGCCATTGAGGAAGCCGACTGGCTGGTGCTGGCCGTGCCGGCTGCCTTCGTGCAGCCCGTGCTTGACAAGCTGGACCGCGATGTGCTGAAACATAAAAAGGTGATTTCGGCCATCAAGGGGATGATTCCGGGCAAAAACCAGCTCGTGACCGACTACGTGGCTGAGCGGTTCCGGCTGCCGCGCACGCAGCTTGGCGTGATTGCCGGGCCGTGCCACGCCGAGGAAGTGGCCCTCGAAAAGCAGAGCTACCTCACCATCGGCTCGCCCGATGCGGCGCTGGCGCTGGCTTTTTGTGAGCTGCTGCGCAACCGTTTCGTGAGCGCCCACCCCGCTACCGACCTCGACGGCATCGAGTACTGCGCGGTGATGAAAAACATCATCGCCCTCACCGGCGGCATCGCCCACGGCCTGGGCTACGGCGACAACTTCCTGGCCGTGCTGGTGAGCAACGCCGTGCAGGAAATCCGTCGCTTTTTGCAGGCTATCAACCCGCAGCCGCGCGACCTTTCGGCCTCGGCCTACCTCGGCGATTTGCTGGTGACAGCTTACTCGCAGTTCTCGCGCAACCGCACCTTCGGCAGCATGGTGGGGCGCGGCTATTCGGTGAAATCGGCCCAGCTGGAGATGAATATGGTGGCCGAAGGCTACTACGCCGTGAAATCTATCCACGAGTTAAACAAGAAGCTCAAAGTGAACATGCCGATAACGGATGCGGCGTTCAATATTTTGTATGAGCGGATTTCGCCGGCCGTGGAGTTAGAGATTTTGAAGGAGAAGTTGCGGTAAATAATCTGCATTTAACTAATTAAGATACAGCGTTTATGGGAGCTTGGGGACATCAGAATTTTGAAAATGATTCGGCAATGGATTTTGTCGGTGAATTCATAGAATCGCCGAATCTTGACGTTATCAATGAGGCGCTTTCGGTCGTTATCGAGGCGGGTGCGGAGGAAGAATACATTGAAGTAGATGAGGCTTCAGCAGCGTTAGCAGCAGCAGAGATTGTCGCTGCTGCTTTGGGCCAGGCTGCTACTGATGTGCCGGAAGAGTTGCCAGCTTCAATCCAAAAAATAGGGTTGACAGTTGACGATAAAATGTTAAAAAAAGCTCGAAAAGCTGTCAAGCAAGTACTGCGGGAATCGGAACTTCAAGAACTATGGCAGGAAGGCGGTGAGCCTAACGAATGGCAACAGGTGCAGGAAGGACTGTTGAAACGACTGGGCCAGGTATGAAAGTAGTCGGTTTCACCTTCGTCCGCAATGCCATCAAGTACGATTACCCCGTGCTCGAAAGCATCAATTCCCTACTGCCACTTTGCGATGAATTAGTAGTAGCCGTAGGTAATTCAGACGATGATACGCTGGGGCTGATTCAACGAATCAACTCCCCAAAAATCCGTGTCATCGAAACCGTGTGGGACGATTCCCTGCGCGAGGGCGGCCGGGTGCTGGCCGTGGAAACCGATAAGGCCCTGGCCGCCGTGCCGGCCGATGCCGACTGGGCCATCTATTTGCAAGCCGATGAGGTGCTGCACGAGGCCGATTACGCGGCCATCCGGGTCGGAATGGAGCGCTGGAAAGATGATAAATCCGTGCAAGGCCTGCTGCTGAACTACCGGCATTTCTACGGCTCTTACGACTACGTGGGCGATTCCTACCGCTGGTACCGGCGCGAAATCCGCATTGTGCGGCCCGATATTGGCGTGGCTTCTTACCGCGACGCGCAGGGCTTTCGGCTGGCCGATAACAGCAAGCTGCGCGTAAAGCTGCTCGATGCCACCGTGCACCACTACGGCTGGGTGAAAACGCCCGCCGCCATGCAGCGCAAGCAGGAAACCTTCAATAAGCTGTGGTATTCCGACGAGTGGGTGGCCCAGAACGTGGCCCCGGCCGAGGATTTTGATTACAGCCAGGTTGACTCTCTGCAGCGCTTTACCGGCACGCACCCGCAGGTAATGCTGGCCCGCATCCGGCAGCAAAACTGGCGCTACGAGCACGACATGAGCCGCAACCAGCACCGGCTGAAAGACCGTTTCAAGCGTGCCTTGGAGCTGCTGACGGGCTACCGAATTGGCGAGTACCGCAACTACAAGCTCGTATAAGGCGATGATGAACTGGCTGCCGCTGGCGCTTCTCACGGCCCTGTGCCTGGCGCTCTACAACTTTTTCATCAAGCTCGCCGCCGACCATGTGTCGCCGGCCGTGGGCGCGGTGGTGCTACAGCTGGTCGCTGCCGCCCTTGGGGCCGCGTGGCTGCTGAAACTGAAGCTGCAGGGCCAGCCGCTGGTCGTTTCTGGCAAGGGCCTGGCCTGGGCGGTGCTCGCCGGGCTGGGCGTGGGCCTGGCTGAAATCCTCACTTTCGTGGTGTTTCAGCGGGGCGTGAATTCCTCCGTGGGTACGCCTGTGATTGTGGGCGGCTCGGTGCTGCTCACGGCCATATTAGGTCTGGTAGTGCTGCGCGAGGCCCTGACGCTGCCTCAGGCCGGGGGCTTGCTGCTGATTGTGGCCGGTATTGCTCTGCTGGCGCGGGGGCATTAACGGTCATCCCGACGCAGGAGTAATCTGAGATAAATCGTGCTCAGATTCCTCCTGCGTCGGAATGACATTATTCCATCAAGTGCCAATAGGAGGGAAGCGCCCCTGCCGCGCTGGCCGAATCGGCCACGGCAGGATTTAGTTGGTAGATTTCAACCAGCTCGTTATGAAAAACGGGTGGGAAGGTGAACCCCGGTTGAAACCAACCGTGCAAATCGGGAAAAGCCAGCACGTACGTGTAGCTGATACCCGGCTGGGGAATATGGTCGATGGGCCAGCGCTGGCCGGGGTGCTCCGAGTGCAGGTACATTCGCACAAACAGGCTGTGGGTTGATTCGGGCATAAGCGTGCGGGCCTTGGGGTGCTGGTCGAGCCATTGAAAGGCTTGGTACAGGGCCGCGTTGCGATGGCGCGGGCGCTGGTTGTCGCGCCACAGGCTGTTCACTTCGTAGCCCAGCCAGATTATTCCCATCAGGCTCAGCGCCGCGTGCAGGCCGCGCTGCCAGCGTTTGGGGGCCGCCTGCAGGAGCCAGTCGACCACCAAAGCCAGCAGTAGAAAGAAGAAAAATGCTTTATACAGTACCGCACGGCTGGGAGCAAATACCCGCTGCGCGGCCATCATGGCGTAGGGAAAAGCCATGAACCAGAGCGCCGCCGGAACCAGCCGTTGCAAGGGCAACCGCTGCGTCGTCGGCCACTGCGTCCCGCGCCGCCACAGCAGCAGGACCGCCGCCAATACCGCGAGTACCAGCAATCCGCCTACTTTGCCCTGACCCGCCAGAAAGCCTTCCGTTTCCCACAGATAGGCCGGCAGGCCCCGCCAGAACACTCCTAATGGTTGCGGGGCGACGAAACCATTGCTGAAGAAAATGGCCGGCCCCGATACGAATATCAGCGGCGTATAGAGCACTAGGCTGCCCGCGGCTATCACCGCCCCCAGCACCGCCAGCCACGCAATGGCCCGCCAGTCGTGCCGTCGCAAGTAGCCCAGCCCTAGCCACGAAAAAGCGGACCCCAACACCAGCGCAAAAGTGGGTACGGTGTAAAGGCCCAGCACGCCACCTACCACCAGCCCCGTCCAGGCGGCGCGGGGCTGCCGGGTGCCATCTGCCAGGGCCAATGACCCAAAGAAGGCCATTACCCCCATCAGCGTCAGCAGCCAGTAGCCACGGCCCACGGCCACATGGTACAGGCTCAGCTGCGCCAGGCTGAACAGCAACGTGCTCAGCCATGCCACCCGAAAGCTGGCCCGTGCCCACAGAAGGCCCAGAAACAGCAGCCCCGTGGCCATCGTGGCGGCCAGCACCACGGGCAGCCGCATGGTGAACCAGAACCCCGGGTTCACCTGATAGAATACCCAGTCGATGGTATTGGACAGCACATGGTTATTAGGCACCGGATAGTAAGCCGAAACTGCCAGCAGGCTCTTGCTGGCAAACATTTCGTACGACGGCACGTCATCATACCCCGGCGTCACGGCCGGAATACTGGCTACCAGCCGGAAGGCGGTGAGGGCGAGCAGGAGCAGAACCGCGCCGCGTTGCTGCGCTGTGGGCAAGGCTCTAAAGGCACTGCTAAGGCCCCGCAGCACGGCGCGCAATTCGCTGCCCCACTGGTGGCACTCGGCGCGACCGGCGGGCGCGGCAATCAGGATAACGGCCGGCAGGGCTAGAACTACGGCTAAGCCCGTTAGCAGCTGCCCGGCCTGGGCAAACTCAGCGGCGGAAAATAGCCGGATGCGCCATTTATAAAAGGGGAAAATAGCATCCAGCTGCCGCGCTTCGGCCCAGGTGGCGCTGTGCAGCATGAGCGCCGCGTAGCCTGCGCAAAGGGCCAATAGCCCAACCGATAGAATGCCGAAAAAGCGCACTCCCGGTAGCTTTACCACCGGGCTCATCGCGGCTGAGTGCTGCCGGGCAATGCTCCGAGGGCTTCCAGCTCGGCCCACACACGGTGCGTGGGCAGGCCCATCACGTTGAAGTAGGAGCCTTCGAGCCGGGTGATGGCAGCCATGCCCAGCCAGTCCTGCGCGCCATAGGAGCCGGCCTTGTCATAGGGCTGGCAGGTGTCGATGTAGTAGCCAATTTCGGCCGGGTTCAGCGAACGGAAATGCACGGTGGTCTGGTCCGAGAACACGACCTGGCGGCCGTCGCCGGCGCGCAGGCACACGCCCGTGAAAACGTCGTGGGCGCGGCCCTGCAGGCGGGTGAGCATGGCGGTGGCTTCGGCGCGGTCGGCGGGCTTGTTCAGCACGTCGTTTTCGAGGCACACGATGGTGTCGGCGGTTATCACCAGCTCATCGGGGGCCAGGTCGGGGGCGTAGGCGGCGGCTTTGTAGGCGGCGAGGTATTCGGCCACTTCGCCCCGGCGCAGGTGGGCGGGGAAGTCCTCGTCTACTTCGCGCAGCCGGATTTCGTAGGGCAGGCCCATATCCGTCAGCAGCTGGCGGCGGCGGGGCGAGTTGGAAGCTAAAATGAGTTTCACTTGGGGTTGGCCTGGAAAAGCTCGGCGAAAGCGTTGCCGGCTTCTTCATCGGCAATGCTGCTGAAGAGAAAACCGCCGATGGTTTTGGGATAGAAAAAAGTTGATTTGGGCGGCATCACGGCCCCGGAATGGCACACGGCTTCCACTTCGGCCATGGTCACCTCGTTTACGATGAAGGCCGCCCTGGCCTCGCCCCGGTCCACGCGCTGGAGACATTCGGTGAAATTGCGCACGTAGGCCACGCCCGGCCACGCCCGTTGTGCGTCCGGCCCCACAATGCCCAGCACCTTTTCCAATACAAAAAAGTGCAGCACCGTAAGGTCCAGTGCTTTTACTTCCTCGGTCGTGTCCCAGTCCAGCTGTCCATGTACTTCGGGCCGGAGCCGGATTTTGAACGACTGCCCATCCACGTACAGGCCGAATGCCCACTGTTTTCCGGTGATGATTTCGGGCAGGTCGCTGGCATCATCAGTGGGTAAAACGGTGAAGTAGGGGGCCAGCCGGTCCAGCAGCTCGCCGGTGTTTAGTTCGGCGGGTAGGTCCAGCAGCAGGCGGTGGGTGGGTAGAATGCGCAGGTCGTCGGCCGCCCCGTTGGTGAGGTACATGAGGTGGTAGTTCCAGGGCTCGCGGCCGGTAGCGCGGCCGTCGGCGGCCAGTTCGCGGGCCTGGCGGTAGGCCAGGGAGCCTTCGTAGCGGTGGTGGCCATCGGCCAGAATTACCTCCCGCTTGGCCAGCACCTCCTGAAACCGCCGAATAATGGCCGCATCCTGAATCACGGCCAGTACGTCGCGCGCACCCTGGTAGTCTTCCTCGGTTTCGAGCAGTGGCGAGCGCATGGCCTCGTCCAGGTAGGTTTCCAGCTCAAAATCCTCGTCGCGATACAGCCCGTGCGTGGCGCTGGTCTGAAACTGGGTGCGGGCCAGTAGCTCGGCCCGGTCGTTCACCGAGGCGGGCAGCGTGTTCTCGTGGCGTAGCACCACGTTTTCGTCCCAGTCATAGGCCCGAATGTGGCATATGAACCCCTTGCGGCAATATTTGCGGGGGCTTCCGGGCAGCTGGAAATACTGGTAGTAGGCATAAATGCCCGGCAGTTCGTCCTGCCGCAGTACGCCGCTGGCCTGCCATTCGCGCAACTGCAACAGCGCCGCCTCGGTTGGGTCATCGCCCCGGGGCACCGACAAATGGATGGAGTTGAGTGGATTACGGTAAAGCGCCTCCCGCTGCTTCGCCGATACGACATCGAACAGCGGTGAAACATAGGCATCGATGTTGGCGCTCAGCGCCGCATTGTAGCGCCAGCCGCGCAGGGGTTGAATTTCAGCCAAAACTTTTCATTTAACAATTATCATTTAACATGCTAACAATCATTATTTACATTTTCGCTCGATGCATGTTTCACGCAGTTTCGATTGTTAAATGATAAATGATAAATGTTAAATGAAATCTCACGGGGCCAGGCGGCTGCGCTTCCAGGCGGCGCCATCCCACTCGTACACAATGCGGTCGTGCAGGCGGCTGGGGCGGCCCTGCCACAGCTCCAGCCGCGTGGGCCGTAGAATGTAGCCGCCCCAGTTGTCGGGGCGCGGCAGCGGGTTTTGCTCCCCAAACTCCTCGGCTACGGCTTCTTCGCGGGCTTCAAGCTCTTCGCGGCTGCCGATGACCTGGCTTTGGGGCGAAGCCCAGGCTCCGAGCTGGCTGCTGCGCGGCCGGCTTTGGAAATATTCGGTCGACATCGTGTTCGGAGCCTTTTCTACGCGGCCTTCCACGCGCACCTGCCGCTCCAGGCCGGGCCAGAAGAAGTTGAGCGCCGCCAGTGGCTGCGCGGTCAGCTCCTGGCCCTTACGCGAGTCGTAATTTGTATAAAACAGAAAGCCGGCGTCATCGGGCAGGCCTTTCAACAGCACCACCCGCGACGATGGCTGCCCCGTGGCGGCCGCTACAGTACTCACGGTCATGGCCGTGGGCTCGTCGAGCCGGGCAGCTATGGCTTCTTCCAGCCACGCCCGAAACTGGGGCACGGCCTCTGGCAGCACATCGGCTTCGGAAAGGGTGCGCTGGGCGTACGTTTTGCGCAGGTCGGCAAGGTGCAGGTCAGTCATTAGGGGAATTTGAGAGAATTATAAATAGGCGTCATTGCTGCCAGGGCCGGAACACGGTACTGGGGAACAATTTTGCGGCTGATGCAGTCTTATTGCACCATACTTTGGAAGCTAAATGGCCTTGGCGGTGCAAGGTACTACCATCTGTAAAGTCCGTCTTGCTGACTTTCTCACAGCGGTTCGCAATGCCATTTATAATTCAAAAAATAATTTATAATTTCTCTTCCCATGCGGCCCGGTACTCTGCTCATTTCCAAGCCCTTCCTCGGCGACCCCAATTTCGAGCGCAGCGTGGTGCTGCTCTGCCGCGATGAGCCTGCCGATGGCTCCTTCGGCCTCGTGCTGAACCGTCTCACCAGCCTCGTGCTCGACGACGTGCTCGACTTGCCGCCCGAGGCCACGGCCGCCGCCATGGTGCCCATCTACGTGGGTGGGCCCGTCGAGCCCAACACGCTGCACTACCTGCACCGCCGGGCTGACCTGCCCGGGGCTACCGATTTGGGTCAGGGCGTGTATTGGGGTGGCGATTTTGAAACCCTGCTCGGCTTACTCGGCAGTGGGGCCCTCGAAGCCGGTGATGTGCGGCTATTTGCTGGATATTCGGGGTGGTCGGCGGGCCAGCTGGCCGGCGAAATGCAGGGGCAGAGTTGGATACGGCACCCCGCAAGCGCTGGGAAAGTGTTTACTTTGGCATCTGATGCGTTCTGGCGGGAAATTCTGCGGGAGAAGGGCGGCAAGTTTAAAGTCCTGGCCAACTATCCCGTCGACCCCCGGCTCAACTAATGAGGTTTTTGTCCGGACCTTTGTTTTATTCCCACTTTTTTTTGCTCTCCCCTCTGGCCCCCTGCTCCGGGCTGGCTTTTACGAAGATTTATGGCTGCTGAAGAAAACCCCACTGCTCCGCTCGCGGGCGGCAACGACCCGGCCGGCGAAGACCGGATGACCATTTTGCAACGCCGTCTGGCCGAAATTCAGGGCAAATCGTCCCCGGCCGATGATGCTGCGCCTTCCACTACGGCCACGCCCAACGCGGCCGGCGAAACGCAGGTAGAGCTGCCCGCCCAGGGCACCCCCGATTTGGCCGCCGGCCAGCCCGAGGGTGCTGGCACAGCCGAAACACCCGGGGCCGCCGTTATCGCCACCGACCTCGGCCCAGTCGTGCCCACGCCCGGCACGCCCGAAGCCGCCGCCGCCGCCGAAACTGCCCAGCACGTTTCCCATCCCGTAAGCGTGGATGGCAGCGATGTTTCGGCTCCGCAGGCCCGCGCCATTGAGCACTACGGCGAAGTAATGGCCACTACACCCAATCCCGAAGCCCTGCCCGCTGCCGAGCACATCAACAGTGCCACGCCCGCGCCCATTGCCGACCCCGAAACGCTGAGCGCCCCAGACACGGCTGCCACCGTCGAAGACCAGGCTCCCGCGCTGCCCACTGTGGACCTGCACGATGCCCCGGAGCTGGAAGCCGCGCAGGAGCCGTTGGCCACGCTGCCCACCTCGTCGGAAACCCCGCTGAATGCGGCCCCGGCCGATGTTGCGGCTATTTATGCTGGCGAAGAAGCAACCGGCGTGGAAGGTGAAGCAGTTACTGAAACCGCTGCTCCTGATTTCACTGGCCTCGACCTGCCGGCCCAGGCCAGCTACTTGGTGGGTCTGTTGCGCAGCCCCAACGCTGGCAAAAATCGCAAGCAGATTTCAGACCTCACCCGCCAGTACGAAACCAACGTGGGTCTGGTCCGCACCGCCGCCCGCGAGAAATTCGCCGCCGGTGGCGAAGGTGCCGAAGCCTTTGCTTTCCAGCAGCCCGAAGGCCAGCAGGAGTTGAACAAAGCCCTGCAGGAGTTCCGCGAGAGCCGCGCCAAAGATGCCAAAGCCGAGGACGCCAGCCGTGGCGACAACCTCAGCCGGAAAAAAGCCCTGCTCGACCAGCTCCGTACGCTGGTTGACGCCGCCGAAACCAAAGACAGCTCCGGCAAGCTGAAGGCCCTGCAGGCCGAGTGGAAAGCCACCGGTGCGGTGCCCCAGGGCGACAGCCAGGGTATCTGGGATACATACCACGGCCTGCTCGACATCTATTACAGCAAGCAGGGCCAGTTCCTGCAGATGAAGGACCTGGACCGCCGCCGCAACCTGGAGGCCAAAGAGGCCCTCATCAAGCGCGCCGAAGCCCTCGGCTCGGCTTCCGGCATCAATAAAGCCCTCGATGAGCTCACCAAGCTGCACGAGGACTGGAAGAACATCGGCCCCGTGCCCAACGACCAGCGCGAGCCGCTGTGGCAGCGCTTCATTGCTGCTTCGGATGTGCTGCACCAGCGCCGCAAGGAGTTCGTGGACCAGCGCTCGACCGTGGAGAAAGCCAACCTTGTGGTGAAGCAGGCCCTGTTGGAGCGCGTGCTGCCCTTCGCTACCTTCGAAACTGATCGCGTAAACCTGTGGCGCTCGAAGACCGATGAGCTTCAGGAAATCAAGACCGAGTGGGAAGCTGCCGGCCTTGTGCCCCGCGCCCAGGCCGATGCCCTGAACAAGCAATACTGGGCGGCCTACAAGGCTTTCTTCAACCGGAAGAACGACTTCTTTAAGTCGCTCGACAACGAGAAGTCGGCGAACGTGAAAGCCAAGCAGGCCCTCATCGACCAGGCCGAAGAAGCTGCCAACAACGCCGACGGCGACGCTGCCCGTCAGGTAATCATTCGGGTGCAGAAGGAGTGGAAGGACGTAGGCCGCGTGCCCGATAAGCTGGCCGATAAGCTCTGGCACCGGTTCCGCGCCGCTTGCGATGCCGTGTTTGAGCGTCCCAAGCAGGAATCCCGCTTCCGCGAGGAGAAGGTGCAGCAGTCGTCGGCTGAGCAGACCGCGCACCTCGATACCATCGCCGAGCAGGTTAATGCTCTCAGCGTTGATGCACCGGGCTCGCTCGAAGGCTTCCGTGCCATCCTGGCCGGCTGGGCCACCGAGTTTGATGCCAACGACGAGCAGCCCGGCCGCGGCACCGCCGACCGCAGCGAAGAGCAGCTGTTGTCGCTGCTAGGCAAGTACCTCGACCACGTTCCCGGCCTGGGCTACGCCGACCGTACCGATTTATTGTTCCAGACCGAAGTAGCGCGCCTCAAAGCCCGCCCGCAGGCTCAGCAGCAGCTCACGCGCAAGGAAATGGCCCTGCGCAAGGAAATTAACGAGCTGGAAAACGACCACTCGACCCTGCAAACCAACCTCGATTTCTTCGCCCGCTCCAAAAATGCTTCCCAGCTCCGCGAGGAGTACCAGGGCCGCATCGCCGAAGGCCAGAAGCGCATCGAAGCCCTGAAGAAGCAGTTGCGGATGATTCGCAGCTAATTAGCTCTTCTAACCAAGGCTAAGCGGGCCGGCTTCGATGATGCCGGCCCGCTTTTTTTGCTAAATGTGGCCCAATTGCTGGGAATACGGTGTTGGCTGTTTACTTTTGCACCACCAACCCGCCGCCTTAGCTCAGTTGGTAGAGCTTCTGACTTGTAATCAGAGGGTCGTTGGTTCGAGTCCGACAGGCGGCTCACATATCCTTTACCGGAACACCCGGAAAACTGCTTCACACGTCGTGGAGGCCGTTTTCCGGGTTTTTTGCGTCTGGGGGAATCGGTACTCCTGGGTGCGAATCTTTCACTTTACGGTGGGACAGACGCCCCCCGTTACGCCCCCCTTTTTTATGGTTACCCAATTCGTTCTTCGCACCGACAAGAAAGACAGCGTGGGCCGGTGCCCCGTGCACCTGGTCGTTTATTTTGATGGGGTTCGCCTCAAATGCGCCACCGGGGAGAAATGTAAGCCGGCGGACTGGAACGCGAGCCGGCAGGAATTCCGGAAGTCGTATCCGCTGCCGGATGATGCCAACGCCCTGCTGGCCCGGCTAACGAATGATGCGCTGGCGTGGTGGCGGAAGCTGCGGGCTGAAGGGGAGGCCCCGACGGTGGCCGGCCTGCGGGTGGCGCTGCGGCCGGCCTCGGTGCCCGAGGCGGTGGTGGTCGAGTAGGAATCGGTGACGGTGTGGTATGACGACTACCGCAAGTCGATGCTGGCGCGGGGCTATGCCAAGGAAACGTTGCGGCACCACTTGGTGACGCGGAACTGGATGGTGGGCTTTGAGAAGTGGGCCGGGGTGCTACTGGACCCAACGACCTATAGTCTGGAGCTGCATGACCGGCTGATGGTGTATTTGCGGGAGGAGCGCAAGCTCGGGCCAAACTCGGTAGCTACGGCGCTGAAGGATTTGAAGGCGTTTTTGCGGTGGCTGCGCGATGAGCGAGGAGTGACGCTGGGGCTGGAAATCCGTAAAATCACGATTAAGGGGTTTGATGTGCCGAAGCTTTACTTGTCGGCGGAGGACCTGGGCAGGATGGAAACGGCGATGCTGCCGGCCAACCTGGTGCCGACGCGGGATATTTTTCTGTTCTGCTGCTACACGGGGCTGCGCTACTCAGACGTATTGGGGCTGCACCGGGGCAACCTGCACGAATGGAACGGGGGGCGGGTACTGCGGCTGATGATGAGCAAGACGCGGGCGGGGGTGAGCATCTACCTGACTGCTCCGGCGGCGGCGGCTATCATTGACAAGTACGCCGATGCGGAACGGCTAAAGCTGCTGTCGGTGCATCCGAATCAGGTGATGAATAAGTATCTGAAACGGGTGTGCAAGCTGGCTGGGCTGCTGGGGGCGGCCGACCTGGTGAGTTATGTTACGCAGTGCTTGCCGCCCTCCCCGTTCGCCTTACCCCCTGGCCCCTCTTCGAAAACGAGAACTGACTCATCGCCTTTAGCGCTAAAAATCAATAACTTTTAACCAGGGCCATTACTACGAGCTGACCTACACTTTCATGCTCACCAACAAGCATGATTCGAGCGCACCATGAAGCAGGGCGACAACCTGACTATCCTGGTCAGCATCGATGGGGGCACGGCAGCCTCGGAAATTGCCTGCTCCATGCTGCTTGCTGAATGGCAGAAAAGTCAGGAAGGCGACTGGTCGGGGCGTCGATGCGCAGGCCGTGCCGGTGTACGTTATCGGTGAATAGCGCCATTCCCGGCCTTAGACTTGATGAGCACTCTCAAAGTCACAGGGCTGGGCCGTTGCTCGATTCCCCGGTGGATGAGGTAGTTCGGCATGGTTCAGGGGAAAGCACCCCGGCGCCCCTCACCAAGTGGACCAAGACAAAACGCTGTTTTTCCCCGCCGGTATTAAAGCGTGTTAGCTCCTGCTTCCCGGACACTCCTGCACTGCCAGTACAATGGCTTATAACCCATAAAGACAGGATTAAGGCGCTGCTGGAACCTCATAACGCACCTGATAACGCCTTGAACAGGGGGTATGCCCTGCCTTTTATTATACAACGATTGGTAGTAGGGGAGCGTAGTAAGTACAAGTCCTGTACTGGGGCTGGACATGCCAACGCCAAGCGGAGGCCGGCCCGCCGACTCGACCCGTTCTGTTTCTCTTAACCCAACGCCCGCTATGGAAAATACTCCCCGCCCCCAATCCGCCGCAACCTATTTGCCCAAGGGCGAAACCGGTCGCAGTTTGCCCGCCGACCGCACCGTGCTGCTGGTGATTGACCCCGTGAACGACTTTCTCTCCGAAGGCGGCGCGGCGTGGGAGATGACCAAGGGCACGGTGGAAAAGAACAACGTCATCCCCAACCTGAAGCGGGCCATCGATGGCGCCCGCGCCCAGGGCATCCAGGTGCTGTTCGGGCCCATGGCCTACACTGAGGAGGATTACGCCCAGCACAGCCTGCAGAAGCGCAGCGGCATCAACCGCCTCATGTTTGAGAACAAGATGTTTCTGGCCGGTAGCTGGGGCGCCGACTTCCACCCCGAGCTGCAGCCTCAGGCCAGCGACATCGTGCTGCTACCCCACAAAAGCTGCGACGTGTTCCAGACCGACCTGGCCGAGCACCTGGAAAGCCGCGGCATCACCCACCTGGTCATCGCCGGAATGACGGCCAACCTCTGCTGCGAGAGCACCGGCCGCCACGGCACCGAAGCCGGCTACGACGTTACCTTCATTTCCGACGCCATCGGCGCGGCCGGCCTGCCCGAATACGAGGCAGCCATCCACATCAACTTTCCCCTGATTGCTAACGGCGTCATCACCGTCGACGACTTTCTGGCGAGCATCGAGCACCCGCCCGTGCCCGCGGTGGCAGTCGGCGACACGGTGCATGGCTCTGGCGACGGCAAGATTGGCACGGTCGATAAAGTGGTGAACGACGGGGACGGACCGGGGTATATGGTAGTCAAGCAGGGGCTGCTCAAGAGCGACGTCTACATTCCCTTCGACGCCGTGGTGCGGCGTAGCGGTACCGACGTGTTCATCAACCTGCCCAAGCTGATTGTGGGCAAGATGCCCTGGACCGAGCCGCCCACGGCTGCCGCCAACGAGGCTAAGCAGGGCCCACCCGCCGCGCAGGTCGATAAGCTCTACGGCTCCTACGCGCCCACCGGTAGGTCCTAGGCCCGCTTTATTCTCCCGGTTTGCATCCGATAGATATACTAGCCAATGGCTGCCCCAAGGCAGCCATTGGCTTTTTTGCTTTTCATTGACAGCGCGCCATAACCCGATTCAAAAAAACTGTCTGGTTACGGGCGGTAGCTTGGACATCGGCAAGACGACCTCGTTGTGGCTGGCTGCGAAGGGCGGCAAAGTGGCCACCCTGAGCCGCATCCGGTCGGAAGGCAACGCGGTGGTGGCGGCAATTGAAAAGGCGGGCGGCACGGCCTTGGTTATCCAGACCGACACGGCTACTCCCGACGAGCTGCCGGCCGTCCGTGGACGTATCGATGCCCAGGTCCAGCGCCACGAAAGGCGGCTACCCACTCCGACCTTTTTCCAGGCGTACTCATTCCTTGCCCGGAACCGCCCCGCTCAGCCAGGCCAGGTTGCGCCGCTCATCGTCCACGAAGCCCACGGACTCGTAGAGGCACTGGGCGCGGGCATTGTAGGGCTCGGTTTGCAGGTACAAGGCCACTAGGCCTGCGGCCCGGGCCTGCTGCTGCAACAGGAGCAGCGCGGCGCGGCCCACGCCCCGGCTGCGGGCCGCGCCGGCCATGTACAGTTCATCGACGAGGGCGTAGCGCCCGCCCCGCTCGAAGGTGAAGTAGGTGATGCCAGCGTAGCCCACGGCCTGGCCGGCATCATCGAGCAGATACAGCGCCCCCCACTCGGGATGGGCTACGCCCACGATGCGGCCAGCGCCTGCTGCGCGGCCGCGTCGTGGGCGTAGCCGAAGTGCTGGTAGAAGTCGGCCAAGGGGCAGCCGCGCGGCCAGGCTGGCCGGGGTAACGGGGCGAAGGATTAGGGTCATGGGTAAATAAATAGTGCGAAAGCAAGCACACGGCTGGGCCGGGTGGGCGGCAAGCCTTCCTTCGCTACTACGGAAATACCATCCGCCAGGACCGGCGCTACGGCTACCGGCCCTGTACGCCTCGACGGCCGTACGCGCGCACCAGGTGGCGGCCGGGGCAAAAAAAGATAGTCCCGTCGGCCAGGCGCTCGGCCTTAGCCGGGGTGGTTTCACAACCAAGCACCACCTGAGTTGCGACGCCCACGGCCGGATTTGCGCCCTGGCCCTGACCGCGGTGGCCAAGCCGGCGATTGCCCGCAAGTCCCGGGGCTGTTGCGGAGCCACCTGCGGGCGGGGCAGGTCGTCTTGGCCGACAGCGCCTACGACGCGGACTACGTGCGCGTCCAGATAGGACAAGCCGGGGCCGGGATTCCCAGCAAGAAAAACTGGACATTATCCCTCGAACACGATGCTGAAATGTATAGAACGAAACCAGATTGAACGAGCCATCAATGGCTTAAAACGTTTTCGGGCCGTGGCAACCCGCTTTGATAAGCGGGCCCCCAATTATTTTGCCACCTGTTGCTTGACTGCCGCGCTAACGTGGCTCTAACTGTAAACCCCCCTAGCTCATCGGTGGGCGTAAAAGGCCCCGCAGGGGGCTTCTGCGCATCCCCACATACTAAGTAGTGGTACTGGCAAGTCCGACAGGCGGCTAATCGTGTATTAGACCCCATGCAAATCAAGTGTTTGCATGGGGTTTTTTTGTGGCCGGCCTTTAGTAGCGAAGACTGCTCCAGTGAATGAGCTGGCCCACGAAAGGCAGCCCGTGGTAGCCGTCCAGGAATTGCAGCAGCAGCCCGGGCGATTCGAACCCGTCGCGGTGGGTAAACTCGGTGAGTTCCGGGGCCGACAGTTGGCGGCCGTTTATTTCGATTACCGGGGTTCCGTGACTTACTTCCACTCGAATGTTCTGAACATTCTGCGCCACCCCGTCGGGCCAGAACTTACGCATGCCGTCCTGCCCCACGTTCACGTAAAATTTAATAGACTGGCCGGCGCTCCAGCGGTTGCCGAAGCGGATGGTATGGACTTTCACGCCCGTAGTGATTAGCGGAATGAAATCGGTTTGAAATTCTAAAATCATGCTGTTGAAGTAGGGGCGGTACCGCCACACTGACCACCGGGGGCGTGCAGTATAATGCATTTCACCGGAGTATTGCTGGCGGTTACCCAAAATAATAGCCGTCAGGTCACCAGTTAGCGTAGGCGATACATGGACCCGAATCAAACGCCTCCCAATCCGGAAGAGCAATCCGCTCCCGACGACCACCTGCTCGACCACCTGCTCGAAGACCTGGTTGCCGCCACCGGTCTTTTCAACCCAGCCCAAATCTGGCAGCGTGAAGTCGAGCTGGAAGCATTGGATGAGCAGGCAGATACTGGCACCGATAATGCGGAGCGTGCCGAACTTCCGATAGTCTAACGCATAAAGCCCGCTCAAACGTCATTCGGCTCGCCGGAACATATTGTTTCGACGGGCCGAATGACGTTTATCCAGAGGCTCTTCGGCTGCTATTTCGGCCGCCAGGTGAAGCACAGGCCCGTGCCGCCCGCCGGGGTCCACATGGGCATGAAGCTGGTGTCGCCGATGCCGCGGCCCGTGGGCTTGTGGCCCCAGCGGTCGCGATGGGTCAGGTAGGCCACGTGGGCCGAGAGAATGCCGAAGCCCGCCCCGGCTACCACGTCCGACTCCCAGTGCTTGTTATTTATCATGCGGAAGGCAGCCACGCTCGTAGCCAGCGTATAAGCCCCGATGCCGTACCACTGGCTTTTGTCGCGGAACTCGGTGTGCACAATGCTGGCGGCCAGAAAGGCCTGCGCCGTGTGCCCCGATGGAAACGATAGACTATTGGAGCCATCGGGTCGCTCGATGCGGGTAAGGGTTTTCACCACATACACTGAGGAAAGCATAATCAGCTCACTTTTCACGATGACGAGCCCGAGGTTTATCCGGTCGCTGCGCGACTCCACGCCGGCCAGCAGCACCACGGGAATCTCTAGGTAGGGCGCCCATTGTAGGAAGTCATCAATGTGGTTGCTGTAGTCGCCAAACGTGTGGTGAATGTCACTCTTGGCATCGTAGGAGCTGTAAAAGCCATTGCCGTTGATGGTGCTGATGCCGTAGCTAATCAGCACCGCCGGCACAATGCTGGCCCGAAACCCTTTGCTTTTGAAAAAAGACTTTTTAATCAGTGAGGACACCCCGGCGGGGTTCTGGTACTTGTGCGTGGTATCTGCTGGCGCGGGGGTGGCCAGGGGCACCTGCGCGGCCGCCAGCTGCGGTGCCGACGCCAGTGGCAGGAGCAGGGCCGCCGAAAGGAGATAACGGGAAATCATAGAAATGGAGCTTTATAAGGCGAAGAAACGGCAGCTAACTGTAATCGCAGTGAATTTCTTGGGTTGAACCCATCGGGAGCGGGCCCGCTGCCCGGGTGGTATGCCGATACTCCGCTCGCGTAGCAGAAATGGTAAATGAACCAACTTATTCTGATTTCTTCCGGTACGCCCCGGTACGCCCCGGTACGCCCCGGTACGCCCCGGTACGCCCCGGTACGCCCCGGTACGCCCCGGTACGCCCCGGTACGCCCCGGTACGCCCCGGTACGTACCGTGGGGCTGTTGAGTAATCCGAAGTGTAGTCATTTGACATCACGCGCAGGATGACGCACCGGGTATGTCGCTAAACAGCGTATGAAACTGTTTAAATCGTGTCTGGCTGCGTAAGTGCTTTTTGTCAGGGCATCAAGCCCGACATCACCACTCTTTTACGAATCTGCTTCATGCGCTTAATTCCCCGTTTTACGTTCCTGTGCCTGTTTGCGCTGGTTACGGCTTTCACCTCTGGCTGCGGCTATATCCGCTACCTTATTCCCCTCAATCCCACGGCCAAAACGGCAACCACGCCGCCCACCCACGCCGCCTGGGATAGCCAGCTGAAAAAATACGTCAACAACCAGGGACTGGTCGATTACAAAGCGTGGCAGGGCGACAGCCTCGCGCTCAATGCTTATTTGCAAGACCTGTCTGCGCACCTGCCCAGCAAGAGCTGGACTTCCAACAATGAGCTGGCCTACTGGATAAACGCCTACAATGCCTTTACCGTGCAGCGCATTCTGCGCGCCTATCCGGTTAAGAGCATCAAGGACCTGGGCGGTACTAAAATCTTCGTTGATACGCCCTGGGACCAGCATTTCATCAAGCTCGACGGCAAAGATTATTCCCTCAATGATATCGAGCACCGTATCATCCGCAAGAACTTTGAGGACAACCGCATCCATGTGGCGCTGGTGTGCGCTGCCATGTCGTGCCCCCGCCTGCGCAACGAGGCCTACGTCGGTCCGCGCCTGAATGCGCAGCTCGACGAGCAGGGCCGCGACTTTGTGAACAACCCCGCCAAAAACAAGCTGACGCCCGCCGATAAGCCGCAGCTCTCCTCCATCTTCAGCTTCTACCCCAAGGACTTCACCAAAAACGGCAGCACTTCCATCCAGGATTTTGTGAACCGCTACGCCACGCAAAAAATCAAGCCCGATGTGCCCCTGACCTACCTGAAGTATGACTGGGACCTTAATGAGCAGAAATAAGCCCGTACTTTTGCCCGCTTCCCGGCGGCCGCTCCTCATGGGTTGCGGCCGCTTTTTTTAATACCTCATTTTGACAGTTCTCTTGGACGTAATCGCCACCACCGCCCGCTTTATCGAAGATAAGTTTGCCAACGAAGGCAGTGGGCACGACTGGGCACACATCCGCCGCGTCTGGCTGATGGCCCGTCGCCTCGCCGCCGCTCATCCCGAGGCCGATGCGCTGGTGACCGAGCTGGCTGCCCTGCTCCACGACATCGCCGACTGGAAATTCCACGGCGGCGACTACGAAGCCGGTCCCCGCGCCGCCCGCGCCTGGCTGCACAGCCAGCAGGTAGCCGAAGAAGTTGTTGCGCGCGTCGAAACCGTTATTCGGGAGGTTTCCTTCAAAGGCTCGGGCGTAGCCACGCCGGTTTCGAGCATCGAAGCTGCCCTGGTGCAGGACGCCGACCGGCTAGATGCCATCGGGGCCATTGGCATTGCGCGGGCGTTTGCCTACGGTGGGCACGCCGGCCGGCCGCTGCACGACCCGGCCATTGCGCCGATGGTGCACGACAGTTTTGCCAGCTACCAGAAGAATACGGCCCCTACGCTCAACCACTTCTACGAAAAGCTCTTCCACCTTCAGGACCGGCTAAATACGGATGGTGCCCGCGCCGTGGCCCGCGGGCGCCATGCGTTTATGGAAGCCTACGTGGCCCGCTTTCTGGCCGAGTGGGACGGCGAGGACTAAAATCGGCTAGCCGCCGTGTGGCCCAATGTGGGCTGTTGCCGCCTTTCCTATGCGTTACCTTTGTGCCATGAAGCTGCTTTTTCGCTCGATATTCTGTACGCTGCTCGTGGCCTTAGCCAGCTGCCGTACCTGTCCCATCGAATCGTGCCACGTGCGCAAGGTGCACCTGCACAGCGGGGTGAAGTACCGGGGCCAGCCGCTCTGGAAGAAGCAGAACCCCGCCATCGGCGAGAAAATCAAGACCACGAATTCCAAACCCGCGCAGCATGACAACGACCGCAGCAAGTCCATTCGCTAAGCCGGCGGCGGCGGTGGGAGGGAAGGCCCTGGTTTGGTGGTTTTGAGGGTTGGTACCGGCCGTCGGCTACCTTTCGATAGTTGCTTCAATAAGTCTATAAAAGGCCGCAGCGCTTGTCGTTGCGGCCTTTTTATTGTATCTTCGCACGCATATAAAGAACCATTCACCCTGCGGCTTAAAACCACCTTATTTGGGTTTTTTCAAGTCGCCTATCAACCCCCTCAATGGCGGAAGGCGAAAAAATCATTCCGATTAACATCGAAGACGAGATGCGGGGCGCCTACATCGATTACTCGATGTCGGTTATCATCTCCCGGGCCCTGCCCGATGTCCGCGACGGCTTGAAGCCCGTGCACCGGCGCGTGCTCTACGGCATGAGCGAGCTGGGCGTGGGCTACAATAAATCCTACAAAAAATCGGCCCGTATCGTGGGCGAGGTGCTGGGTAAATACCACCCGCACGGCGACTCTTCGGTGTATGACACCATGGTGCGCATGGCCCAGGACTGGAGCCTGCGCTATCCCCTGGTAGACGGCCAGGGCAACTTCGGCTCTGTCGATGGCGACTCGCCGGCGGCTATGCGTTACACCGAAGCCCGCCTCAAGCGCCTTTCGGATGAAATGCTCGGCGACCTGGACAAGGACACCGTCGATTTTCAGCCCAACTTCGACGACTCGCTTGAAGAGCCCAGCGTGATGCCCGCCAAGTTCCCCAACCTGTTGGTGAACGGTACGACGGGCATCGCCGTGGGCATGGCCACCAACATGGCCCCGCACAACATGACGGAAGTCGTGAGCGGCATCATTGCTTACCTCGAAAACCCCGACATCACGGTGGCCGAGCTCATGCAGTACGTTACGGCGCCCGACTTCCCCACCGGTGGCATCATCTACGGCTACGAGGGCGTGAAGCAGGCGTTTGAAACCGGCCGGGGCCGCGTGGTCATGCGCGCCAAAGCCTCGTTCGAAACCTCCAAAACCGGCAAAGAGCAAATCGTCGTCACCGAGATTCCCTACATGGTGAACAAGGCGTCGATGATTGAGAAGACGGCCGCGCTCATCAACGATAAGAAGATTGAGGGCATTTCCGACATGCGCGACGAGTCGGACCGCGACGGCATGCGCATCGTTTACGACCTCAAGCGTGATGCCATGCCCAGCGTGGTGCTCAACAACCTCTACAAGTACACCCAGCTGCAAAGCTCCTTCGGCGTCAACAACGTGTGCCTGGTCAAAGGTCGCCCGATGACGCTGAACCTCCAGCAGCTCATCCAGTACTTTGTCGAGCACCGCGCCGAAGTCATCGTGCGCCGCACGCGCTACGAGCTGGCCGAAGCCCAGAAGCGGGCCCACATTCTTGAAGGCCTGCTCATTGCCCTCGACCACCTCGACGAGGTGATTGCCCTCATTCGCAGCTCGCGCGACCCTGAGGTGGCCCGTGGCCAGCTCATCTCGCGTTTCGCGCTGAGCGAAGTGCAGGCCCGCGCCATCCTGGACATGCGTCTGCAGCGCCTCACCGGCCTGGAGCGCGACAAAATCGTGGCCGAATACAACGAGCTGATGAAGCTCGTCGACTACCTGAAGTCGGTGCTCGAATCGGATGTACTGCAGCGCGGCATCATCAAAACCGAGCTGCTTGATATCCGGGAGCGCTACGGCGATGCCCGCCGCACGGAAATTAACTATATCGGTGGTGATTTCTCGACCGAAGACATGATTGCCGACGAGGCCATGGTTATCACCATTTCGCGCGAAGGCTACATCAAGCGTACTAACCTAGACGAATACCGGGCTCAGGGCCGGGGCGGGGCTGGTTCGCGTGGGGCCATCTCCAAGAAGGACGATTTCACGGAGCATCTCTTCGTGGCCACCACCCACGAGTACCTGCTGTTCTTCACCGAGCTTGGCCGCGTGTTCTGGCTCAAGGTGTACGAAGTGCCGGAAGGAGGGAAGGCCACCAAGGGCCTGCCCCTGCAAAACCTTATCGAGATTCCGCGTGAAGACAAAGTGCGTTCCGTGCTCAATGTGCGGGGCCTCAAAGACCCGGATTATCTGGAAAACACCTTCCTGATGTTCTGCACTGAGCAGGGCACCGTCAAGAAAACCCCCCTCGAAGCATACTCGCGCCCCCGTACGGCTGGCATCAACGCCATCACCATCAACGAAGGCGACCGCATTCTCGATGTTCAGCTGCTCGCGCCGAACTCGGAAGTGGTGCTCGCGCTCCGTTCGGGCCGCGCCGTTCGTTTCAACGAAGGCAAGGTTCGCTCGATGGGTCGGGCCGCCGCCGGTGTGCGCGGCATCAGCCTGTCCGACACGCCCGGCGACCGGGTTGTGGGCATGGTCTGCCTCGCCGACCCCACCCAGGAATTACTGGTGGTGACCGAGAATGGCTATGGCAAGCGCAGCTCGCTCGATGAGTACCGCGTGACCAACCGGGGCGGCAAGGGCGTTCGGGCCATGAAGATTACCGAAAAAACGGGTAATCTGGTAGCCATCAAGGATGTTAATGATACTGACGACTTGATGATTATCAACAAGTCCGGTATTACCATCCGTCTTCGCATGAGCGATTTGCGCACGATTGGCCGCGCTACTCAAGGCGTGCGGTTGATTAAAATCAGCGCCAACGATGAAATATCTTCGGTAGCTAAAGTGGCCGCCGAAGAAAAGGAGGAGGAAACCGAAGCCGTACTCGTCACGACCACCGAAGAAGGTGGGGCGCAGGTGGTAGTTGCTCTTCATGGTGCTGAAAACGAATCGCTTGCCGATGACGCCGGCGAGGCTGTCGAAACCGACAATGAGTTGGAGGACGACAGCGAAGATGAAGCAGATTCGGAAGATGAACCCGAATCCGACGACTTGGCATAATTGCTGAAGTAGTAGCGGGGCGGTCCATTTGGGCCGTCCCGTTTATTTTTGACGAACCCAAGGCCATAACCCATCGTTTCCGGTTTCGGTCCTTACCCCAAAAATTCACTTTTTTCATTTTTCCCGCCGTTATCAAGTCGGGTGATTTTTACTCAGACTTGAATCCCGGCCAATTCCCGAACTCATGAAGAAGACCTTTCTGACGATTGCCGTCGCCGTTGCTTTGGCCGGTGGGTTGCCCTCGCTGGCTTTCGCCCAAACTTCAGCCGTCACCAACGCCATTCTGAACCAGCGTTCCGGCTTGTTGGATAAAGCTCGCACGGACATTGACAAAGCCATTGTAAACGAAAAAACCAGCGGCAAAGCCAAAACCTGGTTTACCCGTGGTCAGGTTTACGAAGGCATGCTGGAAAGCCCCATCTACGGCAAGCAGCTGCAGCCGGGCGAGGGCCTCCAGAAATCGTATGAGTCTTATAATAAGACCGTTGAACTGGATACCAAAGATGGTGAATTCGGCAAGCAGGCCGTTGCCAGAATGGATGGCCTATATGGTCGTGCTTTCAACGACGCCGTGAATAGCTACAATGCCAAAGAATACGATAAGGCAATTGAGAGCTATAAACTGGCTTCGAGAATCAAGCCACAGGATACTACGGCAGTGCTTTATTCGGCCTATGCTTCCGAAGCTAAGCAGGATTTTGCGGGCGCAAAAGCCAGCTACAATCAGTTGCTGGGTATGAACTACAAGTCGGTGACTTTGTATTCGCGCTTGCTTCAAATGGCCAAGCAGCAGAACGATAACGCTGAAGCCGCTAAAGTCGTGCAGCAGGCACTGGCTGCTTATCCCAACAATAAATCCTTCATGCTGGAGGATTTGAACATGTCGCTCGCCAGCGGTAAAGGGGAAGATGCTCTTGCCAAAATCAACAAGGCCATCATTGCTGACCCCGGCAATTCGAACCTTTATGCAGTGCGTGGTTCGATGTATGACCAGCAAAAGAAAAACGAGCTGGCTGTTGCTGACTATAAGAAAGCAGTTGAGTTGGAGCCCAACAATTTCGACGCGCAGTTTAACCTTGGCGTCTACAATTACAATAAAGCCGCTGATGCCTACACCAAGGCTAGCAAGATGGATTTGAAAACTTACCAGGTTTCAGGTAAGAAATTTGAGACTGAGGGCAAAAAGTATTTTGAAGCCTCGGTTCCTTATTTTGAAAAGGCGCTTCAGTTGCAGCCCGACGACCGTAATACGCTGGTTTCTTTGCAAAAAGTTTACTTCCGTTTGGGTCGTAATGCTGATTCGGAGAAGCTTAATGCAAAGCTTAAGACTCTGACGAAGTAGGGGTCAGGCTTGCTGTTATGATGATCGAAAAGGCCCGCTTGAAAGTGGGCCTTTTCGTTTCCGAATACTCTACTTAACATAATATAAATTATAAGACAAATTGTATTGTGTAGTTAGGTTCGCTCTGGAAGGTTATCTAATACTCTTTTGGCTTAAGTGATTTTTGTTTTGTGTTGACTGGCTTTTATGAAGTACGCCTTGCGTTGGTGCTATTAATAGAGTGCACCCTGAGCATATTCTACTTTTAATTGTACAGCAGATTTAGGGTCATTGCACCAAATGCACAGTTAGCTTGTAGTACTCCCCAAAAGCTGGATAGGTTAAGCGGGTTTGTTTTGCTCGATTATGACCCCAACACGCACCCGTCGTCGCTACACGGTTGAGTTCAAAGCCGAGGTGGTACTTGCCGCCCTCATCGAGCGTAGGCCGTTGGCCGAGTTGGCCGCCCATTACCAACTGGCCACTACCCAAATCACACGCTGGAACCTGCAACTGCGCCATCAAGCCGTTTAGGTCTTTGCCGAAGCGCCCGTTTCCGTTGCAGCGGTGCCGGATGTGGAGTCCCTTTACGCCGCCATCGGCCGGCTGCAGATGGAGAACGCGCTGTTAAAAAACGCTGGGGTCATGTCAGTATTCCAGCAACGCGTTCTGGCCGTTCAGGGCGACGGGTGGCATTCGGTACAGGCCTGGTGTCAGGTTCTGGGCCTTCCGCGTAGTAGCTTTTACTATCATCCCTGTGGGGAAAGCTCCATCTCATGCGTTTGCTCGATGAGGAGTTCACCGCCCATAACTTCAAGGGCGTGCTGGTCCTGCGTGACCACCTGCGCCTGGACGGGTACGCTGTCAATGCCAAGTGCGTGCACCGGTTCCTATCTGCTGCGAGATGGCTCGGTCACCGCTCCGAATGAGTTCTGGTAGCACGGACATCACCCACGTGGTCATCTATTTGGTTTCGATTTTGGACTGGGATTCGCGTTATGTGCTGAGTTGGAACCTCTCCAATGTGAACATGCTTGATAAATAATTGATAATATAAAGTATAAAAAAGTAGAAAATACTGTATTTTATATACTTATAATTACTAATAATATTATCTCCCTCTCCTATTATTATTTAAACTGTGCAAACTTTATTATACAACAGGTTCGTCTAATATATTATAGATACACCGAAACATTATGCTCAAGAAAGTTTCTAAAGAATCTGAGCTCCTAAAGAAACTAATGAAACAGAGAATTCTACACTACGTATGTACTAGAATATGGTAATTAAACCCATGTACCATACGCATTGGATAAAAGTTCAAAATAAAAACTCCCCATCAAAAGCTTATAAAAGTATATAAAATAAGGGATTTTATATACTTTTTTTGACTAGTTTTGTAGATCATATAACAAACCCTCTTCGCCCCAATATGCCAAAACTAATAGACTACCCAAGGACTAACTACACCGGTGCGTGGGAACTAGCAGAGATTACCGATGACACGGGCGGAAAGTGCACAATAGAAAACGCGGCGAGAAAACTGAACAGGAAGGTCAGTGGGTCATTCAAAGCCATAATAGGCTCCGCAGTAAAGTTTGGACTAATAACTAGCAAACGCGAACTGCTAACCACAACCACACTGTTCAAGAGAATCAAGCATGCCTATGACAAAGAGGAGGAATTAACCTTTCACCGCGAAGCATTCCTTACCCCGCCCCTATTCACGCAAATCTGCCGCAAATTCCGCTCAAGAGAGCTGCCGGTACAGATGTTGGATGTGATGCTAATCCGGGAATTTGGTGTGGAAGAAATAAATGCACCAGGAGTAGCCAAAGCATTTGTGGACGGCTGCCACATGGTAGGTATTCTCGATGAACGAAACATCATCGCCGATATCGATGCTTTTAAAGCAGCACAGAATTCCAGACGTGAGTTAGCTAGCCCGCAACCCCAAACCAACGTATTCCGAGGGTTATCGGGAATCGACAACCTAATGCTCCAAGAACAAACTAACGGAGACTCAGATTTGAACGCTGCAACAACGATTGATACAGACGCATTGCAGAACGTTAGGAAATCCGACATCATACCAAACGAAAGCACCAATAATAAAACAAACAACCATGAAGGCGCAGATGCAGTTGCTAGCCTATTTGGATTCTTTGAGCCAACGCCAAAACAGGAGACGACCCTCAAAATAAAAAAGCTGGAAGAACCTGATGATATGCGCAAAAATGTGCGGCGCCAATCACCAGAAGTCCACGTAACACCTCCAATAGCCGCTTTGCCGATTACCGACCATAAAGAATACCAATTACAAGTTAGCGGCCCTGGGATAAACACAGTGCTCTCAATTACAGAGGAAGAAGACGTCGCCATAGCCATGGCGCTGCTGGAGAAAATAAGACGACAGCTAAAAAACCAGAAGCTGGGATGGTCCGAATCGCAGAAGATGCAATTCGATCCATCCCAGCTTAAGAAATTGTGAAGAAAGCAGATTAATTAATCAGCAGTATTGGATGTACTAATAGAATTAATTGTTTCAATCGCTATAATAAAGCTATTTAGAAAGTCCCCGAACAGTCATGCAGCGCGCAGCGCAGCATCTTGCTCGCATCCTCACGTTCAACGATGCGAGCAAGATGCTGCGCTGCGCGCTGCATGACCGGTTGAGTACCTTTTGTGACTTTCTAGACGGCTTCTATGTAAAGTCCTTTACTCAATTGGCAAATAGCTACCTTATTCTGGCTCGTTATTGACACGGTAATCAGCACCTCCTTGCCTTGTGAGTTTCTGATGCTAACGGTGCATCCCGCTCCTGCTGAATCAATTATCAGATAGTCACTGGCGGGATTTAGATAGAAACGAGTTCCATTCGCTGCAGTGGTTACAGCTGTGACCAGGATTGCGCAAAGGTTTGGTCTAAAATGGCCCTTAAGCCAATGGGGAGGCTCCGTGATGCTGGCAGGACACGACCATCACTACGAACAGATTTTGGTGGACAAAACGCCCTACGTAGTGAATGGCCTGGGTGCCCGCAACATTTACCGCGTAACCATGCAGCGCCTACCCCAGAGCAAAACCACGTTCAACGCGGACTTTGGGGGGCCATGCTCATCAATGCCAAGCCGACAGCCTCTCCCTGCAGTTCTATACCCACCACCAGGTGCTGGTGGGCACCTAAGTGCTGTACCCAACCCTGAGCACTGTGACCACCCTGTTTCCCGTGAATCCCAATCCCTTCGAGGAAAGCACGAAAGTATTGTTCTCGCTACCCAGCGCGGCCACCGTTCAATTGCAGATGCTTAACGCCATGGGCCAAAAAGTAACCCACCTGTTTACCTCAACTATGATGGTCCCGCCGCCGCCAGGTAGCATCGACTCACGTGGTCGCGCAATGCCTTGGCACCAGGGGTCTATTACCTGCAACTGTTGGGAACCGGCAAGCGACAGGTAACACGGGTAGCCGTTTTATAAACCTTCTGCGTTTATCCTTCCGTCAAATGCCGGGTGTTGGGCAGGCGGTGGCGCTCCTGCAGCACCTCGATAACTTCAGCCATGGAAACGCCCGAGGCCACGAGCAGCACGAGCAGATGGTAAAGCAAATCAGCTACTTCGCCCGGCAGGGTTTCGCGATGGCCGGCTACGGCATCAATAACCGTTTCAACGGCCTCCTCTCCTACTTTTTGGGCAATTTTGGGCAGGCCTTTGTTGAAGAGTGAAACAGTATAGGACGTGGGGGCACGCTCCGGAAACTGCTGCCGCTCCACAATCAACCGTTCCAACGCGCCCAGAAAGCCGATTGGCGCGGCTGGTGCCTGCAGTTGTTCCGGCTGCACAAAGCAACTCACCGTACCACGATGGCACGTCGGACCAGCCGGCAGGGCCCGAACCAGCACAGTATCCGCATCGCAGTCGATATGCGTGCTAACTACCGTGAGATAATTACCGCTGGATTCGCCTTTGGTCCAAAGGCGGTTTTTCGACCTTGAAAAGAACGTGACACGTCCCTCCTGCTGCGTTTTGGCCCAGGCTTCGGCGTTGAAGTACCCAAGCATCAGCACCTGCCCGGTATCAGCATCCTGAATAATGGCCGGGGCCAAACCGGTAGATGCATCAAACTGAAGACTAGTGGGCGAGGTGGAAGCAGCAGACATAAACAAGAAGTTAGAAAATATTATATACACAAATGTTACAGGCGCACGGCAATTCCTGCCGTGTGCAGATATTGCTTCAGCGCCGGCAAAGCGGTTTCGTTAAAGTGGAAAATGCTGGCCGCCAATGCCGCATCCGCCCCGCCAGCTTCGAAAACAGCGGTAAAATCAGAAGGCTGGCCAGCACCACCGGAGGCAATGACAGGAACGGATACGGCGTCGCTGACCGCCCGGGTCAGTTCCAGCGCGAAACCGGCCTTGGTGCCGTCGTGGCTCATTGACGTGAGCAGCAGCTCACCGGCCCCCAAATCGGCGGCCATGCGGCACCAGTCTACGGCCTGGCGGCCTGTGGGCGTAGTTCCGGCGCGGGTCATTACCTGCCACTCTTGGTCCACCAACCGGGCATCGACTGCCACTACTACGCACTGGGAACCGAAACGCCGGGCTAAATCCGATATGAAAGCGGGACGAGCCAAGGCGGCGGAGTTGATGGAAACCTTATCGGCACCGCTCAGCAGCAGGGCTTCCACGTCGGCCACGGTACTGATGCCGCCGCCCACGGTGAAAGGAATATCCAGCACGCGGGCGATGTCGCGCACCAGCTCCGTCAGCGGCTGCCGACGCTGATTGGTGGCCGTGATGTCGAGAAATACCAGCTCATCGGCTCCTTCGAGAGCGTAGCGGGCCGCCAGCGCCACAGGGTCTCCGGCATCACGCAGGCCTTCAAATTGAATGCCCTTTACGGTACGACCGTCGCGGACATCAAGGCAGGGAATAAGTCTTTTCTTAACCACAGAGAGGGATATTTACTAAATGCTAGGCATCAAAATCTACTACAGGAACCGCTGCAAATCGGCCAACGCAATGGTGCCCTCGTAGAGCGCCTTGCCGATGATGGCTCCGTGCATACCGGCCTCCACAAGGAGTTCCAGGTCGCCAATGGTGGTCACGCCGCCGCTGGCAATAAAGCGCGCCGTAGGAAACTGCTCCACCAGCAAACGGTAGGTGGGCAGCGATGGGCCTTGCAGCAGGCCGTCTTTGCTCACGTCGGTGCAGATAAAGGTGGTGCCGCCGGCCGCCAGGTAATCGGCCACGAAGCCGGTCAGCGTCAGGTCGCTCTGGTCAACCCAGGCATTGATAACGATGTGGGCACCTTTGTAGTCGGCTCCGAGAAAAATAGTATCGGACCCGTACTGTGCCAGCCAGGCCTGCACGATGGCAGGCTCGCGAACGGCCAAGCTGCCAGCGGTAGCGTGGGCAGCCCCGGCACCCAGCACCTGCACCAAAGCCGCCGCCGTTTGAATTCCCCCGCCGGCGTCAATATCGAGGCTGGTTTGGCTGGCAATGGCTTCCAGTACGGCTAGGTTGACCGGCTGGCCGGCGCGGGCACCGTCGAGGTCGACTAAGTGCAGGCGGCGCAGCCCCGCATCGGCAAAACGCCGGGCAACGGCTACGGGGTCGGCATCATAGGTGGTTTGCCGGGCAAAATCGCCGGCACTCAGCCGGACGCACTGGCCGTTGATGAGGTCGATAGCAGGGATAATCTCCACTGGGTAGGTTCTTGTTTGAGGATGAACGAATGCTACAGCGCCAGAAAATTGGCCAGGATGCGCGTGCCCACGCCCCCGCTTTTCTCGGTGTGAAACTGCACGCCGTAGAAGTTGCGGTGTTGTACCGCCGCGCTAAATGGGGCGGGATGCTCGGCCTGCGCAATGGTATATGGCCCCACGGGGGCATAATAGCTGTGCACAAAGTACACGTGGTCGGCCTCGGTAAGCCCAGCCAGCAATGGCCCGCGTAAATCCTGCAGGTTGTTCCAACCCATATGGGGGACTTTGTGGTCCGCGTCGGCGACGAACCGCTGCACCTGAAAAGGCAGCAGCCCGAGCATGGGCGTATCGTTCTCATCGCTGTGCGTGCCCAGCAGCTGCATGCCCAGACAGATGCCCAGGAACGGCTGGGTGAGGGTGGGCAGCACCAAGTCGAGGCCCGACTCCTGCAAGGCCTGCATAGCCGATGAGGCTTCCCCTTCGCCCGGAAAAAGCACCTTATCGGCGCGCCGCAATACTTCGGGGTCGGCGGTAAGAATAGGTTGCGCACCCAACCGCTCCAAAGCAAAGAGTACTGATTGCACGTTGCCCCCTTTGTAATCTACTACTGCGATTTCCATAATCGATTCCTGATTAACCCAAATGAATAATACTTTTTATTACTCATTTGGATATACAATAAATTGCCTAGCTATGCGGTGCTACAATATTCCCTTAGTGCTGGGAATAGCCGTAGAGGCATCACGCACCAACGCCATTTTAATGGCCTTGGCTACAGCTTTGAAAATAGCTTCAATCTTATGATGCTCATTATCGCCCTGGCAGGAAATGTTGAGCGTAGCCCGGGAGTTGTCGGTAAAGGACTTGAAAAAGTGGAAGAACAGCTCGGTAGGCAAGTCCCCTACCCGCTCGCGCTTAAATTCAGCGTCCCACACCAGCCAGGGCCGTCCGGCGAAGTCGATGGCCGCCTGGGCCAGGGCTTCGTCCATGGGCAGCAGGAAACCATAGCGGGCCAGACCGCGCTTGTCGCCCAGGGCCTGAGAGAAGGCGGTGCCAAGAGCCAGAGCCGTATCCTCAACGGTGTGATGTTCATCAATATGTAAATCGCCTTTTACACTTATGTGTAAGTCGACTCCGCTGTGCCGGCCGAGCTGCTCCAGCATGTGGTCGAAGAAACCGAGACCGGTGTGGATATCCGTCTGGCCGGTACCGTCCAGGTTTAGGCGGATGGCAATCTGGGTTTCGTTGGTGTTGCGCTCGATAACGGCGATGCGGGCCGGGTAGCGCAGGAAATGGTAGATGGCATCCCAGCTGGTGGTGGTGAGGGCGGCGCGGGGGTCGGGCTCCTCTCCTATCAGAATGGCCTGGCTGCCGAGGTTCTCGGCCAACTGGACATCGGTCAGCCGGTCGCCGATAACATAGGAATTGGGCAGGTCGTAGTCGTTGGCGGGGTCGAGGTACTCACCGAGCAGGCCCGTGCCGGGCTTGCGGGTGGGCAGGCCTTCGTGCGGAAAGCTGCGGTCGACGTGCTCGGCGGCGAAATGAACGCCTTCGGTGGCCAGAATATCGCGCATGAGCTGATGGGCCGGCCAGAAGGTGTCTTCCGAGAAGCTGGCGGTGCCCAGCCCATCCTGGTTGGTTACCAGCACCAACTCGTACTCGGGTAAATCGCGGGCAATGCGCGCCAGCGCACTGATAGCCCCGGGCAGGAACTGAAACTTATCGGGCGTGAGGCCGTCGATTTGCTGACTGGGCTGGGGCTCGACGAGGATAGTGCCGTCGCGGTCGATAAAAAGCGCCTTTTTCAACTCAATGGGATTAACGAGGTACAAGAAAAACGGGGGTCAGCCCGGTACTTATTGGATATTGGACGCGGCAATCGAAACCTGGGTTTCGGCCCCGATTTCTGCGAGCGCCTGTACGAGCTGGCTATTTTCGGCCGTGGTGCCCACCGTGAGGCGGAGGCAGCCGGCACAGCCGGGCTGCGTGGTACGGTTGCGCACCACGATGCCGCGGCTGCGGAGCTGGTCGTACACGGCAGTGGCATCAACCGTGAAGCGCACCAGCAGGAAGTTGGCATCGGAAGAAAAAATATGCTCCACGATGGCTACTTCGGCCAACTGCGCAAACAGCCAGCGCCGGCCTTCCAGTAGCTCCGTCCGCATTTCGGGCAGGCGCGGCGCGGCGGCCAGGGCCGCCAGCGCGTGCTGCTGGGTAGCGGCCGAGATGTTATAGGGCGGCTTGATTTTATCAAGATAGGCAATGAGCTCGGCCGAGGCGTACGCTACACCCAGCCGCAAACCGGCCAGGCCCCAGGCTTTGGAGAAGGTCTGCATCACGACCAGGCGCGGAAACTCGGCCAGGCGGGTAATCCAGCTGGGCGCATCGGCAAAGTCGGCGTAGGCTTCATCGACAATCACCAGACCCCGGAAGCTGCGCAGAATGGTTTCAACGGCTTCCTGCGCGAGCAAATTGCCGGTGGGGTTATTCGGCGAGCACAGGAAAACCAGCTTGGCATTGGAAGCCGCGAGTTTTTCGGCGGCATCGGCGGGCAGCTGAAAATCGGCGGTCAGCGGCAGGCGCTCCACGCGCACGTCGTTGAGGTTGGCGGCCACCTCGTACATGCCGTAGGTGGGCGGGCAGATGACGATGGCATCCTGGCCCGGCATACAGGTGAGGCGCACGAGCAGGTCGATGGCTTCGTCGGAGCCGTTGCCGAGGAAAATCTGGTTCGGCATCACCCCTTTCAGCCGAGCCAAATCGGCCTTGATGGCGCGCTGGTGCGGGTCGGGGTAGCGGCTGAAATCGTCGGGACCCACGGAGCCCAGGCTGTTCTCATTAGCATCGAGCATGACCGGGGCCATGCCCTCAAACTCATCGCGGGCCGAGGAATACGGCTGCATCCGCTCTACGCTGGGGCGAATGAGGCCGGCGTAGGGATTGGCGGGAGCAGTGGTTGGATTGTTGGCATCCAGCGATGCCAGCCGCAGGGTTACGGCGCGGGCGTGCGCGGCCAGGCCTTCGGCTTCGGCCATGGTCTCCACTACCGGGCCGATGGCTTGCAGGCCTTCGGCTGAGAGGCGCTGGAAGGTAATTTTCTTTACGAATGAATCGAGCGACACGCCGCTGTACTGGCGGGCGTAGCCGCTGGTGGGCAGCGTGTGATTGGTGCCGGAGGCGTAGTCGCCCACGGCTTCGGGCGTGAGGTGCCCCAGGAAAACGGAGCCCGCGTTGGTGACCTGGGCGGCCAGCGCGTCGGCGTTGTCGGTGGCCAGAATAAGGTGCTCGGGGGCGTACTGGTTGGAAAACTCCAGCATGCGGTTGGCATCGGCCAGCAAAATGGCACGGCTACTTTCCAAAGCCTGGGCGGCTACGTCGCGCCGGGGCAGCAGGGCCAGCTGGCGGGCCACTTCGGCCTGCACCTGCTCCAATACCGCGCTGGAATCACTCAGCACCACCACCTGCGAATCGGGACCGTGCTCGGCCTGCGACAGCAAGTCGGCGGCCACGAAGGCCGGGTTAGCGCTGGCATCGGCGATAACCAACACCTCCGAGGGGCCGGCGGGCATGTCGATGGCTACGCCGAACTCGGCAGCGGCCAGCTGCTTGGCGGCGGTCACGTAGCGGTTGCCGGGACCAAAAATCTTATCGACAGCCGGCACGCTGGCCGTACCCAGCGCCAGGGCCGCTACGGCTTGCGCCCCACCGGCTTTCACCACTTTATCGATGCCCAGCAGCTGCGCCACGAATAGAATAACCGGGCTCACCGAGCCATCGGCCTGCGGCGGAGTGCACACCACTACCTCGGGGCAACCAACCAGGCGGGCCGGCACGCCCAGCATCAGCAGCGTACTGAAGAGCGGAGCCGAACCGCCGGGCACGTACAGACCCACGCGCTGCACCGGCACGGCCCGGCGCGAGCACATCACGCCCGGCATGGTTTCAACCCGCAATTCGGGTTCGCGCTGGGCCGTGTGGAATGCTTCAATATTGGTTTTGGCCTGGCGGATGGCGGCTTGTAATTCGGCCGGAACCTGCGCGGCGGCGGCAGCGAATTCAGCTTCGGAAACCAGCAGGCTGGTCAGCGTGGCTTTGTCGAGCTCAGCGGCTAAGGTCAGCAGCGCGGCATCGCCGCCAGCGCGTACCTGCTCAAAAATGGCCCGGACGCGGGCGGCAACCTGGGGGGCTTCGGCGGCGGCGGGGCGCTGCTGGAGCGTGGCCCACAGGCTGGGGTCGGGATAGGAATATAGCTGCATGGCGAACCGGGTTAGGCAATCATCTTCTCAATGGGTAACACGAGGATGCCCTCGGCACCCACGGCTTTGAGTTGGCTGGTGATGTGCCAGAACTCATCCTCCTGCACCACCGACTGCACCGACACCCAGCCGGCCTCGGCCAGCGGCGTGATGGTGGGCGACTTGATGCCCGGCAGCAACCGGCGCACTTCCTCCAGGGCCGACACGGGGGCGTTCAGCACAATGTATTTGCTGCGCTTGGCGCGGCGCACGGCCTGCATCCGGAACAGGAGCTGCTCCAGCAGGTCCTGCTGCTCGGCCGTGAGATTGGGCTGGGCGATGAGCACGGCCTCAGAGCGGAAAACGGTTTCGACTTCGCGCAGGCCGTTGCCGAGCAAGGTTGAGCCGCTGCTCACGATATCACAAATAGCCTCGGCCAGCCCGATACTGGGCGCAATTTCGACCGAGCCGCTGATGGTGTGCAGGTTGGCCTGCACACCATGCTCGGCCAGGTAGCGGCCAAGGATATTGGGGTATGAGGTGGCGATATTCTTGCCCTGCAGTACCTCAATGGACGGGTAAGCATCGGCGCGGGGCACGGCCAAGCTCAGACGGCACTTGCTGAAACCAAGGGTTTCGACTTCCAGATTGGGGTAGCCGGCTTCCACCAGCACGTTCTGGCCTACGATGCCGAGGTCGGCCACGCCATCTTTTACGTAGCCGGGAATGTCATCATCGCGCAGAAACAGGATTTCGAGCGGAAAATTGGTGGCTTCGGTCTTGAGCTTGTAGGAAGTGCTCAGGAAATTGATGCCGCACTCGCGGATGAGGGCAAGGGAATCCTCGCTCAGACGGCCGGACTTTTGAATAGCTAAACGGAGCATGAAATGGGGTAACTGGCGGGCGCGGCCCAAATGGGGCACAGACATTGGATATCGCCCCAACGCAACCAAGGTGGCGCAAGGCTGAACTTCCCGCAAAATGAAACAGTGAAGCCCGGGGTACACACCCCGAACGCGGCGGTGGAGACTCGGGCAACCGGTGCTAAGCTAGCACCCGGCACACAGCCCGGCCTCCCACAGATGGTGGTCATGATGCACGCCCGCAACTGCCCGACGGCCCGTGAGCGGGGCAGCGGCAACAGCGCAAAGAAGGGCGGTGAAAATGGTCATCGGGCACAAAGGTAAAACGAAAACAGTATCGGTTCGCACAAACCGGCCTTATTTTGTTTCTGCTGCCACTACCATGGAACGGGCCGAAAGGTTTGGCACGGATCAAAAGATATTTTTCAGCCTACCAGCGCACTTACCGCAAAATCCGCAGCAAATGGCCCAATTCCTTGCTTTTATTGATGCTATTCAGCCAGTTAGTCCTGCATTGACGCAGGTCCTGACGGCTGTAGTCAAGCGGGAAATACTGCCGGCCCGGCACCTGTTGCTGCAGCCAGGCGAGGTGGCCCGGCGCGTGTACTTTTTAGAAACCGGACTGGTACGGGGCTATACGCTGCTGCACGGCCGAGAGGTTTCGTCGTGGTTTATGCAGACCGGCGACTTCGTGATTTCTATTCTGAGCTTCTTCACACAGCAGCCTTCAGCCGAAAACCTCGAATTACTGGAGCCCGCCGTGGTGCATTCCATTACTCATAACGAGTTGCAACAGCTGTACCACGATTTTCCGGAGTTCAACTACGTAGGACGAAAGCTGGTTGAAAAGTATTACGTACTCAGCGAGCAACGGACCCAGAACCTGCGCTCGCGCACGGCGGCCGAACGCTACGAACTACTGCTGCGCGACTTCCCCACGGTATTTCAGCGGGTGGCCTTACAGCACAGCGACCATCGGCAGTTCCAAATCAAGGCCTACCCCCGAAAATAAGCCAGCCTGAAGTTCAAAACCGCGCAATCAGCCGCAAGTTCACAATGCGCTGCGAGAGGTAGCTGGGCACCGAGTACGTCACGCCGTTCACATCCTGCAGATAGCTGTAGCCGGCTACGTTATTGGCGGCAAACACGTTGAGGATTTCCAGGCCCAGCCAGAGGCTCTCGAAGCTGTAGAAATGGTCTTTGGGGGCGTTGTTATTTTTGAGGCCCACCACTTTGGAGAAGCCCAAATCGACACGGTTGTAGCTACGGGTGAGGTCGGCGGTGCCGCGCAGGTCGGGCAGGTTGGGCGGGCTGAACGGCAGGCCCGTGCCGAACACGAAGTTGACGTAGCCACGCACCGAAGGGTTATCCGGCAGGTGGTCCTGGAAGAAGATGCCCACGTTCAGACGCTGGTCCTGCGGGCGGCGAATATAGCCTTTGGGCTCACGGCCGGTCACTTTGCCGCTGGCATCCACCACGTTCAGCGAGTCGCCATCCACGTTTTCGCGGGTGGTAAGCACACCGAGGCTGAACCAGGATTCGGCCCCCTTCACAAACTCGCCGCTGATGCGGGTATCGAAGCCAGCGGCGTAGGCACGGGCATTGTTCTTGGCGAAGTAGCGCAGGCGCACGTTATCAACGTCATAAGGCACCACGTCGGTGAGATACTTGTAGTAGGCTTCGGCCGAAAACTTGAAAGGCCGGCCATACTGCCGGAAGTTGATTTCCTTGCCCACGATAAAGTGGTAGGATTTCTGGGCGCGCAGCTCCACGTTTAGGTTGGCGGTTTGAATCAGAGGCTGGCTGGGGTCGGTACGGTCGCCGGCCTGATTGCGCAGCTCGCGGTAGAACGGCGGCTGGTAGTACACGCCCACGGCCGCCTTAAACGAGCGGTTGGGGTGCGAGCGGCTGATTTGCGAGAACTGCACCCGGGGGCTGATAACCAGCTGGCCGTTGGTGGTCCAGTAGTGGGCCCGGGCCCCGTAGGTGAGGGCGGTTAGCGAATCGAGGTTCCAAGTGTCCTGCACAAAGCCCTGGGTGCGGGTGCTTTGCAGGCTCAGGTCCGACAGCAGACGGGTACGGCGGGCATCGGGCACGTAATCGGCCGAGTCGGCAAAGCTGTACTCGTCGAGCTTATCGGTGATTTTTTCGCGGCCGATTTTAGCGCCCCAGCGCACAGTGTGGTTGGCGGCGGGAGCCCAGCGGCCCCGGGTTTCGGCCGTGAAAATCTGCGCCGTGAGGTTATTGCGCGAGTGCTTGAACTGCGAGCCGATGTTGCGCTGGCGCACGGTCTGGTTGAAATCGGGCGAGGTCGGGTCGCGGTTGATTTCAGCGAAGGTGTAGGCCGCTTCCACGTCGCGGTACTCAAACTCACGCGAAATCAGGGCCGAGCCCAGCAGCTCCATCTGCAGCTTCGAGGAGAAGTCATGCTTCAGGTTCAGGCCCGTTTGGTAGGTGTCGAACTGCATCCGCTCGCGCCCATCGTAGGCGATGAACACGCGGGTGAACTGGTTGGTGCCGGTCGAGAACGTGGCCTGGCCGGTTTCGGGCGAGAAGCGGTAGTCGTTGTGCGCCACCACCCCCAGCAGGCCCAGCGTGGTGCGCTGCATGTCCTCCTTCTTGCCCAGGCCGATGTTCACGAACGCCTGCGCGTCGTAAAAAGTGGGATTGTAGCCGCCCTGCGCCTGTTTCAGGGAGCTCAACACGTACTGTGCGTTCTTGTAGCGCACGCCGGCCAGGTAGCTCACGCGGCCATTCGCCGAGCGGGCTTCGGCGTGGGCCGCGCCCCCCACCAAGCTGGCCGTGAGCGAGGCGGCAAATTTCTCAGGTGTCTTGTAATCCACGCTCAGCACCGATGCCAGCTTGTCGCCATACTTCGGCTGCCAGCCTCCGCTGCTGAACTCCACCTGCTTCACCAAATCGGGGTTGATGAAGCTCAGGCCCTCCTGCTGGGCCGAGGTAACGAGAAACGGCCGATAAATCTCGAAGCCGTTGACGTACACCAGGTTCTCATCGTAGTTGCCGCCCCGCACATTGTACGTACTGCTCAACTCGTTATTCGACACCACGCCGGGCAGCGTCTTGAGAATGGCGTTGAAATCGCCAAACGGTGAGGGAATTTCCTTGGCCGAGCGCGGGTCAATGCGCGTAACGCTGACCTGCTCGCGGGTATCAGCCTGGTTGGAGCGGCCCGTGACGCGCACATTGCTCAGCGCCTTGGTATCGAGGCGCATGGTTAATCGCAGGGGTTTGCCGGCCTCAGCAGGCAGCCGCAAAGGCTGCCGTAGTGTGATAAAGCCCAGGCGGCGCACCACCAGCACTACATTCTGGTCCGTGACCGGTACACGCACAGGCAGCACGAACGCACCATCGACGTTGGTGTTTGTACCGCCGGGCTGGCCCTCCACTCCCACCGCAGCCAGCTCCAGTGGCTGCCCGCTGGCGTCGCGGAGCGTCCCGGTGAGGGTCACGACCGTGCCGGACTTGGTTTGTTCCGAGCTGATAGCCTGCGCCCAAACCGTGGTTATTTGCAACGGCCCCAGGGCCAGCACGCCCAGCAATACCAGGCGGCACTCAACATTCCTAATAACTGGCACTGACGACAACGGCGGCGTAGAGGGTTGTTTCACGGGGCTGAGAACGAGCAGACGGCCCAACTATTGCCGGCGGCCGGCGGCCGTGGCATCCATCCCCAGGCCGGCCAGGTGGTCGCGCAGGCGGGCCAGCGTGGCCACCGGCCCCTCGGGCGCGCTGAACACGAAGTTGCCCGCCACCAGCACGTCGGCGCCGGCTTCCACGAGCGAGCCGGCGTTGTCCATGTTCACCCCGCCATCCACTTCAATCAGCGCCTCCGAACCGGTATTCAGCAGCAGCTCCTTTAGCATGGCCACTTTTTTCAGCGTATTCGGAATGAATGCCTGCCCGCCGAAGCCCGGGTTCACCGACATCACCAGCACCACGTCGAGGTCGGCGGCAATGTCTTCGAGCAGTGCCACCGGCGTGGCCGGGTTCAATGCCACCCCAACCCGGCAACCGAGCTGCTTGATTTGCTGCACCACGCGGTGCAGGTGCGGGCAGGCCTCGTAATGCACCGTGATGCTGCTGGCCCCCGCGTCGCGGAAAGCAGCCAGGTAATGCTGCGGCTCCTCAATCATAAGGTGCACATCAATCGGCTGTTTGGCGTAGCGGGCCACGGCTTGCAGCACGGGCAGGCCGAAAGAAATATTGGGCACAAACCGGCCGTCCATCACATCAAAGTGCAGCCAGTCGGCGGCACTGGTGGCAAGGCGCTCGGTTTCGGCCTGCAGATTGGCCAGGTCGGCGGCCAGAAATGAGGGGGCTAGCAAGGGCGTGCGGCGGGTTCCATTCATGGCAGCGAAGATACGGCGGCCGCGCACTCCTCAAATACGGCCGGGCTCCCGCTTCGGCGCTACTTTTGTGGCGGGCCCATCGGGCCTGCGTCCGTTGCCCGCGCCGTACTTGCCGGGCGGCTTCTTTTCATCTCCTCGCCTCCGCTGTGCCCCACCTCGTTCCTATTCTTATTCGCGGCATCAATAACCTTTCCGATGCCCGCTACTGTGCCGGCATGGGTGCCGATAAACTGACCTTTGTGCTCGACCCCAGCCTGCCCGGGCACCTCGATACCAAGGCCGTAAAAGAGTTGGCCGGCTGGATTGCCGGGGTTGAACTAATAGGTGAATTCGACCAGCTTAGTGCCCATGAAATTAACGCTATATCCGCCGAATGCAGCCTGGATGCCATCCTGCTCCGCACCCCCCGCACCAGCGAGGAGCTAGCCGAAATAGCCCCGCCGGTGTACCTGGAGCTACCAGCGGATTTCGCCGCCCTGAGCCAGTCGCTACCCACTTCGCCCATCGGTTTCGTGCTGGAATTGCCAACGTCCGAAACGCCCGAAACCCGTGTGGCCCTGCAACAAATCAGCGCCCTAAAGCCCCTGTGGCTCGGCCCCGGCCTGCATCCTGACCGCGCCCGCACGCTAGCCACGTCCCTCCCATTGGCAGGTCTGGTGTTCCCCTCCGGCGATGAAGTGAAGCCGGGCCTGCGCGATTTCGACCAGTTGGAAGCCGTATTTGAGGCCCTGGAAATCGACTAAATCGGCCTGCCTGATAAGTGCGACGCCCACGCAGGACCATGTAGTAATGGCCACCTGCGTGGGCGTTTCGTTTGGCCCGAAGCCAGACAGCATTGGTTTACGTCAGCCGAAACTGCACGTATTTGATGGGCACGCCAATGGCGCGGTACTTCCCCTCAAAGTTGGTCTGAATGGCCTGGGCTTCGGAGAACTCCGGGTCGGTTTCCGAATATAAATCCCGGGTAAAACGCTCCACGGTAGCGCCGGGACGAGCCGACAGCATTTCCAGGGTGAATTCGAAAAGCCCCTCATTATCAGTCTTCAAGTGCAGCATCCCACCCGGAGTTAACAATTGTTCATACAGCCCCAGGAAGCGTGGCGAAGTCAGCCGGCGCTTGATGTCGCGGTCGCGGGGCCGGGGGTCGGGAAAGGTTATCCAGATTTCATCCAACTCGCCGGGACCAAACTGAGCGGCCATCGCCTCAGCCCGCATCCGCACGAAGCCGACGTTGGTCAGCCCCATTTCGGCGGCGCGGGTACTGCCCCGCCAGATGCGCTCCCCTTTGATATCAAGCCCGAGGAAATTGCGGCCGGGATGGCGCTGGGCCAGGCCCACGGTGTATTCGCCTTTGCCACAGCCCACTTCCAGTGTCAGCGGGTGAGGCGCAGCAAAAAAATCGGTACGCCAGCGGCCACCCAGCTGTTCGTATTCAGGTTTGCCCGGCTCAATGATATCGGGACGGGAGGCGTTATCGGTAAAACGCTGAAGCTTAACTCGGGGCAAATCAGTAGGTCTTTGTTGATGTACAAAGGTAAAGCGGGTTGGTCAGGTCGGGGCGTATAGTTCCTCCACCTCGGCCACCACAAAGGTGCTGCCGCCAATAAAAACCACGTCGCGGGGGCCAGCCGCGTTGCGGGCCGCTGCTACCGCCGCTGCCACCGAACCATAGGCTTGCCCGTGCAAGCCCAGCCCGGCCCCCTGCTCCGCCAGCTCGGCAGCCGGCAAAGCCCGCGGGATGGTAGCCGCGCAGAAGTAGTAAGTGGCCTCTTTCGGCAGCAGTGCCAGCATGGCAGCCACGTCCTTATCGTTCACGGTACCTATTACCAAATGTAAACACTCATGCGGAACACGTTGTAATTGAGCCATTACGGCCTGCAGACCGGCCGCGTTATGCCCCGTATCACACACCACCAGCGGCTGCCGGCCAATGATGCTCCAACGCCCGCGCAGGCCGGTAAGCGTCGTGACCTGACGCAGGCCGGTCCGCACGGCCGCCTCCGTGATGCGGAAGCCCTGGGCCCGCAGCTCATCCAGGGTAGCGAGTACGCCGGGCAGGTTATGCTGCTGGTAGTCGCCGGGCAGGCCCAGCTCAGCATTGGGCAGGTAGGGCCGGCCGTGCTGGCTCACGGCAATCGGGCGCAGGCCCGTTTCGGGCGAGGGCTCGGCGGCAAACGTGGCCTGATAGATTTGGTCCGCAAAAACGAGGTGCGCGAGCTTCACGGCGGCTTCGCTCCGGAACACATCCGCTACTTCGGGCTGGGTCTGGCTTACCACGGCCGGTACGCCGGGTTTGATAATGCCTGCTTTCTCGCCGGCAATTTCAGGCAGCGTGTTTCCTAAAAGGGCCTGATGGTCGAAGCTGATGTTGGTGATGAGCGACACCAGCGGCGTGATGATGTTCGTGGAATCGAACCGGCCGCCGAGGCCAACCTCAACTATGGCAATATCAACCCGCTGCTGAGCAAAGTAGTCGAACGCCAGCGCCACACACATCTCAAAAAACGACGGCTTGATTTCGGCAAACAGCGGCTGCCAGCACGCCACCCACTCCACCAGATACGCCGGAACCAGCTCCTGCCCATTCACCTTAATGCGCTCCGTGAATTCGCGCAGGTGCGGCGAAGTGTACAGGCCTACTTTATAACCAGCCGCCTGGAGCACTGCTGCCAGCAGGTGCGAGCTACTGCCTTTGCCATTGGTGCCGGCCACGTGCACGCTCCGAAACTTACGCTCCGGATGTCCCAGCGCCTCAGCCAGGGCTAAGGTATTACCAAGGCCTTTTTTGTAGCCGGCCGCGCCCACCCGCTGAAACATAGGGAGCTGCTCGTAGAGGTAAGTAAGGGTTTCCTGATAAGTCACGGGATAGCGAAAATGGGGGAGAAAGCACAAATTAACAGTATTTCGAGCTGATACCAACGCAAAAGCCCCGCCGTCTGCTAACAGGCGGCGGGACTTGAATAAGTTGGCCGGAAGGCTACTTGACCGAGAATTTGAACGTGTAAAAACCGGTTGCGCCCCCGGGGGCAGAGTTGGTCTTGATAAAGTTGGTATCGAGCAGCTTGTCGCGGCACAGCTTTTCCTGCGATGGCGACACGTTCCCCGAAACCTTGGTTACCGATTCTACCTCTCCGTCGGCCGCAATCTTGATTTTGAAGCGAATCACGCCCGAATTGTCGTCTACTGACTCTACCACCGGCTTGCTTTCAAAACGCCAGCCGCTCATTTCCAAGCCACCACTTCCGGGGCTGCTGCCGCTTCCGCCCCGGCCGGGGGCCCCGTAGAGCGCCGTAGCATCGAGGGTACCATTCGGGTCGCCCTGGTCGCCCACGGTACCGGGCCGGTCGCCATTGTTGTTGCCCGTGGGGGTATTGCTGGTGCCATTCACGCCGTTGCCGCCGCCGGTGGCGCTGCCTTTGGGAGCAAACGTCACGGCTACTTTGCGGGGCGCCTTGGGCGCGGCTTTCACTTCCTCCTTGGGCGGCGCGGGCGTTTCAACCGGCGCCGCCGACACGGGGCTTTCCTCGGCTTCGCTGGTAATTATCTTCTCCTGCGAAGGCGGCGTGGGAGTTGGCGTAGCCACGGCCACGGGGCGCGGCTGCGGGTCGGGGCTGGCCTGGGGCGGGCGGCTGTCTTCGCGGTTAAGCGATTTGTTGGCCGTGGCCATGCTCTGCACATTGCCCGAGCCGGCCTCGTCGATGCCGTAGTTCAGCTCCACACCGTCGCCACCGCCCAGGGCGGCCAGTGGCGGGTTCGGACCTTTAAATACGGAGAAAATAAAGAACAGCAACAACACCCCGTGCACTACCAGAGTGCCAATCAGGCCCTCGCGGCGGTGCGGTTCTTGATAGTCGATAGCCATGATGCAGTGTACGCTTTACCAGCTAAAATCGGCTTATTTACCGGCAGCCTGCTGGGCCTGAGTGGCCATCACCATTTTCAGCTTGAGGCGGTTGCCAACCTCCAAAATATCAACCAGCTTCTGAACGTTCAATGAGGCATCGACGCGCAGTACCACGGTGGGCTGCTCAGTAGTTGGAGCATTGCCGATTAGCGCCACAAGCTCGGGCTCGACGTTGGCGGGCGCAACGGGCTTTTTGTTTACGAAGTACTGCCCGGCCGCATCCACCGAAATGGTAATGGGCTGCTTCATCACTTGCTTGCTGGATTTAGCATTCGGCAGCAAGAGCTTAATTACGTTGGGGTTAACCAGCGTTGAAGCAATCAAAAAGAACAACATCAGAAAGAACATGATATCGTTCATGGCCCCGGTTTCGACGTGCGAAGTGAGGCGGTGACGGCGGGAAAGGTTCATAACTTTTAAGTTATGAGTTAAGAGTTCGGAGTTAAGGGTTTTTCGTTCTGCATAACCTATCTATAGATTCAGGCAACGCCAACTCTTAACTCCGAACTCTTAACTCAATTAGTTGTCCTGCAGAATGTCCATGAACTCGATGGCCGAGTTTTCCATGCGGAATACCATGCGCTCAACCAATATGCTCAGCCAGTGGTAGCCCACGTGGGCAATAATGCCGACGATGAGGCCGGTGGCCGAGGTTACCAGCTTGACATACAGACCGTCGGCTACTTGTGGAATACCAAACTCCTTGGTGGCCGCGATGGAATAGAAAATCTTGATAACGCCTATGATGGTACCCACGAAGCCAATCATGGGCGCGATACCGGCGATGATGCCCAGGATGCTGATGTTTTTTTCGAGGCGCGCAATTTCAATCTTGCCCACATTCTCCACGCTGGTTTCGATTTCCTTCAGCGGCAGGCCAATGCGGCGCAGGCCTTTTTCTACCATGCGGGCTAGTGGCGAGGCATTCTGGGCGCAGTAGAGCTTGGCGCCGGCCAAATCGCCCTTCACCATGAGCGAGCGGATTCCCGCCATGAAAGCCTCCGGATTGCCGGCGGCCCGGCGAATGGTGAAGTAGCGCTCGATGATGATGTAAACCGAGAGAATGGAAAGCGCTACCAACGGAATCATTATCAGTCCGCCGCGCAGCAGCAGGTCGATGACTGGGACACTGGTATCGGCAAGGGGGGCAGCAGCGACGGCGGCAGTACTAATAGTATCGGCAGCGGCGGGAACCACTTGCAGGAGGAATACGGACATGCGGACGATTAAAATTTCAAGGTATTATAGTCACAGTGCGTGCTCATGCGTAGGCGCTGGGCTTCGCGCTGGGCCGAGGCCATGTCGGAGTAGTCGGCGGCCGTGAGGCGGAACAACCGGCTGCCGAAGGGGGGCAGAATGATGTGCGAGGCGTGGCCGCTTTTGGCCAGCAGCTTGCGGCCCTGCTCGGCACCAGCCAGGCTGCGGTAGGCCCCAGCAATGACGTAGCAACGACCAGTGCGGCTTTTAATTGTAATGGTGCTGCCCATAGCGACCGGGGCTTTTGCCACCACGGGGGCGGCGGCTGGGGCTACCGGTGTGGCAGCGGCCACCACCGGGGCGCTGCTGGCAACTACTTTGGAAGCGACCGGAGCTGCTTCAACTACCGGGGTTGCTGCGGCGCTGACGGTTACTTCCGGCGTTTCCACTTTGAGCGACGGGCTGATGGGCGCGCTATTTTCCGCTGCCATTTCCGGCGCGGGCAGCGCAGGAGTGCTTTCAACCGGCGTCATGCCTTCGGTGGCACGGATCCGAAAGTCCTGCTGGCTGAGCGTAGCCTGCTGGGGCTCGGTGATGATTGGCGTGGCAATGCCGGGCTGGCGCTGCGCCCACTCCCACCGGGGCATGGTGCCCTGCCAGCTCACGGGCAGGTAGCCGGCTTTCATCGCTACCTGGTAGTTGGCCAGTAGCAGCAGGCCGGCGGCCATGGCGATGATGCTGGCCGGCAGCAGCCGCACCAACATGGTGCGGCGGGCACCCCCGCTGCGCAGAATAGGCTGCGGGCCTTTGACGCGGGCATCGGCAGCGCGCACGGGGCGGGCAGCCAGCTCCGGCAGGCCAAAGGCGGCCGCCAGCAGATTATCGGTTCCGGTGTATTCAAAAGCGAGGCCCCGACCCGCCGCCCGGCGGAAAATGCCGATGCCCGGCAGTTCGGTCCGGTTCGTGTCGTCGAGCTCCTGCTGCAGGCCGGCTACGGCGGCGCGCACGGCCTCCCGGGCCTGCGCGATGGATAAGCCCAGGTGCTGGCTCAGGGCATCAACCAACAGACCGTCGTTACGGGTAAGGGCCTGGTTGAAGGCGACCAGTTTGGTGGGTGGGCTCAGGGCCTGGCGGCCGGGCTGCGCCCGGGCCGGCGACACATCGGCCACAAGCCCCCCGAAGTCCGGAATAATCACGCAATCGTGGTCACGGAGAAGGGGGCGAATGTGGTCGGCGAGGTGCATATGCGGGACTTGAGAATTCTGAAACATGGAAACTCAGCCTTGGTAGCATTCGGAAAAATGAATATCTGAAATGAGCAGCAGCAGCACCGGACCGGACGGCTTCAATCCCTAACATTCAAGTTCCCAAGACCCTAAGACCCTAAGTTCCCAATCAAAACGTGTAGGTAGCTCCCCCCAATACGTTAATACCTTTCACGGGATATCCGTAGAAACGCTGGTACTGCCGGTTTACAAGGTTATTACCCATTACAAAGATGGATATTTTTGGCGTAATGCGGTAGTCGGCGCGCAGATTCAGGTCGATAATCGGGTCGGTGGCGCGGTAGAAATCGGCTACCCGCGCGGCCCCGGCGGTAACGGCCGGCCGGTAGCTGATGCCGTAGCTGGCCGCGAAGAAGTAGCCTTCCACCCCCACCATCAGCTTGTCGAAAACATTGTAGGTGCCAAACACCGAGGCCTGGAATTCGGGGCGGTGAAACGGCTGGGGCAGGTTTTTGAGCGCATACTTATTATAGTCAACCCGGGTGCCGAGGCGGAATTTTTCGGCCGCATTATACAGCAGCTCGCCGTGGATATTGAGCACGCCGGTGGCGTTCTGGTCGTACACGAGGTCGAACTTAGTAGGGTCGACAGGATTATTGAGATAGAAGTACAGGTTGCGGTCGCGGGCGTAGGTGGCTTTCACATTGAACTCCAGGCCCCGGGCAGGCGTGGACGTGAAGCCGGCGTAAACAGTGGGGCCACGGTGGGTATCGGCCACGTTCAGGCCCCGGTTCAGCCAGGGGTTTTCGGTACTCAGGTCGTAGCGGGTCACGCGTTGCAGAGCGCCGCCGAGGCCGGCGTACACCATGAATTTTTCGGGCTCAATGGTATAGCCGAGGCGCACGGCCGGGTACACCACACCCTTGCTTACGTTGGTGGTAGTATCCGAGGAATAGCCCAGCGTGGCTCCCACCGAGAAGGCAATGTTGTTGCGCAGAAACTCATAGGCCGGTGTGGCCTGCACGAAGGTGCGGGTACGGCTGGTTTGCAGTGGGTTGGGCGTTTTAAGGGAAGTCGCCGCTTGGTCCTTATCCGAGATGAAGGACGCATCGGCGGCCACGGTGATGCGGCTGGATTCGCCCAGGGCATAGCCAACTTTAGCATTCAGGCGCACATCGCTTTCAGAGGCAGCAAAATTGTCGGCCCAATAGCGGTAGCCGACGCCGGCATCGTATGTCAACTGCTGCTCGGGGTCGCGGTTGTGGGCGTAGGCTTTTACAGCAAAACGGTTGAAGGTCTGCTTGATATCGCCGGATTCGGGCGTTGCCACCGGGCCGCCATTGGCCGCTTTCTCGTAGCCGTAAAAATTGTAACGCTCGCGGCCAAAGTCCAAGGTAGCGCCAATGGCGGCGGTGCCCCGATAGATTTCGCCCATGGCGTGGGCGCTGGTTTCCGACATCCGGGAGTTCTTCCCATCCACGGGCCCCTGAATGGAACTTACATGTTTGATATCCAACCCATAAGCATGGTCGGTATTGCGGGTACTGTGGAAGTAGCCGCGCCCGTAGAACGTACCGTAGTTGCCAATGGCGGCTTTTACGAAATTGCCGGTGAGGGGCGTAGGCTCCTCGGCCCGAATGGTGAGCACCTTCACCGAAGGCGTGAGGCGGTCGGCGGGCAGGCGGAAATCGGAGAAGGTGTAGGCCACCTTGCGCTCCACTTTGGGCGGCGTCGGGAGCTTGATTTTATCGAAGTTGCGGGTGGCCTCGGGCAGCTGGTTCACCCGCTCTTTCACAATCTCAATCTCGGCCTCCTCAATATTGCCCTTGTACTTGCCTTTAGTGGGCTGGGCCTGCGCGGAGGCCGCGGGCACTACGCCGCCAGCCAGCACGGCAGCCAGGGCCAGCCCGGTGGCCAGCCGCCCGCCGGAGGATTTGGTAGAACGGCTTTTATTTATCGTCAAACGCTTCATCAGCAACTGGTTTTCTTTGAAGTAAATGCGCCGTTCCTAACGCTGGGTAGTATCGGCCGGGGCGGTGGTGGTGCCGCGCAGGTTGGTACGCGGGGCCGGGGCTTTGCCTTTGGGGGGCGCGGTGGTGGGCTTGGTGGGCGTGCCGGCCGGAGCGGCCGGGGTTTTGGCCGGCGCTTTGGTGGGCGCTTTCACCGGGGCTTTGGTGGGCGGAGTGGTTTCCTCGACCTGGTCGGCACCCAGCGTTTTGAGGCGCTGCCGGGCCGTTTCCAGCACTTCCGGCACCGGGAAGTTATTGTCGATGAGCGAATTCAGGGTGCCGCGCGCCTGGAAGTTGTCGCCTTCCGAGGCGTAGATGTCGGCAATCAGTAGGAAAGCCCGGCCTAGCCACAGCGAGTAGCTGCTGAAGTCGGCGTTGACTTTCAGAGCCGCAGCTTTGGCTTCCTCGTTCTTTTTCTGCTTGAACAGCGTTTCGGCCAGGTAATACTGGGCTTCGGCTCCGTTGATGTCGTTCGGGGCGGCGGTGACAGCTGTTGCCAGCTCGGTAGCGGCCTGGTCATAGCTTTCGGCACGCAGGCTGGCCTTGCCTAAGTAGAGCAACGCGGCATTGGTCGCGTTGGCGGTGGCTCCGGCCTGGGTACGCAGCTCCTCGGCCACGCGGCGGGTGCCGGGGTAGTCGCCGCTCTCATACAGGCTGCGCATCTGACCGAGAGTGGCATTGGCCACTTCGCGGCGGTTGGTGCTGCCCCCCCGCAGGCGCTCGTAGAGCTTAGCCGCTTCGAGGTAGCTCTTGTTTTCGAATTCGAGGTCGGCGAGCCGGCCCACGGCCCGGTTCAGAAACTCGCTTTTGCCCTCGGCTACCACGGCGCGCAGGCGGGTAAGGCCTTGCTGCTTGTCGCCGGTTTTCAGGTATGAATCCGCCAGGAAGAACCGGGCATCGGCTCCGAGAGAAGATTCGGGGTACTGCTTCAAGTAGGACTCAATGCGCAGGATAGCAGGCTTGTATTTCTCAGCTAGATATAATGACTTCGCCGCTTCAAACTCTACGCTCTCGGTGGCCTTGCTGTCGGGGTTCTGGACTTTAAAAGCAGCCAGCGCCGAGTCAAACTCTTCGGTGCGGCCCAACGCCGTGAGGCTTTCCTGCAAGTTGTAGAGTGCCTGGGCGGCGGCCTCGCTGCGCGGGTAGCCGGTCAGCACCTGCTGGAAATCGACTACGGCTTTGTCCTGCTGCTGGAGGTTGGCGTAGGCCACGCCGCGCTTTTGCAGGGCCTGCGGCATCAGGGGACTGTTGGGACGGCCCTCAATCAGGCGCGAGAAGCCGGCAACGGCCGGCTGGTACTCGCCGGCCTCAAACGCCAGCTGCGCCTGCTGGAATACGGCTTCCTCGGCATAGCGCGAGTCGGGGTTAGTTTTGAGCAGCGCGGCCAGCGTACTGGTGGCCTCCTCGCGGCGGCCCATCAGGCCCAGTGTGCGGCCCTTCTGGTAGTAGGCGTAGTCCTTATCGGCCGCGTTGGCTTTGATAACCTTGTCGTAGAGGTCTAGGGCCTGCTGGTAGTTTTTCGACACGTAGTACGTATCGCCCAGCCGCAGGGTGACGTCGTAGTAGTTGGGGTCGGCGGGCTTGGCGTCGGTATCGTTCAGGAAGGCGGCGAACTGCGGGCGGGCCTTGTCGTACTGCTTGGTATTGTAGTAGGCATACCCCAGCCCGTAGCGGGCTTTCTGCTCAAAATCAGCCTCTTCAGGGCTCACCCCGCCCCGTCGGACCGAACGCGCCGCGGCGGCATAGGCAGTAATGGCATCGGGATACTGCTGGCCTACGCTGAAAATCTCGCCCCGCAGCACCTGCGCCGCCGCCCGCAGGCCATCGTCGGACGGGAATTTCAGGGACTTGTCCAGCAGTGGCAGCGCTTGGGCGTAGTTGCCGTTGTTATACAGCAAGGCGGCCTGGGAATAGGCCACGCGCTGGTAGGTAGCATCCAGCTTCTCGCTGCGGTCGTCGATGCTTTCGAGATAGGTCAGGGCCTGCGGGTAGTCGGTCGACGACAGGAAGCTATTGCTCAGCAGGTCATCGACGATGGGCTGATTTTTCGAGCGCGGAAATTTCTTGCGGAAGTCGCGTAGCACGTTGATAACCTCGGGCAGGTTGCCCTGTTCGTATTGCACCTGGCCCAGCTTGAGGGTGGCGTTTTCGGCAATATTCTTATCGAACGTGCCCTGGCGGGCGGCCTCAAAAGCCGTTACGGCCTGGGGCTTCTGGTTGGCCTGCACGTAGCTCAGGCCGAGGTGGTAGGCCGCATTCTGGCCCAGCGAATCGCGGCGCACGGCCACGTTCTTCAGGTTGGCAATGGCACCCTTGAAGTCGCCCATCTTGTAATTGGCGTAGCCAATCTTGTATTGCAGCGCCGGCTCAATCCGGTTCTGGTGCACGGCGGCGTACTTATCGTAATACTCGGCGGCCTCCTTGTACTGTTCCTTCTGGTAGTGCGCATCGCCCACCAGCAGCTGTATTTCGTCGGAATTCTGGGGCGGGGGCGTGTTTTGCAGCGCCTTGGTGGCGTAGCCAATCAGGCCATCATAGTTGCCCTCCTTGTAGTAAATCTGGGTGATGATGGCCGGCACTACCGGCTTGTAGGCGTCGTTCTGCTCGGCCACACCGAGGTCGGCGCGGGCGGCGGCATAGTCGCCAGCGCGGTAGCCGAGGTAGCCGGCATAGTAGGAGCTGGCGTACTTATACTGACTTTGCACCTGCTTGTTGCGGTCGAACAGCAAGCGGGCTTTCTCGTAGTCCTTCTGCTCGAAATAGCTATAGCCGAGCTTGAAATCAGACTCGGCGCGCTGGTCGTTGCTCAGGTTATCGGGCGCTACCTTGGTGAAGTAGCGGATGGCCGACTCATAGTTTTTCTGGTCGAAGTAAAACTTGCCCAACTCGAAGTAGGCTGCGGCGGCCTGCGGGTGGGCCGGGTGCCTAGCCGCGAAATCCAGAATGAGGCCCTCGGCATCGGGGTGCGAGAGGTAGAGGCCGCTCACGGCGTAGTAGTACTCGGCATCGGCGGTGCGGTCGCCGGCGGCGGGGCCGGCCTGGCTGCTGTGCACCGGCACAATGGCCAGATACTGTCGAAAGGCCTCCTGGGCCGCGCCATACTGGCCGCGGTCAAACAACTCCAACCCTTCCTGAAAGTGCCGCTCATCGGAGGCGAAAACCTGGGTTTGCTGGGCCTGGGCTACCATGGGTGCCGCGGCACTCAGGGTGGCGGCCAGCGCCAGCCGGGGAAATAGCTTCATGTAAATACCTGTCGTGGAGGGGCCGCACCGGGCCCGGGAACTCGCCAAAAGTAGCGATAAATGCCCGTAGGTTGCCCATCTAACGCGGAAAGGCAGATTTCATTGCCGGATGAACGCGCTTGAAACATTACTGCACCTCCACTTACCTTGTGCCCATGGTCTCCCCTACATCCAACACCTCAGAGTCGCCTGGCTACAATCAGGCACTTACCGTTGTCTTTTTACAGCAACAACTGCTTGGTGCGTGCGTGGAAAGCTTTGGCATTTATCATCAGGTTTTGTGCATTGAATTCCGCAATGGTCATGATGATATCATGCTCTCCATTGATAGTAAACTGCTTTTTGAGCCCGACTTGACTCACGATGCAAGAAGTGCTGAAGAGACGGCGTTGCTGTTTTTCTACAAAATCAATCTTCAGCCGATAACTGCATTAGAATATCTTACGGATGGGTCACTGGCACTCACTTTTCAAAATGGCTATCGGTTTACCGTACAAGGCCGTTGCGTAGATTCCGGAGAACCTTGGCAATTGGCAACCCATACACTTGCCAACGGCGGCTGGCTTGTAATTGGCTTCGAAGGCGGCGGCCTAGCTATGTTTGGGCCCACGCCCATAGACGACAGCTAATAAACTGCGGCAGCTGTAAAGCCTTCTAACAACCTCATTTATCACTATCAATTCCAGCAAGCCATAAAAAAAGCCCCGCCGACAATTGCCGACGGGACGATTTCAAGTGTTGAGCGTACCGCAGCCGACCGACTATTTGAATTTGGGCGTAATGCCCGGCACGTTCATATTGCCGCTTTTATAGCGCTTGTAGAGGTAAGCCGCACCAGCGGCCAGCAGGGCACCTTTTACCAGTTTGCCGGAATTGGAGCCGCCGGTACGGGTGCCTTCTTCGTTGGTTCAGCTGCCGAACAGGCCGGAAATCAGGCCCCCGAGGGAGCCGCTAGGTTGGTTATCGCTCATGAGTGAAATCAGTTTAAGGTGAGATACACTCCCGTTACGGCCATGATTGGGCTGTTGTTACCCCAGCACGCCGGCCGGTACGTTGTGCAGAATCAGCCACACCAGCTCCCGGAGAATCTCGGCATCGTCCATCGAGCCGCTTTCGATGCCCTTGCTCTGCGCATCGGCCCGCCGGATGTTGTGGATGAGGCCCACCACCCGCTCGGGCGGGAACACGCGCAGGGCCTGCTGGTATTCCTTTTGGGCGAAGCTGTTGAGGATGCCCAGGCTCTTGAATACGCCATCGGGCGGGTTCGGGCCGGCCTGGTGCAGCACCAGCAGCTTGGTGAAGAAGTTGAACAGCAGCGTGAGATTCGGAATGAGCGGGTTGGCCTTGGGGTTGGCCGCGAAGTAGGCCAGAATACGGTTGGCTTTGAGCACATCGCGCTGCACCAGTGCCTTTTGCATCTCAAAAATATTGTAGTCCTTGCTGATGCCCACCATGCGCTGCACCAGTTCCTCATCAATCGGCTGGCCGGGCTTGAGGTTTAGCACCAGCTTGTCCACTTCATTGGCCAGCCGGCCCAGGTCGGCCCCGATGTACTCAGCCAACATGGCCGTGGCCTGACCGGTAATCTGCTGGCCCCGGCTGCGCACGTTGGCCGTGAGCCACTGCGGCACCTGATTGTCGTAGAGCTTCTTGCTGGTCATGAGCACGGCCGACGAGTCTTTGCCCGAAAGCAACTTGCCCAGCTTCTTGCGGCTGTCCAGCGTTTTGTGCTTGTAGCAGAACACCAACACGGTACTCGGCAGCGGATTTTTCAGGTAGGCCTCCAGAAAAGGCCAGCTCCGCTCCTGCTCCAGGTCGGCCACGGTCTGGGCTTCTTTCACGATGACGACCGAGCGTTCGGCCATCATGGGGAAGCGCTTGGCCTGGCCCAGAATGGCCGTCACGTCCACATCCTTGCCATACACCACCACCTGGTTGAAGCTGCGCTCATGCTCGGCCAGCACGGTTTTCTCAATCAAATCGGCCACCACATCAATGTAGTACGGCTCCTCGCCCTGCAAAAAATATACGGGCTGAAACTGCCGCTGCTGGAGCTGCTTAAGTATCGCGTCGGCTTCCTGTATCAAGTGGTAAATGAGTAAGTGAGTAAATGAGCAAAGTGGCGTATGCCGTAGGCACCAGCTTCGCTCCTGACAAAGGTAAAGCTGCCTAGTACCTTTGCGGGCAAGGGCGCTACGGCGCTATTTCGGGTTATGGCTCTCGCCTGCCGAATACGCCACTTTACTCATTTACTCATTTACTCATTTACTCATTGAATCTCATTGAAGAACTGACCTGGCGCGGCATGTTTCACGACGCCATGCCCGGCACCGCCGAACACCTCGCGGCCAACGCCCCCATCACCGGCTACATTGGCTTCGACCCCACGGCGGCCTCACTGCACATCGGCAACCTAGCCACCATCATGTTACTCGTGCATTTGCAGCGCGCCGGCCACCGCCCCGTGGCCCTGGTAGGCGGGGCCACCGGCATGATTGGCGACCCCAGCGGCAAATCAGCCGAGCGCAACCTGCTCGACGAAGCCACCCTACGCCACAACCAGGCTGGTATTCAGGCACAGCTGGAAAAATTCCTGGATTTCAGCGCAGGCCCCACCGGCGCACTGGTGGTGAACAACTACGACTGGTTCAAGGAAATTGGCTTTCTGGGCTTCCTGCGCGAAGTCGGCAAGCACCTCACAGTGAACTACATGATGGCCAAGGACTCGGTAAAGCGCCGCATCAGTGGCAACGAGGACAGCGGCTCCGACGGCATCAGCTACACCGAATTCAGCTACCAGCTACTGCAGGGCTACGATTTCGTGCACCTCAACAAAACGCTGAACTGCACCCTGCAAATGGGCGCCAGCGACCAGTGGGGCAACATCACGACCGGCACCGAGCTCATCCGCCGCCTTTCCAACGCCGAGGACCGCGAAGCGAAAGCCTACGCCCTCACCGGCCAGCTCATCACCAAAGCCGATGGCACCAAGTACGGCAAGTCCGAAACCGGCACCGTCTGGCTCGACCCCGCCCTCACCTCGCCCTACCAGTTCTACCAATTCTTCCTCAACTCGGCCGATGTGGACGCCCCGCGCCTCATCCGCGTGTTCACGCTGCTCAGCGAGCCCGAGATTCTGGCCATCGAAGCCGAGCATGCGGCCGCCCCGCACCTGCGCACCCTGCAAAAGGCCCTGGCGGCCGACGTAACCACCCGCGTGCATTCCGCCGAAGCCACCGAAGCTGCCATTGCCGCCTCGCAGGTCCTGTTTGGCGGCGGCGACCTCGCCTCGCTCGATGAAGCGACCTTGCTCGATGTATTCGCCGGCGTGCCGCACCTGCGCGTGCTCCGCGCTGAGATGACCGAGCTCAACACCACTACCTTCCTCAGCGATTTCACCCTGCACAAAATCTTCCCTTCCAAAGGCGAAGCCCGCAAGATGATTCAGGCCGGCGGCGTGAGCATCAACCGCGAGAAAGTAGCCTCCCCCGATGCGTCAGTGGCCGCGCTGCAGCATCTGGCCAGCAAATACCTGGTGGTGCAGAAGGGCAAAAAGAACTACTTCCTGGTCGAGTTGGTGTAAAAACAACGTCCTGCCGGGCGCAGCCGAGATATCACGCATGCTTTCGCGCTTCTTTGCCGTTGAAGGATAGGATTACTGTTGCAAGCAAGAATCTTCGGCTACGCCCGGCATGCCGGATGCCCAGCTACCAACAAAAAAGGCCCCACCAAGCGGAGGGGCCTTTTTTTCGTCCACAGAATCCGCGAAATCCGAAGAATCCGCACGAACCCGTGGTTCAGAATTACTTCTTAGCGGGGGCTTTCTTAGCCGGAGCAGCCTTGGCGGGGGCGGCCTTCTTGGCAGCCGGAGCCTTGGCAGCGGGAGCAGCCGCAGCCGCACCGGTGTTTTTGGTGTTCTGCACTTCGGTGCGGAATGCCTGAGCCATCGTTTTCAGCTCCTGCATGCCTTTGCGTACGCGGGTACCGGCAGCGGCGTTCTGCTTGTCGTAGAATTTCGAGAAATCGTCTTCGAGCGACATCACGAGGTCCTTCAGTTTGCCAAAATTGTTCATTGGAAGTTGGGGTTGGGGTGAAAAATAAGTTTGTGGTGGTGTTAAGCCGGCCCTAATATACAGGGATTTCAAATGCAAGCAAGTTTTTCACTTTTTTTTTAAAACGCCCTTCCCGGCTTTCAAAGGCAGATTTCGCCAAAAAAAAGGCCGTTTGCGCAATCTGCGCAAACGGCCTTGTCATTAGAATAGTCCAAAAATAAGAACGCGGGCTACCTCTACAGGCAGCCCGCGTGGGTAGTTGGCAGTGCCGTTTTAAACTGCCTCCGGAATCGCAGTAGTACGGCTGTAGAGGCCCTTTTTGAGCTTATCGGCCACGGCGGTAAAGGCCACAATCGTTTCCTCCACATCCGCAAGCGTATGAGCGGCCGTGGGGATGATGCGCAGCATAATCACGCCCTTCGGCACCACCGGATACACCACTATAGAGCAGAAAATACCGTGATTCTCACGCAAATCCAGCGTTACCTGCGTTGCATCGGCCACGGTGCCCTCCAACAGCACGGGCGTTACCGGCGAGGTGGTCGTGCCCAGATTGAAGCCTTTTTCGCGCAAGCCGCTCTGCATGGCGCGCACAATGGTCCAGAGGTTTTCCTTGAGCTGCGGCTGGGTGCGCAGCAACTCCAACCGCTTTAGCGCACCCGCTACGAGGGGCATGGGGAGCGATTTGGCGAAAATTTGGCTGCGCATGTTGTAACGCAAATAGTCAATTACGCTTTCCGGCCCGGCCACGAACGCGCCGATGCTGGCCATGCTCTTAGCAAAGGTCGAAAAATAAAGGTCGATATCGTCCTGTACGCCCTGTTCTTCGCCCGTTCCGGCCCCTTTGGCGCCCATCGTGCCAAAGCCATGAGCATCGTCAACAAAGAGGCGGAAGTCGAATTTTTCCTTCAGTGCCACCACGCCGCGCAGGTCGCCCTGGTTGCCCGACATGCCGAATACGCCCTCGGTGATAACGAGAATGCCACCGCCGGTTTCATCGGTCAGGCGCTTGGCGCGCTCCAGCTGCTTTTCCAGGCTGGCCATGTTGTTGTGGTTGTACACAAAGCGCTTGCCGGCGTGGAGGCGCACCCCGTCGATGATGCAGGCATGCGACTCGGCGTCGTACACAATCACGTCGTGGCGATTCACCAGCGCATCGATGATGGACACAACGCCCTGATAGCCGAAGTTGAGCAGCGTGGCGGTGGGCTTCATCACTATCTCGGCCAGCTCGTCTTCCAGCTGCTCGTGCAGCGTGGAGTTGCCGCTCATCATGCGCGCGCCCATGGGCAGGGCCATGCCGTAGTCGGCGGCCGCGTCGGCATCGGCCTTGCGCACCTCGGGGTGGTTGGCCAGCCCGAGGTAATTGTTCAGACTCCAGGTCAGCACTTCTTTGCCCCGGAAAATCATGCGAGGCTTAATTTCACCTTCCAGCTTGGGGAAAGCAAAGTAGCCGTGCGCATAGCTTGAATGCGAACCCAGAGGCCCACGGTTGGCCGAAACCCGGTCAAAAATATCCACTGAAAAAATGGTAATAGGGTGAGAAAAGGCGGGGGAACTGCCGCTTTGGGAATTACTATTGTTTTTACAACCCAAAACGAGGCTAACCACAAAGGTAACCACCGCTTCGCGGATGTATATAATTTGGGCTTAATAACCGCGTAATGGCCCGAGGGTTTGCCGGCGGGGCGTGGTTTCGCAGTTTCTTTGTGGGCGCTTTGCCTCGATTGCCCCTGTGGCCCGTCGTGCAGCGCCCCACGAAGCAGCTTCACGGCTTCGTTACCACCATTGAATTGCCAATGCGGCCGCGTTGCGCTAGCCGCGCTCAGCATAACTCTACTGATTGAATTGCTCCCCTCCCACCCACATGAAAAAAATCACCAAGCTGCTCGTCGCCAACCGGGGCGAAATTGCCCTCCGCGTCCTCCGTTCCGCCAAGGAAATGGGCATTGCCACCGTGGCCATCTACTCGGAGGCCGACCGCAATGCCCTGCATGTGCGCTACGCCGATGAGGCCGTATGCGTAGGCCCGCCCGCCTCGAAAGACAGCTACCTGCGCGGCGATAAAATCATTGAAGTCTGCAAGGAATTAGGGGTTGATGCCATTCACCCCGGCTACGGTTTCCTCTCCGAGAATGCCGGCTTTGCCCGCATGGTGCGCGCGGCAGGCTTGATTTTCGTGGGCCCCAGCCCCGAGGCCATGGAAATGATGGGCGACAAGCTCTCGGCCAAGCAAGCCGTGAAAGCCTACAACATCCCGCTGGTGCCCGGCACCGACGAAGCCATTTCGGACGTAGCCGCCGCCAAGGAGATTGCGAAGGAAGTCGGCTTTCCCATCCTAATCAAGGCCTCGGCCGGCGGCGGTGGCAAGGGCATGCGCATCGTGAACGGGGCCGATGAGTTCGAGGAGCAAATGCAGCTGGCCGTCAACGAGGCCGTGTCGGCCTTCGGCGACGGCGCGGTATTCATCGAGAAATTCGTGACCGGCCCCCGCCACATCGAAATTCAGGTTTTGGGGGATGAGCACGGCAACATCGTGCACCTATTCGAGCGCGAGTGCAGCATCCAGCGCCGCCACCAGAAGGTAATTGAGGAAGCGCCCTCGTCGGTGCTCACGCCCGAGCTGCGCGCCGAAATGGGCCGCTGCGCCGTGGACGTGGCCCGCGCCTGCAACTACGCGGGCGCCGGCACCGTGGAATTCCTGCTCGATGACCAGCGCAACTTCTACTTCCTGGAGATGAACACGCGCCTGCAGGTAGAGCACCCCGTGACCGAGCAAATCACCGGCCTCGACCTGGTGAAAGAGCAGATAAAAGTAGCCCAGGGCGAGCCCCTCGCCTTCTCGCAGGACGACCTCACCATTACCGGCCACGCCATGGAGCTGCGCGTGTACGCCGAAGACCCGCAAAACAACTTCCTGCCCGACATCGGAACCCTAACCACCTACGTGCGCCCCCAGGGCCCCGGCGTGCGCGTCGACGATGGCTTCGAGCAGGGCATGGAAATCCCAATTTACTACGACCCGATGATTGCCAAGCTGGTTACCTTCGGGGCCGACCGCGCCGAGGCCATCGCCCGCATGCTGCGTGCCATTGAGGAGTATAAAATCACCGGCATCGAAACTACGCTGCCCTTCGGAGCCTACGTAATGCGCCACCCCGCCTTCGTGAGCGGCGACTTCGATACCAACTTCATCAAGGACCATTTCTCCCCCGCCGACCTCGCCCCCATCACGCCGGATGAAGCCACGGCCAAAGTAGCCGCCGCCCTGGGTGCGATGCTGCTCAGTGATAAGAAACCTAAAACAACTGCCGCAACTGGTGAAACTGGTGGCGCGGAGGTTTCGGGCTGGCGGCGGAACCGGTTGGGGGTGCGGTAACGCCCTCAATTTTAAAAGAAAAGGGAAACATGGCTGACGCCGGGCTTCCCTTTTTTATTGCGCCTACAGCTTCGTTAAGCCGGAGTTGTTTAGAAAGTCACAAAAGGTACTCAACCGGTCATGCAGAGCGCAGCGCAGCATCTTGCTCGCATCGTTGAACGGGCCTGACGATGCGAGCAAGATGCTGCGCGCTGCATGACCGTTCGGGGACTTTCTAAACAGCTTCGCTGTCACCACCGATAGTATCCCAAAAGTATTTGCACGCTTCAGATTCGCTAGTAAAGATTTTCAAATTAGATTTCTGGCCCCTTTCGCTATAGTAAACCTCCCATCCACGAGTTGTTTTGCCAATAGTGTAGGTTTCGTTAGGTAAGCCACCATTTAGGTACCAGCCGCGAAACCTTCCTGCTATCAGTGCTTCTTCTAACGTTTTTAAATCCATTTATCGATAAGACAGTTGAAGTAGTCGGGTTCTTTACGCCTCTTTAATCCGAGGGTCAAACTCAAAGTCCTCCCAGCCCACGATATTCACCTGCCCAAAATCCGGGTGCTGGGTATTGAGCACGTAGTTGTGCTCGTGAGCGATGATGGAGGACGGCACCCGCAGCACGGCCGCCTTCTGGCGCTGGTACCAGGCTGCTCCCAAGGGCTGGCAGCGGGCGTAATGGCGCGGCAGCTGCCACTCGGTCGGCATCTGGTCCAGCGTCAGTTCTTCGACGGCTAACGTATCCGGCACCTCAATGCGGATGACTTTGAAGAGGCTGTTGAGGCCCTCGCCGCTGCGGTGCACCACGTTTTCGAGGCAGGCCAGGGCGCGGCTGCCGGCGGCGTAGATGACCAGCTGGCCGCGCAGGTTCCAGCGGCCGGGGTTGCCGGAAGCGACGAGCTCGCCGGCGTATTTGGCCAGGCAGATGCGGTAGATTTCCACTGGGAGAAGTTAATCGAACGTCGTGCTTCGCGGGGCGCAGCATAACGTTCTGTTAGGCAAAATCCCCATAGGCGATGCGGGCGACTTCGGCGGCCACTAGGTCGATACCGCCGCTCGTTTCGAGCAGGGCCAGCGGCGGCTGGTTGTCGAGGCCGTAGGCGGGCTTATCGAGCCAGCGGCGGAAGGCCGGCAGCGCACCAAAGGACTCTTCTCCCTGACGGGCCAGGGCCAGTAGTTTCAGGATTTGCTCGCTGGCGGCGGGGCCAAGGCGCTTTTTGCCCTCGCGGTAAGCGCGCAAGGTTTTGGTGGTGGTATGCAGGAGAGCAGCCAGCTCATCGGCGCTCAGCTTTAACAGCGAGGCCACGTCGAAAGCCGTTTTGGCCGGCACGCCGGTGCGGGCTTCCATCACGAGGGCGAAGGAATCGGCCACGGTGGCTTGCAGGCTCCGCAGGGCAGGCGAATAAATGGCGACGGGAGGAGTGGCAAAGGCAGCCATATGTATTGGGAATTAGTTCTTTCCTCAAATGTGGGAAATATTTCTTTATTAACGGGAAATATTTCCCATTAGTTTCCGACGGGGCAAGCCATTCTGCGCGAAAGCCCAGCTCAATATGCCCCAGTCATCAAGCGCTTGCCGATTTGATATCCATCCCGCTCTCACCTGCTATCAATGTGCCTGACAGACCTCGAAGTGCGCAACAGCCACTCATGCGCGCCCACCGCGCCGGCCGGGTTTTTCTGGTTAGTTACAGCTTCATGATGCGGCGGCGGTACACTTTTTCGCCCAGACTGACGCGCAGCACATAGATACCGCTATGCACAGCGCGCAGGTCCAACCCCGTGCCGGTGGCTTCGGCCACGCGGTTGCCTTGCAGCGAGAATAGCTCCAGGTGGGCAGTACCCTTGCCGCCCGGGGCCAGCACCCGCAGATAGCCGCTGGTGGGGTTGGGGTAGGCCGTCAGCTCGGGCTCGGGCAGAACGGGCGGTGCCGGGGTGGTAAAGCTCGATTCGGCGCTGTAATAGTAGGTGCCGTTGTGAAGGAACCGGATGCGCATACGGTAGGCTGTGGCGGGCAGCAGGCCGCTGGGCACGCGGGCGCGCAGCGAGTCGCTGCCGTACCACAGGGCGGGGTAGGCCAAGGCCACTTGGCTGTGGCCGGGTACATTGGCCGGGCCAAACTCGAAGCGGGCACTATCAACAATACAGTTAGTGCTTGTGAGCGTGCCCGCCAGCACGGCGCTGCTGTCGGTGAGGGCCACCGGCGGCAGGGCTTCGGCCCGAAACGGCAGCGGACTGACAGCCAGTGAGCGCCGCACCAGCATGCCGTTGCCCCCGCCCAGCACCAGCGACTGCCCACCGTGGGTGTACCCCATCGCCTGCGAGCCCAGGTTACGCTCCCAAATCCAGGTACGGCCGCCATCGGCAGTGCGGAAAATAGAACCGGCATCGTCCTGCACGCAGCCATTGTCGCGGTCGACGAAGTGTAGGCGCAGGGTGTGGCCGGTTGAATACCCTCGCGAGCGGTTGATTTCGAGGGGCGTCCAGGTAGCGCCGCCGTCCGTGGTCTTGTACACCACGGCGTATTCATCGAGCACATACCCAACCTGCTGGTCGAGGAATTGCACGTCGCTCGGAGTGCCATATTGGTTAAGCCGAACGGGCTGCCAGGTCAGGCCGCTATCGGAAGTTTTGAACAGGTCGCCGAAGGCGGTGGCAAAGCCGGTGGTGGCCGACACAAAGTTGAGCTTGCGAATGCCCTGCGTATAGGTTCCGTTGAGCAGCTGCCACGTCTGGCCGCCATCGGTAGTGCGGGCAATAACGTACCCATTGCCATCGAGCCCGCCCGCGTAGCCTACTTGGGCGTTCACCATGCTCAGGGTTGAGACGACAGTAGTGCCGTAGTAGCGGGCTGGAATTGTGATGGTGGTCCAGGTTTGGCCGCCATCAACTGAGCGGGCGATGTTGCCATTCACCGCCAGCAACGTATTGGCGTCGAGGCAGGCCAGTTGGGTTCCCGCCATTTGGGAGCGCAGCGCCCAGTTATCGCCACTATCGGTGGTGCGCAGCAGGCCGCTGGTGCTCAGGGCATAGCCCAATGCCCCATTGCCCGGAAACGCGACTGCCTGAATATTGCCCATAAGCGGGCCAAGCGGCTGCCAGGTCTGGCCGCCATCGGTGGTGCGCATGATGGGGCCTTTGTTGCCCCGGCCGGTCACATAGCCCGTACTGGCCGAGGTGAAGCGGACGCTGCTCCAGTAGTTGCCGTTGATGAAGCCGGAGTTTGCAGCCGGACCAATAGCAGTCCAGGTCAGCCCTGCATTGGTGGTGGAGTAGATGGTTCCGTAATCGCCCACCGCAAAGCCGACCGTGGCCGACAGAAAGTGCATGTCGGCAATATCCTGCATACTATTCGATACCAGCGTCCAGGTCAGGCCGCCATCGGCGGTTCGCAACAGGTCGCTGTGCTCACGGTGCGCAAACCCCACCCGCGACGAGATGAAGTGGAGCATGGTGATTTCGGAGGGGAAATAATTGACCTCCGACAGTTTGGTCCAGGTGGCGCCGCCGTTAATGGTTTTGTAAACTTTCCCACCCCACGAACCTAAAAACCCCACTTTCCCCGACACGAAAAAGCTGCTCAATACCGGGACGCCGCTGCTCGATTCCTGCCAATGGCGGCCACCATCAACGGAGCGGCGCACGAGGCCGTTGTTCGTCAGCTCCACCACCGTATTCAGCACTGATGGCGTGAAGCCGGGTGTAATAGTTCTGTAACAAGGGCTGGCTATAGCCGCCATACTGCGGGGCCGTTTGGGGCGCGCCAGACACCCGCGCCCAGCTAGTGCCGCCGTCGGTGCTGCGCCACAGCACGCCGGGATGCGTGAGCAAATAGCCGATTCCATCCGGCGAAAAGTCCAGGTCAGCGGCATCGGGGTAGCGCTTCACTTCCTGCCAGGTGGCCCCGGCATCATCGGTGCGCAGCAGCGAACCAATTCCCTGGAGCACGAAGCCCCGGTTGGCGCTCACAAAGCGCACCACTTTTCCCGGATAGGTATTGGGCTTAGGGTTAAGCCATTGCCACTGGGCCGCAGCAGGCTGGAGGAATAAAAGCCAAAGAAAACCGGCGAGTAGAATTGTTTTCATGGTGGGAATTCAACCTCAAATGTCCTTTCCACCATCATCCCCGGCCCATTGCGCCGCTGCTACAGCAAATCCCCTATCTCGCGCACGCCCACCGGCCGCGCTACCGTGAAGCCTTCGCCGAACTCGACGCCAATGATATGGCCAAATTCCCGCGCCCGCGCCTCCATAAACCGGCCAAAGGCCTGGCTGGAAAGGTAAGTTTGCGGGGCATCTAAATCCGGGTTGAAAAACTGGGTTTTGAAGGCTTGAATGGCCTCCCACTTCTTCTCCCAATAGGGCGTGATATCGACCACGAATGCGGGCGTCAGCTGACGGTCCTGGATGTAGTGATACACGTTTTTAGGCCGCCAGGCTTCCTGCGGCTGGCCATCATCACCGATGGTTTCAATCATGCGTAAACCGGCCAGAAAGCAGGCCTCCACGGCTAGTTGCGCAGCGCGACCGTGGTCGGGATGCCGGTCAACAATGGCATTACAGAGCACTACCTCAGGCTGGTAGCGCCGGATGACGGCGATAAGCGGCAGCTGGTGCTCCCGGTCGTTGCGAAAGAAGCCATCGGCCATGCCCAGGTTTTCGCGGATGTCAATGCCCAGAATTTTATTGGAAGCAGCGGCTTCAGCCGCCCGAATGGCGGGCGTGCCGCGCGTGCCCAGCTCGCCCCGCGTGAAGTCGACAATGCCCACTTTCTTGCCGGCCGCCATGCTGGCCAGCAGCGTGCCAGTGCAGGACATTTCCACATCATCGGGATGCGCGCCGAGGGCTAAGACATCTAGTTTCATTACTGATTTACGCTAATTAAATTGATGCCGCTGATTACAGCATACGAATTGAAACGACCTCCTTCTATCCCCACAATTAGCTGCATCGCCAAAAGAAATCAGCAAAGTCACAGTTAGCCCACAAAACCCGCTATCTACTTGACCCGCAGCTTTTTGCCGAGCTGCAACGTTTTCAATCCCGGGTTCAGCTTTTTCAGGGTACTGACACGTACTCCGTACCGCTCAGCCACTTCCGACAGGGTATCGCCGGAGCGCACTTTGTGCGTAACCACCTGCCGGGCGCGCGAGGGCGCACTGCTGTGGCTTCCGCTGCTGCGATGCCCCACGGCCCGGCTGTAGTAGTTAAACAGGGCTGCGGTAATTGTAAAATTGTCCTTCCGTAGCTTGTAGCCGGGAAAGTCATACATCAGCACCGGGTTGATGGGGTTGCCTTGGTAGCGCACCTCAAAGTGCAGGTGCGAGCCCGTGCTGCGCCCTGTGCTGCCGCCGTAGCCAATAAGCTGGCCGGCTTTCACAAAGGTGCCCACCGTTACCAGCGCCTTGCTCAGGTGCCCGTACACGGTTTCGAGGCCGTTGTAGTGACGCACCAGAATGTAGTTGCCGTAGCCGCCGCCGTCCCAGGCCTGAATACGAACCACACCGTCGAACACCGTTTTCACCGAGTCGCCGGTTTCCAGGTCCAGGTCCATGCCGTAGTGCCAGCGGTAGCCCCGGAAGGCAAAGCCCGAGGTAATGGGCGTAGACAAAAGCGGCATTTTAGCGTAGCGCTGGCGGTTGGGGTCGGTGAGGTGCAGCCTCAGCGAGTCGCGGTAGCTGCGGCCGTCCACGCGGTACGGGTTCACGCGGTGCGTGTCCCAGATAGAATAGTAGCCGGCCACCTTCACCCACGACGAATCAATGAGCACTTCATCCGACATCTCCACGATTTCCTGGCCGCCTTCGTTCAGCGTCGTGGTGTCTTCGCTCACAATGCTGAGCTTTTTGGCCGGGTTGAAATAAATGGATTTCGCGGCGTCCGAATTATCGTCGGGGATTTCCTCAGTTTCAATAACCGTAGTAGTATCCGGCCGCACATAGCGCATGCGGGGCGTTTTGATGCGGAAAAAGTCTGATTTGCCAGTTGTACTGCCGGCTTTGGCCTTGGTGCGCGGAGCCTTGCGCTTCTGCGCCTGGGCCGGGCTCAGCCCCGCCAGCAGGCAAAGGAGCGCCAGCAGGAGCAGCGCCGGGCGCCAAAAAGTTGTTTTCAGGAAAGTCAAAAGCAGGTTTTTTTGCTTGATTACTGAACGTCATGCTCAATATTCTGCACATAAAAGCAGAGAGGAAGCACCTCTACCGCACAAGTAATTCAATCAACAGAATTTACTACTGCGGTAAAGATGCCTCACTGCATCCATCACGACGCCCAAAGAACGAATTTAGTGTATGCCCATGGCGGCCAGGTAGCGCTCGGCATCCAGTGCGGCCATGCAGCCGGTACCGGCGGCCGTCACGGCCTGGCGATAGGTGAAGTCCTGCACATCGCCGCAGGCAAAGATGCCATCCACGTTGGTTTTGCTGGTGCCGGGAATGGTTTTCAGGTAGCCCTGCTCATCGTGGTGCAGGTAGGGCTGGAAAATGGTGGAATTCGGATCGTGGCCAATGGCTATGAAGAAGCCCGTGAGCGCAATTTCGCGGGTTTCGTGGGTCAGCACGTTTTTCACGCGTACCCCTTCTACCGCGTGCTCGCCCAGAATCTCATCCGTCACGGTATCGAACAGCACCTCAATCTTGGGGTTGTCGAGCACGCGCTGCTGCATGATTTTTGAGGCTTTCATCTCGCTCTTGCGCACAATCATGGTCACCTTGCTGCACAGGTTGGCCAAGTAAGTTGCCTCCTCCGCCGCTGTGTCGCCCGCGCCTACAATGGCCACTTCCTGCCCGCGATAAAAGAACCCATCGCACACGGCGCAGGCCGAAACACCCGAGCCATTCAGCCGCGCTTCCGACGGGATGCCCAGCCACTTGGCCGAAGCGCCCGTGGCAATAATCACGGTATCGGCAGTCAACTCCAGGCTTTCGTCAATCGTAATTTTGCGTGGCGTCACCGAGAAGTCCACCGCCGTGGCAATGCCGTAGCGGATATCAGTTCCAAAGCGCGAGGCCTGCTTTTTCAGGTCCTCCATCATTTCCGGACCCATCACGCCATCGGCGTAGCCAGGAAAGTTCTCCACGTCATTCGTGATGGTGAGTTGCCCCCCCGGCTGTAAACCCATATACATAACGGGGGCCATATTGGCACGGGCGGCATAGATGGCGGCGGTGTAGCCGGCTGGGCCGGAGCCGATAATCAGGCATTTGATGTGTTCAGACATTGCATTGTGCGGTAAGTGTTGGCTTGCCGTCTGTGAATGTGATTTTCAAAATAGAATTCTTACAGCAAGCCAAAGCGTGCCGCGCATGTTTTACAAAAAACCCCAACCTGACGGTCGGGGTTTTCCATTCTGCAAAACTAATTGATTAGCCCAGATAAGGCTTCAGCGCCTTCGAGCGCGACGTGTGCCGCAACCGACGAATCGCCTTCTCCTTAATCTGACGCACCCGCTCGCGGGTCAGGTTAAATTTCTCGCCGATTTCTTCCAATGTCAAAGCGGCTTCGCCGTTCAAACCGAAGTAGAGCGTAATCACGTCCGCTTCGCGCTTGGTGAGCGTGCTCAGGGCGCGCTGCACCTCCTTGCGGAGCGAGTCGTTCATCAGGGCCATGTCTGGCGAATCCTCGTCCTCGTTTTCGAGCACGTCGAGCAGGCGGTTTTCCTCACCTTGCACAAACGGAGCATCCACCGATACGTGGCGGCCCGAGATTTTCAGGGTATCCACTACTTCCGAAGTAGTCAGCTCCAAAACCTCGGCAATTTCCTCGGGCGAAGGCTCACGCTCGAATTTCTGCTCCAGCTCCGAGAAGGATTTACTGATTTTATTCAGCGAACCCACCCGGTTCAAGGGCAGACGCACGATGCGGCTCTGCTCAGCCAGGGCCTGCAGAATCGACTGGCGAATCCACCAAACGGCGTACGAGATAAATTTAAAGCCCCGGGTTTCGTCAAAGCGCTTGGCGGCTTTGATGAGACCGAGGTTGCCCTCGTTGATGAGGTCACCTAGGCTAAGACCTTGATTCTGATACTGTTTTGCAACCGACACAACAAAACGCAGATTGGCTTTAGTCAATTTTTCCAGTGCTTGCTGGTCCCCGTCGCGGATGCGCTGCGCAAGCGTCACCTCCTCATCGGGCGTGAGCAAATCAACCTTGCCAATCTCCTGGAGGTATTTATCCAGCGACTGGCTTTCGCGGTTGGTAATCTGCTTACTAATTTTTAGCTGTCTCATTGGGGACTAGGTAAGAACGATATCTGATGGGGTTATACGAAAGAAAAAGCCGTTCGGACAGTCCCCTAAGTCAGAGGTAGCCAACAGGCTTCCTCCGACATTAGTTCGGACTATCCGCCTGACTACGCTTGAGCTTCGCCGTTGCTGGCGGCGGCCGTTTCCGGCTTGGGCAGCAACACCTTGCGCGACAAGCGGTACTTGCCAGTTTTCTTATCGATTTCCACCAGTTTCACGTCAATATCCTGCCCCACTTCCAACAAGCCTTCCAGCGTCTGAATCCGCTCGTGCGTCACTTCCGAGATGTGCAGCAGGCCGTCTTTGCCAGGCATAATCTCCACGAAAGCGCCGTAGGGCTGAATGCTGCGCACTTTGCCTTTGTACACCTCGCCCACTTCGGGCTGCGCCGCGATAGCGCGAATCCGGTCGATGGCGCCCTGCATATCCTCCTGGTTGGAGGCATAGATGCTTACGTGGCCCTTCTCGTCCTTCTCCTCGATGATAACCGTAGCGTTGGTATCCTTCTGAATCTGCTGAATTACCTTGCCGCCCGGCCCAATGATGGCACCGATGAATTCTTTGTCAATCAGCATCTTGTGCGAGCGCGGCGTATGAGCCTTCAACTCAGCGGCCGGAGCAGCAATGGTCTTGGCCATTTCGGCCAGGATGTGCAGGCGGCCGGCGCGGGCCTGGTGCAGCGCGGCAGTCAGAATCTCATTGCTCAGGCCCTGGATTTTGATGTCCATCTGGCAGGCGCAAATGCCTTTCTCGGTGCCGGTTACTTTGAAGTCCATGTCGCCGAGGTGGTCCTCGTCGCCAAGAATGTCACTCAACACCGCGTATTCGCCGGTTTCCTTATCCTGCACGAGGCCCATGGCGATGCCCGACACGGCACCCGTGATTTTCACGCCCGCGTCCATCAGCGCCAGCGAGCCGGCGCATACCGTGGCCATCGAGCTGGAACCGTTCGACTCCAGGATGTCCGACACGATGCGGATGGTGTAGGGGTTTTCGTCTTCGGGGGGCAGCACCTGCTTCAGCGAGCGCAGAGCCAGGTTGCCGTGGCCGATTTCGCGGCGACCAGCGCCACGGTTCGGCTTCACTTCGCCGGTCGAGAAACCGGGGAAGTTGTAGTGCAGCATAAACTTCGAGTAGCCCTTGGCCAGCGGCTGGTCGATGATTTGCTCATCGAGTTTGGTGCCGAGCGTGGCAGTGGTCAGGCTTTGCGTCTCGCCACGGGTGAAAATAGCCGAGCCGTGAGCACCGGGCAGGTAGTTGATTTCCGACCAGATAGGACGAATTTCGGTGAGCTGACGGCCATCGAGACGAACCCGCTCCTTCACCATCATGTCCCGGATAGCCTTCTTCTCGGCCGAACCATAATAGCGGCTGAACATCTTCATGTTCAGCTCGGCATCTACGGCCAGCAAGTGCTCCAGCACAGCCTTTTTCACCTTGCCAAAGCCTTCCTTGCGGCCGCCTTTGCTGGTGTTGCCGCTGCGAGCCACGTCGTAAGCGCCTTGGTATACGGCGTCCAGAATGGTCTTTTTCAGCTCCTCGTTCTCCTCGTACTTGGGGTACTCGCGGGTGGGCGAATCGGCGGTGCGGCCCACGGCCTCGGCCAAGTCCTTCTGCAGCTGGCACTGGGCCTTGATGGCTTCGTGGCCGAAGGCAATGGCCGCCACCATTTCCTCTTCGCTCACTTCCTTCATGGCACCTTCCACCATGGCCACGGAGTCGGCGGTGGCACCTACCATGAGGTCCATGTCGGCGCGGGCCAGGTCGGAGGTTTTGGGGTTAATCTGGAACTGACCGTCGATGCGCGCCACGCGCACTTCGGAAATCGGACCAGCAAACGGAATGTCGGAAATCGACAGCGCAGCCGAGGCGGCCAGGGCGGCCAAAGCATCAGGCTGAACTTCTTTATCGGCCGAGATGAGGGTAATCATCACCTGCACCTCGTAGTGGTAGTCTTTGGGGAACATCGGCCGCAGGATGCGGTCGACGAGGCGGCACACCAGGATTTCGTAGTCACTCAGGCGGCCTTCGCGGCGCTGGAACGAACCTGGAATCTTGCCGGCCGAGCCGAATTTCTCCTGATAATCAACCGACAGCGGCAGAAAATCAACGCCTTCGCGCTGGCTCGGGGCCGAAACCACCGTGGCGAGCAGCATGGTATCGCCGAGGCGAACCACGACGGCACCGTCGGCGAATTTGGCCAGCTTGCCGGTTTCGATGGAGATAACGCGGCCGTCGGGCAGCGCCAGGGTTTTGGTAATGGCGTGGGGATGGGACATCAGCGGGATTTGCTTGGAAAAGCGACAGCGGGCGAGCAGCCAAAAACGAGTACCGCGCACGGCCCTCGTTACTCAGGGTAAACACAACAGTATGCCGATGGTAAAACAGCTTTTCGGGGTGGCCTCGGCACCAAACCAACCCGAACAAAAAAAGAGTAGGGAACCTTCGTTGGAAGGCTCCCTACTCTCAGATTCCGAAATTACTTACGGATGCCCAGCTCCTTGATGATGGCGCGGTAGCGGTTGATTTCGCGGTGCTGCAGGTAGTCCAGCATGCTGCGACGCTTACCTACCAGCTTCAGAAGGCCCAGGCGGGTGCTGTGGTCCTTCTTGTTCACCTTCAGGTGCTCGGTGAGGTGAGTGATGCGGTGGGTGAAGAGCGCAATTTGCGACTCGGCCGAACCGGTATCGGTTTTCACTTTCTGCAGGCTGTTCTTTTCGAAAATGGCCTGTTTTGCTTCGGTATTTAAAATCATCGGCTGATAGGTCTTACCCCGTCTTAGATTTTAGGATGAAAAAAGAAATTTGACTACCCCACACATTGGGGTGCCGCAAAGGTACGAAATTTAAAAACAGGATGAAAGCGAGCCGGCGGAATTTGTAGCATAAGCTTGCTTATGCTACAAATTCTTCCTCGGGCTCCGTGATTTTGCGCAGGGCCGGGATGCCTAGGCGCCGCGGCAGCCGCCGCCAGAAGTCCATCTCCAGCAAGCCGGAGTCGTTGTAGGCCTGGTAGAGGAAGAACAGGCCAGCCGGCAGCAGCACCAAGTTCGACATCCACATGCCCACTCCTACCGGCATCACGAACTCGCGGCCGTACTTCTCGCCCATGATGCTGAGCACGTAGTACACGATGAAGAAGAGAATGGAAATGAGAATGGGCACGCCCAAGCCACCTTTCTTGATGATGGAACCCAGCGGCGCCCCAATCAGAAACATGAGCAGTACGGCCACCGACTGCGAGTATTTCCGGTAAACCTCAATCCGGAACAAGGCTGAGTTGCGGGCGTAGTCATTGAGCCGTTCGGAAGTAGAATTGGCGAATGCCTGAAGGTTGCGGGCGCGGTTGCCTGCCTGCTGGAGAATGGAGACGGTAACCGGGGCCAGCTTCGTAGCGGGTACCTGGAGGTTTGCCACCTTCTGGTTGGCCCGCCGTCCGGTGGTATCAAATCGTGCGAAGGTGTAGTACGCATTCATCTGCTGGGGAAGCTGACGCTGCTCAGCATGCATTTTCTTCTGCACCGAATCGGTGGCGGAACGGAGCTGCGTAATATTGAGCATCATTCGGTTTTCCTTGAACAGGTCTTCCTTGGTGCGGCCCAGGCTGAACGAAGCCAGCGAAAAAGTGATGACGTTGTGGTCGAATCCCTGGCGCACGAAGCTAGCCCCGGCGCGGTCGCGGGAATCGGGCTGCTCAATATAGTTGTGGCCGTGAAATAGCTCCAGGTTCAGATAACCGCCGTTGAGCGTGGTGAACATACGGCCGGAATCGGCCAGCATCACCGTGGCGTTGCCCGACTTCTGGGTGTGGTCGTAAATCATGACGCCGTGCAGCCGGTCGCCGTTTTCGCCGGTTTTCTTATCCACCTTGATGGTGTAGCCGGGAATGCCGCTGTAGAACACGCCTTCGCGGATGTCCAGAGCCAGCTTTTGCTGGCGCACGTCCCACAGCAGGCTGTAGGCTTTGAGATTGGCCTTGGGCACAATGGTTTCGTTGAACCAGAACGCGCCGATGGCCAGCCCCGTCGTGAGCAGCAGCACCGGCCGCAGAATGCGCGTGAGCGCAATACCCGACGCCTTGATGGCCGTGAGCTCGTGGTGCTCGCCCAGGTTACCGTAAGTCATCAATGAGGACAGCAGCACGGCCAGCGGCAGCGACACGGGCACGATAAGCACGCTGAAATAGAAGAGCAGCTGCAACAGCACCCCCGTACCCAAATCCTTGCCGATGATATCGTCCAGATACTTGAGCAGGGTGTGCGTGAGCAGAATAAACTGCACCACCGCGAAGGTGAGCAGAAACGGGCCGGCAAAGGCCTTCAGAATAAGCTTATCGAGCTTTTTGAGCATGGTGAGCGACGCTTGAGGGCGCAAAAGGTGCGCCAGCGCAGAAACGAAAGTTCAGAGAAAAAAGTACCGCAGTACCGTTGTGAAAGGATTGGGCCGCTTAGCCGCCCACCTGCTCCCGCAGCTTGGCCACGAGGCCTTCCCACATCTCATGCTGCTCGGCGGCATCGTGGCCGGCGGAGTAGTCAACTACCCGCAGGTACACTTCGTCGGTCACCTGCGACGAATCGAGGGTAAACTCCAGGGAATTGGCATCGAGCACCGACTGGCGGTGGTCATCGAGAAATACGAAGCGCACTGCCTTATTCAAGCGCTGGCCTGATATTTCGGCGTAATGATTGTCATTATCCCAGATAAAATTGAGGCGCTGGCCCTCCACGTAGCGCACATCGTCGCAAAACCACTGCGAAAGGCCCGAGGCAGTAGCCAGGTAGGGAAAAAGAATTTTGGGTGATGCGTTGATGGGAAATTCTACCACAAAACGCGTTTTGGTTTGAGTATCAGGCAATGCCATAGGACTAGGACGAAGGAAGCTGAGCGCCGCAATGATAAAACGAGCGGAACACAGAAGAAATACAGTTTTATTTGGCCCAGCACCTTGCTTTGGGGCCTTTTGTAACGTTACCTTTGCACCCACAAAAAACCCGGCGGGGTAGCTCAGCTGGTTAGAGCACAGGATTCATAACCCTGAGGTCGGCGGTTCGAGCCCGCCTCCCGCTACGTCGAAAACCGTTTCAGTCTAGTACTGGAGCGGTTTTTTGTTTCCAGTACTTTTAGTCAGTGACTTACCTGACCAGATACGGAGCGGAAACAACCCGACAAGCTGGCCAGACCAACAAGGGATAAAACAAGAAAACGCTGAACCCAAGGGCCAGCGTTTTCTTGGTGGATAGCGCGCAGGGGCAGTTATTTTGCCTTCTCCACGATGCCTTTGAAGGCTTCGGGGTGGTTGAGGGCCAAATCAGCCAGCACTTTGCGGTTGAGCTCGATGCCAGCCTTTTTCAGGCCGCCCATCAGCTGCGAGTACGACAGACCGTGCTCACGAGCACCGGCGTTGATACGCTGAATCCACAAAGCACGAAATTCGCGCTTCTTTACTTTACGGTCGCGGTAAGCGTAGAGAAGGCCTTTTTCAACGGCGTTCTTGGCTACGGTCCACACGTTTTTGCGACGGCCATAATAGCCTTTCGCCAAACGCATAATTTTCTTGCGGCGGTGGCGCGAGGCCACATGGTTGACACTTCTTGGCATAACCTAGAGAGTTTTTGGCAGCCGGCGACGGATGAAGGTCTTAAGGCCGGAAGCCTGGTTTATGGTAATTGAGTAAATGAATAAGTGCGTAAAGTTTGTTGGGTAAGCGAGTCATAAATTACTCATTTACCCAATTACTCATTTACTACCTAGATATTCAGCATCTGGCGCACGCGGTTCATGTCGGCGCTGCTCACGAGGCCGGTGTGGGTCAGGCCGCGCTTCTGCTTGGTCGTCTTCTTCGTGAGGATGTGTGATTTGAAGGCGTGCTTCCGCTTCACCTTGCCCGTTCCGGTGAGCGCAAAGCGCTTCTTGGCACCGGATTTCGTCTTTACTTTCGGCATTGTAGTAAGTATTGGAGGGTTGGTTGTTGATTGTTGATTGCTGACTGACCAGTGGTCGGGAAGCCATCTTCAACCGGGTAAAATCTATTCGGCGGCGTCGGCAGCGGGTGCTGGTGCCGTTTCGGAGGGCTTTTCGATGACCTCTGCCTTGGGCTCGGCGGGCTTCGGGGCTTTGGGCTTGGCATCGGAAGCAGCAGCGGGCTTGGCGGCGGGCTTCACTACGGCAGCCGCTTTCGGGGCCAGGTAGAGGAACATGCGCTTGCCTTCAAGCTTGGGCAGCTGCTCCACTTTGGCGAGGTCCTCGAGGGCCTGGGCAAACTTGAGCAACAGGATTTCGCCCCGCTCCTTGAACACGATGCTACGACCAACGAAGTGCACGTAGCTCTTGATTTTCGCGCCTTCGCGCAGAAAGTCCTGAGCATGCTTTACCTTAAAGGCGAAGTCGTGCTCGTCGGTGTTGGGACCGAAGCGGATTTCCTTGAGCACGACCTTGGTCTGCTTGGCTTTCAGCTCGCGGGTCTTCTTCTTCTGCTCGTACTTAAATTTCGAGTAGTCGATGACGCGGCAGACGGGCGGGGTGGCGGTAGGCGAAATCTCAACGAGGTCGAGATTCTGCTCCTGCGCCATTTTCCGGGCTTGGTCTGTTGGATAAACACCCTGTTCGACGTTGTCGCCGACGAGTCGTACCTCGCGGGCCAGGATTTTCTGATTGATTTTGAACGGCTCTTCCACCTGCTGGCGGGGCACGTACCGACGATTCGGAGCTGCTATGGTTTGGTCCTCCTGCTAAAAAAGTGGCGGGGAATGAGAGTCTGCGTGGTTTAGGCCGGGTAAGACCTGGGTATCAAGGGGCAAATATCGTCATTTTTAATGGAAAGGCAAGGGGATTGCCTAATCAATTTGACAGCCTGCGTAATTAAAGAACGTCATGCAAAGCGGAGCGAAGCATCTTTACCGCAATACGTAATCCTGGTTAAAAGAAATGGTATTGCGGTAAAGATGCTTCGCTCCGCTCTGCATGACGTTCCACCTATCCAGATTATAGCCTGATTAGTAGGCTTCTACAATCTGACTTTGCACGCTTTTCACGAAATCCTCAATCGGCATCGAGCCGAGGTCACCTTCGCCATGCTTGCGCACACTGATGATGTTGTCCTGGGCTTCCTTCTCCCCTACCACTAGCAGATAAGGCAGCTTGCTCATCTCGGCATCGCGGATTTTGCGGCCGATGCGCTCGTCGCGGGCATCCACGGTGCCGCGCAGGTCGCGCTGCTCCAGTTGGGCTTTCACCTCGTTGGCGTAGTCGATGTACTTGTCCGAGATGGGCAGCACGATGAACTGCTCGGGGGTGAGCCAAAGCGGGAAGTTGCCGGCGCAGTGCTCGATGAGCACGGCCACGAAACGCTCCAGCGAGCCGAAGGGCGCGCGGTGCAGCATCACGGGACGCTGCTTGGTGTTGTCGGAGGCCACGTATTCGAGGTCGAAGCGCTCGGGCAGGTTGTAATCGACCTGAATGGTGCCAAGCTGCCAGCGGCGGCCGAGGGCGTCGCGCACCATGAAGTCGAGCTTGGGACCGTAGAAGGCGGCTTCGCCCAATTCGGTGGTGGTGGAAAGGCCTTTTTCGGCGGCAGCCTCAATGATGGCGCTTTCGGCCAGAACCCAGTTTTCATCGGTGCCGATGTACTTGGTTTTGTTCTCGGGGTCGCGCAGGCTGATTTGGGCCGTATAGTCTTCAAAACCGAGGTTTTTGAAGACATAGAGCACCAGGTCAATCACCTTTTTGAACTCCTCCTTCACCTGGTCGGGGCGGCAGAAGATGTGGGCGTCGTCCTGCGTGAAACCGCGCACGCGGGTGAGGCCGTGCAGCTCGCCCGACTGCTCGTAGCGGTACACGGTGCCGAATTCGGCGTAGCGCACGGGTAGGTCGCGGTAGCTGCGGGGCTCGGTTTTATATATTTCGCAGTGGTGGGGGCAGTTCATCGGCTTGAGGAAGAATTCCTCGCCGGGGTTGGGCGTTTTGATGGGCTGGAACGAGTCGGCACCGTATTTCTCGTAGTGGCCGCTGGTAACGTACAGCTCCTTGGAGCCGATGTGGGGCGTGACGACGGGCTGGTAGCCGGCCTTCACCTGGGCTTTGCGCAGGAACTGTTCGAGGCGCTCGCGCAGGGCGGTGCCTTTGGGCAGCCACAGGGGCAGCCCCGCTCCTACTTTCTCGGAGAAAGCAAACAGCTTCAGCTCTTTGCCCAGCTTGCGATGGTCGCGCCGCTTGGCTTCCTCGAGACGTTCGAGGTACTCGGTGAGGTCCTTGGCCTTGGGGAAAGTGATACCGTAGAGGCGCGTGAGCTGCTTGTTCTTCTCGTCGCCGCGCCAGTAGGCACCGGCTACGTTCATGAGCTTGGCCGCCTTGATGGTGCTGGTGTCGGGGATGTGCGGGCCGCGACAGAGGTCGGTGAAGCCGCCCTGCGTGTAGAAGGTAATTTGACCGTCTTCGAGGCCGTCAATCAGCTCCAGCTTGTAGGGGTCCTGCTTGTCGGTGAAGTAGGCAATGGCATCGGCTTTGGAAACGTCCCTGCGCTCGTAGCGGCTTTTCGTTTTGGCCAGCTCGAGCATCTTCTTCTCGATTTCGGGGAAGTCTTCGCTGCTGATGCTGCGGCCGTCGCCGAGGTCGACATCGTAGTAAAAGCCGTTTTCGATGGCCGGGCCGATGGCCAGCTTCACGCCGGGGTACAGCGCTTCGAGGGCCTCGGCCATGAGGTGGGCCGAGGAGTGCCAGTAGGTGGATTTGCCGGCGGTGTCGTTCCAGGTGAGGATGCTAACCTGCGCATTGTCAGGCAGGGGGCGGTGGAGGTCGCGCACGTCACCGTTGACGGTGACGGCGAGGGCATTGCGGGCAAGGCCTTCGGAGATGCTGGCGGCGACGTCGTAGCCGGTAGCGCCGTCGGGCAGCTGGCGCTGGGAGCCGTCGGGGAGGGTGATGTTGAGCATGAGAATGGGGTAAAAGCGGCCGGGAGGGCCAAGCAAGGCGCAAGTTAGCACTTGTGCCGGGAGGGGCGGTATTTTTTTCGGACAAGCGGCGGCTGGGAAATTCCAACGCTTGCCTCTAATCAGTATTCTGGGCTATTGATTCCCCGTTGCTGAATTCAGCGGAGAAACCGGCGCGACGGGCTCGATGCGGGGCCGAGCCATGGGGCGGCGGTAAAAGTAGCGCGGCGCGGTGCGCAGGCTATCGGGCAAAGTGGCCTGCACCATGCCATTCGTCTTCCACACTTTAAACGTCCAGTGCGGGTTGCCGGGATTTTCGGCCACGAGCAGGCGGTACTGGACCAGGGCCTCGGAGAGGCGGCCCTGCGTTTCGAGGGCTTCAGCAAGCAGCGAGCGGGCTTCGGGCAGGCGCGGGTTGCGGCGCAAGGCACGGGTAAGGTGCTTGATGACGGTAACGGGCTGGCGGGCTTTAACGGCGGCCAGGCCCAGACGATAATCGGCCCGGTACACGCTGGTATCGAGGGTCAGGGCGCGGCGATAGTACCACAGGGCACTATCCGGACGGCCTTGCAGCTCCAGCTGACGGCCGTAGTCGTAGCGCAACAAACCGGAAGCGGTATCGAGCTTCATCCCGAGGGCGGCGTAGCGGGCCGCATCGGCGGGTATGCGCCAGGCATTAAGCAGAAAGGCCAGCTGGTGCAGGATTTCGGGCTCGCGGGAGTCGCGGGCCAGGGCATCCTGCAGGTACTGCACGGCGGTGCTGGTATCGGCGGTGGCGGCGTAGGCGAGGCCTTTGTAGAAGAGCGCGGCGGGCTGGTCGGGGTCGAGGCGCAGGGTGCGGTCGAGGTTGTCGAGGGCGGCGGGGTAGTTGCGGGCGGCGAGGTGGGTTTCGCCCACGAATAGCGGTAGTTCGGGACCCGAAAAGCCAAGGTCGGCAGCCTGGCGGGCGGCGGCCAGGGCGGCGGGCAGCTGCCCCAGCGCACGGTAGGCTTTGGCCTGAATGAAGTAGAGGTTGCTGTCGGAATCGTCTATTTCCAGAGCGGCGGCTACGTCGGTGAGGGCGGCGGTGGGCTGGCCGGCAGCCAGGCGCAGGGTGGCGCGGCGGGCCAGCAGGGCCGTATTGCGGGGCTCGCGAGCGATGGCCCCGTTGAGCTCATCGGCCTGCACGCGGGGGCCGCTCTGCACTGTTTTCAGGTTCACCAGGGTGTCGGGCTGCTCGGAGGGCGCGGACTGGCAGGCAGCCACGGCCAGGGAGCCCACCAGCGGTAGCCAACGCGAAGAAAACCGTATCGAAACCGAAAAGCGCATGGTCATGTAAATGCAAAGCTAGTTGCTACTGCTTGCGGCTGAGGGTATCGCGGCGCGCCCGGCTGGAATCAGCGGGAGCCAGAATAGCGGGTTTAGGTTTTTTGCCTTCGCGCGCACGGCGTTTCTGGCGGCGCGCATCGGCACGCACCAGCGGGGGCAGCATTTTGCGGCACAGGCGGCTTACCACCAAGTCTTCGCTGGTGAAGGTGGGCAGGCGCTCGGCCTTGCGCAGCAAGGCAATTGCGCGGCGGCGGCGGCCCTGGTAGACGTACATTCGGGCCAAATCGTAGCAAAATTGCAGGTTTTGGGGAGCCAGCTCGCGGGCTTTTTCCAAGTCGGCCATGGCTTCTTTGCTGTCGCCGCCGGGCGGCACCCCACCGAGCACGATTTTACTGTACAGGCGTTCTATTATGTTGTAGTGCGCCACGCGGTACTGCCAGCGGCCGCGCAGCTGCCAGGCTTCGGGCAGGTCGGGCCGGCGCTCGGTGGCCAGATATACGTGCGAGCGCAGGTCGCTAAAGGCTCTCAATCGAGCACCGGCGCGGTACAGCGTGGCTTGGTTGAATAGCGCCAACGCCACGGCGTAGTTGCTCTCGCCGCCTTCGGGCCGGAGCAGCAGGGCGCGGTCGGCGTACTGTCGGCCGAGGTTGAAATAAGCCGATTTGCGGGTTTCATCGGAGTAACGGGCACCGATTTCTACGCTCAGCACGGCGGCCTGCCACAGGGCCAGGTAGTGGGTAGGTACCCCTTTCAGAATTTCCTGGTACACGGCCAGGGCTTCGGAATCCTTGAAGCTATTGGCGAGCGCAGCGGCCTGGAATAGCTTGACGCGCACAGCCGGCGGGTCGGCGGGTGGGGCAGTTACCAGCACGGGGAGGACAATGGGTTTAGTGGGGAGCGGCCGAATTTGGCCAGCCGCCGGCAGCAACGCCAGGATGCAGAACAGCAAGGCGCGACCCAACCCGCCATACCCCCACCGGGCTACCAATAGCAAGCACGACCACCACCGAAACAACACAAGCATAAACGCAAATAAATAGCGCAAAAGGATTGCTGAGCACCAGAATCAGTCGCTTAAAATTCAACGGCCAGCCGCCCGGCATCACTTCACTACCCGGCGGCTGGTTTTAAAACAGCCCCAGCTGTGCCTTGGGCCGCTTCAGCAGCTCCTGGGCGCGGGCCACTTCCTCGGCGGTTACGTCGACGGGGCCGGCAGGCTCGGGTTGGGCTTCGGCCCCGGCGGGATTTTCGCCGGGCCGGGGGGCAGCGGCGCGCTTTTTCACTTCGCGGCGTTGCGGCTCGGGGCCTTCGTCGGTGAGCAGCGCGAGGGCGTGGATTTTGTAGTAGTTGAGCTTGTTGCCCATCGCCTTCCAGCCTTTTACGTCGATAAAGTCGTGCAGGACAATATTTTCGGTTTCCTTTTCGGCTTTCTTGTCCTTCTGAATTTTGACTTCCACCAGCGGCTCGGGGTTGGCCGTCACGGCCAGCATTTTCGAGCCTTTGGCTTCGGAAATAAACAGAAAGCGCTTGGCCAGCGTACTAGTTTCAATCCTGAACCGCTTGACGTAGTGCACTTTGCTTTCCCCATCGAGGTACACCGTCGAGAGCACCGTGTCGGGTTCTAGTTTGCGCAGCAGCACCATGTTGGGCACATCGAAATGAATGGCGGGGTCGGGCGCGGTCAGCTCGTAGCTGCCGTCCTTGTGCACTACCAGCAGGGCATTTTCGGTGTCGAAGGTGCCCAGGTAGCGGCCGTGGCCGGCGGTGTTGAGGCGGCCCACCACGCTGTCGAAGAACATTTCGCGGCCGCCCAACGTGGAGTCGCCCAGGGTTTTCTGGGTGATTTTTTTGATGGGCTGCTTGGTCACGATGTTGCCCATCGAGCCCTTGCCCTTGATGCTGAGCTCGGCAAAATCGAAGTCGAACTGCTTCACCCGCGCCGGGGCTTTGTCGGAAAGCAGGATGTTGACAATCTCGGATTCCGAGTTGGGGTTGGCCGTGAGGTAGAGGGTTTTGGTGCCCTTGGTGCCCTTGGTCAGGTCGTAGGTTTTGTCGCGGGTGATGCCCGAAACGAGAAAGCGCTTGGCAAAGCTGATGCCCGACGCGCCGTCGAGGTACACCATGTTGTACACCAGCCGGTCATCGTTCTTGTTGTAGACCCCGACGTGCAGGATATCCTTGCCCACGAAGGTCTTATCACCGATTTTGGTTACCATGAACGTGCCGTCGCGCTTGATGGCGATGATATCGTCCAAATCGGAGCAGTCGCACACAAATTCGTCCTTTTTTAGGCCGTAGCCCACGAAACCGTCTACACGGTTCACGTAAAGCTTCTGGTTGGCGATGGCCACTTTCTGAGCCGTTACCACGTCGAAGGTGCGGAGCTGGGTTTTGCGCTCGCGGCCCGCGCCGTACTTTTTCAGCAGGCCCTCGAAGTAGTTGATGGCGTAACGCGTGAGGTTGGCCAGGTGGTCGGCTACTTCGGCCAGCTCGGCTTCCAGCTTTTGCAGGTATTCGTCGGCCTTGAAGGCGTCGAATTTTGAGATGCGCTTGATGCGGATTTCGGTGAGGCGCGTGAGGTCGTCCTCCTCAATCGGACGGCGGAGCACAATGCGGGTGTCCTCCGCTTTGGCCTTCTCCCCTTCTATGCGCACGAATTTCTTCAGGCCCTTATCAATCGTTTCGAGGATTTCGGCCCAGGTTTCGCACTCCTCAATCTTGCGGTAGATGCGGTTTTCGATGAAGATTTTTTCCAGCGAAGCGTTGTGCCAACGCTCCCATAGCTCATCCTGGCGGATTTCGAGCTCGCGCTCCAGCAGGCGCACGGTGGCCTTGGTGCTCTGGCGCAGTACATCTTCCACGCCCACGAAGCGGGGCTTGTCGTCGATGATGACGCAGGTGTTGGGCGAGATGCTGATTTCGCAATCGGTGAAGGCGTACAGCGCGTCCATGGTAAGATCGGGCGACACGCCAGTAGGCAGCTGCACCTGAATCTCCACGTTGGCCGCCGTGTTGTCGACCACCTTCTTAATCTTGATTTTATTGGCTTCCGAGGCCTTCACGATGCTCTCCATCAGCGCCGTGGTGGTGGAGCCGTAGGGAATGTCGCGGATGATGAGCAGAGTTTTATCGACCTTCTCGATGGTGGCGCGCAGCCGGATTTTGGCCCCGCGCATACCCGAGTTGTAATTGGTCACGTCGCACAGGCCGCCGGTCGAGAAGTCCGGGAACAGCTGCACCTCGCGGCCCCGCAGCACGTCGATGCTGGCCTTGCACAGCTCGCGGAAGTTGTGGGGCATAATCTTGGTGCTCAGGCCCACGGCAATGCCCTCCACGCCCTGCGCGAGCAGCAGCGGGAACTTCACGGGCAGCGTGGTGGGCTCGCGCTTGCGGCCGTCGTAGCTGAGCTGCCACTCGGTGGTATCCGGGTTGAACACCACGTCGATGGCAAACTTCGAGAGCCGAGCCTCAATGTAGCGGGCGGCGGCGGCACCGTCGCCGGTACGCACGTCGCCCCAGTTGCCCTGGGTTTCGATGAGCAGGTCTTTCTGGCCCAGGTTCACGATGGCATCGCCGATGCTGGCGTCGCCATGCGGGTGGTACTGCATAGTCTGCCCGATGACGTTGGCCACTTTGTTGAAGCGGCCGTCGTCCATCTCCTTCATGGCGTGCAGGATGCGGCGCTGCACGGGCTTGAGGCCGTCCTCGATGGCGGGCACGGCCCGCTCCAGAATTACGTAGGAGGCGTAGTCCAGAAACCAGTTCTGGTACATGCCGCGCACGGTGGCCACGTCGTGAATGGTTTCGCCCGGGGCGAATTTGGGCTCCTCCTCGGTTTGCTCCTCTGTGGGGATGGCTACGGCGGCAGTTGGCTCTGGCACGAGGCCACCGAATAAATCGGCGGGCGCGGACGGCGCATCGTCGGCAGTGGTGCCCCCGGCAGCATCCTGCGCGGCGAAGCTGGTGGGCTCTTCGGCATCGGCATCGGCGGCCGGCGAAAAAGCCGACAGGTCAAAATTCACCGAGTCGCCGGGTTGTAAAAAATCCTGGTCGGGAGCGTCGGAGTTGGGAGTATCGAGAGAAGCCACGGGGGGAAGCGAATGAGGTCGGCGTACTGCCGTCAAAAATACCGGAATCAGCGCGGAGCGCAATAAATTACAATTCCGGCCAGAGCCGAAAAGTTCCCAAGATTCTTAGCGAACCAGGGCCACCAGGGATACGCTCCATCGAATAGTAACGCACCCAAAAAGCCAAATTTCGGCTTTTTATCGCCGGAAAGCAAACTAAATAAACTAGCCAACGGCTGTCTTTTCCCCAGGTTGGTGGGTGCCTGCATCGGGGCCGGCTAACACAAAAAGAAAAAAGCCCGAACCAAGGGCTCGGGCTTTTCCGTGGAATGTGTCGACTAGTCTACCCCTAGCCGACAAGGCAAACGTACACACAAAATAATTATTCCCAAACATCAAGTACTCATTCAGGGAAATTTTACTGAGCTAATAGTTGTGCTTATCGAGCGTTTTTCCAGAAATGGGACAGCTAGCGCATTTGGTGTTCAGGCCAAATCAGCTTCGGCAACCTCGGCCACGGGCAGCACATCGGACGTTATCAGGTCTTTTTCTAGGCGCAGGTTTTCGATGATGAATTCCTGGCGGGCGGGCGTGTTCTTGCCCATGTAGTAGGTGAGCACCTGCTGAATGCTGCGGTCGGATTGCAAAATGACGGGCTCCAGCTTGATGTTTTCGCCGATGAACCTGCCAAACTCGTCCGGCGAAATCTCGCCCAGGCCCTTAAAACGGGTGATTTCGGGGTTTTTGCCCAGCTTGCGCATGGCGGCCTGCTTCTCGCTTTCGTTGTAGCAATAGATGGTTTCCTTCTTGTTGCGGACGCGGAAAAGCGGCGTTTCGAGGATGAAAACGTGGCCGTTGCGCACCAAATCGGGGAAGAACTGCAGGAAGAACGTGAGCAGCAGCAGGCGAATGTGCATGCCATCGACGTCGGCATCGGTGGCCACCACCACGCGGTTGTAGCGCAGGTGCTCAATGCCTTCTTCGATGTTGAGCGCGTGCTGGAGCAGGTTCAGCTCCTCGTTCTCGTACACGATTTTCTTTTTCAGCCCGAAGCAGTTCAACGGCTTACCACGCAGGCTGAATACGGCCTCCAGCTCCACGTTGCGGCTCTTGGTGATGCTGCCCGACGCGGAGTCGCCCTCGGTGATAAAGAGCGTGGTCAAAAGCTCTTTTTCGGCCCCATCCTTGGCGTTTTCGCCCAGGTGGAAGCGGCAGTCGCGCAGCTTGCGGTTGTGCAGGTTGGCTTTTTTGGCGCGCTGGTTGGCCAGTTTTTTCACGCCGGCCATGTCCTTGCGCTCCCGCTCGCTCTGCTCGATGCGCTTGCGCAGGGCCTCGGCTACCAACTGATTTTTATGCAGGTAGTTATCGAGGTGCTCCTTAACAAAATCGAGGATGAAGCCGCGCACGGTGGGGCCGTCCTCGCCCATGTTTACACTGCCGAGCTTGGTTTTGGTCTGGGACTCGAACACCGGCTCCTGCACCCGCACCGAAATGGCGGCGATGATGCTGGCCCGGATATCGGCCGCGTCGTAGTCCTTCTTGTAGAACTCGCGCACGGCTTTCACAACGGCCTCGCGGAAGGCAGCTAAGTGCGTGCCGCCCTGCGTGGTATACTGGCCGTTCACGAAGGAATAATACTCCTCACCGTAGTCGTTGCCGTGGGTCATGGCCATCTCAATATCGGGGGCTTTGAGATGAATGATGGGGTAGCGCAGGTGCTCGACGTCGGCCTTGCGGGCCAGCAGGTCGAGCAGGCCGTTTTCGGAGTAATACTTCTGGCCGTTGAAGTTGATGGTAAGGCCCGCGTTCAGGTAAACGTAGTTCCAGATTTGATTTTCGAGGTATTCCGGGATGAAGCGGTAGTTCTTGAAAATCGTGTCATCGGGCTGGAACGTGACGAGCGTACCGTTGCGCTGGCTGGTTTTGGTGGGCTTGGGGTCGCTCACCAGGTTGCCCTGGGCAAACTCGGCGGCCTTGAGGATGCCCTCGCGCACGCTCTGCACCAGGAAGTAGCCGCTGAGGGCGTTCACGGCCTTAGTGCCCACGCCGTTGAGGCCCACCGACTTCTGAAACACCTTGCTGTCGTACTTGCCGCCGGTATTGATTTTGCTCACCACATCGACCACCTTGCCCAGCGGAATGCCCCGACCGTAGTCGCGCACCTGCACCCGGCTGTCGGAAATCTTAATGTCGATGGTGCGGCCGTGGCCCATCACGTATTCATCGATGCAGTTATCAACGACTTCCTTCACCAGCACATAAATGCCGTCGTCGTACGCCGAGCCATCGCCGAGCTTGCCGATGTACATGCCGGGCCGCAGGCGAATGTGCTCGCGCCAGTCCAGCGAGCGAATACTGTCTTCGTTGTAGCCGTGGTCGGCGGCGGCCGGGGCGAGCGGCAATTGTTCGTCGTTCATCTAAAAAAATCCGTAAGGAGGGCAGTTCTGGGGTAAAATAACGCAGAAAACAGCGGCATGGCAAGCCCACTGCTGCCAGTAAGCTTAGCCAGTCCCGCCAAATTATTTAGTTTTCAACAGCACTGCTGCCGTCCCGGTTCACGGGCCGGGGGGCCAGTCGCCCGGTTTTCTGCTTCTCTCCTACTGCTTGTTGCCCAACGAATATGTTTCCCCGCCCCAACCTCATCAACCAGCCGCGCAACCTGCCCACGCCCGCCCAAAACCAGGCACCGGCCGAGGTGAAGCAGTCGCCGGTAATCCATTATACTTTTCTCCTGATTGGGTTGTCGCTGCTGGTGTATGTGCTGCATAAGCTGGATGGCGTGCTGCTGCCCATCCTGTTTGCCGGGCTGCTGGCGGTGCTGCTGCTGCCGCTGGTGCTGCGGCTGGAAAAGCGGAAATTCTCGCGCATCTGGGCCATCATCGCTACGCTGCTGCTGCTGACGGCGGCGCTCACGGGCCTGTTCTATTTGTTTGGCACGCAGCTCATGACGCTGCGCGACGAGCTGCCCAAGCTCCAGGCAAAATCACTGGTGTACTTCGACCAGATTCAGCAATGGGCCAGCGAGAAGTTTGGCTACCACCCCATGAGCAAGGTCGAATTGATTGACTCGTCGATGAAATCGGTGAAGAAATCGGCGGGCGGCTATCTGGGCTCCACGCTTAGCATGACGGCCGCCGTGCTGAGCGTAACCACGCTGATTCCGATTTATATTTTCTGCTTTTTGTATTACCGCGACCACATGCGGCAGTTTATGTTCCGCTTCGTGGCCCCCGACAAGCGCACCACCGTGCTGCATACCATGGACAGCATTCAGACCGTGGTGCAGGCCTATATCCAGGGGCTGCTCACGGTAATTGTGGTGGTATCGGTGCTCAATGCCACCGGGCTGCTGCTGCTGGGGGTGAAATTCGCCATTTTCTTCGCCGTGTTTGCCTCGGTGCTGGCCGTTATTCCCTACATCGGCATCATGGTGGGCTCGGCCATTCCGGCGCTGGTAACGCTGGTCGAAACCGGCTCGCCGGGCAAGGCGGCGGCCGTGGTGGGCGTGTTTATGTTCGTGCAGTTTCTGGAAGGCAACTTCATCACGCCCATGATTACGGGCTCGAAAGTGAGCATTAATCCCATGGCCGCCATCATCGCCCTCATTCTGGGCGGCGAGCTGTGGGGCACGCCGGGCATGATTCTGAGCATTCCGCTGGTAGCGGTGCTCAAAGTGGTGTTCGATGCCAGCAAAGCCACCGAACCCTGGGGCTTTCTGCTCGGCGATGTGACCGATGGCGAGGACACGCAAAACGACACCTCGGACGACAAGCCGGGCTTTTTTGCGAAGGCCTGGCGCATAATAAAGCGGATGTAGTGGTCAGAGGCGCTGTCATCCTGAGCGCGGCGAAAGGCCTGATTACTTATGCACCAACTGTATTATTGCAGACCGTTCTTCGGGAACAAGGTCCTTCGCTGCGCTCAGGATGACAGCGCTGCTACGGCACATGCAACCTTCTACCGGGCTAAACTTGTTAGCTTTCCTTTCTGACCACCTTCCGTGCCGCGCTTTGTACGCCATCATCGACCTTGAAACCACCGGCGGGCAGCCCACCCAGGACCGCATCACCGAAATAGCCATCTACATTCACGACGGGGAGAAGATTGTGGACGAGTACGCTACGCTGCTCAACCCCGGCCGGAGCATTCCGCCGTTCATCACCCAGCTCACGGGCATCACCAACGACATGGTGAGTGACGCGCCCAAGTTCCACGAAGTGGCCCGCAAGGTGGTGGAAATGACCGAAGGCTGCGTGTTCGTGGCCCACAACGTGCGCTTCGACTACTCGTTTCTGAAGAAGGAGTTTGCCGACCTCGGCTACAACTACTCGCGCAAAACGCTGTGCACGGTGCGCCTTTCGCGCAGCCTCATTCCGGGCCAGCCCAGCTACAGCCTGGGCAAGCTGTGCCAGAACATCGGCATCCCGCTCGAAGGGCGGCACCGCGCCGCCGGCGATGCTCACGCCACCGCCCTGCTCTTCGGCAAGCTCCTCAAAATCACCACTGAAACCGAGGACCTCCCCCACGGCACCGACACCAGCCACACCCTGGCCCGCGTAGATGCCCTAGCCCCTTCCGGCCAGGCGGCCAGCACCAAAAAGCCCTCGCCCAAGCGCGTGGCCGCCGTGCAAACGGCCATCCGCGAGGCGCTGATGCCGCCGCTGCTGCCGGCGGCGGTAGTAGCCAGCCTGCCGCAGGCCACGGGCGTGTACTACTTCCACAACGAGGCGGGCGAGGTGATTTACGTGGGTAAGTCCATCAACATCTACAAGCGCATTCAGCAGCATTTTGCCATTGATGTGAAGTCGCGCAAGAGCCTGGAATTCAAGAATTCCATTGCCGACATTACTTGGGAGCTGACCGGCTCGGAGCTGGTAGCGCTGCTGTATGAGTCGCACCTGATTAAGCAGATGAAACCGGCCTACAACCGGGCGCAGCGGCGCTCGGTATTTCCGGCGGGCATCTACCTGCGCACCAACGAGGAAGGCTACAAGGTGCTGGCCTACGGCCGCGCCGATGCCCGCAACGCCGAAATTCCCATTATCGCGCTCGGCAACCAGTACAAGGCGCAGGGATTTCTATACCACAAAGTGGCCAAGTACAACCTTTGCCAGAAGCTGTGCGGCCTGTACAAGACGCCGGGCGCGTGCTTCGACTACCAGGTGCACCGCTGCCTGGGAGCCTGCGTGGGCCAGGAACCCCCGGAGAGCTACAACCTGCGCGTGGACGAGGCCATCGACAGCATCAGCTACGAGCACGAATCGTTCGTAGTCATCGGCCCGGGCCGCACGGAGCTGGAAAAGAGCATCGTGCTGGTGGAAAATGGCCGCTACTGCGGCTTCGGCTACGTAGATGAGACGTTCTCGGCGCGCAAGCTGGCCGATTTCCGGGATGTAATTAAAGTGTATACCGATAACAAGGACGTGCAGCAAATTATCCGGCAGCACCTGCGCACCAAGCGCAAGGGTGAGCGGGTGAAGGTGTTTGGGTGAGCTGAGTTGTTACACGGTAGGATAGGCCAGTGTTATACGAAGCTCCGATTTGCATTCGGCCCCACGCTTTGCCCGGCGCTTTAGCGCCGGGATTGAGGCATTTTCTTTTTACGGGGCTTTAGCCCTTGCTGGATTCCGAGCCAGTTACGTCCGGCGCAATTCCCAGCCCTTTAAAAAGAAGCTCGCATTCTTCAGCAAAGCTCATGGATTGATGGTGCGTTTCCTGGCCGGCAATGTATGTCCGTACCCGCGCCAGCCCGGAAGGGCTGACAGAGCCGGCCCAGTATTCTGACTGCCAGCGAAATGGCCCGGATGCGATAAAGCCCTACTGATTTAGCCAATGGCTGGACTCTCCCTTGAGCAATTGAATGACTTTAGCCAGGGTTTGGTCGGGAGCGAGGGCGAAGAGGATGTGGACGTGGTCGGCGAAGCCATTCACATCGGTAAGGCGAATATTCTGGCGGTTAGCCTGCTCGCGCATATGCTGAAACAAGGCAGTGCGAATGGCAGCAGTAAACCAGGGATGACGCTGATGGGTGGCCCAAACCGCATGAATCCAGATAGCGGTGTAAGGCATAGCAGGCGATGGGTAGGGCTAAAGGCCGAGAAAATATTGCTGGCTAACCCGGCGCTAACCCGGCGCTAAAGCGCCGGGCAAAGGATAGAAGCGGCAAAAAAACGAAATCGCCAGAAACCAACAATCAAAAAAACGAGCCGCCGAAACTGGTTCAGCGGCCCGATTCAAATGTAGTGGAGGATTTATTTCTTCCCCGCCAGAATCTCCTCCACCACCAGCGGGTCGAGCAGCGTGGTTATATCGCCGAGGTTGCTGGTTTCACCTTCGGCCACTTTGCGCAGGATGCGGCGCATAATTTTGCCGGAGCGGGTTTTGGGCAGGCCCGATACGATTTGAATCTTATCGGGCTTGGCAATACGGCCGATTTCGGCCACCACGGCTTCGATGATGCTGGCTTCGGTCATTTGCAGGTCGAGGTCGGTGGTAGGGACGCCGTTTTTACAGATGACGTAGGCATAGATGCCCTGGCCTTTCACGTCGTGCGGGTAGCCCACCACGGCGCTTTCCACTACGTAGTCGCTCTGGTTGATGGCGTTTTCGATTTCGGCGGTGCCAAAGCGGTGGCCCGAAACGTTGATGACGTCATCGACGCGGCCGATGATGCGGTAGAGGCCGTTTTCGTCGCGCCGGGCGCCGTCGCCGGTGAAGTAATAGCCCGGATAGGGCGTGAAATACGTTTGGCGGGCACGCTCGTGGTCGCCCCAGGTGGTGCGGATGACGCCCGGCCAACTGCCTTTGATGGCGAGGTAGCCTTCCTGGTCGTTGCCTTCGATTTCGGTGCCGTCCTGGTTCAGGAGCACGGGCTGCACGCCGGGCAGCGGCAGGCCGGCGCGGGCGGGCACCGAGGGCGTGATGCCGGCCATGGCCGAAATCATGATGCCGCCGGTTTCGGTCTGCCACCAGGTGTCCACGATGGGGCAGCGGCCTTTGCCGACGTGCTGGTGGTACCAGTGCCAGGCCTCTTCGTTGATGGGCTCGCCCACCGAGCCGAGGATGCGCAGGCTGCTGAGCGAGTACGACAGCACGTTATCAATCGGCGTGGCCATGAGGCTGCGGATGGCCGTGGGCGCGGTGTAGAAAATGGTAACGTGGTGCTTATCAATCACCTCCCAGAAGCGGCCCGCCGACGGGAACGTGGGTACGCCCTCAAACAGCAGCGTGGTGCTGCCGGCCAGCAGCGGACCATAGAGGCCATAGGTGTGGCCCGTGACCCAGCCGATGTCGGCCGTGCACCAGTACACGTCGTTTTCCTCCACCTGAAACACGTTGCGGAAGGTGTAATCGGCCCAGACCATGTAGCCGGCCTGGCTGTGCACCACACCCTTGGGCTTGCCGGTGCTGCCGCTGGTGTAGAGGATGAAGAGGGGGTCTTCGGCGGCCATTTCCTCGGCGGGGCAGTCCTTGGACACGTCCTTCACCTCGTCGTGGTACCACACGTCGCGGCCTTCCTTCAGCTGCACGGGCCAGCCGGTGTGCTCTACCACGATAACGCGGCGCACGCTGGGGCAGAACTCCAGGGCCTCATCGACCATGCTCTTGACAGGAATTTGCTTGGGCCCGCGCTCCAGGGCATCGGCGGTGAGGACGAAGCCCGCCTGGGAATCGTTGATGCGGTCGGCGATGGCGGTGGCTGAGAAACCGGCGAAAATGACGCCGTGCACCGCCCCGATGCGGGCGCAGGCCAGCACGGCAATGGCCAAGCTCGGAATCATGGGCATGTAGAGCACCACGCGGTCGCCCTTCTGCACGCCGTTTTTCTTCAATACGTTGGCAAACTGGCACACCTGCCCATGCAGCTCGCGGTAAGTGAGGCGCAGGTGGCGGGTTTTGGGGTCGTTGGGCTCGAAGATGATAGCGAGCTTGTTGGCACGCTGCTCCAGGTGGCGGTCGAGGCAGTTTTCGGTGAGGTTGAGGGTAGCCCCATCAAACCAACGGCTTTCGCCGGCGGGCGAAAACTCGCCGCTACGCACGGTATCCCACTTTTTGCGCCAGGTGAAGGGCTCCGCAGCGGCGGCCCAGAAGGCATCGGGGTCGGCCACGGACTGCTGGTAGTCGGCGTGGTATTCCTCGAGGGTACGGATTCGGATTGCAGACATTTTTTTGAGTTATGGGTTAGGAGTTAAGAGTTATGAGTTGCCAAAGGGCAACAGACTGGGGCTTGCCCTCGGCTTGGCACGGTGCGCTACGCGGAAGCTTTGGCCTCGAAAGCCGCCCCCAGGCCGCGCCGCTGCAGGTCGGCGCGGATTTCGTCCAGAATCAGGGGGTCGTCAATGGTGGCGGGCAGGGTGAAGCCTTCGCCATCGGCGAGCTGGCGCATGGTTTTGCGGAGGATTTTGCCGGAGCGGGTTTTGGGCAGGCGCTTCACCACCAGCGCGGCGCGGAAGCAGGCCAGCGCCCCGATTTGGGCGCGCACGTTGGCCACCAATTCTTTTTCGAGCTGCTCCTCTCCTATCGTCTGGCCGTCTTTCAGCACTACCAGGCCCACGGGCACCTGGCCACGCAGCTGGTCGGCGATGCCCAATACGGCGCATTCGGCCACGGCCGGATGGGCGGCCAGGATTTCCTCAATCTCGCCGGTGCTGAGGCGGTGGCCGGCCACGTTGATAACGTCATCGACGCGGCCCATGATGTAGGTGTAGCCATCGTCGTCGCGGTAGCCACCGTCGCCGCTGAGGTAGTAGCCGGGGTAGGCACTGAGGTAGGCTTCGCGGAAGCGGGCATCGTCGTTCCAGAGCGTGGGGAAGCAGCCGGGGGGCAGCGGCAGCTTCACGGCCACCAGGCCGGTGGTGCCGGCGGGCACGGACTGACCGGCCTCGTCCAGAATATGCACATCATAGCCGGGCACGGGATGGCCGGCGCTACCGGCGCGGGGGGCGGGCATTTCTTCCAGCCCGGCCAGGGTGGCCAGCATGGGCCAGCCGCTTTCGGTTTGCCACCAATGGTCGACTACCGGCACGTCCAGCAGGTGGCTGGCCCAGGCGTAGGTGGCGGGATCGCAGCGCTCGCCGGCCAGGAACAGGTGGCGCAGGCTGCTCAGGTCGTACTTTTTGGCCAGCAGCCCCTCCGGGTCTTCCTTCTTGATGGCCCGGATGGCGGTGGGCGCCGTGAACATCGCGTTGACGCGGTATTGCGCTACGATGCGCCAGAAGGTGCCGGCATCGGGCGTGCGTACGGGCTTGCCTTCGAAGAGCACGGTGGTACAGCCCCGCAGCAGCGGCCCGTACACGATGTAGGAATGCCCCACGGCCCAGCCAATATCAGAAGCGGAGAAGATGACCTCGCCGGGCGCGAGGTCATACACGGTTTTCATACTGAAGAACAGGGCCACGGCGTGGCCGCCGTGGTCGCGCACCACGCCCTTGGGCCGACCGGTAGTGCCGCTGGTATACAAGATGTAGAGCGGGTGCGTGGCGGGCACGGACACGGCGGGAACGGGGGCGGCGCGCAGTAATTCCTGGTAGTCGATGTCGCGGCCGGGCTGCATTTCGGCGGTCCCGAAATCGCGCTGACACACCACGACATGGTCTGGCTGGAAGGTGGCTTTGGCCAGGGCTTCCTCCACCAGCGGCTTGTAGGGAATCACGCGGTCGAACTCCATGCCGCCCGAGGCGCAGATGATAACGCGGGGCCGGGCATCATCGATTCGGACTGCCAGCTCGTGCGGCGCGAACCCTCCAAACACCACCGAATGCACGGCCCCAAGGCGGGCGCAGGCCAGCATGGCCACCACGGCCTCGGGCATATTGGGCATGTAGATGAGGACGCGGTCGCCCATTTCCACGCCCAGCGCGCGCAGGCCGCCGGCCAGGCGGGCCGTAAGGTCCAGCAGCTCGGCGTAGGTGTAGGTACGCTGGGTATGGGTCACGGGCGAGTCGAAAATCAGGGCCGGCTGGTCGGCGCGGCCCTGCTCCACCTGCCAGTCGAGGCAGAGAAAGCTGGTATTCAACTCGCCGCCTTTGAACCAGCGGTAGAAGCCGTTGGCATCCTGGCTGAGAGGCTCGGTGGGCTTTTTATCCCAGTGCAGGTGGGCGGCATGGGCAGTCCAGAACCCGGCCGGGTCGGCCAGACTGGCTGCGTGGGTGGCGGCGTAAGAGCAGGCTGGTTTCATAGCGGGTGGGATTTGGGAGTGGTGGGATGTGGGCCATGATTTAGCTTGGGCGGCGGTGAACGGATTCAGCACGCGAGCACAAGCTAAAGCATGTGCTACGGGAACGTTACGTCGCCACGCCCAGCAGCTCCCGCACTTTCTCCATGAGCTGGCGGGTGCTAAACGGCTTGGGAATGTATAAATCGGCCCCGACTTCATAGCCCTGCTGCACATCGGCCTCGCGACTTTTGGCCGAGAGGAAAATGACCTTGGTACCGGCGCGGTCGGGTTGCTGGCGCAGCTGGCGGCATACCTGCAGGCCATCAACATCGGGCATCATGATGTCCAGCAGAATGAGGTCGTAGGCGGTCTGGTCGATAGCGGCCAGGGCTTCGGTGCCGTTGCGGGCAATGCCGACCTGGAAGCCATTCTTGCGCATCAGAAATTCGAGCGACATGACAATGTTGGGCTCATCATCGACAATAAGAATGTGGGGCGTTTTCATGGGTGGTGAGGCAGGAAAGAGACCAATAGGCACGGGATGGGCAAGGGTAGTAAACGGTCATGCTTCGCTACGCTCTGCATGACGTTTCGGGTCGTACTCCGTTTCTTCCGGACTGCTTCCCGCCAGCGGCAGCTCGATGAAGAAGCGGGCCCCCTGCTCCAAGCTGCTTTCGACCCAGATGCGGCCGTGGTGCAGCTCTACGATTTTGCGGGTGATGGCCAGGCCCAGGCCGGTGCCTTCGGGCTTGCGGGTGGTCTGGTGCTGGGCCTGGTAAAACTTGTCGAAGATGAGGTGCTGGGCGGCGGGCGAGATGCCCCGGCCGTTGTCTTCCACGCAAAGCAGGAGCACATCGGCGGTGGGCCAGGCCAGTACCGCGATGCGGCCCTGGCCCTCGGGCCGGCAGGCTTTGATGGCGTTGGAAAGCAGGTTGACGAGGACCTGCATGAGGCGGTCGCGGTCGGCATGGAGGATTAGGTCGGCAGGCACGTCGACGTGCAGGGCAATGTGCTTGTCGCGCAGCAGCTGGCCCACGGCGTCGAGGGCTTCGGCCACCAGCTCATTCACCGCTATTGGGGCACGGTCCAGGGTGGCCTGGCCGGATTCGAACTTCTCCAAATCGAGCACCAGGGAAATGAGCCGGGTGAGGCGCTCGGCCTCGCGGCCGATGGTGAGTTGAAAGCGCAGGCGCTCTTCCTCTTCCAAATCGGGGTTGTCGGCCAGGATTTCGGCCAGGGCACGGATGCTGGTGAGCGGCGTGCGCAGCTCGTGCGTCACGGTATAAAGGAATTCGTCCTTGCGGTTGTCGAGAGCCTGAAGCTGGTCGTAGGCGGCGCGCAGCTCGTCGGTGAGGCGCTGGAGCTGGCGGTTGGCTTCGAGTAGTTGCTGGCTTTCCTTGAGAATGCCCACCACGCTGTCGTAGCTGATTTGCTCGGCCCCGGCCACCGAGGCCACCAGCATGCGGGCGCTGGCCGGGCCGAGGCTGCCGGCCAGCAGCTTCTCGGCGTAGGTGAGCAGGCGCGGGTCGGCAGTGGTGAGGTGGTGAAGTGGTGAAGTGGTGAGTTCCTCCGAAGGTGAAGGCGGCATCGCGTCGGGGAAGCGGGTGGCGAAGGTGAGCAGGGCCTGGTTGGTGCGCTTCTTCCCGAGGAAGCCCAGCAATAGGGCGCGCACGTCGGGGAACGGGGTGCGGCCCTGCCAGCCGGCCACTTCCTCGGCCAGGCTGCGGCGCGTGAATACGTCCACAAACACGTCGGCCTGCCGCAGCTCCAGCGCCGTGGGCGGCCAGGCCAGCGAGAGGCCCACGTAGAGGCCGATGTTGAAAAACCAGCTCCAGAACAGCCCGTGCGAGAGGTAATCGAGCCCATCGAGCCCAAAGAGTGAAAACGGCCGCAAGCCGCTGATTCCGCCCAGGCCCTCGGTCAGAATGGACTCGGGCAGCCGCCCCGGCCCTACCAGCATGGGCAGCACCAGCGTGAAAAACCACACCGCAAACCCCGCCAACAGCCCCACCGTGGCCCCGCGCCGCGAGCCGCCCTTCCAGTACAGCCCGCCCAGCACGGCGGGCACAAACTGCGCCACTGCCGCGAACGACACCAGACCGGTATTCACCAGCGGCAGGGTTTTGCCCACCGCGGCGTAGTAGCCGTAGGCCAGCAGCAGCACCAGCACCACGGCCAGGCGGCGGCTTTCGAGGGCCACGCGGCCCAGGTAGGCAAACCAACGCGTCTGGCCTTCGGGCCGGACCGAGGACACACGCACCAGCAGCGGCATGAGCAGGTGGTTGCTCATCATCACGCTCAGGGCAATGGTTTCGACGATAATCATGCTGCTAGCCGCCGACAAGCCCCCCAGGTACGTGAGCAGCGCCAGCCACGAATGGCCCGCCGCCAGCGGCAGGGCCAGCACGTAGGTATCGGCATCGATGCCCGTGTGGCCCAGCTTCAGCATGCCACCAAAGGCCACCGGCAGCACAAACAGGTTGATGATGATGAGGTAGAGCGGAAACAGCCACATGGCCTTGCGCAGGTGGTTTTCATCCACATTCTCCACCACCGCCACCTGAAACTGCCGGGGCAGCAGCAGAATGGCCGACATGCTGAGCACGAGCAGCGTGAACCACTCGGCCCCGCCCGTGCCCGAGCCGCGCAGCGTGAACAGCTGCCGCAGGGCCGGCACGGCCGCCGCCTGGTCGAATACGTCGGTGAAGCCGTGAAACAGCCCAAACGTGACGAAAGCCCCCAGCACCAGAAACGCCACCAGCTTGAGCACGCTCTCCACGGCCACGGCCAGCACAATGCCCTCGTGCCGCTCGGTAGCCTCTACCGAACGCACCCCGAACAGGATGGTGAACACCGCCAGCGCGCTCGTGGTGTAGAGAGCCGTGGTATCGGCCGGGCCGCCCACGCCCGCGCCGCTCCCGGTAAGGGTTACGAACGAAGCCGCAATTGCTTTGATTTGCAGGGCGATGTAGGGCACAATGCCCAGCACGCACACCGCCGTAACCAGCGCGCCCAGCGCCGCGTTCTTACCATAGCGGGCCGAAATAAAATCGGCAATAGAGGTGAGCCGCTGCTGCCGGCTCACGCGGATAATCTTGCGCAGCACCAGCCACCACACCGGGGCCAGCAGCGTGGGCCCCAGGTAGATGCCCACAAACTCCAGCCCGTTGTGCGCGGCCCGGCCCACCGAGCCGTAGTACGTCCAGGCCGTGCAGTATACGGCCATGCTCAGGGCGTACACGTAGGGATTGCTCACCAGGCTTTTCCGGGCGGCCGAACGGCGCTCGGCGGCGTAGGCCACACCGAAAAGCAGGACCAGGTAGCCGAAGGAAAAGCCGATGACGAGCAGCTTGGACATGGGTGAAAGAATGGGCTGACTTAATGAATTAGGGTGTTAATCGGCTGTCATCCTGAGCTAACTTCTGCGCTTGCGCACCAGCAGGCCGGTCAAGGTCACCAGCGCAATCCAGGTCAGCAGCACGTAGAGATATAGTACCGGCACGCCGCCCACTCGCCCGTCGTGGTCGAACAAGGCCAGCAGCGGGTAATTGAGCAGCACCCCGAACAGCACCGCGATGAACAGCAGGCGCGGCTCCTGACGCGGCGCGGGGCGGTCGGCGGGCACGAGATTGGGCAGAGAGTTATCGGGAGCGTCGGGCATGATAGTGGGGCGGCTTGGGACGGCCAATCTAAGAAAAAGTCCGCCGGGCACGGGGCCCGGCGGACTTTCACCTGGTCGCAGCGCGCGAACAGGTTAAGCGGCGGGCTGCTGCTCGTCAATCAGCTTCACGTTGCGCACGTCCTTCATCAGGGCCATACCAATGATGAAACAGATGAGGGCAATGGTAACCGGGTAAACCAGGCCTAACAGACTGCTATGCTCTTTGGCGAAGGTGCCGGCCGGCTGGGCGGCGGCCCACACGCCAATGGCCGTGGCAATAAGCGGCACAAAGCCCCCAAACACGCCGTTGCCAATGTGATACGGTACCGACAGTGAGGTGTAGCGCACGCTGGTGGGGAACAGCTCAACCAGATAAGCCGCAATGGGGCCGTACACCATCGTCACGAACGTTACAAGGAAGAACACCATCGCAATCATGGCCGGGATGTTGGGCGTGAGGGCCTTCATCACGGCGGGCACGGCTTTGCCGGCGGCATCTACCGTGGCGGGCGTGATTTCCGTGAGGGGGCCGGCAAACGCCTTCAGGCCATAAAAAAGCGGAACGGTGAACAGGGCCCCGCAAATCATGCCGGTCATAATAATACGCTTGCGGCCAATGCGGTCAGACAGCGAGCCAAAGTACACGAACAGCGGCGTGCCCAGCAGCATGGCCACCACCATGATGATGCTGGAGTGCACGATGTCGAGCTTAAGCGTGGCATTCATGAACGTGAAGGCCTGAAACTGACTGGTGTAGAAAATTACGCCCTGGCCCATGGTCACGCCAAACAACGCAATGAGGACGAGGCGGCGGTTCACGGGGTTCATGAACGAGTCGCGCAGGGGGCTTTTGCTGGTGGTGCCGGTGGCCTTGGCCTTGGCAAACAGCGGCGACTCGTGCAGCTGGCGGCGGATGTAGTACGAAGCAACCAGCAGGAAGCCCGAGAGCAGGAACGGAATGCGCCAGCCCCACTCCTTGAACGCATCCTCACCCAGCAGCTTGCGCGTAATCAGAATAACCGAAATACTGAGGATGAAGCCGCCAGTGGCCGTTATCTGGATGAAGCTGGTGAAATACCCCCGCTTGGCATCGGGTGCATACTCGGCCACGTAGGTCGCGGCACCGCCGTATTCGCCGCCCAGGGCCAAGCCCTGCAACAGGCGCAGCACCACCACAATGGCCGGGGCCGCGAGCCCGATTTTGTCGTAGCTCGGCACTAGGCCGGTGATGAACGTGGCCCCGCCCATAATCAGCAGCGTAACGAGGAAGGTGTACTTGCGACCAATCATGTCGCCGAGCCGGCCAAAGAACATGGCCCCGAACGGCCGCACCACAAAACCGGCCCCAAATACGGCCAGTGCCCCGAGCAGCGTGTCCTCAATCTTGCCCTTCGAGCCAAACAATACCGGCCCGATAATGGCTGCCAATGCGCCAAAAATGTAGAAGTCGTACCACTCGATGACCGTGCCCACCGACGAGGCGGTGATAACCTTCCAGATGACGCTGGTGGAGGTGGTGTTGTTGTCGTGCGCAACCGCAGTGTCAGCCACGTAGGGCGGGTTTAGACTCTGTTCCATGCTATTTAGTCAAGAAAAAGGGTTAGCTAAGTAAGAAGAAACAACAAGCCGGGGCCTACAGGAATACCTGCGTTTGCAGCGAGATTTCGGGGCGGTACTGCACGTCGTTCAGGTTGGTGAAGTCGGGGCGGGCGCGGTAGTTGAGGGTCACTTTGGCGTTGTGCCCGTCGAGCAGCACGTTCAGGCCCGCATCGGTGATGTTCACGCCCTGGGTATCGCCGGCACTGTTTTTCAGCCCCTCGTAGTTGGCGTGCTGGTAAGCAATGTAGGGTTGCAGGCGGGCCTTGGCACCGAGCGTATTCTTAGGCAGCAGGAAGCCCACCTGCCCGTAGAAAATGCCCCCCGTGCCCGACAGTGGCACGGCGTTGCCACGCAGGGCGCTGGCACCGTAACCGGGGTTCTCAGCCCCCACAAAGCGCACGTGGTTTGGGCCCATATTGTAGTTGTAATACACGCCGTAGAGCGTGATGGCCGTGCGGGAAGCCGTATCGAGCGGCACGTCGTAAAAGGCATCGAAGCCCAGCATCACCATGTCGTGCTTATTGGTAGCGATGGTGCCAAACGGGTCGGCCGCCACGCCGGGCGTCACCGCAACGGCGCTGCCGGCCGTGCGCGAGTACATGGCGTCCTTGTTATACAAAAAGCCTGTGCCGATGCTGAAAACTCGCTTCGTACCCAGGTAAGTGCCCTGAGTATAGGGCAGCAGGTTAGCCTCGGGCTCCAGGAAGTTATAGCTGAAGTAGCCCTGGTACACGTGGCTGGTATTCTGGGGATTGTAAGCGGCCACACCGGTGCCGGTGCTCACCCCTGCCGTGGTGGTGCCCAGGCTGAGCGGGTTGCTGGTCTGGTTGGTCAGGAAAGCGTCATCCATCGCCACGCGGTAGTCGAACTTGCCGATGCGGCCCTTGGCGTAGATGCCCAGCCAGCGCGCAAACTGGTCGGTTTGCTCAATGGTGGGGAAGTTAGTGAGCGGCAGGTCCATCGGCAGAATGCTGGTGGTGCTGGCGTTGGTGAGGCGCGAGATGCCGTTGTAGTAGTGCAGGCCCGCGCCCAGGCTCAGGTACTTGTTCACCTTGTACTCCGTCACGGCTTCGTGAATGAAGAGCTGCGGCTTTTTGCCGTCGGTGGTGGGGGCCACGCCGCCGCTCACGGCGTTCTGATTGTTGATGCCCAGGTGCGTGTACACCAGGAACCGGGGGTTCAGCTGGGCCATTATCACCATGCGCGAGCGGCGCAGGCCGAAGTCGACCTGGCTCGATTTGGGTACGCCGGGGGCGCGCAGCGTACCGGTATTATTCTCGGTGTAGCGGGCGTAAACCTGCGTCCAGAGCAGGATTCGCACGTATTTGGAGCCGTCGGGCGAGAGGTTCATCTTCAGGCCCCCGCCATAGGGAGCTGACTTGGTGGGCGCGGCCGGCGCGGGAGCCGGTGCCGGGGCGGCCGGCGGCGGCGAGGTTGGATTGCCGACGGGTGGCGACTGCACCTGGGCCGACACCGCTTCGGCGGCCAGCAGCGCAGTAATGGTCAGCGCGTAGCGAGAAAATTGCATGGATTTGTGGGAATAGTTAGAAAAGAGAGCAGCAAAACCAGCGCAGCCTTTTGGAAGTCGCCAATCAGTTTCCCCAAACCTATACATTCCCGGCCCGATGACGCCGCGCGGGCTATAGTTGCGCCCCGCTGCTATAGCTCAGCTCCCCCGGAACCGTTCCCAACGAATCACCATAAACTTGTCGCCCAGCTCCGTTACCATCATACCAGCACCTTTCAGGTTGCCGGGCTGTTGAAAAAACTCTGCCAGCTCCTTGTGATTGAGTATTTTATAGGTCGGGTGGTAGTCGGGCTGGCGCGGGGCTTTCACGCCGTATTTCTTCACCCAGTTCATCACGCTCACGTGACTCACGCCCAGCAGGCGCTCAATCTCGCGGTAGCTCACGCCCTCGATGTAGAGCTGCAACGCCTTGATGACGTAGTAGCTATCTACCTCGCGGCCTACCTTGGCCACCGTATAGTGGTAGCCGCATGCCCGACATTTAAACCGTTGCCGTCCGCTGATAACGCCACTTTTGGTGGCTTCGTCCGAATCACACTTTGGGCAAGCAGGCGTATTCATCAGGCACAATCGTTTGGGGTGAAGGCCAAAGCTACAGCTATTTAGCAAATATATATTAGTTTAGCAAAAATATAGCCCCTTCCGCCCGCTCAACTCCCCGCCAACACCGTTGCCAGCAGCGCATCCACGGCCAGGGCCAGCCGGCGGATATCGAGCCGGGCCAGGGTGTCGGTAGTTTGGTGGTAGCTCTGGTTGCGATAAAAAGCCGTGTCCGTGAGCAACACCGCCGGGTAACCGAACTTCCAGTAGTTGAGGTGGTCGGAAAAGTCGATACCCGGCAGCCAGGCCGGGGCCTTGAAGCGTTTCACGGGCAGCCCGGCCACCTGCCGGTACCGCCGGGCAAAGCGCCGCCCAAAAGGCCCGTTGCCGAATTTCTGGGCCACCGTTACGTAGTTGCCCCGGCTGCCATAAATGAGTTTCAGCGGCCCGATGGGGTACTGCTGCGAGCCCCGGCGGTCGTCGTAGTAGCCCAGCATTTCGAGCGCCACCATGCCGCGCACCGGCACCCCGGCGGCCTTGAGGGCGGCAGCGTGCACGTAGCTACCCATGTGGGCCGTGCGGAAAAACGGCGGCTCCTCCAGCGTGTAAGCTACCAGCTCGATGCGGTACGGCAGATTGGCTTGCTGGCCCAGCAGGCGGGCCAGCTCCAGCAGGGCGGCCACGCCGGTGCCGTTATCGTCGGCCCCCGGCTGCTCGCCGCACACGTCGTAGTGCGCCCCGATTACCAGCCGCGGGCCAGCCGCCGGACCGAAGGTGCCCAGCACGTTGCGGTAGGCACGGCCCTGCACCTGGTAGGGCTGCTCCCCCACTTCGCGCGCGCCGGCCGCCCGCAGCCGGTCTGCCACGTAGGCAGCCACCGAATCGAGCACGGCCGGGTGCGCGTAGTTGCGCGGCTGCGGCGTGGTGGTGAGATACGTGAGGTGCTGGCGCAGCCGGGCGGTGTCGGCGACAGCTACGGAGCGGGGCACCACCACTTGGGCCAGCGCTGACCGCCCCGGCAACAGCAGCAGCAGCAGCAGCAGCAGCAGCAGCAGCGTTGGCAGAATAATTTTCATGCCAGCAAGCTACTTAACGTAAATTACGGAGTGTATACGCAAGCCCCGTTGGGACGACATACCGGCAGAAAAATCTACAAAAAAGACGCCAGAGCCCCACCGGGGTGGCATTAAAGCTGTTTAGGAAGTCCGTTCTGGTTCGTTGCTCCGGTCCGACCGCCTAGGGCGGTCGGACCGGAGCAACACGATATTCTAAACAGCTTCATTTATTGAACGAGTGTCGCCCCGATGGGGCTCAAAAACGACTCACCAAGGGTTCTACTACCGATATGCCGCCCCTACGGGGCTAAGGTCGTTCGCAACTTGGACTACTTCCCGCGCTTCTGATTATTCGTAAAAATTGGCTCCCCTCTCCTTTTCGGAGAGGGGCCGGGGGTGAGGCGCACCGCTGAACGAGGGCACTACGAACCTGATAACCGCAGTAGCTTTGGTCACTCAACCCACCGCCCTACGCTCATGCTCGCGCCCAAGCCCGCTTTCCATTCCCTCACTCCTTCCGACCTCACCCCTGCCCAGTGGCACCCCTTCCTGGTGGGGGCCGTGGCCCCGCGCCCGGTGGCCTTCGCCAGCACCATCGACGCCGAGGGCCGCGTGAACCTGAGCCCCTACAGCTTCTTCAACGTCTTCAGCTCGAACCCGCCCATCCTGGTGTTCTCGCCCGCCAACCGCGTGCGCGACAACAGCCAGAAGCACACCCTGCAAAACGTGCGCGAAGTGCCCGAAGTCGTCATCAACATCTGCGATTACGCCCTGGTGGAGCAGATGTCCTTGTCCAGCACCGAGTATGGCAAGGGCGTGAACGAATTCACCAAAGCCGGCCTCACCGAGCTGGCCTCTGAGCTGGTGCGCCCGCCCCGCGTGGCCGAAGCGCCGGCCGCCTTCGAGTGCGTGGTGGAGCAGATTATTGAACTGGGCCAGAACAACGGAGCCGGCAACCTCATCATCTGCCGGGTGGTGCGGGCCCACTTCCGCCAGGACATTCTGCTAGCCGACGCCACCGGCATCGACCCGTTTAAACTCGACGCCGTGGCCCGCCTCGGTGGCGACTGGTACTGCCGCGCCAGCGGCAGCAGCCTCTTTGAAGTGCCCAAGCCCAACCGCCACATCGGCATCGGCATCGACCAGCTGCCCGAGCACCTGCGCACTTCCGACGTGCTCACCGGCAATGAACTGGGCCGCCTCGCCAACATCGAGCGCGATGCCCTGCCTACGCCTGAACAAGTCGAGGAATTCAAAACCGAGCCCATGGTGGCTTACCTCCTCAACAAGCACCGCGACGATGCCCCGGAGCTGACGCGGCAACTGCTGCAGCTGGGCCGCCAGCTGCTGGCCGAAGGGCGGCTGGTGGAGGCGTGGCAAGCGCTGCTGCTCAAAAGCTGATGATGGCCCCGATTGGGAAGCCATCCGGGAGCTGACTCAAAATTGAGGCCCGGGTGGGCAATACAAAAGGCGACCTTTTCTGTTGCCCTACTCAAAACACTCACCCCCGCCGCATGTCCGACATTTCCATTGCCGAATCCGTAGTCCTACCGCCCATTAAAGAGGTGGCCGCCCGCCTGGGCATTTCCGAGGACGACCTGGAGCCCTATGGCCGCCACAAGGCCAAGCTCCCGCTACACCTGATTGACCCGGGAAAAGTAGCTGCCGCCAAGCTGATTCTCGTCACGGCCATTACTCCCACGCCAGCCGGCGAAGGCAAAACCACGGTATCCATCGGCTTGGGCGACGGGCTGCACAAGCTGGGCAAAAAGGCCGTGGTGGTACTGCGCGAGCCCTCGCTGGGGCCCGTATTCGGAGCCAAAGGCGGGGCTACCGGCGGCGGCCGCTCGCAGGTGAGCCCGATGGTGGACATCAACCTGCACTTCACCGGCGACTTCAATGCCGTGGAAAAGGCCAATAACCTGCTGGCCGCCCTGCTCGATAACGCCATCCAGACGCCCAACCACCCGCTCAACATCGACCCGCGCACCGTGCTCTGGAAACGCTGCCTCGACCTGAACGACCGCAGCCTGCGCCAAATCATCATCGGGCTGGGCGGCAAGGCCAACGGGGTAATGCGCTCCGACGGCTTCAACATCACGGCCGCCTCCGAGGTCATGGCCATCCTGTGCCTGGCCACCAGCCTGCCCGACCTCAAGGCCAAGCTCGGCAACATCCTGGTGGCGTTCAGCTACGATAACAAGCCCATTTACGCCCGCCAGCTGCAGGCCGAGGACGCCATGGCCATTCTGCTGCGCGACGCGCTGAAGCCCAACCTGGTGCAAACCCTGGAGCAAACCCCCGCCCTGGTGCACGGCGGCCCCTTCGCCAACATTGCCCAGGGCACCAACACGGTGCTGGCCACCCGCATGGGCCTCTCGCTGGGCGACTACGTGGTGACGGAAGCCGGTTTCGGAGCCGACCTCGGGGCCGAGAAGTTTCTCAACATCAAGTGCGGCTACGCGGGCCTAGCCCCCGCTGCCGTGGTGCTGGTAGCCACCGTGCGGGCCCTGCGCCACCACGGCGGTGCCCCCGCCGCCGAGCTCAACACCCCCGACCTGGCCCGCTGCGAGCGGGGCTTTGCCAACCTGGCCCGGCACATCGAAAACACCCAGAAGTTCGGCTACCAGCCCGTGGTGGCCATCAACCACTTCGTAACCGACACGCCCGAAGAAGTGGCCCTGGTGCAGCAGCTGTGCCAGGCCCGCGGCGTGGAGGCCGTCCTCAGCACCAGCTGGGCCGACGGCGGCGCCGGCGCCACCGCCCTGGCCGAGGCCGTGCTGGCCAACATCGCCCAAGGCACCAACCACCTGCGCCCCCTCTATGCCTGGGACCAACCGGTGAAAGCTAAAATTGAAACCATCGCCCGCGAGGTGTACGGCGCGGTCGGGGTCGACTACACGGCCCAGGCCGAAGCCGACCTACGCCGCATCGACCGCCTGGGCCTGGCCGGGCTGCCCATTTGCATGGCCAAAACCCAAAAGTCGTTTTCCGACAACGAGAAGCTCATCGGCCGGCCCGAAGGCTTCCGCGTCACCGTGCGCGAGTGTGAGCTGGCGGCCGGCGCGGGCTTCCTCATCCCCATCCTCGGCACGCTGCTGCGCATGCCGGGCCTGCCGCCCGTGCCCGCGTCCACCGGCATGGAAATAGACGACAGCGGAGTGATTACGGGGTTGTCGTAGGCCCAGCGGTTGCCGGTAGGGCCGCCGGCCTGATTGGCCGGCAGCCCTGCCGTTTCCGTAAACCGGGACATTTCCCCAACCATCGCCATCCCGTCCACCATGCCCAAAACCACCAGACCCCGCGTTATCTGCCACATGATGAGCTCGCTCGACGGGCGTACCATTCTCAGCCGCTGGGGCCAGTCGCCCGATACCAAGGAGTACGAAACCACCGCCGCCACCTTCGGGGCCGATGCCTGGATGTGCGGCCGCGTGACCATGGAAAAGGATTTCACCAAAGCCCTCGCCCCCGACCTGCAACCCGTGAGCCACCCGCTCGACCGCCAGGATTTCGTGGCCGACTACACCGCCGATTCCTTCGCCATTGCCGTGGACGCCCACGGCAAGCTGGGCTGGAAATCCGGCTCCATCGATGACGACCACCTCATCAGTATCCTCAGCGAGCAGGTGAGCGACGAATACCTGGCCTACCTGCGCAACCAGGGCGTTTCCTACCTCTTCGGCGGCACAAAAGAGCTTGACTTGGCGCTGGTGCTCGACAAGCTGGGCCGCCTCTTTCCCATCAAAACTATCCTGCTGGAAGGCGGCGGCCATATCAACGGCTCAATGCTCAAAGCTGGGCTGATTGACGAACTCAGCCTGCTGCATTTCCCCGTCATTGATGGGGCGGCCACTTCGGCCACCATTTTTGAGCAGGGTGAAAACCCGGGGCCGGCGGCGCAATTGAAATTAATTAGCGTGGAGCAGCGGCCGCATGGGGTTATTTGGCTGCGGTATGAAGTGGCGGCTTAGAATGCCTTAAGATTCAATGTTCAGCGACAGAATAATCTTAACGCCGCTTTCCTTGTAAACCAAAACTTCTGCTAAAACTAAATCGGCAATGTCATGGCCCCAAATGCCGTAGGTTCCATTAGTATGGTTCCTATTATAGGTCGTGGTTCGCTTTTCAGCAGGAATTGTTTTAGTGGTAGCAGTACGCTCTTCCTCCTCGTAAATCTTGTAGTAAGCCCTGCTGATATCTCGTAAAAGCTGCGCTCTGGTGAACCCTATTTTTGATTCTGCATCAAATCGAAATTCCTTTGCCAATGGATAATCAATCACAATTGTGACCTTTTTTTCAGGAATAACTATTTTGTTTGCATCAACAAGTTTTGAGATTTCACTTTCGGGATTTTCGATACTGGCCCAAGGAATCAGGCCATTTGCAAATTCCTTTTTATCGTCAGTTCTAACTTCGAAGGAGATGTTATTAAGTAACTCCCCATAACCATTAGTTTGCCTTTTTGAATAAGCTGTTTCTTTTGCACGTAATGCTGTGCTATAATCCGTCAAACTATCAGCAGAATCTACTGGGGCTTGCTTAGAATCGTCTTTCTTACTTTCCCCACAGCCAAGTAGCGAGATACATAAGCCAAGAAAAATCAACGAAAAAAGCGCTTTACTATTAGCTTTCATTCCGCAACGAATTAATTGCGCACCGCAATCAACAACCCCAACTCCTTATACCGCAAATTAAATTTCTTCGCAATCATCGCATTCGTCAGCGAGCCTCGGTAGATATACACGCCGCTGCGGAAATGCTCGTTGGTGAACAGCACTTCGTTGATGCCGCCGTGCTGGCTGATTTCCTGGAGGATGGGCGTGAAGATGTTGCTCAGCGCGTTGGTGGCGGTGCGGGGCACGCGGGAGGCGATGTTGGGCACGCAGTAGTGCACCACGTCGTATTTGCGGAAGATGGGGCTGCTGTGGCTGGTCATCTCGCTGGTTTCGAAGCAGCCGCCCTGGTCGATGCTCACGTCGATGATGACGGAGCCGGAGGCCATGCTGGCCACCATTTCCTCGGGCACCATGAAGGGAATGCGGCCGTCTTCCACCGCCAGCGCGCCGATGACCACGTCGGCCCGGCGGATTTGCTGACTGAGCGCGAAGGTATCTAACGTACTGGTGTAGAGCTGCATGCCCAGGTTGTGCTTGAGGCGGCGCAGCTTGTAGAGGTGGTTGTCGAACACCTTCACTTCGGCCCCGAGGCCGGTGGCGGCGCGGGCGGCATACTCGGCCACCGTGCCGGCCCCGAGAATGACCACCTGCGACGGCGGCACGCCCGTGATGCCACCCAGAATAATGCCCTTGCCCTCGTTGGAACGGGCCAGGTATTCGGCCGCAATCAGCATCACCGTCGAGCCTGCGATTTCGCTCATGGCGCGTACCACGGGGCGGGCGCCGCTGGGGTCTTTCATCAGCTCGAAGCCGATGGCGTTGATTTTTTTGCGCGAGAGGGCCGAAATGTATTCCTGCGTCATGGAGCCCATCTGGAGGGCCGAAATCAGGGTTTGGCCGGAGTGCAGCAGCTCAATTTCTTCGAGCGTGGGCGGGGCCACTTTCAGCAGAATATCGGCTTTGAACACCTCCTCGGTGGAGTAGGCAATCTGCGCTCCGGCTTCGGAGTAGTCGTGGTCGGCGTACTTGCTGGGCTCGCCCGCACCGGCTTCCATCACTACCTCGTGGCCGGCCGAAACAAGGTGATGCACGGCTTCGGGCGTGAGGCCGAGGCGGTTTTCCTGGAGCGAGGTTTCGCGCGGCATCCCGATGAAGAGCTTCCGCTTGCGCGTTTCCACGGCCAGCATCGATTCCTGCGTGAAATAGGCACGGCTGGTGGCCAAGGACTCAAAACCGGAGGGTAGCTGCTCGGGCATTACTGAAAATTAAAAATTATAAATCAAGAATTAAAAGTTACCAACAATCAATAATAGCTAAGCGAACTGGAAGCCATTTTTAATTATTAATTTATAATTTTTAATTCAATTTCCCGGGTTTCATCCGGCAATACCAACACGCGCACTTCGAGGTAGGGCACGGGCAAAAGAGCCGCCACGCGGACTGGCCATTCTACCAAACAAAGATACCCGGAATCGAGGTACTCCGTTGCGCCCATCTGCTCGGCTTCGGCGATGGAGTCAATCCGGTAGAAGTCGAAGTGGTAAATAGGCGTGTCGCGGGCATCGCGGTACTCGTTTACCAGGGAGAATGTGGGGCTGCTGACGTCATCGACGACGCCCAGCGCGCCAGCCAGCGCCCGAATGAGGGTGGTTTTGCCCGCCCCCATCTCGCCCTGAAAGGCCACCACCGGGCAGCCGGCTTCGGCAATGGCCGCCTGCAGGCGGGTAGCGGCGGCGGGCAGGGCCGCCAGCGAAGGAACGGTGAGGATAAGGGGATGCATTGGGCGAAAATACCGCCGTAAAGGCAGAAATGGCTAGCTTTTTTTGGAATATCGCCGGCTCAACTACACCTTTACACTTTGGCGGGGCCGCTAAGCAGTTCATCCCAAAGACTATATCCCTAGCTTTCGCAATGCGGGCCTGGTGCCCGCCGGCAATCGACCGGGAGATTCTGCTTCCCAACTCCTTCCTCAGATTTCTACCCAATCGCTACCCGATGCCCCACTTTTACCCGCGCTGGTCTGGCAAAGGCACAACTGGTTTTTACCCGTTGATGCTCGCCGGAATCAGTTGTTTCGCACCATTAGCCGCCCAGGCCCAGAGCCGCTCCACGCTGAGCGGGACCGTGAGCAGCGCTGCGGGCTCGCCCGTGGAATTTGCCACCGTGACCCTGCACCGCGCCACCGATTCGGTGGCCGTAAAATCGGAGCTCAGCGACGTGCAGGGCCGGTTCCAGCTGGAGGCGGCTACGGGTGGCTCCTACCGGGTTTCGGTGGCGCAGGTGGGCTTTGCCCGGTACTGGAGCCCGGTGTATGCCCTGCCGGTGGCCGGCCTGGCCGTGCCGGTTATCCGCCTGGCAACCAGCAAGGCTACTACCCTGAAGGAAGTGACCGTAACGGCCCGCAAGCCCCTGTTTGAGCACCTGGCCGACCGCACCGTGGTGAACGTAGCCGACAGCCCGCTCACGGCCAGGGCCACCACGCTAGAGGTGCTGACCCGCGCGCCGGGCGTGACCATGGCCGGGGATAATATCATGAGCCTGCGCGGCCGGCTGGGCCTGTTGGTGGTCATCGATGGCAAGCGCGTGCCCCTCACCGGCGCGGAGCTGGCCGACTACCTCAGGGCTCTGCCCGCCGAGCAGCTGCAAAGCATTGACCTGATTACCAACCCGCCGGCGCAGTACGACGCCCAGGGCGGCGCGGGCGTGATTGACATCCACCTGAAAAAGGACCAGCGCCTGGGCACCAACGGCAGCGCCAACGCCAGCTACGGGCGGGGGGAGTACGGCAAATTTACGGGGGGCTTCGGACTCAACCACCGGCGCAAACGCCTGAACCTGTACGGCAACTATGCTTACACCGACCGGCACGGGTTTGTGCGGGTCGATTTCAACCGGCAGTTTGGCACTACGGCGCTGCTGCCGGCAGCCAGCAGCGTGCAGGCCAACGAGCAGCTGTCGTGGCTGCGCTCGCACAGCGGGAAAGTTGGGCTGGATTTGACGCTTTCCAAACGCACGCAGCTCGGCGTTTCGGCCACCGCGCTGGCCAGCCAGACCACCAACACGACCACCAATCAGACCCAGCTCTACAACGCGGCCGGCGAGGCGGCCGACCATTATTCTGCGGCGGTAGCGCAGGACATTAACCGGCCCAACGGCAGCGCCAACCTGAACCTGCGCCACGCCTTCGCCGACTCGGCCACGGCCGCCGTCCTCACCGCCGACGCCGACTACGCCCGCTACCACACCACCCGCCTGATGGCGCTGAATACGTATTTCGACGCGCCCGCGCTGCCTTCCACCCTGCTCACCGGCGACCAGCGCAACAACCTGAGCATTGGGGCGGCGAAGGTTGATTTCAGCCTGCCCCTGCCCCACCGAGCGCGCCTGGAAACCGGCGCGAAAGTGACCCGGGTAAAAACCGATAACGACGCCGTTTTTTGGTACAATGGCGCATTCAGCCCGGCTCTTTCGAGCAGCTTTCAGTACCGCGAAAACGTGAATGCCGCGTATGTCAGCCTGAAGGGTACTGCCGCCCAAACCACCTGGCAGGCGGGCCTGCGCGCCGAGCAGACCAATACGCAGGCCGATTTCACGGGCGAAACCAGCCGTGAGCGGCACTACCTCAACCTGTTTCCCAGCGCCACGGTGCAGCGCACGCTCAGCGCCCGGCACGCGCTGGGCCTGGCCGTGGCCCGGCGCATCGACCGGCCCAACTACACGCAGCTGAACCCGTTGCGGACTTACCTCGACGCAACTTCCTATAGCGCCGGCAACCCCGATTTGGTGGCCCAGACCAGCTATTCGGTCGAGCTGACGCACACCTACCGCCAGAAGTTCATCAGCGCCCTGGCCTACGCCCGCACCGACCAACCCATTGTGAACGTGGTGCTGCCCGCCCCCGACGGCGGCCGCCTGGTGGTGAACCGCAACGTGAACCTGAGCACCCTGCACAACTACAGCCTCACCCTCACCGCACCCCTGGAGCTCAGCAAATGGTGGACGCTCTACGCCAACGGCACCTTCTACTACGCGCGCTACGTGGGCTACCTGGCCGGCACTGCCCTCGACCGGGGCCAGCTGGCCTGCACCCTCACTGCCAACAACAGCTTCACGATGCCCAACGGCTGGTCGGCCGACGTGAGCGGGCTCTACGAGTCACGGGAAGTGTATGGTTTTGAGGCCATCCGGCCACGCGGCCAGGTAGCGGCGGGGCTGCAAAAAAGCATCTGGAAAAAACAGGGCACCCTGCGCCTGAACGCGGCCGATATTTTCTACACCACGCCCCTGCACATCACCTCCACCTACGCCAGCTTCACCGAAACCTTTTTTACCCGACAGGACTCGCGGGTGGTTACGGCGGCCCTCACCTACCGTTTAGGCAGCAGCAGCGTGACGGCCGCCCGCAAGCGCGCCGCCGGGGCCGACGAGGAGCTGCGCCGCGCCGCCGGACAGTAGCGCCTGCGGCTGAATAAAAAGAAGAAAGTGCGAGCACATCGAGCCGCTATCCAGGTTCTTCATTTTATTAAGCGCAACGTCTTTTACCTTCGTGGGCCGAAGCGGCATTCATTTCTCCGTTTTCCCCTATGCAAGTATCCAAGATGGCAGCCGGCCTTATCGGCTCCGAAATTATTCGAATTGGCAACCAGGTAAGCGAGCAGGTGCGCCAGGGCGCGAACATCTGCAACCTGACCATTGGTGATTTTGACTCCAAAATTTTTCCGATTCCGGCCGGTCTCACCGCTGGCATTATCGCGGCCTACCAGGCCGGCATGACCAACTACCCGCCCGCCGCCGGCATGGGCGAGCTGCGCGACAGCGTATCGGCCTTCCTGAAAATCCGCCAGGGCCTGGAGTACGGCCCCAATGACATTCTGATTGCCGGCGGCTCGCGGCCGCTCATCTACGCCACCTACCGTGCTTTGCTGGACGAAGGCGACAAAGCTATTTTCCCGCTGCCCAGCTGGAACAACAACCACTACTGCCACCTTGTAGGAGCCACGCCGGTCGCCGTACCCACGCTGCCCGAAAACGACTTCATGCCCACGGCCGCCGACCTGGCCCCGCACGTGGCCGGTGCCACGCTGCTGGCCCTGTGCTCGCCGCTGAATCCCACCGGCACCTTATTCACCAAGGAAGGCCTGGAAGAGATATGCGACCTGGTGATTGCTGAAAACAAGCGCCGTGGTCCCGACGAAAAGCCGCTCTACATCCTCTACGACCAGATTTACTGGCTCCTCACCTTTGGCGATGCTAAGCACTTCGACCCCGTAAGCCTGCGCCCCGAGCTGCGCGATTACGTCATCTACATCGACGGTACTTCCAAGTGCTTTGCCGCCACTGGCGTACGCGTGGGCTATAGCTTCGGGCCAACCGGCATTATCGAGAAGATGAAGTCCATCCTGGGCCACGTTGGGGCCTGGGCTCCTAAAGCCGAACAGGTGGCCATGGGTAAATTCCTGCCCCAGACCGCCGCCGTTGATGAGTTCCTGACCAGCATTAAAGACCGCCTGCAAAGCTCCCTGACCGCGCTGTTCGAAGGCTTGAAGGAGCTGAAAGCTCAGGGCTACCCCGTCGATGCCGTGGTTCCCGCCGGGGCCATCTACCTCACCGCCAAAATCGACGTGCTGGGCCGCACCGCCCCCGACGGCACCGTGCTCACCACCACCGCCGAGCTCACCTCCTACCTCATCGCCGAGGCCAAGCTGGCGCTAGTGCCGTTCTCGGCCTTTGGCTCGCCGGCCACCGAGCCGTGGTTCCGCGCCTCGGTGGGCGCTGAGACGGTGGATTCGATTACGTCGGCGTTGCCACGTTTGAAGGCGGCGTTGGATAAGTTGAAGTAGCTTATTGCCGGCTAAAAGAGCGGTAGTATGACACGAAATGGTGCGACGAAGCCCGGTGGGCAATTCGTCGCACCATCTGCTTTTGAGCCATTGCCAAAAGGAAGCCCCTTCCCCGCTAAAATCAGGGATATAAAAAGGAGGTACGGTGCCGCTTTGAGATGCCTGCCGCCAAAACCCACGCAGCCCCGCCGGGACGCCTTTCAGGGGCCCTGGCGGGGCTGCGTGGGTTTTGGCGGCTTGTGTTGTTGTTGCTTGGTGCTTGGTGCTGGTTGCTTGGTGCTGGTTGCTTGGTGCTGGTTGCTTGGTGCTGGTTGCTGGTTGCTGGTTGCTGGTTTAATAGGACTTACACAGAAATAGTCGTATGCTCCGGTTCGACCGCCCTAGGCGGTCCAACCGGTTGTCGTGCGGACGAAATCGGGGGTGCTTCGACCGGTCGGACCGCCTAGGGCGGTCGGACCGGAGCGTACGACTACTTCGGCACAACTGCATACAGCAGTTTTCGCGCTACTGTCCGGCCCTGTACACCAGCTTGGAAGCCGCTCTAAAACGCCGTTTTCCGGACAACACAGTTACGTCGCGACAGCTCAATAAACCGGGAATTCAACGACTCCATTTTTCAGATTATCGTCTAACAAATAGAGTGCTGATGGTTTTCAATTTTTCACAATATACTGATTATCAATTACATAATAACTGTTTTATCTTTTGGCACTTCCTTGGCCTTGCCCCGGCCAAACGAACTACCATGCTTAACAAAACCGAAAAAATATTCCTGGTCGACGACGACCCTTATTGCCGCTGTTTGATAGAGCACGCGGTGCGCAGCCACGGCTTTAGTGACGTGCACCTGTTTGAAAGCGGCGGGGCCTGCCTGGATGCGCTCATCGAGGAACCAGACATCATTTTTCTGGACCAGAGCATGGGCAGCGTGTCAGGCACCGACGCCCTGCGGGCCATTAAGCGCTTCAACCCTGACACCTATGTGGTGCTCGTGAGTGGGCAGCGCCACGTGCAGGTAGCCGTGGACTCGCTCAAGCTCGGGGCGTTCGACTACGTGGTGAAGGACGACCATCTCACCACCCGGCTCATCACGGTACTCGACAAAATTGGCGCGGTGAGCCAGCTGCTGGCCCAGCGCCAGGCGCCCCAGCCCTCGCGGCTCAAGGCCTTTTTCTCTTCCTTTTCCAAGCCGGCACCCGTGGTGGGTGCGCCTTCCCTTTCCAATGCCCCTCATGATTCAACTAGTACACCTTCGCGGCCCACTGGGTCTGAGTCTCTTGCTCGTACTTGGCTTGCTGAGCAGCTGCACCCAAAACCTGTTCACTACTAAAAAGGCGCTGCCGGCACCCAGCACCCTCGACGTGGGCCCGGCCTACCAGTACCACCTGCGCAGGGACGATAAAGTCAGCCTCAGCGTGTGGGACCACGAGGAGCTGAGCGTGGGCTCCATCTACGGGCACTACAGCGTGAACGAAATAGAGGGCAAATGGCTGCTAGTGGACGCTACCGGCGGCCTGAACGTGCCCAAGGTGGGCTCCTACCACGTGGAGGGCCTTACGGTGCCCGAGGCGGAGGAAATGCTGGAGAAAGTGCTGAGCAAGTGGATTGTGAACCCGCAGCTGACTCTGAAAGTACTGAACATGGAAGCCACCGTGCTCGGTGAAGTGGGCATTCCCGGCAAGCAGCGCTTTGAGAAGGAGCGCAACACCCTGGTGGAGGTGCTGGGCAAGGCCGGCGACTTTGGCGCCTACGCCGACAAGCGCCATGTGAAAGTGCTGCGCCAGGATGCCACCGGCACCAAAACCACAGAAGTCGACCTGACCCAGCTCAGCAACTTCGAGCGCAACAACCTGGTGATTTTGCCCGGTGATGTGGTGTACGTACCGGCCAAAAACGGCAAGCAGTTTGACCGCAAAGCGCCGTCGGTGCTGGGCATTGCTTCCATCGTGAGCACCATTCTCATTCTCACCCGCTTCTTTTTATAATCTCATTACAATGAGCGAATTGAAACAAACTTCCCGCCTGCTGCGCCCCTTGTGGCGGGGCCTACCCGTGGTGCTGCTGTGCCTGAGCCTGAGCCTGGCTGCCGCCTGGCAATACCTGCGCTACGCCACGCCGATGTACGAAAGCACGGCCAAAATCAAGCTGGCCGATGTGAACGAAGGGGCCATGAACACGACCCTGATTAAGAACCTGGACGCCTTCTCGGGCACCGACCGCAGCAGCGCCGAAGCCGAGCTGGTGCGCTCGCCCCTGCTGCTGGGCCGCGCCCTGGACCGTCTGCCCTTCGACCTGAGCACCTACCGCGTGGGCAAGCTGCGCACCACCGAAATGTACCGCGCCAGCCCTTTTCGGGTGGCACTGACGCTGCGCAATCCAAAATGGACCGAGAAGGCCATCGACCTGCGCATCGACGCCGCCGGGGCCCTGACGCTGACCGCGCCTTCGGGCGAAGTGGTGAACGGCCGCCTGGGCCAGCCCATGCAGCTAACCGGCGCGGAAGTGACCATTACCCGCAACGAGGAGCAGCTGAAAAACCGCCCCGACGTGCCCCTCGCCGACCACTACCGCCTGGTGCAGCACGACCGTGGCCAGCTGATTGAGGCCCTCGGCAGCCAGCTCGACGTGAGCAGCACCGACCACAACGTGCCCGTGCTGCGCATCAGCTACCAGAGCCCGGTGCCCCAGAAGGCCGCCGATTTGGTGAATGCCCTCACGGCCGTGTATCTGGATGATTACCTGGCCACGAAGTACAAGGTAGTGAATGCCACCTCGCAGTCGATTGCCGAGCAGCTGAAGACCGTGCGCCGCACGCTCTCGCACTCGGAAGACACCGTGGAGCAATACCGCGACAAGAAGAGCATCGTCAACATCAAGCAGGAAACCGAAACCGACCTGCACAAGATTGCGGAGCTGAAAATCCAACGCGCCAACATCCAGATGAGCCTGGCCGCCGCCAACGACCTCTACCGCTACATGACCAACGGCAAGGACCACGCCCTAGCGCTGGCCCCCAACTTCGAGGCGTTCAACGACATGCTCTCAACGGATATCATCAAGAAAATCAAAGACCTGCAGGCGGAAAAACACGACCTGCTGCTCCGCTTCACGCCCGAAGATGCCCAGGTGCAGACCGTGGACCTGAAGCTGGCCGACCTCAACAGCTACCTGCTGGAAAGCATCCGGAACACGCGCACCAGCCTCACCATTCGCGCCCGCGACATCGACCGCACCATTCGGCAGTCGCAGGGCGTATTTGCGGGCCTGCCCACCCGTGAGAAGGATTTGGCCATTCTGGAGCGTGATTTTCAGCTGAATGAGAAGCTGTATACCTTCCTGCGGGAAAAGGAAACCGAGGCGGAGATTGCCAAGGCCACGCCCATTTCCTACCACCGCGTGATTGCCGATGGCCTGGTGCCCACCGAGCCCACCTCCCCGCACCGGGGCTTCGTGCTGCTGGTGTCCGGCTTTTTGGGCCTGCTGGTAGGCTCGTTGCTGGCCTACCTGATTGCGGGAGTGAGCGCGACGCCGGGCGATGCTTACTCGGTGCAAAAAGAAGCTTCTACGCCGCTGGCGGCCACTATTCCGCATTTGGGCGAAGACCTGGAAGGCCAGCTGGCCTTCTTCAAGCAGCTAGCCACGCGGCTGGCGCTCAAGGGCTTCTTCGTGCCCGGCAGCAAGCTGGTAGTGAGTGCTTTCTCGGACAAGGAAGGGCAGTCATTTTTCTTTGAGCACCTGCAGCAGGCTTTGGTCCTGCAGGGCCTGAAAGTGCGCGCCCTGGTGCTGCGCGATGCAACGTCGCCGGACCCCGACGCCCAGCCCGATGAGCTGCTGCTCATTCAAAACCTGACCCTGGCCCAGGACAGCCACGCCCTGGCCGTGATGACCGGTGCGCAGGCCAACTTGTTCGTCATCGACAGCCGCACCACGCCCACCGCCCGCCTCGCCGAGCTGGACCTGCTGGTGGCCGAATACCAACTGCCCAACGTGCAGCTCTGCCTGAACCGCGACGGCTACGACCCCGGCTTCCTGCGCATCGCGGCCCGCTGCCTGCGCCGCTGGACCCGCCGCGCCCCGCAAGCCGCCGCCGAATCCACGGGCCTGTCCCTGCCCGCCGGCCTCGACCTGCAGGCATGAACCCAACCCTGAACACGATGCTACCGAAGCCGCTCCGGGCCCTGCGCCTGGAGCGGCTTCGGCTGTCGCCGCGCTACTGGGTGGTGGCGGGCCAGGCCACGGTGAGCGCCACCAGCTTTCTGACCAACATCTTCATTGCCAAGCTATTCGGCCTGGCCACCTTTGGCGAGTACAGCGCCTGGCAGCTGGTGCTGCTGCTGCTGCTGGCGGTGCAGGGGGCCGTTATCACGCAGCCCATGCAGGTGGTGGTGGGCTCGCTGCCCGCCACCCGCCGGGCTGCCTACCAGCAACTGCTGCTGGCATTGCAGCTGATTTTTAGCCTGCTGGCGGTGGTGGGTGTGGTGGCGGGCGCCCGCATGCTGCCCCAGGCCGCCGCGGTGCTGCCGGCTTTTGTGGTACTGCTGGCCACCGCCGGGGGGCAGGATACGCTTCGCAAGCTGCTGCTGGCCGATGGCAAAGTGCAGGCGGCCCTGGCCAGCGACGTGCTCTCGGCCGGCGGGCAACTGCTGGTGCTGCTGGTCCTGGCGCTCCGCCCCCAACCGGCCACGCTGGCCCAGGTGATGTGGGCCGTGGGCCTTACTACCGTGCCGGCGCTGCTGCTGGGCGGGCGGGCGCTGGGCGCGTGGCCCAACCTGCGCGGCCTGCGTCGCTTTGGGCGACGGCACTGGCGGCAGGCGCGCTGGCTGCTGCCCACGTCGCTGCTCCAGTGGGGCTCGGCCAACGTGCTGCTGGTGTTTGCGGGCTGGGCGGGCTCGCCGGCCATGCTGGGCGTGCTGCGGCTGGCCCAAACGGCCATGGGCATCTTCAACCTGGGGCTGCAGGCGGTGGAGAATTATGCGTTGCCGCGCCTCAGCCAGAGCTTCTACCACGCGCCCCAGCTGTTTGGCAAGCAGCGGGCGGCGCTGGCCCGCAAAATGCTGCTGGCGGCCATGCCGGTACTGGCGCTGCTGGCCCTGGCGGCCGGGCCGCTGGTGGCGCGCTTTGGCCCGGCGGGCGGCAGCCAGTACGCTGATTTGCTGCGCTTGTGCTGTTTGCTCTACGTGGTAATTCTGCTGGTGTACCCGCTCCGGCTCACCATCCGCCTGCAGGCCGATTCGCGCCATTATTTCGTGGGCTACATGCTCAGTATCGTGGTTTCGCTGCTGTCGGTACGCTGGCTTACGGGGCACTACCAAGCCAGCGGCGTGGTACTGGGCTGGCTGCTGGCCCAGCTGGTGCTGGGCGGCTACTGGGCGCTGGCCCTGCGCCGCGCCGCGCCGGTGGTCAGGTGATAAGTAGTAAGGGGTATAGAAATACGACACTTTTCATTTCTATACCCCTTACTAACAGTTATTTACCACCAATATGCTACCCTCTGGGTACGACCCCGCTGGAGCTCAGTGAATATGCTTCGTGTAATTCCTGACAAAACAACAATTGTGGGGACTGATTGAAATGGCTCCACTTTTCAGACGATACTCTGAAAAGTGGAGCCATTTCAATCTAATTCATATCAATACATACTGAAAATCAGTATTTTAAGTTTATTATCAAGTTCTGGCACTGCGTTGGCCTTAGCCTCTGCCAAACGAATTGCCACGCCGAACTGCACGCACCCAAGCCTACTGCTCGCCACTTACTAACTGCCATGAAAATCATTCACTTAATCCTCGGCAAAGCCAACCCCGAACGCATGAACGGGGTGAACAAGGTGGTGCACGCGCTGGCCACCCAGCAGCAGCGCGCCGGGGCCGATGTGGCCGTGTGGGGCATCACCGCCGACCTCAGCGAAAACTACCCGGCCCGCGAGTTTGCGACCCGGCTGTTTCCGGCGCAGCGCAACCCATTTGGGGTGGCCAAAGCGCTGCTGGCGGCCCTGGACGAGCTGAGCTGCCGCTCGGCGGTGGTGCATTTGCACGGGGCATTTATTCCGGCGTTTTATACGCTGGCGCGGCGGCTCACGGCGCTCGACATCCCGTATGTGCTCACGCCGCACGGCAGCTACAGCCCGGCGGCCCGGCGCAAAAGCTGGCTCACCAAGCTGGCCTACGCGTTTTTGTTTGAGGGCTACCTGCTGCGGCACTCGGCACGGGTACACTGCCTGGGCCTGAGCGAGGTAACGGGCGTGGAGCACATGAGCCACACCGTGCGCACCAACCTGATGCCGTACGGCTTTGAACCGCCCCAGGCAGTGCTGCCCCTGGTGCCGGCCGCGCGGGGCCGCTTCCGGGTGGGCTTCTGCGGCCGGCTCGATGACAACCACAAGGGACTGGACTGCCTGCTGGCCGGCTTTGCCGAATTTGCCCGGCTGGTGCCGGAGGCCGAGCTGTGGGTAATTGGCGACGGCCCCGACCGCCAGCTGGTGGCCGACTGGGCCGCCGAAGCGCCCGAGGGCTCGGTGCAGCTGCTGGGCAGCCGCTACGGCGATGAGAAAATTGCTCTGCTGGGCCAACTCGATGTATTTGCCCACACCTCCCACTACGAGGGCCTGCCCACCGCCGTGCTCGAAGCCGTGGCCCTGGGCATTCCGTGCGTGGTGACCGAGGCCACCAACCTGGGCAGCTACGTGCGCGAGTTTGGCTGCGGCGAGGTGCTGGCCACCGCCAGCCCGGCCCTGCTCACCGATGCCCTGCACCGCCTTTACGCCCAATGGACCGCTGCCCCGGCCGAAACCGAGGCGCTGGCCCTGCGCTGCCGCCGCATGGTGCGCACCGCCTTCAGCTGGCCCAACCTGCTGCCGGCCTACGAACAAATGTATCAGGAAGCCCTTGCGGCCTAACTTATTTATGGCCAAACTGCTACCTTCCGCCGCCGCGCCGCACCGGGTATTTCTGCGCACCATGGGCGGGCTGCTCACCCTGATTGTGCTCATCAAGCTCGCCGGCTTTTTTGCCTGGAACGACGACATTGGCGTCACCCGTATCCTCAAACTGGTGACCCGCCTGGGCATGACGGCCGCCGTCATCGGCGCGTATTCGCTGATAATTCGCCGGGGCGCGGTGGACTCGTTTCGCTGGCGCAACAGCCCGGTGCCGCTGCTCTACGGGGCCTACCTGGCGCTGGGCCTGGCCTCGCTGCTCTGGTCGCGCAACCCCGGCTACTCGTTTCTGCAGTGGATGATGGACATGGAAAGCCTCGTGTTTGCCTACTACTTCGTGAAGTGCTTTTTGCTGCTCAAGGAGTTTTTCCCGGATAGCCAGGTGCGCTTTTACCATGTGCTGGGCAATGCCGTGTTCGTGATTCTGCTGGTATTTCTGGTGGGCGCGCTGGTGGCCCCCGACGTGTTTTACCGCCTCACCCACGGCGGTGAGGAGGCCCGCCTGGGCGGCTACCTCATGAACCCCAACGAGCTGGGCATGCTTTGCGTGGTGGGCATTGCCTGCCTCATGTTTGACTTGCAGCGCCATCACCGCACGGGATTCACGGTGGTCAAAATTGGGTTGCTGCTGCTGGCGCTGGTGCTCACCGGGTCGCGGTCGTCGCTGGTGGGGTTTGTGCTGGTGCTGTTCTTTCACATCCGGCAGGCGGGCAACCCGCGTATTAAATGGGCCGCCAATGCGGCCGTGCTGCTGGGCGTGGTGGCCCTGGTGCCGCTGCTCTTCATCAAGCAGGGCGGGCTGGAGGAAGTGCTGAGCATGACCGGCCGGCTGCCCTTCTGGCACGCGCTGCTCACGGAGGCGCTGCCCCGTGAGCCGCTGCTGGGCTACGGCTTCATGCGCATCAGCTACGGCGAGTACTTCCAGAGCGTGCACACCTACGCCGCCCAGATGGCCCACAACACCTTCATTCAGGTGCTGCTGAACCTGGGGCTAGTGGGCTTCACCATTGCCATGCTCCAGCTGGGCTGCACCATCCGGGCCTTCGTACAGCAGGCCGACCCGCAGGTGCGGCTGCTGGGGGCGGGCCTGCTCATCCCCATTCTCATCAATTCCTTCACCGAGTTCGGCATTTTTGGCATGACGAACTACGGCATCCTGTTCTATCAATTCCTTATCTTTTTCGGTAGCCTGCACTACCACGCCCGGCTCTCGCCCGGCGAGCAGCAGTGGCTGCACCGCCGCCGCCCCGAGCTGGCCCTGGCATTGGCCGTGGCCTGAGCCGACCCCAGGCGCATTCAATTACCCAACCGTTACTGTTTCCACCAGTATATATCACTTAACCCCCGCTCCTGCCATTCGAAAACACCCCCTTTGCCCCTGCTCCGCATACCTGATTCGTCCTCCGACTTTGATGATAGCGCCGACCAGCACCGCCGCGCGCTGGCCTGGATAGTAGCCCTCACGGCCAACATTCCGCGCCGGCATCGCACCGCTACGCGCGGCAGCAGCTGGCACGCTACCAACGGGGCGACATCACCTTCGCCCAGCTTGTGGCGCGGCTGGAAACCAATGTATACCAGCGCCTGTACCGCAGCCGGTCCACGTATCGCCCCAGCGAGGCGCAGCTGCGGGAGATGCTCGCGCTGGCCCGCCTCCACAACTCCCGCAAGCAGATTACGGGGCTGCTGCTCTACAGCGAGGGCATTTTTGTGCAGATGATAGAAGGGCCCGCAGCCGAGATTCGGGAGCTGTACGCCCGCATTCAGTGCGACTCCCGGCACACGCAGGTAGAAACGGTGAGCGAAAGCCTCCTACCCAAGCGCAAGTTTGCCGAATGGAGCATGGACTTTGACCTGGCCGAAGCGCCCGAAGTGGAACGGGTGCTCGGCGCGATTAAGACCCAGCATCCACTGCCCGCGGCTGCCCGCGTTCTCCATCGTCAATACCCGCTTGCAAACGCTGCTCCAGGCGTTTATCGGCCGCCGGGCCAGTGGCCCCGCTGCATTATCCACGAATTTTTCCTCCGCTTTTCCCCTGCCTCATCCTGGGCAGGGCCGCCCTGTGCACCATCATCGGCCACCTGCTTACCGGCGGTAACTCCGGGCTAATGGTGCGTTCACTAACCCGATTTTTTGTTCCATGAAAACAGCTTTCTGCCCCCCGGTCGCGGCCTTACCTTTCCAAATGGCACTGGCAGCTGCCGAGCAGCGCATCCAGCAGCTCACCGCGGCCCTGGCGCAGGCCCGGAAAGCAGAGAAGATGGTGGAACACGTCTCCAAGGGGCTGCTCGAAGGCCTGCTGCTGCTGGATGCCACGGGCACCATTGTGCTGGCCAACCAGCGCTTTTTCAGCTTACTGGGCTTGTCCGATGAGCCGGATTCCTGGCACGGCCAGCCCTTGCAATGCCTGGCAGCCCTGGTGCAGCCGCTGGTGGCCGCGCCCGCCGAGCTGGTGCGCTGGGCCGAGCACGAGCCGCACAAGCTGCAGCAGGGCCGGCCGGAATTGCTCCGGCTTCACTGCGGCCCCGTGCTGGCCTGCGAGATAATGCCGGCAGCGGCTGATGCCGGCCCGGCGGGCACCTGGCTGGTACTGCTACGCGACGTGAGTGAGCAGCAGCAGTACCTGGCGGCACTAAAATCGATTTCCAATATTCCTTACGAAAACCCCAGCCCCATTGTGCGCATCGGGGCTAACCGGCAGCAGCTTTATGCCAACCCGGCGGCCAAGCGCGTGGGCCTGCGCCTGACGCGGTCCGAGCAGGTGCGGCTGCAAAAGCAGCTGCGCTGCGCCGCCGCCGCCGCCCTGGCGCAGGCCACGGCCCAGCAGCTCGAAGTATCGATGGGTGAGCTGCTATACAGCGTGGCCGTGATGCCATTCCCGCAGGAAGGCTACGTCAATCTGTATTTCTCCGACATCTCGGAGCGCGAAGCCATGCGCCGGCAGTTTGCCGAGCATCAGCAGTTTACCCAGCAGGTGCTCGATACCATTCCCGCCCTGGTTTTTGTGCGCGATACGAAGCAGGAGCTGGTTTTCCAGAACCCGGCTATGCGAGGCCTGATGGCCAACTCCGGCATGGTACGGCCCGACGCCGTGGCCCCGGATAGCGTGCAGGCCCGGGAGCTGGCCGGGTACGCGGCCGTCGATGCGCAGGTGCTGGCCACAGACCAGGAAATAACCGTCGAAGAGCCCCACACCTTGCTCGACGGCACCACGCACTGGTTCTATACCGTGAAGCGCCCCCTGCACCGGCCCGATGGCACGGTGCACGTACTGGGCGTGAGCACCGACATCACGGCCCTGAAGCAGAGCCGGCAAACCCTGGAGCGCAGCGAAAAGCAGTACCGCGTCATGGTGATGTACAGCCAAGCCCTCATTGGCACCTGTGACATGCAGGGCATCGTCATCAACGCGAGTCCGGCCCTGGCCCGCCTGCTGCACGAAGATGCGGCCAAGATGGTCGGCACGTCGGTAACCGTGCACATGACGGAGGAAGACCGCGAGGGCTTTTCATTTTACCTGGAGCAGATTGCCCGCACTGGTGAGGCAGCGGGGGTGTTACCGGTGCATCCGCGCGGCAGCGACCAGCTGCGCTACCTGCACTACCACAACTATGTGGTGCGCGAGCCTGGCCAGGAACCCTACATTGTATCGCACAGCCACGATATTACCGGGCGGGTATTGGCCAGCAAGGAGCTAAAGCGGGCCAAGGAAGCTGCTGAAGCCGCCGTGCGGGCCCGCGAAAACTTCCTGGCCAACATGAGTCACGAAATCCGCACGCCCATGAACGGAGTGCTGGGCGTGGCCAATTTGCTAGCTAAAACATCCCTCAGCCCCGAGCAGCAGGAGTACCTGCGCATCATCCGCCGCTCGGGGCAGCACCTGCTGGCGGTGCTCAACGATGTGCTCGACATGGCCAAAATCGCCTCCGGCAAGCTGGAGCTGAATCTGGAATCATTTAATCTGTGTGATTCGGTGACGCATGCTTTACAGCCGCTGGCCTTGCAGGCCCTGGAAAAGGGCCTGCGCTTCGAGGGCACGCCGCTGAGCGCCACCTGCCCCTACCCCATGGTGCAGGCCGATGCCCACCGCCTGAACCAGATTATGCTGAACCTGGTGAGCAACGCCATCAAATTCACGCCGGCGGGCGGGCGGGTGAAAGTGCAGAGCGAGCTACTGGGCGAAACCGCCGACACGCTCACCGTGCGGTTTCGCGTGACCGACACGGGCCTGGGCATGCTCCCCGAAGTGCAGGCACGCATCTTCGAAAGCTTCACCCAGGCCTACGCCGATACAGCGCGGCACTTTGGGGGCACGGGCCTGGGCCTGAGCATCAGCCGAGGCCTGGTAGAGCAGATGGGCGGTGAGCTGACGGTAACCAGCGCCCCCCACGTGGGCAGCTCCTTTGCCTTCAGCCTCACGCTGGCCAAGGCCGTGGTGCCGGCCGCAGAAAGCCTGGCGGAAGCCTTCGATACCGGCGTGCTGGCCGGCTTGCGGGTGCTGCTGGTGGAAGACAACGACATCAACCGCTTCGTGGCCCGGTGCACCATGCAGGAGTGGGGCGTGGTGGTGACCGAAGCCGAAGATGGCGCCAGCGGGGTGGCCCGGTTTGCCCAGGAGCCCTTCGACCTAGTGCTGATGGACATTCAGATGCCCGGCATGAGCGGCCTGGACGCCACGGCCATCATTCGGGCCCATCCCGAGCCGGCGCGGGCCGCCGTACCCATCCTGGCCCTCACGGCCAACGCCTTCCACGCCGACCACGAGCGCTACCGCGCCGCCGGCATGAACGACTGCCTGGCCAAGCCCTTCGAAGAAGCCGAGCTCTACACCAAGCTCCTGAAGCTGCTGCGCTACTAATACGCTGAATTTTAGCTGCTAACACTGGATAAACCCAGCACTGGCTCATCACGATGCTTTCGGATTTGTCACCTCCTTCCATGAAAATCACTGCTTTTCTTCGTTGCAGCTTGCTAGCCTTTGCCACTGCGGCCTGCGTGGCACCCGGCCACGTGCTGCAGCACCTGCCTTCGGCCGTCAATAACCATCTGCTACCGCCCCTGGAGCCCACCGTAGCAACGGATGCGCTGAACAACATCGACAGCGCATCGCACGATGACCGGCTGCGCTTGTTCCAAAACGAAATTTACCGCAATGTGGCGGAGCCAACCAGCATGACCAGCCTGGGCTCGGCCCTGCTGCAGGTGCCCGAAGTTGAGGTGAAGCGTACCGGCCGCATGCTGCAAGTAGTTCAGCTGCTTACGATGCTCACGCCCAGCCTCGTGGGTCTGCCGCTGGAAACCTACCAAACCACCCTCACGGCCCGGGTACAAATCCGGGACCTGCAAGGCAAAGTGCTGGGCGAATACGAGGGCCACGGGCAGGCCAGGGTGCAGGTGGCGATGTACTACGGCTACTCGCAGCGGCACGCCCCCGGCCTGTCCGATGCCCTGGCCCTGCGCATGGCCCTGGCCCAGATTCGGCAGCAGCTCGACACGGCGGCCACCCGCCTGCGGCCGCTGCTGCTGGCCGCCGGCCCGGTCGTGACCACCGGCGGGCACCCCGAATCCAAGGCCGCCGCCGGCCAGCATTAGCGCTACCTGTCGCGGGTTCGCATAATCCTCCGATTGGAAGCCGGGCCGCTACTTTATGCCCCACCCCCTTTCTTCTTATCACCCTATTTCCATGGCTGCATTTATACATTTACGTACATTTTTAGCACTGATTACTTATATACTGATGTTACGCACGGAGTTGGCCGAGTTGGTGGTACATGGCTTTCAGGCCGACGGTATAGAGCTGGGCTTTGAGGCGGAAATGCCCGATGCCGCACTTGAGCTTAAGCACTTCCAGTTTGGTGTAGGCCAGCACGGCGGCGAAGAAATGGGTGGCCTGCGTGGCCAGGGTTTTGGTGGGTGATTTGCCCATCGAGGCGTTCTGTTTGAGCGACTTGTGGTATTCTTCCACACAAAAAGCTTGATGCGCTTTTCCACCGTCTCTGGTAAATCGTGGTCAGTTGGGCCTGGTCCAGGTCGGTGTCGCTGCTGACCAAATACAGAATGCCCTGACTACCGTCTTGGTTTGTGAAGACTTGCTTAGTTACGAGCACCGCCTCTTGGACGGACCACAAATAGACGCGCAAAGGCTGCGTATCGGGAAACACCAGCGACTGCACGGCCTGGAGCTGGCCGGCGGCCCGCGCGGCCGCGCTCAAAGCCACGGTGCGGCTGCTTTCAAGGGCAAAAACAAAGTGGTGGCCCAGCGCCCGCACCAGGCTCATATTCTCGGCCGAGGCGTACCAGCTGTCGGCCAGCAAGTAGCGGTAGGCCACCTGTTGCTGAGCCACGCGCAGCATTTGCTGCAGGCACTCATTCTTGGTGAATGGACTCTGGTAGCTGGTTTTCTGGGTCTTGGGCTGGTAAACGGGCACGGTTTTGCGCACCAGCTCGACGGCAATGGGCAGGGCCAGTTCGCCGGCCTGATAGAGTAGGCTGACAAAGTTGAGGCCCTTGACGTAGCGCTGCTGACTGTGGTCCCAATGCTTGCAAATCAGCTCGTTGGCATCGGTGTGCGCCTTCTCCAGCACCGAATCGTCCACGATGAGCACCGCGAACTCGTCGGCCGGTCGCCGGGCCTCGGCCTGGCGAATCAGGGGCTTGGCCTGCCGCCAGATGTCGGCCGGGCCGTAGGTAGTCTGGCTCAGCCAGCGCGTGACGTGGTCGTGGCTCAACGCCCCGTCCAGCAGCCGCGACAAGCCCGTGGCCGTGGTCGGGCCCGTCGAACTTAGCAAATAATCTGTGTACAGGTCCAGCGTGCAAGTCATCATAAGCAGTGTTAACCGGCCAACCAACTCAACGACTGCGTAATATCAGTTATATATTGACTACTCCGCTGCTGAGCTATGGGCAGGCAGGCAAACCCGTAGCCGGCCTGGCCGTGCTCACCGGCCGGGTGAACGGCGCCACCACCGATTCGGTGGTGGTGTCGCTGCGCGAGAACCTGCTTGAGCCGGCGGAAAAGCTATTCCGCACGCGCCTGAGCAGCAAGGGCGAGTTCCGGCTGGCCGTGCCCGTGAGCGGCCCCACCAAGGCCGATTTGGTGTACGGCGACGACGTGGCACCGCTGTTTCTGGACCCCGGCACCGATATGGACGTGCGCTTCAGGGGCAGCGACATGGCGGGCACCTTGAAATTTAAAGCCAACGACGTGCCCACCGGCCTGGCCACCAAGCTGCGCAACGGCGCCAACCTGACCGACGAGCAGCGCCAACAGGCCGCCAACGCCAACAACTACCTGGTAGAAGCCGATGCCCAGTTTGTGGAAAACGATGACTTCCAGGTACTACCCGATAACATTCAGCTCTACGAAGCGCCGTTTCTGTCATTTCTGGAGTACCGCCGCAAGCACGAGTTCGAGTTTCTGGAAGACCACGCGGCCAGGCAGTCGTTCACGCAGGATTTCTACAACTACGCCCACGCCGAAGTGGTGTACGCCTATGCCAACGACAAGCTGACGTTTCAGGACCTGCGCGAACAGGTGGTGAACACCGAAGGCCGCCTGAAAATGGCCCCCGACTACTACAGCTTCCTGCGCGAGCCCGGCCTGCTCAACGAGCCAAGAAGCTGCCCGGCGTGCAGCTGCACCTCAGCGGTGGCCTGCGCTCGGCCCTGGCGCAGGTCTATGCCTTACAGGACGTGCCAACCTACCTGCTAGTGGGCGAAGACGGCACCTTTCTCAATATCAGGCCCAAGCGCCTGAGCAGCCGCGCCGCCATGGACGAAATCAATGAGTCGTTCGGCAAAGCCAGCACCTATACGATGGCCATTGAGCTGGCCGCCGGCAAGAAATAAGCGAAGGGTCAGGCCACGTTGCGCAGGCCCGCACGCGGCCGCCGCATCGCAACCCCGGACGCCACCACCACCCCCGCCATGGCCGCCGATAGCGCGGTGACCACAATCTCGAAATTATCGAGGGCAAAATCGGCCAACAGCAGGCGCAGCAGCAGCAGCGTCAGGGCCGTGCCGCTGGCCAGCAGCCAGTAGCGCCCAATGGTGCCGGCCGGCACGGCGGCTACTACCAGCTGGGGCAGCCGCCACACAAACCGCAGCAGCAGCGCGGCCCCAAAGGTGGAAGTGAATACCGCGAGTACCACGAATACCGCCGGCGAAAACGGCCCGATGTGCAGGTGCGCTTTCAGCCACGGGAAGTATGGCACCAGCTGGCCCCGGCGGTGCGTGAAGCTGTCCCAGATAAGATGCGTGGCGGCCCCGATGATAATGCTCAGTAGCACCACCGCGTAGTGCCGGCGGAAGTAGCGCCCCCAATCCGCGTCCTGAAACCGCGCCAGCCGCTGCCGCAGGAACCGGGGCAGGTGCGCAATGAGCGGGTCGCGCACCACCCCGTGAAACAGAAACGCCAGCCCCAGCGAAACGGGGCAGCTGAAATACAGAATACTGGCCAAGGTATGGCTGTGCCCGTTGTACAGACCCAGCCGCAGAAACTTCTCAAAATCGGGGGAAATGCTGCTTATAATCAGCCCCGTAGCCGAAAGCCGGGTTTTGTGGTGGCGCAGCAGCGGCAGCACCGCCGCAACGTGAAACAGGGTAAAAGGCATTGGCAGGAAAAAAACGGAACGGCAAAGAACAATCCTTCAGCGCACAGCTGAAGCCTGCGCGGTGGATATCAGGCATTGGCCCATCGGCTTTATTTCTGCGGAAGTGCGGTGCGCGGCATCCAGCGCGTCTAGTACAGCGGCATCCGGATTCGGCGCAAACTTGCGGGCCCAGAGCTTGGGCGAGGCCAGCAGGGCCGGCAGGTCGGCGCGGGTGAGGGTGCGGGGGCTGGGGCCGCCGCCGGCCCAGTCGATGTAGCGCAGGTTGTCGTTGACGATGCTGGGGCGGAGCGGCGAATTATACAGAATAGTGTGAATCAGAAACTCGTCGGAGCCCCAGGTGAGGCGGGCGAAACGTCGTAGCCGTGGCTGGCGGTCCAAGAAGGCGAGCAGGTAGGTAGCGGCGGCGCGGCTGAGCGTGTACCAGCCGCCCATGTTGCCGCCGTGCAGCACGTAGGGCAAGGGAAACCGGCGTTTGGGCAGCAGGGCATTCAGAACTTTCTGCACGGCGTGGCTCCCGGCAAACGGAAATTCCGTGAGGTGGTAGCGCTCCACGCGGCGCGCATTGGCCTGCCACCAGGCCGAGCCCAGCGGCTCGCACTCAATGAAGGACTGCCCCACCTGCTGCTGAAAAAACCGATGAATCTGCTCGGCCGATTTCAGCGGGTAGTCCTGGCCGCTCAGCACGTTGATGAAGTCGTAGTGGGCGGAATGGGCCAGGATTTCGCGGCTGCCCGCCAGAACCACGTTGGTCAGGCTGTAGCCGCCCCATTGCACGTCGAGGCGCGTGCGGGTGAAGAACACCCCGGCCCGGTCTTGCAGGCGGGCGAAGGGCGACAAATCGGCTTTTTTATCGATGTGGATGTAGCAATCAGCATTGGGGTGCGCCAGGGCAGCGAGCAGGCGCGCCAGCTGCGCGGGGCCCTGGTGCGTGAGGATAAGGTGGGCAATGCGCATTTGGAGAGTCGGTTAGCGGTTGGGTTTTGGCGTTGGGCGGCTCATATTCCAGGCCGCTGCGTCGTGGGCGGGTGCCAACATGGCCCGGCCCGTCAGGTGCCGGAACAGGCGTTGGATTTCCAGCAGCCCATCCCGCAGGATTTCCGGGATGGCAATGGGCAAGGACTTATTCAGCAGAAAGTAGCCGAACACAAACCCGGACACGATGGTGGGCAGGCTGGCCAGCGCCACGCCGTAGATGTTGTGGCAAAAATGAATGCCGATGAAGTCGCCAGCCACATTCACGGCCAGCATCAGCAGCACCTTCAGCAGGTTCAGGCGGGGCTTGTTCAGCACGTCGAGGGCCACGCCGCTGAAACGGTCGATGGGAAAGAGCACGGCCATGGCGATGGCAATACGGAGCAGGTTGGCGGCCTCGGTACCGGCATATTTGCTGCCCCCGATGAGGCGAATCGGCACATCGGCCAGTAGCACGGTGGCCACTATCACGGGCAGCAGCAGCCAGGTGAGCAGGCCCGCGTTGCGCCGGATAATGCGGGCCATTTCCGGCGTATTGCCCTGGTTGAAAGCGGCCGAGAGCGAGGGCATGGCCGTGGCCATAAAGCTGCGCAGCGGAATTTCGATGATTTCCATGAAGCGCTGGGCCAGGTTGTACACCGCCAGCGGGGCCGGCCCTAGCAGGAAGTTGATGATGAACGTATCGGAGCTGCGCAGCAGGCTGGAGCCGATGTAGCTGCCCACGCTATACTTGCCGAAGTGGCTCAGCTCCCGCACGCAGGCGGCGGTGCGGGCCGGCAGGTCGCCGATGCGCGTCCAGCCCATGAGCAGGGCCACGAGGCTGGTGAGCGCGGCAGCCACAAGATTGCAGTACAGCACCCGTTCCAGCGTGGTTTGGTGCAGCAGCATGAGCGTGATAATGCCCAGGATAAAGGTGCCCTGCGTGAGCAGCCGCAGGTAGAGCAGCTTGTCGAACCGCAGCTGGGCCTGCAGCACGCACGCCGCCAGAAACGACGGCAGCGTGAGCACAAACGTGACCGGAAACCACTTAATAAACAGCGCCAGGCTGATATTGGCCACCGGGCTGGGCCACAGCCGAGCCAGCAGCGCCAGCGCAATCAAAGTGCCGGTGATGAGCAGCGCCAGCACCCAAGTCGAGCCCACTACCTCGGCCGCTCGGACCCGCGACGCGCCCGAATACGAGCGAATAAACGCCGTGGTGATGCCCCCGGCGCGCAACGCATCGCCCAGGCCCAGGATGGAAACAAAAAACACCCAGGCCCCGATTTCCTGCACCGACAAGGCCCGAAACAACAGCGAAACCGACACTACCGTGAGCCCCGACGCCACCAGATTGCCGGCCAGCGACAGCGCCTGGTTGTTGCGCAGCAATGGCCTGAGCTTGTTGAGGAAGGGAATTTTCATGCGGCAGGAAATCAGAGCAAAAAGTGCTTAGCGGCTATCTGGGTCGGACCGAAACTTTCCCTGGGCTGACAGGCTTACCGCGTTGGAGCGCCATAAGCCTGTCAGCCCAGGGAAAGTCGATTGATTGGGGCAGCTTATTTATCGGTGGCTTAGTGGGCCGCCGGACGATGCATGCTGCGGCCGTTCTTCATGTAGCTACGAACATGCTTTTGATAGGCCGAAGGCTTTCCGAAGCCTAAAATATTGATGGCGTTAGCAGTTGGCGCGAAGAACAGGATGGCGAGAATGATGGTGAGGGTACGCATGGTTGGATAGGGAAAGTGTGAATTCATTTAGAAAATTGTGGTGAGGGCAACAACGATGGCAACCAGGAGCACGGCTTCCGCGTCCGAGCCAAATTCGGGCTATCTTACATTATTTCAATTGTTTATAGTTGATGCAAACCCAGGCGGCGTGCTTTGGGTCGGTGATAAGCGGGGGCCGCTGCTTGAAGCATGACCTCCTGTTTGGGTGCCTATTGCGCGGTGGCTACAGCGGCGCGCTGGGCCTTATCCCAGGCGGCCGGCTGGGCCTTGCGCACGAAGCGCCAAAAACCCTGGAACACAGCCACGTTCATCATCGTGAAGTAGAGTGGCACCAGCAGCGGGCCCGCCGCCCGGCCCCGCGCCGCCAGCCGCCAGCCCAGCCCGGCCGCCGCATAAAACCCCAGCTGCGCCGCCAGCATGAGCGTGTACCAGCCGCCCTCGGCCACGGCCAGCAAGCCATTGAGCGGCAGCAGCAGCGCCAGCAGCAGCGGCGTGAGGCTCCAGCGCAGCACCCGGTGCGACACGTACAGAAACGCCACCACCGGCTGCCGCAGCGGGTTGAGCAGCGCCGGCAGCCGGCTTATGGCCTGCCAGCCGCCCGCGCAGATGCGCACCTTGCGCTTCATCTCCTCCCCCAGCGAAAAGGACGGCGGCTCCATGGCGTAGGCCCGGGGCTCGTACACCACGCGGTAGCCGGCATTCACGATGCGCATCGACTGCACGAAATCGTCCAGAATGGTATCGGCCTCCAGCGGTTTGAACAGCTCGGTGCGGAAGGAAACCAGCTCGCCCGCCGCGCCCATCAGGCTGTAAATGTCCGAGTCGCAGCGCTTGAGCAGCGACTCGTATTTCCAGTACAGGCCCTCCCCCGCGCCCGACGGGCTGCCGTCGGCCTGCACCCGCTTCTCGCCTGACACGGCCCCCACTTGCGGGTCGGCATAATGCTTCACCAGCTCGCGCACGGCCTCGGGGTTGAGCAGGGTGTTGCAGTCGGTGAAGACCACGCAGGGCGTGCTCACGTAGCGAATGGCGCGGTTTTCGGCCATCGACTTGCCACCCCGCGCCGGCAGGTGCAGGTGCCGCACGGTGGGATAGCGCGCCAGTACCTCGCCCGAATTATCGTCGGAGCCGTCGGTGATGAACAGCAGCTGGAGCTTATCGGCCGGGTAATCCAGGGCCAGGCAGTTCTGGACTTTGGCAGCCAGAATATCGGCCTCGTTATACGCCGGCACTACCAGCGTGACCTCGGGCTCGAAAGCAGGCTGCAGGGCTGGCCGGCGGCCCCGCGCCAGCTTCGCCCAGGCCCAGACTATCAGGCCGTAGCCCAAATAGGTGTACAGCACCACGGCCAGAAACAGCCAGAAAAGCAAGGTTAGCATCGTGTAGGGATTTTCATTGAAGTGATTGATTGTGCGGTGCCGCTCAGCGGCCGGGGAGCGGCGCGCTAGGCCGGAGGCCTTTCCCAGTTGCCGGAAGCGGCGCTGTACTGGCGCAGAATGCGCGCCGGATTGCCGCCCACCACAGAATAGGGCGGCACGTCTTTGGTGACCACGCTGCCGCCGGCCACCACGGCGTGCTTGCCGATGCGCACACCGGCCGTAATCACGGCGTTGGCCCCAATCCAGACATCGTCTTCCACCACGATTTCGGCCGCCGTGCATTGCTGATAGCGGATGGGTTTGGTCACGTCCGCGTAGCCGTGGTTCATGCCCGAAAACACCACGTTCTGGGCAATAATCACGTCGTTGCCGATGCGCAGCGGGCCAATCAGCACGTTGGCGATACCCACCAGGGTACGCGCCCCAATCACGATGCCACCCATGCCGTTGGCCACCGTGGTGTAGTCTTCAATAATGGAATCGGCCCCCAGCACGAAGGCGTTAAAGGGAATCAAATCGCGGCGCACGCGGCGCAGCAGCGAGCCGCGCCCATAGGTATGCACGAAGGGGTTGGCAAGCCACTTCACCCACCAACGGGGCCGCGCCCGCCGCGGCTGAAACAGCAGGTACGCGGCCAGCTTTTTCAGGCGCGGGTCGCTTTTGATGCGGCGGGCGAAGCTGCTTTTTTGCGGCTCAGCGATGCTGGCAGCCGAGCTGGCTTGGGTAAGAATTGCGGCCATTGGATTGGTTGGGAATGGTGGGATAGCGGGAGGCGTAACCCCGGTCTGACCGCCCCAGGCGGTCAGACCGGTTGTCGTTGTTTATGCGACCGGTTGCCGTAGTTGTTTAGCGGAACGTGCTGGCGGCAACCGGTCAGACCGCCTGGGACGGTCAGACCGGGGTTACGCGTTCTCACTAGCACGCAGGCCTTTCCAGAAGCCATAGCCGAGGCAAAGCAGGGCGGGCAGGGCGATGATGTCCCAGGGCATGAGGCGGGCTAGAGGACGCTGCTGGCTTTGGCAGCGTGCGGCGTAGGCAGGAAGGACGTTTTGGCTTTTTTGAGTTGGAGCAGCGCCAGCGCCATGGCCCCCAGCGCCACCGGCAGGTGCGCGGCGGCTCGCGCCACCTGCCGGCTGTAGAGGCGGCGGGGCAGCGCCAGCAGCAGCGCCGCGCCCGTGCCGCCCAGCAGCGCCGCCCAGAACCCCGGCGTGGGGCCAAAAGGCAGCACCCACGATATGAGCACTAGCAGGGTGAGCAGGCCCAGCAGCAGCACCCGGGGCAGCAGGGCAGTCTGCACTATTTTGTCGAAAAACTCCCAGTTGCCGCGCCCTAGCTGCCGGAAACCCTCGCCGGAATACTTCCCAAGGAATTCCCACTGGGCGGCCATCCAGCGGGTGCGCTGGGTGCCGAACACAGCGGCGCTGCCAATCTTTTCGTCGTAGACCAACGCGGCCGGCAGGTAGGCAATTTTCACCCGGTCGCGCAGGATGCGAAAGTCCAGCTCCTTGTCCTCGCCGGGCGTGTCGCCGATGTCCTGCAGTAGGCGTTTGAGGTAGTCGTATTCAAAGGCCATGCCCGAGCCGATGAGCGACGGCGACATACCCAGCCGGGCGTGGCCCAACCGGAAAATGTGGTTGTTGATTTCCTCGTTGCAGGCATCGAGCACGGCAAACGGCGAGTCCAGGTTTTTGGCGGTGCGGTGGCCCTGCACCACCCGGTAGCCGGCCGCGAAAGCGTTGTTCACCTGCGTCAGGAAATCAGCCCCCATCACATTGTCCACGTCCAGAATTACGGCCACGTCGTACTGGTCGGCGGGCAGGGCGGTGAGGGCGACGAGCAAGGCCTTGCCCTTGGTGCTTTGGGCGAAGTTGACTTCGACCACGTTCACGCCCTCAGCCTTCAGCGCTGCTACCGTATTGGCTTGCAGGCCGTCGGCGATAACGCAGACATCGACGGGAACGGCATAAGCGTGGGCCAGGGCGGCGGGGGCGGTTTCCCGAATCACGGCATCGGCGTGGTAGGCGGGCATTAGCACGCACATGCGGCGCGGCGGGCCGCTTGCGGCGCGGGCAGGGCGCGGGCGGGCGGGCAGGTGCCCCGCCAGCGCGAAAGCCAGTAGGTATACCACGTTCAGCAGCAAGTAGGCGGCGGCCACGTACAGCGGCAGGCCGGCCCAGAAAAGCAGGCTATTCATGCCGCAGGTTTTTGATGGGTTTAGCCGGCACGCCGCCTACCAGCGTGTAGGGTGCCACGTCTTTGGTGACCACTGCGCCGGCGGCCACGGCCGCCCCCTCTCCTATCGTCACGCCCTTGAGGACCATGGCGCCCATGGCAATCCAGACGTTGTCGTGAATGCGGATGGCCCCGGTTTTACCGGCCGAAAAGTGGCTGGCGGCATCGTGAAAATCGTCGTCCATGATGACGACATTGGGCCCGATGCGGACGTTGCGGCCGATATCCACCCCGATGCTGACGGAAATATGCGCGCCGTTGATGCGTGAATTGTCGCCCACGCGCAGGGTAGCGCCCCGGCTCACGAAGATTTTAGCCCGCTGAATATCAGACCATATGCGTACCTGGTCGCCCAGAATGACGCGGCCCGCGTTGCGAAACAGCGGCCGGCCCTTCACCGAGACCCGCTTGCCGAGCTGGGTATTATTCAGGTAGAAGCGGGCCGCCGCCATCTTCAGCAGGCCCGCGCCGAGGTCGCGCACCACGCCGAAAGCCAGGCCCAGCTTGCTCAAGCCGGGTTGCTGCTGCTGGAGCAGGGCCAGCCGCTGCACCAGCAGCGGCCGAAAGTCAGATACCACAGTCATGGCGTTCGGACGGAAAGAAAGTGGTTGTGATGAACATTGTGCGGCTGCAAGTGCCAGCGCAGGCCGCGCCACAGGGCCCGCAGGTGGTCGTGCCGGGCACTGAGCAGGAAGGTGAGCGAATGCCTAGGCACAGCCACCAGCAGGAAAAACAGCACCCCGCTCCAGAGCTGCCAGCCCCGCACGTTGCGGCGCATAAACAGCAGCCGGTTGCGGTACATGTAGTGGGTTTTGAGCACCGAAGTCTTGCCCACCGACACCGATTCCTTGTGCAAAACCGTGGCCGCGCCCACGTAATGGCATTCGTAGCCGGCGCGCCGCACCATCTGGCACCAGTCGTGCTCCTCGTAGTAGAGGAAGTACAGCTCCGGCATCAGCCCCACCTCGCGGATGACGCGCATGGGCAGCATCATGGCCGCGCCGTGGGCCAGGCCGGTGGCGAAGGAGCCGTTGTGCTGGCCCGCATCTGGCTCCTGACTGCCAATGGTGTGGCCCCGGCCAGTCCAGGGGTTTATGCCCGCGCAGCCGGCGTACTGGATGAGACCGGCGGAATGGTAATAGCGGATTTTGGGGGAAGCAATGCCGGCGTGCGGGTTGGTTTCGAACAGTGCCACCAGCGGTTCCAGCAAGCCGGGGGCCACTTCGGTGTCGTTGTTGAGGAAGAAAACGTACTTGCCCCGAGCCGCTGCCACGCCCAGGTTGTTGCCCCCCGCGAAGCCCCGGTTTTGCGCCGAGCGGATGAGCTGCACCTCCGGAAACCGCGCGGCAATGGGCGCGGGGTCCTCCGTAGGCGAGCCGTTATCGACCACAATCACTTCGTAGTTGGAATAGGTCAGCAGCCGCAGCGAGGCCAGTAGCTCGCAGGTGATGCCGGGCTGGTTGTAGTTGACGGTGATGATGGAAACGAGCGGCTGCATAGGGAGGAAGTGGGAGTGATGTCGGGTAAAAAGCCGTCATGCAGAGCGCAGCGAAGCATCTCGCGTGCTGCCACTAATTCTACTAATTGAGTCACCATTGCACGCGAGATGCTTCGCTGCGCTCTGCATGACGGGCTGTTCAGCATCACGCTCTGCATATCCCTTATCCAGTGCCGGCCCCAGAAAAACGAAGGCCCAGCCGATGTACACAATCATGGCCGAGGGCATCTGATTCATGACTTCGTTGCCGTAGCTGCCCATCAGAATGCCCATGAACCCGGCCGTGAGGGCCAGCAGCTTTTGCCGCAGCAGCGGGTCGCGGATGCGCCAGACGATGCCGCAGCTTTTGCCCAGGATGTAGAGCATCATGCCGAACCAGATGAGGAAGCCCACGATGCCGTACATGGCCCACACTTTCACGAAATAGCTGTCGGGCGCAATGGTGGAAAGGTATTTATCGGCGTTGTACTTCTCGCCCCACATGCCAATCACACCCACGCCGCCGCCGAAAGGCCGGGGCCCCAGGTACTCGCGCAGCCGGGCCTGGTTGCGCAAGCGCACTTGCAGCGAGGGGTCGTTGGGGTCGAGAGAGGTGCGCATGCGGGCCACGCTGGGGCTGGCGTTGCCGATGGTGGTATACTTGAGCACACCAAACGCGCCCACGGCCAGCGCGCCGCCCAGCACCAGCACCTTCACCTGCTTGCTGAGCACGAGGTACATAAACACGCCCGCGATGAGCACGAACATGGCCCCGCGCGTACCCGAAATCAGCATGCCTTCCAGGCAGAGGGCGCTGGCAAGACCAAAAATCACCCGCTTCCACCACTTGAACGGGCCCAGCGCCAGCACCAGGCACACCACGCAGATGTGCGCCTGCGAAGCCCCGAACTGCGCCGCCTCGCTGTAGTACGAAAACACCCGCAGCACCCCAAACAGGATGTGCGTTTTGGCCGCGCCCGAATCGAGCCAGAATTGCTCGGCCGCATCCGGCCCGAAGGCCTTTTGCTTGAGCCCATAAAGCGCCCCAGCCACCGAAAAGAAGATGACCAGCGTCAGGAAAAGCTTGAGGTCTTTGGCCCGGTAAAACAGCATCATGGCCAGCGGCACGCTCAAAAACCAGTAGAACGTGGTGCCGCGCATCTCATAATACCAGCCCAGAATGCTGGCCCCGGCGGGGTTCACTATTTCGAGCACCGTGATGACGAACCAGGCCAGCCCCAGCTTGCACAGGTCGTTGTTCACCCGCGACCAGTCGGCCACTTCCCGGTTGCGGTGGAAGATAACGGCCAGCCACACCAGCACCAGAATAGCATCCATGCCCAGCCCAAACGGCGCGCCCTTCAGGTGCCGGTTGATGGTCATCACCAAAAAGCAATACCCAATGAAAGCCACCACGCCCAGCCTCGGATGCTGAAACAGCAGCGCCAGACACAACACCGCAATGGGCAGGCCCACCAGCAGGCCGGGTATCATAATACCCATCCGACTAGCCAGCCAGCCGGTGCCCAACGCCAGCAGCACGGCCCCCGGCAGCAGCAGCAGGCTGCCCAGGGCGGGGCTGAAGGATATGGGGAGGGACAGGGATTTCATGGGGGATTGGGGAAGGCTAGCTTAATTGACCGTTGTGCAGCGCATTCTGCTTTCAGGCCTCTTTCGCGGCTGGAATAACCAAGTCCGTACTATCATAGCGGGCCACGCCGCAGAGCACGATTTCGACCGGCGCGGCGGTGGCGGCGCGGAGGTCGGCCACGGCTTGCTGGTCGGTGAGTTTCCAGCTGCGGCTGGCTTTGAGGGTAAGCAATACCAGGCTCAATTCCGGGAGCAGGGTGACGGGGTAGGTGGCTTCGAGCAGGGCCGGGAATTCGATGAGCACCAGCTGCACATCGGCGGCGCGGGGCTGGGTGAGCTCGGCCAGGTTCCAGCGGTGCAGGGTGGCTTGCGCGGGCGAGTAGTAGCGGGTGTAGTCGTTGGCCGGGCCGGCGTCGGTGCCTTCGGGGTAGAGGGCCAGCGTGGGCAGGCCGCCGGCATTGCAGCTTTGGGCCAATGACTGAACGACAGTGGTTTTACCCTCTTGGCGCAACGGGCTCAGCACGCCGGCCACAAAGGGCCGGGCGGGCGCGGCGCTCACCCGGCGCAGCACTTGCCGGGCCAGGTGCTCGGCGGCGGCGTGCTCGTAGCTGTGGTCGCGGGGCTTGGGGGCTTTGGCGGGCTTTTTGGTTTTTTTGAAGGGGTGGATGGGGTGCGCCGGGAGCAGGCCCAGCACCGGCAGGCCGGTTTGCGCCTGCGCCACCGAGGGCATCCGCAGCGATTTATCCAGCAGACCCATGCCCAGCAGGGTGGCCGCCACGAAGAAAAAGCCGCCAAACGCCCCGCCCGCCACCAGCACCAGGCGCTTGCCGCCCCTGGCCTGCGAGGGCAGAAAAGGCGGCGCCACAATCTTGAGATTGGTGGTCAGCTCATTGTTTTGCTGCGAGGCCTTGCTGTCGTTGAGGCTGGTGAACAGGGCGAAATAGGTTTTCTGGGTCAGGTCGATTTCCCGCTCGATGCGCTTGAGCATGGCCCCGAGGGGGGCCATTTTGTGATATTCTGCCATAAACTCGCCCTTGCGGCGGCCCATCACCTCCAGCTTGGCCTTGTTTTCGGTGGCTTCCAGCATGTTTTTCACCCATTCATCGAGCAGGCCCTTACTGGGAATGCCCTCCACGGAGTTGAGCTGGGCATAATGGTCGTTGAGGGTGGTGCGGATGGCCAGCACGGTTTCGGCGGCCTGCACCTGCAATTGCTGAGTGCGCGGGGCGGCATCAGTTTCCTGCTGCCGGGCAAACAGCTGCTGGTTAGCTATTTCCGTATTGAGGTTTTCCAGGTGCTTGCGCTGGCGCAGCAATTCGGCACTGCTGAGCAGCGACGCGCCCCGGCCGGCCAGCTTCTTGTCCACGGCCGCCAGGGCGGCCAGGGCCCCTGCGTACTGCATCTCAATCTTGTTGATGTCGGAGTACAGGTACTCCCGTTCGCCGGCGATGTACTTCGTCTGCTCGTAATAGTTGATGATGTTGTTGTCGCGGTTGAAAACCAGGAATTTCTCTTCCGCATCGTTCAAACGCTTCAGGGCCTTTTCGGCTTCCACCTTGTAATAGCGGATTACGACGGCCGTCTGGCTCATGCGCAGGCTGCGGTACTCGGCCAGAAATACCTGCGTGGTAAGCGCCAGCGTGGCCCGGCAAATGGCGGCGTCCTCGGTTTCCAGCTCCAGCTTTATCAGGTCGCTGCTGTTGATACGGGTGGCATTCACCTTACCCAGTGCCTCCACCGAGTACACAGGGTCGTGCGAGTTCAGCAGGCGGTACAGCTCGTTGGTATCGTTGGCGCTGGCGTAGGCCGTCACGTTGCGCTGGGTAGCGGCCAGCGTGGGGCCGGTGAGCTGCCGGCGCAGCGCGGCCGGCAGCAGCGCCCGCATCCGCGAGAGCGAGGCCCAGCTCAATTGATTGGCATCCAGCTCTTTCAATTGCAGGTGGCTGGCCAGCAGGTAGCAGGCGGCATGCTCCTTGGTTTCGCGCGATTTTATCAGCGAGAGCAGGTTATCGAAGGCGTTGCTGGTCCGGAAATAGTCGCTTTCCGAGTTGCCCGTGAGCGAATAGCCCGAGGCAATGCCCGTGTAAATAGTGGTTTCCGAAGCGTAGGATTTGGCCTCATGGCGGGTAAAATAAAACAGCGAGCCGCCCAGCGCCAACGGCACCGCGAGCAGCAGTTTCCAGTTTTTCAACAGGAGGCGCAGGATATCGGTGGGACTCATTTAGCGGTGGCGGTCATCAGGACGGAGATTTTGCCGCCGACGAATTCTTCGAGGACCATGAAGGCAGTTTCGTACCGGCTGTGAGCATTTTGCTGCTCGATGGCGGCGTTGATGTATCGGTCATTCAGCTGCGACACCTCGCCAAGCAGCATTTCGCCGGCTTTGAACTGCTTCTCGGCCAGCTGATAGTTTACCTGGGCCGAGTAGTAGGCCTGCTGGCGCAGGGCCAGCACTTTGCGGTCGAGCAGCACGGTCTGGTACAGCTCAATGATAGACTGGCGCAGGCCGTCTTCCTGGGCCTGCTGCAAGTGCTCCAGCTTCTGGCATTGCAGCTGCTGCCGGTTTATCTGGTTGCGCCGGCTCAGGAGCCGGTCCAGCGGCAGGTTCAGGTTGATGGCCGTGGAATAGTGCGTATGCGACGAAGTGGTGCCGACATTGGGCAGCAGGCTTTGGTCGGCCACGGTCACGCTGGCAATGTTGCCGTAGCCGAAATTATTTGAGAGTATAATACTGCTCAGAATGGCCTTGCGGGCCATTTGTAGGTCTTCGTGCGTAATGCGCTGGTCGGTTTTGATGGCTTCGAGCGCGGCCGAGTGCTGCACGGCTGCCGCCACCAGCAGCGGCAGCGCCACCGCCGGAGCCTCAAAAAAAGTGGCTTGCCACGCCTCCGGCAGTGGTGCGGCTGCCTGGCCCAGGCCCGGCAGCACCAGCCCCAGCAGGCCCAGCAACAGCAGCACGAGTACCTTCATCACACGTTCTCCTTTTGGAACAGCGCCGGAATGGTGCGCAGTAGAATCTCCAGGTCTTTGCGCAACGAATGATGCTGGGCATACTCATTATCAAGGCTTTTGCGCTCGTCTTCCGACATTGTGCCGCCCTTGCCGCGCTTCATCACCTGCCACAGGCCCGTGATGCCCGCCGGCGCAATAAACCGGGCCGCAAACTGGTCCGTCATCAGCTTTTCGGCCTCATACAGCGGCAGCGGACGGTTGCCCACAATGGCCATATCGCCGCGCAGCACGTTCCAGAGCTGCGGCAGCTCGTCAATGCTGGTATTGCGGATGAAATGCCCCACGCGGGTAATGCGTGGGTCGTTGGCAATTTTCACGAAGGCCGCGCCGCCCTGCACCTTTTTATCGAGCCAGTACTGCTTCTCGCAAATCGCCGTGCCCGTGTCGTTGAAGAGCAGGCTTTGGCACCGGCCCGTGCCGCCAAGCACGCAGGCCGCGCACAGCCCAGCCGGGGCCGCAGCCGGGGCCGCAGCCGGGGCCGCAGCCGGGGCCGCAGCGTACTGGTTCAGGTTTTTCATCGAGGCCAGCAGCTGGTCGGCATCCGGGCGCATCGAGCGGAACTTCCAGAATTTAAACACCTTATAACCCGTGCCCACCCGGTACGAAAAGTAAAACACCGGGCCCTTCGATTCGAGCCGCACCAGCGCGGCCACCACCAGCAGCAGTGGCGAAAGCAGCACCAGCGCCGTGGCGGCGCACACTATGTCGAAGGCCCGCTTGCCCGGCGTTTTGCGGAAGGCATACTGGCTGGCCGCTTCGGGCGCGGCGGGCCGGTTCACGAAATAAATGCGCGCCAGCAGCTCCTTGCGGGCCATATTCGGGGGCAATACCTCCGCAATGCCCAGCAGCAGTGCCCGGGCGGCCGGAATCAGGTCGGCGTTGGCCAGCCAGAAAATGGGGCACGCCACGGCCAGCTCCTTTTTCAGCAGCCGCATCAGCTCCAGCCCCAGGCGGGAGGTGAGGGGCGCGACGTCGATGATGGCCTCAAAAGCGCGTTCGGGCTGCTGGCACAGGGCTACCATGCGGGCGGCGCTGTCGATGTGCAGCACCGCCAGGTCGTCGGCGTAGGTCTGCTGAAAGCGAGCCGCTTCCGCAGCATCGGCCGAGAGGTAAACGACGGTTTTTAGGGCCTTGGTCATGAGTCGCGGGGCTTAAAAGCTGAGCTTGCGCATCATGTTTTTCAGGCGCAGGGCCAGCTCTTCGGGGTTGAAGGGCTTCACCATGTAGTCGTCGGCCCCGTGGCGCAGGCACTGGATTTTGCTACTACTTTCTTCCTTGCCCGAAAGCATGATGAGGGGAACGTGCCGGTGCAAAATACTGGTTCGCAGGCGCTTAATAAAGGCCGGGCCGTTCATCACGGGCATCTCGTAGTCGGCCACAATGGCGTCCACGTCGTTGCCGTCGTCCAGCCATTGCATTGCGGCCTGGCCGTTAGGCTGCGGCACTACCAAGTACTCATCCTCAAAGTAGCGCTTCAGGATACGTTGGATAGTAGGCTCGTCGTCGACGACCAGTAAGGTTTTTTTCATGCTGATTTAACTTTAGAAAATCGAGGATTGGCCGGCCCGCCCGGGGTTACTGCTGGTATTCGATGGCCAGCTCCGCTACCGGGTGGTGGCGCAGTTTGCGGGGTGCCGCCGTGCTGCGCGGCACCTGCTGGTGGTAGAGCTGCTCGACCTGCCGGGTCATGGCCTCGGCCGTGAAGCCCGCCTGAATGGTCTGGTAGGCGTGCGCGCCCAGCGTGCGGCGCAGCTCCTGGCTGGCGACCAGCCGCTGGATGGCAGCGGCCAGCAGCTCGGGCGCTTTAACGGGCACGAGCAGCCCGTTCACGCCGTGCTCAACAATTTCCTTGGTGGCCTCAATAGTGCTGGCAATAACTGGTTTACCCATCGCCATCGCCTCCAGAATGCCAATGGGCAGGCCTTCCCACAGCGAAGGCAAACAGTAGATATCCAGCGCCTGCAGCACGTCGGGAATGTCCTGGCGGAAGTCGGTAAAAATGACCTTCGCTTCAATGCCCAGCTCCCGGGCCAGCTGCTGCGCCCCGGCCTTCAGGTCGCCGTTGCCCACCAGCAAAAACTTCACGTTGAGGCCCGCCGGCAGGGCTGCCACGGCCCGCAGCATGGTGAACGGGTCCTTCTGCGCCGTCATGCGGGCGATGTAGCCCACCAGCACCACGTCGGCGGCAATGCCCAGCTCGGCGCGCACGTTGTAGGTACGCAGGCTGGGGTTGAAGCGGTGCAGGTTGATGCCATTTTTGATGACCACGGCGTGGCGCATATCGCTGAATTCCAGACCATCGCGCCGGTTGCTTTCCGATACGCAGATGGTGGTTCCGGCCTGCCGCATCAGCAGCTTTTCGGCCAGCTGATAGGCTTTGCGGACCAGCGGCTTCTGGTCGAGGTGAAACGACCAGCCGTGCACCGTGTAGATAACGGGCAGGCCCAGCTGCTTAGCGGCCCAAAAGGTGTTGGAATGCGCCCGCGTACCGTGTGCGTGCACCAGGTCAATCCGCTCCTCGCGCAGCAGCCGTTTTACCCGCCGCCAGGTGGCAACGTTGAAGGGCCGCTCGGTGTGGATGACGTGGGTTCTGACACCCATGGCCATGAGCCGGTCAATCATGGGGCCGGGCGTGAACGAGAGCACCACGGGCTCAAACTGCGACTTATCCAGGGCATGCACCAAGTCCAGGACGTGCGTTTCGCCGCCCCCAATCTGCCCCTGCCGAATGGTTTCCAGTACTCGTATTTTGCGTGGCATAAGGGGGTAGGGGGAGGTGGTAAGCGTTGGGGAAAGATTGGTTAGCGCGCCGGGGCCAGGGCCGGCACCAGCGCCGCCGGGGCCGGGCTCACGGCCCGCACGGCGGCGTAGAGCTTGGCCACGCTGGCCGCCCAGGTATGACTTTGGGCCAGGGCCACGCCACGGGCGGCGCGCCCGGGGTCGGGCGCTACCAGCACCTGCGCCAGCTGGGCCAGCCATTCGTACTGGTTGCCCGCCAGGTAGGCGTAGTCGGCAAACACTTCCATGGTGCGGGTGCGGGTGGCCACCACGGGCCGGCCCATGGCCAAGTACTCATCAATTTTGAGCGGGTAATTGCCCTGGGTCACGTCGTTCACGGCCTGCGGATTGATGCACACATCGAAATGCTGCACGTAGGCCGGCAGCTGCGCGGGCGTTTTATTGCCCAGAAAATGCACGTTGGGTAGCTCGTGCAGGGCGCTTTGCCGGAAGTCCGCGTCCTCGGGGCCCACCAGCACCAAGTGGTAGTCGGGGCGCTTGCGGGCCAGGGCCAGCAGCAATTCCAGGTCGAGCCGCACGGTGGTCAGAAACCCGGTGTAGCCGATGCGGGGCAGCGGCACAGCGGCCAGGTCGGCGGGCACTTCGTGCCAGGTTTCGGCCTGGTACAGGGCCAGCACGCAGCCCTGACCGATGTCGTAGCTGTGCGGGTTGGCCTGGTGGGCGTAGTCGGTCAGGTAGGCCGAGTTGGCCGCCACCACGTCGGCCTGCTGCAACAGCCGCGCCTCCGCCGCCGGCCCGTGCCGCCGGAAATACGGCACCGTCACCATGTAGTCGCGCAGGTAATAAATGAACTTACGAGGCTTGAGGAGCCGCCTCAACTCGGTGCCCTGGAAGATGAGGCCGTCCTGCAACAGGTAGGGCGCATCGAAGCCCAGGGTGCGGGCAGCTTTGCGAATGCTACGTGCCAGCAGCCACGCGTTCAGCTTATTACCCATCGAAAACAAGCGGGCCGAGGTCAGCCAGTTGATGGAAAGCACCAGGCAATCGGGGGTGCACAGCCACACGTTGGGTTCGACGTAAGTAAGCCCCTGGGCCCAACCCAGCAGCACCCGAAAGCGCTGGCGCACCGCCGGCCGCCGAAAACCCAACACCAATGCACTGACATCCAGGGGCATATTTACGTATAGCACCCTGTTGTGCCGGGCAAACTCCCGGGCCAGGTTGCGGGCGTTGGTCCCCAGCTTCAGGTCCCAGTCCTGCTGGCACAGCATGATGATGTTTTCCTGGTTCATACGGTTAGGCCGCCAGGCGCAGCTCCTGTTCAAAAAGCCGCACCACCACGTCGGTCGTCGTGGCCACCACCTGCAGAATGGCTAGCAGCTCCAGCTTGTCGCGGTGCTGGAAGGCAATGCGCTCCATCTCTTTCAGCAGGCCGGTGCTGGGCTCGATGCGCAGGTTGCCGAAGGTGGATTTCAGGCTGTGGGCATGGTAGGCAATGGTCACCCAGTCCTCACCTTCGATAGTAGCTTTGAGCTGCGCAATCTGCCCGGGCACCTGGTTCACAAACATCGACTGCATTTCCCGCACAAACGCGGAGTTATTAGCCAGCTTACCCAGCCCGGAAAAATCATATAGCGGCCGCGCTGCCGGGGGCATTATTTCAGCAGCCATAAGATGACCAGGGTTCGGGGGAGCGGTTTGGAAGAGGGCCTGGGTTTGCATGTTCAGCTGTAGTAGTGAGGGGGATATACCAAGAGAAAGTGCCTGGGGCGGGCAGCCAACGCCTGCCCCGGTCTGAAGCATCGGGCCTGGGTTACCGGCTGCAAAGCTAATGGGGTGCCAAAAGATTTTTATTTAATATATATTTCAAAATCAATTAATTATAAATAAACAAGCCCTGCAAACACTCCACCTTATAGAGTAAGCATCCAACATCTGGAGTGTGGGCAATTGGCATCCTCGCTTTGCTGCGAGTAGTGGTCGCACAGCTTACCAAACCCACATGGCAGACCGTTGACCGGCAGCCACGGAGTGGTAACGTATCAATAACAGAACCGGGAAGACAGCACGCTCAAGCCCGGTTGGGGCAACACTCGTTGACCAGGCACCGCTCCAACCGGGCTTCGAAAATTAATAATCCCCAGATTTCACCACCGACACCTCGCCGCCAACAGCAGGCTGCCCACCCGCAAAAAAGCCGTCTGAAACGCACGCGTTTCTGGTCCCGCTTCAGGGCTCCCCTGTTGCACTCATCTGCTATCGCATGAGGTCCGCCATCGTCAGGCCCGCCTTTCCCATCCTGCTTTGTTGCAAAAGAAGCGCGCCAGACTACCACTCCAGATGCTGGAAAGCCACTCCACGAGGTGGAGATAAGGCCAAGAGCACCATTAATAAAGCATTAATATTCAATTATTTAAAAATTATATTTTCTTTGGCACCCCATTCGCCCTGGGGCTGGCATGACTCATTCGCTACCCGTTTCCGACCACACTACCAACCCGGCCGATTTGCCCGCGCTGCTGGCCCGCCTGGGCTACGCTCCGGTAGCCACTGGCGGGGTGCGCCTGCGGAGCTGCCCCAACCCCGACGGCAGCCTGCGCTGGCTGTGGCCCACCACCCTGCGGCAGCCCCTGTTCCTAGAGCTGTATAATGCGGCGTCGCCCAAGGCGCGGCTATTTAGCGCCTTCGTGCAGCTGGTGTTCTTCTGCCGGCTGCAGGGGGTGTTTTTTCGGCGTTTGCCGGGCCGGTTTGCGGCAACCGGCCAGCAGGTGTGGCCCCGGGCCGATTTCGCCTTGTTTACCGGCACGCCCGGCCCCAACCGCAAGGCGGTATGCTGCTACGCATTAGCCCCCGGCCAGCTGGTGTTTGCCAAGCTGCCGCTGGGCCCCGTTGCGGCCGAAAAAGTGCAGGCCGAAACCACTACCCTGCTCGACCTGAACCAGCGCGGCTTCACCGGGTTCGACCTGCCCCGGGTGCTCGACTACGAGCCCGGCCATCTGCTGCAAAGCAGCGTGCAGGTGCCCGGCGCGCGGCGCGCCACGCGCTTCGGGCCGGCCCACGCCAGCTGCCTCCAGGAGCTGCTGGCCACCACGGGCACGCGGCAGCCCCTGGCCGCCAGCAACTGCTGGGAAAGCATTGCCGGGCAGGTAGCCGAGCTGCAGGAGCTGAGCGAAACGCGGGTGCCCTTCGGCTTGCGCACCAAACTCCAGCACCTGCTCGCAACCCTCGACCCCAACCAGGAAATCTCGGTCGGTTTTGCCCACGGCGACTTCACGCCCTGGAACTGCTGGCTGGGGCCCGAGAAGCTGGCCATCTACGACCTAGAGCTGGCCCTGCCCGAGGCCTCGCTGCTCTACGACCTGTTCCATTTTGAGGTGCAGCAGGCCCTGCTCACCACGCACCGGTCGGCGGTTGATATCCGGACACAGGCGCTGACCACGGCCCAGCTGCACTTTGCCACGGTGCCGGCGGCCGAGCTGGGCGTGGCCTGGCAGCTGTATCTGCTGCACCAGGTGGCAACCGGAGCGCTGCTCTACCACGCCCAAACGGCCTGGCACCCGCAGGTGAGCTGGCTGCTGAACGGCTGGAATGCCCTGCTCACCCTGGAGCTGGCCCCCACGATGGAGCACCGCCAGCTGGCCATTTTCGACCTGCTCGACTTCGTGCAGCTGCTGACCCGGCCGGGCGTGGTGCTCAAGCCCCGCGCCGCCAACGCCTACTACCCCGCCCCATCTTCCGACCTCGACCTGCTGCTGGAGGAAGCCGATATGGAAGCGGGCGTGCACTTCCTGCGCCATTATCCGCTGGCGCAATCGGCGGTGCTGCGGCCGGCCGCGCACATGCAGTCCGTCGATTGCTTGTTCCTAGACGGCTCCCTGCTGTCCGTCGACTTGCTGCACCAGCTCGAGCGCATGGAGCTGCGCCTGCTCGATACCGAGGCTGTGCTGAGCCAGGCCGAGCGGGCCGTGGCCGGCGTGCCCGTACCCAGCCTGCGCGACGATTTTGTGTACACCTGGCTGTTTTACTGGCTCAACCAGAGCAACTTGCCGCTGAACCACTTGCGGCACTTCCAGCAGCTGGCCGCCGGGCAGCAGGCGGCGCTGCTGGCCCACCTCACCGCCGCCTACGGCCTCACCTTCCACAGCCTGGCCGAAGCCAGCGTGTACGTGCCGGCCAAGGCCGAGCATTTGGCCTTCACCTTGCGCCAGGCCCCGGTCAACCGCCGGCTCCACCGCTGGGCGCGCGGCCTGCGCTACCTGCTGAGCACGGCGGTGGAGTTTGGGCGGCCGGGCGGCCTCATCATCACCTTCAGCGGGGTCGATGGCGCGGGCAAGTCCACGGTGATTGAGCACGTGAAGGAGCGGCTCGAAAAGAAGTGGCGCAAGCGCGTGGTGGTCATCCGCCACCGTCCGTCGGTGCTGCCCATCATCAGCGCCTGGAAGTATGGCAAGCAGGGTGCCGAGGCGCGCAGCGTGCAGAACCTTCCCCGCCAGGGGCAGAACTACGGCCTGGGCTCTTCGCTGGCACGCTTTGCCTACTACTATGTCGATTATGTTTTTGGCCAGGCCGTCATCTGGCTCAGGCACACCCGGCGCGGCCACGTCGTGCTCTACGACCGGTATTATTTCGACTTCATCAACGACGGCCGGCGCAGCAACATCGACCTGCCCGTCCGCCTCACACAGGCGCTCTACGCCCTCGTGAATAAGCCCCGGCTCAACTTCTTTCTCTACGCCGACCCGCAGGAGATTCTGCGCCGCAAGCAGGAGCTTTCAGCCAGCACCATCACCCAGCTCACGCAGCAGTACAAAATACTGTTTGGGCAACTTGGAGCCCGCTACCGCGACTCCCGCTATGTGCCCATCGAAAACCAGGATTTAGACACCACGCTGGCCCTGATTGGCCAGTACATCCAGCAGGAAATTTAAGCGGCCACCATGAAATCTCTCCTCGAAAAATGGGTGCGCCGGCGCAACCCGCACTTTGCCCTGCACCCCAGCGTGAGCACCGCCGTACTGCTGGGCTTCGGCTTCCAGACGGCCCTGAGCCTGCTGCGCGGCAGCCAACTGTGGCTGCGCGGACGGGCATCGGGCGGGGCCATGCTGGGCCAGGGCGTCCGGTTTCAGTACCTGGGGCTCATTCGCTTTGGGAAGTTCCTGAAAACGGGCGATAACGTACGCTTCAGCGGCCTGGGTACTGATGGGCTGACACTGGGCGACAACGTGAGCATCGGCGCTTTCAGTCAGGTCATTGTCTCGACTTCGCTCAGCGAGCCGGGCCGGTTTATCCGGGTGGGCAGCCGGGTGGGCATCGGCGAGTTTGCCTACCTGGGCGGCGGCGGCGGCCTCAGCATCGGCGACGACTGCATCATCGGCCAGTACTTCAGCTGCCACCCCGAAAACCACAGGCACGCCGAGTTCGACACGCTCATCCGCCTGCAGGGCGTGGTTCGCCAGGGCATCAGCATCGGGGCCAACTGCTGGATTGGCAGCAAAGTAACCGTACTCGACGGTGTGACCATTGGCGCAGGCTGCGTGGTGGCCGCCGGAGCCGTGGTCACGCGCCCGGTGCCGGCCGGCTGCGTGGTAGCAGGCGTGCCGGCCCGCATCATCGCCTACCGCGAACCAGCCGAAACCGCCGCCGCAGAATTAATCAACGCACTCGCATGAACACCGTATTAATCACCGCCTACGCCGTCAATCCCTACAAAGGCTCGGAAGACGGCATGGGCTGGAATTTCATCCTCCAGGCCGCCCGCTTCCAGAAAGTGGTGGCCGTGACGCGCCGCAACAACGGCCCGCACATCGTGCGCTACCTGGCCGAAAACCCCGCCGTGGCCGCCCAGGCCGCCCGCGTCGAGTTTCTCTACTTCGACCTGCCCGCCTGGACGCGCTGGTGGAAAAAAGGCCCGCTGCTCTCGCTAATCTACTTCTACATGTGGCAGCTGGGCCTGGCGCTGTGGCTGCGCGCCCGCCGCCCGGCCGTGGACGTGGTGCACAACCTCAACTTCCACAACGACTGGACGCCCAGCTTCCTCTGGCTGCTGGGCCGGCCGCTGGTGTGGGGCCCCATCGGGCACCACCCGCCCATTCCGGCCAGCCACTTGGCCCGCTACGGCGCGGTGGCCTTCTGCAAAGACCGCCTCATTGGCAGCCTGAAACATTTTTTCTGGCACCTCGACCCATTTTTGTGGCTGACGCGCCGCACCGCCCACCGCGTGCTGTGCATGAACTCGACCGCCGGCCACCGCCTGGGCCGCCCCGCTTCGGCTTTTGAAATCATGCCCTCGGTGGCCATTGACTTGCCGGCCACCGCAGGGGAGCTGAACGCCGAAACAACGGTCAAAACCGGCTTCACGGCCATGATTGCGGCCCGCATGGTGCCGCTCAAGGGCTTTGACATGGTGGTTCTGGCCTTCGCCAGATTCTACCACGCCCTGCCCGCCGCCACCCGCGCCGAGGCCCGGCTGCTGCTCATCGGCAGCGGCCCAGAAGAAGGCCGCCTGAAAGAGCTGCTCGCCTATAATCAGCTGACTGACTGCGTGGTAATCCGGCCCTGGCTGGCCCGCGAGGAGCTGCTCACGCTGTACCAGCAGGCGTCGGTGTTCTTTTTTCCCTCGCACGAGGGGGCCGGCATGGTGGTGGCCGAGGCCATGAGCTACGGCGTGCCCGTGCTCTGCTACGAGAACGACGGCCCCGGCGAGCTTACCCCGGCTGCCTCCACCCTCAAAGTGCCCTACCGCTCCTTCGCGGCCAATGTGGAGGACTTTGCCGCCCAGCTCACGCGCCTGCACCACTCCCCCCTGCTGCAAGCCGCCGAGGCCGACCTGGCCCGCCGCCACGTGGCGCAGCACCACACCTGGGAGCGGCGCGGCCTCCAGCTTCACAGCGTGTACCAACAAGTGCTAGCCGCATGAAAAAGCCCCACATCCTCGCCGTTCACCTGCTCAACGACCGCAGCGGCAGCCCGCTGGTGCTGCGCCAGTCGCTGGAAGTGCTGGCCGAGGCCGGCTATGCCATCGACCTGCTCACGGCCACGCCCGGCGCACCGGGGTTCCTGAGCGACCTGCCCGGCGTGACCACCCACGCGCTGGCCTACCGCTGGTCGGCCAGCGCGTGGCGCACGCTGCTCAACTTTGGGCTGGTGCAGTGGCTGCTGTTCTGGAAAGTGCTGCGGCTGGCCACCGCCGACAGCACCGTGTATGTGAACACCCTGCTGCCGGCCGGGGCGGCGCTGGCGGCCCGCTGCCGGGGCACGCGGGTGGTGTACCACCTGCACGAAGTGTCGCTGCGGCCCGCGCTGCTGCGGCGGCTGCTATGCACAGTGGCCGCCCGCACGGCCCACCAGGTGCTGTGCGTGTCGGAGCATGTGCGCACGGCGCTGGCGCTGCCGGTGGCCCGGCAGGCCGTGGTGCACAATGCCCTCGCGCCCGCCTTCGTTGCCAAAGCCAACCAGACGCCCCTGCCCAATCGCAGTCCCGAGCCCTTCGTGGTGCTCATGGCCTGCTCGCTGCGCGACTACAAAGGCATTCCCGAATTCGTTGCCCTGGCCCGAGCCATGCCCGCGCTGCGGTTCGAGCTGGTGCTGAACGCCGCGCCCGCCGCCGTGGCCAGCTACCGGAACCAGATTTTGGTGCCGAACAACCTCACGCTTTTCCCGGCGGCGCACGACATGCACCCGCACTACCAGCGCGCCGCCGTGGTCTTAAACCTCTCGCGGCCCGATGAATGGGTCGAAACCTTCGGCATGACCATTCTGGAGGCCATGAGTTACGGCCGGCCTGTGATTGTGCCGCCCGTGGGCGGCGTGGCCGAGGTGAACGTGCACACCCACACCGGCTTTGCCATCAATGGCCGGCACCTGGAGGCCCTGCAGCAGGCCCTGGGGCTGCTGGCCCACAACAGCGCCTGCTACGTGCGCATGGCCACCGCCGCCCGGCAGCGGGCCGCCAGCTTTGCCCCCAGCCGCTTTGCCGGGCAGGTGCTCGCCACGTTCCGCGCCGAACAGCCCGGGGCCACTGCCCCGGCTCCCACACCGGTGCCCATGGCCCCGGACGCGCTGGCCGGGGCCTGACCGGGGCCTGACCGGGGCCGCACGGCCCCGCTTTTCTATCGCAAGTCCTTTTACCTACCTCCTCCGTTCGAATTTTACTGATGTCCACCAACACGCACAAGAAAGTTGCCATTATCGGCACCGTGGGGCTGCCGGCCTGCTACGGCGGCTTCGAAACCCTGACGGCCTACCTCGTCAAGTACCTGCACGAGCAGCACGACCTCACGGTGTATTGCAGCGGCAAAACCTACCCCAAGGCCGAGCGTCGCTCGCACTACGAAGGCGCCAAGCTAGTATACCTACCCCTGCAAGCCAATGGTATGCAGAGTATTATCTACGATTGCCTGTCTATTCTGCACGCCGTGCTGTTTGCCGATGTGCTGCTGGTGCTGGGCGTGCCGGGGGCGCTGATGCTGCCCTTCGTGCGCTGGTTCACCAACAAGAAAGTCATTGTTTCCATCGATGGCATCGAGTGGCGGCGCGAGAAGTGGAGCCCCTTTGCCAAGCGGTTTCTGCGCTGGTCCGAGAACCTGGCGGTGAAGTACTCGCACGCCGATATTTCCGACAACGACGCCATTCAGGACTACACGGCCCGCGCCTACAGCACGAGAAGCCGCGTCATCGAATACGGCGGCGACCACGCCCGCCCGCAGCCCATCACCGACGAGGCCCGGGCGCAGTACCCGTTTCTGGCCAAGCCCTATGCCTTCAAGGTATGCCGCATCGAGCCCGAAAACAACGTGAGCATGGTGCTGGAGGCCTTTGCTGCCCTGCACAGCTACACCTTCGTCATCGTGGGCAATTGGAAGAACAGCGTCTACGGCCGGCGCATTTTTGCCGAGTTCGGCAACGGGGCCTACCCCAACCTGCACCTGCTCGACCCCATCTACAACCAGCAGCAGCTCGACGTGCTGCGCAGCAACTGCGCCGTGTACGTGCACGGCCACAGCGCCGGCGGCACTAATCCCTCACTGGTGGAGGCCATGAGCCTGGGCCGGCCGGTGCTGGCCTTCCACGCCTCGTTCAACAAGGCCACCACCGAGAACAAGGCCATCTACTTCGCCACCAAAGCGGAGCTGATACAGCAAATCAAAGAAACCAGCATGGTGACCTGGCTGGAGCTGGGCCAGCAGATGCAGAGCGTGGCCAACCGCCGCTACAACTGGGCCGTCATCGCCCGCAAGTACAACTACCTCATCCTCAAAGTGGCCGGCATGGTGCGCAAGAACGCCAAAGCCGGCCTTCACTCCCAACTGAGCCAGCTGCCGCCCGCCGACCTGGTGGCCAACCAGCTGGGCCAGTACGCGGCCCTGAAGATGTTCTATGACGACGAAGTGTAGGGCTTCAACAGCGCAGGCCACCTGCATTCGCCCTTTCCCAACCAATGGAGTTGTTTAGAAAGTCACAAAAGGTACTCAACCGGTCATGCAGCGCGCAGCGAAGCATGACCGTTCGGGGACTTTCTAAACAGCTTCAATATTGCCTGTTTAAACAAAACACATAAACCATTTTTTAAACAAAAATGATTGTTTTTCATTTAACGAGTAATATAGCTCATTCATCGTCTTTATTGACTGGTTAATCGTGCATACCTTAAATGTATATTTTTATATTAAAACATAAATAAAATATAAATAATACCAACTTTTATCATTCAGTTACCTGAGATTTATTACATACTTTCAACCTTTCATCTGTACCGGCCTTTTTATAAGGTTGGGGGGTATCGGCCCGGCTGGTTAGTGTATACCGCAGCTAACTAGTCCTTAAGGCGTATCGCGCCACCTTACTGAGCCGGCAAAGTCAACTATGGAATCACCTTTCATCATCTTCATCGTTGAGGATGACCCCTGGTACGGGCAACTGCTGCACTACCACCTGTCCCTTAATCCGGAAAATACGGTTCACCTCTGGACGTCGGGGCAGGAATGCCTGGACAACATGCACTTGCTGCCCGATGTGGTAACCATCGACTTTTCGCTGCCCGACATCAGCGGCGACAAGCTGCTGAGCACCCTGCGGCAGCGCTGGCCCGAGGTGCCGCTCATCGTCATCAGTGCGCAAGATAAAATCGCGACGGCTGTGCACTTGCTCAAGATGGGCGCGTCCGACTACCTGGTGAAAGACGACAACACCAAGGATTTTCTCTGGAATACCGTGCAGAAGCTGCGCGAAACCAATGGCCTGCGCCAACGCGTGAAAAGCCTCGAAAGCCAGCTCCAGGCCAAGTACGATTTCAGCAAAATCATGAAGGGCAACAGCCCGGCCATCAAGCGCATTTTTGGGCTGATGGAGAAAGCGGCCCAAACGCCGGTCAACGTTTCCATCACCGGCGAAACGGGTACGGGCAAGGAGCTGGTGGCCAAGGCCATTCACATGAACTCGGGGCGGCACCGCAAGCCCTTTGTGGCCGTAAACATGGCCGCTATTCCCACCGAGCTGCTGGAAAGCGAGCTGTTTGGGCACGAGAAGGGCGCGTTCACCAGCGCGGTGGCCCGCAAAATCGGCAAGTTTGAGGAGGCCAACGGCGGCACGCTGTTTCTGGACGAAATCGGGGACCTGAACCCCGCCATTCAGAGCAAGCTACTGCGCGTGCTGCAGGAGCGCGAATTGCAGCGCGTGGGCGGCAACGAGCGCATCAAGCTCGACGTGCGCCTCATCACGGCCACGCACAAGAACCTGGCCGATGAAGTGCAGAAAAGCACGTTTCGCGAAGACCTGTACTACCGCATCATGGGCCTGCCACTGCTGCTGCCGCCCCTGCGCGAGCGCGGCCAGGACACGCTGTACCTAGCCAAATACTTCGTGGACGAGTTTTGCCGCGAGTATGGCAAGCCCGCCCTGGTGCTGGCCCCCGACACGCTGGCTAAGCTGCGGGCCTACGCCTACCCCGGCAACGTGCGCGAGCTGAAAACCATTGTGGAGTTGGCCGCCGTGCTCAGCAACGGGCCGGAGATTTCGCCCGCCGATGTGATGTTTGCCCCGGCCGGGCGCGACACCAGTTTCCTGAGCTCGGAAAAGACCCTGCGGGCCTACACCTGCGCCATTGTGCGGCACTACCTAGAGAAGTACGACGGCAATGTGCCGCAGGTGGCCCAAACCCTGGACGTGGGCAAGTCCACGATTTACAAGATGATACAGGACGGCGAAATATAACCGGCCGGCGTTTCCACTTCTCTGACCGTGCCCATGACCCCCAACACTACCCGTGCCACGCTCGAGCACACGCTGCGCCAGCGTGATGCCGAAATCGCCGAATTGCGCGCTCAGCTGGCGGCCGTCTCCGACGCGGCTCCTTTGGGTGAGGGCAGCCCGGCCGAGTTGCAGGAGCAGCTGCAAACCAGCTACTCCGGGCTCCTGCTCAGCGATTCGCGGGGCTGCATCATCTGGGCCAACCCGGCATTGCTGGCCATGTGCCGCTGCACGCTGGCCCACCTGATAGGCCGGCCGCTCTCCGACCTGCCCCCCGACATGCAGTCCAGCGCCGAGGTGCAGGCCACGGTGGCGGCCAGCCTGGCCCGGCAGGAGGCGTTTCAGTTTGAATTGCCAGACCACCCCGCGCAGGAAGGCAAGCGGCTGCGCCTGGATATGCATCCCCTGCACAAAACGTCGCAGGGAGAGTTTGAACTGTTTCTGGGCCTGCTGGAGGACCTTTCGCTTAAGCGGAAGGCCCAGCAGGTATTGGCCGAAAGCGAAGCCCGGTTCCGCATCCTGGCCGAAAGTGCGCCGTGCGTGCTCTACCGCGTGCGGCAGGACAACGATGACCCGCGCCGGTTCACGTACTGCAGCCCCAGGCTGAAGGAACTTTTCGGGATTGATGACATGGAGCACCTGAGCGACTTCGTGCATCCCGATGACCACCCGGCCAATTGGGCCATCTACCAGGCGGCCATCGCGGCCAACGTGCCGGTGATGCTGGAGTGCCGCCTGGTGGTACCGGGACAGCCCTTGCGCTGGTGCCGCCTCAGCTCGGCTATGTCGGGCCAGGACGACTACGGCCGGGACTTCAGCGGCAGCATCGAGGACATTACCCTCAGCAAGCTGGCCGAGGAGGAAGCGCGCCGCAGCATTCTGCGCGGGCTGCTCATGATGGAAGGCCTGGGCATGGGCACCTGGGAATACCACTACACCACAAAACACACGTCGGTATCGCACGAATGGCTGAACATGCTCGGCTACGACGACCAGGTCTGGGACGACGAGAGCATCACCCTCCTCGACTACGTGCATCTGGATGAGATTGCCCTGGTGAACCAGGAGTGGACTTCCTGCCAGAGCGGCGAAAAGGAGCTGTTTGCCTGCGAGCACCGCGTGCGCTGCCACGATGGAAGCTACAAATGGGTGCTGAACCGGGGCATGGTGACCAAGCGCAATGCGCTGGGCACGCCACTTATTTTCACAGGCATCATCGGGGATATTTCGGCGCGCCGGGAAGCCCAGAATGCCCTGGCTACCACGGCGCTGCGCCTCACTACTACGTTTAAAGAGCTGAAGCGCGGGGTGCTGCTGGTGGACGAAAATCACAAGGTGGTGCTGACCAACAATGCCTTTTGCCAGCTCTTCGAGCTCACGGCTGCGCCCGAGGAGCTCATCGGCACCGACTATCACCAGGTGGAAGCGCAGATATAAAGCTGCATTGCGCGGCCGGTGGCCGACGCGCCGGACATGGCCACCCAGGTAGTACGCCGGCTGGAAGAGCGCCTCAACCTGTTTCACATGAGTAATGGGCGCGTGGTAGAGCGCGAGTTCGGGCCGGTTTGGGACGGGGATACGGATATCGGGTTTCTTTGGAAATTTGAGGACATTACCGAGAGCTACAAAGCCAAAAAGGGCCTGCAGCTCCGCGAGGCCAAGTACCGCACCATCATCGACAACATGCAGCTGGGGCTGGTGGAGACGGACCTGGAGAAGCGCGTGCTCTATGCCAACCCGAACTACTGCAACTTTATTGGCTACACCAACGAAGAGCTGCTCGGCAACCCGCTGCCTTCGTTGCTGATGCCCTACGGCAGCCTGCCGCACATCGAGCAGCAATACCAGCTGCGGGAACAAGGGGTGAGCAGCTCTTATGAGATGCCCATCGTGACCAAGGACGGCAAGACGAAATGGCTTTTTACCGGAGCTGCCCCGCTCTACGACCAGGAACATGCCGTGATGGGCACCATTGGCATCAGCCTCGACATCACGCACATGAAACAGCTGGAACAAAACCTGCGCGAAGCCAAGCAGCAGGCCGAGTATTCGGCCAAAACCAAGGAGCTGTTCCTGGCCAACATGAGCCACGAAATCCGCACACCCATGAACGCCATCCTGGGCATGAGCCAGCTGCTGGCCAAAACCCCGCTGGCCACGCGCCAGAGCAATTACCTGCACGCCATCACCACCTCGGCCGAGAACCTGCTGGTTATCATCAACGACATCCTGGACCTGACCAAGCTCGATGCCGGCCAGATGACCATCGAGCAGGTAGGCTTCAACGTGACCCGCCTTTGCGCCCAGGTGGAAAAAACCCTGCTCTACAAAGCGGAGGAAAAGGGGCTGGCACTGAACACCGTCATCGATTCGCTGGTGCCGGACGTGGTGCTCGGCGACCCGTACCGCATCACCCAGATTTTGCTGAATCTGGCCGGCAATGCCGTAAAATTCACCAGCAAAGGCGCCGTAACCATTGAGTGCGAGGTAGCCGGTGTTGAAAGCGGGGCCGTATGGCTGGCGTTTACGGTGCGCGACACCGGCATCGGCATCGACCCGTCGTACCTGAAGTACATTTTTCAGGAATTCAGCCAGGAGGACGTATCCATTACCCGCAAATTTGGCGGTACGGGCCTGGGCCTAAGCATCTGTCGCAGCCTGGCCCGGCTGATGGGCAGCGAAATCGTGATTGAGAGCGAGAAAAACCAGGGCACCACCATTCACTTCGCCCTGGCGCTGCCCATTGGCACCGTCGATGACCTGCCGCCGCGCCGGTCGGCCACCAGCCCCAACGCGCAGGAGCTGCGTGGCAAGCACATCCTGCTAGTGGAAGACAACGAGTACAACCGCTTGATGGCCAAGACACTGCTCCTCAATGCCCATATCAAAGTAACCGAAGCAGAAAATGGTGAATTTGCCATTGCGTGTGTCCGCGAACAGCGCTTCGACCTGATTCTGATGGACGTGCAGATGCCGGTGATGGACGGCTTCGAAGCCACGCGCTACCTGCGCGAGCAAATGGGGCAGACCACGCCCATCATCGCCCTCACGGCATCGGCCACCAGCGGCGAGAAGGAAAAATGCCTGGCCGCCGGCATGGACGACTACCTCACCAAGCCGTTTTACGAGGACGAGCTCCTGCAACTCGTCTACGACTGGGTGCTCCGGCCGCCCGGCCGCCCGCTGCCCCCCGCTGCCCCCCCAAAGGTGGCCCCCGTGCCCCAGCGCCAGCTCTACGACCTGCGGCTGCTGGAGAGCATGGGCCAGGGCGACCAGAAGTTTATCGCGTCGATGCTGCAAACCTTTATCAGCAGCACCGGCACGGCGCTTCGCGACCTGCACGCGGCGCTGGCCGTGGGCAACCTGGCCAGCTTGCAGGCCGCCGCCCATAAGATGTGCCCCAGCCTGCGGCACCTGCACATTCAGCCGGCCATCGAGCTAATGGATACAATAGAAAACTGGGCCGGTCTTTTTTCCTACGACGACCTGCAGCCCATAGTCGAAGTCGTGGACCTGCAATTGCGCGAGGTCATCTTCGCAATGTCGGCCGAGTTGGAAGCCCGCCGCACCGGCGGCGCCTGAGTCCGGAAGTACATGCTCCGTTTTTCAGACATTTATTCTGAAAAACGGAGCTTCAGGCCTGAGTTTACACCTATAACTATCATACTATAAGCTATTTGGCGGCATTAATAAAAATTGGTATAGCAGTGGCTACAGACAGGAAAAAGCCCTGCTATGCCTCCAACTATACTGCTCGAAGAAACCCCCGCCAGCCCAAATTTCCGCCCCAGCACTTCGCGCAAGTGGCTGTGGCAGGTGGGCCTGTTGTTTAGCCTGCTGCCGCTGGGCCGCTGGAGCCGCACGGCATTGCCGCCGGCGGTAGCCACCATCCCGGCGCGGGCCGGGCTCGGGCCGCGCCTGCTGGTGCCGCTTCCGGCGCCGCTGGTGGCCACCCAGCACGAAGTACTGCCGATGCCGGCACGGTACTATCCGGCCGCGCTGCGCCCGGCACTGCCAACTACTGGATTATGAATCTTTTGTGGGCCTTGCGGACCGTGCTACTGAGCACCCGCGTCTGCTTGCCTTTACCGGTGGGCCTGCTAGCCGGCCACGCCATCATTTTCCTTCCTAAATACCACACCTTCATTCCGATGCTATTATCCTCTATTGTCGCACCAACCCGACCGGGCCGGGCCGGGCGCGGGCTGTTGCTGTTGCTGCTTCTGCTGGGCTTTGCCCCCGCCACGCACGCCGCCAACTACTATTGGGTGGGCGGCACCGGCCTCTGGAACGACCTGGACCACTGGGCCAGCAGCAGCGGCGGCAGCGCCACCCACGACCAGGTACCTCAAAGCACCGACAACGTTTATTTCGATGCTAATTCCTTCACGGCCAGCAACCAGACCATAACCATCGATGCCACCGTCACCTGCTTCGATATGGACTGGACCGGAGCCGTGCACGCGGTGGGCCGGGGCGGCACCACCGGCGGCGCGCGCCTCGTGGGCAGCGGCACCGTTGAGGTGAACGGCGACCTGCGCCTGGCCACTGGCCTGGGCCAACAGGACGCCAACGTCAGCCTGCTGGCCACCTCGACGGGGCACGTCCTTGATTTGCAGGCCGTGCCCATCAACGGCTGGCTGAGCTTCGATAGCAAGCTCGGCGGCTGGCTGTTTACCAGCGATGCCAACCTGGTGCAGTACGGCGCGACGCCCAGCCTACTGCTCAATACGGGCTCCATCGACTTTGGCAGCGCCCAGGTATCGTGCTATGGCGTGCGCAGCACGGGCAATCTGTATCGAACCATCCTTTTGAATAACAGCACGTTCAACCTGCTGTCGCCCGTTAATACCTGGGAGTTGTCGGGCACGAACCTGATTTTTGATGCGGGTGCCAGCATCCTGCGGCTGGGAACTACGGTGCGGGCCACGGCCAACGGGTACTCCTTCATCAGCACCGAGCAGGTTTACAACGTGGTGGAAGTAGCAGCCGGAACCACGGCTACCTTTAGCGTAGCGGGCTCGGCTTTTACGAAGCTCCTCATCAATGGCAATACTACCCTGACCAGCGCGGCCGCCATTGGCGGCACGCTGGCCGTGGGCCGCGATGTGGTATTGCGGGCGGCGGCCGGGCAAGCATTGTCCTTTGCCGGTACGGCACAAGTAGTATCGGGCGGCAGCTGCGCCGGCCTAGCCAGCCTGCAATCGAGCGTGCCGGGCAAGGCAGCGGTTTTTAACCGGACCGGGGGCTGGGGCAGTACCGCGCTCACCTACGCGGCGGTGCAGGACGTTGTCTTTAGCGGGAGCGGCGTGCCACTGCCGGCAACGGCCTGCCTGGACCGGGGCAACACCCAGGGAGCAGCATTCAGCACCCTGGCAGTGAGCGACCTGTACTGGGTGGGCGGCACGGGTGCCTGGCACGATGCCAGCCACTGGGCATCGGTCAGCGGCGGCAGTGCCAGCGGCAACAGCTGCCTGCCTTCGCTGGCCACCAACGTGCATTTCGACGCGAATTCCTTTACCGCCAGCGGCCAGGTAGTGACCCTGGACGGTGCCAATGCCTTTTGCCGCGACCTGGACTGGACGGACGCCAATGCCCCGGTTTTCAGCCGCGACGCGGCCAACCCGGGCCTCCAGCAACTGGGCATCGGGGGCTCACTGACGCTCAACACCACGATGACGCTGGCGCTGGCCACCGACCTGGTTTTTTACGGCTACGAAGCTGGCGCACCGAACCCCACGGTGCTAATGGCCAAACAGGTACTGACGGCCAACCTCTACTTCCGGGCCCCGGGCAGCACCTACACACTGCTCGATGCCCTGACGCTGGCACCCGGCATTACCTCGCCCAACGGCCGCATCTACGTAGAAGCCGGCACCCTTGATACCAACAGTCAGGACGTTGCCGCGCAGGGCTTCACCAGTGGCTACGCCGCCACGTCGTCCGTGTTCAGCACGGGCACGGCGGGGGGTGGCCCGGTCAGCGCAGCGCCGGTGGTGGTGAACCTGGGCAACAGCACGCTGACCCTGACGCCCGCCTCCGCCCTGGGCGACGTGGGCACGCGCGCTACCTATACCTGGGACGTAGCGGCCGGGGCGGTGCTCAACGCCGGCACCAGCACCATTCGCATTGGCACCAACGCCACCAACAACCAGCCGGCCTACTTTGTGGCGGGGCTGGGCCAGCAATACCACACGGTGGCCTTCACCGACCCCGCAGCGCTGTCGCTGCCCTGGCTGGTATCGGGCGGCGGCGCGCCGGCCACTTTTGATGAGCTCATCTTCGCCGGCTCGGCCGATATCAATTCCAGCAATGTCTTTACCCAGCAGCTAGTGCTGGCCCCGGGCCACGCCTACACGTTCAACAGCACCACCCAGACCTTTGCCCGCAACGCGCAGCTCAACGCCGTGGGAGGCTGCGGCGGCTTTCTAAGCATTAGCGGCACCAGTGCCACCGCCGGGGCCACATTCAGCAAGCCCGCCGGCGGCATCCTGCCCAATATGGTGCTGCAGTTCACCGCGCTGCGCGATGTCGCTTTCACGGGCGGAAGCACCTGGACGGCCAGCCAAAGCCTCAACAACGGCGGCACTACCGGGCTCGTGTTTACCAGCCCCCCGGTGGCCCGCACGCTGTATTGGGTGGGGGGCACCGGCCCGTGGAGCGCCCAGAGCCACTGGGCCCTGAGCAGCGGCGGCGCGGGCGGCAACTGTGCCCCCAACCAGCTGGACGATGCCCTTTTCGACGGGCAGTCGTTCACCGCTCCCAACCAAGTGGTGACGCTCGATGCGGTGCAGGCAGCCTGCCGTAGCCTCAATTGGGCCGCTGCCACCAATACCCCCACGTTCAGCGGCATCAGCACCAACAAGCTCAGCGTGCATGGCTCCCTCACCTGGAGCCCGGCCATGAGCCAGCAGCTGCTGGGCGAAACCCTGATACTGGGGGCGGCCACCATTACCAGCGCGGGGCAGGCCTTCGGCGGGGCCCTCACCATCAATGCGCCCGGGGCCACCGTGGGGCTGGCCGATGCGTTGCAGCAGCCCCGCACGGCGGGCGCTGGCCTGACCCTGCTGGCCGGCACCTTCCTTACCAACAACCAGCCGGTGCGGTTGCGCAATCTGCTAAGCAACCCCCTGCCCGGCACCGCCCCTGCCGCCCGCGCCCTGCGCCTGGGCAGCTCCACCGTAGAAATCACGGCCGGCAACTGGACCATTACCCAGCCAGCGTCGCTCACTTTTGATGCGGGCACCTCGACCATTTTCCTCAGCACCGGCACATTTTTCAACGGCAACGGCTTCACTTACAATACCGTGCAGCTGGGGCCTGGCATTCTGCACGTGATGGGCGGCAACAGTACCATTGCCACCCTGCTGCTGGCCGGCGTCAATCTTCTCACCGGCAGCAACACCATCACCAGCCAACTAACCCTGGAGCCGGGCTCAACCTTCCGGTTTGGGGCGGGCACCACCACCACGTTTGCCGCGGCGGCCAACGTGCAGGCCAGCGGCACGGGCACCCGGGTTATCACCCTGCAAAGCACCATCAATGGCCAGGCCTTCATCTGGAGCAAGCCGGCGAGTGCCACTCCCGCCGGCACGGTGTGCGCCAGCTTCATCTACCTGCGCGACAGCCAGGCCCAGGGCGGCGCTTATTTCGAAACTGGCCAGCAGGCTAACAACCAAGGCAATACCAGCGGCTGGAGCTTTGCTACCCTACCGCAGGCCATATCCCGCAGCCAGCAGGTATGTCCGCAGCTTGGGGCGCATACGTTGCGCTTCACGTTCACGGGCCTCGACCGGCTCACCCAGCAGCCCACTGTCCTGGCGGCGGCCCAGTTCCCACTCACGGTGGTGCTGCGCAACCTCACGGCCGGCACCAACCAGACGATTTCCGTACCCTACGCCACCTACGACCTTCCGATGCCCAACAGCACGGCCACTACCAACTACCAGGTGATAAGCGTGGCCACCAACAGCGCCAGCTGCAGCTCCCTGATTAATACCGGCACGTTCCCGGTGGTGACCGATGGGCCCCTGAATGGCCCGGCCGGACAGTGGACCGGGGCCGGTACCGGCCCCGACTGGCTCGATTGCCAGAACTGGGCCAGCGGCACCGTGCCCACCGCCACCACCAACGTGACGGTGGCCGCCAGCCCGCTGATGCCCGTACTGAACAGCCCCGGGGCAGCCGTGGCCACCCTGCGCGTGCTGCCCGGTGGCCAGCTAACCCTGGGCAGCGCCGCCGAGCTCGCCATAACCGGCGACTGGCTGAATACCGGCACCACCACCCTGGACCCCGCCAGCCAGGTATCGTTCGTTGGCAGCAGTGCCCAAGCGCTGGCCGGCAGCGCTTTTGGCCGCGCCGTGGTAAACAACCCCGCCGGCCTCGTGCTGCAAACCGATGCCGGCACGGCCACCAGCCTCACGCTCACGGCCGGACTCATCACCACGGGCTCGTACAAATGGCTGCATACCAATTCGGCGGCCACCAGCCTCACCACCAGCGGCAGCGGCAGCTATGTGGTGGGTAACCTGCGCCGCAGCATTGCCGATGGCGTGAGCGCCACCTACGCTTTCCCCGTGGGCACGGCGGGCCAGTATGCCCGCCTCGACCTGCTCAGCAGCCAGCTCGCGGGCACCAGCTTTCTCGATGCCCGGTTCAGCCTCAAAACCGACTCCGATGCCGGCCTGAGCTGCACCGAAACTACGCCCAGCGCCCTGCGCTACCTGGCCGTTTACCCGGCCGGCATCTGGACGCTGACGCCCGATGCGCAGCCGGCCAGCGGCACGTATGCCTTGCAGGCCTCCCTGATGCCGTTTGCCAACCTGGTTGATAATGAGTTCGGCCTGCTTCGGCGTCCGGACACCAGCCTCAGTGCCACCGACTGGAGCGCCGGCGGCGGAAGCCTCAGCCCCGGCAACGGCGCGGGCCGCCTCGTGGCCGATGGCTATACCCTACGCAGCAGCTTGCGCACCTTCGGCCAGTTTGGCCTGGGGCAGGCCAAGTCCTTCGCGCCCCTGCCGGTTACCCTGGTTTCGTTTCAGGCCGTGGCGCGCGGGCAGGCAGCCCTGCTCACCTGGACCACGGCCCAGGAGGTAAACAACGAACATTTTGACGTGGAATTTTCAACTGATAGCCAGGCATTTAAGACTATGAAGCGGGTGCCGGGCCACGGCTCCAGCACCGTGGCCCACACGTACAGCTTCACCGATGAGCAGCTCGCCAACTACGGCGCTAAGCTGGTGTACTACCGCCTGCGGCAGGCAGACGCAAACGGTAGCAGTCAGTTCTCGGCCGTACGCACGGTCGCAGTTAGCGGAACTACCGAAGCCTTTGCCGTCTACCCCAGCTTACTGGCCCCGGGCGAGCCCCTGCACTACGCCCTGGGCGAGGCCGTGGCCGCGCAAGCCACCGGGGCCGGGCTCCTCATCTACACCCTCACCGGCCAATGCCTGGCGACGCACGTGCTGGCAGCCGGCGCAACGGGCAGCATTGACACCGCCCGGCTGCTTCACGGCTGGTACCTGGCCCGCCTGCGCCTGGCCAACGGCCGCTTCCTGACGGCCAGCTTCGGGGTGCAATAGGCATCCCGGGGCATCAGAATGTTGACACAAATTTATATTATCCAGCCACTTATGATGCGCGTCAATGGAAAACCGCTTCCGGCTTTTCGTTGACGCGCGGTGCTGTTCGGTAGCCGGTAGCAGCCCGAGGTAGCCAAACCGTTTTTTCAAGAAGCCGCCAAAACCGACCAGCCGGCAAAAAAGCGGGACGCGCCCCCATTCGGCCATCCGAATTCTTTAGCGGCGACTTCCAGCTTTCGGCCAAGGCGGAAGTACCGCCGCACGGCGCGGCCGTTCTATGAGAACCGAAACACGGGAGAAAACACGGCTTTCGGCCCCGAAATCAGGGAAAGCTCAGCGTTTGTATCTTGGCTGGTGCGTACCTTTCCTGAACGCTCTACCCTTCGTGATGCCTGATTATGAGCCACTTCCTGTTTCCACTGCGCCACTCCAGCCGTTGGAGCAGCCCCAGCAGACTTTGGAGCAGCCCCTGCGCGCCCCTGCCGAGGAGCACCGCCTGCGCACCATCCTGCATCAGGTGCCGGCGTGCATGGCCAGCCTGGCTGGGCCCGAGTATATGGTGACCGTGACCAATGAGCTCTTCCGGCAGCTGTTTGGCGAGCGGCAGCTCATCGGCCTGCCCCTGCGCGAGGCCCTTCCGGAGCTGGTTGGGCAGCCTTTTTTTGACTTTAGGACTTACGCATTTTGGGGTACTTTAAGCAAAACCGCCCGCTCATGCTGACCCAAACCGCTTACATCGAGTACCTGCTCAGTACGCCCACGAACTACACCTGCACGCATTTGGCCGCCCATCTGCCCGATGTAAGCCACGACCAGGTGAATCGATTTTTGCGCATGAGCACACTGCCAGTCAATCAGTTGCGCGAATTAGTTCAGCCCTTGCTCCACGATTCGCCGGAGGCTTTTCTGCTCGTCGACGACAGCGTACAAGACAAACGCTACAGCCGCTTTATCGCCCTGGCCAAGCGGCAGTATTCGGGCAACGTGCACGGCATGGTCACCGGCATTGGGCTGGTCAATTTGGTGCATAGCAGCGGCGAAGCCGGGGATTTCCTCCCCCTGGATTACCGCATCTACGCGCCCGACCAAGACGAACAGACGAAAAACGACCATTTTCTGGCCATGTTTGACCAGGTTGTGGCGGAGGGCAAACTACTGGCACGCACCATTTTATTTGATTCCTGGTATGCGGGCAGCACGAATTTGAAACGCATTCATCGTGCCGGTTGGACGTTTTTTACGACCCTGAAAAGCAACCGGTTGGTGAGCCTGGCCAAAGAAAGCGGCTACCAAGGCCTGACTACGCTGGAGCCGCCGCCCGGCGGTTGGAGTCAGGGCGTGGAAGTGCGCCTGAAAGAAGTGCCCTTTGGCGTAAAACGCTTCAAGCTAGTGGCCACGAACGGCGACATTGAATGGGTTATTACCAACCACTTGGCTGCTCATCTGACCCGCGAAATGGTGATTGAAGCCGTGCAGGTGCGTTGGCAGGTAGAGGAGTTTCACCGCAGCTTCAAACAGTTGACGGGGTCAGAGAAGTGCCAGTGCCGGAAGGAGATGGCGCAACGCAACCACTTGGCCTGTTGTTACTTGGCCTGGGTATCGCTGCGTCAACACGCCCGCCGCATGGGGCAAACTATTTATCAGGCGCACCAACAGCAATGGGCACCCTACCTGCGGCAGTTGCTCCAAAAGCCAATCATTCAAGCACTTGTATAGTCGAGTGCGTAAGTCCTAGACTTGCTGGACGAAGCCTGCCGCACCGGCGAGCCGTGCTACGGCTACGAAGCCGGGGCCTACGCCAGCGCCACACCTACGCCGGCCTGGACCGGCCCATCTATTTCAACTTCAGCGGCCAACCCGTGCGCGACGCCCTGAGCCGGGTTATGGGCATGCTGCTGTTTGCCTACAACGTGAGCACGCACGTCCGGACCCGCCAGCTGGCCGAGGCCGATGACCGGCCGCCGGCCACGGCGCATCAGCTGGCCATTGCCAACGAGGAGCTGTCGGTGAGCTACGAGGAGCTGGATGCCAGCAACCACCTGGCCGCCACCAACCAGGAGCTGGCCACCGCCAATGAGCGCCTCCGAACGTCCAATATCAGCATTCAGCAGCAGGCCCGGGAGCTGCACAAGTCGCACCTGGCCGTGCGCAAGCTCAACCAGCAGCTCGAAGCCCGCGTGGCCGAGCGCACCGGCCAGCTGCAAGTGGCCCTGCACGATATCGAGCGCGCCAATACTGCCCTGCTCCTGAGCAACCAGCAGCTCACCCGCACCAATCAGGACCTTTACAGCTTCGTGTATGCCTCCAGCCACAACCTCAAACAGCCCGTCAACAATCTGGCCGGCCTCATTGATGAGCTCCGCCGCAGCGTCACCTTTGCCGACCCCGCCGAAGAGCAGCTTCTGTTGCCCCTCATTCCTGACGCGTTGCGCCAGCTCAGTACCAATATTGACGACCTGGCGGCTCTGGGCCAGGCCCAGCAAGTAGCCCTGCTCCCGCCCGAACCCGTGGACCTGCAGGCCCTGGTGCTGGACGTGCTCCAGACCCTGGAGCCGCAGGTGCGCGCCACCCGCGCCCGCATCACCACCGATTTTAGCGGCCGGCCCATCCTCTTCTACCCCCGGGCCAGCCTGCGGACCATTCTGCTCAACCTGCTCAGCAACGCCTTCAATTACACCGACCCCGCCCGCCCGTCCCGCGTGCACTGCTCGCTCTGGCTCGAAAACGGCCAACCCGTGCTCTGGGTGAAGGACAATGACCTGGGGGTTTGATGCGGCGCGCTACGGGGCCGAGCTGTTCCAGCTGTTTCGCCGCTTCCACACCCACACCGAGGCAACCGGTGTGGGTGTGTACCTCGTCAATCGCCTGGTGCAGGTGCAGGGCGGCCACCTGGCAGTAGAAAGCCAGGTGGGCGAGGGTGCCACCTTTCGGGTGCACTTTGGGCGCGTTTAAGTACTCGTGCTACTCAAACCCACCACAACCGGGGAGCTCCAGCAAGGCTAATCACGAAAAATGCCGCCTCAATTGAGGCGGCATTTTTACGTTTAATTCCGGCTGTTCTGACTACCCTTTTGCCGTGAGCGTCACGTAAGGAATAATGCATTCCTCCAGCGAAATACCGCCGTGCTGGAACGTGTCCTTGTAGTAGTTCACGTAATAGTTGTAGTTGTTGGGATAAGCGAAGAAGTAGTCGCCAATCGTAAATACATACGCGGTGCTCACATTCTCGCGGGGCAGAAAAATGGATTCCGGCTTGCGCACCACGTACACATCGCGCGAGTCCTCGAAGCCCAGGTTTTTGCCGTGCTTGTAGCGCAGGTTGGTATTCGTATTACGGTCGCCCACAATCTTATACGGGCGCTTACAGCGGATGGTGCCGTGGTCGGTGGTGATGATGAGCTTGCCTTTTTTGTCGGCAATGGTCTGCATCATCTCATAGAGCGGCGAGTGCAGGAACCACGAGCGGGTGATGCTGCGGTAGGCCGATTCATCGGCGGCCAGCTCCCGAATCATGGCCATATCGGTGCGGGCGTGCGAGAGCATGTCCACGAAGTTGTACACGATGACGTTGCACTTATAGTTGTTGTGCAGGTTGCTCATCTTACCCAGCAAGTCCTTGCCGGCCTGCAGGTTGGTTACCTTGTGGTAGCTGTGCTTGGCCTTCTGATTGTTCTTCTGGAAGTTAATTTCCATGAACTCCGCCTCGTGCAGGTTTTTGCCCTCGTCGTCGTCGTCGGTCACCCACAGGTTGGGGTATTTCTTCTGAATATCGCTCGGCATCATGCCCGAGAAAATAGCATTGCGCGCATACGCCGTGGTGGTCGGCAGAATGGCATAGTACATCTCCTCGCTGTCCACCGTAAACATTTCGGTGATAATGGGCTCCAGCACTTTCCACTGGTCGTAGCGCAGGTTATCGATGAGCACGAAGTACACGGGCGTGTCGCCGGTGGCCTTCAGCGTGGGAAACACGCGCTCCTTGAACAACTGGTGCGACATGAGCGGCGCGTCCTTATCGCTACCGTCCACCCAATCTTCGTAATTCTCAGTGATGAAGCGGCCGAAGTAGGTATTGGCCTCGTCCTTCTGCATATTGAAGACCTCGGCCATGCTTTTGCCCTCGGTTTCATTTATTTCCAACTCCCAGTATACCAGCTTCTTGTATACTTCGGCCCATTCGACGGGCGTGAGGCGGTCGGAAAGCTGCATGCCGAGCTGGCGGAAATCGCGCTGGTAGCCCGAGTTGGTGGCCTCACTCACGAGGCGCTTGTTGTCGAGCACCTTTTTCACCGACAGTAGTATCTGACTGGGATTCACCGGCTTAATCAGATAATCAGCAATTTTCGCGCCGATGGCCGACTCCATGATGTGCTCTTCCTCGCTCTTGGTAATCATTACCACGGGCACGGTGGGCCGGATGGCCTTTATTTCGGTAAGCGTCTGTAAGCCAGTCAGCCCGGGCATGTTCTCATCGAGAAACACGAGGTCGTAGCTCTTCTCCTGAATCTCCTCAATGGCATCGGCGCCGCTGTTGACGGGCGTTACGTCGTAGCCTTTCTCCTTGAGAAACAGCAGGTGCGGCTTGAGCAGGTCGATTTCGTCGTCGGCCCAGAGAATGGTGGTTTGTTGCATAGTAGGGACTTGAGGTCTTGGGGACTTTAGCGTCTTGGTTAGTATAGCTAACGTAAGACGTCCCGAATGGATATATAGCCGGCTTACCACGTTGGCACTGCCGACTTCGCACAAAGGGTTGAGCTTGCCCAAACGGCCTGCCGTAGCTTCGCGTTCAGTTATTGACGGGTGAGCCGTGCAAATGTTGCTTGTTTTTGCCCATTCGCGGCGTATTTATCCTGTTCTGATTTCTGCCCGTCATCCCCTCCCCGCCCGTTCCGTGAACAAGAAAAAAATCTTCAACGACCCGGTTTACGGCTTCGTCACCATCCCGACGGAGTTCCTGTTTGACCTGATTGAGCACCCGTATTTTCAGCGGCTGCGGCGCATTCAGCAGCTCGGCCTCACCGGCTTTGTGTACCCCGGGGCGCTGCACACGCGCTTTCACCACGCGCTGGGAGCCATGCACCTGATGTCGCTGGCCCTGCGCACGCTCAAGGACAAGGGCGTGAAGATTTCGGCCGCGGAGGGCGAGGCGGCGCTGGCGGCCATCCTACTGCACGACGTGGGCCACGGCCCCCTCTCCCACGCGCTGGAAACCGCCATTTTCCAGGATGTGCCGCACGAGCAGCTCTCGCTTTTCCTGATGGAGCGCCTGAACAAGGAATTTCACGGCAAGCTCGATTTGGCCATTGAAATATTTAAGGGCACCTACGGCCGGCCGTTTTTCCATCAGCTGGTGAGCAGCCAGCTCGACATGGACCGCCTCGATTACCTCAACCGCGACTCCTTCTATACCGGCGTGGAGGAAGGCCGCCCCGGCGCCGACCGCCTCATCAAGATGCTGCGCGTGCACGAAGAGCGGCTGGTGCTCGAAGAAAAAGCCGTGTATTCAGTCGAGAATTTCCTGGTGAGCCGCCGGCTGATGTACTGGCAGGTGTACCTGCACAAAACCGTGACGTCGGCCGAGCAGATGGTGATTCGGGTGGTGCAGCGCGCCCGCGACCTGGCCCGCCGGGGCGTGGAAGTGCCCGCCAACAGCTGCCTGGGCTACTTCCTGGGCCGCGCCGTGAGCCTGGGCGAGTTTGAGAAAGACGAGAAAATTCTCAGCCATTTCGTCGAGCTTGATGATTACGACATCTGGTCGGCCATCAAGGCCTGGGCCGGCCACCCCGATGTGGTGCTCAGCTACCTCGCCAAGAGCATTCTGCACCGCAACCTGCTCAAAATCGTGCTCGCCCCCGAACCGTTCGACGAGGAATTCCGCCTCGGCATCCAGGAGCTCATCGCTGCCAAGTTCGGCCTACCCATGAATGAAGCCGCGCTTCTCATGATATCCGGCCGCCTCAGCAACAGCGCCTACAACGCCGAAAGCCAAGAGCCCATCGAAATCCTGACCAAAAAAGGCGACGTGGTGAACGTAATGGAAGCCTCCGACCTGCCCAACATCCGCGCCCTGAGCCAGCGCGTGGAGAAATTCTACATCTGCTACCCGAAGGAGATTGTGTAAAAAAGAACGTCATGCAGAGCGCAGCGAAGCATCTTGCCCGCAATAAGTAATCCAATCGCAAGATTAAAAATTAGTGGTGGCGGGCAAGATGCTGCGCTCTGCATGACCGTTCTGACTCTTATTTTTGCCCCTTACTATGGAATTTACCATTCAGCAAATTGCCGAAGTCCTCGGCGGCACCGTGGAAGGCGACGCTACCCTGCGCATCTTCAGCCTGGCCAAGATTGAAGAAGCCCGGGCCGGCTCCCTCACCTTCCTCTCGAATAGCAAATACGAGCCGTTTCTCTACGAAACCGGCGCTTCGGCCGTCATTGTGGGCCAGGCTCTGGAGCTGAAACACGCCATCACGCCTGCCCTGATTCGGGTCGAAAACCCGTACACTGCCTTCAGCCAGCTGCTGGAATTTTACGCGCAGGCCACCCGCACCGGCAAGCGCGGCGTGGAGCAGCCGTCGTTTATTGGGGAAAGCTCCGAGATTGGGGCTGGCCACTACCGGGGCGCGTTTTCCTACATCGGCGAGAGTTGCAAGCTGGGCGAAAACGTGCTGGTGTTCCCCCACGCCTACATCGGCGACCGGGTCACGATTGGCGCGGGCAGCGTTATCCACGCCGGGGCCAAAATTTACTCGGATACCGTCATTGGCCAGTTTTGCGTCGTTAAGGCCGGGGCCGTGGTCGGTTCCGATGGCTTCGGCTTCGCCCCGCAGCCCGACGGCTCCTACAAAGCCATTCCGCAAATCGGCAACGTGGTGCTCGAAGATTACGTGAGCATCGGAGCCAATGCCACCATCGACTGCGCCACGCTGGGCTCCACGCGCATCGGCCGGGGCAGCAAGATTGACAACCTCGTGCAGCTGGCCCACAACGTCGAAATTGGCCAGCACACCGTCATTGCCTCACAAACGGGCATTGCCGGCTCGGCCAAAATCGGCGACTATTGCGTGCTGGCGGGCCAGGTGGGCATGGCCGGCCACGTCACGCTGGCCAACAAAACCACCGTTACCGCGCAGTCCGGCATCGGCAAGAATGTGAAGCAGGAAGGCACCTTCCTGCAAGGCTCCACGGCCTTCGACTTCAAGCAGAACCAACGCGCCCAAATCGTTTTCCGCCGCCTGCCCGAACTCGAACAACGCGTGGCCTCGCTGGAGAAGGTGAAAAACGCGACGGAAAAGCCCTAGCTTTGCACTCAGTTGAGCTGTTAGCCATTAGCTTTTAGCTATTAGCATCTCTACTGGTCATTGTGAAGCTAAAAGCTAAAAGCTAATGGCTAACAGCTAATTAAATGAACGACAAGCAACACACCATTCAGGCACCCGTGACGGTGCGCGGCATCGGACTGCACACCGGCGTAGAGGCCACCATGACGTTTTGCCCCGCTCCGGTGGGCCACGGCTATAAGTTTCAACGGGTCGATTTGCCCGGGCAGCCCATCGTGGATGCCGACGTGGACAACGTGGTGGACCTGAGCCGCGGCACCACCATCGAGCAGAACGGCGCCCGCGTCAACACCGTGGAGCACACCCTGGCGGCCCTCGTGGGCCTGCAGCTCGACAACGTGCTCATTCAGCTCAGCGGCCCCGAGCCGCCCATCATGGACGGGTCGTCGGCCGAGTTCATCAAAGCCCTCACTTCGGTAGGCTTTGAAGAGCAGAACGCGCTGCGCAACTACTACGAAATCCCGGAAAGCATTCGGTACGTGGACAATGCGCGCGGCGTGGAAATTGCCGCCCTGCCCCTCACCGACTATCGCCTCACGGTGATGGTGGACTACAACTCGCCGGTGCTGGGCTCGCAGCACGCCACGCTGGACGACATTGGCAAGTTCAGCGAAGAAATTGCGTCGTCGCGCACCTTCTGCTTCTTGCACGAGCTGGAAATGCTCTACAAAAACAACCTCATTCGCGGCGGCGATTTGAGCAATGCCATCGTGGTTGTGGACCGCGTGGTGAGCGATGATGAGCTCTCGGACCTAGCCAAAATGCTGGGCAAGCCCCGCGTATCGGTCAAGAAAGAGGGCATTCTGAACAACGTGGACCTGCGCCACAAAAACGAGCCCGCCCGCCACAAGCTGCTCGACCTCGTGGGCGACCTCGCCCTGGTAGGCCGCCCGCTGAAAGGCCAGATTCTGGCCGCCCGCCCCGGCCACGCCGCCAACGTGGCCTTCGCCAAGAAAATCAAGAAAAAGATGCTGGAGTCGCGCACCAACCCGGTGCCCATGTACGACCCCAACCGCGAGCCGGTGATGGACATCAACCGCATCATGCAGGTGCTGCCCCACCGCTACCCGTTTGTGATGATTGACAAGGTCATTCATCTGGACGACCAGGTGGTAACGGCCGTCAAAAACGTGTCGATTAACGAGCCGTTCTTCCAGGGCCACTTCCCCGGCAACCCGGTGATGCCCGGCGTGCTCCAGATTGAAGGCCTGGCCCAGACCGGCGGCATTCTGGTCATGAACACCGTGTCGGACCCCGAAAACTACTGGCAGTATTTCCTGGGCATCGAGAATGCCCGCTTCCGCAAAAAGGTACTGCCCGGCGATACCATCGTGTATCATTGCCAGCTGCTGGCCCCCATCAAGCGCGGCATTGCCAAAATGCGCGGCCAGGCTTTCGTGAATGGCAAAGTGGTGTGCGAAGCCGAAATGAGCGCCGCCATTGTCCGCAAGGACAGTTAAAAGTTAAGAGTTAAGAGTTAAGAATTGAACCGCACGCTTGCAATCCAATTGTTGACTCTTTCCAATGAAACCTCATAACTCTTAACTTTTATCTCTTAACTCTCAACTGAAGAATGCTTTCCCCCCTCGCCTATATTCACCCTTCTGCTCGCCTCGCGGCGGGCGTCACCGTTGAGCCGTTTACAACCATTGCGGCCGATGTCGAAATCGGGGAGGGCTCCTGGATTGGGCCGAATGTGACCATCATGGACGGGACGCGCATCGGGGCCAACTGCCAGATATTCCCCGGGGCCGTGATTGGGGCCGTGCCGCAGGACCTGAAGTTTGACGGCGAGCAAACCACCGCCGTTATCGGCGACTACACCGTGGTTCGGGAGTGCGTGACCGTGAACCGCGGCACCGTGGACCGGGGCGAAACCCGCGTGGGCAGTTACTGCCTGCTGATGGCCTACGTGCACATCGCCCACGACTGTATCATTGGTAATCACTGCATTCTGGCCAATACCGTGCAGGTGGCGGGCCACGTCGAAATTGGCGACTACGCCATTGTGGGCGGGTCGTCGGCGGTGCACCAGTTTGTTAAAATCGGGGCACACGCCATGGTATCGGGCGGCTCGCTGGTGCGCAAGGACGTGCCGCCGTATGTGAAAGCGGGCCGCGAGCCCCTCTCCTACGCCGGGGCCAACTCGGTGGGCCTACGCCGCCGGGGCTTCTCCGAAGAATCCATCAACATGGTGCAGCAGCTATACCGCACGCTTTTTCTGGGCGGCCTGAACAACCACGATGCGCTAACGCAGATTGAACGCGAGCTGCCCGCTACGCCCGAGCGCGACCTGGCCCTGGAATTTGTGCGGGCCGCCACGCGGGGCATTATTAAAGGCCCCAAGCGCGGCCGGGCCGACGGCAGCGAGTCGGAGTAGTTACTTCTTGCCTTGGCATTGAGACAAAAAAGAACGTCATGCTGAGCGTAGTCGAAGCAGTTCTGCCACAGCAGTAATCCCAGTCGATTGGATTAGTTGCGCAGCAGAGCTGCTTCGACTACGCTCAGCATGACGTTCTCTTGTTAAAAAATCAACATTCCCGCTTTGCAAATCACCGCCACCGGCCTGGGTAAGCGCTTCCAGCGCGACTGGATTTTCAGGGGCCTGACACACACGTTTCGGCCGGGCAGCGCTACGGCCGTCCTTGGACCCAACGGCGCGGGCAAGAGCACGCTGCTGAACACTTTTTCGGGGCAGCTACTAACCACCGAGGGTACGCTGACCTACTCGCTGGCCGGCCGCGCCCTGACCGTGGAAGACGTGCCCCGGCACCTGGCCTACGCCGCGCCCTACCTGGAGCTACTGGAGGAGCTGACGCTGCTGGAGATGCTACAGTTTCACACGCAGTTCAAGCCGCTGCGGCCCGGCGTAACGATTGACCAGCTTATCGGCATCATGTACCTCGAAAAGGCGCGGCACCAACTGGTGCGCGAGTTTTCGTCGGGCATGAAGCAGCGGCTGAAGCTGGGGTTGGCGCTGTATGCCGATGCGCCCCTGCTCCTGCTCGACGAGCCCACCACCAACCTCGATACCACCGGCGTGGCCTGGTACCAGGAGCATGTGCAGGCCACCCGCGCCGGACGCACGCTGCTGCTCAGCTCCAATGTACCGGCCGAGTACAGCTTTTGCGACGAGCAATTAGTGGTAACAGATTTCCAACCGGTACGCGGGCAATAATCTTCAATTGCGGGCTTTTAACTACCTGATTTCTTGCCCGGAATAATATCTTGGCGGGCCGGTAGAAGTTCCATTCCCAAGCCTGAGCTTATCTTTTTTCTCCACACCAAAGAGGCGGAAATGGAACCGAAAATCCGCCACGGCCGTATCTTTGCGGCCTATTCAAGCATCATTTCTCACTTCAACCTAATCCGCCCCGGCCATGATTGATGACGACGACCTGGACGACGACTTGCTCGACGACGACGATAACCTAGACTCCTACGCCAAGAAAGGCGGCGCTGCCGCCATTGGCAATACCGAAGACCGCCTCTCGGCCAAATACGCCGATTACCTGATGTGGACCGACACGGGCTCGTCGCACGACGAGGCCCTGGACCTGGCCAACATGAGCGAAGAAGAATTTGTGGAAGCCGAGCGCGCCGAAAACTCCGACCGCGGCGGCTTCACCAGCCTCGACGATGACGACGACGATTTTGCCGACGACAACGATGATGAGGACGAAGGCTACAGCAGTGGCCGGGGCAGCCGCAGCGGCAGCAGCTTCGACAGCGACGACTATTAAACTGGTTTCTGGTTCATAAAAATGCCCCGACTGAAAATTCAGTCGGGGCATTTTTATGAACCAGAAACCAGCAACTTTTTATCGGCCAAATACCGACTTAAGAATGTCGCTGGTGCGAGCGGCGGGGTTCTTGCGGATTTTGGCTTCCTCATTGGCCAGCAGGATGAACAGGCCATTCACGGCTTTCTGGGTGGTGTAGTCGGCCAGGCTGAGGTTGACGGGCGTCATGAGCGGAATCTTGTTGTATTTGTCGGTCACGGTGGCGTAGGCGCGGCCGGCACCCACCTGGTCGATGGCGGTTTCAATGTCGGGGTGGAAGGCCATAATCAGCTGCTGCTGAGTCGACTTGCGCAGGAACTGCGTGGCCGCATCGGTCGAGCTGCTGGTTACCAGCGTGAGGGCGTCGGTGATGCTGATGTTAGCCAGGGCATTGAGGAAAATATCCTTGGCTTTGGGCGCGGCAGCCTCGGCGGCGCGGTTGAGCTGCGTTTCGAGCTGGGTGAACACCAGACTCATGCCCGGCAGGCGGCCCACGGTGCTTTTCACGATTTCCAGGTCGGGCGGCACGGGAATGTGAATGTCGTCGTTCAGGTTGAAGCCGTCGGGCTCGGAGGCAAACTGCACGGCCTTCACAATGCCTTTATTCAGGGCTTCTTTGATGCCGGCGCTGGCCTGGGCTTCGGTGAGGGGCGCAACGGGCGCGGCCACGGGGGCCGGCGCTTTGGTAGCGGCGGTTTTGGCGGCGGCAGCTTTGGCAGCAGCGGCTTTTTTCGCGGCGGCCGTCTTGGCGGCGGCAGCTTTGGCGGCGGCAGCTTTCTTGGCAGCGGTGGTCTGGGCGTGGGCGGCGGGGGCCGAAGCGGCCAGCAGGCCGGCTACGAGCAAGGCACTGGCAATGCGAGTAAACATGAAATAAACTGACGCGACGGGAAAACCGGATGGCCCCTATGGCTGTCCTTGGACCGCCGCTTGTGCAAATTGAAGACAAATTTGCGGCCAAACCTATTTTTTTCGCCCAACACATGCCCACGGCACAGCTAACCCCCAAATCCAGCCCCTTATCGACTACCCACGCCGCGCCGCCCGATGTCGAAATCATGACCATCGGCGACGAGCTGCTGTACGGGCAGGTTATCGATACCAACTCGGCCTTTATGGGCCAGGAGCTAGGCAAAATCGGTCTGCGCGTGCGGCAGATTTCGTCGGTTTCGGACCGGGCCGATGAGATTGTGGCTGCCCTGGACCTAGCCCGGCAACGGGCGCAGGTAGTGCTCATCACCGGCGGCCTCGGCCCCACCAAGGACGACCTCACCAAGCACGTCCTCGCCCGCTACTTCGGCACCGGGCTGGTGATGCACGAGCCCACGCTGCACCATGTGGAGGAAATATTCAAGCGCTTCCAGCGGCCCATGCTGGACGTGAACCGCCAGCAGGCCCTGGTACCGGCCAACTGCGAGGTGCTGCACAACGCCGTGGGCACGGCGCCCGGCATGTGGTTTCTGGACCAGGGCACCATTTTCGTGAGCATGCCCGGCGTGCCCTTCGAAATGAAGCGCCTGATGACCGACCACGTCCTGCCGCGCCTGCAGGCCCAGTTTAATATCGCCCCTATCGAGCATGTGGTAGTGATGACGGCCGGCCTTGGCGAGTCGTTTCTGGCCCAGAGAATCGAGGATTGGGAAGATGCCCTGCCTGCCAACATCAAGCTGGCCTACCTGCCCAGCTTCGGGGCCGTGCGCCTGCGCCTGACCGGCTCCGACGACGGCTGGCCCGACCTGCGCGGCCGCATGCTGGCCCTGCTGCCCGCCTTGCGCGAACGCATCGGCGAATACATTTTTGCCGAAGAAGAAACCACCCTCGAAGCCGCCATCGGCAAGCTGCTGCTCGCCAAAAACCTCACCATTGGCACCGCCGAAAGCTGCACCGGCGGTCTGGTGGCCCAGCGCCTGACCAGCGTTTCGGGTAGCTCGGCTTATTTCCGGGGTAGCATCGTGGCCTACCACAACGACATCAAGCAGCAGGAGCTGGGCGTGAAAACCGAAACCCTGGCCGAATTCGGAGCCGTGAGCGAGGCCACGGTGCGCGAGATGGCCGAGAGCGCCCGTCGCCGCCTGGGCGTGGACGTGGCCGTGGCCACCAGCGGCATTGCCGGTCCCACCGGCGCCACGGAAACCAAGAAAGTGGGAACCGTGTGCCTCGCTTACGCCGATGCCACCCAAACCATCAGCCGCGAGTACGTGCTGGACCGGGGCCGCGCCCTGAACACAGAATACGCCGCGCAGTCGGTGCTTACGCTGCTGCGGCAGCAGCTGGCGGGCGTTTAAGATAGTGGGGTAGGACACATAGCAAATAACCCACTTGACTGGTGCTCATCTGCGACGAGTACCAGTCAAGTGGGTTATTTCTTAATCCAGAAGGGCTCAAAATAAATTGGCTTATCCGAATAATAGCTGGTTTTTGTATTGTGATAGGTTACAGTTTTCAGTCTAATTAATAGCTTTTGATAATCTTCAAAAGGGTATGCGTAAACTAGTTCACAATCCTTTAGGGAAAAGGCGAGGAGTTTTTCTCGTTGCACCGCGATGGGAGAGCAAGAAATGATAATACTCGATTGCAGCTCCTTGCACGTTACATCGTCGTCAATCAAAACCCATTTATTCCCGATATACGCTTCGAGTTGAAATTTGACATGACGCTCAAAACCGTTGTTTTTATAAAGTATCTCAATGTTTGTGAAAGCACTTCTTTTCACCACCGCAGTTGGATTTGTGAAGAAGAGGACCCCAGCTAAGGGAAGTAGTGCTAGTAGATTCATACTAGATTCAATCAGGGCATTGAAAGGCCAAATATTTGCTTGATTTCATGGTGTTTTCCCGCTAGTACACACCTTTCAATACGCGCAAGCGAGACAATACCTTAAGCCGCCTTGCCCGCGCCCGAATCCAGCAGCGCCCGGGCCGACTTACAGCCCTTGAACAGGTCCGGGTTCACCGTCTCAAAGATGCTCATGGCCTTGTCCATCTCGTAAATCTGGGTCATCTGGGCCTCATGCACTTCCTCGTAGGTGGCGTTGGCGTTGTGGCGGGCATCGAGCAGCGACTGAGTATCGGGCAGGCCCTGCTGGAAGGTGTAGCGCGAACTTTGTAGTTCGCGTCCCGGAACAACACTCGTTGTCATGGCTCGGGGACGCGAACTACAAAGTTCGCGCTACTGTGCTATGCTGCCGGCGTTTCGGCCGACACCACGCGCATAATCTCGTGGCCCATTTTGTCGCGCTTGGTGGTGAGGTAAACCTCATTATGCGGGTTCGAGTCGATTTCGATGGGCAGCGTTTCCACGATTTCGAGGCCGTAGCCGATAAGGCCGGTGCGCTTCTTGGGGTTGTTGGTGAGCAGGCGCATCTGGCGCACGCCAAGGTCGCGCAGGATGCTGGCCCCCACGCCGTAGTCGCGCTCGTCGCCCTGGAAGCCCAGGTCTTCGTTGGCCTCCACGGTGTCGCGGCCCTGCTCCTGGAGCTTGTAGGCTTTGAGCTTGTTGAGCAGGCCGATGCCCCGGCCCTCCTGGTTCATGTACACGATAACGCCTCGGCCTTCGCGCTCAATCTGGCGCATGGCCTGGCGCAGCTGCGGGCCGCAGTCGCAGCGGCACGAACCGAAGATATCGCCCGTCACGCACGAGCTGTGCACGCGCACCAGCACCGGCTCGGGGCCGCTGATGTCGCCCTTTACCAGAGCCAGGTGCTTGGCCCCGTTCGAGTTCTGGGTGAAGGCGTAGAGGTCGAAGTCGCCATCCTCGGTGGGCATGCGCACCGAAATTTCGCGGGTAATGAGGCTTTCGGTGGCGAGGCGGTACTTGATGAGGTCCTGCACCGAAACCAGCTTCAGGTCCCATTTTTTGGCCACAATTTCGAGGTCGGGCAGGCGGGCCATCTCGCCGTCCTCCTTCAGAATTTCGACCAGCACCCCGGCCGGAGCCAGCCCGGCAAGGCGGGCCAAATCCACGGCCGCTTCGGTGTGACCGGCACGGCGTAGCACGCCTTCCTTACGGGCCTTTAGGGGGAAGATGTGACCGGGCTTGCCCAGCTCTTCGGGCTTGGTGGTGGGGTCGATGAGGGCCAGAATGGTCTTGCTGCGGTCGGAGGCCGAGATGCCGGTGGTCACGCCGTTTTTCAGCAAATCGACCGATACCGTAAACGGCGTGGCGTGCAGGGCCGTGTTGTGGCCCACCATCAAGTCAAGCCCCAGGGCTTCGCAGCGCTCTTCGGGCAGCGAGGCGCATACCAGGCCCCTGCCGTGGGTGGCCATGAAGTTGATAATTCCGGGCGTAGCGCACTCGGCAGCGCAAATGAAGTCGCCTTCGTTTTCGCGGTCTTCGTCGTCAACTACGATGACAACTTTGCCAGCCCGGATGTCGGCAATGGCGGATTCGATGGAGTCAAGCATGGGGTGGGGTATTTCGGGCCATAACAGCGGGGGCCGGTGCAAAGTTAGCCCCGTCTGGCTGCGTCCCCGTTTAGCACCTGGCAGTAGTGCGGACTTTTAGTCCGCATCCCCGCGCCGCTTGAATGACTTTAACGGCACGGGGGCACGGACTAAAAGTCCGCGCTACTTTACTTCGCCTGCTGAAAACGTTGCGTAGGCTGCCAAACGGTGGTTTTAATGCCCCGCAGGTAGCGCCAGTAGCCCAGCAGCAGCGCCGCGTTCATGCTATAAAAGTGCGTGATGAAGCGCAGCAGCCGGGGGTGCCGGCCGGTGCGTTGCAGCGCGGCATCGAGCAGCAGCAGCAGCGGCAGGCCCACCTGGCCGACCAGCGCCAGCCAGAAAAACCACCCCGTCCCGCGCGCTACCAGGCCCACCGTGGCGGCCAGCAGCAGCAGCAGCAGCTGCGGCGTGCACCAGCGCAGCACCTTGTGCGACCACCACGCAAACGCCACGCCGCGCCACGGCGGCCACAGCAAGCGGCGAAACTCACGCAGGTTCTGGAAGTTGCCAGCCGAAATACGGGCCTTCCGCCGGAACTCCTCGGGCAGGTGGTCCGACACGTCCTCGTAGCAAATAGCGTCCAGCTCGTTGATGGCCTGGTAGCCATCACGCAGCACGGCCATGGTGATGTAAAAATCGTCGACTAGAAACTCGGCCGGGGCGGGGTGGTAGCAGGCGCGCCGCACGGCAAAGCAGCCGCCGAAAGCGCCCATCATCGCGCCCCACACCATGCCCTCCTGGTATTTCATCAGGTTTTCCCGCTCTAGGTAGGCTTTCTCCTGGCCCGAAATACCTTCGGCCCGATGGTCGGGGTTGAGAATATTGCCGCCCACCAGGCCGATGGCGGGATTATGAAAGTGCTTGACGAGCTCAAACAGCGTGTCAGGCTCGAAAAACACGTTCGCATCCGTGAGCACCAGCACCGGAGCGGTGGCCTGCCGGGCCAGCCGGTCAATCACGCCGGGCTTGCCGGTGCGCTGGCCGTAGGCTTCGACGTGCAGCTGCGGGTGTTTTGCGGCCAAATCGGCCAGCAGGGCATTGGTCTGGTCCGAGGAATTATCGGAGCCTACCAGCAGCCGCAGCCGGTCGAGCGGATACGTGGTGGCGAACGTGGAGCGGATTTTTTCGGCAATCACGGCTTCCTCGTTGTGCGCAGCCAGCAGGATATCCACGGCCGGCAGGTCGGAGGCGTCGGCCGCGTACACGTCCGGGTTTTGCCGGCGGCCCCGGGCCAGCCGGCCCAGCAGCACCGGAAACAGCACGTAGGTATGCGCCACCAGCAGCAGGCAGCCCCAAAACACGAGCAGGAGCGCGGCCGTTATCATGCGGCCGGCACCGGCCGCAGCCGCTCGTAAAGGTCCACAAACTGCCCGGTTACCCGGCGGCGGTCGTAGGTATGGGTGGCGGTGTGGGCGGCGGCCGCGCCGATGGCAGCTACGGGCAGCTCCTGGCGGCCCCATGCGCGGAGCGCATCCAGCCACTCAGCGGCGGTGTCGCGCAGCACAATGTCGTGGCCGTCGCGCACGGCAATGCCTTCGGCGCCCAGCGTGGTGCTCAGCACGGCCTTGCCCAGGGCCATGGCCTCGATGATTTTTATGCGCATGCCGCCCCCGCTGAGCAGCGGAACCAGCATCAGCTCGTATTGCTGCATAAAAGCCGGGGCCGACGCTACAAAGCCGTGCACGAACACGTTGTCAGTGCGCGGGCGCAGCAGGTCGTCGGGGGTGCCGCTGCCGGCAATGTGCAGCTCCACATCGGGCATTTCGGCGTGGAGGATGGGCCAGACTTCGCGCAGCAGCCAGTGCAGGCCCTCCAGGTTGGGCAGCCAGTTCAGCGAGCCAATCATGAAGAGGGTACGCGGTTTGGGCTTGACCAGCGGGTCGGGCTGAAAGCGGGCAAAATCGACGCCGGCCGGAATGAAAACCACCGGCTCGGGGCAGCCCATGGCTTGCAGCCGCTGCGCATCATCGTCGGTGATGGCGGCCACGGCATCGACCCGATGCAGCATCCACTTTTCAAATTTCTTGAGGCGGGCGGCCATGTCTCCCAGATACCATTTTTTCAATGGGTTACCGCTTCGGCCCGCCAGCATTTCCCAAATGGAGTACTCAACATTGTGCGCCCGCAGCACAATTGGCGGCAGGTTTTGCGCAGTCGGCCGGTTGCTCTTCGCGCCCTGCGCGGTCAAAAAACCCGCGTACCAGGCGGTAAATGTTCCTTCCAGCTGCACCACGTCGAAGGATTGAGTGGTGAGCAGCTCCTTAAACTTCGCCGCCACGGCCGGACTGATAAACCGCTCCACAATGTAGGGTTGGCGGCTCAGAAGCAAGTTTTTCAGGGCCCGCAGGGGGGTAATATCCGTATCCACATCCACGGTCACCAACCGAAAATTCGGTCCGAGGTGGGCCAGCGCATCCGCCGGCTGGTGGTGCTTGGGCGTGTTGATGGCCAGCATGGTCACGCGGTGGCCTGCCTGCACGAGGCCGGCGGCCACGTCATACATCGCAATGGCCCCGCCGGTAGTGAGCGGGTAAGGAACGCGCGGGCAGAGTTGAAGAATGTGCATTTAGATGGGTTAGGAGTTAAGGGTTAAGGGTTAAGGGTTATGAGAACTGGCTGATTCATCATCCCAACTCTTAACTTTTAACTCCTAACCCTTAACTCAATTACAGCTGCCGGAAGCGCACTTCGAAGTTTTCAATCTGCTCCTCGCTGCCGAGTACGAGCAGCACATCGCCGGCAATGGGTACGTAGTCCACGGGCGGGCTCACCAGCAGCGAGCCATTGGCCTGGCGCAGGCCGATAATGGTGGCCCCGGTGATGGAGCGCACATCAAGCTCGCGGATGGTGCGGCCGTGCAAATCGCGCCGGATTTGCTGAAACGTCATTTCCTCAAGGCGCAGCTTGTCGGCGCTGAGGCCCGAAATCAGGTCCAGAAAGCGGATTACTTCGGGCCGCACCACCAGCTTGGCCATATGCGAGCCGCCGATTTCGTCGGGCATCACCACCGAGTCGGCCCCGGCCGAGAGGAGCTTGCTTTCCGAGGTTTTGAGCGAGGCGCGGGCGATGATTTTCATGCGCGGGTTCAGGGCGCGGGCCGAGAGGGCGACGAACACGTTGTCGGCATCCTTGGGCAGCGAGGTGATGAGGGCCGAGGCCCGCTCCACGCCGGCCTGCTTCAGCACCAAGTCGGTGGTGGCATCGCCAAAGACGGTGAAGATGCTGCCGCCGGGCACGCCATCGCCGTCGTAATCCTCGCCGGTATGGCCCCCGGTGATGTTTTTCATCAGCTCCTGATTGGATTCAATCACCACCACGCGGGCCCCGCTGGCCCGCAGCTCCTGGTAGGCGCGGCGGCCGTTGCGGCCAAAGCCGCACACAATGACGTGGCCGCTGAAACGCTTTATCTCCTGGTCGGTTCGAATCATTTTGTAAATTTTGCGCAGCTCGCCGTCAAAGATAAAAGAAGAGAAAACCGACACGAGGTAGGCCACCACCACCAGATTGTAGAGGATGTAGATGGATACGAACAGCCGCCCCATCTCCGAAAATGTGTGAATTTCGCCAAAGCCCACCGTGGCCACGGTAGTCACCGTCATGTAAAACGCATCGATGGGCCCGTAATGCTCGATGTAGGTGAAGCCGGTCATGCCAATAATCAGGCTCATCATAGTGAGGATGACGGCCAGAATCAGGCGATTGATGTTGAGGCGTTGGAGCATTCTAGTTTAATTAGGACTTACGCAGTTGAAACACTAACCAACTGAAAAACAGCAATATAACAAATATACGTCTTGAATGCAAGTCGTTGATTTTCAGGTTACATAGCTTTTGAAGTGCGTAAGTCCTGTTAATGTAACCACTTAATTACCACGAGGTATGATTGTACCTAACTGTTTTGCCAACTCTTTGTCAATTGTCTCAAGCTCCATTTTACGGCGCATTATCATCACCATTTCATCCCACTCCATTGGTTTTGCTAGGGCATCTCGGCAGGCAATGATTTCCCGTTGGACATTGCACTTATTTAGCCGTCGAAGCGCATTCTCACAAGCTTGACCCATTAGGTCTACTTCGTTAAATACGTATATTTCTTTTGTACGCCAGTTGGGACTAATTTCGTAACGCTCCGTAGCCAAATCCGTGATTAGGGAGCGAATTTCCTCTCGCTCCGTCTGAACCAGTGTACGCACTTCGGGGAAACGGCCAGCAAGCAGTTCCTGCCGACAAGCCTCCCACATTTCTGCAAAGAGTGGCGTTTTAAATGGTGCATCATCGAGCTGACTCATAAAATAGGCCGCGACGCTAATTTCTGGCTCAACTTCACGCGGCGCATACAACACCATCAGCCGCAGTACCTCGCGCTCGCAGGTCTGGAGCACGTCCGGTACCGTATCAAACTCCCCAAAATCCTCAGCGGTATTGTTAATGCCCGCGCTTTGCAGTTCCGATGGGTCAGCTCCATACATGAGAGCTTGTATTTCCTCTTCGTGGGTCATGCCACGCGGTGCGGCTGGCTGGCCGGGCTGCTGGCCGTTACTCACGACGCCAGGGCGCGGCGCGGGCTTCCGCGCCACTTTGTTGTATTCGGTGATAAGCACCTGCTCATCAATACCGAATACCGTCGCTGTTTGCTGCAAAAACACTTGCCGCTTAATGGCATCAGGCACTTTGGCGATGCTGTGTAGCACATCGCGAATGGCTTCCGCCTTCTTCACCGGGTCGCCGGAGGCCTCGCGGGCCACTAGCGTTGTCTTAAATGAGATGAAGTCCTGGCTCTTAGTTTCGATATACTCGGTGAAGCGCTGGTCGCCCACTTTGCGGATGTAGCTATCGGGGTCGTCGCCGTCGGGGAAGAGCACAACGCGCACGTTCAGGCCGCCTTCGAGCAACAAATCGGTGCCGCGTAGCGAGGCCTTTATGCCGGCCGCATCGCCGTCATATAGCACCGTCACGTTATCAGAATACCGCTTGATAAGTCGAATCTGGCCTTCGGTGAGTGAAGTACCCGACGAGGCTACTACATTCTTAATGCCGCCCTGATACAGCGAGAGTACATCCAGGTATCCTTCCACTAGGTAGCAGACTTCTTCTGTCCGAATTGCCTGCCGGGCCTGAAACAGGCCATACAGCACGTCTGACTTGTGGTAAATTTCCGACTCCGGCGAGTTCAGGTACTTCGCCATCTTGTCGTCGCGCTTCAGGGTACGCGCACCGAAGCCTACCACCCGACCGCCGATGTTGTGAATCGGGAACATCACCCGGCCCCGAAACCGGTCGTAGCGCCGCCCAGTATCAGCCCCTTGGTCATCGGTACGAATGACTGTGAGGCCGGTTTTTTCGAGGTATTTCTTGTCGTAGCCCGCCGTTTCGGCGGCCTTCATCAGGTCGTCCCACGCGTCGAGCGAGTAGCCCAGCTCAAAGGTCTGAATGGTGCTCAGGTTCAGTCCCCGCTCCTTTAGGTAGCCATAGCCGATACTCATGCCCTCCTCCGAGTTTTGCAGCAGGCGGTGGAAGTGATTTTTGGCGAAGTCCGAAACAATGAACTGGGAGTCCCGCTCGTTCTGCTCCAGTTGCTGTTGCGGGGTCTTTTCTTCTTCCTGAACGGTAATCCCGTATTTGCGGGCGAGGTATTTTAACGCTTCGGGGTAGCTACTCCCCTCAATTTCCATGATGAATCGCACCGCATCGCCGGACTTGCCGCAGCCAAAACATTTGAAGAAGCCTTTGGCTGGCGTAACAGAAAACGAGGGCGATTTCTCGTTATGAAACGGACAGTTGGCCCATAGATTCTGGCCCTTGCGCTTGAGCTGCACAAAGTCGCCGACGACTTCCACGATGTCGGCGGTCTGGATAATCTGGTCAACTAATTCTTTGGGGATGCGGGCCATGGGTGGCGGAATATCGGGGGCAAATGGGGGCGTCAGGTAGTCGGGAGCGCCTCACCCCCTGACCCCCTCTCCGAAAAGGAGAGGGAGTACCGGTTATGCTCCCTACAAAGTCGGCTGGCTCCCCTCTCCTTTTCGGAGAGGGGCCAGGGGTGAGGCGCTGCCGGTTGCGTACTATTACAACAGTCGTCACAACAAATTTCGCCCTACTTTCTCCTACGTCCTACCTTTGTCCGGAATAAACTCCGCGCAAGATGCCCGCATACCGTCCCGAAGAAATTGAAAAGAAGTGGCAGGCCCACTGGAAAGCCCACCACACCTTCCAGGCCCACAACCACTCCGCCAAGCCCAAGTACTACGTACTCGACATGTTTCCCTACCCCAGCGGGGCGGGCCTGCACGTAGGGCACCCACTGGGCTACATTGCCTCCGATATCGTGACGCGCTACAAGCGCCTGCGCGGCTTCAACGTGCTGCATCCCATGGGCTTCGACTCCTTCGGCCTGCCCGCCGAGCAGTACGCCATCCAGACCGGCCAGCACCCAGCGCTCACCACCGAGAAGAACATCGAAACCTACGTGCAGCAGCTCAGCAGCCTGGGTTTCAGCTACGACTGGAGCCGCGAAGTGCGCACCTCCGATGCCTCCTATTACAAGTGGACGCAGTGGATTTTCCTCAAGCTGTTCAACTCCTGGTACAACCTCGCCACCAACAAAGCCGAACCCCTCACCGACCTCACCGCCCGCTTTGCCGCCACCGGCAGCGAGGGCATCCGCGCCGCCGGGGACGATGGTGACCGCCTCAGCTTCTCGGCCGGCCAGTGGCAGTTATTCAGCGAAAAGCAGAAGCTGGCCGCCGTGCTCCCCTACCGCCTCGCCTACCAGCAGGATACCTACGTGAACTGGTGCCCCGGCTTGGGCACAGTGCTCTCGAATGATGAAGTGAAAGACGGTCTGAGCGAGCGCGGCGGCTACCCTGTCGAGCGCCGCCTCATGCCGCAGTGGAACCTGCGCATCACCGCCTACGCCGACCGCCTTCTGCAGGGCCTCGACCAACTCGACTGGCCCGATGCCGTGAAAGAGATGCAGCGCAACTGGATTGGCAAGAGCATCGGGGCCGAAGTCACCTTCCCGGTGCAGGACCACGAAAACGCCCAAATCAAGGTATACACCACCCGCGTCGACACCATTTACGGGGCCACCTTCCTGGTGCTAGCCCCCGAGCACGAGTTGGTGGACACCCTCACCACGCCCGAGCAGCGCGCGGCGGTGGACGAGTACATCGCCGCCACCAAGCGCCGCTCGGAGCGCGACCGCATGACCGACGTGAAGGCCGTGTCCGGCGTGTTCACCGGGGCCTACGCCCTGAACCCGGTGAACAACGAGCCCGTGCAAATCTGGCTGGCCGACTACGTGCTGGCCGGCTACGGCACCGGCGCCGTGATGGCCGTGCCCAGCGGCGACCAGCGCGACTACCTCTTCGCCAAGCACTTCGACCTCCCGATTCCGGCCATTTCCGACGCCCAAAAGGACCTCGACCAGCAGGCCGACCCCACCAAGGAAGGCCGCTACATCAACTCTGGCATCATCAACGGCCTCACCTATAGGGAGGCTACGCCCAAGCTCATTGCCTTCCTCGAAGAAAAGGGCCTGGGCAAAGGCAAGGTGAATTTCCGTCAGCGCGACGCCATTTTCGGCCGCCAGCGCTACTGGGGCGAGCCCATTCCGATTTACTACAAGGACGGCACCGCCTATGGCATTGCCGAGGCCGACCTGCCCCTCGTACTGCCCGAAATCGACGAATACAAGCCCACCGAGTCCGGCGAGCCGCCTCTGGGCCGCGCCCAGAACTGGCTTTATAAGGACAAATACCCCTACGAGCTGAGCACCATGCCCGGCTGGGCCGGCTCATCGTGGTACTACCTCCGCTACATGGACCCCACCAACGAAGCCCGCTTCGTGTCGGAGGAGGCCGAGCACTACTGGGGCAGCGTGGACCTATACATGGGCGGGGCCGAGCACGCAACCGGCCACCTGCTCTACGCCCGCTTCTGGTACCTGTTCCTGAAGGATTTGGGCCTCGTCAGCAGCGGCGAGCCGTTCCAGAAACTGATTAATCAGGGGATGATTCTGGGCCGGTCGAATTTCGTTTATCGATATGGCGAATCAGATTTATTCGTCACGCAAAGATGGCCAAACGAAGACGGTCCTGGACAAGCCTTTTCTGACGCAATAATCGCTCAATTCGGTCAACAATATTATGATGAAAATATCGCAACCTTAGCTAATCGTACAGCCTTTTGGAAAAGGTATGTAGATGTAATTTTAGTTGATAATGATATTCTTGATGTCGCTAAATTCGTTGAAACCAAAGAATACAAAAAGGCTTTTCCTGATTTAGAAAATCCCAAGTTTCTACTCGAAGACGACGGCAAATACCACTGCGGCTTTGAGATTGAGAAAATGTCGAAGTCAAAATACAATGTTGTTAACCCCAACATTCTTATCGACAAATACGGCGCGGACGCCCTGCGCCTCTACGAGATGTTCCTCGGCCCGCTGGAGCAGTACAAGCCCTGGAACACCAACGGCATCAGCGGCGTGAGCGGCTTCCTCAAGAAGCTCTGGCGCCTCTTCCACCCCGAAGACGGTGACCTGGCCGTAACCGATGAGCCCGCCACGCCCGCCGAGCTGAAGGTGCTGCATCGCGCCATCCAGAAGGTGCAGGAAGACATTGAGAAGTTCAGCTTCAACACCTCCGTCAGCCTGTTCATGATTACCGTGAACGAGCTCACGGCCCTCAAGTGCCACAAGCGCACCATCCTGGAGCCGCTCGTGCTGCTGGTGTCGCCCTATGCCCCGCACCTCGCCGAGGAGCTGTGGCAGGAGCTGGACCACGCGGCCGGCAGCATCAGCCACGCCGGCTACCCCGAGTTCCGCGAAGAATACCTAGTGGAAGACTCGGTGATGTACCCGCTGGCCATCAACGGGAAAGTGCGCGAGCAAATGGAGTTTGCCGCCGCCGCTACTCCCGCCGAGATTGAAGCCGCCGTGCTGGCGTCGGATTTCCTGGCCAAGCACGGCGAGGGAAAAGCCGCCAAGAAGGTGATTGTGGTGAAAGGCCGGATGATTAACGTAGTGGTGTAGTGAGTTGTGCGGCAAGCTTTAGCTTGCCGTATTATAGTCGCCAATACATAACGGCAAGCTGAAGCTTACCGCACAAGCAAACGGCCCGCTGCAATTGCAGCGGGCCGTTTTCATTTAATTCTGATACTCGTCAGAATAGCATCTATTGCTTTATCTGAAATTGTTGCTTGGTCGGACTTATCATAAATAGCGAGCAAATAAATTACGTCATCGACGAGCTTTACACAGGTGATTGCCCGCGCTCCTCCGCTTTTGCCGGTATTCTTGGCTTTTATTTTAACCCGGACTTTGTAGCAGTTGCGTCCCAGAGATTCGCCTGCTTACAGGTTGTCCTACAACTCTGCCAGCAGAACAGATAAATCTGCTGCCGCTGAGTTATACTTTAGACTTGTTCCCGAATAAGAAATGCCTGAAAATTTTCGCTACTTCGGGCAACAAGGCAGCGTGTTTTGCTTGGCTAAGCCCGTATCCTCGGATTCTTTGAACAGCGCCCGTTTCTGGCTCCGAATATGGCTTGGGGAATATCCGATTTCTTATTGAGGAACAAGTCTATTTTCTTTAGCGCCTTGAACTGACGCTTGAAATCACCGGTAAAAATAATGCTATACTTCATCAAGCGAATCGTAAGCTGAAGGCAGTGTTATCTTTCCTTGCTGATGAAGTTCAACTTGGTGCAGTGAGTGTTCTAGAGCTTTAGCCAGTTGTTGTTGCGCGACTGACAACGCAGAAGGCCTCTACTTCGCGGCTTTAGCCGGCTTGACAGAGAGGTTAAGCTCCCGCAGAAGCTTCTTCACGAAATTCACCCGGTCGTCGAGTACGGTTACAATCAGGTCCATAGCTCAAAGTTAAGGGGTACAGGCAAAGTTACCGATGGCGGAATGCCGCGATTGCCGCATTCAGAAATAACCCACTCGCACCTGATTTTGTGCCCTACCTTGTGGCTTCAAAACCACTATTTCGTTTTCGATGTTCGCGTATTGCTCCCGCTTGAAAAGGGCATTCCCTTTTCAAATCTCCAGTTTCCTGCGTCTGGCGGCCTTATTAGTCGCGGTGTTGGCCTGTAACCCCACCCGCGCCCAGACGCCTACTACCGACGCCATCGGCCCGCTGCTCACCCCCGAGCAGTTCCTGGGCTACAGACTGGGCGCGCAGTTCACGCCCCACGCCGAGCTGCTGCGCTACGTGGCCCACATCACCGCCCACACGCCCGGCCGCATGAAGCTGGTGCGCTACGGCAGCACCTACGAGAAGCGCCCGCTCGAAGTGGTTCAGATTGCCAGCGCCGAATCCTTCGGCCGCCTCGACGAGGTGCGTCACAACAACCTGCGCCTCGCCGGCCTCGAAAGCGGCAGCGCCAAACGCCAGGAGCCGGCCGTGTGCTGGCTGAGCTACAACGTGCACGGCAACGAAGCCGTGAGCTCGGAAGCCGTGATGCAGGTGCTCTACGACCTGGCCAACCCCCAGGACCAGCAGATGCAGAACTGGCTGAAAAATACCGTGGTCATCGTCGACCCCTGCATCAACCCCGACGGCCACGACCGGTACGTGAACTGGTACAACCGCGTGCGCAACCAATCGCCCAACACCAGCCCCGACTCCTGGGAGCACCACGAGCCCTGGCCCGGCGGCCGCTTCAACCACTACTACTTCGACCTGAACCGCGACTGGGCCTGGCAAACCCAGCAGGAAACCAAGCAGCGCATTGCCCTCTACAACCAGTGGCTGCCGGCCGTGCACGCCGACTTCCACGAGATGGGCCCCAACAACACCTACTACTTCTCGCCCGCCGCCAAGCCCTACCACGCCGACCTCACGGCATGGCAGCGCAAGTTCCAGGGCGTGCTGGGCGACTACAACAAGGTGGCTTTCGACAAGAATAACTGGCTGTATTTCACCCGCGAAGTCTACGACCTCTACGCTCCTACCTACGGCGACACCTGGCCCAGCTTCAACGGCGCCATCGGCATGACGTATGAGCAGGGCGGCGGTGGCCCCGCCGGCGTGGCCTACGCCCGCCTCGACGGCGACACCCTGACGCTAGCTCAGCGCATCGCGCACCACCACGCCGCCAGCCGCGCCACCATTCAGGCCACCGCCGAGCGGCACGACGACCTGCTGCGCGAGTTCCAGAGCTACTTCGCCAACGCCGCCAGCAAGCCCCAGGGCGAGTACAAAAGCTACGTGATGGCCGCCGGCAACGACCCCGGCCAGCTCCACGCCTTCACCCAGTACCTCGACCGCAACCAGATTCGCTACGGCTACGCGCCCAAGCGCACCAAAACGCGCGGCTTCAACTACACCACCGGCAAAAACGGCGACGTCACCATCGAGCCGCAGGATGTGGTTATCAGCATGTACCAGCCCAAGTCGACGCTGGTAAAGGTGCTGTTCGAGCCGCGCCCGCAGCTCGAAGACTCCCTCACCTACGACATCACCTCCTGGGCCCTGCCCTACGCGTTTGGCCTGAAAGCCTACGCCGTGGCCGGCCGCCTCGATGACTCGGGTGCCGCCGCCTCCGCGCCGGCCGTGAAGGGCAGCGCCGCTACCGATGCCCGTCCCTACGCCTACCTGGCCCGCTGGAACAGCCTACAGGACGTGCGCTTCCTCAGCCGCCTGCTGCAGCAGAAAGTGAAGGTGCGGTACGCCGAAAAGGCGTTCGAGTCGGAAGGCCAGCAGTACGCGCCCGGCACGCTCATCATCACCCGCACCGGCAACGAGGGCCTCGGGGCTCGGTTCGACCAGCTGGTACGTGCCCAGGCCGACTCGGCCGGCACCACGGTTATGGCCGTGAAATCAGGCTTCTCCACCACGGGCCGCGACTTGGGCTCCGGCTCGGTGCACTTCGTGAAGACGCCCAACGTGGCCGTGGTGGCCGGTCCCGGCATCGATGCCACGGCCTTTGGCGAGGTGTGGCACTTCTTCGAGCAGCAGCTGAGCTACCCGCTCACGGTGCTGGGGTCCGATTATCTGAACCGGGTTTCGATGCAGAAATACGACGTCCTCATCCTGCCCAACGGCAACTATACCGACCTGTATTCGGATAAATCGCTGGAAAGCCTCAAGGCCTGGGTGCGCGACGGTGGCCGCCTCATCGCCCTCGAAGGCGCGGCCAAGTTCCTGGCCAACAAAAAGGATTTCCTCCTGAAAACCAAGGTTGCCGACAGCGTGGCCATCAAAAAAGCCGCCAAGGACAACCCCTACCAGCTGCTGCGCCGCTACGGCGACTCGGAGCGCGAAGAAGCCGAAGATGCCGTGCAGGGCAGCGTGTACCGCGTGCAGCTCGACAACACCCACCCGCTGGCCTTTGGCTACAGCGACACGTACTACGCCCTGGTGCGCAACCCGCTCAACTACAGCTTCCTAGGCAAGGGCGGCTGGAACGTAGGCGTCATCAAAAAGAATAGCTACTCGGCCGGCTTCATCGGCACCAAGGCCCGCAAGCAGCTGGCCGATACCTTCGTGCTCGGCACCCAGGATTTGGGACGCGGCGAAGTGGTGTACCTGGGCGATAACCCGCTGTTCCGCGCCTTCTGGCAGGGCGGCAAGCTGCTATTCGGCAACGCCGTGTTCCTGGTGGGACAGTAGCACAGTAGCTTGGACTCTGCGAGTCCGAGCGTGAGCGCAGCGAGCATGCGGAACCAAACGGTCTCCAATGCAAGATGCTCGCTACGCTCACGCTCGCAGAGTCCAAGCTACTATTGCTCCAACGCAGCCTTTACGCCCTTGGGGAGCGAGGTCCGCACCAAATCATATGAGTGGTCAATCAGCTCCCGCAGCTGGCTATCGGGCGCGCCGGCTCCGATGAGCACGGTATTCCAGAGCTGCTTGTTCATGTGGTAGCCGGGCAGCACGTAATCGTGCGCCTCGCGCAGTTCCACGGCCCGCTCGGGGTCGCACTTCAGGTTGATGCTGGCAAAGGTGTTGATGTCGGTCAGGGCGAACATTTTGCCGCCCACTTTAAACACCAAGGTATCGGGCCCGAACGGTGTGTGCTCGGTCACGCCGGATTTTAGCAGGCAGTAGTCGCGAAAATCCTCAATGTTCATAGCACTCCAAACGCTACAATACGTAGCGGAACAGCATCACCACCAGGCACACCAGGAACATGGCCAGGCTGAGCTTATTGATGAAGTGCATGGTCTTCATGTTGAAGTTATTCTTGCGGCTGGGGTCTTTACCACGGAAGTAATAGCCGAGTACAGGACCGAAATTGAAGAGGTTTTTACCGTTCATGGCGGGGCGGGTTTAGTTGCTTAAAGACAACATCAGAAGCGCCAGAAAGATTTGTGACGCGGCATGCTTTCCTTCGTCGCTGAATCCAATAAAACCAAGTAGATGAAGCTGATTCCCGTCCTGCTGCTGGTGGCCGCCGCCACGCCCGTCGCCCACGCCCAAAAAGCCGCTGCCGAAACCGCCGCCGTGAAACAAACCATCACCGCCTTTTTCGACGGCATGCGGCGCGGCGACAGCACCGCCGTGCGCCGCACGCTGGCCCCGGCGGCCGTATTCCACGGGTTCGGCGGCCAGCCCGGCCAGCCGCCCACGCTGGAAATCGAATCCATCAACGGCTTTCTGAAAGCCGTGGGCACGCCCCACTCCGAAAGCTGGGACGAACGGGTGCAGTTCGAGCGGGTGTTAATCGATGCTAACCTGGCCAGCGTGTGGGCGCCCTACGAGTTCTACCGGGGCAGCCATTTCAGCCACTGCGGCTACGACTCGTTCCAGTTGGTGAAGCTGGCCGACGGCTGGAAAATTGCGCATATTATAGACACGCGAAGGAAAGAGAAGTGCAAATAGATTCTTGATTAGCCACCGTAGCCTACGCCTTATTAAATCAGGCTTATTACACGCTGATTCAGTCCACAGAATTCTACATTAATTTCAGCACATTCTTCAATATCAGTGAGGCAAATACCACCGACACATTCCAGAATTTCATTAGTCGGAAGTACTCCGATTAATTCTAAACCTGCCAATGCTCGCCAATTGGGCTGTTGTATATGCCTGCGAAAGAAGGATTGAAACTCCGTTAAGTAAGCAGTTGAAGGCTGTAAGACCCCTCCTACTACGCCCATTGAATCATCAATAACTTTTGATTCAATTACCCCAAGGGCAATTGGGCCTGCAAATAGCTGGATTTTCATTCGCAAAAGAATTATTTAACTTCCCACCGGCTCCCCCAACACCTCCTTCTCAATCCACCTTCCGTCCTCGCGCATCAGCTCAATCAGGTCGTCCACGGCCCTCTCCTCGGGCACCGATTTCTTGATGACTTCCTGGCCACGGTAGAGGGCAATTTTGCCCTTGCCCACGCCCACGTAGCCATAGTCGGCATCGGCCATTTCGCCGGGACCGTTCACGATGCAGCCCATGATGCCGATTTTGATGCCCTTGAGGTGGTCGGTGCGCTTGCGAATCATGGCCGTGGTTTCCTGTAGGTCGAACAGGGTGCGGCCGCAGCTGGGGCAGCTGATGTATTCGGTTTTGCTCATGCGGGTGCGGGCCGCCTGCAGGATGCCGAAGCTGAGCTGGTTCAGGGTGTCGATATCGCGCAGCCAAGCGTCCTGCTCCTGGTTGGGCAGGGCATCGGTGCAGAGCGATATACCGTCGCCGAGACCGTCGATGAGCAGGCCGCCCACGTCGGTAGCGGCATCGAGCTGGGTTTGGGCGGGGTTCTCGATGGTATAGCAGCGGCGCACCACCACCGGGCAGGTGATGCCAGCGTTTATCAAATCGAAAAAGGCCCGGCGCAGCTCCGGCATGGCGTGGGCGTTACTGGTTTCGAGGGTGAGCACCACCGTTTGGTCGATGCGCAGGTGCTGGAGCATTTCGGAAGTGAGCGCCGCCAGGTCGGCCAGCAGGAAATTGAGCTGTGGGTGGCGCTGCGCGGGCTTGGTGGCCAGGTAGGCGTCAGGCGTCATCAGCGGGTAGTGCTCGGGGCGGTGGCCGGCGTCGCGCCAAGCCGTGAAGGTCACGATTTCCTTCAAGCCGTTGGGCAGCATGTAGGGCACGGGCCGCTCGCCGGTATAGATGTAGTCGGCCCCCAGGTCGCCCATCTGAAACTTATCGAGGAAGGGCGAATACAGGTGGCCAGCGGCGCGCAGGTCGCCATACTCTAGGTGTGGCAGGCGCGATAAATCGGCTACGACGCGGGGCACGTTCTGCCCGCCGAAATTGACCACTTCGTGCGTGTGCCGGCGGAAATACTGGAATGGATTAATCGGCTCCTCGCCCACCAGCGGCTTGATGGGCCGGGCCGTGGCCGCCCGCCCCGTGTAGCGGTCAATCAGCATGCGGGCCACCGGGGCTTCGGCTTCGGGGGCTTCGGTGAGCGACACGCGCACAGTATCGCCGAGGCCGTCTTCGAGCAGCGTACCAATGCCCACGGCGCTCTTGATGCGGCCGTCTTCGGCCTCGCCGGCCTCGGTCACGCCCAGGTGCAGCGGGTAGGGCTGCAGGCCTTCCTCGTCGAGCTTCTGCACCAGCAGGCGGTAGGCCTGCACCATCACCTGGGTGTTGCTGGCCTTCATGCTCAGCACCACGTCGTAGTAATTCTCTTCCTCGCAGAGGCGCAGGAACTCCAGCGCCGACTCCACCATGCCCAGCGGCGTGTCGCCGTAGCGGCTCAGAATCCGGTCACTCAGCGAGCCGTGGTTGGTGCCGATGCGCATAGCGGTGCCGTGCTGCTTGCAAATCTGGACCAGCGGCCGGAACCGCTCGCGGATGCGTTCCACCTCGGCCGCGTAGGTGGCGTCGGTGTATTCAATTTCCTCGAATTTCTTTTTATCGGCGTAGTTGCCGGGGTTCACGCGCACCTTCTCCACGATGCGGGCGGCCAACTCGGCGGCATTGGGCGTGAAGTGAATGTCGGCGATGAGCGGCACGTTGCAGCCCCGCTTGCGCAGCTCTTTCCTGATTTCCAGCAGGTTTTGGGCCTCCTTCATACTGGGCGCGGTGATGCGCACGTATTCGCAGCCGGCCTCTACCATGCGCAGCGTCTGTTCCACCGAGCCCATCGTATCCATCGTATCCACGGTGGTCATGCTCTGCACGCGGATGGGGTAGTCGCCGCCCATCGGCACGCCGCCAATGTTGACCACGCGGGACACGCGGCGCTTGTATTCAGTGAGGCTGGGGCAATACGTTTTATTCATAATCCAAAAACCAGGGGCGGTAGGCGAAAGTTGCGCCCTTCTACAAAGGTAAAGCGGGAGCGGCCGGCACCGTATGGCAATTGCGCGATTCCATTGGCTGGCTGAGCTATGGCTGGCCCATCTTTACCCTTGGACTGCGGATGGCCCGGCCCGCGCCTGAGCGAGTTCCCTTAACCCTCGGGCCGTACATCCTACTTGTCGCGCTTGAATGCTGCCGCTGGCTGGGCCGCTTGAAATGAGGTCATGCTAACGTTCTTTTACATCAAACTATACCTAAACCCCACCCCACATGCGTACGCCCAGCTATGATGCCGTCGTCGTCGGTTCCGGCCCCAATGGGCTGGCGGCGGCCATTGTAATGCAGCAGGCGGGCTTGTCGGTCCTACTGCTCGAAGGCAAGCGGGAAATCGGTGGCGGCCTGCGCACGGCTGAGCTGACTCTGCCCGGCTTTCGCCACGACATCTGCTCCGCCATTCACCCACTGGCGGCGGCCTCGCCCTATTTCCAGACGCTGCCACTGGCCCGCTACGGGCTGGAATACCTCACGCCGCCCGTGGCCGCCGCCCACCCGTTCGATGACGGTACCGCCGCCGTGGCCGCGTCGCTGGCCGATACCGCCCGCAGCCTCGGCCTCGATGCCGAGGCCTATCAGCGCCTGCTTGGCCCGCTCGTGGCCCAGTGGCCCAACATTGCCAACGACGTGCTGGCCCCGCTGCATTTCCCCCGGCACCCGCTCGATATGGCCCGATTTGGCCTCTCGGCGCTGCTCCCAGCCACGGTGCTGGCGCGATGCTTCACCCACGAAAAAGCCAAAGGCCTACTGGCCGGCATGGCCGCCCACGCCATTCAGCCGCTGAGTAACCTCACCACGTCGGCCGCTGCCCTGGTGCTGCTCATTGCGGCCCACCGCGGCGGCTGGCCCCTGCCCAAAGGTGGCTCGCAGGCCATTGCCGATGCGCTGCTGGCGCATTTCATCGCCCTGGGCGGGCAGGTCGAAACCGGGACTTACGTGCTTTCGCTGGCGCAGCTGCCGGCGGCACGGGCCGTGCTGCTCGACGTCACGCCGGCGCAGCTGCTCCAGATTGCCGGGCACAGCCTGTCAAACATTTACCAATGGCAGCTGCGGCGCTACCGCTACGGCATGGGCGTATTCAAAATTGATTGGGCGCTGGCCGCGCCCATTCCTTTCACCGCCCCCGAATGTGCCCAAGCCGGCACCATACACCTGGGCAATACGCTGGCCGAAATTGCCGCCAGTGAGCAAGCCTCGGCACGGGGCCAGCACGCGGCGCAGCCCTTCGTGCTGCTGGCCCAGCAAAGCCTCTTCGACGCCACCCGCGCCCCGGCCGGGCAGCACACCGCCTGGGCCTACTGCCACGTCCCCAACGGCTCGCGCGTGGACATGACGGCCGCCATCGAGCGCCAGGTCGAACGGTTTGCGCCCGGCTTTCGCGACCGCATTCTGGCCCGCCACACCTTCGACACCGCCCAGATGGAGGCGTACAACCCCAACTACGTGGGCGGCGACATCAACGGCGGCCTGCTCGATATCGGCCAGCTATTCACCCGTCCGGCCCTGCGGGCCTCACCCTACCGTACCTCGCAGCGGGGGCTGTACCTCTGTTCTTCGGCCACGCCTCCCGGCGGCGGCGTGCACGGCATGTGCGGCTACTACGCGGCCCGCCGCGCCCTGCGCGATATATTCCGGCTGCCCGCACCACCGCTGCACGGGGAGTAGCGCAACCCTACTCCGGCTGCGCGGACGCTGGATGAGCTTGGCTTTTTTATCAGACCTTCTCCCCGCCCATTTCCAACACAATCTTACCGATGTGGGCGCTGCTTTCCATTAGCTCGTGCGCCGCCGCCGCTTCGGCTAATGGGAAGGTTTTGTAGATAACCGGCCGGAACTTGCCCGCCACAACCAATGGCCAGACGTGCTTTTCTACCTCCGCCGCCAGCGCCGCTTTAAAATCGGCTGAGCGGGGCCGCAGCGTACTGCCCGTGATGCTCAGCCGCCGCCGCATCACCTCCAGCGCGTTGAATTCGCCCTTGGCACCCTGCATGGCATTGATAAAAACCAACCGGCCGTCGTCCTTCAGCAGGCGCAGGTTTTTGGCGATGTAGTCGCCACCAATCATGTCGAGCACCACGTCCACGCCTTCGGCATTCAGCACTTCTTCAAAGTCTTCGGTTTTGTAATTGATGGCCCAGTCGGCACCTAGTTCCCGGCAAGCGCTGCACTTGACCTCATCCCCGGCCGTGATGGCCACGGGGCTGCCCAGCGCCCGCGCCAGCTGAATGGCTGTGGTGCCAATGCCGCTGCTGCCGCCGTGCACCAGCAGCGTTTCGCCGGGCTGCAGGTTGCCGCGCTGAAACACGTTGTGCCATACCGTGAACACGGTTTCGGGCAGGGCGGCGGCTTCGGTCATGCTCAGACCGGTGGGCACGGGCAGGCAGTGGCGGGCATCCACCACGGCATATTCGGCGTAGCCACCGGCGGGCAACAGGGCGCACACGGCATCGCCGGGGTGCCAGCGCGTCACCTCGGTACCGGTGGTTTCGATGGTGCCGGCTATTTCCAGGCCGGGTACCAGGCCGGTTACGTCGCCGCTGCCGGCATACTTACCCTGGCGCATCAGCACATCGGGCCGGTTCACGCCGGCGGCATGCACCCGGATAAGCACTTCGTGGGCGGCAGGCGTAGGTTTGGGCTGCGGCCGAAGCTGCAGAACCTCAGGCCCGCCGACCTGCTGAATAATAATGGCATTCATAAGTAGGAAACGCTGGGGCAGCCTGAGCGGCCCGGTGAATTGGCAAGTGCCACGTCTACTAACGAAAAACGGCTCCGAGGAGACGTTTCAAATACTACTTATTCGATAATCTACTGCTTACCAGCCGCTTCGCGCAGCTCCTTCACCTCGCGCTCCAAATCCAGCGTCCGGAACATCATCTTGGCTTCGAGGTCCGAATAGGCGGCTTCCAGTTGCTCGCGCATCTGGCGCTGCTCCTGAATATCGGTGCAGGTGCCAAACCAGGCGATAATCTGGCGGTCGTCGCCCCAGCGCGGCAGAGCCTGCCCCAAAAACCAGCGGTACGAGCCATCCTTGGCTTTGAAACGGTACTCTATGTTGTAGTCGTCGCCGGTGGCCAACGAGTGGCCCCACACCTCCCGGGCGCGGGAGCGGTCGTCGGGGTACAGTAGGTCCACATATCCGGCCCCACGCTGTCGGCCAGCACGTAGCCCGTAAAGGCCGTCCAGCGCTGATTGAAATAGATATGGAACCCATTCTGGTCGGTAATCCAGACCAGTTGCGGAATCACATCAGCCAAAAAAGTGAACTACTCGGACCCAACCAGCCCGTTTTGGGCGATGGCGGGCAACGGGGTAACTGCTTGCGGAGTGCTCACGAGTAGAGAAGCTTAAAAACCAAAATAAGAATATACTAAGCGCGGTCGAGCTGCATTTCCATACCCGACGCAAAGTACAGGTTCAGTTGGCTATGCAAGCCATCGGCCGAGCGGCGCATGCGCGTGACAAGGGCACGCGTTGCTTCATTGGTCAACTCGAAGTTGAGGTATGGCCGGTTCATGAGCTCGTCGCGCAGCACCGCCCAATTGCCGGTCTGGCCGGGGCCGGGCGGCGCGGGCGTGGTTTCCAAATGGCCCGGCATGAGCGCCAGCTGCTCGGCCAGGGCCAGCGGGCTGCCGGGGTCGTTGCGGTTCAGCACCCGGCTGGCTACCCGCCATTCGCCCCCCAGATAGTCATCCGGCAGATGTTGTAAGTTTATATCCAGCAGCAAATCAGATATACAGAAGAAAAAGCACCACTCTTAGGCAGAAAGTTATTGAAGCTGTTTAGAAAGTCCCCGAACGGTCATGCTTCGCTGCGCGCTGCATGACCGTTCGGGGACCTTTTGTGACTTTCTAAACAACTCCATTAAGTGGGGGGCTAAAATTGCAATAGAAATTAGCGATAATTTCGAAATTTCCGTTGTCCTCTTCAATCACCACTCACCCGGACTTCTAACCCATTTGGGCATCGCTACGTTCCTTGTGCAAGGCACCCAGGCCCACTATTTTGTTATCAAATCATGAAAAAACCGCGTTTCCTGCCTGCTATACTTGGGGCTGCTCGCCTCACTGGCCTCGCGGCCTGGCAAACCGGCCGCCTGTTTCGCCAGCTGGCCGCCCGCGCCCTCGACAGCGTGCAGGACGTGCTGCGCGCCGAAGTAGAAAAAGGCAACCTCAAGCTGGTGGCCGATTTCCTGGCCGATAAGGCGCTGCCCGCCGCCCGTGTCCTGCTCATCGAGCAAATGACCGTGCGCCTGCTGCTGCGCCTGGGCCTGCGCGGGGCGCTGGCGTCCAACGTGGTGGGCTGGGTGCTGCCCTTCGTCATCGAGAAGCTAATCATGGTGGGCAACAAAAGCGGCTTATTCGACAAGCTGAAGGCCAATCCCACCATCAGCGAAGCCTTGAACAAGCTCGACGAGCTGCGCAGCGCCACCTGGAAAATGCTGGTACCCGACCCCGGCAGCAGCGCCGAGGTGCTGGCCAACGAGGCCGACGATGCGAAAACGCCCCGCCTGCCCCTGCTGCTGGCCGCCCCGGCTCCTAAATCTCCAAAAACGCCCAAAATACCCCAGGCAGATATAATTTCGGCATAAATACGCCCAAATATCGGCTGCAAACGATTGTGGTCGGTCACCAAAAAAAGCCACCTCACCCGAGATGGCTCTTTCAAAACCGGGGCGCGGCGAGAATTCCCACCCAACACCGGACCCGATTCCGTCCGCTGACGAATTACCGGCTGAACAATAGTTCGCGGTACTTCACCAGAGGCCAGTCCTCGTCGGCCACCATCTGCTCCAGCTTATCAACGGCGCGGCGGATGGGGTCGAATTTTGGTTTCACTTCTTCGCAGTATGCTACCGCCTTCTCGCGGGCATCTCCGATTTTGTTGGCTTGCTTACGCGCCTCCGTCATAGCGTCGGCGTTGGTTTTGATGGTTGAAACGTAGCGGGAAATAGCTTTAATCATTTCCAGCGTTACCTGGCTGTGCTCGTCGTCGAGGCCGAGCTCACGAAGGCCACGCACGTTGTTCACCAGCTTGGTCTGATACGAAAGCGCGGTCGGAATGATGTGGTTGATGGCCAAATCGCCCATTACGCGGCTTTCAATCTGGATTTTCTTCTGGTATTCCTCCAGCAAAATCTCGTGGCGGGCATGAAGCTCCACTTCCGAGAAGATGTTGTGGCGGGCAAACAGGTCGGCGGCGTCCTCGCGAATCAGGGCATCCAAAGCCTGGGGCGTGGTAGCAATATTGCTGAGGCCACGCTTTTCGGCTTCGTCTTTCCACTCATCGGAGTAACCGTTCCCCTCGAAACGAATATTCTTCGAAGATATTACATACTCGCGGAGAATCTCCACAATAGCCACTTCTTTCTTCTTGCCTTCCTCAATCAGGGCATCAACCGACTGCTTAAAATCGATGAGCTGCGTGGCAACGATGGTGTTGAGCACCGTCATGGCCGACGAGCAATTGGCCGACGAGCCCACGGCGCGCAGCTCGAACTTGTTGCCGGTGAAGGCGAACGGCGAGGTCCGGTTGCGGTCAGTGTTGTCGAGCAGGATGGCTGGAATCTTGTCGATGCCCAGCTTCAGGTAAATGTTGTCGCCTTTGTCGAGCGGCAGTTTGGCGGTGCGCTCCAGCTCATCGAGTACGCCGTCCAGCATCGAACCCAGGAACACCGACATGATGGCCGGCGGGGCCTCGTTGGCACCCAGGCGGTGGTCGTTGCTGGCCGAGGCGATGCTCGAACGCAGCAGGTCGGCGTAGCGGTGCACCGCTTTGATGGTGGTGATGAGGAAGGCCAGGAACTGCAGGTTCTCCTTGGGACGGCGGCCGGGGGCGAGCAGGTTCACACCGGTATCGGTGCTCATTGCCCAGTTGTTGTGCTTGCCGCTGCCGTTTACACCGGCAAAAGGTTTCTCGTGCAACAGCACTTTGAAATTGTGACGCTCACCAACGCGGGCCATCACGTCCATCAGGAGCTGGTTGTGGTCGACAGCCAGGTTGGCATCCTCAAACGTGGGGGCGCACTCAAACTGGTTGGGGGCCACCTCGTTGTGGCGGGTGCGCAGCGGAATACCGAGCAGATTGGCCTCTTCCTCAAACTCCAGCATGAAGCCGTGCACGCGGGCCGGAATCGAGCCAAAATAATGGTCGTCGAGCTGCTGGCCTTTGGCGGGAATGTGACCGAACAGCGTGCGGCCGGTGAGCACGAGGTCGGGGCGGGCGTCGTACAACGCCTTATCAACCAGGAAGTACTCCTGCTCGATACCGAGCGTGGTGTTCACACGGTTTACGTCTTTGTCGAAATAGTGGCAAACGTCCAGGGCCGACTTTTCCAGCAGGGCCAGCGACTTCAACAGCGGAGCTTTATAGTCGAGGGCTTCGCCGGTGTAAGCCACGAAAATCGTGGGAATGCACAGCGTCTTAGCGCCTACCGTTTCGATGATGAAAGCGGGCGAGGTGGGGTCCCAGGCGGTGTAGCCACGGGCCTCAAACGTGTTGCGGATGCCGCCGTTGGGAAACGACGAGGCATCGGGCTCCTGCTGCACGAGGGCCGAGCCCTTGAAGTTCTCAATCGGCCGGCCGTCGGAATTGAGGTCGAAGAAGGAGTCGTGCTTTTCGGCGGTAGCGCCGGTCAGGGGCTGAAACCAGTGGGTGTAGTGCGTGGCACCCTTGGCCATGGCCCAGGTTTTCATGGCCGAGGCCACGGCATCGGCCACGTTGCGCTCCACGGTCGCGCCCTGCTTGATGGCAGCCTGCAGCTTTTTGAAATAGTCACCGGGCATGGTAGCCCGCATGGCTTCCAGATTGAACACGCTTTGCCCAAAGCTGTCGGAGCGACGGGCGGCAGCGGGTGCCACAGTAATGGGGCGGCGCAGATTGACGAGTTCTAAAGCTTTAAAGCGGAGGATGGCCATAGGAATTGACTACCAAACGGAAAAATAGTGAGGCGGATGAGTTCGTATTCTGGGGGCAAAGATAAAACATGAATCACAAACCGTAGCAAACCACCCTAAATTATTGAGGCTTTTTCTCAAATACGCTCATATTTTCCGGTAATATGCTTCTTTTTTTAACCTGATTTTTAAAATTCGGTCTTCATAAAGACAAAGCCGATTACGGCCTAATGTTTTGGGGCGTATCGGCGGGCTATATCTTTAGGGCGTGAAAAACCGCTTTGCGTTCCAGCCGCGCTACTTTTTTTTCTGGCTGGTATTTTTTGAGCTGTGCCGGGGCTTGTTTCTGGGATACCAATACAAGGCCACGGCTCAACTGTCGGTGGCGGAGGTATTGGGAAGCATGGGGCACGGCCTGCGGCTGGACGCTTCGGCGGCGGCCTATGTCTGCCTGATTCCGTTCCTATTGTTTGTAATTGGCAGCCTGCTGCCCCGTTTTCAATTGCAGCGGCTGATAACGGGGTATTCGGCCGTTATCGGCATTGTGCTGGCCGTGTTGGTCACGGCCGACCTGGAGCTGTACCGCGTGTGGGGTTTCCGGCTCGATGATACGCCCATCCAATACCTGAACTCGCCGCAGGAAATGGCGGCCTCGGCGGGCAGTGCGCCCATTGGCCTGCTGCTGGTGTTGCTGCTGGGCCTGCTAGGCGCGGGCACCTACTTATATAAGGTAGTGATAGGGCGGCTGGTGCCGCTGCCCGCATGGTTTGGGCGGGGCCGGGCAGCACTAGCCAGCTTGCTCTACGCCGCGCTGCTGGTGGTGCCGCTGCGGGGCGGCACCCAGCAGATTCCGGTGAACCAGAGCGACGTTTATTTTTCCAGCATTGCTTTCGCCAACCATGCGGCCCTCAATGCGCCGTGGAACATGATAAGTGCGTTGGTACTGCGCGCGGCCGAGCAGCCCATTAAGCCCTTTATGCCCGACAGCACAGCTCGCCGCCTGGTGGCGGGCCTGTACCCACTGGCTGTGGGTACCCCGGCTCCGCCCGATTCGTCGGCGCTGGTGCTGAGCGAGCCCCGGCCCAACGTGCTGTTTATCATCCTCGAAAGCTTCACCTCCAAGTTTGTGGGCAGCGTGGGCGGCGAAAAGGGCGTGACGCCCAACCTCGACAGCCTGGCCCGAACCGGCATCCTGTTCAACAACATTTTCGCGGCCGGCGACCGCAGCCAGAAAGGGCTGGTTTCGCTGCTTTCGGGCTACCCCAATCAGCCCACGACCAGCATCATCAAGTTCCCGCGCAAAACGGAGCGCCTGCCCCATTTGTGTCAGTCGCTGGCCTCGGTGGGCTACAGCTCGCACTATTACTACGGGGGCGAGCTGGCGTTTGCCAACATGCGCAGCTACCTGCAAGCGGGCGGATATCAGAAGTTTACGGAGCGCAACGACTTTGCAGCGGCCGACCAGAACTCGAAATGGGGCGCACACGACGGGGTGCTTTTCGACCGTATTCTGGGCGACTTGAGTAAGCAGCCGCAGCCGTTCTTCGTCACGGCCTTCACCCTCAGCAGCCATGAGCCCTTTGAGGTGCCCATGAAGCCGCATTTCTCCGGCACCAGCGAGGTAGAGCAGTTTCGCAACTCGGTTTACTACACCGATTATACGCTGGGTAAATTCCTGCGGGAGGCCAAGAAACAGCCCTGGTACGCCCATACGCTATTGGTACTGGTAGCCGACCACGGTCACCAGCAGCCCGGCAACTCCGCCAACCAAAGCCCCAATAAATTCCAGATTCCGCTGCTGCTGGCTGGCGGCGCGCTGCGGCCCGAAGCCCGTGGCCGGGTAATAAGTGCGCTGGGTTCGCAAACCGACGTGGCCGCTACCCTGCTGCACCAGCTGCAATTACCGGCTCAACATTTCGTCTGGAGCCGCAACCTGCTGGCTCAGCATAACCCGCCCTTCGTGTACTACTGCTTTAATAATGGTTTTGGCGCCGTTTCGCCGCAGGGTACCATCACCTTCGATAACGTGGGTAGCCACATTATGGACCGCGACCCCGGCACCCCCAACAGCCAGCTGAAGCTGGGCCAGGCCATGGAGCAGGTATCGATGGAAGACTTTGCGCGCAAGTAGAACGCGCCCGGGCCGTACCTTTGCCAGACTATGCCTACCCCCCAATCCGTTGCTTTTTATACCCTCGGCTGCAAGCTGAACTTCTCCGAAACGTCGGCCATCGGCCGGCAGTTTGAGGAAAAGGGCTTCCAGAAAATTCCTTTTGAGGCCGGGGCCGACCTCTACGTTATCAATACCTGCTCCGTCACGGACCACGCCGACCGCAAGTGCCGCAAAGTAGTGCAGCAGGCCCTGAAACATAATCCGGAGGCCTTTGTGGCCATTGTGGGCTGCTACGCCCAGCTCAAGCCGCAGGAAATCGCGGCCATTCCCGGCGTGAGCGCCGTGCTGGGCGCGGCCGAGAAATTTATGCTGGTCGATATTCTGGCCGATTTTCAGAAGCCGGCCGCCGGGCAGCCCGGCGCGGTGCATGCCTCGCCCATCTCAGCAGCCACCGAGTTTGTAGCCGCGCACTCCTTCGGCGACCGCACCCGGACCTTTATGAAGGTGCAGGACGGCTGCGACTATACCTGCTCGTTCTGCACCATTCCGCTGGCGCGGGGCGGCAGCCGCTCGGGCAGCATAGCCAGTGTGGTGGAGCGCGTGGAGAAGTTAGCTGAGAACGGCGTGAAGGAAATCGTGCTCACCGGCGTCAACCTCGGCGATTTTGGTCTGCAGGGCCCCGAGCGCGAGCGCCGCGAAGATTTTACCCAGCTGGTGCAGGCCCTCGATGCCGTGACCGGTATCCGCCGCTTTCGCATCAGCAGCTGCGAGCCCAACCTGCTCACCGACCAGATTCTGACCACCGTGGCCGCGTCGGAGCACTTTATGCCGCACTTCCACATCCCGCTGCAAAGTGGCTCGGACAAGATTCTGGGCCTCATGCGCCGCCGCTACCGCCGGGCCCTCTACACCCAGCGCGTGGCCCGCATCAAGGAGCTGATGCCACACGCCTGCATTGGAGTCGATGTCATCGTGGGCTTTCCCGGCGAGACGGACGCGGATTTTCTGGACACCTATAATTTCCTGAACGAGCTACCGATTAGCTACCTGCACGTTTTCCCGTACTCGGAGCGGGCCGATACGCTGGCCCCCACCCTGCCCGGCCGGGTGCAGGACCGGGTGCGGCACGAGCGCACCACGCAATTGCGCAGCCTCTCGGAGAAGAAAAAGCGGTTTTTCTACGAAGAACACCTCGGCCTCGAAACCGAAGTGCTTTTTGAAGACGATGTGACCAATGGCCAGATGGAGGGCTTCACGCCCAACTACATCCGCGTGGCCGCCAAGTACGACCCGCTGCTGGTAGGCGAAATGAAGCCGCTACGCCTCACCAGCGTGAATGCCTTCGGGCTGATGGAAGCCGAGGAAATGGGTATTCTCGTCTGAACCGCAGATTCTGCTGATTAAACGGATTGAACGGATTCTCACTTAGGCTATTAGAAAACGCCTTTCCGAAACCGTAAAACAGCGAGGGCTGCCCATTGGGCAGCCCTCGCTGTTTTACGGTTTCTCAACCGGATGCCAAAATCTGTTCAATCCATTTAATCGGCAGAATCTGCGGTCTAGACCATGCTTTGTCGGGCCATGGCCAGCATTTCGCGCAGCATATTTTGCTGCTCCAGCAGGTGCTGGTTGCGCATTTCGGCGAGGGCCAGCTGGTGCTGTAAGTGTTGCGCATGCAATGCCGCCGCCACATAAACTTCGGGTGCGGATGCGCTGGGAGCCGGCGCGGGCACTGCCGGGGCTGGTGCAGGCGTGGGATGCGGAGCCGCCAACACCGGCACCGGCTCCTGAATCAGCGGGGCGCCTGGGGCTGCCGGGGCAACGGGCGCAGCGGGGGCTTCGGCAGCGGCAGCAACATGGGTTGCCACGGGATTTTCTGCCACGACAGGCGCAGCGGGAGCTGCCGCGGGCTGGGGCACTTCGGCCTCACCAGGAGCGGAGGCTCCGTTGGCGCGCACCGGCTGATTGGCGGCGGCAGCCAATGCCAGCGTAGCCGCTATTTCGGCTGGCTGAAGTCGGGAGCCGGCCACGCCCGGCCCGGAACGCCGCGCCGCATGCACCTCTACATCGGACAAATCGATGGGTTCGAATGCGGCTTCCGGCGCTACGGATGCGAGTGGCGCGGCGGGTGGCGTTACTGCTTTTGGTGCGTGCTCTCCACTCACCAACATCGGACCACGGCCTAACAAAAGCCAGTCTCTGGACACATTTGGATAAATTTCAAACACCTTACACAACAGGTCATAGCCGGGTTTATTGCGGCCGTCGATGAGGTGCTGCACCACGCTGGCCGTCTTGCCCAGGGAGATGGCAAAGCTGTTTTTGGTCAACCCAAACTGCTGAATGAGTTGCGCAAAGCGCTGGTCGATGGGAACAGAAACGGGCACAGCCATACACTTACACAAATGAGTAGTTGTGCAAATGTATAAAAAAGCCGCTTATCAGCCCCGCTTTGCGTTTTGGCTATTCGTAGCGCAGCGAATCAATCGGGTCGAGCGCGGCGGCTTTACTAGCGGGGTAGTAGCCCGAGGCCATGCCCACCCCTACGCAGATAACCAGGCCCGCCGCCATCCACCCCCACGGCACCAGGAAGGAGCCCGAGCCCACGAACTTGGCCACCAGGTTGCCACCGAGCACACCGAGCAGAATACCCATGCCGCCGCCCATGAGGCAAATCACAATGGCTTCCATCAGAAACTGAAACCGGATTTGGCGGGCCGTCGCGCCCAGCGCCTTGCGAATGCCAATTTCACGGGTCCGCTCCGTTACCGACACCAGCATGATATTCATAAGGGCAATGCTGGCCCCGAGCAGCGTGACGAAGGCAATGATGCTGCCGCCGGCTTTCATCTTGCCCGAAATCGCATCCAGGTCATTGGCCAGCGACGTGCTGCTCTCGACCACGAAGCTCTCTTCTTTACCCAGCTTGTCGTGCCGCACGGCGCGCATGATGCCGGTGGCCTGGCCCATGACGAAGTTGAGGGTGCTGTGCTCGGCGGTGGCCGTTTTCACGTCGTAGCTGAGGGCGCGCTGGCGGGGCATCTGGTTGCCGGTTTCGAGGGGTAGCAGGGCCACGCGGTCGGCCCCGCCGCCGCCACCAGCTCCACTCCCACTCTTTTCGAGCAGGCCCACAATCAGGAAGCGGCGACCCATGGCGGCCACGTACTTGCCCACCGGGCTCTGCTTCGGAAATAACTTGGAACGAATTTCGTCGCCCACTATCATCACATTTGCCCCGCTGTTGAGCTCGGCTTGCGAGAAGGTGCGGCCATTGGCTAGGTTGTAGCCTTCTATTCGCAGGTAATTTTCATCGCCGGCCACCACCTGCATGTTAGGGTTGGTTTTGGTGCCGTTGGCTTTCATTTCCACGGCCCCGGCAATGAAAGCCGACACGCCAACCTGGGCATCGTCGCCCATGGCTTTTTTATACTGCTTGGCTTGCAGGAAGCTGATGGGCGGATACTGCCTGGACTGCACGCCGCCGCGCCGCCCGCGGTTGCTGTAGCCCTTGGCGTGCAGTTCGAAGGAGTTGGCCCCGAGGCTGGCGAAGGTTTCGGACAGCGAATTCTTCATCGCGTCGATGCCCGTGAGGATGCCCACCAGCGCAAACAGCCCGATGCTGAGAATAAGGGCCGTGAGAATGGTGCGCAGCAGGTTGGCGCGGATGGAGCGGAAGGCTTCGCGGACGTTTTCGAAAGGACTCATGGGCAGGGATTTGTAGCACATGCTATAGCTTGTGCACTCAGGAAGGCACAAGCTAAAGCATGTGCTACTGAGTCAAAGTTCGGCGGCCGACGCTTAACTTGAACCACTGGCGCGGCAACCTCGTTGGTTTGCTGCGTTTCTTTCCCCCAAAAACTATGCTGCTCAAGCGTTTTTTGTTGCTTTTGCTCGTGGCCGTGGCCCCGCTGGCGGCCCGCGCCAACCACGTGTTCATCCCCATGGATAATACCCAGAAGGAGTGTCTGAAGGCCTACGGCGTGGCTTTCTGGCTGCTCCAGCGCGAAGTACCGGTCGATTGGCTGCTCAACTACCGGGGCGGCTCCTTTGCCTTCGAAAGCACGCCGGGGGCCGAGAACGAGCTGGCCGTGCGCGGCGTCAGCTTCCAGGTAATCAGTGAGGCGCAGTACACCGGCATTCTCCAGGAAATAGCCGACCCCAACGCCAACATGGACGTGATGAAGCTGGAGAAGGTGCCCAAAATAGCGGTGTACACGCCCAAGGGCAAGCAGCCCTGGGACGATGCCGTGACCATGGTGCTGGCCTACGCCGAAATTCCCTACACCCAGATTTACGACGACGAGGTGCTGAAGGGCGAGCTGCCCAAGTACGACTGGCTGCACCTGCACCACGAAGACTTCACGGGCGAGTACGGCAAGTTTTACGCCACCTACCGCAACTACCCCTGGTACCAGCAGCAAGTGCGCGACGCCGAAGCGGCCGCCAAGCGTAACGGCTTTGCCAAAGTGAGCCAGATGAAAGGCACGGTGGCCACCAAAATGCAGGAATTCATCGCCGGCGGCGGGTTTCTGTTCGCCATGTGCTCGGCCACCGACAGCTACGACATTGCGCTGGCCGGCCTAGGCATCGATATGGTGGAAAGTATGTACGACGGCGACCCGGCCGACCCGGCCGCGCAATCCAAGCTCAACTTCAACCGCTGCCTGGCCTTCCAGAATTTCCAGCTGGTGCGCGACCCGTACTTCTACGAGTACTCCAACATCGACATGCAACCCAACGAGCGCGGCCTGGGCGAGCAGAACGACTATTTCTCGCTCTTCACCTACTCGGCCAAGTACGACCCGGTGCCCACCATGCTCTGCCAGAACCACGACAAAACCATCCACGGCTTCATGGGCCAGACCACGGCCTTCCGCAAAAGCCTCATCAAGCCCGACGTCATCGTGATGGGCGAAACCAAGCAGACCGGCGAGGCCCGCTACATCCACGGCACGCTGGGCAAGGGCACCTGGACGTTCTACGGCGGCCACGACCCCGAAGACTACCAGCACCTGGTGGGTGAAGAGCCCACCGATTTGGCCCTGCACCCCAACTCGCCCGGCTACCGACTGATATTGAACAACATCCTATTCCCGGCGGCCAAAAAGAAGAAGCAGAAAACCTAAGAAGCTTCGCTCCCCCCGCGCCAATCCCCAACCTTCACCGATTGGGGCTTTTTTTGTCCTGAAACCTCCGGCAGGCGGACCCCAATGGCTTTATGCAGCGCCCGGCAACTCGCCTTGGCGGGAGTTTACCCGCTGTTCGCCCCACGCAGCGCGTCATTCACCGGTTTCGCGCTCATGATGAGGGCACTTATGGCTTAACTTTCAGGACCACATTAATATCCTTGCGCTTTGCTGCTACGCTTAAGCTTGTTCCTGTTTGTTCTGAGTGGCTTGGCAGCCCGTACGGCCCAGGCTCGCCAGCCCACGCATTTCCCTACTGACTCGGCGGTGCAGGCACTGCGGCCCATGCACAAGGGCCGCGCTGTGGCCATGCGCATTGCCGTGCCGTCGGCGCTGGTGGCCTTGGGCGTGATGGCCCACAGCCCCACCTACAGCACGGTGCTGTGCCAAGCTAAGCAGGACATGCAGGCCAAAACCCAGGAAGTTTTTGGGGGTTTCGATGCCCATGGCATCGACGACTACTCGCGCCATGCGCCCTTGGCGATTGCCTACGGCCTGATGGCCACCGGCCACCAAGGCGAACGCTCGGCCGTGGCCTTCACGCTCATTTACCTGGCCGCCCACGAGCTGAACGAAGGCATCGTGAGCAACCTCAAGCGCATCACCGCCGAACCCCGCCCCTACAACGCCCAGGATTTGAGCTCATTCCCGTCGTCGCACACGTCGCAGGCCTTTCTTACGGCCACGCTGCTGCACGAGCAATACGGCCGCCAGTACCCGTGGGTAAGCGTGAGCGGCTACGCCGTGGCCACCGCCACCGGGGCCATGCGCCTGATGGGCAACAAGCACTGGGCCACCGACGTGCTGGCCGGCGCCGCCATCGGCTTTCTTTCGGCCGAAACCGTGTGGCACCTCTATCCCGCGCTCACCAAAATGCTGCCGCCTCGCCTGGCCCACCGACTACTGCTGGTGCCCACCTACATGCCCGGCGCGGGCGCGGGGGCCGCGCTGGCCTTCCGGCCGTAGCCCGGCATTCATCGTTTGCAGAAGCCGACTCCTTTCGAATCAGAAAGTGGGCCGGCTTTTTTTGAGCGCGCGGGCCGGCTTCTGCTGTATCATTATTCGTCTTGTTTTCGTTTGGTAAGCAGCACGTTGCCAGCCGCCGATGGCTCCAGCAGTCTTTACGTTTCCTATTCGTATGGACGAACTGCATCAGGTAAACTACTCACTTTCCGCCAGCCAGCCCGAAGCCGCCGCTACCGAAGAAGCCGCCACCCCCCTGCCCCGGGCCGTGCTTCGGATGAACGGCCACATGCTGCTCGACGGCACCTGGCACTTCGCCGAAGACGCCGAAGACGTGGGCCTGCGCGAGAACTGGGCCCTGGGCCACGCCTACGAGCACACCGCCCAGTGGCCCGGCTCGGTCGAAGAGCACCTAGCCCAGGCGCGGGGCCACCAGAACGGCCCGGCGTGGCAAGACCAGGTGGTGGTGTGGTACGAGCGGGAATTCTACCTGCCCGAAGTAGGCGAATCGCAAAAGCGGTTGATGCTCCAGCTCACGTTTGGGGCCTGCGGCTACGACACCCGGGTGTGGCTCAACGGCAAGCCGCTGAAAACCATTGAAGGCGAAGAAATTCACCTGGGCGAATACACGTCGTTTTCTTATGAGCTGGACGAAGAATACCTGCATCTCGTCAACCGCCTCACGGTCCGCATTGCCGATACCATGGACGCCGAGGTGCCCCGCGGCAAGCAGGAATCGCACGTTTACAAGCGGGGCGGCATCTGGTACCAAACCTACACCGGGGCCGTGCGCAGCGTGTGGCTCGAAATGGTGGAGCGCAACCGGCTGCGCTCCCGGGTAGGCGTGGTGAGCGTGGTGGAAGACCGGCTGGTGCGCTTCAACCTCACCCTTCGCATTCACGATACTGGTGCTTATACCATTCGCCTACAGGCTTTTGAATCCGATACCAAAGACCGCACTACGCCCCTGGCCACCTCCGACTTCCCCCTGCTGCTGGTAGCCGGGCAGTGGCAGCAGCGGCTGGTGCTCGAAGTGCCGGGAGCCCGGCTGTGGTCGCCGGAAGCGCCGCACCGCTACCGGCTGGTAGCGCAGCTTATTCATGCCGATGGCTACGCGGCCCAGATTGAAACGCTGTTTGGCTTGCGCAAAATTGAAGCCCGGGGCCGCTACGTGTACCTCAACAACGAGCCGGTGTACCTCGATGGCATTCTGTACCAGCCCGGGCAGACCACCTACCAGGAAATGCAGCGCCACATGCACGCCATGAAGGCCCTGGGCTGCAACTTGGTGCGGGTGCACATTGCCGGCATCGACCCACGCATCTACAACCTGGCCGACGAGCTGGGCCTGCTGCTGTGGGTGGAAGTGCCCAGCCCGCACAGCTCTACCGCCCGCAGCCGCCAAAACCACCGGGCCGAGCTCCTGCGCCTGGTCACGCTCAGCGAAACTCACCCCAGCATCGTCATCTGGAGCCTGTACAACGAGGACTGGGGAGCCCAGGACATTGCCACCAACCCCGAAACCCGGCAGTATATCGTCGATACTTATCACTTTATGCAACTTGCCTACCCGCAGTTTCTGGTGGTGGATAACGACGGCTGGCACCACGTTTCCTACACCGGCCGCCTGAAGTCGGACCTGCTCACCGCCCACCTCTACACCCCCGACCTGAGCCGGTGGCAGGAGCTGCTCGACCGCCTGGTGGGCGGCGAGCTGGAGGGAACCGCCGCCTTCCCGCTGGTGGTGGGCGACCCGTTTTTCTACCGCCGCCAGGTGCCGCTCATTGTGAGCGAATGGGGCGGTTTTGGCTTTCCCGACTACGGCGGGCCGCAGGATGCGGGAGCCCGCACCAACACCATTCGCGCCTTCAAGCAGGAGCTGCGCCAGCGGCCCATTGCCAGCGACGTGTACACCCAGGCCACCAACATCGAAGACGAGCGCAACGGCTTGCTCGACCCGCATACCGGTGCGCTAAGCGTGCCCGCCGGCTTGCTAAACTCGCACCAGGTGCCGCCGCAACCGGTACAAGCCCCCGCCGCCGACCAGCTAGCGCCGGTTAGCGCGAAGGCTCGTTGGGGAAGCCGCCGCTAAGGTTGCCGTCATGCACCAGCCGACCCGCGTGGCGGTATTGCTGGCCTGTCGCTGCACACATAGCCGGGCCGGCACGGTAGTCGTCACGGAGTTCTCCTGCAAAATCAACGGGCCAATTTCCGGCTGCTGGCGTGGCAAAGCTATTTTTGCCGCCCTGGGCACAATCAGCTCAAATACGACTACTTGCTCTTGGTCTTCTTCACATGGCGCGCAGCATACAGGCTGCAGACCGTCGGTTCCGGATTCTTGGTCACGATGTTGCATAAGAGTTACAGGTAAAAGGTGAATGGATGACAGGCCGGAAAGTAAGGAAAATATTTTTTCTGTAAATATGATATCTATCAGCCAGAAAATCAAAATCTATGAAAAACTATTTTAATTATTTTTTTAATACTATCTCAATAATTCACTGCTCATTCTGCCGCTAGCGGCGGGGTAGCGGCCGGTTTCCGAACCACGCCGACCTTTCGGGGGTTATCTTTGCGGTACGCTGCCATTTGGCGCATTGCCTCCTCCATGACCATAACCAAAGAAGCCGTTCTCAAAGCGCTGAGCTACGTGGAAGAGCCCGACCTGGGCCAAGACCTCGTGACGCTCAACATGATTGAGAACATTGAGATTGACGGCCTCACCGTCGCGTTTACCGTGGTGCTCACCACCCCCGCCTGCCCGCTCAAGCAGCTCATTCACGATGCCTGCGAGCGCGCTATCCACACGATGGTGGATAAGGACGCCAACGTGGTGATTACCATGACCTCGCGCGTGACCACCCTGCGCAACAACCGCGGCGACCTGCTGCCCGGCGTCAAAAACATCATCGCCATTGCCTCGGGCAAGGGCGGCGTGGGCAAAAGCACCGTCACGGCCAACCTGGCGGTGGCGCTGGCCGCTACCGGGGCCAAAGTGGGCCTGGTTGATGCCGACATTTCCGGCCCCAGCATGCCCGTCATGTTTGACGTGGAAGACCAGGCGCCGCACGTATTTCAGGGGCCGAACGGCAAAAACCTGATTCAGCCCATCGAGAAATACGGCGTGAAGCTGATGAGCATCGGCTTTCTGGCGCCGGCCGAAAGCGCCATTGTGTGGCGCGGTCCCATGGCCTCGTCGGCGCTCAAGCAGTTCATTACCGAAGTAGATTGGGGCGAGCTCGATTACCTGCTGCTCGACCTGCCGCCCGGCACTTCCGACATTCACCTCACCCTGGTGCAAACCGTGCCCGTGACCGGGGCCGTTATCGTAACAACGCCGCAAAAAGTGGCGCTGGCCGATGCCCAGAAGGGTTTGCAGATGTTCCGCCAGCCCCAAATCAACGTGCCCGTGCTGGGCGTGGTGGAGAACATGGCCTGGTTTACCCCAGCTGAGCTGCCCGATAGCAAATACTTTATTTTTGGTGAAAACGGCGGCCAACGCCTCGCCGCGCAGCACGATGTACCGTTGCTGGGCCAGCTGCCGCTGGTGCAGAGCATCCGCGAAAACGGCGACCAGGGCCGGCCGGCCGTACTCGACCCGAAATCGGTGGTGGGCAAAATGTTCGCCGACCTGGCCGAGGCCGTAGCCCGCCAGGTGAGCATCCGCAACAACGTGGCCCCCAAAACGGCCGTCGTGCAAATGAACCCCTAACTACCTGTGGAAAACCAAGCTGCCTCCCCCATTTTCGACCATCCGCTCATGCCCCGCGTAGAGGCTGCGCTGGACAGCCTGCGCCCCTACCTGGCCACCGACGGCGGCAACGTGCGCGTGGCCAACATCACCCCCGAGGGCGTGCTGCAACTGGAATGGGAAGGTGCCTGCGGGGCCTGCCCCATGTCGCCAATGACCCGCGCCGGCCTGGAAGACACGGTGAAAAAAGCCGTACCCGAAATCACGGCCGTCGAGGCACGGTAGGGCTTTTCTCATTATCCTCAGGTCAAAAGACCATCGTCATGCAGCTCGCAGCGACGCATCTTTACCGCAGCAAGTAATCCTTTCGATTGGGCTACTATTGCGGTAAAGATGCGTCGCTGCGAGCTGCATGACGTTTTTTGATTCGACTCCCTTCCATATCCCCCCAACCTCACCACCCCCGTATGCCCAACGAACTCAACGCACCTTCGCTTCACTCCTGGATTGATATTCACCCCGAAAGTGACTTTCCAATCCAGAACCTACCCTTCGGCGTATTTGAAACCGATGAGCGGGGGCCGCACCTGGGCGTGGCAATTGGCGGCTATGTGCTTGATTTATATGCCGCCAGCCAGTTTGGTTTTTTTCAGGATTTGGATGAGTTGGGCGATGCCCAGCCCAAGGTATTTCGGCGGAAGTCGCTGAATGCATTTCTGCGGCTGGGCCGGCCGGCCTGGCGGGCCGTGCGCCAGCGCGTGAGCGAGCTGCTGCGTCACGACGAGCCCCGCCTGCGCGACAACGAGCTGGCCGTGCGCGACTGCCTCCTGCGCCAAACCGAAGTGCGCATGCTGCGCCCCGTGAAGCCGGCCAACTACACCGATTTTTACAGCAGCATCGAGCACGCCACCAACGTGGGCACCATGTTCCGCGACCCCGCCAACGCGCTGCTGCCCAACTGGCGGCACTTGCCCATTGGCTACCACGGGCGCACTAGCAGCATCGTGGCCTCGGGCACCGATATCCGCCGGCCCAATGGCCAGCGCAAGGCTCCGACCGAGGACGCGCCTACCTTCGGCCCCAGCCGCCAGCTCGACTTTGAGTTGGAAATGGCCTTTGTAGTAGGCACCGGCACCGAGCTGGGCACGACGGTATCCATCGACGAAGCTGAAAACCACATCTTCGGTCTGTGCCTGTTCAACGACTGGAGCGCCCGCGACCTGCAAAGCTGGGAATACGTGCCACTAGGGCCTTTTCTGGGCAAGAATTTCGGCAGTAGCATGGCCCCGTGGGTAGTGACGCTGGATGCGTTGGAGCCCTTCCGCATAGCTGGCCCCACGCAGGAACCCCAGCCCCTGCCCTACCTGAGCCAAAGCGGCGCGCACAACTTCGACGTGCACCTCGAAGTAGCCCTGACGCCCGCCAATGGCCCCGAAACCACCATCAGCCGGGCCAATTTCGGGCTCATGTACTGGAGCATGGCGCAGCAGCTCACCCACCACGCCTCCAACGGCTGCAACCTCGAAGCCGGCGACCTCTACGCCTCCGGCACCATCTCCGGTGCCACGCCCGATTCGCTGGGCTCCATGCTGGAGCTGAGCTGGCGCGGCACCCGCCCCGTGCCCCTGGCCGATGGCTCGGAACGGAGCTTCCTGCTCGACGGCGACACCGTGACCATGCGCGGCTACGCGGAGAAGGATGGTGTTCGCATTGGCTTTGGCGAAGTAAGCGGCACGGTGCTGCCAGCGCTGTAAGAAGTTTTGAGAGTTGAGTTTTGAGAGTCCATTCAAAACTCAACCCTCAAAATTCAACCCTTCTTAGTGCATACGGTCGTCGCGCACCGGCAAATTTGTCACGATTTCGCCTTCAATTACCAGCAATTCCTGCAACCGCTCTTCTACCAGTTTCGGGTCGCAATATTCTTTGGCCAGGTCGACGTAGCTCACGAAATGCGCGGCTTCGGACACCATCAATTCGTAATAGAATTTACTTAATTCCTGGTCGGCGATATTTTGCCACAGTAATTTGAACCGCTCGCAGCTGCGCGCCTCAATCAGGGCCGAAACCAAGAGTTGGTCCATGAGCTGGCGCTCGCGGGCACCGCCTTTGCGCACATGGGCCAGCAGCTGCACCACGTACTCGTCTTTGCGGGGACGGCCCAGGGCAAAACCGCGTTTACGCAGCTCCAGGAGCACTCGTTCGAAGTGGCTCCACTCCTCGGCTACCAGGTCGGTCAGCTCATCCACGAGGCGGGTTTTCTCGGGATAATGGATAATCATGCTGATGCCGGTGCTGGCGGCTTTCTGCTCGCACCAGGCGTGGTCAACCAGAATATCTTCGATATTTTTCTCCGCGATATTTACCCAGCGCGGGTCGGTATTGAGCTTTAATTTGAGAATGGTCTTTTCCTTTATCATCGTCATTCTAATTGAAGAAATTCCACTTTACGCCCAGCTGAAGCCGACGCGGATAGCCGGTGTAGAAAGGCGAAGCGTAATAGCCGTTGTAATTGAGTCCCTGGTTGACGTAAGCAATTTTCAGAAATATCGAAACCGTCTTGATATCGGCCACAAAAAACACGTCGGCAATGGCGTGAGCACCGATGGTGAAATGGTCCTGCTGGTAGAATTGCTGGGCCGTGGGATTGTAGGTGTAGCCCCGGAATGCAGACTGGTAATATACTTCGGCCCCAATCTGGTTGAACAGCGCTTTGTGGAAGATGTAGCTTTCGAAAAACACTCGCGAATTGGTTACCAGACTGGGAATACGCAGGCCTTCAGAGTCATTATCGCCCTTGGTGTAGGTGACCTGGTTATCGAAGCCCACGCGGCCCAGCATGGTGCGGTGGCGGGCGAAGACAATAACCAGATTACGGTTGGTGCCGAGCTGCTGCGGGGCTCCCGTGGTGCCATAATACACCAGATTGGCGATGTTTACGCCGCTCACGCTGGCCTCGAAGCGCTGGCCGGTGAGGAGGCCCAGACTGGGCAACTTCAGCTGCAGGCGGCCGGTGAACTGCTGGGTACTGATGTTTTTATCAAACGTGCCATCGACGGCATTGGTGGCGGGGCTGATATAGTTGCCGCTCCAGTGGCTCCAGGCATAGTGGTTGCCGATGAACTCCTGCTGGGTGAGCGTGGGCGAGTAGGAATTCACCAGCACCTCGGCCGAAAGCGGGCCGGTACGCACATTGCCCCGAAACCAGTATTCGGGGCTGAAATTACTCGAGCTAAGGCCACTCAGGGGCAGCAGGTACACTTCGCCGGCCGTTTCCACGGCGTAAATGGTGCGGTAGTTGAACGCAGCCGTGCCCCCAACAAAGAATTGGTTGAACAGCCGCGACGGAACGGGCTGGCGCAGCATCAGGTTGGCAGTAGTAGAGCCGGTGAGCAGCGTCTGGCTGACCAGGGAAGCATCGCGGTCGCGGGCGTAGAGGCGGTATTCGACGGCTTTGGTGCGGCCCAGCACCCCAATGGTGTTTTCGACCTGGCGGTACTCGGCCCGGTCGATGGTGGCGGTGGGGCTGTTGAAGGAGCTGGGGAAAAACGAGCGCTCCAGCGAGCCATCGGAGGCGCGGACCGTTTCCAGGCCCAGGTCGGCAAAGCTGTTGTACTGGCGCTTGGCGTCGAAGGTGTGGTAGACGGTGAGGCCGCGCCCGAGCAGGCGGTAGGTTTGGGTGAGGTAGAGCTCGTCGCGGTCCTCGTTGTTGGCCGCCTGGGTGAGCCACACCTGCTGCTCGCGGTACTTGAAGAGGTCCTGCGGCGTGTTTTCGCCTTCCAGCGGCTTGATGCCGCCCTGCTCCAGGGCCCGGTGGCGCACGTTGCTGAAGTTGAACAACAGGTGGTACCGCTCGTTATCATTTTGATACCGGCCGAAAAACAGCAGGTTGGAATGTTCCACCAGGCCATCGCGGGAGCCCTTGGCGGGCGCCAGCACCTTGTTCGAGGCAATTCGCTCGTAGGCCACACCCACGCTGAAGTTCTTTTTCAGGCTGCGGCTGTAGCTGATTTCAAAAACCTGTTCGCCCGCCCCCGACTGCACCACCCGGAAAAACGAATACGGCGAGCGGGAGTCGTAGTACGGCACCGTGCGGGCATCGCGGGCATATTTGTCGAACGCGTTGCGCCCGAAGCGGGCCCCCAGCTCCAGATTGGGCTGATAAAGCAGCGGCCGCGAGGCCGAGCCCACCGTACCCAAATCCTGCTGGAAAGTGGTATCGTGAAACCAGAACCGCGCCTGCGGCCACTTGGTGAGCGTGGTATCGAGCGGGGTGCCGGAAGTGGAGTCGCGCAGCACCTCGGCCTCGTAGATGACGCGGGTCGTTTTGGGGCCGTACAGTACCTTGGTAGAGTCATCGACTACCTGGGCCCGGGCACAGGGCGCGGCCAGCAGCAGCAGCAGGCAGATAAGGGGCCACAGGCGCGACCAGGAGCGTAAAAAAGGAGATTGCAGAGCCTTCAAGGAAGAAACAAAATAGAATGGCGTGCAATATTGCCGCTAGTCAAGTCAATGTAAATCAAGCACCCGCAGCGGGCACGGGCGGCAACAGCTGGCGCAGAGCCACGCCACCATCGCCCAGAAACGCCGCCCGTACCGGAATGGTATAGAGCGGCAGGCCGGCCCGGGCGGCCCACAATTCGGGAGCCAGCAGGCGCGTGGCGTCCTTTTCCGTCGTAAAAATAGGCCAGCCCGGCTGCCAATGCGCCCGCAGCGCCGCGACATCCTCCGGCGTGAAGGCGTGATGGTCGGGGAAATTAGCGTGGTGCCGGATGCCATAACCCTGGTTTTCCAGGTATTCGCGCAGCGGGCCAGGCTGGGCAATACCCGTCAGCAGCAGGGCCGGGCCGGCGGGTGTGGCGGGCAAAACGGTGGCTGGTGCACCTGGTAGCGCCTGGGGCGCGGCGTAGTCGTAAGCGGAGAAAAGTACGGGCGCACCGGGCCGACTGTAGCGCCGAACCTGCTGCGCTACGGCCTGCTGGTCAGCGGCTGAAAGGATGAGCGGGCACTTGGTTACGATGATGATATCGGCGCGGGCGGCCCCGGCGCGGCTTTCGCGCAGGCGGCCAGCGGGCAGCACGTAGTCCGCATAAAAAGGCCGGGCCAGCTCCGTGAGAAGAATATTGAGCGCCGGGCGCACGGCGCGGTGCTGGTAAGCGTCGTCGAGCACGATGACGGTAATTTCCGGGTGTTCGCGCAGCAACAAGTGCGCACCCAGCCGGCGCTCCTCGGCCACGGCCACCACCACGCTACGGGCCGCAAACTGCTCGAAATACTGCCAAGGCTCGTCGCCCACGGTCGCGGCCGAATCCTGGGGGCCGGCCAGGCGCGGGCCTTTGGTCTGGCGGCCGTAGCCTCGGCTGAGGATGGCCGGGCGATGCCCCTGGCGCAGCAATTCTTCCACCAGCCATATTACGTGCGGCGTTTTGCCGGTGCCGCCTACGCGCAGGTTGCCCACATTGAGCAGCGGCACGGCGAAAGTTTCAGTCCGTTTCCAGCCGATGTCGTAGAGCCAATTGCGCACGGCCAGCACGGCGGCATAAAGCCAGGAAAACGGCAACACTAAAAAGGTTATAACGGACTGCACGCGCGAACTATTACCGGAGCAAAGGCCCGCAAAAGTACGGCGGTTGCCGAGCCACCCGCACAACTAAGCCCCGAAGCGGTTGCACCCAACCCGTCACCTCACGCTATTTACCATTTCCATGCGCTCGTTGTTCCTGCTTGGCTGCCTGTTGGCCGTGGCCCCAATAGTGCCCGCATGGGCTCAGGTCCCCGCCGATTCGTTGCCCCGGCAGCTGCCTGCCTCTTCGACTGGACTAACTGCTTTTGCTGCCGAGCGCACCCGGCTCGACCAGCGGGCGCTGGCAGTATTGGGCGGCTGGGCCGTGGGCAATTTAGTGGTCAGCGGCATTGCTACGAGCCAAACGGAAGGCTCGGCCCACTATTTTCATCAGATGAATGTTGGCTGGGGCGCCGTTAACCTGGCCCTGGCGGGCACCGGCTACCTGGCCGCCCGGCGGGCCAATCGGCCGCCGGCTGCCGACCGCGCCACCAACGTGCGCGCCCAGCTGCGTACCGAAAACCTCTACCTGTTCAACGCCGGCCTCGACGTGGCCTACCTGGCCACGGGCTTTTACCTGCTCGAAAAAGGCCGCAATCCCACCGCCTCAGGCTCCCCTGAGCGCTGGCGGGGCTACGGGCAGTCGCTGCTGCTGCAAGGCGGATTCCTACTTTTGTTCGATGGGTTGCAGTTTGCAGCCCACCACCAGCACGGCGCTCGGGCCCTCTACCCATTGCTAAGTCGGATTAGCATCGGCCCCGGCGCGGTGGCCCTGACATGGCCTCTGGGCGTCTCGGGGCATCGAACGGTCACCCCGGTTATTTCCCAATAAAGCCTTAATAATCCATGCCAAACCTGGCTACTTCCCTTCCGCGCCTTCTGCGCACCTTTCCCCTGCCCACGGCCCTACCGGCGGGGGTAGAAGCCCGTTCCGCGAGCCGGCCGTATTCGACCTGCTGAGCCAGTTTACCCATAAATTCTACCCCGAAGCGCCACCCCGCGTGGCCGTGCTAGGCATCAACCCCGGCCGGCTGGGCATGGGCCTTACCGGCGTGGCCTTCACCGACCCCACCGCCCTGACCGACCTTTGCGGCATCGAACACGACCTACCCCGGCAGCGGCCCGAAACCTCCACCCAGTTCGTGTATAAAGTCATTGCGGAAATGGGTGGACCGGCAGCATTTTATCAGCACTTTTATGTGGGCTCATTAGACCCACTGGTGCTGCTGAAAAATGGTCTGAACTACAATTACTACGACTCCCCCGTTCTCACCAAAGCCCTGTGGCCGTATATCCAGCTTTCGCTGCGCCAGCAGGTAGAATCGTTAGGTTTGCGCCGCGATGTGGCCGTGAGCCTGGGCAAGCGCAACGGCGAATTCTTCAAGCGCCTCAATGCCGAGCTGAGCTTATTCGATAAAATCATCGTGCTCGACCACCCGCACTACCTCATGCAGTACAAAAGCCGGGGCGAAGCCGCGAACGTAGCCCACTATGTAGAGATGCTGGGCCGCTGCCTGCCCTGCTCATAACTCAACATTCAAAACTCAACCCTTCCCCCAAAGTGCCCACCGTTCAAGACCTTGCCCGCCTGCTGGAAGCCGCCGCGCCCCTCGCCTACCAGGAAAGCTACGACAACGCCGGCCTGCAATGCGGCGACCCGCAGGCCGAAATAACCGGCGTACTGATAACGCTGGACTGCACCCCGGCCATCGTAGCCGAGGCCGTACGGCGCGGCTGCAACGTGGTGGTGGCCCACCATCCGGTTATTTTCCGGCCCCTCAAGCGCCTCACCGGGGCCAATGAAGTGGAGCAAACCATCATCGCGGCCCTCAAAAACGACGTGGCCATCTACGCCGCCCACACCAACCTCGACAACGTGCGCGGCGGCGTCAATGACAAGCTCGCCGAAAAACTTGGCCTGCTAAAAACCCGCGTGCTGGCTCCGCAAAGCGGCACCCTGGCCCGCCTCATCACCTACGTGCCCAACCGGCCCGAAGACCAGCAAACCGACTTAGCCGGCCGCGTGCTGGCCGCGCTCTACGCCGCCGGGGCCGGCCAGGTGGGCCAGTATTCCGACTGCAGCTTCCGCACCGAAGGCACCGGCACCTTCACGCCCGGCGCGGGCACACAGCCCGCCATCGGTATCCAAAACCAGCCCGAAACCGTGGCCGAATTGCGCCTCGAAGTGCTGCTACCGCTGCACCGGCAGGCGGCCGTGCTGCGGGCCTTGCGGGCCGCTCATCCTTATGAAGAAGTTGCCTATGAGCTGATTAAGCTCGAAAACACGCATCAGGAAATAGGTGCGGGCCTGGTGGGCGAGCTGCCTGAGGCGCTGGCCCCGGCCGCGTTCCGGCAACTACTGAAGCGGCAGCTGCTGGTACCCGTGGTGCGCCACACGGCGTTTGATAAACTAATTAAAACGGTGGCCATCTGCGGCGGGGCGGGCGCGTTTCTCATTGGCGCGGCGCGGGCCGCGGGGGCCGATGCCTACGTGACCGGCGATGTGAAATACCACGAGTTTTTTGGGGCCGAGGGCCAGCTGATGCTCTGCGACGTGGGCCATTTTGAGAGCGAACAGTTCACCGGCGAAGTATTCCGGGATTTGCTAACGGCCGGATTTGAACGTACTTTTGCGGTCTTAATCGCTGAAACCCCTACGAACCCCGTTCAATATGACTGCTAAAAGTGCCGCCGTGGCTCCCGCCGACGTTCCCGTAGCCGCCAAGCTCGAAGCCATGCTCACCTTGCAGCACCTCGATTCGCAGCTCGACGAAATTCGGCGCGTGCGGGGCGATTTGCCCGAGGAAGTGAGCGACTTGGAAGACGAAATTGCTGGCTATGAGGTGCGTGTGAAGAAATTCGACGAAGACATTCAGGGCCTGAACGACTTTATCAAGAGCCGCAAGCAAGCCAGCAAGGATGCCGAAACGCTCATCAAGAAGTACGACGAGCAGCAGCAGAACGTACGCAATAATCGCGAGTTCGAAGCCATTGCCAAGGAAATTGAGCTGCAGCGCCTGGAAATCCAGATTGCCGACAAGAAAATCAAGGAGTCGCAGTACCAGATTGACGTGAAAAACGCCGAAATCAGCGGTACGAAGTCGAAACTGGACGAGCGCCGCAAGGACCTCGACACCAAAAAGAGCGAGCTCGACACCATTATTTCGGAAAACGAAGAGGAAGAGCGCAACATCATGGCCCAGCGCGAGGAAGCTACCAAGCCGGTAGAAGAGCGCCTGTTGACGGCTTACACCCGCATTCGCGGCAACGTGCGCAACGGCCTGGCCGTGGTGCTGGTGCGCCGCGACGCCTGCGGTGGCTGCTTCAACACGGTGCCGCCCCAGCGCCAGGCCGATATCATCTCGCACAAGAAAATTATCGTGTGCGAGCACTGCGGCCGGATTCTGGCCGACGTGGAAGCTCGTGTTGCGTAGCTTTCGGTTGCTTTATGAATTGAAAAAAGGAACGGCAGTGCCGTTCCTTTTTTGTTGCCGGGTTTTGGGTCTTTGCGGTTTTATGGCTAGTCGATTGTTATCCGTTGCTGCGTTTTGCATCTGCGCCCGCCGGGTCGGGCTGGTGCTGGCGTTGGCGGGCGGCCCGCTGCTGGCCCCGGCGCGTTGCCTGAACCTCCCCGAAGCCGTCGAAATTCAGCACCTCCCTGATAACGTTGAACAGCTCGAAAATCAGAATCAAAAACCTGACGCCCTGAGCACCAACAGCCGCCGCGCCTACGCGGAAGTTATGAAGCTGCGCCTCGACGCGGGCCGCGCCCTGCTCCGGACTGAGCTGGCCAGTGCGCCCACCGCCCCCGCCCCCCTGCTGGTGGCCAACTGTGCCGATTTTGTGGAGCTGCTCATCACCCAGGATGCCAGCCGTTACGATGCGCTGACGGCCACGCAGACAGCCCGCCTCGACGCGCTGGATGATGCGCCGGCCAGCGCGTTGCGCGATTATGCCCGGGCCGAAATCACGCTACACCTGGGACTGAGCCAATTGCTATTCAAACACCTGGTGGTGGGGGGCTACCACCTGCGCAGCGGCTACCACCAGATGCAGGACGTGGTGAAGCAGTATCCCACCTTCCTGCCGGCACGCAAAACGCTGGGTGTTTGTGAGTTTGCAGTGGGCTCGCTGCCCGAGGGCTACCACTGGCTGCTGCGCCTGCTGGGCCTCACGGCCAACTCGGATACGGGCCTGCAACGCCTGGGCCAGGCCGCCGCTCAGCCAAATGATTTCCAACTCGAAAGCCAGATTTTTCTGGCCCTGATTCGGGAGAGCTACTATAAAAAGCCCGCTGAGGCCTTGCGCCTGGCCGAGCAGCTCACCACCCAACAGCCTGATAATCTGTTATTTACCTACCTGCGCACCAGCGTGGAGAAGCGCCAGCACCACGGTGCGGCGGCCCTGGCCGCCTACCGCGCCCGGCCCACCGGCCCCGGCTACCTGCCCACGGCCTACCTGCACCACATGGCCGCCGACCTGTTGCTCTACCGGGGCGAATACGCCGCTTCGGAGCGCGAAAACCTGGCGTTTCTGCACGAGTTTCGGGGCCATCACTACCGCAAGGATGCGGCCTTTAAGCTCTACCTGGCCATGTGGCTGAGTGGGCAACCGGTGGCAGCCGCCAAGTATCGTGCGCTCATCAACCAGGCCGGCCCGGCCGATGTGGAGGAGGACGTGTACGCCCAGCATTACTACCAGGAGGCCACAGCCCTCAACCCCATCCTCACCAAAGCCCGGCTGCAATCCGACGGCGGCTACGACCGGGAGGCACTCAGTACGCTGTGGGCCTTCCACGCCAATCAGACCACGCTTTGGCGCGACCGCATTGAGGCCCCCTACCGCCGGGCCCGCGCCTATCAGGGTCTGGGCCGGCTCGATTCGGCTTGGTTCTATTTCGAACAAACCCAGACCGAGGCGGGCCCCAAAGCCCCTTATTACTACGCCCCCCAGGCCGCTCTGCAACAGGGCTACATGGCCCAAAGCGTGGGTAACAAGCCCACGGCGCGCCTTTATTTTCAGCGGGCGCTGCGTTACCCCTGGCACGAATACAAAAACAGCACCGATGCCAAAGCCAAATTGGCCCTGCGGGAGTTGAAGTAGCCCGGCCCGACCTTTACCGTCGAAAAATGCCGCATCAACCGTCTCTCTAGCTGTGCCTGCAACCTCTCCCGTGACCGTTCCGCTACATGCGCTGCCCGCCAATTTTCGGGTGCGGGCCCTGCGCTGGGGCGCGGCCTTTTCGCACTGCACCTACTTCGAGCCCAATGACCTGGAATATCCGCACGGCGCATTTGAGCGCCTGCTGGCGGTGGCCGCTGCGGGGAACAGAAGCCCTGATTCGCTGGCTGATTTATCCGGACTGCTGGCGACGGAAACGCCGCGCTTTGGGTTCCTGACCTACGATTTAAAAAACGACATCGAAGCCCTGCAAAGCGCGAACTTCGCGGGGTTTACCTGGCCACGCCTGCATTTTTTCACGCCGGAAACCTGGCTGGTATGGCGGGCCGATACGCTAGAGATTCACGGGCAAACGGATGGGATTTTAGAACAGATTCTGGCACAGCCCGTGCCGCCCGCTGCGGTGCCAGCCGTTCCCGTGCTGCGCCCGCGCCTGCCCAAGGCCGATTACCTGCGGGCCGTGGAAGCCATTCGGGAAGATATTCTCAACGGCGAAGTGTACGAGCTGAACCTCTGCCAGGAGTTCTACGCCGAGAACGTGACGCTGAGCCCCGTGGAGGTTTTCTGGCAGCTCATGCAGGCCTCGCCCGCGCCGTTTGCGGGCTTCGTGCGCTGGCACGAGCATTTCCTGCTCTGCGCCTCGCCCGAGCGGTTTCTATCGCACCACGATGGGCGGTTGGTTTCCCAGCCCATCAAGGGCACCATCCGGCGCGGGGCCACACCGGCGGCCGATGAGCAGCAGCGCCAGACCCTGCTGCACGACGAAAAGGAGCGGGCCGAAAACCTGATGATTGTGGACCTCGTGCGCAACGACCTCGCCCGCGTGGCCCGTACCGGCACCGTGCGCGTGCCCGAGCTCTTCGGCCTCTACCCCTTCCGCCACCTCTGGCAGATGATTTCGACCGTCACCGCCGACCTGCGCCCCGGCATCAGCCTGGCCGAAATCCTCCGCGCCACTTTCCCCATGGGCTCGATGACGGGTGCGCCGAAAATCAGGGCCATGCAGCTCATCGAGCACTACGAAAGCAGTCGGCGCGGCCTCTACAGCGGCAGCATCGGCTACGTGGGAGCCGATGGAAGTTTCGATTTCAACGTTGTTATCCGCTCGCTGCAATACCGGCAGGATACCGGCTACCTCAGTTTCCAGGTCGGTTCCGCCATCACCTACGACTCCGACCCGGAGCGCGAGTATGAAGAGTGTCTGCTAAAAGCCAGGGCTTTACTGGAAGTACTGGGGACGAGTATTGCCTAGGGGCGGGGCTCGTCCCCGCCCGTCGTTAAACGAATCGAATGGGTGTCGTTCAACGACGGGCGGGGACGAGCCCCGCCCCTACGTTGTTCTGCCATTCTGTCATTTTAACCCCAATTAACGTATCTTTGCCCTCCCGCCGAAAAGCGTTTAGAATATGGCCCAACCCCTGCTAACCCTTGATTTTTTAGATAAAACCGCCCCCACCGCCGAGGCTACCCCCAGCGGCGAGGTGCGGGTAACGGCCGCCACCCGCACCGGCCGCCAGCGCAAGCTCTACATCGAAAGCTACGGCTGCCAGATGAACTTCTCGGACTCCGAAATCGTGTCGAGCATCCTGTTCGACGAAGGCTTCGACACCACCGACGACCTTGCCAACGCCGACCTCGTGCTGCTCAATACCTGCTCCATCCGTGAGAAGGCCGAGCAGACCGTGCGAATGCGCCTCAAGCAGATAAACGCCCACAAAAAGCGCAAGCCCGGCATGCTGGTGGGCGTGCTCGGCTGCATGGCCGAGCGCCTGAAAAGCAAGTTTCTGGAAGAAGACAAAATTGTGGACCTCGTAGTCGGCCCCGATGCCTACCGCGACCTACCCGCCCTCATCAGCCAGGTCGATGGCGGGCAACGGGGCGTGAACGTGCTGCTGAGCCGCGAGGAAACCTACGCCGACATCACGCCCGTGCGCCTGAACAGCAACGGTGTGTCGGCCTTCATCAGCATCATGCGCGGCTGCGACAACATGTGCTCGTTCTGCGTGGTGCCCTTCACCCGCGGCCGCGAGCGCAGCCGCGATGCCCACAGCATCATTCAGGAAGCCACCGATTTGGTGGCGGCCGGCTATAAGGAAGTGACCCTGCTGGGCCAGAACGTGGACTCCTACAAGTGGGCTTCGGCCGACGGCACCGAGCACGCCAATTTCGCCCAGCTGCTGGAGCGCGTAGCCCTCATCAGCCCCGAGCTGCGGGTGCGCTTTTCCACCTCGCACCCCAAGGACATCACCGACGAGGTGCTGCACACCATGGCACGCTACGAGAACATCTGCAAGTACATTCACCTGCCGGCCCAGAGCGGCAACTCCCGCGTGCTGGCCCTGATGAACCGCACCTACGACCGCCCCTGGTACGAGGCGCGGGTGAACCGCATCCGCGAAATTCTGGGCGACGACTGCGCCATCTCGACGGATATGATTGCCGGCTTCTGCTCCGAAACCGAGGAGGAGCACGAGGACACCAAGAGCCTGATGCACTTCGTGCAGTATGACATGGCCTACCAATTCTTCTATTCGGAGCGCCCAGGCACACTGGCCGCCCGCAAGCTGGAGGACGATATTCCGCTCGAAACCAAGAAGCGCCGCTTGCAGGAGTTAATTGATATTCAGCAGGTTTACAGTGCCAAGCGCAATGCCCGCTCTGTGGGCCAGGTACATAGAGTCTTGGTTGAGAACTTCTCAAAGCGTTCCAAAGACGACCTGAGCGGCCGCAACAGCCAGAACCAGGTTGTCATTTTTCCGAAAGGCGATTTCAAGAAAGGTGATTACGTGAATGTGCTCGTGCATTCTTCTTCAGCCAGCACTTTATTAGGCGAAGCGGTTTCGTAATCCGTTTTCCGAATGGCTCGAAATAAATACCGCGAGTTAGCACCTGAGTACAAACGGAGGAAGAAGATTCAGCTGCTTAAGGTGGTGGGAAGCTTTTTGCTTCTGTTATCTGTCATTGCTGCTTTTCCAGTTGGGCTTGTTTTCTACTCCTCACTGCGCAGCTATTATTTACGAACCGAAGGCCTAATGACGAAAGGAGTTGTGATTGACGACAAAAACTATTTGGGAAATCGTAATATTCGGGGCAGGTTCACTTATTCCTATGAGTTTGTTGTCGAGTGCAAAAAATATACTGGCAACAGTCTTGACTCAAAATATAAGGTTGGTGATGTAGTCAAAATAAAATATGCGCCTACCTATCCTCGCTTTAACGAAATAGTTAAGTGAATTAAATCCTCGACCTAGTAGACATCCATCGCCTTGACCACACAAGAAATCCAATCCATCAAGCTCCGGTTCGGCATCATCGGCAATGCGCCGACGCTGAACTACGCCATTCAGGTGGCCGCGCAGGTCGCGCCGACTGACATGACGGTGCTCATTACCGGCGAAAGCGGGTCGGGCAAGGAGTCGTTTTCCAAGATTATCCATGCCCTTTCGCCGCGCAAGCATGGGCAGTTTATTGCCATCAACTGCGGCGCGATTCCGGAGGGCACGATTGACTCCGAGCTGTTTGGCCACGAAAAAGGGTCCTTCACCGGCGCCAATGAGGCCCGCAAGGGCTACTTCGAGGTAACCAACGGCGGCACCATTTTCCTGGACGAAATCGGCGAGATGCCGCTCGGCACCCAGGCCCGCCTGCTGCGCGTGCTGGAGAATGGCGAGTTTATTCGGGTAGGTTCCAGCAAGGTGCAGAAAACCGACGTGCGCGTGGTGGCTGCCACCAACGTGAATCTGCTCGACCGTGTGCAGGCCGGCACCTTTCGCGAAGACCTGTACTACCGCCTCAACACGGTGCCGATTACGGTGCCGCCGCTGCGCGAGCGCGGCGACGATATCTACCTGCTGTTCCGCAAGTTTGCTTCGGATGCGGCCGAGCGCTACCGCACCCGGCCCATCACACTGCTACCCGATGCCGTGCCGGTGCTCACGCGCTTCCGCTTCCCCGGCAACATTCGCCAGCTCAAGAACATCGCCGAGCAGATGTCGGTGCTCGAAACCGAGCGCGACATTGATGCCCACCGCCTGGCTCCCTACCTGCCGCAGGAGCAGACCAGCCGACTGCCCATGCTGTTGGGCTCCAGCGCGCCCGATGGGGCGGCCGGCTATTCGGAGCGGGACCTGCTCTACAAAATCCTGTTCGACATGCGCCGCGACATGACGGACCTCAAGAAAATGGTGCTGGAGCTAGCCACCGGTCAGCGCCCCCACGAGGCCCAGGAGTTGCTGCGCCAGAACAGCCACCTCTTCAGCAATAACAATACGGCACCTTCCGGCGCGTTTGACAACCGAGAAGCCGCCGAGTATTTTCTGCCCACCGCCCCTAACCCGTATAAAAACGAGCCGACGACGAGCTACGACGACGAAACTCCGGTGGAGGATATTTCGCACGAAACCGAGGAGGAAACGCTCTCGCTCGACATTAAGGAACGCGAGATGATTCTCAAGGCGTTGAAGAAGCACAACAACAAGCGCAAATACGCCGCCCACGACCTGGGCATCTCGGAACGCACGCTGTACCGCAAACTCAAGCAATATGACCTGGAGCAAGTGTAAAGCCGCTTTTTATTCGGTAGTAGTGCTTTGCGGGCTGCTGGGCCTGAGCGGCTGCGGCGTGTACTCGTTCAACGGCACCAACATCGACCCGGCGGTGCGTACCATTTCCATTGCCACTATTCAGAATAACTCGCCCTCGGGGCCGGCCTTTCTGACGCAACGCTTCACCGAGGATTTGAAGGACTATTTCCAGCGCAACACCAACCTGAAACTCGTGCCCCGCGACGGCGACCTGCAATTCGACGGCAACATTGTGGCCTACGACTTTGCCCCGGCCTCCATTCAGCAGGTCAACGGCGTATCGCAGGCCGGCTCGAACCGGCTCACCATTCAGGTCAAAATGCGCTTCACCAACACCAAGGACGACAAGCAGAGCTTCGAGCAGGTGTTCCAGAATTTCGACGACTACGCGGCCAACCGCAATATTTCGACCATCAACAACGACCCTACCGCCGTGCGCACCACCACGGATAAAATCATTACCGACATTTTCAATAAGTCGGTAGCTAACTGGTAGTCGGCGAAGAAATTGGGTGCTGAAGTAGTGAGGCGGGGGAGAAATTACGTGCTTAATTTTCCGGGAAATATTAATTAGCAGCACCGTAGCAGCCGGGGTATCTGCGTAAATTAGCGTAATGTTGCACCCCCATTTAGTGGGTCCGAATACGCTGATTAACGGTTTTATCCCGAACACCAGTCGTTATTTTTTCACCGCTTTCACTGCCTGTTTCATCCGTGACCCGCGCTACGCTCCTGCACGTTCTCGACCGCCCCACTTCCCTGGGTCCGGCCGAAGTGCGCGAGCTTGAGCAGCTGGCTCAGGCATTTCCCTACTGCCAGACGGCCCACCTGCTGCTGGCCAAAGCCGCCCACGACCAGGGCACCATGCTGGCCAGCCAGCGCCTGCGCCGTGCCGCCACCTACGCCGCCGACCGCAGCCTGCTGCGCCGCCTCATCGAGCTGGTAGAGCCGGAGCCCCTCCCCGCCGTTATTACGGCGCCCGAAGCTGCGGCCGCTATTGAAGCCCCGGCCCCGGCCCCGGCCGCCGAAGCCGCGCCGGTTATCCTCCCGCAGCCGGTAGCATCAGCCGCCGCCGAAATTGCCGCGCCACCGCTGCCAGCAGTGGTAATTGAAGCAATTGAGGTAATACCCGAACCAGTAGCAGCACCCGCGCCACCGCCAGCACCCGTGGCAATTGAAGTGACGCCCGAACCGGTAGCAGCACCCGCACCACCACTGGCAGCCGTTATCCCGGAGGTAATACCCGAACCGGTTGCGACAGCTGCGGAAGCGCAGCCAGCAGTTACAGTTCCAGCCGCTGTCGATGCTGAATACTCGTTAATACTCGCTGCTCCGCTGCCCGCCGCTCCTGCCATTCCGGTAGCTCCGGCAGCTATCATTGAAGTCCTCCCCGCCGTAGTTCCATTTATTGAGCCGGAACCGGTGCCAGTGCCAGTGGTTCCGGAAGTGCCGGTGGTGGCGTTGCCAGCAATACCCGAAAGCCCTTCGCTAGTGGCTAAGCCGGAAGCAGTAATACCGTTGATGGAGGTGATTCCGGTGGAGCCAGCCTTGGTGGATTTACCTCTATTGGTCGACCTGGAAGAAGCTACCATCATGGTAACCACCTTGGCCGAAACAGTAGAAACGCCCGCCGCGCTGCCCACCGAAGCACTCAAATTAGCTGAAGCAGCCGACGAGCTGCCGGCCCAGGCCCCCGCCATTCGGCCACCGGTAGAGGTGGGCGAAGCCCGGTTTGAGTTTGGTTTGGCCGATGCGTCACCGGTCATCGTGCCAACCTATCAGCTACCGGGCCTGGTTGACGAATGGGCTGCCTCGGCCGTTACCCGCAGCCTGGTTAGCCCCGCGGCATCGCCCTTGGCGGCACCAGTTCCGACCGCGCCGGTGTTCACCCCGGCCGCCTTCACCGGCGATGCCATGGTGGGCTATGCTTTCGGGGAAAGCAGCCGCCTGGGACTGTCCATGCAGCTACTCGACTTGCTGATTTCCAAGGCCGAAGCCGCCGAAACCTCCACCGCTGTGGAAGCGGCCGCCCAGCCGCCGGCCGTGCCGCTTCCGCCCACCGGTACCTTCTTCGAGCCCGACCCGCTGCTGCTCGACCACTGGGCCACGCACTGCCCGGTACCGCCCGAGCTGCCCAATAAGGCTGACCTCATCAACAACTTCCTCAAGCGCCAGCCGCGCCTCACGCGGCCCGGCATGCTACCGCCCGCGCCCGGCGGCCAGCCCGACCTGAGCGTGCGCAGCACCCGCGCCGAACCCGACCTGGTTTCCGAAAATCTGGCCCGCATCTTCGTGCGGCAGGGCAAAACGGCCCGGGCCATTGAGATTTATGAAAAGCTCATGGTGAAGCAGCCGGAAAAAATGGCGTACTTTGCAGCCCAGATTCAATCATTGCAACCTTCAGCGTAATTTGCTTTTTCAGCTTTTTTACCCCTCATGTACACTGCTCTAATCATCCTCATTCTCCTGGTGTGTTTCCTGCTGGCCCTCGTGGTACTGGCCCAAAACCCCAAAGGGGGTGGAATTTCCAGCCAGTTTAGCGCCGGCGGCGCGGCCAGCATGATGGGCGTGAAACGCACCGGCGACCTGCTCGAAAAACTCACCTGGGGCTTCGCCATTGGTCTGGTAGTGCTGTCGCTCGGCTCACATATGCTTACCTCCACCGGCGGTGGCACGGTGCGCAGCGTGAACCAGCAGCGCGCCCTCGAAACCAAGCTGCCGGCTCCTACGGCTCCTACGGCTCCTACGGCTCCTACGGCCCCCGCTGCCCCCGACGCTACCGCGCCGGCTACTACCCCCGACGCAACTGCACCGGCTACTGCTCCCGCTGGCACTACCACGCCAGCGCCGGCCAACACGCCTGCTCCGTAGTCGCGGCTCCCGTTCTGAACCTGCAAAAGCCGGTGCTTCTCTAGCGAGAGGCACCGGCTTTTTTGTTGCGCGCAACACTGGGCCGATGCGGTCGTATTGCACGGCGGAACCAGCCATTGGCACCGGCGCATCCGCCACTTCTGCCACATTTCGTTGATAAAATCTGCCCATTTTGTCAGGTTTGTGGCGCTGGCACGGGAAATGAGACAATACCAGACACCTAGTATTTCAACTTAATTCAACCCAAATACACCCAAAATGGCACTTAGCATGAAACCGCTGGCCGACCGCGTAATTGTTCGCGCCGCCGCCGCCGAGGAGAAAACCAAATCCGGCATCATCATCCCCGATACGGCCAAGGAGAAGCCCCAGCGTGGCGAAGTAGTGGCCGTGGGCGAAGGCAAAACCGCTGACAGCGGCACCATCATCAAGCCCCAGGTGAATGTGGGCGACCAGGTGCTGTACGGTAAGTACGCCGGCACCGAAATCACCGTTGACGGTGAGGACCTGCTCATCATGCGCGAGTCGGACATTTTCGCTGTGCTTTAGGCCCGCCGAAAATTTATAACTCATAATTCATAACTCATAATTCTTCCCAACGTGGCTAAGAACATCCAATTCGACACCGAAGGCCGCGCCCGCTTGCAGGCCGGTGTGAACAAACTGGCGAACGCCGTGAAAGTGACCCTCGGCCCCAAAGGCCGTAACGTCATCATCGACAAGAAATTTGGTGCGCCCACCATCACCAAGGACGGTGTGACCGTAGCCAAGGAAATTGAGCTGCGCGACCCGATTGAGAACATGGGCGCTCAGCTCGTGAAAGAAGTAGCGTCGAAAACGGCCGACCAGGCTGGCGACGGCACCACCACGGCTACGGTTTTGGCCCAGGCCATCTACACCGCCGGCTCGAAAAACGTGGCCGCCGGGGCCAACCCGATGGACCTGAAGCGCGGCATCGACAAGGCAGTTATCGCCGTAGTTGCCAACCTGAAGTCGCAGTCGAAGAAAATCGAGAACAACTCGGAAATTGCCCAGGTGGGTACGATTTCGGCCAACAACGATGCGGAAATCGGCAAAATGATTGCCGATGCCATGGACAAAGTTGGTAAGGAAGGCGTTATCACCGTGGAGGAAGCTCGCGGCACCGAAACCGAAGTAAAGACGGTGGAAGGCATGCAGTTTGACCGCGGCTACCTGTCGCCCTACTTCGTGACCAACCCCGAGAAAATGGAGGTTGAGTTCGAGTCGCCCTACGTTCTCATCTACGACAAAAAGGTGAGCACCATGAAGGAGCTGCTGCCCGTGTTGGAGCAGGTTCTGCAGACTGGCAAGCCCTTGGTTATCATCTCCGAAGATGTTGACGGTGAGGCCCTTGCTACGCTCGTAGTAAACAAGCTGCGCGGCTCGCTGAAAATCGCTGCCGTGAAGGCTCCCGGCTTCGGCGACCGCCGCAAGGCCATGCTGGAGGACATTGCTACCCTCACGGGTGGTACCGTTATCAGCGAAGAGCAGGGCTACAAGCTCGAAAACGCCACCCTGGAATACTTGGGCACGGCCGAGAAAATCATCATCGACAAGGACAATACGACCATTGTGAACGGCAAGGGCTCGAAAGAGGCCATCACCAGCCGCATCAGCCAGATTAAGGCCCAGATGGAAACCACGACGTCGGACTACGATAAGGAGAAATTGCAGGAGCGCCTCGCTAAATTGAGCGGCGGCGTGGCAATTCTCTACATCGGTGCCAGCACCGAAGTAGAGATGAAAGAGAAGAAAGACCGGGTTGACGATGCCCTGCACGCTACCCGCGCTGCCGTTGAGGAAGGCGTGGTACCCGGCGGTGGCGTAGCCCTGGTGCGGGCCATTGAGGCCCTGGCCGCAGTGGATACCCACAATGCTGACGAGCGCACCGGCGTGAACATCATCCGCACCGCCCTGGAGGCGCCACTGCGCTGCATCGTGCAGAACGCTGGCGGCGAAGGCTCGGTCATCGTGCAGAAAGTGCGCGAAGGCAGCGGTGACTTCGGCTACAACGCCCGTGAGGACCGTTTCGAGAACCTGGTGGCCGCCGGCATCATCGACCCCACCAAGGTAACCCGTTTGGCCCTCGAAAACGCCGCTTCCATCGCTGGCCTGCTGCTGACGACTGAGGCCGTGATTTCGGACGAGCCCGAGCCCAAGGATGCTGGTCATGGCCACGGCGATGGCGGCATGGGCGGTATGGGTGGCATGGGCGGCATGATGTAATTTTGCATTAGCTCCCAGCTTTTAGCCCTTAGCTATTAGCCTGAAAAGTCCCGCTGGCAGTGCCGGCGGGACTTTTTTATGTAATACTTATCTAACCTCACGGCTTACCCGCTAGCCGTGAGTCTATGACTCACAACGCAAGGGCCACCAGGTATAGGCGCATAATGCTGGCGGTTGCCAAACCAACGGCGAGTTGCAAACTCGCCTTACCCAAGGCCAGCAGTTACGTGCTTCGCGCTAAACTGCGGCCAGCGGCCAGCGGCCAGCGGCCAGCGGCCAGCGGCCAGCGGAACACTACGCGAAAAAGCCTCCGATGCAGCAGCATCGGAGGCTTTTTCAGGAGCTAAAAAAGACGCTGCCTTACGCCTGCACGACGGGCGCGGGGTAGTTGCGGGCGTCCATCATCTTGGCTAGCTTGCCGCTTATAAGGAACAGGATGATGGCGGCGGCAGCGGCCGAAACCACGAACACCATGAAGAAATCGTAGAGGCTGGTGATGTGGTAGCCCAGAATTTGCGGAGCGGGGGCCGTCGATTTGGGGTCGGGGTAGAGGCTGCTCATGTAGCCGGCCAGGTAGTTGGCGGCGGCGTTGGCGAGGAACCACACGGCCATCAGCAGGGAGGCAAATTTGGCGGGGGCCAGCTTGTTTACCAGCGACAGGCCGATGGGCGACAGGCAGAGCTCACCCACGGAGTGCAGGAAATAGAGCGCCACCAGGAAGAACATGCTCACCTTCACACCGGGCTGCAGGTCGTGCACACCGAAGCACATCACGAGGTAGCCGGCGGCCAGGAAGGCCAGGCCAATGGCCATTTTGAGGGGGGACGGCGGCTCGGCGCCGCGACGGCCCAGGGCCGTCCAGACCATGGCCATGAGTGGCGCGCCCACCACCACGAAGATGGCGTTGAGGTTCTGGAAGATACTGGCTGGCAGCGTGAAGCCAAAGATGGTGCGGTTCATCTGCTCATCGGCGAAGAAGGTGAGCGAGGCCGGGGCCTGCTCGAAGGCCGCCCAAAAGAACACCACGAAGAATGACACAATGAAAATCACCATAATGCCCTTGATATCGGCACCACTGAGGGATTTATCGCTGAAAATCATAAAGGCAATGCCGACGACTGCAATGCCCAGCAGTGGGGCAATGACGGATAGCTTATTGGAGTCGAGCCACAGAATGCCCAGAATCAGGGCCAGCAAAACGGGCAGTAGGGCATACACGCCCATGATGCCGCCCGAGGCTACGGGCGTGGTACCCACCTGTTCGCCGGTGGGCGTATGCAGGTACTTGCCTTTGCCCCAGTTGAATACACCCGTGCCCAGCAGCATGGCAATACCGCAGGCAAGGAACGCCCAACGGAAGGCCTCGGGATGGCCCTCTTTGTCGCCTATAAGGCTGGTAATGGTATTGCCCAGAAACGAACCCAGGTTGATGCCCATGTAGAAAATGGTATAAGCAGCATCTTTGCGTTTGTCGGTGGGCGAATACAGCGAGCCTACCATGCTCGAAATATTAGGCTTGAAGAAACCGTTACCCACAATCATCACGCCCAAGCCCAGGTAAAGGAGCCAGTGGCTCAGGACATGGGTGCTTTGCGGCCCATAGTCGGAAGCGGCAGCAAATAGCGTAAACTGCCCCAGTGCCATCATCAGGCCACCCGTGAGGATAGAGCGCCGGTTGCCCCAGTACCGGTCGGCAATGAAGCCGCCGATGAGCGGCGTGAGATATACCAGGCTGGTGTAGCCGCCGTAGAACTTCGACGCGAAGGCCTTGTCCATCATCATGGCCTTGGTGAGGAACAGCACCAGCACAGCACGCATGCCGTAGTAGCTGAACCGCTCCCACATTTCGGTGGCGAAGAGCAGGTACAGGCCGCGCGGGTGGCTCGTGGATTCCGCAGATTGCTCTAGAGGAGCAGGAATGGTTTGCATTGAAAGAAACTAGGGGTGAGAAATAAGAGGAAAGCAGTTGAAAAGCGGCCCGCTGCGCAAGCGCTGCAATACGGGCACGGTAAATCTAGGAAAGTTTCGGCATGTAGCGCGGACTTTTAGTCCGCGGCCCGCACCAGCCATGGGCATATTAGGGCGGGTCGCGGACTAAAAGTCCGCGCTACGGCTTCCCAGCCGAATCACTCCGGTACGCCTTGGCGCGATAAGCCCCCGGCGAGAGCCCGGTTTGCTTGCGGAAGAACCGCGTGAAATAGCCAGGGTCCACAAATTGCAGCTCGTAGGCAATTTCGGCCACCGAGAGCGAGGTATATAATAGGTAATTGTGCGCCCGCCGGATGGTGTGGGCCTGCACAATCTGCTGGGCCGTTTTGCCCTTCACGGCCTGACAGATGCGGTTGAGGTGCACCGGCGTAATTTTCAACTCCTGGGCAAAGTCAGATATTTTCTTCTCGAAGGGGGCCGTGCGCTCAATGGCTTTCTGGAACTCGCGGAAGTAGTGCAGGGCGCGGTTGGGGCTTTCTTCCTGGCCCCGGCGGTGGTGCAGCAGCCGGAATATTTTCACGAACAACAGCTTGAAATAGCCATTCAACGCGAGCTGCTTGCCGGGCAGCTCCGAATTGATTTCCTCGTGAATCTGCTGCTCCAGGGCCGATAAATCGGCGAAGCTGACTTCGGAGTTGAATTCGGATAGAATATGTAGCGCGTTGATTTCGACCAGTACGCCGGGCGTGGCTTGCAAAATGGTATCGAGCAGCGCTTCTGATAAGGTGAGGGTGCGGCCCTTCACCTGCGGGCTGAAGGTGAAGCCGTGCACGGTATTGGCCGGAATGATGACCAGGCAGGGCGTGCGCAGCTCCACCAGCTCGGTGGCCTCGAAGGCGGCGCGGCCGGCTTCGAGAAAAAACAGCTGAAACAGGTTTTCGTGCAGGTGCGGCTTCAGGCCCCAGTCGGTGAAGCGCTGACGGGGCACGATGAGCTGGCTTTGCAGGTAGTCGTGCGAAATCCGGGCCTTATGGTCGCCGTAGATTCCGTTGTAGCGAGCAATTTCGATGGCCATGGACAAAGATGCGAAAGACTGGGACAAAGCAAACCTAAAGATAAGCGTGCGTTGCATTACTCCCACCCTTGTGCGGCCCTGAGCCGTATACTTTCACCAGCGGAACAATTTGGGCCTGATGCAGTTTGATTTGTCCCATTAAAGAAAGGGTTTGTTTCACTGCTCCCAAGCGGCGATATTCTACCTTTGTACCAGAAGTCAAGAGAATTCCCACCCAACACTTTCATAGCCATGCAAGAAGCCTCCACCCTTGCCGCCGACACCCGCAATCGTTTGCAGGCCCTCGGCTTCGAAAAAACCGCCACCGTTCACCTCAATCCCACGCCGGCCGAGCTCATTGAGTACGCCCTGCGCAACGGCGAAGGCCACCTCACCGACACCGGCGCGCTGATGGCCGACACCGGCAAGTTTACCGGCCGCTCGCCCAAAGACCGGTTTGTGGTGAAGGATGCCAACACCGAAAACAGCGTGTGGTGGGGCGATATCAACATCCCTTTCGATACCGATAAGTTCGACCAGCTGCACCAGAAAATGGTGGCTTACCTGGCCGATAAGGAGTTATACGTGCGCGAAGCCTACGCCGGGGCCAACCCCAACTACCAGCTCAAGCTGCGCATCGTGAACGAGCAGGCTTGGCACAACCTGTTCTGCTACAATATGTTTCTGCGCCCCGAAGAAGGTGCGGATACGTCCTGGACGCCCGATTTCAGCATCATCTGTGCCCCCGGCTTTGAGGCCGACCCGGCCGTGGACGGCACCCGCCAGCCCAACTTCGCCATCATCAACTTCACCAAGAAGATGATTCTGATTGGCGGCACGGGCTACGCCGGCGAGATGAAAAAAGGCATTTTTGGGGTGCTGAACTACCTGCTGCCCCACGAGCACGAAACGCTGAGCATGCACTGCTCGGCCAACGTGGGCAAAAAGGGCGACACCGCCATTTTCTTCGGCCTCTCCGGCACCGGCAAAACCACCCTTTCGGCCGACCCCAACCGCGGCCTCATCGGCGACGACGAGCACGGCTGGACGCCCGATGCCGGCATCTTCAACTTTGAAGGCGGCTGCTACGCCAAGGTGATTGACCTGAGCAAGGAGAAAGAGCCCGAGATTTTCGATGCCATCCGCTTCGGCTCCATCGTGGAGAACACGCGCTTCATCCCCGGCACGCACACGGTGGACTATGCCAACAAGTCGGTGACCGAAAACACGCGCACCGCCTACCCCATCAACTTCATCCCCAACGCCATTGAGCCCGGCGTAGCCGATGCGCCGAAGAACATTTTCTTCCTCACGGCCGATGCCTTTGGCGTAATTCCGCCCATCAGCAAGCTCGACAAGAGCCACGCCATGTACTTGTTCATGTCGGGCTACACGGCCAAGGTGGCCGGCACTGAAATGGGCGTTACCGAACCGCAGACGACGTTTTCGGCCTGTTTCGGCGCGGTATTTCTGCCGTTGCATCCCGCCAAATACGCCGAGATGCTGGGCAAAAAGATGGACGAGAACCCCGATATCAATGTGTGGCTCATCAACACGGGCTGGACGGGCGGTAGCTACGGCACCGGCCACCGCATGAAACTGCACTATACCCGCGCCATGATTACGGCGGCTCTCAACGGCCAGCTCGACGAGGTGAAATTCACCAAGCACCCTGTGTTTGGCATGATGGTGCCCGGCGCGGTGCCCGGCGTGCCCACCGAAATTCTGGACCCGCGCAACACCTGGGCCGACAAAGAGGCCTATGACAAAACGGCTTCGGACCTGGCCGAGAAGTTCGTGGTGAACTTTAAGAAATACGCCGAATTTGCCAACGAGGAAATTCTGGCCGGTGCGCCGCGCGTGGCGGTAGAAGCGTAAGCTTCAGAGCAGTTCACTCACCAGAAAGCCCCGTCGGTTGCAGCCGACGGGGCTTTTGCGTTGTACTTGAATCCTCTTATTCTGCCGCCAACCCGGAGCCGTAGCGGCCCGAATGCAACTGCCAATACACTTCGACTCCGTTCTTTGCCCCTATGCATACCTTTTTCGCCCCCGACCTTGCCGGCCCCACCTACACACTCCCCGAAGACGAAAGCAAGCACGCCATCCGCGTGCTGCGCCTGGGCATCGGCGACGAAGTGGAACTACTCGACGGCCGGGGCGGCCTCTATAAGGCGGCCGTGGCCGATGCCAACCCCAAGCGCTGCCAGTTGCGCATCACGCACCACGAAGCGGTAGCGCCCCGCCCCTACTTCACCCACGTAGCCGTGGCCCCCACCAAAAACCTCGACCGCATGGAGTGGTTCGTGGAAAAAGCCGTGGAAATTGGCGTGGAGCGCATCAGCTTCCTGCGCTGCGCCCGCTCCGAGCGCCGCGAGCTGAAGCTGGAGCGGCTGGAGAAAATCGCCATCAGCGCCCTAAAGCAGTCGGGGCAGGCGTGGCTGCCGCAGCTGGATGAGCTGACCGATTTTGGGGCGTTTGTGGCGGGCGTGACGCCAGAAACCACCTTCATCGCGCACCTGGAAGCGGGCGAGCGCATGGCGCTGGCGCAGGTGGTGGGCAACGGGCCGGGCTGCTGCGTACTCATCGGACCGGAGGGCGATTTCACGCCGCAGGAAATTGCGCTGGCGTTGGGGCGCGGAATTCGACCGGTGACACTGGGCAACTCGCGGCTGCGGACGGAAACGGCGGCGCTGGCGGCTGTGTTCACGGCGCAATTGGCAGTGGTGTAGCTTGCCCCCGCCCGCCTTTGAACGGGACCCGATTAAATCGTTCAACGACGGGCGGGGACAAGCCCCGCACCCTACAGTGCCGACATATCCACCTGCGAATCGGCTGCGGCCTGCGCTTCTAAAGCAGCGGCGGCTTTCGCCAGCTTCTTTTTGCGCCAGGGGGCGTCCTGCTCCCAATCGCCGGCCATGATGCAGCCATAGGGCTGGATTTCATCAATGACGGTGGCTAGGTTGAAACCCGTGATTTGCTGCTTCACGTCCTCGGCGTTTTTGTAGGCGCTGGGCAGCTCGGAAATATCGATGCGGTTGAAGAAGAAGCGGGCGTCGATGCCCTGGGTTTCCTCGGCGAAAATCTGCTCGTTGGTCTGGCCGATTTTGCTGAATTTGTGGCGGGTGCGGCTGAGGTTGCGGCCCGCGCCGTGCGGGGCGAAGCCGAGGTTATTGGCGGTGGTGGCACCTTCCACAATGAGGATGGGCTGGGCCATGTTGAGCGGAATAATGCGCGGGCCGGTGATGTCGGGCATAAACTTGGGGTCGAGCGGCGTCGCGCCTTTGGCGTGGTAGAACACGTCGCCATCGCGAAACACGAAGTTGTGCTCGTTCCAGTAGCGCTGCAGCACGGCCGTTCCCAGCTGGGCAGCAATGGCTTCGTGTAGCACCTCGTGGTTGCGCTTGGTCCACTTGCGCACGGTTTGCAGGGCGCGCCAGTAATTTTCGCCCTCCAGGGTATCGCTGGGAATCCAGGCGTTGGCCGGGTGGGTTTCGGGCGAAATCTCACGGCGGAAAAACTCGGCTATTTTCATCCCGTTGCCATACAGCACCGCGCCCACTCCCCGCGAGCCGTGGTGCGTCACGAGCATGGTATCGCCGGTGGCGGCCGACACGCCCACGTAGAGAAAGTGGTTGCCATCGCCCTGCGTGCCGAGGTGCTCGCGAGCCATTTTCAGGCTGCGCTCGGAGTTCAGAAACGGGTTGGCCTGCATCTCGGCCAGAATTTCAGCGGGCAGTGCAAATTGACTTTCCGCCGGCCGGCCGCCCGGGCCGAAGTGCGTGATGCCCTGGGCCACATCGAGCACGATTTTGGGGTCCACTTTGCCGAGGTTGGTTAGCATCACCGAGCAGCAGATATCGGCCGAGTGCATACCGGGGTGAATGGCCCGGTGCGTGGCCACCACACCACCCACCGGAATGGTGCCCAGCGGCCCGGCCGGGCAGGCATCAGGCATAATGGCGCCGGCTACCACCGTGGGCGTGCGCATGAGCAGGTCCATCGACTGCTTCACGTAGTCGATATTCTGCTGCTCCACCACGGTTTCGGCCCGGATATTCTCGTGGAAAGGCACCGGCTGGGCCAGCAGCGGGATTTCCGGCGCGGGCTTCACGGTGTCGAGGTAGGCGTGCAGGGCATCGCCCTCAAAGGCGTGGGCATTGATGTGCTCCAGCGCGTCTTTAAATCATTTGCCGGGCTTGAGGCCCAGGTTTAGCAAGTCGTTTCCCGTTACCATTGGTTGGTGGTTGATGTTGGCCAGCTTGTTGGCCGGCGCTGCAAGAACGCAGACTTTCGCACGGCCAGCGGCCACGGCTGCTCGCGCAGTGTACCCTTAACAATGAGCAGCAGCCTGGCCCTACTGCACCAAAGTTTCGCTACCGACATGGGCCAGTTGCGCCACAAGGTAGCGGGCATGATTTACTTTGCAGGTATCCGGAGCCAGCCTCATTGCGAAATTAGTAACGGCCACGGCCGAACTTTCCCACGCCTCGCTTAATTATAGCGCTCAATAAGCTGCTCCTGTTTATCCGTCGCTATGCTGAAATCCCTGCTGCTATCCGTTGCCATTCTGCTCACCCTCACGGCCGCCGCGCCCGCCCCCAGCTTCCGAATTGCCAAGCTGCACTACGGCGGCGGCGGCGACTGGTACGCCAACAAAACCTCGCTGCCCAACCTCATCAGCTTCTGCAATCAGGCCCTGAAAACCAATATCGCGCCCGACGAAGCAACCGTGGAGCTCGACGCGCCCGAATTGCTCTCCTATCCCTTCATTCACATGACCGGGCACGGCAACGTAAGCTTTACCGCCGTGGAGGCCAAAAACCTGCGCCAGTACCTCATCGGCGGCGGCTTTCTGCACATTGACGACAATTACGGGCTCGATAAATTTATACGGCCCGAGATGAAGAAGGTGTTTCCCGAGCTCGAATTTGTGGAATTGCCCTTCTCGCATCCTATTTATCATCAGAAATACCAGTTTCCCCGGGGCCTGCCCAAGGTGCACGAGCACGATGGCAAGCGGGCCCAAGGTTTCGGGCTGGTGTACAAAGGCCGGCTGGTGTGCTTCTACTCTTATGAGTGCGACCTCGGCAACGGCTGGGAAGACGTGGGCACCTACCCCGAAGACTCGCCCGCCACGCACGATGCCGCCCTGCGCATGGGGGCCAACCTGGTGAGCTACGCCCTGACCCAGGACTGAATAAAAGCCACCGCGCCGCGCTCAATGGCCTACTTTCGCCCAGCTAACGTTGTTCTATTTTATGCCCAACCCTCCGGAAAGCCCGGCTATTCTGCCGCGTCTTCGTCACGAAACCAGACCCTTCCACGATGCAGTGGAGCAAAACCCATTTAACCTGGCCTTGGCGGCAGGCACGGTAACGGCAGCCGATACCGCCCGGTTCCTGGCCAAGATGTACGGCTTTCTGGCACCGTACGAGGCGCAGCTGCACGCCCACGCTACTTTTTTCGGGCCAGCCTGGCAGCTCGACCAGCGCTACCGCGCGCCCCTCATCCTGAAAGATTTGGCTCGACTGGGCCACGATGCCGCGCCGCCGCTCTACCCCGGGCTGCCGCCGCTCGGCACCCGCGCCCAGCTGCTGGGGGCCATGTACGTGCTCGAAGGCTCGACGCTGGGCGGGCAGGTCATTGCGCGGCAGCTCGATAAGGCGGGCATTGCCCCGCACGCCTTTTTCACGGGCCGGGCCGAGCGCACCGGGCCACTCTGGAAAGGCTTCTGCCAGCACCTGACCGAAGCCGCCGAAACCGGCTCCGAAGAGCCAGCGGCCATCGTGGCCTCGGCCGTTCATACGTTCCAAGCACTATCCGCATGGCTGAATCAGCGCTAACCCTTACCGATGAAAGCCTGCTTGGCCAGTCCATCACGCTTAGCAACTGCGACCGGGAGCCCATTCACCTCCCCGGCCTGATTCAGCCCTACGGCTTTTTGCTGTGCCTCGATGAGCAGAGCCGCCGCGTGGTGCAGGCCAGCGCCAACACGCTGGCGCTGCTGGGCATAATTCCCGAAAACATTATCGGGGCCGGCTTAGGCATTTTGCTGGAGCCCGAGCAGCTGGTGGCAGTAGAGCGCCTGTGGGCCACGCTGGGGCCGGAGGCGCGGCTGCTGGGCATTCGCCTGGGGCGGGTGGTAGGCCAGCCGGCCTACAAGCTCATCCTGCATCGCTACGATGGCCTGCTGTGGGTGGAAGGCGAGCCGGTGGCCGATACCACGGTCAGCGCCTTCGACCTGTCGGCGCTCAACATGAGCCTGGGCAGCCTGCTCGCGGCCGAAACCGTGCTCGACTGCTGCCAGCTAACGGCCGAGCAGGTGCGGGCCATCACCGGGTTCGACCGGGTGGCCATCTACCGTTTCGCGCCCGACGACAGCGGCGAAGTAATTGCCGAGGCCGTGCGCGAAGACCTGCCCCCCTGGCTGGGCATGCACTACCCGGCCACCGACATTCCGAAGCAGGCGCGGGCCATGTACCTCAAAAACTGGCTCCGCTTCATCCCCGATGCCCGGTACCAGCCGGTGCCGCTGGTGCCCGCCGTGGCACCCGGGGCCAGCCGCCCGCCCGACATGACGTATTCGGTGCTGCGCAGCGTGTCGCCCATTCACCTCGAATACCTGCATAACCTGGGCTCGGAGGCGACCATGACCATTTCGCTCATTCAGGAAGGGCAGCTGTGGGGCATGATAACCTGCCACCACCAAACCCCGCGCCTGGTGAGCTACGAGCTGCGCGACCTGTGCCAGTTTCTGGGCAAAGCGGTGTCAGCGCTACTCAAAAGCAAGGAGCAGCAGGACGAGCAGGCCTACCGCCTGCGCATGCGCGAGGCCCAGGTGCGGCTGTTCGATTTGGTGAGCACGCAGGTGAATTTTCTGGATGGCCTGCACCGCTTCACCCCCAGCCTGCTGGATGTGCTGGACTGCGGCGGCGCGGCCATTTGCTTCGCTGGTGAAATCATTACCCTCGGCCACACGCCCACGCCCGCCCAGATTACGGAGCTGGTGGAATGGCTGCGCACCCACAACCCGCACGATATTTTCGTGACCGATTCCTACGCACGGCTGAACCCGGCCGGTAAGGTCATCCGGAGCACGGCCAGCGGCATTCTGGCCGTGGCGCTGGCCCGCGAGGCGGGGGAGTACATCTTCTGGTTTCGGCCCGAGCAGCTGCAAACCGTGACCTGGGCCGGCCGCCACGAAAAAAACCAGACCATCGTGGATGGGCAGATTTTCCTCTCGCCCCGGCAGTCGTTTGAGGCCTGGAAGCAAACCGTGGAGGAAACGTCGGCCCCGTGGCGGCCCCTGGAAATTGAGGCGGCCAAAGAAATTCGCCTGCATATTTCCGACATCCGGCTAAAAATATTTAACGAGCTGCAAGCCAAGGCCATCAGCCTGGCCCGCCTCAACGCCGAGCTGGAGCGCAGCAACGACGAGCTGGACTCGTTTGCCTACGTGGCCTCGCACGACCTCAAGGAACCGTTGCGCGGCATTCATAACTACTCGCTGTTTTTGCTGGAAGACTACGCCGACAAGCTTGATAATGAGGGCGTGAGCAAGCTCCAGACCCTGGTGCGCCTCAGCCAGCGCATGGAGGCGCTGATTGAGGCGCTGCTGCAGCTCTCGCGTGTGAGCCGGGTTGAAATGGCAGTGGAGGCCGTGAACCTGAACAATGCCCTGGCCGACATTATCGACCTGCTGCACCCCCGCCTGGAGCAAACCTGCACCACGGTGACGGTGCCCGTTTCCCTACCCACCGTGCGCGGCAACCGCACCTCGCTGCACGAGGTATTCAACAACTTGCTGACCAACGCCCTGCGCTACAATAACCACCCCGATAAGCACGTTATCATTGGCGTGGCCCCGCCCGCAATTCGCGGCCCCAAAGGCACCGGTGACCCGGCCGGTTTTACCGTTATTTACGTACACGATAACGGCATCGGCATCGACCCGAAGCACCACGACAATATTTTCAAAATATTCAAGCGCCTGCACGCGCAGGACAAGTACGGTGGAGGGACCGGCGCGGGCCTGGCCATTGCCCGGAAGATGGTGGAAAAACACGGCGGCGAGTTATGGGTTGATTCCACACTCGGCCATGGTGCCACCTTTTATTTTTCGCTGGCCAACAACCTGTAAATCAATGAATCCCACCGCCCTCATCCCCATCCTCGTGGTGGAAGACAGCATCGAAGACTTTACGGCCCTGAGCCGGGCCTTCTACAAAAACGCGGTGACCAACCCCGTGCTGCGCTGCGAAGACGGCGACCAAGCCCTCGAATACCTCAAGGGCTACGGCAAGCACCCGAACTGGCCCAGCCAGCTGCCCGTCATCATCCTGCTCGACCTCAATATGCCCGGCACCGATGGCCGCGCCGTGCTCGACGCACTGAAAAATGACCCGGCCCTGCAGAGTATTCCGGTTATCGTATTCACTACTTCGTCTAATAGCACCGATATTGCCGAGTGCTACCGCCTGGGGGCCAACAGCTACCTCACCAAGCCCATTGGCTACCCCGAGCTGGAAGAAAAAGTGCGGCTTATTATTCATTATTGGCTGGAGGCTTCCGAGCTTCCGCTGGCTGGCTAAACCTCTGTGAAGCGAATTTTACTGATTGACGACAACCCGGAGGACCGAATGCTGTACCGGCGCTTCCTGGGACAGAACGCTGGATTTCAGCGTATTGAAATCATAGAGGCTTCTTCGGGGGCCGAGGGCCTGGAGCAATTTCAGCTGCAGCAGCCCGACTGCGTTCTGCTCGATTACAACCTACCCGACACCGACGGCCTCGACCTGCTCGATGCCCTGAACGAGCTGGCCCCACCCGATACGCTATGCGTGGTGATGATAACCGGCGGCGGCAACGAAGCCCTGGCCGTGCGCGCCCTCAACTCCGGCGCCCTCGACTACCTGGTGAAACAGCAGTTCGACCGCGAGCTGCTCAATAAAACCGTGCTGTACGCCATCGAGAAAAACGAGTGGCGCCAGTACGTGGCCCGCTACCACGGCGAGCTGCAGGACGTGAACCGCGAGCTGCGCGACTCCCTGGCCGCGCTCACCGAAACCCGGCAGGAGCTCCACGAGAAAAACACCCAGCTCAGCGCCGCCAACCAGGAAATCGGGGCGCGCAACCGCCTCCTGGCCCGCACCAATCAGGACCTCGACAACTTCGTGTACGCGGCCAGCCACGACCTGCGCCAGCCCCTCAACAACCTGCGCGGCCTCTTCGACGAGCTTCGCCGCAGTGCCACCTTCCAGGACCCCGAGGAGGCCGTAGTGCTGCGCCTGCTGGAAGAATCGCTGCACAGCCTGTCCACCACCATCACCGACCTGGCCGCCGTGGTGCAGGAGCAGCGCAGCCCCGGCAAGCAGGCCGCCGAGGAGGTTGCCCTGACCAGCCTCGTGGCCGACGTGCTAAAGACCCTGCGCCCGCAGCTAACAGCCACCGAAGCCCGCGTCGACACCGATTTTGCCGGTTTGCCCGCCCTGAGCTACGTGCGCAGCAACCTGCGCACCATCCTCATCAACTTGCTGGGCAATGCCCTCAAATACCGGCATCCGGCCCGGGTGCCTCATATTCAGGTTCGTACCTATCAGGACAGTGGCTGCCCGGTACTCGAAGTGCGCGACAACGGCCTGGGCATGAACCTGGACCGCTACGGCTCCGAGCTATTCCAGCTGTTCCGGCGGTTTCACCCGCAGGCAGGCGAAGGCACGGGCGTGGGCCTGTTCCTCGTCAACCGGCTGGTGCATTCCGAGGGCGGCCACATCGCCGTCGAAAGTGAGGAAGGCCAAGGCACGGTATTCCGGGTATTTCTGCACGGCGAGGGCGGCCATTGCTAGCATTCAACGTTGTCATTCCGACGCAGGAGGAATCTGAAATAAGCCTGACCGACAGCTCATCTCAGATTCCTCCTGCGTCGGAATGACAGTTTTGGTTTCAGCGCACGCCCTGCGCGGGGAAGCGCCCCGACTTAGTGCGGTAAAACGCTTTAATTCGGGCTTCGTCGGCCTCGTAGTCGCCCGTAGGCCATACGGCTTCGCCGATGCCGGCTTCCTTTTCAGCATAGTCCAGATACCCCAGCCGAATGGGCACGTGCGCGCCCAGGGCAGCAAAATAGTAGCCCTTGCGCCAGCGCGGCTGGTAGGCGCGCGTGCCTTCCGGCGTGATGAGAATCACCAGGTCTTCGTGCGTATCAAACAGCTTCACCATGCCATCCACGAGGCTGTTGTTGCGGCTGCGGTCCACGGCCAGGCCCCCAATGGCCTTCACCAGCCAGCCCAGCGCCCAGTTTTCGGTCCACTCCTTTTTCACGGTGAAGCGCACCGGCACGCCCATCAGGTAGAAGGCGGCCCGGGCTATGATAATGTCCCAGTTGCTGGTGTGCGGGGCCGCAATTATCATGCTCTTCCTGATTTCGGGATTTTGAATCTCGCCCAGGTGCCAGCCGGCTACTTTGAACACGAGCGTGGCCATGGAATGCCAGAAGGGAGATTTTTCGCGAGGAGACATTGTCGAGGAATACGGGTAATAAGGGATGGGTTGGCTCTTCGGAACCCAACAGGGCCCCGAAGCAACTGGTAAAACTAGGCGTTTGAAGTAACTTATGGATGCCCGGCCCGGCCGAAAAGGACGAATATTAGCCTTCCGGAGGCGGCCAGTGCCTGCCGCCCATTCACAGCAGCGCCTGTAAAGCCTCGGCTTGGCCCATGGCGTAGCGGTAGCCAATTTCGAACAGCTCGGGGCCGCGCTTGTAGCTCAGGGGCCGGTAGTGGCGCAGCTCGGGCGGCTCCAGCAGCAGGTGGCACTGGCTTTTGCGGGCCGCCGTGTTGGCGTTGATGGCCAGGTGCAGGGTCCGCTCAACCAGGCGGCGGAAGGTGGGGATGCGGGCTTCGGGGTTGATGGGGTTGCAGTGCACGCCCACCACGCGCAGGTTGGGCTGGCCCAGCAGCGGCTCTACGGGCAGGTTATTGAGCAGGCCGCCGTCCACCAGCTGCCGGCCCTGGTACTCCACCGGCCGGTAGATAATGGGCACCGCCGACGAAGCCAGCAGCGGCGGCAGCAACGGCCCGGCGCTGAAATACACCGACTCGCCCACCATCAAATCCGTCGCCACCAAAGTCAGAGGCCGGCTCAAATCCTCAAAGTTGACCGTGCTGCCCAGGTGCCGGGCCAGCAGCTGCTCCACCGCATCGAGATGCAGCAGCCCAAACCGGCTAAACGCCGGCCGTGTGAGCCGAAAGACATTGGTGCTCAACAACAGCCGCAAAATCTCGCGCGGCGCAAAGCCCGCCGCATAAAACACGCTGGCAATGGCCCCCGAGCTCACGCCGGCCAGCCGCGCCACCGGCAGCTGCAGCTCATCGAGGGCCGCCAGCACGCCCAGATGCGCAATTCCGCGCGCGCCGCCTCCCGATAATGCCAACCCAAGCTGCGGACTGGTGGGTTGATGGATTGGTGGATTGACGGATTGTTGAGGAACCTGCACGTTGTTATCTATTGGTAGTTAGCTAGATACGGCTTTCTCATCCATCCGCCACTCCGCCAACTCACAAATCCGCCACTCGCAGGGTCTGGTCCAGGCGCACGCCTTTGTCGGTGAGGGTCACGGTGCAGGCTTCGTTGGTGGGATCGTGCTCCAGCAGCAGCACCCAATTTTCGACCGCAGCGCGGCGCAGCACGGCTTCTTTTTCGGGCATGGTAATGAGCGGGCGCACGTCGTAGCTCATCACGTAGGGCAACGGAATATGGGCGGCACTGGGCAGCAAATCGGCCATAAAGGCCAGCGTGTGGCCTTTGTAGTCCATCACCGGCACCATCATCTTCTCGGTGTGCCCGTCGGCCACAATAATTTCGCGGAACTGCGGCAGCGCATCAGGCACGCCCTTCTGCAGGTCGACAAACTTCAAATGCCCGCTTTCCTGAATCGGCAGAATATTCTCCTTCAGAAAGCTGGCCTTTTCGCGCGGGTTGGGCGTCACGGCCCAGTCCCAGTGCGCCTCGTTGCTCCAATAGGTAGCGTTGGGGAAAGCCAGCTGCAACACCCCATTGGGCCGGCGCTGCACCGAGCCGCCGCAGTGGTCGAAGTGCAGGTGCGTGAGAAAAACATCGGTAATATCGGCGCTGGTGAAGCCCAGCTTACGCAGGGATTTCTCCAGCGTGTCGTCGCCATGCAGGTAAAAATGCCCCCGAAACTTGTCGTCCTGCTTATCGCCAATGCCGTTGTCGATGAGCAGCAACCGGCCGCCGTCCTCAATCAGCAGGCAGCGCATGGCCCAGGTGCACATGTTATTGGCATCGGGCGGATTCAGCTTCTGCCACATGCTCTTGGGCACCACGCCAAACATGGCGCCGCCATCGAGCTTGAAAAGGCCGGTATCAATGGTATGAACTTTCATTATTTTAGCTGTTAGCTGCTGGCTATTAGCTGTTAGCTTTTTCAAATAACAAGAGCTGCTGACAGCTAATTGCTATAAGCTAACGGCTTAAAAAACTACTCCACCACCACGCCCATCGCCGAAAACTTATCAATCCGCTGTGAAATCCGGTCCTCCACCGAAATCGCGCTCAGTTCTTTCAGCGTCTTAAGCAGGGTGTTTTTCAGCGTTTCAATCATCACCTCGGGCGCAGTATGTGCCCCGCCCAGCGGCTCCTTCACGATGCCATCGACCAGCCCGGCCGATTTCATATCCGTGGCCGTAAGCTTGAGTGCCTCGGCCGCCTGCTCTTTATAATCCCAGGAGCGCCACAGAATGCTGCTGCACGATTCCGGCGAAATAACTGAATACCAAGTATTTTCCAGCATCAGCACCCGGTCGCCGATGGCAATACCCAGGGCCCCGCCGCTCGCTCCCTCCCCAATAACAACGCAGATAACCGGCACCTTCAGCATAAACATTTCCTTGAGGTTGCGGGCAATGGCCTCACCCTGCCCCCGCTCTTCGGCCTCCAGGCCCGGAAATGCACCGGGCGTATCAATCAATGTCACCACCGGCACGTTGAACTTTTCGGCCAGCTTCATCAGGCGCAGGGCCTTGCGGTAGCCCTCGGGGTTGGGCATGCCGAAGTTGCGAAACTGCCGCTGCTTGGTGTTGTGCCCCTTCTGCTGGCCAATAAACATAACGGCCTGCCCGTTAATCTCGCCGAAGCCGCCCACCATGGCCTTGTCGTCGCCCACGGTGCGGTCGCCGTGCAGTTCCACGAACTTATCGGCCATGCCATCTATATAGTCCAGGGTATAGGGCCGCTCCGGATGGCGCGACAGCTGCACCCGCTGCCAGCGCGTGAGGTTGGCGTAGGTTTCCTTTTTGAGGTCTTTAATACGTTTTTCCAGCGCCGCGACGGCTTCGCCTACTTCCACGTCGCTGTCGGCAGCGAGTTTCTGCATTTCAAGAAGCTTGCCTTCGAGGGCAGCAATAGGTTGTTCAAAATCAAGAAGCATGGACTGCGAAGCGTGTTTGCGTGGAGTGGGAAAGCGAAAATAGCGGGCGGCACAGTTAAAAAGGGGATTGGCCCTACTATCTGCGCCCCCAAATGCCGCTGCGAAGGCGGATGGCAAAGGTAAAACATCTGCCGTTGCGGCAAGGCGCAAAAATTAATGTTCCTGAGAAACAACCTCCAAGCTCCCAAACAGCCCTTTTTTTAAAGAAATATTGGCCCCATACTTGCAGGGCGCAGTTTTCTTACCCTACCTTTGTATCACCAAAACGGAAAAGCACACGGCTTCTCCACCAAGGCAAACGGTTTGGTAGTTCAGTTGGTTAGAATGCCGCCCTGTCACGGCGGAGGTCGCGGGTTCGAGTCCCGTCCAGACCGCTACCGTTTGCTAAAAAGGCCATTTCCTCACCGGAAATGGCCTTTTTGTTTTTTCAGTGGCATTTTCAGTGGCAGACCGGGTCGAGAATATAAAGGCTTCAGCCAACATACAATACCCCATTCGGACGTCCGCCTGCTATCAAATTGCCCTCACGCCCTCAGTTTGTTTTCATCATCCTCACACCGATTGTTATTTGGAGCACGCAGCCTTCACCTAGGTGTATAGTCCCAAGGCGTGGTGGTGTATTTTCCGGGCTGGGATTTCGCACGAATATATGGGACTGAGGTGGTCTAGGTAAAACGGACAGTGCAAAGTCTTAACTTTCACTGCCCATGACCGAGAAACTAAATTCTGGCGGCCTAGCCGCTACCCGCAAGAAATATACGCCGGCCTTCAAAGCGGAGTACGTCCGCCAAGTAGCCGCCGGTGCCCGGCAAAGCGACGTGGCCCGTGCCCAAGGCATCTCGCCCGCGTTGCTGGGACGCTGGCAACGCCAAGCGTTGGAAACAGCTGTGCCCAGCAGCGCGGAGCGCGACGAAATCCGGCAGCTGCGCGCCGCGCTCAAACGCGTGGAAATGGAGCGCGACATTTTAAAAAAAGTCGTGACCATCTTCTCCCAGCCCCCTCAGTGATGAGCCGCTACGCCTTTATCGCAGCCTGCACCGAGCCCTGGCCCGTGCAGGTACTCTGCTGCCTGTTGACGGTCAGTTCGGCCGGCTACTACCAGTGGCGGTAGCGCCCGGCCCCACCCGTGGCGCCGTGGCAGGCCGTGGCGCAGACAGCCTTCACACGTCATGCCCGCCGGTACGGGACGCGGCGCTTGCGGGCGGAATTACGCGCCGAAGGCCACGCCGTGAGCCGCTACGCGCTTCGCTCGTGGCTGCACCGCAACGGGCTGCGGGCGCTGAGCACCCGCCCGCAACACCCTGGCACGACGGTAGCGGACCCGGCGGCTGTGGTGGCCGAGAACCGGTTGCTCGGCCGCGCTGCCCCCACGGCCCCCGACCAGGTCTGGGTCGGGGACATCACCTATTTGTCCCTGGTGGGTGGACGCTGGTGCTACCTGCCCACCTGGCGCGACGCCTGCTCGCGCCGGGTCGTGGGCTGGCACCTAGCTGCGCAAATGCCCACCGAACTCGTACTGCTGGCCCTGGAACAGGCCCTGACCTTACGCCAGCCTGCCCCCGGCCTGCTTATTCACGCCGACTGCGGCAGCCAGTACACCAGCGCCGCCTGCCGCGCCCTCATTGAGCGGGCCAGGCCGTGCCCAGCTTCAGTCGGCCGGGCAACCCCTACGACAACGCCCAGGCCGAAGCGGGCTGGAGCACGCTTAAAACCGAACTGCTGCCCCACGGTACCGCTTTCGCCTCCCTGGAAGAAGCCCGCTTGGAAGTGGCCCACTACCTCGACACCTACTTCAATCTCGACCGCCGCCACTCCGCCTTGGGCTATCGCTCGCCCCACCAATTTGAACAGGAACTCAAATCAACCCTACCTTAGCTCACTGTCCGTTTTACCTAGACCACCCCAATCTGCGTTGTTCACTCAGTACGCAATTCCAAGGCTGGCTCGCGAAATCTTAAGTATTCCACATCACAATATCTACCGAGATGAAAAAACTTTACATACCGCTTGCATTAGGCATTTTTGCTTTTGCAAGCTGTACATCAAACTCATCAGAAGAATCTAGCTCCGCTACTACAATTGATGCTTCTGACTCCAACTACAGTACCAGTGAGCAACAGACCGAAGCACCATCATCCTATAGTAGTAGCGATGATGTGCACTACAGCAACCCCAATACGGGTACGCAAAGCGACTACACCCTTGATGTGGACTACGATAGTAATGGGGATGTAGAACGAATCAACTTTAGTAGACTTGTTGCGAGCTATTAATCACAGATTTAAGCTGAAATTCCACAAGCCCGCACACACTCCCAGCACGTCATTGTACAGGTTCAAATTATGCAAACGTAATCGGTCTTCCAAAATTCGATAACGTTTCAATCCGCCAATGCTATGCTCTACGGTAATTCGTTCACTTGCTTGTTTTGTATTTATTTCTCGTTGTTCATCGGTGAGTTCTTTCCCTTTCGGCTTTTTGATAGGAATAAAAACTTTCCGGCAAACGTAGTCTTTCGCGAAGCCCAAAAACCCCAGGTCCAACCGCACCTTGAACTTTTTAAACCACTCTTTATCAACTGGTAAAATGCTTTTTAGCACACTGTAGTCGTGGTGTCTTCCGCCGTAACAACGGCTGATAAAACCAATCCAGCGAATGGTCGTTGAAATAACTATCTCTTTTACGGCGTGTATTTTTTTTTACCGCTATAGTAGTCTTTTTGCATCTCTTTATTTCCTGGTCGTTGCTTGCGTTGCTCTGTTCCATCGACCAATAACGTCTCGTGTTCCTGAAAATAGGCTTCAAATTCGGCCACTGTCGCAAATTCCCGCTTTGGCGCATGCCCGGTTTGCTCCAGCGCTTCTTGGAGCACCGTAATGCCTAATTCCTGGTTGCGTTTCGCGTTGGAACCGTCCATCCCACTGACCAATCCCAACAAATCATACGTCAAGTTTGCTTTGAAGCTGAATAGGGTGAAAAGCAGTAATTCTTCTTCTGTTTTAAGGGCTACTTCATACGGCGCAAAAGCCCCACGTTCAATCATATCTGTTCCATTTAACCGAAAATACGCCTGCTTAAAATGCGCCAAAAGCTGCGCAAAACGCTCCGCCGTGAGTCCCGTGGCAGCACGCCATTTACGCGAAGTAGTGAGGTTTTTTACGGAAAAGTTCATGTTCTAAATTTAAGTACAGTTTGTCGAAAATTCCGCACTTCACTCACTTCGCAACAAGTCTACTATAAGGGAAGCACAGTCAGTTAAGGAAGCGTTCGAGAAAAAGATATCTGAATATGAACAAGTAGCACAGTCTATAACTAATTTTCTGTTAAAAGTTAAAGGTGTGCACTCAGCCAGGTACAGAGTGAAAGACCCAAAAAATTTATTTAACAAAATCATTAGAAAGAAAAAAGCACTTCCAAACAGAAATATTACATTATCTAATTACGAATTGGAAATCAATGATTTAGCAGGTGTTAGGGTATTACATCTATTTAAAGGCGGTTGGGAAAGAATTCACAAATACATTACCCAAACGTGGACTCTAAAGGAACAGCCCATTGCATATTATCGCACTGGCGACTCCCCCACTATGCTCGATAGATTTTCTAAGCAAGGCTGCGATTTACGTGTTCATCCCGCTGCTTATCGCTCAGTACATTATGTTATCGAAACCTCAACTACCAAGGAAAAAAAGTACGTTGAAATTCAAGTCAGGACTATTTTTGAAGAAGGTTGGAGCGAAGTAGACCACAGAATTCGCTACCCAAATAATACTGACAATCAATTAGTCAACGATATGCTAATGATGCTTAATCGACTAGCTGGGAACGCAGACGAAATGAGCAGTTTTATACAAGAACTGAATCTTTACATCAAGGAATCTCAATGGGAATTTAAAGCCTTAGAGCTAGAGAAAGACCAGCAAATAGCAGAACTTAAAGAGATTATTAAGAATGCCAATTTATCTCCCGGCGACAAGAATAAGTTTGAGAATGTTGCAGATAGAATGAGTGCTGCGGACAATGCTGCGGCTTTTGCCAAGGGCATATTCTTAACTAACCCTTTCCCAAAATTACCTTCGCTTGCTGGCCTCAAGGCAAGAGGGCTAATGACTGACCCAGAGACTCCACCGAAATCAGAGGCAAAAACAGTTGAACCGGCAAGCGAGCAATAATTCGACATGAAAACCATTCTCCATTTCCGCCTCGACGTTCTGGTCGCTGATGGCAACACCCCTATACAGCTCACCATCATCTGGGATGATAACTCCTTAAAATCAATGCCCCTTGCTCTAGCTTAGCATGGAAGTAACCCGTCAGCTCCGCCTCGACCTACTTACTAAAAAGGGCTTGGCTCCCATCCAGCTCACCTTCTGCTGGGAGGGCCAGCGTCTGCGCAAGGGCTCGGGCGAAAAGTGCGACCCCAAGCACTGGAATGCCAAGCGCGAGGAAGTGAAGCCCACACCCGGCAATTTCGCCGCCGACACCAACCTAGTACTGGAGCGCTACACCCAGGCCGCGCAGGCTGCTGAGCACGCGGCCATCCTCACCCGCCAAAAGCTCGACAAGGCGCAGATGAGCGCCGAAATCAACCGCCGCTACTCTCTGCTCGCCGCCGGCGACGAAGCCCAAGCCACCAGCGAGGAAATAGCTCCCCTACCGCAGGTGGAAGCCGCCCCGCCCGGCGTGCTTGACTACTACGACCAATGGCTGGGCGAGCAGACCCGAAAAACATCCAACAAGTCGGGTCAGGGCCTGAGCAAGTCCTACTTAGCCAGCCTAGCTAACTCCCGCGATGTGCTGGCCGACTTCGCAGAAAAGGATGCGCCTCTAGCCTTCCCCATCCTCGACCACGCCTGGTACGCCCGCTTCAGCGAGTTCTTCTTCGAGGGTGAATGGGGCGAGTCGGTGAACACCTTTGGGAAGCATGTGCGCCACCTCAAATCCTTCCTGGCTTGGGCCGAGGACAGGGAGCTGCCTGTGAATCGCAAGTACCGTCGCTTCGAAGCCCCCGACGAGTACATCGGGGCCGATGCCCTCACCGAGGCCGAGCTGCTGCGCTTGGCCGCCGTGGATTTCCGTACCGAGGCCGCCCGCGCCTACGTGCACCAGCAGTTCGAGCAGCTCGACCCGGCCCTGCAGGCGCTAGCCGGCCAGAAGAAAGGTATGCGCCGCAGCCAGGCCGACCCACTGCGCGTGGCCGAGCGCCTGCGCATGCTGGAGCTCTCCCGCGACAAACTATTGGAGTGCTGCTATTTCGGCCTGCGCATATCCGACGCCGACAAGCTCAGCCGTCGGCAGATTCACGGACAGCTCGTGCGCCTGAAGGCCAGCAAGACTCGCAAGGAGTGCTTCATCCCCTACTTCGACGACGACGTGTTCAAGCCCGTGGCTCTGGTCGAGAAATACGCCGCGCAGCACCTGCCCACCTGCCTACCCGTGGTATATGGCCTCTCCGACTACCTGCCCCACGTCCAGGCGCTCGCCGACCTCACCCGCTTCAAGCTCACGAGCAAGGTAGGCCGCAAAACCTTCGTCACCCTCAAGATTGCCCAGGGTGTGCCCCGCGCCCAAGTCATGCAAGCCACCGGTCACCGCACCGAGGCCAGCTTCAACCGCTACCTGGGCGTGGTGGAGCACGAATTAGTCGAGACTTTCCGCAAAACGGCCCGCTCAGTGGCAAAAACCAGTGGCAAACCGCTGCCAGACGTCGCTTAGCATAGCGCAGTCCAACCACCTAAAATGCCGTTCCTAGTGCGTGAGGGCACTTTAGTTAAGCTCTATTAAGCGGCGTCAAGCGTCCTATAGTCCCGTCCAGACCGCTACCGTTTGCTAAAAAGGCCCTTCACTTGCAGTGAAGGGCCTTTTTGTTTTTTCAGTGACAGCCTGGCCTTTTGGTAGCGTAAAAATGGAATACTGTGCAGGCCATACCGCCATCAAGAGCATGGCCCAGACCCGTGCCGTGGGCGTAAAAATGGAATACTGTGCAGGCCATACGGGGGCTCATTACTGAAAGATGGTAGTGGTGTAAGTGACGGCGGGGTTAACGGCGCTGACCGTGGTGCCATAAGTTATTGATAGGTTGAGTGGAGCCGGTGAAAAGCGGATAGGGCAACGCGCCCAAGCCAGTACCGACAATGCAAATACCTGTATTCTTCAGGTTTGTGAAAGCAGGCCCCGCAGGTTTCTGTCTGTTCGCATCTGGTGCAACAGGCTCTCCCGGGCCTGCGACGCCCACAACCACCTGCTGGCACTTCCCGATAGCTACCTTGACGAACAAGTGGGCCGAACGATATCAGGTGGTCCCACTACGCTTCCACCCGCTTTGTGAGCAGGGTGGCCAGCTAGCTGCGCGCAAAACAATAGCAACCGTCTGGTAATGAAACGGCGGCTATTTACCAACAGCCGGCTGCCCACTTCTAAAAAAGCAATTGGCTGCCGAAACTGTTTAGCTGCTTGCAGCAACCAATTGCTGTTGCGAAAACCCTTTAATAGGACTTACGCACTCGACTATACAAGTGCTTGAATGAGTGGTTTTTGGAGCAAATCCCGCAGGTAGGGTGCCCATTGCTGTTGTTACGCCTGATAAATAGTTTGCCCCATGCGGCGGGCGTGTTGACGCAGCGATACCCAGGCCAAGTAACAACAGGCCAAGTGGTTGCGTTGCGCCATCTCCTTCCGGCACTGGCACTTCTCTGACCCCGTCAACTGTTTGAAGCTGCGGTGAAACTCCTCTACCTGCCAACGCACCTGCACGGCTTCAATCACCATTTCGCGGGTCAGATGAGCAGCCAAGTGGTTGGTAATAACCCATTCAATGTCGCCGTTCGTGGCCACTAGCTTGAAGCGTTTTACGCCAAAGGGCACTTCTTTCAGGCGCACTTCCACGCCCTGACTCCAACCGCCGGGCGGCGGCTCCAGCGTAGTCAGGCCTTGGTAGCCGCTTTCTTTGGCCAGGCTCACCAACCGGTTGCTTTTCAGGGTCGTGAAAAACGTCCAACCGGCACGATGAATGCGTTTCAAATTCGTGCTGCCCGCATACCAGAAATCAAATAAAATGGTGCGTGCCAGTAGTTTGCCCTCCGCCGCAACCTGGTCAAACATGGCCAGAAAATGGTCGTTTTTCGTCTGTTCGTCTTGGTCTTCTTGGTCGGGCGCGCAGGTGCGCGTAGGTGCGGTAATCCAGGGGTAGGAAATCCCCGGCTTCGCCGCTACTATGCCCCAAATTGACCAGCCCAATGCCGGTGACCATGCCGTGCGCGTTGCCCGAATACAGCCGCTTGGTCAGGGCGATAAAGCGGTTGTGGCGTTGGTCTTGTACGCTGTCGTCGACGAGCAGAAAAACCGCAGGCGAATCGTGGAGCAAGGGCTGAACTAATTCGCGCAACTAATTGATTGGCAGTGTGCTCGTGCGCAAAAACTGATTTACCTGGTCGTGGCTTACATCGGGCAGATGGGCTGTCAAATGCGTGCAGGTGTAGTTCGTGGGCGTACTGAGCAGGTACTCGATGTAAGCGGTTTGGGTCAGCATGAGCGGGCGGTTTTGCTTAAAGTACCCCAAAATGCGTAAGTCCTATTTAACCAAGTACTCGCATGAAAATTGGAATCATTGGAGCCGGCCACATCGGCAGCGCCCTTGCCGTGCGGCTCACAAGTCTCGGTCACTCGGTCCTCATTGCCAACTCCCGCGGCCCCGAAACACTAAAGGGTGTGGCCCAGAAAACCGGCGCAACACCCGCCACGGCTCAGGAAGCGGCCCACTACGGTGAAATTATCGTGGTAACCATTCCGCTGAAAAACATCCCCGACCTGCCCAAAGACCTGTTTGAGGGTGTGCCAGCTGATGTGCCGATTATTGATACGAGCAACTATTACCCCCTGCTGCGCGATGGCCGGATACCCGAGCTGGAAAGCAGCGACCTGACCGAAAGCGAATGGGTGCAGCAGCACCTGGGCCGCCCCGTGGTGACGGTGTTCAACAACATCTACGCCGACCACCTCGAAAAAAAGGGCCAGCCCGCTGGCACGCCTGGCCGCATTTCCCTGCCCGTGGCCGGCGATGATGCCGCCGCCAAGCAACAGGTAATGGCCCTGGTGGATGAACTGGGCTTTGATGCCGTGGACGATGGCAGCCTGCACGAGTCGTGGCGGCAGCAGCCCGGCACGCCGTACTATGGGGCCGATATGCCCGCCGATAAGCTGCGCGAGCACCTGGCCAGTCTGGGCACTCAGCGTACGCCGGAGCAGCACGCCGAATTCCTGGCCAACCACGCCAAGCAGGGAAAGGAAATGATGAAGCAGTTTCAGCAGTCTTCTTCGGCCGAATAGTCAGCTGATGGATAAAACGTTATGAAAAGAGCCGTGGCGAAGGTCATGGCTCTTTTTTTGGCAATCCCTATGGCAGTACGTTCTTGCAGCTTCTATTTGCCTCATCTGCACCACCAAATGAAACTCATCCGCTACGGCCAGCCCGGCCACGAGAAGCCGGGCGTCATCATCCAGGACCAACAATTCGACGTTTCGGCCTTCGGAGAAGATTACAACGAGACGTTTTTCGCCTCCCACGGCCTGCAACGACTCCGGGAATTCCTGCTGGCCAACGAAGGCCAACTCGCGCCCATCGCCGCTGACGAACGGCTCGGCCCGCCCGTGGCCCGGCCTTCCAAAATCCTGTGCATCGGCCTGAACTACGCCGACCATGCCCGCGAAACCGGCGCCACGCCCCCGCCCGAGCCGGTACTGTTCATGAAGTCGACCACGGCCTACGTAGGGCCGAACGACGACCTCATCATCCCCAAAAACTCGGTGAAAACCGACTGGGAAGTGGAGCTGGCCGTGGTTATCGGCAAACGCGCTTCCTACATCACGGAGGCTGATGCGCCCGCTTACATCGCCGGCTACGCGCTGCACAACGACGTGTCGGAGCGTGAGTTCCAGCTGGAGCGCAGCGGCACCTGGGACAAGGGCAAGGGCTGCGACACCTTTGCGCCGGTCGGCCCGTTCCTGGCCACGCCCGATGAGATTGGCGATGTCGACAACCTACGCCTCTGGCTCTCGGTGAACGGCCAAATGATGCAGGACGGCACCACCGCCAACCTCATTTTCAAGATTCCCTTCCTGATTTCCTATCTCAGCCAGTTTATGACGCTGCTGCCCGGCGACATCATCTCGACCGGTACGCCGGCCGGCGTGGGCCTGGGCATGCAGCCGCCCGTGTACCTCCGGCCCGGCGATGTGGTGGAGTTGGGCATCGACGGCCTGGGCACTTCGCGGCAGGAGGTGAAAGCGTATTCAGCAGCTTCCTAACGCACAAAACCCCCACTACTGGTCAAAAAACATTAAATAGTCGGGTATAATCGGCTTAATTTAATGCGGGCATCAGCGGTTTTGAATTGCCAGTTGCGCGGTTTTAGGTTGGCATTTTGCTTGTTTTTCCACCGTTCGACGACCGCCTGCACGGCTTCTTTGCTCGAAAAGGAGCGGTCAAGCACTTGGCGCGTGAGGACGGAGAATTCAATTTCGGCCATATTCAGCCACGACCCGTGGACGGGGGGGTAAATGATTTCCATCCGCTGCACATAGGCCCGGGCGACTTCCGGTGGGAAGTGGGCGTAGAAGTTGCTGATTCGGTGCGTACTCAGGTTGTCCATCACCCAGCGCACTTTTTTCGCTTCCCGAGAGGTCGTGTCCATTAGCCGGGCCACGAACTGCACCCACGTGGCGGCTTTGTGGTCGTTCTCCACGGTCAACTCGCGCCAACCGCGCAACGGTTCGCGGGCGACGAACAACTCCACCACGCCCCGGCGCACGTATTCCGAATCGCGGTGTGGCTGCCCGTTGGAAGCAGTAAATTCTTGGTAATCGAGTAGTTGTTTAGGCGATTCGTCCAGGCACACGACGGGAAAATCCGCGTCGTAGGGCTGCTCGTACACGTCGAGCACCTGCTCCATCTGGCACACAAAGGCCGCGTTCTCTTCGGCCGGAATCACCCATTGCATGGGGCCCTGAAAAGGCTTAAGTTCGTTTTTTTTTAGCAGCCGCGCCACCATTGTGGTCGAAATATGCTCGACCACCTGCAACTCCACCAGCCGGTTGGCCAGCATCCCCAACTGCCAGCGCGGGTGGTCGTCGGGGGGACTTTGGCAGAGCAAGACCGTCAGATGGGCTTCTACCCGACCATCTATCTTCTTGTCAGAGCGCGTTTTACGTACTTTCGGCTCGAACATCTTCAGGCCTTCCTCGCAGAACTGACGGCGTACCCGTTCCACCGTGCGCGTGCAGATGCCCAGCACGGCAGCCAGTTCCAGGGCCGGGCGGCGCCCGGTCTGCTCGTCGCTGTTCAACAAAATTTGAATGTCCCGAAGTTTAGCCGAATGGGCTTTATACTTCTTCTGCCACCCCTCTAGGGTCTGGCGTTCGTCGGCGGTCAGGTAAAGGCGATAAAGGGTCATAACGAAGGACTTAGTCACCCTTAATCCGACACGACCAATTAAAGTTTTTGGACCACTACTTCATAAAAGAAATCAGCCTGCAATTACCGCCCCATCCAGCCGCCATCCACGGTGAGGATGGTGCCGTGCACGTAATCGGAAGCGGCCGAGGTGAGGAACACGGTGGGGCCTTTAAAATCCGCCGGGGTGCCCCAGCGGCCGGCCGGAATGCGGCCCAGAATGGTCTGGCTACGCTCTGCGTCCTGGCGCAGGGCAGTGGTATTGTCGGTGGCGATGTAGCCGGGGGCAATGGCATTTACGTGCACTCCCTGGCCGACCCATTCGTTGGCCAGCGCCTTCACCAGGCTGCCAAGGGCACCCTTGCTGGCCGTGTAGCCGGGCACGTTGAGGCCGCCCTGGAAGGTGAGCAGCGAAGCCGTGAAGATGATTTTGCCGCTGCCCTGCCGCAGCATCTGGCCGCCAATGGCGCGGGCCTGGCGAAACGGCGCGTCGAGGTTAATGGCCAGCATGTCGTCCTGGTCCGAATGTTCGGCGGCGGGGGCGCGACGGATAGTGTCGGCGTTGTTGATGAAGATGTCGATGCGCGGGAAATCCTGCTGCACCCGTGCGATGAAGGCATCGGTGGCGGTACGCTGGCTGAAATCGGCCTGGTAGGCGTGGAAAGCGCGACCCAGCGCCCGCACCTAGCGGCCGGTGTCACCGCCATCGGCCGCCAGCGTGGCCGATACACCGATGATGTCGGCCCCGGTATTGGCCAGCCCCAGGACCATGGCCTGGCCAATACCTTTGTTACAGCCGGTTACCAGCGCAATTTTTCCGGTCAGGCTGAAGGCGGAATTACTGTTCATGCGGCAAGAAATGGATGGCTGAAAAATGTGACTACCCAAAAATAGCGCCGCCCGCCCGGCGCGCTCTGCCACCCGCTACCGGGTATCGTCGGCGCTTATGCCACGCGCAATGAGCAGCCCGAACAGATTTAGCCATTCTACCCATGCACATTCGGCAATCCAAGCCACTGCAAACCAGAAAGATGAGGCACGGGCAACTCGCAAAATAATTGCACCTTGCGGCAGCTTTCACCGGCCAGTTTGCACGGCTAATTCACTTCGTAAACCATGAAGAAAACGCTTTTCAGCGTCTCATTGAGCCTGCTAATGGCGCTCAGCAGCGCGAAACCTGCTTTCGCCCAAAGCACCCCGGCGGTCAGCCACGTCGCGCTATACGTCTTCGACCTGCAGAAGAGCGTGGATTTCTACGGCAAGGTGCTGGAGTTGCAGCAGATTCCGGAGCCGTTTAAGGACGGCCGGCACGTCTGGTTTCGGATGGGGCCGCACAGCCAGCTGCACATCATTCAGGGCTCGGCCAAAGTGGAGCCGCACGATAAGAACCTGCACCTGGCTTTCAGCGTGAAAGACCTGAAGAAATTCACCGCCCACCTCGACCAGCTCGCCACCACCTACGGCAGCTGGGCCGGGCTGGCCAAGGAATCGACCGCCCGGCCCGATGGGGTAAAACAAGTATATCTGCAGGACCCGGATAATTACTGGGTGGAGGTGAACGACGACCCGTTTTAGGGTATGCGGGCAGTAATAAACTGACCGTCATGCAGCGCGCAGCGAAGCATCTTTACCGCTCAACGCAATCAATCACCATTGCGGTAAAGATGCTTCGCTGCGCGCTGCATGACAGCATTTTGCCTGATATCCACGGGTCCTAGACCTGCCCCGCTTCTACCAGCCCGGCTGATACGTGCGCTTCACAAACTGGTTGGCCTCCTCGAAATTGGTGACGCGCAGCTGCTGCGGGTCCCAAAGCAGCTCGATGCCGCGGCCGGGGTAGTCGAAGCCCGTGCCGATGGTTTTGGGCCGCTGAATATCGTAGCCGCGAATGGCGAGGTTGGCCATGAGCAGGGCTTCGGTGAGCGGGCCGGCCAGCTCAAAGGGCGAACTGACGGCTTACTCTACCCTATGATTTTCACAGATATTTGATAATGAGGTACTTGTTTGATAACCCAATCCAGTAGCCGTTCAACCAACTGATTGACTGTTGTTTGCGCGCCCGTCGTCGGACGGGTGAGTTGGCGCACGATGTTCAAGCCGTGGCGGCTCAGGCTCGTGGCCCGGTACCCGTGTTTTTTGCGGGCGATGGGCTGGCGTCGGTCTGCGGCGTGCCCCACGGCCAGACAAAAGGCGTAGGCCAGACTGACCAGGGCCAGGAGTTTACGCAGCTTGTGGTGGCAGGCCAAGTGACTATTTTCCAGGTTAAACCCCCGGCCTTTCAGATTCTGGAAGCACTGCTCGATGGTCCAGCGCTTGGCGTAGAGCTGGCCCAACTGCTGCAAGCCCGAGGTGCCAAAGAGAAAAAGAAACTCGCCGCCGGCCAGCGCCTTGACCTGCGCCCCGCCACGGCCGCCGTCACGCCGTGGCCGACTGGGGCCTGCACCCGGGCCAGTGCCGCCAACTGGCCGCGTGCCAGGTCGACGGGGTCTGGGGCGGGGCGCAGGTCACAGCCCTGACGGGGGCGGGTACCTATTCCTTTTCGGCACGGCCAACGTCGCTTTTTTGGGCCAGTTCTACCGCAAGCGCTGGACCATCGAAGCCTGTTTTCAGAACCTGAAAGGGCGCGGCTTTGCCTTGCGCGGGACGCATTTGCAGTGCCGCGGCAAGCTCAAAAAACTCGTTGGCCTCGTGAGCCTGGCCTACGCGCTGTGTGTCAGCGTGGGCACCTGGCTCCACGAAAAGGTGCAACCCATCAAAACCAAAAACAACGGCTACAAACGCGCCAGTTTCAGCCGCCACGGCCTCAACGCTCTGCGGCAATACACGCGGCCCGGCCGCAGCACTGACCCGGCCTTCATCGCTAGCATGAACGCCGTATTTCGATAGATTATTTGCCAACTAACTCTTTATCAATTAACTAAAATAGTAGGGTAGAGTAGTTTTGATGTACACCTCGTAGCCCAGCGGCTCGAAGAGGCGGAGGGGCCAGTCGGGACCGGGCGCGGAGACGACGGCCACTTTAATGGCCAGCGGCATCGCTTCGTTGGGCAGGTCGGACTTGTCTTTGCAGGTGCCGTTCATAGCCGTGCCGAAGGCTTTGCTCAGGGCCGCGCTCAGGAAGGACGAGGCCACGTAGGGCCGGTCGTTCACGTATTGCTCCAGGGCAAAGCCTGGTGCGCGGCCGCCGCTCCGGCCGCGCACCAGACCGATGGGGTCGAGGTCGAGGAGCAGGGCGGCAGTACAGTGCTCGGCGGTGGCTTCGGGATAGAAAACGTGGGCCTGGCCGCCGGCTACTTCAATCCTTGTAGGCGCGCCGGGTTCTTGTGCAGCAGGTAGCCCAGGTCGGTGGCGGGCTGGTAGGTGGCGGGCTGGCAGGTGGTGGAGATAGTGAGGAGCATGGGCGACAGGCAGAAATTCAGGGGCCCGAATGTAGCACGGACGTGGCCAGCGCAGGGTGAGGTTACAAGTTGAGAAGTAGGTTTGCGGACTGCTAAGCCGTTTCCCGGCCCCGTTTTTCCCGTTACCGCTGCTTCCCGTGCCCGACTCCCCTCCCGCTTCCGCCCCCATCGGCCCGTCCCTCACCGATTTCGCCAGCTTCTACCTCTACGGCCTCACCAACCAGCCCTACCAGCAATCGGCTGATTTGGGGATGTTTGGCGAGCTGTACCAGCAGGTTATCGGGGCGCATGGCGGCCTGGGCATCGCCAGCTCCTTCCACCCTTACCAGCTGGTCAATCAGGCCGGTATTACGGTGTGGTACGCGGCCTACGCGCAGCTCTACTCCCAGCCCAACCGGCTCGAGCTATTTGCCGAAATGACCGTCGAAAAGGCTTCTTTCGTGGTGGAGCCGCCGGCCTCGTTCGCCAAATTTCACATCTGGCCCGATACCCGCCTCACCACCGATGAAAACCCCATTTTCGGCCGCTTCGTGCCCTTCGTTATTCCCTTCCTGGTCCGCAAAGACCCCGAATTATTGCGCTGGGATGCCGAATTTGCCGCCGCCGAGAGCAACCAGGCCCGCATCAATCCTTACCTGAAAACGGTGAATGCTGCCCTCAAATTTGTGCAGCCCAAGCCGGCTTTCGTACTGGGCTTTGGGGAGTTTGATGAGCAGCAACCAGAGCTGTTGATTGAGAAGTTTCTGAACTGCCGCGATATGCTGCTGTAGCACGGACTTTTAGTCCGCGTAGTGCGCGAGTGGCCGCTTACCGGCCCAAGTTGTGCGAGCCACGGACTACAAAGTCCACGTTACTTTCTACCGCCTGCCCGCCCAGAAACGCCTGGTACCAGCGCCCCGAGTCCTTCACAATCCGCTCCTGCGTTTCGTAATCGACGTGAATCAACCCGAAGCGCGGCCCGTAGCCCTCGGCCCATTCGAAGTTATCGGTGAGGCTCCAGGCGAAGTAGCCGCTCACGTCCACGCCATCGCGCCGGGCCCGCAGCACCTGCCCGATGGCCGCCTGCAGATATGCCCGGCGAGCAGCATCGGACACCCGACCCTCCGCTGCCACATCCGGAAACGCTGAGCCACTTTCAGTTATCATCAACATTGGTGCATTTGGATAAGCAGCAAACTGTTTCAACATTTGGTAAACCGACTCGGGATATACCTCCCAACCCATGTCGGTATAAGGCACGCCGCGCTGCCTGGCGGATACCAGCGCCGCCCATTGCAGCGGCAGCCAGGGCGAAAATTTCACCACCTCACGAGTGTAGTTCTGGATGCCCCAGAAGTCGAAATCGAAGGCCATGCGCTGCTCGTCACCGGGTTTCTGGTAGCGGTCCAGCAGCCAGCGCAGGGCTGGCAGCTCGGCCACGGGGTAGCCCAGGCCCAGGGTGGGCTCCACGAAAAAGCGGTTCAGCAGGGCATCGGCGCGGCGGGTGGCGGCTTCGTCATAGGCATTGCCGGGGCGGTGCGGCGTGAGGTGCGAGCACGAAAACGTGGTGCCAATCCGGGCCGAGTCCGGTAGCATGGCGCGCAGGGCGCGGCCGCCCTCGGCCTGGGCCAGCGTGGCATGGTGGGCCGCCGACAGGAAGGCCCCAAGGTGCCGCCGGCCGGGCGCGTGCACCCCCAGCAGGTGGCCCGCGCCCACAAATACCATGGGCTCATTCAGCACGGCCCATTGCGGCACCCGGTCGCCGAGGCGACGGGCCATGAGCTGGGCATACTCCGAAAACCAGCCCACGATGCTGCGATTCGCCCAGCCGCCTTTGGCCTGCAGGGCGCTGGGCAAATCCCAGTGGTAGAGCGTGAGCAGGGGCCGCAGGTCGCGCTCCAGACAGGCATCCACCAGCCGGTCGTAGTAGTCGAGGCCGCGGCGGTTCACGGCCCCGGTGCCCTCGGGCAGCACCCGCGACCACGCGGCCGAGAACCGGAAATCGGTCAGGCCCATGCCGCTGGCCAGGTCCAGGTCGGTTTCGTAACGGTTGTAGAAATCGGCGGCCACGCGCCCGTGCTCGTTGCGCCGGATGGTGCCCTTGCGGCGCGTAAAATCGTCCCAGATGCTGGGGCCTTTGCCCTGGTGCTGCCACGCGCCCTCCGTCTGGTAAGCGGCGGCCGAGGCACCCCACTGGAAATCGGGACCAAAATCGGCCCGGGAAAAGGGTAACGGAGCGGAGGCCGGGTAGAATGCGGCGGGCAGCGGCTCGGAGTAGTTAGGCGGCAGTTTAATCATGCGCGGGGCGCGGAGAATTTATTAATAGTGAGTCATGCAGACTGGACGTCATGCTTCGCTGCGCTCTGCATGACGTTCTTTTTCGCTTTTTACTGGCCCACAACCGTCCCAACACCACTTCCATACAATTGCTCCCGCAGCAGCTTATCAATCACGGCGGCCGTTTGGTCGGGGTAATCCACGGGGATGGTTTCGTCGCGGTTCAGCCACTGGTCCACCTTGTCCAGGTTCTTGTCTTTGAAGTTTTTGATGACGGGCACGCCCATCTGGGCCAGCGCGGCGGCGTTGCATTGCTGCTCGTATTGCTGCTTCATGGGCATCACCAGCAGCTTTTTGCCCAGGTACAGCGCCTCGGCGGGGGTTTCGAAACCGGCCCCGCAGAGCACGCCGGCCGAGCGGGCCAGGCTGTCGAGAAAGGCCGGGCCGCTCACGGGCCACACCTGCACGTTGCCGTAGGTGGCAGGCGTCTGGCTGTGCTTGCTGAACACCTCCCAGCGCACGCGGTGGCTCAGGTGCTGCAGGCGCTCCACCAGTATTTCCTCCTCGTAGGCCGGCAGATAAACGGTGTAGTGGCCTTCGTTGGTGGGGCTCAGCTCGCGCACCTGCTGGCGGATAACGGGCGTAGAAATCTCCGGCGCATACGACTGAAAATGAAAGCCGTACTGCGCCGTATTGGGAGCGTAGTGCTTCAGCACGGCGCGGCCGGCGGGGTCTTCAGCATCGGGGCGCGGCGAGGCCGGATTGAGCACGGCACTTTGGTGGCTGAGGGCCACGCAGGGCACTTGCCGCAGCTTGCAGGCCCAGCTACTCACCGGCTCAAAATCACTGATAACCAAATCGTATTCCTCCACCGGCAGGTGCCGGACTTCGTGCAGAAATTTGGCCGAGTTGAACTGCAAAAACGTCTTCACGAAGTTGATGCCGCCCTTTTTACCAAACACAAACCCCATGCCCTGCGCCCTGTACTTCACCTCAAAAGGCAGGGGCAAATCGGCGGGCGGGCCGCTCACAAGCAGGTCGAGCTGCTGGCAGCGGCTTTGCAGCAGCGGCACCACATCGAGGGCGCGGCTAAGATGGCCGTTGCCGGTGCCCTGGATGGCGTAGAGGATTCGGGACATTTAATAGTTTCAGATTGTTTCAGACTGAATAGTAGCGTAATAAACTGAACGTCATGCTGAGCGTAGTCGAAGCATCTCTACCGCTTCGTTATGGGAGCAATTAATTACTCTCGCGGTAGAGATGCTTCGACTGCGCTCAGCATGACGTGCTTTATTACTGTTCAACACCACCGTTTACGCCTTAATCTTAAACTCGGCCAACAACACTTCCAGCAGCTGCGCCGGGTTGGCATCGGCGAGTTCCTCGGCGGCATCGGCCGCGTCGGCATCGGCGGCCTGCTGCATGCGGGGGTCGTCGTTGTAATAATAGAGCTGCCAGCCGGCCTCAGCCGTGTATTCGAGGGCCGTCAGATTTTCCACCCAATCGCCGGAATTCAGGTAAACTACCTCCCCTTTTTCGGTGGGCAGGGGCTTGATTTCGGGCTGATGAATGTGCCCGCAGGCCACGTAGCGGTAGCCCCCATCGGCGGCAATGGCAGCGGCCGTTTCCTCGAAGTTGCTCACCGCCGAAACCGCCGATTTCACCCGCTCCTTCACCAGCTTGCTCAGGGCCACGCGGGGCCGGCCCAGCCTGGCCAGCAGGTAGTTCACGCAGCGGTTGATGAGAATCAGCAAATCGTAGCCGTGGCCACCCAGCCGGGCCAGCCAGCGCGAGTGCCGCATGGTCACGTCAAACACGTCGCCGTGAAACAGCCAAGTGCGGCCGTGGGGCAGGTCGAGCACCAGCTTGTTGTCGAGGCGGAAATTGCCCAGCTTCAGGCCGGCAAACTTGCGCAGCAGCTCGTCGTGGTTGCCGGTCAGGTAATGGATTTTGACGCCCTTGGCGGCCAGGCCGGTCAGGTAGCGCACCACCCGCATGTGGGCCGGCGGCCAGTAGTTTTTGCTGAACTGCCAGATGTCCACGATGTCGCCGTTTAGTACCAGCACCTGCGGCCGGATGCTCTTGAGGTAGCGCAGCAGTTCGGTGGCGTGGCAGCCATAGGTACCCAGGTGCACGTCGCTGATGACGGCCACCTGCACGCGGCGCTTGCGGCGGGCTTTAGGCCTGGGCACAATCACCGGGGGCATTTCCCCAATCCGGACGAAGGCGCGGGGGCTATCCTCATGCCGCCGCCGGTTGAATGAACCGCCCCCCACGCGCCGGCCCCGCCTGCCGACGCGGCCGGATGGCTGGCCCCGTCGACCGGCGGCCAAACCCGCCGCCCAGGGCCGAGCGCAAGCTACCCAGCGTGTGCAGGGCATACGCACACCACAAGGCCAGCCGAAACACCTCGTACACGAGCCAGCGCCCCAGACGGCGCAGCCCCGAAATCAAAGCCGGAAAGTACATAGCAGGAAAGTTGATAACCGGTGAAAATCCTGCTTTCAAAGTTCGTCCATGCCTGTGAAGCCTGCATTACGACCGGATTACGCTTAAATCAACAAGTACCCGGTGGGACCAGTCCAATTTTCCAGGGGGTGATGCAGGGGATTCCGGCGGGGCCTTCGTTTCTTTGCAGCCCCAATTATTCATAATACGAATCCGTCCTCTTAAACTTCATATTTTAATTTTTCTGATGCAGTTTCTACCCCGCCTGGCCCGTCATTTCCTCACCATCAGCCTGCTCCTGCTGTGCGCCGGGGCCGCCCTGGCCCAGCCCACCGGCAAGGCCGCAAAAGGCCGTAAGCGCTACACCTTCGCCCAGAAGGACGAGGAGTCGCCCTACGTGAAAAACGTAACCAAAAACACCGACGACGAGCAGGACGTCGACGGCTCCTTCACCCGCCTCGGCTACCGCTCCTACACCGACATCCTCACGGAAATCACCCACCTCAAAAAGCTGCACGACTGGGCCGATACCACCTACCAGCGCCGCGTGGCCGCCATTCCGGCCGGCGGCACGCTGGTGGTTATCGTGCACCGCCAGGGCCCCAAAGGCGTGGAAATGGCCAACCTCACCCTCACCGCCACCGACAAAGCCGGCAAGGAAGTTTTCGCCCAAACCCTGGCCCCCGCCACCGGCCGCTTCTTCGGCCGCGACCTCTACCAGGGCAAAGCCGTCATCCCCTTCCCCAAAATGGACCCGCAGGAACTCAACGTGAGCATCCGCGACGCGAAGCTGTACCAGACGTTTGACTACATGCTGGAACTGCCGGCGGCGCAGTAGCGCTGCCGTAGCGCTGATTTCGACTGGCCTACTTTTAGAGGAAGCGTACAAGTCAAATCTGACATAGTGTGCGGCGTAGACAGGGCAGAAAGAATTTCCTGGCAACGGAAGCATTTTTTGCATTTTTACAATCAATATTTTAGAGCAGTTTCCAGGACGCTGTACCGTAGCGCGAACTTTGTAGTTCGCGTCCCCGCGCCGATCAACCGGTTTTAACGGCGCGGGGACGCGAACTACAAAGTTCGCGCTACTGCCCGGCCTGTACACTAACTTGAAAACTGCTCTAGATATGCAAGAAGCTCAGGTTTTTCCTGGTACTTAGCGCTCCCAAAGCAGTAGTGTATTGTACTTGCCTTGTGGGCAAGTCTTTTTCTCGGCCTTTCCGCTACACTGCACGGCCGCTACAGTCAGACCACCTAACAATACAGCACCTTTCTCTTTCTACCCATGCAGCATTTCCATTTCATCTTCGCTTTGCTACTGCTGGCCGGAGCAAGTGCATGCCACAACACTACTCCGGCAGATGAGGTCAAGCCGGTCGTGCCCTTACAAGGCAAATGGAGTATTGGTGAAGCCACCACTTTCTACTACGGCTGGGATATGAAAGCCGTGGCCCAAACTACCACCCCCGCTTCTCCTGACTACCTCAAAATTGAGGATTCGCAGATGTACTATCTAATCGGCCAAAACACGTATCCCTTCACCCTGGTCTACACTTATACCCGCGACGGTGATACCCTTCGCATCCTACCCAGCCAGTCAGCCAAAGCCCTCAAAGAGCTGACAACGCATACACTTACGCTTTTCTCCCGCCGCACCCGACTAGCTAATGGAGTTCACTATCCCGCTGGGGATGCATTCTATCAAGCAACCGAGGAGCACTTCAGCCGCTAAGTGACTTTGTACGCTTCCTCTGAAAGCAGAAAGTAGGCCAGCCCAAAGTAAAAGCTTACCTCACGCTACCTCACCCCCGCAGCTTCACCCACTGCACAGCAATCACCGTCTTCGCATCGCGCAGCGGCTCCGCTACCAGCGCTTCCCAGTTCAACTCCACCATTTCGATGTTCTCGTTTTCCTCAGCCAGCCCGCCGCCTTCGCCGGTGCGGTGGCTCACTTCGGCGTAGTACACCGTGATTTCCTCGGAACTGGTGCCCGGCGAGGGCCAGATACACACGATTTCCTCCAGCTTATCGACCTCGTAGCCAAGCTCCTCGTGAATCTCGCGGCGCACAGCCGTTTCGGGCGCTTCGTCGCCATCAATCATGCCGGCGGCAATTTCCAGCAGCTCCGCTTCCGGGCCGATGCGGAACTGGCGGGTGAGCACGTACACCTGCCGGGCCGTGTCGTAGACCAGCGCGGCCACGGCCTTGCCGGGCGCAAACTGCTCGCGCTTGAGCTGCGCGTCGCCGTCCTGCACCAGGAGCTGGTTGACTTTGTAGTGGCCGTTGAAAACGCGGGTACGCTCGATAATATGCATGGTGGCGGAAGGGAAAGGTGAATGTTGGTGCGGTCAAAGAACGGGCAGCGGAACAAGAAATCGACCCTGGCACTCCCTAGCTAGGGGCAACAATAATGCGCAGGGCATCGGCCAGGGGCTCGAAGCTGGTGATTTCGGCTATGTGAGGCAGGGGCCGTGCGGTCCCCAACCGGTTGAGCCACACTGGCCGGATGCTCATGGCCAGCGCGCCCAGCACGTCGGCCTGCCAGTTGTCGCCCACCAATACGGTTTCCTCGGGCCGGGCCGACAGGCGCTGCAGGGCCACCTCAAAAATGCGGGGGCTGGGCTTGGGCACACCCACGTCTTCGGAGGTGATAAGGGCATCCACCAGGCCCGTCATTCCCAAAAAGCGGAGCTTTTCTTCCTGTTCCGCTGTGCGGTTGTTGGTCACTATCCCAATGCGGTAGTGCGGTTTCAAGGCTTGTAGCAGGGCCAGCGCCCCGGCCATGGGCTGGCGCAGCCGGGGATAATGCACCTGGTTGGCCTGCACAAACTGGTCGATTTCGGCGGCAGTGGCCCGGGGCCAGTACGGGGCTAGCAGCCGCTCAAACCGCAGGCGCCGCGCCTCCTCATAGGAGTAGCGGCCGGCCATCAGCAGGGCGTGGTATTCTTCCAGCAGCTCACTGTAGAGCTGGTAGAATCCTTCGAAATCAATGGCTTGAAAGAAGGCCAGCGGGGCGGCACTGGCCCGCAGCGACGCCCGCGCCGTGGCAATATGGTCGAATAAGGTATCATCCAAATCGAAGAGAACGGTGGTCAGGCGGGTGGGTAGCGCGGATTTTTCGGCGGGCAGTAGCATGAATGCGGGTAAGGGTATTGGCCCGGCCGGAAGTTGAAGGACGAGCTGTGGAACGATGAAAACCGGCCGCGGAGCCCACTACCCGGAGGGGCTGGCGGGCCCTTCCCGGGCCAGGCCGCTGGTCCGGCAGTAGCTCAGACGGGCATTCGCGCATCTGTGTTGTACCTTTGTGCCCACCAGGGCCGCCGTCGGAGCAGCCCGCTGCCCGGCCGCGTCGGGCAAAGCCCCGCGCCTCGGCTGCCTCCGCAAGTAAGCGCACCTCACCCCAACTTCTCTTCAGACAGGGAATCTGACGGCCTCCGACGAGCCGCCAACCCCGCCCACGCTTGGCCTCGTCCGGCGTGGCCATGCCCGCCTGTGCTACGCCACAGGCTCAACCACTCATTCCGTGGACGACTGTCCACCACTATTTTACTTCAGCACAATGGGCCTGCTTTTACCAGTCCGTCATGCTGAGCGCAGTCGAAGCATCTCGCTCGGGGCCGTGATTCAATCGTAAGAAAAGGATTACTACCCCACGCGAGATGCTTCGGCTACGCTCAGCATGACGAACCGAAAGGTTTGATTCCAGTGCGCCCAATTTCCCCTCAACATGACGTTTGACGAGTTAAATTTAATTGACCCCATCCTCAAAGCCCTCAAAGAAGAAGGCTACACCACCCCTACTCCTATCCAGGAGCAGGCCATTCCCCACGTGCTCGAAGGCAAAGACCTGCTCGGCGTGGCCCAGACCGGCACCGGCAAAACGGCGGCCTTCACCGTGCCCATCCTGCAGGTACTGCACCGCACGGCCCAGGTGGCCAGCCAAGCGCGGGGTGCCATCCGCTGCCTCGTGCTCACGCCAACCCGCGAGCTGGCCATCCAGATTAACGAAAGCTTCGGCGCCTACGGCCGCCACCTGAGCCAGATTCGCCACACCGTTATTTTCGGTGGCGTGAGCCAGGGCTCGCAGGTTGCGCAGCTCAAGCGCGGCGTGGAGGTGCTTATTGCCACCCCCGGCCGCCTGCTCGACCTCATGAACCAGGGCTTCGTGGACCTGCGCCAGGTAGAAGTGTTTGTGCTTGACGAAGCCGACCGCATGCTCGACATGGGCTTCATCAACGACATTAAGCGCATTCTGCCCAAGCTGCCCGCCAAGCGCCAGACCCTGTTCTTCTCGGCCACCATGCCCGGCCAGATTCAGGAGCTCGCCAGCACCATCCTGCGCCCCAACCCGGTGCGCGTAGCCGTCACGCCCGTCAGCAGCACCGCCGATACCGTGACCCAATCGGTGTATCTGGTGGAGAACAACGACAAGCCCGCCCTGCTCCGCCACATTCTGGAGGACAAAGCCATCAAGCGCGTACTCGTGTTCACCCGCACCAAGCACGGCGCCGATAAGGTTGTTAAAGCCCTGGCCGCCAACCAGATTCAGGCCGAAGCCATCCACGGCAACAAAAGCCAGAACCACCGGCAGCGCGCCCTCTCGAACTTCAAAGCCGGCAGCACCCGCGTGCTGGTTGCTACCGACATCGCTGCCCGCGGCATCGACGTGGACGAGCTGACCCACGTTATCAACTACGAAATTCCTAACGAGCCCGAAACCTACGTGCACCGCATCGGCCGCACCGGCCGGGCCGGCGCGTTCGGCACTGCCTTCTCCTTCGTGGAAGACGAGGAGCGCGCCTACCTGCAGGATATCCAGAAGCTCATCAGCCGCCAGATTGACGTGGAAGCCGTGCATCCGTTCGTATCGGGCCGCATCAAACCCGTGATGCTGCACGGCAACGAGCGCATCATCCGGCCTAAGGGCCCGGCTGGTCGTCCGGCCCGTGGTCCCCGCGAGGGTGGCCAGGGTGGCGGCGGTCGTTCGGGCGGTGGCCAGGGCGGCGGGCGTCCCAGCGGCGGTCAGGGCGGTGGTCGCCCGAGCGGCGAGCGCAGCCGGCCGGCCGCGCCAGCCGGCGGTGGCCAGTCCGATACCGCGCGTCGCTTCGGCAGCGGCGGGGCCCGCGTGAACGTGGGCGGTAGCCGCGAAGGCGGTGACCAGGGCGGCCGTCGTCGCGGCGATGCCGGTGGCACCCGCCGCGGCTCGTTCTAAACACTTTTAGCCAGAGCAGTCGGAAAGGAGTCATGCTGAGCGCAGCCGAAGCATCTCTACCGCGTAACTAGAGATGTTTCGGAGTCTACGTACACGATGTAGAGACGCAACATTTGCGTCTCGTCGTTGAACGACCGGGACCGCACAAACCTGCGCAGTTATAACAACATCAGCAACGACGAAACTCCAACTATTGCGTCTCTATATCGTGTACACGGACCTTGAGTTTGTTCTAATCCTTTTGATTGGACTTACCATTGCGGTAGAGATGCTTCGGCTGCGCTCAGCATGACAACCTTTTTTATTGACAACCGATTTATCAAAAAGCAGCAGGCCCCGGAAAACTTTTTCCGGGGCCTGCTGCTTTTTAGGGCAGATTACTTGCTGCTTCGCAACTAACTTTTTGCTTCTTTATGGCTCAGCCTACGCTTCCCGTCATTCAGGCCCTGCGCGACACGGCCCAGCGCCTCGCCACCCAGGCCCCCTACCAGTGGGGCCACATGGGCAGCTGCAACTGCGGCCACCTCGCCCAGACCATTACACAGCTGACCAAAGCCGAAATCCACGCCCGCGCCATGCAGCGCTACGGCGACTGGGAGCGTCAGATTATCGACTATTGCCCCACCAGCGGCCTGCCCATCGACCAGACCATTGACGAGATGCTGGCCCTCGGCTTCACCCGCTCCGACCTCACGCACCTCGAACGCATCTCGGACGCCACCATCCGGGCCGCCATTCCTTTCGAGCGCCGCGACACCCTGCGCCACAACCAGCGCGACGATGTAGTGCTCTACCTCCGCACCTGGGCCGACCTGCTGGAGCGCGACCTGCTGGCCGGCATCACCCTGCCGAACTTCGACGCTGCGCCGGTACCCACACCGGTACTGGTTGCCGTTTACTAAGCCGGTCGGGCCACCCGGCCCCGATGGACAAAAGCTGACGACACAGAAAAAGCCCCCGCCAAAAATCTGGCGGGGGCTTTTTCTGTGTTTTATCAGGCGCGGCTGCTAAGCCAGCCGCTGGCCTTAGTTGCGGGTCACGTTGGAGCGTTGAGCTTCGCGGTAGCCTTCGGCGCGGTGGCCACGCTTGTAGGCGGCATCAGCGGAAGGGTCTTTCTCAGCCTCAGCGGCATCGGGGGCCTGGGCGCAAGAGGCCGTCAGGAGCATTGCCGCGGCGGCGGCCAACCAAAGATTCGTGCGGGTCAGTTTCATGCTACGAAGGTAGCCAACGGCCGCCAAACGAACAACCCGACCAGACAAGCAAGCGCGCAATCATCACAGCGCCGAATGCCATTATCGCGCCGCCATAAGGCCACGCCAGCAAAGCCGCACACACTTATTTACGGTCATTTACAATTGACAATACAAGCATTTTTCAGCCCTGATGCCTAGCAAGATTCCCCCGTTGCATCTGACCTAGCCCCAAGCCTTTAAAAGAACATGAATCGACTGATGTGTTGGCCTGCAATGACAAGCCAATGGTCTCAAAACCGGGCTCATTATGTTAGTAGCCCTTGTACTGCCACAAAAACACTCATAGCATTTAACAACGTTGCTTAAGCTGCCTGACATGTCAAATTCGTTAGCAGCAGACAGCTAATGCTAGTGTAACACCCGATATTTTACTACTCAAATAGCTGGGATTATCAAGCGTATCAACTACAAGCCAAAGCCGTGGCAACCTCGTATATTAAACCAAACCAGCACTTTCGTTAGCTTAATGCAAATCATTGAAAAAAAACGTTTTATGAACTCAAATAGCTTCCATATAGACAACACGAAGTCAGACCACAAAAATTAGCATTTGGTGCAATATAATATCGTTATATTCATAGGGCATCACGACATTGGAACGATACCACGGGAAGCTGCTAAAAGCCTCACTAAAAGACCTGACAAGTTGAATATTTTTTATACAGGCAGCAGTATTACAGCTCTATAAAGGGAAGCCTGAAATCAAGATACAGGCGGGGCTTTGACAGTAGCGCCAGGTTGGGAAGAGTGAGCCAAATCCCGGAATCTGCACCGTTACGCAGCATGCGTGAAACGGCTGTACCAGCATACATTCTCTATGATATACGCCAGACTAAGGCTGGCAGATTGCCGCTTCATACCCGGCCATGGTCTGACAACAGTCACCTGACAAGGGAGTGGCATAGCAGCAAATATCACGGCCGCTCAACCCGCAAATTACTCGGGTTGATAATCGGCAAAGGAGCCGTCGCGGTAGAAAATCACAATCCGGCGGATGGGCTTGTCGCCGCCCGCAAACAGCGCCGAAGCCAGAGCATCGCCCGGCGTAGCAGGGGCCGGCAGCGGCTGGAATGGAGCAGCCGTAGCCGGTACCTCTACCACATGCGTGAGCAGGGAGGCGGAAGGGCCAGTGATAGCCTCCTGCATCGGCATCATCGTCGGCGGCAACTCCGCTTCTAAAGTGGGGGGCGGAGGTGGGGCCTGGCTGGTATCCGAAGCCGTTGGCAATGCATCCAAGGGGGCTGCACTAGCTATAAAACGCTTGGTTACAACCAGGCTACGGGCCGGAGTCGGTATACTGGCACGTAGCGGGGCGACTGGAAGGGCCGCAGTATTTAACAACTTACTACCAACCATTTGAGCACTTAATTCAGGAGCTTGGGGCGCCTCCACAGTAGCCAACACAGGGGCTTGAGCGCGCTCATCGTCCACTACGGACACTGGGCTGGGGGTAGTTGGGGCAGCCGCCCCACTGGCGGCCTCCGGCGACATCGCAGGCATGGCGGCCGCTGGGGCCAGCATGGGTCCGGCACCGTTCAGCAGCCACGGCATGGCCAAATCGGGCATAGCGGCCAGAATGCGTTGGACGACTTCCAGACTAGGCTTGTTGCGGCCCGAGAGAATGTGGCTGACAATAGGCCGGGCCACGCCAATAAGGTCTGCAAACTGCGTGGGCGTGAGCTGTCGGCTTTCTAGTATTTCTCTGATGCGCTCAACCATAGTTGGTATTTTGGTTACAAATGTAGCGCTTAGAATCAAGAGGGCGGATATTATTACTTATACTGTGCAGATTACAATTGTATCAATACAGCTAAGTCCTATGTGTTTACATCTGTTAATAGCATGCAGTGCATACTCCTTTAGCACACTTTCAAACAAATGTAATCAGCCATGGAGTACTCCTTTTCCCTGTTTTTGGCGCGGCCAGACACGCGTAATTTTGCTTCCCGTCCGGGGCTACGTGCTCGGCAAATCTTCCCTTTTACCAGAGTTCCGCTAGTACCAATACCAAGCGGTAGCGCATCTTTTTCAGCCCGAATTAAGCCCTGGCTTTCGCATGGCTTATCCGAATACAGGTGCGAAAAAAGGCCCGGCAACCTCTCGGTTGCCGGGCCTTTTCAGTAGTCTTTGCCGCTGGCCCGGGAGCAGGGGCACGGATAGGATTGGGGCTAGTCGAAGTACTCGCGGGCGAGCTTTTTGTCCAGCCCGTAGATGTCGTCGCGGAAGTGAGGATGGCCGGCGGCATCAGCCCAGGCCGTGAAATAGACCAGGTAAACGGGCAACTTTTTCTTCAGCGTAATATACTTTTCGCGGTGCTTGGCAATGGTATCCAGGATGGTGGCCTGGTCCCATTCGGGCCGATTGCGCAGCAGGTAGGTGGCCAGTTTAATGGGCTCGGAAACCCGCACGCAGCCGTGGCTGAAGCTGCGGTTGCTCTGCGAAAACAGCTCGTCGTGGGGCGTGTCGTGCAGGTAAATATCGTTCGAGTTGGGGAAGATAAACTTCACGTCACCCAGGTCATTCTTGGGACCAGGACGGCGGCGCAGCGTGTATTTGAATGTCGACTGCGTCACGTTGGCCCAGTCCACGGAGGCCGGGTTGACGGCGGTCGCCTTACGGCCATAGCCCTTCACCACCTCCATATCGAGGCGGTCAAGGTAGTTGGGGTTGGCCACCAGCTTGCTGCGCAGCTCATTTGCGATGATGCTGAACGGCACGTTCCAGTAAGGAGCCAGCACTACATATTCCATTTTATCGCTGAACACCGGCGTTTCGTGCAGCACCTTACCCACGATGACGCGCATATTGAACACCTCCTTGTCGGCTTCGATTACGTGCAGCGTGTACTCCGGAATATTCACGAGCAGGTAGTCCGGCTCGAACTTTTTGGGCAGCCAGCGCCAGCGCTCCATGTTCAAAATGAGCTGGTCGATACGCGAGCCAATGGGAACGTTAAGCTGCTTTAGCGTCTCACCGCTGACAATGCCGGTTGGCTTCAAGCCAGCATCCTGCTGAAATAACTTAACGGCCTGCACCAATTCGGGGTCGTAAACCTGGGCATTGGGAGCTGCAACAGCCGGGGCTCCAGGCTTGGCAGCAGCGGGCGCGGGCGTACTGGCATCGGCCCCGCCAACGCTATCGAGCAGGCGCTTGCGCAGGGCAGCTACCGCCGGCGAGGCGGCTCCGGGCTTCAGGTTGAGGGTGGCGGGCAGGGTGGGCCAGCCACCGGCCCGCTCCTGGGCCCGGTAAGTGGCAAGGGCCTGTTTCAACTGGTCGTACTCGGGGTGCAGGGGGGCAAACTCGTAGTAGTTGTAACGGCTTTTGCGCTCGCCCAGGAAGGTGAACAGCGCCTTATTAAGCTTGATTTTATTGGGTTTGACCATCCACGAAGTGTCCTTCTTATCGTGCGGATTGGCGATGCCCCGATAGTAGTCGTTGGCCCATTTCATGTACGTGCCTGTCAGGGCAATATCTGCCTGGCGCTCCAGCGTATTGCGGCGCACGGAGTCGCTCTGAACCTTTTCCAGCTCAGCCAGCATCTGGGATATGTCCTTAATCTGGTAGTCTTTAGGGTTTAGCCCCTCATTGCCAGCTTTAGCAATGATGTCCTGCAAGGTCTTCACCCGTTCTACGGGTTTGTGGTCCTTAAACCAGCCTAGCCTGAAGCCCCTTTCCCGGTAGAAGCGGCGCGCCGGAAGCAGCTGCGCCGTGAATTTGGGTTCGGCCTGGAAGGCCTTGATAAACGCCATACTGTCGAGCAGCAGCTGGGGGCCGGCCACGGTGGTAACCTCCGACGAGTCGGTCGCCGTTTGACCGGCGGTCTGGGTCTGCGAATCGGAGCCGCAGGAAGCAAAGGTAGTGCTGCCGAGGGCTGCCAACAGGAGCAGCCACAGCAGGGAAGTAGTTCGGAGAATAAAATTCATTAAAGGGAATAAAGCGGGCGGAAAGTAGCCCTGGCCGGGACCGGGGAATGTGCGTTGTACTGCCAAGCTGCTGGCGGGGTTGCACCGGGCCACCCGCAGGCAGTCCGGTTGCAAAGTACGCCATTGCGGGCCACAGCGTGTTGCCACAGGGCCGGAATCGTACCAAATCCAGCGCAAAAAAAATACTCCCATTATCGGGCTGGCTCAAACAGCCGTATTTAACGGGGTATAGTAGGCTTCCGGCGCTCGCTCGCTGGCACACACTATTCCTTCCACCGGGGCCAAACCGCCGGGCTGGCTGTTATTTCGGACCGGCACTTTAATACGGGCCGGCGCGGCGCAACCCGCTGGGCCCACCTACGCATTTTCGGTAACCTCTTCGCTTCCCTCCTCTTCGCTTCCCTATATGACTCCTTCTGCTTTCGACCCCACCGCCGCCACCCTGCCCGCCGACCCGCACAGCTACGCCGGCGACAGCCCCGTGCGGGTGCGCCACCTCGCCCTGGCCCTGGCCGTCGACTTCGACCAGCATACGCTGGCTGGCACCGTCACCTGGCACCTCGCCAATCCCGGGGCGGCAACCGCGCTTGTGCTCGACACCCGCGACCTGAGCATCGAAGCCGTGGAAACCCTTGATGCCACCGGACGGGCTACGCCCACCGCATTCACGCTGGGCCCGCCCGATGCTATACTGGGCCAAGCCCTGCGCGTGGCACTGCCGCCCACCGCTACGGCTGTGCACATTCGCTACCGCACGGCTCCGCACGCGGCAGCCTTGCAGTGGCTGGCCCCGGAGCAAACGGCCGGCACCGAGCCGTTCCTCTTCACGCAGTCGCAGGCCATTCTGGCGCGCACCTGGCTGCCGTGCCAGGACTCGCCGGGCATCCGCTTTACCTACGAGGCCACAGTGCACGTGCCCGCGCATCTGCTGGCCCTGATGAGCGCCGAGAACCCGCAGGCGCTGGACCCGAGCGGCGAGTACCACTTCCGCATGGCCCAGCCCATTCCGGCCTACCTCATGGCGCTGGCCGTGGGCGACCTGGCTTTTGCCCCGCTCAGCAACCGCACGGGCATCTACGCCGAGCCGGCTACGCTACCGGCAGCAACCCACGAATTTGCCGACCTGGAGAACATGGTGGCCGCCGCCGAGCAGCTGTACGGCCCCTACCGCTGGGAGCGCTACGATTTGCTGGTGCTGCCTCCCTCCTTCCCCTTCGGCGGCATGGAAAACCCTCGGTTAACATTTGTAACACCAACCATTCTGGCCGGCGACCGCAGCCTGACCAGCTTGGTGGCGCACGAGCTGGCCCACTCCTGGTCGGGCAACCTGGTTACAAATGGAACGTGGAATGATTTCTGGCTGAATGAAGGGTTTACGGTGTATTTCGAGCGCCGCATCATGGAACATTTGTATGGGCGCGAATATGCCGACATGCTCCAGGTGCTGGGCCGCACCGCGCTGCATCATACCATTGAAGAAATTGGTGCGGCCAGCCCCGACACCCATTTGCACTTGGCCCTGGCCGGCCGCGACCCCGACGAAGGCCTCACTGAGATTGCCTACGAGAAAGGCTGCGCCCTGCTCCTGACATTGGAGTCGCTCATCAGCCGGCCCCGGCTCGATGCCTTTATTAAGGAGTACTTCGCCCGCTTCAGTTTTCAGGCGATGGACACGGCCACCTTCCTGCACTACCTCCGCGCCGAACTACTGGACCGGGAGACCGGCCTCGAAGCCCGCCTGAACCTGGCCGCCTGGGTCGATGGCCCCGGCCTCCCACCCAACGCGCCGACACCAACTTCCCGCCGTTTCGCCGAGGTCGACCAGGCGCTGGCCGGCCTGCAGGCGGGCACCGCGCCGACGGCTCTGCTCCCACTCGCTACCGAATGGGGCAGCCACGAGTGGGTTCATTTTCTGCACGGTCTCTCCCCGACCCTGGCGGCTGAGCAGCTGGCGGCACTCGATGATTCCTTCCACTTCACCACTTCCGGTAATGCCGAAATTCTGGCCGCCTGGTTTCCGCACACCATCCGGGCCGGCTACGCGGCGGCCGATGGAGCGGTGAAAAAATTTCTACTTCACGTGGGCCGTCGCAAATTTGTGGTGCCGCTCTACCAGGCCCTGCTGGCTACGCCCGACGGACTGGCGCGGGCCCGCGCCATCTACGCCGAAGCACGGCCGAACTACCATTCCGTGACGACCAGTACGCTTGATTCTTTACTCGCCGCCCGGCCCGCGCGTGATTAATTCCCATCCGGCCCGAACTTTGCCCCGGGTTCAGCCCCGGCCCGGCTGCCGCCAAGTATTTTCGTTTTTGCATCACTCCGTTATATCCCCCATCCGTTGAAAACCATCATCCCGCTAGGCAAACTCATCGCCGTGGGCGGCAACGAGGACAAGGGCACGTACCCCAACCCTCGAACCCGCCGCAAGTATTACCTCAACTTTTTCGAGTTGGGCATCCTAAAGCGGATTGTGCTCGAAAGCGGCAAAACCGACCCGCGCATCGAAGTCATCACCACCGCCTCCATGATTCCGGAGGAAGTAGGCCCGATTTATATCGGCTCCTTCGCCATGCTTAACTGCCTGAACGTCGGCATCATGGACATTCGCACGCCCGAAGATGCCCGCCAGCCCGAGTTTCTGGAGCGCCTGATGGCCGCCGATGTGGTCATGTTTTCGGGCGGCAACCAGTCGCGCCTGCGGGAGATGTTCGGCGAAACCGACTTTCTCGACCGCATGACGCAGCGCTACTACGCCGAGCCGAATTTCGTGATTGCCGGCACCAGTGCCGGGGCCGTGGCCATGTCGCATTCCATGATTCGGGGCGGCTCGGTGCCCGATGCCCTGCTGAAAGGAGCCGTGAAAATGGGCGTTGGCCTGAGTCTGCTACCCGCCGCCATCATCGACTCACACTTTGTGAAGCGCGGCCGCTTTGGCCGGCTCATCGAGGCGGTAGCGCTGCACCCCAAGCTCATCGGCATTGGACTGGGCGAGGACACCGGCGTGCTCATCACCCAAGGCAATCTGGTCGAAACCATTGGCTCTAACCTCGTTATCATCCTCGACGGCCATAATATCCAGCACAACAACGCCGCCGCCGCCAAAAAAGGCACGGTGCTTTCCATCGAAAACGTGACCATGCACATCCTAGCCAAGGGCAATGTATACGACATGCGGGAGCGGAAATTCTATCCCAGCAAAGACGTATTGGCCCCTGTCATAACCCCAAGCGTGGCCATTGATGTTTCGCCCGGCAAATAAAACCTGACGGTATTTTACTAAAGGAAGCCCGCTCATTATGTAAATGAGCGGGCTTTTTTGTTCCCGTTGCAGCACTTTTGCCGTACGCAGGTTTAGCTATTATCACTTCGCGAAGCCGAATTCACCACTTCCTCTCAACCCAACATCAACCGTATATGAACTACCGCAAGCTTGGTAAAACCGAATTTTCCGTTTCTGAAATCAGCCTGGGCACCTGGCAGGTGGGCGGCAAGTGGGGCGACCCATTCAGCCACGCCAACGCCGATAAAATCCTTAATGCTGCCGTCGATGCCGGCATCAACTTCATCGACACGGCCGATGTGTACGGCGACGGCGAGAGCGAAAAAGCTGTGGGCCGGCTGGTCCGCTCCCGCTCCGAGCGCATTTTTGTGGCCACGAAGTGCGGCCGGCGCCTGCAGCCCCACACGGCCGAGGCCTACCAGCCCGCCGTGCTCCGCCGGTTTGTGGAAGACAGCCTGCGCAACATGCAGCTGGAAACCATCGACTTAATCCAATTACATTGCCCGCCCACCGAGGTGTACTACCGCCCCGAGATTTTTGGGGAGTTTGACCGTCTGCGCGAGGAAGGCAAAATCCGACACCTTGGCGTGAGCATCGAGAAAGTGGAAGAAGGCCTGAAAGCCATCGAATTTCCCAACGTGACTACGGTGCAGTTGATTTTCAACCTGTTCCGCCAGCGGCCGCCGGAGCTGCTGTTCAAAGAAGCTGCCCGGCGCAACATTGGTCTGATTGTGCGGGTGCCCCTGGCCAGCGGCCTGCTCACCGGCAAGTTTTCGCCGCAAACCCATTTCGCGGCCGACGACCACCGCAATTTCAACCGACACGGCGAGGCCTTCGACAAAGGCGAAACCTTCGCCGGCGTGGATTACGAAACCGGCCTGGCTGCCGTGGAAGAATTGAAACGTGTTTTCGGGCCTCAAATGCCCCTCGCCGCCCAGGCCCTGCGCTGGATTCTGATGTTCGAGGAAGTGAGCTGCGTTATCCCCGGCGCTTCCCGCCCCGAACAGATTCTCTCGAACCTGCAAGCCGCCGACCTGCTCGCGCTATCGCCGGAGCAGATACAGGCCGTGCGGGATATCTACAACGAGCGGATTCGACCGCTGGTGCATTACAGCTGGTAAGATTATTCTCTCAGAAAAAAGAACGTCATGCTGAGCGCAGCCGAAGCATGACGTTCTTTTTATGCTCCCAGCACTCGGGCTACTCCTTATAGATAGCCACCTGCGCTTTGCCGCCCTCCACGCGGCTGGCGCGGTACATACCTTCCGAATTGAAAGGCAGGGTGATATTCCCGGCCGCGTCCACGGCAATCAGCCCGCCTTCGCCACCCACGGGGGCCAGCTTGTCCTGCACCACGATACGGGCCGCCTCTTCCAGAGATAATTCCTTGTATTCCATTAAACAAGCTATATCGTAAGCCGCCACGGCCCGGATAAAATACTCCCCGTTACCGGTGCAGCTGATGGCGCAGCGGGCATCGGCCCAGGTGCCGGCTCCGATGAGCGGCGTGTCGCCGATGCGGGAGTAGCGCTTGTTGGTCATGCCGCCGGTGCTGGTGGCAGCGGCCAAGTGGCCATGCTGGTCGCGGGCCACGGCTCCTACGGTGCCCTTTTTCCAGTTTGGGTCGGCGGCGTGGTCTAGCTGCATTTTGCCCGAGGCAATGGCATCCTGGAGCTGGTCGAAGCGCTTTTGGGTGAAGAAATACTCCACCGGTTGCAGTGGCAGGCCGTGCTCGCGGGCCAGCTCGTCGGCGCCGGGGTAGCTTAGCAGTACGTGCTCGGTGTGCTCCATCACGAGGCGGGCGGCCCGGATGGGGTTTTGTACCTGGCGCACGCCGGCCACGGCTCCGGCCAGCTTGTTGTGGCCGCTCATGAGGGCGGCGTCCATTTCGTGGTGGCCGTCGTGGGTGAACACGGCCCCGCGCCCGGCGTTGAACAGGGGGCAGTCTTCGAGGCTGCGCACGGCCGCTTCTACGGCATCGAGGGCGGCGGCGCCTTCGCGGAGCAGCTCATAGCCGGTGCTGAGGGCCGCTTCGAGGGCTGCGCGGTAGAGCTGTTCATCGGCGGGAGAAAGCGAGGCGCGGGCAATGGTACCGGCACCGCCGTGGATGGCAAGGGCGAACATATATATAAGGAGTAAAAAAGCCCGAAAGAAATCAGGAGAAAAGCGTCCGCAAAGGTAGCCGGAGGGAACGGCGAAGGGGCCGCTTGCGTTTTTTTTCGTAGGTTTGATGTTCAAGTCTACAAATCAAAAAACACCCCATTTTTATGGCATACGACGTAACCGGCCGGCTGCACGAAATATTTGACGAACAGCAGGTAAGCGAAAAGTTTCGCAAGCGCGAGTTCGTGCTGGAAGTCCAGGACGGCCAGTATCCCGAGCATATTAAGTTTCAGATGGTTCAGGACAAAACCAGCCTCATCGACCCTTTCAAAATGGGCGACGAAGTGAAGGTGACCTTCAACCTGCGCGGCCGTGGCTTCAACAAAAATGGCCAGATGCTGTACTTCACCAATCTGGAGGCCTGGAAAATTGAGCCCGCCGGCGCTGCCAACTACGGTGGTGGTGGTGGCCAGCAGCAAGCGGCTCCCCGCCCCGCTGCTGCTCAGAACCAGAACCCCACGCTGCGCGCCCAGCCCTCGGCCGCACCCATCGCCAGCGACGACGACAACGACCTGCCCTTCTAGTTAGCTGTTAGCTGTTAGCTGTTAGCTGTTAGCTGTTAGCTGTTAGCTGAAGAAAGAAAAATGCCGCTCCTGATAATCAGGAGCGGCATTTTTTGTGTCTGTTTTTTCGTATGATTAGGCTATGGATATACACGAGCTGATAGCGCGGGGCGAGGGCGAGGAGCTAGAATTCAAGCAAAAAACCACACACCCGCACCGCATTTCGCGCACTTTGGTTTCGCTGGCCAACACGCGGGGCGGGCAGGTGCTGGTGGGCGTCGATGATGCCGGCCGCATTTTGGGCGTGCGCGATGCCGAGGAAGAATTATTTGTGCTGCGCGAAGCGGCGGAGCACTATGTCGAGCCGCCGCTGACCACCCTTCGCTACCAGGAAATTGAGGAAGACGGCCGCACGGTGCTCATCGTGACCGTACCCGAGAGTGCTCAAAAGCCCCACCGCGCCCAGGTAGCACCCAACGACTGGCGCGGCTTTGTGCGCGTGCGCGATGCCAGCGTGCAAACCAGCGGCCTCACCGAGAAAGTGCTGGAACGCCAGCAGCCCGAATCCCGCTTCGAGCAAATCCCACTCAACAAGCAGGAGCTGGCCGTTATCGACTACCTAAAGTCCCACCCCCGCATCACCTTGGCCCAGTTCATGAAATTGGTAAATTTTGGCAAGCGCCGCGCCTACCAAACCCTAATAAAGCTGGTGCTCCACGGCTACATCCGCCACCACGACAAGGAGAAGGAACCATACTACACTGCCTGAACTACAGGTTTTATGGTCTTTCAGGTAGTTGCAAGGCCTGAGTGTCTCATTCTGGCGAGCGCCTCACCCCCTGCCCCCAGAGCCATTAAGTTCTACTGTCGTCGCCCCCCTCTCCAAAAAAGAGAGAGGACACCGGCCCTGCTAATGCCGCCTCCCCTCTCCTTTTCGGCAAGGGAGCCGAGGGATAAGGCGTATAGTCGCGCGGTTTGTACAAAGCATTTTATACGACTACTTAAAACAGAACAGCCTGCTCGATGAGCAGGCTGTTCTGTTTTGGAAACTATTCCTGCTTGCGGGCGCGGGCTACTTTTTTCTCGTCTTTTTCCGCCTTTTTTTCTTTGGTGGTTTTTACGGGTTCTTTCTTTTTCTCTTTGCGAGCATCTTGCGCTTTGGCCATTATTGAAAAGAAGTTTAGGTGAGGGATTAGGTTTCGGTGGTTTCAACGCACGGCCGGGCCGCTGTGTTGTAAGGGGCGAAGGTAGAAACTTTACCGAAAAGCCGCTACAAAATGGGCAAATACCACTCGCGGATGATGTTGAGATGGTGCCGCTCGTGGCCGGGCACAATAAAGAGCAACGCCCGCACCGTGTTGGGGCCGCCGTTGGCCGTGCCTCGCCGGTCGAGCTGCTCTTCGGTGAACGTATCGAACAAAGCTACCGTAGCGGCGCGGGTGGCATCGTACTCGGCCAGCAGGCTGGCAATGGAGCGGGCATTGGCCCCGCTGTGCGCCACGTAGTCATCCTGCTCGAAACCGAGCAGATCCTGGCCATCGCCGCGGGCGAAGCGCATGGCGCGGTAGGTGAATACCCGCTCAGAATCAATCTGATGCAGCAGCATTTCCTTCAGGCTCCACTTGCCGGGAGCATAGGCTTTTTCGGCCTGCTCTTCGCTCAGACCCGCAAATACGGCGCGGATTTCGGCGGGTTGGGAGCGCAATACCTCGCGCGGGTCGGCATCGGCCGGTACCAGGTTAATATAGCCGGCGGCGTACGGCAAGAAGTCGCCATCGATAGGACGAGTCAGGGACATAGAATTAAAAATTAGGTGATTATCAAGGACTAACGCAGCCGGATGGTGTTGCCCGGCGGCACTTTCAGCATCCGGCAGCAGCAGCAGCGCGGCAACCGGCGCGACCGGCAAAGCCGACGGCAGCAGAATGGCCGGGGCCAGGTGCGGGTCGAGCTGCAGGCGCACTATCGGCAATGGAGCGGGCAACGTGACGGGGCCTTCCGCCGCCCCAAATGCCCAAATCAGGAAATCGGGCATCACCCGGCCCCAAGTATCGGGGTGGTGGTGGCCGCCTTCTACCTGCACGTAGCGCAGGGCATTTTGCACATCTAAGCCACAGGCAATCAATGCTTCCACCAAATCGAGGCAATCCTCAATCGAGTCGATGACGCCGTTTTCATTGCGGTCGCCGCGCTCGTCGAGCGTGCCCACCTGCAGCCAGAAACGATGGTTGGGATGCAGGCTGCCGGCCCGCACCAAGCCGTGCATAATGCGGTCGGCGGGCGTGTAGCCGGCCCCCACGGCCCGCTGCCGCCACCAGAACGAGCCCGAAAATGCCCCGGCCCGCGCAAACGCCTCCGGGTGGTGCCATACCAAATCGAACGCCGATAATCCGCCGAGTGAAAACCCCGCCATTACCGCCTCATCCGGGTTGGCCGAAGCCTGGTAATGCGCTTGGGCAAAGGGCAATAGCTCTTCGAGCACAAACTGGGCATACACGCCGGCCAGACTGCCCCGACCGTTGAAATCGGGATAACCGGCCGTGCCGTACTCCTGCACCCGCAGCTCGTTGGCGTGCACGCCTACTAGTATAAAGGGCCGCACCGCCCCCCGGGCATACAGCGCATCGAGCGTGGCTTGCAGGTGCAGCCGCTCAAAATCCTGCCCATCGTTGAGGTACAGCACCGGGTAACGAGCCGGCACGGCCAGGTCCGCCGGGGGCAACAGAATACTCAGCTCGACCTCACGCGCCAGAAAGCTGGACGCCAGCACTTCCCGGCAAAGGCGGGTGCCAACGGATGACATGACGGGGCTGATTGGGTCTGCGAGCATCAAACAAAGTAACGCTACCCGGCTGGAATGCGCTTCGGAATCAAATTAAAACCGGATAAATGCAGCCGGTCCATGATTTCTTCACTAGTTTGCCGCACCGCTCCACAACTAATTCTCCGCCCCCCCCTTCCCCCCACCCCGTGCAGGAACAACATCGCCGCTTTTATTCGCATCACCTCGGCCAGGACATCGATATGCTGGTTTTCGGCACCTGGGGCTACCCGGTGGTCATCTTCCCAACCTCCGGCGGCCGCGAGTATGAGGCCCGCGACTTCAAGCTCATCGAGGCGGTGCGCCCGCTGATAGATGCCGGACGAGTTAAGCTGTTCTGCATCAACAGCATCGACCAGCACTCCTGGTATGCCAAGCACTTGGAGCCCCGCATCCGGATTCAGAACCACGTTTTTTACGACCAGTTTCTGAGCGAGGAGCTCGTGCCAATGCTCCAGCAGGAGTGCAACGTTGACAAAATTGCCGTGGCAGGCTGCAGCTTCGGCGGCTTCCACGCGCTCAATTTTGCCTTCCGCCACCCCGACCAAGTGGCCCACTTATTCACGATGGGCGCGGCCTTCGACATCCGTCAGTTTATGGACGGCTACCACGACGACAACGTATACTACAACAACCCGCCCGAGTACCTGCCCGGGGCCTACAACGAGCATTTCCAGTGGATGAACATCATTCTGGGCACTGCCGAGCATGACTTCTGCAAGGAATCCAACTTCCAGATGGCCCGCCTGCTCAGCGAAAAAGGCATTCATTATACCCTGGATGTGAAGCCGTTCGGCAACCACGACTGGCCCGTATGGCGCGAAATGTTCCCCCAATACCTCGCCACCATCGGCTAAGCCGCTTCCTAATCCGTACCCCCTACTGCCCCACAAACACCTCTTTACCCATGAAAAAAATTGGCATCCTCTTCGGACAAGAAAATACTTTCCCCCAGGCCTTCGTCGACCGCGTGAATGAGAAAGCCGTGGACGGCATTACGGCCGAGTTTGTGAACATTGAGCAAGTGGAGCAGGCCGTGCCCTGCGGCTACGACGTCATCATCGACCGGATTTCGCAGGACGTTCCATTCTACCGCGCCTACCTGAAAAACGCCGCCCTGACCGGCACGGCCGTTATCAACAACGCCTTCTGGTGGAGCGCCGACGAAAAGTTTTTCAACAACGCCCTGGCCGTGCAGCTGGGCGTGCCAGTACCCAAAACGCTGCTGCTGCCCAGCAAGGCCCGCCCCGACGACACCTCCGAAAACTCGTTTCGCAACTTGTCCATGTTCAACTGGGAGCGGGCGTTCGAGCGCATTGGCTTCCCGGCTTTTATGAAGCCTCATTCCGGCGGCGGCTGGAAAAGCGTGTATAAAGTAGACAACCCCGAGGAAGCCTGGCGCGCCTACGATGAAACCGGCCAGCTGGTGATGCTCTACCAGGAAGCCATTGAGTTTGACGACTACTTCCGGTGCTACTGCCTGGGCGGCAAGCATGTGCTCATTATGCCCTACGAGCCGCGCAACGCGCCCCACCAGCGCTACCAAACCACGATGAAAACCCAGGGCGAAGCCGGCCAGCAGCTCCTCGATACCATTAAGGACTACACCCTGCGGCTGTGCCAGGGCCTGGGCTACGACTTCAACACGGTGGAATTTGCCGTGCGCGACGGGGTGCCCATAGCCATCGACTTCGGCAACCCCGCCCCCGATGCCGATGTAAACTCCGTTGGTGCTGAAAACTTTGAGTGGGTGGTAGAGCACGCGGCCCAGCTGGCCATTGAGCGCGCCCAGGCCAACCAGGCCGGTAAAACCAACCTCACCTGGGGCAGCTTTGTGCACGATTCGGTGGGTGCTTTCCCAAAGAAATCCGCCAGCAAAGCCGACATGCCGGTAGGCAGCGCCGTGAACGAAACCAACGACCTGGGTGCCACCGGCGCCCCCAAGCCCGCCGCCAAAAAAGTCGCGCCAAAAAAAGCAGCCAGCGCTCCCCGGCCCGAGCCGCCCATCGGCGAAGTACCCGTAAAAGCCCCGGCCGCTAAGAAAGCCGCCACGCCCAAAGCGCCGGCCGCCAAAAAAGCTGCACCCACGAAGGCCAAATAGCCTTTTTAAGCATCGCCGTACCTATCTGCGTCATCCCGACGTGATGGGTACGGCGGCGCTTATCCTTTTCGATTTTATTCGTCCCGTCCATGCCAACTCCCGTGTTTACCCTCGGCATCGAGGAAGAATTTCAGACCATCGACCCGGAAACCCGGGAGCTTCGCTCACACCTCTCACAAATCGTTGAAAACGGCAAAATCACGCTCCATGAGCAAGTGAAGGCCGAAATGCACGAGTCTGTGGTGGAAGTGGGCACCAATATCTGCCAGAATATCGGCGAGGCGCGCACCGAAGTGCTGCATCTGCGCCGCCAGGTAATTGAGCTGGCCGACCGGCAGGGCCTGAAAATTGGGGCGGCCGGCACGCACCCATTTTCGCGCTGGCAGGACCAGCCCATCACGCCCGATGTGCGCTACGACAAAATTGTGGAGGAATTGCAGGAAGCTGCGCGCTCCAATCTCGTTTTTGGCATGCACGTCCACGTCGGCATCGAAAACAGGGAAATGGGCGTGTACATGATGAATACGCTGCGGTATTTCCTGCCGCACCTGTTTGCACTCAGCACCAACTCTCCTTTCTGGGAAGGCCGCGAAACTGGTTATAAATCATTCAGAACCAAGGTTTTCGAACGTTTTCCGCGCACGGGTATCCCGGGCTTTTTCCACAGCGCCAGCGACTACGACGAGTTTATCGCGCTGCTGATAAAAACTGGCTGCATCGACAACGGTAAGAAAATATGGTGGGACGTGCGCCTGCACCCCTTCTTCGACACCATCGAGTACCGCATCTGCGACATGATGATGCGCGCCGATGAAACCATCGCCGTAGCCGCTATTATGCAGGCGCTGGTAGCCAAAATCTATAAGCTCAAAACCCAGAACCTGAATTTTCGCGTTTACCGGAGCGCCCTTATCAAGGAAAATAAGTGGCGCGCCGCCCGCTATGGACTCGATGGCAACATGATTGATTTCGGCATTCAGGAGGAGGTGCCTACCCGCAAGCTTATTTTGGAGCTACTCGACTTCATCGACGATGTGGTGGACGACCTCGGGAGCCGCCACGAAGTAGAATACGTGCTGAAAATGATGGAAATGGGTACTGGCGCCGACCGTCAGCTCAAGGTTTTCCGCGAAACCGGCGACCTAACCAAGGTAGTCGACTATATTCTGGCCGAAACCACATTCGGCCTGTAGCGGAATTATCTTTGCCTTCGCAACGCCAGCCTCCCGGTTGGCGTTGTTTATTTTACGCCTGGCTCCGGCTTGGCTTTTTTCTATTTTTTGGCCATAACAGCCTATTCATCAAGTAATATATGAAAGCTATTCGCATTGCTATTTTAGATATGTATGACAACGCGCGCAACGAAGGCATGCGCTGCATCCGGCAGCTACTGGCCCGTAGCGCTGAAGAAAACGGGGCCCGGTTTCGCGTCGACACCTTTAATGTACGGGCCGAAAATGAGCTACCCGGCCTGGATTACGACATTTACGTTTCGAGCGGTGGCCCCGGCAGTCCACTCCCCTCCGGTGAGCTGTGGGAACCCCGTTATTTTCGATTAATTGACGCGATACTTGCTCATAATAAAACCAGTGAGCAGAAGAAACACTTGCTACTGATTTGCCACTCGTTTCAGCTGGTGAGCCGCCACCTGGGCGTGGGCACTATTAGCCGACGCAAATCCACCTCGTTTGGCGTGCTGCCGGTGCATTTCACTCCGGCCGGCAAGGCAGAGCCCACCCTACGCGGACTAGCCGACCCATTTTACGTGGTCGATTCGCGCGATTATCAATTGGCAGACCTTAATACGCAACGCATCGAGGAATTAGGAGCCAAAATTTTGTGCTTAGAAAAAGAGCGCCCCCATGTGCCGCTGGCCCGCGCCGTAATGGCCATTCGCTTCACGCCGGAAGTACTAGGCACCCAGTTCCACCCCGAGGCCGATGGCGAGGGCATGCTGCGCTACATGCTCACTGATGAGCGCAAACACCAGGTAATCACCACATACGGCGAAGCCAAATACCACGAAATGGTGCGCCTGCTAGCCGACCCGGACACGATTGAATACACCGAGTCCATCATCCTGCCTACTTTTTTACGGCGCGCATTAGCTCAGCTAGGCCAACTCACTGCCGCTTAACTCCTGCCTGTATTCAGCCGCTCCCTGCCTTATGATTCCTGAGTACCGCCACCGCTACAACGCCGCTTTCACCCCCGCGAAATACCAGGAAATGCTGGCCGATATCGACCAGAAATTTCCCGGGCAATTAGAATTTCGGGTGGCCGAAACACCGGTATTTATCCCGGCTGATTTGCGTGATAAATTAATTGCGGCCGGCAGCTCAATTATTGATGTTATTCAGCAGGGTAATTTCAAAGAATTAACTGAAGCGGCTATTCCAGCACACCAGCGCGTGCCCGGCAACGAAGGCCGGCCGGATTTTTTAACGTTTGATTTTGCCGTGTGCCGAAATGCAAACGGCGAGCTGGAACCCCAGCTTATCGAGATGCAGGGCTTTCCTTCTCTCTATGCCTTTCAGTCATGGTTACCAGGCATTTTTGAGCGGCATTTCCCTATTCCCAGCTCCGTTTCGGCTTTTATAAATTCTCCGAATGCAGTAGATTACCGGGAAGAGATGCGGCGCTTTTTACTGGGTGATGAAGCGCCGGAAAACGTCATTCTACTGGAAATATATCCGGACACACAAAAAACCCGAATTGACTTTATTTTGACGAAAGAATTCTGGGGAATTAATATCGTTTGTCTCACCAAAATTCGTAAAAATGGTCGTCAATTATTCTATGAAAAAGATGGCCGACAAATTCCAATTAAGCGTATTTACAACCGCGTTATTTTTGACGAGTTAGCGCGGTACCCGGATTTACCCGGCGAGTTTCACCTCACCGATGAGGTGGACGTAACCTGGGTGGGCCATCCCAACTGGTTTTTTCGCGTGAGCAAATACACGCTGCCGCTGCTCAGCGGGCCGTTTGTGCCGCCCAGCTATTACCTGCACGAATTAACTGCTTATCCGGAAGACCTGGAAAACTACGTGCTCAAGCCACTCTTTTCTTTTGCGGGAGCCGGCGTGCGGCTGCACGTCACGGCCGCCGACCTGGATGCCATCACGAACAAGGAAAACTATTTATTGCAGCGCAAAGTGCAATACGAGCCCGCAGTACAATCACCTGACGGCCTGGTGAAAAGCGAAATTCGCTTGCTTTATATCTGGCACCCTGACCAGGCACGGCCGACACTACTTTGTGGCCTGAGCCGCCTGAGCCGGGGCGAGATGATTGGCGTCGATTTCAATAAGAACAAGGATTGGGTAGGCGGCACTACGCCCCTGTTTGAGCGCTAAGACCACAGGTGTGGGGGGAAGCCGGCGAAAAAAACGAGGGGCCATTGCGCGTAAAGCCCGCCCAAAACCCCTTCACCCGCATTGCTATGCCCATGTCTCCGCTGGCCGAAAAAGGCCTCAAAATTTCTAAAAATGCACTTTTCAACGTCTTCATTGTTCGCGCGACCAAGCTCCTGGGTAAGCCGTTCAAGGTAGTTACCATCCTGAATGAAACGGCTGACAAGCTGGCCAGTAAGGATAATAAGGACAACAAGTTCAAGCAGCTGTTCGACGTGGCCCTGACGCTGGTGCGGCTGGTGCGCGCCTTCATCAGCGGTGAGTACCGGGACATTTCTACCAACACCGTTATTTCGGGCCTGGCCGTGCTGCTTTATGTGCTGTCGCCCATCGACTTAGTTCCCGATTTCATTCCGGTTATCGGCTTTCTTGATGATTTGAGCCTGATAAGCTGGTTTTTAGGTAAGTTTCAGGGCGAAATCACCCGTTTCCGCGAGTGGGAGCAAACCGGGCACCGCGCCGCCGTTGCCACCACTGGCCCCGATGAAGCCGCCGAGCCTGCCCAGGGCGACCAGACCCAGGCCAGCGTAGCCGAGCTCGGGCATTCGTAAATTACGCGTTGCTATTGGAGCCTCAGCTTCGGCTGGGGCTTTTTTTGTTGCTCCGCTCACCAAGCCGACTGTTTTTACTGCTGCCCACCCCAGCCAGATTCCGGCCGCCCGCTTCTCTTTATTTTTAGCGAGACTCGCCCTCCGCCACTGTGGCGTTTCGCTTGTTTGTATGCCAACTTTCGTTGTTTCCCTCCGCCTGCCCGATGTTTTTAAGGAGGAGTTTATTGCCGTTATTCCACGCCACCGCGATTTCATTAATCGGCTGCTGAACGAGAAAATTGTGGAATCCTACGCCATTAGCAGCGACCGGAGTCGGGGCTGGGTCACCATGAACGGAGCTGATGCCGCCGCTGTTCAGGCCCTTGTCGAACAGTTTCCACTCTATCGTTTTCTGCGTGGCGTGGAAATTGATGAGCTGTTTATCTTCGACAGCGCGGCCTCGCGCTTTCCCCATATCAATCTCAATTAATTCCCGGCTTTTGCTCCGCAATTCTGGGGCAGCCGGCCGCTAACGCTAACCCTTTTTATGCCCGCTTTTTCCATCACTGCTTCTACTGCGCTGCGCTTTGCTATTCCGGGAGGCCTGTTGGCTTTAATGGCCGCCACCGCTCCCACCGACGCGCCCGCCATCACTACGGAGCAGCTTGCCACGCGCATGAACTCGGCCATCGAAAGCCTGAAATACCTGCGCTGCACCGTGAAGGCGCAGGAGCGCATAGACGGCAGCATCCACCAGGCGCGCAGCATCATGAAGCTGACTTACAACCCCTTGCGCATTTACATTAAAAATCAAAAGGGTGTCGAAGTGCTTTGGCTGGCGGGCCAGAACGGGGGCGATGCCTGGGTAAACCCGGCATCTTTCCCCTACGTCACCCTCAGCCTGGACCCCAATGGCAAGCTCATGCGCGGTGCCCAGCACCACACGGCATTGCAGGCTGGTTTCGGCACTATTTCGGACTTGCTGCGCTCCACCGCCCTGCGCCAGGATAATTCCTACAGCCGCTCGTTCCGCTACGTGGGCGACACTACGCTGCAGGGCCGTACCAACCACGTGCTTCGCTCCGACTACCCGCAATACCGTTATGTGAGCTACAAAGCCGGCAAGAACGAAACAATTGGCACTGTCGCTGAGCGGTTTAGCTGCGGCGAGTTCCGCGTCATCGAGCGCAACGGCCTGAGCATCGGCGATAAAATCCCCGAAGGCAAAGTGCTGCAAGTGCCTAATTCCTACGGCCGCCGCACCACGCTCTGCGTCGACCCTAAAACGTTCCTCCCCACCATGGTGCAGGTGAATGACGAAAAAGGCTTGTTTGAGAAGTTTGAATTCTCCGATGTAATCCCCAATCAGCCCATTCCACTGGATGAATTCAGCAAAGATTACAAAGGCTACAAACTATAGACCACGGATGAGCACGGATTTTAGCGGATTTCACGAATTTTGTGGACGGCGTTGGATTCTTAAGGAAAAGGAAAAAGGCTTGCCAGTAGGCAAGCCTTTTTCCTTTTATGCCAGCCAATTATGCCAGCCTATAACGAACTATGAGTACGTCCACAAAATTCGTGAAATCCGCTAAAATCCGCGTAATCCGTGATTTAGCGGCGCATGGTTTTTTCGATGGTATCCCACATATCGGGCGTCAGCATTTCGAGCTTATTGAATTCGCCCGCACCGTTCAGCCACTCGCCGCCGTCAATGGTCACCACTTCGCCATTCACATAGGCCGAGAAATCCGACACTAAGTAGGCCGCCAGGTTGGCCAGCTCCTGGTACTGGCCCACGCGCTTGAGCGGTACGCTGGCGGCAGGGTCCAGCTTACTGGCCAGCGGCTCGGGGAAAAGGCGGCTCCAGGCACCCTCCGTCGGGAATGGGCCGGGCGCAATGGCGTTGGAGCGAATGCCGTACTTGGCCCATTCGACTGCTAATGAGCGCGTCATGGCCAGCACGCCGGCCTTGGCCGTAGCCGAGGGCACCACAAAGGCCGAACCTACCGAGGCATAGGTAGTCACGATATTGAGGATGGTGCCGGGCTTCTTATCAGCAATCCAACGCTTGCCCACGGCCAGCGTGCAGTTGTAGGAGCCGCGCAGTACAATGTCCACAATCACATCGAACGCCTTGTGGCTCAGGCGCTCGGTGGGGCTGATGAAATTGCCGGCCGCGTTGTTCAGCAGCACATCTACACCGCCAAATTCCTGAATGGTACGCGCCAGCATGGCTTCCACTTCGTCGTACTTGCGCACGTCGCAGGCAATGGCCAGCACCTTGCCCCCGGTTTGCTGGCGAAGCTCGTCGGCCGTTTTTTCCAGCACGTCCAGCTTGCGGCTGGTAATGGTGACGTTGGCCCCCAGCTGGAGGAAATAGGTGGTCATGGCCCGGCCCAGGCCAGTGCCGCCGCCAGTTACGATGATGGTTTTGCCAGCCAGGGCGTTATCGCGCAGCATGGGCTGGGTGTAGGGTGCATCCATTCGAGTGAAAGTCAATAAGGGTGGGAATGCGGGTCGGTCCGCCGCCCGAAGGTACTAAGCTGCTGGTGCGAATATTAACCAAGCTCGGCTCAGGAGCCAGAATATTTATTTTCATTGCCGAATATAGTGTTTCGCATTTTTTTCCCACCTTCGCAGCTTGAAGGCATTAAAAGGCACTGACACTGCATGACTAGTTCCAATTCCTGGGGCTCCACTAGCCCGGCTTCGGGAGCGGGGCTCCCTACAGTATTAGTGCTGGGCTGCGGCTGGCTGGGCATGGCCCTGGCCCGGCAGCTGGCGACCTCGGGCCACCCCGTGCTTGGCACCACCACCACCCCCGACACCCTGCCGCTGATGGCTGCCGCCGGCATAGAAGGCCATTTGCTGCGGCTTGGGTCTGATTTTGGCGCGCCAACCGAAGCCCTCCTGCACCGCCTGCTCAGCGCTGCCGATGTGCTGGTGCTGAACGTGCCGCCCCGCGCCGCCGCTGCCGGGGCCTACCCCACCCTACTACGACCCATTCACCGAGCCGTGGCCGCCGCCGGCACGCCGCACGTATTATTTGTAAGCTCGACGGGCGTGTATCCAAACGAGCCCCGCCTCATGCGCGAAGCCGATGCCATCAGCACTCGCGACGCGGCTTCGGATGTGTTGCGGGCCGAAGGTCATTTCGTGCCGCGCTACAGCCAGTGGAAAAGCACCGTGGTGCGGCTGGGTGGCCTTATTGGTCCGGAGCGTGCCCCCGGCCGCTTCCTGGCGGGCCGCCAGGACCTCGAACAAGGCAATGCGCCCGTCAACCTCGTGCACCTGACTGATGTAGTGGGCGTGCTGTCCTGCATCATCGAGCGTGGGACCTGGGGCCACACCTTCAACGTGTGCGCCGACCAGCACCCGCGCCGGCGCGACTTCTACCCCGCTGCCGCACAGTTTCTTAACCTGGCCGCACCAACCTTCAAGGACGAGCAGGGCGTGAGCGGCAAAACCATTGACAGCAGTCTGGTGCGCAGCATCGTGCCCTACCAGTTCAAGCACGATGATGTGCTGGCGGCGCTGGCGTACTGCTAGATTTGGTATAGCATTAGCTTGTGCGGCGGTGGACGTTCCGGCGTGTAGCACAAGCTAACGCTTAATGCTACATGCCGGCCGTACCTTTGTCCCGTGAAAAAAGATGCTGCCCAACCCCTCGTGGCCGTACTCGGCGGCGGAGCGGCCGGCTTTTTTGGTGCCATTGCCTGCGCCGAAGCCAACCCTGACATAGCTGTCATTTTATTGGAAAAGACGGGGAAGCTCCTCGCCAAAGTGCGTGTTTCGGGCGGTGGCCGCTGCAACGTGACCCACGCCTGCGACACGCCCGCGCAGCTGGTGGCGCACTACCCGCGCGGCAGCAGACAGCTCAAGGCTGCCTTTCAGCAATTTGGCGTGGCCGAAACCATCGCCTGGTTTGCCAAACGCGGCGTGGCGCTGAAAACGGAAGCCGACGGCCGCATGTTCCCCACCACCGATTCGAGCGAAACCATTGCCCGCGCCCTGGAGGAGGCTGCCCGCCAGGCCGGCGTCCGCATCGTGACCAATGCCAGCGTCGATGAAATACTGCCCTTGGCGCAGGGTGGTTTCAACCTGAGAATCAGCGGTTCGGGTACTGCGCAGCTGGGCGCATCGTTGCAGGTTTCGCAGCTGCTCATCGCCACCGGGGGCAACCCCAAATCGGCTAACTACGACTGGCTGCGCGCCCTCGGCCATCACATTGCCGCGCCGGTGCCCTCGCTATTCACCTTCAACGTGCCCAATTCGCCCCTGAGCGAGCTGATGGGTGTGAGCGTGCCCCAAGCCCGCGTGGTGCTGGCCGGCGAAAAGCTCCAGTACGAAGGCCCACTGCTGGTCACGCACTGGGGCGTGAGCGGTCCGGCCGTGCTCAAGCTCTCGGCTTGGGGTGCGCGCCGCCTCAGCGAGCTTGGCTACGTGGGCACCGCCCTTATCAACTGGATACCAGCCTTTAGCGAAGAAACTCTGCGCCCCTGGCTGCAACAGTTCCGGCAGGACAATGGCCGGAAAACAGTAGCCAGCAACCCGCAATTCGGCCTACCGCAGCGCCTATGGCGCAACCTGACCGAGCAAGCCGGCATCACCGCCGAAATTCGCTGGAGCGACCTGCCCGCCAAGGCCCAGAACCGTCTGCTTGAATTATTGCTCCGAATGCCGCTAGCCGTGCGCGGCAAAACCACTTATAAAGAGGAATTTGTGACCTGCGGCGGCATCGTGCTCGATGAAGTCGACCTAAAAACCATGCAGAGCCGCCGCGTACCCGGCCTATATTTTGCCGGCGAGGTACTCGATATTGATGGCATTACCGGCGGCTTCAACTTTCAGGCGGCCTGGACTACTGGCTTTTTAGCCGGACGAGCTATGGCCAAACCGTTGGCCGTGGTAGTGTAACCTTACGAGCGGGCAGGCAGTAAAGATATTCATAATCTTTCACCTCAAATTCACCTTTCCTCATGGAAGCCAAAGCCACCCAAGCCCTGCTCAACGAATTGGTTGAAACCCTCAAAGACGGTCAGAAAGGCTACGCCGAAGCCATGGTCGATGTGCAAGATGCCGACCTGAAGGACACGTTCAAGCATTTTGCCGCCCAGCGCTCGAGCTACCTTAATGAAATTGAGGACCAAATGTTCAAGCTGGACCTCAAGCCCGACACCAATGAAGGTGCCCAGGGCTCCATCACCGGTGCCGTGCACCGCGCCTGGATTGACCTGAAATCGGCCGTAACCGGCAAAGACCGTCACAGCATTCTCGTCGAGTGCGAGCGCGGCGAAGACTACGCCAAGAAAGCTTACCAAACCGCGCTGAAGGCCGATGGCCTACCAGCTACCCTGAAATCGGTCATCGAAAAGCAGTACCAGGGTGTGGTTGAAGGCCACGACAAAATCAAAGCCCTGCGTGATGCGTCGAAATAAGGACCGCAGATTTTAACGGATTGGACGGATAAGAACGGATTCAAATTGTTCTTTTCAAAAGGTCCTTATAATTGCTCCGAATAAATGAAAAAAGGCCCCTCGAATAATCGAGGGGCCTTTTTTATAGCACTGACGTTAACAATACAGGTATCCTAACTATCACCAACAAACAATAAACATATAACGAACAACTACCTAAACTGGTGGATATCGGCCGGGTTGCAATAACCCGACCGAATCCGTACTTGTCCGACTGATTCTTTAGAATCTGCAGTCTTTATTCGTCGAAGCTCTCGTTGCGGGGAGTACGGGGTGCCGGACGGGTATCATACTCGCGGGGCGTACCGTAGCTCGGCTTGTTGCCATAGCTGGGCTTGTCGCCGTAGCTGGCTTTGTTGCCGTAGGCCGGCTTGTTACCGTAGCTGCTGCCGCCTTCGCGACGCTCGCCACCGCCGTAGCTGGGCTTGTTGCCGTAGCCGCTGCCACCGTCGCGGTTGCCTTTGTAGCCACCACCGTAGCCGCTGCCACCTTCGCGACGCTCGCCACCGCCGAAGCTGCCACCACCACGGTTACCGCCTTTGTAGCCGCCGCCGTAGCCGCTGCCACCCTCACGACGCTCACCGCCGTTGAAGGGACGACGCTCGCGGTCGCCGCCGAAGCCGCCGGGACCACCCGTGCCGCCCGTGCGGTTGAAACCTTCCTCTTTAGCGGCGCCTTCCTGCACGGGAGTAGCGATGCTGAAGCTAACCGGAGTGCCCTGGATGCTGGTGCGGCCCAGTTTACCCACAATCTCATCGGCGTATTCCGACGGTACTTCCACGAAGCTGAACTTGTCGTAGAGGGCGATATCGCCTACTTTGGCACCGGTCAGGTTGCTCGATTCCGAAATCAGGTCCACGATGTCGCGGGGGTGAATCCGGTCTTTCTTGCCCATCGTCACGAACAGGCGGGTGTAGCCGGGGCGCGCCTGGCCGGCGGCCTTGCTGGCGTCGAGGCTCTGCTGAGCACTCTTATCCTCCTTCATGGTCATTTTCAGCAGCGCGGCGGCGATGTCGAGCGAAGTGATTTCCTCGCTCTGGTCGAGCAGACGCTGCACGCGGCCCACGTACTTCTCCAGGTTACCTTTCTCCACGATTTCCTTAATCTGGTTCAGGAACAGCGTGGTTTTCACTTCCGAAACATCGGCAAACGACGGCACCTGCGCCAACTTGATGTCGGCCTTGGTGAAGCGCATGATGTCGCGCAGCTTGTAAATGTCGCGGCCGCTCACGAACGTGAAGGCTTTGCCCGACTTGCCAGCGCGGCCCGTGCGGCCAATGCGGTGTACGTAATATTCTTCGTCGGCCGGCAGGTCGTAGTTGAATACGGCTTCCACGTTATCTACGTCGATGCCGCGGGCGGCTACGTCGGTCGCAACCAGCACTTCGATGGTCGACTTGCGGAATTTATCGAGCGTGTTCTGGCGCTGCTGCTGGCCCATGTCGCCGTGCAGACCTTCGGCGAAGTAGCCTTTGGCTTGCAGGTCGGCCACAATTTCGTCCACCATCCGCTTCGTGTTAGCGAAAACGATGGTCGACTTCAGGTTGTACATGTCGAGGATGCGGGTCAGGACGTCCTTTTTCTGGGGACCGCGCACCTCGAAGTAGCTCTGCTCGATGTTGGTCACCGTCATCGTCTTATGGTTCACCTTCACTACCTGCGGGTCGCGCTGGTACTTCTTGGTGAGCTCCATGATGGGCTTGCTCATCGTGGCCGAGAAGAACACCGTCTGGCGCTCCTTGGGCATCTTGCTCAGGATGAACTCGATGTCGTCTCGGAAGCCCATGTCGAGCATTTCGTCGGCTTCATCCAGAATGATTTTGGTGGTGTTTTCCAGCTTCAGGGTGCCACGCTCGATGTGGTCCATGATGCGGCCGGGCGTGCCGATAACAATCTGCACACCACGCTCCAGGGCGCGGAGCTGACGGTCGTAGGGGCTGCCGCCGTAGATGGGCACCACCATCAGGCCACGCTTATACTTGCCCAGCTTCTGGATTTCGCCCGAAACCTGCACCGCGAGTTCGCGGGTGGGGCAGAGCACCAATACCTGCACGTCTTTGCTCTCGGTATCGATATTATCGATGGCGGGAATGGAGAAGGCAGCGGTTTTGCCGGTACCCGTCTGGGCCTGGCCGATAACGTCTTTGCCAGCGAGCAGCACGGGAATAGCAGCGGCCTGAATGGCCGAAGCTTCCTCGTAGCCCATCTCGGTGATGGCGCGTTGTACTTCCTCAGAGAGGTTCAGTTCGTCAAAGCGAACTACAATTTTTTCAGCTTCCATGATTGGAGTTGATAAGGGGGGGGGGAAAAAAGAGACTCAGCTCTGAAAACAGCCGTACTCAGCGACGTTTCCCCTCCTTCTACCTTGTCACAATCAGGCGGGAAAAAACAACCAAAAAACTACGCGGCCAATGCGTTAGCGCCTCTCTCGGGCTTGCGCGGACTTGGGCCATCCTCAAATGCGGGTGCAAAGGTAGGATTTATTTTTTGGAAAAGCTAGACAATAGCTGAAATGAATTTTAGAACCCCTGTTGGAACGTCATGCTGAGCGTAGCCGAAGCATCTCGCGTGCCGCCACTAATCCTTTTAACGATTGAGTCACTACCACACGCGAGATGCTTCGGCTACGCTCAGCATGACGTTCTGGATTTGTTCAATGTCACCAAACGGGCATAAAAAAAGCCCGCCAGGAGGCGGGCTTTCTTATTAAGAACAAAGCTAGGACAGGACTAAACCAGCGTCACTTTCACAGCGTTCGGGCCTTTTTTGCCCTGAGCCACTTCGAATTGAACTTTGTCATTTTCGCGAATCGAGCTTACTTGCAAGTCGCTGATGTGTACGAAAATGTCATCGCCAGTTTCGTCGTTTTTGATGAAACCAAAGCCTTTGGTCTCATTAAAGAATTTTACCGTTCCGGTGGGCATGGTGGTTGTGTTGTGGGTTTCCCTAAGCTTTTGGGCCACCGTGGCTTGGTTTCTTAGGTTGCATCAAAGATAGGCATAATTTCCAAATGACCAAGTCCATAGGTATTTTTTTTTAATGAATGTCGACCTTTGCGCGCTCCCCTATATACATACAGTATGCCCGACGCGCCCGCCCACGCTTTTTCGCACGATTTTCAAGTTCCGACCAGTGCCATTGATGCGCTGGGCCACGCCAATAATGTCGAATACGTGCGCTGGGTACAGGATGTGGCCGGCGCGCACTGGCTGAGCATTTGCCCCGCCGAGCTGCACGACCAGATTATTTGGGTAGTGCGCGAACATCGCATCCGCTACCTGCAATCGGCCTTCGCGGGCGAGACGCTGCGGGCCAGCACCTGGGTGGGCGAAACCAGCGGGGCCACGTCGCTGCGCTACACCCGCCTCACCCGCGCCGCCGATGGCGTGCTGCTGTGCGAGGCGGAAACGACCTGGGTGCTGCTCGACCCCAAGAGCGGCAGGCCGGTACGCGTGACGGCGGAGATGGTAAGCTGGCTGAAAACTGACACGCCCTAATTTAGCTTCTCTTTCACTCAGTTTCTTTGAGTAGCGTGACGCTTTCTTAAGCTCAGCTTTTTTATAAATACCTGTTCTAGAGCATAGACCTGCATAGAACCAGCGCACACTATCATTATTAATCCTATTTGAAAAAGAATAAGACTTAGCATACTCTACCCTACTATTTTTAGTAGTTGATTTCGAGCAAGTTGTCTCGTAGTGCAGTTTAGCAGCGTTTCAACCAGGCGGGCCAACGGGTCATCGGGCCGGGTCATCGGGCCGGGTCATCGGGCCGGGTCATCGGGCCGGGTTAGCGGACGGGTGAGTTGGCGGAGGAGGTTGAGGCCGTGACGAGCCAGGCTCGCGGCCCGGTAGCCGTGCTTCTTGCGGGCAATGTGGTGGCGGCCGCCGTGGGCGGCTGCGCCCACGCCCAGGCAGAAGGCGTAGGCCAGGCTGACGAGGGCCACGAGTTTGCGCAGCTTTTGCAAGCAGCGCAAGTGGGTGGCTTCCAGGTTGAAACCCCGGCCTTTCAGGTTTTGGAAGCACTGCTCAATCGTCCACCGCTTGGCGTAGCGTTGCGCGAGGTGGTTCAGACCGGCCGTGGCAAACAGGTAGACGAACTCGCCCGCCGCCACGGCCTTGACCCAGGCCTGTCCCCAGACCCCGTCGACCTGCACGTGGGCGAAGCGGCGCACCTGCCCCGGCACCAGGCCCAGGTCGGCCACGGCCTGCCGGCGGCCGTCGGCGTGGGTCAGGCAGTGGTGCTTGGGCACGCGCATGACAAAATTCAGTCCGTTGTCTTTGAGCCACTTGAACCACGCATGGCCGACAAATTCCCGGTCGCCTACGACCAGGCCGATGCGGTCTTTCCCCAGCAAAGCCACGCACTTTTCGAGCACCGCGATGCGGTCGGCGGCGTTGGAGTTGCCGCTGCGGTTGTCGAGCAGCTGCCAGTAGAGCGGCACGTGGACCTCGCCCGTGCCGACGGTGACGAGCAGCACGTTGACTTGGCACTGGCCGAAGTCCCACTCCGTGCGGTCCAGGCACAAACGCAGCTTGCCCTGCGCAGGCAACAAACTAAGCAAAAGCCTGGCCACCAGCATGTAATTGAGGTCGACTTCGCGGAAAAAGTCCTGAATGCGCGTTTCGTTCGAGGCGGGCTTGGCCGCGTCATTGAGGTGCTGGGCCACCTCGCCGAATTGCACGTTGCGGCTCTTTATCAGGCCAAGAATGAACTGGCCCACAAACTTTTGGCGGGACAAGTGGCCCACAAACGGGGCCTGTTGCAAAAGCGTCGTAATTTTAGCAGCGAAGTGTTGCTTCACGGGGCAGAACGGGTTTTTGGTGGTTGGAACCCCAAAGGTCGGGCTGCCCCGTTTTTGTACCTGAAAAATAGTAGGGTAGAGTAGACTTAGCATACACTAAGTAAGAATGTCCCTCTTGAAACTGTACGCCACAATCAGCGCCTCCGCTTCCTGTTGCTATTACTACAGTATCAGAATGCAGTATCCCTTTTGCTTGTTCTTGCACCAACAAAGTCACCAGCTTTCCAACCATTGGAATGCCTTGCCATCTCAAATAATCTACCCGTTTTACAAATAATACTTTGCCTCCAAAAACTATATCGGAATTACGCACTGCTTCTTTTACACTCGATTTGCCTGTACAAGAGCACGCGAAGGAGTTACTACCGATAAGTAGCAGGACAAGAATTACGACTATTGTCTGAAAGTTTTTCATTCGCTTTATCTGGTTCATCAAGTTGATGCTTGAATCAAACAAAATACATATGCCTCCCTCCTTCCGCATCTACTCCTCTTCGGCCGGCTCCGGCAAGACGTACCAATTAACGAAAGAATACCTGCTGCTGGCGCTGGGGGCCGACGACCCGGCGTATTTCAAGCGGGTGCTGGCCATTACGTTTACCAACGATGCGGCGGGGGAAATGAAGCACCGCATTGTGGATGCGCTGCGGGATTTTGCCTACCCCAGGGAGGGCAAAACAGATACGCTGCTGGCCGACATTGCGGCCGAACTGAAGCTGCCGGCGGCGGAGGTGCGGCGGCGGGCGGCAGCCACGTTCCGGCTGGTGCTGTACCACTATGCCGATTTTGGGGTGAGCACGATTGACTCGTTTGTGCAGCGGATTGTGACGGCGTTTACCCGGGAGCTGGGCTTGCCGGCCACGTTTGAGGTAGAGCTGGATACGGACAGCGTGCTGCAAAGCGCGGTGGCCGCGCTGCTGGACAAGGTGAACCGCGACCCGAACAGCAAGCTACTGTCGCAGACGCTGGCGGAATATGCGCTGGGGCAGGCCGAGGAGGGCAAAAGCTGGAGCCGCCTGCCCGAGGAGCTGGCGGGGTTTGGCCGGGTGCTATTTAATGAGACGGTGCAGGAGGCGGTGGCGCAACTGGACAAGCTGAGCCTAGCCGATTTCCGGCGGCTGGACAAGGAAATCCGGACGCGGCGGGGGGAGATTGAGGCGGCATTTGCGCAGACGCAGGAGGTGGGCGCGGCAATTCTGGAGCAGGCCGATGTGAGCGTGGATGACCTTTATTACGGCAAAAGCGGCATCGGCCAGTACGTGCAGAAGGGCGTGGCGCTGCTGCAGGCCGACGCGGGGCCGAACAGCTACGTGCGCAAAACGCTGGCCGAGGATAAATGGCACGGCGGGAAAATTAAATCGCCCGCCGACAAAGCCCGCGTAGATGCGGTGCGCGAGCCGCTGACGGCGCTGGTAACCACGCTGGACAAAATGCGGGCCGAATACCTGCCGAATTACACGTTGCTGGCAGCAATGCAGCCGTATTTATTTCACGCTTCGCTGCTGAGTGAATTAAATAAAATAGTGGAACAAATCAGCCGCGAGCGCAACGTGGTGTTGATTTCGGAATTTAACCGGCGCATTGCCAGCATTGTGCTAACGGAACCGGTGCCATTTTTGTACGAGCGGCTGGGCGAGAAATACGAGCATATTCTGATTGACGAGTTTCAGGATACGTCGGTCTTGCAATGGAATAACCTGCTGCCGCTGGTGGAAAATACACTGGCGAATGGGCACAGCAGCCTGGCGGTAGGCGATGCCAAGCAGGCTATTTACCGCTGGCGTGGGGGCGAGATGGAGCAGATTCTGCGGTTGCATCAGGGCAACACGGAGGCGCTGGCGGCGCGGGCCCGGGAACCGGAGATGCGCGAGCTGCTGCGGGGGCGGTATGCGTCTTTCGCGGGCAAGCTAGATGCGAAGGCCTTGCAGGTAAATTACCGGTCGGCGCGGGAGATTATTGCGTTTAACAACTCGTTTTTTGAGGCGGTAAGCGCGCGGCACGAGGCGCTGGGGCTGGTGACGGGGATTTATGATGCGCATTTTGGGCAGGAGGCGCCCGGAGCCGCGCCCACGTCAACCTCACCCCCTGACCCCCTCTCCAAAAAAGAGGGGGCACCGGCTCGTGAGGACGATTCCGCTGGAAGCATTTCCGGTGCCCCCTCTCTTTTGGAGAGGGGGTCAGGGGGTGAGGTTCCGGCGGGGGGCGTGAGCGGGCATGTGGAGCTATTATTCACCCAAAAGGACGCCCCGGCCCTCATCTATGACCCGAGCACCGGCATCTATACCACCTCGCCCCTCCCCGGCCACGCCCCGGAGGCGCTGCTGGGCTACGACGAAAGCACCTGCTACCTCACCCTGCAGTTGGTGGAACAGGTCCTGCGCGACGGGTATGAGCTCCAGGATATATCGGTACTGTGCCGCACGCGCTACGCCAGTAAAATTATTGCCAAGTTCCTGAAAGAGCGGGGCTATGCCATTATTTCGGCCGATTCGCTGGCGCTGGAATTTGCGGAGGTGGTGAACCTGCTGGTGAGTATTTTGCGGGTGCTGCATCAGCCGGCCGACACGCTGGCGCGGGCCGAAGCCCTGCTGCTGGTGGATAAGGTGGTGCGCGGGCTGGCCCCCACGCCGGCGCGCGCCCGGCACATTGCCACGGTGGCGAATGCGGCGGGCGGCACGTCGTTTTTTGATGAGCTGCGCGAGCTGGGCTACGATGTGAACGAGAAGGAAACCGGCAACCTCGGCCTCTATGAGCTTGCCGAGCGGCTGCTGAACTTGTTCGGGCTGCTGGGGCGGAATGGGGAGAGCGAGTACCTGTTCCGCTTCCTGGATTTGACGCTGGAATACAGCCTGAAATTCGGCAACAATTTGGGCAATTTCCTCACGCACTGGGAGGAACGCAAGGGGCGAATTAGCATCAACGCGCCGGGCGGGCGGGCGGCTATTACCATCACCACGGTGCACAAAGCCAAGGGCCTGGCGTATGGGGTGGTGATTGTGCCGTTTGCCGACTGGAGCCTGGAGCCGCACCGGGGCACCCTGCTCTGGGGCCATCTCGAAACCGACCAAAAGCCGCTGGAAAATATGCCCGAAGTAGCAGTGGTGCGCCTAAGCCAGACCATGCAGCAAACAGCTCTGGGAACGCAGTACGACGAGGAGCGCGAAAAAACCTTTCTCGAAGGGCTAAATACGCTGTACGTGGCCCTCACCCGGCCGCGCCACCGCCTCTACATCATCAGCAAAAAACCTGAGGACAAGAAAAGCGCCAAGACGACGGAAGAAACCGACGCAGCGGCCCCCATGGCCGCCGCCCGCACCGTGGCCGACCTGCTGCATGGCTACCTGCTGGGCCGGGGCGAATGGCAAGATGAGCAAGTATCCTTTGTAGTATCACAAGGCACCCCAGCCATCCAAAAACCTAATAGCAAACAACTAACAACTAACAATTACAACTTAACGAACCTCGCCGCCGCGCCCTGGGAAGACCGCCTGAAGCTGCGCCGCCACGCCACCACGCTCTTCGATTTTGACGAACAAAAGGCCCAGGGCGAGTGGAACCGCAAGCTGCACTTCGCCCTGCGCCGCCTGCTCACGGCCGCCGATGTGGGCCGGGTGGCCAGCCAGCTCGTGGCCGAGGGCATCCTCAGCGCCCGCGAGCGGCCGGAGCTGGTGGCCAGCCTGGAACGACTAGTACTTGACCCGCGCCTGGCCCCCTATTTCGCCCCACACCTGAGCGTGGAAACGGAGCGCGAAATATTGGTGGGCGGCGTGAAGCTGCGCGACTACAAGCCCGACCGCGTGGTGCTCGAACCCTCCCTCGAAGCCCACCACCGCCTGGGCGGCCGGGTCACGCTGATGGATTTCCGCCTGCCCCCGCCGCAGGATAAACATAAGCGGCTGTTGCGGAACTACGCTACGCTATTCGAGCAATTAGGGTACGCAGAGGTGCGCGGGGTTATTTATTATTTCGGGACGGGGGAAGTGGTGGAGGTATGAAGGATTAATTCATTTCTACTCACCTAATCCATTTTGTGTAGTCTTGGTAAATCACTCAAAAATCCCAGTTCAACGAAAACTTTTTAATAGATAATCTATGAAATTTGAATCCAATGCATTACTTAAAGCATATTATGAAAAACAGAGAACGAATGCCAAGAAATTGATGTGGCTTGGCCCATTAGGTGCATATTTAATTTTTTACTGGCTGTTCAATAGACTTGTTGCGAAGTGAGTGAAGTGCGGAATTTTCGACAAACTGTACTTAAATTTAGAACATGAACTTTTCCGTAAAAAACCTCACTACTTCGCGTAAATGGCGTGCTGCCACGGGACTCACGGCGGAGCGTTTTGCGCAGCTTTTGGCGCATTTTAAGCAGGCGTATTTTCGGTTGAATGGAACAGATATGATTGAACGTGGGGCTTTTGCGCCGTATGAAGTAGCCCTTAAAACAGAAGAAGAATTACTGCTTTTCACCCTATTCAGCTTCAAAGCAAACTTGACGTATGATTTGTTGGGATTGGTCAGTGGGATGGACGGTTCCAACGCGAAACGCAACCAGGAATTAGGCATTACGGTGCTCCAAGAAGCGCTGGAGCAAACCGGGCATGCGCCAAAGCGGGAATTTACGACAGTGGCCGAATTTGAAGCCTATTTTCAGGAACACGAGACGTTATTGGTCGATGGAACGGAGCAACGCAAGCAACGACCAGGAAATAAAGAGATGCAAAAAGACTACTATAGCGGTAAAAAAAAATGCACGCCGTAAAAGAGATAGTTATTTCAAAGACCATTCGCTGGATTGGTTTTATCAGCCGTTGTTACGGCGGAAGACACCACGACTATAGTGTACTAAAAAGCATTTTACCAGTTGATAAAGAGTGGTTTAAAAAGTTCAAGGTGCGGTTGGACCTGGGGTTTTTGGGCTTCGCGAAAGACTACGTTTGCCGGAAAGTTTTTATTCCTATCAAAAAGCCGAAAGGGAAAGAACTCACCGATGAACAACGAGAAATAAATACAAAACAAGCAAGTGAACGAATTACCGTAGAGCATAGCATTGGCGGATTGAAACGTTATCGAATTTTGGAAGACCGATTACGTTTGCATAATTTGAACCTGTACAATGACGTGCTGGGAGTGTGTGCGGGCTTGTGGAATTTCAGCTTAAATCTTTGATTAATAGCTCGCGACAAGTCTAATATACTAGGATTTACCTTAAATTTCATGGCATGCTTAATAGCATCTTATGCGGCCTTTTTCACTTTTGTCTATTATGGAACTCTATTTGCAGATGCAAAATTCATGAATCGGCTTGTTGACAAATGCATTATCAATGAAAAAGAATTCATATTTATCACTTTAAAGTGGTTTTTAAATAAGGAAGTCAGTTTTCACACATCTACTCTTATAGAGTTAAAAAGACTTGAAGTCAGTTTTTTTAAACAGGTGGGTGACGTTTACAAACTAACTGTTTTAAATAAAAATAAAATTGAACATCTGTATATCATTTCAAGGTCATTTGATGATTTTGAAATGATAAAAACAATGATGCGTTTCTGATTTTTTGTGGCCTGCGTTATCCCGCTGGCGCGCGTCTGCGACGCGCTGCCCACTGGGTTCGAGCCTGTGGCTCGGGCTTCGCGCACCGGCTGAACCCGCAGTCCGGTTCCGTTTCGACCCCGAGCCAGAGGCTCGCAGCCAAGCGGTAGCGCGTCGCAGACACGCGCCAGCGGGGCCAGCGGATGGCGCTGCTCTTTCGGAATTGCACTCCGAAAGCCGCACTGCTGGGGGCTTGCAGCCCCCAATGTGAGAGATGCCGCGCCACGCTTACGGACTGCAAGTCCCCGCCCAGGCCACTTTCGGAGTGCAACTCCGAAAGTGGCCTGGGCATGCCGCGTACGGTTAACGTGGATTATGGAAAGCCCACACGTGAGTGAAATTTGAACGATTCCACCCACGCGCGGACTCGCAGAGTCCACGGTACACCGACCTTTGTGCCCATGCACACCCTTGCCCAACTGCGCGCCGGCCAGCTCCACGGCCTCAAGCGCTTAGATTTAGCCGAAGGCCTCACCGAATTTCCCCACGAAATCTTCGCCCTGGCCGATACGCTCGAAGCCCTCAACCTGACCGGCAACGCCCTTTCGGCGCTGCCCGACGACCTCGGGCGACTGCACAAATTGCAGGTGCTTTTCTGCTCCGATAACCAGTTTACCGAAGTGCCCGCCGTGCTGGGCCAATGCCCCCGGCTGAGCATGGTGGGCTTCAAGGCCAACCGGATACGCACGCTGCCGGCGGCGGCTCTCACTCCGGCCCTGCGCTGGCTCATCCTTACTGATAATCAGCTGGAGGAATTGCCTGCCGAAATTGGTAATTGCCAGCACCTGCAAAAGCTGATGCTGGCGGGAAACCGCCTCACCGCACTGCCCAAAGCCCTGGCCCGGTGCACCAATCTGGAGCTGCTGCGCATTGCCGCCAATGAGCTGCGGGAACTACCGCAGTGGCTGCTGGCCCTGCCGCGCCTCTCATGGCTGGCCTACGCGGGCAACCCCTTTAGCGCGGTGGCCGAAGCCCGCGTGGAAGCGCAGCAGCGCATCGGCCCCATTGCCTGGGACACGCTGGCGGTGGAAGAAAAGCTGGGTGAAGGGGCCTCCGGCGTCATTTACCGCGCTAGTTGGACGCGGCCCAACGTGGGAGACACGGAAGTGGCCGTGAAGCTATTCAAGGGCGCGGTGACCAGCGACGGCCTCCCCCACTGCGAAATGCTGGCCTGCATCGCGGCCGGGGCCCACCCCAACCTGATTGCGGTGGAAGGCAAAGTGAGCGGGCACCCTACCGGGGCCGAAGGCCTGGTACTGGAGCTGATTGACGACGTGTTTGGCAACCTGGCCGGGCCGCCCAGCCTGGCCACCTGCACCCGCGACGTGTACAAGCCAGGTACTGCATTCAGCCTGGAAGCGGCCCTCAACATCGCGCAGGGCATTGCGGCTTCCGCCGGGCACCTGCACGCAAAGGGCATCATGCACGGCGATTTATACGCTCACAATATTCTGAATACGGCCGAAGGAAATGCCTTGCTGGGCGATTTCGGCGCGGCCAGCTTCTTTAATTTCGAGGACATTGCTACTGCCCAGGCCTTGCAGCGGTTGGAGGTGCGGGCCTTCGGCTGCCTGCTGGAAGAATTATTGACGCATTGTGATGAGGCTGATAAAGCTCCGGCAGCGGTCGCGGCGCTCTGGGACTTGCAGCGGCGCTGCGGGCAGCCGGAAACGGGGGCGCGGCCGTTGTTTGGGGAGATAGAAAAGGTGCTGGCTGGGTTGTAGCGCGGACTTTTAGTCCGCGAGTGGATGGCGCACACGCGGACTACACACGCGGACTAAAAGTCCGCGCTACATTACTCTGCCAGGCGCTGGTAGCGGATGCGCGGCTGCACGCTGCTGGTGTCCACGTAGAAAGCAAAGGTGGTTTCGGCGCTGTTGATTTCGAAGCGCACTTCGGCCAGCCGTTTGGGCGGGGTGAAGCGCGGCATGGCGGCGAAGCGCATTTCGACGGGCACGCCCGTGCCGCCCAGCGGCAGCAGGTACAGGCCGCGCTTGTCATCGAGCAAATACTGCGTGGCGGTGGCCCGCAGCTGGAAGCGAGGGATGGTGTAGCCCATTTCCTCGTAGAAGCCGTGGTAGTGGAAGCGGCGCAGCACGCGCCCGGTCCGGATATTGCGCACGAAGGCATTGGGGGCGCGCAGCTGCTGCACGGTAGGCGTGCGGCCGTAGCCCTCCAGGCCATCGGCAAAGCGGATGAGGTGCGCCTTGCCAGGCGCATACACCACCAGCACAGTACTATCGCTAAGAAAAGAAGCCCCCACCAGTTCGGCATCGGGCCGCTCCAGGCGCATGGGCGGGCGGCCGGGCCGCAGCAGCTCCGAGGCCGTGAGCAGGGCCCAGCCATCGGGCGAGAGCGCGGGCTCGCACTCGGGGCCGCCGCCGGGGCCCCGGCCTTCGCTCAGGCGCAGCACGTTGCCGGCCAGGTCCAGCAGCAGCACTACCTGGCCGCCCACGTCGCTGTCGGGCACCATAAAATCGAGGGTGAAAACCAGCGCGCCCAGCGGCCGGCTGTAGCCCAGAAACTGCGGCAGGTAGGCTTCGCTCTCGGTCACGACATCAATCCCGGCCTTTTTGAAAAAAGCGGCTTTGCGCAGCTTACGGCTGAAAATCTGGCGGCCGGTTTTCTCACGCAGCGTCACGGTATAGTACCCTTCGAAGCCGCGCACCCGCCGGGGGTGGCCGGGGGTTTCCTCGTAGGTGGCCGTGAGGCGGTGGGTCGAGTCAGTTTCGGCGGCCAGCAGCAGGTGGTAGGGCTGGCCGTTGAGCAGCACAAGCGTATCGGCGGCAGCGGGCAGCGCCCAGCCGGGAATTTCGGGCGGCGGCTTGGGTTTGGCCACGGGCGGCAGGGCGGCGGGCGGCGGTTCCGGCGCAGGCGCGACTGCCACGCTGGGCATCGCCCGCGCATCCGACCTGGTAGAATGAAGTTTCTGCTCGCAGCCCGCCAGCAGTGCCAGCAGCCCAACGGCAACGATATTGCGCATTATTTTGAGAGCCAACCGTTGGCGTCGAGCCAGTTGCGTAGGCGGTCGGTCCAGAGGTCTTTGGTGGTTTTATTGTTGAGGCCAAAGCCGTGGCCGCCCTTGGGGTAGAGGTGCATTTCGGCTGGCACGCCGTGGCGCAGGCAGGCCTGATAAAACACGATGCTGTTGTTGACGGGCACCGTTTTGTCGTCCTCAGCGTGCACCAGGAAGGTGGGCGGCGTCTGGGCCGTCACCTGCAGCTCGTTGGAATACTGCCGGATTTGCTCGGCCGAAGGCATTTTACCCAGCAAATTATCCCGCGACGCCGGGTGCCGGAGCGTATCGCTGAAACTGATGACCGGGTACATGAGCACCAGAAACGCGGGCCGCACCGAGGTCGGCCCCACATTATCGCCCACCGGCTTGGCAAACTGGGTGCCCGCCCACGCCGCCAGGTGCCCACCCGCCGAAAAGCCCATCAGGCCAATGCGCTCGGGGTTGATGCTGTATTTGACGGCTTGCTGGCGCACGAGGCGTAGCGCCTGCTGGGCATCGAGCAGCGGGGCGATAGACTTATCGGGCTGGCTTTGGTCGTTGGGCAAGCGGTATTTCAGCACGAAGGCCGTCACGCCGAACTCATTCAGCCGCTTGGCTACATCGTAGCCCTCACTGTCGATGGATAGCCGGGCATAGCCGCCGCCGGGGCAAATGATGACTGCCGTGCCGTTGGCCGTGCCCGCCGCCGGCAAAAAAGCCGTGAGGCTGGGCTGCACCACGTTGGAAATTCGCACGCCGCCGTTGGCCAGCGTAATGCTGGTTTCCTGCACCGCACTGGGCTGCGAATCGGGCACGGTGCCCGTGTAAATCGGGAAAGTCTGCTGCGCAAACAAAGGCCCGGCGGCCAGCAGAAGTCCCACAAAGGCAATAGTAGCGGTTATTTTCATACGTCGAAGTATTCTACGCAAAAGTACGTCATGCAGCCATATGGTGGCATTATTAAACAAGCTCGTGGTACTATCGGAAGAAATTTATGTAAGCGCAACCCGATTTGAATTATTCCGTAGCCTCGAAGGTCTTTATGGCAATGCGCAAGACCACTCTGCTGGCCGCCGCCGCCCTGCTGGGCAGCCCCGGCCTCACCCTGGCCCAGAACACGCCGGACGAAAACAACCCCAATGTGGATGCCCCGTTCGTGCGCAACATTCGCGCCGACCGGCCCGGCCAAACCATCACCGCCCAGGTCCTTCGCCCCGGCCGCTTTCAGCTCGAAACGGGCTTCCAGCGCCAGTTTGGCGGCGTGGGCCTGGCCCAGAGCCTGAGCGCCGCCACCCTGCGCATCGGCTTTTTCAACAGCATGGAGCTGCGCGTGAGCCAGCCCTATTTCCACAACAGCCCGGCGCGGGTGGCCGAAGCCGGCCGCGTCGATTCCAGCGGCTGGGCTCCGGTGATGGTGGGGGCCAAGTTCATGCTGTCGCCCAACTACGACACCCGCACGCAGGTAGCCATTCTGGTAGAGTCGGCGGTGCCCGGCACGGGCAGCCCGGGCCTGCGCGGCACCACTTGGGGCCCCGGCGGCCGCCTACTGGTGAGCGAGCAGCTGGGCGAGCGGTTCGGCCTCGAAGCCAACTTCGGCTTCAGCCAACGCGGCCTCACTACCAAAGACATCGAAAAAGGCCAGTTCCTAGGCACGCTGGCCCTCAATGGCCCCCTGAGCGAGAAGGCCGGCTTCTTTGTGGAAGCCTACGGCTATGGCCGCCAGGCCCTTACTACCGGCACCACGGCGGGGATGTATTTCCGTCCCATTCCGGCCATGCGCCTCGATATCACGGCCGGCCAGGCCATGAGCGGACTGGCGGCCGGCACGTCCACTATTGGGGCCGGGCTCACGTTTAAAGTGGGCAAGTAGAACCGGCGGCAAGCGCTACGCAAATAACGTTCAGCAAAAGGCCTGCGTAGTAACGCAGGCCTTTTTGCATAAAATCAGTCTTTCAACGCGTTTGCTATGCACCTTTCCTTTTTGCCCTTGGCCCTGCTGGCCGCCGGTTGCCAAACCCGCACCGCTGCGGAAACGGCCGCCACCACTCCCCCACCCGCCCGCGCCGCGCCCGACGCACCACTGCGCGAAACGCACTGGGTAGCCAGCTGGCTGGCCAGCCCATCACCGTGCCAGCCGATACCAGGGAGCCTTACCTGCTACTCCGCGCCGATGGCACGGCCGAGGACAATGGCAGCTGCAACCGCTTCCGGGGCAGTTTTTTCAGCGAAAATCCCAGTGAGCTGAAATTCACGCCGCTGATGAGTACACGGATGACCTGCCCGGCGATTGACACGGAAAATGCCTTTACCCGCGCCCTGGGGCAGGCCAGCACTTACCGCATGCGGCGATACGCTGCGGATGCTGGATGCCACCGGGGCGGCCGTAGTCCGGCTGGAGGCCGTGTACCTGCGGTAGCCGCTACTTGCCGCTGGTGCTTTCGGGCGCAATGCGGGTGGGCGTTTGCCGGCCCGAAGCGAGGCCGGAGGCGCTTTGCGCGATGGCCTGAATGACGGCCGTCATGTTCTGCAAATTGAGGCTTTCCACTTCGTCATCAACGGAATGGTAGAGCTTGTCGGTCGGAATCTGGTCGGTGCTGATGCTGTGGGCGGGCACGCCCAGGCGGGCGAGGGTGGCGTTATCGGAGCGGTAGAACAGGTTCTGCTCGGGGTACGGGTCGGGCTCGAAGCGGAACTTGCTGCCGGCCAGGTTGGCTTGCAGCAGCGGGCCGAAATCGGAACGGTCGTAGCCAGTGATGAAAGCGGTGTTGGGGCCGAATTTGGCTTCCTTGCCAATCATCTCAATGTTGAATATGGCCGTCACCTGCTGCGGGTCGAGCTGCTTCGAGAAGAATTGTGAGCCGAAGCCGCCCACTTCCTCGGCCGCGAAGGCCACGAACATGAGCGGGCGGGCGTTGTCGTTTTTCTTCTTGAAATACTCGGCCAGCGCTACTACGGCGGTGGTGCCGCTGGCATCGTCGTCGGCCCCGTTGGCAATGGAATCGCCTTCGGCCGAAGACTTCACGATGCCTAGATGGTCGTAGTGGCCCGAAAAAACCACGTTTTCTTTGCTGCGCTGCGGGTCGCGGCCGGGCAGCACGCCCACCACGTTGCGAAGCTCAATGGGCTGCCCGACAGTGCTGGCGCTGATGCGATAAGTGAGGGTTGAGGGCCTGGCTCCCAGCACGTACACGGTAGAATATGGCCCCGCCTGCTCCGGGCTTATTTTGGGGCGCGCCGCGTATTGGGCAATTTGGCCGAATAGTTTGGTGTGAGCGGTATCAACAAAAACAAGCGTATTGGCAGTAGGCCGCCGAAGCGCGAGCAGCTTGCACCGCTCCGTCTGGTCCGGCCCTATTGTTACGACTGCAACGGGCGTAGCGTCATCACTCGTCCAGCTCAGGGCCGGCGCGCCGGAAATAACCGCCACTTGGGTTGGCGGCAAGGCTTTCTCATTGAGCACGGCCGTGGCTGCGCCGGGCTTGGTCTGGTACACCTTAAACGTTTGCTCGAAGCCGCTGAGGCCCGGCAGCGGCTGCAGACCAATGCGCGCAAACTCGCCGGCCAGAAACTGCGCCGCCCGCAGGCCGCCGGGCTGGCCGGTGCCGCGCCCCTGCATATCGTCCGAAGCGAGCGTGCGCATGACGCGGCTTACCGTGGCGGCCGAAACTTCGGTTTCGGCCGCCCGGCCGGGCTTCACTTTAACTTTGAATTTGGATTGCGCGGCTACGGGCAGCGCCGCCAGCAGGCAGCCGGCGAGAAGCAGGTTTTTCAAGGCAAAAGCTAGTTCAGCGTCAGGACCAGGTCATCGGCACTCACGCGGGCACCTTCGGCCAGCACCACATCGGCCACGGTCAGGTCTTGCGGGGCGGTGATGGTGGTTTCCATCTTCATGGCTTCGATGACGAAGAGCGGGGTGTTTTTGGGCACGGCCTGGCCGGGTTTCACCAGCACTTTGCTCAGCATGCCCTGCAACGGGGCCCCCAGCTGGTGCGGGTTGGCCTTGTCGGCTTTGGCGTTGCTGATTTTGGTGACTTCCACCGATTGGTCGCGCACCTGCAGGTTGCGGGTCTGGCCGTTGAGGGTGAAGAAGATGGTGCGGCAGCCATCTTCGTTGATGTCGCCCACCGACTCCAGACGCACGATAACCGACTTGCCCCGGGCTATTTCAATGATGGTTTCCTGCCCCGATTTCAGGCCGTAGAAGAAGGCCGAAGTGGGCACCTTGCTCACGTTGCCGAACTTCTGGCGGAAGGCCCAATAGTCCTCAAATACCTTGGGGTAGAGCAGCGACGACAGCATATCGGTGAACTTGCCGCCGGGGAATTTCTCCTGAAACGCCGTCCACTCCTCATCGAAGTCAATCGGGGCCAGATGCTCGTTGGGCCGGTCGGTGAAGGGCGTTTCGTTCTTGAGAATGAGCTTTTGCAGCTCGGCGGGCCAGCCGCCCTCGGGCTGGCCGATGTCGCCGCGAAACAGCTCGCGCACCGACTCCGGGAAGTTCAGGGTTTCGCCCTTTTCCATCACGTCCTGGGGCGTGAGGCTGTTGCTGACCATAAACAGGGCCATATCGCCCACTACTTTACTGCTGGGCGTCACCTTCACGATGTCGCCAAACATCTGGTTCACATCGGCGAAGCGCTGCTTCACTTCCTCAAACTTATCGAGCAGGCCCAGCGAGGCCGCCTGCGGGCGCAGGTTGGAATACTGCCCGCCCGGAATCTCGTGCTGAAAAACCTCCGAAGTACCGGCTTTCAGGCCCGACTCAAACGGATAATACATCTCGCGCACTGCCTCCCAGTAGTTACTGAACTCGTTGAGAGAATGCTGGTTGAACTCGCGGTGGCGCGGCGTGTGGCGCAGCATTTCGACCACCGAGTTGAAGTTGGGCTGCGAGGTGAGGCCCGAGAGCGAGCCCATCGCCACGTCGATGACGTTGACGCCGGCTTCCACGGCTTGCAGGTAGGTGGCGGACTGCAGCGACGAGGTGTCGTGGGTGTGCAGGTGGATGGGCAGCTTCACGGTATCGCGCAGGCCGGCAATGAGCTCGGTAGCGGCATAGGGTTTCAGCAACCCGGCCATGTCCTTGATGCAGAGGATGTGCGCCCCGGCATCCTCTAGCTGCTTGGCCAGCTTGAGGTAGTAGTCGAGGGTGTATTTGGTGCGGTTCGGGTCCATGATGTCCCCGGTGTAGCAGATGCTGGCTTCGGCCAGCCGGTCGGTTTTGTTGCGCACGAAGCCGATGCAGGCCTCCAGCCCCTTCATCCAGTTCAGCGAGTCGAAAATGCGGAACACATCGACGCCGGTTTCGGCGGCCTGCATCACGAACCGCTCCGTCAGGTTGTCCGGATATGCCTTGTAGCCCACGCCGTTGGCCCCGCGAATGAGCATTTGCAGGAGGATGTTTGGGATGGCTTCGCGCAGCTTGGCGAGGCGCTCCCAGGGGTCTTCGTGCAGGAAGCGCAGGGCCACGTCGAACGTGGCCCCGCCCCAGACTTCGAGCGAGAAGGTCTGGGGATGCTGCTGGGCGTAGGCGCGGGCCACTTTCAGCATGTCCCAGGTGCGCATGCGGGTAGCCAGCAGGCTTTGGTGAGCATCGCGCAGGGTGGTGTCGGTGTAGTGAATGAGGGGCTCGTTGCGAAGCCACTCGGCAAACTTCTCGGGGCCCAGCTCGTCGAGCTTCTGCTTGGTGCCGGGGGTGGGCGCGGTGTACTCGAAGGCGGGAATGCGCGGCTGGCGCGGGTTGGCGCGCGGGTCGAGCAGGTCGCGCACATCGGGGTTGCCGTTCACCACCGTATCGCCGATGAAGCCGAGCAGGCGCGTAGCCCGGTCCTGGCGCTTCTCGAACTCAAACAGCTCGGGGTGGTCCTTGATGAAATCGACGGTGGCGTGGCCCTCCTGAAACTCCTTGTTGCCAACGATATTCTTTAGGAACGGAATGTTGGTTTTCACGCCGCGAATCCGGAACTCGTCGAGGGCGCGCAGCATTTTCTGGGCCGCGCCGTGCAGCGTGGGGGCGTGGGCCGAGATTTTGACCAGCATCGAGTCGAAAAACGGCGAAACCACCGCGCCCTGGTACACGGAGCCCTCATCGAGCCGGATGCCAAAGCCGCCGGCCGAGCGGTAAGCCACGATGGTGCCGTAGTCGGGCTTGAAGTCGTTGGCCGGGTTTTCGGTGGTTACGCGGCACTGCACCGCGAAGCCCGTGCGCAGCGGCACCACATCGGGCCCGAGGCCGATTTCGGGGTCGGCCAGGTTGAAGCCGGCGGCAATGTAAATCTGGGTTTTAATCAAATCCACGCCCGTAATCATCTCGGTCACCGTGTGTTCCACCTGAATGCGGGGGTTCACCTCGATGAAGTAGATGCGGTCGTGCTCGGGGTTTACCAGAAATTCCACGGTGCCCACGTTGTCGTAGCCCACGGCCCGGCCGATGCGCAGGGCATACTCATACAAAAGGTGGCGCTGGTGGTCGGGCAGGTCCATAGCGGGCGCTACCTCCACCACTTTCTGGAAGCGGCGCTGCACCGAGCAGTCGCGCTCGTAGAGGTGCACGAGGTTGCCGTAATGGTCGCCCACGAGCTGAATCTCGATATGCTTGGGGCGCTCCACGAATTTTTCGAGGAACACCGTGTCGTCGCCGAAGGCATTCAGCGCCTCGTTGCGGGCCTCAAAAAAGCCCTTTTCCATCTGCTCATCGTCGCGGATGATGCGCATGCCGCGCCCGCCGCCGCCGCTGGCCGCCTTCAGCATCACGGGGTAGCCAATGCGGTGGGCCTCGGCCTGGGCAGTTTCGAAGTCGACCAAATCGGCCTCGCTGCTTTCAATCTGGGGCACCTGGCACTGCTGGGCCACGACCTTGGCGCGCACTTTGTCGCCGAGAGCTTCCATCACCTCTGGCCGGGGGCCGATGAAAACGATGCCTTCTTCGGCGCAGCGGCGCGAAAGGGTAGCGTTTTCGGAGAGAAAGCCGTAGCCGGGGTGGATGGCATTGGCCCCGTTCTCTTTGGCCACGCGGATGATGCCCTCGATGTCGAGGTAGGGCTTCAGGGGCTCATCGTCGCGGCCAATCTGATAGGCTTCGTCGGCCTTGTAGCGGTGCTGCGAGTATCGGTCCTCGTAGGTGTACACGGCCACCGTGGGAATATTGAGCTCGTTGGAGGCGCGCATTACGCGAATCGCAATTTCGCCACGGTTGGCGACCAGAAGTTTAGTTATGTTCATAGAAGCAGGAATCCATTTGGCGCGGATACGGCGAAACTACGCCAAAGGCTGTGTATTTTTTTAAACAATCGTTTGCACCTGTTGCAATTGCCACCAGACCAGTTGAGAAGCTGGTATGTTATCAATTTATTACCTGATTAATCACGGCGCCATGTCCGCGTTGGCATCCCAAATAATCGGCTATGATGAATGTGCCGGGCAATCTTGCGAATCGACCGAAACATATCAATCCACAGAAATCACCCGCCCCCAGGCCCGAAGACGGAGTACGTGGGGACCTACTCACGCCCGTAAAACCACTCAAAATGCAGCCCTTGGCACCGCCCCGGGCAAACAAGTAGGCCAAAACAGCGTTATGGCAGCACTCACTTATTATCTCGCGGACCATGCAGTTTTCCGACAAAAACATTCTCATCATCGGGGCCTCCTCCGGCATTGGCCTGGCCACGGCCACGTTGCTGCACGGCCTGGGAGCCAACCTATTCACCGCTTCGCGCCACCAGTCGCCCGAGCTGGAAGCCCTGCAAACCACCCATTTCGACTACGATGCCACCCAGGCCGTGGACAACACCTTTGATGCCCTGCCCGACGTGCTGCACGGCGTGATATACTGCCCCGGCAGCATCAAGCTGCGGCCCTTCGAGCGCATTCCGGTGGCCGATTTCGCCGCCGATTTCGACCTGAACGTGCTGGGCGCGGTGCGCGTAATTCAGGCCACCATCAAGCGGCTGAAGAAGGCTGAAGGCACGGCCTCCGTCGTACTATTCAGCACCGTGGCGGCCGATACGGGCATGAGTTTCCACGCCAGTATTGCCACCGCCAAGGCGGCCGTGGAAGGCCTCACCCGCGCCCTGGCCGCCGAGTACGCCGCCACCGGCGTGCGCGTGAACTGCATTGCCCCTTCGCTCACCAACACGCCCCTGGCCGCCGCCCTGCTCAACTCGCCCGAAAAGATGGAAGCCGGTGGCAAGCGCCACCCCTTGCAGCGTATAGGCCAGCCCGAGGATTTGGCCTACACGGCCTCGTTCCTGCTATCGGACCACAGCTCGTTTGTGACCGGCCAGGTGCTGGCCGTGGACGGCGGAATGGGGAAATTGAAGTAAGTTTTCTCTGGACGCCGCCCTCCGCGTCAACCTCACCCCCTGACCCCCTCTCCAAAAAAGAGGGGGTCAGGGGGTGAGGTTGACGCGGAGGGCGATACGCAAATCATCTACTATGAAAATCTGCATTTTCTGGCACCGGCGCGACCTGCGCGTTCACGACAATGCCGGGCTGGCGGCCGCGCTGGCCAGCGGCCTGCCGGTGCTGCCGCTATTCATCTACGACAAGGACATTCTCGACCATCTGCCGGAAAAAGCCGATGCCCGGCTCACCTTCATTTTTGATGAGGTGGAGAAGCTGGCCAAGGAAACCGAAGCGGCGGGCGGCACTTTTCTGGCCCGCTACGGCACGCCGCTGGCGGTGCTGGAGCAACTAGTTAAGGACTTCGAAGTGGCGGCCGTGCACACCAACGAGGACTACGAGCCTTACGCCACGAAGCGCGATGCCGCCGTGGGTGAGCTGCTGCAAAAGCACGGAGCAGATTTCTACTTATACAAGGACCAGGTCATTTTCGCCAAGGAGGAGATTATGACCAAATCGGGCACGGTGCCCAAGGTTTTTGGCGCTTATTTGAAGGCCTACACCGCGAAGCTGACGGATGAGCTGCTGCTGCCCTACGGCTCGCAAGGCGATTTCAAGCGGGAAAATCTGCACCACGTTTCTGCTGCCAAAGCCGGTGAGCGGCCCACGCTGGAAAGCATGGGGTTCGAGCCCAAAGAGCAATACTTCCCGCCGGTGCAGCTGCCGGCGGAAAGCATTGTGCGCCACTACCACCAAACCCGCAATACGCCCGCCGACGAGCACGGCACCACCCGCGAATCGCTGAACCTGCGCTTCGGAACCCTGAGTGTGCGCGAGGTGCTGCGCCAGGCCAAAGCCCTGAATCAAAAGCTGCTGGCCGAAATTATCTGGCGCGACTTTTTTATGATGCTGCTCTGGCATTTCCCCAACACGGCCACCGAGAGCTACGACCCCAAGATGCGGCACATCGACTACCGCAACAACGAGGACGAATTTCGGGCCTGGTGCGAGGGCCGCACCGGCTACCCGCTGGTAGATGCCGGCATGCGCGAGCTCAACGAAACCGGCTACCTACCCAACCGCGTGCGTATGACCGTGGCCGGCTTTCTCACCAAGCACCTGTTCATCGACTGGCGCTGGGGCGAACGGTATTTCGCCGATAAGCTCCTCGACTACGACATGGCCAATAACGTGGGCAACTGGCAGTGGATGGCCGGCACCGGCGCCATCTCGGCCCCCTGGTTCCGGGTGTACAGCCCCGAGAGTCAGCTCGAAAAAGTAGACCCCGAGATGAAGTACGTGAAGCGCTGGGTGCCCGAAGTGGGAACCTCGAAATACCCGGCCCCGATAGTAGAGCACAAGTTTGGGCGCGAGCGGGCTGTGGAGGCCATTCGGGCGGCGCGCATTGCGGCTTCGTAGCGCGGACTTTTAGTCCACGAGGAAACAAGTTTCAACAAGTTCTCTCGCGGACTAAAAGTCCGCACTACGGCCGAACCGTACCCCCCCCGAAGCGGTTATACCGGCATGGAAAAGGACCGCATCAAACAAGCCTATCTCGACTTCGTGCGCAACGAAGGCCACCCGCCGCAATCGGTGTTCAAGCTCACCCAGCAGCTGGGCATGGCCGAAGCCGAATTCTACCAGCACTACCCCAATTTCGAGTCCATCGACCGCGAGATATGGGCTGATTTCGGCCGGCAGGCGCGCGAAACCGCCGCCTCCGAGCCCGTGTGGGAGGGCTACGGCAGCCGCGAAAAGCTACTGGCCTTCTACTACACGCTGCTCGAAATCCTCAAGGGCAATCGCTCTTACGCCCTGATGAGCCTGCGCCGCTCGCAGCACCGCATCCCGGCGCTATCGCCCCGCGTACTCGACGATTTCCGGCAGGATTTCGAGCTATTCGTGAGCGACTTGCTGCGCGATGGCCGCGTAACGGGCGAAATCGCCAACCGCCCGCTAGTACAGGAGGGCTACCCCCGCTTCTTCTGGCAGCAGGTGCTATTTGTACTCGGCTTTTTTGCCAAAGACGATACCGTGAACTTCGAGCGCACCGACGCCGCCGTGGAAAAAGCCGTGACCCTGAGCTTCAATTTGGTGGGCCGCAATACACTGGACGCGGCCGTGGATTTCGTGCGGTTTCTGGTGCGGCGGTAGCTTGTGAGGTAAGCGTTAGCTGGCACCGCAGGGCCGTCAGCTGTAATTATTTGTATCTCATTACACTATACATCACGGCAAGCTAAAGCTTACCTCACAGATGGACGAACCCCAAACCTCCCTGCCGACCACCAAAGTGGCCCGTGCTGCCCGCTTTGCCAAAACCGGCTTCAATGTGGGCACCAACTACATTAAGCACTACGCCAAAAAGGCCGTTGGCGCAGAGTCGACCACCGAAAGCCTGCATGCCGCCAACGCCGCCGAGCTCTACGGCACGCTGAGCGAGATGAAAGGCTCCGTGTTGAAAGTGGCCCAGATGCTGGCCATGGAGAAAAACATGCTGCCCACGGCCTACGCCGACCAGTTTGCCAAAGCCCAGTATTCGACCCCGCCCCTCTCCGGCCCGCTGGTAACCAAGGCTTTCCGCGATGCTTTTGGGAAGTCGCCTTACCAATTATTCGATGCGTTTGAGCCCGAGGCGCGGCAGGCGGCCAGCATCGGGCAGGTGCACTTTGCCCGCAAGGATGGGAAGGAGCTGGCTGTGAAGGTGCAATACCCCGGCGTGGCCGACAGCATCAAGTCCGATATCCGCCTCGTTAAGCCCATTGCCCTGCGCGTGATGGGCCTGAACGAAGCTCAGGTGCGTCCCTACCTGGAGGAAGTAGAAACGCGCCTGCTCGAAGAAACCGACTACAAGCTGGAGCTGCGGCGCGGCCAGGAAATCGCCGCCAAATGCCAGGAATTACACAACCTGGAGTTCGCAACCTACTATCCGGAGTTCTCCACGGCCCGCATTCTGACCATGGACTGGCTCCCCGGCCAGCACCTGAAGGAGTTTCTGGCCACCAACCCATCGCAGGAAATCCGCAACCAAATCGGCCAGGCGCTGTGGGATTTCTACCAGTTTCAGTTCAACGAGCTGCACCAGCTGCACGCCGACCCGCACCCCGGCAATTTCCTGATGCGGGCCGACAACGGCGGCACCCTCGGCGTACTCGATTTCGGCTGCGTGAAAGACGTGCCGATGGACGTGTACCAGCTGTTCAAAGACCTGCTGGCCGCCGAAACCTTTACTGACGAAAACCGCCTCGCCGCCCTGCTCACTCAAGGCGGCGTGCTTCGCGCCACCGATGCCCCGGCCATGCGGGCGCTGTATATGCGCACCATGCGCGTGTCGCTGGAGCTTGTGGGCCGCCCCTTCCGTCAGGCCACTTTCGATTTCGGCGACCCCGCCTACATGGCCGCCCTCTACGCCCTCGGCGACGACCTGATGGCCGACCCCGAGCTGCGCAAGCAGCGCGAGCCACGCGGCTCCGAGCACTTCATATACCTGAACCGGACTTACGTGGGGCTGTTTGCGCTGCTCACGGAGTTGGGCGCTTCAATTCAGACCGGTATCATGTAGCACATGCTTTAGCTTGTGCCCGGCTGGTCGTTCCGGCAGGCACAGACTGAAGCGTGTGCTACATTTCGGCCCTGTGAACCTCCGCCAAGAGCTACTGCGGGAACACTCGGCCCGCCAGACTCAGCGGCTGGCCGACTACACCTGCGCCCACCCCAAGGCTCTGGCCGAGTTGCTTCAGCTGTTCTGGTACGGCGCGGAGCGCGAGCGCCAGCTGGCCGCCGATGTACTGGACTGGGTGGGCCAGCGCCGACCCAGGTGGCTGGTGCCGCACCTGCCGGGCCTGCTGGCCGCCGCCCAGCCCGCGCCCGGACAACACCCGGCCGTGCGGCGGGCCGTGGCGCGGGTGCTGCAATTCGTGCCCGTGCCCGCAGAGTGGCAGGCCCTGGCCTTCGATACCTGCCTGGCATTGCTGCATGCGCCCAGCGAGCCGGTCGCCATTCGCGCCTATGCCCTTACTGCTGCGGCACGCCTGGCGACCCCCTATCCGGAACTAGCGGCCGAATTAATTCTTGTAGCTGATAATGCCCTTGCTACCAGTCATTCAGCTACCCTACACAGCCGGGCCAGCCGGGAACTACCCGAACTTCGTCGCTTGATACGGGAACATTTTGCCAATTAGCTGTTGGTACATGAGTTCAATCTATTTTTCCTCCCCAACTAATGAAAAAGTTTCTTACCCTCGGTGCGGCGCTGTTCAGCCTCTCGTTCTCGGCTTCGGCCCAACAGATGGCCAGCTGCTGCGCCCGCCCAGCCGGCAACCTCTCGGCTTCGGCCACCGAGGTTTTCGCCAAACTCGCCGCCGATAAGGATTTTTCGGGCGGCCACGACGCGCCCCTGCCCTACGAATTCAAAGGCGAAGGCAAAATGATTGAGTTCAAAACCCCCGATGGCAGCACCGGCAAGGGCTTCGAAATCAAGAGCGCCAAGCCCTCCAACAAGTACCTGTTCGTAATTCACGAGTGGTGGGGCCTGAACGATTACATCAAGAAGGAAGCCGCCACTTTCGCCGCCGAAATGCCCGGTGTCAACGTCATCGCCGTCGACCTCTACGATGGTAAAATTGCCACCACGCCCGAGGAAGCCGGCAAATATATGGGCGAGGTGAAAACCGACCGCGCCACGGCCATCCTCAAAGGGGTGGAAATGTACGCTGGCCCCAAGGCCCAATTGGCCAGCATCGGCTGGTGCTTCGGCGGCGGCTGGAGCCTGCAGGAAGCCCTGCTCGGCGGCAAGCAGACCGTGGGCTGCGTGATGTACTACGGCATGCCCGAAAAGGACGTGACCAAGCTCAAAACCCTGAACACCGACGTGCTGGGCATCTTCGCCAGCCAGGATAAGTGGATTAACCCCGAGGTGGTGGGCCAGTTCAAGAAGGACATGGTGGCCGCCGGCAAAAGCGTCACCATCGAAAGCTACGATGCCGACCACGCCTTCGCCAACCCGTCCAACCCCAAATTCAACAAGGAATACGCTGCCAAAGCCCACGGCCAGGCGCTGAACTACCTGCGCGGCCGCTTCAAGCTGAAAGCTTAAGCTGCAGTTATTCGCATCAAACGAAAACGCCTCCCCGCTCGGGGAGGCGTTTTTTTTGCTACTTTGGTGAGCTTGAATTCCGGCCTGTAGCACGGACTTTTTGTCCGCGCCGGCATCCTTCTCACTCACGGACTAAAAGCCCGCGCTACTTTCATCCCATGGCCCCGCTCACCGCCCTGCTGTCCGAATACGGCGAAAGCCACCAAAACTCCACCAACAAGCTGGTGCACTGGGTGTGCGTACCGCTGATTATGTTCTCACTCATCGGCCTGCTTTGGTCCATTCCCGTACCCGATTTCGTGCAGCGCATCAGCCCGTGGCTGAACTGGGGCACGCTGGTCATGGCCCTGGCCCTGCTCTACTACGTGCGGCTGAGCGGGCGGCTGGCCCTGGGCATGGTGCTGGTGTGGGTGGCCATGGCGCTGGCCCTGCGGGTGGTGGCGGGTGCGGCGGTGCTGCCGCTGTGGTCTATTTGCCTCATCATTTTCGCGCTGGCCTGGGTGGGCCAGTTCTGGGGCCACAAGGTGGAGGGCAAGAAACCCAGCTTCCTCAAGGACCTGCAGTTTCTACTTATCGGGCCGCTGTGGCTGCTGCATTTCGTGTACCGCCGGCTGGGCTGGGAGTATTAACGCTCCTTATTATGCTAATAACGAACAGAAAATGAACATCATGCAGAGCGCAGCGAAGCATGATGTTTTGGAAAATCCAGCTCCCACTACCGCACTCCAGCCAGCATCCCCGCCAATTCCTCCACGCACTCGGTCAGCTGCTCCCAGACGGGCAGCATGAAATACTGGTTCTGGTAGCGGGCACCGGTAACGGGCGTGCCCAATACAGTAGCAAGGTCGAAGGCCGGGCGCGGGGTGAACTCGTTCACGCAGTGGTGGATTTCGCCAGCCGACGACAGCAGGCCCGCCCCGTAGAGGCACGGCTTGCCCTCGTGCTGCACCATGCCAAACTCGGCCGTGAAGAAGTAGAGCGCCCAGAGCTGCTCGCGGGCCGGCGAGCCGGCGGGCTGGGCTATGTACGCTTGCCCCAACTCGTGCAGAAAGTTGGCCAGGCCCTCATCGAGCAGCATGGGCACATGCCCGAACAAATCGTGGAACAAGTCGGGCTCGGGACTGAAATCGAACGCCTGCATGGACCGGATGCGCGTCACAATCGGGAACTTCCGCTCGGCCAGGAGGGCGAAAAATGCGGCCGGTTCGAACGGCCGGCCCACCGGGGCCAGCTGCCAGCCGGTTTCGGCCTCCACCACGGCGCTCAGCTCCCGGATGTCGGGGATGGCCTCGCGCCGCAAACCCAACCGGGCCAGGCCCTGGCTGAAAGCCGGGGCCGCCCGCCGATGCAGCAGCGCGGTCTGGCGGTCAAACAACATTTTCCAAATGAGTTGGTCCTGGCTGACGGAGTTGGGCGTGGTAAACATAGCGTAACGATTGGGGAAAGTGTGGTTAAAACAGGGCGAAAAAAAAGCCCGACATCCTGGCGGATTCGGGCTTTTGAAAGTTTCTAGAGAAGTTCGGGTTTCATGCCTCGTCTTCCGTTAGCGCCAATCGCAGCCCGTACCCACCCTGTTTGGGGGCAGTCATTAGGATGTTAATGCAATTGACGAGTTGGTGGCGCATGAGTGAGACGAATTTAAGAACCGATTTTGGAAATGCAAGCATTTGCCTACATTAATTTTTCTTTACTCCAGCTCCTGGCGCAGCTGGTACACGCGCCGCAGGTTGCGAATCAGCCGGCCCGACTCGTCGAAATCCAGCGTCTGCGCGCCATCCGAAGCGGCGGTTTCGGGCGTTTCGTGCGTCTCGTACACGATGCCGTCGGCCCCGGCCATTACGCCGGCCAGCGCCATCGTGGGCACGTACTCGCGAATGCCGATGCCGTGTGAGGGGTCCACAATCACGGGCAGGTGGCTCTTGGCTTTGAGAATAGGCACGGCGTTCAAATCCAGCGTATTGCGGCTGGCCGTTTCAAACGTGCGAATGCCGCGCTCACAAAGAATAAGCTTCTCGTTACCGCCCGAAAACACATATTCGGCTGAGGACAGCAATTCTTCAATCGAGCCCGAGATACCCCGCTTCAGCAGTACCGGCTTATCCACGCCGCCCAAGGCATCGAGCAGGTTGAAGTTCTGGGTGTTGCGGGCACCCACCTGGAACACGTCCACGAAATCGTACATTTCCTCTACCTGCGATACCTGCATCACCTCAGTCACGATTTTGAGGCCGCGCGCCCGGGCCATGCGGTGGAAATCGCGCAGGCCTTCGAGGCCCAGACCGCGAAAGGCATAGGGCGACGAGCGGGGCTTGAATACGCCGCCGCGCATCAGGCGCACGCCGTTGGCTACGAGGTGGTCCATCACCTTTTCCATCTGGGCTTCGCTCTCGATGCTGCACGGGCCGGCGCAGATGGCCAGCGAGCTGCCGCCGATACTCACGCCGTCGCCGAGGTCGAGCACGGTGGGCTTCACGCGCCATTTGCGGCTCACGAGCTTGTAGTCGTCGCTCACGCGGTGCACGTCGCGCACGCCCGGCAGCTGGCCGATGGTGCGAATGTCGAACTCCTTCTTCCCAATCGCCACCAGGTAATGGGCGTGCTGGGTAGTGACTTCGGTGGCTTTGTAGCCCTGCTGCTTCAGGTGCTCGGTAATGGTGGCTACCGAGGCATTTTTTTCGAGTTGGATTATCATCGTTTCGGGGGTCACCTCACCCCCCGGCCCCCTCTCCTTTGGGAGAGGGGGAGCCACGGCGGCGCGGTCATTATAAATCTCGTTAAGTGAAATCGTCTGGCTCCCCCTCTCCCATAAGGAGAGGGGCCGTGCCCGGCAGGGGCCGGGGGGTGAGGTTACGCCTTAATGCCCCGCACAAAGCGCCCGGCGGCGGCCGGCGCATCGTCCACATCCTCCAGCGCGCGGATGAGGGCCGAGCCGATGATGGCCCCCTCAGCATGCTCGCAGGCGCGGTCGAAACCAGCTTTATCGGCAATGCCGAAGCCAATGAGGCGGGGGTTGCGCAGCTTCAGCGCGGTAATGCGCTCGAAATACTGGGCCTGGGTCACGGCATCGGGCTGGGTAGTGCCGCCGGTGGTGCCAGGGCCCGACACGAGGTAGAGGAAGGCGTCGGAGAGGCTATCGAGGTGGCGAATCCGTTCCGCTGAAGTTTGCGGCGTGATGAGGAAAACTGCTTTCAGGCCGTGCTTTTTGAAGGTTTCCAGGTAGAACTCTTCGTACTCAGCAAGCGGCAGGTCGGGCAGAATGACGCCATCGACGCCCACGGCGGCCGCCTGGCGGCAGAACTCTTCCACCCCAAACTGCATCACCGGGTTGAGGTAGCCCATGAGAAATACCGGCGTTTCGGGCACGGCGGCGCGCAAGCCCTGCAACTGCTCGAACAGCACAGGGATGCTCATGCCATTAGCCAGCGCCACCGAGCTGCTGCCCTGGATGACCGGGCCATCGGCCAGCGGGTCGGAGAACGGCATCCCGATTTCGAGGATGTCGGCCCCGGCCTCAACCAGGGCTTTGGCCAGCGGAATAGTGTCGTGCAGGCTGGGGTAGCCGGCGGTGAAATAGGTATTGAGCAGGTTGGTTTTGCTCGCGAAGGCGTTGGCTATTCGGTTCATGAGTTGGTTTCTCGCGGAGGGCGCGGAGGGTTGCGCAGAAGTCGCAGAACGTTCAGCGTCTTCTGCGCAACCCTCCGCGCCCTCTGCAGGCTAAAATTTTTAAACGAGCTTATCCATATTCTTGAGGTAGGTATCGAGGTCCTTATCGCCGCGACCCGACAGGTTCACCACCACTATATCGTCCGGGCCCGCCCCCAGCTGGCCAAGGGCAGCCAGCGCGTGGGCCGTTTCCAGGGCCGGGATGATGCCTTCGAGGCGGCTGCATTCGCTCACGGCCGCCAGCGCGTCGTCGTCGGTGATGGCAATGAACTCGGACCGGCCTACTTCACCCAAATAGGCGTGCAGCGGACCGATGCCGGGGTAGTCGAGGCCCGCGCTCAGCGAGTAGGGCTCGGTAATCTGGCCGTGCTTGTCCTGCATCAGCAGGGTGCGGCTGCCGTGGATGATGCCCGGCGTGCCCAGCACCGACGTGGCCGCCGAGTGGCCGGAATTGATGCCGTGTCCGGCCGCTTCCACCGCAATCAGGCGCACCGAGGGCTCATCCAGGAAGTGGTAGAACGCGCCGGCCGCGTTGGAGCCGCCGCCTACGCAGGCCACCACAAAATCGGGCAGCTCGGAGCCGGTTTTTTCCAATAGCTGCTTCCGCATCTCTTCGCTGATAACGGCCTGCAGCCGGGCCACCAAATCGGGGTACGGGTGCGGGCCCACCACCGAGCCGATGATGTAGTGGGTATCAATCGGGTTGGCAATCCAGTCGCGGATGGCCTCGTTGGTGGCGTCTTTCAGGGTCTGGCTGCCGCTTTCGGCGCGACGCACCTCGGCCCCGAGCAGGCGCATGCGGGCTACGTTGGGTGCCTGGCGCTCGATGTCGACCGCGCCCATGTACACCACGCAGGGCAGGCCCATCAGGGCGCACACGGTGGCGGTGGCCACGCCGTGCTGCCCGGCCCCGGTTTCGGCGATGATGCGCGTTTTACCCAACCGCTTGGCCAGCAGAATCTGCCCCACGGTGTTGTTGATTTTGTGGGCGCCGGTGTGGCAAAGGTCCTCGCGCTTGAGAAAAATGCGCGTGTTGTACTTGGCCGACAAGCGTTTGGCCTCAAACAACGGCGTGGGCCGACCCACGTAGTCGCGCAGCAGCGCCTGCATCTCGATTTGAAAATCCGGCTCGGCCATGATTTCCAGGTATTGCGTGCGCAGCTCCTCCACGTTGGGATAAAGCATTTCGGGCACGAATGCGCCGCCGAACTGGCCGTAGTAGCCGCGGGCCGTGGGCTTTTGATAGGAGATTGTGGGGGTCATATCAGTTTCTGTTTTGATTTGTATCGGCTTGTCATGCTGAGCTTGCGGAAGCATGGCTTTCTTTTTTATTCGTTTACACGGTTCAAATGCAATGCCCTTAGCATTTCGCCCAGCCGCCCGACATCTTTCACGCCCGGCGCGGTTTCGAAGCTGCTGTTAAGGTCAACCCCAACCAGGCCGGGCAGGCGCAGCGCCGCCAGCTCGGCGGCGTGTTCCAGGCCCAGCCCGCCGGCCAGAAAATAGGGCACGGGCAGGTTGTAGGCTAATAACAAATTCCAGTCGAAAATGGCCCCGTTGCCGCCGGGCGCAGCCCCTTTTGTATCAAAAAGAAAGAAGTCGCAATACGGTACGTAGGGCAGCAACGCGTTAAAATCGACCGCCTCCCCTACCGAAAATGCCTTCATTACCAGCAGGCCGGCCTCGTTTAGCTCCTCGCACTGGGCGGGAGTTTCTTTTCCGTGCAGCTGCACGGCGGCAAGGCTAAAGCGGTGCGCCGTGGCAAGGATGTTTTCAGTGGTTTCATTCACAAACACCCCTACTTTCCAAATGGTGGGCGGCAGGGCCCGCACCAGCTCGGGGGCCAGCACGTCGCCCACAAAGCGGGGCGATTTGGGTGCGAAGATGAACCCCAGGAAATCCGGCCCCAACGCGGCGATTGCAGCCAGTGCGGCCGCGTCGCGCATGCCGCACACCTTCACCAGCAACCGCGCCGGAGCGGCAGCCGCTGGCTCGGGGGCCGTGGCACCGGGCACACCGGCGGCCAGGGCCAGCGCAGGCAGGTTGGGGCGGGGCGTTTTCATATCCGACAACTAGGCAACAACCGATTCGATTTTCGACAGCGCGGCGATTTCCTGCACCAATGCGGCGCAGGCCCGCTCGGGCCGGGCGTGGCGCATAAAAGCCTCGCCCAACAGGAAGCCCCGGTAGCCCACCTCGCGCAGCTGGCCAATGGCCGTGGCAGTCGAAATACCGCTCTCCGACACCTTCACGAACTCATTCGGAATGGCTTCGGCCAAGGTCATCGACGTATCGAGGCTCAGGCTGAAGTCGTGCAGGTTGCGGTTGTTCACGCCGATAAGGTTCACGGCTTCGGTATTAGCCGAGCGGGCCAGCTCTTCGCCATCGTGCACTTCGAGCAGCACTTCGAGGCCCAGCGAACGGGCCAGACGGCCCAGCGAATCGATTTCCTGGGGCGTGAGCACGGCCGCAATCAGCAGTACGGCATCGGCCCCCATGCCCTTGGCTTCGAGAATCTGGTACTCATCCACCACAAAGTCCTTGCGCAGAATGGGGCAGAAATTGAATTTGCGCGCCGTGGTCAAATCCTCATTTTTGCCACCAAAGAATTCGGTATCGGTGAGGATGGACAGGGCCGCCGCCCCAGCCTGCATGTAGCCCAGCGTGGTGCGCTCTACCGGCGCATACTGGTTTATCCAGCCCTTGGAGGGCGACTTGCGCTTAAACTCTGCAATGAGCCCGCTGCCGCCTTCGCGCAGCAGGTACTTCCGCAGCGACAGCGGCTGCGAGTTGAAATACAAGCTGGTTTCGAGCAGCTTGGTGGGTACCAGCTCACGGCGGCTGGCTACTTCCTTGCGCTTGTAGGCGACGATGGTATCGAGAATCGTTGATTGAGACATGACTTGAAAAACAACAGCGCGCAGGATTTGCTTCGCGCCATGCAGAAAATTTATTGAGTATTTAACATGGTTTCAAACGCCCGCCGGGCCGCGCCCGAGTCCAGTGACTCGCGGCTGAGGCCCAGGGCCTCTTCCCAGCCCAGGCCGGGGCGAGCGCACTGCAGGGCCAGGGCGGCGTTTGCGGTGGTTACGTTGCGTTGGGCGGCTGTGCCGTACCCGTCGAGGACGTGCTTGAACAGCTCGGCCGAAGCGGCTACGGTGCTACCACCGGCCAGGTCGCCGGCGGTGCAAGCGGGCAAGCCCAGCGTGTCGGCGGTAAAGAGGCGCTCGCCTTCGAACGACGACACCACTTTGGCCAGGCCGGTGAGGGCCAGCTCGTCGTAGCCATCAAGGGCGTGCACCACGGCGTAACGTGCGCCGGTGGGCTGCATGAGGTAGTGATAGATGCGTTGCAGCTCCAGGCTGAACACACCCAGCAGCTGAGCCGCCGGCCGGGCCGGGTTCACCAGCGGGCCGAGGATGTTGAAGAAGGTGCGCAGGCCCAACTCGCGCCGGATTGGCCCCGCGTGCCGCATGGCCGGATGAAAAGCCGGCGCGTGCAGAAAGCAGATGCCTGCGCGGTCGTGCTGCCGCCGCAGCTGGTCGGAGCTGGCTTCGAAATTGTAGCCAAAATGTGCCAGCACATTCGAAGCGCCCGACACCGACGACACGCCGAAATTGCCGTGCTTGGCCACCAGCGTGCCCGCCCCGGCCACAATGAAACAGGCCAGCGTGGAGATGTTGAGCGTGTTCTTACCATCGCCACCCGTGCCCACAATGTCCACCAATTCGTGCGTGCCCAACTCGGGGTCGCGGCTGAGGTCGAGCAAGGCTTGGCGGAAGCCGGCCAGCTCGACCACCGTGATGGGCCGCATGCGGTACACGGCCAGGAACGCCGCCGTTTCGGCCGGGTTGGCCCCGCCCTCGCCCAGCTGGCGCATAGCGGCGTGGGCCTCGGCATGCGTCAGGGGCTGGTGGTCGAAAAGCTTAGTGAGAATCTGTTTCAAGTTGAGGTAGGGTGCGGGGCTTGTCCCCGCCCGTCGTTGAACGGGTTTGTTTTTGATTGTATTATTATGGAAGCCGCTTTTTCAACGGGCCAGATATCCGGGCGGGGACAAGCCCCGCCCCTACTTCAGCCAGTTTTCCAGCATTTGCGCGCCGTGCTCGGTGAGGATGCTTTCGGGATGGAACTGCACGCCGCGCACGTCGTACTCGCGGTGGCGGAAGGCCAGCACTTCGCCGTTGGCGTCGCGGGCCGTTACTTCCAGCGTCGCGGGCATCGACTCGGGCCGCACCGCCCACGAATGGTAGCGCCCCACCTGAAACCGCGTCGGCAGGCCCGCGAACAGGCGTTCACCGGGCACCGTCACTTCGGCTTCGTTGGCTACGCCGTGCAGCACGGCGGGGATGTTGTATAGCTCCGCGCCAAAGCTTTCGGCCAGGCCCTGATGGCCCAGGCACACGCCCAGAATGCGCTTGGTGGGCGCGTATTTCTGAATGATGGCCGGCATCAGGCCCGCCTCCAGCGGAATGCCGGGGCCGGGCGAAAGCAGAATGGCATCGTAAGCGTCTACGGCTTCGAGGGTGAGCTGGTCGTTGCGCGTAACCGTCAGGTTGGGGCCGTGGCCGAGGTCGCGCAGCAGGTGCACCAGGTTGTAGGTGAAGGAGTCGTAGTTATCGAGAACGAGGATTTTCATTTGACTTTGAACTTGAGAAGGACCGTCATGTCGAGGGCAGCCGAGACATCTCGCCCGCTTCGTTGCAACTACTGAGTTAGTGATAGCACGCGAGATGTCTCGGCTGCGCTCGACATGACGTTCTAATATGACTACCGCACCTCCGCTGCCGCTTTCAGGGCGGCCCGCAGCGCGCCCAGCTTGTGGTGCACCTCCTCCAGCTCCGACTGCACTTTTGATGCCGCCACCACGCCCGCGCCGGCCTGGAAATAAAGCTGATTGCCGGTGCTCAGAAACGAGCGAATCATGATGGCGTGGTTGAAGCTGCCATCGAAACCCAGGTGGCCCAGGCAGCCGCCATAGTAGCCGCGCGCGGTAGGCTCCAGTCCATCAATGAGTTGGAGGGCGCGGAACTTGGGGGCGCCGGAGAGCGTGCCGGCTGGGAAGGTATCGGCCACCACTTGCAGGGTATCGGTGCCCTCGGCCAGTTCGGCCGTGACTTTGCTCACAAGGTGAATGACGTGCGAGTAGAACTGGATTTCGCGCAGCGTGCGCACTTCTACTTTGGTGCCGTGGCGGGCAAGGTCATTGCGGGCCAGGTCCACCAGCATTACGTGCTCGGCGTTTTCTTTGGGGTCGGCGGCCAGGCGCTGGGCGGCGGCGGCATCGGCGGCGTCGTCGCCGGTGCGGCGGTAGGTGCCCGCGATGGGGAACAGCGTGGCCTCGCGGCCCTGCACCAGTACCTGCGCTTCGGGCGAGGAGCCGAAGATTTTGTAGTCGCCGTAGTCGAAATAAAACAGGTAGGGCGAGGGGTTGATGGACCGCAAGGCGCGGTACACATTGAACTCATCGCCCGAAAAGCCCTGCTGAAACCGGCGCGACAGCACAATCTGAAACACGTCGCCGCGCAGGCAGTGGGCCTGGCCCTGGGTGAGGCGGGCCAGAAATTCCTCGTCGGTCTGGTTGGTCTGCTCCTCGCCTACCGTGGCAAAATCGAACGCGGGCACGCTCGGGTGGCGCACCAGGTTTTCGAGGCGGTCGAGGCCGTCATTCTCTACCGGGGCTTCACCGGCCACGCTGTGCTCAAACAAATGCAGCTCCTGCCGGAAGTGGTTGAAGGCAATAACATAACGGTACACGCCGTAGCGAATCAGCGGAATATCGCCGGCCGGCACTTTCGCCGGGTCCAGCTGCACGTCTTCGAAGCTTTGCACGGCCTCGTAGCCCATGTAGCCAAACAGGCCGGTATTGATGAAGGGCAGCTTGGCCGATGCCGCATCGGGCGTGCCGGCGGCGGCAAAGTCACGCAGCCGGCCCAGCGCCTCACGCGGGTGGGCCAGGGTTTCGATGGTTTCGGGCGCGCCGGGTAGCAGCTGGCGCAGCACCCCGCCGCGCCGCAGCTCAAACGTGGCCAGCGGCTCGCACACCAGGTAGCTGAAGGCGTTTTGCTGGCCGTGGTAGTCGGCGCTTTCCAGCAGCAGGCAGTTGGCGTACTGGTCGCGCAACCGCAGAAACAGGCCCACGGGCGTCACAGTATCGGCGAGCAGGCGGCGGGAGCGGGTGATGAGTTGGTAAGGCACGAGATTCAAAAGGGAGCAAATGAGGCGGATGGGTTGCCTCAGAGAAAAACAGAAACAAAAAAAGCCCGGCTGTGGGCCGGGCTTTTTGTGACTAATAGCAAAATCAGGATGACTTCACTAGGCGCACAGGCAGGCCGGTCCGATGTTTCGGAGCTGCCACCACCAAGCCTGGGAAGTACGATGTGAATTCATGTTGAGCAAGCGCTTTTCTTGAAACGCGACGCAAAGATAAGGCTGCATTTTTAAAACTCCGGCAACCGCAGACAAAAAACTATACGAGCCTGTCAACTGGTTGTTGCAAACGCCACCAATTTCACAACCACCCCAACCATCATGAGCACCCCCATATCACTATTTATGCGGCGCAAAGTCTCTGGTTTTCACCGCCGAACTAAACAGAAACCGATAAGCCGCTGGAAACTCCCGCCGCCAGAACCATTCCCGGTGCTGGCCATCGGCCGGAGCCGAAAAAGCCAGGTTGGCCGCCGGCACACCCTCGGCCCGCAGCTCGTCGCGCCACTGCGCCATCAGGGGCAGCATGGTTTCTGATTCCTTCGGGCCGCACACGAAATAGAAGCGCGCCGTGCGCGCCGCCGGGTGGGTTTTGGCATAGGCTCGCAACGAGTCGTTGCAGACCCAGAAGGCCGGCGAAAACGCCCCTACTTCCCCGAAAACCTTCGGGTATTTCAGGGCTGCGTACACCGATATCAGCCCGCCCAGGCTGGAGCCGGCGATGCCGGTGTGCGCCGCCTCGGGCCGGGTGCGGTAGTGCGCGTCGATATAAGGCTTGAGCGTGAGGGCCAGAAAGTCGACGTAGGCTCCGCCCTGGCCACCCGGGTGGGGCTGGTCTTTGAGCGCGGCGCTGGGCCAGGGAATGTACTCGTCGGACCGGAACTGGTCGCCGTTGTCCACGGCCACCACAATGCTGCCGGTGGCATCCTGGCCGGCCTGGCGCAGACGGTCGAGGGTTTCGTCTACGCCCCACTCGCCGCCGAAGCTGGTGGCGTCGTCGAATACGTTCTGGCCATCGTGCAGGTATAGCACGGGGTAGCGCCGGGCGGGGTTGGCCACGTAGTCGGCGGGCAGGTACAGCCAGATGCGCCGCTGCCGCCCCAGCTGCGGCATGGCAAACGCGGCAGACAGCAGGCGTACCTGCGGCGTAGCAGTATGCTTTTTGGGAGCCGCTACTGCGCCGCTCTGGTCGTCCCAGGCCAGCACCTGACTGGCGATTTCGCGGGCCATGGTCAGGTCAGCTTTGCGGTTGGCAATCTGCTGGTTTTTGCCGTCTACCTCCACCGTTGGCCAGCTGCCGCGGGTAAACTTGTATTCGATGCTGCCCAGGCTGGGCGGCAGGCTGATTTGGTACGTGCCGTCGGCTTGCTTCTGCAGGACATAGCGGGGGCTGCGGGGGTTCCAGTCATTGAAAGAGCCCGCCACGAAGAGGGAATCCCGGGGCGGCGTGGCAGCCGGCACCTGGGTTATTTTCAGGATAACCTGGGCGTTGGCAGTTCCCCACGCCAAGGCCAGGACACTGGCCAGCAGCGCCGGGCGTTTCAGCAAGAATCGTTGGCTCATCAGTTATCGAATGGTTTCGCCGCTGCCGGCGCCGCGTTCAGATGAATCCGTTTTGCGCAGCGTGTACACGGCCCGCACCGAATCGACGCCCGGCAGGCCGTTGGCCTGGAAGTCGAGCAGCGCGCCCTTCTTCTGGGGGCCTTTCACAAAATGCCGGTATTCTTCGGCCGACTCGCGCACCACGTACAACACGCCCGGCGACGGCACTTTCAGGCGGGAGAAGAAGCTGCGGCCATCGCCGGCGGGGCGGCGCGTGGTTTCGGCCACGGCGCTGGTACCCAGCAGCCGGAATTTGGCCACGTCGCTCCCCGGCAGGGTCAGGTTGCCCAGACCATCCACAAATATTTCGCGGCGGGCCATGAGGTGCTCCAGGTCCAGGGTTTTGAGCAGGCCCAGGTTTTCTTCGGACAGGATGAGCTGCTGCACCGATTTGCCGGGGGCCGGCTCCTCATAATACACCAGCACAGGCTTCTTCAGCTTCATCTTGCTCACGACCAGGGGCGTCGGCGCGTCCTCGGTATCGCTGACACGCTGGGTGGTGATGGGCGTGTACACCGGCGGCGGCTTCACCACTCCACGGGCACCGGGCGCGGGCTTGGGGGCCGGCTTGCGCGAGCCAGGCCGGGACTGGGCCGTGGCACCGGTTACGGTACCGGCCAGCAACAACGCGAGTAATGGTAGGTGCTTTTTCATTTTCTAAGGAAAAGCCAAAATTAGCTAGGAGAATATGGCCCGGCAAGGCAATTACTGCGGTAATTAACGAACAACAGTACCATTATCAGCCGAGCCATACCGAAATGTGGTAAGGGCAAAGGTGGTTAATCCGGAATTGCCGACCGCGCCCCGAGCCTTCGGGCACTTGCCCAGCCGCTGTTTTTTTGCCCGCGGCAGCCCAGGACAAAGGAAAGCACACGGCACCCCAAAAACGCACCTAATGAGTAACTACACACCCCCGATGAGTAAACACACACCCAAAAAATACGGGCCTTTTAAACTTATTTTTTGCTGAAAAATCTTTAAAAAAGCCTCATTCCAACGCGTTATGCGCACCATATCCGAATCGTTTGCATTGCGCACCCGGTTGGTAGGCATGCCACCACACCAGTTAAAGACTTATTAAACAATACATAGCTCACAAAATTAATATGATTTTTAAACTACTTCCTACTTAAATATCGACAAAAAGTCGCCGAATTTGAGCAAACGTTTTTTCGATTTTAAGATGTGCTGGAATTTTTCCAAAAATGCCTTTAAACCTTCTGTAACGCAAGTTTTTGGTAACTTGCAGCCCCAATTCTTTTAAAAATTTCCCACCACCAACACATTTAAGAAGTTTCCCATGAGACAACCTTATTTAGCGAAGCTCCTGTTTCTGCTATTATTAGCAGGATTTGGCTTCCTCCCCTCGACTGCATTTGCTCAGTCGACCGGTTCGGTCAGCGGCCGGGTCACCGATAGCAAAAACGAAGGCATTCCCGGCGCTACGGTCCTCATCGAGGGCACTTCGCTGGGCAGCTCTTCAAACATAGACGGAACTTACAGCATCCAGAGCGTGCCCGCCGGACCGCACACAGTCGTGATTTCGTTTGTGGGCTACAACCCCGTTCGCCGTGCCGTGACGGTAGTTGCTGGCCAGAACGCCGAAGTATCGGCCGGCCTGAGCGAGAATACGACCCAGCTGGCCGAGGCCGTGGTAGTAGGCTACGGCACCCAGCGCCGCCAGGACGTGACCGGGGCTGTGGCCACGGTTGATGCCAAGCAGTTTGTGCAGGGCCAGGTAACCAACCCCGAGCAGCTCATCCAGGGCAAAGTGGCCGGTGTGAGCATCACCACGGCCGGCGGCGCGCCCGGCACGGGCAGCGTTATCCGCATCCGGGGCAACTCGTCGCTGAACGCTAACAGCGACCCGCTGTACGTGATTGACGGCGTGCCCGTAGACAAGGAAGGCATCAGCGGCGCCTCCAACCCGCTCTCCCTGATTAACCCCAGCGACATTGCGACCTTCACGGTGCTGAAAGACGCTTCGGCCACCGCCATCTACGGCAACCGAGCTTCGGGCGGCGTTATCCTCATCACCACCAAAAAAGGCCTGCAGGGCGAAAAGCTCCGCGTGGAGCTGAACTCGCAAGTGGGCGTTTCGACCGTGGCCCGCCGCTACGAGACGCTGAGCACCGACCAGTTCCGCAGCCTGATTCAGACCAATGGCGCGGCTTCGCAGTTTGCCACGCTGGGCAAAGGCGACACCAACTGGCAGAAGGAAATTTCCCGCACTGCCGCCACCTACGACAACACGGTGAGCCTGATTGGCTCGGTGGCCAAGGTGCCGTTCCGGGTTTCGTACGGCAACCTCTACCAGGAGGGCATCATCATCACCAACCTGCTGAAGCGGAACTCGGGCTCGGTGAGCCTATCGCCCACGCTGCTCGACAACCACCTGCGCATCGACGTGAACGCCAAAGGTTCGGTTGTGGATAACCGCTTTGTGGACTACGGCACCGTGTCCGGGGCTGCGCTCTACGACCCCACCCAATCGGTTACGTCGACCGAGTCGCGCTTTACGCGCTACGGCGGCTACTCCCAGTTCACCAACTCGGTGGGCCAGCCCTTGGGCAACGCCCCCGGCAACCCGGTGGCCGCCCTCAACAACTCCAACAACACCAGTCAGGTGAAGCGCCTCATCGGCAACGTGCAGTTCGACTACAAAGTCCACGGCATTGACGGCCTGCGCGCCAACCTGAACCTGGGCCTGGATGTGTCGCGCGGACGCGGCAGCAACATCATTCAGCCCACGGACTTCGGTAACTACAACACGGCCGCCGCCGCCGCCACCAACGCCGGTATTAACGGCCGCTATACTCAGTACGCCCAGGACAAGGACATGAAGCTGCTCGAAGCCTACCTGGCTTACGGCAAGCAAGTGGGCGGCACCAAATTCGACGTGCAGGGCGGCTATGCCTACCAAACCTTCGTGTACCAGGGCCCTAACTTCCTGGACTACCGCTACGACCGCAAGACCAAGGTGAACTCGAGCGATACCCTGACTGTGCCGAACTACTACGGCAAGCTGGTGATGCTCTCGTACTTCGGCCGCGCCACGATGAACGTGAAGGATAAGTACCTGCTGACGGCTACCCTGCGTAATGACCAGACCTCGCGCTTCCGTCCGGGCTACCGCAGCGGCTTGTTCCCGGCCGTAGGCCTGGCCTGGCGCGTGAAGAACGAGGATTTCCTGAAAGATAACAACCTGTTTTCGGAGTTGAAGCTGCGGGCCGGCTACGGCCGCACGGGCCAGCAGGACCTGGGCCAGGGCTACTACGACACGCAACCGCGCTACGTACTCAGCGGCTCGTCGACGACCTACCCGCTCGGCAACACGGGCAGCACGACCGTGCCGACCTATAGCCCCCAGGGCTACAACGCCATCCTAACCTGGGAAACCACCAACACCTACAACGCCGGCCTGGACCTGGGCTTCCTGGATAACCGCCTGACGGCTACGGTAGACGTGTATGAGCGCCGCGCCAGCAACCTGCTGGCCCGCGTGAACTTCTCGGCCGGCTCCAACCTTACCAACCAGCTCGACGCCAACATCGGCTCGCTGCGCAACCGCGGCATCGAGGTAGGCCTGAACTACGGCATCCTGCAGGGTTCTGACCTGAACTGGAACGTGAACCTGAACGGCGCCTACAACGTGAACAAAATCACTGACCTCGGCCAGCAGGCCGAAAACTTCAACGGCTACAAGGTGGGCGGCATTGGCGGCGGCACCGGCAACACCATCCAGATTCAGGGCGTGGGCCAGCCCATCAACTCTTTCTTCGTGGCTAAGCAGGTGTACGGTGCCGATGGCCGCCCCGTGGAAGGGCTGTATGTAGACAAAGACGGCAACGGCATCATCAACGACGCCGACTACGTTTCCTACAAGCAGTCCGCGCCGCTCGTTACGCTGGGCTTCAGCTCGAACCTGACGTACAAGAAGCTGGTTTTTGCCTTCACCCTGCGCAGCAACCTGGGCAACTACGTGTATAATGCCAACGCCGCAAACTTTGGTACCTATGCCAACGCCCAAGGCTCCACTCTTTTCGTAAGTAACCTGAGCCCCGACGTGCTGAACACCGGCTTCACCCGTCAGCAGCTGTTTTCGGACTATTACGTCCAGAATGCTTCGTTCCTGCGGGCCGAAAACATCTCGCTGGGCTACAACGTTGGCAAGGTGCTCGGCGCTTCATCGCTCCGCGTAACGGCCAACGTGCAAAATGCTTTCCTCGTGACCAAGTACAAAGGGGTTGACCCCGAAGTATCCGGTGGCATCGACAGCAACTTTTACCCGCGTGCCCGTACTTTCACCCTCGGCCTCGCCCTCGGCATTTAATTCCCACCAGTACTCATGAAAAACGCATTATACCGGGGGCTAACGGCCCTCACGCTGAGCACCGCCCTGGCGGGCTTCAGCACGTCCTGCACCAAAGACCTGGACCAGACGCCGAAGTATGAGCTCACCGGCGACAAGGTGTACGTTGGGCTGGCCGGCTATAAGCAGGTGCTGGCCAAGCTCTACGGCGGCTTCGCCCTCACCGGGGCTTCGGGCCCCGGCTCGGGCGACATCACCGGTATCGACGCCGGCACTTCCGACTACATCCGCCAGTGGTGGAGTGCCCAGGAGCTGACCACCGACGAAGCCGTGATTGCCTGGAACGACCCGGGCGTGCAGGAGTGGCACAAGCTGAGCTGGGATGCCAGCGACCCGCTGACCCGGGGTTTCTACAGCCGCCTGTACTACGAAATTGCCATCTGCAACGAATTCCTGCGCGAAGCCACCGACGACAAGCTCAGCAGCCGCCTGAGCAGCAGCGAGCAGGAACAGGGCAAGCTGTTCCGGGCCGAGGCCCGGTTCCTGCGGGCCGTAGCCTACTACCACGTCATCGACCTGTTCGGCAACGGCCCGTTCGTGACCGAGAAAGACCCCGTGGGTGGCCCGCTGCCCGTGTACAACACCCGCCAGCAGCTCTATAGCTTCGTGGAAAGCGAGCTGCTCGCTCTCACCAACGACCTGGCTACCCCCCGCACCAATGAGTATGGCCGCGTAGACCAGGCCGCCGCGCACGGCTTCCTGGCCCGCCTCTACCTCAATGCCGGCGTGTATACCGGTACCCCGCAGTACGCCAAGGCCGCCACCGAAGCCAAGGCCGTGATTGACGCAGGCTACACGCTCAGCACCACGGCTGCGCCGGCGGTTGCCTCAGCCTACGGCCGCCTGTTTCTGGCCGACAATCACTTGGCGTCGGCCAAAAGTGAAATCATCTGGCCCGTCATTTTTGATGTAAACAGCGTGCAGAGCTACGGCGGCACCACGTTCCTCATCAACGGTGCCACAAGTGGGGCTGATGCCAGCTGGCAGCGCCTGGTAGGCCAAACCACCGGCTGGGGCGGTCTGCGTACCACTAGTGCTTTGTTCGACAAGTTTTTCCTGGCTGGCGGCGACACCACCCGCGACCGCCGGGGCCGCTTCTACACCAAGGGCCAGACGCTGGCCATCACCGACCTGAGCCAGTTCACGCAAGGCCTGGGCGTGGTGAAGTACCGCAACGTGAACTCGGCAGGCGTGGCGCAGGGGGCTTCGCTCAACTTTTCGAGCGTGGACTTCCCCATGTTGCGCCTAGCCGACATGATGCTCATCTACGCCGAAGCCGCTACCCGTGGCAGCGGTGACCGCACCCTGGCGCTGGGCTACGTGAACCAGATTCGTCGTCGGGGCTTCGGCCTGCCCACGACCACGGCCAGCGCCACGGCCGACATCACCGATGCCCAGCTGACCTCCGACTTCATCCTCGACGAGCGCGCCCGCGAGCTGCACTGGGAAGGCACCCGCCGCACCGACCTTATCCGCTACAGCAAGTTTGTGACCGGCGCCTACCTCTGGCCCTGGAAAGGCGGCATTTCGGGAGGCAAAGCGGTGGATGACAAGTACAAGCTGTTTCCGATTCCGGCCTCTGACCTCACGGCCAACCCGAACCTGAAGCAGAACCCCGGCTACTAAGCTTTTTCTGCCTGCCCGGCGGCAACTCCGGGCAGGCAGTATCCTTTGTTCTCACTCAACTCACTTATTCTTATGTATCGCTTATTTTCCAAAACGGCGGCCCTGGCCGGCCTGCTGGCCCTCAGCCTCACAGCCTGTAAGAAGGACGAGGTGCGGGTTAATTCCGAGTTCAGCGCCCCGCCGGTGCTGACGGCGAGCACCACCAACGCCGGGGCCCTGGCGAAGGCCAATGCCCAGAACACGGCCGTGACCTACACCTGGACGCCCTACACCATCACGACGTCGGACGATTCCAAAGTAGCCTCCACGGTAACCTACACCCTGCAGATTGCCAAGGCGGGCACCAACTTCGCCACGGTACGGGAAATCAGCGGCGGCGTGGGCACGGCTTCTTCCCTGACCATCAAAACCATTGACCTGAACTCGGCCCTGCTGTTTCTGGGCCTGCCGTTTGGCCAGCCGGGCCTGGTTGATGTACGCCTGAAAACCTTCGTGGCTGGTAACCTGCCTACCCTCTACTCCACCACGAAACAGCTCACGGCCACCCCCTACGACGAGTGCACGGCCCCCAACGCCGACACCTGGGGCCTGGTGGGCCCGGCCGGCGATGGCTGGCCCGGTGCTACCGCCACTGACCGCATGCTGAAGTGGGACTGTGTGGCCAATGCCTACGTGCTGCGCTCGGCCCTCAACGTCGGCGACTTCAAGTTCCGCAAGAACCAGGACTGGGCCATCAACCTGGGCGCGCTGACCAAGCCCCTGATGCCCGGCGCCACCGCCACTACGCTGAAGATTAACGGCGAAGACATGTCAATTGCCGTGGCCGGCACCTACACGGTGAAGCTGACGATAACCGGCAGCGGAGCCAACGTGACGGCCGGTACGCTCACCGTCACACCCTAATTAAAAGCATTCGTTTCGGAATCGAACGGACATAAAAAAGCCGCTGGCCATGTCAGCGGCTTTTTTATGTCCTAGGACTTACGCAGTTGAAACACTAACAAACTGAAAAACAGCAATATAACAAATATGCGTCTTGAATGCAAGTCGTTGATTTTCAGGTTACATAGCTTTTGAAGTGCGTAAGTCCTATGTCCGTTCGATTCCGAAACGAAGCAGAGCGTATGCTGGCAGCCGCTGGATTGAAAACAGCCTTTTGAGTAAGTAACGGTTTCGTAATTAAAGTAGTGCGCCATGCTTCGACAAGCTCAGTATTACCTCCTGTTTGGATACGCTCTAAGCGGCTGCATACTGCTCCGGGCGCAGCATCGTGCGTACGGAAGTGATTCCAATCGTGAAAGCAATGGCAACGTCCCGCCGGATGCATGGCTACGCCAGTATGCGGCCTATGCTTCGCGTGGCGAAGTCACTATGTTGCTGCCTTTCTTCCTGCACATGCACCGGGCAGGCACCGGGCAGGCACCGGCCACGAAAAAACGCATTTTAGAGGGCGTATCGGCCGTGCACAGATTCAGCAAAATGGAGGAGCCAGCCCCGTGAAAGCTGACGAGCTAGCCACGGCCTACTTACTTACCGGCCGAAGCCGCTCAGATTTCGGAAGCATTGAGGATGTTACCCACCCAAGTGCGAAACTGACCAAGGTTTCAGCCGGGGAAGGACACAGCCAAAACAGGTTATCTGGCGTCATCCCGGCTTTTTTCAAACCAAGAACAACGGTTTTTTCAAAAAAAGTTTTCTGCAATCGTTTGTTCGCTTTCGGCCACTCAGCCGGTTCCCACACTACTTGCTACTTTCGTTGTCTGCTTCATAATTCCCTCTCCTATGATACTTATTGCCGACGGCGGCTCAACGAAATGCAGCTGGTGCCAGCTCGACGACGCGCACAACCGCGTGTACTTTAACACGGAGGGCTATAACCCTGATTTCATGGACACGGCGGCCATTGTGGCCTCGCTCAACCAGCACCTGCCCAGTACGCTGCCCCGCGAGGAGGTGACCGACGTGCATTTCTACGGCGCGGGCGTGTCGTCGGCGCAGAAGGCGGAGGTGATTGCGGCGGCCCTGCGCCAGGTATTTCCCAAGGCCAAGACCCACGTAACCGAAGACCTGCTGGCCGCGGCCCGCGCCCTGCTGGGCCACAAGCCCGGCTTCGCGGCCATTCTGGGCACGGGCACCAACTCCTGCCTGTATGATGGCGAGAAAATCACGTACAACGTGGATTCGCTGGGGTATTTCCTAGGCGATGAGGGTTCGGGCTCGTACTTCGGCAAGCGGCTGCTGCGCGACTACCTACGTGGCCTGCTGCCCGATGGCCTGCAGGAGATTTTCAAGGAGACATACGCGCTGGGCTCGCGCAACGACATTCTGGACCGCCTCTACAACCAGCCGCTGCCCAACCGCTACCTGGCCAATTTCGCCAAGTTTGCCTACGACCACAACAACGTGAGCTACTGCCGCGAAATCGTACTCGAAGGCTTCGAAACCTTCTTCCAGAACCTGGTGCTGCACTACCCGCGCTTTCAGGAATACACCTTCAACTGCGTGGGCTCGGTGGGCTACAATTTCCGCGATGTGCTGACGCAGGTGGCCAAAACCCACGGCATGGAAGTGGGCAAGATTATCCGCTCCCCTATCGACGATTTGGTGGCGTACCACGACGAATTGCCGGTGCGGTAAACGCTGGTTTTGTTAGTACTGAGATGCGTCTCAGAACGTCATGCTGAGCGCAGCCGAAGCAGCTCGCGTGTGGTAGTAACTCAATCGATTGGATACTATGGCACGCGAGCTGCTTCGGCTGCGCTCAGCATGACGTTCTGAATAACCGCTTCACAAAAAAAGGCCGCTTCCAACTGGAAGCGGCCTTTTTCGTGGCCCTGGTTAGGCAGCGTTAGTGCTGCACTACAATGCGGGTAGTTTGCATAAGCTGGCCGGTGCTGAGGCGCACCACATAAATGCCATTGGCCAGGTCCTGCACGGGCAGGGCGAGCTCGTGCGCGCCGGCGGCCTGCGTAGCGCGGCTGCTGATGGTGCGTACGGTAGCGCCGAGCACGTTGTGCACCGTGACGGTGACGACAGCCGGCGTGGCCAGCTCATACTGCAGGCTGGCGGTGCTGCTGCTGGGGTTGGGCACGGCCACGAGGCGCAGGGCATCGGTGCGGCTGGCTTTGGTGCCCAGCAGAACAGCCTTTTTGAGGCGGCGCGTGGTGTAAACGGCGTAGGCGCCGGGAGCCAACGTGATGAGCGCATTGGCGTTGGTCACGGTGATGCTGTCGCCGGACAGGTAGTTGTACCACTTGCCGGTGCGCTGGAAGGCGGGGTCGATGGTGGTGCTGGTCACGTCGAAGTTACCGATGATGGTGATGTTCTGCGTGGCGTTGCTGACGTGGATGGACTTGGCGGCGCCGGCCAGCTGCTGCGTGTAGCCGGTGGGGTTGGCAAAGGCGGACTCCTGCTTTTTGAGGGCAATCAGGGCGCGCTGCACATCGTAGAGCTGGCGGCGGTTGGCATCCTGGTAGTAGGCCCACACGGGCTGCTTGGCGCTCAGCTTGCACTGGTCGTTGCCATAGGGCGTGGGCACGGTGCCATTCGAGCAGGCGAAGATGGACTTGTCGTAGCCCAGCTCGCCAAACTGCCACACCATTTTGGGGCCGGGCACGGTGAAGAAGAAGGCCGAGGCCAGCTCGATGCGCGCCAGGGCGGTGTTGAGGTCGCGGGTGCTGTAGGTGCCGGCCGAATTGCCGAAGGTGAGGTTCTTGTACATCAGGCGCTCCTCGTCGTGGCTTTCCATGTAGGTTACCAGGTTGGGGCTGTTCCAGCCGCGACCACCCTGGGCGGTGCTGCCGTAGTAGCCGTAGCTGAAGTTCGAATTGGGCAGGTAGCCCATCGTGGCCTCGTTGTAGTTATTAACGGCGTTGCCCCATATCATGAAGCCGGCGTCGGCCAGGGCCTTACCCTCGCGGTTTTCGGGGAAATGCTCCAGAATGGGGTACAGGTTAGCATCGACGCCAATCATGTGTTGGTAATAATCTAGCCAGATGTTGATGCGCGATTGGTCGTAGTTGCCGTAGGTGTTGCCCGTGCTGGGCTGCTGCGTGAAGCCGCCAGCCAGGTCAAAGCGGTAGCCATCAATGTGGTATTCCTGAAGCCAGAACGACATCACCTGCTTCGAGAAGGACCTGGTGAGGGCGCTTTCGTGGTTGAAGTCGTTGTACACACTATACGGGTGCGGGGCCGTCACGTTGAACCACGGGTTATCGGACGAAGGGCCGCCGTTAGCCCCGGCGTATAGCTGCACCATTGGGCTCTGGCCGGTGGAGTGGTTGAGCACCATGTCCAGAATTACGGCGATGCCGCGGCGGTGGCATTCATCTATGAACTGCTTGAAGGCCTGCTTGGTGCCATAGTATTTATCGGGCGCGAAGAAGAAATCGGGGCTGTAGCCCCAGTTGTCGTTGCCGTCGAATTCATTGATGGGCATCAGCTCGATGGCATTCACGCCGAGGCGCGAGAGGTAGTTCAGGGTGTCGCGCAGGGTCTGGTAGTCGTGGCGGGCGATGAAGTCGCGCATCAGCAGCTCATACACCACGAGGTTGGTGCGGTTGGGGCGCTGGAAGGTGGTAGCTGTCCACACGTAGGGCGTCTGGTTGGTTTGCAGCACCGACACAATGCCCGTGGTGCGGCCCGTGGGGTAGGCCTTGAGGCCGGGGTAGGTCACGGCCGGGATGTACTGGTCGTCGTTCGGGTCCAGGATTTTCTCGCAGTAGGGGTCGGCCACGCGCAGGGTGCCGTCCACGAGGTACTGGTAGGCGTATTCGCGGCCGGCGGTGAGGCCGTTGATTTGCACCCACCAGCGGTTGCCGTCGGGCGTTTTGTTCATGTAGCTGGCGTTGGTTGTCTGCCAGTTGTTGAACTCGCCCAGGACATAAGCAAACTGCTTGTTTGGGGCCGTGAGGTTGAGGATGACCGACGTGCCGCCATTCAGGTACGTAACGCCGTCCTTGGCCCCGGCGGGCAGCGCGGCAACGGTAACGGTGGGGCGCACCACAAAAATCAGCGAATCGACCGCCTGGTTGGTACCGCTGACGGCGCTGAAGCGCACCACGTTGCGGCCGGTGGCCGCTGTGACGGTGGTGGTGAGGGTGGTGGCGCTGGCCTGCTGGGCCACCTGCGTACCATTGAGACTGAAGGCCAGGTTGGCCGTGGCGGAGGCCGTACCCGTTACGCTTACTTGTGCGCCCAGGGCCACGAACAGCGGGTTGCCGCTGGCGTTGGAAGTCGGGTTGGTGATGCGGACCGACAGGGCAGTCGTGGACGCATCCACGAAAATGTCGCCGCCGCCGGTGGCCCGGCCCACCGTGGAGCCGTCGGCATTCTTGAAAATCATGCCCAGGCGCAGCAGCGTTTCGGCCGCCGGAATGGGGTAGAACGTGCGCGGCGTGAAGGTGATGGTGTAGATGTTGGGGTTGCTGGCGCTACGGGTCATCTGCGCCGAGGGGTCGGCCACGCCGAAGCTGGGGCTGTGCACGTTGCGCCAGTTGGTGTTGCTGGAGCTCAGGTTGGTCACGGTGCCGGTCCAGATGTAGACGTTGCCGGTGAAATTGGCCAGCGCCCCGTTGCCCTGACTGGCATCGTAGGTGATGGTGACGGGCGTGGTATCGGTGAAGAAAACCGGCGAGGTAGTTACCTGCGCCTGGGCGGTCCAGGCCAGCAGGGTCAACAGCAGGGCGGTGAGGTGTCGAAGTTTTTGCATTGGGAATTTTTAGGATGCGAAATGAGAAGGAAGTGGTTGATTAAAAATTGCTTAGATAGCTGAAATAAAAGCTTGCGGAAACGTTTGCCAAGCCTGTAATTAATTGTTTTTGTTGACAAACCAAGTCGCAAGATACGCCATTGGAGCCAGCAGCCGGCTTTATGGGGCATACCTTTAGGCACTATTTATAGCCTGCATGGCGCTTGTCTCGTTGATTTTAGATTTGTTCGGGCGCGGGCGTCTGGCCGGGCTGGCCATGGGCGGTGCGCTGGCGGTGCCACTGGCCGGGCGCGGGCAGGTGCCGCTCCGTACCGACAGTGCGAGTGGCCCGCCGGTTCGCTCGGTTGATGTCTCCTCACGCAGCAACTTTCCGGTTGATTCGGTGGCACTGCGCAAGCGCCGCTTGCGTCTACTCGTGAGCGGCACGGCGCTGAGCTACGGCGTTATTTACACCGGCCTCACCACGGCCTGGTACACCGGCGAGCGGGTGCAGCTGCACTGGTTCAACGACCTGCCCGAGTGGCAGCAGCTCGACAAGTGCGGGCATTTCTGGGGCGCGTTTCAGGAAAGCCGGGGCGCGGTGGATATGCTGCGCTGGGCCGGCCTGAGCGAGAAAAAGGCCATCTGGTACGGCTCGTTTGTGGGCTTCGTGGTGCAGAGCCCGATTGAAATCCTCGACGGCTTCGACCCGGCTTACGGCGCGTCGGCCACCGATTTGGCGGCCAATTTCCTGGGCTCCTCGGCCCTGCTGGCCCAGCAGCTGGCCTGGCACGATGTCCGCATCATGCCCAAATGGTCGTTTCATCTCACCAGCTACGCCGCCATGCGCCCCAACGTGCTGGGCAGCAACGTGCCTGAGCGCTGGCTGAAGGACTACAACGGCCAGACCTACTGGCTTTGCACCGATGTAGGCGCGTTCCTAAAGCCCGGCAACCGCTGGCCCCGCTGGCTGCAACCCGCCGTGGGCTACGGCGGCCAGGACATGGTGTATAACGACGACGGCACCAACGCCGAAAAAGGCCTGCGCCCCTACCGCCAGTTTTACCTTTCGCTCGACGTAGATTTGCGCCGCATTCCCACCCGTAGCCCGCTGCTGAAAAAGATATTCTACACCCTCAGCATTTTCCACTTGCCAGCCCCGGCGCTGGAGTACAACGGGCGCGACGGTTTTGGCTTTCACGGCCTATACATGTAAATCACGGATTACGCGGGTTTTACGGATTTTTTAGGTGAGTATGCTAATGATATTCTGCACATTATCACTGGTATTTGTGGGCATTTTTGTGTGGCATGATGGGAGGCTTTCTACCTTAAAAAAGAGGTAAGGCATCTGTCGGCACGCCAAAAACGTACTTTTGTAGACCCAGCCCATCCGGGCGGGTCAAAATGAAGAAAAACGGACTACTTCCGGCGGCCGATAATCGTCCACAAAACCCGTGAAATCCGTTTAAATCTGCCAAATCCGTGATTTATGAACGTAGGAGATAGAGTCCGGCTCCTGACCGGCACCGAAGAAGGAATTGTTACCCGCCTGCTCGACAGTGAGCTGGTAGAAGTAGCTATTGACAACGATTTTACCATTCCCGTGCTTCGGCGCGAAGTAGTGGTAGTGGCCCAGGAAGAAGGCAAGAACTTCGACCGCGCCGCCGTGGACTACGGCCCCGGCCAGACGCCCGGCAAAAATGCCAACGCCAGCAAGAAGGACAACAGCAAGCGGCCGTCGGCTACGCCGGCTGCGCCCAAGCCGGTGCAGCCTTCGTTGCAGGAGGCCCTGGCTGCCGTGGCTTCGAGCGGCAAAGGCGTGGCCAAAATCAGCGGGCCGGCCGCCGGGGCCAGGCAGCCGGCGGCGGCCAAAGGCCTGTTCCTGGCCCTGGTGCACCAGTCCCCGGAGCTGCTGGGCGTCACGCTCATCAACAACACCGAGGCCGACGTGCTCTTCACCTATGGCGAGGAAACCAGCGCCCGCCCCTACCGCGCCCTGGCCGCCGACAAGCTTGGCCCCAAAACCAGCACCAAGCCCCTCTCCTTCCTGCACATGAAGGATTTTGAGGCTTGGCCCGCGGTCATCTTCCAGCTGCTGCCCAGCAAGCCGAATGGCGACGCGGCCTACGAGCTGCTCACCAAGCGGCAGGCCTTCAAGGCCAGCACGTTCTACGGTAGCCAAAAGCCCGCGCCGGTGATTGGCAAGGATGCCTACCTCTTCCAGCTGGACGAGAAAGCGGCCGCCGCCATCGCCCCCGAGCAGCTGGCCGAAGAAACTCCTGCCCCGGCTCCCACCGCCCCGGCCAAGCCCGCCGGTGTGGATATTGCCGCCCTCAAAGCCCAGCTCAGCGGCGACGCACCGGCCAAGCCGGCCGCTGTGGTAGCCGCCGCCACGCCAGCCAAGCCGGCCGGCCCTATCGTGGCCCCGCCCCACGAGCTCGACCTGCACCTCGAAGCCCTGCGCCCCGATAACACCGAGGAGCTGAGCAACACCGCCATTCTGCGCCTGCAGCTCGATGCGTTTGAGGACGCGCTGAGCCGCGCCCTGGCCACCAACATGCACGAAATCGTGTTTATTCACGGCATGGGCAATGGGGTACTGCGCAAGGAAATCCACCGCCAGCTGAGCCGGAACAAGGACATCAAGTTCTTCGAGGACGCCCGCAAGGAGAAGTTCGGCTTCGGTGCCACGCTGGTGCGGCTGAAGTAGGTTCTCAAGTTTTGTGACGGCTGTTTTGAACGTCATGCTGAGCTTGTCGGAGCATCTCTACCGCGCAACTAATCAGATTTAGTCGCGCGGTAGAAATGCTCCGATAAGCTCAGCATGACGTTCTGATTTTCTACCCATTCCACTCCTACATTCCATGTACGACCTTATCGGCGATATTCATGGCCATGCGGCGGAGCTCCGCCAGCTTCTGCAGCAGCTTGGGTACGCGCCCGATGCCCTCGGGACCTACCGGCACCCGGCGGGCCGGCAAGTCATTTTCGTTGGTGATTTTATTGACCGTGGCCCGGCCATTCGTGAGACGCTGCAAGTGGTGCGCGCCATGGTAGACGGCGGCGCGGCCCTGGCCGTGATGGGCAACCACGAGTACAACGCCCTCGCCTTCTGGGCCTCCGACCCCGCCGGCGGGCACCTGCGGCCCCACCGACCGCATCACATTTTGCAGCACCTCGCCACCATTCAGGAGTTCAGCACCAAGGAGCTATTTGCCGAATGGCAGGGCTGCCTGGCGTGGTTTCGCACGCTGCCGCTGTTTCTGGAGCTGCCGGGCTTACGCGTGGTGCACGCCTGCTGGGATGCCCGCTACATTGCCCAGCTGCGCGGGTGGCTGCCCGATGCCCGGCTCACGCCGGAATTTCTACTGGCGGCCAGCCGGGTGGGTTCCGACGAGTTCAATGCCATCGAAGTCACGCTGAAAGGCCACGAAACAAAGCTGCCCGGCGGCCACCATTTCTTCGATAAAGACGGCCACCGCCGCACCATGGTGCGCACCGCGTGGTGGCGCGACCCGGCCATTTCCACCTACCACAACTACTACCTGGAATCCGTTGAGGCGCTGGCCGACCAGCCCGTGGATGTGGCCACCTTGCCCAACGCCAGCTACTACCAGGACGAAACGCCGGTGTTCTTCGGGCATTACTGGCTGCGGGGCGAGCCCCAGCTGCTCACACCGCACTCCGTGTGCCTCGACTACAGCGTGGCAAAAGGCGGTGAGCTGATGGCCTACCGCTGGCACGGGGAGCAGACGCTGACGCCAACTGGCCTGGTTCGGGCCAATTCGTAGCTGCTATTTTCTTTGTGCCTATTCCTTTCGCAGCGCCTGCTGCTACTTTGTTGCTTATGAAACCATTTGGTCGGATTGCCGCTGCCCTTTTTCTACTGGTCTCAGTGGCCCGCGCCCAGCCCGCGCTGCCCGTACCGCGCAACCTGCAAATCCCCTACGCCAAAGGCACCCGCGCCGAAACCGGCCTGCCCGGCCCCAACTATTGGCAAAACACCGCCGACTACGACCTGGCCGTGAATTTCAACCCCGATACCCGCCTCGTGTCGGGCACGGTAGACATCAAGTACGTCAACAACAGCCCCGATTCGCTCAAGCAGCTCTGGTTCAAGCTCTACCCCAACCTCTACCAGAAGGGGGCGCCCCGCAGCCGCGCCATTGCCCCGGAAGACGTGAGCGACGGCGTTAAAATATTCAACCTCAGCATCAACGGCGAAAAATTCGATGTGAGCAAGCTGGCCCCCGACGCCACCAACCTGCCCATAACCCTGCGCCGTGCCCTCAGGGCGCACCAGATTGCCACGGTGCGTGCCACCTACGCCTACACCCTCAACAAGGGCTCGCACCAGCGCACCGGCGAAGTTGAGCCGGGGGCCGCTTTCGTGGCTTACTTCTTCCCGCGCATCGCCGTGTACGACGACCTCGACGGCTGGAACCGCGTGCCCTACACCGGCGACCAGGAGTTCTACAACGACTTCGCCAATTTCAAAGCCACCATCACCGTGCCCAAGAATTTCGTGGTTTGGGCCACCGGCGACCTCACCAACGCCGCCGAAGTGCTGGCCCCAAGGTACGCCCAGCGCCTGCGCGATGCCGAGCAGCAGGACACCGTGGTGAGCATCATCAGCGAGGACGATGCGAAGCGCCGCGACATCACCGCCCAGACCGACCAGAATACCTGGCGTTTCGAGGCCAAAAACGTTACCGATTTCGTATTCGCCACCGCCGACCATTACGTGTGGCAGAGCACCAGCCTGGTGGTGGACCCCGCCACCAAGCGCCGCACCCGCGTCGATGCCGTGTACAATCCCAAGCACGAAGACTACAAGGAAGTCATCAACTTCAGCCGCAAAACGGTGGAGGCCATGAGCTACACCTTCCCGAAGTGGCCCTTTCCCTACGCCCACGAAACCGTGTTCGACGGCCTCGACCAGATGGAGTACCCCATGATGGTGAACGACAACCCCACCGCCACCCGCGAGGACGCCATCACCCTCACCGACCACGAAATCTTCCACACGATGTTCCCCTTCTACATGGGCATCAACGAAACCAAATACAGCTGGATGGACGAGGGCTGGGCCACCATCGGCGAGTGGTTGATATCGGGCATCATCGACCCGAAGCTGGACGACGACTACGGCATTGCCCGCTACGCGCAGTACGCCGCCACCGAAAACGACCTGCCCATCACCACGCTCAGCACCCAGCAAACCGGCCTGCCCTTCTTCCTCAACTCCTATCCCAAGCCCGGCCTGGGCTACCTCTACATCAAGGATATGCTCGGCGATGAGCTATTTACGAAGGCCCTGCACACCTACATCCGCAACTGGAACGGCAAGCACCCCCTGCCCCACGACTTCTTCAACAGCATGAACGCCGGGGCGGGCCGCAACCTCAACTGGTTCTGGCAGCGCTGGTTCTTCGATGCCGGCTACCCCGACCTGGCCATCGCCCGCGTCACGAAAAGCAGCGCCGGCTACGACGTGCAGGTGCAGGCCAAAGGCACCAAGCCCGTCCCCGTCGACCTCACCATCACCTTCGCCGACAACACCACCCAAAAAATCCACCGCAGCATCGGCGTCTGGGAAACCGGGGCCAATTCCGTCACCGTCCCCGTCGCCACCAAGCAGCCCTTGAAACGCGTGACGCTGGGCAGCACGCTGGTGCCGGATAGCTACCCTAAGGATAATGTGTGGGAGGGGAAGTAATGGCACCTCTAGACAAACTAGCGCCTCCTCTGCGGCACATACTTAAAAAGGAATTGGCTGCTGGTAATGAGATTATGGAAATAGTAGCTAACCCAGGCTGGCCTCCTGATTGTGAATTATTCATTGCACTGAAACGAAAGTTTAGTAGAATGCACGATATGCCGTCAGAAGTCACATTTAATCAGATTGATGATTACCACTATTGGTTTGCCGACTACAATTACAATGGGAGCCAGCAACTTTTAACTTGCCAATTTGCCCCGCCGATTCCAGGCTTTGAGCTATTCCTAACAAAACTTGGGAGAATCTTTGCGCGGTAGAGATGCTTCGACTTCACTCAGGATAACGTTCTAGTTTATTCGTGTGCTACCTTTGCCCGCAGTGATGGGTCGCCTCACCGCGGCGCTTTCGGGCGACGAGGAAAGTCCGGGCAACACAGAGCACCTTGCTTCCTAACGGGAAGGACTGGCAAGCATAATGCGAACCAAGACAGCGAGTGCCACAGAAAATTACCGCCTACGTGTTGGCCTTCGGGCCGGTGCCGGTAAGGGTGAAAAGGTGCGGTAAGAGCGCACCAGCGGGCGGGCAACCGTCCCGGCTGGGTAAACCTCAGGGGTTGAAAGACCAAATAAGCTGGTACGCCGGCGCGGCTTCGGCCGCATCGGCTCCGGGCGGCTCGTCCGGCGCCAGCGGGTAGGTTGATTGAGCCTTTCCGCGAGGACTGGCCTAGATAAATGGTGAGGCAGTGGCTTCGGCCACGGACAAAACCCGGCTTACAGACCCATCACCAATCATCAAAAAAGGCCACTCCTGTATGGGAGTGGCCTTTTTTGATGCCGTGCCGGTCCGACCGCCCTAGGCGGTCGGACCGGCACGGCTACTTCTTATTAGTAGCCCGCACGGCCTTCACCTCGCTCACCGTCACGGCGCTGGCTTTATTGCCAAACGAATTGCGCACGTACGTCAGCACGTCGGCCATTTGCTGGTCGTTGAGGTAGCTCTGCGAGGGCATCACGCCGTGGTATTCCTCGCCGTTGATGTCCACGCCTTTCAGGCCGTTGACCAGTACGCCTATCAGGCGGGTTTTGTCGCCCAGCACGTAGTCGGTTTTGGCTAGGGGCGGGTTCATGCCGTCCACACCGAGGCCATCGGCCTGGTGGCAGGTGAGGCAGTATTGGGTGTAGATGGACTTGCCCTGCAACAGCGTGGCGGCCGAAACGCCGGACACGGCTTTTTTGGCCGGGGCTTTGGCGGCTGGTTTTTTCTGGGCGAAGGCCGGGACGCTGGTCAGGGCCAGCAGGGCCAGTATCACAAAAGACTTCTTCACGAACACGCTTATTTCTGGTTGTATACGATGCGGTAGATGGTGCCGGCCTTATCGTCGCTCACGTAGAGCGAGCCATCGGGGCCCTGGGCCAAGCCGCAGGGCTTGTGGTCGGCGCGGCCGGCGGCCGCCTTGGCATCCGAGCCGGCGAAGTTATCGGCAAACACTTCCCACTGGCCGCTGGGCTTGCCGTTTTTGAAGGGCTGAAACACCACGTAATAGCCTTTTTGGGGCTCGGGAGCCCGGTTCCAGGACCCGTGGAAGGCGATGAACGCGCCGTTGCGGTACTTGGCCGGAAACATGGTGCCGGTGTAGAACAGCAGGCCATCGGGGGCCATGTGGGCGGGGTAGGCGGCGGCGGGCTCCAGGTACTTGGGGTCGGCCAGCTTCTTGCCGTCGCCGCCGTACTCGGGGGCCAGTATTTTCTGGTGCGTCAGGCCATTATAGTACAGGAAGGGCCAGCCGGCGTTGGCGCCCTTCGTGATTTCGTAGAGGCACTCGGCCGGCTGCTCCGCCGACTCCTTGGTGTCGTACATCGCGGGGAAGATGTCGTGGAGCTGGTCGCGGCCGTGCTGCATCACGAAAAGCTGGTTGTTCTGCGCGTTCCAGTCGAGGCCCACCACGTTGCGCAGGCCGGTGGCGTAGCGCGTGCCCGAGCCGTAGGTCTGGTTGGCCTTATCGGCCCGGAACTGCCAGATGCCGCCCGCCGAATCCAGAATCGGGCAGTCGGGCCGGCCCATCGAGCCTTTCTCCCGGTCCTTCACCTGGCAGGAATTCGAATACGCCCCGACGTTGACATAGACGTTGCCGGCATTATCCAGCACAATGGATTTGCTCTCGTGCTCGCCCCGGTTCAGCAGGCCGGTGATGATTTTTTCGGGCTGCGCGGGGTTGGTCACCTCCCCTTTCGCATCCAGCTTATAGCGGTACACGTCCTCATCCGAAGAGGCGTACAGATAGCCGTCCTTAGCATAAATGCCCGTGCCGCCGTAGCTACCGAAGCCGCCCGAAACAGTGGCCTTACCGGTGGCGGTGGGCTTTAGCTCCAGAATGCCTTTGCCGTCTTTGGGCCGGTTCAACTTTACAAAAATATTGCCTTCCGGCGTCACGGCCAGGTGCCGGGCGCGGCCGCCTGTTTCGGCCACCACCAGCGCGCCGAAGCCGGCGGGCAGCTTCAGGCCAGCATTATCAGCGTCGGGGGCCACGGTGGGCTTGCTGGTGAGGGAGTAGAGGCTGAAGCTGCCGGCCAGGGCTGCCGTGAGCAGCAACGGGCGGGTTATCGATTTTTTCATGCAGGAAATTAGATTGGATTGAGCGAAGGTAAAGCTGTTTGCAGCTCGGTGTAGAAACGGCTGGCCGCAGTTGTTGTTTGTTACGTCCTTAAACTACACGCGGCGCTTTTCATTACCTTCGCTGCTCGCTGTTCGCATTCCATCTGTATTCCGCCCCGCATGCCCCGCATCCTTATCATCGACGACGAAAAAGCCATCCGCAACACGCTGAAGGAGATTCTGGAATTTGAAAACTACAAAGTAGACCAGGCCGAAGACGGCCCCGCCGGCCTCGACCTGCTCATCCAGCAAAAATACGACGTGGTGCTCTGCGACATCCGCATGCCCAAAATGGACGGCCTCGAAGTCCTGACCCGCGCCCAGGCCATGGGCACCGACGCCGCCTTCATCATGGTATCGGCCCACGGCAACATCGAAACCGCCGTCGATGCCACCAAAAAAGGGGCCTACGATTTCATTTCCAAGCCCCCGGACCTCAACCGCCTCCTCCTGACGGTGCGCAACGCCCTCGACCGCACCAAACTCGTCAGCGAAACCAAGACGCTGAAAAAGAAGCTCTCCGTCACGAAAGGCTCGGAAATGGTGGGGTCCTCGGCCGCCCTTGGGGCCGTGCGCAAAGCCATCGAAAAGGTCGCCCCGACGGATGCCCGCGTCCTCATCACCGGCCCCAACGGCGCGGGCAAGGAGATGGTGGCCCGCCAGCTCCACGAGCTCAGCAACCGCGCCAACGGCCCCATGGTGGAAGTAAACTGCGCCGCCATCCCCTCCGAGCTGATTGAGAGCGAGCTGTTCGGTCACGAAAAAGGCTCCTTCACCTCGGCCGTGAAGCAGCGCATCGGCAAGTTTGAGCAGGCCGACGGTGGCACCCTTTTCCTGGACGAAATCGGCGACATGAGCCTCTCGGCCCAGGCCAAGGTGCTACGGGCCTTGCAGGAGAGCAAAATCACCCGCGTGGGCGGCGAAAAAGAAATCTCGGTGAACGTGCGCGTCCTCGCCGCCACCAACAAAGACCTGCTGCAGGAAATCACCGACAAAAATTTCCGCGAAGACCTCTACCACCGCCTCTCCGTCATTCTAATCCAGGTTCCTTCGCTGAATGACCGCCGCGAAGACATCCCGGAATTGATTCAGAAGTTCCTCAACGACATCGCCGCCGACTACGGCAACAAGCCCAAGAAAATCGACGCTGCTGCGCTGGAGTATTTGAAAGGCCTCGACTGGCGCGGCAATATCCGCGAGCTGCGCAACGTGGTGGAACGCTTAGTCATTATGAGCGACGACACGATTACGGAAGGCGACGCGAAGGCATTTGCGGGGAAGTAGCAGGGTTTGTTTGCAAATAAAAAAAGCAGCGCCAGAATCGGTTGATTCTGGCGCTGCTTTTTTTATTTGATATCTAAATTATGGAAAATTCAGTCTGTCTCAACTTGTGAATATTGTTTATAACCAAGAAATAATGAAGCCGCATAAAACAAAGCAAACAATGCTGTCGGAATAATAGACTTGTTGCGAAGTGAGTGAAGTGCGGAATTTTCGACAAACTGTACTTAAATTTAGAACATGAACTTTTCCGTAAAAAACCTCACTACTTCGCGTAAATGGCGTGCTGCCACGGGACTCACGGCGGAGCGTTTTGCGCAGCTTTTGGCGCATTTTAAGCAGGCGTATTTTCGGTTAAATGGAACAGATATGATTGAACGTGGGGCTTTTGCGCCGTATGAAGTAGCCCTTAAAACAGAAGAAGAATTACTGCTTTTCACCCTATTCAGCTTCAAAGCAAACTTGACGTATGATTTGTTGGGATTGGTCAGTGGGATGGACGGTTCCAACGCGAAACGCAACCAGGAATTAGGCATTACGGTGCTCCAAGAAGCGCTGGAGCAAACCGGGCATGCGCCAAAGCGGGAATTTGCGACAGTGGCCGAATTTGAAGCCTATTTTCAGGAACACGAGACGTTATTGGTCGATGGAACAGAGCAACGCAAGCAACGACCAGGAAATAAAGAGATGCAAAAAGACTACTATAGCGGTAAAAAAAAATACACGCCGTAAAAGAGATAGTTATTTCAACGACCATTCGCTGGATTGGTTTTATCAGCCGTTGTTACGGCGGAAGACACCACGACTACAGTGTGCTAAAAAGCATTTTACCAGTTGATAAAGAGTGGTTTAAAAAGTTCAAGGTGCGGTTGGACCTGGGGTTTTTGGGCTTCGCGAAAGACTACGTTTGCCGGAAAGTTTTTATTCCTATCAAAAAGCCGAAAGGGAAAGAACTCACCGATGAACAACGAGAAATAAATACAAAACAAGCAAGTGAACGAATTACCGTAGAGCATAGCATTGGCGGATTGAAACGTTATCGAATTTTGGAAGACCGATTACGTTTGCATAATTTGAACCTGTACAATGACGTGCTGGGAGTGTGTGCGGGCTTGTGGAATTTCAGCTTAAATCTGTGATTAATAGCTCGCAACAAGTCTAATGAAAGCAAAGTAATTGAAGAGTTCAATTGGCACTGCGTTCATTCTACTTACAAGAGGCGACGCTAATAAAATGAAACACAAAAAGTCAAGTATCAAGATTCTTGATGTTCGTGTTTTATTATGATTTATGTAAATCGTCACAAGGCCTGTAATAGCCAAAAGTCCATATAGCTGGTCAATACTGCCAACATCAAACATTGTAAACAGCAGCCAAAGAAAAAATGGCAGTGCCATCATTTGCCCCATTAGCATGATAAGCAGATAGGAAACAACTGCAATTAATCTAAATGACTTTTGCTGTATCAAAACAAAAGACTTGTTGCGAGCTATTAATCACAGATTTAAGCTGAAATTCCACAAGCCCGCACACACTCCCAGCACGTCATTGTACAGGTTCAAATTATGCAAACGTAATCGGTCTTCCAAAATTCGATAACGTTTCAATCCGCCAATGCTATGCTCTACGGTAATTCGTTCACTTGCTTGTTTTGTATTTATTTCTCGTTGTTCATCGGTGAGTTCTTTCCCTTTCGGCTTTTTGATAGGAATAAAAACTTTCCGGCAAACGTAGTCTTTCGCGAAGCCCAAAAACCCCAGGTCCAACCGCACCTTGAACTTTTTAAACCACTCTTTATCAACTGGTAAAATGCTTTTTAGCACACTGTAGTCGTGGTGTCTTCCGCCGTAACAACGGCTGATAAAACCAATCCAGCGAATGGTCGTTGAAATAACTATCTCTTTTACGGCGTGTATTTTTTTTTACCGCTATAGTAGTCTTTTTGCATCTCTTTATTTCCTGGTCGTTGCTTGCGTTGCTCTGTTCCATCGACCAATAACGTCTCGTGTTCCTGAAAATAGGCTTCAAATTCGGCCACTGTCGCAAATTCCCGCTTTGGCGCATGCCCGGTTTGCTCCAGCGCTTCTTGGAGCACCGTAATGCCTAATTCCTGGTTGCGTTTCGCGTTGGAACCGTCCATCCCACTGACCAATCCCAACAAATCATACGTCAAGTTTGCTTTGAAGCTGAATAGGGTGAAAAGCAGTAATTCTTCTTCTGTTTTAAGGGCTACTTCATACGGCGCAAAAGCCCCACGTTCAATCATATCTGTTCCATTTAACCGAAAATACGCCTGCTTAAAATGCGCCAAAAGCTGCGCAAAACGCTCCGCCGTGAGTCCCGTGGCAGCACGCCATTTACGCGAAGTAGTGAGGTTTTTTACGGAAAAGTTCATGTTCTAAATTTAAGTACAGTTTGTCGAAAATTCCGCACTTCACTCACTTCGCAACAAGTCTAAAGTTTTTTTAGTTTATATAAATTAATTTTGTTTGACTAAGATAATGCCTATGTAGTTTTTTTACGTCACTTTCTACACCATCTGATTACACCCGCGAACATCCGAATTATCCATCCGGCCCAGCACCTCAAAACTCCCATCCGGGTGCATCCGCGCTAAATCCTTTGTCTCGACAAAGGCGCAGGAATCCACGTTCGCCAAATCAATTACATTAACAGCCCCGTCACCCCTACCGCCAATCGAGAACGGGTCCGACGGGTCGCGCAGCAGCACCCGCAACGGTGCGGGGCTGTGGAAGCGGCCATCGCCCAACGAATAGGCCTGGCTGAGTAATTCCGTCATGCCGTATTCGGAATGAATGCCGGCCGGCCCAAATGCCTGCTGCAATTCGGCGTGCAGCTCTTCCCGAATCATCTCGCGGCGGCGACCCTTCATGCCGCCGGTTTCGAGCACGGTGAGGCCTTGCAGCTCCGGCGCGGGGCCGGCTTCCAGAGCGAAATCCAGCAGCGCGTAGCTCACACCGATGAGCATTACGCGGCGGCCGGGTTCCTGCTTCGCCTCGGCCAGCGCGGTGCGCAGGACGGCGTGGTCGTGCAGAAAAAACGCCGGCTGCGCCTGACCCGATTGCTGCGCGAAATAGTCCACCATCGCCACCAGTGAGGAATTGCCCTGCTCCAGATACGACGGCAGCAGCGCCAGAAACGTCCAGTCCGTGAGCGGGCCGTAATACTGTTCGAAGATGCGGGCGGCGTTTTCGCGGTACAGGGCCGGCTCGCGCACGAGGTGGCGGCTGCGCTGCTGGAGCGTGGTGCCGCTGCTCAGAAACAGCTCCTGCGGCTCCCATGCGGCCGGGTTGGTGCAGACTTCGTGGGTTTTGAAAAACTCGATGGGCAGGAACGGAATATCCGTCAGCCGGGTCACGGCAGCCTGGTCGCGCCCTAGTTGCGCGAGGTAGGCCGTGTAGGGCGGGCAGTGCGCGGCCTGGTACCGGAACAGCGCCAGCGCAGCCGTCTCAAAGGTGGCGACCGTAACGGAAGGCAAGCCTTGCAAAAAATCAGAACGGAAACTCATGAGCCAATAACCAGTTTAGCGAATACCCCCGAACCAACCACCTTGGCTATTCGTTGGGAAGAACGTACTTTGGGGCCACTTCGGCCGTTGTGCTTCTGACTTCTCACTTCCTGTCTTTATGAACCTGTTTCGTACCCTGCGCGGAATTGCTTTCTTTGGCCTGGCCGGGGCGGGCCTCAGCGGCTGCCTCAGCGCTCCCAGTTACTCGAATACGCCCGAAATTGAGTTCCGGGATGTTAAGGTGACACGCATTCCTGCCGTGAATGGCAACGTGGGCCGCGATACGCTGGAATTCGTGCTCGGCTTCCGCGATGGCGACGGCGACTTGGGCCTGGGCCCGGAAGACCTCGCCATGGCCCCCTTCAACACCAAAACCGGCGGGCACAACAACCGGGGCTACAGCTACAACTACTTCATTCAGCCCTACAAAAAGAACGCCGTTACTAAGAATTTCGATTTTTTTGTGACGCCAGCCCAGCCGCCTTTTCCCGCCGGTATCGCGGGCGAATACGACAGCCAGTACCCCCGCCTCAACGGGGCCGACGGCCGCGCCGCCCCACTGAAAGGCGAGCTGCGCTATAAGCTGCCTCTTTCCCTCGACGGCACGGTATTCGCGCCCGGCCAGGTTTTCCGGTTCGAAATCAGCATCCTGGACCGGGGCCTGCACGAGAGCAACAAAATCACCACCAGCGAGGTGACGCTGTAGGCCGGACCGGCCTACAGCGTCACCTCCTCAGTAGATAGCTGGAAACTGCTCCGGCGCGTCCTCGCTCATCATCTCATAGATGGTGTCGAACACGTCCTCGGCATTGGGCTTGCTGAAGTAGTCGCCGTCGGAGCTGTAGGCTGGGCGGTGGGCCTGCGCGGCCAGGCAGCGCGGCTGCGCATCGAGAAAGCGGTAGGCCTGCTGCTCGTCCAGCACCTGTTGCATCATAAAGGCGGTGCCGCCGCCGGGTACGTCCTCATCGGCAAACAGCACGCGGTTGGTTTTCTGGAGACTGTCGGCGATGAGGTGGTCGGTGTCGAAGGGCAGCAGGGTTTGCACGTCGATTACCTCGACGGAAATGCCCACGTCGGCCAGCTGCTTGGCGGCGTCCATTACGATGCGGCACATCGAGCCGTAGGTGACCACCGTTACGTCGGTGCCTTTTTTCAGCACCTCGGGGCGGCCCAACGGTAGGGTAAATTCGCCCACGTTGCTGGGCGTTTTTTCCTTCAGGCGGTAGCCATTCAGGCACTCAATCACGATGGCGGGCTCGTCGCTCCGCAGCAGCGTGTTGTAGAAGCCGGCGGCCTGCACCATGTTGCGCGGTACGCACAAATGAATGCCCCGGATGCTGCCCAGAATCATCTGCATGGGCGAGCCGGAGTGCCACACGCCCTCCAGCCGGTGCCCCCGCGTCCGGACGATGAGGGGGGCCTTCTGGCCGCCCTTGGTGCGGTATTGCAGGCAGGCCAGGTCGTCGCTCAGAATCTGGATGGCATATAGCAGATAATCAAGGTACTGGATTTCGGTAATCGGCCGCAGGCCTCGCAGGGCCGCCCCAATCCCCTGCCCCACAATGGTGCACTCGCGGATGCCGGTATCGGTCACGCGCAGCTCGCCAAACTTGTCCTGCAAGCCTGCAAAGGCCTGGTTCACATCACCAATCTTGCCCACGTCCTCGCCGATGGCGAAGATTTTGGGGTCGCGCTGGAAGTTGGCGTCGAAGCAGGCTTGGAGCACCTCGCGGCCGTCCACCACGGGAGCATCGGGCGCGTAGGTGGCGGCCACTTCCTCAATGTTGCCCACCGCCAGCTCGCTCTGACTGAACAGGTTGGAGTTGTAGCGGTCGGCGTTTTCGGCCAGCAATTGCTCCAGGTGGCGCTGCACCGAGCGACGGCCGAAGCTGCGCTTCTCGTTGCGCACCTGGCGCAGCACGCGGCGCATGGTCCGCACAATGTCGGCCCGGATGGGCGTGGGGTTGGTTTTCAGCTGCTCCACCTGCTCGTGCAGCGTGTTTTCGGTGCCGGTGTCGGCCACCAGCTTTTCGAGCAGGGCCACAGCCTCGTCGCGCTCTGCTTTGATGGGGTCGAAGAAGGCGGCCCAGGCGGCTGTGCGGGCGGCTTTGATAACGGCAGCGGCTTGTTTCTCAATTTCGTCGAGTTCCAGCTCGGTGGCGTGGCCTTCGGCCAGCAGCCACTCGCGCAGCTTGTGCAGGCAGTCGTGGTCCTCCTCCCAGGTCAGGCGGTCCTTGCTCTTGTAGCGCTCGTGCGAGCCGCTGGTGCTGTGGCCCTGCGGCTGCGTGAGCTCGGTGACGTGGATGAGCACGGGCACGTGCTGCTCGCGGCACACGGCGGCGGCGCGCTGGTACGTATCGACCAAACCGGCATAGTCCCAGCCGCGCACTACGTAAATCTCGAAGCCCGACTGGCCTTCGCCCTCACGCTGCAAGCCCATCATAATTTCACTGATGCTCTGCTTGGTAGTCTGATATTCAGCCGGTACGGAGATGCCGTAATGGTCGTCCCACACGCTCACCAGCATGGGCACCTGCAGCACGCCGGCCGCATTCAGGGCCTCAAAAAACATGCCCTCCGAGGTGCTGGCATTACCGATGGTACCGAACGCCACCTCGTTGCCGTTGGTGGAAAGCGTGTCGAACTGATGCAGCTCGGGGTTCTGGCGGAACAGCTTGGAGGCGTAGGCCAGGCCCAGCAGGCGCGGCATCTGGCCGGCGGTGGGCGAGATGTCGGCCGAGGAATTCTTGGTGTGGGCGAGGTCGGTCAGGTTGCCGTCCTCATCCAGCATGCGGGTGGCGAAGTGGCCGTTCATGGCGCGGCCGGCCGTGGCGGGCTCGGCCTCCACGTCGGGGTTGGCATAGAGCTGCGAGAAATACTGCTCCCAGGTGAGCTGGCCAATGGCGGCCATAAACGTCTGGTCGCGGTAGTAGCCGGCGCGGAAATCGCCGTCCTGAAAGGCGCGGGCCATGGCCAGCTGTGGCACCTCCTTGCCATCGCCGAAGATACCAAACTTGGCTTTGCCCATGAATACTTCTTTACGGCCGGCCAGCGAGGCGTGGCGGCTTTCCCAGGCCAGGCGGTAATCGGTGAGAAAGTCGGCCTTGGTGAGGGGCGCGGCTAGCGCGGGCACGACGGTTTCGGCTACGGACATATAATAGGGGTCAGGATACGTAGGAATTTTGAAGCAGGAAGGGCGGACGGCCGGAGCCGTGATGCAAAAATACGGAATCGGGGCCGGGTAGGTGGCGTGGTGGGGTTTGGACGTATATTTGGGGTACGGTGGTGGCAGACTTTGGGGGCTGATTCTCAGCCCGACACTGTTACTGCCGGTTTTGTTTTTCTCCTTCAAAACCGCCCGCGCTGGCTTTTGATTACCGGCTCAGGGTTTAGAAATCATGAAGAAATTCCTTACTATTTGCCTGCTGGCCCTGGCCGGCGCGGCCCACGCCCAGGGCGTGATGCAGTTCACGACCGACGGCCACGACTTCGGCAACGTGCCCGAGGGCACAATGGCCACCCACGAGTTCAAGTTTAAAAACACCGGCAATCAGCCCGTTATCATTTCCAACGTGCAGGCCAGCTGCGGCTGCACCACCCCGGACTGGACCAAAACCCCGGTGCTGCCCGGCAAAATGGGCGTCATCAAAGCCATGTACAGCAGCGCCGGCCGCCCCGGCGTGTTCAACAAAACGGTGACCGTAACCAGCAACGCCACCGAGGCCAGCAAAGTCCTCAGCATCAAAGGCACGGTACTCACCAAAGACCAGATTAAGCCCACGCTCACGCCGGCCCAGCTGGCCGCCTCGCCCCACCTGGTACTCGACCAAAGCGCCCACGATTTTGGCAAGATGGAAGCCGGCCAGCAGCCCACCGCCCGCTTCACGGTGAAGAACACCGGCAAAACCGAGCTCGTGCTTGGGGCCCTGTCGTCGGGCTGCTACTGCGTGGGCTACAAAAATAACCCCGCCCCCATCGCGCCCGGCCAGAGCGCCATGGTGGAGCTACTATATAGCCAGCGCCAGCTCGGGCAGGTGAGCGACGTGGTCACCATCACGTCCAACGACGTGAGCGGCGACGCCAAAATCACGCTCAAGGCCAATATTGTGCGCGACCTCAGCGGCAACAGCATGGTGAAGGAGAGCGGCACGGCCGTGCCCTTCAAATAAGACCACGGATTAGCCCGGATTTTAGCGGATTTCACGGATTTTGTAGCCGGTTTGTTTTTGGAGCCCTGCCATTGTGGCGGGGCTCCTTTTTTTGGATTGATGTTGGTACATTGGTAACTTGTCAATCAACTGAAATCTTATGGAAAACGCAGTTTCCGGTGCCGCTCCCGCAGCCAGCGCCTCTTACGAAGCACCGGCGCAGACGCGCATCGGCCACGTTCACCTGCAGGTAACGGACATTGACAAAGCCCTGGGTTTTTACCGCGACATTCTGGGCTTCCAGGTCATGCAGCGGTTTGGCAATCAGGCGGCTTTTATTTCGGCCGGGGGCTACCACCACCACATTGGGCTCAATACCTGGAACAGCCTGGGTGGGCCGCCCGCCCGCAAGCACGGCGCGGGGCTGTACCACACGGCCATTCTGTACGCCACGCGGGCCGAGCTGGCGGGCGCGCTCCGGCAGCTGGCAGCGGCCAATTACCCCATCACCGGCTCGGCCGACCACGGCGTGTCGGAAGCCATTTACCTCGACGACCCCGATGGCAACGGCGTGGAGCTGTACTGGGACCGGCCGCGCGCGCAGTGGCCCCTGGCCGCCAACGGCGAAGTGCAGATGTACACCCGCGCCCTCGACCTGAATGCGCTGCTGGCAACCGCGTAGCCTGAACCAAATCTTGACGCGCCGGGTAGTAGCCCCGCGCCCTATCTTTGCGGCTCGAAGTCTAACCTCACCTCATCCCTCTTATTCCCACCTTCGCTCATGATTATTGGCGTTCCTAAGGAGATTAAAAATAACGAAAACCGCGTGGGCCTCACGCCCGCCGGCGTAGCCGAGCTGCGCAAGCACGGCCACAACGTGCTGGTGCAAAGCACTGCCGGCGAAGGCTCGGGCTTCTCGGACGAGGAGTACACTTCGGCCGGTGCGACCATGCTGCCCACCATTGCCGACGTGTACGGGCAAGCGGAGATGATTATCAAAGTGAAGGAGCCGATTGCGGAAGAGTATCCGCTCATCAAGGAGAACCAGCTGCTGTTCACCTACTTCCACTTCGCTAGCGGCGAGGAGCTGACCCACGCCATGATTGAGCGCAAGGCTATTTGCCTGGCTTATGAGACGGTGGAGCTCAGCAACCGTGCCCTGCCCCTGCTCATTCCGATGAGCGAAGTGGCCGGCCGCATGGCCCCCCAGGAAGGTGCCAAGTACCTGGAGAAACCCCTGAAAGGCCGTGGCATTCTGCTCGGCGGCGTGCCCGGCGTGAAGCCGGCGCACGTACTCGTGCTCGGGGCCGGTATCGTGGGTACGCAGGCGGCCAAAGTAGCCGCCGGCCTCGGTGCCCAGGTTACCATCATGGACATCAACCTGAACCGTCTGCGCGAACTCGACGACTTCATGCCCAAGAATGTGGTGACGCAGTACTCAAACGAGTACAACATCCGCGAAGCCATCAAAACTGCCGACCTGATTGTGGGCGCGGTGCTGATTCCCGGCGCGAAGGCTCCGCACCTCATCACCCGCGACATGCTGAAGACCATGCGCCCCGGCACCGTGGTGGTAGACGTGGCCGTGGACCAGGGCGGCTGCATTGAAACCTGCCATCCCACGACCCACGAAAATCCGACCTTCATCATCGACGACGTGGTGCACTACTGCGTGGCCAACATGCCCGGCGCGGTGCCCTACACCAGCACCCTGGCCCTCACCAACGCCACGCTGCCCTACGCCGTGAAACTGGCCAACCAGGGCTGGCAGGAAGCCTGCCGCCGCGACGAGGCCCTGCGCCTCGGCCTGAACGTGGTGCACGGCGAGGTGGTTTACAAAGGCGTGGCCGATGCCTGGGGCCTGCCCCTGGTGAACGTGGAAACCGTGCTGGAACTGGCGGCTGTTTGAGTTAAAAGTTAAGAGTTAGAAGTTAAAAGCCTTCCCGACCATGTGTTGGGAAGGCTTTACTTTGTTGATGCTCTCGCGCTGGTTTTAACTCTTCACTTTTAACTCCTAACTCTCAACTCCACCTTGCTTCCCTCTCCCGCCATCCGCCTACTGCTGCGTCGCTTTGCGCTGCTGCTGGCCGTTTATACGCTGCTCCGCCTGGGTTTTTACGGCCTCAACCTGGTCACGTTCCGGGGAATTGGACCGGGGGCGGTGGCGGCGGCTTTCGTGCACGGGCTGCGGTTTGATGTGGCCGCGCTGCTGTGGCTTAACCTGCTGCTGGTACTGCCTTCGCTGCTGATGCCGGTAGCATCGCGGCGCGGGCAGCAGTGGCTGCGCGGCCTGTTTGTGCTGCTAAACGTGCCGGGCATCCTGCTCAATATCATTGACTGGGAATACTTTAAGTTCATTGGGCGGCGGCTGAGCAACGAGTGGAACACCATTGGCCACGACATTGCCCAACAGGCCGGGCAGATTGGCCTGCACTACTGGTACCTGGCCATTCCGCTGGCGGGGCTGGTGTATTTGCTGTGGCGCTTGTGCCCCATGCCCACGCGGGCCGAGCTGGCGGCACCGGCCGGCCGCGGGCGCTGGGTGCAGCGCGGCATGGAGTTTCTGCTGGTGGTGGGCCTGGTGGTGCTGGGCCTGCGCGGCGGCTGGCAGCTGAAGCCGCTGCGCACCGGCATTGCCTTCGAGCAGCAGCCCGCCGTGCTCGGCCACCTGGCCCTGAACAGCGCGTTCACGGTCCTGAAATCATTTGATGAAGTGCAGATTGACCGGGTGAACTATTTTCCCACCACCACAGCGCTGCGGCCGGCCCTGAATGCTGCCCCGCTACCCGCCCGCGCCGCCGCCCCCACCCCGCCCGACAACGTGGTGCTGCTGCTGCTGGAAAGCTTCGGCTCGGAATACACCGGCGTGGAAAACGGGGGCCAGGTTAGCTTCACGCCCTTTTTCGATTCGCTGGCGGTGGCTCCCGGGGCGCGGCTCATGCGGGAGAACTACGCCAACGGCCGCCGCTCCATCGAGGCGCTGCCGGCCGTGCTCTCGGGTCTGCCTTCGCTCATGGATGAGCCGTTTATCACCTCCAGCTTTCAGACGGCGGAGCTGCACGGGCTGGGCGAAATTCTGGGCCGCCACGGCTACAACACGGCCATGTACCACGCCGGCTCCAACGGCACCATGGGCTTCGATATGTTTGCCGGCATTGCCGGCATGCAGCACTACTACGGCCTGAATGAATACCCCGGCGGGGCCGGCAGCCCCGACTACGACGGCCACTGGGGCATTTTTGATGAGCCCTACCTGCAGTATCTCAACCGCCGGCTCACAGCCACCAAACAGCCGTTTATGGCCACGGTATTCACGCTCAGCGCGCACGAGCCGTTCTCGCTGCCCGCCAAGTACCAGGGCAAATTTTCGGTGGGCACGCAGCCCATCCACCCCACCATTGCCTACGCGGATATGGCGTTGCGGCGCTTTTTTGCGGCGGCCAGCCGCGAGCCGTGGTACGCGCACACGCTGTTCGTGCTCACGGCCGACCACACATCGCAGTCGGACCGCGCCGGCTACCAGAACCCGCTGGGCGTGCACAAAACGCCACTGCTATTTTTCCGGCCCGGCCCGCCGCTGCCGGCCGCCAACCCGCACCGCATCACGCAGCAGGTAGATGTGCCCGCCTCAGTGCTCGACGTGCTGGGCCTGGCGCAGGAGCAGCCGGCCCTGCTGCCCTTCGGTGCGTCGGTGTTCGACCCCGCCGCTTCGGGCCGCGCCATATTCCGCGACGGCGATTCGTACTTCCTCGTGCATTCTGACTTCGTGACCGAGCTCACCAACAAGAATGAAGTGCGCCTCTACCCCTACCAGACCCATTTTATTCCCAATGAACCCGTTGCCAACCCCGACCCGGCCCTGGTTCAACAATACGGTGATGAGTTGCGGGCCAACGTGCAGTTCTACGTGAACGGGCTGCTGGATAACAGGCTTTATAAATAGTGGCTTAGCGGGATTACAACGACGAGCGCAAATGCTTGTTCGGAGGATTTCAGGCTACCTATTTGCGCTTTATCAGAACCCGGAATTGCTTTTCCTCATTAAAGCCACCTCAATTGGCCGTGCTCTAGCCAGCGCGGGCAATTTGTTTCACGCAATTTTTTGGTCCTATGAAAAAGTAACCCCTCATTATCGCCTTATTCCTCACCGTGTGCAGTTTCTCGGCCAATGCCCAGAGCGCCACCACGCGCCACCACGCGCCAGACCACGGTGACGCCCGCACCGGCCACGTATCCGACCGCTACACCGGCCCCGGCTACTTCAACCACCACGGAGTCGACCACGACCACCACGGACCCGGCCTCTACCACGGTAGTCCAGGCCGCCCCTGCCGAAACCGTAATTCCTGCCGACACCAAGGTGAAGAAAAAGAGCAACAAGACGAAAATCAAACCCAAAAACCAGGGCTTTCAGCCCTCGTTTTTAGCTTGAAAAGCCCGGCCGCATGCAGTTGCGACCGGGCTTTTTGCAATAAAGCTATTCAGAAAGCAACTTGCTGAACAGCTCTCGATGTAGTTGCCGGCGTTGCGCAGGTAATTCCCGTGTCAGATACTACCGCTACCGGCGCAGCAATTTGAGGTGGGCCTGGGTGTGCCCGCTGGTTAGGTGCAGCATGTAAACGCCGCTGGCCTGCATTTACCGGGAGAAATCGAGCCGCAGGGCCGTGGTCCCGTTGGCGGCCTAAAGGGTGCCACTGCTCACTTTTGCCCCGAGCGCCGATACCAGCGTGTAGGAAACCTCGCCCTGCAAAGCCTCCGGCAACAGCAGGCTTACCTGCCCGTCGGAGGGGTTTGGATACGCCTTCACCAGCGCCGTAAACTCCGTTCCGACCGCTGCTTTGCGGGCAGCGGTGGCCGGACTGGCAGCCGCAGAAGCCAGGGTGGTACGGGCCACGCCATCGGTCACGCTGAAGACGATGGAGCGCGGGGTGCCCGCGATGCCGCCGGGCGTGTAGGATGTCGCGGTCAGGGTATAGCCGCCGGCCGTGGGAGTCCAGGCGAAATAGTTGCCCGCACCATTGTCGCCGAACAGTGCGTATGGAGGCACCATTTCGGTCTGGCTCCAGGTCTGGGCGCCGCAGAGGGCAAATTCGACCCGGCCCACCGTAGCAGGATTTGTGTTGGCCCGGATGTTCAGGTTGCGCGTGGGCAGCGTAGACAGGTTGAGCGTGGCCCCGTTCACAAGCGCCTGAATATCGAGGCCGGTATTTGCATTGACCAGGGTGTAGGCGATATTGCCTGCCGTAACTGGCTCATTGACTACGGTGAAGGTGATTTCCAACGGGGTACCCGCGCAGCCGGTGGTGGAGTACGGCTGGGCCAACAAGGACACGTAACGCCCCAGGGTCAGGGTCCGGCCGAAGTAGTCGCCCGCACCGTCGTCGCCGAACAGCGCGTACGGGGCTACCAGCTCGGTCTGGTTCTGGCTGGTGGGCCCATTAAGGCTAAATACGACACTGCCAACGTTGGCCGGGCTGGTATTGGCCCGGACGTTCAGGTTCTGCGTGGGCAGGTTGAGCACCATCCGGTCGGTCAAGGGCTGCGGGTCGGTATCGGTATCGGCATTGACTAAGGTGAAGCTGGTGACGACCTGCGCGGCCGGATTGATGACTATCGACAGCGGAGCGGAGGTGCAGCCGTTCGCCGCCGTCAGCGTGAGGCTGTAGGTGCCCGGCGGCAGGAACGAGAACAGAAAAGCGTTGCCCCCGGACGGTCTGGGCGCATTCGGCGTGAGCTGGTCCGTGGCGCCCGCCGGCGGATTCAGCACCTGAATATAGCCGGTAGTGGTGGTGCAGGCAGGTTGCGTTACCCTAACATTGGCCAGCGTGAGCACCGGTGCAGGAGCCGGATTGATGACGATGGTGCGCGGGGCCGAGGTGCAGCCGTTCACCGTCAGGGTGAGGCGGTAGGTACCGGGCACCAGGTAGGAGAACAGATAGGGGTTGCCCCCGGAAGGCTTGGGCGCGTTCGGCGTAAGTTGGGCCACGCTGTTGAACGGCGCATTGAGCACTTGTATATAACCGGTTGAATTGGTGCAGGTAGGTTGCGTCACCTTAACGTTGGCGCTCGAAAGCACCGGGGGCGAAGGGCAATGGCTGGCACTGACGCCTGTGCCAGCGCCAGCCACCATATCCAAGGGCGCGGCATGACCAAAGCTCACCGTTGAAAAAGAGAAAACGGCGGCCATCACCGCCAGCACAAGCCATTGCCAACCGGCCGTGGTCTTCAGGCTTTGTGCATGGTTCGCTGGCTCGTGCCGGCAAGGCAATACGACACCGCCCCGAGGCTTATCCGGGGCACCGGCACATGAGATAATTGATTCATGGTTTTTCATGGCAGCTGACAAAAAATAGTGGATGAATAGAGCAAGTGCCCGGCAGCCGTTGCGGTGCCGGTAGCCACAACACCATTCTAAAATGCGGAGTCAGGGGGGTGCGCCCTTGCCTGGGCGCAATACACGGCCAGGCTGGCGGCGGGGCCGCCAGGCGCAAGCGCGTGGGGCGCTACCAGGGCAGCACCAGCTGGAATGGGGATTGGTTACCAACTACTGTTACGCCAGTAACTTTTGAACCAGAAGTTTCTACTGGTTTAAGCGGGTTGCTGGTTGGTTTTCGGCCGGCAACCCGGCTCAATCGCGTTAAACCAGCAACGAGCAACCAGAAACAGAAACCCCAGTTACCAAGCAGAGCCGGGAGAGCGGCTTTCAATCCTTAAGGGGCTGCGTGCGGGGGTGCAACGCTGGCTCAGCATCCCCGCTGGCGGGCGCTACGCGGCGGTGTTTTCGGGATGCAGCAAGCAATAAGCTACCGCTTTGGGGGCCGGGAGGTTCCGGCCTCATCAGGGAATGAAAAATATGCTATTCGTCCCTGATGATGGATTCAATTCGGGAAAACGTGTAGTTAAGGTGGCATAAGAATGCTATTTTCAGGTGGAAAAAATCCTCCTAATGCTCAGCTTTCCTCCAACAGGCCACTGCAGGCCTGTTAGGGCGCTATCCAGCAGTAATTTAAATATATTATATTTTATATATTAATAATACCGCCGCGCTTCTGCCACTAAAAAAATGTCCCGTATTGCTCCACATAGCTAACCTCCGCGTTTTTGAATGCGGCCGGAAGCGGCCGGCATACTGCTTCCGGCTGGCGCACTACGCCTGGAACCAGGGGTGCAGCCGGATTTGGCCAAACCGGCTCACGAATTCCCCGGGGAAGCAACCGGCGCGCAGCGCAGCGGGGAACCTACAGCCCCACTGCAACCGAAAACGCCGGAATCTCCTCCAGCCGCTCATTGGTTCGCGTCGCGAAATCGACCCGCCAGCAGTAGTGCACCAGGCCGTTGGTGAGCAGCAGCAGCGGCGCACCGATGGTTTGGTTGTAGGTGGTAGCTTGGCGGGCCACGGCCGCGTCGATGGCCACGGAGGGCGCTTTGCACTCCACCAGCAGCAGCGGCTGGCCGGTGGGGCCGAGGGCCAGCAGGTCGGTGCGCTTCCGGCGCTGGTTATAGCGCAGGCCGCGCTCCAGGGCCAGCAGGCCGCGCGGGTAGCCCAGGTGGCTTATCAAATAATGAACAACGTGCTGACGCACCCACTCTTCGGGGGTGAGCACGACGTGCTTACGCCGCAGCCCATCCCAGATGAGCGGCTGATTTGTGGCCGATTGCGTAAGTTTGGCTTCGAAAGGCGGCAGGTCCAAGGCTTGCATCACCTCCAAAAATAGTACTTGGTGCTTTGTGCCTGGTGCTTGGTGTTCTTCGCCTCGTGCCAATGGGTTTCAAAAGCCGGGATTCTCACCAGCCAAGCACCGGCGGACGGAGGTCTACTGTACAAAACAGCCAAGCACTAAGCACCAATAACCAAGCACTTGCTTATGAAGACCAAAGAAGAGATTGTAAATAACTGGTTGCCACGCTACACGGGCGTAGCCCTCGATGATTTTGGGCAGTACATTCTGCTGACCAATTTCAGCAACTACGTGTACATGTTTGCCGAGCAGTTCGACGTGAAGGTGAACGGGTTGGACAAGCCCATGCAGTCAGCCACGGCCAACGGCATCACCATCATCAACTTCGGCATGGGCTCGCCCATGGCGGCCACGGTTATGGATTTGCTGTCGGCCATCAAGCCCAAGGCAGCCCTGTTTCTGGGCAAGTGCGGCGGCCTGAAAAAGACCAAGCTCGGCGATTTGGTGCTGCCCATCGCGGCCATTCGCGGCGAAGGAACTTCGGATGATTACCTGCCCAAGGAAATTCCGGCCCTGCCCTCGTTCCGCCTGCAGCGCGCCGTGTCGTCGATGATTAAGAAGCACGAGATGGACTACTACACCGGCACGGTATATACCACCAACCGCCGCGTGTGGGAGCACGATACCGAGTTCAAGGACTACCTGCGCCGCGTGCGCGCCCTGGCCGTGGACATGGAAACGGCCACCATTTTCGTGTGCGGCTTCATGAACGACATCCCGCACGGCGCCCTGCTGCTGGTGAGCGACAACCCGATGACGCCCGAGGGCGTGAAAACCTCGGAGTCGGATTCGAAAGTGACCACCGATTTCGTGAAGCGCCACCTGCAAATCGGCATCGAGTCGCTGCAGGAGCTGCAGTTTTCGGGCGAGTCGGTGAAGCACATGCGCTTCGACTAAGGACCGCAGATTTTAACGGATTTGACGGATTTCGCAGATTCAAACTGACCCTTTCGTATGTGGAGCTTTACTGATTTTCGGATGCGGGGCGGGGCAATTTTTATGCTGGCGCTCGGCCTTGTGGGCTGCGACCGGACGAAGCACGAGGCCACAGAAACATTGCGCAAACCCAGCCCATCGGCCAGCCCATCGGCCACGGCGCTGGCCGATGGGCTGGCCACCGGTGCCCGGCGCGAAACGGCCCAAACCAACCTCAGCCCGGCCTTACGGGCGCGGGGCCTGCGGCTGGGCAAGTCGTTTGTGGCGGGCGACGATAGCGTGCGCGCCGGCCGGCCGCAGCTGTCGCTCTACGTCATTTTCGAGCGGGCCTTCCGTGATACCGTGCGGGTGCGCCTGCTGGATAACAATGGCATGGAATACGGCCGCAGCCGCGTGCTCCTGCAGGGCAAGGCCCATGAGGCCCAGCCATTCCCGGTTCGCTTCAACCCGCACCTCCATTTTGAGCTGGGCACGCAGGTGGTGGTGGAATAATCCTGAAAGTCCACAACAAAAAGAACGTCATGTTGAGCGCTGCCGAAGCCGCTCGCATGTAGTAGTAACTGATGTTACGCAGCAAGCCTCGCGCCTCACGTTCGCCTCACCCCCTAGCCCCCTCTCCGAAAAGGAGAGGGGGCTAGGGGGTGAGGCGAACAGTAGAACGACCCGGCTGCGTAACATCAGGCAGTAATTCAATCGCCCAAACGAATTGACTACTATTGCACGCGAGATGCTTCGACAAGCTCAGCATGACGTTTTCTTTTCATCCCACTTCACTCATTAATGTCTCGTTCCAACCATTCTTCGCTCCGCCATTTCTTCGCCCCCCTGCTGCTGCTCGCGCTGCTCAGCGGCTGCCAGTCGCCCCGCGAAGCCGTTGATTTGCTGGTCACCAACGCCACAGTTTACACCGTCGATTCGACCTTCGCCAAAGCCGAAGCCTTTGCGGTGAAGAATGGCAAATTCGTGGCCGTGGGTTCGGCGGCCGAGCTCAAGGCGAAGTACCAGGCGGCGCAAGAAGTAGACGCGGGCGGCAAGTTCATCTACCCCGGCTTTTACGACGCGCACTGCCACTTCTACCGCTACGCGCTGGCCCTGCCGAGCGCCGATTTGGTGGGCACCAACTCGTGGAAAGCGGTGATTGAGAAGCTGCAGGAGAACCGGAAGAAATACCCGCAGGCCGCCTGGCTCACGGGCCGCGGCTGGGACCAGAACGACTGGCCGAGCAAGCAGTTCCCCACCAAAGACACGCTTGACCGGCTGTTTCCCGACGTGCCCGTGCTCATCACCCGTGTAGACGGCCACGCCGCCCTCGTGAACCAGAAGGCCCTGGATTTGGCCGGCGTCACGGCCCGCACGCCCATCAGCGGCGGCACCATTACGCGCGACGCGCAGGGCCGCCTCACCGGCCTGCTCGTGGACAATGCCACGCGCCTGGTGAGCAGTAAAATCGCCGACCCGGCCCCGGCCGAAGCCGCTCAGCTGCTGCTGCAGGCCCAGCAAAACTGCCTGGCCGTGGGCCTCACCAGCCTCGCCGATGCCGGCCTCGACAAAGCGGACATCGACCAGATGGCCGCCCTCCAGCAGCAAAAGAAGCTGAAGCTGCGCCTCTACGCCATGCTGGCCCCCACGCCCGAAAACCGGGCCTACTACCTTAAAAACGGCCCGGTTTTCACCGACCAGCTCACCATCAATTCCTTCAAGGTGTATGCCGATGGCGCGCTGGGCTCGCGTGGGGCCTGCCTGGTGAAGCCGTATGCCGACAAGCCCAAGGAAACCGGCTTCCTGCTTTCTACCGAAAAGCAGTTCCGCGACCTGGCCAAAGAATTGGCGGCGTCGAAATTTCAGATGAACACCCACGCCATCGGCGACTCGGCCAACCGCATCATCCTCAACATCTACGGCGAGGCGCTGAAGGGGCAAAAGGACCGCCGCTGGCGCATTGAACACGCCCAGGTCATCACGCCGGCCGACATGCCCAAGTTCGGGCAGTTCGGCATCGTGCCCTCGGTGCAGCCCACCCACGCCACGTCCGATATGTACTGGGCCGGCGAGCGCCTCGGAGCCGAGCGCCTGAAAACGGCCTACGCCTACGCCGAATTGCTGAAGCAGTACGGCCAGCTGGCCCTGGGCTCCGATTTCCCGGTGGAGGACATCAACCCGCTGTTTGGCTTTCACTCGGCCGTGGCCCGGCAGGATGCCAAGAACTTCCCCAAAGACGGCTTCCAGATGGAAAACGCCATTTCGCGCGAGCAGGCGTTGCGCGGCATGACCACCTGGGCCGCCCACGCCGGCTTCGAGGAGAAGCGCAAAGGGCAAATCAAGCCCGGCATGCTGGCCGATTTTGTGGTGCTGGATACAGACTTGCTGACCGCGCCCAAGGAGCAGCTGCGCGGTGCCGCCGTGCTGCAAACCTGGATTGGCGGGCAACTGGTTTTTGACCGCAAATAGCCAGCTTCTAAGCCAGAAAGGCCTGCTGAACAATGTTCAGCAGGCCTTTCTGGCTTAGAAGCTGGCCACTTCTACCGCTGCGGGGCCTCGTCGGCCGAGCCGCCGTAGATGGCGGGCACCGGAATGTCGAGCAGGCGCAGGTACACGCTCATCTGGCCGCGGTGGTGGATGAGGTGGTTGAGCACGAGCACGCGGGCCACCGCGGTGCGGGGCATGGCCATGAGGGTTTGTTCGCCGCGGCGCATGGTCCACATGGCGCTGAAAGTGGCATCGTCCACGTCGGCCAGGGCTTTGTGGATGTTCTCGGCGTTCACGTCGAAGCGCCGGAGCACCTCGTCGGTGGTGGTGGGCGACTCGGGCATTTGCATGGTGGCCATGTCCGTGGCATCGGCGCTGAGGGACATTTGCAGGAAGCCAATGAGGTTGGCCATGTGCGAGGCCAGCGTCCCGAGCTTCATGCTCTTGGCGTGCGGCTGCCAGCCAAACTGCTCGGTGGGCACCCGCTCCAGCAGGCGGCGGGTGATGGCCAGCTCGCGCTTCAGCTCCTGGCTGAGGAGGGCTTGCACGGAAGGATTGGCGGTGGTGGGGTCGCTCATAAAGAAAGATGGGGAGATGGAAGGTGAACGGATGAGGGCGCGGCCCTCGCGTAGGGTCAGGACGCTCCAGCGGCGGAAATACTTTACCGGGACATGGGCGCGCCCATTTCGGCCCCGGCCGAGGCGGGCGGCGGCGGCGGCAGCGATATCGGCCCCAGGGATTCTTCGCGCAACTTCTTGCCGCGCAACGTCAGCAGAAAGCCCAGGCCGAAAATGAAGAACACAATCAGCGAAAGAATGCTGTTGCGCATCGAGCCCGTGATTTGCGCAATCAGGCCGAAGGAGAGGGTGCCGATAACGATGCCGAGCTTCTCAACCACGTCGAAAAAGCTGAAATAGGCGGCCGAATTCGGGGTGTTTTCGGGTATAATCTTGGAATAGGTGCTGCGCGACAGGCTTTGCACGGCCCCCATGGTGAGGCCAATGACGGAGGCCAGCGCGTAGAAGCTCCAGCCGGCCTGCACGAAATAGCCGGCCACGCAAATCAGCATCCAGATAAACACCGCGATGCTCAACGCCCGCGTGTTGCCGATGCGGTCCGAGATTTTAGCAAACATCCAGGCGCCGAGAATGCCCACAATCTGGAGCAGCAGAATGGTGACGATGAGCGAGGTGCTATCGAGCTTCAGCACCTTGTCGCCGAAGATGGTGGCCACGTACATCACTGTTTGCACGCCCATGTTGTAGGTGAAGTAGGCCAGCAGGAAGCGCTTGAGGTTGGGCTGCTGCTTGAGCTGGTCCCACACCTTGCCCAGCTCGCGGAAGCCGTTGAGCAGCCAGCCGTCCTGGCTGACGGGGGCATCGGCGGGGCGGCCGGCATCGGCCGGCAGGGTGAAGAACGGGATTTGGGCAAAGCCCACCCACCAGATGCCCGTGAGCAGGAAACTGAGCCGCGTGGCCTTGCCGGTGCTCATGCCAAACAGGGCCACGCCCTCGGGGCCGCCCGCGATGTGCGGGCCCATGATGATGCCCAGGCAGATAACCAGCAGCAGCACCGAGCCGATGTAGCCCATGGAAAAGCCCCGCGCCGAGAGCGAGTCAAAATTCGCCTCGGAGCTAATTTCGGGCAGGTAGGAATTGTAGAACACGATGCTGCCGCTGAAGCCTACCGTGGCCGCAATAAAAATGAAGGTGCTCAGCGTGAGGTTGTCTTCGGTGAAGAAGTACAGCGCCGCGCAGCTAATGGCCCCGATGTAGCAGAAAATTTGCAGGAATAGCTTCTTACGCCCCGAGTAGTCGGCCAGCGACGTGAGAAACGGGCTGACCAAGGCAATGAGCAGGAAGGCGAACGAAATGGCATAAGTGAGCAGCGAAGAGCCCGGCACCTTAAACCCCAGGAAATCGACCACGTCGGTGGGGTTAATAGCCTTGGTGATGCTGCCCCAGTAAATCGGGAAAATTGAGCTGGTAATCACCAGCGGATACACCGAGTTGGCCCAGTCGTAGAAGGTCCAGCCGGTGGTGATGCGCTTGTTGTCTTTTTCGACCGCGCCAGCGGCGGCAGCGGGAAGCGTCGGAGTTGGGGTCATAAGTGAGCGCCGGGAAGGTGAGGGATTGCGCCGGGGAAGGTAACGGGTTTTTACGGCTCAGGTTGGGCCGGGCGGCAATGCCGGCGGCCGGCGGGGCACTGCCAGCCACCGGCAGGCCGGACTTACCCCCTGCCCGGAAGGGGCATTTTGGTGAACGGTGATAAATATTCACTTTTTATTATATTTTCATAGCCCTGGCAACTCCGCTCCCGCTCAACTCCTCTGGCTATGGCAAACCTCCCTTGTATCTCCTTTAGCGGCTGGTGTCGCTCGGCGGCCCTGCTGGCCTTTGGCCTACCGCTGCTGCTGGCTTGCAGCAAAGACAGCCCTGCCGCCCAGCCCTCCATCACCTACGGCCCCACCGTGCAGGTGGGCAGCGGCTCGGCCCGCAGCTTTATCTCGGCCGATGCCAGTGGCAAGCCCACGGAAATCGACATGGCGCTCACAGAAACTGCCCTGACCGGCCTGCCCGCCACGCCGGCCACGGGCACGATATACGACATGACCCTGCCCGCCGGCAGCAGCGCCGCCACGCAAATGCCGTTCGACCACCTCTCCTTTGGCTGGAACCCCAACGGCCACGACCCCATCCCCATCTACGGCGTGCCGCACTTCGATGCGCACTTCTACATGCAGCCCATGGCCGCGCAGCATACCATCACCCTCGACGACCCCAAGGACGACATTTTCCCGGCCACCAACAAGCTGCTGGCCGGCTACAGCACGCCGCCCAACGTGGTGCCCGGCCGCACCATGCCCATGATGGGCCGCCACTGGATAGACCCCACCAGCCCCGAATACACGCCGGGCACGGCCTTCACCCACACCTTCGTCTACGGCACCTACGATGGCCACGTCACCTTCGTGGAACCGATGCTCACCAAGGCCATGTTGGTACCCAGCGTGAACGTGGTGAAGGCCATTCCGCGAACCACGGTGTATGAGGTAACGGGCAAGTACTTCCCCACCAATTACACTATCCGCTACGATGCCGGCACCAAGGAATATATCATTTCGCTAAAGGATATGATGATACGCTGAGGAAGGGCGGCTCAGGCTTTAGCGTTGCAGCAGATACGAGCAAGCGGACCATACCGGCGTATTCGGCTGAGGCCAAGGCGGCCTGCTGATACGCATGCGTCGCTTGGATTATATGCCAGCGAAGCTTTTCCTCGGAGCCGTACGCTAATCAGCTTCTCCAAATCCACAAGAGCCGGGTCGAAATCGCAGAGTCGCGCCAGCAGCTCGTCGTTTCGCAGGCAGCGCAAGGTATTCGAGCAGGCCAACTACACCCAGGACTGGGGCAGCGCCCCCGACGTAGCCGCCGGCCAAACCTGGAAAGGCTGGCTCGAAGTAGTAAAATAGCTTCGCATCAAGGCAAACAAAAGCCCGTTTCCAATCTGAAAACGGGCTTTTGTTTGCTTATGTTGAGGGGGTGGGATTCGAACCCACGATGAGCTTGAGACCCATACACACTTTCCAGGCGTGCTCCTTCGACCACTCGGACACCCCTCAAGGATGGTGGTTCGTGGGGCAAAGATAGGGGAAGAATTGAGTTAAAAGTGAAGAGTTAGGAGTTAAGAGTTGCCGTTCTGCTAACTTTTAACGCCTAATGCCTAACTCTTAGCTCATTTTCAAAGCGTTATCTCGCCGCGCAGGTCGGTGGCCAGCAGCTCGCGGGTGCGGGCTTCGCTCACGCCCAAGCCCAGTACGAACATGAGCTTGGTCACGGCCGCCTCGGTGGTAATATCTTCGCCGCCCACGATGCCCATTTCCGCAAAGCGGGCGCTGGTTTCGTACTTGCCCTGCACCACGCGGCCTTCTTCGCACTGGCTCACATTCAGGAGCCACACGCCGCGTTGGCGGGCCTCGGCCAGGCAGGCCAGAAACCACGGCGCGGTGGGCGCATTGCCCGAGCCGTAGGTTTCGAGCACGCAGCCGCGCAGGCCCGGAACGCCCAGAATGGCCGAAACCACCGCCTCCGTAATGCCCGGGAACAGGCGCAGCACGGCCACGCCGGTTTCGAGCTGGCCGTGCACCTTGAGGCGCGCGCCGGGCAGCAGGCGAATGCTATTGTCGTCGAATTCCAGGCTGATGCCAGCACGGGCCAGGGGCGGGTAATTCTCGCTTTTGAAAGCAGCAAACTGCTGACTTTCAACCTTCTTAGCGCGGGTACCGCGAATGAGCACATCGTTGAAGAACACGCACACCTCGGGCACGCGCACAGTGTGGACGCGGGGGTGACGGGCGGCCGCAATTTCCAGGGCCGTGATGAGGTTGCGCTGGGCGTCGGAACGGTTGGCCCCCACCGGCACCTGCGCCCCGGTGAATACCACGGCCTTGCCCAAATGCTCCAATACGTAGCTCAGCGCCGCCGCCGAATAGGCCATGGTATCGGTACCGTGCAGCACCACGAAGCCGTCGAAATCGAGGTAGTGCTGGTCAATGAGGCCGGCCAGAAAGAGCCAGTCGGCGGGCGTCACGTTGCTGCTGTCGATGGGCGCGGGCAGGCTCAGCAGTTCCAGGCGAAACTGCAGGTGGGCCAACTCGGGCATCTGGCGGTCGAGGTGGCCAAATTCCATGGGCACCAGCTCGCCACTGCTGTTCAGGGCCATGCCTACCGTGCCACCCGTGTAGATGATGAGCAGACGCGGGGCCGTGGCATCGGCGCGGGTGGGCAGGGGCAGCAGGGGCAGGTTGAGGTCGGGCATTGGGGGAAGCGACGCGTGGGGTTGGGAAGCGGGCCAAACGGCAACGCGTCGGTTACTCCCACCAGTTCGGGGGCGCAAGGTAGGCCCGAGCAGTTTTCTTCGCCAACAAACAGCCCTGGCCGACTGTCCCCCGTATTGCCAGCGACTATTTTCTCTTTTTCGCTATGACCCCAGCTATTTCCAACCCTGCCAAACCCGTTTCCGACGTCATCCTTATTGGCGCGGGCATTATGAGCGCCACGCTTGGCGTGCTGCTTAAGGCCCTAGACCCCAGCCTGACCATCTCGGTCTTCGAGCGCCTCGACGCCGTGGGCGCCGAGAGCTCCGACGCCTGGAACAACGCCGGCACCGGCCACTCGGCCTTCTGCGAGCTGAACTACACGCCCGAGCGGCCCGATGGCTCCATCGACATCAGCAAGGCCGACAAAATTGCTGAGCAGTTTGAACTGAGCAAGCAGTTCTGGTCGACGCTGGTACTGGAAGGGCAGCTGCCCGACCCCACGGCGTTCGTCCACACCATCCCGCACATGAGCTTCGTGTGGGGTGCCGGCAACGTGGAATACCTGCGCAAGCGGCACGCCGCGCTGCTGTACTCGCCCCTGTTTCAGGGCATGGAATTCAGCACCGACCCGGCCCAGATTGCCCAGTGGATTCCGCTGGTGATGGACGGGCGCGACCCGGCCACGCCCGTGGCCGCCACGCGCATGGCCATTGGCACCGACGTGAACTTTGGGGCCCTCACCCGAGCGCTGTTTGATTATTTGAAGGGGCAGCCAGGCGTGGAGTTTCATTTAGGCCACGAGATTGAGGATTTTCGGCAAAAGGACGACGGTATCTGGCGGTTGAAAGTCAATTACCTGGGGCTCGATGTGAGCCGCATCGAGCGCGCGCGCTTCGTGTTTATCGGGGCCGGCGGGGGCTCGCTGCCGCTGCTTGAAAAGTCGGGCATTCCGGAGGCAAATGGCTTCGGCGGCTTCCCCGTGAGTGGGCAGTGGCTGAAGTGCCAGAACCCGGACATAATTGCCCGGCACGAGGCCAAAGTGTATGGCAAGCCGGCAGTGGGCTCGCCGCCCATGTCGATGCCCCACCTCGACACGCGCCAGATAAACGGCCGCAAAGAGCTGCTGTTCGGCCCCTACGCCGGCTTCAGCACCAAGTTTTTGAAGCAGGGCTCGTACACCGACTTGTTCAAATCCATCGAGCTGGGCAACATCCGGCCGCTGCTTTATGCCGGGGCGCGCAACCTGGGCCTCACCAAATACCTCATCGGCCAGGTGCTGCAAACGCCCCGGGAGCGGACCGCCGCCCTACGCGAGTATTACCCCAAAGCCAACCCCGCCGACTGGCAGCTCGAAGTGGCCGGCCAACGCGTACAGGTCATCAAAAAGGACAAGAAAGAAGGCGGAGTGCTCGAATTCGGCACCGAGATGGTGACGGCCGCCGATGGCTCCATCGCCGCGCTGCTGGGCGCTTCGCCGGGGGCCAGCACGGCCGTGGCCATCATGCTGGAGCTGGTGCAGAAGTGCTTCCCCGCCCGCGCCGCCTCGCCCGAATGGCAGGCCCGGTTCCGGCAGCTGGTGCCTTCCTTCGGCCAGAAGCTGGCCGATAACCCAGCGCTGGCCGCCGCCGTGCGCAAGCATAGCCGCGCGGTGCTGCGGCTGGAGGCGTAAAGCGCTTTCCTAAACGATAATAAAAAGGCGGTCATGCAGAGCGCAGCGAAGCATGACTGTTCGATTTTCATCCAATTTATCCCATCGAAAGTCCCAAAATCCGGCTAGCTTTGCGCAACACCTCAATTCTGCGCAAACATGCTGAAAACCTACTTCTTCGCGCCACTGCTGCTGCTGGCCGGCGCGGCCCAAGCCCAAACCCCACCCCCCGAAACCCTGCTGCTGCGCGAGCCGGCCCTGAGCCGCGACAAGCTGTCCTTCAGCTACGCCGGCGACATCTGGCTGGCCAACCGCGACGGCTCGAATCCGCAGCGCCTGACTGTGGGCGCGGGTGTGGAAACCAACCCCCACTTCTCACCCGATGGCCAGTTCATTGCCTTCACCGGCGACTACGACCGCAACGCCGACGTGTACGTGGTAGCAGTGAGCGGCGGGCAGCCACGCCGCCTGACGTGGCACCCCTCGGCCGAGGTGGTGCGCGACTGGACGCCCGACGGGCAGCGCATCCTCTTCAGCAGCTCGCAGGAAGCCTATGCGCGCTCGTTGCAGCTCTTCACCGTGCCGATGAGCGGGGGGCTGCCCACCCGCCTACCCCTGCTGATGGGTGAGAAGGGCAGCTACTCGCCCGATGGCAAAACCTTGGCCCACACGCATATTACCAACCCCACCACTACCTGGAAGCACTACCGCGGCGGCCAGACCGGCCCCATCTGGCTGACGGATTTGCAGACGCTAGCCACCGAGGGGATTCCGCACGAGAACGCCACCGACACCAGCCCGCTGTGGCTGGGCGGCAAGGTCTATTTCCTGAGTGACCGCGCCCGTACCAACAACGTGTTCGTATATGACCCGGCCACCAAAAAAGTGGAGCAGCTGACCCGCCACACCGATTATGACGTGAAGGCGCTGAGCGGCAACGGCACCGATTTGGTGTATGAGCAGGCCGGCCGGCTGCACCTAATGAATACCGGCTCGGGCCAGACGACCGACCTCAGAATCAGTATCTCGCCCGAGGTGCTGGCCCTGCGGCCGCAGTACCGCAGCGTGGCCGGCATGCTGCACGGGGCAGCCATCTCCCCCACAGGCGTGCGCGCCGTGGTGGAGGCGCGCGGCGATGTGTTCACCGTGCCGGCCAAAAAAGGCGAAAGCCGCAACCTGACCCATTCCGATACCTCGCACGAGCGCTACCCGGCCTGGGCCCCCGACGGCGCGCACATCGCCTACCTGTCCGACGCTTCAGGCGAGTACCAGCTGATGGTGCAGGACCAGCGCGGGCTGAAACCGGCGCAGGCGTATTCGCTGGGGCCGAACTCCTTCTACTTCCGCCCCCTGTGGTCGCCGGACAGCAAGAAAATTGCCTACACCGACAAGAAGCTGAACCTATGGTATCTCGACCTGGCTTCGAAGAAAACCACCCGCGTGGCCGCCGATACCTACGGCCCGCTGCTGGACGAGCCGGCCCTCGACCCGGCCTGGTCGCCCGACGGGCAGTGGCTGGCCTACGCCCAGCAGATGCCCAACCACATGCGTACCGTGTGGATGTACCACCTGCCCAGCGGCCGCCGCGTGGCCGTGAGCGACGGCCGCAGCGACGCCACCGCGCCCGCCTTCAGCCGCGACGGCAAGTACCTGTTTTTTACGGCCAGCAACGACGTGGCCCTGCGCGCTACCTGGCTGGACATGTCGTCGTATGACCGCAACAGCAAGCGCACGCTGTATGTGGCCGTGCTCAACCGCCGCGACACTTCGCCCTTCGCCCCGCAGAGCGACGAGGAAAAAGAGGCCATCAGCAAGCCCGACTCGATTATTGTGGGCAAGCCGGTGGGCAACCGCCCCGCGCCCAAAGTGGCCGTGAAGGATTTGAAGCCGCGCAAGCCCGTTGCCACCGCCAAAATCGTAATTGATACCGTGGGCCTGGGGCAGCGCATTCTGGCCCTGCCCGGCTCGGTGGTGGGTGAGCTCAGCAACGTGCAGGTGGCCGACGGCGACAAAATATTCTACCTGGAGCAGGTGCCCGCCAGCGTGGCCGCCGGCCCCGATGCCACGCCTACTGCCCCCAACCACCGCCTGCACCGCTACGATTTGAAAGAGCGCAAAAGCGAGCTGTACCTGGCCGAAGTGAACGACTACGCCGTGAGCACCGACGGTAACAAGCTGCTCTACATGGCGCCGCACGATGCCTACGGCATTGTGGAAGCGGCCGGCAAACCAGTGGCCAACGACGGCAAAATGGCGCTGACGAGCCTCGACGCCTACGTGGACCCGCGCCACGAATGGGCCCAGATGTTCGACGAAGTGTGGCGCCTGGAGCGCGACTACTTCTACGACCCCGGCATGCACGGGCTCGACTGGGCCGCCACCAAAAAGAAGTACGCCGGCTTTCTGCCCTACGTGGCGCACCGGGCCGACCTCAACTACCTATTTGCCGAGATGATGGGCGAGATGGTGGTGGGCCACAACTACGTAAGCGGCGGCGACATGCCCAGCCTCACGGCCAACCCCGTGGGTCTGCTCGGGGCCGACTACGAGGTAGTGGACGGGGTTTACCGCTTCAAAAAGGTATTCAACGGCGAGAGCTTCAACCCCAGCCTGCGCGCCCCCCTCACCGGCCCCGGCGTGGGCGTGCGGGCCGGCGACTACCTGCTGGCCGTGAACAACCGCCCGCTGCGCGGCACCGACAACGTGTATAGCTTCTTCGAGAACACCGTGGGCAAGCAGATTACCCTGCTGGTGAACGATAAGCCCGGCCCCAAAGGAGCCCGCGAGGTAACCGTGGTGCCCGTGGCCAGCGAAGCCACCCTACGCCGCATTGCCTGGGTCGAGGATAACCGCCGCACCGTAGACCGGCTCACGGGTGGCAAGGTGGCCTACGTGTACCTGCCCAACACCGGAGCCGAAGGCTACGAGTTTTTCAACCGCTACTATTTCAGCCAGCTCGATAAGCAGGCCGTAATTGTGGACGAGCGGTTCAATGGCGGCGGCTTCGTGGCCGACTACATTTTGGACCTGCTCAACCGGCCCCTACTCAGCTACTGGGCCCCGCGGGAGGGCCGGCCGTTTACCTCGCCGGGCTCGTCCATCTACGGACCCAAGGTGATGCTGGTGAACGAGTTTGCTGGCTCCGGTGGCGATGCGCTGCCGGCGTTTTTCCGGCAGCGCGGGCTGGGCACGGTCATCGGCAAGCGCACCTGGGGCGGCCTGGTGGGTATTTCTGGCTACCCGCCGCTCATCGACGGCGGCAGCGTAACCTCGCCCAGCTTTGCCGTGTACAGCCCCGATGGCAAGTGGGAAATTGAGAACGAAGGCGTGGCCCCCGACATCGAAGTAGACGTGCGCCCCGCCGACACCCAGAACGGTGCCGACCCGCAGCTGGCCAAAGCCATTGAGGTGATTTTGCAGGACCTGGCCAAGCAGCCGGCCAAGTCGCAGGGCATTCCGGCGCAGTACCCGCTGCGCGGCCGGGAGTAACCAACTGTCATGCTGAACGCAGTGAAGCATCTGAGTAAAGCAAAGCGTCCGGAACTTATCCAGGCACTTTACTCAGATGCTACTCTACCCTACTATTTTTCAGGTACAAAAACGGGGCAGCCCGACCTTTGGGGTTACGACACCACCAAAAAACCGTTCTGCCCCGTGAAGCAACACTTCGCTGCTAAAATTACGACGCTTTTGCAACAGGCCCCGTTTGTGGGCCACTTGTCCCGCCAAAAGTTTGTGGGCCAGTTCATTCTTGGCCTGATAAAGAGCCGCAACGTGCAATTCGGCGAGGTGGCCCAGCACCTCAATGACGCGGCCAAGCCCGCCTCGAACGAAACGCGCATTCAGGACTTTTTCCGCGAAGTAGACCTCAATTACGTACTGTTGGCCAGGCTTTTACTGAGTTTGTTGCCTGCGCAGGGCAAGCTGCGCTTATGCCTCGACCGCACGGAGTGGGACTTCGGCCAGTGCCAGGTGAACATCCTGCTCGTCACCGTCGGCACGGGCGAGGTCCACGTGCCCCTTTATTGGCACCTGCTCGACAACCGCAGCGGCAACTCCAACGCCGCCGACCGCATCGCGGTGCTCGAAAAGTGCCTGGCCTTGCTGGGCAAAGACCGCATCGGCCTGGTCGTGGGCGACCGGGAATTTGTCGGCCATGCGTGGTTCAAGTGGCTCAAAGACAATGGGCTTAATTTTGTCATGCGCGTGCCCAAGCACCACTGCCTGACCCACGCCGACGGCCGGCGGCAGGCCGTGGCCGACCTGGGCCTGGTGCCGGGGCAGGTGCGCCGCTTCGCCCACGTGCAGGTCGACGGGGTCTGGGGACAGGCCTGGGTCAAGGCCGTGGCGGCGGACGCGTTTGTCTTCCTGTTTGCCACGGCCGGCCTGAACCACCTCGCGCAACTCTATGCCAAGCGCTGGACGATTGAGCAATGCTTTCAAAATCTGAAAGGGCGGGGCTTTAACCTGGAAGCCACCCACTTGCGCTGTTTCCAAAAGCTGCGCAAGCTCGTGGCCCTGGTCAGCCTGGCCTACGCGTTTTGTCTGGGCGTGGGCGCGGCCGCCCACGGCGGCCGCCAGCCCATTGCCCGCAAAAACCACGGCTACCGGGCCGCCAGCCTGAGCCGCCACGGCCTCAATCTGCTCCGCCAACTCGCCCGCCCGCTGACCCTGCCCGAGGACCCATTGGCCCGCTTGGTTGAAACGCTACTGAACTGGATTACGAGGCAACTTGCTAAAAATCAATTACTAAAAATAGTAGGGTAGAGTACTCAGATGCTTCACTGCGTTCAGCATAAGGAGTTGTTTAGAAAGTCACAAAGGTCCCCGAACGGTCATGCTGCGCTGCGCTCTGCATGACCGTTCGGGGATTTTCTAAACAACTCCTAATGGTAGAAATGCCTACCGGTTATTCATCGCCCGAAACTGCTCGTCCAGCTCGGCCCGCGAGGCCAGGCGCGACTTTTCGGAGCTGCCGTAGCCCACTTCCTGCTCGCCGGCCGCCAGCCGCGCCATTACGGAATCGGCAAAGTCATCAACCGGCACGCCAAAGGTGTGCAGACCAGGACCACCGAGGTCAGTATTCACAGCTGGCGGCACAATTTCGAACACCGCAATGCCCGTGGGCACCAGCTGGTGGCGCAGCGAGAGCGTGAACGAGTGCAATGCCGCCTTGGTGGCGCTGTAGATGGGCACGAACGCCGCCGGCGCAAACGACAGCCCCGACGTGACGTTGACAATGGCCGCGCCCGGCTGCTGGCGCAGGTGCGGCACCAGCAGCATAGCCAAATGAATGGGCGCTTCCACGTTGATAACCAGCTCTTGGCGGCGGGTTTCCCAGTCGGCCGCGGCATCATCGGCCAGCTGAATGCGGTTCTGGATGCCGGCGTTGTTCACCAGCACGTTGAGGGCGGGGTATTCGGTGGTGGCCCAGCACACCAGCTCGGTGCGCTCGGCGGCGGTGGCAATGTCGCCCTGGCGCGTAATCAGGCCGGGGTAGCGCTGCTGGGCTTCGGCCAGCTTATCGGCCCGGCGGCCCACGATAATGACGGTGCTGCCGGCCTGCAGAAAACGGATGGCCAGTGCCAAGCCAATGCCCGAGGCCCCGCCGGTGAGCAGGATGGTGTTGGTGGCTAAGTTCATGGAGAAAAATAGAGGGTTTGAGAAGCAGGCGGCTAACAAGCCAGCCGCCCGGTTGGTTAGCAAAGCACCCCCGCGGGGCCTTATCTTGCGGGCTTATTGCCGGGCTTATCGGCCCGGTGCGTCTCTTTTTTTATATGATTATACTGGAACCCTTCAGGTCCGACGATTTCGCTCAGCTCATGGAATGGGTCGACGACGAGCGGCTGATGAAAGAGTGGAGCGGCTCGATGTTCTCCTTCCCTCTTACCGAGGCCGGCCTGAGCTGGTACATCGAAGGCTCCAATGATATGAATGACCCCAACGTCTTCATCTACAAAGCAGTGGATTCGAAAACCAGCGTCACCGTCGGGCACATCTCACTGGGCGGCATCAGCGAGCGCGACCGGGCCGGGCGCATCACCCGCGTGCTGGTGGGCAACACGACCGAGCGCCGCCGGGGCATCTGCCAGGCCATGGTGAAGGCCATGCTGCGCCTCGGGTTCGAGGACCTGAAATTGCACCGCATCAGCCTGGGCGTCTACGATTTCAACCACGCGGCCATCAACTGCTACCTCAAGTGCGGCTTCCAGGAGGAGGGCCGCATGCGCGACGTGGTGCGCCACGGCGACGGCTACTGGACGCTCATCGAAATGGGCATTCTGGAGGATGAGTGGCGGGCGCTGTACCCGGCAATTCATGCCGTTTAGTAGTTACCCGAACAGGGCGTTTTCATTCCGACGAAGGAGAAATCTGAGGGTGGAATTTACCCAGATTCCTCCTTCGTCGGAATGACAAGCCTGCGGTGTCCTAATCCAGCAATTTCACCCCCGTGAGCACCTCGCTCAGCGCCCAGAGCCGCTGGGCATTTTCGGGCGTATTGAAGGAGCTTTTCACGGGCTCGGCCTTTTTCTTGTCGAAATAGCCACCGCTGACGGTGCCCACCTCGGGCGCGGAGGCCAGGAAAATGCTGGTTTCGGCCCCTTTTTCCACCGAAATCATGAAGGGCCGGCCCAGCTGCGTGAGAAAGCCCATCAGCCCACCCGAACTGTTGCCGAAGCCGCTGGCCACCACGCCGGGATGCAGCACGTTGGTGGTAATGTTGGCAATGCCGTGGGTGCGCAGGCGGCGGGCCAGCTCCTGCGTGAACATGATGTTGTAGAGCTTGGTGTTGGCGTACACGCGCAAGCCGCCGTAGCCGCTGGCCGACTGAAAGTCAGCCAAATCCGGCCGGGCAATGCGGTACGCTTCGGAGGCTACGTTGACCACGCGGGCGGCGGGGCTGGCCTTGAGCTTATCGAAGAGCAGGGCCGTGAGCAGGAACGGGCCGAGGTGGTTGGTGGCCACCCCCAGCTCGTTGCCATCGGGCGAGAGCTGGCGCTCGGCCCCGAAAATCAGCCCGGCGTTATTCACCAGCACGTCGAGGCGCGGGTAGCGGGCGTTGAACTCGGCAGCGGCGCGGCGCACCTGGTCGAGGTCGGCGAGGTCGGCGAGCAGGATGTCGACATGGTTGTGGCCGGCGGCGGCTTTAATTTCCTGCTGAGTATCGGCTGCTTTTTCGGCGCTGCGGGCCAGAATGACGATGTGAGCACCCTTTTTGGCCAGCTCAGTGGCCGTGACTTTGCCGATGCCGGAGGTAGCTCCGGTGACGAGGATTATCTGATTTTGAAGGTCGGGCATGAGGGATGAGCGTAGGTTTGTTCTGGGGTAAACGTAACTCCGGCCAGAATGCTTGGTTTATTTCCGGTCGCAATCAAAAAGAACGTCATGCCGAGCGCAGCCGAGGCATCTCGCGTGAGTCGTTGAACGACCCCAAATAACCCCGAGCGAGATGCCTCGGCTCCGCTCGGCATGACGTTCTTTTGTGCCCTTCCCTATTCAAACCACATTGCCCATCTCCCCTACCCATGAAAGTCCTCCTGCTCATCGATATTCAAAACGATTTCCTGCCCGGCGGCCGGCTGGCCGTGCCCGAGGGCGACGCCATTATACCGCTGGCGAATGCGTTGCAAGCGCATTTCGACCTGGTGGTGGCCACCCAGGACTGGCACCCGGCCAGCCACGAGAGCTTCGCCAGCAACCACGCCGGCCGCAGCCAGTTCGAGCAGATTGACTTGCACGGCCTACCGCAGGTGCTCTGGCCCGACCACTGCACCCAGGCCAGCAACGGCGCGGCCCTGGCCCCCGCGCTGCATACGGAACGCATCGAAGCCATCTTCCGCAAGGGCATGCACCCGGAAATTGACAGCTATAGCGCATTTTTTGACAATGGCCACCGCAAAAGCACCGGCCTGGCCGACTACCTGCGCGGCCGGGGCGTGACCGAAGTTTTCGTGGCCGGCCTGGCCGCCGACTATTGTGTGTACTACTCGGCCCTCGACGCGCTGGCCGCCGGCTTTGCCACCACCGTCGTCACCGATGCTACCCGCGCTATCTCGGCCGAGGGCTGGGCAGCAGCGCAGGCCGATTTGCAAGCAAAAGGAGCTTGCCTTATGGCGAGCCCGGTCCTGCTATCAGCCGCAGTTTAAGTAAGCGCTGCTATAAAGCTAGCAGTAGTTTAAGCTACAGCCGCTTGCTCAGCAGCATGCCCGAATACGCATAGCCGTTGGCATTCAGCCCCTGCAAGGGCATCAATGACAGGCCGCGGCGGCCGGCCACTTTGTGCAGCTGCGGAACTACCACGCCCATGGTTGCGCCCACGGCGTAGCCCACGAGGTTGTCGGTGAGGAAGTGCTTGCCGGCTTCGATGCGGAAGTAGGCCACGGCGGCGGGTATTACGGCCGCCGCGCCCCACACGAAGGGCTCGCCGGCGTAGCCGGGATTGAAATCGTGCATGACTTTGGCGGCGAAGAAGGTGGCCGTGGCTGTGTGGCCGGTGTGCCCGGCGAAGAAGGAATTGGTGGCGATTTTGCCCGAGCGCCCACCGCCGCCCTCGGTGCCGTAGAGATAGGGCCGGTAGCGGTAGATATTGCCCACCGAGGTAGTGAACAGTGCATCGGTGGCCAGCATTGTTTCGATATACAGGCCTACTACCTGGCCGTAGTGGCCGCGCACGTTGTCGTTGAGGGCCAGCAGGGCGGGCGCGATGACCAGCGTGGGGTAGCAGAGCAAGTCGCTGGCGGTCTGGGCGCGGTCGCTGTACCAGCCAGCCGAGAAGCGGTCGATTTTTGGAATATCGTTTTTGTTGAGCGCGGCCAGCTCGGCATCGCTCAGGCCGCTTTTCTGCTGCACGCGGTAGAGACCGAAAGCGCTGGTCGCGCCCAGCCCCAGGATGATGGGGCCATCGACGGCGAAGCGGGTGTGATAGGGCGAAGCTGAGTGCTGCGCCTGGGCGACGGGGGCGGCACCGGTAAGCAGGGAGCCCACAAGAGCGAGCGCGGAAAAAAATTTCATAGGTAAATAATTGGGTGACTGCGGTTACGCAGGCAACTTTTGCGTCAGGTGGTTTAACTCGTTTTTAGTTACTGGTTTCTCGTTGCTGGTCCCCGTCTTAAAAACGGCTCAAACGCGTTAAACCAGCAACAGCAACACATACCGCAGAAAGCCCTGCGTAACCGCAACTGGGTAATATGGCCCAAAACGAAATTCTGCGCCCTGGGTTTCGGGGTGGTGATGGTCGCGAAAGGCTGGGGCTGCTTCCCTGCGCCTTTGGCACCGGCCCGAACGGCGCCGGGCCTTTGCAACGGCCGGACGGCTTTTCCCGTTGCCACGAAGGCGCTTGCTCTGCACCAACTTTCTTATGATTTTTCGCTTATTCCTTCTATTGCTGCTGGCCGCGCCTTTGGCCCCTGCCGCCGCCTATGCCGTGCTCACCCATCAGGCCGTCATCGACTCGACCTGGGACAAAACTCTGGTGCCGCTGCTGCGCCACCACTACCCCGGGGCCACCACCGAGCAGCTCGAAGAGGCCAAAAGCTACGCCTACGGCGGCTCCATTTTGCAGGATATGGGCTACTACCCGCTGGGCTCCACGCTCTTCACCAACCTCATGCACTACGTGCGGTCCGGCGACTTTGTGCGCAACCTGCTGGGCCAGGCCCACAACCGCAACGAGTATGCCTACGCCCTGGGCGCGCTGGCCCACTACGCCACCGACAATGTGGGCCACCCCGAGGGCACCAACCAGATTATGCCCACCGTGTACCCCGATTTGCGGGCGCAGTTCGGACCGGTCGTCACCTACGAGCAGGCCACCAAGCGCCACACCGAGCTGGAATTTTCGTTTGATGTGGTGCAGGTGGCCGCCGGACGCTACCGCAGCCAGGAGTACCACAAATTCATCGGCTTCCGGGTGAGCAACCCGGTGCTGGAGCGCGCTTTTCAACAAACCTACGGGCTGGAGCTGGGGCAGGTAATTCTGAACGTGGATGTGAGCATTGCCACCTTTCGCTTCGCCGTGAACCAGCTGCTGCCGGCCACGGCCCGCGCCGCCTGGCACAGCCAACGCAAGGCAATCAGGAAGATGAGTCCCCAGGCCCGGCGGCGCGACTATCGCTACAAGGCCAGCCCCCGGGCGTTTCGCAAGGAATTTGGTGATGGGTATGAGCGGCCCGGCTTCGGGGCGCGGGTAATGGCCTTCTTCATCAACCTGCTGCCCAAAATAGGCCCGCTGAAAACCTATGCCTTCAAGCTGCCCGATGCGGCGGGCGAGGCGAAGTTCCGCGCCAGCTACCGGGCGGTGCTGGTGCGCTTCGCCACGCTGGTGCGCGAGCAGCCCACCGACACCGCCCGCACCCGGCCCCTGCCCGACACCAACCTCGACACCGGCAAACCCACCCGCCCCATCACTTACGCCCTGGCCGACCAAACGTACAACGAGCTGCTACGCGAGCTGCACAAGCGTAAGTTCGAGCACCTCACCCCCGCCCTGCGCCAGGCCCTGCTGGCCTACTACGCCAAGGGGGTACCCACCCCAACTCAGGAAACCAAGCACGGCGACGCCAAAACCGAACGCAAGGTGGAGAAAAAGCGGCCGGAAACGGAGGAGGCATTGGCGGCGCTGCGGGCCTTGCCGCAGTAGCACAAGCAGAAACGAGCCGGGAAATGTCATGCTCATCTGGCGTCCGCGTAGCGGCAGCATCTCTGCCGCGTAAGCAATTATTCAAGTACTTAGTGCTTTTACGCAGCCGCTGCGGCTGCGCGGACGCCAGATGAGCATGACGTTCTGATTTAGCTTCCCCAATCTACCCGCCCGCCTTTTCCAGCAGACGCACGACCAAGCCGGTCCAGCCGGTTTGGTGGCTGGCGCCGAGGCCGTGGCCGTCGTCGCCGTGGAAGTACTCGTGAAAGAGCAGGTTGTCGCGAAAGTGCGGGTCGGTCTGGTGGATTTCGGTATCGCCCAGGGCGGGGCGGCGGCCGTTCTCATCCTTGAGAAACAGGCGGGCGAGGCGGGCTGAAAGCGCATCGGCCACCTGCGCCAGCGTGTGCAGCTGGCCCGAGCCGGTGGGGTACTCAATGGTAAACGCATCGCCGTAGTAGCTATGGTAGCGCTGCAGCGACTCGATGATGAGGCAGTTGACGGGTAACCACACCGGCCCGCGCCAGTTGGAGTTGCCGCCAAACATGTCCGACTCAGCCTCGCCGGCCACGTAAGTCACGGAGAAGCTGTCGGCCTCGCCCATGTGGTAATAGTACGGGTTGTCGAGGTGGTAACGCGAGAGCGAGCGGATGCCGAATTCGGAGAGGAATTCGGTTTCATCCAACATGCGGGTAAGCACGCTGCGCAGGCGGCTTTGGCGCATGAGGCCCATAAGGTGGCGCGCGCCCTGGCCGGGCTCCTGCCAGCGGCTCACCAGCTCGGCCAGGCGCGGGCGACGCTGGATGAGGGCCAGGGCGCGGGCGTGGAACTCGGGCACGGTAGCCAGCAGCTCATCGTCAATTACCTCTATGGCAAACAGCGGGATGAGGCCCACCATGGAGCGGATGCGCAGGCGGGTGCGCGAGTCGTCGGGGGCGTGCAGGACGTCGTAGTAGAACTGGTCTTCTTCGTCCCAGAGATTGAAGTGGCCACCGCCGCCGCGGGTCATGGCTTCGGCGATGTACAGGAAATGCTCGAAGAACTTGCTGGCCATTTCCTGGTACACGGGCGTGGTTTGGGCCAGCTCCAGGGCCATGCGCATGAGGTTGAGGGCGAACATGGCCATCCAGCTGGTGCCGTCGCTCTGCTCGATTTTGCCGCCGGTGGGCAATGGTGACGAGCGGTCGAAAACCCCAATATTGTCCATGCCCAGGAAGCCGCCCTCGAAGATGTTGCGCTCGTCGCGGTCCTTACGGTTCACCCACCAGGTGAAAGTCATCACCAGCTTCTGGAACACGGCTTCGAGGAAGGCGGTGTCGCCCCGGCCCTCGTGCAGTTTGCGGTCCATCTGGTACACGCGCCAGGTGGCCCAGGCGTGCACGGGCGCGTTCACGTCGCTGAAATGCCACTCGTAGGCGGGCATCTGGCCGTTGGGGTGCAGGTAGCCATCCTGGCAGAGCAGGCGGAGCTGCTGCTTGGCGAAGTCGGCGTCCACCATGGCCAGCGGCAGGCAGTGAAAGGCGAGGTCCCAGGCCGCATACCAGGGGTATTCCCACTTGTCGGGCATCGAGACGATGTCGGCGTTGTGCAGGTGCCGCCAGGCGGCGTTGCGACCGGTGAGGCGCTCGGGCGGCGGCACGGGGCGGCCAGGGTCGCCGTCGAGCCACTGGCTCACATCGTAGTAATAATATTGCTTGCTCCAGAGCATGCCGGCGAAGGCCTGGCGCTGCACGTTGCGGGCGTCGGCATTGCGGAGGCCCTCCTGAATGCAGTCGTAGAACTCGTCGGCCTCGGCGCGGCGGGTGGCGAAAAGGGGGTCGAAATCGGCAAACGGCGCTTCGTGCGTGGGCTGGCTGAGGCGCAGGCGCAGCACGCGGGCTTCGCCGGCCGGAATGTTGAACTGGTAGCGGGCGGCGGCCTTGGTGCCGGTTTCGGCGGGGTTCACGGCCGTGGCCTGGCCCTGTACGATGTACTCATTGATGCCGTCTTTGAAGTAGCGGCCGGCCTTGTTTTTCTTCTCGCGCTTCTTGCCAAAGAGCGTGGGGCTGGTTTCGTTTTCGCAGAACAGCAGCTCCTCGGCGCGGTCGCAATACAGCTGATAGCGACCCAGGTCGCGGTGCTCGGCTTCCATCGCAGCGGCCTGGGTACGACGGATTTCGGGCCGGTGGTCGTCGTAGCCCAGCGTCCAGGTATTGCGAAACCAGAGCTGCGGCAGCACCGTGAGCGGCGCGGCCTCGGGACCCCGGTTGTGGATGGTGAGCTGAATGAGCACGTCCTGGGGGCCCGCTTTGGCATACTCAATGAACACGTCGAAGTAGCGGCTTTCGGCGAAAACACCGGTGTCGAGCAGCTCGAATTCGGGCTCCTGGCGGGTGCGGGCGGCATTTTCATCCCGCAGCTCATCGTAAGGGAAAGCAGCCTGCGGGTACTTGTACAGCATCCGCATGTAGGAGTGCGTGGGGGTGCTGTCGAGGTAGTAGTAGTGCTCCTTCACGTCCTCGCCGTGGTTGCCCTGGCCGTTAGTGAGGCCGAAGAGGCGCTCCTTCAGCTGGTTATCGACCCCGTTCCAGAGGCCGATACCGAAGCACAGCCGCTGCTGGTCGTCGCTGATGCCGCCGAGGCCTTCCTCACCCCAGCGGTAGGCGTAGGCGCGCGCCATGTCGTGGGTGATGTAGTTCCAGGCGTCGCCGTTGGCGCTGTAGTCTTCGCGCACAGTACCCCACTGGCGCTCGGTGAGATAGGGGCCAAATTGTTTCCAGTCGGTGGTTTTGGCGCGGGCTTCGAGGAGGCGGATTTGTTCTTGCATACAGGGACGGACGCGAGCGGGGCCGGGCGCGACAAACGCGGCGCGGGCGCGGCTGGCGGGGTTGGCGGGAAATCGGGCTTACGGAATCAGGCGGGTGGGCGGCTATTTGCGGGGTATTGAACAAATGGCGCGGGCCCTCATGCCTGCCAGTTTAGAGCAGCATAACCCTTGCTGGCGCGAGTTTAGCGCAGCGTAACTCGTGACCGGCCTTACGGGGGAGGCTGTGCCTCCCATAGAACGACCCATCTTGCGCAATTCCGCCTTGCCGCTGGCGCGGCAGTGGAGGTATAACCTCCACTCAAAACCGGGCACGAGTTACGCTGCGCTAAACTCGCGCCAGCTACCGGGCCAACCTCGCCCGTTTGGTCTTAGTCAGGGATACGAGCCGCAAAGTTTGCGCTACAGCGCCCGTGCAAAGCGCACACCGCCGTAGGCATAGCCGTTCATGTTCTGCCCCTGCACCGGCCCCAGCGAAACACCCGTGCCGTGCAGCTTTTTATAGAAATGCAAGGTCACCAGCCCCGCCGCCGCTCCCACCCCCACGCCCACCGCCGAATCGAGGAAGCGCTGGGGCGGCACGTTGGCGGGGTAAAACACGGTTTCGTTGCGGTGCAGGCGCGGCACCATCACGCCCACGGTGGCCCCCACGGCGTAGCCCACCAGGTTATCGGAGAGGAAGTGCTTGCCGGCCTGCACGCGGAAGTAGGCCACCACGGCGGGCACGGCGGCGGCCACACCCCACACGTAGGGCTCGGCTTGGGAGCCAGGGTTAAAATCGTGAAAAACCTGAGCCGCGAAAAACGTGGCCGTGGCCGTATGCGCCGTGTGGCCGCCAAAAAACGCATCGGTGGTCACCGGGCCGTGGCGCAGCGCGCGCCCCCCTCGGGGCCGTAGAGGTAGGGCCGGTAGCGGTATACGGTGCCCACCGTGAGCGTGAACAGGGCGGCCGTGCTGCTCATGGTTTCGAGATAGAGGCCGGCCACCTGCCCGTAGCGCCCGTGCACGTTGGGCTGGAAAGCCAGCAGCGCGGGCACCAGCGCCAGGGTGCAGTAGCAAAAACCGTCGCTCACGACCTGGGCCCGGTTGCTGAACCGGCCGGCCGAAAACCGGTCGATACGGGGAATATTGGCCCGGTCCAGAGCGGCCAGGTCGGCCTCGGTGGCGGTGCGCTTGTGCTGCACCAGCAGCAGGCCGGCGGCGCTCAGCCCCAGCAGCCCGGCCGTGATGGGGGCATCGACGGCGAAGCGGGTGGTGTAGGGCGAAGTGGCCTGCTGGACCCGGGCAGGCGGGCGGCAGCCCAGCAGTAGCGCCCCGGCGAGGAACAGCGTAGGACGAAGCTTCATAAAACTGTAAATCAACCATTTATACAACCATGAGGCGCAAGGTACGCGGCCGGTGGGGCTGGGTAACGGTTCGGTACCTTATCTGCGGCTGGTTGCGGCGGCAGCGGCTGGCGCACCTGGAACGGTTGCCGCGCTACCCCGCGCCAGCAGCCATCCGCAAACTGAAAGCACCGCGCCGGCAGAGCTCCGGGTTAGACCACAAACAGGCGTTCCGTTTTGCAAACAGCCCGCTGCACGCCCCCGGGGCAGGCACCGAAGCAACGAACCTTTACAGCCAATCGAAGGTACACCTTGCTCATGTTGCAGCGGCCCGACGGGCTGCTCCGCCGTTGGCTATGACCGAAAAATTCGCCCCAATCTTCTCAAATTTTCCTGATATTCTGACCACGCTGGCCGTGTTGCTGGGCGGCCTGGCGGCCGGCCTGGTGGCCCGGCTCATGGTTTTTGCCCTGTTGCGGGCCTACAACCGGCGCGAGGACTCGGCCCTGGCCCGCTCCGTGAGCAGCAACCTGAGCTCCGTCAGCAGCTGGTTTTTTCCGGTGCTGGCCATTTCACTGCTGCTGCCGCTGGTGCCACTGCCGCCCAAGCCCTTTGAGGTACTACGCCGCGTGGTGGAGTTCACCCTGATTCTCTCCTTCGCCTGGGGCCTCATCCGCACCCTCGACGTGGTGCAGGACCTCGTGCAGCAGTATTACCAACTCAGCGGCAGCGACAACCTGCGGGTACGCAAGCTGTTCACACAGCTTCAGTTCATCAAAAAAATTGCCGTTTCGCTCATTGCCTTCATCGGGGTGGGCCTGGTGCTTATGAGCTTCGAAACGGTACGCCGCCTGGGCACGGGCCTGCTCACGTCGGCCGGTATTGCCAGTGTGATTGTAGGTTTTGCCGCCCAGCGCTCCATCAGCAACCTTCTGGCGGGCTTCCAGATTGCTTTCACCCAGCCCATTCGCATCGATGATGTGCTGGTGGTGGAGGGCGAGTGGGGCCGCGTAGAGGAAATCACCTTCACCTACGTGGTGCTCAACATCTGGGACCAGCGCCGGCTGGTACTGCCGCTCAACTACTTCATCGAGAAGCCTTTTCAGAACTGGACGCGCAGCAACGCCGAGCTCCTGGGCTCGGTATTCATCCACACCGACTACTCGGTGCCGGTAGGCGCGGTGCGTGCCGAACTGGAACGCCTCACCGCCCACCACCCGCTCTGGGACGGCCGCGTGTGCAAGCTCCACGTCACCGATTCCAAGGAAACCACCCTGGAGCTGCGCGCCCTGGTGAGCGCCCGCAACGGCAGCGACGCCTGGGACCTGCGCTGCGACATCCGCGAGCAGCTGGTCGCCTTCCTGCAACGCGATTACCCCGGTAGCCTGCCCCGCGTGCGGGCCGAAGTAGCTACCCCCGCGCCAAACCGCCTGGGTTTCGGGCCAGCCAGCCCCGAAACCACCTACTCGAAATAACGGCAGCCCCGCACTGGCTTGAGGCAATAGCAAAGGGCACAAAAAAACGTCATGCCTGGGCTATGCCCGGCATGACGTTTTAAGTAGGTAGTCAGCAATCAGATTTCAGCTATCTAAAAATCAGTCAATTGATTTCTGTCTGACTACCGATTACTGATAACTAACTACTTAGTTTGCCGGCTATCCGGCAGCAGTAGGCTACTTCAGCTGGATGCCCTGGTCGGCCATTTGCTGCTCCGCCTTGGCGTGGTTGGCCAGGTACTCGGCGTGCTGGGCCTCGGTGCGTTTGGTGCCCAGGCTGGCGAAGTGCTCGCGTAGCTTGTCGGCGGGCAGGTCGGCCCCGTACGAAGGGGTGCCAGGCTGCTGCCGCCACGACTCGTGCAGGCTGCCGTCGTCCACGGCGTCGAAACCCAGCTCTTCTACAAGGGCCATTACTTTCTGCTTGGCGGCTGGCTCGTCGCCGGCCACGGGCAGCGCAATGCGGCCGGGGGTTCCGGCGGCCTGCCCCTTATTTTCGAGGTGGTCGGCGTAGATGTTGTTGAACACCTTCACCACCGGGCGGCCCAGGTGCTGCTGCACCCATTCGCTTTCGGTGAGGTCGCCGGTTTCCAGCTCCGGCATCTGGCCGTCGCGCAGCATGGGGTAGTAATTGCTCGTGTCGATGACGGGCACGTCGGCGGCCACACCCTCGAACAGGTCTTTGGGCAGGTCGGGAATGTTTTTCAGTGGAATGGTCACCACGATAATTTCGCCGTATTGGGCCGCTTCCCGGGCTGTAACGGGGGTAGCGCCCGTTTTCTGGGCCACGTCCGTCAGCGTTTCGGGGCCGCGGGAGTTGGCGATTTTAACTGAGTGGCCGAGGCTGGTGAGCCGCACGGCAAGCGCGCTGCCGATGTGACCGGCGCCGATGATTCCAATGTTCATAGTGGGAAAGTTTAGGGTTTGCGCGGCGGCGATGCGCTGCCGCAAGTAGCTTAACAACTACGGCGGCCAGTTGCTTTTGTTCGGCGGACAGTTGTTAGGGATGGCGGCGGGCCAAAGGGGGTTGGACCGCTGGAAAAGCACGTCATGCCGAGCGGAGTCGAGGCATCTCGCATGCAGTCACTAATCATTGCGATTGGTTTACTACCCCACGCGAGATGCCTCGGCTCCGCTCGGCATGACGTGCTTTTAATTAACGCTACCCTACTTCAGCCCCGGAATCTTCGCGCCGCGCTCCCGCGCCACGTCCTGCGCCAGCTCGTAGCCAGCATCAGCGTGGCGGAAGATGCCCATGCCGGGGTCGGTGGTTAATACCCATTTCAGACGTTCGGCTTTTTCGGGGGTTCCTGTCGCTACTATCACCATGCCGGAGTGGGTGGAGTTGCCGATGCCCACGCCGCCGTTGTGCAGGCTCACCCAGTCGGCCCCGCTGGCGCAGTTGGCCAGGGCATTGAGCAGGGGCCAATCGGCTACGGCGTCGGAGCCATCCTTCATGCCTTCGGTTTCGCGGTTGGGCGAGACCACCGAGCCGCAGTCGAGGTGGTCGCGGCCGATAACGATGAGGGCCGATACTTCGCCCCGCGCCACAAGGTCGTTTATCACGAGGCCGAACTGCTCACGCTCGCCGTAGCCCAGCCAGCACACGCGGGCCGGCAGGCCGATAAAAGGGACTTTGGCCGGGGCCTTTTCAATCCAGCGGGCCAGCAGCTTGTTGTCGGGGAAGGTTTCGAGCAGGGCGCGGTCGATTCGCAGTATGTCGGCCGGGTCACCGCTGAGGGCGGCCCAGCGGAACGGCCCCTTGCCCTCGCAAAACAGCGGGCGGATGTAGCCGGGCACGAAGCCGGGGTACAGGAACTGGCCGGCTTCGTCGCGCACCGTGAGGCCGCCTTTTTCGGCCTGGCCGCGCAGGTTGTTGCCGTAGTCCACAGCGATGGCACCGCGCCGCTGTATCTCCAGAATAGCCTCTACATGCTTTACGATGGAGGCCAGGGCCTGCTTCTTGAACTCCTCGGGGTTGGCTTCGCGCAGGGCCAGCACCTCCCCAATTTCGCCTTCGGGCAGGTAATCCATCAGGTCGTGGGCCGAGGTTTGGTCGGTCACGATGTCGGCCGGGAAGCCCAATTCTACGAGCTTAGGCAGAATGGTGGCCGCATTGCCAACAAGGCCGATTGACCAAGCATTGCCTTCGGCTTTGGCTTTATTACACAGTTCTAAGGCATGGTTCAAGCTGACAGCGGCTTTGTCCAAGTACCCTTCACGCACCTTCCGATAAATACGCTCAGCAATCGGCTCGATGACCAGGCACACGCCGTCGTTCATGGTCACGGCCAGGGGCTGGGCTCCGCTCATGCCGCCCAGGCCGGCCGTGACGGTGATAGTACCGCGCAGGCTACCGCCAAAATGCTTGTCCGCCATCGCGGCAAACGTCTCGTACGTGCCCTGCAAAATGCCCTGGGTGGCGATGTAAATCCAGGAGCCGGCCGTCATCTGTCCGTACATCATCAGGCCCATTTTGTCCAGCTCGTCGAAGTATTACTGGGTACTCCAAGCGGGCACGATGTTGCTGTTGGCGATGAGCACGCGGGGCGCGTGGGGCCAGGTTTTGAGTACGCCCACGGCTTTACCGCTCTGCACCAGCATGGTTTCGTCGGCCTCCAGCTCCTTCAGGGTTTTCACGATAATCTGATATTCCTTCCAGTTGCGGGCGGCGCGGCCGGCCCCACCGCACACAATCAGCTCATCATAGACGAGGCTCACGGCGGGGTCGAGGTTATTTTCCAGCATGCGCAGGGCGGCTTCGGCCTCCCAGGTTTTGCAGCGCAGGGTGGTGCCGTGGGCCGCCTTCACGGTTTCTTCGGGCTTGAACTCGTAGAACATCGGGCGCTGGCCGGCCGTCTGTTGCGGGGCCGCGCCGGTGGGCGTAGAGAGGGAATTGGCTTCGAGGTTGAGCTCGGGCGTGGTTGTGGGCATCATCGGGTGGGAAGCAGTTTGGGTGGGCGGCGAAGATAGAAAAATGTACCGTGGTCGTACCCGGCAGGGTCGCTGCAAGGCCGTGCGCCGGCACGCAGCCCGACCAGCACGCAACCCACTGCCAGCCCGTACCTTCACGGTGCGCTTGTGGCGGTAGTACTCTCCCCGTCCGGCCCCGTCCTCATGTCCTTCACCTACCGCGACTTGCGCTACCTGGTGGCCTACACCCTGCCCCTCACAGCCGCAGTGGGCCTGGCCCTGGGCGGAGCCGCTACCTGGCTCACCCTGGGCTACACGTTTGGGCTAATCCCGCTAATCGAATGGCTGCGGCCGCCCAACCGGGCCCTGATACCCGCCGGAGTGCCCGCTGCCTCCGAGGCCAAGCGGCATCCCTTCTTCGACGGCCTGCTCTACCTCAACGTGCCGCTGCAATATGCCCTATTGGCCTACTTTTTCTACTCGGTGGCCCACCGCAACTTTTCGGCCGCCGAAATAGCCGGCGCAGTGTTCGGCGTAGGCATCTGCTGCGGGGCGCTCGGCATTAATGTAGCGCACGAGCTGGGCCACCGCAGCCGCAGTTGGGAGCAGCGCCTGGCGCAGGCACTGCTGCTGAGCAGCTGGTACCCGCACTTTTTCATCGAGCACAACCGCGGCCACCACCGCCACGTAGCTACGCCGCACGACCCCGCCACGGCCCGCCTGCACGAGGGTTTCTGGCGCTTTCTACCCCGCGCCGTGGTCGGCGAGCTGCGCTCGGCCTGGGCCCTGGAAGCCACGCGCCTGCACCGCGTGGGGCAGTCGTCGTGGTCGGGTCACAACGAGCTGCTGCAGCTGCTGGCGGCGCAGGCGGGACTGGCCGCGCTGGTGCTGGCCTGGGTGGGGCCGGCGGGCCTACTGGCCTGGCTGGCGGCCGCTGCCGTGGGCTACGTGCTGTTTCAGCTGGTGAACTACGTGGAGCACTACGGCCTGCTGCGCCGCCAAACCGCCCCCGGCACCTACGAGCGGGTGCAGCCCCACCATTCCTGGAACTCTGAACACGCGCTGGGCCGCATCCTGCTCTATGAGCTCACCCGCCACTCCGACCACCACTACCAAGCCGCCCGCCCCTACCACAGCCTGCGCCACCAGCCCGCCGCCCCCCAAATGCCCACCGGCTACCCCGGCATGATGCTGCTGGCCACCATGCCGCCGCTTTGGTTTCGGGTAATGAACCCGCGCGTCGCGGCCGCAACCTGACCCGCGCCCGGCCATCTTCACACCTTTACTCCCCTCATCCCATGAGCCCCGACTACACGCCCATCGACTGCCATTTCTACGACCTGCTCGAAGCCGCCGCTACCCAGCACCGCCGCGTAGCCCTGCAATACTTCAACGACCTGCGCCAGCTCTGCCTAGGCTCGGGCGTGATTCACACCTTTTTCGTGCGCGACAAAGTGGAGTTTATGCAGCTGAAATCGGGCGAGGAAATCCGGCTCGACCACATTATCCGGCTCGATGATACGCCCGCGCCGCTGTATGCGGATTATCCGGATTTCAGCTGCGGGTGTTGATTCCGTAGAACAAAAAAAGAACGTCATGCCTCGACTACGCTCGGCATGACGTTCTTTTTTTACGGGTCAACCGGCCGCGACTAATCCCGTTCCTGGCTCACATCAATGCCGCCGTTCGTGGTCACGGCCTTCACGGTGGCACCACCCTGGCCTAGGCTGGCCGTCCCTTCCTTGTGAAACATGCCCGATTTTGTGACCGGCAGGCTGGTGCGGATGCCCCCCATGTCGGTACTGGTGAAGAGCTGGGCCGAATACGTACGGGGCAGTTTCCAGCGAATGCCGCCGTTGGTAGTGGCCACGTCGAGGCCCTTGCCCTCCCACTTGCTGCCGCTGAGCGTGATATTGACGCCGCCGTTGGTGGTTTCGCCCTTTACGTGGCCGCCCAGATTGGCGAGGTTCACGCCGCCGTTAGTGGTTTCGAAGGTGATAGCCGCCTGAAGGTTATCGAGGCTGATGCCACCATTCACCGTATTGAGGGCCAGCGCAGTAGTGCGGGGCACGAAGATTTCATAGCTCACGCTCCAGTTGTTTTCCTTTTCGGGGTCGGTAGTGCGCACACTATTATTACTGGCGCTCACAACCAGGCGCCGGGCCCGGGCGGCAGCCTCGGCTTCGGTATTCGACCAAGTTTGAATTTTGGCGCGGATACGGACATTGGGCCCGTCCCAGCCGTGCACGGTGATGCCGCCGTTGGGGTCGGCGCTCACGGTGAGGGGCTGGCCGGCGGGGGCGGCCATGGCCAGGTCGCGGGTTTCGCATAACTACTTCAGGGCCTTGCCTTTGCTCCAGGAGCTATTGTTATCGCAGGTAGTTTTGAAGGTGGGCTTGGGGGCCGTCTGGGCCTGGGTGCTGAGGGCGGCAGCCAGCAGGGCCAGCGTGGAAATCGGGGTTTTCATGGGGCAAGGGGTTAATGGTTTGAGAAGTGGAATGAGCAGATGCCGGGAGTAGACATGGGAGGGTTACCAGGTTGGAGCTGATTCGTTACACGGCTCTGCTTTTTTTAGAGCGAGGTTTCGAGGATGCTATCCAAAGGGGGGCATTAGATTGATAAACAAAAATAATTTTCCTTAAAACAGATAATATTTATTGTTATTCAATAAATATCTCCTTCTTTTGCCTCACGCTTTCACCCGCCACAGACCAAGCCTTACTGCAATGACCCGCTCCACCATTTTCCTGCTCAAGCTCCTGCGCTACGCCTCATTTCCTCGCGCCCACAGTCGGTGCCTTACGTGCTGGCGACCATGCTCTTTTGCCTGCTGGTGTACCGGATTATGAGCGATGTCCGGCCGGGAGTGCCCTTCACGCCGGCCAACGTGCGCCGACTGCGCGGGCTTGGCCTGCTGCTGATTGGCTGCGACGTATACCACTAGACCCTGACCTGGTGGCTGACCCGGCAGCTGGCCGCCGTGGCTCCGGCCGGGCTGGCGGGCCTGCAACCGGTGTCGCCCTTCGGCGCTTCGCTGGTGGCCAACTGGCTCATTGGGCTGATGCTGCCGATGGTAGCCGCCGGCTATCAGCGCGGCGTGGAGCTGGCCGAAGACGCCGAATTCACGGTCTGAGGCCACCTTTATTTTCTTATCAAGTAGTCAGTAATCGGTAGTCAGACAGAAATCAATTGACTGATTTTTAGATGGAGTGGTTTAGAAAGTCACAAAAGGTACTCAAACGGTCATGCAGCACGCAGCGCAGCATGACCGTTCGGGGACTTTCTAAACAGCTTCGATAGCTGAAATCTGACTACTGACTACTTATTACTGACTACCTACTTAATCCCTGACTACCATGCCCATCATCGTTCGCCTCGACGTTATGCTGGCCCGGCGCAAAATGTCGCTCAGCGCCCTGGCCGCCGCCGTCGACATCACCCTGGCCAACCTCTCCATTCTCAAAAGCGACAAGGCCAAGGCCATGCGCTTCTCCACCCTCGAAGCCATTTGCCAGGCGCTGGACTGCCAGCCCGGCGACCTGCTGGAATACGTGCCCGGCGACGGCCCCATTGCCCACTCCGACGACGGCTAACGCCAGGAATCTGCCGCCAGATTGCTGCTGTCCCATAATTTTCCGCTCACCATATTTCCGCCTCCTTTCATGAAAACCCCTTTTTTCTGCTCGTTTCTCGCGGCTTCGCTGCTGCTCCAGGTGCCGGCCACTCAGGCCCAGAACGTTTCCAAACAGCTCGATGCGCTGGCCACGCAATATGCCAAAGCCGGCCAGCTCAACGGCACAGTGCTGGTGGCCGAGCACGGCAAAGTGGTGTTTGCCAAAGGCTACGGCCTGGCCAACCGCGAGTGGAACCAGCCCAACACCGCCGATACCAAGTTCCGGCTGGGCTCGCTCACCAAGCAGTTCACCTCGATGCTGGTGATGCAGCTGGTGGAAAAAAGCCAGCTCCGGCTCGATACCCCCATCAGCACCTACCTGCCCGATTACCCCAAAGCTACCGGCGATAAAATCACGCTGCACCACCTGCTCACCCACACCTCGGGCATCCCGAACTACACGGCCCAGCCTGGTTTTAAGGCCCTCAGCATACTGCCTACTACGCCGGCGGCCTTCGTCCGCACGTTTGCCGAGCTACCGCTCGATTTTGAGCCGGGCACGGCATTTCGGTACAGTAATTCCGGCTATTTCCTGCTCGGGGCCATTATTGAGAAAGTAACGGGCAAGCCCTACGCCCAAGTGCTGACTGAAAATATCCTGCAGCCGCTACACATGCAGGACACCGGCTACGACCAGTCCGATATCATCCTACCCAGGCGCGCCAGCGGCTACGACCACAGCCCAACCGGTATTTACAATACTTCCTACCTCGATATGGCAGTACCCTACGCGGCTCGCTCGCTCTACTCCACCGTGCTCGACCTCTATAAGTGGGACCAAGCGCTGTACACCACGCAGCTGCTATCCGAGGCCAGCAAAGCCCTGATGTTCAAAGCTTATAAAAACAACTACGCCTACGCCTGGACCAACTCAAAGGCCGTAATCGGCCCGGACACGGTGGCGCTGCTGGGCCACAGCGGCCACGTCAACGGCTTTGGCACCTACCTGCTGCGCACGCCCAAAGAACACAATCTGGTGGTAGTGCTTGATAATGAGGGCGGCCCGGCCGTACAGGAAGTGAGTCTGGACCTGTTGCGCGTACTCTACCACCGCCCCACCACCGGCCCCAAACCGGCACCCCCGGCCCCCAAACCCATAGCCGTGGACGCCGCCACGGTAGCACCCTACGTGGGCAAATACCAGCTGTCGCCCACGTTTTTCATTACCGTGAAGGCCGAAGGCAGCCAGCTCTCGGCCCAGGCCACCGGGCAGCCGCCGTTTGTGCTAGTGACCATAGCCCCCACCCGCTTCACGGAACAAGGCGTACCGGCCGAAGTTGAATTCGTGAAAAACGCCAGCGGGGCCGTCGAGAAGCTGATTCTGCACCAGGGCGGGCACGATTCGCCGGGGGCCAAAGTGGAGTAAAGAGCATCTCGCCGGCCAAATCTGCGTACAGATTTGTTCCACCAACCCTTTTCCTGCCCTATGGATACCCTAGCCGCCGGCGTCACGCAGCTGCGCATTCAGCGCTTCGTCAATGTTTACTTCGTCGAAACCGGCACCCCCGACGAATGAGTGCTGATTGATACCGGCCTGCCCAGCAGCAAGAAAGCCATTCTCGCCGCCGCCGATAAGCTGTTCTATCCGGGCTCCCACCCCGAGGCCATCATTCTCACCCACGGCCACCTCGACCATATGGGCGCGGCCAAAGAGCTGGCCGACCACTGGAACGTGCCCGTCATCGTGCACCCGCTGGAGCTACCCTACCTGACCGGCCCAGGCCCTCTACCCGCCCCGCGACCCCACCGTGGGCGGCTCACTGGCCTTCATGAGCCGCTTCTTACCCACCCAGCTGCCCAACCTCGGCAACCGGGTGCAGGCCCTCGACCCCGACGACCCCAGCACGCCCCACCTCATGGCCTGGCAGTGGCTACACGTGCCCGGCCACGCCCCCGGCCAGCTGGCCTTCTTCCGCGAAGCCGACCGCGTGTTGATTGGGGCCGATGCCTTCGCCACCACGCACCACGACTCTATACCGGCCGTATTGCTCGGCATTCCCAAAATCAGCCGGGCCGGCACGCCGTTCAACTACGACTGGGAGGCGGCCCGCATCTCGGTTCAAACCCTGGCCGCGCTGGAGCCCAAGGCCATTGGCTGCGGCCACGGCCCGGTTATCATCGGCTCGGAAGCGGCCGCCGGCCTGCACCAGCTAGCCGATAATTACCCCGTGCCCGCCCACGGCCGCTACGTGCACGAGCCCGCCCGCACCGATGCCAGCGGCGTAGAGCACCTCCCACCCGCCCCCAAAGACAAGCTGCTAATACAGGCCGCTATCATCGGCGGGAGCCTGTTGGCAGCCGGCGCGGCCTGGCTACTCACCGGCGGCCGGCGCAAAATCAAGAAGTCGAAAGCCTATAAGAAGGCCTACAAAGCGGCCAAAAAATCCGGCAAGCACCAGCCGCTCCCCCCCCCCACCACTCTACCGGAGCGGGGTGGGGAGTTGATAGTTAGGAGTTAGGAGTTAAGAGTTAAGAAAGCTCATTTGCAACTCCTATACTATCAACTCTTAACTCCTAACCCTTAACTCTCCCCTCGCCACTCCTGTCAGATAGGCGGTGATGATGGTGGCGGCTAAGCGGGCGGTCTGGTTGTCGCGGTCGTAGAGCGGGTTTAGCTCGACGATTTCGAACAGCCGGAACGCTTCTTTTTGGCCCGCCAGAAACGCAGCTTCCACTGCCTGGCGGGGTGTGAATCCGTCGGCGCTCGGGGCCGATACGGCCGGGGCAAAGGCCTCGGCGCAGCCATCAATATCGAAGCTCACGAAGGCGGGCCCGGCGGCAGTGGCGCGGGCCAGGGCGCGGCTGGCATACAGTTCCATGCCAGCCTCTTGCACATGGGCCAGCGGCACAATATGGGCCTGCTGCTGGTGCAGAAATACAATATCTTCCCGGGTATTCAGGTTGGAATGCAGGCCGATTTCCGTGAACCGCTCACCCGATAAAAACCCCTCCCGCAGCAGCCGCCCAAACGGCGTGCCGCTGCCGATTTCGGGCTTGTCCTTCACGTCGGCGTGAGCATCGAAGTTGATGCCGCCCACCGGCCGCCCCTAATTGGCATCAAACAGGCCGCGCACCGTGGAGTAGGTCCCATCGTGCGAGCCGCCCAGCACCACTACGCGCGGGTACTGGCGCAGCAGCTGGCCCAGCCGCTCCCGGATGTGGGTATGGTTTTGGGCGTGCTCGGGGTGGCGCAGGCCGAGATTACCGGCATCGGCAATACGCAGATTATCAAGGATTATGTCGTGCTCCAGATTATAGGTTTTGTGGTAGCGGCGCAGCTCGCGCCGAATGGCGGCGGGCGCACCAGCCGCACCGGCCCGTCCACCTTCCAGCACCGTACCGAAATCGAGGGGCAGGCCCACGAGGCACACGTCGGCTTTGGGCAGCTCGGCGGCGGGGCGGATGAGGTCGCGGAGAAACGTTGGCATAAAGCCAAAAGCAGTGCTCCGTGCCGTTTGCGGCATGGGCCGGCTTGGCAACGCGCCCGGGCACTGTCTTTGCCAGTGCCCACCGCACTCCGCCCGCCCAAACCCCATTCGCTCCTACCTTCGGCCTCCGTTTTCGGACGCTGCTTATTTCCCCGCCGCCATGCTTTTCCGTTTCTCACTGCACCCGCTTCTCGTTGCCACTGGGCTGCTCCTAACGTTGCCAGCGCAGGCGCAGGCTCCGGCCCCGGCCGCCATATTGTCTCCGCCCACGTTCTACACCACCTATCGCTACACGGCTTATACCGTGCACGATACCACCAGCCTCGACCCGCCCACCCTGGTAGGCGGCGTGGGTGGCACGCTCACGTTGCGCCCGGCCGGCACCTACGAAAAACGCCTCACCATCCCCGGCAATGATGGCCCGATGCTGTTCCGGCAGGATGGCACCTTCACGCTGGCCGACGATAGCATCAGCTTCGCCTTTGAGGATAAAAAGGGGGCCGATGTGCAGCGCGGCACCTTCCGCTTCGACCCCGCCACCCGGCACCTCACCATCACCATCCTCGGCTACCCGACCGGCAACCGGGGCGTGTACGAGCTGGAGGCGACGGAGCCAATTGCCCCTGCCCCCATTCCGCGCCCCAAAGCCCACGGCAAGCGCCGCCCCTGAAGCCAATCGCGCCCCGCGCATTTGGCTCCCCCCGCGCCTTCTGGCTAACTTGCGGCCCGTTTCGCCGGGATAGGTTTCGGCGAAGCCCGCGCAGCTACGGCTTCGCACCCCCAACACTCATTCATTCAGTTACTCAGTCACAGCAAATGGGACGCGCATTCGAATTTCGCAAAGGCCGCAAAATGAAGCGGTGGGATAAAATGTCGAAGGACTTTACCCGTATCGGCAAGGAAATCGTGATGGCCGTGAAGGAAAACGGCCCCAACCCCGATTCCAACGCCCGCCTGCGCGCCGCCATGCAAAACGCCAAGGGCGTGAACATGCCCAAGGACCGGGTAGAAGCCGCCATCAAGCGCGCCAGCAGCAAGGAGGAAAAAGATTACGCCGAAGTGGTGTACGAAGGCTACCTGCCCCACGGCGTGGCCATCGTCATCGAAACCGCCACCGACAACCCTACCCGCACGGTAAGCAACGTGCGCCTCATCTTCAACCGCAACGACGGCACCCTGGGCACCGCCGGCAGCAGCGACTACACTTTCACCCGCAAGGGCGTGTTCAAGCTGGCCGCCGAGGGCCTCGACCGCGACGAGCTGGAGCTGGAGCTGATTGACTTCGGTGCCGAAGACGTGTACGAAACCACCGAGGAAGACGAGCACGGCGCCGAGCACAAGTTCATCGTGGTCGAGACTGCCTTCACCGATTTCGGCCAGATGCAGAAAGCCCTCGAAGCCCAGGGCCGCCACGCAGTAAGCGTGAATCTGCAGCGCGTGCCCAACACCACCGTTGCCCTCAACGACGAGCAGCTGGAGGAAATCATGACCATCATCGAGAAGTTCGAAGACGACGAGGACGTGCAGGCCGTGTACCACACCGTGGGCTAAGGCTGTTTGTCATGCTGAACGCAGTGAAGCATCTGGGTAAAAGTCATTGGACGATTACACTAGATGCTTCACTGCGTTCAGCATGACAGGCCCCCTCCATCAACCTCCCTCCTCCGCCATGTCCTCTCCCGCCCGCCCCCTTGCCTACCGTCCCGGGCTGGATGCCGTGCGCGCCGTGGCCATTCTGCTGGTCGTGGTGGGCCACTGGACGCTGCCATCCTTCCCCATGAGCCTGATGGGCAGCATGACGTTTTTTGTGCTGAGCGGCTATTTTATTTCGGGTATCGTCTGGAAAAAGGAGGTGTATGTGGGCGCGCCCGGGCGCTGGGAGCGGCGGCTGGGCGTATTTTTCCTCCGGCGCCTGATACGTACCCTCCCCCCCTACTATATGTCGGTGGCGCTGGGGTTTGCGCTGCCGCTCGTCACGCTGCACCAATACCCCGGCTGGTTTCTGGTGCCGGTTTCCAACCTCCTGTTCTACCGGTTGCAGCACTGGGGCGAAGGCGTGGGCCACTACTGGACCATGGCCGTCGATGAGCAGTTTTACCTGCTGTGGCCGGTGCTGCTGGCCGTGGTGCCCAAGCGAACGCGCTGGCTGCTGCTGGTAGCCGCCTGTGGCCTGATTTTTCGCATTGCCTGGAGCACCTGGGTACGGCCCAAGCTGGCTTTTGCGCTGCTTCCCGGCTGCCTCGATTTATTCGCGGCCGGAGCCATTCTGCGCCACGTCGAGCAGCTGCCGGTGGTGCGGCGGTTTGCCCATTTCCGCTGGGTAGCGCTGTCCTGGCTGGCCTGGAGCGCCCTTTGGGGCATCCTCTACCTCACGGAACTGCACTACGTCTGGCTGCTCATCTATGGCAGCGCCGGTTGCGTGCCCGCCGTAATCACCCTCAACTGGGCCGTGCATCAGGCCACACGCCCCGCCCACGAAAAGCCCGTGCTCACCGCCCTGCGCTGGGTGGGCCAGCGCAGCTACGGCTGCTACCTCTACCACCTGATGCTGCCGGTATTTTACCAGCGGGCCATTTATCACCTGTTTGCCGCCCCCGAAACCCGTAGTTTCTGGCTCAGCCCCCTGCCAACGGTGATGCTGCTACTGCCCGCCATGCTGCTGCTGGCCGCCGCTTCCTGGCACTGGCTCGAAACCCCGCTCAACCATTGGAAAAACCGGCTGGCTTACGATTGAAGGCGTAGCGACGCACTTTGTGTCTATATATCGCCAGACCGACTTTCTAAACAGCTTCACTAATAGCCCAGCGCTTCAGCGCGCATTTTTCGGGCGGTATTTCGTTTAATTATCCGGTTCCAGCCTTCCATTTTGGCCAGTTGCCATCCCGAAAAGACCCGATAAAACCTCCTGCATTTGGCCTGCCAACCCAGCGCCCCGGCCTTATTCTCTGCTTCCACCGCCCATTTCCTACTACTATACTCAACTATCTCATCAATTCCTTCAAGCGGAAAATGGCCCGCCGCATCACCCAAAAGCACCCGATGGTGCTCGACACGTTCACCATTCCCGGCACCGGCAGCGGGCAGGTGCAGTTTGCCAACCAGGAAAATCCGCTGATTGAGAAGAAGGTGTTCACCAAAGAAACGGTCGACTTTTTCAAGAAATTTCTCCACCCCAGCGACTTCGCCATCGACATAGGGGCCAACATCGGCCACACCACCGTGCAGATAGCCCTGGCTACCGGCCCCACCGGCCCCACCCTCGGCTTCGACCCCAATCTCTATGTCTTCGAAATTCTGCAACGCAACGCCGCGCTCAACCCCGAGCTGGTTCGCATCGGAGCCCACAACCTGGCCATTTCCGAGCAGGACGACGAATTCTACTACAACTCCTCCGAAGCTTCCTTCAACAACGGCGGCATCTCCAAAACACCAACGAATAAACACGGCAAATACTCCCTCAGCACCAAGATAAAGGGCGTTAATCTCGAAGGCTTTCTGGAAAAACAATACCCCGATTTCCTCCAAAAGCTCACGCTGATTAAAATCGATACCGAAGGCTACGACAAGGAAATTATCCGCTCCATTTCCAGCCTCATCACCAAATACAAGCCCGTCATCATCTCCGAATGCTTCGGCAAGAATTCCGACGAGGAGAAATTCGAGCAGTTCAACCTGCTGGAATCCCTGGGATATTCGCTGTTCTATTTCACCGACTTTGTCGCTACCACGGAAATCATCACCATCAAGCGCAAGGAGGAAATGCTGAAATACAAGCACTTCGATTTCTACGCCACGCCCAGTGCTTAAAAGCAATAATTAAGTACTTGCGCAGAAGCACCCGTAAGCTCCGGTCCGACCGCCTGGGGCGGTCGGACCGGAGCTTACGGGTGCTTCTGCTTGGCTATTTAACACCAATAAAAAGGCCGCCGCTGAAATTTCAGCGGCGGCCTTTTTATTGACATTCGACCAATTACCTAGTCCACATTATCGTGCAGAAACCGGTTATCACCCAGTAGCTCATTATCGTCCGACAAGTTGAAGCGAGAGATATTCTGGGCCGAGCTAGGCTCCACGTTCTCCAGCTTCACCTGGCGGCGCAGGTAGGCGGGCGTATCATATTGGCTCACCGCCTCGGGCGGCAGGCCGTTGCTCAGCTCCTGCAAGCGGCGCCGACGCTCCAGCGCCTGGGCATCCATGGCCGGGCGGGGACGGTGAGAATCCGGGCCGGCGGCGGGCGCAGGCGCAGCAGCGCTCGACGTGAGCACGGGCTCCGTGGGCGCGCTGGCCGGGATGCCGGCCAGCGGCGGCACATTGTGCGCCGAAGGGCCGTTCAAATCGTGCATCACGCGGGCCGGCTCCGGCGCGCCAAAGCTGGGCACGAACGGGGCCGAAGTAGCCGATGTGTACGATGTCGCCTCCAGCTTAGGCGTTTCGGCCACCGGGGCCCCGATTGGCTCGTGCGAGGTGCTAGCAGCGCCCATGGTGGGCGTAGTGATGGAGTGCGCGTCGCGGGCAAAACCCGTGGCAATCACCGTCACGCGAATGCTCTGGCCCAGCGTATCGTCGATGCCGTGGCCGAAAATCATTTCGGCGTCCTGTCCGGCTTTCTCCTGGATGTACTCTGTGATTTCCGTCAGCTCGTCCATTTCCAACTCGTGCTCGACGCCCGACATGATGGAGAGGAGGATGCGCTGCGCACCGTGAATGTCGGTATTGTTGAGCAGCGGCGAGTTCAGGGCTTCCTCGGCGGCGCGGCGGGCGCGGTTTTCGCCTTCGGTCACGCTGCTGCCCATCACGGCGGCCCCGCTGTCCTTCATCACCGTTTTCACGTCCTCAAAGTCCACGTTCACATCGGCCGTTACGGTGATGATTTCAGCGATGGACTTAGCGGCCGTGGTCAGCACGGTATCGGCTTTGGCGAAGGCGGCACCCATCGTCAGGTTGCCGTAAATCTGCGGCAGCTTGTCGTTGAGAATCACCAGCACCGTATCGCAGTGCTCGCTCAGCGCCTTGATGCCCTCTTCGGCCTGCTGGCGCTTCTTCTTGCCCTCAAACATAAACGGGGCCGTCACGATACCTACCGTGAGAATGCCCAGTTCCTGCGCCACCTGCGCAATCACAGGAGCAGCACCCGTACCGGTGCCACCGCCCATGCCGGCCGTGATGAAGAGCATTTTGGTGCCCTGGTTCAGCAGGTCGCGGATTTGCTCCTTGCTCTCGATGGCCGCCTGGCGGCCGCGCTCGGGCTTGGCACCCGCACCGAGACCTTCGGTGAGGTCGACGCCAATTTGCAGCTTATTGGGCACCGTGGAGCTTTGCAGCGCCTGGTGGTCGGTGTTGCAGATGATAAACTCCACGTCCTTGATGCCCTGCTTGTGCATGTGCTTCACGGCATTGGAGCCACCGCCACCAACCCCAATCACCTTGATGATGGACTTACTCTGGGCGGGAATATCGAATTTGTAATTCATATTTTTGAATTATAAATTATAAATTATAAATTATAAATCATGGGTTGACCTGGTTCATTTGGCCAATTCATAATTCATAATTTATAATTTATAATTATTTCCTAGTAGGATTTATCGTCGTAATCGTCAATCAGCAGCCCTTTGGTGCGGGAGATGATGTCCTTAAAGAAGCGGCTGGCGGCACCGGGCTCCTTGGCCTTGGCAGGCTGCGGTGCGGGGGCCGGAGCCGCTGGCGTAGCGGCCACCCGGGTTTCTACCGGCGCGGGCGCGGCCTGGGCTACGGGCGCGGCGGCGGCATAGTAGGACGGCACGGCTGCCTGCTCCTCTTCGTAGCTGGGGCGCGTCACCTGCCGCTCGTCGAGCGAGTGGTAGCCCGACAGCACGAGGCCCACAGTAGTGGCGTACATCGGCGATTTCACGGCTTCGATGCGGCTCTTACCGAGGTGCTGGTTGGGGTAGCCGATACGAGTATCCAGACCGGTAATGTACTCAGTGAGCTGCTCCAGGTTCTGAAGCTGCGAGCCGCCGCCGGTGAGCACGATGCCCGCCGACAGCTTGTCGTGCAGGCCCATGCGGTAGATTTCGGCATACACCAGCTCCATGATTTCCGACATGCGGGCCTCAATGATATACGCCAGGTTTTTCAGCGAAACTTCCTTGGGCGGGCGGTTGGGCAGGCCGGGAATGCTCACGATTTCGTAGTCGCTGGCTTCCTGGGCAATGGCTTTGCCAAACTTCACCTTCAGCTGCTCGGCCTGGCCGGGAGCCACGTTGCAGCCGGTTTTGATGTCCTGCGTGATGATATTGCCCCCGAACGGCAGCACCGCCGCGTGGCGGATAATGCCGTCCTTGAACACCGCCAAGTCGGTGGTGCCGCCCCCAATGTCAATCAGGGCCACGCCGGCCTCCTTCTCCTCCTCCGAGAGGATGGACATGGAACTGGCGAGGGGTTCGAGAATCAGGTCGGCGATTTCGAGGCCGGCCTTGGTCACGCACTTGTTGATGTTGTTGATGGCCGTGCTCTGGGCCGTGATGATGTGGAAGTTGCCTTCCAGGCGCACGCCTTCGTAGCCCACGGGGTCGGAAATACCTTCCTCGTAGTCCACTTTGTAGTCCTGCGGCATCACATGGATGATTTGCGAGCCGGGCTGGGTCACGAGGCGGTACATGTCCTGCGTGAGGCGCGCCACGTCATCCGGCCCGATGGTGTCGTGCGAGTTGCGCGTGATGCTGCCGTTGTGCTGGAGGCTCTTGATGTGCTGGCCGGCAATGCCGACGTTTACCACTCCAATGCTAATTCCGGACTGTTCTTCGGCCTGCCGAATGGCCCGTTTGATGGCGTCTACGGTCTTGTCGATGTTGAGCACGATGCCCCGCGAAACCCCTTCGGAAACGGCTTTGCCCATGCCCAGGATTTCGAGTTTGCCGAACTCATTTTTGCGGCCCACCAGGGCGCAGATTTTTGTGGTACCAATGTCGAGCCCGACGACGATTTTGTCTTGTTGCATAGGATGCGGTGCTGGCGAGCAGTGAAGAAGCGGTGGATTGGAAGTGAACTTTTTTTGACCTAACGGCCTATTTTTCAGCGAATTGCTATTCGCAAATAATCTGATTTTGATATTCGACGTTTACGCGGTGGTACGTGTCCCACCCCAAAACTGACGGAATTTGACGGTAAAATACCATAAGCTTTGCGAATTTCTCCGAAATATTTTCGGGGAGCCCGAATTCAATACGTTGGTCGCCTACTTGCTGCGTGAACGACATCTTACCACCGGGCTCAACAAATACCTCCGAGACCTGCGCTTTCCAGAATTCGTGCTCATCCACGTAGCGCAAAAACTCCAGGTAGCGTTGCCCGGTGCTATCCTGGAAAAATCCAGTTGGCAGGCTGCCGCCGCCGGGCCGCGCCACGGTGGCCACACGGGCCGTAAACAGCGGTGATAGCGGCAGGGTGTGTCCTTCGGCATCAACGTAGGTATCGAGGCGGGTATCGGGGTGCGTGAGGCGGGCAATGGGGCGGTTCTGGCGCACGTCGGCGTGCAGGTTGCCGGCCAGGTCGCGGTACACCTGGGCGTCGCGCACGAAGGGGTGGGCCTTCAGGCGGGCCTCCAGCTCGCGTAGGCGCGGGCCCTCGGGCTGGGTGCCCAACACGGGCTCCTTGCCACCCTTGGTGAGCAGGGCTGTGACGCCGCGCTCGGAGATAAAATAGTTATCGAACTCGTTGGCAATGTTCACCTTCACGGCATTGACCGAGCGGTTGGACTGGCGCACGGCAGCAAAAGCGCCGAGGGCACCCAGCACCAGCAGGCAGGCGGCGGCAACAAGTAAGTTTCTAACGGTGCGTTCCAAATGGTGGAGTGGTGGGGTTATGGATTGGTGGGTTGACCGTCATGCTTCAGCTGCGCTCAGCATGACGGTCTATAAGCCGTTCATTGACTACTTCCAGCGCTCCGTAAGCATCAGTTTCAGCTGCGGCACCAGCGTATCAATATCCCCCGCGCCTACCGTGGCCAGCACATCGAAAGACGTGTCGGTTTGGGCGGCGGCAAGGACTTGTTCTTTGGTCACGAGGGCTTTGGTGGGGGCGGTAATTTCAGCCAGAAGCATTTCGGCAGTTATGCCGGGTAGCGGCTTCTCACGGGCGGGGTAAATATCCAACAAAAACACCTCATCTGCAATACTCAAGCTCTTGGAAAAGCCGGCGGCAAAGTCGCGGGTTCGAGTGAACAGATGAGGTTGAAAAATGACGCGCAGGCGCTTGTTCGGGTAGAGTGCCCGCACCGAACGCAGGAAGGCTTCGATTTCGCGTGGATGGTGGGCATAATCATCTAAATAAACGTTTTCGGGCGCGGTCACCACGAATTCGAACCGGCGCTTCACGCCCCGATAGGCGGCCACGCCGGCGCGGAGCAGCTCCTCTCCTACTCCCTGCAATTGGGCTACGGCGGCGGCGGCCAGCATATTTTCGACGTTGTGGAAGCCGGGAACAGCAAGTTCCAGGCCAGGCACGGTGCTTTCGGGGCGATGCAGGTCGAAATGGAAGCGGTGGCCCGCGGCGGTGATGTTGGCGGCGTACAGCTCGGGGCCCTGCTCGGGCGAGAGACCGTAGCGGATGACGCGGGTGCCGGGCGGCACGGCGGCGGCCACGCTGGTATCGGCGGTATGATTGAGGAGAAGCGTGCCGCCGGGCTTAATCTGGGCCACAAACTGACGGAACGAATCAATGAGAGCCGCCTGGTTGCCGTAGATGTCGAGGTGGTCAGCGTCGGTGCTGGTCACGATGGCCACGTCGGGGAACAGGGTCAGGAAGCTGCGGTCGTACTCGTCGGCTTCGACCACGATGGGGGCTTCGGGCGTGGCGGGCAGTAGCAGGTTGCTGCCCAGGTTCACCGAAATGCCGCCGAGGAAGGCCCCGGCATCGAGGCCGGCGTGGTGCAGCAGATGGGCTACCATACTGCTGGTGGTGGTTTTGCCGTGGGTGCCGGCCACCGCGATGGTGTAGCGGCCCTGCGTCAGCACGCCCAGCACCTGGCTGCGCTTGCGGATGTCGTAGCCCTCGGCCCGCAGCCAGGCCCATTCCAGGCTGTCGGCCGGGATGGCGGGCGTGAGGATGACCAGCGTCTGGGCGCGGTTTTCGCGGATTTCGGCGGGAATATTTTCTACCGCGTCGGCGTAGTGAATGGCAATGCCTTCGGCAGTGAGGGCGCGGGTGAGGGGCGTTTCGGTTTTATCGTAGCCGCTCACCTGGTGGCCGTTGGCGCGGAACCAGCGGGCCAGGGCCGACATGCCGATGCCACCGATACCGAGGAAGAAAACGTAGGGAAACTGGTTCAAATTCGTTGCTTTATATTTTGTCGAAACGTCATGCCGAGCGCAGCCGAGGCATCTCGCTCGCTTCGTTGCAACGATTCAGTTACTGCTGCACGCGAGATGCTTCGGCTACGCTCAGCATGACGTTCTACTTATTAATTAACTTCAATAGCTCGTCCACAATCGTCACAGTTGCATCGGGGCGGGCCAGCTCATGCACGCGCAGGCTGAGCTGCTGCTGACGCTCGGGGTCGGCGAGCAGGCGCAGGGCTTCGTCGTAGAGACGGGCGGGGGCGTGCTCGTCGGTGATGAGCACGGCGGCACCTTTGCTGACCAGGGCCAGCGCGTTTTTGGTCTGGTGGTCTTCGGCTACGTTGGGCGAGGGCACCAGGATGCTGGCCTTGCCGGTGAGGCAAAGCTCGGACACCGACAGCGCCCCGGCGCGGCTGATGACGATATCGGCGGCGGCGTAGGCCAGGTCCATGCGTTGGATGAACTCCAGGGCGTGGAGGCCGGCGGCCTGGTCGGCCTGCTGCTGGGCTTCGGGGAAGTAGAGCTTGCCGGTTTGCCAGAGCAGTTGGATGCCGACTTCGAGCAGGCGCGGCAGCGCGGCGGCCGTAGCCTGGTTGAGGGTGCGCGCGCCGAGGCTGCCCCCGACAACCAAAATGGTTTTCCTGTTCGGGTCGAGGCCGAAGAAGTGTTGGGCCTCGGCGCGGTCGCCGCGGGAAATTTCGGTGCGGACGGGGTTGCCGGTGAGCACGAGCTTATCGGCGGGAAAGAATTTCTCCATGCCATCGTAGGCCACGCAGATGCGATTTACGCGCTTGGCCAGCAGCTTATTCACGAGGCCGGCGTAGGAGTTCTGTTCCTGAATGAGCGAGGGAATGGCCCGCGAAGTAGCGGCCAGCAGTACCGGGGCCGAGGCGTACCCTCCCACCCCGACCACGGCATCGGGCCGGAACTCTTCAATCAGCCTCCCGGCCTTACGCACCGAGCGAATTACCCGCAACGGAAATATCAGGTTCTGGGGCGTGAGGCGGCGCTGCAGGCCGGTAATGTCGAGGCCCACTATTTTATAGCCGGCATCGGGCACGCGGGTCATTTCCATGCGGCCGTTGGCCCCGACGAAAAGGATTTCGGCGTTGGGGTAACGAAACCGAATTTCATTGGCGATGGCCACGGCCGGGAAAATGTGCCCGCCTGTGCCGCCGCCGCTGATAATAATGCGCAACGGTTCGGTTGAATTCACAGCCATATAATTTGATTCTTCAAGTTTCCAGCGTGTCATCGGTACGCCAAACATTTCCAACGCAAATTCTTGAGCGTCTAATTCGGTGTCTTGGAGGTAATCAAACTGAGTACTTCCGTTGAGGTAACAGTACAAATAAGACCCTACCCCTGATGAGTCATTCTCAATTTCAAACCTTATTCCACCGTACTCGGCGGCCAGCACTTGCCGAGGTTTCATTAGTAGCTGACCGATACTTTGGGAATGCGGGCCGTGTCCTCCGGCTCGCCGGTCATGGGGCGGATTTCGCGTTCGCCCCGGCTCACGGCCAAAATGATGCCGATGCTGATGCCGGTGAAGATAAGCGAGGTGCCGCCCATGCTCAGCAGCGGCAGCGGCAGACCGGTGATGGGCCCGAGGCCCACGGCCACGCCCATGTTCACCAGCGCCTGCAAAACCAGGCTGAAACTGAGGCCCGCCGAGAGCAGGCCGCCAAACGCGCCGTAGCTGTTCATCACCGTTTTCAGCCCTCGATAGAGGAAGGCCAAGTAGAGGAACAGGATGACGAACCCGCCCAGCAGGCCATATTCTTCGATGATGACGGCGTAGATGAAGTCGGAATACGGGTGCGGCAGGATATTGCGCTCGGTGCTTTTGCCGGGGCCCTTGCCCACGATGCCGCCCGTGGCAATGGCGATGTAGCTGTGTTCCAGCTGAAAGGGCGTTTTCTTGGTTTTGTCGGTGAAGTTGGTAACGCGCGACATCACCGTGCCCAGGCGCTGGCCGGCGGCCAGGCCAATTCCGCCCAGCACCACGAAAATGCCCACCATCACGGCCATGTGCCGAAGCGGCACCCGGCCGATGAACATGAGCAGCATGCAGGTGGCAAACAGGAGCAGCGCCGTGGAGGCATTACTCAGAATGATGAGGCTGCAAATGGTGCCCACCCACAGCATCACCGGCAGCAGGGTCGATTTGAAGTCGTCGAGGTGCTGCTGGCGGCGGCTGAGCATGCTGGCCAGGTGCGAAATCAGCGCCAGCTTGGCCAAATCGGAGGGCTGGAAGGTCTGGTTAATTACCGGGATGGTCATCCAGCGCGAGGCCCCGTTAGTTTCGCCGCCCATGAAAAACGTGAACAGCAGCAGCGGCACCGAAATCAGCAGTGCGTAGAGCGACAGCCGCGAGTAGTGCCGGTAATCGATGCGATGGGCCAGCCACATGAAGAGCAGCCCCATCAATATCAGGCCCGTGTGCTTCAGGAGGAAGGCTTCGGTATTGCCGTTCATCTTCTTGTAGGCCAGCGTGCCGGTGGCCGAATACACCACGGCAATGCTGATGAACGAGAACAGCAGCACGATGGCCCACAGAATGGGGTCGCCTTTGAGGTTGCGTTGCAGCCAGTCTTTCATGAGTAAAATGGTGAGTGGTGAACTGGTGGGTAATTTTAGAACGTCATGCTTTATCTGGCGTCCGCGCAGCCGAAGCACCTCGCTCGCATCGTTCAACGATTAGATTAGTGATGGCACGCGAGATGCCTCGGCTGCGCTCGGCATGACGTGCTATTTCAGCCGTTCTGCAACCGCCGCCGCAAACTGCTGGCCGCGGTCTTCGTAGTTTTTGAACAGGTCGAAGCTGGCGCAGCAGGGCGAGAGCAGCACGACGTCGCCGGGGGCGGCGAGGGCGGTGGCACGGGCCACGGCATCGGCCATGCTTTGGGTTTCCTCGACGTGCGGGATGATGGGGTCGAAGGTGGCGCGGAGCTTGGCATTGTCGACGCCAAGGCAGACAAGGGCTTTCACGCGGTGCTCGGCCAGGTTGAGCAGGCTGCTGTAGTCGTTGCCCTTGTCGGTGCCGCCGGCAATCCAGACGATAGGCTGCTGAATGCCGTCGAGGGCGTACCAGGCGGCTTCCACGTTGGTCGCTTTACTGTCGTTGATGTAGCGCACACCGTTGATTTCGCCCACTGACTGCAGGCGATGGTCGGCGTTGTGGAAGGTGGCCAGGGCAGCCTCAATCTGCGCGGTTTCGAGGCCAGCCACGCGGGCGGCGAGCACGGCGGCCAGCGTGTTCTGGCGGTTGTGCTGGCCAATGAGGGGCGAGTTGGCGGTGCTTACCTTATTGGTTTTGCTGTAGTAGCCGGGCAGCATGTCCACGCACATCAGGTCGGTGGTTTCGTAGTAGGCTGCCAGGTGAATATCGGGCCGGTGGTGCAGGCTGAACGGCATTTGGTGCACCGGCCGCAACGCCGACTTAAAGTACCGCTGAATATTCTCATCATCAGCATTATAGATGAACGTGCCGCTGCTGTCCTGATTGCGCACGATGCGCAGCTTGGCCTGCGCATACTGCTCCAGCGAGTAGCCGTAGCGGTCGAGATGGTCGGGCGTGATATTGAGCAGGATGGCAATCCAGGGCTGGAAGTCGTGGGTATCATCGAGCTGGAAGCTACTGAGCTCCACCACGTAGTAGTCGTGCTTATCCTCAATCACCTGCTCGGCCAGCGAGTAACCTACGTTACCGGCCAGGCCCACATTCAGGCCCGCGCTTTTCAGCAGGTGATGGATGAGCAGCGTGGTGGTGGTTTTGCCGTTGGTGCCCGTGATACAGATGCACCGGGCCCTGGTGTAGCGGCCAGCCAGCTCAATCTCGGAGATTATCGGGGTTTTCTTCTCGCGCAGCGCCTGGATAACCGGTGCTTTCTCCGGAATGCCGGGGCTTTTCACGACTTCATCGGCCGTCAGAATTTTATCCAGCGAGTGCTGGTTTTCCTCGAATTCGATGCCGGCTTCGGTGAGCTGCTGCTTATAATCGGGCTGGATGGGGCCGCGGTCCGACACGAAAACGGTGTGGCCTTTGGCCTGGGCCAGCAGGGCCGCGCCCACGCCGCTTTCGGCCGCTCCTAGAATGACAATGTGCATAGGGGAAGTAATTTCTCGCTGAGGTCCGCTGAGGGTTTCGCTGAGGTTCGCAGTGGACGAGCTCCGCGAACCTCAGCGAGAAAGATAATTAGCGCAATTTCAAGGTAACCAGGGTAATAACTGCCAGCATGATGCCGACAATCCAGAAGCGCGACACGATTTTCGACTCGTGGTAGCCCAGCTTTTGGTAGTGGTGATGCAGCGGCGACATGCGCAGCAGGCGGCGGCCCTCGCCGTATTTCTTACGGGTGTATTTAAAATACCCAACCTGCACAATAACCGACAGGTTCTCAACAAGAAACACTCCGCACAGAATCGGAATCAGCAGCTCTTTGCGCACGATGAGGGCCAGCACGGCAATGATGCCGCCCAGCGCCAGCGAGCCCGTGTCGCCCATAAAAACCTGCGCCGGGTAGCTATTGTACCAAAGAAACCCAATGCAGGCTCCCACGAAAGCCGTACAGAAAATAACCAGCTCGCCCGAATCGGGAATGAACATAACATCCAGATAATCAGCCAATAATGCATTGCCACTCACGAAAGCGAAAATAGCCAGCGTGATACCGATGATGGCCGAAGTGCCTGCCGCCAGCCCGTCGAGGCCGTCGGTAATGTTGGCCCCGTTGCTCACGGCCGTAATCAAGAAAATGACGATGGGGATGTAGAGCAGTCCGTAGAGGCCGTTGAAAATTGTGCCCGCTGAGGCGAATAAATCGCCGTAATTCAGCTCGTTGTTCTTCATAAACGGCACCGTGGTAATCATCAGGTGCACGTCTTTGAATACTTTACTGGATTCAATCGCCGAAAAAGTGCCGTTGGGCAGCAGATACTCGCGCACCGTGATTTCGTTGCTATAGAACAGGACCCAGCCCACCGTGATGCCCAAACCCACCTGCCCCAGCACTTTGAAGCGGCCGCTCAGCCCCTCCTTGTTCTTGCGAAACACCTTGATGTAGTCGTCCAGGAAGCCAATCAGACCCAGCCACACCGTACTCATAATCATGAGGATGATGTAGATATTGCGGAGCCGGCACAGCAAAATAACCGGCACCAGAATGGCCAGAATGATGATGAGGCCGCCCATCGTGGGCGTACCTTTCTTCTCGTTCTGACCTTGCAGGCCGAGGTCGCGGATGCTTTCGCCCACCTGCTTCATTTGCAGCACCCGAATCAGGCGGTGCCCGAAAATCTGGGCGATGAGCAGGGAAATGACAACCGCCAGCCCGGCGCGGAATGTGGTGTACTGGAACACGCCGGTTCCCGCCAGGTGGTAATGTTCGTGCAGGTAACGGAAGAGGTAATAAAGCATTCGGTAAGCGGTTCTTGGCGGATGTCGTCTGCCGGTCCGACCGCCCTAGGCGGTCGGACCGATTATTGGGCGAACGATGGCCGGGGGTTGTCGTTCGGGAATTGTTCACGCTTCAACCGGTCCGACCGCCTAGGGCGGTCGGACCGGCAAGCGGCGCGCTATTTATTCAGCTCAGCAAAAACTTCGACAAGAATCAGCTTGTCATCAAAAGGCATTTTCACGCCGCTAATCTCCTGATAATTTTCGTGGCCCTTGCCGGCGACCAGTACAATATCGTGCGGACCGGCCAGGCGCACAGCGGCTTCGATGGCGGCGCGGCGGTCGGGCACGGTCTGGACTTTGGCCGAATCGGGGGCCGTCACACCGGCCGCCATCTGGGCCAGGATTTCGGCGGGGTCCTCGAAACGGGGGTTATCAGAGGTGAGAATGACTTTGTTGGAAAGCCGGGCGGCCAGGTTGGCCATGATGGGGCGCTTGGCCGCGTCGCGGTTGCCGCCGCAGCCCACCACCGTGATGATGTGCTGGCTGGGCTGGCGGATTTCGTGCAGGGTTTGCAGCACGTTCTCCAGCGCGTCGGGCGTGTGGGCGTAGTCGATAATGCCCGTGATGCTTTGCTGGCCCGACAGCACCGACTCGAAGCGGCCGGGCGCGGTGGTCAGGCCCGAGAGGATGGTGAGAACCTCGGTGGGGTCCTCGCCCAGCAGCACGGCCGCGCCGTACACGGCCATCAAATTGTAGGCATTGAACACGCCGATGAGGCGGAAAAGAATTTCGCGGCCGTCGACTTCGAGGTGCAGGCCGTGGACTTCATTGGCCACCAGCTTGGCGCGAAAATCGGCAGCCCCGCGCAGCGAGTAGGTGGCGCGGCGGGCCACGGTGTTTTGCAGCATCACCGGGCCGCGCTTGTCGTCGGCGTTGGTGAGGGCGAAGGCGGTTTTGGGCAGCGCGTCGAAGAAGCCCTTTTTAGCCTTCAGGTAATTATCGAACGTGCCGTGGTAGTCGAGATGGTCGTGGGTGAGGTTGGTGAAGACGCCGCCCGCGAAGCGCAGCCCCGTGATGCGGTGCTGCGCCACGGCGTGGCTGCTCACCTCCATGCAGGCGTGGGTGCAGCCGGCCCCTACCATGCGGGCCAGCAGCGCATTCAGCCGAATGGCATCGGGCGTGGTGTGGGTGCTCGGGATGACTTCCTCGTCAATCTGGTTCTGCACCGTGCTCAGCAGGCCGGCGTGGTAGCCCAGCTCGCGGAATAGCTTGTGCAGCAGCGTGGCGCAGGTGGTTTTGCCGTTGGTACCCGTTACGCCAACCAGCGTGAGCTGGCGCGAGGGATGGCCGTGAAACGCCGCCGCCACATGGCCCAGTGCCTCGGCCGAATCGGCTACCAGCACGTAGGTCGTGGCGGGGTTCAGCACGGCCGGCAGCTCTTCGCAGATAACGGCGGCCAGCCCTTTTGCCACCGCGCCTTCGATGAACCGGTGGCCGTCGGTGGCCGTGCCGCGCAGGGCGCAGAAGGCCACGCCCGGCCCGGCTTCGCGCGAGTCGAGGGTGAGGCCGGTGATGGGCACGTCGGTGGAACCGTGCTGGGCGAGCACGTTCACGTCGGTAAGCAGGGAAAAGAGCGGCAGAGAAATCATCCTTTGAGTTAGGAGTTAAGAGTTAAAGGTCAAGAGTTATGGGTTGTCTGATTTGATTTTTTCAACTTTTAACTCTTGACCTTTAACTCTTAACTGATTCAAGCGCGGCGCACGGCGGGTTTAGCCGGCGCGGGCTTTTTGGGGTTTTTGCCCGCAGCGGACTGGCGGGAATCTTTGGATTTATCGGTAGCTTTTGCGCCTCCGGTTGCTGCTGGCCGGGCAGCTGGCGAGACAGTGGCGGGCTTGGCCGTGGGCTTGCCGGCTTTAGCATTGGGCTTCACGCCGGCCGAGCGTTCAGCCACGGCGGCCTGCACGTGGGCCTTCTCGCCATCGGAGAAGGAACGGCGGGCTTTGGCGGGCTCCATATCCACGGGCACCAGCAGCTTGTTCTCGGCCAGGTCGGTGTGCTCGGGCTCGGGCAGGGCTACGGGCGCGGCGATGCGGGGGCCGGATTCTTCCAGTTTCAGCGTAATCAGGTCGCCGCGCTTGATGGGCGAGCCCGGGGCCAGCGACTGCTCACGCACCCGGCCCGAGCCCACGGCCCGCACGTGCAGGCCCCGGTTTTCGAGCAGGAAAAGAGCATCGCGCAGGCTCAGGCCCCGGGCCTGCGGCACGCGGTTGGGGCGCACAGGATTCACTACCAACGTCACAGTGCGGGCGTGGAAAGCGGTGTCGGAAGCGCCGCGTACCCACTCCTCGCCGCCGGTGGCCTGGGTGTTGCCCACCAGGCCCAGCCGCTGACACACGAGGGCCAGTTCGTCCTGCATACCGGCGCGCACCAGCGGCACGTGGCTCTTGTTCAGGCGGGCCTTGGCCAGCAGCGGGCGCTGGCTGAGCAGGTCGCGGGCCATGCACTTGTCGGCCACCTCGCGGAACACCGGCGCGGCCACGTCGGCCCCGTAGATGCGGCCGTTGCGGGGCGAGTCCACCACCACGATGCAGCTGTACTTCGGCTTATCGGCCGGGAAATAGCCCACGAAGCTGGTCGAATACGTCTTGGTGTACTGCCCGTTCTTGAATTTCCAGGCCGTGCCGGTTTTGCCGGCAATGCTGTAGTCCTTGGGGCGGATGCTGCGGGCCGTACCGGCCGTCACCACCCCTTCCATCATCGACTTCACCTTAATCAGCGTAGCGTCCGAGCAGATTTTGGGGTTCAGCACCTTGGTTTCGTTGTGCATCAGCACCTGGTCGGCCTGCTTGATTTCGCGCACAATCATGGGCTGCACTTTCACGCCGCCGTTGGCAATGGCGTTGTAGAGGGCCAGCGTTTGCAGCGGGGCCAGCTTCAGCTCGTAGCCAATGCTCATGGTGGTGAGCGAGGTGCGGCTCCAGCTGCGGTCCTTGGTGTCCTTCACGTAGGGCAGCGCCTCACCGGTCATCTGGAAACCCAGCGGCTTATCCAAGCCGAATTTCTTCAGGTAATCGGTGTACTCACTGGGGTTGCGCGAGAAGTATTTATCGACCAGCTTGGCCACGCCGATATTACTCGATTTCTCAAATACTTGCTGCACCGTGATGCGGCCGTAGCCGTGCGAGTCTGATTTCACGGCCCCGCCCACGTACATTCGGCCGTTGCCGGTGTCCACAATGTCGTCGAGCGTGAGCTCCGGATGCGCCTCAAACAGCGCCATCATCGAGGCCAGCTTAAAAGTGGAGCCCGGCTCGGTCCGGCCCTGGTCGGCAAAGGCGTAGTTGTAGTCCTCCTTATAGGTATCGTCCGACGCCTTACCGAGGTTAGCCACGGCCTTGATTTCACCGGTGGCCACTTCCATCAGAATCACGCAGCCATACTGGGCATTGTTATCAACCAGCGACTTGTAGAGAGCATTTTCGGCCACGTCCTGCAAGTTGATGTCGAGCGTGGTTTTCACGTCGTAGCCCGGCAGGGGCTTGATTTCAGTGCCGTCGTACACCGGCTTCACGCCGCCGGGCACACGCTCAAACAGCGCCTCGCCCGACTTCCCGGCCAGGCTCTGCTCAAAGGTGTACTCCAGGCCCGCGCCGTGCTTGTCCTCGTTCACGAAGCCGATGGTGCGCTGCGCCAGCCCGCCAAATGGCCGAAAACGCTTATCCACCTTCTCAAAAATGGCTCCACCCCGGTTACGCCGCTCACGGAATACCGGCCAGGTGGCCATCAGCTTCTTCTCCTGAAAATTGATTTGCCGGGAGTTGAGGCGGATGTAGCGCTGCCTGGCCGAGTGCGCGTTCACCAGCCGGCGGCGATATTCCTGCACGCTGCGGTCGCCGAAAAAATGCGACAAGTGCCAGGCCAACGAGTCAATTCCAGCCCGAAACACCCCGTCCTCCACCACGCCCGGGTCCCAGGCCACGCGGTAAAATGGCAGCGAAGTCGCCATAATACTCTCATTATCGGAGTAAATATTACCCCGCGTGGCTGGCACCGACTGGTAGCTGATGCGCCGCTCCTGCTCCAGAGCGCGCCACTTGGCCCCCTCCTGAAACTGAATTTTGGTTGCCTTCCAGAAAATGGCGCACGAAAACACGGCCACCCCCAAAAAAGCCAGCCGCACCCGCGTAACTATCGACTTCTTAACGCTACCTTTCATCGGTTACGGGCTTTAACGGCCTGCTTATCTGCCGATTGTTTCTTGTGCGAGCTTGTGCTTTTTTGTGCCTTATTCTTATGGTCGGGCTTATTAATGACAGCACGGTGCGAAGCTTGCGGCGCTGCTACCAGGGTCGGCACCGAGTCGCCGTCCAGCGCCTGGGGCGGAGCAATGATTTCGGGACCACTATCCTCGTCGCTGCCATCGACCGGACGGCGGCGGCCGGCCAGCTGGTCGGCGCGCAGGGCGGCGGTGGAGTCGCGGGCGGCGCGGGCGGCCAGCGTATCGGCCGTGAGCACGGGCATCAGCTCCAATTCGGCGGCGTCGAGATGGCCGGCCGGAACCGTGATGCGGAAAGGCGGCGACGAGCTTTCGACCAGCCCGATGGCGGCCACTTTGCGGGCCACCTCGCTTTGCTTGCTGGCCTCCATGTAATCCGATTTCAGGGTAGTGTAGTCGGCCCGCAGGTCTTCAGTTTCCTGTTTGAGGCGCTGAATGTTGCGGTTCATGCGGTTGCCGTAGTGCGTGTTGCCGATGTAGAGCAGCACCAGCAGCATCACAAACAGCAGATGCGGCAGGAAGCGTACGGGCAAGCCTTCCCGAAACAGGCCGTCCACGCTCGTGGCGCGGTCGAGCAGCGAAAACAGGCTCCATGAGCTGCGCGGGGCTATTTCGGTAGCAGGCTCGCGGCGAGGCTTCTCACGCTTTGGGGCAGCGGGGGCCGGGGCAGGCTCCGGCGCGGGGGCCACGTATTCGGCCACGGGGGGCGCGGGGGCTTCCTCCGGCTCGGGCGCGGCTACCGGACGCGGCACGTTTGCGCGGCGCGGGGCATCGGTGGGACGGAGCGTATTAGCGGCCATTGACTTCAATTAAAAATTAAAAATTGATGGGCAACAGGACTAGGGTTGAATCCATTTTTAATTGGTCATTTTTAATTTTTAATTCTCTGTCCGGATTGCAACCCGCAATTTAGCACTTCGGGCGCGGCTATTCAGCGCGACTTCGGCCGGGTCGGCTTCTTCAGGTTTGCGGTTCACGGCTTCAAAGGGCTTGCTTTCATTGCCGAAGAAGTCTTTATCGACGGTTCCGAAGAATTTACCCTTCGCGATGAAGTTTTTCACCAGTCGGTCTTCCAGCGAATGGTAGCTCATCACCACCAGCCGACCACCGGGGCGCAGCACGTCGGCCGTTTGCAGCAGCATTTCCTGCAAGGCCTGCATTTCCTGGTTAACCTCGATGCGCAGGGCCTGGAAAACCTGGGCCAGATACTTGTTTTCCTTGCCGCGCGGCGTGCAGGGCACAATGGCCTGCTTGAGCTCAGCAATGGTTTCGAGGCGGCGGCCGCGCCGCGCCGCGCCCACGGTGGCGGCCAGCGTACGGGCGTTGGTCACCTCGCCGTACATACCAAAAATGCGGTGCAGGTCGGCTTCCTTATAATCGTTGAGGATATCGGCGGCCGTGAGCGGGCCATCGGGGTCCATGCGCATATCCAGCGGGCCGTCGAAGCGGGTCGAGAAACCGCGCTCGGGCGTGTCGAACTGGTGCGAGCTCACCCCCAGGTCGGCCAGCAGGCTATCCACGGGTAGCCCGCCAATCTGCTGTAGCTCAGCGAATAAGTCCCGGAAGTTGGCTTTCACAAACGTAAACTGCGGGCGGGCCAGCTTGGCCGCCTCGGCTTCGGCATCGGCGTCCTGGTCGAAGCTGAAGAGATGGCCGGTAGTGAGTTTTTCGAGGATGCGGGCCGAATGGCCGCCACCGCCAAAGGTCACGTCGACATAGCGCCCATCAGGCTGTAAGTCCATGGCGGCCAGGCACTGGGCCAGCATTACGGGGCGGTGATAGGCCTGGTCGTTATCGTATTCGGTCATGCTCATGCGGCCAGGCCGGCGAGCGGCGGGGTTTCAACAGATAAAAACTTCTGGGCCAGCTTACTAAAGCTTTGCTGGTCCTTGATGAGGAACTCGTCGTAGCGGGCCGGGTCCCATATTTCGCAGCGGTTGCCCAGGCCCACGATAATGGCCTCCTTCTCAATACCAGCGTAGCGCAACATGCTGCGCGGCAACATAAAACGGCTGATGCTGTCGAGCTCTACCTCGGTCATACCCCGGAAAAAATTGCGCTGAAACTGCCGGTATTCCTCGTTGAACTCGTCCAGCGCCATCACCTTTTCGTGAATCACGCCCCAGGCGGCCCGCGGATACAGCACCAGACAGGGCTCGAAGCCCCGCACCAGCACCAGCTGGTTGCCCGATTCCTCGGGCAGATTCCCCTTCACTTTGGCCGGCAATACCAGCCGCCCCTTCGGGTCGAGCTTGCATTCGTATTCGCCGGAGAGCAGGTTCATGGGCACGGGTGGCCGGGTGGAGAAGCGGCGACATTAGCAAATGTACGGGAACCCCCTCAAAAACCAACCACGATTTACCATTTCCTACCACAAATGCAAAACTGCCTTTAGAGCGTTTAAATGCAGTTTTTGAATACTTCAACTGGTGCTGCCGGCATTATGGGACTGCGTTTGCAGAGTGTTTACCAGAATGTCAGGGCGGTTATGGGCAACAGATGAAGCCCGGCGACTTGGGGCACCGCCTTCAGCTTGTGCCGGGACCGCGCCACGATAAACAAGCCGAAGCCGGTGCCCCAGTCGTCGGGCTCCCACCGTACCTTTGCGGGTAGCTATGCGCCCTCATTCATTGTCCCTTCGCCTCGCCAGTGTTCTGCTGGCCGTGCTGGTGCTCATCACCTCGGTGGGCCTCACGGTGCAGCGCCTGACCTGCCGCATGAGCGGCCGGAGCATGGTGGCCGTTTCCGTAGCTGGTCGGGCCGAGCTGCGCGGCTGCGTAGGCGAGCTGGCCCCGGCCACCCCCAAAGCCTCGGATGGCTGCTGCGATTTTAGCAAGCTCGAGCACAAGCTGAGCAGCCCGGTGCACGAGCTGGCCACCAAAACTCTGGTGCCGGCTCCGGCGCTGACGGGTATCGTGCCGCCCCTGGGCGGGCCGGTAGCCCCGGCCGCCGGGGCCGTGCGAGCCAATGCCGGCCCGCGCTGGTTTGCAGCCGATGCCTCGCCCCCGCCCCTCGGGGGCCGGGCGCTGCTGACCTTCGCCTGCACGTTGGAAGTCTAGGTTTTTTCTGAGCAACTCCCTTGCTGCGTTGACGGCGAAGGGAGGTGTCGCGGCATCTATCGCGTTGATTCATCAGAAACATCTAACTTCCAGACATTATGATATTTATCGGCGGCATTATTCCGCATCTGCGGCTTTCGACCCTGTTGCTGGTACTGCTGCCGGCCGGGCAGGCCGCAGCGCAGTCGTCGGCCATTGCGCCGGTGCGCGGCGAAGTGACCGAGGCCGGCAAGGCCACTCCCCTACCCGGCGCGGTGCTGCGCTGGCTCTACGACGCGGCCGATGGCGGTGCGCCGGTTATCACCACCACTTCGGACGCGGGCGGACACTTTACGCTGGTGCGGCCGGCGCGGGCGACCTCGCGGCTGGTGGTGCAGGCCCTGGGCTACCGGCCGGATACGCTGGCCGTACCCGCCACCGGCGCGCCCTACCTGCGGGTGGGCCTGCGCGCTGGGGCCGAACTGGGCGAAGTAGTGGTGACGGACCGCGCCCCGACCTACTCGTCCCTCACGCCGGCCAATGTGCAGATGATTTCGGGCCGCGACCTCACCAAATCGGCCTGCTGCAACCTGGCCGAAAGCTTCGAAACCAACGCCTCGGTGGAAGTCACAACTTCCGATGCCGTGTCGGGGGCGAAGCAGATTCAGCTGCTCGGGCTCGATGGCAGCTACTCGCTGCTGACCGTGGACAACCAGCCGGCCCTGCGCGGGCTGGCCGCTCCCTACCGCCTGGGCTACCTGGCCGGCCCCTGGATTGAGAACATCGAAATCATTAAGGGCACGGGCTCAGTGGTGAATGGCTACGAGGCTATCTCGGGGCAGGTGAACGTGAAGCTGAAAGAGCCGGAAAAGACGGACCAGCTGCTGTTCAATGCCTACGCCAACGACCTCGGCAAATTCGATGTCAATCTGAACGCCTCGGCCCGCATCAGTCCGAAGTGGAGCACGGTGCTGCTGCTGCACACCGACCACCTCGGCAACCGCCTGGACCGGAACAAGGACGGCTTCCTCGATTTGCCGCTGGCCACGCAGTTCAACGCCTTCAATAAGTGGAAGTACGTCTCGGGCCACGGCATTGTGAGCGAGGTGGGCCTGGGCGCGCTACGCGAAACCCGGCAGGGCGGGCAGCTTGATTTCCGCGATACGGGCAAAGCCGCATTCACGCAGAATTATGGCACCACGCAGGCCACTACCCGCTACACCGGCTACGCCAAAACGTCCTACACCTGGCCCGCACGCCCCTTCCAGAGCCTGGGCCTGCTGCTCACCGGCACCGACCACGACTTCACCTCGCGCTACTCCTACGGCTACCAGACGCTTCATACCAACCACGACCCCAGCCTGCCGGCCTACTTCGTCAGCAACCGTACGTCGCGGGCCTACGATGGAAATCAGCGCACCGGCCTGGCCACGCTGCTGTTCCAGAGCGCCCTCGGCAATACGGCCCACGTCTACCGCACGGGGCTGAGCTTTCTCTACGACAACTACGATGAGCGCCTGACCGCCGGCCGTAGCTACAGCACCGAAACGCCCGCCCAAACCGAGGCCCGCGAGCACCGCCTGCGCCGTGAGCTGGTGCCCGGGGCCTTTGCCGAATACACCTACCAGAACAGCCGCAACCTGACCGTAGTAGCCGGCCTGCGCGCCGACCGCCACAACCTCTACGGCTGGCAAATTACGCCCCGCCTCAACGTGAAGTACGACGTGCTGAAAAACACGGTATTGCGCGCCGCCGCAGGCAGCGGCTTCCGCGTGGCCAACCCCGTTGCCGACAATGCCGCCATGCTGGCCAGCGCCCGCGAGTTCATCATCGGCCCCAATCTGCGGCCCGAAAAGGCCTGGAACATGGGCGGTAGCGCCACGCAGTACTTCACGGCGCTGGGCCACCCGGCCACCTTCATCCTCGACTACTACCACACCGAATTCTCGAACCAGGTGGTGGCAGATATGTACACCTCGCCCGATATCATTGCCCTTGATAACCTGCAGCCCGGCGGCCGCTCCTTCGCCCGCAGCATGCAGGCCGAGCTGCAGGTGGAGCCGCTGAAAGGTCTGCAGGTGAAGGGTGCCTACAAGTACCTCGACGTTCGCACGACCTACGACAACGTGTTGCTGCCCAAGCCCCTCACCCCGGCCCACCGCGCTTTCCTTAACCTGGGCTACGCCAGTGCCTTCGATAAGTGGCGGGCCGATTTCACGGTACAGTGGTTTGGGCAGCGGCCAGTGGCGCATATCGGCAGCACGCACGCCCACGGCACAGGCCAGGAATACGCGCCCGAAACCGCGCCGCGCTACGCCCTGCTCAACACCCAGCTCACGCGCGCCTTCAAGCGGCTGGAGGTGTACGCGGGCGTCGAAAACATCAGCAACTACCGCCAGCCCAACCCCATTGAAGGCGCGGCTAACCCCTTCGGGCCCACGTTTGATGCCGCCATGGTGTGGGGGCCAGTGTATGGCCGCGTGACTTACGCGGGCCTGCGCTATCGCATTGAATAGCAGTGTGCGGCAAGCTTTATCTGGCACCGCATAACCAATTTTTCCGGCAGCAATTTTGTTAGCTGACCATCACCCCGACTTTACTTCATTCCTGCATATGAAATCCCTCCTCGCCCTCCCGTTTTTCGCCCTCCTCAGCCTCACTTCTACCGCACAGACCCAAGCCCAAACCGTTCCCGCAGCCGTACAAGCCGCCACTAACGGCACCGCCACGGCCCAGTTCAAAACCTCGGCCGTGTGCGACATGTGCAAAGCCCGCATCGAAAAGAGCCTCGCCTATGAAAAAGGCGTGCAAAGCGCCGTGCTCGACGTGCCCACCAAAGTTCTCACCGTGACGTACAAAGCCGACAAAACCACTCCGGCCGCCCTGCGCACCGCCGTGCAGAAAACCGGCTACGATGCCGACGAGCTCACCGCCGATGCCCGCGCCTACAACCGCCTGCCCGACTGCTGCAAGAAAACCAACCCAACTCACTAGACCACGGATTAGCACGGATTTTAGCGGATTTCACGGATTTTGTGAACGTTCCCCGCCGTCTTGTGTATCAAAAAAAGGCTTGCCAAATGGCAAGCCTTTTTTTAGTCAACAGTTACCGTCCACAAAATCCGTGAAATCGGCTAAAATCCGTGCTAATCCGTGTTCTTCGTCCGCCACAGCCGCCACCATGGCAAATAGGGCTGGTCGTGGTGTTCGTAGTGATAACCAAAGAAATAGCAGCTTACAAACGCCCATAGGTGGTGCCGAAACTGGCTGCGCGACTTGTGCAGATTATCAACCGCGTGCTCGCCCCGGTGCGGCAGGTAGGTACCGAAAAAGAACAGCTGAAGCGTAGCCAGCACCGCCGGTATCATCCAGAAGGCGATGACGTTGGCCTGCGGGAAAAACAGCTTCAGCACGTTGTAGGTCGCGGCCATCAGCAGCACCTGCCACCAGGTCACGTAGTTCCAGGCGAAGCGCAGGAACCAGGGCAGGAAACCAGGGTGGCGACCGTCGTGAAAATCGGGGTCGTCCTGGGTGCCGACGTGGCGGTGATGGGCGTGGTGCTTCGCCAGCATGCCAGGGAACCAGTTGAAGGCAAACAAGCCGGCGGCCAGCGTACCCAGCGCGTTATTGAGGCGCTTATTGGGGCTCACTACGCCGTGCATGGCATCGTGCGCCGTAATGAACAGGCCCGTATAGAGGTGCGTTTGCAACAGGGCCAGCAGGTAGGGCGCGGGCGAGTGCCAGTCGGGCTCGTACCACGCCAGCAGAAAGCCCAGCAGCGCCGCCCACAGCACCAGAATCAGCTCTCCAATGACCGCGCCGGTAGTGCCAATGGGCGTGGGGGCTACACGCCGGGCGGCCACCGGGGCCGATGTTGCCAGCGCCTCCATTCAGTCGACAATAAAAAGTGAAGCCCCGCCCAGGCTGCGGCTGCGGTGCGCCTCGGCACCGTCGGCTACCTGGTAGCTCATGCCCGGCGTGAGGGAGAATGTGCGGCCATCGGCTAGCTCGGTCAGTAGCTCGCCGGCCGTTACCAGCAGGAAATGCCCTTTCTGGCACCAATGGTCGGCCAGGTAGTTGGGGCTATAATCCACCATGCGCACCCGCACCGGGCCAAACTGCCGGGTGCGCCAGGTAGCCACGCCAGTAGTGCCGGCATGCTCCACCCCCGCTACTGTCGACCAATCTGTTACGCCGAAAGGCAAGTCCAGTATCTGCATGGTTAATCCGTTAAAGCCCTACAGGCTCAGCAGCCGGTCGCGCACCTGCTCCATTAGCCACATGGGGGTACTGGTAGCACCACAAATGCCCACCGACTGCCCCGGCGCAAACCAGACCGCGTCGATTTCGCCCAAGTTGGAGATGAAATGCGTTTGCGCATTGGTTTCCTTGCAGACCTGGTAGAGCACCTTGCCGTTGGAGCTTTTGGTGCCCGACACAAACACAATCTGGTCGTACTGCGCGGCGAAGCGGCGCAGGTCCTTGTCGCGGTTGCTCACCTGCCGGCAGATGGTGTCATTGGCATTCACCTGGTAGCCACGGGTTTCCAGTTGGTTCTTGATATTGTAGAAGCTGTTGGTGCTCTTGGTAGTCTGGCTGTAGAGGGTGATATTCTCGGGCAGCTCATGGCTCAGCAGCTCGTCGAGGCTTTCGAAAACGACGGCGTTGCCGCTGGTCTGGCCTAGCAGGCCCAGCACTTCGGCGTGGCCGTGCTTGCCGTAGATGAAAATCTGCTCTTTTTTATCGTAGCTGGTTTTGATGCGGTTTTGCAGCTTGAGCACCACCGGACAGCTGGCATCAATTAAGGTCAGGTTGTTCTCCAGGGCCATCTGGTAGGTGGCCGGGGGCTCACCGTGGGCCCGGATGAGCACGGCCTCGTCGCGCAGCTCGGCCAGCTGCTCGTGGCAGATAATGCGCAGGCCGCGCGCTTCCAGACGTTGCACCTCTTCATCGTTGTGCACGATATCGCCCAGGCAATAGAGGTAGCCTTGCTCATCGAGCAGGTCTTCGGCCATTTGAATGGCGTATATAACACCAAAGCAAAAGCCGGAGTTAGGGTCAATTCGGACGCTGAGCGACAGGTTCGGCATAGGACCTCGGTAACCGGTAACCTACCCGCAAGGTTGCGTAAAGAAGGCCGGATGGCCGAAAATACGTAATTCTTACCTAATTCAGTTTGCCTTAGACCAAAATCAGGTTGAACGCATATAAATTTTGAGAACTGAATCCAGCCTGCCAGGGTACTTTTTTATTTTGGACCTGACGCTTTTTTAAAACCTAAAATACCCTGTGAGACAATGTAGGCCCATGACTCCATTTATATGCGTTCAACCTGGACCAAAATGAAGCAAATGCCTAAACTTGTACTATGCGCGCAGCGGGGGTATTTGTTGAACGGTGCCAACGCTAATACTCGCTATGCTCGTCACAAGCTGAAGCTTGTGATACAAGGGATTAGGCCGGCTGGCTACTCCTTTACTTTGTTCAGGCGCTGGGCCTCCTCCTCGCTCACGTGCCCACGCCCCACCAGGAAGCCGCGCACCGTGCGGAAGGCTTCCGCGTCGAGCCCCGTGCCGGGGTGTTTGAGCGCGGCGTTGAGCAGCAGCCCCTTGTCTTCATCCACGTGCTTGCTCAGGCCCAGGAAGGCGGGCAGGTTGCTTTCGACTGAGAAGCGGAGGAAGCGGATTTCGGGATTTTGCGGGTCGATGCTCACGGCCTGGTCGAACGTTTTGGCCGCGTCCTGCACGTAGGTGAGCTTGTTGAACATTGAGGCATCGCGGGCCCTGATGGCCTCTGATGCACCTTTATAGGCCAGCACCAAGCCGTCGCGGTCTTTGTATTCGGCCAGTAACTGGTAGAATTTTTCGCCGGCCGACTTATCGGCGGCCGCCAGCTCGTAATGGCGGCGCAAGTTGGCGGGATGGTAAGGAGACGACGACACGGGAGGAATGGGGAAGTTTAAGAAAAAGGGGCGAACGACTGCAGCGGCCCGCCCGGCAATACTACGCAAACCGGCCGCCGACGACGACGAGCCAACCCCTAAAACCAGCGCAAGAAACAAGAACCCGGGAATTCGCATATCAGCAAAACTACGGCGTAAGGCCGCAATGCAGATGCTCTCAGGCAAAAGCCAGGCCCAAAATTGCCTCAAATGCGCGAGAGTCGGTAGCGGAAATAAGAGCCCAGCAGCAACAGCAGCTTGGTGTTGTCGGGCACGCGCACCCGCTCGCTCAGAATACGGGCCGCCGACAGCTTTTTAATTTTATAGAACAGCTTGAGATAGTACACGTAAGCCAGGTACACGCCCAGCTTGGCACTGCGCGGTAGCTGCTGAATGCCCGCGTAGGCCGCCTCAAAATCGGCTTTAATATCAGCTTCAATTTCGGCTTTGGCAGCGTCGTTGAAGCGGGCGTACACCACGCCGGGGAAGTACACGCGGCCCCGGTCCTCGTAGTCGGAGCGAATATCGCGCAGAAAATTCACCTTCTGAAACGCCGAGCCCAGCCGCCGGGCCGGCTCGCGCAGCCGCTCAAACATGGCCACATCGCCATCGCAGAAAATGCGCAGGCACATCAGCCCCACCACTTCGGCCGAGCCGTAGATATAGTCCTGATACAGGCCGGGATGGTAGTTCTGGTCCTCCAAATCGAGGGCCATGCTGTGCAGAAAAGCCTCAATGAACTCCCGGTCGATGCCGTAGCGGTGCACTACGTGCTGGAACGCGTGCAACACCGGATTGAAGCTCAGGCGGGTATCGAGCGCCTCGTAGGTCTGCCGGCGAAAGTCGGCCAGCAGCGCGGCCTTGTCGTGATCGTGAAAAGTATCCACGATTTCATCGGCCCAGCGCACGAAGCCATACACGGCATACACCGGCAGGTGCAGCCGCTCGTCGAGCGTGCGAATGCCCAGCGTAAACGAGGTGCTGTAGCGCCCCGTAATGAGCTTGCTACATGCCAGACTGGTGTCGGCAAAGAGTTTAACGTGGTCCATTTGATGAATTAAGAATTAAGAATTATTAATTAAGAATAACCAGAAACCTGCCGGCAAGCTCAATTTTTAATTCTTAATTATCAATTATTAATTCTCTTTCAATACTTCCCCCGCCACTACCTGCCCCGAAATGAGCGAAGGCGGCACGCCGGGACCAGGCACAGTGAGCTGGCCGGTGAAATACAAATTTGCTACTTTTTTACTCTTGAGCGTGGGCTTTAGAATAGCCGTTTGCTTGAGGGTGTTGGCCAGGCCGTAGGCGTTGCCCTTGAAGCTGTGGTAGTCGGCAATGAAGTCGCGGTGGGCGTAGCTGCGCTTGTACACCACATGCTCGCGGATGGGGTGGCCGCAATGCTTTTCCAGGCGGTCCATCAGCAGGTCGTAGTAGCGCTCGCGGGTGGCCTCGTCGTCGGTGAGGTCGGGGGCCACGGGAATGAGCAAGAACAGGTTTTCCTGGCCTTCGGGCGCTACGGTGGGGTCTGTTTTGCTGGGCACCGAGGCGTAGTAGAGCGGCCGCGTGGGCCACTGCGGCTGCTCGTAAATCTCGCGGGCGTGCTGGGTCAGGTCCTCGTCGAAGAATAGGTTGTGGTGGCGCAGCTTGTCGAGCTTGCGGTTCACGCCGAGGTAGAACAACAGACTGGACGGGGCCATGGTGCGCGAATCCCAATATTTGGCATCGTAGTGCCGGAACTCCGGTTTGAGCACCTGTTGCTCGATGTGGTGGTAGTCGGCACCGGCCACCACGGCATCGGCCGCAAAAAAGCCGCTGGCCGTGCGTACGCCGGTGCTGAGGCCGTTTTCGACCACAATTTCCGTCACTTCCTGGTTGTATTCGGTTTCAACGCCAAGTTCTTCGGCCAGGCGCACCATGCCTTCCACAATCTTGTGCATGCCGCCTTTGGGGTACCAAGTGCCCAACGCCAGGTCGGCGTAGTTCATCAGCGAGTAGAGCGCGGGCGTGTTTTCCGAAGTCGCGCCGAGAAAGAGGATAGGAAACTCCACCAGCTCCAACAGCCGCGGGTCTTTGAAAAAACGGCGTACGTGCTTGTGCATGCTTTGCAGCACGTCCATCCGCACCATGTCAACCAGCAATTTCGGGTCGGCAAACTCGAAAACCGAGCGGCTGGGCGCGTACACCAGCCGGTTGATGCCGACCTCATACTTATACGCCGCCTGCTTCAGGAACTCGTCGAGGCGGGCGGCGCTGCCGGGCTCGTAGTGCTCGAACAGCGCCCGCAGCTCGCTCATCTTAGCCGGAATATCCACGGCCTCGGGCCCCTTAAAAATCACCTGGTATGATGGGTCGAGGCGTATCAGCTCATAGTAATCCGTCACTTTGCGGCCGAAGCGGGCGAAGTACTTCTCAAACACGTCGGGCATCCAGTACCAGCTCGGGCCCATGTCGAAGGTGAAGCCCTGGGCGTGAAAAACCCGGGCCCGCCCGCCGGGGCCCTCATTTTTTTCGAGGAGGGTGACGCGCCAGCCGGCCTGGGCCAGGGTGGTAGCGGCCGCCAGTCCGGCAAAGCCGGCCCCGATTACGACGGCCTGTTTCGGGATAGTGGGGTTGGAGGGCAAAGGCAGGTAAGAACAGATTTGGTTGAACGGACGGGCGAAGTACGCCCAAAAAAGAAGCCGCCGGCCCAGCGCCGCAAGTGCAGCAGCAGAGCCGGCGGCCATCGCACGGGCAGAAACTGGCTAGTCTTCCAGAACTTCAGCCGCTTCGGTTGCGGCAGAGGCACCCACCGGGGCATACACCTGCAAGGCTGCTTTCAGGTCCTTGCGGGCAATGTGGATGCGGTTTTTAACGGTACCAATCGGGATTTGCAGCTTCTCGGCAATCTCCATGTACTTGTAGCCGATGTAGTACATCATGAACGGCGTGCGGTAGTCGGTACCGAGGCTGGAAATGGCCTCGTTGATATCGCGCACCACGAAATCCGACGTAGCGCCGTTGTGGGTGATGTAGTTCTGGTCAGTGTTGAAATACTGGAAATACTCCGTCGAATCGATGTTGGAGCTGCGCTTGGTAATCTTGTTGTAGTTGTTGATGAAGGTGTTGCGCATGATGGTATACAACCACGCCTTCAGGTTGGTACCGGCCTTAAACTTGTCCTTGTTAAGCAGGGCCTTGAGAAGGGTTTCCTGCACTAAGTCTTTAGCATCATCAGCGTCTCGCGTCAAGTTCATGGCGGCGGGCCGGAGGGTGAGCGAAATCTTCTGCACTTGCGAGGTGAATTCTAGCGAAGTCATACTGTTTAGCTTTTCGTGGCCGATTGTTAAACAAATATACGTACCAACCGCAAATTCGACCAGCTCCGGCCAAAATTATTTTACTCGGCACGCCTACTTCTTTCGGGTAGGAGCGGCAAATTACACCTGGCAAGCATTTTGGCAGCGGTTCGGGTCCGGTTTTATTATTATCGTTTTGTGAAGGCTGCGCCCACCTACGGGATTTGCTGGACGGCAAATTGCTACTCAGGCCGCCTCGGACTCGGTCGCCTCGGCAGAAATCAGGGCCAGGAAATCGGTCATCAGCAGCGGCGACACGCAGTTGGCGGGCAGCTCCAGCCCTTCCTGCCGGGCCAGCGGGCCATATAGCACCAGCTGGGCCTCGGGAAACAGGGTGCGCAGCTCGCGGGTGTACTCGGCCACCCGGCCGCGCTCGGGCTGGGTAGTAAGCACCGTAGCCACGGCGTAGGGCCGGTAGGCCGCGTTCACATTGGTGAGGCCGACCGTAGGCAGGTTCTGACCCAGGTAGAGCGTATGCTGGCCCCGGGCGCGCAGCAGGTAGTTCATAAAGAGCAGGGCCAGCTCGTGCAGCTCATCGCCGGGCAAAAACAGCACCCAGCGGCGGGCCGTAGTGGGTATCTTGGGCAGGGCATCGGTGGCGGCCAGCAGCTTCTGGCGCAGCAAGTGGGCCAGCATGTGCTCCTGGCCCAGGTCCACGGTACCGGCCAGCCACATTAGGCCAATGCGCTGCAGCAGCGGGTAGGCCACGCGCAGCATCGTATTCTCGAAGCCAAGGCGGACGGAGGCTTCGCTTAATAGCTGGTCGAGGCGGGGCTCATCGAAGCCCAGCATGGCGGCCAGCAGGTCGTTTACCTGGCGGTGGTAGTCATGCGAGTCATCGCAGCAGGCCAGCACGGCTTCACTGATTTCAGCATCCGTAAGGCGGGCCACCTGCGAGATGCGCTGGCCCCGGCCGCAGAGCGTGGTTACGTTGAGCAACCGCCGCAAGTCATCATCGCAATACGTGCGAATGTTGGTGGCCGTGCGTACCGGATGCAGCAGGCCGTAGCGCTGTTCCCACATGCGAATAGTGTGCGCTTTGATGCCCGAAAGCTGCTCTAAGTCACTGATAGAGAATTGGCCCATTTTTTTAATTAAAAATTATAACCTTATAAATCGAGAATCACCTGATAAAACCTATAATTATTCCAGTTTAAAACCAATGTTCTATTGGTCATGTTTTAATTTCCCGTCTTTATTTTTTTCCTCCGCGCCAGCTGCAAGTATTTTGGCGAAACCCACAGCAGGCCAAACTCGGCCGAACTATCGCGGCCCGTGGTTTTGTGGTGGGTTTTGTGGGCCATATTGAGGGCCCGCAGGTAGGTATTCTGCGATTTTTTCCAGAAGCGCAGCCGGCCGTGAATCAGTACGTCGTGCACGAAGAAGTACACCGTGCCGTAGCAGGCAATGCCCACGCCCACCCAGAACCACCAGCGCCCGCCATTGTCGCCGGTAATGAACAGTACGGCCGAAATGGCCCCGTAAATGAGGAAAAACAAGTCGTTGCGCTCCACTGGGTGCGGGTGCCGCACATGGTGCGAGCGGTGCAGAAACCATAGCGGCCCGTGCTGCACAAACTTGTGCATAAACCACGCCCAGAATTCCATGAATCCGAAGGTGGCGAGGGTGATGCCAATGGCGGCCAGTGTTGTCATGTGGAAGTAACCGGAACCGGAAAAGGGTTGTTTGGAAATAACGCGGAAACGCCGTTCCGTCCCCAATAAATTCCGGGACGGAACGGCGTTGTTGCAAAGCTATTGGAGTTGTTTAGAAAGTCACAAAATGTGCTCAAACGGTCATGCAGAGCGCAGCGCAGCATGACCGTTCGGGGACTTTCTAAACAGCTTCATCAGCTAACAGCTTATTCAAGCTACCAGCCAATCTTTTCTTTGCTGAGGAAGGCGGCAATGCCTTTGCGGCAATCCTCCGAGCCCCGGGCTTCGGCGTTGCGCTGGGCGGCATAGCGCAGGCCTTCTTCGAGGTCGAGCTCGGGCAGGTGGGCCAGCATCTCCTTGGTTACTTCCATGCTCTGGCCCGAGTTTTCGCGGCACAGGCGCTGGGCGAAGGTGTGCACGTTCGCGGCCAGCTCCTCTTTGGGGGCCAGAAAGGTGATAAGGCCCATGTCGAGGGCCGCCTGGGCCGAAACGGGGTCGCCGGTGAGCAGCAGCTGCTTGGTGCGCGACTCGCCGATTTTGCGCAGCAGAAACACGCTCACGATGGCCGGCAGGAAGCCAATTTTCACTTCGGTGTAGCCAAACTTGGCCTCGGGCACGGCAAAGCTCAGGTCGCAGATGGCGGCCAGGCCGCAGCCGCCGGCCAGGACGTGGCCCTGCACCTGGGCAATCACCACTTTTTTGAGGGTATAAATCTGGTGGAAGAGCTGCATGAGGTGCGTGCTGTCTTCCAGGTTGTCGGTGTAGCCGTAGCCCTGCAGCTCCTGAATGTAGGCCAAATCGGCCCCGACGCAGAACACATCGCCGGCCGAGCGCAGCACAATAACCTTGGTTTCCTCATCATCTTCGGCGAATTCGAACGCCTGTTTCAACTCGGTTATTACGTCGGCGTTCAGGACATTACGCTTGTCGGGACGGTTGAGGGTGATGTAGCCGATGCGGTCCTGGGCTTCGTACTGAATGTAGCGGAGGGCTTCGAGTTCGGGCGTGAGCAGGTTTTCCATAGGGGCGGGTTTGGCGCAGACGGATGGTTTCAGCAGGGATACCGCCGGCGGGGCAATGGTGGCATCTCTTGGGGCAATTAACGCAAAAAGTGGATGGATGGACTGCCCCGCTCGACTAAACGCCCGACCAAAACGACGAAACACGCTGGCTATCGGTCCGTTGGCGGCGCTGGGGTCAACCCGGAGCGGGCGCGACTTTTTTTGTGCGCCAGGCTTTCGCGGGCCCCGCCTACCGCCCCCCCCAGCGGCGGCGCACAGGAGAAAGCACCCCGCGCCGTGACGTCCCAGGTGCGGAAACCCTGGGCGCGCAGCAGGGAATCCTGCCGGGCCACGTACCAGATTTTGCAGCTCGAGTCGAACACCACCTGCACCTGTGGGCCGAATACGGCGGCCACGGTTTCGGGCTTCAGGCGGGCGTTGCGGCGCAGCACCAGCACATCGACGGGCGCGGGCCGGGTAGCGCTCGAAATGCGGTTGGAAACGAAAGCCACCCGCAAGCCGTGCCAGCGGGCCAGCACCACGGGGCCGGGCTTGAAGTATAGGGCTGAGTTGGCACTATCGGGGTCGGCCAGGCGCTGCACGGGGATGGTGCAGCCGCGCCAGCCCACGCGGTAGGCCGTGCGCCGCGCCGCCCGCCGGATGATGCCCGGCAGCAGACGGTAGGTGCGCTCGGTTTCGGTGAGCGGCAGCGAGTCGGGCGTGACAAACTCGGCCGCCGCGCCCTGCCAGAACCCCACCACCGAGCGGCGCGGAATGCTGTACACAATGAATTCTTCGGTGGGGGCCACGGCGCGGGCTTCGGCCACGCGGCTACCGCCGTAGCAGAGTAGCAGCAACGCCATGCCGCGCAGCCAGCCCAGCCGGCGGGTGTTCAGCCAGGCCAGGCCGGCCCCGATTATACCAAATAGTAGCACCGTTTGCAGCGCCGAAACGTGGATATCGCGCACCACCCAGCCGGAGAAGTAGCGGCTTATCAGGAAGATGTATTCGTTGAAGGCCCACACCATCCATTCGAATAGCTGCGCCACGGCCCGGGGCAGCAAATCGAGCCACCACGCCGCGCCGGCGGGCAACAGCAGGTTGATGGTGGCCATAATGCCCTTCACCGCCAGCAAGGCCAGCCCCACATACACCGCCCCGCTGGAAATGGGCACGGCCACGAGGTTGGAAAGCAAAAAGCTGAACGGGAACTGGTGAAAGTAATACAGCCCCAGCCCAAACGTGGCCACCTGCGCCGCCAGCGACAGCGCCACCGCCTGCCACACCTTATCCAGAAACCAGCCGCTGCCGCGCCAGGCCCACTGCACGGCCTTGGGCTGCCAGGGCCGGCGGCGGGCATAGAAATATGCTTCAACATCCACCCAGCGGGCAATGCGCGGCTGCACGTACACGATGCTGAGCACCGCCAGAAACGAAAGCTGAAAGCCCACGTCGGCCACCAGAAACGGGTTCCACATCAGCAAGCCAAACGCGGCCACGCCCAGCGTATTAAAGATGGAATCCTGCCGCCCCAGGGCCCGGCCGATGATGATGACCGTGAACATCACCGTGGCCCGCAGCACCGATGCCGACAGCCCCGTGAGAAAGGCGTAGCTCCAGATAACGGCCAGCCCCACCAGCGACGACCACAGCAAAAAGCCCCGCACCCGCCCAAATAGCTTGCGCAGCACCCACGACATGGCCGCGAACAACAAGCCCACCTGCAAGCCGCTCACGGCCATAATGTGCGTGGTGCCGGTGGCGGTGTAGGCCTGCTTGGTGGCCAAATCCACGTCGTCCTTAATGCCCAGCACCAGTGCCGAGGCAATGGCGTACTCGCGTTTGGCCTTGATGTAGTGCCGAAAAACGCCGTCGAGCTGCGTGGCCGCCCGCATGCTGACGGCCACCAGGATATTGGGCGGGGCCAACCGCAGCATCCGGTATTGGTCGGGGTGAATATATTGCTGGTGATAGACTTGCCGGTACTCCAGGTAGCGGGCGTAGTCGAACTCGCCGGGGTTAAGCGGGGGCTTGCTGGGGTCGGGGTGGCCGCGAATGAGCCATACCTCGCCGTACTGCGGCTGCGCGATGCCCGCCACGCGGGGCAGCGATACCCGCACGCCGCCCGTGGCACGGCGCCAGCGGCCGGCCACGCGCACAGCCTGCACTTTCAGGGTGGTGGCATAGGTAGCGGCCCGCACCACGGTAGCCTCGTCCACCACGGCCTGGTAGCTTTCTACTTTATCACCGAAGCGGTAGAGGTGGTCGGCGCGGCGGCTTTCGGTGGCGCGCTGGGTGAGCGTGGCCCCCAGCACGACGATAGTGAGCAGCGACACAACCCCGGCCATGTCGGCGGCGGCCGGCGTGCGCTGCCGCACGGCCCAGAAAATCAGCCCCATGCTCAGCACAGCCAGGGACACGGCCACGGGCCACAACTCCGGCCAACCAGCGCCGAGGTAGAGGTAGCCCACGATGCCGAGAATGAGCGCGGGGGTATAGCGCACGAAGGGAAAGGTAGCCCAGGCAATCATCAGACGGGTAGAAGAAGGAAAGGATATTGGGCTGGCAATGTAGCGGTTTGGGCCGAAACAGCCAACTGCGGCCCGGCCACGCCTGCCCGCAGCCGTATCTTGGCTCCCTGAAAAACTCCTACCCCACTCATGCTTTCCCTGCTCCGCCGCCTCAAGCTCAGCTATGCCGTCTACAACGTTTTCCAGCGCCGCCGGCTGGCCCACAACCTGCCCATCTACCAGAAGCTGGGGCTGAGCAAGCGCTACTTCTCCCCCATCAGCAGCCGCGATTTTGCGGGTTTGCCTACTAATGCCGGCTTGCCCGCCGTACTGCCCCTGGCCGAGCGCCTAGCGGCTACGCCAGCCTTCGCGGCGCAGCCCGCCGCCAGCCAGGCCAGCCTGCGAGCGTTTGAGGACCAGGGATTTGCTATTCTACCGGGGTTTTTCAGCAGCGATACCGTCGATGGTATCAACCAGGAGCTGCACCAGCTTATTGCCAGCCAGGAAATCAGCGTGCGCTATGTCAATAAATTCATGTTTGCGTTTCGGAAGTCGGCCCGCATCCGGGCGGCGGGCGAGGGCGCGCTCCGGGAGCTGGTGGCTGCCCTGCTGGGCCACGAAACCAAGCTCTTCCAAAGCATCAACTTCCTCACCGGCAGCCAGCAGCGCACCCATTCCGACAGCATTCACATGAGCACCTTCCCATTGGGCGGCATGGCGGCGGCCTGGGTAGCGCTGGAAGACATCACGCCCGATAATGGCCCGCTGCACTACTACCCCGGCAGCCACCAGCTGCCCTACTACCTCAACGCCGACTACCAGAACGAAGGCACCGAGTGGCTCATCGGCGACAAAGCCTACACGGAATACGAGGCTTACATCAACCAGAAAATCCTCGAAGCCGGCATTCCCAAGCAGGTTTTCCTGGCCCGCAAGGGCGACGTATTCATCTGGCACGCCAACCTGATACACGGTGGCGAACCGCACCTCGACAAGTTTCAAACCCGTAAGAGCATGGTGTTCCACTACTTCAGCCAGGGCCACATCTGCTACCACGAAATCACGCAGCGGCCGGCGCTGCTTTAGCGGCGAGTGCGGTTGTCAGGCCGCGAGCACCCGCTCGGCCACGCGCCGAAAAAACGGGGTATGGTGAGTAGTCGCATACTGCACCACGCGCTGCTGGGCCTGTGCGGCAGCGGGCGCATCGGCCGCCATCACGGCCAGATGCAGGTCGACCAAATCGATATGAACCTGGTAGTAATCGAGCAGCCAGTGGTGAGTTTCGAACTGCGCCAACGGGTGCGTTTGGGCGGGTGGGCAACCGGGAGCCGCCCGTCCGGTGCGCAGCCGGGCCACGCGCAGAAACGCCCGTAATAGCTCGTTATATACGTTAAGCTCCAACGTGGCTAGTTCGGGAAAGGCGGTGTTCGTTTCGGCTATCCATTCAACCAGCGCCTCGAACTGAGCGGTGAGAAACAGCGCCTCGGCCACGAAAAAGTGGTAGCCCGCCGGAAACGAGTTGTAGAACGCTGGCAGCGGCGGGGCGGGCGCGGCGGTGGCGCAGGGCGCGGCAGCGGCTTCCCGCCGCAGGCGTGGCAACAACTCGGGGGACAAGGCGGCATCGGGCGCGTCGTGCCAGGCGGCCACGATTTCGGCGAACGCACGCCGTCCGCGCGGGAAGGCGTGGACGGCCGGCGGCACGGGCAGGGCCAGCAGCTGCGGTAGCCGCGCCCGCCAGGCCGCTTCGTCTTCGGCCAGAAACTCACCCAGAAACAAGGTGCCGTGTCCGAACAGTTGGGCTTCGGGCGTAGGCTTGTGGCGCAGGTATTCGCACAGCACTTCGCCGTAGGCCCCGTTGAGGTGGGCCAGGTCGACAAATGACTCCACAAAAAACTCCTGGCCGGCCGGGTGGGCCGCCAGCCGTAGGGCAAGCGGAGCCGCCGCGCCGCCGGGCTGAACGGGCCGCGTCACGCGCCCCAGAAAGTAGCCCAGCAGCAGGCGCTCGGGCGGGGCCAGCCGTGCCATCGCCAGCAGCTCGGGAATGTCAGTGGGAAAATCGGGGGCAGCGGCAGCGGCTTGCGCGAAGCCCGCCACGGCCTGCCCGAAGGCCGCAAAGTCGGCGTGGCCGGCGTAGCGGGCCAGCGTATCGAGGGTGTGCAGGTGGTAGCCGCCTTCTTTCTCAACCAGCCCAAAAAACCGGCGCAACGTGCTCGGGCTCAACCGCCGGCCGCCGGAACCGGCTGTTTTGGCTAATTCGGTTTCGAGGGCGTCGCAGTGGCTGGGGTAGCGCAGCGGCTGGCCGAAGCGGGTAGCGACGGCTTCGCGCAGAGCGGCGTGTAAGGGTAGCGGTAAGCGGGGCAAGGTAGATAGTGGAAAAGGGATTATCGGAATGCGAAAATAAAAGATTTTTTTGAACTTTGGGCAGGCATCGACCCACCGAGTACGTTTGCGATTCCATTATTGATACCCCCTCATGGTTTCCGTTTCTTTTACAGCGCTGCAGTTACGCCTGCTTTCCATGCAGCAATCCAAGCCTTTAAGGATAGGTCCGGGGCTCAGCTCAGTCGGGCGCTACCAAGGGCTTTGAACCATTAAAAAACACCTGGCACGGCACGCCAGCTCCGTGCTTGAGCTTCCTGCGCCAGCATTGCCGGGCTCCAGAAAAGAGCGACAGCCAAGACCGATGAAACGGCCCGCTACAGCCTCCTGCGCACGGCCGGCCCACCCAAACACTACTGGCACTTTGTGAAGCCCCACCGCTCAACGGCCGACAACCGCTCGGAAAACGCCCTGCCGGTTTGGATTTTGTCCGGAGCTGCCGCATTCATAACGCTTTCGTTTATCCCATTTACTCAATTCATTTTTCTCATTTTCACTTCTCTGATGTTAAAAGAAACTTCTACTTTTTTCACTGACTCCCGCCGCTTGGCGCGCATGGCCGCAGCCTCACTGCTGACCGTACTGGCTGGCCAGGCGCAAGCCCAGGTGGTTGTGGACGGACGGGTGGCCAGCTCTGAATTGGGAGCCGGCACCTCGGGCTATTACGGCTCGATGGGCCAGTACACGCGGCCCCACTCCAGCTCAACGGGCTTCGGCGACTGGGGGCTGCAGCAGGCGTATATCTCTAGCAGTGCCACCAAGCTCGTTATCGGTGTCCGGGGGTCGGTCGAGCCGGTGAGTGGGACTACGCCTGTCGGTAATTTTATGCAGGTGTACTTAGACTTGCCCAACCGCACGGGCGTGTCGGCCGGCTATCCCCTGCCGGCGGCCTATGGCTCTACTTCGTTCGACGCCATGAACGGAACGGTTATGGACATGCAAACGGATTATGGCCTGGCGCTGGGATATAACAGCAACGGGTCCCTTACGGCGCAGTACGTTGACTATACCCAAAGTGCCAGCACGGGCGTTTCCGGTGCGCTCGGCACGATGTACCCCAGCGGCACGCCCAGCACTTTTTACAGCTCGGCCGCACAAAGCCGGTTCTACGGTGCCCGGATGGCCTACACGGTGCCTTCGCCCAATCTGGTAAGCTATAATACCGGGCAAGCCTGGGAAATGGAGCTCGACCTGGCCAGCCTGGGAGTATTGCCCGGCCAGCAGGTGCGGGTTTTCGTACTGTACGGCAGCGGTAATTCAGGCTATGTAAGCACCGACTTTATTCCGGAATCAGGGACAACAACTAACCCCGGCTTCGCCCCCAATTTTAGCCAATATACTAGCACTCAGGCCTATACGTACACTCTGACCGGCAGCACGACCGGAACCGGCACCTACTGCACGAGCAGCCTCGGCGGCGGGTCGTGCGACATCTACTCGGTGCAGCTGCCGGGCGCAACGATAGCTTCCACCGCCGGTAGCTGCCCTGGCACTTCCAGCAACAACTACTCGGCCTATTCTTCGGGCCTGACGGTGCAGCCCGGCCAGAGCTATACCATGGGTCTGACTACCAACATCTCAGGGGAGTCTATTTCGGCCTGGGCCGACTGGAACCAGGACGGCATGTTCAGCAGCAGCGAGTACACGCAGCTCAGTGCAAATGCGACGGCTTACTCGGCCGCTACCGCTACCGTTTACGTGCCGAGCGGAGCCGTTCGGGGCAGCACCCGGTTGCGGGTGAGAACCCGCGCTGCCGGCAATCCCAACAGTTCGACTGATGCCTGCACGACGTTTGGCTCGGGCGAAACCCGCGACTACACCATTTCGGTGGGCTGCAACCTGACCACGCCGACCGTGGGTGGCGACGGCACGTACTGCGTGGGCCAGCCGGTGTACCTCACGGCGAGCGGTATTCCCAGTGGCGCCTCCTACAACTGGACCGGCCCCAACGGCTACGTTTCTTACAATAGCAACCCGGCTTTTTATGCCACGGCGAGCAACGCGGGAGCTTACGTCCTCACCGTGACGAGCGGCAGTTGCGCAGTGACTTCGCGCACCGTGCAGGTAGCTACGACGGCCGCGCCCACCGCGCCCACCACCACCAACGGCAGCAACTGCGGCCCCGGCCCCGTTACGCTCGGGGTCAGCGGCGCGCCCAGCGGCGGCTCCTATCGCTGGTACAGCTCCTCCACCAGCACCACGGCGCTGGCTACGGGCAGCAGCTTCACCACTCCGTACCTCTACGGCTCGGTCTACTATTACGTGAGTACAGTAAGCGCGGCAGGTTGCGAAAGCAGTCGCAGCTACGCGCTAGCCAGCATCAACAACACCCCTTCAGCGTCTATCTCCACCAGTGGGGCCACCACCTTCTGCCAAGGGGGGGCGGTGAGCTTGACTACCAGCGGCTCGTCGGTCGGTAGCTACCAGTTTTACCGCAACGGGTCGGCCATCAGTGGTGCTACCGGCAGCACTTATTCAGCCACCACCAGCGGCAATTACACCGTGGCCGTGACTACCACCAGCGCCTGCACCAGCACTTCGGGCTCGGTGACGGTGACGGTGAACCCCGGTACGTCGGCTGCCTTTGCCTACGCCACCAACACCTACTGCCAGAGCGGTGCCAACCCCACCCCTAACGTGAGCGGTACGGCAGGTGGCACATTCACAACCAGCGGCATCGGCCTCAACATCAACCCCTATAACGGCACCATCAACCTGGTCCAAAGCCAGCCCGGCTCCTACACTATTACCTACAGCGTGAGCGGCACCTGCGGCAGCACGGCGACCACCACCCTCACTGTTTCGCAGGCCGCGCAGGCCACATTCAGCTATCCTGCCGCGAGCTATTGCGCCAGCGGCAGCGCCGTGCCCCCCGTACTCGCCTCGGGCAGCTCGGCCGGCACGTTCACAGCTTCGCCCGCGGGCCTGAGCCTGAACGCCAGCACCGGTGCTGTGGACCTGGCCCAGAGCCAGCCCGGCACCTACACCGTCATCAACTCCATCGCGACTAGCAGCGGCTGCACGCCAACTTCGGCCTCGGCGCAGTTGGTAATCAATTCCCTACCCACCGCTACGCTTACGGCCAGCGGCCCGCTCACTTTCTGCCAAGGCGGCACTGTTACGCTCACGGCACCCACTGGTGTGGGCTATAGCTACCAATTTTTCCGGAACGCCACGGCTATTGCCGGCGCAACCAGCACTACTTACAGCCCCACCGCGGCCGGCGGCTACACCGTGAGGATAACCAATGCCAGCGGCTGCACTGCCATGACCACCGCACCAACTAGCGTAGTCGTGAACGCCGCGACCACAGCCACCTTTGCCTACGCTGGCAGCACCTATTGCCAGGGCGGCGCGGCTATACCCACGCCCACGGTTAGCGGCACGACCGGCGGGGCATTTAGCAGCACTAATGGTTTGGCGCTGAATGCGGCCACAGGGGCCATTGACCTGGGCCAGAGCCAGCCCGGCACATATACTGTGACCTACAGCGTGCCGGGTTCTTGCCCCAGCACGGGCACCACTACCCTGACCGTCACGGACCCGGCCTCGGCCAGCTTCGCCTACGCCGCGCCCAGCTTCTGCGCGGGTGCTCAGGCCACGGCTCCCATTGCTCTGGCCTCGGGCAGCTCGGCCGGTACGTTCACGGCCTCACCTGCGGGCCTGAGCCTGAGCGCCAGCACCGGCACCGTGGACCTGGCCCAAAGCCAGCCCGGCACCTACACCATCACCAATGCGGTGGCCGCCGCCAATGGGTGCGCCGCCACCACTGGCACCACCGTGCTGATTGTAAATACCGCCCCGGCCGCACCCATCGTTACAGTGGTGCGCAATGGTTCAACCACCACGCTCACCAGCTCGGCCCCGGCCGGCAATCAGTGGTACCAGAACGGGCAGCCCGTGGCAGGTGCCACCGCCAACACCTACGTAGCCAACTCAACGGCCCAACTGGGCAGCTATTCCGTAGTCGTGACCAACGCCAATGGCTGCGTGTCGCCGGCTTCGGCCGCTACCATAGTCACGAACGCCTTGCGCCCGCTGGCTGGCTCGTCGCTCATGGTCTACCCCAACCCTACCCCCGACGGTCGCCTCACGCTGGAGCTGACGGGCTACACCAAGGCGGTAGAAGTTGATGTGATGAACGTGCTCGGCCAAGCCGTGCTGCACCTGAGTGTACCCGCTAACTCCACGAGTACCATTCGCCAGGCAATCGACCTGCACGGCCAGGCTAGCGGTGTATACCTACTCCGCACCCGCAGCGCAGGTAATACCGACCTGCGCCGTCTGGTTCTAAATTAATTTTTTAGGTTGTCTGACAATTTTAATGAAGGAGCCGAAGAAGTGGTTTTCTCAATGAATTACTTGCTTAAAAAAAACAGGTAATTACTAAGCGTAACCTTCTCTAAAAAGACCGTCTCCATTAAAATTGTCAGACAACCAGAAATATATTAAAACTTATGCGGCTTAATTAGCGGGATTCGCGCGCTCGTGTGCGAGATAAGCCCGGTGTGGGCTGCGGACGCGCAGGTTATGCAGCCCGCAGGCCACACCGGGCTTATCTCGCACACGAGCGCGCGAATCCCGCTAATTAAGCCGCATAAGTTTTATTAAGTCACAATTAATTATTAGACCTCTTTCCTAAATACGTATAACTTTTTCAATATTAAGATTTATGAGTCCGCATACGATGAGCCAAATTTGCGCAACGTGATTCAATCGGTTCCGGTAGGTTTCTTTAACCATTCGAAAGCACTTGCACAGCCGGTTAACGTGTTCAATTTTGACTCGTTTGCTCCTAAAAGCCTTTTTTTGCCTCTTTTGCTTGATGGTCAATTCCCCGTTTTTCGGTTTTTTGTGCGGGATTTGGCTGCGGGCATGCACTTTTTGAATGCCAACGTATCCTAAATCGCCTTTCACCTTGATTTTCCGATGAATTTCCAGGGGCGTCTCCTGAAAAATGCGAATATCTGACTTGCGGCCTTCCAGTTCTACCCGGCAATGCTCAATCGTTTTATCCTTTTGACTAATAATTAATTATGACTTAATGATATGTTTTTTTAGAGCCATTATAGTAGACTTCCTGATTCTTTTTCGGTCGTTCGATGGGCTGCACGGTAACATCAACGACAACTGTTTTTACGTGGGTATATTTTAATTTCTCCGGATTTTTGAGCCCGATTACGTCGGCTAGAATGGGTCGCATCTTGTGAAAAATCTTGTGGCAATAGCTTTCCGAGATTCCGTACGAAAACCCCAGGCTCAAAAAAGTGGGGTATTGCCGCAGGTATTCGAATGTCAGCAGCAGTTGATTCGCAACGCTCAATTCTGCCTCAATTCCACGTTTGGAGAGCGGATTTTCCCGCAAATACTGGTCAATCCGGTTTTGCACTTTCACCAGCACTTGTTGCAGTTGAACAAAATCAACCCCAAAAAGCCGTTTGCAAATGGTTGGGTTAGCCTGAAGTAGTTTGTATTTATCATTCATAACCAGTGATTTACATGTTATAACTTGTTTGTTTTATAAATATATGCATGAAAGATGTCTATTAGTCAAAAGGATAAAACGATTGAGCATTGCCGGGTAGAACTGGAAGGCCGCAAGTTAGATATTCGCATTTTTCAGGAGACGCCCCTGGAAATTCATCGGAAAATCAAGGTGAAAGGCGATTTAGGATACGTTGGCATTCAAAAAGTGCATGCCCGCAGCCAAATCCCGCACAAAAAACCGAAAAACGGGGAATTGACCATCAAGCAAAAGAGGCAAAAAAAGGCTTTTAGGAGCAAACGAGTCAAAATTGAACACGTTAACCGGCTGTGCAAGTGCTTTCGAATGGTTAAAGAAACCTACCGGAACCGATTGAATCACGTTGCGCAAATTTGGCTCATCGTATGCGGACTCATAAATCTTAATATTGAAAAAGTTATACGTATTTAGGAAAGAGGTCTATTGATATTTTTCATTCGTCATTGACTCGCAACAAGTCTAACAATTATCACAAGTGAAAAGCCAATTGTGATAATTGTTATAGCCGATTTTTTCGCATAGGCCGCTAAGTCTCCACTATTCATTGCCGTTAAATTAATTTATTTAAGCTACTCCAGCACCATTTTATGGTGCTGGATATTAGCCTCCTCAAACATCTCCCCTTCCTTCCGAAACCCGTGGCGCTCATAAAACGGCACGGCCCGCAGCTGCGCGTTCAGGTACACTTCGGCATCGGGTAGCTCGGCGCGTACGTCGGCCAGTACGGCATGTAGAATAGTGGCCCCTACTTCTTGGTTGCGGAAGCCTTCGAGCACGGCGAAGCGCTCCAGCTTCACGCCGTTTTCGGTTTCGCGCCAGCGGGCGGCGCCGGCGGGGGTGCCGTCGTCGGTGCGGGCGAGGTAGTGGCGGGCATCGGTGCGGTCGTGGAGGTCGTTTTCGAGGGTAGCGGGCACGCCCTGACCTTCCACAAATACTTTTTCGCGGATGGTGAAGGCGGCGTCCAGGTCGCGCAGGTCGGTGATGCGGAAGGCGGTGGCGGGCATGGTGGCAAGGCTATAAAATTATCATACTGAGCGCCGTGAAGGACCTTGCCACGAGTGAACTTGTCGTTCGACTGTGATAAGGTACTTCGCAAGCTCAGGATGACAGATGTTGAAAATATCAGACAGCAGCCACTACAGCGGCTGCTCGTGGTTTACGGGCAGTTCGGGCTCATCCGAAATAGGCTGGCCGTCTTCGGCCAGACCTTGCTCGCGCAAGCGGCGCTCGTGGCGCTCGTCGCGGCGCGGGGTGCCGTTGGCCTGGGCCGTGCGGGTCATTTCCTCGGTGTCGAATTTATCGTAGGCCTCCACGATTTCCTTCACCAGGCGGTGGCGCACCACGTCTTCGGAGGTCATCTCGACGTAGCCGATGCCTTGCACATTTTTGAGGATGTCCATGGCCTGCATCAGGCCCGATTTCTGGCGGGTGGGCAGGTCAATCTGGCTGCGGTCGCCGTTCACCATCACCTTGGCCGTGGGGCCCATGCGGGTCAGAAACATCTTAATCTGGCTCGGCGTGGTGTTCTGGGCTTCATCGAGAAGCACGAAAGCATTGTTAAGCGTGCGGCCACGCATGTAGGCCAGCGGAGCGATTTCGATGATTTTATTTTCCTGGTAAAACTTCAGCTTTTCGGCCGGAATCATGTCTTCCAGGGCATCGTAAATCGGCCGCAGGTAGGGGTCGACCTTCTCCTTCATGTCGCCGGGCAGGAAGCCCAGGCTTTCGCCGGCCTCCACTACGGGGCGCGAGATAATGATTTTTTTGACCTCCTTGTTTTTGAGCGCCCGCACGGCCAGCGCCACCGAAATGTAGGTTTTGCCGGTACCGGCCGGGCCCAGGGTGAAGGTGAGGTCATGCGACATCACGGTGTCCACCAGCTTCTGCTGGTTGGGCGTTTTGGCCTTAATGACGCCGCCCTTAGCCCCGAACAAAATGACGTCGGGCGAGGCAGCCAGCACCCGACCTTCGGCCTCCTCAGAGGTAGCTGAGAGGTACTGATTTACCGTTTTGTCGGTAATCTGACCGTATTGGTGGTAGTGCTCGATGAGCGAGGAGAAGATGTCATTGATGCGGGAGATGACTTCCGTCTGACCCTGAATTTTGATTTCGTTGCCGCGGCTAATGATTTTAGAGCCGGGAAACGCGGCCGCCAGCTGGCGGATATTCTGATTGTCGGGGCCGAGGAAATCGACCAAAGACATGTTTTCGAGGGTGATGATTTTTTCGACCAAGTTGGAAGAGAGGGGGAAAGAGAAAGGGGGTAGGAAAAACGGGCTGTTTTCGACCCGAACCGGCTACTTTTGCCCCGGTTCGGACGCTGGAACAATACTACGAATAACTACGGAACGCAAGCATGGGTTTGATTACGCTGCTCACAGATTTTGGCTACCGCGACCATTACGTGGCAGCCCTGAAAGCGCGGCTGCTGCACTTGGCCCCGGCAGTTCCGGTGGTCGACATCAGCCACGGCGTCGAATCCTTTAACATCGCACACGCCGTTCACGTTCTCCAAAGCGTATTTCGGGATTTCCCGCTGGGCACGGTCCACGTTATCGGCGTGGCCGACCACGGCGCGGGCCCCGAGCCCAACTGGCTGGCCGCCGAGCTGGACGGCCACTACTTCGTGACCGGCGACAACGGCATTCTGGCCCTGCTGGCCAACGGCATCCCCGAAAAAATGGTGGCCCTGCCGGCCGCCATCACTGCCTCGCCCACCCGCGACGTGCTGCTACCCGCCGCCGTAGCCCTGGCCCAGGGCGCTATGCTAAGCGACCTCGGCCCGGCCGTTACCGCGCTGCATCAACTCAATAACCGCCAGCTGCGGCTGCAGGACCACCGCGTCACGGGCCACGTAGCGCACGTTGACCACTACGGCAACCTCGTCACCAACATTTCGCGCACGGCGGTGGAAGCCGTGGGCCACGGCCGGCCGCTGGCCATCCACTTCGGGCGCGACGTGGTGCGCGACCTGCACCCGCACTTCTCGGCCGTGCCACCCGGCGAGGCGGTGGTGGTGTTCAACAGCCAGGATTTTTTGTGTCTGGGTATTTGCCAAGGCAACGCTTCGGAGCTGCTGGGGTTAAATTTCGACTCGCAGGTGGACGTGCGGTTTCAGACAGAGTAGGTAACAGGCAAAAAAAGGCCGTCATGCTGCGCGCAGCATGACGGCTTGAACCACAGAATTCGGTTCACTCAGAAAGCAATGCTCCTACTTCAGGGCACCTTTCAGGTCGCTGGCGGCCAGGGCTTCGGCTTCTTTGGCCTCGGGCACCACGGCGCCCATGCCGAAGAATTCGTGCGTGGTGCCATCGTAGAGCTTATAATTGGTTTTCACGCCGGCGGCGGTAAGCCTATCGGCCAGGGTTTTGCCCTCGCTCATCAACGGGTCGTACTCAGCACTGATGACGGTGGTTGGCTCCAGTCCTTTCAGGTTGGCGGCCACCAGGTTCACGCGCGGGTCTTTGCCATCGGCGGGGCTGCGGAGGTAGTTTTTGAAGAACCAGGCCATCGCCGGAGCGTTTAGAGGCGCGGTGTCGGTGAATTTCTGGTACGAAGGCGTGGTCATGTCGTAGCCCGCAATGGGGTACACCAGCACCTGGTACTTGGGGAGGGCCACCTTGCGGTCGCGGGCCATCATGCTCACGGCACAAGCCAGGCCGCCACCAGCGCTTTCGCCCATCACGGCCACTCGGGCGGGGTCGCCCTTCATCAAAGCGGCATTTTTCAGCACGTACTGGTAGGCGGCGAAGGCATCGTCGTGGGCGGTGGGGAACTTGTACTCCGGGCCCTTGCGATACTCCACCGACACCAGTACGGCACCCACCTGCTCGCACATGGCCTGGGCCGATGCGGCGTAGGTATCATTGTTGGCAATTACCCAGCCGCCGCCGTGGTAGTACACGATAACGGGGTACGGGGCCGTACCGCTCTTGGGCGTGTACACACGGGCTTTCACGCCGGGAGCCACCGTTGCGCTCATCGTGTCGCAGTTCATTGGGGGCATGGCGATGTTGCTCACCTGCATCTGCTTTTTAAGGGCATCGGCAAAATTAGGCCCCTTACGTGCCTGGGCGGCGGTAAGCGAGGGCAATGGCTTCGGGTTGAAGCTCATCAACTGCTCAATCACGGCTGCCATCTCGGGCTTGAGGTTGGGACCCCAAGCCGGATTGGGGCCGGTTGGCTTCACGGCACTCATGCCATCGGCAATGGCCGTTACCGCCGAGCTATCGGAGACAGCATTGGTTTCGCCGGAAACCACCGTGGCCGTTTTGTCGGTTTCGGTGGCGATGGGCTGGCTGTTGCAGCTGCTAAATAGCAGGCCGCCAGCTAAAGCAGGAGCGGTGAGCCACGCAAATGCTGATGAACGGGAGAAGAAATTTTTCATGGAAAAGAATAGGTAAAGTATGACGGTATAAAGAGCAGGTGTTTGCGGCAGGTTCTACGCTGAGCAGTACACATAGTTGGTATAAGCCCGAGTTTTGACGCCTGATGCAGCATTCTGGTATCAGAAATAATACAAATACACCAATATTATTATTTTAATAATCAAGTAATTAATCAGTGGGGTTGTTTAGAAAGTCACAAAAGGTACTCAAACGGTCATGCAGCGCGCAGCGCAGCATTTTGCTCGCATCGTTGAACGGGCCTGACGATGCGAGCAAAATGCTTTGCTGCGCGCTGCATGACCGTTCGGGGACTTTCTAAACAGCTTCAGTATCAACACCCGAATATCGACAAATATGAGGCTCTACCCACTTCATAAGAGAATGTCACTCTTTGCCGGCGTAGGTGGTCAAATAGTGGCACCACGTTTCGGGAGCGTCTGCACATGGTGCGCCATTGGTTTTACAGGCTGATGAAAAATACATCATGCTTCATTGCCCGCCGTTGGACAGACCTGAGAACTGCTTTAGAAGCTATTCGCCTCGGGCGCTGGTTTGGCTTTGCGGAGCCGGGGTCTTTTACTTTTGTTGCTTACCCTCTCACTTTCCGAATGCTGATTCGTATTGTTCGCATGAGTTTTGAACCGGCACAGGTACCGGCCTTTCTTGCCCTTTTCCGGGCCACCGAGCACCGCATCCGGCAACAGCCCGGCTGCCGCTACCTGGAGCTGTGGCAGGATGCCGACCACCCGGCCACCTACTGCACCCACAGCCACTGGGACGATGCGGCCGCACTCAATGCCTACCGTAAGTCGGGCCTGTTCGGCGAGGTGTGGCCGGCCACCAAGCGGCTATTTGCCGCGCCGCCCGTGGCCTTTTCGGTGAATCCGGTGTTGTAGCCGTATTCCCCCCTGACTAATTCTCGTTTTCTATGTCCCCCGATTACTTCGCCTTCTACGGCCTGCCCCACTCCTTCCGGCCCGATGAGACCGCCCTCAAACGCCTCTACTACGCCAAAAGCCGCGAAACGCACCCCGATTTCCACGCCACCACTTCGCCCGAAAACCAGGCCGAGATGCTGCGCCAAGCCACCCTCAACACCAACGCCTACCGCACCCTTTCCGACCCCGACCAGCGCATGGCATACCTGCTGCGCGAAAATGGCCTGCTCGAAGAAGGCAAGCAAGAGCAGCTCCCGCCCGATTTCCTAATGGACATGATGGACCTCAACGAGGAGCTTATGGAGCTGGGAATGGACGCCGACCCGGCCGGCATCACCAAAGTGGCCGCCGAAGTCACCGCCCTGGCCGGTACCCTCGACGCGGGCATCGAGCCCGTTCTCGCTGGCTATGAGCAGCTCCCCACCGACCACCACCAGGCCGCGCTCCAGCAAATCCGCACCTACTACCTAAAAAAGCGGTATCTGTTGCGCATCCAGCAGCAAGTTGCTACCTTTGCAACCCGCTCCTGATACCGGCAGAGCGGAATTGTTCTAAAAGCTTATCCTGCCCGGATGGCGGAACCGGTAGACGCGTTGGTCTCAAACACCAATATCGCAAGATGTGCCGGTTCGACTCCGGCTCCGGGTACGACCCTTCACGATGTGAGGGTGTAGTTAAGCCCTCAAAAAGCCGTGAATCAAGCAATTGACGCGGTTTCTTGGGGGCTTTTCTTATGCCTTCGCGATGGTGTTCTTGCACTTCACGGCGTGAGTTCTGGCCCCCATCCTGCCCCCAGACCTGTCCCCACCTGTCCCCTCCCCTGCTGTCATGAATATTTGCTTTGAGCGACGCATTGAACGGCCCGACGCGCATGGCCGCTGTGTTATCCGATTGGTTGCGACGTTTGATAACCAGCGGCTGCGATTTGCGACTGGTGAAAAGTGCGTGGCCTCGGAATGGAACGAGAAAACGGGCTGGTTTAGAAAGTCGTTTGGTGATATTGACAATGCGACGCTGCGGCTGCGGGCCTTGCGGACGAAGGTAGAAGATGTCTACAGTGGTTTGCGCACGAAACTAGCGGGTCCAGTATCTGGAGCAGCGTTGCGGACGGCGGTGGCTGCTGTGGACGCGCCCGCTGGTCCGGCACCTGGATTGGTTGAGTTGCTTGACGAGCATCGGGCTGTACTGATTGCGCGTGGGTTTCGGGCTAACACGGTAAAGGGTTACAAGACGACGCGCAACACGGTAGCAAAATGGGTGGCTACGCTCCCGTCGGGCATGACGGTGGTCGACTACGACTTGCCGGCGCACGACTCGCTCCAATCGTGGATGCGGGAGGAAATGGGGCACGCCCAGAATACCATTGCGGGTGCTGTGAAGCAGTTAAAGCCTTTCCTTAGCTGGGCGCGGGATGAGCGGGACCAAGTACTGGCCGTGGACCCTGGGAAGTTGCCGGTGGAATGGGAGGACGTTGAAAAGTGCTGGCTTTCGGCTGAGGAACTGGAGAAGATAGCGCGGGCGTTGCTGCCGAATAACCTGGCGCTGGTGCGGGATGCCTTTGTGTTCTGCTGCTACACGGGCCTGCGCTACTCAGACCTACACGACCTGCACAGCGGCAACTTGTACGATTGGGACGGCGGGCAGGTGCTGCGGCTCACTCAAACCAAGACGCGAACGGGCGTGAGTATCTATCTGACCGTGCCGGCGCTGGCACTACTGGCCAAGTATGACGGGACGCGGGCGCGGCTGCTACCGGTGTTTGAAAACGCGGTGATGAACCGGTACCTGAAGCGTATTGCCCGCCTGGCGGGTGTGGACCGGCTGGTAGAGGTGGTGGAAACCATCGACGGGCACATTTTTAAGCGGCCGGTACCGAAGTGGGAGCTGGTGACGATGCACACGGCGCGGCACACGTTTGCGACCCAGAGCCTGATGCGGGGCATGCCGGTTGAGGTGCTGCAGAAGGTGCTGGGGCATGCCAACATTAAGACCACGCTCATCTACGCGAAGATTGTGGAGGACTTTCAGCATCAGACGATGCGGCGGATTTGGGACGGTCAGAGCGGGGTAACGGAGAGCGCGGGGGCGCGGTCAAGCCAAATTTGCGCGGTGGAGCCGTTGGCGGTGGCCTGAACGCCCTGCACCAGCACCACGCGCCCCGTCAACTCAAGCGGTTGCAGCTGTAGGTAGCGCGTCAGGTTGGGCAGCAGTTCGGACCTGACGGCTACCTCTATTGGGCACTTTGGCCTATGCTGTTGGAGGCTGATGAAGGTGTAGCCGGTACGGGTGGTGCGGGTAGCGGCGACGGTGGCGCGGACGTGCACGTACTGGCCGGGGTGGGCGGCGGCCTTGGCGGCGGACAGCTCTGGCGGTGTCGTCGAGGAACTGAGGGCGGCTGTGGCTATTACCAGCAACAATAGACGCGGGGCTGACAACAGGTTTCTCACTGTAACGGGGCGTTTTTTAACTGAGCGCTACTTCTACACTTCTACGTTCAGCAGGCCGGCTGCTTAGCCTTCAGATGCCTACTCGGTGCTGGTATTTTTCTAACGTGTTCCAGATTTTATACATCGCCACCTCACCGGCCCTGGTAGAATGGCTGGTATTCATCGAAGCTGTTTAGAAAGTCAAAGGACTCCCAAAAAAGCGCGAAATTTGAGGTGTAACACTCCTTTTTTCGCATTTTAATGGAAGTCCTGTCCAAAGATATGATTCGCCAATGGATTCTGCCCGCGCTCACCTTCTCCGCCCATGGCCGCCCCTCGGTCGTGGAGCCGGCCGAGTTGGTGGAAGCCATTCTCTACAAACTCAAAAGCGGCTGTCAATGGCGATTATTGCCTGTTAAACAGTTTTTTACGGGCGCATCGCTGACCTGGCAGGGCGTGTACGCCCGCTTTAATGCGTGGCGCAAGGACGGGTCCTGGCAAGGGGTATGGCTCCGCTTGTTGCGCGAAAACGGGGCCCATCTGGACTGTTCCAGCGTCCAACTCGACGGCAGCCACACGCCCGCCAAGAACGGCGGGGAGGCCGTCGGCTATCAGGGCCGCAAGAAAGCCCGTACCACCACAGCCCTCTTCGTGGCCGATAACCGGGGACAACCGCTGGCCTGCGCCAGCCCGCAGGCGGGCAACCACCACGACACCCACCAGCTCAACGCCTTGTTCGGGGAAATCTGCGCCTCGCTCGAAGCGGCTAATATTCCCGTCGCCGGGCTGTTTCTGAACGCCGACAAAGCCTTTGACACCCAAGGCTTTCGTCAGGAATGCGCCCGGCGCGACATCGAGGCCAACATTCCCCGCAACCGCCGCGCCGCCGACTGGCAGACCGACGACGACACCTTTTTCGACCCCGAACTCTACCGCCGCCGCGTCGTGGTCGAACACGCCAACGCCTGGCTCGACGGATTTAAAACCTTGCTCGTGCGCTACGAAACCAGCGTCGGCAATTGGCTGGCCTGGCACTGGCTCGCCTTCGTCGTCATCTTTTTGCGAAAAATTAATCAAAAGCCGACTTTCTAAACAGCTTCATCACCAAGAGTCGGCCGATGCCAGATTTCGGGTCAAAAAACAATAATGCCACTACGCCCGGGTCGCCGCCTGTGTGACCGATGAAGCCGGTGTAACCGAAGCCCATGAAAACGCCCACGTTGTAGGATTCGCTGTAGGGGTTGCGCTCGTTGCGCTCCTCAAAGTTGCTGGCTGCCAGTTGGGGCCGGAACAATTCGCGGTAGCTCTCCGGCCGCAGCACGGTGCCCTGGCCTTGGTAGCCCCGAATCAGCTCGCGCAGATACTGGCTCATGTCGGCGACGGACGAAAGGAAGCCGCCGTCGGGGTACGTGGCCTGCCCGTAGTAAGGCAGCGGTACGGTGGGGGATTGGTAAAGCCGCGAAACCTGGGAGAAAGCGACATCGGCAAAGCGCCAGCCCGAATCTCGCATACGTAGCGGCTTGGTGATGTAGCGGGCCGTGAAGGCTGGAAACGGCTGCTTGCTGACCCGTTCCACCACGTACGCCGCCAGGGCCGCGCCCACGTTGGAGTACTCGTAAAGTTCGCCGGGCCGGCGGGCGAAATAGCCCTTTGCCTGGTACCACTTGCCCTGCGGGGTCAGCACGTTTTGCAGAAACACCGGCAGGCTCACCGCCGAATCGGCGGGAATAAACGTCTGCATGTCCTCGAAGGCCATCGGCCCCTTTTCCTGCTGACCGGGCGTGAGGAAATAGTTATGGCTCAGGTAGAAGTCGTTGTCGCGGATGCTGGACGTGTGGGTGGCCAGGTGCCGGAGCGTAATCGGCACGTCAGGGAACGCTGGGTTGACGACCGGGAAGGGCAAATACTTGTTAACGGGGTCGTCCAAGGTGAGCAGGCCCTGTTCCTGCGCCTTGAGCAAGGCCAGACCCACCAGTGTCTTGGACACCGAGGCGACGCTTTGCACGGTGTGGATGCCGTAGGCTTTGCGGGCCTGCACATCGGCAAAGCCAAAGCCGTTCTGGTAGAGGACGCCTCGTCCATTCACGACTGCCACCCCAAACCCGTTGAAATGACCTTGTCGTAGAATGGATTCCAACTCCGCCGTCAACGAGTCCACAACGGCCTCGCGCCTGACCTGCTGGGCTACTCCTTGTGTGGAAATGCCGAAAGCAAGGCAGAGTATTGAGGCAATAAGAATTCGGCGCATTAAGGAGATATCCTGGGAACAAGAGCAACGCTACTGGCTAGCAACGACAGCAAATAAAGTACACATTCCTTGATGGGTGGGAACAGTGGTACTCCAGGTATGCTTCAGCCATACTCCAGCTATGCTCTAGCTACGGTTAAGGGCGCGGGTCACTTCAGCTTCGGGCAAGTGGGTATACTGGCAGAACTCGGCAATGGAAACGTAGGCGCGGGCGGGCTTGGCGTAGTGGGCACGGATGCGCTGCAGCAGGGCCCGGGCCGTGCTGTATTTGGTGCCGGTGACGGCGGCGGCTTCTTTGGGGTAGATGCAAACCTGCTGCATAATGGGCTGGCAATGCGTAAAACGGACATGCGAAGATACAACGCTTGCGGACCAGCCGTAGGTTCGTGGCATGTTCTACTTCGCTACATTTTTTCGGGTCGCTTCTGCGCTGGCTGTTGGTTCCTGGCTGACGGGTTGTGCCGGATTGCGGAGTGACGAGCTGCCGATGTCCTCGTTTACAGCTCGTGCGGCGGCCGCTGCTGAAGCGGCCCGGGTGGTGCGGGTGATTGATGCCGATACGTACATCATGCTGAGCGGTGGGTCGACGTACCGGCTGCGGTTGCTGGGCGCGGACGCTCCGGAGCCGGACCAGGCGTTTGGACCGCAAGCGGCGGATTCGGTGGCTAAGCTGCTGCCGGTGGGCCGCGTGGTGCTGGTGGCCAAAGCCGGGATGGACCTGTACGGCCGGACGCTGGGCGCGGTGCTGCTGCCGACATCGACGGTGGCAGCTGCGGGGTGGCCGGTATCACTGGATTCGCTGCTGGTGGTGCGGGGGTGGGCGTGGGCCTACGACCCCGACCGGCGGGTGGCAGGATGGGCGGTCCAGCAAGCTCAGGCGGCCCAGCGGGGCCGGGGCCTGTGGAAATGCGGGGACAGCCAAGCGGTTTCGCCGAAGTTGTGGCGGTCTTTCGATGCACGAAATAAGCGGCGTTACCTGGGCAGCTGCACCTGGTAACAAGGCCGGCTAATGCAAGTCAGCACAGTTCATTATTCACTCCTCACCCCGATAACGTCATGGCACGTCAGACAGGTATTTTGGGCATTCAGGGCACCGTGGGTGGCCTGGTGTTCAGCAAAAACGGCAACATCTCGCAGAAGCCGGCTAGTAACAAGGCCGCCTTTGCCAGTGCCCCGAGCCGGGCGCGAACGCGGGAAAACGCGGCTGAATTTGGGTTGGCCGCCAACTACAGCAAGTTGCTCCGCGACTCGCTACGGGTGGCCATTGCGGCCGCCAGCGACAGCCGGGTAACGTCGCGGCTCACGGCGAAAATGCGCGAAGTCATCGGCCTCGATGACACGAACGACCGGGGGCAGCGCGTGTTTGACGCAACCAACTCGGCACCGCTGCTCGGCTTCAACTTCAACGCGGGGGCCGGCATCGGCCAGACCATGTACTTCCCCTACGAGGTGACGGGAGCCGGTGCTGACGTGACGATGACGATTCCGGCGCTGAACCCGGCTTCGGATATCGCCGCCCCGCAAGGGACTACGCACTTTGAAGTGGTATTCGCCGCTTCGTCGCTGGACATGGAGATGCTGACCTACACGAATGCTGTAGTGGCCGCGCCGCTGGGCATCCTAGCGGTGAACAGTCTGGCACTTGCCAATCAGGCGGTGGTAGCCAGCTTCCCGGTGGCTCCTGCCGCAGCCAACCTGGTGGTGGGCGTGGTGGGCATCAACTTCTACCAGCAGGTGAACGGGAAGTTTTACGCGCTCAACAACAACAGCACCAACCCGCTGGCGATTGAGTACGTGGCCTAGTCTTAGGCATCCTTGATATGTTAGGGCCGGCCGGCAGCGGCCGGCCCTTTCTTTTTTTACTTCGTCCCTTCAACCCCTCTTTTGACAATGGCACTTACTGTTTATCAACTGCAATACAAGCGGCGCATGAAAAAGGCGCTGGCTTTGCGGGCTCGCGCCGACCGCCGCGCCCGCGCCCTGACGGCCCGGCTGGTGGCAACCCTGGCCGATGGGACCACGGCCGCCGCGCATATTGGCCGCCTGAATACGCTATATGGCATGACCGTGAGTACGCGCACGGGTTTGCTGAACGGATTCTCAACGGCTGGCACGTCGGCCGGGCTGACGAGCGTGGCGGCGGCCAGCCTGGACGGTACGCCGGCCGTTGTGTACGTGAACATCGCCAACGGCAACGGCGGGGCCGGGCTGGCGGGTGATGCCGACCTGGATTAATCTTTCACCTTTTTAAAAATGATAATTATGGCTACTCTGACGGCTTATCAGCTGCAACACCGCCGGCGTATGAAGCGGGCTATCAAGCTGCGGGCAGATGCCGACCGTAAGGTCCGGCGCTACACCGAGCAGCTGCAGGCAGCGATGGCGGCCGGGGACGCGGCGGCGCGGGTGTGCGACGAACTCAACCGGGTGTACAATCAGGACATCAGCACCGAAACCATTTTGGTGCATACGGCCCTGGAAAATGCTTTTCAGGAAAACGTACAAAATATGCTTATGGACAGTGGGCCCGGTGAGGAAGTACTGTTGCTGGTGACGGTGCCCGATACCAACGGCGGTGCGGTGCTCCCGGCCAACGCCTTGCTGGATTAGCTGCGCAGACAGTTTTGCGGCACCAAAAGCCCGGCTCCAGATAATGGGCTTGTCCTTACCCAAATCTTTTCCGACTTCCCCGAGGTAACGCCAAGTCTTTTTTTTTGCTGGCTGTCCCCGCTTGAAAAGTGGTAAGCCGGATAGGCAACCGCGCAAGAACGCCCTTCCAGCCAGATGGCCGGAAGGGCGTTTGAGTTTTGGGTAAGGACAAGCCAGCTACTGGCGGGGCTTTTTCGTACCTCTTATGAGCAAAAGCGAAACCTGGCTTGTTAACGTTCAGAAGCGCAACGAACGCATCCGCAATGCCTTTCATCCGCGCTTTACTTACAAGCCGCGGCCACTACTTCACAGCCGCGAGTGCGCCATCGCGCACCTGGCCGAAGAGTTTTTCCTGAGTATAGCCCGCATTGAGGATATTGTAGAATAAAGCAGAAAATATAACTGTACATTCGTTTTGAACAAACAAGCCCCACATTACATGTCTACTGACCTCAGCAATCTCCTTCCATTAGTACCGATAGTGCCAGAGACAACTAATTGGCCTTCTGTTGCGCGAAAAGCCTTACAAACGAAGGCAAGAAAGGGCCAACTTGAAGAACAAATTAATCTATATCTTCAAACACTCAAAAATCTCCAGGCATTTTCGAGCAATGACTTCGTGCGCTTCGCCAAGGTAAACGAGCTAACAGAAGCCGTCGCCGCATGCGATAGTGAACTTAAAAACGTTATGCGGCAATTCTTGGTTTTGATTCCGTTTAGCGTGATAAAAATCATGCGTGAGCATAGTCAGCCGCTTCGTCTAGAAGACAATGACGGCGCAATGGATGTATTTTATGATGACGAACAACTCGGATTTGATGTTAAGCCAGTTGGGCAATCATCCTACTAACAAATAAATTAAAAAAGCCTCGCCAGCACACAGCAGCTTGTCCTTATCCAAAACTCAAACGCCCTTCCGGCCGTGTGGCTGGAAGGGCGTTTTTGTGCGATTATTGGGTTTGCCGCTTTTCGGGCGCAGCCAGCCAGCCAGCCAGCCCAAAAGGGCCTTGGCATTGCCTCGGGGAAGCTGGAAAAGATTTGGGTAAGGACAATCTCCAGATAATGGGGCCGGCCTTTTTGCTTGTTGCGGAATTGGAAAAGCCAGTATGTTGGCTACTGGCCCACCACCAGCTTACGGTACACGGGCGCACCGGTGGCGAGAACGCGCACGGTGTAGAGGCCGGCGGCTAGGCCCTGGGTGGGCACGTCGAGCGTGTGCGGGCCGGCGGGCTGTGGCTGGCCAGCGGCCAGGGTGAGGACGGGACGACCGAGCGCGTCGAGTAGTTCGGCACTGACGGTGGTAGCGGTGGGCAAGAAGTAGGACAGGGTGACGGGGCGGCCGGCATCGGCAGGGTTAGGAAATACGTCGAGCTGCAACGCCACGGTGGCGGGCTGGGTGGCCAGGGCCCCCGAGCGGGTGTACCAGATGGGCGAGGTGATGATGCGGTCGCCGTCGGTTTGGGTGATGAGGGCGTAATAGTAGGCGGTGCCGATGGCGGCGGGGTCGTTGTAGCTGAGAGCGACGGCACCGGGGGTGGCGGTGGCGACCTGCACGGGCTGGGTACTGGAACCGGGGACGCCGCGCATCAGGGTGATGCTGGCGGCGGGCTCGTTGTCGGCGTCGGCGTAGCTCACAGTGAGGGCCGCGGCGGCCGGGCTAGTTAGGATGCTACCCATTGGCTGGGTGTTGCAGGTAAGGGAAACCTGCGCGTTCCAGTCATCAGACGCATAGAAGCGGCGGGCGCGTAGCGCGGTCAGGAGGTTGGCTTCGGTGAGCGTGGGGGCCAGCACGACCAGGCGGGCATTGGTTGTGCGGCCGAAGGTGGTCAGGTGGTTGTCGTGGTCGAGCGAAATGCCCACATGGTAGCCTCGTGCCAGCATGGCTCGGTAAACGCTTTCGTAGTTGCCGGTGCTAGGATTGGAGTAGGTAACGTTGGGAGACGTAGCCGGGCCGCTGCGAAAGGGGGTGCCGACGATGGCGCTGTCGGCGGTGGGGCTGAAAGTGGCGGTGCCGGCTAGGTTACCGTAATCACCGGACTGTGGATGAGCGAAGATGACAAACGCACCCGTCACCTTATTGATTTTCCGCATCAGTGCCTGGTAGTCGTTGCGGGCTACGAACTCGTCGTAGTTGCCGGATTCCCACCCGTAGAGCTTGTTGACGCCGTAAACCAGCATGTGGCCGCCGCCGGAAATCACGCCCCACTCGGTGCCGTGCAGGGCCACGAACGCGGGTGTGGTGGACTGGGTAGCCTGCGCCCGGCCACGGGCGTAATCGACCAGACGCATCCCGGCCTGGCTGTGGTTGTGCTCGGAGATACCAAGAAAATCGAAATGCTGGCTGGCGGCGGCAAACTGGTAGCTCAGCAGCGGGGTGCTGCGGCCGGAAGCTACGGAGTCCTGGTTTCCGTCGGAGTAGCCGGTGTGGGCGTGCAGGTTGCCGTAATAGAATTGGTACGTGACCGGGGCTTGGGCCTGGGCGGCTCCGGTGACCAGGAGCAAGCTGCTGGTGAGGACAGTAAAAATTTTTCGCATCGGAGTTGATAAGGTAGCTACAAAGGTCGGCAACGGCGGTGCAAAAATGTTTTTGTGGGTGTACTAATTGTGAAGAGCGTGTTACGTCCCGGTATAATTAGGGCAGCAAAAAGCCCCAATGTTTTAGCGTTGGGGCGGGGTCTGGCAATAATCAGAATATGGAGGAAATGGACTACGTTAGCTCAGGTCCTGTGTGGGGGCCTCGGGTGCTTCCTGCAGCACGACCTGTATGCCGTGGTCGCGGGACTGGGCGGTGGTGTACTTCTCGCTGCGGCCAATAATTTCGCCGTTGGCGGCGACGTGATTGAAGCCGTACTGGCCGGATTCTAAAAAGGATTGAAAGCGATGGGGCTGGCAATTGGCTTGCACGGCCTGGATGCCGTTTTCACAACTGGCTTTGGCCGTGTAGCCTTCGCCGGATTGGACAATTTCGCCGTTGTCGGCGCGCAGGTGGTACCAGTACTGGCCGCTGCTCTGGAAGATTTGGAAGGTTGCCATGAGGGGAAAATGAAGGTAGTGCGGTGAATGATGATGCGTTAGGCGGCTTGTAACTCTTCCTCGCGGTAGCAGTCCCAGTAGCCGTTATCGAGGTAGTAGACGTTGATGCGCTGCACCAGGCCAGTGGCGGGGTGGCGCTCCTTATGCTGGCCGCGCCAAGTGATGGCGGCGGAGGCGCTGTATGCGGGCTGCACGCGGTGGCCGATGGCGAAGGCAAAGGTGGCCGTCGGGGCCGGCGGTGGCGTGGTGGGGGTATCGTATTCGGGCTCGGCGGTAGCTGTTGGGATAGCGGCAACTTCGCAGGCCTGCTCGTGCCAGGCCAGGAGGTCGTGACAGACGGGACATAGGCCAGCAACGGTTTCGGCTTCGTAGTCGGGGCTCAAGTCGTTGGAATAGGAGTCGGTATCACCGTCTTGCTCTTGAGCTGGCACAGGGTCTAGGGTCACGGTGCGGGTGGCGCTTTTAGATACTTTCATAAGGATAGGCAATGCGGTAACAAGCGAAAAACACTGCTAATCTAGCTAGTGACCTTTGCGAATACAAACTTGTGCTTCCTAATCATTACATTTTTTATCAACTACAATACCACTATATTATCAGGATATTACACGGATGGTAGAAAAGTTTTCAGGCTGAGCATCAGCACACAGCACTAATTTTATTAGCGGAAATATAAACTAATGACATTAGCAGTCGTTTATTTGAGGGCTCCATTTATCGTTATCCCCCTATGCACGATGTACTGCTAATTCCGGTGTTAGAAGCACCGATGGAAGCTTATTTGCCGGTGTTCAGCTGCCGGGTGCCGGCGGGGTTCCCTTCGCCGGCCACCGATGAGCTGGAAGGGCTGTTCGACCTGAACAGGCTGCTGTTCCGGCACCCGGACGCCACGTACTTGGTGCGGGTGTCGGGTGAGTCGATGAGCGGGGCCGAGATTCATGCCGGCGACCTGCTGGCGGTGGATAAGCACCTGGAGGCCGACCATGGGCATATCGTGGTGGCGGTGGTGGATGGCGACTGCACGGTGAAACGATTGGAGCGTCGGGGGGAATCGTGGTGGCTGGTACCGTCTAATCCGGCCTTTGAGCCCTACCCTATTCGGACTGGGGAGGAACTGCACATCTGGGGCGTTGTGACGCATGTGGTGCATGAGCTGCTGCCGGGCCGGTTAACGGCGCTGCTGCGCAGCCGCGACTAGCGATGTTCGGGCTGGTAGATTGCAACAACTTCTACGTGAGTTGTGAGCGGGTATTTCAGCCGCGGCTGGAAGGGCGGCCGGTGGTCATTTTAAGCAATAATGATGGGTGCATCATTTCGCGCTCGGCCGAGGCGAAGGCGCTGGGGCTGAAAATGGGTGACCCGTATTTTCAGGTGAAAGAGCAGCTGCGGCGGGACTCGGTGCAGGTGTTCAGCTCGAACTATACGCTGTATGGGGATATGTCGCGGCGCGTGATGCACTACCTGGGGGCGACGGTGCCGGCAGTGGAAATCTATTCGATTGACGAGGCCTTTCTGGACCTGGGCGGGCTGGAGCAGCATTTGACGCCCTACCTCGGCAACCTGACCGACCTGGCGCAACGGCTGCGGGTGGGCGTGAAGGCGCGCACGGGCATCCCGGTGTGCGTGGGTGTGGCTCCGACCAAGACGCTGGCCAAGCTGGCCAACCGGTTGGCCAAGAAAGATGCCGGCCTGGGCGGGGTGCTGTACCTGGATTCGGACACGCGGCGGGTCTGGGCGCTGGGGCAGGTGCCGGTGGGCGACGTGTGGGGCGTAGGGCGGCAGTACGCGCAGAAGCTCACGGCGGCGGGCATCGACTCGGCGGCGGACCTGTCGCGGGTGTCGGAGGCCTGGGCGCGCAAGTTCCTCGGCGGCGTGGTGGGGGCGCGGCTGGTGCGCGAGCTGCAGGGCTACCCCTGCGCGGGGCTGGCCCCGAGCGAGGACGGGACGCTGCGCCGGCAAAGCATCAGCTGTACGCGCACGTTCGGGCGGCCGTTGCGGGAACGGGCCTCGGTGCTGGGGGCGGTGTCAGCGTTCGTGGCGCGGGCCGCGGAAAAGCTGCGGCGGCAGGGTGACCTGGCGCACGTCCTTACGGTATTCATCAGCAAAAGCCGGTTTGGGTCGGATGAGGGCGGGCATTCGCGCTCGGCGGTGCTGACGCTGCCGGTGCCCACCAGCGACACCCGGGAGCTGACGGCGCGGGCCGCGCAACTGCTGGGGCGGCTCTGGGAGCCGGGGGCGGTGTACGTGAAGGCGGGCGTGGTGATGGCCGGGCTGGAAGCGCCGGGCGACCAGCAGCTGGGGCTTTTCGGGGAGGCTGCGCCGCTGGCGGCGGGGCAGTGCCCGGTATGGGCCGCGGTGGAGGGCCGTAGTGCGCAGATGATGGCGGCGCTGGATGGGCTGAATGCGCGGTTCGGGCGCGGGACCGTGCAGCTGGCGACGGCGCTGGGGCCGAATGGTGGCGGGCCCACCCCGTGGCAGGGTCAGGCGGCCTGGCGCACACCGGCCTACACTACGCGGCTGGAGGACTTGATGATAGTCAAATAACTTCTTTCTGGTCGGCCGGCGGCTGGCCATTTTCTACACCCTTTTTCCTTTATTGAAATGCCACATTTTGTCCCAGACGCAGAATCCATCACCGAGTTTTATGGCGCGTATGAGCAACGCGGGTGCAAGTTTGAAGTAGTGCCAGCGCCTGAAATGGGCGGCTACGGGCTGCGGATGCGGCTCGGAAAAGGCAGTGACATATTGCCGATATTTCCACTGCCACAATCGGAGATGGACAGTGTAGAAGCGGCTGAGCGATGGCTGGCCCATCTGCGCGACCATGAGCTAAGCTTGTTTTTTTCTTTGCTGAAGGAAGGGTAGCGTCAGGCTTTCGCAAGTGATAATGGCAAGCACTGTCTTGAAATATGTACTTTGCTGTACTCGTTTCAACCCTACGTATGTTTAAATTACAGTTACAGGCTGGTTACTTTATTGAGGAGCTATTGCCAGAGCTGGTGGCGGGAGCCACGGCAGTTGGAGGAAACGAGCAGCAGGTCCGGGACTTACTGCACCACGTTTCGTGGTTTGAAGTATCAGGCTCACAGTCTTTTGTAGTAGCTGAACCAGACTACGATATTTCTACCAGCTCACACCAAGCGATATGGACGGTTGCGGTCAATTTACTAACGCGGGGGCTGCCTACTCGCGCACCACTCAACTTGGCGGCTGCCGTACTAGCAGAAAATTGGCCGGGGGCGATAGACCTGCTGGATGCTAAGGATGGAGTAAACTTCGAGAAGGTTGACAAGAATAATGAGGGAAGTCTAAAGTTTCCGCTAGCTGAAATTCCTGATAGTTCAACTTGGTCTATACTGTTATGGCGGGCATTACATCCGCTAGACCCTCGATTACGCCCCGGCCAAGATTTGCGCCAGCAGCTTTTAACATGGAAGACAGGAACGGTAAGTGAGGCTGAAATTGAATTTGCAGCTGTACTAATGCCGAGATACGGAGGTGCAGATTACTTACCGCAGTTGGTTGATTCTCAAACATCATTGGAGGATTTGCTGCGCTGGGACGCAGTAGAGGAAGAGCAGCTGCGTAAAACCAAATTGGTCACGGTGGCTGATTTCGCAAAGCAAGATGCTGATTTCACGTTAGCCTTTCCATACGCCTGGGAACCTGGGCCTGAAGCCCCGGCACCAGCGGGAAATGTACCGGCCTGGCCACAAGCTGTAAAGGGTGGAATAGCCGTAAGAGGTGTTATACTGGAAGTAGACGGGCCGCACCATAAAATACCTCCTCAAATTCAGAAGGATGCAGCTCGTGATAAGGCAGCTCGGGATGTAGGATGGTGGCCAGTGCGGTTGCCAACGGATGACTTTGGAGAGCCAGAGGAGCGATTAGATTCTTTACGGCAACTGCTGAAAGTACATTCTTACTTTGCCCAGTTGAAGGCAAATTATGATGATTCGCTGCTTGCAAATGCTGAAGGGCGAAAGGCATTGCAACTCACATTAGGTCCGATAGCGGTGGCGCGGGTGCAACGGACGCTGTTAGAGGCCTTGCTAAATGGGACAATATCTCCAGTGGCTATCCATGTAAAGCTGGCAATAGTCGAGCGTGATTTGCCTTGTGGGCAGCAGGGAGTGACTGCTTTACTTGAGCAACTGCGACGACTGTATGCGCTAGAGGGAAAAGGGCGGACAGTACCAGTAGTGGGGCTGACTATCTATCCTACCGGTGAGTTTGAGCAGCCGGCATATTTCAATCATTTGGAAGCGCAAGTAATGCCTGTTGGTAGCATGCCTACTCCGGCTGATAAATTCAATCTGGTACTAGACATATCAGTATTGCAGCGACCAGGCTTTTCAAAAGCCGTGGAATTACCGGGAGTGCAGTGCCTGACCATTCGGACGGCAACCATGCCAAAGAATGCACGTCGTTTCCGGTCGGCACCATTGATTGCCTACCCGCCCTTGGTGGAGTACGACCCAGCGCACGAGACATACAAATTTCTTGATGACAACCAAGAGAGTCGTGCGCAAGTGCTTGAAGAATTGGTTCAGGACCTTTTCCGCAAGCGCGGGTTGCGGGAAGGGCAACTACCCATTATTAGCCGAGGGCTACAAGGATTGAGCGTGCTAGGGCTTCTGCCAACAGGAGGAGGCAAGTCGCTGACTTACCAGATGGCAGTATTGCTACAGCCTGGAATAGCTTTAGTAGTAGACCCAATTAAATCACTGATGCAGGACCAATTTGAGGGACTGCAGCGCAACTGGATAGATGCCGTCACTTATCTCAACAGCTCTGTGCCGGGACGGCCATGCAAGGAGCTACGGCTGGCGCGAATGCAGGCGGGAGAAGTCCTTTTTATGTTCGTTTCGCCGGAGCGACTGGTGATTAAGGAAGATTTCAGGGACCGGCTGGAAGCAATGGAGAAGGCCTTGCCGCGAGTAGGCCGGTTGGAGGCAAAGCAAACGGCCCTTCCGCGAGTGGGGTTCAGCTATTGCGTAATTGACGAGGCACACTGCGTATCGGAGTGGGGGCATAATTTCCGAACGCCTTATTTACGTTTGGGGGCCAATGCCCGGCGCTTCTGCCATACGTATACTGGCAAGGAAGTGCCCTTGTACGGACTTACCGCCACGGCCTCATTTGATGTATTGGCTGATGTACAAAGGGAGTTAGATATTGATAATGACCAAGCAGCTATTATCCGAACAGCAACGATGTCGAGGCCGGAACTGCATGTCCGAATTATGGCGGTTGATGAAAAGCTGAAGGAGCGTAATGCAGTAGGCAGGGCAAAACATGAGTTGTTGGAACAGGTGCTGGCAGAGGTGCCAGGTGCGCTACTAGCAATAAATGGGAAGCCTTCGATGGACCCGCTACCCGAGAAGGCCCGACTCCCGGTATCACTTGGTGCATGGACGGCGGAGAATTTCTTTGAAGCAAATGCGACCACTGGTAAGCTGGAGCAAGCAGGGTTGGTGTTCTGCCCGCATACGAAAGGCGTTATCGGGGTGCCTGAGATTTTTAGGCTCCTTACGGCTACTGGCCGGCCAGGACCGGTGCTACAAGCGGGCTTCTTCATGGGTACCGACGACGGCGACAGCCGCGCCACTCAGGCTACAAATCAAGTGGCAATGGGAAAGATGCAGACTGAATTTGTGGAAGGGGATAGCAATATACTTGTGGCCACCAAAGCGTTTGGGATGGGCATTGATAAACCCAACGTGCGCTTTACTGTGCATTATGGCTATCCGGACTCCATTGAGAGTTTTGTGCAAGAGGCTGGCCGGGCCGGTCGTGACCGGGCAGTGGCCCTGAATTACATTTTGTACCATAAGACCGACGCGGAAACTCAGGAGTTTTTTTTCAATAAAACTTTCAAAGCGCGGGAGCAGGAGGATAGAGTGATGCACGAGTTGCTGACGCGAATAACATTTCCGGCGGGCGAATGCGGAGTATTGAATGCAGTGCTTGAAGAGCAATTTCCAGAATTGGAAGTATGGGCGCGTCTGCATAAAAAAAAGGGGGCCGCAGCGCCTGAAACCTTGTATTTGAATGGGAGCGACGGTTTGAGCTATGGCAGAATTACTCTTTTAAAGCTGCCAAATCTGGAAGGGTATGAGGAGCATAAAAAGCCAGCTGGGCCGCCAACAGTGCTGCGCAAAGTCGTTAGTTTCGCTATGAACTACTTGCTTCAACTGCCAACTGAAGCGCGCCTAAGTGCTGCGTTGCTGGGCAATGCGCTAGGAGGTGGCGTGGCTCCTGGAAGCATCGACGGAATTCTGCCCCGCCTTGAAGCCATCCGGGCGGGTGCCCCAAATGAAGCGTTTGAAATCGGGTTTAGGAATGGAACGCTACGTGATATGAGCGAGGCATCGACATTGGCCGGCGTCGAATTGTCGGAAAAGTGGTTGCTGGGGTGCTGCCAGGGAGCTATGGACGGTCAAGCCTTTGCGGGTACGGTAAGCGAAAAGTTTTGGAAAGACACTGGGCTGGACTTGCCTGCAGAGTTGGGCGAGGTATTAAGGAAAAAGTTCGCGGGTATCAGACTAGAGCAGGATACTTTTCGGGCGATTCATCGGCTGTGCCTACTGGGCGTGATTGCCGATTACACTATTGACTATTCGGCTTCGTCGGTACGGGTGGTTCTGGCCCCGCCGCAAACAACCTTGGACTTGCAAGCCACCGCCTTGCGAGCCACCTATCAGGATTACCTAGCCCGGTACACAACGCCCGACAATGCGCGGGACCAAGCTGCAGCCGTGGCAGGACGAGAGAAGGGCTCTTCACTGCTTGAAAAGTACGTTGGAGCGTTGTTGGACTTTAACGAGCAGACGATAAAGGAAAAGCGGCGACGAGGCATTGAGGCAATGCGCGATGCATGCCTAAGGGGTATGAATCCGAAGGAGAACCTTAGCAATTACTTTGACCTGTATTTTAACTCGAAGTATGCCCGCACGGAGTACCTGCCAACTGATACTAATGACGGCAAGATATACAACGAGGAAATAGTGTGGAAATACCTTGGCTTCATGACCTCGCCGCCTGACGGCAGAGGAATGGAACGGGATAATATCAAGCACTTACGCGGGGCATGTACGCGTCTACTGAGTGCTCAGACGGGTAACGGGGCTTTTTTACTGCTAGGAGCCTTTTCAACGCTGTATTTGGAACTGACCAAGGATAAAGAGGACCAAATACCCGAGTTGATAGCCTCGGCACAGCAACAGCTTTTTGATGGGTTCATGGCTTATGACAAACTCGATTCTATGCCGTTACCTGTATTAGTGGCCTTTGTGCAGCGGTTTGCGGAAGTAGTTGGTAAATATGACCGTCGCATCGGGACTTATGTAACAGCTAATATTGAGGAGCCTTTGCAGCTAAAACTGCATACGCGCTGGCTCAAAGACTTCAACACTCGATTTATTGATATTTCCACTCATCCGGTTTCGGCCGCATAATCTCCCTACATGTCAACAGCATTCACCGCTGCTCTACCCCTAATCGAAGAGCTGAAAACCCACCTAACTAAACTAAAATCAGTCACTGATGAAATTGCTAAAGCGAAAGCGTCAGCTCAACAAAATGAGAATGTGGCGAAGCAAAACCAAGCTACAGTGGCTGAAGTCATAGGGGCAGCAAAGCGGATGGTTACAGCTCAGGAAGGGCTGGTAGAGAAACTAAGCCAGCAACAACAGGTCGGGTTGGGAGAGCAGGAATTATTGCTCCGCGTCCACGCAGAAGAGTTGTCAAATAAAACTTCGGAACAAACTGCACGTCAGCTTGATGGCCTGAAACAGGCCGCTACTTCTACTAAAGTCCTTATCGACAGTCTACTCCAAGAGCATCCACAACTACTAACAGCTATTTGGGAGCAACACCTGCGGGGCATAGATGAGCAGCAGGAAACACTAAAAAAAGGAGTTCAGACCTGGGCTGACTCACTGCATCAGCAGATGCAAACTGAGCTAAAACTTCTGCGTCAGGCTATTGAAACGCTACAAAAAAACACCTTACAACAGCATGATGAGCTAAGCACGGTAGCTAATCAGCTACAGGTTGTGGCGGGTCGCGTCACAGCCTTCGCAGAGGTGATGAACGCGGCAAAGTTCACGGCTCGGCTGGAAAGCATCGAGCAACAGCAGAAAGATACGCTGGCTAATTTGGCAAAAAGCAGCAAAGACAGTCAAGCAACAGCGGCGAGAATGACTGAGCTTCATGAGAAGCAGGGAGCTGATTTTATAGCTGAACTGCAACGTGGACAGCAGGAGGCAGCCGATACCGCCGACTCGCATCGGGAGGCCTATGAGCAACGCGTGGATGGTTTGCAAGGGCAAGTAGAGCAGTTGATGGTACAGCTAGCACAAGCAGGACAGCAGCAGCGCCTATGGCAATTGGTTACACTTGGTGCTGTGGCAGTTGCCACAGTAGTGCTATTTCTTAAGTGATGTAAACAGAAATGCCCAGGCCTGCAGGTTGCTGGCCAAGGCTTGCGATGCTCCTCAGTAGCAACGGTGCAAAAATCAGAACGGCGGTTTCTCGCTGCCAGAGTTGCGGGGATAGGCCTTATAGAAATGGGCAACGTGGCGGGCGCGGCGCCGCGTCCTCGCCGGCTGCGGTGGTGGCTATGAGGCAGGGAGCGGTGGTCAGGGCGGGCTCAATCGGCTGGCCGTCGTGCCTTAGGCCTTCCCAGCGGTGCGGGAGCTCGGTGGCTCTGGTCAGGGCCGTATCATCTGCGGCGGCGTACGGCGGCTAGTTCCTCAATCTGAGCCCACTGGACGTTTTGGGCTAGTAAACCAAGTCCGTCCAGTGGATGAGTTGGCCCACGAAAGGCAGCCCGTGGTAGCCTGCCAGGAAGTGGAAAAGCTGGTCGGCCGACTCGAATCCGTCACGGCGGACAAACTCGACTAGTTCGGAACCTGGGAGCTGGCGGCCATCTATTTCGATAAGGTAGGTGCCGTTAATTTGAGTGGCCCGGATGGTCTGGACGGTTCGCGCTACTCCATCGGGCTGGAACTTGGCGAAGTTGTCGGGGCCAAGGATAGTACAGAAGCTGATGAGTTGGCCGGCTACCCACCGGCGGCTAGCGCGGATGGTATGCACTTTGGTGCCGGAAATAATCAGGGGTGCGAAGTCGGGCTTGAATCCTAAAATCATGGGTTCAATATTACTAGCTGGTAGCCGCCCCCGCCGCGCCTGCCGCTGTTGCAGCTGGGTTTGGGCGGGCGGGGGGGCTTATGGCTACGCTGCTGCAAAGTGCCGGGTGGGTTTGTTGAGGGTGAGCGTGGCCCGGCCGAAATCCTGGGCCAACGCGGTGGCCAGCTGCCCGCCGGATTGGCGTGGCTGGCGCTGCTCGGCGGCGCACCGCAGCAGCTTGCCGTACTTTTTCCGGCCGCTATCCATTTGCCCGGCGGTTAGCTCTACTACCCATACCTGAGGCTCCTGGCCTTTGAGTGGCTTCTTTTGTACGGCGATTAGCACTACGCGCTGCGCCTGTAGTACGTCGGCGTAGAAAGCACCCTGGCGGTCGTAGCCGTACTGCTCGACGGTTGTCAGGAATTGGGCAAGGTCGCGGCAGCTGGTGGTTTTGAAATCCACCACGGTGCGGCGCTGACGCTTGGGGCTGTCGATGAGCAGGTCGGGGCGCACTTTGACCAGTAGGCCGGTGGGCTCGTGGGTGGCGGTGTAGGACTGTTCGGCCTGGCCGTGGGCGGAGTAGATGAGGTGGCGCGGGTAGCGTTGGCGTTTGACGGTGCGGGCCAGCTTGCCGGCTTCCGCGCAGCGGCTGTGCTCTCTGGCATCGAACGGAAAACCGCTGGCTATTTGCTCGTACTGGTCGGGCTCCAGAATGGCGCTGTGGAAATAGGAGCCGAAGGCGAAGGCGGCGGTGCAGTCGCGGCGCGGGCGGCCCAGCAATTCATCGGCCAGGGTGCTCAGGTCGGTGTTGCTGATGGCAGCCAGGGCGCGGTGTTCGGCTTGGGTGATGGTTGGGTGGTGCTGGAGGTTGGTGAACATTTTGAGTTAAGAGTTAATAGTTGGGGGCTACTGGTTCGCGTCGAGGATGCAGGCCAGGCGGGCGGATTCGTCGGCGCGGTGCAGCCAGATGTGGGAGCCGCCGCAGCCGACCTGATAAGCGGGTTCGGGAAAGAGCTGGCGCACGGCGGGGGCCAGGTCGCGCAGGTCGGGTAGCGGGGCGGTGGTGGCCAGCAGCTGGGCCAGCTCGGTGAGGCGGGCGTCCTCGGCCGCGTCGGCGGCGGGCTGCTCCTGGCGGAGTTCGGGCGTTTCCATCAGCGTGGGGGGTTGAATTGCAGGGTTTGGTAGTTGCAGGGCTGCGGATAGTGGCAGGAGCCGGTGGGGCACTTGTCGAGCCGTGCGCAATGGGGGGCGGCTGTTGCGGCTATTGCGGCTGGCGCGACTGCGGGCCGGCGCGGGGCCTTGCGATTGGCTGGGCGCTTCTTTTCGGGGTTTTGCAGTGATTGCATGGTGCGGTGGTGGTGGCCGGGTTACATCGGTGGGAATGGCTGTGGCAGCTGAGGCCCGCGCCGTGGTGGCGGCGCGGGCCTGCTGGGCTACTCGGTGGCGGCGGTGAGCTGGGCGGGCAGTTCGGCGTGGTAGCCGGCCGGCAGGCGGTAGCCTTGCACAATTCGCATGTCGGCGGTGCCGGTTAGCGTTTCCTCGCGGTAGAGGTCGAAATCTTCGGCAAACTCCTGGCGGGCCTGTACCTCGGCGGGGTCGGCGGCTACGTAGCTAAATTCGGCAATGAAGTAGGTGGCGGGCTTGCCGTCCTTCTCGGTCTGCTTCTTGATGGGCGTAACCGTGAGCACTACATCAGTCAGTTTTAGGTCGTCGTAAAACAGGCTGGCGTTCAGCTTTTGCAGGTTCTCGACGCTGTAGCCGTGGAACAGCACGGCGCACACGGCCCCGGCCTCGTCCACGAAGTACAGTTCTGCCCAAATCTTGCGGCCCATGTTCAGGATGTTATCGCTGAAAATGCGCAGGGCTACGGGGATGAAGCTGATGGTTTTGCCCAGCACCTTATCACCGTTGACGTTGAACACGCCGGCTTTGAGGTCGGCGCGGATTTGCTTGGGGTGGCCGGGCAGGTATTTGAAGCGGCTGGCCTCGGTGACTTCGCCGGTGGCCTCGTCCACCGTAGCGGTGAGGTAGGCGCGGGTTGGGGTAACGGTTGCGGCTGGTGCGGCTGGTGCGGCGCTGGCGGCGGTTTTGGTGGTGGTTGCCATTGGGGCGGTGGTTGGGGTTGGGGGTGAAAAAGGTGGGGCCACTTGGCGGCGTGGCCCCTGGGCCGTTGTGACTGATTATTTGAATTGCTTGTCGTGGCACAGGATGGCGCGGCCCACGATGGAATCCTGGCCCCGTGCTTCGGGCTGGTGCTGGTACCACAGGTAAGTGGCCAGCAGATTGAGGTAGGCCGGGTTGCGGAACTTGCCTTCGTCGTCGATGATGAGAATAAGCTCGGGGCTGAGGCGTACCACGTCAACGGTTTGGCAGTCGAGCAGCCGGTACAATTCGGCCAGCTTGAAACTGCGGCCGTTGGCGGGACTGACCGGCTGCGGCTGGGCGCTGTGCGGGTCGAGCAAATGAGGCTGGTAAGTAGTAGCGGTGCGGGGCATGGGTCAGGGATTTTTGAGAGTTGAAAAGCAGACTATTGGGGGGCGTAGGCCATCGCGCCGGGGTAGGCGTGGGCCGTGTCGTGGAATAGCTGCACGGCGGCGGCAAGGGCTTGGTGGCAGGTGGTTCCGATGGCGTGGTACTCGGCGGGCAGGCCCAGACCGGGGGTGCCGATGGTGATATTGTAGCGGGTGCCTTTGGCGAAGCTGTAGCCGCGCACGGTGCATCCGGGGAAGGGGAAAATGGCGGCGGCTACCTGTTCGAAAGTGTGGCTGATGCGGGCAATCATGGCGGGGGATATTATGGCCCGCGCTGCTGGTGAGCTGGCGCGGGCCGGGTGGCTACTGGACGGGGGCGGCGGTTATGATGAGGCGACCGGCCTGCACCTCGATGGCGGCGACGGTGCCGGGAGCGAAGCCGGCGGCGGCCAGCCAATCCCCTTGCAGCATGAGCTTGGACGTGATGGCGAGCCGGGGGCTGAGGGACTTGTAGTGCGGGACTACTTTGATGCGGCGGGCTTGCATGGCTACTTGGGTTGCTGGGCGGCCCAGACGAGCAGGGCAAGCGGTGAGGGGGTGCGGGCGGGGCGGGGCGGCTGCGCGGCGGCGGCGGCTAGGTTGGCGGCCTTAATGCGGGCGGTGCTGGCATCCAGCGCGGCGATGGTGGCCTGCAAGCGTGCGAAAGCGGCGGCGGTGCGGGCCTGCGCCGCCGCCTGCGCGGAGGTGGCGGGGCTACGCATGGTAGACACGGCCGGCAAGGATGGAGGCAACAGCGCCTAGGCGGCGGCCGGCAGCGCGGTAGGCGAAGCTGACCCAGACGGTGCGGCGGTGGGCCGATGCCAAGGCACGGGATATGGCTGGCGGGGTGGCGGGGCAAACAGGAGCGGGACCGAAACAGGCGCAACGGCTAGCCGCGTCGATGGGGGACTGGCAGAAGTGGCAAGCCGCTGCTGCGCCGCTGGCCTGCTCCTCGGCCTGCTGAATGGTGGCCAGCGCCGCCCAATAGGCTTGCGGGCGCATATCGTTGCAGGCCCATGCCTCTCCGATGGCGTTTGCAACTGCCTCAAAAATGGTGGCACCCTCTCCGCAATACTCGTATGGGCTGCCGCCCCACTGCTCACGCTCTGCGCTGAAATACCCCGCTTTGTAGGTGGTGCTGACCTGGCCCAGTGCGCTGCAAGTGGCGCAAGTGGTGGCGGCAAATGCGACCGACGGCCAAGCGGCGGCGGCAAGCGTGGAGAACTGCTGCGGGGTGAACATGACCTGTATGGGCTAGGTGCTGAACGCGCCGGGGGCCTCTCCCCCTTTGCTACATAACAAAGATACACCAAACTACACTAATAACCTATACCAAATGAGAAAAATATAGGAAAATAAGTGTAGGAAAACAGGAAAGAAAGTGGTAACTTGTGGTATGGAAAATGTGCAAAAAGTGGTAGCAGTAGTGGGTAGCCGAAGTTGCACCAAGTGCCCGGCGCTGACTGAGCGGCTAAATGAGCTGCACGCCGCCGGCGACCTGGGCGGGGTGGTGCACGGTGGGGCCGTGGGCGCTGACTGGCTTGCGGCCTGCTGGGCGCACCGGGCGGGGGTGCCCCACACGGCGCACCGGCCCGACTACCACGCCCACGGAGCCGGCGCGCCGCTGGTGCGCAACGGGCTGATAGTGGCCGCTGCCGACCTGGTGCTAGTGGTGTGGGACGGGCAAAGCCGTGGGACGCTGGATGCGGCCCGCAAGGCGGCCCGGCTGGGCAAGCGGGTGGAGTGGCTGGCGCACCCCGCTCCTACCGCGGCCCCAGTGCCTGGCGGGCTGGGCCTGTAGTGCCGGGGCCTGCGGTTGGGGCATGGCAGCCCCACCGCCGCGCCTGCTGGTGGCAGCTGCGGCCCACGCGAAAAAAGGCCCGCCACGCAACGCAGACCGCCGAACTGTGCGACGCGGGCCCTGCCTGCCGCCTGAACGTGCCGCCTGCACGATGCCAGCCAGCAAAAACGGCTACCCTGCCGCCCGGCCCCGGACCAGCGGATGCTTAAATACTTTTAGCCCCCGGCAGGGGACGCCCTAGGCGGAAATGTGCGCGAAGCGACATGAGCCGAATGCCAAGCGCCGGCATCGGCGCGCCGGCTGTGAGCTGGAGCCTACGTTTGGGGGCGGTTGGCTGAGCGTTTGGGGGCTGCCGCCGCTTGTGCTGCTGTGGCTGCTGTTGCCGCTTCAAGCCGCTGGCGGCCCTGCGTCCGGGCCGTGGGGCTTGCGGCTGGTGCCGAATCTTTTGTAGCGAGGGAAGCGGTGAGCGGAGGGGGCGGTGAGCGGAGGGGGCGGTGAGCGGAGGGGGCGCTGCCGGAGGCATAAGTTGGCCCCCGGAGCGTTGGGCGGCCCGTGGTGTGGGAATGTGGTAAAGTGCCGCTGTTGCTGTGCCGCTGTTGCCGCTTTGGTTGCGGCGGCACTTTTCCACATTTCCATACCTGAACGGCCTTTGTAACTGCCGTATCGATTGCTGGCGTTCGCACCGCCGGGGTCTGTCGTCGGGGTGTGGTAGGCTGGCAGAACGGAGCAACCGGAGCCCTGCAAGCGTAGCGAATGAGGAGCGGAGGAACGACAGCGACGAATGAGCGCAGTGCAGCGTGGGCGGAGGGCGCGGAGTGAGGCGGGCCGCTGGGGTGGTAGGGACTGGTGGCGCCTTTTGGGGGCGCGGCTTGGCCCGTGGGCGAGCTGTATCACCGGTGGCTACCGTATCGGGGCGCGGTGCCTTTTTGGAGGCACGGCGGCCATGTATCGAAACCGAATCGGGGCAGCGCGGGGCCTCTTTCTGGCCTGGCGCTGCGGGCTTCACGAGTAGCTGCTCGTCGCGGTAGTAGCAACGCAAGGGATGGGAAGGGCGCGACCAACGGGAGCGGTGCGCAGCACGGGAGCGAAGCGGACCCCTGGACAGCCCGACCCCCGGAGCGACCAACGGAAGCGGAGGGGGATGCGCCCAGAATAATGCAAGATGTCTGAATTTGACGACTGACTAACTCGATTGTAGTGTAGTGGGTTATGTTTGGCGTATTGTTCTATTTCACTACAAATTTTATCCCATGTTCTTCAGTAGCTCAAAGTTTGGTCAAACGGTTCAGATACTGGCCTCCGGTGCCCTCGGGCAAATTGGTATTAACACGTTCACGCCGCCGACCGCGGGGGAGATTGAAAGCTTCGTGCACATCGTGGTGCAGGTGATTGTGGGCGTGGTGACGATTTATGCCACTGTCCGCAAGATGTACCAGCACCCTGAAACGGTGGTGCAGCTGCCGGCCGCGGTGGTTGTTACTGCTGCTCTTGCCGTGCCGGTGACAGAGCAGCCCGCCGCTACCCCTTCCGACCCCGCCGATGGAATCCGCTAACACCTCGCTGCGTTCTGCCGCTGGTGCTGCTGCGGTGCCGGTTCGGGTGGCCCCGAAGCTCACGCCCAAGCAGGCCGCTACGCAGTTTGCGCGCCTGGCCGAAGCGGTACCCTGCCTGCGGGCGGCGTATCTTGAGGCGTTGGGGCGGTGGTCGGGTGACCCGGTGTTGCTGCTGCTGGGGCTGCCCATCGTGACGGAGTGCTACCGGAGCCCGGAGCGGCAAAACGAGTTGTATGCGCAGGGCCGCAGCAAGTCGGGGCCGGTGGTGACTTACAAGCGGGGCGGGCAATCGAATCACAACATCGGGCCGCCGACGCCGGCCATTGATGTGGCGTTTCTGCTGGCTGATGGGTCGGTGTCGTGGTCGGGGCTGCTGCTGAGCAAGTTTGCCCGGTTGGTGAAGGCGGCTGATGCGCGGGTGCATTGGGGCGGCGACTGGCCGAAGTTCAAGGACAGGCCGCATTTCGAGGTGCTGGGCTAAGCCTGGACCTTTTATTTCTCTTCACCCTTTTAACCATTTTCACTTATGAAACTCTGGCAGATACTCGTACACGCGGCCGTCAATGTGATTTTGCAGCTCGTGGACAAGAAGCGCGACCGGGCAGGCAAGTAGCCCAGACCTGCACCACCACAAACAACGGGGCCAGCTGGCCGGGCGTGATGTCCGACTGGCTGTCCCCGTCTTTGTAGCTTGAATCAGGCGGTGGCTTTATATCGTGGCCACTGCCAAATGTGCGTCCAACATAAAAATATAAGCCTTAACCCAATCATATGAGCGTGACCAACTCCGATAGCGAGGCTTACTACATCAGCCGCATACGCTTTGATGACCGGCACGGCGCGTACATTCCCATGAACGTGCTCCGCGAAATCAGTACCATTCCTGAAAGCCGAGAGGTATATGCCGCTGTCTTCAAAGTCATAAACGCTAACAACGCTCATCTGATGGCAGACACCGTCGATTGGGAAGGCTTATCAGAAGATGAAATCAGCATCCATAAAATCGATTGGTGGGAGGGTTCCGGTAATCAAAAGCCATGACCTACACTCATCGTGCGGAAGGGCCAGCTGAGGGTGGGCCTGGCTCGGCGTGTAGCTCCACCACTAGTCGATGCAGCTTGTAACGGCGGTACAACTCCAATGGAGTAGTGGGCTCCTGACGAATCGGGTCAAAATCACCCGTCGCGCGGTAACGCACGTCCACCAACGCCCACCCGGTATCCAAATCCACCTTTACAAAGCCCTGAGCCCATAACCAAGCCAGCTTGATGAGCTGGCGCGCCGAAGACGGGCAAGCGCCTGGGCGTTCCAGATAGCGGCTGAGGTAGGCATGGCAGGCCGCGCGAGCGGGCGCAGGCAACCGTTCCTCGTCGTAAGGCAACAAGGGAATCTCCGGGGGGCACGCGACTCCTGCCGCCCGAAGTACCGCGTGCATACTTAGCTCGTACCACGCTTCTTCCCGGCCTTCGTACACGGTCTGTCGTAGCGGGGAAGGCCAGTCGTTTCCCCACAGGATGCCGTGGCTCATGCGTCTTTGGCACCGCAGTTGCCACCAGAGCAGCGACTCGGTGTCCGGCGTCAGCAGCACGTGCGGCTCCAGCAGGCGGTACTCGCCTGGTCGCTCCATGGAGCAGATGACCGGCGGCACTGTCGGGCACGGCTCCCACTCCCACGTTCCGCTCTCATACAGTATCAGGTCTTGTCGTCCACCGGGTAGCCTCAGCTCCTCGCCGCAGTCGCGCTCCCACAGGAAGGGCAGTACCTCCTCCGCCTGCCAGCGCCGGGGCACGCATGGCATCCGCAGGTACTGGCGCAGGCCCCGGTGCATGGCGAGCATATGGGCCAGGCCGCGCACGCCGCGCTGCACGAAGAACTGCTGAAGCTGCCATTCAAGCATCTGATAACCCATGAAGTATGCCGGCAGGACGCAGTCCGTGATGCGCCGCCCATCGGGGGCCACCACGCAGTAATACCGTTTTCGCCGCGCCGCCCAAAAGCCGTGGCCCAATTCCCACACGCTGTCGAAACCGGCGGCCAGCACTACTTGGTCGTATTGACGAAGGCCGAAGCGGCCGTATTTCTCGAAGGTGGTCAGCTCAGGATGGGGCATGGCGATGGAAAAAGGAACTAGATATGATTCAGGCGAATGAGCAGGCAGGCGTCAGGGGTCGGAAGGACGCGCGCCGGGCAGGTGGGGGCCGGGGTCGACACGGATGAACTCCACGTCGCTGCCGGCAAGCTCCTGGCTGTAGTCCCGGTCATCGTAGTGGCGCTCGGCGCCGATACTCACCAACACGTCACGCTTGGGTCCGTCATCCGTGCAGAACACGGCCTGAACCGGCAGGTCGTGCAGCCGGAGAAAGGCCCACACTTCCGAGGCGTTGTCCTGGCAACGGGCCGTCACCACCACGATGGTGGCGTGCGCGGCCTGCTCGCGCAGCTGCCGGTGAATGGCCTCGAACGGGGGCCAGGTGTCGGGCTGCCAGAACTCACGGTTGTGGTACAGACCGGGCTGCCGTTCATCAGGCACCATATCGAGGTGCAGCACGCCGTCGAAGTCGTAGCTGTAAACGGGTCGGCTCGGGTCAAAAAGCCGCGTGTAGGGGTACAGAGGCGGATATTTTCGGAGCAGGCCCGGGAAATTGTAATTCGGAAACATGAACATGGTGGTCGGAGACAAAGTGGGGAATAAATTTCCTGTTCCAGCAGGGTTTTGGCAGCCTTCGGCAGGTTTGGCGGAGCCTGCTTACGCCTCCTGTGCGGGAGGCTAATTGGCGGATGGGTCGGTGGAGAAGTAATCGCGGGAGACGTCCTTACCGGCTTGCAACCGGCGACTGTAAGCAAGACGGGACTCCCGGTCCCGGGCGAACAGGGCCGGCATCGCCTCCGGGGCGGCGGCGAAGTCAAACGAAATCCGGATGGATAGCGAGTCAGCCGCGCGCCGGGCATCGTGGTTCGCTCCGTAGTAAGTGAACGTCCAGTTCTTTTCCGTCAGCTCCTCCACCAGGACCTGGATGTCCGCCTGACTGTATTCACACGAGGCGTTCTCGATGCCGTCCGTGAGAACGGTGACCAGCACGCGGTGGTCGGCGTGGCCGTCCGTCAGGACCCGCAGGCGAGTGATGGCCTGGCCCATGGCGTCATGGAGCGGGGTGGCGCCCCGGGGGTGGTAAGATTCCGCGTTCAGGCGGGGAAGTTCGCTGGCCGTCTCATCGAACAGCGGCATGCGGACGCTGGTCCCTTTAAAGGTCACCAGGCAGATGCGGTGTTCCTGGTCGGGGAACTGTCGTTCGAGCTCCATTACGGTTTGAGCCGTAGCGTTGAATCCATCGATGACGGGCTGTCGGATGGCGCTCATGCTGCCGCTCTCGTCGAGCAGCAGGAGGTGAAATACTTTGTAGCGGGTGGCGGGTCGGTCGGACATGGAATGAGGAGTGGATGAGGAATGGAAAAAGCAGAAAGAAACCGGGCCTTACCTGGCGAGAAGCCACAGCGCCTCAGCGCGGTTAGCGCGGGCATCGGAGTAGTCGCCGTCCAGGGCCAGAGCCCGGTCGAAGCTGGCCACCGCCGCGTTCAGGTCGCCCGCCTGCAGCTCGCAGTAGCCTTTGAGGTTGAAGGCGCTGGAGTTGGCCGTGTCGCCCAAGACCAGGGCGCGGCGCAGGTTGTCCAATGCCAGCCGATACCGCTGCTCGCGCACATACAGCAGGCCCCGGCTCAGGTACGTGGCGGCCCGGCGCGGCTCCAGCTTCAGGGCTTGGCCGTAGTCCCGGCCGGCGGCTGCCAGCTCGTTCAACTCGTAGTGGGCAATGCCGCGGTTGTGCCAGGTGATAGCATCTGTTGAATTCAGCGCCAGCGATTGGTCGTAGTCGGCTACCGCCGCCCGGGGCTGTCCGCGCTGAATCCGGCAGTAACCGCGCAGCCGCAACCACAAGGCCGCAGAGTCCGGCGCGGCTCGGATAAGGGTATCGAGGGCGGCCTCAGCGGCCGCGTACCGGCCGGCGGCCAGCGCCTCCGTGGCCCGCACAGGGCTGCCGGGCGCGGGCGTGCAGGCGATGAGCAGCGACAGCCCCAGACTGGGCGCCCAATGCTTTAATCGACGAAATACTATCGCGGGGAAACGTTCGTTGCGGGACCTGTAGGTCATAAAATTAAGTTTAGATGCGAAAGGGAAAGACAGGTTCAGCGCAGGCCGCTCACGGCCAAAATGTGGTCGCGCGAAGGTGGTTGGCTGCGGTCCTGCTGGCCGGGGCGCTGACGGGGAGTATGCCGGCGGGACAGGCACCGTCCACCGGCCGTTTTCGCTCCGTTCCCATGAGCCAGCTGGAGCTGCCCTGTGACCTGAGCGCCCTCAACCGGGAGTACCTGCTGGCGCTCAACTACAAGCGGCAGCAGCGGCAGCCGGGTGCCCCGCTGGCCCGAGTCGACCCGCACCTGCTGCCCGGGACTTTTCTGCACGCTTATGAGATGGAGCAGCGCGACAGCATTTACCATGACATGAACAGCTACAGCTACGCCGAAATGTGCGGCTCCATGGTGGACATGGACCCCTACCGCGGCAAGCCGCGCGAGCTGGCTCGCTATATCTGGACGCGCTTCCACGGTTCGCCGCCGCACGACGCCACTCAGCGCGACTCGACCCTGCGCTTCGTGAGCGTGAGCTGCCTCAACGACTTCTTCGTAGTGCGGCTGACCTCCTCGCCGCGCGCTCCGAACAAGGAGCAGATGGCGCGCTTTCGCAAAACCTTGCTCCCGATTCAGACATACACCGAGCGGCGGCGCGGGGCGTTCGCGCGCTGAAGCGTCATCCGTGCGTATCCTTGCCGCCGGACCCGGGGGCGCACCCCACGTTTTATTTCTACGCTGCTCTTTTTTCATGTGGAAACGGTTACTGGTGGGGATGACCGGCGTGACGCTGGCCGCCGGTCTTTTTTTGACGCTGGCTGGCCAGCCTTCTGACGCGGAGTTGATATTCCGGGCCCGGGAAGTGGCGCAGGCGCACCGCGACCCGGTGAGCCGCCCGCGCTACGTCACGCTCATCGACTACCGCCGCAGCATCCTGGCGCGGCGGCTGGCCGTGGTGGACACGCGCGGCGCGTGGCGCGTGGTGCTGCGGGCCCGGGTGTCGCACGCCTGGAACTCCGGCCTGCTGTACGCCACGCGCTTCTCCGATGTGAACGGCAGCCGGTGTTCCTCACCGGGGGTATTCCTAACTCAGGAAACCTTCGCCGGCCGGTACGGGCCCTCGCTGCGCGTGCGCGGCCTGAGCCCGGGCGTGAACGGCAACGCACGCCAGCGGGCCATCATCTTCCATCCGGGCCTCACGTACTCGGCCGGCTGCTTCATGACGGCCCCGGACGTGAACGGCCGCCTCATCTCCCTCATCAAGGGCGGGTCGCTGGTGGCCGTAATCGAATAAGCGCAGGTTCGGCATGAGGTATCTGAAAAGGGTCGCGCTGTTCTTTTTATTGCTTTTGCTGGTGCTGTGGAGTCCGGTGGGGCGGCTGGTGGAGCGCGGCGTCGACGCGCACCTGGCGGGCATGCACCGCCGGCAGCTGGCGGACCGCAACACGGCCCTGGACCGCTGGCAGTGCCGCCTGTTGTATGGCGGCATCGTGACGCTGGGCGGGCTGCGCTACCCCGAGGGCGCCGCCGTCATCGACCACTACCTGCACGGCGGGGGCCGGGACCTGCAGTTGGCGAGCGACTACATCCGCCGTTCCCCGGTGGTGCGCCGGCGGCTCGCCGCCCTGCCCCTGGACCAAACGGCGGTGGTCACGCTGCGGCAACGGGAGGATTGGCGGCTGTCCTACGCCCTCAACCCGTTTCGGCTGCGGCGGGAGGCCCACCGCGTGGTCATCTACCAATGGATTGCCTTCGACCCGCGGCCGGCGGCCCGCACCGTGCTGGACCTGGGCCTGCTGCGCTTCACGGTACCGGACGGCCTCGTGCACGTACTTCACCCCCGGCCTTACATGGCCCGCTGCGAGTGGCCTGAGGAAAGCACGTCGACTACCCGTGGCGTGCTTCAGCGGTAAATCCAAAGCAGCGTTCCCTCCCGCAGGTAAGGACGCAGGGTCCGCAACGCCGCTTCCGATACGGCGGGGCATCCCTCGCTGCGAGCGAGTCCGCCCGGCCGCACGTAGGCTGAAGAGTGCAACACGATGCCGCGCGCCAGCGCGTGGTCGTTGGAGGCCTCCAGGCCCGCCAGCCGGTACGCCCGGCCATACCGACCCTTGTAAGTCGCCACTACCACGTACCGGCCGAGCGAGCTCTGGCGGCTGTCCGTCCGGTTCGAGAATGAACGGGCGAACTCCTGGCCACTGCCGCGCCCGTGCAACGCCTGGGTGCGAAACAGGCAGCGCTGACGCCGTAGGTCGTACAAGCCCAGGCGTGGACGGGCGGCTGACTGGCTCATGTCCAGCAGCAGGGCGTGCCGATGGTCGTAGAAGGGATTGGCCCGCACGATGCGGCGGGCGGCGGCGACCCGGTCTGACTGGCCTTCCAAGGCCGTGTAGTATTTGACCCGGTAGAACCAGGCCGGATAAACAGACCGCAGATTGGACGCGAGAACCCCCAGCGCGGCCAGCAACATTATCGGCACCGCCAACGACCACCCGGCGGGTGACAGGCAACGGCGGCGCGCGAAGGGCAACGAAACGGGTGCTAAATAGGCTGACGGTTCGGTCATAAACGCGATAAACGGGGTGAAGAGGTGAAGGGCGTATTCTGACGCTCTTGGTTACGGACCGGGCGCCGCGGGTCGCCAACGGGATTACGTCTGCAGCGGGCCCTCTGTCCGGCCTGACGTTGTCGCCAGGCGGGCCGCCAGGTCCTCAATGTCAGCCCGGCGGACCAGGGTCTCCAACCACTCGTCCGGGAAGCCGGACTCGCCGTAATACAAGCCGGCGAGCCCACCGGCCACGGCCGCCGTGGTGTCCGTGTCCTCGCCCAGGTTCACGGCCGCCAGCACCGTGGCGGCGTATGTATCGTGACGCAGCAGGCACCACAACGCCGCTTCCAGCGTGTGGAGTACGTAGCCGCTGCTCCGCACCCGGTCCTCGGGCCAGGCCGCCAGGTCACCGGCCAGCAGGGGGGCGAAGTGGTCGGTTTCCTCCTGCGGCACGCCCTGGCGGGCCAGCATGGCCGAGCCATCCTCGCACAGGCGGGCGTAGGCTCCGGCTGGGGTACGCCGCTGCGCCAACCAGTGGGCCATCGTCAAGTACAGCCAGCAGGCCGCCGTTGAACGGACGTGGCCGTGGGTGATGCCGGCCACGTTCCGCACGAGCAGGAACTCTGCCGATTCCTGCTCGGGGGCGTGGGTCAGCCAAAGGTGCAGCGGCAGGATGCGCATGAGCGCCCCGTTGCCGTTGTCGCGCTCGCCGCGCAGGCTCGCCTCCGTCAGCGCTGCTGCGCGCTCCCCGCGCAGGCCCGCCTCCGCCAGCGCTACTGCGCGCTCCACCCGCTTCAGGCTGTCGGCGGTGGTGATGCCCACGTCAAAAAGCCGCCCGTGCGCGGTCCACCAGCCCCGGCGAAACCAGCGCAGGAAGTTCTCGGCCACGAATAACAGGAACAGCTCCCCCGTCACGCCCTCAGTCATGGCCTCGGCGAGGCAGAAGGTCAGCGAAGCGTCATCCGACCACGTGCCCGCCGGCTGATTGTAGGTGCCGTAGGCCCGCATCCCCGTCACCGGGTCCTGTCGCCGGGCCGTGCGTGGCTGGAACTCCACCGGCACGCCGAGGGCATCACCGAGGGCAACGCCCAAGAGCAGCGCGCGGGCCTGGGCGTGAGGGAAGGCCGGAGGATTGAAAGAGGAAGGTCGGATGGTCGGTTCAGGCATGAAGGGAAAGGGGGTTCGTGAAATGGAGAAAAAAGAGAAGCAATCGAAGTCGTCGGCAAAAGATTTCAGCAGCCGACCGGCCAGCAGCGCACCATTTGGCACTGGCGGGAGGTTTCGGGGGAATCGGCGAAGGCCTTGGCATCGGTGCGCCGTAGATGTTGCACGAAATCGAGGGCTCGCTGCCCCGTGGCGTAGCCGCGGCGGACCAGGTAGCAGCCGGCCACCATGCCGGTGCGCCCCCGTCCGCCCCAGCAGTGCACGTACACGGGCAGCCCTTCGCCCACGGCCATGTCAATCTTGTCCAGTATTCGAATCATGTGCTCGGGGGTGGGCACGCTCACGTCCACGATGGGGAGGCGGTAGTGCCGCGCTTCCACACCCATCGCCGCGGCTTCCTCCTGCAGCTCCTGCTCGTAGCCGGGAATGATGGCCCCGTCGTGGTTTTCTTCGTCGTCGTGCATCAGATTGATGAACACGCGGATGCCCTGCTCGAGCAGGGCGCGTACCTGTTGGCGGGTGCCGCCGGCTTCCGGCTTGACGGGCACGTAGCCCATGAGCAGGCGGCCGGGAATCACCCAGTAGGCGCGGTCAAAAGGGAGAACAGGAGAGGGTACGGAGGTGGGGTGAACGTCTTGCATGATACAAAACTACCGGCCCCTCTAAGCGAAAACACCGCAATCCCAAGATTGGGAAAAGGCGTTAAAACCCCGTGTGGCTGACTACCTTCCCCACATCTCCGCTTTCGCTCAAGAGCTCGTGAGCGCGCCGGCTTTGTCCTCCACTAACTCACGCGGCAGGTCGATGCGGCGCACCTGTTGGCCCGTGCGTTCGCACCGGCGGCGGACAATCTGGTACTGGGTCACGACTGCCAAGGGGGTGCGCTCGGCCAGGTGGGCGTTGATGAAGGACACCAGCTCGCTTAGCCGGGCTGAATTAAGGGCGGCCAGCGCCTTATCCCGGGCCTGCGCAGCCGTCACGTTCGGGTTGGCCCGCCGGTAGAGAGCGGCCAGCCGTTGAGTCAACGCCTCCGTCTGTGCCTGCGAGCGGGTCATCGGCAGGCCTTCCGGGCAGGTGAGCAGCAGCACGTAGAGCGCTAGCTGCAACGGCTCCAGCCCTAAGCGTTCAGGGCCGTAGTCGGGCAGCTCGGCCTCCAGCTTGCCCAGCTGCTCGACCAGGCGGAATCGGCCGGGCCGGGGCCGGTAGTGCTGCGGGCGGATGAGGCCGGCGCGCACGAGCTGGGTCGCCTCCTGCAGCTGGTCTATCGCGAAGGGGTCGATGCCGCGCGCCTGCAGGGCCGTGCAGCATCCTTTGCAGATGTAGCCGCCCCGGATGTGGGCGAAGGCGCCCACGCGGTCAGTCGGGTCGGCGTGGTTCAGGCAGGTCTTGGGCAGGGGGTGCGGCTCGCTCTCCGGCCCCAGCAACAGCCGCAACGTGGCCTGGAGCACCGCCCAGGCCAGGAGCCAGGAACCCCGGGTGGGGTACCAGTCCGATGCGCAGCGCACCGCGATGCGGGCGCGGTTGGGTTCCGCGGGGTCAAGCGCCAGGGTCTGCCAGGCTTCCCAATCGAGACCGGGCAGCCCGACCAGCAGCCCGAGGCCGCCTTTGAGCGCCTGCCCGTCGCGGCGGCGGCGGAACGGTATCGTGCCGTTGAGGCCGCCCGGTACTTCCACCCGGAAGCGTAGGGGCCCGATGGCGGGCCGCAGGTGCTCGAGCGCGGTGAGCAATAGCTCCGGATGGAGGTAATTTTCTTCGGACGAAAAGCTGATGAACATGAGGGGCGAAACTACGCACGGCGGGCACGTTTCAACGTCCGGTTTTCCCCTTTGCCCGGAACTGAGCGTTCAGCGGCCTCGCCCCGTTATCTTGCCGGGCCGGAGCGCTGGTTGGTCCGCTCCTTGCTTTTCCCAAGAGTATGAGCGTCCCTTTCCAGCCTTGGATTATTCGCCCCGACGGCACGCTGGTCATTGAGAATTTTTGCCGCTACGGAACAGAAGATTGCCGGTTCTTCACCGTCGATTCAGTGGCGTTGCCCACCGGGTCATCCCAAATCCTCTTCTCCAGGTACATGACTTGCACGCACTGCGGTGAGATTGACCTCATATCCCGTCCGATGCTGGAGCTTCCGCCTTCTGGCTACGCCGTCTACCACGTGATTTGGAAACGGCCTCCCAGCCCCGAGGTAGACGGCAGGCTACGCACTTTAGAAATCTGGATGGTCGCCAACTCCCGGCGAATGGCCTATGAAGTGACCTTTGGCAAGTGGCGGGGCATAACGACAGTTCCGGGAGCGCGCTGCTTCATTGACGGCGAGGAATATGATAACGGCCGACCGTCTTTTGCACAGATGCTCAAGTGGCACGTCCCTCGCGGTGATGTCAGCCGACTCGTAGCCAGCCGTCCGCGATGGCAGGCCCGGCAGGGGAAAGCAGGCGGTGAGAAGACAGCTCCCGTTGTTCCCAATCGCGGGGATATTATCCTGGAGAACGGTTTCATCCGCTGCGCCCCCCCTGCCATCACCGTGGTAAAAAACACCAAGCTCATCCGCAACGAGCAGGACCTTTACCGGCTCCTGACCCCGTATGAACGGGACCCTTACTTTAACCGCTACCATGTGGTGGACCAGCAGAACGGTCTCAAATTGCTGCTATTATACGACATCCATCGCCCCTCGATTCATGACCCCTCATCTGGCACGACGAACTTTGTGCTGGATGTTTCGAAGTATGAGGACCAGCACCATATTCTGGTATGCACGAAACGCGCCAGCGACAACCTTCGCGTCTACGACTTGGTCAGGCGCCTGCGCCACCTGTTGCTGGATGCCGAATCCAAAGAGCGAAGGAGACTCTCGGGCTCTTTGTAATGGGCCGTTCGCCGTCCAATAATCTTCGGTCGGCTGGCGTAGCCGTGCGGGAGCTCATGGGGAGCGAGCCGCCCCCCGGCCCCATAGTTCACCCGTTCACTCGAAGAGAATCGTGACATGCCGGCGCGGTCGGTCGCCGGAGACGTCTCCGGCACGTGCAAGGGCAAAGCAGAGGACTGACGCTCCTTGCGTTCGTGGCTGCCCGCCCTTATTTTACCGCTGCTACTAACCCTTCTCTAATGCGCCCCGTGCGACTGACCTTGCTCCTTGCCCTGCTACCGCTGCTGGTCGGTATCGGCCTCAATTTCTTCTCTCTCCCACCCGTACGCGGTCGGCGTCCCGGTGCACGCGCTACTGCTACTTTCATGCCTGTCCTCACGCCACCAGGGCGAATAGTCCGGCGTACTTCCGGCTCCGGCCCGTGTACGCGGCCACCATCAGGGGCTTATCGGCGGGCGGCAGAAGATGGTACGTGACGGCGAATCTGGTTTTTTTCGTGATTTTGGTTCCGGTCTTGCTTCTCTGGCTGACTTATGGGGTACTACGGGACGCTCGAAGAATCCGTGAGATGGGGGCGTTCCACCATCATGTTTAACGCCCTGGCTCACGTGGCTAACCAAGCAGCCGACTCTATTTTCTGGTATTGCGTCGATTTCATGGTGAATCTGGGTCGTATCAGCGGTTCCTCTTATCCGGAGGCTAACGCTTGGATACTGCTGGTGATGATTCCTGGGCTAATCGTGCTCCTTATCGGGGTGCGGGTCGTGCAGAAGTTTCAGCTTCGAAGGCTCCGGCAAAGCGGTAATCAAACTAGCCGGCACGGCGCGGTCCGCTAATAAAAAATAACGAACGGGCCACAAATTAGCCGGCCCATATATCAGCAGGAGCACCGTAGCCGGTCGTCTTGTGCGATTGGTCATTTCCTGTCGCGTAGCGGCAGCGATATTTGTTCAAACAACCGCCTTCGACTCATGCGCGCCAAATTATTCCTGCCGTCCCAACTTGAACGGTCTGTACAAGCAACCGGATTCACGATGCCCGACCCTGTTACGGGTTTGGTCCGTGTTCCGCCCCAAGCGGCTGAGTTACTAGAGTGCGCGCATAGCTTAGAGCGGTTTCCTGTTCCGTGTACAGATTTTCACCTATTTTTCGGTATGAAAGCCTATTCGATTGATTTGCGGGAGCGCGTGGTGGCCGCCTGTGCCCTGCCAGGGGTCCGCATTTATCAGGTGGCGGCCCAATTTAGGGTATCCATCTCCTTTGTGGACAAACTCTTGTGCCGGCAGCGCACCACGGGTTCGGTGGCGGCCTTGCCGCCCAGCGGCGGTCCTGCGCCACGGCTGGACCCGGCGGGCCGGGCGCAGTTGCTCGTCTGCCTGGGCCAGCAGCCCGACGCGACGCTCGACGAGGTGCGAGCGGCTCTGGCGGCGGCCGGCGGGCCGGCCCTGAGTCGCACGGCCGTGTGGCGGGCCGTGGAAAGCATGCGCTGGGGCCGCAAAAAAAAAGCGTTCACGCCGCCGAACGCGATACGGAGCGGGTCGTAGCCTTGCGCCGCTCGTTCGTGGAGGCCGTGCAAGCGGAAGACTGGACGCGCTTCGTGTTCGTGGACGAGACCAGCACCAACCTGACCTATTGCCGCCGCTACGGCCGCGCCGCGCAGGGCCGGCGCGTGGACCAGGCCGTGCCCTTGCACGGCGGCCCCAACGTGACGCTCATCGCCGCGCTCACGCCCAACGGACTCGGGGCCCTGTTAAGCGTGAACGGCGCCGTCAACGGGGACGTGTTTACGGCCTACCTCGACCAGGTGCTGGGTCCCACACTGCGGCCGGGCGACGTGGTGGTGCTCGATAACCTGTCCGTGCACAAGGTAGACGGGCTGGAGCAGGTGGTCCAAAAATACGGGGCGCGGCTGCTATATCTGCCCCCATATTCCCCCGATTTTAACCCGATTGAATTGGCTTTCAGCAAACTTAAAACCTGGTTGCGCAAGGCCCAGGCCCGCACCCGTGATGCGCTGGAAGAAGCCATTCGCACGGCGGCCGAATGGATAAGCGAGCACGATGCCAAAAACTGGTTTGACCATTGCGGCTATCATGTACACTGAATTGGAAACTGCTCTAGTCGACGTGTTAGCAAGCGGGCCTGATTACGTGGCGTTTTCAATATTCGACTTCGAAGGTGAAGTCAACCTCGCGGCGATGGAGGCTGTAGCTGAAATCAGCGGACATGATTTCGACGCCGCTGACGAGGACCAGACGTTAGCAGGGCCGGTACTAATCATATATGAAAGCTAACTTTCTTAGTTTAGTAATGGGCTGGCTCGTGGGCTGGTAGAAAAAAAATCAAGTCTTTTAAAAGCGACTCGGGTCAGGCTACCTGGTTAAGCTTTATGGTATTGCCGTCTGCTGAGGGCTAACATCAGGGCATCGGTAGGGAGGCCGGCACGACCTTAACCAGGGTCCGTAGATTGTACGCGATTACAAACCGACTAACTTTAGGTCGACAAAATCTTACAACGGGCCTACTAATGGGAAAGAATAAATATACCGTCCTCAGCATGTTCAGCGGGTGCGGTGGGATGGATAAGGGCTTTATCGATGCCGGCTATGAGGTGCTATGGGCTAATGATTTAAATAAAGACGCCTGCGACACGTATCGCAAAAACATAGGTCATATAGAAGAAGGTGACGTCTGTGATGTCGCGGTTCCGCTTATCAATGACTTGGACGTGCTGACCGCCGGCTTTCCGTGCCAGCCATTTTCCAACGCCGGTTCGAGGAAGGGCACGGATGATGACCGTGGAAATTTATACCACCAGTGCTTGCGGTTCATCAGAACGCTAAACCCGAAGGTCATTCTGTTCGAGAACGTCCGGGGCTTTCTTTCATTCAAGAACGGCGACGAACTATTGATTGAGACAGTATGCCGGGAGCTATCAGAACTCGGCTATGAAGTCCAATTCAAGCTAGTCAAGACCAGTGATTACGGAGTGCCGCAACACCGCATCCGTCTCATCATCGTCGGAACCTTGCAGAACGTGCGATTAGGCCATTTCAGCTTCCCGCAGCTCGTCAAGGACGTAGACCTTACGCTCGGGGCAACCATATTGGATATTCCCGCTGACGCTCCAAACCAAAGTGAGCTGATGCAGCTGAACCCGCAGGCCGTTCTGCTCGGTACCTTCGTCCCTGAGGGTGGTTCATGGAAGAATATTCCTACCGAGCATCTGCCCGACCGTCTGAAGCTGATTCGAGACAATATGGAGAAGTACCGCTGGCCTAACTTCTACCGGCGGTTCCACCGCAACGAAGTCGCGGGTACAATCACCGCCGCGTTTAAACCGGAAAACGCCGGAGTGTGGCACCCGGTGGAATCACGCGTCTTCTCGGTGCGGGAAATCGCGCGGATTCAGACGTTCCCGGACGACTTCATTTTCTACGGCGCTAACGTAAAGTCGAGGTATGCGATGATAGGCAACGCGGTCCCGCCACGTCTGGCCCAAGTGTTGGGTGAAGAAATAAAAGTCGTGCTGCAGGGCAAGACGCGCAAGAACCGTATCGTGCCGGTGAATTCGTCAAGCTTCGACATAGCTAAAAAGCCGGTGCGTCCTAGTGACCTGCCGATTTTCTATGACGGTCCCGCCGTGCTGGCTACTTTAGCTTAAAACCATTATGGGTTACCAATTCACGAAGGCCGCTTTCATTGAGCAGTATAAGAAGTTAAGGTATCTTAGAGAGGATGGAAAGAAAGCTGGAGAATTAACCTCGATTCTCTGCACACTCCTTTCATTCGATATGACTGAGCGGTCACTGGGTAAACCAGGATTGGATTTGAGAAATAAAGGCCCTGAGAGGAAAAAGTTAGGAGAAGTCTTCGGCGGGCTGATGACTTTCGACACCTCCAAAACTCCTAGACGTTACTTGCTCGCGCGCGAGCTAGGCTGGCTTACTTGGTCAGATAAGGACGCGAAAGGCGTTTTAAGCAGCAATTTTTTGACTGGAAAGGTGAAGGCCGCGAGCACAGCCGCACAACCAATGTCATATCCTGGGGGGCAGCGTGGCACCGCTGTTCTTGAAGTGGGCAAAGGCGCCGATAAGACGGAAGCGTCAAAAGTCGACGATTGGAGTACGGGACTGTTATCACTAGCAGAGAACCGCAACTTAGATGAGTATGATGTAGACAATCCCGACTTGGGGCCTCTCATCGTATTCATCTTAAGAGACGTAGTATTCGCTGAGGAGGTGATAAGCGATACGGAAGATGTTATCACCGCCGCACTAAAAGCAGTACTTACGGATGAGGTCGCCGAGTTCCTTATTGAGAGGACGGACTTTAATAAATGGGCCGGCTGGTTTTCTGAAGAAAGTCTGTTTGATGCCTTCCCCTATGAAACACTTTTAAAAGAACTATCTGAAGGAGAGGACGAGGACGAAGGTGGGAATGAGCCGAAAGCCCACGCGACCGATTTCCCCAGAAACAGAATCATCTACGGCGCGCCTGGTACCGGAAAGAGCAATAAGCTGAAGACGGAGGCGCTCGGGTTTGAGGAAACGCGGGTCATGTTTCATCCAGATTATACCTATAGCCAGTTCGTTGGCGGCTATCGACCGGCTACTCTTTATCGGACGTTGGCTGAAGGTGTTAAGATATTCGATGTCTCTAAAAGGGATAAGGTCGTGCCGCAGTTGGAGCCAGTAATCGACTACGCGCTGGCATCAGGGCCGTTTCTGGACGTGCTCGTTAAAGCGTTGAACGATAAGACGAAGAATTACCTGCTAATTATTGAGGAAATCAATAGAGCGAACGTGGCCGCAGTCTTCGGGGACGTGTTCCAACTACTGGACCGAGACGACAGCGGAGTAAGCGAGTATGACGTGACCCCGAACCATGAAATCGGCGCCTTCCTAAAGGCGACAATAGAGGGATTCTCGGGGAAAATGCGCCTACCAGCTAACATGTACATCTGGGCTACGATGAACAGCGCGGACCAAGGCGTGTTTCCGATGGATTCCGCTTTCAAACGCCGTTGGTCATTTGAATACCTGCCGCTGAACCAACCGAAGCAGGACTTCCTTTTGCGTAAACTGAAGGTGACGTTCCTTGGTCAGAAATACTATTGGGTGCCATTTAGGAAAGCCCTCAATGATTTTCTGACGGATAGGGCTAAAGTCTCCGAGGACAAATTGTTGGGAGCTTTCTACATGAAGAAGAGCGAACTAGGCGACCCAGACGCCATTAAGAATAAGCTGTTGCTTTACCTTCGTGAGGACGTGCTACGCCACAACCATACAGCTCTTTTTGAACGACCAACATTCTCTCAAATAGCTGAGGCGTATGATAAAGGAGGCGCTGGGCTCTTTAAGATGGATTTTATAAAAAGCCTTATCGAACTTAACGATAAGTATGCCCTTAGCGGAGCCCCCACCGCACCTGAGGGCGCCCCCGGCGATGAAGGCATGGCGGAGGATGAGGAAACGAGCGAGGAAGGGGAAATGATGGAGGATGAAGACGGGAGCCAAGATGAAGGCTAATTCTCATTAACGCTCTATAGTCTTCCATAAGGCCGATGAAACGCAACATTTCATACTATGTTGAAGGGCGCCGTTATCCGGTGGCGGAGCTTATCGAAGCACTACCATTCGCTTCGTTAACGTTTCTTAAAGATAATCGACTACTAGTAAGGCCTAAGAAGAACGGCGCATCGCTGCTCAAGTTCGATTTCGTCGGTTTCCTGTCATTCGGAAGACTCCTGATTTGCGTACTGCCGAAATTTCACCGGTCATCTGGTCCTCCCGTCAACGCCGATGAAGTAGCTCGTCTACTACTACAGACGATGGAAAAGCATGGTCCAGTGACGGAAAGAGGTGTCCCATCGGATGAGCCTGGCTTCACTGCCGACCGGTCACCGCTGTTCGATGAGCTCACGGTGGGCCGCGACTTGATTACGGACTATCTCGCGAACGGTCTGCTCAATCATGAATTAAGATTTAACGAACTGAACGGCCCCGGTCGGATAGATTGGGAGACCACCGTTCAACGTGAGTACGCGCTCGTATCCACCAGCGGAGCGTTCTATCCGGTGACTCATACGGCGGCGCGGCGTAGCATCGACTCGCTTAAGCTGACGGAAATACATAAGGCCGTACTGAACGTCTGCGTCGAACGCTACGGGTGGGCATCCGACTACGAAATCACCGCTGACTTTGAGTCGACGGTTGAGTTGGGGACCTATGACGATGAGCTTTTGCAGACGCTGCGCCAAGAGTTGAATCAGACCTACGTGGATAGCAGACTGCGGACCATACGTAATCTAATCAGCTTCATCGAACAAGTTAACGCGGACGAATCACGACCTAACGTGTTCGGGACACGGTTTTTCCATGTGGTGTGGGAGAGAGTATGCGCCGCGCTGCTTCCTGCCGGTGGAGCTTGGAAGCGTGAACTGTTAAAGCCTCTCTGGCATGACTACGCTGCTCATACGTACACGGATAAGGCTACTAGGCTGATACCCGATTCCATCTACCGTTGTCAGAGCGAGCCGGCCATCATCATCATCGACGCGAAATACTATAACGTCAAGGCTCAGGCGGCGCCCAAGCTGCGATATAAAGGCGCGCCGGGTATCGGGGACGTGCTGAAGCAGTTCATCTATGAGGACGCCGTGGCCAAAGCGATGGAGGGAGAGGAGATTGAAATCCGCAACTGCTTCTTGTTTCCTACAGATAAAGAAAGCGGTGGTTTTCCGCTGACACATCTGGGTTTCATCAGCTACGACCTGCAAGCGTTCAAAGACAAGCGCATAATGATGGCGACCGTGTCGGCGAACAAGGCGTTCGCTAATTATGTGAACGGCGGCAGTCTGCGAGACGCTGAAATAGCGGCTTTCTTCCTGAATCCGGTTTAGCGGCTCCGTCAGGATTTAGGTAAGGACAGCAGCGCATCACGCAGGTCCGTAAGGGTCGCTTCGCGGACCTGCTTTTTTAGATAGCATTCCCATATGACGAACACGTGCCAACCGAGCTCCTGTAATTCGGCCTGCTGCCTAGCGTCACGGCTAACGTTGCGGTCGAATTTGGCCTGCCAGAACTGTACGTTTGACTTCGGTTTGAGCGGCTTCACTAGGCATTCCGCGCCGTGAGCGTGCCAGAAGCACCCTTGAATGAAGACCACCGCTTTACGGCTGGGGAATACTATGTCAGGACTTCCAGGCAGGTCTTTGCCATGCAAACGGAATCGTAGGCCCTGAGCGTGGAGGTATTTTCTTACCAGCATTTCAGGCTTCGTATTCTTGCCCTTCACTTGGGACATGTTGTAGCTCCGGGCGGGTGTAGTCGTGACGTCTAGCATATCAAGAAATACGTCCGCTCATCTCCCTTCGTTCCGGGAGCTGGGTATTTCCTCGCTAGGGTATCATAGAGGGTCAGTTGGGCGACCTGCTAACCCGCCGAGGCTGACGGTCTGGTCGGGGGTGATGAGGCCGCGGCGGGCTTTGGCGTTGGTGATACTGAGTTTTTCGCGTAGGGCGGCGGCGTTGGGGTGGTCGGACTGTTTGGTGAGGGGGCAGCCGAAGGTGCGGGTGCAGGCGATACTTTGGCGGCTCAGGGTGCCGTCTTCGCTGTGGGCTATTTGGTGGCAGGGGAAACCTTGCAGCTCGCGCACCAGCCTTGCTCCCACTACGCCGCCGAGGTGCTTGCGGGCGTAAGCATTCGGAGCAGCTGGCTAGGTCGGCAGCGGTGATGCCCTGGGCGTAGAGCTTGGTAGCGTACTGGTGGCCGATGCCCCACACGTCTTCAACAGGAACACTGCTAAGGCTCTGGCGCTAGGCGAAGCGGCCGAGCTGCGGGCGCATGGACAGCGCGACTCGATGAGAGACTACATCTCGCGGGACCGAGTACGGTACACGTTCGTGACGTTATCGGCGTAGGCGTTCGAAGCAGCGGCGTGGTGCTATGAGCAACTGAAAGGGAAGCAGCAGCGCAAGCGGGCGTGAGCAAAGAGCTATTAATCCACTTCAGAAAGAGGCTATTTACAAGTGGCCTAGAGCACCTTGCAGTATTTACACATGCGCGACTACTCCATCCGGGTCTGGAAGAACCGGCCTGTTTCTTCATCTTGGAAATAAACGTAGCATCCCTGGGTCCCACGGGTCATTAACACCTTGTATGTGTTGCGCAAGAACTCCAATTGCTCCTGGGGCCGCACACGGTAGTTATTAATGGCAGTATCGGAAGAAGCGCTTCCTTGCGCTACCCACCCTCCCTGTTGCTGACGGTAGACCAAATCGGTGCCGACGATGACACCGACGTAGTCGAATTCAAACCCCTGAGCAGTGTATATACAGCCCACTTGGTTAATGCCGCCAGGAGCGGTAGCCCACAGCGAAGTCTTAGGAATGCCAGGGGCGAGGCGGCCAGCGTTGTCCTTCGCATTCCACGGACGGTGGTAGCTGAACTCGTCGGTTTCAATAGTGATGTTCTCGACTAATTGGCCATCGGGCAATGGGTCGGACCAGGGCCAGCAGAAGCCGGCCACCATGCGGGCGGTGTGGCCTTCCTGACGGCGCTGTTCAAGTATTTCCTCAATCTGAACGGGGGACGAGATTATCTGAAAATCGTAGCCCTGACTGGTGCCCCAAAGCACGTTGGCAGTGCGCTGGATGCCCAAGGTGTTGTTTAGCCAATTGATGAAGCCGCTGGAGCCGGCGCACCGAAACTGAGCCTCGAGTTTGAACTCCGCTATTATGACACCCTGCTGCTCGGCCGCCTGCTTGAGTGAGCTGTAGGAGCCAATCTCACCGGGGCGCACTCGCTGATAGTCGTCGATGAAGAATACTGATACCCAGGCCACCTGAAGCAGCTCCTCCACTTGGGGCAGTTCGCTGCGCTGTTCGGGGCGGGTGAAGCGGGAGTTGCTGGAGCTGCGGATACGGTGGGCCTCGTCGCAGATGACGACGTCGAGGGAATTAGGAATGGCCTGACCGTAGGCGTTGAAGTAGGTGAAGAAGCCGTTGCTGCGGGAACTGAACTGACTACGCAGGTTCTCGGTAAAGGCCTTGGAGCCGGTAGCGTAGTGGGCCTTTACATCGCGGCGCAACAAGTCGTTAAGCAAGTGCAGCGCTATAACTGACTTACCAGTCCCGGGACCACCCTGAATAAGTATCGCCGTTTTTACCTGGTTCTCTTGAGCATCGAGCACCGCAGTGCGGACACGGTCGTATACGAGCAACTGGTCATCGAGCAGCACATAAGTGCTTTTCTTGCGCATGATGTTGTCGACGTGCTCGAGCAGCTTTTTGCTGGGGCGGTAGCGGCCAGCGTCAATTCGCTGAAGAATGGACTGGCCGTTGCCACCAGCCAAACGCTGCTGCAGGTACGTCCCTAATTCCTCTTCCTGTTGTGCCCCATAGATTGGATACTGCTGCAGTAGGTTAGCAAACTTCGGCTCCAGTATAGCATCAGCTGGTTTAAACATGTAGTTATGCAGAAAGGCACAGGCGTGGAGACCTATGGCAGCATCTGTGCCGTTGAAAGCAGTGTGGACGTCAGTCAGGTACTGGCTGTACTGGCCCACCTGGGCAGATGGGTGTAGTACGTCGCTCAGCTGGCCACCTAGCCAAGTGACTACTTCGTTAGTCCCAGCTGAGGGTTGGCTTTCGGACCACTGCTTTAGCTCGATGATGACAGCTTGGCTTTGCTGCTGTGCATCGTGGCCGCAAATGAGACAATCGAGCCGCTTGGAAGTCAAGGGTAACTGATACTCGAGCAATACACCATGGTCGAGTAGCTGGGCCTGCTCAAAGACCCGACTGACGCACTTCAACGAGTTATGCCAAGATGTAACTTCGTTGGGCTGGGGCTCGGTGCGGTAGTAGTCAAAGAAGGCCGTTTTGAGCTGGCCTACAATGGCATTGTGGGCAGTGGCCGTGATGAAGTCGGTAGAAGAGCCGGCGTAGAGTCTCGTGGATGGACCTGGCGTGGAGGAGCCTAACTTGGTTGAGTGGTGCGGCGGCGTAAATAGGCTGCAGTCTCAGGGTCCGTGCAGTACACGTAGCAGCCCTTCATGGCTCGCGTCATCAAAGTTCGATAGGTGTTTTTAATCACCTCATCGAGCAGAGTCCGCCCTTCAGCCGATTTCATGAGTTCCCTCTTCTTCTCTACTGTTTTATCCGCTCCGGCCCGAGCCATTGCATCTGTGATGACCTGTCCATCCCGCACTACTAGGTCGGGGCCAATGATAACGCCGATGTAGTCCAACTCCAGTCCCTGCGTGGTATGAATACAGCCAACCTCGGTCACAGAGCCAGGGTCATCAATCCAGTTATTACCGTACTTGCTGAGGTTCCAACGATGCTGAAAAGTTGGGGAAAGCTGAAAGTCCATCTTCTTATCATCCTTCTTACTGTTCCATTTCCAACAGTAGCCGGCAGCCATTCGAGCACGATTGTTTAGTGCGTTTTTTTTATAGATAAGCTGCTGCAACTCATCAGGCGTTTCTACAACTTTAAAGTCGTAGTCTGTGGCATCAAGTGTCGGGTTAGCTGTTTCGCGAATATCCAGCACGCTGTCGAGCCACGCCATGTAAGCATCAGAACCATTGCAGCGGAACTGTGAGTGCAAATCTTTGACATGCACTTCTGCCCCAGCTTGAGCGGCCCAATGCCGTATTTCATCCTCACTGCCAATATCCTGCACAGCAATACGCTGATTTTCGTCAAGGAAGAATATTGAGCAACGAGCGGATGTGATTATTTCCTTTATCTGGTTTTCGCCCAGATTACGGTAAATGCCTGATTTCTCATTCAAACGGTGCGCTTCGTCCACAATCAACGCATCAAAAGTGTTGTCGGACGTTTTGGTGAAGCCTCCAGAACCCACAAACAAAGAATCGAAACGGGAGCCGCGCATAGTACCTGTAAGCTTTCGCTTGTAGACGTGGCGCGGTGCCGAGTTCCTGCTGATGTACTTGGCGTTCAGTGGTTGTTTTGTGAGAGCCACCAGCAGGTTGATGGCCACCACCGTTTTGCCGGTGCCAGGGCCGCCACGCACAATGAGGACCTGCTTGTTGTCATTCGTAGCCTTGGCAGCCAGCTTGCGTGCCGTTTCATACACGACCTTCTGCTCATCAAGAAGTATAAACTCTTGTTTCCCCTTCAGCAAGCCGGCCAACGCTTCGGCCAGTTGCTTGCTGGGCTTGATGCGGCCACCGTCGATGCGGTACATGATACCGGTGCGGTCGCCCTGCTTGACGTGCTCCCGAATGAAGTCGCGGAGCTTGGCGGCATCGGACTTGAAAAACAGGGGTGCTTTCTCGACGTAACCGGCATACTGGCCACTGGTCAGCACACCATCATCGGAATGATTGTGCAGGTAGGCACAGGGAAGCAGCTTTATATTTTCCTCGTAAACCGTCTCGTTGAAGCCTTCTAAGTAGGCAGCGTAGGACCAAGCCTGATAGGACGGATGGTTGACTTCTTGGATACCACGGCCAAGGAAGGTTGCGACTACACCATCCTGGTCAGTGGCAGTAGTGGTGGACCACTGCTTTAGCTCAATAATAATTGCCTTGTCGGTGCCGGAGTCGTCTTGGCCAGTTAGGACGAAATCGATGCGCAAGCCCGAATATGGTAGCTGGTATTCAATACTGACACCGCTGTCTTCAGGAATCTGACTGTCGCTGAGTACGCGGTCCATGTACTGCATGGAGTTACGCCAAGAGTTGATTTCTGACTGAGCGGTACGCTTACCCAGCTTTTGGAGAACTTGGGCCTGAATGATGTTCTCGACGTTGTTGGAGAAGACATCTTCGCGGAATTCGGCCTTTGATTTCTGGTAGACAATCATTGAAAGAGCTAGAGTTCGGTATGTTTAGTGGCGTTGCCACGGGCTTTGTCGGCGGGGTACTTCTCAGCGTTACGGGCTATTTTTTGCTGCATGAGCTGCGGAATGTTCCAGCCGTAGCGGTCGGCCAACTGAAAAGCATAAAGCAGCACGTCGGCTAATTCTTCCTGCACCCGGTCAGGGTTTGCTTGGTCCGCCTGCTTCCACAGAAACTGCTCATTCAACTCGGCTGCTTCGATACTAATGGCCAGCGCCAAATCCTTGGCATTGTGGAACTGCGCCCAGTCCCGCTCGTCGCGGAACTGGCGCAGCTGCACCAAGATGGCTTCGAAGTCGGGACTCATTACTTGCCGCCGGCCATCGCACGGGCCATCTGAAGCTCCTTAGCGAAATCGAGGCCGGTATCCATGCCCGGCTCAAGCTCCTGAAAGCCTGTGTACATCCAAGCCAGCAACTGTAGCGCCGAGAACGTCTTGCCGGGGAGGGACGCGAGGTTGTACTTGCTGGTGCGGTTGTTAGGGTCAAGTCCGGAGCGGCCCAGCAAGGCAATTTCGAAGGTGACGGCCTGAAGCTGTTCGCGGGCAACCTCGGCGAAATACTTCAGGGCATCGAGGCAGTAGAACATGACAGCCATTTGGCCAGCGGGGCTGTCGCCATAAGTCAGCGGCTCCTTGAGGGCATCGGCTGGCGGCGGTGTATCGAAGCCAAGCGGGTCGCGCTCAATGGCAGCCAGCACCTCCTCGGGGGACTGCTCGCCGTTGGGCTCAGCGGTGTAGTCGGCGTTGGGAGTAGGCTGGTTGCGGGCACCCTCGGGCTGGGCCCGGCCGGCGGCCATGTCGCCGCGGACGCTGGCTTCGTCCTTCAACTCGAAGTAGGCAGCCATGCCCAGGTCTTTACCCCAGTGCTGCACCAGTTCGTATTCCTCGCCGGGCTGGCGGTCGACGCGGTACTCCTCGTACTCCTTCCACAAGCGCTGGGCTTCCTTCAGGTCGGCCACGGAGGCTTGGAACTCGCGGGTCAGGTCGTAGCCGAACAGTTCTTTGAAGTGAATGGCCGCCACGATATTCAGGACGGTGTTAGCCCGATGCACGGACGGCGGCGAGAAAGTGGCTACCTGCTTGTTGCGGGCGGCATCGATGTACTCGAGCAGCAGCTTGTGGAGGGAGAGGAATTGGGTGGGCCGGAGTTCCACGTACTCGCGGTACAGGAAATCCTCAATGAACAGGTCGATGGGCGCGTTGTAAATCTGGCGCATCATTCCGTCAAATATGGATTCAATGAAGCCGGTGATGTTGCTGTCACTGTATCCGGACTTCTCCAGCTTCTTGAGCTGCGGCAGGGCCAACTTGATGAAGGACTGCTTGGCGGTGTTCGTGGTGGTGAACAGCCGGTTGTTGCCTTCCTCGCGGGCTTGCACCATGAAATCGAGGTGCACCATCTCGTGCATGACCAGGTGGTCAACGGCCGGGTAGCTAGGCTTGAACCAGATTTGGTGGTAGAGCCGGCTGTAATTCTCGGCTATCTCGAGCTTAGCAGCAGTGGGGATGTGCTCGTCGGCGTCGACGCGTATTTCCTTGCCCGAGGCGGCTTCCAACCGCTCCTGGTACGCATCGGCCAGCGAGAAGGTATTGGTGCTACCGGTCTGTTGTTTGGCCGTTTGCAGCAGTAAGGCCAGGGATGCTTTACGGATGGGGTCGCCGGCACCGGCGTTGCGCAGGGCCTGCGAGGCGAAACCGAACGCACCGGTGTAATCGCGTTGCTGCTGGCGCGTCATGGCCAGCGCGTAGAGCACGTTGGGGTAGTCGGGGTTGATTTCGTGGGCAATCTCAAAGTAGCGCTGGGCCTCCTGGGCCCGACCGAGCTGCATGAGATTACCGCCGATGTTGTTTATGGCAATAAAGTCCTTGGGATTGACGGCCAGGGCCTGGTCGTAGAACTTGTTGGCGGCCGTGATGTCGTTCTTGGTGCGGGCGTAGATGTTACCGAGCATAATCAGGGCGTAGCCATTGCGCGGTTCCCAGCGGAGGGCATCAATCAGCGCGTCGATGGCGTCGTCGCTGGTCCCGGTTTCGGACAGAATCTGGCCTAGGACGCGGTGGTACTCGGAGACAGTGGGGTTCTGCTCTATCAGCTTGCGAAGGCGCGGCAGGGCCTGCTGAAACTGGCCTTCCTGGCACATCTTGAGCACCTTGTTGTATTCGCCCTGCTGGCTGCTGATGGCCTGGGTGTCAATCTGTACGGTTACTATATCCTTGTCAATGGTGACTTTGGGTCTGAAGGGCCCATAGGTGTAAAAATCGGTCAGGTACTCGGTCAGGCGGTCAGGATTTTGACCGAAGACTTCGGTCTCTGGGAAGAGGCTATATAGGAAGTCGTTGACTTGGTGTATGATAGTCATGTATTGAAACTAGGGCGATTTTTCAGCTCGGAATTCTTAGCAGCCTCGTTCTGTCAAGGTAACCACATAATGGTGTACTGTATCAGATATTCGTCTACTACAGCCCTCAAAAGTAGAATATGTGGCGCAAACCGTCAGCCTTCGCTACTTACTGCAAGGTGTAATGCTAAAAGGCTATTGCAAATGAGCATTTAAGCTGTTGTTGCGAAACTGTAGACCTCTGCCATCGAATGACTGTTGGAACTGGGCGAAATCGTGAGCGACGAAGGCCACGCCGCCGGCCTGCTTCAGCTCGTTTAGAAACTGCTTCTGGTCGTCGCGTAGGGTGTCGCGGCCGGCTTTTCATCTTGCGGTCCTCCGACACCGACAGACATCCCGTCCGCGAGGCGGAAGCCGATGATGTCGGGCACACTGTTATAGCCTTGGGACTTTTCGCCGCCGAAGCAGGTATCGAGGCTGGGAATCTTAAACATCTGGTAAGGGGCGGGCTCGTCGGAGGTGATGGTGAGACCTGGCAGGCTCGTTAGGTAGGGCGCTTCTGGAGCAGCGTTTGGGGTGCCCGCGAGGTGCAGCCCGCGCCGCTCAAATGACTGCACGAAACCCTCGTAGCTATAGGCCACGAATGGCAGGCCGCCGTACTCCTTCAACTCGTTCAGGAAGTCGATTTGAAAGCTGCTGAGGCTGTCGCGGCCGGCTTTCACTTCCACGCCGATGAAGCGGGCATCGGACTTGCGGTAACCGAGAATATCGGGTACGCCGATGCGGTTGTTGGGGTGCGGGTACCAGCGGCCGGTTTTGGGGTGGTAGCGGCCGCGGTTGTCCTGGGCCCAGGCGACGTAGCCTTTTGCCCGGAGGTAGCCGAGAATATGGGCGGTCATCTCGTCGGCTTTCAGGACGTAAAGGTCGAGTGTGGTTTGGGCGGTGGGCTTCATGGGGCGGGTACTTCAGTGAATGAGCCGATGCTAACCAGGCGGGCGACTTCCGCGGGTTCAGTAGGGTAGACTTGCCCCAGAGGGGTCCCCTAAACGTGGTGGCGCGGGTGCTGCGGCGTGCCTGGATGGTGGTGGCGGTTGCTTTGCTGGTTTTGGTGGCGGTTGCTTTGCTGGTTTTGGTGGCGGGCCGGGCGGGCGTGTGGGTGACACGGTAGAGGCTGCCGCAGCGGGCGCGGTAGTAGCGAGTGGTGCTCATGTGCTGTAGCGGTCCATGATGTCGCGGTTTTGCTGGGCGTGGCGCTGGTCGATGGCGCGCTGAGCTTCGGGGTTGGCTTTCCAGTCGTGGCGGTCCTTGCGCTGGCCGGCGGCCCGGGCTTCGGCGCGTTGCTGGGCCGCTTGGTCTGGGGTGATGAGGCCGCGACGGGCTTTGGCGTTGGTGATGGACAGCTTTTCGCGCAGGGCGGCGGCGTTTGGATGGTCGTCGGGAATCTGCTGGGCCACGTTTTCGAGCATCCGGGGGGCGGCATCGCCGAGCAGCTGCACGTCGGCGGCCTGGGTGCTGGTGCCGGTGGCTTTGCGGTCGAGGTGGCGGTGCTGCAGGTAGCTGCTTTTGGCTTCGAAGTAGGTGGTGATGATGGCGAAAACGGTGCTGATATCAAGGGCCTGGTAAAAGTTGTGGCCGCTGGTGCGGGCTTCTTTCAGGGCCAGCATGATGTCCTTGATGCTGTCGTGGGTGTAGGTCTGGGCCAGGGTTTCGGCCAGTTCCATGAGGTCGGTGGCATCGGGCTTGTCCTTCACGCGGAGCGAGTCGACGAAGGCCCGGAGCACGGCCACCAGCAGCTTGACCACAGTTTGTTCCCCTAGGCGCTGGTTGAGCTGGAAAATCTTGGGAGCGGCCAGGGCTACCTGTTTGGTGAGGCCGAAGGACATTTCGGCCAGCAGTTCGCGGGTGTCGGGGGTGGTGGCGCGAGCTAGGTCACGAATCCCAGCGGCGCGAACGGTAGCCAGTAGTTGATGCTCCGGGGTTAGCAGTGCCGGAGCTGGTTCCATTGCCTGGCTCGTGGCGCTGGACTCCTGGGGCAAGTTTGAGGCGGTTATCAGTAGCATCGTTGAACATGAAGCGTTTGGCGGTGGCTACCCAGTCGGCGCGGCGGGGTAGTTCGCCGGTTTGCTTGTCGCGCCAGAGGTTGACGGCCTCGTGGTAGTGGTTGAGGTCGGCCAGGGCGTAGTCGGTGCCCTCGAAAGCAGCGATGAACTTGTCTTTGTGGTAGATGGCCGATTCCTGGAAGGTGGTTTCGGGCCGGGTCTGTCGACCTCTGCTCTGTCGGCCCCTGCCGGGCACGGGTAGCTCGGTGGCCTGGGGGGTGGCAGCTGCGCGGATGGCTTCGGCCTGCACCCCTTTCTTTTTTGGCGCAACTTTTTTCTTTGGGGCCGCGCCTGGGTCCGGTACTGCACCGTCAGACGGGGCGGTAGCTGGCGCTGTCCTTCGGTTGTCATCGAGAATTTCCGCACTTAAAAGCCCGTCGTCGGAAAAGACCCTCTCCCTTTTTTTTTCAGGTGCGGCGGCGCTGTTTACAGTACCGTTTACATCAACTGTTTTACTTAATAAGGAGTGTTGGCTCACTTGTGCGGCAACTTCGGGGCTGGGTTGCCCTGGTTGTGCGGCAACCGGTTGGCCCACCTGTGCGGCAACCTCGGGGGCGGCGGTTGCCTCATTTATGGGGTAACCGCCGTCCTTGGGTTGGCTCACTTGTGCTGCAACCTCCCCGGTTAGTTCCGTCATCAGTACCCGGCTGCCGTTGGTGCTGTGGCTGGGTTGGTAGATGAGCAGGCCGAAGGTTTCGAGGGTTCGCAGCGTGGCCGTGTAGGTGTCGCGGTTGCCGATGCGTGCGGCGGCCATCAGCTCGTCCCGGTTCAGGGTGAGGGCAGCGGGAAACCGGGCTCTGTTCCATGCGAAGAACAGCGCCCAATACAGGGTGAAGTGGTGCGGGCGGCTCTCGGGGTGGGTGAGCAGCTGCTCGTGAGCGGCGCGGGTGTGCTGGACGTAATTCAAGGCGCGGGCTCACTACTCGGCGGCTACACGTTTGGCTTTGCGCTTGGATGCCGCGCCTGGCAGGGTCGTACCCGGCAGGGCTGCGGGCTGCTCCGATTGCACGACCTCGCCCATTTCCATTTCGCCGATTTGGGGTTGCTGGAACATATCGAGCTGGCGGCCGGCCTCGCTGCACTTGCCACGTAGGGCGGCGTCAATCTCGGCCAGGGCTTCATCCACCAGCGTTTTCAGGTCGTCGGTATGCGGGTAGTGCCAGGCGTTGGATTCTTCGAACTCGTCGGACTGCTCGGCGAAACTGACGTACTGGCCGGTCAGATTAAGGACCTTGCCGCTTTCGAGCTTGCGGAAACCCATGAGGGTCACGCCGTCTTTCTTGCCGATGATTAGGCCGGTGATGCCGTAGCTGTCGAAGTGCTCGGGCATTGGCTCGGTGGCTCCGTCGTTGGACCAGAAGTCGGCGCTCTCGCTCAGCTGCTCGGTCAGGAGGCAGAAATGTGGGACGAGTCGGGCAAAGCAGCGTTCGAGGGCGGGGTGTACGAGTTCGGTGCCCTGCATCGTGAACTCGCGGGGTTTGCTCTGCAGGTCCACCTGTTCGCTGAACTCGGCGGCCAGCAGCTGCTTTTTGACGGTGGCCTTCTGGATGGTGAGAAGGGACTTATGGGTCGTACCCGGTAGGGCCTGTGGCCCGACAATGGGGGTAAGCTCAGTGCTCATGGGGTTGGGCTTGTTTGGTGGTGAGTGGTAAATACCGCGGCGGCGAATCCTCGCGGGGTGAGGCTGCGGATATTGGCGCGGTTCTTTGAGCCGGGCACCTTGTCGACCATGGAGCCGTGAATGGGGAAAACGGGGCGCTTCTCCGGCATCTGAAAACCGTGACCGGTCCACAGGCAGGTATGCTTGGTGTAGGCTTCGTCGGTGGGGTTGGTAAGCCAGCCGGCGTATTCGCAGGGGCTGAACCGGTGCTCGGGCTCCCGCCAGTAGTGGCGCAGCTGGCCCTTGGGGTTTTCGATGAAGTAGGGCGCGCCCAGGCGTTCGCACAGGTCGGCGGCCGTGCCCACCAGGTCGAGGGCAGCGGCCAGCGCCCGCAGGCCTTTCACCCGGAACAGGTGCGCGCCGGCGTTGCTCAGGTCGGTACAGGGCGGGAAAGCGGCGACGAATGCGATGGGGCCGGGCGGCGGGGAGAAGTGGCGCACGTCGCCGCCGACCAGGCAGACGTTGCCCATCCACGTTTCGCCGGCGGGGTGCTGCACGTCCACACAGTAACAAGTGTAGCCGGCGGCGGCCCACGGCTCTACAAATCGGCCGGAGTGGTCGAAAAGAGAAATTACGACCTGGCTCATGCGGTTGCGTGGTGGCAGCGGCGGGGGTATTTGTCGAGGACAGAGCGGCGAAAACCCCAGTCCTTTTCATTGAGCCGGACGCCGACGATGCGGCCGGCACGCCGGGCGCGTAGCAGGGCATCGGTGCTCAGGCCGATGTATTGAGCGGCGCGGGCGGTGGTCAGGGTTTCGTCGGGGGTAGCGGTGCTGGCCAGGATGCGGGCCTGCTCGGCGGCTTCGAGTCGGGCAATGCGCTGCATCAGCTCGGCGAAGTCGGCGGGCTGCAGGATGACGGCGGGCTGCATGGCTACGCTTTGGCTACGAGCTGGCGGGCGCGGTCCTCCACTTGGCGGCGGCGGATAAACTCGGCTTCTGCCACTTCCAGGAACGTATCGACCAGCTCCTTGCGGTGACTGCGACCGGCAATGGCTTGGTACAAGGCGCTGCGGCTGGTTTTGATGCCGGCGGCGATGAGGCGGGCCAACGTGTCTTGCACTACGGTGTTGTTGCCGCCGAGTTTTTGTAGTACGAGCTGTAGCGGGGTAGCCTCTTTTTCGGCTTGTACCCCATCTTTTCTGTTTTGTTCCATGTTCTTTCCCGTATTTGTTGTATCTTGTGGACCAAAGCATCTGCTTTGCTATACAAACATATCCCTAGTTCGGTATAATTATTGCACCAAAGACGGAAAAATTATGGAACGGCTTAGTAATGAAGTAGAAAAACTCCCGCCGGTCACGGTGCGGGTGCAAGAGCTGTTTGACCACTTAGGCTTGAATGCCAGCAGCGCAACGAAGGCCCTGGGCTACAATACCACGAGTAAGTTGTATAAAATCCTGCAGGGGTCGGAGCCCTCGCTTCCTACTCTGGTAGACTTTCAGCGCAAATGGCCCGAATTGTCGTTGGATTGGTTGGTTTTGGGTGAGGGGCCGATGCTGCGCGGTTCAGTGGCAGTTTGCAAACCGGAGTCATTCGGTTCTGGCGTGGTCAACAGCGGTAAGGTATTGGCGGTGACGGTTGGCCTGGACGGGCAAGAAAACACGGAACTGGTTCCGGTCAACGCGCAGGCCGGCTATACTCTTCAGCATAACGAAGCGGTGTTTGTACGTGAACTGCCGAAGTATCGAATTCCTCGGTTTGAGCGTGGCACCTTCCGGGCGTTTGAGGTATCTGGTGACAGTATGGAGCCAACTGTAAATCATTCTGACATTGTGGTGACCTCCTACGTCGATAACTGGCGGCTGCTGCACCCTGGGGAAATGTACGTGGTGGTGACGAGCGAGAGCGTCATGCTCAAGCGCATCCGGGAGCGGATAACGGGGCGCGACATGACCGTGCTTCTTTACTCCGATAACCACCACTGCAAGCCCTACCCGATGGACGCGGCCGACATTACCGAACTGTGGCGGGTACGGGGCTACATTTCCTCCTACCTGCCCAGCTCGCCCGACGTGACCATTGAGCGGCTGTGGGAGGTGATTGAACAGCTTGGCTTTGATAAGGGGGAGGTGCGGCGGCATTTGGCGGAAAGCGGCCCCATTTCTGGCCCCAACACCTAGCATCTCCCCTCCTATCACCTAATTTATAGCACTTTATAGCAATCGGTCACACTCCGGCTCCGGGTACTGAATGGCGCTAGGAACGCCGATAAATTAAGCCTCAAAAACTGTAAATCTGTTCGCAGATGCAGTTTTTGAGGCTTTTTTGCGTTCCGCCCAAATGGCATTTACCAACGCTAGTACCTGGACTTACCAACGACTTTCTGCCACCTCCTCTGCCACCTATTTTTCTAGCCCCCATGAAAATCTCATTTGAGTTGCGGAATGACAAACAGGATAAGACGGGCACGGTGCCCATCTATGTAGTGGCTTGTTTTGACGGGGTGCGGCTGCGCTGCTCGACGAAGGAGCGGTGCGAGCCCCGGCAGTGGAACGAGAAGGAACAGGAGTTTCGGCGGTCGTTTCCGGGCTACACCTCGGCCAACCTGGGGCTAGTGGCCCTGGTGCGGCGGCTGGAGGACAAGTACCGGGAGCTGCGGACGGCGAACGTGGCACCGAACGTGACCCTGATGCGCGAGGTGGTGAATCCGGTGATTGTGGTGGTGAAGGAAGAGCCTACGCTCGTGGCCCGGTTCGCGGAGTTTCGGGACGTGCTGGCTGGGCGGGGGTATGCCTTTCACACGCTGCGGCACTACAAAACGGCGTGTAACCACTTGGAGACGTTTTTGGAGAAGACGCGGCGCAAGGGTTTGCTGCTGGCCGGCTACACTTCGGCGGTGCACGACGACTACGTGAGCCACTTGCGGACGGTATGCGGCTTATCGGCCAACGGGGTGTATACGTTGCTGAAGGACTTGAAGACGTTTTTGCGGCATGCGCAGGACGAGCGGGGGCTGACGCTGGGGCTAGAATTGAAGCGGCTGGAAGTGAAGTACACGGACCAGGCAAAAACGTATCTGACCGGGGCCGACCTGGCGGCGCTGGTGGCGGTGAAGCTCTCGAAGACGTTGGAGCCGGCGCGGGACGTGTTCTTATTTTGCTGCTACACGGGCCTGCGCTACTCGGACGTGGCGGCGCTGCACGCCGGCAACCTGCACTTGCTGGGGGCCAATGGCGACGGGGACCGGGTGCTTCGGCTGATACAAACCAAGACGCGGGCCACGGTAAGCATCTACCTGAGCAAGCTGGCGGCTGAAATACTGGACCGGTACGCGACGCCCGAACGGCAATTTGACGGGGCGCGGCTGCTGCCGGTGCTGGCCAACCAGCCGATGAATCGGTATTTGAAGAAAATAACGCAGCTGGCGGGGTTGTCGCGGCCGGTGGAAGTGGTGAGTACAGCCGGCGGACAAGTGGTAAAAACGGCGGTGCCGTTGCACGAGCTGGTGACGATGCACACGGCCCGCCACACGTTTGCGGTGCAAAGCCTACTGCGGGGCATGCCGGTGACGGTGTTGCAGCGGGTGATGGGCCACGCCAAGATTCAGAATACGATGCGCTACGCGCAGGTGGTGGAAGAACTTCAGCACCAAGCCATGCGAGCGGCTTGGGATGGGCCGGCCATGGCGGTGACCAGCACCACCTTAGACGGGGCGGTTTGCACGGTAATGGCCGCTTAATTCAAAGTTAGATTTTGAATTAGAACCAGATGAGTAACTTGGCAGCCTGCAATACAAATTTTATATTGCAGACTGCCAAGTTACTCGTCTCTTTACCCCCTATTATGCAATTACAAGCGGGTTATTTTATTGAAGAATTAGAGTCCATACTACTTGAAGGAGCAACTACTAACAGCAAACAGGCTAAGACAGAATTACAAAGTCTACTTCATGAGCTATCGTGGTTTGAGGTGCACGGCAGCACCTCATTCAACGCTGCAGCCCCTGAATACGATGCTGTAGCCCCCTATGCTGTCTGGACCGTGGCGGCCAATCTGATGATGCGTGGACTACCGACCCGGGCCCCGCTAAGCCTGGCGGCTGCAATACTTTCGGAAAACTGGCCGGCTAAGACAAACTGGCTCAATGAGTCTGGTCAACTAGATTTCGATACAATTGATGAGCATAAACAAGGAAGCCTGCGGTTTATCCTGCCTGATATTGACGACCGAGCCAAAGAGGCTAGGCTACTCTGGCGGGCTCTGCATCCCCTCGACCCAAGGCTTCAACCAGGTCCAGCCTTAAATCGGCAGATAGGGCTCTGGCGTACCGATGGATTACTTGACAGCAAAGCGGAGCAGGACTTCGCCGCGCTACTGTTACCCGACCAAGGCGGCGATGCGTACTTAACGCAGCTGCTTCGCCCCCAAACCCAGCTCTCTGGGCTATTGGATTGGAGCGCCAACGAGGTCGAACACCTGCGCAAGGAGAAAGAGGTACGGCTCGGTGATTTCGTGGCTCAGGCAGCCGATTTCACCATTGCCTTTCCTTATCCATGGCAACCCGACAATGCCGGATTGAAACCGGAGGGCAGCCGATATATGTGGCCCAACCGGGTTGCGGGCGTAGTGCTGGAAGTGGACGGTCCGCATCATAACGAGGATGCGCAAGCGCAAAAGGATAATCGACGCGACAGTGCGGCCCTGGCCGCTAGCTGGTTTCCGATACGTCTGCCAGTGGCAGACAATGGATTTGCCGACGCCACGCATCGTATGGCTCCCCTTCGCGAAGTCGTGAGCGAACACCCGTATTTTGCCCAGCTCAGCGCTAATTATCACGAGTCGTTACTACAAACAGTTGAAGGCCTATCTGCCTTGCAACTCACGTTAGGGCCTTTAGCAGTGGCCCGGGTGCAACGCACCCTATTGGAGGCGCTGATGAACGGCACCATCTCTCCCCAGAGATTACCCACCACTGCTGGAGACTCAACCCGGCCACTACGCCTGGCTGTCATCGAACGTGACGTGCCTTGCGCGCAGCAAGGGGTTGCCTTACTACTGGAGCTGCTTGAAAGGCTTTATAAGCTGGAAGGAAAGCTACGAGTGGTGCCAACCATCGAGCTTCACATCTTTCCTACTGCGGAATTTTCCCAGCCAACGAAGCTAACCCATCCGGGGACTATCGTCATGGAGCCCGGTATTGCGCCGAATACCGACGATGGGTACGATTTACTACTCGATGTATCGGTTTTGCAACGCCCTGGTTTCTCGCAGGCCCCTGTGCTCGTCGGAACTAAGAGCCTGACAATACGCACGGCCCACAGTGCCCGCCGGGCTCGCCGCTTCCGCTCGGCTCCGCTAATTGAGTACCCTCCGCTGGTAGACTACGACCCGGCCAATGAGTCGTACATAGCGAATACGAATGAGCAAAAGGAACGGTGCCGTATTCTGGAATCCCTGGTGCAGGATATCTTTCGTAAGCGGGCTCTGCGACAGGGCCAGCTCCCGATTATCAGCCGGGGCCTGCAGGGGAAAAGCGTTCTGGGCCTATTACCAACGGGCGGTGGCAAATCTCTCACCTTTCAGTTGGCAGTGCTGCTACAGCCTGGCGTTGCTCTTGTTGTAACGCCTATTAAATCATTGATGCAGGACCAGTACGAAGGCCTGGTCCGCAACTGGATAGATGGTGTCACTTACCTCAATAGCTCAGTTATTGGGCGTCAACTAAAAGACTACCGGCTTCGCCAGTTGCGCGAGGGAGAACTACTGTTCCTCTTCGTATCACCTGAACGCCTAGTTATTAAGGAGGACTTCCGAGACCATCTTGTTACGATGAGTAAACCAACCCCGCGAGTGGGCTCTACGCGAGTGGGCTTTACATACTGCGTGATTGACGAAGCGCACTGCGTATCGGAATGGGGACACGACTTCCGCACGCCCTACCTGAAGCTAGGCGAGAATGCCCGACGCTTTTGCGGCACCTATTCCGGAAAAGAAGTGCCCCTATATGGACTCACCGCCACGGCCTCGTTTGATGTGCTAGCCGACGTGCAACGGGAGTTACATCTGGATGAAGACCAGTCGGCAATTATTCGCACGGCAACCATGGCCCGGCCCGAGCTACATGTGCGAATAGTGCCGGTAATGAATCATACAGGGGAAGAGGAAGAAGAGCAAGTAAGAGTAAACAGTAAGGACGTTGGCAACGCTAAGCACGAGCGTTTAGAAAAACTATTGGCTGAGGTGCCCGCTGCCTTGCTCGCGTTGAATGGGCAGCCATCCTTTATTCCGGTTGCTGATGAGTCGCGCGAAAAGGACTCTGTGCCTCCATTTATGCCTCCACCCCCCTTTGCGGCATGGCCAGCAGGGTTCTATGCGCCAACCCCTGGCACCAACAAACTGGCGCAGGCGGGACTCATTTTTTGCCCGCACAAGAAGGGAGTAATTGGAGTCCGGCAAGTACACACGAACTTGGAGGAGCTCAGCAAGAAAGGTCTGAAACTGGAAACAGGCTACTTTATGGGCTCCGATGATGACAGCGTCACAAAAGATGACGACCAATTGAATATGCAGATAATGCAGACGCAGTTTGTCAATAGCGAGCTAAATGTGATGGTCGCCACCAAAGCCTTTGGTATGGGAATCGACAAGCCCAACGTGCGATTTACCGTGCACTACGGATTTCCTGGCTCCATTGAAAGCTTTGTGCAGGAAGCAGGCCGAGCCGGGCGCGACCGGGCAGTTGCGCTCAATTACATTCTCTACCATCCCACGGTAGATTTCGACACGAACAATTTCTTTTTCGAGCGCTCATTCAAAGCCCGTAACCAGGAAGTGCAGGTACTACACGAGCTGCTGACCCTAATTACCTTTCCTTCGCGGGAGTGCAGCGCGCTCAATGCCCTTTTAAGCGAAGCCTTCCCGGAAAAGGAAATTACTGCGCGGCTCTATACCCGGAAAGGAGCAAAAAGTCCCGAAGCCCTCTACCTGCAAACTGCCGAGGGCGCAAAGTATGGTCGGATAGTTGTTTCAAACCCCCAAAGTCTACTAGGCTACATCGAAGACAAGGAACCAGCGGCTGACTCTGCGTTATTAAAAAGAGTAGTTAATACCGCCGTTAGTTTTTTAATGAGCTTACCAGCGGAGGCCCGTAGCACATCTGAAGCGTTGGTGGAGGCACTGGGCGGCGGAGTAGCTCCCGGCAGCGTCGAGGGTATTCTTCCGCGATTGGAACGCGTTAAGGATGGTGAGAAACCCGGTGAGTTAGTCATCGGCTTTGGCAACGGTACCATTTGGGAGCTCTGTGAAGATGCAGCCAGATTTAACGTCCATTTTACTGAGAAGGCGCTTGAGCAGCATGCCGGTGCTACTAGTGGGGCTAGTTTTGCCAATGCTGCTGGCCGGGATATTACCGGTCCAACTGGTCAGCGGGGTATGCCTGCCGAGTTAGTTAAACTATTCGTTAAAAAACACGACCGGATACGACTTGAAGCTGATACCGCCCGCGCTATTCACCGGCTTTGCTTGCTGGGAGTTATTGAAGACTACACCATCCAATACACCAAAAAAATATTCAGTGTAGTGCTGGCGCCCAAGCAAACGCCCGAGGAGCTGCGCTACACTTTTCAACGGTATCTGGCCCGATATACCACCCCGGAGAGCGCCAAAGCTCAGGCGCAGGCCGTTGTAGAAAACCAAAAAGAAAATAGCCTCATTGAAAAATACATCGGAGCGCTACTCGTTTTCAATGATACCGAAATCAGGGCGAAGCGGGAGCGGTCAATTATTGAAATGGGAGCAGCGTGCGACGCGGGCTTAAATCCCGATGAAAATCTAAGCGAGTACTTCGACCTATATTTCAATTCGAAGTACGCCCGAATTCAATATCTACCAACCGATACACAACAAGGCAAATACTTCGACCAAGACCTTGTTTGGAAATACCTGGATTTCATGGTGAGACCACCAGACAATACAGGAAAGGAACGTGACAATATCAAGCACCTGCGTGGGGCCTGCTCCCGCCTGCTTGCTGCCTCACCGCACAATGGTGCCTTCCTTCTTTTGGGTGCCTTCTCAACGCTGTTTCTTGAACTAACCAAGCACCCAGAAGACCGGGTGGAATCATTGATTGCGTCAGCCCAGAAACAATTATTCGACGGGTTTTTGAGCTACGATAAATTGGGTACCATGACGCTCACGGAGTTGGTGGCTTTTGTGCAAAAATTCGCCAAGGAAACCGGGCGCTACGACACAAGCATCGGAGACTATGTAACGGCTAACATAGAAGAGCCCTTACAGCTCCAACTACACACCCGCTGGTTAACGGACTTCACCACCCGCTTCTGCGATATTTCAACATCACCTACGCTCGCGTAGTAACCCCCTTTCAATGTCAACTGCATTTACCGCTGCCCTACCACTGCTTGAAGAGCTTAAAGAGAAGCTGGGCAAATTAGATACTGCCACTAGAGCGTGAGGACAATCAAAGATTTATCTATTTACCTAAGCCAATCTAGCGTAGCACCAATATGCCAAAAGGCGAGGAAGGAAACGGCGGTTTTTTCGTAGCGGGTGGCTAGGCGGCGGTATTGCTTGAGGCGGCCAAAAAAGCGCTCGACTTTGTTGCGGTCGCGGTAGGTTTCTTCGTCCATTGCCAAGGGTTCTACCCGGTTAGGATGGCTGGGAATGACGGCTTCGATGCCCTTTTCGGTGCAATAGGCGCGGGTCGCGTCGCTGTCGTAAGCCGTGTCGGCCAGCACTTTGCCCGGCTGCAGGTCCGCCAGCAAGGGCAGCGCCTGCGGGCTGTCGCCCGCCTGGCCTTCGGTCGCAATCAGCCGCACGGCGTTGCCCAGCGACTCCACGCAGGCGTGAATTTTGGTGCCGATGCCCCCGCGGCTGCGTCCGAGGCACTCGGTGGCGGCGGTACTTTTTTTTGGCCTGCTGAATGCTGGTGCGCCCGCACGACGGTCGAATCGAGCATGACCCAGTCCAGTTCGGGGGCTTGCAGGGCCTGGAAGGCCCGCTCCCAAACCCCTTTGGTCGCCATACGCCGGAAGCGCTTGCACACGGTGTTGAATTTGCCGAAGCGTTCGGGTAGGTCGGCCCACGGGCAGCCGGTGCGCATTATCCACACGACCGCGTTGAAAAACAAGCGGTTGTCTTTGCCCGTTACCCCGCAATCAGTGGCTTTGCCCGACAAAAGGGGGCTCACCGCCAGCCATTGAGCATCGCTAATCTCATGTCTTCGCATAAATAATTTCTTCGTTATAAACGATTGCCAAAGCAAAGGTAATTGTCCTCACGCTCTAAGGAGATTGAGAAGGCCCACAAGAATTCCCAGCAAAATCAGCAGGCAGCTTCGGATGCCGTTGACGCCAGCAAGCATGTAGTAGAAGCCCAGCGGGAACTGGTTGAGCAACTAGGCCAGCAGCACCAAGCCAGCCTTGGAGAGCAGACAAACTTGCTTCAGACCCATTTAGACGACCTTACCCAGCGCACCAGTAGCGAAACAACCCGTCAACTCGGCAGCCTCAAACAAGCTGGAACTGATGTTCAAGAAGTTATAAACAAGGTTCTTAAGCGACAGCCATTATTACTAGCAGAAATAAGTGAGCAGCACAAGCGCGGTTTGAGCGAACAACAGGAAATACTGCATAAGGCTTCGCAGGCCTGGGCAACTTTGCTCGACCAGCAAATGCAGACCGAACTCAAGCTACTGCACCAAGCAATTGAGACTCTGCAAAAGAATACCCGGAGCCAGCATGATGAGCTAAGTACGGTAACCAATCAGCTGCAAGTGGCCACGGGCCGCATCACGGCATTTGCCGAAGCCATGAATGCAGCGAAATTCCTGACCAAGTTGGAGGGTATTGAATCCCGTCAGCAGGAGGTTTTGGGCGGCATCACAGCTGGCAATAAAGCAACGGCAGGTAGTTTCGGCAAGCTGGAGACTGCAGCAGAGGCTCAAAAGAAGCTGTTCGAATCCGGCTTGCAGGCAATTCGGCAAGAGGCTATAAGCTCATCGAAACAACAGCAGGCGGACCTTAGCAAGGGACTGGCACAGCTACAAGAAAGCCAACAGAAACAGCAGATTGAGACTCAAACTGCGTTGGATATGATGAACGCACAAAATAAGAAGTCTGGCCAACAGCAGCTTATTATTCAGGCATTGATACTAGCTGCCTTGGTTGGCTTAATCGTCATGCTTTTTTTACGACCCTGAATTGAGTAGCACCCAATTCGTATCAAATATTGCCCGGCCAGAGAGTCCTCTGAGCCGGGCTTTTTTTGTGAAGAATTGCCTTCATGTAGACTTTGAGTACGCTCCGAGGTGCCTTGGAGTACGGTGTGAGTTACCGAGAAGCGAGACTGTTTATAGCTGCGCTCACCTCAGCGGCATCGAGGCCGGTGAGACGGCAAAAGTCCTGCACCGTAACGAGGGCCCCAGCGGGTTTGCCGGCGGCCTGGCGGGCGCGGCGCACCAAGCGCTTGGCAGCGTCATAGCTGCGGCCGGTGAGGGTCGCTACGTCTTTCGGATACAGGCAGATGCGAGGCACGTGAATTAAGCGGGGTATGAAAGGGCAGACCGGGTTATACGGGGCGTTGCGATAGGATTGTCAAATTTACTTGAAGTATTTCGGCATTACAAACAGCACCCTGGCTATGAATGCGGGATAGGATGTTGGCCGATATTGGCAAATAGGCGCGTTCGAACAATTTACTTTTCACAATGGCACAACAAACTGGTATCTTGGGCCTGCAGGGGATGGTGGGCGGGCTGGTCTTTCGAAAGGATGGCTCAGTTGCGCAAAAGCCGGCCTCGAACAAGGCCAAATTCATGAACGCGGCCAGCATGGCACGGACTCGTGAAAACGCCTCGGAATTTGGCTTGGCGGCCAGTTACAGCAAGGTGCTGCGCGACTCGTTGCGCGTGGCCATTGCTGCGGCCAGCGACAGCCGCGTGGCCTCGCGCCTCACGGCTACGATGCGGGCCATCGTCGGCCTCGACGACACGAACGACCGGGGCCAGCGCGTGTTCGACTCGTCCAACTCGGCTCCGCTGCTCGGCTTCAACTTTAACGCGGGCGCGGGCATCGGCCAGACCATGTACTTCCCCTACGAAGTAACGGGGGCCGGCGCGGACGTGACGATGACCATTCCGGCCCTGAACCCGGTTTCAGACATCGCGGCTCCGCAGGGCACGACCCACTTTGAAGTGGTGTTCGCCGCGTCGTCGCTGGACATGGAGACACTGACCTACACGAACGGCGTGGTAGCGGCCCCGCTCGGCATCCTAGCGGTGAACAGCGTGGCCCTGGCCAACCAAGCGGTGGTGGCTAGCTTCCCAACGGCTCCGCCCGCGGCTAATCTGGTGGTGGGCGTGGTGGGCATCAACTTCTACCAGCAGGTGAACGGCAAGTTCTACCCCCTCAACAACAACAGCACCAACCCGCTGGCGATTGAGTACGTGGCCTAAGCCGTAGCAAGTGGCACGAAACGGCCAGCCATCACCGGCTGGCCGTTTTTTCTTACCTCACCCCCTCTCCTTTCAATGGCACTCACGGGCTATCAGCTGCAGTACAAGCGGCGCATGAAAAAGGCGCTGGCCCTGCGGGCCAAGGCCGACCGGCAGGCCCGGTTCCTGGTGGCCCGGCTGGCCACGGTGCTGGCGCTGGGCGAAACGGCGGCGGGCCGCATCGAGCGGATTAGCATGCTGTACGGGACCAGCATGAGCTTGCGCACGGACCTGTTGGACGGCTACCGGCTGGCCGGCACGGCGGTGGCGCTGAATCAGGTGGCGGCGGCCAGCATGGGCGGGGCCCCGGCGGCCGTGTTCGTCAACCTGCCGGTTAACGCGGGCGGGGTGATGCTGCCGCCCGATGTTGACCTGGATTAAGTCTTTCTTTTCATTCCAACTCTTCCCTCATTATGGCACTTACAGCCTATCAAACCCAATTTAAGCAGCGCATGAAGCGCGCCATCAGCCTGCGGGCCAAAGCCGACCGGAAGGCACGGCGCTACACTCAACTGCTGACCGATGCCATCGGCGCGGCCGAGGACGCAGCCACCCAGATGAATGCGCTCAACCAGCTCTACAACGTGGACGTGAGCACCTACACGCTGCTCACGCAGGCGCTGCACGCTAACAGCGGGCAGGAAGTGCTGAAAGACCACCTAGCGCAGAGTACGCCCGGCGAAGAGGCGGTAATTTTCAATCAGGTGCCGGACGCCAACGGCGGGCAACTGCTGCCAGCGAACCCACTGTTTGGTGAGGTGGTGACGAGTACGCCAATTACTGCGCCTGAGCAAACAGCAAAAGCTTTAGCTGTAAAAACAGCTCCCGTACTGGAAGTGCTACCAGCGACTGAAGCGCCTACGACTGATTCAGCCGCACCAAGCCTGCAGGAAACAGTGAGCAATTAGCACCTAATGCACCCTTAATTAAACCAAAAAGCCCACTGACAACTTGCCAGTTGGCTTTTTGGTTTTTCTCTCGTATTCTCCATTACAATACCTATCTACTTTAACCTCTATCTTGCCTAGATATTTACTTCATGCATGGAAATTCAGGCCGTTAAGAAATTACTGCACCAAGTCACTGCAATCAACCGAACGCAGGAAAAACTAAATCTTCTTGGCGGAGCCGAGTTCAACGTATTTAAAATACTTGGCTTACATACGAATGAGGTTCGTACCCATTCAGCTTTTATTGGAGAATTGCTTAACCCCCGTGGGTGCCACGGCCTGAAGAGTCGTTTCTTGTATTTGTTTCTTGAAACATTGAAAATAGAAGACTTTGACACGGAGCATGCAGCCGTTAAAATTGAGAAATATGCTGGACCAATCGATGAGCATTATTTAGAGGGAGGTCGAATTGATATTCATCTAAAGGGGCGGGCCGGCCAGTTCATTTTCATAGAAAACAAAATCCACGCAGGTGACCAGCGGAATCAGCTTGCCCGCTATCATAATTATGAGCCACGGGCCAAACTCATCTATCTTACACTAGATGGAACTGCCCCAAGTGATTGGAGTGCGGGTGAGCTGGCACCCGAGCAGTACACTGTATGTTCGTACCGCGTCGAGATAAGTCAATGGCTAGACAAATGCTATAAAGAAGCTGCCGCCTACCCAACAGTACGTGAGACTATTGGCCAATACTTAAATCTGATTTCCAGCTTGGTTGGAAATGTACCTGACAACTTTATGAAAGAGGAGGTAAAGCGGTTACTCTTGCATGACCGAGCGAACATAGAGAGTGCCGCTTATTTAGCAGAAATGCTACAAGAGGTAAAGGCTGAAACCGTGACGCTACTTAACAGCGAATTACATGAAAGATGGGGCAAGGTCTTCAAAGGTGATTTGTGCCCGCTTGATAATTACTCTATTACCTTTTGGAAGCACAGTAGTTACTACGGTTTTACTGCCAGCAAAGGCGATACAACAGAGGTTTGCAGGGATAAAGCATTGGCTCCCTTTGTTGCACTTGTAAAGGAGGTACACCCAAAATTTAAGAGTAATGGCTGGTGGTTAGGCTGGAAGAACTTCATCAAGTCACCGGCTTTTGAGGCCCTGCCACTTGAAACATTGTTCATCATGGCGAATAGTGATGAAGAACGAGCCAGGCTAATAGAGGAAATTATTGACGAAGCAAAGCCAGCTTATACTGCCTTCAAAAAACTTGTATCAGCCTATAAGCGAGCTAAGTTGAGTTAAACCTGTACTCATACTGTATCAGAGTTAGTGGTACATCTTCTTAAAACCAAAAGCCCGCTGGCAAATTGCCAGCGGGCTTTTTCGCATTCAACAACATGATTAACTCAGGTCTTGCATATGGGCCTCCGGAGCTTCGCGCAGCACTACTTGGATGCCATTATCACGAGATTGAGCAGTGGTGTACTTTTCGCTGCGGCCGATGATTTCGCCATTGGCGGCCACGTGGTTGAAACCGTACTGGCCAGATTCAAAAAACGACTCGAAGCGGTGGGGCTGGCAGTTGGCTTTGACGCTCTGAATGCCATTTTCGCAACTGGCTTTGCTGGTGTAGCCTTCGCCGGACTGGACAATTTCGCCATTGTCGGCGCGCAGGTAGTACCAGTACTGGCCGCTGCTCTGGAAGATTTGGAAGGTTGCCATGGTGAGAAACAATAGGGGTATGGTGAAATGAATGTCAGTAAATCAAGCGGCCTGCGCCAGCGGCGCGGACATGGTGAGGGGAATAGACAAGCCGGTGGCTTGCCGGGCATGATGGCGCAGCAGGGCTGCGTACTTCTTGCGGCCCTGCTCGATGAGGCCGGGCATGGCGGTTAGCTCGACGCGCCACACTTCGTGTGGTGCCTTTTTTTGCACCCCGATGATGAGGAAGCGCGTGGCACCGAGCACGTCGAGGTACAGGGCGGCCTGGCGGTCGTAGTCGTACTTCTCGATGGTGGCCAGGAAGTGGGGCAGGTCGGGGCTGCTGGTGGTTTTGAAGTCGATGAGGGTGAGCTGGCGGCCGGCGCGGCTGCGCACTAGCAAATCGGGGCGCAGCTTCACCCCTACTCCCGTGGCGGTGTGGGTGGCGGTGTAGGACTGCTCGGCCTGGCCCCGATAGAGCAGGTCGCGGCAGTAGCGTTGGCGGCGCACCTGACGGGCCAACGTCTCCAGGTCGGCCCATTTGATGCCGCGCTCCTCGGTGCGGGCATAAGTGGCCGGCTCTAGTACGGCGGCGTGAAAGTGGCTGCCGTAGGCCAGGGCCACGGGGTTGAGCCGGCGGAGCTGGCCCATGATGCCGGCTTTGAGCTCGGAGAGGTCGGTGTTGCTGACCTGGGGCAAAGCCCGGTGCTGGGCCTGGGTCAGGGCGGGGCGATGGGTGAGGGCGTGAAACATGACGCGGTGCTTATTGAAGGATGAGGAATAAAGAGTTAGCAAATGAGGGCCAGGCGCTGGGGGTCGTTGGCGCGGGCCAGCCAGATGTGGGCCCCACCGCAGCCGACCCGGTAGGCGGGCTCGGGGAAGAGCTGGCGCACGGCCGGGGCCAGGTCGCGCAGGTCGGGCCGGGGGTCGGTGGTGGCCACCAGGTTGGTGAGCTGGGCCAGGCAGGCGGCTTCGGCCGCGTCGTGGGGCGGCTGCTCGATGAGCAATTGGGGCGGGTCGGCGGGATTCATGGCGTGGCATTGTGAAAGTGAGTAGCCAAATGGCCCCCACGGCGGACACCGTAGGGGCCGGGGCATCAGGCGGCCTGAGGCAGGGCCAGCGCCTCGGCGGCCGGCTCGGGGCTAATGGGCTCGTCCTCGACGGGCACGGTGTAGGCGTGCTGGATGCGCAGGTCGGCGTTGCCGGTGTAGGTTTCGGCGCGCCAGATGGGGAAGTCGCGGGCGAAGTCGCGGCGGGCGGCTACCTCGGCCGGGTCGGCGGCTTCGTAGCTGAACTGGGCGATGTAGTAGGTGGCCTTCTTGCCGTCTTTGGTCGTCTCCTTTTTCTCAGCGGTGACTTTTACCGTGACGTCGGCCAGGGTCAGGTCGTCGTAAAACAGCGGCTCAATCAGGCGGTACAGGTTTTCGACGCTGTAGCCGTGGAAGAGCACGGCGCAGATGGCACCCTTGTCGTCTGCAAAAAACAGCTCGGCCCACAGCTTGCGGCCCATGTTCAGAATGTCGTCCTGGAAGATGCGCCAGGCCAGCGGAATGAAGGAAAGCGAGTTGCCAAGGGGCGTAACGCCGCCAATGTTGAACTGGCCGGCCTTGGCATCGAAGCGAACCTGGCGCGGGTGGCCGGGCAGGTAACGAAAGCGGGACACCTGCACGACTTCGCCGGTGGCCTCGTCCAGCTTTTCGGTGAGATAGGCGGGCACGGCCGTGATGGGGCCGCTGAGGGTGAACACGAGAGCCTCGGGGGCGGTGGTGGATGCGGCACCGGCTTCGGTGGTGGCGCTACGCTGGGGTTTTACTTTGGTGGACATAACGGGAAATGGTTGGGGATTGGAAATGAAAAAGGTGGGGCCTGTTGGCGGCCGGCCCCTGCGCCGTGCGAATGCTATTTGAATTGCTTATCGTGGCAGAGAATGGCGCGGCCGACGATGGAATCCTGGCCGCGGGCGGCCGGCTGGTGGTGGTACCAGAGATAGGTGGCCACCAGGTTGAGGTAGGCGGGGTTGCGGAACTTGCCCTCGTCGTCGATTATCAAAATCAGCTCGGGGCTGAGGCGGATGACATCGACCAGCTGGCAATCGAGCAGCTGGTACAACTCGGCCAGCTTGAAGCTGCGGCCGTTGGCGGGACTGACCGGCTGCGGCTGGGCGCTGTGCGGGTCGAGCAAGTGGGGCTGATAGGCAGTAGCAGTTTTGGGCATGATAGGGCGGGGTTGTGGGGCCGCCCGGCTGGGCGGCCCCTGGTGAATAATTGGGTTAGTAGCCTTCGACTTCGAACATCATCTGCTCGTATTCGCCATCCTCCCACCCTTCTTGGTCTTCTTCGTGGTGGTAGTAGGCTTGGCGCTCCCATTCAGCTTGCTGCTCAGAGAAAGCGGCCTGAGCTTCATCAGCGGCCATTTCATCGCCGCTCAAGCCGTTTAGCTCGGCCTCGGTTGGTTCATAGTGCATGACGGGTGGGCTTTGGGGCCCGTGCCGTAGCGGCGCGGGCCTGGTGACTAAAAGCGGGGGTACTTGGCGCGGGCGACCTGCAAAGCGGCACCAGCGGGGCTGGCGTGGAAAGCGGCGGCAGCGGCGGCGTAAGCGGCGCGGGCCTCGCGGCAGCGCATGATGACGGCGCGGATGCGGCAGAAGCGGCCGGCCTGGGGGCCGTACTCCTTGCGCAGCGCGTGTTTGGCGGCACGGGCATCGAACATGGCCGAATGAGCACGGGCCAACGCGTGGCGAACTGCTGTGGTGGCTGGGTCGATGGGAGCCGACGCGGGCGTGAGAACTGCCACGGGCCGGGGCGGATACTTGGCCGCCAGCCGGGCAAGGGTGGCCTGCAAGGCGGCCAGCTTGCCAGCGACTTGGCCAGCAGCCGCGCCCATGGTGGGCGCGGCTGGGGCAAGGACGAGGCTAAGCATGGGCCAGCACCCCGGCAAACTCATCCTCGGCCTTCATTACCTCCCACACGGCGGCGAAGGCATAAGCCGGGTGTGCGGCCCGCAAGGCGCGAAACGCCAGGCGCAACGCCTCAAACGGGCAGGGGGACATGCCGGCAAACCCACCGGCGGGCTGGCACTCCGGCCGGGCGGCCAGACTGAGCATGACGTGCCAGGAGGTGCGGCCCTTGCCGTAGCTGGCGGCAGACTGTGAAATGTAGATGCCCGAGAATGAACACAGGGCGGGGCCTTTCCAGGCGGCAGCGGCGAGCTGCAAAAGTTGGTTGGGTTGCATGGCTGTAAGGGTTAGCCGTGGGGTGCCCGCGCCGTAGGCCTCCGGGTGGGCGTGTAGTCAAGTCCTTCCCGACTACAAACCAAAGATACAAACTTAATTGAACTATAACAACTACTTTGACAAATAAATATGCTTGTTTGCCAACTTTATTTGTCGTATCTTATAGTATGGAAAAACACAAAAACAAGGCGGTGGCGGTGGTGGGCAGCCGGGGCGTGAAAAGCTGCGCGGCCCTAGCCCGGCGGCTGGCCGAGCTGGCGCCGGCGGAAGTGGTGAGCGGCGGGGCTGCCGGCGTGGATGCCCTGGCGGCCAACTGGGCCAGAGCCCACGGAGTGCCCCTGACCGAGCTGCGGCCCGACTATGCCGCCCATGGCCCCACGGCGGCTACCCACGTGCGCAACGCCGAGATAATAAAACGGGCCGCCCTGGTGCTGGTGGTGTGGGACGGCCGGAGCAAGGGCACACTGAGCACACTGAAAGCCGCCCGGCGCTTGGGCCGCCTGGTGGAGCTGCTGCCCCTGGACTAAGGCGGCCCCTACCCGACCGGCAACGGCCCCGAGCAGGCGCCAGAACAACCACTAAAATCCTTTTTGAGGGGTTTGGGGCTGGCCCCAACTGTTACTCGGCGGAGCCGACCGCTTGAGGGTGGAGCGGCTTTTTCAGCTGCGGAGGCCGAGGAGGATGACCGGGCCTTTTCGGCCGGGGCATGATGGTGGGGGTTTGGGGTGCTCCCTAACAAAACCTCCGCGAAGCGGGCCTTGCTTCTACCTGCGTGGCTGGAACGCAAGCTTTACGGGCGGGTGGCAGGCCTTTTTCGGCCTGTGGCCTGCTGCCGAATCAGGGGGTGGTGACGGGCGGCGTAATGGCTTTTTTCGGGCCTTGCGCGGCACGGCGGCGGTGCGGGTGGTTGGCCGTGGGACGGTTCTTGGGTGCCAGGGGTGGCTTGGGAATCGGTGCGGTGGGGAAAGGGGCGGGACGGGGCTGTAATGACTGAAGCGAGTGAAGCTCAGCAAGCACAGGGAATGAGGAGCGCAACAGGGCGCAGCGACGATTGAACGGAGCGCCGCGGGGCGGAGGGAGTGCAGGGAATGGAAGCAACGGCCGGCCCCGGGCGGGCATGGTAGCTGACGGGCGGCGTAGGGCCTTTTTCGGGCCCTACGTGGCCTGGTAGCATGGGTGGATGGTGCTGGAGAATCAGCTGAAACGGCCGTTGAGCTGAGGGATGGGAAGGGCGCGACCGAAGGAAGCGGTGCGCAGCACGGGAGCGCAGCGCACCCCTGGACAGCCCGACCCCGGCCCGCAGCAGCGCGGAGGGCAAGGGGCAGCCCCCAATAAATAGGCTACTTGTGATAGTGCAAAATTAGAGGCATCCAATTATCAAACTGGTTCGTAAAATAAACTTGACACATCATACCTTTGTGCAAATAAATTTAACGAAGCCAGCCATGACCTTATTCAGCAGCACGAAAGCAGGACACATGACCCATATTGTGAGCACGGCGTTGCTGGGTCAGGTGGTGAACAGCGGGTTGACACCGCCCGACCCGACGACGATTGAGAACTACGGGCACCTGATAATTCAGGCGCTGGTGGCGCTGGTTACTATTTGGGCGACGGTGCGCAAGGCCTTGCAAAAGCCGGAAGAAGTGGTGAAGGTGCCGGTGGAGTTGGTACCGGTGGAAAGGACTGGTAACGACGGTGCGAGCAATGGGCACGACGGTAAGTAGCCCCGCGGCTGGGCCGATAGCGTGGCCGCGGGCGGTGCCCAAACTGAGCAGCACGCAGCAGCGCGTGCAGGTGGCGCGACTGGCGCAGGTGGTTCCGAGTTTGGGCGCGGCGTATGCGCAGGCATTAGCGCGGTGGCTGGGCGACCCGGTCCTGCGGCTGGCCGGGGTTCCCTTCATCACGGAGTGCTACCGGAGCCCGGAGCGGCAGGATGAGCTATACAAGCAGGGCCGCAGCAAGCCGGGGCCCATTGTGACGTACAAGCGCGGCGGGGAATCGAAACACAACCGACTCCCCTGCCCGGCGCTGGACGTGGCGTTTCTGCTAGCGGATGGGTCGGTGTCGTGGTCGGGACTGTTGTTGAGCAAGTTTGCGCGATTGATGAAGGCGGCCGATGCGCGGGTGCATTGGGGTGGTGACTGGCCGGGGTTTAAGGACCGGCCGCATTTTGAGGTGTAGGGTGTAAACGATGCGAGCGGACCATCTGGCCCGCTCGTTTTAGTTTAAGCAAAACCATTAGGCTTTGCAATACAAATAGCAGTGTCACGTTCAGCCCTTATTCAGTAGGATAACCGTAGTATTTCTTATGCCCCAAGTATAACTCACGTTGCATGTACCACGATGATGTTTCCTCATTGGCTTTAGTAAGCGAAAAGATACTATGGTCCCTCAAATGTTTATTATGATTTTTCAGCGTGTCCAATTGAGCAAAACTGGTGCCTACCCCCTTCTGCTCAATGCTTATAATTTGATAAAATTTATAGATATCCGAATACACTTCAAAGAAATTACCAAGCTTTTGTAATAAATAGATATTATCAGCCGATGTTTCTGAACTGATTAGTTTATTTATTGTGGTCCGGTAATTTACCTTATAATTTGTCGCTCGAATATATGTCCTGCTATTATGTATAGTCTTCAGGGCATCTTTAATAACATCCCGCGACAAATAATCAATAATTAGGTCGAAATTAACTCCCAGCATCAGCATTACAGCTGCCACCTTTGCACCTTCCGCAAGGGTAATTTTATAGGGATTCAGTAAGTGATAACCTTGAGGGGCGCATCTAGTGGTTAATAATTGAGAGACAGTAAATAGCATCCGCCATTGCAGTTCATAGTCGATGGTTCTAAACCTGCAGGTGTCACTGTCATACCACCAATCGCCGCCATAATGGCTAGAGCAGAATTCTATAGGAATCAGCCAGTAGTTCCAACAATAGCTAAGCATAGTTTGGGCGAGTAAAAAGATTCTTGAAGAAGCTTTTGCTGAGTTAAACTGCTCCCATTGGCTGAATTGAGAGACGGCTGAATTGTACGGCATGTTGGAAAACGGCAACTCTATCTCCTCCAACCGCACTTGGTTGATTACTACAAAGCCTGGTGGATAAAGTCCGGATGGACCTTTTGTAAACGAAGTCAGGTAAACCAGAAAGCTGATGGTGCATTCGGGTTTCATTCCATTAGTATTCAAAGGTCACGGCAAAGCCATTAGGAGACATACTGCCCAATGTGAACATGTTATTTTCACCCATTGCTTTCAAGATTGGTGACACTGAATCTTTGGTTTTCACAAATCTGAACTTTTGGAAACTCCCTAAACGGCAAATAAAAGTGTCAGACATGGCATCTTGCTCAACAAATTCCATTTTGCTCTCAAATATGACACGGTCATGCTGATTCACTTTCATGACGTTATTGGTAACGGCAAAATGGCAATTATTCCAGCCTTGCATAGTTTCGAAAAGGTGTTGCTCCGCGACAATGCTTCCTTTGTTCACAGACGTTATGAGTACCTGCGCATTTATGGTGAACGGGGCTACATAAGCCTTCTGGTAATAGTCTCCTAGATAAAATTCAAATAGCTCGTCCACAGTAAATGTCTCCGCTTGTAGCGCTGAGGGTAGTCGACTATAAACTAAGTGGTTACGGCACAATTCGTATGTTCTTCCGGCAATAGTTTGTACACCAGCATTTCCAAAATAAATTTCGCTAGATGGAGGAAACAATCCTTTGGCCTTGAGAGCTAGAGCTACACTAACATTCATAATGAAGACAGCTGCGAAAGCGCGGTCTGGCATCGCATCACCTTGCACTATCAAACCGGCCTCATGAAGGCATTTCACGCTGCCGACCTCGATGATGTGAGTGAGTACGTTGTTTATTTCGCTATCAGCTTCGCTCCCCGCATAATGTGCAACAGCACTTTGACCATGCTTTTTGACCAGTGCATCTATGACTGTATCGGAAATCTCGGTAAAGCGGCCCTGCGGAATTTCATCATTGAGAATAGCCCAGGCCTCCTTAAGTATTTGATTGGTCGTCATGATTGGCGATGAGTAAGAGCGATGCTTTGAGCAAGGTAGCAAGCCGTTTGCCACAGTTTCCATTTTTTCCTCCAAGAAACGACTTGAGCTCTGCATTGCCATGGAGTTGTCTAAGCCTGCGGTGCATTTTCCGTAGTACCTTATCTTGACTTTAGCCCTTTTGGCGCACAGCAGGATGTGTGTCTTAGGCGTACAAAGTGCGTGTTAACCGTTTGAGAAAACACGCGACCTTTTCCATTCCCTTTTGACAGGTTCGAGTCAGATAGGACTCCCTCAAAAACACTTGCTGAGTTACTGCACGGCTTCATAGCGGCAACAAGCGCTGACAAAACTACCCGTACAGGCTCCAGAGCAAAGCGAGTAATCAGGTACTCAAAAAATGCGTTTACTCAAAGGGCTAAAGTCAAGCTTATCTCACCTGCTTTATCCCTAAATTGGGTTGATGACAATAGGAATCAGAGAAGAACTTTGCACATGGGCAAGCTAATTTGACAGCGTCTGTGGCATTTTACTAATATTATTGACATAAACACAACTAATATTATTAGTAATGCCGTATACTTGCATCCCCAAACAGGGCGCAAGCATATGGAAAATGTGATTTTACTTGGTGAAGCCCGGATGGAAGCCGTACTGCTGCCCTTTATCAATACGCTGCTTTCGTGCGGGTTTCCCTCGCCGGCGGCGGACTATGAATCGGAGCTGGTGGACCTGAACCAGCTGATGCTGCGGCACCCGGACGCCTCGTTTCTGGCGCGGGCCCACGGCGACAGCATGACGGGCGCCGGCATCCACGACGGTGACGTGCTGGCGGTGGACCGCAGCATGCAGGCGCAGGACGGGGACATTGTGGTGGCCTGCGTGGAAGGCGAGCACACGGTGAAGCGGCTGCGCAAGCGGCTGGACTCAGTGGTGCTGGAGGCGGAGAATCCGGGGTACAAACCTATTGTGGTTAGCAACCCCGATGAGCTCAGAATTTTTGGGGTGGTGGTGCTGGTGCTGCACCCGCTGGTGTCGGAAGGGCGGCGAGGGCTGAGTTACGTGCGGGCCCGGTAACCTAACGCGGGTAACCCCACGGGACCCCTGCGGGGCGGACCCCTCTCCAAAAGTGAGGGACGTCTGATAACTAACGAATTATTCTGACCGGGTACCCTTCCATCGAAGGAGTCCGCTACTCTACTGCCTTATGTTCGGCTTGGTTGATGCTAATAATTTTTACGCTTCGTGCGAACGGGTTTTTCGACCAGCATTGGAGGGGCGGCCGGTGGTCGTGCTTTCGAATAACGATGGCTGCGTGGTGGCCCGGTCGCAGGAAGCCAAGGTGCTGGGGCTGAAAATGGGGGTGCCCTACTTTCAGGTGCGGGAGCAGTTTGAGCGTCAGGGCGGAGTGGCTTGTTCCTCGAATTACGAGCTGTACGGGGATTTGAGCCGGCGCTTGATGTGGTATCTGCAGCAGGTGGCACCGGCGGTGGAAGTGTACTCGGTGGACGAGGCCTTTCTGGATTTGCACGGCATGACCCGGCATTTCAACCTGGCCAATTGGGCCGGGGACGTGCGCGGGGCGGTGCGCCAACGGACGGGCCTGCCGGTGTGCGTGGGCGTGGCTCCGACCAAGACGCTGGCCAAGGTGGCGAATCGGCTGGCGAAGAAGGAGGCCATAGCCGGTTCGGGCTCGGGGGTGTTGGTGCTGGAAGATGACGCGCAGCGGCGCGAGGCGCTGGCGCGGGTGGCCGTGGAAGACGTGTGGGGCGTGGGCCGGCAGTCGGCCAGCAAGCTCTACGCGGTGGGGATACGTACAGCCGCGCAGCTGGCGGGGGTGGGCGATGCCTGGGCCCGCAAGAACCTGGGCGGCGTGGTGGGGGCGCGGCTGCTACACGAGCTGCGCGGCATATCCTGTTCGCGGGTGACGGTAGAGGACGAGGCGCGCAAGTCGTTGTGCTGCTCGCGGTCGTTTGGGAAGGTGCTGACGGAGTTTGAAGACGTGGTCGGGGCGGTGGCCACCCACGCGGCGCGGGCTAGTGAGAAGCTACGGGACCAGAACTTAGCGGCGCAGCTGCTGACGGTGTTCGTGGAAACCAGCCGGTTTGCCGGCACTCCCCCGCCCTACTCGTACTCTTCGCAGCTGACGTTGACGATGGCCACGGATGATACGCTGACGCTAACGCGGGCAGCCCGGCGGGGGCTGGAGCGGATTTGGCGGCCGGGCCTGCGCTACGTGAAAGCGGGCGTGCTGCTGGATGGGCTGGAGCGGGCGGGCAGCGGGCCACAGGCCATGCTGTTTGAGGAAGCGAAGCGGATACCGGAGCGGGCGAAACTGATGGCCGCGCTGGATGCGCTGAACGGACGGTACGGGGCGGGCGCGGTGAAGGTGGGCGCGGCGGTGGCGGCGCCGGGCAAGCCGGAGCCCTGGGCCATGAAGCGGGACGCGAAAAGCCCGGCGTTTACGACGAAGTGGGTGGAGCTGTGGGGCGTGAAATGCTGATGGCAGCAGGTAAAACTTAATACCAGACAAGCAGATGGCAAATGCACGTTACTTGATGAATGTCCGGATAGCCGGGCAAGTGGGACAATCACGGACTATAGAGCTGACGCGGCCGCGGAGCAAGCCCTGGCAGCTGGAGCTGCCGGCGGCGCTGGACCAGGTGCCGGTGACAGCGGCGCTGGTGGACTTTGTGACGGCGCAGTTTCTGGTGGACGTGCCGGCGGCGGGCATTAAGCTGGGCTGGGAAACGATATACGCGCTGGTGCGGACGGCGCTAATGGAAGCGGACGAAGCGGCCACCGACCGGGCGGCGGGGCTGGCGCTGCCCGCTGAATAGAACCAGAAAACAGATTTTCACTCAACCAATCGTACTCTCATGGCTCATCCCACTCCTCCGGCCCACTTGCCCGGCAGCCTGCCCCATTATGAAACCCGCCGCGGCGTGGTGCGGCGCCTGCACAACCGGCGCGTCATGATGCTCATCACGCCGGAGGGCGACTACCAGATACAGATTGCCAAGGCGCTGGCCCCGGGCGAGGCGGCCGAGCTGCGCCGGCTCGGGCACCGGGACGCTGTGGACGACTTCATTTTGCGGGACCGGGCGCGGTACTCCATTGTGCAGCTCACGGCCGAGGCGTTTGAGGCGGCGGTGTCGTGCTATGAGCAGCTGAAGGGACGGCGACAGCGGAAGCGGTAGGCTGGGTCGGGTTGCTTCTCGGGCGGGAACGGTAATTTAGGTGGACTATGAAAACTGATTCTTCCCGCAACGAACCGCTGCCGTCGACCCAACTGCTGTACAGCCTGATGCACGAACGGCCCGCCGTGGAAAAACTGGCGGCCATGAGCAAGGTGTACGAGCCGCTGTTGCGGTTGATGCTGGCCCTACCGGACACGGACAAGCAGCCCACGGGCAAGACCCTGCAGCAGCAACTGGGCATCAGTTCCGCTGTGTACCGGCGGTGGCTGGAAACTTGGTCGGCGGACTTCTGGGAGCTGGCCCAAGCCGAAGACACGGGCTTCCTGGATTTTTCGTCCGTGGAGCACGTGTTTGAGCTGCATGGCGAAGAACAAAGCGTCTGGTTTCGATGCCGCCTGGGAGTTACGCCGCAGGTGGGCGAATCCGTGGAGCTGCCCTTTGTGCTCCGACGCAGCTGGGCTACTTATTACGTGGACGCGGTGCAGCATGTGTATCGCAACGGGCGCACGGAAATTTCAATTATTCTCCGGCAGGGGCGCTACAATTCGTATTTGCAGCACTTGCGCCACAAAGCCCGTTTTGAGCATAATTACTGGACGGTAGACCAGGGCGATGACTACGATGTAAAGGACTATTTCCGGGAGCAGGCAAAGCGCACGGCCTCAGCCCCTGCCCCCGGGGCTGTGGTGCGCAATGATGGACGCGGGCGTTTGGGGCGATGAAGTGAGGCTGCTTTGTTATTGGAGTGCTACAATACAGGAAGCGGCGAAACCATAGCCGTTTAGTTGAGAAAGTAAGTAGTTCAGATTTGGCAATACCAAAGAAATGGCAGGAGCAAAATTGATGAGACACTAGAAAATTGGGGAGGATATAGTTTACAAAAACATCCTCTGTAGTGCGCTAGGGAGGATTGTATGGTTCAAAGCAATCTGGGGCCAATCTCATTGTTTGAATTATTACTGTACTGACTCTACCTTTCCCAATTGTTATTAAGAATACTCCTTTCCATTATTGCATGAACCTGTTCTCGACCCAAACGCCAGACCTTAAAGCTCTTTATCTCCAGCTATTCAACTGCCCCGACGAGCAGGCTGTAGATAAACTCATCCAACAGTATCCGGCGGTGTTCACGCCCACTAGCAATTGGAAGCCTCTTGGTGGGAGCGAGAATATGTATGGGGTTATCGAAAACCAACAGGCTTCGCCCATTGCGGCTCTGGTAGAGAAAATAACTAACTCCATTGATGCCACTCTCATGCGTAAGTGCTACGAGGCCGGCGTCGACCCTAAAGGGGCAGAGGCACCAAAAACAATGGAAGATGCCGTTAAGCAGTTTTACGCGGGCAAGGCGTCAAACTGGGACTTAAGCTCGCACCGAAAAGCGCAGGCCGAGAATATCCAGATTGTGGCCTCGGGACAACGGATGAATACGTCGCTTACCATTTACGATAATGGCGAAGGCCAACACCCGGAGCATTTCGAAAACACTTTTCTATCGTTGCTGCGGGGAAACAAGAATGAAATCCACTTCGTCCAGGGCAAGTACAACATGGGCGGCAGTGGGGCCATCGTGTTCTGCGGGAAGCGGGGTTATCAGTTGGTGGCTTCACGGCGCTACGATGGTAGCGGCCCAATGGGCTTCACACTGATTCGGGAGCACCCATTGACGAAAGAAGAGCAGGGTACACGCAAGAATACGTGGTATGAGTTTCTGGTTCTAGATGGCAAGATTCCATCATTCCCAATAACTGAATTGGATTTGGGGTTGGTAGGTCGCATGTTCACGACTGGTACCATTATCAAGCTTTACTCCTATGGATTGCCGGCGGGGTCGCGCTCGGTTATTTCGCGCGACTTGAATCAAAGCCTGAACGAGTTTCTGTTCGAGCCAGCATTGCCCATTCTGACGGTAGACACAAAGGAGCGGTACCCTGACGATAAAAACCTGGAACGCCCGCTTTTTGGTCTGAAGCGACGCCTGGAGCAGGATGATAAAGACTACGTAGAGGTGAATTTCGTGGAGGACTTCACCGATGCGCTGTTTGGCAAGATGCGCGTGGCCGGCTATGTATTCAATGCTAAGGTCGGTGGAAAGTCGGCCAAGGATACGAAGGACTCGATTCAGCGCGAGTTTTTCAAGAACAACATGACCGTGCTCTTCTCTATGAACGGGCAGGTGCACGGGCACTACACTTCCGAGTTCATTACCCGCTCGCTGAAGCTGAACCTGCTGAAGAACCACTTGCTGCTGCACATTGATTGCACGCACATGAGCTATGAATTCCGCAAGGAGCTGTTCATGGCTTCGCGGGACCGATTGAAGGATGGTGAGGAAACGCGAGAGTTGCGCAAGTTTCTGGCCTCGAAGCTGGGCAAGGCGGGCGGGCGACTATCTGAGATTGAGAAGAAGCGCAAGGATGCCATTGCTGTGGATGGCGGCGATTCCAAAGAGCTGCTGAAAAACGTCACTAAAAACATTCAGATGAACCCAGAGCTGCTGAAGCTGCTGGGTAGCACGTTCAAGCTGGAAGAGAAAAAGGCGCAACCCGATAAGCAGGAAAAACCGGAGAAGAAAACGCCATCGAAACCGGCACCAGACCCGTTCAAGCCGCAACGCTTTCCCACTTTTTTGAAGGTGAGAGGCCACAATGATGGCGACAAAGCTTTAACCGGTATTCCGTTGGGTGGTGAGAAGACGGTACGCTTCGATACCGACGTTGAAAACCAATATTTCAACCGAGTAGAAGAACCTGGCGAGCTGAAGGTTGCACTGCTTAGCGTGAAGCGAGCTGGTAAAAACAACAATGGCAGTAGCAACGGCCACGGAGGCAGTTTCGAGGGCACCGCGTTGGCGGTGGAAGACGTGCTGAACGTGAACGTGAGCAGCCCGCAGGATGGGACCATCCGCATTACGATGAACCCGCAGAAAGACGCGCAAGTGGGCGACGCTGTGCAGCTGAAGGTGTCACTAACTGCGCCTGGCGAGGAGCTGGAGGAAATATTCTGGGTGAAAATTTCCGATAAGGACGCACCGCCCAAACCAATGCCTCAGCCTGAAGAAGAACCACTGCAAGGTTTACCAGAACCCGTATTTATGTACAGAGAGCACAAAGACGGTGCTGCCACTTGGGAGCAAATGGAAGGAGTCGGAGTGACGGTCAACCACGACACCATCGTCCATCCTTTTGCTACGGGCGACAACCTTGAGAAAATCTACATCAACATGGATAGTAAGGTGCTGAAGAATTTCCGCTCCAAGTACCGCAATATCAATGAAGAGCAGCTAGAAATTACTGGCCGCAAATACTGGACGGCTGTGTATATGCACACACTCTTTCTCTACAGCATCACCAAGAACCGTAAGTACCAGATGTTTCAGATGAAAGCGGGTGAACAAGACCTAATAGACGTAGCCGACTACATCAAGGACTTGTTTGAAAACTTCTATTCGGAGTTTATTCTGAATTTTGGTGGAATGGAAGAAATGATGCAGGGGCTAGGAGAATAGTGTTTACAAGCCAAACTCAAAGAATAAATCTTCCATAAGTTTAATAGCTTTATCTACAGATGGTCTCCTTTGACTAGAATGTAACAAACACTTTCGTATTATTGAATATAACAAAGGGTTAGTCGAAGCGACAAAGTCAGATTTAGCAATTTGACCCAAAGGAAGGTTACCTTGCATTATATACCAGAATAATTTTCCGAGTTGGAAAACATCTGATTTTGCGCCAATTACGCAATTAAGATTAAAAGGATTAAGTGTGGTTTCAACCAAAAATTTGTTTGTTGCTTCGGGAGAAAACCATCCAGTCGGTCCAATCCTTTCACCTACATCATCTAGGTCTAAGTCATCATTTCTAAAGGTGGATAGCCCTAAATCGCATATTTTAGGCTCATCATCCTGAACTAAGATATTGTCACTCTTTATATCACGATGATATATCCCGTATCTATGAAGGTATTTAATCCCATTAAGGATTTTTGAAAATAATGCTATTCTTTGCGATGGAGCTAAATCTGGTTGCGATTTTAAGTATGAGCTCAAAGAGTAATCACACTTTTCCATCACAAAAAAGTCATACGTATTTCGGCCTATTACTATATTGCCTGTTCCAATAAGGCCTACAACATTTTCATTGTAATCATACTTAATGGCGTTAAGCGCTGAAATTTCCCTGTTAAATCTTGCTAACCTTTTTTCTTTCTCTTCATCCCTCGAAGCAGCTTGACGAGAAGTTTTGGATAATTTTAGCGCATACACATCCCCATTTTGATTATTTATTTGAAATACCAGCCCATTGCCCCCTTCGGCTGCTTTATCTCCAGATAGATAACTAACAAAAAATCTTTCATCCAAGAAGTCAACGAAATTATCATCTACCCCTGGTGAAAGTGTCGGGCTTCCTTTGTCACCAATCCTCATATTGCAGCTTGCGAAACTAAGGAAGGTTTTTCTTTAGCGACTACTGCTGACGAGAGTGTTGATGGAGTAAATGTCAAGTTGTTATTTATGACCTCTAATCCACTTTTGGGCACTGAATAGTATTTCGCAACAGTAGATTGTATAGTTGACAATTTCTTGGGATTATTGTCTCCAAATAATCCTTGCATAATATTAGACTTGTTGCGAGCTATTAATCACAGATTTAAGCTGAAATTCCACAAGCCCGCACACACTCCCAGCACGTCATTGTACAGGTTCAAATTATGCAAACGTAATCGGTCTTCCAAAATTCGATAACGTTTCAATCCGCCAATGCTATGCTCTACGGTAATTCGTTCACTTGCTTGTTTTGTATTTATTTCTCGTTGTTCATCGGTGAGTTCTTTCCCTTTCGGCTTTTTGATAGGAATAAAAACTTTCCGGCAAACGTAGTCTTTCGCGAAGCCCAAAAACCCCAGGTCCAACCGCACCTTGAACTTTTTAAACCACTCTTTATCAACTGGTAAAATGCTTTTTAGCACACTGTAGTCGTGGTGTCTTCCGCCGTAACAACGGCTGATAAAACCAATCCAGCGAATGGTCGTTGAAATAACTATCTCTTTTACGGCGTGTATTTTTTTTTACCGCTATAGTAGTCTTTTTGCATCTCTTTATTTCCTGGTCGTTGCTTGCGTTGCTCTGTTCCATCGACCAATAACGTCTCGTGTTCCTGAAAATAGGCTTCAAATTCGGCCACTGTCGCAAATTCCCGCTTTGGCGCATGCCCGGTTTGCTCCAGCGCTTCTTGGAGCACCGTAATGCCTAATTCCTGGTTGCGTTTCGCGTTGGAACCGTCCATCCCACTGACCAATCCCAACAAATCATACGTCAAGTTTGCTTTGAAGCTGAATAGGGTGAAAAGCAGTAATTCTTCTTCTGTTTTAAGGGCTACTTCATACGGCGCAAAAGCCCCACGTTCAATCATATCTGTTCCATTTAACCGAAAATACGCCTGCTTAAAATGCGCCAAAAGCTGCGCAAAACGCTCCGCCGTGAGTCCCGTGGCAGCACGCCATTTACGCGAAGTAGTGAGGTTTTTTACGGAAAAGTTCATGTTCTAAATTTAAGTACAGTTTGTCGAAAATTCCGCACTTCACTCACTTCGCAACAAGTCTATTTAGTCTTCTTTCTCTTGCAACTGAAGAGTTGGATTGAGTAATACAATTGAGCGCATACTCATAAAGAGGGGGGCAGCCTGTTCTATCAGGCTTAATACCAAGCTCTACTGCAAGTAGAATATTGTAAAAATGCTTAAAGGTTGCATTATCATAATTTGTGTGCGCTGTTATAAAACCGAATAGGGTGTAGAAATCATTCCTCTGACGATATCGGGTAGTAGATATTGGTTTAATTTTATTAAACTCAGTGACAACATCCATTGCCTTATTAAATAAAGTTGTTGCTTTATCTATCTCAGCTTTTGACAAGTCTGACTCATACATCTTTTCGACTTGCTCTTTTTTGTCGGTGATATTATGTATTGTCAAAGCAACTAATTCTTCAACTAAATCACGGTCAAGCATTCTCTTTTTAGAATTCTCTGGAACCAGCTTAAGAAGCGCAAAATCATTGCGCTTAACAATTCCTTCGACTAGTTCCAGGAATTTAGTATTGAAGTATCTAGCCTTGAATGTCTCTGGTCGATTCAAAGCCAGGCCTGAGGAATTGATTTTTGCATAGTAGTCTTCAATATGTTCACCACTACTGAGACTCGTGATTATTGTGATGTTTAAGGGGTATTTCGGGAAACCCGTGCTCTTAAAAGGTTCAAGTGAGCCTTTTTCATCAAGCTCATTAGTGTTATTATAAAGTATTAGCGCTCTAGTCCTTTGTTGACCATCAACCATTTCATAATTCTCTTTACCTTTTTTCAAGAGAAAAAATGTTGGTAGTGGGGCATTAGATTTTATTGACTCAATCAATGATTTCTGCGCACCTTTACTCCAAATTGGATTGCGTTGATATGGGGGATTAAGATTGAGTTTCTTCTCTTTATACAGAGCAAGAAGTTTCTCTATTGGCCAAGATTCAACATTAAAATCCATGATGCTTTTTTAAATAAAACACGAAGCACACCCAACCTCTTCCTCATCATCAAGGACATCAAGTAGGTAAGCGCTGGTTGAGAAACTGCTTTTCTGTTGTTTTGCTAAAGCGTCCAGCTTTATGCGACGGATGCGCTCAGGCTTGATGAGGTCATTCAGCGACTCTTCCATCCAAGTGTAGCCGTCCTTTTCGTAGGCTTGGGCAAGGGCAAATTTCTTAGGATGTTGCTCATAGAGCCATACCCATTCGATTTTTTGCTGGAAGAAGCAGAAGAAACAGCCGGAACGGCTGCGGGCGTATTCGCCCTTCTGCCCATCTACTTCAAAGGTTATCTTTTCATAATAGGCCGGCACGCCCACCCCACTTTTGCGCAGCAGATGGAAAATATCGGCTCGCACTAGGTTCTCGTCGTTTTCGAGCAGTGAGAATTCGGCAGCTTGCGCCAATGGGTAGGCTGTATCGCGCAGGAAGGCAAATACAACGCGGTTGAACAGCCGCACATCGGCATCGAGTAGCGCGTTGAGCTTTTGCGTCTGACTGAAACCGCGTGACAACGGGGCATCTACTAGCGGCAGCAGGCGTGCGTGCTGGGTTGGGTCGCTCAATTCCCTGTAAAGGCTGCGGAGGCGGGGTAGGGCATCAGCTTGCAGCACCTTCTGTATCACGTCTTCGCTCCAGATGTTGCGCCGGAAGGGGAAGATGGATTGAATGTTGGGCTTGCGCGAGATGTAACCTTCGCGGTCCTCGTCGCCCCGAATGCCCACGTAGGATACTACTGGGTCGTTGCCCACAAACTGCTCGAAGGGTTCCAGCTTTAGCTTTTTGGTACACCACCGGGCGCTAGATGAGGGTAGGTAGCCGCCGTACACCTTTACGAAATGGTCGAAGGAATCTTCGGGACTATCAGGGGCTGCTTCCAGACGGGTAATCGTTTTGCCTAGATAGTTTTCCAGGTTGCTGATAAGCTCGTAGGTCTCATCCAGCTCCTTGCCTGTATCGGAAAAATAGTATTCAATGTCAAGCTCAGGGTGCTTGTCGCGCAGATAGATGGCCAAGGCAGCGCTGTCTTTGCCGCCAGAAATGCCCATTACGTGCCGGAGAGGCTTATTCTGCATGGTAGTTTAGAGGTATTCCTGTAGTAGACGAGCCAAGATAGACAAGCTACGTGGTTTGTCGTCGCCGAGCAAGTTGCGAATTTCGTTTGCCAACCCTGTTTCAGCGGCACTGGCTTGCTTGGGACGGCGAATGACTCGGGCCCGCTCTTTGGTGCCAAACGTTGAAATGCCCACACGTAGGATGTCTTCGGCTTCGGGGTCGATGACAGTTTTGGTCAGTTCGCATAAGTTGTCCAACTCGTGAATGCGCTGCTGAAACCGGTCCTGGAAAATCCGCTCGTCGTTGTCGTCGAAGTCTTTTAGGCTCTTACTCAGCATTGCATTGGCCATGGAGTTCAGCCAGGCTTCGCGGTCGTCTAGCTTTGACATGATGCGCTCCCGAAATACTACAAGCTCCTTCGGCAACTGGTGAGGCTCAAGGCTTCGGAACCGCTCTTGCAGTGCCTGTTGGTATTGTTCAAAATCGGCTGCTCGGCCCAAGATATGGCTGCTGATTGCTTGCTCCATACGCAGCAGCAGAGCCGAATAGGCCTGCCGAATAAGACTCATATTATGTTGCAGCGTTTGAACATACCGTTCCCGCGTTGCCGTGTCACCCTGCAGTTCGAGCAAATTGAAGCCTAGGGCACCAGGGAAGGTTTCAAAAAACGCAGCCTGGGGGTCTTTGGCTGTGGCAATGCCTTCGCGCAGGCGGAGTGCTGCAGCGGGCAGATTGCGGGTGCGTTGTGCGTAATCCGGTAGCTGCCGGTAGAAGGTCAAGAATGGCTTGATGGACTCAATAAAGGACTTATTGGAAAGCCGCTCGGTTGCTCCAAGCTGCAATAGGTCGCGGTACTCATTGAACAGCGCTAGTTTTTCGGGCAGCAGCTCAAACGCTTTTATTGTGTACAGGCCGGGGCTTTTGGTGAACAGGTCCACCACATCGGCGTTCAGGTCGGGAATGTATTTACCCTGCTCACCATAAAGCGCAAACTCATGCCGCCTAATGAACAGAAACACGGGTACCCAAAAATCAATCAGGCCCTGCTTCAGCTTAAATGGCTTGCTCAACAGCAGATTCATCAGCTCTGAAATCTTCAGCTTGCCCGTCTGCGATTGTTGCAGAAAGTTGTCGCACGCCGCCCATAGTAGTTGAAACGTAGGCGCGGTGGGCGGCATCAAGGCATATTCGCCGTTGAAACGACGGTGTATGCCGGTATCCTGCAACAGGGACAAGTAGATAGTTTTCTCGGGCGGGAAGTTTTTGGCCGGGAAGTCCAGGTCTGGATATTGCCACTTATCGAACAGCGCCCGGATAAAGCTTTTACGCGCCGTAACAATGGGCGTAGTAAGCTTGGTGCGGTTCGCCAACTCACTCCGATAGGTTGGAGTTGCAGCGTACACCTCACGAGCAATAGCTGACAAGCAGCGGTTGAACGACCGGCGATTGTTGAATGTAACCTCGGCGGCGCCGTTAAAATACCAGGTGATGTTGCCGTCAGCTTCGTACAAGCTATCCAGCACATAGTGATTGAGTAGCGCTACTTGGTGGTCATAGATACCGTCAAGTTCGCGCACAGCTACTTTATCGTTTACATTCTCCTTGCGCACCTTCCGGATTTTATCAATCTCCCGAATGAGCCGCTTGATTTCACCCGACTTGCGGTAGATGCCATATAGAACCGCATTGTGGCGGTCGCCCACGGTTTGGTGCAGTTTATCGAGCGAAATAGTATCCGAAAAAATCAGATTTACAAAACCATCTATTTCAGCTTCGGGCTCCTCCAGTAACACATCGTCAGTCATGCGGACCTCGAATACCCGCGGTGTGCCTACTTCGTAAGAAGCTTGCTTTGCCGCGATATAAGGAAAGCTGAAAAACTCGCGTAGACGCGTGGCTACGTCTGTTACCTGCTCTACGAGGCTGCCCGCTTCGTCAATAGCCAGTTCGATATCTAAATCGGTGCCTTCGAACAGAATGAAGCTGTTTTTGTGGGGCTGAAACCGAATTAGCTTGTGCTGCTGCAGGGTTTGCAAAGCCGTTTTAGCTGTGGGAAGTCCGAGGCTCAGCTGAGCATAGGTTTCCAAAAACTCAGGACTAATTTCAGCTCCAGCTGGCGCGAAGATGGAGAGCAACCCTATGGTTTTAACTAGTTGCCGAGCTGCATTCAATTCTGCTTCGTTATCGAAGTATTTCTCTAACTGTTCGAGGGTACTTTTTAGAATGCCCCATTGAAAGAAGTTGGGATTGTAACGAGAGGTTAGCAGCGAATAGAAATGGTAGCTCAGGTAGTCGTAGACTTGGCTGACGCTGTAATACGTGCCCTGGCCTGTATGCTGCTCAATACCGAGGTAATCGTTGGAGCACAGGAAGGAAAAAAGTGACCTCTCGTTTTGCCCGTAGCGCTGCAGCGATTGGACCAGTACGCCGGCCGAGAGCAAGTCCATTGGCCACAATTGCTGCTGCATGTCGGCAGTACCGTAATCGCGCAATGGGAAAACGTGGGCTGCTTCTATGGCTGCGAACAGTTGTTGGTTCACGGCCGGGATAGAGGCGAATTTATTTCCTTCGGTTAGTTGCTGTGCCACGAGGTGAAGCAGTTGCTCCACGGGTTCGTTGAAAGTCAGCTCCTTCAACCGGCCCTTCACCTTTTCCCACTCCTGCCGCTGCGTACGGGTTAAACCGACAGAATATGAGCTCACGTCCTGGTGAACAGTGGTCAGCAATAGAATATCCTTGCTGGCATCGTTGATATACTCTGCCAGTTCCTGAATGAAGTAGAGTTCTTCTTCCGGATTTTCCTTGGCAGCATATTCCAGGAACTTGCCAAATTCATCAACTACCAGCACAAGCGCAAACTGCTTTTTTGCCAGCGGCCGGTATTCTTGAACTATGGCTTCAATAACCTCTTTTGAGGAAACATCAACTGCCGCCTCACCCAAGAAATGTTGCGCAAGAGTTTGCTTCAAAGAAGCGTATTGCCCTACAAAATGCAGAAATCGAAATGCCTTGACGTTTTTGAAGCCAACCTCAGTGTGAAAGTATTCCTTTTGCTTATTTAGTGTCTGCTGAAATGCCCATAGAAAAGCAGATTTACCTGTACCATAGGCACCGACAATGTTGAAGCAATGAATGCCAGACAGATAGTTATCAACTATTTGCCCATAAATCGTCTGTGCATTTTGCGTGGGTATGTATAATAGTTGCTGCGACGCATCGCGCACAATATTGACGGATGGGCTAAACGAGGTGGCCATAGTATTGCTGCATCACCTCATCGAGGTTGATTAATTCTTTCTTAATGGTAAGTACACGGTTGCCAGCGGTGCTAGAATAGATAATAGCACCAGGCAAATGCTCCCGCATTTCCTCGATTTTATTAAATATTCCCTTCTCGTTCAAAGCGAATAACAAACCCGGGGAATCAGGTGCTACCTCCAAATCGTTGAAGCTGATTACTTCACCAAAATGCTCGTTTTCTAAAATAACCTGGAGAACAACCTGCCACGGAATTTCTCGGCGCTCTAGGTTCTCAATGTAGTAACGAATACCATCCGTCTTGGTAACGATGAGCAATCCTAGGTCTTGTAGCAGGCCAGCCGACTCTTCTTCAATGTCGAATTTATCCTTCTCTTTGCCCGAAGGCGCATAGCTGCGAATCAAAACGGTTAAGTCAGCATCCAACGTGGTGGCATTTACTGCCGATTTGGCACCTAGCTCAATCGCACGCCGATTTATGAATTGCTGTAGTTGCGCTCTACTAAAGGAAAAGCCTTCCTTGCGAAGCTCGTTAAATACGAGGTGGTATACTGAAGCTCGGCCCGTTTTTACGAGTAGGTAGTGCAAATACCACAGGGTGGCATTGTCTTCAATATAGGGGTCGTAGCCGTTGGCCCCTAGCAACTGATGAGCAACAGGCAGCAACTCGTCAGCCTCATTCATCAAGCCAAATGCACGCATCCAATAACGGACAGCGTCCACCATGTTTTTACCAACTCCAAGTTTAACGACGGCATCGGCGTCATTGAATCCCCCTTCGCCTTCGATAAAATCGTACCCCTTCTTCAACCACCCGTGGCGACACAAGAACGTGTTATGACCCTGAAAAATAAGCTTTTCCCCCAACATGGCAGTTCCTTTTTTCTGCTAAGATAAGGCTCCTCGCACGGGCAAGTAAAAGAAAAATCTAACGTATTGAGCATCAAGGAAGCTTTATTTTATCCGTGAAACAACGAAGCTGTTTAGAAAGTCGGATTGGCAGTTACTTTTTGCAAAAAGCCGCCAATAACTGTTTTGACGGCTTCAATTCCTTCCTAATTCCCCGCTGGTACCCCCGAAATTTGCCTCAAAACGGGGGCCGGTTTCATCAGCCCCGTTTCAGTGGCTCAACTCATGCGAAAAATGACGGCCAACCCGACTTTCTAAACAGCTTCAACGTGAATGATGGATGTGCTACCAGTCTGCGCGCTCCTTGCGCTGGGTAGCTTGGCGGGCCTCGGCGCGTTGCTCAGCGGCTTGCTCGGGGGTGATGAGGCCACGAGTCTCGCGGGCCTTGGTGATGGAGAGCTTCTGGCGGAGGGCCGCAGCGTTCGGGTGGTCGGAGGGGATTTGCTGGGCCACGTGCTCGAGCATGCGGGGGGCGGCCTGGCCGAGTAGCTGCACGGCGGTGGCTTCGGTGCTGGCGCCGGTGGCTTTCTGGTCGAGGTGGCGGTGTTCAAGGTAGCGGGCCTTGCGGTCGAAGTACTCGGTGAGCAGGCGGTAAAGGGTGCTCACGTCGAGGGCCTGGAAGAAATTGGTGCCCTGGGTACGGGCTTCCTTCAGGGCCAGGATGATGTCCTTGAGGCTGTCGTGGGTGTAGGTTTGGGCCAGGGTGCCGGCCAGCTCGATGAGGTCGGCGGCGTCGGGCTTCTCCTTGACGCGGAGCGAGTCGACGAAGGCGCGCAGGATGACGACGAGCAGCTTGACGACTTCGCGCTCGCCGAGGCGGTGGGTGAGCTGGAAGAGCTTGGGGGCGGCCAGGGCTTGGGCCGAAGTGAGGCCGATGCTGATGTCGGCCAGCATGGCGCGCAGCTCGGGGGTGCTGCTGCGGGCCAGGGCGCTAGTCGTAGCGGCTTGAACGGTAGCCAGTAGTTGGGATTCCGGTGTTGGCGTAGGAGTCGGCGCCAAGCTGGTGGGACTGGGTACCGGGGGCGAGCTTAAGGCGGTTGTCGGCGGCATCGTTGAGGAAGAATTGCTTGGAGGTGGCGAGCCAGTCGCGGCGCAGCGGGACTTCGCCCTTCTGCCGCCAGTTCAGGATTTTCTCGTGGTAGAAGCACAGGTCGGCCAAGACGTAGTCGGTGCCGGCGAAGGCGGTCATGAAAGCCGAGAGGTCGGCCAGCTCAGATTCGGCAAAGGGAATTTCCGGGCGCTGGTGTCGAGTGGGGCCCTTTCCTTTTCGCGCAACTTTTGCATTGGGGGGTGGCTCCTGAGCGGGTAGTTCAGAGTCTTCCTGCCCTAAAAGCTCCTCATCCGAGGAATGCTCCTCCCCTATTTTTTTTTCAGCTGCCGCCTCATCTAGTTTGATTGATAGAACGGGTTTGTTTTTGTTTACTACTGTTTCTACCTGTTTATACAAAGAGACTACGGCTTGACCACGGCTTGCACCAGTGCTTGCACCACTTGTGGGGCTAGTACTTGCACTAGATGTGGTGCGAGCGGTGAACTCATTTGAGTACAGTGCTTGGTCCACTTCTGGTGCAAGCTGGGCGGGTTGCAGCTCGTGCATAAGGCAGCTGCTGGGGCGGTGTTCGGACCGAGAAGGCAGGTAGGTGATGAGGCCGTAGGCAGAGAGTTCGCGCAGGCATTTAAGGTAGGTGCTGGCGCTGCCGATGTGGGCGGCGCGCATGACTTCGGCCCGCACCAGCATCACCGACTCGGGGAACCGCTCCTCGTTCCACCGGCTAAACAGGGCCACGTACAGGCTGACGTGGTACGGGGTGGCGTCGGGGTGCCGAGCCAGCAGCGCAAAGGCCGTTCGGATGTGACGGATAAAGTTCATGGCGGGGTAGACGGGGGCTACTGGGCCAGGCGGAGTCCGGCGGCCGGCTGCTCGAACAAGTCGAGCTGGCGGTAGTCGGTGCATTTGCCGCGGAGGGCGGCTTCGACCTCTGCCAGGGCCTCCAGCAGCTCTGTTTCGAGCAAGGGCGCGTAGGGGTAGTTGCCCTGCTCGTCGTCGAAGGATTGGTAAGGCGTGGTGAGGTTGAGCACCCGGCCACCGGTTAGCTCGCGCTGGCCGATGAGCGTGACACCGCTTTGGTGGCGGCCCATCGAGAAGCCGGTGACGGTGAATTGCCCGAACAGTGCCGGCAGCTCTTCGGCCGCGTCGGGCCAATAGTCGGGCGTTTCGGTCAGCTGCTCGGCGAGCAGGCACAGGTGCGGCACCAGGCGGCTGAGGCGGTGGGTAAGGTCGGGATGGACGTGCTCGGCGCAGGTGAGCGCGAAGGTGCGGGGCGGGGCATCGTCGGTACGCTGCTCGGTGAATTCGCAGGTGAGGTGCTGGTCTTTGAGCCTCACCTTTTGAATAGCAATGATGGAGCGGGTGGCCGCGGCGGGGTTGGGTTCGGCCTCGGCAGGACCGTGCCCGGCAGGGCCAACCAGGGGGAGTAGCTGGGACATGGGAGAAAATGATTAGGCGGCGACCTTCATGGTCGGGGACGCCGTGGGCGGGAGGCCGTCGAGCGGACGGCGGTTGTAGCGGGACAGGTAGCGGTCGAGCTCCGACTGGCGGAAGCCCCACTCCTTCTCGTTGAGGCGCAGGCCGACCAGGCGGCCGGCGCGGCGAGCGTTGCGGACACCTTCGGGCTTTAGGCGCATGTAGTGGGCCGCTTCGCGCACCGTGTGGATGCGGTCGGGCGGGGGCGGCAGAGCTTGCGGGGCGCGGGCAACATCGGCTTCGGTGGATTTGAGGCGCTGCACGTCGGCCAGCAGCTGCCGCCACTCCTGTTCGGGAACTAGCAGGGCGATTTGCATGGCTTAGGCGGGGGTTGGGATGGCGGCAGCGGCGAGGTTTTGGCGGTTGGCCAGGGCTTCGAGGTCGGCCCGGCGCTTTACTTCGGCATCCAGTTCCTCAAAAAAGGCTTCTGCCACGTCCATGTTGAAGTAGCGGCCGGACACGACATTGTAGACCTGCTGGCGCGTAAAAGCCTTACCCTTACATTCTAAGTTTGTCAGGATACGAGCGGCGTAGTTGCTGCGCTTGCCAAAAAGATGGCGCTGCTCTGAAATTTTCTTTGCTATGTGTTCCATTTTGTTTGCCGGTTGTTTAACTTTGTTTTCGAGACAGGGCAATTTTACGACAACAAGTTTGAACTGCCAAATAAGTTTTAACAGACAAGTAAAACAAAATGGAACAGCAAAAGCAAATTGGTGACCGTTTGGCGTCTATAATTGAGCATTATGGCGACTCTGTCTACGGTGCCGCAAAGAAACTTGGACACGACCGACCCACTAAACTCTACAACTTTATTGGACATAAGTTCAAGCCCGGCTTCGACACGCTGGTGGAGGTGCTGGAGCATTACCCGGAGGTGAACCCGGGCTGGCTGCTGCTGGGCAAGGGTGCCATGCTAGACATTCCAACCGACGCGAAACCGGGCATGGCCAAGCCTAAAAGCCAACCCGAGCACAAGGAGGGGCACCGGTACGGGGGTCTTCATGCTCCCGCGGTTATCACGCTGGACAAGTCGGGCCAGGAAGGTATTATGCTGGTGCCCACGCCGGCGCAGGCTGGCTACCAGCTGTCGCGGGAGCGGCCGGAGGTGCTGACCGAAATGGACCTGGAGATGTTAACCATGCCGCAATTTTCGGGCAAGTCGCACCGGGCGTTTGAGGTGGAAGGCTCCAGCATGGAGCCGACGCTGTGGACCAGCGACGTGGTGGTGGCGCGCTGCGTGGACAACTGGCGCATGGTAAAGCCCCGCCACGTGTACGTGGTGGTGACTGAGGAAAACATGATGGTGAAGCGCATTCCGCGGCCGATTCAGGACGAAGACCAGGAAGTGGAGCTGCTGTCGGATAACGCGTACTTCTCGCCGCACATTATTCCCCGCGAAACTATCTGGGAAATCTGGGAGGTACGCGGCATCCTAACCACGCGGGTACCGGCTAACAAGGAAGAAGCTTTTGAGCGGGTGGCGGGGCTGCTGGAGGTGATGGCGCGGGACTCCCATGATGTGCGCGGGCGGCTGCTGGAACTGATGGACCGGGTAACGACGCGGCCAGAAGAGCAGCTGCGGCTGAAGTAGCCTGACCCCTATTGCAGGGTTGAAAAGGCAGTTCAGTGGGTTATGCGCCCTGGTGTGCCACCTGTTTGAAATAGCACCAAATTTATTTGAAGATTACCGGCAGTCAATCAAAGGGTTAGCGTCTCGTTTTTGAGGCTGGACGCTACCCCGGCTCCGGGTACATTCGATAAAATAACGCCAGAAATGGAGCTTAGACACTTGGTGTCGGCCCTGTTTCTGGTATTTTTATTTACAAAAGATTGCCAGTCGCTTGCAAACAGAAAGAAGGCCTTATCCGATGCAACAGTAACGAAACGGGGTGATTCTTGGAAGGTCTGTCCCCTACCCCTTATCCCACCTCACAGCGAACTCCTGCTTGCTGCAATGCATCCACAGGCGGGAAACGGGGTTGATGATAATGATTTCAGCCGGGCGCTCATCGTCGGCGGGGCTCAGGCCTAGTTCAAGCTCGTATTCCTGGCCGTTGCGGAAACCAGCGTAGCCATCCATGCCGCGAAACGTGTACTTCTTTTTCTGAAACTCCATGCGGCAAAGGTAGGACCACGGCGCACGGCGGGGCCAACGGTATTGGGCTTTTTAGCGCGGCGGGGCTTATTCGCCGGGCGCAAGGCCAGGGAGTGGCAACCGGGCAAACTTGTTTTCGGCCGGGGTATAGCTCATCCGGAACAGGCGGTCCTGGCAAATGTGCTGGTCGCCGGTGGGCTCCGTGATGACCCAGTCGCCCGCAAACACGGTGATGCGGCCCTTGCGGCTGGTGAGGTAGGCGTGTGGCGACATGGGCAGCAGGCTGTCGTTGCCCGCAAAGGCTGGGACCTCATCGGCCACCCCGGCCACTTGCAGGCCCGGAAACCACTGGCGGGCTTCAATCAGGTTGGTATCGGTGGGGAGGCGGGTGAAAAAAGGCATGATGAGGTACTGGGCAACAGTCTGATTAGCAACAGATATAAGCGGCGTTGAATGATGGGCCGGCGGTGCTTTTTCTGCAAGATTAAGGCGCGTCAGGTGAATATTTTATGAGGCGCGGCGACGGGGCGCTTCCGGCGGTGGGCCCACCTGCTGGACTTTTATTTTTGGTAGTGAAGCAGTTTTTTTCGTGGTTGGAGCCGATTTTTTACGTCCGGAACGCTGGGCACGGCGGGTTTTGTGCATTTTTGCACCTTATATTTTGACTTCTCTATGACTAATTTTCCTGTATTTCGCGGCCGGATGCGCTTCCTGAGCGGGCTGGGGCTGCTTTCCATCACGCTGTTGGCGGGCTGTGCGCGGCCGGCCGGGAGCAGTAGCGCTATCGCCAAGGACTACTGGCTGTACGTGGGCACCAACGTGGGCAATGAGCAGGCAAGCACCATTTTCCTGTACCGCGTGGATGCCGCTACCGGCGCTTTCACCAAGGTGAGCGCGCAGCACGGCGGCGCCAGCCCCACCTACCTCACCCTCTCGGCCAACCACCGCTTCCTGTACGCGGTGAGCGAAACCCAGACGTTTCGGGGTGCGCCGGGCGGCGGCGTGAGTGCCTTTGCCGTGGCCCCGCGCACCGGCGACCTGACCCTGCTCAACCAGCAGCCTTCCAACGGGGCCGCGCCCTGCTACATCAGCCTCGACCACACCGGCCATACAGCCCTGGTGGCCAACTACGTGAGCGGCAACGTGAGCGCGCTCCCCGTGGCCGCCGACGGCCAGCTGGGTGCCCCCACTACGGACCAGCACACCGGCAGCGGCCCGCACAAGAACCAAACCAGTCCGCACGCCCACTGCCTCCTCCCCGACCCCGCCAATACGTTTGCCTTCGCCGTAAACCTGGGCACCGACCGGGTGTACGGCTACCGCTTCGACCCCGCCAGGGCCCAGCTCACCCGCGCGGCCGAGCCAGCTTTCGTGGCCAAGCCCGGCGCGGGGCCGCGCCACCTGGTTTTTCACCCCGATGGCAAGCACGCCTACCTCATCAACGAGCTGAACTCCACCGTGACGGCGCTGGCGTATGACGCGGCCGCCGGGCGCTTCCGCGAGCTCCAGACGCTGTCGGCGCTGCCGGCCGGCTACACGGGCGAAAATTCCTGCGCCGACATTCATGTTTCGCGTAACGGGCTGTTTCTCTATGCTTCTAACCGGGGCCACAACAGCATCGCGGTATTTGCCATCGATACCAGCAACGGTACGCTGGTGCCCATCCAGGATGTGGACACGCAGGGCAAAACGCCCCGCAATTTCACCCTCGACCCCAGCGGCCGTCTGCTGCTGGTGGCCAACCAGAACTCCAACAACATTTTCAGCTACCACGTTGACCCGCAATCGGGCCTGCTCACGCCCACCGGCCAGAGCACGGAGGTACCCTCGCCCATGTTCCTGCAGGTGACGGAGGATTTCGGGCGGTAGGCCGGGTCGACATGCTGACGAAGGAGGAATCTGGGGAAAACCGTTCAAATGGATTTTCTCAGATTCCGCCTTCGTTGGAATGACAACCAATGCACTGGCCGGGAATTCCGCTCCCCCCACCGAAACCCGACAACGTGGCGGCCAAGGGCACGTAAGCGGGCAAACCGGCCGGCATGTTGCCCCAGCCGGCTCTTTTTTTACCCTTTCGATGCCTTCCCCCTCCGACTCCCAACCCCGCGAGCTCCGGTTTCCGCTCTACGTGAAAGCTCCGCTCATCCTGCTGGGGCTGGCGCTGCTGGTGTTCACGCTGCACATTGCCAGCGACATCATATTTCCGCTCTTTTTCGCGGCCATTTTTGCCATCATGCTGCATCCGGTGGAGCAGTGGCTGCTGCGCCACCGGGTGCCGCCGCTGCTGGCCATCCTGCTTACGGTGGTACTGGGCGTGGCGGCGGTGCTGGGGCTGGTGTATTTCATCAGCGTGGAGGCCGCCCAGCTATCGGACCAGATGCCGATGTTCAAGAAGAAATTCACCGAAACCGCAACCCAGGTGCACGAGTGGCTGCAATCGCGCGTGGGCCTGAGCGACCAGAAGCTACAGGGCTGGATGAGCGAGGCCGGCACCAAGGCCCAGGGCCTGCTGGGCGGCACGCTCTCGGCGGTATCGGGCCTGCTCGTTACGTTCACCCTCATTCCAGTCTATATTTTCCTGCTGTTTCTGTACCAGAAGCGGCTGGTCGATTTCCTGGTGCAGGCCTTTTCGGGCCGGCGCCGCGATACCAGCGTGAGCGAAGTGCTGCGCGAAAGCAAAACCGCCATTCAGAGCTACATGGTGGGCCTGCTGATTGAGGGCAGCATCGTGGCCGCGCTCAACGTTACGGCCCTGCTCATTATTGGGGTGCCCTACGGCCTGCTGCTGGGCGTGATGGGCGCGCTGCTCAACTTCATTCCCTACATCGGCGGGCTCATTGCCATTGCCCTGCCCATGCTCATGGCCTTTGTGGCCAACGATGGCTACGGCCACGCCCTGGCGGTGCTGGGAGCCTATATGCTCATTCAGTTCATCGACAACCACTACCTGATTCCGCGCATCGTAGCGTCCAAAATTCGGGTAAATGCCCTGGTGGCCATTGTGGGCGTGCTAGTGGGCAATGCCATTGGCGGCGTGGCGGGCATGTTTCTGGCCCTGCCGGTCATCGCCATCCTCAAAATCGTGTTCGACCGCATCGGGCCGCTCAAGCCCTGGGGCATGGTGCTGGGTGATGAAGAAACCCCGCGCGGCCGCAAAATCAACCCCGCCAAAAAGAGCGTGATAGCCGCCGAAAAAGGGGATACGGTACCGGAGATTGAGGCGGCCTGAGTAGCCGTGCAAACGGCACGAATAACTGCTCCTGCTCCTTGCTTTGCTTCAACAAACCCTCTTCTGCACAGCTGTTTAACGACTCATCTCGGCCTCTTGCAGCCATTTTTCAGCATCTCCCATCGTGGAGAAGCGTTGGAAAATCAGGCCCGCCGGGGCGCCGCTCACCACCGACTGCGTGGAGAGCCGGTGCATGGGGTCGGCCCCTTCCACGATGGCGCAGTACTGAGCCCGCACCTCGTTGATGGCCCGCGGAATCCAGTGCCCGGTGAGCCACTCCTGGGCCGCACCGGAGAGGGGCGCCCGCTGGCCGTGTTCGGAGAGAATCTTGCGGGTGGCCGTGCGCAGCATCAGCGTCATCACCTGCTCGTAGAAGGTCTGGATGGCTTCCAGCACCGCCCGCTCGGGGGCCCACACCAAACGCACAAAGCCTGACGGCTGGTAAAAAACCTTGCCGGCCGTATTTTGAAAAAACAGCGTTTCCTGAGCGCGCGACAGCAATGGCATAAAAGGGAGGGGCACCCGATACCAGCGGCGATAGTGCGCGGTTTCGGAACCAGACAAAATTACGCCCGGACCGATCTACTCAGCCTCCGTCCAACAAATTATACCTGCTTGCCTGAATCAGTTTCGGGCAGCCATTATCATCAGGCTGAGCCATTATTGCGCTTTCTATATATCTACCAGTACGTTAGCAGGCCTAGTATGCGCTTGTTCTCGGATAATCCGTTTGGGCGTTTGCTGGCGCCCCTCGATGGTTGTGCCCTGACGCAGAAATTATCAACGCAGCCCCCCTCTCCTGCGGAGCAGAAAAGCCTAACGGTTTAATTTCAACTGGTTTGTCGAGTTCGATTTTATGTAGCTTGACTGGCCCGCTGGGCGGGGCATTATCACGGTGCTTTACGCAATAGAACTTACGCAAGGGTGCATTTTACCAGCCCCAGCGGGGTTGTACCCGGCAGGGCTTCGTAAACAGGGGTTTGCGCAAGTCCTATGTACGTTTAATTAGGGGAAACAACCTGTGCGCTACTTCACAATTACCAGCTCCACGCGGCGGTTCAGGCGGCGGGTTTCTTCGCGGTCGTTGCCGAATTTCGGCTTCGAGCCGCCGAAACCTACAGTGGTGATGCGGCTTTCAGCCACGCCCCGGCCCACGAGGTAGCGCTTCACTTCGGCTACCCGGTCTTCGGAAAGCTGTTGGTTTTTGTCGGCCGGGCCCACGTTATCGGTGTGGCCTTCGAGGCGCACTTCGGTGGCGGTGGCGGCTTGCAGGGCAATGGCGAGGCGGTTCAGCTCGGTGTAGGCTGAGCCCAGCAGCGTGGCTTTGCCCTGGGCGAAGATGATGCTGGGCAGGTCTACTTTGGCCCCCACGGCGGCGGGCAGCAGCAGGATATCGCGCCGGGGCGAGCCAGCGGCTACCAGCGTGTCGCCCATTGTGAGCAGGCCCGCGCCGTTGGCCGAGAGGTAGTACCGGCCGGGCAGCAGCGACATCTGGTAGTTGCCCTGGTTGTCGGCAGTGCTGGTGGCCAGGAACTGCGGACTGGTTTTGCTGGTACCCAGCAGGTTGGCCTTCACCACCGCGCCTGCTACCGGCTGCTTGGTGCGGGCATCCAGCACGCGGCCGCTCAGGAAAGCACGGCCCGAATTCTCATTGGCCTCGGCCACCACGGCGGGCTTGGGCAGCGAGTCGGGCGGTGTGGCGCGGCCCGTGCGCAGGATATCCTTGGTGCCGTTGGGCGTGGCCGAGGACGAGAAATAGGCCGTTTTGCCGTCGGGCGTGAGCGTCAGGTAGGCGTTGAAGCCGGGGCCGTTCAGGGCCGGGCCCAGGTTGCGGGGCTCGCTCCAGCGGGTCCAGCTGTCGTCGAGGCGCTGGCTCACGAACATATCGGCCGAGCCGTAGCCCATGTGGCCGTACGACGCAAAATACAGCGTTTTGCCATCGGGCGTGAGCCAGGGCGCGAAGTCGAAACCGGGCGAGTTGAGCACCGGCCCCAGGCTTTTGGGCTCGGTGTAACCGCTGCTGCCATCGGGGCGGCTCAGGTAAATATCGTTGCCGCCCTCGGAGTCGCCGCGCTCCAGCGAGAGCAGCAGCGTTTGCCCATCGGCCGACATATAAAACCCCGTGCCCGTCACCGCCGAGTAGAAATTGGCAATGCGCAGGGCCTCGGGCCGGGTGGTTTTGGGCGTAGCGCCGGGGGCCACGGCGGCAGATTGCGCCACCCGGCTCAGGCCCTCGTCGCGGAAGGTGCCGTCGCGCTCGTAGGTACCGCGCACCACCAGGAGCTGGCCACCGGTGCCGGTGGTGGCTTCCACGGCGTTGTTCTGGGGCGTGTTCAGGCCGTCGAGGCGGGTGGGCGCGCCCCAGGTTTTGCCCTGGTCGGGGCTCTGGCTCAGCCAGGCATCGCCGGAGTCGGTGTTGCCCTCGGTGTTGCCGGCAAACTTGGTGCGGGCGAAGTACAATGTCTTGCCATCGGGGCTCAGCACGGGGTGCACCTCGTTGCCGGGCGAGTTGATGGCCCCGGCCAGCGGCAGCGGCGCTCCGAAGGGCGACGGCCCTTCCAGCACATTCAGGCGCAGCCGAAACAGGCGCCACTGCTGGCTGGCGCGGCCGTTGTTCTTCTGGGCCACCACGGGCGTACCGTTGAATTTATCGGCTGCGGCCAGCGCGGCACAGCGGGCTTCGCTGCGGTTTTCGAGCTGAAAGCTCCCCAAAGGGCCGGCCGGCACCAGCCGCCACTGCTGCTGCTCGCTGCCCTGGAAGGGGCGTTGCACCAGGCCCAGGCCCTCGCCGGGCTTGTCCACGGTCAGGCACTGGCTGCTGTGGCGGGCTTCGATGCGGTAATATTCGCTGCCGGTCCGAATGGGCACGAAGCGCCATTGCTGGCTGGGGGCGTGCGTGAACTCCCACTGCACGGCCGCCGCGCCGCTGGCCGTGCTGGCGCTGGCAATATCAAGGCAGCGCCCGCTGCCCCGGTCAATTAGTCCGTAATAAGCCCGCTCATCGGGCACGAAGGGCGTTTGGGCGGAGGCAAAGAAGGGCAGAAACAGCAGCAGCGACAGGAATCGAAACATCATGGGGGGCGCGCAGAATGGCAGCACGCATGGTTGAACTACGCAAAAGAACGGCGAAATGGCGGAGTAGGGCCACCAATGGCCCAGTGCCCGCGCCCCAACCCGCCCTGCAACGACAGCCTGCCGTTGGCAGTACACGTACTCTCAACTCATTTTGGTAACTGAATTCCCGCACTTTCTCCCTGGTTTTATGCGCAAAGGCACCCAAGTCTCCTGGAAATACGGCACCGGCACGGCCACCGGCAAGATTGAATCGGCACACAAAGAGCCCATCAGCCGCACCATCAAGGGCAGCGTCATCCACCGCAACGGTTCGGCCGATGACCCCGCCTTCGTCATCGTGCAGGAAAACGGCGACCGGGTGCTCAAGCTCAAAAGCGAGGTGAAGGCAGCATCAACAAAAAAACCCGCTGGCTAATGCCAGCGGGTTTTTTGTTGAGTTAAGAGTTGAAAGTTGAAAAGACTAACGCTCAACCTTTAACTCTTAACTCAGTACTACCGGTTGTTCTTATCGGGCTTGATGAAGGCTTCTTCTTCCATTTCGGAGGGCACCACTACCACGCCCTTCTGGAGCATGGAGTTACGCTGGCCGTAGAGGAAGTACACGATGAAGCCCAGCAGCATCCAGCCCACTGCCACTTGCAGCGTGAACGAATCGAGGCCCACGATAAGCAGCGTGCACACCAACGCGCCCATGATGGGCACCAGCGGGAAGCTGGGCGACGAGAGCGGCGCACGGAAAGGCCGCGGCTGGGCGGGGTCCGACTTGCGCATAATCCACACGCCCAGGCTTACGAGCACGAAGGCCAGCAGCGTCCCGAACGAGGTGAGGTCGCCGGCCAGCGAGCCGGGCACGAAGGCCGCGAACAAGCCCACGAACACCATCAACATCAGGTTGGATTTGTAGGGCGTGTTGAAGCGCGGGTGCAGCTCCGAGAATGCCTTGGGCATGAGGCCGTCCTTGGCCATCGAGAAGAATACGCGGCTCTGGCCCATGAGCATCACCAGGATAACCGACGTGAAACCGAGCAGGATGCCCACCGTCACGCCCGTGGCCAGCCAGCCGTAGCCGGGCATGTGCGCCCGAATGGCATAAGCTACCGACGCCTCGCCGCCTAAAGCCGGGTCGGCAAACTCGCGCCAGCTGGCTACGCCCGTCAGTACGTGTCCGAACAGAATGTAGAGCACTGTGCAAATAGCCAGCGAACCCAGAATGCCGATGGGCATGTCGCGCTTGGGGTTGCGGGCTTCCTGCGCCGCCGTGCTCACGGCGTCGAAACCGATGAAGGCAAAGAATACAATGCCCGCCCCACCGATAATGCCGCCAATGCCGTGCTTAAAGAACCCTTCGTAGGTCCGCACCACTTCGCCGGCCGCGTTTTTCACCACGGCATCGGCCGGAATGAGGTAGGGCGTGTGGTTGGCGGGGTTGATGAACTGCCAGCCCACGGCGATGAACACGACCACAATCAGCACTTTCAGCACCACAATCACGGCGTTGAACATGGCCGACTCCTGCGTGCCTTTCACCAGCAACAGACTGAGCATCACAATAATGAACAGCGCGGGCAGGTTGACAACCCCGTGCTGGTCTACGCCATTAATAATGGCGTGCTCGAAAGGTGAGTGGGAAAGATTGTACGGCATACTGGTCCCAAAGACCTCCAGCAGCTTGTTGAGGTACTCGCTCCAGGCAATGCTCACGGTGGCCGCGCCCAGGGCGTATTCCATAATCAGGGCCCAGCCGATTACCCAGGCCACAAACTCACCCATGGTGGTGTAGGCATAGGTGTAGGCCGAGCCGGCAATGGGAATCATGGCCGCGAACTCGGCGTAGCACAGGCCCGCAAACACGCAGCCGAAAGCGGCCAGAATGAAGGCCAGCGTCACGCCCGGCCCGGCGGCCTGCGCCGAAGCGGCGGCGGTGCGCACAAACAGGCCCGCCCCGATGATGGCGCCCACGCCCAGCGCCACGAGGTTGCCCGCGCCCAGCGTCCGTTTCAGGGTGCCGTGCCCGGTCGAGTTGGCCTCGCCCAAGAGCACAGCCAGTGGTTTTTTGGCGAAAATACTTGCCATGTGTTAGATGTAAAGAAGGAAGAAGTTTGAAATAAATGAAAGAATTAAAAATCCCCATCCGGCCCGTTGAGCAACGAAAATACTCCCGGGCGCTAGTGGCGGAGCCGAAATATAGGCAGCATTTTCCCACCGCCGAGGCACTGCCCCCGCGTGAGCGTGGTTCTACGGGCCGGCCCACGGCCGAAATCCCCGCGCCCAAGCCGGTTTAGCCGCGTGCATTCCAGCGTCGATATTACTTTCGTTACCCTAATCAGCCCCCCCCCTGCCTACCATGAAAAAGCTCCTTTTTATCATTGCTGTCAGCGCGGCCACGGCCGGTACCAGCCTTGCGCAGACTCTCGCTACTGCTACCGTTCCGGCCCAGGCCGGTACCACCCCCGCCCCCGACCAACTGGCCCAGCGCCGCGCCCAGTACCTCGGCAAAGAACTAGGCCTCACTGCCAACCAGCAGGCCCGCCTGGGCCCCATCCTCATGGCCCAGCGCCAGCAACTGCAGCTGTTGCGCGAGCAGCGCACCACCGGCGGCCGCAAACTGGGCACCGCCCAGGACCTGAAAGCCAGCGAAACCCGCACCGACGAGCAGATTAAAACCGTGCTTACCCCGGAGCAATTCACCAAATTCAGCCAGATGCGCGACGAGCAGCGCGAGAAGATGCGCGAGCACCGCGCTGCTAATGCCAACGCCCCGGCTGCCCAGCCCGAATAAGATGGCGCTTCGTCAATAAAAAGCGGCTTTGCGTCGATGAACTGGCTCTGGAAGCCGGTTGGCGAAATGCTGGCATACTGCTTGTAATTACCCCGGCAGGCACCAAAGCCACTCCCGCACCGGGCCTGGTGCTCCCCTCATCCTTAACCAACCCATTTTTGCTTATTACCGCCATGAAGAAGAACCTGTTTCTGCTCGCCGCCCTCGCTTTTGCTACCGCTGGCACCAGCTTCGCCCAAACCGTCGTGAAAACCACTGGCTCCGATGCCAACCAGACAGCCCGCCACTACAGCAAAGACAAACAGGGGCCGAAAGACCCCGCCAAGATGGCCGACCACCGCGCCGGCAAAATGACCAAAGAGCTCGGCCTCAACGCCGACCAGGAAGCCAAAGTAGAGCAGCTGATGCTGGCCCGCCAGCAGGAAATGACGGCCCTCAAAACCAAGTACGGCACCGACAAAAAAGCCGGCCGCCCCGAAATGAAAGCCGCCCACGACCGCTATGAGGCCCAGATGAAGACCATCCTCACCCCCGAGCAATTCGCCAAGATGGACAAGATGAAAGCCGAGCACCACGGCCACGGCCGTGATGGCGGCAAGATGAAAATGAAGACCAAGGCGTAATACCCTGCCCGCCGCATAAAAAAAGCTCCCGCCTCGAGGCGGGAGCTTTTTTTATGCACCTGTTTCCCCATTATGCCAGAATAAACGCTGTTTCGTGAGGCCCGGGCGGGACCAATCCGGGCATGTAGCCCCAAATTCGCATTAATCTAACCTTTCCTAACCACTTTCAAGGCCTTATAGAAACGTGTTCTACCGAAACGCATCACGCTTTTTGTGGCTGCTTATCAGCGGCTTTGTGCTGCAGGCTGCTACTCCAAGCCTACCGCTATTTGCCCAGTCATCGGCGGCGGCGAGCTTTCGCGTCATGAGCTGTCAGACGATGAAAAAGCCGGGAGCGGGGTTTGTGCTGGAACAAGGCGTGCTCGGCACCGACGGCACCGCAACGCATCCCGTTGCGGCAATACCGCGAGGCTTTGAGTTGGCAGCAGCAGCGCAAAGCGGAACGCGCAACTTGTATCTGCTGTGCAAAACCGGAAAAGACTCAGTGATGCTGCTGCTCACTGATTCGGTGGGCCGGACGCTGCAACTGCCTCGACAGTACATGCCTCAGCTGGGTGGCGACGCCAAAATGCTAGTGCCGCCCCGCTTGTTTGGCCTGCCAGACGGAAAGGGTTTCGTGCTCATTTACCCTTCGGGCAAATCGGGCCGGCCCAACCTTGAGGTACGGGCGCTGAGTCCGACACTGGCCCCGCTGTGGGAGCAGCAGCTCACCCCTGCCTGCTTAACTACTGTTGAGCATATAGTAGCCAGCGATACCCACCTATGGCTTGTGCTCAGGGAGTATTTGGCCCTGGCCATGCGGCCGCGCGTGTTGAGCTTCCGCCTGACAACCGGAGATGCCGAATGCAACCAGCCGCTGGCTTCCAATGATGAGCTGGATGTAGCGGCGGTAGTACCAGCCGGGCTGCTGCTATTGGGCACTTCAGACCGCCGCACTTCTTACACGGCACCTGCCGAGCAAGGCAAAGCGTGGGAGTATCGGCGCGACTTTGCCCTGCTGCTAAGCCCCGTGGGCCAACGCCAATTTGGGGTCGGTCTGGCATGGCCGTTATCCGGCCGGCCGGCTCATTACCGGTGGCAGTCGGCGGGCCAACTACCCGATGGCAGCTACCAGCTAATTGGCGAAACCTACCGCAACATACCCAATGCAATCACTATTGTCCGGGGTATGATTGGCATAGGTATTATTGGAGCTGGCGGCACGGGTATAATTCCGCTGAGTGGCTACAGCAATGAGCAACCAGTAGGGTTAATTTTGGCTCAGCTCGGCAATGCAGGCCAGTTGGCAGGCGTGCACGAGCTGGCGGTTCCGGAAATAGTGAACGATGCCGCCCCAGCTCTCAACCTCGAAGGTCCCCTTCCAAGTTATCCAGCCAGCTTTCGTTTTCGGGGAATCAGTGCTGACTATCAGCACGTAATATTGAATACCAGTCGCCAAGTGCTGGCTTATGACATTGCCACCCAGCAGCTGCGGCCGCTTACGCCCGCCCGCAATGCCATTCCCACAGTACGCTGTATCGAAGCCGACCGCGTGAGCGTCAGCTGGTCGGTTAAGCCAGCCGGTGCCCGTTCCGAATTCGAACAGATAGCCCTGCCCTAATCTGGCTAGAGCAACGGAGGTTCTACCCCCAGCATTTATATTTGGATTCTTACCCACCCACATCGGGCAAGAAAGGCCCCGCCTCACCATCCCCCCTCGTTCCCCCATGCCTCCCCTTCCCAGTAGCACAGCCTCGGCCGTGCAAATCCAGCAGTTTTACGACAAGGGCCTGGCCCACGCCAGCTACGCCGTGCGTTGCGGCCGCCAGGTCGCCATCATCGACCCGGCCCGCGACCCGCAGCCGTACTACGACTTTGCCGACGAGCACGAGGCCCGCATCATCGCCGTGATTGAGACGCACCCGCACGCCGATTTTGTGTCGTCGCACCTGGAAATTGCTGAGGAAACCGAGGCCACCATCTACTGCAGCAAATTGGTAGGAGCCAAATATCCCCACAAGAATTTCGACGACGGCGACCGCATCAAGCTGGGCAGCTACGAGCTGCACGCCATCAACACCCCCGGCCACTCGCCGGACTCCATCAGCATTTTGCTGATGGATGAGCTAGCCCAGAGCCGCGCCGTATTCACCGGCGACACCCTGTTTGTGGGCGATGTGGGCCGGCCCGACCTGCGCGAGGACGAAGCCGTGGGCGGCCACCAGCGCGAGGAGCTGGCCGCGCAGCTGTATAAAAGCACCCGCAACAAGCTCATGACCCTGCCCGGCAGCACCAGGGTGTACCCCGCCCACGGCCCCGGCTCGCTCTGCGGCACAACCACCAGCCCCGACCTCGATTCCACCATCGCCAAAGAGCTGAAAACCAACTACGCCCTGCAACCCATGTCGCAGGATGAGTTTATTAAGGTGCTGCTCGCAGACCAGCCCTTCGTACCCAAGTATTTCGGCCACAACGTGGCCCTGAACAAGCAGGGCGCGCCCAGCTTCGAGGACAGCATTCGGGCGGTACCACACCCGAACACCGGCGCGGTGCTGGAACCCGGCGTACTGCTCATCGACACGCGGCCGGCGGCCCAGTTCCGGGCCGGCCATCTGCCGGGAGCCCTCAACTTGCAGGATGGTGGCAAATTCGAAACCTGGCTGGGCTCTATCGTTGGCCCCAAAGAGCCGTTTTACCTGTTGGCCGATTCCAAAATCGCGCTGGACACGGTCATCCGCAAAACAGCCAAAATTGGCTACGAAGGCAACATCAAGGGCGCGCTAATGGCCCCGGCCGACCTGCCCGCCACCTCCCCCACCGTAGACGTAGCGGCCGTGCGCGAGCACCCCGAAGCCTTTACCATCGTCGACATCCGCAACCGGGCCGAAGCTCAAACGCCGGTTTTTCAGAATGCCCTGGTCATTCCCCTGCCCGAGCTGCGCGAGCGCGCCCACGAAATCCCCACTGATAAGCCGATTCTGGTTCACTGCGCGGGTGGCTACCGCTCGGCCGTAGGGACCAGTATTGTGCAGCAGGCATTGCCAGACGCGAAGGTTTTGGATTTGGGCGAGGCGGTTACGGAGTTTCAGCCGCAGGCGCATTAGCGTAGCGACTGGCTTCCGGAAATCACAATAAAAAAGAACGTCATGCTTCGGCTCCGCTCAGCATGACGTTCTGGTTTTATGAAACGCTCGCTCCCCCCACTCAGTCCATCACCGTTTCCGGCACCACGGCCGCGGCTGGTGCGCCTTTGGGCTTCTGGCTCACCAGCCACACGCCCACGAAAATGAGCATGGCCTGCCCAGCCTTGCTCCAGGTGAGATGGTCTTTGCCCAGGGCCACGGCGAAGAGCACCGCCAACACCGGCTGCAAATAAATGTAGACGCCCAGCAGGGCCGGCGAGGCATATTTCAGCGCCCAGTTATTGAGCAAATAGGCCACAATGGTGAGAAAAACTACCATGTAACCCACTTCGAGCCAGATTTTGAGCGGAAAGCTGGCATAATTGGTACCCAGCGCCTCGCGCCAGCCGAAGGGCACCGCCACGATGGCCCCCACCAGAAACACCCGCGCCAACACCGTGAAGGCGTGATACTTGCGCATCAACGGCTGCACCAGTACCAGGTAGAGGCCAAAAACCGTGGCATTGGCCAGGATGAACAGGTTGCCCAGCGTGGCGTGCGGGTAGATGGCCGCCTGCGCGTTGCGGCTGAGGATGAGCGAGGCTGCGCCCACTGCCCCCACCGCAATGCCCAGCGCACGCGGCACGGTGATTTTCTCGCTCAATAAAACAGCCGAGGCGATGACTACCACAATGGGTGCGATGGTTTGCAGCAGCGAGGCGCTGATGGGCGAAGTCAGGTTCAGCCCCGAAAAAAACAGCAGCTGATTGACCCCAATGCCGCACACGCCACAGATAATGGAGCGCCAGTTGTCGGCCCAACCGATGATTTTGTCCTGCGGGGCCACGAAGTATTTGATGAGGGCGAAGAAGCTCGACGCCCCCAGCACCCGCAGCGTGACGATGCCAAAGGGGGTCATGTACTGCGGCATCACGTCTTTCGACAGGGAATAATTGGCCGCGTAAATGACCGTGACGAAGAAAAGGGCCGCGTGGACGCGGAATTGATTGGACATAAAGTGAGGTAAGCTTTAGCTTGACATTACGTACAAAGCAAAGCAAGCTGCGGTGATTCAACCGAACTTTGCCGGGCTTGTTACCGATACGGCAAGCTAAAGCTTACCGCACCATGAACCTCTTCCCCGACGACGAACCCGCTGCCTTCACCCCCGCCGCCGCGCCCGGCCCCGATGCGCCCCTGGCCGAGCGCCAGCGCCCCCGCCGCCTGGCCGACTACGCCGGCCAGCAGCACCTGGTGGGCGAAACCGGCGTGCTGCGCCGCTATTTGAATTCCGGGCGTCTGCCCAGCCTCATCCTATGGGGTCCGCCGGGCGTGGGCAAAACCACCCTGGCCCACCTGCTGGCCTCGGAGCTGAAACAGCCGTTTTCGGCCCTGAGCGCCATCAATGCCGGTGTGAAGGACGTGCGCGACGTGATTGAAAAGGCCAGGCGGCAGCGCGGAACGGTGTTGTTTATCGATGAAATACACCGTTTCAGCAAGGCGCAGCAGGATGCGCTGCTGGGCGCGGTGGAGCACGGCACCGTGACGCTGATTGGGGCCACTACGGAAAACCCGTCCTTCGAGGTAATTCCGGCCTTGCTCTCGCGCTGCCAGGTATATGTATTGGAGGCCTTGAGCGCGGATACCCTGCGCGGCCTCGTGCAAAAAGCCCTGACCGAAGATGCCGCGCTCAAGCAGAAAAAGGTAGTACTGAAAGAGGACCACGCCCTGCTGGCCCTCAGCGGAGGCGATGCCCGCAAGCTGCTCAACCTCTTAGAAATCGTAGTCCAAAGCACGCCGCCCAACAAAAAAGGCGTCATCGAAATCACCGATGCCGTGGTGCAAACCGTGGCCCAGCGCCCACTGGCCCGCTACGACAAGGGCGGCGAAATGCACTACGACGTGATTTCGGCCTTCATCAAGTCCATGCGCGGCTCCGACCCCAACGCCGCGCTCTACTACCTGGCCGTGATGCTGGAAGGCGGCGAAGACGTGAAATTCATCGCCCGCCGCATGCTCATCCTGGCCTCCGAGGACATCGGCAATGCCAACCCCAACGCCCTGATGCTGGCCACCAGCTGCTTCCAGGCCTGCACCGTCATCGGCCTGCCCGAATCGGATTTGATTCTCGCCCAAACCGTCATCTACCTCGCCACCTCACCCAAGAGCAACGCCGCCTACATGGCCATCCGCGCGGCGCAGGCCGAGGTGAAGGCCAATGGCGTGTACCCCGTGCCGGTGCCCCTGCGCAACGCCCCCACCCGCCTGCTCAAGCAGCTCGGCTACGGCCAGGAATACGCCTACTCGCACAACGGAGAGGGCAATTTTGAGGCCCAGGAGTTTCTGCCCGATGCCCTGAGCGGCACCCGCTTCTACGCCCCGGGCCTGAACGCCAGCGAGGCCAAAATTCAGGAACGCCTGCGCGGCTGGTGGGGCGAGAAATACGGATATTAGCGTTATAGGCCCGCAACTGGCGCAACCGGCGCGAGTTTAGCGCAGCGTAACTCGTGACTGCTTATCGGGCGAGGCTCTGCCTCACATCAGAACGGCTAGCCTGAACGGTGCGAACATGGCTTGCCGCTGGCGCGGCAGGGAGGCGCAGCCTCCCCCACAATAACGGTCACGAGTTACGCTGCGCTAAACTCGCGCCAGTCCACAGCCAGCCCACGAAGGCCAAACGATACAGCCGCGTGTAACTTGCCAGCTGATTAGACAATCTGAGTGGCACGGAACCACAAAAAATCCGTTCAATTCGTTAAATCTGTGGTCTCATGCGACAATTTTTGAAATATGTGCTAGCTACCATCGTGGGGCTGGCTGCGTTTGGGTTCTTATGTTTTGTGGGGGTGGCCATCTTCATCGGGGCCACGGTGAACAGCTCCAAAGGCCCGAAGCAAACCACCGCCAACTCGGTGCTGGAGCTCAAGCTGAATGACCCGCTCAATGAGCGCGGGCGCGAAGGCCGTTTCGGCGGGCTGGGCGGGGGCGGCAGCACCGGGCTGGTTGAGCTGAAGGAGGCCATCTACCGGGCCAAGGGCGACGACGACATCAAGGGCATTCTGCTGAACCTGGGCATTGTGCAGGGCGGCATGGCTTCGCTGGAGGAAGTGCGCAACGCGCTGCTCGACTTCAAAAAGAGCGGCAAATTCGTGGTAGCCTACCATGAAATTGCCTCCGAAAAGAGCTTCTACCTCTCTTCGATGGCCAATGAAATCTACCTCAACCCGCAGGGCACGCTCGAATTCAACGGCCTGAGTACAGAGGTGATGTTCTACAAGCGCCTCTTCGAAAAGGCAGGCATCGAGCCCTATATTTTTCGGGTGGGCTCCTTCAAAAGTGCCGTCGAGCCGTTTTTCCGCGAGAACTTCTCCGATTCGGCCCGCTACCAGACCGTGTCGTTCCTGAACTCCATCAACGGCTATATGATTGGCGAGGTGGCCAAAACCCGGGGCATCGCCCCGGCCCGCCTCAAGGTAATTTCCGACTCGATGCTGGTGCACAACGCCCCCGATGCCCTGCGCCTGAAGCTCGTCACCAAAATCGGCTACTTCGATGAGGTGCAGGATTATATGCGCGGCAAGCTGGGTGTGGCCAAAGACAAAAAGCCCAGCCTGGTGAGCCTCTCCGACTACGTCGACAACGGCGACGCGGAGGCGCGCGTGAGCAGCAGCACCAGCAACCGCATTGCCGTGATTTACGCCGAGGGCGACATCGTGACCGGCAAGGGCTCCGACGATAACATCGGCAGCACCAAGTTTGCCGAAGCCATCCGCAAGGCCCGGCTCGATGAGAAAGTGAAGGCCGTGGTGCTGCGCATCAACTCGCCGGGCGGCTCGTCGCTGGCCTCGGACATCATCTACCGCGAAGTGCTGCTAACCAAAAAGGTGAAGCCGATTATCGCCAGCATGAGCGACGTGGCGGCTTCCGGCGGCTACTACATTGCCATGGCCTGCGATACCATCGTGGCCCACCCGAACACGATTACGGGCTCCATTGGCGTGTTTGGCGTGCTGCCCAACATCCAGCCGCTGCTGGCCGACAAGCTGGGCATCACCGTGGACCGCGTGACGACGGGCAAGTTCTCGGACCTGCCCACCATCACGCGCCCGCTCACCGACTTCGAGAAGCGCACTTTGCAGGAGGAGGTGAACCGCATCTACGCCGACTTTACCAGCAAGGCCGCCCTGGGCCGCCATATGCCCCTGGAGCGCCTGCGCCGCCTGGCCTCGGGCCGCGTCTGGAGCGGCCTCGAAGCCAAAAACAACGGCCTCGTGGACGTACTCGGCGACTACCAGGACGCGCTCAACATTGCCGCCGCCCGCGCCCACCTCAAAGCCGACGACTATTACGTGCAGCGCCTGCCCCGCCAGAAATCGGCGCTGGAAGGCTTCATTTCCATGTTCAGCGACGACGATGCGGCCAAAACCCGCGCCATCAAGACCGAGCTGGGGCCGCTGTACCCCGCCTACGCCCAGTACCAGCAACTGATGCAGATGCGCGGCGTGCAGGCCCGCCTGCCGTATTCGCTGGATATCCAGTAGTTTATTTCATCATTTGTCATCCTGACTCGGCTGTCATCCTGAGCGCAGCGAAGGACCTTATCACGCCAGAATACTTTGTTCAGCCGTGAGAAGGTCCTTCGCTATGCTCAGGGTGACCGTTTTTTTCCTACCCCACCAATGCTCCAACACCTCCAAGAAGCCGCCGCCTACATCAAAGCCAGCTCCCAGGCCTTCCAGCCCGAAACGGGCATCATCCTCGGTACCGGGCTGGGCGCGCTGGCGAATGAAGTCGACGTTGAATACGAAATCAACTACGCTGACATCCCGCATTTCCCCCTCAGCACCGTGGAAAGCCACGCCGGCCGGCTGCTGCTGGGCCGCATGGGCGGCAAAAAAGTAGCCGTGCTGCAAGGCCGTTTCCACTACTACGAGGGCTACACCATGCAGCAGGTGGCCATACCCGTGCGCGTGCTCAAGCTGCTGGGCATTGCCCGCCTACTGGTGAGCAACGCCGCCGGCGGCCTCAACCCCGATTTCAATCTCGCTGATTTGATGCTAATTGACGACCACATCAACCTGCAACCCGGCAACCCGCTCATCGGGGCCAACCTCGACGAAATGGGTCCGCGCTTCCCGGATATGTTCGCGCCCTACAATGCCGACCTGCTCCGCCGGGCCGAAGCCGCCGCCCAGGCGCTGGGGCAGGCCGGCACCACCCGGCGCGGCGTGTACGCCAGCGTGCCCGGCCCCATGCTCGAAACCCCCGCCGAATACCGCTACCTGCGCACCATCGGGGCCGATGCCGTGGGCATGAGCACGGTGCCGGAGGTGATAGCTGCCCGCCACCTGGGCCTGCCGGTGCTGGCCGTGTCGGTCATCACCGATTTGTGCGCCCCCGGCCACCTCAAGCCCGTGGTGCTGGCCGACATTTTCGCTGCCGCCGGCGCGGCCGAGCCCCGCCTCACAGCCCTGATAAAGGCCGTGGTGGCGGGCTTGTAGCTTGTAGCACATGCTTCAGCTTGTGCGTCGTTGAACGGCCGGTCACTTACCGGCACAAGCTGAAGCATATGCTACAAGTCCTTATTTCGCTATGATCTTCTGGGCGGTGGCGCCGCTCAGCACGCCGAAGATGCCGATGCCGCCCTGCACGTTGCCATAAATGGCGGACGGCTGAGCAAAGGGGTTGCCGTTGGCCTGGCGCGCGTCGCGCACCGATTGCCGGAAGCGGTACATGGCCCGCTCGGTGTGGTAGAGCGTGGCCGTAACGGTATCGCCGGGGTGGAAGCGGTAGCTGGTGCCCAGCACGAATTCCTGGCCGTTGAGCAGCCGGTCTTCTACCGACATGTCCATTTCCGGGCTTTTGAGCAGGGCTCCCTTGGCGGGGTTGCCCTTGTGCAGCTGCAGGCGGTAACAGTCGTCGAGCGGGGCCGGGTCGCGGAAGCTGGTGAGGAAAAGGGCCTTGCGCTCGGAGCCGGTTTTGTCGTTGAACTGGTAGCTCACCGAGTCGATGGGCACGGGGGCCAGCATGGTGGTGGTGGCGGTGGCATGGCGGCCTTTGGTGTCCACCACGTCGAGCTTGAATACGTCGCCGGCTTTGGCCACCAGCGGGTCGCGGCCGATGTGGGAGTGGAATTTCACGCCCGAAGTGGTGTCAACCAGCGCCCGGTAATTGGGGTTGAAGGCCAGCGGCACCAGCGTGCCGTTGGGCATGGTGAGCGTAACGGTGACATCGGTGGGCACCTGCGGCAGCACGACGCTGATGTAGGGCACCGACGTGGTGACAACCAGCTCCGGCACCTTGCCCGGCTGCAGGTAGCATTCCACCACCAAATCGGATGAGAAAGCCGGCAGCGGCACGTTGATGTCGTTTTGCAGCTTGCCGCAACCGGCCAGCACCAGCAGGACACTACCAAAAACAAGCCGGTTCATCTTCCTTTTCATAAAAAATGCTGTTAAAAACACTCATAAAAAAACCCTGCAATACCGTCCACAAAATCCGTGGAATCCGCTAAAATCCGCGCTAATCCGTGGTCAGAAGCGGAAATTATACGTCAGCGACGGGATGACCGGAAACAGCGACACCTGCTTAGCCTGGAAGCCCGTGGTGCGGCCGCTGGCATTGTCCTTCACGGTATCAAAAAACACGAAGTAGGCGTTGCGACGGTTATAGGCGTTGTAGATGCTCAGGGTGAGGTCCTGGTCGCGCCGGGCGCCGATTTTGTACACCACGCCGAGGTCGAGGCGGTGGTACGGGATGAGGCGGTAGGAATTGCGGTCGGGGTACACGGGCACCGGGCGCGGGTCGATGCCTACGCTGGAGCCCGGAATATCCTGCACCCCAAACCGGCCCAGCGGCAGCGTGGTCAGGTTACCCGAGGTATAAATAAAGCTGGCTGTGAGGCTGATACGGGTATTGAGCTTGTGTATTACTACCACAGTCAAATTGTGGCGGCGGTCGTAGTTGGGGTGGAAATCCTGGCCGCCGTTCACGCCATTGGTGCCATTCTGGGGCTGAAAATTGCGCCAGCTCCAGGCCAGGGTGTAGCCAATCCAGCCGGTGGTTTTGCCGGTTTTCTTCTCCAGATAAAGCTCGTTGCCATAGGCCCAGCTCTTACCGAAAATGAATTCCTGGTCCAAATCGGGGTTCACGAACAGCTGCGCGCCATCCCGAAAATCGACCTGATTGCGGCCCCACTTATAATACACCTCATTGGTGAGCAAGTACTTGCCACCGCCCAGCAGGAAGCTTGCCCCCCCGCTCACCTGCTGCGACTGCTGCGGCTTCACCGACAGCCGCGAGGGGTACCAGATATCAGTGGGCAGCGACGCGCCCGAATTCGTGACCAGGTGCACGTACTGGTACATCATGGCGTAGTTGAGCTTGAACGACGTCTTATCGTTCAGGGCGTAGCGGGCGGCGGCGCGGGGCTCCAGGCCGCCGTACTGGTTGGTGCCGCTGCGGAAACCGGTCAGGCGCAGGCCGCCTTCGAGCTGGAGCTTGTCGGTGGCCTTGTAATTATCGGAGGCGTAAACGGCCCCATCGAGGGCATCGTACCGCACGTCGGAACCGATGTCGAGGCGGCCATCGCCGGTGCTGGCGCTGAGGCGGCCCACGCCGAAGTGGTGCTGCGTAAACATGGCCCCGGTCTTAATCTGGTGCCGGTCGTTGGGCATGTACTCGAAGTCGGTGCGCCCGGTGTAGTCCGTGATTTGCGAGCCCAGGTTGAAGCTGAACACGTTGGCCAACTGGTTGGTAAGCGTGTATTTGTAATCCGACACCGACACGGTAGTATTCACGAACAGCTTGGGCGAAAAAGTGTGGTTCCAGCGCAGCGAGCCGAGGGTATTGCCCCACTGGAAGCTGAATTTGAAGCCGTTCGGGCTGCTGAAGCCGAAGATGTCGCGGCCCAGATAGCCGGTTAGAAACACCTGGTCTTTCTCGCCGAGGGTATAATTGGCCTTGGCGTTGAGGTCATAGAAATAGTAGTCGGGAATGGGGCTGTAGTCCTCCTTGCCCTCGTTGGCCTTGTTGAGCGCCCGCGTGAAAATGTCGAAGTACGTGCGCCGCCCACTCACGATGAACGAACCTTTGCCCTTATTAATTGGCCCCTCGTAGGTAAGGCGCGACGAAATCAAGCCCACGCCGCCGGTGGCCACGTAGTGCTGACGGTCGCCCTCGCGCAGCTTCACATCTACCACCGACGACAGCCGCCCGCCAAACTGCGCCGGGAAACCCGATTTGTAGAGGTCCACGCTCTGGACGGCATCGGAGTTAAAAACCGAAAACAGCCCGAACAAGTGATTGGGGTTGTACACCAACGTGTTATCAACCAGCACCAGGTTCTGGTCGGCCGAGCCGCCGCGCACAAACAGGCCGCTGGTGCCCTCGCCCCCACTCTGCACCCCGGGCTTTAGCTGCAGCGTTTTCAGAATATCGACCTCGCCAAACAAGGCCGGCAGCAACTTGGCCTCGTTGATGCTGAGGTGCTCGACGCCCATTTGCGTGGTTTTGAGCTTCTGCGCCAGGGTCACGGTGCCCTCCACCACCACTTCGCCCAGCTCGTTGCCGCTTTCTTCGAGGTTGAGGCTGATGCGCTGGTTTTTAGTCAAAGTCACCTCGCGGGTGATTTGCTGATAGCCGATGAAGGCGATTACCAGCTGATGGCGGCCCGCCGGCAAGCTCAGCGAGTAGTGGCCGAGCGAGTCGGCCGCCACGCCAGTTCCGAGGGCGGGCACGGCCACGCTGGCGCCGGGCAGGGTTTCGCCCCGCCCGCCGCGCACCGTGCCGCTGATGGTGAACCGCGCCGCCGTCTGGGACCAGCCGGCCCGGGGCCAAGCCAGTCCCAATATGAACAGTAATAAGTAGTAACGCCGGGAAAATCTAAAAATCATACGGTAGCAATGGGAGAGCGCACAAAGGTAGCGTCCTCCCCAACGCCGGCATCCGCCGGATAGTTTAGCGCCCGCGCGCGCCCGGCCTACTTGCCCACGAACGGCTGCAAAGCCTGCGCAATCTGGGTGGCCGGCACCACGCCCGCCTGCCGCCACACCGGCTGCCCCTGATGAAACAGAATCAGCGTGGGAATGCTCTGCACGCGGTATTGCTGGGCCACGGCCTGGTTGCGGTCCACATCAATTTTAATGATGCGCACCTTGCCGCCGTGCTGAGCCGCCACCTGCTCCAGAATGGGGGCCATGGTTTTGCAGGGGCCGCACCAGGTGGCAAAAAAATCGACCAGCACCGGCATTCCGGGGCTATTGATGAGTTCGGGAAAAGACTTGCGAGGCATGATGCGTAACGGTTAAGCGAGAATTCAGGACTTCTGACCTGACTATAACGCAAAAAGCCCGGCGCGGGGCCGGGCTTTTGAATTTTGCGGTCGGAACCGGCTCAGCTACTTGTTAATAATCGTCATATCATTGGCCACTTCGGGAATCATGAACCGGCCACCCACGGCTTTCAGGCCCTTCACGCGGCATTCCCAGGTGTAGCGGCCGGGGATGGCGCTGGCTGCTTCCCCGGTTTCAGCCTTGAAATATTCGGGGTCGGAGGGGTCGGTGGGAAAAAGCACGTCTACACCGGTCTGGCCTTTGGCCAACTCCTTCACCAGCAGATAGTCTTTGCCGGTTTTTTCGCTATGCACAATAAAATTGGCCGTGTAAGGACCAAGCTGGCCGTATTTATCCAGGATGCCCAGCTTGATTTGGGCGGTAGTACTCACCATCCAGGTTTGCGCGTGGGCAGCCGGGGCCGGCCCCAGCAGCAGCAACATCATCAGCGCACCGCCCAGCCAGCCGGCCAGCGGCCACTGTTTGAGCTGTAAAAATGAGGGTACAGTTATCATCACGGTTAAAAGATTTGGAGAAAAATGGTGAAACGCGGCTGAACAGAACGGGTAGTAATATGCAAAACCACCGCACATTACTGGCTAAGATAGTACGCCGATAACGAATCCGCAACTTGCAGCGGGCGAATCCTGTTGGGGTTTAAGACAAACTGTTCAAGCTTGACTACTATCTGCGCAATGCCCAGGCCACGCTCGCGGTCCGTCTCATGGCCACCCAATAATTCAATGTCGGCCCCGACCGGCCACCGCTGCGGCCTCTGCGAGCGGGAGGTGCAATCGACCTCGCGCCACCACCTCGTTCCGCGCGAAGAAGGCGGCAAGTACGGCCCCACCGTGGACTTGTGCCAGCCCTGCCACAGCAGCGTGCACCGCTTTCTGAGCAACCGCGCCCTGGCCCGGCAATATTCTTCGGTGGAAGCGCTGCGGGCGGCCGAAGAGCTGCAAACCTACCTGCGCTGGATTCGGAGGCAGCGCGTGGAGCGCATCAGCAACCGGCGCGGGCGGCGGTAGGCGGGATTGCCCCGCCCGGCATTTTTGACGGAGCTTTGCCGGATGAACCGCTATTTCGTGCCTTTCGCGCAGCTTCGGCAGCAGCCTACTATTGTGGTGGATAGTGTGGGCCTTGGGGCCGTGCTCACGCTGGCGCACTGGCGCGGGGCGGCCACGCCCCCAGCCCTGCGCGACGACACCAGCGCCGGCTCGGCCCTGCGGGCGCTGCACCAGCCCACCACGCCGGGCCTGGAGGCAGCAGCTGTCACGGCCAATCATTTTGATATCGACGGCTTTATCGGCGTATGGAGCCTGCTGAATAAAGGGCTGGCAATGAAGCACGAAGAACTACTGCGCATGGTGGCCGTGCTGGGCGACTTCCGCGAAATCGACCTGGCCCACCCGCTGGCTGATGATGCACTAAAGCTGGTGTGCTGGCTGAATGCCGAAGAAAAGGCTCGGTTCTACGAGCCGTTCGGTGCGCCCGCCCGGCGCCGGCGCGAGGATGAGGCCTCGGCGGAGAAATTTGACTGGTTTCTGCCCCACTTCGCCGCAGTGCTGGAAAACCTGGCAACCGGCCGCGCCGCCTGGCAGCCCGAATACGACCGGGTGCAGCGGGCGGCGGCCATTATTCGGAGCCACCAAACCACGCGGCAGGACTACCCCGAAATCGGACTGGCCGTGGTGCGCACGCCCGCGCCGCTGCCCTACTACGCCCTGTTCGGCCCCACCGCCGGCTACGACATCGTGCTGAGCCAGTACGAAGGCAACCGCTACGAGCTCGAATACAAATACACGACTTGGATTGACCTGGCCAGCCGCCCTACCCTACCGCGCCTGCCGCTGGCCCCACTCGCAGCCCAACTCAACGCGCTGGAAACCAGTGGCAAAACCTGGGCCGCCGACGGAATTACCGATACCGGCCCGCTGCTGCGCCTCACCGGCCGAAAGCTCAGCAAAGCCGAGCGCTACGCCGACCCCGACGGCCGGCCAATTTATGCGTCGTCCATCGCGCCGGAGGTGCTGGAGCGGGAGGTAGTGGCGTTTTTCCGGGCGGGGTATGCCGGGGTTGAGGCGAAGAGCTACTGGAGTTGGGCTGAAGTGAAGGCTGTTTAGCGACCGTGGACTCTGCGAGTCCGCGAGTTTGACCGTTCCCACGCGCGGACTCGCAGAGTCCACGGTACAATTACACCGCGCAGTCGGTTTCTTCGCCGCGCACGTCTACCAGGTGCACCGAGCTGTTGCCGCCCGCGCCGGGCCGCACCCGAATCTGGGTGCCGATGCGGTCCTTGAGGTCGGAAACGTGGGAGATGATGCCAATCATCTTGCCCGAATGCTGCAGGCGCTCCAGCGCGTCGAGGGCTGTGTTCAGGGCTTCGGGGTCGAGGGTACCGAAGCCCTCGTCAATAAATAGTGACTCGATGCGGGCTTTGTGGCCGGCCAATTCGCTCAGGCCCAGCGCCAGGGCCAGGCTCACCAGGAAGCTTTCGCCGCCCGAGAGCGAGGCCATGGGGCGCACGGTATCGGCCTGGTCGTGGTCGATAATTTGCAGCTCCAGGTTGCGGTTGGGCGTTTTGAGGATGGTATAGCGGCCGGTGAGCTGGCGCAGGCGCAGGTTGGCCAGCCGCGCCAGGTGCGTGAGCGTGAGCCCTTGGGCAAACTGGCTGAACTTGTCGCCCCGCGCCGAGCCGATTTGGTCGCTGAGGTCCTGCCAGCGCTGCTCTTCCTGCTGGCGCAGCAACAGTTCCTGCAAGCCGGCGGCCTGCTGGGTGCGGGCGTCGTCGTCCAGCTTCAGCTGGTTGCCCACGGCCCCCAGCTTCTGCTGCAGAATATCATCGGCGGCCGAAAGGGTGTTGAGCTGGGCCGTGAGCTCGGGCGCCGAATGCGGCGTGAGGCCCGCCTCGGCGTGGTGGCTGAGCTCGGCGGTGAGGTCGGCGAGGCGGCGGGCAGCGGCAGTCTGGTTGGTGAGGTGCTCCTGACGCACCTGCTGGAGGCGCTGGGCCTCGGCGGCGGGTAGCAGCAGGGCGCGGGCTTCGGCTGCGGTATCCAGGCCGGCGGTTTCCAGCGCCGTGGTTAGCTCGGCCTGCCGCTGCTCGTGCGTGGCGCGGTGGGTGGCCAGCTGGGTTTGCAGGCCATCGCGCCGATTCTGCTGAATTTCGAAGGCTTTTTGCTGGTCGGCCAGCTGGTTTTGGCTGAGCTGCTGGGCAGTGGCTAGGCGTAGGGTATTCTGGCGGAGCTGCTCGGCTTCGGTAGCGGGGTCGGGGCCGGCGTAAGCGCTCTGGCGGGCCTGCTGCTGCTGTTGCAGGGCCTCCTGGTCGGCGACCAAAACAGCGGCAGCGGCAGCAAGCTGTGCCTGCTGCCGCTGCAGTGCCTGCTGGTGGGCAGTGCGCTGGCTGGTTTTTTCCAGCAGCTGTTTTCCCAGCTCGCTGAGCGTGGTAACCTGGGCTTCGTAGTGGTCGGCTCGCTCCCGCAGCGTGGCCAGCAGGCCGTCGTAGGGCGGCCGGGCGGGCAGCTCCAACTTGTGCGGCTGCAGGAAATCCCGAATCGAGCTTTGGAAAATCCCGGCCTGCTCCTGCCAGTATCCCAACTCATCAGCCAGCCGGGTTAAGTCTGCCTCGGTGGTCGCTTGCCGGTCCAGCAGGCGCGGAATTTCGCGCTGCGCGGCGGTGATGGCCTCGCCGGCCTGCAGGTATTTTTCGCGCAGCTCGGCCAGCTTTTCATCGAGCACGGCCAGGCGGCGGCGGACAGCAACGGCAGCATCCTGCTCACCAGCAGCTGCTTCCAGCAGCGCACGCACCGCAGACGGGTCGGCCAGCTGAGCGGGCGCGGGCACCAGCGCCGCCCCGAGCGCTGCGGCTTGCTGGCGGGCGGTTTCGGCGGCGGTGACGGCTTCCTGGTGCAGCTGCTGGCGCTGGCGCTGCTCGGTCTGGTGGCGGGTGAGGGCCGTGGTAGCGTGGCGCAGCTCTTCGTCGAGGGCAGCCAGGGTCTGCTCCTGCTGGGTCACGCGTAACTCCTGGGCATCGGCTTCAGCCGTAAAATCGGGGGCGAAGGCGTGTTCCAGCGCGCCGCACAGCGGACAGGGCTGGCCAGCCTCCAGGTGCTGGCGGTGGGCGTTGAGGTCAGCCAGGGCCTGCTGGGCGCGCAGCTCGCGGCGGTAGCTGTCGAGCAGCTTCTGGCCGTCGGCACGGCGGGTTTCGAGGTGAGCGGCGGCTGTTTCGGCCGTAGCGAGGGCCGGGGCCTGCTGGTCGATTTCAGCGGTCAGGGCCTCGGCGCGGGTCTGGTACTCGTGGGCGGCTTCGGCTTTGGGCAACAGCTGTTGCAGGGCTTGCCGGTGGACGGTGAGGTCGTCGGCGCGCTGGGCCAGGGCGGCGGCAGTTGTGCCGGCCAGCAGGGCATCACGCTCGGTGCGGCAGGGCTGGCCTTCGTCCTTAATGGACTGCTGTCGGGCCTGGGCCTCGGTTTCGAGGCCGCGCTGGCGGCGCAGGTCGAGGGCCGTCTGGTCCTGACTTTTGCGCAACTCGGCGCGGCTGGCTTCGCGGGTGGCGATTTCCTTTTGCGCGTTTTGCAGGTCGATGATTTCGCGGTCTAGCGCCAGCACCTGGTTTTTCAGGTCGATTTCAACGCTGTGCTCGATGAGCCAGTGGTCCAGGGCCGCGTTGCGGGTTTGCAGGGCTTCAATCTGCTGCGTCTCGCTGCTAAGGACGGCTTCGGCCTGGTCGTAAGCCTTCCGGCTTTGGCCGTGGGCTTCGCGCTTCAAATCGAGCTGATGCTGGGCGGCGGCAATCTCAGCATCCTGCTGCTGCGCTTTGCTGAGCAGGGGGCGCAGGCGGTTTTCATCGGCCAGCGCGGTGGCGTGGGTGGCGTGGGCGGCGGTGTGGGCAGTGGTGGCAGCATCGGCGGCCAGGCGCAGGCGGGGAAGGGCTTCGGCCAGTTCGCGCAGCTGGGTTTCGTCGCTGACGACTTCCTTTTCGGCGGCAGCAGCCAGCTCCAGCGGCTTATCCACGGCGGCGGCGCGGATGTGGCCGGCCAGCCGGGCAAACTCAGGTTGCAGGGTTTCGTCGTGGCGGCGCAGGCGCTCGGCTTCGCGTTCGGTTTCGGATAGCTGCTTATCCAGCTGGTCGAGGATGGTGCGCCAGGTCAGGCACACCGTCAGCTCCTGCTGCTCCAGGTGGTGCCATTCGGCCTGCTGGTGCAGCACATCGAGCTGGGTTTCCAGCGCCGCCCGCTCCTCGTCCGTCAGCAACCTGGTGGCATCCAGCTTGGCGCGCAGCAGCTTGGTTTTCAGCTCCTCCTCCTTCGCCTTCTCAAACGCCGCCACCGACAGCCGCGAGTAGATGCCCACGTTGGTCATCTTTTCCAGCAGGGCGCTCCGCTCCTTCTCCGGCGCATGCAGGAAGCGCGCAAATTTGCCCTGGCTCAGCAGCACCGACTGCTCGAACTGCCCGAAATCCAGCCCCGACAACTCCCCCACCCGCTTCGGCACCGCCTCCTTGCCGCTGATAACGGCCACGTTGGAGGGACTCATAACCAGCGTCATAGCGTCGGCATTGAGGGCACCTTTGTCGTCGCCGCGCACTTTGCGCTTCACCTCCCAGCGCGAGCGGTAGCGCACGCGGTCCACCACACCGGTATCGGGATTGGTTTCGTGCACTTCAAACTCAACCTCCGAAAAAGCGTCTTTGGCGTGGCGGCTCACCATCTCGCCCACCTGGCGGTCGTGGCGCGGCACGCGGCCGTAGAGGCCCACGGCAATGGCATCGAGCAGCGTGCTTTTGCCCGCGCCGGTGGGGCCGGTGATGGCGAAAAGCCCCGTGTCGGCCAGCGGCGTTTCATCGAAGCGAATGAGGAACGGACCGGGCAGCGAGTTCAGGTTAGCGAAGCGGACGCTGATAATTTTCATAGCATAAAATTACGCCCGCCGCCCCCGGCAGTAAGCGGGCGGCGGCGGGCGGAAAACGGGGTGCCGGCAAGCGCCGGGCTATTTGGTGGAGGCCGCTTTTTGGCGGCGGGCATCTTCCGCCAGGTAAAACGTGGCCTCCTGCTGGTAGGGCTGCAGGTCCCAGCGCGACTGGGCGCGGGCCAGGCCCACCAGCGCGGTCTGGATGGCCGTGCGCTGCTCGGGCGTGCACAGGGCGCTGGCCGAGTCGGCCAGCAGCGCCGTGTGAAAGCGGTCGAGCTGGGTTTCAACCTCGGTCACCTGCTCGGCCCCTTTTTTGGGCAGCTGGTCGGCCGGCGTGCGCTGCATCGGAAACACCTGGCCCCGGTAGGTGCTCGTGGCGGCAGCTGGGGCATCTTTTTTGGCCGCCGAAGCGTCTTTTTTGTTGGCCGCCATGCGGGCCAGTCCAATGCCCGCCGTAATGCCGTGGATGAGGTTGGCCTGGGCACAGGATTCCGTGGTGGTATCCAGCAGGAAAGCGAGGCCGAGGGCAGGCAGTAGTATCTTTTTCATGAGTAGAATGAATGTGAAGGCCAAAAGTACCGCCGAAACGTCACTGCGCCGGCCTTATTCGGCGGTGCCGCCCCAGGCCAGCGGGTCGGCTTCGGCCAGCAGCTGGCGCAGCTCGCCAAAGGTGGCGGTGAGCAGGGCGGCCCGCTCGGGCGGCAGACTGGCTACGCGCCGGCCAAACACCTCATCCACGGTCAATTCGTGCAGTAGGGCCAGTGGTATCGTGCTTTCGGCCAGGTCGGCGGCATCGGTGGCGCGCTGGTGGCGCACGCCGCGCGGGGCCAGCACCTGGGCTTTTTGCAGCTGCAGCACGGCCTGCACACGGCGCTGCACTTCGGCGGGGGTTTCGTCGGAGCGCACCAGCACATCGGCCCAGGCCACCAACGGAAATGCGGCATTATCGAAAGCCAGAATATCGGCCTCCACCTCCTCCAGCGTGCCGTGGAAGCGCTGCAAGCGCCGCGCCACGGGCACCGGAATACTGGTGATGGCCGGCGCACCAGCCCCGTTGAATTCCAGTAGCAGCACCTGCTGCTTATCATCGGCTTCGGTGAAGGACAGTGGCACCGGCGAGCCCGAGTAGCGGATGTGCGCCCGGCCGCCGACCATCTGCGGGCGGTGCAGGTGGCCCAGGGCCACGTAGTCGAATGCGGCCGGAAAGTGCTCGGCCCCAATCAGGCCCAACCCGCCGATGTGCACGTCGCGCTCGGCCCCTTCGCGGGCCTCGCCGCCAGCCGCGTAGAGATGGCCGGTAGCCAGCACGGGCACATTCTGCTCGCGCTGGCGCAGCACCGACTCGTGGTCGGCCAGGGCGGCGTAGTGGTCGGCAATGCTCTGGCGGATGCGGAGTTGGCGGTCGTCGGGCGTTTCGCCGGCCACGGCCAGGCGGATATCGCGGTCGCGCAGGAAGGGCACGGCGCACACCACCAGCCCCGGCCGGCCGTCGGCCGCGTTCAGGTGCAGGATTTGCTCGGCCGGGTCGGTGGGCACGCCGCCTACTACGTGGATGCGCAGCTGCCGCAGCAGCTGCCGCGAGGCGTTGAGCATGGTAGGCGAGTCGTGGTTGCCGCCCACCACCACGATGTCGCGGCAGCCGGTGGCCTGCATCTTCACCAGGAAGGTATAATACAGCTCCTGCGCCGTGTAGGAGGGCGTTTGGGTATCGAAAATATCGCCGGCCACCACCAGCACCTCAATGCCCTGGGCCTGCACGGTCAGCAGTAGCCAGTCGAGGAAAGCCTGCTGCTCGGTGGTGCGCTCCTGGCCGGTGAGGAAGTGCTGGCCGAGGTGCCAGTCGGCGGTGTGAAGGACACGCATGGGATAGATGACGGTGGAGAAAGCTGCCGAACCCGCCAAGCGCTGAAAAACGTTTGGCGCGGTTCGACAAAGGTCCCCCGGAATTCGGGATTTTCCCGACCTGGTGCCTGAGCTAATTGTCCTGGTTAATCAGATTCACCAGCAGGGTCACCATCGTGGCCTTGTCTTCGGGCTTGCTCTCGGCGATGAGCAGCGTGAGGGCCACCAGTGCATTGACAACTGAATACATCGCTGGCAGTTATCCAGTATTTCCGGACAACTGCTTTTCCTTGGCAGTTAGTAAGGATTTCTTACCAACTGCATTTTAGTTACGCATTGCACAACTGTCAGGAATTACTTGACAGTTGACAGCAACTTACGAAGCAACGAGGCCCGGCTGAATCAGCCGGGCCTCGTTGCTTCGTAAGAATCTAAAAAACTACAAGTGAATCACTTCGCCATAAGCAGCCGCAGCGGCTTCCATAATGGCTTCCGACATGGTGGGGTGCGGGTGCACGGACTTGATGATTTCCATGCCGGTGGTTTCCAGCTTGCGGGCCACCACTACTTCGGCAATCAGTTCGGTCACGTTCATGCCAATCATGTGGGCACCGAGCCACTCGCCGTACTTCTTGTCGAAGATGACTTTTACGAAGCCATCTTTGGCACCGGCGGCGCTGGCTTTGCCCGAGGCCGAGAAGGGAAACTTGCCCACCAGCACGTCGTAGCCTTTGGCTTTGGCTTCGGCTTCGGTGTAGCCCACGCTGGCAATTTCGGGCGAGGCGTAGGTGCAGCCGGGGATGTTCTGGTAGTTGAGCGGCTCGGGGTGATGGCCCGCGATTTTCTCCACGCAGATAATGCCCTCGGCCGAGGCGACGTGGGCCAGCGCGGGGCCGGGCACGATGTCGCCGATGGCGTAGATGCCGGGCACGTTGGTCTGGTAGAAGTCATCGACCACCAGGCGGCCGCGCTCTACCTTGATGCCCAGCTCCTCGATGCCGATGTTTTCGAGGTTGGTGGTCACGCCCACGGCGCTCAGCACCACGTCGCACTCAATTACCTGCTCGCCCTTGGCGGTTTTGATGGTGACGTGGCAGCCGGCGCCGCTGGTGTCCACGTTGGTTACTTCGGCGCTGGTGAGCACGTTGACACCGATTTTGCGGAACGACTTCTCCATCTGGCGCGAAATCTCTTCGTCTTCCACGGGCACAATGCGGGGCAGAAACTCCACCAGCGTCACCTCCGAGCCCATGGTGCGGTAGAAGTAGGCAAACTCGACCCCGATGGCACCGGAACCCACCACCACAAGGCGCTTGGGCAGCTGCTCCAGGGTCATGGCCTTGCGGTAGCCAATGATTTTTACGTCATCGATGGGCATGGTGGGCAGCTGGCGGGCGCGGGTGCCGGTGGCCAGAATGATGGATTTGGCTTCCACCATTTCCTTGCTGCCGTCGGCCCTGGTCACCTCCACCTTGCCGGGGCCCAGCACTTTGCCGGTGCCCATCACGGTTTCGATTTTATTTTTTTTGAACAGAAAGGTGATGCCCTTGCTCATGCCGTCGGCCACGCCCCGGCTGCGGCCGATAACGGCTCCGAAGTCGTAGCCAATGCCTTCAGCCTTCAGGCCGTAATCGGCGGCGTGGTTGAGGTACTCGAACACCTGCGCCGATTTGAGCAGGGCTTTGGTGGGGATGCAGCCCCAGTTGAGGCAAATGCCACCCAGCGACTCGCGCTCGATAACGCCCACTTTCAAACCCAGTTGCGACGCCCGAATGGCAGCTACGTACCCACCAGGGCCGCTGCCGACCACGACCAAATCAAATTGCAATGCCATAGAATGCTGCGAAAGATAAATGTATACCGGGCCCGGCTGGGGGGCCCACCCATTATAAGTCGTAAAGATAGCCGCCGCGCCGCGTCGGGATTGTTGTTGCCGATGGGTAATCTTACCAACAAGATTTTGGCGCGGACCGGGCCGGCAGCCAATTTTCTGATTGCCCCGTATAATGCCGGGCTACGGCACAGCTTGCCGGCGCTACATATTCCGCATATTATGAAAATACATTTTCGCCCTTCTATGGCGGCGCTCGGGCTGCTGGCTTTCCTCACCAACTGTGCTACGACCGTTACCGAGAAGGAAAAGCCGTCCAACACCAGCCAGCTGATGAACATGCCGGCGGCCTCCGACGCCCGCCGGCCCGACTCGACCGGCGCGGCCACTTCGGCCCCCGATGCCCGCACCACCGGCGAGGCCAATGGCATTGCCGCCACGCCCGCCACGGCCGTAGCCTCGGCCGCTGCGCTGGCCGCCGACCGGCCCGACCCGAATGCGCTGTCGGCCTCGGCTGCCTCGGCCGAGCGTGAAAAGGAGAAGAAAATGACGGCCCTCGACTACCGCAACATGCTGGCCAACGCCGATGCCATCATCAAAGTAGAGCCCAAAAACTCGGCTGCCTACCTGCAGCGGGCCAAGGCTAAAAGCTACCTCAAGGACTACGCGCAGGCGCTGCCCGACTATGCCACGGCCATCAAATACCAGCGCAACAACCCCGATGCCTATTACAACCGAGGCGTTAACCACCTGATGATGAAGCAGTACAAGTCAGCGACCAGCGACTTTTCGGGCGCCATCAAGTACCGCGCCGATGACAAGGAATCATACTTCGGCCGGGGCGTGGCCAAGATGCAGATGTACCAGTACAAGTCGGCGGTAATTGATTTCACCAAAGCCATCCAGCTCGATTCGACCTACGCCGATGCCTGGGAGTACCGGGGCATCAGCTACTCGTCATTTGATAAGCTCTCCGAGGCCCGCCGCGACCTCGAGAAAGCCGCCACGCTGAACCCCGAAGCCGCCAAAAGCCTGAAGCGCTACGTGGGCAATGAGGAGGGCAAAGCGCCCATCAAGCCGGCCCCGGTGGCGCGCCCCGGCACGGGCTACCACCCCCGGCCCGGCCAGCACTAGCGCCGGTTTATTGTCAGCTGACGACCCAAGCCTGGACGTCATACTGAGCGGAGCCGAAGCAGCTCTACCGCGCAAGTAATCCAATCGAAAGGATTTACTATTGCGGTAGAGCTGCTTCGGCTCCGCTCAGCATGACGTTCTTTTTTTGTTCTTTCTCCACTTGCCTACTTCCCGCCAAATACCAGCTTGAAGTAGAAGCTCGGTTTCCGCAGCTGCTCGCGCAGGTCCAAATCCATGAACATCATGGAGAGCGTAGCGGCCAGCGTGGGGTTGCGGGCGGCGCGGTTGGCCACGATATTGAACAGGCTGGGAAAATTCAGCAGCCGCTGCATAACGGTGCTGATACGCAGCTCCTGCCACAGGCGGTTGTACACGGCCTTGTCGTAATTCTTTAGAAATTCGGGGCTGAAATCCTGCTTTTTCACCGCCTCCACGGCCCATATGGCCGCATGCCGGCCGCTCACCATGGCGTGCGAAATACCTTCGCCCGAAAACGGGTCGATGAGCGAGCCGGCATCGCCGAGCAGGCAGTAGCCGGCCCCCGACAGCGACCGCCGCTTCGAGCCCAGCGGCAGGCCGAAGCCTTTCACCGAGCCCAGCCGCGTGGCCCCGGCAAAGCGCGGGGCCAACGTGGGGTGCGTGGCCAGAATCTCATCGAGGCGCTGGCGCAGGTTGATTTTCTTGGCCGCCACGGTTTTCGAGAGCATGCCCACGCCCACGTTGGCCTGGCCGTTGGGCAGCGGAAACACCCAGAGGTAGCCGGGCAGGAAATCCTTGATGAAGTGCAGCTCGATGAAATTATCGGGGCTCATGCCGCTCACGCCGTCGTAGTAGGTGCGCAGGCCGGCGCAGTGGTGGTCGGGTTCCAAGGCATGGCCGGCCACTTTGCGGGCAAACTCGGATTGCGCGCCGTTGGCCACCAGCAGCAGGCGGCAGGTGGCGATTTCCTGGCCGGCTTTGTTGAAAAGCTGCCAGCCGGTGGGCGTGCGCTCGGTGCGGGCCACGTCCACGTTTTCGCGAAAGTCGATTTCCGGACGCTGCCGCACTTCTTCGACCAGGAAATTATCGAAGTCGATGCGCTTGGCGACGTGGCCGGCGGTAGCATCGGCGGCTTTGTCGAATTTGGGCTTGAAGGGGATGCTGAGCTTGCGGCCGTTGGGCGCGATGAAGTCGATGCCCCAGCTCGGAATCTGCATGGGCGCGGCGGCCAGCTTGGCGTGCAGGCCGGGCTCGATGCGCTTCAACTCATTGATGACCTTGCCGCTGAGGGCATCGCCACAGGTTTTGTCGCGCGGGAACGCGGCGCGGTCCAATAGCAGGCAAGGCTGGCCGGCGTTGGCGAGGTGCAGGGCGGCGGCGGCCCCGCCGGGGCCCGCGCCCAGGATGCAAATATCAATCATTTTGGAGCTGTTAGCTGAAAGCTATTGGCTGTTAGCTTTCTCTAAAATCAGCCTTCTAGCCACGCCAAACAGTTATCAAAGCTAACAGCTATCCGCTAAAAGCTAATAGCTGACAATAGCTACCTTCGCCCCATGACCAACACACTCACCGGAAAAGTAGCCCTCGTAACGGGTGCTTCCAAAGGAATTGGCCGCGCCATCGCGGCGCATTTTGCCCAGCTTGGCGCCGATGTCGCCTTCACGTATTTGTCCTCGGTGGAGAAGGGCCAGGCCCTCGAAACCGAGCTGTCGGCCGCCGGCACCAAGGTAAAAGGCTACCGCTCCGACGCCTCCGACTACGCCCAGGCCGAAAAGCTGATTGAGGACGTGGTGGCCGATTTCGGCAAGCTCGATATTCTCGTCAACAACGCCGGCATCACGCAGGACGGCCTGCTGATGCGCATGAGCGAGCAGCAGTGGGACAACGTGATGAACGTGAACCTCAAGTCAGTTTTCAATCTCACCAAAGCGGCCACCAAGCCGATGATGCGCGCCAAAGCCGGCTCCATTATCAACATGACCAGCGTGGTGGGCATCAAGGGCAACGCCGGGCAGGCCAACTACGCCGCCAGCAAGGCCGGCATCATCGGCTTCACCAAATCGGTGGCCCTGGAGCTGGGCTCGCGCAACATTCGCTGCAACGCCGTAGCCCCCGGCTTCATCGAAACCGAAATGACCGATGCTCTCGACCCCAAGCAGGTGGATGAGTGGCGCAAGGCAATTCCTTTGAAGCGCGGCGGCCGGCCGGAGGACGTGGCGAAGGCCACGGCGTTTTTGGCTTCGGATGATTCGAGCTACATCACCGGGCAAGTGCTGCAGGTGGATGGCGGGATGCTGACGTAAGTGCTCCTGAACTACATAGAAACATCTCTGCTTAATGGCAGAGATGTTTCTGAATTGTATTCATCTACCACAAAGCGTAATCGATATGCAATATTTTATATTAGACTTGTTGCGAGCTATTAATCACAGATTTAAGCTGAAATTCCACAAGCCCGCACACACTCCCAGCACGTCATTGTACAGGTTCAAATTATGCAAACGTAATCGGTCTTCCAAAATTCGATAACGTTTCAATCCGCCAATGCTATGCTCTACGGTAATTCGTTCACTTGCTTGTTTTGTATTTATTTCTCGTTGTTCATCGGTGAGTTCTTTCCCTTTCGGCTTTTTGATAGGAATAAAAACTTTCCGGCAAACGTAGTCTTTCGCGAAGCCCAAAAACCCCAGGTCCAACCGCACCTTGAACTTTTTAAACCACTCTTTATCAACTGGTAAAATGCTTTTTAGCACACTGTAGTCGTGGTGTCTTCCGCCGTAACAACGGCTGATAAAACCAATCCAGCGAATGGTCGTTGAAATAACTATCTCTTTTACGGCGTGTATTTTTTTTTACCGCTATAGTAGTCTTTTTGCATCTCTTTATTTCCTGGTCGTTGCTTGCGTTGCTCTGTTCCATCGACCAATAACGTCTCGTGTTCCTGAAAATAGGCTTCAAATTCGGCCACTGTCGCAAATTCCCGCTTTGGCGCATGCCCGGTTTGCTCCAGCGCTTCTTGGAGCACCGTAATGCCTAATTCCTGGTTGCGTTTCGCGTTGGAACCGTCCATCCCACTGACCAATCCCAACAAATCATACGTCAAGTTTGCTTTGAAGCTGAATAGGGTGAAAAGCAGTAATTCTTCTTCTGTTTTAAGGGCTACTTCATACGGCGCAAAAGCCCCACGTTCAATCATATCTGTTCCATTTAACCGAAAATACGCCTGCTTAAAATGCGCCAAAAGCTGCGCAAAACGCTCCGCCGTGAGTCCCGTGGCAGCACGCCATTTACGCGAAGTAGTGAGGTTTTTTACGGAAAAGTTCATGTTCTAAATTTAAGTACAGTTTGTCGAAAATTCCGCACTTCACTCACTTCGCAACAAGTCTATTAAAGGCCATATCAAATTTTGAGGAGTATTTCAACTCTTTTGATTTACAAAAAGAGTTGAATGAAATATCCGTTACCCCAAGAGCATGGTATAATTGTAAAGTGGGCGATGATGACTCTTGGGGCGTCGATTTGTCTTTATCAAGCCGATTAGAATCAGACCCTTATTTTTTGATAAATGGATTTTTACGTCACGTAAGCTTAAATTCATCTCTTTATAGAGACAGAGGCTACACGAGTGGTTATGAACAAAAGCGCTTGATTGAAGAATCAGGTATGCACCACGAACACGCGCAGGCTGAAAAGGCCAAAATTGATATTATAAATAAAATAATAACTAAATACGATTCGGCAATACATTTTTCTAATTTAAATTCAATAGCAAATCTTAACAAATCAGCATTCTCCTTTCTTCAACGCTTCTTTTTTGCCATTCCAGATATCAAGAAGGTGGAAGTGTATTCTAAAAGCAATACTTGCTATTACTCAAGCGATAAAAATAACATGAGATACACAGTCCATGAGAAAGAAATGCTACTTGAAATTCTAAATAACGGGTTGATTGCAAACTGTTCGCTTGATATTCATGGCAGTAATTCAACGGCCAGCTTTTCACCTGAGCAAGTCAATGAACTAATTAAACAAAATCAGCTATTAAGCACTATTTCTACCTTTTGATTTTAGCGGCCCTCGCCATCGCCGCCTACCCGCGCCTGCACCGCCGCCTGCTCCGCTACCAGAGCCACCGCGCCGCTGAAGCCGCCACCGCCCAAATCGCGCCCCAGCTCCGCGACGGCGACCTGATTTTTCACACCTCCCTCTCGGCTCAGAGCCGGGCCATTCAGTTGGCCACGCACTCGGCCTGGAGCCACTGCGGCATCGTGTATAAAGATGGCGCAAGCTGGCAGGTATTCGAAGCCGTGCAGCCGGTGAAGCGCACGCCGCTGGCCGACTGGGTGGCGCGGGGCCAGGGCGGCCACTTCGTGACTAAGCGGCTGCGCGATGCGGCCACCGTGCTCACACCCGCCGCGCTGGCCCGTCTCAAAGCAGCCGGACGGCCCATGCTGGGGCACAATTACGACTTGTATTTCGGCTGGTCCGATGACCGGATTTATTGCTCCGAGCTTATCTGGAAAGTGTATGAGCGCGGGCTCGGCCGGCGGCTGGGGCAGCTCCAGCACCTGCGCGATTTCGACCTGAGCCACCCTGCCGTGCAGGCCAAGTTGCGCGAGCGGTACGACGACAGCTTGCCGCTGAACGAAACCGTGATTTCGCCGGTCAGCATTTTCAATAGTCCCGAGCTGGTGACGGTACTGACTCGTTAAGGCCGCACCAGCTTGATTTGGGCACGCTGGTTCTGGCCCTTTAGCAGCAGGTAATACAGGCCGGAAGCAGTTAGCTGGCGGGAGAAATCGAGCTGCTGGGCAGGCCCTGCCAATTGGCCACTCGCCAGCGTTGCACCTATGCCCGACACCAGCGAGTACGCTACCGGTCCCTGGAAATTATTGGGCAGCAGCACCCACAACCGGCCATCGCTGGTGGGGTTGGGGTATACCTGGGGCGTGGCAACGCCTGCGGGGCCGCTCAACCGGTCTTCGGGCAGGCGGCTGCCGATTGCCGGGCCTGGCTGCGCCAGGCTACCGGAATCAGGGGCCAGGGTGGTTCTGGCTGCGCCGACGGCATTTTGACGCCACACTTCAATTCCCGAGAGGTTGGCATAGCCACCGGCGGTACTCACCACCAACGTGCCATTGCTGGCAACGGTGGTGGTGTAGGGCCCCAGCCGGCTCCAGCTGCCGGCCGGCCCGCTGTTGTAGTTAGACAGCACCAGCTGGCCCTGCACGCGAATATCGAAGATTTCCGGGTTGTTGTCTTCCCACACGTAGGCATACACGGCGTAGGTGCCCGCCGGCACATTGCGCAGCGTCGCATCGAGGCTGGGGCCATACACTGACGAGCGAATCATGCTGGCCCGTGGGGCATCGGTGGCCGGATTAAGGGGGATATTTTGATTCGCAAACCGAGTGCCCGTGACGGTGAAGTTGGCCGCCCCCGTGGCGGCTTCCCAATTCTGACCGTCGAGCACTAGTGCATTGCCGTTGATATTTAAGGCCCGGTAAAACACTAAGCCCGTGCCGCTAATAGCCGTGAAGGTGGCCGTGATGCTTTTGTTGGCCGTCATGGTCACCGTGAGCGGATTGGTGCTGCCCGTGGCATCGCCACTCCAGCTGGCGAAGGTGAAGCTGGCAGCGGCTGTGGCCGTCAGGCTCACCGTGCTGCCGCTGGGGTAAGTGGCCTGATTCGGGTTTTTTGTTACCGTGCCACTGCCCACCGTGGTCACCGTCAGCGTGTAGGTCGTGGCTGGGGTGGCGGTAAAGGTGGCCGTGATGTTTTTATTCCCGGTCATTGGCACCGATAAGGGATTGGCTGTGCCCGAGGCATCGCCACTCCAGCCGCTGAATTGGTAGCCGGCGGCGGGCGTGGCCGTCAGGCTTACTGTGCTGCCACTGGGGTAAGTGGCCTGATTCGGGTTTTTCGTTACCGTGCCACTGCCCACCGTGCCGATGGTGAGGGTATAGCTGGCAGCGGCCGTCTGGTTTGTGACGCTGAAGCCGATGCTGAGGGGCGTGCCAGCCGTGCCCCCGCCACCGCCAGCGGTGTAAGGCGTAGCCGTGAGGGTATAGTTGCCGACTCCCGGCGTCCAGGAATTATAAACGCCAGCGCCGTTGTCACCAAACAGCGCGTAGGGCGCTACCGACTCGGTCTGGTTCCGGGCCGCGGCCCCGCCGAGGACGAGAACGACACTGCCCACCGTGGCCGGGTTGGTATTGGCCCGAATGTTCAGGCGAATAGTTGGCAAGGTAGCCAGGTTGAGGGTGGTTCCGGGGGCCAGGGCCTGAATGTCGCCCCCCGTGTCGGCATTCACCAGGGTGTAGCTCGTCACGCTTTGCCCGGCCGGTGCGGCGGTGAAGGTGGCCGTGATGCTTTTGTTGGCCGTCATGGTCACCGTGAGCGGATTGGTGCTGCCCGTGGCATCGCCGCTCCAGCTGGCGAAGGTGAAGCCGGCAGCGGGCGTGGCCGTCAGGCTCACCGTACTGCCGCTGGGGTAAGTGGCCTGATTCGGGTTTTTCACTACCGTGCCGCTGCCGGTAGTGTTGGTGGTCAGCGTGTAGCTGGCGGCCGGGGCAGCGGTGAAAGTGGCGGTTATGTTCTTGTTGGCCGTCATCGTCACCGTCAGGGGGTTGGTGGTGCCAGAGGCGTCGCCGCTCCAGCCGCTGAACTGAAAGCCGGCCGCTGGGGTGGCCGTTACCGTCACACTGCTGCCGCTGGCATATGCCGCCTGGTTCGGGCTCTTGCTCACCGTGCCGCTGCCGGTGGCAGCGACCGTGAGCGAGTACGTGGTCGGATTAGTGCTGCCGCTCACCTGGTTATAGGCCACCTGCTGCAAGGCCACGGCATCGGCCGGCGCAATGCCCAGGTCGGCGGCGGCGAGTTCCCCGGCCCCCAGGGAGCGTGGGTCAACCCCCGTAATTTGTTGAAGCAACACACAGGCGCTCAGGTATGAGCCCCATTTGCTGGCGTGGAAGTAGCTGGACCACAAGTCGAGCTGCCCGGCCGTGGGCGTGTAGGGATTGGACATGGCCACGCCCGTTTGCATGGCCAACTGCCAGGCATCACCCACGGGAGCCACCGCTTCGAAACGCCCATTCTGCGCAAATGCCTGGTAATAAGCATTGTGCAGGTCGGTGCTCATGGCCGTAATGGGCTGGCCCGAATAAGGTTGGCCGGCGGGATACGTCAGGTCGGCGCGCGCCCAAGTTTGGTACAGGTAGATTTTTGAGGCGGCATTCACTGAATGAATGGCCTGCTCCAGCTGCGTGGAATAGGTAAAAAAATCGGCCGGATTGCCGCCTTTATTCGCCGGCAACGGCCCCGTACTTAATTCCTGCAGCACTACTTTGTCCCATTGGGCCTGCCGGATAACCATGAGGGCATTGGTGTAGTGGTAGGTCAGGTCTACCCCGCTGATGGCCTCGATGTGCACTTCATAGGCCAGCCCGGCCTCGTCGGTGAACTTCTTGAAAATGCCCGGTACACCGCCCCAAGGCCCCGAGTCGTCGCTTTCGTGTCGGGGAGAACTGGTGGGCAGTCCGTAGTTTTCGTCCGTCACGGCAGCGGTGTTGTAGTTCAGCACCGGGGCAAGGTTACCGTGCGTAAAGCTGTTGCCCACAAACAAAATGCGGGTTTGTGCCAATGCTGGCGCGGCGGGCAGCAGCAGGCCCACAACCAGCAAAAGCTTCAGCAGATAATAGGTACTGCAACGCGGAGGGAGAAAGTTGACTAGCATAGCAAAAGCATATCACAGGTAAAAAAGTCAGTTAAGCACCTATTCATCAGGCAATAAAATACCCTGCCTCGCATGGCAGGCGCGTGCCGGAGCACGACCGGTCGAGCTATTCCCCGACACCCTTCAAGTGGCCCACCCGGCTACCCGATGCGCAGGAGCATACCCATGCCAGTGGGGCTCTGACAACCAGGCCAAATCGGCACAGCAGAAAAAACGCGGGGTAGTAGTAGCCGCACACAGCCTGCCGGGCACTGCGCCCATGAGCAGCCGACAAGTATTTAACAACTGATTTTTCATACTGCCCGGCAAAGAGCTGGGCCAGGCAGGTCCGTTCCTGCCGGTGGCTGCAGGTAGTGCGTACTAGCAAATTGAATCTATGCAGACTTCAATTCTCCTTCCCAATCGAATGGGAATCAAATTAGTAACTGATTTTACACCGGTCGCTCTTATGCCAGGTATTTCAGCTCGTTGCTCGTTGCTGGTTGGTTTTCGTCCTACAAAAGGGCTCAAGAGTGAAAAACCAGCAATAAGGCACCACCTAATACCCTGTTTAACAGGACCTAATAATCGACTTCACTTTCGACCGCACTACGGTGCTTACCGGACTGCTCACGGCAGACAAACCGAATAACACGCAGTAGTCGAGATGATTGTATCAGCCAAAAATTGGTTTTTGACGGGAAAAATCATAGTTACGATATATATGAATTAATGTTCAATTATTTATTTTTTAACACTTGAAAACAACGGCTCAAGCTTAGCAGGCCGAAATCCGTAATTTCGTCGGGTAAGTTTGCTCTTTTTGCACGCCTTCTCCCCCGGCTACTTCCGCTGCTGCCGGCTACTGGCCGAAACTTTGGCGGCGCGGGCCGACCTTTAGCCCTGATTCAATCCGACTTTCGTTTGCTGACTACTTCCTATTCTTCCTGGTTTATCCTGCTCTGCCTGGCCGTGGGCGCGGGCTACGCGGCCCTGCAGTACTCGGCCAAAGCCCCGTGGAGCAAGCAGCGCAACTACGCGCTGGCCGCCCTGCGCTTCGCTGTAGTGAGCTTTTTGTGCTACCTGCTGCTGGCCCCGTTCATCAAAACCACCACCACGCGTACCGAAGCGCCCACGCTGGTGCTGGCCATCGATAACTCGCAGTCGGTGGAGCTGTTCACCCCCAAAAACGTGCTGGGCCAGGCCACCACCGGCCTCGCCCGGCTGGCCGAAACCCTAAGAGGCAAAGGCTTCACCATCGAAACCCGAACGCTGACGCCCGCGCCTGGCCGCCCGGACCGGCCTGATTCGCTGCGCTTTTCCGCCGCCACTTCCGACCTCGACCAGCTGCTCAGCAGCACCCGCGAGGCCTACGACGGCCGCAACCTGGCCGGCGTGGTGCTCCTCAGCGACGGCCTCGTGAACCAGGGCCGCAGCCCCGCTTATTCGGAATTCAACTTCCCGATTTACACCGTGGCCGTGGGCGACACCGTGCCCAAGCGCGACCTGCGCCTGACCGGCCTCACCTACAACCGCGTGGCCTTCAGCGGCAATAAATTTCCCATTGAGGCTGAATTGGGTTTCGAAGGCTACGCCGGCGGCGCGGCCACGATAGAGCTGCGCGAGGGCAGCCGCGTGCTCGACAGCCACCGCGTGGCCCTGCCCGCCGGCCGGCGGCGGGTGCGCACTACCTTCCAGCTCACCGCGCCCGCGCCCGGCAAGCGTCGCTACGAGGTGCGCATTGTGCCCCAGCCCGGCGAGTTTACCGAGCTGAACAACGAGCGCACGGCCTTCATCGAAGTCGTGAAGGGCAAGCTGCGCGTGCTGCTGGCCGGCGCGGCCCCGCACCCCGACCTGAAAGCCCTGCGCGCCGCCATTCTGGCCAACGACAACTTCGACCTCACCCTGGCCCTGCCCGGCGTGCAGCCGCTCAGGGCCGATGCCGATTTCGACGTGGCCATTCTGCACCAGCTGCCGGCCCAGGGCGGGCTGGGCAACGAGATTCTGGCCCAGGTGAAAGCCCGCAAAACGCCCGCTTTCTACATTTTGGGCGCACAGTCGGACCTACCGGCCTACAACCAGCTGGGCGCGGGCCTCACCATTCAGCCGCGCGGGGCGCAGACCGATGAGGTGACGCCCGTACCCAATCCCGGCTTCGCCCGGTTTGCGACGGACGAGGAATCGACCCGCCGCTTTGCGCAGTACCCGCCCGCGCCGGTGCCGTTTGGCGACTACCGCCTTGGGGCCGGGGCCGAAGCCGCGCTCTGGCAGCGCGTGGGCCGCGTGCCCACCCAAAAGCCCCTGCTGGTTTTTGGAGGCCCAACGGACCGCCGCCAGGCCACGCTGCTCACCGATGGCAGCTGGCAATGGCGCTTGCAGGAAGCCGTGGAGCACGACAACAAGCCCGAAGCCTACGACCGCCTCGTTATCCGGACGCTCCAGCTCCTCACCCAGAATGCCAACAAAAAGCGCCTCGACGTGTACCCCACGCAGGACGTATTCGGCACCCAAGACGACGTGACCCTTGGGGCTGAAACCTACAATGCCGTCTTCGAGCGCCTCTACAACCAGCAAATCGACTTGGTTTTAACCGACGAAAAAAAGCAAGTCCGCCGTTTTTCTTTCGCCAACCCTGAGGACGGCTCGCCCCTGCACCTGGGGCCGCTGCCAGCCGGCCGCTACCGCATCCAGGCCCGCGCTACGCTGGGCGGCCAGCCCCAGCAGGATGCGGGCGAGCTGCTGGTGCAGGCGCAGCCCCTGGAAGCCCTGGAGTCGAAAGCCGACCACAACCTGCTGGCGCAAATCGCGCGCCGCAGCGGCGCCCAGCTGTACTACCCGGCGCAAATGGACAAGCTGGCCCAGGACATCATCAAGGCTAACTACAAGCCGGTGATTACGGCCGAGGAAGATTTGAAGGATTTAATCAATCTGAAGTGGATTTTCTTCGTGATTCTGGGCTTTTTGACGGTAGAATGGGCCGTGCGGAAGTATTCGGGCAGCGTGTAACTGTGCGGTAAGCTTTAGCTTACCGTGGCGAGTTTGAGTGCATGAAACAGACGGCAAGCTAAAGCTTACCGCACATTCAATAAAGCAAAGCAGCTGCCGCTACGTCTTCCCTCCTACATCACCGAACCAACATGAACCTACGAGTTATTCTCACCGGAGCCACCGGCATGGTGGGCGAGGGCGTTCTGCTCGAATGCCTGCAGAACCCCGTCGTGGCGCACGTACTGGTGCTCACGCGCAGGCCCACTGGCCGCACCCACCCCAAAATGGCCGAGCTGCTGGTGCCTGACCTGTCCAACCTCAGCGCCGTAGAAAGCCAGCTGACGGGCTACAATGCCTGTTTTTTCTGCGCGGGCGTGTCATCGGTGGGCATTTCGAAGGAAGAATACGAGCGCATCACCCACGACATGACGCTGGCCGTGGGCAAAACCCTGCTGCGCCTCAACCCGGAGATTACGTTCATATACGTATCCGGCGCGGGCACCGACAGCCGCCAAACCAGCCGCCAGCACTGGGCCCGCGTGAAGGGCCGCACCGAAAACGAGCTACTGGCCCTGCCCTTCCGCGCCGCTTACATGTTCCGGCCGGGCTTTATGAAAGCTACTACCGGCCAGCGAAACATTCTCAAGTGGTACGGGGCCATTGCCTGGCTCTATCCCATGGCCCGCAAGCTGGCCCCGAACTTCGTGAGTACCATGCAGGAGGTGGGCCGGGCCATGATAAACGCGGCCGACTTCGGCTACTCCAAACCGGTGCTCGAAGTGCGCGACATCGTGGCGCTGGCCCAGGCCAAATCAGTTAAGCATTAGGCGTTGAAAGTGAAGGGTCGAAACCGGATGGCGCGGCTTTCCCCAATTCTTCCCTCTTAACACCTAACTTTTAACTTTCCCTGTGCCCAAACCCCTAAAAAAAATCCTTGTGACAACCGGCGGCATTCTCGGCACCCTGCTAGTGGCAGTGGTAGCGTTCACGGGCCTCAGCCCGCAGCTGGGCGGCACGCCTACCAAAGCCGACCGGGCCATTTACGCCAAATCGGGCCATTACAATGCGCAAGCGGGCCAATTTGTGAACCTGATTCCGACCCGGCAAATGACGGGCAGCAGCATACCGGCGGTGATGTGGAAATTCCTGTTTCATAAATCACCCCAGGCCGCCCCACCCGGCCCGCTGCCCCAGCAGCCCCTCGATTCGCTGGCCATCACCCAAAAAACGCCCGAAATGGTGCGCGTCACGTGGTTCGGCCACTCGGCCAGCCTGCTCGAAATAGCGGGCCAGAACATTCTGCTCGACCCCATGCTCGGCGTGAAAATGGGCCCCGTGAGCTGGGCCACGCCCAAGCGCTACAACCCCGCGCTGGCCATTACGCCCGAGAAGCTGCCCTACATCGCCGCCGTCCTGATTTCGCACGACCATTACGACCACCTCGACTACGAAACCATTCGCAAAATCAAGGACAAGGTGGGCCGGTTCTACGTGCCGCTGGGCATTGGGCCGCACCTACGGGCGTGGGGCGTGGCCCCGGCGCACATCACCGAAATGAACTGGGGCGACAGCGTGCGGCTGCCCGGCCTCACGCTGCGCTGCACGCCCAGCCGGCACTTTTCGGGCCGGGGCCTCACCAATCGGAACTCCACGCTCTGGTGCTCCTGGGTGGTGCAAACGCCTACCAAGCGGGTTTTATATACCGGCGATGGCGGCTACGGGCCGCATTTTGCCGCCATCGGCCGGCAGTATGGGCCGTTCGATTTGGCCCTGGTGGAATGCGGACAGTACAACGAGAGTTGGGCCGACATTCACATGGTGCCCGAGCAAAGCGTGCAGGCCGCCCGCGACGTGCGCGCCGCCGTGATGCTGCCCGTGCACTGGGGCGCGTTCACCGAATCGCTCCACGCCTGGAACGAACCCGTGACCCGTGCCACCGCCGAGGCCACGCGCCTGGGCCAGGTGATGACCACCCCGCACCTGGGCGAACCGGTAACTTTGGGGGCTGCGCTGCCGCAGACGCGGTGGTGGGAGTAACGCGGACTTTTAGTCCGCGACCGCGCCGCATTTCCCGGCAGTTCGCGCCTTCGTACCGTTCTTACTCGCGGACTAAAAGTCCGCGCTACTATGCGTTATATCCTCCTCAATAAGCCCTACGAAGTCCTCACCCAGTTTACCGATGAGCACGGCCGCGCCACGCTCAAGGATTTCGTGCCCGTGCCCGACGTGTACCCCGTGGGCCGGCTCGATTTCGATAGCGAGGGCCTGCTCCTGCTCACCGACGACAAGCAGCTCCAACACCGCCTCAGCGACCCTAAATTTAAAGTCCCGAAAACCTACTGGGCGCAGGTGGAAGGCACCGTTACAGATGAAGCCTTACAGCAGCTACGGCGCGGCGTGCCGATAAAAGAAGGCCTAACCGCCCCTGGCGAGGCGACCGAAATGCCCGAGCCGGCCGGCCTGTGGGCCCGCAACCCGCCGATTCGCTACCGGGCCAGCATTCCCGCCAGCTGGCTGGAAATCCGCATTTCGCAGGGCATGAACCGCCAGGTACGCAAGATGTGCGCCGCCGTGGGCCTACCCTGCCTGCGCCTGGTGCGGGCCGCCATCGGCCCGCTGGGATTAGGCGGATTACAGCCCGGCCAGTGGCGCGAGCTAACAGCGGCGGAAGTAGCTGAGCTGCGCAAAATATCGGGCGCGCCACGCCGTTACTAGGCGATTTTTCCGCTTATGAGCCAACGTCAACCATCCCGCCGCCGCTGGCTGCTCCTGCTCCTGCTCCTGCTCCTCTTCGCCGCTTTTGGAGCCATGAATGCCGTAGCCTTCTTCCACGCCTGGCGGTTCACCCACTTCTCCAACGAGCCCGGCCTGCACTCGCCTAACCCCGAGCAGCTCGGCCCCGGCCGGAAGGTGTGGCTGCTGCTCACCGGCATCCGCAACCCCAAGCCCCACAACGGCCCCAAACCCAGCTTCCCGGTCGAGACCGTAACCATTGCCAGCCCCAACGGCCCCCTCGAAGCCTGGCTGGCCCGCCCCGACAGTGGCCAGACGCGCGGCACCGTGGCCCTGTTTCACGGCTACACCAGCAGCAAGTCGCACCTCACCCACGAGGCCGGCTACTTCCGCCACCTCGGCTACAACGTGCTGCTCGTGGACCAGGCCGGCAATGGCAATTCAGCCGGTTTCCGCACCACCGTGGGCTACCACGAAGCTGATGACGTGGCGGCTACATTCCACTGGCTAAAAGACTCCACAAGTAAACCGTCAGGCTCCCCTCTCTTTTGGAGAGGGGCCGGGGGTGAGGTTCCGACGTCAGGTGAGGTGATTTTATATGGCGTGAGCATGGGCGCCGTAGCCATCCTCCGCGCCGAAGCCGAACTTGGCATCCGCCCCACCGCCAACATCCTGGAATGCCCCTACGGCAACATGCGCCAGACGGCCTACAACCGCTTCGAATCCATGCACGTCCCCGGCTTTCCGATGGCCGATTTGCTGGTGTTCTGGGGCGGCGTGCAAAACGGGTTCTGGGCCTTCGGCCTCAACGCCGAGCACTACGCCAGCCAAATCCACACGCCTACCCTCCTGCTCTGGGGCACCGCCGACCCGCGCGTAACCCGCACCGAAACCGAGGCCATCTTCACCCACCTCACCGGCCCCAAAGCCCGCCACGACTTTCATAACGTGGGCCACGAACCGTACTGGAAACGCTATCCAGCGGATTGGGAGCGGCAGACGCGGGCGTTTCTGGGGCGGTAAGTCACCCGATTCGTCGTTATTCGCTGCATGGAATTATTACAACGCCTTCAACGCTGGTATACTATTCACTGTGACGGAGATTGGGAACACAAATACGGAGTTTCAATTTCAACTTTAGACAACCCTGGATGGGATGTCAAAATCAATTTGGAAGACACATGTTTGCGCAATGCGCAACTAGAGTACAAGTTGATTGAGCGCAGCCCTACAAACTGGATTGGATGCACTGTTAAAGATGGAAGCTTCAATGGAATTGGTGGGCCAGAGAATCTTTCGGAGATACTGACCTATTTCTTAGACGAATTCTTACCTGAACATATCGAAGCTGTTTAGAAAGTCAAAGGACTCCCAAAAAAGCGCGAAATTTGAGGTGTAACACTCCTTTTTTCGCATTTTAATGGAAGTCCTGTCCAAAGATATGATTCGCCAATGGATTCTGCCCGCGCTCACCTTCTCCGCCCATGGCCGCCCCTCGATCGTGGAGCCGGCCGAGTTGGTGGAAGCCATTCTCTACAAACTCAAAAGCGGCTGTCAATGGCGATTATTGCCTGTTAAACAGTTTTTTACGGGCGCATCGCTGACCTGGCAGGGCGTGTACGCCCGCTTTAATGCGTGGCGCAAGGACGGGTCCTGGCAAGGGGTATGGCTCCGCTTGTTGCGCGAAAACGGGGCCCATCTGGACTGTTCCAGCGTCCAACTCGACGGCAGCCACACGCCCGCCAAGAACGGCGGGGAGGCCGTCGGCTATCAGGGCCGCAAGAAAGCCCGTACCACCACAGCCCTCTTCTTGGCCGATAACCGGGGACAGCCGCTGGCCTGCGCCAGCCCGCAGGCGGGCAACCACCACGACACCCACCAGCTCAACGCCTTGTTCGGGGAAATCTGCGCCTCGCTCGAAGCGGCCAATATTCCCGTCGCCGGGCTGTTTCTGAACGCCGACAAAGCCTTTGACACCCAAGGCTTTCGTCAGGAATGCGCCCGGCGCGACATCGAGGCCAACATTCCCCGCAACCGCCGCGCCGCCGACTGGCAGACCGACGACGACACCTTTTTCGATCCCGAACTCTACCGCCGCCGCGTCGTGGTCGAACACGCCAACGCTTGGCTCGACGGCTTTAAAACGTTGCTCGTGCGCTACGAAACCAGCGTCGGCAATTGGCTGGCCTGGCACTGGCTCGCCTTTGTCGTCATCTTTTTGCGAAAAATCAACCAAAAGCCGACTTTCTAAACAGCTTCATCGACTCAGAATTTACATACCCTTTGCATCTCCCTATGCTTGCACATAAAGGACAATTGTGGTTAAAAGCTGATGCAAGTGTTGTATCCGAGAACTCTACCCTACTAAATTTTAGGGCATAAAAACGGGGCAGCCCGACCTTTGGGGTTCCAACCACCAAAAACCCGTTCTGCCCCGTGAAGCAACACTTCGCTGCCAAAATTACGACGCTTTTGCAACAGGCCCCGTTTGTGGGCCACTTGTCCCGCCAAAAGTTTGTGGGCCAGTTTATTCTTGGCCTGATAAAGAGCCGCAACGTGCAATTCGGCGAGGTGGCCCAGCACCTCAATGACGCGGCCAAGCCCGCCTCGAACGAAACGCGCATTCAGGACTTTTTCCGCGAAGTAGACCTCAATTACGTACTGTTGGCCAGACTTTTACTGAGTTTGTTGCCTGCGCAGGGCAAGCTGCGCTTATGCCTCGACCGCACGGAGTGGGACTTCGGCCAGTGCCAGGTGAACATCCTGCTCGTCACCGTCGGCACGGGCGAGGTCCACGTGCCCCTTTATTGGCACCTACTCGACAACCGCAGCGGCAACTCCAACGCCGCCGACCGCATCGCCGTGCTCGAAAAATGCGTGGCCTTGCTGGGCAAAGACCGCATCGGCCTGGTCGTGGGCGACCGGGAATTTGTCGGCCATGCGTGGTTCAAGTGGCTCAAAGACAACGGGCTTAATTTTGTCATGCGCCTGCCCAAGCACCACTGCCTGACCCACGCCGACGGCCGGCGGCAGGCCGTGGCCGACCTGGGCCTGGTGCCGGGGCAGGTGCGCCGCTTCGCTCACGTGCAGGTCGACGGGGTTTGGGGGCAGGTCTGGGTCAAGGCCGTGGCGGCGGACGCGTTTGTCTTCCTGTTTGCCACGGCCGGCCTGAACCACCTCGAGCAACTCTATGCCAAGCGCTGGACGATTGAGCAATGCTTTCAAAATCTGAAAGGGCGGGGCTTTAACCTGGAAGCCACCCACTTGCGCTGTTTCCAAAAGCTGCGCAAGCTCGTGGCCCTGGTCAGCCTGGCCTACGCGTTTTGTCTGGGCGTGGGCGCGGCCGCCCACGGCGGCCGCCAGCCCATTGCCCGCAAAAACCACGGCTACCGGGCCGCCAGCCTGAGCCGCCACGGCCTCAATCTGCTCCGCCAACTCGCCCGCCCGCTGACCCTGCCCGAGGACCCATTGGCCTGCTTGGTTGAAACGCTACTGAACTGGATTACGAGGCAACTTGCTAAAAATCAATTACTAAAAATAGTAGGGTAGAGTAGTATCCGAGTCAACATTAAAAATTGTCTCTCTTTCTAATCCTTTACTTCCTAATTCCTATGAATGGAATCTAGACGCAGAAGCGGAGCTTTTGAATCAGATAGCATCCAACCTTTCTGATATGCGCCCCGCTTTTGAAGTAGGAGATGTAGTGGAGCCTACGGTATATCAATCACCGAACAATATGCTTCGCACTTTCTTAGTTGCGCCAGAGAAGAAATAATGCTTGAGTTGCTGCTGAAACTTCAGCAGCCGCTCTTTCCGTCCCCTTGTCAGGGAAACTACACCCGTCCGCACCAAACCCAGCCACCGCGTCGGATAAACCCCCGCCCGGCCCCTGATTCGGTGACAATCTGTCACCAAAACGACGCTGGTACGTTGCTTGTAATCCTTGGATAGCGGCTGGAAAGCTGCTTTGAACCTGACATATTCCACTCTTCTTAACCAACACACCCTCCTCATGGGCAAAATAATCGGCATTGACCTCGGCACCACCAACTCGTGCGTGGCCGTAATGGAAGGCAACGAACCCGTTGTCATCCCCAACAGCGAAGGCCGCCGCACCACCCCCAGCATCGTCGCTTTCCTCGACGGGGGCAAGGGCGAGCGCAAAGTGGGCGACCCGGCCAAGCGCCAGGCCGTGACCAACCCCCAGAACACCATCTCCAGCATCAAGCGCTTCATGGGCCGCAACTTCAGCGAGGTGTCCGCCGAACAGAAGCTCGTTTCCTACGCGTTGGGAGCCGGTGCCAACAGCACCGTAGCCGTGAAAATTGGCGACCGCAACTATACGCCGCAGGAAATCTCGGCCATGGTGCTCCAGAAAATGAAGCAAACCGCTGAGGATTACCTCGGCCAGCCCGTAACCGAAGCCGTTATCACGGTGCCCGCTTACTTCAACGACGCCCAGCGTCAGGCCACCAAAGAAGCCGGTGCCATTGCCGGCCTCGACGTGAAGCGCATCATCAACGAGCCCACCGCCGCCGCTTTGGCCTACGGCCTCGACAAGAAGCACAAGGACCAGAAAATTGCCGTGTACGACCTCGGTGGTGGCACGTTCGATATATCCATTCTGGAGCTTGGTGATGGCGTGTTTGAAGTACTGAGCACCAACGGTGACACCCACCTCGGCGGCGACGACTTCGACCAGGTCATCATCAACTTCCTAGCCGACCAGTTTAAGTCGGACAACGAAGGCCTCGACCTGCGCAACGACCCCATGGCCCTCCAGCGCCTCAAGGAAGCTGCCGAGAAAGCCAAAGTAGAGCTCTCCAGCTCGACCGAAACCGAAATCAACCTGCCCTACATCACCGCTACGGCCTCGGGCCCCAAGCACCTGGTGGTGAAGCTGAGCCGCGCTAAATTTGAGCAGCTCGCCGACGAACTCGTGCGCCGCTCGATGGACCCGGTGAAAAAAGCCCTCTCCGACGCCGGCCTGAGCACTTCGGACATTGACGAGGTTATCCTCGTGGGTGGTTCGACCCGTATTCCCCGCATCCAAGAGGAAGTGGAAAAGTTCTTCGGCAAGAAGCCTTCGAAAGGTGTGAACCCCGACGAAGTAGTAGCCATCGGTGCCGCCATCCAGGGCGGTGTACTGACCGGCGAAGTGAAGGACGTGCTCCTGCTCGACGTGACTCCCCTTTCGCTGGGCATTGAAACGATGGGCGGCGTGATGACCAAGCTCATCGAGTCGAATACGACCATCCCGACCAAGAAATCAGAAACCTTCTCGACGGCTTCGGACAACCAGCCTTCCGTGGAAATCCACGTACTGCAGGGCGAGCGGCCGCTGGCCAGCCAGAACCGCACCATCGGCAAGTTCCACCTCGACAGCATCCCGCCGTCGCCCCGTGGCGTGCCGCAGATTGAGGTAATCTTCGACATCGATGCCAACGGCATCCTGAACGTAACCGCCAAGGACAAAGGCACCGGCAAGGAGCAGAAAATCCGCATCGAAGCCAGCTCGGGCCTGACCGATGACGACATCAAGCGCATGCGTGATGAAGCCGCCGCAAACGCTGAGTCGGACAAAGCCGAAACCGAGCGCATCAGCAAGATGAACTCGGCCGACTCGATGATTTTCCAGACCGAGAAGCAGCTGAAAGAGTATGGTGAGAAGCTGAGCGGTGGCAACAAAACCGCCATCGAAGGCGCACTGGCTGACCTCAAATCGGCCCACGAATCGAAAGATTTGGCCCGCATCGACACCGCTATGGAGGCCATCAACACCGCCTGGCAGGCTGCCTCGCAAGAGATGTATGCTGCTGGTGGGGCCGAAGGCGGCCAGCCCAGCGGGGGCTTCCCCGGCGGCGATGGTCAGGCTGATGGCGGCCAGGGCCAGCCGGCCGGCGACCACGTCACCGACGTCGACTACGAAGAAGTAGACGGCAAATAGACCACGGATTAGCGCGGATTTTTTCGGACTTCGCGGATTTTGTGGACGATTGGAAAAGGCCGGAAGCTTATGCTTCTGGCCTTTTTTATTGTTGGGGTTTTACCTTTAACCCTGCGTTACCATTCGCGTAAGCAGCGCATTGCCTTAAAGTCGTTGCTCTTATCGCGGCTTTCTATCTCGCATTCCATTTATTCTCATGAAAGTTTCTTCTCTTCTGTTTCCCGCCCGCGCTCTGGCTTTGGGCGCATTGCTGCTTGCAGCCAATTCGTGCAGCGTGAGCGAACAAGTTAAAGACAAGCCCACCAGCAAAAAAGCATCGGCCGAAGCCCTCGAAAACGAGGCGTACAGCCTGATGCAGTACCGCCTCAATTTTATGGATGAAGCCACGCTCGGCGGCCAGGACATCCTGTTCGTACGCCAGGCTTCCGACATTGCCTCGCCCCAGCAAGCCCAGCTCCAAACCGCGCTGCAAAAAGGCAACCTGCCCCTGCACCTCAAAATGCGCGTGTACGCCCGCAACCCCAGCGCCACCACCAGCATCCAGCTCAAGCGGCTCGATTACCAGCTGTTGCTCGATGGCAAGGAGTTGACCGCCGGTACCACCGGTGCCAATACTGCCCTGGAGTTCAGCGCCATCGAAACCCTGCCCGTTACAGTGGACCTCAACGTAAAGGCCGCCCAGCTGGCCGGCAGCACCCCGGCCGCCTTCGCCGCCGGCCTCACCGATTTCACGGCTGCCAACCGCCGCCTCACCATGCGCATCCGGCCCCTGTACGTGGGTGCCAACGGCCGCCAGGTACTGCCCACTGACTTTGAAACCGTAGAGCTGGTGACGAAGAAAAAAGTAGCGGCGGCCAAGTAACGCGAAACGCGCAAGTACCGTGCGCTGCTGATAACAAATTATAACAGAACGTCATGCAGAGCGCAGCGAAGCATGACGTTCTTTTTTGTTGCCTGTTACTAATACCTGTTCGCGCTACTCGTTGCCGGCGGCAACATCCTCCACGCCCTCCTCAATTTTTTCCTCGGCCTCGTCGTGGTCGTCGGCATCGGCGGCTTCGAGCTCATTTTCCTGCTCCTGCCAGCCCTTAGGCTCGTAGCTGAGACGGATGTAGATGGGGTAATGGTCGGAGCCAATGTGGGTGAGGCGCTTGATTTCCTGCAGGCGGAAGTGGGCCGAGTGAAAAACGTGGTCGAGGGGCCAGCGCAGCAGCTTGTGGTCGGCGTGGAAGGTGGGCAGCAGGCCGCGCCCGATGCGCGGGTCGAGCAGGCGCGAGAGCCGCCGGAACAGCTCCGAAGTATGCGACCAGGCCACGTCGTTGAGGTCTCCGGCCACAATAGTCGGCCCGTCGTGGTGCTGAATGAGCTTGCCCACCACCAGCAGCTCGGCATCGCGGCGGGCGCTGGTTTTCGACTCCTGCGGGGCCGGCGGCTTGGGATGCAGAAAATGCAGGTTGACGGTAAGGCCGCTGGGCAACCGCACGCAGCCGTGAAACGACGGAATATCGGGGTCGAGGATGTAGCGAATCTGCGGCTCGACCAGCGGCAGGCGCGAGAACACCAGCATGCCGTAAGTATTAGGCAGCGGGGCGTGGCAGGTGTAGGGGTAGTCTTTTTCGATGCGCTTGAGCTGGCTCAGCCACCAGTCGTCGGTTTCCACGGCCAGCACCACATCGGGCCGCTGGTGCGTGATGTGGCCCAGCAGGCGCGAGGCGTCGCGGTTATACATCAGCACGTTGGCCACGATAATACTCAGGTGATGGGCATCATCATCGTCTGGGCGGCTGGCATCGGATACCTGCTTGCGGTGCAGCGGCGTGTAGGGCCAGATGCGGCTGAACTGGTACATCACCGCCACGCCCAGGCTCACCACAAACAGGCTGTTGCCGAAGCTGCGCGGCGTGGGCAGCACCAGCGCCGCGCCCAGGCTCAGGAGCAGGGCAGCCACAATTTGCAGGCGTGGAAAGTCGCAGATGCGAATCCACCACGCGGTTTGGCGGAACACGGGCAGCAGCGTCACGAGCAGGCCCGCGCTCCCGATTATCCATACCACCCAATGGCCGGTGGTTAGCATTGCAGAAAGAAAAGTGGGCATCTAAAAAGGAGGCGGGTGGGATTTGTAAAAGGGCAATTGACATCAAAAGCACGTCATGCTTCGCTGCGCTCTGCATGACGTGCTGTATTGCGCATTGACACGCCCTATACGTCGCGTCCTGAGACCCGCCCTTGCGCAGCTCCTCAATCGTCCGCATCACCCGGTCCTTGAGGATGGTGCGGTATTTTTCCAGCGCATCGGCCAGCCGGGCATTGCCAATGGCCAGCATCTGCATGGCCAGGATGGCCGCATTGGTCGCATTATCGAGCCCCACGGTAGCCACGGGTGTGCCGGCCGGCATCTGAATCATGCTCAGAATCGAATCGAGCTCCTAAATGGACAGCGTACTATTGATGGGCACCCCAATGACGGGCAGCGTGGTGAACGCGGCCACCATGCCCGGCAGGTGCGCCGCCCCGCCCCCGCCGGCAATCAGCACGCGCAAGCCGCGCTTGCGGGCATTTTCGGCATATTCAACCATGCGGTGCGGCGTGCGGTGCGGCGTGCGGTGCGGCGTACGGTGCGGCGACACGAGCGTAATTTCGTAGGGTACGCCAAACTGGCGGCACACCTCGGTAGCAGCCGCCATAATTTTCAAATCCAATTTTGAGCCCATGATAATGCCTACCAGGGGCGTTTCGGTGGTTGGTCGGTCGTCGGTTCCGCTCGGAGCGGCAGCAGTAGTGTCAGGAATCATGCAGCAAAAGAACGAGAAGAGCGAAAAGCCGGCCTATCCCGGCACCGGGCGAAGCGAAGGCCGCCGTTGAAGCGACAAAATAGAGCTTTTCCATCCGGTCCGCCCCTTCTCCTACCTTTGTTGCCTATGGAAATTCTACTTACCACCTTCACCACCTTGTTTTCCATCGTGAATCCCTTCGGGGCGATGCCGGTTTTTCTCACCCTCACGGCCGACGACCGCGCCCCCGAACGGGCCCGCACGGCCCTGCGCGCCTGCGTCTACATGGTGTGCATTCTGAGCGTCGCGTTCTTTGGCGGGCAGTACATTCTGAATTTTTTCGGCATCAATATCCAGCACCTGCGCATTGCGGGCGGCATCCTGCTCATGCGCTCAGCCTTCGAGCTGCTCACGCCCGGAGCCAACCGCGACCGCGTGGGCCCCGCCGCCCTCGAAGAAAGCAAGCAGAAGGACGACATCAGCTTCACGCCGCTGGCCATGCCCATGCTCTCCGGGCCGGGCTCGATGGCCATTTGCATTGGCCTGATTCGGCCTACCTACGTGGACAAGGCCATGACCATTGCCGGGTTTGCGCTAGTGGCGCTGGCGGCATTTTTAATTTTGCTGTTCTCCCTGCGGCTCACGCGCCTGCTTGGCAAGCCCGGCATGGCGGCCATGGCACGCATCATCGGCTTTATTACGCTGGCCATTGGAGTGAACTTCCTGGCCTCGGCCATCGGCGTGCTGTTCCCTGGTTTAACGCGGTAAGCACCGGCCGTAAGCCGTACCTTTGCGCTTCATTATGCTGAAAAACGACCTTTTCCTACGTGCCGCCCGGGGCGAAGCCACCGAGCGCACCCCCGTCTGGCTCATGCGCCAGGCCGGCCGCATCCTGCCCGAATACCGCGCCCTGCGCGCCCGCCTCTCCGGCTTCAAAGAGCTGGTGGAAACCCCCGCGCTGGCCGCCGAAGTCACCATCCAGCCCATCGACGCGCTGGACGTGGATGCCGCCATCATCTTCTCCGACATCCTGGTGGTGCCCGACGCCATGGGCCTGCCCTACGAAATGGTGGAAGCCCGCGGCCCGCTGTTTCCCACCACCATCAAGTCGGCGGCGGATATTGACAAGCTCCGCATCCCCGACCCCGAAGACGGCCTCGGCTACGTGCTCGAAGCCCTGCGCATCACCAAGAAAGCCCTGAACGGCCGCGTGCCGCTCATCGGCTTCGCTGGCGCGCCCTTCACCATCCTGGCCTACATGATTGAGGGCCACGGCTCCAAGACCTTCAGCAAAGCGCGCGGCTTTTTGTATAAAGAGCCAGTGTTAGCGCACCGCCTGCTGGCCAAAATCACCGCCACCACCATCGCTTACCTGCAAGCCCAGGTAGCGGCCGGCGCGCAGGTCGTGCAGGTGTTCGACTCGTGGGCCGGCATCCTGCCGCCCGCGCACTACACCGAGTTCTCGGCCCGCTACATCGCCGAAATCTGCGAAGCCCTAGCCCCGCTCGTACCCGTCACCGTGTTCGCCAAAGGTGCCTGGTGGGCCGTACCCGAGTTAGCCGCCATGCCCTGCCGCACCATAGGACTCGACTGGAACCAGGACCCCGCCCAGGTACGCCTGCAAGCCGCCGGCAAAACCCTGCAAGGCAACCTCGACCCCTGCGCCCTCTACGGCACCCCCGAGCAGGTAAAAGCCGCCACCGAAGCCATGCTCCGCCAGTTCACCGGCGGCCCCCACATCGCCAACCTTGGCCACGGCGTCTACCCGGATACAAATCCGGACAACGTGCGGGTATTTGTGGAAACGGTGAAGGCTTGGCGGGGGTAATTTTATAACGATTCCCTATGTTCGGTCCCGTCTTTTACCTCACGCTGGCGCTGCTGCTGGGCCTGCTGTTTTTCATGTGGCGCTGGTTTCTAAGCCGACCGGAGCGCAGCAAAGTGGAAACCTTTCTGGTTGTTCTGATTTCGATTGGCAGCCTCTCCCCGGTATTTTTCCTACTCTACCTGATGCTGGCTCAAGGCACCAGCATCCGTTAAAACAGCTCCTTTCCTCGTGGACGTAAAAGACAGCAACGGCACCCTGCTCGCCGAAGGCGACTCTGTCACCCTCATCAAAGACCTCAAAGTGAAGGGTTCCTCGCTCACGCTCAAGCGCGGCACAGTGGTCAAAAACATCCGCCTCACCAACAGCACCGCCGAAATCGAAGGCCGCGCCGGCGGCGGCACCATGGTGCTGAAGACCGAGTTTCTGAAGAAGGCCTAAAGTAAAAAGCGCTTTCACTGGCGCGAGTTTAGCGCAGCGTAACTCGTGACAAATGATGATGGGGAGGCTGTGCCTCCCCTGCCGCGCCAGCGGTAAGTTGGAACCGCGCCGGCGGAATCGTTCCACGGGAGGCACAGCCTCCACCGTATGCGAGGCACGAGTTACGCTGCGCTAAACTCGCGCCAGCAACGAGGGTTACAGCCCCGCCTCTGCCGCTTCTTCCAGCAGCCGCTGCTTCTCCACGGGTACCACGCCCACCTGCTCGCACACCAGCCCGCCGCCCAGGTTGGCCAGTGCCGCCGTGAAAGCGGCCGGTTGGCCCAGCGCCACGCACAGCGCGGCAATGCTGATAACGGTATCGCCCGCGCCCGACACGTCGGAAATGGTGCGCAGGTGGGCCGGCAGATAGGTTTTCTCGGCCTCCTGCTGGGCGAACACACCGTATTCCGATAGCGTCACCAGCACGATTTCGGGCGTTAGCACCTCGCGCAGCCGGGTCACGGCGGCCTCGAAACCGACGCGGTCGGCGTTGGGCTCGCCGAACTCCAATTTCAGGCCCTCGCGCAGCTCCTTTAGGTTTGGTTTGAAGAGGGTGCAGTGGCGGTAGGCCAGGAAATTCTTCTTTTTGGGGTCCACCACCGTGGGGATGCCGCGCTGCCGGGCGCGGGCAATGCACTCCGTGATGATGGCCTCGGTAAGCACGCCTTTGTCGTAGTCCTCGAAGATTACCACGTCGGCGCGGGCCAGCAGGTCGTCGTAGGCGGCCAGGAGTTGGGCGGCCTCCTCGGCGTTAAGGTCGGTTTCAATTTCCGAGTCGATGCGCAGCAGCTGCTGGCCGTGGGCCAGAATACGCTGCTTCACCGTGGTGGGCCGCGCCGCGCTGCGGATGAGGCCATCGGCGGGCAGGTCGTGAGCGTGCAGCAATTGCAGCAGCTGGTCGCCGCCCGCGTCGTTGCCAATCACGGCGCATAGTAGCGGCGTAGCCCCAAGGGCCTGCACGTTCAGGGCCACGTTGGCGGCCCCGCCGAGGCGGTTTTCGGTGCGGGCTACGTGCACCACGGGCACGGGAGCCTCGGGCGAGAGGCGCGTGGCGCGGCCCCACACATATGCATCCACCATCACGTCGCCGATGATGAGGACGCGCAGGTTATTGAAGTCGTTGAACAGCGTTTGCAGGGAAGAATCGGAAGTAGGCAAGGTATTGATCAATTTAAGAGAACGTCATGCTGAGCGGAGCCGAAGCATCTCGCTTGCGGCAGTAACTCAATCGATTGGATTACTTCGGCACGCGAGATGCTTCGGCTCCGCTCAGCATGACGTTCTTTTTCAGCACAGTTTAGAGCTTCGCCAGGCTGGCTTTGATGCGCCGGAACGCTTCCACCAGCTTGTCATCGGCGGCGGCGGTGCTGAAGCGCATGCACTCCGGCGCACCAAAGGCATCGCCCGACACGGCCGAAACGTGCGCGTCGTTCAGTAGGTACAGAGCCAGGTCTGAGGAGTCCCGGATGGTGCTGCCATCGGGCGCGAGACGATTAAAATAGGCCGATACTTCCGGAAAAATGTAGAACGCGCCGCTGGGCGTGGGCGTGTTGAAGCCGGGAATGTCCTTCACGATATCCAGTACCAAATCGCGGCGGCGGCGGTAGGCGGCCACCATCTCATCGGCCGAGGCGCGGCCACCGCGCAGAGCCGCCAGCCCCGCCCGCTGGGTGATGGAGCAGGTGCCCGACGTAATCTGGCTCTGCATCTTCTCGCAGGCCGAGGCGATGTCGGCCCGGGCGGCCAGGTAGCCCAGCCGCCAGCCCGTCATGGCGTAGCCCTTCGAGAAACCGTTGACGGTGATGACCCGGTCTTTTATCTCATCGAAATGGGCCAGGCTGGCGTGCTCGCCCACAAAGTTGATGTACTCGTAAATCTCATCGGCCAGGGCGTACACCTGCGGGTGACGAGCCAGCACTTCGGCAATTTCGCCCAGCTCCTCGCGGCTGAAAACCGCGCCCGTGGGGTTGCAGGGCGACGAATACATGATGAGCTTGGTGCGGGGCGTGATGGCCGCTTCGAGCTGCGCGGCCGTCACCTTGTACTCGTTTTCGAGGGTACCCACCAGCGTCACGGGTACGCCCTCGGCCAGCTTCACCATCTCCTCGTAGCTCACCCAATAGGGCGCAAACACGATGACTTCCTCACCGGGATTCACCAGGCTGAGCACGGCGTTGGCCAGCGACTGCTTAGCCCCGGTGCTCACCACAATCTGGTTGGGCTGAAAATCGAGCTGGTTATCCCGCTTGAATTTATCGCAGATGGCCTGCCGCAATTCCGGGATGCCGGGCACGGGTGTGTAGAAGGTATGGCCGTCGTCGAGGGCCTGCTTGGCGGCATCCTTGATGTACTGCGGGGTCTGGAAATCGGGCTCGCCGAAGCTCAGGTTGATGACGTCGATGCCCGTGGCCATCAGCTCGCGGGCTTTCTTGGCCATGGCGATGGTAGCCGACTCGTTCATCGCCAGCAGGCGGTGCGAGAGCGGGGAAACGGGTGCGAGCGTGGTGGTATCGGGCATATCGAGCAACGGTAAATGAAGGCGTAAAGCTACGGAAGTGGCGGCGTAAAGCTACGGAAGTGGCAGCGTAACGCTGTACCGTGGACTCGGCGAGTCCGCTCTTGCACTGTTTAAAGCGCGGACTTGCCGAGTCCACGGTACTGGTCTACTGCCCCAGCCGCCGCCAGCAGCGCCAGAGCACGCTCAAGTCGGTGCCCGGTTCATAATCCTTTGCATAAAGCATCTCCAGCCTTCGCAGCGTCACCTCATTGAGCGGGGTGGCCGTGTGGGCGGCATCGGCGGGCGAGAGCACGGCGGGCACGGCGCGGGCCGGGCCTTCGAGGTGGCGCAGGCCCACCCAGGTGCGGCGGCCCAGCAGCACGGCCCCGCAGTTGCGCAGGAAACCGGCCTTTTTCGGCTGAAACCAAACCAGCACCGGGCTCAGCACCAGCAGGCCGGCGCTGGTGAGCAGGTCGAGCAGGCGCTTGGCGCGGGCCTGCTGGGGCTGGTAGAGGTTGAGGGCAATATCGAGGGTGTAGTAGTCGCCGGGCGAGTCTTTACTGCTGCTGCCGATGATGTACTGGCTGTCTTCGGGCAGGATTTTGTAGGCCACGGGCGGCTCGGCGGGCAGGCCCAGCATGAGGGCGATAATCTGACTCGCGGGCAGGTCTTTACCGCAGAATATCAGTTCATTCAGCCCGTATAGACGGATAATGTCATCCAGCTGGCGCAGCTCGCCCAGTGGCGAATCGGTGAATTGGTGAATTGGTGAATTTTCTTCTAAAACGGCTTCCTCCTCCCCCACGCTCACGTAGCCAATCACGCGGGCCGATACGTGGGCGGCTTCGAGCAGCTGGCGCACGCGGCGGCTCTCGGGCCCCGAGCCCACGATGGCAATATTTTTCTGCCGGCGCTCGCTCAGGTGCAGGTTTTTATACTTGATGAAGTGCGCCACCAGCTGCCGGCCCACCAGCGCCGCCACGGCCCAGGCCCCGCCCAGAATAATGAGGGCTTTGGAAAACCGCCAGGCATCGAGAAAATTCGAGGCGGCCGAAATCAGCAGCGTGCCAATGAAAATACCGCGCACCACCCGCGAGGTCCGCACCGGCTGGTCGTAGCCCCCGCTGAGATAGGTCGACGTGAGCCAGACCGCGATGTAGGCCGGCACGGCCGCCGCCATGTACTGCGGCGGGTACGCGCCCGGCACAAACTTGTGGTTGTGCTCCCAGTAGGTTTTCAGGAAGTACATGCCGCCCCAAATCAGGCCGGCATCCAGCAGCAGCGGGGCGGCGCGCACTGCTAGGCGCTCGGCCACGGCCACGCCGGCCCGCAGCCAGATGGCCGCGTTGATGAGCAGCGAAAACAGGCCCGCCCGGCCCGGCGCGAAGTGTTTCTGAGCAAAAATCACCATCGCCCGGTAAAACACAAACACGTAATTCACGCTGGTGCGCTTCGTGCTTTCGCCCTTGTAGTGAATGATGCGGGTGCCGGGAAAATAATAGTTTTTCCAGCCGCCCTGGGTGAGGCGGTACGAGAGGTCGATGTCCTCGCCGTACATGAAATAGTCTTCGTCGAGCAGGCCCACCTGGTCCAGCGCGGCCTTGCGCAGCAGCATGAAGGCCCCGCTCAGCACCTCAATCTCGTGGGTTTCGTCCTTGTCGAGGAAGCCCAGATGGTAGCGCCCGAAAGTGCGCGACTTCGGAAATACGCCCGCCAGCCCGAACATCTTATAGAACGCCACGGCCGGCGTGGGCAGGGCGCGCTTGCTTTCGGGCAGAAATTTGCCCTGGCCATCCAGCATTTTTATGCCGAGGCCGCCGCAGTCGGGGTGCGCGTCCATGAAGTCGCAGCAAGCGCGGAAGGTGTCTTCCTCCACCACGGTATCGGGGTTCAGCAGCAGCTGGTACTGGCCGGTGGCGCGGCGCAGGGCCTGGTTGTTGCCTTTCGAGAAGCCAGGGTTGTCGCGGTTGGCAATGAGCACAACCTCCGGGAACCGCGCCCGCACCATGGCCACCGAGCCGTCGGCCGAGTTATTATCGACCACGAAAACTTCTACCGGCTGCCCCAGCTTCTCCACGGCCCGCCGCACCGAAAGCAGCGCCTGCTCCAGGAAATAGCAGACGTTATAATTGACAATGACGACGGAGAGCTTCAATTTTTAGCTGTTAGCCATCAGCTGTTAGCTGTTAGCTTTTTTGTGGCGACCGAGCGGCTCCTCGGGAAGTGCCGACAAAGCTAACAGCTAATGGCTAACAGCTAAAAAACTACCGGACCTGCCGCAGGCGGTCCACGATGCTGCGGCCGAGGGTGATTTCGTCGGCGTATTCCAGCTCGCCGCCCATCGGAATACCCCGGGCAATAGTGCTGATGTGCACGTTGGGCAAATCGCGCAGGCGGCGCGATAGGTAGAAGGCCGTGGTGTCGCCCTCCATGGTGGGCGAGATGGCAAGAATAACCTCGCGCACTTCCGAGTCTTCACCCGCCGCCCGCTCCACCAGCGAGTCAATGTGCAAATCGGAAGGCCCGATGCCTTCAATGGGCGAAATAACGCCGCCCAGCACGTGGTACACGCCCTTGTACTGGCCCGTGTTTTCGATGGCAATAACGTCGCGCACGTCCGACACTACGCAGACGAGGCTGTGGTCGCGCAGCTTGTTGGCGCAAATGCCGCATTCTTCGGCGTCGGAAATGCTGTGGCAGGTTTTGCAGTAGGTAATTTCAAACCGCATCTTGGCCAACGCCTCGGCTAGGCTGGCAGTGGTGTCCATTTCGGCTTTCAGCAGGTGCAGGGCCAGCCGCAGGGCCGTTTTGCGGCCGATGCCGGGCAGGCGCGACAGCTCGCCCACGGCGTTTTCAATCAGTTTGGAGGGAAATTCCATTCAAAAAATGTGAAAATGTGCTGATGTGAAAATATGCAAAATGAAAGGTGTGCTAATCGTATAATTCAGCACATTCTCACATCAGCACATTTCCACATCAAATAACATCGGCGGCAATGCCGCGGTCGTGAATGGCGGTGCAAAGGGGCTCCAACTCCTCGTAAGTACCCATTTTGACGGCGCACTTTCCCTTGTAGTGGATGAGCAGGGTACATTGCTCGGCTTGCTCGGGCTGGTGGCCACACACGTCCATCAGGGTTTTAATGACGTGGTCGAAAGTGTTAATTTCATCGTTGTACACGACGAGGTTGCGCAGCTCGGCTTCTTCTTCGAGCAGTAGAACCTCTTCATCGTAGTCGGTTTGCGGACGGGTATTCATAAGGCAAATTTACGCAGAAAGCCCGTGTGAGGCAGCTCCTGATAACCCCAAACCCGCCCGTTTCGTTTCGTGAAATCCTGGCAAATACGCAAACCTTACCCCGCCATTATGCGAACGAGTAGCGCGAACTTTGCTCCTAGCCCCCGCCCCTCATGCCCGTTCCCTCCGCCGATTTCAAAAAAGCCCTCAAACGCCTCTCCGAACCCGAAAAGGAAGCCCTCCTGCTCCGCGCCGTGCGCCGCGACGCCGAGCTCTACGAAACCTTCCGCTTCGAGCTGCTGGCCGATATAACCCTGGACCAGATTCAGGAAGAAACCGCCGACCGCATCCACGAGCTGTTTACCGTGGCTGTGACCGGCCGCCTACTCAACCGCAGCCTCGTGAAGGCCGTGCGCGCCGGCGTGCAGGAAGCCGCCCGCGCCCGCCGCATCACCAAAAATAAGCAGCTCGAAATCGACCTGCTGCTCTACATTCTGCGGCAGTGCATCGATAATTACTCGGGCCAGTTCGACAGCGTGTGGGACGGCTTTTACAACGCCACCGCGCGCCTGGCTGCCCGCCTGCCCGCCCTCGTCCTCAAAAGCTTGCACGAGGACCTGTGGGTCGAATACCAATCAGAATTAGACGATGTGCTGAGCGAGCTACACCGCCGCAAAAAGAGCCACAACCTAAAATTCAACCTGCCCCGAAAATTTGAAATCCCCGAATAAATAAAAAAGCCCGCCGAATCGGCGGGCTTTTTTATTTATTCGGGTTGAAAACCGCAGTTAGGCTTTCTTGGCGATGACGTTGAAAGTCAAGTCGAACGTGTCGTAGATGGCTTTGTCGCCAATGCTGTCGAAGAACGACTTCGAGCCGTATTTCAGGCCAAACTTGGTACGGTCGATGGTTACTTTGCCGGTAGCGGCGGCCACACCGTCTTTCACGCCGGCTTTAGCCGGGAAGCTGATGCGCTGCGTCACGCCCTTAATGGTCAGGTCGCCGGCGATGGTCGCGTTATCGGCATTGGCGGCGGCACCTTTGATGGGCGTTACGCTGACGATTTTGAAGGTCGAGGTGGGGAATTTCTCCACGCCGAAGAAATCGTCGCTGCTCATGTGGCCCACAAATTTGCCCTGGCTTTCGGCATCTTTGATGTCGGTGGCCACCATGGTTTTCATGTTCACGGTCACGGTACCGCCCACGATGGAGTTGCCCTTCACGAGCAATTCGCCGTCGGAAAATTGCATAGTGCCATTGTGGCCGTGGGTTACGGCTTTGCCTTCCCAGCCCAGAGTGCTCAGCTGCGGCTGCAGCTTGTAGGCGGGGGCAGGAGCTGCCACGGTAGCCACTTTAGGAGCCGAAGCAGCGAAAGTTGCACCAATGGTGGCAATGGCAAACAGGGCGGGCAAGAGGATTTTTTTCATCTTAAGCAAGTATTGGAAAAAAGGTAAGAAGTATAATTTGAAACAAGCGGTATGGCCCGGCTGCAACGAAAAAGCGTGCCGGAACCTGGGCAACAGCAGAGATTGAAAATGGCTTATTCCACCGTTCGCATTTTATCGAGCAGGTCGTTCAGCTGGCGCATCTCGTCCTCGTTCAGCGGGGCGTTTTCGTTAGAGTCCAGAATGCCGGTTTCCTCAATGCTATCGAGTAATTCCAGGCCAGCCTTGGTAATCCGGATATCAACGGCCCGGCGATTGGCCGGGCACACGGTGCGGGTCACCAGCTTTTTCTCTTCGAGACGGTCCACGATGCGCGAGGCGTTGCTGGTTTTGTCCAGCATTCGGTCGATGAGCAGGGCCACGGTGGCCGGCAGCGGGTGCTGCCCGCGCAAAATGCGCAGAATATTGAACTGCGGCGAGGTGAGGCCGAACGGTTTGAAGGCTGCTGCCTGGCGCAACTGCAACCAGCCAGCCGTGTATATCAGGTTGATATGGGCTTTCTGGTACTCGTTGCGGAAAATGGGCTGTTTGATTTCGTCTTCGATGCGCATAGCAGGCATAGATGGCAGGTAGTGGAATCGGATACAAATATATGTACATACATTTAATGTCACAACATTGTTCCTCGGTATTTTAGAAAAAAGCTGTGCTCCTCCCCTTCCGCCCTACCGCCGGGGCTTAAAATCCGTATCCCCGCACATTCACCATTTTCTTTATTACCATGACTCGTTTCTTCCTGCTCGTATTCGCCGCCGGCTGCCTGACCAGCGCTCCACGCCTGGCCGCAGCCCAGGCCGGTGGCTTTCCGGTGCAAACCACCAGCCGCACCCAGTTTGTGATGACCAACGGCGAAGTAGTGCGCCGCGAGGGCACTCAAACCATGCCCCTCACCCAAAACGTGAAGCTGCTCGGCGGTGTGAAAATCAACTACAAAAACGGCATCGTAGAGATGCCCGCTGACAAAATAAGCCCCAAGGGCAAAAAAATCACCCTGCAGGAAGGCGACTACGTGAGGCCCGACGGGGGCGTAGTATTCGCCACGCCGGCCAGCGCCGCCGCCGCCCGGGGCGAAGGTACGCCCCCCACCACGCCCCCCGGCACCAAGTACGATACCTACGTGCAGCACGACCCCGGCTTCTCCGACCCCGCCATGCAGGTATCGCTGCTCACTAAAAAGGTTGAGCTGCTCAACCAGAAAATACGGGCGCTCAGCCAGGGCCAAACCACGCTGCCCAACACCAAGGCCATCGACGACCAGCTCACGCAGCTCGACGCGCAGCTAAACGCTCCGAAATAGCCCCAAGCGGCGGAATAGCCCCAGCAAGGCGGCACTCGGTTGATGAGTGCCGCCTTGCTGGGGCTTTTGGGTTCATGAGCAGTGCCAGCTACACTCGCCGCAACAGCCCCGCCTGTTCCTGCACCAGGCCAAACGGCTCGTCCTTGATAATGAGAAAGCCATCGAGGTCCAGCACATCGGCCAGGGCGCTGATTTCGAGGGCGGCCGCGATGCCCACGCTGGTTTCGACCATGCAGCCCAGCATGGGCAGCAAGCCGTGGGCGCGGGTACGGTGCAGCAGGTCGATGCCCCGCCGGAAGCCGCCGGCTTTCATCAGCTTCACATTCACGCCGTGGAACTGCTGGGTGATTTCGGCAAAATCGGCCGCGTCGGTCACCGATTCATCGGCGATGAGCGGCACGCTGCTGCGGGGGCGCAGGTAGCGGTAGTCATCGGCCAGGGCGGCGGGCAGGGGCTGCTCCAGCAGCTTCAGGTGCAGGCCGGGCACTGCGGCCGTTTCTTCCAGAAACCGTAGCACGCTGTCGGCATCGGGCCAGGCTTCGTTGCCATCCACCAGCAGGGCGTGGCCGGGCAGGGCGCGCGATACTTCGCGCAATAGGTCGAGTCCTTCGGCTTGGTTTACCTTGATTTTCAAGAGCTGAAAGCGGGCAGCATCCTGCTCGCGCAGAAAGTCCGCCACCGCGCCCGGCGCCATAATGGGCAGGGAAAAAGCCGTGGGCACAGCGGCGGCAGGGGGCAGCACGCCCAGCCATTGCCACACCGGCTGCCCGGCGCAGGCGGCCAGCCACCGCACGAGGGCGGCTTCAAGGGCAAAGCTCAGGGCATGGGCCACGGGATGCGTGGCCAGTAGCGCATCCAGCTCCGGCAGCGTATTTGTTTCGGATAATCCATTGCCCAACAGCTCATTAAACTGCTGCCGAAGCAGTTCGGGCGACTCGCCGTAGCGCACATTGGGCGCGGCCTCGCCGGTTCCGTGCTGGCCGTGCCCGGCTACGCGCAACACCAGATTGGTTTTAGTGGCCGAGGCGTTGCGGGATATTTTCCACACGTAGCGAAGCGGAAGCAGGTACGGGGTGAGAGTCCAGTTTGGCATGAATAAAATAACGGAATGCCCGGATAAGCCGGCTATAAAAGCAGGCAGAATGATTCGAGCATATAAGGACCGACTGAATAATTATGACAATTCAACGTGATTCTAAGGCCATTGGGCTAAAAACAGTGGGATAAATGGGAAATAAGCCGAGCTTTGTCACGTCATAATTCTTCGCAATTATGTTCTACCTCTACTCATCATCTTTTTCATGCAAAAAACGTTAATCACCTCCCTTTTCCTTGGTGCCCTGCTGGTTACTTCGCCATTTCAGCACGCCCCGGTACAAGCCCAAACAACCAAAGCCGTCAGTGTCATTCCGTGGTTTGCGGTAAAGAACAGCACCATAGTGGTGCAAACCGGCGACAAAGCAAAGACACTGGATAAAGATGTAACGCTGCCGAACGGAATTCGGATCGAACATCTCTCGCGCTCCATCGTGCTTACCAACGGCAACCGCGTGAAGCTCAAGGAAGGCGATATGCTAAGCCTGAACGGCGAGTTTATTCGGAAAAACGCGGCTCCGCAACCAGAAGTTGCCGCAGTTCCGGCACCTGCTACCCTTTCGGCCTCGGCCGCACCGGCAGCCGCCGCGCCAGCCCCGGTTTCGGCCCCGGTGCCCACCGTGGCCCCGGCAGCTACGCCGACTTTCACCTACCGCCCCACTGCGCCCGTTGATGGCAAGCTGAAAGGCGTGGTAGAGCTCGGAGCCAGTGGCTTCAACCTGTTTATTGTTCGGGCCGATAACCAGCACAACTGGAAACTCGAAAAATCAGAGTTCGGCAACAGCCTGGTGATGGAAAACATGGCCACGGAGGAAGATGTGCGCAACGGCCTGAAAAGCTACATCGGCAAAATGCTCGATTTTGGAGTAGCCGGGCGCGATATTCACTTCATGGTGAGCTCCGGCGCAGCTATGTCGGACGTGACGCGCCGCATTGTGAAGTCGCTGGAGTCGCTCAAGTACGTGGTGAACACCGTGACGCCAGAGCGCGAAGGCACCCTGGGCCTCAAAGCAGCCCTCCCGATGCCTTTTGCCGATAAGGCCTTTATGCTCGACATGGGCTCGGCCAACAGCAAAATTGCGTGGCTGGCGGACGGCCAGCCCCACGTAGAAGACACTTACGGCTCAAAATACTACGAAAAAGACGTGCCCGATGCCACCGTAATCGCCGATGTGAAGGCCAAAGCGGCAAAGGTGCCGGGCAAGTTGCGCAGCACCTGCTTCGTTATCGGCGGCATACCCTACGAGTTGGCTAAAGCCGTACGCCAGGGCCAGGAGCCCTACACCGTACTGAAAGCTGCTGATGCTTATCCGCAGCTTTCGGGGGCCAAAATCAAGTCCGGCCTCAACATCTACCAGGCCGTGGCGGCGGCTACTGGCTGCCAGCAGTTCGTATTCGGCTACGATGCCAATTTCACTATCGGCTACCTGCTTTCGCTGCCCTAGTCCATCGGCGGCTACCTGCCTCTACCGCCTCGTGCCCATTGGTACGGGGCGTTTTTTTATGGCCGGCCCCGAACGCGTTTTCCGGAGCACCGGGCTTGCTGGCGGGATAATGCCGTTCTTTGATGCCTCATTCCGTATTCACGGCCTTTTTTAGTTGCATGGCAAAATCCCGTTTACTCCTCGTTGCTATTATGGTGCTGCTGGCTGGTGTGCTCACCGTGCTCGTCGCCAACCAAATGCTGGTCCTGCCGCCCGCTGTGCCCGTGGCCGCCCGCTGGCTGGCCCTGCTGACCATTGCCGCCGCGGTGGCCCCCCGCCGCTCCCTCACCCTTTGGATTGTGGTGAGCATGCTGGTCGGCATTGAGCTGGGCCACGATGCACCCGCCGTAGCCATCAGCCTTAAAGTACTGAGCGACGCCTTCCTGCGCCTGGTGAAAACCATCATCGCGCCGCTGGTATTTGCTACGCTGGTCGTAGGCATCGCCGGCCACGCCGACCTCAAGCAGGTGGGCCGCATGGGCCTCAAAGCGCTGGTTTACTTTGAAGTTGTGACCACGTTTGCGCTGTTCATCGGCCTGGCGGCCATCAACTTCACCCACGCCGGCCGGCTGGATGCCAATGTGCTGGCCGCTGCCCGCGCCGCCAACACCTCCGATGAAGCCAAAACCCTGGCCGTGGCCGGCCCCCAAACCGCCGCCGACATCATCCTGCACATCTTCCCCGAAAACATTGCCAAATCGGTAGCCGAGGGCCAGGTCCTGCAGGTCGTTATTTTCGCTATTCTATTCGCCATCGGGCTGGCCATGACGCCGGAGCGCCCGCGCCGCGTGATGCTGGAAGTCTGCGAAAGCCTGTCGGAAGTCATGTTCAAATTCACCAATGTGGTGATGTATTTCGCGCCGCTGGGCGTGGGCGGAGCCCTGGCCTACACGGTGGGCAAAATGGGCTTTGCCCCGCTGCTCAATGCCTTGCAGCTACTGCTCACTCTTTATGGGGCGCTCATTGCCTTCGTGCTGCTGGTGCTGCTGCCGGTGGCGCTGCTGGCGCGCCTGCCGCTGCGTCGCTTCATTGCGGCCGTGGCCGAGCCGGTTAGCATTGCCTTCGCCACCACCTCGTCGGAAGCGGCGCTGCCGCGCGCCATGGAAGCCATGGAAAGCATCGGGGTGCCGCGGCGCATCGTCGCCTTCGTGATGCCCACCGGCTATTCTTTTAACCTCGACGGCACCACGCTGTACCTTTCATTGGCCGCCGTATTTGTGGCGCAGGCGGCAGGCATCCCCCTCACCTTTGGCCAGCAATTGCTCATGGTGTTCACGCTGATGCTCACCAGCAAGGGCGTGGCAGGCGTGCCCCGCGCCTCGCTGGTAATTTTGCTGGCCACGGTGGCGTCGTTCAACCTGCCGGCCTGGCCGGTGTTCATCATCCTGGGCATTGATGCCCTGATGGATATGGCCCGCACGGCCGTCAACGTGCTCGGCAACTGTTTGGCATCAGCCGTCGTGGCCCGTTGGGAAGGCGAGTTTGTGGACGACTACCAGGGCCCCGACCCTACGGCTATCACACAATAGAACTTTTTCAATAACGGCCAAGCTCAATAGTTAGCTTGGCCGGTTAATCCTCTACTATTTAGGGGCTTTTTCAGGCTTTTTACCGAGTACATGCCAACAGGTTGATGTAAATCATCTAATTTTACACCTATCCTCTGCAGGTTAGTGCTACCGATTTTAAAAAGGCATTTTTTGGTTTTAATATTTGGTTTTTACTATACAAATTTCTACCTTACTCCTATGAAAATTGCTAGTCCCCTCGCATTGCTGGCACTTTCGCCGATGCTACTGCTCGCTCCGGCTTGTGTATCGGTCAAGAGCATGATGAAAGGCACGCCGTCGGCCGCCATTTCCAAGCGCCTGCCCCCGCTGGAAATCCTGGCCGACCAGGGCCCGTTGGCCATGAACGACGGCGCGCTGCCGGAGGACCCACTGAAATTATTTCAGCAGGAGTGCCGCATAAACCTGACCGAGCCCACCGACTCGGCCACGTACGGCTACGCCAAGCTCATCGTGAAGAAGGTACGCACCCTGCGCACCGGCCGTGCCGTGCAGGGCCTGCAGGTGCTCACATTTATGATTCCCGCCATAGTGGGCGTGCCCCTGGAATGGTATAAGACCACGCTGCAAGCCGAAGTGCAGGTAAGCGACGCAGCCGGCAACCTGCTGGGCTCGTACCTCGGCACGGGCACTTCGGAGGTGAAAGTGGCCATGTACCACGGTTATTCGCAGACGGCCGCGCCCCGCCTGGCCGATGTTATCGCCCTGCGCGGTGCCATGGCCAAGATTCGGCCCCAGCTCGACACCGCCACCACCCGCCTGCGCCCCCTGCTGATGGCCGGCGGCACCGTAGAAAACCCCACCCTACCGGCCTCGTCGGTGGTAACGGGCAGCCGCTAACCACGGACTACCGCAAGCTCCCCCCCATTCTGACTACTATAAAAGGCCCGTAGTGCCCCTCCTTCCCGGTTCCGGGCAGATGGGCGCTACGGGCCTTATCTTTGGGCTTGCCATGACCCACCTCCTGTCTTTCCGGTTTTCTGCCATTCTGTTGTTGGGCCTTGGGCTGCTGCTGCCCGGCTGCTGCGCCAATAATGTGTGCGACTGCCCGGGCGAATCCCAGGCCGATGCCATCAAGCTGGTTTTTTCAAGCAAAGACTTCCCCACGAATACCGACCTGGATAGCATTGTGATTCAGCGCTATCCGTTGGTAATCATTCCGGCCAGCGGCACCAACCCGGGCACCAAGCCCGAAACCGCGACCCTGATTCGCTCCGCAGCCCAGGCTTACGACACGATTGTTATCAACAATACTACACCGTTTTCCCAGGTCAGCACCGCCAAGCTCGACCAGTACCAGTATTACGTGCGCTACTACCCGGCGCTGCCGGTCCCGCGCAAGAAACGCCCGGTCTTCGCGGTAGTTATCGATAAGGTGTCGCTGAAGGGAAACCTGGATGGCAACGGCTGCTGCACCTGCTACACCAATACGCAGAAGGTCATCACCACGCGCAAGGACAGCACGGCCGGCATCGCTACAGCCGAGACAACCAATCTCAAAGACAAACCCGTCTTTATCATCACCAAGTAGCCCGCCTGGCACTGGCTTGCGTATAGCTATTGTCGGGCTGCAACGTTTGGCCGGGCATTCCTGTTTTCGTTTCTATGGCTGTTGAACCTACTCTCACGGTGGCTCCGGCGGTGCCCGTTGCACCCCAGCCGGCCGCCCCTGCTTCTTCTGCTTTCCCGTTTCGGTCTACGCTCAGCCTCGAGCCACTGATTGCCTACTGGCATGCGCGCGAAAGCGCCAGCAATGCCGGCGTGGCGCTGCTGGCCCGCACCATTGGCGAACAGGTGGCCCAGGCCGCGTGGTGCCGAGGACTGCTCACCGATTATTCGGTGCTGGAGTGCAACTGCGACCTGGTGGAAACGCTGATGCTGGCCATTTTTCCACCGGCCTCGTTCGCTACCGACATCAGCGGGGTGGTGGCCCCCTTCCAACGGCACAGCTTCTACTCTACGCCCCTGTTTGAGGAGGTGCTGCTAAACAAGGACCGCACCGTGAAGCAGCCGCTCAACATCGACATGCCAACCATGGAGCGGCAGATGGGCCTGATGGCCTACCACCTGATACTGCACCGCCTGTATGGAGCCGAAATGCCGGCGCTGGGTACCATTGTGTTCACCGTGCCCGATTACAAAGTTGGACTGTACCGGCACTACGGGGTCGATTTCAACTCCGATTTTGTGACGGTGCGGGTGGTAGGCGAGCTGCCCGCGCTCACGCCCGAGCAAATTGAATTCCTGGTGCATAACCGCCAACGGCCGGAGGTTTGGCACGAGCTGCTGCCGGCCGAGAACTTCGAGCTGGAAGGATTCAACCTGTTGCAGCTGGTGGATGTGACCGACCAGGAAATTCTGTCGGAGCTGAAGTATGACCTGCTGGAGCGCGACGTGCTGCAAAACCCGGCCCGCTTCGAGCAGATTCAGGAGAAGCTGCGGGTGCTGTTTGCGATGCCGGCTCTGCAGCTGGGCATTGCGGCTTACGATGAGAAGAAGCGGGCTTTTGTGGATTTTGGACGCAAAATCAACCACAGCTTTCTCGCCAAACAGGTGCAGAATCAGTCGGCCAACAGCAGCTTCCGCCAGATTTATGAGCGCCTGCTGCGCGAGCGCGAGCCGCTGGTGCTCAAAGACGTAGCCAATTCGGACATTCCGAAGGACCTGCGCCAGCAAATCATCACCCTGGGCATTAAGTCGGCCATTCTGGCCCTGCTGCCTTATGGCACCGACACGGTGGGCCTGCTGGAGCTGGGCACGCCCGATGTGAACGGCCTCGATGAGTTTGATATGGACAAGGTGGCGCAGTTTGTGCCGCTGTTTGCAGTGGCCGTGAAGCGCAACGCCGAGGACCTGCAATCCCGCATTCAAGCCGTGATTCAGCAGAAATTCACGGCCATTCACCCCACCATGGAGTGGCGCTTTGCCGATGCGGCCCGCAACCTGCTCACCCAGCTGGATGCCGGCAACCGCACGGCCGAGATGGAAGCCATCGTGTTTGAGGACGTGTACCCGCTGCACGGCTCCTGCGACATTCGGGGCAGCAGCACGGTGCGCAACGAGGCCATTCAGGGCGACCTCATCGAGCACCTTACCCTGGCCAACAAGGTGTTGAATAAGGCCTCTGAATGCCAGCAGCTGCCCATTCTGGACGAGCTGAAATTTTACGTCACCAAAAACCTGAAGCGCCTGCGCGAGGGCATGCTCACCGGCGACGAGGCCAACATTTACGATTCGCTGAAGCGCGAAGTGGAGCCGCTGTTCGAGTACCTGGCCACGCACACGCCCGAGCTGCGTCCCATCATCACCAGCTACTGGAACAACATCGACCCCAAGCTGGGCATTCTTTACAAGCGCCGCCAGGACTTCGAAATCAGTGTGACGACGCTCAACGATGCCGTGAGCGACTACCTTGATGAAGAGGAAGATAAGGCGCAGCTGATGTTCCCGCACTACTTCCAGCGCAACAAGACCGATGGCGTGGAGTTCAACATTTACGTGGGCAGCACGCTGGTGCAGGACAAGCCGTTCGACCTGGTATTCCTGAAAAACCTGCGCCTGTGGCAGCTGCTGACGATGGTAGAAATCACGCGCCGCACCCATGTGCTGAAAGCAACCCTGCCCGTACCGCTGGAAACGACGCAGCTTATCCTCATTCACGGGCAGTCGCTGAGCATCCGGTTCCGGCAGGATGAGCGGCAGTTCGACGTGGACGGAGCCTACAACATTCGCTACGAAATCATCAAAAAGCGAATTGACAAAGCCACCGTGATGGGCACCGGCGAGCGCCTGACCCAGCCCGGCACCCTGGCCCTGGTGTACGCCCAGACCCGGGAGGCCATGGAATACTACGAGTACATCGACTACCTCCAGGACCGGGGCATGCTGGAGCCCGAGGTGGAGGAGCTGGAGCTGGAAGAACTGCAGGGCGTGAAAGGCCTGCTGGCCCTGCGGGTGCGGGTGCGGCTGGTAGAATAACACGGCGTCCAACGCCATCGGGCTAAGCAAAAGTGCATCAGGACGATGCTCTTTCCTGCTGCATCACCGCCGCTTCCTCGCGCCAGAACAGCTTTAGGCCGACCCGGAAAGCCACCAGCCACGCCACGCCGCCCGCGAAGCCCGCCAGCACATCGGTGGCGTAGTGCGCGTGCAGATACACCCGCGTGAGACCAATGAGCCCCGCCCACAGCAGCAGCGGGACCACCCACCCCGGCCGCTTGAAATGCCGTGCCAGCAGCCACGCCAGGCACCCGTAGAACGTGAAGCCCAGCATGGCGTGGCCGCTGGGGAAGCTCAGACCGAATGTGTGCAGCAGGGCATTGGAAGGGCGGGGGCGGTTGAAGTATAGCTTAAGCAGCTGGTTGAGCAGCACGCTGCCGGCCATGGCCAGCAGCATTTCCAAGGCCCCGCGCGGGTGGCCGGCCCGGCGGATGAGCAGCGGCGCGATAATGCTGGCCGGCAGCAGAAACGGCAGCGCCGCGAAAAACGTGACCATCCGCACCGGCCCGGTCAGGCCCGGGTGGGCTAGCCGCCAGCCATCCACGATGCCCGAAGCCCAGTTGTCGAGCGCCACCGAATGATGCACGAACACCACCCGCGCCAGGTAAAAGAACACCGCGAATGCCACGATGAACAGCACTAGGCCAAACAGCACTTCGACGGTGAGCAAGCCAACCAGGGCCAGCAAGCGGGAGGTCAACCGATTCATAGCGGGCAAAAAGGCTGATAACAGAAAAGCCGGCAGCTGCTTCCAGATACGGGAAATAAAAAAGCCAGCCCGGTGGGGCTGGCTTTTTAACACGTGCGCTCGGGGAGACTCGAACTCCCACACCTTGCGGAACTGCCGCCTGAAGACAGCGCGTCTACCAATTTCGCCACAAGCGCAAGCTGGGCTAAAAAACCGCTCATCCTAGAAGGATGGTGGCCTTTTGATGCTGCAAAGATACAGTGCCGATTTGCCGCCACGCAACATATAGGCCGTTTTTTTCCTTTTGGCAGGAGTGCTAAACAGCACCGGCAATTGTTTTTCAGTTACTTGCCGGCCTAATTTATTTTCCTGCACCTGTTATTTTCGGATGGCTTCACCCCCCACAGCCCCTTTTTCAGCCCTCATTGCCCCCGAAAAGTTGGTTGGCTTCGACCGGGCCGCCTGGTTTTATGATGCGCTGGCCGCTCTGGTGTTCGGGACTTCGCAGCAGGCGGCCCAGCGGGCGGCCCTGCGCGGCCTGCCGGGTGGGGCTCCGCACGTTCTCATATTGGGCGGGGGCACGGGCTGGGTACTGGGCGAAGTACTGCGGCGGGCACCGGCGGCCACGGTGCTGTACCTGGAAGCATCGCCCCGGATGCTGGCCCGCGCCCGCGCCCGGCTGGTGCGCGAGCATCCGCAGGCGGTGGGCCGGGTTGAGTTCCGGCACGGCACCCAGGCGGCCCTGCAACCGGCCGAGCGGTTTGGGGCCATCATCACCTTTTTCGTGCTGGACTGCGTGCCCCTGGCCGACCTTGAGGCGGCCGTGGCGCAACTGCGCGCTGCCCAAGGCCCCGGAGCCCCGTGGCTGGTGGCAGACTTCCGGCCGGCGCGGCGCGGCTGGCGGCACTGGCTGCTCCAATCGATGTACACGTTTTTCTGGCTCACGACCGGGCTGCGCGCTCAGGAGATGCCCGACCTGCGCACGGCCCTAGGCCGGTTGGGGCTAGTGGCCGGACACCCGCAGCTTTTTTTTGGCGGAGCGATAGAAGCCCTGGTTTTTAGGGAAAACCCGGCTACGGCCCAACCTTGATATTTACTAACACTGTTTCACATAGTTGAAACATGACTTTATCATTACCGAGACCGTTTTTTGCAATGAATACCCTTATTTTATTGTAAATTTTCTGCAACTTTGTATTCCACATCGTTCGCGACTTTCTATTGCATTACTTGTTTCCTTATTATTTCTGCCCATGAAACACACCGCCACAACCGCTATTTTATTTTCTTTAGGGCTGGGCGCTTTTCCGGTGCTGGCGCAGGTAAAACCTGTGCCGGCCAAGGCCGCTCCGGCCGTAGCTAAGCCCGCCTTAGCCAAGCCCGCGCCAGCCAAAGCTGTTCTTCTTAAACCAGCACCCGCCAAACCAGTACCTGCCAAACCTGCGGCCCCCAAGCCCGCCCCGGTAAGTGCTGCGCCAGTGGCCCCGGCGGCGGCCCCCATCGTGGCGGCGCCCCCCGCCCCGGTTCAGGCCAAGGCCGATACGGGCCCGGCCGTGCGCTACACCATGGCGTTTCCCAACGCGGTGCACCACGAGGCGAAGGTGACGGCGACGTTTTCGGGGCTGCCCGGCGGCGGACCGCTGCACGTACGCATGGCCCGCAGCTCGCCCGGCCGCTATTCGATTCATGATTTTGCCAAAAACGTGTATTACGTGGTGGCTACCGATGGCAGCAACCATCCCCTGCCGCTGAATCGCCCCGACCCCTACGGCTGGGACGTGATGCCCGCCGCCGACGGCACCGTGATTTTCAGCTACACGCTGTACGGCGACCAGACGGATGGTACCAACGTGGGCATCGACCAGCAGCACGCCCACCTCAACCTACCGGCGGCCCTATGTTACGCCACCGGCCTGGAAGGCCGCGCCACCGAAATCAAGTTTGACCTGCCCGCTACCTGGAAAGTGGCCTCGCAGCTGCGCCAGGGCAGTGATAAGGCCGTGTACACCGCCCCCAACATGCAGTACATGATGGATAGCCCGGTGTCGTTGGGTGCCCAGCAGGTGCTGTCGTGGCAGGAGGGCGACCAGACCATTGAGCTGGCGACGCTGTATATGGGTCCGGTATCGGAAATTGATGCCTATGCCAAGAAAATCCAGAAGGTGGTGAAGGAGGAGAAGGCCATTTTTGGCGAGCTGCCCACGTTTGACTTTGCCCGCTACACCTTCGTGGCCGACTACCTGAGCCAGGCTTCCGGCGACGGCATGGAACACCGCAACTCCACTTCCGTAACCAGCCCCCGCACGCTGAAGGACGAGGACGCGACCAAAAACCTGGGTACCGTGGCCCACGAGTTCTTCCACGCCTGGAACGTGGAGCGCCTACGCCCAAAAGACCTGGAGCCCTTTGATTTCCAGCGTGTAAACATGAGTGACAACCTCTGGTTTGCCGAAGGCTTCACGCAGTACTACGGCCGCCTGGCCCTGCGCCGCGCCAAGCTGATTGAGGACGAGGAGTTTTACGACGACATCAGCCGCTGGGTGAACCTGCGCCAGAACAGCCCCGGTGCCCGCTACGCCTCGGCCATCGACATGAGCCGCCAAGCCGCCTACACCGATGGGGCCGGCACCGGCGCCCCGATGAACCTGGTAAACACCAACTTGTCGTATTACGACCAGGGCGCGGGCATTGCGCTGGTGCTCGATTTGCAGCTGCGCCAGCACCACCGCTCCTCGCTCGACAAGTTTATGCAGGCCATGTGGCAGCAGTACGGTAAAAAGCAGGCGGGCTACGCCCCCACCAACCCCTACACGACCCGCGACCTGCAGCGCGTGCTGGGCGAGGTGAGCAAGGACACCGTGTTTGCCGACCGCTTCTTCCGGCAGTACGTGTACGGCCGCGAGCAGCCACGCTTCAGCGAGAACCTGCTGGTGGCTGGCCTAGCCGTGATTCCGACCCGCGCCCTGGGCGCGGCCCTGCCCAGCCAGGTAGAGTTTGACGAAGAAGGCCGCTGCCTGGTGGCCTACAATACCCAGATTGGCTCGGGCCTGTACAAGGCCGGCATTGACCGGGGCGACCAGCTAATGGTGCTTGATGGCCAGACCATTAAGAGTTCCAGCGACCTCGACGGCGTGCTGCACAAGCACTCGCCCAGCGACGTGGTATTTGTGAAGGTGAAAACCCGGGGCGGCGTGGAGCGCACCACCCAGCTCATCCTGTCTGAAGACCCCAACGTGCAGGTGAAACCCGCAGAATCGGTGGACAAAATGGTGTATTTGCCTGCACAAAAAGTCCTCCGCGAAGCGTGGCTGGCCAGCCAGGCCTCCAACTAAGCCCAACCAATAAGGAAAAAGCCCCGGCGGGCCGGAGTCGCGTAGCGCGGCCCGGGTCGCCGGGGCTTTTTGCTGCGCGGTGGTCACGGGCGGCTGATTGGCTAATATCTTTACCTTTGGACGGTTGGTGGCCGTTTTTATGCCGTTCCGGCGGTACCAGCGCATCAGCCCGGCCCTTTCCATCATTCCCTTTTCCGTTTCGTCATGGCAATTTTCGATAAGCTCGCCCACGCTGCCAAGGACTTTTTTATTGAGCCCGAGGCAGGCGCACCGACTCCGCCCACCCCGCAGTACGGGGCCGCTGCCCCGCCGGCAGCTGCTCCCGCTACGTCCAATACAACGCCCCCTGCCGCCCCGGCTCCCGGCCAGGCTGAGCAGCGCCACCTCGACCACATCACCGGCCTGCTATCCGGCGATGGCAAGGACTTCGCCGCCTACATGAAAATGGTAAAGAGTATGGCCGCCGCCGGCCTGAATGGCCCCATGCTCTACCAAACGGCCTTCAACGCCTTCTCGGCCGTGAATGGCGGCACCGTGCCGGCGCTGCTGGCCTCGGCCACCCAGTTTGAGCAAACCCTGGCTGATGACCGCGCAAAAGTGCTGGCCCGCCACCGCGAAAAGATGGGAGAAGGCGCAGCCCCGGGGGCCGCACCGGGCCCGGTGGCGCTGCTCATGGTGCAGGAAAAAAAGCTGGCCGAAGACCTGGCCGAGCTCACCCGCCAGCTGCAGGCCAAGCAGCAACAGCTGCTGCAAACGCAGCAGCAGCTGGGCGAGGAGCGCCAGAAAACCCAGAGCGCGCTGGCCTCCTACGAGCTGGCCAATGCGGCCGCGATGGCAGAATTGCAGACCCACCACAAGGCTGCTGAAACGTTTCTGAACGGCGCAAAGTAGTCTCGTTGCACAAGCTTCCGCTTATACTTACCAACGATGCGTATGTATGGACAAGCGAAAGCTTAGGCGAAAATTTCCATCTCTTTCTTTTTTCTGCTGATGAACACTCCGTTACTGGGCCCGCCCTCGCCGGCCGATGGCCTGCCCTCCTGGCAAAAACCTGAGAAAGCTGCCGCTTGGGTCTTCATGGCCGCGCTGGTGGGGGCCGGCATTTATTACTGGGGCAAAATCCTGCCTTTTCTGATTGACATCGTTTTTGATACCGTGAAGCTGGGGGTTGGGCTGGGCGTGCTGTTCGTGCTGTTTCTGCTGGCGACGAACAAGCGGATTCAGACCGGGCTATGGTACATGGGGCAGCGTATTTTCCGGACGGCAGCCAGCATTTTCGTCAACACCAACCCCATCGGCATCATGGAGGACTACATCTCGAACACCGAGAAGGAAGCCCGCAACATGGACGCCGAAGTGGGCCACATTGAAGGGGCCAACGAGCTGGTGAAGCGCAAGATAATGACCAATACCGTTCAGATGAAAGAGTACCTGGCTCTGGCCGCCTCGGCCCAGCGCCAGGGCGAAAAAGACTCGGCCGATTCCTACGCCAGTCGTGCCGCCCAGTTGGAGGACTACAACCGCCGCCTGCAGCCCATGGCCACCACCACGGCCAACGTGAGCCTGGTAATGCGCCAGATTCTGAAAGCTGCCCTGCGCCAGATTGACAACTCCAAATTCAAAGTCAACCTCTTGAAGGATGAGTACGCCCTGGTGAAACGCACCAGCTCGGGCATGCGCGCCGCCATGAACATCCTGCGCGGCGACCCCGACAAGAAGTACTTCTTCGACCTGGCCACCGACCGCGTGGCCGAGGACATGGCCCAGCAGCTGGGTCAGATTAAGCAGGCCATGCGCTACTCGCAGGAGTTCGTGAAGGAGATGGACATCCAAAACGGGGTGATGAGCGAGAAGGGCCAGCACCTGCTCGACCAGTACCAGAAGGGCGAGTTCAGCGCCATTATGAACAATGAGCCGCCCGTACCCATGAGCGCCGCCACCACCCGACAGGCCACTGATGACGCTTATGGCAAGCTGCTGGATTAGCGGTTGTCATTCCGCCGCAGGAGGAATCTGAGTACACCCATTGGACGAATAATATCAGATTCCTCCTGCGGCGGAATGACAACCCTGCTTTGCGCTGCTTCCAAATTCCCGCCGCGTAACATTGCCTCGATAAAACCACCCCAGACTCTCCCCCTTTTCATCACCTTAACTGCCCTCACCATGCGGCTCACCTTCGCCAGCAAGGCCATTATCGCGGCCATCATCCTCATCGGCCTGTACTTCGGCATTCGCCGCTTCACGGCCACCAATCCGGAGCTGGCCCAATCGGGCCGCTCGGCCATCGACCCCGTTGCCGATACCACCAGCCGCTCGAATGCCCCTGCGGGCTCTTCCGAAACGTCTGCTACGGGCACCGGCACTCGCCCGGCCTTTGCTTACGAAGCCCCCGCGCCCGTTGATGGCAAACTGAAGGGCGTGGTGGAACTGGGGGCCAGCGGCTTCAACTCCTTCATCGTCCGCATCGACCAGAACCGCACCTGGAAGCTGGAGAAAGCCGATTTTGGCAACAGCCTGGTAATGGAAAACATGGCCACCGACGATGACATTCGCCGGGGGCTTAAGGCCTACATTGCCCAGATGCTGGACTTCGGCGTGGGCGGACGCGACATTCATTTCGTGGTGAGCTCGGGCGCGCTAAAGGCCGAAGGCACGGGCAAAATCGTGAAGGTACTGAAGGGCCTGGGCTACGTGGTGAACACCGTGACGCCGGAGAAGGAAGGCGTGCTGGGCCTGCGCTCGGTGCTGCCGGCTTCTTTTTCCGACCGCGCCTTCGTGGCCGACATCGGCTCGGGCAACACCAAGATTTCGTGGCTTGACGGCAACCAGCCCCGCTCGGTGGAAACTTACGGGGCCAAATACTTCGAAAAAGGAACCGCTGATGCTGCCGTAGCGGCCGAAGTAAAGCAGAAAGCCACCCAGGTTCCGGCCGATTTGCGGGCCACCTGCTTCATCATCGGCGGGGTACCGTTTGAGATGGCCAAAAAGGTGCGTAAAGGCAAGGAGCGCTACACCGTGCTCGACGCGCCCAGCGCCTACCAACTCGACAACGCCAAGTCGAAAGCCGGCCTGAACATCTATAAGTCAATTGCTGAGGCCACCGGGTGTCAGCAGTTCGTGTTCGACTGGGACGCTAACTTCACGATTGGCTACCTGCTCACGCTGCCGAAGTAGCGGCGGCAGCGAAACAGCCCCGGTGGGGCACAGGTCGGTAGCAATATCTGGTTCTATTATAACAAAGCCCCGGCGGGGCGACACTCGTTCACCGAATGTCGCCCCGCCGGGGCTTTGTTGTTCTGTTTATGCCGTTTACTACCGATATGTCGCCCCGCCGGGGCTACCGTCCCACTATCACCACAAAACACTTGGGCCTTCTACCCGTTTCTTTGGCTCCTCAAGCTTCTCCGATTCTCGCCTCATGGCCCAACGCATTTCTTATCTCCGCAACGAGGCCCTGCCCACCGTGCGGCCCGGCTACCCCGGCAACAAGCTGTTTGGCAACGAATTCGCCAACGGCGAGGAATTGTTTGAGCCCAGCTTTGCTAATCTGCTGAGGTGGCAGCTCTCAACCAACCCCCAAAAAGAGGCAAAGAAGCGCGACACCTGGGCCCCGGAAGTGGTGGACTGCGCGGCGGCGTTCTCCTCGACGGAGGACATGCTGGTGTGGCTGGGGCACTCATGCTTTCTGCTGCGGGTGGCGGGCGTGTCGCTGCTCTTCGACCCCATGTTGTTTTCGTCGGTTGGGCTGCGGCCGCGCCATGCCCTGCCCTGCCCGCCCGAGGCCATGCGCAGCATCGACTACCTGCTGCTCTCGCACGGCCACCGCGACCATCTCGACGAGAAATCCATTAAGCTGCTGGCGACCCAGAACCCGCAGATGCAGGTGCTCTCCTCGCTGCGCATGGCCCCACTACTGCACGGCATGGTGCCGGGCCTGCCGGTGCAGGAGGCTGGCTGGTGGCAGCAGTACGACCTGGGCCCGGCCGCGCCGCTCGAAATCACCTACCTGCCGGCCTCCCACTGGCACCGCCGGGGCCTGGCCGACGTGAACCGCGTGCTCTGGGGGAGCTTTATGATTCGGGTACAGGACCGGCTCATCTATTTCGCCGGCGATACGTCTTACGCCGACCATTTCGAACAAATCGAAGCCCGCTTCGGCCCCATTGACATTGCCCTGATGCCCATCGGAGCCTACAAGCCGGCTTACATGATGGCCAAAAGCCACGTCAACCCCCACGAAGCCGCCAAAGCTGCCAACGTGCTGCGCGCCGGCCACGTCGTGCCCATGCACTACGGCACCTTCGCCCTAGCCGACGAGCCGGCCTCCGAACCCCTGCGCCAGCTACGGGAAGTGGCGGCCGGCGGCATGCTGCGCGGCGAGCTGCACGCCCCCGCCGTGGGCAAAGTACTGCGCTGGCCGGACTGGGAATAGGGAAGTTTTGAGGGTTGAATGTTGAGGGTTGAATGAGGAATGCTTCGTTGCGGGGTAGCTTTGACCCTGATTTCGGATTGAGAGGAATTTAGCAAGCTCAATCAACCCTCAACATTCAACACTCAACCCTTCTGAATGTCGCCAACTTTAGTTCTGAGCCTGGTTGCGGGCTACTTCCTCGTCCTCATCGTCATTGCCATGCTCACGTCGCGGGGTGCCACCAGCGAAAGCTTTTTCGTGGCCAACCGCAACGCGCCGTGGTACATGGTGGCATTTGCCATGATTGGCACCTCGCTGTCGGGCGTCACCTTCATCTCAGTGCCGGGCAACGTGTATGGCAAAAGCTGGAGCTATCTAGCTGTTGCCCTGGGCTTTGTGGCGGGCTACGTCGTTATCGGCACGGTGCTGCTGCCGCTCTACTACCGGCTGCGACTGGTGAGCATCTATTCGTATCTGGAGCAGCGCTTTGGCTACTGGAGCTATAAGACGGGGGCGCTGTACTTTTTGATTTCGCGCTCACTAGGCTCGGCCCTGCGGCTGTACCTGGTGGCGGGCGTGCTGCAATTAGCGGTATTTGATGCGATGGGCGTGCCTTTTGCCGTGACCGTGGTGGTCAGCATCCTGTTCATCTACCTCTACACCTTCAAGGGCGGGCTGAAAACCATTCTCTGGACCGATACCTTCCAGACCCTGGCCATGCTGAGCTGCGTGGCCCTGAGCATCTACTTCATGTCGGATGCGCTGAATTATTCCTTCAAGCAATTGGTCACGTCGGTGCGCGAAAGCTCCATGTCGCAGGTCTATTTCGCTGATTTTCGGGACGATAAATTCTTCTGGAAGCAGTTCGCCTCGGGCATGTTCATCACTATTGTGATGACCGGCCTCGACCAAGACCTAATGCAGAAAAACCTGAGCTGCCGCAACCTCGGCGAGGCCCAGAAGAACCTGTTCTGGTTCACGCCGGTCATCGTGGGAGTCAACATCCTGTTCCTCACGCTGGGCGTGCTCATGTACCAATACGCCGCCGCTCGCGGCCTCAAGCTGGCCGAGCTGCCCCAGCTCCTCAACCTCAGAGGCACCCTCGATACCGACAAGGTTTTCCCTTTCCTGGCTACCACACAGTTCTCGCTCACGGCGGGCATCATCTTCATCCTGGGCATCATTGCCGTTACCTACGCCTCGGCCGATTCGGCCCTGACGGCCCTCACCACCTCGTTCTGCGTCGACTTTCTGAATATTCAGCAGTACCCCGAAGCCCGGCAGACGCGCCTGCGCCAGCTCACGCACCTGGGCTGGTCGGTGGTGCTCATCGTCATCATCCTCATCTTCCGCGTCCTCAATGAGCAGAGCCTGATTGATGCGGTGTATAAAGCCGCCGGCTTCACCTACGGGCCACTTTTAGGCCTGTTCGCCTTCGGCATTCTCACCGGGCGGCAGCTGCGCGACCGCCTGGTGCTGCCTACCTGCACGACGGCCGTACTGCTCACACTGCTCATCGTGTCGCACTCCGTGGAGTGGCTGAATGGCTATAAGTTCGGCTTCGAAATCCTGCTGCTGAACGGCGCGCTGGTGTATATCGGCCTGCTGCTGATTTCGCGCCCTGGCGATACCGTACCCCAAGCCGCGAACCTGACGGCGTAATCCGGGGTTGAGGTATTCCGGGGGTTGATTCGTCTATCGCCCAACCGGCGGGCCGCGCCCACGCGCATCCGGCCCCGTCTTTGCATTTCGTCGCTCATGAAGACTTTATTTGTTCCCCTCGCGCTGCTGGCCACCTTCACCGCCCACGCCCAAACGCCCGCCGCGCCGGCCACCGGCCAGACCATCATATTGAAGCCCGGCAACATGCAGGTGCAGCGCAACCCCGCCGCCAACCGGCCCGACCGCGCCCCGGTGTACCCAGGCGGCGAGCAGGCCATGGGCCTGTTTTTCCTCGAACACATCAACTACCCCGCTGCGGCTAAAGCCGCCGGTATCACCGGCAAAGTGCTAGTGAATGCCACGGTGAATGAGGATGGCACCACCAGCAACCCCGTAGTAGCCCAGTCGCTATCGCCCGAGTGCGACGCCGAAGCCCTGCGCGTGGTGAGCCTGCTGGCGGGCTGGCAGCCGGCCATGCGGCGCAGCCGCCCGCTGCCGGTGCTGGTGCAGTTGCCCGTGCCCTTCGGCGCGGCCGGCGTGATGCACGTGGAGCAGGTGAAGCGCCAGCCGGTGCACGGAAAACGTCAATAAGTAAATAAACGTCATGCCGAGCGCAGCCGAGGCATCTCGCGTGAGGAAGTAATTCAATCGTGAAAGCGTTATTGATTAGTGATGGCACGCGAGATGCCTCGGCTGCGCTCGGCATGACGTTCTAGCGTGACTTTCAAGGGGCGCTTCACCCGCGCCTCATGCCCGGCGACCGAAATTGCCGTGTTATAATTAGCAGAATTAGATAAGACCCGATGGCCCGTAGTGGACTCAACACCAGCGGCAACGACGCAACCGCCGACTTGCCCAAACCGAAAGTAAACAAGGAATCACTCAAGCGCAGCCTGCGGATTTTCCGCTATGTGCTGCCTTATAAGGGCCTGTTCTCCGTGGGCCTGATGATGTTGCTGCTCAGCAGCAGCACCTTCATGGCGTTTCCGTTTCTGGCCGGCAAGCTCATCGACGCGGCCAACCACAAGCCCGTTATCCTGCCCAATGGCATCGAGCTGGGCATCGACCGGATTGCCATGCTGCTGTTTGCGATTATCGTATTTCAGGGCTTTTTCTCATTTGGGCGCATCTGGTTCTTCACGCAGGTGAGCGAGTTCACGGTGCGCGACATCCGCAAAGCGCTCTACGCCAAATTCGTGCAGCTGCCCATCCCCTTCTTCGAGCAGAACCGCGTGGGCGCCATCACCTCGCGCATTACTTCCGATGTAGGCCAGATTCAGGACACGTTTTCGCTGACGCTCGCCGAGCTGTTCCGCCAGATTTTTACGCTCGTTATTGGTATCACGGCCATCATGGTGGTGTCGGTGAAGCTCTCGCTGTTCATGTTGCTCACGTTTCCGCCCATCATCCTGGCGGCGGGGCTGTTTGGGCGCAAAATCCGCACGCTGGCCCGCAATACGCAGCAGGAGCTGGCCACCACCAACACCATTGTGGAGGAAACCCTGCAGGCCATCAACTCGGTGAAAGCCTTTACCAACGAGCAGTTTGAGGCCCAGCGCTACGGCTCGGCGCTCGACCGCGTGGTGGCGGCGGCGCTGCGCAGCAATCTGTTCCGGGGTGGCTTCGTGTCGTTCGTCATCATTGGCCTCACCGGCGGCATCATCCTCATTCTGTGGCGCGCTGCCACGCTGGTGTACAACCCCGGCCCTGACCATCTTGAAGTAAGCCAGCTACTTACGTTTCTGCTTTACACAGCCTTCATCGGCGCGTCCATCGCCGGTCTGGGCGAGATGTACGGCAAGGTGCAGAGTACGCTGGGCGCATCGGAGCGCATCCTCGAAATTCTGGATGAAACGCCCGAGCCCACCCACATTGAGCCGGCCCGGGGGCTGGTGCCGGCCCGCATTCAGGGCGATATTCGCTACGAGCACGTAGCTTTCCGCTACCCCACCCGGCCCGATATCGCGGTGCTCAAGGACATCAACTTCCACATCGCGGCGGGCGAGAAAATTGCCCTCGTAGGCCCCAGCGGCGCGGGCAAAAGCACCATTGCGGGCCTGCTGATGCAGTTTTACCCGCTCAGCGGCGGCCGCATCATCGTGGACGGCCACGACGTGCAGGACTACGACCTCACCAGCCTGCGCCGCCACATCGGCATTGTGCCGCAGGAAACACTGCTCTTCGGTGGCACCATCCGCGAGAACATCGCCTACGGCAAGCCCGGCGCGAGTGATGCCGAAATCATTGAATCGGCCCAGCGGGCCAACGCCTGGCAGTTCATCCAAGCCTTCCCCGAGGCGCTCGATACGGTGGTGGGCGACCGCGGCATCAAGCTTTCGGGCGGGCAGCGCCAGCGCGTGGCCATTGCCCGCGCCATCCTGAAAAACCCTGCCATCCTCATCCTGGACGAAGCCACCTCCTCCCTCGACAGCGAAAGCGAAAAGCTGGTGCAGGGCGCCCTCGATGAGCTAATGGAGCACCGCACCAGCCTCATCATCGCCCACCGCCTCTCCACCATCCGGAAGGTTGATAAAATCCTGGTGATTGACGGTGGCCGAATCGTAGAGGCCGGCACCCACGAGGAGTTGAGCGAGCGCGAAGGCGGGCTGTATGCGAACCTGCTGCGCCTGCAGTTTGAGCTGACGTAGGGTTTTTCATTGCTATTGAGAATTTAATAGTAAAGCTCTTGAAACATAAGTGGCTCATTGCTTTTGGTTGCTTTTTCTGGTACGCTTCATTTTTTTGTGAAGAATCAGGCTTACAACCCTACTCCACCGTTGGACTAGTTATTGCACCTATTCTGATAGTTGTCGGAATATTTGGTTGGGTCCTGCATTATTATAAAACCAGAGGACATTACCCCAGAATAGGGCACACTATTAGTATGGTTATCAGCGGCATGACGAAAAACCCATTCTTTGGGATAGGTTTCCTATTTAGTCATTTACTACAATTCTGGACTCTTATCACCCTTTTCTGGATAGGAATTTCATTCTTAGGGTTTGGCATTTTTGGCAATTCAGATGCATTTATAGCAACCCAACAATACTGTGAAACAAACAGTAGTATCCTTTCAAATACTGGAAGAATAAAGTATTATTCTCCTTTAATTGGCGGAAATATTAGAATGCATAATAGACTTGTTGCGAGCTATTAATCAAAGATTTAAGCTGAAATTCCACAAGCCCGCACACACTCCCAGCACGTCATTGTACAGGTTCAAATTATGCAAACGTAATCGGTCTTCCAAAATTCGATAACGTTTCAATCCGCCAATGCTATGCTCTACGGTAATTCGTTCACTTGCTTGTTTTGTATTTATTTCTCGTTGTTCATCGGTGAGTTCTTTCCCTTTCGGCTTTTTGATAGGAATAAAAAATTTCCGGCAAATGTAGTCTTTCGCGAAGCCCAAAAACCCCAGGTCCAACCGCACCTTGAACTTTTTAAACCACTCTTTATCAACTGGTAAAATGCTTTTTAGTACACTATAGTCGTGGTGTCTTCCGCCGTAACAACGGCTGATAAAACCAATCCAGCGAATGGTCGTTGAAATAACTATCTCTTTTACGGCGTGCATTTTTTTTTACCGCTATAGTAGTCTTTTTGCATCTCTTTATTTCCTGGTCGTTGCTTGCGTTGCTCCGTTCCATCGACCAATAACGTCTCGTGTTCCTGAAAATAGGCTTCAAATTCGGCCACTGTCGTAAATTCCCGCTTTGGCGCATGCCCGGTTTGCTCCAGCGCTTCTTGGAGCACCGTAATGCCTAATTCCTGGTTGCGTTTCGCGTTGGAACCGTCCATCCCACTGACCAATCCCAACAAATCATACGTCAAGTTTGCTTTGAAGCTGAATAGGGTGAAAAGCAGTAATTCTTCTTCTGTTTTAAGGGCTACTTCATACGGCGCAAAAGCCCCACGTTCAATCATATCTGTTCCATTCAACCGAAAATACGCCTGCTTAAAATGCGCCAAAAGCTGCGCAAAACGCTCCGCCGTGAGTCCCGTGGCAGCACGCCATTTACGCGAAGTAGTGAGGTTTTTTACGGAAAAGTTCATGTTCTAAATGTAAGTACAGTTTGTCGAAAATTCCGCACTTCACTCACTTCGCAACAAGTCTAATGATGATGGAAGCACCGAATTATTCTTCACAATTATTGGCGCAAAAGGCAATTTCGACGCTGAGTCGAGGCTAATTAAGCAAGATGGAAACTGGATGGTGCAAGAGCTTAAAATGAAGCAATAGCCATTCTTCCATGCCACGAAACCCGTGCCCCAAGCGCGGGTTTCGTATTTTTAGTCTTCCCGACACTTTCAGCTCTGGCACATTCTCCAATGGACCTTCACGCCATCATCACCATTGACCCCGAAATCCTCGGCGGTCAGCCCGTTTTTGCCGGTACCCGCGTGCCCATCGAAACGCTGTTTGACCATTTGGAGGCGGGCGTTTCGCTGGACGAGTTTCTGGATGACTTTCCGAGTGTTTCCAAAGCGCAGGCCATTGCGCTGCTCGAAACCGCAACCAAATTGCTTACCTCCGCCAATGTAGCCCAACTATATGCGGCTGCTGCTTGATGAAAACCTACCGAAGCGCCTGAAGTCGGATTTTCACACCCATGAAGTATATACAGTGTGGTAGAAACAGTGGAATGGCACCAAGGATGGCGAACTGCTGGAACTGATGCTGGCCGATGGTTTCCATGCCCTGCTGACGTTTGATAAAAACCTGCACCCGCCCGCGAAAATCCCTAATCAATCCGAATAAGGTTTATTGAATGCGCCTATCAATGAAGCTGTTTAGAAAGTCCCCGAACGGTCATGCAGCGCGCAGCGAAGCATCTTGCTCGCATCGTCAGGCCCGTTCAACGAGGCGAGCAAGATGCTGCGCTCTGCATGACCGTTTGAGTACCTTTTGTGACTTTCTAAACAACTCCAATACCTACGCCGAACTAACGAAGCTCTCTGCTCAAATTAATGTGCTGCTGGCAGCGGGCAACCTGCCGCCGGGGCCAATTATTATCAGGGCTACGTAATAATGCAGGTTGCGAATCCCCCAAAGCCCGCGCCCCAAGCGCGGGTTTCGTATTTTTAGCCCTTCAACAACTCTCCCTCACTCTCTCCTTACTGATGAGCAAGCACTTCGCAAGTTTCTCCGTCGCTGTTGCAGCGGCTGCTACCCTGCTGGCCGCCCCGGCCGCCTACGCCCAAATCAAGACGCCCGCTGCCAGCCCCCAAAGCACCGTTTCGCAGCGCGTGGGCCTCACGGATATCACCATCACCTACTCGCGGCCGGGCGTGAAGGCTCGGCAAATTTTCGGCACAGTGGTGCTGTTTGGCAAGCGCTGGCGCACGGGCGCAAATGCCACTACCAGCATCAAGTTCTCGGATGATGTGACGATTGAGGGCAAGAAGGTGGCGGCCGGCGAATACGGCATCTACACCATCCCGAACAAGACCGAATGGATGGTGGTGCTCAACAAAAACACCAAGCTGGGCGCCGACGTGGACGGCTTTAAGGACGACCAGGATGTGGCCCGCTTCACCATCAAGCCCTACAAGCTGGGCAGCAAGGTTGAAACGTTCACCATCAACTTCACCGACCTCACCCCCGCCACTACCAACGTGGCTATGGAGTGGGAAATGACCGGGGCCAAGTTCAAGGTAATGGCCGACGTAGAAAGCAAAGTGATGGCCCAGATTGAGGAGAAAGTCACTAAAAACGACAACCCCGCCTCGACGGACCTCGCCGCCGCTGCCGTGTACTACTACGAAAACAACAAGGACCTGAAGCAGGCCCTGACCTGGATGGAAAAAGCCAACGCCGCCGAGCCCACCAAGTTCTGGAACCTGAACACGGAAGCCAAAATTCGCCTGAAAATGAAGGACTACGCCGGCGCTACGAAAGCCGCTGAGGCTTCGAAGAAAGCCGCGCTGGCCGCCACGCCGCCCAACGGCGAGTACGTGAAGATGAATGAGGATTTGATGGCAGAGGCGAAGAAAATGGGTAAGTAAGCATCCCCTCCGCACCCTGATTAGGGCAAGGGAGCAACTTTCGCGAAAGTTGCAGCCACCCGACTATCAGCGAGCCATGGAAGGCCGCAGCACTGGTGCTGCGGCCTTCTTTTTTTCTATTTCTCCGCCGCATGCAGCTGGTTGTTCATGATAGTAGCCAGCATGGAATCGGGAAGCACGAGGCTGGTGAAGAAGTTGACTTTGGCGCTCATGGTGGGCAGGCTGCGAGCGTCGCCTTCCATTAAAGCGTCGTAGCCCTCTTCGGCCACGGTGCGTGCCGATACGGTGTGGTTGGCAGCGCGGGTGTTTTCGGCGTGCGCAACCTGGAAGAAGTTGGTATCGGTGGGGGGCGGGCAGAGCACGGTCATGGTCACGGCCGATTTCTGCTGCTTAAGCTCGTGCTGCACCGCTTCGGTGAAGCTGAGCACAAAGGCCTTGGTGGCGGCATACACGGCCTGGTACGGACTGGGCGTGAAGGAAGCCAGCGAGCCGACCTGCAAAATCCGCCCGTCGTTGCGGGCCACCATATCGCGCAGGTAGAGCTTGGTAAGCTGCACGAGGGCCGCCGCGTTTACCTGAATGATGGCGAGCTCGGTGGTCAGGTCGGTATCGGTGAAGTAGCCGGTTTCGCCAAAGCCGGCGTCGTTAACCAGCGCGTCAATTTGCAGGCCACGCGCCGTGGTTTCGGCGTAGAGCTGGGCGGGCGTTTCGGGGTGGCTGAGGTCGAAGGGCAGCAGCAAAATTTCAACTTCTTCAAACTCCTGGTGCAGCAGTCGGGCCGCTTCTTTGAGCTCAGCGAGGTGGCGGGCTACGAGCACTACCCGATAATCGTCGCGGGCAAAACAACGGGCCAGTTCGAAACCGATGCCACTTGAGGCACCGGTAATCAGGGCGGTTTGGTCGTTCATAGCAGTTGGGGTTAGGTTAGATTGATTTACTATGTTAATATAATCATTAAATATTTATTGTTATATATTATTGAAAATCAAACAGTTGAAATTCATAGAGTTTCGCCTATGCAATAGCGCTGATTTCGTGCAAGTCTTTCATTTCTCCCCCAAAGCAGGGTGTAGCCTGCTTACATAGAAGGCAAAAAGCCCGATTCCATGCGGAATCGGGCTTTTCCAAACCTGGGGTCATTGCGCCGGTCTGACCGCCCTAGGCAGTCTGACCGGTTGTCGTTGTTGCGATATCGTGCCCACTTCAACCGGTCGGACCGCCCTAGGCGGTCAGACCGGCGCAATGTATTGCCTCCTCCCCTGGCGGCGCGTGCTGGCTTCGTGAGGGACTCGGGCCGTTGTACCGCTAGGGCAGCACCTTCACCACCAGCTGCGAGGCGTGGGCGGGCGAGTGGTACAACTGGTGCGTGGCAACCTGGAAATCAGCTTCTTCAGCGTTGTAGATATTATCGACGTATTTCTGCGGGTTGCGGTCGACGAGCGGAAACCAGGTGCTTTGCACCTGCACCATCAGCCGGTGGCCGGGCTGGAAAGTGTGCATGAGGTCCTGCACGGTGAAGGGCACGGCGGTGACCTGGCCGGGCGTGAAGGGCTCGGGCTTACTGAAGCTATTGCGGAAGCGGCCGCGCATTACTTCGGAGCGCACCATTTGCTGGTAGCCGCCGAGGTGCACGTTGGGGTTCAGGCGCGGGTTGTCGGGGGTGTTGTCGGGGTACACGTCGATGATTTTCACGACCCAGTCGGCATCGGAGCCGGTAGTGGCCACCTGCAGCAGCGCCTGGATGGGGCCGGCCAGGGTGAGCGGCGCGGTGAGCACGTCGGTCTGGTAGGTGAGCACGTCGGGGCGGCGGCTGGCGAAGCGCTGGTCGTCGGTCATGTACTCGCGGGTCATGCCCACGTTGGTGGCTTCGGTGAAGGGCACGGGGTGGGCCGGGTCGCTCAGGAACTGGTCGAACTCGGAGCCGGCGGCGGGCTGCTCAAAACCGATTTTGCCACCCGGCTGGAAGTAGAGCGTTTTTTCCTGCGTCTGCCGGGGCGGCCAGGCATCGAAGGTGCGCCACTGGTTGGTGCCGCTTTCGAACACGGTGGCTTCGGGCAGGTTGGCCGTCTGGCCATCCTTCAGGTAGGATTTGAAGAACGGGGCTTCGATGTTCTGCTGATAATAGATGGACGGCGCAGCCCCGTAGGCCACATTACCCACTATCTCGCCCGAGCCGCGCGCCCAGCCGCCGTGCACCCAGGGGCCCATCACGAGGCCATTGCGCATGCCCGGGTTCTGCTTCTCAATGCTCTTGTAGATATTGAGCGCGCCAAACAGGTCCTCGGCATCGTTGAAGCCGCCCACGGTGAGCACGGCGGTGCCTTTTTGCAGGTTTTTGAGGTGCGGCCGCAGGTCGCGGGCCTGCCAGTACTCGTCGTAATTCGGGTGCTGCATCATCTCGTTCCAGAACGCGACCTGGCCCTTGTAGTAGCGGGCATCGGCGTTTTTCAGCGGGCCCATCTTCATGAAGAAGTCGTAGCCATCGGGGGTGCCGTGCTGGAAGCCGGGGTTGCCGGTGGGCGTGGGCTCGGGCCGGGGCAGGCCGAAACTGGCCAGGAAGTTGAACGCGTGGGGCAGAAAGAACGCGCCGTTGTGGTGAAAATCGTCCCAGAACCAGTCGGCGATGGGGGCCTGGGGCGAAGCGGCTTTCAGGGCCGGGTGGCGGGCCAGCAGACCGGTGGCGGTGTAGTAGCCGGGGTAGCTGATGCCCCACTGGCCCACGCGGCCGTTGTTTTTGGGGGCCTGCTTGTTCTTGAGCAGCCACTCGATGGTGTCGAAAGTGTCGGTGCCCTCATCGATGTCGGTTTTGCCCTTGTGCACTTCCTTTTCGGGGCGCACATCCACGAAGGTGCCTTCGCTCATGTAGCGCCCGCGCACGTCCTGATACACAAAGACGTAGCCCTCGTGCATCATCTCGCTGCTCGGCCCCAGGCTCTTTTTCATGCTGGCCGACTTGTAGGGGCCGATGGCGTAGGGCGTGCGGTTGAGCATGACGGGGTAGCGCACCTTGTCGGCATCGCTGGGCGCGTACACGATGGTGTAGAGCTTCACGCCATCGCGCATGGCCACCTGGTGCTCCGTCTTTTTGTAGTGCTGCTGAATATAGGCCGTATCGGCCATCACAGTAGCATAGCGGGCCTTTTCGACCTCGGACCATACCGGGTACGCGGGGCCGGGCTGCTGGGCAAGCGCCGGGATGGCCGCCGTCGCGCCAAGCATCAGGGCAAATAGAAGAGTTGATTTCATGCAGTGCAGGATTTGAGTGGGAGTACGCCGGTAAAGGTAGAAGCCTCACTCAAATACACAGCTTTAACCCGCGCATTTTTCAGGTTGATGGCCGGCCTTCTGCAACGCTCCCCTGCTACTGGCCCCGACCCTGCATTATCAGCAGGCGCTTCACGTTATCTACCTCAATCTCATCGGGCTGGGTTTTCAGTACGCGGCGCAGGTCTTTGGGCGAGCGGCCGCCGAACACCACCACTTTCAAGCCGGCGGCGTGAGCCTGGGCACTTTGCTCGGGCGTCACACGGTCGGCATCGAGCACCACGGTGTGCACCTTTTCCGTTTTAGCCACTTTCAGGCCGAAGGCAAATTCGTCGGAAGCAATTTCGAGGCCGATGCGGACGCCCGGCATGGCAGCGCGGGCCAGCCGTACGGTGGAGCCTTCCTGGGTGATGAACAGGACTTTGTCCAGCGGTGTGTGGTTGCGGGCGAGGGTGCGGGCAATCTGGCGCACCAGCAGCGGCACCTGCTCGTGCTGGCGGCCGGGGGGCAGGCAATGGTCGTCCTCGTGCAAATCGAGGTGGATGAATGGGAACGTGGGCCGGCGGTTGAGGCGGGCCAGCAGGGTATCGAAGGTGATGGGCCGCTCCTTCTGAATGAGGTCGTAGGGAAAGCCGCCTTTGTAGCGCAACTGAGTGATTTCGGCGGCCGTGCGCTCGCTCACGCAGCCGGTGCCGGTGCTGCCGTCCTGCAAATGCTGGTCGTGGTAGAGCATTACCACGCTATCGCGGCTCATTTGCAGGTCGATTTCCACGCCGTCGGCCCCGCGCAGCAGGGCGCGCCGGATGCCGCGCCAGCTGCTCGGCGGCCGGAAATTGAACGGGCTGATGGGTGTGTAGAAACCGGAGCCGGCGTGGCCCAGCACCACCAGCTTGGGGTTGGCTACGGGTTTGGTAGCGGTGCAGGCCGCCAGCATTGCTATCAGGAAAATCGCCAGGGAAGCAGCGGGGAGTACGCGAATTTTATTCATGCAAAAACGAGGGCCGGCACGCGCCGGTTGGGGCTGAAAGGGAATGGAGTTGGCAGGTTGTAGCGACGCATCCTTGCGTCTTGTCGTTGGACGGAATCATCTGGCTATCCCTTTGCAGGCCGTTCAACGCCGAGACGCAAGGATACGTCGCTACATCGCAGCTGTTTTACGCGGCCGGTCCAGCAGGCCGAACAAAAACGTGAGCGCCACCACCAGCCAGATGGAGAACCACACGTCGCTCAGGTAGTGCGCGCCCAGCACCAGCCGGCCCAGCGCAATGAGGCCCGGCAGTACCAGCAGCGGCCCCCGATACTTCGGAAAAGCCACCGCCAGCGGCCAAAACAGGCTGAAATAAGTAGCAGTGTGCGTAGAAGGGAACGAGTCATTGTGCGGGCCGGTGGCCCACAGACCCGTGCCCGCGTAGCCCGTGCCAAACAGCACTTCGGGCCGCAGGCGGTGCACTGTGCCCTTCAGCACGTTGGCCAGCACCATGCTGAACTCGTGGGTGAGCAACAGGATGAGAAAGATAGTGGCCCCGCGTCTTTTCAGCCCATAGCGGCCCACTGCGAAGGCCAGCCCCAGCGCCAGGAAGATGATGGGCAGGCCCACAACGTGCATCATCAGCGCATCGTGGATTTTATCGGCGGTGGCCGTGAGGGTGGCGAAAAACGGGGCCGCGCCGCCGAAATGCCCGTGAATGAACCGGGCCAGCGGCTGGTCGCCGAACACTATCAGCAGGGCGCAGGCGGGTAGCGTGAGAGCCGTGAAAGCGAGGAACTGGCGGAAGGTCATAAGTCGTAGCGCGGACTTTTAGTCCGCGAATCCAAACGGGCGTGGCAGGAACAATTTTTCACGGCTTGTTACTCGCGGACTAAAAGTCCGCGCTACTGCTACCCCAGCGCCTGATTCAGGGCGATGATGGCCGTTTTGTAATCCTCGCGGCCCACGATGAACTGGATATTCACCTTGCGCAGGGCGAAGCCGGCGCTGCGGATGTTGATGCCCGCATCGGCCAGGGCGCCGGCGGCGCGGGCCAGCAGGCCGGGCTCGTCGATGTTGGAGCCGATGAGGCAGACCAGGGCGGCCGGCTGCACGGTCACGTTCTCGTATTTGGCTTCCAGCGCAGCTACCAGCTGCGGCTTGAGGTCTTTTTCCCAGATAAGCAGCGAAATGCTATTGGCACTGGTGGCCTTGAAGATGTAGCTCACCCCGAGGTTGAAAAACACCTGCATCAGGTGCAGGTCGAAGCCGGCCGCGCCCACCATCAGCGGGTCGTGAATGTCGATTATGACGACTTTCTCGGTGCCCGTGATGACTTCGATGCGCTTGGTGGGCGAGATGTAGTCGCGGGTGATGAGCGTGCCGGGATGCTCGGGCTCGAAGGTATTTTTGATGCGCAGGTCGATGGCGTTTATCTCCAGCGGCTTCGAGGCTTTGGGGTGAATAGCCTCCATGCCCACGTCGGCGAGCTGGTCGGCCACGTCGTAGTTGGTGAAGCCGATGGGGTGGCACTGGTCCACGCCCACCAGGTTAGGGTCGGCGGAGCTCAGGTGGTATTCCTTGTGAATAATGGCCTCCTGGGGCCGCACGGCCACGGCAATCTTGCTGAAGGTGACTTCCGAATAACCCCGGTCAAACTCGCGCATAATGCCCTCGGTACCCTTGGTGTAGCCGGTGGCAATGCTGATGGTGCGCGGAAAATCAATGTCCGTAAACGCCTGCCGGATGCGCTCGTCAATGGTCAGCGGCTGGGCGTCGTCGAAGCCGCTGAGGTCGACCAGGGTGGCGTGCACGCCCCGGTTTTGCAGGATATTCACGGAGTTGAAAGCCGAGTGGGCCTCCCCTATCGAGGCTAGGATTTCACGCGCGGCCTGCAGGATATTCACGCTGTTGACGTAGCCGGAGGCCAGCACGTTCACCAGGCTTTCGAGGTAGGTCTGGGCCTGGTCGATGCGCTGCTGGATGAAGACATCGGCCACGGCCAAATCGAGACCCAGCGGCTCGTACTGCTGGTTCAGCTCTTTGAGTTGGGCAGCCACGTCCTGCAGCGGCCGGCTAAACTCCTGGCCCTGGGTGATGTGGTGATACACGCCGGGAGCGCCGGTTTTCTTGTTTTCGAGCAGCCAGTTGGTGACGTTGGCGTAGGCTGACACCACGAAAATGCGGTTGTACAGCTTCGCGCCCTCGCGGCCGTGGAAGATGATGTTGTCGAGGACGTCGGCGAAGGCGGTCATCGAGGTGCCGCCGATTTTTTCTACTGTGAGCACGGGTGTGTTGCATGTAGAGACGCATACTTGCGTCTCGTCGTTGCTGATGTTGTTAAGTCTGTGGGTTGTCGGCGCAGTTCCGCTCGTTCAACGACGAGACGCAAATATGCGTCTCTACTGCGCTACTTCCCGTACGAAATCATGTTCGTAATCAGCCGGTACGCCCCCGGCACGCCCGCCGGTAGCTCCCGGAACAGCGACAGGCCCGTGTAGATGTAGTGGCCCTTGCCGTAATCCGTGACCAGAATGGCGCTTTCCTTGGCCGCCTCGCCGGGGTCGCTGCTCGAAATGACGGTCTGGTATTTCGGGTCCCACTTCGAGGGGTAGTACAGGCCCTGCTCCTGCACCCAGCCTTTGAAATCCTGCTCGGTAATTTTGTTGGGCGCGGCCAGCAGCGGGTGCTTCGTCAGGGTCACGGGGGCGTCTTCCACGGTTACCCGGTCGCGGGAAAGCGTCATGGGATAGGGGCCGATTTCGGGCAGCACCGTGCCCCGGTCCACCACGTACTGCACCACCACGTTGCCGCCGGCCTCGATGTATTTCAGGATTTCGGGCTGCTTGGTTTTCAGGGCCTCGACGGTGTTGTAGGCGCGGATGCCGACCACCAGCGCATCGAACTCCTTGAGGCGAGCGGCGCTGATTTCCTCGGGCTTGAGCAGGGTGACGGTGTAGCCGATTTGGCGCAGGGCGTCGGGCACTTCGTCGCCGGCACCCATGAGGTAGGCCACGTTCTGGCCGCGCCGCTTCAGGTCGAGCTTCACCAGCGGGGCCACGGCCTCGGGGAAGAGGAACTGCGTGGGGATGTGCGGGTATTCAATTTTCTGGATGCCGCGGGTGTAGGCCTGCCCGGCCACGGTGGCGGTGGCGCGCAGCTCGGCGCGGCCGGGCGCGGCCCCGGCCAGGGGCTGCACCTGGAAGTTCACGGTCAGCTCCTCGTCTTTGGCGGCGAGGGCGAAGTCGGCGGTGGCGGGCTCGCACTTCCAGCCGGCGGGCAGGGCCAGGGCCAGGCTGCCGCTCACCCCGACGCGCCCGGCCCGCAGCGTGACGGGCACGGTCTTGGGCTGGGCATCGGCGAAGATGTAGGAACGGGCGGGCGGCAGGTTCACCAGCACGGGCGGCACCACGGCCAGCGGCTGGTAGAGTTCGCCCAGCACGGGGTCGGTGTGCTTGTATTGCACGGGGATGGTGAATGTTAATTTCTCAGTCCCCATTTGCACATCGAAATACACCTCGCATGGCGGCGCATTTTGTGCTTCGCCAACTGACAATTGTTCCTGAACAGAATACATCCCAATCGTGCCGGATTTACGAAGCCAATATGGTTGTGTTATCTGTTCTTTGCTAAAATCGGTAATAGCAAAATTCCCAACTACCTTTTTATTCTGTGATAAAACAGTTTTCTGAAATGCCGCTCCATTTACTTGTAATGTGTTTGGTTGGATAGCTTGGAAAATTGGAAGTCGGGTTTCGTTTTGATGATTTGCTGCTATCGATAGCAATGTTATAGGCGCAGACGACCGATTTACAACTTCAAAATCAACCTTAATAGGAACGTTGTTGCCTTCAGAAGTAGCGACAGAATTAGTGGCTGCGGTTGCTTCAATAGCAAGTCCTGATGCTGCTTGCAGCAGTTGATTCGTTTCCGCAATTTTCTCTTTTAGCCAAAAGACATTCCTGGGATTATTATCTAAATGGGTGTACATCGTTTGGTCTGACGAGTTTTTATCAGACTTATTTGATAAGGCCATTAGTTGCTCCCGCACCTTCAGCAGCCCCGCCACGCTGGCGCTGGGGTTGCTCGCGTCGTACTTGCGAATCACCTCCTCGATGAGCTTGCCCACGGCCGCGCCGCCGGGCACCCGGTTCCAGGTCTGGTCCACGCCTTCGAACAGGTCTTTGGTGGCTTTGTCGCCTTTCACGGGCTGGAAATACTCCAGCGCCTCGCCCCGCTGGGCGGCCGAGCCGAAGCCCTGGCTGCGGTGGTTGGAGCGGCTGCGGGCCGCGATTTCGCCGTAGCTCTGGCCCAGCAGGGGGTTGTAGCCGCCGGCATCGAGCCGGAGGTAGCCGTCCATGTTTTCGCCGGGCTTCACGAAGAAGCTGCCGGTGTTCCAAAGCAGGCGCTTGGGCTGCCAGGCTTGCACGTACTGGAGCTGTTCGGGGAAGCGCTTGGGGTCGCCGGCGGCGTCGAAGGCTTCGGCAGCGAGGATGGCGCTGGCCTGGTGGTGGCCGTGGCCGGCGCGGGCATCGGGCGGAAAGCGGGTGATGAGCACATCGGGCCGGCGCTGGCGGATGACCCACACCATGTCGGCGAGCACCTGCTCCTTGTCCCAGATGCGAAAGGTTTCGTCGGAGGTTTTGGAGAAGCCGAAGTCGTTGGCGCGGGTGAAGAACTGCCGGCCGCCGTCGAGCCGCCGGGCCGCCAGCAGCTCCTGCGTGCGAATCACGCCCAGGCCCTCGCGCAGCTCGGGGCCGATGAGGTTCTGGCCGCCGTCGCCGCGGGTGGCGCTCAGGTAGCTGGTTTCGAGCAGGCGCTCGTTGGCCATGTAGGCGATGAGGCGGGTGTTTTCGTCGTCGGGGTGGGCGGCGATGTACATCACCGAACCGAGGACGTTGAGCTTCTTGAGACCCAGCAGGATTTCGGAGGAAGTGTAGGACTTCGGCGTTTGGGCCTTCGTCTCAATGAAGAATGAGGAATGAAGAGTGAGGAATGCCGTGAGGACGGCAATGGGGCGGAGGAGTCGGAACATGCGCGGGAAACCGGGGTTGAGGGCGTGAAGTTACCAGCCGCCGGCCCTCCCGTTGCTGGCGCACGTCTGCGACACGTGCTGACTGGCGGTGAGCCTGTGGCTCGGGCAATGAAGACGCTGCCATACGTAACCCCTTACCCGAGCCAGAGGCTCGGGGCCGGTCGGCACGTGTCGCAGACGCGCGCCAGCAACGGGGCGCACGGTCGCGCAACAGTACGGGAGCAGTTATTTAGCCAGGTGTTGTGGTTAGTTAGCCAAACATTGTAGTTAATTAGCCAGACATTTTGGCTAGTTAACCAGATATTGCGGCTAGTTAGCCAGGCATTGCAATTAATCAGCTTGGTTTAGTAGTTATTCAGCCAGATTCTGCGATTAATTAGCCAGGTATTTTAACTAATTAGCCGGTTTATGTAGTTAATTAGCCAGGTGTTGCAATTACTTAGCCTGAAATTGAATTAAATTAGCCCGTGGATTTACATTTCCATCAATACGCTATGCCCGAAACCCTACCCGCCGCCTTTGCCCGCCGCGTAGCCGAGCGCGACAACCCGCCGCCACCGCCCCCACTCAGCCAGGAGCCCGCCGCCGTGCAGGCCCGCCTCGAAAACTGGCTGCTGAAGACCTATAAAGTGCGCGACAAGCGCGGCCGTCTGCGCCAAAGCCTGATGCTGCTGGCCCTGATGCAGCACCCCGAGCGCACCACCGCCGAGCTGGCCGAAGCATCCGGACTGCCCGCCCGGGCCGCCGCCCGCGTGGCCGTGCGCCTCGGCGAATTTGACCTGCTCACCTGGGAATACCGCAGCCTCTGGCGCTACTGGCACCTCACCCGCGCCGCCGAAGATGCCCTGTTGCTGGTGGTGGTGGGGCTGCCCACGCCCGCGCCGGTCGCCTAGCGGCGCAACATCGGGCCGGGCGGGTGCGTCTTTGGCGCGGCTGAACTTCATTTGTGTGAAAATCGGTTTATCACCCACACCGGCTGCCCACTTGCGGCCACTTCCTTTGTTTATGACGATTCTTCCCTTCCGCCGCTGGTCGCTTTCGCTGGCCTTATTGGCGCTGCCCGCCTTGGTCCAGGCCCAGGCGGTGAATGCACCCTCCCCCACTCCCGCCACCCCCACCGGCGATATGAGCGCCGCCCAGTGGTACCTCAAAGACCCGCAGCTCGACAACGTGCCCGGCGTGGGGGCCACCCGCGCCTACGCCGAAATTCTGAAAAACCTGATTCCAACGCCCGTTATCGTGGCCGTCATTGACTCCGGGATTGACACGGCCCACGTCGACCTCAAGCCCGTGCTGTGGGTGAACCGGGGTGAAATTCCCGGCAACGGCATCGACGACGATAAGAACGGCTACATCGACGACGTGCACGGCTGGAACTTCCTCGGCGGGGCCGACGGCCGCAACGTGAACGCCGAAACCCTGGAGATGACGCGCATCGTGGCCGCCGGCCGCAAGCGCTTTAAAACTATCACGGCCAAAACCGTGAAGCCCGCCGATAAGGCTGACTACGCGCTGTATAAGAAAGCCGAGAAAGCGTATTCGGCCCGCCTCAAGGAGGAAACCGAGCGCAGCAAGCAGGTCGAAGAAATGTCGGGGCCTCTCACCATGATGGTGACAAACATGAAGCAGGCGCTGGGCACCGACAAGCTCGACACCACCGCCCTCAAAAATGCCAACACCAGCGACCCCAACCTGAAACGCGCCGTGGCCGGCATGCTCGACATGATGCGCCAGACCGGGGCCGCCGATGCCGATGCCCTGCTCAAGGAACTGAACGAGGGCATGAAGCAGGAGCGCAGCATGCTGGACAATTCGCTGAACCTGAGCTTTAATCCCCGGGCCGACATCATCAAGGACGACCCCGAGGACGTGAGTCAGCGCTTCTACGGCAACAACGACCTCCACGGCCCCGACCCCATGCACGGTACCCACGTTTCGGGCATTATCGCGGCGGTGCGGACCAACAACCTCGGCATCATGGGCCTCGCCCCCGACCCGGTGCGCATCATGATGGTGCGGGCCGTGCCCGACGGCGACGAGCGCGACAAGGACATTGCCAACGCCATCCGCTACGCCGTAGACAACGGCGCGCAGATTATCAACATGAGCTTCGGCAAGGAATTCTCGCCCCAGCGCCCGGCCGTGGAGGCCGCCTACAAGTACGCCGCCCAGAAAGGCGTGCTGCTGGTACACGCCGCCGGCAACGAAAACCACAACCTCGACGTGGCCGACAACTACCCGGCCTCGTTCTACCTGAACAACACCACCATCCCGAACCTGCTCACGGTGGGCGCATCCGGCCCGAAGGACAACGTGAACCTGACCGCCGATTTCTCGAACTACAGCAAAAAGGGCGTTGATGTGTTCGCGCCCGGCGTGGGCATCTACAGCACGCTGCCCGGCAGCACCTACGGCAACGAAAGCGGCACCAGCATGGCCTCGCCCGTCACGGCCGGCGTGGCAGCAGTCCTGAAATCATACTTCCCCAAGCTCACGGCGGTCGATTTGAAGCGCATCATCATGCAGTCGGCCCAGGTGCACCACACCAAAGTGCAGACGCCCGGCGGCGAGAAGCAGGTCGATTTCTCGACGCTGTCCGTAACCGGCGGCGTGGTGGATATGTACGAAGCCGTGAAGCTGGCGCAGAAGGCATCACTATAAAGGAGTTAAGAGTTAAAGGTTAGGAGTTAAGAGTTGAAAAAGCCCGCCAGGATTCACCGGGCGGGCTTTTTCAACTCTTAACTCCTAACCTTTAACTCTTAACTCAAATCACCCCACATCCACCCCTTTTTCCTCTTTCTGGAAGCTGCTTAGCACCAGCCGGTCCGTCAGACCGGGCAGCCATTTGTTGAGAAAAACCACCAGCTTGCCCTGGCCGGTGAGCACCAGCGTGCGCTTGCGCTGCTGCACGGCTTTGAGGATTTCCTGGGCCACGGCTTCGCTGCTCATCATAGCGCCTTCGTCGCGCGGCGACTCGCCCTGCGAGGAGCCGTCGGCGGCCAGCGCGGTCTGGCGGATATTGGAGGCGGTGAAGCCGGGCGCGGCCGTGAGCACGTTCACGCCCTGGTCGAGCAATTCGGTGCGCAGGGCTTCGAGGAAGCCGTTCATGGCGAATTTGGAGGCCGAGTAGCCGGTGCGCCCCGGCAGGCCCCGGTAGCCCGCAATGCTACTGATGCCCACGATGCTGCCCTTGCTGGCCAGCAAATGCGGCAGGGCAAACTTGGTAGTGAACACGGTGCCGAAGAAGTTGGTCTGCATCAGGCGCTTGATGACTTCGAGGTCGGCATCCTGAAAGCGGGCGCGCATGCTGATGCCCGCGTTGTTGAGCAGCACGCTGAGGCCGCCGAAGCGGGCCACGGTTTCGGCCACGGCGCGCTCGGCGGCGGCCTCGTCGCCTACATCGGCCCGGATGGTGAGGTGGGCCACGCCGGCAGCGGCCAGCGCGGCGGCGGTATCGGCGAGTTTAGCTTCGTCGCGGCCGGTGACGGCCACCTGGTAGCCGGCCCGGCCAAAGGCCAGCGCGCAGGCCCGGCCAATGCCCGAAGTGCCGCCGGTGATAAGAACAGTAGGAGTTGCCATAAACTAAAAGGAGTGGCCCGGTCGGACCGGGAGAAGACGGGCAAATAATATTGGCAAATTTACGGGTGGCTGGTGCGATTTTTGCACCGCCCGATTAAACCTGTTTCCCGGGTTCTGGTCAGGTAGTTGCCGGGCGGGCGGTGGTGGGCAGTAGGCGAACCGGTGGGTTGAGTGGGCGACTCATAGCGGGCAGCGGCCGATTGTGGGCAGGCCATCCCCGCTTTCTGCTTACATTTATCCGTTGAATTCAATTGCTTTATTTCAAAGTACCGCATGCATCCACACCTACGTTCCTGGTCCCGGTTCACGCCGGGTTTTATTGCTGTTTTGCTGGGACTGGGCGTGAGCTCAGAGGCCGCCGCCCAAACCACCTGCCCCATTGCGGCCGTGTGCACGCCGGGCAGTGCCACCAACGGCCAGGCCAACCTCTACGGTATGGGTATTCTCAACGTTACCGTTGGGAACAACCTCATTAATAACACCACCAGCAACTACATCGACGGCTACCGCGACTACGGCTGCACCTTCAACGCCGCCCTGACGGTGGGCCAGATCTACACCATCAGCGTGCGCACCGGCCCGAACACGAACGAGAACGTGAAGGTCTGGATTGACTACAACAACGACGGGGCCTTCACCGGCACCAGCGAGCTGGTGTTTGATGGGCCAAACAGCATCCTGCACACGGGCACGTTTGCGCCGCCCGCCACGGCCGTACTCAGCACCAACCTGCGCATGCGGGTGGCGTCGGACTACGCGCTGGGCACCGTGCCCACGTCGTGCTCCACGCCCCAGTACTCGCAGGTTGAAGACTACAGCGTGCGGCTGTCGTCGAACGTGAGCGCCCCGGTGGCGGCCTTCACCACCAATGGCACCACCACCTGCTCCGGCACCGTGCAGTTCACCGATGCCAGCCAGAACCTGCCCACCGCCTGGCTCTGGGCCTTTGGCGACGGCACCACCAGCACCCTACAAAGCCCCTCGCACACCTACACCACGGCCGGCACCTATGCCGTGACCCTGCGCGCTACCAACGCCGTGGGCAACAACACCAGCGCCGCCACCAGCATTGTTTATAACGCCTCGGTGCCGCTGGCGGCCGGCTGCTCGCCTCAGACCACCAATTACTTCGCCAACTACGGCATCACCCGCTTCCGGCTGGGCAGCATCGATAATACCTCGGCCGACGGCAGCGCCGGCTACCAGGACTTCACCTGCCCGCAGCGCACCGATTTGATTGTGGGCGTGAATAACCCGATGATTATCACCACGGGCGGCGTGAACCCGCACGACATCCGGGTGTACCTGGACCTGGACAACAACGGCGTTTTTGCTACGTCCGAGCTGATTTATACCGGCCTGAACACGGCCAGCCCCGGAGCCACCACCACCCTCACCCTGCCCACCAGCACCGTGCTCAACCAGCCCCTGCGCCTGCGCGTGATTGCCGACGCCATTGGCAACACGGCCGGTCCCTGCGTGAGCCCCGTGAGCGGCCAGGTAGAAGACTACACCATCATTGCCCGGCCCAATACGCTGCCGCCCATCATCAACTTCAGCACCAACTACGTGGTTGGCGGCTGCGTGAATCCCATTCAGTTCACCGACCTCACCACCAACGTACCCATTTCCTGGCTGTGGAGCTTCGGCGATGGTACTACCAGCACCCTGCAAAACCCCACGCACACCTACACCGCCTCGGGCACCTACAACATCACCCTCTCGGCCACCAATACAAACGCCTCGGCCAGCGTGACGCGCCTGAACGCGGTAACCATTCAGGTGCCCTGCCTCACGTATTGCGCGTCGAACGGCACGGGGGGCACCGGTCCCGGCGGGCAGCAGATGCCCAGTCCGTTCTTCATCGCCACCGTAGGCATTGCCAATGCCACCCCGGCTTTCATCAATAACAGCAGCGTTGCCACGGGTGGCTACGCCAACTACACAAGCCTGACCCTGTCGGCCAGCGTGGGTAACTCCCTTAGCCTGACGGTGGGCACCAACCTGGCCGCGCAGCACCGCACCTCGGCCTGGGTAGACTGGAACATGAACGGCACGTTTGATGCCTCCGAGCTGGTGGTGAATGGCACGGCTAACGCCAACACCTTCACCGCGCCCTTCACGGTGCCCGCCGGCATGGCGGGCAGCACGCCCCGCATGCGGGTGATGGTGGTGGCCAACGCCACCGGCGGCACGCCCAACCCCTGCGCCACCAATCTCATCAACGCCGAAGTGGAGGACTACCAGCTGCGGATACTGCCCCTGGCCACCCGCGATGCCCAGGCCCTCCCCACGCTCAGCCTCTTCCCCAACCCTACCCTTGACGGGCGGGTGAGCCTGCGTCTGCCCGATGCCAGCGCCGCCGGCCTCTACACCACCGAGGTGCAGAACCTGCTGGGCACCACGGTGCTGCGCACAGCCCTGCGCCTGGGCCCGGCCGCCGATGCCCAGCTGGACCTGAGCGCCCTGCCGGCCGGCGTGTATGTGCTGCGCCTGCGCGACGCGCAAGGCCAGACCGCCCGGCGCCGCGTGGTACGCGAGTAACCGACAATTTCTGGCGAGCCGACACCCGGCCCGCCCTCAATTTCCAGCCGCCCCGGCCGCCTTCTGGTGGCCGGGGCAGTTTTTCAGCTCCCCCCCCCCCTTCATTTTATTGTATGCCTACAACCTTACTACGGCGTTTTTTTGGGCCGATGCTACTCCTGGCGCTGCTGGTGCTGGGCACGCGCCCGGCGCAGGCCTCGCACCTATTGGGCGGCGAGATGAGCTACCGCTACCTCGACGCCACCGGACCGGCCGCCACGCCCTTTCGCTATGAGATAACCCTGACGGTGTACAGCAACGGCCTGTATACCAATGCCAACCCCAACGGCATCGCGGCTCCCCCGGTGAGCGCGCCGATTGAAATATACAATCGCACCACCGGGGTGCGCATTGCCAACTATACTTTCAGCCGTACCTCACCCACGGCTACCAACGCCAACCTGCCGCCGCCCATTGCCCCGCCCGTGCCGCAGGGCTGCGCCGTGAGCGGCCCCAGTCAGCCGTTTTACCTGTGCAAATACGTGCAGACGGTGAACCTGCCGGTGTCCTTCGATGGCTACTACGCCGTGTACTCGGTGGGTGCCCGCAACAACACCCTGACCAACGTGAACAACCCCGGCGGGGGTACCGGCGGCAACGTGCCCCTGACGCTGTACGTGAGCATGGCCCCGCCGCTGATTTACAACCGCTCGCCCGTATTTTCGGATACGGCCGTGGCCATCGTGTGCCAGAACGATACCACCATTTCGCTCAACAATGCCTTTGACCCCGACGGCGACCGCCTGGTGTACTCTTTTGGTACGCCCTACGGCTTCCCAACCCCCGGCGGCACTTTCCCACCCTTTCCCCAAGCGGTACCCTATTACCCGGCTTACAGCGCGGCCAACCCCTTTGGGACGGGCGCGGGCAACTTTGCGACCATCAATGCCAGTACGGGCATCGCCAAATATGGGGCCCGCACCAACGGCCTCTACGTAGTAGCGGTGGATGTGGCAGAATACCGCACCATCAACGGCGTGGAAGTGCTGATTGGCACCACTCGACGAGACTTGCAGCTGGTGGTATCGACCTGCCCGCCCACCACGGCGCCGGTGCTGCCGGCCCCTACCCTCACTCCCCGCAGCTATACCATTGAGGAAGGCCAGTCGCTGACCATTCCGATTACGGCCACGCAGGCCAGCGGCAACCACCCGCTGGTGCTCACCGTGAACAGTGCCCTGCTCGATGGCAGCGGACCGTTCAACACCACCTTTAATGGCAGTACGGGCACGGTGCAGCCCGGCAACCTCACCGGCACGGCTACCGCCACCGGCACCGGCACGGTATCGGGCACGTTCATCTACAGCTCCGGCTGCGGCCAGGCCCGCACCACACCCTACGACCTGGGCGTGACCGTAAAGGATAACGGCTGCGGCGGCAAGCTGGCTTCCGATATTTTCCGGGTGACGGTGACCCGCGCTGCCGGCCCCAACGCCATTACCGGCCCCACCACGGTGTGCGACCCCGCCACGGTGCGTACCTACACCGCTGCCGGCCCCGTGCCGGCCTCCTACCGCTGGCGCATCACGGGCGGCACCATCACGAGCGGCCAGGGCACCAATGCGGTGCAGGTAACCTGGGCCAACGCCAATACCACCGGCCTGCTCTCGCTCAAGGGCATTTCGACCTACGGCTGCCTGTCGGACTCGGTGGTTAAATCCGTGGACATCCGGCCCCTGCCGGCCCTCACGGCCACGGCCCTCGCGCCCAGCATCTGCCTGGGCACCTCAACAACGCTGACTGTGACGGGCCTGGCGGGCCTTACCTACGTGTGGTCCGGTGGCGGTATTAGCTCCACCAGCACCACCGTTACGGTAATACCCACCGCCACCACCACCTACACCGTGACCGGCACCGACGGCACCTGCTCCGTAACGGCTACCGTGACGGTGACCGTGACGCCTCCGCCCGTGGCCAACGCCGGCCCTGCCCGCACCGTGTGCCCCAACGTGGCTTCTACGCCGCTGGGCGTGGCAGCTGTCACCAGCTTTACCTATGCCTGGACGCCGGCTCTGGGCCTGAGCAGCACTACCGTGGCCCAGCCCACTGTGACGCTGCCCAACCTGACCGGCGCCCCCATCACCCAGACCTACACGCTCACCGTATCCTCCGGCCCGAGCTGCTCCAGCACCTCTTCGGTGGTGGTGACGGTGAGCCCCGCCGCCGTAGCCGATGCCGGCCCGGTCCGTACGACCTGCTCGGGAGTGGCTTCGGCCGCCATTGGCACCCCGGCGCTGGCCGGCTACACCTATAGCTGGAGCCCGGCCACCGGCCTGAGCAGCGCCACCGTGGCCCAGCCCACCGTGACGCTGCCCAACCTGACCGGCACGCCCATCACCCAGAGCTATACCGTGACGGCTACTAACAGTACGGGCTGCACCGCGACTTCGACGGTCATCATCACCATCAACCCTGCGGCCGTGGCCATTCCCGGCCCGGCCATTAGCTTCTGCTCGGGTACGGTTTCGGCCCCACTGGGCAGCACGACTACGCCCGTGGCCGGCACTACCTATAGCTGGAGCCCGACCACTGGCCTGAGTGACCCGACTATTGCCAACCCCACGGTAACGGGCACTAACACGACGGGCGTGCCCATCGTGAGGACTTATACCCTGATTACCACTTCGCCCCTCGGCTGTCCCTCGGCCCCTGCCACCGTGGTGGTAACCATCAACCCCGCCGCCGTGGCCGATGCCGGCCTGGCCAAGGCGACCTGCTCGAACGTGCCCGTGGCCATTGGCAACGGCACGGCCGTGGCCGGCACCACCTACGCCTGGAGCCCGGCCACCGGCCTGAGCAGCACGTCGGTGCTGAACCCGACCGTGACCCTGCCCAACCTAACGGCCGCCCCCATCACCCAGACCTACACCCTGACGGCCACCACCGCCAACGGCTGCACCGCCACCAACACGGTGGCAGTAACCATCAACCCCGCCGCCGTGGCCGATGCCGGCCTGGCCAAGGCGACCTGCTCGAACGTGCCCGTGGCCATCGGCAACGGCGCAGCCGTGGCCGGCACCACCTACGCCTGGAGCCCGGCCACCGGCCTCAGCAGTGCCTCGGTGCTGAACCCGACCGTGACCCTGCCCAACCTGACCGGCGCCCCCATCACCCAGACCTACACCCTGACGGCCACCACCGCCAACGGCTGCACCGCCACCAACACCGTGGTGGTAACCATCAACCCGGCCGCCGTGGCCGTGACGGGAGCCAACCAGGCCGTGTGCTCGGGTTCGACCATTACGCTGGGCGCCGCCCCGGTAACGGGCTACACCTACAGCTGGAGCCCGGCCACCGGCCTGAGCAGCGCCACCGTGGCCAACCCCACCTTCACGCTAACCAACACCACGGCCACCCCGACCCCCATCATCTTCACCCTGACCGCCACTACCGCCAACGGCTGCGTGGCCGCCAGCCCCGTGACCGTGACCGTGAACCCCGCCGCCGTGGCCGATGCCGGCCCCGCCGCCGCCGTCTGCGACCTCAAAACTATTACCCTGGGTACCCCGGCCCGCACCGGCTACACCTATAGCTGGGCCCCGGCTACGGGCCTGAGCAGCAGCACTGCCGCCCAGCCCGTGTTCACGGCCTCGAACACCACGGCCCTACCCACTACCCGCACTTATACCGTGACGGCCACCACCGCCAATGGCTGCGTGAGCACCAGTGCCGTAGTTATCACCATCAACCCGCGCCCGCTGCCTTCCGCTATTGTGGGGCCGGCTTCGGTGTGCCCCACGGTTACGGGCATTGCCTATTCGGTGGCCAACCCCGTGGGCACGGCCTTTACCTGGCTGATTCGTGGCGGTACCATTGCCAGCGGCCAGGGCACCCCGGCCATCGCCGTGGACTGGGGCGTGGCCAGCACCGGCGGCTACCTCAAGGTATTCAGCTTGAATGCCCAGGGTTGCTCGTCCGATACTACTACCCTGCCCATCATCATCAATCCCCGCCTGCAAACGGTGCGGCCCACCGGCCCCGGCGACATTGTGGCCGTAGCCCCGCTGCCGCGCGCCGTGTGCCAGGCTGATGGTCCCTATCGCTACGTGAGCGGCATTTTCGCCAACGGCTCCAGCTATGCCTGGACCATCATCGGCGGTACGCAGGTGAGTACCCTACAGAATACGGTGACCGTGAACTGGGCTCCGGTGACGGTGCCCACCATCGGCAAAATCGTGGTGACGGAAACCAGCAACCCCGCCAGCGGCGTACGCTGCCTGGGCACTTCCGATACCCTCAAGGTGCTCATCAACCCCTCGCCGCGCCCCACCCTGGCCATCACCGCCCCGGTGCGCGTGTGCCAGACCAACGGCCCCGTGACCTTCGGCCTGCCCGGCGGCTTCACCGGCTCGACCTACGTGTTCCAGCTGGCGGGCGCTACCCTGGCCGGCACCGGCAATACCCGCGTGCTCGCCACGCTGCCCGCCCCCGGCACCTACACTCTTACGGTGCAGGAAACCACTTCGGCCGGCTGCACCGGCCCGGTGTACACTACGCCATTCACGGTGGCTCCTACGCCCACCGCGCCCACTATTTCGGGCTCGGGCTTCGTGTGCAATGTGGCTACGCCGCAGCAATACGCCATTGCCAACCCCACGGCCGGCGCCAGCTACCAGTGGACCATTGTGGGTGGCACCGTCACAGCCGGCGGCACCAGCAGCCAGGTTACGGTGCGCTTCAACGCCACCGGACCCTACACGGTGAGCGCTGCTGAAATCAGCGCCGCGCCTGCGTCCTGCACCGGCCCGGCCACCATCCGCACCATCCTCTTCGATAGCCCGACGCTGACCCTGACCAACGCCTCGGTAGATGCCGCCAGCAACAGCCGCGTCATCATCTCGCTGGGCACGCTCAACAGCGCCAACACGCCCAACCCGGTGCAGGTACTGCGCCGCGTGGCGGGCGCGGGCAGCTTCGCGCCGGTGGGTACGGTTGCGGCTTCGGCCACCACTTTCACCGACAATAGCGCGGTAGATGCCAACGCTAATTCCTACGAGTACCAGCTCAGCCTCACCAACGGCTGCGGCACAGTTACTACTACCGGCGTGGCCCAGACCATCCGCCTGCAAGCCACTGCTACCGCCACCGCCGGCGGCCGCGACCAAGGCAGCACGGCCCTCACCTGGAATGCCTTCGTGGGCTTCGCGGTGAAGGAGTACCGCATCTACCGGCGCACCGACGCCGGCGCGCCGGTGCTTATTGCCACGGTGAGCCCGACCACGCTGCAATACACGGCCACCAACACCGACCCCAACAGCACGGCCACCGGTCTGGGCTTCAGCCAGAACTTCCGGGTAGTGGCCGCCAGCACCGATGCCACCCCGCTGCTCTCGAACTCGAACGAAACCAGCGTGAGCTTCGCCAACGCCGTGAAGACCTACAACGTCATTACCCCGAACCGCGACGGCCAGAACGATGTGCTCGTCATCGACAACATCGGCCTCTACCCCGGCAACACCTTCACCATCTTCAACCGCTGGGGCCGCGAGGTGTACAAAACCACCAACTACCAGAACAACTGGGGTGGCGACGACAACACGCCCGCCGGAAACTACTTCTACATCCTCACCCTGCCCAACGGCACGAGCGTAAAGAACTGGTTCGAGGTGGTAAAGTAATGTCTGAACTGCGGATTTATCGGATTGGTCGGATTTTGTAGCCGTACTCCGTTGCGTTAGCCAACAAGAAAGGCCACCCAATCGGGTGGCCTTTCTTGTTGGCTAACGCAACGGCAACTTCGTTTCCACGGTGTGCAAGCTCGTTTCCATCGTATGCGATTCCGGATTGCATACCGCCCACAAAATCCGATAATTCCGACCAATCCGATAAATCCGCGGTTCAGACAGTAGTTTTGCACCCTTATGAGCCGAGCCAAAAAAATAGCCCCCGAGTTACTCCGCAACGTCACCATTCAGGACATGGTGGCCGAAGGCAAATGCCTGGTGCGCGTCGAGAACCTCGTCATTTTCGTGTCGCAGGTCGCCCCCGGCGATGTCGTGGATTTGCACGTCACCAAAGCCAAGAAGACCTTTTTGGAAGCCGTGCCGGTGAAGTTTCACCAGTATTCCGAGCTGCGCGTGACGCCGTTTTGCCAGCACTTCGGCACCTGCGGGGGCTGCAAGTGGCAGCACATCGGCTACGATACCCAGCTGCATTTCAAGCAGCAGCAGGTCATCGACCAGCTCACCCGCATCGGCAAAGTTGAGCTGCCCGAGATTCCGTTCATCCTCGCCTCGCCCCAGCGCACCTACTACCGCAACAAGCTCGAATACACCTTCTCGGACAACGGCTGGCTCACCACCGAGCAAATCAACGACGACACCCAGACCTTCGACCGCAACGTGCTGGGCTTCCACACCCCCGCCCGCTTCGATAAGATTATCGACGTGCAGCACTGCCACCTCCAGGCCGAGCCCAGCAACGAAATCCGCCTTTTCATCCGCGACTACGGCCGCGAGCACGGCCTCGAATTCGGCAACATGGTGCGCCAGACCGGCAACCTGCGCAACCTCATCATCCGCACCGCCCAGAGCACCGGCGAAATCATGGTGATTCTGCAGTGCTACCGCCCCCACGAGAGCATCGAGCCCCTGCTCGACGCCCTCTACGCCAAGTTCCCCAGCATCACCTCCCTCAACTACGTCCTCAACAGCAAGGGCAACGAAACTTTCCACGACCTGGAAGTGGTGACCTACAAAGGCAAGCCCTACATCGAGGAAGAGATGGAAGGCCTGCGCTTCCGCATCGGCCCCAAGTCCTTCTACCAAACCAACTCCGAAGGCGCCCACCAGCTCTACAAAGTAGCCCGCGATTTCGCCGCCCTCAAAGGCGATGAGCTCGTGTACGACCTCTACACGGGGGCCGGCACCATCGCCAGCTTCGTGGCCCACCAGGCCCGCAAAGTCATCGGCGTCGAGTACGTGGAGCAGGCCGTGGCTGATGCCCACGTCAACGCCGAAATCAACAATATCACCAACATGGAGTTCTATGCCGGCGACATGAAGGACATCCTCACGGCCGACTTCACCGCCCGCCACGGCCGCCCCGATGTCCTCATCACCGACCCGCCCCGCGCCGGCATGCACCCCGACGTGGTGGCCCGCCTCCTGGAGCTGCGCGCCCCTCGCATCGTCTACATCAGCTGCAACCCCGCCACCCAGGCCCGCGATTTGGAACTGCTCGATGCCGCGTATCGCGTGACGCGCGTGCAGCCGGTAGATATGTTCCCGCACACGCACCATGTGGAGAATGTGGTGGCGCTGGAGTTGAAATGATTATGTGGCTGAATCAGAAGAAAGTTGCTAAAGCAATTCAAGAAGGTATGTTACCTAAGTCCGTTGATTGGTATGGCGGCTTTGTAGGTGTGTTTATCTGCTTCCTTCTCTGGATAGCTTGCGGCTCAATTCTCTTCTTCGATTCTTTTACTCCAGCTCAGGTCTTGTTTATAATGGTTTTTGCAGGGCTTAGCTGCCTCTCTTATTATGGAGTATATAACCTGCTCCATGAGCGAAAATTATTTCAAATTCAAACTGGCTTGAGCGCAGCCAATAATCACCAGTTGTTGACAACCACATTTAAACAACTGGACTGGAGTACTTCACAGAATAATCTAACGATTATTCAAGCCTCCGTTTCGAATAAATGGACTGAATTGAACCGGGAGGCAATTGCGCTAATTTCAGATAACACTGTGCATTTGGCTATAGTGGAAATTAGCAGTACCAAAGGCAGATTTCCATTTTTCCGAAGAGGCGATAACGAGAAATTGAGTCTGCTGGTGAATAAGATTAATGAGCAACTGAATAAGCTTTAGTGACCACTATTATGGACTACTTCAACGACCCCGAACTCAACGGCAAATACCTCGGCACCATCACCAAGGATTTCGTCGTCGTGTGCGACACCCTGCTCGAAGCCTCTTCCCAGATTCGCAAGGGCGACTTCAGCCAATACCCCATTTTCGTCTTTGCCAAGCAGGAAGTGCCCCTCGGCGGCCTCCTCGTCAACGCCGACGACCTGAACCTGGACTGGCACGTCTTCGCCAGCTACCTGGAGCTCTTCATGCAGCAAGGCATCATTGAACCCGACGGCTTGGCCTATTTCCAGGCTAATTACAAAGACCCCGACGAGTTCTGCTGCCTCTTCGTGCTCGATAAGGAGTTCACGAAGTTTGTCTTCGTGCCCTACCCGGAGGATTAACCGAAACCAAGCAGTCGAACAAAAAAGAACGTCATGCTAAGCGCAACCGAAGCATCTCTACCGCGAGAGTAATTATTTACTACTGCGGTAGAGATGCTTCGGCTGCGCTCAGCATGACGTTCTGGTTTTAATATTCCGGCGGGCTTTAGCCCACCAGCTGCTGCTCACTCTGCGGCTGCAGAATCCCCCGCAGCGCCTCCGCCAGCAGCTGATAGGAATACACCCGCGCCTCGTGGCTGAAAATGTTGGATACCACCATGATTTCATTCACCTGCGTCTCGTCCACAAACGCCTGCAGGTCCTGCTCAACGGTGGCCTTGCTACCGATGAAGGCACAGGCCAGCATCTGCTCCACGGCGTATTGCTGCGCCGGCTCCCACAGCCCGGCCATCGACTCGACGGGCGGTTGCAACGGCGCGGGCCGCCCCTTGATGACGCCCAGCATAAACTGCTTGAGCGAGGTGGCCAGGTGCTGCGCCTCGGCATCGGTATCGGCGGCCACCACGTTCACGCAGGCAATAACATAGGGCGCGGCCAGCGCGGCCGACGGCCGGAAGTTCTGGCGGTAAATCTCTAGCGCCGCAAACAGCTGGCCCGGCGCAAAGTGGCTGGCAAACGCATAAGGCAGCCCCAGCGCGGCGGCCAGGTAGGCGCTATCAGTGCTGGAACCCAGAATCCAGATGGGCACCTCCAGCCCCTCGCCCGGAATGGCGCGCACGGTGGCGGTGCTGTTGGCGGCCGAGAAATAGGCCTGCAGCTGCTGAATGTCGCGGGGGAAATCCTGCGGGCCACCGAAGCGGCTGCCCCGAATGGCTTGGGCCGTCACCTGGTCGGAACCAGGCGCGCGGCCCAGCCCCAAATCAATGCGGCCCGGATAGAGCGAGGCCAGCGTGCCCAGCTGCTCGGCCACCACCAGCGGTGCATGGTTGGGCAGCATGATGCCGCCCGAGCCCACCCGCAACGTGCTGGTGCCGCCCGCGATGTAGCCAATCAGCACTACCGGCGCCGAGCTGGCCACGCTCGCCATGTTGTGATGCTCGGAAAGCCAGTATCGGGTATAGCCCAGCTTCTCAACCTGCTGCGCCAGGTCCAGGCTGTGGTGGAAAGTATCGGCCGGCGTGCTGCCGGCATTTATAGGGGCCAAATCCAGCACGGAGTAGGCCAGGGGAGCAAACGAATCAGTTGTCATGAACGGAGAATTAGAAGGAAGAGGCCGCCGGCCAGCAGCTACAAGCCGCAAAGGGGCCGTGGCGGACGATGTATAACGCTTCAAGCGGGCAATTGATTCTTTTGCTTCTGTTATCAAAGCCAAAAAGCCCCAACGGGCACCCCAGACGTTGGCGAACATCTGGGGTGCCCGTTGGGGCTTTCACTTAGTGGGTAGCGTAGTAGCGCGGACTTTGTAGTCCGCGCTACTTTTAATTGCGGCGCTGTACCGGCAGGTCTTCCAGCTGCGCGTAGCTCAGCTTCCAGGTATTATCGGCGGCTTTTTTCCAGAAGAAAATATAGTTGCCTTCGCCAAAGCCGGCGGGCTCGCCGGGGGCGGTGGGCTGCACATCTACCGAGAACGTGCCGGCCTCGTAGGTGCTGTTGTCGTCGGTATTGCTGCTGCTCACGCTGGTTTTCAGGTTGGCGATGGTCGGAATCGTGGCGCTCACCCATTTCTGGCCTACTTCATCCTTGCCCTTCCAGTGGGCATTGCCCTGCACAAAGGTGATGTCATCGGCCATCATGCCGGTAATTTTACCCGTGTCGCGGCTATTCCAGGCCGTGACAAAGTCGCGGTTCAGGTTCTGCACGTTGGCCGTGTCGGCGGGCGCTTTCGAACAGGAAGAAGTGAGGGCGGCGGCGGCCAGCAACAGGCTACAAACGAGGGATTTCATACATCCGGGGAATTGGTGAAAGAAATAGTGGCGGGCAGCTGTGCCCACCGCGGCAACTGGTCAGAAACAATCAACCCCCGGGCGCGGGCGCCCAGGGGTTGCAAAATAATGCGAAGTGGCAATTACCAGCTTTTCCGGCGATACTCGGAAGTGCCATAGGGGTGCGAAGCATCGCCGTAGGCAGGGTTGGGCAGGTAAGCGGCGTTTGAGGGAGCCGGCTGCGCGGCGGGCTGCATGCCGCCCACCATGGTGCTGGAAGCCGTCAGGCTATTGGCGGGCACCAGGGCCGTTTGCGTGGTGCGGGTAGTGGTAACGGTCGGGCGGTTGCGGGCCAGGGCCAGCTCGCGGCGATAGTTAGCTTCGCGGGCGGCCACGGCGCGCTGCTGGGCGGCGGCGGCGGCACGCTGCTTGCGCTTGTTGTCGATGTGCTTACCAATACCGTAGCCAATAGCACCACCGGCCACGCCACCTACCACGCCACCCACAACCCGATTGCGCTTGTTGATGATGGCTCCGGCAGCAGCCCCGCCCAGGCCACCGATAACGGCACCTTTGGCCTGTGGGCTCCATTGCGCATGGGCAGCCGGAGCATGAAACGAGGTGAGCAGGATAATGAAAGCGAAGAGATACGGGAGCTTATTCATGGCCGAAGTCATTAGGGAATGAGAGATTTACTCGGAACGTAAGAGTCGGCTTGACAAGGAGTGTGCCAGTTCCGAAAGGGGCAGTTGCCGGGCTAAACGGTAGCGGGCCCTAAAAGTTTATTATCGGACCCGTTATCTAAATTTAAAAACGGATGTTACGCCGGCAGCTCTTGTGCCCGGTGTTTCAACGAGCAATCAGAAACAGCCGCTACATAAGCCACTGCATAGCATTGGAGTTGTTTAGAAAGTCACAAAAGGTCCCCGAACGGTCATGCAGCGCTGCGCGCTGCATGACCGTTCGGGGACTTTCTAAACAGCTTCATTAGTTAAAAACTAGTCCAGCCCTGCGCCTGCAACGGCACTGCCTGCCCGGCCTTGGTCACCAGGTTGGTCCCGTCAGATTTGTCCGTGAGGTGGCCGATGATAGTGATATCGGGGTGGTTCTTGATTTTTTCGTGGTCCGTAACCGGTACCGTGAACAGCAGCTCGTAGTCCTCGCCGCCATTGAGGGCGCAGGTGAGCGGGTCGAGGTTGAACTCGGCCGCCGCCTCCAGCGTGGGGTTGGCCAGGGGCAGGAATTCGGTGAACACCCGCGCGCCCGTGCCGCTGGCCGTGCACAGGTGCAGCACTTCCGAAGCCAGCCCATCCGAAATATCAATCATGCTGGTGGGCCGGATGCCGCGCTCGCGCAGCTCGTGCACAATGTCGAGGCGGGCCTCGGGGCGCAGCTGGCGCTGCACGATGTACTCGTAACTAGCCAGCTCGGGCTGGGTTTCGGGGTCGGCCAGGTAGGCTTGCTTTTCGCGCTCCAGTACCTGCAGGCCCAGAAAAGCGCCGCCCAGGTCGCCGGTCACGCAGAGCAGGTCGGTGGGCTGACCGCCGCTGCGGCGCACGGCCTCGCCGGTAGCCACTTCGCCCAGTACCGTGATGGCCAGCGTGAGACCGCCCCGGCTGGCGGTGGTGTCGCCGCCCACCAGGTCTACGTTGTAGGCCTCGCAGGCCAGGCGCATGCCGGCATACAGCTCCTCAATGGCCTCCACGGTAAAGCGCGGGCCGGCCGAAAGGGCCACCACCAGCTGCGTGGGCAGGGCATTCATGGCGGCCACGTCCGACACGTTCACGGCCACGGCCTTGTAGCCCAGGTGGCGCAACGGGCTGAACGAGAGGTCGAAGTGAATACCCTCCACCAGCAGGTCGGTGGTCATCACGGTATCGGTGCCGGCGGTGGGCCGGATGATGGCCGCGTCGTCGCCGATGCCGAGCACGGTGCCGGGCTGGCGGGCCGTGATATTGGCCTGCAGGCGGCGGATAAGGGCAAATTCGCCAATGGCGGAAAGGGGCGTGAGGTTATCGGACATAGGTTGTTGGTGGTCAGTTGCTCGGGGGCAGTTGTCAGCATCAACCCACCCGCCAAACAGCCGGACAACCGGCCACGAGCAGCTGACAACTACCGCACAAAAGTACGCCCACAAAAAAAGGAGAGAATTGCTTCCCTCCTTTTTCGCTTTCAGATAACCGGCCGTTTATTCAACCACCAGCTCTTTATAGATTTTGGTCTGGCCGTCGGCGCTCAGAATCTGCACGAAGTACAGGCCGGGCTTCAGGGCCGAGATGTCGAGCTGGAGCTTTTCCTGGCCCTGGCCTTTGGCCTCGGCGCTGATGGCCTGGCCCAGGTTGTTCAGCACGGTAACGCGGCCCACTTTGGCATCTTTGATTTCAACCGTAGCAAAGCCATGGGCCGGGTTGGGGTACACGCTGATGTTTTTGTCGAACTTACCCAGCGTGCTCAGCACGGCCTGGTAAGTGCCGAAGGGACCTACGTAGTCGTTGTGGCTGCCCAGCTGGTCGTAGAGCTGGCCGGCGGGGTTTGAAGTCCCATTTGGACCGTTGAAGGCCGTAGAGTACATCACCCACTCGTCGGCAATGTTATAGCCGCCCGCGGCACGGGTGGGTGGGCAGGTAGCGGGAACAACGTTCTGAGGAGATGGGTTAACCCGGAGGCCGCGCGATACGGTAGCCCGACGGGTGATGGACTGGTTGGCCGAAGCCACGAAAACCGCGTTGGTGCCGGTACCGTCCAGGGGGTTGGTGCCGCTCCAGTTGCCGCCCGTTGCGCAGGTCTGCAACACAGGTCTTTCACCAATCACGCCAATCAGGTCCACAATCACGCCATTGCCGGAGCCCGCCGTGCCGCTGGGGTAGCGCACCAGGGCCATTGCGTCGTCGCCGTTGAAATAAATAGGGCCACCACCAAGGATTACCGTGGGAAGGGTGGTCACGCCGTATTCGGCGCTGAACTGGTTTGCGACGTTCACAATAGCCGGAATGGTCGCTTGACCGCAGGCCAGCACGAAGGTTGTGCGGGCATTCATACTGTTTATCCCCACAGCGGCATGTGCCTGGTTACTGCGGAACAATTTCTCTTCCTCCACTACCGTTAAACTGCCGTTGGAGTAGCGCCGCACCGAGTATGGGTTCAGGCTGACGGTGTTATTGGTCGGGTTGAAAATCTCCAGGGCTCGCTCGTTGCCGGTCGAGGGAGCCGTACCGCCATAGGTTACGCCCATCTGGTGGGCTCCCTCGTTGTATTCCGAGAAAAACAGTTCCGTACCTTGGGCATGGGCAGCTCCGGCCAGCAGCAAAGCAGCAGAGAGCATTAAGTATTGCTTTTTCATATTTTTTGGAATGTGTAATGTCAGTGCAACGGCAAAGATACAAGCTTTTTATAGCTGGGTTGATTACGATACGGTGTACACAAAAATCACTTTTACTCTACATAACCCGAGTGAGATGAGCCGATGGGCATGCCGCACATACCGAATAGCCTCGTTTGGGCGTTGCAGCCCGCATTGCCCCATCGGCATCGGGGCTGCCCCCGTTTGGCCCGGCCACGCATTTTTTCACCTGGCCCCGTAGCTTTGCCATGTCGGGGCTTTTTCCTTCCAGGCTTTTTTCTTTTATGCGCACTTTCTTTTCTTCCCCGGTTAAAACCGCTGTGCTTTCGCTGTTGATTTTTGCGGGCTGCGCGGCTTCCTGCAAGCGCGATGGGGCCAAAACGGCGTCCTTCGACCCGGCTTCGGCGGCAGCGGCCAAAGCGCAGTTCGATGTGCTGCGCGATTCCGTTGACATCAAATGGCGCAACATGACGGAAAGCGACGACCAGAAAATCGGCATCACCCGCCTGCTGCTGCGCGAGCTGAAGGGCCAGCCCGGCATCACTGCCACCCAGCTGCAGGACCTCGACCGCGCCAATACCCACCTCAAGGCCCGCCGCTACACCCAGCAAACCATGGCCAGCTCCGACCTGATTGACCAGTACGACACCGCCCAGGACTCGCTACTGAAAGCCGTGTACCCCGTGGCCGCCCCCAACGGCAACGCGCCCACCGAAAATGCTCGCAACTTCGTGGAGGGCATTCAGCAGCTCGATGCGGGCGTGGTGGCATTTCGGGTGCAGTACGACCGCGCCGTGCACCAGTACAACGACTACCTCAAGCTGCACCGCGCCGAGCTGGAATCGCTCGGCAGCAAGTACGCCAACCTGCAGCCGCTGTCGTTTTTCACCATCGGGGACAAGTAAGCCGGAGGCTCACTATTCAAGTGGAGCAGCATTGATATAGAGCGGCAATCAGGTATCTTCAAGCCTCAGGCAATCAATACAATTCATCAAACGCCCCGCCTATATGCACACCGCTACTTTCTTCCGCCGGCTGCTGCCGGCCCTGCTCCTCAGCAGCCTCGCACTGGCTTCGTGCGAGGGCTGCAAAGACCACGACCCACGCCCCAGAGGCAAGTGCGGCTCAAAAACCCCGACTACTACTTCCGGCACGACGCCAGGCGGTAATTCGTAAGAATAGCATTTGGTTTAAAACAGAGAAGGCCGGCGTAATTGCCGGCCTTCTCTGTTTTAAACCAAATGCTGACTGGATTACAGCGCGGCCATTTCCTCGCGCACGAAGTCGGCCAGGGTGCGCAGGTACTCAGTGCTGAAATCGAAGCGGATGCCGGCGGCGGCATAAATCTGGCCGATGGGCGCGGTGTAGCCCAGGGACAGGGCGCGCTTGTAGGCGGCCAGGCCCTCGATGGGGTTCTGGCGGAAGTTGCGCCATACGGCAATGGCCCCGAGCTGCGCCATGGCATACTCGATGTAGTAGAACGGCACTTCGTAGAGGTGCAGTTGCTTCTGCCAGAGGTAGGGCTTGAAGTTATCGAGCCCGGCCCAGTCCACGGTGCGCTGGTTGAACTCGTCAAAAATCTCGACCCAACGCTGGTGGCGCTCGGTTTCGGTGTGCGTGGGGTGCTCGTACACCCAGTGCTGAAACTTGTCGATGGTGGCTACCCACGGGAAGGTTTCCAGTACACTTTCGAGGTGGGTTTTCTTGGCGCGACGCAGGTCTTCCGGGTTGGGGAAGAAAACGTGCCACTGGTCCATGCTCATCAGCTCCATGCTCATTGAGGCCAGCTCAGCCACTTCGGACGGCGGGTGCTTATCGGCTCCCAGTGGCAGGCCGCGCGTGAGGAAGCTGTGCACGGCGTGGCCGCCTTCGTGCAGCATGGTCACCACGTCGCGCAGCGAGCTCGTGGCGTTCATGAAGATGAAGGGTACGCCGGTTTCATCCAGCGGGTAGTTGTAGCCGCCGGGGGCTTTGCCCTTGCGGCTTTCCAGGTCGAGGTGGCCCATCTGGCGCATGGTGCGCAGGCAGTTGCCGAGGTAGCTATCGAGCGTTTCGAAGACGGTGATGGTCTTTTCCAGCAGCTCCGCGCCAGTGCCGAAGGGGCGCAGCGGGGGCTGGCCGCTGGGGTCCACGTCGAGGTCCCAGGGGCGCAGGGCAGGCAGGTTCAGGTCCTGGCGGCGCTCCAGGTCGAAATCGTCAATCAGCGGCACCACCGTTTCGCGGATGGCGGCGTGGAAGTTGAAACAGTCCTGCGGCGTGTAGTCGAACCGGCCCAGGGCGGCAAACATATAGTCGCGGAAGTTGGCGAAACCGGCATTCAGTGCCACCTGGTGGCGCAGGCCGATGAGTTCGGTGAAGAGCTGGTCGAGGGGCTTGGCGTCCTGCAGGCGGCGGGCCTGAATGGCGCGCCAGGCCGTTTCGCGCACGGCCCGGTCGGGGTTCTTGAGGCGGTCGGCGGCCTGGGGCAGGGTCAGGTCGTAGCCGTCGAGGGTCACGTTCATGGCCCCCACCGTGGCGGCGTACTGCTGCTGCTTGGTGCTGATGTCGGTTTTGAGCGGGATGTTTTCGGCCCGATAAATTTCCGAAGCGCGGCGTACCGAGCGCAGAAACACGCCGTAGCGGCCTTCATCCAGCCCGGCCAGGTGCGGCGAGGCCAGCATCTTTTCGTTGAGGGCGTGGTCGTAGGGAGCCACCAGCGGCTCCACTTCGTTCACGAAATACTGAAAGGCTTCGGAGCGCGCCGGGTCCTGCGTGTCGCAGGTCATGTGGATGTAGCGCCAGGCGAGGTCTTCGCTCAACGCCGATTCCAGCTCGGAGCGGTCGAGCAGCCAGCGCTCCAGCTCGGCGGGCGTGTGCACCGGCCGAGCCTGCAATTCCTGGAAGAAGGGCTCAATCGTGGCCCAGTCGGTCACGATAAAGTCCTCGGGCAAATAGTGGCGGGGCGGCCGGCTCGTATTGGTAGCCGACTCGGCGGTAGGTTCAGCAAGAAGCATCATATTACAAGTATAGTAGAACGAAATCCAGGATAAGCTTTAGTAACCTTCACTTGCGGCAACAAACGCCGGGCCGGACTATTTTTTTAAGGGTGGCTCGCGTCTGTCATGCTGAGCGCAGTCGAAGCATCTCGCGTGGGAGTAGTAATTCAATTGTTGGCTATGCCGACCTTCGGTTAAAAAGGATTAGTGGTGGCACGCAAGATGCTTCGACTGCGCTCAGCATGACGTTCCTACTTTGCCTTCTACCCTATTTCAATCACCACATCATCCGTCATTGGGTGGCCTACGCAGGTGAGCACGTAGCCCTGCTTCAGCTCCGAATCGGAGAGGCCTTCGCGCTCGTCGAGGTGTACTTTGCCACTCAGGCACTTGCCCCGGCAGGCGGTGCAAAGGCCGGCCTGGCACGAATACGGCAAGTCAATATCCTGGTCGAGAGCAGTATCGAGAATGGTTTTGCCGGCGGGCACTTCGATGAGGTACTCGCTGCCTTCGTACTGAATGGTGACGGTGCGGGTGTTCTTTATCTTATCATCGGGGCGGGCCGATACGTCGCCGTGGCCGCTGGGCTGGGCGGCGGCCAGCTCGGCAGTGTCGGCGCTGGCCACGAAGCTTTCGCGGCGAATGCGGGCCTCAGGCACGTTCAGCAGGCTGAGGGCGGCCTGGGCCTCGGCCATCAGGCCCTCGGGGCCGCACATGAAGTATTCGGCCTGCTCGGCCGGAAACTGGTGGCGCTGCTCCAGAATGCGCAGGAGCATGGTGCGGTTTACCCGGCCGGTGTGGCGGTGCGGCGCCATGGGCTGCAGGGGCTGGCTATACACGTGCTCTACCTGCAGGTGGCCATTGGAGCGGGCTTCGAGTTCGGCAAGCTGCTGCTGAAAAATCACGGATTCCTCGTTGCGGTTGCCATAAATCAGCAGCACGTAGCTCTGGGGCTCGGCCGCTACCACGGCTTTCAGCATCGACATGAGTGGCGTGATGCCCGAGCCGGCCCCGATGAGCACCAGCGAGCGGGCCGCCTTGGGGCTGGGGCTGAGGGTGAAATTGCCGAGCGGTTCCATTACCTCTATTTCCTGGCCTACTTTCACGGTATCAAGCAAATAGTTACTCACCAGGCCGCCCACCACGCGCTTCACCGTCACGGACAGGCGCGGGGCCTCCGTGGGCGTGCTGCTGAGCGAGTAGGCCCGGCGCTCCTTTTTGCCGCCCGGCCCGCAGGGCACGATAAGCGTCAGAAACTGGCCGGGACGGCTGGCGATGGGCGCCCGGTCGGGCCGCTCCAGGTGAATGGTGACAGAATCGGCGGTTTCCTGGGTGAGGGCAACGACGGTGAGGGTATGGTACATTGAGCGAGATGAGCGAATGGAAACGAGGGGCCACGGGGCGGCGCGCTCGTTCGCGGTAAAGCGGTAACAGAAATGCGGACCGGATGATAAAAACATTCCCACCGGCCCACCGGCAAAGGTAACTTGCCAGCCATATTACGGGTTTGCGGACGGGCCGTTTTCCTTTGTTGTTTCACGTTTTTTAGTCTTTCAGCGCTTGCTCTCCACCCTGCTCCAACGTCACCAGGCCAGCTTTGGCCCTGTACTGCCCGTCGACCTCAACGACCCCGCCGTCGCCCGCCTCGATTTCACCGCCAATAACCCCCAGATAACCAGCGCCGACCTGCGCGACACTGCCGCCTTCGACCAGCTCGTGAATACCATACTGGCCGAGAAAAACGCCACCATTGGCATCGGTGGCTACCTCGAAAACCGGGTTATCTACCGCCGCAGCACCCATTTTGGGCCGGGTGCGGCCGAGGAGCCCCGCTCCCTGCACCTGGGCGTGGATGTATGGCTACCGGCCGGCACACCAGTACTGGCCCCGCTACCAGCCACGGTCCACAGCCTGGCCGACAACGATAATTTCGGCGACTACGGCCCCACCGTCATCCTGCAGCACGAACTGGAAGGGACGGTTTTCTACAGCCTCTACGGCCACCTCAGCCGCGCCGAGTGGCAGGCGCTGCGCGTGGGCCAGGTACTGCAAAAAGGCGAAGCATTTGCCATCGTCGGCCCTTTCCCGGAGAATGGCGACTGGCCGGCGCACCTGCACTTTCAGCTCATGGCCGATATGCAGGGCCGGGTGGGCGACTTTCCCGGCGTGGCGCGGCCTAGCGAGCGCGAGGCGTGGGCAGCCCTGTGCCCTGACCCGAATCTGGTGCTGCGCAGCCGGTATATCTGACCACGGATTGGCACGGATTTAAACGGATTTTGTAGCCAATCAAATAGCCAGCCAAAACCAACAGGAACCCAACAGAAAAGGCTTGCCGGGTGGCAAGCCTTTTCTGTTGGGCAGCAGCCAATAATCGACTACAAAATCCGTGAAATCCGTGCCAATCCGTGGTCAGTCGAACTTAATGGCCACCACGGGCTTAATCCGCGAAATCAAGTACGTGGGAATCAGCACGGCCAGCAGCGAGGCGGCGAAGGTGGCCACGTTCAACAGGATGAGCATTTTGGGGTCCCAGGAAATCGGCACGCGGTCCATGTAGTAGTTCTCGGGGTCGAGGGGAATGACTTTGAAATAATACTGGATGGCGCAGAAGCCCACGGCCACAAGGTTGCCGATGAGCATGCCGCGTACCGTGAGCGAGATGCCCCGGAAGAAGAACATCCGCCGAATCTGGTTGTCCGTGGCCCCCAGCGCTTTCAGGATGCCAATCATGTTGGTGCGCTCCAGAATCATGATAAAAATGGTGGCCACCATATTGAATGTGGCCACGAAAATGATTAGGAGCAGGAAGATAATAACGTTGCGGTTGAGCAACTGCAGCCAGTCGAAAAGCTGGGCGTACTGCTCCGTTATTTTGTCGATTTTGAGGTCGTAGGGCAGGCGCTCGTAGAAATTATCAGCGGTTTTATCGAGTGTTTTGAAGTCCTTGAGCACCACTTCCATACCGCCCACCAGCGAGTCGGGCCAGGCCGGCGAGTTCAACTCCCGAATCTGGCGAATGTCGCCGATGACGTACACCTCGTCAAACTCATCGAGGCCGGTGGAATAGATGCCGCTGACGCGAAACTGCCGGATGCGGGGCGGATTCTGAATGAAGTAGAACAGCGCTTTTTCACCCACCGCGAGACGCAGCTTATCGGCCACTTTGCGCGAAATCAGCACATCATCGCTGGCCGCAGAGTCGGGAAAGCTGAGGAATTTGCCGGCCACCAAGTTCTCGCGCATGGGCGACAGGCCGTCGGTTTCGGCAATGCCCTTGAGCACCACGCCCAGCACTTCATCTTTGGTTTTGATGATGGCCGTTTTGACGGCGTAGGGCTGCGTGAATTTTACCTCGGGAAACGCGTGGAGCTGCTTCACCAGCTTGGGGCCGGCGATGGGGGCTACTTCGAGCGAGTTGTTGGTGTCGTAGCGCGAAATCTGGAGGTGCGCGCCGAAGGAGAAGATTTTATTCTGAATTTCGTTGCGAAACCCTTGCAGGATGGCAAACGACACCACCATCACCGCCAAGCCCATGGCAATGCTGATGATGGCTATTTTTGTGACCGACGCGGTGAAGGAGCCGGAATCGGCTCCCCCGTCAATCTTCTGCGAAATGTAGCGGGAGACATTCATTGTTCGGCCGTAAAGCTACGTTTTGAACCGGTACCAGCCGCGCTCCCGGCTTCAAGGCCCGGCCGGGTCCCAAACCGGGTTCTGTTTTTTCGCCTTTTTCGTACTGTTTAATGATTGGGTTATCCGTTAAAATCACCTTGTCGATGCTGCTGGCCCTGCCGGCTTGCAGCACCGCCCGCCCGGCAGCACCGGCCACGCCGCATACGTTGAGCACCCCGCCCCGCGTTGCCGCGCTCACCGTGGGAGCCGAGCGCCTGGAAAAATACCTCCCGCAGCTGCAGGGCAAGCGCGTGGGCCTGGTCATCAACCAGACCTCGCGCGTGGGCCGCGCCTACCTCGTGGATACGCTGCGGGCCCGGGGCATAAATGTGACGGCCATCTTCGCCCCCGAGCACGGCTTCCGGGGCGAGGAGGCCGATGGGGCCACCATCACCGACGGCCGCGATGCCCGCAGCGGTGTGCCCGTACGCTCGGTATACGGCAAAACCAAGAAGCCCACTCCCGAAATGCTGGCCGACGTGGACGTGCTAATTTTCGATATTCAGGACGTGGGGGCGCGTTTCTACACCTTCATCAGCACACTGCACTACGTGATGGAAGCAGCCGCCGAGCAGGGTAAAACCGTCATCGTGCTCGACCGCCCCAACCCCAACGCCGACCTCGTGGACGGCCCCATCCTGGAGCCGGCCCACAAATCCTTTGTCGGCCTCGACCCGCTGCCCATTGCCCACGGCCTCACGGTGGGCGAATTGGCCACGATGATTAACGGCGAAAAATGGCTGGCCGGAGGCAAAAAGTGCGCCCTCACGGTGGTACCGCTGGCGGCCGGCTACACCCACGCCACGGCCTACGCGCTACCCATTGCCCCGTCGCCCAACCTGCCCACCGCCCACGCCGTGGCCCTCTACCCCAGCATCTGCCTGTTTGAGGGCACCAACGTGAGCGTGGGGCGCGGCACCAGCACGCCGTTTGAGGTGATTGGCAGCCCCACGCAACCGGCCACGCGGCCCTACACCTTCACGCCCGCTCCCAATGCCGGCTCGCCCAGCCCGCCCCTAAAGGGCCAGGTCTGCCACGGCCTCAACCTGGCCGGTGTGCCCACCCGCGCCGCGTCGGGCGGCCTGGTGCTGAGCTATCTGCTCGATTTTTATCAGCAGAGTACTGACAAGGCCCATTTTTTCGGAAAGTATTTCGAGGAGTTATCCGGCACGAATAGCATGCGCGAGCAGATTATCGCGGGTAAGACGGAGGCAGAAATCCGCGCCTCATGGGCACCGGGGCTGAACAAGTTCAAGGCGCTGCGCAAGAAATACCTGCTGTACCCGGAGCGGTAGGAATGGCTCCTGCGCGTTGTGGCCATTCGGCGTTTTCTTTGCACCATGAATACTCCCCTGCGCCTGGTTTTCATGGGCACCCCTGATTTTGCCGTGCCCACCCTCGAAAGCCTGCTGGCCTGGCCCGGCGGGCAGGTGGTGGCCATCGTCACGGCTCCCGACCGGCCGGCCGGGCGCGGGCGGCAGCTGCAGGCCTCGGCCGTGAAACAGGCCGCCGAAGCCCACGGCCTGCCCGTGCTCCAGCCCACCAACCTGAAAGCACCCGAGTTTCAGGCCGAGCTGAAATCCTACACCGCCGATTTACAGGTGGTGGTGGCCTTCCGCATGCTGCCCGAAGCCGTGTGGGATATGCCCCGGCTGGGTTCCATCAACATTCACGGCTCGCTGCTGCCGCAGTACCGGGGCGCGGCCCCCATCAACTGGGCGCTGATGCACGGCGACCAGGAAACGGGCGTCACGTCCTTCTTCCTTCGCCACGAAATTGATACCGGCGACCTCATTTTCCAGGATAAAATAGCCATCGCGCCAGAGGACGACTTCGGCAGCGTGTACGACAAGCTCAAACTGGTGGGCGCCGCCCTGGCCCGCCGCTCGGTGGAGGCCATCGCGGCCGGTACCGCGCCCAGCATCCCGCAAGCGTACAGCACCGACCTGCGCCCCGCGCCCAAGCTCCAGAAGGAAACCGGCCGCCTTGATTTCAATCGCCCCGCCGCTGAGCTGGTGAACTGGGTGCGCGGCCTCTCCCCCATCCCCACTGCCTTCGCCGCCCTGGCCGATGGCCGGATAATCAAGATTTTCCGCGCCGCCACGCTGCCTTTCGGTGATGAAAACCCCGCCGCCCCGGCCGGCACCTGGGCTTCGGACGGCAAAAAATATCTGCGCGTAGCCGCCGCCGATGCCTGGCTTGATTTGTTGGATGTGCAGCTGGAGGGCAAGAAGCGGATGCCTGTTCAGGAGCTGCTGCGTGGCTTTAAGCTGCCGGCATAAGTATGTAGGGGCGGAGCGACGCTCCGCCGTCCGCTCCATTTCAACGATTCCCTTCAGCGACGGGCGGAGCGTCGCTCCGCCCCTACACCGTTCAATTCTAACTCCTCCCCCAAAACTAATGGTTTCCTTCGTCGTAGCCGTAGCCGAAAACAATGCCATCGGAAAAGATGGTGAGCTGCCCTGGGGCCACCTGCCCGATGATTTACAGCACTTCAAGCGCCTCACCCTGGGCCACCCCGTGGTGATGGGCCGCCGTACCTTCGACAGCCTCGGGCGGGCCCTGCCCAAGCGCCCTAACATCGTGGTGACGCGCCAGCCCGGCTGGGCCGCCCCCGGCTGCGAAACGGCCGGCTCGGTGCCCGCCGCCCTGGCCCGCGCCCACGAGCTGGACGAGGAAGTATGCGTGATTGGCGGCGGCGAAATCTACCGCGAAGCCCTACCCGCCGCCGATGTCATCTACCTCACCGAAGTGCACCACAGCTTCGAGGGCGATGCCTTTTTCCCCGTCCTCAGCCCCACCGACTGGCGCGAAGAAACCCGCGAGCGCCACGAAGCCGACGAGCGCCACGCCTATGCCTTCAGCTTCGTAACACTGCGGCGGCGGTGAGGTGAACTGGTGAGTTTGATGTTCCATTAGCGCTAATGGAACATCAAACTCACCAGTTCACTACCTCACCAGTTCACCATTTACCGCATGAGCACCAGCTTGCCCCAGTCGTTTTTGAAAGCTTTGTCGCCGCCCGTGGCGCGGTGGCCAAACTGGGCACCGGGGTCGTCGAGGGCCACGCGGTAGAGGTAGGTGCCATTGGCGAGGCGGTCGCCGTAGGTGTCGGTGCCGTCCCAAGCGAAATCGGTGATGTTGTTGCCGATGTGCAGCGGGCCGAGCTCGTTCATGAAAATCTCGCGCACCACCTTGCCCGTGAGGGTCACAATCTGGATTTTCATGTTGCGGGGCAGCTCCTGGCCCGTCAGGGTGAATACGAAGCGGGCCTTGCTCACCACCGGGTTGGGGTACGGGTACACGTTGGAGATTTGCGAGGCGTTCACCACTTCAAACTTCACCTGGAAGTTTTGCGCTCCGGCGCTGGTATTGCTGGCGTCGCGGCCCTGCACTTCCAGGGTGTACATGCCATCGGGTAGCGGGCCGGTTTTGCCAGGCTCATAGGTGAGCTTGGCCACGCTGCCGTTGGTTTGGTCGACGCTAAAATGGAAGCTGTTGCTGTTCACATCCAGCACGGCGGGCACCGTCTGGCCAGGGCGTTGCAGCAATACCGTGAAGAACGAGGCATCGGTGATATGGCGAAACTTGTCCTCGTCGTTGAGCTGAATGTTGATGATGGGCATCGCCGATACCAGCTCGCCGTTGAGGATGTGGCGGCCATCGAAAGCCACGTCGAGGGTCGGGGGCACGTTGCGGTCTGTTACCGTGAAGGCGGGCAGCGACAGCTCGTTGTTGGCGTAGTTCTGCTCGCGCTGGAGGCGGGGGTTCACTACCACTTCCGTCACGAAGGTGCCGAACTGGTTGGTCATGTCAAGCTTGACGGGGATGGTCAGCGTCTGGCCCGGTAGCAGCACCGTGCGCGTGGTCAGATCTATCGACTTGGCTATCGGCTGGCCCGTACCGGTTGAGCGCAGGTTCACACGGGTGATGAGCGGCGCGGCAAAGGGCGCATCCGAAATATTCTCAAATTTCACCGGAAAGCTGATGTAGGCCGAGTCGGCGGCCTGCCGCGCAAATTTGGCCGGGTCGTAGTCGGCGGCAGTGGCCAGGTCGCGCCGCACCACGCCTTCGGGCACACCCTGCGAGGTGACGAGCCACTGCTCCAGTTGCGGCGGAATGCGGGTCACGGCGTCGGACAGGGCCAACTCCAGGCGCAGGTAGGGATAGGCTTTGGCCGAAACCAGGGTGGTCAGCGGCTGCACGGCGGCCGTCACATTGGGTAGCACCACAGTTTCGTGGCCCAGCGAGTCGATACCCACCACTCTCAGCGTGTGCTGGCCATTGGGCGTGAGGTTGCGAATGGTGCTGTAAAGGTTGGTCCACTGCTTGGCCGGGCCAATACGCATCGAAAGGATGCGGCCCGAAGAGCTGGCCAGCTGCAAGGTGTCGCGCAACACAATGGTCTGAATATTTTTGGCAATGGTGCTGCTGGCATCCGGTCCAATTTCGTGCACCAGGCGGCCGGTAGTGGCCGTGAGCTTCTGGCCGAGCAGGGCCAGAGGTTCCCCATCGGCCAGCCGGCCGATGAGCTGCGAGCCCAGCAGGGTTTGCAGACGGGTTTTGAGGGCCGCCGGAAGCAAGGTGTAGCGCAGGCGGTTGGCCGATACCACGGCCACATAGGAGCCCGCCGGAATATCCGTCAGGAAAGCACTGAGCTGCTGCTGACGAATAGCGCTGTAGTTCAGGTTGTCGAGGGTATCGACCGGCGTGTTGCCGTTGGCCGGGTCGGCCGCCGAGAAGTAGTAGAAATTATCCGGAGCCTGCCCGCACCGCTGGTAGCTGGCCGGCATGGCCACCGGCAGCAGCGAAGCCCCGTTGTACACGGCAATCAGCAGGTTGGGCGAGCGCACACCACACCCGTACACGGAGGGCAGCCCCGCCGCCGTGCGAATGTAAATACCCGCCCCGCTCAGGGAAACAAAGTTGGGCAGGCTGCGGAGAGGGCCGCCACCCTGCGTGCGCAACACCAGCGGCACCCGCGTGGCGGCAAACTCCCAACGCTTGGTGGGGGCCTTCACTTCTACGCCGATGCGCGTATCCTGCCGGAACTGCGTGTAGTGGCTCTGCGACCAGCCGCCGGGGCTACCCGGAATTACGCGCAGCGAGGACGTGGCCCAATCACCGCTTTCGCCGGTCCCCGGGGTGTGGAAACGGGCGCGCCAGTACCATACCAAGCTGTCGCGCTGGCCCAGGCGGGCGGGCAGCGTGGGCGTCCACTCCGCCAGCAGGCCCGCCGTTATGGTGGTGCGCTGCACGGCTCCATTGAAGGTGGCCACGGTATCAATCTCGAAATCGTAGTCGCGCTGTGCGCCCAGCAGGTTGTTCGATTGCACCACCAGCCGGGGCTGGTTCGAGCCGGCGATGGCAAACTCCGTGGGGTTCAGTATCGAAACGCCCCCGCTCAGAAAAGTATAATCGATTTGGGCAGAGTTGTTGTTTTCGTTGGATTCCGCAATCCGGTTGTTCGGGTCCAGCATCACCACAAACGTGCTGCCACCGCTGGTTCCCACGCTGTTGCGCATGGGCAGGGCGTAGGTAGTATCGGGACCCCAGGCGGCCCGCCGGGTGAAGCTAAACACCGAGTCGGCTCGGTTCAGGGCGGCGGGAAACTTCCGCGTTACCCGAATTTCCAACGGCTCGTAGGGAATTTTGCCGGGGTTGGCTACACCTACGTTCAGCACAAAGTCGTGCGAATCAGCCCGCACTACGGTCTGGCCCGGAGCGGGCACAATGGACAGCCTGGCCGCACTGGCAATGAAATCGGGCAGTGGCGGCGCGTACAGGCTCAGGGTAGGGTCACCCTGCCAGCCGGTACACAGCAGCTGTTCTTTTTCGTAGTCCTGCGTGAAAGAGCTTTGCAGGCGGCGCACCACCTCGTCGTGTACTACCGTAATAGGCTTACCGTACCAGGCCGGGTCGTTGAAAAGGAGTTTATAAAGCGTGTCCTGGGCAATACTCAAGGGAGTAGCGTAGCTGAAACCCGATTCTGCCAGCGAGCCCAGTGCGCCCTTGCGGTCGGCAAACAGCCAGTCTTCTACCACTGTAGCGGACCTGGTGAAGGTGGCATTGGCAAAGCAACCAGTCAGAAATAAAAATGGATACTTGCGGTAATTGGTAAAAGCTGGCATAGTGGACGGCATGCCAAAGTTCAACGTAAAAGCGGTGGAACCCGCGTGCCCGAAATAAGAAATCAATGAAACGCCAGCATTTAGCTGGGACGAAATATCAACGGCAACCGGCAGCGGCGTGTTCCGGACCTCCGTTTCGACGTGCCCTCCGAACAGCGGCCGCTCGACCCGGGCCTTCGCAGCGTCCATATACGATTTGTATTCAATTGCTTCACCGGCATCCTTAGCTCCCACCAAGTGCAGCACATTTTTGCGCCACGGCTGGGACCCCAGGGGCTCCAGATTCTGCGCATTTTGGTCGATTACCTTATTCAGGTAGTTCATTATCTGCTGCGGAGTGGTCACGGTGAGGCGGCCAGTGTGCAGCCGGGCCACAAAATCGTTGTTGAAGTAGTCGGCCGTCAGCAGGTTATCCGATACGGAACGGGAACTGGTGGGAACGAGGTCCAGACCAAACTCCCCGCTTCGGGCCACGTAGTTCAGGACACTGCCCCCGCCTACAGGTTCGCTGGGTACTATTCCTTTGCCTAATAGCATCAAAAAGCGGTTGCTACCAGCTGGACTAGCGGCGGCCAGCCACCGCGAAAAATGGCGCAGGGCCAGCCAATTTTTCTCACCATAAAAAAACTGATCATACAGTTGCTGGCTAGTCACCATCAGCGTATCATAATGACCGCCAGCAGTCGAAGCACGATATTTGGCATATTCAAGAGCCGCGTTGGGCACTGTGCCTGCTGGCCGCATCAGTTGCGGGTGGGTGATGATAACGAAGTTGGCCAGTGCAGGGTTTATAACCCGGAACCGTACGCGGCGGGCGGCCGACGGCACCAGCAGGTAGGCCTCGTCGCTCATCAGTAGCCGGTGCGTGGCCGAGGCATTGGCCCCGGGAAAAATAAAGCGGCTAAGGCTGGCGCTAGACCCAACTGTGCTGGTCACACGCTGCACGTTGTACAAATCCTGAATATCGAAACCCGCCACTGTGGCCGGTACGCCGAGTAGTTCGTACGTGGCCGGGCCTGTTAGCAACGAGTCGTTTTCAAAAGCAAGACTGCGCCCACCGGCTGGCCAGGCATTAGCCTGAGGTACCACCGTGCGGATGTAGTTCAGGAAAAAGTAGTCATTCGCGGCCAGCGGCAGTTGCGCTTTCAGCTTGATGGTAATCTTGCCCCGGTTACTAATGTCGGAAGCCTGGATTTGAAAGATGCGCCGGATACGCACCAAGCCGCTATAGCTCATGGTGCCCAGTAGGCGCGGGGTACCGCTCGGGGGCACCACATATACCTGCGTATTGTGTTGTACGCCCCCGCCCCCGGAACGGATGGCATTGTCAAAAGCGCCAAACAGCGATACCTCCACCCGCGGCGCAGTCGTACTCGCTACTGGGTTCACCGAGGCTACAATGGTATCGGTGACTTCGTCGTGCACATAATCCATCACGAAGCCTTCGCCTGCTTCAAACCATGGCAGATAAGTATACTGTTCGTGGGGCAGGTCGACGAAATATTTCTGCTTCAAATCCAGCGTATTCAGCATCCTGGTGGGATGCACGGTGCCGCCGGCTGCTACCGGCTCCTGCATGTGGCGACCGGCGGTGCCGGCGCGCCAGGTCAGGAAGTAGCTGGCCGTATCGGTGTACAGGCTGAAGTATTGATGCGGCTGGTCAGCGGGGTTTTTATAGAGCTCCGCATCGAGCCGGCCATCGTTGTGCACGGCGTAGAATTCGATGAAAGAAGTGGCATCCAGCGTGGTGCGACTGCCGCCCACGTAGGTGGCAATTTCCCGGCCGCGCCGCCAGATTTGGAGCTCGTTGGGCACCACGCCGGTAATACCGGCTTGGGTCAGGTACTGATAATCAATTTTATATAATCCATCCCGCACTATTTTCATTTTATAGTACGTCTGGCCGGGCACAATCCACTCATTGCCCACCGGGCCGGACTGGGCCTGGGCGGTAGTACTGCTCAGCCACAATCCCACCCACATCAACAGCACTACCCATCGCCGCGTCGAATACGTGTACTTTTTATTCATTCTATTTTGAAAATTCATCTATTTACAATACTATCCATCAGGCACCTATGCAGCTATTTACCAACCTGGGCTGCTATTTGAAGCCGTAGCCCAGTGATACAATCAGGGAGTTGGTCTGGGACGCGCTGCCCAGTTTCTCTACGGCCAGGCGCGAGAGCGCCAGGTCGATGCGCAGTCCGCTCACGGCTACGCCGGCCCCAAGGCTGTACTGGCCCTTCCACTGCAGGGACTGGTCAACCACACTGCTGATTTTCTGGAAGTTGCCAGCCCCACCACGCAGGAACACGAGGTTCTTGTAGCCCAACTCCACGCCCAGGCGCGGGTCCACGCTCACGGTTTTGCTGGAAACCAGGGTGTTGCGCTGGCCATCGGTAGTGGCCTCCAGGTCGACGGCGACGAGAGCGGAGAACTGCTTGGGGAGGTCGAAGCGACGGCCCACACCCAGCACGAAGCGCGGCAGTGTGATTTCGGTGCTGTTTTTCGGGATGGAATCCGACTTGATAGCCACGTTGCTGTTCAGCCCCTTCACGTACTCGGCCGAGTTGATGTTCCAGGAATTGAACGTGGTGGTGATGTCGCGGGCCATCAGGGCCATGTTCCAGCCCTTGTGGTTGTACTGCACCCCGGCATCAATACCAAAGCCGTAGCCGTGGGCAAACTTGCCGATGTTGCGGTAGATGATTTTGCCGCTGCCGCCCACGCTCAGGCCTTCCACGCCCAGCTTGCGGGCGTAGGAAAGCAGCAGCGCGTAGTCGGCCACCGAGAAGTACTCAATCTTGCTGTAGTCGACGTAACCGTACTCGTTTACCAGGGCGCGGGTATCGGCGATGTTGTCTACGCCAAGGCGCAACACACTCACACCCAAGGCACTCTTATCATCGATGGGCATGGAGAAAGCGGCGTAGTCGTTTTTCACCACCCCCGAAAACAGTTCGGAATGCATCAGTACGCCGTCGTACTTGTGGGTTTGGTTGGTGAGGCCGGCGGGGTTCCAGTAGCCGGCGGTGGCGTCGGTGGCCAGGCTCACCTGCACTTTGCCCATGCCCAGGGCCCGGGCCCCCACGCCAATGTTCAGAAATTCGTTGCTGTACTTGGGCGTTTTGGTAGACTGCGCGGCGGCCGGCAGGGCCAGCGCGGCGGTGGCTCCCACGAGGGCCAGCCCGCGGGCAACAGAGGAAAATTGGGACATAGAAAGGCGACTAGTAAAGTTTGCGCGGACGGAACGCAAGTTACTTCATTATAGTGCGTCCGGCCCTGCGAATTTCGGGCCAAACCGCCGGATACGCGCTGTTCGGCCAACGGCAGAAGTGGCGTTGCCCGGCTTTTGACGGCCCGCAACGCCGAGGTTCGGGCAAGGCACGGACCATTTTACCCACTCATAGCCAGGCAAAAGCAGGTATTTTGGGGGGGCACCGCCTTAATTATCGAAATTTTATCGCTGATAATCAATACGTAATATCATATTCAATTGGATTTGATGGAATTATTTATCCAGTACCTTGCGTTACAAAGTACCTACCATACATTTGTACTGTTCGTCACCCACTAGTCAACCTACTCGCCCATGAAACTCGAGAACACCCAGGTTCAGATGCGCAAGGGAATCCTTGAGTTCTGCATCCTGGAAATTATCGCCCGCGGCGAAGCCTACGCCTCCGACATGCTGGAGGAGCTGACTTCGGCCCGCATGATAGTGGTGGAGGGTACGCTCTACCCGCTGCTCACTCGCCTCAAAAATGCTGCTCTGCTCGACTACGTGTGGAAGGAGAGCACCAGCGGCCCGCCCCGCAAATACTACACCCTCACCGAGGAGGGCCGTAAGTTCCTGGCGGAGCTGCGCGACACCTGGGAGGAAATGGCTGCTTCGGTGGGCATCATCCGCCACAGCCGGCCACCCGGCGACAGCCGCTAACCCTACCTCTTTTTCTGCTTCACTCACCAGCATCCAATTGGCCCGTTCGGCCTTCTTTCACATGAAAAAGAACATCAGTATCAACTTGCAAGGCATCATCTTCCACATCGAGGAAGACGGTTTCGACGTTCTGAGTCGCTATCTGGCCGAGGTGAAAGCTCACTTTGCCAGCTACCGCGGCCACCAGGACATCGTGACCGACATCGAAGGCCGCGTCGCGGAGCTTTTCGCCGCCCGCCTCTCGCCCATGCAGCAGGTCATCAGCCTCGATGACGTGAATGCCATGACGGCTAAAATGGGCCGTGTGAGCGACTTCGCTCCCGATGCCGATGAGGACGACGAGGTAGAAGCCACTGCTCCCTCAAGCGATACTGTCGGCCCCGAAGGCGCTTTTGGTCGCAAGGGCCCGTTTAGTCCCGAAGGTGCGTTTGCCAACAGCAGCGAGCCCTCGGCTCCCGGCGAAACCAAGCGCCTGTACCGCGACATGGCCAACCGCAAGGTGGCGGGCGTGGCGGCCGGCATCGCGCAGTACTTCATGGTGAACCCGCTGTGGATTCGGCTGGCGCTGATATTCGGCACCGTGTTTTCGCCCGCTATCAGTATCTGGTCGCGCCACAACATGCGCGTCGATTTTGGCGGCTGGCTGGTGGTTGCCTACGTGGTGCTCTGGATTTTGCTGCCCAAGCGCTACGATGCCCCCGCCCCTACCGAGGCGCTGCTGAGCACGGGCCCGCTGGCCGGCCGCCGCCTGTTTCGCGACACCGGCACGGGCAAGGTAGCCGGGGTGGCCTCTGGCCTGGCCGCCTACTTCAGCATTGATGTGACGCTGGTGCGCGTGATTTTGCTGGCTGGCCTCTTTGCCGGAGGTTTCACCTTCCTGCTCTACATTATTCTCTGGATAGTATTGCCCGAGGCCAAAACGGTCTCGGACAAGCTGCGGATGCGCGGCGGCGCGATGACGCTGGAAAGCTTCGACAGCAGCCTGCGTGACCCGGCTTTTACGGAAGGGGCGGCCACCACTAACCGCCCCGTAGGTGCCTTTGTGGAAGATGCGGCCCGTGGGCTGCGGCCTTTGGTGAACTTCGCGGGCTCGGCCATTCGGGTTTCGGCGGGCGTGCTGCTCAGCATCATAGGGTTTGGCCTGCTGCTGGCCGTGGTTGTATGCACCGGGGCGGGCATTGGCCTGCTGCCCGCTTCGCAGAACATTGTGATGGGCGATGCCCCGGCCTACGTCATGCTGCACGGTATTCCCGGCTGGGCGCTGCTGGCAGGCTTTTTAGCCGCAGGCATTCCGGCCCTGTGGCTGCTGCTGGGCGGGCTGAACCTGCTGTTCCGCCACACGATTCTGACGCGGACCGTAGGCTTGTCGCTGCTGGGCCTGTGGCTGCTGAGCATTGTGGGCGTGGTAGCCGGCGTGGCCCAGCAGAGCCGCCAGTACCAGTACGATGCCGAAGTAGAGCAGCTGGAGCAGTTTCCCAAGCTCACCTCGCCCGTGCTCATGTTCGACTCGCGCCGCGTAGACCGCCAGTGGGAGCAGCACGTCGACCTGCGCCTCGCCGCCGTCGACAGCGGCAAAGTGGTGGAAGTGCTGCGCACCCTGAGTGCCAAAGGCCCCAGCGAAGAAGTGGCCCGTAACACGGCCCTCACCACCATCAACTACACGGTGCGCCCCAGCGGCGACTCCTCGCTGGTGTTCGACGACCATTTCTCCTTCCTGCCCGAGGCAGCCTACCGCAAGCAGGAGCTGAGCCTAACCCTGCGCCTGCCCCGCGACCGCACATTCCGCATCAGCCGCAACTTTGCCAACGACCTGCTTGATGAGGATGATTTTGTGGGCAACCGCCGACCCCGCGACCCCGAGCAGCACCGCTACCGCCTGCGCGGCAACAAGCTGGAGTGCATCAGCTGCACCAACGAGCAGCTGGGCCGCGACGAAAACAACGACGACTCGAACGTGAACATCAATATCGACAGCGACGACAGCGACAGCGCCGACGACAACAGCGACGATAATAACGACAACAGCGATGGCAACAGCCGCGGTGGCCTATCGCTGAACTACGGCGGCGCACCCAGCTTCAATACCGATTTGAGCAGCTATGGTAGCGGCCGCCGCACCTTCGACGAAACCGGTTTCACCCGCGTTTCGGTGGCCGGGGGCTACCGGGTGGTGGTGCGCCACGGCAATAGCTTCAAGATTGAGACCGGCGGCGATGACAGCGCCCTCGATAACCTGCGCGTGGAGCGCAACGGCGGCGAGTTGGTGGTGAAACCCTCCCGCAGCCGCAAGTTTTTTGGCGATGCCGACCACAAAGTCCTCATTCGCATCGAGATGCCTACCATCGACCATCTTGAGCTAGCCGGCGCGGTGCAGGGCGACCTCGGCGGCTTCGACCGCCAGGAGAATATGCGCATCGAGCAGGCCGGCGCCAGCCACCTGCGCCTGAACGGCAACTACGCCAACCTGAAAATTGACCTCGCCGGGGCCTGCCGCACCACCGCCACCGGCCAGGCCGACAACCTGACCCTCAACGCGGCCGTGGCCTGCGAGCTGGCCGGGGCCAACCTGAAAACGCGCGTTGCCAAAGTTTCGCTCGTCGGGGCCTGCAAAGCCCGCCTCAACGTGACGGAAAGCCTGAAGGGCGACGCCGTGGGTGCCAGCGAAATAGCCTACAGTGGCCAGCCCGCAACCGTGAAAGTGGACGCGGTGGGTGCGTCCAGCATCAAACGTTTGTAGCCCACCGAAGATTTAGGCCGGGTTATAGCTATCGAGGCAACTTTACCCGTACTATTAACATCTATTCCCCCGACGAAAAACAGAAAACGAAGTCAGGCTTAGTTTGGTGAGTGAACGAGGCCTCCTTCCGGAGCCAGTCCTTTGGCCGCCCCCTGCTGCAACAGGAAGGCCAGGGCTGGCTCCATTTCGTTTTTAATAATGCCGTCGAGAATGGCTTCCATCACGGCTTCTTTCAGCTCGCCCACGGCTCGCGAAGGTTTCAGCCCGAAGGTTTCCATGATAATCTCGCCGGTGATGACCGGCCGGAAGCTGCGCAGGTGGTCCTTTTCCTCCACCTCCTTCAGCTTCTCTTCCACCTCCGTAAAGTTGCGCAGGTATCGCTCCTTACGGGTGTGGTCCTTGCTGGTGATATCGGCCCGGCACAGCAGCATCAGCCGGTCAATGTCCTCGCCAGCCTCGAACAGCAGGCGGCGCACGGCCGAGTCGGTCACAGTTTCCTTTACCAGGGCGATGGGGCGCAGGTGCAGCTTCACCAGCTTCTGCACCATGCGCATCTCCTCGCCCAGCGGCAGTTTCAGGTCGGTGAAGATGCCCGGCACCCAGCGTGCGCCCTTGTCCTCGTGGCCGTGAAACGTCCAGCCCACTTTGGGGAAGTAGCGCTTGGTAGCGGGCTTGGCGATGTCGTGCAGCACGGCAGCCCAGCGCAACCACAGGTCGCCGCCGGCGGCGGCCACGTTGTCAAGCACTTGCAGAGTATGGTAAAAATTGTCTTTGTGGGCGTGGGCACCCACTTTTTCCACGCCGTACAACAGCGCCATCTTCGGGAAAATGAGCTGCAAAAGGCCCGTCTGAAACAGCAGCTTGAACCCGTAGCTCGGCGTGGGCGACTCAATAATCTTATTCAGCTCGGTGGTAATCCGCTCCTGCGACACAATCTTTATCCGCTCCTTATTCCGAATAATGGCATCGAACGTATCGGGCTCAATATCAAAGTTTAGCTGCGAGGCGAAGCGCACGGCGCGCATCATCCGCAGCGGGTCGTCGGAGAACGTCACGTCCGGCCCCAGCGGCGTGCGAATAGTTTTGCCGGCCAGGTCCTTCATGCCGTCGTAGCGGTCCACTAGCTCGCCAAAATTTCCGGGATTCAGGCTCAGGCCGAGAGCGTTGATGGTAAAATCGCGGCGGGCCAGGTCCTCTTCCAAAGTCCCGGCCTGCACTTCCGGCTTGCGGCTTTCGGTGCGGTAGCTCTCCTTGCGGGCCCCCACAAACTCAATGTCGCCGGCCTCTTTGGTGGGCAGCATGGCCGTGCCGAAGTTCTTGAATACCTGCACTCGGCCCCGACCTTTCAGCTTATTGCCCACGGCCTGGGCCAGGGCAATGCCATCGCCCACGGTCACCACGTCAATATCCTTGCTCTCGCGGCCCAGCGCCAAATCGCGCACATAGCCGCCGATAACGTAGGCCGGCTGGCCCAGTTCGGCCGCCGCTTCGGCAATGGTGTGGAAAATGGGCAGGTCGGGCAGTTTAGGCATATTCATGGGCGCAAAGGTAAAACCCGGCGTGTCGCCCTCCGCGTCACCCTCCTCCCCTGACCCCCTCTCCAAAAAAGAGGGGGTCAGGGGAGGAGGGTGACGCGGAGGGCGACTTACGCCCGCACCACCTCCAGCTTGCCATCCGCGCCCAGCCGCACCAGCCGCGAAGGCGTGGTGCGCGTGGCATCGTCCTGCCGCCAGTTCACTACATGGTCGGCCCCGCGCACGATGGCGGCATCCACCTCCGTGTACACCGCCGGGGTCGGCTCGCCGGCTTTGTTGGCAGAGGTCGATACCAACCCATGCCCCAGCCGGCGCACAACCTTAAAGCAGAACTCATCCTTCACCACGCGCAGGCCCACGGTGCCATCCGGGGCCACCAGCTCCTTGGCCACCGCCCGGCCAGCAGGCAGGATGTAAGTGGTCGGCCGCGTATCGGCGGCCAGCATGGCTTCCAGCTCGGCCGGCACTTCGGCAGCGTAGCGCTTCAGCATGTCAAAATCGGCCACCAGCACGATGCTGGGCTTGCCGGCCTCGCGGCCCTTCAGCTTATAAAGCTGCTGCACGGCGGGCAGGGCTTCGGCATCGCAGCCCAGGCCCCACACGGTATCGGTGGGGTACAGAATAACCTGCTGGAGCAGCAGCGCGTCAACGGCAGCATCGACTTCTTGTTGGAAACGGTTCATATTACTGATTTACACTGATTAACCGTGATTTCACCGGGTTTTTATTGCCCGCGAAATCATGGCTTTTTGTTTTTATTAATTTCAATCTCCTAATTCAATTAATGACCAAACCGCAAAGATTACCGCCGAAAGAAATCAGCGAAATCACGGCTAATCAGCGGCAATCAGTGATTGGCAGAGCTCCACCAACACCCCGGCCGCGCTCTTGGGGTGCACGAAGCACACCAGCTTATTATCGGCCCCGCGCTTGGGTTCCTCATTTAATAATACGAACCCCTCCTCTTTCAGCCGCGCCATCTCGGCGCGGATATCATCAACCTCGAAGGCGACGTGGTGAATGCCCTCGGGCTTTTTAGCCAGGAATTTCGTGATGGCGCTGTCCGGCGAAGTGCCGGCCAGCAACTCAATCTTTGAGCCGCCGACCTGAAAAAAGACGGTATCAACGGCCTCGCTGGCCACGTGCTCCTTCTTATAGGGAGCCGCGCCGAGCAGTTTGGTGTAGAGTTCGGTGGCGGCTTCGAGGTCGTGTACGGCCAGGCCGAGATGTTCGAGGTTGATAAGCATGAGGTGAGTGTGGAAGAGATAATGCCGCTTACCGGGCAAAAAAGCGGGTTTTACCGCGCATTTTGCATCGTTACCGGAAGTCGGCGCATTTCCTTATTTAGATTGTGTCTACTTTTGTGAGACCAAAGAAAACTGATTGCCCCCGAACCGTGTTCTAAGAGCCGACCAGGCTTTCATTGGTTTATCTTTTTGCTATACCGCTGCGCGCAATGCTGAAGCTCCCTATTTACCTCGACAACAACTCCACCACCCCACTCGACCCGCGTGTGCTGGATACCATGATGCCCTACCTGACCGATGTATTCGGCAACGCCGCTTCGCGCAACCACCCCTTCGGCTGGGCCGCTGAGGAAGGCGTGGACTACGCCCGCGAGCAGATTTCGAAGCTCATCAACTGCGACTCAAAGGAAATCATCTTCACCTCGGGGGCTACCGAGTCGGACAACCTGGGTATCAAGGGCGTGTTCGAAATGTATAGCCAGAAAGGCAACCACGTCATTACCACCACCACCGAACACAAAGCAATACTCGATACCTGCAAGCACATCGAGAAGCTGGGCGGCAAGGTGACCTACCTGCCCGTTGATGAGCAGGGCCTCATCAGCCTCACCGACCTTGAAGCCGCCATGACGCCCGAGACCATTCTCGTGACCATCATGTACGGCAACAACGAGACGGGCACCATCAACCCCATCCGCGAAATCGCCAAAATCGCCCACAATCACGGCGCCCTGTTCATGACGGACGGCACCCAGGCCGTGGGTAAAATCCCGGTTGATGTGATTGCCGAAGGCATCGACATCATGGCCTTCACGGCCCACAAGATGTACGGCCCGAAAGGCGTGGGTGCCCTCTACGTGCGCCGCAAGAACCCCCGGGTGAAAGTGACCGCCCAGATGGACGGCGGTGGCCACGAGCGCGGTATGCGCTCGGGTACCCTCAACGTACCCGGCATTGTGGGACTGGGCAAGGCCTGCGAATTGGCCCGCCTCGAAATGGCCGCCGACGCTGCCCGCCTGAGCGTGATGCGCGACCGCCTCGAAAAAGAACTGATGACGATGGAGGAAACCTACGTGAACGGCTCGGTAGAACACCGCCTGCCCCACGTTACCAATATCAGCTTCAAATACGTAGAAGGCGAAGGCCTGATGATGGGCGTGAAGGACCTGGCCGTATCGTCCGGTTCGGCCTGTACTTCGGCCTCGTTGGAGCCCAGCTATGTACTCAAGGCCCTGGGCCTGAGCGACGACCTGGCCCACAGCAGCCTGCGCTTCGGCCTGAGCCGCTTCACCACCGACGAGCAAATCGACTACGCCATCGGCCATGTAAAAGAGGCCGTGACCAAGCTCCGCGAAATGTCGCCCCTGTGGGAGATGTTCCAAGAAGGCATCGACTTGAGCAAAATCGAGTGGGCGGAACACTAAAATAGTTATGAGTTAAAAGTTATGAGTTATGAGTTTTTCATTTGCCCTCATGGCTCTGCTTTTCAACTCCTAACTCATAACTTTTAACTCATAACTCCAAAATCATGGCTTACTCCGATAAGGTAATCGACCACTACAGCAACCCCCGTAACGTGGGCACGCTGGACAAAAGCAAGAAGAACGTAGGCACCGGCCTCGTGGGCGCACCTGAGTGCGGCGACGTAATGCGCCTGCAAATTGAGGTGGACGAAGCCACCAACACCATCACCGACGCCAAATTCAAGACGTTCGGCTGCGGCTCGGCCATCGCCTCGTCGTCGCTGGCCACGGAGTGGCTGAAGGGCAAATCCATCGACGAGGCCCTGGCCATCGACAACATGGAGATTGTGGAAGAGCTGGCCCTGCCGCCCGTGAAAATCCACTGCTCGGTACTGGCTGAAGATGCCATCAAGTCGGCTATCTCGGACTACCGCGTGAAAAACGGTTTGCCCGCCCTGGAGCTGGCGCACCACTAGTTTTTTTAATGAGGAATGAAGAATGAGGAATGAAGAATTAGCCTTGCGGCTGGTTCTTCAATTCCTCATTCTTCATTCCTCATTCTTCATTAACACATGGACGAATTTGACATTGCCCGACTGGAGCGCGAGATTCGGCAGTACCTGGGGCTGGAGCCCACGCAGCTACAATTCGAGTTCCGGGAGCTGGAAGGGCTGACCCGACTGGATTTGATTACGGTGAATCCGCGCCATCAGCAAAGCTTCCTGTTTCGCTACGAAACCGGCCGTGACAAGGTGGAGTGCCTGGAAAAGATGCTGGCCTACGTGCGCAGCTACCGCGATACCGAAAGCTCCTACACGCTGCAATGGCGCGCCCGGGGCGACCGGGAGCTGCAAACGTCCTACTTCCGGGCACACAACGTATATGAGGCACTGGACAAGCTTTATTTCGACCGCGATTTGAACACGATTACCGTGTTTAGCGTAGTGTTGAACCCAAGCTCTTAAGGGCTTCGATGAATTGTTTAGCGAGCGAGCGAACAAAGAAATTCGGCCGCTTGTTTATAATGTGTCTAAATTGCGGGTCCATTCGACTTTCCATCAAGCCTGAACGGCTCCGCTCCTACTGCCATGATTACCGTATCCGATAAAGCCAAAGAAAAAGTAGCACGCCTGATTGAAGACGCGCATCTTGACGATACCTACCGCCTGCGCGCCTCAGTGGCTGGCGGCGGCTGCTCGGGCCTGAGCTACAAGCTGGATTTCGATAACGAAGTGCGTCCCATGGACCAGGAATTCGAGGACAAAGGCGTGCGCGTAGTGGTCGACATGAAAAGCTTCCTCTACCTGGCCGGCACCGAGCTGGACTTTTCCGACGGCCTCAATGGCAAGGGATTCCAGTTCAATAACCCCAACGCCTCGCGCGAGTGCGGCTGCGGGGAAAGCTTCTCCGTCTGACCACGGATTAGCACGGATTAGCACGGATTTTGTGCTGCCGAGGAAACTCCAATCCTCACTCACAGCAAATAAAAAAGGCTTGCCATCTGGCAAGCCTTTTTTATTTGCTTAAAACAGTTTGACGTACGTCCACGAAATCCGTGGAATCCGCTAAAATCCGTGCTAATCCGTGGTCTTTTCAAACTTCTGCAGGGTGCGGCCGGCAGCGGTTTGCAGCTCCAGGAAATAGAGGCCGGTGGGCAGAGCTTCGAGACCGATGCTGGCGGTGCCGGCTTCGGTAGTGCCGTGCAGCAGGGACTGGCCCAGCTGGTTGAGCACGCGGTAGGGCGTGGCGGCTTCGGCGATGAAGCTGATGCGGCTGTGGGCGGGGTTGGGGTAGAGCTCCACTTTGGCGATTTCGCCGGAACCGGCTACCGTGACCACCGGCGAAAAGCTGCTGCTGCCGTCCAGGTCGACCTGGCGCAGGCGGTAGTAGAGCTTGGCGGCCGGGGCGGCCTTGTCGAGGGTGGCGTAGGCTGTGGGGTTCATGCTGTTGCCCTGGGCAGCTACGGTGGCCAGCTTGGCGAATTCGCGGCCATCGACGCTGCGCTGCACCTCAAAGCGGGCGCTATTTTTCTCGGTGGCCGTGGCCCATTTCACCGAAACCGTCTTATCGGCCTGGCGCTGGGCGCTGAAAGCGGTGAGCTCGACGGGCAGCGGGTTGATGGCCGACAGCACGTTGGTGTTGGACAGGTCATTCTGTGCCCCGAGCACGAAGTCGGAGAAATCAGAGAACGAAGCGGAGGTGAGCGTGCCTGCCACCGAGGGGCCGCCGGCCCCGGAATCGGTACCCGTGTTGCCGGAGCGGCCCAGGTTGGTCCACTGGTTGGCGAATGAGCCGGTGGCGTCGCGCTTAGCAATCACGAAATCGGTGCTGCTGGGTACGTTCACGTAATCTTCGGCCCCGAAGCTGAGGGTGACAGTGCCGCTGAAGTTGCCCGGGTCCGTATTCGAGGACGTGACGGTGTAGAAGCGCTTCGACGATACACGGGCCAGAGGCGCGGTGCCCAGCCCATTGCCCGGGGCCAGGGTACGGGTGGGGTTGCCTTCGAACTGCTCAGCGGTGTAGGTCGAAGCAAGAGCCTGGGCCGTGCTAATGAGCGTGATGGGGCGATAGAATGTGCCCTTGCCCACCGGGAACACCGTGGTGGCTGCGCCCACATCCGTTACACGGGCCAGCGGACCATTCACGAAGCTGGTGGCGCTACCACCGGTGGCGTTACTGGACAGGGTGAGCAGGTTGATGGCCGCTGTAGTGATGTTGCCGCTGGTAAGCTGCAAAGTACCCGGCACTGTGAGCGGACGCTGGAGCAGTACGCCCTGGGCGTTGTTGATTTGCAGCGTTACGTTGGAACCCAGGGCCAGGCCGGTCGTGCTGGTATTGGTGCCACCGATGGTTTGCACGGTGGTGCCATTCAGCTGTAGGGGAGCCGTGGGCGTGGAAGCCGGCAGGAAGGAAAGGATGGCGTTGCCATCAACTTTGATATCGCCTTTGATGGAAATGCTACCAGTGAGGTTGATAGGCAGGCTGCCGGTGAGCACCCGCAGGTCGTTCCGAATCACCAGTGGATTGCCCCCCGAAGTGGTGGGGGCCGTGGTGAAGCCGGGATTGTAGACAAAGGTGCCGTAGGTGCGGCCCGAGAACGAAGGGGCAGTCAGAATCGCGGGGACGAAACGGTAGTAGCTGCCACTCTGGAACGTGACCGAAGCACTAGTGCCGGCCGCGCCAAACGGCGAAGCCCCCCCCTGCTGGAAGTAGCTCGACCCGGCCTCAAACAGTACCGTGCCAGCAAAGCCAATAGCACTGCCAAACACATTGCCGCCAAAGTTGGCGGTAGCCGTGATGGCGCTACCCGTGTGGAACACAATAGCGTTTGGAGTGGCGCTGGTGCCCAGAATCTTGTGCGTGGTGCCGGAACTGAAAGCCGAACCATCGGCGGCAATTCCACCGTCGATACTGGCCGTGGCACCCGTAGCGAGCTGGATGGTGAGGCCCATGTTGGCTACGGTGTTATACAGGCGCAGCGAGTCGGCAGTACCTACTACGAGGTTGGCCGGGGTAGCCACACCGCTCAGGTTGAGGGTACGGTTGGCATCGGTGCTGAGCGTAGCGATAACGCCGCCCTGCAGCTTGAGGGCCGCAATGGTTTCGGGGGTGGTGAAGTCGAGGGTCACATTGGCCGTGGTGGTCACCGTGCCGTCGAATAGCAGGATGTCGCTGGCGGCAGTTACCGCACGCGGCGGCGTCCAGCTGGTAGCCGCGCTGTAGCTGGTGCCGGTGCCATTCCAGGTGTAGGTAATGGCCGGGGGGGTGAGCGTGGTGAAGGTGGCTGTGCCCGGCGAGGTGGCCAGGTAGTTTTCGAGGCCGGCCGTGGCGTTGTCGTTGTAAGCATAGGCCTCTACGTTGTAGGCCGTGCCGGAGGCCAGGCCGGTTACGGTGAGGCTGGTGGTACTGCCATCGGCAATCACCACGAAGTTGCTGGTGCCCGTGGCGGGGTTGGTGCCGGTGGTGGTACCGTAGGTGGTATTGGCGGTGTACATAGTGCCATCAACGGGAGCCGCAGCGGCCGCAGCGTTGGGCCGCACTACCACGAGGCGCTTGGTGCCATCGCCGCCGCTCAGGCTGAGCAGCACGGTGGTGGTGGTAGCGCCCGAAGCCGTGACGGTGGGCTGCACCGTGGGCTCGGCAGCGGGCGGGGTGCCGGCCGTGAGCGAGCCAAAGAGGTTTACGTCATCTACGGCGAAGGTGCCGCTGCCGCTGCTGGAGCCGCCGTAGGCATAAATATGGAAGGTTACCGCGCCCGTCACGGTCGACAGGGCTGCCGTACCGGTCAGGTTCACGGTGCGGGGCGTGAGGGTGGTGGTGGGGTTAGTTTGAACGGCGCCCACAGTAGCCGTGTAACCATCGAGGCTGGTGCGGACCTCCCACTTGGTGGGGCCGGTGCCGGAGCTACGGTCCGAAACAATGAGCGTGGTCAGGTTGGCAGTGTTGCCGGCAGCGGCCGTGAAGGTGAACTGGTAATAGCCGGTAACCGAGTTCGCAGCCGGCGAAGCCGTGGAAATGGGGAAGCCCGTGGAACGGAAGTCCGGGGTATCCTGCGTGCTCGTCAGGCTCGTGGCCCGCGAAAAGACGCTGCCTGTTACGTTAGCGGCCTGGGTGGTGGGCGAAGCGGAGCTGGTGGCTGGGAAGGTGTAACCCAGCAGCGGCGGCGAAAGCACCGTGCCACTCACGGTCACATCCTGCGAAGCCGCACCCGACACGTTGGTAATGATGGCACTAATCGGACCCACCGGCGTAGCAGCCGCAATGCGCACATACACCGTGCCGCCGGCAGCGGGCACTGATACGGTGCTACCGAAGCTGGTGCCCGTGGTCAGCGAAACTTCAACCCCCGAAGGAGCCGCGACGGTAATCGGAGCCGAGAGGCCATTGCCGGCGAGGACGTAAGTCTGCTCGGCCGAGGCCGTGCCGGAGTAGTTCGAAAAGCCGCTCAGGCTGCCGGGGGTGGCCGTGAGGGTTGGGGCCGTGGTGGTAAATGTCACATCGGTGCCGTAGCCGGTGCCGGCACTGTTGGTGGCGTAAGCGGCCACGTAGTAAGTAGTGCCGCCGCTCAGGCCGGTGAGGCTGCTGGTGAAAGTGCCGGTACCGGGCGAGGCATTGGCCACCTGCGTCACGCCAGTGCCGCCAATCTGCGGGGTGGGAGTGGTGCTGTATACTACGCCCCGCGCCGTGATGGTGGCACCGCCCGAAGCCATCACGTTGCCGCCGCTCGTGGCCGTGCTGGCCGTGATGGCCGAGGCCGCCGTGGTGGCCACGCTGGGCGCGGTGGCCGGAGCCAGGGTAGTAAAGCTCTGGTCGGTTGCATAGGTGGTGCCCACGCTGTTGGTGGCGTAGGCCGCCACGTAGTACGTGGTGCTGGCCGTGAGGCCCGTCAGGTTGCTCGTGAAGCTGCCCACGGCGTTAGCCGCATCGGGCACGTTGGTGACACCAGCCCCGCCGAGGCGGGGATTGGCCGTAGTGGAATACAATACGCCGCGAGCCGTAATGGCCGTGCCACCGTTGGTGGTGATGTTGCCGCCGGTGGTAGCCATAGTACTGGTGATAGCCGTGGCCGCCGTAGTGCTCACACCGGTGGGGACCGTGGCGGCAGCACTCACGGTGCCGGTTACGGCTACGTTTTGGGTAGTAGCGCCGGTACTAGCGTTGGCAATATTGCCACTATAAGGACTACCAGCAACTGTAGTAGCAGCCGTGAGACGCACCGATACCGTGGCCGATACCGCGCCGGTAGCGTCGGGGGTGAGGCTCAACGAAGCGACTGGGGCCGTGGCAAAACCATCCGTCGAAAATTCGTAGCCGGCGAACGGACCTACATTCAGGGCGGCGGTGAGGTTACTACCGGTTAAGGTGTAGGACTTGGCTACTGAGGCGGTGCCTTGGGTAGTGGTGAAGCTGCCGGCGGGCGTGAGAGTGCCGGTGGTGATGGTAGCGACAGGTGCGCCTGAAGTGCCAGAAAGGATTATATCATCGATGCGAAGCCCCGTGGCACCTTGTTTACGAAATCGCAGCGTGAGTATACTGGACTGCGCTCCCACTGGAAGGGCTACGCCTGTAATTCCGTACCAACCAATGGCAGCGCCAGTTGTTGGCAGGCCGCTTACCGTAACAGGGGTGAATGTAGTGCCATCCGTAGAATAGTCTACAATGAACGTATAAGCAGCAGCAGCTTCTTTCCGAAGTCCGAATGAAAGCGACAAGCCAGTGAATGTGCTGGTATTAATGTTTCCAATTGCAAAGCCGTATTCCCCTGCTGTAGAGGTAAAAAATGTATTCCCGCTACCCGTGGCACCAGAGTAACCACTTGATACAGAAGTTGCCCGAATGTCAGAAGGATTGGTTGCCGTGCCTTGAGAATAAGTGTAGCCAAGCGCTTTAGTCGAAAAAGTCGCGGGAGCAGTGCCAGTAGCATAGGCGCTAATGAGTGTAGTCCCACCGGGAGTACCAAATGTCTCGGAAAAAATAGTGCTCTGTCCCCACCCAAGCAGGGGTAACATAAGTATCAACAGCAGCGCCGCGCTACGACTGAGGCTCGCAGAAAAAACAGTAAACATGTTTCGCATAAAAACGGGTGTTTTAGGGGTTTACCAAATTATCGCGGGGTGGACACGGAACGTGTAAAGGTATAGAGTAGCACAAGTAGTACCCACTCATTCGAATTATTAAATCATTATATCCCCCTTGAATGAGCGCCACACAGCATATCAGTCCCAAATCAGGCACTTAGCGCGCACGCCCGGCGCTACCGCGAGGGTTTCACTTCGGCGCGGCCCCTCCCGGCTGACTTCAGATTGCTATTGGGAGTACCGCCCGGGGTGCTGCTTAAACACCACAAATGCCCCCGCGGCGGCGGGGGCATTTGTGTAGTGGTGCCTGTCGTTTCGGGCCGGAGGCTACGTGGGCCGGGGCAGCCAGCAGCGGCAAAACTACTGGGTGGGTGGCCCCGGCCCGGCAGCCGGGCCGGCCACGAAACAACAGGACTTGGGCCCGGGAAAACGGGCAGTAGCTAACGGGAAAACGGGGAAGCGAAAGCGGCATTGATGGCCGCAGGCGCGGCCGTTTGCCTGGCAGCCTGTACAAGGCGCGGGCACCGGGCCCAGCCCCCGAATCACGGCTTCGGCGAGGGCGCACTGGCGGCGGTGGGAGTACATCGGTCATGGTTCGACAAGCTCAGCATGACGCGCTATTTTGGTTCGCCTACCCCACCCCCATCAGGTCCAGCGGCTGAGGAACTGCAGGAAGGCTTCTTTGTACTGGTCGCCCACGGGGATGGTGATGGCGCCAATCTGGACGGTGAGACGGCGCACGGCCTCAATCTTATCGAGCGCCACGATGAACGAGCGGTGGATGCGCATGAAGCGCCGGGCGGGCAGCTTTTCCTCCATCGCCTTGAGGCTCATGAGGGAGAGCAGGGCGCGGGGCGAGCTTTTGAGGTGCACTTTCACGTAGTCCTTCAGGCCTTCGATATAGAGAATGTCGCTGAGGGCCACGCGTACCAGCTGGTACTCGGCTTTCAGGAAGAGGTATTCTTCCTCCTCGGGGCTGGCGGCGGGGGCCGTGGCGTGCTGGCTGGTGAGCTCGGCGTAGGCGCGGGCCTTGCCGGCGGCGCGCAGAAACTCCTCGTAGTTGAAGGGCTTGACGAGGTAGTCGAGGGCATCGACGCGGTAGCCTTCGAGGGCATACTGGCTGAAGGCGGTGGTGAAGATGACCCGCGGGCCGGTGGGGCCCAGCACGCGGGCCAGCTCCAGGCCGTTGAGCTCCTGCATCTGAATATCGAGGAAGGCCAAATCGACGGTGCCGGGGTGCTCGTGCAGGTACTTGAGGGCCTCCACGGCGCTGCCAAACTTGCCCACCAGCTCCAGAAACGGCGTTTTTTGAACGAAGGACGCGACCAGGCCCAGGGCCAGGGGCTCATCATCGACGGCAATGGTTTTGAGGGGCGTCATAAGGAATAAGGAACAGGGGATAAGGAATAAGGACGTGGGAATTAAGGATAAGGAGCTGAAACGAAAGGAGCGACTACGCCCTCAATTCCTTATCCCCTATACCCTTTTCCTTGTCCCCAACATGCAACGTGAGGTGCACCCGGAATTCGTTGGCGGGCGTGTGGTCATCCACCAGCAGGTTGAACCGGCCGGGGTACAGCAGGTCGAGGCGGCGGCGGGTGTTGGCAAGGCCGATGCCGTTGCTGCCGGCCAGGTCGGTGCTGGGCAGCGCGAGCAGGGTGTTGCGCACTTCCAGCTCCAGCACATCGGGCGAGGGCTGGGTGAGGCCGATAAAGATGCGGCTGCTTTGGGTGGCGGCCACGCCGTGCTTGAAGGCGTTTTCGAGGAAGGGCAGCAGCAGCATGGGGGCCACGGGCACATCGCGCACGGGCTCGGGGCGGTCGAAGGTGACGGTCACGCGCTCATCGAGCCGCAGCTGCATGAGGGTGATGTAGTCCTGCACGAAGGCAATTTCCTGGCTGAGCAGCGTGAGGCCGCCGGCGGTGTCGTACAGCACGTAGCGCATCATGCGCGAGAGCCGGTGAATGGCCACGCGGGCCTGCTCGCCGTCGAGCAGCGTGAGGGCGTAGATGTTGTTGAGGGTATTGAAGAAGAAGTGCGGGTTAATCTGGGCCTTGAGCACCGACAGCTCCGAGCTCACGCGCTGCTGCTCCAGCGTCTGCCGAATCTGGGCATCGTTCTGCCACTTCTGCACCACCGTAATGCTCGTGCTGATGCCCAGCACAAACATGGTGGTGAGCAGGCCCATGGTGTCGATGCGGAAGCTGCCTCGGTTCAGCCGGGGCCGACCGGCCGCCGCCTCAAAGGCTTTGTCCATGAGGGCGGGCAGGTCGAGTACCGATTCCAGAAACTTACTGAAGCTGAGCACCACCGCCGTAGTGGCCACCAGGGCCAGAATAAACCAGCCGTTGCGCCCATGCAGCAGCAGGCGCGGCACCGTAACGTTGGCCGTGAGGTAATAAGTGGCCACCCACGCGGCAAACATCAGCCCCTGCTTCAGCCAGAACTGCGGCGGCATGGTGAGCCGCCCGGTGAGCGGCTGAAACAGCAAAAACGTGAGCCCGAACAGCCCCCACACCAGTACATGAATAAGCGGCGTGAGGTAGCGACGGGGCGTGAGGACGGCCATAGATGAGGGAGAAATCGGAACAAACATAGCCGGTCCCGTATTCCAAAGCCGGGCCAAACCGACCGCACCCGCAATTCCATCGACGGCGGGCAGCGTTTTACCGTCGGGCAGGTGGGCGGGGTTTGAAGGACGACACTCCCCTCCTTACCAAGGAGGGGATGTTTCAGCAAAGCTGAAACGGGGGTGGTTGTGGGCGTTGTGGGCATTGAACGGTCGAGACCAGTTCAACACCACCCGGGACCGGTTCAACACCACCCGGGACCAGTTCCGCACCGCCCTGTCACCGTTCAACGCACGCAACCACCCCAGCTGACGCTTTGCGTCAGCATCCCCTCCTTGGTAAGGAGGGGAGTTTGGGGAGGTTACACTTCCGGCCGGACTCCCGACCTTTGCCCCCATGATTCGCCCGCTTCTACTACTGCTTGTGCTGCTCTCCCCTGCTCCCGCAATCTCAGCACCATCCCTTCCCGACTATGCAACTTACCCCACCTACCTCGGCCCCGACCTTGGGCTAACCTGGCGCGGGGGCCAGGCCACGCTGCGCGTGTGGGCCCCCACCGCCTCGGCCCTGCACATGCGCCTCTACGCCGCCGGCAGCGGCGGCCCGGCCCGTGCCGACTTTGTGATGGCCAAAGCCGAAGGCGGCACCTGGACCTACACCCTGCCCGCCGGCACCACCGGCTTCTACACAGTACAGGCCACCATCGCCGGCAAAACCCTGGCCGAAGTAGCCGACCCCTACGCCCACGCCGTGGGCGTGAACGGCCAACGCGGGGCCGTGTTCAACCCCATCATCGCCGAGCCGCCGGGCTGGAAAGACGACCTGCGCCCCGCCCTGAAACAAGCCACCGACATTGTAATCGGCGAAGTACACGTACGCGACCTCACCATGCACCCGCAGTCGGGTGTGCGGCACAAGGGCAAGTTTCTGGGGGCCGCGCAGGTGGGCACCCGGGGCCCGGACGGCGTGAGCACCGGTCTCGACCATTTGGTTGAATTGGGCCTGACCCACGTCCACCTGCTGCCCACCACCGATTTCGCCAGCATCGACGAAGCCGCGCCCGCCAGCGCCAACCGCTACAACTGGGGCTATGACCCGCTGAACTACTCCGTGCCCGAAGGCACCTACTCCACCGATGCCACCAACCCGGCCGCCCGCATCCGCGAGTTCAAGCAGCTGGTGGAAAACCTGCACGGGGCCGGCCTGCGCGTGGTGCTCGATGTGGTGTACAACCACACCGCCGATGCCCGCCGCAGCAATTTCGAGCAGCTGGTGCCCGGCTACTACTACCGCCACAACCCCGACGGGAGCCTGAGCAACGCCACCGCCTGCGGCAACGAAGTAGCCTCGGAGCGGCCCATGGTCCGCAAGCTCATCGTGGAATCGGTGGCGTATTGGGCGCAGCAGTACCACGTCGACGGCTTCCGTTTCGACCTCATGGGCGTGCTCGACATTGAAACCATGCGCGCCGTGCGCGTGACCCTCGACCAGCAGGACCACAGCATTTTCATCTACGGCGAGGGCTGGACCGCCGGCCCCTCACCCCTGCCCGACGCCAAACGCGCCCTCAAAGGCAATATGATGAAGCTGGACCGCATTGCCGCCTTCGGCGATGAGCTGCGCGATGGCGTGAAGGGCCACTACGCCCACCAGACCGAGCCCGGCTTCGCCAGCGGCCAACCCGGCCTGGAGGAAAGCGTGAAATTCGGCATCGTGGCCGCCACCCGGCACCCGCAGCTCGATTATACGAAGGTTAACTACTCGAAAGCGCCGTGGGCCGGTGCACCGTCGCAGGCCATCAACTACGTGGCCTGCCACGACGACCGGGTACTCTGGGACAAGCTCAAGGCATCGAATCCCAACACCTCGGAAGACACGCTCATCAAGATGGATTTGCTGAGCAACACCATCGTGTTCACCTCGCAGGGCGTACCGTTTTTGCCGGTCGGCGATGAGTTCCTGCGCACCAAGGGCGGCTCCTCCAACTCCTACAACCAGCCCGACAGCGTGAACCAGATTGACTGGGGCCGCAAGGCCAAATACGTGGGCGTGTACGAGTTCTACCGCAAGCTGCTGGCCCTGCGCCGCAACCACCCCGCCTTCCGCCTGCCCACCACCGAGCTCATTCAGCAGCACCTCGAATTCCTGCCCAACATGGCCCCCGGCATCATCGCCTACCAACTGAAGGACCACGCCGGCGGCGATGCCTGGAACACCATCACCGTCATTTTCAACGGCAACCGGGGGGCCTGGAGCGTGCCCCTGCCCCGCGAAACCTACAAAGTAGTGCTGCGCGGCAACCAAATCCAGGAAGAAGGCCTCGACGTGCTGGAGGTAACCAGCGGCGTGCAGGTCCCCGGCAACTCCGCCCTGATTCTGGTGCGGTAGAGACGCATAATTGCGTCTCGTCGTTGAACGGTAATCGTACAGACGATGCGGACGAAGAGACGCAATTATGCGTCTCTTCCCTTGCTGATTTGAAAAAATTCGCTTTCCATTTTGGAAAAATTCATCCCCGTTGGGCCCCGTGCCCGGCGGGGATTTTTTATTATTCAATTGGTAATCAACAGGTAGTTCGGCTCGAACCCAGGCATCACCAATCCGGCATTGGTATTGGCATATGGTGGAGGCAACCAATTAACGGCCGCACCGGCCACCACCTCCCTCCCCCCAATACCAACGCCATGAACGCACTTCCTTCTTTCGATTCCGCCCCCGGCCTCCCCAAGTGGCAGCAGCCGGAAAAAGTAGCCGGCCGCGTGGTCCTTATCGGGCTGGTAGGCACGGCGGTGTATTTCTGGGGCAGCATCCTGCCCTTCCTCGTAGATATGGTGTTCGACACCGTGAAGCTAGGCATCGGGCTGGGCACGCTGTTCGTGCTGTTTCTGCTGGCCACCAACAAGCGGATTCACGCCGGACTGTGGTACGCCGGGCAGCGCGTACTGCGCTCGATGGCGGGCATCTTCGTCAACACCAACCCCATCGGTATCATGGAAGACTACATCTCGAACACCGAGAAGGAAGCCCGCAAGATGGACGCCGAAGTCACCAACATCGAAGGCGCACACGAGCTAGTGAAGCGCAAGCTGGCCGCCAACGCCGCCCAGATAAAGGAGTACCTGGCGCTGGCCGACTCGGCCACCCGCCAGGGCGAAAAGGACGCCGCCGAGAGCTACGCCATGCGCGCCGCCCAGGTGCAGGACTACAACCAGCGCCTGCAGCCCATGGCCACCACCACGGCCAACGTGACGGTAGTAATGCGCCAGATTCTGAAAGCCGCCCTGCGCCAGATTGATGGCAGCAAGTTCAAAGTCAACCTTTTGAAGGATGAATATCAGCTGGTGAAACGCACCAGCTCGGGCATGCGCGCGGCCATGAACATCCTGCGCGGCGACCCCGACAAGAAGTACTTCTTCGACCTGGCCACGGACCGCGTGGCCGAAGACATGGCCCAGCAGCTGGGCCAGATTAAGCAGGCCATGCGCTACTCGCAGGAGTTCGTGAAGGAGATGGACATCCAGAACGGGGTGATGAGCGAGAAGGGCCAGCGCCTGCTCGACCAATACCAGAAAGGCGAATTCAACGCCGTGCTCAACGAAAAACCGCAAGCTCCCCAGAACATTCTCACCACTAAAAAAGCCTCCGATGATGCCTACTCTAGCCTGCTTGATTAGCTTTTTGCTGGCCTGGGCCTGCTTGAGCAGCGCAGACTTTGTAGCGCGGACTTTTAGTCCGCGAGTCACCCAGCCAGCCCACTCTATTTCCATTCAACCACCCCATTCGCGGACTAAAAGTCCACGCTACTACTCCGATGACAACACGCGGTAAATTCATTATTGGCCTCCTTCTTTTTGGCCTCCTGTACTTCGGCATCAACAAGCTGGTTACCAGCGGTGCCGTATTTAAAAAGGCCGACACGCAGTCGGTGCTTTTGAACTCGATTGAGCTGCCCACGACCACCGGCGGCAACCACGCCAACATCGTGGTGCCGCTGGCCCCCATGCCCGGCACCGCCCCGGCCGACAAAGGCACGCCCCTCACCTGGGAAGTGATGGCCTGGAACAGCCAGATGGCCGGCATGCTGGCCAACGGCGGCCCACGCTCCACGATGGGCTCGGCGGCCGCCGCCAACGGGCTCGACATGCAGATTGTGCGTCAGGACGACGTGAGCAAGATGCAGGCCGACCTGGTGAAAAACGCCCTCGACCTGCAAAGCAACCCGGCCACTCCCGGCCTGATTGTGAGCATCATGGGCGACGGCCTGCCGGCTTTCTCGGCGGTGCAGAACGAGCTAAAAAAAACCGGTACGCAGCTGCAAATCATCCCCTACTCAGTGGGCAAATCCTTCGGCGAAGACAAGCTGATGGGCCCCAAGGAGTGGCTGGATAACCCCAAGCTGGCCCTGGGCAAAACCGTGGCCTGCTATCTGCGCGACGGCGACCAGAACATTGCCCTAAAATGGTGCGCCGACAACGGCCTGAAGGTGAACCCCGACGAAACCACCTACGACCCCGAAGCCGTGAACTTCATGGCCGCCAGCGACTTCCTGGTGGCCGCCGAGAAATACATCCTCGGCAAGCCCGAAGCCCGCACCAAGGTAGTGAACGGCAAGAACACGGGCGTGAAGGTGGACGTGGTAGCCGATGCCGTGGCCACCTGGACGCCCGGCGACGTGAACATCGCCAAGCAGCGCGGCGGCCTCGTGAACATCGTGAGCACCAAGGACTACTCCAACCAGATGCCCAACATCATGGTAACGACCAAGCGCTGGTACGACGCCCACCCCAAAGAGGTACTGGGCCTGATGACGGCCTTCGCCGTGGCCGGCGACCAGGTGAAAAGCCACCCCGAAGCCCTGACCCGCGCCGCCGATATTTCGGCCACCGTGTACGGCGACCAGGATAAGCCCGGGGCCTACTGGCTGAAGTATTACAAAGGCGTGAGCGAAGCCGACCGCAACGGCGAAGTAGTGGAGCTGGGCGGCAGCAAAGCCTTCAATTTCAGCGACAACTTGACCCTGTTCGGCCTTGATGAAGGCGGCACCAACATCTACGCCTCGGTGTACAAAACCTTCGGCGACGTGCAGAAGAAGCTCTATCCGAAGGAGCTGCCCATCTACGTGCCACTCACCGAAATGCTGGACCTCGCGCCCCTGCAAAAGCTGCAGGCTCAGTACAAAGGCAAAGCCGTAGCCCCGGCCGAAACCCAGCAGTTTGCCGCCGGCGACGAAATCCGCCAGAGTGTGAGCAAGCGCGCCTGGAACATCGAGTTCAACAGCGGCCAGAGCAGCTTCACCCCCCAGACCACCCGCGAGCTAACCCAGCTTTTCGATGACCTGGTAGTAGCCGGCCGCCTCAAAGTAGCCGTGCACGGCCACACCGACAACGCCGGCGACCCCGGCAAAAACCAGCAGCTCTCGGAAGACCGCGCCATGGCCGTGCAGCACTGGCTCGAAACCAAGAGCCACAGCGCCTTCCCCGATGGCCGCATCCAGGTGTACGCCCACGGCGCCACCGAGCCGGTAGCCAGCAACACCACGCCCGATGGCAAAGCGAAGAACCGCCGGGTCGAGGTGGTGCTGGGCAACTAGAACGACACTCCCCTCCTCAGCTGAGGAGGGGATGTGAGCGCCGAAGAGGCGCGAATGGGGGTGGTTGGCCTCGTTGAACGACACCCGAACGAAACCCTTACAGAACCTCACGCGAGTCGTTCAACGATTCAACCACCCCAGTTGAGCCTGCGGCTCAACGTTCCCTACTTGGTAAGGAGGGGAGTTTGACCGCCATTTCCGTTCTCCCACCATGAAAACCCTCTTCTCCCCCAACGCCCAGCCGCGCCCGCTCATCTTCACCACCATGGTGGTGGCCCAGGTGGCCCTGTTGCTGCTGCTGTGGCTCTTTTACCCCATGCAGCTCTTCCCCAGCCTGGGCGAAGTCATCCGCTCCCTCGGCGACCTCATCACCACGCAGGGCCTCATCCCGGAGCTGTGGGCCAGCATGACCACCGCCATCGAGGCACTGGCCGTGGCCACGGTGCTGGCGCTGGGCATTTCCTACCTCACGGCGCTACCCTTTTTCCGGCCCATCGCCTACGCGGCCTCCAAGATGCGCTACCTCACCCTCACCGGCCTCACGTTTTTCATGGCCCTCATGGTCAGCTCCGGCCATCAGGTGAAGTTATCGGTGCTCATTTTCGGGGCCACCGTATACCTGGTCACGGGCATGACGAGCGTAATTCTGACCACCACGCAGGAGGAAATGGACCACGCCCGCACCCTGGGCATGAGCGAATGGCGCAGCTTCTACGAAGTGGTAGTGCTGGGGAAATTGGATGAGATGCTCGAAGTAGTGCGCCAGAATTTCGCCATCATCTGGACGATGATTACGCTGGTGGAAACGCTCTACCAATCCGAAGGCGGCATCGGGCTGCTGCTGTATAAGCAGAACCGGTACCTGCACCTCGATGGGGTGCTGGCCATTCAGCTGGTGATTCTGGCCACGGGCGCGGCGCAGGACTACGTGTTTGTACTGCTGCGGAGGGTGTTTTTTCCTTACTCGGCGCTGGGCAGTAGCGCGGACTTTTAGTCCGCGAGCGAACGGTACGCCTGAACGTTTCCACCCAATTGCTTCAACTCGCGGACTAAAAGTCCGCGTTACTGCGCCAGGAAGCTATACGGCCACTTTTCCCAGTCATCGACCAGCCCGGCTTTCACCGGATTGTCCAACACGTAGCGGATAATCCGGTCCAGCTCTCCTGGCCGCACCACGTGGTCGTAGCTCTCGGCCTGCCAGAAACTGCCGCTCCGACCCAGCAACTGATTCGCCTGCTTGCTGGAATAGCCTTTGAGCGATTGTAGTGTTTTTACCAGCGACGGCGCTCCTTCGGGCAGTTCTACTACCAGATGAGCGTGGTTGGGCATGATGCAGTAACATCGCAGGTGGTAGCCTTTTCCATCGGGATAATGCAGGGCCTGTGCCACGATGGCCGCAACGTCGGGCTGCCGCAGCCAAGTGGGACCGTAGCTGCTACCCGCCAGCAAATCATCGAAACGCCCGAAGTATTTCTTCCGCTCGGCATACTGCGCGGCGGGGTCTGGCCCGCAGCTTTCCTGCAGCAATCGCGCTTCGGTCTGCAGCCGCTCCAGCACCTCCTGCGGCAGGCTGCCCGCCAGCCGAAATGTAATGAAAATGAGCTCGCCCGGTGGCAGCCGGTGCGGCAGGTTGCGCTCATAATAAATCAGGTCGGACACCCTGCAATGTAGCGCGGACTTTTAGTCCGCGACCCACAAAGTCCCTCAAAACATCCTTTTCCACCGCTCTCACTCGCGGACTAAAAGTCCGCGCTACTTCCCATGACCATCCACACCCACGCCTACCGCGACCCCATCCTGACGCTCAACAACGTCTCCATCGCCTTCCACGGCGAATCCATCCTGCGCGACATCAACGCCCAGGTCCTCGACGTGACGCGGCCCAACATGCGCCAGGGCCAGGTCGTGGGCTTCTACGGCCGCTCGGGCATCGGCAAGTCGGTGCTGTGCCGCATCATGGCGGGCCTCATGGCGCCCGGCACCGGCACCGTGGAAGTGGGCCTCGCCCAGCAGGCCGTGACGCCCGGCATGGTGGGCTTCGTGCAGCAGCGCTACCCCCTCTTCGAGCACCGCACCCTGCACGACAACCTGCTGGTGGCCGCCCAGCGCAAGCACGCCCCCGCCGACGCCCGCCAGCACGTCGAGGCCTACCTCGAACGCTTCGGCCTGGCCCCGCACCGGCGCAAGTACCCGGCCCTGCTCTCGGGCGGACAGCGCCAGCGGGCGGCCATCGCCCAGCAGCTGCTCTGCTCCGACCACCTCATCCTGCTCGATGAGCCCTTCTCCGGCCTCGACGTGGCCATGATTGACGAAGTGAAGAAAATCATCGTCGAAGTCACCACCATGGACGAGCTGAACACCGTCATCATCGTCTCGCACGACATCGTGACCACCACCGCCCTGGCCGACCGCCTCTGGCTGCTCGGCTACGAGCACGACGCGGCCGGGGCCCTCGTGCCGGGCGCCACCATCAGCCCCCAGCACCAATACAACCTGGCCGAAATGGGCCTCGCCTGGCACGAAAACGTCGAAGCCGAACCAGAATTCGCCCAGTTTGTCGAGCACATCAAGAATGAGATTCGGGGGAGTTAAAACTATATTTAGTTGTCAGACAGTGGACGCTAACTTATTTATAGTTTCTATGGTCTTAGAGATATCTCTCCTTACACTCCTTTTCATATAATAGTGTAAAAATCTTCCAACAGTGGTATTAACCAAAGTAGAAATTTCCGCTCTCTTAAGCAAGAATAGCTCATCGCTCATATTTCTATGTACACTCAAGTTTCTCTGAGTATAAAGCTCAGTCAATAGGTACTCTACCCAATAATCAACCCTCGAATATAACCCACTTTTATTTGAGTAATAATCCTCAATCCGTGTAATAATATCAGACATAAATGGGGTTGGGATTTTTGAAGATATTAGACTAAGAGTGGACCTTGTTTTATCAAAACCTTTTTTTGTAAAGTCAGCCGTAAGATTAGACTTGTTGCGAAGTGAGTGAAGTGCGGAATTTTCGACAAACTGTACTTAAATTTAGAACATGAACTTTTCCGTAAAAAACCTCACTACTTCGCGTAAATGGCGTGCTGCCACGGGACTCACGGCGGAGCGTTTTGCGCAGCTTTTGGCGCATTTTAAGCAGGCGTATTTTCGGTTAAATGGAACAGATATGATTGAACGTGGGGCTTTTGCGCCGTATGAAGTAGCCCTTAAAACAGAAGAAGAATTACTGCTTTTCACCCTATTCAGCTTCAAAGCAAACTTGACGTATGATTTGTTGGGATTGGTCAGTGGGATGGACGGTTCCAACGCGAAACGCAACCAGGAATTAGGCATTACGGTGCTCCAAGAAGCGCTGGAGCAAACCGGGCATGCGCCAAAGCGGGAATTTGCGACAGTGGCCGAATTTGAAGCCTATTTTCAGGAACACGAGACGTTATTGGTCGATGGAACAGAGCAACGCAAGCAACGACCAGGAAATAAAGAGATGCAAAAAGACTACTATAGCGGTAAAAAAAAATACACGCCGTAAAAGAGATAGTTATTTCAACGACCATTCGCTGGATTGGTTTTATCAGCCGTTGTTACGGCGGAAGACACCACGACTACAGTGTGCTAAAAAGCATTTTACCAGTTGATAAAGAGTGGTTTAAAAAGTTCAAGGTGCGGTTGGACCTGGGGTTTTTGGGCTTCGCGAAAGACTACGTTTGCCGGAAAGTTTTTATTCCTATCAAAAAGCCGAAAGGGAAAGAACTCACCGATGAACAACGAGAAATAAATACAAAACAAGCAAGTGAACGAATTACCGTAGAGCATAGCATTGGCGGATTGAAACGTTATCGAATTTTGGAAGACCGATTACGTTTGCATAATTTGAACCTGTACAATGACGTGCTGGGAGTGTGTGCGGGCTTGTGGAATTTCAGCTTAAATCTGTGATTAATAGCTCGCAACAAGTCTATTATACGCAACAACTTCACTTTGGGACAATGAATAATTGTCTTCATTAGAGGCAAATGGCTTATTATCATTCAAGGTATTAATTAGAAACACCTTCCATTCATACATAAAATTATGTTTTAAGTATAGCTTTAAAAGACTTTTAGTCAATTCTTTAATTGCATCTTCACTGCCAAAGGCAGCTTCTAATGCCATCCACAGCTTTTCAGGAGCGTAGGAACTCTTGCTTGCAGAAGCAGTAACAACTGACAGCAGATTTATAATTTTCTTATCTTGCTGGTCATTGGGGTTTAAATTATTAATAAATTTTATATTTTCAATTTGGTAGTCCTCTAAACTATCGACGCGTACAACTCCCCTATGAAGGGCATCCGATGAACCCCACAGTATATCCAAGTTTGCATTGGATATAAAGCAATTACGTATATATATTTCGCCATTCGCATCAATCTCCTTGTTAAGAATAGCTAGGGAGTGCCGAGCCTGGTAAAACCCTTTGAGAGACACCTGTTCTTCTTGAGTACCTACTACCTTAACAATAGCGTTGCATTGCGAAGGATTTTCATCTTTTTCTACATCAAACACAAATGTCTCTTCAAAAAAATGCGTATCTAATTTATGCAATATTTTCGGGTGAGTCTTCGGATTATAAAATTCAACGCCTAAAATTATTTTAGGCTCCATAGCCCAATTAATATTATACACTTTAAACAATACATTGAACGTCCTTTGCGGCCTATTAAGCAGATTAATTATTCCCTCAATTTGGTTTTTAAGAGTTAGGTTCAAGAATATATCTTTTTTGTAAGTATCGTATTCATTGTCAGAGTCAAATTCGCCACGCATTCTTTCATATGGAAAATTTCTATAATCGTGCAAGGCATCTGGTATGTTTTTAATATAATTAACACCAAAACCTTTATGAAGCAGCTCAACTATTAAACAGTTAGCCATTTGCTTTAGAGAAGCAATTACATCATTATCAACTGGTTCATCTTTCTCCAACACAGCAATGACTTCCCTCACCAAGAGTGTAGAGTACTCCGTATCAAGCCAACTATCGATAGTTTTTATCGTTCGAACAATTTTCTCAGGCGAGGAAGCCGTCCAGCCGGAATTACTTAATCTACAATAAGCCCTTAGCTTTCCAATCGCCCTTTTAACATTACGTTGTTGAATATTCTTTACAATAAAATTTTTCTTATTAAAAAGCGAATCATTTTGAAAGAAAAAGACAAATCTCGGTTTAGCATATCGAAAATTCCCCTCTATCTGCAAAAGCAATTTTTCGATTATTGTACGATGTGATTTTAGAAAAAAAATGTCAAAATTCGCCCTTTGATTTGTTAATGCAAATTTCCAGTAATGAAAGAAGAATTCTACCCTTGCGGTAATATTGGGCTGATGCTGGCTGGTTACATCATCTTTGTAAGATAGTTTTATCAAGTCCATCTCTGTGATTTGTTGGTAGGCATCAAAGGTATTATTCTTATTGACTAAGAAAAAACAACTTGGAGTTCACCTACATTCCTAGTTCTAAAAATCTCACTTCTTATAGTCTATGCCCACCGGTACCCTGCTCATCATCGACGACGAAGCGCGCTTGCGCCAGCTGCTGGCCCAGGTGCTGGAGCTGGAAGGCTACACCGTGCTGCAAGCCCCCGACGCCCACCGCGGCCTGGAGCTGCTCCAGCAACACGCCGCCGACATCCTGCTCGTGCTCTCCGACGTGAAGCTGCCCGATGCCAACGGCGTCGACCTGCTGCCCCGCTTCAAAGCCGCCGCCCCCGATGCCGAAGTGGTGCTGCTCACCGCCTTCGGCACCATCCCCGATGGTGTGAAGGCCATGAAGCTCGGCGCGTTCGACTACCTCACCAAGGGCGATTTTGAGCAGCAGCTGGTGGTGGTGGTCGACCGCGCCGCCGAAAAAGCCCGCCTCCGCCAGCGCGTCACCGAGCTGGAGCGCCGCGTGGGCCAGCAGTACCGCTTCGAGTCAATGATTGGCGACTCACCCGAGCTGCGGCGCGTGCAGCAGCTGGCCCGCCAGGTAGCGCCCACCGACAGCACCGTGCTGCTCGAAGGCCCCACCGGCAGCGGCAAGGAGCTTTTTGCCCAGGCCATTCACCAGGCCAGCGGGCGGCAGGGCAAGGCCTTCGTGGCCGTCAATTGCAGCGCCTTCCCCAAGGATTTGCTCGAATCCGAGTTGTTTGGCTACAAGAAAGGGGCCTTCACTGGCGCGCTCTCCGACAAGAAGGGCCTGCTGGAAGAAGCCAACGGCGGCACCCTATTTCTGGACGAAATCGGCGAGCTGGAGCTCAACGTGCAGGCCAAGTTCCTGCGCGTACTCGAAAGCCAGAGCTTCACCAAGCTCGGCGACACCAAGCCCACCAAGGTGAACGTGCGCCTGGTGGCCGCCACCAACCGCAACCTCAGGCAGGAAGCCGCCGAAGGCCGCTTCCGCCCCGACCTGTACTACCGCCTCTCGGTGTTCGTCATCAACGTGCCTTCCCTCAAGGAGCGCCCCACCGACGTGCCGCCGCTGGCCAACTACTTCCTCCAGCACTTCGCCGCCCGCCTCGCCAAGCGCCTACCCGGCCTTTCGGACGAGGCGTTGGCCCTGCTGCAGCGCTACCCCTGGCCCGGTAATGTGCGCGAGCTGAAAAATGTGCTCGAGCGCGCCGCTATTCTGGCCCCGCCGGGCGAGCTGTTATCGGCTGATTTTCTGCCCGATGAGTTCCACGCCCTGGGTCGCCCTGCGAAGCCCGGTGCCGACGCGGCCGACGACAGCATGCGGGCCGTGGAAGCCCGCCACATCAGCAAGCTGATGGGCGAGCTGGACGGCAACAAGCCGGACGTAGCTAAGCGCCTGGGAATTGGCCTCACCACGCTGTACCGGAAGCTGGAGGAATACGGATTGGGGTAGGGTGCGTTAACTGGCGCGAGTTTAGCGCAGCGTAACTCGTGCCGAAAATGACGGGGAGGCTGCGCCTCCCCTGCTGCGCCAGCGGCAATGTAGTACCGCGCCCACTGCGCCGTTCTGCTGCGAGGCACAGCCTCACCCGAACGGCAGGCACGAGTTACGGCTGCGCCTAAACTCGCGCCAGTACTGCCTATTGCGCCGTTCTATTGCGAGGCACAGCCTCGCCCGAATGGCGGGCACGAGTTACGGCTGCGCCTAAACTCGCGCCAGGGCTACGGTCGCTTTGAGCTAGTCAAATCCAGCAGCAGCTGGCAGAGAGCGGTTTCTTCGTAGGGCTTGGTGAGGCAGGCATTCATGCCAGCGGCCAGGTAGGTGGCGCGGTCGGCGGCGAAGGCATTGGCGGTGAGGGCGATGATGGGCAGGGTGGCGCGGGCCGGGTCGGGGTGCCGGCGGATGGCCTGGGTCACCTCCACCCCACTCAGGCCCGGCATGCGGATATCGAGCAGGGCCACATCGAAGGCGTGCGCCTGCAGCTCGGCCAGGGCATCGAGGCCATTGCCCACGGCCCGCACCTGCACGCCCCAGTATTCGAGCACGACCACGACAATGCGCTGGTTTACCAGGTTGTCTTCGGCCAGCAGCACGCGCAGGCCGCGCAGGGCTTCGTAAGAATCATCGGACGGGGCGGGGGCCAGCGGGACGGCCGGCTCCGGGGCGCGGGGCAGCACCAGCTGAAACGAGAACGTGGTACCCACGCCGGGCGCGCTGCACAGGCGCAGGGTACCACCCATCTGCTCCACCAGCTGCTGGCTGATGGCCAGGCCCAGGCCCGTGCCGCCGAAGCGCATGCTAGTTTCGGCACTGGCCTGGCTGAAGGCGTCGAAGATGTGGGCTTGCTCCCCAGGAGCGATGCCGATGCCGGTATCCGCCACCCAAAAGCGCAGCACGAGCTCCTGCGGCGTATCGTGGCGCACTTCGGCCCCCAGCCGAATATGGCCCTGCTCGGTGAACTTAATGGCGTTCGACAACAAGTTGAGCAGCACCTGGTGCAGGCGGTAAGCATCGCCCACCACCCGGAGCTCGGCCGAATGCGGCGGCTCAACGTGCAGAGTCAGCCCTTTTTGGGCGGCCAGAGTGGCCACCATCTGGCCGGCCCCCTGCATGGCCACGGCCACATCGAAAGGCTCGTGGTTGAGCTCCAGGTGGCGGGTGGTAATTTTGGCCATGTCCAGCACGTCGTTCACGAGGGCCAGCAGGTGCTGGCCGGCTTCCTGCATGGTGCCCAGGTAATCGAGCTGCGGCGCGGTGAGGGCCGTTTTGCGCAGGAGGGCGGCCATGCCCAGCATGCCGTTGAGGGGCGTCCGGATTTCGTGGCTCATGCGGGCCAGAAAGGCTTCCTTGCCGCGGGCATTTTCTTCGGCTTCCTGCTTGGCATGCTGCAGGGCGCGCTGGGCCAGCACGCCGAGCGTCACGTCGTAGCCAGAGGCCACCACGTAGGGCGAGTAGCCTTCCTCGGTCACCTTATAGGTGTAGTAGTTGAGGTAGCGCAACTCGCCGGCCTTGTTGCGGATGCTGACGACGCGGGGCTGCGGCAGGACCGACTCGTAGCCGTCGAGATAGGCTTGCAGGGTGGCATGGTGTTCCGGGGTCAGGGCTTCGCGCAGGTGAAGGCCCACCAGCTGCACCGCCGGCATGCCCATGAGCCGCTCAATGGCCGGGTTCACGGAAAGGATTATGCCCTGCTGGTTGTGGGTACAAATCAGGGCCTGCGAGTAGTACACCAGGTCGTGGTACTGTTTTTCGCGGCGCTCCAGCTCCTGGCGGGCCTGCTTCATGGCCGTGATGTCGGTGCCGATGGTGAGGATATTGACCTGGCCATCGGCCCGGAGCATGGGCCGCTTGTGCATGTGAAAATGGAGTATTTCGCCCGAAAGCTGGGTGAAGGGCAGCTCTACCGTCAGGGATTGGTGCGTGTTCTGCACCTGCTGGTTCAGGGCGCGCACCAGGTCCCGCTCCTGCTGCACCACGGGGCTCGTGATTTCGGCATGCTGATGCTGGGCGCGTTGCACGGCTTCATCGTAGGCCTTGTTAAAAAACGATATCCGCCCTTCGGCATTCATCAGACAAATAACATTGGGCAGGGAGTCCACAATCTGCCGGATAAAATCCTGCTGCTCCTGCAACATGGCCTGCACCTCGTGCTGCAGCTTTTCAGCCTGGTAGCGCGCCGTAATGTCGATACCCGAACCCACTACCAGGCGCAGGGCCCCATCGGCCCCAAACACGGGCCGCAAGTGGCGCATTATCAGCTGGGGGCGCTGGTGGCGGCTGGTACGCATTTCCTCCCAGGTCACGTCCTCGCCGGTACGCACGGCCAGGTCGAAGTACTGGTTTCGCTGTTGGTGCAGGCCGGCGGGGTGCTGCTGGTGGTGAAGGGCAAAATATTCGTCGCTGGTGAGGCCGATGATTTGCCGACGCACCACCGGGTCGGCCACCGACGACGGATTGACGAACAGAAAGCGGTGGTTGGCATCGAACACGGCCACGTCCACGGGCAGCAAGTCCAGGATGGACTCGTAGAACTCCTGCTGCCGGGCTATTTCCTGCTCGGCCTGCTTGCTGGCCGTGATGTCGCTGCCCGAGCCAATGACCAGCAGCATGCCATTGTGCCCCCGCACGGACCGGTAGCTCCGCTGCAAATACCGCGGTCCCGGGTAAGTTTCCTCCCAAGTTACCTCGGCCCCGGTGCGCAGGGCTTTGGTGAAGGCAGCCGCTCGCTGCTCGATGACGGCGGCCGGCAGCCCGCGCTGCACACCGGCCACCGTGCTGGTCTGGCCCAGCATCCAGGCGCGAACGGCAGGGTCGGGCTCCACCACCGGGTTGAGAAACAAGTAGCGGTGCTGGGCGTCGAACACGGCCATGGCCGTAGGTGTCTGCTCCAGAATGCTCTCGTAAAAGGTACGCTGCGCGGCCAGCTGCTGCTCGGCCAGGTGCCGGGCCGTGATGTCAGTGAGGTAGAGGGTAACCGTATCCTGGCCCGGCCCGGCCACGGCCCGGCACAGGTAGTGCTGCCCGGCCACTTCCAGGGCCTGCTGCTGCTGCGTGGGGGTGCGCAGCGCAGCCTGCACCAGCGCGTGCAGCTGCTGCTGGAAATCACCCTGCGTGCCGGCCGCCAGGGCTTGCAGCAGGGGTTGGGCAGCAGGGTTGGCATAAATCACCTCGCCGGTGGCCGTTAGGCGCAGGGTGGCGTTGGGGTTTTGCTGGGCAATGAAGGAAAGCGTCCGAATCTCGGCATCGCGCTGATGCCGCTTGGTCACGTCGCGGTAGCAAATCAGGCGGCCGGCGCACACGGTATCCAGCACCAGGTAGTCAAGCTCAACCACCCGCCCATCGGCCAGCCGGAACTCCTCCCGCAGCACGGTTTGCCCCGCCGCATGCAGGGCACGGGCCCGCGCCGCAAAGGCCGCGGCGTCGGCAAACGCATTACCGATAGCAACGGCCTCGTGCGGAATCGGCGGCTTGCCCTCCAGGGGACCGGCCACCGGCGGCAAGCCAAACATCTCCCAAAATGCCTGATTAACAAACTGAATCTGATTGGAGTGGTCCACCAGCACCAGGGCAGCCGGCAGGTGCTGCACCAGGGTCGTGAGCTGGGTGTGATAGTGCTGGGCGCTGACGGCCACGGCGGCCAGCTGTCTTTCCAGGGTAGCGGCCTGGGCCTGGGCGGTAGCCAGGGCAGTTTCGGCCTGCTCGCGGCGGGCACGCTCGGTAGCAACGAGTGCGGCCCAATCAATATCGGAGTGGGGAGCAGCGGGGAACATGGCCATGGAAAGGAAAAGGTGGCATAAGGCCAGAGCCGCTGGTGGTAGCAGTGGCCCGGGCGGCGGCCCAAGATACGGCGATACGGCCGGGCGGGTGGCAAACAAGGCCCGCCGCTTCATTACGGACCTGCCAGAGCCGCCGTCTGGGACCGACGTTATAGCTTTAACCGATTTACGGGCTCATCCGCCCTTTATTCTCAATTTATTTGGGTGCCGAAACCGGCCGGCCGCCTGGTCGGGGGCCGGGGCGGCATTCGTTGCGTCATGTCCCTCAAACTAAAAATCCGCCTCAGCGTCTTTCTGCTACTGCTGCTGCTGCTGGGGCTGGGCGGCTACGCCTTCCTCACCATCCGCTTTCTCGAAAATGGCGCGCACGGCATCGAGCAGGCTGATTTCAACACGGCCCGCTTTGCGGTGCTGGCATTTCTGGCGGCCGGCACGGCGGTGGGCATCACCATGATGGTGCGGCTGCCGCGCATCGTGGTGCGCCCCCTGCACCGCCTCACCGCCGACATGGAGCGGGTGGCTGGCCCCGGCCCCGCCACCCGCGTGGCCGTGGGCAAGCGCGACGAGGTGGGCACCGTGGCCGCCGCCGTGAACCGGGTGCTGAGCCAGGCCCAGGACGAGCGCCGCGCCACCCTGGCCGAGCTCTTCACCGAGCGCAACCGCATGGAAAGCCTCGTGCGCAGCCTCGATGAGGGCCTGCTCCTCCTCGATGAGCGCGGCACCATTGTGCTGGCCAACCCCGTGGCCTGCGACCTGCTGGGCCTGCCGCAGTCGGAGCTGCTGGACCTGCCCGCCACCGCCGTGGCCGCCACCAACGAGCTGCTGCGCGACCTGCTGGTGCCCCTGGCCGAAGCCAACATGGCCGGCGATGAGACGCCCGACCCCGTGTTCATGTTTCCGCACAAGGGCGACGCGCCGCACTACCAGCTCAAAATAAGCCCCATTGAAACCGTGGACCAGGCCAGCCGACGCACCGCCGCCGGCCACATCCTGTGCCTGCGCAACGTGTCCGACTTTAAGAAGCTGGACGAGCTGAAATCCACCTTTTTGGCCACGATTTCGCACGAGCTGAAAACACCGCTGGCCAGCATCAAACTCAGCCTGATGCTGTTGCAGAACCCGCGCACCACCGATGCCGAGCGCCAGGTGCTGGCCACCGGCATCGGCGAGGAAACCCAGCGCCTGCTGAACATGGTGGGCCAGCTCATCGAAGTATCGCGCCTCGACGCGGGCGCGGGCATCAAGCTCAACGTGCAGCCCATGCACCTGGCCGACGTTATCCGCTACGCCACCCAAACGGTGCACCCGCAGCTGCACGACAAGCAGATTCGGCTCGACCTGCAGCTGCCCGAGGCCCTGCCCGAAGTGCACGGCGACGTGGAAAAAACCACCTGGGTGCTCATCAACCTGCTTTCCAACGCCATCCGCTACTCGCCCACGGCGGCCCCGCTCATCATCCGAGCCATGCAGTGGGGCGAGATGGTGCGCGTGAGCGTGGAGGACCAGGGCCCCGGCATTGCGGCCGAGCACCACAAGCGCATCTTCCAGCGCTTTGCGGGCGTGCCGGGCCAGGGCGGGCACGGCAGCTCGGGGCTGGGCCTCAGCATTTCACGCGAGTTTATTGGGGCGCAGGGCGGGCAGCTGTGGGTGGAAAGCCAGCCGGCAGCGGGCAGCCGGTTTCTGTTTACGCTGCCGGTGGTGGGCTAAGGGGTTAAGGCTGGGTTGAGAGGCTAAACAGGGACGTCATGCCTCGGCTGCGCTCGGCATGACGCGTGCAGTAGTATTCCAATCGCTAGGAAAAGGAATAGTGGCAGCACGCGTTATGCCTGTGCTGCGCTCGGCATAACGTCTCTATGGTACCATTTCCGGCCGTTTGCCGCCGGCATGCGTAAACCCAACCGTACCGGCGGCCCCGCGCCGCCTTTCCCTTTTTTAATATATGCTGACCCCCGCCCCCAAATTCACCGTTGAGCGCCTCACCTTCGCCACCCTCACCGAGCTGCCCAATACCTGGCAGAATTCAGATTACAAAGCCTTGTTGGTGAAGATGAACTACGACAATCCGGACGCCATCAGCGAGGCCGAATTGAAGGAAATGTGCCTCATGTCCTTCACCGATTTGGAGCCCCGCGAGGCGGCCGAAGTGGTGCTGGGCTACTTGTATCCGGAAGAGCTGAATGCCGGCCAGATTGAAAACCTGAGCCACCAGATGCTCACCGAGAAGCTCTGGGAAGAAAACCCCGAATTGCCGCTGCACAAGGGCTTTTACCAGGCCACGCAGCTGCTGCACGATGCCTACAACGGCACCTTCCCGGCCACCAAGGCCGTGGAGTTCCAGGTGAAATGCACCGCCGAAAACCCCGCCGACCTGGCCCTATTTGCTGATGAGCCGGCCGCGCCGCTGGTGCGCCTGCTCGCGCCCGGCCTGCCAGCCAATGCGCTGATTAACCGCCTGTTCTCGTCGCAGGTGGAAGGCGACAAGTTCGAGGAAGCGAAATCGATGCTCTGGCAATTGAGCACGAAGGAAAAAACGGATAACTCCATCACCTTCGACGTAGTGAGCTCGGCCTACTGGCTGGAAGATTTTAAGTACGCCGACACCTACGAGGCCACCACCCACGCCGACGCCGCCGTACCGGCCGAAGAATAGCCAGAACTTGCGTAGGCGAACAGCCGCAAAGCGGCGGCACATATTGCCGGAACAGGATGCCGCCGCTTTGCGGCTCTGTTCGGTTCTGCAATTCTTTACGACCAACGTGTCGCCGCTTCGCGGCTGGAAAAAATCGTCAACTGCGTAAGTCCTAACCCAGCAACCAGAAACTTTCGCATAAGCTGCCCTACATTGGCTCCTTTAGCTCGTGGCAGCCCCGCCGCGCACCCGGTATTTTATGAGATTCTTCACCCTACGACGAGTATTGGCACTGGTGCTGCTGCTGGCCGTGCTGGGCGCGGGACTGGCCGTGTGGCTGCGGGGCAGTGAATATGCCCGCCGCCTGGTGACCCAAAAAGTGCGGCAGGGCCTCACGCAAAATTCGGAGCTGGTGCTGGCTCCATTTCGGGTCGAGCTATCGCCCTGGCGCGATTTTCCGCACCTCACAGCCTCCATCCAGCACCTCGCCCTCACGGATACTTCGTTTCAAAAATCGGTGCCGGTGCTCAGCATCGGGCGCGCCGATTTGCGGGTGGAGCTGCTCAGCCTGCTGCGCGGCCGGGTCGATGTGGCGCGGGTCGAAATCAGCGACATTGATTTTCAGGAGCGGGTCGATTCGCTGGGCCGTGCCTGGGGCCTGCGCGGCAAGCGCCGCAAGGGCACCGGCGCCACGCCCACCCTCAACCTGAAGCTGGACGAGCTGTTGGTGAACAACTTCCGCTTCAGCTCGCACAACGGGTATTCGCGGGGGGCCTTTGGGGTGCAGGTGCGGCAGGCCAAACTAAAGGCGCGGCTGCGCGACGGAGTGCTGCGCGTGGGCGGCACCCTCGACGGCGAGCTGAGCTACCTGCGCACCCGTGCCGGCACCCTGTTTGAGCGCGAGCCCGTGATGGCCTGGGTGAACTACAAATACACCTTTGCCAACCGCCAGGGCCTCATTTACCACACCCGCGCCACCCTCAACGGCGACACCATTACAGTGAGCGGCACCCACACTGTGGCCGCCGACCAGCCCACCGGCACCACGATGGCGCTGCGCTTCGTGGGCAATCAGCCCCTCGTGGACGTGCTGCACGCCGCCCTGCCGCCCCGCCTCGAGCCCTACCTCACCGGCACCACCAGCCCCAGCAAGGCCCACATTCACTACACCATCACGGGCCTGAGCGGGCCGAAGGTGACGCCGCGCAACGTACTCACCTTCAGCCTGCGCGGGGCCAGCCTGCAATGGCCCGAGCCCGCCCGCCACATCCGACGCTGGGATTTGATGGGCACCTACGATAATGGCCCGCAGCACAATATCCGCTCCACGGTGCTCACGCTGCGGCGCTGCCGGGTGTATTCGGCCGCCGGCCAGCTCGACGTAGCCCTCACCCTGCGCAACTTCCGCCGCCCCTTCCTGGACGGCCGCTTCCGGGGTCGCACCGAGCTCACCGAGCTGGCCGCCCTGCTGGCCTCCGACCGCTGGCAGGCCCGGGGCGGCACCGCCGATGTAGACGTGCGCCTGCGCGGCCTGCTTCCGCCCCGCGCCGACCGCCCCGCCCCTGCTGTGCCGCAGCGGCCGCTGTCGCTGCGCGGCACGGTTGCGCTGCACCAGGCCTCGCTGGTGCTGCCGGCGCGCGGGGCTGACATCTCGGGCCTGGATGTGCAGGTGGGCCTGCGCGACAGCCTCTGGCACCTGACCAATGCCTCCGGCGTGCTCAACGACATACGGTTTCAGGCTTCGGCCACCACGGTCAACCTGCTGGGCTACCTCAATGGCAAGCTGCCCACGGCCAGCATCAGCGGCCGGTTTGCCGTGGATGAGCTGCGGGTGCCCCAGCTGCGGGCCCTCATGCAGCCCGTGCCCCGCGCTGGCAGCGAGGACTTTGCGCCCACCAGCCTGCCCAAGCCCAGCCGCCGGCCGCGCGACAAGGCGCAGCTGGCCGCCACCCTGGGCAGCGCCCTTATTCCGCCGGGCCTGCTGCTCGATGTGAGCCTGCGCTGCCAGCGCCTGCTGCTGGCCACCGATACCCTGAGCAACCTGGCCGTGACCATCCGGCACGATGGCCAGCGGGTGCAGCTTCAGCACCTGGCGGGCCGCATGTGGGGCGGCGACGTGCGCGGCGACGTGCAGTGGCCCACCGACCCCGACAACCGTGTGGCCCCCGTGCAGTACCATGTGGGCGTGCACTTCGCGGCCATCAACTACTTGCAGTTTCTCACCCGCCTGAACCGCCCCACGCCCCGGCCGGCCCCCGACCGCGCCAGCCGCCGCAAGCCCGGCGGGGCCAGCCCGGCCCTGCGCGACCTGCTGCTGTCGGCCAACGGCCAGCTCACCCTCGAAATTGACCGGGTAGACCTGCCCGAGGATGAAAGCATGCGCCAGGTGAGCCTGCAGCTCGAAAAAAGCGGCCCCACGCTGCGCATGCCCTACCTGCGCTTCCTCACGCCCGAGGGCGGTCACGGCGAGGCTTCGGGCACGGCCCAGGTGGAGGGCCTGCACCTCACCGCCGCCGATACCGACCTGACCCTGCGCTACACCACCCTCGACGTGCAGCGCCTGCTGGGCCTCATTGCCAGCCTCACCGCGCATACCGATACGGTGCCCACCGCCCGCACCCTGGCCCGGGCCGAGCGCCGGGCCGAGCGCCGCGCCCAGCGGCAGCGCCTGCCCGGCAACCCCTCCCTGTTTTCCAACGGCGTGCTGAGCGCCGTGCTGCGCGTGGAGGCTGATAACGTGCACTATGGGGTGCTGAGCGGCGGCCGGTTCCGGCTGGTATCGCACCTGCTCGATGGCGAGGCCCGGCTCGACAACTGCTCCTTCGATGGCTTGCAGGGCCACCTCAGCCTGAGCGGCTACATGCGCAGCACCGCCAACCGGGCCCACCACCCCACCCAGCTACAGGTGCGCCTGGAAGACATTCAGCTGCCGGCCCTGTTTGCCACCGCTACCAGCATGGGCCTGAGCGTGTTGGGCGGCAGCAATATCCAGGGCAGCCTGCGGGGCATGGCCGACATCCACACCGACCTCGGCCCCACCTTTCTGCCCGCCCTGGCCCAAACCGCCGGCTACCTCAAAACCGACATCCGCGACCTGGAGCTCATCAACGTGGAAGCCCTGATGGAGGCCCTGAAATTCATGAAATCCGAGCGCACCGGCCACTTGTATTTCGAGCCCGTGCGGGCCGAGTTCGTGCTGGCGCAGGGCCAGGTCATCATCCCCGGCCTGCACCTGAACAGCAACCTGAGCAACCTCGAAGTGAGCGGGCACTACGGCCTGGAGGGGGCCACCAGCCTTTTCATCGGCCTCAAGCCCCTGCAAGCCCTGTTCGGCAACAACGGCAAGCGCGTGGAGCGTATCCAAAACGGGTCCAGGGTGAGCAAATCAACCGGCAAGCTCACCTACGTGAGCCTGCGCCGCACGGCCCCCGGTGAGAAGTACAAGGTGCGCCTGTTTCAGCGCGACGAGCACCGCAACGCCATGACCCGCCTGCAGGAGCAGTACCGCAGCTTCCTGCGCACCCAGCGCCTCGACACCACGGTGCAGATGCTGCGCTGAGGGGGCACCCGGTCTGACCGTCCTAAGCGGTATGACCGGTTGTCGTTGTTTACCGGAACGAGTTGGCTTCAGGTTACCCATAACGTGCCGACTTCGGCCGGGCAGACCGGTATTCTGCGCTCCGCCGTACCGTTCTTTGTTCCGTGCTCAACTTCTCATACAGCTCCCCCCTTATGTCTCGCCTGCTTCTCGCCTTTCTGCTGCTGGCCGCCGCTCCTGCCGCCCGGGCCCAAACCGCACCCCGCGCCCAGGATTCTGCTTTCGTCAGAGACAACTACACCAAGCTCGACCGCCAGCTTACCATGCGCGACGGCGTGAAGCTCTACACCATCATCTACGTGCCGAAAGATGCTTCCACGGCCACGCCTTACCCGTTTCTGATGACGCGCACGCCCTACTCGGCCGGGCCGTATGGGGAGCAGAAGTACCGCCCGCGCGGTCCTGGCCCCAGCCGGGAACTGTCGGCCGAGAAGTACATTTTTGTGTATCAGGATGTGCGCGGGCGGTACATGAGCGAGGGCAAGTTTGAGGAAATGACCCCGGCTATACCGGCGGGCACCACTGCGCGCGGCAACACCGTGCGGCACGACGAAAGCACCGACACCTTCGACACCATCGAGTGGCTGCTGAAGAACGTGCCCAACAACAACGGCCGCGTGGGCATGATGGGCATCAGCTACCCCGGTTTCTACGCCTCGGCGGCGCTGCCCAACGCCCACCCGGCCCTGAAAGCCGTGTCGCCCCAGGCCCCGGTCACGGATGAGTTTATCGGCGATGATGCCCGGCACAAAGGCGCGTTTTTCCTGCTCGACAACTTCGAATTCACGAATTATTTCGACGTGCCGCGCCCCCAGCCGGTGGCGGAGTATAAGCCGCTATTCAAGTTTGAGACGAAAGACGCCTATAGGTTTTTTCTCGACCTCGGACCCATCAAAAACGCCAACGGCCCGAAGTATTTCAACAACCGCGCCCGCATCTGGAACGAGTACCAGCAGCACGAAACCTACGACGCCTACTGGCAAGCTCGCAACATTCGCACCGCCCTCACGGGCGTGAAACCGGCTGTGCTGGTGGTAGGCGGCTGGTTCGATGCCGAGGACTTATACGGCGCGCTGAACACCTACAAGGCCATCAAAAAGCAGAACCCCGGCGCTACCAACCGCCTCGTGATGGGCCCCTGGACCCACGGTGCCTGGGCCCGGCCCGACTGGAGCAAGTTCGGCCCGCTCAGCTTCGGCTCCAACACCGCCGATACCTTCCGCAAAACGCTGGAAACGCCATTTTTCAACTTCTACCTGAAAGACAAAGGCAGCTTTAATCCGGCTGAAGCCACAGTGTTCAACACCGGCACCAACGAGTGGAAAACCTACCCGGCCTGGCCGCCAGCGGCTACGGAGGGGAAGCTATATTTCAAGAAGGCTGGAGGGTTGGCTTTTGCTACCGAAACGGACCTTAAGAGCCAAGCTGAAGCCCGCCGCTTGAAGGACATGAAAATAACTCCTGCCTCAGAGTACACCCAATACCTTAGCGACCCGGCCAACCCCGTGCCCTACACCGACGGCATCCACGGCGAGCGCAACACCGAGTACATGATTGAGGACCAGCGCTTCGCTGCCAAGCGCCCCGACGTGCTCACCTTCCGAACCGAAACCCTGCCCGATGCCCTCACCCTGGCCGGCCCCCTCACCGCCGACCTGTGGGTGAGCACCTCCGGCACCGATGCCGACTTCGTCGTGAAAGTAATTGACGAGCAGCCCGATGGCACCCAGCGCCTGGTGCGCGCCGAGGTGATGCGCGGCCGCTTCCGCAACAGCTTCTCCCGGCCCGAAGCCTTCAAACCCAACCAGCCCACCAAGGTGAAATACGAGCTGCCCGACGTGCTCCACACCTTCGCCAAAGGCCACCGCATGATGGTGCAGGTGCAAAGCACCTGGTTCCCGCTCGTCGACCGCAACCCGCAAACCTTCGTGCCCATTGCCACGGCCGATGCGAAGGATTTTCAGAAAGCCACCATCCGGCTGTACCACGACGCGGGGCACCCCTCGGCCGTGCAGGTTTCGGTGCTGCCGTAGCTGTACCGTGGAGGCTGCGAGTCCGCGCGTCACTGGCGCGAGTTTAGCGTAGCGTAACTCGTGCCCGCCATGACGGGGAGGCTGGGCCTCCCCTGCCGCGCCAGCGGCAAGCCGGCCGCCCCGTTCCAGCGGGCCGTTCTATGGGAGACCCAGCCTCCCCCGAATAATAAGTCACGAGTTACGCTGCGCTAAACTCGCGCCAGCACACTGCCAGCCCCAACCTATCCAGCACTGCCTACGCCACCAGCCCGCGCATGAAGGCATCGGTATAGTCCGGAGCACAGTGCCGCACGTTGGGCAGGTGCGCGAACTCGGCTTCGGAGTGGGTAGTGGTGAGCACCACGGCCTGCATCCCGGCATTGTGGGCGGCTTCGGCCCCTTTGGGCACGTCTTCGAACACGATACAACTGGCGGGCGGCACGCCGAGCAGCTCGGCGCAGCGCAGGAAAACTTCGGGATTGGGCTTGCTCACTGTCACGTCATCGGCACTCACGATGGCTTGGAAGTAGTGCCGGATTTGGAGGTTATCGAGCACAAAATCAATATTGAACGGGATGGCAGCCGAGCCGATGGCCATGGGAATGCCCTGCTGATGGGCCTGCTCCAGCAGCTCCATCAGACCCGGCAGCAGCGCCAGGTGCGGCAGAAACTCACGCTGGTAGCGCCGCTCTTTTTCGAGCGAAACCCGGTCCATCTCCTCGCCCGTGAAGCGGTCGGGGCCGAACATGCGCACCAGCACTTCGCGGTTTTTGCCGTACATCTGGGGCTTCACCTCGTCCCAGCTGAAACGGCCGCCCAGGTCTTCGTTGAAGAGCTGCTGCCAGGCGCGGGTGTGGTACTCCATGTCGTGCACCATGGTGCCGTTGAGGTCGAAGATAAAGGCTTTCATAGGAGAATTCGGGGTCTTTGATAGGCGCAAAGAACGGCACGCAATGCTATAAAAGCCGTCATACAGCGGGCACAATGACAGTCATGCAGCGCAGCATGACGGGCTGGAAGTTCCTTCTTCCTACAGATACACCCGAAACGAGGTGCCCTCGCCCACTTCGCTCTCTACTTCGATGCGCCCGCCGTTGCCCTGCGTAATGCAGTTGATGAGGTAGAGGCCCACGCCCGTACCCTCGGTGTGGGTGTGGAAGCGACGGAAGAGCTGAAACAGTTCATCCTGATGCCAATGCATATTGAATCCCAAGCCATTATCCTCTACTAGTGTTCTGCCAACTTAATTGCGATGCCAATTGTTAGTTATTTTTCATTTTACGCTCCCCTGATGGCTCGCCTCGCAAAACCGGTTTGTTTACCTGCCTCTGACGTATCTCGACTGCGGGCTATCGTCAAAAAAGGCACTCACAAGAGCCGCAAAATCACCCGGGCGCGGGCGCTGCTGTTGATGGGGGAGGGACAAAGTGCGGCGCAGGTGCAAGCCAGCGCGGGCATTTCCGACAGCCAGTATCACCGTATCAAGCGGCGTTACCTGGCCGAAGGACTGGACAGGGCGCTGGAAGAGCGCCCCCGCAGCGGGCAGCCCCGAAAGGTGACGGCCACCCTGGAGGCCCGTATTACAAGCTTGTCTTGCAGTGAGTTACCGACTGGCGCGGCCCGTTGGACCTTGTCCCTACTTAACGAAAAGCTGATTTCGCTCGACTGCATTGACAAGATTTCGAATGAATCGATTCGACAAGTTTTAAAAAAAGGAAACTCAAACCCTGGCTGAAACAAATGTGGTGCATTGGCACCATCACGGGCGAATACCTAGCCAACATGGAGGACGTGCCCGACGTGTACCAGCAACCGGCCGAAGCGGGCGTGGTGCGCCTGTGCTTCGATGAGCGCCCCTGCCAACTGCTCGACCAGGTGCTAACCCCGATACCATCCAAACCCAACGCCAAAGAACACCAGGAATACCTGCGCAAAGGCGTTTACAACGTCCTGTTGGCCTACAACATCGACACGGGCCAACGCTATTTGCAGGTCACGACGACCAAAACCAAGGCCGATTACGCGCAATTTATGGACTGGCTCGTGCAAACCCACTACCCCGACGCCCCCAAAATCAAGCTCATCCAGGACAACTACGCGACCCATTCCTACGGGGCTTTCTACGAACACCTGCCCTTGGATACGGCCCGCGACCTGCGCCACCGGCTCGAATTCCACTTCACCCCCAAGCACGGGTCTTGGCTCAACATGGCCAAAATCGAGTTTTCGGCCTTATCCCGCCAGTGCCTCGACCGCCGCATCGGCACCCAGCAACGCCTCGAAGAGGAAGCCCTCTGTTGGGAGGCTAAACGCAATGCGGCCGCCGTCAAAGTCAATTGGTCTTTCACGACCGAAAAAGCCCGGGATAAATTGAAAAACAGGTACGCAGAATTAACGAAAATAACCAGCAAAACTAAGTCGGTAGAACACTATTTCATTATCTACCAACGTATCGCCGCGTTGCGGCTCGATGCATTTGTTGTACCCGTCACGCAACAGGGCTTGCCCCGCACCATACTGCGTTTTGCAAACCACTTCGTGATGAGTATAACGGCGTCAGTCTTAAAGGAAATCCCAACGGGAAAATACTGCGGCCATTTCAGCTGCGCTGAGCACGTCCCCTTGCATATCAGGACGTTAGGATTTTTCGTTGGTCGTTGCCACATTTAACTCCCGACCCTTTCCACGCCATGAAAAACTGCCTGCATCTCGCCTGAGTACGCCCCCGGCTCCGGCCAGCGGCACCCTCACCATCACCTCCGTCTTCAGCACGCCCCCATACCCCCGCTATGCTTCCGGCACTTTCAGCTTCACGGGCAGAGCCGCCATCTCTTCGGACAGCAAAACCATCACCGGCACATTCAGCGACGTGAGTTACTGACTGCTGCTTCGCAGCAGACTGTAGTCGTGCAGGAGTAAGCGTACGGAATCGAGAACGTCATGCTGAGCGCAGTCGAAGCATGACCACCTTTTTTGGCTACGGTTACTTTTGCGTGACTACTTACTAGCGGGTTCTCGGTAGCGCTCCACGAAAAAGCCCCCGTTGCGATTCCGCAGCGGGGGCTTTTTCGTGAGATTTACTTTTCAGCCTACTTCAGCTCGTCGCCAATCACGGCCACGGCTTCGGCCAGGGCGGGGTCTTTGCGCAGGGGCTTGAGGAAGCGGGCGAGGCGCTTGGCGGCCGTGGAGTCGGATGCCGGGCGGGCATCGGCGGGCAGAGCGGCCACGTCGAGCACGGCTAGGGCATTCTGGGCGGCCGTTTGCTGCTTGTTGATGGCCCGAGCCTCCACCTGCTGGGTGCGGTAAGCGGCCAGGTTCAGCGACAGCATGGTTTGCTTCTGGCGGGCGGTGGCGCGCTGGGCGGCCTCGGTAATGAGCTTGAAGCCGGGGCTGGCGGCCACGCGGGCGGCGCTGTTGGCCTTCAGCGTGGCCAGGGCCGGCAGGGTATTGGTAGGCTGAAACGCGGCGGGCGCAATCTCATCCCAGGGCAGCGGGTATTCCGATTCCTGCTCGCCCTTGGCGAAGGAAGCCAGGGCATCGGGCACCGTAATGTCGGGCGTCACGCCCTTAAACTGGGTCGAGCCGCCATTCACGCGGTAGAATTTCTGGATGGTGAGCTTGAGCGAGCCCAGGGGCTTGAGGCCGCTGGCCTGCGCGTTCACGGCATTGTCCAGGTCAAATACCTGCTGCACCGTGCCTTTGCCATAGGTAGTGCTGCCCAAGATGATGGCGCGTTGGTAGTCCTGCATGGCGGCCGCCAGAATCTCGGAAGCCGAGGCGCTGTACTTGTTCACCAGCACCACCAGTGGGCCGGCATACTGCACGGCGGGGTCGGTATCGGCCACGGGCTGGGCCGGGCCACGGCTGGTTTTCACCTGCACCATGGGGCCGGTGGGCACAAACAGGCCGCCCATGTCCACGGCGTCGCGCAGCGAGCCGCCGCCGTTGTAGCGCAGGTCGAGCACCACGCCGGCCACGTTTTCCTTGCTGAGCTTGGCCAGCTCAGCCTTCACGTCGGCGGCGCTGCTGCGGCCGCCCTTGCCGCTGAAATCGGCGTAGAAACCGGGCAGGTTGAGGTAGCCATACGTGCGGCCGCCCTGCTTGATGAGGGCCGACTGGGCGTAGGTTTCCTCAATTACCACCACATCCCGGATGATAGGGATGACCTGGGTAGCCCCGTCGGGCTTGCGCACCGTGAGGCGCACCTCCGTGCCCTTCGGCCCGCGAATGAGCTTCACGGCCTTATCGAAGCGCATGCCTTCCACGCTCACGGGCTCGGCGGCCCCCTGCGCCACGCGTAGGATGAGGTCGCCCACTTTCAGCTCGCCCTGCCGCGACGAAGCCGAGCCGGCCACGATGTCGACCACTTTCAGCTTGCCGCCGTCTTCCTGCAACTGCGCGCCCGTGCCCTCCAGACGGCCGCTCATAGTGATGTCGAAGTTTTCGCGGGCAATGGGTGCGAAATAGTCCGTGTGCGGGTCGTAGCTATTGGCAATGGCCTCGGCGAAGACGGCCAGGCGGTCGTTAGCATCGGTTTGCAGCTGGTCGATAAATACGTCGTCGTAGTATTTCAGCACGCGCTTGCGGGCCTCGGCCTCCATCTCGGCGGGCGTGCGGGTTTTGTCGGTGGTGGTGGCTGGCGAGGCACCAACTTTGTTGGCAGCCAGTGGTTTGTCCTTCTTCTTGGCCTCCTCGTCCATCATTTCCGAGAGGCGGGCCAGGGTCTGGTACTTCAGCATCTTGCGCCACTGCTCGCGCTGCTCGGCGGCATTGGCGGCGTAGGTGGCCTTGGTGGGGTCGGTTTCCCAGCTTTCCTGCACCGAAAAATCGAAGGGCTGGGCCAGCAGCTGGCGGTAAAGCACCTGAATCTCGGGCATGCGCTTGGCCAGCAGCTGGCTCGTAGCATCCAGAAACTCGTGGCTGCCGCCGCGTATCTCATCGTCAATTTTGGTTTTGAACTGGCTGAGCTGGGCCACTTCCGGCACCAGCAGCAGCTGCTTGTTCACATCTATGCGCTTGATATACAAGTCGTACACACGTTGCGAAAACTGGTCGTCAATCTTTTCGGGCTGGTAATGAAGCTGGTTCAGGCCCTGCATCATCACGCCGAGCACTACCTGGTCACGCGTCGGTGTGCCCTGGTACACGGAATAGGAAGCCAGCCCCAGCAGGGCCAGCACGGAGGTGGAATATAATCCCAGTTTGAAGCGGGGGAATTGCATGCGAAAAGGGCTGATGAAGAAAGGAAAGTGGGTTTGGCCGGGGCCGATACCTGCGCCCTGACGGGCCAAAGGGTAAAGATGCTGCTTCCCTAACCAGAATCGCACCAATAATTGCTCCCAAAGTCGAAAAAGAACCGACAAAGGTTGCGAAATGCGGACGCGGAACGGATTGCTGGACGGATTGCTGGCGCGCGTCTGCGACGCATGCCGGCAGCAGTGCGGAAGCCCTCAGAAGCTCAGCGTGAGCTGCCGGCCGGCCCCCTCCTGCGCATTGCTCAGGTTGGAGAGCGTGACGCCCAGCAGCCGCACGCCCTTTTCCAGCGGAAACAGCCCTTCCACCAGCTCGCGGCAAATGCGGGCCAGCACCTCCGGCCCTGGCACCAGGCCCACGCCGCTGCGGCTGCGCGTGATTTGCTGGAAGTCGCCGAATTTCACCTTCAGCGTCACCGTCCGGCCCCGGATGCCGCTGCGCTGGCAATACTCCCACACGTCTTCCAACAGCGGCTGCAGAGCCTCCAGCAGGTCGGCAAATTCGTGCAAATCCTGCCCAAAAGTAGTTTCCGAGCCCATAGATTTGCGCAGGCGGTCGGCCACCACGGGCCGCTCGTCCTCGCCCCGCGCAATGGCAAAGTAGTAGCGCCCCACCTTGCCAAAGTACTGATGCAGAAAGGCCACCGTCTGCGCCCGCAAGTCGGCCCCGGTGAAGATGCCCAGCTCGTTCATGCGGGCCGCCGTCACGGGGCCCACGCCGTGGAACTGGCCCACCGCCAGCCCTGCCACAAAGGCCAACCCCTGCGCGGGCCGCACCACAAACTGCCCATTGGGCTTGCGGTAGTCGGAGGCCAGCTTGGCCAGAAATTTATTATACGAAATACCCGCCGAGGCCGTGAGCCCGGTTTCGGCCAGAATTTTGGCCCGGATTTCCCGCGCAATCTGGGTAGCCGAATCCATCTGCTTTAGGTTGAGCGTCACATCGAGGTAGGCCTCGTCGAGCGACACGGGCTCAATCAATGGCGTGTACTCGGCGAAGATGGCCCGAATCTGCCGCGACACTTCCTTATACGCCGCGAAGCGCGGCGGCACGAACACCAGTTCCGGGCATTTGCGCAGCGCCGTGGCGCTCGGCATGGCCGAGCGCACCCCAAATTGCCGGGCCTCATAGCTGGCCGCCGCTACCACGCCCCGCTCCCGCGCACCGCCCACCGCCACGGGCCGGCCGCGCAGCTCGGGGTGGTCGCGCTGCTCCACCGAAGCATAAAATGCATCCATATCCAAATGAATAATTTTGCGAATAGAGCTGGCAGTCACTATTTTTACTGTTTATTCCAACAAAAAATAAAAGGGCGGCCGCGGAAGGCGGAATCTTTGTTTCCAGCGAGTATGTCGGGTTTCCAATTGGGGAAATATTATTCCCTTAAAAGATATTTGCCTGATTATCAAAATTTAACAATAAAATAATCTTAAAAATTTATATTTTTATTAATAATTATTTTACCTACTTTTGAATTACTGAACCTTGTGGGGTGGCGGAACTGGCAGACGCGCTAGCCTATCTCGCTAGTAAAATTAGAGGTTCGAGTCCTCTCTCTACAGCAACAATCCCGGTCGCAGCAACGGCCGGGATTTTTTGCGTCTGGGGGTTTTTCTCATGATGCCCAACCGCAGGCGTACCCCGCCGTGGCCAGCCAAAAGATGCAGCCCGGCCACAACGCCGCAGCCTGCGCCACCCAACCGTCTGCCGGCCCCGCAACCGCCAACACAATTGCTTCGTGCGACTCATCGGCACATCCGAAAGTGCCTTCTTGTACGCCTTGCGCTTACCCTAGGCGGTCTGACCGGTTGAAGTGAGCACGATTCTGCCCGGACGACTACCGGTCGGACCGGCGCAACCTCCCCAGGCGGTCTGACTGGTTGACGTGAGCACGATTCCGCCCGGACGACTACCGGTCTGACCGCCTAGGGCGGTCAGACCGGCGCAATGACTCCGGATTTGGGTATGGACAAGTTCTGGTAGGCCTGGCCGCTACTTTTTTCGCTTGTTTTTTAAGCGCATGGCGGCCGGGCTGATTAGGGACCAGCGCGGCACCTGCCAGCCCAGCCCTCGGGTCTCGACGTGTGCTGTAGGTGTATCAGCAATTACTGAAAATGCTTTACAAGCCAGCCAGTCGCTTTTTTCACCCCAACAGCTTCGGTACAGGCGGCTACATTTGCCTGGGCGGCCGGGCGGCCAGGCAATGCAAAAGCCCTTGGGCTGTCGCTTACGCACACGGCTGCATTCCCGGCCCTGCCACCCTCATCCTTAGCCCTTCCACCATGCTTGCCAAACTCCCACCCCTGCTGCTGCTTTCCGTGCTTGGCCTCAATGCCAACGCTCAGCAAATCAAGACAAAACCAGTCGCTACCCGGCCCGCACCGGCCACCTACTCGGCGGCTGGCAAGACGGCCCACGTATTTGCTACCGTGCAGGGTACCAGCCAGCGCCTGGCGGCCGGCGGCAACCTCAGCTTTGCGCCCGCCGCCCAGCCCCTGGAAACCCAGGTCTGCGTGTTTGTCGACCCCGGCCACTCGTTCCAAACCATGCTCGGCATCGGCGGGGCGCTCACCGATGCCTCAGCCGAAACCTTCGCCAAGCTGCCCAAACCCCAGCAGCAGGAGTTTCTCAACGCGTATTACAGCCCCACGAGTGGCATCGGTTACACGCTGGGGCGCACCAGCATTCACAGCTCCGACTTTTCGAGCGGCAGCTACACCTACGTGGCCGACAAGGACGAGGCGCTGAAAACCTTTAGCGTGCAGCATGATGAGCAGTTTCGCATCCCCTTCATCAAGCAGGTGATGGCGGCGGCCGGCGGTAAACTGACCTTATTTGTGAGTCCCTGGAGCCCGCCCGGCTGGATGAAAACCAACGGCGAAATGCTGCACGGCGGCAAGCTCCTGCCCCAATACCGCCAGGCCTGGGCCGATTACTACGTGAAGTTCATCAAGACCTACGAGCAGCTGGGCATCCCCATCTGGGGCCTCACGGTGCAGAACGAGCCCATGGCCACCCAGAAGTGGGAGTCGTGCATTTTTACCGGCGAGGACGAGCGGGATTTCATCAAGGGCTACCTCGGCCCCACGCTGGCCAAAGGCGGACTGGGTTCGAAAAAGCTCATTGCCTGGGACCACAACCGCGACCTGCTGTTTCAGCGCGCCAGCACCGTGCTCAACGACCCCGAGGCCGCCAAATACGTGTGGGGCATCGGCTACCACTGGTACGAAACCTGGACCGGCAGCAGCATGCTGTTTGAGAACGAGCGGCGCGTGAAAGAGGCTTTCCCCAACACCAACCTGATTTTCACGGAAGGCTGCCAGGAGAAATTCGACCTGGCCAAAGTCGATGACTGGGCGCTGGGCGAGAAGTATGGCCACTCGCTGATTGGCGACTTCAACGCCGGCACCGTGGGCTGGACCGACTGGAACGTGCTGCTGGACGAAACCGGCGGGCCGAACCACGTCGGCAACTTCTGCTTTGCCCCGGTCATTGCCGACACCAGAACCGGCAAGCTCATCTACACCAACGCCTACTACTATATCGGCCACTTCTCGAAGTTCATCCGCCCCGGCGCGAAGCGCATCAGCGCATCGTCTAACCGCGACACCCTGCAAACCACCGCCTACCGCAACCCCGATGGCAGCGTAGCCGTGGTGGTGATGAACCAGACCGACAAGCCCGAGGCATTCCAGCTCTGGATGCACGGCCAAGGCACCAATACCACGGCCGCCGCGCACTCCATTATGACGCTGGTGGTTAATTAGAACGGTGCTGCTTGCTTAAAGCCCTGGCGGTCATGCTGAGCGCAGTCGAAGCATCTCTACCGTAATAGTAAATGATTACTACTGCGGTAGAGATGCTTCGACTGCGCTCAGCATGACCGTTTTATTTATCATTCAATATGCCTTTCCCCAAACGCCTCCCCGTAGCCCTCCTGCTTGCTGCCGCACTAGCCGCCGCGCCCGCCCGCGCCCAGCAGCCCGCCGACGCGGCCACCACTAAAAAAGCCGACGACGAAGCCTACCATCAGCGGCAGGAATACCTGCTGCATAACGACTGGCCCAACCTCCAGCGCTATGCGGCGGCCAACCAGCGCCTGCCCGCGCCCACGCCCGGCCGGCCCCGCGTGGTCATCATCGGCAATTCCATCACCGAGGGTTGGGTGAAGCAGGATTCGGCCTTTTTCAAGGGTAAAACGTACGACTACGTGGGCCGGGGCATCAGCGGCCAGGCCACGGGCCAGACAGTGGTGCGCTTCCGGGCCGATGTGATTGACCTGCACCCGGCCGTGGTCGTCATCCTGGTGGGCACCAACGATGTGGCCGAAAATAACGGCCCCTACAACCCGCAAACCACGATGAACAACATCATGACGATGACCGAGCTGGCCCAGGCCCACGGCCTACGGGTGGTGCTGGGCGCGGTGGCGCCGGCTTCGGACTTCTGGTGGCGCAAGGGCCTGGAGCCGGCCCCCAAAATCCTGGCCCTTAACCAGCAAATCAAAGCCTACGCCGGCCAGCGCTACCTCCTGTACTACGACCTTCACACCGCCCTGAAAGACGACCTGAACGGCCTGAAAAAAGCCTACGGCGAAGACGGGGTGCACCCCAACCTGGCCGGCTACCGCGTGATGGAGCCCCTGCTCGACCAAGCCGTAGCCGCTGCCCTGAAGCAGAAATAACCGCTTGGCCGCCCCTGCGCCCGTGCCGCCCGGCCGCTCTCAGCGGCTAGGCGGCACGGGCTTTTTGCGCCCGGCCGGCTTCTTCTTTTTGGCTTTGGGTCGGGCTTTTTTGCGGCGGGGTGGCAGGCGCTCGCGCTCGGCCTTGCGCTCAGCCCGCATGAGCAGGCGTTCGGGCAGGCGGGCAATGAGGCGCTCGCGCACGAACTGCGCCAGGCTGGAAAGCGGCACCAGCTGCGTGGTGCGCAGAAAATTGCTCACTTCGCGGCTCCGCAGCGTACTCACGCCCGTGAGGCCCCGCGCTAGCAAAAACTGCTTCACTTCTTCCAATAGCAGGAGCTTGGCCAGCGGCGCACGCTCCACGGTGGCGTTGTAGCCGGCGGCGCGGTGCGGATGCAGCCCCTCGGCCGAAGCTACCAACACGCCCACCCACGCGGGCAGCAGCGGCAGCAGCTTGGGCAGGTGCTTTGCGGTCACAATGAAGGTGACAAAGTCGTAGACCTCGCCGTAGCAGCGCAGCTGGTTGGCCACCCGTTGCAGGGTGTCGCCGTCGCCCTTCACCTCGTAGCCGTGCATGAAGTGCTCGGTGATGTGCACCACATCGGCGCGGGTGGTGCCGGTGGGCAGCTCATCGATGCGTACGCCGCCCACCAGCAGCGGGTAGAGCAGGACGCGAATTTCTGGGTCGTTCATGGCAACCCCAAAAGTAGCTTCCCGGCGGAGAGCAGCTTCGAATTAAATGTATTATTATAATTAATATTTATAATGTTTATTATGAATAAATTTTGTTATTTTTGTTTAGCCATGAAATAGTTGCATAAGATTGACAATCAGCATACTCCAGCAGCCGCGTGCGCGGGCAAGGCAGGGTGTTGCGTGGCAGCTGGGCCACGTGCGATTCTAAAAAGTATTTCCGAACAATTGTCACATTATGAAAAATACTGTAAACGAATCAGTTAGCTACTGCTTCACCCGCGAAACCATTGCCCGCCTCGGTACCCGGCTCGATGAAGCCGCGCCCAGCGTTGAGTATGCGTTACGCCAGGCGTTGCACCTGGTGCTGAACGAGTTGTCGGACCGGGTGGGGCACGGACTCACGCCCGAGGGCCTGCTGGAGCTGGTCCGCGAAGCCGACTCGGCCCAGGTGCTCCAGCCGCTGGCCGACCTACACCCGGCCGCCCGCTACGAGCGGGGCGTGAACCTGCTCCTCGACCTGCTGGACGGTGCCTACCGCAGCACCGTGAGCCGCATTGCCGCCGGGGCAGCCATCCGGCCATCGGCCAGCGACACGCTCCTGCAAATAGCCGCCACGGCCGTGCTGGGCGTGCTGGGCCACGCCGCCACCGAGAAAAGCCTGTCGCCCACCGACTTCGTTTATTGGCTGCACACCGAGAAAGCGGCCATTGCCACGGCCATGCTGCCGGCTTCGGAACCTGGCCTCGTACCGCCCCTGCCCCCTGAGCTGAGCCTGCGCTACCAGCCCGTACAACCTGTGCAGCTGGCCCCCACCCCCGCCGCCTGGGCAGAGCCAAACCCGGAAACCGCAGACGGCTGGGCTATTTCGCCGTATTGGCAGTGGGGCGGGCTGCTGCTGCTGGCCGTGTGCCTGGGCTACTTCTTTGGTCATAGCACCCCGCGCCAGGACCAGCCACTGGTGGCAACCAACCTGGTGGCAGAAACAAACCCGCAATCTCCACCCGCCGCATCTACGGCAGCCGATATTCCCCTCTCCGAAACGGCCCCGGCCGAGGCCCCCGGCCCGACCCCCGAAGCCGCAGCCATGGCAGTCTCGCCCGCGCCCGCCCTGGGGAGCCGGCTCGTGGAGCCCCTGCCCAGCCGTGCCCCGGCCAGTGGGGCCTACCGGCTGGCCACGGCCCGCCCGGCGGCCGGCGGCAACGAGCCCAACGGCCGCTACGACCAGGACCGGGACACCTACATCTACGACACCGGCCGGCCCATTGTGCTGACGCTGGCCGACGGCACCACCCAGAAAGTGGGGGCCAACTCGACCGAAAACCGGCTTTACACCTTCCTTTCGTCGCCCGCCTTCCAGGTCGATTCGGTGAACCGGACCAAGGGCTGGATTAATCTCGACCGCATCAACTTCGAAACCGGCAAGGCCCAGCTCACGCCCGAGTCGGCGCTGCAGCTGGGCAACATTGCCAGCATTCTCACCACGTTTCCGCAGTCTGTGGTGAAAATAGGTGGCTATACCGACAGCACCGGCGAGGCCCTGGTGAACTACCAGCTCAGCGAAGACCGCGCCCGCGCGGCCATGCTCACGCTGGCCAGCATGGGCGTGAGCGCCGACCGCCTGCAAGCCAAGGGCTACGGCCCCAAATACTTCGTGCGGCCCAACAACACCCCCGCCAACCGCGCCCTGAACCGGCGCGTCAGTATTCGGGTGCTGCGCAAGTAGGCCCCCTTGGGCCCTGCCGGAGGGGGCTTACACCCGGGCGTGCCGCTCCTGCTGGCAGGCGCGCAGCCAGGCTTCGGCCTGGGCCACGTCCTGAAAAAGCTCCAGCGGGCCGCCCGCCCCGTGGTCGAAATGCACGGTGAGAATATCGGACAGCGAGTCGGCCTGCACTACATGGGCTACGTAGCGCAGGCACATGGCGGTGGCTTGCGGCATCCACACGCGCTCCAGCCACTCAATGGAGTCAAACCACGGCCCCATCAGCGCCACGTTGTAGTTGAGCAGGCAGGGGTTGCGAAGCCCTTGCAGGATGTGCAGGTAGTTGTCGGCCCTGCGCAGGGCTTCCTGCATGTCGACGAAGCCGCGCCAGGTAGCCCGCAGCCAGCCGCCGGGCTCTTGCGAGAGGGCGCACCGACTGCCATCGGCATCGGGAAGAAAGCTCAGAATTATGGCAGAAGTAAGTAGTTAGTGGCTAAGCTATTCAGGGAATAAAAGCCCTTAAATGTAGCGTCGTTTTAGCTACTTACGGCGCTTTTGGATTCTTAATGCAGTTGATATGCAGGAGTCTTTCGGCACGGCCCCGGTTAAGGTCAACCATTGAAAAACTGTTGGAATTGATTTAGTTGAAGCTGCGTACGCGGTACCCTTACGGCGGCCGGGCCGGGCGTTTTCGGCCGGTGCCGGCCGTGGTGAAATGCGCCAGGGCCAACCGTCGCCATCTGGCACCGGCTGCAGTAGCGCAAACGATGGGCGGGGGTGGTATTTCGCCCCTCATACAGTACCTTGGCAGTATGCCGGCCCTGCCGTGGGGCAGCCCGCCGGCAGTTCGGTTGCCTCAATTTTTCGTCCTGCATGTCCCGAAAAAAGGTTCTTTTTCTCATCGGCTCGCCCAACCAGACCACGCAGATGCACCAGATTGCGCAGCTGCTGGCCAACGAGTTTGAGCCCTACTTCAGCCAGCTCTACTACGATGGCTGGCAGCGGCCCTTCTACAAATTCCTACTCTGGAGCGGCGGGCTAGACAAAACCATCGTCACCGGAAAAATAAAAGCCAAGGCCGATAAGTACTTGGCTGAGCATGACTTGCGAAATGACTTCGAGGCCCGGGTATACGGCAACAGCTACGACCTCATCGTGTGCTGTTCCGACGTGGTGGTGCCCTGGCCGCTGATGCGCCGCACCAAAACCATTTTCGTGCAGGAAGGAATGACCGACCCGCTCAACTATTGGGCGCGGCTGGTGAAGCGCTTCACCCGCTACCCCATACTGGCCATTGGCACGGCCCTGAATGGCATGAATAATTGCTGCGACATCTACTGCGTGGCGTCGGCAGGCTATCAGCAGCACTTTGAGCGTGTGGGCGTGGATGCTGACAAGCTCATCGTGACGGGCATTCCCAATTTCGACCACATCGAGCAGGTGCGGCACAACAACTTCCCGCACCACGGCTACGTGCTGGTGGCCACCTCCGACCTGCGCGAAACCTTCACGCCCGAAAACCGCCCCAAGTTCATCCGCGAGTGCGTTCGCATTGCGGCCGGCCGGCCGTTGGCCTTCAAGCTGCACCCCAACGAGGAGTTGCCCCGCGCCGTGGACGAAATCAACGCCAATGCCCCGGCCGGCACCATGATTTTCACCGAAGGCAATACCGACCATATGATTGCCAACTGCGTGGAGCTCATCACCCAGTACTCGACTGTCGTGTACGTGGGCCTGGCCCTGGGCAAGCCCGTACACTCCTACTTCGACGTGGACGACCTGCGCCGCAAGCTGCCCTGGCAGAACGACGGTACCTCGGCCCAGCGCATCGCGACCATTTGCCGAGTTTTTAGCCACTTCGAGGGCAGCGGGCCGGCCTTTCTGCGGCAGCTCGATGCCGGGGCCTTTGCCGCACCACCGGCCGCCAATGGTTCATTGGCCGTTCATTAATCCATTTTTTTATTTATTTAAGCCTCAGGCTGCTACCTGATTTTTGGCTGATTTCACCTGACTTTTTAGAGTATTCACGTTGAAGGGGCGACTACCCGTTAGCTGACTTTGCTGCCTATGTCCGTTCCCAAGATTCTGACCGTTATGCAGGCCCGCATGGGCTCATCGCGCCTGCCGGGCAAGGTGCTGCTGCCGCTGGCCGGCCAGCCCCTGCTGGTGCGCATGGTGGAGCGGGTGCAACGCGCCCACCTGGCCGGCACCGTGGTAGTAGCCACCACCACGGAGGCCGCCGACGACGCCATTGCCGCGCTGTGCGCCACCCACGGCCTCGAATATTTCCGGGGTGATGCCCTCGATTTGCTCGACCGCCACTACCAGGCCGCCCGCCACTACCAGGCCGATGTGGTGCTGAAAATCCCGTCCGACTGCCCGCTCATCGACCCGGCCGTGATTGACGAAGTAGTGGGTTTCTACCTGCACTTTGCCGACCGCTACGACTTTGTGAGCAACCTGCACCCCGCTACTTTCCCCGATGGCAATGATGTAGAAGTGATGCCCATCGCCGCGCTGGAAACCGCCTGGCGCGAGGCCCAACGGCCCTTGGAGCGCGAGCACACCACGCCCTTTTTCTGGGAAAACACCGACCGGTTCCGGCTGGCCAATGTGAAGTGGGATACGGGTCAGGACTTCTCAATGAGCCACCGCTGGACCATCGACTACCCGGAAGACTACAATTTCATAAAGGCCGTTTATGACGCGCTGTACCCGACCAACCCAACCTTTGGCCTTGATGATATTCTGCAGTTGCTGAATAAGCGCCCGGATATTGCTCAACTCAACGCTCACCTGGCCGGCGTGAATTGGTACCGCAACCATTTGGCTGACTTGAAAACCGTGGACTCCTCGCAAACAAGAACGGTGTAGGGGCGGGGGTCAGCCCCCACCCGAACGCCTGCCCGATTTGCTTTTGCACATTATTGCCCTCCTTCGTTCAACGACGGGCGGGAACAAGCCCTGCCGGGTTGGACCCCGCACCCTACTTATGACGTCTGAAAAACAACAGAAACTAGAAGCCCTGGCCCTGCGTGTGCGCGAGCACATCGTGCGCCTGAGCACCGATGGCGGCTGCTTCACCGGCGCGTCGCTGAGCTGCGCCGACCTGCTGGTGTACCTCTACGCCGACTGCCTGAACGTGCGGCCCGACAACCTCACCGACCCTACCCGCGACTACCTGTTCCTGAGCAAGGGCCACGATGTGCCCGCCCTCTATGGCACTTTCGTAGAGCTCGGCTTCATCGACAAAGCCCGCCTCGACCAGCACCTGAGCACCGACGACCACATTTACTGGCACCCCAACCGCAATGTGCCGGGCGTGGAATTCCACTCGGGCTCGCTGGGCCACCTGCCCAGCGTAGCCCTGGGCGTGGCGATGGACTGCCGCATGCGCGGCCAGGACAACAAAGTCATCGTCATCACCGGCGATGGCGAGCTGAACGAGGGCACCGTCTGGGAAAGCCTGCTGGTGGCCAGCGCCCACAAAGTCAATAACCTGACCCTGGTGGTCGACCGCAACCACTTCCAAGCCAACGTGGCCACCGAAGACCTGATTCCGCTGGAGCCGCTGGCCCCCAAGTTCGAAGCCTTCGGCTGCGAAGTGCGGCGCATCGACGGGCACGATTTCGCGCAGCTGGAAGAAGCGTTTGCTGCCCTCCCCTTCTCCGATACCAAGCCCTCAGTCATCATCTGCGACACGGTGCGCGGGCGCGGCCTGCCCAGCATTGAGGCCCGGGCCGACCGCTGGTTCTGCAACTTCTCTTCGGAGGAAGTGACAGAGCTGCTGAAGGAGCTGCACACCCAAGAAGCCACCCGCCTGACCAGCGAAACGTTAACTGTGCGGTAAGCTTTAGCTTGCCGTCTTTTCGCCTTCCATCGAACCAACCCATTTACGGCAAGCTAAAACTTGCCGCACGATGACCATGACCTACGAAGAGCTAATTAAAGAAACCGCCCTCGCCGATGAGCGCATCGTGGTGATGACCGCCGAAAACCGCGCCCTCATCCGCAACCTCCCGGCCGTGCTCGGCCCGCGCTTCATCGATACGGGCATCACCGAGCAAACCCTTATTGGCGCGGCCGCCGGCCTGGCCCTGCGCGGCCGCGTGCCGATTCTGCACGCGCTGGCCACCTTCCTCACGCTACGGGCCTTTGAGTTCATCCGCACCGATGTGGGCATCGGCCAGCTGCCGGTGAAACTAAGCGGCTTCGTGCCCGGCTTCCTTTCCGACGGCAACGGCCCCACCCACCAGGCCATTGAGGACGTGAGTTTGATGCGCGGCATCCCCGGCATGACGGTTTTTGCCCCCGCCGACGAGGCCGACATGCTGGCCATGCTGCCCGCCATCTGGGCCTCGCCCGCGCCGGCCTACGTGCGCATCAACACCCGCCCCGCCACCTATGAGCACACCCCTTTCGAGATGGGCAAGGCCGAAATCGTGGCCGAGGGCACCGACATCACCATCCTCACCTACGGCATGCTCTTCGAACAAACGCTGGTGGCACGCGAGCTGCTGATGCAGCAGAGTAAGTCGGTGGGCCTGATTAACCTGCGCAGCCTCAAGCCCATCGATGAGGAAGCGCTGCTGGCCGTGGCACGGCGCGGCGGCCTCCTGGTAACGGTGGAGGACCATTTTGTAACCGGCGGCCTCTTTTCCATTCTGGCCGAAGTGCTGCTGCGCCACCAGCTCACGGCCCGCGTACTGCCGCTGGCGCTGGAGGAGCGCTGGTACCGCCCCGGCCGCCTGAGCGCGGTGCTGGAGTACGAAGGCTTCACCGGCCACCACATTGCCCGGCGTATTACGGAGCATCTGGGCGAGTCGGGCGCGAGTATTGCCGCCGGCCCGGCCGTGCTGGAAAACCAGTTTGCCGAGTAGCTTCAGCTGCTCCGCCCAGGCGTCAACCTCACCCCCTGCCCCCCTCTCCAAAAAAGAGGGGGCACCGGATTTGCCTTTATAAAGCGTATTAATCGCAGATGCTAAACCCAGCACATGAATCGTCCTCACGAGCCGGTGCTCCCTCTTTTTTGGAGAGGGGGGCAGGGGGTGAGGTTGACGCCTGGGCGGAGCGGCTGGAGTACTTCGCTAACCCCACTTAACAACAACCCACCCCATGCCAAACACCGTTTCCTCCAACGAAAACTACCCCGACATCACCAAATCGGATGAGCTGTACGCCCGGGCGCAGAAAATCATGACGCCGGTGACGCAGACCCTCGCCAAAGGCCCCGGCCAGTACACCAAAGGCGTGAGCCCCAAGTACGTGAAGCGCGCCAAAGGCTCCCATATCTGGGATGTGGACGGCAACGAGTACCTTGATTTTCAGATGGGTATCGGCCCCATTTCGCTGGGCTATGCTTACGAGCGGGTTGATAATGCCATCCGGGCCCAACTCGAAGACGGCATCACCTTCTCGATGATGCACGAGCTGGAAGTGGAGCTCTCGGAGCTGATTCATGAGATTATCCCGAACGCCGAGAGCATCCGCATCAGCAAGACCGGCGCGGATGTGTGCTCGGCGGCGGTACGCGTGGCCCGGGCCTTCACCGGCCGCGACAAGGTGCTGTGCTGTGGCTACCACGGCTGGCACGACTGGTACATCGGCACCACCAGCCGCGACAAGGGCATCCCGCAGGAAACCAAGGACCTGACCGCTGCTTTTGAGTACAACAACATCGACTCACTCAAAGCCTTGCTCGATGAAAACGTGGCCTGCGTGATTCTGGAGCCGTTTATTTTCGATGCGCCCAAGGACAACTTCCTCCACGAAGTGGAACGACTCTGCAAGGAAAACGGCACCCTGCTCATCTTCGATGAGATGTGGACCGGCTTCCGGGTGGCCGTGGGCGGCGCGCAGGAGTATTTCGGCATCACGCCCGATTTGGCGGTGTATTCCAAGGCATTTGCCAACGGCATGCCCATTGCCCTGCTCACCGGCCGGCGCGATGTGATGGAGCTATTTGAGCAGGATGTCTTCTTCTTCACCACCTTTGGCGGCGAGGCGCTGAGCATGGCCGCCGCCGTGGCGACCATCGCCGAGATGCGCGAAAAGAACGTGCCCGCCCGCCTCGCCGAGCAGGGCAAAAAACTCAAGGATGGCTACAACGAAATCGCCGCAGAGCTGGGCCTGACCAGCTACACGAAATGCTACGGCTACGACTGCCGCAGCATCGTGACCTTCGACCCCTCGGCTGGCAACGGCATGGAGCTGAAGGCCTTCATGCAGCAGGAGCTATTCAAGCGCGGCATCATGTGGGGCGGCTTCCACAACATGTGCTTCTCGCACTCGGATGAGGACGTGGCCTATACACTGGCCACCTACCGCGAGGTGCTGCCGCTGCTGAAGGAAGCCATCGAAGCCGGCGACGTAGCCGCGCGCCTGCTGGGCGAGCCGGTGGAAGCTGTGTTCCGCAAAGTGACCAATGCTGCGCCGGCGAAGGCGAAGTAAGACAGAACGTTGTAAAAAGTACGTCATGCTGAGCGCAACCAAAGCCTCTCGCGTGTGGTAGCAACTCAGATTGCACGGATTAGTTGTGGCACGCGAGTCGATTCGGCTGCGCTCAGCATGACGTTCAATATTTTACCCTACTTCTCCCCCCTTTGAACCTCTTCTCACTCACCAGTAAAACTGCCATCGTCACCGGGGCCTGCGGGCTCATCGGCCAGAAGCACTGCGCCGCATTGGCCGAGGCCGGGGCCAATGTGGTAGTAGCCGACCTGAATGCCGAAGCCGCTACCGCTGTGGCCTTCGGGTTGGGCGGCGGCCCGCACCTGGCCCTGGCCGTTGACGTGACCAGCCCGGAGTCGTTGGCTGCCGCGCGCGACCAGATTCTGGCGCGCTTCGGCCACATTGATGTGCTGGTGAACAATGCCGCCATCAACGACATGTTTGAGAACCCCGCGCTGGCGGCCGATTTGAGCAAGTTTGAAAACTTCCCGCTGGCCACTTTCCAGAAAGTGCTGGAGGTGAACGTGACGGGCGTGTTTCTGGCGGCGCAGGTGTTCGGCACCCCCATGGCGCAGCAGGGCCACGGCTCCATCATCAACGTGGCCAGCACTTATGGCATGGTTGGCCCCGACCAGAGCATCTACCGCAACGAGGCCGGCGAACAGACGTTTTACAAGTCGCCCTCCTACCCCATGACCAAGGGCGCGGTGGTGAATTTCACCCGCTACCTGGCGGCCTACTGGGGCGCAGCCGGCGTGCGCGTGAACACGCTTTCGCCCGGCGGCGTGGAAAATAGCCAGGACGAGTTTTTCATCAAACAATACAGTGCCAAAACCCCGCTGGGCCGCATGGCCACGCCCACCGACTACCAGGGCGCGGTCGTATTTCTGGCTTCGGATGCCTCGGCCTATATGACCGGGGCCAACCTGGTCGTGGATGGCGGCTGGACGGCCATCTAAGCAGTTAAAAGTTAAAATACGGTAGGTTCCCTTTTACCTTTTAACTCTCAACTTTTAACTATTTCCCTCCTACCCTCAGACCCTTGTACCCTCATACCCTAGACCTATGCAAGCTATTGAAATCCGTAAAAACCGGTTTATCGGCGCGGGCCACCCGGCCTACATCATTGCCGAAATCGGCATCAACCACAACGGCTCCCTCGACCTGGCCAAGCAACTGATTTCGGAAGCCGCCAAGGCCGGTTGCGATGCCGTAAAATTTCAGAAGCGTACGCCCGAGCTGTGCGTGCCCAAAGACCAGTGGGAAAAGCAGCGCGACACCCCCTGGGGCCGGATGAGCTACATCGACTACAAGCGCAAAACCGAGTTCAGCCAGGCCGAATACACCGCCATCGACGACTATTGCCGCGCCCTGGGCATCGACTGGTTTGCCTCGTGCTGGGATGAGCCGTCGGTGGATTTCATGGAGCAGTTTGCGCCCGTGCTCTATAAAATGGCCTCCGCCTCCCTCACCGACAAGCCCCTGCTCGACCGCGTGCGCGCCACCGGCCGCCCGCTGATGCTGAGCACCGGCATGAGCACCATGGACGAAATCCACCAGGCCGTGAAATGGGTGGGGCTGGATAAGCTGATGATTGCGCACTCCACCTCCTCCTACCCCTGCCCGCCCGCCGAGCTGAACTTACGCATGGTGCCCGTACTGCAAGGCATGTTCCCGGCCACGCCCATCGGCTACTCGGGCCACGAAACCGGCCTGGCTACCACCGTAGCCGCTGTTGCGCTGGGAGCCGCCTTCGTGGAGCGCCACTTCACCCTCGACCGCGCCATGTGGGGCTCCGACCACGCCGCCTCGGTGGAGCCGGGCGGCATGGCCAAGCTCGTGCGCGACATCCGCGACGTGGAGGAAGGCCTCGGCGATGGCGTGAAGCGCGTGTACGACTCCGAGCTGGAGCCCCGCGCCCGCCTGCGCCGCGAGCTAACGCCGAACCAGGAGTAGGGCGTTTCGGTTGAACTGCTGAACTGCTGAACGAAAATAGCAGAACGTCATGCAGAGCGCAGCGAAGCATCTTTACCGCAATAGTAATTTAGCTTACTGCTGCGGTAAAGATGCTTCGCTGCGCTCTGCATGACGTTGGATGGTATGACGTTCTTTTAATAACCCAGAATCCTCCACACCATGCATCACGTCGAACTCATCACCACGGCCATTCTGCTCGTTTGGGTGGCCATCGTGATTACACTGGAGCGTATCATCCCGTACCGCAAGGGCCTGCCGTTTTTCCGCGAGGGCTTCTGGACCGACCTCGTGCTCTACACCTTCGTGCAGAGCTTCGCGCTGAAAATCATCATTTTCGACTACATCATTCTGCCGCTCGACCAGCATTTTGGGTTCTCGAAGCTGCATTTTGTGACGGGCTGGCCCATCTGGGCGCAGGTGCTGTTTTTCGTGGTTACCCACGATTTCTACATCTACTGGTTTCATCGGTTTCAGCACAGCAGCCCGCTGTTCTGGCGCACCCACGAGGCGCACCACTCCGGCAAGCAGGTCGACTGGCTGGCCGGTTCCCGCTCGCACGCCCTGGAAATTATTATCAACCAGACCATTGAGTTTGCCCCCATTATTCTGCTGGGAGCCGACCCCATGGTGGTGCCCATCAAGGCCTGCATCGATGCCGTGTGGGGCATCTGGATTCACTGCAACATTGATGTGCGCTCGGGCCGCCTGCAATACGTCATCAACGGCCCCGAGATGCACCTCTGGCACCACGCCGACCACGAGGAAGTATTCTACGCCAACTTTTCGACCAAATTTGCTTTCTGGGACTGGATTTTTGGCACTGCCTACCGCCCCGACCACAAGCCCCTGAAATGGGGCCTGCCCTACGCTTTCCCGAAGGATTATTTCAGCCAGCACGTCTTTTCCGTGGCCCGCTTCGATGAAGACGAGTTAGCCCAGCGCTCGCCGTTGTTTCGCGCCTACCACGGCGTGCGGCTGCGGGTGTTAAAGCGCCTGACCGACCGCGTGCCGGCCCTGCGCCCGCTGCACGGCTGGCCCGTGCCCGAGGCTTATTCCGAAACCATTCCCGCGCAGCGGCCAGGCGGTAATTTCGGCCAAAATCCGGCCCCGGCCGCTTCATCTCATCCGCCCACCACGGCCGCCTCGTCTCGTTGATTAATCCCTGGTTTTCCCTGTTTCTGGCTTCCTTCATGGAAGTTTGCTGGACGTATAGCCTCAAGGCACTGAGCATGCAGCGCATCAAGGAGATAGCCTGGGCGCACAGCCTGGGCCAGCCGGCGCTGCTGCTACCGGTGCTGCCGCTGCTGGCCTACGTAGGCTTTGGGCTGGCCAACGTCATTTTCCTCTCGCAGGCCATGCGCAGCATTCCCACGGCCACCGCCTACTCGGCCTGGATGGCGCTGGCCGTGGTCGGCATCAAACTGGTGGATTTGTTCTACCTCAAACAGCCGTTTTCCTGGCTGAGCGTTTTTTACACCAGCCTCATTATCATTGGCGTACTGGGCCTGCGGCGAATAGAATAGCCTTCTGCCACCAGCCCCGCCAAAGGACGATTTGCGCCCGCAGTGCCGTGGCTTTTACATGCCTTTGGCGCTCATGCCGCCATCTACCAGCAGGCACTGCCCGGTGATGTAGGCCGCACCGGGCAGGCACAGGAAGGCCACGGCGGCGGCAATTTCGTCGGGCTCGCCCACGCGGCCCATGGGCGTGCGGGCCTCCACCTTGGCCATGAAGTCGGGCCGGGCCATAAGCCCCGCCGTGAGCGGCGTGCGGATGAACCACGGCGATACCGTATTCACCCGGATGCCGTCGGGGGCCCACTCCACGGCCAGGTTGCGGCCGAGCTGCTCTTCGGCGGCTTTGGTCATGCTGTAGTAGGCACCGGTGCCCACGTCGAAGCGGCCTGCCACCGAGCCCACATTCACGATAGCCGCGTGCCCGGAGGCTTTCAGGAGCGGGTGGACGGCCCGGCACATCTCAATGATGCTGAACAGGTTCACCTGAAACAGCCGCTCGTATTCGGCGGTAGTATAGTCGTTGAAGCCCTTGCGGATGTTGGTACCCACGTTGTTGATGAGCAGGTCGAGCCCCTGCCATTGGGCCTGGATTTGGGCCATGATGGCGGCCCGGCCGGCCTCGGTGCTCACGTCGGCGGCCAGGCCGGTGGCGGGGAGGCTGCGGGCAGTCCAGTCGGCCACGGCAGCGGCTACTTCGGTTTCGTTGCGGGCTACTATCAGCACTTCGGCGCCCAGGGCCAGGAGCTCTTCGGCAATGGCCAGGCCAATGCCCTTGGTGCCCCCTGTCACGAGGGCGCGGCGGCCGTTTAGATTCCAGCGATTGGTCATTTTCACGTTGGTTGATGAATGGGTATAACCACACCAAACGTAAAAGCGCCCGAACCGGCCGGGCGAAATCTGGATAAAGCCCGGCATGCGGAACGTATCGAACCAGTTTTGCCGCAGCAGGGCTTCCGCCCCCAACCGGCTCAGCAACTGAGCCTGTGGCTATTAGGCGCTGTATTTTTGGTGGCCCGAATTGCCCGCTAAGTCTCGTACCACTACTGCTGCGGCTATGCCAGCTGCGCCAGCCAGGTTGCAGCCTCGGCTTCCTCCCCAAACAGGCGGTAAGTCATGGCCCGGGCAGTAGCTTCGCCGGTGGCCTGGTCGATGGAAAGGCCCGCCAGCACATCGGCGGGCAACAGGATAGCCCCGTAGAAATCGGGCATGCGCGTGCTGGGCATACTCAGCCAGTAATCGGTGACCCAGGCAGATTCTTCGGGAGTGAAGGGCACCATGCAGCTATGGTCGGCAATAACCTTGTGCCAGCGACGGAGCGCCAGTACCTGCTTGGCGTAGCCGAGCAGGGTTTGCAGGTCGGCCAGCTGGCGCGGGCCGGGGCTGTATCGGATAATAATGTATTCGCCGACAGGCTGCTCCAGCAGCTGGCCGGCAGGATTGCGAAAGTGGATGCGTTGTTTACCAGAAGCCATAAGGACCACAAAGGTACTCCCAAGATGGAAAACGCGCCCAAAAACCCTAATTCAAGGCTTATTTACTCTTTTTTACACCCGCTATGCAGCCAGGCGGGTGGAGCCACCGGGCAGCGGCAGCCCGGAACCGGCTTAGCTCCCGTATCGGCCCCGATATGAAAAGCGCCCGCGAAATTGCACCAAAGCCAAGCCCCGTTGGTTGAGCTTTTTCTATACCTTTATTTTATGGAAATAGCTAACCACACTTTTGCCGAAGCCACTTCGGCGGCTCCGTTTCTGGATTATGCCATTTGTGTAGATGCCGACAACCGGCCCGCCAACCACGTAGGCGATTGGCCCGTGCAGGGCCAAGCCTACGCCGTGCGCGTGGTAGAAAGCCGCACCGAAGGCCTGGACCTGGTTCACGTACTAGGCTTCGAGGGCGAGGCGCCGTACTTCAACGCTTTCGCCCCGCACCGCTTCGAGTTCATTGAGCGCATGTGGCTCAACTAGCGGCTTTCGGGGTGCTGCACAAGCTGGCGATAAGTCGCATAGCCTTTATCGACCGCGCATCGGCGGCACCCGTTTTTCGCATATCATCAACAAAAAAGCCTCTCACAATATCGTGAGAGGCTTTTTTGTGGGCCCACTCGGAATCGAACCGAGGACCTACTGATTATGAGTCAGTTGCTCTAACCGATTGAGCTATGGGCCCGGTGCCGGAGGCAGTCATCTTTCACCTCAACCCTGCCGTTGCCAGCCCTCCAACGCTGCAAAAGTACGACCTTCGTGGATGGAAAAACAAGCCAGCCCATGCTTCCCCACTTATTGTTCGATTTCGGCGGTGTCATCATTGACATTGATTACGATGCCACCCCCACCGCCATGCGCCGGCTGAGCCGCGCGGGCAGCACCATAGCCTTTTCGCAGGCTAGCCAGGCCGAGTTGTTCGACCGCTTCGAAACCGGCCACCTCACGCCCGCCGAATTCCGGGCCGGCCTGCGCGCCGCCTACGCCCTCGATGCCACCGATGCCGAGCTGGATGCCGCCTGGCACGCCATGTTGCTCGACGTGCCCGCCGAGCGTCTCGCCCTCATTGGCGAGCTGCGCCGGCAGGGCCACCAAACGGCGCTGCTCTCCAACACCAACAAGCTGCACATTACCGAAATAAACCAGCGCCTGGCCGGCCAATACGGCTTCCAAAACGGCATTGCCGACGTACTCGACCGCGTGTTCTACTCCCAGGAGATGGGCCTGCGCAAGCCGGGCGAGGAAATATTCCGGCACGCGCTGCGCGAAATGAACTGGCAGCCCAAAGACGTGTTGTTTATCGAAGACAGCCCGCAGCACATTGCCACCGCCCGCCGCCTGGGGCTGCAGGTGCTGCACCTGGCCCCGCCGCTCACCCTCCTCACCGCCCTGCCCGAAGCCCTCCGTGCCTTTCCCCGAGAATACGCCCCTGCCCAGTCCTGAACCTGATTTTACGGGCTTCCCTGCCGGGCACGGTCCGGCCGATGTGGCCGCCCCGTTGGCCACCGATGCGCCCGGCCGCCTGGCCCGGGCGCGGGGGCTATTCCGGCGCTTCGAGCGGCCGGAGCCGTCGGCTGGGCGCACGGCGGCGCTGCACATCGGGCTATTCCTGGTCACGCTGGTTACCACTACGCTGGCCGGCATTCAGCTCACGCGCGGTGCGGTCGATTTCCTGCCGCTCGATGTGTTTCAGCTGCGTGGGGCGGCCCTGTGGGTGGAGCTGCGGCGCGGGCTGTGGTTTGCGCTGCCGTTTCTGGGGGTACTCACGGTGCACGAGTTCGGGCATTATTTCACGGCGCGCTACAACCGGGTGCGCGCTTCGCTGCCCTATTACATTCCGTTTCCGATGGGGCTGGGCACGTTTGGGGCCATCATCCGGATTCGGGAGCGGATTTTTTCGCGGCGCGAGTTTTTCGATATCGGGCTGGCCGGGCCGCTGGCGGGCTTTCTGGTGGCGGTGCCGCTGCTGATTTACGGCTTCACGCACCTGCCGCCGCTGGCGTATCTGTACGCCATCCACCCAGACTACGCCCAATATGGGGCCGACTATGCGCGGCATGTGTATGGAGCCAAGGAGCTGGCCAACGGCCTCACCCTGGCCCGTCCGCTGCTCTATCAATGGTTGGAAAGCGCCTTTGCCGACCACGCCCGCCTGCCCCACCCGCTGGAGCTGCTGCACTACCCCGTGCTGCTGGCCGGCTCGCTCAGCCTGTTTTTCACGGCCCTCAACCTGCTGCCCATGGGCCAGCTCGACGGCGGCCACATTCTGTACGGGCTGCTGGGGCCGGGGCGCTTTAATCGAATGGTGCCGGTGCTGTTCACAGGTTTTATTTTCTATGCCGGGCTGGGGCTGTTTTCGCTGCACGACGACTGGCAGACCTGGCTGTATGGCGGGCCGGTGTACGCGGGGTATCTGGCGCTGATATTCTGGCGGGTATTTCCCCGGCCGCGCCAGGGGCTGCTGCTGGCGGCGGGCATCTGGGCGGGGCAGGTGGCGGGGGCCGCGCTGCTGCCGGGCATCGTGGGCAACCCCGGCTGGCTGGTATTCGGGCTGCTGCTGGGGCGCTTCACGGGCATCTATCACCCGCCCGCACCCGATGAGCGCCCCCTGAGCCCGGGCCGGCAGCTGCTGGGCTGGCTGATGGTGGCTATTTTTGTACTCTGCTTCACCCCCAGCCCATTTGCTTAGCGGCTGGCTAGTTGAGTTAGCCGGTGAACGGTGTAGAGACGCATCTTTGCGTCTCGGCGTCCGCGCCGCGTGGCTGAAATTGGTTCATAGCCAAGACGCAAAGATGCGTCTCTACATCGTTCCGGAATTCTCGTAACTCAACCCAACCAGCCACTTCATAACACCACCCTCCGCTCCCCCTCATTCTACCCACTCCCCACCCCTCCCCTGAATGATTTTTAGCCAAAAACAGCTTTTTCTGGGTACCACGCACATCGAGCTGCGGGCCGAAAGCCTGTACGTGTGCAAGCGCAACCCCCAGGGCGTGCCCACGCTCGAAACCGAGGTGCCTTACGAAGAAATTCTGCCCATCAAGTCCGGCGAGCACCGCCACATCCCCACCAACCAGCTGCTGCTCACGGGGCTGCTGCTTGTGTTTCTGGGCTACGGCCCGTGGCGCGAGTGGCTGGCCACGGGGCATACCGGGGTGGCACTGTACTCGTGGTGGCTCATTTTTGGGGTAAACGTGCTGGCCAGCTGGCTGCGCTTCGAGCAGCAGTGGTGCACGTTCCGGTTGCGCACGGCGCATCTGGCCATCACGCTGGCCGGCCGGCCCTGGCAGCGCAAGCAGTTCCGCACTTTAGTGGCGGAGCTGGAGCGCCGCACCAAAACCTACCTGCGCGACGAGTACGGCCAGGTAAACCCCCTCGGCTTCATCGAGCCGCAGCTGCGCCGCGTGGCCTGGCTGCACGAGCTGGACGTACTCAGCGCCCGCGAAGCCCAGGCCCTGAGCACGCGCCTCACCGGCCGGCGCGGCACCGATACACTCCGCAGCATGGGCCAGGAGCTGGAGTCGCCCTATCTCAACTAACCCAGCAGTAATCGTATACTCCGGTCCGACCGCCCTAGGCGGTCGGACCGGTTGAAGCACCCCCAATTTCGTTCTCACGACAACCAGTCAGACCGGTTGAAGCTCCCCGATTTCGTTCTCACGATAACCGGTCGGACCGCCTAGAGCGGTCGGACCGGAGCAACGATACTTAGCGCCTATCCGAACAGGCGCTAAAAACCGCGTCGTGCGGCGCGTGACGCGCGACTATCTCGGAACAATTCTGACAAGTTGAATCCTAAGCTACCGACTTACCTTTGCCCGGACAGCTTCCCGCTTTATGCACCGCATTCCGGCTTTTTTCCTCGTCACGCTCGTGCTGCTCCAGACCTTGGGGCAAGAGGTGCTGGTCGTGGACTATCAGCTGAATAAGGCCCGCATCACGGAACTGTACTGCGTGAACAAGGCCAGGCCGCAGCTGCACTGCAACGGCAAGTGCCACCTGGCCCAGCAGCTGCGCAAAGCCGAGGGCGGCGACAAAAAAGCCCCCGAAATGCTGGCCAGGATGAAGTACGAAGTGCTGCCCATGGCCGCCCTGCTGCTACCCCGGCCCCGGCGCTGGCCGGTGGCCGCCCGGCCCTATGCCCGCCGACCTGTGCCGCACTGTGCGGCAGTGCCCAGCCGGGGCGTGTTTCGCCCGCCCCTGTTATCAGCCTGATTGTGGCTTTGGCTTTCTGCGCGGCAGAAGGCCGGCCAACTTGGTGACTCCGTCGGGTTTCCCGGCGGACCGGATGCGCGCATACGCGCTGCTTTTCAATCAGTTGTTGATTTCCCCCTCCCCCGCTTTTCCGATGAAACGCTTTTCTATTTCCACCCTTTTCTGTACGTTAACCCTTGCTACGCTCGCGCTTGCGGGCTGCAAGAAAGATGAAGTAGTGGCCGCTCCGCCCACGGTATCCCTCGAATTTGAGCAGACCGTGGGGGCCGACCTGCTGGTACTGGACACCAAAACCTATACTACGCTGGCCGGCGACCAGTTCAGAATCAGCATTTTCCGGCAGTACATCTCCAACATCGTCTTCACAAAAACCGACGGCTCGACGTATGCCGTGCCCGACAGCTACTACCTGCTGGACGCCGCCAAGCCCGACTCCCGCCACCTCACCCTCACCGGCGTGCCGGCCGGCGACTACAAGGGCATCACCTTCACCATTGGGGTCGATAGCGTGCACAATGTTTCGGGCGTGCAGAAAGGCGCGCTCGACCCCAACAACAACATGTTCTGGACCTGGAATTCGGGCTACATCTTCACCAAGCTCGAAGGGTACTCCGCACAGTCCACCACGTCGGCCCTCACGTTCCACATTGGGGGCTTTAAAGCGCCAAACAACACCATCCGGACCGTTTCGCCGGCTTTTCCCAGCGGAATGACCCTGCTGGTGCGCGCCGACCACAGCCCCGAAATCCACCTGAATGTGGACTTGCTCAAGCTCTTCAGTGGGCCGAGCACCATTCGATTTGCGACGCTGTCTGACGTGCAGTCGCCGGGGAGCAATGCGGTAAAAGTGGCCAATAACTACGCGGCCGGCATGTATTCGGTCGAGCACATCCACGCCAACTAGTCCGGCCATGCGCCGCACCTTGGTTGCCTCGCTGGCCTGTGGGCTAGCGGGGCTGCTCCTGGCGGGCTGCGGCCTCGGCGACGTGGTGGAGCCGGATGCCCCGGTACCCGGCACCACCCTCCCGGCCAACTTCCCCGCCCCCGTGTATGCCCCGGATGCCAACCCGCCCACGGCGGCGGCGTTTGGGCTAGGCCGCAGCTTATTTTATGATGTCCGGCTCTCGCGCGACGGGTCTGTGTCGTGCGGCAGCTGCCACCAGCAATTCGTGGCCTTCGCCAACGCCGACCACCGCCTGAGCCACGGCGTGGCCAACCGCCTGGGCACCCGCAACGCCCCGGCCCTGCAGAACCTGCGCTGGAAATCGGAATTTTTCTGGGACGGCGGACCCAAAAACCTCGAAACCCTGCCCCTGGCCCCGCTCACCAATCCGCTGGAAATGGACGAAACACTGCCCCGCGTCCTAGCCAGGCTCAATGCCGATGCCGATTACCCACGGCGCTTCGCGGCGGTGTACGGGGCGGGGCCCATCGATTCCTACCAGTTTCTGCGGGCGCTGGCGCAGTACACGGCCGCACTCACCTCGGCCAACTCGCGCTACGATAAAGTGGTGCGCGGCGAGGCCGGGGCCGTACTCACGGCCGGCGAAGGGCGCGGCCGGGTACTGGTGGCGCAAAAATGCGCCAGCTGCCATGCCACCGACTTATTCACCGACGAAACCTACCGCAACAACGGCCTCAGTGCCACCTTCGAAGCCGATTCGGGCCGCGCCCACATCACCCGGCGCACCACCGACGTGGGCCGCTTTAAAGTACCCAGCCTGCGCAATGTGGCCCTCACAGCCCCCTACATGCACGACGGCCGCTTTGCCACGCTGGCGCAGGTGCTGGCTCACTACGACCACGGCGTGGTGGCCTCCCCCACTCTCGACCCGGCCCTTCGCCCGGCGGGCATTCCCCTTACCGCAACAGAAGAAGCCGATATCATCGCCTTCCTGCACACGCTCACCGACGACTCGTTTATTCACGATGTGCGACTGGCGGCGCAGCCCTAGGCTTCAGCATTTACTTCGATGAACTCTCAGAAATCTATTCTCATAAGCCTGCTGCTGAGTGGGCTGGCGCTGCCCGGCCGGGCCTGCGACATCTGCGGCTGCTTCATGGGCATCACGCCCTACGACAACCAGAGCGGTTTCAGCCTGATGCACCGCTACCGCATCTTCAACGGCTACCAGGCGCTGGGGCAGTCGCCGCAGTTTTTCCCGGCCGGGGCGCGGCCGTTTTTCCCCTCGCCCCTCAACGGCGACAACGGCTACGCCCACAGCCACCACGGCGAACCGACCGATTTCGAAGCTTTCCGCGTCATCGAATTGCGCGGAAAATACTTCCTCTCGCAACGCGTGGAGCTGAACGCCTTCGTGCCCTACATGATGAATACCTCGCAGATAAACGGCCGGCAGCTGAACTCGGCCGGTGTGGGCGACGTGACAGTTTTTACCGGCTACCACCTCATCCGGGCCATCGAAACGGCCGGGGTGCAGAGCCGGCTCATTGTGGGCGGCGGCCTGAAGCTGCCCACCGGCGAGTACACCCGCCAGAATGCCCAGGGCCAGCGCTACCCGCTGCTAAACCAGGTGGGCACCGGCACCACCGACGGCTTCGTGTACGCCAACTACATCGGCAGCTTCCATAGCTTCGGGCTGAGCGTGAACAGCAGCTACCGCCGCTCCACGGAAAACACATTCCGCAACAGCCTGGCCCCGAGCACGGCCACCTACGCCAGCCTGTTCTACCGCGTGCCGCTGGGCGAAAACTGGCAGGTGTACCCCTCAGCGCAGTTTTTCTACGAGAAAACCAAGGGCGAGATGCTGGACGGCCAGCTCACCGGCGAGCACGCCATGAACAACGCCCTGCTGGGCCCCGGGCTAGATGTGTACTACAAAAACTTCTCGCTCAACACCAGCTTCCAGCTGCCCATCTACACCGCCACTACGGACCACCCGGCCAGCGCCGGCCGAATGGTGGTATCCGTCGGCTACAGCTTCAAGCAGACCAAATACCTGCTGCACGGCAAAAGCTGACGATTACACAACGCAAAAAGGAGCCCCCGTTGCTTGCGCGACCGGGGCTCCTTTTTGCGTTATTATACTGGTTCTTCGCTACATCCTAACCCAGCGCCGTTACGCCGGGCAGCGCCTTGCCTTCCATGTACTCCAGCAGCGCGCCGCCGCCGGTGCTGATGTAGCTCACCTGGTCGCCAAAACCAAGCTGCTGCACGGCCGCCGCCGAGTCGCCGCCGCCGATGAGCGAGTAGGCGCCGGCCGCCGTGGCCTCGGCAATGGCCTGGGCCACGTACTCGGTGCCGAGCGAGAAGTTGCTCATTTCGAACACACCCATCGGGCCGTTCCAGAGGATAGTTTTGCTGTTGCGAATAACTGCGGCGAAGGCTTCGCGGCTTTCGGGACCGAGGTCGAGGCCCATCCAGCCGTCGGGGATGCTGAGGTTGCTGGCCACGTCCACGTTGGCATCGTTGGCGAATTTATCGGCGATGAGCGAGTCGGCGGGCAGCATCAGGTTCACGCCCTTGTCTTTGGCCTTCTGGATGAGCTGGCGGGCCAGGTCCACTTTGTCGGCTTCCAGCAGCGAGCTGCCGACGTGGCCATTCTCGGCCACGGCAAACGTGTAGGCCATACCGCCGCCGATGAGCAGGTTGTCAACCTTATCGAGCAGCTTTTCGATGATGAGAATCTTGTCTGAAATCTTGGCCCCGCCCATGATGGCGGTGAAGGGCCGCTCGGCATTTTCGAGCACCTTCTGGGCGTTGTCGATTTCGGATTGCAGCAGGTAGCCGCCCACACGGTCCTGCGCAGCAAAGGAATTGGCCATCACGGCCGTGGAGGCGTGGGCGCGGTGCGCGGTGCCAAAGGCATCGTTCACGTACACATTGCCCAGGGTGGCCAGCTTGGCGGCGAAGACCGGGTCGCCGGCTTCCTCCTCCTTATAGAAGCGCACGTTGTCCATGAGCAGCACTTCGCCGGGCTGCAGAGCGGCCGCTTTCTGGGCGCCTTCGGCCCCAAGCACGTCGCCACCAAACTGCACTTCGCGGCCGTATTCCTGCGAGAGACGCGCCATGAGGGCTTCGAGCGAAAACTTCTGCTCGTAACCGCCCTTGGGCCGGCCCAGGTGTGAAAGCAGCACCACGGAGCCGCCATCGTTCAGGATTTTCATCACCGAGCGGGTGGCCATGCGGATGCGCGTGTCATCGGTGATGCGCAGGTCCTTATCAAGGGGCACGTTGAAATCGACGCGCATCACGGCGCGCTTGCCGGCGAAGTTGTAGGTATCGAGGGTGTTCATGGGAATGAAGGAATGTGAGGTAAGCTTTAGCTTGCCGTGGAGAAAACGTAATCAGACCACAAAGTAAACCCGGCGGGTACACTCCGAACCGTGAGGCCACAGTGGCGTTGCCTTGTACGATAACGGCAAGCTAAAGCTTACCGCACTCCCTTACCTTTGCTGCACTTATGAAAATCGGTATTTTTTTCGGAGGCACTTCGCGCGAGCGGGAAATTTCCTTCGCCGGCGGCCGCACCGTGTTTGATAACCTGGACAAGGCCCTGTTTCAGCCCGTGCCCATCTTCGTCGATAGCCTGGGGCAGTTCATTCTGCTCGACTGGCAATTTATCTATAAAGGTACCATCCGCGACTTCTACCCGCCGGTGAGCTCGCAGCCGCCGTCGCTGCACCATTTGCAGGTGTATATCGAAAGCCTGGGCGAGCTCAGCCACGATGAGAAGTTTGAGGCCATTGCCAAAGTGGGGCGGCAGGTGCAGCCCGAACAGCTGCCGCTGCTCATGGATTTCGCCTTTCTGGCCCTGCACGGGCCGGGTGGTGAGGACGGGGCCATTCAGGGCATGCTGGAGTGGCTGGGGATTCCATATTCGGGCTCCGGTATTCTGCCCTCGGCATTTGGCATTGATAAAATCGCGCAGAAGAAGCTGCTGAAAGCGCTGGGCCAGCCCACGCCCGACTTCCGCGTCATCACGGCCGAGGAGTGGGACCGCGCCGACCACGCCGCCACCCTCGCCTACCTGGTGCGCGAGCTGGGCTTGCCGCTGGTGCTGAAAGCGCCGCGCCAGGGCTCCAGCATCGGCGTGAGCATTCTAAAAACCGACGACCTCGCCAAATTCGAGGCCGCCATCGAAAAAAGCCTGTTCCGCAAAACCCTGACCCGCACCGACTGGCAGCGCCTGGGCGAGCAGGACAAAGTGGCCTGGGTGCAGCAGCTCACCGATATCCGTGACGGCATCGGCCTGCCGGTGACGCTGGCGCTTAATGAAGAATTGGAAGGCGATAATTCTTCATTAAGCGAAGCGACCATTTACCACCCCGAAACCCTGCTCTTCACCCTCGACCAGACTTTTGAAACGGCCGATACCATCCGCCTGACCAACGTGGACGGCGAAACGCAGGTGCTCGTGGAAAGCTTCGTGGCCGGCCGCGAGTTCAGCTGCATTGTGGTGGAAGACCCCAACGGCCTGCCGCTGGCCCTGCCGCCCACCGAGATTGTGAAGGGCGAGGAGATGTTTGACTACCGCTCGAAATACCTGCCCGGCCTGGCCCGCAAAATCACCCCGATTGACTTACCGGAGGATAAAATTCAGGAAATCCGCGAGGCCTGCGAGGAGATGTTCCGCACGTTCGGCTTCCAGGTGTATGCCCGCTTGGATGGGTTTGTGGTTGAGGAGAATAAGGTAGAAGGGATAGGGAATACGGAAAATGGTGGTGCCCAATCCCTATCCCCTATACCCTCCTCCCCTTCTACCCTGTTTCTCAACGACCCGAACACGACTTCGGGCATGCTGCCGGCTTCGTTCTTCTTCCACCAGGCGGCCGAAATAGGGCTCAACCCGAGCCAGTTTCTGACCTACCTCATCCGCACGTCGCTGGCGGCCCGCCGCCGCGCCGGCCTGCGCCCCGTGAAGCTGGGGGCGCTGCTGGCCAAGCTCGATGCGGCCGTAGCCGGCCGCCAGCACGAGGCCACCGAGCGCATTCGGGTGGCCGTGATAATGGGCGGCTACTCCTCGGAGCGTCATATTTCGGTGGAGAGCGGGCGCAATATTTTCGAGAAGCTCAGCTCGTCGGCCAAGTACGCGCCGGTGCCGGTGTTCCTCACCGGCTCGGCCCAAGAGCACCAGCTCTACGTGCTGCCCGTGAACGTGATGCTGAAGGACAACGCCGACGACATCCGCGAGAAAATTGAGCACGCCGAGGCCGGCGAGGCCCCGCATCCCATTCTGGCCCGCATCCGACAGGAAGCCAGCCAGATTACCAGCACCTACGCCGGACAGGCGCTGGCCCTGCCGCGCCGCATCTCGTTCGGGGAGCTGGCCGGCATGGTCGATGAAGTATTCATAGCCCTGCACGGCCGCCCTGGCGAGGACGGCGCGCTACAGCAGGAGCTCGAGAAATTCGGCCTGCCCTACAACGGCTCGGGCGTGGCCAGCAGCAGCGTCACCATCAACAAGTTTGAAACCAACAAGCGCCTGCGTGCCGCCGGCCTGCTGGTGGCCGAGCACCGCATGGCCACCAAGCTGGAGTGGCAGGCCGATGCCGAAAGCTTCTACCGCAGCCTCGAAACGCAGTTTCCTTACCCATTCATCGCCAAGCCTGCCGACGATGGCTGCTCCTCGGCGGTGAAGAAAATCAAGAACCGCGCGGAGCTGGAAGCCTTCAGTCAGCTCATCTTCCGCACCGGGGAAGACCTCATGCCCGCCCCGGCCGGCGTGTTGAATCTGGGTTTTAAGGAGGAATTTCCGCGCAAGGAGGCCTTCCTGGTCGAAACGCTCATCAGCCGCGACGGGGCCGCGCACTTCCTCGAAGTCACGGGCGGCCTGCTCACTTCTTACGACGAAGACGGCCTGCTCGACATCGAAGTATTCGAGGCCAGCGAGGCCCTGGCCAACGGCGAGGTGCTGAGCCTGGAGGAGAAATTCCTGGCCGGCGAAGGCCAGAACATCACCCCCGCCCGCTACGATGCAGACCCCGCCGAGCGCCAGCGCATCTCGAACGAGGTGAAGGCCGTGCTGCACCGCGTGGCCGAAGTGCTCGATATTCAGGGCTACGCCCGGATTGACGCCTTCGTGCGCGTGCGCCAGGAGGGCGAGGTGGAGGTGCTCATCATCGAGGTAAATTCACTGCCCGGCATGACGCCCGCCACCTGCATCTTCCACCAGACGGCCCTGGCCGGCTACACGCCTTATCAGTTCATCGACCGGATTCTGGAGTTCGGCAAGGCGCGGGCGGCCCGGGTTAGCTGAACATCGGACTCCCCTCCTTACCAAGGAGGGGATGTTTGCGCGAAGCGCAAACGGGGGTGGTTGTGGCATTGCACAACACATGATGACACTATTCTAACGTTGCTCAACGCCACAACCACCCCAATTTTGCCTGCGGCAAAATATCCCCTCCTTGGTAAGGAGGGGAGTTTTCCGTTCTTTGCCCCATATAACGTCTTCTTTGCTAAATGGCTTTCCTCACCTCCAATACCCCGCTCGACGTAGTGAAGCACCTCGTGCTCATCGCCGGGGCGGGCCTGCTGCTCGTGCTGGGCTTTTTCTACGTGTATTTACCCATGAGCACGCACCACGGCGAAACCATCACAGTGCCCAAGGTGACGGGCATGAATGTGGCCGACCTCGAAGCCTACCTCGATGAGCGCAACCTGAACTACTTCGTGGACGACTCCAGCTACAGTCCCAACATCCGCCCCTTCACCGTGCTGGTGCAGGACCCCGCCCCCGGCGAAAAGGTGAAGGAAGGCCGCAAAATCTACCTGCAGGTGAGCATGAAAAACCCGCCGGTGATTAAGATGCCCAAGCTTACCGATGGCTCCTCGAAAAATGCCATGCTCATTCTCAAAAGCTACGACCTCGTGGTGGGCCAGATTCAGCTGGTGCCCGACCTGGCCTCCGGCGCGGTGCTGAAGCAGCTGGTGAACGGCAAGGAGATAGCGGCCGGCGCGCCCATCGCCAAGGGTACCAAAGTGGACCTCGTGGTGGGCGACGGCCAGGGCAACCAGACCTTCGCCGTGCCCAACCTCATCGACATGCCCGAGGATGAGGCCATTACGCTCCTCGTGGGCCAGGGCCTGCAAAAGGGCGAGGTGTTCGAGCAGCCCGCTGAGGCAGGGCAGACTCCCGGCACGGTGGTACGCCAGCGCCCCACCTATGGCCCCGATGCCACCATCCGCATGGGCCAGCTGGTGGATATCTGGGTAGCGAAATAAATAGTTGACTTTCAACGCAAAGCGGTGCTTTGCGTCGCCGCGCCGGAAAACCTTTTTCACTGGCGTAGCGGCGTGGGGCACCGCTTCGTCGTAATGCACTTTTCCGGGCGCTTTGGTCGTTAGGCCCTCAACCTCCTGCTAACTTATGATGACACGATTCCTCCCATGGTCGCGCTTGCTGCTGCCGGCGCTGCTGTTGAGCGCCGGCGCGGCCTCGGCCCAGCTCTCGCCTTCCGAGCCCCTGTCGGCCGACCCGAGCCGGGCAGCTTACGCGCCCAGCGCCGCCATCCGCACCCAGCTGCGTGGCACCACGGCCCTGGCACTGCCCTTTTTCGATGACTTCACCACGCCGCTGAACGGTGCGCCCAACCCGCAGAGGTGGATGCCCATCGGCGGCGCTTTCGTGAGCAACCGCCTGGCCATTCAGCCCCTCACCCGGGGGGCCGCCACCCTCGACGGCCTGCGTGCCAACGGCCAGAACTACAGCGGCCAGGTAAACATTGTGTACGGCCCCATCGACTCGCTGGTATCACAGCCCATCAACCTGGGTGGCCTCACGGCCAACGACAAGGTGGCGCTCAGCTTTGCCTGGCAGGCCGGCAGCATCGTGAGCATCCCGGGGGCCAACGGCAGCACCACCCCCGTGCGCCTGGAGCTGTTTGTGAAAACCGATGCCAATGCCTGGGAGCAGGTGTGGGCCTACAACGGCCAGCGTGTGCGCACCGGCTTTCGGCAGCAGGTAGTACTGCTGGAGCAAGCCAAGTACCTGCACGGCAATTTCCAGTTTATGTTCATTGCCACCGGCAACAGCTCCGAAAACCGCGACAACTGGAGCGTGGACTACATTCTGCTGAACCGGGGCCGCACCGCCGGCCTGGCCGATACCACGTTTCTGGATTCGGGGGCCGGCGGCGGGCTCACCGGCGGCAATCCCTCGGGCGGCATGCGCAGCCCCCTGCGCCGGTTCACCTCCATGCCGGTCTGGCAGTTCAACACGGCCTCGCCGACCGGCAGCGAGCTGGCCGCCAACCTGGGCGTGAACTACAGCAACCTGCGCAGCGGCCTGCTCCCACTGAACGTGAACGTGCTGGGCACCGTGCAGCAGCTGCCCGCCGGTCCGGTGCTGGGTACCTGGCTGCAGCGCAGCCTGCCGCTGGGCACGCAGCCCCGCCTTACGCCCGTGACCGGCGCGGCCAGCGCCGTGGCCCTGCCCGCCACCCCCGATGCTAAGCGCCTGCGCTACACCATGGCGCTGAACTCGCAGGAGCAAAACCCGCTTACGCTGCCCAACGACACCATTTTCCGGGACGTAGAGCTGGCCAATTACTACGCCTACGACGATGGTACGGCCGAAGGATTTACCAACCTCGACCCCTTCACAAGCGGCCAGCAGCTCGCCTTTGCCTACCGCTTCGATTTGAACCAGGCCGACTACGTGCGCGGCCTGCGCCTATACCCGGTATATCCCGGCTCCAGCGTGGCCGGCGGCAACCGGACGCTGGATTTCGATGCCCGCCCCGTCACCATCAGCGTGTGGGACAATGCGAACGGCCGACCCGCTACCACCGCCCGGGTTTCCAAAACGGCCACCATCCCGGCCGCCGCCAATATTCCGGCCGGCTGGCAGTATTATCAGATTGATTTTGACCAGCCCGTGCCAGTATCGGGCATTTTTTACGTGGGCTTTTCGCAGCCTTCTACCTCCGCCGGCCGCTTCCTGCCCTACGGCCTCGACTACAACAGCAGCTTCCCGGCCCAACACCTGTTGCGCCGCGACAACACCGGCGTGTGGGACACCACCAACTTCGCATCCGGCCGGGGCGCGCTCATGATGCGCCCCGTGATGACCAATAACGTGGCCACCGCCACTGCCGCCAGCCGCGCCGCCGCCGCCTACAGCATCTACCCCAACCCTGCCCCTGCCGGGCACGGCCACGGCACCGTGAGCATTGCCGGGCCGGGTTTTGTGCGAGCGGTATTGGTCGATGCTCTGGGCCGCGTGGTGTGGGAGCAGCCCACTGCCCAGGCCGGCAACCCCACTCTGGCCCTGCCCACGCTGCCCGCCGGCCTCTACACCGTGCGCCTGACCCTGGCCGACGGCCGCACCATCGGGCAAAAGCTGATGTTGGAATAGCGTTTGCCCTCTGTAGCAATCGAAGCTACTTAGAAAGTAGTATCGTTCCGGTCAGACTGCCCTAGGCGGTCTGACCGGTTGAAGTACCCCCGATTTCGTCCGCACGACAACCGGTCGGACCGCCTAGGGCGGTCAGACCGGCGCAACGACTTCCTAAACAGCCTCATTAGCAAAAAAGCCGTCCGGATAACTCCGGACGGCTTTTTTATTGGGGCACGAAGCCTGAATTTGCTGATTACTTAGCTGGCATCAACACGGTATCGATTACGTGCGTTACGCCGTTGCTCGACATCACGTTCGGGATGGTGACCGTGGCCATGCCGCCTTTGGCGTCTTTCAGCATCACGCTGCTGCCGGATATCATCACCGTCAGCTGCTCGCCTTCCACGGTGGTCAGCACCTGACCATTCTTGAGGTCGGCGGCCGTGAGGCGGCCGGGTACTACGTGGTAGGTGAGAATTTTGGTGAGGGTGGGCTTCATTTCGGGCGTCAACAGCGAGTTTACGGTGCCAGCGGGAAGCTTATCAAAAGCCGCGTTGGTGGGGGCAAATACGGTGAAGGGACCAGCGCTTTTCAGCGTTTCAACCAGGCCGGCGGCTTTCACGGCGGCTACCAGCGTGGTGTGGTCGGCGCTGCCGGCGGCATTGTCCACGATATCCTTATCGGGGGTCATCATGGCACCGCCCACCATCACACCGTTGCTCATTGAGTTGTCTGCCATGCCCATCTTTTTGCGGTCGGCAGCGGAGCGGGGCTTGGTTTTGGCTTTCATTTTGTCGCCGGCAGCCGATTTGCCTTTGACTTTCATTTTGCCATCGTCGGCCATTTTGGTCTTGGTCATCATGCCGTCGACGGTGGTTTTTGTTTTCTCGTCGTCGCTCTTGGTCTTCATATCCTGCGCGAAGGAGGTGGCCGAGCAGGCTACGGTGAGGGCGAGGGCGGTGAAGATGTTTTTCGTGTTCATGGTATTGGGAGTTGGAGTGAGAGTCACTGATAATGTTCAGCCTATACGGCGGCACGGTAGTATTAGGTTTAGCGCATGTGCCCACAGCGGTGTTAAATCTTGTTTATAACATAAAATATTCATATATTTTTTATTTATTCATGCAACAGTTATTACATCGGTAGTTCAAATATGTCAAGCTGCTGCATATCGATGCAGCAGGGCACGAAGCAGGAAAGCTCCTTTGCAGCCTGCAAAGGAGCTTTCCTGTGGCCACAGCAGAAACAAGCAGCGCCCACGCAACCATTTCGAATAAATACCTAGCGCGGGGTGATGCGACGACCGAAATCGTCGTCGCACCACCCCGCGCTACATCCTTGCTTCATATCAAACAAGCAGACCTCCACCCCAACAGCTGGCCCTTAAAACTCCACGATGAACCCAATTGTGGGCACTACCAGCGCGTCACTTGCCGGCAATAAAACCGGTACGGCGTTGCCGCCATCCTGGCGCAGGGGCTGGCCGTCGGTGGTGGTGTAGCCGGAGTTGTCGGGCTGGCGCTCGAAGGTGTAGGTGGGCACCGATACGGGCTTGGTCAGCAGCGCATTCTGCACATCGATGTAAAAATCGAAGCTCAGGCGGCGCAGGCTCACCTTTTTATCGAGGCGCAGGTCGAGCTGCTGGAAGCCCCCGAGCCGGCGGGTATTAAGCTGGCTATAGTCCAGAATGCCCTGGCCCACGGCCTGGTAGCTGGCACGGCTGGCGGCTTCGTCGTAGGGCGTGTAGGGCGCGCCGCCGCCCACGCGGTACTTGGCCCCTATTTCCCAGCCCCGGCCCAGCTTGTAGCCCAGCAGCGCCGAGCCCAGAAAGCGCGTATCCCAGGCCGTGGGCCGGTACACCCCATCGCGCCCCGAAAACTCGGAGCGGAAGGCCGTGAGCGACACAATGGCGAAGAGCTTGCCGCTGAGTTTCTGCTGGAAAAAGGCCTCGGCCCCGTATGCGCGCCCGTCGCCGGTGCTGGTGATGGCCTCGTTGCCAATGGCGTTAAAATCGCCGCCCAGGTTGGCCAGGCTGATGCCGTCGCGCGCGCTCACCGGGTAGTAGGCGTACTTTTTATAGAAGCCTTCCAGCGTGACGCGGGTGCCCTGGGTGGGCAGCCACTCCAGCCCCGCCACGGCGTGGTCGGACCGGATGTAGCGGCTGCCCTCGTTCACGAGCCGGCCCGCCGGGTCGCGGTAGCCCAGAATGGTGCTAGGCGGAATCTTGTAGTAGCGGCCCAGGCTGGCGTTCAGGTTCAGGGTGGGCAGCAGGGCGTAGCTCAGCGACACGCGGGGCGAGAGCGTCCGGTCGAGCCGGTAGCCTTGCAGCAGGGCATTGGTACCATCGGCCCGCACACCGGCCGATACCGTGAGGCGGCCTTCAGGCCCGTAGGTGCGGGTGGCCTGGGCAAACAGGCCGTAGCGCACAAAATCGAGGCTGGTGGTGAAGTTCACCGTCACGGCCGGGCTCACGAGCGCGCCGCTGGCATCGCGCACTTCGGCTCGGATGCGGTTGCGCAGGTTATTATCATAATGCACCAGCTGGCCCACCACGCCGTAGCTGTACTGCCAGCGGCCCACGCGCTTGTTCACGTCGGCGCGCAGCTTGTTTTCAGTTTCGCCGCTGCGGGCAAATAGCTTACGGTAGGCTTCCTGACCGATGTAGCCGTACTGAAACTGGTCGGCGGCGCTGTGCTGCTGGGTGCGGCTCAGGGCCAGGTTCAGGTAGCCGTTGTCCACCAAGTGGCGCAGGTTCAGGCCCACGGTGTAGTTCCACTGGTCGATGGTGGGGTTGTTGCGCAGGATGAACTCCTTGCTGGGCGAGCTCTTTTTGGGCGGCACAATTTCGAAGTGGTCGATGGCCCCCAACCCCAGCGTGGTGAGCGTGGTTTTGGGCGAAATCTTCGTCGTGGTCTTGAACTGAAAATCGTAGAAATCGGGCCGGATGGGCAAGTCAATCAGCTTAAACAGCACCTGCAAATAGCTGCGCCGGGCCGACGCCAGAAAGGTCGTGTTCTTGGTGAGTGGCCCTTCGAGCGTAGCCGCCACCTCGGTGCCCGAGGTACGCAGGTTGCCCTGCAGCCGTTCGGAGTTGCCGTCGCGCTGCCGGAACTGCAGCACCGAGCTCAGCGCATTGTCATACCGCGCCTGAAAGGCCGAGGAGCTCAGCGTCACGTCCTCAATAAAGCTGACGTTGAGGATGCCGGCCGGCCCGCCCGCGCTGCCCTGCGTGGGGAAGTGGTTGATAATGGGCACCTCAATGCCGTCGAGGTAGTACACGTTTTCGTTGGGCGCGCCGCCCCGGATGATGATGTCGTTGCGGAAGCCCGCCGTGCCGCCCGTGCCGCCGCCGCCCACGCCGGGCAGGCTCTGTATCACCCGTGAAATATCGAAGTTGCCGCCCGGGTTGCTCTTGATTTCCTCGGTAGTGAGGCGCTGTACGCTCAGCGGCGTTTCGGCTGTGGCCACCCGAATGGCGCGGTTGGCCGTCACGGTTACCTCGCCCAGCGCCTGCGGGCCTTTGTTGATTTCCAGGTTGAGGGTGTTCACATTGCCGCTGCTCACGGCCACGTCGGCGCGCAGCAGGGCATCGTAGCCCACGAAGCTGGCGCGCAGGTTGTAGGCGCCCGCCGGCACGCCCGTGAGGCGGTAGCGGCCTTCCGCATCGGTCGCGGTGCCGAAGGTGGTGCCTTCCAGCGTTACGCTCACGCCAGGCAGGGCTTCCTGGGTGGCCCGGTCGCGCACGGTGCCGGCCACGGTGCCCGGATTCTGGGCGCGGCCAGCGAAGGAAAGCAGCAGAAAAAGCAGTAGGGTAATTGTTCTCATGCTGAACCAAGAGTCGGGAAAGGAAAATGTTTGCCGATTGCCACGCAAAGTATACGAAGAGCCGTCAGCCCGCGCAACTACCTGCCCGCATAGCTTCTTAGGGAACATTTCGAGTTAATGCGCGAAATACAACGTCGCGAATTGTCACGTCGTTACACCCTGTACATGAACTTGAATTCAGGCCAACCATATCATAGAACAGTAACTCTGGGCCTATGCTGAACAGCGCTTCGACAAGCCATTTCAGTGGGCAAAACTCCTACCCGGGTCCTGTACCGTACCCCGGAAAATAAAAAACCCCGTTTCCAGCTTGGAAACGGGGTTTAAAGTGGCCGCGTTAGGAATCGAACCTAAATCAAGAGCTTCGGAAACTCTCATACTATCCGTTGTACGACGCGGCCGGATTAGGCTGCAAAAGTAGCCATAAAAGCGAGGGCGACCAAATTTCAACGCCAAATTCCTTGGCAATTCTACTCGAATGCCATAACCCAGGCGGGCCAAAACCAGTTAAGCCAACAACCCTTATCGCATCAGAAATTTCCACTTTCACGCTTCATTCATGAAAAAGAACCTGTATACGGCCGATGCTTCGGCCGTTGGTGGCCGCAGCGGCCACGTCCGTTCCTCCACCGGCATCATCGACCTCGACATGTCGGTCCCCGAGGGCCTGGGCGGCAAAAGAAACGCCACCAACCCCGAAGAGCTGTTTGCCGCCGGCTACGCCTCGTGCTTCCAGCAGGCCCTGCTCGTCATCGCCCAAAAGGCCGGTGACCGGCTCGACCCCGAAACCACCGTGCAGTGCTCGGTTACCCTGTTTCAGGAGGGCGAAGGCTACGGCCTGAGCGCCGTGCTCGACGTTGACCTCAAATCCTTCGACCAGGAAAAAACGCTGGACATGGTGCGCCATGCCCACCAGATTTGCCCATACTCGGTGGGCACCCGTGGCAACATGGAAGTGGAGCTACGCGTGAAAGGCGAGGCCGTGCCTGCCCTCACCGAAAAGAAATAGCCCGTGCGCTCCGGTGCCACGAAAAGAACAAAGAAAAGGCCCGCCTGATGATTCAGGCGGGCCTTTTCGGCAATTAATGGTCGGTTACCCTTAGGCGTTGGCCAGCACTTCTTTCACGCGGGCGGCAGCATCCTTCAGCAACACGGCCGAGGCTACTTTCAGGCCGCTCTCGTCGATGATGCGGGCGCCTTCCTCGGCGTTGGTGCCTTGCAGGCGCACGATGATGGGCACGCGGATGTCGCCGATGGCTTTGTAGGCCTCAACTACCCCATTAGCCACCCGGTCGCAACGTACGATGCCGCCGAAGATGTTAATCAGGATGGCCTTCACGTTCGGGTCCTTCAGGATGATGCGGAAACCCGCCTCCACCGTCTGGGCGTTGGCTCCACCCCCTACGTCGAGGAAGTTGGCGGGCTCGCCACCCGAAAGCTTGATGATGTCCATGGTGGCCATGGCCAGGCCGGCGCCGTTCACCATGCAGCCCACGTTGCCGTCGAGCTTCACGTAGTTCAGGTTGTTCTGGCTGGCTTCCACTTCCAGGGGGTCTTCCTCGTTGAAGTCGCGCAGGGCCACGAAATCCTTGTGGCGGTACAGGGCGTTTTCGTCCAGCGTCACCTTGGCGTCAACGGCCAGGATTTTGTTGTCCGACGTTTTCAGCACCGGGTTGATTTCGAACATGCTGGAATCGGTTTCGTCGTAGGCCTTGTACAAAGCGGTTACGAACTTCACCATTTCCTTTTGGGCCTCACCTTCCAAACCGAGGTTAAAGGCTATTTTGCGGGCCTGGAAGCCTTGCAGGCCTACCGAAGGGTCCACGTGCTCGCGGTGGATTTTCTCGGGGTGCGACTCAGCTACCTCCTCGATGTCCATGCCACCCTCGGTGGTGTAGATGATGACATTTTTGCCCAGCTCACGGTCCAGCAGCACGCTCATATAGTATTCCTTGGGCTCCGAAGCGCCGGGGTAATACACGTCCTGAGCAACCAGGATTTTATGCACCTTGCGGCCCTCGGGACCGGTTTGCTTGGTGATGAGCTGCATGCCGAGAATGTTGCCGGCAATCTCTTTCACCTGCTCCAGGTTTTTAGCGAGTTTCACTCCGCCCCCTTTACCCCGGCCACCGGCGTGGATTTGCGCCTTCAGCACGTACCAGCTGGTGCCGGTGTCGGCGGTCAGCTTCTCGGCGGCGGCTACGGCCTCCTCGGGGGTATCGGCGGTGATGCCTTCCTGCACGCGGACGCCGTATTTTTTCAGGATTTCTTTGCCCTGATATTCGTGAATGTTCATAAAAACGGGTAAGGGGTGGTTTTAGCTACGCTACCTCGCGGTTGTTGGGGCGAAAGTACGAAGCAGGTAGGCAGTAGCCCAAGCTTTAGCTTGTGACAAGCGGTTTGTACCATAAGCTTTAGTTTGTGACGAACGCAGCGAGTGTACCCGTTGAACGGTGCGGATTCCGGAACTCGCGGCGCTTGTCACAAGCTAAAGCTTATGGTACAAGCTTGGGTGCTACTGACCATACCAGCGAGCCAGCACAGCTTCGGCGGGCTTGTGCTGGGGCGTAAAGTCGGCGTGGCGGCGGGCCGGGCCATCGGCCTCCAGCCCGGGGTACCACTTCCAGATAAACATGCCCTTGAGCCACGGCAGGCCCCAGCAGGCCCGGAACAGCGACTCGTAGCAACGGGCCTGGGTGGCCTCGTCGGGCGTTTGCAGGGCGGCCGTGCGCTCGGGCCACTCCCAAGGGCGGGCGGCGGCATCGGGCGTGGTTTTATAGCCCACTTCGGTAAATACCACGGTTTTTTTGATTTTTTTCTGCCACCGGACCAGCTTTTGCAGGTGGGGCTGCCAGCCGCGCAGCAGCGTATCGAGTGATGGGCTGGCAGACGAGCACAGGGGGAAATAGGCCTGAATGCCCACGTAGTCGAGCGCGTCCCAGAACCGGATTTGCTCGTACTCGCCGCTCCAGTTGGCGGCGTAGGTAAGCGGGCCGTGGTACACCTGCCGAATCTGCCTGATGAGACTGCGCCAGGCTTTTTCGTGGGCCGGCTCGGTGGCGTGCTGCAATTCGGTACCAATGCACAGGCCGTCGAGGTGCGCGGCCTCGGCCAGCGCGGCGTAGTGCAGAATAAAGGTGGTGTAGCTGGCAAACCACGCATCCCAGGCCGCCGGGCTGGTCATGTTAATATCGCCGGGCCAGGCGCTGCGGCCCCGCACCCACAAGTGCGGCTTCAGCAGCGTGCGGATACCGCGCGGCCGGGCCAGCCGGGCCGTGTATTCGATGCCGGCGTCGCTTTCGCCCCACAGGCCGAAGCGGCCGCCGGGCCGGGCGGTGTGCAGCTGCACGGCGGGCTCGGCGGCCCCGGCCTGCCAGCCGAAGGGCGTTTGGGCAATCCAGCTGATGTGGTCGCGCCGCAGCGGGGCCAACTCGGCAATGGTTACGGAGTCGCCGCCCACCCAGCTCACGCCGCGCAGCCGCAGGCTGTCCGACACCACCGCGCCCCGGCCGCGCGGCGCAAACGCCGCCCCGAAAGCCGATGGGGCCGTGGCCAGCGTCTGGGCCTGCCGGGCGGTTTCGGCGGGGAGGGCGGCGCGGCGCGGCCAGCGCCACAGGGCCAGCAGCGGCACCAAGGCCAGCAAAGCCAACGGCCACCAGCGGCGTATCGAAAAAAAAGAGCGCGGCATGAAAAGAAAGTGGGGCAATGCGAAGAATCGGTTTGTGCTTAATCGGCGGGCTGCGTGTTAAGGCGCGGCAGGGCACCGCCCGGATTGTGCGTAGCTTTGCCACTACCGCTTCATTCACGTCTATCGCTGCCCGCCGTTGCTGCAAGCTATCAACATTCACAAGAGCTACAATTCCCTGAACGTACTCAAGGGCATTGATTTAACGATTGAAAAGTCGGAAATCGTGAGCATTGTTGGTTCCTCCGGGGCCGGCAAGAGCACGCTGCTCCACATTCTGGGCACGCTGGACACGCCGGACTCGGGCGATATCCTGTTCGATGGCGAATCGGTAAGCTCGCTGGGGCGCAACGATTTGGCCCGGTTCCGCAACCGGCACATCGGCTTCATCTTCCAGTTTCACAACCTGCTGCCCGAGTTCACGGCCCTCGAAAACGTGTGCCTGCCCGCCTACCTGGCTGGCCGCTCCGAAAAAGAAGTGCGCGTACGGGCCCGCGAATTGCTCGGCATGCTGAACATGGAATTTCGGGCCAACCACAAGCCCAGCGAGATGAGCGGCGGCGAGCAGCAGCGCGTGTCGGTGGCCCGCGCCCTCATCAACTCGCCCGAAATCATCTTCGCCGACGAGCCCAGCGGCAACCTCGATACCAAAAATGCCCAGGAGCTGCACCAGATTTTCTTTCTGCTCCGCAAAGAGCTGGGCCAGACCTTCGTCATCGTGACGCACAACGAGCAGCTGGCCGACATGGCCGACCGTAAGATTGTGATGCGCGACGGCCATATTCTGGAAGGCGGATAGGTTCATTTCTCGTCCTGTACATCGGTTCCCGCAGAGGTCCGCAGAAGTGTTTCGGCACGGCTCTGCGGACCTCTGCCTTTTTACACGGCACCCGCTGCAGGAACCGCTGCCTGGCGCCGCCGAAACGATGCCCGCCGGGCTATGCTTACTAAACGGAGGAGCTTAGTAAAAGCCGCCACCGACCATTCCCAATCTGCTTAGTTCTTAATAATTTTCTTATTGCTGATAAATTACTGAACAACAGCAATAAAATTTACCAATATTTTTGGCAATTCTGGCACATTTGTTTCTAATTCTGGGTTATTAACCCGAACATCAGTTGGACACATTACTAAAGAACAAAGCTATGAACGAGGCCCCGAAAACCACCAAGGAAGTTACCAAAAACGTTAAAGTCGAGAGCTACGACATTGCCCGCTCCGACGAAACGCTGGATTTGGCGAAGGACCTCGCTAAGTTCATTAAGGATAACAAGCTCACGACCAACGTGCAAGGCAAGGAGTTTGTGAACGTGGAGGGCTGGCAGTACGCCGGTTCGCGCCTGGGCATCGTGCCCATCGTGGAGCACGTCATCAACGTGAGCAGCCCCGAGGAAATGAAGTACCAAGCCAAGGTGACGCTGTTTGACCTGCGCCACGGCACCACGGTGGGCGCCGGCTTCGCGGTGTGCTCGAACAAGGAGAGCGGCAAGAAATTCTACCAGGAATTCGCCATTATGAGCATGGCCCAGACCCGTGCCATCGGCAAGGCTTACCGCAACTGCCTGGCCTGGATTATCCGCGCCGCCGGCTACGAGCCCACGCCCGCCGAGGAAATGGACTACAACACCAACACGGTGGCCGTAGCGGCTCCCGCGCCGGTAGCAGCCCAGCCCGTGCCCGCCATGCAGGTGCTGCCCGCCGAGGTACCGGCCATTGCCGCCGAACAGCCCGCCGCGCCAGTACACTACGCCACGGCTTCGCAGAAGGAAGAAATTATCCGCCTGCTGAACCATCCGGTGATTACCCGCCCCGAGAAGACCAAGATGCTGCTCAACATCAACCGCCTCGATGAGGAGCGCGCCGTGCAGGCAATTGCCAAGCTGCGCAAGGCCATTGATGACCGTGAGAACGGGGAGAAAGTGGCGGCTTAGTCCTACTTCTCCTGCTTCTACTAGCCCGGTGCCGTGAGGTGCCGGGCTTTTTTGTGAGCATATTTTAAGGGGCAGTGAGGCAGGATTGTTTTAATCACCGTTTTCGCAAAATTGCCGCACGGTGCTTTTTTGCCAATAAACAAGGGGGTGCTGGCGTAATTTCGGCGCATGACGAATGCCTACTTTTTTATGGTTTACCGCCTGCCACGCGCCCTTCATGGGAACTGGCGCTGGCCGGTTTACGCGTTACTAGCCGGCTTCGGTGGGGCGTGTCACCCCCAGGCGGACGGCGCAGTTAAACGAATCGCGCGGTTCCCCACGGGCGCTGTCCGCGAAATTTTTTGGGTGGAAGGAGGCCAACGCCATGGGGTGGACTCGATGTTTTACGAGGCCGGCGGCCTGCACTCCGTCGAACAGTACCGCCATGGGTTGTTGGAAGGCCTGCAACGGGTTTACTACGCCAACGGCCACCTGAAAAACAAGTTCTGTTACGTCCACGGCCGGCTCAACGGCCCGTTCCAAGGGTTTTACCCCACTGGCACGTTGGAAACCGAAGGGACGATGCTCGCCGGGCAGCAAACCGGGACCCGCCGCCAGTACTACCCCACCGGGCAGTTGCAGAGCCGTTCGGTGTACCAACACAATCACGCCAACGGGCCGCGCGTCGACTACTACCCTAACGGAAAAAGGATGTTGGCCGGCACGTGCCGCGACGGCCAACTCGAAGGCGTCGTGGTGATTCACGAATCCGTCCACGGGGATTCGATGGGGGTACGTTATGTGTATGGACAACCCGTTGGCAAAGCAGAATAAGCCCTTATCGGGCCGATTCGTCACCGCAAACGTCTGCTTTTCGGGGGGGGCATACTGCGACTGCGGCAGGCAGCCAAAGCGCTCAAAATCCTTGCGCACCTCTTCAGAGCGCTGGGCTACGCGATTTCGCCAACCCTGTGTTTGCTGGCCCTGAAATATGTCTGAGCCGCGCAGGTTTCGTAAATTCCTACCGAAAGCGTTTTTTCAGCTAATTGCTGTCTCGGTGCACAACACAAAGCCAAGCAAAAGCCCATCGTTTAGCAACACCTGGCCTTAACTTCGCCCCATGTCCTCCGCTCCTACCGAAACCTCGCCCCTGGCGCTGCTGCGAGAGCATTGGGGGCACACGGCTTTCCGGCCGGGGCAGGAAGAAATCATCAATTCGGTTTTGAATGGGCACGATACGCTGGCGCTGCTGCCCACCGGCGGCGGCAAGAGCATCTGCTTTCAGGTGCCGGCGCTGGCGCGGCCGGGCATCTGCATCGTGGTGTCGCCGCTGATTGCCCTGATGAAGGACCAGGTGGACAACCTGCGCAAGCGTGGGCTGAAAGCGGAAGCCATTTACGCGGGCATGAGCCACCAGGAAATCGACCACGCGCTGGACAACTGCGTGTATGGCCGCAGCGTGAAGTTCCTGTACGTAAGCCCCGAGCGGCTGCTCACGGAGCTATTTCAGGTGCGGGTGGCGAAAATGAACGTGGGGCTGCTGGCCGTGGACGAGGCGCACTGCCTCTCGCAGTGGGGCTACGATTTCCGGCCGCCCTACCTGCGCATTGCCGAGCTGCGCGAGAAGCTGCCGCCGGGCACGCCGGTTATCGCCCTCACGGCCACGGCCACGGCGCAGGTGCAGGCCGACATCGTGGAGAAGCTGAAATTTGGGCCGGGCTCGGGCGTGTTTCGGCAGAGCTTTGCCCGGCCCAAGCTCTCGTACTCGGTGCTGCAAACGGAGGACAAGCTGCGCCGGCTGCTGGAAGTGGTGCGCGGCGTGGGGCCGAACAAAACGGCCATTGTTTATGCCCGCACCCGGCGGCAGACGGAGGACACGGCCGCGTTTCTGCAGCAGCACCGGTTTGCGGCGGCGGCCTACCACGCGGGCCTGCCATCAGATAAGCGCACCCAAGTGCAGCAGGACTGGATTGCCGATAAAGTGCGCCTCATCGTGGCCACCAACGCCTTCGGCATGGGCATCGACAAGCCCGACGTGCGCCTCGTGGCCCACCTCGACGCGCCCGATACCCTGGAGGCTTACTACCAGGAGGCCGGCCGCGCCGGGCGCGACGGCCAATATGCCTTTGCCGTGCTGCTGGCCGGGCCCAACGATGCCGATGAGCTGCGCCGCCGCACCAGCCAGTCGTTTCCGCCCCTGGATACGGTGCGGCGCGTGTACCAGGCGCTGGCCAACTACTCGCGCACGGCGGTGGGTGGCGGCGAGCTGGCCGCGTTCGAGTTCGACCTGCAGCAGTTTGCCGAAACCTACCGCATCAAGGCCGTGGACGCGCACAATTCGCTGAAGATTTTGCAGCGCGAAGGCTTTGTGCAGCTGAACGAGGCCGTGAACCAGCCGGCACGGGTGCACCTGATAATGAGCCATCAGGATTTGTACACGTTCCAGGTGGCCAATGCGCAGCACGACTTGCTGATAAAGGCCCTGCTGCGGCTGCACGGCGGCGAGCTGTTTGCCGATTTTCAGACCATTTCGGAAAATTCGCTGGCCACGCACCTGCGACGCAGCGTGGTGGAAGTGCGCCAGCAGCTGCGCTACCTGCACACGGCGGGCATATTGCACTACCAGCCCAAACAGGAGGCCCCGCAGGCGATGTTCACCACGCCGCGCTTCGATGCGGCCAAGCTGCCCATCGACCAGGTGCGGATGACGGCCGCCCGCGACCTGGCCCGCGCCAAAACCCACGCCGTGGGCCAGTACCTTAACGGCACCCGCTGCCGCCAGATTCTGCTGCTCACCTATTTCGACGAGGCCGACCCGGCCCGCTGCGGAGTCTGCGACATTTGCCTGGCTGAGAAAAAAGCGGCACAGGCCGCCGTCCAGGCTCCGTCGCTGCGCGAGCCGCTGCTGGCGCACTTACGGGCTGGGGCGCTGTCGCCGCGCGAGCTGCTGGCCGCGTTTCCGCCGAAGGATGCGGCGGCTATTACCGCAGCCGTGCGGGAAATGGTGGACCGCGGCGAGCTGGCGTATGCGGCCGACGGGCGTCTGGTGGCGGCATAGCTGCTTGTAGCACACGCTTTAGCTTGTGCGACGGTGGCGCGAAACTGCCTGACGCCGCACAAGCTAAAGCATGTGCTACAAGGGAGGCACTTACTTGCTAACCAGCCGAATACTCGGTGAACCCGCCCAGCAGATTCCGCACGTTGCTGAAGCCCTGCTGGGTGAGGTAGGCTTTGGCCTGCGAGGAACGGCTGCCGCTCTTGCAGTGCACAATTACTTCCTCGTCCTTCCAGGCGTCGAGGTCGTCGAGCTTCTCGGGCAGGGAGCCGAGGGGGATGTTCTGGGCCGTGGGAATGCTCGCTTCTTCGTGCTCCCAGGGTTCGCGCACGTCGACGAGGTGCGGGGTTTCGCCGGCCTGCAGGCGCTGGCGGAGTTCGGTGGTGGTGATGTCGGCCATATATGTAGGGTATGAGGGTATGAGGGTATGAGGGGACGAAAATAGGGCGAAGTCTTCTTGGTTTCGTAATGCGCGGGCCCTCAGCCGCCCGGGCCGAATCCGTTACCTTTACTGCTTCCCTCTGCCCCCGCGCTTATCCCTCATCCCATTATCCCCTTCTCCCGTTTCATATGAAACACTTTTTCGCTTCGCTGCTGGTGGCGCTGGCCCTGGTACCCGCCGCGCTGCAGGCCCAGGTATTTCCGGCCGTACCGACTGCTCCGCCCACCAACTTGCAGGGCCAGGCCCTGCGCGACTGGCTGCGTACCAACTGGTATGACGGCAAGCGCACGGTGCTCTCCTATGCCGGAGCCCGGGCCAAAATGTATAACTACGCCGACAACTACAACAACTCGGTAACCTGCGTGTACTCGGGCTACAACACCCCGAACCCGTTCAGCTTCACCAGCTCCAGCACCACATCGGCGGCCAACATCAACTGCGAGCACAGCATTCCGCAGTCGTGGTTCAGCTCGGCGGCCCGCATGGTGTCGGATATGCACCACCTCTACCCCACGTATATTCAGTGGAATTCGAACCGGGGCAACAACCCCTACGCCGACATTCCGGACGCCGCCACCACCCTCTGGATGCGCAACACCAGCAGCCAGAGCACCATCCCGACCACCAACATCGACGAGTACAGCGAGGACACCAACTCGCAGTTTGAGCCCCGCGAAGACCACAAAGGCAACGTGGCCCGCACGGCGTTCTACTTCTACACGATGCACGACACCCAGCCGGAGCTGATTGCCACCGGCCACCAGAGCATCACGGCACTGGCCCCGCTGGCCACCCTCTACGCCTGGCACCTGGCCGACCCGGTGGATGCCCACGAGATTGAGCGCAACCGCCGCGTGGCCGCCAGCCAGGGCAACTACAACCCCTACATCGAGCACCCCGAGCTGGTGGCCCAGGCCTACGGCCTGGCCCCTCCCGGCCCGATATTCACGTTTGCCAGCGCTACGGGCAGCATCATCGAAGGCAATACCGGCACCAGCACCTACACGTTTACCGTGAACCTGGCCCCGGCCGCCGCCACGGCCACCACCGTGCAGGTGAGCTTCGATGCCATGAACTCGACCGCCACCAGCGGCTCGGATTTCACCTTCGCCTCGCCCGCTACCGTGACCTTCCCGGCCGGCAGCACCAGCCAGACCGTGACCCTGACCGTGAACGGCGACACCCAGCCCGAAGCCGATGAAACGGTAGTTCTCAACCTGACCAACGCCAGCACCGGCACCGGCCTGGGCGGCCCCAACGTGCACACGCTCACCATCCTCAACGACGACGGCACGCCTTCTACGGTGAGTTTCGCCTCGGCCACCGGCGCTATTATTGAGGGCAACACCGGCACCAGCACCTACACCGTGAATGTGGCCCTGACCGGCGCGGCCATCACCAGCGCCATCACCGTGCCGGTGAACGTGGACGTGGCCAACAGCACCGCCACTTCGCCGTCCGACTATACCCTGAACACGACCAGCGTGAGCTTCACCGTGGGCGGCCCCACCACCCGGGCCGTGACCGTGACCGTGAACGGCGACCTGACCTTCGAGCCCGACGAAACCCTGCGCCTGCGCCTGGGCACGCCCTCCACGGCCGGCGTGCTGCTGGGCCAGCCCACTGCCCACGTCCTCACCATCACCAACGACGACGCGGCCCCGGCCGGCGCGCCCTGCACCAAGCCCTACTTCACGCAGTACACCGAGTCGAACACGGGTAATACCAAGGTGCTGGAAATCTACAACCCCACCACTTCGCCCATGCCCCTGGCTGGCAAGCGCGTGGTGCTGTACGCCAACGGGGCCACTACCGCCACCACTACGCAGGCCCTGAGCGGTACCATTGCCCCCTATGACGTGTTCGTGATTGCTAACACCGGCGTGACCGATGCCGGCGTAGCCGCCCAAACCGACCTGCAAAGCGGCGTGGCTTTCTTCAACGGCGACGATGCCGTGGCCCTCTTTGATGGCACCGACACCCTCGATATTATTGGCGTGATTGGCCAGCGCCCCACCGAATGGACGGTGGCCGGCGGCGGCTCGACCCTGAACAATACCATGGTGCGCCTGCCCAACACCAACCAGGGCGGCCGCTGGAATGGCCCCTACGGAGCAGCCACCTGGACCGGCAATGGCGTGGATAACTACGCCGGCGTGGGCAGCTACACCAGCACCGCCTGCGGCCTGACCACCGCCACCCGCACCGCTGCCGGCCTGCGTACCGCCCTCGAAATATATCCCAACCCGGCCACTGCCACCGTGCAGGTGCGCCTGCCCGGCCAGGCGGCCGCCCGCTCCGCTACAGTAGAAGTGCTCGACCTGCTGGGCCGCGCCGTGCGCCAGCGCACCGCCCAGCTCAGCGCTACCGAGGCAGCTTTGGTAGACCTGCGCGGCCTGCCCGCCGGCCTATATGCCGTGCGCGTGCGCTGCGCCGGCGTGGAGTACACGGGCCGCGTAGTGGTGCAATAGCCCACTACTTCCCCGAACGCAAAAGCGCCCCCGGCCAGCTGGTCGGGGGCGCTTTTGCGTTCGGACAGGGCCGGGGGCCGGGCTTATTCCAGCAGGTCGGCGTATTCGGCGTGGTGCTTCTGCACGAAGCCGGCCATGAATTTGCAGCTGGCTTTCACCTTGAGCTTTTCTTCGCGGGCGAAGGCCAGGGCGGCGCGGGCCAGGTCGTCGGCCAGGCCCTGGCCGCGCAGGGCCTCGTCTACAAAGGTGTGGGTGACGTCGATAACACCCTCGGCGGGGCGGGCGTAGGCCAGCTCGCCGGTGTGGCCGTCCTGGCTGAGGGTAAATTGCTGGTTTTTGGTGTCGTGCTGAATGGGCATCGGCTTGCGTAGTTGAAAGGATAAAAGCTGCGGGCTATACGCGAAAGCGAACGAGTACCGCCGGTTTGCGTACAAGAGATTATTGAAGCGGGCCCGGCCCGTTTGCTTTTCAATTATCTTCTGCATGAATACGCCCACTCCCCCCCTCTCTCACGACAACGACCCCCGTTCTATCGACCAGCAGGAACGCGACGCCGCTGCCCGACTCAATCCCAACGACCCGGCCGTGACGGCCACCAGCCCCGACTACGGCAGCTTCGGCCATGCCAGCGCCGCTACTGCCGCCGCCTCCGGCCGCAGCGGGGCCAATGATAATCCCGACGAGTTCAGCGAATTCTCGGACCGCGAGAAAGAAGCTCAAAACGCTCCCAACAACCCCGAGGACCAGCCCGGCCACATCATGCAGAACCAGGCGCCTGAGTTGGTGCGTGAAGTGCAGGCCGAAGGCGGCGACAATACCGAGCTGCGCGAGGCCTGGGCCAAAGATGACCCCCGCTACGCCGGCGGCGGCACCCACAACACCCGCGAGGAATCGGCCGATACCGACTACCCCGCCAAAGACGAGTAGGCCGGCCCGGCCCTACGCTTCGTTTTCCATTCGATTTTTTATCCCCGACCATGCCCAATAACCCCAACGACACCTTCGACCAGGAACCCTCGGAAGACGGTGCCTCCACTCCCATGCTCGACGCGGCCACCCACGGCCAGGTGCTCGACAACAACAATGACTCCGGCCAGGAAAAAGCCGACGAGATGGATGATTCCCTCCGCACCTTCGAGCAGAACATGAACATGAGCGAGCAGACCGCCGGCGAAATTCCCGGTACCCTGCCCAAAGAGCTCATCAATCCCAGCGATACTGCCTTCACCCTGCCCGAAGAGCATAGCTAGAACGGCCGTTTATGCTAGCCCCAGCGGGGCCACATATCGGTAGCAATGAACCGTAATTATGGTTTTCAAAGCCCCAGCGGGGCGACACTTGTCCGACAAGTGTCGCCCCGCTGGGGCTTTGTCGGCTACTCCATTCGTGCGCCCCTACCACCGCCAGCCCACCTGTGTCCCGGCGTACCACGCCCGGCCCGGCGCAGGCTGGAAGTAGCGCCCACCGAAGGCGTTCAAATCATTGCCCAGGCTGTAATTGCGGTCGGTGGCATTGTCAATACCGCCGTAAATATTCGTTTCCAAACGGCCGAAGCTGCGCCGCCAGCCGCCCCGCGCCCCAAACACCCAGTAGCCGGCGGCCTCCTCGGTATTGGCATCGTTGAGCACGATGCGGGCCTGATGGCTGAGGCTGGGGCTGAGGTAGAACCCGAGGCGCTCGCTGAAGTCCAACCCTGCGCTCAGGGTGTGCGGCGTGGTGCCGGTGAGGCGGTTGCCGCCAAGGTCGGCAGTGCCGCTGGTGTAGCTGCCGAAGCGGAAATCGTTGTAGGCGTAGCTGGCCCAGGCGCGCAGGCCGCGCCCGGCAGTTTGCGCATTTTCGGGGCTTGAAACGGGGACGGTTTCGCGCCACAGCCAGCCGCTCAGCGCGGCTTCGAGGCCGCGCTGATGGGTGCTGCCGATATTGCGGAAGACGACGATGCCCTGACTCGTGGTGCTGCTGACGATGGTTTGGCGCAGCTCCAGGTCAAAAATATTAACGTCGTAAGTCAACCTGTTGGCGAAGAAATTGCCCCGTGCGCCCACCTCGTAGCTGGTGCCGCGCTCGGCCTGCAAGTCGCCATTGATGCGGCCGTCGGAAGTCCGGATTTCGTCCAGCGTGGGCGGCGAGAAGCCGGTGCTCACGCTGGCATACACCGACAAATTGGGGCTGAACTCGCGCAGGAGCGCCACGCGGGGCGACACCACGGGCTGGAAATCGCGGCTGAGCTGATAATCGTTGGGCTGGGTGGCGGCGCTGCTCACCCGCGCGATGCGGTAGCGCAGGCGGTTGTAGCTGGCGGCCACGGTTAGCTGGAAATCGGCCGGCAGGCTGTAGTCGGCCTGGGCGAAGGCGAAGCCGGTGGTGGTCGCAATTTCGTCGTTGTAGCGCAGCGCGCCGGGCGTGCCGCCGTTGTTCTGGTAGCTGCGCCCGTCGGTGAAGCCGGCCTGGAACTCGCCGCCGCCCTGCAGCCGCAGTACCCGCCCGGCCAGCGCCGTGCGGTACCTCAGGGCCGTGCGCCCGCCCACGCCCACGCCGGTATCTCTTTCGTAATCAACTAAGTAAGGCGTCCGAATCACGGTGCCGCTGCCGTAGAGCGTGGTTTGCAGCTCCAGCTTATCGCTAAAGCGGTACTCGTGGGTGAGGCCCAGCAGGCCGGTGCGCGAGGCATAGAAGGCCTGTTGCGCCACGGTGCCGGGCGCGGTGGCCGTGCCCGGGCGCGCCTGCCGGGGGTCGGCCGCGTACTGGGCGCGGGTAAGGCCGCCGGGCAGCTGGTAGCTGATGTCGGTGTAGAGCAAGTGGGCGGCCAGCGTGGTTTTGGGGCCGGCCACGGTGCGGGTATCGAGGGCGAAAACGTCGCGCTGCAAGGCGCTTTGCTGGCGGTAACCGTCGAGGCTTTGGTGGGCGTACTGGGCGCGGATGCTGCTGGTGGCACTGCCCGTTTCGACCGTGATGGTGCTGCGGCGCAGGCCGTAGCTGCCCACCGTGGCCCCCACCGCTACCCGGCTAACGCCCGCCGCCACCGCCGGCGTGCCAAACAGCGCCACGCCGCCCGTGCCTGCGCCGTACACGCTGCCGGCCGGCCCTTTCAGCACTTCGAGCCGCCCGATAATGGCGGGGTCGAGCAGATTGAGCGGCGTGCTGCCACCGGCCTCGGTGAAGGGAATACCGTTGTAATACACTTTCACGTTGCGCACGCCGAACGGCGAGCGCAGCGAGCTCCCGCGAATACTGAGCCGGTAGCTGGCCGTGGCGCGTTCCTCCAGCCGCACGCCGGGCAGCGTGTTTACGGCCTGCGTGAGGGCCGTGGGGCTGAACTGCGCAATCACGCGGGCATCGATTATCCCGATGGCGGCGGCGGTGCGGCGCAGCGGCAGCCGCTGGCCGTAGCCGGTGACGGTAGCTTCGGGCAGGACCACGGCGCGGGTGGTATCGGGCCGGGTTTGGGCCCGGGTGGGCAGCCGGAGCAACCCCAAGGACAATAGCAACAGGTAACGAAGAGGCATAGACAGGTAAGGCAAACAGCACGACGCAGACCAGCGGAGTACGCAAATTGTTGCCGGATGGAGGCTTATTTATGCGGGGTTGCTGTGATTTGGCCCTTCCCCAGTTTGGCTGGCTATTTCTTTGCCCTACTGTCCTTGTCTAGTGGCGTTATGTTCTGGCTGGTCGCCCTCTGCGGGCACCTCATCCCTGCCGGACACGGCCCCTAGAGCGTGAGAAAAATTTAGCAATTATATATTTATAGGACTTACGCACTTCAAAAGCTATGTAACCTGAAAATCAACGACTTGCATTCAAGACGTATATTTGTTATATTGCTGTTTTTCAGTTGGTTAGTGTTTCAACTGCGTAAGTCCTAATTTATCTAAGCCAATCTATCATTACTCCAATATGCTAGAAAGCCAGGAAGGAGACGACGGTTTTCTCGTAGCGGGTAGCCCGGCGGCGGTACTGTTTGAGGCGGCCAAAAAAGCGCTCGACTTTGTTGCGGTCGCGGTAGGTTTCCTCGTCCATCGGAAGGGGTTGGGTCCGGCCGGGGTGGCTGGGAATGACGGCTTCGATGCCCTTTTCGGCGCAATAGGCGCGGGTTTCATCGCTGTCGTAGGCCGTGTCGGCCAGCACCTTGCCCGGCGCCAGGTCCGCCAGCAGCGGCAGGACCTGCGGGCTGTCGCCGGCTTACCCGCCGGTGGCAATCAGGCGTACGGCGTTGCCCAGCGACTCGACGCAGGCGTGGATTTTGGTGCCGATGCCGCCGCGGCTGCGGCCCAAGCGCTCGGCGTCGGCGGTGCTTTTTTTTGGCCGGCCGAATGCTGGTGCGCCCGCACAACGGTCGAATCGAGCATGACCCCGTCCAACTCGGGGGCTTGCAGGGCCTCGAACGCCCGTTCCCACACGCCTTTTTGGGCCAGGCGGCGGAAGCACTTGCAGACAGAATTGTGCTTGCCGAAGCGTTCGGGCAGCCGGCGCGCATTATTCACACGATAGCGTTGAAAAAAAGGCGGTTATCCTTGGCGGTTACGCCGCAATCGGTGACTTTGCCCGAGAGCAGAGGGGCAATAGCCACCCATTGAGGGTCCATAATTTCATGATGACGCATATACTTAAATCCTTAATTTGTTTCAGGTAACAAGCAGATGACCACAAGTAATTGTCCTCACGCTCTAGAGCGCCGCGCGCCATGGTCGAGCAGTGGATGCGGCAGTTTCAGGACTGGCTATGCCACCGCCTGGAAACTGCCGACGGCAGCGGCCACCGCTTCGTGCCCGAGGACTGGACCCACGCCGAGGGCGGCGGCGGCATCACCCGCGTGCTCCAGCACGGTGATATTCTGGAGAAGGGCGGCGTGGCTTTTTCGGCCGTGTGGGGCGAGATGAGCGAGGCCGCCGCCCGGCAGCTGCTCATGCCCGACCGCCGCTACTTTGCCACCGGCGTGCGCGTGGTGCAGCATCCGCGCAGCCCTCGGGTGCCCATCTCGCACATGAACGTGCGGTATTTCGAGGTGGGCAACGGCGAAGCCTGGTTCGGTGGTGGGCTCGATTTGACCCCGATTTATGTGGATGCCCAGCAGGCCCGCTGGTTTCATGAGCAGATTTGGGAGGTGTGCCAGCGCCACCAGCCCGACTATTACCCGCGCTTCAAGGCCTGGGCCGATGAATATTTCTACCTGCCCCACCGCCAGGAAACGCGCGGCGTGGGCGGCCTCTTTTTCGACCGCCTCACGGTGAGCCGCGATGGTCTGTTTGAGGAATTGTTCGCCTTCGTGCAGGACGTGGGCGAGGTGTATGACCGCACCTACAGCGCCATTATGCGCCAGAATGCGCCCCTGCCCTACACCGAGCGCGAGCAGCAGTGGCAGCGCGTGCGCCGGGGCCGCTACGCCGAGTTTAACCTGGCCATCGACCGGGACACGCGCTTCGGCCTCGAAACCGGGGGCTGCACCGAATCCATCCTCATGAGCCTGCCCCCGCAGGCCGACTGGCACTACAACCTCACGCCCGCGCCCGCCTCGCCCGAAGCCGCCTCGCAGCAGTGGCTGCGCCAGGGCATCGACTGGCTGGCGGTGCCGGCCGGCCAGCGGCGGCTTAGGCTGGCACCAACGTCAGGCGCACGGGCAACACGGCAACAGACATTTGCCCCAGGCGCGGAGCCGGCACCGCCGTGGCCACCCAGCCCGCGCCCCACGCCGCCGAAACCGTGGATGACACAAAAATCAGTTGCAGATGGTCGGTAGAAACGTGCATAGTCCTGGCGGGGAATCGCTGAAATTCCCGCATGAATGAATAAAGCAGGCCAATTTGGCGCGGCGCCCACCGGCCAGCCGAAGGCGCTCCGCGATGCAAGGACTGCCCCGTGAATACCACCCTTAAAGCTCGCTCAGTCTTCCTGCACATCCAATAATCAGCATCATACCGGTAGATGACTTTTATCATTTTGCACAATTCGCAGCCTTCCGAAGGAGGAGCTTTAATTGTTGCGGCGAACGTTGATGGCCGCTCCGCTCCTACTCGCGCGGGCGGGCCGACAGCAGCAGCACCGGCACCTTGGTGTAGCGCAGAACATGGTCTATCACGCTGCCGCTCACCAGCTTGTGCATCCAGCCATGGCCCTGATCGAGCAGCACCAGCAGGTCGGCGTTCAGCTCCTGCACCGCCTGCAGCACCCCCGATGCGGGCAGCTCGCTCAGCACCGGGCGCAGCTCGTGGCCGGGCGTGGCGGAAGCCAGTCCGCACGCCTGGGCCGCCGCGAAGCCCGCCCCGGTGCCGGCCGGCGCGCCCGGCGGCAGCACCGTCATGGGTATTATTTCGCACTCCAAGGCCTGGAGCACTGGGATTACGGCAGTGGCGGCGGGCTCCAGCGTGAAGGCCTGGTCGGCCTCCAGGGCCAGCACCACGCGGCGGGGCGGCTGCATGGCGGCATCGGGCAAGTACTCGGGCACGAGCAACAGCGGGAAGCCGGTTTGGTGCACCAGGGGCAGGGTGCGGTTGCTCAGCCACTCGTCGAGGTAGCCGCTGGTGGCCGTGAGGCCGGACACCAGCAGCAGCGGGTGGTGCTGGTGCAGGGCCTGCTCGATGGCGCTGGGCCAGTCAGCTTCCAACAGCTCGGCGGTGGCGTGCACGGGCAGGGCGGCAGCCACCTGCTGGAGGCTGCGCCGGGTGGCGGGCACATACTGGTCGTCGAGCACGGGCAGCACCGTGCCGTATTCGGTGGTGATGGGCTGCGGCAGGAAAACATGTATCAGGTGCAGGTCGGCCTTGAGGGGCGTGGCCAGGGCGGCGGCATACACCCGGGCGCGCTCGGCCGCGAGCGAAAAATCGGTTAAGACAACAAAGTTGGGTTGCATGACGAAGCGAGAAAAAGGTGGCAGCACAATAGTGTGGGCAGCAGTTCGGTAATTTCAGCAGTTTAATTTTTTCGGCTTTTCGACGTTTGTCTTCCTGAGCATTCGGCAATTCAAGCCACATTCAACGCCTCAGCTCATGCTGGGCAGCTCGGGGGTATCGGCCGGCAGCAGCAGCACCGGTACGGGCGTGTGCCGCAGCACCTGCGCCGTGACGCTGCGGTGGAACAACCGCCCCAGAAAGCTGCGCGTGCGGGCAATGAGCACTAGCAGGTCGATGCTCGGGCCATACAGGGCCTCCACGATGCCGGTGGCCGGAATGGGGTGGTGCGACTCCTGCAGCACCAGCGAGGTGGCGGCCGGCAGCAGCCGGCTGGCCCGCACATCGGCCAGGGCCATGCGGCTGGACAGGGCCAGTGGCTCGGGAGCAGCCGTGACGTGCACCACCGTGTAGGAGGCGTGCCAGGCAGCCATGAGCGGGGCCAGGGCCTTGGCGGCGGCATTGAGCTCAAAAGGCTCGGCATCGACGGCGATGACCACGCGGCGCGGCAGCCGGGGTTCGGGCGCGGCTTCGGGCACCAGCAGCAGAGGCCGGTAGGTGGCCCGCAGCGCGGGCAGGGCGCGGTTGTGCAGCAGGTGGTCGAACAGGCCGTGCTCCTCGCTCAGGCCCAGGGCCAGCAGCAGCGGGCGGTACCGGTGCACGGCCGTGGCCACGGCTTCGGCCAGGGGCTCCCGGGTGCTGGTGATGCCGGTGGGCGTGGGCAGCTGGTGGGCCAGGGCTTCGAGGGCCGGGGTAGTTTCGGCCGGGCCATGGTGGGCGGGGAAGCCGGCCCGGGCCGCCGGCTCGGAGTCCTGGCAAAGGTGCAGCAGCTCGAGCCGGGCCTGGAGCGGGGCCCCAAGCACAGCCGCCCACCGGGTGGCCTGCACCACCGGAGTCGGCGGATTGTCGAGTACCAAAACAGATGGATTCATGACCGTGAGACGAAAAGATGACGTTTAAAACACTCCGAATATCCCTACCCGGGCTACTCCCCGGCGGGTGGCCCGGCCCCCGCCCCGGCGCGCTAGGCCGGGGGCCGGGCGCTGGCTTCCAGGTGCCATCCCAGCAGGGTCAGCACGCCGGCCAGCAGCACCGAAAACAGGAGCAGCAGCGGTTGCATAAGCGGCAGAATTTAGCGTGATGGGACCGGGGTTAGGAGGCGCGGGCAAGCAGTCAAATGTCAAGTAATAAACCCGGCACCGCCATGATGTCAATCGCCTTATTGCATGATTTTTATCACCAGGCCATCGGGCTCGAAATACGAATTCCGGCTCAGGGCCGCAGGCCAAACAGGGCCTGGCGCAGGGATTCGTCGCGGTGGTACACATCGACCAGGAAGCGAAGCTGGCCGTTCTCGGCGGTGCAGATGGCATAGCGCACGTAGAGCGGCAGAGGCCGGCTCAGGCGCACATAGCGCGAGCGCGGCATGCGGGCACATTCGTCTTCGGTGGGCAGCTGCACGGGGCGGCCTTCGCGGCGCAGCAGGTAGGCGGCCAGCAGCATGGGGTTCTGCAGGCGAATGCAGCCGTGGCTGAGCGCGCGGCGGCTGGCCTTGAACAGGGCCCGCGCCGGCGTATCGTGCACGTAGATGGCGTACGGATTGGCAAAGCGAAACACAATGTTGCCCAACGCATTATCGCAGCAGGGCGACTGCCGGATGGTGTAACTGAAGTTCTCTTTCGTGACGCGGCTCCAGTTGATGTGCCAGGGGTTGCGCCCCCGGCCCTGGGCATCGGTGAGGCGGTAGTTGTTGCGGTACAGATAGCCGGGGTCCTTCTTCAGACGGGGCAGCATTTCCTGAGTGGCAATGGAATGCGGCACATGCCAGTCGGGCGCCAGCGTGAAGTGGCTGAGGCGGCTGCTGAGCGTGGGCGTTTCGGGCTTGCCTACCACCACGCGGTGGCGGCGCTGCACCGAGTCGCGGGCAATTACCTCCAGCTCGTAGGCGGGCAGGTTGATGAGGATGTATTCGGGTTCCGGAATGCCATCCCAGCGCCAGCGTTCCAGGTTCAGGGCCACCAGCTCGTACTGCGTCTGGTGCCGGGCCGCCGAGTCGGGCAGCACGGGGGCAGCCAGCCACTGCGCCAGGGCCTGCTGCAGCTGCCGGTACTCGCGGTTGGCGGGCTGGCTGGCCAGCAGGGCCGCGGGCACATTGTGGCCGGCAAGGGCGGCGCGCAGCACTGGGCCCGGCTGCCCGGCCGGCCCGGCAGCCCGCTCCCCCCCCCGACACCGTGTAGGGCCGCAGCCGCCCACGCCGCAAATCGCGCACAAAAGCCAGCACCGCATCGCTGAGGTACACATCGAGGCGGGCCTGCCGGGCAGCGGCCGGACGCCGAGCGCGGCCCAGCGAATCGCGCAGGGCCAGCAGCTGGCCCAGGTGGTAGTCGGCGGGGCTCAGGCCGTACTCGGCGGCGCGGGCCAGCAGGGCCAGAGCGGCACTCATGTTGAGGCTGTCGGGCGCGGTGCCCCAGGCCGGGGCGCAGTCGGGGCCGTAAAACGCCCGCAGGGCGGCTCCGGCCTGCAGGCCCCGCTGCTCATCGGCGGCGCGTTGGCTGCCGGCCACCGTGGTATCGAGCAGGGCCTGAATGTATGAGCCCACGGGCTCGGTGGGCAGTGGGCTGGCGGGGTTGATGGCGGCCGAAGTCGGGGCCGGGACCTACCAGCCGGACGCGGAGCCGCTCCCCGGGGCCATAAGGACCAGGCACAGGCAAACCGGCATGAGGCGAAGAGCAGCCATCAGCAGCAGACTTAATTCATTATAACAGTTATTAATATATATATCTTCACTAAATTCATCCTCTCCCTTTTGGGACGGGGGCCGAAGCTGTAGAAGCTGTTTAGAAAGTCCCCGAACGGTCATGCTGCGCTGCGCGCTGCATGACCGTTCGGGGACTTTTTGTGATTTTCTATAAACAACTCCGTAAATAAGGCCAGCTGCTCGCCGCGAAACATGATAAAAATCAAGTGGTTTTACTAACGTATGCCAGTTGACCCGCGCAGTGCAGGTCGGTTCTTTGCTTTGCGCACTCTCACCAGCCTCTCCTCATCATGACCGCCTCCCTGCTTGTTCTCACCGACTTTTTTCAGGCCGCCAACCGGGCGCTGGACTATGCCACTGACCTGGCCCGGCCCCTCCATGCCCGGCTGGTGCTGCTGAACGTGCGCCGCGACTCCGTGCTGGACCCGGAGCGCCTCACGGGCGATTTTTCCGACCTGAGCAAGGAAGCCGTGGCGCTGGCCCTGAGCAGTGTGGCGCGTGGCCTGCCTGTGCCCGTGGTGTCCGAAGTAGGCTACGGCCGCGTGGAGGTGGCCGTGGCCGATGCCGTGGCCCGGCACCACCCCACCCTGATAGTACTGGGCCGCCCCGACCACTCAGACCTGCCCGATGAGCTGGTGCAAACCACCTCGCTGGAGCTGCTGCGCCACGCCCCCTACCCCATGCTGGTGGTGCCCTACCTGGTGAGCAGCACGGCCCCGCCCCGGCGCGTGCTGATGGCTGTGGATGGGGAGCCCTTCAACCTGGGCGCGCACGCCGGCACCATGCAGCAGCTCTTCAAGGCACTGGAGGCCGAAGTGACCGTGCTGAACGTATCGGCCGGCCACCACGAGCAGGACCTCGCCGCCCTGGAATCGGTGCGGCAAACCGGCCTGCTGGTCGACCTGGCCCCGCCCCACGCCCGCACCGTGACCAGCGCCAGCGCGGCCCGGGGCATTATGCAGGTGGCCCAGCCCCATGACTTCGATTTGCTGGTGGTGATTGCCCGTGAGCGCAGCTTTCTGGGCAAGCTTTTTCATAATAGCGTGACGGCCCAGCTCGCGCTGGACAGCGCGTTGCCCATCCTGATACTGCCGGCCCGGTAGGCACAGCGGCACCTTGCGGGCGCGAGGCACGTAGCTTGCGGCTGAACCTTGCCCGCGTAGCACCTCCCCATGCCCGCCCTCCCGCCCGCCCTTCGCAAAGCCCTGCTGCAGCTGCCGCAGAAAGAAAAGGACCAGCTCCTGGCCCGCCTCGTGGCCCAAGATGCCGTGCTGACCGAACAGCTGGCCTTCCGGCTGCTAGAGGGCCCCGAGGCGCTGGCAACCCGCCGCGCCGCCCTGCGCACCCAGGTCGACGACCCGGTGCGGGACTTCCACCAAACGCCCAACGACCTGCTCGTTATCCTGCGGCAGCTCCAGACGCGGCTGGCCTACCACGCCAAAATAACCGATGATGCTTTTGGCGAGGCCGAGCTCAGATGGCGGCTGCTGGCCAACGTGTTACGGCACCAGACGGCCAGCACGGCGCGCCTGCATGGCCCCACCCAGCCCCTGCTTCAGCACCTGGCCAAACGCACCCAGGAGGCCTTGCGCCAAACCACCCGCCTGCACGAAGACTTCCACCTGGAACTGGCCGAAACCGCCAACGCGGTGCTGGCCGCCCTGTGGCAGTCGGGCGCGGCCCCACTAGCGCGGGAGCTGGGCCTGCCCCGCATTATGGATGGCTAATTAACTGATTTTCAAAGCAACCGAAACACGATGGGCATGGTCATGCTCACCCACACGGGCTGGCCGTGGACCTTGCCGAGCGTCCACCAAGGCATGAGGCGCACGAGGCGCAGGGCTTCTGCGTCGAGGCCGCTGCCCAGGCCGCGCACTACGTGCGGGTCGTGCAGGTGGCCGGCGGGGTCTACGGTGAAGGCGACGTGGACTTTGCCAGACAAACCACGGTCGAGGGCGGCGGCGGGGCATTGCACCTTGCTGCTCAGGAACTTCACCAGCGCCGCGTCGCCGCCGGGGAAGCTCGGCATTTCCTCGGCCGTGAAATAGACGGTGGGAGCCGCCGGGGCGGCGGCGGCGCTGCCTTCGGCCTGGGCCACCGCCACTACCGAAGCCGTCTGGGCCTGAGCAAGGCCGCTCGCCGCCACCATCAGGCCAACCACAAAAGCGCAACGGTAATGCATGAGGGGTCGGGCTAAAGTTCTATGCCACAAAGCTACCTGGCCTTGTTGCGGGCGCAGCGGCCGGAGAATTATCCTTTTGTTGTGGTAATGTTGGCAACATAACCGGGGGCGGGACGGCGGCCCTGGGCGGCATCTTTTCGGGGCTGAAAGCAGTACAACACCCAACTGTCCTGCCGCTTACTTCGCCGCCCATGGTCCCCTCCCCTACTTCCGACGCTTGTGCTCCGCGCGACCCGCAGCTTTCGGCTCCCAACCTGCGCCTGGCCCTTGATGAGCTGGATGCCAAAATCAAGACCCTGCACAACCGCGCCCACGCCACGGCCGCCGGCTCCGCCAATACCTACGAGGCCCACGCCACCGCCCTCGAAGCCAAGCGCGCCCGCCTGGCAGCGCAGCTTACGCAGGCCGACACTCCGACCTCCGGCTCCGAGCACGGCACCTGGCAGCAGCTGCGGCAGGATATCGAAAATCTGGGCCACGACGTACAAGCCCTATTATAGCTATCTGCTGCTGGTTAGCCACTTACTTGCTCCTCAATCACTTCCCGAGCAACTTATTTGCTCTGTCCTTCACTGTCTTTTTTTACCATCATGCACAAGTTTTTTTTCTGCTGTTCCTGGGCCTCGGCCTGAGCCTGACCATTCCGGCCACCGCGCAGTCGCGCCCCAAGTTGAAAGCCCGGCGCGCCTTTTCCCACACCTCGGAATCGGGCCAGGGCAAAAACAACAAAATCCAGTTTCGCCGCGAGAGCAACCGCCCGGTTATCGACATGAAGCCCCACAAGCTGGAGTCCTTCAAAACGGCCAAATCGCCTAAGCCCTACAAGTACTACAACCCGCGTTAGCACCGCGCAGCCCTATCCTGCCAAGCCCGCCGCTTCTGCTGAAGCGACGGGCTTGCTTTTTACGGGTCTGCCGATAATCCAACCCGCGTAATCAATACGTAAGCTCTTATCTTTAACTGCGATATCACTGCAAGGCTTTTACCTGATGAAAAACACGTTACGTGCATTATTTTTCTTCTTATTAATTGGATTGGGGCAGGCGGCTACGGCCGTGGCCACGCCGCCCACCATTCCTGGCCGGCTGGTGCTGAAGCTGCGGCCCGGCCAGGCCCCGGCGGCTCTTGAGGCCGCGCTGAATGCGCTGAGCGCCCACGGCCTGCGGCAGAAATTTCCCCACACCCAGGCCCCTAGTCCCGAGCGGCCCGGCAGCGTGGACCTGCGGCGGATTTACCAGGTTGAGCTGCCCGCCGCCACGCCGTTCGACCGGGCCCGGGCCGTGCTGCTGGGCACCGGGGCCGTGGAGTACGTGGAGCCGCTTTATACCCGCGAGCCGCTATACCAGCCCAACGACCCCCGGGCCGACTCTACGCTCACCAGCCTCGCAGCCAGTCAGTTCTACCTGAAGCAAATTCACGCTTACCGCGCCTGGGATGTTACCCGGGGCGACAGCAGCATCGTCATCGGCATCACCGATGGCGGCGTGCGCCTCACCCACGAGGACCTGCGCCAGCAGCTGAAGCACAACTACGCCGACCCTATAAACGGCCTCGACGACGACGGCGACGGCTACGTGGACAACTTCACCGGCTGGGACCTGGCCAACAACGACAACGACTGCGGCTACGACATCACCATCATCCACGGCTCGATGGTGGCCGGGGTGGCCGCCGCCCGCACCGACAACGGCCTCGGCATTGCCGGCCTGGGCAACCAGTGCCGGTTTCTACCCCTGAACATTTATCCCAACACGCCCACCGGCTCTTTTGCCGGGTTCGAGGCCGTGGTGTATGCCGCCGACCACGGCTGTCAGGTCATCAACATGAGCTGGGGCGCAATAGGTGGCTACTCGCGCTTCGAGCAGGATGCCATCACGTACGCAGCCGTGAACCGCGACGCCGTGGTGGTAGCCGCCGCCGGCAATACCAACGCCGACGTGCTCTTTTACCCCGCTTCCTACGACCATGTGCTGTCGGTATCCGGGGTGCAAAGCACGGACCAGAAAAGCGGCAGCGGCACGTTCAACCACCGCGTCGATTTGGTGGCCCCGGGCATCAGCATCCTCACCACGCAGGGCTACCACACGGTATCGGCGAGCGGCGTGGCCGATGCCGATTACGTGGCCGTGGGCGGCACCTCGTTTGCCGCGCCGCTGGCGGCGGCGGCGGCGGCGCTGGTGCGGTGGCGATTCCCGCAGCTCACGGCCGCCCAGGTAAGGGCGCGCCTGCGCCAGACCACCGACAATATCGACGCCCTGCCCGCCAACGCGGCCTGGGCCGGCCGCCTCGGCACCGGCCGCCTCAACGTGCTGCGCGCCCTCACCGAAAGCCCGAAGGAGGCCCGCGTCATCGCCAGCACGTTCCTACCCGCCCGGCCCGCCTATGCCCCCGCCGACACCCTGCGCCTGGCCGTGGACGTGCAGAATATGCTACTGCCGGTGGCCGGGCTCACGGTCACGCTCACTTCGCTCTCGCCCTACCTCACGGTGCGGCAGGGCAGCTTTGTGGTGGGCAACATGGCCACGCTGGCCCGCGCCACCAACTTCAGCGCGCCCTTCCGGCTGGCGGTGGCGGCCAGCGGTATTCCGCTCAATGCCACGGCCACGCTGCGCTACCGCATCACGGCCGCCGGCGGCTTTCAGTACGACCAATACGTGGACCTGATGCTGAACCCCGACTACGTGGTGCTCGATGCCAACGATTTGAATATCACGCTCACCAGCCGGGGCAATCTGGCCTTCGATAACCTCATCGGCACCGTGGGCGCAGGCCTGAGCTACCGCGCCGGTGGCAATATCCTGAGCGAAGGCGGCCTGCTATTGGCCACCACGCCCACCCGGGTATCGGACCGGCTGCGCAGCAGCGGCGGGCAGTCGCGGCAGTCGTTTTTCAGCCTGCGCCAGGCTACCCGTCAGCAGCCCGGCCCCCGCACCGACCAGGAAGCCCGCATCGCCTTTCAGGACACCATTCCGGTGGCCGGCAGCCGCGTGCGGAGCGTGGGCGTGGCCGTGCGCCAGCGCGCCTACGCCTGGACCACGCCCGGCCGCCGCGATTTCGTGGTGCTGGAATATTCGCTCAAAAACCTCACCGCCGATACGCTCAAGCCCCTCTACGCCGGCATTTTTGCCGATTGGGACCTGCCCAATTCCAACGGCGCGGCCCGCAACGCCGCCGCCTACGACAGCGCCCGCGCCCTGGGCTACTGCTACGCGCTGGCCGGCCCGGCTGGCACCCCCGCCCCCATGGCCTACGCGGGCATCCGGCTGCTGCGCGGCGGCGCGCCGGCCGTGTATTCCATTGACGGCGGCGCGCCCGCCGGCGCCCCCATCCGCCTGGCCGACGGCTTTTCATTGGCCGAAAAATTCCTGGCCCTGAGCAGCGGCACCGCCCGCGCCCAGCGCACCGCCGGCCTGCCCAACGGGGCCGATGTATCGCAGGTAGTGGGCACCCGGCTGGCCCGGCTGGCCCCCGGCGACTCTACCACCGTGGCCTTTGCCGTGCTGGCCGCGCCCACGCTGGCGCAGCTCCAAGCCTCGGCCGATGCGGCGGCCACGGCTTATGCCACCGTGCTACCCACGCGCTCGGCAGCTTTGGCAAACAACACATTCCGAGTGTATCCAAACCCCACCAGCCAGCGCCTCACCGTGGTGCTGCCGGCCGTAGCGCCCGCCACGCAGGCCACCCTACTCGACCTCACCGGCCGCGCCGTGCGCCGCTGGGCCCTGCCCACCCAGCAGGCCGAGGCTACCTTCGACCTGAGCGCGATAGCCGCCGGCGTGTACGTGCTGCGCATTCCCGGCACAGCCGGCACCTATCAGCAGAAAGTGGTGATAACCCGTTAGTGGCACTTACCAGAATTGCCCAAAGGCCCTTCATATGCCCATCCGCATGCTGAAGGGCCTTTTTTTGGCTTGAGCCGAAAGCAGTTCGTACCGCCTGCCGCAATTGCACTGCATTACCGCCGCCGGGAGCATACATAGTGATTAATGGGTGCTTCGCCGGGGAATATCAGCTATCCAGCGGTTTAGTGCAATCTGGCGCACCTGGCGCGCTAGGTTTGTGGTGCATCTCGGCTCCCGCTTACGCCATCAGTAGCTTACCCGCGCAATTATTTTCCAGCCCATTGCGGCACGCGGCAGGGACTAGCTGACCGGCCCCGGACAACCAAGCAATAGCAGCTGCCGGGTGCTAAAAAGCGGAGCAACAATAAACCAGTCAGACAATACAAGCATAACAATATTTAGCTGTCTTAGTGAAAAAAGTCGCTCCCATAAATTACTAAATAAATTAGTCGGGCATTTTCCACTATCCTAACTATTACACAACTATCTTCCGCTGAACACGTTACATGATTCATGATATAATCATATTGAAAATATGAAATCACCTAACTCCTCATCAAAAAAGCCTAAATAAAATACTTTCCAAATTTTTTAGCTTACTGTAATAATTGTATCTTTGGGTATGTCAAACGTCAAACTCCCTACGCCGCTGCCCTTGCAGCAATTTGCCCGTTGCGTGAACGACGCGCAACGTCCGGCCGACTACGTTGGCGACTGGCCTGAGGCCGGCCGCGTGTACGCCGTGCGCGTGTTGCCGCATGTGCGCACGGGCCAGCCGCAGGTGCACGTCCTTGGTTTCTATGCCGAGCGTCCTTACGGGGCTTTTGCCGCCCACCGCTTCGAGCAGGTGGCGGATGTATGGTTGAACTAGGCCGCGCCGGCCGTTCGCCCGATGGTTTCATCCCTTAAGACCCCGCTGGCTTCATCGCCGGCGGGGTCGGTTTGTTTGGGGGGGGGGGAATGCCCGGCACGCCAGCGGCCTTGGCTTCTGTTGCTGCTGGTTGAATTCCGACCCTAAAACGGCTTAAAAACGGGAAACGAGCAACCAAAAACAAGCAACCAGAAATCGAGTACTTAACAGCAATTACTCAAATCGCCCGATTCCCGTTCGTGTGGATAGGGTCATTGCACCAAATGCGTAGTTAGCATTTTCTGGTTGAGCTTAAAAAAACATGTGTCGATTGCTGAATCGGAAAGCCCTTTACAGCGCCAGGATTCGGTGAAATGATTTACTGGCTGCTCAAATAGTTACAACAGCCTCCTCACAACTTGCCTTGTTCAAAGTATGCTATTGGTCAATGCGTTGTAAATATTAGCTCAACTATAGCAACGCTAACTGTGCATTTGGTGCAATGGCCCTATTCGTGTGGACGCTGGTGCCACTGACCGCGAGAAGGGCGTTGATTAGCATAAAATACTAGCTTGGGAAAAAAGATTACCTACATTGTCGGGCTTATCCCTGCCATCTTTCTTCCTTTCCCAGTATGCGTTTTTATACCCTGGGCCTCTGGCTGCTGTGCCTGAGCCTGTTTATTATCCCTCGCGCTGACTACGCGCAAACCCCACCAGCCAAGCCCGCCGCGACGGTTATCAAAGACTCGGCACGCACCCTGGGCCTGAGCACCGACATGGGCCGGCTGCAGCGCCTCGACTCGCTGCGCCGCCAGAACACGGCCCAGTTGGCCCAGCTGCAACAGGAGCTGCTGGGGCTAAAAAGTGGGCCCAACCGCTCGCGCGAGCGCGAGCTGCTCACCCAATTCCAGGCGCTGCGCACCGTCGACTCGATGCGGCAGGTGCGGGCCCACCGCTACATCGACTCGCTCAAGCAGTTTGCCCGGGGCTACCCGGTGGTGGCCCATGCCGATACGCTGTTCTACGTATATACCCGGTTCGGGCCGTTCCGGCCGGAGGAGCGGGCCGCGCTTACGACCAGCAAAATTCTGGAGCTGGAGAAACAGGCCTTCTTCCGGCCCGACTCGCTACGACTGGTCCCCTCGGAGCAAACCGTGGATTTGATGTATGCCGACCGCGTGCTGCAAAGCGTGAGCGACAACGACGCGCTGTGGCAAAACGTGAGCAAGGACTCGCTGGCCCGCCAGCACCAGCAAGCCATTATCCGGGCCATCACGGCCTACCAAAAGGCCAATAGCGTGAAGACCTACCTGCGACAGGCGGGGCTCACGCTACTCGTGCTGCTGGTGTTCTTCTTTGCCGTTAAGTACATCAACAGGCTGTTTGGCTGGGTGCAGGGCAAGCTGGTGGCCCGCAAGGGCACCTGGTTTACGGGCATGAAGATGGGCACCTACGAGTTTTTCAATGCCGACTGGCAGCTCAATGCCGTGCTACTGCTGCTCACCATTCTGCAGTGGACCGTAATTCTGCTCACTATTTACCTGGTGCTGCCCATCGTATTCAGCATTTTTCCCGGCACCCAGAACATTGCCGATATGCTGGTGGGCTACGTACTGAACCCGGTGCGAAAGATTCTGCACTCGGTCTGGAACTACCTGCCCAATCTGTTCACCATCATTGTGATAGTGGCGGTGTTTCGCTACGTGCTCAAGTTCATCTATTCGCTGAAAGAAGGCATCCGGCAGGGCACGCTCACCATCGACGGCTTTTACCCTGACTGGGCCGACCCGACCTATCAGATTGTGCGGGTGCTGGTGTTTGCCTTTGCGCTGGTAGTGGTTTTCCCTTACCTGCCGGGGTCCGATTCGCCTATTTTTCAGGGAGTATCAGTGTTTCTGGGCTTTTTACTCACCTTCGGCTCGGCCGGCTCGCTCTCCAACGTGGTGGCCGGGCTGGTGCTGACGTACATGCGGGCCTTTAAAATCGGGGACCGGGTGAAAATCGGCGATGTGACCGGCGACGTGCTCGAAAAAACCCTGCTCGTAACGCGCATCCGCACCGTCAAAAACGAGGAAATTACTATCCCGAATTCTACGGTGATGAGCTCGCACACCACCAACTACAGCACGGCCGCCCCCACCCGCGGCCTGATTCTGCACACCACCATTACCATCGGCTACGATGTGCCCTGGAAGCAGGTGCACGCCCTGATGCTGGCCGCCGCCGCCCAGGTGGAGGAGCTGCTGCCCGACCCGGCCCCCTTCATCCTGCAAACCAGCCTCGACGATTTCTACGTGAGCTACCAGCTCAATGCCTACACCCGCGCCGCCGGGGCGCAGGCGGGCATCTACTCGCGCATTCACCAGAATATCCAGGACCAGTTCAACGCGGCCGGGGTCGAAATTATGTCGCCCCACTACCGCGCCGCCCGCGACGGCAACCAGACCACCATCCCGGCCAGCTACCTGCCCGCCGACTACGTGGCGCCGAGCTTCCGGGTAGAGCCGCTGCCTACCGGCGGGCCGGCCGTCCACTAGCTGCGGAACCACCAGCCTAGGCCGTGGCGGAGGTGAGCAGGCCACCTTCTTCGCGCCCCGCGCCCAGGGCGGCCAGCGTGAGCGGGCCGGGCTCGGTGTAGCTCAGGCGGGCGGTGTGGCCGGCGGCTCGCAGGTCCTGGAGCAGCGCCGGGCCATCGGCTTCGGGCGTAAAGACATCGGCGGTAGTGGCCACCACCTGCACCGGGCGCAGCGGCAAGCCCGCAAGCAAATTGCGCCGGTCGGGCAGCGGGGGAAACACGGCCGCGTACAGAACCAGCCGCTGGTAGGCCATATTGCTTTCGGCCAGCCAATGGCAGGCCACCACCGCGCCGTGCCCGTAGGCCAGTACCGTAACGGGGGTACCGGCCGGGCAGGCGGCCAGCGTTTGAGCGGCCAGAGCTTGCAGGTAGGTGGCCGAATCGGCCAGGTCATCCGCTATCGAGTTGGGGGCAAACCACATGGCGCGGTCCGACGCGGGCTGGTCGGACCCGTCGGGCAGCGTGTAGCGCGAAAGCGCCTCGGGCAGGATGAGCAGCCGTTCCGGGGTATCGAGGTTCACGAGCTGCGCGGCCAGCTCCGCCACGGGCTGGTCGTGGTCGTGCAGGCATATCCAGACGTGCTGAATGGCTGGCCCCGGCTCGCCCAGGCTAAAAAAACGAGCGGTGCGGGGAGTGATGATGGTTGCGGGCTGCATTAGAAGCAAAATAGCGGGACAAGACGGGGAAAACGGCGCGCGAAACAACGCACCCGGCCAAACAAGAGCAACAAAGAACGGTGATGCTCATCTGCGGCCCACGGAACCGGCCGCACCAATCAGCTACCGGCCGTAGATGAGGAAAATACCTTTGTCGGAAGGCGTCCAGAGGCAGGCGCGCTGGCCGCTGGCTTTCAGGGCATTGTTGGTCCAGGTGTTGCAAGTATAGAGGAAGCTGTACACGCGGTGGGCCTCGTAGAAAGCATCATCCGGACCGTAGCTGTGGCCGGCGATGTGCTGGGTGCGGCCGGCGACATCGAGGGCGAAGCTACGCTGGATGTAGGCAATCAGGCGGGCATATTCGGCGTGGCTGAGGTGCAGCGGGATGGTTTCGGGGCCGGGCGCGAGGCTGTGAAAGTAGGTGGTGTGCATGGCCGACGAGCCCAGCCAGAACGCCGCCACGAAGGCCGTGCTCACCTTGAGGTCGGCCCAGGTAGGCGTATCGAGGTAAAATCCTTTATCGCCCCACCCGAAGGCGATATAGCGCATGGTGCTGTCCTGCGAGGGAATATTGGCGATGGGCAGCGACTGGCCCCAGTCAATCTGGTTGGTTTTGATGGGGAGCACGATGTCGGTGTGCACGCCGTTGGTGCGCAGAAAAACCGTGACGTCGGCCGGAGCGTTGGAGTCGGCCTTGGGCACCGGAATGGCCGACAGCACCAGCGCCGACCCCACATAAAGCGCCGCGACGCCTATGATGCCGCCAACGGTATAGGCGTTTAATTTCAGCGTTTTGCGAAGCTTAAGCGGCATAGATTGGGGTAAGCGGATTTATTGAGCAGTGCCCACGCGCTGGCTGTCGCGGGTATTTTTCTGCACGGCAATGGCCGCAAACATGCTCAGCAGAAACGACATGGCGTAGAGGCCTTTTTTGCTCAGGATGAGCGTGGCGTTCCACAGGCCCACGCTGAGCAGCAGAATGCACAGTACGGTAGAAAACCAGCTCAGGCCGTAATAAATGTTGGTTACGAGAATGCCTTCGAGACGGTCGCGCACGCTTTTTTACAGGGAAATGGCCGAAAACAGGCCGTACATCAGCACCATGAAGTAGTAGCCTTTCTCGTTCAGGGGCATGGCAGCGTTCCAGAGGCCGATGATGAAGGCGGCTAGCCCAGCCAGCAGGGCTGCCCAGAAAGCGGCGATGAAGGCATTGGACGGTTGCGGCTGGGGGTTCATAGGTGGGTGGAAATGGTTGAATTTTGCGCCGCCAAGTATGGCAGAAACAGGGAAAGCCACGGGCCGGCGGCAACCGGCCGCCGCCAGTACTTTTGCCTGGCCGCCGCCACCTGCGGCGCTCCTCCCCTCGCTTTCCATGTGGACTTCAACCTCCGAGCGGCTGGCCGCCCTCGACGCCGAGTGGCGGCAGCCCCCGGCCCGCTTTCGCAACTTTCCGCTTATTGCCCGCTACCACGCAGCGGTGCAGGCCGAGCCCGCCTACCACCGCCTCGACCAGCAAACCTGGACCGACCTGAACGGCGACGAGCTGTTCACGCTCCTCGACGGCACCGTGAGCCGCGTGGGCCAGCAGTGCCTCTACCACCGCCTGCGCAGCCCCCTGGCCGATGCAACGGCCCTGCGGGAGTTCGACAAAGCAGCTACGTTTTTCGCCACCCAGACCCCTGAGCGCGGCCGGGCGCAGCTGGCTCTCAGCCGCCTCGCCTCTACCGAAGCCTACTACCTGACCGACCTGCTGGCCGGCGATGCCCTGCCCGAGCTGTCCTGGACGGCCACCGCCCCGGCGCTGGTACTGCTGCTGCTGGCCACGGCCGTGGGCGGCTTTTGGGAGCCGGCGCTGTGGCTGCTCACGGCGGGACAGCTGCTGGTGCACACGCTGCTGCATTTCTGGAACCGGACGCGGGTGGTGGCCGGCGTGCGGCCCATGCTGCAATTGGGCAGCCTCTACCGCGCCGGGCGCGACCTGGGCCGCCTGAGCCTGCCCCTGGAGCCCCTGGCTGGGCTGGCCGCGCCGCTGGGCCGGCTGAGCTCCATTGTGAGTAAGGCAGCTTTTTTACAGTTTGAGGGCCAGCTGCAGTCCGACCTGGCGGCCCTGCCGTGGCTGATACTGCAATACGTGAAGATTGTGCTGCTGCTCGATTTCATCGTATACCACCGCTGCCGGCGCGACGTGATGCAGCACGCCGAGGCCATCCGGGCCGTGTATGAGGCAGTGGGCTACGCCGATTGCGCGGTAGCAGTAGCCGGGTTTCGAGCGAGATACGCACACTGCGCCCCGGTTTTTTCAACGGAAGAAACCGGCCTGCACCTCACGGCGGCCTACAACCCGCTGGTGCCCGGCTGCGTGCCCAACGACCTGGCCGTAACCGAGGCCAGCATCCTGCTCACAGGCTCCAATATGTCGGGCAAAACCACCTTTATGCGTACCATCGGCCTCAATACCCTGCTGGCCCAAACCATTGCTACCTGTCCGGCGGCGGCCTACGCGGCCCCATTCCGGCGGGTAGTATCCAGCATCAACCTGGCCGATAACCTACCCGAGGGCAAGAGCTATTATTTCGCCGAGGCCGAGGCCGTGCTGGGCTTTATTCAGCAGACCGAAGCCGAGGGCTACCTGTTTATTCTCGATGAGCTGTTTAAGGGCACCAATACCGTGGAGCGCATTGCGGCCACGCAGGCGGTGCTGGCGCACCTGCAATCGCGCAGCCTGGTGGTGGCCTCCACGCACGACGGCGAGCTGGGCGCACTCCTGGCCCCGGCTTTCACCGAATACCACTTCTCCGAAACCGTGACCGAGGCCGACTGGTACTTCGACTACGAGCTCAAGCCCGGCCCGCTCACCACCCGCAACGCTATCCGGCTGCTGGCCCGGGCGGGCTACCCGGCCAGCATCGTGCAGCAGGCCCTGGCCCTGAGCCGCACCCTGGATGCGGCCGGTGCCGCAGCCCCGGGCACAGCCGCCGGCTAAATTAAATCGCAGTACCAGAAGCCGGTATCGAACGGGCTAGGGTCGGAGGCGGCGGGGGCGCAGTCGTAGTCGGCCGCGTCGGTAGGCTGGGGCGCGGGCGCGAGGTATTTGCGGTACACGATTTCGCCCTTCTCGAAGGGAATGGGCTGGCTGAACAGCGGGCCATCGAACACGAAGGTGTGGAATTCGCCGTTTTCGCCGCAGGGGTCCACATTGGCGGGCAGGTCGCGCAGGAATTCCTCGTCAATGATGCGGCCCACGAAGCGCTGGTCCAGGAATTTCTCGTTGACGCAGGTGGTGATGGTTTTGAAGCCCAGGCCGATAAACTCGCGGATAAGCTCGCCCGTGGGCACGCCCCAGAGCGGAAAAACGGCCTGCATGCCCAGCTCGGCTAGCTTGGTTTCGCGGTACTGCCGCAGGTCTTCCAGGAAAATATCGCCGAAGATGGAGGCCGTGGCCCCGGCACTTTGGAGCTCGTGCATAGTACTGGCCATCAGCTGCTCGTAGGCAGCCATGGTGGGGGTTTCGGGCAGCTGAAGCTTGCGGCAAGGCAGCCCGAGGGCGGCCGTCTGCCGGTCGAGCAGGGCCGTGCGTACGCCGTGCATGGAAATGCGCTGGTAAGGCTCGCTGATGGTGGTGAGCAGCGTTTGCACCGCGTAGTGCCCGCTTTGCAGCGTTTTGTAGAGCGCGAGCGCCGAGTCTTTGCCCCCGCTCCAGTTAAAAATGGCCGATTGTTGCATGTGCCGGCAAAGTAACCAAGTGCCGGGCATTCGGCGGGTTCAGGGCCGCACGGTTCGGCTGGGCAGGCGGGCGCTGCACCCCAACAGGCCTAAACGACAACTTTTTTGGCTTTCCCGACGAACACCCTGCCTATGCATTTTACCGTCATCACCCCCACCCACCAGCGCCGGGAGCTATTGCCCGAGGCCGTGGCCAGCGTACGCGCCAACATCAGCGCCCCGCTCAACTTCTCCTTCGAACACCTGATTTACGACAGCGGCTCGCGCGATGGCACGGCCGCCTACCTGCGCGAGGCCGCCGCCCAGCCCGGCCCGCCGCTGCGCCACTGGCACTCGCCCAGCCGCCAGCTGGCCGGCGCGGCCCGCAACGCCCTCATCCGGGAAGCCGCGCCCGATGCCTGGGTTGTGCCCCTCGATGACGACGACATCATGCTCCAGCGCACCCTGTACCACTACGCCGCCCACATTCAGGCCCACCCCGACCGGCCATGGCTCGTGGCCGATTTCCTGCGCGTGGATGAATCCGGCCGCTACCTGCCCCACGAGGACTACTACGCCTGGCAGTTTGAAACGCCCACGGCCATGCTGCAAGCCATTTTCCGGGCCGAGCATTTCATCCAGGGCAACGTGTGCTACAGCCGGGCTTTTGTAGACGAGGTGGGCGGCTACGACGGCGAGCTGGCCATGGCCGAGGACCTCGACCTTTACGTGCGCTTCCTGCTGGCCGGGCAGCTGCCGGTGGTGTGCCCGCACATCAGCCACCTGCACCGCTTCCACGCCCGCAACGTGAGCATTGGGGTAGATGCCGGGAAGCACAACGCCGATTTGCAGGTGATTTACGAAAAATACGCGCCGCAGCTGCGGGCGCTGGGCATTGCCGCACCAGGGAAGTAGCGCCGGCCTTATTTTTGGGCTTTTGCCCGCCCCATGGCCGTCCCCGAAACTGCCGCCGCCCCCGAAGTATACGCCATCCCGGCCGCGTACCGGAAGATGGAAAACACGCACATCCTGTTCTGGCTGCTGAAGGATATTGCCTGGTGCATGGTGTGGCGGCCACTGGGCCTGCTCATGGTGGTGCCCACGCTGGGCATTGCCCTGGTCATTGCCTGGCGCACCCGCGCCTACGCCTCGGAGCTGGCTCACAACCTAGCCATCGTATTCTGGATTACGGCCAATTCCTACTGGATGACCAGCGAGTTTTTTGGGTTCGATACCGTGCAGGTGGCTCCGCACGTCACGGGCAAGCACTTGGCGCTGGTGCCGTTTCTCATCGGGCTGGGCATTCTGCTGTATTATTACCTGGTGCAGAAGCCCCGCGAAACGCGGGCCAGCCAGGTAGCTACCTTGTAGCGCAAGCTGTAACGTTCGCGCTACGGCCCTTTTCCCTTTTCCGAATGAACTCCGAAGAACAGCAAGCCCGCATCGAGCTTCGTGCCTGGCAGCTGAAAATGCAGCGGTCGCCGTCGTTTCTCAACAACTTTGCCCGGCGCGTGCAGGTGCGGCTCAATGCCTTTTTGCCCGAGCGTGTGCACCAGGCCATCACGGCCGCCATCCGGCAAATGGTGCGCGGCGTGCTCTTCGGCTCGCAGCACACCACCGGCAAACTGCTGGCCAACGCCACCTTTGCGCAGCGCGAAACCGCCGTGCGCAGCCAGATTCGCAACTACCGCACCATGGCCACCGCCGAAGGTGCCGTGACCGGTGCGGGCGGCTTCCTGCTCGGCCTGGCCGATTTTCCGCTGCTGCTCGGCATCAAGCTCAAGCTGCTCTTCGACGTGGCCGCCGCCTACGGCTACGACGTGCACGACTACACCGAGCGCCTTTACGTGCTCTACGTGTTCCAGCTGGCCTTCAGCAGCCAGCACACCCGCAACGCCACCTACCACCGCCTCGCCACCTGGGACGCCTACCGCCTCACCCTGCCCCTCAACCCCGAGGAATTCGACTGGCGCACTTTTCAACAGGAATACCGCGACTACATCGACCTCGCCAAAATGGCCCAGCTCCTGCCCTTCGTGGGGGCCGCCGTGGGGGCCGTGGCCAACTACAAGCTCATCGCGCAGCTGGGACACACGGCCCAGAACTGCTACCGGATGCGGTATTTTACGGCCCGGCAACTGGAGTAGCTTAAGGAGCTCTTTCGGAGTTACACTCCGAAAGCCACCTGCCAGGGGCTTGCAGCCCCCGCGCCCGGCCCGAAATTTACCACTCGGGCAAAACACAACTCCCCCCTCGCTCCCACCCAAATGGGCCTAAAAAACCGCATCTTCCCCGACCACATCTACTTCCTCACCATGACCGTGGTCGACTGGGTCGACGTATTCACCCGCCCCTCCTACCGCCACATCATCGTCGATGCCCTGCGCTACTGCCAGCAGCACAAGGGCCTGGAACTGTACGTCTGGTGCCTGATGAGCAACCACCTACACCTGATTGCCGCCACCCCGCCCGGCAAGAACCTGTCGGACATCCTGCACGATTTCAAGCGCCACACCAGCAAAGCCATTACCACCGCCATCCAGCGCGACCCCGAAAGCCGGCGGCAGTGGCTGTTGCACCGCTTCGCCTACAACGCCCGCACCAATGCCAAAAGCGAAACCTATAAATTCTGGCAGGACGGCAACGAAGCCAAAGAATTAATGACCCGGGATTTCACCCTGCAAAAGCTGCATTACCTGCACCAAAACCCCGTTCGCGCCGAACTAGTGGCTGAGGCCGAATACTACCTCTACAGTTCCGCCTCCAACTACGCCGAGCAAGGCGGCCTGCTCGACGTCCTATTTCTCGACTGAAAAAGGCGAAAAGCTCGGAAAGCTCTTTCGGAGTTATAGAAGCTGTTTAGAAAGTCCCCGAACGGTCATGCAGAGCGCAGCGAAGCATGACCGTTCGGGGACCTTTTGTGACTTTCTAAACAACTCCATACTCCGAAAGCCACCTGCTGCGGAGTTCTACTCCGCCCGTATGGCAGGTACCGAGCCAGGCACGAGGGCTACAAGCCCCCGGCAGGTTGGACTTTCGGAGTACTCTACCCTACTATTTTTAGTAATTGATTTTTAGCAAGTTGCCTCGTAATCCAGTTCAGTAGCGTTTCAACCAAGCGGGCCAATGGGTCCTCGGGCAGGGTCAGCGGGCGGGCGAGTTGGCGGAGCAGATTGAGGCCGTGGCGGCTCAGGCTGGCGGCCCGGTAGCCGTGGTTTTTGCGGGCAATGGGCTGGCGGCCGCCGTGGGCGGCCGCGCCCACGCCCAGACAAAACGCGTAGGCCAGGCTGACCAGGGCCACGAGCTTGCGCAGCTTTTGGAAACAGCGCAAGTGGGTGGCTTCCAGGTTAAAGCCCCGCCCTTTCAGATTTTGAAAGCATTGCTCAATCGTCCAGCGCTTGGCATAGAGTTGCGCGAGGTGGTTCAGGCCGGCCGTGGCAAACAGGAAGACAAACGCGTCCGCCGCCACGGCCTTGACCCAGACCTGCCCCCAGACTCCGTCGACCTGCACGTGGGCGAAGCGGCGCACCTGCCCCGGCACCAGGCCCAGGTCGGCCACGGCCTGCCGCCGGCCGTCGGCGTGGGTCAGGCAGTGGTGCTTGGGCAGGCGCATGACAAAATTAAGCCCATTGTCTTTGAGCCACTTGAACCACGCATGGCCGACAAATTCCCGGTCGCCCACGACCAGGCCGATGCGGTCTTTGCCCAGCAAGGCCAGGCACTTTTCGAGCACCGCGATGCGGTCGGCGGCGTTGGAGTTGCCGCTGCGGTTGTCGAGCAGGTGCCAATAAAGGGGCACGTGGACCTCGCCCGTGCCGACGGTGACGAGCAGGATGTTCACCTGGCACTGGCCGAAGTCCCACTCCGTGCGGTCGAGGCATAAGCGCAGCTTGCCCTGCGCAGGCAACAAACTCAGTAAAAGCCTGGCCAACAGTACGTAATTGAGGTCTACTTCGCGGAAAAAGTCCTGAATGCGCGTTTCGTTCGAGGCGGGCTTGGCCGCGTCATTGAGGTGCTGGGCCACCTCGCCGAATTGCACGTTGCGGCTCTTTATCAGGCCAAGAATGAACTGGCCCACAAACTTTTGGCGGGACAAGTGGCCCACAAACGGGGCCTGTTGCAAAAGCGTCGTAATTTTAGCAGCGAAGTGTTGCTTCACGGGGCAGAACGGTTTTTTGGTGGTGTCGTAACCCCAAAGGTCGGGCTGCCCCGTTTTTGTACCTGAAAAATAGTAGGGTAGAGTAGTATCGGAGTACAACTCCAAAAGAGCAGCGGGAGCAGCGGCGCTGTATTTATTAGCAGGGAAACTGCTGGAAATATTTATCGATTTCCGGACGGTGATAATCAATAATCCAGTCATTTCGCCGCTGATATAATTCCCGAATTTTATCCGCTGAATTGCTTTCTACAAAGCAGCCTCGGTCATCATACATGCGGAAAATACGGTCAGTTTTTGGGTCAATAAAATACACCCGGCTATCTATTGCCGGCTCAAATCCCATTTCACTATTAGCAATTGCCTCAAGGATATGTTGATATTTGATATCCTTGACCTTGACTTTGCCAATAATTATTTTGCAATTATTTCCCTCATTATGCTCTTTTCCAAGCTCATATACATTACCGACACATTCATAAACTCTTTCTACTTGATTATAAAAGGCAGCAAATACCTCCGCCGGAAATTGCTGACATAAAAAGTTCGGAGTCTCATTAATCAGGATTCCCGAATACTCATAAATTAAAACCCATATTTTATTTTCAGGTTCCGGAAAAGCTTCCTTGAATAGCGTAACGGCCCGTTGTGATGCCTGCGCAACCCGCTCTCTGGTACCATTCTTAAGCAATTCTCCACCAAGCTCAAAACGAATGTGCACCTGCCCCCCAATGGAGTAATCCAGATTGATATTATTGGTTGCATAAGGCGGATAATTACCGAATGCCTTGTACAAATACTGCTGTAATTCTTCTTTCATAAGATGGCGATTTATTAAAAACGGCCGCCCCGGTTTCCCGAGGCGGCCGTTGCAGCTTAAGCTATTGGCTGAGGGCAGTTACGCCACCGGGCCGGCTTCTTTCAAGCGAATCAGGTTCAGGGCCGAGCCGGCTTTGAACCACTCAATCTGACCTTCGTTGTAGGTGTGGTTCAACGTAATCAGGTCGGTGTCGCCGTCGGCGTGGTGCAGGCGGGCTTGCAGGGGCTGGCCTTCCTGGAAATCCGTCAGGCCAAGGATGTCGATGGTGTCGCCTTCCTCAATCAGGTCGTAGTCGGCCTTGTTGGCGAAGGTGAGGCCGAGCATACCCTGCTTCTTCAGGTTGGTTTCGTGGATGCGGGCGAAGCTCTTCACAATCACGGCGCGCACGCCGAGGTGGCGGGGCTCCATGGCGGCGTGCTCGCGCGACGAGCCTTCGCCGTAGTTCTCGTCACCGATTACCACGGTGCCAATATCCATGCTCTTGTAGGCGCGGGCCGACTGCGGCACGGTGGTGTAGCCGTCGCCCTGCACGGCGAAGTTGCGCACCGAGTTGGCCTCGCCATTGAAGGCGTTGGTGGCTCCGATGAGCATGTTGTTGGAGATATTATCCAAGTGACCGCGGTATTTCAGCCACGGGCCGGCCATCGAAATATGGTCGGTGGTGCACTTGCCCTGGGCTTTGATGAGCAGGCGCAGGCCCATCAAATCGGTGCCTTCCCAAGCCTTGAAGGGTGTCAGCAGCTCCAGGCGGTCGGAGGTATCGCTCACCAGTACCTGCACGCCCAAGCCATCGGCGGCGGGAGCCTGGAAACCGGCATCCTCCACGGCGAAGCCACGCGGGGGCATTTCCACGCCTACCGGCTCGTCGAACTTCACGGGGCCGTTTTTGCCGGGTAGCGTGTCGGTGAGGGGGTTGAAGGTCAAATCGCCGGCAATGGCGAAGGCTGTCACGATTTCGGGCGAGGCCACGAAGGCGTGGGTGTTGGGGTTGCCGTCGTTGCGCTTAGCGAAGTTGCGGTTGAAGCTCGTAATGATGGAGTTACGGCGCTTGGGGTCGTCGGTGTGGCGGGCCCACTGGCCGATGCACGGGCCGCAGGCGTTGGCGAGCACCACGCCGCCCATGTCGGCGAAGGTGTCGAGGAGGCCATCGCGGGCCACCGTGTAGCGTACCAGCTCCGAGCCGGGCGTGATGGTGAACTCGGCGTTTACAGTCAAGCCCTTATCTACGGCCTGCTTGGCAATGCTGGCAGCGCGGGTAATGTCTTCGTACGAAGAGTTGGTGCACGAGCCGATGAGGCCCACTTCCAGCTTCTCGGGCCAGCCGTGCTCCTTTACAGCGGCGGCAAACTCCGAAATCGGCCAAGCGGCGTCCGGCGTGAACGGGCCGTTCACGTAAGGCTCCAGCGTGTTGAGGTCGATTTCGATGAGCTGGTCGTAGTATTTGGCGGGTTCGTTATACACTTCCTCGTCGGCGCGCAGGTGCTGGCGCACGGCGGCGGCGGCCTCGGCAATCTCGGCCCGGCCGGTGCCGCGCAGGTAGTCGCCCATTTTCTCGTCGTAGGAGAACACCGACGTGGTAGCGCCGATTTCAGCGCCCATGTTGCAAATAGTGCCTTTGCCAGTGGCCGAGAGGCTTTCGGCACCGTCGCCGAAATACTCCACGATAGCGCCCGTGCCGCCCTTCACGGTCAGGATGCCGGCTACTTTCAAAATCACGTCTTTGGCCGAAGTCCAGCCGTTCATCCGGCCGGTCAGCTTCACGCCGATGACTTTCGGGAACTTCAGCTCCCAGGCCATGCCGGCCATTACGTCCACGGCATCAGCGCCGCCCACGCCGATGGCCACCATGCCCAGGCCGCCCGCGTTGGGGGTGTGCGAGTCGGTGCCAATCATCATGCCGCCGGGGAAGGCGTAGTTTTCTAGCACTACCTGGTGAATGATACCCGCGCCGGGCTTCCAGAAGCCGATGCCGTATTTGTTGGAAACCGAGGCCAGGAAGTCGTACACTTCCTTGTTTTCGGAATTGGCTTCGGCCAGGTCGGCAGTAGCGCCGTCTTTGGCCTGAATGAGGTGGTCGCAGTGCACCGTGCTGGGCACGGCGGCGGTGGGCTTGCCGGCCTGCATAAACTGGAGCAGCGCCATCTGGGCGGTGGCATCCTGCATAGCCACGCGGTCGGGGGCGAAATCGACGTAGGAAACGCCGCGCTCGTAGGCCTGCTTTACTTCGCCGCCATAAAGGTGGGCGTAGAGAATTTTCTCAGTGAGGGTAAGCGGGCGTGCCACGGCGGCGCGGGCCGCCTCGATGCGGGAACCCATGCCGGCGTACACCGTGCGAATCATTTCCAGGTCGAAAGCCATAGGATGCGTGTTATATAAAGAGTGGTTGCGCAAATGTAGCACTCCGGCTAAGTTGTACCTAGCCAAAATGCGCCGATGCGGGTTTTCATAGGTTTAACGTGATTTTTTGGGGTGGCGTTCGGGGTGGGGCGGCCGTTATTTCTCGCGGAGGTGCGCGGAGGTTTCCGCAGCGGTACGCAAAGGCAGGCGTAACCTAACGGCCCGGGGCTTGGTTGTTGGGCTTCTGTCTGCATTTTTGCGCTTACCATGAAATCAATTTCCCTTTCGCTGCTGGCTACGGCCACGCTGGGCCTGAGCCTCGCCGGCTGCTCATCCAATTCCACTTCTTCCGAAACGGCCACTACCGGCGGCGCGGCCGGAGCCCCGGTGCTCACGCCCGGCCCGTGGCGCGGCGTACTGGCCACGCAGGGCCAGGGAATCCCGTTTTTATTTGAGGTGAAAGATGAAGACGGCAAGCCGGTGGTTTATCTTATTAACAAAGGCCTGAACGGCGAGGAACGGCTGCGCTGCGAGGACATTAAATCGGCCGGCGACTCTACTACGATAAGGATGCACGCTTTTGATGCGGCGCTGGTCGTGCGGGCCGACGGCGCGGATAAGCTGAAAGGCACTTGGGTGAAGTATGATTCCAAAACGCCCTATCGCGTGCCAATGACGGCCACGGCGGGTGCGCAGGAGCTGTTCCCAGCCGCTCAATCGGCGGAAAAGCCGGGTGACTTTAACGGTACCTGGCGGGCTACCTTCGACGATAACGGCAAGCGCTACCCGGCCACGGGGGTCTTCACCCAGCAGGGCAGTCTGCTCACCGGCACCTTCCTGACCAACACTGGCGACTATCGCTACCTCAGCGGCCAGGTAAGCGGCCAGGATATAAAGCTGAGCACCTTCGACGGCAGCCACGCCTTTCTGTTCACGGCCCACAACGGACCGAAGGAACCGGTGGATATCACCAAGGAATACGCGCCTAACACGCTGTTCGGCGACTTCTACTCCGGCAAAGCGGGTCACGAAACCTGGACGGCCGTGCCCGACCCCAAGGCCAAGCTGCCCGACGCCGACACCCTTGTCTACCTCAAAAAAGGCGAATCGCGGCTGAATTTCAAGTTCCCGAACGTGCTGGAAGGCGGCAGCATCTCCCCCACCGACCCCAAGTACCGGGGCAAGGTGGTGGTGGTGCAAATTCTGGGCTCGTGGTGCCCCAACTGCATGGACGAAACCAACTTTCTGGCCCCGTGGTACGAAAAGAATAAGGCGCGCGGCGTGGAAATCATCGGCCTGGGCTACGAACGCAGCGGCGACTACACCAAGTCGGCACCCAAGCTGCGCAACATGCGCGAGCGGTTTCACATTGGCTACGACGTAGCTTTTGCGGGCGTTTCCGATAAGGATTCGGTGGCGCGGTCGCTGCCGCAGCTGGCAAAATTCGTAGCGTTTCCGACCACCATTTTCCTGGATAAAAAAGGCAACGTGCGGAAGATTCATACCGGCTTCTCAGGGCCGGGCACGGGCCGATATTATCAGGAAGAAATCGATGGTTTTAATAAGGAGATTGACAAGCTGCTAAAGGAGTAGTGCGGGGCAAAAAGATGAAGCGGAAGTGAGGATTGGGCGCTGGAATAAGCCCTATTACGCAGAAGCTTACGACCTAAGTTAGTAATCTACGTAAACATTATAGTGGCTTCCTTACCCGCGCTGCATCTTTCAGCACCCAATCTTTTCCCTATGAAAAACATTCTTGTTCCCACCGACTTTTCGGCCGAGTCGCACCATGCGTTTGAGGTAGCCCTGCAGCTGGCCCGTCAAACCGGCGGCACCGTAACCCTGCTGCACGTACTGGAAGCCCCCGAGACAAACACGGGCAATTTCAGCACCTACGGCGGCCCCGTGAACGGCAGCGAGCTACCCAACAGCGACGGCGGCATCGACAAGATTTTCTTCATCAAACTGATGGAGGTGACCAAGGGCCGGCTGCACGCCCTGCGCAACGAAGCCGAAACCCTGGCCCCCGGCGTGCCGGTAACCGATGCCGTGGAAGCTGACCGCATCGGCGACGGCATTCTGAAAGCCGTGGAGCGCCACGGCTCCGACCTGGTGGTGATGGGCGCGCAGGGCCACGGGGCGATGGAGAACTTTTTTGTGGGTTCGAACACCGAGCGGCTCATCCGGCTGGCCAAGGTGCCGGTTCTGACCGTGAAGCATCAGCAAAGCACGTTTGAGGTGCGCAACATCGTATTCCCGTCTGATTTCACGGAGGAATCGACCGGGGCCATTGCTGGTTTGCAGCAGGTGCAGGCCGCTTTCCCCAACGCCGTTGTGCACCTGCTACACGTCACGAACGGCGCCGAAACCACCACGACCCGGCAGCACGAGCTGGCCTTTGCCGAACGCGCCCAGCTGACTAGCTTCCAGACCGCCTCCATCTCCGCCGACAGCACCAGCGCCGGCATCGAGCAATTTGCCCGGCAGGTCAGCGCCGACCTGGTGGTGATTCCGACCCGCGCCCGCTCTGGCCTCAGCCGTCTCTTCCAAAGTAGCATCGCTGAAGCGGTGGCGACCAATGCCTTCCCACCGGTGCTCACTTACCATCTGGCATAGCGAGCGCCCAGGTTTCACACGCTATTACAACGGATACATCCCAACAAAAAAGGTTGCCCCAGGGGCAGCCTTTTTTGTTGAATGCCCAGGCTTCTAATAAGTGCTATCCTCCAAAAATCCGACAATCATTTCACTTAAACACCTTTAAATCAATATTATAATACAAATAGCTAATTATAAATATTAATCCTGAAATTTATGTGGCAACTTATAGAACAACTCAATGGCTGCGCCCCGCCATTACACGGCAAAAATGACGGATTACTGCCCACCCTAATTCCACTTCGGCCATGAAGAACATATTGGTTTGCACCGATTTTTCGCCCGAAGCCCACAACGCTTTTGAAGTGGCCTTGCAGTTGGCCAAACGCACGGATGGCCGCGTCACGCTGCTGTATGTGCTGGAAGAAGCCGAGGGCGTAGCAGGCGGCTTCAGCACGATGGGCATCCCGACGGGTGCCCACAGCGTCGACCGGATTTTCACCATCAAGCTACTGGAAACCACCAAGCGGCGAATGCACTTCCTGCGCGATGAGGCCGCCCAGCTGGCCCCCGAAGTACCGGTGCAGGACAAAGTAGAAATTGCCCGCGTCGGCGATGGAATTCTGCATGCCATCCGGCGCGACCACCCCGACCTGGTGGTGCTGGGCGCGCGCGGCCACGGCGCGGTCGAGCACTTTTTCGTGAGCTCCACCACCGAGCGCATCATTCGACTGCCCCCCTGCCCGGTGCTCACCGTGAAGCACCCGCACACCGATTTCGACGTGCAGAACATCGTATTTCCGTCCGATTTCGCGGCCGATGCTGCCAGCGCCCTCGAAGGCCTGCGCCAGGTACAAGCCGATTTTCCCAATGCCACGCTGCACCTGCTGCACGTAGCGGCCGGCGGCAGCGGCCACGTCGCCCAGCAGCAAATGCAGGCTTTCGCCCGGCAGCGCCACCTGCTCAACTGCCAGACGACCGAGGTAGACGCGGAGCGCACCAGCCTCGGCATCGAAGAATACGCCCAGCAGGTAGGAGCCGATATGGTGGTCATTCCCACGCACGCCCGCTCGGGCCTGAGCCGCTTCCTAAGCACCAGCATTGCCGAAACCGTGGCTACCCACGCCTTCCCACCAGTGCTGACGTACCATCTGGCCGCGTAGTTATTGGCCGTTTGGTTATTCAGACCGCCACAATCAGGACCGTCATGCAGAGCGCAGCGAAGCATCTTGCCCGCACAACGCAATTTAATTGATTGAATTCTGGTGGCGGGCAAGATGCTTCGCTGCGCTCTGCATGACGATGACGGTCTGAAAGCCTACCCCCGCACCCGCAGCCGCACCTGAAAATCATTTTTCGGCCGGAGCGTGACGAGCGGCTGCATGGCCACGGGCGGCTGCCCGGCCACCCACTCGATATCGAACTGCCGCAGCAGCTCCAACGTCACGAGCTGCATTTCGGTGAGGGCGAACTGCATGCCGATGCACAGGCGCGGCCCACCACCAAAGGGCACGTAAGCATTGGCCTGCACCGGCTGCGCCTGGCTGGGCGCGAAGCGGCCGGGCCGGAATTCCTCGGGCGCGGGCCAATATTTCGGGTTGTGGTGCAGGCCGTGGAAATAAAGCGAAAACAGCGTGCCTTTGGGAATACGCAGGCCCTGGTATTCGTCATCAGCCAGGGCCACGCGGTCCACCATCCAGGCGGGCGGGTAGCGGCGCATGGCTTCCTGCACGGCATAGAGGGCCGTACCGAGGCGCGGTAGGTCCTCAAACGTGGGGGTGCGGCCGGCCAGCACGGCGGCCATTTCCTGTTGAATAACCACGGCCTCGGCCGGATGGTGGGCCAGCAGGTAGGTCAGCCAGGTGAGGGCGTTGGCGCTGGTTTCGTGGCCGGCCACGAGCAGGATGAGCGACTCGTCTATGAGCCGGTCGGCGGGCATGGGTTCGCCGGTGTCCTCGTAGCGCACGTCGAGCAGCATTTGCAGCAGGTCGTCGGGCGGCGTGGGGGCGTTGGGGTGGGCGTTGGCCTGCTGGCGCTGGGCGATGAGGCCATCCAGCAGCGTGCGCAGCTCGGCGGCCAGCGCATCGTGATACGCAAACCGCCCCCGCAACCGAAACCACGGCTTGAGGTATGGCTGCCGGATGGAGCGCACGAAAAACGCCTGAATCTCGGTAATCAGCCCCGCCAGCCGGTCCAGTTCGGCCTCCGGGAAATTGGTACTGAACACCGAGCGGGCGATGATGCGGAAGGTCAGGCGCGTCATCAATTCGTGTACGGCCACGGTGGCCACGCCGCCCGCAGCCATGGCCTGCGCCACCAGCGGGGCCAGCGTTTCGGTCGTTATTTCCTGCATGAGGCCGGTGAGGCCCGCCACCCGCTGCCGGTGAAAACCGGGCTGAATGAGCCGGCGCTGCCGCAGCCAGTCGGGGCCGTCGTTGGTGAGCAGGCCGTGGCCGATGTAGCGCGAAAAGCCCCGCGTGAACTTCGACTTGGCGTAGTTCCGGTTGTTCTTCTGCAACACGTGCTGAATAAGGCCGGGGTCGCGGGTGAGAATGCTTTTTTCGACCCCACCAATGAACAGCTCCACCGTATCGCCGTGGCGGGCCAGCACCTGGTTCAGCACCGGCAGCGGGTCCTTGGCCAGGGCGAATGAGCGCAGCAGCGAGCGCCAGCGCGGCAGCCGGGGCAGCCGAAATGGCGTTTCCGAAGCTTTATCAGCAACCAACAGCTCGCTCATGGTACGGGCCGCACTTGGATGCGGCCCCCAAAAATACAGCTGACCACACGCCGGCTCATCTTTTTTGCCCCTACCCGCGTACAGCCAAAGGCACCTAGTACGGCTCCAGCTCCCGAGCGCCACTTATCTTTCTTGCCATCCCAAAAACCCTTCTCCGTTATGTGGATTCAGCAACAAGCCAATGCTCCCGCCTCCCTTTCCGACCTGCAGGGCCGCACGGTGGGCCTCAAATTTGAGTGCAACAAGTGCCAGACCGAGGTATTCACCGCCCTCATCGGTGTGCCGGAAATCAACGAAAGTGCCGACTCCATCAAGCACGCCGCCAACCACGAAATTGAAGAGGTGAAGTGCCCCACCTGCGAAATGACGCACCAGCTGGAAGTAGACAGCACCACCGCCGGGGTCCGCTTTAAAGTGAGCGAAGTGGCACCCGAAAAAGTGAGCTACCAACTGAGCCACTAATTCTGAGCCGCTAATTAGCACGGATTTTAGCGGATTTCACGGATTTTGTAGCCGACTTTCGTTTTCCCGATTCCCAGAATAAAAACATAAAAAAGCCTCTCGCATGAGAGGCTTTTTTATTGGGGTTGTTTAGAAAGCCCCCGGACGGTCATACAGAGCGCAGCGAAGCATCTTGCTCGCATCGTCAGGCCCGTTCAACGATGCAAGCAAAATGCTTCGCTGCGCTCTGCATAACCGTTTGAGTACCCTTTATGACTTTCTAAACCACTCCATTGCAATAATACCACCCATTAAAATTAGCAGTCGACTGCAAAATCCGTGAAATCCGCTAAAATCAGTGCTAATCAGTGATTTATTTTTCCCGCTCAATCGTGTAGTTAATCAACGCTTCCAACGACGTGCGGCTGGGCGATTCGGGGAAGGTATGGAGGATGGCGAGGGCCTCGTCGCGGTAGCGTTTCATGGTTTGTATGGCATAGTCCAGGCCGCCCGATTTTTTCACAAATTCAATTACCTGCTGCACCCGGTCGCGGTGGCCGTCGTTATTTTTTACGTTGAAAATAACCTTGCGCTTTTCGAGCCAGGAAGCCTGTTGCAGAGCATAAATGAGCGGCAGGGTCATCTTTTTTTCTTTGATGTCGATGCCCACGGGCTTTCCAATTTCGGCAGTGCCGTAATCGAATAAATCGTCTTTAATCTGGAAGGCAATCCCCACTTTCTCACCGAATAAACGGGCACGCTCAATCACCTCTTTATCGGCCCCCACGGAGGCCGCGCCCACGGCCGTGCAGGAGGCAATCAGCGAAGCGGTTTTTTGCCGGATAATGTCAAAATACACCTCTTCGGTGATGTCTAATTTGCGAGCTTTTTCGATTTGCAATAACTCGCCTTCGCTCAATTCGCGCACGGCATTACTCACGATTTTCAGCAGGTCGAAATCGTCGTTTTCGAGGGCTAGTAAGAGGCCACGCGAGAGGAGATAATCGCCGACTAAAACCGCGATTTTATTTTTCCAAAGCGCGTTGATGGAGAAAAAGCCGCGCCGGTAATTGCTCTCGTCCACCACGTCGTCGTGTACGAGGGTAGCGGTGTGCAGCAGCTCGATAAGGGCAGCGCCCCGAAAGCTGGCGTCGGGCAGCGGGTCGCTGGTGGCGGGCTCGGGGCGGGTGGCGCGGGCCGTGAGGAACACGAACATGGGCCGGATTTGCTTGCCCTTGCGCTTCACGATGTAGCCCATTATCTTGTCGAGGAGCAGCACTTTGGTGCGCATCGACTGGCGGAATTTGTGCTCAAACTCTTCCATTTCGGCCGCGATGGGGGCCTGAATCTGGTCGAGGGACAAGGGGGAGTGTTGGGGCATTGCGGCGACAATGATACGGCAGAACGGCGGAGGGACCACCCGGGAAGCGCCAACCTTTTGGGCCGGCTACGAATTATAACCGCGTCGGCGGCCAATTGGCTGCGCTTCGCTCCTACCTTCGCCCTATGCTCACCCACGCCTCCTTCCTGCTCACGGGCCCCGCCCACGGCCGGCCCTTCGAGGCCGACGCCACGTACCAGGCTACCGGCCACGCCAAACCGGTGCTGCTGTTCGTGCACGGTTTCAAGGGGTTTAAGGACTGGGGGCACTTCCCACTGCTGGCCGATTATTTCGCCACGCAGGGCTTTGTGTGCGTGAAGCTGAACTTGTCGCACAACGGCCTGGTGGTGGGCGGCACCGGCGATTTGGAAGATTTGGAGGCTTTTGGGCGTAATAATTTCTGTGTTGAGCTCGATGACATTGGCCAGGTTATCGACGCACTTTTTACGCCCGGCGCCACGCCCGTGCCCGCCGCTGAGATTAATTTGCAGCGTTTTTTCCTGGCCGGCCACAGCCGGGGCGGCGGCCTGGCGCTGCTGAAAGCCGCCGAAGACCCGCGCATCCGGGCCGTGGCTACGTGGGCCGCCATCGCCGAAATTCATCCGCAGTGGCCCCAGGCGGTGTTTGATGAGTGGCAGCGCGTGGGGGTGCTGCACGTGCCCAACACCCGCACCGGCGTGGAACTGCCCATGCACTACCAGATTGTGGAGAACTACCACGCCAACCGCCCGCGCCTCGATATTCCGCACAACGTGCGCCGCAAGCTGAAGCAGCCGCTGCTCATCATCCACGGCGATGAGGACGAGACGGTGGGCGTGGCGGCGGCCCACAAGCTCAAGCAGCTTAAGCCCGATGCGGAGCTGCTGCTGGTGACCGGGGCCACGCACATGTTTGGCGGTGCCCACCCCTGGCCCGAAGCGGAATTGCCCGCGCCCGCCCGGCACGTTGCGGAGGCCACAACAGCCTTTTTTAAGCAGCAAACATGAGCGAACCCGTGCTGGCCTACCTGCTGCTGGGCAGCAACCTCGGCAACCGCGCCGCGCTGCTGGCGCAGGCCCGCGCCCGGCTGGCGGCCACGGCCGGGGCCATCGTGGCCGAATCCGGGCTGTATGAAACGGCCGCCTGGGGCCGCGAAGACCAACCAGCATTTCTCAACCAGTCGCTGGCCGTACTCACGGCTTTATCGCCGGCAGCGCTGCTGGCGACCTGCCAGGCCGCCGAGCAGGCCGCCGGCCGCGAGCGGCTGGAGCACTGGGGCAGCCGCACACTGGATGTCGATATCCTGTTTTTTGGGCACGAAACCATTGCCACGCCCACGCTGAGCGTGCCGCATCCGCACCTGGCCGAGCGCCGCTTTGCGCTGGTGCCACTGGCCGAAATTGCCGGCTCGCTAGCTCATCCGCAATCGGATGAAACGGTGGCCACGCTACTCGCCCGCTGCCCCGACCCCTTGCCCGTGCGGCCCTGGCCCGGCGAATGAGCCGGCCGGCAGCGGCGGCACCCGGCGCAATTCCTGCGCTACGTGGCCTACCCGAACCGCCGCACCCAATAGCCAGACGGCCAGCAGCCCCGCCCCCAGCCAGCGCGGCGCCCGGACCGGCCACGCCGCCAACACCAGCAGCGCAAACGGCGCAAATAGCACGCTGGCGTACCGCTCGGCATCGTGAATACCAGCGGCACTTTGGGAGAATACTGTCAGGCCCGCCACCAATAAAATCAAAGCGGCACCGGCACTCCAAAGTATTTTCGGCATTAGCTGACGGCTAAAATCAATATCCAATTGTGGCCTAAAAAGCAGATTTGGGCTACGTAGCAACGCGGCAGCCGGAGCAGCAGCCGGAACAGCAGCCGTTTTGGTCGTAGTCGTCTTATGGCGTGGCCATATCAGCCAACCTAATACAAGCAGGCTGATGGCCCATATCAAATCAGGCAGCATCGTTCGGCCCGAAACCGGTAGCGGTAGCAGCCAGCGGCCCAGCACGAAGCCGTAATCTGCCACTGAGCTGAGCAGCTGGCTCCAGCCGCGGCTGGGGTGGTAGCGGCTGGGGCCGGCCACCAGCAGCGCGTACCACTGCCACAGCACGCCGCCGGTGCCGCTCATCAGCAAGTGGAAGAAAAACATGCCCCAACCACGCGCCGAAAGCCTGCGCCAGCCGCTCACCAGCAGCCCCGCTCCTACCCCAGCCAACAGAAAAAGTCCCAAGGTGCGCTGCAAAGGCAGCAAAGCCCCGGCAACCGTGAGTACGCCCCACCACTGCCACTGCCCCGTGCGCAGCCACCGCCACAGCGCTGCCGCGTAGGCCGCAAACAGCAGCAGGAAAACGCTTTCGGCCCACACAAATTTGCTCACCAGCAGCCACGATGTGCTCAGCGCCAGCAACAGCGGTAGTACCAGCGCCCGGCGGGCGGGCAGCAGCTGGCGGCCCAGCCAGCTCCACAGCAGCAGGCTGCCTAGCAAGCACGCGCCGTGCAGCACCCGCGCCCCTGCCAGCGAGCCAACGGTGCGCAGCAGCAGCGGGAATAGCGGGGGCCAGTAGCGGTACGGCGTGCCATCGAGGTTGAGCAGGCGGCCGGTTTCGCGCAGCGTGCGGGCGGCATGGAGGTAGTGGCGCGAGTCGCCGGTGCCGGCCAGGCCGGGCGCGGCGGCGTAGGCAAACAGGGCCAGCTGCAACACCCCGGCTGCCGCCAGCAGCCCCGCGAAGAGCCACCGGAAGCGCCGGGCGGCGGCAGAATCAGAGGGAAACTTGGCAAACGCCATAGATTCGATTATGATGGCGTACAAGACGTCATGCTGAGCGGAGTCGAAGCATCTCTACCGCAGGAGTAAATCAAATTACCTGCGCAGTAGAGATGCTTCGACTCCGCTCAGCATGACGATAAAATTTACCCTGACGCCCTCGGTTTATACCGCGAAGCTACCCACCGTGGCCGTGGGCACTATTTTCTTCACCAGGCCTTGCAGCACCTTGCCGGGGCCGCACTCCACGAAGTCGGTCGCGCCATCGGCGGCCATGTTTTGCACCAACTGCGTCCAGCGCACGGGGGCGGTGAGCTGGGCCAGCAGGTTGGCTTTGATTTCGGCCGGGTCGGTATGGGGCAGCGCATCCACGTTCTGGTACACGGGGCAGCGGGCGGGGCTGAAGGTGGTTTTTTCGATGGCCTCGGCCAAGGCGGCGGCGGCACTCTGCATCAGGGGCGAGTGGAAGGCCCCGCCCACGGGCAGCGGCAGGGCGCGCTTGGCGCCGGCGGCTTTCATGGCTTCGCAGGCCTGGGCCACGCCTTCGGCCGAACCGGAGATGACGAGCTGGCCGGGGCAGTTGTAGTTGGCGGCTACTACCACGTTGCCGGCGCCGGTAATTTCCTGGCAGATACGCTCCACCGTGGCATCGTCGAGGCCGAGGATGGCGGCCATGGTGCCGGGCTGTTCCTCGCAGGCGGCCTGCATGGCCTGGGCGCGGCGGGCCACGAGTGGCAGGGCATCTTCAAATTTCAATACCCCGGCGGCTACCAGGGCCGAAAATTCGCCCAGCGAATGCCCGGCCGTGCTGGCCGGCTGGAAATCGGGCCGGGCCACGAACTGCGCCACCGAATGCACAAAAATGGCAGGCTGCGTAACGTCGGTGCGGCGCAGGTCGTCCTCGGAGCCGCCGAACATGATGTCGGTGAGGCTAAAGCCCAGGATGTCGTTGGCGTGGGTAAGCAGGGCGCGGGCGTCGAGGTGCTGGTCGAACAGCTCGCGGGCCATGCCCGGAAACTGGCTGCCCTGGCCGGGAAATAGTACGGATTGGGTCGAATTCATTGGAAGTCGCGGATTCGCGGTTTTCAGGTAGTGGGAATTGATAAATGGGGGCTGCCGGCTACCTCAGCAGCGGCAAAGCGGGCGCAAGCTGCACAAAAAGCCGCATTGCCCAAAAAAAACGGAGCGAACCATCAGGCCCGCTCCGCTTCAATATTAGCAGTCAATTAATCTAAAAGCATGATTACCGGACGATTTCGACCCAACCCTTATACGTGCGCTTGGTACCGGCGAAGTCGGCAAACTCTACTTCGGCGAGGTAGAAATACACACCGTCCACATTCTTCAGCTTGGTGTTGGCTTCGCCCGTGGGCCCGCCGCCGTCCCAGTTGATGAGGATGGGGTCGTCGGATGTCGTGGTATTCTCAAATACCTTGGTGCCCCAGCGGTTGAAGGCCTGGAAGTGGACGCGCCGAACCGGACTGCTGTTCTTGGGCCGGAACTGGTCGTTGGCCCCATCGCCGTTGGGCGTGAAGATGTTGGGTAGCTTGAAGAACACGCAGTTGTCCTGGCAAGCCACGTTGCTGGTGTCGCTCACCGCGCCGCTGCCGGCAATGGCCTGCAAGGCGTAGCAGCCGCCCGAAAAGGCCAGGTTGCCGTGCACGTAGCTGGTGGCGGTGGTAGTGCCCAGCAGCGTGAAGCGGCCCGTGGGCGTGGGCCGGTAATACACCTTGTAGCTCACCGGGGCCGCATCGCATCCTGCCGGCGTGTTGCCCACCGTCCAGCGCAGTCGGTTGGTGTATTTCTCGTTCAGACGCGGAAATTCAGACAGGCTGGCCAAGCTGTCGCAATTGGTGGGCAGCAGCGTGAGCACCGGCGTACAGGGCGGCGAAATAAGCGTGAGGCAGCGCTCCTGGCTGCGGTTCAGCAGCGAGCTCAGAAAGGCAAAGCCGGGATAGCGGCCGTTGGTTTCTACGTAGTAGCAATAGTTCTGGCCCTTCACCAGCGCGGGGTCGCGGTCGGCGTAAGTGCCGCCGGCGGCGGTAGAGGCGGCAGTGCCGATGCGTACGTAAGGCCCGGCATTGCCAGTGCGTCGGTAAATAGCAGTGGGCTGCGTGGCGTTGTCCCAGGGCACATTATACGTCCAGCTTACCGTGATGGCCGAGGCGGCCACGTTGGCCGGCAAGGCACTCACGCGCACGCTGCTGGCCGTGGGCGAAATCTCGCTGATGGGCGTGGCCAGGGCCTGCACAAACTCCAGCTTGTAGGTATACTGCTTGTTCTGGGTATCGAGGCCCAGGTCCACATAGCTCGTGTCAGTCAGCGCCGTGAACGGCCCGTGCGCCACCGGCACGAAGTCGGCGGCGGCGGGGGTCAGCCCCTCGGCCCGCGACAGGTTGTAGCGCACCGCGCTGGAGAAGCTACCCCCGCCGGTGGGGCGGGGCTGGGTCCAGCGCACGGCCATCTGACCGGTGGTGGCGCTAGTGGTGGCCACGTCCACGTTGGTCAGCAGCGCGCCCCGGCCCGATATCTGAGCACAGGCCTCGTTCGAGGCGATGCTCTCGCCACCAGCCGGCAGCGGGAAGTCGGCATAAATGCGGTAGCAGTAGTTCTGGCCCCGATCCAGGCCGCGGTTGGTGTTGGTAGCGTCCGTGTTCAGGTCCGTAAACGTGGTCATATTAGGCCCCACTGTAGCAATACGCACGTAGCCCGACGAAGCCGGGATGCCGGTATCGCACGGTCCGGGCGTGAACGTGGAGGGGTTCACTTTGCGGTAGATGTAAAAGTGAGCTGCGTTGGCGCAGGTGTAGGTGTCCCAGTTCAGCACCATGCTGTTGAGGCCGCCGGGAGCCGCAGTGGGCGTGGCGCGCAGGTTTTGGGGCGGCGGGCCCACCACCGTAATGCGCCAGGTTTTCTCGTCAATCAGCGCGGGGTTGGTGTTGGAGGGCAAAACGGGGTTATCCTGGGCCTTAAACACCACCAGATACGGCACCTTGGCCACGTTGCTGCAAGTGGTTTGCCAGCTGAAGGTACCGGTGGCTTGCGGCGGGCCGGATGCGGTTTGGCGGAAGGTGGCGGGCGGAAAAATTCCGCCGTAGGCAAATAGCGTGATGGGCGACTGCGGACTGCTGGGTGTAGCTCCGTCCACGGCCGTTACCGTGCCCGTCACCCGCTGCCCGGCCACCACGCAAATGTCCTGCGGAATGGTAATGGTGGGGCGCAGGTTGGTCGAGGCCGTCACGATTATCTGCATGTCGCGAATCACGCGGCCAATGAGCCGACGCCCCAGCGGCACACGCCGCCACTCCTCCACTTCAAACGCGATGTTGTAGAAGCCCACCGCCACAGGCGCATTCCAGGTAATCTGGCCGGTATTTACGTCCTGCACAAAAATGGCGTCGGCATCAACAACTCCTGCCGGCACGCCGCCGTAGGCTACCTGCACGGCGCGGGGGTTGCCGGCAGTAATAGCCTGGTCGCTGGGAAAGCGGAAATTCGGCACCGGCCTTGGCACGGGCGTATTGTTGCCCGTGCCGGCCCCCTGGCCGCTGCACGGAAAGCCGCCCACTGTGCCACGAATGCCGGCCGGTACCTGCTGGCTGGCCATGAGGTGGAAAGCCAGCGAATCCTGGTCGGCATCATAGGCTCCGGGGTTGTGCAAAAACACCTGGCCCGTGGCCGCTTTGTCGATGGCCGGGGCCGTGAATACGGGCGAGTGGTTCAGCCCCAGCGCCGGGTCGATGTAAACGTAGGTTCGGATGTAGAACGACTGGCTTTTCGAGTCGCTCATGTTCACCACCCCGTCGTTGCGGTTTTCGCCGATAAACTCGACGTTGTAGCCGCCCGTGGCCGGGTAAATATGCTCGAAGTAATAAATATTAACGCTCGTATCGGTATTGCCCGGAATGGCCCGCTTCACGGCGCGCGGAATGCCGTCGATGCAGCTGGAGGTGCCATCGCCAAAGAAGATGGTGGCCGCCGGCTGGTCCACCGGCGAGCTGTTGTCGGTGTAAAGCACCATCTTAAAAAAGATACGGCGCGGGTTGGCGGGCGACGTGGTGTCCACCTTAGCCTGAATATCGCCGGCGCGCAGGTGCGATGCCTGAGCAGCATGCGGGCGCAGGCTCAGCCCCGTCATCATGAGCAGCAGCAGCAGCGTCAGCCGCGCCCCGGCCCCACCCCGGAGTAGAAAAGATTGTATCATATAATATTGAAAGAAAGAAAAATCGTTAGCCTTACGCTGATTTGGGTCTCAAGGGCGAGCCCTGCAGCGCGAAGCTATACGAGAAGTAACGGGAGAAGGAAAAGTTAGTCCTTAGTTTGGCCGAAAGCGCATCGGCCGCCGGCCGCGCCCAGCGGGTTGCTTACGCCAGATAGCCCCGCAAAAACCGCTCCGAGCAGGGCAGTTTTTGCGGGGCTACCAATGAAGCTGTTTAGAAAATCGGACCGGAACAACGACTTTGGGCTGACTTTCCAAACAGCTTCAGTATATTAGTCCAGCCAACCGCCAGCCTTAGCGGATGATTTCAACCCAGCCCTTATACGTACGCCTGGTATTGGCAAAGTCGGCAAACTCCACCTCGGCCAGGTAGAAATACACGCCATCGCTCACTTTGCTGCTGGTGCCGTTGCCCGATTCGCCCGTGGGCCCGCCACCGTCCCAGTTGATGAGGATGGGGTCGTCGGCCGTGGTGGTGTTCTCGAAGACCTTGGTGCCCCAGCGGTTGAAGGCCTGGAAGTGAATGCGCCGCACCGGGCTGTTATTCTTGGGCCGGAACACCGAGTTCTGGCCGTCGCCGTTGGGCGTAAAGATATTGGGCAGCTTGAAAAACAGGCAATTATCCTGGCAGGCCACGTTGCTGGTGTCGCTCACCGCGCCACTGGCTACCACGGCCTGCAAGGCGTAGCACCCGCCCGAAAACGCCAGGTCCGAATGCACGAAGCTGGTGGCCGAGGTGGTGCCCAGCAGGGCGAAGCGCCCCGTGGGCGTGGGCCGGTAGTATACCCGGTAGCTGATGATGTTGGCATCGCAGCCGGGGGGCGTGGTGCCCACCGTCCAGCGCAGGCGGTTGGTGTAGCGCTCGTGCAGGCCCGGGAACTCGGGCAGGTTGGCCAGGCTGTCGCAGTTGGTGGGCAGTAGCGTGAGCACCGGCTTGCATGGGAGCGAACTGAGAGAGAGGCACTGCACCTGGCTGCGGTTCAGCAACGAACTCAGGAAGCCGAAGCCGGCATAGCCGCCTTCGGTCTGCACGTAGTAGCAATAGTTCTGGCCCTTCACCAGCGTGGGGTCAAGGTCGGTAAAGGTGCCGCCAGTGGCGCCCGTGGGCGCAGTGCCAATCTGGACCAGCGCCCCGGCAGTCCCGGTACGGCGATAAATAATTGCCGGCTTGCCCGAATTATTCCACGGCACCTGATACGTCCAGCTCAACGTAATGGCCGTGGGCGGGTTGTTGGGCAGCGCCGTGAGGCGAACGCTGCTGGCCGTGGGCGAGGCCTCGGTGAGCGTAGTACCCTGGCCCTGGGCGAAGGTGCGCACAAACTCCAGCTTGTAGGTGTACTGCTTGTTCTGGGTATCGAGGCCCAGGTCCACATAGCTCGTGTCAGTCAGCGCCGTGAACGGCCCGTGCGCCACCGGCCCAAACGCCGTGGCCAGCGGGTTCAGCCCTTCGGCCCGCGACAGCACATACGACGGCGTGCCCGTGAACGTGCCCCCGCCGGTGGGGCGGGGCTGGGTCCAGCGCACAGCCATCTGGCCGATGGTGGCGCTGGTGGTGGCCACGTCCACGTTGGTCAGCAGCGCGCCCCGGCCCGATACCTGGGCGCAGGCCTCGTTCGAGGCGATGCTCTCGCCACCGGCCGGCAGCGGGAAGTCGGCATAAATGCGGTAGCAGTAGTTCTGGCCCCGGCTCAGGCCCAGCGTGGTGCCGGTGGCGGGGTCCACGTTCAGGTCGGTGAAGGTGATGGCACCGGGCGCTACCGTGCCAATGCGCACGTAGCCCGCCGAGGCCGGAATGCCGGTATCGCATGGCCCGGGCGTGAACGTGGAGGGGTTCACCTTGCGGTAGATGTAGATGCGGGCCGCGTTGGCGCAGGTGTAGGCATCCCAGCTCAGCACCATGCCATTGTAGCCGCCGGCCGCCGCCGTGGGCGTAGCGCGCAGGCTTTGGGGCGGCGGGCCTACTACCGTAATGCGCCAGGTTTTCTCGTCTATCAATATCGGCGCAGGAGCCGTGGGGCTGTCCTGGGCTTTGAACACCACCTGATAGGGCAGTCCGGCCACGTTGCTGCAATTCGTCTGCCACTGGAAGGTGCCAGCGGCCTGGGGCGGGCCGGTCGTGGTTTGCCGGAAAGTGGCGGGCGGGAAAATCCCCCCGTAGGCAAACAGGGTAATCGGCGTTTGGGGGCTGCCCGAAGCCACGCCGTCCACAGCGGTTACGCTGCCGGTCACGGTTTGCCCGGCCACCACGCAAATGTCGGGCGGAACGGTCAGGGTCGGCCGCAGGTTGTTAGTGGCAACAATGGCAATCTGCATATCCCGAATCACCTCGCCGATGAGCCGACGCCCCAGCGGGGTGCGCCGCCATTCCTCCACCACCATCGCCACGTTGTAGAGGCCGGCCGCCACGGGGGCGTTCCAGGTAATCTGGCCGGTGTGCACGTCCTGCACTAATATGGCGGGGTTGCCGCCGGTGGGGTCGGCCGGCACACCGCCGTAGGGCACGGTCAGGGGGTTGGCCGCAATGGCGGGGTCGTTGGGGTATTTAAAATCGGGCACCGTTACCGGTCTGGGCGAGTTGTCGCCGGTGGTACCGGGGCAGGGCGGGCCGATAATGGTAGAGGCCAGCCGGGGCTCCTTCTGGCTGGTGCGCAGGTGAAAGGACAGCGAATCCTGGTCGGCATCGTACGCCGCCGGGTTGTGCAAAAACACCTGCCCCATGCCTCCCTTGTCAATGGCCGGGGCCGTGAGCACCGGCGAATGATTCAGCCCCAGCGCCGGGTCGATGGTGATTTTGGTGCTGATATAGAAAGACTGGTCGAGTGGGTTGCTCATATTGATGACGCCCCCGTTGCGGTTTTCGCCCACAAAGCTGACCGTGTAGCTGCCCGTGGCCGGATAGGTATGCTCGAAGTAATAGATACTGAGTGCCGTATCGGTGTTGCCGGGAATGGGCAGCCGCCCCCCCTGCCGGGCAATGCCCGGGTTGCAGCTCGACGTGCCATCGCCAAAAAAGATAACCGCGTTGGGCTGGTCTACCGAATTTGCCCCCCGGCTAATGTCGAGGTACAGAATCATCTTAAAAAAAATGCGTCTCGGGTTTGGGCTGGCCGTGGTGTCCACCTTGGCCTGAATGTCGCCCGCCCGGATGTGGGTGGCCTGGGCCACCTCGGGCCGCAGGCCCAGCCCTGCCAGCACCACCATCAACAGCAGCGCCGTCCGCGCCAGCGTGCCAGCCTTCGGAATAGTAAACTGTACCATACCAACTTGTTTACGAGAAAGGAAAACTGCGATGCACGCACGGGCACCTAGCAAGGGAGCCGGCCGCTGAATTCGACATCATCAGCTGTTGCTATTTGCCGATAGCTAACATCAGCACGCCCGTGCGTGTTAACGATTCCGGGCGCGGATAGATTCACCACGTCCCCGCAATGTTTTTCGGCCTGCCTGTCCTTGCAAGAATCAGGCTCGCCCGTTGCCCGGTTAGCGGGTGGGGGCTACCTTTGGGCAACCTAAACACACCTCTTCACTTCCCTAGTTTGGCTACTTTATGAGTTGGATAACAAAAGCTTTAACCAGCAGCATCGGCCGGAAGATAATTATGTCCGCTACAGGCCTGTTTCTGTGCACGTTCCTGGTAGTTCACCTGGTTGGCAACTTGCAGTTATTCAAGCACGACCAGGGCGCGGCCTTCAACACCTACTCCCACTTTATGGGCACCAACCCCATCATCCGCACCATCGAGTGGGGCCTGGTGCTGGGTTTCGGCTTCCATATTTTTGAAGCCTTCGCGCTCACCCGCCGCAACAAAGCCGCCCGGGGCACGCAGGGCTACGTGAGCAACCACTCGGAGCAAAACAGCGAGTGGACCTCGCGCAACATGGGTATTTTGGGTAGCATCATCCTGATTTTCCTCATTGTTCACCTCTACAACTTCTTCTGGCGCGCCCGCTTTGCCGGCGACCTGCCCCGCATGGGCGGTGCCGACCCGCTGACCAGCGACTATGATAACCTGTACCTGGCCGTGGTGTCGTCGTTCCACATCTGGTGGTACGTGCTGCTGTACGTGGCTGCTCAAATCAGCCTCGGCTACCACTTGTGGCACGGTTTCCGCTCAGGTTTCCAGACCCTGGGCCTGAACCACCGCAAGTACACCCCGCTTATTAAATACGTGGGCTATGGCTTTGCCGTGGTTGTATCGGCGGGCTTTGCCTCCATGCCCCTCTACTTTTTCCTGTTCACCGATGCGCAGGGAGAAATGGCCGCCAACGCCCCCGCTTTTCTGCACACCGTGGCTGCGGCTTTTTAATTGATTAGGAGCGATAAAACTCGCCTAACGCGCTAACACCTGCGGCGTTTCGCTGTTACCTTATTGCTCCATCACTCAGTCATTCAATCACTCCGTCGCTCTATGCTGTTGGATTCCAAAATTCCCGAAGGCTCCCTCGCCGAAAAATGGGACAAGCACAAGTTTAACGTCAAGCTCGTGAACCCCGCCAACAAGCGGAAATACGACGTGATTGTGGTCGGCACGGGCCTGGCTGGTGCTTCGGCCGCCGCCTCGCTGGCCGAGCTGGGCTACAACGTGAAAGCCTTCACGTACCACGATTCGCCCCGCCGCGCGCACTCCATCGCCGCGCAGGGCGGCATCAACGCCGCCAAAAACTACCAGAACGACGGCGACTCCGTGTTCCGCCTGTTCTACGACACCATCAAGGGGGGCGACTACCGCTCCCGGGAGGCCAACGTGTACCGCCTGGCCCAGGTATCGGTCAACATCATTGACCAATGCGTGGCGCAGGGTGTACCCTTTGCCCGCGAATACGGCGGCCTGCTGGCCAACCGCTCCTTCGGTGGTGCCCAGGTAAGCCGCACGTTCTATGCCCGGGGCCAGACTGGCCAGCAGCTGTTGCTGGGGGCCTACTCGTCCCTGAGCCGTCAGATTGCCTACGGCAAGGTGAAGATGTACACCCGCTCGGAAATGCTCGACGTGGTGATTGTGGATGGGCAGGCGCGCGGCATCGTGACGCGCAATACTATCACGGGAGAGATTGAAACCCACGCCGCTCATGCGGTGGTGCTGGCCACGGGTGGCTACGGCAACGTGTTCTACCTGAGCACCAACGCCATGTACTGCAATGTGACGGCCGCCTGGCGGGCGCACAAGCGGGGCGCGTATTTCGCCAACCCCTGCTTCACGCAGATTCACCCCACCTGCATCCCGGTATCGGGCGACTACCAATCGAAGCTCACGCTGATGTCGGAATCGCTCCGCAACGACGGCCGCGTGTGGGTACCCAAAACGGTGGAAATGGCCGAGCGGGTGCGCCAGAACCAAATCAAGCCGCAGGACGTTCCTGAGGACGAGCGCGACTACTTCCTGGAGCGTAAGTACCCGGCTTTCGGCAACCTGGTGCCGCGCGACGTGGCTTCGCGCAATGCCAAGCTGATGTGCGACGAAGGGCGCGGCGTGGGCAGCACCGGTTTGGCCGTGTACCTCGATTTCTCCGATATTATCAACCGCACCAGCGCCGAGGCGGTGAGCCAGAAGTACGGCAACCTGTTTGCCATGTACGAGAAAATCACCGACGAAAACCCCTACGAGCGGCCGATGCGCATTTACCCGGCCGTGCACTACACCATGGGCGGCCTGTGGGTTGACTACAACCTGCAAACCAGCGTACCCGGCCTGTATGCTGCCGGCGAGTGCAACTTCTCAGACCACGGCGCCAACCGCCTCGGTGCTTCGGCCCTGATGCAGGGCTTGGCCGACGGCTACTTCGTAATCCCCTACACCATTGGTGATTACCTGGCCAGCACGCCGCCCAAGCCAGTAGACACCAACCACCCCGCTTTTGCCGAGTCGAAAGCCTACGTGCAGGCCCGCACCGAGCAGCTGCTCAACATCAAGGGCAACCGTACCCCCGATGAGTTCCACAAAGAGCTGGGTCTCATTATGTGGGAATACTGCGGCATGGCCCGCACCGCCGAAGGCCTGCGCCACGCCAAAGCCGAGATTCAGAAAATCAAGAAGGCTTTCTGGAGCGACGTGAAAGTGGTGGGCACCGGCGAGGAAATGAACCAGGCGCTGGAGAAAGCCGGCCGCGTAGCCGACTTCATCGAGCTCGGCGAGCTGATGGTGGACGATGCCCTGGACCGCAACGAAAGCTGCGGCGGCCACTTCCGCGAAGAGTACCAGACCCCCGAGGGCGAGGCCCTGCGCGACGACGAAAATTACGCCTACGTAGCGGCTTGGGAGTATCAGGGCGAAAATCAGCCCGAGAAGCTCAACAAGGAAGAATTAACTTTCGAAAACGTGAAGCTGACCCAACGCAGCTACAAGTAATTAATTAATAATTATGAATTAATAATTAGGAATTGAGAATTGGCAAAAAATCAAATGTGCTAATTTCTAATTCTTAATTATTAATTATTAATTCAAAAAAATGGCCGGTTCCAACCCCAACGCTAAACCGATGAATCTGACCCTGAACGTATGGCGGCAGCCCAACCGTCAGGCGCAGGGGAAAATTGTGGAGTACCACGTGAAGGACATCTCGCCCGATATGTCGTTCCTGGAAATGCTCGATGTGCTGAACGAGGACCTACTGCGCGGCGGCCAAGACCCGGTGGCTTTCGACCATGACTGCCGCGAGGGCATTTGTGGCTCGTGCGACCTGTTCATCAACGGCCGTTCGCACGGTCCGGAGAAGGGCACTACTACCTGCCAGCTGCACATGCGCAAGTTCTCGGATGGCGACACCATCACCATCGAGCCCTGGCGCGCATCGTCGTTCCCCGTGAACAAGGACCTGAGCGTGGACCGCTCGGCATTCGACCGCATCATTCAGGCGGGTGGCTATGTGAGCGTGAACACCGGCGGCGCACCCGACGGCAACGAGATTCCGATTCCAAAGGAAATTTCGGACCGTGCTTTCGAGGCGGCTACCTGCATCGGCTGCGGAGCTTGTGTAGCAGCCTGCAAAAATGCATCGGCTATGCTGTTCGTTTCGGCTAAGGTTTCGCAGCTGGCCTTGCTGCCCCAGGGCCATGTGGAGCGCAAAACCCGCGTTGAAAACATGGTAGCTCAGATGGACAAAGAAGGCTTTGGTGCCTGCACCAACATCGGCTCGTGTGCGGCTGAGTGTCCGGTGGGCATCTCGCTGGAGAACATCGCCATCCTGAACCGTGAGTTCCTCGCGGCAAAGGCTACGTCGAATAACTTGGCGTAAGGCCGGTAAAATATAATTAACAGAACGCCCCGGCAGTCGTGCGACTGCCGGGGCGTTCTGTTGTAGGGTGCGGCCGGCTTCGCAGACGTTCGACGGCGCACCCTACTGCACTTCTAGGCTATCACGGCATCCAGCGCCTTCATATCCTCAGCAGAGAGTTGAATGTCAGCTGTTTTCATATTCTCTTCCAGGTGCTTTACTTTGGAAGTACCGGGAATGAGCAGGATGTTGGGCGAGTAATGCAGGAGCCAGCTCAGGGCAATCTGCTGGGGTTTTACGCCGTGCTTGGCAGAAATCTGGTCGAGGGCCTTGAGGGCGTCGGCATTGCCGCCGCCCAGCGGGAACCACGGAATGAAGGCGATGTTCTGCTCGCGGGTGTAGGTGAGCTCGGCCTCCCACTTGCGGTTTTCGACGCTGTACATGTTCTGCACCGACACGATGGGCACGAATTCCTGGGCCTTCTTGATGTCGGCCACGCTCACTTCGGACAAACCGATGTGTTTGATGCGGCCATCCTGTTGCGCCTTTTGCAGAAATTTGAGCGTATCCTCGAAGGGCACGTTAGGGTCGATGCGGTGGAGCTGGTAGAGGTCAATCTGCTCCACCTTCAGGCGCTTCAGGCTGCCGTTGAGAACTTCTTCGAGGTGCTTGGGGCTGGCATCGATGGGCCACTCGTTGGGCCCAGTGCGGAGCAGGCCGCCTTTGGTGGCGATGACGACGCCTTTGGCGTAGGGATGCAGGGCTTCGGCAATCAGCTCCTCCGATACATTGGGACCATAGCTGTCGGCGGTATCAATAAAGTTGACGCCCAGCTCCACGGCCCGCTTCAGCACACGGATGGATTCGTCGTGGTCGGCGGGCGGCCCCCAGATGCCTTCGCCGGTGATGCGCATGGCACCGTAGCCGAGGCGGTTGACGGTGAGGTCGCCGCCGATGGTGAAGGTAGCGGGGTAAGTGGTGGTATCGGACATGAGAACTGGTTTGAGATGAAATGCCCCGGCACAATTAATGGCGAGGTGGTCCATAAGACGTTTAAATGACGGGATTGTTTTATCAGGGCCGAAAGCGTGAGATAGTGCTGGCGGGCGGGCACCAGCCGGATTACCCCGCAGCAGTGCCGTTACTTTGTTGCGTGCCCTTGCCCTCCGACCGTCGCCTGCCACTTCTCTACGCCATTATTCTTGTTGATGTAATTGTGGGGGCGGCGGTGGGGCCGGTGCTACCGGAGTTTGTGCGGGGCCTGCCACAGCCACAACTATGGCTGAGCGTGGGCACGGGCATTTTTCTGGGCGTACAGCTGTTTTCGGCCCCGCTGCTGGGGCGGCTGGGCGACGGCTACGGGCGGCGGCCCATTTTTATTCTTTCGGCGGTGGGCACGCTGCTGGCCAACATATTGCTACTGCCGGTGCAGGCGGGGCTGTATTTCGCAAACCGGGTTTCCGACGGCCTCACCAACGGCATGTACGCCACGGTGCGCTCGGCCATTACCGATATTTCCCCGCCCGAGCGGCTGTTTCGCAACCTCGGCATCGAGGGCGCAATTATCTCGCTGGGCTTTGTGCTGGGGCCCATGGCGGCCGGGCTGATGCTGACCTTTCTGGCGGTGCCGCCCGGCCAGCAGGCTACCTACGTAGTGCGCCTGGCCGTGACGCTGGCCGCCCTCAACGTGCTATTGAGCGTGTGGCTACCCGAAACGCACGCCGGACGCGGGGGAGTGCGCGGGGCCGAGCTACGGGCCGAGCTGAGCCTCGCCATCAACCCGCTCACGCTCTGGGCGCGGCTGTGCGAAAAGAACGGGCAAAATCCCGGGGTGCGGCGCATTGTGCTCACGCAGGTGGCCCTCACGCTCAGCACGGGCTATTATTTCTACTTTGTGCCCTTTGCCAGCCTGGGGCCGCTGCACCTAGATGCGCGGCAAATTTCCTATTTCTTCATGTACTTCGGGGCGCTGAGCGTGGGACTGAACTACGTGTTCTACACTTATTTTGCCGACCGCATCAACCAGCGCCGGGTCATTGTGTGGCTGGCCGCGCTGGGCGCGCCGGTGCTGGCCGGCTACGGCCTGATGGGCACCTCCAAGCTGGCGCTGTACGTGCTGGTTACGCTGGACTGCTTCACGCTTTCGCTCATTCAGGGCTTGCTGGAAGGCCGCCTGGCCCGCCACACCACCGAGGCCGACCGGGGCGAGATATTCGGGCTGAACCAGGCTTTTCAGTCCCTGGCCAGCTTCGGCACGGCGCTGGTATTCGGGGGTTTATCGGTGCTGGATTTGCGGCTGCCGTGGGCGTGGTTTGCGCTGTGCCTGGGGGCCGTAGCCGTGCTGGCGGCTACGGATAGCGAAGGCCGGAAACGCAGGTAAGCCACGGGTTACTATATTGCCATATCAGGGAATTCGCGTTTTTTATTTTTAGCTGATTTCCTGACTCAGGTCCGGCACTCTCCGCTTCCTGCGGGTGTTTGGACTGAACTGGTTTCATTACTGCTAATTACCGCTCTCATGAGGTACTTTTCCGTTGCGATTAAGCTGGCTTTGCTATTGACTGCTACCACCGTGCGAGCCCAGCAGCCGGCAGCGGCTAAGCCATCACCGCAGGCCGATGAGCTGGAATGCCGGGTGCTGACCGGCCGGGTAACCGACCCGTTTGCGTACCCGCTCACGGGGGCCACCATCATGCTGCGGCATCCCGGGCAGGGCCTCAGCCCCGATGCGTTCAGCACCAACGCCGAGGGGCACTACATCATCACGTCGAAGCAGGCCATTGCCCGCAATACCGTTATGGAGATTAACGCCTTGGGCTACAGCACCCTGGAACTACCCCTGACCAACTGCCAGCCGCTCGACATCACCCTGACCCCACTGGCCAGCCCCTACGCCAAACCCAAAGGCCGCAACAAAAAGCTCACCGGCAACGGCAAGGTGCGTTAGCCAGGGGCGGGCCGGAAAAGAGCCTATTTTATTTCAGAGTCTCACTCTATTGCCCGAACCAGGTAGCAGCTCAGGCAGCTATGGTAGCCGCACCGTCCTGCATTGGGCGCCCCTCTTTTTTTCGCGTCAGCAGCTTGCTGTGCCAAGGCTATTTCCGGCAATGTGATACTATTATCCAATTGGCCGTAACCAGCAGCCATCCCAACCGGTTAGCAACACGGTTTCCATTGTTAGTTAGCCCACTCTTGTTTTGATTACCATTCTCGCGGGCACCAACCGGCCCAATTCGCGCGCACGCCGCATTGCCAAATACTACCGCAACCTGCTTACAGAGCTGGGGGCCGAAAGCCAGATTCTGGACCTGGCCGAGCTGCCGGCCGATTTCATTGCCACGGCGCTGTATGCCAACGCCGGCACGCACCCCGAGTTCAACCGCCTGGCCGCCATGCTCGATGACAGTGCGAAGGTGGTCATCATCGTGCCCGAGTACAATGCCTCGTTTCCCGGCGTGCTGAAGGCGTTTATCGACGGCCTCACTTACCCCAGCGGCCTTCAGGGCAAAAAAGCAGTATTGGTGGGCCTGAGCAGCGGCGGCCAGGGCGGCCTGCTGGCCATGACCCACCTCACCGACGTGCTGATGTATCTCGGCACCACGGTACTGCCCCAGCGCGTGCGCCTGCCCTTCATCAATCAGGATTTGAACGCCGAGCACGGCCTCAACCACGACCTGTCGCGCCAGTTGCTGCGCGAGCAGGCGGTGGCACTGCTGGCGTCTTAAAATAGTCGTATAGCAACAGGCGGATGCTCCGGTCTGACCGCCCTAGGCGGTCAGACCGGTTGAAGTACCCCCGATTTTGTCCTCCCTATGCGCCGGTCCGACCGCCTAGGGCGGTCGGACCGGCGCATAGGGTTACTACTGCGGCGGGTTTTTGTTGCTGCGCAGCTCACTGGCGGTCGGCCCCATCATTGCCAGGCGGCACTCAGCTCCGCGTGGGTCGCCTCCACTTGTTGGCGCTCGTAGGGTTGGGGCAGGGTGGCCACGGCGCCGACCAGGAGCAGGCCGGCCTGCTCGCGCAGGATGCGCCGGCGCTCGGGTAAAGTAGTCTGGCCGCCGATTAGGGCCAGGGCGCACAGCATTCGTCGCAGCACGGCCGGGTTGTTTAGGGCATTAGCACGAATCAAATCGAAGGCCAGGTGGATGTAATCGCCGAAATCGGGCACTTTTACCAATACGCGCAGGTGCTGGCCGTCGGAGCGCAGGGGACTGGGGGAGTCGCGGCGGGCGAGCCGGCCGCCCAGCTCGCCCAGGTAATCGACGGCCATGATGGCCGTGGTGGTGTCGTTCACGGCCGGTGAGAGGGCTTTGAGCGCAACATCAACCAGTTGCTGGAGTCCAAAGGCCACATCCTGCGCCGGATTGCGGTGCCGGCCAATGCCCACGTAGCGCTGGAGATAGCCAGCCGTGTCGGACGGCCCCGCGTGCCAGCCGTGTCGGGCCACGAAGGCCTGGGCCGCCGCCTGCTCGGCCTCGGGCACAGGCTGGCCAATGCGGTCCGGGAAAAGCGCTTCAATCTCCGCTTCGGTTTCGCGCGCGATGTTACGCAGCAGGGTGCCGGTTTGCAGGGCCTCGGCTACGTGGTGCACGAAATACACCAGCGCGCCCACGCCGCCCAGGGCCAGTACCAGACCCACCAGCACGGCCGTGGTGGGCACAAACTGCGACAAGCCCACCTGGTGGCCGCCCACCACCGAGCGAATAGTGCCCAACACTACCAGGCAGTAGGTGAACACGCTCACGAAATAGCCCAGCACCACCTGGTTCACCCGGTCGCGCATGAAGTTGCGCAGCGCCTGGGGCGAATATTGGTTGCTGACCTGCGCCAGCGCCGCCAGCAGCAGCGAAAACGTGAGTGCGGCCACCGTCAGCATAGAGCCCGCAATGGCCGACAGCATCCCGCTGGCCCCGCCCGCATCAATGCCAAACAGTAGCGGCAGCCGCCGCAGGCCCTGCACGCTGCTGGCCTGGTCAAACTGCACTACGCTATAGGCCAGCCCGAATCAGGCCAGCACCATCAGGACGGGCACAAACCAGAGCGACTCGCGCAGCGGCTGCCGCACCTGCCGCAGGTAAAACACAAGGGATGGGCCAGTAAAACGAGACATAGGGCAGGTTATTTAGGCTTTTACTTCCGCTTCGCTATCCAGCGTGGCCGCCTGCCGCACCAATACCCGCCGAAATACCACCCGTAGCGTGAAATACAGCACGGCCACCAGCGGCACCATCGCCATGACCCACAGCAGCAGCGCGCCCAGCTCGGCCCGCCACAGGAGCTTGCCCACCGCAGCCCAGCCTTCGAGGGCGATGAGCTGGCGCAGGCTGGCTACCGTGAGGTTCGCCACTTTATCGCCCTGGCCCATGATAACGGCCCCGGCGCGCAAAAACGGAATAAGCAGCGCCAGCTGAAAAAACGTCATCAGGTGAGTAGCCAGCTGCATGGCGGCCACGTTGAGGCGCAGACGCAGGGCCACGGCGGCGCTCAGCACGGTGGTGATGCCGAAGGCGGGCACCAGCCCAACGGCCACGCCCAGCCCCACGGTGAGGGCCAGCTGCTGGGGCGAGAGGCCGGCCTTGAGCAGGTCCAGCAAGGGGTCGAGCACGCGGCGGCGCAGCCAGGAGCGCGGCGGGACTACTGGCGGCAATTGGGTTTCGGAAGGCGACATACAGAAATATAACGGGGCCGAAAGCCGGGCCGCACGGCAGCCCGTACCTTCGCTGGGGGCTTTCCTCATACGGCGGTGGCCCGCAATATTGCCCCACGGGTATTTATGACAAAGTTAGATTCCCCGGTCGAGTTGCCGGGTCCGTGGTGGCGCGAGCTGCCCATTCTGCTGCACCGCGCCGCCCGCGAGCTGGGTCAGAACGACCCGCTGCGGCTGGGCGCGGCCACGGCATTTTTCACCTCGTTTGCCCTGCCGCCCATCCTCATCATTCTGGTGCAGCTGCTGAGCTCGCTCTACCCCTCGTCCATCGTGCGGGTGATGCTGCTGGGCAAGGTGAGCAACCTAGTGGGGGCACCGGCAGCCGGGCTGGTATCGCAGATTGTGATGAACGTGGCCGACCCCATGCGCAGCCGGCTGGTAACGTGGCTGGGCTTTGCGTTTCTGCTGTTTGTGGCCACCACGCTGTTCACCGTCATCCAGCATTCGCTCAATCAGCTCTGGCAAATCCGGCCCAAGCGGGGTACGGGCAAGGTACTGCAAGCCGTGCGCGAGCGGATGCGCTCGGGCGGCGTGCTGCTGGCCACGGCGGCGCTCACGCTGCTGGCATTCGGCACCGATGCTGCCCTGAGCTTATTCGCCGAAAGCATCCGCGACTTCGATACCACCTTCACTTATTTCATTGTGCGCGGGCTGAACTCCGTGATTGCCTGGCTTATTCTGGCGGCGTGGTTCGGCGTCACCTTCCGCACCCTGAGCCTGGCCAAAGTGCCGTGGCGGGTCGTCACGCGCGGCGCGGCGCTCACGGCCCTGCTCATCAGCCTGGGCGAAGTGGTGCTGGGCCAGCTGCTGGTAGCCCGCGATTTGGGGCCGGTGTACGGCCCCGCCTCCAGCCTGGTGCTGGTGCTGCTATTCGTGTTTTACTGCGCCATGATATTCTATTTCGGGGCAGCATTTACGAAGGCATACGCTCACCGCATCGGGCTCGATATCCGGCCCAAGAAGTCGGCCGTGCGGTACCGGCTGGTGAATGTGGAGGAGTAGCGTGTGCAGAGGAGAACGTCATACCGAGCGCAGCCGAGGCATCTCGCGTGCCATAGTAATCCCATCGTTGAACGACAGAACTACTATTACATGCGAGATACCTCGGCTGCGCTCGGCATGACGTTCTTTTCTTTTATCGTCCCTTCGACGGCCCGAAAACCCAAGCCGTACCTTTGTCCCGTGCAAACTCCTGATACCTCCGCCGCTGCCGGCGCTTCGCCGGCCCAGCCCACCACCAAGCCCAACCTCCAATTCGCCGATTTCGGCCTCTCCCCCGCCCTGCTGGCTGGCGTGGCCGAGCTGAATTTCACCCAGCCCACCCCCGTGCAGCAGCTGGTGCTGGCCCCCGCACTCGAAGGGCAGGACGTGGCCGGCCAGGCGCCCACCGGCTCGGGTAAAACCGCTGCCTACGGCCTGGCCATGCTGCAGCAGGTCGATGTGACCTCGGCCACCATGCAGGCCCTGGTGCTGGTGCCCGCCCGCGAGCTGGTGATGCAGGTGCGCGACGCCTTGCGCAGCCTCGGCAAGCACATGCCCAACCTGCGCGTGGCCGGCTACTACGGCGGCCACGCCATGCGCGAAGAAGTGAAAGGCCTGCAGCAGATGCCCCACGTAGTGGTGGCCACGCCCGGCCGCATGCTCGACCACCTGGAGCGCCGCACCATTGTGCCCAATCGCCTGAAAGTGCTGGTGCTGGACGAGGCCGACAAGCTGCTGGAGCTGGGTTTTCAGGAAGAAATGGCCACCATTATCAGCCGCCTGCCGCAGCGCCGCCAAACGCTGCTGTTCTCGGCCACCATGCCCGATAAGGTGCTGACGCTGGTGCGCGAATACCTTACCCGTCCCCGGGTGATGAACGTGGGCGGCTCCAACGCCACTACCCTGCCCGAAAGCCTGGTGCTGCGCGGCCACGTAGTGAGCGCCGCCGACCAGAAGCCCGCCGCCCTCTTTCACCTTATCACCCAGCCCACCGCCGGCCGGTCGCTGGTGTTTGCCAACACCCGCGACCGGGTAGAGGAGCTAACCCGCTTCCTGCGCGGCCGGGGCCTGGCCGCCGAAGCCCTGCACGGCAAAATGCTTCAGCCCGAGCGCGACAAGTCCATGATGAAGCTGCGCAACGGCTCGGCTACCGTTCTGGTAGCCACCGATGTAGCCGCACGCGGCCTCGACGTGAACGAGCTCGACACCGTGGTGCAGTTCGACCCGCCCCACGAAACTGATACCTTCCAGCACCGCGCCGGCCGCACGGCCCGCGCCGGGGCCGTGGGCACCGCCCACCTCATCGTGACGCCCTTCGAGCAGGAAAAAATCAAAAACTGGCCCGCCGCCAGCACCGTGCAGTGGGCCGGCCTGCGTCCGCCGGTGCTGCCCGCCGCCGCTCCCAAAGCCCCGCGCCCCAGCACCGTTACGCTGCACGTATCGGCCGGCAAGAGTGAAAAAATCAGCCGGGGCGACCTCGCCGGGGCCTTCGTGAGCGTGGGCGGCCTGGAGCGCGACGCCGTGGGCCGCATCGAAGTTTTCGACCACCACAGCTTCGTGGCCGTGCCTGAGGCGCTGGCCGAGGAAGTGCTGGCGAGAATGCAGGGTGCCAAGGTGAAGGGGAAGAAAGTAAAAGTGGCGCTGATTCGGTAGGCTGAAACGTCACCCTAAACGTCATGCTGAGCGCAGCCGAAGCATCTCGCGTGCAATGGTAATTCTTTCGTTGAACGATTGAGTAACTACCACACGCGAGATGCTTCGGCTGCGCTCAGCATGACGTTCTTTTTATTCATCACTAGCCAGTAGCCATACTCATGCGCTTCATCTGCAGCCAGAACAAGTGGCGCAGCCTCACCGCTGAGCGGCTTTTTGACGACCACCCGCACTACGAGGCCCGCTCGGCCGGCACCGAGCCGGGGCGCGGGTGCGCGTCACGGCCGGCCACCTGGGCTGGGCCGGAATCATCTTCGTGATAGAGCGCCGCCACGCCGACCGGCTACGGGAAAAGTTTGCAGAGGTGTTGCACGGGAAAACAGTGGTCACTCTGTGCATTCCAGATAAGTACCCGTTTGGCGACAGCACGTTGATTGCCCTGCTGCGGGAGAAGCTGGCGACGTATTTGCCACTACTTTAGCAGCCGCATCAACTACCCTTTATGCTGCAACGACTTTTACTCCTGCTGGCCTTCGCGCTATCCTATACTTTCCAAACCCAAGCCCAGGCCTTTGAGCCGGGCATGCTGGTGCGCGCCAACGGCGACACGCTACGCGGTGAAATCGAAAACAGTTTTTGGGTTGAGCCCCCCACCGCCGTTCGGTTTCGGCATTCAGCCGAAAGCCCCACGGAAATATTTAAGCCGCGTCAGTTGCGCTCCTTTAGTCTGACTGGTGGGCGGTATTTTCGCTACGAGGCCCTGCCGATTGACCACGCGGCCGAAAGCCGTTTCGAGTACATTCACCGCGGCAACGCAACCAATATTCACGTCGACTCGCTGTTGGCGGAAGTGCTGGTGGAGGGTTCGGTTTCGCTACTACGGGTCGGACGGCTAAGCGGGCCACATTTTTTAGTGCTGGGTCGCTCCAACCAACCAGTACTGGACCTGAGTGCGCAGCAGTATCTACGCCAATCGCCTACCGGGGCCTGGAAACGCACCGATGGCAATAACTACCGTGGTTTGCTGGGCATGTACTTTGATGCTTGCCCAGCGGCTTTCGCCGTCATTCAAACCGCACCGTTCACGCCCGAGGGCCTGGCTGAAGTAGTACAAATCTATAATCAAAGCTGCAGCCCGGCCCAGCAGCCCGGCCGCAACTGGCTGGTGCCGGCGCAGTTGCGGCATCCGGTAGCGCTGCAAGGCGGCCTGCTGGCAGGTTTGCGCTACAACCGCACCGAACGCATCACGGCTCCAATCAGCACAGCTACCGGCGCGTGCGTAGATTGCCAGCCGCACCTCTACGCCGGGCTTTATGCCGAGCTGCTGCAGCCTAGCCGTACGGGGGCGCTTTACGGCGAAATCAGCCTTAGCCGTTTCACGGGAGCGGGAACGGAATCCGTCTACCAATACGGCACGGTCGTGCTCACCGATTACCGCTACCAGGCGTGGCTGGCCACGGCCCGTCTGGGGGTTCGGCATTTTTTCCGACTCCCCCGCGAGCAACAGCTCATCTTGGGCCTGGGCTACGAGTTGAACCAGGTGCTGAGCCCAACTCTGACCGTGATTTCGGGTCCATCGGTTGCGGAGGGGTATGATGTGAACTATGCAAGGCCTACCTTTTTTCCCAACGTGGACTTAAGCTGGCGGGCCAACCGCCTCACCGCAACCATCGATGGGCAGATGTATGCCGATAGCCGCGAAGCCCGTAGCAACCAGAATGCGGTTGGCGGCACTAGCATTAGCTCCTTTTTCTCAGGCATGTTTTTCGGCAGCAACTTTGCCCTGCGGCTGGGCTTGGCCTACCGCTTAGGGCATAACCCCGACAAGGAAATGGCCAAAACAGCACCGGCACAGCCCTGAGCCAACTTAGCGGACTCATTCCCGTTAAACCGGGCCATGCCCTACCTCATTTCTCTGGCCGTATTGGTGGCCATTCTGTACGCGTTTTACCAATACGCCACTGCCGACTCGCGCCTCCGCACGGCCGCGCTGGCCCAGGAATTTCCGGCCGCCTGGCGGCAGATTCTATTCGAGCAGGTCGCCTTCTACGTGGCCCTGACGGATGCCGAAAAAGCCCGGTTTGAAAAGCAGACGCAGGTTTTCCTGGCCCGCACCCGCATCACCGGCGTACAGACGGAAGTGGACGACAACACGCGCCTGCTAGTGGCCGCCTCGGCCCTCATCCCCGTGTTTGGGTTTCCCGATTGGGAGTACCGCAATCTGAGCGAAGTTCTCATCGTGCCCGATGCCTGGCAGCTGCAAAACGACCCTACCAGGGAAATCAAAACCTTGCAGGGCACGCTGCTCGGCTCGGTGCAGGGCTTCCAGAACCAGCACTACATGCGCCTTTCCAAAGCGTCTCTCGAACAGGGCTTCCGCGACGCGGTGGACCGCCAGAACGTGGGCATCCACGAATTTGCGCACCTGCTCGATGAAGCAGACGGCGTGATTGACGGCCTGCCCAAAGTCGCCATGCCCCCCGATTTGCTGCCCCAGTGGGCGGCCGTGGTGCAACGCGAAATCGCGGCCATTCAGGCCGGCAAATCAGAAATCAACCCCTACGCCGCCACCAACGAGGCCGAGTTCTTCGCCGTCGTCACCGAGTACTTCTTTGAGAAGCCCGAGAAGCTGCAGGAGCACCACCCCGAACTCTATCAGCTGCTCACCCAGGCCTTCCGCCAAAAACCCAAACAACGCTTCCTCCGCTTCGCCACCGACCCGCGCGAGTGGATAAAAATCCTGCGCAGCAGCCGCAAATTTGGCCGCAACACGCCCTGCCCCTGCGGCAGTGGCCGGAAATACAAGGACTGCCACCTGGCGGTGCAGCCGGTATAAACACCTATCAAGCAGTCCGTCATGCTTCGATGGCGCTCAGCATGACGGACTGCTTTGATTTATCCTGACCTGCCGCTACCGGCTCCCCTGCTGCAATACCCAATCACGCACCGCAGTCAGCAGCACCGGAGCAACCACGGACTCCACCGTGCCATCGGCGGCGGCAATGCTCTCGGCGGCGGGGGTTTGAAACCAGTGGTTGAGGCCCGGCAGCCGGCGGGCGCTGACGCGCTTATTCCCTTTAAGGCCTTTTTCGAGGGCGGTCAGGTTGGTAGCGGCATTCACCTCAGCATCGTCGGTGCCATTAAGCAGTAGCACGGGGCACTGCACATCGGCCAGGCCGGGCTGGGGGTCGAATTTCAGGTAATAGCGGTACCAGGGCGTAAGCAAGTCGGTGGCGCGGGCGCGGGCCAGGGCGGGGTCCTGGTTGGGGTAGCGCTGGTGCAGCATGTTTACCACGATGGCCTGCGCCTGGTCGTTGCTGGCCGTTTGGCGCACAATTTCCAGCATGGTTCGCCGAAATTTGAGGGTTGCTTCCGCCTGCTTACGCTCTTCGCTTTTGATTTTGAGGCGCTGCTGCGCCACGTAGGTTTCGACCTGGGCTGAGTTAGAGCCACTGGCCCGCAGCTTGGCGGCCTTGGCCAACACCTCGGCCCAGGCCTGGCGGCGGGCCTCGCCAGTGCGGGCCGTGTCGGCGGCGCTCAGCGGTTCGGGCTGGCTGGCCAGCAGGTCCAGTCCCACCAGGCCAGATGCCGCCAGCGCCACCACAAAGCCGGGGGGCACGGGCTGGGCCGCCGCCAGCAGGGCCACATTACCGCCCTCGCCGTGGCCGATGAGGCCGGTGCGCGCCGGGTCGATGCTCGGCCGGATGCGCAGGTAGCCGAGGCCCGCCTGCGCATCGCGCACCAGGTCGGCGGTGGTCGCCAGCGGGCCGTTGCCACCCGACTCGCCCACGCCCCGGTCGTCGAGCCGCAGCACAGCAATACCCTGGCGGGCCAGCGTAGCGGCGATATCGGCAAAGAAGCGGTAGCTGCCCTGGCGCGAGTCACGGTCCTGGCTGCCCATATCGGTGAGCAGCACGGCGGCCGGAAACGGCCCGGCCCCGTCCGGAATGCTGAGGGTGCCGGCCAGGGCCACGTTGCCCGGCTGGCTGGTCAGGTGCACGGTTTCAATGTGGTAGGTGGTCGCCTTCACGGCTGCGGTTTTTTCCACGGCTACTGTGCCGGCACCGTTGGGGTCGGCGCGCTGCAGCACCAACGGCACGCGCAGCCCGGGTTGTAGCCATATGCCGCGCAGCTCCTGCCCCGCCTCGCCCGCCTGAATGCACACAAAGCGGCAATCCACGGTAGCGGCGTAGAAGATGAGCGTATCGCCCCGCAGCGTGAGCGAGGCCGGCACCTTATTCAGGCGCTTGGCGGGCAGGTCAAGGGTGGCAATCAGCTTATTGGCCGCCGGCTGAATGATGCTGATTTGGATGGGCAGCGTCCCGCCGGGGATTGACAGCGGCCCCTTCCAAACGCCGGCAACGCTGGGCATACTGGCCACCGGCGCTGCGGAATGCTGGGCCACTGAGTCGGGACGGATGGGCGCGCTGGCTTGCCCCAGCACTGCCGCCGGCCACAGCCCCACGCCTATTACCACCTTTCCCGCGTTGCGGAGCAGCTTCCGTATCATATCAATTTAAGGCAAACTCATGGCCGAAGCAATAAAACCATGCTTATCAGCTACTTATGGCAGCAGCACGCGGTCAATCACGTGTACCACGCCGTTGGTGCACTGCACGTCCGGAATCACCATGTTAGCGGGTACCGTGTTGCTGGCACCTTTCACGGTAAGCACACCGCTCTGGAAGCCTCCCAGCACCACCGGTGCGCCACCAGCCGAGGCCACCGAAGTGTTTTCGGGTAATTCGGGCGTGAATTTCCCGCCCTGCGCACCCCCAACTACGTGGTTGAGCAGCACTGCCGTCACGGTAGCCACAGGCAGCTTGCGGATGTCGCTGGGCTGATTCAGCGGTACGCCCAGCAGCACGCCAAGGTCTTTAAACGCCTGGTCGGTGGGCGCAAATACGGTGAGCGGCGCGCTACCGGGCGACCCCGTGAGGGCCCCCTGCAAGTTGCAATATACCACGGCTTCAACGAGAAAAGTCAGCTCCGGCTTCACGAAAACCTTGCTGCTTTGCAGGGCCAACGCCGAATTAAGGATATCGACACCCGTAGCCAGCAGCACCTTGTCGATGGGGTGAATCAGGCCGTTGGCCGCCTTCACATCGGTACCCAGAATTTTGGAGCCGTTGACATATAGCGTACCATCGGCCCGCCGGATAATGCGCCGCGTGACACCCAGCGCCGAACCAGACGTGCTGCCCGCCGTGAGCGCGCTGCCCGCCAGCGTCCCGCTGAAGACGTGGTAATAGAGGGTGCTCTGCAAAAAGGACTGCTGCAACGCTCCCAGGTCCTGGGCCGTGTTGAGGCCGAGGCGGCTGAAAGCGGCATTAGTGGGCGCAAACACCGTGAACTTTCCGCCGCTGGCCGGGTCTTCGTTTTTGTTGCCGAGCAGCACGGCCACGTTGCCACGAATAGCAGCATCTTCCAGTTCCTGAAAATCGGGATTGGTAACCGCAATATTGGTGATGGAAGGGTCAACCTCTTTATTCTTGGCGCAGCCATTCATGGCTAAAAGGCCCAATGCCAGCAAACCGGCTTTAATGGGAAGATATTTTTTCATCGGGTAAATTATTGTTTTTATCGTGCTAACAAGTTCATTCAACTCAAATTGCTGAATATAAATGATTTCATAAAGCCATCGGATTGCGCTAAGGTAAATCTGTTCCATTAAACACACCCGTAAATTGCATCAGAATAGACTAAATGAGCTGTTTTTGTTTGGCCATACCCAGCCAGGCTACCCCTAATAGTAGTTTCTTATTTATTGTTTTTATGCAAAATTTTTCCAAGCTGTTTTGTGGTGTTTTTTTACTTACCGGCGTGGCTACCACTGCTCGGGGGCAGAGCCTGGTGAGTGGTTTTATGGCGGGCAAGGGCCACGGCTCGGTGGTAGTGTCGGGCACGGCCGAGCGCTATACCGATGTGTACCTAGCCCCCGAAAAAATATCGGGCGTGCCGGTTTTTCAGGAGGTACGCGTCAATTCGCTCAATCTCTACGGCACCTATGGCCTATCCGACAAGATTGACGCCGTTATCAGCCTGCCCTACATTCAGTCGAAAGGCCGCGCTGCGGAGGGGGTAATCGATGGCCTGAACTCCTACTACTCCACGCAGGGCTACACCAACGTGCGCCAGGGCCTGCAGGACGTTACCGCCCTACTCAAGTTCAAATCCTACACCCGCGAAATTGGCAGCAGCATCCTCGACCTGCTGGGCGTGGTCAGCTTCAGCACCCCGGTGAGCGACTACCAGAGCAACACCGGCTACGGCTACATCATCGCCATCGGCAACCGGGCCACCAAGTACACGGCCTCCGGCGTGGCGCACCTCAAAACCAGCTCGGGCGTGTTTGCCACGGCCCAGGTGGGCTACAGCCTGCGCACCGGCTCCGTGCCCGATGCCCTCGTGGGCGAGGCCAAGCTGGGCTACGCAGGCCCCAAAATCTACCTCGAAGGCAATGCCTCTTTCCAGGAATCGAACGGCGGCACCGACATTGCCGCCCAGGGCTTCAACGGCTTTTTTCCCTCCACGCGCGTCAATTATCTCCGCCTGGGCGCCAGCGCCTACCGGCCCATCACCAACGGCTTCGGCCTGACGCTGGGGGCCAATACCTACGTGGCCGGCCGCAACATTGGCAAGGCCACCGGCTACTCGGCCGGTATCACGTATAACTTCTAGGTTAATCAGCTTTTATTAAGCCACAAGCTCCAGGCTGCAAGCTTTCTCCGTTGTTTCGGAAAAGGCTTGCAGCCTGGAGCTTGTGGCTTGTGGCTTAAATCTTAATAATTCGATTCTGACGAAGGCAGGTCAATCAGGATAAACTGCGCGTCTTTGGCGGCGCGAATCTGCACCACGTCGTCGTCGGTCATGCGGGCCTGGTCGTTGGGGCCGAGCTCGGTGCCGTTTACGAAAATGGAGCCCTGCTTCACGTAAATGAAGGTGAGGCGAATGGGGAAAGTTTTGAACTCAATTTCCTCACCCTCGTCCAGATTTGACCAGTAAACCGTGCTGTTGGAATTCATGTACACCACGTCTTCCAGCACTTTCTGGCCGGTTACGAGGGGCACCAGCTGGTTCTTGTTGCCGCTGGTGAAGCCCAGGTCTTTCTGCTCGTAGCTGGGGGCCAGGCCCTTCTGGCTGGGGATGAACCACAGTTGGTAGAGATGCAGGGGGGTATCCTGACGGTTAAACTCGGAATGGGCCAGGCCGGTCCCGGCGGTCATGCGCTGTACTTCGCCCGCCTTGATGGTCGTTTTGTTGCCCATCGTGTCCTGGTGCGTGATTTCGCCGTCGAGCATCAGCGTCACGATTTCCATTTCCGAGTGCGGATGCTGCGGAAAGCCCGACTGGGCGGCCACGCTGTCATCATTGAACACGCGCAACGGCCCGAAGTGCATATTGGCGCGGTCGAAATAATCGGCGAACGAAAACAGAAAGTAGCTACTGAGCCAGGCAGCGGGAGCAGCATGGTGACGGTCGGCGGCGGAAATGTACTTGAGCATAGCGTGAGAGCGAGAGGACATGGCGTGCCTACCATACGCGCAGGCCGGGCCGGAAGTTGGCCTTGCCCCGCACAGCAAATCCCCTCCGAAAGTCGAAAGGGATTTATGACCTTATTTAAGGAAGCAGTTTCAGGCTACGCTTTGCGCAGCAGGGCTACCTGCTGCTGCAGGTCGAGCACGAGGCTGGCCACACGCTCCAGCGAGAGCTCGGCAATGGGGAACGTGCTGCTGATGTAGCTTTTAGCCTCCCAGATTTCGAGCACGTCGTCGGCCTTCACGTCATAGGGCGAGAAATTCGGGTTGTCGGAGTGGAGCACGAACATGGCCCCGGAGCGCATCTTATTAAACACGCGCTTGAACACGATGCCGTCGCGCGAACTCACCACGATGCAGGGCGTGCCATCCTTAATGCTGGCCCATTCTTCTACGTAGCGCCCCACGATAACGGTGCCGCTGGCGATGGGCAGCATCGAGTCGCCGGCAATTTCGAAGGCGCGGTACGTGCCCGTTTGCGAGAGCATGGGCAGGCGGAATTTGGGCAGCACCTCCAGGTATTCGCGGTCGGCGTAGCCGTTGAGGTAGCCGGCAGCGGCTTTCTGGGGCACCAGCTCGATGTTCTCGTTCTGGTCCTTATCCACGGTGAAGGCCAGCACGCGGAGCCGGCCGCCAGCCGCCGGCGTAGGCGGCTCGGGGTTATCGTCGGCGGAATCAGAATCGAGCGCGTTGGGGTCGGGCGCGGGCAACGAACCGATAATTTTGGTGTTCTTCTTCTTGCTGAAATCGGTGGTTACGAGCTGGTCGAGCGTGATGCCGAATAGGCGGGCCATGTTGACGAGCGTAGCGAGGCGGGGCTCGGCGCGGCCTTCTTCGTAGGCACCCACCAGGGAACGTTTGATGCCGAGCTTTTCGGCCATCTGGGCCTGCGTGAGGGCGAGCTCGCGCCGGCAAAACTTGAGGTTGGTATTTATCATCGGTGGGAGGCGGCAGCCGGGAGTGGCGTTGGATTCAACGCGGATTCGGCTGGTGAAGTTAGCAACGCAAGTGCGAAGTTACTAATTCACTTAGCTAATAAATTTCTGCCCACCACTTTAGCGTCGAGCAATTTGTCTTTCGGCTCCCAATTCCCCGCCTTTGCTTTTTCTCGCGGAGGTTCGCCGAGGGTAACGCGGAGGTTCGCAGATTTTATGTGGTTGATTTATCAGGCTTTTTGAGCTCTGATAACGACCTGAATTCAAACGGCAAGCGAAAGCTTACCTCACTTTACTGGCCGCGCAAACGCCTGTGATACAGCGCGGCCATGCGTAGCTGAAAGTAGTCGTATTTCTCGCGCAGGTGGTCGAACAGGTCGCGCAGCGTGGGGTCGCCGCCGAGCTGGGCGCGGGCGGTGAAGATTTCGGCCAGCTCGGCATCAGTGGTGAAGTCGTGGATGCGCAGCTCGCGGCCTTTGGCGTAGGCGTTGTAGAGATGGGTTTTCACGGTGCTCAGGGCCAGGCCGCGGCGCTCGGAAATGTCCTCGGGGGTGAGGCCAATCTGGTGGAACTGGATGGTGGCATCCTCGGAGTCGCTCACGGGCTTTTCGGCCACGGCAATACGGGGGCGCGGCTCGCTGAACATGTTGTCGGAATCGGAGGGTACGGCCCCGCCGCCATCTTCCAGAATGAGGCGAATGAAGCTCTCGCCGTAGGTCTCGAACTTCTTCATGCCCACGCCCGAAATACCCAGCATGCCCACGCGGTTGACGGGGCGCTCGGCGGCCATTTCCTGCAGCGTGGCATCGGAGAACACCACGTAGGGCGGCACGCCCTGCTCGTCGGCAATCTGCTTGCGCAGCTTGCGGAGCTTGTCGAACAGCTGCGCTTCGGGGGTGCCGAAGGCGGCAGTGGCGACGGCGTTGGCGGCTTTTTTGCCGGCGCGGGTGGTCTTCTCGGCCTTCTCGGCCACCTGAAACTTCTTGAGCGGCAGGGCGAGCTGGCCCTTCAATACTTCGTGGCCGCGCTCGGTGATTTTCAGGGCGTAGCCTTCCTCGTAGGCAATGTAGAACAGGCCGTCGTTCAGCATCTGGTGCACGTAGCTGTACCAGTCGAGGTAGGGCAGGTCGGAGCCCGCGCCGTAGGTTTTTATCTGGTCGTAGCCGCCTTGCAGCACGGCTTGGTTGCGCATGCCGCGCAGAATGTCAATCAGCAGATTGATAGCGACTTTCTCCCGGCTGCGGAACACGGCCGACAGGGCTTTCTGGGCAATGAGCGTGCCGTCGAAGGTGGTGGGCGGGTTGCGGCAGATGTCGCAGTTGCCACAGTCCTGGGGCAGGGTTTCGGAGAAGTAGTTGAGCAGAATTTTGCGGCGGCAGCTGGCGGCTTCGGCAAACTGCTGCATGCGCTCGAGCTTGGCGGTGTTGAGCTGGGCCTGACGCGCGGGCACATCCTTGGTCACCATCTCGCGCATCTGCATCACGTCGGCGAAGCTGTAAAACAGGATGGCGGTGCTGGGGGCGCCGTCGCGCCCGGCCCGGCCGATTTCCTGGTAGTAGCCCTCGATGTTTTTGGGCAGATTGTAGTGCATCACCCAGCGCACGTTGCTTTTGTCGATGCCCATGCCGAAGGCGATGGTAGCCACAATCACCTGAATATCATCCTGCAAAAAAGCCTCCTGGGCCTTGCCGCGCTGCAAAGGCGTGAGGCCGGCGTGGTAGTGCGCCGCCTTGATGCCCTTGGCGACGAGCTTGGCCGAGATGGTTTCGCAGGTCTTGCGCGAGAGGCAGTAGATAATGCCGGGGTCCTGCGGGTGGCGGCCGATGTAATCGATGACCGAGCCCACCCGGTCCTGGCCCGGCCGCACGTTGAGGTTGATGTTGGGCCGGTCAAAGCTCGATAAGAACACCCGAGGCTCACGCAGGTTGAGTTGGGTGATGATGTCACGCTTGGTGAGACGGTCGGCCGTGGCCGTGAGGGCGATGATGGGCGTGTTGGGAAAGTGCGTGCGCAGGGTTCCCAGCTTGGTGTACTCGGGTCGGAAATCGTGGCCCCAGCTTGAGATACAGTGTGCCTCATCGATGGCGAAGAGGCTGATATTGATGCGGTTCAGGAACTGCATAAAGCCCTCGCTCAGCAGTTTTTCGGGGCTCACGTAGAGCAGCTTGAGGTAGCCGCCGGTGGCGGCGCGGGCAATGTCATTGGCCTCGTTCTGGCCGACGCTGCTGTTGATGTAGGCGGCCGCGATGCCGTTGGCTTTCAGGGCTTCCACCTGGTCCTTCATCAGCGCGATGAGGGGAGATACGACGATGCAGGTGCCCTCGGAAACGACGGCCGGAATCTGGAAGCAGACCGACTTGCCGCCGCCGGTGGGCATGAGCACCACGGTGTCTTTACCGGCCAGAATGTGCTCGATGATGTCGCCCTGCATGGGGCGGAAATTGTCGTAGCCGTAGTACCGTTTCAGGGCCTGGCGGGCGGCGGCGAGGGGCGGAGCGGGGGCTAATTCGGGCATGTTGTTCGAGCGGGTCACCTCACCCCCCGGCCCCCTCTCCAAAAAAGAGGGGGAGTCAGACGGTCGTTCTATAAGGTTGTCTTTTAGGAATTTAGTAATTTGGGCTAAGACTGCGTCTAAGCTGGTTAGCACTTGCTAGTTGGTGAAACGCAGTTCGCGGTAGCCTAATTCAGTTAGCGTGAAGGTACGGCCGAGGTCGTATTCAGCGTTCTCGGGAGCGGCGTGAATTTCGCCATCGAGCTCGATGGTGAGCTTGGCAGCCACGCAGATGAAATCGACGATAAAAAAGTCGATGGCGTGCTGGCGGCGGAATTTGGCACCTATCTTATTGCCGCGCAGTTGCTGCCAGAGCAGATTTTCGGCGGGCGTGGGGGCTTTGCGGTTTTCGCGGGCGTAGGCCTTTAGCCGCTTGTCCCAAGTATGGGGGTCGGTGGTGTAAATGTGTTCCTGCGGGCCGCTGAGTTTGGGCGGGGTTTCCATACGGGTAAGGTAGTACCGCCTGACGTCAACCTCACCCCCTGACCCCCTCTCCAAAAAAGAGGGGGTACCGGACCTGCCCTGATTTTGAGCTTTCAGCCTTAAAAAGGCTGAAAGCTCAATTCAAAAATTCATCAAAATTTACATCCGAGCAATGCCGGTGCCCCTCTTTTTTGGAGAGGGGGTCAGGGGGTGAGGTTTTCTGGCTGCGCCGCCCGCGGCTCCCGCTTCGACCCCCGGTACAGCTCATACTTCAGCAGCCGGCAATCAATCGGCCCATTAAACAGCGGCACGCGCCGCGCCGGCTTCAGCCCGATGCTCTTCGCCGCCTCCAGATTCCCGGTGAACACAAACGCATTGTACCCCTGAAAATTCGTCTTCAGCGAATCGCCAATCGTCTTATACAGCGCCGTCATTTCGGCCTCCTCCCCTATTCGCTCGCCATAGGGCGGGTTCATCAGCACGATGCCGGGCTCCTCCTTGGCCGGGACCACGGCATCCTTCACGTCGCGCACCGACAGTTTAATGTAGTCTTCCAGGCCGGCGGCGGTGATGTTGGCGGCGGCCATGTCGATGACGCGGGGGTCGAGGTCGGAACCGGCGAGATAGGCTTGCGGCTCCTCCAAGCGCTGGGCTTTGGCTTCTTCGCGCACCTGGTTCCAGAGCTCGGGGTCGAAGTCGTACCAGTTTTCGAAGCCAAACTTGCCCTGGTGGAACAGGCCGGGCGCGATGCGCTGGCTGATGAGGCCCGCCTCGGTGAGGATGGTGGCCGAGCCGCACATGGGGTCGATGAGCGGCTGCTTGCCATCCCAGCCCGAGAGCAGGACCAGGCCGGCGGCCAGCACCTCGTTCAGCGGGGCCTCGTTGGTGTGCTGGCGGTAGCCGCGGCGGTGCAGCGAGTCGCCGGCCGCGTCGAGGCTGAGGATGACTTCGTTCTCCGTCATGCGCAGGTGCAGGCGGATATCGGGCTGGCGGGTGTCCACGCTGGGCCGCTCGCCGGTGCGGGCCCGGAACTGGTCCACGATGGCATCCTTGGTGAGCTGGGCCACGAAGAGCGAGTGCTCGAAGGTGGAGCGGTTCACCACGGGCGTGATGGCGAAGGTCTGGCCGGGGCCGATGAAATCCTGCCAGTCGATGCGGCTTACTTCGCGGTACAGCCCCTTTTCATCGGCGGCATGAAAGGCAGCGAAGGGCCGCAGCAGGCGCATGGAGAGACGGCTCCAAAGGGCCACTTCGTAGAGCAGGCGGTGGTCGCCGATGAACTCGACGGCGCGGCTGCCTACGTGGGTGATGTCGGCCCCGAGGGCGTAAAGCTCGTCGGCGAGCAGTTCTTCCAGGCCGAACTGGGTGGTGGCGGTGAGGTGCATAAAGTAGCGCAGACTTTTAGTCCGCGGCCGCAAAGGTCGGCAGAAAGTGTAGCGCATGCTTTAGCTTGCGCCATCAAACCCGTCACATTCCCACTGGGCGCAGGCTAAAGCATGCGCTACGCTCCTATGGCCCTCGCCCCTTCCTCCGCTCCCACCATCAGCACCGCCGCGCCCGCTCGCTCCTACGCCGGCCCCATGGTGCTGATGACTACCCTGTTCTTCCTGTTCGGGGCCGTCACCAATTTTAATGGGGTGCTGATGCCTTATCTCAAGGATGTGTGCCAGTTGAGCGATTTTGAGTCGTCGCTGGTACCCTCGGCTTTTTTTGCCGCTTATTTCTTGATGTCGCTGCCGGCAGGCTGGGTTCTCAATCGAATCGGCTACCAGCGGGGCATTGTGCTGGGGCTGCTGGTGATGGCAGCCGGCGCATTAGTTTTCGTACCAGCAGCCAACACTCAGGCGTTCAGCTTATTTCTGGCCGGCCTAAGTCTGCTCGGCGCAGGGGTCACGCTGTTGCAAGTAGCAGCCAACCCCTACGTTTCGGTACTAGGCCCTTCGCGCGAAGCGGCCAGCCGTGTCAGCATTGTGGGCGTCGCCAATGGATTAGGCGGCACGCTTTCGCCGTTGGTAGGCGGGTTGCTACTGTTTGGTAGCGCCTCACTTCTCAAGCAGCAGTTGGCGGCCCTACCCGCTGCTCAGCGCCTAGCGCAGGAGGCGGCATTGGTAAAAATGCCTTACCTAGGTCTGGCCGCTTTTTTAGCGGCCCTGGCCGTTCTGTTTTTTATGGTGCGGCTGCCTAGAATCGAAAGCATTCCGGCCGATGAGGAAGCCAGTGCCGACGAATCGGCCCTACTCGTGGGGCGACGCTCCGCGCTCGATTTTCGGCACCTTGTGCTAGGTATTGGAGCCATTTTCCTGTACGTGGGCGTCGAAGTAGGACTTGGCGATTTTCTGATTCGCTATGGCCAGGCGCAGCACATTCTGCAGCTGAGCCCTTTCACGCAGTTGCTGGTACAGAAGCTCAATGCTATCACCAATTTCGGCCTTCTTGTCATTGGCCAGCGCCCGCTACCCATCGATACAGCCCACGGTTTCACGGCTGCCGTGGGGGCGGTAATGGTCGCATCCTACTGGTTTGGCACGATGGTAGGCCGCATAGCCGGCATCCCATTGTTGCGTCGCTACCCCGACCGCCCCCTGCTGGTAGGCGTGTGTACTACCGGTGCCCTACTGGTGATGGGCTCTATTGCCCTGCACGGCGAAACTGCCCTGTGGCTCATCGTGCTCTGTGGGCTGATGAACTCCATTATGTGGCCTGTTATCTTCCCGCTTGCTATCAAAGGGCTTGGGCCCTTCACCAAGCAGGGCTCGTCTTATTTGATTATGGGTATTGTGGGCGGGGCCGTGATTTCGCTCCTCATGGGCTGGCTGGCTACGCATGGCGGCGGCCTGCGGGTGGCGTTTGTAGTGCCAGCATTGTGCTACCTATACCTGTTGTTTTATGCCGTGAGCGGCTACCGAGTACGGTAGAGCGAGCGACGCAGCGAGATGAATGGGGCTTTCAAACCAGGAGCTGAGGTTGGCCGTAGATTGCGCCGTGGTCCGTAAATTTACCGGCCTGGTTCTTTCTGTTATCTTATTACAACTGCTTATTGGTCATGAAAAACCCGTCTAACACTTCCAAAGTCCTATCACTGTTTCTGCTTGTTGTGTTGCTGGGTGCCAGCAGCTGCAAGAAAATTGAAGACCTGCTCACATTCCAGGTCAACGATTCCAGCAGCTTCGTGATACCGGCCTCGGGCCTGCTCAATACCACGGTACTCTCGCTGCCGGGCGCTACGGTTAGCTCCTCGTCGTCGGGCACGTATTCGGCCAACAACACCAGCGCTGACTACGTGCAGGACGTGACCCTCGACCGCCTCGCCCTGACCGTGACCGACCCGGCCGGGCAGAATTTTGACTTCCTGAAGAGCGTAAAAATCTATATTGCCAGCGACAACCAGGGCACCAACAAAACCCTGCTGGCCTCCCTCGACCCCGTGCCCACCGGCCAGACGGCCATCACCCTGACGCCCTCCGGCGCCAAGCTCGACCTGTACCTGCGCAGCGGCTCCTACTCGCTGTTTACCGATGTGACCCTGGCCCAGCCCGTGCGCCAGAACACCACCGTGCGCGCCGAATCGCGCTTCAACGTGAAAGCCAAGCTGAAATAATGTAGCACGAACTTTTAGTCTGCGAGTGCCGGCCAGCCACCGGGCTTGCTGGCAGCGCCGGAATATGCGCGGACTAAAAGTCCGCGCTACATCGTCCGCTACCTTTGCGGGCATGATGCCTCAGCTCGAAGAAAACGTCTCCCTCCGCCCCTACAATACCTTCGGCCTCGATGTGCGGGCCCGCTACTTCGCCCGCTTCGCCTCGGCCGATGAGCTGCGCGCGCTACTAAAGCTACCCCAGGTACAGGCGGCTGAAAAGCTCATTCTGGGCGGTGGCTCCAACCTGCTGTTCACCCAGGATTTCGCCGGCGTGGTGCTTAAGAATGAGATTCGCGGACTGGAAATTATCAGCGAAGACGGTGATGCCCAAACGGCCCTGGTGCGGGCCGGAGCCGGCGAGAGCTGGCACGGCATGGTCGAATACACGCTCGACCAGCAGCTCAGCGGCATCGAAAACCTCTCCCTCATTCCCGGTACGGTGGGCGCGGCACCGCTGCAGAACATCGGCGCCTACGGGGCCGAGCTGCGCGATACCTTCGACCACTTGGAGGCCGTGGAAATAGCCACCGGCGAAGGCCGCGTGTTTTCGGCCGGCGAGTGCGGTTTCGGCTACCGCGAAAGCGTGTTCAAAAACGTGCTCAAGAGCCAGTTTGTGGTGACGGCCGTGGTGCTGCGCCTGCACCGCCAGGCCCGCCCCAACCTGCAGTACGGAGCCATTGCCGATACGCTGGCCGAGCTCGGCATCGAAGGCGAGCCCACGCCGCAGGACGTGAGCCGGGCCGTGGTGCACATTCGCCGCTCCAAGCTGCCCGACCCGGCCGAAATCGGCAACGCCGGCTCCTTCTTCAAGAACCCCGAAATCTCCCAGGCCCGGTTCGACCACCTCAAAAGCCAGTACCCCGACCTGCCCGGCTACCCCGTGCCCGGCGGCGTGAAAGTGCCCGCCGGCTGGCTCATCGAGCGGGCCGGCTGGAAGGGGCTGCGGCGCGGCCCCGGCGCGGGCACCCACGGCGTGCACGCCCGCCAGGCCCTGGTGCTGGTGAACCACGGCGGGGCTACGGGCGGCGAAGTACGCCAGCTGGCCGAAGAGATAATCTCGTCCGTACGCCAGCAGTTCGGCGTCGACCTTCACCCGGAAGTTAATATTTTGTGATTGAATGGCACCCGGCCAATCAGTCGATAATATTGCTGAAAACAAGAAATGATGCGTAATTTGTCGCATTCTTTACATCAGCCATTTCGCGGCCGGTCTGCTTATTCTTCAATTTATGAAACCAACTTTCCTTCTGCTTGCCGGGGTGCTTGCCGGCCCGGTGTGGGCAGCTCCGGCTTCCCTGCTCACGCCCCCTACGCCCCCGGTTCTCACCCTGAAAACGGCCCGGGCCTTGGGGCCGGGCAGCACGGTTACGATACGGGCCGTAGTACTGAACGGGACCGAGATGGGCAACATTCGCTACGTGCAGGATGGCGAAGCCGGCCTGGCCCTCTATGCCCAGCCCGCTAAGCTGCCGGGCTTCGGCGATTTGCAGGCCGGCGACAGCATTCAGGTTACAGGCCAGCTCAAGGCCTACAACGGGCTGCTGGAAATGGACCCCGTCGCTTCGTTTCATAAGCTGGCCGGCGGCCGGCGGCTGCATCCGCTGCGCGTGTCGGCAGACCAGGTTACCACGGCTTATACCGAGGCGAATGAAAGCCGGCTTGTTGAAATAACCGGCGTAACGCGGCTGCTCACCCCAACCAGCGCCCCCGCCGAGGCCCTGGTTGGCAACGCCAACTACCTGCTCGACGGCACGGCCGGCGCGCTGCTGCGCGTGGGGGCCGCCAGCACCGGGCCCGACGGCCTTATCGGGACCACTCCGCCCACCGGCGAGCCGTTCGACGTGCGCGGCATCATGAGCCAGTACTCGCCGGGGGGCACCGGCGGCTACCAGCTGCTGCCGCGCCTGGCCACCGACTTTGTGCGCGGCAGCGGCCTGCCCCGCCTCACCGAAGAGCCCGTGCCCGTCAATGTCAGTGCTACGGGCTTCACCGTGGTGTATTCCACCCTGAACCCCGGTGATACCCGCGTGCGCTACGGCCTCAATGCCAAAGAGCTGAAAGAAAGCCGCCTGGATGCAAGCCTGACCACCCACCACAGCCTCACGCTGAACAACCTGATTCCCGGTACTACCTACTATGTGGAGGTGGGGTCGCGCAATGAAGCCGGTACCGAAACGGCCACGCCGGTGCCCTTCATCACGAGCACCGGCAAGCGCAACCGTAGCAGCGGCAAAAACTAAATCGGGGACGTTAAATACGCCAACGCCCGTGTTGGGCCGCCACGCAAACCGGCGGCCCGACACGGGCGTTGGTTTGCCCAAAATTCAGCATCTTTGTATTTCGGCCCAGTGCTTCAACTTTAACTTAATCATTTCTTTACATTCTAGTTTTCTTATGAAGAAACTTACTCTGCTGGCGTTGCTGGCGTGTGCTACGTCGTGGCACGCGGCTTCCGCCCAAACGGCCATCACCATTGCGGCGGCCCGCGCTCAGGCCCCCACGGCCAACAACGTGGCCGGCCCCACCGTAACGGTGCGCGGCATTGTGACCAACGGCGACGAGCTGGGCTCCACGGTGAGCATCGTTCGTTATATCCAGGACCGCACGGCGGGCATTGCCGTATACACGACGGGCGGTGCCACGGGGCCGCTGGTGGCGCCGCTGGTTCCCGGCGACAGCATTGAAGTAACCGGCAGCCTGAAAATGTATCGCGGCCTGCTCGAAATCGACCCCATTGCCTCCCTCACCGTGCTAGCTGGCAACCGGCCGGTGCCGGCCCCGGTAGTGTTCACGGCGGCCCAGGCTGCTTCGGCCTACGCCGAGCAGTACGAAGGCATGCTGGTACGCATCAACGGCCTGACTTCGGTGAATACCACCGGCGGCGGCGCGGTATCGGCCTTCACGGCCAACACCACCTACCGCCTGAACAACAATACGACGCTGGTCAACTATGTACCGACCAACTCCAACGGCCCCGATGGCCTCATTGGCAAGCCCAGCCCCACGGGTACCTTCGATGCCATTGGCATCATGAGCCAGTATTCGCCTTCGGCCACCAGCATTGTGGGCGGCTACCAGATGCTCAGCCGCAAATATGCCGACTTCGTGCAGGGCCTCACGCCTAACCTGACCACCAGCCCGGTGCCCTCCAACATCACCACCACCGGCTTCACGGTCAGCTTCAACACCCAGAACGCCGGCAATACCATCCTGTCGTACTCAACCTCGCCTACCGGCACGTTCACGACAGTGCCGGGTTCCACGGCCCTTACCACAGCTCATAGCCAGGTTATTACGGGCCTGCAGCCCGCTACCATCTACTACGTGCAAGCCGTGTCGGTGAACAGCGTGGGCCGGTCGGAGTCGCGCGCGGTGCCCATGATTACGGCTTCGCTGTCGTCGGGCGTTATCAAAAACTTCTTCAACCGGACCGTAGATGCCTCCCTGGCCCTGCCCGGCAATGCGGCCGTGACCATGCTCAACGGCGCGGCCCCCGATACGCTGGTGCGCTACATCAACCGCGCCACCCAGACGCTGGACATTGCCATCTATAACTGGAACAACACGACTATTCTGAACGCGGTGAATGCCGCCAAGACGCGCGGCGTGCAGGTGCGCGTTATTTTCGAAGACGACAACGCCAACGTGAGCGTGGGCCAGCTGCTGGCTTCTATTCCCCGCGTACCCCGGCCGGCCCAGCCCGGCAGCAGCGGCAGCAGCATCATGCACAACAAGTTTGTGATTATTGATGCCGAAAGCACCAACCCCAACGTGCCGTGGGTGTGGACGGGCTCTATGAACTGGACCCCGGCCCAGCTCACCACCGACGCCAACAACGTGATTGCCATTCAGGACCAATCACTGGCCCGCGTCTACGCGGTGGAGTTCAATGAGATGTGGGGCTCGCAGACGGCTACGCCCGGCACCAGCCTGTTTGGCTCGCGCAAGTCCGACAACACGCCGCACATCCTCAACATTGGCGGCAAATCGGTCGAGTCGTACTTCTCGCCCACCGACAACGTGAACGCCCGTCTGCTCACCGCCATCGCCTCGGCCGACAACGACCTGCACTTCGAGTCCATGCTCGTGACCCGTGCCGACCTGGGCCGCGCCATTGCCAACCAGGTCACCCAGCGCGGCATCACGGGCTGCTCCGACGGCCTCGTGAACGACACCAGCGGCACGGCCGGCTACGCCTTCCGCCTCGCGCAGGCCGGCCTGGGCAACCGTCTCATCATCAAGCGTACGGCGGCTGGCTTCGGCATCATGCACCACAAAACGCTGATTGTGGATGCCGGCGCCAGCCAGTCGGACCCCACGGTATTCGTGGGCTCGCACAACTGGACGGCTTCGGCCGACACCGAGAATGACGAAAACACGCTGGTGGTACACGATGCCCGCGTGACCAACCGCTACTACCAGGAGTACGCCGCCCGCATCGCCGAAAACACCACGGCCTTCACGGTGTGCCGCCTGGTACTGGCCACCCGCGCCGGCACCGTGCAGGCCAGCACAATGCAAGCCTACCCCAACCCGGCCCGTGGCAGCTTCCAGCTGCACCTGGCCAGCAGTTCGGCCCGCACCGCCACCATCGTGCTGCGCGACGTAACCGGCCGCGTGGTGCTCACCCAGACCCAGCCCCTCACCGGCACCGACCTGAACATCGACGCGACGGCGCTGAAATCGGGCCTGTACATGGTGCAGGTAACCACTCCCGAGGCCGTGCAGACGAGCCGCGTGGTAGTGGAATAGCTTGCGCGAAACTGATACAAAAAAGGCGGCTCCCGAATCGGGAGCCGCCTTTTTTGTTGTTGGTGAACGTCAGAAAATTATCTGAACCGTCATGCTTCGCTGCGCTCTGCATGACGGACGGTCTGTCATAAAACCGTTCTCCCCTACTTCAGCACGGCAATGGTCACGCCATCGCCGCCCCGGTCGGCGTGCTCGTCGGCCACGCTGGCTACGGCGCGTTGGGAGCGGAGGTAGTTGCGCACCACCTGGCGGAGCACGCCGTTGCCGCGGCCGTGCAGGAGCTTGATTTCGGGCATGCCCAGCATCACGGCGTCATCGACGAAGCTCATGGTTTTGGTGAGGGCATCTTCGGCACGCTCGCCGCGCAGGTCGAGGGTGGGGCTGAAACCGGCCATGCGGTCAGTGATGTTCACACCGTTGCCACCGCCGGAGCTGCCGCCGCTGAGCTTTGATTTCTTGGATTTGGCAGCCTGCTCGCGCTCGCGGATTTCGGCCCGGCCCAGCTTTTCGAGCTGGCCGAGCTTGGTCAGCGTCTTCATGCCACCGAACATGACTTCGGCGGTCTGGCCTTTCACGCTCACTACTTCGCCGTGGCCTTCCTGGCCGAACAGGGCCACTTTATCGCCGGGCTTGAGGTCGCCGGCCTCGGCGCGCTCGCGGGTGGCTTTGGGCTTGGGCGGCTCTATTTGTAGCTCTTTCTTGACGAAGTTATCAAGCTTCTCGCGAGCGGCCTTGTTGATTTCCTTGTCGGCATTGCCACGCCGGATTTCGCCGATGGTGGCCTCGATTTGCTGGTTAGTGTTCACCAACAAGGCTTTGGCCTGCTGCTTAGCCGTGCGCAGTGTTTCAAGCTTAGTGTCTTCGAGGTGCTGCTTGAGGTCCTGGTATTCCTTGGCGGCGCTTTTGAGGCGGCGCTCGGCTTTAGCAGCCTCGGCAGTACGGGTTTCGAGCTCGGTTTTCTCCTTTTCGAGGCTTTCGAGCAGGCGGTCGTAGCGGATTTTGTCCTTGCCCACCAGCTGGGTGGCACGTTCCACTACCTCCTTCGGCAGGCCGATTTTGCGGGCTATTTCGATGGCGAACGACGAACCCGGCTTGCCCACTTCGAGGCGGTAGAGCGGCTGCAATTTCTCCGGGTCGTAGCGCATGGCCCCGTTCACGAGATGCGGGGTGCGCTCGGCGAAGTTCTTGAGGTTGGTGTAGTGGGTGGTGATGACGCCGTACACACGGCTGCGGTTCAACTGGTCGAGCACGGCTTCGGCAATGGCCCCGCCCAGGCTGGGCTCGGTGCCGGTGCCGAATTCGTCAATCAGCACCAGGCTCTTCTTACCGGACAGCAGCATGAATTGCTTCATTGCCAGCAGGTGCGAGGAGTAGGTCGAAAGGTCATTTTCCAGGCTCTGCTCGTCGCCGATGTCCAGGAAAATATCCTCGAATACGCCGGCTTCGGAGTTGTCGGCACAGGGAATGAGCAGGCCCATCTGCAGCATAAACTGCACAAGGCCCACGGTTTTCAGGCTCACCGATTTGCCGCCCGCGTTGGGGCCGGAGATGACGAGGATGCGCTGCTCGTGGTTCAGCTCCAGGTCCAGGGGCACTACTTCGCGGGGGTCGCCGGTGTCGCGCTTGTGCTGGGCAAAGGCCAGCTGGAGCAGCGGGTGGCGCACTTTCACCCACTTCAGCAGGGGCTTGTTGTGCAGCACGGGCAGGCGGCAGTCGAGGGTGACAGCCAGCCGGGCTTTGGCTCTGATAAAGTCAATCAGCCCGAGGTAGGAATAGGCTTTGCGCAGGTCCGGGATGTGGGGCCGCAGCTGGTCGGTGAGGGCCGTGAGGATGCGAATCAGCTCGCGGTGATAGGCATTGTCGAGGTCCTTGATGTCGTTATTGAGCTCAAAAACGGCTTCCGGCTCGATGTAAACCGTCTGGCCCGAGGCCGATTCGTCGTGAATCAGGCCCTTCACCTTGCGCTTGTGCTCGGCGATGACGGGCAGCACCAGCCGCCCGCCGCGTATCGTAGGCTCGGAGTCGCTGGGAATCCAGCCCTCGTTTTTGGCGTGGCGCAGGATGCCGGCAATCTGCTTGCGCAGCTGGCCCTGGCGGGCAATGAGCTCCTGCCGAATCTGGCGCAGCAGCGGGCTCGCGTCGTCGCGCACCGCGCCGTCGTCGTCCACCACTTTGTCCAGCGCGGCCAGCAAATTGCGGTCGACCTGGACGCCGATGCCCAGCAGGCGCAGCGAGGGATATAGGCCGGGGTCGGCATCGGAGAAGAAGCTCAACGCCTGCCGGATGGTTCGCAGGCTCATCTTTACCTCGAAGAAGGCGGCCACGTCGAGGTAGGCGCCCGGCAGGGCGGCGCGCTTGAGGTGGGCCTGGGCATCGTGGTAGTGCGAGGCCGGAAAATCGGCCCCGGAGCGCAGCAGGTAAGTGAATTCGTCGGCCTGTTGGAGCAGTTTCAGCAGGGGCTCGTGCTTGGGCTGGAACTCCATGCGGGCCACGTAGTGCCGGCCCAGGGCGGAAAGGCAATTGGCCTCAAGCTGCTCGCGCAGGGTGGTGAAGCCGATTTTTTGTTCGAAGTGTTGGGGTAACAGCAAGAAATTGAGCTTTGCGGGATTTCAGAATTGGGTACGAAGGTAAACAGCGAGCGGGGCGGGAAAGATTCGCGGGAGGCCGCTCAAGTTGATGCTGTTTCATGAGCGTCTGTCATCCCGAGCGGAGCGAAGGACCTTATCACCGCCGAACGATAGGTGCAAACTTGAGAAGGTCCTTCGCTCCGCTCGGGATGACAGACGCTCAGAATATCGGATTAATGAAAAGCTTCGCTCTCAATAGGACCAGAAAGTCAAAAAATACCTGTGGCCGGAAGCACCGGCATATAGCGTTTATCCAAACCGGCCCGTAGCTTTGGCCCCGACTATAATTTCCACACATTCATTTTTATATAATAGAGTTGTTGCGAAGCAAAAAGCCTTGATAATCAATTAATTATGTCAAAAATAAAAGCCGACAAAAATTGCAAAGAGAACGTCTAAGCCACATTGCCAATAAAATTAGCGCGATTTCATGCCTGTAATAGGCTAATTTTGAGCACAAACATTACGCAACAAGTCTACTTGTCAAGATTGGCGGGTGCGTGTGTGAGATAAGCCCGGTGTTGGCTGCGGACGCGCAGGTTGTGCAGTCCGGAAGCCACCACCATCACGGTGTCGCGAAACCAGTCGCCGCGTAGGCGCAGCTTGTCGCGGACCATCCGTAAGCGCTTGATGCCGCTGTGGACGTGTTCAATGACCACCCGCAATGAGCTGAGCAACTGATTGTAGAGCAGCTGGGAAAAGGTCAGCTCGCCTTTCGGCGGCTTCTTATGGGGCATCTCGATGAGCACCCCCGGCGGCCGATGGCCGAGGAAGCCCAAATCCTGCCGCAGCACGCTGCCGACCGGCAGGCACAGGGGGTAGAGGTCGACCTTTTTTTTGTCGTGCACCCGCCCGGACTCGGTGGGCGAAAGATCGTGCAGGTACTGCGTATCGTCGGATAAGGTGATGTTTTTCAGGGCGTGGACTTTTTTTTGGCGCTGTACTCTTCTTCCTGTGCTGCCCGGTCGGCGTTGCGCGGAATGCCGCGCTCCACCCCGTCGCAGGTGAAGACCTTCACCGGGTGCGCGGCCAGGCGCTGGGCCAGCTGCGCCCCGTCGCGCACGGGCAGCAGGTGCCGGGCGGCCAGCGTCTGGTTGAGCACGTCGAGCAAGGGGCCCGCCAGGCGGCTCACGCGGGTCTGCGACACGCCGAAGCTGGCAGCCTGGTGCTGCTGCAAGGAATTGGTTTTGAGGTAGGTCAGCAAGAAAAAAAGCTTCGTGTCGGTGCCCGCTAAGGTGGCGTTGGCCCGTTCCCGGTGCGCCGGGATACGCCGCCGGTCGCCGTCGAGGGTATGGTAGCGGTGGTAGCGCTCCCAACGGGGCGTAAAGTCAGTGAGCAGGTCATCAAACTCGGCGGGCAGCAGGCTGGTCAAGGCCAAAAACTGCGTCGGCCGCTCGCGCAGGGCCACATAATTCATCCTCAAAAATACGGCCTCGCCTCACGGGATAACATAACTAGCTTTACCGCATCAGCATTACTGCTTTGCCATTGGTTTGAGTATCACTTATCCACCCCCGCCCCAAAGAGCGCGAAATCGTATTTCACCGGGTCGCTGGGGTCCAGCAAACGCAGGTTAGCCGTCAGTTCCTCCGCCGCTTCCCAGTCCACGAGCTTGCGGGTGAGCAGGCCCAGGGGGCGGGCCTGGCGCTCGACGTGCAGGTCGATGGGCATGATGAGGTCGGCGGGCGAGAGGCGGGTCCAGAGGCCGAAATCCACGCCGCGCTCGTCGCGGCGCACCATCCAGCGCAGGTACATGTTCACCCGCTTGCAGGCCGATTTGCGGGCCGGGGTGGCCACGTGCTTGCGGGTGCGCTGGGGCGCATCGGGCAGGCTGAAGAAATGGTTGTGGAAGTTTATCAGCCGCTCGCGCTGCGTGTGGCCCACCAGAAACGCGGTTTCCAGCGTGTCGTGCTGCCCGTACCAATGGCGCAGGAAATGCACGAAATAGAGCAAATCAGTATCGCAGAAGGTGCGGTGGCAGAAACCGAGCAGCTTCTTCAAGTCCTCGTCCTGGTGCTGGGTGATGAACTGGTGCGGGGCATCGTCCATGCGGCGCAGCAGCTCGTTGCACTTATTGATGATGGTTGGCCGCTGCCCCCAGGCCAATAGCGCCGCAAACAGGGCCGCGATTTCAATATCCGGCCGCTGGGTGAAGCGGTGGGGAATTTGAATGGGGTCGTTTTTGATGAACTCGGGACGGTTGTAGCGCTCGTATTGCGCGTCGAGCTGGCGGCGGAGCTGGGCGATGTTCACGGGAATGGCAGCGTTTGGGTGGGAGGAGTAAGGCCCGTCATGCAGAGCGCAGCGAAGCATCTTGCCCGCAGCAACTAACTCAATCGAATGAATTACTTACTGCGGGCAAGATGCTACGCTCTGCATGACGTTCTGTTTGAACGACCAGCCCTACTGCGGGATGTAATTCGTCTCCACGCGGAAGCGGGAGTCGGCGGTGCCGAGCTTCTGCACGGCGCGGGGCGAGAGGCGCACCAGCACGTTGTTGTTCTCACCCGTATCGGGCAGCTTGCCGATGACGCGCACGTACACCGAGAGGCCATTCATGGCATTTTTCACCTGCATGATGGTGCCCACGGGGGCCGTTTTGTGCAGGGCAAGGTACTTATCGGTAATGCTCTTTTCGATGGGCGCGCCGAGGCCGGACTCCACCACGCGGGCCAGTACTTCGCTGGCGCGGCTGGGGGTGCGGTCCTCCTTTTCTTCCTCGCGGTCGGGCGTCACGGTGGCTACCTGGGCGGGCTTATCGGGGGCCGGGGCCTTGGCGGGCGTGGCGGGCACGGCTTCTACCTCAATGGGGCGCACGGGCGCGGTTTTGGCGGTGGCCGGGGCGGCAGCGGTTTCGGCCGTGCCGGTGAGGATGAGCAGCTGGCCCACGCGCACGGTGCCGCCGGCGGGCAGCTTGTTGAGTTTAATCAGCTCATCGGGCGTGAGCTGAAACTTGCGGGCAATACCGAACAGAGTTTCGCCCTTCACCACGGTGTAGCGAGCAGGCACGGCCACGGGCGCGACGGCCGTGGGGGTTTTATCGGGCGCGGCAGCAGTTGTAGCGCGGCCGGCGGCGGGGCGGGGCACGTACACAATCTGGCCCACGCCGAGCCCGTTTTTAATCTGCGGGTTGGCCTCTGTGAGTTGGGCCAGGGTGACGTGGTAGCGGCGCGTGAGGGCGGTGAGGGTTTCGCCAGCCGCCACGCGGTGCTTCACGAAGCGCTGGCCGCCGCGCATTTCCTGGCCAATGGAGTCGGCAGGGGCACTTTTGGCGTGGCCGGGTTTGCCCGGACCGGGACCGCCCAGGGCCAGCAGCGTCAGCAACGAAAGAATTACAGTCATAGAAAATAGCCTTCCAAAATTCACTTTGCCCCCGCCCGGAAGCGCCGGCTCAGGCAGCCCGCGAGGCAAAATAACGCAATAACCGGTGGGAAATTGAACCCGGCCGGTTTCAACCCTGCCCAGTTCCGTTATTTGGGGCTTGTTGGCAGTCATTTTCCCGCTCCTCACTTCCCACTTCCATCCATGGTACTTGGCCTGATTCCCGCCCGCTTTGCCTCCACCCGCCTGCCTGGCAAGCCGCTCGTCGATTTGGGCGGCCAGAGCATGATTCAGCGGGTGGTGCGGCAGGCCCAGCAAGCCAACCTGGCCCGCGTAGTGGTGGCCACCGATGATGCGCGCATCCTGCGTCACGTACAGGATTTTGGGGGCGAGGCCGTGCTCACCCACCCCGACCACCCCAGCGGCACCGACCGCTTGTGGGAGGCCTTCCAGCAGCTCGGCAGCCCGGCCGACGTGCATTGCATCGTCAATATTCAGGGCGATGAGCCGTTCATTCACCCCGCCCAAATCAACGCCCTGGCCGATTTATTCGCCGATGCCGCCACCGCGCCCGCCATTGCCACGCTGGTGAAGCCGGTGCTCACGGCGGAAGAGTTATTCAGCCCGCACCTGCCCAAAGTGGTGCTCAGCCAGCAGGGCCACGCCCTGTATTTCAGCCGCCACCCCCTGCCCTACCAGCGCGGCCGCGAGCCGGCCGAGTGGCTGGCCCACCACCGCTACCTGCGCCACCTCGGCCTGTATGCCTACCAGCCGCAGGTACTGGCGCAGCTCACGCGCCTGCCCGTGTCGCCCCTCGAAGCCGCCGAAAGCTTGGAGCAATTGCGCTGGCTGGAGGCCGGTTTCCAGATTCGCTGCGCGGAAACCGAACTGGATGCGTTCGGTATTGACACGCCGGAGGATGTGGCGCGGGCGCGGGCGCGGCTGGGCGTTTAGCTATCGGCGCGGTCTGCCACGGCCGGCGTTTCGGTGTTGGTCTGGTGGCGCTCGTCGCGCATTTCGCGGGAGAGAAAGTAGTTGAGGGCCGTGCGGATGATGGCAATGGCCCCGAGCTTGCCCAATTGCTCCCATGCTGGGCGAAATGGCCGTCGAAAGAATATCGGCCCCCAGCTGAAACTCCAGCGCCAGGGCCAGGTACCGGGCCAGTGCCAGCCGAATAGCCGTAAAATCGGCCGTCTGGCCCCGGCTCAGGGCCTTTATCAACAGCCAGCCCGCGCTGATAATGCCCAGCGCAATGATGCCCGCGCCCACGGTTTCCACGCCCAGCTTCAGCCACAGCACGGCGTCGATAATCGTGCTTTCGGCCCGGCCGTGCACAGAAGTCACGTCGCGGGCCGTTTCGGGCAGGGCCGACAAAATAGGAGTAAGCAGCAAAATCATAGGCGCAAGCGAAGCAGGAACGCGAGGCGGAATACGGGAAACCCACGCCCGAAGCCGAATCAGCCGCCGGCTTTCTTGGCCTTGTAGCCTTCCTTAATCAGCACTTCCAGCACCTTATCGCGGAAGTCACCCTGCACCACTATTTCGCCATCCTTGGCGCTGCCGCCCACGCCACACTTGGTTTTGAGGAGCTTACCGAGCGCCTGCAAGTCCCCGTCGGTGCCCATAAAACCAGTTACGAGGGTGACCTGCTTGCCGCCGCGCTGCTTTTTATCGAGCTGCACGCGCAGCTGCTGCTGCTGGGGGGGCAGCGTGGTGGCCGCCGCCGCTTCATCGGTTTGGAAGGAGAAATCGGGATTGGTGGAATAGACCACGCCGGTACGGTTCTGTTTCATTTAATAATTAACATTTAGCATTTAACAATTCGGGAAAGCCGGGCCGGCATCAGTTTATCGAGGTATCATCCAAAATTTGTTAAATGTTAAGTGACACCTGTTAGATGACCTACACCGCCACGGCCAAGGCCAGCGGCAGCAGCTCTACGTCGAACTCGGTAGCATGGCCCAGGTAGTCGCCATCGACGTGAAAACCGATGGGCGCGGCGGCCACCACCCGGCCGCGCGGCACCCGAAAATATTCGGCCGCCTTGCTTTGCGGGAGGGTACCGAGGGCCATGGCCAGGCTCACGCGGAAGGCCCGGCCCACGGGCAGGACATCAATCAGGCACACGTCGAGCAGGCCGTCGCGCAGGTCGGCCAGGGGGGCAATATAGGCGTTGTTGCCGTATTGCGAGGCATTGGCGAAGGCCAGCACGTAGCAATCGGTGCTGATTTCCTGACCATTGAGGTTGGCCTGCACGGGCACCGGGCGGTAGCGGCGATACTCGCGCAGCGTTACCTGCAAGTACGTGCTCAGGCCCCGGGAGCCGGCCTGGGCGAAGTGCTGGCTCACGTGCGCATCAAACCCCAGCCCGGCGGTGCAGAAGAACGGGTGGCCGTTTATCACGCCCACGTCCATGCGGCTGAAGGTGGGCGCGGCCAGCCGGCGCAGCGCATCGGCCAGGCCCAGCGGCACCTTTAGGTGGCGGGCCAGGCCATTGCCCGAGCCCTGCGGGATGATGCCCAGGGCAGTTTCGGTGCCCAACAAACCCCTCCCCACTTCGTTCACGGTGCCATCGCCGCCCACGGCAGCCACCACGGCAAAGCCTTCGGCGGCAGCCGTGCGGGCCAGCTCCACAGCATGCCCGGCGTATTCCGTGGGCCAAATTTCGTAGTCGGTTTCCCGCGCACCGAAGTACCGCGCAATCAGGGCGGGCATGTCGTGGCGCTGGCTGGGGCCGGCCTTGGGGTTCAGAACGAAGCAGGTTTTGGGCAATTTTTTTAAATATGAAGGAGACGGAAAACAGGAAGAATGTGCAAAAGGAAGGATGTATAGGCTACGGATACAAAGCAAAAAAGCCTGCCAAAAGGCAGGCTTTTTTGTTGCTTTGCCGAAAATCCGCTGTTGCGCACATTTTCACATTCAGCACATTTTCACATCAAAACTTACCCGTTCATCTGCTCGCCGAGCTTCTGAATCAGGTCGGCCGTGCGGGTCGAGTAGCCGGTTTCGTTGTCGTACCAGCCAATGACCTTGGCCAGCGTACCGTTGGCCGAAGTCAGCTCCGAGTCGAAAATGCAGCTATGGGGGTTGCCCACGATGTCAATGCTCACAATCGGGTCGGTGGTGTACTCGATGATGCCTTTCATGGGGCCTTCAGCGGCGGCCTTCAGGGCAGCGTTGATTTGCTCCCTGGTCACTTCCTTTTTCAGGATAACGGTCAGGTCGGTCATTGAGCCATCCGGCACGGGCACGCGCATGGCCAGGCCGTCGAGCTTGCCCTTCAGCTGGGGCAGCACCAGGCCCACGGCCTTGGCCGCACCGGTGCTGGTAGGGATGATGCTGTAGGCAGCGGCGCGGGCGCGGCGCAGGTCCTTGTGAGGCGCATCCTGCAGGTTCTGGTCCGACGTGTAGGCGTGCACCGTGGTGATGTAGCCTTTCTCGATGCCGAACGCGTCATCCAGCACTTTGGCCATGGGGGCCAGGCAGTTGGTGGTGCAGCTGGCGTTGCTGATGATGGTTTCCGAGCCGGTGAGAATTTCCTCGTTCACGCCCAGTACCACAGTCGGAATGTTGCCCGTAGCGGGGGCCGAAATCACAACTTTCTTGGCACCAGCAGTGATATGCTGACCAGCGCCGGCCTCGTCAACGAAGCGGCCGGTCGATTCCAAAACTACATCAACACCCATTTTGCCCCAGGGCAGGAGCTTGGGGTCGCGCTCGGCGAGGGCAGCGATTTTCACGCCGTTCACCGTCAGGCTTTCCTCGTCGTAGCTCACAGTACCGTCGAAACGGCCGTGTACGGAGTCGTACTTCAGCAGGTGGGCCAGCGTTTTGTTGTCGGTCAGGTCGTTGATAGCAACGATTTCCACGTTGTCGCGGCCAAGCAGCGACTTAAAGGTGAGACGGCCGATGCGGCCGAAGCCGTTGATGGCGACTTTAATTTTTGCCATTGTAAAACAGGTGGGGATTAGTGGCCAGCCGCCACGCTGGCGGCCGGTTGAAACGCGGGGCGAAGATAGCAAACCGGCGCGGGTTAGCCCACATTCTGCTTCGACCTTACATAAAGCCCGATTCCTCTCCGGCCTCCGGCCCGATTCAACGGGCAGTTGTCCGGTCCCAGGCCCCACGACAGACCCGCAATAGGACGCCGTGAAAATTTTTCAGCCTGAAAAACAGGGTACTTTGCTCTGAATAGCACTTTTTTTTCACTCAGAACTTGCACGAAACGAAGCGCGCCGTACCTTTGCATCATCAAAACGAACAACGGTCCGTTCGTCTAGGGGTTAGGACAGTAGATTTTCATTCTACCAACAGGGGTTCGATTCCCCTACGGACTACTAATTGTCAAACTCTGACAAGCCCAATAAAAGCCCTTCCTGATATCAGGAAGGGCTTTTTATGTCCTTTTACTTAGCATCGGTTTTACAAAAAGTTAGAGGGGTTTGTCAAACTTCCTTTTCGACAACCCCAAATCTTTATAGTTTGGCTATATCAGGCTAAGCCCTCCCCTTTTGCAATGTTTGGTTCGCGATTGCCGACTCGATTTATTCTGAGTGTATTCCTTGCCACTTTTCTGTCCGCGTGCTTCGACCAAGAGACTCCTGCGCCCACGGCAGATACTTCCATCCCAACCCGCGACGACCATCTGGCGCTTGGCAACCCGAGCGGTGCGGTCGCCGATGCCAGCTAACCTACCAATTACCTACTAGTAAAACCGCAGTACACTCTGAGCTATCACCGGGACCGTGGCATCCCACCATCAGTGCAATAGAGGCGTTTTTTACAAGGGTTACGAACTTAGCTGGCGCGCCGCAGTAATCCAGCAGCATTGAGGACGCAGGTTAATTGGAGCCTAGCCGTGGGTTATGGCGAAGAATGAAATCGTACATCTCAACGGTTATTTTTTGTGCGGCGGGACTGAGGCTGCTCCAGGTAATGTGTGGAACAACAGCTTCGGCAAACCGGCGCTTGATGCTGCTGTGGACGGTACCGCTAGGAGCCGCGAAGCCAGAGGGCAATACTGGGTAGGTGCTGCGCAGATGATTAGCGAGGTAGCACTTGGCATAGTCTTTTTGCTTTAGGGTGGAGATGTCGAAGGTCAGGTTGCGGTATAACTTGGAGAGGCCTGCGACGATGAGCGATGGAGAAAGCAAGTTCTCTACTTCACGCACGGGCAGGACGCGGTAGGCAAAACCGTCGTGCTGCTGGGCGGTAAGTTGGCTGTGGCGGGTGGCCTTGCCGGCGTCGGCGTCGGCGATGAGCATGACGCGGTTAGCGATGGACAGTGCCTTTATCTTGTCGAGAACCTTGGGACTGATGGGACCTTCGCTCAACTCAAAATCGTAATGGGCAATATTGGCCCCAGCGTATTCGAGGAATGTATAATGGAGTCCTTCGATTAGCGAAACCGTTTGATGCTTGGCAGTGGCGAGGTGGCTCAGCAGGGCTTGCAGGTAGGCGCGAAAGTATAGCCGGTCGGTGATGCCTTCGACCCAAATGCTGCAGTTGGCCAAGAAAACAGAAGAGTTTTGAACGCCGAGGGCAGTCAGGTTATCGAGGTCGTGGGGGCTAGTGAGCTGGATTTGGTAGGTGGATTTGTTGTGCTGGCCGGCGCGGCGGCGAAAGGTGAAGATGTTGACGTGGTGGGCGTCCTGAATGGCAAAATCCAGAATATGATTGGAGTGGGTGGTAAGAAATACCGTGAGCTGTTTGGCTTGTAGAATTTTGTTGGCCGCAATGGTTTCGATGAACAGGCGCTGGAAGCCAGGGTGCAGGTGAGTTTCCGGCTCCTCGATAAAAAACCAAGCGTTCTGGGGGGCTATGAACAGCGGGTAGAGTAACATAATGATGGCCTGGATGCCGTCGCCCAAATCGTGGATATCGCGTTCAACGCCCTCTACAGCCACGAGGATGTTGCCGCCCCGGTCGTCGGAAACGCGCTCGGCAACGACTTCGACCAGCTTGCCGTTGAAGAATGTATCGGACAGAAACTCTTCGAAGGCTTTGAAGCTGGTGCGGCCTTCGCGCCGGGCGTTACGAGTACGGTCGATGGCGTGGTAGAGACCAAACCCAGTGTCGATATGAACGCCTTCGTCTTTTAGTTTATAATCGTGCTGGGTGGTGTGGAGAAAAACGTCGTTGAGAGCGTTTAAACGCTTGCCTTCCTGGTTGATGAGGGTACGGGCTGTACGAAGCGTGGGAATGTAGGTCCGTGATTTAGCGCGAGCTATGCTGTTGTGCCGGGCTTCAATGGTGTGTTTTAGTGCGGCAACGGTGTCCAGCACCTTGGTAAGCGCGTCCAAAAATATAGTCAGGGCCTGATTGACGTCAGTGACATTTGGCCTAATCCCATTCCATGGATAATTGCTGAATGACAGATATCCGAAGTCGAACTCAAACCCACTATAGCCAAATCCTCCACTTGCGAGAAGTCCACCGGTTTTTAGCTCTTTGAATATTGTAGAAACCCTGGCAACCTCTGCCACAAGGGGGTCAAACTTGGCAAGCTGGTTTGCGATTGCCTCGTTGGTAAAAGCAGCAATTAGCTTCTGAGCGCCTTGGGTAGCAATGCGTATTTGGGCAAGAATTTCGCCAACTTTGCCGAGTGACTCCATCGGGTCAATCTTCAGGCGGTCGAGTTGGGAGATACGACCAGGTGGGTTCCACAGCAAGTCAATGATTTGCTGGTTGTTACCTTGGTTAATTGTTACAGAACCGGGTGCATTGACATCTATCGTAAAATTCAATAGTGCCGTGGCGGCGTCAATGGAGGCAGCAACGGCCGCAATGGCGGTATGGAATTGCTGGTAATCGGGCCATAGGTGGATAGTGGTGAGACCGCTGTCGCGCATTATTTCGCGCATGAAACGACTTTTGCCAGAGTTGTTTTCGCCGAGGAAAATGTTGATGCCACCAACGGGACCAAAGTTGGTGGGAAGCAACTCAGTTTCGGCAAGGGAATAGGCGGCCAGCGAATCGATTCGGGGCTGGTCGTCGCTGGTAGATAATGTTAGAAAACGGTCCAAGGTGGGGCTGAATAGAGGTAGAAGTACTTGCATTGGCAGAATGCGGAGTGAAAGTAATGGCCAATCAGCCGAATAGCACGGGTGGCAGTTGGAGTTCATTTAAATGGGCCGAAACGCAAAAAGAGCATTTAGATAAGCGAGCTGTAAACAGGTCGACACAGGTCAGTGCGGGCGGTTCTGTCGCTCCATCAAGTAAGCCGCTTGGTACTCGCCGCGGGCGTCAAAGGGGCGGGTGAACTGCCGGGGATGGATACTGCCCGCAAAAGGGCGCGAGAGCGTGCGCCCGTAGCGCAGGCGCAAGCGCGTTGAAAAGGGACCGTGAGGAATGAGTACGGAGGTAACCACGACCTGCCCCGGAGGCAGGAAAATCAAGGGGAGTCCCACGCCGCAGAAATAGGAATGCGGCGCTTCCATCACGCGCCAGCGTCCGAGCTCATCCTGTGCTTCGACGTGCAGGGGCACATAATCCCCTTCGCCCACGCGCACGGTGTCCCGGTCCCGGTTGCGCAGCAGGACCGGGTAGGCCGCAAACCACTGGCTCGTGGAGTCGCCCTGCAGGTCCGCATTAAACCGTTCCTCGGCGGCCAGGCGCCGGGTCGTGTCGAGCGTCAGGCTCATGCGGGCGCTATAGCCCAACGGCCAATGCGCCGAACGCCGGGGAAAGTCTACGTCGGTGTCTTCGTGCACGGCGTAGCGCAACAGCATGGAATCGGCGGTCGTGGGCCACGTGGGGCGTGCCCCCGGCAAGGGCGGCGGAGGTGGGGCCGTCGTTGCCTGGTACTGCAGAGTCAGCGTATCGCGCAGTGGGCCAATGTACAAGACGGGGTGCGCCGTCTCGGCCTGCCACGTGGCTGAAAGCGGGCGCGTCGGAGGAACGGCTCCTACCCGCAGAAATGGAAACGGCTCGCTGTGAGAGGCCGCACTCCCCTCCCCCTCGGGCTCGGAGTGGCAGGCGGCTAGGAACCACAGCAGAGCAAATACAGGGAAACGAGGAGGCACAGGGCAAGAATATATAGGGAATTTCGAAGGTAACGGGTTGGGCTGACAGCTTGCGCCGAGGCCCGGTTAGCCGGACCACATTTGTATGGAATCCCTGCCTAACACGCGGGTGGAATAGTAAAACGAGTCCCCTTTGCTCGTTTAGCGAAACGGTCTGGATAGCAAACGGAGGATTATCATTAAACCCGCTTAGCTTCGTCTTCTTTACCTCACGCCATTCTGGGCTATGTCTGATTTTTCTTATACATATACTCAACCTTCGGCGCTTAAAGCGGATGCGGCAGGTAGTTCACTGCAATTGTCGTCCTTTTCTGAGGAGCCCGCTACTTCTGGCACGGATTGCTTCTTTTGGGGACGCCTACGGAACTCGTGGCTCGCGGCGCGTGGCCTCAGCACCTTGGCGAAAGTGGTGTCTTCCCGTTTCGTGCCGCAAAGTGCAGCCTTACGGGACCCTATTGTAACGGCGGGCGCAGGACAACTCCGTTTCGAAGCTTTTTCCTCTTGTAACGGCGTGTATGCTCGCCTAGACTTGGGACCGGAAGCCCTAGATGGCGAATTTCTCAGCAGCGGTACCACCAACGTTGATTTTAACGAGCCGATGGTGAACGCGCTTGCTCGCATCGCTCGTACTGAACCCGTGGTGCTCTCTATTGGGCAAAGAGAACTGGTCTTGGAACGCGCTGCGGGACGCGTAGTTGAGCGCAAAGTCGCTTTACCCGAGCGTTGGATTAAAGGACTTACCTCGGTACAGGCCTACCTAGCCAACATGGAGGAGAAGCTTCGGTTGACACGGGTCCAGGCTGTGCAACTGGTGCAGAACATCCCGGCTGGGGCAGCTAAAATCGATTATTACCTGTTGCTACGCGGTCCCCGCCCCAGCTTTGCGCCCGTGGCCAGTCCGGGTGCGGTTCGGGTCGGTGGCGTGCACCGGCTGCGGCTGCTGGAAGGCCTGTTGCCGCTGTGTGATGCGGTGCGGGTGTATGCTGCACCAGATGGGCAAGCCGCCGCGTTCCTCCTGGAATTGGGCGGCGGGCACCGCTTCTTGCTCGCCTTGTCGGCCGACGTGTGGCGGGGATTTTCAGGGGAAGGCAACCAACTGGAGACGCTCATGGAGGAGTTGCCGACGGCATGGGTAACCAATGCGAACCAGCACTTTCGGGGAAATGAAGTTTTTAATCCAGCCATGTTCGCCTTGGAGCATGACCTAGTACCCAATACGGTTGACCGCCTCTGTGCCAGTCTTTCGGCGATGGGCCTACTCGGCTTTGACTTGGCTGATAACCAACACTTTTACCGCCGCCTGCCCTTCAAGCTGAGTCGCATAGTGAGCCTAAATCCTCGGCTGAAAAATGCTCGGATGTTGCTGGAGGCCGCTGATGGCGTGCAATTGGTGGGAATTGGCGCCGGTGGGCGTACGGAAGCTCGCGTTCGCGGCACCGGTGTCTGGCATACGGTCGTGGTAGGCGGCAATGAAGGACCGCAGTGTACCTGCCCATGGTTCAGTGGGCACCAAGGCCAACGGGGGCCATGTAAGCACATCTTGGCTGCGCAAATGCGCTTTTTGTAGGTCTGCTCAACGCTTTTGTCTTAATTCTTTACGGCTTACCGGTTTGCCCACCGGCTCATTAAATGTCCTCCGTCGAAACCTTCGAACACATCATCCGTCACCAAAGCGCCCAAGAACTGGTGCCGTTTCTGCTAGAGCTGCCGAAAACGGAAACAGTAGCCGTTCGGCAAAAAGTGAAAAGCCTCAAACGAGAGTTGGAGGTCTTCAAAGAACATACCCCCAACTCGTGGTCTAGCCTCATCACCCACGAACAACGCTACATGCTGTTGCTAGCGGGATTTAAAACGTATTCTCGCAAGGAAGCACTCGGGCCAAATTTCATTATATGGAATTACGTGCTCGATGAACCTTGGGTCACGGGGTTTTGGACGGTGCTCGACCAGGCCAGACCAGATTGGTTAGGGGACATGCTCGCGCAACACGCAGCCAGTAAAACCAACGGAACGCCTGATTACTTCATGGTCCGGGAAATGGAAAGGCGGCAACTAATTATTCATCACCAGGCCTTATTTGCCGCTTCAGCATCGGAATTGCTTTCTACCCTAGGAAACCAACTGAGCAGGCAACCGCCGGTCCCCCCCAACGCCCTCGAAGTCATCGCAGAGCGGCTTCACAGAGACGAGCTATTCATTACACGGGACTTGCCGTTGGTCTTCGATTTTGACACAGCGATAGACAGCACCCAAGCGTTCGTGCAGTTGCGCATGCCGGCGGACCGTGGGAAATGGACGTGGCAAACCTGGGATAAAGCTTACCCCCGGCAAGTGATTTCGTGGCTGGATGCTTTGGTAAGACTCGTTGACTTGGGGGCGTTATCGCGGGCTGACGTCCTTTCGCGGAGCCTGCTGGCTCTACGCCGGGACTTCCGTCGGCCCCTGCTAACGTGGTTCAAAAACCTATATTTGGCCTTCAAGCCGACGGTGGCCGAGCGGTTGGAACGACAAGCAGACTTGGTTGAACTGCTGGCGCACCCACAGTCGCAGGTGGTCAATTTCGCTTTGGACCAAATAAAAAGTCTGTGGACAGAGGCCGGATTTGACCCCTCAAATTTGTGGGTCTATGCGGATGCGCTCATGACGCGCCAAGAGCTAAAAACGGGCATCCGCACGCTGCTAAGTGGTTTCGAGAAGCTCCTGAAACAAGACCCGTCCTTGGCACCAGAAATTGCTCGTCTCAGTGCCAGTGCACTAGCAAATGGTGATTCGGCGGTGCAGGATAAAGCTGCGAAGGTGCTTGTTATTGTTCTTCAGACCACAAAGCCGGAGTTATCGGAAACGGAAATTGCCGCAGTGCTGGAAGTGGTGGGGCAGTATGCCGACTTGTTGGCACCAGGCGCCCGTGCCCTCTTGGACCCGTGGCTGGCCAAGACCGACGGCCCTGCCATTGCCAGCGGCTACGTCGAAACCGACGGGTACCAACTTAGGGAGCACATGGTGCCGGAGTTGTCCGACGCAACTGCTATCCAGCCGGTGCAGGATTGGCACGAACTGTTGTTTTTGACCGGGCAAGTGATACAACACGAAGACCCAACCCTCCTAGAGCGCTGGGTGGATGGACTGTTGCGCTTGCAAGCAACGTATCCTGCTAACTACGCGGGACAGTTGCAACCATATCTTGTCCAGATGTTGCCGTTTTTGAAGGGCAAAAGCGAGGCCCAAGCCGAAGCCATTATCGCCAAACACAGTCAGGGCGGTCATTTCGGAGTGGTACAGGCCTTGTTTCTGAGCTGGGCACAGGGGTTCCGCGCCGCTCGGGTTGCCGAAGTGAACCTCAAGGATGCCTACTATGTAGCGGACCCATTGGTTAAAGTGGAACAGCTACGCTTTGCTGCTACTGAAGAATATCTCAAGCGCCGCACCGGGTTACCGCTAATCAGCACGCCGACGCACTTGCCGTATTGGGTAGCACCGTCTGCCTTGGTGGGCAGAATGCTAGCCTACGAATCGAACAACGTAGCGCTGAACAGCGCGGATGTAGCCATCGCCCTGGCGCGAACTGTCTTCGCGCACCCAGCCGAGGCACAAGCGGCGCGGGAATTGCTCCCCCAGCTTCAACACGAGGGACTACGGCAACTTTTGGACTGGTTCTTGGCGCAACCCGACCCTATATTGCCCGTCAATGGTGAAAAGAAGTCACTGGTCCGTCATTTGACCGAACGCCTGGGTAAACTGTTGCCCAGCACAGCCATTGTACCGGCGTCGATTACGGAAGCGATGTCCTGGCTGTGGGCTGTGGCCGCTCGGACAAAACACCCTAACGAGACGTTTGAGCAGCTAGCCGCCTTAACTGGCAGCGACTACCCCGGCGTGGTCCAGCCTTGGAAACCGGAGTGGGTTTTTGATGTCAAAACCAATACCTATGTGGAAGAGTGGAAACCCGGTAAGCCGGTCGTGACGCACCGCTCCACCCAGTTCGCCTTTCCGAGTACCTACACCAGCAAAGTGCCACCCTCGCCCTTGCTGCTCTACTCGCAGTATGTGCGCTTTGCCGGGATGAATCACGCCAATGTAGCCCTGTCGGTGGATTATCCCTTTGTAGCATCGCTGATACCAAACCATCTAGCTCCATTGCACTGGCATGTACTACGCACCGCTGGGTGGGCTGATAAATTAGAATCCACGGAGCGAGATGTCATCAAGCAAGCACTCCGGGTCATGCTGGAGGCCGGGCCAGTCTTTGAGGAACCCACAACGCGGCTACTTGCGTGTGGATTGACTCACAGCACGCCCGAGTGCCGGGCACTAGCCCTAGAAGTCCTACTAAGTGCAATACAGGGCCAGCGGGTTTGCCCCAAGGCGCTGGGGACAACCTTGGGGCAGTTGCTAGCGGTTGAATTTGTTCCCGTGCAGCGGCTGGCGGATAATCTCACTCAGGCCCGCGCCATTGATTTCATGACTGACGATGCCTTGTGTCAGCTCTTCGGTGCATTATTGGTAGAACTGCCGAACGAGCCGCTACGCAACACCCGCAAGCTACTGGAAGCTTATGAAGATTTTATGGGGCGTAGTGGGCAACCATTGCGTGTTCATCTTCACGAAAAGCTGCAAGCCTGGAGCCGATTCGCAGCATTAAAAAAAATAGCACAATCCATACTTTCTTCGACCAAACCAAACATTTTTACTTCTGCCACTTAAGAAAGTAAATCACATTCCGGTTGGTTCGCACCCCGGATTAAGTAGCACCCAAACATGCCTTCCTTTAAGTACTTGATTAACAATTACTTGGTTACACTGAAGGCATAAAAACAACTCTATTCATGGTTAATTAACCCGTAATATTGGTCGCTATTATTTGGTTTTAAAATCTTCTTCATCAAAGTCCTCAGAATCAAAATCACTTTCATCGGAGTCATCCTCATCACGCTCAGGTGCATCATGAAATTCATAACCAAAGCGAGATAATTCTTTACCTCCTTTAATTTTCACTTCATCCATATCAAATGCACCTTCAGGGTATTCGTAGACAGAATATTCAATTCCTATCTCCTTTTCGCACTCTTCGCACTCAATGGTTTCCTCCCATTGATAGCCGGTCTGAGTACCCATTGGCTCCTCAGTAGAGCTAGCAACTTCAAAATCAACATCACTAGGCGTAAAATCGCGTTTTGTGCCACAGTTTGAGCATTCAATTGAAAAAACTCCAGTTACTAAACTCATAGTTGCCTTTTTTTAATGATGAGCGTCAAAGTTAGAATTTATGTTCAACAATCGAGGATATAACTGAATAACTTAAGAGTTTTGGACTTGCCTATGGAGCCGCGGCAGCATCCCAAATCGCGTATCCACCGTCGTACGTGGCAATCACCATATAGCCGCCTGGCTCATTCAACGACGTTCGGCTGGCCACTTGCCAAGGTTCGCTCGTAGCCTCTTGCGGGGTTCCAGTAAATCGCAGGTGCATGCCATTGTCAAATTCGAGGAGCAGATTTGCGTGGTCGTCGCAGGCAACTCGGGTGACGTAGCGCAGATTTATCCGGTTAAATATTACGAGCATCTTTTCATCCTCGGTGAGCGCAAGCGCCGGGTCAAAGCCTACATTCGAGCTCATTTCCGTATCGATATACAGGCGGTGGTCTTGGGTGCGGTCGTTCCGAAATTCCAGCATCGGAATCTGATGGTAAAGGCCAAAACTTTCCACAGCGGCTCCCATGAGGGCTTGTTGGAGCAGCGCGTTGGCCGCAGAGGTATCAGGCTTCATTTGAGCACAGTTTACTGACTTGCATCTAACCGCTGTTTCCCTATCACTCAGGGAAACGGTCCGAATGGCGAAGAAGCGTTTAGGTGATGGGAAACCAAACGCCGCGCCTATTGGGCGGCAACATATTGGGCAGCACGTGGTCCAGGTCCAAGGTGCTCACGTCTATTTCAGGCCAAGCTTGCACAACCACTGGCGGGGTAGGCAAGGTGTAAGCAGCACTTGCGTGGAGCAGCGACAGAGCATCGTCGAGGGAATATGCCGTCACCCCAAAGTGTCGCGGGTGCAACTGGCCTTCAGGCAACTGGACTTCCATCCAATAGCGGGTGAGGTGAACGGCCATGTAACACGCTGGTTTAGGAAAAACGGTCCGAATCACAAAAAAAGGGCACCAACATCCAGTTATGCAAGGCCTGACTTCGTTCCGGATTATGCTAGCCCGGCCGGATTCATTTAGGTTTGTTACGGACGTACTGCTTCTGGGGCATATTAAATAAAAAGTGGTCTTGGCGGTCCGGCCGCACAAAATTATAAGTGGGCTTGGTTTTTAGTATTTCAACCATTTTGTTTTTAAGGGATATGTTGGAGGCCCTGATTTTGGGCAATAAGGCTTCCAATTTATCGTGAGTGGTGTGCATCACCTCATCCAACTCGGTTAATAGCTGCACTATCTCCTTCAGAGTGTATTTCTCGTCCATTAGCAAGCCTGTCTCCAGCTCCGCCACTTCGATAAAGCAAGAGAGAGCATTGCTTTTAACGTTCTTCAAGTTCCAAATATCACCTTCGTTCTTTTTCGCCAAACGCCGTAATTGCCTAATTTCCAGCATCAGTTCCCCTTTTTGATTTCGCAGTTCTCTTTCTAAGGCCTTCTCGTTAACGGTGAATTGAGCCTCAATAAGTGCGTTCACGCTTCGGGTTAATTCGGTTTTGCTCGATTCCAACGAGCTATTAGCTTTTGAAACTTCTTCGGTAAACTTCTGGGCTATTTCTAACTGCAAACGGTCAATTTGCCCTTGAATCCCATTGCTAATTGCATCAAGTTCTTGCCTGTTGATGCGATAATTGAAAAACACTTGACTGGCAATGATGCCCAACACAATGGCCAGCGATACCCCCAACGTCCATTGAGTCAAGGTCAGTAGCTTTTCGTTGGCGTTGGCAGAGTTCTCATACATCAATTTGTATAAGTCCCGCTCCTTTTCTGTGTTGGTTACTCCGGCAGCAGGAGCAGCCAGCGGACTTTGCGCTGAAGCAAGGGGCACCCGTGTAGATGGAGTTTGCGAAAACGCCATACTGGCACACAGCAATAGCAATAATAGGAACGCATGTTTCATGCGTCTAAACTACTGGAATCCCCACTGAAAACTTGGGCCACCTGCTGGCAGCCGTTGTCGCGCTGGCCAATGAACAAGACCGGGCGCAAGTCAGCGTGGTGGCCGAAGAAGTGCAAGTAGCCTCGGACTATAGAGTTACCTCATATAGTAAACACCGCTCCAGCACCTCGTCGAGTCGCCGATGGAGAGCGGTGCGGGGCACGCGCTCGGAGAGGTGTAAGCGGGTCATCTCTTTGTTGAGTAGTTGCTTCACACCTTGCTTCATCTTGCTACGAAACCCAAAGCTGACCATGACATAAGTTCTGCAACAGCCACCTTCGTTTGCTTGTATGACCGTAACCGTTGCAGAACCTACCATCAGTAAGCTCCCGGAGCTCAGAAGGGCGCCCACTTCCGGAAATGTGGTTCCAAAAGTTTATTCCAGCACTTTAGGGTGGGCTAAGCATGAATGGCTGCCCACCAGGAAGTTTTGCAACAGCTACGGTCCGAATAGTTAAACGTGAGCTTAGGCCAGCATGGGCTGCGGTGTGATAACTAAGAGATTTCTCTTGATTTCCAACAGGGTTTGAAAGCTATTGCCGGTGTAGTAAGCTTGGAGTAAACCGACCACCCGAGCATGATTTTTCTGGATGGTTTCGGCATTCCAGTGCTGGTAGGTCATGAAGACGTAGTTTGTATTAGCCCGGCCTTCGATGTAGCCGCTGTATTTGTGGCGCTTGTCTAAAAAGGAGGAGTTGCTCAAGGAAGCATTCTTCTTCATGTCGACCAACACAATGTTGCCAAGCCGATGCAACCACTCGGTGTGCTCTTCTTCACTCACGTTCCAGGCCGGGGCGGCAGGTTTTTGGGGCAAAATGTGCTCAACAGAAGCAAAGGCCTTATTCAGATGTAGCTTGGTATTGAGGTTGCCGGTGAGAAGGTCAAGTTTGAGCAGCAGGTAACGGGTTTTGTTGATGCGGGTACCTGAGAAGCTGCCCCACTTTTCTTCATCTAGCAGTTGAAAGAACTTATCGATGTTGATAACCGTGTTAGCCTTTTCATCTTGGTAGTCGTAGCGTAGCACGGCGTCCTGCAAAAATGTCAATGAAGCCGCATGCGGGTCCTTTATTTTGTCTTTAATCTCGTCCATCTTGCGCAGCATGATGAAGATACGTGTCTGCAAATTAAAGGACACCGTGAGCCACGCTGCCGAAAACAGGTTGTCAATTTTAATGAGAAACTCGAGTATGTTAGCCTCGCCAAAGCACTCACGGTAGTGCATCAAGACCAAGATGTATTGATTGCCAAACGTCTTTGAAAGGATGTAATTCAGATTTTCGTAGAGGCAGCCACCCTTCTCTGCTTGGTGGTTGGAACGGAATACAGCATCAAGGTGCTGCACGTACTTGCCTATGAAATTGAAAGTTGGGGCTCCCTTCTCCAGCAGCTTCATGTTGTAAATGAAGTCGAATGACTTGCTGATGTTGCCCAGGTTCTCGCCGCTTCGGTATTTCACCAAAATCCAAATCATGGCCCACAGAAACTCATCGAATGATTTGTAGGGCGACTCGACTGCGCTCTGGTACTCGTCCCAGTTGGCTGCGTGTTTCTTTTTGAGTCCCTCATCATTGCCAATGGCCCGAAGATTCTGGGCTCGTAGAATGTCGCTGGACTGAAGCTGCAAGCCCCGGCTATTGAGAACGGTGAACAGGTTGTAAGCGTCATCAAGGTTGTCGGCGGTGGCGAGGTAGAGCACCAACACCTTGTTGCCGAGGTAAAGCAAGAAGTCGTAGATAAACTTCTGGTAGGCTTCCTCCGAGCTATAATCCGGTAGTTTGCTCGCCCACCAGTCGTGGATGGTGCGCACGGCCAGAGCCATGTTGCGTACGGAGGTGCTTTGGCTCGCGTCGTCAGCCAAATTCGTAAGCTGCAAGGCTCGCATAGTGCCTTGTTCGGTGAGTACGAACTGTTGGAAAAACTCGTCGTCCTGCCGGATGGTAAATTTCAGTCGGTTACGCTCCGGGATGTTTTCCAGCTCGTTGGCTTCTTGCTGCAAGCGCTTGGCAACCTGAGCCTTGACGGTGGCATTGGTCGAAAGGTCTCGGATGACGGCGTGGAGCAGGTACAGCGTGATAAATCGCTGTTGACCATCAAGAATATCGTGGTAGGTGTATGGGCTGCCGCCGTTGGGCTCCTCTTTGGTATTCCAAATCATGCAGCCGAGGAAATACTCGCGGTTTTTGCCATGAGTCATTGCCGAGGCGATGTCCTCGCACATCACCATGACTTGGTCGGGCCCCCACACATAGGGCCGCTGGTACTCAGGGATATTGTAGAACCGTTGCTGGTAGAAAATTTCTTTGATGTATTTCTGTCCAGTATCGAGGGTAGAATCAGCCATGCGAATAATAAAGGAGAAAATGGGTAGAGCGCCGAGCGCAAAGCTAGCCGGCAAAATGCGTTAAATCTAGACTACTGCTCTCGCTTTTCTCACTTTACCGCAAAGGGACCTAGCGCCGGCAGATGAGAACCGGCAGGGCAGTAATACCTGCACCGGAGCCACTTCACCCATGGTGTCTGAGTCGAGCTGAATGGTACTGACGCATATACCAAGGAAAAAGCAGGATGATTAACTAGCTACCTCCACTTTAAGATACTTGCCCACTGCCCCTTTACTCACACCCAACGCAGACGCGATGGCCCGCTCACTTTTACCTTGAGCACCCAAGTTGCGAATCTGCTCAACAACTCTGGGGTCAATGGCTCTACGCCCAAGTATGGTGCCTTTTGCCCTGGTTCGCGCCAGGCCTGCTTTGGTTCGCTCGCTTAACCTTACCCGCTCCTGCTTGCCCAAAGTAGCCAGTATCGATACGATGGCGTCTTTGAACAATCCAGTAGAGTCGAGGTATTGCTCCGTGAAAGATTTATAGCCCACCCCCCACTGCTCCAGTTGGTTCAGGTGCTGGAGCGTGGGCAACGCACCTTCCCGGCTGAAACGGTCCAGACTCCAGAACAGCACCAAGTCAAACCGGCGTTGGTGGGCATCGGCAAATAGTTGCTGGAACTGGCTGCGCTTGGCGGTGCCACCCGATTCTTCTTCCGAGTACTCCTTATATATGGACCACCCTTGCACTTCAGCATAGCGCCTTAGGTCTGGTAACTGGTTTTCGGTAGTTTGACCTTTGTCGCGGGTCGAGACCCGGGCATAAATGGCGACTCTCACTTTTCTACAATTGTTGATGAGACCAAAGGAAAGTACGCCTGATGTTCCTTCGGAAAAACGCCACGCGCTATGACTTCCATTGTTACATGATTCTTCAGAATTTTAAACTCCAATAAGTCATCCGGCTGGCTGAGGAAATCCTCTCGCTTTTGATTCGCCAGAAGGTAATTGTTTTTGAACAGTATCTCCTCATTGTTTTCTACATCGACATGATACAGGGTCTTCAATGGTTCGGGCTCAACTCTATTAACTAGTTGGCTGAGCACAAAAAAAGCATTGTCTAACTCAGCCAAGAACCTGTTTTTTATGATGACATAACTGTAGCCCGGCGATAAATCTTCGTAGTACCTGGACCGGTAGATTTTGCTCAGTGACTTCAAGAAATCAGAGTTAATCAAATTGTCCAAGTCGGGGATTTCACGTTTCAGAATATTGAACAGAGCAAAGACGTCATGGCTCTTATTGCCATTGTACTTGCCAGAAATCAGCAGCGGAATTTTGAGCGACTTTTCAATGGCAGTATTTGCCATGATGCATGCAGGCTGCAGAAGCATGTTATCAAAAAGCACACGAGCGGCTAAATACTCGCGGTAGGCATTGTCGATAAGCCCCACAATTTGCTTGTGTGCTTTTTCGTCAAAATACACTTTCTCCGCATCCGCCATAATATTTACCCACTGAAAATTTAAGTCGGTCAAAATTACGCCCATTAATCGGGTCTTTTATGGGCAGCAAATCGCCCCTCGATAAACCGTTCGTAAAGGCCATTTTTGAGGAGCGTTTTTGCCACCTTTAAATGGGCACTTTCCGAAGCCGAAAAAACCGGCGTCCCCAAGCTGATTGAGGACCCGTCGAAACCACCTAGGATACGAGGGTTTGGAGTAGCGATACGTGAACAGGCCTGCCTATGTCAGTGTAGGGCGGGTCTGTCACTCCTTCCGATGTCGCTTAGCACGTGCCTCGTGCGTCAAAAGGACTGATATATACTGGCAGGCATGGATGCTGCCCGGAAAAGAGAGCGAGCAGTGCGCTCGTAGCGCAGGCGGGCCGGCAAGGGCCGTGGAAAACCACAATGGATGTTACCACAATTTGCCCCGGCGGCAGTAAAACGATGGGTTCCCCCAAGCTGTACCCACGCCTGGGTGGGCGGTCCATCACGCGCCAGACTCCCCGCGTCCTTGGCTTCGACTCGCAAGGGACGCATTCGCCAACTGCGAGTTTGACCGTGCCTCGGTCAGATTACACTACACGACTGGGCAAACCGCAAACTACTGGCTCGCCGAGTCGGCCCGTAAGCTTGTAATAACCGCTTCTTCGGCAGCGGGACCAAGAGTCGTGGCAAGGGTCCGGCTCATGCGGGCACCTTAGCCCAGCGGCCAGAAGGAATCCGCGGCTGTGGGTCCCGAAGTCTATTCCGAACGGCTTGACAACTTGCTCACGGAAAAAAAATCCGAAAGCTAAAAACTTTGCTCAACTTCTTGAATACAATAGGTAGAAAAATTATCTGAAGACCCAAAGCCCAACTTATTATGCAACAAATATTTAACCCACAAGCAGCACCTCCTTAGTACTAAGAAGTAAGGCATCTGCTACTAGTGAGCGCCTGCTGGCACCTTACCACCGCAACATGAGCGAAACTTCCCAGCCAGCAATGCTCCTCTCTTGTCAAGCGTGTCAAGAGTAAGGGCTCCTAGTAATTTTTATACCGCCGGCACGGCGAGCGCCGCATTACCATTTGCTTCTTTTGGATTTGGCTCACGTCATGGGCGCTAACCCACAACTTAATTACTTAAACATCAAAGTAAAATTCATGTCTATTACCAAACTCGTGTTCCCCAATCTGCTTGATTTAGCAGCCGCCATTGCTGAGCATAAAAACCATACTGGTTACTACTTAATAGCTATGAAAGAACAATCATTATTTGTTCTTTCAGATTTCGATGGGCCATCTTACGTTTACGAGGTACCATTATCCGACCTGAAGTACAAGCAGGTGAAAAGTGGATTGAATAAAAGCTTCAACAGTCCTGATACCCTTGAGGGCTTTACAAAGTTGGTGCTAGCTACACCCAATCCCTATGATTTCATTTCTCTATTCAACCACAGCCTCCGTAGCGAAAAGGTGGATTTTGTGCTAAAACCAACTCCTTGATTTTATCTGCACAATAGGCGCCCCTGTCCGAGGCCAGCTCTGATGACTTCGCGAGTCGAGGATACCGAAGCGTGGGCAATGGGTGTTTGTCGACCTCACATTGAACCTTTGTGATACGGGCGTTCACCACAGCGGTGGCCGGTGCAAACGAGGACGCGCACAATGAGCACTAGCTACGTAAGGAGCTGATGGAATGGCCCCTGAAGCTATAGAAATACGGCCTTTGACCATGTTACGCAATGAAAAACGCCGCCCTGCTTGGCCACGTCCGTTCCATCGACTGGGATAATTGAATGGCTCGGGTAAAGCTGCTGCAGGCGTTGTACCACCGCATCGTCTTCGGCTTGTTGATAAGCGGGCACAATCAAGGTTGTTCCGAGGCGCAGAAAGTTGATGTACTCCCCCACTGCTGACGTGTAAGTAGAATTTCCATAGGGATTATAGGGTAGCGGGACACAGTCGAACCCAGCACGGCGTAGCGCAGCTTGTAGGTCTGACCATAACGCTGGTTCATGGCGACGACAATCGTTAATGAGCGCGGTGTAGGGGTCTAGTAACTGTACCAACCCATCGGCATGGCCCGTAAAGTCATCGGGGTGAGCCGGCACGAGGTCGATGTGGTCGACCTCCAAGGACTCCGCCAATGATGTGAGCAACTGCGCACGCGGCACCGTGGGATTTTCGCGCAGGACTTTATCGGTCATAATGACCCGACCAAAGCGGCTCACGACATTGCCCCCATCCAGCACGAGTGAGTTGTGTTCAAATGAAAAACCTAGCCGCTGGACGACCAAGGCGCCGTCGGTAATGGTGGGTTGCCAGCGTTTGGGACGCAGATAGTCGGGGGCGTATCGGAATTGTACCAGCCGGCCACTGGCGGTGGGTACGGGCATATAATCCCGAGCCCAAATGTCGCGGGTGCCGGGTAGGGTCGCGACGTCGGCGCCGCCACAGCGCAGGGCGTTGGCGAGTGCAGTAGCCGTTGTTGGGAACCGCTTGGCTAGGGTATCAGCCAGATATATTTGATTGACCCTATTGGTGGTGCTCACAACCACTGGGGTTTATAGCCCAAGATGAAGCGCACAGTGTCCGCGTCCATTGCTTGTTGCCGGCAAATGGACTCCTTATAATCGAGCTGCTTCAAATAGCCTTTACCGGCGATGAAGCGGTAAGGACGGGATGAGTACGGACTTTCGGAATCGTCGCCCAAAAGGTGATTCAGGCCCACGCGCTGCGTACGCCAAGGGGCTCCTATGGGTACGGTTGGCGCCGGGCTTTCATCCAAGCCAAGGTAGGTTGCGCCATGTACGGCGCTTCCCCAGCTAGCGACCAAGGCTCTAAGGGCAAGCTGTGGACCGCTAATGTATTCCTGCACTTCAGGCTGTACATCCGTGCGGTCAAGATTAAGCAGTTGGAGCCCGCGGAGAAGTATGCCACCGAAGCTGGCGGTGTCCTGGTCACCAAAAGTCAGGTCCAAGCTGGTGGCTTGGTTGAAGTACCAATGCAGGTGCTTGAGCTGTTCGGCCCCCTTATGCACGTAAGGGTCTGGGTGGTTGCGGTTGTGATAATAGAACTCCAGCTCCGTGATGCGGTAGGTACTGGTTTCCGTTCGGACGACGAGTTGGTGCTGGAGGGTGGTTGCTATTTCCGTAAAGAAAAAGTCAATGTCTTCTGGCTGCGCCTCATGAATCTGGCGCGTAAGATAATCGAGCCAGTCGGTGGGTCGGGGGCGGGCACGCCGGTCATTTGCCAACAGGTACTCGCTGAACTCGGCAGCGAAAGGCACATGCTGCTCAATCAGGTAGCGAGTCTTTGGAAGCCGCCCAGCCAAGGCGGTATGATAGTAGTGGCAAATGAATCCCCCTAAATCCGGGATGTTGGCCACGCGCAACCCTTCCAACAATTGAGGCAGGGTGGCCTGGTCTTTTAACCAACATTCGTCATACAGGAAATAGGTATAGGAGGAAGAAGGCAATTCGGCCTGAGTGATAACGCGGCTGGCAGGCAGCTTGGTGGCTTTGCCTGCTTCTAGGGCCTGAATTTGGTGGGGTGAACACATGCGCTTTAGTGGGGTGAGTAAATGCTAGGTTGCACAACATTACCGCGAGAAAACACCCCTTCCTAACATAATGTGAATAATACTATAATTACTTAAATACTTGTTTTTATAATATTTATAATCGCTGTTAATGCTACAATAGCAATCACAAACTAATCACGTGTCTTCTGTGCAGTTCATTGTCACGCGTACTTGGACCACGCAGTTATTGTAATATCAAACAAGCAAAAACCGTGGGCAGTAACGCAGACTTTCGCTCAGGATGGCTTCGTTGTTGCCCGGTACCTCGGCGTGCAGCCAGTTTTGTGCACCTGTGGCACGGCATGGTCGAGCAAGGAATCATCGCAGACCGCCTGCTCACTGCTGTAGCCTTGCCTAGCACCAACTGCCTATGCAATTGATTCAACTGGAACGGTTCTGATTTTATGTTTCATGCCCTAAACGGTGTTGAGAACCTATAAGCGAGACTAAATGCTATGGACATTGCCCGCCGAGGTTAACCCGACGACGTGATGAATGACGAATGGCACTTTCTACCTCCTTCGCTGCTGGCGTGCGAAGACGCTGTGCTGCTACAATACCTGTCGCGTAAGTTGTTTAATGTATTTACACTACAGCCGAGCCGCACCTCTTGAAAGCCGACGTACTCGACCGTTTCGTCAAAATTTGGGACCGCACCCCCGACCATACAGCCAGGAGCAAAAGCCCCGGCTCCCTGACACCGGCTAGCTGCAAACCGTCACATTTGCGCAAGTCATTCTACCCGGCCGGAACACCGATTTAACCCGCATTACTGAGAATACTCAACTACACGAGCGGCTGCTGGCTTACCTCGCCTCGTTAATAAAGCAGATGTATGTGACTGAGCGTAACACCAGCGTAGGACCAGACAGTGTTAGTAAATTTCTGATGTAGAATGTTAAAACCTAAAAATAATAATATAATCCTACTATATTTGCAGCTCTTATTACTGGGGTAAGTTAGCTATTATTGCTTTTAGAGCTTCCAGCTATGCTCTATTTACAAAGGCAAAGGGTTAAAAAAACTGCCATAGTCAATTTGCTGAAAACTAATCTCATGAAACTTATAATTGGTTTAATACTGGTACTTTCTTCTTCGGCATCCGCTCAGGTTGTGAAGCAATTCAATGGACCATTAGATAATGGAACGGGTACTTATCAATATTATGAAAATGATGACTACAAACGTATTTTTCATGGAAAATACTTATATAAGGGAGATAGCAACCGTACGTTAGTTGAAGGGTCCTTTGTTGATGATAAGCGTAACGGATTATGGCATTTTCGATATGATGAGAGTTCACCAACCGGAACTGTCACCGATATTTATAAGAACTACCTCAATGGCAAATTGCATGGTAACTGCTTATATCAAAAGGTATCAAAAGCAACCGCTAAGACACTTATAAAATATTCTTCTAAGTTTGAGGACAATATTCAAGTAGGCCAAATCTCTCTTGAATCTAATGATGATTATGAGTTTGGGACATTAAATATTACAGCATTCCTCAACGATAATGGAGTGTTTGAGGGACCTGCGTTTATAAAGTATAGCTCCTTCAGCAGTAAATGGCGAACCTATGAGGATAAGATTAATTATAGTAACGGAATCATGACATCACGGGTGTATAGAGACGTTACTGACGGTGAGGTATTTATGAATATAAAGCGAGATACACTTGTAAAATATATAAGGAAAAACTATGATTATGCTACAAACCAGGCAACAATTCCATTTCTAAAGTACCAGCCTTTAAAGGGCAGTTCTCGACTTTATAAGCCCTACGTTAATATAACGGGTACTAGTGACACTTATATCATTCCGGATGGGAGCTTCACTTATTGCGGGAAAACAGCACCTGCTGAAGGAGATTTTGTTACAAATAAGGTATTCACAATGAAGGTAATGCCATCCGAAATCACAAACAATCAACATTACCCTCAAAGAATAGAATACTGGTTAAATTTTTGGCATAATGAGTGCGAATTTGGGTCTAGTGACTCATTTCGTAAGCCTCCTGAGTACTGTAAAGGTGTTGAGCCCTCAAAATTTGAACCTGAAAGGGTGATATTACAACGTTCAGAATACTAGCAGGCGTTATACACTTGAGAGCAAATTAAGGCCGGTGGCTTTGGAGAGTATGAGTCTCACAAAGGCAAACTAGAAGAATTGCTGTAAATGAGAGCTAGTCGTTCGTTGTCACGGGCCAACCGTTTATAGCTGGCGCTCTAACTTAGGCTACCTTCTGCGCCCGGGCGGCGGGGCAGTAGCACGAAGCTGCGTTTAACTTGCCGCGACTTAACGACTTTCAGGTCGATGCCGTGGGTTTGAGTAGCTTGGGACGGCACTTAGCCGGTTACCCTTGGTCCGCATAGGCCGGCCTTAAGCTAGCTGTACTTCCTGCGCCTGGAAGGCCACCTAGGCGCGGTCCTGTTCATTGTTTGGCGGAAGTGAGCACTGTTGCCAGCAGGTGGGCCGAAGTGTTCACCGCCACGTGTACCATTCCACCCTTGCACCGCTTAGCCCCGTCGTGACCCTTTAAGAGCCGTTTTCGGGCGTGCTCTACAGCGGCGCGAATAAAAGATGAGGGAGCTGGGGCCGGCTGGCCGTAGTTCGTTCAGCCGGAGCACTTGGCGCAAATCGTCGGTCAGCGCCTCGAACACGCGAGTATCACGCCAGCGGGCCTACTGCTGGTAGCACCTAACCTACGGCGGCAAATCATGCGGCAAATAGCGCAACAAATAGCCTGTGCGCACGACGTAACCTATAGCAATATTTCGCTCACAAGGTTATAACACCATCCACACGTGCGACGATACTTGGATGGGCATGGCACCAGCGTAATGTCACGTGTTGGGACAAAAAAGGCCAGAATGCTCGGCTTGGCACGTTGCATTAAGCTCATCGGACCGTAGCCTGCATATGTCACCATGGACATGCTCCACCCATTTGGCGACAACGTCCTCTGAAGAAGTAAAAGCGGATTCGTAGCCGCGAATGGTGGGTTCCAACTCACGGTTGGGGGTTCCCGCAAATACCATGACATGGGAAGCAGTAGAATGCAAGGACTTGATTTTGGGTAAGAAAAGAATTAGCGCTCCTGCGAGAACTCACGCGCTTCCTTATTGCCCGTCGCAGTTCAGGATAAAAGCATCCTATATAGGGAAAGTTATAAAGGGTAGTATTACCGATACGGAAGGAAGAAGTAGGAATGAAGAAAGAAAAAAACCATTGAAACGTTACATATGATGAGTCACGAGCCTGCGCCCCAAGTGCAGGCAAAAAAAGTAAAGAATGGCAAAAACTTTATGAAATTCTGCGATATAATATACGTGGGCCAAGCATTTATGCGAAGCGCCTGCATAAGAAGAAATCAAAAACCAATCAAGGCAAATAACATTATTAACAACATTTTAACTACCTAAATAAAGAGCTTACTTTCTTCATTTCCCATGATGAAAGTTGATGCGAACTTGGTGAACGGGACGCTTCCACCCCTTCCACTCAATCCAGATGCAAGGGGATGTCAGGAATCGGCACACTTGTTAAAATACTACCGTTGAACTATCAAAACCCCAGGCACCGCACCGATATCCGCGGCTGCAATGGCGTTTCCATTGCCTTAAAAAAACAAAACTCATGCATACATTATATCAAATAAATACAATAAGTTTTCAGACACTGCTTGAAAAAGATGGAAATTCACCCACATACATCAAAAATAACATATGGAAATACTACTACGTGCTGACTTACGTGTTGAACAAGCGGCGTTATACCACCTTGAAATCGGGATGGGTAAAAGTTAGCACGCAGCGACTGAAGCATGAATTAGGGAACAGTAAGATGGCCGGCAAAAACTGCTGGTTCGTGGACCGTATTCGCAAAGACCTGAAGCGATGGAATATCATCCTCAGCAAATACAAGAACAACGTAGGCAGCAACGGAACCCGAACCCGAACCTCCCTTGCCAAGGTATTGGACGAAGTGGCTTTGCGCGGCTGGTCGGAATGGGTACCGAACAGGGCGATTACGCTTAAGCAGACTTCTGCACCAATTACGGGAGTATATGCCTCAATTCGCCGAAGTCTTTCCCTCGTAAACATAGACTTCCCCGCAGCGTTGGGGTATGCCGAGGACGCAAAAGCCGCGGGAATGTCCCTTCCAAACAAGTTGCGCGGCTGGTGGCTAGAAACAAATCGTGTGGTGAACGAAGAAGTACACAGTAGCTGGACCTCGGCCATTAATGCCATTCAGCGGGGCCAGTACGAAGTCCATGTGGAGTTTGGAAGCAGTGGCCGGGTGTACACGTTCATCACCAACTTTCCCAAAGCGTTGAAAAGTTTCTTGAGCATCAATGGCATGTCCCTGTGGCAATTGGACTGCGCCAACTCACAGCCATTGTTGTTTGCCTTGTATTTGAAACGCCATTACACCGTACTTACCAGCGACATGCAGCACTACCTGGAGTTGGTGCAGAACGGAGAATTTTATTCCTACATCAAAAACCTGCTGACTTTTTATCGCTTAAAATTTGATGAAGCGACGTTCAAAGGCGAGTTTTTTGCTAAAATCTTCTTCAGCCGAGAAAAAGTTTTTGGCCGGTGGCGCACCCTTTTCCACCACTTTTTTCCGGCCGTTTCAGCGGCTATCCTTGAAGTAAAGGGTGCCATCCCCTACCGCGTTGCTGGTGACCCTCGACGGCTCTCGGCACAGTTGAGTCTATTGGAGAGTGAAATCATGATTGATGGTGTCGCGCGCAGACTATACGAGCAAAATCTGTACGGTTTCGTGACAGTCCACGATGCTATTCTCACTACACAAGACGACGGCATGGTGGCCGTGGTTTATAACATGATGCTCGAGGAATACGCGAACTACGGCCTGCGCCCGAAAATAAATTTAGAAAGTTTAAAACTTAACGAAATCCACGGATATAATATGTAAGAAAATTACCCTGTCACATAAACTCAAATTATTATGAAACAAGTATTTACCGAAGAAGAAACGGAGTGGTTCCAGCAAAATGCCGATTCCGGCTTTCCCTATGAAGACGAGAGCTACGAGCTGGTGAATGGAAACACGGTCATGTACGTACCATTCCATGACTTAAGTGAAGTGATTGCTGTAGTTCACGTCACAACCATAGATGAAATCGTCGCTGAGATGACATACCGACTACATAAGTTTACGCTTGAGCTGTTTACTCAGGCGGACCCTCGGGATTTAGCAACCTTTTGGAGTTTTTCAAATTGGAGCGTCGCTCCGATTGACCAACTCTACATGATAGGGGGAAGTTGGCTTAGCAAAGGTGGAACCCTATCAACGGATTACCGGTGCTGCATGAGCAGAGAGCTTTTCGTAAGCATTTCCTCGTGCTTTCCCGAAACATACATCGATGAATATGACGAGGCGGGACAAAAAGAAATGCTCCGCGAACTTCGCCTTGTTCACCGAAACCGCAAACTGGATGTGCTGTTGGCTCCATCAATTCAAGCGACCACGGCAACTTAAGCATCGCGACTCGGGCATCAAAGGAAGAGCAAGCTAATTACAAGGGTTGGAATGGGACCAGTAAAAGACTATGGCTTCTTCAACATTTACTGCAGTTCCACAATGCCAGGTGAAAGCCAGTTTTTATTGCTGAAATAATCTCTGGCATTAATGCCGCTCGAACGCCAGGCGTTGCGGCCGTACTGTCATAGTGTTTGGAGTCGCGTCTAGCGTGGGTCTGCCAAAAGTTTCAGTAAAGCGCATACCAACGGGTTTGCTTTTGGGCCTTGGCAGGGTCCGACTCCACTGTCCACTCCATCGACTCACAGCAACTTGGCAGTACCAGCAGACGAAGGATTACGCATTTGCTGGCACGCGGCAGGAACAATGGGTTTAGGGGTTGGCCCCAAAAAATAAAACTCGAATGTTAAAACTTTATAAAAATGAGGGATATAATAGATAGAAATCTAGACCCTACTTTAAAAACAACGCATTATGAAACAGACAATTACCAGCGAAGACATAGAATGGTACCAGCAAAACACCGATTCACGTCCTGACCAGCAAGACGACGACTATACTCAATATGAGGGTTACTATACCATCGAGTGCGCGCAAGATGTTACAATCAGCATAGCTAGACCCTTTGTAACAACAATGGATGAAATGGTGGAAGAGTTAACTACATGTGACGGGTTCAACCTTAGGTTGGAAGTTTTAAGTGACCCGAATGACTTGGACCAATTTTGGAGTTTCAATTATTGGGAGGTAGACCCAATAGCTGAGATTTATGGTGTCAAAGGGTCTTGGCACCATCCTTACAGCATCAGAAGTATGGTTGACTACAAGTGCTGCATGAGCAAGGAGCTTTTTCAGCAAGTGGCTCACTGTTTCGCTCAAGAAATCGAGTTATACGATATGGTGGCTTTTGAAGCAATGTTGAAAAGCCTCCGCCTGGTTCAAACCACCCATAATCGCAACAACAGGATAGACAACCTGTTAGCTCTTCCTTGCTAAGGACTTGTACAAAGTCGCACTTCAAGTGATGAGTAAGGAAGCGACAACCTGCTATTTAAATGGGACCACGATTAAGGTAGCGCCACTTCGGCGCGTAGCTAGTCAAAACGATGCGATTCACCAGCCACCAGCGTGAAGCCTAGTGGCAGGCAAATTGGTACCATGTTATGATGCCCATAAAAGCTGCTGCAAAGAGGCATGTTCAATAAGGGAAGTCCCCTTCACGTGCCAAAGGTGTTGCGCTTGCTGCCCCCATTATAGTTCACACCAAGGCCGGTTACTCGCTCAACTGATGCCACCAAACACAAGGGCATCCCCACTCGCACCGACCAGCAACCTCACAATGCTCCACAGCTTGAAATATTTTCATCCAGTAGGCATAGAGGCCAGCTTAAACTGGATATATATCTAAAAAGACGAAGATGAAATTTTTAGAAAACACACAAGCAGAATCCATCGGCAATTTCGAAGATTTTCTAGACCTGTCAGCGGCTGAGAAAGCAGAAATTGCTTATGTAGAGCCAAATATCTTGGTTAACTCGCTTAAAACCGCCTTCAACCTTGACTTGTCTGGGTCCAGTTTGCTGGCCTTTGTTACTAACCGGGACAGCGCTTGGCGAATTGGCTTCGCTGGAATCCCTCGCTACGAAGTAATGCTCGCCATCTTGGCAATAATGGAAAACAATATTCTTCCAAATATTGCTCAACCTATACTAGAAATTGTCTTCAACAATGGCAAAGAAGATGAACTAACGCTGACTAGCATAACTCCAAGTTTTTTCCCCAATGGCAACACCTACTTAGATGTATTGCAATTCGTCCTCCGCTGCCAACACCGCTGTTATTAGCGCCTGAGCAAGAACCTGGTGCTCAGCTATAAAAACTGTCATTATGCGCCACCACTACATGGACTTCGGGCACAAATAACTGCAGCGATATTAGTAATGCACAAAAACTACCAACTTAAAACAATGAAAACTTTAACGCCAATCCAAAAGAAAGATATTCGAGCATTTCACGCCCGCGCTCTAGCGAAATTCGGCCAGCCCGCCAATCTTGGGCTCTCCGTGAGTAAGGATGGGACCAATGCTGTCTTGAAATCGAGGTCAAACGTAACCGTCACATGCAACTACTCTCTTTTCGAAGACTTACTACTTGCTACTCAAGATGCCAATCCGAATGAACACCCATTTCTCTTGACGGCTTTCAAGGATGAAACGCTCGACATTTCGTGGGCCGACCTGGATACCACTCTTGAAATATTAGCAGGCATTCAAACCAAGCTCAACAATTTCTTGAATGGAACTACGCCTACAACTACGCTTTGCCTTCCTAAACTCTAAGGCTTCCTAGTACTGAGCGTTGATACTGAGGGCCGGCCTGAACTCTCGCGGCGTTCGGTCATAAATCAGGAGTTCAGGCTGTGTATGGGGCATCAAATCGCTCCCAATAGAGATGGCAACCGCCGCCGGCACCGCGGCAAAAACGTGAATAACATGCGCTGACTTATGGCTGGTTTCCAGATAAGCAAGCCACCTACGGTAGCAAAGGCGAAAGGCATCTAACGAAGCCTCAGTTAAGATAGCATCGGGCTGGGGGTCAACACCAAATGGACGGATAACGAAGATGCTGTACTGCTCGTCGATAGCTGCTGGTAGTTCCTCGCGTTGAATGGTCCCACTCACGTTCAGCACCAGCGCAACGCAGCGAGGACTCAGACCTTTTTGTAAGTGACTCCACTCAAATGCTTGCGTAGCGCCTTCCTGAATCCATTGCCAAGGCTTGCTGTCTACGCGACGACGCTGGAAAAGCGTAGAGCCTACTTTGTTGCCTATTGCAAATCCGAAGAATGCCAACACGGGTATGCGCGCGAAGCCGAAAATAGATAAATGCTCGATTTCGCCCCGCTCAATGCCTTCACGAATAGTCTGGAGGCGCTGGTTAATTATTAATCGGGCACTAGCCCAATACTGGTCCGGATTCTCCTCTGGCTCTCCCAAGACAACCAGGTCAATTTCAACCTCCTGCCGACCAAAAGCCAGAGGGAAGAACGCAAACCGTGGGGTGCTGTGGTGGAGGGTGGCAGTATTGCACTCGGCAGGAGTAATTTGAACCCCTTTGCCTCTGATGGAACCGACGAGGCGCACGATACAAGTACGGTGGCTCTGTGGCAGACCGGTCACGTGCTCGATATGAGCTTCCTGGTCTTTCTTCCAGCCACGTAGCCACTCCACCGTGAAATCGCCCCGTGTCGCGGCTGAATCTATCGTTTGATGGCACTTGGGGCAGAGCAGCAAAAAGTTTTCGTCCTCATCCCGGAACTCCTTGGCTAATTCAAAGTCAGAACGAGGCGAACTAGCATCCAGACTTTGCCCCACAATATGAGCCATCTCCCCCATATTGAAGGAATAGGTGCCTAGGTCATTGCTTTCAAGCAATTGGTTTTTACAAAGTAGACAGCGTCCAGCGGCGCGGGCGTAGATTTTACGAACTACTGCTGGTGCGGGCTTCTTGCGCTGCGCATTCTTTTTGTTGGAGCCAGGGGTTTTCATCGCAAACGGGACAGAATACTGCTACTGAATGTGTTAGTTGGCTTAGGAGTGGGATGTGTACCTTCCCCCTTCCAGTCATCAGTGGCTAGCCAGTCCTCAAAAAACAGAAGCCAAAGCGAGGCCCACGGCAACATAGTGCGCGAGAGCCGCATGTGGGAAAGCCACTCCCGCAACTTGGGTGTGTACAAGCACAGGCGTGCAGTCTGCTGGCAGTACAAGTGCGGAATCCGACGGCCACGTGCTATTTCCTGCAGTACATTTCCGAGCACATGTACTTGCGGCGCGTGATTGATGGATGGATAGGTGAGTTGCACCGGGTAGTGCCGGCTGAGCGGAGTTGGGGCTAAGAAGCCTGTCCACGTGACGCCGTCTTTATCAAGGCACAAGTCGCCCTCCGGCCAATCGACACGGAGGGCGGCATATTGCTGTGCCATTGACAAGGATTTAATTCCTTGATATGCCACGACTAATCTTGGCCAAAAAAGTTATTGCGCACAATGGGAAGTGCCGCGGCGGCGGTTGTACCAATGCGACTCGGTGCCGGAATGGAAAGCTGACCCTGTGGCCGCGCCTGTGTTATTGCCGCCATTTGATTGCTAAAAACCCGGTCAACCTCTTGCCCACCAAGGGTACTGTTCAGAGATTTTCGCAGCTCGTCACTCCCATGCATTTTCTCCAGCGACATCAGGTCAAGCTGTACGGCCCGGTGCCACTCCGAAAACACCAGATGGTACTTTGGGTCCTGCCATTTATCGGCAAAGTTTTCGCCGGCATTGGTCGGATTTTTTACAGTATAGGCACCGCGAAAATCCGGTCCTTCGATAAATTGCGGCATCAGGTTGATGATGGCATGCATTAAATCAAACTCCGAATCATACTCCCCTTGACCAACTGCCAATTGGTAAGCGTGGGCCGCCAAAGTAGTAATGATGATGGATATTGGGGCATAATCAGCGCGCTCCGGATGTTTTTCCTTGTAGGTATCGCGATGCCGCTTCATTACCTGTATCGCCCGGCGCAGCACCCCCCGCGGTGCTTTTTGATTCGGTACCGCCTCGGTGGTTCCCAAGGCAATGTGACGACCTTCTGAAAATGCCTTGGTCAGATGAGAGAATCGTGGTTGAAGAACCGCAATGTTCTTAAACCAAGTGGCGTAGCCCTTTGGATGAGAATCTTTCCAAATCCCGAGTTTACGGTCAGGAACGAATAAACTGCCTAGCGAGCAGTTCGGATTGCTTACTGCGGGCGTTATATCCAAGTGGAACTCATTCGCATAACGTATGCGCACGCAGCGCTTCATCATCTCCACCATGTTCGCGTAGGTGGCATGGGCTTTTAAGCGTCGCAGGAATAGCTCATAAACCTGTTGTTGCGTGTAGTGATGGGGATGAGCGTCTTGGAGATGGCCGATAAAGTCAAGGTCGTATTCGTCATTATTCAAAGCCTTGACAGTTGTGCCAATGGCGAAAGACCCTTGGGCAAACATCGTTGGGTTAAAGCGCCCAAGCACCGGGCACTCGTGAAGCCAGTCGCTTACGGAAGTGTAACGTTTTTCGGCCTCGTTGTAGCGTGATTCAGGCATTTCAAGTTCCTGACCAATCTTATCGAAAATGGAGTAGAGCGCGGTTTTACGCGTGTACAGTTCCGCTGGACTCTCCTTTACCTTGAGGTAGTCTAAGTAACCCATATGCTAAATAGTTAAGTGAGGATGCACGAAAAGCTCCCGCCGCTACCAGAGTATCGACGGGAGCCAGGCCATTAGCCCTTGCTTCGAGTCGGGTCGTTGCCGTAGGTGTTTCGAGCCCGGATACGACCATTTTCACCGTGGATTAGCATTTCACTGCCCCGGTCGATGGAAAGTTGGCGGGCCACCGCAATGGCTTCGGCCTGCGTGCGGGTTACTACGCCAGCGCGGCTGGCTCCTTCGGTGATTACGCCCCAGCCGGTTGGGCGGGGTACTACATGCGTGTTCTTAGCCATATTGAGTTTAGGCAAAAGGGTATCTGCCCACCCTTTGACGGGGGGTGTGCAATCGCCGGGCCTCGCAACAGGGCAAAGTCTTGTTCCGTAACGGGATGCCGTTACCTTTGCGCCCTCACTTAGAAAAAAGAGAGAAGACGCCGGGGAGCAACTCCCGGCTACAGTAACCACGGGTCCAATCGTAAATTACTTTTCTCTTTGCCAGTCGCCGCGGCCTGCAGCGACTGGTTTTTGTTTAAAAGGTAGCCGTTTAAGGTTATTAAAAAGGTTAAAAGCAAAAAGCCTACGCCAGCGGTAAAGACCGCAGGTCGTAGGCGTATTCTTGATAACTGATTTGCCCGTTTTTTTCTTTGTTTTCCTGCCACGCCCGCTCGGTATGGCTGAGGTTCTCTAACTCAGCGCGGCTCTTTTTGCCTAACCGCTGGAAAACTTGCTCAATCACCAGTTGTTCCGACGCGGTGAACACATCTAGGTTAGCCTTGCGAGTGGCGCTGTACACCAGTACTGGGCTGCCGTCGTCGCTGTGCACCATGCTTTTGTGGAAACTTGCGTCGAGCAGACCCTGCTGTACCATTTCCTGCAGCCGTTGACCATATTCCTGCGGAACCGGCCCGTGCTGAATGGCTCGGTAACGCTGCCCGGTAATGGCATGCGCAGTGAGGCGATAATGCTGAAAATCGCAGTAGAACAGCAGCTTCAGCAGCTTAACTTTGAACAAGTTGTCTAGGTGCTGAAAGAAGAACAGGACCAGCTCCGCAAACTTCTCACTATCCGGCAGCACGTATCCTGTGTACTGGTCGGGGTCCGATTCAACCTGCGCGGCTGAGCGCACCATCAGTCCAGCTACCCGCCGTGGTGCTTGTGCTTCGTCAATCAGCTCGTCTATTAGACCTCGCAGCTTGGCGTACTCGTTCGGACGTAGGATTTCTTTTTTGCTACGGACAATGGTCAAAAACGTCACCGGGTCACTTGCCAGACGCAAAATCTTTGCATTTGAAGCACTTGGCATCTCACCCGCTTCATAATTGCTGTACTGATTAGGGCCAAAATCCAACAGTAATGCCATGCGCGCGGCGCTTAAACCGTACCGCTCTCGTACGCGCCGGGCTTGCTCAGGAAATACAAACTGATATTTCTCCCGGTATTGGTTATAAATCTGGGACGTATTGAGGTTGTCCAGCTCGGTGGTGGTGAAGCGCTCATGCGTGACCTCACACTCATAGCAGTGGTACATGTAGCTAAACTCTTCCTTGCGGAAGGTTTGCGTATCCGGCTCTTGGCGCAGCAGCGCGTAACCGTTGGCCAAGGGGCTAGGTATCCGGGGCTGAATCATGAGTTGGAAGAGGCTGAAATATTGGGTTGCTTGAAAGGGTACTGCAGTGAATGCTCAGCCAGGTGAAAGGAAATGCACAGCACCGAATTATTAGGCCGGCCTAACGTCATCTTGATATAGATTTCGCGGTGGCGGATGGTGCGGCCGAAGACCCACAGCGGGGCCTCGGATGGTTGCTGGTTGGGTAGTGGGCCTTGCACATAGTCGGTTGGTTCCAATTCATCCAAGCAAGCTCTGCGGTTGTCGCCCGAAATTCCGAGCTTCAGCAGAGTCTTGGTGCTGTTCTTGTCGCGGTCAAGGAAGAAGACGCTGAAAATGCTCAGCTTGGTTTTAAACTCCTTCAAATAGTCTGCTACTTCCCTAAGGGTAGATGGAGGGGGTTCAGGTGTCAAATGTAATATGCTATACGCAAAGTTCCACTTTTTAGTGGATGTTTAGGAAAGATATTGATTGAAGTTGGTTCATCAGTGCAAGCCGTAGTTGATACCACTCGGTTAAGCCGGCAGTTAAAAGCGTCTTAAGCGCTGTACCCATTACTCTCAGCGTCCCAACGTAAAAGTGAGAGTTCAGCTAGTGACTCCAGCAGCGGCTGTACCTGCTTCACCTTGACCGACGTCCCAAAGCTGCCCGCAACGGCTGCGGCTGAAAGCGTACCACTTGCGCTTGTCACCACCTCGCGCACCACCCGCATCTGTTGAGCTAGCCCCGCTGGCCATTCCCGGAACACCACCGCGCCAATTTTCTCAGCCCGCGTTGCAGCCAGGAACCCGTCGCCCATGGTCAATTGCTCGTCCACTTCCTTGGATTGAAAGGCGGGACGCAGATAACGCACCACTCCTGCTGCCTCCTCTGCCGCGCGCTGCTGGTTGAGTTGAACCAGGCGCATCAACAATTCGCCATCGGGTAAATCAGTCGGCCAGCCATAGGCTGCGGCCACGACTGTATCTAGGTGGCGGTGTAGTTCAAGTACCACAGCAGCGAGCCCATTTTCATGAATCACCTGCTCTTTGGCTGTTAACACCTGATTGGCACGAAGCTTTTCCACCACGTTGTAGAGGTCGGTGAGGGTGAGCGTAGGGTGCAAGGACTGTTGGTGCTTGCGGTGCGTGTCAAGCTGTTCAGCCAGCTTGCGGATTTCCGCTTGCTGGACTTCTGTCGCGGTTGGAAATGGGAACGGGTCGAAGCAGCGGGTTTTGTTGTAGCGGGGTGTTGCTCCCACACCTAGGATAGCACCGGCTGCTATCGCCCATGCCATATGAATCCGGCTCGATAAAACTCCGAGGCAAAACGCATCATCCACCGCAATTGCTATAAGCATATTGTCTGGCAAAACGCTAGCATCCAGAAACTGAAAAACCCGGTGTTTAGCAGTTTCTACGGTGGCGATATAGCGCGGCAGACCAGTAAGGGCAAGACGTAGGTCATCTCGGGTACGGCCGTGCAACCACCAGTTCATCTTTACCCTCGCTTCGTTACTGCGGTCACGCTCCGGCTTCACCTTTTCCAGTACGTGTTGATACAGTTGCGGATGCTGCTGCAAAGCTTCAAATTCACTCAATCCGAAGAAATCAATGATAAGTGCTCCGCGGCTATTACCGGTAAAGTCTCGCCCGTTGAGGTAAGGTCGAACCACTTTGGCCGCCTTTGGGCTGGCATTAACAATTGCTGCTGCTTGGCTTTCGGGTAAAATGAATCCTGCGCCGTTCAGCTTTACACCCGGCCCACTTATTCCGGCATTCGCTCGGAGTGCTTTCGCCGTATCTAAGTCAGCCCCAATTGTCAAATCAGGCTGAATACGTCCTTCTTCGCTGCTGAATGAAACCTCAGTTGAATCGTCGTTCGCGACGGTCTTTTCGCTGGTTACCCGTAGCAATAGGCCAGTAGGCGCCGACTTTGCTGGCTCAGCTACTGTGAACGCAACACGAACAGCGGCTCCGTCACTGCTGTCCACCCACGGGTGGTCGGGAATGGCAAAGGTCAGGGCAAGCGCCGGCTGCTCGCCGTCCAGGAAAGGCTGCATCACGCGCCGGTTGAAGGTCTGGCGTAAACTGTTGGTGGTGATAAAGCCGAACCGCTTGGCCACTCCTGCTTGAACCGCAGCGGCGGCTCGGTACCACCAGAACATGACGAAATCAGCCGAATCAGGAACTAAGCTGGCGTACGTCTTACGAAGGGTTTCGGTATATTCTATACCAAGGGCGTCTCGCATGCGGCTCGCGCCCACAAACGGTGGGTTGCCCACTATGAAATCAGCCGCAGGCCATTCTGCTACTCGAAAGTTGCCCTCGGCATCTACTGCCAGAACCGCATCCCGGTTTTCTACATTGCGATACTCGTCCAACAACGGCTCCCGCAACTCGCTGGCGCCATTGGTTCGCAGGTGCCATTGCAGGTAGCCAATTTTTAGCACTACGTCGGCGATGGCAGCAGCTCGGGGGTTTAGCTCCAAGCCCAATAGCTGGCGCGGGCTTACTGTTGTGCCACCAGCCAAATCCAATAGGCCCGTTTGCCCATAGCTATTGATTGCTGCCAACACCTCTCCTTCCAGCCGCTTTAGGTGCTCTAAAGTCACGTATAGAAAGTTGCCAGACCCACATGCCGGGTCTAGCACCCGAACTGATGTAAGCCGCCTTAGGAACGCTACCAGCTCAGCTCTAGCCTCCTTGGGTTTGTTTTCCTCCAGCCGTAACGCACTGGCGGCTTGGGCAGCAGCCCATTCCCGGCGCAAGGGTTCCACTACTACGGGCACCACTAACCGCTCTACATACCGGCGTGGGGTATAATGTGCCCCTAGGCTATGCCGTTCCTTAGGGTCAAGGGCTCGTTCCAGCAGAGTACCAAAAATTGCTGGCTCTACCTCTGCCCAATCCGCCTTAGCGGCCTCGCGCAGCAAAGTCAGTTGGTCAGCCGTTAGCAACAGCGCTTTGGCATTGTGAAATAGTTGCCCATTAAAACGCCGCAACCGGGCTCGTAAATCAGGTGCGAACCCTCCGGTATCCATAATCTGCCACAAGCTTTGTAACGCATCCGGCAATAGCTCCCGCAACGCATCTGTAGCAGAATAAGCCTCCAAAAGACCCGAAAATGAATTAGCAGGAATCAATTCCACATCCTCGGCAAACATCGTGAACAGGCAGCGCATCAAAAACTGCGCAACAATCTCCGAAGTGTGTCCTGCTCTTTCTAATTGCGCCGATAGTGCCGCCAATTGTCCGGCTAATTGCCGCGTCACCTGTGCTGCCCGGCGGCTGGGGTCTAGCTGCTGCGGGTCCGTAAACAACATTTGCAGCCGGGCCAGCACCTTATCGTCTGCCAAGTCAGCCAGCCGCAGCCGGTAGCTCTGCGAGTCGGGGAAGGGCACGTAGTTGTCGCCTACACCTGCAAAGTTGCTGTACAAATCGATGCAATAGCCCACGTCGGCTACTACGACAAACGGCGGCCGCGCTTCGCTCACCGGCAAGGCGCGCACATAGCCCAACGCCTGCTGCCTAGCGGCTTCCATCATCTGCCCCCATTTGGCAGTGCCCCGCACGGCGTGTCCCCTTCGGCGCTTATCCGCGGGTAGCCCGAGTTCTGCTTTTGCAGCTAATGCCTGCTGGTCAGGCGTGTCAGTGCCCTGCTTCGTTTCCAGCACGAAACATCCTCGCTTATATAAGTCAATGCGTCCCGTGCTGGACTTGCCACCAGCCGTGCTGCTACCGAAAGTGACGGCTCGCTCCAGCACGTAAGCGTCTTTGGTGGGGTCGTCGGTAGTAGGGTCAGGCCGGCCTACTCCCAACAAATCACACAGGTCTTGCAGAAATAGGCCGTAGTTAGCCCGCTCAGCCCCACCAGCTTGTTGCCAGCGTGCCTTAAAATCGGTAGAAGTCACTAGGGTTTGGGAAGAAGGATATAAGTGCCCAATTTACGCCATTCGAGGCAGCGGATTGCTATTTTGCCCCGATGGTTCGCCACTTCCCTTAAGCAATACAGCAAGCGAATCAGCCAGTACCAGGATGTCATCTCGGCGGGCGAGCTCCTTTAACCACATAGTGGGAATCTGCTGCGCGCCAAAGTAAATGCCTGCGAGCCCACCCACAACAGCACCCGTTGTATCGCTATCGGAACCCAAGTTTACGGCCAACAGAACAACTTCAGCGAAGCTCGTCCCGCGCAGTAAGCACCACAATGCTGCTTCCAACGTGTGAACCACGTAGCCGCTGCTTTGAATTTCCTCTCGCGGTGTCAGAACAAAATCAGGGTGCAGCAACCTAGTATAATGGTCGATTTCACTGGCCAAAGCCGAAATCAATCCTGACGGAATTTCTTCACGCACAAGCTTATGGGCTTGCGCTGGAGTGTCGCCTTGGATGAGACTCCAAGCTATTTTGAGATAGAAGTAGCAAGCCAGGGTTGAGCGCGAATGCCCATGTGTGAGCCCACATATTCGTTGCGTAAGCTGCTGGCGCTCTACAGCAGTGCCTTGCTGCCAAAGCGGGTGAAACACTAACGGAAGTATGCGCATCAGGGCACCATTGCCATTATCGCTTTCGCGCTTCCCTCCTGCTTTCTCGGGACTTATGCCGGCTCGTAATCTCCCAATGGCTGCACGAGTAGCGATGCCAACATCAAAGATTTTCCCGTGCGCAGTCCAGTACCCTTCATCTAGCCAATGAACGAAGCGTTGACTTACATCATGCAAGTCCATGGCGGCGGGGCCGGTCCCTGCCAGTGATTCCGCCAAGCAAAAGGTCAAAGATGCATCATCAGACCATGTCCCGGCAGGCTGGTCGTGCGTCCCGAACTCGCGCATGCCTTGGACCGGGTCACTGTCCCGTTGGTCCCGGCTTTCAAATTCCACCGGCACACCAAGCGCATCACCAACGGCCAACCCCAATAATGCCCCATGGCAAGGATTATTACTCATTAACAACATGAAATTTATATATCAAATACAGGTATTTGCAGGACAAACCAGGGCGCGCCAGTAACGAGCGCTCTTTTGTTTCGGGTGCAGAAGCTTGGCTTACGACACTACCACCGACCGCTTGCTGTTCTCGGCTTTGGCAGCCAGCGCGGCAGACTCAATCTTGATATACTTCTTGAGTTGGGTGTAGTCCTTGCTCCCCAACATGGAAAGCAGGTCGGATTCGTTAAAGTGACCGCTGTTGATGTTGCGGCTAATGAACCCGCGCCGTGCTGAGTGCGAAGTAATCAAGTCACTTTTCAACGATTCACAATCAATACCCTCTTTCAACTTGTAACGCTTGTACTCAATCAGGGTGTCTTCCTTGCCGTAGTGGGCGTACGTTTTTTTCAACACCCCTTTGATATCCCTGTTGTAGACCGCCTCTGACATTATTTTCATGTTGTTGCCGTGCGCCTCAAGGATTTCAAGAATGCGGTCGTCTAGTGCCAGCGGTATCCAATAGGTCCCTTCGGTTTTTTGCGTGGTGCTGCTAAGAAACTTTTCGCCCTTCTCCGTAACCACGTAATGTTTCTGCATACAATCCCCAACACGCAGACCGGTCAAGTTCTGGAAAACGCAGAGGTCAATGTGATTGGAGTTTTGCGGATAAATTGACTTGAGGTTCCACAACATATCCAGTTCCTCAGCATCCAAGTACACCACCTTTTTCGTTTCCTCAAGGATTTTAAATTCCCGGTCTTTGTAGTCCTGATTGACCTTAAACTTTTTGCTCTCAGCATATTTCAGGAATGCTTTCAGCTTTTTGACGTGGGCGCCAAAGGTATTATTGTAGTTGTCCCGGTCGTCCAAGATGTACTTGGCGTAGGCACCGTAAAACTGCATGTCAAAGACCGCAAGAGAAAGTTTGAACTTCTTAGCTTTTGCGCATTCTTCCAAAACCGTAAAGAAGCTGTCAAAAGCGTTCCGGTCCCGTTGTTTGCGTCCTATCAGGCTAGTAAGAAATAGCTTTTTAGCGGCTTCGTATTCTGATACTTCTTGCGCAGAGGGTTCCGCCTTCACCACGTCGGTACCGGTGTGTTCGGCTAGCTGCTTGATGTGTTGATTCACCTCGGCTAGACGTGCTTCCAACTCCTCGCGCTTGGCAATGAGTTTGCGCAGGCTGTCTTCCTCCATGTAGGTCGTGACCTCGTCCATCCAATCGTGCGACTGCTCCCCTGCCTTGAACCGTTCCCAAGCGGCTTTTACCCGAACTGGCGTGAGTTCTTCAGGCTTAAAACACTCAACTTCAACCCGCGCTTCCCGCAGCAGCCGCCGCAACTCAAGATTCTGCTCTGGCTTTTTCAGCGTTTTCGTATCCGCATCAAAATCCTTTGGCATGGCATAGATGCCCGAATCCAAGTAGCTGTGTTGCTTCGCGTAGGTGACCCGCAACAACACATGGTGCCCACCGTCCTTCTTGCTGAGGTAGTGGTGTAGCTGGGGTGTAATCGTGGCACCGTTGGCAACCTTGAGCACGTTAGACTCTGGTTTTTTGGCGGGCATGGTCTTTGCGGCTAGAAGGTTTTACAAAACGCCTCCCTTTGTGAAGGTTTCACAAAGTTACACAAAAATATCCGAACCCCAAAATATTACCCCAAAACCGCTATTGTACCATTATTGACTTTGTGTAACACCTCTATATTTTTGTAAAACCATCATTTTTCATACCCTTCTATTGGCTGTAAACAGGGTTTATTTGGGGCTATTTATAGCATTGATTCCCCTACGGACTACTAAAAAGGCCCTCACAGCAATGTAAGGGCCTTTTTTATTGTACCCAATAGCATCACTGGCAACAGCTGGGCGAAGGTTACAATGCTCATGCGGCTTCAATTGTGCCAGCTGATACGAAGCACGAAATGCCGCAGCGCTTCGAAAAGCGGCTTTGGTTGCGATGAGCGACAGCTTTTCCGGCAGAGCGGCGCAGCTGCTGCATAAAATCAGGTGCCGGGGTTTTAAACGCCTCCCCTAACACGCACAAAAAATCCTCGCCCAGAACAGACGAGGATTTTTTGAACATATGAAGCTGTTTAGAAAATCGGGTTGCGCCGGTCCGACCGCCTAGGGCGGTCGGACCGGAACAACGAAGCTGTTTAAAAAGTCGGTTTTCGGTTGATTTTTCGCAAAAATGATGACAACGAAGACGAGCCAGTGCCAGGCCAGCAAGTTGCCGACGCTGGTTTCGTAGCGCACGAGCAAGATTTTGAAGCCGTCGAGCCAGGCGTTGGCGTGTTCGACCACGACGCGGTGGCGATAGAGCTCGGGGTTGAAGGGAGTGTCGTCGGCGGTCTGCCAGGCGGCGGCGCAGCGGTTGCGGGGGATGTTGGCCTCGATGTCGCGCCGGGCGCATTCCCGGCAAAAGTCCTTGGTGTCAAAGGCTTTGTCGGCGTTCAGAAACAGCCCGGCGACGGGAATATTGGCCGCTTCGAGCGAGGCGCAGATTTCGCCGAACAGGTTATTGAGCAGGTGGGTGTCATGGTGATTGCCCGCCTGCGGGCTGGCGCAGGCCAGGGACTGGCCCCGGTTGTCGGAGAGGAACAGGGCCGTGGTGGTGCGGGCTTTTTTGCGGCCCTGGTAGCCGACGGCTCCCCCCCCCGTTTTTGGCGGGCGTGTGGCTGCCGTCGAGCTGGACGCTGGAACAGTAGAGATGGGCCCCGTTTTCGCGCAACATCCTGAGCCAGAACCCTTGCCAGGACCCGTCCTTGCGCCAGGCATTAAAGTGGGCGTACACGCCCTGCCAGGTCAGGGATGCGCCCGTAAAAAACTGTTTGACCGGCAATAAGCGCCACTGACAGCCGCTTTTGAGCTTGTAGAGAATGACTTCTACCAACTCAACCGGCTCCACGACCGAGGGGCGGCCGTGGGCCGAGAAAGGGAGCGCGGGCAGAATCCATTGGCGAATCATATCTTTGGACAGGACTTCCATTAAAATGCGAAAAAAGGAGTGTTACACCTCAAATTTCGCGCTTTTTTGGGAGTCCTTTGACTTTCTAAACAGCTTCCTCGATAGTAATTAATGCTGTTGCAACGAAGCGGTAAAGATGCTTCGCTGCGCTCTGCATGACAATTTAGCTCAGAAATCAACCTCCCCTCCCACATGAAACGAATTCCCCTGCTCCTCCTCGCCCTCGCCCTGGCTCCCGCCGCCCAGGCCCAGAAAAAGCCTACGCCACCCGCCGCCCCTTCCGCCCAGAAGATGAAGCAGTACATCGATGGGCTGATGGCGAAGATGACGACGGAGGAAAAAATCGGCCAGCTAAACCTGGTTTCCGTGGGGTTCGACGTGACCGGGCCGGTGGTGAGCAAGGACGTTGACGCCAACATCCGAAAGGGACTGGTGGGCGGCGTGTTTAATACCTACACGCCCATTGCCGTGCGCAAGCTGCAGGAAATGGCCATCAAGGAATCACGGCTGCACATTCCGCTCATGTTTGGGTACGATGTTATTCACGGGCACCGCACCATTTTTCCGATTGCGCTGGGCTTGTCGGCCAGCTGGGACCTGAAAGCCATTGAGCAGAGCGCCCGCATCGCGGCCGAGGAATCGACGGCCGATGGCTTGAACTGGGTGTTCTCGCCGATGGTAGACATTGCCCGCGACGCCCGCTGGGGCCGCATTTCGGAAGGTGCCGGCGAAGACCCCTACCTCGGCTCGCGCATTGCCGAGGCCATGGTGCGCGGCTATCAGGGCCCCGGCAACGATATGACGAAGGATAATACCGTGATGGCCTGCCTCAAGCACTTCGCCCTGTATGGCGCCGCCGAGGCAGGCCGCGAATACAACACCACCGACATGAGCAAGCAGCGCATGTACAACGAGTACCTGCCGCCCTACAAAGCCGCCGTAGCGGCCGGCGTGGGCTCGGTGATGTCGTCCTTCAACGACGTGAACGGCACGCCCGCCACCGCCAACAAGTGGCTAATGACCGACCTGCTGCGCACGCAGTGGGGCTTTCAGGGCTTCGTGGCCACGGACTACACCGCCATTCCCGAGCTGGTGGAACACGGCATGGGCACCCCCGAGCAAGTGGCTGCCCTGGCCCTGAACGCGGGCATCGACCAGGACATGGTGGGCGAGTCATTTCTGAACTACACGGCCAAAAACCTGCAGTCGGGCGCGGTAAATAAGGCCCAGCTCGACGCCGCCTGCCGCCGCATTCTGGAGGCCAAGTACAAGCTCGGCCTGTTCCAAGACCCCTACCGCAACGTGAGCACCGAGCGCGCCACCAGCACGCTGATGAAACCTGAGTTCATTGCCGCCGCCCGCGACATTGCCCGCCGCAGCATGGTGCTTTTGAAGAACGAGCGCAGCGCCCTGCCGCTGAAGAAAACCGGCAGCATTGCCCTCATCGGCCCGCTGGCCAACCGGCAGCGCGATGTAATTGGCAGCTGGAGCGGAGCCGGCGACTGGCACCAGGCCGTGTCGGTAGAGCAGGGCCTGCGCGCCGCCGCGCCCGCACTCAAAATCACCTATGCCAAGGGGGCCAACATTGCCGACGACCAGCAGATGCTGGACCGCCTGCAAGCCCACGGCGGCGAGCTGGAGCTGGACAAACGCAGCGCCGAGGACATGATAAAAGAAGCCGTGCAGGTGGCCCAGGCCGCCGACGTGGTGGTGGCCGTAGTGGGCGAAAGCCAGGGCATGACCGGCGAGGCCGCCGCCCGCGCCGACATCGGCCTGCCCGGCCAGCAGCTGGCCCTGCTCAAGGCCCTGAAAGCCACTGGCAAGCCGCTGGTACTGGTGCTCATGAACGGCCGGCCGCTGGCCCTGCCCTGGGAAAACCAGAACGCCGACGCCATCCTCGAAACGTGGTTTGCGGGTACGCAGGCAGGCCATGCCATCGCCGACGTGCTGTTTGGCGACTACAACCCGAGCGGCAAAATCACGGCCACCTTCCCCGTGGCCGTGGGCCAGGAACCCATTTACTACAACCACAAAAACACCGGCCGGCCCTACACCGGCGTGAAGCTCGACAAGTACAAGTCGCGCTACCTCGACGTGCCCAACGAGCCGCTCTACCCCTTCGGCTTCGGCCTGAGCTACACCACGTTCACCTACGGCAAGCCCACGCTCAGCAACCCCACCATCGGCCCCGCCGAAACCCTGACCGTGAGCGTGACCGTGCAGAACACCGGCCAGATGGACGGCGAAGAAGTGGCCCAGCTTTACATCCGCGACCTGGTGGGCTCCATCTCCCGCCCGGTTTCGGAGCTGAAAGGCTTCCAGAAGTTGATGCTGAAGAAGGGCGAGAGCAAAACCCTCACCTTCCGCCTCACACCCGATGCCCTCAAATTCTACAACAACGACCTGAAATTCATGGCCGAGCCCGGCGACTTCCAGGTGATGGTGGGCGGCAACTCGCGCGATGTGCAGATGGTGCCGTTTAAGCTAACGGCAAAGTAGCTCAGCGCTTTAGCAGCACGCTAGCCACCTCGCCCAGGCGCAGCGGGGAGCGCGAGGGCAGCCGGATTTCGAGGGTGATGCCGCCGGTGGTGTCGGTGGCAGGTGCGGCCACACCGGTTACCACGCGGGTGGGCCGGGCCGTGGCCCATACCCGCACCGAGTCGCCGGGCTGCACGTGGGTCGTCCTTTTGGCCAGCAGGCCCACCGGCACCAGCAGGAAGCCCTTCTTCGAGATGGTGCTGACCACAGTTGTAGGCGTCACGTACTGGCCCACGGTCACCTGCCGCTCGCCAAGAAAGCCGTCGTGCGGAGCTACTACGAAGTTGTAGTCGGCCAGCTTGGCCATCACGGCCCCGCGGTGCATGTACTCGCCGGGACTAAAATACACGTTGCGGATACGGCCGCGCTTGCGCGACAGTACCGGCTCGGTGCCGCCAGCCCCCACGCGGCCCGTTAGGATGACGACCGTCGAATCGGGCACAACGGCGGCGGGCGCGGGGCCGGCGGCCAGGGTCGCGACCTCAGCCGTGGATTTCCACCACCAGCGGCGGCCCGCTACGGCCACAACAATCAACAACAGGACCAAGGCAACAAGGAGTGGTTTTTTCATGAGATTCGGGAAGGGCTCAGCAGCCGGAACGTGGGCGAAGCTTACCAGCATACGGTAAAAGCTGTCCGGTAGCTGCCCCGTCCAATTGCGCCTTGGTGCTCTCGGGTGCTCTTTCGGAGTTGCACTCCGAAAGCTCCAACTGCCGGGGACTTGTAGTCCCCAGTCGCTGCCCACCCACGGGCGGCGTATAACTCCGCAACAGGGCGACTTTTGGAGTACAACCCCGAAAGAGCAAAGCGCTAAAATACTCCACCCGGCGCGCACGCAGATAGTCCAGCATGGCCTGGCTCACCTCGCCGTTCATGTTTTGGTTGGCGGGCTCGTAGGCCAGGGTGAGGGGGTGAGTGCCTTTTTCGAGGCGGACGAGAATGGGGTTTGAGAAGCCCCAGCTGCTCCACTCCTGCACGCCGCGCTGGGGCAGCACCACGGTGCCCAGCAGCGCAGGGCCGCGCCGCAGCGTGCGGATGGCGCACTGGTTGTTGGTATTGATGGGGCTGTTGCCGTTGGCGTAGCGGAAATCGAGCGCGTAAAGGCCAGTTTCGGGCACCGTGACGGGAATGGTGAGGGCCGGGTTTTTGGTCGTCGATATTTCGATAAAGCCCTTGCCGGCGTAGCCTTTGTAGGGCTGGGTGGCTTTGGGAGCCAAGGTTTCGAGCTGATTCTCGTGGGTGAATAGGCCGGGGCCGACGGCCAGCGGCTCGCTGGCAAATGACTGTAAACCTGCACGAGTCCTCGCAATAACCTGATACTCGTGGTAGCCCGCAAGGTCCGGGACAGAAAAATAGTCAAGTACTGCATCGTCGGCGGTATCGCTATCACCAACCACCTTCCCATTTCGCAAGATTAAGTAGAAGTTGGCTCCGTCTATTGGCTCCCAGTGCAGCTTGCCGTCGCGGTAAGTCACGGTGGGCGTTTCGGGGGCCACGGCATCGACCACGCGGTTCACAGGCTGAACGACGGGCACTTCGCTGCTGAGCACGATTTTCACTGCGTGCCGCCCGCTCAGGCTGGCCGGCACGGCGGCATCAACCAGCGGCTGGCCATCCAAGGTGATGCTTTTGATGGCGTTGCCGAAGCCCATCATCTCCACGTCGAGCACGGCCTTGCGGTACTTGAAACCAATGAGCCGGCGCGCCCCCTGAAACGCCTGCGGCACGAAGGGCCGAAACACCAGCCGCTCACCCTCGTACCGCAGTCCAAACAGTACCTTATACACCAGCCCCAAGCTGCCCAACAGGCTCCAAAGCATGTTGCTGGAGTTGATTTGGGTGCCGGCATAGTCGCCGGTGCGAGCCACGAAATTCTCCTTATTCGTAAGAAACAGCGCTGCCGGCCGGTAGATAGCAGCCATGCTCTCAGTAAGCGACGCCTCGTTGCCGGCCTACGCGGCGGCCAGCGCCCAGAAGCTCTGCACGAAGGGCCACACGGCATCGTTATGGTACGGTGGGATGCCCGGAATCTGGGGGTAGATGCACGGGATACCGAAGGGCACGATGGGAGTTTTGCTCACTACCTGCTGCGCCCGCTCGCCCTCGACAATGCCGAACAGCACGCACAGGGCCTCACCCAGCGCCTCGGCTTTGGGCGAGAGCACCAGCGCAGTACGGCCATACAAAAACTGGCCGTAATAGCCCTTGTCGGCCTGCCAAAGGTGCTGGTTGATGGCGTCTTTAATATTGGCGGCCTGGCGCTTGTGCTGGGCGGCCACGCCGGGCTGGCCAAGCCGGGCGGCCATCTGGGCCAGCACCACGTTGGCCTGGTAGTGCACGACGTTGGTGCCCAGGTTTTCACTCTGGTAAATGTCCACGGGCTGCATCCAGCGCGGGTAGGTCTGCTCGCGCCAGTCGAGAAACGACGACTCGCCGCGCACCAGGCCGGTGGCGGGGTCGTAGGCGTTCTGCACATCATCGGCAATGCTCTGCCGGATGATGGGATATACCTTGCGCAGCCAGGCCTCATTGCCGGTGGCCTGGTAGACTTCCCACGCCACCGTGGCCCAGATAATGCGGTCGGTGGAGCACGGGTAGGCCCCGCCCGTGCCGGTGTCCTGAATGATGCGGCCGGTGGGGCTCACCTTGCGCATCAGGCTTTTCATGGCCACTTTCGGCTGCAAAGAAGCCTGCGCCAGAATAATGCTGTAGCTCACATCGCGGGTCCACACGCCGGCCCACTCCTTGCCGGTACGGAAGGTGCTATCCGGCTCCACGGCGCGGCGGGCTTCCTCCAGGGCCAGGTTGTAGAGGGCATCGGCGAGGGGATAGTCGGAAGAATATTGCGGGAAATCGGCGGTGTTAATGACCTTTTTCCAGCTGGCGGCAGTGGTTTTGGTGGCAGCGGGCTGGTTCAGGGTCAGCGTGGCTTCGTAGATGCCGTCGCCGTCCGGGTCCTTCATTTCCAGCTCCGGCTTGTTGGTCAGGTTGTCGAAATCCCAGCTCAGCGGCGCAGTGCCCCCGGCAACGTAAACGTGCTTGAAATCCTGATGATATAGCTTGTCGCCCTTGAACGTGGTGTAGAAACCCTGCTTCTTAAAATCCGCCAGCACCGGCCGCAAATCCAGCCGGATTTTAATCGGGGTATTGGGGGCCAGATAAGTATCGGCGGTGGCCGGCACGGCATCCACGTAGCGCTGCCCGAACACGATGGGCGGCGTTTCGATGGGCCCGCCGCCGGGCCGGGGCACGGCCACCAACAAATGGTTGAGGCCGGGAGTCATTTCATTATCCTTGCCGTTGATGCTGAACTTGAACTCGATGCGCGGGCTCTGCCGGTCGTTGGCCGGGCTCACGTAGTTGGATACCAGCTCAGTGGCGGAGAGGGCGCGGGCCTCGTGCGGGCCCTCTCCGCCACTTTATCGCGGTACAGGCGGTAGGCATCGGATTGCCAGATGGGCGTTTGCACGGCGGGGGTAGTGGTGGTGGTAGGCTCCATGGTCTGGCAGGCCGTGAAAAAGCCGAGGGTGAGCAGGAAACCAGTAGCGAGAGAAGTTGATTTCATCAAGGCGAAAGGCAGCGAAAGTAGCGGGAACGCACAAATCACGGCACTTATAACACGTCCAGCCGTTATCATGAGCGCGCTGCTTTTAATCAACTCCCTATGAAACGACTGCGTTTTTTGCTTCCGGCCCCGCTCCTGCTGCTGGGTCTGCTCCTACTCACCGCCCAAACCTCCAAACCCATGCCGCTGGAACAAACCCTGCGCGAATACCGCTGGAAGAAACGCGTGCTCCTGCTGGCCGCCCCTACAGCCGAACAAGCCGATTTTAAAGCTCAGAAAGCCCTGCTCGCTGCCGAAAAAGCCGGAATGGCGGCCCGCGATTTCGTCGTACTGGAAGTATTCTACAACCAGCTTTCCACCACCGACCAGCAATTTCTCACGAAGAAAACCGGGGTTTCGCCCCCAGCATTTGCGGCCGTGCTCATCGGCAAAGACGGCGGCGTGAAGGAGCGAAGCAGCCATCCCATCCAGCCCGCCATCCTGTTCGGCACCGTGGATAAAATGCCCATGCGCCGCGAGGAAATGCGGCAAAAGTAAAGCAACAGCCGCGTAGCGGCGATAGGTTTGTAGTTCCGATAACCGTTTACCCACTAAGCCGCGTAGCGGTGACAGAAACGCCCGCAAATCTGTCACCGCTACGCGGCTTTTGAATCACTTGAATCGTGATTCTCTACAAACCTGTCGCCGCTACGCGGCTACTTTTCAGCTCAGCGACTTCGTGAACCCCACCTTAATCTTCAATTGAAAATCGGCAATGACCTTGAAAATCTCCTTCAGCGTCACCTGCTCTACCTTGGTTAGGGTCTTGGGGTCGAGGTAATTATCGGGCGTCACGTTGTCGTTGATAATCTGGGCGGCCTGCTTTTTCAGGCGCACGCCCATGAGGTAGTAGTACGATTGCAGCAGCTCGTGGGCCTCACGCTCGGTGAAGATGCCCAGCACCTTGAGGGCCTCCAGCCGCTCGCCGGTGTTGGTGGCGAAAATGCGGTGCTTGAGGGCATACATCCGCACCAAATCGACGATGGGCGACATGGTTTTCTTGAGGTTGAACACCTGGTGCGCGCCGTGGGCGAAGGTGCGGATATTATTGAAAAACGTGAGGGGCGGCTCGTATTGCAGCGCGTTCACGGCCATGTGGTGGAAGAAGCGCTCCACCGGCTTTTGCAGCTCCACGGCCAGGAAATCGTGCAGCTCGTCCATGATGGCGGGGTCGCCGTAGAGGTAGCGGCAGTCGAAGGAAGCGGCGAATTGCATGCCGGTTTCGGGGTTCGATTCGGTCATCCACGCCACGTAGTTGCGCTTCCAGTGCGAGAGCGAGTGCGTCCACTTCGGGTTTTTGGCCATGAAGCCGCCCTCGCAGTAGCTGAAACCGATTTCGTTGAGCTGGTCGCTCACCATCTCGGCGAATTTCAGGAAGTAGTCGCGCACCAGCTCGCGCTGCTCGTTGGCCTTGTCTTCGTAGATAATAGCGTTGTCCTGGTCCGTGAGCAGGGTTTGTTCCTTGCGGCCCTCGCTACCCAGCACCATGTACACGAACTTGGCCGGCGGTGGGCCAAGCTCGGCAATAGCCCCCTCAATCAACTTCAGGGCAATGGCATCTGACACGGTGGTGATGACCTGGTTCACGATTTCGGGCTTCACGCCCCGGTTCAGGAGCTGGTACACCATTTCCGGCACCTGCTCCCAGCGGCGCTTCAGCTCGGGCACGGCCTGCGCCTGCTTCACCGACTGAATGAAGATGAACGGCGACTGCGCCTGGTCGTCGGTCAGCAGCTTGTTGCGGCTCAGAAAACCCACGTACTCGCCATCGGTTTCGACCAGCAAATAGCGCGTCTTAGTCCTGAACATCAGCAAAATAGCCTCATACACAAACGCCCGCGAGCTGATACTGACCACCGGCGCGTCCACAATAGTTTCGACGGGCAGACTAGCATCGGCGCAGGCGGCCACTACCTTGTCGCGAAGCGTAATATCCGTGACGTAGCCAATGATGTGGCCGTCCACGTCGGCATTGGTGATGAAGTAGCAGCTGGTGCGGGCGGCGGCCATGCGCCGGGCCACTTCGTGGATGGGCGTGTAAGCGGCGCACACGTCGAGGGGCCGCAGCTCCAGCGTCTCGATACGGCGCGAAAACAGTTGGTCCGAAGCCAGGTAGCTGGAGCCGCTGCTCGTGGCGGGCCGCACAAAGTGGGCGTACTCCTCGTTCAGCATGCGCTGCCCGTAGCGCGTGGTGAAGAAGTGAAAGAAGCTCTCGTAGCCCTGGCACAGCGCCAGAAACTCGCGCCGGTGCAGGAAGTACACGCGGGTGTGGCGCTTGGCCACCACCGTGCGCAGCGACTTCTTCTTGTTGAGCAGCAGCGAGATGCCTCCATAGCACTCGCCGCGCCGGGTGAATTCCACCACGCGCCGGTTCTGCTGGCTGTCGTAGAAAAACGTCTCGTACTCGCCCTCCACGATGATGTCGAGGCCCCGCAGTTTCGTTTCGTCCTGGTAGTAGATGACGCCCTCGCGGGGATGGCGCACTTCTTCCAGGCCCTCGGCTACTTCGGCCAGCACATCTTCGGGCAGGCGGTCGAAGGGCTTCACGGTGCGCAGGAAATCGAGTTTTTCGCTCATGGGGCAGAGTATCGAAGGTTTAATGGGTAAAAGTAGACCGTCATGCAGAGCGCAGCGAAGCATCTCGCGTGCATTACTAATTCATTCGATTGAGTCACTATCACAAGCGAGATGCTTCGCTGCGCTCTGCATGACGGACTTCCATCTTCATTCACACCAACAAAAACACCGCCAGCAGCACCAGCGCCACGCCGGCCAGCAGCAGCCACGGCGCCACGCCAATACGCAACCGGCGCCGCAGCCGGCGCGCCAGCCGGGCCGGCTGCGTGGGCAGCCCGATGGGGACTTGCTGGGCAATTATTTCGTCGGTAATCACGCCCTGGGCCTGCATCTGGAAGTAGCAGCGGGCCGTGGCGCGGGCATCCACCAGGGCATCATGCTCGCGTAGCAGCGGCTCCTGAAACAGGCGCTGGTGCAGCTCGCCCAACCGCAAAAAGCCCTGGGTGCTGTGGCGCAGCAGCGGCCCCGTGGCCCGCATGGTGCAAAACTGGGGCAGCTCCAGCAACGGGTTTTTCAGCCCGGCCCGGTGAAAGCCCACGCCCAGCATATGGAAATCGAGCTGCATGAAATGGGCCACCACGCGGGGCTTATAATGCAGCAGGTCGCGGTGCAGGCGCTGCATCACGGCGTGGCGCGAGCGGCCGTTGGCCTGCAAAAACGCCGCCGTGAGGCCGTGGATTTTGCCCGACTCCGGGCTCATGTCGTAGTCGCTGGGGCGGATGTAGTGGTTTTCGGCCTTCACTTCCTGGCCATCGGGGGTGCATACTACCCAAGCCAGCTGCACAATGTGCGGCCAATTGTGGCGGCTGGCGTACGGCTGCGTCCAGTCGCGCGGAATGCCCGATGTTTCGGTATCGACGAACAGCAGGTAGTTGCTCACGGGAACCGGGCGCGACGTTAGGGCCGCTGGTGCCAGAGCGACGATTCCCGCTTCATCAGCCGGGGCTGAATCACGATTTTGCGGGGGGCCTGCTCGTGCTCCTGCACCATTTCGAGCAGCAGGCGCATAGCGGCCAGGCCCATTTCTTCGCAGCACTGGTCCACCGAAGTCAGGTTGGGCTCGGTGAGCAGGGTGAAGCTCTCGTTGCTGAAACCCGACAGCGCAATGTCCTCGGGGATGCGCAGCTTGCGCTCCTTGAGCACGCGCATGGCCCCTACCATGGAAAAGTCGCTGGCCGAGAATACGGCCTCAGGCGGCTTGGGCAGGGCCAGCAGCTGCTCCATGCCGGTGCGGCCATCGGCCTCCCACATCTCGCTGAACAGCACCAACTCTTCCTCCACCGGAATGCCGTACTCCAGCAAGGCCTGCCGGTAGCCGCCAAAACGGTTGATGTAGATATTGAGGTGCTGCGGCCCGCCGAAGTGCGCAATGCGCCGGCAGCCCTGCTCCAGCAAGTGCTTGGTCGACTGGTAGCCGCCCTGGAAATCGTCGAGCTCCACGGCGTTCACCTCCGGGCTATCCAGAATGCGGTCGAAGAACACCAGCGGAATATCGCGCTTCTTAATCTTGTCGAAGTGCTTGTAGTCGTGCGTGGTACGGGCCACCGACACCATGATGCCATCGACCTGCGCGTTAATCATCGTATCCACGTTCTTCTGCTCCTGGCCGTAGTCCTCGTTCGACTGGCACAGCAGCACGTTGAAGCCGGCGCGGTTGGCCACGGCCTCCGCCCCCTTCATCACCTGCGAAAAAAAGTACCCATCGATGTGCGGCACGATAACGCCCAGCGTGTTGCTGCGCCCCTTGCGCAGGGCCGCCGCCAGGTGGTTGGGCTGGTAGTTGAGTTGTTCGGCCAGTTTCCACACGCGCTTGCGGGTGGCTTCACTAATGCGCGAATGGCCGCTGAGCGCCCGCGAAACAGTAGAAACGGCCAAGTTTAGCTCCTTGGCAATGTCCGAGATAGAGGCGCGTTTTTGAGCCAAAGCGGAAATAAATTAGTGAGTGCGGGGCTAAATGTAACCCACTGGTACCATAACACCGATGAAGCGCGGAACGTTAACGGCAATTATTGTTTCTGATTTCGGGCGGGCTACGCGCCTGGGCCGGGCTGACCGGGAACGACCTCACGACGCCGCCCGGTCTGACCGCCTAGGGCGGTCAGACCGGGGGACGGCGCCCGGCGGCAATAAGCCTATTGAGCGGCCTTATAGTGTACTTCCGACTGCTCGCGCAGCCGCCCGGCGCTGAACTCGGGCGTGATGTCGCGCTGCGGGTCGCCCAGCAGCTCGTAGCCCACCATGAATTTGCGCACCGTGGCCGAGCGCAGCAGCGGCGGGAAAAAGTGCATGTGCAGGTGCCATTCGGGGTGCTCCTGGCCGTCGGTGGGGCGCTGGTGCAGACCGGCCGAATATGGGAAGGAGATGCTGAACAGGTTGTCGTAGCGAATGGTGAGACGGCGCAGCATGTCGGCCAGCGCGTCGCGCTCCTCGGGCGTGAGCTGGGTCACGTCCTGCACCGGGCGGCGGGCAATGACGATGGTTTCGAACGGCCACACGGCCCAGAACGGCACCAACACCACAAAATGCTCGTTTTCGATAACGACTCGCTCCTTTTGCTCCAGCTCGATTTTCAGGTAGTCGCTCAGCAGCGTGCGACCGTGCTGCTGGAAATGGGCCAGCTGCTGCACCGTTTCCTTGGCGGGCTCGCCGGGCACGGTGCGCTGCGCCCAAATCTGGCCGTGCGGGTGCGGATTCGAGCAGCCCATCATCGCCCCCTTGTTCTCGAAAATCTGCACGTAGTTGATATCCGGCCGCGCCCCGAGCGTCGTGAATTCCTCCACCCAAAGGTCCACCACCTTGCGAATGGCGGGCGCTTCCATCTGCGGCAGCGTCAAATCGTGGCGCGGCGAGAAACAGATGACGCGGCAGATGCCCGACTCCGCCTCTGCCCGCAGCAAGCCGCCTTTGGTGATGCCGCCGGTAGGTACGTCGGGGGTCAGCGCGCCGAAATCATTATTGAACACGAAGGTATCGGTGTACTGCGGGTTCACCTCGCCGCCCACGCGCACGTTGCCGGGGCAGAGGTAGCAGGTGGGGTCGTAGGCGGGGCGCTGGTCCGGCGCAGTTTCTTCCTGCTGGCCCTGCCAGGGGCGCTTGGAACGGTGCGGCGACACCAGCACCCATTCGCCCGAAAGGGCATTAAAGCGACGGTGCGGGTGCTCGGTGGAGTCGAAAGAAGACATAGGAGTTGTTTAGAAAGTCACAAAAGGTACTCAAACGGTCATGCAGCGCGCAGCGAAGCATCTTACTCGCATCGTTGAACGGGCCTGACGATGCGAGCAAGATGCTGCGCGCTGCATGACCGTTCGGGGACTTTCTAAACAGCTTCTTAACAAGTATTTTTAGAACGGTGTAGAGACGCAATATTTTGCGTCTCGTCGTTGCTGATGTTATTTAGTTGTTTGTGCGAACGGCACGGCTCCGGCCGTTCAACGCGGGTCGTTCAACGACGAGACGCAAAATGTTGCGTCACTACACCGCCACCGCCCCTACTCCACCCACAATCGTAGTCTGGCAGGTTTCCAACGTCATCCCGAATTTTTCCCGGTACGCCGCGCTCACGCTGGCAATAAACGCCGCCACCTTATCGGGCGCAACCAGGTTGATGGTGCAGCCGCCAAAACCGCCGCCCATCATGCGCGAGCCGAACACGCCGGGCGCTTTCCGGGCTGCCTCTACCAGCACGTCAAGCTCCTCGCAGCTTACCTCGTAGTCGTCGCGCAGGCCGGCGTGGCTGGCGTACATCTCCTGGCCAAAGGCGGCCAGGTCGCCGGCTTCGAGGTGGCGGCAGGCTTCTACTACGCGAGTGTTTTCCCGCACCACGTAGGCGCAGCGGCGGAACACCGTGGGGCCCAGCTCGTCGCGGTGGGCATCGAGCTGGGCCAGCGTGGCATCGCGCAAGGCTGCGATGTGGGGGTAATGCTGCTGAAGCACCGCCACGCCGCGCTCGCACTCCTGGCGGCGGGTATTGTAGGCGGTGCTGGCCAGGCTGTGCTTCACGCCCGAGTTGCAGAGCACGATGCGGCAGGCCGTGGTATCGAAGGGGAAATGTTCGTAGTCGAGCGAGCGGCAGTCGAGGCGCACGACATGGCCGGGCCGCCCAAACAGGCTGGCAAACTGGTCCATGATGCCGCACTGCACACCGGCGTAGGTATGCTCGGCCAGCTGCGCAATGCGGGCCAGCTCCATTTTATCGAGGTTGGTACCCAGGAAATGATTGAGCGCGAAGGCCAGCCCGCACTCCACGGCGGCCGACGACGACATGCCCGCACCCATGGGTACGGTGCCGGCAAACACGCAGTCGAAGCCCGGCACGGCGTGGCCGCGCAGCTGGAACTGGGCCGCCACGCCCAGCAGGTAATTGGCCCAATGCGTAGCGCTGGAGCTGATTTCGACGGCTTTGGCCAGCTCAAAATCCTCGCCCAAATCATAGGCCACTAGGCGGATTTTCTCGGTCCCGTTCAAGCCCACGGCGAAGCTCATTTCCTTGTCCACGGCGGCGGGCAGCACGAAGCCGGCGTTGTAGTCGGTATGCTCGCCGATGAGGTTGACGCGGCCGGGGGCGCGCACCAGCAGCGGCGCGTAGCCAAAGCGTTGTTGAAAATCGGCCTGAACGGCCTGAATGAGTGGAGTAGGCATGGAAAATCGGTGGGAAAAAGACCAGACAAAAACCGAATGCAAACGAGGCTATGGAATTACGCAACGGCGGACCAAGTGGACAGCCAGACGCCTTTGCGAGCCGAAAAGTACAGCTTGGCGCGTACATTTGCACAATCGTTTGTGTAAAGTATCCGGCCTTCCTGCGCAGTGTACTGGCTGTTACGGCGAACCGTTTTTATAACCTTCGGTTCAACATCGGGCCGGCTGCCCAGTTGGCGCAGCTTCGTTTCTCCGACGTTTTTCGCTTGTCTGTTTTTCGACATTTCCCTTTGCGTATGCCTCTCCGCCTTTCGTTTTTGCTGCTGCTCGGCGGCTTTCTTCAGGTGCTTAGCGCTCCGGCAGCCACGGCTCAAAAGGCGGCTAAATTGCCTTCGGGCGATGTTTTTGTGGACAGCAAGGGCGTGCTGCGCTGGCAGAAAACCCGGCAGGAAGTAGCCCTGTTCGGGGTGAACTACACCGCGCCCTTCGCCTACTCCTACCGGGCCCACCAGAAGCTGGGCGTGAACGTGGAGCAGGCCATCCGGCAGGATGTATACCACCTGGCCCGGCTGGGTGTCGATGCGTTTCGGGTGCACGTCTGGGATGTGGAAATTACCGATACGACCGGAAATCTGCTAGAAAATGAGCACCTGCACTTATTCGATTTCCTGGTGAATGAGCTGAAGCAGCGCGGCATCAAACTCATCCTTACACCCATTGCCTACTGGAATAATGGCTACCCCGAAAAGGACTCGGGCACTGGCTTTTCCAGCATCTATTCCAAGGGCGAAGCCTACACCAATCCGCGCGCCATCGCGGCTCAGGAGCGGTACCTCAAGCAGTTTCTCAACCACCGCAACCCCTATACCAAAAACCTCAACCGCGAAGACCCGGATATTCTGGCCTTTGAGGTGTGCAACGAGCCGCGCTACCATAAGCCCGAAGCCCAGGTAACCATTTTTGCCGACCGCATGGCCGCTGCCATTCGGGCCACGGGCTGCCGCAAGCCGGTGTTCTACAACATCTCGGAAAACCCCGATGTGTACCAGGCCATCCTCAACGCCAAAGTTGATGGCCTGACTTACCAATGGTACCCGCAGGGCCTGGTGAGCAACCACACGCTACGCGGCAACTTCCTTCCCTACGTGGACCAGTACCCCATTCCGTACCGCACAGACGCGCGCTTTCGGAGCAAGACGAAGATGGTGTATGAGTTCGAGTCGGCTGATATTATTCAGCCGGTGATGTACCCGGCAATGGCCCGCAGCTTCCGCGAGGCCGGTTTTCAGTGGGCCACGCAGTTTGCCTACGACCCCATGGCCATTGCTTACGCCAACACCGAGTACCAAACCCATTACCTGAACCTGGCCTACACGCCGGCCAAGGCGCTGAGCCTGCTCATCGCGGGCAAGGCGTTTCGGAGCGTGGGACGCGGGCAGTCGTTCGGGCGCTACCCGCAAGACTCGGTTTTTGGCAACTTTCACGTCAGCTACCGGCTGGGGTTGAGCGAGCTGAACTCGCCCGAAGAATTCTACTACACTGCCAACACCGGCACCGCGCTCCGGCAGCCGGCCCGGTTGCAGCACCTGGCGGGCGTGGGCTCGTCGCCGGTGGTGCGCTACGGCGGCACCGGCGCGTATTTTCTGGATAAGCTGGCCCCCGGCGTGTGGCGGCTGGAGGTAATGCCCGATGCCGTGGCCATCCGCGACCCATTCGAGAAAGCCTCACTGAGCAAGCCAGTAACGCAGATTTCGTGGAACGACCAGCCGCTGCAAGTGTCGCTGAGTGACCTCGGCCGCAGCTTCACTATAAAAGGCCTGAACGAGGGCAACGCCATCCAGACCCAAGCCGCCGAGGGCTGCGCCACCGTGCGCCCCGGTGTGTACCTGCTGGCCGCGTCCGGCAAATCCACGGCCGCCTTCACGGCCCAAACAGCCTTCAATCACATCAAGCTGGGCGAGTTTGTGGCCCCGAAACCTACCGAGCTGGGTCCGCAGGTGCGGCACACCGCGCCGGCCCAGGCCACGGCGGGCCAGCCCCTGCGCATCAGCGCTACCATCAGCGGCCTCGTGCCCACCGACAGCGTGTTTCTGGTGGCGCAGCACTACTATGGCCCCACGCGCACCCTACCCATGACCACCCGGAGCTACGCCAATTTAGAGGCCACCGTGCCCGCCGAGCTGCTCTATCCCGGCCAGCTCCGCTACTGGCTGATGGTGAAAAAAGGTGCGCAGGCGCTCACGTTTCCCGGCGGCTTTAGTGGCCAGCCGCGCGACTGGGACTTTGCCCATAATGAGCACTACGAAGTACCCATTGTGGCGGCTGGCGCGCCGCTGCCGCTCTTCCAGGCCAGCCGCGACCAAGAGCGCATTGAGGCCCATGGGCTGGCTCCGATGAGTTGGACCGACTACGTGACGCTGCCCAACGGCACCCTCGCCCTGCGCCTTGTGCAAGGCCCGCCCCGGCCTAACCAGCCCGTTGCTACCGGCCCGGCCGCTAGTCTGCGGGCATTTTTCGGCGATAAGCTGGCTGGCCGCACCACCGATTTAGCGGATTTTACGACTGTCGTCGTGCGGGCCCGCAGCAGCCAGCCCAATACCAGCGTAAGCCTCACCCTGACCACGAAAGATGCCGTGGCCTACGCCGCGCCGCTGGCGCTGAGCACGGAGGTGCGGGAAATCCGGCTGCCGCTCAGTGCCTTCCGGCCGGCGGCGCTGCTGCTGATGCCCCGGCCCTACCCCGGCTTTCTGCCGCTGCACTACCAAGCTCCCGGCGCGGGCAGCCTGAAAATTGCGGAGGCCGAAGTGCTGCATTTGACCTGGGATGCGGCCAACGTTACCGGCAGCCCGGCGAATGTGGATATAGAGTCGATTTCGCTGCAATAGCGGTTCTGTCAGACTGAACGAATACTTTTCTCAATGATTCCGTAAAACCCTCTACGTTAGTCAATTCGCTCGCCAAACACCCCCACCGCTATCATGAGAAGCCTACTTTTGTTGCTGATAATGGGGGCCCTTACTGGGCTGCCGCGCCACGCGGCCGGCCAAGCCCCCGCTGCTTTTGCCAAAGGGGCCGATGTGAGCTGGGTGAGCCAGATGGAGGCCGCCAACTACCGCTTCTACAACGAGGCCGGCACGCAGCAGGACCTGTTTCAGCTGCTGCACGACCACAACATGAACACCATCCGGCTGCGGGTGTGGGTGAACCCGGCCGGCGGCTGGAACGGCAAAAACGACGTCATCGCCAAGGCCATCCGAGCGCACAACCTGGGTTTCAGGCTCCTCATTGACTTTCACTACAGCGACTCCTGGGCCGACCCCGGCCAGCAGACCAAGCCCGCCGCCTGGGTGGGCCACACCCTGGCCCAGCTGCAAACCGACGTGTATAACCACACCTACAGCATTCTCGACTCGCTGAAGACTAACAACATCGTGCCCGAATGGGTGCAGGTGGGCAACGAAACCAACGACGGGATGCTCTGGCCCGAAGGCCGCGCCTCGACCAACATGGCCAACTTCGCCAGCCTCGTCGACCGGGGCTACGCGGCCGTGAAGGCCGTGAACCCCACCAGCAAGGTTATCGTGCATATTTCCAACGGCTTCAATAACAGCCTGTTTCGCTACCTGTTCGATGGGCTGCGGAATAACAATGCCCGGTACGATGTCATTGGCATGTCGCTCTACCCCACGGCCGCCAACTGGCCCACGCTCACGGCGCAGTGCCTCACCAATATGAATGACATGGTGAGCCGCTACCCCGGCAAGGAAGTGATGGTGGTAGAAGCCGGCATGCCCGCCAACGTGCCCATTCCCGCACAGCAAATGCTGCTCGACCTGATGGCCAAAACCCGCGCCGTGCCCAACAACAAGAGCTTGGGCGTGCTCTACTGGGAGCCCCAGGCGTATAACTGGATGAGCTACGGCCTAAGCATCTGGAACAGCAACGGCCAGCCCACCGGGGCCATCAATGCCTTTCTGAACAACCCGCCTAGCCCCGGCCTGGTCTACAACCCGGGCTTGGAGTACACCGCTGCCACCCAAACGCCGCTGGGCTGGAGCACCGCCACTACCGCCGATGCCGACGCCGACCTGACGCAGAACTACGGCTACGCCAGCACCTACCAGCTGGCCCACCAAAAAGCCACCGCCTACCAGGTGCGCACCTACCAGCTGCTCGCCAACGTACCCAACGGCACCTACACCCTGCGCGCCTGGGCCCAGAGCAGCGGCGGCCAGGCCCAGTGCCAGCTCTACGCCAACGGCTTCGGCGGCACCGAGCTGGCTACCACCCTGCCCACCACCAGCACCTGGACGCAGGTGCTGGTGAGCGGCATTGTGGTGAGCAACGGGCAGTGCGAAATCGGGCTGCGCTCCGATGCCCACGCCGGCGAAACGGCTGGCATTGATGACGTAGAATTCGTATCTTCATCCGTAACCTCTTCTTTGCCTGGTGCTTCCGGGGCAGGCTTCACGGCCCAAGTATTTCCGAACCCGGCCCCAGGGGCCCGCACCGTAGCCCTGGTGCTCGACCGCGACGAGACCGTGCAGCTCACGCTCTACACCCTCACGGGGCAGCTGGTGCGCACCCTCACGCCGGCCCAGCGCCTCACGCGGGGCGCGCATCAGCTTTCGACCCACGAAACCGGAATTGCGCCCGGCACTTACCTCCTGAAAATAATGCATGGCGACCAGGTTACGATGCGACAATACGTGCAGCTGTAGCCGCCTGTCACGCCCACCGCTTTCCATCATTTTCATCCTCAAACCCACTTTTAAAAACCCACCATCATGAAAATCTTTACGCTTGCAGCGATGGGCGCCCTCACAGTCGCCTCGCTCACTGCCCACGCGCAGTTCACCCTCGATGGCCAGGCTACGGCTGCGGAAATTGGCACTGGAGCTGGCAAATACCAGCTGGCCGGCAGCTAAATCGGCAATCATCTGGACGCCGACCGGGGCCTGAAAGCCCTGTACATGGGCTACACCGCCACCACGCTGAATATTCTGGTGGCCGGCTCGGCCGAAGCAGCCACTTCGGGCAGCTACCGCGCCCTCGTAGTGTACCTGAACACGCCGCTACGCAGCGGTGCTCCGGCGGGGGTGCAGCTGGGCGGGGCCGATAACCAATCGCCCCTGAAGCACCGGCCCACGTTGGATATGCAGACGGACTACGGCTTCCGCGTGTCGGCTGGGCCCGGCGCTACCGATGTCTATTTCAGCAACGCCTCGTACATCACCGGTACCGGGGCACCCACGGCCGGCACCGATACGTACGCCGGCTCGGGCAACAAGAACGGTACCGTGGTTACCTCCTCGGCAACCGTGTTGCCCGGCACCCGATTTGCCTACCTGAACACGGCCAACCTCACGGCCAACACCGGCAATGCGGGGTTTGAGATTGAGATTCCGCTCGCGGCCCTGGGCACGCCCCTGCTCACCGCCGGCAGCCGCCTCGACCTATTTGCCGCCTACACCGACGGCGACGGCATCTTCTTCTCCGATGTAATCCCACAAATCACCGGCCGCACCACCACCCTTGGCACCGACCCGAACTTCACCACCATCCCCGGCACGCAGTCGGTGGCGTTCTCGCTGGGCGCGGGCGTGCTGGCCAGCCGCAGCGCCGTGGCCAGCAGCCTCCATTTCCAGGTGTACCCCAACCCGGCTTCGGCCACGTCTACCATCGCCTACACCGTGCCGGCCGGCCGCCAGCCCGTGGCGCTGGCCGTGTACAACGCCCTGGGCCAGCGCGTGCGCGCCCTGGCCGATGCCGAGCAGGCCGGCAACCAGCAGTTTGCCCTCGGCAGCCTGCCCGCCGGGACCTACCTGGTCCGGCTGCAAATCGGCGACCAGCTCACCAGCCGAAAAGTGGTGGTGCAGTAGCTTTGGCAAGGTCAAAAGGCAAAAAAGGCGGCTCCACTACGGAGCCGCCTTTTTTACTGATTATGAAAGGATTAGGCCACCAGGGCCTGAATCTCGAATCCGGCGTCCTGCACGGCTTTCACAACCTGGGCGGCGATGGCCGTAGGGGAATTGACCGTGAGGATTTTATCGGCATTGGCGGTATCAACCTTCCAGTTGTTGGCCCCAACTTCCTGGTTGAGCCCGGGCGTGACGGCCTTGATGCAGCCGCCGCAGTTGATGGTGGTTTTGAAACGAAGCGTTGACATGGAATTGACCAGTTAAGCAGTGGGAAAGCGCCCAACCTTTGGTATGGGGACGACACTGTAAAGTTATGACTACAGCCCCCGCTGGCGGGCACAGAATTCCTATGCAAAGCTGCAGAATTCTGGCACGAGCGGCTTGCAGCTACGATTTTTTGACAAGCTCCATCTCGCAGATGGGGCACTTGCCGGGCTTGCTGCTTTGGCTGCCGGCGCAGCCCATCGGGCATTCATAGCTGGCTTCGGCCACGGGCGTGGCGGCGGGCGTAGTCATAGCCGGGGCGGCGGCGGACTTCGGGCTCTCGCAGCTGCTCAGCAGCAGGGGGGCTGAACAAAGGACAGCCAGCAGAAAAGCGGGAATTTTTGGAAACATCAGGGAGTCAGGAAGAAGAAAAAGCAAGGAAACTACCGCCGCGGCAGTAGCGGCAGCCGAACGGCAAATTTAAGGCGTAAGGTTCCGTTTGGGCTGCTCGCGCCGGCGGCTTAGCACCTATTCGAACAGGCGTTTGTCATTCCGACGAAGGAGAACTCTGACGACGGCTCTTGCCTGGTTTTGCTCAGATTCCTCCTTCGTCGGAATGAAAAACGCCATTTTCCAACGGCCGCTTACTCGCAGCCGCGCCCGCCGGCGTCGTCGGGCTGCTCGTCTTTGCGCTTACTGCGGGGCGTGTCGCCCGCGTTGCCGAAGCGGTAGGTGAAGCCCAGGTACACAATGCGCGACTCGCGCTTGTTGCGGGCCAAGGACTCGAAGCCGGGGCCGTAGGCGTTGAAGTTGAATTGCAGGGTATTGTAGATATCGGACACCCGCAGCGTGATGTTGCCCTTGTCTTTGAGCACGCTCTGCTTGGCGGCAAAGTCGGCGCTGAACTGGGTGAGGCGCTGGCCCAGGGCCGATACCACCGGCGAGCGGTAGTTGGCCAAGAGCTGCAAATCGAGTCAGACCACTAGATACTGAACTGCTGGTGCTGGGAGCCGGTGGTCTGGTCGCAAAAATTCACATCCGAATTCACCCCGACATTGTACTGCACGGGCATGTAGATGGCGTTGGCGGTTAGCTCGCGGCGCTTCTGCGCGGGCCGCAGGCGGCAGTAGTCGAGGCTGAAATCGGCCTGCTTCGCGGTGCCAGCGTTGGTGACGTAACGGCTGCATTACCCAGCGGCGGCGTAGCGCCGGTGCTCAGGTTGGTCTGGGTCGAGAGGATATTTACCCGGTTATCCTGGGTATTGAAGCGCGGCTGCACGGTCAGAGTCAGGGTCTGGTCGGGCGTGAGGGCGTAGTCCAGGCCCAGGCGCACGGCGTGCGAAATGCCCTGCGATACGCTGGTGCGGTCCTGGTTCAGCACCACGGTGGTATCGGCGCGGGTGGTGCGCTGGCGCACCGAGCCGTAGCCCGTGCGCCGGTCGTCGCGAAAGTCGTAGGAGCCGAACACGTTCACCTTGCCCTTGTGGTAGTTCAGGCCCAAGGAGGTGTTGTACTTCTGACCGGTGCCGGCGGTGGCGCTGACCTGGCCGTTCCAGCCATCCTGGCGCTCCTTTTTCAGCACGATGTTGGTGACCACTTCAATGGTCTGAATGGAGCTGGCCGGCAGTTGGTCGAGCGTGACGCCGGTGGGCTTGCCGTCCACAAAAATCCTCACATTCGTCGAGCCGCGCAGGCTTACCGCGCCGCTCTGGTCCACCGTCACGCTGGGCACGTTCTGGAGCACATCCACGGCGGTGCCGACGGTGGCGGTAAGGTCCTTGGTCACGTCGATTACCTTTTTGTCGAGGTTATCGGTCACGATGGCGCGCTCGCCCTTCACCACTACTTCGGCCAGTTTGGTGGCGGCCACGCGCAGGCGCAGCGGCCCCAGCTGGAGCGTGGGCGCAGCAGCCGTGAGGGCCACGGCGCGCTGCCCGGGGCAGTAGCCCACCACCGAGGCCCGCAGCACGTAGCTGCCAAAAGGCACTTTCTCGATGACAAACGCGCCGGTTTCCAGCGTCTGTGCGCCGGCTACGAAGCTGGAGTCCGTGGCCCGCAGCAGCACCACGCCGGCGAAGGGCAGCGGCTCGTTGGTGGCCGCATCGAGCAGCCGGCCGCTCACGGTGCCACTAGCCTGCGCCCGGGCAGTGGATGGACTGGCCAGCATTGCCATCAACAACATCCCACCCCAAAACTGCTTTTGCCCCAGCCCAATGGCGCGGGCACTAAAAAACCGCACGAGGGCGGCGAGTAGACGTTTCATATCCCTTAGGACTTACGCACTTCAAAAGCTATGTAACCTGAAAATCAATGACTTGCATTAAAGACATATATTTATTATATTGCTGTTTTTCAGTTGGTTAGTGCTTCAACTGCGTAAGTCCTATCCCTAAAAGTCATCGATTCACTGGCGTAAATGACCCCATTCCCCCGCACTAGCTGCTTGCAGCCCCAAAATTGCAGTCCGAACCTGTGGCAATTCTGTGCCGTGCTGCCGTACCGTGGACGCTGCGAGTCCGCGCGTCTGGCGGTCTATGCGCTTGAACCGCCAGACGCGCGGACTCGCAGCGTCCACGGTACGGCAACTACGGCTTAGCAAAGCGCGGGTCGTGGGTGAACGTGGTATCGGTGAAGGTGCGCAGGAAGGCCACGATTTTGGCCTTTTCGTCCCGGGTAAGGCCCAAGGGGTGGCCGGCCCCGAGCTTGTTATTGCTGCCGTTCAGTATCAGCGGGTCGAGGTTGGGGCTGGCGGTGGCAATGTGCTCGTTGTAGTGGCTCAGCACGCTGTCGAGGTTGGGGAAGCGGCCGTCGTGCATGTAGGGGGCCGTGAGGGCGATGTTGCGCAGAGAGGGCACCCGGAACTTGCCATTGTCGGTGGGCTTGCCGGTTTGCGCGCCCAGGCCCAGGTCGGTGAGGGTGGCGTCGAGGCCGTTGTTGCGGAAGGCGTGGTCGGTTTGCAGGCTGCCGCCGTGGCAGTCCTGGCAGTTGCCGCCCCGGATGCCGGCCGGCCCGTCGGGGTGCGTCACGAACAGCACCAGGCCCTGCTGCTCGTAGCTGGTGAGGGCGGCACGGTTGCCGCGCTGGTACTGGTCGTAGCGCGAGTTGCTAGATATCAGGGTACGCTCGAACTGGGCCAGGGCCTTGAGCAGGTTATCCTCCGTAATCGTGCTGCTGCCAAAAGCCTTACGGAACAGCGGCGGGTAGGCCGCTGTGGCTTGCAGGCGGGCCACGCCGGTGACCAGCGACTGGTGCATCTCCACAGGGTTTTCGATGGGGATGCGGGCCTGGGCTTCGAGGCTGCTGGCGGCACCATCCCAGGTGAGCAGGGGCTCCCAGGCCAGGTTGGCCAGCGGCATGGCGTTGCGCAGCGTGGTACCGCCGTTCACGCCCCGGGCGTGGGCCAGCCCGTCGGTGAAGGCCAGCTCCTGGCGGTGGCAGCTGGCGCAGGAAAGCGTGCTGTTCACCGACAGACTTTTTTCATAGAACAACTGCCGGCCCAGCGCCACGCCTTCCACCGTCAGGGGGTTGTTGGCGGGGGTGGCAGGCAGGGGCGGGAAGTTGCCGGGCACCGTCAGGTTATAGGCCGTGGGGGGCACTACCGGACCTTCCGGGTCCACGGTGTCGCGGTCGTGCTGGCAGCCGGCCAGGGCCAGTAGGCTGGCGCACAGCCACGCGGCGGTTGTTTTCGTAGCCTTCCGCATTTGGGTATTCAGGAGTAAAGAGTGGTTAATGGGAAGGCGGAAGAGCTAAGTTAAGAGTTAGGAGGGATGAGCTTGTGCCTTCCCTCCTAACTCTTAACTCCTAACTCTCAACCAGGGCCTCACACTTCCAGCTCGAAGCTCACGATAGTGCCCTGCCCCAGGCGCGAGCTGATGGCCAGCCGGCCGCCCAGCAGGGCCACCCGGTTGCGCACCCCGGCCAGGCCAATGCCCGCCAGCGGCTGTCCCACCAGCGCGGCCGGCTCGAAGCCGCAGCCGTTGTCTTCCACGCTTACGTCGAGGCGGCCGTTTTCGTAGGCTACGTGCACCACGGCTTCGGTGGCGTGGGCATGCTTCATCACGTTGTTGAGCAGCTCCTGCACCGTGCGGTACACCCCAATTTCGGCCTGGGAATTGAGGCGGTGGCCGAGGCCAAGCAAGTGCAGGCGCACCGGCAGGCCGGACGGCGCAATGCGCTTCACCAACTCCTGCAGGGCCGTTTGAAGGCCAAAGTCTTCGAGCACGCCGGGCGTGAGCTCAAAGGAAATGGTGCGCGTGGCCCGGATGGCCTCATCCAGCAGCTTCAACGACTCGCGGGCCAGGCCCGGCACCCCGGCCCGGCCCGCCAGGCTCAGCTTGGTGGCGTAGAGGAGTTGGCCCAGGCCGTTGTGCAGGGCTTCGGCAATGCGCTTGCGCTCGGTTTCCTGGGTGTCCAGAATGGCGGCCAGCACTTCCTGCTGCCGACGCAGGCGCTGCTGAGTGGCCTCTTCGGCCAGGCGGTCGCGCTCGGTCACGTCGCGCACCACCGTGAGCACGCCGCTGGGCTGGCTTTTGCCATTGTGGTATAGCGGCACGATGTGGACATCGTAGCGGCCGGGCTGCTGCTGAAACTCGCGGCCGAACAGGTCGATGCGCTCGCCGGCCAGCGCCCGGGCCACGAGCTGCTGCGATTCGTTGTTAAGGTAAGGCAACACCTCGGCCAGGGGGCGGCCCAGCACTTCGGCGGCTTCGCGGCCAAAGTAAGTGGTGGCCTGGGCATTCCAGGCCGTGATGCACTGCGCCTGGTCAACGGCAATAATACCGTCGAAGGTGTTATCGAGGAGGCTTTCGGTAAATCCCTTGCTCTGCCGCTGCTGCTGCTGGGCCTGCCGGGCGGCCGTGATATCGCGCCACACAGTGTGCACCACCGGCGTGGAGCCACCCAGCTCGATGGGCGTAAACACAGCCTCAACCCATATTTCCTTGCCCGTGGCGTGGCGCATCACGGCTTCGCAGCGCTGCGAGCCGGTGCGCAGGGCCTCGGCCATGGTGTCGTGAAACAGGTCGATGGTGCGGCGGCCGTCGGGCTGGTACTCGGGGGAGTGAGCCCAGGCCACCTGGCCCACCAGCTGCTGCCGGTCGGTGGTGCCCAGCAGGCGCAGGGCAGCAGCGTTGCAATCCACAAAGTGGTAGCCCTGCACGAGCACCACGGCAGAATAGCTTTCGGTGAACAGCTTGCGGAAGCGGGCTTCGCTGGCCGCTAGGGCGGTAGTGGCCTGCTGGCGGGCCGTGGTGTCGAGCACGGCCAGGCGGCACTGCGGGCCCGCGGGGCTATCAACCCGCAGGCCTTCGAGCTGCCCGAAAAAAGTGGTACCGTCTTCCTGCTGCAGCTTCAGCTCGATGCTCTGCGTGCTGTCGCTGCTGAACACGCGGGCCAGAAACTGCTCAAAATCCAGGCGCCGGGCCGAAACCACAAACAGGGTAAAGCGCCGCCGCGCCAGCTGCTGCCGCACAGTACCCAACAGCCGGGCCCCGCAAAAGTTGAGCTGCTCGATGAGGCCCGTATCGGTGAGGGTGAAGTAGCCCACCGGGGCGTAGTCGTAGAGGTCCACGTACTGGCTGCGGGCGGCCTGGGCTTCGGTCTGGGTCAGCAGCAGCTCTTCGTACTGCATTTCCAGCTCTATCTGGTGCACTTGCAGCTCCTGCACCAGGCGCTGCATTTCTTCGGGGGAGTGCAGCTCGGTGGGCTGGGTCACCAGCGCCCGGCGCTGTTCGGCCCGGGTGCGCAGTTCCAGCAGCGAGGCGTGCAAATCGGTGAGGGGCGCTGGAGTATCGGGGGGCAGCATGGCGGTGAAGCAAGGTAGATTGTGAAGGTAAGCAAGGCAGCGCGCCGGGCCAGTGGGGTGCAACCCAAATTGTCGCTAAATTCGGATTAACTTGTGTCATGACAACAGCACCTACCCCCGCCATGAGCAAGGCTGAATATCTGGCATTGGCCGAGCAAAAATACGACGATTTGCAGGCGCTTGCGACCCAGCCGACGTTTTACGGTTACGAGAAATCCTTTGAAGCCATCTGGATGGATTTGGACCGTCAAGTGTTGGAGCGCAACGTCGGCGTTGTGCCGGCTGACCGCCGTAAAAAAAGATAACGACCCGCTTTGGTCAGATTCATATAACTAACAATCAGGAATTTAGCCATCATCCGAACGGGTTTGGCGTCAGCCCCTACCTACAGGAGAAACTGGTTTTTTTGGGGCAATTCGAGGTCTATCAACAGGCCGCCGCGTTGGTAGAAACGTTGCTGGGCCTATCCGTGGGGGCCAGCCAAATTGACCGCCTGACGCACTTTTACGGCGGGGCCATCGCCGACGATATAGACCTGGCCGCCGCCGATGCCGCCGCCGATGCCGCCGCCGATGCCGCCGCCGTGGGGGTCGTCTACGCGCAGGCGGACGGGGCCATGCTGCTGACTGACGAAGGCTACAAAGAAGTGAAACTGGGCCGTATTTTTGCGGCTACAGCCCTGCAAACGAGCGCCGTAGAGGAGCGGGGCGGGCACATTGCCTCATCCGTTTTTGTGGGCCATCGAGGAAATGCGGCGGCGTTTGGGGTCAAGTTAGCGACGCAACTCGCCCCCTACAACGGCCGGGGGCGCGACCTGGTTTTTATCAGCGACGGGGCGCTGTGGCTGCGTCAGCTGATGGAAAAAACGTGTCCGCAGGCAACGCTGATTTTGGACCTCTACCACGCCATGGAATACATTGGCCAAGCCGGAAAGGCGGGTCTTGGGACCGGACAAGCGGCTGCCGACTGGTTTGATATACAACGCAAATTACTATTAGAAAGTAAGTTATACGAAGTATTGGCAAACCTCCAGCAGTTGAAAATAGCCCCTGCCTTGCGCCATTCCGTCGGTGCGTACCTGCAATCAAACCGCGACCGGATGGATTATAAATCGTACCGCGAACGCGGGTTGTTGATTGGCTCGGGGGCCATCGAATCCGCTCACCGCACGGTGATGCAACGGCGCTTAAAGCGGGCGGGGCAACGCTGAAGCAACAACGGCGCACAGCGGGTCTTGACCCTGCGCGTTTGCGCGGTGAGTAATCGGTGGCACTTGATACGACAACGCATTGAACCCTGCAACTCACTCAGGCAGGCATAGCGACAATTTGGGTTGCACCCGCCGGAAGTGCCTAAAAACACCGGCTTTCCGGTGGCCGGGCATCTGTATTGCTTCTCCCAATAATTACCCGCCCACCGTATGCTCAGCCAGTTCCATTCAGCTAGTGCGGCCAGCGCCTACACCGAGGTGCACCCCCCCAGAGCTGGTAAGTGCTATCGTTTATAGCCCCGGGCTCAGGCCAGCAGCCAGCGCACGGCCGCGCCCTCGTCGGCAAAGGGGCGCAGCAGGTAGGGAAGGCCGGGTAGGGTGGCCGGCCGCACCTCGTCTCCTATCGCCGTATCGGCGGCAAGCTCAGCGGCGCGGGTGGGAGCTACCAGGTAGGCCAGGCGCAGGGGGGCGGGCAGCAGGGCCGCCGCCCGGGGCAGCCAGTCGGTGATGACCCAGCGGGCGCTGGTGGCATCGGTGTAGGGCCGGCGGCGCACATCGAACAGCCAGCGGGTGGTGCGTCGGGCTTCGGGCAGCAGCAGCAGGGCCTCGTAGTCGCTGCGGGAAGTAGCGACCAGCTCGTGGGTAGGCCAGCGCACGGTGAAAAGGTCGAGGTCGGGCCGGTAAGCGTAGTCGGGAAAGTCAGAATCGGGCATGGGCAAAAAAGAATGGCGGTGCCAACGGAAGCGGCAAAAATACTTCCCGGCCCGGGACATGGCGCCCCGGCCGGCGGGTGGCCTAAGCCGCCGGGTCCTGCAGCCAGGTCACCGCCTCGGCCTCGCCCATAAAGATGGCGGCCTCGTAGGGCTGCGTGGCCGCGAGGGCGGCCTGCACGGCCGGAACTACTTCGGCATCGTGGCGCATTTGCTCAAGGCGCTGCATGGAGCTGAACACCGCCAGCCGCAGCCGGCGCGGGGCCAGCTGCGCCACGGCCACCGAAAAGAAGTCGTGAGTGAGCCAGGCGGTTTCGGCCAGTTTGAGCGGGCCCGAGCGGCGCGAGTCGAGCAGCCAGTTGCCGCAGCCGTGGGCCAGCGCCAACACCAGGGTCGCCTCGTACGAGGCCTGCGCTTCGGCCAGGGTGTCGGGGGACAGCCAGCGCAGGAACACGATGTCGAGGTCGGGGCGGTAGCTCAGGGTATAAGTGCTCAACGGTGTAGGATTAAAAACAGGAGGAGTACGCCCCGGTGGGCAGGGCTTGGTTTTGGCTTTCTTGCCAACCCTGGCCGGAGCTGGCGGGGCTGGCAGCAGCGGTGCCCGCAAGGTACGGTCCAGGTCGGGCGTCGCTACGCGGCCAAAGGCCATGCTCCAGCCGGCAAAGTGCCGCTCGGCCGTTGGGCCGGCGCTCACCGTCACCACCTGCGTGTGCCGGGTATCCTGCTGAATGGCGGCGTACAAGTCGCGCACGGCCTCTTCGGGCCCTTCCAGCACCTGCACAAAGTGCCTGGCGCTATAGAGCAGCATGTCCGAAATCCGGTGCTCCGCATTAAAGCGGCGGGCCGTGTGGAGAAGCTGTCCCAGCGCCTCGTCGCTCAGCGGCGCGGTGGCCCGGCTGCGGTAGAGCATCTGGTACACACTGATATCGAGCAGCTCGATAACCTGGTCGATGGTGAGGTCGCCCAGCTAGTAGCGGGCCAGCAGCTGGCGCTCGTAGCGCTGGGGCGAGAGCGTCGTATTGGCTGTTATCGCAACAGCCCAATCCACGGCCCGCCGACGCTGGCTTTCGGTTATCAGGAAGGCATCATTCATTCAGCTAGTCATACGCCGCCCTCCCCTTTGTGGGTTATCCCAATTGTACTCCGGATAAATACGGATTTTTACTCAGTGGCACCGCTCCGCATTGCACGCCCGGCAGGCACAGGGCTTCCTGGGGGCACTAGCGCAGCGGGGCGCCCAACCGAAGAATAAAAGACACGCCAAAAATTATTATGATTCTCTTATATTTAAGTTCCCTCCCCTCCCCCCCGCGCCTACTCTCGAAGTCTACATTACCCACTTCCCGCTGTACCCCACGCACTTTTTTAATTATGAGGACATATCACCTCATCTACCAGAGCCAAGCCATGGTGCCTTTCAACGCACCCGAGCTGCGGGCCCTGCATCGGCAGGCGCAGGCCTACAACGGTACCCACGGCATTACGGGCGTGCTGCTCCACACCGCCGACGGCCGGTTCCTGCAGCTGCTCGAAGGCACAGAAGCTGCCGTGCGGCACCTCTACTACAACCACATCGTACGGGACCCGCGCCATCGCGATTGCCACATCCTGGCCGAAGGCCCCTGCCTGAAGCCCAGCTTTGCCAGCTGGGCCATGGTGCTTCGCTTTGTGCGGCCCAACGAGGTGCGCGACCTGCTGGCCCATGTGCCCGCCGACGGTAACCAGGCCCGATGTGTGCCGCGTGCCCGCACCGGGCCCGAGTTGGCGGCGGCGCTGCGTGGCTTCATTGCCACAGGCCAGGCGGCCCAGCGGACGTAAGGCCGACGGCTAGGCGGGCACCACTTCCACGCCCAGCAGCAGGCGGCCCGTGCGCGCCCCGCCGCTGGTGAGGGGCCGCCCAAACAGCCGCAGCGTGCGGGGGCCGGCCTTGGGGAAATCAGCCACGTAGGGAAAATCCAGGAAGGACTGCTCCGGGTGGCGCAGGGTGGTTTCGAGGCGCTCGCGCAGGGCGGGCTGCTGCCAGGCCCCGCCATCGAGCTCGCGCAGCAGCTGGCCCTTACTGCGGTCGCGGTCGAGACCGAACAGCGTGGCAAAGGCCTCGCTGATGGCCAGCACCCGCTGCTCGGTATCGAGCACAAGCAGGGGCTCGCGCAGGGTTTCGGCAATGCTTTCGGCAAAGCGGGCACTTTCCTGGAGCTGGGCTTCGAGGGTTTTGAGGGCCGTAATGTCGGTGAAGGTGATAACGGCCCCGCTGATGTAGTTATCGAGGGTGCGGTAGGGCAGAATGCGCATGACGTACCACTCGCCCTGGGTGGTCTGAATATTGGCCTCCACGGTCACCAGCCGGTCGAGTACCTGTCGCACGTCCTGGGCCAGGGTTTCGTGGCGCAGGGTATTGGCAAAGTGCATGATGGGGCGGCCCACGTCGCTGGGCAGCAGGCTCACAATGCGGTTCACGGGCGGCGTGAAGCGCTTTATCACCATGTCATTGTCGAGGAAGATGGTAGCAATTTCCGTGGCGTCGAGCAGGTTCTTCATGTCGTTGGCGGCCTGGCTCAGTTCCTCGGTTTTATTGAGATACTGCATGTTAAGGGTCATCAGCTCCTCGTTCAGGCTCTGCATTTCCTCCTTGTTGGTCATGGCCTCCTCGTTGGTACTCTGCAGCTCCTCGTTGGCGCTTTGCAGCTCCTCGTTGGTACTTTTAAGCTCTTCCACGCTGATTTCCATCTCCTCAATGGTGGTCTGGAGGCGGTGCTTGGTGTATTGCAGCTCCTTTTGCAGGGTTTGCACCTGAGCGTCGTGGTCGGGGGCCAGGGTGGCTTTGCCCAGGCGCACCCGCCGGGGCGTGGGCTGCTCCTCAAACACCACCAGCAGCAGGCCTGCCAGGGGCTCGCCTTCTTCCAGCACCTTCACCGTGAGGCGCAGCAGCTGCACGCCGGTTTCAAGGCGCAGCTTCACGCCCTCGGCCACCACGTCGTGGCGGGTGGCCACGGCCTTGTGCACGGCCTCGCTCAGCTCATAGTTGAGCTCTTCGCGGGCCATGTCAAACACGTTCATGGCGCCCAGGCCGGGCGCCGGCTCCAGAAAACGGCCGGTGCGGCCGTTCACGTACAGAATTTCGCCCTTGGGGTTGATGACTACGGCGGGCGGCGTGTACTGGCGCAGGAGCACGCGCTGGACCAGCGCAGTAAACGGAGAATCTTTGCGGGCGGTATGAGCCATCATGGGACTAGCGGCAGAAGCGGACGGAGCCAGGGCATGCTGCCGGGCCAGGGCAAACGGAAAATTGGCCAGCCGAATGAGCGACGACGGCGTATCCATACGCCGCGAAATCTTCCATTTTACGTCCAATGACTGAAATAAGTCCTGAAAGCCAGCAATGTTTTCGCTCGGCCCCAGAAAAATCAAGCCATTCGTAATCAAGGCGTAGTGAAAGAAAGGGATAAGGTTTTTCTGGAGCTCGGCGCTGAAGTAGATGAGCAGGTTGCGGCACACCAGCAGGTCGAGCTTGGTGAAGGGCGCGTCCTTGTTCAAATCGTGCACGGCAAACACCACCACGTCGCGCACTTCTTTCTTGATGCGGTAGCCGTCCTCGGTTTTGACAAAGTAGTGCCGCAGCCGCTCGGGGCTCACGTCAGACACCACGTTGTCGGGGTAAATGCCCACACGGGCAAAGTCGATGGCGTCGGGGTTGATGTCGGTGGCAAAAATCTGGAGCTTGAGGTAAGCGGTAGACTCCAGGCCGTCCAGGCATTCGAGCAGGGCAATGGCCAGGCTGTAGGCCTCCTCGCCCGTCGAGCAGCCGGGGGCCCACACCCGCACGGTGCTGTCGGCGGGCTTGAGGCGCAGCAGCGGCAGCAGGCGCACCTTCAGCTGCTCAAACGCCTCGCGGTCGCGGAAGAATTTGGTTACCCCAATCAGCAGCTCCTTAAACAGGGCATCTACCTCGGCCGGGGTTTCCTGAAGGTAGCGCACGTAATGCGTAAACTCCCGAATCTGGTGCGAGTTCATGCGCCGCTCAATGCGCCGGAACACCGTGTTGCGCTTGTAAAAGCTAAAATCGTGGCCCGTTTTGGCCCGGATGAGGTGAAAAATCTTTTGCAGGGCGTGGGCCGGACGGGCGGCGCTTTCGGCTTCCTCGCGGCGCGGGCGGGTGGCGGGGTGGCGCATGTAGGCCAGCAGCTTGGCGGGCAGCAGCTCGGCGGGCAGCACAAAATCCACAAACTCGGTGGCCAGGGCCGAGCGCGGCATCGAGTCGAACTCGGCCGTTTCGGGGGCCTGCACCATCACCATCCCAAAGTTTTCCATCACCATTTTCAGGCCCAGCGTGCCATCGGAACCCAGCCCCGAGCAGATGACGCATACCGCGCGGGCGCGCGCATCCTTGGCCATGCTCTGAAAAAAGAAGTCGATGGGCAGCCGCCGGCCCTTGGGCTGGGTGGGCGCAAACAGCAGCAGCATTCCGTGCAGAATGCTCATGTCGCGGTTGGGCGGAATCACGTACACCTGGTTGGGGCGCACGCGCAGGCCATCGCTGGCTTCCCGTACCGGCATGGGGGTGAAGTGCTGGAGCACCTGCGCCAGCTCCGATTCCTGGTCGGGCGAGAGGTGCGTGATAACCACGAAGGCCATGCCGCTATCGGCCGGCATGGCCCGAAAAAACCGCTCAAACGCGGCCAGCGCGCCCGCCGAGCCGCCCAACGCTACCAGCGGGAACTTATCGGGCGAGAAATCAGGGTGCCGGACTTCGCGGGCCAGTACAGGGATAACGGGCTCATCGCCGTCGCGGGGCATTTCTGCGGGCGGGGTGATGAGAATACCGGGTTCGCCGGGGACGGGCGCTGAATCGGTGGGAGTCATGAGGCAACGGGTATGAAAGGGGCCGCAGGGAGATGCTGCCTGCGGCGCGCCAGGCGGCAGATGGTGGCCGTTTGCATTGGCGCACGCAGTCGCCCCGGGAGTAGACCAGAAACAAATTTACCGGAAAAAGCCCGAGCCCTTCGCCGTCCCCGGATATTTCCCGTAGAAAATGCCACCTCTCACACTTCTTTCCTTTATGTCAGCGCCTGCTTACCTTATTGTAGTTGGCACTTCGGCCGGCGGCATGCCGGCACTGGTCCAATTTGTGGCCCATCTGCCCGCCGCGCTGCCCGCCGCCATCCTGGTGGTGCAGCATTTTGCCCCCGATTCCAACGGCCAGCACCTCGTCGAACGCCTGGCCCGCCACACCACCCTGCCCTGCCGCCTGCCCACGGATGGCGAAACCCTGGCCGCCGGCACCATTTACCTGGCCCCGCCCGACCGCCACCTACTGGCCAAGGACGGCAGCGTGCCCCACCTGCTGGTGACCAAAGGCCCGCGTGAAAACCACTACCGCCCCGCCGCCGACGCCCTGTTCCGCTCGGCAGCCGTGGCCTACGGGGCGCGCACGGTGGGCATCGTGCTCACCGGCATGCTGCACGACGGCACGGCCGGCCTGGAATTCATTAAGCGCTGCGGCGGCATTGCCATTGTGCAAGACCCCAGCGAGGCCGAATTTCCCAGCATGCCCGAATCGGCTTTGCACAATGTGGACGTGGACTACGTGGTACCCCTGGGCCAGATGGCGGCCCTGCTCGAAGAAATAACCCACAGCCCCGCTCCCCCGCGCCAGCCCGATATTCCCGAGGACCTTAAACAGGAGGCCACCATTGCCGAAAGAGTAGTGGGCGACATTACCGCCGTGGCTGAAATCGGGCACCAAGTGCCCCTCACCTGCCCCGACTGCGGCGGCAGCCTCTGGCAAGTGAACCAGGGCAAGGTGCTGCGCTACCGCTGCCACACCGGTCACGCTTTCACCGCCGGCAGCCTGCTGCACAATTCGCAGCAGCACCTCGAAGAAACCCTGTGGGTGGCCCTGCGCATGATGGAAGAACGCAAAAACCTGCTCACCGGCATGGCGGCTCGCGGCACCGGGTCCTACTCCGCGCAGCAGGAAGAGCGGCTGGACGAAATCAAAAAGCACATCAACCGCCTGCGCGAATTCCTGCTCAATGACGGCCCCACCACCATTGCCACGCCCGAAGACTAGTGGCCCGTAGGCGGCCGCCGGCGGGCTAAGCAAAACAAGCGGGCGGCCGGCTTTTACCGGCTGTCTGCTCAACTACCAATTTGAATAATTGCTTAGGCCTCCATGCTCCAGTCGTGCCAGTGGGCCTGCCGGGCCGCGTCGAGCAGGGTGGGCACAATGCAGGGCGCGGGGCCAAGCTCCTGCTCCAGCAGCTCGCGTTTCACGCGTTCGGGCACGTGCACCAGCACCAGCTGCGCGTGCTGCTCCTGCAGCTGGAAATGCGTGTCCCACAGCAGCCGCGCCGCTTCGGTCGACAGCGAATCCAGCATGCCGCAATCGACCCACACCGAGGTCTTGCCGCTGCGCCGTGCCCGCCGCAGCCAGCGCGCCAGCACCGATTCCGGCTGGCCGGGCCGGCCAGGGGCTAAAATGAGCAGGTAGCTCTCCGGCAGTAATTCATGATAGATAACGTGCATAGCAAACAAAATTTAGCCATTAATCGAATAGAAATAAGCAAGTTAAACTAACACTATACAGTAGTTATCCGCACAATGTTGATACAAATTTCGCCAATGTTATAATTCTATTCCTTATGGATAACTACGGATTATGATGATGAAAAGTACTTAAATAGGACTTTTACCATTAAATTTTTCATCGTATCGCCGATTATGCTGCTTAGTGTCTCAATTGACCGGACCCGAGCCGGGGACGGGAACGGTTCGGGGCACTCTTTATTGTAACAAAATAAATTTAATTATATATTTAGCTTTAAAACAATATTCGGCCGCAAAAATTCCGGAAATTCTCTTTTTGTTAAAACACGATGGCAGTTCAGCCGTCATCCTGCTGTCCCTCCCGTTTGGATGGGCCCATCATCGGTGTAGCGACGCATCTTTGCGCCGTGTAGCTGAACTTTACCAGATACACGGTGCAGCTGCAGACATGCATTGCTACACCATCCGGCAAAATATAAATCGCAATAAATCAGCGTACCATAAACAAAGTGAAGCTGGCAAGCTGGCCACCACATCGCGCTTTACCACCTTTTTTCACCTTTCCCTTCCTCACTCATGAGTCCATCTGTTCGCAACGTCATTGCCTGGATTTTACAGGCGCTGCTGGCCGCCTCCTTTATTTATGCCGGCAGCCAGAAACTCATGGGCCTCGATGGAACCATGGCCATGTTTGGCAACCTGGGGTTGCCGGGCTGGTTTGGCGGCTTCATTGGTGTGGCCGAGGTGCTGGGCGGCATTGGGCTGCTGGTGCCGCGCACGGTGCGCCCGGCGGCCCTGGGCCTCATCGTCATCATGCTGGGGGCCGTGTTCATGCACGCCACCAAAATACCCGGCGGGCTGGCTAATGGCATACCCGCTATTGTGACGCTGGTGCTGCTGGTGATAGTGCTGGTGCTGCGCAGCCGCACCGCAGCCCGGGCAGCAGCCTAAGCGCTGTGCCAAAAAGGCCGGCGGCCCACTCAACCCGGAGTAACAAGCCTTTCTTTGCATAGCCACCAAACCGCCCCCCAGGCCGAGCGTTATCCCAAACCATTGCCGCGCCGGCCGGGTTGCTTGTCTTCCGGCCGGCCCAACCGGGCCACTGACCGGGCCACTTGTGTGTTCTCATGAAAATCCTTTATAGCTACCTGCGTAACTACTGGCCACTGCTGGCGCTGGCCCTCGGGCTGGCCGCTGTGAACCAGGTATTTTCGCTGCTCGACCCGTATTTCTTCCGCAAACTCATTGACCACTTCTCCCCCAAGGGTGGCGATTTGGGTACAATACACTTGGTGCCATTTGGGCCATTCCTGCGCGAGGCGCTGCCCTATATCGGGCTCATGCTGGGCGCAGCCATGGTGTCGCGCATTGCCAAAAACTTCCAGGATTATTACGTCAACGTCATCACCCAGCGGCTGGGGGCCAAGATGTATTCCGACGGCCTGCGCCACTCGCTGGAGCTGCCATACCAAGTGTTTGAGGACCAGCGCTCGGGCGAAACCCTGGGCAAGCTCCAGAAAGTGCGGATTGACGTAGAAAAGCTCATCCAGAGCTTCGTGAACGTACTTTTTACGGCGCTGGTGGGCATCATTTTCGTGATGTGGTACGCCATCACGGTGTACTGGCCCATTGCGCTAGGCTACTTTCTCACCATTCCGCTGCTGGGCATTCTGAGCTTTTTTCTAAGCAAGAAAATCAAAGTTATTCAGAAGACCATCGTGGCCGAAACCACGGCCCTGGCCGGCTCTACCACCGAGAGCCTGCGCAACATCGAGCTCATCAAGAGCCTGGGCCTGGCCCAGCAGGAAACCGAGCGCCTGAACGCCACTACCGATAAAATCCTGAAGCTGGAGCTGCGCAAGGTGCGCTACCTGCGCTCGCTGAGCTTCGTGCAGGGCACCTTCGTAAACCTGCTCCGCAACGTGATTGTGCTGCTGCTGCTGTACCTGCTGGTGCAGCGCCACATCAGCCTGGGGCAGTTTTTCTCGTTCTTCATCTACTCGTTCTCCATCTTCGGGCCGTTGCAGGAGCTGGGCAACATCATTGGCGTGTACCGCGAAACCGAAATTTCGCTGGGTAATTTCCAGACGATTCTCGACACGCCCAAGGACGTGAAGCCGGCACAGCCCAAGTCGGTAGCCCACATCGACAACCTGGCCTTCGACCACGTCAGCTTCCAGCACCTCACGGCCAAGGGCAAGGCGCTGACCAATATTTCCTTCGGCGTGAAGCTCGGCGAAACCATTGCCTTCGTGGGCCCGTCGGGCTCGGGCAAAACCACGCTCGTGAAGCTGCTGGTGGGCCTCTACCCGCCCCTGGCCGGCCAGATTCTGTACAATGGCATCCCCGGCGATGAAATCGACCTCGATGAGCTGCGCGAGCAAATCGGCTTCGTGACGCAGGACACCCAGCTTTTTGCCGGCACCATCCGCGAGAATCTGCGCTTCGTGGCTCCCCACGCTACCGACGAGGAATGCCTGATGGCCCTGCATCAGGCGGCCGCCGATACGCTACTGGCCCGCGCCCCGCTCGGCCTCGATACCGTGATTGGCGAGGGCGGCGTGAAAGTAAGCGGCGGCGAAAAGCAGCGCCTCAGCATTGCCCGCGCCCTGCTGCGCAAGCCCACCCTCATGGTGTTCGACGAAGCCACGTCGGCCCTCGATTCGCTCACCGAAGAGGAAATCGGCAAAACGGTGCGCAAGCTCTCCGGCTCGCGCCAGCACATGACCATCCTCATTGCCCACCGCCTCAGCACCATCCTGCACGCCGACCGCATCTTTGTACTTGAGCGCGGCCACATTGCCGAGCAGGGCGGCCACGCCGAGCTGCTGGCCCAAAAGGGCCTCTACTACGCCATGTGGCGCCAGCAAATCGGCGAGCGCAAGGAGGAAGAAGCAACCAGCGCCGTAGCCGTGTAAGGCAAGGAACTGGCGCGAGTTACCGGAACTGGCGCCAGTTTAGCGCAGCGTAACTCGCGCCAGTTGGGCCAGTTGGGGATAGTACTGAAATTCAGCACTTACACAATCACCTGTGCTTCCACATCGAAATTCGGCTTGGGTGGCTTCGGATTCATTTCTTCCAGCACGGCCACCACAATTTCGGCAATGGCCAGGTCCCGCACCCACTTGTGGTTGGCGGGCACCACAAACCACGGGGCATCATCGGTAGAGCAGTGGCGCAGGGCGTCTTCGTACACGCGCTGGTAGTCGTCCCAGAGGGCACGATCTTTGAGGTCGTTGGGGTCGAATTTCCAGTTTTTGGTGGGGTCGTCGAGGCGGGCCTGCAGGCGCTCGGCCTGCTCGTCTTTGGAGATATGCAGGAAGAATTTGAGGACGCGCGTGCCGTTGCGGGTCAGCAATTGCTCAAAATTATTGATATCCTCGAAGCGCTGCCTGGCCGTTTTGTCGTCAATCAGGCCATGGACGCGGGTGATGAGCACGTCCTCGTAATGTGAGCGGTTGAACACCCCAATGCGGCCCCGCTTGGGCGTTTGGGCATGAATGCGCCAAAGGAAATCGTGGTTAAGCTCATCGGTGGAGGGCGCTTTGAAGTTGGCCACCTGCACCCCGGCCGGGTTCACGCCCGTGAGCAGGTTCTCGATAAGGCCATCCTTGCCGCCCGTATCCATCGCCTGAAACACCAGCAGAATGCTGTGCCGGTGCTCGGCATACAGCAGCTCCTGCAGCTCGCAGAGCCGGTGGCGCAGGGCATCCATAAACGGGTGGGCCTCCTCTTGGTTGGTGAGGCGATGCTTGAACGGCTTCTCGGAATCCGGGTCAACATCGGCCAGTTTGAAGGACTTATGCCTGACCTGCACGGCAGGCGTTTCGGGATAGTTAACTTTCATGAGCCGCTTGCTGAAAATAAGGATTGAAAGGAATACCTACGCGAAAGCCGTGGGCGGCGGGCTAGCCGCCCACGGCCCGCGCAATGCCAAAGGCCGCCGCTGCCGCCAGCGCACCCACCACAGCCATTTTCACGGCTCCGGCCACGGGCGGCTGCCCGGTCATGCGGCTCTTGAAATAGCCAAATACGAACAGGCACACCAGCGTGATGGCCGCCGACCACGCCAGCCCCTGCTGGGGCGTGTCGGTCATGAAGTAGGCGCTAAGCGGAATCAGCCCGCCCACCGCGTAGGCCAGGCTGATGGTGACGGCACTTTTGGGAGCCTGCCGGGGGTCGGGCTCCTCCAGGCCCAGCTCGTACTTCATCATGAACTTCACCCACTGCTCGGGGTCGGCGGTGAGCTCGGCCACAGCCTGGCGGCGGGTTTCGGCCGAAAGGCCCATATCGGCCAGCAGCTCGTCTACTTCGACGCGCTCCTTGTCCGGCACTTCCTGCACCTCGCGGTGCTCGCGGCCCAGCTCCGAGGCGTAGTGCTCTACTTCGGTGCGGCCGGCTAGGTAGCCACCCAAGCCCATGGCAATGCTACCCGCCACTATTTCGGCCAGCCCCGCCGTGATAACCAGGCTGGAGGACGACACGGCCCCACTCAGCCCTGCGGCCAGCGCAAAGGGCACCGTCAGGCCGTCGGACAACCCAATGACCACGTCCTGCAACATGGCCGAGCTGGTAAGGTGGTGCTCGGGATGCACGTCGTGGGGCAGCTGGGTCGTCGTCTTTATTGGTTCGGTCATAAAGGAAAATTTAAGAATGTGGCCTGAACCCGGCCGGGTGCTTTACGTACGAAGAACATAGAATTTTCGCTGCCGAAATGTTTCGGTTGCTGCCCTCACCTCACTCGTTTTTATCATTATGGCTGCTCCTGCCAAAACCGCTGCGCCCAAAACCGCCGCACCCCAAAAAGCTGCCGCCCCGGCTGCCAAAAAAGCCCCCGCCAAAAACGCCGGTAACGCCGGCAAAGGGGCCGGCTCCAACGCCGCTGTCGATATTCAGCCCATTCTCAACCAGCAAAACCATGCCCCGGCGCCCACCCAGCGCTTCGGCACCGTGAGCCAGCGCCTGCCCATCGGCCTCGAAGAGGCCACGCGCTACGATAGTGTAACCATGCTCAACCAGCTGCTGGCCGATACCATCACGCTGCGCGATATGTACAAAAAGCACCATTGGCAGGTAGTGGGCCCCACGTTCTACCAGCTGCACCTGCTCTACGATAAGCACTACGAAGAGCAGGCCGGTCTAGTCGACACCATTGCCGAGCGCATCCAGATTCTGGGCGGTGTGGCCGTGGCCATGGCCCACGACGTGGCCGAGCTCACCAGCCTGCCCCGCATCCCGCGCGACCGTGAGGAGGCGCCCATTCAGGTTTCGCGCCTGTTGAGTGCCCACCAGTCCATCCTCAAAAACTGCCACGAATACGCCAAGCGGGCCGATGAGTCCGGCGACGACGGCACCAACGACCTCATCGTAAGCGACCTCATGCGTACCAACGAGCTGCAAGTGTGGTTCGTGTCGGAGCACGTAGTAGAGTCGCCGCTCACCCGAGCCGAGTAACCTTCCCGGCTGCAGGACAAAAAAGGGCTGCCGCAGAATCTGCGGCAGCCCTTTTTTGTCCTGCAATCTGAGTGAGAGTTGATGGCTAGTTGACATTTTCTTCGACCCGCGCCTCCAGCTTATCATTTTCGTTGTCTTCGGCCTCTTCTACCGAATGGGTTTTGCCGAGGTCGCTGTCCTTTTTGGCCAACTCGGCAAGGGCGCAGTAGAAGTTGTGGAAAAGCTTGATTTCTTCCTCCGAAAAATCTTGCGCGTTGATAAGGCGGTTGCTGGCCCCCTGCGTAGCCGCAATCAGCTCGTTCAGCTCGTTCAGCTCGTTCAGCTTAAGGTGCAGCACCAGCGAATCCTTGTTCTGCGCCCGCTGAATGAGAAACACCATCAGAAACGTGATGATGGTGGTGCCCGTGTTGATGACCAGCTACCAGGTTTCGGAATAATGAAACAGCGGCCCCGTCACACCCCAGATGACAATAATGGCCGACGCCCCGATAAAAGCAGCCGTGGAACCCGAAAACTTGGTAATACCTTCGGCCATGCGGCCAAAAAAGGAGTTGGAAGTCGATTTAGCGGCGGAATTCATGGCCAAATGAACGGTAAGATTGAGAAAGCTTACGGCCTTCTTCTGCGGAACCACAAGGTAAACGACTGAACGATGGGCCTTTGATGAAAAAGCGTGGCAGAAGGTTGTAGGAGCCGATTTCACCTCCTATCTTTGCACCCGCTAAGCTACCTCAGCGACGCCGGCCTCGGCCGAATACCCGGTTTAGTTGCTCTATTTGCGCACGTGGTGAAACTGGTAGACACGCCATCTTGAGGGGGTGGTGCCTTCGGGTGTGGGAGTTCGAATCTCCCCGCGCGCACGCAAACAAGAAGAGCCCGCTGCAAGCAATTGCAGCGGGCTCTTTGCTATAGTGCGAAGCGGTGCTTCGCGCCCCAGTTGCTGTTTCACGGCTGCGAAGCACTGCTTCGCACTACTGCTGCTGCTCAAACGGGTTGCCGGGCTTCACCAGCACCACCCGCTCACGCTCAACTACCACCTGGCCGGGCAATGCGCCTTTGGGCTTGCGCACAAATTTCTTGGGCGTGACCGTGACCGGGCACAGCGTGTCGTGCTGGCGGCGCGAGTACCAGCCGGCCAGCATAGCGGCGTGCTCCACCACGGGCTCGGGCACGGGCTGCCCCGCCCGGTGCCGGATAACGACGTGCGAGCCCGTTACGTCCTTGGCGTGCAGCCAGAGGTCATCCTTGTGGGCGTATTTCTGGGTGAGCAGGTCGTTGTTCGCGGCGTTGCGGCCCACCAGAATGGTGAAGCCCCGGTCCTCAAACACCTTGAAGGGCAGCTCCGTGGCCGCTTTGGCGGCCGTGGGCGTGGGGTCGAGGCCGTGCTGCTTGCGCCAGGTACGCAGGCCGCGCAGCTCGGCCAGGGCCGGCTGGGTGTCCATGTCTTCGAGGCGCTCCAGGGCCGAGAGGGCTTCGGCCTCGCGGCGGGCAATGCGCTCGGTGAGCTGGCGCTCTTCAATTTGCTGGTTTTTACCCTTACGGTAGAGGTTTTCGGCGGTAAACTGGGGCTTCTCGGTGCGCTTAAGCTTGATGAGCCGGGGCAGGTTAGTGTAAAAGTCAATCACCTCAATCTGCGTGGCTCCGACCGGAATGGCGTGCAGGTTGGCCATTATCAGGTCGGCGGTGTGGCGATAGCCAGCTTCGTGGGCCAGGGCGTGGAGGCGCTGGCGGGCATGGGCGGCGGCGGTATCGGCTTCGGCGGCGCGGCGCTCCAGCAGCTGGCGCAGCTGTTTGGTTTCCGTTTCGAGGGCGCGGCGGCCCAGGGCCATGGGCACAAAGCGGCGCAGGGCGGCCACGGGGTCGGTACCGGCAAAGGTTTCCAGCACCTCCCCTAGCGGCAGCAGGCTGAGGCGCGTGCGGCCGTCGAGCTGAATGAGGTAGTAATGGGCGGGCTTTTCGAGCTGAGCCAGCACCTGGTTTACTTGCCGGGTTTTGGTTTCGGGCGAGGCCAAGTCATAGCCGTTTTCGCGCAGGTAGCGCAGGGGCAGGTCGGCCAGCGGCGGCGGAAGTTTCTGGACCGCAGATTTAACGGGTTTGTCGGATTGCGCCGATTCGGATGAATTTGGGGTTTCGGATGGGGGCGGCGTAGTTTGGGCCTGCGGGCGCAGGTCGGCATCGGCCAGCAGCTTTTGGTGGAAAAGCTGGGCCTTGCTATCGGGCGCAGCGCGGAAAATGGCGTTCGGGCGCGGGCCGTAGAGCTTGAACACGAGCCGGCCCCCGCTGCGGAAATTGAGTTGCACCACCCGGTCCTGGGGCCAGGCGGCCACGGTTTCGACCTGCTCGCCCAGCATATCCGGGAACAAATCGACGGAATTGGCGCGGGCGCGCTGGAAGGTTTCGGGCAGGGCCAGGGCGGGGAAATTAGCCCCCAGCTGCGCCTTTAGCCAGAACTCGGCCGTGCCGTTGGTAAGGCCGATTACCAGCTCGTCTTTTTCCTGGGTGAAGCATACGGCCACGCGGTAGCCCCGCAGCCGCTCGGTGAGGGCGGGGGCCAGTTGGCGCAGAAAATAGTAGTTGGTGTGCACGGGGCCGCTTAAATCCGGGGCTGGTCGTGGCGCGTCAGGTCGTGCTCGACGGCCCCGGTATGCCGGGTAGCCTGGGGCTCCATGAGCATTATCCAGGTTTCCTCACTGGCATGGGGCCGGTGTTCAATGCCACGCGGCACAATCAGCATTTCGCCGGTATTGATGGTGGCTGTATGGTCTCGGAACTCGATGTACAGCTGCCCTTTCACTACATAAAACAACTCATCCTCGGCTTCATGGCTGTGCCAGATGAATTCACCCTGCACCTTGGCCAGCTTCACCTGCTGCCCGTTCAAATCGGCCACTACACGCGGGTGCCAATGGTCGCTAAATTGACCAAATTTCTCTTCAAGATTAATAACTTTCATCGCAAGCTGAGTATAAGTTGGAGACAAATAGGGCTATGATTACCAGACGGCTCGCCGTAATTACCTACCAAGTGCAAGCATAGCGGTTATTTCACACCGCCACTTTCAACCCATCATACGCCAGCCGAATCCAGGGCGGCAGTTCGGCTTCTACCTCGCGGTGTAGGCCCAGCTGGTGGCTAATGTGGGTGAGGTAGGCGCGTTTGGGCGCGGCCTCTTCGAGCACGGCCACGGCCTGGGCCAGGGTGAAGTGCGAGATGTGCTCCTCGCGGCGCAGGGCGTTGAGAACGATGACGTCGGCATCGCGGAGCTGGGCACGGGTTTCGGGGCCGAGGTGGTTGGCATCCGTCAGGTAGCAGAAGCCGCCGATGCGGAAGCCCAGCACCGGCAGACGGTGGTGCATGGCCCGCAGCGGCAGTACGGGCACACCCAGCACGTCGAACGGCACGTCGTCGCGCTCGATGGGGTGCAGCACCACGCGGGGCACGCCGGGGTACTTGTGCTCGGCAAAAATGTAGGCAAACTCCTGCCGGAGCTGCTGGAGCACGCGGGGCTCGGCAAAAACCGGCATATCGGTTTTCTGCCGGAAGTTGAAGGCCCGGATGTCGTCGAGGCCGGCGGTGTGGTCTTTATGCTCGTGGGTGAAGAGCAGGGCGTCGAGGTGCGTGATGCGGGCGCGCAGCATCTGCTGGCGGAAATCGGGGCCGGAATCGACCACGAAGCTGCGGCCGTCCACTTCCAAGTGCACGGACACGCGCAGGCGCTGGTCGCGGTGGTCGAGCGAGCGGCACACTTCGCAGGTGCAGCCAATCATTGGCACGCCGGAGGACGTACCCGTACCTAAGAATGTTACGGTCATTAAGTTGAGTTAAGAGTTATGAGTAAAGAGTTATGAGTTTGGGTGGTCAATCCTGAGTGGTCATCAACCGGAATCTCCGTTGCCAACTCCTAACTTTTAACTCATAACTCTTAACTCCCTTAGCCCACGTACTGCTTCACCACGCGCACCAGGGCGTCGAAATCGAGCGGCTTGGGCAGGTAGTCGGTCACGCCGGCCTCGCGGAACTGGTCCATCGAGTAGTTGTTGGCGTTGCCGGTGATGGCGATGATGGGCAGCTTGTTAATTTTGGGGTCGGCGTGGGCGCGAATTTCGCGGGTGCACTGCATGCCGTCCTTCACCGGAATGTTGATGTCCATCAGCACACAATCCACCTGGTTGCTTTCCAGCTGCTTCAGTACTTCGCCGCCGTTTTTAGCCAGCACGATTTTATACTTCTGCAATTCCAGAATTTTGCGGGTGAGATTGAGAATTACCGAGCTGTCCTCAGCAATTAGAATGGTTTTGGATGCGGGTTCGGCGGACATTTTCGAAGGGTTTTGGGTTGGGTTCATAGGGTAGAGCAGATAAGAGATTTACCGCGCTCAGGCGGCAGAAGGGTTAGCAGCGCGCTCGACTGCGCCGGGATATTCGGCAACGAGCTGCGCAAAGTAATGTTCCAAAAGTTGAAACCCCACGGCACCTTCGTCCAGACGCTCCTCTTTGAACTGATGCTCAAGGTGCCGGGCCTGCGCGGCCAGGGCCACCCCGCCGAGGGTAGAGGCCGTGCCCTTGAGCTGGTGCAGCATGGGCAGAAGCTCGCGGAAGTTGGCTTCGGCCACCAGGAGCGCGGCGTCGCGCAGCAAATCGCCGGCTTCCTGCTCAAACTCCTGGTAGAGGTCGGACGCAAATTCGGCCCCGCCCAGCTCTATCAGCTGGTGCAGAATAGTGGTGTCGAGCGTAGGCTCCTGGGGCTTGGCCGCGACTGGCGCGGGTAGCGGAGCGGGGGCGGTACCATTGTTCTGGGGGGCGGCCACTGCCGGCAGCAGGGCGGGCGTGGCCCGCGGCCGCAGCCAGCGGTGCAGTACTTCGTAGAGGTGGCGGCTTTTCACGGGCTTGCCCACGTAGTCGTCGAGGCCCTGGCTCATGAAGCGGCCGGCGTCTTCCTGCATCGAGTAGGCCGTCATGGCTACCACGGGCGGGCAGGCGGCCCCCAGCAAGCGCCGGATTTCGGCGGTGGCGGCTACTCCATCCATGTCCGGCATCTGAATGTCCATGAAAATGATGTTGTAGCCGATGCCCGGCGTGCTGACCAGCCCAATGGCCTCGGGGCCGCTGCCGGCAATGGTCACGTCGCAGCCCAGCTTGGTGAGCAGGCGCTGGCCCACCTTCTGGTTGATGGCGTTATCGTCAACGAGCAGCACCTGCGGGGCGGCCTCAAAGGGCTGGAACGCGGCCTCGCGCACCGGGGCTATGGTGGGCGGGTCGACGTGGTGGGCCTCGCGGGCGCTGATGGTGAACCAGAACACGCTGCCCTCGCCCTCGTCCGACAGCACCCCGATTTCGCCGCCCAGCAGCTCGGCCAGCTGCCGGCTGATGCTCAGGCCCAGGCCCGTGCCGCCGTAGGCCTTGCTGGGCGTGGTGTCGAGCTGGGTGAAGTTGGTGAAGAGCAGGCTGGCATTGTCGCTCGAAATACCGATGCCCGAATCCTGCACCGCAAAGCGCAGGGTATGCAGCTCGCCGTCGGTGCTCACGCTGCTCACCACGATGGCCACGGTGCCCTCGTTGGTGAATTTGATGGCGTTGGCCACCAGGTTGGACAGGATTTGGAGCAGGCGCACCTCGTCGGTTATCACGTAGCGCGGGGTGTGCGGCGTGATATAGTAGGTGAAGCGGATGTGCTTCTGCTCGGCCCGGTAGATGAACAGGGCGCGGATGCGCTCCATCACGGCCTGCAGCTCGATGGGCATTTCGTGAATCTGGAGCTTGCCGGCCTGGATTTTTGACAAGTCCAGGATGTCGTTGAGAATGGTGAGCAACGCGTCGGAGCTCTTACGCAGCGTGTCCACGTAGTCAACCTGCTCGTCGGTTTCCACCGTCTGGTCGAGCAGGTCAATCATGCCGATAATGCCGTTCATGGGCGTGCGCAGCTCGTGGCTCATGTTGGCCAGGAACTGGGTTTTGGCCTCCAGGGCGGCTTCAGCCTCGTCTTTGGCGTGGCGCAGGTCGTCCTGCATCTGCTTAATTTCGGTTACGTCACGGGCAATGCCCTGGGTGCCCACCAGACCCTCGCTCACAATGCGCGCATTCACGAGCATGCTCACCGGGTAGCCGTCCTTGTGCCGAAGCTGGGTTTCGAAGTTGCGCAGGCCGCCGCTGCGCTCCACCTCCTCGTTGCCCCGGAGCCGGTCGGAAGGGTCCACGTAAAAGTCTCCCACGGCTTTGCCCAGCACTTCTTCGGGCTCGTAGCCCAGCACGTCGCGCACCGAGGGGCTGACAATGGTGAGCAGGCCCTCTTCATCGGTGCGGTAGTAGATGTCCTGAAACGACTCGAAGATGGAGCGGAACTTCTCCTCCTGCCCTTCCAGGGCCAGTTGGGCGCGCTTCTGCTCGGTGATGTCGTGGGCAATGGCCGAAATTTCCTCAAACGAGCCGTCGCCCAGGTAAATCGGGTTCAGGTAGATATCGGTCCACACGTCGTAGCCGCGGGCATCGCGCAGGCGCATCTCAAAGCGCTGGGCCTGGCCATTGGCGGCCGCGTCGTAGTGCGCCACGAAGGTGTCGCGCTCATTGGCGGGCATATTCTCCAGGTCGGACTTCCACAGGTTGAGGCCGCGCACCGGGTAAATACCGTTGCGCCGCAGGAACAGGGCCGCGTAGTTGCGGTTGAAGTTCATGAGGTTGGCGCGGGTATCCACCGTCCACATCACGTGCGAGCCACTCTCAAAAATGGCATTCAGCCGGGCCGTTTGCTTGCCAATCTGCTCCTCGTTGCGCTTGCGCTCAATGGCCAGCGCCACCTGGTTGGAGATGAAATGGAGCACGTCGAGGTCGCCGGGCGTGTAGGCATCGGCGCGGCTGTAGTCCTGCACGGCCAGCACCCCGATAATGCGGTCGCCGATGCTCAGCGGTGAGGCCAGCATTACCTCCGGGGCCTGCCCGAAGGCCGTGACAACCCCGCTGCGCACCAGCTGCTGGTAGTCGGTGTGGGTGAGGTAGCGCGGCTGCCCGCCGGCAATGATGTACTCCGACACACCCGCCGAAAACGGCCGCGTGCCCTGCGCCCGGGCCTGCGGGTGCTGGTCGACGTGGTACACGAACTGCAGCTGCGTGCGGGCATCGTCGCAGAGGGCGATGAACAGGTTGCTGGTTTCGATAATCTTGCTCAGCTCGCGGTGAATGGCCCCGTAGAGGCTGGGCAAGTCCTTGGCCGAAATGGCCAGGTTGGCAATGCTGTAGTAGACTTTTTGCAGGCGCTCGGCCTTGATGCGGTCGGTAATATCGTGCAGAATGGCGCGGCTGCTCACCGGCTGGCCTTCCTCGCGCACCACGTTCATGCTCCCAATGAGGTGCACGGGCTTGCCCTGACTGGTCAGAAACACGGTTTCCACCTTGTTCACCGGCTCGCCGTCGTAGAGGTTGCGGAGCTGGTAGAGCAGCTTGGCCTTGTAGTAGGGGTGCACCACGTCGGCCAGGGTGCGGGTGGCCAGCTCGGCATCGGTGTAGCCCAGCTTTTCCTTCCAGGCCTTGTTCACAAACAGGAAGCCGTTGTCGGCCCCGAGGTGCTGCACCAGGTCCTGGGCATTATCGAGGAAGTCCTGCAGGTGCGTGCTGTCGCCGGCCAGGGCCGGGCTCACCACGCTGTGGCTGGCAACTTCGTGCCCGGCCAGCCACATGCCGGTAATGCGCCCGGCGGCATCGTGCGTGAAGCCGACCTGCCAGGTCAGGTAGCGCAGTTGGCCCGTGCGCGTCAGTACCGACCGCTCGTACTTAGCATCTAAAACCTGATTATCAATACATTCTAAAAATTCGCGGCGCCGCGACTCGCGCTCGGCCGGCGGGGAAAACAGCTGGTGGTAGAGCTGCCCCAGCACCTTATCGCGGGTATAGCCCGTGAGGGCCAGCAGGGCCTCATTTACGTCGATGATAGTGCCCTTCAAATCGGCCAGCAGGTACATCTGGCCAAGCTGGTCGAGCAGCGCCGCCAGGGGCGGTGCCACGGGGCGGGTAGTGGAAGTAGCCGAAAAAGAAGCCATAAATGACACGTACTACCGGTTGATATTTCCGGCTAAGATAGCCACCGCGCTGCGAGGCGGCGGTGTAAATTTGACCAAAATAAAATAACCCCAGCCGTGCCCGCACGGCCAGCCCTTGCCCCACTCCCCCATTGCCGCTCCCAACCAAGCCGCTGCTTTTCACCGTCACCACCGATTTGTGCTTCGACCAGCGCATGCAGCGCATCTGTGGCAGCCTGGCCGCCGCCGGCTACCGGGTGCAGCTAGTGGGCTGGCAGCGGCCTACTTCGCCCCCGCTCACGCCGCAGCCCTACCACCAGCACCGGCTGCAGGGCTGGTTTCAAAAGGGAAAGTTTTTTTACCTTGAATACAACCTGCGGCTGTTTTTTTACCTGCTGGGCCAGCGCGCCGCTGCCTGGTGCGCCTGCGACCTCGACACGGCGCTGCCCATGTGGCTGCGCGCCCGGCTGGGCGGCCAGCCCTTCGTGTACGATGCCCACGAGCTATTTACGGAAGTGCCCGAGGTGGTGGCCCGGCCCGCCGTGCAGCGCCTCTGGCGCTGGGTCGAGGGCTTCATCGTGCCGCGCACCCGGCTGGCCTACACCGTGGGCCCGGCCCTGGCGCGGGTGTTTGAGCAGCGCTACGGCCGGTCCTTCGCCGTGGTGCGCAACGTGAGCCGCCTGCGCACCGACGAGATGCTGCCGCCCACGCCCACTGCCGCGCCGCCCAGCGGCTACATCCTCTACCAGGGCGCGCTGAACGTGGGCCGGGGCCTGGAAAGTCTGATTGATGCAATGCCACAGGTGGCGGGCCGGCTGGTGATTTGCGGCGAAGGTGACCTCTCGGCCGCCCTGCGTGGGCGGGCCGAGCGGCTGGGGCTGCTGGTTTCCGGCAAGGTTGAATTTCGCGGCTTCGTGCTGCCGGGGGCGCTGCGCGAAGTCACGCGGCACGCGGCCGTGGGAATTATGCTGCTGGAAAATATCGGCCTGAGCTACTACTATTCGCTGGCCAATAAATTCTTCGACTACGTGCACGCCGGCATCCCGCAGGTGCTCATCGACTTCCCCGAATACCGCGCCCTCAACGACCAGTTCGACGTGGCCGAGCTGGTGAGCGACCTGGAACCTGCTACATTGGCCGCCGCCCTCAACCGCCTACTGCGCGACGAGCCCGCCCGCTACCAGCACCTGGCCGAAAACTGCCGCCGCGCCGCCCCCCAGCTCAGCTGGCAGCACGAAGAACAAGTGCTGCTGAAACTGTTTGCTGGTTTGTTTCTTTAGAGGCTGTTTGAGTTAGCGGGTGAATGGTGTAGAGACGCATCTTTGCGTCTCGTAGGTGAATGATTTCAGCCACACGGCGCGGACGATGAGACGCAAAGATGCGTCTCTACACCGTTCCAGCAGCACAATAGATTTAAACCAGACGTATTCTTAGCTTCGTTTTGCATGAAAAAACTTTTTCCCTCGCTGCTGCTCGGCGGCGCTTGCTTTGTGGCCGGGGCCTTTGTGGCCCGTCCCACTGCCCCCGATGAAATTACGGTACCCATTCTGCGCGCCGCGCAGCAGGTTTTCGGGTTGAATTTCAACGACGCCCAGCTCGATTCGACCCGCCGCAACCTCACGGGCTACCGCGACAGCTACGAAGCCCTGCGCAAAATCCCGCTGCCAAACAGCGTGGCACCATCCGTAGTATTCGACCCGCGCCCGCTGCGGATGCGGCAGGCGCAGTTGGCCGCCGCCACCACCAACGCCGGCAAGCTGCCCGAAACCGCCAAGGTAAAGCTGCCCGCCAACCGCGACGAGCTGGCCTTTTACACCGTGCGGCAGCTGAGCGAGCTGCTGCGCACCCGGCAGGTCACGTCCGAGGAGCTGACCACTTTCTTCCTGGCCCGCCTCAAGAAGTACGACCCGCGCCTGCACTGCGTCATCACCCTCACCGAGGACCTGGCCCTGCAACAGGCCCGGCAGGCCGACCAGGAAATTAAAGCCGGCAAATACCGCGGGCCACTGCACGGCATTCCCTTCGGGGCGAAGGATTTGTTTAGTGCCAAGGGCTACAAAACCACCTGGGGCTCGGTGCCTTACAAAGACCAAACCCTGGACGAGGACGCGGCCGTGGTGGAGCGCCTGCGGGCCGCTGGAGCCGTGCTGTGCGCCAAGCTCACGCTGGGCGAGCTGGCCCAGGGCGACGTGTGGTTTGGCGAGAAAACCCGCACGCCCTGGGACGTAACCAAGGGCTCCAGCGGGTCGTCGGCGGGCTCGGCCTCGGCGGTGGCGGCGGGGCTGCTGCCGTTTGCCATAGGCACCGAAACGCTGGGCTCCATCATTAGCCCCAGCACGGCCTGCGGCGTAACTGGCCTGCGCCCCACCTACGGCCGCGTGAGCCGCGCCGGGGCCATGGCTCTGAGCTGGACCATGGATAAAGCCGGCCCCCTCACCCGCTCGGCCGAGGACTGCGCCATTGTGCTGGCCGCCCTGTGCGCCGCCGGCCCCGATGCCCGCGACCCCGCCACTATGCTGGCCCCCAACCGCTTCCAGTACGCCTTCGGCACCAATATCAAAAAGCTGCGCGTCGGCTACCTCAAGGCCGCGTTCGACCAGAACTACCCCACAAAGGCCAACGACCAGGCCACCCTCGACGTGCTGCGCAAGCTGGGCGTGGAGCTGGTGCCGCTGGAGCTGCCGGCCATCTCGCCCGGCGCGCTACGCTTCGTGCTCACGGCCGAGGGCGCGGCGGCGTTCGACGACCTCACCCGCTCGGGCCGCGACGGCCAGATGGTGCTCCAGAACCGTTCGGCCTGGCCCAACGGCTTCCGCTCGGCCCGCTTCATTCCGGCCGTGGAATACCTGCAGGCCCAGCGCGTGCGCAGCCTGCTTATTGAGCAGATGGACGCCCAACTCAAGGGCTTCGACTGCTACATCGCGCCCTCGTTCAGCGCCAACCTCGTGCTCACCAACCTCACCGGCCAGCCCGCCATCGCCTTGCCCAACGGCTTCACGGCCGCTGGCCTGCCCACCACCATCACCTTCATGGGCCAGCTTTATGAGGAAGGCACCCTGCTGGCCCTCGCCAAGGCCTACCAGGACGCCACCGATTTCGACGAGAAACACCCGCCAATGCCATAAGCCATTAGTCCGGTTGCCCTGCCTCCACGGCCGCTTTTTGTACGGAAGACGGCGCTGAGGGATACATTGCCGGCTTAACGGGTGGCACTACGCGCCGAAATCATTGTTTTGTGGCTACTTGCCCTGATTTGGGACTGAAAGCATTTGGTTTTGTTAGTCTAATTACTAGACGCTTGCTGATTTGCTGATTGTTTGCTGTTAATAGTAGTAGGTATAGGCCCGGTGTACTCTACCCTACTATTTTCACAAGGCATTGCCTCACAGATAATTAAGCAGGGGAGAGCTGCTGGCCCACGTTACCGGGCATAAAAACGGGGTGGGCCGACCTTTGCAGTTCCAACACCTCAAAGCCCTTCCCACCCCGTGAAGCAACGCCTCATCGCCAAAATTACGACCGTTTTACAGCACGTGCCCCCTGGTGGGCCACCTCTCGCGGCAAAAGTTCATCACCCAGTTCGTTATTGGCTTGATAAAGAGCCGCAACGTGCCGTTTTGCGAGGTGGCCCAGCACCTCAACGACGCGGCCAAACCGGCCTCGAATGAGACCCGGATTCAAAACTTTTTCCGCCTCGTGACCCTGGACTATCTCGCCCTGGCGCAGCTCTTTATCCGCCTGTTGCCGGCCACCGGCAAGCTGCGCCTGTGCATCGACCGCACGGAATGGGATTTCGGCCGGTGTCAGGTCAATATTCTGCTCGTCACCGTGGGCCAGGGCGCGTTTCACGTACCGTTGTACGGGGAACTGCTCGACAACCGCAGCGGCAACTCCAACGCTGCCCAGCGCATCGCCCTGCTCGAGGTCTGCATGGCCTTGCTCGGCCGCGCGCGCATCGGCCTGGTCGTGGGCGACCGTGAGTTGGTGGGCCATGTATGGCTCAAGTGACTCAAGGACAACGGCCTGAACTTCGTCATACGCCTGCCTAAACACCATTTGCTCATGGACGCGCACGGCCACCGCCCCGCCATTGCCGACCTGGGGCTGGCCGAGGGGGAGCACCGGCGCTTTGCCCAGCGCCAGGTGGATGGGGTGTGGGGGCAGGTGTGGGTCAAGGCGCTGGCCGGCGGCAAGTTTCTTTTTCTCTTTGGCACCTCGGGCTTGCAGCAGTTGGGCCAGCGCTACACCAAGCGCTGGACCATCGAGCAGTGCTTTCAGAATCTGAAAGGCCGGGGCTTCCACTTGGAAAACAGCCACTTGGCCTGCCACCACAAGCTGCGCAAGCTCCTGGCCCTGGTCAGTCTGGCCTACGCCTTTTGTCTAGCCGTGGGGCAGGCCGCAGACCGACGCCAGCCCATCGCCCGCAAAAAACACGGGTACCGGGCCACGAGCCTGAGCCGCCACGGCTTGGACATCGTGCGCCAACTCACCCGTCCGACGACGGGCGCACAAACAACAGCCAATCAGTTAGCTGAACGGTTGTTGGACTGGATTATCAGGCAAGTATTTTATTATCAAATACTTGCCTGATAATTATAGGGTAGAGCAAACCACTTGAATACTTAATGAGCAAATAAATACTTATTTGCAAAAATCAGGGCCGAGCCTGGGAACAGTTTCTGGACAGTATTTCCGGGTAAGCGCTGCACCGGGTGCGCCAGGTGGTAATTTGCGTTTAATTACCTGACGAAATCCCCCGTTGCTCCGGCCTATGAAGATTTTTCTGCTGCTGGTCTTGTTAAGTTGCCGGTTGATACTGAGCGCGCAGCCCACGCCGCCGGCCACCCAGTACACCAACGCGCAGGCCCGCTACCAGCTGGCGTATGCGCGGGGCTGGGTGCCGCCCCGGGCGGTGGGCGGGCCGGTGGCCACGTTCACGGCCGGCGCGCCCGCTGGGGGCGCAACGGTAAAAGTCAGCCAACAGGCCCTGCCCGATGACCGGCGCGACCTGCGGCTGCTGGGCGCAGGCCGGCCCGATTCGGTGTGGCAGCGCATTCAGCGGCTGCACCGCGTGCAGGTACTGCGCCTCGACCAGCACAGCGACGGCCCCACCGATGAGATTGACTATGAATACACTTACGCCCCAGCGGCCCCTGCCACACGCACGCACGTAGTGGGCCGGCAGCTGTGGCGCGGCGGCTACGAGTTTCGGGTAGAGTACCGGGCCGCCACCGCACAGGACGGCCGCTATCTGGCCGAAGGCCGGCAGCTGGTTGAGTCGTTTGCCTTTACCAACTCGCCCTGGCCCAGCCGCCGCTACGCCGACCAGATTTGCGACGGCAAGATGTACGGCATCGCCGCCCTGCGCTTTCACGACGGGCAATGGGAAGATGACTGCCGCACCATTCACGAGTTTTCAACGGCCAACCCCACGGCCACGCCCAGAGCGCACCGCCTGGTGCTGCCGTTTCAGTCCTACGCCCTGGCCAAGGGGTTCGATAACTGCCTGTATTCCGTTACCAAAGCCCCCACCAACGCCCCCGAGCGCGTATATCGCTACGACCCCGCCGCCCGGCGCGGGGCCTACACCGACTGGCAGCTGCCCGCCCAAGGCCCCGAGAACGTTTGGATATCTGCCGCCACCGACGACCACGGCGACCTGTATTTCATGACTTCCGACGCCAACCAGCTGGTGCGCGTGAGCCCCCACGAGGGCCGCGTGAGCGTGGTGTGGGCCGCCGACCCCATCCGCAAAGCCCCGTATTATTCGCTCATCGGGTTTGCCAGCGCGGGCACGCACGGCAACTTCTGCCTCGACGATGCCAGCACCATGTACATGGTGTACAGCACCGATGGCTCGCTGCTGAAAGTGAATATGAATACCAAACAGCCGTCGCCCGAGCGCATTATGCTCGATGGCCTGCCCGTGCGCGGCGGCTACAGCGACCTGCTGATGCAGAACGACGCCGCCGGCCGCCGCCGCATGTACCTAGCCGGACCGCACGGACTTTATCAGGTTGACCTGGCGCGCCGCCAGGCCACCCGCGTGCGCGGCGGCACCTACACCGACCTGGCCGGCTGCAACCTGTTTGGTGTGGTGCCACCCGCCCCGGCCGTGCCGCCACCCACGCCCACCACCGCCACCTGGGAAGGCCGCGTGCTGGATGCCACCACCTCGCTACCCCTGCCGCAGGCCCAGCTGCGCCTCGACCGCGATGAGGCGGGCACGGCCGTGCTGCTGTCGGTACGGGGCAGCTTCACCTACACTACTGCGCCGGGCCGCAGCTACCAATACCACGCCCAGCACCCCGGCTATTTCCCCGCCGATAGCACCTGGGCCGCTGCTCCCGGTCCGCTGGTGCGCGACATCCTGCTCCGGCCGCTGGCCGTGGGGGCCACCCAGCAGCTGGCCACTGTGCAGTTTGAGCAGGGCAAAGCAGCCCTGTTGCCCTCGTCGGCCACCGCGCTCAACAAGCTGGTGCTGCTCATGATTGACAACCCCAGCCTCACCATCGAGCTGCGCGGCCACACCGATAACGTGGGGCCGCCCGAAAAAAACGTAGTGCTCAGCCAGCAGCGCGTGGCCGCCGTGAAAGCCTACCTCGCCGACCATGGCGTGGCAGGCACCCGCATCACCGGCCTGGGCCTGGGCGGGGCCGAGCCCATTGCCAGCAACGAGCAGGAAGCCACCCGCCGCCTCAACCGCCGCGTCGAATTTCGCATCGTGGGGCTGTAATCATTAATTGAAGCTGTTTAGAAAGTCCCCGAACGGTCATGCTGCGCTGCGCGCTGCATGACCGTTTGAGCACCTTTTGTGACTTTCTAAACAACTTCATTGCCTGTCATCCTGAGCTTGCGAAGGATGACAGCTGTTTGCCCATCCACCCGTTCACCCCATGCTTCCTCCCGAAATCCTCGCCCAGCTGGCCCCTACTGCCGCCGACCCGCGCCCCGTGCTGCTCACCATTGCCGGCCCCACAGCCGTGGGCAAAACGGCCCTGTGCGTGCAGCTGGCGCAGCAGTTTCACACCGAAATTGTATCGGCCGACTCGCGCCAGTTTTTCCGCGAGCTCAGCATTGGCACGGCCAAGCCCACGCACACCGAAATGCAGGGTGTACCCCATCATTTCATCGACAGCCACAGCATCACGGAGGATTACAGCGCCGGCCGCTTCGCCACCGAGTGCCTGGCCGTGCTCGGCAACTTGCTCCAAAAACACCCGCTCGTCATCTTCACCGGCGGCTCGGGGCTCTATGTGCAGGCCGTGACCGATGGGCTGGATGAGCTGCCCGGCGTGCCGCCCGAGGTGCGCGCCCAGCTCCACGCCGAGCTGGCCGCCCACGGCCTCCCCCACCTTGTGGCCGAGTTGGCCGAAACCGACCCCGTGGCCCACGCCCGCATCGACCAGCAAAACCCCCAGCGCGTGGTGCGCGCCCTGGAAATCACCCGTGCTACGGGCAGGCCGTTTTCCAGCTTCCACACCGCCGGCCCGCCGCCCGAAAACCCGCTCTTTCGCAACGTGAAAGTGGCGCTCACCCGCGAGCGGGAAGCGCTCTACCAGCGCATCAACCTGCGTGTAGAGCACATGCTGGCCGCCGGCCTGCTGGCCGAAGTAAAATCGGTGCTCCCATACCGCCACCACCACGCCCTGCAAACCGTGGGCTACCAGGAAATTTTCGGTTTTCTGGATGGGGATTATGACTGGCCCGAAGCCGTGCGCCTGCTCCAACGCAACACCCGCCACTACGCCAAGCGCCAAATGAGCTGGCTGCGGCGCGACCCGGCGTATCAGTGGGTAGAAATGTAACGCGAAGCGGCAGCTTCGCGGACGAGCGCAGCGAGCATGCAGTTCAAACGCTGAACACTCACTTCGTTCGTCCGCGAAGCTGCCGCTTCGCGCTACGCGCTACACACTATACGCTCAGAATCTCCACCATCCGCATAAAGCTCTGGTTGATGATTTTTTTCTTGTTAATAGTATCCGTGAACGGCGTATAAACCAGCTTCTTATCCACAATACCGGCCATTACGTTGCGCATGCCGTTCATGAGGCCTTCCACGGCGGCGATGCCGATTTGGGAGCCCAGCAGGCGGTCGGCGGCCGTGGGTGAGCCACCGCGCTGAATGTGGCCGATAACCGTGACGCGGGTATCGAGCTGCGGGATGGCTTCCTTCACGCGGGCAGCCGTGGTGGTGGCATTGCCTTCTTCCTCGCCCTCGGCCACAATGACGATAAACGAGGTTTTGGAGCGCTTCCAACCCGTCTGCAGGGTTTCAATCACCACATCCACGCTCATTTGCGTTTCCGGAATCATCACGATTTCGGCCCCGCCGCCAATGGCGCACGGAATGGCGATGTAGCCCGAATCGCGGCCCATCACCTCCACAAAGAAGCACCGGTCGTGCGAGTCGGCCGTATCCCGGATTTTATCGATGCACTCCAGCGCCGTATTCACGGCCGTGTCGTAACCAATGGTGTAGTCCGTGCCGTATAGGTCGTTGTCGATGGTGCCCGGTGCGCCCACCGTGGGGATGCCGAACTCCTCCTCAAAAATCATAGCCCCAGTGAAGGTACCGTTGCCGCCAATGGCTACCAAGCCTTCAATGCCGTTGTTCACCAGCTGGTCGAAAGCCTGCTGGCGGCCTTCCTTGGTCATAAATTTCTGGCTGCGGGCCGATTTCAGAATGGTACCGCCCTTCTGCACCGTGTTGGACACCGAGGCCGAATCGAGACGCACAAACTCGCCCTTAATCATGCCACTGTAGCCCCGCATAATGCCGTATATCTCAATGCCGTGGTACGTAGCCGTGCGCACCACGGCCCGGATGGCGGCATTCATGCCCGGCGAATCGCCCCCACTTGTGAAAACTGCTATTCTCTTCATCTGAACTGTCATAAATGCAGCAGGGCGCGCAAATGGCACCCAAAGCGCGCAAAGTTGGTGAAATGAATGCAAACCCTCAACCCAAGCGTAGAAATTGGCGTTATGGAAACGATTGTAATTTCACTTAGCAGAATAATAAATTGACAACAATAAGCCGATTTTACGTGTACCTTACGCCTGAAGTCGCAGTTTCGTTTCCAAAATCATCTCCCACTTCTTACTTCCCACGTTTATGTTCGGTTTTTTCGAAAATGAGCAGGCCAAAAAAATCAAGAGCCACCTGTTGAATCTCGCGGCACTGGCTAAAGCCGACGGCCATATCGATGCCCGGGAGATGAATTTCATCCTGGCGGTGGGCAAGAAGAACGGCATCAGCTCGTCGGAAGTGCAGGCGTTGGTGTCGGGTGCCAAAGGCAGCAGCAATGACCTGCCTACCACCGATTCGGAGCGTTTCGACCAGATTTTTGACCTCGTGGATATGATGCTGGCCGATGGCATCGTGGACGATACCGAGATGGACTTCTGCATCATGATGGCCGAGAAGCTGGGCTTCCGCAAGGCCATTGTGGGCGTGCTGGTGCGCAAGATTTCGCAGGGCGTGAAAGATGGCCTGCCCCAGGAGCGCATCAAGGAAGAAAGCACTTCTTTTCTGAATTACAACGAATTACCCCGGCCCAACGTGGCGGTGTAGGTGGTGAGTTGGTGAACTAGTGAAGTGGTGAGCTTGATGTTTGAGCAGCGCGATTTGCGCAGGCAGAACACCAAACTCACCACTTCACCATTTCACCAACTCACTATTTCACCACCGCATCGACGGCCCGCAGCAGCGCGGCGCAGGCTTCGTCAATCTCCGCGTCGCTGATGGTGAGCGGCGGGGCCAAGCGCAACGAGTTATCGCAGAACAGGAACCAGTCGGTGAGGATGCTTTCGTACTCCAGGGCGTAGTCGATGATGGGCTTGAGCACGGCGAAGGAATCGAATTCCACGGCTATGAGCAGGCCGCAGCCGCGCACGTCCCGAATGGCCGGGTGCCGCAGCTGCTCCCGGAACCGTGCCGCCTTGGCGGCCACGCCTTCGGCCAGCTTTTCGTCCTGCATCACTTGCAGGGTGGCCAGGGCGGCCGCGCAGCTCACCGGGTGCCCACCAAAGGTGGTACAATGCCCCAGAATGGGGTTAGTTTTGAAGCCCGACATAATTTCGGTGCTTGAAATGAAGGCCCCGATGGGCATGCCGCCGCCCATGCCCTTGGCGCACACTAATATATCGGGCTCGATGCCAAATTGCTCGAAGGCCCACATGGTACCGGTACGGCCGTAGCCGCACTGAATTTCGTCGAGGATGAGCAGGGCGCCCACTTCCCGGCAGCGGCGGCGCAGTGCCGGCAGGTAATAGAGGGAGGGCACGCGCACGCCGGCCTCGCCCTGTACGGTTTCGATGATGACGGCGGCCGTGCGCTCGGTAATCAGCATCAGGTCGGCAAAGTCGTTGTGGCGGATGTGGCGCACGTCGGGCAGCAGCGGCCGGAAGCTGTTTTTGAAGTCTTCGGAGCCAGTGATGGACAGCGCGCCGTGCGTGGAGCCGTGGTAGGCATTGAGGCAGGAAATGAGCTCGGTGCGGCCGGTGTGGCGCTTGGCCAGCTTCAGCGCACCCTCAATGGCCTCGGTGCCGGAATTGGTGAAAAACACCGAATCCAGGTACGCGGGCAGGGTTTGGTGGATGGCCTCGGCCAGTTGCGCGGGCACGGCCTGCACCAGCTCGCCGTACACCATCAGGTGCAGGTACTTATCGAGCTGGGCCTGAATGCCGGCCAGCACGCGCGGGTGGCGGTGGCCCACGTTGCTCACGCCAATGCCCGAAATAAGGTCGAGGTAGCGGCGGCCGTCGGGGCCGTACATGTACACGCCTTCGGCCCGCTCAATTTCCAGCAGCAGCGGGAAATCGGAGGTTTGGGCCTGGTGGCGCAGGAATAATTGGCGGGGTGTCAGGACCACGGATTTATCGGATTTAAGCGGATTGGGACGTATTCTTTGTGGTTCGGTGCGGGTGGATGCGCAAGTAGGTTGAACGTCATGCTGAGCGCAGCCGAAGCACCTCTACCGCAATGAGTAATTCATTTACTAATGCGGTAGAGATGCTTCGGCTGCGCTCAGCATGACGGGCAAGGGCTCCTTACCTAACCAGCTAAACCCGGTTTCGATTATTCCACAAAAATAAAGAGGCCGCTGCGGGGGCAGCGGCCTCTTGGCATAGCTCAGAAAGAAAAAGAATCTAGTTGGTGTCAATGGCGGGCGGGCCACCCGCCCCGGCCACCCGCTTGATGACTTCCTTGGTGAAATCGCGCTCGGCCTGGAATAGCTGGGCCACCTGGCGCAGCGAAACTGCCTTTTGAAATTTCTCGAAGTACTCCTTTTCCAGGTTCAATTCCTGCTGGCGCATGGCGAAGGCCTGGTTGAAATTGTCGCGGATTTCGGGGTCAGTCATGCCGTCGGTCACGTCGCGGCGCAACAGGCGGCCACTGCGGTTGAGCTCGCGGCGGCGAGTCGAAAACTCGTTGTAAAGCGGCCAGAATTTCTGGGCCTGGTCCTGCGTGAGGGACACGCGGTTGGTGATAAAGGCAATTTTGGCATTTTCGAGCTGGCCCAAACGCTGGCCCTTGCGGCCGCCGCCCAAGCCGCCCTGGGCATGCGCGGCAGGTGCCACGGTCAGCAGTAACGCTGCCAGACTCAATAACCGAAACGTGGATGATAAAATGGACATGATAGCAAAGTGGTAATTCAGGGATTTATAAATACGTAGCGTCTTCGGAAGGTTGCGCGTCCAGGGCATCGTTCAGCTCGTCTTCCGAAGCGTGCAGGAAACCGTTGGCCAAACCGGGGTTGGCGGCCGTGAGGATGGCCAGGTCGGAGTTTTCGACGCGGGCCCCGCTCGTGAGCAGGTAGCCCACCAGTTCGGTACGGGGCACGGCATCGAGCGAGGCAGTGCTGGCAGTGGCCGGCACCAGCGGCGGCGTACCGCTCAGGAAAAACGAAGCCGCAAAGCCGCCCAGTACGGCCACCGAGGCCAAACTGGTGCGCAAAGCCGGCGACAGAAAAGCCAACCAGCGCCAGCCGGCAGCCGCCTCGCGGGCCTCCGCCTGGGGCAGCCGGGCCATTATCTGCATCGGAAGGTGGTCGAAGTAACCAGCGGGCGGCTCGCTCAGCAGCGGGCGGGGCCGCCGAGGGTGCGCATCTAGCTTGAAAGTAGGTTTCATGTTGGTTGGATGAGGAAGAGGGGGCGGCGTTTAATTCCGCGAATAAAAAATTGTGCTGGGGCCGGGCTATTCGTCAGTGTTGCGGGTCACGTAGTCCTCCACTTTTTTCACGGCGTGGTGGTAGCTGGCTTTGAGCGCGCCCACGCTGGTGCCGGTTACCTCGGCCATTTGCTCGTAGGGCATCTCGTCGTAGTAGCGCAGGTTGAATACGAGGCGCTGCTTGTCGGGCAGGCGCAGAATGGCTTGCTGGAGCTTCAGCTCAATGGCATCGCCGGCCATGGCGGGGTCGGCTTCCATTTTGGCGGCCAGCTCAGCTCCCACATCCGTGAGCGGCAGCAGGAACTTGCGCCGCTTGCTGCTCAGGAAATTCAGGCACTCGTTGGTGGCAATGCGGTAAATCCAGGTGAAAAGCTGGGCATCCTGTCGGAAGTTCTCGAGGTGCTTCCAGACCTTAATGAATACGTCCTGGGTGAGGTCGTCGGCATCGTCGTGGTCCACCACCATTTTGCGCACGTGCCAGTACACCTTGCTCTGGTACTTGCGCACGAGCTGGTTGAACGCCAGGTTGCGGCTGGCGGGGTCCTGGAACTTGAGGAGAATTTCGTGGTCTTCCAAGCGGGGAGGCCGGGGCGTGGGCGGTGAAGTGGCGGTTGGAGGGCAAAGTAAGCGCCGCGTTTAATGAAGCCGCATAAAAAGGGGGCGCATTACCGGCTCAACGGCAACAGGCTAATCAAACTTCCTGACGTTCTTGCCTCTGCAAGCAGCATACTCCGCTTAATGCATCAACTTTATGCGCGGCCTCAACAAAGTAACCCTCATCGGCAACCTGGGTAAAGACCCCGAAATACAAGTACTGGAAGGCAACGTGCCCGTGGCCAAATTTTCGCTGGCTACTTCCGAAACGTACCGCGACAAAAGTGGCCAGACCCACACCAACACCGACTGGCACACCATTGTCCTGTGGCGGGGGCTCGCCGAGTTGGCCCAGGCCTACCTGCGCAAGGGAAGCCTGGTGTATGTGGAAGGCAAACTAAAAACCCGCCACTACGACGACCCCGCCGGCCTACGCCACTACGTGACCGAAATAATTGGCGAACAGGTACTGATGTTGGACAAAAAGCCCGGCGACCAGTAGCGCAAACTTCCATCATCCGCCTGCTACCTATGAAAGCTGCTGTTTCACTCCGCCTCCGTCCCTCGCGCACCGAGTTTCTGGTGTTCTTCCCCTTCTCCAATGAGCCGACGCGGACCGCCCTGCTCGCCGCCGGCGTTCGCTACGAGCCCGCCGCCAAAGGCTACGTGCTGCCTGCCGATGCCGCGCTGGTGGCGCGGGTACGGGCCGCCTGCCAGCACCTGGGCCTGGTGCTGCTGGTGCCGCCCACACCGGCGCTGGCCGTGGCGCTGCCCCCGCCCACCCCGCACGAGGTGCTGCTTTCGCGCTACTGCCAGTTCATCGCCCTCAAACGCTACAGCCCCAACACCCTCAAAAATTACCGTAGCGCGTTTCAACTTTTCCTGGCTTATTGCGGCCCACGGCTGCCGCTGGCCCTCAGCAAACAGGATGTGCTCGACTATCTGGCCGGGCGCGTAGCGGCAGGCATTTCCGAAACGTACCAAAACCTGCTCATCAACGCCATCAAGTTTTACTACGAGCAGGTGGAGGGCCAGCCCCGGCAGTACTACAACATTCCGCGCCCCAAAAGGCCCCAGACCAACCCCAAAGTGCTGGCCCAGGAAGAAGTAAAGGCTCTGCTGCAAGGCACCGAAAACCGCAAGCACCGCGCCATGCTCATGCTGGCTTATGGCCTGGGCCTGCGCTTAGGTGAAGTGCTGGCCCTCACGCCCGCCGACATCGACAGCAAGCGCATGGCACTGTACGTGCGCGGCGGAAAAGGCAAAAAAGACCGCGACCTCCCGCTTCCCGAATCCTTGCTGCTCCTGCTCCGCGAACAGTTCCGGGAATTTCGCCCTATCACGTTTATCTTCGAAGGCCAGCACCCCGGCGAGCCCTACAGCGAGCGCAGCCTGCAAATGGTAGTGAAGCAGGCCGCCAGCCGGGCCGGCATCCAGCGCCCCATTTCGCTGCATATGCTGCGCCACTCCTATGCCACCCACCTCATGGAAGCCGGCACCGACACGCGCATCATCCAGGATTTGCTGGGCCACAGCAGCATAAAAACCACCGAAATCTATACCCATGTCGCTCAACGCGCCCGCCCGCCCTCTCCGCTCGACAGCTTGGGATTATAGCCGGCGAGTTGCGTATAGCACGCTGGTTTAGCCAGTTTCCCGCAAGTTACTTGCGCACTAAGGTCAGATTGACGCAACTTGCCAATGCTGCGGGTTGCGGCAATCGTAATGTTATAACCAATTTTAGAAAGACAACAGTAAATGAAAGAACCGATAGAAGTTTTAGTATTGGAAAGACAAGTAATCAAGTTTTATGATGAAGCTGATTACAAGTTGGACTCTACTGACAATATCAAAACATACAGCAAGACATTTATAAGTGGTGACAAGAATATATTGACTTCTCAGATTGGAATTGAATTATTTGAAGACGATAATCTAAAATCAAGTTGCTTAATAGGCTCAGAAGGTGGCGGAACAGGAATAACGGGAAACACAACAATGATTAGTTATGGCGGACTAGTTATTTGTTGTTCCAACACGGTATTCAAGTTGACAATTCCAGATTTGAATTTAGAATGGAAGACCGTTGCTGATTCGGCTACTTGCTTTGGTATTCACTTTCTTGACAAAGATTATATTGTACACGGAGAACTTGATATTACGCGACTTGACAAAGACGGAAAAATAGTTTGGCAAAAAGGGGGACGAGATATTTGGACAACTGCAGAAGGAATTGATGATTTTGCAGTTTATGATGATTATATTTTAGCGACTGATTGGGATTATAACAGATATAAATTTGACTTTGATGGAAAATTATTAGAAGAGTATAAAGTTGAACCACGAAAAGAAAAACAAACAGAAGAAAAACTAGAAACGAAAAAATGGTGGAAACTTTGGTGAAAATAAAAACTGGCTATAACAGCACCTACCCAAAAGGCGGGGTTTCGTGTTCCAAAGACAGTTTTGTGTTTAATCAAACATTAGTTTTTCAAATCAAGTTTTGTGGTAAAAGTCCCGCCCTTCGGGTAGCTGCAAAACGTTGTAGGCAAGGCAAAAATGACCACATCACCAAACGTAAATTTTGACAAAATGGAAAAAGTTCGACTGATAATTCTAATGGCAATATTGACACTCACACATAACTCCTACGGACAAAATAATAGTAAAAACTAAAAGACAAATAAAAAGACACTGGGGCAAGGGAAATTAATAGGTACATGGAGGTTAGTTGAATTTGCAGACTTAGATTCTTTGACAGGAAATTGGAAATATCGCTATGGTAAAAATCCAAAAGGGTATTTTACTTATACAAAAAATGGAATCGTTAACTTGAATATTTCATCTACTATACCCTTAAAAATATCGGAAGACTCAACAAAGAAGTATTTTCCTAATCTTTATGAATATATTGATACTACAGCTCTTGGATACTTCGGATTTTATACAGTTGACTGGGAAAAATCAATAGTGATTCATCATGTTAAAGGCGGTACTATTCCAAATTATATTGACACTGACCAACCCAGACCATTTATACTAAAGGGTGACACTTTAATTATTGGTAATAATAAAACATGGAAGAGAGTGTTGGTAAGAGCAGATTAAAGTATTTGAACTGCCCTGCCTACAACATGGGGTTTGCTGCAAGTGTGGCTGGACGTTATTAGCATCAGCAGCAGTTCGCTACTCCGCTTCAGTCCGGGCTTGGCGGAATGCAATTGGGCTTTAGATTTTTAACTTGTACTTTTAAATCCTTATTGAGCAGCGGTTCCAGGCAGACGGAATACTAATTCCACACCTGCAGCAAGTCCTGGACGTTGTGCGTCATTGTTCCGAACACTCTAATAATGTTAATGCGGGAAAAATGCTTGTATGCACAAACAGACGATTTGCAACAATGCGTCTTGGGATGCTTTTCGGCCACTGCTGAATCTCGCGCATTAACCTAACGCATTATTCCGCACAAGCTTTAATAAATCAAACGATATGCTTAGAAAATTATTTTTCTTTACTTTTTACTTCTGCATCTTATCTTTTTCTAAAACATTATTTGCTCAGACACTTTCCGACAAAGTGGACAGCTACGTTCAGAAGGCTATGATTGAACGGCATATTCCCGGATTATCATTGGCTGTTATACTTGACGGAGTGACAGTAAAAGTAAAGGGATATGGATTGTCAAACATTGAGAATAATACATCTGTAAATCCTGAAACTATTTTTCAGTCAGGTTCTATAGGTAAACAATTTACAGCAACGGCAATATTGCAATTAAAGGAAGAAGGCAAATTAAAATTAGATGATAAAATATCAAAGTATTTTGTAGGAACACCAGCAACTTGGCAAAATATTACCATTAGAAATCTGCTAACTCATACTTCAGGTATTCCTGATATTCCAGAAGATTCTACAGGAATAAATCTACAGAATAATTATACTGAACAAGAACTATTAAAAATAGCAATGAAACTCCCTCTTGATTTTAAGACAGGAGAAAAATGGGCTTACAGTAACACAGGCTATGTAATATTAGGAATCCTCATTCATCAAATAACAGGAAAGTTTTATGGAGAAATATTGAAGGAAAAAATATTTTCTCCACTTTCAATGGAAACAATAAGAATTATAAATGAACCCGATATTATATTAAACCGTTCGTCAGGTTACGAGTTAAAAAATGGTGAGTGGAAAAATCAAAGTTGGGTTGCTCCAACATTAAATACTACAGCAGACGGTTCGTTATATTTAACAATCCTTGACCTTATAAAATGGGATGCTGCAATTACGAAAGAAAAAGTATTAACCCACGAAGATTTACAATCTATGGTTACTCCTGTAAAACTAAATAATGACAGCCTGCATCCCTACGGCTTTGCTTGGTTTTTAAATTCAGTTAACGGACACAAGGCTTTTCAGCATAGCGGCAGTTGGCAAGGTTTTAATAATTACATAGCGAGATTCCCAGACGATAAATTAACTATTATTGTTTTGACAAATCTAAATCCTTCAAGTCCAGGGTTAATAGCTAAAGATATTGCAGCAATTTATATTCCTGAACTAAGCAGACCAAAAGTTTCTGTAATAAAAGATGATAATGCAATTATGATAAATCTTATTACTAGACTTGTTGCGAGCTATTAATCACAGATTTAAGCTGAAATTCCACAAGCCCGCACACACTCCCAGCACGTCATTGTACAGGTTCAAATTATGCAAACGTAATCGGTCTTCCAAAATTCGATAACGTTTCAATCCGCCAATGCTATGCTCTACGGTAATTCGTTCACTTGCTTGTTTTGTATTTATTTCTCGTTGTTCATCGGTGAGTTCTTTCCCTTTCGGCTTTTTGATAGGAATAAAAACTTTCCGGCAAACGTAGTCTTTCGCGAAGCCCAAAAACCCCAGGTCCAACCGCACCTTGAACTTTTTAAACCACTCTTTATCAACTGGTAAAATGCTTTTTAGCACACTGTAGTCGTGGTGTCTTCCGCCGTAACAACGGCTGATAAAACCAATCCAGCGAATGGTCGTTGAAATAACTATCTCTTTTACGGCGTGTATTTTTTTTTACCGCTATAGTAGTCTTTTTGCATCTCTTTATTTCCTGGTCGTTGCTTGCGTTGCTCTGTTCCATCGACCAATAACGTCTCGTGTTCCTGAAAATAGGCTTCAAATTCGGCCACTGTCGCAAATTCCCGCTTTGGCGCATGCCCGGTTTGCTCCAGCGCTTCTTGGAGCACCGTAATGCCTAATTCCTGGTTGCGTTTCGCGTTGGAACCGTCCATCCCACTGACCAATCCCAACAAATCATACGTCAAGTTTGCTTTGAAGCTGAATAGGGTGAAAAGCAGTAATTCTTCTTCTGTTTTAAGGGCTACTTCATACGGCGCAAAAGCCCCACGTTCAATCATATCTGTTCCATTTAACCGAAAATACGCCTGCTTAAAATGCGCCAAAAGCTGCGCAAAACGCTCCGCCGTGAGTCCCGTGGCAGCACGCCATTTACGCGAAGTAGTGAGGTTTTTTACGGAAAAGTTCATGTTCTAAATTTAAGTACAGTTTGTCGAAAATTCCGCACTTCACTCACTTCGCAACAAGTCTACTGAACTCTTTAAAAATCCTTTAGCGACAGATTTCAATAATGAACTTTTTTCAAAAGATGTAGTACCTAAAATAAAAGCTCTAACTGTTTCTAATAATTTTTTGCTTAAAACATTTGGACAGGTTCAAAATGTGATGCGTTTAGAAAACATCGGCAATAGTAATCAAAGTAAGTATCTAATTAAATATAAAGTTGGTGCAAGGGTTGCGTTAGTTACAAAAAATAATCTTGGACAAATTATTGGCATCGTTTCAGAAGCAGAATAACAGACCGTTGAATACAACGAACGCACAACATGGGGTTTTGTAATAGTTGGGCTTGACGTTGAAACTTCGGCTGTTTGCATCGCTGTACTTTAGTTCGGGCAGACGAATATCTATTTGGCTTTTTGTTGTTAACTTCAACTTTTTATTTCAATTGGGCAGCGGTTCCGGGCTGGACGTTATAAAATATCCCACCTGCAGCAATACCTGTCCGTAGCGGCAAACCTAAACCAACGCTTATGATTAATAGAGAAGGGCAATTCCATCCAAAAAAGGTATGGACATTTCTTGCTTTGACATTTCTTTTAACAGCATTGTTTGACATTACCTCTGTGCTATTAAAAGTATCAGGTAATGCTGAAAGACTATTCACTACAGCCGCCATGTGGTGTCCGACAATTGCAGCACTGTTGACAAAATATATATTTAAAGAGAAGATTAGTGGGTTATTATGGCAGTGGTCAAAAACAAAATATCTAGTTACTGCCTTCTTTATTCCTATACTTTACTCCCTGATTGCTTATTCCGTCATTTGGAGCGTTGGTTTTGGAAAATTCTATAATTCCGATTTTGTTAAAGAAATTGGTGTCTCCTTTGGTATTTCTTCACTTTCATCGGGTTGGATAATTTTTCTGTTTGTGCTGATGACAGGAACCTTTGGTATTTTCAGAAGCGCTTCAGATGCCCTTGGCGAAGAGATTGGATGGAGAGGCTTCCTTACACCTGAACTTTACATCAAGTTTGGTTTTGTCAAAACATCTCTTATTGTAGGCATTATTTGGGCAGTGTGGCATTATACTGTTTTGATATTTGGAGACTATAACAACGGCACTCCTTTTTATTATGGTTTAACGTGTTTTACTGTTATGATTATTTCCTCCAGTTTTATTTTCACATGGTTTACTATTAAGAGTGGCAGCTTGTTTCCTGCCATGATACTTCATGCTACTCACAACCTGTATGTTCAACAAATATTTACGCCACTAACAAAAAGTAATGAAATGACCCCATGGTATATAGATGAGTTTGGAATTGTACTACCTGTAGTTACCACTTTATTTGCTATCTATTATGTAATAAGAAGAAAAGAGCTTAAAACAAAAGCGGCTAATAACTCCAGTGAAATAAGTCAGCCGCTAACATCGGTTTTGCAATATGGTGGCTGAAGAATAAGTGCTGAGCGACGGTACTACTATTGACTTTAGTAATAAATTTAAACTAACGGAATAAGAAATACCACCACATCGCAAAGTCGTTTAACGTTAGCGACAACAAAATAAAAGCCCCCGCAGCAACTTATGCTACGAGGGCTTTTGCTTATCCGGTCAACCTACTTCTTCCGCTTCATCACCGCTTCTACGGCTTCCACGATGGCGGCATCGGTGAGGCCGTATTTCTCCATCAGCTGGTCGGGGGTGCCGCTTTCGCCGAAGCTGTCGTGCACGGCCACCATTTCCAGGGGCAGGGGCTCTTCGCGGGCCAGTAGCTGGGCGATGCTGTCGCCGAGGCCGCCGTTCATCTGGTGCTCTTCGGCGGTGACCACGCAACGGGTTTTGCGCACCGAGGCGAGGATGGCTTCGGCATCGAGCGGCTTGATGGTATGGATGTTGATGATTTCGGCGTTGATACCTTTCTCGGCCAGAAGCTTGCCGGCCAGCACGGCTTTCCAGACGAGGTGGCCGGTGGCGAAGATGCTCACGTCGGGGCCTTCGTTCATTACCCAGGCTTTGCCGATTTCGAATTTCTGGTCGGCGGGCGTGAAGTTGGGCACCACGGGGCGGCCGAAGCGCAGGTACACGGGGCCTTCGTAGTCGGCGATGGCGAGGGTAGCGGCTTTGGTCTGGTTGTAGTCGCAGGGGTTGATGACGGTCATGCCGGGCAGCATTTTCATCATGCCGAGGTCTTCCAGAATCTGGTGGGTGGCGCCGTCTTCGCCCAGCGTGAGGCCGGCGTGCGAGGCGCAGATTTTCACGTTCTTGCCGGAGTAAGCAATGCTCTGGCGAATCTGGTCATACACCCGGCCGGTGCTGAAGTTGGCAAAGGTGCCCGTGAAGGGGATTTTGCCGCCAATGGTCATGCCGGCGGCCACGCCCATCATGTTGGCCTCGGCAATGCCTACCTGGAAAAACCGCTCGGGGAAGGCTTTTTTAAAGGCATCCATCTTGAGCGAGCCGGTAAGGTCGGCGCAGAGGGCGACTACGTTGGGATGGGTGGTGCCCAGCTCGGCCAGGCCAGCGCCGAAGCCGCTACGGGTGTCTTTGGATTCGGTGTAGGGGAAGTCTTTCATGGGTATATTAAGGAGGTTTCGTTAGAACAAACTCCCCTCCTTACCAAGGAGGGGACGTTGAGCCGCAGGCTCAACTGGGGTGGTTGTGGCGTTGAACGGCAAACGTCAGCGCCCACTAAAACTACTTTCAATGGAATGCAGCACGCTATCCAGCGCCGACCAAATTAACTTATTCTCAAACCGCATTACCCGAATACCCGATGCATTCAAATAATCAGTACGCGCTGCATCATGCAAATTGCCGGATGCCGTGAAATGGCCCGCACCGTCTAATTCAACCGCAAGCTTTTCCTGCGGGCAGTAGAAATCAAGAATGAACTCGCCGATGCTGTGCTGGCGGCGGAATTTGCGGTTGGCCAACTGGCCGTTTTTCAATTGGTTCCAGAGGACGACTTCGGCGGGGGTTAGGTTGTTGCGGAGGGTGCGGCGTTCTTCTTTTTTGTGGGGGAGGTTGTTGAGGGTTGTCATGGGGCTGTCATTTGATTCAACGATTCTTCAACGCCTACAACCACCCCAATTTTCACTTTGTGAAAATGTCCCCTCCTTGGTAAGGAGGGGAGTTTTCCGTTCTCACGTCATTTTCCGAAAATGGCTACTGATGTCGTCTGCCCGCTCCGAATGCTAAAATTGCGCACGTCCGTAAACTTGCTGCCGATGCTGGTTTTGGTGCGAAATACCAACCGGTAGGCCCCCGGCTGCATGGGTAGGTTGATTTTGCTGCTGCCACCTTGCGGCAAGTCGTAAATCCAGGTCTGCGACTCGTCATCATTCAACTGATATATGCTGCCGAAGCCTTTCAGGTCGGAGGTAATATTGAGGGTGCCGGGGGCATCGTAGGTGAAAGCGTATTCCTGGCCTTGCTTGATGGTGAGGCGGCGCACGGTGCGCGGCAGGGTCAGGGCTTCCACTTCGTAGTTGCCGGCCAGCAGTTTCTGGCGGGTGCCGAAGGTGCCGGCCGTGACGGTGGCCCCCGCCGGGCTGCGCACCACCGCCCGGATGGTACCATACGGGTTGGGTGTGAGAGGTGGGTTTTGCAGCCAAAGCGTGCCCTGAGGCGTTTTGTAAGTGAGCACGTTGGCCTTGCCGGGCGTGATGGGGATGTTGGCCTGGCGCACGGGCGGCACCGTGTTTATCACGAGGTCGTAGCTCTGGAGAGCGTCGATATCGACGACATCGGCCTTGCCCTGGGCGTCGCGGTAGTGCACGTAGTTGTACTCCGGCTGCTCGGTCACGTTGTTCACGAAGGTCATGTTCACGTTGCTTTCCACGGGCTTGCCGTTGGCGTCGGTGAGATTCACCGAGACGGTGGTTTTGCTCAGCGTTTTGGCAATTACGTCGTTCATCACCGTGCGGAAAGTGGCGACTTCGGCGGCGTTGTAGTACTGGCCGAGGCATTCGAGCTGCTTGCCGAAATCGCGCTCGGCCCCGATGCCGATGACGAAGGGCTTGAGGAAAACGTGCTTGCGCTGCAGGGCGATGGAAGCCGCGCAGGGGTCGCGATTGCACGATTCGAGGCCGTCCGTAATCAACAGCAGCACGTTGCGGGAGGACTTATCGGTGGGGAAATCGTTGGCCGACTGCTCCAGCGAGTACGTGATGGGCGTATTGCCCTGGGCTTTCAGCTCGGTCAGCTTTTTCTTGATGGCCACCGCGTTGCGCGGAGCGAAAGGCACTTCCAGCCGGGAGTCTTCGCAGTTTTTCTCGGCATTGGGATATTGGTGGCCGTACACGCGCAGGGCTATTTCCAAGTTGGGATAGGTGTTGAGGGAGTCCACCATTTTGCTGAGCATGCGCTTGGCCACGTTCCAGCGGGGCTGGCCTTCCCAGGGGGCCATCATCGAGCCCGAGGCATCGAGCAGGAAAAGAATGCGGGTGACCTTGGGCTTTTCGAGGGGGGCGTTCTGGGCGTGGGTGTTAATGCTCCATAGCAGCAGCAGCAACGCCGCCAGGCGCAACCTCACCCCCCCGGCCCCCCTCTCCAAAAAAGAGGGGGGAGCTTTACGATTTTGCTTGAACAGGAACGTAAAGCTCCCCCCTCTTTTTTGGAGAGGGGGGCCGGGGGGGTGAGGTTGACGTAAGGCGCAGGACCGCATCAGCGAAATCTCGGTTAATCAGCGAAAATCAGTGATTTAGTAGTCGCCTTCCGTCCCGGTTTTCAGCTCATCGAGGGCGGTGGCCAGCTGGGCATCGTTCGGTGCTACGCCGTGCCACTTGTGGCCGTCCATCATGAAATCGACGCCGAAGCCCATTTTCGTATCCATTACGAATATGACGGGCCTGGCTTTGCCGGTGGCGGCCACGCAGTTTTCGAGCAGGGGAATCAGGGCATCGAAGTGGTTGCCGTCGCCTTCGATGACGTGCCAGCCGAAGGCTTTGAACTTCGCCCCAATGTCGCCCAGACCGCCGATTTCATCGGTCGAGCCGTCAATTTGCTGGCCGTTGCGGTCTACGATGGCAATGAGGTTATCAATTTTGTGGTGGCTGGCGTAGAGGGCGGCCTCCCAGTTCTGGCCTTCTTCGAGCTCACCGTCGCCCATGAGCACGAACACACGCTGCTTGTCGCCGTTCATCTTTTTGGCCTGGGCCGCGCCGCAGGCCACGCTCAGGCCCTGGCCCAGGGAGCCCGAGGCTACCCGAATGCCCGGCAAGCCCTCGTGGGTGGTGGGATGGCCCTGGAGGCGGGAGTTGAGCTTGCGGAACGTGCTCAACTCACTGATGGGGAAGTAGCCCGAACGCGCCAAACACGAGTACATGGTGGCCGACGTGTGGCCGTTGGACAGGAAGAACAGGTCCTGGTCCTTGCCGTCCATATCGAAGGGCTCGGGGTGGTGCTTCATTACTTTAAAGTAAAGCGCGACCAGCAAATCGGTGATGCCGAGCGAGCCGCCGGGGTGGCCCGAGTTCACGGCATGCACCATGCGCACGATGTCGCGGCGCACCTGGGTGGCAATTTCCTTCAGCTCCTCGTTTGATTTCTCGGGCTGTTCAACAGTTTTGGTGGTGGTGGTATCGGCCATGTCGGGAATAGTTGGGTTCGGTGGGTAAAGGTAGTAAACGGCGGGATGGGCCAACGGGCCCTTTCGGGGCAAAATAGTGCTGCCGACTGCCGCTACTTCAGCAGTTGGGCGGCGTGCTCCTTGGTGTCCACTTTCTTGATAACCTGCTCAATCAAGCCGTTTTCATCAATAAGGAAAGTGGTGCGAACGGTGCCCATGTAGGTCTTGCCGTAGTTTTTCTTCTCCTGCCACACGCCGTAGGCCTGCACGATGGTTTTGTCGGTATCGACGAGCAACGGGAAGGGCAGGTCGTACTTGAGGGCGAATTTCTGGTGGGCCGCCGCGCCGTCGATGCTCACGCCGATGACTTTGATATTGCTGGCTTTCAGCTCCTCCTGGTGGTCGCGCAGGTTGCAGGCCTGGGCGGTGCAGCCGGGGGTATCGTCCTTGGGGTAAAAGTAGAGGGCGACTTTCTGACCGCGCAGCTCGTGCAGGCTGATGGTGTTGCCGTCCTGGTCCTGGGCGGTGAAATCGGGGGCGGGTTGGCCGGGTTCGAGGGACATGATGGGAAGGGTTTTTGAGAAGAGTAAGACGGTCAAAACTCCCCTCCTTACCAAGGAGGGGATGCTGGCGCGAAGCGTCAACTGGGGTGGTTGTGGCGTTGAACGGCTGGCGAAATGAATGCAATAAATGTAATTTAAGCGCTTACGGGAATTGACTGGAAATCGTGCGGATGCCATGCAACGCTACAACCACCCCAGCTGACGCTTCGCGCCAGCATCCCCTCCTTGGTAAGGAGGGGAGTCTTATTCGCACTTCTCCGCTACTACAAGCTCAGCGGAATCACCCGCTCATTGCCGGCCTGGTCCGTCAAACGCAGTTCGGCGGGGCCTTTCAAGCGGGCACCCAGCGTATCGGTCGGCACCGAAAACAGCGTGGAATTCTTGTGTTCGAAGCGCAGCATCCGGAACCGCCCGCCCACCAGCAGGCGGTAGGTAGCCAGGCCGGAAAGGTCGTCGCCGACGCGGAAGAGCACCTGCCCGCCGGGCCGCCCGATGAGGCTGCCCTTAGGGGCCACGGTATCGGTGAGAATGCGGTAGGAGGCAAACTGGCGGATGTTGGCCGTGATGTTGCCTTGCTCGTCCCACTTGCCGCCCAGGTAGGCTTTGCCGCCCTTCAGCGTGGCCGCGTAAATGGCAGTGCGGGCCGGATCGGCGGGCGGGGTGGTGGGCTTGAGAGTGAGGGTGGCCGTGTGATAGAGTGGAATGAGCTGCGCGCCCACCGTCCAGAAGCCGCTGCCGATGGGCTCGGGCTTGTAGCTGGTGCCGAGGTAGATGTTGCCGAACAAGGTTTCCTTGCCGAACATCACGTTGAGCTTGGCCGTGGCGTAGTTGGTCTCCTTGCCCGCCGGAATCATCACCTGCCGGTCGAACTTCTTGGTGATGGTGCCGAAACGAATGGAATCGGGCAGGCCGGCGCGCAGGTCGTAGAGGTACACGGTTTCGCTGTTCTGGGTGTAGCTCGGCTTGATTTCGAGGCGACGGTTGCCGCGCAGCAGCACCAGGTTGGCGCCCACCGAGTCGGCGCTGGGGTCGGCGGCCACGGCTTTCAGCAGGTTGCGGGTCACCTCGAAGCGCAGGGCGGGCTTTTTCACCACGGCGGCGCGGGTTTTGAAGTAGGCCGGCTGCTCGCCGCGCAGCACCAGGTGCAGGGCCGTCTGGTTGTTGTAGGAGTCGGCCAGGGTGATGTCGACGTTGTATACCTTACCGGCTTCCACGGTCAGGCGGCCCTTGGTGGGGCTGGTGGTGGCGTACATCAGCAGGTCGTTGCCATCGTCTACCCACAGCTTTTGCAAGGTGCGGCCCTGGGTGTTCTGATACAGGAAATCGACGAAATTGCCCACCTGCCGGGTGCCCGTCGGGAAGGGAATCGCATCGATGTTGTGCTGGTAAAACGGCTGCCCGTTCACCGTCATGGCCACCCGCTGAATACCGTTGCGGTTCCAGGCATTGTCAAACCTATCGAAGCCTTGCACCAGCACGCCCACCGTGCCAAAGGCACTGATGGTATCGGCCCAGGTAGTGGCCACGCCCGGCCCCGGCTGCACTTTGGGCGCAAACAGCGCCTTGGCAAACACGTTCTTCACCCGCGCCTCAATAGACAGCGGCTCCAGCGCAAATGCCTGCAGCGTAGGGGCTACATGGTCCTGAATCTCGGGGAAGCCGCCCCATTGCAGGGGGTTGTACTGCCGGTCCTGGGCATCGCGCACTTCCCAGTGCAGGTGCGGGCCGGCCGAGCCGCCGGTGTTGCCGCTCAGGGCCACCAGCTCGCCACGCTTCACCGGAAACCGGTCCTTCTCGAAGAAGGCTTCCAACTCGTAGCTCTGCTTGTCGTACTGCCGACGCAGCAGCTCGGCCGCGAAGGCACCTTTGAACTCGTTGAGGTGGCCGTACACGGTGGTCAGACCATTTGAATGATTGATATAGAGCACGTTGCCGTAGCCAAACGACGACTGCTTGAGACGCGACACGTAGCCATCGGCGGCGGCGTACACGGGCTGGTTTACCCCGCCGCCGGTCTTGATGTCGAGGCCACCGTGGAAATGGTTGGGCCGCAGCTCGCCCATGCTCCCGGCCAGGAAGCCCGGCTTGCCCGGCGCAATCGGAAACATAAAATACCCCGGCGCCACGGTAGCCCGCCCGGCATTCAGCAGCTCGCCGGGGGCGCGGTCGCGGTCGGAAGTGTCAGCCTCCTGCCCTCCTACCCGCCATGCCAGCAGCACCAAAAACACACTTCCTATCAACCGCGCAGTTAGCTTTCCCTTTTGCACAATAACGCTTCTTTTAATTCAGCTAATACTTTTCATAAACGGATGTAGAGACGCATCCTTATGTCTCCGGCACCGCGCCAATCAGACTCGTTCACAGCCCAACCGTTCAACGCCAAGCCGCCAGAATGCGTCTCTACATCCCTATCGAATGCCCAGCTCCAGCAGCTTCTCCCCTTCCAGGAAGCCTTCCAACTGGTCGCCCATCTGCACGGGACCCACGCCGGCGGGCGTACCGGTAAAAATAAGGTCGCCCATTTTCAGGGAGATGTATTTTGATACGAAGCTGATGATTTTGGCGAAGGGGTGCAGCATCAGGCCGGAGTTGCCGGTCTGGCGGGTTTCGCCGTTCACGGTGAGATGGAAATTGATGTTGGCCAGGTCGGCAAACTCGGCCACGGGCCGGAAGGTGTTCGAAATCGGGGCCGAGCCGTCGAAGGCTTTGGCCAGCTCCCAGGGTAGGCCTTTTTTCTTGAGCTCGGCCTGTAAGTCGCGGGCCGTGAAGTCGATACCAAGGCCAATGGCATCGAAATAATTGAGGGCAAACGACTCGTCGATGTGGCGGCCGTTCTTGCTCACGCGCAGCACCAATTCTATTTCGTGGTGAATGTCCTGCGAGAATTCGGGGATGAAAAACGGCTGGCCGCGTTGCAGCAGCGCCGTTTCGGGCTTCATAAAGATAACGGGCGCGGAGGGCACCTCGTTGTGCAGCTCGGCAATGTGGTCGGCGTAGTTGCGGCCGATGCAGATGATTTTCATGGCGACGGGAAAGGCGGGTCGTAGATAAGTCAAAACTACGGCTCCCCGCTGGCTTACGGCCATCGGCCGGCCCATTTTTACGGCCCGCCGGCCTGGCCCGGCCAAAACTTTACCCCGCCCTGCCCCCGTATAGCCCGAAACGGCTGCCCGCGCCGGAGCCCGCCACGTTGGCGTGGGGCCAGCGCATTCTTCCACTTTTTCACTCATGCTCATGCTCAAAAAACTCACCCTCGTGGCCAGTCTGGCCTTGCTTTCCGCCTGCTCTACGGTGCCCATCACGGGCCGCCGCCAGCTCAGCCTCGTGAGCGACGGCGAAATCAACACCCTGGCTTCCACGCAATACCACGAGATTATTGCCAAAGGCCCGCTCTCCACCAACTCGCAGCAGGTGGCCATGGTTCGCACCGTGGGCCAGCGCATTCAGGCGGCGGTGGAAACCTATTTCCGCCAGCAAAACGCCTCCGACCAGCTGGCCGGCTACCAGTGGGAATTCAATGTGATTCAGGACGACAAGCAGCAGAATGCCTGGTGTATGCCCGGCGGCAAAGTGGCCGTGTACACCGGCATTCTGCCCATTACGCAGAACGAAAACGGCCTGGCCGTGGTAATGTCGCACGAAATCGCGCACGCCGTAGCCAAGCACGGCTCCGAGCGCATGAGCCAGGGCCTGCTGCAGCAGTTGGGCGGGCAGGTGCTCTCGGCCGCCCTTTCGACCAATGCTCCCGCTACGCAGCAGCTGGCGTTGCAGGCGTTTGGCGTAGGCTCGCAGCTGGGCCTGTTGCGCTACGGCCGCAACCAGGAATCGGAGGCCGACCACCTGGGCCTGATTTTCATGGCCATGGCCGGGTACAATCCCGACGGCGCTATTACGTTCTGGCAGCGCATGGATGCCCGCGAGAACCAAGCCTCGCCGCCCGAGTTCCTTTCTACTCACCCCTCCAACGGCACCCGCATCGCAGATATTCAGCGCGAATTGCCGGAAGCGCGTAAGTACTACAAGGGCCGCTAGGTAGCGGCTCCCAAGGCCCAACTTTTTGCTATTCTACTATGAAGCTTTTTTCGCGTTTGCTTGGGTTGAGCCTATTGAGTATTTCAATGCTGTTGCTGGTCATGTCGTGCGAAAGCACCAAACAGGCTACCAGTGAGTTCGGCAGCCCCAACCGCATCAAAGGCGAAGTTATTGCCAAGCCGGAAAGCCGGCAAATCGTGCATTTCACCGACAGCTCCACGGAGTATAACACGCCGCGCAGCGAGCTGGCCCAAGCCTTCATCCGGCAGTTTGGCGATGGCACCGTAATCGATAAGATTCAGGTGCGCAAAGCCCCCACCGGCCCCGACGAGCCCATTAGCTACTACCTAATTGGCATGGGCCTGCGCAACGGCATGTTTCGGGCCATGGCCCTGCCCCTCACCGCCGGCGGCGACAACACCTACTACCTACGCCCCACCGCCGAGCGCTACACCATCACCGGCCAGGGCTGCCCCATGTGCTTCTTCAATTTTGAAAACGGACGCATCGTGGGCACCACCTGCGGCGAGAAAGTGGGCGGCAGCACCTGCGACCTGAAAGTGAACATCAACAATTCGCTCTTCTCCTCGGCCCCTGTCAAATGAATACGCGCAATAAATGGCTGCTGCGAGCCGCGCTCACGGCGCTGGCCCTGCTCATCACCACCGATAAGAAACCAAAAAAGCCCGCTGAATAGCGGGCTTTTTTGGTTTCTTATCTACTCCGGTCCGACCGCCCTAGGCGGTCCGACCGGTTGAAGAAAGCACGATTTGATGCAGACCGGCAACCAGTTATAAAAAACACGTTCCAATAGACAACGACAACCGGTCGGACCGCCTAGGGCGGTCGGACCGGAGCATGACATATTCAATCAACCCACAATTTCTGCCGCCAAGCCATTCAAGTCCAACCCGTCGAATGTGCCCGACGACATGAGCAGCAGGTTGGTATTGTCCCAGGTCTGGCTTCTTAAAAATGCGGCCAGCTCGGCGCTATCGGTTATCACTTTGATATCCGGCCGCTGGAAAGCCTGGGCCACGGTGGCAGCGGCCAGCGGCGGCAGGCGCTTGTGCTCCAGCACGTGGGGGTTAAAGTAGACCACGGCCACGTCGGGCGCATCGAAACAATGCGCGTACTGCGGCAAAAAGGCCGGGTTGAGGCTGCTGAACGTGTGCAGTTCCAGGCAGGCCACCAAACGGCGCTGCGGAAACTGGGTCTTCAGGGCCGTGGCCGTGGCCTTTAGCTTGCTGGGAGCGTGAGCGAAATCCTTATATACCACCGAAGTAGTGCCTTCGCGCACCAGCTCCAGCCGCCGCGCCGCGCCGGGGAACGTGGCCACTGCCCGGAAGAAATCCTTACCCTTGATGCCCAGCTGCTTACACACCTCCTTGGCTGCCGAGATGTTACGCAGGTTGTGCTCGCCGAACACCTGCACGGGCACTTCCTCGTCCTTTTTCGTGATGAGGAACGTGCGGCCGTCGCGGATAACGTTTTCGTGCGGGCCGTAGCCGATGTAGGTCACGTCGGGGTTGGTGGGCACGGCGATGAGCTGGGTTTGCTCGTCGTCGCGGTCGTAGATGAGCACGCCGGCCTTGGGCGTCATATCGGCGAAGATGCGGAACTGCTCGCGGTAGATTTCCTCGGTCGGAAACACGTTGATGTGGTCCCAGCTGATGCCCGAAATCACCCCAATATGATGCTGGTAGAGGTGAAACTTGGGCCGCCGGTCTACCGGCGACGACAGGTACTCATCGCCCTCGATGATGATGATGGGCGCGTCATCGGTCAGCTGCACCATCAAATCGAAGCCCGCCAGCTGGGCCCCCACCGCGTAGTCGAACTTGCGGCCGTGGAACCGCAATACGTGCAGAATGCAGGCCGTGATGCTGGTTTTGCCGTGCGAGCCCCCGATGACGATGCGCTGCTTGTCGCGGCTGGCTTCGTAGATGTACTCGGGGAAGGAATAGATTTTCAGGCCCAATTCCTGGGCCCGCAGCAGCTCGGGGTTATCGGGCCGGGCGTGCATGCCCACGATAACAGCCGAGAGGTCGGGCGTGATGCGGGCGGCATCCCAGCCTTCCTGGGCGGGCAGCAGGCCGGCGGCGGCAAGGCGGCCTTTGGCGGGCTCAAAAATCTCGTCGTCGGAGCCCGTGACGTGGGCACCCCGGCGGTGCAGGGCCAGCGCCAGATTGTGCATAATGCTGCCGCCCACCGCGATGAGGTGAATGGCTTCTGGGTGGATTGCTGATTGCTGGTTGCTGGTTGCTGGTTCCAAAGGAGTTGATTCAGGACACTTTAAGCTGGATTCTAAACACTGATTTGTACCCCGCCATCCGAAAAGGCTAAGGGGGAGTAGCGGCTAACGTAGCTAACGTTCAACCAGCCACCAGAAACAAGAAACCAAAAACTATTTCGGTGGGGCGCGAAATTACAAACTACCGGCTGCCGCCGCCATTCCATAACCAAAAGAATCGAATTTGTCCACCAATCTTTTCTCCGTTGGCGGGGTTAGCTTTGTATATATCACGGCCGGCCCGGTTTTATTTTCCCGGCCGGTTTCCTCGTCTCCGCTATTTCGTTACTTTAGTTTCCCAATTCCCCTATGCCCGACCAGATGGACGACCGCCTGAAGCAATCCGCCGCCCGCGCCAAAGCGGCCTGGACCAATCGGGGGGGTATGGTAGTTCCTCAGAATGCCAGTGCGGCCGGCAAGCTGCCGCCCCAGGCCCCCGAGCTCGAAATGGCCGTGCTCGGTGCCCTGATGCTGGAAAAAGACGCCCTCACCTCGGTTATTGACCTGCTCAAGCCCGAGAGCTTTTACAAAGATGCCCACCAGCGCATTTACCGCGCCGTTATCCGGCTGTTCGATAAGTCAGAACCCATCGACCAGCTCACCGTGGTGCACGAGCTGCGCGAGATGGGCGAGCTTGAAGCCGCCGGCGGCCCCTTCTACGTAGCCAACCTCACGCTGAAAGTTAACTCGGCGGCCAACGTCGAGTACCACGCCCGTATCATCACTGAAACCGCCATCAAGCGCGAGCTGATTCGGATTTCGAGCGAAATCCAGCGCGATGCGTTCGAGGATACTACCGATGTATTCAAGCTGCTCGACGATACCGAATCGGCACTGTTCGAGGTGTCGGAATCGAACATCCGCAAGAACTTCGACGACATGCGGAGCCTGATGGGCAAAGCCATCAAGGAGCTCGAAGAAAAGAAGAACCAGGCCGACGGCCTGACTGGTGTACCCACCGGCTTCACGGCGCTGGACCGCGTCACTAGCGGCTGGCAACCATCTGACCTTGTGATTATTGCGGCTCGTCCGGGCATGGGCAAGTGTTTGGGCAAAGGCACCAAAGTGCTGTTGTTCAACGGCGACCTGTGCAACGTGGAAGACGTGCGCGAAGGCGACCTGCTGATGGGCGACGACTCGACCCCGCGCCGGGTCCTGAGCATTGCGCGCGGACGCGAAAACATGTACTGGGTGCGCCAAAACAAGGGCGACGACTACCGCGTGAACGAGAGCCATATTCTCTCCCTGAAACGCTCACGCAATGAGGGCCCACACCGCCACGGCGACGTGCTGAACATCACCGTAAAGGACTATCTGGCCAAAGACCCAAAATTCCGCTCAAACTATAAGGGCTACAAGGTGCCGGTGGAATTTGAGGCGCAGGAGTTACCCGTGGACCCGTATTTCCTGGGCGTATGGCTGGGCGATGGCAACACTGGTAACTGCCGCATCACCGGCCAGGACCCAGAAATCATCGATTACCTGCACGAATACGCCACTGCGCTGAAAATGCAGGTGACCGTGGGCGTGGTGGAAAATCGCTGCAACAGCTACGGCATTACCAAGGGCCGGCAGGGTGGCAACATTGCCGAGTATTCCTTGCAGGATGAGCTGCGGCAGCTGGGTGTGCTGGGCGATAAGCACATTCCCCGCGCCTACGCCATCAACTCGACCGAGAACCGCCTGCGCCTGCTGGCCGGCCTCATCGACAGCGACGGCCACCTCGACCCAGTTTCCAACGGCTACGAAATCACCCAGAAAAACCAGCGTTTGGCCCGCCAAATCAAGTTTTTGGGCGACTCGCTGGGCTTCCGCACTTCGCTCACGAAGAAGCGCGCCACCATTTCCAGCATCGGCTACGAGTGCGACGTGTGGCGCGTGCGCCTCTACGGCGACATAAACCGGGTGCCGGTGCGCGTGGCTCGCAAAAAGGCCCAGCCCTGGGCCTCGCCTGTTGACTGGCGGCAGACCGGCATTACCGTTGAGTTCGACAACGTGGATGACTATTACGGCTTTGAGATTGACGGCAACCGCCTGTTCCTGCTTCAGGACATGACGGTGACGCACAACACGGCGTTCGTGGTATCGGCCATGCGCAACGCGGCGGTTGATTTCAAGAAAGCTGTGGCCATTTTCTCGCTGGAAATGTCCTCCCTCCAACTCGTCAATCGTCTGATTTCGGCCGAGGCAGAGCTGGATTCCGAGAAAATCAAGAAGGGCAGCCTGGCCGACCACGAGTGGCAGCAGCTCAACCACAAAATAACGGCCCTCTCGGCCGCCCCGATTTACATTGACGATACGCCCGGCCTGAGCATTCGGGAGCTACGCACCAAGTGCCGCCGCCTGCGCTCGCAGAAGGATGTGCAGATGATTATCGTCGACTACCTGCAGCTGATGAGCGGCAACACCGACGGCCGCGGCGGCAACCGCGAGCAGGAAATTGCCAGCATCTCGCGGGCCCTCAAGGGCATTGCCAAGGAGCTGAACATCCCCGTGCTGGCCCTGTCGCAGCTTTCGCGCTCGGTGGAAACCCGGGGCGGCGACAAAAAGCCCCAGCTGAGTGACCTGCGGGAATCGGGCTCCATCGAGCAGGATGCCGACATGGTTATCTTCCTCTACCGCCCCGAATACTACGGCCTCGACCAGGACGCCGAGGGCAACTCGACCCAGGGCGTGGGCGAAGTCATCATCGCCAAGCACCGGAACGGCTCGCTCGAAACCGTGCAGCTCAAGTTCATCGGCAAGTACACCAAGTTTGCCGACCTCGATGGCGTGGGCGGCGGCTTCGACAGCGGCTACCAGCCCATGGGCCTGCCCGCCAGCAACTTCGACAACGAGCCAAGTCCTTTCGCCCCGAACACCATCCGGCTGGGCTCGAAGATTAACGAGTCGCCGGTGCCATTCCCGAAGAGCAACAGCTTCGGCGAGGAGCCGCCGTTCTAGCGTGTGATGCAGCCCACCAATCATTCGCTCGGTTTCGCCGCCGACCATCCGCTCTATTCGGCGCGGGCCATTCGGGCGTTTTCTATGTTGTTCACCGCAATTGCTGGCGGAGTGATGACGGCGCAGAATCTCAAGGATATTGGCCAGCCCGAAGCGGGGCGCAAGATTCTGTGGGTTAGCATCGTGTATGCTATTGCCATGATTTGGCTGCAGACTTCCTTCCACATCACTTCAGGCGGCCCCATTTTTCCCTTTGTAGTGGGCTATGTGGGAGCCATAGGGCTGGATGCCTATTCAAAGCAGTTCATCGAGAAACAAGCCGAGTTTCCGGCCAAAAGTATTTGGAAGCCGCTGCTCATTTGCTTGATTATCACCTCACCTTTGATAGTGCTTGTGGTTTACAGATTGATTTATCCCGAAGCATAAGTAGATTTTCGTATGCCTCACGGGATTGATTCGGTTACCATTGCTGCACTAGGCTTTTTCGCCTTTCTGGCCGGTTTTATTGATTCGATGGTGGGCGGCGGCGGGCTCATTCAGCTGCCGGCCCTGCTGCTACTGCTGCCCAAAGACACGCCCATTCCTACGGTGCTGGGCACGGGTAAAGTGGCCAGTCTGGCGGGTACGTCGGCGTCGGCATATCGCTACCTAAAGGGCCTCACGGGCGTACCCATTCGCTGGCGCACGGTGGCGGTAGCGGCCGTGGTGGCAGGTTGCTTCGCGTTGCTGGGCGCCCGCGCCGTGAGCGGCCTCAACAAGGAGCTGGTGAAGCCGCTGGTGCTGGCCCTGCTGGTGCTGATGGCCGCCTACACCTTCTGGCGCAAGGACTTTGGCAGCCTGCACGCGCCCCGCCTGCACGGTAGCCGCGAGCTGTGGACGGGCGTGGCGCTGGGCGCGAGCATTGGGTTTTACGACGGTTTTTTTGGGCCGGGCACGGGCAGCTTGCTGCTGTTTGCCTTCGTGGGGTTGTTTGGCTACGATTTCCTGGCCGCCTCGGCTTCGGCCAAAGTGGTGAACGTGGCCACCAACATTGCCGGGCTGGCTTACTTCGTTTCCACCGGGCAGGTGCTGTACCAGGTGGCGCTGCCCATGGCGGTGTGCAATGTGCTGGGCGCCATGCTGGGGGCGCGCATGGCCATGCGGCGGGGCACGGGCTTCGTGCGGGTGCTGTTTTTGGTGGTAGTCAGCGCGTTTATTCTGAAATTGGGCTGGGAGACATTTGCGTAAAAAGCCTGTAGCGCTAAGCGGCTTGCAGCTGAGCTTTACGCTGGCTTTTGCGCCGCCGGTTCCACCACATAATGGTGCCCGTAATGGGAAAGGTGGCCCCCAACAGCCCGATAGCAAAGGCCAGAATTTTGGTTGGCAAGCCCCCAATGGCCCCCGTGTGCACTGGCTTGAACAGGCCCCGAATACGCTGGCCCACCGGCCGCTGGACATACGGCTGGCTGCTGATAACGTGGCCGGAATACTGGTCGAGATACACTTCATCGGTGGCGTTCTCGGTGATGGCGCCGGGGCGCAGGATAGCCATCCGAATACTGCCGGTAGGCTCCTTGGGCATTTGCACGGAGTATGACTCAGCATCGGAGGCCTGCTGGCGAGCCAGGGCCAGCACGGCATCGGCGGCGAAGGGCGCGGTGCCGGCCACAACGGGCGCGGCCGAGGTGGGCGGTTCGGGCCGCTTCAGGGGCGAGTGGGTGAGCTTGTTGATGCCCGCACCCACCCAATCGAACGACATATCGATGCCCGTGAGGGCCATGATGAACAGAAGCACGGCGGCATAAAAGCCCAGCGAGATGTGAAAATCGTGGTTCAGGCGCTTCCACCCGCTGCCCCATTTCACTTTCAGGCGCGGCATGAGGGCTTTGCGGGCGGTAGGCCACCACAGCACCAGCCCGGTACTGAGGATGAACAGAAACACCACAGAATTCACGCCCATCACCAGCTTGCCGGTTTTGCCGGCCACCAGGCCGCGGTGCAGCTGCTCCACGGTTTTGAAGAAGTTGTCGCGCGGGTTGAGCTCGCCCGTGATGGCGGCCGTGTAGGGATTGACGAAGATGCGGGGGCCGCCGCCCTCGCCTTTACCACCCTTGTCGCCTTTGCCGCCTTTGCCGGGGCCAGCGTCGGGACGGCCTCCGCCGACCATCCGGCCCGCGCCGCTGCGGGCATCCCCTTTCCCCTCCTTGTCCCCACCGGCCAGGCTGACTTCCACAGTGCGGGCGGGGTCGGCGTAGAGCTTGAAGCCGCCGATTTTGGCTTCAGGTTTGGAGGCTTTCACGGCCTCGGCCAGCTGCGCCAGCGGCAGGCGCGGCGTGGTGGCGGGGGCCACAAAGTAGCGCGCCGGGTGCCACGCCTGCTCTATTTCCTGCTCGAAGGCCAGCACGCTGCCCGTGAGGCATACGAACACGATAATCAGGCTGTTGCCCAGGCCCAGCCAGCGGTGGATGGTGCGAAAAAAGGGTTTTGGTCGGGCTCATCGGCTTATTAGTACAGCTTGTAGCTCAGCGTGGTGGCGAAGGTGCGGGGCACGATGGGGTTGATGCTGTTGTCGTTGTGCACGTTGTAGCTCAGCTCATTGAGCAGGTTGGCCATTTTGAAGCGCACCGAGAACCGCTCGTAGGCATAGCCCACCGAGGCATCAAAGAGGAAATAGTTGGGCAGGGCAATGAGCTTGAAGGCATCAGCCGATGCCGTGCCGTTCGTGGCCCAGGGCTTGCCGGTGGTGGGGTCGAGCAGGCGGGGGTTGCGGCCGGCCAGGCGGTCGCCCACGTAGTAGACCGTCAGGCCGACGCTGAGGCCGCGCAGGAAGTTATTGTTGGCGAATACATTGGCAAAGCTGTAGTACAGGCTGGCATTGGCCGTGTGGGCGGGGTTGTAGCGCAGGCGGCTGCCGTCTTCGTAGAGGTTGCTGCGGGTGTAGGCCGTGTGGTTGTAGCTGTAGCCGGCAATGAACGAGATGCCATTGACGGGCCGGCTCTGGATATCGACTTCCACGTCCTTGCTAGTGACCTGGCCGGCCAGCTCCTACGGGCTGGCAGTAGCGGCCGTGAGAAAGCGCGGGGCGATGGGCAGCACGCTCTGGACCTGATTGCTGTTCACGATGCGGTAGGCCATCACGTTGGCCGACAAAGCCCCCTTAAACAGGTCGCTATATCGTGCTGGCGAAGTCGTGAGCTCTGTTAGGCGTCAGTGTACAGCCGTTCAACCAGGCCAGCTGGGCCTCGTGCTTGGCCGGCGTGGGCGTTAGCTCGAAGGCTTCGGCCAACAGCTCGTAGGAGCGCAGGCGGTCCTGGAAATCGGCGGTGATGGTGACGACCGTGATTTCATCCACCCCGTAGTCGGCGGCTAGCTGGGTGAACTGGGCGTGCACCTGCTCGGGGGTGCCGCTCACCACGCGGTTGCGGTTGGAAGCAAGGTGGGCCTGGTCCTGGGCGGAGAAATGGTGGTTACGCACTTCTTCGGTCGAGGGAAAGGTGCGGTATTCGCCCCGGTTGAAGCGGATGAGCTGCATGTCCATTGCTTTGCGCAGCTACTGGGCTTTTTCCTCGGTATCGGCGCAAAACGTGAATACGGCCACGTTGGCCAGCGGCGCGGCCAGCTCGCGGCTGGGCCGGAACCGCTCGCGATACTGGCGCACGGCCGCCGGGCCGCCCGCCCCGTTGATGAACTGGGCGAAGGAAAACGCCATGCCCAGGTGCGCGGCAAACAGGCCGCTCTGGCCGCTGGAGCTCAGCAGCCACAGCTCCGGCGCGGCAGGGATTTGGGGGGCGGCCATCACCCGCTCGTGAATGGTGTCGGGCACCTTGTCATCGCGCAAATAGGCCTGCAGGTCCATGAGCTGCTCCACGAAATCCTGCTCGCTGAAGGTGTTGCTGGGGTTGAGGGCGTGGGCCGTGAGGCGGTCGCCGCCGGGGGCACGGCCCATGCCCAGGTCGATGCGACCGGGAAACAGGACTTCGAGCAGGCGGAAGTTTTCGGCCACTTTCAGGCCCGAGTAGTGGGGTAGCATTACGCCGCCCGAGCCCAGCCGGATGTGCTGCGTCTGACTGCCGAGATGGGTAATGAGCACCTCGGGCGTAGAGCCGGCCAGCGTGTGGGTATTGTGGTGCTCGCTCACCCAGAAGCGGGTGTAGCCGAGGCGGTCGACAAGCTAGGCCAGCTGCACAGTTTCGAGCAGGGCCTGACGGGCGGTACTGCCCGGCCGGATGGGCGACTGGTCGAGGACGTTGAGGCGGATTTGGGGGGTGGATTTCATAGCCAGCGGATTGGAACAAGGTGGTGAACCCCTGGTGGGGCCATCCGGTTCGGAAAAGCGCCCGGGCCGGACCGGCGCAATGAACAATTGCCCGTTCAGCTGTTAGTGCCCGAAACAATCCCAAATCCTTTCAAATGAGCAACCAGAATTTCGTCACCCTCGCCGTGGCCGATGGCACCGAGATGCGTGCCTACACCGCTTTCCCCAGCAGCACCGGCCCCGTACCGGGCATCATCCTGTTGCAGGAGGCCTTCGGCGTTAACCACCATATCCGCAGCGTGGCCGACCGGCTGGCGGCGGCCGGCTATGCCGTTATCGCCCCCGAGCTGTTCCACCGCACGGCCGCGCCAGGCCTGGAAATCGACTACGCCAATTTCGGCACCGAGGCCATGCCCCACTACATGGCCATCAATAACGATGACCTGACTTCGGACCTGCAGGCAGCCTACGCCTGGCTGCAAACCCAGCCGCTGGTGAAAGCTGAAAAAATTGGCAGCATCGGCTTTTGCCTGGGCGGCCGGGTATCGTTTCTGGCCAATGCCGTGCTGCCGCTGGCGGCAGCCGTATCGTACTACGGCGGCGGCACCCACACCATTACCGACCGCGCCAAAGACCTGCACGCCACACACCTCTTTTTCTGGGGCGGGCTCGATGAGCACATTGGCAAAGCCGATATTAACCAGGTAATTGAGGCGGTGGAAGCGGCTAATAAGCCCTACATCAACACCGTCATCTCCTACGCCGACCACGGCTTCCACTGCGACGCACGGGCCAGCTACCACCCTGAAGCCGCCAAAGAAGCCTGGGCGCTGACGCTGGCGTTTTTTGGGGAGAAGCTGGGCGCGTAAGCACCGGTGCAGAAGTAAGCGTATGCTCCGGTCCGACCGCCCTAGACGGTCCGACCGGTTGTCGTTAAACCGAAATCGCTGGTGCTTCAACCGGTCAGACCGCCTAGAGCGGTCGGACCAGCAGGCCCGACTCAAATACGGTTACTTCTGCCCCAGTACTTAAACGCTGATAAAGCGTGACAATAGACCGTCATGCCTCGGCTGCGCTCGGCATGATGGTCTTTTTTGTTCGTGTTTACCTGATGACCATCGCCGGCTCTATCACCGGCTGGCGGCCCAGATACTGCGCCATGCTGCTGGCCAGCACAATCTGCAAGGCATGGTAGAGCATGAGCGGCAGCAGAATAAGCCCCGTGGCGGCGCTGGCCGGAAACAGCAGGCTGGCCATCACACTACCGTGCACCAGCGACTTTTTCGAGCCGCAGAAAACGGCCACAATCTGGTCGGCGCGGGGGAAGTGGAGGGCGCGGCTCAGGGCCCAGATGATGCCGAACACCAGCAGGTACAGCGCCACCATGCCCGCGCCCAGCTTGAAAATATCGGCCGGGCGGTAGCGGCTGAAAATGCCATCGGCGAAGGAATCGCAGAAGGCGGTGAAGACGATGAGCAGGATGGTGACCTGGTCGAAGATGCGCAGGCCGGCCTTGTGGCGCTCGGCGAAGGCGTGGAAGCGGGAATTGAGCAGCACCCCCGCCCCTACCGGCAGCACCACCTGCCACAGCAGCTGCACGGCCAAGCTCCAGAGCTGGCCACCGCCCGTGCTGGTGTGCAGGAAAAAACTGCACAGCAACGGCGTGAGAGCTATGCCCAACAGACTGGAAATACTGGCGTTGAAAATGGCCGCCGGCAGGTTGCCGCCCGCAATGCTCACCATCACCACCGACGTGGAAACCGTGCTGGGCAGCGCGCACAGAAAGAAAATGCTTTGCCAAAGCAGCTCGCCGCCTTCAGTCCCAAAAAACGGGTGCACCAGCAGCGCCAGGGCCGGAAACAGCCCGAACGTACTCAGCTGCACCAGTGTGTGCAGCCGCCAGTTGCGCATGCCGTCGCGCAGCTTTTCAAAGCTCAGCTTCAGGCCATAAAAGAAAAAAACCAGCGCCACGCCCACCGTCGTAATGGCGTGCCACGGCACAGGACTGGCTTTACTGCCCAGGCCGGGCGCGAAGTAGGCCAGCGCCACCACACCCAGCAGCGCCAGCAGAAACCAGTCGAGCCCGGCGCGGGATAAGAGGGCGGCAAAGCGGTTTGGGGCAGCGGGCGGAATGGGAGTCATAGCGCAAGAATACGCCGGACGGGCCAGGATGATGCGGCCGGGCTACGAAAAGGCGCCCGTCATCCTGAGTGGAGCGAAGGATGACGGGCGGTCCGGCCTACTCGTTGGGAACACCGCCGCCCAGGCCGGGCGCGGCGTTGCCCTGCACGCCCTGTGCATTGGGCACGCCCATTTTCTCTTCGCGCTTACGCTGGTATTTGCCGAACTGGGCGGGGTTGAGTACGTCTTTGAGGGCTTCGAGGCGCGAGCGGCCGGCACTTTCTACCACGCCGGCCAGCTTGCGCGGGTCGGCGTGGTAGCGCAGCCGGCCGATTTCGACCTGCTCTACGGCGCGGCGATTGATGACGCGCACCTTCTCGGTTTGCTGGGGGTTGAGGCCCAGGTTTTGCTGCATGTTGGTGGTGAGGGCGTTGGCTTTGGCATCGATAACGGCATCGGGCGGCGAAACCACGAAGGGCTCGGCTGGCACGGTGGTTTTGATTTTGACGCTGGGCTGACCGGCGGGCTTCACCTTGGTTTTGACGGTGGCCTGCGCCTGGGCGGCCGGAGCCGCCGACAACAGGGCCAGGGCCAGCAGCGGCGAGAGCAACAAAAATTTCATAGAAAAGCGAAAAAGCAAAAAGCAGCGCCCGGAAACATAGCGCTATGAAAGAGTAAATATCGACCAAAAGCCCGGCTCATATCGTGCCGAACGCCTTTCCACGCATCTTTCGTGCCAGCGAACCCCGAAAATTCGGGCCTCCCCGGCTCAGCTTGCAACCTTTGGGCTGCTTTTTCCATACTACTGACTATGAAACAAGCCAAACGCTCGAAATCAAACTGGCTGCTGGCCGCCGGCCTCGGCGCGGCTACGCTGGCCGCCACCCTGTGGGGCAACCGCCGGGGCTCCTACGACCTGAGCCGCCGCGTGGTGCTCATCACCGGCGGCTCGCGCGGGCTGGGCCTCGTGCTGGCCCGCCAGGCCGTGGCCGAAGGCGCCCGCGTGGCCATCTGCGCCCGCGATGAAGCCGAACTGGCCCGCGCCCGCCAGGACCTGCTAATGGCCGGCGCCGCCGAGGCCGACGTGCTCACGCTCTCCCGCGACGTCACCAACGAAGTCGAGGTACGCACGATGGTAGCCGAAGTCGAAAGCCGTCTCGGGCCGGTTGATGTACTCGTGAACAACGCCGGCATCATCACCGCCGGCCCACTGGACAACATGGATTCGCGCGACTTTGAGGAGTCGATGGCCGTGCACTTCTGGGCGGCGCTGCACGCCATGCAGGCGGTGCTGCCCAGCATGCGGCGGCGCGGCGCGGGTCGCATCGTCAATATCTCGTCGCTGGGCGGCAAGGTGGCGCTGCCCCACATGGCCCCGTACAGCGCCAGCAAGTTTGCGCTGGTGGGCTTGTCCGAAGGTTTCCGGGCCGAGCTGCGCCAGCACGGCATTTCGGTGACCACCGTGTGCCCTGGCCTGCTGCGCACCGGCAGCCAGGACCACGCGCTGGTGAAGGGCCAGCAGCAGAAGGCGTTTGCCTGGTTCAGCATTGCCGATGCGCTGCCCGGCTTCACGCTCAGCGCCGAGCAGGCCGCCCGCCAAATCTGGAACGCCTGCCGCCGGGGCGACGGCGAGGTCATTCTGTCGCTGCCCGCCAAGTTTCTGGCGGCCTTCCACGGCCTGCTGCCCGGCACCACCACCGACATTCTGAGCTGGATGAACCGCGCCCTGCCCGCCACCGGCGAAAGCCCGGCCGCCAACGTGCGCCGCACCGGCTTCGAGAGTGAGTCGGACATTACCCGCTCGCCCCTCACGGCGCTCACCCGCAAAGCCGCCGCAAAAAACAACGAGCTATAAGCCCAAATACCCCGAATAGGCAGTTCGGCCCGCCAAAACGATTCCAAGCGGATTGTTCTGGCGGACCGAATTACCTATTTGGGGTTTTCGTTTTTACGGCGCATCCTGCGCCCTGCGTATTTCCGTTGAGCTTATTCTAGGGCATTGATTTCGGTCGCGGCATTGCCACGCCATTAACAGTTACGAAATCCTGTTTCCGGGGCTGTTGACGCTACTATTGTGGCTGCTGGCACGGCAGTAGCACTTGGACGACGGGCGGCGATTTGAGCTGTTTCTGAGCAGTTGTATACTGTTGCAACTGCTGGTGGGCTTTATCAAGATTACCTGATGATTTATCGCGGCTGGGGCTCACAGCCATTCAGTGGGCTTGCGTGGCGGGGCTGGGGTATTATGGGTGGGGGTGGGTGCGGGAGGACGGAGTAAAAAGAAAAACAGACTTTTCTTCGGCATCCGTTCGTTAGTTTCTCGGTACACGTTCAGCGGTCTTATGAAATTACTTCTTTTGCTTGTGCTGTTGCCTTTCGGCCTCTCGGCGCAGAAGCTGGATAGTTGCGGCCTCAACAACCGTTCCTTGCTGAATGCGCAGGAGGCAGCCTATTTCAACACGCGCCATGAGGATACGCGCGGGGAATTCAGCTTTCTAAATAAGCGCCTGATATTCATCACGGGTGAAGCAGGAGGCATGCTGGGCAGCAAACGTGGCTATTTCGACGATGTGAAAAAATGGCAGGCTGCGTATAAGCGTAACGACGTCGGGGGCTCCAGCCTGATAGTGCTTACCGAAGCCCAACGGCTGCAATCGAACGGATACGATGCCATTGTCACCTACTGGACAATAGTTCATCCTTCGGCCGACCATATAATCAAGCGGGTCAACCGAAAGGCGACAAAGCACCAGTATCCCTTACCCGATTGACCCTCCTTCCCATGTTAGCGCATCAATACATTTATTGCGATTTCACGCTCGGGCTGCTCTCACAGTGCCTGCGCCGCATCGATGCCAGCCGGGCAATAATAGTCTCTGCATGAAATACTTGTTTGTCAGCTGGCTAGTGCTGCTTGTAAACAGCATATCCACCCACGCCCAGTACCTCCCATTCCACGGCGGCGAATACCTCGACACCACCACCACCCGCAACCCCGCCTGCGCAAAGACCATGACGCTGCCCTACTTCGCCGTGGATGGAAAGTACCCGCGCAGCTCGGCCACACTGGTGCGCGAGGCCACCGCCTTTCTACAGCGCGGCAACCGCAAATTTGGCGGCAGCGGCTACCTCACGTTTCGTTTTGTGGTCGATTGCGCGGGGTTTCGGCAGCCGATGACGCAGGTGCTGCAAACCGATGCGAGTTACGCAGCCATTCACTTCCGCCCGGAGCTGGTGCAGGAGCTGTACGCCTTTCTGAAAACGCTGAAGGACTGGCGAATGGTCACCTATAGCGACCACGCCGTGAGCTACTTCACCTATTTAACGTTCAAGCTAACCGATGGAAAAGTGGTGGCCGTTATTCCTTAGCCTGCTGGTTCCGGCTTGTCGCGGCTATGGCCAGGCACTGGCTGCCGCCGGCATCCCGCCGCTGGCGGCGGCGTGTGGCAGCAAAGCCTACCAAGACAGCCTCGTGGCCCGGTACCTCGACCGGGGCGCGCACCGCGTCAGCTACCTCAGCCCGCAGTGGGGACAGTATTGCGACAGCCTGATTGCGGCCTGCCCCAACATTGCCTACGCCTACCAGCAGAAGGCCATGCCGCTGATTAAATGCGGCGACTACGCCCAGGCTTTCCCACTGGTAGACAAGGCCGTGGCGCTCGATGCAAACCGCTGGCTGGCCTACCGGGGCTTCCTCAAGTGCATTTTCACGAAGGATTATACCGGGGCCATTACCGATTTCCAGCGCGTGGCCAGGCTCAAGCCCAACGGCCGCGAGATGGACCACACGTATCCGTTTTTCGAGGGTATTTGTGAGCTGGAGCGGGGGCATTACCAGCTGGCCGAAACCGCGCTGGCCCAAGATATGGCCTTGCAGCGCGGCCCCGACGGCCAGGGCCCGGTTCACTTCAACACGCTATTCTATGCCGGCGTGACGGCCGCCCGGCTCAAGCAATCCACCCAGGCGCAATTCTACTTACAACAGTGCCTGAAAGCCTATCCGCAACATCCGGAGGCCAATTATTACCTGGCGCTCACCTACCAGGCGCAGGGCCAGCCAGCCTTGGCCCGCCAGCATCTGGAAGCCGCGCAACGGGCCCTGATTGGCGGCTACCGGCTGAATGAGGACAATATTTTCTACACCAACTACCCGGAGCAGATAACAGAGTTCGAAGTGACGCAGGCGCTAAAGGAAATCAATGAGTAACCAATTGATTTACAAAGATTTTACATCTTACATCATGTAATTTCTGTCAACGCAGGAATTGGCTATGATTTGGGCATTACCCGGCGGGCATCGGCCTGGCCTCAACCGCCGGCGGCCTGGGCGGCAGGCACTAAAGCGGGCGCAGGCTGGCACTTCGGGCAGAGGTAGGTGGCCCGGCCGCCCACGTAGTATTTCTCGATTTTCACCTTCGGGTGGCGCGGGCAGAAGGTGTGCGCGTCGGAGCCGGGCGTAGCCGAGTCGTCCCACTCGCGGGCGTGGATAAGGAATCTCTTGGGGAAATATTTATAGTTGGCCTCGTGGGCAATGGCCGTGGTGAGCACCAGCTGAATGGCGGCGTGGAGGGCTTTAAATTCGGTTGAGGATAACGAAGCACCCAGCCGCTCGGGATGAATTTTGGCCTGAAACAGCACCTCGTCCACAATCCAGTTGCCGAGGCCGGCGGTGATGCCCTGGTCGAGGAGCAGCGGCTTGAGCAGCGTTTTGCGGCGGCTGATTTTGGCCTGCAATTCGGCGGCGGTGATGGCGAGGGCATCGGGGCCGATTTTTTTGGCGGCCTGGTGGGCGGCGGCGCTTTCAGCGAGGCGGATACGGCCGAATTTGCGCGGGTCGATGAAGGCCAGGCGCAGGCCCGAATCGTCGAGGTGCAGGGCCACGCGGGTGAAGCGCGGGGCGTCGGGCTCGTCGCGGTAGGCGCCGATGTCGCCGGTCATGCCGAAGTGCAGCACCAGCACCTGGCCGTTATCGAGCTCCACAAAGCAGTTTTTGCCCAAGCGGCTGGTGCCCGTGATGGTGCGGCCCACCAGGCCGGCACGGAGCTGGTCTTCAGGCGTGGCCAGCACGTGGGCATCGTTCACCTGCACGGCGGCAATGGTCTGGCCCACGGCAATTTCGTCGATAAAGCGGCGGTAGGTTTCGACTTCGGGTAACTCGGGCACTTGGGAAGGGTTGAGTTTTGAGGGTTGAATGTTGAAAAAGGCCGTCATGCCGAGTGCAGCCGAAACATGACGCACGGGGAAGTAACTCAATCGATTGGTTTACTACTGCACGCGAGATGCTTCGGCTGCGCGGACGCCAGATGAAGCATGATATTCTTTTTCTGGCTCATTAACAGAAACAAGCCAGGCGCGGTTGCCTTCCCTGCCTACAAACCTCCGCGCAGCCCGCCTTCCAGCACCACCACGCCGGTGCCGCCAATCTGCACCGCTGCAATGGCCTCGCGCGGGCCGCTGATGCGAACCTGCACCGCGCCGGCCCGGTCCATGTCGTGGCCCTGCTCGGCGATAAACTCGGGCGAGTTGATATAGCCGTGGTGCCAAAGATAGGCCGCCATGCCGCCGGTGGCCGAGCCCGTGACGGGGTCTTCCGACACGTCGGGCGGGGTGCCGAAGTGGCGGGCGAAGGTGTGGCCCGCCGGCGTGGCCCCGCCCAGGCAAAACAGGTGCGGACTGAAGAAGTCGCTGGTGGCGCGGTAGCGGCCCAGGCCGGCGGCGTCGGCTACGTGAGCGCGGCGCAGGGCGGCGTGGTCACGTAGCAGTATCATGAGCTGCGGCGTGCCGGTGCTCACCGTCTGGATGGGCGCGCCGGGCAGCAGGTCATCGTGTCTGAGGCCGAAGAGCGGCAGCACCGCTTCCGGCGCGTGCATGGCCCCAAAAATTGGTTGCCGCTGCGTCATCCAGACCAGGGCCGGGGCCCCGGCCGCACCCGGCAGTACATCGACCCGAATGGGCCCGTGCAGCAGGTGCAGCGTGAGCGTGAGGGCCCCGCCGGAAGCGGGCAGCGCCACCCGGCCCGCGTGCAGCAGCGCCGTAATGGTGGCAATAGTGGGGTGCCCGGCCAGCGGAATTTCCTCGGCCGGCGTGAAAAAGCGCACCGTGAATTCGGTGCTGCCGGGCGCGGCGCGGTTCACAAAAGCGGTTTCCGACTGGTTGAACTCGCGGGCCAGGCGCTGGCGAAGCACAGGGTCGAGGTCGTCGGCATCGAGCACCACGGCGCAGGGGTTGCCGCGCAGGGGCTCGGTGGTGAAGGCATCAATCAGCAGAAAAGGAAGCTGGGACATAAGGCAGTGAATGGGGGACATGGGGAAACCGGCCGCGAAGGAACAACAGCCGGCCAGAACCAAACCCGCCGCCCCACAAAAAAGCCGGCCCGCAATTACGCAGGCCAGCTTTCGATTATGGGCAAACGGCTCCTTACATGGTGTCGTGCAGCTTAGCTACGCGCTGGCCGGCTTTGTCGTACACGTCGCCGCGGGCCGTGATGAACAGGCGGTGCTGCTGGCCATCGGTGAGCACGAAGGGGAAAGTTTCGTTGGTGGTGCGCGTCACGCGGCCCACCACTTCGGCGTTGTCGTCCTCATCTACCCGCACCACTTTCAGGGCGTTGGTGAGGTAGTAGCGCTGGCTGGGGTCGTTGCGGAAGGTGAGCTGGCCCACGAGGCGCACGGCCCCACCGGTGTTCTGGCTTACGGCCACCATTTCGCCCTCGTCATCGGCCTGGGCCGTGGGGTAGCGGCGCACCGGCTGGCGGGCGTAGGTTTCGCGGGCCGGCGGCGCTGCTACCACGGCCGGCGCGGCCGAGGGCGCGGCCGCGCGGGCACTGGCCACCAGCTGCGAATTGGCCCGCTGCCAGCCCTGGCCGATGGCGGCCAGGCGCGGCGTGCGGCCGGGGTGCGTGGCCGAGTCGTCGGCATCGGGCACGGTGGCCATGGCGGCCTGGGCCTGGGCCAGACTGGCTCCCAGCTTGCGCAGCACGAAACCGGAGAATTCGTCGGCCTCCAGCTCATCGGCGGGCTGCGAGCCACCGGCGCGCAGGGTGTGGCCGTTGAGGTGGTGGCCCATCTCGTGGGCCAGAATGCTGATGCCGGCCCAGTCGGTGTGGCCGGCGCGGTTCACGGAGTTCAGGAAATCGGGGTTGTAGAGCAGGAACCGCTTGCCGTTGTACACCACGGCGGCCGCGTTATCGACTTCGCGGGTGGCGCGCAGCTCGAAGCGGGCTTTGAGGCCCACGGCATCGGTGATTTCGCGGATAACGTCGGTGGGCGCAGGGGCGGTTTGGGCCTGCGCGGGAGCGGCCAGGGCCAGCGGCAGCACAAGCAGCAGCGGAGCCACCAGGCGGCTGATAAAACGAGGGAGGAAAGCCATATCGAAGCAGGAGAAGGGAAATGACTGTTGATTACAAATCTAAAGGCAAGCGTAATGCCAGCTTTCAGCGCCCGCTGACGGGCTTATTAGCAAGCGGATACTGGTGTAAAGCCCGCCATAACCAACAGTTAAGCGCCGCAGAATTGCCGCTGAAAATCAGCCAACGACGCGGGGCCGCTTTATTGCGCCATTGGCAACATATCCGGCTGGTTAAATAACGATTTTACCCCGCTGGCAGTTCATTAAAGGAGAGTCGTTGCCCGGGAAAAAGGGTTGCGTGATTCCGGCCGCCCACGGGCCCGGAGTAGCTTTGCGCCTCCGGCCGCCATCCCCCATTCCGTTTTCATTTAGCGTTGATGAACCAAGCCCACCTGCACCTCATTGTCAACCATGTGCCCATCATGGGCAGCCTTTTTGCCGCCGTGCTGCTGGCGGCGGGCGTGCTAAAGCACAGCCTCGACCTCACCAAAGCCGGCCTGGTGGCCGTGCTGGCCGCCGGCCTGCTGTGCCTGCCGGCCCAGCTTACGGGCGAGGGTGCGGCGGCCATTGCCCTCAACCTGCCCCGCGTGAGCCGCGCCCTCATCCAGAACCACGAGGCGGCGGCCGAGCTGGGTTTCTGGGTGTTGGAGGCAGCGGCGGCAATGGCCCTGTTCGGGTTGCTGCTGCTGAAGAATGGGTCGCCCAAAGCCCGCCTGCTGACGCTGGCGGCGCTGGCAACGGCCGTGCTTAGCTTCGGCCTGCTGGCCCGGGCCGGCAACCTCGGCGGCCAGATTCGGCATACCGAAATCCGGGAGGGCTTTGGCACTCCCGACGAGCTGTAATATCCCACAACCAAGCCCCGTCCCTTTCGCATGGCTTTTCCTTTTTTTGGCGACGATAAATCGACGGTGGCGCGCCTGCTGGGCACCCTGCCCCAAACCGGCCGCGTGACCTGGATTGGCCAGCGCCCGCTGCGTCGCGAGCCACTGGTGTCAGTGCCCGAAGTCGAATTAAAAACCGACTCCCACATGCTCGGCGACCACGCCCGGCCCAAGGCGGGCGGCAAGCGGCAGGTCACGCTTATTCAGCACGAGCACCTAGAGCGTGAGGACAATAAAAGATTTATTTATTTACCTAAGCCAATCTAGCGTAGCACCAATATACCAAAAGGCGAGGAAGGAAACGGCGGTTTTTTCGTAGCGGGTGGCCAGGCGGCGGTATTGCTTGAGGCGGCCAAAAAAGCGCTCGACTTTGTTGCGGTCGCGGTAGGTTTCTTCGTCCATTGCCAAGGGTTCTACCCGGTTGGGATGGCTGGGAATGACGGCTTCGATGCCCCTTTCGGTGCAATAGGCGCGGGTTGCGTCGCTGTCGTAAGCCGTGTCGGCCAGCACTTTGCCCGGCTGCAGGTCCGCCAGCAAGGGCAGCGCCTGCGGGCTGTCGCCCGCCTGGCCTTCGGTCGCAATCAGCCGCACGGCGTTGCCCAGCGACTCAACGCAGGCGTGAATTTTGGTGCCGATGCCCCCGCGGCTGCGTCCGAGGCACTCGGTGGCGGCGTTACTTTTTTTTGGCCCGCTGAATGCTGGTGCGCCCGCACGACGGTCGAATCGAGCATGACCCAGTCCAGTTCGGGGGCTTGCAGGGCCTGGAAGGCCCGCTCCCAAACCCCTTTGGTCGCCATGCGCCGGAAGCGCTTGCACACGGTGTTGAATTTGCCGAAGCGTTCGGGCAGGTCGGCCCACGGGCAACCGGTGCGCATTATCCACACGACCGCGTTGAAAAACAAGCGGTTGTCTTTGCCCGTTACCCCGCAATCCGTGGCTTTACCCGACAAAAGGGGACTCACCGCCAGCCATTGAGCATCGCTAATCTCATGTCTTCTCATAAATAATTTCTTCGTTATAAACGATTGCCAAAGCAAAGGTAATTGTCCTCACGCTCTAGCGGCGGTGGCGGGCTACCTGGGGCTGGATGCGCCGCTGGACCCTGCCCGCCTGCGCCGCAACCTAGTGGTGAGCGGTCTGAACCTGCTGGCCCTGAAAAACCGTCAGATTCACATCGGCGATGAGGTTATTCTCGACATCACCGGCGAGTGCCACCCCTGCTCGCGCATGGAGGAAGAGCTGGGCCCCGGCGGCTACAACGCCATGCGCGGGCACGGCGGCCTCACGGCCCACATTGCGCAGGGCGGCATCATTCGGGTGGGCGATGCGGTGCGGGTGGTGGCGTAGCCGGCGCAGGCCCGGGCCAGTAACTTTCGGCAGCGGGTAGCCGTTTGCAGAACAGGCATTTCACCCGTTATCGCTCCGATTTTTATGGCTACTTCTTTACGTTCGTTTTCCGGGCGGGCCGGTATTTTGCTGGGCCTGGTCGTGCTGGCCGGCCCCGTCGCTCTGGGCCAGACGGTGTATGGGCTGGGCACGCTCACGGCTCCCTATCTGGGCTCGCCGGCCGGGTCGCAGGGCCTGGTTGCCATCAATGTGGCCAATGGCATGGCCGTGGGCACGCCCGCTACCGTGGCCGGCGTGGCGGCCGGCCAGAGCCTGGTAGGCATGGATTTCCGGCCTGCCAACGCCCAGCTCTACGCCCTGGGCTACGACACGGCCGCCCTGGCCCCCGCCCCCAATGCCCAGCTCTACACCCTGAACCTGACCAGCGGGGCCGCCACACCGGTAGCGCCCGCCCTGCGCCTGGAGCTGGGCCGCCGCACCGCCCGCATCGGCTTCGACTTCAACCCCCTGGCCGACCTGATTCGGGTGGTGAGCACTACCCGCGCCAACTACCGCCTCAGCCCCAGCACCGGCGCGCTGGCCGGCACCGATACCAACCTGACCTATGCCAGCGGCTCGCCGGCCACGCCCGGCATTGGGGCCGTGGCCTACACCAACGCCTTTCCCGGCGCGACCAACACCACACTCTACGCCTTCGACGAGCTGAATAACGGCCTGCTTTCGGTAGTGAGCCCGCCCAATGGCGGCGTACTCACGGCCCCGGTTACGGTGATGCTGCAGGTGCCGTCGGGCACGTATGGCATTGGGTCGCCGCAGGCCATCGATTTCGATATTTATTTCAATGCCGGCCTCAACCGCAACGAAGGCTTCCTGATGGAGGTGACGGCTGGCGGCAGCAGCAACTTCTACCGCTTCAATCTGACAACCGGCCTGGCCACGCTGGTGGGCAACACGGTACCGGCAGTAGTGCCCTTCGTTATCCGCGACATTGCGGTGGGCATTGGTGCGCCGCTGGCCACAACCCCGGCCGCCCTGGCACGGCTGGCGGCGGTGTACCCCAATCCGGCCCGGGGCACGGCCACCCTGCTCCTGCCCGCCACCCTGCGCGGCAACCAGCCCACGCTGGTAACCGTGACCGATAACCTGGGCCGCCCGGTGCTCACGCGCACCCTGGCCGCCGGCCCCGCCGAAGCCCTTGACCTGCCGCTGGCCGGCCTTGCCCCCGGCGTGTATTCGGTGCAGGCCCGCACGGCGGCTGGCCTCGTGGCCAAGCGACTGATGGTGCAATAACCCCTGCTACTACCCGTCCTTTCTGGGATAAAAAGCACAACGCCACGGCTGCATTGGCTAGGGCGTTGTGCTGTGGGATACCATTTCCCTGTAATTAAAAAACCTCCCGCCAAGGGCGAGAGGCTTTCCGAGCTATGAAAACAACTGTCCCCTGTAAGAGACACGCAGCTATGTACGCACGGCACCGGTCGTTCGGATTGCGGGGGAATTAACTGCTGCAACGCAGTTGCTGCTGAAGCAGGAGCTTTTGTTTCTGGTTTCTAGTATCTGGCTGGACGCTATTGAGCCGTTTTTCAGGATCAAAACCAACCAGCAACGAGAAACCAGCCATCAGGCCCCGTCCATCCGCACGATTTTGGGCGTGAAGGAGCCCAGCACGTCCACCAGCTCGTGCTGGCTGGCCATCACGGCGTAGATATATTTGTAGGCCATGGGAGCTTCGTCGAGCCCTCCGCCGATGAGCTCGATGCCGTGGTCGGCGAGGTACTTGCGCACCTGGCTTTCGCCCAGGTCGGCCTTGGCGCGGGTGCGCGACATGAACCGCCCCGCCCCGTGCGAAGCCGAAGGCAGCGACCCGGCCCCGTTCCGCCCCCGCACAATAAAGCCGGGGGCCGTCATCGAGCCGGGTATGATGCCGAGCACGCCCGTGCCGGCCGGCGTAGCCCCCTTGCGGTGGGTGATGACCTCGCGGCCATCGGCCAGCCGCTCCTTCCAGGCGAGGTTGTGGTGGTAGTTCAACATAGATTCGATATAATTTTTGTAAAGTATTGATTATAAATTTACCATAAGTTTTAATGCAGTGCTTTATTTTGGGGCATCCAACTTTTTGCGGGTTTTGTTGGATAGGTAAGCGGCTGTTATGGGATAGGGTGCCAGTACGGGCAAGGTTGCACTTTGGCAGGTTGGGCGTATGGTGTAGGCGGCTGGCTGTGGTGGGCGCTGGCTGCTGCTGTGGGTGGTGGTGGTGAGAGGGAGTAGCCGGAAAACGCTCAGAAACGGGCCTAGGTTGAACGCTTATCAGCTGGAAAGGGAATTAACGGAAGGATACCATTCGTCGGGTGCTGTGGCTGCCTAGCATCTGCCTTTTTTCGTGTACTGGCGTAAATACTAAAGCTTGTGCGGATTACTTGTCAAGATTGGCGGGTGCGTGTGTGAGATAAGCCCGGTGTTGGCTGCGGACGCGCAGGTTGTGCTGTCCGCAAGCCACCACCATCACGGTGTCGCGAAACCAGTCGCCGCGTAGGCGCAGCTTGTCGCGGACCATCCGTAAGCGCTTGATGCCGCTGTGGACGTGTTCAATGACCACCCGCAATGAGCTGAGCAACTGATTGTAGAGCAGTTGGGAAAAGGTCAGCTCGCCTTTCGGCGGCTTCTTATGGGGCATCTCGATGAGCACCCCCGGCGGCCGATGGCCGAGGAAGCCCAAATCCTGCCGCAGCACGCTGCTGACCGGCAGGCACAGGGGGTAGAGGTCGACCTTTTTTTGTCGTGCACCCGCCCGGACTCGGTGGGCGAAAGATCGTGCAGGTACTGCGTATCGTCGGATAAGGTGATGTTTTTCAGGGCGTGGACTTTTTTTGGCGCTGTACTCTTCTTCCTGTGCTGCCCGGTCGGCGTTGCGCGGAATGCCGCGCTCCACCCCGTCGCAGGTGAAGACCTTCACCGGGTGCGCGGCCAGGCGCTGGGCCAGCTGCGCCCCGTCGCGCACGGGCAGCAGGTGCCGGGCGGCCAGCGTCTGGTTGAGCACGTCGAGCAAGGGGCCCGCCAGGCGGCTCACGCGGGTCTGCGACACGCCGAAGCTGGCAGCCTGGTGCTGCTGCAAGGAATTGGTTTTGAGGTAGGTCAGCAAGAAAAAAAGCTTCGTGTCGGTGCCCGCTAAGGTGGCGTTGGCCCGTTCCCGGTGCGCCGGGATGCGCCGCCGGTCGCCGTCGAGGGTATGGTAGCGGTGGTAGCGCTCCCAACGGGGCGTAAAGTCAGTGAGCAGGTCATCAAATTCGGCGGGCAGCAGGCTGGTCAAGGCCAAAAACTGCGTCGGCCGCTCGCGCAGGGCCACATAATTCATCCTCAAAAATACGGCCTCGCCTCACGGGATAACATAACTAGCTTTACCGCATCAGCATTACTATTCAGCAATTCAGTTTGCCAATGTAGAGACGCATCCTTGCGTCTCTACATTGTGCTGGAGTTCTTGAACGAATTAAAACATCTGCCCCGGATTACTAGTACCTGCGACGTATGCCCCGCCTCGCCACTTCCGACCACTACACCCTCGACCTGCCCGCCGGCCACCGCTTCCCCATCGCCAAATACGCCCTGATTCGGGAGCAGCTCCTGTGGCAGAGCATTGCCGAGCCGGCCGATTTCTACGAGCCCGGCCTCTGCGCCGAGGCCGATGTGCTACGCGTGCACACCGCCGACTACTGGCACCGCGTACGCGACCTCCAACTCACGCCCCGCGAAGTGCGCAGCCTGGGCCTGCCGCAAAGCCCAAAGCTGGTGCGCCGCTCGCTGAGCAGCAGCGCGGGCACGCTGCAATCGGCCCTGCATGCCTTGTGCGACGGCATCGGCCTGAACCTGGCCGGCGGCACCCACCACGCCTTCGCCGACCGGGGCGAAGGTTTCTGTGTGCTCAACGACCAGGCCATTGCCGCCGCGCACCTGTTGGCGCACGGACTGGCCCGGCAAGTTTTGATTGTGGACCTTGACGTGCACCAGGGCGATGGCACGGCGGCCATTTTCCGCAACGAGCCGCGCGTGTTCACATTCTCGATGCACGCCGGAGCCAATTACCCGTTGCGCAAGGAGCAGTCGGACCTGGATGTTGCGCTGGCGCTGGGCACCGATGATGCAGCATATCTGGCGCAGCTTGCGGCTACGCTGGGACCACTGGTGGAGCGCGTGCGGCCCGATTTCATCTTCTACCAGGCGGGGGTGGACGTGCTGGCGACGGACAAGCTGGGCAAGCTGGCGCTCACGCCCGCCGGCTGCCGGCGGCGCGACGAGCTAGTGCTGGGCCTGTGTCACGCCCGCCACCTGCCGGTGGCAGTGAGCATGGGCGGCGGCTACTCCGAGCGGCTGGCCGATATCGTGGACGCGCACTGCAACACGTTTCGGGTGGCCTTTGAGCTGTGGCCGTAAATTCACCCCATCCCCGGCCCCTCCCCGTGCGCCTCATCCCCCGGCCCCTTCTCCGAAAAGAAGAAGGGGCCGGGGGATGACCTTGCAAACCACTTTTTGAGCGCGCCGCCGTGGCTCCCCCTCTACTTTTCGGAGAAGGGGCCGGGGGATGAGGCGCACGGGGAGGGCGACGACAGTAGAACTTAACGGCTCTGGGGCCGGGGGTGGGGTGAAGCAGTAGAACTACCTTTACAGCTGATGAAAAACCCTGATTCCGCGCATCCCAAACGTATTATGGTCCCGGTACTGACCACTGAGCCGCCCACCGGAACCCTCGCGCAACAAGCATTCCGGCAGGCTATTCTGGATGTGGAGAACCTGCGCGAGCGGCTGCGCGACCTGCGCGCCGAGCAGGCCGAGGCCCGGCGGCGCTACTGGCAGCAGGTGGGGCCGGCGGCCACGGCCGTGGTGGCGGCCCGCCACGCGCTGTATGCGCCGCTGGAAGAAGCCCTGCTGCTGAGCTACTTCAGCCGCATGGAAGAAGCCCAGATTACGGGCGTGATTCTGGGCAATGCTCATAACCTAGAAGACCGGTTTGGAGAGGATGAAGCGGCCATTATCCGCAAATATGCCCCGGCCGGGCACCGCCCCGCAGGAGCCAAACCCGCCGCCGGGCGCAAAAAACCCGAAGATTCGGCCCCGGAGTTTATCCCCGACCCTACCCTGCCGCCACACGAGCAGGCTGCCGCCGCCGCCCGCGCCCGTCGCAAAACCAAGGCCCAGCGCCAGCAGGAAGCCGCCGCGCTGGCCGACCAAAAGCAACTCGAAACCAACGCCAAAACCATCTACCGCCAGCTGGCCCGCACCCACCACCCCGACCTGGAGCGCGACCCCGAAAAGCAAGCCGACAAAACCGCCCAGATGCAGCGCATCACCGAGGCCTACGAGGCCGACGACCTCTACACGCTGCTACAGCTCCTAGCCGAATCGGCCCCCGCCGACGCGGCCGCCGACGATGTGCTGGCCCGCTACACCCGCGCCCTGCTCCAGCAGCAAATTCAGCTGAAGCAGGAAATGAACGAGCTGAAATATGGCCCCAATGGCTTCGCCATGGCCTCGGGCAAGAAGCAGGAACTGGAGCTCCGCCAGCTCAAGCGCGACCTGCGCGCCGAGGCCGAATACGTGCAGCACATTGGCCGGATGATGAGCGATGCCGACGGCTTGCGTGATGTTTTGCGCCAGCTCGCCGCCGAAGACCTGGATAGCATCTAGCGCGCTGCCGCTGAGCAGAGGCTCGGCTCCGTCCTGATTTCAGCCAAAATCAATCGTGGCCTTTGGGTTGGTGCTTGGTGAGGTACGACAGTCGGCCATCGGTGAATAAGTTGTGGAAATACGCCACGGCGATGGCAAATACCACGGAAAACAAGCTGAGCAGCGCGTTATAATACACCGGGGCCAGCAGCGAAAACCGGATAAATACCGTTACCAGCACAAAGGCGGAATACCGGAAAACGTCCGGGTAATGCAGCGTGTACCGGAAGGCCACGAGCATGAATAGCAGGTCGGCAAAAATTAATATCATGTAGAACCTGTCTGCAGACTGCACCCAATGGCTGCTGCTAAACATGTGAAAAACATCGTATCCATACATGCCCAGCAGGGTAACGAAGACGAGCAGCGCAATGAATTGTTTCAGCAATACGAATTGCAGCTTGTCGCTTTCCTGCGTGATGGAGCGGTGCCGCTGAATACCGTAGTAGACGTAAATCAGCAGGAAAACCAGCAGGGCGCCCACACCATCGGCCACCATTTTATACACCGATTCGAGCTGGCTTTGCAGCGGAAGCTGGAAATTGTAGTGCGAAAATTCTTTGAAAGAAGACCGCAACAAAATCAGGCTCAAAATTTCAATTTGCTTGCCGATGGAATTCGCAATGGATTCGGGAATAACAAATACCAGGCTCACCATTTCAAAAAACAGCAACAGCGTAAACGATATTTCCACGGCTTGCAGGAAATGGATTTGGCCCCACATGCCCGGCAATTGCAACATGCCGGTGTAGTTGACCAAGGCCACTGCGATGCTCAACACAAACACCGTTACCAACGCCACGCTCAGCAGATAAGCCGTCCGCTTGCTTTCCCAGATGAGTTGTAGGGGTAAATAAGTTGCCTGTACGATGCGAGCCAGTAGTAGCATAAGTGGTAGTCTATTTACAGCATTTTCAAACTCATATATTACTCAACAATAATGAACGCAAAAAAGCCAGCCACTCAGGCAGAAACCTGAACAGCTGGCTTTAGGATGCAACCCGGACGCGGGAAAGTCTTATCAGGCAGCAGGCGCACCGGCACGGCCCAACAGGAAACGACCGCAAAGGGCGTGCTTACGCGCCTTTCGAGGCCAGAATGTCTACCATTTCAATATGGGGCGGGCTAGCCCACAGGTCGGCGTGGGTGCCCAGGGCGGCGGCTACCTGCCCGGCGAGATGGGCTTTGCGGCCGGCTTCATCGAGGAAAGTATCGAAAATACCGAACGTGGAAGGGCCCAGGCGCAGGGCGTACCAGGTGGTCGTAGCAGGCTCCGCTTCGACGATGGGCAGGGCCCCGGCCAGAAAATCGGCGACGGTCTGCTCATGACCAGGTTTTACTTCGAGGCGAACTAACAGCGCAACTTTTACCATGACAGGAAGAAAAATGAGTGAAATATTCTCTACAACAAAAGCGGAGGAGTTTTGGCGGTGAAGAACTAAAAGCTACACGATGAAGCGCACCACGGATTGCACCACGCCGGCATCGCGCAGAATGCGGTTGTGGCCCAGGCCGCGCGTGGCGTGCAGCACCGCGCCGGGCCAGGCGGCCACAATCTGCCCGCTTTCGGCGAAGGGGATGATTTCGTCGGCCTCGTCGTGCAGCACCAGCACCTTTTCGGCCCCGATGGACGGCCCCGAGGCGGCAGCGGCAAAGGAATCGGCGGGCCGGCCGGTATTCTGCTCGATGTGGGCCGCAAACCGCGCCACCAACCCTTGGGGCAGGTGCAGGAAATCGGCAAACCGCTCGGCCACCACCCGCGGCCCCACCGGCGCACTAATGAGCACGAGGCGCGGCAATGCCGCCCCCGCCGGCAGCCGCACCGGCAGCCCCGCCACCGACGCCGCCCCAAACGAGTGCGCCACGATGGCGCGCACCGCCCCCAACGTATTCACCACCGCCTGCACGGCCCCACCAAAATCGGTGAGCGTGACCTGCCGGCCGCTCGATTCGCCGTGCGCGGGACCATCGAGGGCCACCACGCGGTAGCCGGCCGCCAGCAGCGGGGCCACCCACGCCCCCCAAAAGCTGGCCCGATGCTCCCAGCCGTGCACCAGCAGCACCGCCGGGGCGGCAGCCGGCCCCCACTCATACACGGCCACGGTGCCGGTACCGGCCGCCACGGTGCGGCGGCGGGCACTGGCCAGGGCGGGGCCTTCCCAGGCTTTGAGGGCCAGGCGGCGCGGCGTCACAAACAGCCCCCACGCCTGCCGAAACGCCCGCGTGGGCATTATGGCCCACTGCACCCGCAGCTGCCAGCGTAGCCAGCGCAAGCCCGGCGGCGGCGAAGGATAGCGAATTTTAGGAGCAGCAGGCAGCGGGGCAGCGGTCATAAATAAGGAATGCGCGGGCGAATAGGTATTGGTCATCGGCGAGCGATTGTAGCACATGCTTCAGCTTGTGCCGCGTCAGGATTAACAGGTATTTTTCAATAATCCATTACTGCACAAGCTAAAGCATGTGCTACAGGCAGTCGAATTAAGCCAGCAGCTCCAGCCGCAGCTGGCCCACTATCACCTGAAAGGGCGTTTCGTCGTGCACGCGGGCTACTTGCAGGGCCCCGGCCAGCGTAGTGAGCACCTGCGCCGCCTTTGCCCCCGGGCTGCCCACGAAGCGCAGGGTACCCGTGACCCGGCCCACGGCCAGCACCTGGGCCAGCCACTCGGTCAGCTCGCGGTTGAAGGTGCGGAGCTCGGCCTGCATGGGCACGGGCAGGGTCCGGAAATCGGCCGCCAGCGCGCCAAACAGGCACACGCGGCGCTCGTGGCCGAGGTGCGTGTCATACACCGCCAGCAGGGCTTCGAATTGCGCGACGGGCAGCAGGTCGGCCACGCGGGGCAGGTCGCGCCACTTGCGCAGGCGGCGCAGCTGCCGAGCCACAATTGCCATGCCCAGGTCGTCCTTGCTCGGGTAGTGGTAATGAATGGCGGCCGGCTTCACCCCCAATTCTTTGGCCAGATGCTGGTAGCTGAAGGCATTGAAGCCCCGTTCCAACAACAGCCCTTCGGCCAGGTCGAGGATGCGGATGCGGGTGTCAGCAGGAATGATGGGGATTGTAGGGGCAGCGGTCATTTCAGGACAAATATACTACTTACTTACTAATTAGTAAGTTTTTTTAGTTAATACAAGAAAGCGCCCTCCTGATCAGGAAAAGGGCTTTTTGGAAGAACCCAAGGTAAAGGAGCTACTGCAAAAGGGCTCGACGGGCTAGGCGGTTTTCCTCAATTAGCCCATACTGCGAAGTAGCCGCAGAGCGGCGGCAGGTCTGTAGAAAGGCAAACGGTTAAGAAGCTGTCTGAGTTAATTTTGCAAGATGGATACCTCCGCTATTTTGACCTGAAAGCTATATAGCTCAGGCCTTTGCGCCCGCGACTGGCAGCGGCTGTAGCCGCTGCTGGTGGTCAAGCGGCGCAGCAAATGGCCGCTGGTGGAAATCGTCAATGCCATTTTGTACGTGCTCAAAAACGGGTGCGTCTGGCGGGACGTACCGGGCGATTTACCGCCCTGGAGCACGGCGTACTGGTACTTTGACAAGTGGGAAGCCGACGGCACCTGGGCGCGGGTAAGCGCCTGTTTGACGGTGAGCAGCCGGGAACACGCCCAAAAAAAGCCTGCCCCACGGCCGTGATACTCGACACGCAAAGCGTCAAAAATACGGCCACGGCCACCGGAGCCACCGTGGGCGTCGACGCGGGCAAGTTGGTCAAGGGGCGTAAACGCCTGGTGCTCAACGACACGCTGGGCCATGTGCTGGCCAGTCGGGTGCTGCCCGCCGATGCGATGGACGGCGCCGCGGCCATTGCTTTTTGGGACGAGGTGGCCGCCACGCACGAACTGCTGGGGGCCGTCCAGGTCGTTTTCGTGGACAGTTCCTTTCACGGCGTTTTCCGCCGGCACCTGGCCCGGCGCTACGGCATCCGGGTCGAGAAACCGGTGCACGTACTGGTGCGGAAAACCAATTTCTGCATCCACGCCTGGCGCTGGATTGTCGAGCGCACGTTCGCGTGGCTCGACATGAACCGGCGCTTGCCCAAAGAATACGACCGGACGTTGCGTCATGCAAATGCCTGGATTGCAATAGTTAACATTCGCAGAACCCTGAAGTTCTGCTAACTCAAACAGCTTCTTAGAAAGCCGGCATTGCACACCTAAAAACTGATAATCAACTCCTTATGCCATGCGGTCGATTGAATTGTACCGGGATGCAGTGGCTATTCCGCCGGCCGGTTTTCCTCGGCCTGGCCCAGGGCGGCCACCGCCGCCTGCACGGCTTCGGCGCGGAAGGCGGGGGCGGTGCCGGGGGCTTTTAGCAGGCGCAGCAGGCGCTGGTATTTCTGGCGGCCTTCGGCCAGCATCTGCTCGCTCACTTCGATGATGAAAACGCCGAAGGGCTCGTTTTTTTGCACGCCCACCAGCAGGAACCGCTCGGCGCGCAGGGCATCGGTGTAGAAGGCGGCCTGCCGGTCGTAGTCGTAAGCCGAGCATTGCCAGAGGAAATGGTCGGCGTCGCGGGCGCTGGTGGTTTTGAAGTCGATGATGGTGAACGGCTCGTCGGGGTGAGCCACCACGAGGTCGGCCCGCAGCTTACAGAGCGTGTCAGATTCGGGCTCGGTGAAAAGCACGCTCACTTCGGGAGTTCCGTACTCCAGCAGGCTGACCAGCTGCGTGTTCAGCTTCACGCCCTCCACCAGCCACCACACCAGCGTATCGTTCAGGCCGGGCTGGCCGGCCACGTAGTCGGCGGGTTCCAGCAGGGCGGTATGGAAAGCGGTGCCAAAGCTCAGGGCGCCTTCGTTGGCACTGGTTTGGGGGCGGGGCGGGCGGCCGTCGAGGGCATCGCGCAGGCGCGAGAGGTCGGAATTGGCAATGGCGGGTAGGGCGCGGTAGGTATCGTAGTCGAGGCGCAGCAGGTCGGGGCGCGGGGCGGGCAAAGTTGGCATAGGTCAATAACAGCATAAGCCCGCATTTGGTGGCAGGTCCGGCCCGCAAAAACCGGTCTGACCACCCCTGAAAAGCCATCAGACCGGCTCACTACTCGCCAATAACAACCTGATTGATAGCCGCCAAAATTATTTTAGCAATTCCCGGGCAATGAGCTGCTGAAAATTAATGGCTGAGAAAATACAGCTCCAGCCGCAGGCGGTTCTCGCTGCGCCTGGGGCCGCCCAGCACCACCCGCTCCGGGCTGGTAGGCGCGGCCGATGCCAGCAACACGCCATCGTTTTTGAGTGTGCGGTCGACCACCGCCTGGCAATAGGCAGTGATGGCGAAGTTGTAGGAGCCCGTTTCCAGACCGGTCAGCGTCGACACGCTATTCAGGTATGGAACGGCGACGGCCCCCACGGCCAGCCCCTGCTGATTGCCGCGCCCGGCCAGGTACGAAACCAGGCTGCCGGGCGGCGGCAGGTAGCGCGTGGTGGAGCCCGGTAGCGCTTCGAGCACCAGATGCGCCTGCACAATGGTGATGCCGGAGCCAAAGGCGCGCAGGTTATTCAGGTACAGAATCTCGATTTTGGTCTACAGGCCCAGCGCGCCATCGATGTAGCTTTCCTGGGCGGCACGCGACACGTCGAGCGCCTGCAACGAAGTAGTGAGCGGCGTGAGGGGCGTGCCCGTGCCGTCGGTGGCTACCTGGTAGAAATGCTCGGCACCCGCAGCCAGGGCAAAGTCCTTCACAATGGCCGTAAGCGGGTCGAGGGGCAGGTGCGTGTACAGGCTCAGGGCGGCCCCGGCGGTACTCACCTGGCTGCGGAACAGGGCCGCGTCGTCGGCCGCATCGGGCTTCAGCACCAATACAAGGGAATCAAATACTTCGTCGGTAGTGGGCGCGCAGGCCGCCCGCTGGCCCACCCACACAAAGCTGCGGGCCGTGATGGTGCCAAGGCGTGGGTCGTGGTAGTGCCCCACCAGCAGGTTATCGGTGATAGAATTGGCTATCAGTCGTGTAGCACCGTGGCCACCCGCACCGTCAGGGTGTCGACGTAGTAAGCCGTGCTGCCGGTGCTGGTGGCGGGCAAATCGAGCGCGATATTGCCCACCGGGTCGCAGGCGGTGGCGGCAGCGGCCACAGCCAGCAGCGCCAGCTGCAGCCCCCGCCGCCACCAGCCTGCCCCCGCCGGCCGGCCGGCGGCGAGCCCTTTCCCATAGGAAGTGCCCGCCTGGATAGCGGGGCGCTTAGTCCACATCGGTAGCGGGCTCCAGTTTCCAGAGGTCGTCGTAGCGGATGCTGCCGCCCACGCGCAGCCCGACGTAGCCGTAGTCGCCCAGGCCAAAAGCTGCCGCCAGGGTGCGGAAGGCCCCGCTGAACTCGGTTTTCTGGTGCCAGCTGTCATCCGTGGGGCTGTAGGCCCAGCAACTGAGTGACTGGGTGTCTTTGCTGCCCAGCGTGACGTAGCTGGTATTGGCAATGGTGAAGGCCACGCCGTAGGCCCGGGGCACGGCGCTGAAGTCAAAGCCGGTGCCGTTGGTAGTCGTGCCCTCCAGCTTGCGGTGCTCGGTCCAAGTTTCGGTGGTGGGGTTGTAGCTCCAGTTATCGGTCTGGTACGTGCCGTTGTCGAGGCCCGTGCAGATGTAGCCCTCATTGTTGGCCACAAACGCCACCGCTCCCAAGCGCTTGTTGCCACCGAAGCTGGGCTTCTGGGTCCACACGTCGGTGCTGGGGTCGTACTGCCAGAAGTCTTTCTTGTAGTTACCGTCGTAGCCGGTGCCCACGTAGCCTTTGTCGTTGGCGGCGAAGGCCACGGCCTGATAGCGCCCCACGCCCGGAAACGGCGCCAGCTGCTTCCAGGTATTGGTGCCGGGCACATACTGCCAGAAATTGGTGTACTTGTCGGTGCCATCGGTGCCGAGGCCCACGTAGGCCTTGCCGTCAATCACGAAGCTTACCGCACCGCTCCGGGCCAGGCCCTCAAACTGCGAGCGGCCATACCAGGCGCCAATGATGGAGGCGACATCCGTTGAGTCTTTTGTGCAGCTGTTCAGGCTGGCTAAAATCAGCAGCAATACTGCCAGTAATCGGGTTGTTTTCATGGGAAGCTGAATGGTGATTTGTGCCTGTAGAAGGCTGGCCACACCATTTCCGGTTGCAGGCCCCCTTTCCCCGGATGCCTTATTTTCTCCCAAACCAGGGGTTTCCACCTCCTAACGGGCCACTATCATCGCCCAGCCCGTAGCTTTCATTGGTCACCGATGTCTTTTCAGGCTCCACTCCTTTCCTTTAACCAGCCTTCCCTCTGATTATGGCTTCCTGGATTCCCTACGCCCTGCTTTCGGCCCTGTTTGCGGCCCTCACCGCCATTTTTGCCAAAATTGGCATCAAGGGTGTCGATTCGGATTTGGCGACGGCCATCCGCACGGTGGTGATTTTGCTGCTGGCCTGGGGCATTGCCATGGCGCGCGGGGCCACGGCAGGGCTGCCGGCCCTCACGGGGCGCACCTGGCTGTTTCTGGTGCTGTCGGGCGTAGCTACGGGGGCATCGTGGCTGTGCTATTTCCGGGCTTTGAAATTGGGGCCGGTAACGAAGGTAGCCCCGGTCGATAAGCTAAGTGTGGCGCTGGCCATGCTACTGGCAGTGGCCTTTTTGGGCGAAACCATCAGCCTGAAAGGTGCCCTCGGCGCCGGGCTGATTCTGGCCGGCACCGTGGTGCTGGTGTGGGCATAAGCATCACCGATTAATGAAAATAAGCTGAGTAGCAAGCGCTTATTCAGACATCACAAAGTACAATGATGCCCCCTGCATTTGCACTGCAGGGGGCTTTTCCGCATCTAATACATCCGTAAATACTAAAATCAATAAGCTGTTTTCAAGAGAGCTTAAAAATTGCATCTTTTTTTATAATGCGTACCATTTTTACTTCATTTACGTATTTTAATTATAATTGAGCGCCATGAAAAAGATTATCACCTGTTAGAGTTGTTTCGAAGCAAAAAGCCTTGATAATCAATTAATTATGTCAACAATAAAAACCGACAAAAATTGCAAAGAGAATGTCTAAGCCACATTGCCAATAAAATTAGCGCGATTTCATGCCTGTAATAGGCTGATTTTAAGCACAAACATTACGCAACAAGTCTATTTATTACTGACCATTATGCTACTGCTTGGACGGGCTTTCAGTAGCCAAGCCCAGTGCACGTTCACGGCTGTGAAAGACGGCGATTTCTACGACCCTACTACCTGGCAGGCGTCCAGCTCAAAATGCACCGGCACGGCCCCCGTTTCCAATAGCGACGCCACCATTGTCATCAACGGCTTTGGAGTGGTGCTGAATGGAGACTACGCCGTGGCTAAAAACGGCTCTATTTCCCTGCTGGACGGCGGTTCGCTGATTGGCGGGGCCAATCTGACGCTGGGCGATGGCAGCGGCGGCCCCACCGATACCAACCTCCTGGTGAGCGCGGGCAGTACCCTGAGCGTAGCCCAGCTGACGGTGGACAAGGCCCGGGTGATGGTGATGGCGCAGGGCACGGCGACCACCCCCACCCTACTCAGAACCGACTGCAACTTGATACTGGTAAACTCCGACATCATTGACAATAGCCGGGTGGTTATCAACGGCAGCATCGACCTGACCCGGGGCGGGGCCAATAATACGCTGTGTGGCACGGGCAGCTTACGCATTGGCGGCTGCGTATTTGGCAATAACGGAGCCTTCAAAAAGCTGGCTGCCAACTGCGCCTCCTCCCTCGTCACCGTGTGCGCCCTGCGCCTGACCACTGGCTGCCCCGGCCCCATCGATGCCACCAACAATTCGGAGCTGGAATGCCAGAGCCTGGCGGTGTGCACCGGCCCGCTCCCCGTCGAGCTGGTGATATTTACGGCCACCGTAACCGGGCGGCAGGGTGTGGCCCTGCACTGGGTTACGGCCTCGGAGAAAAACAGCAAGGAGTTCGTGATTGAGCGCTCGGCCGATGGCAAAAACTTCAACGCGCTGCACACGATGGCGGCCGCCGGCAGCACGCAGGCCCGTACTACCTACGACTACACCGACGAGCAGCCGCTCTTCGGCGCCAGCTATTACCGCCTTCGCCAGGTCGATTTCGATGGCACCACGGCCTACTCGCCGGTGCAGGTGGTGCGCCCGGGCAGCGCCAACGCCGAGGGGCTAGCCGTGTACCCCGGCAGCCAGGCCCACCAGTGGGTGGTGAGCACCAGCCTGCCCGCCGAAGTGCTGGCTACCGGCCCAGCTACCGTGCGCGTATTCGATGCCCTGGGCCGCAGCCAGCAGATGACCTGCACGCCCCAAGCCGGCCAGCCCGGCCGCTGGCTGCTCAACCTGCGCACGCTGCCCACGGGCATCTACATTGTGCGGCTGGTATCGGCGGCGGGCTCGTTCAGCCAGCGCATTACGCAGTAGCTACAATCCGGGCAATTAGTTGACCATGGGCCGCCTGAGCTTTCGAGCGCGGGCGGCCTTTAGGGTTTAGCCCAGCGCCACGTCAGCGACACGTTGAACACGCGGCCTTCGACAGGCGCCCACAGCTCGCGGAAAACCGGGTTGTCCAGCGGAGCGAGCACTACTTTTTCCTGGCGCGTCTGGCGGTAGTCGAACAGGTTTTCGCCATTCAGAGCCAACGTAAAATTGCCCGCGTGGTAGCGCAGCAGCGCGGCAAACAGCGGGTAGCCGGGCGTGGTATGCCCATCGGACAGGTATTGCTGGCCAATATAGGAGGCTTCGAGGCCGGCACTGAGCGCATCGGTGAACTCCACCAACCCTACGGCCGCAAACTTGTGCCGGGCGGCCAGCGGCAGGTGCGGGTTCAGAGCATCGTACTGCCGGCGGGCATCGGTGAAAACGTAGCCGAGGTAGAGCTCGGTCTCGTCGGCCCGCAGGCGCACGTAGGTTTCGAGGCCGCGCGTGGAGAGCGGAGCCGCGGCATTCTGCCAGGTAAGGTAATTGGCCTGAAATGGCCCCGTAAAACCCAGCCCATTCAGCACCAACGGGTTGCCGAGGCGCGTGAAGAAAAATGACTGATTCACGCTCAGCACCAGCGGCTCGTCGAAGCCGTCGAAGGTGCGCTGGTAGTTCACGTCGCCGTTCAGGCCAAAGGAAGTTTCGGCGCTCACGCCTTGTAGCGCCTTTACCAAGTGATAATTTCGCTCGTCGAGGCTGTTGATGTAGGGCACCGGGGCGCGGTAGCCCAGGCCGGCGTTGAGGCGGGCCGTCACGGCCGGGCTGGCTTTGTAGAGCAGGGCCAGCCGGGGCAGTACAAAGGTCCCATACTGGTTATGGTGGTCGAGGCGCAGGCCGGCTTGCAGGCTCAGGCGCGGCAGTACGCGCCAGTCATCCTGGACAAACGCGCCCAGCGTGTGGTAGGTGTAGGGGCTGCGCAGCGGCGTGGCGCTGCGGTTGAAGGAGGCCAGCTGCTCGCCGTTGGCGTTCAGGCCCACTACCAGGGTGTGGCGCGGGCCGGCCGCGTGCAGGTAGCTGGCCTCGGTGTAGTAGGTGGTCTGGTAGGCGGTGAAAGCATTGGAATTGGTGTTCACGTCGCGGATAAAATCCGTGATGGTGCCCTTGACGGTGAGACGGCCGCCGGCCAGGCTGTCGTTGGTATACAGCAGGTCGGCGGTGTTGCGCAGGCTGGTATTATCGATGTAGAATGTGTGGCCGCCCACCGGGTCGTAGCCCTTTTGCAGTACCACAATATCGCCGGCCCGGCGATTTTCCAGCATACCGGTGTAGCCCAGCGCCACCTGGCTATGGGTGTTGGGATAGAAAAACAGGCGCGGGTGCAGGTTGAAGCTATGCACCCGGGGCACGTCCACGAAGCCGTCGCCGTCCACGTCTTTTTCCTTTTGATTGACGAGCCCCGCAAAGACCGAGTAGCCCCAGCGCCGCCCACGCCGAGCCGCGAACCCGTTCAAATCCGTCTCGCGCAACGTGGTCTGGTTGAAGCTGGCGGCGTACTGCGGCGTGCCCAGCGTGGGCGTTTTACTCACCAGGTTCACCAGCCCGGCAATGGCCCCGCCACCATACAGCGTCGAATTCGAGCCCTTGATTAATTCCACCTGCCGCAAATCGAGCGGCGGTACCGTGAGCAGCCCAAACGAGCCCGCGAAGCCGCCGTACAGCGGCAGACCGTCGCGCAAAATCTGAGTGTACTGCCCCGGCAGGCCCTGCAGGCGCAAATCCAGGTTGCCGGTGGTGGGCGAAGTGGGCTGAATCTGGGTGCCCGCGATATCGCCAAACAAGCTGGCAATGCTGGCCGGCCTGATGCTGCTTTCCTCCTCCATCTCCTCGGCCCCCAGCACCTCCACGCGGGTGGGCAGGTCCTCGATGCGCGAGTTGGTGCGGGTAGCCGTTACCAGCACTTCCTGCTCAATCGCCACGCCGCCCGGGGCCAGCAGCAGCAGCAGCCCCGCCCCTGCCGCCGGGGCCACCACGAAGCGCGTCCGGTAGCCCAATACGCTGATGCGCAGGAGTTTGCCGGCTGCTGGGGCGGGCGTGAGCACGGCCATCCCCGTAGCATCGGTGGCCGCCCCCACGCCCGTGCCCGGCACCACCACGCTGGCCCCAATCAGGGGCTCGTGGCGTAGCGAGTCGCGCACCTGCACGCGCAGGGCCTGGGCGTAGCTGACCGTGGGCACCCCCGCCGCAACCAGCACCGCCAGCCAACAGCTACTAAACCACCAAAACGAAAATCGAGAAAACATACCAGAAGTAACTGCAGAATAATCTGTAAAACTACAGTGCGCTACTGCGCTAATTCTGTGCAGAATCTGTGGCTACACGGCCAAGCAAGCAGCTCCGGCACGTTTCCGCACCAGAGCTGCTCAGGAATTCACCAATAATACCGCCGGCTCGTCGCCAGCAGGTTTTCACTACTTATTTGAACAGCTCGCTCCGGCGGAGATGGCGGCATCCACGAACTCCTGTTCGAGTTTTCACTACTTATTTGAACAGCTCGCTCCCCTCCTTCCACCGCGCCACTTTGGCCGCGATTTCTGCTAGTCCCAAATTATGAATGCTCCCCAGATGGGTGGTCTGAAACTCGCGGTGCGGCACGTAGCTGCCATCCTCCACGCTGCGCCCCACCTGCTGGTACGCATCGCGAAACGGCACACCGGCGATAATTAATTGATTGATATTCTCGACCGAAAATATCGGGTCGTATTTCGCCTGCTCAATCACGCCCTCTTTAATCTTGATTTCGGGCAGCGCAAACAAAAGCATATCCAGCAGGTCGGCAAACTGCATCATCGGCCCGAACAGCAGCTCCTTCAGCAGTTGGAAGTCGCGGTGGTAGCCGCTGGGCAGGTTACTGGTGGCCAGGATAATGTCGTTAGGCAGCGCCTGCAGGCGGTTGGCATGGCCGCGCACCAGCTCAAACACGTCAGGGTTTTTCTTGTGTGGCATGATGCTCGAACCCGTCGTGAATTCCTTGGGCAGGTTCACAAAGCCCAAATCCTGGCTGTTATACAGCACCAAATCATACGCCAGCTTGCCCAGTGTGCCGGCCGCGCCCGCAATGGCAAAGGCCAGTGTTTTCTCGGTTTTGCCGCGCAGCATCTGCGCGCCCACGCTGCTCACGGCCACGCTGCCAAAACCCATTTCCCGAGTCGTCATTTCGCGGTCAATCGGGAAGCTGCTGCCAAAGCCCGCGCCCGAGCCCAGCGGGTTCTGGTCGGCCACTTTGTGGGCCGCCTCAAACAGCGCCAAATCCAACAGCAAATGCTCGGCATAAGCCGAAAACCACAGCCCGAAGCTGCTCGGCATTGCCGCCTGAAAGTGCGTGTAACCCGGCAGCAGGTCGTTTTTGTGGGCTTCGGCCTTTTGCAGCAGCACTTCCACCAAGGCCACTATTTTGGCCGAAATCTGCTCGGCATAATCCTTCAGGAAAAGCTGGATAGCCGTCAAAACCTGGTCATTCCGCGAGCGGGCGGTGTGAATTTTCTTGCCCGCATCACCGAATTTCTCGGTTAGGTAAGATTCAATCTTGGAATGCACGTCCTCAAAGTCATCCTCAATCTGAAACGTGCCGGCGGCCACCTGCGCCAGCAGCTCATCGAGCCCGATAATAAGCTCCTGCCGTTCCGCTTCCGAAATCATGCCCACTTTAGCCAGCATATTGGCCTGGGCTTTCGAGGCCAGCATATCGAACGGCGCGAGGTATATATCCAGCACCCGGTCCTGGCCCACCGTGAATTTTTCGATGGTATCGTTTACCGAAAACCCTTTTTCCCAAATTTTCATAGTGCGCTATTCTCTAAATTCATGTAGAACGTCATGCTGAGCTTGTCGAAGCATCTCTACCGCGCAGAGTAAACCCTGCTGATTGGATTACTTGCGCAGTAGAGATGCTTCGGCAAGCTCAGCATGACGATTTGGTTTTGTTCAACCTATTTTAAAACCTGAAACCCTCCAGCAATTCAATATAATCCCGAATTCCCGCTCGAATCTCGCTCACCAAGATAAACTCGTCCGGCGTGTGCGAGCGGGCACTTTCGCCGGGCCCCATTTTCAGCGTTTCAAACGGCATCATCGACTGGTCCGACAGCGTCGGCGAGCCATAAGTCATCTTACCCATCGCCAACCCCTTCTGAATTAGCGGATGATTTTCACTGATGCATGAGGAATTTAAATGCGTGGAGCGCGGCACAATTTCCGACTGCAATTTCTCCCGCAGGAAATCAACAATTTCCTGGTTCTGGTACAACTCATTCGTTCGCACGTCGATTACGAACTGGCACCTATCCGGCACCACATTGTGCTGCGTACCGGCGCTAATTTGCGTCACCGTCATTTTCACCGGCCCCAGCAGCGGCGACACATCAGGAAACGGAAAGCCCCGCAGCCACTGAATATCATCCAACGCTTTGTAGAGGGCATTCTCACCTTCCTCGCGGGCGGCGTGGCCGGTTTTACCATTGGTAGTACAGTCCAGCACAATCAGACCCTTTTCGGCGATTGCCAGATTCATCCCTGTGGGCTCACCCACAATTCCCAGGTCAATTTTCCCTAATTCCAGCAGCACGCTACGGATGCCATTGGCACCCGAAATCTCCTCCTCGGCGGTGATGGCACATATCAGATTAAAGGCATTCGATTTATTCTGAAAATAAAGGAATGTCGCCAGCAAACTCACGGCCGAAGCGCCCGCATCATTACTACCCAAACCGGTTAATTTATTCCCGTTCAGAGCTGCGCCAAATGGGTCGGCCGTCCAGCCCGCACCGGGCTTCACCGTGTCGTGGTGCGAGTTGAGTAATACCGTTGGTTTGCTCGCGTCAAAATGCGCCGAAACGGCCCATACGTTATTCTGCTGCCGCTTCGCTGCTACTCCGTGCGCCAATAGAAACTCCTGAATTAGCGTGGCAGTGCCAGCCTCTTCGCGGGAGAAAGAGGGTGTTTTTATGAGCCGGATTAATAAATCAACGGCATCATTGTTCAGTTGCTCAATTAATTCAGCCATAGCGTCGTTTTCAAATCCTCATTGATGTGCAGCGCGTGTTCGATAACAACTTTATCAACGCCGAATTGCAGCGCGTCAAACGCATTTTCTAATTTGGGCAGCATGCCGTCGGCGATAATGCCGCTTTCTTTTAATTCGGCGTAATCCGCAAGATTAATTTTCATAATTACGGAATCATCGTCGTTAATATCCGTGAGCACGCCGCGCTTTTCAAAGCAGAAATGTAATGCTACTGCATATTTCTTACTTAACGCTTTGGCGACGGAAGCGGCAATGGTATCGGCATTGGTATTTAATAGCTGGCCGTGGCCGTCATGATTAATCGGGCAGAAAACCGGCGTCAAACCGAGCGTCAGAAACTGATGCACCAACTCTGTATTTACACTGGCCTCGCTCAGGTCGCCTACGAAACCGTAGTCGATATCACGCACCGGGCGCTTCACGGCCTGAATCACGTTGCCATCGGCACCACTGAGGCCCAACGCGTTGACGCCATGGCTTTGCAGCGCCACCACAATTTGCTTGTTGGTCTTGCCGGCGTAAAACATGGTTACTAAATCCAGCGTGTCGGCGTCGGTAATGCGGCGGCCATTTATCATGCGCGGGGCGATGCCCAGATTTTTCATCATTTCGCTGGCGCCTTTACCACCGCCGTGCACCAGAATTTTCGGCCCCCTAATTTTGGAAAACAAGCGCACGAATTCCCACAAATCAGCCTCGCTGTCAATTATACCGCCACCTATTTTAAATATTTTTAATTTGGATTTCATCACTACTTCACATACGCGCAAACCCAGCGTCGGGCAAGTGCTATTTTAAAAAAACCACCGGAAAGGTTGCAGGCAAAAGTAGGAGCTTTTACATTTGTGCCAGAATTGAACCACTTGGTTCGCTGCTTCGTTAAAGCGCCGAATCACTTTGACTTTCATCATGCCCCTCCTCGTTTCCACGTCTTCCATGCTCGCCTCCGCCGTTCGGCCGGGTGCAGCCGGCGTGTGCCAAACGACTTGCGCGCTGGTGCGACGACCCTAGCGGCTTCAGCAGCCGCATGTTGGCCCCTTGGCCAGCCCCTTTTGAGCCGGGCTAGTATCCGCTCAACTTACAGACAGGTTTGGGCTTTAGCAGGAAATCACCGTGTAGCAATGCGGGTTTTCCGGACAGCCGCGCATCTATCCCTAAGTTTCTAATAATCAATGACAATTCGGGTTGCAACTGCAGCGGACGCACAGTACGCTGAACAATTATGCCAGTGGTACGTCGAGTCGGCCAAAACGCGGGGCACCGGCATCGCCAAGCGCGAGCCGGCCTATGTGGCCACGAAAATGGCCAGCGGCGACGGCATCATCGCCTTCGTCGATGGCGAGCTTGCGGGGTTTTGCTACATCGAAACCTTTGATGACAAGACCTTTGTCGTTAACTCCGGCCTGATTGTGAACGCCGAAATCCGCAAAGGTGGCGTAGGCAAGGCCATCAAGCAGGCCGTGTTCGAGCTGTCGCGCAGCAAGTACCCGCAGGCCAAGATTTTCGGCATCACGACCAGTCTGGCCGTGATGAAAATCAACACCGACCTCGGCTACGAGCCCGTTACCTTCTCGGAGCTGACCACCAGTGAAGACTTCTGGAAAGGCTGCAAAAGCTGCAAAAACTATAGCATCCTGATGGAGAATGAGCGCAAGCTGTGCCTCTGCACGGGTATGCTGTATGACACGCCCGAAAAGCAGCTGGTGCAGTTGCAGGCACCCGATTTTGCGGCCCTGGACCAGAAAACAGAATCGGCTTCCTAGCTTGTGCGGTAAGCTTTCGCCGGCACCGCAGGGCCGTGTCCCTGCTAACATCTTAACTATCCAATGGCAAGCTAAAGCTTACCGCACACTCGAAAAATGAAGAAAAAAGCCATACTTGCCTACAGCGGCGGCCTCGACACCTCGTTTTGCGCCGTGTATTTGTCGCGCGACCTTGATTTGGAAGTGCACACCGTCATCGTCAACTCCGGTGGCTTCACGGCCGAGGAGCTGTCCGCCATCGAGAAGCGCGCCTACGAGCTGGGTTCGGTGAAGCACGAGGTGATTGACGTAACCACCCGCTTTTACCAAGACTGCCTGCGCTACCTGCTGTTCGGCAACGTGCTAAAAAACGACACGTACCCGCTGAGCGTGAGCGCCGAGCGCATGTTCCAATCGCTGGCCATTGCCGAGTATGCCCGCGCCAACGAGGCCGACTACATCGTGCACGGCAGCACCGGAGCTGGCAACGACCAGGTGCGCTTCGACGTGGCTTTTTCGGTTATTTCGCCCAAAACGGAGATTCTCACGCCCATCCGCGACCTGAAACTGTCGCGCCAGGCCGAGATTGAGTACCTGCAAAAACAGGGCTTCGAGATGAGCTGGGAGAAGGTGAAATATTCCATTAATAAAGGCATCTGGGGCACCAGCGTGGGCGGTGTTGAAACGCTGACTTCGCACGAAGCTTTGCCGGAAAGCGCCTACCCGTCGCAATTGCAGCGGCACGATTCGGAGCGCGTGGAAATCACCTTCGAGAAAGGTGAGCCCGTGGCCCTGAATGGTGAGACGATGGACCCAGTAGCCCTGATTCAGAAGCTGAACGAACTGGGTTCGGCTTTCGCCATTGGCCGCGACACGCATGTGGGCGATACCATCCTGGGTATCAAGGGCCGCGTGGGCTTTGAGGCGCCCGCGCCGCTCATGCTCATCAAGGCGCACCACCTGCTGGAGAAGCACACCAGCACCCGCTGGCAGCTGCTGCACAAGGACTACATCGCCAACTGGTACGGCACGCTGTTGCACGAGGCCCAGTACCTCGACCCGGTGATGCGCGACATGGAGGCGTTCCTGCAATCGTCGCAGAACCGCGTATCGGGTAAGGTGTTCGTACAGCTCCACCCCTACCGGTTCGAGCTGCTCGGCATCGAGTCTAAGTATGATATGATGCAGTCGAAAGTGGCCACGTATGGGGAAGAGAATAATGCCTGGGATGCGCGGGATGCGCGTGGTTTCATCAAGATTTTCGGTAATCAACTGAAGATTAGCGCTAGTTTAAACGAGTAGCGCGGACTTTTAGTCCGCGGGTCTGACCGCTAGCATACTGTCCATCCCTACTCTCAACCGGGTTCGCCGATTCCACATACCCGCGGACTAAAAGTCCGCGCTACGCCATGCAAAACACCAAAATCATCGCCGGCATCGTGGGCGGGGCCGGCTACACCGCCGGCGAGCTTATCCGCATTCTGCTGCACCACGAGTTCGTGGAGCTAGGCGGCATCGTGAGCTCGTCGAACGCCGGCAACCCGGTGCACCAGGTGCACGACGATTTGGTGGGCGAAACCGATTTGGTGTTCGCCTCCGAGCTGGCCGGCGATGAGGACGTGGTGTTTCTGTGCCTGGGCCACGGCAACTCCAAAGCCTGGCTGCTTAAAAACGCCCTGCCCGCAACCACCCACGTCATCGACCTGAGCAACGATTTCCGCCTGACGGCCGATGCTGAATTTGAAGGTCGCGAGTTCGTATACGGCCTGCCGGAGCTGAACAAAAACCGTATCCAGCAGGCCCAGAGCATTGCCAACCCGGGGTGCTTCGCCACGGCCATTCAGCTGGCGCTGCTGCCGCTGGCGAAAGCCGGCAAGCTCACCCACGACATCCACGTGTCGGCCATCACCGGCTCGACCGGCGCGGGCCAGAGCTTGGCGGAAACGGTACATTTCTCGTGGCGCTCGAACAACGTGTCCATCTACAAGCCCTTCACGCACCAGCACCTCGGCGAAATCGGTGAGAGCCTGGCGCAGCTGCAGCCGCAGTCGGAAGCCGAGATTCACTTCATCCCCTACCGCGGCAATTTCGCGCGGGGCATCTTCGCCAGCGTCTACACGCCCTCGGAGCTGACGCAGGACGAGGCGCGGGCGCTGTACCAGCAGTTTTATGCCGACGCGCCGTTCACTACGGTGTCGGACAAGGAAATTCACCTCAAGCAAGTGGTGAACACCAACAAATGCCTGCTGCACGTGCAGAAACAAGGCAAGCAGCTCTTGATTACCTCGGTGATTGATAACTTGGTGAAAGGCGCGTCGGGCCAGGCGGTGCAGAATATGAATCTGCTGTTTGGCCTGCCGGAAACGACGGGGCTGATGAGTAAGGCTTCATTTTTTTAAAGTAGACCGTCACGCTGCAAATCATGTCTAGCGAAATCCGTCTTCTCTCCGAAGTAATTCGCCATGTCCCATCTGGGTCCATCTGGCATATTTCAAGTGACTCCTGGGCTGGCATCAAAACCACTTTTGGCGCACTCCTAATTGACAATGCTGGTGACTGGCAGATAATGATTACGGATGAGAACAGAGATGCTATAACTCAAAAAGCTGAAGAAGAGGAAGTAGCTGAAAAAGGGATTCACATGGATATAGAATCAGAAAATCAAACGATTCTATTCAGAAGCTATGATGCAATGTCATTCATTGGAATTGACAAGATTCTATATGCGAGTTTGAATCCAGATAATATTCCGCCTGACTTAGAAATATCATTAGACTAGTTCCTTCAAAAATTAAGTCTTCGAGACAACCGCCATAACATGGAGCTTTTCAACGTTTATCCCCTCGTCAACATCACGCCCGTAAAGGCGCTCGGCGCGAAGCTGTGGGACGACCAGGGCCAGGAATACCTGGATTTCTACGGCGGCCACGCCGTTATTTCCATCGGCCACAGCCACCCGCACTACGTGCAGCGCCTCACCGAGCAGCTGCAGAACATCGGCTTCTACTCCAACTCGGTGCAGATTCCGATTCAGACGCAGCTGGCGCACAAGCTGGGCCAGGTGTCGGGCTACGACGATTACGCGCTGTTTCTGTGCAACTCGGGGGCCGAGGCCAACGAGAATGCGCTGAAGCTGGCCTCCTTCCACACCGGCAAAACCCGCGTGGTGGCGTTCAAAGGCTCGTTTCACGGCCGCACGAGCGGCGCGGTGGCCGCCACCGACAACCCGAAAATCGTGGCCCCCTTCAATGCCGGCCACGCCATCAGCTTCGTCGATTACGACCTGAAGGCGGTGGCCGAAATCCTGCGCGGCGGCGACGTTTGCGCCGTCATTATCGAGCCGATTCAGGGTGTGGGCGGCATCATCATGCCTTCCGATGATTTTCTGCAGGGGCTGTCGCTGCTGTGCGGCGCGCACAACGTGCTGCTCATCGCCGACGAGGTACAGAGCGGCTACGGCCGCAGCGGTACCTTTTTCGCGCACCAGCACGCCGGCATCCAGCCCGATATCATTTCCGTGGCCAAGGGCATGGGCAACGGCTTTCCCATCGGCGGCATCCTGATTGCGCCGTCGCTGAAAGCCTCATACGGCCTGCTGGGCACCACCTTCGGCGGCAACCACCTGGCCTGCGCCGCCGCCCTGGCCGTGCTCGAAGTCATCGAAAATGAACACCTGCTGGCCCACGCCACCGAGCTGGGCGACTACCTCCGCACCGAGCTGCTGGCCCACGCCGGCGCCGAAGAAATCCGCGGGCGGGGCCTGATGGTGGGCATCAAATACGACTTCCCCATCAAGGAAATCCGCGACCAGCTGCTCACCGAACACCACATTTTCGTGGGCAACGCCTCCGACCCCACGGTGCTCCGGCTGCTGCCGCCGCTGAATATCACGAAGGCCGAAATTGACCGGTTTTTGCAGGCGCTGTACACACTTATTCCGGCAGAGGCAAGGAGTTAAGCCGCTTGTGGCCTAACTTGCAGCCCCAATGAGTAGCACGATGAAGTTTACGAGCCAAGCTCCCCTTCTAATTAGCTGCACGCTGCCATTGGCCACTTTTGCGCAGCAGCCGGCTGGTTCTTTCCATGAAAGAGCGGCCACTAACTATTCCTTTCAGCAGTTGTGCCCGCCCGACTTCCCGATGCCTGACATCCGGAAACGGCATTGCGCGGAGCAGATTGATTTACACGCTTTCGCTCCCGTTTGGCTTACAACCTGCTTCGGCTGGAACAGACCCCTGATTTACGGTCCTGTTCCAGCCGAAAATGTATCGTGGCTACTACAAAAGCGGGTTAAGGCTACGCCGCACACCCGCCAGACGTCTGGCAGTAAGCTTTCCGGAATCGTGGCAGGCACCCTGACGAGCCAGGATTCGATTATTGTTGATGGGGATGGTGAGCCCACCTGCCACTCCCTCCCAACTCAACGAGAAAGTAAGCTGCATGCCTGAGTACTGCAGAAAATCAATAACAGAGTAAACCCCTTATTCTCATAATAAAGTGGAAAACGCTAAATCGGTAAAACTCATCCTCGAAGACGGCACCGAAATCCAGGGCGAATCCTTCGGTGCGTTCACCTCCGCCGCGGGCGAAGTGGTGTTCAGCACGGCCATGACCGGCTACCCCGAAAACCTCACCGACCCGTCCTTCGCCGGCCAGATTCTGGTGCTCACCACCCCCATGGTGGGCAACTACGGCGTGCCCGGCGAGGAACTGTACGAGTCGATTTCGAAGATTTTCGAGTCCGACAAAATTCACATTGCCGGGCTCGTAGTGAGCTACTACTCCGAGGAGCACAGCCACTGGAATGCCGCCAAAAGCCTCGGCGACTGGCTCAAGGAGTACAACATCCCCGGCATTTTCGGCGTCGATACCCGCATGCTCACCAAGAAGCTGCGCGAGAAAGGCGCCATGCTGGGCAAAATCGTGGCCGAAACCGACGTGCCCTTTCACGACCCCAACCTCGACAACCTGGTGGCCCAGGTGAGCCCGGCCGGTGTGCAGCACTACGGCCACGGCCAGCACAAAATCGTGCTCGTGGACTGCGGCACCAAAACCAACATCATCCGCTGCTTCCTGGAGCGCGACGTGGAGCTGATTCGGGTGCCCTGGGACTACGATTTCACGACCTTGGATTACGACGGCCTGTTCCTAAGCAACGGCCCCGGCGACCCCAAAATGTGCGAAGCCACCATCGCGCACCTCCAGAAAGCCCTGCAACAGGACAAGCCCATTTTCGGCATCTGCCTGGGCAGTCAGCTCATGGGCCTGGCGGCGGGCGGCGACACGTTCAAGCTCAAATACGGCCACCGCAGCCACAACCAGCCCGTGAAGCTCACCGGCACCCAGCGCTGCTACATCACCAGCCAAAACCACGGCTTCGCGGTCGATACTGAAACGTTGCCCGCTGAATGGGACATGCTTTTCGAGAACCTGAACGACGGCACCTGCGAAGGCATCAAGCACAAAACCAAGCCGTTTTTCTCGACGCAGTTTCACCCTGAGGCCGCTGGTGGGCCGCAGGATACGGAGTTCCTGTTCGATGACTTCTTGAAAGCGGTGGTGGCGCATAAGACTGGAAAGCAATAGCTGTTCTCGCATTCGCCTCACCCCCTGGCCCCCTCTCCGAAAAGGAGAGGGGGGACTGATTTCTAACTCTAATTTTTTAGTCTTTTCCTTCCCCTCCCTTAACTAGTGCTAGCAACTAGTCTCCCCTCTCCTTTTCGGAGAGGGAGCCAGGGGGTGAGGCGAACGTCGCACGAAATGAACAAACCCAACAAAGTACTCGTCCTTGGTTCCGGCGCCCTCAAAATCGGCGAGGCCGGGGAGTTCGATTATTCCGGCTCGCAGGCCCTCAAGGCGCTGAAGGAGGAAGGCATCCGCACCATCCTCATCAACCCCAACATTGCCACCGTGCAGACGTCGGACAACATTGCCGACGACGTGTACTTCCTGCCCGTGACGCCCTACTTCGTGGAGGAGGTCATCAAAAAGGAGCAGCCCGATGGCATTCTGGTGGCCTTTGGTGGCCAAACGGCGCTGAACTGCGCCGTGGCCCTGTACCGCGCCGGCGTGTTCGAGCAGTACAACGTGCAGGTGCTGGGCACGCCCGTGCAGAGCATCATCGACACCGAGGACCGGGAGATTTTCAAGGTCAAGCTCGACCAAATTGGTGTGCTCTCGGCCCGCAGCGTGGCCTGCACCACCCTGGACGGCGCGCTGGCCGCGGCCGAGAAAATCGGCTTCCCCATCATCGTGCGGGCCGCGTTTGCCCTGGGCGGCCTGGGCAGCGGCTTCGCCAATAACCTGGACGAGCTGCGGGCCCTAGCCCAGCAGGCCTTCACCACCTCCGACCAGATTCTGGTGGAGGAATCGCTGAAGGGCTGGAAGGAAGTGGAGTACGAAGTGGTGCGCGATGCCTTTGATAACTGCATCACGGTCTGCAACATGGAGAACTTCGACCCCATCGGCATCCATACTGGCGAGAGCATTGTGGTGGCCCCTTCCCAGACGCTCAGCAACCGCGAGTACCACAAGCTGCGCACCATCGGCATCCAGACCATCCGCCACCTGGGCATCGTGGGCGAGTGTAATATTCAGTACGCCCTCGACCCCGTGTCGGAGGATTACCGCGTGATTGAGGTGAACGCGCGCCTGTCACGTTCCTCGGCGCTGGCCTCCAAAGCCACGGGCTACCCGCTGGCCTTCGTGGCCGCCAAGCTGAGCCTGGGCTACTCGCTGGCCGAGCTGAAAAACAGCGTGACCCAGACCACCTCGGCCTTTTTCGAGCCCGCCCTCGACTACGTGGTGGTGAAGCTGCCGCGCTGGGACCTGGGCAAGTTCGCGGGCGTGAACCGCCAGATTGGCTCGGCCATGAAGAGCGTGGGCGAGGTGATGGCCATCGGCAAATCGTTCGAGGAAGCCATCCAGAAAGGCCTGCGGATGCTGGATACCGGCAAGCGCGGCTTCGTGGCCAACCGGCCCGAGGACGCGCTCGACCACGCCGCCATCGACCAGCTGCTGAGCGAACCCAACGAGGAGCGCATCTTCGCCATCAACACCGCCTTCGAGGCCGGCTACACCCTGGAGCAGGTGCACCAGCTGACCAAGATTGACCACTGGTTTTTGCAGCGCCTGTACACCATTTTCGGGCTGGGCCAGCAGCTGGCCGCTGGCCGCGCTACCGGCCTCGACGGCCTGGAAACCAAGCTACTGCGCGACGTGAAAAAGGCCGGTTTCTCCGACCAGCAAATTGCCGTGCAGCTGCTGGGCGAGGGCGACGTGAAGGCCGACGAGCTGCTCGTGCGCGCCCGCCGCAAGGCCCTGGGCGTGCTGCCCGTGGTGAAGCAGATTGACACGCTGGCGGCCGAATTCCCGGCCAAAACTAACTACCTCTACACCACCTACCACGGCACCGAAAACGATTTGACGCGCGAAACCGCCAAGTCCATCTTAGTACTGGGCTCGGGCGTGTACCGCATCGGCTCGTCGGTAGAGTTTGACTGGTGCGGCGTGCAGGCCGTGCAGACGGCGGCCGAGGAAGGCTACAAAACCATCATTATCAACTACAACCCCGAAACCGTTTCGACCGATTACGACGTGTCGGACCGGCTGTATTTCGAGGAGCTGAGCTTCGAGCGGGTGATGGACATCCTCGATTTCGAGCAGCCCGGCGGCGTGATTCTGAGCACCGGCGGCCAGATTCCCAACAACCTCGCCACCCGCCTCGAAGAAGCCCACGCGCCCATCCTGGGTACCTCGGCCGCCCGCATCGACGAGGCCGAGAACCGCCACAAATTCAGCAGCATCATGGACGAGCTGGGCATTGCCCAGCCGCGCTGGAAGGAGCTGACCTCGCTGGCCGCCATGCAGGAATTCGTGCAGGAAGTTGGTTTCCCGGTGCTCATCCGGCCGAGCTACGTGCTGTCGGGCGCGGCCATGAACGTGGTATCCAACAACTTCGAGCTGGAAGAATTCCTAAAAGCCGCCAAGGAAGTAAGCGCCGAATACCCGGTGGTGGTGTCGGAATTCATCCAGGAAGCCAAGGAAATTGAGCTGGACGCGGTGGCCGACCACGGCGACATCGTGAGCTACGCCATTTCCGAGCACGTCGAGTTTGCCGGCGTGCACTCCGGCGACGCGACGATGTACTACCCGCCGCAGCGCGTGTACGTGGGCACGGTGCGCAAGCTGAAAATCATCGCCGAAAAAATTGCGAAGCGCTACGAAATCAGCGGCCCGTTCAACATCCAGTTCTTGGAAAAAAACGGCGAAATCCGCGTGATTGAGTGCAACATCCGCGCCTCGCGCAGCTACCCATTCGTGTCGAAAGTATCGGGCAACAACCTCATCAAAAAGGCCACCCAAGTGCTGCTGGGCAAAAAGGTAGAGCGCGACGAAAGCGAGCGGGTATATGACCTGCCCTTCGTGGGCGTGAAGGCCCCGCAGTTTTCCTTCACCCGCCTGCCCGGCGCCGACCCGGTGCTGCGCGTGGACATGGTGAGCACCGGCGAAGTGGGCTGCCTGGGCGACACCGCCGAGGAAGCCCTGCTAAAATCGATGCTGAGCGTGGGTTACAAAATCCCGCAGAAAACGGTGCTGATTTCCGGCGGCCCTATCATCTCCAAAGTGGCCCTGCTCGCACCCACCGAACTGCTCATCAAAAAGGGCTACACTGTATACGCCACCCAGGGCACCCACCGCTTCTTCGCTGAAAACGGCATCCCAAGCAGCCTCCTCTACTGGCCCGACGATGCCCAGGAGCCCAACGTGCTGACCTACCTGAAGGAGAAGAAAATTGACCTGGTGATTAATATCCCCAAAAACCTCTCGAAAGGTGAGCTGGACAACGACTACAAAATCCGCCGCACGGCAGTGGATTCCGGCGTTGGCCTGCTGACGAATGCGCGGCTGGCAAAGGCCTTTATCCAAGCCTTCTGCAAGCTGGAGATGAAGGATTTGAAGATTAAGAGCTGGAACGAGTATAAGGCGATGTAATCATCAGAACGACGGAGAACGCACGCCCTAATAGAACGTCAGGCTGAGCGAAGTCGAAGCATCTCTACCGCTTCGTTAAAAATCATCTCAAGCCGACTTTGATACAACCTTATCTTGACCCAGAACCAAGAAGCTTCGCGCAATGGTGCAGTGATTTAGGCATTAGCAGTGAAGGCAGAGTTTGGCCTGACAACCAGGTTATGACTTATCTAGAATTTTGTTACCTCCCTGAAACAACGCTCAGGAAAGTTAGCGAAGGACCTGTATATGAGTGGTGGCGTCAATACGGTGATATATATGGTGAGGCGAGGACAGTTCAAGAATGGCTGGATGACATCGGCTGGCATATTGTTGAGCCCATCGAAGACGATTTGAAGGATATGAATCTATTTCTAGGGCACGATGAATTCTGGGAATGGAGTAGTGGCAAAATAGAGCAGACACTAAAGAGTCGAATGGAATCAGTCTGTTTGAAAAATTAAGAAAGCTCTTTGCCAAGAAGTAAATCTTAATATCAGCAACTCGAGGACTCTCAGAGTCCACGCTACACTCTCCCGAACTAGCGCGAGTTTAGCGCAGCGTAACTCGTGACCAGCCATGAGGTGGAGGCTGGGCCTCCACTGCCGCGCCAGCGGCAAGCCGGAACCGTGCCGTCTGCTTCGTTCAACGATGTCGTTCTGTTACGAGGCACAGCCTCGCCCGAATGGCCGGCACGAGTTACGCTGCGCTAAACTCGCGCCAGTGGTTTCTTACTACAATTGACCCATGAAAAACTTCACCTCCTTCGCCGATGCGGGCGACTACAAAGCCCTGTTGCAGCAAGCCTTGGAAATCAAGGCTAACCCCTACGGCTACCAGCACATCGGGCGCAACAAAACCGTCGGGCTCATATTCTTCAACCCCAGCCTGCGCACCCGGCTCAGCTCGGTGAAGGCGGCTTACAACCTGGGCGCGCAAGCCTGGGTGCTCAACGCCGGAGCCGACTCATGGACCTTGGAAATGGCCGACGGCGCGGTGATGAACGGCGGCACCCAGGAGCACATCAAGGACGCCATCGCGGTGATGAGCCAGTACTGCGACGTGCTGGGCGTGCGCACCTTCCCCACCCTCAAGGACAAGGCCGAGGACTACGGCGAAGTCGTCTTCAACAAGATTCTGCAGTACGCCACCGTGCCCGTCATCAGCCTGGAAAGCGCTACCCTGCACCCGCTACAGTCGTTCGCCGACCTCATCACGGTGGCCGAAACCAAGCAGAAGGAGCGCGTGAAAGTGGTGCTCACCTGGGCCCCGCACGTGCGCGCCCTGCCCCAGTGCGTGCCCAACTCGTTCTGCGACTGGTTCTCAGAAATCGACTGGGTCGATTTCGTCATCACCCACCCCAAAGGCTACGAGTTGGACCCCAAGTTCACCAAAGGCGCCCGCATCGAATACGACCAGCAGAAAGCCTTCGAGGGCGCCGACTACATCTACGCCAAGAACTGGAGCAGCTACCGCGACTACGGCCAAATCCTCAGCTCCGACCCCGCCTGGATGGTGAGCGAAGCCCACATGGCCCTCACCGACAACGGCAAGTTCATGCACTGCCTGCCCGTGCGCCGCAACGTAGTCGTGACCGACGCCGTGCTGGACTCGCCCAACTCCCTCATCATCCAAGAGGCCGGCAACCGCACCATTTCCATGCAAACCGTGCTGCATGAACTGCTGAAGTAGCTGCCGGACATTCCGCAAGCAGTAATTACCGGTAAAGCCGGCACTATTCATTGCCTGGTAATCTGCTATTAATACAAGTCCAAGGTTCTCAACTAGTAGCTCAACGCTGCCAGCTGAGAACCTTTTTGCGTATCGGTCGGCCCACCGGCCGGATGTGAGCCAAACCAGCCGTGGCCGGAACCGTGCCAATGAAAAAGCCCCATCCTGTTTCCAGAATGGGGCTTTTTGCTGTGATCCCGCTGGGATTCGAACCCAGGACCCGTACATTAAAAGTGTACTGCTCTACCAGCTGAGCTACAGAATCGGTACCTTTACCTTGGAAGGGCGTTTCCTTCTTTGGTGGTACAAAAGTACTATAGCCCTCGGAACTACACAACCCTGACTTTAAAAAAAGTCACCCTCATTGCTGTGCGAATCCTTTTATTCTTCCTAATCTTCCTGCCTATCTGTGCCTTGAGTGCAAATCCGCCGGCAAAAAAAATTTCAGCAGCTCCCCTTTCCATGTCGCCCACCGGCCTGCAACGGGCCGATTCGCTTTTCACGGCGGGGCAATACGAGGCTTCTTTTCCTGATTATCGACAGCAAGTGTGGCAGCAGCGGCGGGTTTCGCCCGAGCTTTTGCTGAAAATGGCCTTCGCCCAGCAGCAGTTGGGGCATTATCCGGCGGCGCTGCTCTACCTGAGCATGGCGCAGGCGCGGCAGCCCCGGGTACGAACGTGGCGGCAACTGGTGGCCCTGGCCACCCAGCACCGGCTGGTGGGCTACCCTGCCACCTGGCAGCAGGAGCTGCGGGTGCAGGCGCAGCGCTACTTCTACCCGGGCTTGCAGGGCTTGCTGGCGGGCGCGGTGGTAGCCGCCGTGGTACTGCTGTGGCGCCGGAGCCCGCGCGGCGCGTGGCTGGGCTACACTGCCTACGTTGCCCTGCTGGGGGCCTACCTGCATTTCCTGCGGCCAACGCCGACGGGGCTGGTGGCCCGCCCGGGAGCAGCCCTGATGGACGGGCCGGGCGCCGCCGCCGCCTGGCTGAGCACCGCCGCCATGGGCGACCGCCTGCCCGTGCTGGGCCGCCAGGACATCTGGTACCGGGTGCAGTGGCAGCAGCGCGTGGCTTTTGTGCGGGCCGCCGATTTGCTGGTGGTAGAGTAGGCCGCTCGGAATAGCGGAGCGGCGCAGTTACGGCGCGGCCGGTACTTTTGTGGCTATGTCAGCTCCCCTTTCCCTCACCGGCCTTTTTCTGTACCCTGTAAAGTCCCTCGGCGGGTATGCCGTGGCCGAAGCCGAGGTGACACCCCGCGGCCTGCGCCACGACCGCCGCTGGCTGCTGGTGGACGAGCGCAACCGCTTCATGACGCAGCGCCAGCAGCCCGAGTTGGCCCTGCTGGCCGTGGCCCCGGCTTATAATGGCTTTCTGATTTCACACCGCCAACGGCCCGATTTGCTGCCGCTCTTCATTCCCTTTGCGGCCACGCCCGACCGCACCCTGTTCGTGACCGTGTGGGACGATATTCTGTGGGCCTGGCGCGGCACGCCCGAGGCCGATGAATGGCTGGCCGAGGCGCTGGGCCGCCCCTGCCGGCTGGTGTATATGTCGGACATGGTGCGGCGCGACGTGGAGCCGGAATTCAACCCCGAAGGCCAGCTGGTAAGCTTCGCCGACGGCTACCCCTTCCTGCTGGCCGGCGAGGCCGCGCTGGCCGACCTGAATACCCGCCTGGCCGAGCCGGTGCCGATGAACCGCTTCCGGCCCAACCTCGTGTTTGGGGGCGGCGCGGCGTATGAGGATGATGCGTGGGAGCAGTTTCAGATTGGCGAGGTGCCGTTTCGGGCCGTGCGGGGCTGCGGGCGCTGCGTGCTCACCACCATCGACCAGGCTACGGCCCGCAAAAGCCCCGTGGGCGACCCGCTGCGCACGCTGGCCACTTACCGGCAGGCAGAAAATAGTACGCTGTTTGGCCAGAACGTGACCGGGCCGGGCCGGGGCCGCCTGCGCGTGGGCGATGCCGTGACGGTGCTCAGCCGGAAATAAGGCCGTTAGCGGCCGCTGGCGGCTGTTTTGCAACTCCGGCGGCGGCGGGTGCGTTGGGAGAGGCCAGGCCTGATACCCGGCTTTTTTTATGGAACTGGAATACCTGCTGAACTTCCTGGCCCGGCTGGCGGCCAACAATACCACGGCCTGGATGGCAAAGCATCGGCCCGACTACCAACGCGCCCGTACCGCCTGCATCGAGCTGGTGAAGCAGGTGCTGGCCCGCGCCGCCGCCACCGACCCCGATTTGGCCAACCTCACGCCGGGCGACGTGATGTTTCGGCTGCACAAGAATGACCGGGCCCACCGCGACCCGGAGCCCTACAAGCGCCGCATGGGGGCCGGCCTGAAGCGCGATGGCCGCCACGCGCCCCGGGAGGGCTATTTCGTGGCCATTCAGCCGGAAGGGCGCAGCTGGCTGGGGGCGGGCACCTGGTGGCCAACCCCGGAGCTGCTGGCGGCCATCCGGCAGGAAATTCACTACAGCGGCGACGGGTTTCACCGGCTGCGGCAGGCTCCGACGCTGCTGCGCTACTTCCCCGATGGCCTCGACACTACCGGGCCGCAGCTGACCCGGCCGCCGCGCGGCTATGCCGCCACCGACCCGGACTTGGCGTGGCTACGGCTGAAAACGTTTGGGGTGGGCCGCTATTACTCCGATGCGGAGGTGCTGGCCCCTGGCTTTGTGGATGAGGTGGTGGCCGGCATTGCGGCGGCCCGGCCGCTGGTCGATTTTTTCAACGCGGCACTGTGAGCGGCTGAGCTTCCAATGGGTTAAACCAGAACGTCATACTCATCTGGCGTCCGCGCAGCCGAAGCATCTCGCTTGTGGTAGTAACCCAATCGTTAGACGAAAGATTTACCATTGCACGCGAGATGCTTCGGCTGCGCGGACGCCAGATGAGCATGACGTTCTGTTTATGTTTACTCTACCCTATGATTTTCACAGGTATTTGATAATGAGATACTTGTCTGATAATCCAGTCCAATAACCGTTCAACTAACTGATTGGCTGTTGTTTGAGCGTCCGTCGTCGGGCGGATGAGTTGGCGCACGATGTTCAAGCCGTGGCGGCTTAGGCTTGTGGCCCGGTACCCGTGCTTTTTTGCGGGCGATGGGCTGGCGTCGGTCTGCGGCGTACCCCACGGCCAGACAAAAGGCGTAGGCCAGACTGACCAAGGCCAGGAGTTTACGCAGCTTGTGGTGGCAGGCCAAGTGACTGTTTTCCAGGTTAAAACCCCGGCCTTTCAGATTCTGAAAGCACTGCTCTATCGTCCAGGGCTTGGCGTAGCGCTGGCTTATCTGCTGCAAACCCGAGGTGCCGAAGAGGAAGAGAAACTCGCCACCGGCCAGGGCCTTGACCCACACCTGCCCCCACACCCCATCCACCTGGCGCTGGGCAAAGCGCCGGTGCTCGCCCGCTACCAGCCCCAGGTCGGCAATGGCGTGGCGGTGGCCGTGCGCGTCCGTGAGCAAATGGTATTTGGGCAGGCGCATGACGAAGTTCAGGCCGTTGTCCTTGAGCCACTTGAGCCATACATGGCCCACAAACTCGCGGTCGCCCACGACCAGGCCGATACGCGCGCGGCCGAGCAAGGCCAGGCAGCCCTCGAGCAGGGCGATGCGCTGGGCGGCGTTGGAGTTGCCGCTGCGGTTGTCGAGCAGTTCCCCGTACAACGGTACGTGAAACGCGCCCTGGCCCACGGTGACGAGCAGAATATTGACCTGACACCGGCCGAAATTCCATTCGGTGCGGTCGATGCACAGGCGCAGCTTGCCGGTGGCTGGTAACAGGCGGATAAAGAGCTGTGCCAGCACGAGATAGTCCAGGGTCATGAGGCGGAAAAAGTTTTGAATCCGGGTCTCATTCGAGGCCGGTTTGGCCGCGTCGTTCAGGTGCTAGGCTACTTCGCAAAACGGCACGTTGCGGCTCTTTATCAGCCCGATAACAAACTGCGCGATGAACTTTTGCCGCGAGAGGTGGCCCACCAGGGGCACGTGCTGTAAAACGGTCGTAATTTTGGCGATGAGGCGTTGCTTCACGGGGTGGGAAGAACTTTGAGGTGTTGGAACTGCAAAGGTCGGCCCACCCCGTTTTTATGCCCGGCAACCTGGGCCAGCAGCTATCCCTTGCTTAATTATCTATTAAGCAATACTTTGTGAAAATAATAGGGTAGAGTAGTTTATGTTCTTACGGTCTTAGAACACCTTCTAAAACAGCCCGAACAGCGTGTTATTAATCTTTTCGATGATGGTGCCCAGGTCCTCGGGGTTGCGCACGTAATCGAGCTCGTTCACGTCCACGATGAGGGAGCGGCCGGCGTCGTAGGTGCTAATCCACTTCTCATAGTGTTCGTTGAGGTTTTTGAGGTACTCGATACTGATGGTATTCTCGTAGTCGCGGCCGCGCTTCTCAATCTGGCCGATGAGCTTGGGAAGGTCGGCGCGGAGGTAAAGCAACAAATCGGGCGGGGCCACGAGGTCTACCATCGACTCGAAGAGGGCGTAATAGTTGTTGTAGTCGCGGGTTTCGAGCAGGCCCGACTGGTGCAGGTTGGCCGCGAAGATGTGGGCATCCTCGTAAATAGTGCGGTCCTGAATGATACCTTTGCCGGCCTTTTGCAGCGCCTTGATGTACTGCGTCTGGCGAAAGCGGCCGTTGAGGAAATAAACCTGCAGGTGGAAGGCCCACCGGGGCATGTCGTGGTAAAAATCCTTCAGATAAGGATTATCGTCCACATCTTCCAGAAATACTTCCCAACGGAAGTGCTGGGCCAGCTTGTGGGCCAGCGTGGTTTTACCGGCCCCAATGTTGCCGACGATGGCAATGTGCATGCGCTACGAACGAAAAAAAACGAGAGAAAAGCAGAACCCCAAAGGTAGCAGCACGGTCCGTATTGGCTCAACGATTTAAGCACGTAATTATGTAGTATGTTTGATATTAAATACTACCCATGTGCCATGTTAACAGCCGAAGCCGTTCACCTGACCACCATAGCCGACTGCTATGGGGCACCGTTGGCCGAATATTATTTTTTTCCGGACCATTCTCTGCTCTACATCAGCTGGCACGGCCAGCTCACCGCCGCCGAAGTAATTCGGGGAGTACTGGAGGGTACGCGCCTGCTGGAGAAGCATGCATTTCAGCGGATACTCAACGACAAGCGCGATACCGGCGGCGACTGGAGCGAGGCCCTGCCCTGGCTCGAATACGAATGGCTACCCAAGGCCATAGCGGCCTGCCTGCGGGCCATCGCCTACATCCTATCGCCCAACCTGGATGCGCAGATTGTGAGCCACAAATTCGTAGAAGCCGTGCAGGGCCAGATTCAGATTTCGCTCTTTACCAACGAAGAAGATGCCCGGGAGTGGCTGGAAATACAGTAGTTGAGAGCTGTCATTCCGACGAAGGAGGAATCTGAGAACAACTACTTGAACGGTTTTTCTCAGATTCCTCCTTCGTTGGAATGACCTTTTTTAGTCGAGCTTATCCTTCACTTGCCGCGCCCCGCGCAGGGTGTGAAACTCGCCCTGAAATGAGCGCACGCGGAGGCGCTCTTCGAGCGGCAGGGTGGTGCGCACCTGCTCGTAGCGCTGGTTGAGGCGGGCCAGCACCTGGCCGGCGGCATCCCACTGCGGGTAGCTCCACTGGCGGCGCTCGTCGCGGGTAGTGGCAATGAACCGTTCGTAGAGGCTGGGAAGCTGGTCGGCGCTGGCCTGAGCCAGGTTCACGTCGGTTTGCAGCAGGTGCTGCTGCACGGGGTCGGAAGAGGTGTTTGTGGGGCGGGGGGCAGTTTGCCGGGCCTGGCTGCGGGCGCTGGGCCGGGTGCCAGTGAGCTCGCCGCGCCGCAGCAGTTCGGCCTGGGTAGTTTGGGCGGCGGCAGCGAATGGCAGGGCAGCCAGCAGAATGATGAATGCAGATTTCATGGAATAGGGCGTAGAAAAACAACTTATTGCGGGCCTAAACGCAAGGAACGGGCCAACCGTATGCCCAGAGACAGGTGGGTTTCGGTTTTTTCGCCCCAATTTCGTGTTTTACTGCTTATGACTTCTGACGCCCCTACCGCGCCGCCGCGCATTGAGCCCGCCACGCTCAACGATATTCCGACCATTATTCAACTGGCCGAGGCTACCTGGGAGCCTACCTACCGCTTCATCATTTCGGAGGAGCAGCTGGAATATATGTATCGGGTGATATACTCACCGGCCGCCCTGAAGCGGCAGATGAGCGAGCAGCAGCACGTTTTTCTGCTGGCCCAGGTGGAAGGCGAGCCGGCCGGCTTTGCCTCCTTCGGCCCCCTGCCGGCCGAGGACGGCAGCGGCTCCGGCTACAAATTGCACAAGATTTATGTGCTTCCCACCCGCCAGGGCCAAGGCCTGGGCGTGCACCTCATCGAGGCCGTGGAAAACGCGGCCCGCAGCGCCGGCGGCCAGTTCCTGGACCTGAACGTGAACCGCTACAACCCCGCTATTGCCTTCTACGAGCGGCGCGGCTTTGTGCGCCAGCGCGAAGTGGACGTGCCGATTGGTCCCTATTTCATGAACGACTACGTAATGCGAAAGGCATTATAAAAGGTTGAGTTTTGAGGGTTGAATGTTGAGTTATTTTTCAATTTCCAACTTTCAACCCTCAAAACTCACCCCTTCCCTAAACTCAACATTCAACCCTCAAAAATCAACCCTCCCAAAATGAAACTCACCGTCCTTTCCAATGGCTCCCTCCGCGTAGAGGGCGAAAATATCGAACTCGTAGATGCCCAGGGTCAGCCCTACGGCCTCGGCGGCCGCGAGCGCATCAGCATCTGCCGCTGCGGCCTTTCCAAGCAGAAACCCTTCTGCGACGGCTCGCACAAAGGCCATTTTGAGCACGACGCCACGGCGTTTGACCTGCCCGCGCCCAAGCCGGCTGTGTAAGCAGTCGGGAAGCCCCGGCATTGTCCCAAAAAAAGCACGCCCGGCCGAAGCCAGGCGTGCTTTTTTGGGATGGGGAAGAGTGTGAGGTCTGGGGGTATTCGCGGCATCAGGTTTTTTCGCCCGCGCTCCGGCGCAGCTGTGGTCCCAGCGTGTGCCACAGGTTCTGGCGCACGATGTCGCCCATCGAGTCGCACTGGTCGAAGGCATCGGTGTGGTGGTAGCGGTTGAGCTCGGCCTTGAGCTGGGCCACTTTTTCGGGCGGAGCCAACTCGTGGCGGCGCATGGCGGCCAGCAGGTCGCGCAGGCGGTGGCGCTCGGCGCGGGCGCGGCGGGCCATGAGGGCGCGCTCCTCGGTTTGGTACTGGCGCACGTTTTCAGGCTTGAGGTGGCGGGCGCACATGGCCACCACGGCGGCATTGTCCTTAAAAAATTGGGGCAGGTACATCACCCGGCGGCCCTCGTAGCTCTGCTGGTCGAAGTCGATGGCCTTGACCCGGTACTGCTCGTTTTCGAAATCGGGCGTCACCGCAATCACGTAGTTGTAGGCCCGCATGTCGCCCAGCAGCCGCACGAAGCAGCGCTCGTTGAACTTCACAAACTCCTTGGCCAGGCGCACCTGGTTGAGATGGGGCTGGCTGAGGTTTTTGCAGATAAAATCATCGCCCGGAATGCCCACAATATGCTCCTCAATGAGCGTATCGCCGCTCACGAGGAAGTTCATGGAGTTGGGCGAGAGTAAATGCTCCAGCTCCAGGCCGTAGAGGCGTGAGGCATCGGCCTGCTTCACGTAGAAGTAGTCGTAGTTGTCGTTGAGCTGGTTCACGATGCGAACCCGAAACGGCCGCGAGTTGCCAAACTCGCAGTAGTCGATGCGGTCGGCCACGAGCTGCTCGGAGAACGACAGGTCGCCGGCCGTTTTCAGCAGCGCATATACCTCCGTGAGCCCTTGGCTGAGCTCGCGTAGCGTCTGGGGCTCAAAGAATACGGTTTGCCAGAGCGTGTCCTTGCCCGCCCGGTCCAGCAGCGGAAACGAGCCCGTGAACTGCCGCAAATCGGCGTAGGCCACGGGCAGCAGGGCTTCGCGGTCGTAGGCGCGCAGGTACTGGCGCAGGGCCGGCGTGATGGGATACGGCGGCTTTTTGCGGGAGATGTCCATTTTAATGATGTGGAAATGTAATGAATATAGAAAATATGAGAATGAAGTAAGCGGCTGGCTCGGCTACGTTGCTCAACTAGCAAGCTGCATTTTCACATTTTCCACATTCAGCCTATTTTCACATTACCTACCCCGCCAGCTCGCTCACCAGCTCAACGTATTGCTGGCGGGCGGCTTCCTTACTAGTGCCTTTCAGGCCGTTCCAGGCGTCGTATTTGGCAATGGCTTTGAAGTCGAAGCCGCCGGGGCGGTCGCCGGTCAGGTCGCCATCGGTGGCCTGCTTGTAGAGGGCGTAGAGTTGGAGCAACACCATGTTGGAGGGCTTGCTGGGCAGCTGCTGGGCGCGCTGGCTGGCGGCGTCGAATTCTTCTTGCGTAGTCATGGGGTGAGGGGATAAAATGGTGAGGTGCGAGTGCTGAAGGCAAGAGGTAAGGGACGGTTGGTTGAAGCGGCTCGGGCTGGCGAAAAGTATCCCTCCTTCCCTCACCATTTCACCCCCTCACCTCTTACCTTGGCGGTTCATTCACACAAACGTATGATGCGCAAATCTATTCCTGCTTTGGCCACGGCCATGTTTTTACTGGCCGCCCCGGCCGCCTTCGCCCAGAAGACCTATCTGCACTGCGGCCACCTGCTGGACGTGCGCAGCGGCAAGCTGCTGGCCCAGCAAACGATTGTGGTTGAGCGCGACCGGATTACGGGCGTGCAAAGCGGCTATACCGCCGCCGCCGGCCCGCAGGATAAGGTCATCAACCTGGAAAACCGCACCGTGCTGCCCGGCCTCATCGACTGCCACGTGCACCTCGAATCGACACCCAGCCGCAACAGCTTCCGCGAAGGTTTTACGCTGAACCCGGCCGATGTGGCTTTCCGCGCCCAAGGCAACGCCCTCACCACGCTGCGGGCCGGCTTCACCACGGTGCGCGACTGTGGCGGCTCGGGGGTGAACACCAGCCTGCGCAATGCCGTGGCCCAGGGCCTGGTGCCCGGCCCGCGCATCTTTTCGGCGGGCATGGCCATCTCGGCCACCGGCGGGCACATGGACGAAACCGACGGCCTCAGCGAGGACCAGATTGCCAAGGCTGGCCACCCCATCAACCTGGCCAATGGCCCCGACCAGTGCCGGCAGGCCGTGCGCGAGCAGTTTAAGCGCGGGGCCGACCTCATCAAAATCGCCAGCACCGGCGGTGTGCTCGACCTGAGCAAGGACGGCACCGGCGCGCAGTACACCGAGGAAGAAATAAAGGCGATAGTGGAAACGGCCAACGATTTGGGCATGCGCGTGGCCTGCCACGCCCACGGCGCCGAAGGCATCAAGCGGGCCGTGCGGGCGGGCGTGACCAGCATCGACCACGGCTCGCTGATGGACGAAGAAGCCATCAAGCTCATGGTCAAAAGCCGCACCTGGTACGTACCCACGCTCATCGCCGGCAAGTCGGTGGCCGACACCGCCCGACTGCGGCCCGGCTATTTTCCACCCGTTATCGCCCGCAAAGCCCTCGATGTAGGCACCAAGATGCAGGGCACCTTCACGCGCGCCACCAAGGCTGGGGTGCGGGTGGCGTTTGGCACCGATGCCGGCGTGTTCCGCCACGGCCAGAACGCCAAGGAGTTCGGCTATATGACCGAAGCCGGCATGAGCCCGCTCGACGCCATTCGCACGGCCACCCTCAACGCGGCAGAACTGCTGGGCGAGACCACCGACCTCGGAACCATTGAAACCGGCAAAATGGCCGATATCGTGGCCCTGGACGGCGACCCGTTGCAGGACATTTCGGCCCTGATGCGGCCGACGTTCGTGATGAAGGCCGGCGTGGCCTACCGGCAGGAATAAAAGTAAGGTGCGGGGTCGTACCCTACTTGTCAGCCGCGTCGCGATACAGCGTGGTTACGCGAAACAGGCCGGTTTTGCGGTCGAAATCGACCAGGCTCTGGTCGATTCGCAGCTTGCTGGCGGCGGCCACGAAGTTGGGGTTACTAGCTTCGTAGGCTTCGCGCAGGTAGCGCGTGGTGAGGGGGAAAACGAGGCCGGTGAGGCCCCGACTGAAAAAATAGCGCGTGTTGTCGCCGTTGGCACCGCCCAGGGCCCCATTCACGGTGGTCGAGCTCTGGGTGTACACGCACAGGGTGTCGGCGTGTTCGAGACGGTATTCTTCGTTACGGAACAGGCGGGAGGTGCGGCCCTTGCCCGATACGTAGCCCCACACGCTGTCGGGGGCCACGCGCAGCTTCACGGTTTTGGGGCCGCGCGGCACCACTACCACCAGCTGGCCGCGCTTGTCGGGGTAAAAGGCATTGATGCCAGCGGGCTGGGGCTGCTTGCGGTGGTAGGCCGCCGCCGTGCGGTAGGCCCCCGGCGGAATGGTGAACACCTGGGCGGCCACCGGGCCGGCCAGCAAGCTAAACAGGCCTAAAAACGAGCAGCGCGTGAAATTCATGGCAAGTGGTTGAGCGACGAAGGTACGGCCCGCCCCCACCCTGCCAACGGGACCCGGCCCCGGGGCTTCTGAATGTGGTGGCCAGTGCCGAACTTTGGCCAGGGGAACTACCCCTGGCCCCGTAATCATTCCCGCATCTATGAAAAAAACGTTGTTGCCGCTGCTGCTCGCGGCCCTCATCCTGGCCCACGGCACCGCGAGCGGCTGGGGGTTCTTCGGCCACCGCACCATCACGCAGATTGCCGTGTACGAATTGCCGGCCACCATGCAGGGGTTCTACTTCCGCCACATGGCCGAAATTGTGCGCCTGAGCACGGCCCCCGACGAGCGCCGCAACGACGACCCCACCGAAGCGCCCAAGCACTACATCGACATGGACCATTACTCCGAGAGTAACCCATTTGCGAAGATGCCGCGCCAGTACGACGAAGCCGTGGCCAAGTTCTCGGCCGATACGCTCAAGAAGTACGGCACCGTGCCGTGGGTGATTCTGGAGATGAAGAACAGCCTGACCGAGGCCTTCCGCCAGCGCGACACGATGAACATTGTGAAGTACTCGGCCGAGCTGAGCCACTACGTGGGCGACTCGTTTGTGCCGCTGCACACGACCATCAACTACGACGGCCAACTCACCGACCAGAAGGGCCTGCACAGCCTCTGGGAAAGCCAGCTGCCCGAAAAGTACATCAACGACTACAACCTCACCGCCGAAAACGCCAGGTACATCAAGGACCCGCAAACCGCCATCTGGACCACGCTGCAGAGCAGCTATGGCTTTTTGGGCGAAACCTTTGACCGGGCCAGCAAAATTGAGAAAGTGATGAAGCCCGACGTGCGATTCACGTTCTCGCACAAGTATGGCAAAACCACGCGCCGCTATTCCGACGCCTTCGCCGCCGAGTACGAGAAAGAAGTGGGCGGCATGGTTGACAACCGTATCAAGGAGGCCACCACGCTGGTGTCGTCGCTCTGGCTCACGGCCTGGCAGGATGCCGGCAAGCCCGACCTCGGCGGCATGATGACGCCCAACAAGCCCACCAAGGAGGAAAAGGAAAAGCTGAATACTGAAGTTTCGGCCTGGAAAAAGAACACCCTGGCCCAGGACCAGCTCCTGCTGGCCCAGCAAAAGGTGAAGAAGGTGGAGGCCGTAGACGAAATCAAATCGGCCAAGGACATGGCCGAGCCCGCCGCCGAAGCCGAGGACTCGCCGGCTCCTGCTGCCACGGCCCCAGCTGCCACCAAGCCTACCGCGCCCTTAGATAAGCTGAAGGTGAAAACCAAGGCTGGCAGCGAAAAAACCAAGCAAAAGGCCGGCAGCCTGGAGTGGTAATCCCGCTGGGCATTTGCTTCACCCCCAAAACTGTTTGACGGATACCGAATAGCGAACCGTTGCTCCGGTCCGACCGGTTGTCGTCAGGGCGAAATCATTCTCACTTCAACCGGTCCGACCGCCTAGGGCGGTCGGACCGGGGCAACGCCCCCAGTATGGGCTTTTTTGGGCGTACGCCCAACCGGCGGGGCCGGCTCCTCGTCTTACCTTGGGGCACTTTTCGGCCCTGATTCTATGCCTATATCTTTTTCCGCCGCTTGCCGCCTGGTGCTTGGCCTGGGCCTGCTGGCCGCCTGCAACCAGGCTCCGCCCGCCACCGCGCCCACCGCCGCCAGGCCCGTAGTGCCCGGCCCCGACCTGGCCACCCTCACCGACAGTGCCGCGCCGGCCGCGCTGCTGGCCTATGGCCGCCAGTACCCCGGCTCCGAAGTACTGGTGCACACGCGCCTGGGCAACATTCGGGTGCGGCTGTACGACGATACGCCCATTCACAAGGCCAACTTCCTGCTGCTGGCCCGCAAGGGCGTGTTCGACGAAACCATGTTCAACCGCGTGGTGAAGGATTTTGCCGTGCAGGGCGGCCAGACCTACGGCGCGCGCACCATCCGGCTGAAGCGCTACCGCCTGCCGCCGGAAATCAGCACCGCGCACTTCCACCACAAGGGCGCGCTGGGCATGGCCCGCTACGATGACGAGCAGAACCCCGGCCGGCTGTCCTCCAACACCGATTTTTACTTTGTGGTGGGCGAGAAGCTGGCCCCCAGCCAGTCGCAGGCCATGGCCGGGCGCAAGCTCACGCCCGCCCAGGTGCAGGCCTACGCCACCGTGGGCGGCGTGCCCTCGCTCGATGGCCAGTACACCGTATTCGGCGAAGTAATTGAGGGCCAGGATGTGGTGGACCGCATTGCCAACGAGCCCGTGGAGTCCGATAAGTGGCCGGTGAAGGACATCACCATAAAAGTGGAAGTGAAGTAGGTGCGAAGCGGCGCTTCGCGCTACACTCCCCTCGGCGGCTCCTCGGCCATGAAGGCTTCGAGCAGCGGCACGAGGTTGCGGATGTGCTCCGGCGGGGCATCGGGCCGGAGCGTGAGGCGCGAGAAATCGGCCGGCGCAACGCAGCGAAACTGCATCGACCAGTCGGCAAAGGCCCGGCTGGGTACGGGGCCATCGGCCAGCTTCACCAAATTGCGGTGCCGGATATCGGCGGCAATCACGGTGTAGAGCTGATGCACCACCGTGGCATCGCCCTCCAACACCTGCATAATATTGCCCTCGGTGCTGAAAAGCAGCAGGCCGGTGATGTTGAGACTGGTGTTGGTGCTGCGCCAGTGGCCCAATTGTCGTTGCAGCTCGGCTTCGGTGAGGCCAATACTGGCAGTACTAGAGTAGACTAAGCAATGCATAAGGCCTAAATGACGGAACGGACCCAAGGCTAGAGCACTGCGCAAATTACTGCAACCTCAACCATAAACTTTCGGCCCTGGGCAATTAAAAAGGCCCGCCCCCAGGGGAAGCGGACCTTCTCGTATCGGGCGCGGAAACAGTTTTCCGTGCGTGATTCAACCAACTATATGCAAAGACCTTACCAGATTTTGGCGCGGTTGGCGGCAGAGCGCACCATTTTGTCGCCGTCTTTGCAGTTGAACGCCTTTTGGAACTCCGGGAAGTTCTGCAAAGGCCCAATGGTGCGGAACTGACCGGGCGAGTGCGGGTCGGTTTGCACAAGCTGGCGGGTGGTTTCGGGGCGCTGGTTGATGCGCCAGATTTGCGCCCAGCTCAGGAAGAAGCGCTGCTCGGGCGTGAAGCCATCGATGGACTTGCCGGCCTTGGCCTGGGGCGTTTTCATGAAGGCCGCGTAGGCAATGGTGAGACCGCCGAGGTCGGCAAGGTTCTCGCCCATGGTCAGCTTGCCGTTCACATGCACCGAGTCGAGGGGCGAGAAAGCGTCGTACTGCTTGCCCACCACATCGGCCTTGGCCATGAACTTATCGCCGTCTTCCTTGGTCCACCAGTCGCGCAGGTTGCCTTCCGAGTCCACTTTCCGGCCCTGGTCATCGAAGCCGTGGGTCATTTCGTGGCCAATCACGGCGCCAATGCCGCCGTAGTTCACCGCGTCGTCGGCCTTGGGGTCGTAGAACGGCGATTGCAGGATGCCGGCCGGAAACACAATCTCATTCAGGCTGGCGTTGTAGTAGGCGTTCACCGTGGGCGGCGTCATGCCCCACACCGTCCGGTCCACGGGCTGACCAAAGTGGCCCAGGTTGTCGTAGGTATTGAATTCCGACACCGCAAACAAGTTGTTCAGGGCGCTTTCGCGGCTGATATTCAGTTTGGAATAGTCCTTCCACTTGTCGGGGTAGCCAATTTTTACCACGAAGGCGTTGAGCTTTTTCAGGGCCTCGGCCTTGGTGGCGGCGCTCATCCACTCGGTGGCTTGAATGCGCTCGGCGTAGGCCATGCGCATGTTTTCCACCATTTGCTTGGCGCGGGCCTTGGCGGCAGGGCTAAAGTCCTGGTCCACGTAGAGCTGGCCGAAGGCTTCACCCAGCGCACCATCGGTGGCGGCAAAGGCACGCTTCCAGCGGGCCTGCGGCACCTTGGCGCCGCTAATCACCTGCGAAAAGCGGAAAGCCTCGTCTACATAGGCCTTAGGCAGGGCCGACGTCACGCTTTCCACCAGGTGCCAGCGCAGATACTGCTTCTGGTCGGCAATGGGCTCGTCTTTTATCATAGCGTTGGCCTCCTTCAGGTAGTCGGGCTGGCCCACGATGATGTCCTTCGCCCCGCTCAGGCCGCTTTCCTTCAGGCGCAGCGGAAAGTCCAGGTTGGGGTAGGCGGCGGTGGCCTGGGCCACGGTCATCTTATTGTAGTTGCTTTCGCGGTCGCGCAGGGCCACGCGGTCGCGGCTGGCTTTGGCCATGCGGGTTTCGATGCGCGTTACGGCATCGGCGTTTTTCTCCGCCGTGGCCTGGTCATCACCCAGCATTTTAAACAGGTTGACCTGGTAGCTGCGGTAAGCCGCCCGAATGGTTTTCGAGCGGGTATCGTCTTTGAGGTAGTAGTCGCGGTCGGCCAGGGTCAGGCCGCCCTGGCGCACCTGCACGGCATACAAAGTACTGTTCTTGCTGTCCTGGCCCACGCCAAAGCCGTACCAGCCCTTGCCCACGTTCTTGGGGTCGGCCAGGTAGCGCTGCACGCCGGCCACATCCTGAATGGCGTTAATCTTATCCAGGCGGGGCTGCAGGTATTTCAGGCCGGCGCGTTCCACGGCCATGCTGTCCATGGCGGAGGCGTAGAAGTCGCCCACCTTCTGCGCGTTCGTCCCGGGCTTGGCCGTGCGGTCGGCAGCTACTTTCTCCAGAATGCCCCGGGCTACGTCGCGGTTGCGGTTGCGCAGCTGATTGAAGCCGCCCCAGCCGGTTTCGGAGGCCGGAATGGGGTTGTTTTTCAGCCAGTTGCCGTTGGCAAATTGAAAGAAGTCGTCGCAGGGCGGCACCGATTTATCCAGGTTGGCCAACGTGATGCCCACGCCCGACTGCCCCATGGTGGATACCACCACTTTCTGCTTGCCCTGGCTGCTGGACTTGGTTTTGATTTTAGTTTGGGCCTGCGCCCCACCGGCTACCAGGGCCAGCATCGCCGCCGAAAGCGCCACGCGGCCGGCAAAGAATGATTTAGACATGTGACAAGAAAAGTGAGATTTATTATTGAATGGCAAGATACAACCGCTTGCTACCGGCAAAAACTCAACAAACAAAAAGAAGAATGAAAGAGTGACAATTCAGGCCGCTCCTCCATTCTTCCTTTCATTATTGTGCTACGTGGTCTGACCTACCAGATTTTGGACCGGTCGGCCGAAGCGCGCATCATCTTGTTGCCGTCCTGGCAGCCGAAGGCTTTGTAGAACTCCGGCATGTTCATCAGCGGGCCGTTGGTACGGAACTGCGCCGGCGAGTGCGGGTCGACCTGCACCTGCTGGCGCAGGTACTCGGGCCGGGCGTTGGTGCGCCAGATTTGGGCGTAAGCCAGGAAGAAGCGCTGCTCAGGCGTGAAGCCGTCGATTTTTGCCTGGGCTTTGGCCTGCGGGGTTTTCTCAAACGCCTGGTAGGCAATGGTGAGACCGCCGAGGTCGGCCAGGTTTTCGCCCATGGTCAGCTTGCCGTTCACGTGCACCGAATCCAGCGGCATGAAGGCGTCGTACTGCTTACCCACGAGGGCCGCTTTGGCGTTGAACTTGTCGGCATCCTCCTTGGTCCACCAGTCTTTCAGGTTGCCTTCGGAGTTGTACTGCCGGCCCTGGTCGTCGAAGCCGTGAGTCATTTCGTGGCCAATCACGGCGCCAATGCCGCCGTAGTTCACTGCGTCGTCGGCCTTGGGGTCGTAGAACGGGGGCTGCAGAATGCCGGCCGGGAACACAATCTCGTTCATCGGCGGGTTGTAGTAAGCATTTACCGTGGGCGGGGTCATGCCCCACTCGTTGCGGTCAATCGGCTTACCGAAGTGGCTGATTTCGTCCTTGCTGGCCCACTCACGCGCAGCCAGAATGTTGTTCAGGTACGACTCGCGGCCGATGGTGAGGGCCGAATAGTCCTTCCATTTGTCGGGGTAGCCGATTTTTACCGTGAAGGCGTTGAGCTTTTTCAGGGCCTCCATTTTGGTGGCCGCGCTCATCCAGTCGGTGGCCTTGATGCGCTCGCCGTAGGCCGTACGCAGGTTCTCAATCATCTGCTTGGCGCGGGCCTTGGCGGCGGGCGAGAAAGCCTTGTCTACGTAGAGCTGGCCGAACGCCTCGCCCAGGGCGCGGTCCGTCGAGCCCAGCATACGCTTCCAGCGGGGCTGCTGCTTTTTGGCGCCGCTCAGCACCTGCGAGAACTTGAAGCCCTCGTCGCCGAAAGCCTTGGGCAATGCCGGTACCACGCTGGTCACCAGGTGGAAACGCAGGTACTGCTTCTGGTCGGCAATGGGCTCGTCCTTGAGCATGGTGCTCACTTCTTTGAGGAAGTCGGGCTGGCCGATGATAACCTCTTTGGCCGCGCCCAGGCCTTCTTCTTTCAGCGTGAGCGGCAGGGCCAGGTTGGGATAAGCGGCGTCGGCCTCGGCCAGCGTCATCTTATTGTAGTTGGCGTAGGGGTCGCGCAGGTCTACACGGGCCTTGCTGGCTTTGGCCAGGCGCGTTTCGATGCGCTGCACGGTGGCGGCGCTGGCCTTGGCCGTAGCCTCGTTGTCGCCGAGCATCTTGAAGGTGTTCACCAGATAAGTATCGTAGGCCGTGCGAATGGCTTTTGAGCGGGCGTCGTCCTTCAGGTAGTAGTCGCGGTCGGGCAGCGAAAGGCCGCCCTGGCCGAACTGCACGGCGTACTGGGTGCTGATTTTGTCGTCCTGCCCCACGCCCATGCCGTACCACACGCTGCCGGTATGGGCTTTGGGGTCGGCGAGGAAGCGCTGCATTTCGCCCAAATCCTTGATGGCCGCAATGCGGTTCAGGTGGGGCTGCAGGTATTTCAGGCCAGCCGCTTCGATGGCGGCCGAGTCCATGGCCGAGGCGTAGAAGTCGCCCACTTTCTGGGCGTTCGAGCCTTTGGCAGCTTTGGGCGCATTCTTAGCGGCATCGTTCAGGATGGCGCGCAGCGTGGCGTTGTTGTGGTCGGCCAGCTCATTGAACGAGCCCCAGCGCGACTCTGCCGCCGGAATCGGGTTGCTTTTCAGCCAGTTGCCCGAAGCGTAATGAAAGAAGTCCTCGCAAGGCTTGACCGACGGGTCGATGTTGGCAATGGTGATGCCAACGCCCTTCTGGGACGTGGTGGCCTGTGCTGCCGCAACAGTGGCCGACAGGCTGCTCAAACCGAGCACGGCCAGACTTAGCCGCCGCGCAAGAGAAGTTGAAATCATGTATGTAGTGGGAATTGGGTTAGAGAATGATGCCGTGAAGTTAGGGACACACGCGGGTACCGGCCGTTGCACCAATGCAGCGGTAAGCAACCGCTACACCAAAAGATTTATGGCCGGACAGCAGCAAGCCTTCATTAATCCCTGCCCTTGGTATAAGCAGTGATGCTACCATATTTTGGCCCGGTCGGCCTGGGCGCGCATCATCTTGTTGCCGTCCTGGCAGCCGAAGGCCTGGTAAAACTCGGGCATGTTTTGCAGCGGGCCGATGGTGCGGAACTGGTCGGGCGCGTGCGGGTCAACCTGGATGAGCTGCCGCACGGTTTCGGGGCGCGCACTGCTGTGCCACACCTGGGCCCAACCCAGGAAAAACCGCTGCTCGGGCGTGAAACCGTCGATTTTGGCGTGGCCTTTGGCCTGCGGGGTTTTCTCAAAAGCGGCGTAGGCAATGGTGAGGCCGCCGAGGTCGGCAAGGTTTTCGCCCATGGTCAGCTTGCCGTTCACGTGCACCGAATCGAGGGGTGTGAAGGCATCAAACTGCTTGCCCACCACAGCAGCGCGGGCGTTGAACCGTTCGCCGTCCTCCTTGGTCCACCAGTCGCGCAGGTTGCCTTGGGCGTCGTACTGGCGACCCTGGTCGTCGAAGCCGTGGGTCATTTCGTGACCGATGACCGCGCCGATGCCGCCGTAGTTCACCGCATCGTCAGCCTTGGGGTCGTAGAAGGGGGGCTGCAGGATGCCGGCCGGAAACGTAATGTCGTTCATGCTCGACATATAGTAGGCATTCACCGTGGGCGGCGTCATCAGCCACTCGCCCCGGTCTACCGGCTTACCAAATTTCCGCAGGTTGTACTTGTTCTCCCATACCCGGGCCGCCAGCAGGTTGTTGAGGTAGGACTCGCGGCCGATGGTCAGGGCCGAGTAATCCTTCCATTTATCGGGGTAGCCAATTTTGACGGCGAAAGCATTCAGCTTTTTCAGGGCCTCCGTTTTGGTGGCCGCGCTCATCCAGTCGGTCGCCTGAATGCGCTCGCCGTAGGCCACGCGCAGGTTTTCAATCATTTGCTTGGCCCGGGCCTTGGCTTCGGGCGAGAAGGCCCGGTCAACATACAGCTGGCCGAAGGCCTCTCCCAGGGCTCCGTCGGTGCTAAGCATCATGCGTTTCCAGCGGGGCTTGCGGATTTTAGCGCCGCTCAGCACTTGCTGAAACGCGAACTGCTCCTGGCCGTAGGCGGCGGGCAGCGCATCCATCAGGCTATTCACCAGGTGCCAGCGCACGTAGGCTTTCTGGTCGGCCATCGGCTCGGCTTTCAGCATGGCGCTCAGCTCCTTGAAGAATGCCGGCTGGCCCACAATAACGTCCGTGGCCGCGCCCAGACCTTCGGTTTTGAGCAGCAGCGGCAGGTTGAGATTGGGGAACTGGGCGGTGGCCTGGGCCACGGTCAGCTTATGGTAGTTGGCAACGGGGTCGCGCAGGTCCTCGGGGCGCTTGCTGGCGTTGGCCAGGCGCATTTCGATGCGCTGCACGGCCGCCGCGTGCGCCGTGGCCGTGGCCTGGGGTTCGCCCAGCATCTTGAACACGTTGACCAGATAAGTCTGGTAAGCCGCCCGGATGCGCTTGGATTGGGCATCCTGGTTGGTGTAGTAGTCGCGGTTGGGCAGGGTGAGGCCGCCCTGATAGAACTGCATCGCATATTTCGCGCTGTTCTTATCGTCCTGCCCCACCCCGCTGCTGAACCACGCGCCGCCCAGCGCCAAGTTGGGGTCGGCCAGCAGGCGCTGCATCCCGGCTAGGTCCGTCACGGCATCGATGCGCGCCAGGTGGGGCCGGAGGTACTTCAGGCCCGCCGCGTTGATGGCCGCCGAGTCCATGGCCGAGGCGTAAAAGTCGCCCACTTTCTGCGCGTTGGTGCCTTTGGCGGCGGTTGGAGCTTTGCGGGCCGATTCTTCCAGAATGGAGCGCATGGTGGCGTAGTTGTGCTCGGCCAGTACGTCGAAGCTGCCCCAGTAGCCATCGGTGGCGGGAATGGGGTTGCTTTTCAGCCAGCCGCCCGAGGCGTACTGGAAAAAATTATCGCAGGGGCTCGCCGTGGGGTCCAGGTTGGCCATATCGAAGCCAGTACCTGCGGTTTGGGCCAGCGCGGGGGTGGCCCACGCGCAGCCAATGAAGCCCAATGCGGCCAACGCCAGCCGCCGGGTCAGTATAGATGTCGTCATGCCAGTAAAAAGCAAAGTGTACTTGGTTTAAAGCGGGGAAAGTTACAATCATTTCATCATTTAGTTTAGCATCTGATTTTATCGGTCTGGTAATGCCTACTCCCAGGCATGCCCCTGCTTTCCGGCTGCGCCTGCCACCCGTAACTTGCGCCCATGCCGCTCTACAACCGCCGTTCCGAACTAGCACCCCCGCCCGCCCCCGCCCCCCTGGGCCTGGCCGAGCTGCTGGGCTATGTGCGCCTGGCCCTCCAGCAGCAGCTGGCCGACTCCTACTGGGTGGTGGCCGAAGTTTCCGACCTCACCCTGCCGCGCTTTGCCGGCGCGCACTGCTACCTCACCCTCACCGAGCAAACCATCGACGGCCGGGGCACGCCCCTCAAGGCCCAGGCCCGGGCCACGCTCTGGAGCCAGCGCTACCAGCAGCTGGCTCCCACGTTTGAGCGGGCCACCGGCCAGCCGCTGCGCACCGGCCTCAAGCTGCTGCTGCGCGTGCAGGTGCGCTTTCACGAGCAGTATGGTCTGAACCTCGACGTGGTGGCCATCGACCCGAGCTACACCGTGGGCGAGCTGGCCCTGCTGCGCCTCAAAACCCTGCGCCTGCTGGAAGAAAAAGGCCTGCTGGAGCGCCAGAAGCAGCTTATGCTACCGCTGGCCCCGCAGCGGCTGGCCGTAATCTCCTCGCCCACGGCGGCCGGCTTTCAGGATTTTGTGCAGCAATTGCAGGAAGCGCCCTACGACTTTGCCCTCACACTGTTTCCGGCCATTATGCAGGGCGACGGCTCGCCGGCCAGCATCAGGGCGGCGCTGGACGGCGTGCGGGCCCGGCGCGGGCAGTTCGATGCCGTGGTGCTCATCCGGGGCGGAGGCAGCCGCACCGATTTGCTGGCCTTTGATGAATATGGCCTGGCGGCGGCCGTGGGCGCGTTTCCGCTGCCGGTGCTCACGGGCATCGGCCACGAGCGCGACGAAGCCCTGGTAGACCTCACCGCCCACCGCGCCCTGAAGACGCCCACCGCCGTAGCCGCCTTCCTGGTCGAGCGCCTGGCCCACCTCGAAGCGGCCGTGCTGGGCCTGGGCGAACAGGTAGTGGCCGTGGCACGCCGCCAACTCAGCCAGGGCCACGCCCGCCTCGACCAGCTTAGTGGGCGCAGCCGCTACGCCGCCCACCGCCAGCTCGATGCCGCCCGCGAGGCCCTGCGCGCCCGCGCCCACCAAGCCACCCTGGCCCCGCGCGAGCAGCTCCGGCAGCTGGCCGTGGGCCTCGGGCGCTTCCGGCACCAGCTGCCCCGCGCCGCCCGCCGCACGCTGGCACGCGAGCAGCGCGGCCTGCGCCAGCGCGGCCGGGTACTGCTGCGGCGCTTTGGCCGGCACCACCAGCGGCGGCGCGAGGCCCTGCTGCGCCAGCGCTACCAGCTGCAGCTGGCCGTGGAGCGCCAGCTGCACCGCGCCGAGCTGCGCCTCTGCCGGTTGGCGCCTGCCAGTGCGCCATCGGTGGTGGGCAAAGCATCCGGCACCCCATCACCTCACCAACCCGGCACCTGAGCTACCGCCTGCTGCCAACTGTTTATTGACAACCGATAACTGAAATACATGACTTACCGCGAAGCCATTGAGGAGCTTGAAACCATACTCCGCGCCCTGGAAACCGATGCTGTGGACGTTGACGACCTAACCACGCGCGTGGAACGCTCGGCCGAGCTTATCCGCCTGTGCCGCTACAAGTTGCGCCACGCCGAAGCCTCACTCGACCGAGTATTTGATACGCTGGACGAAGAGGAAGAAACCGGCGCGCCCACCGACCCCGAAGCCAACGAAGAAGACAGCAACGACGAGAACGAGCACGACCACCTGCCCGGTGGCCCCGGCCGGGGCTGGTAATTATTTTCGGCCTCGGGTGTCATTCATCAGCCATACCGCTATATTTGATGACTCAATCCAATGCAAACTTCTTTTTTTTCAATTTTCTCAACAATACCTGATGGCATTTAATGGAGGTGAAGGCCGCGCAATTGACCCCACCAAAGCAGGGGAATGGACTAAGAGCTTTCGTGAAGCCCATCCAGGAGAAATCATGGGGCATTTTTTCGGCCGCGACATTCTGCTTAATCTTCTCAACCAGGAGGCTTGCCAGGGCATTCGGTTCTATTACGGCTCCGATGGCAACGTGCCGCAGCTGATAGCCGTGGGGGCCGATGCCAACGAAAACGACCAGCTAGGCCCAAACCGCATTGTGGCCGATGAAGCCTACCCTTGCCCAACCAGTTGCAGCCAGCCTAACATTCTCAATGGAGTTGTTTAGAAAGTCACAAAAGGCACTCAAATAGTCATGCAGCGCGCAGCGAAGCATCTTGCTCGCATCGTCAGGCCCGTTCAACGAGGCGAGCAAGATGCTTCGCTCTGCATGACCGTTCGGGGACTTTCTAAACAGCTTCATTAGCTAATTTCGCTTTTCTTCTTTCACCGACTGCTGAATATCATGAGTTTAGAGCAATTTTATTCTTGCTTGAATTGGCTGGTAACGTTTATGCAGTTCAGCATTCTGGTGCCGATGGTGGTGGTATGGTGGCGACGGCAACACTTTTCGCCAGCCGTGAAAGTGCTGAGCTGGTATGTGTACATATCCGCTTTTTTTGCATTAGGCGCTCGATTATCAGGTATTTATCTGCATAATAATCTCTTTTTTCTAATCGGGTTCAACGTCACCAAGGTGCTGCTATTTGCGGCGATATATCGGATGGTACTCACTGCGCCACGCATGCGCCGGGTGCTGGCGGTAGCCACGCTGGTAGCGCTTGGCATTGTGGCGGCATCTTTTGCCTTAGACACCGCGCGCACCGTGACGGTGAGTCGGGTAGTGCAATGTGCCGTGCTGGCCGGTTTTGCGCTGGTGTATATGGAGCAGGGGCTCAATCGTATCGGCAATTATAAATTCAGCCACGACCCCATCTGGCTTTTGAGCGTGGGGCAGCTTATTTATTCAGCCACTACTGTTACAGCTTTTAGCATTGGATTTGTAGCGTTGTTTCGTGGAGACATATTCGACAAGATGTCAGCCCTCTCTTTTTCAATTGGTGGCTTGGCATTAAATTACTTTCTTACGCTGGCTTTTCTGCGGGCCAAGCCCGATGTGCCGGCCCCAGCAGCGGTTGCCGGCAGAAGTCGGTTGGTTAGTTCCTGAATTTCTCCGGCCCTGTACACCAACCTGGGAACTGCTTGTTAGCGCGGTTTCCAGGTTGGTGTACAGGGCCGGACAGTAGCGCGAACTTTGTCGTTCGCGCTACTGATACACTGACGCTGAAGCTACTACCATCCGTTGTTCATAATCTGAGCTGTAACCTGAACATTCTGCGCTACGCTCCTGCTTCCTGTTGACTGACTTAACAGAAAGCTCCTTTCTTCTTTTTTCGCGCTTCTCTGCCGGGTGCCCTCACGTGACAAACCTTTTACCGTTGTTACTCCTCACTCCTACATTGCTCTTGCTGGTGCTTGGGCTGGTGTGGTTTGTGGTACGGTACCAACGGGGGCAGCTGCAGCAGCAGCAGCAGCTGGCCCAGATGCAGGAAGCCGCGCAGCAGCAGGCCCTGGCCGCCGCGCTGGTAGCGCAGGAAGACGAGCGCCAGCGCATTGCCGCCGAGCTGCACGATGGCGTGGGCACCATTCTGGCCCTGGCCAAGCTGCACCTGTACGGGCCCGGCAGCCAGCCCTCGCCCGAGGCCAGTGCCCTCATTGACCAGGCCGTGGCCGAGGTGCGCCGCATTTCGCGCAACCTGCAGCCGGCCACGCTTCAGCAACTGGGCCTGGCCCAGGCGCTTCAGGCGCTGGTGCAGGCCGTGCCCACCGACAATGGCCCCAACGTGCGCCTGGAGCAGGAAGGCCCGCTGGGCCGGCTCATTCCGACGCACGAGCTAATGGTGTACCGCATTGCCCAGGAGCTGCTCACCAACGGCTTGCTGCACGCCGAGGCGGCGCACATTGTGCTGCACGTAGCCACCGTACCGGGCCTGCTCACCCTCACCTATTCCGACAACGGCCAGGGCTTCGACCTTACCGCCCTGGGAGAGCTGCCGCCCCCCGGCCCGCACGGCCAGCCCGTGGGCATGGGCCTCATCAACCTGCGCAGCCGCGTGGCGGTGCTGGGCGGCCAACTGCACTATCATTCTGAGCCCGGCGTGGGTACCCGCGTCGAGGCCGTACTACCCATCACGCTGTTGCCGGCGGGCACGCCCAACCCTTCTTTCTCCCTTAACTCATGACTGCCATCTCCGCTTCCCCAGCCAGTGCTACTCCCGTGCGCCTGGCCATTGTCGACGACCACATTCTGTTCCGAAAAGGTTTGCGGGCGCTGCTCAGCGGCTACGCGGGCATTGAAGTGGTGTGCGAGGCCGGCAATGGCCAGGAGCTGCTTGAGCTCCTGGACCAGGGCAGCAACCCCAACGTAATTCTAATGGACATGCAAATGCCCATTCTCGACGGCCTGCAAACTACCCGCCTGCTGCGCACCCAGTTCCCGGCCGTGCGCGTGGTCATCATCTCCATGCACGACGACCCTTCGCTGGTGAGCACCGTGCTGGCCGAAGGCGCACACAGCTACCTGGTCAAAAACACCTCGCCCGAGGAAATGCGCAGCGCCGTGCTGGCCGCTGCCGCCGCAGGCAGCCGGTAGCGGTGAAATAGTGAGGGGTGAGTTTGTTGTTCGGTATGCGCAGATGGCGCATACCGAACAACAAACTCACCCCTCACTATTTCACCGCTACAGCGTGGCCGAGAGGCCCACGGTGAAGGTGCGGCCGCGGTTGAAGAAGCCCTGCAACAGCGACGGGTTGGTGGCCGAGGTGCTGGCCGGCACGTCGGTGATGTAGAACTCGTTGAGCACGTTGAGGACGGAGCCTTTGATGCCCAGGCGCACTTTGTCGCCGAATAGGCGCTTGGGCAGGTCGTAGCCCAGGTGTACGTCGAGGTTGCGCGAGGTGGGCACGCGATAGGTATCGGTGCGGTTGGCTTCGCTGAGGAGGGTCACCGGGTCGAAGCCGGCGTAGTACTTGGTAAAGAGCAGGAACGAGGACCGGATGTAGAAGTTGCTGAACGGCTCGTAGCGCATTCCCACCTGAAACTGGTTCTGGGCGGCGTCGCCCACGTGCACGTCCTTGAGGTAGATGGGCTGGTCGGTGGCACCCACCTGCACGTTGTTCACGTCAAATTGGTTTACCACGCCGTTGCCGGCCCAGCGCCAGTCGCCGAGGCTGATGGCGGCGTTGAGCTGCAGCCGACGGCTGACTTCCTGGGCCACGCTCATTTCAATGCCCATGTGGCGGGCATCCACGTTGCGCACGCTGTTGAGGACGGCATCATCGCCGAGGCCGCTGATGGAGTTGCTGGTTTTGTTGGTCCAGTAGGTGTAGTAGGCATTCAGAGTCACCTTCAGGCTGGGGTAGTTGATGCCGTAGCCCAGTTCCAGGGAGGTAATGCCTTCGTTGCGGATGTCGTTATACTTCTGCCCGGTGTTGCTGAACACAAACTGATAGAACGGCACCTTGCTGTTGTAGCCCACGTTGGCAAACAGGTTGTCGTGCTCGGTCAGGTTGTAGTTGGCGCCGGCTTTCACGCTGTAGCCGGTGATGTTCACCGGAGCGCCTTCGAGGTAGTGGCCGTCGGCGTTGGTGTAGCTCTGGCCGTTCACCACCACAGGGGCCGCGCCGAAAGGCACGTCGTAATTCTTGCCATCCAAGGTTACCTGCTTGGCCTGGAAGTAGTCGATGCGCGCGTAGCTGATGCGCGAAACCGTGCCGCTTACCACCGCCGAGAGTAGCTGCGTTTTGTATTCGAGCTGGCCATAGCCGCCCAGCCACCCGGTTTTGCTGTCGTTGTAGAAGCCAAATTTATCGCCCACCCGCAGGCGGGTATTGGCATCGGCGTTGCGGTTGATGCTGTTACCGGAGCCAAGGGCGAAATCGCCGCCCAGCAGGTCCCGGACCTGGCGGTAGTGCGTGCCGTAGTAGTAGCGGGCATCCACGCCGGCCGACAGCGTGAGGCTGGGCTTGAGCAGGTAGTCGAACCCGGAAATCAGGCCGGCCCAGCGGTGCGAGTTCACATTGTTGGCCAGAAACTGCGTGGACTGGCGCTGGCCGTCGGCCTTCACGTTTTTGTAGTTGGTGTCGTATACCTTCTGGAAGTCGTCCTGGCCCGCCGCGTCTACAGGCAGCGTGCTCGACGTGCCCGCGCCTTGCGAGCCGCCACCCGTGCCCTGGGAAGCGTAGAGGACCGTGGAAATGAACAGCCGGTCGGTCACGTTCCAGAAGTGGTTGAGGTTGAGCTGGGGCTTGTAAAAATAGTTTACCCGCTCGTTTACCACTTCCTGGCCGTGGCTGATGCGATTGCCGCTGGCATCCAGCGTGTAACGGTCCAGGTAGCCCCAGCCTTTATTGTAGCGGAAGCCCCGGTCGGCGCCGAGCGCGGCCCCCAGCTCCCGGGCTTTCTCGTTGGAATACGTTCCGATGCGCTCGCCGAAGGGAATGCGCTGGCCGTGGCTTTGGGGCGAGCCCATGCCCGTGAGGGAAAGGGTGTGCTTGCCGATGCGCTTGCTCAAGGTGCCGAAGTAGGTCCAGGCATCGTCAAACGTTTTGTCGACCCAGCCATCCTGGGTGCGGCGGGCGCCGTAGGCCGTCACGGCCCAGTCGCCCTTCAGCTGGCCGCTACTGAGCATGAGCGAGTATTTCTGGTAGTTATTCGAGCCGCCTTCCACGCGGGCCACCACCGAGCGTTTATCGTCGAAGCCCTTGGTGAGCACGTTGATGGTGCCGCCCACCGAGGGCACGGTAATCTTGGCGGCCGAGAGGCCCCGCTGCACCTGCAGCGACTTGGTCACGTCGCCCAGGTCCCAGTTGCTCCAGTACACCTGGCCGTTCTCCATGTCGTTCACGGGCACGCCATTGATGAGCACGGCCACGTTGCGCTGGTCGAAGCCGCGCACGTTGATGCGGGAGTCGCCGGTGCCGCCGCCCGTGCCCTGGGTGGCGTACACGCCGGGCGTTTCGTTGAGAATCATCGGCAGGTCGCGGTTGGAGAGGGTTTCGCGCAGCTTCACCTCGTTCACGGCCGCGAAGGCCACGGGCGTTTCGCGCTCCTGGGCCTGGCTGGCCACCACCTGCACCTCGTCGAGGCTGGCGTTGTCGGAGGCCAGGGAGAAGGAGGCCACCACGCTTTGGGTCGAGATTTTGACCGTTTGGGTGTTCACTTTGTAGCCAATAAAGCTGGCCTGCACCGTGTAGGTACCGGCGGGCAGGTTGCTCACCTTGTAGCCCCCGTCGGCATCGGCCCCGGCCCCGGTATTCTTGCCGTTGCCGGTTACCTGCACGGTAGCCCCGGGCAAGGTTTCACCGGTCACTTTATCAAGCACGCGCCCGCGAATAGAAAACGTGGTTTGGGCCAGCGCGGGCAGGGTAAGCAGAACGAATAAAAGCGCAGTAACGAATTGCTTCATACCTATTTAAATACTCCCCGGCACATTCCGGGACAACAAATATACAGATTAGCCGGGGTCGGTAGTAGTGTACCGGCCGTAAAGGTTTGATGAAGAAAGGAAATTAGCCGCTGGCCCGAATCTGGCCAGGGCCAGCCATCGCCGCCCGGCCATTGGTTCAGATTGCCCGGCTGCTACCTGGGTTTGCATGCTACTGCCTCGGCCAATTCCCGCTACGTGTCTTTCCGCATGTCCTTTCGATTTCCATTTTTTGGCCGGCCCGTCCGCTTCAGGCCAAAGCTGTGCCTGCTGTTCTTCATCTTTTGCAGCCGGCCGGCGCTGGCCCAGGTTTATTACCTCGACCTGAGCCAGCAGCCGTTGGACTTGCCCGGCCGCGTGGTGTCGGTAGAGCAGGTGGTGGATGGCCGCCCGGACCGCCCAGCCAGCGTGGGCACCATCTACAAAGGCCTGAATGACAACCCGGCACCCGTACTATTCCGGCAAAGCCTGGAAACGGAGCTCACGGCCTGGCTTGGGCAGCAGCTGCCCGCCCGGCCCACCGACCAGCCCGTACTGCTCTGCGTGCGCCAGCTGCTGGTGAGCGAAACGGTGACGTCCAGCATACTCGCCGATAAGCCAATCGCCGGTGCGGAGCTGGCCCTTGATGTGTAAGCCCACCGGCCCGATGGCTACCATTTTGTGCGCAACGTGGCAGCCCACTCCAGCAAGCCGGGCATCACTATCAATTCCGACCACGCCCTATATGTGGCCCAGCTGATGCGGCAATGTCTGACTTCGCTCACGGCGGCCGATTTGGCCACCGCCGCCCAGCGCCCGGCGCGCTCCCTGGCGCTGGCGGCAGCCCCGGCAACCCGGCCCGCCATGCTGCGGGCCGCTGCTCCCCGACGCGGCATCTATTTTTCCGCGGCGCAATTCGCGGCCAACCAACCCGACACCACCAGCCAGCAGCTTCTCGACACGGTGCGATGGAGCTCCGTGCGCGCCAGCATTCTGGTCCCCAATGGCCCGGTACTGCCCGGTACTGGCCACCACCAACCGCACGGCCCGAGGCTACTCCCGCTCGGTGGTCAGCACGCCATCGGGCTGGCAGGGAACGGTGCAGCTAAAAGCCAAAGTGCGCACCGCCACCGGCGACCGGGTAGCCGCTCGCGACGTGTGGGGCTTTTCGGACGGCCGGCAGGCCTACTTGCGGCAGGCCAACTACTACCGGCTGTTGGGCCGACAAGACGCGTTTTACACGTTTTTTGGCGCGGCCCCGCTCGATTTGCCCGCTGCCCACCGCCAGGCCACGGGTGCCCCCACCAGCCGCATGGTCCATGGCGGGATGCGCATTGATGTCAGTGACGAATCCGGCGAGCCCGTTACGTTTGCCCTCGACCTGCGCACAGGGCAAACGGCGCGGTTTCCGCCGCACGGCCAGCCGGCCCACGCCGATACGGCCTACATCTATGTATACCGCCCGCCAGGTGGGCCGCCCACGGCACAGCCCAGACTGCTCAACGACCGTGAAATGGGCCAGCTACAGCCCGGCGCCTTTCTGGAGCTAACCTGGCGCCACCTGGGTGATGTCGTGCGGCTGAGTCTTAACTCGCCGAATGGCCCTACGCTGCTGCTGGGGCCCAGCACCACCATTGCCAACTACGTGAAGCTGCGGTCCGGTGCCGCTCTCACGCCCTGGCAGGTGGTGCCCGCCACGCAGGGCGAAGCCGAGGTAGACGCGCTGGAGAAGCCCGGCAAGTAGCCCGGCGCTACGCCAGCTCCACGGCGGGGTCCCAGAGCAGCTTATCGAAATCCGGTAAGCGGTCGATGTCTACGCGCACGCCTTCGGCTTCCAGGGCTTCCTGCATGGCGGTGGGCGTGGCAAAGTGCAGGCGGCCGGTGAGGTGGCCCAGGCGGTTGACTACGCGGTGGGCGGGTACGTACTGGTCGGCGGTGTGGGCGGCCATCATGGCGTAGCCCACGGTGCGGGCTCCGTGGCGCGCCCCGAGGTAGTGCGCAATGGTGCCGTAGGTGCTCACCCGGCCGGCCGGAATGAGGCGCACCACTTCGTGCACATCCTGAAAAAAATTGCGCGGCTCGGGCGCGGCGGGGGCTGATGGTTTCATCGGGACGAAGATAGTTTCGGTCAGGGTGATGCCAGCTTATGTCTATTTCCGAGCGGGGCACGCAACCTTTTAGCTGAAATTTGCACTATGTCTTTTCGGGCGCGCCGAGGCCCGGGCGTTGCGCCCGCGCCCGACCCGGCGGCCGGATGGCCGTCCTCAAACATCTGCCTACCGCCGCACGTTCCTGCATACTATGTCATTGGAAACCATCACTGCTACCCCACCCAAAACCTGGGATACCACCACCACTACTCCCCCGCCCCTGGCCCCTGAACCCACGCCCCAGCCGGCCCCGACGGGCAAGCGCGGCTGGTTGGGCTGGTTGATAGCGGCGTTGATTATCGGCGGCATCGCCTGGGCCAAAGTCAAGTATTTCCCCAGCAACGCGGGCGGCGACAAAAAAGGCGGTGGCAAAGGCAGCGCGGGCAAAGGCGCGCCGGGCAGCAATGGCCCGCTGACGCCGGTGCAGGTATATGTGGTGGCTGCCACCAACCTCACCGACCAGGTGGCGGCCACCGGCTCCGTGCTGGCCGAGGAGTCCGTCATCATCAAAAGCGAGCTGTCGGGCAAAATCACCAGCCTTAATATTAAGGAAGGGCAGTCGGTAAGCAAGGGCCAGCTGTTGTTCAGCATCAACGCCGACGAGGCCCAGGCCGCCATCCAGAAGCAGCAGTACAACATCAAGCTGTACCGGGACCAGGAAAAGCGCCAGCGCACCCTTCTCGATAAAGAATACATCAGCGCTCAGGAATACGAGCAGTCGAACAACGCGCTGCTGACGGCGCAGGCCGACTTGCAGGCCTTGCGCGCCACGCTGGCCAAGGCCTACGTGCGGGCACCCTTTGCGGGGGTACTGGGCCTGACCACCGCCACGGTGGGCACCTACGTGAGCCCGGGAGCCGAAATCACGACGCTCTCGAAGGTGCGGCCCGTGAAGATTGACTTTGCCGTGCCCGGTCGCTTTGCCGCCAACGTGCGGGTGAACGACGTGGTGGACGTAGTGGACGAAAGCACCAACAAAACCTACAAAGCCAAAGTCTACGCCATCGACCCGCAGATTGACCCCGTGAGCCGCACCCAACCCGTGCGCGCCCGCTTTGCCAACACCAACAACGAGCTACGCCCCGGCGCCTTCGTGCGGGTGAACCTGAAGCTAGGCGAAAGCGAAAGCGCCCTGCAAGTGCCCACCGAAGCCGTGATTCCCGAAGCCAGCGGCTACAATGTGTACACGGTGAAGGGCGGCAAAATGGTCCCGCAGAAAGTGAAAATCGGTATCCGCTCCGACAAGGTTATCCAAATTACCAAAGGCATTGCGGTGGGCGACACGATTATTCGCACCGGCATTCTGCAAGTGAAGCCGGGCGACGCGGTTAAGGTAATTAAGTAGTTAAACATCAAACTCCCCTCCTTACCAAGGAGGGGATGTTCGAGCCAAGGGCTCGGACGGGGGTGGTGCCACCGGAGGGCGGGCGTTGAACAGTAGGTTGGCGTAACTAACAAGAGCCTAACGAACCGGCCGCGAACCGTGCAACGCCCATAACCACCCCAGTTGTCGCTGACGCGACAACGTCCCCTCCTTGGTAAGGAGGGGATTTTATCGCGCTATAGCTAAAAACCAAATGAGTCTTTCCACCACTAGTATCAACCGGCCGGTGCTCGCCATTGTGATGAGCCTGGTCATCATCATTTTTGGGGTGATTGGGTTCCGGTACCTGAGCATTCGGGAGTATCCGAGCGTGGACCCGCCCATTATTACGGTATCGGCTACGTACACCGGGGCCTCGGCCGACGTGATGCAGAGCCAGGTGACGGAACCGTTGGAGGAAGCGCTGAACGGCATTGCCGGCATCAAGAACATGACGTCGAACTCGCGCGACGGCCGCACCCAGATTACGGTGGAATTTGACCTCGACTCCAACCTGGAAACGGCGGCTAACGACGTGCGCGACAAGGTTTCGGGGGCGCAGGGCCGCCTGCCGCGTGACATTGACCCGCCCATCGTGAGCAAGGCCAACGCCGACTCGCAGCCCATCGTCATTACCTACCTCAACTCCAACAAGCGCACGCTGCTGGAGCTTACGGACTACGCCAACAACACCCTCAAGGAGCGACTCCAGACCATTCCGGGCGTATCGGAAGTGCGGGTGTACGGCGAGCGCAAATACTCTATGCGCCTGTGGCTGGACCCGGTGAAGCTGGCGGCTCTGCGCGTGTCGCCCGTGGATGTGCAGCAGGCCCTCACCCGCGAAAACGTGGAGCTGCCCAGCGGCGCGGTGCAGGGCGCGGCCACCCAGCTCACGCTGCGCACCATGGGCCGCCTGACTTCGGTGGATGACTTCAACAACCTGATTATCCGCAAGGATGCCATCTCGCTGGTGCGCCTTTCCGATATTGGCTACGCCGAGTTGTACCCGGAAAACGACCAGACCATTTTCCGGGTGAACGGGGTGCCGGGCGTGGCGCTGGCCGTAGTGCCCCAGCCGGGCTCCAATCAGATTGAAATTGCCGACGAGTTCAACCGGCGTCTCAAGCAGTACGGCAAGGATTTGCCCTCGGATTTGAAGTTACAGGCGGGCATCGACAACTCGGTATTTATCCGCAATTCCATTAGCGAGGTGGAGCATACCATCATCGAAGCCTTTGTGCTAGTGGTGGTTATCATCTTTTTATTCTTGCGCGACTGGCGCTCCACCATCATCCCGGTGGTGGCCATTCCGGTGTCGCTGATTGGTATTTTCTTCGTGATGTACCTGCTCAAATTCTCCATCAACGTGCTTACGCTGCTGGCCATCGTGCTGGCCATTGGCCTGGTGGTGGACGATGCCATTGTGGTGCTGGAAAATATCTATTCCCGCATTGAGGACGGCGAAGAACCCAAGGAAGCGGCCATTAAAGGCACCGAGGAAATTCTGGTGGCGGTGGTGAGCACCACGGTGGTGCTGGCGGCGGTGTTCCTGCCGGTGGTGTTCCTCACGGGCATCACGGGGCGATTATTTCGCGAATTTGGTATTGTGGTGGCGGGCTCGGTGCTGATTTCGGCCTTCGTGTCGCTCACGCTAACGCCCATGATGTGCGCCAAGCTGCTGAAGCGGCAGGAAACGCACAATTGGTTCTATCGCACGACGGAGCCATTTTTTGAGCGCATGATTAACGCCTACCAGGGCAGCCTGCGCTCGTTTTTGCGCAACCGCTGGCTGGCCTGGGTGATGATAGTGATAACGGGCGGCGGCATCTGGGGCTTCACGAAAATCATCCCTTCAGAGCTGGCCCCGGTGGAAGACCGCAGCCGCGTGAACGTCAACGCGACCGGCCCGGAAGGGGCCTCGTTTGAGTACATGGACAGCTACGTTTCCCAGCTTACCAAGCTGGCCACGGACTCGGCTGGCGCTAAAAACCTAAGTAGCGTGTTCACGGTCACCTCGCCGGGTTTTGCCGGGGGTTCGAACTCGGCCATTGCCCGCATCATTCTGGTGGAGGCCGACCAGCGCACCGGAACCCAGGACCAAGTGGCCAACGCCGTGAGCGCGGGCGTAAAAAACCTGCCCGCCGCCCGCACCTCAGTGTCGCAGGACCAGAGCATTGGCGGGGGCGGCGGGGGATTGCCGGTGCAGTTTGTGGTGCAAACCCAGGACTTTGAGAAGCTGCGCAAAGTGGTGCCGAAGTTTCTGGACCTGGCCCGCCAGGACCCCACCTTCCAGTTCGTGGATGTGAACCTGAAGTTCAACAAGCCCGAACTGCGCATCAACATCGACCGCGAGAAGGCCCAAAGCCTGGGGATTTCCGTCCAAAGCATTGCTCAGACCCTGCAGGCCGGCCTCAGCGGCCAACGCTACGGCTACTTCATCCGCGACAGCAAGCAGTATCAAATTATTGGCCAGGTGGCCCGCGAGGACCGCAACCAGCCGCTGGACGTGCGCCTGCTGTCGGTGAAGAACGACAAGGGCGAGCTGGTGCAGCTCGACAACGTAATCCGGCTGGAGGAAAGCAGCACGCCGCCCCAGCTCTACCGTTTCAACCGCTACAACTCGGCCACGTTCTCGGCCTCGCTGGCCCCCGGCAAAACCCTGGGCGACGGCATCGCCGCCATGCGCGCCATTGCCGATAAAAATCTCGACGATGGCTTCACCACCGAGCTGGCGGGCACTTCCCGCGACTTTGAAGAAAGCTCCTCCTCATTGCTCTTCGCCTTCGGCCTGGCCCTGGTGCTGATTTACCTGGTGCTGGCCGCGCAGTTCGAGAGCTTCCGCGACCCGGTTATCATCATGGTGACGGTGCCGCTGGCCCTGTCCGGCGCGCTGCTCAGCCTGTGGTATTTCAACCAAACGCTGAACCTGTTCTCGCAAATCGGCATCATCATGCTGATTGGCCTGGTAACCAAAAACGGAATTCTCATCGTGGAATTCGCCAACCAGCGCGTCGAGAAGCACAACGTGGACTACATGACGGGCCTGATTGAGGGTGCTACCGCCCGCTTCCGCCCCATTCTGATGACTTCGCTGTGCGCCATTCTGGGCATTATGCCCATTGCCATTGCCACGGGTGCGGGCGCGCTCAGCCGCCGGGCCATGGGCATTGGCGTAGTGGGCGGCCTGCTGTTTGCCACGGGCCTCACGCTGTATGTGGTACCGGTGATGTATTCGTATTTCGCTACGGCTAAGAAACATAAGTCGAAAGTGGCAGAGCCGGAAGCGGTAGTTGCTTAAACTCCCCTCCTTAAAAAAGGAGGGAATATTTCCGCGAAGCGGAAATTGGGGTGGTGAAATCGTTGAACGATGATTGGACGACTGCCGAGTGCGTCGTTCGGCCATCGTTCAACGACTTCACCACCCCCGTTCGGCCTGCGGCCGAACATCCCCTCCTTAAAAAAGGAGGGGAGTTTGAAGTTCTGAATTTCCTGCATGAAACTTTTTCGATTCCTTCTTCTCCTCCTCCCCTTCTCCGCGCTGGCGCAGGTGCCCACGGCCCGGCCCAACCAGCTGGCGCGGCCGGCCACGGTGGCTCCGGCCCCCGCGCTGTCGCTTCAGCAGGCCATTGCCGAGGCGTTGCAGCACAACTACGGCATCCTGCTATCGCGGCAGGATGTGCAGATTGCGGAGAACAACGTGACCCGGGGCAATGCCGGCCAGCTGCCCAACATCAACGGCAACCTGACCCGGACGTTCAACCGAAACAACATCACCTCGACCATTGGCGACAATGCGCCCCGCGTCATCAACGGCGGCACGTCGAACCTGCTGAACTCGAACGTGACGCTGGGCTGGACGCTGTTCGACGGCTTCGGGATGTTTGTTGCCTACGACCGGCTGAAAACCCTGCGCCAGCAGCAGCAGCAAATAACCCGCGCCACGGTAGAGGAAACCGTGGAAAACGTGGCCAACGCCTACTACGACGTGGTGCGGCAGGCCGGCAAAATCACCTCGCTCGAAGAGGCCCTGAGAGTCGGCCAGGCCCGCATCGACCTCACCCAGGCGCAAGTAGACGTGGGCGTGAGCGCCAAAGTGGAGGTGCTGACCGCCCGCGTGGACTACAACGCCGACCGCAGCCTGTTTCTGCAGCAGCAGCAGGCCCTGACGGCCGCTAAAATCACGCTCAACAACCTGCTGGGCCGCTCATCGCGCTTCGATTTTGAGCCCGGCGACAGCCTGACCGTGACCCGCAACCTGCGCGAGGACGTGATTACGGCCAGCATCAAGGCCAACAACCCACGCCTGGCCCAGGCCCGCCTGGGCGTAGACGTGGCCACCTACGACCGCAAGCTGGTAACGGCCGCGCGCTTCCCACAAATTGGACTGGTGACGGGCTACGCCCTCAACCGCAACATCAACAACGCGCAGTTTATCACGCTGCCCACCGGCCCGGTCCTGAGCACGAGCATCAACAACACGGTGGGCCTGAACTACGGCATCACGGCTACAGTGCCAATTTTCAACGGCTTCAACATTCGCCGGCAGGAGCAAAACGCCCACGTGGTGGAGGAGCAAAGCAAGCTCAGCCTGGCCCAAACCGACCTGCGGCTCGATGCTGATGCGGCCACTGCCTTCGCCCAATACCAGAACTTCATCCAGCTGCTTGAGCTCGAAGAAACCAACATCCAGCTGGCCCGCCAGAACGTGGGCATTGCCCTGGAGCGCTACCGCCTGGGCCTGCTCACGCCCCTGGCCCTGCGCGAAGCCCAACGCAACCAGTTGGCCGCCGAAACCCGCCTGCTCGATATCCGCTACTCGGCCAAGCAGGCCGAAATTGCACTGCAACGGCTGAGCGGCGGGCTGGTGCAGGCACCGTAACCTCACCCCCCGGCCCCCTCTCCCCAGGGAGGGGGGGGCCGGGTGAGGTTATTCCTTTAAAAAGCGCTTGGTCTGGGTACCGCCTTTGGTGGTGATTTTGTAGAAATACGTACCGGCCGGCACGTCGTACAAATCAAGCTGCTGGGTTTGCGGGCCCTTTTCCTGGCTGGCTTCCGATACCAGGGTGCGCAGCTTGTTGCCGTCCTTATCGAGCAGGTCGATGGTTACGGGGCCGGTTTTGCGCACGTCGTAGTCGAGCTGGCTGGTGGGCGCGGCGGGGTTGGGGTAGAAGCTGGTATTGCCTACGCCTTGTTCATTTTTGTTGGCAGCGGGGGCATTGGGGTCCAGCAGCAGGAACGCGGCGGGCTTGAAGAAGCGGCGCAGGCCGCCGCGCTCATGCTTCCGGCCCTGCATGGCAGCCATTCGCTGCTGCTGCTCGGGCGTGGCAGTTTTGGCCACGATGGCCTTGATATCAGTGGCCCATTTCTCTTTCTGCGGGGCTACTTCCTGGGTGAGCTGGGCTATGGGTGCGTCGTATTTCTGGGCCATCTGGGCCACGTTCAGCATGATGCCCCGGGCCTGGAAGCGCAGGTTGTGGGCCTGCTTCTGCTGGGCCTCGGTGAGGGTTGGGCGAGTGGCGGGAGTAGCCGTGCCCGCAGGCGCTACGCTGCGGCGCAGGGCCTGGCCCTGGTCCTTCAGCGCTTTGAGCTGGGTACGGTAGGTGGCGAGCTGGGTGCGGTCGGCGGCGGTGAGCTGGGGTTCCAGCTTCTGGCGCTGCTGTTGCAGCACGGGCAGCACATTGGCCTGGAAGTAGGCCCGGACTTCGCGGCGAATGGGCCGGTCTTCGTGCTGGCGGTGCCGCCCGCCCCGGGCCACACCCACTACCGTTGCGGAGAGAACAACTAGCAGCAGCAAGGTCAGAATTTTGGGTGCGTTCGATTTCATAATGCTGTAGAAGAATGATGAGTTAACAGGTTTCATACTCAATAGACTGCGTGATGATGAAGGAGTTTAAGTACGCACTAACTTTCTTACAAACGGCTGTTACGCACCAGCCACACCGCAGCCATTCCCCAACCAAACAAAAAGAGCCAACTCAATCGGGCCAGCTCTTTTCCGGTTTCAAAGCAGGCAATCGAGCTATTCAAACACCACCTTGCGCGTGATGGGCGTGCCCGCCACATCGAGGCGCAGGTTGTAGATACCGGGGGCCAGGCCGTGCACGTCAACCTCAGTTTCCACGGCGCGGCCGGCGGTGGCGGGCAGGCTGCGCGTGAGCACCTGCTGGCCCATGTTGTTGAACAGGCGCAGCAGGGGTCGCACGATAGCAGGAACGGAAAACAACGCTAAGAAGCTGTTTGAGTTAGCAGAACTTCAGGGTTCTGCGAATGTTAACTATTGCAATCCAGGCATTTGCATGACGCAATGTTCGGTCGTATTCTTTGGACAAGCGCCGGTTCATGTCGAGCCACGCGAACGTGCGCTCGACAATCCAGCGCCAGGCGTGGATGCAGAAATTGGTTTTCCGCACCAGTACGTGCACCGGTTTCTCGACCCGGATGCCGTAGCGCCGGGCCAGGTGCCGGCGGAAAACGCCGTGAAAGGAACTGTCCACGAAAACGACCTGGACGGCCCCCAGCAGTTCGTGCGTGGCGGCCACCTCGTCCCAAAAAGCAATGGCCGCGGCGCCGTCCACCGCATCGGCGGGCAGCACCCGACTGGCCAGCACATGGCCCAGCGTGTCGGTGAGCACCAGGCGTTTACGCCCATTGGCCTATTTGCCCGCCTCGAAGCCCACGGTGGCTCCGGTGGCCGTGGCCGTATTTTTGACGCTTTGCGTGTCGAGTATCACGGCCGTGGGGCAGGCTTTTTTTGGGCGTGTTCCCGGCTGCTCACCGTCAAACAGGCGCTTACCCGCGCCCAGGTGCCATCGGCTTCCCACTTGTCAAAGTACCAGTACGCCGTGCTCCAGGGCGGTAAATCGCCCGGTACGTCCCGCCAGACGCACCCGTTTTTGAGCACGTACAAAATGGCATTGACGATTTCCATCAGCGGCCATTTGCTGCGCCGCTTGACCACCAGCAGCGGCTACAGCCGCTGCCAGTCGCGGGCGCAAAGATCTGAGCTATATAGATTTCGGGTCAAAATAGCGGAGGTATCCATCTTACAAAATTAACTCAGACAGCTTCTCAGCACGCCCGATAGCCTCGGGGCCTACTTCACCTACGAGCCCCGGCCAGGCCTTACCGATGAAGCCCACAACTGCGTGCCAAATATCCGGCCGGCGGGCCTGGCCTATCCGGCAGCGGCGGCGCGGCTGCTGCACCTGCTGCGGGAGGCGCTGCGGCGGCAGCTGTCGGGCGTGGGATTGAAGGATGAGTCGGGTTTGCTGCTTGACTAGTTGCTGCTGCGCGGCGGCCAGTAGCGCGAACTACAATATCCGGGAGTGCGAAACCTGTTTAGTGTAGCGTCCGAAGCTTTTCCAGGGCGGCGTGGGTTTCCTTTTGCTTACTGCCCTCTTTTTCTTCTTCCGAGGCCGGGGTTTTGGGCTGGGTGCCGTAAAAAGCGAGGATGTTTTGCCGAGCCAACGGGTTGAGGTTTTCGAATTTCTTGTCGGCCAGCTTGCGCAGCCACTCGCCGTAGGTTTCGTCGGCCTTGCCGTACTCGCCGGCGTGAGTGGGCTTACCGGTATCGAAATCGGCATTGGATAAGGAGAGGGGCGCAGCGGCCGTATCGGCGGGCTGGCGGGCCACGTTCACGCAGTAGCTGGCCATCACCTTGCGGAAGCTGGCCCGGAAAACTTTCTCCGCTTCCGGCGTGGGCAGCTTGAAGGCAAAGGGCTTCAGCGGGCCAATTTTGGGCAGCACCCGAATGAAATACGAGATAATGCGCGCCCCAAAACCGGGCTTCTTGTACTCCTTGCCGTATTCCTTGCGGAACGCCTTGGGGTGGTTGCGCGCCATGTAGTCGCGCCGCCGCGCACTGGGGCTCAGCTTCATAATGTCCTTGCGCTTGTAGTGCCAGGCGGCGCGGGCCGCCGTCGGAATAAGCTGGCTCACGGCAAAACGGTAGCTGGCAATGCTCAAGTCCACGTTCACAATCACCTGGCCCAACTCCAGGCCGTAGGTTTTCAGGAAGGCTCGCTCCAGCGGCGATTTGCTCACCTTGAAGCCGATTTTCTGGTGGTAGTCCTGGCTGTGGTACTTGCCGCTGGCAAGCTGCACCACATCAAACGAAAACTCCAACTGCCCGTGCTGCTGGGGTCCCTGCTCATAGGTCACCACGTTACCATATTTCGCTTTCAGCTCGGGGTACACCATCGGCACGGCCCGGTTGGTTCCCTCCGCATGCCCATCGAGGTCGGCCGAGTAGTGGGCCAGCGCCCCCAGCGCAAAGGCATAGTCGTTGAGGTCCCGGGATTCGAGAATGAGGTTGCGAATGAAATCGCCGGAGCGCACGTAGTGCGTCAGGTTCGTGAACAGTACCGAGCCGAAGGGATAATAGCCCATGTCCTGAATAATGGCTCCACCATAGGCATATGCCTTGGCATCAATCAGTTGTTCGTCCGTGGAACCCGGATAGCGCTTCAGAATGGCCGGCACCAAGCAGCGCTCCCAGGTCGAGTCGATGTTGGCCTGGTGCGTCAGCACGGAATAGCCGGCGGCTGGCCGGCTGCTCAGTGCCAGCAGTAAAACCAGCAAAAATGAATAAATACGAAGCATGAAGTAAGCGCGGGGGTAAGCACAACGTTGGGTACTTGCAACGGTAAAGGGGCCGGCCGCGTTGCCGGCCCCTTTACCGTTGCCGGCAATCAAGCCAGCCAGCATTACCCCCGCACCCCAAACGTATAGGTGCTGGTGGTGCGGTAAGTTTCGCCCGGCTTCAGTATGGTGTTCGGGAAACCGGGCTGGTTGGGCGAATCGGGGAAGTGCTGGGTTTCGAGACAGAAGCCCGCGTGCAGGCCGTACACGGTGCCGCCCTTGCCGGTCAGGCTGCCATCGAGGAAGTTGCCGGTGTAGAGCTGCACACCGGGCTGGTCGGTGGTCACCGCCAGGGTGCGGCCCGAGGCGGGCTCGTACACGGTGGCGGCGGGGTGCTGGCCGGTTTCAGCGTTCAGCACCCAGTTGTGGTCGTAGCCGCCGGGCACCTGCGCAATGCGCCCCCCAATGGCGTGGGGCGTGGTAAAATCGAAGGGCGTGCCCTGCACCGGGCGCAGCTCGCCGGTCGGTATCAGGTCGGCATCTACCACGGTGTAGCGGTTGGCGGGCAGGGTCAGCTCGTGCTGCATAATGTCCGGGCTCACGCCCGCGCTCAGGTTGAAATAAGCGTGATTGGTGAGGTTGATGGGCGTGGCGTGGTCGGTGGTGGCGGTGTAGGCAATGCGCAGGGCATTGGTATCGGTGAGGGTATAAACCACGGTAATGCGGAGGTTGCCGGGGTAGCCTTCTTCGCCGGCTTTGCTCAGGTAGTGCAGGGTCAGAGTGGGGCCATCGGGCGAGGTGCCGGGAGTGGCGTCCCATATTTTCTGGTCGTAGCCCACCTGGCCGCCGTGCAGCGAGTTGGGGCCGTTGTTCACGCTCACCTGGTAGGCTTGGCCGGCAATGGTGAATTTGCCGCCCGCAATGCGGTTGCCGTAGCGGCCGATGAGCGCGCCAATGTAAGGATTGGCCGCATGGAACGCCGGGCTCTGGTAATCGCGCACGCCATCGAAACCGAGCACCATATCGCCCAGCTTGCCGTGCCGGTCGGGCATCAGCAGGCCCACGAGGGTGCCGCCGTAGTTGGTGATGGCGGCGGCGGCCCCCTGCTTATTGGTGAGGGTGAAGAGCTGGACTTCGGTGCCGTCGAGGGCGGTACCGAAAGAGGCGGAGGCAGGCATAGACATAGCTTTGGTTGGAAGGATGATGGCAGTGGCCGAAGCCAATCGGCGGGGCAGGTAATATTACGGCCAGCGGCCGGGAACCATGGATTTCAGCCGCGGAATAGGAAACACGAGTCGGCAGGGCTAAAAAAGCCGCGGCCTCAGCGCGCCTGTCCCCCACTGGCCGGGTAGGCTTGCGGGTGCATGCTTGTGCAAGCGCAACAGCCGGCGGGCATTTTGCAAGCCTGCACAATCGTTTGTGAGAAATATTCGCAAATATGCTGGAAGATTCGCTGACTCGGCGCGGCGTACCAGGGCTGCGCCACCATTCCCTGCGCCACCATTCCCTGCGCAACCGATTCTCCCGGGCTTCTGGCAGGGGCCTTGCCCAGCCAGTCGGCTACCATACACCCAGTTAGCCAGCATGTTGCGCCGGGCAAGGCAACAGTAATCCGGCCACCTGGTGCTACCCGGCAAAAAATTGCTTCCGGCCTGTAACCTGGTTTCTGCCTGGGCTGCCTATTTTTAGCCTCCTATTGGTTAAGATTATCTGAATAGCTGGCACCGCTGGTGCTGCCTCTGCGCAACGCCAAAGTTGTTACCCGGCATTCCACACCTATCGTAACCCATTGTTTATCAACATTTCACCATTTCCACCTTTATCCCGTAGCGGAATGACCAAAATTAAAGTAGCCAACCCCATAGTAGAGCTCGACGGCGACGAGATGACGCGCATCATCTGGAAATTCATCAAAGACAAGCTGATTCTGCCCTACCTGGAGCTCGACATCAAGTACTACGACCTTGGCATTGAGTACCGCGACGAAACCAACGACCAAGTCACCATCGACTCGGCCAATGCCATCAAGCAGTACGGCGTGGGCATCAAGTGCGCCACCATCACCCCCGACGAGGAGCGCGTGGCCGAGTTCGGCCTGACGCAGATGTGGAAATCGCCCAACGGCACCATTCGCAACATCCTGGACGGCACCGTTTTCCGCGAGCCAATTGTAATGAGCAACGTGCCCCGCCTGGTACCCAACTGGACGGCCCCCATCTGCATTGGCCGCCACGCTTTCGGCGACCAGTACCGCGCCACCGATTTCGTAACCAAGGGCAAGGGCAAGCTCACCGTCACCTTCCAGCCCGAGGATGGCGGCGAAACCCAGTCGTTTGAAGTGTACAACTTCAAGGGCGACGGCGTGGCCCTGGCCATGTACAACACCGACGAAAGCATCCGGGGCTTTGCCCACGCCTGCTTCAACCAGGCCCTGAGCAAGGGCTGGCCGCTGTACCTGAGCACCAAAAACACCATCCTGAAGAAGTACGATGGCCGCTTCAAGGACATTTTCCAGGAGATTTACGAGCAGGACTATCTCGCTAAGTTTAAGGAAGCCGGCATCACCTATGAGCACCGCCTGATTGACGACATGGTGGCCTCGGCCCTGAAATGGCACGGCAACTTTGTGTGGGCCTGCAAAAACTACGACGGCGACGTGCAGAGCGACACCGTGGCCCAGGGCTTCGGCTCGCTCGGCCTGATGACCTCCGTGCTCATCACCCCCGATGGTACCGTGATGGAGGCCGAAGCTGCCCACGGCACCGTGACGCGCCACTACCGCGACCACCAGAAGGGGAAGCCCACCAGCACCAACCCCATCGCCAGCATCTTCGCCTGGACGCGCGGCCTGGAGTTCCGCGGCAAGCTCGACGGCAACCAGGAGCTCATCGACTTCTGCCACGCCCTGGAAGCCGTGTGCATCGAAACCGTGGAAAGCGGCAAGATGACCAAGGACCTCGCCGTCTGCATCCACGGCAACAAGGTGGAGCACGGCCGCGACTACCTCTACACCGAGGAATTCCTGGCCGCGCTGGACGAAAACCTGAAAGTGAAGCTGGCTAAGTAGTTTTTCCGGATACTTCACAAAAAAATCCCCGCCGAACAGGCGGGGATTTTTTTGTGAGCAGTAGCTGCGAAGCGGTGCTTCGCAAACGTTCGCATCATTGCATTCAGTAGATTTGCGAAGCACCGCTTCGCAACTACCTTACTTATAGCATTTTCGAAGATATTGTACGTGCTTTAGCTTTAGGCATATATTCGGAAATGAAAGCATATTCACAAGATTTGCGGGAACGCGTGGCGGCGGCATGCGCCGAGCCGGGGGCCAAAACAGACCAGGTCGCGGCTCGTTTTTACGTGTCCCTATCGTTCACCGACAAGCTCTTGCGCCGCCAACGCACGAGCGGCTCGGTGGCCGAGTTGCCCCGTCATCCCGGCCCGGTCCCGCGCCTGGACGCGGCGGACGACGAGCGCCTTGCTGGCCTGCCTGCGGGCGCAACCCGATGCCACGCTGGCCGAAATCGGGCAGGCGCTGGTGGCGGCCGGCGGCCCCTCGTTGCAGCGCACGGCCGTGTGGCAGGCCGTGGAACGCCTGGGCTGGGGACGCAAAAAAAAGCGTCCACGCCGCTGAACGCGATACCGCGCGCGTCGTCGCCTTGCGCCGCTTGTTTATCGAAGCCATCCAGGAAGAAGAGGTGACTCGTTTTGTCTTCGTAGGTGAGACGAGCACGAACCTGACCTATTGCCGCCGCTACGGCCGGGCCCCAACCGGCCAGCGTCTGGGCCAGGCCGTGCCGCTGCACGGCGGTCCGAACGGGACGCCCATCGCCGCCCTCACCCCTGAGGGCCTCGGGGCGCTGCTCACCGTCGAGGGAACCGTTAATGGCGACGTGTTTGGGCGCGGGTATTTATCGTGGTCGTGGTCGAAAGCAGGAGCGGCCGAGGCAGCAGTTGAAACGAATAGCAGGCCGGTGGCGAGGAGCGAAAGCAGGTAGGATTTCATAACGAAGAGGAAGTTGAAGAGTGAATGGAGATTGTGACGCATCTGTATCTCCAAATGCAAGGCCTGTGCCAGTGCCGGAAATCACCCAAAACCTCTTTTTTCACCAATCAATTACCCTCCAATATCTTACCCCTAAAATACGCTGCGAAACCGTCGACCAAGCCGCCAACTCTCCCGACCAACTTCCCCGGCGCCTCGCCTCAGAACCCGCCCAACAGGCCCGCGATTCCTTTAATGTTGAGCCGGGCAAACTTCTGAACCCGCCCAAACCGGTCGGTGGTCTGCGCCAGGTCCTCGTCGGCGGGCTGGCGCGTGAGCACCTGCGTGTGCAGCCGTTCAAAAATGCTCGCGGCAATGTCCATGTAGCCCAGCAGCAGCAGATACAGCTGCTTTTTCTCATCCTCGGCGTAGCCCTTGAGGCGAATGGCTTTGACGAGGGTATCGAGCTGCGTGGTTTCGTCGGTGAACAGGTCGCGCAGGGCGCGGCGCTGCTGCTCGTACTCCTGTAGCTGCTCCTCACTGGCCGCCGAGGTGGCAAAGGGGAACGTATCGGTGAAAGCCACGGCCCTGGCAAACGCGGTTTCGGCCGCGTACACCGTGGCCAGGTGCTTCTGGAGGCTGGTCCATAGCCCGGTGCGGGCTTTGTCGAAAGCGCTGGGGCTGGCCGGTTCGGTACCGTTCATCGGGAGGGTTGCGGGAATAGTAAGGAGCGGCAAAGGTACTCCGGCCTGCCGGGCTGGTGGCTACGGCGCAACGGGCGCGGCCACCGCTAAGGCAAAAAATCAAAAACCCCGTTTCCAGCTTGGAAACGGGGTTTATAGGATGTAGAGAGCGAGGGATTCGAACCCCCGGACCTGTTACAGTCAGCGGTTTTCAAGACCGCCGCAATCGACCACTCTGCCAGCTCTCTGGGTCAGTTACTCGTGCGCTGTGGTTGGTAAAGCAACAAAAAAGGCTTTTTCCAGCGTAGAAAAAGCCTTTTTGTAGAGAAGGGGGGATTCGAACCCCCGATACCGTTGCCGGTATAACGGTTTTCGAAACCGTCGCATTCGACCACTCTGCCACCTCTCTATAAGGACCCCGAGTGATTGGGGAGTGCAAAAGTAGAAAGGAATGCGGAATGGAGAAGTAGGATTGAAGAATTTTTCTTAAAATTTCTGCTATCATCCTCAAAACCAATTCCTCATTTTTCGTTTTTCATTTTCAATTGCTCTTCCAGCATCTTGCGGCGGCGACCGGTCACAGCATCCATACTCACGTTCACTTCAAACCCGATAATCAGGGTCATGCATACAAATTCGAGCCAGACCATGAAGCCCACCAACGCCCCGATGGAACCGTAGAAATGGTTGTAGGAGTCGAAAATGCGAACGTAGAGCGTGAATAAAAAAGACACCAGAAAGATGAGCAGCGTGGCCACAATGGCCCCGGCCGACACCAGCGGCCACTTGTCGTGCACGGGCGGCACGAAGTAGTAAATCACGCAGGTAGTGCTCAGAAACAGCCCCAGCAGCGAGCCGTAGCGGATGAGGGTGAGCACCAAATCGGTGAATCGCTCGGGCACGACTTCATAGAACACCAGCCCATCGATGAGATAGGTACCAAAGAAGATGCCCGCAATAGAAAGCAGCAGTATCAGGGCCAGCCCAAACGTCAGGGCGGTGGCAATCATGCGCTTGCGCAGGTAGCTGCGGTGCTTAAACCACGGGTATTTTTTCTCGAAGGCATCGAGCAGGGCCATGATGCCGTTGGAGCTGAGCACCAGCGCCGTGCCGAAGCCGAAGGAGAGCAGGCCGCCGTGCGGGATGTTCACGATGTCCTCGATGGTGCTGGCCGTGGCCGCGTACAGCTCGCGGGGCATGAAATCGGCCAGAAACTGGAGGATGTCCACGCTCAGGTTCGGCACGGGAATGTACGGAATGAGCGTGAACAGGAAGATGATAGTGGGGAATAAGGCCACCGTGAGGTTGAAGGCCATGTAGGCGGCGCGCTTCTCCAGCGAGTCGAGCCGCAGCTCGTGCAGGATGCGGTCGAGCAAGTCGTAGAGGGAGGCCTGGCCGCCGGGCAGCCGCAGCCGCTTCAGGCCCACAATCATCCGCCGGTAGGGCCGTTGCTGGCGCACATCGGGGAAGCGGGCACGGCGAATGGCGGCGGGGGCTTTCAAAGGCAGGGTTAAATTTTGAGAGTTGAGGTTTGAGTGGCTCGGCGGGTTGAGAAATTTAACCCTTAACATTCAAAGCTCAACCCTTTCATTTACGAAACGCCGCCGGGGCAGGCGCATCGGGCGGAATGGCCCCGGGCGTGGGCAGCACGGGGCTATCGAACTCATCTTCGCTAAAGTACGGCAGCAGGCGTTCCTGAATGTTGGCGGGCATGGCCACGGGCCGGCCGGTAGTGGTTTTCACAAATACCATGAGCGTGTGACCCTCGGTGAGCAGTTGGCCGGCCTCGTTGTAAATTTCATACTCGAACAGCACGCGGGCACCTTCGGGCGGCTGGCGCAGCAGCAGGCGCACGGTCAGGAGGTCGTCGTAGCGGGCGGGGCGGCGGAATTTGGTACGCAGCTCCCCCACCGGCATGCCCACGCCATCGGCCTCCATGTCTTTGTAATTAATGCCAAGCTTGCGGAATGCTTCGGTGCGGGCCACTTCAAAATACGCCGCGTAGTTGCCGTGATAGACGTAGCCCATCTGGTCGGTTTCGGCGTAGCGCACGCGGATTTGGATATCGGAGGTGTACATACGGAAAGAATCAGAACGTCATGCAGAGCGCAGCGAAGCATCTTGCCCGCCACCACTAATAAATCGTGAAAGCGTCATGGATTAGTAACTGCGGGCAAGATACTAAGCTCTGCATGACGTTCTATGGCAACTATTTGATACCCGCCCGATTCAGCGCCGCCTGGTATCTCCGGGCGTTGGCAATGTGCTCCGTTTCATTCGGCGCAAAAGCGTGGTAGCCGCTGAAATCCTCCTTGGCGCAGAAATACAAGTAGTTGTTGCTCTCCGGCTTCAGCACGGCGTCGATGCTGGCGATGCTGGGCAGGTTGATGGGGCCGGGCGGCAGGCCAGCGTACTTGTAGGTGTTGTAGGGCGAGTCCTTTTGTAGGTGCACGTTGAGCACGCGCTTAATGGTGAAGTCGCGGTTGGCATACACCACGGTGGGGTCGGCCTGCAGCTTCATGCCTTTTTTCAGGCGGTTGAGGTACACGCCGGCAATGCGGGGGCGCTCGTCGGCGTGCTGCTGCTGCTCGGCCTCCACGATGCTGGCCAGGATGCTCACCTGGGCGCGGGTGAGATGGAGCTTTTCGCGTTCGGCGTCGCGGGCGGGGGTCCAGAACTTCTCGTACTCCTTCTTCATGCGCTGCATGAGATTGGTAGCCGAAGTGTTCCAATACAGCTCGTAGGTGTTGGGGATGAACATACTGAGCACCGTGGTGGTGTCGAAACCCAGGCTGCGGGTGTAGCTCGGGCTGGCCAGCAGCGAGTCGATGGTGGCGGGACGAGCGTCAATCTGGGTCGAGAGCTTGTCGGCCAGCTCACGGCGCAGGCGCACGTTAGTGAACGTGAGCTTGAGCGGCGACTGAATTCCGGCTTTCAGTACATTGATGAGCTGCCGGTTGGTGAAACCATCCTTGAGCTCGTAGCGGCCGGGCTTCACGTGCTGCGGGTATTTCATGAGCTTGGCTACGAAGTGCAGCGAGAGCTTATCGACCACGGTGCCGGTGGCGTCGATTGTCTTCAGGGCTGCCTGCCAGTCGTCGCCGCGATGCACGATGACGTAGGTGGGTTTACCCCTGGTTTCGATGTTGGCGGTGAAGAACACCTGGTAGAAATAATAAGAGAAGCAGACCAGCGCGAGCGTGAAAACAACACTCACGGCGCCCCAGCGCTTGCGGCGTTTGAGGGCGTCGTCGCGGCGTTCGAGGATGGACTTTTGAGCGGGTTGGGCCATGGGAGTTGAAAAGAGAATCGGGGGAGCGGCGCCAAAAGTACGAAGCCCCGCAACCGGAAGGCACGGGCGGTGGTTGAGTTGTTTCATTTCGGCTAGGCGTAGTACCTTGCCCGCGCCTTTGGTCTGGCAGGTTGCCCACCGCCGAAGGCCGCGGCCGCTACGCCGCCGCATTACGTCTCTAATTTATTACTCATCAGCCGTATCCATGCCCGCCACCCTTCTCCGCATCCACCCCGACAATCCGCCGCAAAGCCGCATTCAGCAAGCCGTTGACGTATTGCGCAAAGGGGGAGTCATTATTTACCCCACCGATACGGTCTATGGAATCGGTTGCGACGTGACCAATGCCAAAGCTGTAGAAAAAGTTTGCCGCATCAAAAAGCTCTTCCCCGAAAAGGCCAACCTGAGCTTCATCTGCTACGACCTGTCGCACATTTCTGACTACGCCCACGGCATCACCACGGAGACGTACAAAGTCATTAAAAAAGCCCTGCCCGGCCCGTTCACCTTCATTTTTGAGGCCAGCGCCAACGCCCCCCGCTTCGGCGGCACCAAGCGCAAAACCGTGGGCATCCGCGTGCCGGACAATCAGATTATCCGCCAGCTGGTGAAGGAGCTCGGCAACCCCATCGTGAGTACCTCGGTGCGCGAGGACGAAAACACCATCGACGAGTACGTAACCGACCCGGACCTGATTTTCGAGAAATACCGAAACCTGGTCGACCTCGTCATCGACGGCGGCTTCGGCAACAACGTGCCCAGCACCATCATCGACTGCACCAACGACGACTTCGAGCTCATCCGCCAGGGCGCGGGCGATATTGAGCAGTATTTGTAGGCGTCAACCTCACCGCCCGACGTTCACCTCACCCCCTGCCCCGCTCTCCTGCGGAGAGGAGGAACCGGATTGGCTTCTGACAAATTTTTCCAAAAAAAGGGTCCAACGCACTGCGTTGGACCCTTTTTGTTTTTGTCTACCCGAACCGGTGTCCCCTCTCCGCAGCCCGGCAGGGGTCAGGGGGTGAGGTTTCGCTTATGCTTCCAGCGCCGGTGCGTCCACAGATACTGCTCGGGCGAAGCCCGCATATCCGTTTCCAGTTGCCGGGCGAAGGCTTCGGTGACGGGAAACGTGCCGACGGGTGCCTCCTTTACGGCCCGACCATCAGGCAGCTCGGTGAAGGTGACTTCGTAATATCCGCGCCGCACGCGGCGGATGCCCACGTAGAGCACGGCGCAGTCGAGCTGCACGGCCAAGCGGTCGGCGCTGGTGTAGAAGCTGGTGTCCTGGTTCAGGAACTGGGTCCAGTAGGGCCGGTCTTCGGGGCCAGCGGCCTGGTCGGTGAGCAGGCTAAGGGTACGGCCCTCGCTCCGGTGCGCCACCAGGTAGCGCAGCGTGGCCAGCATGGGCACGGCATCGGCCCCGAAACGGGTGCGCAGGCGACGCATCAGCGTTTCGAAAAACAGGTTGTTGAGCGGCTTATACACGCCGGCAGCCCGGCCGGGAAACTCCAGCGCCGCGCCGTTCAGAATCCACTCCCAGTTGCCCATGTGCGAGCCCAACGAAAGCACCAGCCGGTTTTCGGCAAAATGATTCGTCATCAGCTCCGGGTTGGTGAAGCGCATGCGCCGGGCCAGTTCCTCCCGTGAAATGGCGGCCAGCTTCAGAATCTCGACCACCACCTGCGCAAAATGCCGGTAAAATGCCTTGCCGGTACGCTCAATTTCGGCCGGGCTTTTCTCCGGGAACGAGTTGCGCAGGTTTTCCGTGACCACGCGCCAGCGGTAGCGCACCACGTAAGCCAGCAGGAAATAAATAGCTTCGGCAAATACGTACAGCACCGCCAGCGGCAGGTGCGCCAGGCCCAGCAGCAGCCACCACAGCGGCTCGAAGTACCAGGCGTAGGGCCGGCCGGTGGTGGCGGGAGTTCCTTTGGTGGCCATGCTTAGCGAGGCACGGCGGCCCCAGCGGGCGCGAATTCGGCGGCGGAGTGCTCGCCGATGGCGCGGTGGCCGGCCAGCAGCTTTTTGTTGCCGGGGCCGCCGTACACTTCCACAAACAGGGTGAACGGGCCATCGGGCAGCGGCCCCATGGGCAACTGCCCGGCGACGCTGGTGGGGCGGCCTGATTGGGGCGTGAGGGTGGCGTCGGCGTCGGCGGCTGAGCCGTCGGGGGTGGTGAGGTGGTAGTGCACGCGCAGGGCCTGGCCCACGGGCGCATTATGCAATTCGGTGTAGAAGAACACGTTATCAGCCCCCCGGCCGTAGCTGCCACCAGGCGCACGAGTGAGGCGGTAGCCACCCCGGGCGAAATTATCATCGCCCCCGCTGCGGGCGGCGGGGCGCGAGAGCAGCACCACATCGGTCAGAAACGGACCAGCCGGCGCTTCCAGCACCAGCGGCTTTTCCACGACGGTTTCGCTACCGGTGCTGCGGTATTGGTCTTTCAAGGTGCCGCGCAGGGTGTATTTGCCATCGGGCAGCAGGATGCGCTTGAGGAAGCTCTGCGGGTTTTTGATGGCAATAGTAGTATCGGTGAGCACCGGCGGCTTCAGGGTGATGACTTCGTGATAGGCGGAGGAGCCGTCGGCTTTCAAAATATCGAGGGTGACGAGGGCCGACGACTGAAACGCCTTGGGGGCCCGCTGCCGGTACATGAGCGACTGCGTGGGCACGGTCACGTAGATTTCCACTTCAGCCCCTTTCTCCACCTTATTCAGGTTGCGAAAGCGGGCCACGTCGAGCAGCAGCAGCGGCGGGCCGGCCTGGGCGGCCAGCGCGGCGAGGACAATAAGGCAGGTCAGCAGGTAGCGCATGGAGCAAAAGTACGGTGGGAGATGGGAGGGTATCCGGAATGTGCCAAGACATCTGCAGAACCGTGCCGTTCTTTGTGCCTTCCTCCCATTCGCTGCCACGACTTAAGATTAACTTAATTTGCCGGTTGCGGCAAACTTTCGCCCGGCCCGGCCGTTTCTCCCCCGATATGCGCGCACCACTTGCCTTCTTTCTGGGAATACTGATGCTGCTGGGCAGCTTCGTGCCCGAGAATGATTTGGGCGAGCTGGCCAAGCTGCCGCAGCTGGTCGAGCATTACCAATACCACCACTCGGCGGCGGGCGGCGGGCTGAATTTCGGCCAGTTCATTGCCGAGCATTACGGCGCGGGCACCAAGCATTATGCCGGCTGTACGCTCTCGCCGCGCCACCAGCAGGACCACCACAATCTGCCCCTGCGCTGCCACCACGGCTGCGTCACGCTCAGTTTTGTGGTAGCTCCCGTTATCCGGCTGGTATTTGCGACCCGGCCCGAAACGGCCGTTGCGCCGGCCTATCGCGCTGCAGCCGCGCCGCGCTACGCCTTCACTTTCGGCAGCTTGCTGGGCCAGCCGCCCCGAGCCTAGCCCAGCCGCGCCCCCGGACGCAGTGTGCCCGTGCCTAAATCGGCTCCGGCTCCGAATTTCGGTCCCCTCCCCTCTCTTATTGGATTTTTAGCGCCTTCCGGGCCGGCCACTGGCTGCGTCTGGACGACGCGACCTTACACCGTATCGCATGATTTCGGCAATTGTTAATTTCAGCATTCGTAATAAGCTGCTGGTGGCCCTCATGCTGACTGGGCTGGTAGCCTGGGGCGTGTTTTCGGCGGCCAGCCTGCCGCTCGATGCCATTCCGGATGTTACCAACAACCAAGTCCAGGTTATCACGCAAAGCCCCGCGCTAGCGGCGCAGGAAGTGGAGCAGCTCATCACCGTGCCGCTCGAACTACAGCTGCGCACCATCCCGGGCGTCACGGAAATCCGGTCTATTTCCCGCTTCGGGCTGTCGGTGATTACCGTGGTGTTTGAGGAAGACGTGGACACCTACCACACCCGGCAGCTGGTAGCCGAGAAGCTCAAAGTGGCCGAGGCCGACCTCGGGCAGGGCATTGGCTCGCCGGGCATGGCCCCCATCACCACCGGCCTGGGCGAGATTTATCAGTACACCATCAAAGTTAAAAAAGGCTACGAGAAACAGTATGGCCTGGCCCAGCTGCGCGAGGTGCAGGACTGGCTGGTTAAGCGCCGCCTGGCCGGCGTGAACGGCGTGGTGGACGTGAGCAGCTTCGGCGGCTACGTGCGGCAGTACGAGGTGAGCGTGGACCCGGCCCGCCTGGCCGGAGCGGGGGTGAGCATGGCCGAACTCTACGAAGCCCTGCAGGCCAACAATGGCAACGCCGGCGGCAGCTACCTGGAGCGCGGCCCCCGGGCGTTTTTCATTCGGGGCGAGGGGCGGGCCACGTCGTTGCAGGACATCGGCAACATTGTGGTGAAGCCCGTGGCTACTGCTGGTAAAGGGAGCGCGCCGCTGCTGGTGCGCGACGTAGCGGCCGTGCGCTTCGGCCACGCCGTGCGCTACGGGGCCATGGACCGCGACGGCCTGGGCGAAACCGTGGGTGGCGTGGTGCTCATGCTGAAAGGCGCCAGCTCCGAAGTGACCATTAAAAACGTGAAGGCACGGGTGGCTGAAATTCAGCAATCAATGCCCAAAGGCCTCGAAATAGAGCCCTTCCTCGACCGCACCAAGCTGGTGGACAAGGCCATTCACACCGTGGTGAAGAACCTGATTGAGGGCGGCGTGATTGTGGTGCTGGTGCTGCTGCTGCTGCTCGGCAACCTGCGGGCCGGGCTGGTGGTGGCGGGCATGATTCCGCTCTGTATGCTCTTCGCGCTGGGCATGATGCGGACCTTCGGCGTATCGGCTAATTTAATGAGCCTGGGGGCCTTGGACTTTGGTCTCATCGTGGACGGGGCCGTGATTATCGTGGAAGCCGTCATTGCTCACCTGTTGCACGAGCGCCTCAAAGCCGCCCACGAAACCATGGACGACATCACCGAGGGCGTGACCAACAGGCTCATGCGCTCGGCCCTGTTTGGCCAGCTCATCATCCTGATTGTGTACCTGCCCATCCTCTCGCTCACGGGCGTGGAGGGCAAGATGTTCCGCCCCATGGCGCTCACTGTGAGCTTCGCCATTCTGGGCGCCATGATTATGTGCCTGACCTACGTGCCGGCCGTCACGGCCTGGGCCCTGAAGAAGAATATCAGCGAAAAACCCAACCTGGCCGACCGCATTGTGGGCTTTCTGCACAAGCTGTACGACCCCATTATTCGGGCGGCGCTGGGGGTGCGCTGGCTGGTGGTGGGCGTGGCCCTGGGGCTGCTGATGCTGGGCGGCTTCGTTTTTTCGCGGTTGGGCGGTGAGTTTATTCCGCAGCTCGACGAGGGCGATTTTGCGATGAACGTGACGCTGGCCCCGGGCTCATCTCTGGAAGAAAGCATCCTGCTCACAAGCCGGATTCAGCGCATTCTGAAGAGCAAATTCCCGGAAGTCATTCAGATTGTGGGCAAAATCGGTACCTCGGAAATCCCTACCGACCCCATGTCGCTGGAAGACTCCGACCAGATGATTATCCTGAAAGACCACGCCGACTGGACCAGCGCCAGCACCCGTGAGGAGCTGGCCAACAAGATGCAGGCCGCCCTGGCCGGCGTGCCGGGCGTGAGCCTGGAGTTTCAGCAGCCCATTCAGATGCGATTCAACGAGTTGATTTCGGGCGTGAAGTCGGACGTGTCGGTAAAGATTTACGGCGACGACCTCGACATCCTGAAAGCCAAGGCCGACGAGGCTGCCGCGCTCATTGCCCCGCTGCAAGGAGTGGGCGACATTAAAGTGGAGCAAATCATCGGCCTGCCCCAGCTGCGCGTGACCTACGACCGCGCCAAGCTGGCCCAGTACGGCCTGCGCGTGCGGGACCTGAACACGCTGCTGCAAACTGCTTTTGCGGGCCAGACCACCGGCCAGGTATACGAAGGCGAGCGCCGCTTCGACCTCGTGCTGCGCCTCGATTCGCTGCACCGCCGCGGCCCCGACGACCTCAACCAACTCCTGGTGTCGCTGCCCGGCGGCAGCCAGATTCCCCTCAGCGCCGTGGCTACCGTGGCCCTGAAACCAGCCCCGGCCCAAATCTCCCGCGACGACGCCCGCCGCCGCGTCAACATCGGCGTGAACGTGCGAGGCCGCGACGTGCAGAGCTTGGTGCAGGACATCCAGGGCAAGCTGAAAAGTGGCCTGCGCCTGCCCGCCGGCTACAGCATTGTGTACGGGGGCCAGTTTGAGAACCTGAACCACGCCAAGGCCCGCCTGGCCGTGGCCGTGCCGGTGTCACTAGTCCTGATTTTCATGCTCCTATTCCTGGCTTTCCGCTCGGTGAAGGAGGCGTTGCTGATTTTTACGGGTATTCCGCTGGCGGCCATTGGCGGCGTGCTGGCGCTGGGCATTCGGGGAATGCCGTTCAGTATCTCGGCCGGCGTGGGCTTTATCGCCCTGTTTGGCGTAGCTGTTTTGAACGGCATCGTACTGGTAGCCAGCCTCAACGAGCTGGCCACGGCCGGCGTGCACAAAGTACGCGAGCGGGTGCTGCGCGCCACTGAGGAGCGGTTCCGGCCGGTGCTGCTCACGGCGGCGGTAGCCTCGCTGGGCTTCCTGCCCATGGCACTGTCCGGCTCGGCCGGCGCGGAAGTGCAAAAGCCATTGGCCACCGTAGTTATCGGCGGGCTGATTACAGCCACGTTGCTCACACTGGTAGTGCTGCCGGTGCTCTACACCTTTTTTATGAAAGACGAGGAGCCCAGCCCCGAAGTAGCCGCTGAAGAAGCGGAGGAGGCAAAAATCAAAGAAGAAACCGGCGGCGAGCCCGCCGCTGCAACTGATGAAAAGTCGGATTCGCCGGAAGGCAGATCGAAGCCGGCCAACCAACCCAAAACCGAAGCTGAGCGCGTGGCCGAAGAAAAAGCAGAACTGGAAAAGAAAAAAGCCGAAGCCTCAAAACCAGCTAACCCTGATTCCAAAGATGCTGGCACGGCAGGAGCAACAGGTGTTTCGGCAGTGGTCTTGCTGCTGGTAGCCCTGGCCGCCCTGCTGCCCGCTACTGCCCGCGCCCAAAAAGCGCCGACCGATGCGCCGCTCAGCATCTCGCAAGCGCTGAATACCGGCCTGGCGCAGAACCCGCTGGTGCAGTCGACCAACCTACAGGCCCAGCAGCAGGCGGCGCTGACCCGCACCGGTTACGACCTGCCCCGCCTGGTGTTCGACTACCAGTTCGGCCAGATTTCGGGCCCGCTCAACGACCATAGCTTCAACGTGCTGCAGCAGTCGGCTTTCCCTACCATTTACGGAGCCCAGCGCCAGGTGCTGCAAACCACGGCCGAGGTCGGCACCATCCGTGCCCGCGCCCAGCGCCGGGAGCTGAGCCGCAGCATCCGCTCGGGCTACTATAACCTGCTGGTGACCTACCGCCTCGCGGCCCTGCTGCGCCGGCAGGACAGCCTGTACCAACGCGCCGCCCGCGCCGCCCGCATCCGCTACCAGGTGGGCGAAACCAACCGGCTGGCGCAGGTGTCGGCCGAGGCCCGCGCCCGCGAGCTGCAAAACCGCCTCGCCACCCTGCGCTCCGAGCTGCTGGTGCAGCGCCGCCAGCTGGCCCTGCTGCTGGGCCAGCCCAATCTGGCCAGCATCGACACCACCGCCAGCCCCCGCGCCGTGCTGCTGGCCGCCGACACGGCCTCTCTCACGCCCGCCGTCAACCCCACGCTGGCCCTTTATCAGCAGCAGCTCACCCTCAGCCAGCAGCAAAGCCACCTCGAAAAGCTCCGCCGCCTGCCCGACCTGCGCGCCGGCTACTTCAACCAGACCATTAATAAAGAGCGGAGCTTCAGCGTAGCTCAGGCCGGCATTGCGGTGCCGCTGCTGGGCGGTGCCCAGCGTGCCCGCATCGCCGCCGCCAAAATCGGCGAGGAAGCCGCTCAGGTGCAGCTGGCTTATGCCAACACGCAATTCAGCACCCAGCTCAGCACCCTACGCCAGCAGCTGGCCCGCGCCCAGGCCTCGCTGCTTTATTACGAGAACTACGGGCTGCCACAAGCCCGCCTTATCCTCGACACGGCCGAAAAGAGCTTCCGCGCCGGCGATATCGAGTACGTGGAATACGTGGTGAACACCCAGCCCGCCTGGCAGATTCAGGAGGCCTATTTCGAGCAGCTGCGCCAATATAATGAGCTGGTGGCCAACATTCAGGCCCTGGCCGGGACTGATGCGCCTTGATTTAGTTGACAGACAAAAAGAACGTCATGCTGAGCGCAGCCGAAGCATCTCGCGTGCAGCAGCAATCAAGATTATGGCAACGATGCGAGCGCGATGCTTCGGCTGCGCTCAGCATGACTGTTCCGATAAACTCATAGAGAAACCCCTCCCATGAAATTCCTCCCCTACGCCGCCCTCCTCCCCTTCCTCGCCGCCTGCGGCAGCAAAGCCGACGAAGCTGCCGACAAGCCCGCCCCCCCCCCCTCCCGGGCCCCCAACGAAGTTTTCCTCAGCAAAATCCAGATGCAGGCGGCCGGCATCGAGCTCGGCACCTTCACCCGGCGCGACCTCGGCACCGAGGTGCAGGCCACGGGCCAGATTGACGTGCCGCCCAGCCACCGCGTATCCGTCACGGCCATTATGGGCGGCTACGTGCAGCAGTTGCCAGTGCTGCCCGGCCAGTTTGTGAAGCGCGGCAGCGTGCTCGCCACCCTGCGCAGCCCCGACTACCTCAAGCTACAGCAGGACTACCTCCAGAGCCAGGCCCGCATCGTATTTCTCCAACAGGAAACCAGCCGCCAGCAAATCCTCAACGACGAAGACGTGGGCGCGCGGCGCAAGCTGCAGCAGGCGGCTTCCGAGCTGCGCACCGAGCAGGCCGCCGCTGGCAGCCTTGCCGCCCAGCTCCGCCTCATTGGTCTGAACCCGGGGCGCATCACCCCGGGCAACATCCGGCCTAGCGTGCCGCTCATCGCGCCCATTGGCGGCTACGTGAAGGCCGTACTGGTGAACCCCGGCCAGTTCGTCAACCCACAGGATGTGCTGATTGAGTTGGTCGACCGCTCCGATTTGCACCTTGAGCTGAAAGTTTTTGAGCGCGATATCGCCAAAGTGAAAGTGAACCAGGACATTCTCTTCACCGTGCCGGCCCAGGGCGCGGGAACCCGGCCCCTGCCCGCCACCGTCTTCCTCGTGGGCAAAGCCTTCGACGACGGTGGCCACACGGTGAGCGTGCACGCCCACCTGCACGACACCGGCCCCGATGCCGCCGCCGCCGCCACCCTGCTGCCCGGCCAATACGTCAGTGCCCGCATCATCACCGGCCGCACGCCCCAGCGCACCCTGCCCGAAGATGCCCTCGTGCCCGGCGGCGAAGTCAGCTACGCTTATTACCAGGTAAAATCTGATGCCAAGGGCAGCACGTTCCGCCGCTTCAGCCTCCGGCCCGGCGCCACCGACCAGGGCCAGGTAGCCGTGCGCCCGCTGGATAAGCTGGCCGATACTACGCACCTGGTAGTTAAGGGTGCTTATTTTTTGGATGCTGAACGGAGCAAAGGCCAAAGCGGCGACGAGTAAAAGCAACGTCAGCAAATAGAACGTCATGCCGAGCGTAGCCGAGGCATCTCGCGGGCAGTAGTAACTCAATCGATTGGATTTCTCCCCCCTGCGAGATGCCTCGGCTACGCTCGGCATGACGTTCTTTTACATTATCCAAGCCCTCCTGCCGCCGCCCGAACGCCCCATGATATTCCTCACCGAGCTCCACTACCACCCGCCCGCCGCCCTTTTCGCGGCCCTCATGCACGCCGATGGCATCCTCCTCGAAGCCCACGAGCACTACCGCAAGCAAACCTACCGCAACCGCTGCCTTATTCGCACGGCGCAGGGAGTGAAGCCCCTTACCGTGCCCGTGCTCGACGGCAACCGGGCCGAAAAGGTCAGCGTTTCGGCCATCGAAATCGACTACCGCCAGAACTGGATTCACCAGCACTGGCGCACACTCCAAACCGCTTACGGCAACAGCCCGTATTTTGAATATTACGCCGACTATCTGCACGATATTTACGTAAGCAAACCAGCGTTGCTTTTCGACTTAAACCAGCGGTTTTTGCGTTTATTGCTGAAGTGCTTCCGCATTACCCTACCCCTGCACCTCACCACTGAGTACCACGCCTACTACCCTGCGCAGCTTTCTTCCGAGAATGCTGCGCTTGCTACTCCTTCGCTTATCGCCGACCGGCGCGACTGGCTGACACCCAAAGCCGCCATCAAAACACCCGAACCTGACACTCCGGCAGTCTCCGGGCTGGTGCAGCCCTATCCGCAGGTGTTTGGCCCAGGTTTTGAGCCCAACCTGAGTGTGCTGGACTTGCTGTTTTCGCAGGGCCCGGCCGCCGGCAGTTTTTTTAATGTGCGGTAAGCTTTAGCTTGTCGGCCGACGTAAGACGCATCGACGCCCTTATTTTCCACGGCAAGTTAAAGCTTACCGCACATTGCCCGAACCTTCGCCCGAACCGGCTTGTTTGTAAGCCATACCGGCCCAACCCGTACATCGTGTTACTCACCCGACGCGGGGCTTATTTGATTTTTCACTACGTTTATTGGCATGGAAGCTAAATTCTCAAACCGCGTCAAGGAGGTGATTTCCCTCAGCCGGGAGGAAGCCATCCGTCTCGGCCACGATTACATCGGCACCGAGCACCTACTGCTCGGCATGATTCGCGAGGCCGAAGGTACCGCCCTCGGCCTGCTGCGCAAGCTGGGCGTAAGCATCGACGAGCTAAAATTCTCGCTCGAACAGGCTACGCGCAACACTGCTACGCAGGGCACCAGCATCACCGGCTCGATTCCGCTCACCAAGCAGACCGAGAAGGTGCTGAAAATCACCTACCTGGAAGCCAAGATTTTCAAGTCGGAAATCATTGGCACTGAACACCTCCTGTTGTCCATCCTACGGGACGAAGACAACATTTCTTCCCAAATTCTCAGCAAATTCAACGTGAACTACGAAACTGTGCGCGACTCGCTGGATTACCATGGTAACGCCGGCGCTGCCCCGCAAAACCGCACGCCCGATACGGACGACGACGATAACGACAAACTCTTTGGCTCGTCGGGTCCCGGCGGACGTGGTGCCGGTACCGGCGCTGGCGCAGGAGCCAAAAAGCCCGGCGAAAAATCGCGCACTCCGGTGCTCGATAACTTCGGCCGCGACCTCACCAAAATGGCCGAGGACGACAAGCTCGACCCCATTGTGGGTCGCGAAAAGGAAATTGAGCGCGTAGCCCAAATCCTGAGCCGCCGCAAAAAGAACAACCCCATCCTCATTGGTGAGCCCGGCGTGGGCAAAACGGCCATTGCCGAAGGCCTCGCCCTGCGCATCATCCAGAAAAAGGTAAGCCGTGTGCTTTTCAACAAGCGCGTAGTGACCCTCGATTTGGCTTCGCTGGTGGCCGGCACCAAGTACCGTGGCCAGTTCGAAGAGCGCATGAAGGCCGTGATGAACGAGTTGGAGAAGTCGCCCGACGTGATTCTGTTCATTGACGAGCTCCACACCATCGTGGGGGCCGGCGGTGCTTCGGGCTCGCTCGATGCTTCTAACATGTTCAAGCCAGCCCTGGCTCGGGGCGAGATTCAATGCATTGGCGCTACCACGCTGGACGAGTACCGCCAGTACATTGAGAAAGATGGTGCCTTAGCCCGTCGTTTCCAGATGGTGATGGTGGACCCCACCACGCCCGAGGAAACCATCGAAATCCTGCACAACATCAAGGACAAATATCAGGACCACCACCACGTGGTGTACACCGATAAGGCCATTGAGCAGTGCGTGCTTTTGTCGGACCGCTACATGTCCGACCGTTTCCTGCCGGACAAGGCCATTGACATTCTCGATGAAGCCGGCGCCCGTGTGCACATCAACAACATTGTGGTGCCTGAGGATATTCTCACGCTCGAAGAGCAGATTGAGAACATCAAAGGCGAGAAAAACCGCGTGGTGAAATCGCAGAAATACGAGGAAGCCGCCAAGCTACGCGACACCGAGAAGAAACTTCTGGACCAACTCGAAACGGCCAAAAAGTCGTGGGAAGAGGAAACCAAGAAGACGCGCTACACGGTGAAAGAGGAGAACGTGGCCGAGGTTATCGCCATGATGACCGGCATCCCCGTTTCGCGCGTGGCCCAGAACGAGAGCCAGAAGCTCCTCAATATGAACGAGGAGCTGCAGGGCAAAGTAATCGGTCAAGACAAAGCCATCAAGCAGTTGGTGAAAGCCATCCAGCGCACCCGCGTTGGCTTGAAGGACCCCAAGAAGCCCATCGGCTCATTCGTGTTCCTCGGCCCAACGGGCGTAGGTAAGACGGAGCTGGCCAAGGTGCTGGCTACTTACCTCTTCGACAAAGAAGATGCGCTGGTGCGCGTGGATATGTCGGAGTACATGGAGAAATTCAGCGTATCGCGCCTGGTGGGCGCGCCTCCCGGCTACGTGGGCTACGAAGAGGGCGGCCAGCTGACGGAAAAAATCCGCCGCAAGCCGTACTCGGTTATCCTGCTCGATGAAATCGAAAAGGCCCACCCGGACGTGTATAACCTACTCCTGCAGGTGCTGGACGACGGTATTCTGACCGACGGCCTCGGCCGCAAGGTGGACTTCCGCAACACCATCATCATCATGACCTCGAACATTGGGGCGCGTGACTTGCAGGACTTCGGTGCCGGCATCGGCTTCGGCACGAAAGCTCGTCAGGACAACATGGACGAGCTGACCAAGGGCACCATCACCAACGCTCTGAAGAAGACGTTCTCGCCCGAATTCCTCAACCGTTTGGATGACGTCATCGTCTTCAATTCACTGGATAAAAAGGATATCCACAAAATCATCGATATCAGCCTGGCCAAGCTCCTCTCGCGGGTGCAGTCCCTGGGCTACCGTGTCGAATTGACCGAAGCGGCCAAGGATTTTGTATCGGATAAAGGCTACGACCCGAAATACGGTGCTCGTCCGCTGAACCGTGCCATCCAGAAGTACATCGAAGACCCGATTGCCGAGGAAATCCTCAAGGCTCAGGTGGTACACGGCGATGTTATCACCGCCGACTACACCGAAGGTGCCGAAGAGCTGGTTTTCTCCGTTACCAAGAGCGGCGAGGTCCAGAACCTCGCCAGCGACGAGCGCCCGGCCGACAAGCCGGAAACGCCCGACGCGGACGCGAAGAAGTAAGCCAGTAGCACATGCCTTAGCCTGTGCCCGTTAGCAGAAGCCGGTTCCAGTAATGGGGCCGGCTTTTTTCGCTTATTTTTACCACACATCCTCTAGCATAGTATTCATGTCTGCTGCCCGTTCGCAACCTGAACCACCCGTTGTTCCTCCCAAAACCTGGTACAGCCCGGAAGAGTACCTCGCCTTCGATAACGCCGCTGAGGGCCGGTTTGAGTACGCCGATGGCCGGATTACGCCCGTCGGCGCGCCGGAGATAGTCAACGTGCTCGACCCGACTTTTCGGGCGGGGGCAAGCCCCGCGCATTATGAATTATCGCGCGTAGTGAGTGGCTTACTATTCAATCGTCTGCCGGCTTCCTGCCGGGCGTATTCCAGCGATGCCCGCGTGTATATTCCCATCACCCGCGCCTACGCATACCCTGATGTCGTTATCGTATGCGGCAAGCCGGAATATCACGACCCGGATGCGGCCCTGCCGTCGCTGCTAAACCCAAGGGTGCTCATTGAAATTCTCTCCGATTCTACTGCCGATTATGACCGGATTGACAAATTTATGCGCTACCGCAGTATTGAGTCGCTGCAGGAATACGTGCTGATTGACCCGCGCACGGTGACCGTGGAGTTGTTTACGCGCCAGGAATCAGGCGGCTGGAACTACTCGCCAGCCAATGATTTACAGGAAAAGCTGACGCTGGCCAGCGTAGGTTGCACCCTGGCTCTGGCCGAACTTTACGCCGGGCTGTTGCCGACAGTTGCAGCGTAGTAGCCACTGCCGGCGGCTTGGGTCCAGCAGCAGTTGTTTGGGCCAACTCATTTCTCAGCAAGACATCTTTAAATATTCGTGCAGCAATAATTGTACGCCCCGGTCGGACCGAAAGGCCCTACTCGCATACGACAACTCCCACATGCATAATTCGGAGTTGTTTAGAAAGTCCCCGAACGGTCATGCAGCGCGCAGCGCAGCATGACCGCTTGAGTACCTTTTGTGACTTTCTAAACAACTCCTTCATGTAAAATATCGTAATAATACAAGTTACTTTCGGGCCCTCTTTTTCAATTAATCTTTCTTTCTGTGATGAATTTTGTACAACGTGCTGCGCTAGCTGGGGCTGGCATTGCCCTTACCAGCGGCGCAATGGCGCAATCGGCCCCGGTGGCCCCCATTAAGCCCAAGGTATTTACCGATTTCGGTATTAACCGCACCGATAACTACTACTGGCTGAACCAGCCCACCGACCCGGCCGTCCTCAAATACCTGGGCGCGGAGAATAGCTACTACGACCAGCAAATGGCTGGTACCAAGGGAAACCAGAAGAAGCTGGCCCTGGAAATTAAAAACCGCATTAAGCAGGAAGACGCCTCGGAACCGTACCGCGACAACGGCTACTACTATTACTCGCGCTACGAGTTTGCGTCGGAATACCCGGTGTACTGCCGCAAGAAAGGCAGCGTTATCAATCCGGAGGAAATTCTGCTGAATGGGGATGAGATGGGCACTGGCCAGACCTACTTCCAGATTGGCGACTGGGCCGTGAGCGACAACAACCAGTTGCTGGCCTTTTCGGTGGATACCGTGAGCCGCCGCCTCTACACGCTGCGGTTTAAGAACCTCTCCACTGGCAAAAACTACCCCGAGCGCATTGCCAATACCGGCGGCGAGGTAGTGTGGGCGGCCGATAACAAGACGGTTTTTTACACCAAAAAGAACGTGACCACGCTGCTGCCCTATCAGGTGTACCGGCACGTGTTGGGTACCGACCCCAAGGCCGATGCGCTGGTGTATGAGGAGCGCGACAACACGTTTAATGTACACGTAAACCGCTCAAAATCGCGGAAATACATCGGCATTGAGCTGGCCAGCTCGCTGTCGTCGGAATTCCGCTACGTAGACGCCAACTTGCCTACCGAACAGCCCAAGGTATTTCAGCGCCGCGAGAAAGACCACCTCTACCAGGTTGAGCAATTGGGAGATAAGTTCTACATTCGCACCAACTGGCAGGCCCCCAACTACCGCCTGATGACCACGCCCGTGGCCACCACCGGCAAAGCCACCTGGACCGATGCGCTGACCCGGCACCCCGAAATCTTTCTCGATAATTTCGAGCTATTCAAGGAGTATCTGGTGCTCAATGAGCGCAAGGGCGGCCTGCGCCAGCTGCGCGTAGTGAGCCTGAAAGACAAGCAGGAGCATTATCTGCCGTTTGAGGAGCCCGCCTACACCGCCACCATTGGTGTGAACCGGGAGCTGGACACGCCCGTGCTGCGCTACAATTATACCTCGCTCACCACGCCGCCGTCCATTTTTGAGTACGACATGGGCACGCGCGCCAGCACACTACTTAAGGAGCAGCCGGTGCTGGGCAACTACAATAAGTTCGACTACGTGACTGAGCGCATATTCGTAAAATCGCGCGATAACAAGTTCATTCCCATGTCTATCGTGTACAAGAAGGGCACGAAGCTGGACGGGACCGCGCCGCTACTGCAGTACGCCTACGGCTCCTACGGCTTCTCGCAGGACCCCACCTTCAGCGCCGCCCGGCTGAGCTTGCTGAACCGGGGCTTCGTGTACGCGCTGTGCAACATTCGCGGGGGCCAGGAAATGGGCCGGCAGTGGTTTGAGGATGGCCGCATGCTCCACAAAATCAACAGCTTCACCGATTTTATCGACTGCTCGCTCTACCTCACTACGCCGCAGGTTGCTACCACAGGAACGGCCAAAGGCAAGCAGCAATTCACCGCCACCGACAAGCTTTTTGCCATGGGCGGCAGCGCTGGCGGCCTGCTCATGGGCGCAGTGCTGAACATGCGGCCTGACCTCTACAAGGGCGTCATCGCGGCCGTGCCATTCGTGGATGTGGTCACGACGATGTCGGACCCCAGCATCCCGCTCACTACCGGCGAGTACGACCAGTGGGGCAACCCCGCCGAAGAGGATTATTTTAAATACATGCTCTCGTACTCGCCCTACGACAACGTGAAGCGCCAGGCCTATCCCAATATCCTCGTAACCACCGGCTTGCACGACTCGCAGGTGCAGTATTACGAGCCGGCTAAGTGGGTAGCCAAGCTCCGCGCCATGAAAACCGACAAGAACCTGCTGCTGCTGCACACCGACATGGCGGCAGGCCACGGCGGGGCGTCGGGCCGCTTCAAGTCGATTGACGACACGGCGCGGCAATACGCATTTATGATGATGTTGCTGGGGAAGAATTTGTAGACCTGCTGAAGTAAAAGAACGTCATGCCGAGCGCAGCCGAGGCATGACGTTCTTTTTGTGAGTTCCGTAATCTAGCCATAACCTACCTTTGGGACCCAACTCCCGCGCAATCATCCCACCCGCGCGCTAACCCCTGCTCATGCCCGACCCGCACGCCCACGCCCACCTCTCCAAAACCGAATTGCTGGCCCGCAAAAACGAAGAAGCCCTCCTCGGCGGCGGCCAGGCCCGCATCGATGCTCAACATAAAAAAGGCAAGCTGACCGCCCGCGAACGGGTTGATTTGCTGATGGACGAGGGCTCCTTCGAGGAAATCGGCAAGTTCGTCATGCACCGCTCCAAGGACTTTGGGCTGGATAAGGAGCACTACCTCGGCGATGGCGTGATAACGGGCTACGGCACCGTGAACGGCCGCCTGGTGTACGTTTTCTCGCAGGATTTCACGGTATTTGGTGGCTCGCTGAGCGAAACGCACGCCGAAAAAATCGTGAAAATCATGGACCTCGCCATGAAGAATGGTGCGCCCGTGATTGGCCTCAACGACTCGGGCGGGGCGCGCATTCAGGAGGGCGTGGTGAGCCTCGGTGGCTACGCCGACATCTTCTATAAGAATACGCTGGCCAGCGGCGTGGTGCCGCAGCTCTCGGCCATTATGGGGCCCTGCGCGGGCGGCGCGGTGTACTCGCCGGCCATTACCGACTTTATTCTGATGGTGGAGCACACGAGCTACATGTTTGTGACCGGCCCCAACGTGGTGAAAACGGTGACCCACGAAACCGTGACCAGCGAGGAGTTGGGCGGCGCCAGTACCCACTCGGCCAAGAGCGGCGTCACGCATTTTTCGTGCGCCAACGAGGTAGCGGCTATCACGCATATCAAGCAGCTGCTGAGCTACATGCCGCAGAACTGCGAGGAAACTGCCCCCGCGCAGCCTTATGAGGCTAACGGCGACGAAAGCCGCCCCGTGCTCGACAAGCTGATTCCCGACAATGCCAACCAGCCCTACGACATGCGCGAGGTGATTGAGGGTATTATCGACGCGAATTCCTTCCTCGAAGTCCATCAGAATTTTGCCGAGAATATTGTGGTGGGCTTTGCGCGGCTGGCGGGCCGCAGCATCGGCATTGTGGGCAACCAGCCGGCCGTGCTGGCCGGCGTGCTCGACATTAATGCCAGCACCAAGGCCGCCCGCTTCGTGCGCTTCTGCGATGCGTTCAACATTCCGCTGCTGGTGCTGGAAGACGTGCCCGGCTTTCTGCCCGGCACCGACCAGGAGTGGCGTGGCATCATCACCAACGGCGCCAAGCTGCTCTACGCCTTCTGCGAGGCCACCGTGCCGCGCATCACCGTGATTACCCGCAAAGCCTACGGCGGCGCCTATGACGTGATGAACAGCAAGCACATTGGGGCCGACATGAACTACGCCTGGCCCACGGCCGAAATCGCCGTAATGGGCGCGAAAGGCGCGGCCGAAATCATCTTCAAGCGCGAAATCGCGGCTGCCGAAAACCCCGAAGCCAAGCTTCAGGAAAAGGTAGACGAGTATCAGGAAAAGTTTGCCACGCCCTACCGCGCCGCCCACCGCGGCTTTGTGGACGAAGTAATTCTGCCCTCGCAGACGCGCCAGAAGCTGATTCGCGCCTTCAAGATGCTGGAAAACAAAGTTGATACCATGCCACGTAAGAAGCACGGCAACATTCCGCTGTAGAATCCCCTTCTTTGAACGTCATGCAGAGCGCAGCGAAGCATCTTTACTGCGATACTATTTAATTACTATTGCAGTAAAGATGCTTCGCTGCGCTCTGCATGGCGTTCTATAATCCTAATAACACTCCCTACATAATGCGTCCCGAGTCGTTCGAATTCCTCCAAAGCTACCTCAACAACCCCTCCCCCACCGGCTTCGAAAAAGAAGGCCAGAAACTGTGGCTGGAGTACATCAAGCCGTATATCGACGAGTATTTCGTGGATACGTACGGCACGGTGGTGGGCGTGATTAACCCCGATGCGAAGTATAAAGTCGTTATCGAAGCGCACGCCGATGAGATTTCCTACTTCGTGAATTACATCACCAAGGAAGGCTACCTCTACCTGCGCCGTAACGGCGGCTCGGACCCGTTGGTGGCCCCGAGCAAGCGCGTCAATATCTTCGGCGAAAAGGGCATCGTGAAGGGCATTTTCGGCTGGCCCGCCATCCACGTGCGCAAGGTGGAGCAGGACAAGGCCCCAACCATCGAAACGGTGTTTCTGGACTGCGGCGCGAGCAGTGCCGACGAGGTAGCCGAAATGGGCATCCACGTGGGTTGCGTGGTGACGTTTGAGGACGAATTCACGGTGCTGAACGACAAGTTTTACGTGGGCCGCGCCCTCGACAACCGCGTGGGCGGCTTCATGATTGCCGAGGTGGCCCGCATGCTGAAGGAGAACAACAAAACGCTGCCCTTCGGCCTCTACATCGTGAATGCAGTGCAAGAAGAAATCGGATTGCGCGGGGCCGAAATGGTAGCCCACCGCATCCAGCCCGACGTGGCCATCATCACCGACGTGACGCACGACAGCCAGTCGCCGATGTATGAGAAAAAGACGGCCGGCGACATTAGCTGCGGCAAGGGCCCGGTGATTACCTACGGCCCGGCCGTGCAAAATAACCTGCGCGACCTCATCATCGACACCGCCAAGGCCTCGGATATTCCCTTCCAGCGCGCCGCCGCCACCCGCGCCACCGGCACCGATACGGATGCCTTCGCCTACTCCGGCTCGGGCGTGGCTTCGGCCCTGATTTCGCTGCCCCTCAAGTACATGCACACTACCGTCGAAACCGTGCACAAGGACGACGTGGACAACGTGACGCGCCTGATTTACGAAACGCTGCTGCGCATCGAGGACGGGCAGGACTTCCGGTATTTTGTCTGAACCGCGGATTCATCGGATTTTGTGGCCGATTTTTCAGTATCCACCGGTGCAAATCAGCTAGAAAAAGCCCGCAGACGCGGGCTTTTTCTTTTTATGTTCGCTAATAGCGTATGGCATCCACTAACAGTCAGCCACAAAATCCGATGAATCCGACCAATCCGATAAATCCGCGGTTCAGACACCTTCCCCTCAACGTGACCGACCAGATGCACCGGCGCTTGGCGGTGCCGTTTCCGCCGCAGCGCATTGTGTCGCTGGTGCCTTCGCAAACGGAACTGCTCTTTGATTTGGGGCTGGGCGCGAAGGTGATGGGCGTAACTAAGTTCTGCATTCATCCGGCCGAGGCGCGCACGAACGCCACCGTTGTTGGCGGCACCAAGAATTTCGCTTTTGAGAAGATAGCCGCGCTGAAACCCGATTTAATTATCGGCAATAAAGAAGAGAACTACCAGGAGGGGATTGAGCAATTGGCTGCCAGTTACCCGGTCTGGCTGAGCGATATCAGCAATCTGGCCGAGGCGCTGGAGATGATTCGGAGCGTCGGGCTTATTGTCGGCGCGAAGGAAAAGGCCGCAACGCTGGCCGAAACCATTGCAGCATCTTTTGCTGCTTTGGCTACTTCCGCGGCTGCGCCTGTTTCCGTTGCCTATTTCATTTGGCGCAAACCCTACATGGTGGCCGCCACGGGCACTTTTATCGACGACATGCTGCACCGGGCGGGCTTTGCCAATGCCTTCGCCGGGCTAGGGCGCTACCCCGAAGTCAGCGCGGAGCAGCTGGCGCAAGTAGCGCCGCAGCGTATTTTCCTCTCGTCGGAGCCCTATCCGTTCGCGGCGAAGCATGTGGCTGAATTTCAGCAGCTATGCCCCGCCGCGAAAATTGAAATTGTCGACGGCGAATTGTTCAGCTGGTACGGCAGCCGCTTGCTGAAATCGGCCGCCTATTTCAGTCAGCTTCCGTAACGACGAAGCCGCTTTTAGCCAGCTCTTTCCAGAATTGCGGGTAGGACTTGCGCACTACCGTGGGGGCTTCCACGCGGAGGCCCCCGCGCATGGCCAGCGGCGCGAAGGCCATGGCCATGCGATGGTCGTGGTAAGTAGCCACCAACTGGCCGCTCACACCAAATTCCCTCGATTCGGCCCGAAAGCGGCCTTCGCCGAGGTCGCGCAGGTCGCCGCCGAATTTGGCCAGCTCGGTTTGCAGGGCCGCAATGCGGTCGGTTTCCTTAATGCGCAGGCTTTCGAGGCCGGTCAGGTCGACGGGCCGGTTGAGGGCGGCGGCTACCACGGCCACGGTCTGGGCGAGGTCAGGGCAGTCGGTGAAATCGAAGGTCTGGATTTCGGTCTGGGGGGCGAGGGGCACCTGGCGCAGGTGCACGCCATCGGGCAGGAAAGTGGTTTCGACCCCGAAATCGGTCATCATCCCGGAAATGGCCTGGTCGCCCTGCAGCGATTCGCGGCGCAGGCCGAGCAGCGTGATTTCGGAGCCCGCCGGGGCCAGCGCCACAAACGAATACCAGTAGCTGGCCGCCGACCAGTCCGACTCAATTGTATAATCGGTGGGGCGGTACTGCCCGGGGCGCACCGTGAGCACGTCGCCGGCGGCCGAATAATCGGCCCCGAAACGCTGCATCAGCGCCACCGTCATGTTGATGTAGGGACGCGAGCCAATGTGGCCAGTGAGCGTGAGGCGCAGGCCGCCGGGCAGGCGCGGCCCCACCATCAGCAGCGCCGAAATGTACTGGCTGCTGATGTCACCGCGCACGGATAATTCAGTAGGTTCCGTCGTTTCGGGAGCGGCTGCGAAGCCGACGATTTCCAGCGGCGGGTAGCCGTCATTACCCAGGTAACTGATGCTGGCTCCGGCTTGGCGCAGCGCATCCACGAGCACGGCAATGGGCCGCTGCTGCATGCGGGCAGTGCCGGTGAGGCGGCCGCGCCAGTTCGTGACCGTGAGGTATGCCGTGAGGAAACGCATGACCGTGCCGGCATCTTCGGCGCTGAGCTCGGCGGTGCCGGGCGCGGCGGCCAGCAGGCGCAGCATCAGCTGGGTGTCGTTGGCATCGGAGAGGTTGCCGAGAGTGCCGCCACCCGCCAGCGCTTGCAGGATGAGGGCGCGGTTGGCTTCACTCTTGGAAGCCGGAAGTTGGGCAGTACCGCGCAGCGGGCCGCCGGGCCAGGATAGGTGCATAAGAATTGTGCGGTAAGCTTTAGCTTGCCGTGGGTAGTATTGGTAATATGATAAGATGGCAAGCTAAAGCTTACCGCACAATCACAGTCGGTTGTAGTAGCGCAGCGACTCGGCGATTTCGGCCACCGTCACGGGCTGGTCGTACACGCCATGGCCGATGCCTTCGAGCAGCGTGCAGTTGATGGTGGCCCCGGTGTTTTTCTTATCCTGCCGGGCAAAGTCGGCAATGGCTTCGGTTTCGAGGCTCACGAAATCAATTTTATCGAACACCGAGAACACGAAGGTTTCTATTTTGTCCAGCGCATCCTCGCTCAGCAGGCCGTGCTGCACCGATAGCCAGCTTTCGCAGACAATGCCGGCGGCTACCGCCTCGCCGTGCAGGGCCTCGCGGCCGGGCTGCGTGAGCAGGTAGCTTTCGAGGGCGTGGCCCACGGTGTGGCCGAAGTTGAGCAGCTTGCGCGGGCCGGCTTCGAGCGGGTCCTGGGCCACGATGCGCTGCTTGAGAGCCACCGACTCGCGGATGATGGCGGTCCAGTCATCGGTCAGCCAGCCCAGGCGGCGGTTGGTGTCGAAGGCTTCGGCATCGGCAATGAGCCAGTGCTTGAGTACTTCGGCATAGCCGGATTTAAGCTGGCGCGGGTCGAGGGTTTGCAGAAACTTTGGCTCGACGAAAACGCCGGCCGGGGCCTGAAACACGCCCAACTGGTTCTTGTAGCCCTGGAAATCGACGCCGGTTTTGCCGCCCACGCTGGCATCGACCTGCGCCAGCAGCGTGGTGGGCACCTGCACAAACCGAATGCCGCGCTTATACAGCGCCGCCGCGAAGCCGCCCAAATCGGTGACCACGCCACCGCCCAGGTTCACCAGTACGGCGAAGCGGTCGGCGCGCTGCTCCGTGAGCATGCTCCACACGGTATCGCAGCTGGCCAGGGTTTTATACTCTTCGCCGGCCGGAATTTCGACGAGCTTATAATCGACCGGCAGATGCGGTTCCAGTAGCGGCAGGCACAGGCGGGCGGTGTTGCTGTCGGCCAGCACAAATACCTGGCTCACGGCCGGGCGATACAGTAGTTCGGCCAGTGCGGGCAGGGCCCCGGGGCCAATGATGACGGAATTATCCATGGGGCAAAAGTCGGCACAAAAAATTGCAGGCCGGGCAGCTGCCCAAGCAACCTTTCGGGCAGCCCACTGGTCAGGAGTTATATAGCATCTTTTTTATTTATCAAACACCTATTTTTCAACATGTTGCATCCAATACGCTTTGCCACGTTTGCTTTGGCCATCGCTAATCTTGGGGCCTGCCAAAAAACATCGGTTGACCCCAACGAAATTTGCATCAGCTACCCATCCGATACGACGACGCAGCTCCTGGGCCGGTGGGAACTCACCGAAATCACCAATGGAATGAACGGCCGCACCTACCCTGCCGACCCCGTTCAGCGCCATGAAATTGTTTTTGATGCATCCGGACAAGCCCGAATGTTTCTCAATGGTACCGTGCAAAGCACTGCACCTTTTTCTTTGCGCCAGGCCCCGTCTTACATAACCCGCCAGCCCGAAATGTTTGTCGTTTATGGTGCCGTCAACGGGTCAACCCTGCAATTTATCGCTGCACTTTCGTCCTCTACCCTAACTATTGCCATCGACGCGGCCGACGGCGGCAGCCAAACATATACTCGGCGCAGCCTTTAGCTCAGCGGCCAGCGGATGGCCAGCATGCATTTGGTAGCTGTGAAAGCACAGTGGCCGGGTGCGCTACAGCCCCGGCCCGAGGTGCTGCACGCCGTCCACCTGCGGGCGGCCGTTGAGCACTTCGGTTTGTTTGCGGATGCTTTCGATGTGAATGAGCTTGTAGAGCTCGGCCACAAACTTGTCGTTCACGTTCAGCTTGCCGGCCCAGTCGGTGCGGGTGAGGAAAATCTCCTGCCAGCGGTCGAACTGCAGGATTTTCACGTTGTTTTCCTTCTTGTATTCGGCCAATTCTTCTACCAGAGCCATGCGGCGGGCCAGGGCTTCCACTATTTCGCGGTCGGCTTCGTCCATTTTCTGGCGCAGCTCTTCGGCTTTGTTCAGGTATTCGGCATTGTCGCTGGAGCGGTAGCGATACTTCAGCTCGCTGAGGATTTCGCCCAGGCGCTGGGGGGTCACCTGCTGCTCGGCGTCGCTCAGGGCGTGGTCGGGGTCGGGGTGGGTTTCGATGATAAGGCCATCGTAATCAAGGTCGAGGGCCTTCTGGGAGATGGGCAGCAGCAGGTCGCGCCGGCCGCCAATATGGCTGGGGTCGCAGATGAGCGGGATGTGGGGAAACCGCGTTTTCAGCTCAATGGGCAAAATCCAGGTGGGGGCGTTGCGGTAGCGACTGGGCGCAAACGTGCTGAAACCCCGGTGGATAGCCGCCAAATCCGTAATTCCGGCCCGTTCCAGGCGCTCCAGCGCACCAGCCCATAGGGCCACGTCGGGATTCACCGGGTTTTTCACCATCACGGGCACGCCGGTGCCGGCCAGCGCATCGGCCAGCTCCTGCACGGCAAAGGGGTTCACGGTAGTGCGGGCCCCAATCCAGAGCACGTCGATACCATGGCGCAGGGCGTCTTCTACATGGCGCGGGGTGGCCACTTCAATGGCCGTCGGGATGCCGGTTTCGGCCTTCACGCGCTGCAGCCAGGGCAGCCCCACCACGCCCATGCCCTCAAACGAGCCCGGCCGCGTGCGCGGCTTCCAGATGCCGGCCCGGAACAAATCAATCTTCCCCAACGCCTTTAGGCCGTGGGCCGTAGCCAGCATCTGTTCCTCGGTTTCGGCCGAGCAGGGGCCGGCGATGATAATAGGCTGGCCTTTCTGGGCCAGCAAGCGGGTGAAATACGTATCAGTAGCGGGGAGCATTCTGCGAAAGGGACAAATAATAGCCAACGGCCAACCAGCCGCCGAAAAGCCCGGCAAACGTAACTCGTTTCCCCGAAACGTTGTTTACCTTCTACCTTCGCGCCCTGTTCCCATCCGGCCCAATTCCCACGTGTTTTAGTTGCAGCTTATGTCTATTGCCCCTCCTGCCCAGGCCCCGCCCGTTTCCTTCGAAGACAGCCGGGTAGCCTTCGCGTCCAAGTCCGATGCACAGCTGCGCAAGGTGTATGCCCTGTTCGCGGCCATGAACAACGGCAGCCTCATAAAAACCGGTAGCGGCCTCATGAAAGCGGCCCTGAAGTGGAATCTACCCGGCACCAAGTTTCTCATCAAGCACAGTATTTTCGAGCAGTTTTGCGGCGGCGAAACCATTGCCGAATGCCGCCCCGTGACGGCCGAGCTGGGCAAATACAACATCGGCACCATCCTCGACTACTCGGTGGAAGGCGAAGGCAGCGACCAGAGCTACGACCGCACCCGCGACGAAATTCTGGCCACCATCGACGAGGCCCATCGCTCGGCCCACATCCCGTTTTCAGTCTTCAAAGTAACCGGCGTGGCTAACGTGGCCATTCTCGAAAAAATCCAGGCCGGCAAGCTTCTCACCGCCACCGAGGAAGCGGCCCATGCCCGCGCCGTGGCCCGCGTAGAAGCCCTGTGTGCCCGCGCCCACCAGCACGGCGTGCGCCTGTTTGTGGATGCCGAGGAAAGCTGGTTTCAGCACACCATCGACCTGCTGGCCTATGACATGATGGCCAAGTATAACCGCTCGACGGCCATTGTGTGGAATACGTACCAGCTCTACCGGCACGACCGCCTCGAAGCCCTGCAAGCCACCCACGATGCGGCGGCCGAAGCCGGCTACTACATCGGGGCTAAGCTGGTGCGCGGCGCCTACATGGAAAAGGAGGCCCGCGTCGCCAAACAGCGCGGCCAGCAGAATCCCATCAACCCCACCAAGCAGGCCACCGACGACCTCTACGACGAGTCCCTGCGCTATTGCATCGCGCACCTTGACCGCATCAGCATCTGCGCTGGCACGCACAACGAGGCCAGTTCGCTGCTGCTCACCCAGCTCATGCAGCAGGCCCACCTGGCTCCCAACGACCCGCGCGTGTGGTTTGCCCAGCTCTACGGCATGAGCGACAACTTGACCTACAACCTCGCCAACGCCGGCTACAACACGGCCAAATACCTGCCCTATGGCCCCGTAGCCGCCGTAATGCCCTATCTGCTGCGCCGCGCCGATGAAAACACCGCCATTGCCGGCCAGAGCAGCCGGGAGTTTCTGTTGATTCAAAAAGAAATTCGCCGCCGCAAAAGGCACTAGCGCTGAAGGAAATCTGAAGATGACGCTGTTTAGAAAGTCCCCGAACGGTCATGCTTCGCTGCGCTCTGCATGACCGTTTGAGTACCTTTTGTGACTTTCTAAACAACTCCAATATAAAAAGCAATAATTCTGCAAGTTACCCATCTGAATTTTACACAAAATTCAGATGGGTAAAACATCATTTCTGGCATTAAAAAGGGGCACCATAGAATTTTAGGAACGATTGTGGCATGCACAAAGCCGCAAGACTGAGGATTATTGACCAAGCTGTGCCCGACACATGGCGTTCGGCATTTAAAAATTACTAATTTTCAGCCCCCCAAACGGTTTTTTGCTCATTTGTAACCCTGCCATGATTGGTCGTATTCGCAAGTATTTAATTCGCTATTCCCGGGTTCAAACCGGTACCGTTAGCTACCTCACGCTAGTGCAGGAAGCCGAATTGGGGCTCAACCTGGAAATCTCGCACGAGAAATCCCGGCTCAACGAAATGTTGGCCGAAATATCCACCGCCGAACACGAGGCTGGCCGCCCCCCTCTTAGTGCGCTGGTGAAAGTGCAGGGCTCAAAAGGCCAGGGCGACAACTTTTATAAGCTGTGCGAAAAAATGGAAATGGGCGAGTGGCGCACCCTTAAGCAGGATGAGGATTTCCTGAAAAGACTCATCCGCGACTGCCGCGATTTCTGGGGCGACGAAGAAAATTTTCAGAAATTTTCTTGATTTGTTTCAAGGAAAGCAATTTCATAATAGTGCATTCATAATGAGCAGCTTGCCATATGAATGCACTGTTTTTTTGCGCCTGCCAGTTAGTATATAAAGCGGAACGAATAGAATCAGGGCCTGCTGTAACCCCCATTGAGGCAGCCCCGTTGAAGGTATATATCCAGCTCGCTATGACTGGACTTATCTCTCACATTCTATTCCCTTCCTATGAACACTAACGATTCGAACAACCCGCAGAACACTGGTACCGGTGCAGGCTCTAACTACGGTACCCAAAATACCGGTACCGGTATGGGCAACAGCACCGGCCTCAGCAACGAAGGCACCAGCTACAACGCGGGCACTGGCTCTACTTCGGGCACGGGCGTTTCTTCTTCTTCGGGAGCCAGCCTTTCCAACGCTGTTGATGGCGCCGATTTCAGCGCCACTGCCAAAGGTGGAGCGATGGCCGGCACGGTTGGTGCCGCAGTAGGCCGCTCCGTTGATGGCGTGCAGAACACGGCCGACAGCGCCGCCCACGCCGTAACCGGCGAGCCTTACCGCGATGGCACTTCGATGAGCGGTATGTTCCGCGACCGTACCAGCGCCGAAAAGGCGTACAGCGCCCTGCATTCGCGTGGCTATGGCAAAGACGACGTGAACCTGCTCATGTCGGACGAAACCCGCAAAACTCACTTCGGTGATGACACTGTGCACACCGACCTCGGCGACAAAGCCATGGAAGGTGCCGGCGTAGGCTCGGCCATTGGTGGCACGGCTGGTGCTATCATTGGCGCTATTGCTGCCATTGGTACTTCGGTAGCCCTGCCCGGCCTGGGCCTGATTATTGCCGGCCCGCTGGCCGCTGCGCTGGCCGGCGCTGGTGCCGGTGGCCTCACGGGTGGCCTGGTAGGTGCCCTGGTGGGCTCGGGCATTCCCGAGGAGCACGCTGCCGAGTACGAGAGCGGCATCAAAAATGGTAGTATTGTGATAGGTGTGAAGCCCCGCAACGCCGATGATGCCAAATACTTCGAAGACGAGTTCCGCCGCAACAACGGCGACAAGATTTACAAGTACTAGTCTCGTCGCAGATTCCGGCCTGTTAGTCATCAAAAAAGCCTTTCCCGTCTGGGAAAGGCTTTTTTATTGCAACCTTCAGTCAATTTGAGGGGTTTGTAGAATAGTAGTTGCTTATTGGCAGCCATTTGTAAAACCGGGCACTTATTCCCACAGCAAAGGCGTTTTTGCGGCAGGGATTTGATGCCCGCGTTGCCTGGCAATCTCTGTATATTTGATTTTCATCCTCGTTTTATTTTCTTGCCAATGTCTTTTCCTCGCTTGAAGGTCGGCCTGTATGCCTTTTTGGTGGCAGCCGTGTTTGTTCTGGCATCCTACCGGCTGTTCCGCCGGTCCGACTCGGCAGTACCGAGCAAGGACCAGGTGCTGATTGGCCTCATGCTGAGTGGCCTTTCGTCGCAGCATTACCAGCCCGAAAAAGTTGACGACAATTTTTCGAAACGCGTTTTCGACCTGTATCTGAAGCACCTGGACTACCGCAAGCAGTTCCTGCTCGCGACCGACATAGAGCAGCTGCGCCCCTACCAGACCCGGATTGATGATGAGGTAAAAAGCGGCACTCATGAGTTTCTCGACCTCAGCACCAAGCTGATGACCGAGCGCACCAAGGAGATGCAGGGCCTGTACCGCGACATTCTGGCCAAGCCGTTTGACTTTACCACGGACGAAACGTTCCAGACCGATTTCGAGAAAGCCGCCTTCCCCGCCGATAAGGCGGCCCAGCGCGAGCTGTGGCGCAAGCTGCTGAAGTACGAAACCCTGAGCCGCGTTTCGGAAATGATGGAAGCCCAGGACAAGGCCAAGGAGGCCAAGCCCAGCGCTGCTACCGCCGCGCCTGCCGCCGCCGATGCCTCGGCCCCCACCGCCGCCGAGCCCGTGCGCACGCCCGCTCAGATGGAGGCCGAAGCCCGCAAGCGCGTGCTGAAATACTACGACGACCAGTTCGAGGAAATCAACGATACCGACGCCAACGAGCGCCTCGCGACCTACGCCAACACCATTGCCAATACCTACGACCCGCACACCGAATACTTCGCCCCCAAAGCCAAGGAGGATTTCGACTACGAAATGACCGGCCGCTTTGAAGGCATCGGGGCCACGCTGCGCGAGAAGGATGGGCTGATTTACATCGAGGAGATTATTCCCGGCTCGGCCTCGGCCCGGCAGGGCGACTTGAAGAAGGGCGACGCTATTCTGCGCGTGGCCCAGGGCGCGGCCGAGCCGGTGAGCATCGAGGGCTGGCACACAGCGAAAGCGGTGACCCTGATTCGGGGCAAAAAAGGCTCGGAAGTGCGCATGACGGTGAAAAAGCCGGATGGCAGCACCAAGATTATCCCAATTATCCGCGACGTAGTGGTGGTGGATGAAAAGTACGCGCAGTCTTCTATCATAACTGAGAAGGGCCAGAAAATTGGCTACCTGCGCCTGCCCGGCTTCTATGCCGATTTCAACGACAACGGCGGCCGCAGCTCGTCGGATGACGTGAAAAAGGAGCTGGCAAAGCTGAACGCCGAAGGCGTGAAAGGCATTGTGATGGACCTGCGCTTTAACGGCGGCGGCTCGCTGAGCGACGCAGTTTCGATGGCCGGCCTGTTTATGCCCAGCGGCCCCATGGTACAGGTGCGCGACGGCCAGGGCCACACCCAGGTGCTGACCGATAACGACCCACGCGTGCAGTACAGTGGCCCACTGGTGCTGCTGGTGAACAAGTACAGCGCCTCGGCTTCCGAAATTCTGGCCGCTGCCATTCAGGACTACCACCGGGGCGTGATTATGGGCTCGACCAGCACGTATGGCAAGGGCACGGTGCAGCGCATCTTCGACCTGGACGAGGCCCTGCCTTCGGAGCTGAACAGCGTGAAGCCGATTGGCTCGCTCAAGCTCACTACCCAGAAATTCTACCGCGTGAACGGGGGCTCAACCCAGTTTAAAGGCGTGGCCTCCGATATTGTGGTGCCGGACCTGTACTCCTACCTCGATGAGGGCGAAAAAGAGTCGGACTACCCGCTGAAATGGGATGAGATTCAGCCCGCCCGCTACCGCACCTGGGATGCCCCGCCCGCACTCGATAAGCTCCGTGCCAGCAGCAAGGCCCGCGTGGCAACCAATTCCAGCTTTAAGGTGATGGATGAGATGGTGAAGAGCATGCGTAAACGCAAGGACGAAACTACGGTTTCGCTCAAGCTAAGCACCTACCGCGCCGAACAGCAGCAGTCGAAAGCCATTTCGGACCGCTACGAGGCCGCCCAAAAGACCAACACCGCCCTGGCCTTCTCGCCCCTGGCCGCCGACGTGCGCGCCGTGGGTGGCGACACGGTGAAGGTGAACCGGGCCGCCCGCTTCACCAAGAGCCTGAAGAAGGACATCACCATCGGCGAAGCCGTGGCGGTGATTCAGGACGAAATAAATCACTGATTTTCGCGGATTAACCTTGATTTCGCTGATTGAGAATGCCCCGGCTCTGGTTGAGTCGGGGCATTTTTCATTGGCTTTCGCAGCCTTTCATCTCATTAGCAAATTTCCCTTCTATTACTAATACCACTAACCGTTAATCTTGCAACATAACCACTTGATTAACAACACTTATTTTGTTAGTAAATTTGTCAAAAAAATTAGTAATTAGACAATTAAAAACCTGTCCTATGCTATTTACTTAGCATGACGACTCAAGAGGAAACCCGCATTATCCCGCTCAATCCGCCGGTAGCCGCTATCGCCGATGAGCAACAGCAGAAGCTAGCTGACAAAACCTGACGCAAGTCTATTCCGGCGCAGGTTTTCCTCAACTATTTCTTTGCTATCAACTATCACATTCGGAAAAACGACGATGCCCTCGGTGGCTTGCAGAACCTGCCGTTTTTCCGCAGCCACCAAGCCCAGCTGAGCGAGGCCGACGTGACCGCGCTTACCAAGATGCTGCATACCAGCTGGAGCACCGAGTACGCCCTGCGCGCCACGGCCGAGCTGGGCGACGAGAACTTCCTGCGCAATGCCCTGCACTGGACGTTCCCGCAAGCATACCACGCCATCTGGTCGGGTCTGCAGGCTTTTTTGTACACCACCGGTGTGCGCTCGAACAACGGCCAGCTTATGCGCCGCGAGGTGGGCCGGCTGGTGGTAAAGAATGCCTACCCGCGCCCGGTGTCGTTCTATGCGGCCGGAGCTTATGGCGATTTCAGCATTCACCGCCTGCCGCTGGCCGGCTACAAGGCCGGGCTGCACATTGCCAGCCAGGAGATTGACGCGCAGGCGCAGGTAGGCCAGTTCCTGCGCACCACCCGCAAGATGCAGGCGCAGTGGACCCGCGCCCAGGTGCAGACTAATCCCAACACGGCCATCCGCAGCCAGAAAACCGGCCGGCCGCTGGATAAATGGACGGCCGCGCACTGGCAGCAGATTACCTGGCGACTGGGCTACACCACCATTTTCGATTTGCTGGGCCGCCTGCGCATCTCGCAAACCAGCCGCGAGATTGAGCGCTACGTGGAGGCCGATATTGACTTCCGCCTCTTCCACGCCTCGCTGCTCAACATCGTGAGTTACCTCAACGGCGTGCACGAAACCTACGTGGCCAAGGCCCTGGGTCTGGAGCGCTACCGCCAGCTGGTGGCCGAGTTGCCGCTGCACCTGCAGGCGGGCTTCGTGCAGGAGCGGCTGCGCACCCGCGTCGAGCCGGTGCTGGCCCCTACCCCGCCGAGCGCCCCGGCGCTGGCTACAGAGGCCCCGCACTACCGCATGGCCGCTTAGTGTATCAACCACGGATTGGCTGCGCCATCCCTTGATTCGCCCGGAATTTTCGGATTCCACAGATTTTGTGAACGGAAAGCCGCTCCGGTTTCGGAGCGGCTTTTTCGTGCCGTACTTTTGTGGTTCACTTTTTACTTACCGCGTCTGAGCACTTGGCTTCTAGGTGTTCCGATTGGCTCGCCTGAATCGTCCACAAAATCCGTGGAATTCGAAAAATCCGAGTGAATCCGTGGTTCAGATAATTTATGCAACACCTTAGCGAACAAGAAATCCTGCGCCGTCAGAAACTCGAAGAGCTGGAAAAGCTGGGCATTGAAGCATACCCATCGGCCCTGGTGGACGTGACGTTTTACGCCAAGGAAATCCACGACAACTATCACGTTGAGCTGAATAATTTTCAGGACGTGACGCTGGCCGGGCGGCTGATGTCGTCGCGGGTGATGGGCAAGGCCTCGTTCGCCGAGCTGATGGACACCACGGGCCGCATTCAGCTCTATATCAACCGGGACGAAATCTGCCCCGGCGAGGACAAGACGCTGTACAACGTGGTGTTCAAGAAGCTGCTCGATTTGGGCGACTTCATCAGCGTGAAAGGCCACGTATTCAAGACGCAGGTGGGCGAAACCTCCGTGCATGTCACGGAGCTGAAATTACTTTCGAAAGCCCTGCGCCCCCTGCCCGTGGTGAAAACCCAGAAGGACGAAGCCACCGGCGAAATCGTGACTTACGACGCCTTCACCGACCCCGAGCAGCGCTACCGCCAGCGCTACGTGGACCTGGCCGTGAACCCCGCCGTGCGCGACACCTTCATCAAGCGCACCCAGCTGGTGCAGTCGATGCGTAATTTCCTGAACGACAAGGGTTACCTGGAAGTGGAAACCCCGATTCTGCAGCCGCTGTACGGCGGCGCGGCGGCTCGCCCTTTCACCACGCACCACAACACGCTGGACATGACGCTGTACCTGCGCATTGCCAACGAGTTGTATCTCAAGCGCCTGATTGTGGGCGGGTTCGATGGCGTGTACGAGTTCAGCAAGGACTTCCGCAACGAGGGCATGTCGCGCTTCCACAACCCCGAGTTCACCCAGATGGAGCTCTACGTGGCCTACAAGGACTACGCCTGGATGATGGACCTGGTGGAGGAAATGGTGGAGCGCGTAGCCATGGCCCTGCACGGCAAAACCGAAGTGCAGGTGGGCGCGAACGTCATCAACTTCCAGCGGCCCTGGCAGCGCTACACCATGTTCGAGGCCATCGAGAAGTACACCGGCAAGGCCATCGGCGAGATGGACGAAGAGGCCCTGCGTGCCACCGCCCAGGAGCTGAACGTGCACGTGGACCCCAGCATGGGCAAATCGAAGCTCATTGATGAGATTTTTGGTGAGCACGTCGAGCCCAAGCTCATCCAGCCCACCTTCATCACCGATTACCCGGTGGAAATGTCGCCACTGGCCAAGAAGCACCGCGACCGCCCCGGTCTGGTAGAGCGCTTCGAGGCGGTTTGCAACGGCAAGGAAATCTGCAACGCTTTCTCGGAGCTCAACGACCCCATCGACCAGCGCCAACGCTTCGAGGACCAGCTGGAGCTGGGCAAGCGCGGCGACACCGAAGCCATGGTGCTCGACGAGGATTTCCTCCGCGCCCTGGAGTACGGCATGCCGCCCACGGCCGGCCTGGGCATCGGCATCGACCGTCTGAGCATGATTATGACCAACTCCCCGTCGATTCAGGACGTGCTGTTCTTCCCGCAGATGAAGCCGGAGAACGTGCAGAAGGAGAAGCACGAGGAGAAGTAAGCCGGCTGTCATCCTGAGCTTGCGAACCGAAGGTCCTTGGCTACGCCGACCTTCGGTTCGCAAGCTCAGGATGACAGGACAGCCCTAAAATCGGAAAAGCCCCACACGAAATATCATGCGGGGCTTTTCTTTTACAATCGCCCTACCCTTCAAACCGCTTTTCTTGGCAGAAGCTTGCGATGGGATGTCTGATTTTGCTACCGAGTTGTTTAACCAATTTCGGTAGAAGCTCCTACGTCCGGCAATTTTGCTGGCAATATTTTCGGCCTTCTTTCAAGGCGATTGTAAGGAGTTTTACGCAGCGGTACCACGCTGGGTTACAGTAGTGAAGAAAATATTTCCTGACTGCCGGCCCTACAGGTTGGGCTGGTGGCGGGTATCGTCGCCGAAACCATCGTAGTCGGTATTATCCTCGTTTTGGGTGTGGACCGTGGAAGGCGTGCCGGTGCCCAGGTTTTGCAGGAGGCGGTCGGCGGCCTGTTTGTCTTCGCTCACGGCAGCGTCGGGGTTGGTGTGGGCGGAAGGGGCCTGGCCCTGTGCTTTGGCCAGGGCATCCTTTACCAGCTTGCTGAGGTCGCCGCCAAACTTGGTGGCCGACTTGCGCAGGTTAGAGCGGGCGTCGTCGCCGGTTTCGGGGGCCAGCAGCAGGCCGGCCACGATGCCGGCGGTAGCTCCGGCGATGAGCGAGAAAATGACTTTGCCTTTGTCGTCTTTCATGGGTTTGCAGGAAAATGGAGAAATCTGATTATTTCTTAACGGGAAAGCGGGGCGGCTGGTTGGACCACAAAAAAGCTCCGCACCTTGCGGCGCGGAGCTTTAAGTAAGCTAGCTAAAAGCCGGATTACATATCGTTCAGCATTTTGGTGATTTCGGCTTTGCCTTTGCCGAGCTTGTCCTGCAGCTTGCCCACCAGCTCGTCACCTTTGCCTTCGGCATAGGTCAGGTCCTCGTCGGTCAGCTGCGCATACTGCTGCTTCAGCTTGCCTTTAACTTCGTCCCAGGTGCCTTTCATCTTCAGGCTGCTGCCGGACAGGGTCACGCCCATATCCTCCAGCTTGCCGGCGTATTCTTTGAATTTATTTTCGAGGTCGGAGCCCAGCTTGGTAGCTTGCTCGCCGAGTTGGCCGCTGTATTTTGTAGCAGCGCCTTTCCAGTTCTCACGAGTAGCCGAACCTTTATCGGGAGCCAGCAGCATACCGGCAATAATGCCAGCGCCGGCACCGGCGAGAGCAGCTAAAAGGATTTTACCAGCGTTGTTGTCTTCTTCTTGGTACGACATGGTGTAGGGTAATGAAGGGTGAATGGGGGTTAGAGTTCGTTTAGAGCAGCGCGGGCCCGAATTCAAAACTACGCGTTTTGTTTGCGGCGGCGTTTGGTTATGGCTGACTATACGAAAGGCTCCGCCCGGGGTTGAGCTTACGGGCAAATTTTCCGTAGCGACATCCGCATTCCTCAATATCCAGGTTTACGGCCGGGCCAAATCCCGGGCGGGCAGTGTAGCTTCGCCCCTCTCCTACTTTCTGGCACCATGAAAAAGCATTGGATTTGGGGTGTGGCCCTGCTGCTGGGCGCAGCTTCGTGCCAGCGCCACGCCGTGCCCACGGCCACGGCCGCCGCCTGCATCGATTCGAGCAAAATCAACCCGCAGGGCATCTGCCCCATGAATTACGACCCCGTGTGCGGCTGCGACGGCAAGACCTACCCCAACCGCTGCGCGGCCACCAACGCGGGCGTGCGCTCCACCACGCCCGGCCCCTGCGCCCCGGCTCCGGCCAAATAATCCTTCGTGTTGATGTCTGCCAAAGCCCGCTACCACGACTTCTGCCGCACCGCGCCCGATGTGCCGGTGTTCGGCCAGCCATGGTACCTGGATGCCTGCGCCGAAGGCGGCACCTGGGACGTGGTACTGGCCGAAGATAAAGGCCGTGTAGTGGCCGCCCTGCCATATTTCTGCAAGCAGAAGGGTCCATTTCGGTACGTCACCATGCCGCCCTTCGTGAAATGGCTGGGGCCATATGTGCTGCCCGAATTCCGGGGCCGGCTGCCCCAGGAGCATGAGCTGCTGAAGGCGCTGCTGGCACAGTTGCCCGAGTTTGCGGCCTTCAAGCAGAACTTCTATCCTACTGCCACCAACTGGCTGCCATTTTACTGGGAGCAGTACCGCCAGACCACTTTTTATACCTACCGCCTGCACCAGCTGCGCAATTTGAAGGGGGTAGAAGCCGGCCTGGGCACCGGCATCCGGCGCGATATCCGACTGGCCCGCCAGCAAGTGCGGGTGGTACACGACTTGCCGCTCGAGGAATTCTACCGCGTCAATCTACTCATTTTCACCCGGCAGGGCCTGCCTGCACCGTATTCGGCCGCGCAGTTTAGGCGGCTCGATGCGGCGCTGGCGGCGGCGGACTCCCGGCAGCTGTTTTTTGCCGTTGATGCGCAGGGCCGGGTGCATTCGGTGGCGTATTTGATTTGGGATGCCACCACGGCGTATTTTCTGCTGGCCGGCGACGACCCGGCGCTGCGGGCCAGCGGCGCGGGCGTACTGCTGGCCTGGGAGTGCATTCGCTACGCCAGTGAGGTTTTGAACCTGAATTGCTTTGATTTTGAAGGCAGCATGCTGCCGGGCGTGGAGCGGATTCGCGTGCGCTTCGGCGCGGTGCAAACGCCGTATTTCTTCGTATGGAAATACAATTCGCGGCTTTTTGAGTTGCTGGAGAAGCTGAAGCCGTAGAAGCGCATTTATTTGGTATCGTACAGAACGGTCATGCTGAGCGCAGTCGAAGCATCTTTACCGCGAAGAGTAATCCAATCGAAAGGGGTTTAGTATTGGAGTTGTTTAGAAAGTCACAAAAGGTACTCAAACGGTGATGCAGCGCGCAGCGCAGCATCTTGCTCGCATCGTTGAACGGGCCTGACGATGCGAGCAAGATGCTGCGCTGCGCGCTGCATCACCGTTCGGGGACTTTCTAAACAGCTTCATTGCGGTAGAAATGCTTCGGCTCCGCTCAGCATGATAGTCTTTTTTTCTTTTAGCTCAATTTACCCAATCCCATCCTCCCCAACAATGTCCGAAAAACGCTACATCCTCAATCCTGCTCCTTTTGTAGTTCCCACCACCGACGGCAAGCTCATTGAAGAGCATGTGGGCGGAGCCAGCACCGGCACTTCGGCCTATAGCCTGGCCCACATGGTGGCCCCGCCCCACTGGAGCGAACCCCACCAGACGCCCACGTTCGACGAAATCACGATTGTGGTGCGCGGCCGCAAGCAGTTCGAAATCGACGGCGACATCGTAGAGCTGCAAGCCGGCCAGGCACTGCTTATTAAAGGTGGCGCGCGGGTACGCTACTCCAACCCATTCGAGGCGGAATGCGAGTACTGGTCGATTTGCGTACCAGCGTTCAGCCCCGACACCGTGCACCGCGAAGAAGAGTAAACCGGCTCCTGAGCGGCTTTCTGCGGATTTGGAATGTACCGTGGACTCTGCGAGTCCACGGTACATATTCACAACTCTTGAAACCATTTCACCATCAACCTCATGGACCAGCGCATCATCAATCTTTTCGACGAGTACACCCACGTTCCGCTCACCCGCAAGGAGTTTATGGAACGGCTGATAAAGCTGGCCGGCGGCACGGCGCTGGCCCTCACGGCGCTATCGGTGCTGGAACCGGGCTATGCGGCGGCCGCCACCATTGCGCCCGGAGCCGATGATTTGGAAGCCGAGGAAGTGGCCTGGATTGGCGATGGCAGCCCCGTGCGCGGCTATCTGGTACACCCAAAGGGCCGGAAGATGCGCGGCGCGGTCGTTGTCATTCACGAAAACCGGGGGCTGACACCGCACATTAAGGACGTGACGCGGCGCGTGGCCCAGGCCGGCTACCTGGCGCTGGGCGTGGATGCGCTCTCACCCTTGGGCGGTACGCCGGCCGATGAGGATAAGGGCCGCGAGCTCATCGGCCAGCTCGACCCGGTGAAAAACCTCAATAACTATCTCAGGGCGCTGGAATACCTGCGCGCCCGGCCCGACTGCAACGGCCGCACCGGCGCGGTGGGCTTTTGCTGGGGCGGCGGCCTGGCCAACCAGCTGGCCGTGCACGACCCCAAGCTGAACGCCGCCGTGGCCTACTACGGCCAGCAGCCCAAGCCCGAGGACGTGCCCCCGATAAAAGCGGCCCTGATGCTACACTACGGCGGCCTCGACCAGCGCATCAACGCTGGCATTCCGGCCTACGAAGCGGCGCTGAAAGCGGCCGGCACCAAGTATGAGCTCTACGTGTACGAAGGTGTGAACCACGCCTTCAACAACGACACTTCGCCCGCCCGCTACAATGCGGAGGCAGCCAGGCTGGCCTGGGACCGCACGCTGCGGTTATTCAAGGAAAAAGTGGGGTAGCCGGGCAACGGCGTAGCAATTTGCGGCATCTTTGTGGTGTCCATCCGCTATCCATGTCGCTCCGGAAACTATCCATTCTGCTGCTGTTGCGCGCCGGCGGGGCGCGGGCCCAAAGCCAGTCTCCGCCCACGCCCGACCCTGACTATGAGCAGGTAAGCGTGCCGGCACCGCGCACCGTGTCGCTGATTGTGGACGCGGCCAGCATATTGTTTTCGCGCAACGAGGATGAGAACAAGGTAAAGGCGCTGGTGGACCGCCGCCGTGAGCGGTCGCAAAAAGGCGACTAGAGCCTTCGTTTCACGATTGCGAAGAATAAGCTGACCCGCACGCTGGGGCTGGTGGAGTAGATAAGCTGTCATTCCGAGGCGGGAGAAATGACAATTTCGACCTGTTCAAAAGGTATTTAAGTCCGGGAAGTGGGCGGTCTGGTCGGGGTTTCCGGCCCGTCCGTCCACCTTTTTATTTCCGGGCGGGATGTGGTCGATGGTTTGCAAATACCCTGGCAGGATGAGTCGATTCCCACATTCAGGAGCCCGCTGCCTGCAGCAGCCGAGCCCAGCGCTTCCCCACCATTTCTCCCTTGCATTTCCTTCAGAAACCATGAAAGCTTCCTTGTTCTCCATTATCACCGCCGCTGCCCTCTTCACCTCAACGGCCTCGTTTGCCGCTGCCGGCCCATTCGACCACTGCTACGATGACCGCAACAGCCGGGATTTTAACTACGGCTACGACCCCAACCACCGCGTAACCGACTATGAGCGCGCCCGTTGGGAAGCTGCTCACCGCGACAACAAAGGTGACCGCCGCGACGCCAAAAACGACATCCGCGAGGCTAAAGCTGATTTGCGCAAGGCCAAAGGCGACCTCCGCGACGCCCGCCACGATGCCAAGGACGACCGCAACAGCAACTATTTCAACTACGGCTACGACCGCAACCACCGCGTATCGCCCCAGGAGCGGGCCCGTTGGGAAGCCGCCCACCGCTACGACGGCCGCCGCTAAACTTTAGCCAGTAACTGCCGTCTAAAAAGTCCCGTTTGGCCCTTGGGAACGGGACTTTTCGCGCCACCTCTTTGCCACCACCCGTTTTTTTCTAATTCTCCCCCAACCCAATCCATGAAAAAGTTTCTGTTTCCCCTGCTGGCTGCTTTCGCCCTCACCGTTGGCACTGCTGCCGCCCAAACCACCACCCCCAACGATGCCAGCGCCATGCAGGGCCGGGGCCGCCAGCAAGGCTCGCCCGATGAAATGGCCAAGCGCCAGGCCGACCGGATGACCAAAGAGCTCGGCCTCAATACTCACCAGACGGGCAAAGTGCAGCAGATTATGCTGGCGCGCGGCCAGGAAATGCAGACCATGCGCGGCCAGGACCGCGATGCCGACAACCGCGACCAGATGCGCGAGCAAATGCAGGCCGGCCGCGCCAAGTACGACGCTCAATTCAAGGAAGTGCTGACCGCCGAGCAGTACACCAAGTACACCACCATGCAGGCCGACCGCATGAACCGCGGCGGCGGCCCTGGAATGGGCGGGTCGGACGTTAAAAAGATGAAAGCCAAATCGACCGACGGTGACAAAATCAAAGTAAAAACCGACAAATAGAGCGGCTTCGGCAGCTGAAAACGCAACAACGCCCCGGCCAGCTGGCCGGGGCGTTGTTGCGTTTTGGTGCATTGCGTCCCGTGGGGCGGCCGGGGCCGGAGTCCTGAAAAGCAAAAGGCTACTCCTGATGCAGGAGTAGCCTTTTCATTATTCGTTTTTGGGAAAGCTCCAGCGCTACAGCGTGCGGTGAGCCCGGCCGCCCCGAGCCACGCGTGGTGCCGAGCTATGCCGCTTGGCCGCCTTGGAGCGGTGCTTGAACAGGCCAAAGAAGCCTCTTTTTTGGTTGCTGTGGCCGCGATAGTAGCGGTACACCGGCACGTAGTTGCCAGCAGTGGGCTTGCGCCGATGAATGGGCCGCGACGTGGCTGTCGTGGCCGACGCAGCGTAAGATTCGGAGGCCAAAAAGCCCAACATGCAGAGAAATAACAGAGCGGTACGCAGCATAAAAAAGGTGGTAATGGTGGTACGTGCACATGGCGTTTTGCGCCAGCGTGTAGCGGCTTGCTACTAAAATACTAACTCCGAAAACGGAAGAAATATTGCCTGCGTTGTCCTTTTTATCGACCAGTCCATTCTGTCAATCGACGAAACAAGTACCTGAATAGTTGAAAATGAGGGGCTAATAGCTCGTGTTATTTCCTCTCATTTCAAATATTAATTATCAGGTTAACTACTGATTAGCGATTCTTAAGCACTAACAATTAGCACTCATTTAATTATTTATTGAATATTCAGCGCTTTATATTTCATGGCAATCCTGCCCTTGCTGGCCTTGCTGGCCTTGCTGGCGCGAGATTAGCGCAGCGTAACTCGTGACTTGCCATAACGGGTAGGCTGAGCCTCTCCTGCCGCGCCAGCGGCAAGGGAGGTTTGGATAATCTGCGCTGGCGTAAATCGTTCTGCTGTGAGGCACAGCCTCACCCAAATCATGGACTCGGACTATATCTACGTCATGAAAAATGGCACCTAGTGTTCTGACAACCTAATTAAAGTAGTTATTATTAGTGGCTGACACCTGGTTTTTTCGTCATGGCCCGCCTCGCTCAACCCGTTCAATTAACCGCTTCTGATACATCCGCTTTGCGGGCCATCGTTAAAAAAGGCACCCATAAGAGCCGCAAAATCACGCGGGCGCGGGCCTTGTTGTTGATGGGTGCGGGCAAAAGCGCGTCGGTGGTTCAGGTCGAAGCGGGCATTGGGGCCAACCAGTACTATTGTCTCAAGCGGCGCTACCTGGCGGCCGGTCTATCCGAAGCGTTGGAAGAACGCCCGCGCAGCGGACAACCGCCCAAAGTAACGGGCGCCCTGGAAGCGAAAATCACCAGCCTGGCCTGTAGCGCCGCGCCGGCCGGGGCGGCGCGCTGGACCTTGTCGCTGCTCAACGAGCGGCTCGTCTCGCTCGATTACGGACCCGCCGTTTCCAACGAAACGATTCGCAAAGTTTTAAAAAAAGCCGCCTCAAGCCCTGGCTGAAGCAAATGTGGTGCATCGGCACGGTCACGAGCGAGTACCTGGCGAACAGGGAAGACGTACTGGATGTGTACGCGCAGCCCGCCGTGGCGGGCGTGGTGCGGCTCTGCTTCGACGAGCGGCCCTGCCAGCTGCTCGACCACGTGCTGACCCCCGATTCCGCCTAAGCCCAACGCCACCCAAAAAGAACATCAGGAATACGTACGCAAAGGCGTCTGCAACGTGCTACTGGCCTACAACCTCGACACGGGCCAGCGCCATCTGCAGGTCACGACCACCAAAACCAAGGCCGATTACGCCCACTTTATGGACTGGCTCGTGCAAGCCCACTACCCTGACGCGGCGAAAATTAAGCTCGTGCAAGATAATTACAGCACCCACAGCTACGGCGCTTTTTACGAACACCTGCCCCTGGACACGGCCCGCGACCTGCGCCACCGGCTCGAATTTCATTACACGCCCAAGCACGCCTCGTGGCTCAACATGGCCGAAATCGAGTTCTCGGCCCTTTCCCACCAGTGCTTGGACCGCCGTATCGGCACCCAGGAACGACTCGAAGAAGAAGCCTTGATTTGGCAAGCCAACCGAAACGCGGCCGCCACGAAAGTCAATTGGTCCTTCACCACGGAAAAGGCCCGGAATACGTTGAAAAACAGGCACGAGGAATTACCCAAAATAAGCCCCCAAAACTAAAGTGTCAGAACACTAGTAGAAAGCGGCATCCACGACGAGCTCTACGATATGAAAGGCACCTACCGCGAGATTTTCGACGCTTCGGCCCGCAGCTTAAATATCGAGAAGCTGGCCCGGACCATGGCCGATGACGGGGACGAGGTGCTGGATACGGCTTCGTGAGGCGTCTTTAGTTCAAATCCTACGCGTGGCTTCTACTCATTAATCAAATCTTTTCGTTAGAGCGAGCCTGGTTTGCTTCGTGCATACTCTTGATGTAGGGCCCGTGTCTCCACCATTGCAATAGCGGCACCTGATACTATTTGAGCAGTTTTTTTTCTGCTATAATGCATGTTCTCAAGAATAACGGCAAGATTAACACTGGATTGAGCTCGCGCCGGTTGGGTGGCTCCAGTACATTTGCTGCTCCCTTAATCACCTTTCAATGAAACACTACTTCTACCCACTCGCTTTGGGACTGATTGCTCTTGTTGGCTGCAGCAAAAGCAAGTCCGAAGAGACGCCTAAGTTTGATACCACTGGTACTTACACTGTTTCCACTACGCCAGAGCCTAGGCCGATGCGTATGTTTACCCAAACCGGTGAAGTACGAAACGATGCGTTAATCCAACGATATTTCGAGCGTCAATACGCCGGCTTGCCCATAAAATCGGGCGTTATTCCGCCGTTTCTGGCAGCTGAACTGGTTTTCACCAGCCCTTCAGAAGCCATTCTCAACACTACTACTTTGATGAGCGGAACCCCCCAAACTTCCAACGTGCCCCTAACGTTTTCTGGCCTCACCAATGAAAGAGCTGTACTGACATCGAAGAACCCGAAACCTTCCACTTCTCCATCCGGCAACTCCAGCAAGTGCGACAACATCGTGCGCGACATCCAAGGCGTTTCGCCAGTCTATACCTGCACCTCACTGCCTCCATCCACTGGCTTTGGGACACAATGTGAGTTCAAACCGGTATATGTGCTCAACCTACGTGGCGAGCAGGCGAGCATTGCCATCATGTTTTACTACTTTTCGGCGACCGTAAGCGGCGGAAGTTGCGGGATGGGAGGAAATCTATTCAACGTGCTGAACGCTGCCCTGCCCGGCCGTATCGCCTCCGGCGATACGCTGGTGGTGCAGGAAGCTGAGCTACCTCTGGTGAAGAAGTAAAGTCCACCCACCTCACCCTGGGACTATACACCCGTTGCGGAGGCCGCAAACTGGTTGTCAGACGCTGCGAATCCCTTATCAGAAACCGCAAATTGGCTTACAGACGCTACGCGTTCAAATGACGCTGTTTTGTAAAATGATATTTTACTAAGTGACGATGTTTCCCCGCTGCTGGCACGCGTCGCGGACGCGCGCCAGCAGCGGGCAGCGGCCCAGGCCCGTTCTTTGCGGCTGCATGGACATCCTTACCGTCACCAACCTCAGCCTCACCGAAAACGGCTTTACCGCGCTCCAGCCCATCAGCTTCAGCCAAAAGCTAGGGCAAAAGCTGGCGCTGGCCGGCGAAAGCGGAGCCGGCAAAAGCACGCTACTGCAACTGGTGGCCGGCCTTATTCAGCCCACTACTGGCACGGTGCACGCTAACGGCAGCCGGGTGCGCGGGCCGCAGGATGTACTGGTGCCCGGCCACCCCGGCGTAGCCTACCTCTCCCAAAAATCCGATTTGCCGCAATTTCTGCGCGTGGAGCAGGTGCTGCGCTATGCCAACAAGCGCCCCGAAGCTGAGGCGCAGGCCGTGTACGAGCTGTGCCGCATCGCCCACCTGATGCTACGCCGCACCGACCAGCTCTCCGGCGGCGAGCAGCAGCGGGTGGCGCTGGCACGGCTGCTGCTAGGTGCGCCGCGCCTGCTGCTGCTCGATGAGCCGTTCTCGAACCTCGACCGGACGCACAAGCGCCTTTTGCAGAGCATTATCGAGGAATTGGGCACGCGCCTGGGCATCACCTGCCTGCTGGTATCGCACGACGCGGCCGACGTGCTGGGATGGGCCGATGAGGTTCTGGTGCTGCACCGGGGGCGACTGGTGCAGCAGGGCACCCCCCGGCAACTCTACCACCAGCCGGTAGACGAGGCCACGGCGGCCCTGTTTGGCGACTACAACCTGGTGCGCGGCGCGGCCCGGCGGGCGCTGCTGCCGGGGCGGCGCTTCAAAAAAGACACGGCCCTGCTGGTGCGACCCGAGCAGCTACAGCTGCGGCCGGTGGGCAGCGGCGGGGCCCGGGGCACGGTGCAGGCCGTGCGGTTTTTGGGCAGCTACTCGGAAGTGGAATTAACTATTGCAGACCAGCTTGTGCGCGTACGCGTGGCCGCGACTACCCTCCAGCCACGCGATGAAACCAACATTACGATAATGGCGGAGGCGGGCTGGAGTATCCCGCTAACCCCGCCCGGCGCACAGGTCACAATTTGAGCTTGACTTTACCAGGCGCAGCCTTTCCCGATTTCACCGGCTGGTCGGCAAACGCTCCGGGGCGGGCGGCCTGTACTTGCTCGGCGGCTACGCGCTGTAGGAAAACGGCCTCGGTCGGGCTGATGCCAAGCGCCACGGCCGCCTGCTCGGCGGCGCCGAGGGCGCAGGGGTCGCGGCCGGTTATTTCGCCGAACAGCACGCAGGCCGTGAGGTAGGCCCCCCAGTTGCTGGGGTGGTAGTGGTCTTCGGCCCAGAGGTCGATTTTGCCGGGCTCGGGGGCGTAGGGGTTGCGCTGGGCCAAGCCGATTTGCACGGCGCGCAGCCAGGCATCGCCGGCCGGCGCAATGCTTTTGAAGCCCGGATTCTGCGCCAGCAAACCGTAGTAGGCCGCGTGCAGCTCGCGGGCCATTGAGTCGATGGGAAGGCCGCTGAAGGGCGTGCCGGCTGGGTAGCAGAGGTCGGCGCGGGGCCAAGTCTGGAAGAGGAATACGCTGGCGGCGGGGTTGGCGGCGTGCACGGCCTGCTCCAGCCGGGTAGCGTAGTCGCGGAACAGCTCGGGGTGGCCGCCGTGGCGCGGGGGCAGCACCCATTGGCTGTGCTCCTGTAGCACCACAGTGTGCCAGCGCGGCTGCTGAATGATGGGCAGGGCGTGCTCGTAGTGATATTGTAGCGGCCGGGCATTGATTTCCTCGAAGTGGACTTCGTATTTCAGGCTGGCTTCTTCGGTGAATTTCTGGAAGATGCCGGGAATACCGCCCCATACCACGGGCTCGCCGGTGGTGGTTTCACAACGGGGGTGGGTAGCGGGCAGGCCGTAGTTCTCGTCGGTTACGTGGGCGGCGTTGTAAGCCAGTACGGGCTGGTATTTGCCGTGAAAAAAGCTATTACCGACGAATAGAATGGTATTGACGGGTGCCGGTGCGGCCGGAGTGCGAACGGGCCGCCCTTGCGCCCCAGCGGGGGCTGGCATACCCGGGAGCAGGCCCACCAAGGCCACTACCAAGAGCTTACGTAGCGTTTGATTCACAGAGATAGAAGTAAGTAGCAAAGACAACATGCGGCGGCTTGCTCCGAGATGCCAGTCACCGTCCTTTCCTGATGGGTCAGGAATTTGGGCATGCAAGAAACGATTTTTTCAGCAAACCGCCGCAATTTTTTAATTAAATCATTGTATTACAATAGCTTTTGCACCCAGCGCAGCGGCAGCCATTTCATGGCGCGGGCCATCAGGGCCCAGGGCCAGCCGGGCACGAAGGCCTGCACCGGCTCGCGCTCAATGGCTTTCACGAGGGCCCGGCAGCCGGTTTCGGTGTCTACCATGTAGGGTGTGCTTTTCACCTTGGCGTTGATTTCGGAGCGGATATAGCCGGGGTACATAATGCTGACCTTGATGGGCGAGTTCAGCAAATCGGCCCGAATTCCCTCGGTGAGGGCCGAGAGGCCGGCCTTGGTAGCGGCGTAAGTCGTCTGGGCGCGGGGCATGCCGCGCATGGCCGCCACCGACGAAATAGTGACCAAGTGCCCCGCGTTCTGGGCCCGAAAAATCTCCAGCGCCGCCTCGCACTGCGCCAGCGCGGCCACGAAGTTGGTCTGGGCCGTTTGCAGGTTGGCGTGGAAGTAGCCGGTGCCCAGCGAGGCGCCCTTGCCCATGCCGGCATTCACAATGATGCGGTCGATGGTGCCTAGGTCGGCCTGGAAGGCGCGGAAGACTTCAAAAACCTGGTCGTGGTTGTTCACATCGAGAGCGCGCACGAAGATTTTTATGGTCGGATGTGCGGCTTCCAGCTCGGCTTTCAGGGCGTCGAGGCGGTCGGTGCGGCGGGCGCAGAGGGCGAGGTTGCGGCCCATGCGGGCGTATTCGCGGGCCATGCCTTCGCCCAGGCCCGAGCTGGCCCCGGTGATGAGGATGTTGTGGCGGGTGGTGGTCATGTTTTAGGGTGGGAATGAAGATGTGTATTGAACGTCATGTCGAGCGCAGCCGAGACATCTCGCGTGTGGTAGTAATCCAATCGTTGCCACGTCATTGATTTGTGAGAGCACGCGAGATGTCTCGGCTGCGCTCGACATGACGCCCTTTTGGTATCGCTATCTACTCCCACGCATCGCCCGCCGGCAGCGCCAGTGCAGGTAATGCACGAAAATCCAGAAGTTTTTAAATGCCGGATTGCGGGTCTGCTTGTGGTGGTAGCGGTAGTAAATCTGCTGGGCGATGGCCGAGAGCCGAAACAGCCCATACACTTCATAAAAAGCCCAGTTCTCGGGCTGAAAACCGGTTTTCTCGCAGTAGTAGGCCACCACTTCCTGGCGGGTGAGCATGCCGGGCAGGTGCGTGGGCTGGCGGCGGGTGGCCTGGGCCAGGAAATCGTCGTCGGCCTGAACCCAGTAGGCCAGCAGGTTGCCCAGGTCCATGAGGGGGTCGCCGAGAGTGGCCAGCTCCCAATCCAGAATACCCAGAATACGCGTGGGGTCGTCGGCATCAAGCACCACGTTGTCGAACCGAAAATCGTTGTGCGTGATGCAGATGTGCTCCTGCGTTGGCTGGTGCGTCTCCAGCCACTGCATGATGCGTTGGCCGCTGGGCACGTTCCAGGTGCGGGCCTGGGTGTAGCGCTTGCTCCAGCCCGAAATCTGGCGCTGGGTGTAGCCGGTGCCGCTGCTCAGCCCCGCCAGGCCGGCCGCCTTATAATCCACCTGGTGCAGCTCAATCAGCGCATCGAGCACGTTCAGACACAATTGACGCACGGTGGCGGGTGGCAGCTCGAGCCCCCGCGGCAGGTTCTTGCGCGGGATGATGCCGGCCACGCGCTCCATCACATAGAAATCGACGCCGATAATGCTAGTGTCCTCGCAGTAGGCCACCATTGCGGGTACGTAGCCGAAAACAGGTTTCAGGGCCTTTTGCACGCGGTATTCGCGGCCCATGTCGTGGGCCGATTTGGCCTTGGTTCCGGCTGGTGGGCGGCGCAGGATAAGGTCGGCGTTGTCGTATTCGAGGCGGTAGGTCCAGTTCGATGCCCCGCCGGCGTACTGCGTCACGCGCGGCAGCCCGCGCAGGTCGGGGCGCTGCTGCTTCAGCCAGCCATCGACGGCGGTGGCGTCCAGCTCCTCGCCGGGGCGCAGTGGGCCAGCGGTATCGAGGAGGCGGGCGGCGGGATTAGGAGTCATAAAGTCAGGAAAAGATGGAACGTCAAACTCCCCTCCTTACCAAGGAGGGGATGTTTCCGCTGCGCGGAAACAGGGGTGGTTGTGGGCGTTGAACTGTCAGCCGGGGCTTCGTTCAGTTGTCGTTCAACGAGTTCAACCACCCCAATTTCAGCTTCACTCACTCCCGCTTCGCCTTATACTTCGCCAGCTCCACCCGGGCCACCATGGTGCGGTGCACCTCATCGGGCCCGTCGGCCAGGCGCAGGGCGCGGGCCACGGTGAAGAGGGCCGTCAGCGGCACGTCGTGCGACACGCCCGCGCCGCCGTGCATCTGGATGGCCTCGTCTACCACGCGTTGGAGCACATTGGGGGCCACTACTTTAATGGCCGAAATCTCGCTCATGGCCGCTTTCACGCCCTGATTGTCAATTTTCCAGGCGGCAAAAAGAGTCAATAGCCGGGCCTGGTCGATAGCCATGCGCAGGTCGGCCACGCGCTCCAGGTTGCCGCCCAGGTGCAGCAGCGGCTTGCCGAAAGCCGTGCGCGAGAGGCCCCGTTTTATCAGCAGTTCCAGCGCCCGCTCGGCCGCCCCGATGCAGCGCATGCAGTGGTGAATGCGGCCCGGCCCAAGGCGGCCCTGCGCGATGGCGAAGCCCTCGCCCAGGCCGCGCAGCAGGTTGGCGCGGGGCACGCGCACATTCTCAAACCACACTTCGCCGTGGCCATAGGGCGCGTCGTAGTCGCTGAAGGCGGGCAGCATGCGCCGGATGTTCACGCCGGGCGTATCGAGCGGCACCAGCACCATGCTGTGGCGGACGTGGGGCGCGGCTTCGGGGTTTGAGAGGCCCATGAAAATGGCCAGCTTCGCATCGGGGTGGCCCAGGCCAGTGGCCCACCACTTGCGGCCATTGAGCACCAGCTCGTCGCCCTCGGCCCCGATGGTGGCCTGCATGTTGGTGGCGTCGGACGAGGCCACGTCGGGCTCGGTCATGCAGAACACGGAGCGGATTTTGCCGGCCAGCAGCGGCGCAAGCCACTCGGCTTTCTGCGCCTCGCTGCCGAAGTAGTGCAGCACCTCCATGTTGCCGGTATCGGGCGCGTTGCAGTTGAACACGGTGGGCGCGAGGAAGCTGCGGCCGGTTTCTTCGGCAATGGGCGCGTACTCGAGGGTGCTGAGGCCGGCTCCGTGCGCGGCATCGGGCAGGAACAGATTCCAGAGGCCGGCGGCCTTGGCTTTCGTTTTCAGCTCTTCGATGACGGGCAGCACCCGCCAGCTTTGCCAGTCGGGGCCGGGGTTGGCGGCGAGGTTATCGTGGTGGTACTGCTCTTCGATGGGCGCGATGTGCTCGGCCATGAAGGCCTGCACGCGGGCGAGGTAGTCCTGGGTTTTAGGGCTAAGGGCGAAATCCATAGTGTAGCGTGGACTTTTAGTCCGCGAGTAAAGGGTTACGGAATGAGTCGCGGACTAAAAGTCCGCGCTACATCACGAAATCACGCCGCTGTCAATCACCAGCTGGGTGCCGTTGGTATAGCTCGAATCATCCGAAGCCAGGTAGATGAAGGCTTTGGCTACTTCCTCAGCCCGCCCGAGGCGCCTCATGGGGCTGGCCGAAATCATCTGGTTGCGCAACTCCTCGGGGACTTCCTTAATGAGCGGCGTATCGATATAGTACGGGCAGAGGGCATTCACGCGCACGTTGCGGCGGGCAAATTCCTGAGCCGCCACGCGGGTGAGGCCCAGCACGCCGTGCTTCGAAGCCACGTAGGCGCTCAGGCCCGGCGCGCCCTTGAGGCCGGCCAGCGAAGACATGTTCACAATAACGCCGCCGCCCTGCGCCATGAATTGCGCCAGCTCGTACTTCATGCAGGTGAACACACCGGTCAGGTTCACGTTGATGATGCGCTGAAACGATTCCTCACTAGTTTCGAGAAAACTGAAGAACCCCTCGCCGATGCCCGCGTTGTTCAGCGCCACATCGAGCCGGCCGAATGTCGCTACCGTGGCGGCAATGGCCTGCTGAATGTTGGCCGAATCGGTCACGTCGAGCGGAATAAAAACGGCTTCGGCCCCGGCGGCCTGCACTTCAGCCAGCGCGGCGGCGTGGTCGGAGCCGGGCAGGTCGGCGATGACGAGTTTCGCGCCTTCTTCAGCGGCGGCCACAGCAGCGGCGCGGCCAAGGCCCGAGGAGCCGCCGGTAATGAAGACAACCTTGTTTTCGAGTTTTTTCATGGAATGCGAAATAAATCGTTTGTCATCCCGAGCGCAGCGAAGGACCTTATCACGATTGAATGAGTACCACTCAGCCGTGATAAGGTCCTTCGCTGCGCTCAGGATGATAGTTCCGGCCGTATTGACTATCTAAAACCACGCCTCCTGCATGGCCACCGTCACGGCATTGGCCGATTGCAGGCGCTTGGCCAGGCCGGGGGCGTGTACCAGCTCGTATTCGTAGAAATACTGCGCGGCCATGAGCTTGCCGTGGTAGAAATTCTGGTCGTCGGGGTGGGCGGCGGGCAGGGCGGCCTGGGCCACTACTGCCTGCCGCAGCCACTGCCAGGCCACCGTCACCAAGCCGGCCAGCTCCAGGTAGAGGGTGGCATCGGCCAGGAATAGCTCGTGGTCCTGGGCCGCTACGCCCAGCAGATGGCCGGTCACTTGCTGCAAAATGCCCACGTTTTTGGTGAGCTGGACGGCCAGCGGAGCCAACTCGGACACGGCATTGGCGGAGGCAATGGTGGCCTGGATTTCTTCCAGCAGCAGGCCCACGGCCCTGCCGCCGTGCTGGGTAATTTTCCGGCCCAGCAAATCGAGCCCCTGAATACCGGTGGTGCCTTCGTGGATGGGGTGAATGCGCGACTCGCGCCAGAACTGCTCCACCGGAAAATCGGTGGTGTAGCCGGCCCCGCCGTGCACCTGGATGGCGGCGCTGGTGCTCAGCACGCCCATTTCCGAGGGGTAGGTTTTGGCGATGGGCATCAGCAAATCGAGCAGCAGCTCGGCTTTTTCCTTCTCTGCGCCATCGCCTACCCGGGCCACATCCATGTAGTAGCTGCACTGTAATAGCAGGCCCAGCGCGCCTTCCATGGTGGCTTTCTGGAAGAGCAGCATGCGCTTCACATCGGCGTGCCGGATGATGGGCACCTGCGGCTGGGCCACGTCACGGTTGGCGATGGGGCGGCCCTGGGGCCGGGCGCGGGCGTATTCGAGGGCCGCGTAGTAGGCGGCCGTACCGATGGCCGCCGCGCTCACGCCCACAGCCAGCCGGGCCTCGTTCATCATCTGGAACATGTAGCTGAGGCCCTTGTTGGGCTCGCCCACAAGGTAGCCGCGCGTGTCGCCGTCGCCGCCAATCAGGAGGTGGGCAATGGGCGCGCCCTTGCAGCCCAGCTTGTGGTAGATGCCGGCCGTGACCACGTCGTTCGAAACTAATTCGTCGGGTTTTGTGGCCTCGTTGGGCAGCCCGGCCGCCACGCGCTGGCGCGGTACGGCAAAGAGCGAGATGCCCTTGGCCCCCGCTGGTCCGCCTTTAATCTTGGCCAGCATGAGGTGCACCACGTTGTCGCAGGCATCATGGTCGCCGGAGGAAATATAGATTTTCTGCCCCCGAATCCGGTAGTAGCCATCCTCCGTGGGTTCGGCCGAGGTACTGATGTCGGAGAGGGAGCTGCCGGCGTCGGGCTCGGTGAGGGCCATGGTGCCCTGCCAGCGGCCGGCGTACATGTGCGGCGTGAAGGCAGCCGTGAGCTCGGGCGTAGCGAAGCTACGGAGTAGATTGGCCGCGCCCAGTGTGAGGAAGGGCGGCACGCTGGCCGAATAGTTGGTGGCCTGCATGGCAAACACGGCCGCGTTGTACACGGTGCCGGGCAGCTGCTGGCCACCTTCCTCGTACGAAAACAGGGCGTTTATCCAGCCATCCTGGCCGAAGCGGTGCACGATGTTCTTCACGCCGGGATGCACCCGAATGGTGCCATCCACGAGCTGCGGCTCCTGGCGGTCGAGCTCGGTGAGCAGGGGGCGCAGGAGCTGGTCGGCAAACTGGCCGGCGGTATCAAGCACCAGGTCGATGGAGCCGCGGTCGTGGTCCTGAAAGTACGGGAAGCGGTTCAGGCTTTCAACGTGCAATACTTCGTGGAGCTGAAACGCGAGGTCGCGGCGGGAATAGGCTTGCTTGGCCATTAGGACTAAGGGGTTGGGTGGGAAGAGAGCGCGGGTAAAAGTACCCAGTTCCGGCAGCGGCCCCAATGACCTAGGTTAAGAAATGCGCAATCCCCAGGCTGCCGCTGGCTGCCGCTGGCTGCCGCTGGCTGCCGCTGGCTGCCGCTGGCTGCCGCTGGCGTGCGTCTGCGACGCGTGCCGACTGGGTGCGAGCCTGCGGCTCGGGTACAGAGCCGGCAGAACAGCGCAATTGCGAGTCGTTCGCAGCACGAGTCACAGACCCGAGTCCAGCCGGCACGCGTCGCAGACGCGCGCCAACCAATACCCAGTCCTCAGCCAAGGCCACACTCACAGCTGCGCCCGCATGCGGCTCAGGCTTTCCGGCTTCACACCCAGGTACGTAGCAATATGCCGCTGCGGCACCTGCTGAATCAGCTCGGGGTTCTGGCGCATCAGGGCGAGGTAGCGGGTGCGCAGGTCGTCCATCTGGAAGGCCCGGAGGCGCTCGGTGAGGCCACACACCAGGTTTTCGTTGATGCGGCGGCCCAGGCGCTCGATGGGCGGCACCCGGCGGAACAGGCGGTTGAGGTCGGGAATGAGGATTTCGTGGGCCTGCACGTCGGTCAGGCATTCGAAATACAGCTCGGTGGGTACCTGGGCCACAATGCTCAGGGTATCGAAACAGAAGGAATCGGCCCCATAGAAGGCGCTGGTGATGTCTTCGCCGCGCACAAGGCGGTAGGCACGGGCCAGCCCGGTTTCGATGAAATAGAGCCGGTCGGGCGGCGGACCGGGGTGGAACAGCTCGGTGCCTTTACGGAAAGTGCAGGGCTGGATAAGCGTCATGGTTTGTTCCAGCTCGGCATCGGTGAGGTGGGCGTGCTGGTGCAGGTAGGCGCGCATGAGCAGAGGAAACGGGCGGAATACGCAAAAAAACGGGCAAATACGGCTGGTCGGGCCGCTTCTTTGCGAAAAGTACGCCGCCTGGGCAGCAACTTTGTCCATCGGCCCGTTTCTGGGGCTCACGCTTGTCAACTGCTTGCGGCCGTGCCGGCTGCTCCGCCATGAATCTTTTCGTTTATTCGCCCCTCAGCCCCTCCGCCCGCGCTTACCTGCACCAGCAGCTTCCGGCCGAGGTCAACGTCACGTTCTGCCACGACGTAGCCCCCGAAGACCAGTTTCCCGCCTTCCAGGAGGCCGAGGTGCTGCTCGGCAACCCGCCGCCCGTGTGGCTAGCGGCTGGCACCTCGCCTCTGCTGCGCTTCTGGCAAATTGACTCGGCCGGCTTCGAACGCTACCGCCACCTGCACCTGAATGTGCCAGTAGCGAATATGGGCGACTTTTTCGCCTGGCCCTGCGCCGAAACCATGGTAGGTGGCCTGTTGGCCCTCTACCGCCACCTGGGCGAGCTGGCCGTGCTGCAAGCCGAGAAAAAATGGGTGGGCGGGGCCTACGTGCGCAACCGCTCGGGCCTGCTGCGCGGCAAGCGCGTGGTGGTGCTGGGCGCCGGGGCTATTGCCCTGGCCGTGCAGCAGCAACTCAGCGGTTTCGAGTGCCCTGTGCAGCTGCTGGCCCGCACCCACCCCAAGGCGCAGCTTCGCTCCAAAGAAGACCTGAAAGCCGCCCTGCCCGAAACCGACATCGTGATAAACACTCTGCCGGGCAGCGCCGAGGGCTTTTTCTCGGCCGAGCTGCTGGATGCCATGCGCCCGGGCAGCATCTACGCCAGTGTGGGCCGTGGCAACACCACCGACGAGCCCGCCCTCATCAAGCTGCTGCAAGCCGGCTACCTCGGCGGGGCCGTGCTCGACGTGACCGCCGTGGAGCCCCTGCCCGCCGACAATCCGCTCTGGGCCCTGCCCAACGTGCTACTTACCCAGCACACCGGCGGCGGCCAGCACCACGAGGACGAAAGCAAAGTCGATGTGCTGCTGCGCAACCTGGAGCGCCTGCGCCACAGCCAGCCACTGGAGAATCTGGTGGATTTGAGCCGGGGGTATTGAGTAGACTTGTTTCCGAATAAGAAGTAGTCAAAGATTTTAGCCGATTGTGACGCCTGAATGGTCTTTTTGGTTTAGCCAAGCCCGTATCCTTGGATTCTTTGAGCAGCCCCCGTTTCTGGTGCCAAATACGGCTTGGAAAATCACCGTTCTCTTATTGAGGAACAAGTCTAGTGACTAACAGAACGTCATGCTGAGCGCAGCCGAAGCATCTCGCGTGCTACCACTAATCATTTCAGATAGATTACTCCCACACGCGAGATGCTTCGGCTGCGCTCAGCATGACCGTTCTTAGTTCTTCACGGCTGCCACGGCACCTCGGCCGCGAAAATGGCCTTCAGCGTGTACTGCTTTGCTTCCTTCGCCGTGAGCTGGTATGCCCACGGCGCCCGGCCCGGTGGAACGGTACTCGGCGAAATAGGCCGTCTTTTCATTCGCCGGGTTCTTCCAGTTATCCCAGCCAGCGGGCGTGATGTGGGCGCCCATTTCGGTGTTCAGGTACACCACTTTGGCATTGGGCCGCCAGGGCCAGCCGAGGTGCACCTTCTTCGCCAGAGCGGTATCGGCCGTCAGCTTGCAATTCAGAAATACGAAGCCGAAGGGCTGCTGCTCGGGCGTGGACGCGGCGGTGATGAACGAGTTTTTCTTGCTCTTGATGATGGAGTTGTTTAGAAAGTCACAAAAGGTACTCAAACGGTCATGCAGCGCGCAGCGAAGCATCTTGCTCGCCTCGTTGAACGGGCCTGAGGATGCGAGCATGATGCTTCGCTGCGCGCTGCATGACCGTTCGGGGACTTTCTAAACAGCTTCAATGTCAGCCAACGCCGGTATGCTACGGCGGGCCGCTCAACTATTGTCCGGCTTGCCGCAGACGAAAGAACCATAGAATGCCTGCTCGTGGCCTATCCGCTGGCCGAAATCAGCCTGACCAGCGGGGTTCGCTACGCGCCATTCGGGGCCTCCGTGAAGCTGTATGGCAACCGGCTGGTGCGGCTGCCCCTCGCCGCCACCATCGGCTACCAAACCAATTTTGGCCGCAACCACGCCTTGGCGGCGAGGCTGGAGCTGCCGCCCCTCTGGCAGCGCCGCGTCACCATCTCAGAAGCGCTCGACTACCAGTATTTACAAGCCGTGCCCGCCGCTATCCGCTTTCATAGCTACTCGGCTACATTGAGCATCGGTGGTTTCCGACCCATGAAGGCATTACCCAAAACAACGCTACTGCTGGGTGGCGGGTACGCACAATATCAGCCGCTGGATTCCGACGAAACCGCTCGGAGCACCGGCTACAGCTTCGGCCTGCTGAATTATTATTATCCATGGCCTCTTTTCAACCTGGTGAGCACCGTGAAAGCGACCCGCTGGCCGGACTACTGGCAATGGCAGGCGCGCCTCACGCACCCTTTCGGCCGCGATTTTCAGGCGGGCGTGGTATTCGACCACCTTCGGCGCTACACCGAAGTATCGGTGCTTGTCATCCACGCTTTTTACTAATGCCCCCAAACGCAGGAAGCCCGACCAAACGGCCGGGCTCTGCTATTCAAAATCAATCAACTCTACTCTTCCGAAACGCCGGCTGCCTTGGTCATCATGTCCACAATCTCGGCCGAGATGCCGGTGGTGCTGAAGCCGCCGTCGTGCATCAGGTTCTGCATGGTCACGTAGCGCGTGAGGTCCGAGAAAAGCGAGATGCAGTAGTCGGCGCAGGCTTCGGCCGGGGCGTTGCCCAGCGGCGACATCATGTCGGCGAAGTTGTAGAAGGCATCGAAGCCGGTGATGCCGGTGCCGGCCGTGGTTTTGGTGGGCGACTGCGACACGGTGTTCACGCGCACCTTTTTCAGCTTGCCGAAACGCTGGCCGTAGCTGCGGGCAATGCTTTCGAGCATGGCCTTGGCCTGCGTCATGTCGGTGTAGTCGAGGAAGGCACGCTGGGCGGCGATGTAGCTCAGCGCCACGATGCTGCCCCACTCGTTCATGGCATCCTGCTTCTCGGCCACGGCCATCATCTTATGGAACGACATGGCCGACACGTCAATCGTCTGATTGAAGAATTTGTAGTCCAGCTCGCCGTAGTGCTTCTTTTTGCGGATGTTGGCACTCATGCCAATGCTGTGTAGGACGAAGTCAATCTTGCCACCCAGCTGCTCCTGCGCGCCCGAAAACAGCGCCTCCAGCTCCTCGGTCGAAGTAGCATCGGCCGGGATAATGGGCGCGTTGCACTCCTCGCTCAGCTTGTTGATTTCGCCCATGCGCATGGCCAGCGGCGCGTTGGTGAGTACGAAGCGCGCCCCTTCGGCGTGCGCCCGTTGGGCCACTTTCCAGGCAATGGAATGTTCGTTGAGCGCGCCGGAAATGATGCCGACTTTGCCGGCGAGGAGGTTGTTGGCCATGAGGGGAAATGGTGAGTTGGTGAGTTAATGAATAGCCCGCCGCCCGGGCGTTGGGCGCAAACACGCGGCAAGTTAGCAAATACCCTTGCCTCGCACCCACCAACTCACTATTTCACCACCTCACCACTCACCGTTTCGCCCCGCAGCGCCAGCAACTCGCGGGCGCTTTGGAAAGCATTTTCGCTGGGCTTAGCTCCCGCAATCATGTGCGCAATTTCCTTAATGCGGTCGTCCTGGCTCAGCTCGCGGATACGACTAACAGTGCGGTCGGCGCGGTCTTCTTTGTACACGAAGTAGTGCACATCGCCGGCCGCCGCCATCTGCGGCAGGTGCGAAATGGCCACGAGCTGGTGCTTCTGCGCCATCTGCTGCATCATGCGGCCCACCTTCACCGCGATTTCGCCGCTGATGCCGGTGTCAATTTCGTCAAAAACAATGGTCGGCAACGCCGTTTTATCGGCCAGCATGTACTTGATGCACAGCATCAGGCGCGAAAATTCGCCACCCGAAGCAGCCTTGCTCAGCGTCTGGGGTTGCGCGCCTTTGTTGGCCGTGAAGAGGATGCTCACCACGTCTATGCCGCTGGTAGCCGGCGCACCGGTGCTGTGCTGCACCACGATGCGGGCGTGCGGCATGCCCAAGTCGGCCAGCAATAGCCCCAGCTGCTTCTCAAAGTGCGGGAACGACTTGCGCCGGCTCTCCGACAGCTTGTTGCCCTGCTTGGTTACGGCGGCTAGCGCGGCATCGGAATCCTTGCGCAGGCGGGCAATTTCCTTGTCGAGGCTCAGCACGGAGCTTACCTTCTGGCGCAGGTCGTCGCGCACGGCGATGAGTGCGGGCAGGTCGCGGGCCTGGTGCTTGCGCTGGAGAGTGTAGAGCACGTTCAGACGGTCCTGGAGCTCCTCGGCGCGGGCGGGGTCGCCTTCAGTGCGGCGCTCGGCAGTTTCTACCTCGTCGGCAATGTCGTGCAGCTCAATCAGGCAGGAACTCAGGCGCTCGCGCAGGTCGCGGAAGTTATCGGCGTAGCTCGCTACCTGCCCCAGCAGACCCACAGCTTCCTTGAGGTTGCCGGTGGCGCAGGTTTCGCTGTCGCGCAGGCCGTGCAGCGCCTGGCTTAGCTTGTACTTAATTTCCTCGGCGTGCTCCAGCTGCTTTATCTCCTGCTCTAGCGCGTCCTGGTCTTCATTGTCGAGGCGGGATTCTTCCAGCTCATTCAGCAGGAAACTATTGTAATCCAGCTCCTTACTAGCCTGAGCGGCCTGACCTTCCAGCGCCTGCAGGTCGGTTTCGAGCTTGCGGTACTGCCGGAAAGCGTGGCTGTACATGGTGCGCTGCGGCACCAGCCCGGCGTACAAATCCAGCAAATTCAACTGGAAAATCCCATCGCCCAGCAGCAGCGTATCGTGCTGCGAGTGAATATCCATCAGATTCGCCCCGATTTTCCGTAGGGCTTCCAGCGTCACCGGTGTGTCGTTCACAAAGGCGCGCGACTTGCCGTTAGGGCTGATTTCGCGCCGCAAAATGCAGTGCGAATCATAGTCCAGGTCTTCGGCCTCAAAAATGTCCTGCAAGTGGTAGTTGGCAATATCGAACTGCCCCTCAATCACACACTTGCGCTCGGTATTGAAGAGCATACGCGAATCGGCCCGGTTGCCCAGCAGCAGACCAATAGCGCCCAGCATAATGGATTTACCGGCCCCGGTTTCACCCGTAATAATGTTCAGCAATGGCGACGGACGCAGCTCCAGCTGCTCAATCAGCGCGTAGTTATTAATCCGTAAATCGACGAGCATAAAGCCTTTAGAACGTCCTGCTGAGCTTGTCGAAGCCTCTCACTGCAATAGCAATTAGCTACTGGCGCAGTAGCGAGGCTTTGACAAGCTCAGTAGAACTGTTTTAATTAATTTATTTGAGTATCGTTTGATATTTTGCCGAATTCGTTGGGTCCACTTCCGTGAGCATGGTCACGAGCTGCTGCTTCTGGCTCTGGTCCTGACTGGTGCGGAAGATATTGGCGATTTCATCCGATTTCGCATCGAAAAACGCGCGGGCGAATAACGTACCCGGGCGCGTAAGGGCGGCTTTCTGCACGCCTGTCAGGGCCGCCATCACCGAGGTGCGGGCCTCTTCAGGCTTTTCGATAAAGATGTCCATCCCCTGCCGGTAGTAGCCATACAGCCCGGTACGGAAGGCTTCGAGCTGCGGGTCGGTCAGATTATCGAGGATAAAGTGGCGCTCACGCGAGCCACTGCCACGCCAGCCTTCGTCGGCTTCATTGGTCTGGGTTTGGTTGGCCGAGTAGTTGACCACGTTGCGGGCCAGCTCATAATATGGCGTGCCGCCAAGTCGGGCAAACGTGTCGCGGTCAATCCCGATGACGAGATAAGCATAATACCCCAGCAGCGACGACAGATTGGAAACGAAGCTGTTGGGCGAAAAATCCAGGGGATTCTGCTGCGAATAATTGAAGTTAAAATTGCGGTCCACGATGCTCACCACGTTGGTTTCGTAGCCAGTGCCATACACCGGGCGCGTCGAAATCAGGCGCATGGTGGTGCTGTAGGTACCGTTCTGCGGGATGGCGGTGATGCCGATAAAGATTTTGAGCCGAATCCGTTCCTCGGGCCGGTACGTCTGCGTGGTCCAGGCACGGTTGTTAAGGAACGTGCGGATGTCGTTCTGCATCGACGTGACGATGGTGGGGTCCGAAATCGTCACGTTTTCGGTCGATACGCGCACTTCGGCCAGCAGTTCCTGGGCGCGGGCAGCGGGGCCAGCCAGGAGTAGCAGGGCAGATAGGGGCAAGACCGCGAGGAATTTTCGCATCATGAGGAAGGAGTCAGACGGGCCAGAATCAGGCTAACCAGTCCGCGGGCCACGTCGGCTTTGGACTGTAACTCAAAATTAACGATTTGGCCGGCCGCATCCAGCACCGTCACCTTATTGGTGTCGTGGCCGAAGCCCGCGCCCGCATCGCGCAGAGAATTCAGCACAATGAGGTCGAAGTTTTTTCGGTGCAGCTTGTCCTGGGCATGGGCCAGCTCGTTCGTAGTCTCCAACGCAAAACCGACGGCAAATTGTTCAGCCCGCTTGCGCTGGCCGAGGGTAGCGGCGATGTCCACGTTTTTCACCAGCTCCAGCATCAGCGTTTCGCCCGATTTCTTGATTTTATCGACCGCGATGTGGGCCGGCCGGTAGTCGGCCACGGCCGCCGCAAACACCCATACATCGGTCTTGGCCGCCACCTCGGCCGCCGCCGCAAACATCTCCGCCGCCGTTTCTACCCGCACTATGCGAATGCGCGGGCTGGCCGGGTCGGGCAGGTGGCTGGGGCCGCTCACCAGCGTTACCTCAGCGCCTTGGGCCGCGAAGGCTTCGGCCAGCGCATAGCCCATTTTACCCGTCGAGCGGTTGCCGAGGAAACGAACGGGGTCGAGGGGTTCGTAGGTAGGGCCGGCGGTGAGGAGAACGTGCATCGACTATTGAACGGGAAAGATTGATTGCAGAACGTCATGCTGAGCGGAGCCGAAGCATCTCGCGTGCAATGGTAATTCAATCATTCTGCGAAAAGATTTACTACCACACGCGAGATGCTTCGGCTTCGCTCAGCATGACGTTCATTTAGAATCGATACTACCAAAATACTGCTCCAGCGCCGCCACAATATCCTCCGGCTCCAGCATGCGGCCCTGGCCGCTGAGGCCGCTGGCCAGCTCGCCGCTGGGCGAATCAAAAACGTGGTTGCCGAAGGCGCGCAGCCGCGCCAGGTTCTGTATCACGGCCGGGTGGGCGAACATATCCAAATCCATGGCCGGAGCCAAGAAAACCGGACAGCGGGCCGACAAATACACCGCGCACAGCAAGTTAGGGCACAAGCCGTTGGCCAGTTGGCCGATGGTATTGGCGCTGGCCGGCGCAATCAGCAGGGCATCGGCCCACAGGCCCAACTCGACGTGGTTGTGCCACTCGCCGGCGGCCGCATCACGCAAAAAGCCCGTCAGGACGGGCTTTTTGGAGAGGGTTCCCAGCGTGAGGGGCGTCACGAAAGCCGTGGCGGCTTCGGTGAGGATGACCTGCACTTCGGCCCCGGCTTTAATGAGCAGACGCGTGAGCGGAGCGGCTTTATAAGCAGCAATGCTGCCGCTGACACCCAGCAGGATGCGCCGGCCAGCTAAATTGGTGCCTGGTGCCTGGTGCCTGGTGCCTGGTGCAGTCATAATGCAAATTTCGCTAAAACCAGGCACCAAGCACTAACAATCATGCACTAAACGCTAAAACAGCTCGCGGGGCACCGGAACTTCTTCCGGCTCGGGCGTGGAGTAGTAGATTTTGCCTTGCAGGAACTCCTCGATGGCCAGGCTGGTAGGCTTGGGCATACGCTCGTACTGCTTGGAAACTTCGATTTGCTCGCGGTTTTCGAACACTTCCTCCAGGTTATCAACCGTGGAGGCGAACTCGGCGAGGCGGTCGTTCAGCTCCTCCTTCAGTTTAATCGACAGCTGGTTGGCACGCTTCGAAATCACGGCAATGGCCTCGTACACGTTGCCGTTGTCGCCGGTGATGTCGGCCACGTTGCGCGTGATGATGGAGCTCGACGGGGTGTTGGGATTAGGTTTCATGGGCTGATTTAGTGACAAATTATTAGTTGGCGGCGGCCGTGGGCACGGCCTTCAGGCGAACAATCTCGGCCTGGCTGACATCGTACATATCCTGCGCCGATTTCAGGCTCTTGCTCTTGGGGTAGGCATCAAGAAACTGCTGGTAGAAGCTCACCGCATCAAGGAAACGTTCCCGTTGCTTCGATTCGATACTTTCCTTGGCCCAGGCATACTGGGCACTCAGGCGCAGAAAGGCGGCCTGTTCGGCGTAGGCCGAAGCCGGATAGCTCAATTGGAAGTTGGTGAACGCCACCACAGCCGCCTGGTTGTAGCGGAGCTGGTAATAGAGGCGGGCGCTTTCGTACGCCTTGTTTTCCAGCTTGCGCTGGAGCTCTTGCGACATGTTCTCGGTCTCGGGCTTGAACTTGCTTTCGGGGTAGCGGTTCAGGAAATCCTGGATGGATTCGAGGGCCGACACCGTATTAGTCTGGTCGAGCTCGTAGCCAGGCGAGTCCAGAAACAACGATTTGGCGTGCAGGTACGAGGCCTCTTCCGAATATTCTGAGTTGGGATACGTGTCGGTGAACGACTTGAAATAGAACGCGCTCAGCACGTAGTTGCGCTGCTTGTAGTTGGTGTTGGCGAAGTAAAACTGGGCTTTTTCAGCCTCAGGGCGGCCTTTCAGCAGCGGAATGAGGTCTTCGAGCAGCGTCCCGGCCCGGAAAAAGTCGCCCTTGTCATAGTATTTGACGGCGGCTTCGTATTTTTTATTGACGTCGGTGCTTTTCAGCAGGCGTTGGTAGCCACTGGCGCAGGAGCCCAGGACGAGCGTACTAACGAGCAGAAACAGAACCGTGAGGCGGGAAATCGGCATAAGGGGTGCAAAGGTAACGATTTGAGCCGGCGGAGGCAAACCGGCCGGAGGCCGGGCAGGCCCGGCTACCAGCCAGATGCCCGACAGCCGGCCAAAGGTTGCAGCTAGCGCCGCGCGGGAGCAGCTGCGGCCGCTGGTTTGGCTGGCGCGGAAATGACGGATTTAATGGCCGGCTTCGCAGATTTGGCCGGGGTGGCGGGTTTGGGACTGGTCGTTTTGGCCTTGAGTTTGGTGGTGCGTTTAGTAGCGGAAGTGGTTTTTTTCTTCACCACTTTCTTCTTCACGGCTTTCTTTTTGGGGCGGTCGTCGAACTGTTTGCCCAACACCTGGCGGCGGGTGGGCCGTTCCTTGGCGCGCCACTGGTAGCCTTTCAGACGCTCGTCGTCGGGCTTGAGCTCGTGGGGCGGGATGAACTTAGCCTCCGGGTTGGAGAGGACGGAGATTTTATTCAGCTTGCTATCCAGAAACAGCAGGCGCATGTTGGCCGAGAGCACGCGGTTCATACCGGTGGTAACGGTGTCGCCGTCGAGGGCGTAGAAGATGCTTTCGGCGTTGCCGAGCACATCCACGCGGCGCATTTTATTGTCGCGGAAATAGGCCATCATGTTGCGGCCCTTGGTTTGGTTGAAGTTCAGGAGCGTGTCCTGATTCACGGCAAACGCATTGGAATAGAGTCGCATCTCATCCACCTTGCCGCCCTTCGAGCGGATTTGGATAGAGTCGGCGGTGAGCTGGTTTTTGGCCTGCCACAGCACCGGGTCGCGGTTGAGGTAGATGATGCTGTCCTGGCGGTCGTAGGTCAGCGAGTCGCAGATTCCCTGGAGGTTGCCCCGAAAAATCTGCACCTTCGGGTAGGCGTAAAGGATGGTGCGCGTGGTGGTTTGGCCGGGCCGGGCCTCGACGCTGATGAGCGTGTCGGCGGCCATATAAAGCGTGTCTTTCTGGCTGCCGATGTTGCGCACCACCGGCCGGCCGCCGTAGAGCTTGGTGCGGCCCAGGGCGCGCCAGTATTTGCCGGCATCGCCGCGCAGCACCAGGTTGTCCTTCTTGGACGTGAGCGAGACGTGGCCCCGCGCCACGCCGTACTGCTTCACCTCATCATACACCAGCTGGTCGCCGCCCAACAGGTAGTTGGGCGTGTCAATTTTGGCATTTCGCTTGAAATCCGAAACGCGGGTTTTGGTGTTGTAATTGCCCCCTTCGGCATACAGATTCCCCTGCTTGCCCTTGATGCGGGTAGGGCCGTTAAAATAGGCAATCTTGCTGACGGTGTTGTAGCGCAGCGTGTCATTGTTCAGCTCCGAATCGGGCGTCACGAGGTGCACATTCTGCTTAAAAACGAATACTTTAGTATTGGTATCGTAGAAGCCCTGCTGGCTATCGAGGGTATTCTGCGGGTCGGTGAGGTGGCCGGTTTCGGTGTAAGAGGCCGTTTTGCGATTCAGGTCGTAGTCGAGGCTGGGCGTGGTCAGGGTCATGCGCGGGTCGCGCATCACCACATTGCCGGTCATGCGGGCCGTGCGCTGGGCCCCGTCATAAAAGCCATGGTCGCCGGTTATGGTCATGGTGTCGCTCTGCACCACGCGCACGTTGCTGAAGGCCTCCACCTGGTTGCGCTCCAGGTACTGGTAGGCCGAGTCGCAGTACAGGAACACGTCGTCCTGCTGAAAGCTGACGTTGGTAATCAACTTGCGGATTTTCACCCCTTCAAAGTCACCACCCACCAGCTCGCCGGCCGTCAGCAATTTGATGGGCGAGCCTTTAGCAGCCGGCGGCGTGGCGCGTTGCGCCTGCCCCAGCAGTGGCATCAGCAGCCACAGAAGTAAAAAAACGCGGAATACGGCCATTGAGGGTGTAAAGGTACGGACGGAGGCCGCGCTAACGGCCATCTTTGCACTGTAGTACTTATTGGCCCTCTGGGCTGCCCGTTGCACCATGCTTGATTCCGTTCGCCGCTTCATTGAAGAAAACAATCTATTTTCCATCGAAAACGACCCCATTCTGGTCGCGGTAAGCGGCGGGCTCGATTCGGTGGTGATGCTGGATGTGCTGCACAAGCTGGGCGCGCAGGTGGCGGTGGCGCACTGCCACTTCGGCCTGCGCGGCGAAGATGCCGACGCCGACGAGCAGTTTGTGCGCAAGCTGGCCAAACAGTACGACCTCCCCTATTTCGCCGAGTTTTTCCAGACCAAAGCCTACGCCGAGCAGGAAGGCATTTCGACCCAGATGGCGGCCCGCTTCCTGCGCTACCGCTGGTTTGAGCAGGTGCGGCAGGCGCAGGGTTTGGCCTACATCGCCACGGCCCACCACCAGCGCGATGAGGCCGAAACCATGATTCTCAACCTTACGCACGGCACCGGACTGGCCGGCCTGCACGGCATTAAGGTGAAAAACGGGCACATCATCCGCCCGCTGCTGGGCCTGGGACGCGATGCCCTGCACGAATACTTAGTAGAGCGCGGCCTGCGCTGGCGTGAAGACGACAGCAACGCCAGCCCCGTGTACCAGCGCAACCTGCTGCGCCACGAGGTGCTGCCCGTGCTGCGCGAAATCAACCCCAATCTCGACCAGACCATGCACGGCACCGCCGAGCGCGTGGGCGGGGCCGAGGAAATTGTGCGCCGCTACGTGGAGGAAACCGCCGCCCAGGCCCGCCGCGACGAAGCGGAGGTAACGTATTTAAATATCAGTACGCTGCAAAAAACAGCCGCCACGGCCCTGGTGCTGCACGAAATCCTGCGGCCGTTCGGTTTTTCGTGGCTGGTGGTGAAGGACATTGTGGCCGCTTTCCCCGGCGAGAGTGGCCGGAAGTTCGACTCGCCCACGCACCGGCTGGTGAAGGACCGGGAGCATCTGGTTATCACGCCGCGGCGGCTGTCGCAGTTCGGTACCTTCCAGCTGACGGCGGGCCAGACCGACCTGCTGGCCGACGGCATGCGCCTGAAAGCCGAACTGCACGACGATGCCCGGCACTTTATCATCCCACGCTCCAAAAGCACGGCCGCGCTCGATGCCGACAAAATTAAATTCCCGCTCACGCTGCGCAAATGGCAGGAAGGCGACTGGTTTATGCCCCTCGGCATGAAGGGCAAAAAGCTGCTCAGCGACTTCCTCATCGACCAGAAAGTGCCGCTGAACCTGAAGGATGACGTGCGCGTGCTCACCTCGGCCGATGGCAAAATCTGCTGGGTAGTGGGCTGGCGCGTCGATGACCGGTTTAAGGTGGAAGAAACCTCGGAGCGCGTGCTCACGGTGCAGCGGATGTAGTGTTTTTTGGGCAATCGATTTAACTCCCGAACTCCGGCTTGGGTAAAAACTTGCTTTTTTCACCCAAGCTTGAGCGGCCCGTCCGTACTTTTACCCGCGAAACTCCAACCCCCCAATTCTTTTCCTATGAAAGTTACCGTAGTCGGAGCCGGCAATGTCGGCGCAACTTGCGCTGATGTGCTCGCCACCCGTGAAATTGCTAACGAAATTGTCCTGGTTGATATCAAGGAAGGTGTTGCCGAAGGCAAAGCCCTCGATATCTGGCAGAAAGCTCCGATTATCGGCTACGACTCGCGCACCGTGGGCGTAACCAGCGACTACGCCCGCACCGCTGGTTCGGACGTGGTGGTGATTACCTCCGGCCTGCCCCGCAAGCCCGGCATGACCCGCGACGACCTGATTGGCATCAACGCCGGCATCGTGAAATCGGTGACCGAGCAGGTGGTGGCCCACTCCCCCAACGCCATTATCATCATCGTGAGCAACCCGCTCGACGTGATGACCTACCAGGCCCACCTCACCGCCAAGCTGCCCCGCGAAAAGGTGTTCGGCATGGCCGGCATCCTCGACACGGCCCGTTACCGCGCCTTCCTGGCCGAGGCCTTGAACGTGAGCCCGAAAGACATTCAGGCCGTGCTCATGGGTGGCCACGGCGACACCATGGTGCCCCTACCCCGCTACACCACCGTGGGTGGCATTCCCGTTACCGAGCTGATTTCTAAGGAGAAGCTTGATGCCATTGTGGAGCGCACCAAGAACGGCGGCGGCGAGCTGGTGAAGCTCATGGGTACGTCGGCCTGGTACGCGCCCGGCGCGGCTGCCGCCCAGATGGTGGAGGCCATTGTGCGCGACCAGCGCCGCGTGTTCCCCGTGTGCCTGGAGCTGCAAGGCGAATACGGCATCAACGGTGTGTACCTCGGTGCCCCGGTTATCCTCGGCAAAAACGGCGTGGAGCGCGTGATTGAGCTGCAGCTCAACGACGAAGAGAAAGCCATGCTTGAAACCTCGCGCGGCCACGTGAAAGAGGTGATGGATGCGCTCGACAAAATGAGCAGCGCCCAGCCTGCGTAATACCTGCCAACTACTTACAAAAGGGCCAGTGCTTCGCAGCACTGGCCCTTTTGCTTTACCAGAGAACTGCTGAAATAATATGGCTACCTTTCGATATAATCACCTACTACTCCCTGTTTACCCATGAAGAAATCCCTGGTCAACGCGTTCGACAAAATATTCTTAACCATCGAATTTGATGCAGCCAACCAGTGGATTTACAACAACTGGGTGGGGGTGCTGCACACCGAGAAAGTTATCCAGGGCTGCCAGGCGACCATTGATTTCCTGCGGGAAAACCCGTGCGCCCATATGCTGAACGACAACCGCAAAATCATCGGCTCCTGGAGCTCGGCCAACGAATGGATTGCCGAAAACTGGATGCCGCAGGCGCTGGCCCTGGGCCTGAAACGCTTTGCGCACATCGTATCGCCGGGCATTTTTGGGCAGGCATCGGCCGCCGAACTGGTGACGCGCGTGGGCCAGAACTTCGAGATTCGGCTGTTTCAGGACCTAGAACTGGCTAAGGCCTGGCTGCGCAGCGCGTAAGGTCGTCATGCAGAGCGCAGCGAAGCATCTTGCCCGCCACCAGTAATCCGATTTACTATTGCGGTAAAGATGCTTCGCTGCGCTCTGCATGACGCCTACTCAAACCCGTTAGAGTGACCAAGCCTTAACCAGCGCCGGCCTACTGCTGGCTGGCCCGGAAAAGCTTCTGCTTTTCGTCCTTGGAAAGGCTCTCGTAGCCGGAACGCGAAATCTTATCCAGAATCGTGTCGATTTCGTCCTGCAGGGGCTGGCCGGGGGCGGCGGGCTTCTTGCTGCTGCTCATAGAAGCGGCCGCTACCGGCTCGGGGCGGCGAGTGGTGCTGCTCACACGCATGGTGGGGCGCGGACTGGCGAGGCGGCTGAACCAGTTGCCGACGGCCTGCACCGGCCGGCCCAAATCGCGCCCGGCCTGCAACTGCTTGATGAACACGAAGCCCAGCAAGGCCCCGCCGAGGTGGGCCATCATGCCGCCCGGGTTGCCGCCGCTGAGGCCCGCGAGCGAGAGTAGAATCACTACAGCCGCAATCCATTTGATTTTGACCGGGCCGATGAGAATGACCATGAACGTGTAGTCGGGCAGCAGCGTGGCCGCGGCCACGATGATGGCCGAAACCGCCGCCGACGCCCCATTCATGGGGCTGCCCAGGCCGGACTGGAAGGCCGGAATCAGGTTGAAGCTGAGCAGGAAGAACGCCGCACCGGCCAGCGCCCCCAGCACGTAGAGGCTCACGAGCCGACGGTTGCCGAGGTACTCCTGGATGAGCTGCCCGAACCAGTACAGGTTCAGCATATTGAACAGGATATGGAGCAGGCCGTCGAAGAAACTCTTCTGGTAGGTGGTGTGCGTGAAGGCGTAGGTGAGCAGCGTCCAGGGGTGGCGAATGAACTCCGGCAGCGCCGACGACAGTTCAAACTGGCGCAGCAGCAGCGGGAAATAGCCGCTAGTGCTGCTGATGGTCATCACGGCCTGCACCACAATCAGGCCCGCAAATACCAGCACATTGAGCTGGATGAGCTGGATGAGGGCATTGTCGCGGCGGCTGAAGGCGGTGCGAATATCTTGAACGATGCTCATGGCATGTATCGGGAGTAAACAGATTCAATGAATGTAACGGAATAGCCGCCAACGCGGCCCGCTTATTTCAACAACCAACTATTAGTAAAACCGTTCCCGGCCGCCCTCCCAGAACTTGAGGACAATGAAACCAATCAGCAACCCGCCGAGGTGGGCAAAGTGGGCAACATTATCGCCTGGGGTGCGGTGCACACCGTTGTACAGCTCGTACGCGGCATATAGAAACACAAAATACTTCGCTTTGATGGGAAACGGAAAGAAAAGCAGCATTAATTCTGTATTCGGAAACAGGTAGGCGAAGGCGAACAGGATGCCGAACAGTGCGCCCGAAGCACCTACCATGCCGCCGTTGGGAGAATCGCGGGTTTCGACAACGGCCCCATCCACGGCTTTGGTGGCGGCATTGATGTATTCCTGGTTTTGCGGGTTGCGCTCCAGCGCACCAGCCAGGCTTTCGTAGCCGGTGGCATCGGGAAAGTACGAGCGGAAAAAATTGGCAAAATCTCCGCCGGTGGGCGACTGATGAAACTCCTGCCGCGCCACTTCCATCTTGTGCATTTCGTAGCCGCGCACACCTTCGTAGAGCACGCCGGCCCCCACGCCGCAAATCAGCCAGAAGGTAAGAAAGCGTGACGCGCCCCAACGCTGCTCCAGCAGCGGCCCGAAGGAAATAAGACCGAACATATTGGCAATCAAATGCCCCCAGCCGGCATGCAGGAACATATAGGTAAAGAACTGCCAGGGAAAGAAAAACGGCGAACCGACGGGATACAAGCTGCCGACCTGGGTGATGAGCGGCAGCAGACTTTGCTGGGCAACAAGAAACAGAACGTTCGCAATCAACAAATTGCGAACCGTGGGGGTGAGATTGAACATGAATGGGGTATAGCTCCAACGTTCCGCTGGAGTGATGTTTAACAGAAATTAGCCGCACAAAGCTAGCCGGGGTACCTGTAGCGCGGACTTTTAGTCCGCGCGTGACGGGAAGATGGTTGGGATTCACTCACTCGCGGACTAAAAGTCCGCGCTACTTTACTTACGGAAGAAATCGGCCAGCTGCTGGCCGTCAAGGAGTACGAGGGTTTTACGGCCGTCGGGGGTATAGCCGGGGGTTTGGCAGGCGAAGAGGCGGTCGGCCAGGGCGTTGAGTTCGGATTCGGGCAGGCGGGTGGCGGCGGTGCCAGCGGCTATGCGGCGGGCCAGGGCGCGGGCCAGGCTCTCGCGCTGGTCGAGCTTGAGCGGGCCGGCCGTGGTGCGAAACTGCTCGATAAGACTTTCCAGCAGCTCTTTTTCGTCCTGCGCCGGCATGCCGGCCGGGATGGCTTCCACGGCAATGGTGCTCGGCCCAAACTCATTAAAAATGAAGCCCAGCGCGTGCAACGGCTCCGTGAGCTCGCGCAGCACGGCGAAGTCGGCCGGCGAAAACGTGACCGTGCGCGGAAATAAGAGCGTTTGCGAAGTGCCCACGGCCCGGCCCAGCTCCTGCTGGTACTGCTCATACAGAATGCGCTCGCGGGCGGCTTCCTGGTCAATCAGCAGCACGCCCGACTTCACGGGCACCAGCACGAAGCGCTGCTGCACCTGCACGGCGCGGCTGCCCGCGCCGCTGCCCTCGCGGGCCGGAACCACCCGGCCCGGGGCACCATCGGGCACGTTCAGGCCCAGCGATAGCTCGGCCGAGCCGGGAGCCCCCCGCCCAGGCAGGTTATTGATAATGGACTCGACGGGCACGGCCGGCGCGGGCCCCTCAAAGCTACGGGCGGTCACGGCGTCGATGCTGGCGTTGTCGCGCACGGGCTGGCCCAGCTCGCGGTAAAAGGCTTCGAGGTCGCGGCGGGCCTGCTCGGTGGGGCGCGGCGGCAACTCACGCTCGAAGCCGTCGCGGCGGGTGTCGGAGTTGAAATTGGCGAAGCCGGAGCTGCCCCCGGCAGTGCGCGGAGCCGCCCCCGAGGCGGCAGCGGCCAGGGCATCGGGGCGGTAGCTGTCGCCATTGGCGGCGGCGGCGCGGGCGGCGGGCGTGGCGGCAGGTAGGTGGTCGTCGGCTTCGGTAGGTATGCCGCCGGTACCCTTGCCGGCACGCAGCGGGCGGATGGGCGCAAAGTTCACGTCGCCCTCAAAGTCCAGCGAGGGCGCAATATTGTGCAGGCCCAGGCTTTGCTTCACGGCGGCGCGCACCACGGCGTACACGGTTTTCTCGTCCTCGAACTTAATTTCCGTCTTGGTTGGGTGCACGTTGATATCGATGGCCTTGGGGTCGAGCTCCAGAAACAGCACGTAGAACGGGTGCGTGTCGCGGGCCAGCAGGCCTTCGTAAGCCGCCAGCACGGCATGGTTGAGGTAGGCCGAGCGAATGAAGCGGTTATTGACGAAGAAAAACTGGTCGCCCCGGCTTTTCTTGCTTGACTCGGGCTTGCCCACAAAGCCGCGCACCGAAATGGAGTGCGTCACCTCCTCGCAAGCTGCCAGCTGCTCCTTGTAGCCATTGCCCAGCAGCGCCACAATGCGCTGGCTCAGCTTACCGGCCGGCAGACCAAACACCTCCAGCTCATTCTGATAGAGCGAGAACGCAATTTGCGGATTGGCCAGGGCTACATGCTGAAACTCATCGAGAATGTGTCGCATTTCCACGGCGTTGCTCTTGAGGAAATTGCGCCGGGCGGGCACGTTGAAAAACAGGTTTTTGACGGCGATGCTGGTACCGTCCGGGCAGGCGGTGGGCTGCTGGCTGGTGATTTGCGAGCCCTCCACGAGCAGCAGGCTGCCGGTGTCCTGGTCGCGCTGCTTGGTGCGGATTTCGACCTGGGCCACGGCCGCGATGCTGGCCAGGGCCTCGCCCCGGAAGCCCAGGGTGCGAATGCGGAACAGGTCTTCGGTCGAGCGGATTTTGCTGGTGGCGTGGCGCTCCAGGCTCATGCGAGCATCGGTGGGGCTCATGCCCGCGCCATTGTCCACCACCTGCACCAGCTGCTTACCAGCCTCTTTCACAATAAGCTGCACCTGAGTGGCCCCCGCATCGACAGCATTTTCCAGCAGCTCCTTCACCACCGAGGCGGGGCGCTGCACCACCTCGCCGGCCGCAATCTGATTGGCAAGGTATTCGGGAAGCAGGTGAATGATATCAGGCATTTTCTGGAAGCGGAAAGCGAGAATTGAGGAGCGAACAACGAACAGCTAACCAGCACGCCAACAAGCCGAAACGTATTGAACAATAACCAAAAAAGCACCGCGTTGTAAACCCGCGACGGGGTTTGTTGCGTACCTTCGCGGCCGAATAGCGGAGTTCCAAAGCGAAATTTTACGGCTCGCACCGTTGCGTTTCGTGCCGAAGCCGCCCAGGATTGGAACCTCCAAACCCGGCCGGCGGGTTCCGTTGCTACTCACGACAAAAGTACGGCCCCCGCGGCCCGTTTGCCCCTTGAACCAACCCACCAACCCTACGGGGCTGATGCGCATCCCTTTCCAGCTTACCATGGCGGCTTTGCTGCTGGCGGCGGGACTGTTGCTGTCGTTTGCCGATGTAAAGAAAATGCCCGCCGACCCGCTGCCTTCCGGCCCGGTGGAAACGGCCTGGGTCGATAGCATTTTTAATGCGCTCACGCCCGACCAGCGCCTGGGCCAGCTGTTCATGGTGGCCGCGTATTCGAACAAAGACCGCAGCCACGTAGAGCGCATCGAGCGGCTGGTACGTAATCAGGGCATTGGCGGCGTGATGTTTATGCAAGGCGGCCCCAAGCGCCAGGCCCTGATGGCCAACCGCCTGCAGGCCGCCGCCAAAGTGCCGCTGCTCATCGCCATGGATGCCGAGTGGGGCCTCGATATGCGCCTCGACTCCTCGGCCCACTTCGCCAAGCAAATGACGCTGGGGGCTATGAATGACCCCAAGTACGTGTACCAGATGGGCCGCGACATTGCCCGCAAAATGCGGGCGCTGGGCGTGCACATCGACTTCGCGCCAGTGCTCGACGTGAACTCCAACCCCGGCAACCCGGTCATCGGCAACCGTTCGTTTGGCGAGGACCAGAACCGCGTGGCCGCGCTGGGCATTCAGTATATCAAGGGCTTGCAGGATAACAACGTGATGGCCGTGGCCAAACATTTCCCCGGCCACGGCGACACCGATACCGACTCGCACGTTTCGCTCCCGGTTATTAATACCGACATGGCCCGCCTTACAAAGGTGGATTTGGTGCCCTTCCAGCAGTCGTTTGAGGCCGGGGTGATGGGCGTGATTGTGGCCCACCTCTACATGCCGCTGTTCGACACAACGGATGCCAAAACCACCACCCTCTCGCACGCGCTGGTTACGGACTTGCTGAAGGACAAGATGGGCTTTAAAGGCTTGGTTTTCACCGACGCGCTGAACATGCGCAGTGTGAGCAAGCTCTACAAGGATGGCGAGCTGGATGCCCTGGCCCTGGCCGCCGGCAACGATGTGCTGCTGTTTTCGGAGGACGTGCCGTCGGCCCTGCTGCGCATCCGCGAAGCGGTGGCCGCCGGCAAGCTCACGCAGGCCGATTTGGACCTGCGCATCAAGAAAATTCTGCGGGCCAAGTACTGGGCCGGGCTAAATCACTACCAGCCCGTGAACCTGCGTACCCTGCGCGATAGTCTGAACCTGCCCGATTCAAAGGTATTGGCCCAGAGCATTTTTGAGCACGCGGTGACCGTGGCAAAAAACGACGATAATCTCCTCCCCTTCCAGCGGCTCGATACGCTGCGGATTGCGGCCATCACCATCGGCACGCAGGCGGAAGGGCCGTACGCTACCATTTTCAATAAGTACCAGCCCGGCCCGGTATATGCCGTGCCCGACCGCTACGCGCCCGACTCCACGTTTGCCCGCATCAGCAGCCGCCTGCAGGGATATAACGTAGTGGTGGTGAGCCTGCACCAGATGAACAACACGCCCAGCCACAACTACGGCATCGGCGATGGGGCGATGAAATTTATCAAGCAGCTGGAGGCTAATAAGCGCATCAAAACGGTGGTAGTGGCCATGGGCAACGCCTATTCGCTGAAATTTCTGGAAGATGCCCGCACGCTGGTGTGCGGCTACGAGGACCATTATGCGGCGCAGCTGGTGGTGCCGCAGGTGCTGTTTGGGGCGCTGCCGGCCCGGGGCAAACTGCCCGTTACGGTATCGCCCACGCTCAAAACCAATCTTGGCATTGCCACCGCCGACCTGCACCGTCTGCGCTACGCCGTGCCCGAAAGCCAGGGCCTGAGCTCGCGGGTGCTGGCCCAGATTGACAATATCGCGCTAGAGAGCCAGACCTACGCCGCCGCCCCCGGCTGCCAGGTACTGGTGGCCAAAAACGGCACCGTGGTCTTCGACCAAAGCTACGGCTACTGCACCTACGACCAGACCCAACCGGTGACCAGCAGCACGTTATACGACCTGGCCTCGGTGACGAAAGTGGCCGGCACGCTGCAAGCCGTGATGTACCTCAAGGACCAGGGCAAGCTGAATATCGAGGAGAAAGTAGCCACCTACCTGCCCGAGCTGGTCCGCACCAACAAGCGCGACATGACCGTGCGCGACGTGCTGTTGCACCAGGCCGGCCTCAAACCGGGCATTCCGACGTGGGAACGCACCCTGCACGACGGCCATCTGAAACCCGTCTACTACGCCAGCGCCCGCTCCGACGATTTCCCCAACGAAGTAGCGCCCGGCGAATACAGCACCAAAGCCGCCGACGATTCCGTCTGGGCCTGGACCATGCGCTCCGGCCTGCTGCCCAAAATCAAGGGCCGCTACCCCACGGAATATTCGGACCTGAGCTTTATGGTGATGAAGCGGGTGTGCGAAAAGCTTCTCAGACAGCCGATTGAAAAATTTCTGGAGGATAATTTCTACCGGCCGCTGGGGCTGGGCAGCATGACGTACAACCCCTTGCTGCGCTTTCCCAAAACCTGCATTGCGCCTACCGAAAACGACACCTACTACCGCCGTGAGCAGCTGCAAGGCACAGTGCACGACCAAACCGCCGCCCTCGTAGGGGGCGTGGGCGGCCACGCCGGCCTTTTTGCCACCGCCAACGACTTGGCTGTGCTGATGCAGATGAACCTGCAAAACGGTAACTACGGTGGCACCCGCTACTTCCAGTCGCCGGTGGTGACGGAGTTTGCGCGGCCCCAGACGGCCGGCAGCCGGCGCGGCCTGGGCTGGGACCACGGCGACCCCAGCAAGCCCGAAGGCCCCACCAGCAACCTCGCGCCGGCCAGCACCTTCGGCCACACCGGCTTCACGGGCACCTGCGTGTGGATGGACCCGGACAATAACATCCTCTACATCTTCCTCTCCAACCGCGTGTACCCCGACGCGGGCAATAACAAGCTGCGTCAGTACAACATTCGCACTCGCATTCAGGAGGTTATTTATAAGGCTATGGCGGCGGAAAGCGCGAAGAAGCTGCCGGCTACGGCCAGCCAGAAATAAGGGCTTCTGCTCCACTGGAAGCATCAAGGAAATATAGAATTCAGGGAAGCCAATAGATTAGCTAACAGTAGCTCTACGCAGCAGCTTTAAGTTACTTTCCTTTTCGAATGCAGGAGCAGAATCAATATTGGTATTTCCTCATTGGTGGCCAGTCCGATGACATTACCGGAATAGTGGGCAATTTCTACGCCTATGGCCCACACTGTGGCGAAGTATTAGCTAATGCGCTACAGGCTGCCGCAGAAAATGATTTTCTGAATCCTCAAGCTACGGAAGCGGCTCGGTTGGATAACTTGGAAGATTTCGAAGAGCCGGACAATTTGATTCAGTTGTCTGGCTCGGTAATGACGGGCTCTAAAAATTGTTCTTACCCTATTGACCCAGAAGAACATGTTTTTATTCCACCCACAGGCATAGGAGCTGTTTAGAAAGTCCCCGAACGGTGATGCTTCGCTGCGCTCTGCATCACCGTTCGGGGACTTTCTAAACAGCTCCTATGATTCGGTTCATTCTCATGAATGGAATCATTAGCTTTCTACAGGAAAATCAGGCTAACATTCTTGATGATGGCTTCATCGAATGTGCTGTTTACTTCGAGCAGGGTGAAACGAAACTTACGTTTGATGAACATAAGAAAATACTGCTTTTCACTAAAGATGAGCCAGTGTTTAATGAGTTCGGCAAGAAGATGATGGATTTAGGGTTCACTGATGTTACGCAGCCGGGGTTCAGTCAGACTACCGAACTCCACAACTTTGAGTACGGCTTTTATCATTGGCATTACAGGCCAGCTGACAGTTTGGCAAGCAGCGAATTATGATTGCTGCTACTTGATGCAAATTACCAATTCGTCAAAAAGTGGGGTGAGGATTACGCGGAATCCTTTATGGATTGATGCACGCGTCAACGTTGCCCCATCATAAACGCACAGCTTCCTACCGCTTCAGTTGCAGCTTGATGAAGCAAACTATACTGTAGGCAGTCAAGCCATCAATTAGCTGGAATGCGCACTCCTACGGATACATCAGTTTTACCGTATAAGGTAGCCGGAGTAAGTAAAACTACACCCCGTACGTCAATCACCACACCTCGCAGCTGGCGCAACAATGCGCCTCTTATCTGGTTCGCTAAGCGCAACAGCATTATCTCATGAACATCGGCATCGTTTGTTATCCCACCTTTGGCGGCTCCGGCGTAGTGGCCACGGAATTGGGCAAGGCCCTGGCCCAACGCGGCCACCGCGTGCATTTTATTACTTACAGCCAGCCGGTGCGGCTCGACTTCTTCAACGAGAACCTCTTCTACCACGAGGTGTATGTGCCGGCGTACCCGCTGTTCCAGTTTCCGCCCTACGAGCTGGCCCTGACCAGCAAGATGGTTGACATTGTGCAGAACGAGAAGCTGGATGTGCTACACGTCCACTACGCCATTCCGCACGCTTCGGCGGCTTTCATGGCCAAACAGATTCTGCGTGCCCGGGGCATCCAGATTCCGGTAGTGACCACGCTGCACGGCACCGACATTACGCTGGTGGGCAAAGACCCCAGCTTCGAGCCCGTGGTGACGTTCAGCATCAATCAGAGCGACGGGGTGACATCGGTATCGGCCGATTTGCGGCGCGAAACCTACGAGTATTTCGCCGTCGAGAAAGAAATTACCGTCATCCCCAACTTCATCGACCTGCACCGTTTTAAGAAGCAGGAAAAAAGCCACTTCCGGGCCGCCATTGCCCCCGAGGGCGAAAAGCTGCTCATCCACACCAGTAACTTCCGCACCGTGAAGCGCGTCGAGGATGTGCTGCGCATCTTCTGCGGCGTGCGCGCCCAGATACCGGCCAAGCTGCTATTGGTGGGCGACGGCCCCGACCGCAGCCGCATGGAGAAGCTGGCCCGCGACCTCGACTGCCACCGCGACCTGCGCTTCCTCGGCAAGCTCGAAGCCGTGGAGGAAGTCCTCAGCGTGGGCGACCTGTTCCTGATGCCGTCCGAAAACGAGAGCTTCGGCCTGGCCGCTCTCGAGGCGATGGCCTGCGAAGTGCCCGTAGTGAGCACAAATGCCGGCGGCATTCCCGAGTTGAACGTGCACGGCGTAACGGGCATGATTAGCGAAATCGGCGACGTGCCCGACATGGTAAGAAACGCCCTTTTCGTGCTCGATGACACAAACCTGCCCCGCTTCAAAGCCGCCGCCCGCGCCCGCGCCGAGGAGTTCGCTGTCGATAATATCGTGCCGCTGTATGAGGAGTGCTACCGCAAGGCTATTGAGGAAGTGAGCGTGACAGCGTAGGGCTTGTAGCACGTGCTTTAGCTTGTGCATGGTGGCGCTACCATGCACAAGCTAAAGCACGTGCTACAAGTTAAAACAGCCCGGCCGCCTCGTTCTTCACCACGGCCAGCGCCTGCGCCGTAGGCTCGGCCCCGTCCATCATCAGGCCTTCAAGGATGCGCTTTGCCAGCTCGGTGCCACGGGCTTGGGCCGGGTTCTGAATGCCGTGGAAGGCGCGGTTTACCATTGTGAGCACGTTTTCTTTGGCTTCCTTCACCAGCGTCCAGGCATCGGCCGAGAGGTAGAGCTGCTGCGAGAGGTTGTGCTCGTATTCGGCCCGGATTTCCTGCTGCAGCAGCCGGTGAAACTCGGGCGCGGTAATGCCCCCGCTGCTCAGGCGCACGAGGATGTTGTTGGGCGAGATACGCTCCAGAAATAGCACGATGCGCTCGTAGGCCTGCAGGCGCAGCGGCAGCGTGGTTTTGTTGCTTTCGAGGCGAAGCTCGATGAGGCGACGCTGCTGCTCCTTCTCCAGAAACTGCTGAAACAGCATATAAATGACTCCGGCCACGATGATGGCGGGCAGGGTAATCTTGAGGATGTCGAAGAAATAGGTAGTTGAATCCATTGGAATTATTTAAGGTTTTGAACGTCATGCGGAGCTTGTCGAAACATCTCTGCCGCAGTAGTAATCAACGACGATTGCAACGAAGCGGTAGAGATGCTTCGACAAGCTTAGTATGACGTGCTAGGTGCATAAATAGCCCACAAAACTACGCCGTGAACCGCCGGGCCCCAACCGCTGTTTCCCCTGCTGCGGCCGTACCAACGGCAACGCCGGCTCCGGCCGTATCTTTGTTCTCAACTTCCCGCTAAATCAATTTTTATTATGGCTGCTGTTGCCACCCTCGCCCCCATTACCCTCACCGACCGCGCTGTAGTGGAGGTGAAAAACATCATTCAGGAGAAGAATGTGCCCGCCGACTACGGCCTGCGCATCGGCGTGCAGGGCGGCGGCTGCTCGGGCATGAGCTACCTGCTGGGCTTCGACAAAGCCAAAGATGCCGACGAAACCTACGACCTCGACGGCCTGAAGCTCATCATGGATAAAAAGCACGCCATGTACGTACTGGGCATGGAAGTCGACTTCCAGGATGGCCTCAACGCCCGTGGCTTCGTTTTCAACAACCCTCAGGCCAAAAGCACCTGCGGCTGCGGCTCGTCATTTTCGGCCTAAGCAACCAGCCGGTCCGGTTGAACCCGGGTTGGCTTGCTAACCCAAGGATGCGAGCGATTGAATGTCAATCGCTCGCATCCTTGGGTTATTTTATTTTAGTTATTGAAGCTGATTAGGAAGTACCCGAGAATAGAAAAACGTCATTCCGAGCGCAGCCGAGGAATCTCGCGTGAATAGTTGAACGACACCCAAACAACCCCGAGCGAGATTCCTCGGCTGCGCTCGGAATGACGTTCTGTTATTGCTGAAATCCCTAAGCAGCTTCAGCTTACAATCAATTATCTACCCGAAATATTATTGGGGTATACCAGGCACATTGCCCAGCGACGACCCTTCGGCCGATGAGGCTTTGGATAGTGCGTTCAGGGTGCCGTCGTTTTCCAGGACTACGGCGGCGGCATCGGCCAGCGACGCAATGCCGCGCTCGCGCAGACTGGCCAGTACTTCGCCTTCCGTAATGCGTTCGGCGCGCATGGCATCGAACAAGTAGTGGCCGGTGTACACCAGCAGCGTGGGGTCGGATTTTACCAGCCTGCTCACCGCTTTGAAGCGCACCGACAGCCAGGTGATGCCGAACTGCAGGCCAATGAGCAGGGCGAAAGCCAGTAGCCCGTCGGCCAGGGCTACGCCCTTGCTGAGTAGCACCGTGGCCAGCGTGGAGCCCAGGGCTACGGCCACAATCAGGTCGAAGGCATTCATCTTCGACAGCGGGCGCTTGCCCGAGGCGCGCAGCATCAAAATCAGCCCTACGTATGCCAGCAGACCAATAATGAGCGTGCGGACCAAACTGGTCCAGCTGGTAAAAAACAGGTTTTCCATGGAAAGCTGACGGCGAAAGTAGCTGCCGCGTTAGTTGGCGGGGGGCAGCCATGGGCTTCCCAGTGGGTTGCGGTGCGCGGGCTCTGGTGCCATAACGCGTCGGAGCCGGGCAAATCGCCGTACTTTGACCACTACTGCCCCTGGCTGCCGATGGCCGCAATGGTTTCATCCTTACTTTTTGCTTTCTATGATGCGCTTTCTGTTTGTGCTGAGCCTGTGCGCCGGCCTTTGCTTGCCTGGACTGGCTCAACGCTTTACCCCCGCCGAAGTGGCGCACTGGCAGCAGCAGGCGCGGCAGGTGCGCATTACGCGCGACAGCTACGGTGTGCCGCACATTTACGGCAAGACCGATGCCGACGCGGTTTTCGGCCTGCTTTACGCGCAGTGCGAGGATGATTTTGCCCGCGTCGAAACCAACTACCTCGATGCCATTGGTCGGCTGGCCGAAGTGGAGGGCGAAGCCCAGCTTTACCACGACCTACGTGCCCGCATGTTTCTGGACAGCACGCAGGCCTTCAACATCTATAAAAAGAGCCCGGCCGATATGAAGATGCTGCTCGATGCCTTCGCGGCCGGCACCAACTACTACCTGGCCACCCATCCCACCGTGCGGCCCCGACTGCTGCGCCGCTTCCAGCCCTGGATGCCGCTCATGTTCAGCGAGGGCAGCATTGGGGGTAATATCAGCGTGGTATCGCTGGAGCGGCTGAAGGCTTTTTACAGCCAGAAGAAATCGAGCTCCTGGATTGATACCGATTTTGGCCGCACCGACCGCGAGCCGGTGGGCTCCAACGGCTTTGCCATTGCGCCCGCCAAAAGCGCCAACGGCCACGCCCTGCTGCTCATCAACCCGCATACCTCGTTTTACTTCCGCTCCGAAGTGCAGATGGTGAGCCAGCAGGGCCTGAATGCCTACGGAGCCGTGACGTGGGGTCAATTCTTTATTTATCAGGGATTTAATGAGCACTGTGGCTGGATGCACACGTCCAGCCAGGCCGATTCGATGGACGAGTACCTCGAAACGATTGAGGAAAAAGACGGCAAGGCGTTTTACAAATACGATGGCAAGCTGCGCGCCGTGACTGCACAGAAAGTGGCGCTGCCCTACAAATCGGGTGATAAGATGCTGCGCAAAACTTTCACCATCTTCCGCACGCACCACGGCCCTATTGTGGGGCAGAAATCGGACGGGCAGTGGGTGGCGGTGCGCATGATGAACGCGCCGCTGGCCGCTTTGCAGCAGTCGTACCTGCGCACCAAGGCCACCGATTACGACAGCTTTCAGCAGGTGATGAAGCTGAACGGGAACGCCTCTAACAACACGGTTTTTGCCGATACCAAGGGCAGTATTGCCTACTGGCACGGCAATTTCATGCCCCGGCGCAACCCGAAATTCGATTGGAGCCAGCCGGTAGACGGCAGCACGTCGGCCACCGAATGGCAGGGCTTCCACCCGGTGAGCGAGCTAGTGCAGGTGCACAACCCGGCCAGCGGCTTCATCCAGAACTGTAATTCCACGCCCTTCACCGTGAGCGGCCCCAGCAGCCCGGCCGCCGCAAAATATCCCAAATACGAAGCCCCCGACGCCGAAAACTACCGCGGCCTGAACGCCGTGCGCGTGCTCAGCAGCAAAGCCGTGGTCAGCCTCGACACGCTCATTACGGCGGCCGGCGACCCGCACCTCACCGCTTTCGATGATATGCTGCCGCCACTGCTGGCTGCCTACCAGCCCACTTCGGCCGAAAAAGCCGCCGCGCCCGCCGTGGCCGAAGCCATTGCCACCCTCCGCGCCTGGGACCATAGCTACGCCCAAACTTCAGTGGCCCAAACGGTGGCCATCTACTGGGCCGAGCGGCTGCTGGCCAAAGCCCGCACCCGCGTACCCGAGGCCCAGCCGCAGCTCGACTACATCAGCTTCGTGCGTTTCGCGCTGGCCAATACTTCGCCATCGGAAAAAATCACGACCCTCTCCGAAACCCTCGACGACCTGACGCGCGATTTCGGCACCTGGAAAATGCCCTGGGGCGAGGTGAACCGCTACCAGCGCCTCACCGGCCGCATCGAGGAAACCTACGACGACCAGCAGCCCAGCCAGCCGGTGGCCTTCACATCGTCGGCCTGGGGCTCACTGGCGGCGTTTGGTGCGCGCACGTATCCTGGTACGAAAAAACGCTACGGCAACGTGGGAAATAGCTTTGTGGCGGTGGTGGAATTTGGCCCGCGCATCACGGCACGCTCAGTGGTGACCGGAGGCCAGAGCAGCCGCCCCGGCACGCCGCACTTCACCGACCAGGCCGATTTATACTGCAACGGCCGTTTTAAAGAGGTGCGCTTCTACCCCGAAGACGTGCAGGCCCACACCGAAAAAACCTATCGCCCCGGCGAGTAAGCGGCGTTTGTGCCAGGAAAGCGCGTTACGCCTCGACCAACGCAGCCCGACGTTCCGAAAAAATCATTTAACCCCCTACTGATAATGGACATCAAGTATCTCTCCGACGACAAAGGCAAAATCACCGGCGTGTTCATCGCCATTGAGGAGTGGGAGCGGCTGCAAAAGCAGTACAACATCAGCGAAACTGCCCCGGCCGACTCCGGCACTAAGCTGCAACAGTCGCTGGCCGAGGCGATGAAAAAGGTGAAGCCCAGCGATGATGAAGCGTAGCCAGGCTTTTTCCTGAACAGCAAAAAAGCCCGGCAATACCGAGCTTTTTTGTTGGTACCACAACGGCTTCTAGCGGCCGAAGTCGTCTTGCACGCGCACGATGTCGTATTCGTCCGAAGGATTGTTCGCGTCGGTATGCTGCCAGATTTCGGCTAATACGCCCCAATCCTTCAAGCCCACGAGGCGGTGGCGCTCACCCTGCCGCAGAATAATCCGCTCGCCCACCTGCAGGTTTTTCACTTCGCCCTGCTCATCAGAATCGCTGACGGCCACGCCCACCGGCCCCTGCACCACCTGCCAGATTTCGGCGCGGCGGTGGTGGTACTGCCAGCTCAGCCGCTGGTGCGGGGCCACTACCAGAATTTTGGGACTCAGTCGGCCCGAAATCCGCAAGCTATCCACCAACAAGCCATCGAAATAGGTATTGGCAAATTCCTGCGCCTGGGCCTCGTCAATCACAAAAAAACCACCCCACGGGCGCGTTGGGTCTTCTTTGGCAATAGTGAAGCCTTGCTGCCGAAGCTGCGCGGCCACTTGCTGGAACAGGGCGCTTTTTTGGGGGTCGGTATGAGGCATGAGCATTGGCGCTGGAGTGAAAGCAAATATATCTACTTATCCATTACAGTTATGCATTGATTTGCTCAATATGTTTTGCTGGCATCGCCCGGCACCACTACCACGAAATCGGCCACGTTCACCTGCTCTTTATCCAGGGTCTTCAACTCCTCCTGCGTCACTACGCTGATGGTGCGGACGCGCAGCTTGGGCGCATACTGCCTCAACCAAGCCACAATGCCGTCGTGGTGGTCGGAGTGGTAGCTGCCATTGAAGTGAAGCAGGGTTTCGCCGGGCTGGCAGCTGGTTTCGATGAAATGGGCCATTGTCGCATCCTTCAGTGCCTGGGCTTGAATGATATTTTGGGCGCCGCCGCCGTGGGCGCTGCCGGCACCGCCGAACATAGCAGCCATGTTCTTGTAGCCGGGCAGGTCGTAATCCACTTTCAGGGGCAGCGGGGCGAGTAGGGCACGGTCGGCAGCGGGCAGCTTGTCGAGAGCGGTAAGGCTGCGCTGGGCCACGGTTTTGGCGAAGGGGCGCGGGGCGTTGGTGCCAATGACGGCGAGGTGATTCTCGCGGGCAAATTGCAGCAGCGGGCGGTAGTCGGTATCATAGTTGGGCCACGGGCGGGCCTGGCGCTCGAAAGCGGTATCGGCCAGGGTGCCGGCAGCGTACTGGGCCACCAGGGGCTGCACGTCGCGCTCGAACATTTCCATTCCCAGCACCAAATCACCGGGCTTTTTCAGCTTTAGCAAGTCCTTGGCTACTTGCAGTTCCAGCCAATGCGCCAAGGCATCGTTGTGCTGTTCGCCGAAGAGGACCACATCGGCCTGGGCCAGCTCAGTCAGCATCTGGTCGTAGTCGGCGGGCTGGCCGGCCGCGGTGAAGAGGCGATAGGCCGGCCGGTCACTGGTGAAAGCGACACTGGCGAATGCAAGGCAGAAAAGGATAAACAGGCGGAGGGTCATCATAGTAAAAAGAACGTCATGCTGAGCTTGTCGAAGCATCTCTACTAATAGTAAATGAATTACTCGGGCAGTAGAGACGCTTCGACAAGCTCAGCATGACGTTCAAAGTTCGTCAAACAATGCTGGTTTATCCCTTATAAAACATCCACTTGCCCAACTCTTTGTACGTCACTTTCTTGCCGTACATCAGAATACCCACGCGGTAGATGCGGGCCGCCACCCATACCGTACCGATGAAACCGAGAATGAGCAGGAAGATGGACAGCGCCAGCTGCCACGCCGGCACGCCAAACGGCAGCCGAATCACCATGGCAATGGGCGAAGTCAGCGGGAACATCGACATCCAGAAAGCCACCGGCCCGTCGGGATTGCGCAGAATGACCGACACGCCCACAATATAGCTCAGGATGAGCGGCATCGTAATCGGAAACATGAACTGCTGGGTATCGGTCTGGTCGTCCACGGCCGCGCCCACGGCCCCGAACAACGCCCCATAAAGCAGGTAGCCGCCCAGGAAATAGACGATGAAACCGAAGAGAATAGTACCTAGCGGCAGGTTGGCTATTGTGTTGAAGAAGGCGAAACGGCCGGCCGAATTGGTGGCCTGGTCCTTCTGCTTATCCATCCCCTTGTCGAAAGTTGCCACCGCCGATTCCGGCTCGTCGGCAGCGCTGGCAGCGGCCGCGCCGGGCGCTGTTGGCGCAACGGCTACCTCCGTTTTGGGCTTGTCCTTGCCCATCAGCATGGGAAGCACCACCGAGCTCACGCCGAACGAAAGCACACCCCACAGCAGAAACTGCGTGAGGCCCACCGCCGCGATGCCCACAATCTTACCCATCATCAAATCAAACGGCTTCACCGACGACAGCATCACTTCCATGATGCGGCTCGACTTCTCCTCCCCCACCCCGCGCATAATCTGCACGCCGTAGATGAAGATGAACAGGTAGATGGCCAGCGCCAGCGCATAGGCCATGCCCGAAGTAGCCAGCGCGTTGCTATCGGCCTCCTTCCCGGTTTCGTCCAGACTCACGGCCTGCAACACCACCTTCGAGCGCAGCCGGTCAAGCTGCTCCTGCGAGAGGCCGGATTTCTTCATTTTCAAATCCGAAAATGCCTTATCGAGCGCATTTTTTACAGCAAGCTCCTTCTTGAGGCTGATGTTGCCCTTGCCGAAGAACTGCACGCCGGTGGGATTCTCCACGTCGAGGCCGGCGGGCAGTACCACCAGGCCATCGTGTTTGGCCTTCAGGAAGCCTTTTTTAGCCTCGGCCAGCGTGCCGGTGGCCGTTTCGAAGCGCAGTTGTGGAGTGCTCACCAAGTGGCTGGCGATGTTTAGGCCGCTGTCGTCGCGCACCTCCACCACGTCCGTGGTATCGTTATCGGAACTGGCTACTTTGGCGATGATGAAACCGAACGCCGCCAGCAGCAGCGGCACAGCCAGCGTGAGAACGATGAAAGACTTTTTGCGAACCCGCGTGAGGTATTCGCGTTGGGCAATGAGGAAAAATTTTGAGGCCATGATGATGGATTAAAGCAGCGCGTTAGCGGTTTCGAGGAGGGTTTCGGGCATGGTTTCGCGCACGCGCCGGATGAATATCTCGTTGATGCTCGGAATTTTCTCCCGGAAAGCGGCTACTTCAATGCCTGCCGAACCGATGAGGTAGCGCAACAGGTCGTTGGGCCGCACGCCCTCCTGCAGCTGCACTTGCAGGTAGAAATGGTTGTTTTCCCGCTTTTTCTGCTCAATCACCCTGAAATCGGGGCTCGACAGCACGGGATGCCCTGTGCCCTCCACCTCGTAGGTATTGGTTTTAAACTGGTTGCGAATCACACCAATCGGCCCGTCCAGCACCTTGCGCGAGCGGTTGATGAGGGCAATGTTGTCGCACATCTCCTCCACCGATTCCATGCGGTGCGTCGAGAAAATAATGGTCGCGCCCTGGTTCCGCAGCTCCAGAATTTCGTCCTTAATCAGGTTGGCGTTAATCGGGTCGAAGCCCGAGAACGGCTCATCGAGGATAATGAGTTTAGGCTCGTGCAGCACCGTGGCAATAAACTGCACCTTCTGCTGCATACCCTTGCTCAGGTCCTCCACGTTCTTCCCGGCCCACTCTTTTATCTCGAACCGATTCAGCCACTGCTTGATGCGTACCGTGGCGTCTTCGCGGCTCAGGCCGCGCAGGCGGGCCAGATAGAGCAGCTGCTCGCCCACTTTCATCTTTTTATACAGGCCGCGCTCCTCGGGCAGGTAGCCAATCTGGGCAATATGGCTCGGGTTCAACCGCTCGCCACGAAAGCGGATTTCGCCCTCATCGGCCCCCGTAATCTGGGTGATGATGCGGATGAGCGAGGTTTTGCCCGCTCCGTTGGGACCGAGCAGGCCGAAAATGTTGCCTTCGGAAATTTCAAGGCTCACCCCGTCGAGGGCAACGTGGTTGGCGTAGGCCTTGTGCACGTTGAGGACTTCCAGTATAGGTTTCACAGAAAAAAAGTTAGTTGGCGGGTTAAATGTAGAAGAATGTAGCTGAGCAAATGTGTTGGCCACCCGGCCCATTTGCCAGCAGTTGGGCGCCAAGCGGGTTCTGGGGCTCCCCAAACGGTGAATAACGGGGATGAACGGGCCGGCCTGGGCTAGCTGGCCGCTTCTATTTCGGCTTCGCTCAACTCATGCAGACTGGCTTCGAGGCGGTCCAGATGCTGGCCATATACCCGTTGCAGGTACCAGCGGATGTACTTTGTCAAGGGCCAATACAACGCCAGACTTACCACAATCTCCAGGCCTAAAGCCAGCATCAGCCGCGACTGCGGAATAGACACCACGCCATTCTTGGGTTCTAGCAGTCCGGCAGTCAGCCCCACCAGCCCCGCCACCGGAATCAGTACCATCGTAAACCGGTAATAGAAGCGCATCAGGCTCCGCAGCCCACTCGTAACGCGCACAAGGTGCGTACGCAAGTCGCCCTCGGGCTTGGTGATACCGCGCAGCAAGCCCATCTTCCGATAAAAGTAGTAGATGCACAGGAGCGCCACCAAAGCCAGCAGGCACCCCATCGTTCGCAGCCAGGCAAATGGGGAAAAGACAATAAACCCCAGCGACACTACCAGAAAACCGGCATTGATTAACAGGTCTTTACGGGCATTATGTTGCAGCTGCCCCAAACTATCCCCCGACCGCTGGGCCAGTAGCCTGGCCACTTCGGCGGCATCGAAAGCAGCCGGTTCGTTGTCCGGCTCAGGCCGCTGCCATTGGCGGCGCAGGTCATCAAGTTCCATAGGATGGTACCGGTTTAATGGTTAGCAGGGGACTAATTGCTGCCGCAGCTTTTCCTGCACGCGGTGCATTTTCACACGCACATTGTTTTGAGTAATGCCAAGAATATCAGCCATTTCATCATAGGACCGGTCTTCAAGGTAGAGCAGCACAAACGCCTTGTCTACTTCGGATAAGCGGCCAATGGCCCGGTAAAGGGCGGCGCGGTCGTCGGCATCGGGCCCGCTATCGGGGGCCTGGGCCACGGCCAGCGCTTCGGCATCGAGGCCCACCGGCGCGGGATGGCGGGTGCGCTGGCGCAGGTTTGAGATGGCCACGTTCAGCGCGATGCGGTAGAGCCAGGTGCTGAGCTTGGCATTGGGCTGGGGCACGTAGCGCGGCCACGCCCGCCACAGCTGCAGCACTATTTCCTGAAACAGGTCCTGGCGGTCATCGGTATCCTGGCAGTACAGGCGGGCCACGCGTCGCAGCAAAGGCTGGTACTCGTATAGCACGGCAACAAAATCAGCAGACGGGGTGGCGGTGGCCATGCGGCGGGTAATGGTTTCAGGAAGTTTATCGCCGGGGTAACGGTAGCATTACATCGGGCTAACATTTTTTAGCCCGCAGAAGGCGCAGAGGCTTTCGCAGATGACGCAGAGGCACAATAAACCCTGCCGAAGGTAGTTCGACAGGGTTTCGGATGACGGCTCTATCTTTAGCCCAAGCGCGTTTGGTATGTCCCCCAGCCAGACCGGGTTTTCTTGAAAAAGAAGAAACCCCGGACTGTTAGCGCAGCCGGGGTTTCAGAAGTGGGGGGGGGTATAGAGGACCCTTTACTTCTCTCTAGTTATGAGTAAGGGAGGTCATGCAGAGCGTAACGAGGCATCTTTACCGCAATAGTAATTCAATCGAAAGGATTTAATTACACGGTAAAGATGCTACGCTCTGCATGACGTTCAAAAGGCGCGAGATTACGCGAAATACTCCTTTACTTTCTCGAAGAAGCCTTTCTCGTTCTTGCCGGGGTGGGGCGTGAAGTTGTCCGAGTCGCGCAGCTTCTCCAGCAGCTCACGCTCCTGGTTGCTCACGTTTTTGGGCGTCCACACGTTCAGGTGGATAAGCTGGTCGCCGCGGCCGTAGCCGTTCAGGTCTTTGATGCCTTTGCCACGCAGGCGCAGAATTTTGCCCGGCTGGGTGCCGGGGTCCACCTTAATTTTTACCTTGCCCTCGATGGTGGGCACTTCCAGACTCGCACCCAGGGCCGCATCCACAAACGAGATGTATTGCTCGAACATGATATTGTTGCCGTCGCGCTTCAGGAACTCGTGCGGCTCCTCCTCAATCTGAATGAGCAGGTCGCCGGGCACGCCGCCGCGCTCGGGGAAGTTGCCTTTGCCGTTCATGCTCAGTTGCATGTCGTTGGCCACGCCGGCGGGGATATTGATGGGAATCACTTCCTCGTGCAGTTGGCGACCTTCGCCCTTGCACACGTCGCAGGTGCTCACAATGGTTTTGCCTTCGCCGTTGCAGGTGGGGCAGGTGCTGCTGCTCACCATCTGGCCGAGCATGGTGTTCACCACGCGTTTGATCTGGCCCTGGCCCTGGCAGGTAGGGCAGGTTTTCATATCGGTGCCATTTTTGGCCCCGGTGCCGCTGCACGGCTGGCAGGCCACGTAGCGCTTCACCTTGATTTTCTTCTCGACCCCGTTGGCGATTTCCTCTAAATCAAGCTTCAGCTTGATGCGCAGGTTTGAGCCCTTCTTCTGGCGTCGGCCGCCGCCCTGGCGGCCGCCCCCAAAGAAGCCTTCGAAGCCACCGCCACCGCCGCCACCGAAAATATCGCCGAACTGCGAGAAGATATCCTCCATGTTCTGCGGGCCACCGCCGCCGCCGCCGCCCATACCCTGGTGGCCATACCGGTCGTAGCGCGCGCGCTTGTCGGCGTTGCTGAGAACTTCGTACGCCTCGGCCGCCTCCTTGAATTTGTCCTCGGCCGTGGGGTCGTCGGGGTTCTTGTCAGGGTGGAATTTGATTGCCATCTTCCGATAAGCCGACTTAATAACGTCGCCTTCCGCCGTTTTGGTAATGCCTAATACCTCGTAATAATCGCGCTTCGTAGCCATCTTTTTTATGTTTGAACGTCATGCAGAGCGCAGCGAAGCATCTTGCTGGCAGTCACCAACTCAATCGTTCAACGAAGCGGGCAAGATGCTTCGCTGCGCTCTGCATGACGTTCTTCTATTTTTTCAACTCAATTCAAACCCTAAAATTACTGCCCAAGCACCACTTTGGCGTGGCGAATAACCTTGTCGCCCAAATAATAGCCTTGCTCCACCACGTCCACGATTTTCCCTTTCAGGTCATCGCTCGGCGCAGGAATCTGGGTGATGGCCTCGTGCAGCTCGGCATCGAAGTCGCCGCCCTGTGCTTCCATGGCGGTCAAACCCTTTTGCTGCAAGGTTTTGTTCAGCTTGCCCTGAATAATTTCGATGCTCTCACGCACGGCATTGGCATCGGTGGTAGCCTGAGTGGCGTTGCGGGCGCGCTCGAAATCATCGAGCACGGGCAGCAGGGCCACCATCAATTCCTGGTTGGCGGTTTTGAACAGGTCGATGCGCTCCTTGCTGGTGCGGCGCTTGTAGTTCTCAAACTCGGCGGCCAGGCGCAGGTACTTGTCTTTGATTTCGGCCAGCTCAGCGTCGGTGCGGGAGGCCTCGGGCTGGGGCGCGCCGGTGGCGGTCATGTCCGGGTCGGTGCTTTCGCCGTCGGCCATTTCGCCAGCTACGTGGGTGGGGTCGGCGGTCAGGTTGTCGTCCTCGGGGAGATTTTGCTCGTTAGCCATTTGCGGAAATATTCGTCGAAAGGGGTTTTTCACGGGGTTAGCCGGTTAGTCAGGCTTCGGGCGCAAGGAGTGGGCCAAAGGGACGTGGGCTGCCATAGTGGCACTTCATGTACTTTGCGCCATTTCTACTATAATCTCATGCAAAACCTCGATTTTGATTCACTTAATAAAGCTCACAAAAGCGAATATTGGTGCGACACTTTTGCTTACTGGCTGCTGATTCTGAAAGACCCGCAAAACGTGTTTGCGAAAGAAGCTGAAGAAGCTTGTGCTGCCATGTCATTTCAGTTCGATGTTGAAGGCCAAGCACAAAACATGGAAATGCTAATTGGAGACGCTGAATTAATACCGTCTGTATTTACTCCGATTGCACCGGTCACTTTAGCACTACGCTGGTCACCTTTCCCCGCAGCAATCAAAGCTTTAGGGTCGCCGCTACACTTTGATGTTAAAAGCGGGGAATCGTTAGCGGTTTTCAATCCAATAACTCAACCCAAAGTGGCTAGCTTTAGCCCTGACGAACATCACTTTGCATTCCTACTTCAACACGTTTGCAGCCGTGCTATACAATCAAGTGCTTTAGTTCTGCTAGTCGGCTCACCCGGTTGGGATTATGAATCAGAGGATTTCATCGACGAACAACCAGATTTACAAAATCTGATGCGTGAACTCGGTTTCGCTTACACTCACAGAAAGCCGGTGGAAACCTAATTCTTATTCATGCAGCGCCTTCCAAATCATGTCCTTCAGCGGCGTGATATTCTTATTCGTGAGGCTGGAAATGAAGATGGCGGGCACCTCGGCCGGGAGCGTCTGGCGGATTTCGGCCTCCAATTCCTCGTCAATCATGTCGGATTTGGTGATGGCCAGCAGGCGCTTCTTGTCCAGCAGGTCGGGGTTGAACTGCTCCAGCTCGCCGATTAGCACCTTGTATTCGGCATCGATATCGGGCGAGTCGCAGCTTATCATGAAGAGCAGCATGGAGTTGCGCTCGATGTGGCGCAGGAAGCGGGTACCCAGGCCCTTGCCCTCGGCCGCGCCCTCGATGATGCCGGGAATGTCGGCCATCACGAACGATTTGTAGTCGCGGTAAGCCACCACGCCCAAATTAGGTACCAGGGTAGTGAATGCGTAATCAGCAATTTTGGGCTTGGCGGCCGACACTACGGAGAGCAGCGTGCTCTTGCCCGCGTTGGGGAAGCCCACGAGGCCCACGTCGGCCAACAGCTTCAGCTCCAGGATTATGATGGCTTCGATGGCCGGCTCGCCGGGCTGCGCGTACTCCGGGGCCTGGTTAATGGAGTTCTTGAAGTGGTCGTTGCCCCAGCCGCCGCGCCCGCCGGGCACGAGGACGAGCCGCTGGCCGTGCTCCGTGATTTCCAGCAGTTGGGTGCCGTCGGGGTCGCGGGCCACGGTGCCGAGGGGCACTTGCAGCACGATATCAGCTCCCTGCGCGCCGCTGCGCAGGTTTTCGCCTCCGCCGTCGCCGTCTTTGGCGAATACGTGGCGCTGGTACTGCAGGTGCAGCAGCGTCCAGAGTTGCGAGTTGCCTTCGAGGATGATGTGGCCGCCGCGGCCGCCGTCGCCGCCATCGGGGCCGCCGTTGGGCAGGCCCTTGGCCCGGAAAAAGTGGTGCGAGCCGGCACCGCCTTTGCCCGAACGGCAGATGAGTTTGACGTAGTCGATGAAGTTACTGGAGGCCACGGGATTGGGTTATGGGTTATGGGTTAAAAGTTATGAGTTGGATTTGGGGGTAACGAAATGAGTTATGAACTCCGGGCTATGCGCCCGAAACTCATAACTCATAACTTTTAACTCATAACTGGCGCAGCCTGCTACGCCTTTACTTCTTTGGTCACTGCCGTCGGGGTTTCGGGGGCAGCCACTTTATTCTTGTCAATCAGCCCGCAGATTTGGCCGAAAATATCGTCAATCGGGCCAATGCCGTTCAGAGCGTGGAATTTGTTTTGGGCGGCGTAGTAGCCGGCTACCTGGGCGGTTTCGGTGTTGTACACCGTCACGCGGCGGCGGATTTTGGTTTCGTCCTGGTCGTCGGGGCGGTTGCTGGTTTTGCCGCGTTCCAGCAGGCGCGTCACCAGTTCTTCCTCCTGCACTTCGAGCGCAATCATGCAGCCAATGTGCGTGTTGTGCTCGGTCATGAGGCGGTCGAGGCTTTCAGCCTGGGCCACGGTGCGCGGGAAGCCATCGAAGATGAATCCGCCGACCTGCGGATTATTTTTCAACGCACTACCAATCATCCCGATAACCACAGAATCGGGCACGAGCAGGCCTTCGTCCATGAGCTTTTTAGCTTGCAGACCAAGGTCGGTACCCTGCGCAATCTGGGCGCGTAGCAGGTCGCCGGTGCTCAGGTGCACGAGGTTGTAGTGGGTGATGAGTTTCTGGCTCTGGGTTCCTTTGCCGGCGCCGGGAGGGCCGAACAGCACGATATTCAACATGTAGAAGACGCGTTGCGCGAGGGAGGTGATTTAGGTGGGTTTGGGCAAGTTACTCAATCGGAGGCAGAAACGTTGCTACACAGCTACGTATACATCGGCCAGATTGCGGCCTAAGCCGTCGTAGTCAAGGCCGTAGCCGACCACAAAGTCGTTGGGGATTTCCTGGGCCACGTAGCGCACCGATAGGTCGTGCCGCAGGCTGGCAGGCTTGAAAAACAGCGCCGCAATCTCGACCGAAGCCGGGCCTTTTTCCAACAGTGTGGGCAGCAGGTGGTGCATGGTAGTGCCCGTGTCCACAATATCCTCCACGATGATGAGGTGGCGGCCCTGCACTTCTTCGCGCAGACCCAGAATTTCCTGCACCACACCGGTACTATCGGTGCCCTCATAAGAGGCCACGCGAATGAAGACAATCTCGCATTCGCCCACGAAGCGCTTCAGCAAATCGGAAGCAAACATGAACCCGCCGGTGAGCACGACCACGAATAAGGGCTTTTGCCCGGCATAGTCGGCACTGAGGCGGGCACCCAGGCCGGCTACGACTTCATCCAACTGAGCAGCCGATAGATACGGCCGAAATTCCTTGTTATGGATGGTGATGTGGGAGTGGCCCATGCGGCGCGGGAGGGGTGTAATGAGGATGCAAAGCTACAGCCGGAATCGGCCGCCACGTCAACCTTACCCCCCTCCCGCATTTCCGGAGAGCGCCGTACCCGGCAGGGCACATGCCCCGCAGTGGTTCCGTGGGATTGACGCGGCGGATGAAACCGCCCCTACTCTATCGTCCGCAACGCCGTGTAAATCACGCGGGCCGCAGCTGGCACAAAGGCTTCGGCGTAGCGAACGTGGGGCTGCAGAGTGGCTTCGATACGCTGCTTTTCCATCTGCACGGGGGCCATGCCGCGCTCGCCGCCTTTTTCGGCAATGTGCGGCGCGATAACCAGCGACACGATGCTCATCAGCTTAATGAGGATGTTCATGCTCGGGCCGGAAGTATCCTTGAAGGGGTCGCCCACGGTGTCGCCGGTGACGGAGGCTTTGTGCGCGTCGGAGCCTTTGTATTGCATCACGCCGTCCACCATCACGCCTTTCTCGAAGGACTTTTTGGCGTTGTCCCACGCCCCACCAGCGTTGCTCTGGAACATGGCCATGAGCACGCCGCTCACCGTGACGCCGGCCAGCAGGCCGCCCAGCACCTCAGGCGACGACGCATTTGAGAACAAGCCCCGGCAACCAAACCCCACGATAATGGGCGTGAGCAGGGCGATAGCGCCCGGTAAAATCATCTCCCGGATAGCCGCCTGGGTCGAAATAGCTACGCATTTCTCATACTCTGGCCGGCCGGTGCCTTCCATAATACCCGGAATTTCACGGAACTGCCGGCGCACTTCCTGCACCATGGCCATGGCGGCCCGGCCCACGGCGGCAATGGCCAGCGAGGAAAAAATGAACGGAATCATGGCCCCGATGAACACGCCGGCCAGCACGGGCGCTTTGCTGATATCGATGGACGTAATGTTGGCCGTGCCCATGAAAGCGGCGAACAGGGCCAGCGAAGTAAGCGCGGCTGAGGCAATAGCAAAGCCCTTACCGGTGGCGGCGGTGGTGTTGCCCACGGCATCCAGAATATCGGTACGCTCGCGTACTTCCTTGGGCAGTTCGCACATTTCGGCGATGCCGCCGGCGTTGTCGGCAATGGGGCCGAATGCGTCGATGGCCAGCTGCATGGCGGTGGTGGCCATCATGCCGGCGGCGGCAATGGCCACGCCGTAGAGGCCCGCCGCTTCGTAGCTAAGCACGATGCCGGCCGCCAGTACCAGAATGGGCAGCACCGTAGATTCCATGCCCACGGCCAGCCCGCCGATGACGGTAGTAGCGTGGCCCGTGCTACTTTGCTGAATGATGCTATTGACCGGGCGCTTGCCCATGGCCGTGTAATACTCAGTGATGATGCTCATCAGCGTGCCCACCACGAGGCCTACCAGCACGGCGTAAAAGACGTGCATGGCATCGAAGCTGATGCCGCGAATGGTGAAATTACCGGTCGGCAAAATCCACATAATCAAGCCATAGGCACCGGCTGCTGACACGACCACTGAGATATAGTTACCAGTATTGAGGGCGCCCTGCACGTTGCCACCTTCCTTCACCCGCACGCAGAGAATGCCAATGAGCGAGGCGATGATGCCCATGCCCGCAATGGCCATCGGCAGGAAGATGGGCGAGAGGCCGCCGAACTGGTCATTGGTCACGGTTACTTCGCGCCCCAGTACCATAGTAGCCAGAATAGTAGCCACGTAGGAGCCAAACAAGTCGGCTCCCATGCCGGCCACGTCGCCCACGTTGTCGCCAACGTTGTCGGCAATGGTGGCGGGGTTGCGGGGGTCGTCCTCCGGAATGCCGGCTTCGACTTTGCCCACAAGGTCGGCCCCTACATCGGCCGCTTTGGTGTAGATGCCGCCGCCCACGCGGGCAAACAGGGCAATGCTTTCGGCCCCGAGCGAAAAGCCGGTGAGAACTTCGAGGGCTTTTTCCATCTCCTGCCCATTAGCCATGCCACTGGGCACAAACATCTTATAGAACACAATAAAGAGTGAGCCCAAGCCCAGCACCGCCAGACCGGCTACTCCCATACCCATCACCGAGCCGCCCGAGAACGACACGTTGAGCGCGGTACTAAGGCTGGTTTTGGCCGCCTGCGCAGTGCGCACGTTGGCTTTGGTGGCGATTTTCATCCCGATGAAGCCGGCCAGCGCCGAGAAAACGCCGCCAATCAAGAAAGCAATGACGATAACGGGGCTGGAATTGCCGCTCGTGCTACCCAGATAGAACAGGAAGGCCCCAGCAATAAGGCCAAATAAGGCCAGCACCTTGTATTCGGCCTTAAGAAAGGCGATGGCCCCATCGGCAATGTAGCCGGCGATGGTGGTCATGCGCGCGTCACCAGCATCTTGTTTCGTCACCCAGCCGGCACGCAGCCAGGTATAGAGCAAGGCAAAAACACCCAATAAGGGCACAGCGTAGAGGAATGGCGTCATAAAAAGCGAATGGGTGGGAAAATGTGATTTGAGCGGTTTTCGGTTCGCAAAATAGCGGAAATACTATTGGATACAACCTTTTCGAGTAACGCCTTTATTAAAAGCACCTTGCCGGGCTCATCAGGCTTGGCAAACGCTTGTGGGCAAGTATTCAGATTGCACGAAAAAAGGCCTGATTTGAATTCCTCAAATCAGGCCTTTTTTCATCGGCTTTATCGCATCGCCGGGAGCCGAACCAGCACCGAAGCCGGTTAAAGCTTCTGCATCAAGACTTGGTAGAGCGCCAGCATGCTGGCAATGTCGCCCTTATCTACCAACTCATCGGGCGAGTGCACATGGTCTTCGGGCGCCCCCACGAAGCACCAGTCCCAGGGCGCAGCGGCGTGTTGCAGTTCCTTGGCATCGGAGCCTCCGCTGCCTTCTACCTCCAGCTGGTGGGGGATGCCCGAATCTATCGCAATGGCCCGGATGCGGTCCACGTACGCCCGGCGCGGAATGAGCGAGTCGCGTAGCGAGATGGCGCAGCCTTGGCCGGCGTGCACGCCCTCAGTTACCCAGGTGATATCAGAAATCAGGGCCTGGCGCACGCCGTAGGTCTCGTAAATGTATTTGGCGAGATAGGCCACAGAACCGCCGCCGTGCTCTTCCCAGCACGAAAAGGCAATAATGCCGTGCTCCAGCGTTTCGCACAGGCGCAGGGCGTTCCACACGCCGAGGCGGTTATCGAGGTAGCAGCTTTGCACGGTGGTGGCCGTTTCGCGGAAGTCGCAGTAGAAGGTGAGCTCCGTGCCCCGGTCAATATCGCGGTGGAACGCGTAACCCAGTTCCCCGGTTTCTTCGTCAACGGTTAATGTACAGTCTACTTCTCCTTGCGAATCCTTTCCTACCAGGCGGTAACCTGCTTCGGCCTGCGGGCCTCCAATTCGCACCAATTGCCGGCCGTAGCGCACCGTGAAGCCGATGCTGTCGAGGTGGGCAAAAACGGCCGTACGGGGCTTCCCGAACACCAGCAGAATGCAGTCCTGGAACCGCTCATCGGCGATAATCCGGGGCTGATGCAACCAGGCAGCCTGCTGCTGCCGGACGTAATCAAGCACAAATTTGGTGAGTGCAGCCTCGTTGCCGGCGGGGGCCGGCAGGCGGCAAAGCGAGTGGAGCAGGTGCATAAGCAAGAGGAAATACGGCCAAAGCTAAGGCAAACTCCGTACTTTAGCAGGCCCATTTCCTCTACTTCCCAATTCGTGCTGGAAGAACAACGGTTTGGGGCTGCTATCTACTCTCATTCTATGCTGCGTTCGCTGTTTTGTGTCTGCTTGGGGCTGCTCATGCTACCATTCCTGGGCAGGGCCCAAACGCTTGATACAATCCGCACCCCGCCCCCGATGAAAACGGTGGCGCTCGATTCGGTGGGCGTGATGCCCTCGGCCATTGATACCAAAGGCTGGCTCCTGCTGGATAAGGATATTCAGACGGAGCTGGATGGCGCGGTCGACAATATCTACAATTTCAAATTCGATAAGGCCGAAAAGCAATTCCGCTCCCTGCGCCGCCGCTACCCAAACCACCCCATGGCGTATTTTATGCTGGGGCTGAGCACCTGGTGGAAGATTCGCCCCACCAACTTCCAGAGCACGCAGTACGACAAGCCCTTTTTCGCTTACATGGACACGGCCGTCACAAAGGCCCAGGCGCTCTATGATGCGGATAATCACAACTACGAAGCCAGCTTCTTCCTCTCGGCCTCCTATGGATTTTCGGCCCGACTGCACGGCGAGCGCCACGATTGGCGCAAAGCCACCGTTGATGCCCGCCGCTCCCTCAACTATCTTAAAAAGAGTCAGGAAGCGAATGATTTGAGTCCGGAATTCCAATTCGGGCAGGCACTATTCAACTACTATTCGGTCTGGATTGGCGATAATTACACCCTGCTCAAGCCGGTGCTACTGTTTTTCCCGAAGGGTGATAAAAAACTAGGACTGCAACAGTTGCGTAGCGTGGCCGCCAATGGCTTTTATACTGCTACCGAGGCCCGGGTATTTCTAATGGGCATCCTCAAGAACGAGGAGAACAATGCCGAAGAAGCCATGCCCGTGGCAAAATACTTAGCCAACCGGTTTCCGGACAACGGGTATTTCCAGCGGTTCTACGCCTTTATGGCGTATGACCAGGGCGAATTCCCGGATTGCGAGCGGGTGAGCCGCCAGATTCTGGACAAGATTAACAAGGGCATGCCGGGTTACGAAGGCATTAGCGGCCGCTACGCCAGCTACTTCCTGGGTTACCTAATGCAAAATCGCTACCGCGACATCGCCAAGGCCAAGGACTATTACCAACGGTGCATCGTATTTTCCGAAAGCACGGGTGAAACTGCCGGCGGATTTTATTTATTTGCCAATGCCAACCTGGCTCGCATCGCAGTAAAGGAAAAGGACCTAACGGCAGCCAAGCGCTACTACGCGGTAGTGGCCGACAAAGCCGACCATAAGTCGGAACAATACAAAGAGGCTAAAATGTGGTTGAAAAAGAACAACAAGGCCTAGCCAGCGTATTATGGAGCTAAAGGATTTATATATTACCCCATTCTATTTGGCCCTTATCTATGGCATTGCCTATGGAGTGCGCGGCTCGGTGACGAATGTATATACCAAAAAGTACTTTATTCCAGCTCTGACGGTTAAAATCGTGGGGGCAATTGCCTTGGGTATCCTTTACCATACGCTTTACAGCGGCGATACCAATAACTACTTCAAACAGGCAGGCATCGTTTATCATGCCTTCGGCGACTCCTTTTCGGCAGGCTTGGAATTGGTTACTACTTCCGGGGATGTAACGCCAAATATTGCTAAGTATACCAGCCAGCTATATTGGTTCGGGCACGGTAGCAACGAGTACTTCGTAATTCGGGTAGCGGCCGTATTTGCACTGTTTAGTTTTTACACTTATACAGTTATTGCTGTGCTATTTGCCGTGGCGACGTTTAGCGGAATGTGGGTGATGTACATGACGTTTGCTAAGATTCGGCCGCAAGTTTACAAGGAACTGGCAATTGCTGTTTTTTTCCTCCCGTCGGTATTTTTTTGGGGGTCGGGTCTACTGAAAGACTCCCTATGTTTGGGAGCCTTAGGCTGGCTATTCTATTGCTTTTACCGTGGGGCTATCGAACGCAAAAATATATTGCGCTGCCTGATATTGGGTGTGATAATGGGCGAGGTTATTTTGTCGATGAAGACATATATCCTACTCGCTTTCATGCCGCCCGCGCTGTTGTGGGTATTCAACGAGAGCACCCGTGATATCAAGAGCGTAGCGGTGCGCTGGGTAGCCAAGCCCCTCTTTCTGGGCTTGGGCGCAGTGGTGGCTCTATTTGCTATGTCGCAGTTGGCTGCGGCTGATACGCGCTTCAACCTCGACAAAATCGGTGAGCAGAGCAAAATCACTGCCGACTACTTGCAGCAGGTCAGCAAAACGGAGCAGGGTTCTGGCTACAACATTGGGGAGCAAGATGGTACCCTCAGTGGTATGGCCAAACTAGCACCTCAGGCCATCGTGGTGTCGTTGTTCCGGCCGTTTCTGTGGGAAGCCCGCAACCCCACCATGCTGTTATCGGCCTTAGAGGCCTCGTACTTTATACTGCTCACGGTGCGTATATTCTGGCGTGTGGGTTTATTCAAAACCCTAGGCGCAATAAGCAGTGTGCCTGTACTTACCATGTGCTTTGTATTTAGCCTAATTTTTGCGATTTCTGTCGGGATTTCAAGTGGTAATTTTGGTACGCTCGTACGCTATAAGATTCCACTTATGCCCTTCTATCTGAGTGGATTGTATATCCTGCAAAGTATCACAGTACCACAGGCTGCCGCCAGGGCCGGGCAGCGGCGCGTGGCCGGGGTACCCCGTCTGGCGGGGGCCTAGGCGCAGGATTAGCTGAAAAGATTCAGGAAATTGGGGGTATTGGTACGCACCGAGTAGCGTTGCTCAATGGTGGTGCGGGCGGCCGCGCCCAAGTGCTGGCGCAGGCTGGCATCAGCCAGGAGCTGGCGCAGGCTGGATTCCCAATCAGCAGGAGTGGCGCAAACGAAGCCGTTGTGGCCGTGCTCTACCACTTCAGTATTCATACCAACTGGCGACACTAGTGCAGGCACTCCTAAAGCCATGTATTGCAAGGCCTTGAAGGCGCACTTACCTTTGGCCCAAGGGTCATCCTCAAGCGGCATAAGGCCCACATGAAAGCCCAATAGGTCAGCTATTTCAGTATTTTTGCGCCAAGGCAGGTACACCAGTGAGTTGAGTGGAAAAGTAGGCGGATGATTGGAGATGACGCGGAACTCAAAGTCCAGCCCTTCGGCTTCTAGCTTGGCCAGTACCGGCACCACTTGGTCGAGGTACTTCAGGGTGGAGTGGGTACCGGTCCAGCCGATGACGAGGCGACCGGGCGCGACCTGGTCGCGCACCTGATTATGTAAGTTTACGGTATCGATGGTGGTGGGATTGACTACGGCATGGGGGTTAAACTGCCGGGCGTAATCAGCTAGGTATCTATTGCCGCAGCTGTTTTTGTATGCCCAGTGGCAGATGTCGGCCACTTTGTGGTGCCATTTCACCCCAGCCGCTATTTTATTAGCCTCCGAAGTATTGGCTAACCAAATGGCATCGTCGAAGTCGTAGATAAGCTTCTTGCCGAGCACTTTGCTGATAATCCATTCTAGCACGGGCGGTCCCACTGGAGCGGCTTCGCGGTGCACGAACACGAAATCGTAGCGCGGCACTTGGAACAGAAGGGCCAGCCGCCGGGCAAAGCCGCCCAGAATGCCCAATGCTTTGACGCCGGCGCGGCCTGGCTGATACAGAATATTCCAGGTAGCGACGGAAATGAACGGAGCCAGATTGTACGTATGTCCGGCGGCCGTCAGGGCATCCAAGTACTGCTCGAAGCGGAAACGTTGGGATGGTGCCCGGCCGGGCGGATAAGGTACCAGAAATAAAATGTGCATACAGGAAATTAATACGTCGGATGATAGCCCGGCAACTCTTGAATCTGTTTAGAAAATCCCCGAACGGTCATGCAGAGCGCAGCATCTTGCTCGCATCCTCAGGCCCGTTCAACGATGCGAGCAAGATGCTTCGCGGCGCTCTGCATGACCGTTTGAGTACCTTTTGTAACTTTCTAAACAACTCCCTTAGAAACGCGGCGCTAATCGGCTTTATAATGAACGTAACGGACTTTTACTGAAACGTGCCGCTTACCCCAGACAACTGGTTTTATTAAAAAAATAAAGAGATGAATACGCCGCAGGGAGCTACTGCAAATGTACGGCCGGCATGGTCCCTACTCGAAGCATGACCGGAACAGGAACTGACAGCAAGGGCTTGCTCCCATTGTGGCCAAGTAGGGACGTGAGGCGAATCAGGCAGATGCTGCCCACCCCTGATTACCAGTCGCGCACGAAAGCAACTTTGCCCAGTATCTGTTTTTCCAGTCCTGCCTCAGCCTTGGAGTGTAGCCGCCAGCATCCGCAAAAGTCGGCCATAGAGCAGGGAACTGGCCCCTGATACAACCAGTCGCGCGTATTGACTGCAACTTCATAGTGAGGCGCCGGAGCTTATCGGAATTGACCATGATGAATTCCAAGCCCTTGGCACACCGTGCGCGACGGGTTTGGCTCACGTTGCCGCAGGATAGCAGAGACCAACCTAATAGCTCCGGTATTCAGCAACACTTGGCTCCAAACAGTAGCGGCCGCAGCCCGTGCGCCGCCGAATAAAACCCTGTGCTCCCCATAAAAAAGGCAGCTTGACAATCAGACAAAGACAGTCCCATTCTACAGAAAGGCAGACATATAGCATCTTAATAATCAGGTCTTCAAACGCCAGGACATGAGAAAAAGGCCGTTCAGGACAAACGGTCAGGGGCTACTATAGCACACCGTCGTGTCCTTGAGCACGAATACGAGACGCAACCACAGTAGCATAATTCCGAACAATCAGCCGGACGCAAAGCAAGTGGAAACGGGTGCAACCCAAATTGTCGCTATTCCTGCCTGAGTGGGTTGCAGGGTTCAATGCGTTGTCGTACCAAGTGCCACCGATTACTCATCGCGCAAACGCGCATGGTCAAGACCCGCTGTGCGCCGTTGTTGCTCCAGCGTTGCCCCGCCCGCTTTAAGCGCCGTTGCATCACCGTGCGGTGAGCGGATTCGATGGCCCCCGAGCCAATCAACAACCCGCGTTCGCGGTACGATTTATAATCCATCCGGTCGCGGTTTGATTGCAGGTACGCACCGACGGAATGGCGCAAGGCAGGGGCTATTTTCAACTGCTGGAGGTTTGTCAACACTTCGTCTAACTTACTGTCTAATAGTAATTTGCGTTGTATATCAAACCAGTCGGCAGCCGCTTGTCCGGTCCCAAGACCCGCCTTTCCGGCTTGGCCAATGTGTTCCATGGCGTGGTAGAGGTCCAAAATCAGCGTTGCCTGCGGACACGTTTTTTCCATCAGCTGACGCAGCCACAGCGCCCCGTCGCTGATAAAAACCAGGTCGCGCCCCCGGCCGTTGTAGGGGGCGAGTTGCGTCGCTAATTTGACCCCAAACGCCGCCGCATTCCCTCGATGGCCCACAAAAACGGATGAGGCAATGTGCCCGCCCCGCTCCTCTACGGCGCTCGTTTGCAGGGCTGTAGCCGCAAAAATACGGCCCAGTTTCACTTCTTTGTAACCTTCGTCAGTCAGCAGCATGGCCCCGTCCGCCTGCGCGTAGACGACCCCCACGGCGGCGGCATCGGCGGCGGCATCGGCGGCGGCATCGGCGGCGGCATCGGCGGCGGCCAGGTCTATATCGTCGGCGATGGCCCCGCCGTAAAAGTGCGTCAGGCGGTCAATTTGGCTGGCCCCCACGGATAGGCCCAGCAACATTTCGACCAACGCGGCGGCCTGTTGATAGACCTCGAATTGCCCCAAAAAAACCAGTTTCTCCTGTAGGTAGGGGCTGATACCAAACCCGTTCGGATGATGGCTAAATGCCTGATTGTTCGCTATGTGAATCTGACCAAAGCGGGTCGTCATCTTTTTTTTACGGCGGTCAGCCGGCACAACGCCGACGTTGCGCTCCAACACTTGACGGCCCAAATCCATCCAGATGGCTTCAAAGGATTTCTCGTAACCGTAAAACGTTGGCTGGGTCGCAAGCGCCTGCAAATCGTCGTATTTTTGCTCGGCCAATGCCAGATATTCAGCCTTGCTCATGGCGGTGGTAGGTGCTGTTGTCATGACACAAGTTAATCCGAATTTAGCGACAATTTGGGTTGCACCCGTGGAAACTGCTATTTTACGAGCGGGTCAGCGCTTGTTGATAACAGCCCGCCAGCAATTCGTAGGTGTGAGCCGGTGCAAATTTTTGCCGCACAAAAGCCCGGCTGGCCTCTGAAAAGCGCTGCCGCTGGGCTTCATTGCCGGCAAGGGCCACTATGGCATCGGCCATGGCGGGCACGGCGCGGTTGGGCACCAGCAAGCCCGATTTTTCGTTTTCGAATAGCTCGGCCGGGCCGCCGCAGTCGGTGGCAATCAGGGGCACGCCGTAGTACAGCGCATCGAGGCAGGTGAGAGAAAAGGACTCGGCCTCGGAGAAATTCAGCACGATGTCGTGTGCTTTCATGGCCTCTTCAGTATTAGCCGCGAACCCGTCGAAATGTACGGCCTTGGTCAGTCCGGCGGCTTGGGCGGCAGCTTCCAGCTCCTGCCGGAATTCCTGGTTTTTCACCATGCCCATGTCGCCGCCCACAAAGTGCAGGTGCAGGTTGGGGTTGCGGGCGTTGGCCAGTTGAAAGGCCTCCAGCGCGAAATTCTGACCCTTGCCCCGAATGTAGTTGCTGAGATACAGCAGCCGCACGGGCCGGTTGGTGGCGGAAGTTACGGCGTAAGCAGGCAGTTCCTCGCCACGCGCCGGCAGCGGGTCGTACACGGTGCGAACCCCGGCATTGCCAGGCGCGAAGTAGACGCGCACAGCATTCGATACGCACAACACCTGCTGGGCGGCGTGCTCGGCCAGCCAGCGCCACGGCCGGGCAAATACCTGCGGCAACACCTGCGGTAGAAAGCGCACGTGCGTGAGCACCGGCAGCCGGCCCAGGCTCAGCCAGCGGGCCACGTAGCCGGTCAGGTTGTAGAAATCGTTCAGGTGCAGCACTTGAGCCTGCTCTCGCCGGGCCAATTGGTGTAGCCGCCATCCGTTCAGGAGCAGCATAGGGAGGTAACGTAGTAGGTCGCCCGGCCGGCGGCTGATTTCCACGAAAGGCAATTCGTGCACGCGGTATCCATCGGTCTCAAGAACAGCTCGAGCCGTGCTGCCAGTGGGTAGCACGTAAGCAAAGTCGAACCGGTCGCGCAGCGGGCTGGTGGCATGGCGCAAAGCATTAAACCCACCGGTAACTGCACGTGCATTATCAACCAACAAAATTATAGGCCGTGACGCAAGTGGCACAACGGAAGTGCGTGCAATAGACATAAAACAGAGATGGTAAACGCGGCCAGCTCAGGACTGAACCATAAATTAGAATCACAAAGGTCGTCACAGCATCCTGGAAAGTAGCAGGATGACAAGCACGGTGCTCCAACGACGAGTACCCTTCGCTGCGCTCAGGCACTTATCAACTGTGAGCGCATTCATGCATAGCGCTGCGCTTCTTTTCAATCGTCAGCATGTGCGTTGCCAACGTGCTCATAGACTCCTGCGTTAAAGCCATACATCACGTAGCTTTGCAAGCTGCTACCATTATTCCAACCCCTTCACTTACTGCAATGAGCAATAACCTGATAAACTACGACCGTTTACAGCAGCATCAAGACGAGCTAAAGGCTCAGTGGAACGATGCCAAAAAGCCATTTCACTACTTAGTTTATGATAATTTTTTGACCCCTGAGGCAGCCGAACAATTGTTAGCTGCTTACCCCGACGTGACGACAGGCAACTGGGATGGCACTACCTATATCAACCAAAAAAACAAGTTTGCACTCACCAAATTCGGGGCGGAGCACCCGCTTTTGCAAAAGGCTTTCGACGAACTCAATAGCGAGAAGTTTCTGCACTTTGTGGAAGGCGTCACTGGTATTCCCAACCTGATAGGTGACGACGAATTATTTGGTGGAGGCCTCCACCAGTCAGTAACCGGAGCATTCCTTGACGTTCACGTCGACTTTAACTATCACCAGACCACGCGCCATCATCGCCGAATGAATGCCATCGTGTACATGAACAAAGACTGGCAGAAGGACTACAACGGCTACCTGGAACTCTGGGATATGAAGACGAAAAAGCAATTAGAAAATATTGCACCGCTCTTTAACCGTTGTGTTATTTTCGAAACCAACGAAGTATCTTACCACGGCCACCCTAAGCCATTGGCAGCACCCGGCGGTCTCACGCGCAAATCAATGGCCGTGTATTACTATACTACTGAGCGTCCGGCTCACGAAATTGCAGGCGAACACAACACGGTCTATGTCAACACAGAAGGCACTGGTGGCTTACTCAAAAACCTAAAGTCAGGTTTGAAAGCAGCTGTAGAACGCGTGAAAAAGTAAATCTCGGTTGAACAATTCGTCAGAAAAGCCCACCCCCTCAATCACTGGGGTGGGCTTTTCTACTTTCCTGAGTCAGCAAAACTGCTTTCTAACCCTGGTTTACTCGTTGATGAAAGCAATCCAAGCCGCCGGTGATTATATGATTTACCGGGATTCAGTACTTAATAGCTCGTCCAGAAGTTCCTTCCATTGCGCGAAAATACGCTGATGCGTGAAGTCATTTGCACGCAACTGGGCAGCTTGGCCCAACCGCTGGCGTGCATTAGCGTCACTTAGCAGTTGGTCGAGGGTATTTACCCAGCAGGCAATATCTGCAGACAAGCTTTCCGGTTCGGTGAGCATAGGCATCAGTACACCGAATTTGGTCCACTCGGCCTTACGCAAGGGCACTGTAGGGGCATTGGAATCAGGGGCCAGCATCTCCCGTGGCCCAGTAGGACAGTCGGTTGTTACACAAGCAACGCCACAGGTCATGGCTTCACCTAAAGCCAAGGGAAAGCCCTCCCAGCCCGATGGGAACACGAAAAGCTGAGCCGGCTGAATGTATTTGAAAGGATTATCCTGTAGTCCAACGAAGTACACATCGTAGTCCGGAGTCAACTGCTCTTCCTCATTCCAACTCTGATAAACGCGCAAGCCCAAACCGAAGGCATGCATGACCAAGGACGTCCGCAGTTCACCGTCGCCGATGAACACTAGTTTAGCAGACTGTCGTTTCAAGAGACCCGCAAAAATATCCAGCAAAGGCGCCTGATTTTTTTGGATAGCTAAACGCCCTGATGTGACTAATATAGGCCCAGTTGCATATACGGCAACTATGGCGTCATCCAATGGTTCCATACTTCGAGCTCTTACACTCTCGACCTCAAATGAATTATTGATGGCCGATAGTTTGTGGCGCGGCACACCGAACTTATCAGTCATTTCAGGAATAATGTCTCGGCTCACAGTCACCATTTTATCGGCTCGCTGGTATAACCAAGGCATCAGTATCGTTTTGCGCAGCCAACCCACCGTTCCACTAATGTTGCGGTCGTGCACCTTGGAACCCTGAATCAAGACAACGGCTTTTTCACGCCCTTTACTAAGTAAGTTGACATAGTCAGCGCCTTCGAGGTGGCTTACCGCTATATCGCATTTTAATTCTACTTTTAGCTCACGCAGCCGCTTTACCCGCAACCAAAAGTTCTGGATTTTAGCTATTGGGCTGCCTCCCCCCGGCACCCCGAGGCTGCGCACGGGATTACCGCTGGGGTACATATCAGCCTCGTCTTCGTTGAAAATAACTTCCGTTACCTGGTAGTATTTGCCCAGCTCCACGCTGTGGTCATGGAACGCACGCTGGGCCCCGCCCATACCCCGGTTCGGAATAACAATTAGCAGGCGGGGTCGGGAATCAAAATCAGTCATAATACCTTCAATGTCAAGACGCAGGCGGGCTTATAGCGCCTCCGTAAAAATGGCTTCGTAAGCAGCTACACAGCGCTCCATCCGGAATTTATCGAAACAGAGGGCCGCACGGGCCTTGTGGGTGGACAGTAGCGCAGGGTCGGTGAGGTAAGTACGCAACGCGGCCGTTAGGGCTTCGGGATTCGTGAGGCCGCGCCCGTTCTGCTCAAGTAGCACACCGGCCAGACCCTGCCCGGGCACATCCAGCATCTGCGGTATTTCGCCGATACGGGTGGCAATCACCGGAGCCCCGCAAAACAGGTATTCGGCAATGGAATTGGGGAGGCTTTCGGAGGCGAAGTAGCTCGGCAACAGGCCCACATCAAAGAACCGGACCCAGTCAATGGGGTTAGAGGCAAAGCCTATAAAATGGATATGCGGGTTGGTATTGGCCGCTTTCAGGTCGGTGAGATAGTCGCTGCTGCCCACCAGCACTAAGTGTGCGATGGGGTGCGCCACGCTTATTTCCTCAAACGAGCGCAGGGCATAAGCCCAGCCTTTCTCGGCAATGCCGCGGGCAACCATACCAAACACAATATCCTGCTCGCCAATACCCAACTGGCTCCGCGTGGGCAGCTTATCTGGCGCGGAAAAGTGGCCATCGAACCCGTTGTAAATCTGCGCGTGCGGAATATCGTCGAACGACCGCACGCCGGGCACCGAGAAAATCTCCAAGTTCTTCTGCGTCAGGTACACTACGGCGGCCGCCTGCCGCAGCGCCTCCCGCGATTTCATGGTGACTTCCGGCTCCGTAGTCTTGTGTAGAAAGTCCTCGTAGCAGCCATGCATCGTAATCACGAGCGGTACTTCGGGCCGGGCGGCCGCACCGGCGGCGGCGGCTACGTAGTCCGACTTAATCATGTGGGAGTTAATCAGCTGCACGCCCAACTGCTCTATTGTCTGGCGCAGATGGCGCTCCACAAGCTGCTCGCGCAATGGAAACGGCCTCCCAAACCGGCGAAGTACGCCCTGCGCCTTACGGCTAAGCCACTCCAGGCCCGGCACGCCAGCGTCGAAGCCCAGCACCGGCACATCCGGTGCCACCTGCTTCACCAACTCGTGGTTGGTATAGCTCGGGTAATGGCTGTAGAGCCACACCTGGTGCCCGCGCTGGTGCAGCGCCTGCGCCAGCCGCATGCCGAATACCTGGGCTCCCCCGGTACGCAAATCTTCAATCGCAAGCAGTATTTTCATAGATGGCAGTTCAGATGACAGCAAGGGACAGCCCTCCATTCAACCTATTGCGCTTTGTTGAAGGGCGGCCGGTCGACGAACTGGAAGTGGTATTTCTCGCCCTGAATCTTGCTGGCCCGCTTTTCCAGGTAGGACATCAGCACCGGCACTTTGTACTTCCGCACCAGCGAGGCCACCCGGCTGGTCAGCGTCTTGGCCGAGTCGTACTCAATGGAAGAGCGAATGGGCGCGGCCAGCACCTGCACCGGGTACAGGCAGCGGAAAGAGCCGAAGCCGTGCTTTTCGTAGTAGTTGCCCCAGTAGTCCGTCTGCACCCAGATGGGCATCAGCACATCAATCATCCGCTCAGCCACCTTTTTGGTGATGACGTAGGCCATCGACGAAGCAATTTCCTGCAAATCAACGGGATATACCAGTTCGCAGCCCTCGCCCACCGGCTTACGCTCGTACTTGCTCATGTCGGTGGTATCCTTAGCCTGGTGGTGGTTGAAGTAGGAGAGCGAGATAATCTCGTCGTCCTTAATCTCGCGCTCCACGATATCCAGGATTTTCTTGATGTTCTTGGGTAGCGCGGCGTCGTCCTCGATTACCAGGCTCACCCCCACGTTGTTGGCCACAATATGCTTGTAGATTTTCACGTGAGACAGTGAGCACGCGATGACGCCTTTCGTGAGGAAAGGGTTTTGCCGAACGGCCTCCTGGTCAGACATTACATCGAAGTCGGCCGGGGTCAGGTTGATGTAATCGACCGCATCAATTAGCTCGTAATCTACTTTCAGGGCGTCTAGGTGCGCTTTTATGTATTTGGTTCTCGCTTCTATCCTCGATAGGCTTACAACAAAAATTTTCATTCGCTTAAAGTAATTCAGAGAAGGGAAAGCGCAGGTAGTTGCGATGGAGGAATTAACACGGAAGCAGGCGGCAAAACGGGCACCTGTGAGGACATACTAACGCCCATTTTGCGCGGCCATGCGCATAAATGGCTGCTCTATTACCCGGTAAAAGACATATGACCCTACAATAGCCAGCACAAAGCAAACGCCCGTCAGCAGCATTTTACGGGCATCGGTAGTGGGAGGCAATAGCTTAATCAAGACAAATTCGGCCGTCGTACCAATAAGTGCATGCACCAAGTAGAGTGAATAAGATATTCTTCCCAGAAACGAAAGCCCGGGAATACGCGTTTTAATCGCATTGATGGCTACGGCCGTGCCAATGCCCACCAGTGCGGCTGTAAGCTCCAACTGCCAGAGCGTGAGCCCCCCGAAAACCAAGAGGCCGGCAATGTAAGCCCATAACGGAATGCGCTGTTGCTGCCACAGCAGCGCCACGCCTCCCAGCGCAAACAATGAGCTATAGTTCAGGAAACCTATTAACTCGGTATGTGGCAAAAATGATGCCGCTGCCACCAGCACATACAACCCAATAAACCAGGCCACCGACCGCTCAAACAATAAGCTGAACAGGATGCCAACGAACAGATAAAACTGGAATTCGATGGCCAGCGTCCAAAAAATGCCGCTAATCCATTTATAATTGGTAAATGGAATAGTGAACAGCAAATTATTAATCAATTGCCCCCAACTCAAACTACCGGTATAATGGTTATTGTGTTGGATTATCTTATCAATCAGAAACCACTGGCCCAACACCAGCACAATAGACGCATAAGCAGGCGGATTAATGCGCAGGATGCGTTTCTTGATGTAAGAAAAAAAACCAACAATCTGATGGTTTTTCCCTACCAGACTATAAGGAATAATGAAGCCTGATATCACGAAGAAGATATCGACGCCCAGGTACCCGGATGAAAATACCGATTGCATGGCGGGCACAATCAGCTTAGGCATCATGCCCCCCGTGAAGTGAAACAGGCAGACACTGATTGCTGCTACGGCCCGTAGCGCATCCAACCCCACCAGATAGCTCTTCCTCGCCCCAGCACCTTGTCCTGCCGCTGAAACTGGCACGGCTACCGGCGGGGGCAGCGCTGTTGGTTCACCGGTTATCGGCACGATAGTCATTAGTTATTAATATAAGGTGGGGCAAACGTTATCTGGGCAGGCACGGGTAATAATGAATAAGAGCGAAAGAGCGTGCTGAAATCAGGCTGCTTTGACAGCTTGCTAACACTAGTACATTTGCCTTCCTCAACCAGCCAACACCACCCAGCAGACTTAACCCGGACCATGGTAATCAGGCATATACACCCGGCAGTGTTATGCCTTAAGCAATAATGCTCTGCATCAGGTTTTCATACTGGTGCTCTGCAATTATATTACCATCGCTAAGCTCGTAAATCCGATTGCATTCGCGCAGAGTGGTAATGCGGTGCGCGATGATGAGGATGGTGATATCCGTTTGCGACAGTTTATTTATCGCTTCGTTCACCTCGCGCTCGGTTTCATTATCGAGGGCACTGGTAGCCTCATCAAGCACCAGCACTCGGGTTTGCTTGTAAAGGGCTCGGGCAATGCCGATACGCTGGCGCTGGCCGCCTGAGAGCTTCGAGCCGCGCTCGCCAATGTGCGTGTGCACCCCCTCCGGTAGCCCCACCACAAACTTGCGTAGCGAAGCCTGCTCGATGGCATAAGCTAGCCTGGCCTCGTCAACCTGCGCATCGCCAAGAGTAATATTGTCTTGGATGGAGGCTTCCATCAGAAAGGTATCCTGTTTCACATAGCCCAAAATACTGTGCCAGGCATGTAGATGTTGAGCCGTCAGGGGCTGGCCATCGACCAGAATATGGCCCTGCTGCTCGGTATAGAAGCGCAGCAGCACGTTCATAAGCGTGGTTTTGCCCGAGCCTGAACTGCCGATGAAGCCGATTTTTTCGCCCTGCCGGATATTCAGGCTAATGCCATTAAGAGTAGGTTTCTCAGCCCCCGGAAAGCTAAACGTTACGTCATCAAACGCCAGACTCTGCTTGAAGGTGAGGGGTAGTTGCTGTGAATGAGGCTTTTCGTTGTAGCGGGGCTCGCGGTAGGCCTCCAGGTTTTCTATGCTGGACTGGGACTGCTTGATTTGCATCATGGCCGTGAGCATGCGGTTCACCGAAGGCATGAGTCGGTAAGCTGCCGCAGCAAATAGACCCACTAGGGCAATGAGGTTGTTGGAATTGCTCGGGAAGAGAATGGCGTAGAGAAAAATCGTAAGCACGCCCAGAATAGCCACCATCTCAATCACCTTCAGCGGCAGCAGGGAATAGAGATACGACTCGGAGTCGAGAGCCTGAATCTCACGCTGGTTATCGAGCAGGCGGTCGCGAAAGCGGTATTGCTTATGGGCTAGTTTCAGCTCCACAAACCCGATGAACATGTCGCCAATGACGCCGTAAGAAACCGGCCGCAACTCGTTCACCCGGTTGCCGATGGCCTGAGAGCGGGACCGTAGTGCCCGGTAGGTAAGCAGCGTAGTAGGCACCAGCACAAACGCCAACAGCCCCAGCAACACCGGCTTGTAGAGCAGAATACTCAGGACGATAACCACAACAATGGCTACCTCCGAAAACAGAATGAACAGTGGCCGCACGACCATGTTCACGTAATAGCGCGGCACTTCGAGGGCGCTATTTATCAGGTTGGCCGAGCCCAAGTGGTTAAAATCCCAGAACGGAAAATGCAGGTATTTATCGATTTGGCTGTTCACTATCTTCAACCCCAGGTTGGTAGTGAAGCGGGTCTGCATGTAGTTCACCCAGGTCGAAAACAGGTTTTTGAACAGAAAAAACAGAAATACCAGCCCAATGAGCGCCATGAGAAAACTACGCTCCGACTCGAAGTTCAGTGCCCGGAAAACGGGCGCGAACAGCCGGCTTTTCTGTACTCCACCCGGCTCGGCAGCTACCATCATCACGGGTACCAGCGAAGCCAGACCTACTACGTCGAGCACCGACGTGAAAAGCAGCAACAGAAACATCACCACCGATTTGCGCTTCTCGGCCGGGTCCAGATAATAAATAATACTACCCAGCGAATAGCTTATAATTCCATTTTTCATACGCTTAATACAACGCCAGTGGCATTGGGCTAATTAGTCGACCCATCGTTTACATTTCGCTTACGGGCCCGGCCCTCAAAGGTACGGACCATGCACCATTACTGACCGGCCGCCGCCAGCAGCGGATTATCCGCTACCCGGTAGTATTACGTAGCTGATGTTACGCAGCCATTTTGGTCAACATGTAGTGCATGGCTTTGAGGCGAAAATGGCCGATGCCTAATTGCCGGGTTATCTTCTCTAACTTAATGTAAGCCAGGATAGAAGAGAAGAAATGATTGGCCTGCGTTTCGACGGTTTTCGTGGGCGACTTGCCCATCGACGTGTTTTGCTTGAGCGATTTGTGGTACTCCTCAATTTTCCACCTTTTCTGATAGATTATCGTCACTTGTTCCCAGGTCAAACTTGTATCGCTGCTCACCAGATATAATACCCCCTGCGAGCCGTCCTTGTTGGTAAAGACTTGCCGGACCACGAGCACCGCCTCCGCGACACCCCGCAGCCAGACGCGCAGGGGCTGCCCCTCGGGGAAAACCAGCGTATCAAGGGCCTGAAACTCGCCGTTGCCGCGTGCCACTTCGCTCCGGGCGGCGGTGCGCGAGGTGGGCAGGGCAAAAATAAAGTCATGACCCAGTTCACGCACCTGGTTCATGTTCTCGGCCGAGGCGTACCAGCTGTCGGCCAGCAGGTAGCGGTAGGCCACTTGTTGCTGCGCGACGCGCAACATAGCGCGGAGCATTTCATTCTTCGTCAGCGGGCTTTTCTGGCGCACTTTCCGGGTTTTAGGGTCCGTTACAGCCTGTGTTTTTTCCACCAGATCCACGGCAATCGGCACGGAGAGCGCGCCGGCCACATAGAGCAGGCTTACGAAATTGAGGCCCTTCACGTAGCGCCCCAGGCTGTGGTCGTAGTGCGTACAGAGCAGGGCATTGGGGTCGGTGTGGGCCTTTTCCAGAATCGAATCATCGACGATAAGGACCGCAAAATCGTCCGCTTCGAGTGCCCGCTCGGTCTGCCGAATCAGCGGTTTGGCGTGGCCCCAGACCTGGCGCGAATCCAGGTACACGCTACTCAACCAGCGCGTCACCTGGTCGTGACTAAGCTGTCCGTCGAAGAGGCGCGAGAGGCCCGTGGCCGACGTTTGGCCCGTCGAGCTGATGAGATAATCCGTGTACAAATCCAGCGTGCAAGCCATCGAAAAACGTATTTAGACCGGAAAACGACTGCGTAACATCAGTTACGTAGGTAGCTGGCAAACCCCTGTCCGGCCTTTGCAGAGCCCCCTACCTTTGATTCGGCGCGGGTCGTACCAGCCTGCTATCAGGTGAATTCCTCGGTACCATGGCTTTTATAGCGGCTCATCTGCGAAGTACCTTTGCTTTTTATCTGTCAATTCACTCTCTGACAATCTCCGTTCTGCGCAATACTTTATGAATATTTTAGTCGTAAATGACACTTTTTCGATAGGAGGAGCCGAGATTTTTTCGGCGCGGCTGGCCCAGGCATTGCACAAGGCTGGCCACAAGGTATGGTTATACACCATTCATAACCGCCAGCATATCGACCGGCAGATGCTTGCCCATAATGCGCCGGATGTGCCCCTCGTAACCTTCGAAAGCAAAGCCGATTGGCTTATTGAAAAGGCCACTTCGGTGTGCCGCCGCTTACACATCGACTTCAATGTTCGCGAAGCCATCGTGGTACGGCACCTGAAGCAGTTTATCAAAGCCAACCAGATAGAAGTAACGCACGCGCACATGTTCGTCAGCGACTACATCCTGTCGCTGGCGAAAGATGCAGATACCAACTTTACGCGGGTGGCCAGCATGCACGGTACGCACGAAGGCTTTTTGCACAACTACCTTAACAACTACGGCTATATTATTAAAGACTATATCACTAAGCTGAACAAATGCCTGTCGACCCTCGACGGCATTGTGTATGGCACCGACCGCAACATATACTTTTTGAAGGAGCCGGTCATCAATCAGGCCGTTGCCCGGCAAATTCCGACTCGGCGCATCTACAACGGATTTCAGCCGCAGCCCGCGTCGAATAACATTACCCGGGCACAGCTGGGCGTTCAGCCTTCTGACCTGGTGTTCACGTTTATGGCCCGGGGTGTGCCCGCCAAGGGCTGGCCGCTGGTCATCGAAGCATTCAAGCGCCTTAACCGCCCCGACAGCCACCTGATTCTTATTGGCGACAATGCCTACGTGCAACAGCTCAAGCAAGAGTACCAGCAGGCCAACATCCATTTCGTAGGCTTCCAGATTCAGGGCAACGAATGGATTAATATTTCGGACGTGGGTCTACTGCCCTCAACATTCGGCGAAAGCATCCCGACCGTGATTGTGGAGTTCCTGAGCCAGGGAAAACCCCTTATTGTGACGGACATTGCCGAGTGCGCTAATATGATTACAACGCCCGATGGCGCAGCCGGCTTCGTCATCAACCTGCCCAAAGACGCCGAAGGATTTATCGACGAGAACTACAAGATTGACCCGGCCATTCTGACCGGCTTTATGGCCCGCTATTTCGACAATCCTACGCTGCTACGCGAGCAGGCCGCACTAGCCAATGAAGCCTTCGAGCAGTTTTCGATGACGAACTGCGTAGCCGCCCATATCGACTTTTACTGCACGGCTATGCAGCACAACGCTGCAATCAAACGAGCTTAGTGGGCGTTGGCAAAGCCTTTAATTGAGATGGGTTAGAATGAGCAAAAAGGTCTCGCAACAGGAATATCCGCTGCGGAGCTTGTTCAATACCGTGCGCTACATGGACGCACCGGGGTATCTTGGCGCCACCTGCCGGGTGATTTTCTAGCTTGGCTGGCCGTTTACGAGCAGTTGTAACGATGGCTTGAGGCCCGCTATTTTGAAACGATGGTAAATGATTTGCGCCAGTTGTTGCGCAGGATGGCTGCCCGGGCCCTCGGCCACCCTGCGCAACAGCCTAATGCTACAAAGCACACCCGAAAGCAGGTACTGAGCCGGGTATGGTAGCCCCAAACGGCCCAAAGGCAGTAAGTGCCTTGGCCGTCGACACGCTTAGGCATTTGTACATTAAGGTCACACGGTGTAGCAACCAGCGCAGGTTGCCCCCTGCACGTGGTGAAACTACCTACAAACAAGCTTTGTGTTGCTGCTAAGACGCTGAGTTGTGGGACGCTCCTTTGCCTAGGCTACCCGTTTCCGACGATTGGCCCGGAATTAACAACGCCTGACTACGACATTGGAAGGTATTCAATACCTCGTATTGCGTGTCTAATACTTGTCAAAGTAAATCACCACTGCCTGCTAAGTTATTACGCTCTAGTGTTATGAAAACATAAAACTGTCTGGCTTCATTATTTGTTAGGGCTTCCGCATCAAAAGTCATATATTCTGCAACAGCTTGTGTAAGTACTGGTTATCATATGCTGCGCGTTTGCGCTTCCGCTTGTAACTGATTTTAGTGGGGTCCTGCCCCAGCAGATAAAGCGCTGTTTTGCGTAAAATATTGGCATTAAGGGCGGCGTTTCCCTTTCGTAAGCGGCACTGGTCTTCTCGGAAAGTTAGGTCGAGTTGCCAATGCAGGTTATTTTCAATCGCCCAGTGCCCGCGGATGAGCCGGGCGTAAACGGCGGGGTCTGGGTCGGTTAACGAGCTGATATAGAAGCGTTGGCTGTGGGTAGTGCCAGTGCTGGTGTGGCGTTCGGTTTCGACCAGCACCAACGTGTGCAGCGCCTGCCAATCCGCCGTGGCCTCCAGCCAGTTCAAGTCCTGGCAAATGGTGACCGTGCGCTCCTCGCCCCGGCCGTGGCCCAGGTTGCGGCTGCGGTGCTGAGGCAGGTGGTCGCGGCGGGCCAAAAGATGGTCATGCGCTTGCTCAAACAAGGTTTTGGCGTTCTTTTTCAAGGCAATAACGTAGTTGGCCCCGGCTGCCACGACCCGTTCCACGATGCTGGGCTGGCAGGCGATAGCATCAATGGTCACGATGCTGCCCGCCACATCCAAGGCCTCAAGTAAGGGGTGCAACCCAAATTGTCGCTAAATTCGGATTAACTTGTGTCATGACAACAGCACCTACCACCGCCATGAGCAAGGCTGAATATCTGGCATTGGCCGAGCAAAAATACGACGATTTGCAGGCGCTTGCGACCCAGCCGACGTTTTACGGTTACGAGAAATCCTTTGAAGCCATCTGGATGGATTTGGGCCGTCAAGTGTTGGAGCGCAACGTCGGCGTTGTGCCGGCTGACCGCCGTAAAAAAAAAGATGACGACCCGCTTTGGTCAGATTCACATAGCGAACAATCAGGCATTTAGCCATCATCCGAACGGGTTTGGTATCAGCCCCTACCTACAGGAGAAACTGGTTTTTTTGGGGCAATTCGAGGTCTATCAACAGGCCGCCGCGTTGGTCGAAATGTTGCTGGGCCTATCCGTGGGGGCCAGCCAAATTGACCGCCTGACGCACTTTTACGGCGGGGCCATCGCCGACGATATAAACCTGGCCGCCGCCGATACCGCCGCCGATACCGCCGCCGATACCGCCGCCGATACCGCCGCCGATACCGCCGCCGATGCCGCCGCCGATGCCGCCGCCGATGCCGCCGCCGATGCCGCCGCCGTGGGGGTCGTCTACGCGCAGGCGGACGGGGCCATGCTGCTGACTGACAAAGGCTACAAAGAAGTGAAACTGGGCCGTATTTTTGCGGCTACAGCCCTGCAAACGAGCGCCGTAGAGGAGCGGGGCGGGCACATTGCCTCATCCGTTTTTGTGGGCCATCTAGGGAATGCGGCGGCGTTTGGGGTCAAATTAGCGACGCAACTCGCCCCCTACAACGGCCGGGGGCGCGACCTGGTTTTTATCAGCGACGGGGCGCTGTGGCTGCGTCAGCTGATGGAAAAAACGTGTCCGCAGGCAACGCTGATTTTGGACCTCTACCACGCCATGGAACACATTGGCCAAGCCGGAAAGGCGGGTCTTGGGACCGGACAAGCGGCTGCCGACTGGTTTGATATACAACGCAAATTACTATTAGACAGTAAGTTAGATGAAGTATTGACAAACCTCCAGCAGTTGAAAATAGCCCCTGCCTTGCGCCATTCCATCGGTGCGTACCTGCAATCAAACCGCGACCGGATGGATTATAAATCGTACCGCGAACGCGGGTTGTTGATTGGCTCGGGGGCCATCGAGTCCGCTCACCGCACGGTGATGCAACGGCGCTTAAAGCGGGCGGGGCAACGCTGGAGCAACAACGGCGCACAGCGGGTCTTGACCATGCGCGTTTGCGCGATGAGTAATCGGTGGCACTTGGTACGACAACGCATTGAACCCTGCAACCCACTCAGGCAGGAATAGCGACAATTTGGGTTGCACCCCAAGTAAGGCGGGAATGGCTGTTTTTTCGTTCGTTTTTCCCCCGATTTGCACCTGCCCAAAGCTCAGGCCCGCGTCGGCCACCCACGCGCTGACCGTGCGGATGAGTGCGTGGCGCCGGCCGGCCGGCGTGGTGGCGCGATGTTCCTTGCCGTCCACGCAGAGCTGGCGGCCAGCCAGTGCGCCGGCACAGGTGCGCAACACGGTCTCCAACTCGCTGGGTCTGAGCGCTTGCATCATCCGCTCCAGCGTATCGGTCGAGGGAATGCCGTTGGCGAAGCTGAGCCCCAACTCCGCGCGTAAAAAGGCCAGCCGGGCCACGCCGTAATCGCAAATCTCCGGCAAATCGTCGCACCCGGCTAAGGTACCGCACAGCAAGAGGGCCAAAATATCAACAAACTGGTGACGGCACCGGCCTTGGACACGCGGGTCCGTCAAATGGTCAAACGAAGCAAAAAAATTCATCCCCAAAACTACCCCCCTTCCAGGCTGAAAACACAGGGCCCAAAACACGCTTCAACCCAAAGTTTCTGTATGTCAAAGGCATGTGAAATATATGGCTTTTGATGCGGAAGCCCTAATTATTTGTAAACTACTGTAAAACAGGAATTATTAATAATTACTACCCGACATATTAAAGTTTTTCACCCACTAGTGGTGGTTTCCGCCTAACGACGAGCCTTGTTAAGTAACCAGCGTAGTGGCCGCAACAAATGCTCGCCATAGCGATACTCAGCAGAACTAGCCACTTGTTGCTTTGTAAAATGGTCCTGCATGAAGGGAATGTATTCTTCTTTTATCAGTGCTAAAACTGCGTCCTGGCGAGGCATTAGTATATCGGCCAAACTGAATCCTTGCACCAAGCGGCCTTGGTCGGAAATCTCCGACAAACTGTGCAACTGGTATTCATTAAGGCTCTGCCGGGCTTTACCGCTAAATTCCTGTTTCAATAGCTGAATTGTGTCGAAAAGAGCAGCATTGCGCATTACTTCATTTTGCACACTCCATACGCCGCCCTGATGCACACGATAAGCACCCATCACTTCGGGAAAATATTTAATTTTCCCGAAGCGCGCTGCCAGCATATGTAAACAAAAATCACCGATTTTCGCTTGTTTGAGCCATTCGGGAAATCCCGTGGGTGTGGGGCCAGCCGTAAAGTTGTTGCGGCAAACACAAGCTGCGGTAGGTAGAACATTACCTTTTGCCAGCTCCACCATTGTGTAAGTATCAAACGGGGGCTCCGTGTAGTACAACTTTTTAGCAGCCGTCAAATCTCCCTCTCCTCCCACAATTACCACATTGTGGGCACTAATAGCATAATCGAGATGATTATCAAGAAAATCGATTTGCTTCTGCAATTTGTGCGGGTCAATCCAATAATCATCGCCCTCAAGCAAAGCAATATATTCACCCGTACAGTTTTCTAAAACAAGCACTTGATTACGGCTAGCGCCCATATTTACATCATGAAGCAATGCGCGAATGTGGCCAGGATACTGTTCAACATACTCAATGATGATACTGCGAGTATCATCGGTCGAACAATCTTCGCCAATAACTATTTCCACAGAGAAATTCGTTTGCTGAGCCAACACGCTGTCTAATGCTTGTCGGATATACGGCGCATGATTATACGCCATCATAAACACACTTACTTTGGGCCGGTCAGTAGCCGGATAATTAGCGATTGACATTGAATTCATTTTTAAGGAGTGCCATATTTATTAAATTACAAAATGCACCTTCCTTAAAAATCGCATCAATCTGGGTTCCCTCCTCCCGAAAACCCAAATTCTTGTACAATTTAATTGCCCTGATATTGGCTGATAAAACTGTTAAGTGAATACGATGTAAATTAAGGTCATTAAATCCGTGGCGCAACATCAGGTTCGTGGCTTTTTGGCCAACACCTTTAGACCAAAAATCTTTATTGCCAAGCATAATTGAGAACTCGGCCGACCGATTAATCGCGTGAATTGCTGTTAAGTTGATAAGTCCAACAAAAAGGTTTAGCTCTGACACCACAATAGCTAGCCGAACAGCAGTGCTTCTATTAACCAGATATGCATCAAACCACTGAGCATCAACAGCAGGTCCGATAAAATGAAAATTAGCACCTAAAAATTGTATAATTTCAGGGTCGTTGCGCCACTCGTTAAGCTTTGGCAAGTCGTCTCGAGTTAATTCCCGCAGATGAATATTAGTCATATTACCAAATCAAATAATTATTAAATCATTTCTGTTTTGTGAAAGGAGCAGTTGTAAGCAGAATCAGTCTGTGACAGACATCATTCTGATTCGCTCTTCTTAAATTAGATTATTTCGATGATGAAATGCCGAAATTACTTGCTGAGCCACGAATTCAATTTCAGCCGGTCCATAGCGGTGGTCAATGGGAAGCGGCAATAATTCATCAACTAATTGCTTTTCGAAGGTGTAACCTTCATGGCCCGGCCTTGAGTTAACTTCATGCCATAGGCATGGCACAAAGATACTCTGCTCAAATAAAAGCTTACGATTGATGCCCGCACACCGGAACGGATAACAAAATGGCACCTCATTTGATTGCAGGGGCATTTCTGCTATATTATACTCAATCAACAATTTACCGTATAAATTATAATTGGCGCGGCGCTGTGCTGCTACTGCCGCATAGTCAATCCATGAGAGCCAACTTTGTGTCACGGCAGACATGGAAGTGAGGTCACATGTTATCCGCTCCTCGTATTTGCTAAAAGCTGCATATGCCTCGCTCTGCCGGCCCAGATGACGCAAAATAAGATGGTCGATGCTGATGTCTTTATTGGGCAGAAGAGACTCATCTTCGCTGTTATTATTGGGTTTATAGAGGTAAGCACCATCCGGAACTCCAAAAAACTTGCGTGCCGAGTTAAATGCGTATTGCCCGGCAGAAGGCTGGCAGTAAAAAGCCTGAGTTAGGTCGAGCAGCAACTGTTTGCCATATTGAAGCTGCAAGTCAGCGGCGTATTTGTCTTTTAAGCCAAAATAATTGACATAAAGCAAATACTCATCCGCTTCCAGCACCGGGAGTTTGCGCAATTCCAATGCTTCAGTAAGCCCGTAAAAGCGGTAAGGGGTAGCTGTGCTCCAAAAGGCTGCCAGCACCGAATCGCAGATGTAAAAAGGCAAGTATACCAAGGCCGGGCGCAGTTCCTGGCACAGTCTTACCAAGCAGGCGCGGCCACTGCTCAATGACTCTGCGGCATTTGGGTGAAGTTGGTGCGGGCCTGTGGGCAACTCCAGTTCAAAGAAACCTCCAATTGCTTTGTGCATCTAGCTAAGCGAATACTGATTTAGTAGCATCTGAACTTCAGGAACGGAGTTATTCATCAGTACATCAACCATGGACAAGCCTGGTACAAATGCGTCGTTTTTTTTCGACTGCTTGTACGGTGCAATGTGGGCTTCGATAAATTTCAGCGCCACTCCATTACGCTCGAACGCTTCGGCGTTGTACAGCGCACGCCCACCAGGAGCATTAATATATACATCGGCACGCTCCAGGCGACAGATATCGAGCACGCGTTCCTGTGCTTTCAAATGGGTATTGTTGTAAACAGCAGACGATGGCACCAATTCAACAGGTAGTTGAAGGTATTCCACAATGTTTGTCAGGCTTGCTCGCACCAAGTCGGCGATAGTGCGGGCTTCTGCAGAAAAAATTCGAATAATCAACCCATTTACCGCCTCAAAATGTGGTGCACGCTGATAGTTCTGCGCGATAGTTTGCAGCAGCTTATTCCTCCACTGGTTGGATGCCTGCAATTCAATGTCGCATATCAGCCGATTAGGGCTGGGCTGGTCTAACGGAACCGTAAACAGCCATGGCTGACCATTTACCAATAAGCGGTTACGATTTATCCATCCCCCTTTTATAAACTGTACATCATCATACACCACAAACCGGTCGGCGGCAGCCAATAACTGAAAGTAGCCAATGTATGGAAATAAATATGGCTGCATTATCACTAACTTCATCGGCAAGCTTCTTGAATGATGTGTGAAATCCGAAGTACGTCGTGCTGTTCGAGTTCCTGGTAAAATGGCAGGCATAGTATCCGAAGGCTCACATCTTCCGATACCGGACACTCGGCGCCCACGTGGTAAGGCAGCTTATTAAGCGAAGGAAAGAAATAGCGCCGGGTATTGATATCGTTATCTGCTAATCGCGCTTTCACGTTGAGCATTTCCTCTTCGGTACCGAACACGATAGGGAAATACGAGTAGTTGTATTCCAAGCTTGATTCATCAGGCTCAGGGTAGCGAATTGCTAATCCTACCAGTTCTTGCTTATACGTGGCAGCAATCTGCTGTCGGCGCTGAATAAAATCCGGCACCCGGGGCAAATTGCACAGGCCCATTGCGGCGTGAAACTCGGAGTTCTTGCCGTTCACGCCCAGGCTGAAATATTCATCGCCAACGTGCCCGAACGATTTATAGAGCCATACTTTTCGTGCCAGCTCGTCATCATTAATTACAATAGCACCGCCTTCAATGGTATGGAACAGCTTTGTAGCGTGAAAACTGCAAGTGGCCAAATCACCGAAACTAAGCAGTGAGCGGCCGTGCACATTGACGCCAAAGGCATGCGCACCGTCGTAGATAACCTTAATATTATGACGCTTGGCGATTTCTTCAATGGCTAAAACGTCACAGGGATATCCGTAGACGTGAGTTGCCAAGATAGCTGAAGTGCGCGGAGTAATTGCAGCTTCAATCTTTGTAGCATCAATGCAGAATGTCTGGTTTTCGATGTCAACAAAAATCGGCTCGCAATTTTCCCACAGTATTGCGGTAGTAGTAGCGACGTAGGAAAACGGCGTCGTGACAATTTCACCCGTCAGGCCTAAGGCTTTGATTGCTATTTGTAATGCAATTGTTCCATTGGAGAGGAATTGAACGTGTGGAACACCTAGATATTCCTTCAACTCTTTCTCAAGCTGTTGAACAAGTGGACCATTATTTGTTAGCCAGCCACGCTCCCATATTCCCTCCAAATAATGAGTGTATTCGGTGAGAGGCGGCAAAAATGCTTTGGTGACATTAATCATATTCATATTCTTTTTCAGCAAAGCTGATAAAAATCATTGCCTTACATCTTTGGATACCTAGACAACAATGTTTCTTTTTACCCTATGGATATCAGCTCTCTCTTCTCTAACTCCTGCTTTAGCTTGGCAACCCATACATCCCAGTTCAGCACCTGTTCGTAAAGGACGCGGCTTTTATGCCGCAGGTGTTGGTAGAGAGCGGGGTCGGACAGAATTTCTTGGATGCGGCGGGCAAAGTCTTCGCCGGTAGCGCTCAGGGGCAGCATGTAGCCGTTGGCTCCCTGCTGCACGAAGCTGCTAATGCCCCCCACGTTGGTAGTAAGCACCGGCAGGCCAAAGGCATTGGCATCGCAAAAGGCAATGGCAGCGCACTCGGCCCGCGAGGGCATCAGGAAAAAATCGGCGGTGCTAAACAGCTCGTGCAGCCGGGCCTGGTCGGCGGGCACGCCCATGTTCAGGAAAGGAATGGTCTGGAAACCGGGGTTGGGATAATTTTCGGGGTCGGGCGGGGCGCAGCCGATTACCGTGAGCGTGGCCGGAGTGCCCAATTTCTGCAACGCCACCATGGTTTCGTAGGCCACGGGCCCGCCTTTTCGGGCCCACTCGCCACCGAGCAGCAATAGCCGGCAGCCGCTATCGGCGGCGGGCTGGTGGCGCAGGGCTTCGGCGTGCGTGGGCGGGAACGGGTAGTTAGAGCCGAACGGGATAACGGTCAGCTTATCGGCCGGGGCCCCGTAGTCCTGCCGCGCCGACTGCGCCGCCCACTCCGAGGAGTAGCAGACCAGGCTGGCGCGGGTGAGGGCCTGCTTTTCGAGGTGGTTAAGCTCACTTTTACTGATGTCGAGCAAACCAGTCAGGCCGGGATAGAAGTCGATAAGCTGCGTGAGCGTGGAATCTTCGATGTAGACAATGGGCACATCGGTGCGCAGATAGGCTATTTCGGTGAAGGAAGCGGGAGCCACCAGCAGGTCGAATTGCTGCTTGGCTATTTTGCGACCGAATACCCGGCCGTACCAGCGGGCCACGGTAATGCTCCAGCCATACTGGTAGCGCTTGCCCGTGAGGGGGCGCACCAGCCAGCTGTTGAGCCGGTCGCCGAGGGCGAAGGGCCAGCGCATGGATACCGGTCCCAGGGCTACTACCTCACCCAGATTGCGCTCCAGGGCTTTGAAAATAGAGTAGTGCACGCCCGACCAGGAGCGCCGGTCGAGCGGGTTGGTACTCGTTACGAAGCCGATTCGCAGGCGTTTAGTGGTCATCACAGCGGCAAGTAGCGGAAGCGTCCTGGATTTGGCACGCCTTGTTTATTGTAGGATGGTTGGTACTTATTTGCTGGCTGGCACCCGCTCGTAATTTGCCACGTACCAGTCCCATGTTTGTTGTAGGGAATGGCTGAAGGAGTGAGCCGGCTGCCAGCCAGTGTGCGCATGGAGCCGGCTTATGTCCAGCACATTGGCTTTCACGTCAAACGGACGCTCGGGTAGGATTCGGATTTCGGGCATGAGCCCTTGGGTGCGGGCCAGAGGCAGTAGAATGTCGACCACATGACGGTTGCTGTGGCCTTCGCCGCTGCCAAGGTTGTACACCTCGCCGGGGCGGCCATCGACCAGTGCGGCCACGATACCGGTGGCCATGTCGTGCACGTGCAGGTAATCGCGGATAGTGCCTTCCTCGCCGAAGATGTCGATGGTACGGCCATCGAGCAGCGAGGCAATGGCCGTGCCCACGAACCCCTGGCCGGCATACACCCGCTGACCCGGGCCGAAGGCGTTGGCCGGCCGCACGCAGACGATGGGCAGCTTGCTGAAGTGGAAGTACATGTGGGCGTACTTCTCAATGGCCAGCTTGGTAATGCCGTAGGGCGAAATCGGATTGGTGGGATGGTCTTCGGCCAGTGGTACGGTCTGGGCCGGACCGTACACGGTGCCGCCCGACGAAATCCAGACGAACTTGCGCAAGGGCAGCTTGGCCGCCTGCTCAAACAGGCGCACGGCCTCGGGCAGGTTCACCAGAATGTCGTTAACGGGGTTCTGAAAGCTGGTTTGGGGCACGGTGGCGTAGGCCAGGTCGATTACTTCATCGACGGAGCTCAGCGTCTGAATCAGCAGCTCGGTGGTGGTATCGGGCGGGTGCTGCACATAACGGACGGCAACGGGCAGGTGCAGGGCATCGTCTTCCCGGCCTACCACTACCACTTGGCGGTCGCCCCGGCGCAGTAATTCTTCTACTACAAATCGTCCGATGAAGCCGGCTCCTCCAATTACGCAGGTTGTTAACATATCTGGCATTATTACAAGATGCTTTCAGCTTCAGTAAGCCATACAGCTGTGGCAGCTTGCTGAATTAGTTTCACAAAGGTAAAGCCAGTATCTGTCCGGACCTCACGCTAATATTCAGCACGCTATTTCAGGCCACGGATTTGAGGGCCGAATTATGGCTTGTGCTTTGCTAACCAAACGTTTCGCGCACCACGTACAGCGGCCGCTTACGGGCCGCATCCAGCCCGCGCCACACGTACTCGCCAATCACGCCCAGCGCAATCATCTGGAAGGCGGATACGAAGAGCATGACCACCATGAGCGTAGTCCAGCCGGCGGGCTCATCGGGGCTGGCAATTTTGAGGGCGATGACGTAGAGGCCGTAAATGAGGGCAATTAAACCTAGCCCCAGGCCCAGCACGGAAATGGCCCGAATGGGCACGAAAGAAAACGCCAACAGCGAATCGACCAGCAGTTTGATTTTTTTGGAAAGCGTCCAGCGCGACTTGCCGATTTCGCGCTTGCGGCGGGTGTAAGGAATGTTGACGTAAGCAAAGCCCAGCCACACCATGAGGTAGAACACGTTGGAGTTGCGCTCGTGCAGCTTCAGCACCTCGGTGGCTACCTGTCGGTCGAAAAACACGAAGTCGAAGCCGCCGTCGGGGATATTACTCAGGGCCAGATTCTTCATCAGCCAATGAAACAGCTTGGCCATGGCCACGGACAGGCCGGTATCTTCCCGGCCCTGGCGGTTGCCTATGACCAGCTTAATGCCCTGCTGCCAGTAGCCGTACATCTCCGCCATCAGCTCGGGGGGGTCTTGCAGGTCGGCGGTGATGACGGACAGGCAGTCGCCGGTGGCATAAACCATGCCGGCCACAATGGCGTTGTAGGAGCCTACGTTGCCGGCCAAATCTACGATGCGGATGCGACCGGGGTAAAGGCCCTGCGCCCGCCGCAGGGCCCCCAGGGTGTCGTCGCCGGAGCCATCGTTCACGAATATGTACTCGAATGTGACTTCGGGCGGAAAATTTGCTTCGTTCGCCACCAGCTCGCGGGTCGTCACCGGGATATTATCCTCGTTGAAGTAGCAGGGAACGATGACGGAGAGCTTGGGCATGGAAGGGGTAGATTGATTGAAGGCGCACGGGGCGTACGGCGGGAATTTTGAAGGAAAGGGCCGCTGATTAAAATACGCGAATGGCATCAGCCACGGCGGCAACGTGCGCCTCGGTCATGCCCGGCCACATGGGCAGACTCAGGCAGGTATTGGCCAGCTCCTCGGCGATGGGAAAGCTGCCGGGCGCAAACCCGAGCGCCTGATACGCCTGCTGCAAATGGGGCGGCACGGGGTAGTGAATCAGACTGCCGATGCCCTGGGCCGTAAGATGCTGCTGCAGGGCGGCGCGCTGGGGCGTGTGCACCACGTAGAGGTGGTAGACGTGGGTAGCACCCTCGGCCACGGCTGGCAGGCGCAGGTTGGGGATTCCGGCCAGGTGCTGGTCGTACCAGGCGGCTACCTGCTGGCGCTGGCGCGTCCACTCCGGCAGGTGCGGCAGCTTTACACGGAGCAGGGCCCCCTGCAGCTCGTCGAGACGGGAGTTGTAGCCCACTACTTCGTTGTAGTATTTCTGCTGCGAGCCGTAGTTGCGCAGCACCTGCACCTTTTGGGCCAGGGCGGCATCGTTGGTGGTCACGGCCCCGGCATCGCCGATGGCCCCTAGGTTTTTGCCAGGGTAGAAGCTGGTGCCATTCACATGGCCGAAGCTGCCGGTGACTTCGCCCGCGAAGGAAGCACCCTGCGCCTGGGCATTATCTTCCACCACGTACAGATTGTGCTGCGTGGCCAGGGCCATTATTTCCGTCATGCGGCAGGCCTGCCCGTAGAGGTGCACCGGCATAATGGCACGGGTACGCGGCGTGAGGGCAGCGGCAATGCGAGCCGGGTCGAGGTTGCTGGTCGCGGGGTCGGGTTCGACGGGCACGGGCGTGGCGCCTACCTGCGTCACGGCCAGCCAGGTGGCGATGTAGGTGTTCGAAGGCACGATAACCTCGTCGCCGGGGCCTACGCCCAGCACGCGCAGGGCCAGCACCAAGGCATCGAGGCCGTTGGCTACGCCCACAGTGTGCGCCACCTGGTTGAATGCAGCGTACTCCCGCTCAAACTGCTTTACTTCTTCGCCCAGCACGTACCAGTAGGAATCGTAGACGCGGCTGAAGGCGGCGGTCATGGCATCGCGCAGCGGGGCGTGCTGGGGCTCAAAGCTCAGGAAAGGAATATTCATCGGAGTAGGGGTACTTGGTAGCGGGTAATAATCAATCCATCAGGCCATTGCAGGCCAGCACATGGCTGGTGGCCCCCAACCGGAAACCCAGCTTCTCGCAGGACCGAAATACGGCGTGGTTGGTGGCCTGGGTGGTCATGAGCACGGCTTCGTGACCGGCAGCCTGGGCACGGCGCACGGTTTCGGCCATCAGCTTTACGTGCCAGCCGCGGTTAACCGGGCCAACGGCCGTAAGCAACACCCGCGAAAGGACCGTTCCCAATGCCTGCGCATCATGAGCAAGGTCGCTGATGGCCAGGAAAGAATCGACTGGCAAATCGGGCTGGTCGGGCACCAGCACCACATCGGCCAGGCCGGCAGCTACCGTATTTTCGGCGTAGCGGGCCAGGTAGGCATCGGCCCGAGCAGTGCCAAACCAAGAATCGGCATGAAAACGGTCGTAAGCGTTGCGAGCAGTAGCCGCTACCTGACCAACGAGGGCGGCCTCCCCTACCGCAGCCGGGCGCACCGGGTAGCGCGGATAGTCGAAAGACGAGAGTTGGTCGCGGTAGTAAGTCAGGCGTGTTTCCACCAATTGCCAGCCGGCCCCGGTGAGGGCCTGCAACAGCCGAATATCCTCGGCCGGCACCACGCTGAAAGCATAGTAAGCGGCTCCATGCCGGGCGGCCAGCTGCTGGCGTAGCTCAGTAGCAGCCTGCGTCAGTTGGGTCGGACTGGTCATTCCATCGAACAATGCTGTAAACAGCCGGTACATCGGCGCATTGAAGTAGCCCGAATCCCAGGTCAGGTGCTGGAGCAGCCATTGCACGTCGCCGGAGGCAGCCGCCACGGTTTCAGCGCCGGCCTCCTGCTCCCAGCGGGTGGCGGCCCCGGTGCCAAACAGTTCCTGCTGGCGCTCAGCAGCGAGCTGCCGCAGAAAGTAATAGGGTGAATAATAGGCTAGCTCAGCGCGGCGGGCAGCCACGAGCGGGCTCAGGCTTTGGGTGCCCATTGCTGACGAAACGTTGCGTAATCACGAATATAATCATCCTCCGCGTAGGGCTGCGAGGCCAAGGCGAGCTGCACCGCCGTGTGCGAGTACTGCATAGTGTGCCAGGCACAGGGCGGTACGTACAAACCCATGTTGGGGTCCTCAAGGCGGAAGAGTTGAATATCACCATCGGCCATTTCCGTGGTGACAATGATGCGGCCGGCCACGGCAATCAACACCTGCTCGGTGCGGTGATGGGCGTGACGGCCCCGCACGATGCTTTCCGGGGTGTGGTACGTCCAGAAAACACGCTGCACCGCGAAAGGCAGAGGGTCCTTGGCGTTTTCGCCCACGGAGATGTAACCAATACCCGGCACCCCCAGCTTGGGGAACTCGATAAGGTGTGGAGCAGGATAATCGGCCATCGGAAATTATTTGACGTGTTCTTTGAAATACTCTGGCAAGCGGCGTAGGCCTTCAGTACGGTCCACCTTGGGCTCCTGGGAGCAAATCGTTCGCAGGTCTATCCCTATGGTTTCAAAATATCATTCTTGTATTTTGCAAAGAACGCACCCCAGCACCTGCTCCCACGGCGTAGTTGCAGAGTACAAGTTGGCTGCGCCATAGCTGCACCGTGGCCGGACCGTATCTGGACCCTATCTCGACCGTAGTCGCCGTGAGGGCAAATTCAGTTTTTTACCTTGCTTTTATCTTAAAACAAAGCAAGCGGCGGACTGGCAGAATCTATGATTTTACCAGTCCGCCGCTTTTTTAATTTGGTCTATATCGCTGCAACCTTAGCGTTGATACGTAGCAAAGGTAGCAACCCGGCCGTGCTTTACCGCACCTCATGCCTTTCGCCCGGCACCCATGTTACATTCAAAAAGACTATTAGCGGGGTTTCGGGCGCATTCCGCGCGTTACTTAACGTGCTCTTTAAAATACTCCAGCGTGCGGCGTAGGCCCTCGGCGCGGTCCACCTTAGGCTCCCAGCCCAGAATTTCTTTGGCTTTGGTAATGTCCGGGCGGCGCTTCATCGGGTCATTTTCGGGAAGGGCCTGGTAGGTGGGCTTGAACTCGACGCCGGTGAGGCGGGCAATTTCTTCGCCGAACTCCTTGATGGTGATTTCATCGGGGTTGCCGATGTTCACGGGCATGTGGTAGTCGCTCAGCAGCAGGCGGTAAATACCTTCTACTAAGTCGTCCACGTAGCAGAACGAACGGGTCTGCATGCCGTCGCCGAACACGGTCAGGTTCTCGCCGCGCAGGGCCTGCGAGAGGAAAGCGGGCAACACGCGGCCGTCGTTGAGGCGCATACGCGGGCCGTAAGTATTGAAAATGCGAATAATGCGGGTTTCCAGACCGTGGTGGTTGTGGTAGGCCATGGTGATGGCTTCCTGGAAGCGCTTAGCCTCGTCGTAGCAGCCGCGGGGGCCAACGGGGTTCACGTTGCCGAAATACTCTTCCACCTGCGGGTGGATTTCGGGGTCACCGTAAACCTCTGAAGTACTGGCAATCAGCATGCGGGCCCCTTTCACGCGAGCTAGGCCCAGTAGGTTGTGCGTGCCGAGCGAGCCTACTTTCAGGGTCTGAATCGGAATCTTGAGGTAGTCAATCGGCGAGGCCGGCGAAGCGAAGTGCAGGATATAATCCAGCTTGCCGGGCACGAACACGAACTTACTCACATCGGCCTGATGAAACTCAAAATCGGGCCGGCCAAACAGATGCTCGATATTCTGGAGGGAACCCGTAATCAGGTTATCCATCGCCACCACATGGTAGCCCTCTTTCAGGAACCGGTCGCAGAGGTGTGAGCCCAGGAAACCGGCCCCGCCGGTGATGAGGACGCGCTTTTTTTCTTCGGAAGTATTGGTCATAATATCGTTGTGAGGCCAAAAGAACGGTCATGCTGAGCGGAGCCGAAGCATCTCTACCGCAATAGTAAATGAATACTCTCGCAGTAGAGATGCTTCGGCTCCGCTCAGCATGACGGGCTATCTAGGTCCATTATCAAAAAATTAAGCAGCCGGCTCCTTATGGTCGGTTTTGATGCCGATGCAGTGGTACACGAAGCCCAGCTCTTTCATTTCGGCGGGCTCGTAAATGTTTCGGCCGTCGAAAATGACCTGCTGCTTCATCAGGCGCGACACTACTTTGAAGTTGGGCACCCGGAATTCGGGCCATTCCGTCACGATGAGCAGGGCGTCGGCATCAATCAGCGCATCGAACTCGTCCTTGGCGTAGGTGATGCTGTCACCAAGCGAGTGCTTGGCTTCGGGCATGGCCACGGGGTCGTAGGCCGTGACAGTGCAGCCGGCGGCCAGCAGTTTCTCAATGATAACCAGTGAGGGTGCTTCGCGCATGTCGTCGGTCTTGGGCTTGAAGGATAGACCCCAGATGGCAATTTTCAGGCCGCGCAGGTCGCCGCCGAAGTGCTTGCTGACCTTGTTGAAAAGCACCGATTTCTGGTCTTCATTCACGCTTTCCACGGCGCGGAGCACCTGCATGTCGTAGCCATTTTCCTGGGCGGTTTTGATGAGCGCCTTCACGTCCTTGGGGAAGCAGGAGCCGCCGTAGCCGATGCCGGGGTAGATGAACTTGGTGCCGATGCGGGCATCGGAGCCGATGCCGCGGCGCACCATGTTCACGTCGGCCCCCATGATTTCGCACAGGTTAGCAACGTCGTTCATGAAGCTTATTTTGGTGGCCAGCATGGAGTTAGCCGCATATTTTGTCATTTCGGCCGACGGAATATCCATGAAAATAATCGGGTGGCCGTTGAGCAGGAAAGGCTTGTAGAGACGACTCATCACTTCCTCGGCGCGCTCCGAAGCGATGCCGACTACAATGCGGTCGGGTTTCAGGAAGTCGTCGATGGCAGCCCCTTCCTTCAGGAATTCGGGGTTGGAAGCGACGTCAAACTCGATGTCGGCGTTGCGGGTAGCCAGAGCTTTCGCGAGCTCGGCACGCACTTTGGCGGCCGTACCCACGGGCACCGTGCTTTTCGTAACGATGACGCAATAGTTGTTCATGTGCTCGCCGATGCCTTTGGCTACGGCCAGCACGTATTTCAGGTCGGCCGAGCCGTCTTCGCCGGGAGGAGTGCCCACGGCAATAAAGGCCACGTCGCAGTCCTTGATGGCTTCAGCCAGGTTGGTAGAGAAGTGCAACCGCCCTTTTTCCACGTTGCGGGTCACCATTTCTTCCAGGCCCGGCTCGTAAATCGGGAGAATGCCCTGGTGGAGATTGTCAATCTTTTTCTGGTCGATATCAATGCACGTTACCTCGATGCCCACTTCGGCAAAGCACGTACCCGTTACCAAACCGACGTAACCGGTGCCTACAACTGCTATTTTCATAAGATGCGGAATGCGCAGAGATTAATAATTAATTGAGCAAATTTAGGCCTTTACGGCCCACTCCACCGAAACCCCCTGCCACCGCTTAGCCTCATGCCAAAGAATAAGCAGGATAATATTATCCTAAAACCACTGATTACAAGTTAATTATCACTTGTTACAATCTGAAAATCAACTTCATGATTTTGCAGAATAGTCCGCTGCCGGGCGCTGTGGCCTTCAAATTGGTATGCCGGGTACTTCATAAAGTAAGGCACATCGGCCACAACTTTTCCGGGGCGCAGATGCGCGGGACGGTAACAGGTGACGGGATAGAGGTAAGCGAAATTCAGTAGTTGAAAAGCGGGCGTAGAGTCCTTTTGCGTTAGCTGGCTGCGGAGGCGCGGACCGAATAGCCGGTAGGCCATCAGGTCCTCGTCGCACACACTCACCGGGCTGGCGGTAATCTGCTGGTAATCAAAGATGCCCGCCCGGTACGCGACATCGCAGGGATAATCGACGGCCAGGTAGCGGACCAGGAAAACCCCGAAATGCCCTAAAGCAATGCTACCACTACCCCAATAGAGCCAGGCGCGGGACTGCACCATGCGGCCAGCGGCGCGCAACGCCACCAGCGCGCCCATGATGATGAAGGGCACAAAAAAGTGCAGCGTACGGCCATAAAACACCAACTTATGACCCACCTGCACCACCAAGGCATAGCCCAGCCAGACCAGAAAAACGGCCGTGAGCAGGCGCGCCAGCCCTCGTTCAGCACCGGAAACATTGGCTGATGAATATAACCGCACACTAAGCCCCAACCCCACCCCGAACAACACCAGTAGGCTTATACCGAGCCAGCCTTCCACCTGCCGGAAGTAGCTGCCAATGAAGATAAACCCCTCATCAAAGCTGCCCTGCGTAACCGTAGTAGCGATGTAGCGGCTGCTGGCCCAGTACGAAGTATGGCCCAGCCGCGCCAAGCCTTCAAAAGCCAATAGCACCACCAGAAGGCCGGCCAGCTGCATAACAGCAAGTTTTATAGAACGCGGCCAATCATTGCTCTTACCCCCAAAACCAGCCAGCAACACCAGCGCCATTAAGAGTATAGGGCCCATGAAGTAGCCGGGATAAATGGCATAGCTGAGGCCACCCAGCAGCCCTATCAGCGCCTGAAGCCTGTAGCTGACGGCCGCTTTAGGCCGAAGCAGCACCAAAAGCGCCAGTAAAAAGAAGAGCAGCGAATGGTCGTAGGGCAGCAGGTGGCGCAGATAGAGGTTGGTATTTACCAGGCTCGAATACAGCGCGAGGCCCAGCAACGCCAGGCCGACACTGAAAAAGCGGCGGTAGATATGGTATAGCAGCAGCGCATTCAAACTCACGATGAGCACGTTGAACGCCTGCGGTACTTGCAGCGAGGGCGGGGCATTGGGGTTCAGGTCAAAGACCAGCAGCAGGATGGCCTGGCCCAGGCCCGGAATAGCCCGCCAGATGCCGTCGCCGGGCCGGGCCCCCATGGAGTTTATATAGCGCAGAAACTCCTGCCCGTGGCCTTCGCTAAGGGCACGCAGGCCCAGCATGGCGTTGACGTAGCGCGACTCATCTACAAAAGCCATGGTGCCCTTTCCAATCAGGCTGAGGCGCGCCAGCGTGACCAGCACGCCAACCAAAAGGGCCAGCCGTTGCGGCCGGCCCACCTGGTGCCACCAATGGCGCACGCGCCAGAGCATATTCGCCATCAGCGGATTAGGCCATGTACTGCTTCCACCATGTCTGGAACACGATGAGGCCCCAGATGCGGGCGTGCACGTCGCCGGGGCTGCGCGAAAACAGCTGCGTTTTGAGGGCGCGGATGGCCTGCACGTCGAAAATGCCCTGGGCTTCGATGAAATCATCGCGCAGCAGGTCATCCTCAATCAGGCTGCGCAGCTCGCCGCGCATCCATTTCAGCAGGGGCACTTCGAAGCCGTGCTTAGGACGGTCGTAGAGCTCAACGGGCAGCTCGGCGCGGAAGGCATCCTGCACGATGCGCTTCTTCATCGTGGCGTCGACCTTGCTGGTGACGGGGATGGAGAAGGCGAAATCGACCACTTTGTAGTCGAGGAAGGGCGTGCGCACTTCCAGCGAGTTAGCCATGCTCATCAGGTCCACTTTCGTGAGCATGTCGTAAGGCAGCACCAGGTTCATGTCGGTGAGCAGCACCTCGTTGAGGTCGCCATCGGCGTGCAGGTGCTCCAGAATGTCCTTGCGGCGCTTGGCGGCGGCTTTTTTGCCCACTTTGCGGCGGCTGGCGGCGCTGAGCAGGGTGTTGGCATCGGTGGCCGAGGCGAAGCTGGCCCAGTCCCAGTACCGGTCTTTCACGCCGGCAGTCATACCGCGTGAAAAGCGCTGGAGCTGCCGCACGCGGTTACCGAAGAAGCTATTGCGCGACTTGGGCAGGGCGTCCCACACGAAGCCCAGGGCCGTGACGGCCTCGGCCTTCACGCCGCCCTGACGCACCTTGAACTCGCCCATGTGCTTGTTGTAGCCGCCGAACATCTCGTCGGCTCCGTCGCCGCTCAGGGCCACGGTGACGTGCTGGCGGGTGCGCTGGCTGAGGATGTACACGGCCAGAGCCGAGGAGTCGGCAAATGGCTCATCGAGGTAGTCCAACATGCTGTGGATGTGCTCGTAGAGGTCGTCGTTGGTGAGCGAGAAAACCGTGTGGTTGGTCTTGTGGCGGGCGGCCACGAGGTTGGCATACTTGGTTTCGTCGAAGAAGGGCTCGTCTTTGAAGCCGATGCTGAACGTGTTGAGGTGCGGCGTGTGGCGGGCGGCCAGCGCGGTAATCACGCTGGAGTCGATGCCGCCGCTGAGGAAGGCGCCGAGGGGCACGTCGGCCACGAGGCGGCGCTGCACGGCCCCGTCCATCAGGTCGACCAGCTTGTGCTGCTGCTGCTCGTAGGTGAGCTTGTTTTTGGCGACTTTTTTGGGATCGTAGGGGATTTTATACCACGCCTTGCCCACCACCTTGTTATTCTTGATATACAGGTAGTGGCCGGGCAGCATCTTCTTCACGCCCTTGAAAATACTGGCGGGGCCGGGAATGTAGTTGAGCTGCAAATACTGGCTCAGGGCCACGAAATCAAGCTTGCGCGGCACACCCAGGGCCATCATGGACTTCATCTCCGAAGCCAGAAACAGCTTGTCCTCGTCGCGGTAGATGAGCAGGGGCTTCACGCCGTACCGGTCGCGGGCGATGAGCAGCGAATTTTCCTCCTTATCGTAGATGGAGAAGGCAAAAAAGCCGTTCAGCTTTTTGATAAAGCTGCGGCCCTCGGTGATGTAGAGCTGGAGAATAACCTCCGTATCGGTCTGGGAATGAAAGGTACAGCCGCGCTTAATCAGCTTTTCGCGTAGCTCGCGGTAGTTGAAAATCTCGCCGTTGAAGACAATGGTATAGCGCCCCGACGCGTCGGTCATCGGCTGGTTGCCGTCGGCCGAAAGGTCGAGGATGGCCAGCCGGCGGAAGCCCAGACCGCATTGGTCGTAGACGAAGTGACCCTCCGAGTCAGGGCCGCGGCGAATGATGGCGTCGGTAGACGCTTGCAGGTTGGCCAGCGACTGACGACCTGTTTCCGTAAAGGCAAATACTCCAGTTATTCCACACATAGTCGCCCGCAAAAGTACGACCCCGCAACCTAAAGGCCAGCCTCGTGGTATTGTCTGAACGGCGGATTTATTGGATTCAATGAATTTCGCGGATTTTGTGGGCGAACCTGCCTTTGATTCGGCCTTTCTAAAAAACATTATTCCCCACCGCCAGGCGGACTACTCCTCCCCTTGCACCGGTTAATCAACCATTCTTTCAGCCCTCCCCATGGACATCAACGAGCAATTTCAGGCCGCTACCCAGCAAGTAAACAACCTCCCCGGCGACGTGGCCGCCCAGCACATGACCGAGCTTTACGACTTGTATAAGCAGGCCACCGAAGGCGACGTCAACATGAAAAGTGACGAAGTAGACGCCACCGCCGCCGACCAAGCCAATGGTCCCGCCGGCCTCTCGCAGGCCCAGTGGGACTCCTGGAACCAGTTTAAAGGTGTTTCGGAAGAAGAAGCCAAGCAGCGCTACATCGCCAAAACGGCCGAAATAACCGGTGCCGCCAAAACGGCCACGGAAGCCAGCGAAGTACCCACCGACAGCCAGACCGGTGCCCCCAGCACCACCGACCACGGCGGGCTGCGCGGCGATATCAAGGCCGGCACGCCTTATGGCGGCGAGGATAAGCTGAAAGACCAGCAGGCGAAATAAGCTGCTCTATTAAAAGGGTATCACCCTCATCCTATTGGTATAGCGAAAGCCAGTTCCTCACGGGACTGGCTTTTGTTTTGACCCGAAAACGCCCGGCCAGAAACTTGTTGGTACAGCGATAGTTGTCGGGCTCCCGGCGGGCAGTATTATTGCCACCCGGCGGCAGCTGGCCGCTACTCCCCTACTCTGTTTTTGCGCTTTATGGACCGTCGACTTTTCCTCAACCAAAGTACCCGCGTGGCCCTTACGGCTGCCCTCCTGCCCGCCGTGGCCTGCCAGACTACTCCCGACAAGCCCACCACTGATGCGCCCGCCGGCGCTCCGGCGGCGGAAACAACAGCTGGCACCGGTGTGGCCGACAATTTCGAGCTGCAGGAGCTGACCGTGGCCGATTTGCAGGACCGCATGGTCAAAGGCGCCGAAACCGCCCGCAGCCTGAGCGAAAAATACCTGGCCCGCATCAAGGCCCTGAACGAGGCCGGACCGATGCTGCGCGCCGTCATCGAAACCAACCCCGATGCCCTGACCATTGCCGACGGCCTCGATAAGGAGCGCAAGGCCGGCAAGCTGCGCGGCCCGCTGCACGGCATTCCGGTCCTTATTAAGGACAACATTGATAGCGGCGACCAGATGATGACCACAGCCGGAGCGGCGGCACTCATTGGGCACAAAGCGAAGCAGGATGCTTTCATCGTGCAGAAGCTACGGGCCGCCGGGGCCGTGCTGCTGGGCAAAACCAACCTGAGCGAATGGGCTAATTTCCGGTCTTCGCACTCGGTGAGCGGCTGGAGCAGCCGGGGTCGCCAAACACGTAACCCCTACGCGCTGGACCGCAGCACCAGCGGCAGCAGCTCGGGCTCAGGGGCCGCAGCATCGGCCAATTTGTGTGCCGTGGCCATTGGGACCGAGACGGATGGCTCGGTGGTATCGCCGGCGGCGGTGAATGGCCTGGTGGGCCTCAAACCCACGGTGGGCCTGTTGAGCCGCAGCGGCATCATCCCGATTTCGAGCACGCAGGATACGGCCGGCCCCATGGCCCGCACCGTGCGCGACGCGGCTATCCTGCTGGGCGCGCTGGCCGGCCCCGACCCCGCCGACCCGGCCCGGCTGCCCATTCCCCAGGGCAATCTGACCGACTACACGGCTTTTCTCAAGCCGGATGCGCTGAAAGGCCAGCGCCTGGGCGTGGAAAAATCCCACCTCAACGGCCCGCCCGCCGTGGCTGCCCTGCTGAAAGAAGCCGTGGCCGCGCTAAAGGCCCAGGGCGCCACCATTGTAGAAGTAGAGCTGAACAAGCTGGTGAACCCGCTGGGCGAGGCCGAATTTGATGTGCTGCTCTATGAATTCAAGGACGGTGTGAATAAATACCTGGCCAACGCTGGGGCCAGCATGAAAAATCTGGCCGATGTCATCGCCTACAACAAGGCCCACGCCGCCGAGGCCATGCCGTTCTTCCAGCAGGAAACCCTCATTCGGGCCGAAGCTACCGACGGGCTGAATAACCCCAAATACAAGGCTGCCGTGCAAAAAACCGTGACCGGAGCCCGCCAGGCCATCGACGGCCTGCTGAAAACCCAGCAGCTCAACGCCATTATCGGCGTGACCACCGGCCCGGCCTGGTGCATCGACTGGGTGAACGGCGATTACTCGACGGGCGTCGATTTTTCGTCGCCGGCGGCCATGGCGGGCTACCCGCACCTCACCGTGCCCATGGGGCAGGTACTGGGCCTGCCGGTGGGCCTGTCGTTTGTGGGGTCGGCTTATCAGGAAGGGCTGCTGTTGGCGCTGGGCTATGCCTATGAGCAGGCCACGCACAAGCGGGCAGCTCCAAAGCTTTTACCGACGGTGCAGGCGTAAAGCTCTTGTAATGAGAAGTAAACGCCTGTCATCCTTCGCTACGCTCAGGATGACAGGCGTTTACTATCAAGATGTTAAAAAATCTTTCCCGGGTTCAGAATCCCATTCGGGTCGAACACGCCTTTGATGCCGCGCATCAGGTTCAAATTAGCTTCCTTCAGGGCGATGCCGATGTAGCCTTTCTGCACCAGCCCGATGCCGTGCTCGCCGGAAATGGTGCCGCCGAGCTTTACGCAGAGCTCGAAAATTTCGGAGATGGGTTGGCGCAGGCCCACGTTCCACATCTCGTCGTCCAGCTCGCCGCGGATGATATTGACGTGCAGGTTGCCGTCGCCGGCGTGGCCGTAGCACACGGTTTTGAAACCGTAGCGGGCTCCTATTTCCTTCACGCCTTTGAGCAGGGTGGGCAGCTCGGCGCGGGGCACCACGGTGTCCTCTTCCTTATACACGGAATTATAGCGCACCGAATTGCCGATGTTGCGGCGAATCTTCCACAGGTCGTCCTTCTGGCCAGCGGTGTCGGCGAGGAGGATTTCGCCCACATCGTAGTGCTCCAGCACACCGTACACCTGCTCGGCTTCCTTGTAAAGCTGGTCCAGGTCCTGGCCGTCGAGCTCGATGAGCAGGTGGGCCTGAATATCCTCGGGCAGAGTGAGCGGAATTTTCAAATAATCCGAAGACCAGGCAATGGCTTCGCGCTCCATAAACTCCATGCCCGAGGGGATGATGCCGGCCCGGAACACGGCCGAAACTGCCTCCGCCGCCTGCGCTACCTGCCGGAAGGGCACCAACATCAGAATATTCTGCTGCGGGAACGGCAGGAGCCGGAACACCACTTTGGTGATAATGCCCAGCGTACCCTCCGAACCCACCATAAGTTGAGTAAGGTTGTAGCCGGTGGAATTTTTGAGGGTATTGGCGGCCGTCCAGATGATTTCGCCGGTGGGCAGCACCACTTGCAAATTCAGCACGTAGTCGCGGGTGGTGCCGTATTTCACGGCTTTGGGGCCGCCGCTGCTGTGGGCCAGGTTGCCGCCCAGAAAGCAGCTGCCCTTGCTGGCCGGGTCGGGCGGATAAAACAGGCCCACTTCCTTCACGGCGTTCTGAAACGCCTCGTTCACTACGCCGGGCTCCACGGTGGCCTGCAGGTTGCGCTCGTCAATCTGAACTATTTTGTTGAGCCGCTCGGTGCTCAGCACCACGCCGTGGTGCAGCGGCAGCGCACCGCCGCTCAGGCCGGTGCCCGCCCCGCGCGGCGTAACGGGAATACGGTGCTCGTGGCACAAGCGCATAATGAGGCTGATTTCGTCGGCATCGGCGGGGCGCAGCACCACATCGGGCGCAAAATGAAGGTCTTCGGTGTGGTCGCGGCCGTAGTCGGCGTAGGCATCGGCGGTGGCGGTGGCATCGGCGCGCTGGGCGGTGAGAACGTGCGCCGGGCCGACGATAGCCTCGAAAGCAACAATTAATTCGGAGGTAAGAGCGTTAAAATTCATGAGCGGTAAAGCTAGAAAGGCCGTGTAAACTATCTTTGCGGCCAATGGGGAGGGTGACAACGAAGATACTACCGCTGCTGCTGATGACTTTGACCTTGTTAGCCAGCTGCCACCGCAAGCTTAACTATCGCGACGGCCAATACCGCTCGGCCCGCGAAATGGTGCGCCTGAAAAAGGGCGGCCGGGTAAGCCCGACCGGCAAATCTAAGGTCGTAAGGGCCACCCCCAACGGTGCCAAAACCAAAGTGGTAACCAAGCGCCCCGCCCGCGCGGGCAGCGCCACCGGCACCCTGGCCTCCGTGATTGAGGCCGCCCGCTCCTATCAGGGCACTCCTTATCTATACGGCGGCACCACGCGCCTGGGCCTCGACTGCTCGGGCCTGCTGCAATTATCTTTTGGCGAGGCCGGTGTCACTATTCCGCGCTCGTCTAATGAGCAGGCCGTGTGGGGCGACCCCGTGAAATCCACCGATTTGCAGCCCGGCGATTTAGTATTTTTTGGGGGCTCGCCCGGCAGCCGCACTATTACCCACGTGGGAATGGTGACGGTAGCCGACGAAGAAGGTGTCGATTTTATTCACGCGTCGACTTCGCTGGGCGTTGTCGAAAACAGTCTGGAGTCTGATTATTACCTCAGCCGGTTCATTCGGGCCGTGCGGCCCCGGCTATGATGCATGCAGCCATTATCTTTGCCGGACAAACACCTGATTCCGGGGCTATTAATCAATGGTAAAATTTACGTAATATTGGCCTTTTCGGCACTGTCGTACCTTTGTCCCGCTTTTACAAAGCTCACTGTTTCCACCAACTTTTTTCAACATGAATAATTTACGTTTACGCCACTTGCTACTGCTGGCGCTGATGCTCCTAACGGCCCGACTGGGCTGGAGCCAAGGCGCGACCACAGCAGCTATGAGCGGAGTTATCTCCGATAAGACCGGCGCGGGCCTGCCCGGTGCCACCGTAATTGCCATTCATACGCCCACCAACACGAAGTACGTGGCGCCCACCAACTCCGATGGCCGCTTCAACATCCAGAACATGCGCGTGGGTGGCCCCTACACAGTTCGCGTAACGTTCGTAGGCTACAAGGACGTTACCCGTGAGGGCATTTCCCTGAGCCTGGGCCAGAACCAGCGTCTCGACGTGAAGCTGGACGACGCAACCACCGAGCTGACCGAAGTAACGGTGAGCGGCCGCCGCGACCCGGTGATGAACGCCGACCATACTGGGGCCAGCACCACGGTACAGCGCGAAACCATTGAGCGTCTGCCCACCCTGAACCGTTCGCTGAACGACTTTACCCGCCTCACGCCCCAGGCCAACGGCCAGAGCTTCGGCGGCCGTAGCAGCGGCTACAACAACATCACCATCGACGGTGCCATCTTCAACAATGCTTTCGGCTTGCAGTCGACGGTAGGTGGTCAGGCTGGTGCCCAGCCCATTTCGCTGGACGCTATCGACCAGATTCAGGTGAGCATTGCTCCTTTTGACGTGCGTCAGGGTTCGTTCACGGGTGCTGGTATCAACGTGGTGACCCGCTCGGGCTCGAACAAGGTTCAGGCTTCCGTTTACGACTTCTACCGCAACCAGAACCTGGTAGGTAGTAAGGTGGGCGATGTAACGTCGGACTACTCCAAATTCAACCTAAACAACATCGGCTTCCGCGTAGGTGGCCCGATTATCAAGGATAAGCTGTTCTTCTTCGTGAACGGCGAAAGCGAGCGTCGCAATGACCCGCCTTCCGGCAACTACGCCGCCAACAACAACCCTGGTGTTACCCCCCCGCTGGGCGGCACCGTATCAACGGCCAAAAGTGCCGACCTGGACTTCCTCAGCAACTTCCTGCAGTCGCAGTACGGCTACAACCCCGGCCCGTACCAAGGCTACCAGCTGAAGTCGAACAGCGACAAGGCTACGGTTAAGCTCGACTGGAACATCAACAACAATAACCGCTTCAATATTAAGTACAACTACCTGAAGTCGTACGCCGATATTCCGCCAAGCACTTCCGGTGCCATTGCCGGTCAGCGCTCGCAGTCGTATTACGGCCTGCCCTACCTGTCGTCATACTACCGCATCAACAACAACCTGAACTCGATTATTGCCGAGCTGAACAGCACGCTGGGCGGCGGTAAATACTCGAACAACCTGACGGCCGGCTACTCGGCATTCCGCGACTCCCGCGAAAGCTCGGGAGGTATCTTCCCGCTGGTTGACATTGGTACCTCCGAGGGCCGCAGCGGTACGGGTGGCATCTCGGCTACCAATTCGCTGACTTCTTTCGGCTACGAGCCTTTCTCGGCTTTCAACGTGCTGAACTCGGATGTGTACCAGATTGGTGACAACTTCACGGCTTACCTCGGTAAGCATAACGTGACGGTAGGTACCTACAACGAATACTACAAGTTCCGCAACGGCTTTGCCCCGAACTATTACGGCAACTACTCCTTCAACTCGCTGGAGGACTTCTACGCCTCGGCAGGCTTCAACTACACCCGCGGCGACGCCACGAACGGCTACGCACCTTCTACCTCGCCCCTCACCGGCACGCGTCCCGGCCCGCAGCGCTACAACCTGCAGTATTCGGCCCTTTCGGACCGCTCGTTCCCCTTCGCCGACATCACGGCCGCTCAGCTCGGCTTGTATGTACAGGATGAATGGTCGCCCCGCAGCAACCTGAAAGTGACCTATGGTATCCGGGCCGACCTACCCTACCTGACCTCGGAACTGACGCAGAACACTGTAGCTGCCAACCTCACTTTCCGCGACGGTGTAAAGATTAACACGGGCTCTGTGCCCAAGAAAAACGTTCTGTTCTCGCCCCGCGCCGGCTTCAACTGGGATGTGAACGACGACCGCAAAACGCAGCTGCGTGGTGGTACGGGTATCTTCACCGGTCGTGTACCGTTTGTGTGGCTCTCGAACCAGGCCAGCAACAACGGCGTCCAGTTCGGCTCTTATAGCTACACTGGCTCCGGTACTTTGAACGCCGCTTCCGGCCAGGGTACGCCTTCATACTTCAACCCCAACGTAGAAACTTACCGTCCGCAGAGTGCGGCCGCTAACTCCTCGTACAACCTGGCGGTAACAGATGCAGACTTCAAATTCCCCCAGGTTTGGCGTACCAACCTGGCCGTTGACCAGGAATTGTTCGGTGGCGTAATTGGTACGTTGGAAGCCTTCTACACGAAGGACATCAACTCCGTTTACCACCAGAACGTGAACCTGCCCGGCACGGAGGCAAATCCTTTCAACCGTGCTAATGGCGCTGATAACCGTCCGATTTTCTATTCGTTCGGCGCAGTCACTAACGGTTTGGCAGCGCAAACTGCCAATTACCGCCTCTACAGCGGTGCGGGTGGCTTGTCAGCCACTAACCCCAACATCACGGATGCTATCCTGATGAAGAACACCAGTAAAGGCTACTCCTACGCCGTGACGGCCCAGGTGCAGAAGTCGTTCAGCAGTGGTTTCTACCTGAGCGCGGCTTACACGTACTCGGATTCGCGTTCGGTGAACGACGGGGGCTCGATTGCCACCTCCATCTTCCGCGACCGTTCGATTTCGGGTGACCCGAATGCCAACGTGCTGAGCTACTCCAACTTCCTGCAGCAGCACCGCGTTATTGCCTCGGCTTCGTACCGCAAAGAGTATGTAGGCCACCTGGCCACTACGCTCTCGCTGTTTTACCAGGCTGCTCCCGCCGGCCGTTACTCCTACGTGTACTCGGGCGACATGAACGGTGACAATCAGAACTCAAACGACCTGATGTACATCCCACGCAACGCCGGCGAAATCAACCTGCGTGATATTACCCTGTCGACGGCGCAGGGTGGCGGCATTTATACCGCATCTCAGCAGTTTGCCGACCTGGATGCCTTCATCAACCAAGACAGCTACCTGAGCAAGCACCGCGGCGAGTACGCCGAGCGTAACGGCGCTGTGCTGCCATGGTGGAACACGATGGACTTCCGTCTGCTGCAGGACATCTTCACCAACATCGGTGAAAACCGCAACACCCTGCAGATTAGCCTCGACGTCTTCAACGTGGGCAACCTGTTGAACAAGAACTGGGGCACCCTGAGGTCGCCCAATCGTACCAACCCGCTTAAGTTTGATGGCTACAATGCTGCCGGCCAGCCGGTATTTGAGCTACCTTATCTGACCAATCCGGTTAAAAACGCTGATAACACCGTAACGCCCGGTGTGAAACTGACCGATACTTTCCGTGACAACGTGACTGGCATCAGCTCGCGCTGGCAGGGCCAGGTGGGCGTTCGCTACATCTTTAACTAAGCTTTCCGGCTTAGCGTAGCCTCGAAGAGGGCAGGAAGAAATTCCTGCCCTCTTTTTTTGTGGCTGATTATTTGATGCTTGCGTCTTTTTAGCAAAAAAGATGCGCCCATGACTTGCCAAACCGATATTCGCCCGTACTTTTGTCGAACCAAAGCGCAAATGGCACGGCGGTAAAAGACCAATCAGGGGGATTAGCTCAGTTGGCTAGAGCGCTTGCATGGCATGCAAGAGGTCATCGGTTCGACTCCGATATTCTCCACTGAAGAAGTGAATAAAGAAAAAGCCCATTCAGTTTCCTGAATGGGCTTTTTCTTTATCTCAGGTTTGAGTCTATAAAAACGCCCCCGGATATCATTTCCGGGGGCGTTTTTTATGATGGCTACGTGGGGGCTACACAAACAGGCCTTCGACCGACAGGTACCGTTCGCCGGTGTCGTAGCAGAAGGTGAGCACGCGGCTGCCCTGCGGCATATCGGGCAGCTTTTTGGCGATGGCGGCCAGCGACGCGCCCGACGACACGCCCACAAAGATGCCTTCCTCGCGGGCCGCGCGGCGCGTCATCTCGTAGGCCTCGGCCTGCGACACCTGGATGGTACCGTCGAGGAGGTCGACGTGCAGGTTTTCGGGAATGAAGCCCGCGCCGATGCCCTGAATGGGATGCGGCCCCGGGGCGCCGCCGCTGATGACGGGCGAGGTCTCAGGCTCGACGGCGAAAGTTTTCATATTGGGGAAATGCGGCTTGAGCACTTCTGTAACGCCCGTGATGTGGCCGCCGGTGCCCACGCCGGTGATGTGAAAGTCGAAGCCGTCGGGCGCGTCGCGCAGGATTTCCTGGGCCGTAGTTTCGGCATGGATACGAGGGTTGGCGGGATTGGAGAATTGCATGGGCATCCAAGCTCCGGGCGTGTTGGCCACAATTTCCTGGGCTTTTTCGATGGCACCCTTCATACCTTTTTCGCGGGGCGTGAGCTCCAGGCTGGCCCCGTAGGCAACCATGAGGCGGCGGCGCTCGATGCTCATGCTTTCGGGCATTACGAGGGTGAGCTTGTAGCCTTTCACGGCGGCCACCAGAGCCAGGCCGACGCCGGTATTGCCGGAAGTGGGCTCCACAATCAGGCTGTCTTTGGTAATGATGCCGTCTTTCTCGGCCTGCTCAACCATGCTCAGGGCAATGCGGTCTTTGATGGACCCACCGGGGTTGGCGCGTTCCAGTTTCATCCACACCTCCACATCGGGGCGGGTGGCGGCAAAAAGGTGGTTGATGCGCACCAGTGGCGTATTGCCGATGGTATCGAGGATGGAATTGGCTTTCATGTGGTGAATTAGTGAGTTGTGAGATAATAAGTTGATGAAATGCAAAAAGGTAAGGGTGAACATAATGGCATGGATTGAAGGCCATCATTCACCTACTCACTTTCTCACAACTCACTGCTAGATGGAAAATACCAGCTCGGCGGCTGGGTCAACGTTGCGCGAAATCTGGATGTGGGCGCGGTGATACACCCGCGAATGCGAGGGTACGCTTTCGGTCAGCCATACGTTGCCGCCGATGATGCTATGCGCTCCTACCACGGTGCTACCGCCGAGAATGGTAGCGCCCGCGTAGATAACCACATGGTCTTCGATGGTGGGGTGGCGCTTGGTGCCCTGCAGGCCCTTGGTGACGCTGAGTGCGCCCAGCGTGACGCCCTGGTATATCTGCACGTTGGCCCCGATGATGGCCGTTTCGCCGATGACGAGGCCCGTGCCGTGGTCGATGCAAAAGGCTGGGCCGATGTGCGCGCCGGGGTGAATATCGATGCCGGTGCGCTGGTGGGCGTACTCGCTTAGCAGACGCGGCAGGCGCGGCAGGCCCCGCTGGTGCAGGGCGTGAGCCAACCGATAGAGGGCCGTGGCATAGAAACCGGGATAAGAGCTGATGATTTCGGGCAGGCCCTGGGCGGCGGGGTCGCTGGCCAGGATGGCGCTGGCATCGCGCAGCAGGGCGGCCCGCAGGGCCGGCAGCTGGGCGGTGAACTCATCGGCCAGGGCGGCGGGTGAGGCGGGCAGGGCCGGTACGCCGGCCAGCAGGGCGGCCAGCTCGGCCCGAAAGTACTGCAATTCGGCCTCGACGGCATCGGCAGTGGGCAGGGGGCGTTCGGCGCGCTGCGGGAAAAGTAGGGCGAGCAGACCGTCGGCGAGGGCGCAGAAGGCGGCTCCGGGCAGGGCGTCGGGGGCCACGGAGTGGGCGCGAGCCAACTCTTCGGCAAAGGAATGGGGAAGCACGGGAGCGGAAAACATAAGCGAAATGACCAGAAAAATTAACCAGCGCGGCAGGGGAAGGTTTTGGGCGGCGGCGCAACGGTGCGGCGGCCTTCGCCGTTTAGCCAGTACCCCGCCGGCTGCTACGGCCGCCGGGCCAAAAGATACTCTTGTTTTTTTCGTCCCTCATTTTCCATCATCATCATGGCAGCCGATACCTCCATCACCAAAGTCGATTCGCAGCACTCCCCTACCGGCCCCGACGGCGAAAAATACCTCGCCTCGGGCACGCACATCGCCATGCGCATGTGGGAAAACGAGCAGCCGGGTGAACCCAAAGCACCGGCCACGCGGCCATACGAAACCGTGGGCTACGTGCTCAGCGGCCGGGCCGAGCTGCACCTGGCCGGCCAGATGGTGGTGCTGGAGCCCGGCAACTCCTGGGTAGTGCCCAAGAATACGGAGCACACCTATAAAATTCTGGAAAGCTTTTCGGCCGTAGAGGCGACGTCGCCGCCCGCCCAGGTACACGGCCGCGAGGATAAATAAACAGCTGATAACCCTTATGAAAACCCGCGAACTGGGCCGCACCGGCCAACACGTTTCAGCCCTGGGCCTGGGCTGCATGTCGATGGCCTCGGACTATGCCTATGGCCCCAGCGACGAGCGCGAGGCCGTGGCTACGCTGCACCGGGCGCTGGAGCTGGACGTAACGCTCTGGGACACGGCCGACATCTACGGCTTCGGGGCTAACGAGACGCTGCTGCGACAGGTGCTGGTGCCCAACCGGAACCGCGTTTTCCTGGCCACCAAGTTTGGCTTTGTAGCCGACGGGGCGGGCGGCTCGGCCGTGGATGTGCGTCCCGAACGCATAGCGGCCGCCTGCGACGCCAGCCTCCAACGCCTCGGCATCGACACCATCGACCTGTACTATGCCCACCGCATCGACCCGGCCGTACCGGTAGAAGAAATGGTGGGCGCGATGGCCGCCCTGGTACAAGCCGGAAAAGTGCGGTTTCTGGGCCTGTCGGAGGCTTCGGCGGCTTCGTTGCGGCGGGCGGCAGCTACGCACCCCATCGCGGCGCTGCAGTCGGAGTATTCGATGTTTACCCGCGATGTGGAGGCGGATATTCTGCCGGCGTGCCAGGAACTGGGCATTAGCCTGGTCCCGTTTTCGCCGCTCGGACGCGGGCTGCTCACCGCCGTGGGCCCCCAGCTGGCCGACAAGGACCTGCGCCGCAGCATGCCCCGCTTCGGGGCCGAGGTGGGCGATGCCAACGCGCCGCTGGTGGGCGGGCTGCGGCAGCTGGCCGAGGCGCGCGGCATCAGCACGGCACAGCTGGCGCTGGCGTGGCTGCTGGCGCAGGATGGCCACATCATCCCCATCCCGGGCACCAAGCGGCCGAAATATCTCGAAGAGAACGCCGCAGCGGCCGATGTGGCGCTTACCGCTGATGATTTGGACCAGCTGCGTGCTCTGCTGGCGGCCCACCCGGTGGTGGGCGCCCGCTACGGCGAGGGAGCCCTAAAACTGGTGAACCGCTAAGGGGGCATCACAGCCACAGCTATTAGCGCTGGGCCTGAACAATGAAACGACATGCTGCACTACGCGCAGCATGTCGTTGTTTTTTACAGGGCTCCATTAATCAAGCCCATTGGAACTCCGCTGAGCCGCCACGACCCAGTCGTACACCATTTTCAGGAGGGAGAATTCCTGAAAGGGCTTGGTCAGGTAGTCGTTCATACCAGCGGCCAGGCACTTGGCCCGCTCGCCGGTAATGGCGTTGGCAGTGAGGGCGATGATGGGCACGGCGAGGCCCAGCTCCTGCCGCAGGATACGGGTGGCCTCGTAGCCATTTTTGATGGGCATCTGCACGTCCATCAAAACCAGGTCGAAGGCCTGGATGCGGGCTAGTTCTACAGCGGCCTGGCCGTTGGGGGCCTCCGTCACGGTCATTCCGGCATTGGTGAGGAAACTGGTGGCCAGCATGCGGTTGAACAGGTTGTCCTCAACCAGCAGAATTTGCTTGCCCTGTAGCGCCTGTTGCATGCAGTCGAGGTCGCCGTGGTCTTTCGGCGAGAGGTGCCGGGCATTGCCCGCGGGCAGGCGCAGGGTGAACCGGCTGGTGGTGCCGTGGTTTTTCAGGCTTTCGATGTGCAGCTCGCCGCCCAGTAGGTGCACCAGCTTCTTGCTGATGCCCAGGCCCAGGCCGGTGCCGCCAAACCGCCGCGTCACGGTAGAATCTTCCTGGCTGAAATCATCAAAAATATGGTTCAGGTACTCGGCATCAATGCCAATGCCGCTATCCTGCACGGTGAATTCGACCAGCAATTCTTTCGTATCAGCGCCCTCCAGCAACCTACAGCCCAGGCATACCGTGCCCTGCTCGGTAAATTTCACGGAGTTGCCGGCCAGGTTCAGCAGCACCTGGGTGAGGCGGTAGGGGTCACCGAGGACTACTTCGGGCAGGGCTGGGTCGAGGGTGGTGATGAAGGTGAGGCCCTTTTCCTCCGCTTTGTATAGCAGGGTCTTTTCGACCTGGGCACAGATGAGCCCGGGGCTGAACCCGATGTGCTCGATGGCCAGCTGGCCAGCCTCAATCTTCGACAGGTCGAGGATGTCGTTGATGATGACGAGCAGGTTTTCGGCCGAGGCCGTGATGGCGTGCAGGTAGCTGGCCTGCGGGGCAGCCAGCGGGGTCTTGGCCAGCAGCTGGCTCATGCCCAGAATGGCATTCATGGGCGTGCGGATTTCGTGGCTCATGTTGGCCAGGAAATCCTGCTTGGCCTGGGTACTGCTTTCAGCCTGCACCTTGGCTTCGCGCAGGCTGGCTTCGAGATTTTTCTGGGGCGTCACATCGAGGTAGATGCCAATGGAGCCGATAAGCCGCTGGTATTCGTCGTAGAGCGGGGCACCGCTCATCAGCAGCCACTTGCGCTCGCCGGTTTTGGTGGTTACCACCACTTCGTAAGAATCGGAGATGCCGTGCTCCCGAGTGAGCAGCTTGCTCTCCGCCAGCTCCAGGTCGGGGCCGCTGAGCAGCAGCGGCGACAGGGGCAGGCCGGTCAGCTCTTCGGTACAGTAACCAGTCATGTCACAAAAGCTCTGGTTGGCGTAGAGCAGGTGGTCGTTCAAATCGACCTCTACCAGCCCGAGCGACATGTTTTCGATGATGCCCCGGTATTTTTCCTCGCGGCGCTTCAGGTCCTCTTCGGCTTTGATGCGGGCCGTGACGTCCTCGTACTTCCAGAGGTGGCCAATGTAGCGGTCACCGTCGAAGATGGGCGTGAAGGCCCGGGACAAGATACGGCCGTCGTGCAGCGGAATAATGTCGCCGGTAGTGGGCTGGCGGCGGCGCAGCAGCGCCGCAATGCGCGCCACGTACTGATGCGGCTTTTTGACATATTTGCGCGAGCTTTCGGTGAGCCAGCCCCCGTTGCGGCCGTGGAGCCGGGCAGGAACCAAGGGTATTTCCAGCAGCTGGCAAAATGCCTCGTTGGTGAACACAATGCGCCGGGTTTCATCTTCCAGCACCAAGCCGTCCTGGAAGTGCGCAATCACCGTGGCCAGCTGCTGGTTGGAGGTATCGAGCGCCTCCTCGGCATCCTTTCGGGCCGATATGTCACTCTGCAAACCACTTAAAATCAGTGCTTTGCCAGTATTATCCCAGGCTGTGATGGCGGCGCGGCTCAACACCCACTTATAGCTGCCGTCCTGGCAGCGCATCCGGTATTCGGTGATGGCCCTTTTGCCGCCGGTTTGCACGTAGGCCCCCGCTGTTTCCAGCACCTGCGCCAGGTCGCCGGGGTGTACGTGCCCGAGCCAGGTTTCGTATTCGTCGGAAAAGCCGTCCTCGGTATACCCCAGCATGGCTCTGTATTCCGAGGAAAAGGTAATTTGACGGGTATGCAGATTCATCTCCCAGGCCCCATCGCCGAAGCCCTGCATGGCCAGCTCCAGGCGCAGGCTGCTTTCGCGCAAGGCGCTTTCGGCTAGTTTCAGGGGCGTCACATCGAGCAAAATTCCGCTGTACGTTACCCAGTCGGGGCCGGAGCTGGTCAGAATCGAATTACCCCGCATCCAGCGGACAGGCTGGCCGGACACGACGATGCGGCCTTCGTATTCCCACGGAACCCGGTTGCGGGTGGCATGGTCGAGCGTCTGCAGAAACCCTTCCAGCTCGTCCGGATGGATATAATCGGTCATACGGCCGAGCTCGGACGGTACCACTCCGAACAGCTCCTGCACCTTGGGGCTCACATAATTAAAAAAGAATGAGCCATCGTCCTTTTTTTGCCACTCGTAGAGCACACCGGGTACGTTTTCGGCCAGGTTGCGGAAGCGCCGCTCGCTGTCTACCAGCCGCAGCTGGGCCAGTTTCCACTCCGTGATGTCTTCGAGAAGGCCCACGAAATGAACCACCCCATCGGCTGCCTCCGCCACCGACCGCACGCTCACGCGCAACCAACCATCAGCGCCCGGCCGCGGGTTAATTACCTCGTACTGAAACGGCTCGCGACGCATCTGGCTGTCCCAGATGTACGCCACCGTGGCCTCATCGCGCAGGCTGGGGCGCAGGAACGCGTCTGGCTTTTGGCCGGCCACCGCGCTCAGCTCCAGGCCGCACAGCTTCGTAAAGCCTTTGTTTACCCACTGCACATAGCCGGCGCTATTGGTCAGCACCAAAGCCGTGTGCTGCTCGTCGTAAGCCAGCAGGCTGGGCGGCACATAGGCCGCCTTAGAGGGCATGGTGGCTACCGCCAGCTGGGCGCGCAAGGCCGCATTCACAGTTTTCTGCTGGGCTAACGCCACTTCGAGCTCGGCACGGGTCATAAGAATGTGTCAGCTAAAAGCTCTTCGGTAATTGAATAAAAACGGCGTAAGCGACAATGCCGTTGCCTGGGCAAGTGGGGGCGCGGTACTGGCCGAGAAGGGGTTCAGCCGGGCAGTAGTCGGCCCGTTAGCCCCAGGCTAATAGATACGAGAATAACCACACTTGCGGACTTTAGCGTCCGATTTTTTCCTGGCACAGAAGCTTCTTCAATGACTGGAGGCCCGTAGCATTGCGACACCCGTTGTACCGGGCAGCCCACCCACTACCGAACCAGCGCCTGCTGCAGCTGCTCGATGAGGCGCGCCTGGGCCGGGCCACTGAAGCCGGCCGCCGTGTAGGCCCGGAAGGCTACCGATAGGCCGCCCGGCTTGAGGGCCGTGACGACGACCTGCGGGGCGGGCGTGGGCAGCACGTCAGCATCGGCCGCCATCAGCGGAATGGCCCAGGCGCGTAGCGCGGCCAGGTCGGTGGGGTTTTCGAGGTCGGCCACGATTTCGACCAGTGCCTTATTCTGGGCCGTTTTGTTGATGATGACGTTGTTGGAAGTGGCCCCGTTGGGCAGGATGATGGTATCGCCGTGACCGGTGACGAGGATGGTATTGAAAATCTGGATTTCGCGCACCTCGCCCGATTTACCCTGCGACTCAATGGTATCGCCCACCACGTAGGGCTTGAAAATGAGGATGAGTACGCCGCCCGCGAAGTTGGCCAGCGTGCCCTGCAACGCCAGCCCCACCGCCAGCCCCGCCGCCCCCAAAATTGCTACAAACGACGTAGTTTCGAAACCCACCATACCGGCCACAGATATCAGCAGCAGCACTTTGAGCACGATGTTAATCAGACTGGTCAGGAACGAGGCCAACGACACATCCAGGTGCCGGGAGGCTTTGGCCACAACGCGGCTGGCCCAGCCAATGAGCCACCAGCCCACCATCAGCGCCACCCCGGCCATGAACAGGCGGGGCAGGTAGAGCACAACGATATCCTGGAACTGCCGGGCGTAGCTAGTCAGTTGATTCATAATTAATTGAAAGAAAATAAAGAATGCTGATAATGAAGCTGTTTAGAAAATCCCCGAACGGTCATGCAGCGCGCAGCGAAGCATGACCGTTCGGGGACCTTTTGTGACTTGCTAAACAACTCCAATGACAGCCGTTGTCGAAATTGCTTATGGCACCGCCACCAGCTCCACGCCCAGAATCTGGTCGCCGATGTCGAGCTTGTGCACTACGTCCATGCCGCCCACTACCTGGGCAAAAATGGGGTAGCGGCCATCCAGGTGCGGCGTGGGCGTGTGGGTAATGAAGAACTGGCAGCTCTCGGTGTCTTTGCCGGCCGAGGCCAGGCCCACGCTGCCCTCCTCGTAGCGCAGGTCGCCAAACTCGGAGCGCAGATTGTAAGGCGCGCTGCCGTTGCCATCGCCGCGCGGGTCGCCGCCCTGGGCCACAAAATTGGGCACCACACGGTGGAAATACAGGTTGTCGTAGAAATGCTGGCCGATGAGCGTGACGAAGCTGGCCACCGCGCCGGGCGCTTCCTCGGGCTTCAATTCCAATAAAACAATGCCCTTGCTGGTACGCAGCCGCACCTGCTGGCCCAGCGGCACGCCCTGCACCACGGCCCAGTCGATGGGGTGCTGCGCGGCCGTGGCCAGCGGCGAGGACGTGGGTTTGGGCGATTTTTCCAGCTTATCGAGGGCATGTTGGAGGCCCTGCCAGGCTTCGATTTCGCGGGGCAACTGTAGCTTAGCCTGGGCCTGGCGTAGGGCCGCGAGGTCGGCGGGCCGGGGCTCGGGGTAGAGTTTAGTGTCGGCCAGGGCCTCGGCGGCGGTGCCGAGCTGGGCCACGTCGCCGCTGGCCAGGGCCTGGCGCATGGCGGCGGCAAAATCGGCCTGGCGGCCGGCCGGGAAATCGGCACTGCGGCGCATGGTGAGCAGTGCGCCCAGCGCGTAGCCCGCTACCACCGGCGACTGCCCCGCCGCAAACGCCTCGGTCCGCACGAAGTCAAATGCGGCCGGGTCTTCACTCAGCGCTTCCAGCAAAAAGCCTTTTTCGTACACCGTGGGCGCGGCCGGGTAGCGCTTCGAAATGGTTTCGACCAAGCTAGGCCGAGCCGCCGGACTGGCGTGGCGCACGGCCGCCCGCAGCAAGGCCGCCCGCACCCGCACGGAGGCCTGCCGGTTGCCATCGGCCAGGGCCGCCAGCAACGCGCCCGATTCGCCCTTGGCATGGGCCAGCAGCCATTCGGCCGCCGTGAGGGCCACGGCTGGCTGGTCGCGGTTGAGGGCCGTGAACACGGCTTTGCGGCTGGCCGGGTAGTTTTCCGCATCAAAGGGCAAGACCCGAATGGCGCTGAGCCGCACCCGGTAGTCGGGGTCCTTGGTGGCGAGGCGGGTGAGCACGGCGGCCGGGCTGCCAACCCCTTTCTCAACCAGCACATCGGCCGGCAGCGGAATAGCCGCAATTTTGCCCAGCGTGCTGGCCGCTGCCGCTCGTACGGCATACGAACGGTCTTTCTGAGCCACGCGCAACAACGTGCTCTCGGCCAGTTTTTTCAGCTCAGCATCGAGCCCCCGGGTGCGCGACAGGGCCACCACGGCCGCCAACCGGCCGCGCCCGGGCAGCTTGGGCGAGTTTAGCACCAGCACGGTACGCCGGATGCTCTCGGGCGAAACCAGGCCGCGCAGGGCAGCGCGGCTTAGGCCCCAGGCGAGGGCAGCGGCGCGGGAAGTATCGTTCAGAATTTCGACGCGCCAGAGCTCGGGTAGGCTGTAGCGGGTGACGGTGCGGCCCAGGGCTTCGTGCACGTAGCGGCGCACCGTGCCGTCTTTTTCCAACAGGACGCGCACGCGCAGGCTGTCCACGGCGGTGCTGTCGCCGGTCTGGCCCAGGGCGTAGGCGGCGGCGCGGCGCACGCCGGAGTCGGCGTCGCGCAGCAGCGGGATGAGGCCGGGCACGCCCGCCGGGGCCTGCACCGAGGCCAGCGCCAGGGCCGCTTCGCGCCGGTACGTAGGGTTGCCGTCGGTGAGGAAGGGCAGAATGGCGGCGGTGTTGCGCTCGTCCTGCGCCGTGCCGATTTGGCGAATGGTGGCGTCGTGGTACTTGTTGGCGAGGCCGGCGCTGGGGCGCGGCGTGCGGGCGCAGGCAGCCGCCAGCAATAGCAGCGGCCAGAAACGTAGGAGGCGAATGGGCATAGGGGAGTTGTAGCGTATGCTTTAGCTTGCGCTTACGGGGCAAAAGGAAATAATGGCTGGACCGGGGCGCAAACTAACGCACGCGCTACTCGCCGCCCCAGGAATCTTCCTGCGGGGCAGCTTCAGTCGGCAAATAGTCCGTTCCGATGTCTTTCAGCAGCGCATCAAGCCCGGCAAACAGCCCGGCGTTGCCGTGCTGCTGGTAGCCGGCCAGGGCCGTTTCGAAATTGCGCAGGCCGTAGAGAAACGCCCGCAGGTTATCAGCCGTGATGGCCTCGAAATGCCGGCCGTAGCCCATCTGCTGCACTTCGGCGGCGTTCAGCCACTGCTCGAACTGGGCCGGAATGGGAATAGCGCAGATGGGCTTGTGCAGGAACACGGCCTCCGAAATCAGCGAAAAGCCGCCGTTGGTGACCACGGCGCGGGCGCTGGCCAGGTCGGCAATAAAGCCGGCTTCGGAAAAGGCACAGAGCTGCACGTTGCCGTGGATTTCCTGCTTGTTGAAGCCGTAAACGCGGAATTCCTGGTCGGGCAGCTGTTGCAGCAGCGGCACCAGGTTCTGCTGCGTAGTGGCCGATTGGTACACCAGTACGTGCCGGCCGTTGGTGGGCGCGGCGGCCAGAATTTCGGGCCGGATAATGGGCGGCACCAGCGTGGTGCGCTGCTTGGCCAGTTCCAGATTGAAGAACGTGGTGACGAAATAGTGGCGGCTGTGCGGCAGCTTGGCCCGCACAATGGCTTTGGCCAGCTGGTGGTTTTCGCGCTCGGCCTTCGGCACGGCCACATTCAGCTTGGCACGGCTGATAATCTGCATATTATCAATGCTGACAATGGGCAGCCGGCGCAGCTTCGCGAATAAATAGCTGAATGATTCAAAGTCCGAAACCACCACTTCCGGCTCGAAACCGCCCAGCAGCTCGCGGTAGCGGGCGAAGTTGACGCGCAAATCCTCGGGGGCGGTGCGCAGCGTGCGCACGGCCGTGCGCAGCTTGCTCACCGCCAACCCATTATACGCCAGATGGAAACCCCGGATTTCGTGCACCCGGCCCGGGAATGCGGCGGCCAGCATGGTGTAGGCGCGGCTACTGCTCACCACGCGCACTTCGTGGCCCTGCGCCAGCAGGTGGCCGATAACGACTTTGCTGCGGGTGGCGTGGCCCAGGCCCTCGCCGGGCACTCCGTATAATATCTTCATCGCTGATTGACGCTGATTGACCGTGATTTCGTTGATTGTGGACGGTGCGGCTAAGTGGATTAATCGGCAAATAACCGAAAAACCAGCGGGTGGCGGGGCAACCCATGAAAAAGCCCTGACTCGGCTGAGTCAAGGCTTTAACAATCACGAAATAACGGTTAATCAGCGTCAATCAGTGATTTATTCGGCCACCACCAGCTTCTCACTGCGGGTGCCTTCGCTCGACTCCAGCCGCACGATGTAGATGCCGGGCGCTACGCCAGCCAGCGGCAGGGGCAGCTGCTGCGGCCCGGCCGGATAGGCTTTCTGGCGCACCACGGCGCGCACCAGGCGGCCGGTGGCATCGAGCAGCGAAACCGTGACAGGGCCGGCCCGCTCCTGCTGGAAACTGATGCTGCCGCTGCCGTGCACGGGGTTGGGGTACAGGGCCATTTGCACAGTGCCGGGGGTGGTGGCCACGCCGGGCGCGGTGCTGAGCACGACGTTTTCGTCGCCGGCGCGGTAGGGCAGCAGGTCGAAATAGGTGAGCAGCATTTCGGCCGTCGTGCTCTCGCCCCATTGGGTGGTGACGGGTGGGCTGTTGGGATTGCGCGGGTTCTGGGCGGTGTTGTCGTAGGTGGCATCGGCCATGAGGCGCGAGCCGGCCGGGATTTTCAGCGGGGCGGTGAAGCGGAAGACACCCTGCCAGCGGAAGTCCCAATCATTGATTTTTATCAGCTTAATGGTATCGCCGTTGGGCTTTACCGCCCACACCTTCCAGCTTTTGCTGAGCAGGTGGGCGTGGGGCGCGGTACTGAGAATGGTGACATCGACCGGCACGTTGAGCTGGGCGTGGAAGGTGCTCACCTGGTTGGCCGGAATGATAAACGGGCCGTTGCTGAGCGTGACCGGCGAGATGGCCGGCACCGTCTGGATGTAGCGCGTGACGGGCTGGCGGGCAAAAAACACGTTCACCACCGATGAGTCTTTCTGCGTCACGTAGTTGGGGCCGTAGTGCACCTGCACCAGCAGCGCGGCTCGGCGGTAGAGCTTCTTGCCCATGCCCGAGGGATAAAACCGCGACTGCATGCCCGGCACCCAGGCCGCAAAGTTGGTTTCCAGCGGATTGAAGCCGAAACCGCCGAACTGCGTGTAGCCGTAGCCGGGCGCGGCCGCATCCAGGGCCTGGGCCTGCTGCGTGGTATCCATGCCGATGATGACGTGGTGCACGATGCCCTTATTGCCGGGCCGGAACTCGATGGCCGCGATGTCGCGGTCGGCGGGCATGTTCACGGGCAGCACGAAAATGCGGTACATGTCCTGGCCATTGCCCAGGTGCGTGAAGGCCTGGGCCATCGGAATCACCAGGTCGGGCGTGCCCAGCTGCGAGCGGCTGGGGTACGTGGGCACGGCCGGCGTAAGGGCAGGGTTGCCCTGCGGCGTGCCGGCATCCACCCAATCCCGGATTTTGGCGATTTCTGCGTTGGTCAGCGTGTTTTCGTCGAGGTAGTGGCGGTAGTTGGGGTCGGGCTTCCACGGCGGCATGTAGCGCGTACCGGTCACGTACTTAATGGTCTGGGCGTGGCTCACCACTTCGGCGTAGGTGGTGAGCGGAAACGGCGCTACTTCGCCCGTGCGGTGGCAGCTGGTGCAGTGCTGGTACACCAGCGGCGCAATGTCCTGACTGAACGTGTACTGCGGGGCGGTCTGGGCCTGCGCCGGGGGCGCGGTCATCAGCAAAGCCAGCAGCAGGAGTAATGGGGAGAAGCGGTGTTTCATGAGGTTTGAAAAGAAAGAATCGTAGAACGTCATGCAGAGCGCAGCGAAGCATCTTGCCCGCCACCACTAATCCAGTCGATTGAATTGCGTTGAGCGGTAAAGATGCTTCGCTGCGCTCTGCATGACGTTCTATTTGTTAAAGTTAAGCCCCGAGACTCTTCTCAAATTTACTCAATAAAACAGCCCACCGGCTCAGTACGCGGCACGGCTACAGGCCGTCCTTCAGCCACGTCGGCCAGCGCATCGGCCAGCTCGTGGTGGCGCGTCACGGCGCGGTGCTGGCCCAGGCCGGCGTAGGCATCATCGAGGCGGCCCTGGTAGAGGATGGTGCGGCCGTCGGCGGCCACTACCACGGCTTCGGGCGTGACGCGGGCGTGCAGCTTGTTGGTGAGCTGGTGGCCGGCATCGGCTTGCAGCGGGAAAGCCACCTGATAGGTTTTAGCGAAGGCCGTCAGCCCGGCCAGCGTGGTTTCCCGGGCCGGAAACACTCCTACGAAGCGCACGCCCTGCGCCCCGTAGCGGCCGTGCAGCTCCCGCAACGGCAGCGTGGCCGCCTGGCTGATGGGGCAGGTTTCGGCCAGAAAAATATAAACCGTGATGCGTAACGCGGGTGCCGTACTCATTCCAAAAAAATGTAGCAGCAGGAGTAGCAAAAGCGGCATAAGCAGATTTTGAAAGGCTTTTTAAATAGAAAAGCTGTTTAGAAAGTCCCCGAACGGTCATGCTTCGCTGCGCTCTGCATGACCGTTCGGGGACTTTTTGTGACTTTCTAAATAACTCCAGAAATTTGTCATTCCGAAACAGGGAGAGCCGGAAAAAAGCTGTTCACTTACTTTTATCCGAATTCCTTTCTCCACTTGATGCGTGGAATGTCGGAATGACAAGCACTGCAACTACGCATTTACCAGACACCGGCCTGCCGGGCCGGGTTCCGACTTTTCGGCCCGGTTTTCGTTTATGCCGCCACAACCTCTTCTTAGATTACCCATGAATATCGCTGTTTTACGCTCCAGATTCCGGTCCTGGGGCACTGCTTTGGCCGCTGGCTCCCTCCTGCTGGCCACCGCCTGCTCGGCTCCGCGTGCCATCATCGCCACCGGCAAGGTCACGCCCCAGGGCGAGTTTCGGGTGGGGTACAACCAGGGCTTCAACGTAGCCACGGCCCCCCTGGCCAAAGCCGGCAGCGCGGTGAAAGAAGCCGCCAGTCAGGCCGCCAGTCAGCAAAAAGTAGACTACACCGACGCCACTACCCAGCTGCAGGCCGCCGCCCTGGCCTACATCCTCGACCCGGTGCAGCCCACCGCCGACCTCAGCATCCGCTATGGCATCGTGCCGCGCCTCGATGCTGGCTTTAAGTACGCCTTTGGCTCTTATGTATTTGATACGCAGTACCAGCTGTTGGGCCCCACCGGCACCCCCGAAAACCCCGGCCGGGGGGCGGTGAGTGGCACCACTTATGCCAGCATCGGCCTGCAGTTTGCCACCCAGCGGGCCAAGCTGCCCAGCCTGCCCTTCCTGTCCGACATCAACTCGGTGCTGAATTTCCGGGCCAACCGCAACGACCTGCTTATTCCGCTCACTTTCAGCCAGTCGTTTGGGCCGGAGGAGGAAATCGGGGCCATCAGCTACGGCCTGGTGTATGCCCACAGCTGGGTGAGCTACGGCTTCGCGCCCACCAAAATCTATAATGGCTCGGTGCAGGTACCCGAGCTGCCGCTGCAAAGCCGCAACTTCTCCTCGTTCGGCGGCTTTGTCAATCTGAAGCTGGGCTATCGGTATTTCTACGTCATCCCGGCCGTGTCGCTTTTCTACCAGAACTACGGCGATTACGCCCTCCTCAATGGCCAAAGCACCTCGCTGAGCGGCATTACAGTGGTGCCCTCGCTGGGCTTCCAGCTGCGCATTCCTAATTTCACGAAGTAGCCCGCGCAGGCTCCGGCTGCCCCGAAGCGGTGCCGCATCTTCCGGATGCGGCACCGCTTTTCTTTTGCCCACTGCCGTCTGGTAGCGGCACGGCGGGCTTCATCGGGACCCCCACCGCAGAATGTGGCTTTCTATGGCTTTCTTTGTTGCCCGTTTTTCAAAACTTTACGCAGCAGCTGCCGCTCAACTTTTCCACCCCACCCATGGAAGCTCCCAACCCCGAATTCATGCGCGAAGCCATTCGCCTGTCTATCGACCAGATGAAGGCCGGCCACGGCGGCCCCTTCGGTGCAGTAGTGGTGAAGGACGGCCAAATCATTGCCCGCGGCTTCAACCAGGTCACCACCACCCACGACCCCACCTGCCACGCCGAGGTTGATGCTATCCGCAAAGCCTGCAAGGCGCTGGGCACCTTCCAGCTCGACGGCTGCGACCTATACACCAGCTGCGAACCCTGCCCCATGTGCCTGGGCGCCATCTATTGGGCCCGGCCGCGCCGGGTGTTCTACGGCAACACCAAGGCCGACGCCGCCGCCATCGGCTTCGACGACCAGTTCATCTACGAAGAGCTGGACCGCCCCATGGAAAGCCGTAAATTGCCCATGACGCAGCTGCTGCGCGATGAGGCTTTGGCTGGATTTAAGGCCTGGACGGAACTGGAAGGACGGACCGAGTATTAGTAATTAGCTACCGTTCCGGAACGTCATGCCGAGCGCAGCCGAGGCATCTCGCCCGCTTCGTTGCAAAGACATTGATTACTACTGCACGCGAGATGTCTCGGCTACGCTCGACATGACGTGCTTTCTGAATCGCATCAAGCTACTATGATTGAATTCTATCTCAACGACCAGCCCATCCGCACTGCCGAGGCGCCGGCCAGCGCCCTGCTCGATTTCGTGCGCTACCACGAGCAGCTAAAGGGCACCAAAATCGGCTGCCGCGAGGGCGACTGCGGCGCCTGCACCGTGCTGGTGGGCGAGCTGAGCGCCGACGGCCAGACCGTGAGCTACCAGAGCATGACCAGCTGCCTCGCGCCGCTGGGCAACGCCGCCGGCAAGCACATCGTCACCGTAGAGGGCATCAACGCGGCCGGCAGCCAGCTCACGCCCGTGCAGCAGGCCATCGTGGACGAGGGCGGCGCGCAGTGCGGCTTCTGCACGGTGGGCTTCGTGATGTCGCTCACCGGCCACAGCCTGAGCGGGCAGCCAGCTACGGAGAAAAACACCATCGCGGCCATCGACGGCAACATTTGCCGCTGCACCGGCTACAAGAGCCTGGAGCGAGCCGCCGCTACCCTAACCGCCGAGTTGGCCGGCCGCCCCGCCGAAAACGCCCTGGCCTGGCTCAGCGAGAAGCAGTTCGTGCCCCGCTATTTTGCCGAAATCCCGGCCAAGCTGGCTGGCCTGCGCCCCGCTGCCCCGCAGGCTGCTCAAGCCACTGCTGCTGCTTCAGTAGCAGCGGCCACCACGCCCCACGCCAAAGGCGGCAGCACGGTTTCAAGCTCGCCCAACGGCCACACCCAAAGCCAGAACGACCACTCACCATCTCACCACCTCACCACCTCACCACTCATTGGAGGAGGCACCGATTTGCTGGTGCAGCGCCTCGAAGAATTGCGCGAGCAGCCGGGCGTGCGGCTGATTTTCGACCAGCCCGGCCGGCGCGGCATTCGGCGCGAAACCACCGGCCGCGTGGTGCTGGGCGCCGCCACCACGGCCAGCCAACTGCTCGAATCGGAGCTGCTGCGCGGGCTGCTGCCCAACCTGCCGCAATACCTGAAGCTGGTGAGCAGCACGCCCATCCGCAACATGGGCACAGTGGCCGGCAACTTCATCAACGGCTCGCCCATCGGCGACCTCACCATCATGTTCCTGGCCCTGGGCGCGTCCGTCACGCTGCTCGACGCAGCTGGCAACACCCGTGAGCTGGCCCTGCCCGACCTCTACCTGGGCTACAAAAAGCTGGCGAAAGCGGCCGACGAGCAGGTCATCGACATCAGCTTCCCCGCCCCGCTGGCCGGCGACTTCTTCCACTTCGAAAAAGTATCCAAGCGCACCCACCTCGACATTGCCAGCGTGAATTCCGCCGCCTGGCTGCGGGTCGAAAACGGCGTTATTCAAGCGGCCCGCATCTCGGCGGGCGGCGTGGGACCGGTGCCGCTGCTGCTGGCCCGCACCAGCGAGTTTTTGCAGGGACAGGAGTTGACGGCAGAAACCGTACTTGCCGCCAATGCGGTGATGCAGCAGGAAATCAGCCCGATTTCCGACGTGCGCGGCACCGCCGACTACAAGCGCCTGCTGCTGCGCCAGCTGCTGTGGGCGCATTTCCTGGAGGCAGCGCCGGAATTGGCGGTGGATGAATTGATTTAAATTTAAGTAGCGCCTAACGTTCGCCTCACCCCCGGCCCCTCTCCGAAAAGGAGCGGGGAGCCTGACGATTTCCGTCCGTGCATAGCCGGTGCCCCCTCTCCTTTTCGGAGAGGGGGTCAGGGAGTGAGGCGCCCCGCCCGAACGAAACTCCAACCATGAACCACCTCGACCCCAACCGCCACGTGCGCGGCGAATCGCAGTACCTCGACGACGTGCCCGTGCAGCAAGGCACCCTGTACGCGGCCGTGTTTGAAAGCCCGCTGGCCCACGGCGTGCTCCGCCGCCTCGATTTCAGCGCCGCGCTGACCGCGCCCGGCGTGGCCCGCGTGCTCACGGCGGCCGACATTCCCGGCGTCAACCAGATTGGCGGCATCGTGGCCGATGAGCCGCTGCTGGCCGAGGGGCACGTACATTTCCGGGGGCAGCCGGTGGCGCTGGTGCTGGCCCGCACCGAGGCGCAGGCCCACGCCGCCCTCAAGCTGATTAAGGTCGAAATCGACCCGCTGCCCATCATCACCGACCCGCGGGTGGCGGCCGCCCAGGGCGAGCTGATTGTGCCGCCGCGCACCTTCAAAATCGGCGACTCGGCAGCGGCTTGGGCGGAGTGCGCGCACGTGTTTGAGGGCGTGGCCGAGAGCGACGGGCAGGAGCATCTGTACATCGAAACGCAGGGCGCCTATGCCTTTCCCACCGAGATGGGCGGGGTACGGATGATTTCCTCGACGCAGGGGCCCACGGCCGTGCAGCGCCATACGGCCCACGTGCTGGGCCTGGGTATGCACCAGGTAGAAGTGGATGTGACGCGCCTCGGCGGCGGTTTCGGGGGCAAGGAAGACCAGGCCACGCCCTGGGCCGCCCTGGCCGCCCTGGGTGCGTTCCTCACCAAAAAGCCGGTGAAGCTGGTGCTCGACCGCATGGCCGACATGCGCATGACCGGCAAGCGCCACCCCTACTCGTCCGATTTCAAAATCGGCTTCGATGCCGACCTCAAAATCGTGGCCTACGAAGTCACTTTCTTCCAGAATGCCGGGGCTGCCGCCGACCTCTCGCCGGCCGTGCTGGAGCGCACGCTCTTCCACGCCACCAACGCCTATTTCGTGCCCAACGTGACGGCCACGGCCTTTTCGTGCCGAACAAACTTACCGCCTAACACGGCCTTCCGGGGCTTCGGCGGGCCGCAGGGCATGTTTGTGATGGAGTCGGCCCTGGCCAAAGCGGCGGAAGAATTGGGCCTGCCCACCTTCGAGCTGCAGCGCAAAAACCTGCTGCGCGAGGGCGACCTCTTCTCGTACCGCCAGCCGGCCGAGATGTGCCACGCCGAGCAGGCCTGGGACACGGCCGCGCAGGAGTTCGATTTGGCGGGTATCCGAGCCGATGTTGAGCAGTTCAACCAGTCGAATAAGCTGAAGAAGAAGGGCTTTGCGGTGATGCCGATTTGCTTCGGCATCTCGTTCACCAAAACGCCCATGAACCAGACGCGGGCGCTGGTACACATCTACTCCGACGGCTCGGTGGGCATCAGCACGGGCGCGGTGGAGATGGGCCAGGGCGTGAACACGAAAATCGCGCAGGTGGCGGCCCGCACGCTGGGCATTTCGATTTCGCGCATCAAAATCGAAACCACCAACACCACCCGCGTGGCCAACACCTCGCCCAGCGCCGCCAGCGCCACCGCCGACCTCAACGGCAAGGCCACCGAAATGGCCTGCGCCGCCCTGCGCGAGCGGCTGCTCGCCCACGCCTGCCTCGAATACACGCTCAACTACGAGGGCCTCGAAATCCACGACGAGCAGGTGCTGGCCGCCGGCGTGCCCGCCGAAGCCAACTGGGAGAAGCTGGTGTCGTCGGCCTTCTGGAAGCGCGTGGCCCTCACCGAAAACGCCCACTACGCCACTCCCGACCTGCATTTCGACGCTACCACCAACACCGGCCACCCCTTCGCCTACCACGTGTACGGCACGGCCCTCACCAGCGTGACGGTGGACTGCCTGCGCGGCACCTATACCGTGGATGCTCTGCGCATTGCCCACGATTTCGGCCAGAGCTTCAACCCCGTCATCGACCGGGGCCAGATTGAGGGCGGCGCGGTGCAGGGCATCGGCTGGATGACCATGGAGGAAGTGGCCTACAACGCCGAGGGCCGCCTGCTCAGCAACTCGCTCAACAGCTACAAAATCCCCGACATCTACGCCGCCCCCCAGGTGCTCGACGTGCATTTCCTCGACACGCCGGGCCACCCCAAGGCCATCCTGCGCTCCAAGGCCGTGGGCGAGCCGCCGCTCATGTATGGCATCGGCACCTACTTCGCCCTGCGCGATGCGGTGCGGGCCTTCCAGGGGCATACGGCGCTGCCGTTTTCCGCGCCGATGACGCCGGAAAAGGTGCTGGTGAGCTTGTACCCGGAGTTTGTGGCAGAGTCCGCAGTTGTGGTGGCAGCCGCTAGTTAGCTGGACTTATGTGGCACCAGTTAAGAAAGTGGCTGGGGCCGGATAAGGCCAGCGTACTGGTGAAGCAGCTACTTATTGAAGCCGGGCGGCTGGGGCTGCCGGCCCGGGATGCTGTTATCGCCCAGGAATATCGGGACTACGCGGAGCGGGGCTTAGCCTTTGAGCACATGGTGACGCAGCTTTTCGAATACGCGATTCCCCTAACGGCCGACTTTTACGAACAGGTAGAAGTTTGTGCCGAAAGCCTGGAAATGGCCCCTGAAGCGTATTCTATTCTGTTGCTGCTTGTAAAGAAATAAGATACTGAAGCTGTTTAGAAAGTCCCCGAACGGTCATGTAAAGCGCAGCGCAGCATCTTGCTCGCATCCTCAGGCCCGTTCAACGATGCGAGCAAGATGCTGCGCTGCGCGCTGCATGACCGTTTAAGTACCTTTTGTGACTTTCTAAACAACTCCAATGAAAAAAACAGTGACATCGGTAGCTTTAGGATTCGGCAAAATATCTAAAATGTTAAAGCGTACAATAAAGCTTGTGCGGAATAATGCGTTAGATTGATGCGCGAGATTCAGCAGTGGCCGAAAAGCATCCCAAGACGCATTGTTGCAAATCGTCTGTTTGTGCATATAAGCATTTTTCCCGCATTAACATTAATTCTAGCAGCATGTTTCTTTCTCATTGTGGCTGCATTTACAAACTGCTCCAACATGCAAAAGACAAAACAATTTGAATCAGACAACAAATGGTTCAAGCTAACTTATCCAGTATCTTGGCAAGTGGAATCCGAAGACGGTATTTACACTTTCACAGAGGCACTAGACCAAAGTTGGGCATTCCAAATATCCGCGTACCGAGCTACACACGACACAATACCGGATTTTAGCATCAATGAGGAGTTGCAGTCCGCCATTGAGAATCATCCCACAGCAAAAATAATTACTTTACCGAATCGAAAAGCTGTTTACTATACTGAACGTAAAGGCTCTTCTTTGTTGCAAATCTGGATAATTGGCGGGAAAAGGTGCAAAGCTTTTTGCAGTTACACAGCCGATGCGCCAGCGACAAAAAACGCAAATTTTAACGCTTCACAAGAAGCAGTTAATTCTATGGAAATTCAATAAGAATGAATGACAGAAACGAGAAGAGGCTGAAGCTCCCGTAGCTTCAGCCTCTTCTCGTTTCTGCCGCAACTCAGGGCTTTGGGGGAGGAGTTGGGCGGGTGCGGGCCGGTTAGCAGCGGCATCGAAGGGGTAGCGAGTGCGGGCATTTCAAAACCACACCCCTACTGGCGCGAGTTTAGGCGAAGCCGTAACTCGCGCCTAATATTCGGGCGAGGCTGTGCCTCGCAACAGAACGGCCCGGCCCCGGCTTGCCGCTGGCGCGGCAGGGAGGCACAGCCTCCCAACATAATCGGCACGAGTTACGGCTTCGCCTAAACTCGCGCCAGACTGGGGCAGCCAGTGCGGGCATTTCAAAACCACACGCCTATTTCTTTCTCCGCTCCTATGACGCCGGAAAAGGTTCTCGTAATCTTGCACCCCGATTTTACGACCACCCCCCCCTCCGTTTGCAACTCACCCTCCCACTCCAACTCGGTAACCACGTCCGGGGCTTTCTGATTTACGCCGCCGGCGACACCGCCGCCGCGCTCCTGCTGCACCAGTTCAGCTGGCTGCGGCTGCTGGGCATGGCCCTGGTGGGCGGCCTGCTGTACTCCACCGAAGTGCCGGCTTATTTCCGCTAGCTCGATGCGCGGGTGCCGTCGCGCGCCGACGGTGGCCAGCTGCGCAAAACCGGCCGGGCGGCCCTGACGCTGCTCTACTTCAACCCGCTCTGGATTGCCCGGCACTACGTGTTTCTGGGCGTGTTCGGGGGCGCGGCCGAGTCGCTGTCGCTGGCGCTGCTGCCCATCGCCGGCCGGTCGTTTCTGCTCAACGCCCCGGTTTCGCTGGCGGCCAACTACTACATTCAGAACCGCGTGGCCACCAGCCGCCGCTTCGTGGCCAGCGCCGTCTTTTCGGGGGTCATGGCCGTGTCCTACGCCCTGAGCGCAGCCTGGCTGTAGAGTGGCATGAGCAGTGCTGATGGCCCCGGCTGATATAAGTCAGCGTTAAGCAGTCATGCAGACGTGCAGACGTTTACGCATTCAACTAAGGCCGTCATGCTGAGCGCAGTCGAAGCATCTCTACCGCATAACTAACCCATTTTCAAGGATTACTATTGCGATAGAGATGCTTCGACTGCGCTCAGCATGACGGCCTTCTGGCCACATTCGTCCGGTTCATCAGGCTCCCCTCTCTTTTGGAGAGGAGCCGGGGGTGAGGTTACGCCTTGGCGCGCCGCCCCTCCAGAATGCGGAAGAACGAGCGGGTCTGCACCTCTTCCAGCGTCAAACCAGTGGCCAGAATCTCCTCTTCCGAAATCGCGCCGCAGTTCAGGGCTTTGAGGAAGAAGTTGAGCAGGCCCTGGCCGGTGGCGGCATCGTCGAAGATGTCGCCGGTGAGGGTGGAGATGGCGGCGCGCTCCACGAAGGTGCGCAGGCGGAACACCGCGTCGTCGTAGCTGCTCAGGAAGAAGTTGTAGGTGGCAGCGTAGCGCATCGGCAGTTGCGCGGGATTCAGGTCCCAGCCCTGATAGAAGCCGTTGATGAGCGAGTGGGTGCTGTGGTGGTAGGCCTGGCGCCAGGCATTATGCACCGACTCGCAGTTTTCGCGCAGCTGGGCGAAGCTCAGGTTCTCGCCGCGGTGCGGGCCGATGGGCATCACGTTGGTCGCGCCATCCGAGAGGAAGATGCCGGTGCCGCCGAGGGCCACTTTGGTCATGTGGTGGGCGAAGTCGTTCACGGGGTGGCCCATGGTCTGATACTTGGCCGTAATGCCGCAGCTGGCGGTGTAGTCGTAGGTGCCGAAGTGGGCCGCGATGCAGCGCCCATCGCTGGCCCGGATGATGCGCATGAGCGGGTTGCGTCCCTCCTCGTCCATGATAATCTGGGTGGCCTCCACCATCGTCTCCATTTTGAGGGTGCCGGGGGCCAGGCCGTTGGCCTTTTCCAACAGCTCGAACAAGCGCACCATCGTAGTCATCTGCTCGGGGATGGTGACCTTGGGCAGCATCACCACGAAATTGGCGGGCAGCTTGCCACCGGTTTCGGCCAGCAGGGTGGTCAGGAAGATATCGAGCGTGCGCACGCCGCGCTGCTTGAGGTCTTCGGTGAAGGGCTTGATGCGGATGCCGATAAACGGCGAGAGCGTGCCTTGCTCCATGCCCTTAGCTACTTCCTTAGCGGCGCGCACGGCGGTTTCGTCCTCCTCGGCATCGGGCCGGTTGCCGAAGCCATCTTCGAAGTCGATGCGGAAGTCTTCCACGGCTTCGCGCTTCAGCTTCGCCACAATCTTGTTGTACACCGAGTAGGCCAGCCAGGCGGGCTCCTGCTTGCGGTCCTCGGGGCTCATCGCATCGAGTTTGGCGGTTAGGGTGGCCACGTCGGCTTCGAGGTGCGGCAGGTGCTCGTGGTTTTTCAGCTCGAGCACGCGGGCCAGCTCCACGAAGTTGGGCGCGTAGGTGAGCAGATTATTGAGGGCGATATCGCCGATTTTCATGCAGGTATCGGCCTTGAAGAGGTTCGCGCCGCCGTACACCGTGTGCACGGGCTGGCGGTCGGGCCGGTCGCCGGGGTAAATGCGCTGGAAGGCCAGGTTGGCCGTGCCCAGCTCGTCGAGCAGGGCGGCTTTGTCGGATTCGGGTAAGCTGAGTTTCATGGTGGAAATCTGGTTGTCAGTTGTCAGTTTTCGGTTGTCAGGCGCGCCCAACCTGAACGTCATGCCGAGCGCAGCCGAGGCATCTCGCGTGCAGCAGTAAATCAATGGCATTGCAACGAAGCGAGCGAGATGCCTCGGCTGCGCTCGGCATGACGGGCTCACGACCCGCGGTAAGTGGAATACCCAAACGGGTTCAGCAGCAGCGGCACGTGGTAGTGCTCATTGCCGGTCACGTTAAAAACGATTTCTACGAAGGGATAAAAATTCGCGGTACCGTCCTGCGCGAAATATTCCTGCGTGTCGAATTTCATTTTATAAACGCCGGGCTCCAACTGCTTTTCCTTCGGCAATAAATCGGAAATCCGACCATCGGAGTTGGTCATCCCGCCCGCAATTTCCTGCCAATAATCGCCGACCTGCTGCCACAGGGCAATTGCCACGCCCACGGCGGGTTTTCCTTTCGTCGTATCGAGAATATGGGTTGTTATCTGACTCATGCGGCAAGGATTTTTTCGAGGCGAATACGGGTAATTTTATCCTGTTCGCCGGCGGCAATTAAAATTTCATCTTCCGGCTTATTGGCTAGTCGGGCTTGCAGCAACGCCAGCATTTCTTCGGCCGATTTGCCGGTGGCGCACACAATAAATATGTAGCCGAATTTATTTTCGTATTCGGTATTGCCCGCCGCCAATGCTTCCAGCGTTTCCTGCGAAGCCTGCTGCACCGCAGCTTGCTCGCCCTCGGCCCAGGTGCTGGTGCTGGCGAATTTGGCGCGCAGCGCCTCCACATCTCCGCCGATTTTGGGGTGGTGGGTGAAGGCTTCGCGCCAGTCGGCTTCGGCCAGGCTGTTCCACTGGGTTTTAGCTTCGTCCATCAGCGTTTCCACATCGGAAACGGGGAAGCGGACGACCATGTTTTCGACCCACGCGGTGGAGCCACAGCAGGTTTGCAGGGCGGCGGCGAGGGCAGTTTTGGGGAGCTTATTTAATTCGGCTAGGGTCATTCGTTAATTCTTTTTCGCACAATTCTGGGTGAGCTATGGTACGTGACATAAATTCAATAGTGCCTTTGTTACGCCGTGTTTTTTCAGCGAAAGCACCTCCAGCAACTAAACCCGTTATTGCAACAGCTGCACGCAACGCCCAAGACGCTTCGCCAGGAAAGCCAGATAAGCGTGCCAGTAATTGCACCAATAATAGCCGGTGAAACAAGGATTTGCAGCCACGCCAGCGCAGAAAGCAACCGTTCAATAAATTTCATTCGGCAGAAATTACTTGTGCGGCAGAGATGCTTCGGCTACGCTCAGCATGACGTTCCTGAAATTACCGCACCGTCGGAAACCGGTTCACGTTCTTGTAATAGATGTACACCGACGGCTCCTGCCCCATCGCCGTGGCCCATTGCTGGCAATACGGGGCCATCCAGATGGAATCGCCCTTTTTCACCGGGTACCAGCAGTGGTCAAGCATGTAGATGGCCTGGCCCTCCAGATACATCAGACCGTGCTCCATGATGTGGGTTTCCACCATGGGCAAGTTGCCGCCGATGCCGTAGGTGAAGATGTTCACGGCCATGTCGAAGCCCAGCTCATTGGGCAGCAGCTCCTGGATGCGCAGAGCCTCGTCGTTCATGTACACGGGCGCTTTGCTCAAATCCCGCTCGCCCCAATGAATAGCGGGCGTGGCCTGGTCTGTCAGCGGCTCATATACCTTGTGGAACGTCAGAATCTTCGTATCGGGCGCGGCATTGGCGAAGCCATACGCCTGACCTACGGGCACATACACGTACTGGCCCGCCGTCAGAATCCGGGTTTCGCTGCCCACGGCTGCCTGGCATTCACCCTCCACCACGTAGAAAAATATCTGCGAAGCCTCGGTTTTGCCCAGCAGCTGGCCGGCGGCGGTGAGGGTGACCAGCGTCTGGCACAGGCAGGCGCCCATCTGCTCGTTGATGATGACGTTGACGGTGCAGCCGGTCCAGCCGGGCACGTTGCTGTTGATGTAACCGTCGGGGGCAATGATGGCGTGGTTGCGCTTTGTGACCGAGCGCGTCAGGGCAGACATTTCCATGAATGGAATTAAAAATTAAAAATAAAGAATTAGAAATTGCTTTAGAAGGATTCTGAGCATTGGAGTTGTTTAGAAAGTCACAAAAGGTACTCAAACGGTCATGCTTCGCTGCGCGCTGCATGACCGTTCGGGAACTTTCTAAACAGCTTCTTTATCAGCTCATTTTCAATTCTTCATTTTTAATTTTTAATTCAGAAACAAAGCGGTCGGCCACGGCGATGGCGGCAGCCAAATCGGGCAGCTCCACATTTTCCAGCGGGTTGTGGCTGATGCCTTTGTAGCAGCGAATAAACAGCATCGTGGCCGGGGCCACGAACGAGACGGGCACGGCATCATGGCCGGCACCGCTTACTAAGGCAATGGTTTCGTAGCCGGTTTCGGCAATGGCCCGGGCCAGCAGGCTATTCAGCGCGGAGTCGCAGGCCACGGGCGCAGTGTGCTGAATGAGCTGCCAGCTCAGCTTCACGTTGCGCTGCAGGGCCAAGGCCTCAGCGTGGCTGCGCAGGAAGTCGTAGGCCTGGGTGAGGGCCTGCTCGTCGGGGCTGCGTAGGTCGAGGCTACAGGTTACCGCGCCGGGAATTACGTTGCTGGCCGCGTGGCTGATGGCCAGCTTGCCCACCGTGGCCACCAGACCCCGGCCGTGCACCTGCGCAAACTGCTCGGCGATGAGCACAAACTCGGCGGCAGCGCAGAGGGCATCCTGGCGCATGGCCATGGGCACGGTGCCGGCGTGGCCGGCCATGCCGGTAAACGTCAGCTCGACGCGCTGCTGGCCGGCAATGGCCGTCACCAGCGCTACCGGCACGTTGCGTTCCCACAGTACCGGGCCCTGCTCGATGTGCAGCTCGAAATAGCCCAGCCACTCGGCGGCCGGAATGGCATCCAGCGAGAGCTGCGAGGCATTGCCGCCCATGGCTTCCAGCGCCTGGCCGAGGGAGATGCCCGCCTCGTCGCACCGGGCCAGCAGGGCGTGGTCGAAGGCCCCGGTCACCACCTGGCTGCCCAGGTAGGTGGTGTGGAAGCGCACGCCTTCCTCGTCGCTGAAAGCAATGAGCTCGATATGAAACGGCAGCTCGGCTTTCTGCGCAATCAGGTTTTCCAACAAATCGAGGCCCATGAGCACGCCCAGCGGGCCATCGAATTTACCGGCGTTCACCACGGTATCAATGTGCGAGGCCAGCACGAAGGTTTTGGCGTCGCGGTTCGGGCTTTCCAGCCGGGCGCGCAGGTTGCCGATGCCGTCGACGCGGGTGGGCAGGCCGGCGGCTTCAAACCAGCTTTGCACCAGGGCGCGGCCCTCCAGAAAGGCGGGCGTGCCAAAGGTGCGCGTCACGCTATCGGCGTCTTCGCTGATGGCCGCCAGCTCCTGGATGCGCCGCATAATCTGCTCGGCGCGGGCTGTGTATTCGTGCTGCATTCCGCTACCGGATTAAAAACTGGCCGTGGTTGAGATGAGTGAAATCGGGACGCTGAAAAACCTGCTCGCCCATGAGAAAAGTTAATTCCACCACGCCCGCCAATTCCTGGCAAATGTAAGGCGACACTTTGTGTTTGTGCTGAAGCAGCTCCTCGCTCACCACAAAGGTCATTTCGGGGTCAAAAACGATTAAATCAGCGTCGAAGCCGGGCGCAATCCGACCCTTTTTCTCGCTTTGGCCCGCCAGCTTCGCCGGGTTTGCGCTCAGCCAACGGGCCATGTCGCTCAGGGTGGCTCCGCGCGGGCGGGCGGCCGTCCAGAGCACCGGCAGGGCCAGCTGCAGCGAGGCAATGCCGCCCCAGGCCGTGGTGAAGTCGCCGCTTTCAAGCTGCTTCAAGTCGGGCGGCGCGGGCGAGTGGTCGGTGGCTACGAAGTCGATGATGCCGGCCTGCAAGGCGGCCCAGAGTTGCTCGTTGTTGGCCCGCTCGCGGATGGGCGGGGCGCACTTAAACTGCGTTTGGCCGTCGGCAATATCTTCGGCGTTGAAATAGAGGTAGTGCTGGCCGGTTTCCACCGTTAGCGGCAAGCCCCGGACCTTGGCGGCGGCAATGGGCGCAATGGAGTTGGCCGACGACAAATGCACGATGTGCACCGGGCAGTTGAATTCTTCGCACAGGCGAATCATCATATTCACGGCATCATCCTCCCACTTTTTGGGGCGCGAGGCCAGGTAGTTGGGGTACGAGCGGTGGTCGTTTTTCTTCCAGTCGTCGTTGTCTTCGGATAGTTCGCAGTGCACCAGCAGCGGCAGCCGGTGCCGGGCCAGAATCGGCATCACGCGCCGCAAACCCTCCTCCGTGGCATTGGGAAAATCGTCAATCCCAGAGTGCGTGAGAAAGGCCTTAAAGCCGAGCACGCCGGCCGCAATCAGCGGTTCAATCTCGGCCGCATTGCCCGGCACCACGCCCCCCCAGAAGCCCACGTTGCAGTGTAGCTGGCCCTGGGTAGCGGCTTTTTTCAATTCAAGATTCGCCACCGAAGTTGTGACCGGGGCCGAGTTCAGGGGCATATCGACCAGCGAGGTGAGGCCGCCGGCCAGCGCGGCCCGGGTGGCCGTATCGAAGCCCTCCCAGTCGGTGCGGCCCGGCTCGTTGATGTGAACGTGCGGGTCAATTATGCCGGGCAGCACGGCGCGGTGGCCCACGTCGAGCACCGAATCGGCCGCGATTTCGGCCTCGTAGGGCAGCAGGGCGCTGATGCGGCCGTTTTCGATGAGGATGGTGGCGGCGCGCTCGCCCTCGGGTGTGACCACGCGCTGGCTGCGCAAAGCAAGAGTTGACATAGTAGCGGAATTTGGCGCTAAATTGGGAGCTTTTTCCCGGTTTAATTAATTGGCGGGATTATGATTAACAAAGCAGAAAGAACGTCATACTGAATGATTTACCGCCTACCTCCCCTTCTACCCCAAAACTCCTCATTACCCACCTACATACATGATTCAATACGTTACCCTGTTTGCCCTGCTGCTCACGTTTTTGCTACTGCTGGGCGTCATTTTCGCCTTACAGCGTGCGGCCAAAACCCGGCCCGATGGCGGCGTGGTGGGCGAGAATGGCTCGACGCTGGCGGGCTACTCCTACCTGCTGATGCTGCTGGCGGTGCTGGCCGCCGTGGGCACGGCCTGGGTGCTGGCCCGCGACACGCCCTGGGCCGGCCACATTCTGGAGTGGCTCAATATCGTGGTGCGCCTCATGCACATCACCTTCGGCATTGCCTGGATTGGCGCCTCGTTCTACTTCGTGTTCCTCGAAAACGCCCTCAACCGCACCGAGAACGTGCGCGACGAGCTGGCCGGCAACCTCTGGGCCGTGCACGGCGGCGGCTTCTATTACCTCGAAAAGTATAAGTCGGCCCCCAAAGTCATTCCCAAAAGCCTGCACTGGTTTAAGTACGAGGCCTATTTCACCTGGCTCTCGGGCTTCAGCCTGCTGTTTGTGGTGTACTACTTCAACGCCAGCTCGATGCTGATTGACCCGCGCGTGCTGGATATTTCGCCGCTGGCGGGCGTGGGCCTCGGGGTGGGTTCGTTTGTGGTGGCCTGGCTGATTTATGATGGACTGAGCCGCACGGCGCTTGTGCGCAGCAAGTGGTTCATGGTCGTTGGGTTTATTGTTGCCACGGCGTTTGCGTTTTTCTATGCGCAGGTGTTCAGCGCCCGAGCGGCCTACCTGCACTTTGGGGCCATGCTGGGCACGCTGATGGTGGGCAACGTGTACTTCACCATTATTCCGGCCCAAAAAGCCATGGTGAAAGCTGCCACCGAAGGCACGCCCCTCGACCCGCAGCTGGGCAAAAATGCCTTGGCCCGCTCGCTGCACAACAATTACTTCACGCTGCCCGTGCTGTTTGTGATGGTGAGCAACCACTTTCCCAGCACCTTCGGGCACGCGTATCCGTGGGCCATTCTGGCGGCCATCACGCTGGGCACGGCCGGCGTGAAGCACTGGCTGAACCTGCGCGAAAAGCACCAGACCGACTCGGCCGTATGGGTACTGCCCGCCGCCGTGGCCCTGCTGCTGGCGGTGGTGTTCGTGACGGCCCCGCCCGTGCAATCGGGCAGCGCGGCCGGCGGCAGCGCCTGCACCCAGCAGGTAACCATGAGCCAGGTGAACATGATTGTGCAGAAGCGCTGCATCCAGTGCCACTCGGCGCACCCGACGGATGACGTGTTCAAGTCGCCGCCCAACGGCGTGGTATATGACACGCCGGAGGATATTATTCGGCTGAAAGACAAAATCATGCAGCGCGTAGTAGTGACGAAAACGATGCCCCAGAACAACAAAACCCAGATTACCCAGGAGGAGCGCGACCTCATTGCGTGCTGGATTAATCAGGGGGCGCAGAACAAGTAGCAGCAATGGACGCCAGATGAGCATGACGATTCTTTTTACCTACCCAATGCCCTCCTCCCCCCGCGACCTGCCCGTCTGGACTCTTGCTGCTGCCTGCCTGCGGGCCGGCACGCCCGTGGCCCTGCTGGCCGTGCTGCGTAGCGAGGGAAGCAGCCCCGGCCGCCAGGGCTTCAAGATGGCTGTGACGGCCGACACCGTGGCCGGCTCCATTGGCGGGGGCATCATGGAGCACAAATGGGTGGAGCTGGCCCGCCAGCGCCTGCAATCCGGCGATGCGATGCCCCTGCTGCGGCCCCAGGTGCACCGCCGGGAGGCGCCCGCCGACCGCTCCGGGATGATGTGCTCGGGCGAGCAGGACGTACTGCTCTGGCCACTGCGGCCCACTGATTTAGCCGCCGTAACGGCCATCGAAAGCGCTTTGCAGACGCTCAGCGGCGGCTTTCTGGAATGGAGCGCGGCAAACGGGCTCCGATTTCTGCCGCCCGCAACAGCCGCGACTGATGGAGCAACTGCTGCGGCGGCAACCGACTTGGCCGGCTTCTGTGACTACCAGGCGGGGGCGGCATGGGGCTACCGCGAGCGGCTGGGCTTTCGCGACCAGCTTACCATTGTGGGCGGCGGCCACGTCAGCCTGGCGCTTTCCAACGTGGCGGCCGCGCTGGATTTTGAGCTGACCGTGCTCGACGACCGCCCCAACCTGCCCACGCTCGACAGCAACCAGGCGGCGCACCATCGGCGCGTTATCGACTACGAAAACATAGCGGCCGAAATCCCCGCCGGCCCGCACCGCTACGTGGTGGTGATGACCGTGGGCTATCGCACCGATGCCGTGGTGCTGCGCCACCTGCTGCACCGCGCCCGGCAGGGTCGTACCCGGCAGGGCCGCCCCTACCGCTACCTGGGCGTGATGGGCAGCACCGTGAAGGTAGCCGAGCTGCGCCGGGGCCTGCGGGAAGCCGGGTTTTCAGAAACTGAGATTGCGCGGCTGCGCGGCCCCATCGGCCTGCCCATCCAGAGCCAGACCCCCGAGGAAATTGCCATTAGCATCGCCGCCGAGCTGATTCAGGCACGGCGTAGCGCGGACTTTTAGTCCGCGGGTCACATCATGCGTGGCGTAGCGCGGACTTTTAGTCCGCGGGTCATCATGCGTGGCGTTTTGCTTACTCGCGGACTAAAAGTCCGCGCTACTACGGGCTACTGCTCCGTGTCGCTGGCGCCGTTACCGCCCAGGTTGCCGTTGGCAAACCCCTCGGTGAAAATGCGGTAGCGGTCCAGGATGGAGCGCACGGAGCGCCGGAGCACGACTTCGCCCATGGGGCCTTCGGGCACGGTCACGCCTGAGGCGTAGCCGTTCCAGACGGCGCGGTTGGTTTTCACGTCGATGAGGGTAACCAGGAGGGTGCCTTCGGCCAGCAGCAGGCGAATGGGCTCGTAGCCCTGGCGGTCTTCCCGGGGGGTGTCGTCGGTTTCCTCGATGTTGCGCTTAATCCACTGGCTGAGGTCTTCCTGCTGGAAACCGTGGAATTTCATGTCGCCCTGGTACAGCCGGAAGTTCACCAGCATATCGGGGCGGCGCTTGACCCGGCGGTAGCCCTGGGCCAGGAAGCGCTGCTGAATGGCTTCGCGCACAGATTCGCCCAGACTGCTGGTGTCGGAGGTGAGGCCGGTGCCGGTCATGAAATCGTAGGTGCGGTAGTGGCGAAAATTGCCCCGGTAGCTATAATCCGAATCTACCCGGGCTTCGCGGGTGGTCATGCAGCCCGTCAGGGCCAGCAAAACGAGCATCAATAAGGTAATAGTAGGCTTCATACGTAAGGGAATTCTCGGTGGACGATGGAACTACCAATTTACGAAACCTTAAGCACTTAGGGGTTTAAAACAGGCGAAAAAATTATGATTATTTACCTCACGACCTGCCAGCCGCGATTATCGCCCGCCGGTAGCTTCCGGCAGGCACCCCCCGGCGCGCCCCCACCCTCGGCCGACCCTGATTCGGCCGAGCTACTTCCTCAAACGGCCAGCTGCCAACCCCAAAACCGGGCTTCCGCGCCAAACGAGGGCCGCAGGATTTTGGAACACCCCAGGGCGGCCGGCACTTCCACCAGAGGCAGCGCGTCAGGTACCCTGGCCCGGGCAAATGGCCGAGGGGTGAATGTGCTGCCTGGACCGGCTCAGCACGGGGCGCTTGGCCTTGCCCTTGGCCCCGCCGCCGCTGAAGCTGATGGTCCAGATGCTGTCGAAATCGGTATCGGGCCAGTCCGACACGTCTTCGAGGCCCAAATCCTGCGCAATCTCCACGATGCTGTTGTGCTCCCACACCACCAGCACGGTGCCCCGGAGCTGGCGTAGCTGCCGGGCAAAGGCCTTGGTGTTGGCCACCATAAAGTCGCTATTGATGGTGAGGTTGTGCTGCACGGCGTAGGGCATCACGGTTTGCAGCATTCGCACGCGGGTGGTGTCCTCGTCGTTGGTGCCGATGACGGGCACGAAGGTGAGGTTGGGCGGCGAGGGCATCAGCTGGTTGAGCACGGCGGGCAGGGCCAGCGCCCGGTTGAGGCCGGCGCAGGAAAGGTTGTCGCCCTCGGCAGGCTTCTCGCCGTGCCGGATAATAGACGATGCGCAGCACAGGCGCAGGCGCGGTGCTAGCGGCCGCTTTCGGAGCCAGTGGGCTGAGCAGGTACAGTAACTAAAGCTTGGCCTGGTCGATTTCGGTGAGTTTGGGCATGATGGAGAGAACGTAAAAAAGCCGATGCGGTGGGCCGCAAGGTAGCGGCGGGGTGGGGCAGCACACAATTATCCTCCGCAGGGCCACGGCGGGGTATATTTGGTTTCTATGGGACAGCCCGAACCACAAACGCGCCGCTACACGGCCGATGAATACTTCGCCTTGGAAAGGACAAGGAGAAACCCGCCACGAGTTTTTCGAGGGCGAGGCATTTGCAATGACGGGCGAGAGCATCGCCCACAATACCATTGCACAGAACTTTGTATTGGCGTTGCGCCCGGTCCTGCGCGGCAAACGCTGCCAGGTGATAATGAAAACCGTGCAGCTGGCCGTTGAAGCCAACCGCCACTACACCTACCCCGACATTGTAGTGAGCTGCGACCCGCAGGACCAGCAGGAGAGCCGGCGGCTGCACCACCCGCTACTCATCGTGGAGGTGCTCTCGCCCTCTACCGAAGCCTACGACCGGGGCCTGAAATTCAATCAGTACAAGAAGCGGCCCTCGCTACGGCACTACCTGCTGGTATCGCAAAAAACCTGGCTGGTGGAGTGGTACCAGCTGAGCGAGCATGGCGTGTAGGGCCACACCGCCCTGGCCGAAGCCGCCGATGCCGTTGTTATCCCGAAGTTGAATCTGATAATGACGCTGGTGCAGATTTATGAGGAAGCGGGCGTAGCGCCGATTCCAGCAGGCTTTTTGGGGGAACAGGAATAAGATTTATGGAAACCCAGTAGGGTGCGGGGGCAAGCCCTACCGGGTACGACCCCGCACCCTACTGGGTTCCCTCCATTCCTACCGGTACCCGGCCGCCTGTAGCTGAAACAGCTCGGCGTAGCGCCCGCCTTTGGCCAGCAGCTCCTCATGGCTGCCAATCTCCACAAATTGGCCGTTTTCGATGACCAGAATGCGGTCGGCCATGCGGACGGTGCTGAAGCGGTGGCTGATGAGGACGGCGGTTTTGCCCTGCGTCAGCTCCTTGAAGCGCTGGAAAACCTCGTACTCGGCGCGGGCATCGAGGGCGGCCGTGGGCTCGTCAAGGATAAGAAGCTGGGCATCGCGCATGTAGGCACGGCCGAGGGCGATTTTCTGCCACTCGCCGCCGCTCAAATCCACGCCGCCGTTGAAACGCCGGCCAATCATCTGGTCGTAGCCGCCGGGCAGCTTGGCGATGACGGTATCGGCGAGGCTCTGGTGGGCGGCGGTTTCGATGCGGGGCCGATTGTCGCGCTCCTCGATGCGACCCACGGCCAGGTTCTGGCCGGCCGGCAGCTGGAAGCGCACAAAATCCTGGAAAATGACGCCGATTTCCTGGCGCAGCTCGGCGGGGTCGTACTCGCGCAAATCGTACCCATCAAGCAGAATGCGGCCTTCGGTGGGGTCGTATAGGCGGGCCAGGAGCTTCACGAGGGTGGTTTTGCCCGCGCCGTTTTCGCCCACCAGCGCCAGCTTTTCGCCGGCCTGTAGCTTAAAGCTCAGGTTGCGGATGGCCCATTTTGTGCCATTCTTATACTGGAACCCGACGTTTTCAAACTCAAACCCCTGCTGAATGGGCCGGGGAAAGGCCCGCGCCGTTTCGCCGCTCACTTCCTGCCGCACAATGCGCGGCCGCAGGGCAAAGAAATCGAAGAAATCCTGCAAATACAACGCCCCATCGGCCACGGAGCTGAAGCGGCTGAGGATGCCTTCGAGCAGCGAGCGCAGCCGGGCAAAGGAGCCGGCCAGAAAGGTGAGCTGGCCCAGCGAAATCTGCCCGGCCACGGTGCGAGCAATGATATAGACGTAGGCTCCGTAGTAGCCCGCCGCGCCGATGCCGGCGAACAGCGCGCCCCAGCCGGCGCGGCGCAGCACGAGGGATTTGTTCTGGCGGTAAAAGTCGTCGGACAGTGCGCGGAAGCGGTCGATGAGGAAATGCGAGAGGCCAAAAATCTTGACTTCCTTGGCCGTTTCGTCGCTGGCCCCGGTCTGGCGCAGGTAGTCGAGCTCGCGGCGCTCGGGCGTCCAGGAGTGCGAGAGGGAGTAGCTGCGCTCGTTGAAGTGCGACTCGCCCAGGAAGGCGGGCACCACGGCCAGCAGCAGCAGCCCCAGCAGCCAGGGCTGGAAGGCCACGAGCCCGCCGGCCAGCAGCACGAGCGTCACGGCATCCTGGCCCTGGGCCAGCACCTGGCTCATGAGCACGGTGCGGGAGAGAGTTTGGCGGCGGGCGCGCTCCAGCTTGTCGTAGAAAGTGCTGTCCTCGAACTGGTCGAGGTCGAGCTCGGCTGCGTGCTCCATGAGGCGGATGGAGGACTGGTTGGCGAACAGGTCGCCGAGCAGCGAATCGAGCAAAGCCACGCCGCGCCCGAGGGCATCGGCCAGCAGCACCAGGCCAAACTCCAGCGCCACCAGTGTGAGCACAGGCGTGAGCAGCCGCTCGGGCGCGGGCAGCCGGGTGAGCTGCACCACGGCATCAATAATCAGCTTGCCCACATAAAGCGTGGCCAGCGGCAGAAACGCCCGCACAAGGCGCAGGGCAATATTGGCCAACGCCAGCGCGGGGCTGGTGTGCCAGATGAGCTTCAGAAACGCTGGCAAATGGCGCAACGCCGATACCCGCTCGCGCACGCTCACGGCGGGCTTTTCGGGGCCGCGCGAGGCGTTGGGGTTCTTGGCGGAAATGGATTTCAGGAATTCAAACATTGCCGGGGTGGTGGCAAGGTTGGGGCCGGGTTTGGGGAGGCGGCCGTTTTGGCAGCCTGTAGCGCGGACTTTGTAGTCCGCGCTACAGCCATTCGCCTACTTATGCGCGCCAAAAAGTCTCCAGCACACGGACGTTTTTTGGAGACACTGTCGTTTACGAAACTCATGTCTCCATGACGTTTCGTAAACGTTGATTCGTAGACAAGTTTCTTAAACTTTTGAAGCATTACAGCAGCTTGTTGGCCACTCGGTTCTTAGGCCCTGCTAGTAATTTACCAAAAGTAGCCAAAAAGTGTAGTCGAAAAGTCCTTTTTTGTGCACTTAATCATTTTTTGTTTAGACGGTTATGGTCGTTTATTTGCCAGTGCGGCGTCCTTGGATTGGCACTTTCAGATTGACTGCCCCTTCGGGCCGGTGTAGATTTGCCCCGAACCCTTCCCCAGCCAATGACACCGCCGCCTGTTTCCTGGAATTGCTGCCTCGCCGTAGCGGCGTTGCTGCTGGCTGGCTGCGGCAAGGACCCCTCGGGCCCAACGACGGTGAGCGGGCAGGTGGTGGGCGAGGGCGGCGGGCAGGCCGTGCCGCGCCCGCCGCAGGTGCAGCTCTGGCAGCGGGCGCAGGCCACTGGCGGGGGCAACCTGCTCAGTGGCGGGGGGACCTACGCCCCGCAGGGCAGCCCGCAGGCGGTGGACGGGCAGGGCCGGTTTTCGTTCGGCTTCCAGGCCGAGGCCGGGCACGAGTATGTGTTGCGGGCCGAGGATGGCGGGCTGGGCTACTACACCGATTGGACCCTTGCCCCGGGCCTGCGCGGGGGTGCCAAAAACGAAGGCGTAGCCGTGCCCGCTGCTGCTCCCGGCTGGGTCCGTCTCGACTTGGTGGATGAATTGCCCAAAAGCCGGGCGTGGTTTAGCCTATGGGGCTGGGGCGGCGGCGGGATGTACCTGGCCGTACCCCGTGACACGACCGTCGTCGTGCGCTACCTCGCCAACCGACAGGAAATGGTGCTCTGGGAGATTACGAATGAGAAAGGCGTTAAAAGCAGATACGATAAGTCGTTCACGCTTGCTCCCTTGGACACGCTGCGAGTGCGCATTGCTTTTTAAGGTACCGCAGGGCCGTTCAGCCAAACGGTAGTTTTTCTGAAAAACAAAGGCGTTCAAATTATCCCCCGAAAAAAAGCTCCCGCTGGCGCGCGTCTGCGAGGAGGCATCATTCATCCAGTGGGGTATCCTCCCGAAGCCCCAGCCCCTCTAACGGCTGAGGCTCCTTAGTGTCACAGCCCGCCGAAAGTTATTACTAGCCCCAACCTTGCACGAATGATTCCACCGATGCGGGCGCTGCTATAGGCTCAGTTCCCCGCAGACAGCCGGTTGACGCGGCTAAAACGGTACCTGGAAATAGGGCCACGCGAAATAGAGCACCGCCCCTTGCAGCAGCGTCAGCGCCAGGGTAACGCCCCAGAAAGCGGCTTTGCGGTTTTTATGGTGCAACAGTAAGATTGCTGCCCACGCGCCGGGGGCCGCGCCCGGCAGCGTGGCGAGGTGCAGCGTTTTTTCGGCAATGCGCCGCTGGCCCCGTTGGGCTTTGCGTTTATCCAGGACAAAGAGCAGGAAACACAGCAGATTGAGAAACAACAGGCAGCTCAGGAGGATAGTCATGGGGCGGGCGGCGGGCCTTGCGGCTTAGGCTGGGCGGGGTTTCGGCCGGGGTAGTCACGGCACGGGCCTGAACCGGTTGGGCGGGTGCCAGAAGGGACGAGGAAGACGGAATGCCAGCGGCTCGGCCGGCGAAAATGGCACCGGCGGGGCCGCAAGTTAGGGTGCTGCGTTCGAGGAAAAGGCGGAGTATCTTTCCGAAGAAGCCCCACCTCCCTATCTGGCGCGAGTTTAGCGCCGCGTAACTCGTGGCCAATCATGACGGGGAGGCTGCGCCTCCCCTGCCGCGCCAGCGACAAGCCGGGGCCGAACCGTTCTACCGGACCGTTCTGATGCGAGGCACAGCCTCGCCCGAAATCTGGTCACGAGTTAGACGGCGCTAAACTCGCGCCAGCCATGCCAGCTACCGCCAGCATCCCCCGCGCAATGCCGACCTTTGCGGCACCCATGCCCGTTCCTGCTGCTTCCCGCCCCTACACGCTCGGCTTCTGGCTCATGTGCCTGTCGTCGTTTCTGTTTTTCCTCAGCTTCAACCTGCTGCTGCCCGAGTTGCCCGACCACCTCACCCGGCTGGGCGGGGGCGAGTATAAGGGCTTCATCATTGCCCTCTTCACGCTCACCGCCGGGCTGAGCCGGCCGTTTTCGGGTAAGCTGGCCGATACCGTGGGGCGCATTCCAGTGATGGTCTTTGGCTCGCTGGTGTGCTTTATCTGCGGTTTTTTCTACCCGTGGGCGCTCACGGTCACGGGGTTTCTGGGGCTGCGGCTGCTGCACGGGTTCAGCACGGGCTTCAAGCCCACGGGCACGGCCGCGTTCATCGCCGACATCGTGCCCGTGGCACGGCGCGGCGAGGCCATGGGCCTGCTCGGCGTGACGGGCAGCCTGGGCATGGCCGCCGGCCCGGCCCTGGGCTCGTGGCTGGCCACGCAATTCTCGCTGAACGTGATGTTTTACGTGTCGAGTGGGGTGGCGCTGCTCTCGCTGGCGGTGCAGGGCACCCTCACCGAAACCCTCCCCCCGGCCCAGCGGCAAAAGTTCAGCTTCGGACTGCTGAAGCTGAACTGGGGCGAGGTGCTGGAGCCCCGGGTGCTGCCGGCGGCCCTCACCACGCTGCTGTGCCTGTTTCCGTTTGGGGCGGTGCTCACCGTGATTCCCGACCAGAGCCGGCTGCTGGGCCTCACGGGCTCGCACAAGGGCTGGTTTTACCTGTGCTACACCATTGCCTCGCTGGTGGTGCGGCTGGTGGCGGGCAAGTCGTCGGACAAATACGGACGGGTGCCGGTGCTGCGCTGGTCTACGACGCTGCTGGCCGTGGGGCTGGCCATCCTGGTCTGGACGCCCTCCATCCCGGTGTTTTTGCTGGGCGCGGTGGTGTTTGGGCTGGGCACGGGCCTGAACTCGCCCACCCTCTACGCCTGGACCATCGACCTGAGCGACCCGCTGCGCCGGGGCCGAGCCGTGGCCACCATGTACATCGCCCTCGAAGCCGGCATCGGGCTGGGCGCGCTGGCGGCGGGCTGGATTTTCAGCAACCACGCCACCCACCTGCCCTACGTGCACGCCCTCAGCCTACTGTGCGTGCTGGCGGCGCTGGGGTACCTGCTGCGGGTGCCCGCCGACCGCCCCGCCGGCCACTCAGCCGCCGCCGATGCCGTGCCCGAGCCTTCGGCCGAGGAAGTGGTGTAATAGCGCCGCGAAGGTCTGGCCAAACGATGCGGCAACGCAGCACTTCGTGGCTCGTCGGTCGCTCCGTTCGGGCATTCCCGTTCAACACAATCCGGATTTGAGGCGCTAGCGACGAGGCGCAAAGTTGCGTCTTTACATCGTAGTGAAAGCTTTTGCTGATTTGAACAGCTTCGAAAAAAAAGGAAGATGAAAAATAGATGATTTTCGATTTGATTCCCTTAGTTTTAGGGGTTCAAAGATTGTCTACTCCATTCTTTTTTCTGCATGCAAGCATCTCTACGGCCGGACCGCTGGCTGGGCCTCGCGTGGGCTTTTTTGCTGATTACCGGCTATTCGGCCCGTGCTCAGAATGAGCCCATTAAGTTTGGGGTGATTGATAGCCGTGACCTCACGGCCGCGCCTTTTGTGGGCGATAGCGCGGCGGCGGCCGTGGTGCTGTGCGATTTTGGCCGGTCGCGCCTGAAGGGACAGGGCGGCGGTTTCCAGGTGATTTTTGAGCGGGTGACGCGCATCAAAATCCTCAAAAAGCCCGGCTACGAGTACGCCACCGTCGAAATCCCGCTCTACCACCGCGACGACAACCAGGAAAAGGTGTCGAACCTGCGGGGCTTCACCTACAACCTGGTGAACAACGCCGTGGAGAAAACCCGCCTCGAAACCAGCGGCGCGTTTCTGGAAAAGCGCACGCCCACCGTCAATGTGCAGAAGTTTACGCTGCCCAACGTGCGCGTGGGCTCGGTGGTGGAATTTGCCTACACCCTGACGTCGGATTTCCTGTTCAACTTTCAGGACTGGACGTTTCAGCGCGACATTCCGGTGCGCTGGAGCGAATACCGGGTGAGCATCCCGTCGTTTTACCGCTACAAAATCATTTATCAGGGCGCGCAGGCTTTTGCCGTGAACAAGGCCACGGTGGGCTCGACCAACCTGGTAATCGATGATAAGATTCCGGCGGGCGCGGGCATCAGCGCCGGCCAGAAGGTGGGCACGCTCACCGTGAGCGCGCCCACTGCGGAGCACACCTGGGCCCTGAAAGACGTGGCAGCCTTTGGCGAAGAGCCGTTTATGACCACGGCCCAGGACTACGTGGCCCGGCTCGATTTTGAGCTCGCCGGCGAGCAGTGGCCCGACGCGCCCTACCACGACCTGACCGGCACCTGGGAGAAAATCAACGCCAGCCTGCTGGCCGAGGAGGAGTTTGGTGGCCGCCTGGGCCACATCGGCTTCATGCAGTCCCAATTGCAGGGCCTGGCCGCCAAATACCCGGTGATAACCGACCGCGCCGCCGCCGTGCGCCAGCTCGTGATGGCCGCCGTGCGCTACGACGGCACCGACCACTACTTTGCGCCCGAACCGCTGCGCAAGGCCTACGAGGCCCACCGGGGCACCTCGGCCGAGGTGAACCTGCTGCTCATCGCCGCCCTGCGCGAGGCCGGCATCGAGGCCCAGCCGCTGCTGCTGAGCACCCGCGACCACGGCTCCGTGAGCAAGGAATACCCGCTGCTGGACCGCTTCAACTACGTGATGGCGCTGGTGCCACTGGCCGATGGCAAAGACTTGCTGGTGGATGCCACCGAGCCCCTGCTCCCCTGCGGCGTGCTGCCCCAGCGCTGCCTCAACCGGGTGGCCCGCCTCATTACCAAAAAGCCGGAAGACAGCCGCTGGGTGGACCTGGCACCTACCCTGCGCCGCGTGCACTACCAACAGGTGGCCCTCGCCCTGGATGCCCGGGGCGGCCTCACGGGCAAGGTGCACGACGAGCACGGCGGCTATGCCGGGGCCGAAGCCCGCGCCCGACTGGCCAGCCAGGGCGAGAAAAAATACCTGGCCACCGCCGCCCAGCGCCACGAAAGCTGGACGCTGAGCAAGCCCGCCCTGGCCCAAACCGACAACGTGGAGAAGCCCCTGGTGCTGGACTACGAATTTGCGCAGCCCGCCGAGGGCCCCGCCGCCGCCGGCGCGCTCTACCTGAGCCCGCTGAGCGAGTTTGGCCTGGGCCAGAACCCGTTCCGGCGCGAGCAGCGGGACTTCCCCGTCGATTTTGGCCTGGCGCAGGACGAAACGCTGGTTATCAACCTGACCCTGCCGGCCGGCTACGAGCTGGCCGCCGTGCCCAAGCCCGCCGTGGTAGACCTGCCCGAGGGCGGCGGCCGCTTTATGTGCAGCGTGGCCGCCGCCCCGGGGGCGGTGACGCTCACCAGCCGCCTCACGCTCCGCAATGCCGTGTACAGCGCCGAGCAGTACCCTAACCTGCGCGAGCTGTACCGCCTGATGCTGGAAAAGCAGGGCGAAAAGCTCATCATTCAGAAGAAGGCTGGCAGCTGAGCAGCGGGTTTCTATCTGTAATCAATTGAACGTCATGCTTCGACTGCGCTCAGCATGACGTTCAATAAACAACTCCATCATTTCCCATCACTTTCCCCCCACCCCTTCTACTCATGAAGCACTCGTTACGCTACCCGGCGGCGTTGGCCGCTATGGTACTGGCCAGCCTCACGGCCCAGGCCCAGACCGAACCCATCAAATTCGGTAAGCCCGACCCCAAAGACTTCACGGCCGCGCCGTTCGTGGGCGACTCGGCCGCCGCAGCCGTGGTACTCTGCGACTACGGCACCACCAATTTCCAGTACAACAACAACGATTTTCAGCTGATATCGGAGCGTACCACGCGCATCAAAATCCTGAAAAAATCCGGCTACGACGCGGCCACAGTGGAAATATCGCTCTACCACCGCGGCGACAGCCAGGAGAAAATCACCGGCCTGCGCGGCACCACCTACAACCTGGTGAATGGCCAGGTAGTGAAAACCAAGCTGGACGGCTCCAACACCTTCACCGAGGACCTGACGGCCAACGTGCGGGTGTGCAAGTTTACGCTGCCCGATGTGCGCGAGGGCTCGGTGATTGAGTACAACTACACGGTTATTTCCGACTTCCTGTTCAATTTTCAGGACTGGACGTTTCAGCGGGATATTCCCGTGCGCTGGAGCGAGTTTCGGGCCATCATTCCGGAGTATTTCCACTACAAAATGCTGCAACAGGGCTACCACCCGCTGGCCGTGCAGACCCGGAATGAGAGCGCGATACAGTTTACGATACACACGGCGGGGGGATTCTCAGGCAGCGGCTTGATGACCAGCCGCGAGGCGGCTACCAACGACGCCGTGTCGGCGCGCGCCACCAACTATGACTGGGTGATGAAGGACGTCCCGGCTTTCCGCGACGAGCCGTTCATGACCACGTCGGAAGATTACCTGGACCGCATCACCTTTCAGCTGGCCGGCGAGCAGTTTCCGAATCAGGCCTACAAAAATGTATCCGGCACCTGGGCCAAAATCGACATGGAGCTGCTGGGCATGGATAACTTTGGCGGGCAGCTGGACCGGGGTGGCTTTCTGAAAGACCAGATTATGCCGCTGGTGGCCAAATACCCTGACCTGGCGGCCCGCGCCGCCGCCGTGCGCGAAGTGGTGATGGCCGCCGTGCGCTACGACGGCACCGACCACTACGCCACCACGGCATCGCTACGCAAAGCCTTTGATACCCATCACGGCACGGCGGCCGATGTGAACCTGCTGCTTATCTCGGCCCTGCGCATGGCGGACATTCCGGCCAATCCGCTGCTGCTGAGCACCCGCAGCCACGGCCGCGTAGACCAGACCCAGCCCATGCTGTCGCGCTTCAACTACGTGATGGCGCTGGTGCCGCTGGCCGATGGCAAAGACCTGTTGGTGGATGCCACCGAGCCCCTGCTCCCCTGCGGTGTGCTGCCCAAGCGCTGCCTGAACCAGGCCGGCCGCCTCATCATGAAAAAACCCGAAGATGACCGCTGGGTCGACCTCAACCCGGCCCAACGCTACGTGCACTACCAGCAGGTAGCCCTGACCATGGACGCTAAGGGCGGCCTCACGGGCAAGGTGCACGAGGAGCACGGCGGCTACGCCGGCGCCGAGGCCCGCCAGGAGCTAAGCAGCCTGGGCGAGAAGAAATACCTGGCCCAGATGACCCGCCCGCACAGCGGCTGGACCGTGCCCAAGCTGACCGTGGGCGAACGCGAAAGCGTGGACAAACCCCTGGCGTTCGACTACGAATTCACCCAGCCCGCCGACGATAACGCCACCGCCGACCTGCTCTATCTGAGCCCATTGCGCGAGTTCAGCGCCGAGCAAAACCCCTTCCGGCACGATGACCGGCTGTTTCCCGTGGACTTTGGCGCGCCGCAGGACGAAACCACGATGGTAACCCTGACCCTGCCCGCCGGCTACGAGCTGGCCGAAATGCCGAAGCCCGCCATTGTGGAGCTGCCCGGGGACGGTGGGCGCTTCATGTGTACCATCACGGCCGGCGCGCCCGGCGTGGTGCAGCTCATGAGTCGCATGAGCCTACGCAAGCCCGTGTACGCGGCCGAGGAATACACCCAGCTCCGCGAGTTCTACCGCCTGATGCTCGAAAAGCAAGGCGAGAAGCTCATTATCAAGAAGAAAGCCTAGATGAGTTAAGAGTTGAAACTGCGCTCGGCAATCCCTAACCTTTAACGCTGAACTCCTAACCTTTAACTCTTAACCCTTAACTCACAATCCAATGAAAGCTCTGCTCTCTTTTCTGGCCGTGCTGCCACTTGGCAGCTTTCTGGTGCGCCCGGCGGCGCCCGCGCCCAAATATGCGGTGGCTGATATTCCGGCGGCCCTGCGCGAAGGGGCCAACGCCGTGTTGCGGGCCAATGATGAGGTAGTGACCGTGAAATCGGCGGGGCGGCTGGTGCACACCGTACACCGCGTGGTGACGGTGCTCAGCGATGCCGGCGACGACTTTGGCCGGCACGGCGAGTATTACTACGACCTCGAATCGTTGAGCTACCTGCACGGGGCCGTGTACGACGCCGACGGCCGCCTGCTGCACCAGCTGCGGGCCGCCGAAATCCACGACCAGGGCGTGGGCGGCAACGATTTGATGACCGATGTCCGGATTCGCTACGCCGACCTGCGCCAGCCCCAAACGCCCTACACCGTAGAATTTGACTACGAAACGGTGTCGGACAACGCATTATTCTACCCGCACTGGCAGCCGCAGGAAGCCGAAGGCCTGGCCGTGCAAAGCGCCACCCTACGCGTGACCACGCCCACCGCCCTGCCCCTGCGCTACCAGGAGCGGCAGCTGCCCGCCGGCACCACCGTGGCCCACACCAGCACCAGCGGCCAGGAAACCTACGAGTGGCACCTGGCCAACCTGCCGGCCGTGGACGAGGAAGAAGCCGCTCCGCTGCTGGCCGACCTGACGCCGACCGTGGCCATGGCCCCCGGCACCTTCGAGGTGCAGGGCCACAAAGGTTCGGCGGCCTCCTGGCAGAACCTTGGGCTGTGGAGCTACGAGCTGAACGCCGGCCGCGACGTGCTGCCGCCCGCCACCCTGGCCAAGGTGCAGGCGCTGGTGCGCGACGCCCCCGATGCCCGCGCCCGCGCCCAGCGCGTGTACGAAATGCTGCAGGGCAGTACCCGCTACATCTCGGTGCAGCTGGGCCTGGGGGGCTGGCAGACCTTCCCGGCCAGTTCGGTGGCCAGCAACGGCTACGGCGACTGCAAGGCCCTGAGCAACTACACGGTGGCCTTGCTGAAGGCGGCAGGCGTACCCGCCTGCGTGGCCCTGGTGAAAGCCGGGCCGGACGAGCCCGATATCCGGGCCGACTTTCCCAGCACCCAGTTCAACCACGTTATTGTGTGCGTGCCGCCGGCCAAAGGCGACCGGGCCGACACGCTGTGGCTGGAGTGCACCAGCCAAACCAATGCCTTCGGCTACATGGGCAGCTTCACGGGCAACCGCCACGCGCTGCTGCTCACGCCCGAGGGCGGCAAGCTGGTGGCTACGCCCCGCTACGGCACCGCCGAGAATCGCCAGGTGCGCCGCCTCGACCTGTTTCTGGATGCTGCGGGCAGCGCCACGGCCACGGCCCGCACCCTGCGCACCGGCCAGGAGCAGGACCTGTATGCCGCCCTGCTGAACGAGCTGGGGCCGGTAGAACAGAAAAAGTACGTCACCGACCACCTGCGGCTGTCCACGTTCACCCTTACCAAGCTGAGCCTGGCCGCCGCGCCGGCCGGCCCGCTGCCAGGAGTGGTCGAGCACCTGGCGCTGACCCTGCCGGGCTTTGCCCTGCCCAGCGGCAAGCGGGTGTTCATCAACCCCAACCTGCTGAGCCGCCTGCCCGCCCTGCCCGCGCAAGTGGGCGAGCGCCAGTCCGACCTGTGGCTCGACCACGCCAGCCTGCACGCCGATACCGTGCGGCTGCACCTGCCCACCGGCTTCCAGCCCGAAACTCTGCCCGCCCCCGTGCAGCTCAGCACCGCTTACGGCACCTACGCCAGCCAGTACGCCACCCTGCCCGATGGCACCATTCAGTATATCCGCCGGCTGGAGCTGAAGCGCGGCCACCTGCCCAAAACCGCTTACGCCGGCTACCTCGACTTCCGCCGTAAAATCAGCGTAGCCGATAAGACGCAGGTGGTGTTATTGAAAACGGAGAGCTAACCGGATATACGGCGGCAGGTGAAATCATTTAGGCACAAAAAAGACCATTTCCAACGAGGAAACGGCCTTTTTTGTGCCTAAATGCAAAACGGTCATTCCGACGGAGGAGGAATCTGATGATTACCGTTCAACGGCTTTACCCAGATTCCTCCTCCGTCGGAATGACCGTTCTGCTTAGTTGCCGGTGTGCACCAGCTTCTGCGTGAAGCGCTGGCCATTCTGCACCACCTGCACCACGTAGATACCGGTGGCCACCGTGCTGAGGTCGAGCGAAGGCTGGGTGGCTCCGGCCTCAATGGTCTGCTGCATTACCACGCGGCCAGCCAAATCGGTGAGGCTGATGGTGCCGGCCGTGGCCAGGCTCAGCTGCAGGCCCACGCGCTGCTGTGCCGGGTTGGGAAACAGCACGAAGCCCGCCGCACCCACGCCAAATGCCACCGTCCGCACCGGCGAGTATTCGCTGGTGCCGTCCAGGTCCACCTGGCGCAGGCGGTAGTACACCTTGCCCCCGCCCATTTCGGCGGCGTTGGCATCGAGGTAGCTATAGTCATGCGAAATAGTGCTGGAGCCCGCGCCTTTCACTTCGGCCAACTTCTGGAAAGTCACGCCGTCGCGGCTGCGCTCCAGGTCAAAATGGTCGTTGTGCAGCTCCGTGGCGGTGTTCCAGTTCAGGCGGGCGGCGCGGCTTTCGGCCTTGGCCGTGAAAGCAGTGAGCGTCACCGGCAGCGGGCCGCTGAACTGGCGGTTGCACATGGCGCTCGTAGGAATCACGACCGTGGCATTGCCCGTATCGGGGCCCGAATAAGAAATACGGAACACATTACCGCCAGTATTTTCCCCGTAGAGGGCCAGCAGCGGGTGCGCCCCGGCCCCCATAGTAATGGCCACACTGGTCACCGATTTCGGGCCGTGCAGATTGCCGTCGTTCACTGCGGCATTGGCCGCAACCAGCGGGGTGGCGCGGGCCGAGTTGTCAAGCCACAGGTAAGAAGCATCGTCGCTGTAAAGGGTAAAGGTGTAGCTACCCGCCGTAGTAATGGTGAGGTAGCCCCGATAGCGAACGCTGTACTGGTCGGGGTTGGTGACCGAGCCGCTGCCAAAAGCCGCCGACAAATCGCCCCAGGCATTGCTGGCAGTATAGTTCACACTGCCCTCTGAGCGCTTCATATCAGCTACTTTGGGCGAGTCGAAGAACGTGAGGACGTCGTTGAAATAGCCCTTGAAATATTCGGCATACAGGCCCTGCGTAGCAGTCGTGCCATCGTAGGTGGTGCCGGCGCAGGTGCCGGTACCGGCGGGCATGGTTACGGTGGTAGCCACGCGCATAGTGCTGGCCACGCCGTTGTTGTTGGTCGCGTCCGGGTCGGGCTCAAAGGCCGTGGCCGAAGCCACGCCCGCCACGGACTGGTTGTTGTTGGGCAGCGTGAAGGTGAAGGCGAAGCTCTGCGACGTGCCCCGGTTCACCTGCCCAATGGCCAGCGTGGCAATACCCGTATCGAAATTATACGTCGTACCGGCCGGGAAATCCGTGATGAGCAGGGCCTTGGCCAGCTGCACCGTGAGCACCGTGCTAGTAGCATCGGCCGTGCCGGAGCCACCAGACGGGGTAATATTCTGCACGATAGCCGTATACGTAACAGCGGAGGCCGCTGCCACTGTGCTGGGGCCGCTCAGCGTCACATTCAAATCGGCGGGGTAAATCACCACCAAGTTGTTGGTACCCGAGTTGTCGTCGTCCAACTGGCACGCTTCCGAAGTAGTAGTGCTGATGGTGGACGTTATTGCGACGGTGCCCGCCACGGAAGGCGTGTAGTTGATGGTCGCGTTGGCATTGGCCCCGTTGGCCAGGGTTGTTACCGCGGTGAACGTCACCTGACCAGTCGCATTATCATAGCTACCCGAACCCGTGCTGGTGGTCACCGTCACGGCACCCGCGCCCAGGCCGGCGGGCAGTTGCACGAAGCGCGTCACATTATCCGCCGCGTCGGGGCCATTGTTGATGAAAGTCACATTGATAACCGCCTGCTGATTGGCGGGCAAGGGATTGGTACCGAAGCTGATGCTGGTGGCCACATCAGCCACCGACTGGCACAGCGCTACCGAGCAGGCACCGGCATCGGCGCGACCTGCGCCGCCCCGGGTGCCGCCGTTGGGCGGAAATTCAGTGAGCGACCCTGAGAGCGTGGTTCCGTTCAGGCCGCCGCTAACGTCGGTGGTGGGTGCGCCGTTGGTATAGCTCACCAGGCCGCCGCCGCCGCCGCCGCCCGCGCCCTCCGCCTCTGCGGCAAGGGCGCTCTGGCTGCCACCCTTGCCACCCCGGACCAGCAATGACGTGGTAGTCAGGTTGGTCGAGTTCACCACCACGCTGCCGCCGCCGCCACCGCCGCCTGCGCCGTCATTGTTGCTTACCACCGTCACCGAGCCGCCATCGGCCAGCAGCGAGCCGCCGGTTACGGCCCCACCCGCTACCAGGTAGATAAAGCCGCCACCGGCCGCGCCGGCCGTGCCGCTGTTGTTGTTCGAGTCGCCGGCACCGCCGCCGCCACCGAAGAAGGCCCGGCCGCTGCTCACCATGGGGTGGCCGCCGAAGCCGCCTTTGTTCTGGCGGTTGTCGCCGCCCCAGGCCGCCTGGCCGGTAGCCAGCGTCAGGGCATCCTGGTTGGTGCTGGAGTAGCTGTAGCCGCCGCGCCCGCCACCGGAAGATATTGAGGTGGCAAAGTTGGCCGCCTCCAGGTTCCAGGCCGCGTCGTAGGCATTGCCGGCGCCCCGGTCGGGGTTGCCGGTGCCGGTGTAGGTGGCCCCGGCCACGGCCACGTTGGCACCGCCGCCGCCGGCCGCGTTGTGCGAGTTGCCGCCGCCGCCGCCGTTGGCCGGGGCACCGCGCCCGTAGCGGCCATTCAGCGCATCATACTCGGCAATGGTGCCGGCTATGCTCTCGCCTTTCTCAGCCGCGTAGGTACTGGCCGTCGAGCGGTAGCCAAGGTCATTGTTGGGGGCCGCGTCGGTGTTCTGCTCCAACGCGCCACCCCGAAAGCCTAGGGCCGACACGTCGAGCGTAGCGCCGGTAGCCAGCGTCACGTCGCCGGTGGCTTCGATGGCCAGCACACCACCCGTAGTACCATTCCAGGCCTGCGCTTTCACGCTGATGTTGGTGTTTACGGTGAGCGTGGTGTAGCGCGGCACGCGCACTACCTGGGCATGGCCCGCCGTGGTGTACGAGCTGAATAACTTGCAGCTCAGCGCAATAGTAGTGGCCGTGGGTACTGCAGCAACTTCAACCAGCTGGTAGCGGCCGGCATTGTTGAGGGCCGTCACGGTGCCGTAGGTAGCATCATCGGCGGTGCTGATGGCGGCTCCCTGGGGCTGCACCAGCAGCAGCAGGTCGCCGGCCGCCAGCGGAGCGGCGAAGCGGTTATTGGCGTTCAGCAAGCTGCTGGCTACCGTGATGGTAGTAGCGCCCGTAGTCGCGTTGGCCGTCAGGGCAGTGTATTCGTTCACGATGGCATTGGTAGTAGCTATCGTGCCAACCCCACTTTTGCCCGCCTGGGCAGCCGCCTGCTGCCGGCCCGTGCCCGCCAGCAACAACGCCAAAGCTCCTGTGCGCAGCAGGTGATTGAAACGTTGTTTGCCAACCACGGCCAACAGCTTGCGGCCTAATTGTAATTCTCGTTGCATGAAAGGTGTTTATGTGTGCTTTTTTCTAAAATCAGGTCAATTATTTATATATTCCAATTTTTATGTTTTTTTGAGCCAAAAAAATGGCATCACAAATCAGCAATTCCATCTTTATCATTCTGAAAACAAGAATCTATCAATACCAATGCTATTAAGCATGAGATATTAAAATCAATTATCAACCTAGGAATTAATCAATACAAAATTAGTATTGCAATCAATAGGAGTTGTTTTATATTCGACAAAACCCAACTATCAGCGGTTAAAACAGCACTTCTGCACGGGTGCAACCCAAATTGTCGCATTGTCAGCCCTGCGCGTAGCGCTGAATGGACCACCGTTGGTGCCTGGGCCGATAACAACGTAAATCCGGCACCATTGCCGAAGGGTGGAAGCGACAATTTGGGCTGCACCCTTCTGCACTTTGCAATTTTTATATCTAATTAGGACTTACGCACTTCAAAAGCTATGTAACCTGAAAATCAACGACTTGCATTCAAGACGTATATTTGTTATATTGCTGTTTTTCAGTTGGTTAGTGTTTCAACTGCGTAAGTCCTACTAATGGAGTTGTTTAGAAAGTCACAAGAGGCACTCAAACGGTCATGCAGCGCGCAGCGAAGCATCTTGCTCGCATCGTTGAACGGGCCTGACGATGCGAGCAAGATGCTTCGCTGCGCGCTGTATCACCGTTCGGGGACTTTCTAAACAGCTTCAATTATTCACTGTCCTCACTAATCAATGAACACATTTTTAAAATTATAATTATATGGCAATTAATTATCAATATTCAAGTTTGGTTTTTTTATATCTCTCTCATTTATGCAGGGAAGCTCGCTGCACCTTTATATTGGTGCTCAATAGTATTATTTCCAAATACGACTTAGGTTTTTTTTCGCTCCCCGGCACTTCAGTGCCGGGGAGCGAATGAGGCAGAAGCCAAGGCTGCGGGTTTAGATGCTTTTTGAGTTAGCGACGATGTGGCGGGGCACAGCCCAAACTCAACAGCCCGGAGCAGCGCTCGTGCGCTAAATGCCAGGCGGCTCCACAACAATAGTTGTGGAGCCGCCTGGCATTGGACCCGGCCCAAAACTCCAGCGCTAAAACTTCATTCGTACTTGCGCCTTCACCTCACCGCGCAGCGAGCCCTGGATGGACTCCAGGCCCGTACCCACCACGTCCTGGTGGCGGTAGCGGGTTTCGGCGTAGCGCAGCCAGAGGGTGAGCGAGCGGTTGATGCGGATTTCGGCCAGGCCGTACACCCGCGTGCCCTGGCCGTAGAGGGCCGGCACCGACACGGCCAGCAGCACATCCTGCTCGAACACGTATTGGCGGCTGTCGTAGTCGTCGGCGTCGAAAATGGCGTAGCGGGCCGTGAGCTTGAGGGTGCGGTTGAACTGGTAGCCCACGTCCTGGGCCAGCACGTAGCCGCTGCGCCAGGCCAGGCCGTCGTCGTCGCGCAGGCGCGAGGCCTGCATGCGGGTGCGCAGCTCCAGCTGCGGCGTGGGGGCGGTGTTGTAGTACATCAGAATGCTCTGGCGAAGCTGCTCGCCGGGCAGCGGCAGGGCGCGGGTGGGGTATAGATTGTTGAGGTCGGTACTGGCCAGGTCGCGGGGCTTCAGGCGCTGGCGCAGCTGCACATAGAGCAGGCTGGTTTTGGTGGGCGTGTAGGCAATGCGCAGCAAGGCATCGTGGCCATCGGTGGGGGCACTGGCGCGGTAGCGCAGCCACGGAAAGCGGAACTGGTCGTAGTAGGCCGAAATTTCCCAGCGGGCCACGGGCCGCACTTTCAGGCCGATATAAACGCCGGTTTCGTTGATGTTGCGGGTGTTTTCGCTGAAAGCGTTTCCGTAAAGCGTGTGGAAATCGGAATCGTAGTGCCGCACCAGCAGGGCCGCGTCCACGCTGGAGCCAAGGCTGGCCAGCAGGCCGTTCACAGTGCCCAAACCGCCGCCGCTACTACGCGCCGTTTCGCCAAAAAGCAGGAAGTTGCGGTACACGTAGCTGTAGTTCAGGCTCAGGGCCAGGTTTTCGCGGCCGCTGAACTCGAAGTAATTGTAGGGCTCGGGCCGCTTGAGGATGGGTGTGCCGTAGTACGTGAACAAGCCGGTGACACCGATGGCCAGGTTGCCGTCGCGGCTGGTGTAGGTGGCATTGCCGCCCCCGAGGGTTTCGGCCAGCCGGTGGCGGTTGGCAATTTCGGAGGCCGTGCGGTGGAAACCGGTGTAGAGCAGGCCCGAGGTAAACTCGTCGTACTGCGCCAGCGAATCCTGGGTTTGCTGCAGGTTGGCATCCACATTCTTGTGCGATACGAAACCCGTGACCTGCACCGTGGGTGCCACCTGATACGTGAGTGCCCCGCCCCGAAAAAACGAGTTTTCGAGCAGCGACGAATACGCCCGCACGCCCACCGATGAGCGCCGCAGCGTGGTAATCGTTTCGGCCCCCTTGCCCACGGCCAGGCCCGACGACAGCAGCAGACCCTGCCCGAATTGCAGCTGGTAGTCGCCCAGCGCCAACGCCTTCAGCTTACCCCGCTCCTGAATAAGCAGGTGCGCCGACACGTAATCGGCCCCGAACTGCCCATTGTTAGGGTTCCACACAATGGGCTCGCCAGCGTCCTTTTCCAGCGAAAAGCCCACGCTGAAATCCTTAGTATGGCTCACGCGGTAGCGAATCAGCATCTTATCGGCCGAGCCGAGGTAGCGGGTAGTGGGCCGGCCCTGGTAGAGGGTGGGCGGCGTGTAGCCCTGGCGCTCCTGCAGCACCCGCTCGTAGCGCAGGTACAGGGCATTATTATCCTCGCGGGCAATGCGCTGCCAGAGCGTGCCCCGGCTGGAATTGGCCCCACTCATCTGCACGCTCACGAAGGGCAGAATGCGATTTATGGTGCGCAGGTCGTAGCCCTCAATGCTTTGCAGCTCATACACGCTCAGCAGGTCGCCGTTGGCCTGGCGGTGGTTTAGCAGCGTGGTTATCTGATTTTCATTGAGCAGCAGCAGCGAGCGCAGCTCCTCGCGGGTGGCGGCATTGAGGTTGATGGGCGTTTGGTAGTACTGGAGCAGCGTCTCGTAAAGGTCCTCGTAGGGCACTTCGTCCGACTGAATTTCGGCAAATAATTCCTGCGTCAGGCGGTCGAGGTCCGGCGCGCGGCGCACGTAGTCCTGGGCGTTGGCGTAATTATTAATTAATAATTGAGAATTAATAATTAGAGCTACAATCCAAATCAACCGCTTCGGAATACCCCTGAAAAGCCAGGACTTACTGGCCCACCGCAAGCCAACGCAGCCCCAGCCCAACCACTTACCAACTATATTTTCCATCCTGAATTTTTAATTATTAATTATTAATTATTAATTATTAATTAAAAATTACTTCCCCCACGATTTACTCACGCTCAAATGCTGGCTGAAGCCCAGCGCCTGCTGAAACGCCGCCGCGTAGTCAATCTGGAATGCGCCGGCCAGCACACCAATACCCGCGCTGGCCTGCTCCGTGAGCGAGGCCAGGCCCAGCCGGGCCGCCAGCACCGGCACCGGCCGGTATTCCAGTCCCACCTTGAAATTGGCGGCGCGCTCCACGTCCTTCTCGGTTTCTACCAGCAGCAGCACCTGGCTGCCGGGGCGGTAGGCCAGGCCGGCTTTGAGGATGGTAGGCACCCGCTCGTCCTGGTAGCTGGCCAGTTTGGCCTGGTTGAGGTTGTAGAGCGACGCGCCAAAGCTGAGCCGCCGGGGCACGATTTCAATCTGGCCGCCCAGTGTGCCCAGCACCATGCGACGGCTGCCCAGGCCCTCAATGCTTATCTGGAGCATATCGGCCCGCGCGCCCAAGCTTATCTGGCCAAAACGGTAGGCGTAGCCCACGCCCACGCGGGTTTCATTATAAAGCACGCCGCCGAAGCGCTGCGCCTCGAAGGCTACCACGCCATTGCGCGCCCAGGTGGGGGCGGGCGCGGGGCTCAACGACGGGGCCGCGCCTTCGGTGCCTTGCATCACGCCGCCCGCGTCGGGAGCCGTGGTACGGCCCAGGGGCAGCGCCACCGTGAGCGCGCCCACGTTCAGGGCCGAGCTGAAGTAGCGGTTTTCGGCGTAGAAGCCCACGCTGGGCCGCTGAATTTCGCTGATGCCGGCCACGTTGTTGCCCATACTCCACACCTCGCCGGCCAGCGCCACCGAGGCGTTGCCGAGCGCGGCGGCGCGGGCTCCGCGCACGCCGGGGCCATTACCCTGCGCCCGCACTCCCGCCCCCGGCAGCACACCCGAGACGATGACAAAAAAGCAAAAAGTAGAAATATATTGAGGTAAACAGTGTTTCATAAGGGTAAGGTAGTAACTCGGATGGGATTGCCTGAACTCGGCCCGAAATTATTTTGCCGGCCCGCGCGGTTATCCATTCCGGCACCACTGCCGAACTTGCCGTCCCATGCCCCGCTCCTTCTCTGCCGCGCCCCGCCGCGAAACCCTTGCTTACCAAAATCAGTCCCTCAGCTACACGCTCGTATTCCGGTCGCGGCGCACCATCGGCTTTGCCGTGCGGCCCGATGGCAGCGTGCACATCAGCGCCCCGGCCGGCACCTCGCCCGAGTGGGTGGCCCAGCAGGTATTGAAAAAAGCCGACTGGATTCTTAAGCACCAGGAAACCTTTGCCAGCCGGCCGGCCCCCACTCCTACCCGCCATTTCGAGGCCGGCAGCACGCATTACTACCAGGGCCGGGCCTACCAATTGCGCTTCGCGGAAGCCCGCCGGCCCACCGTGACGCTGGCAGGCGATGAGCTACTAATGGCCACGCCCGCACCGCTCACGCCGGCCCAGGCCGAAGCCCTGCTCCACGCCTGGTACGCCCGCCAGGCCGGGCCGCTGTTCGCCGAATCATTGCTGCGGGTGTGGCCGCGCTTCGCCGAGTTTAACCTGACCCGCCCTATCCTGTCGGTGCGCCAGATGCGGACGCGCTGGGGCAGTTGCACGCCGAGCGCGGCCCGCATTCGCCTCTCGCCGGAGCTGGTGCACGCCCGCCCCGAGTGCCTTGACTACGTGCTGCTGCACGAGTGCTGCCACCTGCTGGTGGGCGACCATTCCAAGGCATTCTACGACCTGCAAACCCGGCTGCTGCCCGACTGGGAACGGTGGAAAGCAGAGCTGAACGCGCTGCCCAAGTAAAGAACCCGTTTTATTTCCCGCTATGATTTCCCGTCTTTTTCGCGCCCTCTTCCTTAGCCTTGTCTGGTTTTACCAGCGCTTCATTTCGCCGCTCACCGCACCGAGCTGCCGCTACGCGCCTACGTGTTCGGTGTATGCGGTGCAGGCCATCACCAAACATGGGCCGTGGCGGGGCGGCCGCCTGGCGCTGCGGCGCATTGCCAGCTGCCACCCCTGGGGCGGCCACGGCTTCGACCCCGTACCCTGAACAGCAGCTTGCGTATAGACAGGCTCACTTTCATGCTTTACGTTAATGCGCTTTATTCCCCTCGTGCCGGCCGCGTTGGTCCTGTTGCTCACGGCGGCCTGCTCCCAGGCTCAATCTGATAAAACCACCGACTCGCCGCTGAACGCGGGAGTGGACATGCCCAAGGGCGGCGACCGCCGCAAGGATAAAAACGCGGCTTCTGAAATTGCCGGCCTCAGCAAAGTGGGCTCTGTTAAAGGGGTAGTGCCCGAAAGCTCGGGCCTGGCCCCGGCCCCCGACGGCCAGCACTACTTCAGCTTCGGCGACGACGGCAACTCGCCCACGCTCTACGAAGTCAGCGGCGCGGGCCAGCTGGTGCGCACCCTGGAGGTGCCGGCCACCAACACCGACTGGGAAAGCCTGAGCCGCGACGGCAGCGGTAACTACTACATCGGCGACTGCGGCAACAACGAAAGCCAACGCCAAGACCTCAAAATCTTCAAGTTTCGGCCCGACAGCCCCAAGGCCGTCGGCACCATTGCTTTTACTTACCCCGACCAGCACGATTTCCCACCCAAGAAAAAGCAGCGCAATTTCGACTGCGAAGCCAACCTCTGGCACGATGGCCAGGTGTGGCTTTTCACCAAAGACCGGGGCCAGGACCGCACCAGCAACGTGTATACCGTGCCCGACCAGCCCGGCACCTACACCGCCAAAAAAATCACCGGCCTGGCCATTCCCGGCCAGGTAACCGATGCCGCCCTGCGCGCCGATGGCCACCGCTTGGTGCTGCTGGGCCGCGGCGAGCTGTTCATTCTCGACGGTAATTCCTGGGCCGATATCCTGAAAGCCACGCCCCGCCAGATTTCCCTAGCTGGAGCCGGCCAAACCGAAGGGGCTGTTTTCAAAGACGATAACACGCTGCTCATCAGCACTGAGAAAGGCGATTTGTACGAGTACAAACTGCCGTAAGCGCACAGGTTTGTCAACTAAAAAGCGGTTTCGCAAGGTTGGACGTCGTGTCCAATCCTGCGAAACCGCTTTTTGCGTTACTTAAAACTAAGACCTATACCCGAGGTTGCTCCAAGCCGGGCGTGGGCTGCGGGTCGCCTTCTTTGCCCAAGTCGCGCGGGGCGTAGCCGTAGGGGTTTTCGGGGTCTTTGCCGGCCCGCCACAGCACCCAGATACCGATAAAAATCAGCGGGATACTCAGCAGCTGGCCCTGGTTGAAAAGATGGCCGTCTTCGAAAGCCACCTGGTTCTCCTTTAGGTACTCGCCCAGGAAGCGCTGGGTGAAAAGCAGCACCACAAACAGGCCAAACAGCTGCCCGCGCGGCGTGCGCTCTTTGGTGCGGTTCCACATGAAATAGAGCAGGACGAGCAGAAAAACGCAGAACAGCGCCTCGTAAATCTGGGTGGGGTGGCGCGGCACGGCCATGGGCGCATCGGGCGCTACGGGCGTGCCTTCGGGCTGCAGCTGGTAGGTACTGGTGCCATCCTGATACTGCACGGGGCGGGCGGCCACCTGCACGGCTCCGGCCGGCAGCGGGCGCGTTACGGGCAGCAGGTGGTCCACATCGCGCGGGAAGGTGAAGGCCCACGGGGCGCTGCTGGGCTTGCCCACAATCTCAGAGTTCATCAAGTTGCCGGTGCGGATGCAGGCGCCGCCCAGCGCTACCACAATCACAATGCGGTCAAGCACCCACAGGTAATCGAATTTATTATTACGCGCAAACAGCCAGCAGGCCAGCAGGATGCCAATGGTAGCGCCGTGGCTGGCCAGTCCGCCCTGCCATATTTTGAACACCACCATGGGGTCGGCTTTCAGCGCCTCAAAATCATAAAACAGCATGTGGCCCAACCGCGCACCCACAATGGTGCCGATGAGCATGTATATCGTAATCACATCGACCCACTGCGGCGAAACCCGCTCGGAACGGTAGATGTGCGTGAGCACGAATGTGCCCACCACGAAGGGCAGCATGAAAAACAGCCCGTACCAGCGCAGCGTGACCGGCCCGAGGTGGGCGATGATGGGATTAACGTTCCAGAGAATAGCGTCGAGAAAAGGATGCATGCGGGGCGAAGAGGTTATAAGGCGTCAAAGGTACTATGTCCTCCGAGGTTGCGACTTTACGGCGGCGGGGCAATGATAAGTTGGTAGCAGTGGCTGAAATCAGCGCGGAGGCAACGGTTTTAGTCCGCTCGGTGGACTGGCGTGGTACCGCACAGCGGCTGAAGTAAGGGCTGGGCCGTCGCCGCTCAGGGCTAGCACCAGCGCCCCCAGCAGCACCGCGTAGGCGGGCTGGCGTAGCCAGGCGGGCAGCCATTGCCGGGGTGCCCCCGCATTGGCAACGAGCCGAGCCTGCACCCGGGCATAAAAGAACGGCCGGGGCTGGGCTACGGGCTGGTGGCGCAGCTGGCGCATCAGGTCCTCCCATTCTTCGTCGGAACCGGGGCGATTGATGATATCAGACATGGCGAAGATGAGCTTGAACGTGTTTGCGGAGGGTTTGCCGGGCGCGGAACAGCAGGGATTCGACGGCGGCCACGGTGGTACCGAGCACGGCCGCGATTTGCTCATAGCTCAGCTCCTGCTCGTGGCGAAGCGTGAAGGCCACCTGCTGCTGGTCGGGCAGGCGGGCGATGTGGGCCAACAGGAGCTGGAGCTGCTGCTGGCCCTCCAGCAGCGCCAGCGGGTGGGCGTGGTCGGGTGGCTCATGCAGCACGTCGTTATTGCCGCTCAACAGGCTGGTGAAGTAGGCAAAGCGCTTTTTGGCCTGGACCTTGCGGCGGTTTTTCAGGGCCCGCGACGTGGCCAGGCGGTAGAGCCAGGTGCTCAGCGACGCCTCACCCCGAAACTGGCCGATGGTTTGGTAAACCTCCACGAAAACTTCCTGGGCCACATCCTCCGCTTCTTCCTCATTGCGCAGCAGGGAAAATATCGTGCGATAAATCCGGTTCTGGTAGCGCGCTACCAAGGTGCGAAACGCGGCTTCGCTCCCGGCTTGCAGCTGCGCTATCAGCTCCGCATCGGCGACAGGCGCCGGAGTAGCCAACCGGTCGCCGGGAAGCGGTTCATGAGCCAGAAATAGCGGAAGCACGCAGGTCACAGGGGCCGGACTAAATTTCAGAATTACGCCACGCTGCGGCTGCATCAGCCTACTGCTGCGCGTACCAAGGTTGCGTAGGGTTAGTACCCATTACCGCCTAAAACTTGCGCCCAAGATTAATCGTTTCTTCCAAAACCCTGATTAACAGGGCATATTTCGTGCATATTCGTACTTACACACCCGCTCGGCACAAGCTGAAGCCTGTGCTACAAGGCTGCCAGCTCCTCCGAAAAGCTCCCGCTGAGAATCGGAAACCGCAGCCAGGAGCGCGGGTCCACGTTGTAGTCGTCGAGGTGGAACGAGGGCGCATACCGCTCGCGCTTCCACTGGTTGCGGCTCCAGAGGCTGTAGAAGCGGCGTACAAAGGCGCGGAGCTGTTCGTGGTCGAAGCCGGTGGCCTCACCGTCCAGCGCGGCCAGCACCTGGCTGGGGCTGAGGCGGTCGTAGAAGGCCAGCCGCTCAATGCGGTTGAGCAGCACGTAGGGCATGAGGTCGCGCTCGTCAGTCTGCTTGTCGGCCAGCGGGCGGAGCTCGGCGGTGGGTTGCAGCGCATTTACGTGGCGCAGGGCCGCATAGCCCAGCTCGGTTTCGGCCCAGCGCAGCCACTTTTTCACGAAGTCCTTGTCGACGCCCGCGATGGGCGAGATGCTGCCAGCCGTGTCGCCGTCCATGGTGCAGTAGCCCACGCTGGCCTCCGAGCGGTTAGAAGTGGTGATGAGCAAGCAGTTCAGCACGTTAGCCATCATCCAGATGCCGGGGGCCCGCACCCGTGCCTGAATATTTTGCAGGGCCAAATCGTCGGTTTGCCAGGTCAGCTCCCTGCCCAGTGCACCCTCAATCTTACGCACGTAGCCGGCCACTTCAGCATCAATCTCCCAATTGAAAAACCGCGCGCCAATGCTCTCCGCCAACTCTTTGGCTGAAGTGAAGGTGTCATCCGAAGAATTTACCGTACCCTGGTAGGCGCAGGTCAGCAGCTGATTTACCAGTGCCTGATTGGTGCTTAGTACTTGGTGCTTAGTGCTTGGTTTTTCGTCCTGCACAACCTGTTCAGCCGCGCCGCCGGCACCGGTTTGCACCACGTCTTTTCTCGTTTCCTCGAAGCAGCCGCTGCGGCGCTTAAACTCCTGCAGGCCCAATTCCTCCACGCCCAGGCGCACCATTTCGGCCACGCCCACGGCGCAGAAGCTGGAGTCGGCCCCGCCGCTCAGGCTCAGCACGAAGCCCCGGCTGCGGGCCTTGCGCAGGTAGTCAAACAGGGCCAGGCTCATGGCCTGGTTCAGCTCCTTGTACTCATCGGGCGCGGGCAACGGCACAATTTCGGCCGCCGGCTCCTGCGGGGTGGCGAAATCCACGTCCACCCACTCCAAATCCACTTCCTTGAAGCTCAGTAGTTGGTTGCGCTTCAGCAGATGGCCGTTGCGGGCCACCAGAATTTCCCCGTCGAAGATGATGCGGCCGGCCTCATTGCCCAGCAGGTTGGCGTAGAGATAAGTGCAGTCGAACGTGCGCGACGCCTTCATTACCAGCTGATAGCGCACGTCGGTTTTGCTCATCGCAAAGTGGCTGGCCGAGGGATTTACAATCAAATCCACCTTGCCCATGAGCCGGCAGGCGGGCCGCACGTTGTCGGCCCGCCAGGCATCCTCGCAAATCTCGAAGCCGAAGCGCACGCCCTCGTGCTCAAAAATAAGGTCGCCCAGCGGCCACGTCTCCCCTTCCCAGGTTACCGTTGTGGTTTCGCCCGCCACCCAGGGCGCAAAGAAGCGCGTTTCGTAATGCACGCCGTCGTTGGCCAAAAACTGCTTGGCCGCAAAACCCAGAATCTGCCCGTCGCGCAGCACGGCGGCCGTGTTGTAGGTGCGGCCCGGCAGGCGCACCGGCAAGCCCACCACTACGCAAATGCCCTGCGTCCATTCGCGCACCTTTTGCAGGTGGGCCAGCGCCGCCTCGGGCATCCAGTCGCTCAGAAAAAGGTCCTCGCAGCCGTAGCCAGTCAGGCACAGCTCGGGCAGGCATAGCAGCTCCACGCCCGCACTTTTAGCCTGCTCGATGGCGGTCTGGATATTCCGCAGGTTGTTTTCCCAGTCAATGGGAATCTGGTTGAGGGCGGCTCCGGCGATGCGCATTGGAAGGGTTGAATTTTGAGGGTTGAGGGTTGAATGCGGTTGGTCACACTCTTCATCGCTAATAGCAACTACCGCTAAGTCACCTGGTTTTCCGCAAAAGGTTATTTCCGCTCTGTTAAAAAGAAATTCCTATCCTACTCACTCAACACTCAACCCTTAAAAATCAACCCTTCAGCTGACTCCCAGCTCCGTCAGCGCCCGCTCGGCCGCCAGCTGCTCCGCCTGTTTCTTGCTCAGCCCCATGCCGGTGGCGATGACTTCCTCATCCAGCAGCACGTTGGCCGTAAACTCCATCATACCGCCCGGCCGGGCCTCACCCGTGATATCGTAGCGCAGGACCCTGCCCTCACGTTGCGCCCATTCCACCAGCTTACTCTTGAAGTTGGCCGTGGTAGTCGTGATAGTGTGCACGTCCACAAAGCCATTCACGAGGCGCGTGAGGATGAAGTTACGGGCCGATTTGTAGCCCAAATCCAGGTACACGGCTCCTACCAGGGCCTCCAGCGCGTTGCCGTTCACGGAGCGCGAGCGGGCGGCGCGGCCCTGCGCGGCATCCAGCTGCACCAGCCCATCGAGGCCCAGCTTGAGGGCGATGCCGTTCAGGCTTTCGCGGTTCACGATGCGCGAGCGCACCTCGGTCAGGAAGCCCTCCTGCTCGTAGGGGTACTTTTTGAACAGGTATTCGGCCACCACCGTGCCCAGCACGGCATCGCCGAGAAATTCCAGCCGCTCATTGGTCTGGTGCTTACCAATAGCCGGCTGCTGCCGCACCGCCGACGAGTGCGTGAAGGCCAGCCGGTAGAGGCGGGCATTCTTAGGCGTCTGGCCCGTCACGGTGGCTACCGCCTGCCGAAACGCTTTATCAGAAGCAAACAAACGGGATACAAAACCGAGCAAAGGGAAGATGGTAATAAAGTGGAGTGACTATAAAAGCCCGTCATGCAGAGCGCAGCGCAGTTTCTTGCCCGCCACCAGTAATCCTGTCGATTGAATTACTTACGGCGGTAAAGAAACTGCGCTGCGCTCTGCATGACGGACTTTTTCTATTGCAGCGACTGCCGCCTACAGCTTACGGAAAATCACCGACGTGTTGTGGCCACCGAAACCAAACGTGTTGCTCATGGCCACGCGCACCTCGCGGGGCTGCGCCACGTTCGGCGTGAAGTTCAGCGCCTGGTTGATTTCCGGGTCGGGCGTGTGCAGGTTGATGGTGGGGGGCACCAGGCTGTTCTGCATGGCCAGCAGGCAGGCCACGGCCTCAATGCCGCCAGCGCCGCCCAGCAGGTGGCCGGTCATGCTTTTGGTCGAGGAAATGTTCAGCTTCTCGGCGTGCTCACCGAACACTTTTTCGATAGCCTTGATTTCGGCCCCGTCGCCCAACGGCGTGCTCGTGCCGTGGGTATTAATGTAGTCCACGTCGGTGGTGGCAATGCCGGCGTCGCGCAGGGCATTTTTCATCACCAGCACCACGCCGCTGCCGCTGGGGTCGGGCGCGGTGATGTGGTAGGCGTCCGACGACATACCGCCGCCAATCAGCTCGGCGTACATTTTGGCGCCGCGCGCCTTGGCGTGTTCGTACTCTTCGAGCACCAGCGCACCGGCCCCTTCGCCCAGCACAAAGCCGTCGCGGTCCCTGTCATAAGGCCGCGAGGCCGAAGCCGGGTCGTCGTTGCGCTCGCTCATGGCCTTGAGGGCGTTGAAGCCGCCCACGCCCGATTCGGTAATGGCCGCTTCGGAACCGCCCGTCACCACCGCATCGGCCAGGCCGAGGCGAATGTTGTTGAAGGCCGCAATAATGGCATCATTCGACGAGGCGCAGGCCGACGTCGTCACGAAATTCGGCCCGCGAAAACCGTTTTTGATGCTGATGTTGCCCGACGAGGAGTCGGCAATCATGCGCGGAATGAAGAAAGGCGAGTAGCGGGGAGTGCCGTCGCCTTTCTCAAAGGCGAAGCATTCTTCCTGCAACGATTTCAGGCCGCCGATGCCGGAGCCCCAAATCACGCCCACCCGGTCCTTATCAACGCCGCTTTCCAGCAGGCCCGAGTCGGCGATGGCCTCATCGGCCGCTACCACGGCAAACTGCGTGAACAGGTCCATTTTGCGATGCTCCTTGCGGTCGAAGTAGTTATCGGCTTCGTAGCCTTTCACTTCGCAGGCAAAGCGGGTTTTGAACTTGGTGGGGTCGAAGCGCGTGATGGTGGCCGCGCCGCTGGCGCCCGTGCGCAGACCTTCCCAGTAAGCCGGGGCGGTATTGCCCAGGGGGGTGATGGCTCCAAGGCCGGTAACGACAACCCGTCGGATGGACGACATAAGTCAGGCGCCAGAAGCGCGAAAGATGAGGCAGGATAAAACAGCAAAACCGGCCGGCGGCTAGCCGGCCGGTATGCGCAGAACTTAGGGATTCATTCCAGGCAAAACGCGGAAGTTGAGTAAAGATTATTTACGCAAATTGCTCGTTGTGCTCAGGATGAGGAAGACTACTTAGCGTGCTCTTCGAGGTAGCTGATGGCTTGGCCCACGGTGCCGATGTTCTCGGCCTGGTCGTCGGGGATGCTCACGTTGAATTCCTTTTCGAACTCCATAATCAGCTCGACGGTATCCAGCGAGTCAGCACCCAGGTCGTTGGTGAAGCTTGCCTCGGGGGTAACCTCGGAGGCTTCAACGCCCAGTTTATCAATAATAATGGCCTTTACTTTTTCTGCGATTTCAGACATTTCCGTGGGGGTTTAGGGAAAACTACAGTGCAAAGTAACGAGAGATTTTCCAACTAACCCACGGCTGCGCTTCCAAAATGCGGGTACAAGATTATGGCGATGGCCCGTCGCGGTCCGTAGCTTTGCCGCTTCCCGCCTGCGGGTGCCCCTTTTGTGGCCGCTATGAAAACTTTCACCCTTGATGTTGAGTACGAGTGCGACTTCGCCCTTTTCGGGCTGGTGAGTAGTACCCACGACTACACGCTGGCCTGGACGCTGAACCGCGCCCTGCGCCTGCGCTTCGTAAAGCAGCCCGAACTGCTGCTCAACCTCCTCAGCCATGGCCGGCTGGTGTTTACGCACTACCTGCACGCTACCGAGAGCCTCACGCTGCGGCTGCTGCGCAACCGCTCCATTTCCCCTTCCAGCCTCAAAAAGCCCTACCTGGCCCCGGATATTAAGGAATACGACTACCTGCTGGCCGTGAGCAACGGCAGCGGCCATCTGGCCGATGACGAAATCCTTCAGTGCCTCACCGCCCTCGATGCCGTGCAGTATGCCTGCCAGTTCGACCCGAATTCGCTTAAATACAAGGAAAACCTGATTATGTGATTGCCGGGGCGGGCGAGGCACATGGCCTTGCCCCAACGGAAATAAACCAACGCGCTCAGGTGCCCAATAGGGCCATAAACAAACGTTTGCCTGGAAAAACCCCGGGCAAGTACCGCGGCAAACGGTAGGGTTTTCGGTTAAATTAAACGACTTTTGCGACTATGGGTGGCATTTTTATTCTGCTATCGCCCCAGCTTGCGCGCTGCGCCAGCGTCCCCTTCTGCCTAAGGAGGGGAGTTTTTTTGTTCCGACATTTCATCCCAACGCATGGAAACCCCCAACTCTTTTAACAAAACCAAAATTGTGGCCACCGTGGGCCCCGCCTCCAACACGTATGAGCGCCTCGGCACGCTCATGCGCGAAGGCGTGGACGTATTCCGGCTCAACTTTTCGCACGGCGCGCACGAGGAGCACCTGTCGGTTATCAACACGGTGCGGCGGCTGAACAAGGACATGCGGACTTCGGTGGGCCTGTTGCAGGACTTGCAAGGACCGAAAATCCGGTTGGGTGAGGTAGAAGGCGGCGGTGTGGAAATCAAAGCCGGCGACAAAATCAAGCTGGTGTGCGGCGAGAAGGAAATCAGCACGGCCACGCGGCTGAGCACCATTTACCTGGGCCTGGCCCGCGACGTGAAGGCCGGCGACCAGATTCTGATTGACGATGGCAAAATTGAACTGAAGGTGCTGGCCACCGACCGCGACAAGGAAGTAGACGTGGAAGTGGTGTACGGCGGCCTGGTGAAGCCCCGCAAAGGCATCAATCTACCCGACTCCGAAGTATCGGCCCCGAGCATGACCGAAAAGGACATTGAAGACCTGAAATTCGGCCTGGAGCACGACGTGGACTGGGTGGCCCTGAGCTTTGCCCGCAAGGCCGACGACATTCGCTTCATCAAAAAGCTGATTGCCGACGCCGGCAAAAATACCCGCGTGGTGGCCAAGATTGAGACGCCCGACGGCCTGCGCAATATCGACGAAATCATCGCCATCGCCGATGCTGTGATGGTGGCCCGTGGCGACCTCGGCGTGGAGGTGAAGATGGAAGAGGTGCCGATGGCGCAGAAGATGATTATTGCCAAGTGCAACGCGGCCGGCAAGCCCGTTATCGTGGCCACCCAGATGATGGAGTCGATGATTACGGCCCCCCGCCCTACCCGCGCCGAAACCAGCGACGTGGCCAACGCCGTGCTCGACGGGGCCGATGCCGTGATGCTCTCCGCCGAAACCGCCGTGGGCGCTTACCCCGCCGAGGTGATTCGCTCGATGGTGGGCACCATCCTGAGCGTGGAAAGCCGCAGCCCGCAGCTGTTTCATAAGTGGTGGCCCATCGACTCCAGCGGCACCAACTTCATGGCCGACAGTATTTTGTCGGCCTCCTGCCACCTGGCCAAAAACACCGAGGCCAAAGCCATTACCGGCATGACGCACCGGGGCTACACGGCCTTCCAGCTGGCCAAGTACCGCCCCAAAGCCAATATCTTCATCTTCACCGATAACCGGCCTCTGCTCACGGCCCTGAGCCTGGTGTGGGGCGTGCGCGGCTTCTACTACGACCGCCTCGTGAGCACCGACAGCACCGTGGCCGACATCCGCTACGTCCTCACCACCACCGGCCACCTCGAAGCCGGCGACGTGTACATCACCACCGGCTCGATGCCCATCCAGGACAAAGGCAAAGCCAACATGGTGCGGGTGAGCATCGCCTAACTCACAATCCCGGCCCGCTGGCCGAATACGAAAAGAGCCCGCTACGAAAGTAGCGGGCTCTTTTTTGTGGTGATACCCGGCCTATTCGTGGGTCAGCTTCCACGTCGCGGTAGCGCCATCGGGGCTGGTAAGGTGGAGCAGGTAGAGGCCGGCGGGCTGCCCGACCAACGGTACGGATACGGCCGTCTGCCCAGCAGCCACGGGCGCGCGCCACACGGCGCGGCCCAGCGCATCGGTCAGACGCAGCGAGGCCCCGGCGCGGGCGGGCTGGACCAGCGTGAGCGTGGCAGCTTCGGCGGCGGGGTTGGGGTGCAGCGTGGCAATGGCGGCCACCTGGGCGGCACGAGTAGGCAGCAGGGTAGCATAGTTTGTATTCGAGCCGCAGATAATGGGGCCAGTGAATCCGCTTTTCACGGAATATTGTAGCGTTTTTTCATCGGTTCGAATGTCGCCCAATCCGGTTTCTGCGGCAAAATGCTGAAACCAGTTACCGTCCGTTATTGTCCCGTACGACAGTGTATTATTGCTGGCCATTCCACTACGGTGCAAATATTCGTAGCCCAGAATAGTGTTACCACTCTGGCAGGTAGGAAAGGTTGGCTGCGACAGGCCCAACCCCACCAGCACTACACTGCCAGCGAAACGGGACAGCTCCCGGTACTCTCCGGACAGCAGCGGCAGCGCCTCATACTGTTGCGACTGGCCCGTGCGCAGCGAAAACGCCAACCGGCCCGTTTGCACCGGCCCCAGTACCGTTCCAGGCGGCGTGCCGAAGCAGCCAGAAATACGGTGATTTACGACCTTGCTTTGTTGGCGGTAGGTGAAAATCAGCGAGTCGCCGACCACCTGCCGCGTCAGCATAGCGCGTAGCGTATACGTACTGGTGCAGGGCGGCCCGCCCACCGATTGTGGCGTCGTTTCGTAACCCAACAGGTCGCCAGGATGCAAATCGAAAAGACGGTCCGGCGATAGCGGGGAGCCGGCCAACGCCACCGGCAGTTCGCGGATAACATATTGCGGAGCCGTGCTCGTCAATGTAAGCCAGCGTGGGCCAGCCAGTAGCCCGTATTGCCGGCTCAGCCGCACCACTGCTCCCGAGCTGAGGGTGACAACAGCCACCGAATCGAAGGGGCTGCCCGGCTGGCTGCCTACCCGGTCCCAGCTACGGCTCGTGAGGGTGGCCGTGAGCGCGGGCGAGGTACTGGCTACCCAGGAGCTGCCCACAGCCGCCCGGGGTCGTAGCCGCAACGATAGGGCCGCTTGCTGGCTTCCTTCAGCCACGTTTTCCAAAATGAATTCGGCCGTACCCGGCTGCCATACCAACCGCGCCCCGAATAGGTTGTTACGGCTTTTACGGGCAGTCGTAAAAGCAAACATTCCCCCCAACGCACTGCCATCAAACGGCCGCTAGCCGGTTAAAGGCCCACACGGAATCACCTCCCGCAGTGCGATATGTTGAGTCAAGACGCAACAAAAACACGTTGGCGGTCCCATTAGAAGCAGAAGACGAAGTGGGAGAAAACGAATAAATCAGCCCCGGCCGAAACGGCCGCCATGCCTGTTGCGCACTGGCGCTCAAAGCCGTAAACGAAATCAGCGCGGCCAGCAAAGGCTGCGCCCAAGGGTAGGCGTGTTTCATGGGTTGGGGGTAGTTGATGTGGAATACTGCCCGTAAGGTAAGCAACCCGCCCAACTACTCCCGAATAACGCTATATCACCCCGCCCAAAAACCTATTTACACGCAAAAAGCCCTGCTCAAAACTGAGCAGGGCTTTTTGTAAGGAGCGCGAGACCAGACCTTGGGGCGGCGCAGTCTGGCCTCGCTAGGCTCGTCTCGCACTAAAGCGCGTTGACGAGCTTTGTCAGCTTGCTTTTGTTGTTAGCAGCTTTGTTCTTGTGGATGATGTTCTTCTTGGCCAGACGGTCCAGCATCGAAGTCACCTTCTTCAGCAGCTCTTGGGCAGCCGTTTTGTCGGTCGTCGTACGGAGCTTTTTGATAGCCGTGCGGGTGGATTTGTGCTGGTAACGGTTCAACACGCGCTTGGCTTCGTTGCTGCGGATGCGCTTGAGGGCCGACTTATGGTTTGCCATGAGCAGGAAATATATAGGAGCGTTATGCTTGAGTTCTGTGTTTGGGAGGGCAAAGGTACGAATCCGTCTGACAAATTCAAACCCTACCGCCAAAAATCTTGAGCCAATGCTTATTATATTCCGTTGAGGAAATCAGAGTCCCTCTCAAAACGGCCAATACTCATTCCAAATTCACTTTCAGGCAGCTAAATTAGTGTGCATGCCGATTAGGTGCGAACTTTACCAAACCTCCCCCTCCCACCCAGCGCGCCCAGCCACTCCCAGCCCCTCCGTGCCATGCCGCTCGTTGCCGAAACCCATTATCAGTCGCCTTTTTACCTGTTCAATGGTCATTTGCAGACCATTGTGCCCAGCCTGTGGCGCACCGTGCCCGACGTGGCCTACCAGCGCGAGCGCCTGGAGCTGCCCGACGGCGATTTCCTGAACCTGGATTGGAGCCGCCTGCCCGAACACCACCCCACCAACGACCTCGCCATCGTATCGCACGGCCTCGAAGGCGACGCCTCGCGGCCCTACGTGCGGGGCATGGTGCGGGCCCTCAACCGCGCGGGCCTCGATGCCTTGGCCTGGAACTACCGCAGCTGCGGCGGCGAGATGAACCGCCTGCTCCGCTCCTACCACCTCGGCGACACCGAGGACCTGGACTTGGTGCTACGCCACGCGCTGGCCACCGGCCGCTACCAGCGGGCCTACCTGCTGGGTTTCAGTGCGGGTGGCAACGTGACGCTGAAGTACCTGGGTGAGGATGCGGCCCGCGTACCGGCCGAGGTGCAGCGGGCGGCGGTATTCTCCGTGCCGACGGATTTGCAGGCCAGCTCGGTGCATATCGGGCGGCTGCAAAACCAGGTGTACCTGCGGCGATTTCTGAAATCGCTGCGCGAGAAGGTGCGGGCCAAGGCCGAGCTGCTGCCCGGCCAGGTCGACCTGGAGGGGATTGAGGAATTGCGCGATTTCCAGCAGTTCGATGACAAATACACTGCGCCCATGCACGGGTTCGATTCGGCTGATGCCTACTACCAGTATGCAAGCTCGGGCCGCTACCTCAGCGGCATTCGGGTGCCTACGCTGCTGGTTAACGCGCAGAACGACCCGTTTTTGCCGGCTTCCTGCTATCCGCGGGAGGTGGCGGTCAGCTCACCCTTTGTGTTCCTCGAAACGCCGCCTGAGGGCGGGCACGTCGGCTTTGCCGAGAGCAGCGGCGAGTATTATTCAGAGCGGCGGGCGGTGGCGTTTCTAACGGCGGCGGTGCCAGCGTAGGCGAAAACGCTTGTTTGTGACTGGCGCGAGTTTAGCGCAGTGTAACTCGTGCCCACTATCTGGGCGAGGATGTGCCTCGCATCAGAACGGCGCGGCCTATGCAAAGCCGAATTGCCGCTGGCGCGGCACAGGAGGCACAGCCTCCTGCATAGCCGGCACGAGTTACGCTACGCTAAAGTCGCGCCAGAGCCGGCTAAACTCGCAATGACAACCGATTACTTGGCTGGTATAAACACCACTTTTTTCGTCTCGAAAAACTCTTCCGGATAGACGTCGCTCAAGTTCGTTACCCGGGCTTTCAGACCCGACTCGGCGATTTCCTCCGTCAGGTCGCCCCCTTTGAGGTAGTACAGGCCGGCACCGGGCGCGCCCTGGGGCTTGAAGCGGTGGGCAATCCAGGGATGGAAGGTGGCGAGGCGGGCCACGGCGCGGCTCACCACGAAGTCGTATTTGGCGCGCACCTGCTCGGCGCGGGTTTGCTCGGCGGTCACGTTGTTCAGGCCCAGCGCGGCGGCCATGAACTGCACGGCGCGGATTTTCTTGCCAATGCTATCTACCAAGTGGAAGTGCACTTCGGGGAATAGAATGGCCAGCGGCAGGCCGGGCAGGCCGCCGCCGGTGCCCACGTCGAGCACGGCGCTGCCTTTAGGAAACTGCACCACTTTGGCAATGCCCAGCGAGTGCAGCACGTGGCGCTCCGTGAAATTCTCCATGTCGGGGCGCGACACCAGGTTGATGGCTTCGTTGGTGGCGCGGAACTCGGCTTCGAACTGCTGAAAAAGCTCAAGCTGCTGCGGGGTGAGTTGGGGGAAGTGGTGCTGGAGGAGGTTCATGGGTGCGAGCTATTTGAAAACGGTCATTCTGAAAGCAGCGTAGCGAAATGAAGAATCTCTACCGCGAGAGTAATTAATTACTTCCATGGTAGAGATTCTTCATTTCGCTGCGCTGCTTTCAGAATGACAAAAACGAAACGCAGCGGGGCTTAAATAATCTGCTTGGTGTGCTTCACCATGTCATAGAGCAGCTCGCGAGCGCGGTGCAGCTGGGCTTTCACGGTGCCGAGAGGGGCTTTGAGCTCGGTGGCGATTTCTTCGTAGCTGAGCTCGTCGAAATAGCGCAACGACACGAGGCGCTGGTACTTATCGGGCAAGCGCGACACGATGTGGCGCATGATTTCGATTTTCTGGTTGCGCACAGCGTGCTCGGCCGGATTCAAGTCGTTGTCGCGGAAATCGATGGTGATTTCGTCGCCGTTGTCAACCTTAATGGCCGAATCAATCGACATGGTTTTGATTTTATTCTTGCGGATAAAATCGATGCAGTTGTTGGTGGCAATGCGGAACAGCCAAGTGCTGAACGCATACTCGGGGTTGAACTTGTGCAGGTTGCGAAAAGCCTTGGCGAAGGCCTCAATGGTGAGGTCTTCGGCATCGTCCTGGTTGCGCACCATCTTGAGCACCACGTGGTACACGGGCTTTTTGTAGATGTGCATCAGCTCGGCATAGGCCTTCTCATCGCCGTGGTCCACGGCGGCGCGAATCAGCTTAAAGTCGTGTTTGGCTTTAGCTGAAAACTGCTTTTGACTATCTTGGTTGTTTACTTCCATCGAAGGGTGCGGTTAAGGAACAGCGAGATTCCCAGAGCCAGGTATTGAAAAAAATAAACCGCATCGAGCACCGGCAAGAGCCCGACGATTACGGGCTGGCCGAGCCGCTGGCTCAGACGCGCATACACGACGCTTACGAACAAAGTTCGCAGAACCCATACGACTATCAAAGATACCCAATTGTTTGGCGAAAAAACTAGCACAACGGTAGTCAGATAGAACAACATATTGGCCAGCACGAAGGTGCCCACCCGCAAACGGTCGGGGAGCCGGTAGGCCCGCCCGGCTGATAAGTGCCGGCGCTTTTGGCGCCACCAGGCGGCCCAGGTTTCGGCGGGCGCGCTCAGGGTGTGGGCTGAGGGGTCGGCTACTACGGCCACGCGTTGGCGCTGGCGCACGGCGTCCTGCACCAGCAGGTCGTCGTCGCCGGAGAGCTGGCGGATGTGCGAGGCAAAGCCCTTGGTGGCCGTGAAGCAGGCGCGGGTGTAGGCCAGGTTGCGGCCCACGCCCATGTAGGGCCAGCCGCGCCAGGCAAAGCTGAGGTACTGAGCAGCAGTGAGCAGCGTTTCGTAGCGGATGAGCTGATTGAGGAAGCCGGGCGCTTCGGCGTAGGCGGAAAAGCCCAGGACGAGGTCGGCCCCGTCTTTTTTGGCAAAGCCGCGCTGCATGAGGCGCAGCCACTGGTTGGTGGCCGGAATGCAGTCGGCATCGGTGAAGAGGAGGCAGGCGTAGCGGGTGGCTTTGATGCCGAGGGTGAGGGCGTATTTCTTGGGCGCGAAGCTGTCGGGGGTGCGGCTGATGGTGACGAGGCGAATTTTTTCAGGGTAATACTGGACCAGCTGCTGGGCGTATAAATACGTGTCGTCGTGGCTGCGGTCGTCGATGAGCACGATTTCGAAAGCCGCCGGATAGTCCTGCTGGAGCAGCAGCGGCAGCAGGCGGCGCAGGTTGTCGAGCTCGTTGCGGGCGCAAACGACAATGGACACCGGCTCGGCATCCGGACCGGGCGCGGCGGCCGAGGCTTCGGGGGCGCGGCGGGCAAAGGGCCAGAAGAAATATACCGCGTAGAACAGCTGCACCAGCACGCACGCCAACAAAAGCCAGAAAAATGGGGACGTGGGTACGGGTGGAAGCAACAAAGCGGCGGGTACGAATGAGCCCGCAAAAGTACGGGGCGCGAAACGGGCGGGTTACCTTTGCGGAAAGCAAGGGCCGTAGCCCGTCATGCTGAGCGTAGCCGAAGCATCTCGCGTGCAGCAGTAACTCAATCGTGAAGGCGATTCTAATTACTGCTGCACGCGAGATGCTTCGGCTACGCTCAGCATGACGTTCTTTTTGCGCTCTGCTGCGACCTCGCCTTCCCCCGCATGACCTTCGACCTCCTCGCCCAAGACCCCGCCACCAAGGCCCGCGCCGGCCGCCTCGAAACGGCCCACGGCACCATAGAAACGCCCATTTTTATGCCCGTGGGCACGGCCGGCACCGTGAAGGCCGTGAGCCAAGCCACGCTGAAGGACGATGTGCAGGCCCAAATTATCCTTGGCAACACCTACCACCTCTACCTGCGCCCGGGCCTCGATGTGCTGCGGGCGGCCGGCGGCCTGCACAAGTTTAATGGCTGGGACCGGCCCATTCTCACGGATTCGGGCGGCTACCAGGTGTACTCGCTCAGCAATACCCGGAAGATTAAGGAAGAGGGCGTGAAATTTCGCTCGCACATTGATGGCAGCCAGCATTTGTTCTCCCCGGAGGGCGTGATGGACATTCAGCGCGTGATTGGGGCCGATATTATCATGGCTTTTGATGAGTGCACGCCCTGGCCCTGCGAGTACGACTACGCCGCCCGCTCCCTCGATATGACGCACCGGTGGCTGAAGCGCTGCATTGCACGCTTCGACAGCACCGAGGGCCTCTATGGCTACGAGCAGGCGCTATTTCCGATTGTGCAGGGCAGCACGTTCAAGGACTTACGCATCAAATCGGCCGAGTTCATTGCCGAGCAGGGCCGGGCCGGCAACGCCATCGGCGGCCTGAGCGTGGGCGAGCCCGCCGAGCTGATGTACGAGATGACCGAGCTGGTGTGCGACATCCTGCCCAAGGACAAGCCGCGCTACCTGATGGGCGTGGGCACCCCAGCCAACATATTAGAAAACATTGCGTTGGGCGTGGATATGTTCGACTGCGTGATGCCGACCCGCAACGCCCGCAACGGCATGCTGTTCACCACGCAGGGTATTATGAACGTGACGAACCTGAAATTCGCCACCGATTTCACGCCCATCGACCCGGTGCTGGAGGGCGCGGCCAGCAACTTCTACACCCGGGCCTACGTGCGCCACCTCTTTCAGTGCCAGGAGATGTTGGGGCCGCAAATCGCCTCGGCCCACAACCTCACATTTTACCTGTGGCTGGTGAAGGAAGCCCGCAAGGAAATCATCGCCGGCACGTTTGGGCCGTGGAAAGAGCGCATGGTGAAGCAATTGATGACGCGGTTGTAGAACGTCATGCTGAGCGCCGCCGAAGCATCTCGCTTGCCACCACTAAATAATGGCGCTCTCACGATTGAGTAACTACCACACGCGAGATGCTTCGGCGGCGCTCAGCATGACGTTCTAATTATTCCATTACTCACCCCAATGAATATCCTCGACAAATACATCATTAAGAAATTTCTCGCCGCGTTTTTCTTCTCGGTGGTAATTCTCGTGACGGTGATTTGCGTGATTGATTTCACGGAGAAAAACGACGACTTTATTCAGCATAATCTGCCGATGTCGAAAATTATTTTCGGCTATTATATTTATCTGTTTCCCTATTTCGCCAACCTGCTGTCGCCGATTACCATTTTTATTGCCGTCGTGTTTGTGACGGCGCAACTGGCGGCGCGGACGGAAATTGTGGCTATTCTGGCCAGTGGCGTGAGCTTCCGGCGGCTGATGCTGCCCTACGCCATGGGTGGTGCGGTGGTGGGACTGCTGATATTCGGGTTGATTGGCTGGGTGCTGCCCATCGGCAATAAGTCGCGGGTGGCGTTTGAGCGGGCGTACATCAAACTGCCCTACCGGTTTCAGGGGCGTAACGTGCACATCAAAATCGGGCCGCGCAGCTACGTGTACATGGAGAGCTACGACAACCTGAGCAACATCGGCTTCCATTTTGCGCTCGAAACCGTGGACAGTACCATCCTTAAGCGCCGCCTCACGGCCGATGCCATCAACTGGGATTCGACTAAGCAGGTCTGGCACCTCTCGCCGCAGCTGGTACGCACCTTCAGAGGCGCGCAGGACGAAACCCTGCAAACCGTGCCCGCCCGCGACACCACCCTGAACCTCTTTCCGAAGGACTTTGCCAGCACCTACAAGCTGGCCGAAACCCTGACCCTGCCGGAGCTGAACGCCTACATTAAAACTAAAATAGAGCGCGGGGCCGACGACACCCAGCTCTACCTGAGCGAGAAATACGAGCGGTACGCATACCCGTTTTCCATCGTTATTCTGACCCTGATTGGGGTGACGCTCAGCGCCCGCAAGTCGCGGGCCGGGGTTGGTGGGCAAATTGCGCTGGGGTTCGTGCTGGCCTTCGTGTTCATCATTTTCGTGATGCTGAGCCGCAACTTGGCGCAGGTGGGCAGCATGTCGCCACTGGTGGCGGCGTGGGTGCCCAGCACCGTATTCTCGGTAATCGGGCTGGCGCTGTACCGGTTTGTGCCGAAATAATTTTATCAATGTGCAGAATGTGGAGATGTGAAAATGTGTGGCCGATAGCTAGGGGAGAAAGTGCGGCACACCGGCACACGCCTGCCTTTTAATTTTCACATCTTCCCATTTCTCATATTCAACTACGTGCTCCGCGACTACCTCAAGCTTCATTTCATTGTGCTCCTGTGGGGCTTCACGGCCATATTAGGCAAGCTGCTGACGGTGCCACCGGTGGAGCTGGTGTTCTGGCGCACGCTGCTGGCGGCGGCCGGTCTGACGGTACTGCTGGCAGGGCGGCGGCAGGCCTGGCGCGTATCGGCGGGGCAGGCGGTGCGGTTGCTGGCGGTGGGCGCGCTGGTAGCGGCGCACTGGATTACCTTCTTTCTGGCGGCGCGGCTGTCGTCCGTTAGCGTGTGCCTGGCGGGGCTGGCCACGCTGGCGCTCTGGACCTCGCTGCTGGAGCCGCTGCTGCTGTGGCGGCGGGTGCGCGGCTACGAGGTGGGGCTAGGCTTGATTACCATGGTGGGGCTGTACCTGGTGAGCCAGGCCGAACTCGACCAGCTGCTGGGCTTGGGCGTAGCGGTGCTCTCGGCGGGCCTGTCGGCGCTGTTCAGCGTGCTGAACTCGAAGCTGATTAAGACGCATCCGCCGCTACGACTCACCTTTTACGAGATGGCGGGGGCTTGTTTGAGCATCGTGCTGTTCTTCCCTATTTACAGCCATTATTTCACGCAGGGACGGGGCTTGCAGCTGGCGTGGCACGGCTACGACTGGCTCTGGCTGGGCCTGCTGGCGGGCGTGTGCACAGTATATGCCTTCTCCACATCGGTAGAATTGATGAAGCGAATTTCGCCTTTTGCGGTGAATCTGACCATTAATCTGGAGCCGGTATATGGCATTTCGATGGCAGCGGCCATTTATTGGCTGCACACCAAAGGACTGCTGCACGCGCCGCAGTTCAACGGCGAGCGCATGAGTACGGGCTTCTACATTGGCACCCTGCTCATCGTGCTCAGCGTGCTGATTCACCCATTGGTGGCGCGCCTGATGAAGGACAAGCAGCCGGACCTGGAGCCAGCCATGCCGGTTTGAGTTGAGAGTTGAGGGTTAGTAGTGAAGAGTTAGGAGTCAGTCGACTCTTCACTCCTAACTCTCAACTCTTCACAATAAGCCCTGCCACACTGCGTACGCTGTCGGCCACGTCATGGCCACTGGCTCCCCGCTTTCCCACAAGCCATACACGGCCGAGCCAGAGCCCGACAGGCTCGCGTAAGTAGCGCCGGCGTTGTACAACTGCTGCTTAATCTCGGCCAGCACCGGGTGGCTGGGCGTGAGGGCCGTTTCGAAGTCGTTGCTTACGGTGGCGCGCCAGGTGCTCATGGGTTGCGCCAGCGCCTCGCGCAACGAGTGCTGCGGCGGCTGCGGGCTGATGCAGGCATACGCCTCGGCGGTACTGATGTGGAGGTTGGGATACACCACCACGCAGGCCATACCAGTCAGGCGCAGGCTGATTTCTTCGAATACGTCGCCTTTTTCTACGGCCAGCACCGGCTTGTTTTGGATGAAGAAGGCGCAGTCAGAGCCCAGGCGGCGGGCGTAGCCTTCCAGGGTTTCCGCCGAAAGATTGAGACGGAACAGGTCGTTGGCAGCCCGCAGGGCGAAGGCGGCATCGGCCGAGCCCCCGCCCAGGCCCGCCCCGATGGGCACTATTTTATGCAGGTACAGCTGCGCCGGCGGCAGCTCGGGAAAATCGGCCTGCAACAGCTCGTAGGCCCGCACGCAGAGATTGGTGGCCGGGTCGCCGGGAATGGGGCGGCCGGTGAGGGTGAGGCTAGTAGGATGGCCGGGGGCGGCGGGCAGCATCTCAAAAGCATCGGTCCAGGGCAGGGGTACGAAGACTGATTCGAGGGTGTGGAACCCATCGGGCCGGCGCTGGGTAACGTAGAGGCCGAGGTTGAGCTTGGCGTTGGGGAAGACGAGCATGGGTGCTACGCTTAATTAGGAATGAGGAAACAAAAGAACGTCATGCAGAGCGCAGCGAAGCATGACGTTCTTTGCCTGCTCGTTTAATTAACTCAGTGTCCACCCCTGCTTCCCTTTACGCCCGCCACGGCAAGCGCCTGCTCGACCTCGCGCTGGCCGGGCCGCTGCTGCTGCTCGCGCTGCCGCTGCTGGCGGGTGCGGCGGCGCTGGCGGCCGGCCAGAACCGGGGCCGCTGGCTGTTTCGGCAGCTGCGGCCGGGCTGGCACGGGCGGCTTTTCACGCTCTACAAGCTGCAAACCATGACCGACGCCCGCGACGCTGCCGGCCAGCCGCTGCCCGATGTCGCGCGCCTGCCCCCGCTGGGCCGCTGGCTGCGCGCTACCTCCCTCGATGAATTGCCCCAGCTCTGGAACATTGTGCGCGGCGATTTGAGTCTGGTAGGCCCGCGCCCGCTGCTGCCCGAGTACCTGCCGCTGTACTCGCCGGCGCAGGCCCGCCGCCACGCCGTGCGCCCCGGCCTTACTGGTTGGGCGCAGGTAAACGGCCGCAATGCCATCAGCTGGGAGGAAAAATTCGTGTTTGATGTCTGGTACGTCGACCACCTTTCGCTGCGGGTCGACCTGCTTATTCTGTGGCGCACCGCCGGGCGGGTGCTGGGCGCGCGCGGCATCAATACGCCCGGGCAGGCCACTACTACGGCCTTTCGGGGCAGTCCGCCACCACCGCCTTCTTCGTAAATTATCATCTATTGCTACGCAGTGCTTTCTGCGGCGTCTGTTTTTGTGGCTGGTTGCTCGTTTAATGCTGTTGAGCCGTTTTTTAGCACGAGAAACCAGTTGAAACATCTGACTCAGGAGCTACTTGCGTAACATCAGTTATTGTCATGACACAACTCTTCTTTTCTGATTACGAGGTAGCGGAGGAGCTGCCGCCGCTCGTCATATTCGGGGCGGGCGGCCTGGGGCGCGAGGTTCTGCTGCTACTCCGGCAGCTCAACGAGGCGCAGCCGAGCTGGCAGGTGCGCGGCTTCTACGACGACCACGCCCCTACCACGCCCACCGTGGGCGGCCTCCCCTACCTCGGCACCAGCGCCGACCTCAACGCCACCGCCGAGCCGCTGGCCGTGGCCGTGGCCGTGGGCAGTTCGGCCAGCCGGGCGGCCGTGATGGCACGGCTTACGTCGGAGCAGCTCAGCTTTCCGAGCATTGTGCATCCGGCCGTGGCGCTGGGGCCGATGCAGCGCATTGCGCTGGGCGCGGGCTGCATCATTCAGCAGGGCTGCCTCCTGACCTGTGATATTACGCTGGGCCGGTTCGTGCTACTCAACCTGGGCTGCACGGTGGGGCACGATGCCACGCTGGCCGATTTCTGCTCCCTGATGCCGCACGCCAACGTGAGCGGCGCGGCCCGGCTAGAGCAGGGCGTGTACCTTGGCACGAATGCCACCGTTATCCAGGGCGTACAAATCGGCGAAAACACCATCCTCGGAGCCGGCGCGGTGGCCGTGCGCGATTTGCCGGCGAATGTGACGGCGGTAGGCGTACCGGCGAAGCCAGTTAAGAGTTAAGGGTTATGGAATTGGAAGGAACGGTATTGCATAAGAGCTTTGTGTTTGCAAAACGCATTGCAAAGCTCTATAAGCACTTATTGGCGCAGGGACAACCCCGAGCTTTGGCCGACCAGCTGCTTCGTAGCGGCACTTCAATATGCGCTAATATGGAGGAGGCGACAGGCGGCTTTTCCCGCCGCGACTTTGCCGCTAAATGCGGCATCGCCTACAAAGAAGCCCGCGAAACCCATTATTGGCTGCGCCTGCTCAGCGAAACCGAATGCCTGGATTTTCGCCTGGCCGAATCATTATTGACTGATGCCGAAGAGTTACGCCGCATGCTGAGCGCCATCGTTTGCTCCACCCGCGAAAACTCCTAACTCTTAACTGATAACTGATAATGCGCAGCCAGGATTACGACCGTCTCTACCTCTCCCCTCCCCACCTCGGCCGACACGAAATGAACTACGTGCACAAGGCCATTGAGGACAATTGGGTGGCTCCGGCCGGACCAAATATCACGGGCTTCGAGGCCGACATTTGCGCGGCGGTGGGCGTGCCATATGCAGTAGCGCTGAACTCGGGCACGGCGGCCATTCACTTGGGGCTGATTTTGTTGGGCGTAGAGCCGGGCGATGAGGTGCTGTGTCCTTCCTTCACCTTCGTAGCCACAGCCAACCCCATTGTGTACCTCGGGGCCACGCCGGTGTTTGTGGACAGCGAGGCCGAAACCTGGAACATCTGCCCCGAGCGCCTGCGCGAGGCCATCGTGGACCGCATCGCCAAGGGCCGCAAGCCCAAAGCCCTAATCCTGGTACACCTCTACGGAATGCCCGCCAGGTTGCCCGAAATCCTGGCCCTGGCAACAGAATTCGACATTCCCATCCTCGAAGACGCGGCCGAAGCCCTAGGCTCGGAGTGGGAGCAGCAGCCGCTGGGCAGCTTTGGACGGGTGGGCGTGTTCTCCTTCAATGGCAACAAGATTCTGACCACCAGCGGCGGCGGCGCGCTCGTGACCCACGACAAGGCCCTGGCCGACAAAGCCCGCTTCCTGGCCACCCAGGCCAAAGACGACGCCCCCTACTACCAGCACTCCGAAACCGGCTACAACTACCGCCTGAGCAACATCCTGGCCGGCATCGGGCGGGGCCAGATGGAGCTGCTGCCCGAGCGCGTGAAGCGCCGCCGCCAGATTTTCGACTGGTACCGCGAGCACCTCGCCGCCGTGCCCGGCCTCACGGTGGCGCTGGCCCCGGAGCCGGCCGGCAGCCGCGCCAACCGCTGGCTCACCACCATCCTCGTGGCCTCGCCCGACCCGGAAAACCACGCCCCCGCCCCTACGCCCGAGGCCGTGCGGCTGCACCTCGAAACCCGCAACATCGAGAGCCGGCCGCTGTGGAAGCCGCTGCACCTGCAGCCCCTGTTTGCCGCCGCCCCCATGTACGGCGGCGCGGTGTGCGAAGACCTATTTGCCCGGGGCCTGTGCCTGCCCAGCGGCACCGCGATGGGCGACGGCGAGCTGCGCCGCGTGAAAGAGGCCCTGACGGTGGCGCTGGGCTAACGCCAGCCCGACCGGTAGTCGTTGTTTAGCGGAACGTACTTGCTATGAATGGCAGCAGTATAGCGCCATGGGCGACGGCGAGTTGCACCGCGTGACAGAGGCCACGCGTGAGACAGCTCGAGTCAGAGCCATGCAACATTTGATGCGAAAGTCTTGCGGAATTGGCCCGCTTCTACACCGTGGCCCGGACTTTGCCGTTAAAGGATAACCTCACTTCTTTATTTCCCATGAAAAACCCCTGTCTTCTCGCGCTGTTGTTGCTGGCCTCGCCTTTTGCCGCCCTCGCCCAGACTAAATCCACCACAACGACGACGACCAAACCCAGCTCGACCACCACCACCACCGCCCCGGCCGGCACCCAGCAGCAAATCGAAGTAACCGAAGACCTGGACCCCGAAACCGGCAAGGTTATTCGCCGCACCACGCGTACCATCAATGTGCCGGTGGGCACCACCACCAGCCCTGCTTCCACCGCCGGCAGCAGCAGCAGCAGCACGATGGATGCCCCCGCCACGGCCGCCACCGATGCCCAGGTGTCCACCTTTCTGCGCAAGAAAACCACCGTTTCCACGCTCACCACCACCGGCCTGCTCGCGGCCTACGACCTGTTCACCGAGCGCGTGCGCAACGACCGCCAGAATTGGAAACCCGCCGACTGGGCCACCGCCACCAACATCATGAGCAGCCTCAACGACCGGTACCAGCAGCTGCGCGGCAGCTTTTCGCTCGATGATAAGCTGACCATCCGTTCACAGCAGGGCGAGTTTCAGGCCCTGCGCACCGCCAAGCAAATTTCCACCCAGGTATCGGACAAGCTGTAGCTTCTCAACCAGGAAAACAGCTAAAGGAGCTTCATTTGGTATGATGAAGATAGCCTCCAGCCGCGAATAATCAGCCGCAAATCGTTGCTAAATCAGCGCGCTGCCTCGAATTTTCGCATTCACCCAAGCGCCCCTAGTCCAGCGCGTGGGCCAAATCGGCCAGTAGCTCCTCCACCGGTTCAATGCCTACACTCAGCCGCACCAGCCCCACGGTGATGCCCAATTCGGCCCGCTGCGCATCGGTCAGGGCGCGGTGCGAGGTATAGAGCGGGTGCGAGCACGACGAATCGACCCCCGCCAGCGAGGGCGCAAACGGAAACCGCTGGCTGCGCTGCATGAAGCGGTTAACCATGGCCGCATCATCCGGCAGCCGGAACGAGAGCATGCCACCGAAGCGCCCTGCGCCCTGCAATGTGGCCAGCGCGTGCTGCGGGTGTCCGGGCAAGCCCGGATAATACACGGCCTGCACGGCCGGATGCTCGTTCAGAAACTCGGCTACTACCAGCGCGTTTTCGCTGTGGGCGGCCACGCGCAGGCGCATGGTTTTCATACCGCGCACGGCCAGCCAGCTTTCCATAGGGCTCAGCGTGAGGCCGAACACGATGCCAATCTGGCGCAGGCGGGCCACATCTTCCAGGGTGCGGGCCACCACGGCCCCGGCCGTCACGTCGGAGTGGCCGGCCAGGTATTTGGTCACGCTGTGCAGCACGAGGTCGGCCCCGTAGGCCAGCGGCCGGGTGAGCACGGGCGTCGAAAACGTGTTATCGACCACCAGTTTCAGGCCGTGGCGGTGGCATTCGTCGGCGGCGGCGCGCAGGTCTACCACGCGCAGCAGCGGGTTGCTCATCGTTTCACAAAGCAGCAGCCGGGAAGTGGGCTGCACGTAGGCCGCCAGGTTGTACAGGCTATCAAACGGCACGTACGTCACCGCAATGCCCAGCCGCGCCAGCTCCAGGTTCAGCAGCGCCGCCGAGCCGCCGTAGATATCGGCCGCGCACAGCACGTGGTCGCCGGCCTGGCAGTAGGTTAGCAGCGCCGCGAAAATGGCTGCCATGCCCGAGCCCGTGGCTACCGCGCCCGCGCCACCTTCCCAGTGGGCCACGGCGGTGGCCAGCTCATCGGAGTTGGGGTTGCCGTTGCGCGAGTACAGGTAGCGGCTGCCCGGCTCGTCGAAGTATTGCTGCACCGCGTCAAGGTCTTCAAACTTGAAAACCGACGTTTGGTAGATGGGCGTGATTTTAGGCTGAATATTGGGTTGGTCCATGAGCGCGAAAGCGGAGCGTGAGGCGCAAAGGTCGGCACGCGGCCGGCTTCGACGGGTATGCAACGGGCCGAAAAACTATTATTCCTCCGCCGGGGAAAATTCCGGGAAAAGCGTCGTACGATTTCACTCCGTTTTCTCCGGGGTCGGAATAACCGGTTTGTGTTCGGGCGGGCTATTCACCACCAGCTTCATGTGCTGGCGGTTTTCGCGCCGAAACACTTCCATCAATACCATAAAATACGACACCAGCAGCGGCCCCACCACCAGCCCGATGATGCCGAATATCTCCACGCCCAGCACAATGCCCACCAGCGTTATCAGCGGGTGAATATTGCCCATGCGCTTGGCCAACACGATGCGCAGCACGTTATCGATGTTCATAATCAGGATGAAACCCACCAGCAAAATCCCGATGGCCTGCCCCTTATTCCCCTGCGAAAACTGATAGAGCGCGGCCGGCCCCCACACCAGCGGCGTGCCCAGCACCGGCAGAAACGCCGCAAAAAAGGCCACCACACCCCAAAAAACCGCGTCGGGCACCCCAAAAATCAGCAGCGTGGCCCCCGTGAGCACGCCCTGCACCACCGACACCAGCACCTGGCCCAGCACGTTGGCATTCACATTGTTTTGCAGCGACTCACCCAGTTCCTGCAGCGTCTCGTTGCGGAACGGCAGGTAGCGGTGCAGTCCCAGCAGAAAGAACGTTTCCTGCATAAACATGTAGTACATCGTGAACAGCATCAGGCCCACAATCACCAGGAAGTTGAGGGCGCTGCTGGCCAGCGTGGGCAGCCAGCTCGTGACTTTGGCCGCACCCTGCAGCAGCAGCTGGCGCACGTTCAACTGTTCAGTCAGCTGGAAGCCGGTGGCTTTTTCCAGCTTGTGAATCACCTCCAGCAGCCGGTTGGGGTTCTGAGCGAAGGCAATTAGACGGTCGAGCAGCAGCGAAGTCAGGGCGTAGAACGGAATCACGAGTACCACCACCGTCACCAGCAGAATACCCACCACCACCATCTGCCGGTTCCAGCGCCGCTGGTATACCAGCGCCAGCCACCACGGCCGAAACACCACGAACAGGATGCCCGCCGCCAGAAACGCCGTGAGGTACTGCGCCAGCCCAAACACCATCAGGGCCCCCAGTCCAATCAACGAGGCTACCAGCAGCACATAGCGCTGCCGGGGAGTATAAATATTTTCAACGGCAACAAATGGGTCCGAAGATCTCATAAACAGCAAAGGCAAATGGTTTTGCGCGCAGTATGCTATACGGTATTCTCTTCACTTGGCCGGCTCATACCACAAAAAAGCCGCTCCTGCCAGGCAGGAGCGACTTTCGGCCAGATGCTAACGGTTGCTGCGGCGTTACGCCACTGCGCCTTCGGCCAGCACTATCACGTTGTTACGCAGCACTTCCACCACGCCGCCTTCGATGCGGATAACCTCGCGGCCACCGGCACCGCCGGTCAGCGTCACGTCGCCGGCTTTCAGCGCGGCAATGAGCGGAGCGTGATTATTCAGCACTTCAAACGCGCCATTGGCCCCCGGAAACTGGGCCGCCGTCACTTCGCCTTCGAATACCTTGCGGTCGGGGGTGATGATTTCTAAATGCATTTCTTTAAATGTGGGGAATGTGATGATGTGAAAATGTGGAAATGTGGCTAGTGTATTGATTTGTTGACAATCAATTTTCACATCACCCACATTCCCACATTCTCCACATTTAAAAAATTACTTGGCTTCTGCAATCAGGCGCTCGCCTTTGGCCACGGCATCCTCGATGTTACCAACGAGGTTGAACGCCGCCTCGGGGAGGTGGTCGTACTTGCCGTCGATGATTTCGTTGAAGCCTTTGATGGTGTCTTTGATATCAACCAGTACGCCTTTGAGGCCGGTGAACTGCTCAGCCACGAAGAAGGGCTGCGACAGGAAACGCTGCACGCGACGGGCGCGGTTCACAACCTGCTTATCCTCTTCGCTCAGCTCGTCCATACCCAGAATGGCGATGATGTCCTGCAATTCCTTGTAGCGCTGGAGCAGCTCTTTCACGCGCTGGGCGGTGTTGTAGTGCTCGTCGCCGAGGATGTCGGCCGACAGGATGCGCGAGGTCGAGTCCAGCGGGTCAACGGCCGGGTAGATGCCCAGCTCAGCGATTTTGCGGCTCAGTACCGTCGTGGCGTCCAAGTGGGCAAAGGTGTTGGCCGGGGCCGGGTCAGTCAAGTCATCAGCCGGCACGTAAACGGCCTGTACCGACGTGATAGAACCGCGCTTGGTGGAGGTGATACGCTCCTGCATGGCACCCATTTCGGTGGCCAGCGTAGGCTGGTAACCCACGGCCGAAGGCATACGACCCAAGAGAGCCGATACTTCCGAACCTGCCTGCGTGAAGCGGAAAATGTTGTCGATAAAGAACAGGATGTCGCGGCCGGCACCGGTGCCGTCGCCATCGCGGAAGCTCTCGGCAATGGTCAGCCCCGACAGGGCCACGCGGGCACGGGCTCCGGGGGGCTCGTTCATCTGGCCGAACACGAGGGTAGCCTGCGATTTTTCCATCGCCGCCATGTCCACCTTGCTCAGGTCCCAGCCACCTTCTTCCATCGAATGCTTGAAGGCATCGCCGTACAGAATGATGTTGGACTCAATGAATTCACGCAGCAGGTCGTTGCCCTCACGGGTACGCTCACCCACGCCGGCAAAAACCGACAGACCTTCGTAGGCCTTGGCCACGTTGTTGATAAGCTCCTGAATCAGTACGGTTTTGCCTACGCCGGCACCCCCGAACAAACCAATCTTGCCACCCTTCACATAAGGCGCGAGCAAGTCGATAACCTTGATACCGGTGAAGAATACTTCCGAAGAAGTAGCCAGCTCCTCAAACGCCGGGGCGTTGCGGTGAATGGACAAGCGCGGCCCGCTCTTGGGCTGCGGGATGCCGTCAATGGCTTCGCCAATCACGTTGAACAGGCGGCCTTTCACGCCGTCGCCGGTGGGCATCGAGATGGGAGCACCCAGGTCGCGTACTTCCGCGCCACGGGCCAGGCCCTCGGTCGAGTCCATGGCAATGGTCCGAACCCGGTCCTCGCCCAGGTGCTGCTGGCATTCCAGCACTACCACTTGGCCGTTCTCTTTGGTTACTTGGAGGGCGTCGAGAATGTTGGGCAGCTTCGTGTTTTCACCCGCGAAGCTCACGTCCACGACGGGTCCGATGACCTGGGTGATTTTGCCGGTATTGGCCATTTGGTTGTATTTATGATGAAGTTGATGCTCTTTTCAGGCCGCAAAATTACGGTAGAAGCGTGGCTTTTCCAACCATAACGTTTGCGGCACCCGGCCCAACTATAAATATTCTACCCAGCCCCTACCCCGTGAAAATCAGGCATCAATGAGATGAAAGCCGCTTTCGGGGGTGATACCGACGATTTTTTCTTCAATTTTTTTTCAAAAAATCCTTGCACCGAATTTTTCCGGTAGTACATTTGCACTCCCAAACGGCATGTAGCCAACTGGAAAATTGTCCGATGGTGTAACTGGCAACACGCTTGATTTTGATTCAAGAAAGTCCAGGTTCGAGCCCTGGTCGGACAACTTCGACACCGCTCGACAACTTTAGCAAAGGCGCTGGCTTCTCCCTCCCCGGGAGTAAGTTAGTGCCTTTCGCTATTTATTCCTCATCACGCTGCCGCCTGTTGCTCTGCTTAAACCCGGATTAACAGGCGGTTTTGCTTTATCCTTCCCTTTATGGACCCGCACGCTAAACTATTCGCCGGCAGCGCCTCACAGGAGCTGGGCCACAAAATTGCCGCCGCTTTTGGCCAGCCCCTGGGCGACCTCACCCTTCAGCGCTTCGCCGACGACGAGCTCAGCCCCAGCTTCGACGAAAGCGTGCGCGGCTGCGAGGTGTTTCTTATCCAAAGCACTTTTCCGCCCTCCGAGCACCTCATGGAGCTCATGCTGATGGTGGATGCCTGCAAGCGCGCCTCGGCCCACAAGGTGACCATCGTGATGCCCTACATGGGCTACGCCCGGCAGGACCGCAAAGACAAGCCCCGCGTGAGCATCGGGGCAAAGGTCGTGGCCAACATCATCCAGAGCGTGGGCACCGACCGCCTGATGACCTGCGACCTGCACGCCGGCCAGATTCAGGGCTTCTTCGACATTCCGGTCGACCACCTCGACGGGGCCACTGTCACGGCTCCCTACATCCAGTCACTGAACCTGAAAAACCTGATTTTCGCCTCGCCCGACGTGGGCGGCGTGGTGCGGACCCGCGCCTTCGCCAAGAAATTTGGAGCCGAAATCGTGGTCTGCGATAAAATGCGTGTGCGGGCCAATGAGATTGCCTCCATGCAGATTATCGGCGACGTGAAGGGCATGGATGTGGTGTTTGTGGACGACATGGTGGACACCGCTGGCACCATTTGCAAAGCCGCCGACCTGGTGATGGAGCGCGGGGCCAACTCGGTGCGCGCCGTCATCACGCACCCCCTGCTGAGCGGCCCGGCCCACGCCCGTATCCGCGCCTCGGCCCTCACCGAGCTGATTACCACCGATACCATTCCGCAGCGCGAGGTGAACGATAAAATCCGGGTGATTTCGCTGGCTCCGCTGTTCGCTGCCGCCATCCGCAACGTGGTGACGCACGAGAGCATCAGCTCGCTATTCGTGTAGACACTGGCCTGATTGACTTTACCCCGGCACGTCGTGCTGAGCGCTGCTTCGGCCGCGTTTAGCACGACGTGCTCTTTTTATCCCCGATGCCCTACCGTATCTGATAAGATTGGCACAATTTTGTAGAAAGACTTCCCGACTGGAACTTTTTTCTGCAAACGTGATGAACAAGCTTTACACTTCCACCTTCACCCTTTAAGTCGCGCTGCTGCTGAGTGCCTGCGCGTCCTCGGTTCACATTCGGGCGCTGGCCCCGGCGGCGATGCCTATGCCAGCCAACCTGCAAAGTGTGGCCACGGCCAACCGCATTATTCCGAAGTCGCGGCGCGATAAATTCTTCGATGCGCTGGAAGGCGCTTTCACCGGCGAAGGCATTGGCGTGGACCGCGCCGGGGCCGACGAGTGCCTGAACGTGGTGGGCCGGGCGCTTTATGTATTCCGGTGTTCGTATTCGGTGCCGCAGGAACCGGGGGCGGCCGAAGATACCCGCCATTTCTTCACCACCATCGAGTTCAATCCCATTAAGCCGTAGGTTTTTATAGCACTAACCCGTACCTTTGCGGCCCGTTTGCCTCCAACATTGGAGGCGAACGGGCCATTTATCATCCCCCAAAAACCACTTTTATGAAAAGCCTCGAGATTGTAGGGTTTAAAAGAGCGAATCTCGGTAAAACGGACGCCAAGGCATTGCGCCTCGACGCTCAAGTACCGTGCGTATTGTATGGCGGCACCGATACCGTGCACTTCTCCGTGCCCGCTATCCTGTTCCGCGAACTGTTGTACACGCCGGAGGCGCACATTGTGGACCTGAACGTGGAAGGCACGCTGTACAAGGCAATTGTGCAGGACGCCCAGTTCCACCCCGTAAACGAAATGCTCCTCCACGTTGACTTCCTGGAGCTGGAAGAAGGCAAAGAGGTAAAAATGGACATCCCCGTGAAGTACATCGGCGTTTCGCCGGGCGTACTGGCCGGTGGCAAACTGGTGAGCAAGCTGCGCAAAGTGCGCGTGCGTGCTACGATGGACAACCTCCCCGACTACGTGGAAGTGAACATCGGCACCATGGAGTTGGGCAAATCCATCAAAGTGGGTGCCGTGGAGCCGAAGGGCTACACCATCCTCACCAGCGCCGAGGCGCCTATCGCCACCATCACCATCCCGCGTGCCCTGAAAGGCGAGCTGGCCGCTGGCAAGTAATCCTGAACCGCAGCTTTAACGGAATAGACAGACTCTCCCGATTCTTTCATCCATTAAACTACGCTTCAACCGAAAAGCCGCTCCAACTTTGGGGCGGCTTTTTATTTGCGCTGCGAAAAGGTCGCGCTTTGCCATTATCGAGTGGCAGCAGCTTCTGAGAATTGACGCCAGAATCTGTGCAATCCGTTAAATCCGTTAAATCTGCGGTTCAGATGAAATTTTTGGTTCTCTGCCTGGGCAATATTGGCCCCGAATACGCCGATACCCGCCACAACATCGGCTTCATGGTAGCCGATTATCTGGCCGCCAAATTCGACGCGCCGCGCTTCGAAATTGGCCGCCACGCCTTCACCACCGAGTTCAAACACAAAGGCCACACCTACGTGCTGGTGAAACCTACTACCTACATGAACCTCAGCGGCAAAGCCGCCGCCCACTGGCTGGCCACGCTCAAAATCACGGCCGAAAACATGGTCGTCGTGACCGATGACCTGGCCCTGCCCTTCGGTAAGTTGCGGTTGAAAGGCCAGGGCTCGGCCGGCGGGCACAATGGCCTGAAGGATATTCAGGCCACGCTGGGCAACGATGTGTATGCCCGCCTGCGCTTCGGAGTAGATGCCAATTTCCCCAAAGGCCGGCAGGTGGATTATGTACTGGACCCGTTTTCGAAAGATGAATTAATTGAATTGCCCACGCGCATTGAAAAAGCCGGCGAGGCGGTTTTGGCATTCGGCGCGATGGGGCTGGAACGGGCGATGAATGTGGTGAACGTGAAGTAAGCGGCTGGACGACATAAAAAGAACGTCATGCCGAGCGCAGCCGAGGCATGACGTTCTTTCTGACTTACGCCACGCTGCTGCCGTTGCGCACGGGCTTACCGGGCTGCATGAGCGCGAGGCTACCATCGGCATTCTCGGCCATGAGCAGCATGCCCTGGCTTTTGATGCCTTTGATTTCGCGGGGCGCGAGGTTTAGCAACACCTGCACCTGTTGGCCAATCAGGGCCTCGGGGATGAAATGCTCGGCGATGCCGCTCACGATGGTGCGCTCTTCCAGGCCCAGGTCGACGGTGAGCTTGAGGAGCTTTTTGGTTTTGGCTACTTTCTCGGCGGCCGTAATGGTGCCGATGCGCAAATCCATCTGGCCAAAATCATCGAACGAGATATCGTCTTTGGCCGGCGTGACGGGGGTGTTGGCCAACTGATTTTCCTTTTTGGTGTCGAGCAATTTCTGCACCTGGGTTTCCACCACGGCATCTTCAATTTTACCGAAGAGCAGCGCGGCTTCGCGCAGCTGGTGGCCAGCCGGAAGGGCGTCGGGGCGGCCGGCACTGGACCAGTTTCCCAGCTCCAGATTGAGCATGGTGGCCAGTTTCTGGGCCGATTCGGGCAGGAAAGGCTCCAGCAGCGGGGCCAGACCAGCGGCAATCTGCAACGACACATTCAGCACGGTGCCGGTGCGGACGGCATCGGTTTTGATGAGGTGCCAAGGCTGGGTTTCGGCCAGGTATTTATTGCCAAGGCGCGCCAGATTCATTACCTCAGCTAGAGCATCGCGGAAGCGGTAATTTTCAATCAGCTCGCCAATTTTCGCCGGAAATTCGGAAGCCTGGGCCAACGTAAGCCGGTCAATATCCTGCAATTCACTTACTGCCGGTACTTTGCCTTCGAAGAATTTGTGCGTGAGTACGGTGGCACGGTTCACGAAATTGCCGAGTGTGGCCACCAATTCGTTGTTGTTGCGCGCCTGAAAATCTTTCCAGGTGAAATCGTTATCCTTGGTTTCGGGGGCATTGGCGCACAGCACGTAGCGCAACACATCGGCCTGACCAGGGAAATCCTGCAAATATTCGTGCAGCCACACCGCCCAGTTGCGCGAAGTGCTGATTTTATCGCCTTCAAGGTTCAAAAATTCATTAGCAGGCACATTATCCGGCAGAATAAATTCGCCGTGCGCCTTCAGCATCACTGGGAAAATAATGCAGTGGAAAACGATGTTATCCTTGCCGATAAAATGCACCAGCTTCGAGCCGGCATCTTTCCAGTATAATTCCCACTCGTCGGGGAAGGCTTCTTTGGTGGCTGATATGTAGCCGATTGGCGCGTCAAACCACACGTAGAGCACTTTGCCTTCGGCACCGGGCACCGGCACGGGCACGCCCCAGTCGAGGTCGCGCGTGACGGCGCGGGGGTGCAGGCCCTGGTCAATCCAGGATTTGCACTGGCCATACACGTTGGTTTTCCAGTCGTTTTTGTGGCCCTCAATTATCCATTCGCGCAGCCAGGGCTCGTATTGGTCGAGGGGCAGAAACCAGTGCTTGGTATCGCGCAAAATGGGCTGCGCGCCGCTGAGCATGGAGCGCGGATTAATTAATTCGGTCGGGCTGAGCGAAGTACCGCAACGCTCGCATTGGTCGCCGTAGGCATTTTCGTTGCCACAATTGGGGCAGGTGCCCACAATGTAGCGGTCGGCCAGAAATTGCTGCGCTTTTTCGTCGAAATACTGCTGGGTAGTTTGCTCGATGAACTTGCCTTCGTTATTCAGCTTGGTAAAAAAACTACTGGAAACCTCGGCGTGCGTAGCCGACGACGTGCGCGAATACACATCGAACGAAACGTTGAAATCTTTGAACGAATCCCGAATCAGGGCGTGGTATTTATCGACCACCTGCTGGGGCGTAACACCTTCTTTCTGGGCCCGAATGGTAATGGGAACGCCGTGCTCATCGGAACCGCAAATAAATTTTACATCGCGGCCGGCCGAGCGCAGGTAGCGCACATAAATGTCGGCGGGCAAATAAACCCCGGCCAAATGCCCGATGTGCACCGGCCCGTTGGCATAAGGCAAAGCAGCGGTAACGGTGTATCGCTTAGGAAGAAGTGCCATAAAAATCAAAAATAAAAAGGCGGGGATGCGAGGATTAATTTTCGCAGAAAATCAGGGCAATTATTCCCCGTTGCAAAGAAACGATTAAAAAAAGTACAGTATTAAATCAACAAAAAAACCGAGCAAACCGTTTGACGCTTAAATGATTTTATATTTGAGCGTGCTTAATTAAAATGTAGCGCCACTCAATCGACTTCCTTTCGCCTATTTCACCCTTCACTAATCAATTTTTTTCAGATGAAAAAACCTGCTTCTCCGCTTAAAACGGAAAAACGTGCGAAACGCACACCGGAAGATAAAGCAGCCCGTAAATCGGCCAAAAGTGCAGGCCGCGCCTCCGCTGACTTGAACGACGAACGCGCCAGCAAAAAAGCCAGCCAGAAGAAATCCCTCAAGTCGGCCGCCAAGCAATTGCAAAAGGAGCTGAACGGCCGCATGAATGAAGTAGTGGCACGCATCCGCAAAGAAACGAAGGCCAAGCTGAAGGAAGTGGTGAAAGAAGCTACGCGCCGCCTCGATGGCGACACGGAGCGCATGTTTGAGCAGGCCCTGCACACGATTGTGCGGCATTATGACTCGGTATCCGGCGCGGCCGCTACCGACAATAGCCCGAGCGAAGCCCCTGCTCCGGCCGCAGCTACCGGCAAGCCCACGGCAGGCGGCAAAAAAAGCCCCACGCTGAACAAAGATGGCACGCCCCGCAAGGCCCGCGCCCTCCGCGATGCCGATGAGGAAACGACCGCAACGGCTGCCAGCGGCCGGGGACGCAAGCCCAGCACCACGGCTACCAAAAGCAAAGCCACCGGCGCTAAGCGTGGTCCCAAGCCAGCCGCTGCTGCCGCCTCGGCCGGCACGGGTGCCAAGCGGGGCCCCAAGCCCCGCGCTCAGGCGGCACCCGCCCCCGAGCCCGCAGCAACCGGCGTTATGAGTTCGGCCGATAGCCCTGGTACGGGCGAGGCAAGCGAATAGCCTGCTTCAGCCACAGTGCTGCTAGTGGCAGGAAGCCCGCTCCGAATAATCGGGGCGGGCTTTTTTGTTGCACCCGTTCAGGAAGTGCTGAGAATTATGCAGCCCGATATTCTGGCGGGCCTGCCACGCAGCTTTGATGCTGCGGGCGGCACATCAGGGCCGGGGGGTGGTATTCAATGGCACGGGAATATCGGTATTGAGGCGTTTCAGACGGGTTTCGGGCGTGGTGTTGTTGGGGTCGTTGGTATTCACGCTTTCGATGCGCTTCTGGCTGTTGATGCTGGCCGCCTGCTCGCCGAGGCGCACGCGGTTGGGCGTGGCATCGGGCACGGCGTAGCCATTGCTGGTGCCCGCGCCGTTGCTGTTATAGATGGCGCGGCGGTCGGCATCGGTGCGAACCTCGGTGGGCGTGCTGGTGGGCGCGGCGGTTTCCGAGTTTTTCTCCGATACCGAACAGGCCGAGAGCAAGGCAGCGGCCCCGAGCATCAGCCAGGGGCGGGCAGTGAATAATTGAAAAGTCAGCATGGCCGGATAAGTAAAAAGGAGGCAGCCAGGCGGCTGCCTCCTTCAAACGGCGGGTAAGACCTGGTGGTTGGCGGACTACGCCAGCATGGGGCTGGGCTGGGTGGGCCTGATGCCGTCCCAGAGGGCCATACGGGCTTCCAGGCACTCGATAGTGACTTGCTGGGCATCCTGCCAGCGCTGGGGGTCGTCGGCGCACAGCTCGCGCACCATTTGCTGGGCCAGCGGGGCGTGCACTTCCTCGTCGAGCTGAATGTGGCGGTCGAGGTAGTACGTGAACGTGTCGAGCTGGCCGGGGAATCGGTCGCGCAGCTCGCCTACCAACTGGCGGAACATAGCCGGAATCAAATCTTCACGCCCAAAAGTGAAGGCGGACGCCACCGCGTGCGCCTTGCCGGATTCAATAATTCGAAACGTGGTTTCGACGAACTGGCGCACCGACTCGGGAGCTTGCGCATCGGTGAGGGCCTGGGAAACCGGGCGGCCGGCCCCTACTGCCGCTACCAGCCGGCGAATGGGCTGGGTGTTGGCCCCACATTCTTCCATGGCCCGCATGTAAAGCTCGAAATGGCTGGTGGGTTGGCCCTGCGGGTCGAGGTCGGTTTCCTCTTCCAGCACAATCTCGTTGATGAGGCGGCGCGTGGCCGGGTTGACTGTGGGCACCCACGGCACATCGACGCAGGTCAAATCGCGTTGCAGGGCTTTGAGCAGCGACATAAAATCCCACACGGCAAAAACATGGTGCTCCATGAACTGACGCAGGTCGGCCATGGTCTGGAGGCGGTAATACAGCCCGTTATTCAGCAATAACTGGCGGGTATTGGCCACCTCCTGCTGCAAATATTCGATGGGGTCCAGAACATCTTCCATATGACATCTTTTTATAACTATTTGAACACGACTAATTCGCTACTACGTATAACAATAAGCCCTCAAAATGGTTTATACAAACGAAAAACCCCTTGGCTTGGATTGCCAAAGGGTTTTTCGTTTGTTAATTTTCCCAGGAAAGCACTAGGCTTTCTTTTATTTCTTCTCAAAAACCAGCGCATTGCCGTCCATGCAGTAGCGTTGGCCGGTGGGCTTGGGGCCGTCGTTGAAGACGTGGCCGAGGTGGCCGCCGCATTTGGCGCACACAATCTCGTCGCGGCTCATGCCAAAGCTGTTGTCTGCAGCCACCTTGACACTGGTTGCGGCGGCCGGGGCAAAGAAACTGGGCCAGCCGGTGCCCGACTCAAACTTGGTATCGGAAGTGAAGAGCAGGTTGTGGTCGGCGGCGCAATAATAGGTGCCGACGGCGTGATTATCGTGGTATTTGCCGGTGAAGGGACGCTCGGTGCCTTGCTCACGCAGAATGTAGTACTGGTCGGGCGTGAGGAGTTTTTTCCACTCGGCATCGGTGTGACGCACCGCAAATTCGTCGGGCTTGCCGGTGAGGGGCTGCGCCTGGAAGTAAGTTTTGCCGCCCACGGTGCGGGCTGGGGAGGCCGTATTGGCGACTACGTCGCGCTTTTGCGAGCAGGCCGAGTTGAGCGAGAGCACCGAAACAAATAATATCAGCAGGGAAAAGCGCATGGTTGGGATGGGGTTTTAATGACAACTGACCAACATACGGCGGCAGCGTCCGGTTTGGTCGTGAGGTCAGACGAAATAACGCCGGGAACCTTACGCCCCAGCTAATCGATTTAGGGCGACAGGCTTGGCTGTGCGGCAGGGTGCGGCAGCGGGGCTTGAGTTAAGAGTTGAGTATCACAAGGCTTTGCGCGTTTTTATCTGTACCTTTGCACCCGCAAAACCAACCCATATGGCCAACAATATTCGTAACATTGCCATCATCGCTCACGTTGACCACGGCAAGACTACTCTGGTGGATAAGATTATCCACGCATCCAAGATTTTCGATGCGCACCAGCACTTCGACGACCTGATTCTCGACGACAACCCCCTGGAGCGCGAGCGTGGTATTACCATCGTTTCCAAAAACGTATCGGTACGCTACAACGGCACCAAAATCAACATCATCGACACCCCTGGTCACGCCGACTTCGGCGGCGAGGTAGAGCGTGTGTTGAAGCTGGCCGACGGCGTGCTGCTGCTCGTGGATGCCTTCGAAGGCGCCATGCCGCAGACCCGCTTCGTGCTCAGCAAAGCCATTGCCCTGGGCCTGAAGCCCATTGTGGTGGTGAACAAAGTAGACAAGGAAAACTGCCGTCCCGACGAGGTGCACGAGCAGGTTTTTGACCTCATGTTCAACCTTGGCGCTTCGGAAGACCAGCTTGATTTCGTGACTTTGTACGGTTCCTCGAAGCAGGGCTGGATGAGCACCGACTGGAAAGTGAAGACCGACAACCTGATTCCGTTGCTCGACGCGGTTATCTCGTCGATTCCGCCCGCGCCGACCTTGGAAGGCACGCCCCAGATGCAGATTACCTCGCTCGACTACTCGTCGTTCGTGGGTCGTATCGCCATCGGCCGCGTGCACCGCGGCACGCTGAAAGAAGGCTCAAACATGAGCCTGATGAAGGCTGACGGCAGCATCAAAAAAGTAAAAATCCGCGAGCTGCACATATTTGAAGGCCTTGGCCGTGTGAAGGTGGACTCCGTGAGCAGCGGTGAAATCTGCGCTGTGTCGGGCATCGAAGGCTTCGACATTGGTGACACGCTGGCCGACGCTGATAACCCCGAGCAATTGGAGCGCATCAGCATCGACGAACCGACGATGAACATGCTGTTCACCATCAACAACTCGCCGTTCTTCGGCAAGGAAGGCAAGTTCGTGACCTCGCGTCACCTGCGTGACCGTTTGTTCAAAGAAACCGAGAAAAACCTCGCCCTGCGCGTGGAGGCCACCGATAAAGAGGATACGTTCCTCGTGTTCGGCCGCGGCATTCTTCACTTGTCCGTACTCATCGAGACCATGCGTCGCGAAGGCTACGAGCTGCAGGTGGGCCAGCCCCAAGTGTTGTTCAAGGAAGATGATAACGGCAAGCGTACCGAGCCAATCGAATTGCTGGTAGTGGACGTGCCCGAGGAATCGGCCGGCAAGGTAATCGAGCTGGTGAGCATGCGCAAAGGCGAAATGACCATCATGGAGCCCAAGGGCGACTTGCAGCACCTGGAGTTCACCATCCCGTCGCGTGGTCTGATTGGCTTGCGTAACAACGTGCTGACTGCCACCGGCGGCGAGGCAATCATGAACCACCGCTTCGTGGATTATGAGGAGCATAAGGGTCCGATTCCCGGCCGTATTGCTGGTTCGCTGATTTCGCTGGAAACCGGCGCCGGCACGGCTTACACGATTGACAAGCTGCAGGACCGTGGTTCGTTCTTCGTGGACCCGGGCGAGGAAGTGTACGGCGGCCAGGTTATCGGCGAGCACACCCGCCCCAATGACCTGACGGTGAACATCCAGAAGGGCAAGAAGCTGACCAACATGCGTGCTTCGGGCACCGACGACAACGCCAAAATCACCCCCAAGCGCCAGTTTTCGCTGGAAGAAGCCATGGAATACATCCAGAAGGATGAGTACCTGGAGGTGACGCCGAAGTCGATTCGGATGCGCAAGATTCTGCTCGACGAGAATGAGCGTCTGCGCTACGCCAAGCAGGCTGACTAATTGCCGCCTGATTTTATAAGCAAAACGCCCAGCTTCGAACTCCGAGGCTGGGCGTTTTGCTTATGAGTAGCTGCGAATGCGAACGGTGCGTTATTTTTACTGATTGTTCGCTGAACAATTGGTTTTCTTTCCTGCCACGCTTCCCCGTATGCTTAAAAAATCTACCCTGCTACCGTTGCTGGCCCTGCTCATCATGGCCCGGCCGGGACGAGCCCAGTCGCCAGCTGCAACGATGACCGAACACCCGGACAAATCTGAATACAAGCTCTCCCGCGCGGGTTTTGAGGACGCTTATGCATTTAATGACACAGCGCGCGCCATCATCCGCATGTACTACGCCAAGTGGAATACCGGCCGCAACATTATGCGCTTTGCCGCGATTCCGGTGCCGGTGGTAACCGTTGTTGGGCGACACTACGAGCCGAATCCGGCTACGTATGGTGTCACGCCCAACTACAACGCTTATTACTACGATTCGTGGGTTGCACCCATGGCTTTTAGCTTGTTGGGCGTATCGGTGTTTGGAATGGTGCGGGCCATTAACAACGGCCGCGACCAACTGTATCAGACCATCCGGCAGTACGATGCCACGCGGCGGCTGCCGCTGTCGATACGCCCGGCCGCACTGGTTCCTTATCTGCTGGAAGTGCAGCAGGAGGGCGTCCAGCCCCGCTAAATTTTAATTTATGACGAATTTGAAATCCCTCGAAAATCTGAGCCGCTTCGTGCAGCTTTTTACGCTGAATAATACCGAAGCTACCCAGCGCGTAACCGAGCGGCTGGCGCTGGTGCTGCACGACCCGGCTGCCTATCAGGAGCAGTTTGCCGAGGAGTTGGAAGAGCGCGGCGTCGTGGCTGTTCTGCCGGCGCAGGAGCTGCGCGATTTGGCCCTGATTGATGCGCTGCTGGCTGAAGAGCTGCTGTGGGAAAGCGACTGGAAGGACCCGGCGGCCGACCTGGTTTACGGCATTAACGAAACGCTGACGCAGCAGAAGAAATCAATACGGCTGCATGCGCCCGCCAGTGGGCGCGCCACAGTGGCCGGCCCCGAAGCGCTTGACATTGTGCAGGACCTGGCGGAGCCGATGGGCCTGGCAGTGGTGCTGTTTACCTTGGACAGCGACTCGTATGCCTTGAGCGTGGTGGTCGATGCACAGGCCGAGGAAGCCCGGCAGCTGGCACTGGAACTGGGCTTTGGATTGACGGTGTACTAACGCCAACGGAGCAGGATAATCGATTGTGTAAAATTGGGGGCACGTACCTTGCGGCTCCGACTACACTCCTATCCTACTCGCTTATGCTGCTAAAAAATCTGTTGGCCGCTGCCCTGCTGCTGGCCAATACCGCTGCCGACGCTCAGAACCGTCACGAGTATTTACTCGATTCGAACTGGAAATTCTCGAAGGGCGATGTGCCGAATGCAGCCAGAACCGACTTTGCCGATGCCAAATGGCAGACGGTGAGTGTGCCGCACGACTGGGCCATTGTGGGGCCGTTTAGTGGGAACAATGACTTACAGGTCGTTAAAATCGAGCAGAACCAAGAGCAGAAGGCCACGCAGAAATCGGGGCGCACGGGCGGGTTGCCGTTTATCGGCACGGGCTGGTACCGGCGGCGGCTGGCAGTGCCGGGCTTTGGGCCGGGGCAGCGGGCGGTGCTGCTCTTTGATGGGGCAATGAGCAACGCGCACGTTTTTGTGAACGGTAAGGAAGCCGGATTCTGGCCGTATGGCTACAACTCGTTTTCGCTGGACATTACTTCCTTTTTAAAGCCGGGCGACGGCAACGTGCTGGCCGTGCGCCTGGAAAATCAGCCCGAGGCTTCGCGCTGGTACCCCGGCGCGGGCCTCTACCGCAACGTGCACCTGGTGATGACGGATGCCGTGCACATTCCGGTGTGGGGCACTTACCTGACCACGCCTGAAATCACGGCCGCGCAGGCCCAGGTAGTGCTGAAAACCACGGTGGAAACGCCGGGCGGCAAGCTCCAGCCGTTGCGGCTCGATACCGAAATTCGCGACGCGGCGGGCAAGGTAGTGGCCACGACCAGCACGGCGCTAACCAACGGGCTCACGTTTGAACAGCGCCTGACGGTGCCGCAGCCCCGACTGTGGTCGCCGGAAACGCCGGTGCTCTATACGGCTTCGTCGAAGCTGTATGCGGGCAAGGCGTTGAAAGACGCTTATAAAACTACGTTTGGCATTCGCTCCTTCAAGTTCGAGAAGGGTGTGGGCTTTTCGCTGAACGGGCAGCCGCGCAAGTTCAAGGGCGTGTGCAACCACCATGATTTGGGGCCGCTGGGCGCGGCGGTGAACACGGCGGCATTGCGCCGGCAACTGACGCTGCTGAAAGATTTGGGCTGCGATGCCATTCGGACTTCGCACAACATGCCCGCACCGGAGCTGGTAGCGCTGTGCGACGAAATGGGCCTGATGCTGATGGTGGAGTCGTTCGACGAGTGGAAATCGCCCAAGGTAAAAAATGGCTACAGCCAGTATTTCGATGCGTGGGCGGAGAAGGACCTGGTGAGCATGGTGCACCACTACCGTAATAGTCCGTCGGTAATCATGTGGAGCATCGGCAACGAGGTGCCCGACCAGAGCAATGCCAACGGTCCCATTATTGCCCGGCGCTTGCAGGACATCGTGCACCGCGAAGACCCTACCCGCCCCGTGACCATGGGCCTGGACCGCTTCGACGACGATTTCAAGTACGGCATCGCAGCCGTGCTCGACATTCCCGGCTTCAACTACAAGCCCCACCGCTACGCCGAAGCGCTGGCCAAGCTGCCGCAGGGCTTCCTGCTGGGCGCGGAAACGGCTTCGACGGTGAGCTCGCGCGGGGTGTATAAATTCCCAGTCGAGAAGGCCAAGCAAAAGCAGTACCCGGATAATCAGTCGTCGTCGTACGACCTGGAGGCCTGCGTGTGGTCGCAGACGCCGGACGAGGAATTTGCCGCGCAGGACGACCTGCCGAACGTGATGGGCGAGTTTGTGTGGACGGGCTTCGACTACCTCGGCGAGCCCACGCCTTATGACGAAAAATGGCCCTCGCACAGCTCCTACTTCGGTATTCTGGATTTGGCGGGCATGCCCAAGGACCGGTACTACCTCTACCGCGCCCGTTGGAACACGGCCAGCCCAACGCTGCACCTGCTGCCGCACTGGACCTGGCCCGGCCGCGAAGGCCAAACCACGCCGGTTTTTGCCTACACGAGCTACCCCTCGGCCGAGCTGTTTGTGAACGGCCAGAGCCAGGGCCGCCAGACCAAAGCCTCATCGGACCAGCCCCAGACCCGCTACCGCCTGATGTGGAACGATGTAAAATACACGCCCGGCACCCTCAAAATAGTGGCCTACGATGCCCAGGGCAAAGCCGCGGCCACCGAAGAAGTACGCACGGCGGGCGCGCCGCACCACATCCGACTGGTAGCCGACCGCACCGCCCTGGCCGCCGATGGCAAAGACCTGGCCTTCATCACGGCCCGCGTAGAGGATGCCCAAGGCAACCGCTGCCCCGACGCGGCACAGTCGCTCAGCTTCACGGTGAGCGGCGCGGGTAGCTTCCGGGCCATCGGCAACGGCGACGCGACTTGCCTGGAGCCGTTTCAGCAGCCGCAAATGCGGGTGTTTCAGGGACAGCTGGTGGCCATTGTGCAGGCTGGCCAAAAAGCCGGCACGGTGCAGGTGAAGGCCACGAGCCAGGGATTGCAAAGCGGCTCATTGGAACTTTCGACCCAACGGACGCAGTAGTTACGGCAGCTATTTGCAAGTGGGCGAAGTTCGGTTTCGCCTTATCTTATTCCAAGTCTTACCGTTTCCCAACCCGATTTTATGGAACCCCGAGATGAGCGCGATTTACCAGAAGTAGTAGCCGAGATTCTGATTGAGCAACACGCCATGCGTGAGGACATTGCAGCCCTACGCCGGGAAATGGGAGAACAGATTGGCGGCTTGCGCGAAGAAGTTGGCGGCTTGCGCGGGGACGTTGTCGGCTTGCTCCAGGACCTCCAAACCGGTTTGGATAACCTTGCGCAAACATTTAATAGCATGACCAACGCCATTTTGGATGCGATGAACCGGGGCAATGACCGTTACAACAGTTCCGACCAGCAAATTAAGCAACTGGATACCCGCGTGACCAAGCTGGAGAATCCCGACGCCGCCTAACTAGCCGTGCGTTGGCGCACGGCCTCAAACGCCAGCACGGCCCCGGCCACACTCACGTTGAGCGAGTCGATGCGGCCCATCATGGGGATGATGATGGTTTCGTCGCAGGCGGCGAGGGCGGCCGGCGTGAGGCCGTCGGCTTCGGTGCCGAGCACGAGGGCCGTGGGCTGACGGAAGTCGCAGTCGAGATAGGAATGGGCCGTGGGCGTGAGGGCGGCAGCGTAGCTACGAATGTGCTTTTCACGCAGGAAGGCCGTGATTTCAGCCATCGGCGCGGCAATGACGGGCACCGAGAACACACAGCCGATGCTGGACCGGATGGTATTGGGATTGTAGAGGTCGGTGCGCGCATCGCCGATGAGCACGGCATCGACGGGGGCGGCGTCGGCGGTGCGGAGGATAGCGCCGAGGTTGCCGGGCTTTTCCACGGCTTCGAGCACGAGGAGCAGCGGGTTGGCGGGCAGGCGGAGGTCGGCCAAGGTGCGGGCGGGGGTGCGGAGCACGGCCAGCAGGCCATCGGAGCCTTCACGGTAGGCCACTTTCTCGAAGACGGGGCGCGTGACTTCAAACCACTCGGGCGCGTCTTTTTTGCCGGAAAACAGACTTTGTAACTCAGCCATACCGTTTTCGCCGGCCAGCTCGGGACAGGAATAAATGGTGGCTACCGGCACGCCGGCCTCCACGGCAATGGTGAGCTCGCGCAGGCCCTCGACCAGGGTGAGGCCAAGGGCACGGCGCTCGGCCGATTTCTGCTGGAGCTTCAGGAGCTGCTTAATGCGGGGGTTCTGGGGGCTGCTGAGGCGGTCGAGGGGAGCAAAAGACATGGGGCAAAGATACCGGGCCAGCGGCCGGAGCCAACCCGGCGGCGGTGAGTCGCGTAGGGCCGGCCACTACCTTCGCTGCCGATGAACATCAAATCGAACACCAAATCGAACACCAAAATTATTGTGGGCTTTGCCCTGGCCGTGGGCGTGCTGCTGCTCACGGCAGCGGCTTCGTTCTGGAGCATCCGGGGCCTGAGCGTGCAAACCCGAAACGTGGAGCACACCTACCAGGTGCTGCAGGAGGCCGAAACCATTACGGCGGTGCTCAAAGATGCCCAGGCAGGCACGCGCGGCTACCTGCTCACCGGCGACACGGTGTACCTGCGGCCCTACAGCATGGCCACCGGCCAGCTGCCCGCCGCCCTGGAACGCGTGCAGGCCCTGACGGTGGACAACCCCGACCAGCGCGCCCGCCTCGATTCGCTACGCGGACTGGTGGAGCAGGAATTCCGCATTCTGCGGCCCCTCACGGAGATAAAAAAAGCCATGAGCCAGTCGGCCATGCAAACGCTGCTCGACACCGACCGCCAGACCCTGCGGCAGGTGCGGCTGCTGTACGCCCGCATCAAAACCAGCGAGCTGGCCCTGCTGGCCCAGCGCAGTGCGTTGCAGGATGTTTTTGAAAAAGCCACGCCCATCGTGGTGCTGGTTTCGGCGGTGCTGGCCGTGCTGATTGTAGTGTGGCTGGTGATAAAGGTGGTGAAGGAGCTGGAAGACAACCGCCGCCTGCAAAGCGAGCTGGCCGAAGTGAACGCGCAGGTGAGCCGCCGCATTGCCCAGATTCGGAAGCTGGCCGAGCAGGTGGTACAAGGCGACTACACGGTTAAAATCACGGATGATGCCGAGGACAACCTCGGTGGCCTGGCCGCGTCGCTCAACCACATGACCCAGACGCTGGAAGGCAGCTTCAGCGCCCTGGAAAAGCGCAACCGCGAGCTCGACCAGTTTGCCTACGTGGCTTCGCACGACCTGAAAGCGCCGTTGCGCGGCGTGACCACCATCGTGAAGTGGATTGAGGACGAGCTGGCCGCCGAGCTCTCGCCCCAGCTCCGCACCTACCTCGACCAGATGAAGGGCCGCCTGGCGCGCCTCGAAGACCTGATAAACGGGCTGCTGGCCTACGCCCGCGTGGGCCGCACCGCGCAGTCGCGCGAGGCCGTGAACGTGCAGCAGCTTCTGACCGCCGTGGCCGACTTGGTGGTGCCGCCCGATTTCACGCTGCGCATCGGTCCAGATATGCCTACCTTCGAAACCGACCGGCTGAGCCTGCAACAAGTCTTCACCAACCTGCTCTCGAACGCTGTGAAATACCACCAGCGCGGGGCCGGCCAGCTGGAAGTGAAATGCCAGGACATTGGCCGGTGCTATGAGTTCCGGGTGCAGGACGACGGCCCGGGCATCGCCCCGGAATACCACCAGAAGATTTTCCTGCTCTTTCAAACCCTGCGCGACCGCCACACGGCCGAAAGCACGGGCATCGGGCTGAGCATCGTGCAAAAAATTATTAACGAGCAGCAGGGCACTATTCGCGTCGAATCGGCTGTGGGGCAGGGGGCTGGTTTTATCTTTACGTGGCCGAAATAAGGCAATTTGAATAACGGCGAGCAGAACCGTCATTTTTATCCGTCATCCTGAGCTTGCGAAGGATGACGGATAAAAATGACGGTTCTGCTTATAGCTACCCACTACTCATTACCCTATACATGCGCTCTGTTTTACTAGTTGAGGACGATATTTTTGATACGATGACGGCGGAAAAATCCTTCGCCAGATTCAACGTGCCGCACCAGCTGCACACCGCCTTCAACGGCGAGGAGGCTCTGGACCTGCTCCTAGGCCGCAACGGCGCGGAGGCGCTGCGCCCCCTGCCCGAAGTCATTCTGCTCGACCTGAACATGCCCCGCATGAACGGCATCGAATTTCTGACCGAGCTGCGCGGCAACCCCGAATTCCACCATATTCCGGTGTTCATCACCACCACTTCCAACATGGAGGAGGACCGCGCCGACGCCACTACCCTGGGCGTGAGCGGCTATATTCTGAAGCCGCTGGACTTTGAAACCGGCAACGACCTGTCGGACAGTCTGAGCCTGCTGGAGAAGCTGCTAAAGTAGCGCCGGACGGGGCCGGCACGCTTGCGGGTTCACCTGCGCTTCACGATAAAAGTGCGGAATTTACAGGCGTTTCCCAACGTTCGATTTTCGCGGTTAGCTGGCCCGATTGCGACGCGGCGGCGCGTGGTTCGGTATTATTGGCGGGACATGGGTACCTTGTTCGGCCTGTTGGTCCTAATTGCTGTCCTTCCGTATGAAAATTCCCGTTTTATATCCGGCCCTACTGCTGGTTTTGCTGGGTGGGCGCGCGGCGCAGGCCCAGGACGATGGCCCCCGCCAGCTGGGTGCGCCGCCGGCCATGCCCACGCTCGTGCGGCCCCGTCCGGCCCCGGCCCCGCGCCAGCTGGAAGCCGTACCCATGGCCCCGCCCGACTCTTCGCGCCGCACTGCGGTAACGGCGCCGCTGCCCGGCCCCATGGCCGCGCCGGCTCCCGTGTACGCCCCCACGGCGGCCGGCCAGCTGCCGGGCAATAATACCCGCGCGCCCCGCTTCCAGGTGGGCCTGAAAAACGGGATGATATACTCGGCCAATGACGTGGAAACGAAGAATCCGCTTTTCGGCCGCTCCTATCTGCTGGTGGATGGGCGGCAGAAGTTTGAGCTGGCGGAAATCGGGTTTTACGAGGATGAAACCGGCCATTACGTGCGCACCACGCTGCCCAACTCCTCGCGGGAAACCACGCTGCGCCGCGAGAAAACCGGGCGCATCAGCCTGTACTCCATCACCTCTTCGCAGTACAGCTCGGGGCCGGGCGGGTTTGGGGGCTACCCGGGCTATGGCTACGGTGGCTATGGCATGGGCTACGGCGGGTTTGGCGGATACCCCTACGGCGGCTACCGCACCGTGAAAACCGAATACTTTTCCAAAGACAATGGCCCTATTCAAAACCTAACCAACAACAACCTGATGCTAGCCACCCGCGACAATGCCGGGTCGCAGGAGCTGCTGCTGGCTTCGCGCCGCTACCAGCGCCTCACGCTGGGCAGCTACGTGGTGGGCGGCGGGCTGCTGGTGGCCGGGCTGTTTCAGTCGCTCCGCCCCGGCGATGGCCAAGCCGGCATTTCGCCGCTGGTTTACGCGGCTATTCCGGTGCTCATCGTGCCCATCGTGCTGCAAAGCAAGCAGTCTAATAACCAGCGCCAGGCCATTGCGCTTTATAACTCGACGCGGTGAGATTGTCATTCGGAGCATTCTGCGTTTAAGTAGTCAGTCATAAGTAATCGGTACACGCGCGGCTGTGCGCCGAGTATGGGGCTCCTTTTCCATTTTTCAGCACCAAAGACCCGTTGAGCGAGCTGGTGAGTGCCCTGCTCTCGCACCGCACCAAAAACGCCGATTCGCACCGGGCCTACCAGGAATTGCGGGCCACGTTTCCCACCTGGGAGGCCGTGCGCGACGCGCCCACCGAGGCCGTGCAGCACGCCATTCGGGCCTGCACCTGGCCCGAGCAAAAGGCCCCGCGCATTCAGACCGTGCTGCGAGAAATCAGCGAGCGCTGCGGCACCGATGTGCCGTGCGCCGTGGATTTCCTGGCCAAAATGCCCATTCCCGAAGCCCGCGCCTAGCTGGAAAGCATCAGCGGCGTGGGGCCAAAAATCAGCGCCGCTACGCTCCTGTTCAGCACGCTGCGCATTCCGGCTATGCCCGTGGATAGCCACCACCACCGCGTGGCCCAGCGCCTGGGCCTCATCGGACCGAAGGTGGGCGAAGGGCCGGCCCACAAGCTGCTCGAGGCCCTGCTCCCGCCCGCCTGGGATGCCCAGTAGGTGTGCGACCACGACGAGGCGCTCATGTTCCACGGCCAGAAGTACTGCTACTTCTCATTGCCGGCCTGCGGGCGCTGCGTGGTGCTCGACCAGTGCCCGTTTGGGCAGGCGCGGCTTGGCGGCAAGGCTGCCGGATACTTAAAGAACATCATGCTTCGACTTCGCTCAGCATGATGTTCTTTAAGTAGTCAGTCATCAGTAATCGGTAGTCAGATAGAAATTAATAGACTAATTTTTAGACAGATGAAATCTGACTACTTATGAAGCTGTTTAGAAAGTCCCCGAACGGTCATGCAGCGCGCAGCGCAGCATCTTGCTCGCATCGTCAGGCCCGTTCAACGATGCGAGCAAGATGCTGCGCTGCGCGCTGCATGACCGTTTGAGTACCTTTTGTGACTTTCTAAACAACTCCTATTACTGACTACCTGCTTATTGCCACCAACACCAAATAAAAGCATGATTCTGCACCTGCGGGCCAAGCCCAATGCCCGCCAAAACCAGCTGCTGCGCGCCGCCGACGGCACCCTGACCGTGCGCCTGAAAGCGCCGCCCCAGGAAGGCCAGGCCAATGCCGTGCTGCTGGCTTTTCTGGCCACCGTTTTTGCCGTACCCAAAAGCCGCGTGCTGCTGCTGAGCGGGCACACCGCCCCATTCAAAAAGCTGGAGATTGAGGGCGTGAGCGAAGAAAAAGGGCAGCGGGTGCTGGCCGAATTGATTTCGTAAAATCGGCTGTTTCACCGGCGGCGGACTTACTTTCCGCGCTTCCAGCGGTAGTATTTGCGGTACCAGGGTGAGGTTTTTTTGAACAGGCTGCTGGTGGATTCGTTCGGAAACATGTTCACCCGGAACACGTGCATGCGGTCGGCCTCAATAGTGAGGCCGCCGGTGTCGGTGGCTATGCCGAAGGCGAAACCGGCTTCGCGCACGGTGGCTTTCACGGCTTCGCTCAGGTCGCCGTAGGGGTAGGCGAAGGTCACTATTTCGGTTTGCAAGGCGGCTTCCAGCGCGGCTTTGCTGCGCTGGATTTCGGCGGCGGCTTCGTGCAGCGGCAACGTGGTGAGGCGCGGGTGCGACATGGTGTGCGCGCCGATTTCCCAGCCGGCAGCCACGAAAGCCCGTTTTTGGGTCAGGTCCATGATGTCGGAGCGGGGCTCGGTGGGGTCAGCGGCCAGGTCCCATTGATTGTGGCGCACGTCGGCATCGCCCAACAAATACAGCACGCCCCGGTAGCCGTAGTGCTGCATCAGGGGCAGCAGGTTGGTGTAGTTATCGAGGTAGCCGTCGTCGAACGTGAGGATGATGGGGCGCGCTGGAAAATCAGCCAACGACCGTTCACCGTTCGCATATTTCAGATAATCAGCAAACGTTATGGGCGTTAGATTTTGCTTTTTGAAATAAGCCAGGTGCTTTTCAAAATTATCCTTTGTGACGTAAATCTGGTGCTTGGTGGCCAGCGGCGCATCGGGGATTTTGTGGTACATCAGCACCGGAATGAAGCCAGGAACGGCTTTCTGCATTCGGGCGGCCTGGTACACCTCCAGTACCCGCGCCGCGATGGTGGCCAGGCTATAGTGTGCTTGTACCTGCTGCCGGAGCGCGGCCGGCACCGCCTGCGGCTGCCGCAAAAACCCTTGCGCATCGGCCAGCAGAGCGGCAAAATCGACTTCTGAGGCGCTTAGCCGGGCCGCAATATCGCCGAAGTTGGACGCTGCCGCCGGGGCAAAAGTCGCTTCCGTAACGAGACCCTCGTAGCTGGCTTCGCCCAGCGCCAGCACGGGCCGGCCTGCGCCCAGCGCCTCAATTGCCACCCGCCCCGCCCCAACGACCAGCGTGGTGCGGGCCAGCCAGCCGGGCACGTCATCACTAAAGCCCACCACCTCAATGCGCTCACCAAAATCGGCCTGTAGCTGCGCCAGGGCCGTTTTACCCGCTGCCGGCAAGTGTTGCAGCTCGCCGCCGATGAGGGCCACTCGCAACGCCGGAAACTCGCGCAGCAAGGTCGGAAACACCTGCACCAGCAGGGCCGCCGCCCGCTCGCCCTTGCCCCCATTGAAGCGCCCGATGAATGATACCCTCAATGAAGCAGGAGGAATGGGGAATGAGGAATTACCCTCACCACTCCCCAATTCTTCATTCTTCGCGCTTGACGCTGCACTGAGCAGAGCGAAGGAAACCCCGTTGGGAATGGCCTCGATTTTGGCGGCGTCCATCTTCACTTCCGTGATGAGGTGCTCGCGCAGATTGGCACAAATGGCAATGACTTTGTCGCCGTACACATCGAGCAGCGACGTGGAAGTGTGCAGGTGCTGGCGGCCGTGCACGGTGCTCACCAGCGGCACCGCCAGGCCGCGCAGGGCGAAATAGCTCACCCAGCTGGCTGCCCGCGAGTGGCAGTGCACTACATCTATCCGTTCTTTTTTGACAAGCTGGCGGATGATGCGGGCGTTGCGCAGCCGCTGCCGGTAGCTGCGGTTGCTGATGCCGGCCCACACCAGGGTGGCCCCGGTGGGCAGCTTATCGGCATCGGCCACTACCCATACCTGGTGGCCCTGGGCGCGGTGGGCTTCGGCCAGTTGCACGGCATAGGCCACGGAGCCCGCAAAAAACTCAGCCGAAAGAACGTGGAGAATGCGCATGGGGCAAAGGTATTGCCGGAAGCGGGGGGCTGCATAACGAAAAGAGAACGTCATGCTGAGCGCAGCCGAAGCATCTCTACTACGCAACTAATTCTTTCGATTGCGTTAGTAATGAGGCAGCGATGCTTCGGCTGCGCTCAGCATGACGTTCTAGCTACTCACAGACGGCTACCCCCAGGCCCGGCCGGCCACGTTGTCCATGTATTTCTGGCCGTTGCCAGTGTTCAGGAGCAGGATTTTCTCGTCGGGATGAATGGCGCCGGTGGCCAGCAGCTGGCGGGCGGCCGTCCACACCGCGCCGCCTTCGGGGGCTACGAACAGGCCTTCCTGGTGGCCGAGGTCGCGCATGCCGTCCAGCATGCCTTCTTCGCTCACGCTCACCACCGTGCCATGCGACTCGCGGAGCACGCGGAGCATCATGTTTTCGCCCAGCGGGTGGGGCACGGCCAAGCCGTTGGCCAGCGTGGCGTGGCCGTGGTAGTTGTGGCAGTTGGGCTGGCGGCCCTCGTAAGTTTCGAGGAGCGGGCAGCAGTTTTCGGCTTGCACGGCCACCATGCGCGGTAATTTCACATGGGGGGCGAGCCAGCCAAGCTGCTTCATTTCCTGAAACGCTTTCCAGATGCCGATGAGGCCGGTGCCGCCGCCGGCGGGGTAGAGCAGCACGTCGGGCAGCGTCCAGCCAAGCTGCTCGGCGATTTCGTAGCCCATGGTTTTCTTGCCTTCGAGGCGGTAAGGCTCTTTCAAGGTCGAGATGTCGAGGAGTGCGCCGTCGGCGTTGCGCTGGCGCACGCGGGCTCCGCAATCGCTGATGAGGCCGTCGACCAGCTCCACCTCGGCCCCGTACCAGTAGCATTCCTCCTTGAACGCCTCCGGGGTGTGGCGCGGCATCACCACCACGGCGCGCAGGCCGGCGCGGGCGCAATAGGCGGCCAGGGCCACGCCCGCGTTGCCGGCCGTGGGAATAATGCAGCCTTCCACGCCCATCTCCTTGGCTTTGGACACGGCCATGCTCAAGCCGCGCGCCTTAAAGGAGCCGGTGGGGTTCTGGCCTTCGTCTTTCAGCAGGAGGTGGGCCAGCTCGTGGCGGGCGGCCAGGCGCGGCAGGCGCAGCAGCGGCGTGAGGCCTTCGCCGAGGGTCACCTTATTTTCTTCGTGCAATAGCGGCAGCAGCGCGCCGTAGCGCCACATCGAGGTATCGGCCTGGTCGATGACGGCGCGGCTGAGGGGCTGGTGTAGGTCGTAATCGGCCACCAGCGGCACATTGCAGCAGGCTGACACGCGCTGCAAATCGAAGGCAGAGTATTCGGTGCCGCAGGCGGAGCAATGCAGTGCGGCGAGGCGGGACAGGGATTCGGAGGCGACCAGTTTCATGGGGCAAAGTACGGAACTGCCTTGCCCTAGGTATGCCCAATTGGGATGGACTTTTGGAATAGCCTATGCCTTACCAGAATAGTAGCGCCGCGTGAACTGGAGAAAATCCTTATAGGGTGCGTTGTTCTCGGTGCCCTTGCGCTGAATGAAGTTGAACTCCCGCTTCAACAGGAAATTATTAATTTTTACTTCCACTAACTCGCCGGAAGTCAGCTCTTTTATCACCGCCTGCCGGGGCAGAAAGGCCAGACAGGTATCGACGCGCACGAAATTTTTGAGGGCCTCGGTGCCGCCCATACGCACGCGCACCGGCAGGGCGGCCAGCTTGATGCGGTGCCGGGCCAAGGCTTCCTCCAGCACGGCCAGGGTGCCGGAGCCATCCTCGCGCAGCGCCAGGGGCGTGGTGAGCAGGTCGTGCACTTCGAGGGAGCGCTGCTCGAGTGGGTTATTGGCGGCGCACACGGCCACCACGTCGTCGGTGAGCAGCGGGGTATAGGTCACGTTGCTCACTTTGTGGATACCCTCGATGATGCCCAGCTCGATTTCGTGGTCGAGCAAAGCGCGCAGAATATTATCGGAATTGCGGTTTTTGAGGCTGAGCTGGCGGTTGGGATGCAGGCGCAGGTAGGCCGATACTACCGGCGGCAGCACATAGAGCGAAATAGTGGTACTGGCCCCGATGACGAGGTGCTGCGTAGGCGCGAAATCCGGGCTGAGCGCGCTCATTTCCTGGTGCAGCTCCTGTTGCAGCTGCTTAGCTTGCAGCAGTTTTTCGTAGAGCTTGCGGCCGGCCGGGGTGAGCTGAATGCTGCTGCCCAGGCGCTCGAACAGCCCGGTTTTGTAGCGTTCTTCCAACGCTTTTACCTGCTTGCTCACGGCCGACTGGCTAGTGAACAACGCTTGGCTGGCTTTGGTGAAGCTCAACCGCTGGGCTACTTCGAAGAAGACTTCATGGGAATGGGAGAGCATGATGTGAATGTAGCACATGCTTCAGCTTGTGCAGAGAACGGGGAATAGTGAGCAGGGCCGGCACAAGCTAAAACATGTGCTACAAGCTCAGCCGCCGCTGAAACGCCGCCAGAAACAGCCCAGCGTGGTAGCCATCGCCCAGCCCGTGGTGTAAATTGACTGACACGGGCATTTGCAGCGTATCGCGTTCCTGAAAAACCTGGCCGAAGGAGATTTTGGGACAGCTGTCGGGGTGCGAGAAGCTACGGGCGTGCGAAAGCCCGGTGAAGCGCACCCACGGCAGGGCCGAGCAATGCACCACGTCGGGCCGGGCGGTGGCGTCGGAGAGGCGCAGGCCGGTGCTGGCCTGCACGGCGGCAATTTCAGCTTCGGCGGCGACGATGAAGCCGGCCAGCGTGTCGTGCTGCTCGATGAAGGAAAAGGCAAACGTGTGGTCGGGCCGGCCGAGAGTAGCCGAGGCGTGAATGCGGTCGTAGCGGTATACCTGGCCGTTTTCGATACGGTAGCGGAAGGCTTCGACTTCGTTGGCCGCTTCGAGGGCGTGGTAGAGGTAGTATAGGAAAAACGAGCCGCCCAGCCGCTTGGCGGCGGCCTGGGCGGCTGTGCAGTCCACGTTGGCCGTGAGGCCGAAAAAGGGCTCTTCGAAAGATGAGAAAAAGGCGAAATGCTCGCGACGCGGCCAGGTTTCGAGGTCAATCAGGTGTTTCATGGGGGGCAAAGGTCGGTAGCTTTGCGGGCTCGTTTGCCGGTTTTGTCATGCAGAGCGTAGCGAAGCATCTCGCATGTGGCGGTAACTCCATCGCCAGAAAAGGATTAGTGGCTGCATGCGAGATGCCTCGGCTGCGCTCGGCATGACGTTTTAAATCAACCTGCTTCCCATGCCCACTCAAACCTTTATCGCCTTCGACGCCGACGATACGCTCTGGCCCAACCAGCCGCATTTCGACCACGTGGAGGCCCAGCTGCTCCAGATTCTGGCCCCGTATGCTGACCATGCCACCATCAACACACGGCTCTACGACGTGCAGCGGGCCAACATGCAGCTATTCGGCTACGGGGCCAAGGCGTTCATGCTCTCGATGATTGAAACCTCGATTCAACTCTCCGGCGGGGCGGTACACGGCCACGAAATCCAGCGGATTCTGGATTTGGGCAAGGACCTGCTGCGCTTCCCCATCGAGCCGCTGCCCGATGTGGTGGCGGTGCTCACGGAGCTGAAAGAGCGCGGCCACCGGCTGCTGCTGCTCACCAAAGGCGACCTGTTCGACCAGGAAAGCAAAATAGCCCGCTCCGGCCTGGGCGACTTCTTCGACCACGTCGAAGTCGTGAGCGAGAAGGACGAGCCTACCTACCGCCGCCTCTTCGCCCGCCTCAACATCACGCCCGACAACTTCGTGATGATTGGTAACTCGCTGAAATCCGACATTCTGCCGGTGGTGCAGCTGGGATTTTCGGCCATCCACGTGCCCTACCACGCCAACTGGATTCACGAGCACGTGCCCGCCGAGCGGCTGGCGGAAGTGGAGTTCCGGGCGGTGGGGCGGCTGCGGGAGGTGCTGGGGCTGGTGGGGTAGCGGCGTGAGAAGCTTCTCAGCAATTCGCTGGCACGTCATGCTGAGCTTGTCAAAGCATAAGTAAGCGGGCAGAAGAACGTCATGCTTCGCTGCGCTCTGCATGACGTTCTACTTTTGCACCACTACTTAAAACCGACCCATTCCCACAAACTCCTTACGCGTCGAGCTCGACCAGCTCGGCCGGGACGAGGCTGCCGACGGCTTCCGAGCGCGGAACTTCTACGGTGAAGGTGCTGCCGATGCCTTCGGTGCTATCGACGGAAATGGTACCGTGGTGCCACTCCACAATGGTTTTGCACAGCGCCAGGCCCAGGCCGGTGGTGGATTCGCCGCGCAGGCCCGGCCGCCGGGCTTTGGTGAACCGCTCGAACAGGTAGGGCTGCATGGCCAGCGGAATCCCAACTCCGTCATCGACCACGTGAATGAGCACGCTGCCGGGACCGGGCGCAATGTGCACCGCAACGTGGCCGGCATCGGGCGTGAACTTGAAGGCGTTGCCCACCAGGTTGATAAGCACCTGCGTAAACTTGTTGACGTCCAGGTTCACGTATATCGGCTCGTCGGGCAGGGTGTAGGCGAAGTGATGGCCCAGCAGCCGCTGCCCAAGCTGGAGCTGGTCGAGCGGCACGCGCAGAATGGCCCCGATATCGACCCGGTTTACCTTGAGGTCAGAGTTGGTCGAGGTCAGAAATTCGATGTTGATGAGCTCGCGAATCATCTTCACGCTGTCGCGGCTGGTGGCTTCGAGCACTTGTAGCATTTCGGGAATGCGGCTGTTTTCCGGCGCCACCACTTCCTCGTGCAGGAACCCCGCAACTTGCTGCACCATGATGAAAGCGCCGCTCAAATCGTGCGAGAGAATCTCCAGCGTGGCGTTTTTGCGGCTGTTGAACAGGTCGGCGTTTCCCTGGTAGTGCTTCATCACGCTCACGTCGCGCAGGGTGCCGCCCAGCAGCACGCGGCCATCGACTTCCTGATACGAGGGCGTAAGGCAGAACCACTGGTTGGGCTTGCCGGGCGTCTGGAGGCGTACTTCTACTTCGTCGGTCACCTCATTTTGCACCCATCGGGCCCAGTAATGGGCAACGTAGGCCAAGTCGTCGGGGTGCAGGCGCTGGAGCAGGGCCGGCAGCTCGGCATTTACCCCTTTCAGGCTGCCGTGCAATACAGTTTGGTAGGCGGCGTTGACGAACACGATGCGGCGGGCCGCGAGGTCGTACACAAACTGCACGTGGGGACTGGCTTCCGCCTGGTCAAGAAAGAAGCTGGCGAAGTCAGACATATGAAAATTATTGATTATCAAAGCAGTGCAAGCATTAGTTTCGCTGGATTGCTTCATACGAGTGCGCCATAATTATGGGCACCCGCCGAGGTCGATTACGCTGCCGGGCCGCGCATGCGCCCCGGCCCGGCCCGGTTCCGACTTCGCCCGGCCGGGGCACTTCCGGCAGGGGTCGGCGAAAAAAATAAGCGCCGCCATATAGGCGACAATTATTATTAGCTTCCGGCCACAATTCCTTTCCCCCACCCCCCCATACTGGCTCGTTACCGCTTTTTGCCCCTGCTACTTGTGCTGCTGGCGGCTTCCTCGTGCTCCAAAAAATCGGCCAAAGAACAGGCAGCCCAAACCACCGCCGACGGCGACGAAATCGACCCCTACGCCAACCTCGTCTTCACCTTCGATGACGCGGTGGTGGATGCCGGCCAGATAAACCGCTGGGACACCACCCAGTTCGTGAAGTTCTCGCCGGCCGTGCCGGGCAAGTTTAAGTGGACCAGCGCCCGCGAGCTCACGTTTTCGCCGATGACGCCGTTTCAGCCCAGCACGGTGTTCAAGGCCGATTGCGGCCTTCGACCTTGCCCAGCGGGAAGCAGGAGCTGGCCCTGAACCGGCCGAAATTTCACACGCCCTACCTGAAAATGGCGGCGCCGCAGGTGTTTTATGGCAGCTCGAAGCGAGCGGCGGGCACGGCCGAGCTGGCCGCCAACCTCGTGTTCAACTACCCCGTGCGGCCCGCCGACCTGCGCTCCCGCCTGCGCGTGAGCCAGGACGGCAAGCCCGTGGCCATCGAAATCAGCACGGCCGAGCCGGATGCCACGCTCGGCATCAGCTTCAAGCAGGACGTGAAGGTGGGCACGCCGCTGCGCATTGACATTGCGCCCGGCTTGCGGCCCGCCACCGGCACCGTGGCCACCACCACCACCCTCACGGCCCAGGCCGAAGTGCCCGACCAGAATGAGTTCAGCAAGGATTTGCGCTACCTGCTGCAATACCCCTACGGCTGCCTGGAGCAAACCGTGTCGGCCGCCTTCCCGCAGCTCTACTACGCCGATTTGGCGGCCACCTTGCAGCAGAAAACCGGCGCGGCGGCCAAGGCCCAGCGCTACAACCCGAACTACCACGTCCAGGAAGCCATCCGCAAAATCGAGAGCATGCAGCTCTACAACGGCAGCCTAAGCTACTGGCCGGGCGGCGACTACGACAACTGGTGGGCCACCGCCTACGCCGCCCATTTCCTGCAGGAAGCCCAGCAGGCCGGCTTCGCGGTGAATAAATCGGTGCTCGACAAAACCCTGAAATACCTGCAGTTCCGCCTCAAAAGCGCGAAACTGAGCCCTACCAGTACTTCGACGCCAACAACATTGCCCGCGAGCGCACCATCGCCAGCAAGGAAATCGCCTACTCGCTCTACGTCCTCGCCCTGGCCGGCCGCCAAGACCCCGTGGCCCTGAGCTACTACCGCGCCAACCGCCCCCCTGCTGGCCGAAGACTCCAAGTTCCTCCTCGCCTGCACCCAAAGCATCCTCGGCAACCAGCGCGCCTTCCGCGAGCTGCTGCCCCAGCAGTTCGGCCCGCAGCGCCCCACCCACCGCGCCCTCGATGGCTCGTTCTACTCGCCCATCCGCGACGAGGGCCTGGTCCTCAACGCCCTCGTCAGCACCGACCCCAACAACCCGCAAATCCCCGGCATCGCCCGCCAGCTCAGCCGCCAGATGAAAGCGGCCGGCTGGCTCAGCACCCAGGAGCGCGCCTTTGCCCTGCTGGCCCTCGGCAAAATAGCCCGCCAAAACGCCCGCAGCACCACCACCGCCAGCCTGTTTATTGACGGTAAACCGGCAGGGAATTTCGATGGCAAAGACCTCACCCTGCGCAACGTGGCCAACCGCAACGTCAGCATCCGCACCGCCGGCCGCGGCAGCCTCTACTACTACTGGGAAACTGAAGGCATCTCCGCCAGCGGCCAGGTACACGAGGAAGACAGCTACCTCAAAGTCCGCCGCCAGTTCCTGAACCGCGACGGCGTGCCGCTGGGCGCCCCCGTCTTCCGCCAGAACGATTTGGTGGTCGTAAAAATCACCCTCGAAGCCGCCGAATCAGCCGGCCAGGTCAAGAACTTCGCCATCAACGACTTGCTCCCGGCCGGCCTAGAAATCGAGAACCCGCGCATCGGCCCCCTGCGCGAGCTAAGCTGGGCGAAGGATGCTGCCACGCCCGATTATCTGGACGTGCGCGACGACCGGATTAACCTGTTCACCACAGCTATACTCGTCGCGAAGTTAAAAGAGAGAAAAAAGGGTTCGCATTACCTCGTGGAATTGACCTTACCTGATTCGGAGCGCGTCTTATTACAGCAGGCGCAGCGTGCCTGCCGGGGCCAGGCGGGCTACGTCCCGGTTACGGTGCTGCTCATGCTCGACCAAGGGCACGCCGCGGCGAGGGTGGCCCAGGCGCTAGGGGTGGACGTGAGCAGCGTGTACCGCTACGCTCAGACCTACCAGTTGCACGGCCTGGCGGGCTACCTGCGGGCCGAGCAGCCGGGCTATTGGGGCTTGCTCACCAGCGCCCAACTGGCGGGCTTGTGCCGGGAACTGGGCCAGCAGTTGTACACCGACTGCCGGGCCATTGCCGACTGGTTGGCCGCTACTTACGGGGTCCGTTACTCGGTTTCGGGCCTGACGGACGTGCTGCACCGGCTGGGCCCAAATGCTTTGTCGCATTTTCCTATAAATTGACCACGGCCGTGCCCTACCAAGCCGACGCGGCGGCCCAAACGGCCTTCCTCACCGACACGCTGGCCCCGCTGCTGGAAGCGGCCGCCGCCGGGGACGCGGTGGTCTATTTCGCTGACGCGGCCCACCCCACCCACAACACGCGCGCCACCCACGTCTGGACCGAAACCGGCAAGGAGCGCCCCTTGCTCACCGTCAGCGGCCGCGAGCGGGTCAACCTCAACGCCGCCCGCAACGCCCACTGCCCCACCCAGGTCCACCTCGACGAAACCGACTGCGTCAATGCCCAAAGCACCCAGCGGCTCTACGAGAAACGGCTCGCCGCCCACCCGCAAGGCCCGGTACACGTTATCTGCGCCAACGCCCGCTACTACCAAAATAAGGCCCTCAACGCCTGGCTGACCGATAAGCGCCTCGTGCAGGTCTTCTTGCCGCCGTATTCGCCCAACCTGAACCTGATTGAACGCCTCTGGAAGTTTCTGCGCCAGAAAATCATCAACACCGCCTTTTACCGCACCAAGGGCCAGTTTAAAACCGCCGTCCTCGATTTCTTTGACCGACTCGACGAGTTTGGCCCCGAACTCGCGTCCTGCATGCGGCTCAAATTTCACGTCCTGGATTCGCAAAGTAATTCGTGACGAGTATAACTTTTAGACCAAACTTTTAACCAAGGCCAGTCTTGGTAAACGTACTGCCGCTGCTTAGTGGTGGCCACTGATAACAATCAGCCCCACTACGCCGAGCGCGTAGAACACGAGTACCAGCAGCGAATCAAGGCCCATGCCTGCCACCTGCCGGCGCGGGCGGAAGAGTAAGCCAAAGAGGTACACGCAAGTGAGCAGCATGCCTAAACCGGTCAGATAGAGGTCTGTTTTGCCGGCGTGGGGCAACACTGCCTGGCCCGAAATCACGCTGGCCAGCAGAAACAGCACCGGCAGAAAGGCATTGCCGCCAAAGATGTCGCTGACGGCTAGCTGGTAGTCGCCGAGCCTGATGGAGGCCAGCCCGGTAGACACCTCCGGCAGCGAAGTGGCCGCGGCCAGCACGGTCGAGCCAAACAGCACGCCGCTCATGCCCAGGTGCCCGGCGATGGCGTCGCCGCTGCTCTCCAACACGACCCCCGCAACCAGCGTCACCCCGGCGGCCGCCACAAAAACCAGGATGGTCTGGGTGGTACTCCCCGGTTTCTGCTGGGCCTTTTCATCTTTTTTAGGCTTCGCAGTCCCTTTCGGTTCCGGCCGGCCGCCGGGCGGGGCAGTGCCCAGGGCTTGCCAGGGCAAGTCTTTCCGCGCTTTGCCAACCAGCCACAAGCCCGCTACCCACAGCCCGAAAATGAGCAGGGCCGCGGGTGGCACCCGTGCCACGATAGCCGTATCGGGCAGCTGGCTGCCGAGCACGGCCACGGCCAGCACTGCTAGCACGAGCAGGCCTTCGAGCACAAGCACCAGCGAGGCGGCCCGGTACGTGAGCGCGTCCTGCCGGCCCAGCCCAAATACGTCGAGCAACACCAGCACCACCGTCTGGATGGCGATGCCGCCGAGAATATTGCCGGTGGCGATGTCCAAATGGCCGCCCAGCGCGGCGCTCACAGTAATGGCCAGCTCGGGCAAATTGGTGACGATAGCCAGCAGCAGCAAGCCGCCCAGCGCCTGCCCCAGACCAAAGCGTGACGAAAGCACGTCGGTCGTATTGGAAAGGTAAATACCCGCTATCCAGACGGCCACGCCCGCCGCTACGAAAGCCAGCAGCAACAAGGGCAGGGATAAATGCGCGAACATAGTTGAGAGATTAGTGAGCGCCCGCGCCAGCTCGGCGGGCCAGTGCTTCTACTGTAGGGGTAACAAGAGTTGGAACAGAAAGTATCGGTAGGCCCCTTGAACTTCTGAAAAGGGGCCTTCTGGTCTTATTGAAGCCGGTATAGGAGTGCAAAAAGAGGCATTGAGGCACGAGATGAGCAAAAGAAACGAGTCGGAAAGTCAAAGGCTAGTCATGGCACAAAACCGCTTGGAGCCCCTTAAGACGTCCGTTTTTTGCGACGCCCACCCGTTCAGGTTTCCCGTACCGATACTTTCTGTTCCAACTCTTGTGCTACCCCATAAGGTGCTAATGGGCCGTAAGAGCCCCGAAAAAGAATAGTCTTTCTCGCTTCTCAAGGCTATCGAGCGGGAGTAGCGAAAACGAACGTTAAAGCTGTCACTTGGCCTTCTGCATAGGTATCGCTCTGTCAAACAAGGTGCTGGCCAGGAAAATTACGCAGGTGCGCGCCCGGGTCGGAGGTTTTGTGCTAGCACTGGCGCGAGTTTAGCACAGCGTAACTCGCGCCAGTCATGGCCGGGAGGCTGTGCCTCCCGTGCCGCGCCAGCGGCAATGCGGCACTGCGCCAACGGTACCGTTTAGGCAACTTGTTCTGATGCGAGGCGCAGCCTCGCCCGCATGGCCGGCACGAGTTACGCTGCGCTAAACTCGCGCCAGTGCTAGCCAGTTGTGCCCGCCAGAACACAAAAAAGGTGGCCTGCTCCGGAGAACAGGCCGCCTTTTTTAGCGGTTAGCCATGTTGCTGCTTATTGCAGCACCAAGCGCTTGATCGAAACCGACTCGCTGGTTTTTACCTTGAACAGGTAGGTACCGCGGGCCATGTCGCGGCCATCAAATTTCACTTCGTGGTAGCCGACATCCTGGGTATCAACTACCAGTATTTTCACTTTGGCACCCAACGTGTTATACACATCCACGCTCACCGGGCCTTGCTGGGCCAAGTAGTAGCTGATGGTGGTAGTTCCAGTGAAGGGATTGGGGTAAGCAGCAGTTTCGGGGGTCAGAACGGCCATGCTGGTGCTGGTGCCCGAAGTACCGCGAGCGGCAGCAGCAGGCTGGGTAACAGCATTATACTGCGGGAACGTGCGGGTGACGATAACCGCAAACTCACCCCGCGTTACCGACTGCGTGGGATTGAAGGTAGCGTGCACCACCGGCTGCAGGTCGTAAGGGCCCTGCGTTACCGAGAAGTAGGCATTGATGAGGTTGAGCTCCAAGGCAATGCTCACGTAGCCTTCCAGGCCGGCGGGAATGTTGGCGGCATCATCAACGGCCACCTTAGCACCGTTGTAGTTCACCGTTACAGCCTTGCCATTGCGGGCCAGGGCCTGCGTCTGGAAGCCCAGGGCCTGCACCAGCGAGTAGGCCAGCGAAGCGCGGCTCACCTGGCCATTGGGAGCAAACGAACCGTTGGCGGTGGGCACCATCACGCCGTTGAACTGCTGGTACCGGTCGCGGATGGCAGCGCCACGGGCGGCTACCGACTCAGTCAGGAGAATGTCAGTGTCCGACGATACATCGCTGAACGTGCGCGAGCCATCGGTGGGCTGGTACTGGCGCACGCCCTGGCCCATCAGCAGATAGTCGGCCAGCTGCAGACGGGTGAGGGGCTGGCTGGGCTTGAAGCCGTTCGAGAGGCCATCAACGAGGCGGTTGGTCACGGCCATGATGATGGAAGCTTCGGCGGGGTTACCGGCGATGTCGCTCAGGTTGGTGGTGCCAGCGGGGGTTTGCATGGTAATCTTCCCATCGATGTCCTCGGGAGCCGCCACGCCGTCCAAGCCATCTACTTTCAGTGTCCAGGTGCCGGCCATGGGCGAGGCCACGGCTACGCTCCGGCCAGGCGTGAGGGTAAACTCTACGGGAATGCCCGAGCGGTACTGCTTGCCGGTGGGGTCGAGCACAATCAGGTTGACCGTATTGCCAGTCTGGCCCATTACTCCGTAGGTATTGATGCTGGCCTCCAGGCTGTTTACACCGCTGGGCACGCTGAAGGTGAACTGGTTCGAGGCCGTGGTAGCGGGGTTATACTTTACGGTGAAGTTGCTCACTGCGGCCAGCGAGTTCACGCTGCTGCTGAAAGTGCGGGTGCTGTTGACGGTAGCGCCGAAGTTGGTACCCCGGAAAGCGCGGTCCACCGCAGCATAGGCATTCACATAGCCCGCGCCTACTTCCCACGACTCGCGGCCGGGCATATTGGTGGCGGTTTTCTGCAGCAGCTCCTTCACCTGGGCGGGGGACATTGACGGCTTAGCTTCCAGAATAAGGGCAATGACACCAGCCGTGTGGGGCGTGGCCATCGAAGTGCCGCTCAGCACCGTGTAGAAAGGCAGCTCGGCCGGCGTGAGCACGGCGGCATCCGTCTGGGCACCCAGCAGTGGTATCGGGCCCTGCGTGCGGGTCGACACCACATCAACGCCGGGGGCCGTAATCACGGGCTCGTTCTTATAGGTCCAGGTCTGGCCATCTACCTGAAACGTGCCGCTCTGGCCCTTCACCCCACGCGAGGAAAAGCTGGCGAGCAAGCCATTCTTGTCGCCGGCGGCCACCGAAATGGTCCAGGGCGCAATGGCGTAGGGGTTGTGCGTATCGGCACCGGGACCGGAGTTGCCGGCGGCAAACACCACCACCATGTTGCGGTCGTAGCAGCGCTTGGTGGCCACGTTCAGTGGGTCGCTGGGGTTAAAGGTGCCCGACGAGCCAAAGGAGTTGCTGATAACCCGGATATTGTACTGAAACTGGTGCGTCAGGGCATAGTCGAAGCCGCCAATGGCATCGAGCACGAGCAGCGCACCGCCCGAGCCGTAGCCAAGCAGCGAAGCCCCGGGGGCCACGCCCTCGTATTTGCCACCCGACCGCGAGCCGTTGCCGCCTACCGTGCCCGCACAGTGCGTGCCGTGGCCTGAGTTGTTGTCAGTGTTCGGCACGCCTTCCACGTAAGTCACGGGTAGCATGGCATTCACCGAGTTGAGGTTGGTAGAGCCCAGCGTATTCTGCACCAAGTGAGTGCCGAGCTTGATGTCATCGTGCGTGCCATCTACGCCGCTGTCGTTGATGAGCACCCCAATGCCGCGACCCGAAACCGGCGTCCCGTTGTTGCGGGCCGTGATTTGCTGGTCGAGGCGCAGGCGCTTCACGCCGGTCAGGTTGGTATCGTCGTAGTTTTCGTAGTCAAGCTGCTTATTGATGAACAGCGAGCGCACGGCCGGGTTGGCGGCCAGGGCATCGACCTGCGCGGCCGTAGCCACAATCCCGGCAATAGGCAGCGCCTGCATGGTAATGCCGCGCGTGATGCCCAACTGCTGCAGGGCCAGCAGCTGCGAAGCCTGGGGTGCCCCGCTTCCATTGAAGGTCACGACTACCTGGGCAATCGGGCTGGTAGCAAAGGCCGTCCGCAGCTCCGGGTCGACGATGGCCTGGCCAAACGCTGCGCCATTAATCCCTGCCACGAGCAGGGTAAGGAGAATTTTGTTTTTCATGTAAACGTGTGGAAATAGCGAGTAGGTTGGTGAAGTATTGCGGCAGTCGGGCAAGGATATGCAGCAACCCAATTGTTGCGCCGGGCCCAGCGCAAGGGCGTTGCTAGTATTCCTGACTGCTACTACAATACTTACGAGACACTATTTCCGGCGGATTTACCCTGAATGATTATTTTTTTAACTTTTATTCATTTTATTGAAAATACTTTTTAGTAATCAATAAATAGTTGCCAGTACCGTATAATAACACCATTTTAATTGAAAATTACATTTTCGCCATTACGATTGCGAGCAACCTAAAGTACGGCGTTTGGCGAAACGGCCCGGGCAAGGCATCCCGCTTATGGCAACCGGAGTAGTATCCTGGGTTTGCTTAGGGTTTCCGCTATCTTTCGTCATGATTCGGCGGCAGAGCATACGACTACTTTGGGGGCTTGCGGGGGCGTTGCTCCTGCTCTTCGCCATTGACCGCCTTTTCCCCGCGCCGCCCGCGCCGCCCGCGCCGCGCTACTCTCCGATTGTGCTGGCGGCCGATGGCAGCGTCCTCCACGCCTACCTGAACCCCACCCAGAAGTGGCGGATAAAAACCGAATTAGCGGAGATAACGCCGACATTGCAGCAGGCCATTATCAACAAGGAAGACTGATATTTCCGCTACCATTTCGGCGTGAATCCCGTGGCGATACTGCAGGCGGCCGGGCGCAATATTTTCAAAGCCGGCCGCACCACCGGAGCCAGCACCATCACCACGCAGGTGGCCCGACTGCTGGAACCCAAGGAGCGCACCTTCGGCAATAAGCTACTAAAAATGCTACGCGCCACGCAGCTGGAAGCCCATTACAGCAAGGCTGAAATCCTACAGCTCTACCTCAACCTGGTGCCCTACGGTGGCAATATTGAAGACGTGAAATCGGCCGCGCTGCTCTACTTCCAACAGCCACCCGATTACCTCTCCCTGGCCCAAACCGTGACGCTGGCCATTATCCCGAATCAGCCCCGCGTGCTGGTGCTGGGCAAGAACAACGACCGGATTCTGGCCGACCGTAACCGCTGGCCACGACAGTTACGGCAGCAGCATCTGTTTCCGAATCAGGATATTGAGGATGCCATCAACGAACCGCTGGATGCGCAGCGCCGCACCGCGCCCACGCTGACCCCGCACCTGGCGCGGCGGCTGGTGACGCAGTTTCCCGGCCGGCCCATCATCCACTCCATGCTGCGGCGCAACCCCCAGGCCAAAGCCGAGGACCTGACCAAAAACTACGTGCGCCGCCTGCGCGAGCTGGGCATTTCGCAGGCCGCCGTGGTGGTGGTGAGCAACCGCACCCGCGCCGTGGAAGCCTACGTGGGCTCGGCCGACTTTGCCGATGCCGCCAGCAGCGGGCAGGTCGATGGCGTGCGGGCCATCCGCTCGCCGGGCAGCACGCTGAAGCCCTTTTTGTATGCGCTGGCGCTGGATAGGGGCATCGTGACACCGAAACTGAAGCTGCCCGACGTGCCCACCAACTTCAGCGGCTTCCGCCCCGAGAACTTCGACAAGAGCTACGCCGGCGAAGTGACTGTGGAGCGGGCCCTCACCTACTCGCTCAACATCCCGGCCGTGCGCGTGCTATTCGAAGTCGGCGTGCCCGTTTTCATGGATAAGCTGCGGGCGGCCGGGTTCAAAAGTGTGGCAAGAGCGGCCCCGCAACTAGAGCGTGAGGACAATTACCTTTGCTTTGGCAATCGTTTATAACGAAGAAATTATTTATGCGAAGACATGAGATTAGCGATGCTCAATGGCTGGCGGTGAGCCCACTTTTGTCGGGCAAAGCCACGGATTGCGGGGTAACGGGCAAAGACAACCGCTTGTTTTTCAACGCAGTCGTGTGGATAATGCGCACCGGCTGCCCGTGGGCCGACCTACCCGAACGCTTCGGCAAATTCAACACCGTGTGCAAGCGCTTCCGGCGTATGGCGACCAAAGGGGTTTGGGAGCGGGCCTTCCAGGCCCTACAAGCCCCCGAACTGGACTGGGTCATGCTCGATTCGACCGTCGTGCGGGCGCACCAGCATTCAGCAGGCCAAAAAAAAGCACCGCCGCCACCGAGTGCCTCGGACGCAGCCGCGGGGGCATCGGCACCAAAATTCACGCCTGCGTGGAGTCGCTGGGCAACGCCGTGCGGCTGATTGCGACCGAAGGCCAGGCGGGCGACAGCCTGCAGGCGCTGCCCTTGCTGGCGGACCTGCAGCCGGGCAAAGTGCTGGCCGACACGGCTTACGACAGCGACGCAACCCGCGCCTATTGCACCGAAAAGGGCATCGAAGCCGTCATTCCCAGCCATCCTAACCGGGTAGAACCCTTGGCAATGGACGAAGAAACCTACCGCGACCGCAACAAAGTCGAGCGCTTTTTTGGCCGCCTCAAGCAATACCGCCGCCTAGAGCGTGAGGACAATCAAAGATTTATCTATTTACCTAAGCCAATCTAGCGTAGCACCAATATGCCAAAAGGCGAGGAAGGAAACGGCGGTTTTTTCGTAGCGGGTGGCTAGGCGGCGGTATTGCTTGAGGCGGCCAAAAAAGCGCTCGACTTTGTTGCGGTCGCGGTAGGTTTCTTCGTCCATTGCCAAGGGTTCTACCCGGTTAGGATGGCTGGGAATGACGGCTTCGATGCCCTTTTCGGTGCAATAGGCGCGGGTCGCGTCGCTGTCGTAAGCCGTGTCGGCCAGCACTTTGCCCGGCTGCAGGTCCGCCAGCAAGGGCAGCGCCTGCGGGCTGTCGCCCGCCTGGCCTTCGGTCGCAATCAGCCGCACGGCGTTGCCCAGCGACTCCACGCAGGCGTGAATTTTGGTGCCGATGCCCCCGCGGCTGCGTCCGAGGCACTCGGTGGCGGCGGTACTTTTTTTTGGCCTGCTGAATGCTGGTGCGCCCGCACGACGGTCGAATCGAGCATGACCCAGTCCAGTTCGGGGGCTTGCAGGGCCTGGAAGGCCCGCTCCCAAACCCCTTTGGTCGCCATACGCCGGAAGCGCTTGCACACGGTGTTGAATTTGCCGAAGCGTTCGGGTAGGTCGGCCCACGAGCAGCCGGTGCGCATTATCCACACGACCGCGTTGAAAAACAAGCGGTTGTCTTTGCCCGTTACCCCGCAATCAGTGGCTTTGCCCGACAAAAGGGGGCTCACCGCCAGCCATTGAGCATCGCTAATCTCATGTCTTCGCATAAATAATTTCTTCGTTATAAACGATTGCCAAAGCAAAGGTAATTGTCCTCACGCTCTAGCCACCCGCTACGAAAAAACCGCCGTTTCCTTCCTCGCCTTTTGGCATATTGGTGCTACGCTAGATTGGCTTAGGTAAATAGATAAATCTTTGATTGTCCTCACGCTCTAGTGTTGAGCACCATTCTGGGCGGCTGCGGGGCCACGCTGGAAGAGCTTACCGGGCTGTACGCGGCGCTGGCCGATGGCGGGCGGTATGCACCACTGAAGCTGGTGCTTAATGAAGAATTAAGAATGAGGAATTGACGCCGAAGCGACTTTCCTCTACGTCAGGCACGCGGCCTCACGCCCGAAATTTCTCATTCTTCATTCCTAATTCTTCATTGATAAGCCCCGCCGCCGCCTTCCTCATCACCGACATTCTGGCCCAGCGCACCCGACCCGACCTCCCGATGGGCTACCAGAACAGCCGCCACCTGCCCAAAATCGCCTGGAAAACCGGCACCAGCTACGGCCGCCGCGATACCTGGAGCATTGGCTACAATCAGGACTACACCATCGGCGTGTGGGTGGGCAACTTCAGCGGGCAGGGCAGCCCGGCCCTCACCGGAGCCGATGTGGCCTCGCCCCTGCTCTTTGACCTCTTCAACACGCTCGCCTACAACTCGCCCAACAACTGGGCCGTGCCGCCCGCCACCCTCGATTGTCGCCTCGTCTGCGCCGAAACGGGCCTCGTACCGGGCGAGCATTGCCCCAACCAGCTCATCGACTACTACCTGCCCGGCACCTCGTCGGCCCGGCGCTGCGAGCACCAGAAAAAAGCCTTGGTATCGGCCGATGGCACGATTGCCTACTGCCGGGCCTGCGTGCCGGCGGCCGGTTTCCGGCGGCAGTTATTCCTAAACCCGCTGCCCGAAGTATTGGCGTTCCGGGAGGCGCAGGGGTTGCCCGCCAGCCGCCTGCCGCCGCACAACCCCGCCTGCCGCCTCGTGCACAACACCGACGGCGGCGCGGGCGCGGCCCTGGTCATCACCTCCCCGCTCGACCATGCCGAGTACGTGCTCGACCGCCACGAGCAGCAGCAAATGCTGCTCAGCTGTGCAGCGGGCAGCGAGGTGCGCCAGGTTTTCTGGTACGTGAACGACCAGTTTCTGCGGGCCGCGTCGGCCACCGAGCGGGTCTTTTTCCGTCCGCCCAGCGGGACCGTCAAAATCTCCTGCGCCGACGACCACGGCCGCAATGTCGACATCAAGTTGGAAGTGCAGGAGTTGTAGCGCGGACTTTTAGTCCGCGGATTCAAGCAAATCACTCGCGGACTAAAAGTCCGCGCTACTCTCCAAAAAAGCAGGCCGGCACGCCCGCCACGCCGGGCCGCACCGCAAAAACGTCGCCACTGAGCGGAAACGTCGCCGCTTGCTGCGGTGTGAGGCCGCCCCGCGCCGAGGTGATGAACAGCGTTTCCAGCCCCGACCCGCCGAAAGCGCACGACGAAGTGAACGGCGCGGGCACCGCCACTACCTGCAGCAATGCCCCCGTGCCAGGGTCGTAGCGCTGCACGCGCCCGCCGCCCCACAGCGCCACCCAGAGCTTACCTTCCGCGTCGATGGTCATGCCATCGGGCCAGCCCTCGGCCTCGGCGAAACGGACGACGACGCGCGAGTTGGCAATGCTGCCGGTGGCATTGTCGTAGTCGAACGCCTGCACGGCGAGCGTGGGCGTGTCGATGTAGTACATTGTGGTGCGGTCCGATGACCACGCGATGCCGTTGGAGTTGGTGATGCGGGGCAGCATGACGTGCGTGCTGCCATCGGGGTCGAAGCGGTAGAGGGTGCCGGCGTGCGGGCGCAGCAGCATATCGAACGTGCCCACCCAGAGGCGGCCCGCCGGGTCGCACTTGCCATCATTGAAGCGTAGATGCTCGTCCGTCAGGGGGTGGGCGAGGCGGGTGAGCAGGCCGGTGGCCAGGTCGATTTCGTGAATGCCGGTTTGCAGGGCCACCAGGGCGCGGCCACTGCACCGGGGCACCACCGTGCCAATGCGCCTGCCCACGGGGTAAGGCCGGTCGTGGCCCGTGGCGGGGTCGAAAACGTGCAGCGCCCGACCCTCGATATCAACCCAATACAACTCGGCCGTTTCCGGATTCCAGATGGCTCCTTCGCCCAAAGCTGCCTGCGCATGAAGAATGGATTCGGCCTGCATAACGGGTTATTTACGCGGTAGGCAAGGTGGCAAGGTGCTGCTTCAACACGGCCAGCTGGCCGTTCAGGGTCACTTCTTCGGCAGTTTTGGTGGTTACCGGGCACTTGTGGGCAATACCCAGCACGCGCAGGGCCGCGCCATAGAGGTCCACCAGCACGGGCTCGCCGGCCAGCACGATGCGGGCCGGGCGGTGGGCCAGCAGCTCGTGGCACTCGCTGCCAATGAGCAGGCCGCTCAGGTAGAAGTAGTTTTCAGACTTGCTATTCTGGCTGAATAAGTCGTTGGTACGCACCATAAAAGCGTTGTGCAGCAGGTTGACCTGCTGGCCTTCCAGCACGCCCCGGGCAAACCACTGCTGATGCCGGCCTTCGGCGAGCATTCCCTCTGCTTCCACCGAGGCCGCCAGGATGCTTTGGGTAGCAAGCAGCGCGAAAAGCTCCCCGGTCATGTAGGTTTTCAGGGCGGTGGCCTGGCCGTGTTGCACCGTTACGTGCTTGGCGTGGGTGCCGGGATGCAGGAAAAGCTGCTCCTCGGGCGTATTTTCAAACCCGCAGCCCACCAACTGCACCTCCTCGCCGCGCATTACATCATCGGCGCTCCGCACGCCCGAAATCAACAAAACGGGATGCGGGAAATCGACCGTCGGAGCAATGGTTTGGGTGAGCAAATCCGAGCCATCCACCGCGAAGGGCAGCGGCTTGTACGGCAGCTCCGCCATGCCGATGGTGGACGAAGCCATGCCCGAAATCACCACGGGCACGCCCGCCAGCGTGGTTTGGGCCGCCGCTGCCATCTGCTGAATGTACCGCCGCACGATGGTCAGGTAAAACGCCACGCGCTGCTCCGGCGGCTGCCCGGCCTGTTGCCAGCGCCCGGCCGTGGCCGCGTTGCCCTCCTTCGAGCTTGCTCCGGCCAGAATTTTCCGGGTTTCGCGCTCCACCAGCCGCAGGCGGAAGGAAGTAGTGCCCCAGTCGCAGCTGAGGAAGGTGGTAGTGGGGTTCATAGCTGAGGATTGAACAGTACTCCCCTCCTCAGCCGAGGAGGGGATGTTTCAGCGAAGCTGAAACGGGGGTGGTTGCTTCGTTGAACGGCTCGCGACCGCATCGTGCGGGGGTCGTTTGGGGGTCGTTCAACGAGGTCAACCACCCCAGCTGCCGCTTCGCGGCAGCGTCCCCTCCTCAGCTGAGGAGGGGAGTGATGTGCTACCATTCTGCCACGCTCCCATCCTCATTTCGCCAGATGGGATTGTGCCAGTTGTGGCCAATGGCGGCGCGGCGGCGCACGTATTCCTCGTTGATTTCAATGCCGAGCCCCGGCCCACCGGGAATGCGGCAATGCCCGGCCTCGTAGTCAAATACTGACTTATCAACCAGGTAATCAAGCAAATCATTATCCTTGTTGTAGTGAATGCCCAGGCTCTGCTCCTGAATGAAAGCATTGTGGCACGAGGCATCCACTTGCAGGCAGGCGGCCAGCGCAATCGGCCCCAACGGGCAGTGCGGCGCGGCGGCCACATCGAAGGCTTCGGCCATGCCGATGATTTTTTTGCACTCGGTGATACCGCCGGCGTGCGATACATCGGGCTGAATGATATCGACGTAGCCATCGATGAGCAACTGCTTGAAATCCCAGCGCGAAAACATGCGCTCGCCGGTGGCGATGGGAATGCTGGTATGCCGGGCAATCTCGCGCAGAGCCTCGTTGTTCTGCGGCAGCACGGGCTCCTCGATGAACATGGGCCGATAGATTTCCAGCTCGTGGGCCAGCACCTTGGCCATGGTTTTGTGCACCCGACCGTGGAAATCGATGCCGATGCCCAGCCCCGGCCCGCCCGCCGCCCGCACGGCCGCCACGCGGGCCAGCACGGCGTCAATCTTCACGTAGGAATCGACGTAGGCCATTTCGTCGGTGGCGTTCATCTTAATGGCGGTGAATCCCTTGGCCACCATGTCGACGGCCGCCGCGCCTACGTGCTCGGGCCGGTCGCCGCCAATCCAAGAGTAAACGCGCATTTTGTCGCGCACCGGGCCGCCCAGCAATTGGTAAATCGGCGCATCGTGGTACTTGCCCTTGATGTCCCACAGCGCCTGGTCGATACCCGCGATGGCCGACATCAGAATGGGCCCGCCCCGGTAGAAGCCGCCCCGGTACATCACCTGCCAATGGTCTTCGATGTGAAGCGGGTCTTTGCCGATTAGGGTTGACATCAGCTCGGTTACGGCAGCGGCCACGGTGGCCGCCTTGCCCTCAATCACGGGCTCGCCCCAGCCCACGAAGCCGGTATCGGTTTCAATTTTGAGGAACAGCCAGCGCGGCGGCACCTGAAAGAGTTCGAAGCGGGTGATTTTCATGGGGTGTCGGATAGGAATATTTGAACGGGGAAAGGTCGTCATGCAGAGCGCAGCGAACCGATGCTTGGCTACGCCGACCTTCGGTTCGCTGCGCTCTGCATGACGAGCGTCCTCATCGCTCTACCCCGCCACCGCCGCCACAAACTGCCGCGCCCGCTCCGTGAGCTGCGTCAGGTACTCCTCCGTCACGGCCTGCCGGGTATCAACCAGCGCGCTGCCCAGGCCGAAGGCTACTGCCCCGGCTTCTTTAAATCCTTTGATATTATCCAGCGAAACGCCGCCCGTGGGCATGAGCGGAATGAAGGGCAGCGGCCCGGCAATATCTTTAAAATAGCCCGCGCCGCTGGCCGAGGCTGGAAACACTTTGATGATGTCGCCGCCGTATTCGTAGGCCTTCAGAATCTCGGTGGCGGTGTAGGCCCCGGGGATGCTCACGGCCCCGTAGCGCTTGGTCAGGCGAATGGTTTTTTTGTTGAGGGTGGGCGAGATGATGTATTTCGCCCCGGCCAGCAGGGCGGCGCGGGCCGTTTCGGGGTCGAGCACGGTACCGGCACCCACCAGCACCTTGCCTTCCATCGCCCCGGCAACTTCCTCAATCGAAGCCAGCGCGCCGGGCGAGTTCAGCGTCACTTCCATCAGGCGCACGCCACCGGCGTGCAGGGCCCGGGCAATGCGCAGCAGGCTCCGGGGGTCGGCTCCGCGCACAATGGCGATTACCTTGTGTTCGAGAATGTGGGCCAGTGGGTTCATGCAGACTTCAGAACGGGGCGCGCATCATTGCGCCTTCCTGGCAACGTAGAACCACGAACGCAGGTTAGGCCCGGCGGCCGGCGGCTCGTCCTTTTCCCCCTCCCCCATGGCCAACCTGGTGCTCGTCCGGCACGGCGAATCGACTTCCAACCTGGCCAATGTCTTCACCGGCTGGCTCGACGTGCCCCTCAGCCCCACCGGCGAGGCCGAGGCCCACACCGTGGCCGACAAGCTGCGCGGCTACCACTTCGACGCGGCCTACAGCTCCGACCTGATTCGGGCCGAGCGCACGCTCGACATCATTGTGGCGCGGCCGGCCTGGGCCACCATTCCGGTGCACCACGCCGGGGCCCTGCGGGAACGCATGTACGGCGATTTGCAGGGCCTCAACAAAGCCGAAACAGCCCTGAAATACGGCCAGGCCCAAATTGATAGCTGGCGGCGCAGCTACGCCGTGCCCCCGCCCGGCGGCGAAAGCCTGCAGCAAACCCAGGCCCGGGCCGTGAAATACTTTGAGGCCGAGATTGCCCCGAAGCTGCGCGCCGGCCAGGATATTCTGGTGGTGTCGCACGGCAACACCTTGCGCGGGCTGCGCATGTACCTAGAGCACCTCACGCCGGAGGAAGTTGAATCGCTGGAAATTGTGACGGGCGGCATCTGCGTGTATGCGTTCGATGCGCAGCTGAAGATTGTGGAGCGGCGGCTACTGTAGCCGCGCCGGCCGCAGTGCCCCTGAACGTAACGTGAACCGGCGAAAGGAGTAAACCGGTGGATACAGACCGGGTTGCCCACCTCGGCGGCCAGCCATCACCTTTCCTTCGCTCATGGTTCCTCAGTTCCTTTTCGCCACCGGCATCGAAAACAGCAACCCCACCATCCAGAACGGCCGGCACCGCGTGGATGAGCTGGAAAAATGCAACCACTACAAGCTCTGGCAGAAGGATTTCGACCTCGTCGATGAGCTGGGCATCAAGTTCCTGCGCTATGGGCCGCCCATTCACACCACGTTTCTGGGGCCGGGCAAGTACGACTGGAGCTTTGCCGATGTGACGTTTCAGGACCTGTTGCGGCGCAACATCTCGCCCATCGTGGACCTGTGCCATTTCGGCGTGCCCGACTGGATTGGCAACTTCCAGAACCCCGATTTTCCGGTGCTGTTTGCGCAGTATGCCAAAGCGTTTGCCCAGCGGTTTCCGTGGGTGCAGCTCTACACGCCGGTGAACGAGATGTACATCTGCGCCGTGTTTTCGGCCCGCTACGGCTGGTGGAACGAGCAGCTGACCGGCGATAAGTCCTTCGTGACGGCCCTTAAATACATCGTGAAGGCCAACGTACTGGCTATGAGCGCCATATTAGAAGCGCGACCCGATGCTATTTTCATCCAGAGCGAGTCGTCGGAATATTTCCACGCCGAAAATCCGGCCGCCATCGGCCCGGCCGAAACCATGAACTCCGAGCGGTTTCTGTCGCTGGATTTGAACTACGGCCGCCGCGTGAATTCGAGCATGTACGAATTCCTGACGGACAACGGCATGACCCGCGAAGAGTATCACTTCTTCCTGAAAAACAAGATGAAGCACCATTGCATAATGGGCAACGACTACTACCACACCAACGAGCACCGCGTGGCGGCCGATGGCAGCACCCGCGCCTCGGGCGAGATTTTTGGCTACCACGTCATCACCACACAGTACCACGACCGCTACCGCCTGCCCGTGATGCACACCGAAACCAACATCTGGCAGGGTCCCAACGGCGACGAGGCCGTGAACTGGCTCTGGAAAGAGTGGGCCAACGTGCTGCGCGTGCGCAACGACGGCGTGCCCATGGTGGGCTTCACCTGGTACTCCCTCACCGACCAGGTGGACTGGGACACCGCCCTGCGCGAAAACAACGGCCGCCTGAACCCCGTGGGTCTCTACGACCTCGACCGCAACATCCGGCCCGTGGGCACGGCCTACAAGCACCTCATCGCCGACTGGCGCCAGGTGCTGCCTGCCCAAAGCGTGTGCCTGCAAGTGCCCATCGTGATGCCCCAGGCCAGCAACGCCGCCTGGGCCCGGGAGCAAAAAGCCAACGCGAAAGCCGACACCGCCGATAACTCCACCAAACCGGCCAATCCCACTACTACTGATGCCGCGTAAAATACTGTCATGCAGAGCGTAGCGAAGCATGACGTTCTTCTTTCCTAAATCTCCTCCTTCCCCCCTCTCCCATGCCCCTTCGCTTCCAGGATAAAGTCGTTCTCATTACCGGCGGTGCCAGCGGCATCGGCCTGGCAACGGCCCGGCGTTTCGCCTCCGAAGGGGCCCGCGTGGTACTCGCCGATTACAACCAGGCCAACCTCGATGCCGCCGTGCCCGAGGTGCAGGCCGCCGGCGCGCCCGAGGTGCTGGCCAGCCTCTGCAACGTGGCCGTGGAGGCCCAGGTAGAAGCCACCGTGGCCGCTACGTTGGCCCGGTTCGGCCGCCTCGATGCGGTGGTGAACAACGCCGGCCTCATGCAGTTCAAAGCCCTGGAGGAGCTGACCGGCGACGATTGGCTGCGCATTCTGAACGTGGACTTGCTGGGCGCGTTCTACTTCACCAAGCAGGCTTTTCTGCACATGAAGCCCGGCGGCAGCATTGTGAACGTGTCCAGCATTCACGCCATCGAAACCAGTCCGCTGGTGGCCCCTTATGCGGCGGCGAAGGCGGCCATGCTGTCGCTCACCCGCTCGTCGGCTCTCGAAGGCAAGCCGAAGGGCATCCGCACCAACGTCGTGCTGCCCGGCGCCATCGACACGCCCATGCTCTGGGAGAATCCGAACGTAAAATCCGGCGTCGAAATCATTGACAAAACCGACGTGGGCAAGCCCGAAGACGTGGCCGCCATCATCGCCTACCTCGCTTCGGATGATGCCGTCTTTGTGCAGGGAGCCGAAGTGCGCGTAGACGGCGGCCGGCTCAACCGGCTTTAGCATCCGGCACGGCCCTTGTACTGCGCCCATTGCCGGGCTGTTCCGCCGTGGCGCTCCTCCTATGAAAACCTTCACTCTCGCGGCCCTGCTGCTGCTTTCGGTTAGTTCTCTCAATGCTTCGGCCCAGTTCCGCCTGCCCAATCTGGGCGGCATCAAGCTGCCCGGGGGCATCAAACTGCCGGGCAGCACCTCGGGCACCACCAGCTCCACGGGCAGCAGCAGCATTGCCGGCCTCAGCAACGCCGACGCGGCCAATGGCCTCAAGGAGGCGCTGCTGCAAGGCATCAGCAAAGGGGCCGACCAAGCCTCCCAGACCGATGGCTTCTACCTCAACCGCCTCATCCGTATTCCTTTCCCACCCGATGCCCAGCGCGTGGCCACCACGCTGCGCAGCATTGGCCTGGGCAGCCAGGTCGATAAGTTCGAGCTGAGCCTGAACCGGGGCGCGGAGGACGCGGCCAAAAGCGCCAAGCCCATTTTCATCTCGGCCATCAAAAGCCTCACGTTTTCCGACGTCTGGAATATCCTGACCGGCCAGAAGGACGCCGCCACGCAGTTCCTGAAGCGCACTACCTCGACGCAGCTGGTTTCGGCCTTCTCGCCCATCATGCAGAAAAGCCTCGACCAGGTGGGAGCCACGCGCTACTACACCCAGCTGGCCGGCAGCTACAACCAGCTGCCCCTGGTGCAGAAAGTGGAGCCCGATTTGAACCAGTACGCCACCGGCAAAGCCGTGGATGGCCTGTTCACGCTCATCGCCCAGGAAGAAGCCAACATCCGCGAAAATCCCGTGGCCCGCACTACTGAGCTCCTGCGCCGCGTGTTTGGCAGCCGCAGCTAGACGAGGCTGGTACGCCCCGGTCTGACCGCCCTAGGCGGTCAGACCGGTTGTTGTAACACGATTTCGTTCCCTCTTCAACCGGTCAGACCGCCTAGAGCGTGAGGACAATCAAAGATTTATCTATTTACCTAAGCCAATCTAGCGTAGCACCAATATGCCAAAAGGCGAGGAAGGAAACGGCGGTTTTTTCGTAGCGGGTGGCTAGGCGGCGGTATTGCTTGAGGCGGCCAAAAAAGCGCTCGACTTTGTTGCGGTCGCGGTAGGTTTCTTCGTCCATTGCCAAGGGTTCTACCCGGTTAGGATGGCTGGGAATGACGGCTTCGATGCCCTTTTCGGTGCAATAGGCGCGGGTCGCGTCGCTGTCGTAAGCCGTGTCGGCCAGCACTTTGCCCGGCTGCAGGTCCGCCAGCAAGGGCAGCGCCTGCGGGCTGTCGCCCGCCTGGCCTTCGGTCGCAATCAGCCGCACGGCGTTGCCCAGCGACTCCACGCAGGCGTGAATTTTGGTGCCGATGCCCCCGCGGCTGCGTCCGAGGCACTCGGTGGCGGCGGTACTTTTTTTTGGCCTGCTGAATGCTGGTGCGCCCGCACGACGGTCGAATCGAGCATGACCCAGTCCAGTTCGGGGGCTTGCAGGGCCTGGAAGGCCCGCTCCCAAACCCCTTTGGTCGCCATACGCCGGAAGCGCTTGCACACGGTGTTGAATTTGCCGAAGCGTTCGGGTAGGTCGGCCCACGGGCAGCCGGTGCGCATTATCCACACGACCGCGTTGAAAAACAAGCGGTTGTCTTTGCCCGTTACCCCGCAATCAGTGGCTTTGCCCGACAAAAGGGGGCTCACCGCCAGCCATTGAGCATCGCTAATCTCATGTCTTCGCATAAATAATTTCTTCGTTATAAACGATTGCCAAAGCAAAGGTAATTGTCCTCACGCTCTAGGGCGGTCAGACCGGGGAACCAAACCAGTGGCGTATGTTTACGGCCCTTTATCCGTAATCATTCGCCACTTTTCTTTTATGTCCATCCTTACCATTGGCAGTCTTGCCGAACTCGAAGCGCATACCAGCCAGGAGCTGGGCGTGTCCGAATACCACACCATCACGCAGGCCCAAATCGACCAGTTTGCCGCCGCCACACTCGATTTTCAGTGGATTCATACCGATGCCGAGCGCGCTGCGGTAGAGTCGCCCTTTAAGGCCACCATTGCCCACGGCTATCTCACGGTAGCGCTGCTGCCCTACTTGTGGCAGCAAATTGTGACCATCGAGAACCTGAAAATGCAGGTGAATTACGAAATTGAAAGCCTGCGCTTCAACCAGGCCGTGACCGTGAACAGCACCGTGCGCCTGCACGCCAAGCTGCTGTCGGTGGCCAACCTGCGCGGCATTGCCAAAACCCGCATCGAAGTTTCGCTGGAAATTGAGGGCGTGAAAAAGCAGGCGTATACCGGCGTAATTACGTTCCTATACCACTTTCAGGAGCAATAGAAATATAGAATACCTGCGCTTATTTAGGCGACAGGCAGGAATGACCGGGCAGCTCACGCTGTCCGGTCATTTTTTTGGTTAAATTGGTCGAAATATTCATCTTTTTTCTGCGAATGCTTATGAAACATCTCCTTTTGGGTTTGGGCCTGCTGCTGGCTTTGGCCACTCCGCAAGCCAGCGTGGCCCAAACCGCCAAAACGGGCAGCCAGCCCCCGCTCATCGACCGCGAGCTGCTGTTCGGTGACCCCGAAATTTCGGGGGCGCAACTCTCGCCCGACGGCAAGTTTCTGTCCTTCATCCGGCCCTACAACGGCACCCGCAACATCTGGGTGAAGGGCCTGAACGAGCCCTTCGACAAGGCCCGACCCATGACCAACGACCAGGCTCGCCCGGTGCGCAGCTACTTCTGGAGCCGCAACGGCAAGTACCTGCTTTACAGCCAGGACAAAGCCGGCGACGAGAATTTCAACATCTACGCTGTGAACCCGGCGGAGGCCCTGCCCGCTGGCCAGGCCGTGCCCACCGCCCGCGACCTCACCGGCCTGAAGGGCGTGCGGGTGCAGATTGTCAACGCACCCCTCACCGACCCCAATACCTTGTATATCGGCCTGAATGACCGCGACAAGGCCTGGCACGACCTCTACAAGCTGAACCTGACCACCGGCGAGAAAACCCTGATGCGCCAGAACAACGACCGCATCGGCGACTGGGTGTTCGACTGGAACGACCAGCTGCGCCTGGCGGCCCGCTCGAACCCCGACGGCAGCACCGAGTGGCTGCGCGTGGAAGGCGAGCAAATGACGCCCTTCTACAAGACCACGATTGACGAACAGAGCGCCGTGGAAGGCTTCGCCAAAGACAACCAGCACGTATACCTGGCCACCAATAAAGGCTCGCGTAACCTGGCCGAAATCGTGCTCCTCGACCCCGCTACCGGCCAGGAACAGCCCTACCAGACCGACCCGCTGAAACGCGTGGACGTGGGCGGCCTCACTATCTCGGAAAAAACGCATGAGCCAGTGTACGTAAGCTTCGAGGACGACCGGATGCGCCGCGTATGGAAGGACAAGAGCTTTGAGCAGGATTTTGCCGCCGTAAGCCGGCGGCTGCCGGGCCTGGATGTGCAGCCCATATCGCACACCACCGACGAGCGGCTGTGGCTGCTCGCGGCCAGCTCGGCCACCCAGCCCAGCGTGTCCTACTTATTTGACCGCCAGACCAAGCAGCTCAGCAAGCAGTACGAAACCCGTCCCAAGCTGCACCCCGCCGACCTGGCCGACATGAAAGTGGTGCGCTACAAGTCGTCGGACGGCCTCGAAATTCCGGCTTACCTGACCCTGCCCAAGGGCGTGGCGGCCCAAAACCTGCCCGTCATCATTCTGCCCCACGGCGGGCCCTGGGGGCGCGATGTCTACGGCTTCAACACCATGGCCCAGTTTCTGGCCAACCGGGGCTACGCCGTGCTCTCACCCAACTTCCGGGCCAGCACCGGCTACGGCAAGCAATTTCTGAACGCCGGCAATGGCGAGTGGGGCCGCAAAATGCAGGACGACCTGACCTGGGGCGTGAAGTACCTGGTGGCACAGGGCATTGCCGACCCCAAGCGCGTGGGCATCATGGGCGGCTCGTATGGCGGCTATGCCACGCTGGCCGGCGTGGCCTTCACCCCCGATTTGTACAGCGCCGCCGTGGCCATCGTGGCCCCATCCAACCTCACCACGCTGCTCAACGCCATTCCGCCCTACTGGGAGGCCGGCCGCAAGCAGATGTACGCCCGCATGGCCGACCCCGGCACTGCCGAAGGCCGGGCGGCTCTCGACCGCATGTCGCCGCTGGGCTCGGCCAATAAAATCAAAACCCCGCTCATGGTGGTGCAGGGCGCCAACGACCCCCGCGTGAACAAGGCCGAGGCCGACCAGATTGTGGTAGCCCTGCGCGACCGCAACTACCCCGTGCAGTACCTGCTGGCCCCCGACGAAGGCCACGGCTTCGCCCGCCCCGTGAACAACATGGCCATGTTTGCAGCCTCCGAGAAGTTTCTGGCCGGCCACTTGCACGGCCGCTACCAGGAAAGTATGAGCCCCGCCGTGGCCAAGCGCCTGGAGGAAATCACGGTTGACCCCAAAACGGTGCAGTTGGTGACGAAGACGAACGTGAAGTAGAACGAGTAGCGGCTGTCATGCTTCACTGCGTTCAGCATGACAGCCGCTACTCGTTTACACCGCCATTTCCGGGTATTCATCACCGGCAAATACCGGGGCCATATCCTTTTCCTCGTCCTCGGTAAATAGCCGCGAGCGAATCAGAAACCGCACGCCCAGCGGGATTTCCAGCGAGAAGCTGGCGCCCCGGCCCTTCACTACATCCACCGTGAGCTGGGTGTGTTTCCAATACTCGAACTGGCTGGCGCTCATAAAAAAGTCGCAGCCGTAGATGCGGCCCAGCCAGGTATCGTTGCCGCCCACCCGAAACTCGCCCTTGGCAAAGCACATGGGCGAGGAGCCGTCGCAGCACCCGCCGCTCTGGTGGAACATGAGCGGGCCGTGCTCGTCGCGGAGCAGGTCGATGGTGGCTTCGGCGGCGGCGGTGACGAGGACGCGGGGGGTGGGCATAGTTGTGAGGTAAGCTTTAGCTTGCCGTATAATCAGGCCAGCCAAAAATGATTGCCGGAACTGCTCTAGCGACGGCGAAAAATGTACGTATTGCCGGTCCGCTCCTCACGCACCGCGACTGACTTATCAGGAGCTATGGTGCAGGAGCCGGGGCGGCTCAGCCACTCGTAAGCGAGCTGGCGGGTACCATCCCACCATTGGTGGCGGTTGTCGGCGCGGGCAATGCTGCGCTGGGCAGCATTGGGCATGCGGTCAATACCGGGTTGGATATCCGATGGCTCAACGTTGGGCCGGGATTCTGTTTTTTACAGCTTCCAGTCCGGATTTTTGGCTCCCGGAACCGGTAGTATCTGTGCCTGAGATGAGAAACCGCACAGCAGGACAGAACTTAGCAAAAGGCTTTTCATGGTCGTGGTGCTTATTGCTGCTAATGAAGACGCAGTTCCAAGGCAAAAGATGCGTAGCGACACGGGTGGCTGCTTAAAATAGAACGTCATGCCGGGCTTCTTTCCGCAGCTTTACCGGCCCCGGGGGCGCGGTAGAGATGCTTCGGCAAGCTCAGCATGACGTTCTGTTTTTCATTTTACGGCCCTGCGGTGCCAGCTAACGCTTACCGCACTGCGCTAGAAAAAGCCCAGCGCCTTCTCGCTGTAGCTGATGAGCATGTTCTTGTTCTGGCGGTAGTGGGCCAGCATCATCTTGTGGTTTTCGCGGCCGAAACCGGAGGCTTTGTAGCCGCCGAAGGGCGCACCGGCGGGGTAGTCGTGGTAGCAGTTCACCCACACGCGGCCGGCCTGGATGGCGCGGGGCACCTCGTACAGCTCATGCGCATCACGAGTCCACACGCCGGCCCCGAGGCCGTAGAGCGTATCGTTGGCAATTTCGATGGCTTCTTCCACCGTTTTGAAGGTGGTGACGGACACCACCGGGCCGAAGATTTCCTCCTGGAAAATACGCATCTTGTTGTGGCCCCGAAACATGGTGGGCTGAATGTAGTAGCCCTCGCCCAGCGCGCCGTCGGCCTGCGAGTAGGCCTCGCCGCCCACCAGCACTTCGGCACCTTCGGCCTTGCCGATTTCGAGGTAGCTCAGGATTTTCTCGAACTGGTCGTTCGAGGCCTGCGCGCCCATCATCGTGGTCATGTCCATCGGGTTGCCCAGCTTGATGGCCTTCACGCGCTCGATTACGCGGGCAATAAAGTCGTCGTAGATGTCCTCCTGCACAAGTATCCGCGATGGGCAGGTGCAGATTTCGCCCTGATTCAGGGCAAACATCACAGCCCCTTCGATGGCTTTATCGAGGAAGTCGTCGTCGTGGTCCATCACGCTCTTGAAGAATACGTTGGGCGACTTGCCGCCCAGCTCCATCGTCACCGGAATGAGGTTTTCGGCGGCATACTGCATGATGAGGCGGCCGGTGGTCGTCTCGCCCGTGAAGCTGGCCTTGTTGATGCGCGGCGACGAGGCCAGCGGCTTGCCGGCTTCCAAGCCGAAGCCGTTCACCACGTTAATCACGCCCGGAGGCACCAGGTCCTGAATCAGTTCCATGAGCACCATGATGCTGGCGGGGGTTTGCTCGGCGGGCTTCATCACCACGGTGCAGCCGGCGGCAATGGCGGGGGCCAGCTTCCAGGTAGCCATCAGCAGCGGGAAGTTCCAGGGAATAATCTGACCAATAACGCCCAGCGGCTCTTGAATATTGAGCGACAGCGTGGTGCTGTTCAGCTCGGTGGCGCTGCCTTCCTCGGCCCGAATCACACTGGCGAAGTACCGGAAGTGGTCGATGACCAGCGGCATGTCGGCATAGGTGGTTTCGCGAATGGCCTTGCCATTCTCGACGCATTCCACGGCGGCGAGCATGGCCAGGTTCTCCTCGATGCGGTTGGCAATTTTGTTGAGGATGTTGCTGCGCTCGGTGGCCGAGGTTTTGCCCCAGGTTTTGAAGGCTTCGTGCGCGGCATCGAGGGCTAAGTCAATGTCTTCCTTGGTACTGCGGGCCACTTTGGTGAAGACTTTGCCGTCGATGGGCGAGGAATTTTCGAAGTACTGGCCTTTCACCGGAGCCACCCATTTGCCACCGATGAAGTTGTCGTAGTGCGATTTGAACTTGGGGCGTTCCACCAAGGTGGTGGTTTCTTCTAAGGTTTCAGCCATGACGTTGTTGGATGGGAATGAGTTGAACGGGAGATGTTGTAAAGGTCTGCTTTTAACCAGCGGCCGGGTTGTGGTATTATCGCAAAGAGTGCCGAAATTGTCGCAACTTGCTCTGCCATCTCCGTATTAGGAGTGTGTACTCCCTCACCACAGCCATTTCCGCTATGCCAGCCCGCGTTCATTTGCCTGCCGCCGTTGCCCCGCTCGCGCTGGAGCAGCTGCATTACTTAGTCGAAAACCGGACAGTATATAGCCTGGAAGGGTTCGAGCTCAATGTGTTCGAAACGCACCGTGCCGCCTACCGCGTGCCCCTGCGCCTCGATGGCCTAGCCCTGACCACCATGCTGCGCGGCCGGAAAGTAATGCACCTGCCCGGCCGCGCCGCCTTCGACTACCTGCCCGGCGAGTCGGTGGTAGTGGACAAAGACGAGCTGATGGAAATCGACTTCCCCGATGCCTGCCTGTGCAAGCCCACCCAATGCCTGGCCGTGGCCATCGCGCCCGATACCATCCGCCACACCGTCGATTTGCTGAACGAGCGATATCCCAAGGCCGAATCTCACCAGCCCTGGGCCATAGAAGGCCCCGAGTACGCCCACCTCACCAACACCCCCGAACTGACCGACACGCTGGGCCGCCTGGTAGCCGTGTCGCGCACTTCTGATGTAAATAAAGACGTGCTAGCCGGCTTCACGCTCCAGGAATTGCTGGTGCGCCTGATGCAGACGCAGGCCCGCCAGCTCATTTTCCACGACTATGCCCGGCACCTTAATACGCACCGCTTTGCCGCCGTGGTGGGCTACATTAAAGACCATCTTTCGGAGAGCCTGACCATCGATAAGCTCAGCGCACTGGCCTGCATGAGCAAGGCCACCTTCTTCCGGGTCTTCAAGCGCGAGTTCGGCATTACGCCGGTTGAGTACATTATTCGGGAGCGGCTGGGCGAAGCCAAGCGGCTGCTGCGCCACCCACTGGCCAGCGTGGCGGAGGTGTGCCTGCGGGCGGGTTTCAATAATCTGTCGTACTTCCAGTCGCTGTTTAAGAAGTACGAGGGCATGACGCCGGGGGCGTATAAGAAGCAGCTGGTAGCATAGCTGAACGTACCGTGGACTCTGCGAGTCCGCGCGGTTGAACGGCCTATCGCCTCCCACACGCGCGGACTCGCAGAGTCCACGGTACAGTTAAAACACCACGCTATATGGCAGGTCGGCTAGCTCGCGCACTTCTTTATCCAACTCTACCCGCATGATTTCGTGCACGTTGGCCCGGATGCGGTTGGAAATCTGGGTGAGCGGCAAGTCGTTGCTGTCCTTGCCAAAGGGGTCTTCAATCTCGTCGCCAATCATCTCTACACCTAGCAGCGCGTAAGCTCCGAACATGGTGATAGGCACCGTGAGCCACTGGTAGGTATCCAGCAGGTTGAAGGGCATTATCAGGATGAATACCGTAATGAAGCCCTTGATAAAGAAGCTGTAGGAGAACGGAATGGGCGTGCCCTTGATGCGCTCGCAGACGCCGGCCACGTCGAGCAGGGTTTCGTGGTGGCGCTGGAAGGTGATAAGGTGCTCGGGCAGGATGACGCCCTGGCGCAGCAGGTGCTCGAAAAACTCCTGAATAAGGGCGGCAATGCGACTGGGGACGTGGTCGATGGCACGCAGCTGGTCGACGTGGCCCGGGGTTGCATCTTCCAGCTTCTCGAAGCGCACGCCTCTGCGCAGGTGACCATCGAGGGCAATGGGGAAATTGGAGAGCAGGCGGGCAAAGTAGGTACGGGTAGCCATGTCATCGGCCGGCAGGCGGGCATTGACGAGCACGGCCAAGTTGCGGCAGTTGTTCACGAGCTCGCCCCACACGCGGCGGCCCTCATAAAATCGGTCGTACGCCGTGTTGGTCCGGAAGACCATCAGCAAGCTGAGCATGATGCCCAGGAAGGTAAAAAACTCTTTGTCGATAACCGTATTCAGGCGCTCAAATTCGGCGGCACCAGCCGTTATTACGGTGGCATAGATACCCACGAAGAACACCCGTTTCAGCAGTTGGCGAATTACATCAGAAGCGCTCAGATGCCGCAGCGCATCCAACCAGTCGGTCGATTTATATATAATCATAAGGCTGTTAGAGACCGGCCACATGGCCGGACGAGTTAAAATTACGAATCAGCATAGCGGATGTCCGCCACCTCCACTAATTCCTCCTTGGGTCCCAGCTTAAAGGACACGGTCTGGCCCAGCCTTGCGCCCTGCAAGGCCCGGGCAATAGGAGCCACAAACGCCACTTTGCCGCTGGCAATCTCGGCTTCGTCCACCCCCACGATGGCCAGCGTGCGCTCCGCTCCGGTTCCGCTGGTGCGCAGCGTGACCGTGGCTCCGAAGCGCACCTCTTTGGGCGGCTGGCCGGCGGGTTCCACCACCCGAGCGCTGCCGATGCGCTCCAGCAGCAGGGCCAGCCGGCCGTTGTAGAGGGAGAGGCGATGGGTGCGGTCGGTATCGTTGTCGTGGTTGGCTTCGGCCTGGGTGCGCTCGGCTTCCAGGATAGCCAGCTCACTGCGGAGCAGCGCCAAGCCGGCGGGCGTAACGTAGTTGGGCGTGCCCGGCGGCAGGGCCGCCCGGGGCGGAATAATGGGCGGCGTCTGCGCGTCGTCTTCCTTGGTAAATCCTCGGCTCATGCTGGGCAAACGCAGGAGCGGCGGGCAGGTTGCGCGGGTGCGGTGCAACTATCGGGGCCGGTTGGCAGTTACCCAACGCTATTTCGCCGCCATCCTATCCCGATTCGTTCGCGCTATTTAAATGTCAGAATTGCTTATCGAACCCGCCCCTGCGGCAGTTTCGCCTCCCCTACCCCTCCGCCGGCTCGACGGGGCCCTCGTCTGGCTCATGGCCATCACCTGCGGGCTGGTGGTGGCCAATATTTACTACAACCAACCGCTACTGGCCGCCATCGGCCGCACCTTTCACCTCTCCGACAGCAGCGCCAGCCTGGTGGCCACGGCCACGCAGGTGGGCTACACGCTGGGCATGCTGTTTGTGGTGCCGCTGGGCGACATGCTGGAGCGCAAGCGTCTGATAATGATTATGCTGCTGGGCGCGGCAGCCTGCCTGGGACTGGCAGCGTTTGCGCCCAGCTTTGCGCTGCTGGCGGGGGCCAGCATCCTGTTGGGCATCTGCTCGGCGGTGCCGCAGCTGCTGCTGCCCATGGCCGCCCACCTGGCCCCCGAGGCCGACCGGGGCCGCATCGTGGGCCGCATCATGAGCGGGCTGCTGATTGGCATTCTGGCCTCGCGCACGCTCAGTGGCTACGTGGGCGCGCACCTGGGCTGGCGGGCCATGTTTGAGATAGCGGCCGGGCTGATGCTGGCCCTGCTGGGCCTGCTGGCCTGGCGGCTGCCCCGCGACCAGCCAAATTTCGCGGGCTCCTACGGCTCGCTGATGAAGTCGCTGCTGACCCTGACGAGTACCCTGCCGGCCCTGCGCCGCTCGGCGCTGGTGGGCGGGCTGCTGTTTGCGGCCTTCAGCGTATTCTGGACCACACTCACGTTTTTTCTGGAAGGCCCGGCCTACCAGTACGGCAGCGATGTAGTCGGCTTTTTTGGGCTGATTGGGGCAATGGGGGCCTTAGCCGCGCCGCTGGCCGGCAAAGTAGCCGACACGCGCGGGCCGGACTTCACCATCGGCGTGGGTATTCTGCTGGCACTGGCCGCCTACGTGCTGATGGGCCTCACCGGCTTTCACCTGGCCGGGCTGGTGCTCGGCGTCATTCTGCTGGATGTGGGCGTGCAATCGGTCCACATCTCCAACCAGACCAAGGTGTTCTCCCTGGTGCCCGAGGCGCGCAGCCGCCTCAACACGGTGTACATGACCGGCTACTTCACGGGCGGCTCGCTCGGCTCGGTGGCCGGCGGGCTGGCCTGGATGCACGGCGGCTGGGCCGGCGTGTGTGTGCTGGGTGGGGCATTTACCTGCGCAGCCTATTTGGCCAGCCGCTACTACGGGCGCGACTCAGCCGCTACTTCGGTAACTGACGCTCAGCAAACTATAGCTTAAAATCCCGCTGCCGCAAGCCGCTCCACGCAGGTTTTCAGGCTCTCGCGCCAGTGCGGGATGGCTACGCCCAGTTGGGTCTTAATCTTAGTCTTGTCCATCACCGAAAACGGCGGACGGGTGGCCTTGGTAGGGTATTCGGCGGTGCGGATGGGCGTAGTTTTCACCTCAATTGCACTGAGCTCAAAAATGGCCGTGGCGAAATCGTACCACGAAGTCAGGCCCTCGTTGCTGTAGTGGTAGAGTCCGTAGGCCTTGCTGCGGCTCTCGATGAGGCCGAGGATGACACCGGCCAGGTCGATGGCGTAGGTGGGCGTGCCCACCTGGTCCCAAATCACGCGTAGCTCGTCGCGCTCGCGGCCCAGCTTCTGCATGGTTTTCACGAAATTGCCGGCAAATTCCGAGTACAGCCAGCTGGTGCGCAGCGTGAAGTATTGCTCGGTGAGGGTCGGAATCACCTGCTCGCCCTCGAGCTTGGTGAGGCCGTAGATGCCCAGCGGCGCGGTTTCATCGGTTTCGAGCAGGGGCTCGTTGCCCGCGCCGGCAAACACGAAATCAGTGGAAATCTGAATGAGCACGGTGCCGTGCTCCGCGCAGAGACGAGCCAGGTTTTCCACGCCGTCGCGGTTGATGCGGCGGGCCAGGTCTACCTCATCCTCGGCCTTGTCCACGGCCGTGTAGGCGGCGCAGTTGATGACGTAGGCCGGGCGTTGCTCGGCAAATAGCGTGGCCAGGCCCTCGGGGTTGAGGATGTTGGCCTGCGCCTCGGCCAAAAACAGCAGGCCCGTTGTGCCACGCTCGCGGGCTACGTGCGCCAGGCACTGCCCCAATTGCCCGGAGGCTCCAAAAACCAGTGTCGTACTCATGGCTAATACTCGGATTAGCCCGCAAGTTAGGCCCAGCCACCTTGTAGCACATGCTTTCGCTTATGCGGCGCTGAACGATATTCGGCACAATGCATAAGCTAACGCATGTGCTACAAGACCTTACCCCGCTGGCGGCAGTAGCTTCTGACCCGCCGACACCTCCTTGCCCACAATCACCTGCTTGTTTTTAATGGGCTCGAAGCGCTGCTCACGGGGCTGCTTTTCACTGAGGTATTTCCAGTAGCGCAGCGGCATGTGGCGGCGGTGCAGCTTCAGGTTTTTACGTTCGGGGATATTAACGTGGTCGAAATACGTCTGCCAAAGGTGCTTGAATAACGGCTCTCGCTCATCAAGCACAGTAGCGGAGATGTCGGTTGATTTCTGCCCCGTGGGATTTTCAAACTGCACAATGTCGGTGCGCGTGAGGTCATAGTACAGCCCGTAGTGGCGGCGGCGGTCATAAATCAGCCAGCGCTGGTCGGCGTAGCGCTTGGTGAAGTGCGCGGCGATGAGCGGCAGCACGTCCATATCGGGCTCAATGGTGGCGTGGAACAGCTCGTCGCTGGTTTTCTCGAAGCGCACGAAGGCCTCCATGCGATGCTTCTCGCGAAACATCATCTGGGCCAGGCGCTGCACGCGGCGCACGTCGGCGTTGGCGTAGTTCTCGGCCACATCAACCGGCGAGCTCAGGGCCAAATCCACATACCTGAAAATCAGCAGCTCCCGCTCCGCATCTTCGCTCAAAAACACGTGGTAGAGGCGGGCGCGGGCCTCGGCACTCATCGTTTTCAGCAATCCTTCCCACACGCGGGCGGCGCGGGTTTCGTCGGTTTCGCGGTGGGCAGGCTGCGCAAACAGGCCACTCTGGGCCGTGGCTTCGGGCTGAATGCTGTTGGGCGGCGACTTGCTTTCGTAGATGCTGAACAGCACCGTGAGCAGGCCCTCGAAGGTGCCGTCGTAGGTGTAGTCCAGCGGCGGGGTGGTGAGCGTGGGGGCCGAGCGGCGGCGGGCGGCGGCTCCCACCAACGACGCCGGGCGACGAATCGGTTTCATACAAGCAAATCAACGTGGCGAATAAGTACCGGTTACGCACGCCAGCCCCGCTGGTTCGGGGTGCTGACCGGGACGGCTAGCGCCATGGTCAGCACCCCGACCAACCTTAGCGGCTCACCACCAGGCGCGCCGTGGCAACGCCGTAGCTGGTTTGCAGCTTCACCAGGTAAATGCCATCAGCCAGGTCTTCAGTGCTGAGCGGCAGCGCTAACGCCTTGCCAGCCTCGGCAGTACCCACTCCGATGGTTTTCACCCGTGCCCCGCGCAGGTCGTAAAGCGTTGCCACGAAGGCGGAGGCCGGCCCCGGCGCAGAGGTGAGCACGGCGTGGCCCGAAGCCGGATTAGGCGAGATGCTCAGAGCCGTTGTGAGGGACGCGGGCTGAGTGGCGGTGGCCGTGGCCGTACGGCAGCTGGTGCCTACGGTGTAGATATGCGGGTCGGCAAGGGAGGTTTGCTGGGCGCCCCCCGGGCCGATTTCGTAAGTGAAATACACGCTCGTAACGGTGCCGCTGGCAATGGCTTTGCTAAAGGTGAAGTCGCCGGCTGCGTTCTTAACCATGGTATAGCCAGGGTATGCCCCTATCGAGCCTTCGCGGATGAACACAATGGCCAGGTTGCCGCCCGCCGTGGCTCCGCGCGGATGGAACGTGAAAGTCACGTTGCCGCCGGTCGTCACGGCTGAGTAGGAATAATCGGGCCGGGTGGAGCAGTAGCCGTCCGGGCTTTGCACCAGAATGGCTACCGGGGCCGAAGTCGTGCTGGCATTGCCGTTGTCGGTGGCTTTGGCCGTAAGTGAGTAGGCATCGCCGGGCACGCCCGTCCAGGTGTAGGTATAGGGAGCCGTCAGGGCCTGCCCCAGCAGCGTAGTGCCCTGATAGAATTCTACTTTCGCAATGGTACCATCCGAATCGGTGGCATTGGCGGTGAGGGTGATGGTGGCCGGTGCGGCAAAAACCGCCGAAGCCGCGGGTGCGGTGAGGCTAACCGTGGGCGGCACGTTGCTCGACGATACGGCGCACACCGTGCCTACGGTGTAACTGTGCGGCGTGGCGGCAGTATTGCGCTGTGGGCCGCCGGGCCCCACCTCGTAGGTGAAGTACAGGCTCGTAACCACGCCCCCCGCAACGGCTTTGCTGAAGGTGAAGTCGCCGGCCGCATTTTTCGTCATCGTGTAGCCCGGGTAAGCCCCCGCAGGGCCCTCGCGGAGGTAGATAATGGCCAGATTGCCGCCCGCCGTGGCTCCCAAGGGGTGAAACGTAAAGTTCACATTCGGCCCCACCGTTTCGGCCAGCACAGCGTAGTCGGGCGTGGTGAAGCAGTAATCAACCAGCACGTCTGCGGGCCGGGCCAGAGCCGAAGCCGTTCCTCCCAGTGTGCTCAACAGCGCCAGCCACAGCAGCAAAAGCAGGCGGCAAATCGGCAAATCCAAGATAGAGTAGTTGTCTTTTTTCATGGGGATTTTGGGAAAAGTGGTAAGAGAAATAATTGTTGGAAGCCAAAAAAAGGACGGCCCCGGGCATGCGTTAGGGCAATGGAGCAGGTCAGGTGGGGGTTTCAGCCGCCTGCATCGGGTATCAGTCCTGCAGATAATCTTGTGCGTGCGGCGTAAGCAACTGCCTGCGAGCAGCCGCCTTTAGCGGCTGCGTATAGTTGCTCCCTGCCGCACTCAACCGCATTAATGGCAAGCGCCGCCCGTGTGCAATAAGCGTATAGGCACAGTCGAAAACTGCGTTTTTGCCCTATCAACTGCTGTATTAAGGTAGGCAAAAGTCTCTTATGCTGCCGAACCCAGCGCCCTTTTGCCCAAGGCAACCTGGGTGGACTCGCTCGATTTGCTACCCCATCACCACAAAGCCGGGCCGCCCGGCAACGACTTGCTACCGGATGAGCAAACCACTGCCGGACGCCCCGGCTCCCTTCAATTCTGCATACAAGCTGCGGCCGCTGGGCCGTCGCCAAACTACGTAAGTTCAGCAGCGCCCAAACGCCCGGCGCAGCCACAAGGCCACGCAGCAAGCGCCCCCCCCCTGGGTGCGCCGGCCTTACGCCGCCTGCTGGCGCTGCTCGCCCTGACGGCGGGCTTCGTGGCGGGCGCGGGCCTCATCGTGCAGCTGGCGCACCAGCGGCATCAGCTCGCTGAGGCGGCAGCAGCACGAGAGGCGGTCTACTTTGTCGGATTGCGGCAGCACGGCGGGCCGCGGCTGGGCTTGACGATGAATGACTTTCATGACAGAAAAGAGAATGTCGTGCTGCACGCCGCCCAGGTGGCCGGGGTGCAGCAGCGCGGTGGAAGATTCAGCGTTGAAGTCAGCTTGCATGACGGAATCAGGAGGCTTGGGCGAATAAGTCGAGCTGCTGCGTCACGAGGGCCGAGCGCACCGAGCCGGCCCCGAACAGAATCTGGCGGCGCACCTGCTGCTCGGTCAGCTCGCCGATGACGGGCTGGTGCTCGCCCCGGCAGGTGAGGAAATACTTGGCGCGCTTCAGCACCACGCCCAGCTGGCGCAGGGTTTCCATATCGAGCGTGGCGAAGCGGCGGGCCGCGATGATGCGCTTGGCCGAGCGCGCGCCCACGCCGGGAATGCGCAGTATCATCTCATAGTCGGCCACGTTCACATCGACGGGAAATACGTGGCGGTTGCGCAGGGCCCAGGCCAGCTTGGGGTCAATTTCGAGGTCGAGGTGCGGGTGGGCGGGGTCGAGAATTTCATCGGCCTGGAAGCCGTAGAAGCGCATCAACCAGTCGGTCTGGTACAGGCGGTGCTCCCGGATAACGGGCGGCTGCGTGACCTGCGGCAGGCGGGCATCGTCCGTGACCGGGATATAGCCGGAATAGTACACCCGCTTCAAGCCGTAGCCCTTATACAGGCTGTCGGTCAGCTTGATAATCTGCAAGTCCGTCTCGGGACTGGCCCCCACAATGAGCTGCGTGCTTTGGCCGGCAGTGGCGAAGGTGGGCACTTTCCTGAACAGCGCTTTTTCCTCCTTGTTCTGGATGATGCCGTCCCGAATCTGGCCCATCGGGGTCAGGATTTCGGCATAATTCTTTTCCGGGGCCAGCGTGGTCAGCGCCAACTCCGAGGGCAGCTCGATGTTCACGCTGAGGCGGTCGGCGTAGAGGCCGGCTTCGGCAATGAGCTCAGGCGAGGCGCCGGGAATGGTTTTGACGTGGATGTAGCCGTTGAACTTGTGCTCCGTGCGCAGCTTTTTCACGATGCGCACGAGGCGCTCCATGGTGTAGTCGGGGCTGGAGAAAATGCCGGAGCTCAAGAACAGGCCCTCGATGTAGTTGCGGCGATAGAAGTTAATGGTGAGGTCCACCACTTCATCCACGGTGAAGGCGGCGCGTTTCACGTCGTTCGAGCGGCGCGACACGCAGTAGGCGCAATCGAAAATGCAGTGATTGGTGAGCAGAATCTTGAGCAGGCTCACGCAACGGCCGTCCTCGGTGTAGCTGTGGCAGATGCCCATGCCCTCGGCATTACCGAGGCCTTTGCCCTCGTTTTTACGCTTGCCGCCGCTGCTGCTGCACGAGGCATCGTACTTGGCCGCGTCGGCTAATATGCTTAGTTTCTCCTGAATGCGCTCGTTCATGCGGCGGGATATTGCTTTCGGCCTTAAAATTACGAATCAGCGCCCAAATAGACACTACGATTTAAGCTAATTTTATTGGAAATATTTTCTTTTCCTGGCAAAATATACGTGGTCGCTGAGTCGTGATTTTTAGTAAACCTCAACCGCCGTTTGGCGTGGCGCACACGCTGGCCGCAGTTTGGCCGTGCGCGCTGGCCGCAGTTTAGCGCGCAGCGCGTAACTGCGTGCCACACCGTGAAGCGAGTTTGCAACTCGCTGCCGCGAAGCGGCAAATCCTTCGTCGGCTTTAATGGCGAGTTGCAAACTCGCATTACCCATCGGCCAGCAGTTACGCGCTACGCGCTAAACTGCGGCCAGCCGGATTTAGCACCCAACCACCGGCCAATCCCGTAGACGGCCGCGCCCGTCTCCTTTTCGTAATTTGCGGCGTTGCGTTCCTACATGAATTTCCGCAGTCCTGTCCTGCTTGTGTTTTTACTGCTGGGCCTACTGGCCGGGCCGGCGCGCGCGCAGACGTTTGACCCGCGCTCGGCCGTGCCACCCGACTCATTGAAGGCGAAGCTGGAAATCCTGCCCCAACGGCCCGACTCCCTGCGCCAGCGCTTCGATGAGCAGCGGCTGCTGAACCGCTTACAGGCCTATTCGCGCCGCAAAACCATTGCGGGCCGGGCGGCGTCGGCCCTGTTCAACTTCACGCGGCGCCAGGAGGAGCAGGCCGGCCTCGATGCCGTGCTGCTGGACCGGCAGTTCGACCGCCACAACTTCAAAATCGTGCGGCGCATCAACATCCGCACGCTCGATGCCTTTGGCTACAACCTTTCGGACTCGGCCCGGGTGCCGCGCACCGTGGTTGAGAAGGCCGGCAATGCGCTGCACATCAAAACGTCCCGTTCGCGCATCCGGCAGGTGCTGCTGTTTCGGTCGGGCCAGGCGCTGGAGCCCCAGGCCCTAGCCGAATCGGAGCGCCTGCTGCGCCAGACGCCCGAAATCCTGGATGCCCGCGTGCTGGTAAACGAGCGCACCACTACCCAGGATAGTGTTGATATTGAGGTGTTTACTAAGGACGTATTCAGCATCACGGCCGGCGTGGAGGTGGGCACGGCCACGTCGGGCGTCATCACGGCTGGCGACGACAACTTCCTGGGCCAGGGCCACCAGCTGGCCAACTCCTATAGCTACGGCCGCAACCTCCCCCAGACCTGGGCCTACCAAGGCAGCTACACGGCCCCGTTCCGGCACTTTTTCTTCGCGCAGGCCCGCTACCGCAACGAAAACAACTACCGCTCGGGCGGGGTGTCGCTCACCCGCGACTTTTATTCGCTCAGCACGCGCTACGCCGGAGCGCTCAGCTTCAATGCCTACGACCAGAACGTGGGCCTGCAGGCCCCGCCCGCTGGGCAGCAATACGTACTATACCCCCTACGTAATTATGTGCAGGATGCCTGGATAGGCCGCGCCCTACGCCTGCGCTCCTACGACCTGGGCTACGAAAACCCGGGGCGCATCATCGTGGCGGCCCGCGTCATCAACACCAACTTCACCGTTACCCCCCAACCCACCGACGCTCCGCCGCCGGACTACCACAACGGTACGCTGCTGCTGGGCACGGTGGGCTACTCGGTGCGGCGCTATTACAAGGCCCGGTATCTATTTGGCTTTGGCCGCACCGAGGACGTGCCCACAGGCACGCTGCTAAGCTTCACGGCGGGCTACGATGTGAACAGTGTGCTGCCGCGCCGCTACTTCAACGCGCGCATTGCGGCCGCCAGCTTCAGCGCCAGCGGCAGCTACCTCTATGGAGCCGTCGACTTTGGGTCGTTTCAGACCGTGAACCAGCCCCGCGTGTGGCAGCAGGGCCTGCTGGGCACCGAACTCACGGCCTTCACCAGGCTCTACCACATAGGCAACTGGCAGTACCGGCACTTCCTCAGCAGCCGGGGCACCATCGGGCTGAACCGCAACCCCGGCGACCTGCTTAAGGGCATCACCAACGACCGGGGCCTGCGCGGGTTTTCGCCGGGGCAGCCCATCATTGCCACCAGCCGCTTCGTGGTGAACTACGAAACCACGCTTTTCACGCCGCTTTCGCTCCTGGGCTTTCGGCTGGCCGGCATTGCCTTCGCCGACGCGGCCTGGGTGGGCGACCAGCCCCGGGGCGGCACGCCCTTCAACAATTCGCCCTACACGGCCTTTGGCCTGGGCCTGCGCTTTCGCAACGAGTTCACGGCCCTGCGCACGTTTCAGCTGCTCATCGGCTATTACCCGCGCGGCCTGGCCACGCCCAACGGCATCAAAATGTTTGAGTCGACCCGCGAAACGGTTACGTTCAACGATTTCGGCCTCGGGCCGCCCGGCACGGCACCCTATCAGTAAATTGATAAACAAGTAAGTTTAAAAATTTACTCAGTTACTCATTTACCAATTACCTATCGCTCTGTGTTGAAGGAGATGGGCACGGTGCAGGCCACGCGCACGGGCTGGCCGTTGGAGCGGGCGGGCTCCCAGGCCGGCATCAGCCACACCAGGCGCAGAGCTTCGTCGTTGAGGCCGCTGCCGGGGCCACTCACCACGTGGGCATCCTGCACCCGGCCCTGGGCACTGAGGATGAAGTTGACCATTACGCGTCCCGATACCCGCCGTTGCAACGCCTGCTGCGGGTAGTGAATATTTTTGCTGAGGTAGGCCCCAAAGGCCTTATCACCGCCCACAAACTGCGGACGCACCTCCGGGTTGATGAACACCGAATCGGGCTTGATGGCCGCCGGGGCCAAGGGGCTGGTATTGGCAGCCGGGTTGGGGCCGGTTTGCGCCAGGCTCTGGCCGGTGGCCAGCAAGCCCAGCAGGCCAACACCCGATAGAAAGCGTAAAGAATTCAGCATGTTGCGAGGGAATAAAGAGTAGAGGATAAACGCCAGGCCAGAAAGGCTAGCAACAAACTAATCTACGAAAGTTTTACCGGAATTGGCTTTTGTAAATAAAATAAATGCGCTGGCAGGCATAATTAAAAACTTAAAAAAGGCATTCCCGGCAAAGCTCACAAGCAGAAAATACGCCTGAGAATCACCAAGAGGCAATTACTGCGCCACAAAATTATCACTCACTTGCATTTTAAAAATAACAAGCTGATTATTGTTAGCAATTAATTAATTTAATTATTTCAAGAAATACCGGGACGATGAAAACAGAACAAAGCAAACCTCGTACCTTTATAATCGTAAATCGACGATAAGCAAATTACTTCCCTCATGGCCATACATAAGCGAGCCGAGTTCACGGCGGCCGAGCAGCGGCTGGCGGCCATTGCCAAGGCTCTGGGGCACCCGGCGCGGGTGGCCATTGTGCGGCTGCTGGCCCAGCGCCAAGCCTGCGTGTGCGGCGAGCTGGTGCTGGAGCTGCCCCTGTCGCAAAGCACCGTATCGCAACACCTGAAGGAGTTGAAAGCGGCCGGGCTGGTGCAGGGCGAGGTAGACGGGCCGCGCGTGTGCTACTGCCTGGATGCGGCCGGCTGGGCCGTGGCCCGGCAGCTGCTCGGCGATTTGCTGGCGGAGATGCCGGTTGTGGCCCCCGCTTCCACTACCACTCCCAGCTGCTGCTGAGCAACCGGATGCCCCGCGTCTTTTTTCAATGAAGCTGTTTAGAAAGTCGGCTTTTGGTTGATTTTTCGCAAAAAGATGACGACAAAGGCGAGCCAGTGCCAGGCCAGCCAATTGCCGACGCTGGTTTCGTAGCGCACGAGCAACGTTTTAAAGCCGTCGAGCCAAGCGTTGGCGTGTTCGACCACGACGCGGCGGCGGTAGAGTTCGGGGTCGAAAAAGGTGTCGTCGTCGGTCTGCCAGTCGGCGGCGCGGCGGTTGCGGGGAATGTTGGCCTCGATGTCGCGCCGGGCGCATTCCTGACGAAAGCCTTGGGTGTCAAAGGCTTTGTCGGCGTTCAGAAACAGCCCGGCGACGGGAATATTGGCCGCTTCGAGCGAGGCGCAGATTTCCCCGAACAAGGCGTTGAGCTGGTGGGTGTCGTGGTGGTTGCCCGCCTGCGGGCTGGCGCAGGCCAGCGGCTGTCCCCGGTTATCGGCCAAGAAGAGGGCTGTGGTGGTACGGGCTTTCTTGCGGCCCTGATAGCCGACGGCCTCCCCGCCGTTCTTGGCGGGCGTGTGGCTGCCGTCGAGTTGGACGCTGGAACAGTCCAGATGGGCCCCGTTTTCGCGCAACAAGCGGAGCCATACCCCTTGCCAGGACCCGTCCTTGCGCCACGCATTAAAGCGGGCGTACACGCCCTGCCAGGTCAGCGATGCGCCCGTAAAAAACTGTTTAACAGGCAATAATCGCCATTGACAGCCGCTTTTGAGTTTGTAGAGAATGGCTTCCACCAACTCGGCCGGCTCCACGACCGAGGGGCGGCCATGGGCGGAGAAGGTGAGCGCGGGCAGAATCCATTGGCGAATCATATCTTTGGACAGGACTTCCATTAAAATGCGAAAAAAGGAGTGTTACACCTCAAATTTCGCGCTTTTTTGGGAGTCCTTTGACTTTCTAAACAGCTTCAATATCCGTTTTTCACCCAATCAATCATACTATCATGAAAATATCTGAGATGAAAGAGGCCCTGAACGGCCTGAGTGCCGTGAGCTTCCGGCTGCCGGACGGCACTTCCCTGCCCGCCCATTTCCACGTGACGGAGGTGGGGCTGGTGAGCAAGCATTTTATCGACTGCGGCGGTGTGGAGCGGCGCGAAACGATGGCCAACTTCCAGCTCTGGGAGGCCGGCGACTACGACCACCGGCTGGCCCCGCAGAAACTCCTGAACATCCTGAAGCTGTCGGAAAAAATCCTGGGCCGCGAGGACTTGGATATCGAAGTAGAATACCAGCAGGCCACCATCGGTAAGTTCGGGCTCGTGTTTGATGGGACTGATTTCCGGCTCACGGCCAAGCAAACGGCTTGCCTGGCGCAGGATGCCTGCGGCATTCCGGCCGACCAGCAATTTGCCCTGCCCCAGTTGCAGGTGGCGGCCTGCACGCCGGGCGGCGGGTGCTGCTAGAAACCGCTAAACTCTTTCATTCGCATTGATTTTTAGCAAGCTTATGCCTGACAAAAAGAACATTCTGGTGCTGTGCACCGGCAACTCCTGCCGCAGCCAGCTGCTGCACGGCTACCTGGCGCAGGAGCTGGGCGAGCGGGCAGCCGTGTACAGCGCGGGCGTGGAAGTGCACGGCCTCAATCCCCGCGCCGTGCGCGTGATGGCCGAGGACGGCGTGGACATTTCGGCCCACACCAGCAACCATGTGGACGAGTACGCCGCCGTGCCCTTCGACTACGTCATCACCGTGTGCGACCATGCCAACGGGGTATGCCCGGTGTTTCCCTCAACGGCCAAAAAGCTGCACCACAATTTCCCCGACCCGGCCAAAGCCACCGGCAGCGAGGCGGAAATAATGGGCCAGTTCCGGAGCGTGCGCGACCAGGTGAAGGCCTATGCCCGGGATTTTGTGCAGGCCGAATTTTCGGGGTGACGTTCTTGCTTAACATCGCAATCCTTATCACCTCTCCTCTTCCTCTCCATGACCATTCTTCCCCTCATGGCTGAGCACTGGCCGGCGGTGCGCACCATCTACGCCGAGGGCATGGCCACCGGCATGGCCACTTTCACCACCGAACTGCCCACCTGGCAGGCCTGGGATACCGGCCACTTGCCCACCTGCCGCCTCGTAGCTACCGATGAAACGGGCACCGTGCTGGGCTGGGTGGCCCTTTCGCCGGTTTCGGGGCGCTGCGTGTATGCGGGCGTGGCCGAGGTGAGCGTATATGTGGCCGCTGCGGCCCGGGGACGTGGCATGGGGCCGGCCCTGATGAAAGCACTGGTGGCCGAATCGAAACAAAACGGCCTGTGGACTTTGCAGGCCGGCATTTTTCCCGAAAACACGGCCAGCGTGCGGCTGCACGAGGCCGTGGGTTTCCGGCAGGTGGGGCGGCGCGAGCGCATCGGCCAGTTGCGCGGTATGTGGCACGACACCCTGCTACTGGAGCGCCGCAGCGCCGTGGTGGACACTACGAACCCGACGGAAAACTAATGCAGCCAACCCTACGAACCTGCCTGCTGGCCGAAATGCTGGGCACGGCCATTCTACTGATTTTTGGGACCGGCGCGGCCGTAGTCGATGCCCAGACCCACGCGCTGGGGCACGGCGGCGTGGCGGCGGCCTTTGGGCTGGTGGTGTTCATCATCATCCAGAGCCTGGGCGAAACCAGCGGCGCGCACGTGAACCCGGCCGTGACGGTGGCCTTCTGGGCCATGGGCCGGTTTGAGGGGCGGCGGGTGCTGCCCTACGTGCTGGCGCAGCTGGCCGGCGCGGCCATTGGCAGCGGGCTGGTGAAGCTGATTGCCACCCCGGGCTCGGACCTGGGCGCAACGCTGCCGGCCCACGACACCCTGCAGGCGCTGGGCATCGAAACCTTCCTCACCTTCTGGCTCATGCTGGTGATTTTCCGGGTTACCTCGGGCTCCAAGGAAGTGGGCATGCTGGCGGGGCTGGCCATCAGCGTTACGGTGGCGCTGGAGGCGCTGGTGGCCGGGCCCCTCACGGGCGCGAGCATGAACCCGGCCCGCTCGCTGGCCCCGGCCCTGCTCAGCGGTATCTGGACGGACTGGTGGGTGTATGTGGTAGGGCCGGTGGCCGGCGCGCTGCTGGCCGTGGCCGTAGATGCCAGGCTGCAGCTGCGCCCCGCTGTTTCAGCCCTGAGCACTTCTGCAGTAGCAGCGGTGGCTGAAGGCGAGGCGTGACGTTTTAAATTCAACACACTTCCTTCAGCACGGCCACAGAATGAAGCCGTTGTAAGTACTGGCGCAGAAGTAACCGTATTCGGGTCGGACCGGTTGAGGCACCAACGATTTCGGTTTAACGACAACCAGTCGGACCGGAGCATACGTTTACCTCTGCCCTGAATAATAGAAATCGCAAAGCTGCGTCGCTACGCCGTGCTGGCTACTTGCGAAAAAGCCCCTGAAACGCCATTCCGATAACACAAAAAAGAGCCCCACCAATACGATGGGGCTCTTTTTGTCGTTTCCGAGCCAATGCTTAGAGCACGGGCGCGGGAACGGGAACGAACTCAAATCGGAATTCGACCCGGCGGTTTTTCGTCATGCCGGCGGGTGTGGTGTTGGGTGCCGCTGGCTCGCTCTCACCCCGGCCTTCGGTGATGATGCGGCTGGACTCGACCCCCTTGTTGGTGAAGTAGCGTTTCACAGCTTCGGCACGGCGCACGGAAAGGCCCTGGTTGTACTCATCGGTACCGCGGCTGTCGGCGTGGCCAATGATGCGCAACTGGTAGTCCGCGTGGGTCTTCATGGCTTGCGAAATGCGGTTGGCCGTGGGATACGAGCTGCGCTCGATAACCGTGCTGTTGGTGCGGAACCGGATGGGCACCTGCAGTTTCAGCAAACTGGGGTCGATGGCCAGCGGGCAGCCCACTGAGTCGACGCGGGCACCGGCGGGGGTGTCGGGGCATTTGTCCACGTTGTCGAGCACACCGTCGCGGTCCTGGTCGAGCACCAGCGGGCAGCCGTTGGCATCTACCCGGGTGCCGGCGGGGGTGTCGGGGCACTTATCGTTGGGGTCGCTCACGCCGTCGTTGTCGGCGTCGGGGCAGCCTTTCAGCTCGGCCTTGCCAGGGGTATCGGGGCAGGCATCTTCGCTGTCGCGCACGCCATCGCCGTCGCGGTCGGGGCAGCCTTCGAGGGTGGCGAGGCCTTTCTCATCGGGGCACTTGTCCTGGTAGTCGGGCACGCCATCGGCGTCGCGGTCGAGGGGGCAGCCGTTGGGGTCCACGGCCACGCCGGCGGGCGTTTCGGGGCACTTGTCCTTGCGGTCGGGCACGCCGTCGTGTCGGTATCCTTGGCTTTGCCGAAGGCGATGGTGAGGCCCACGGTGTACTGCAGGTACCGGTCATCGAACTTGTCGCTGTCGCGGATGGGCTCGCCGTCAATGTTGGCATTGAGGGGAATGTGCTGGCCGGTCTGGACGAACACGCCCACCGCATCAGAAAGCCGGAAGTTGATACCAGCGGCACCAAACAGGTCGAAGTACGACTTGTTTTCGTTCACGTTCAGGCCGCGCACCTTGCCTTCGCGGCTCATGTACACGTAGCCGGGGGCGGCCAGCAGGTAGGGCTGCACGCGGGCGTCTTCCTTCAGGGCCCAGCCGTTGTTCAGCTTCAGCTTGAGGACCAGATTGGCATTCACCACATTGGTGCTGAAGTAGGTGGCGGCACTCTGGGCACCTTTCAGCACCACGTAGCTGCCCTGGAGGCTCAGGTCGAGGCCCGGGGTGAGGTAGCGGTTGATGCCGATGCCGGGGCCATAGGCGTTGCGGTCCCACTTCCAGAAGTCTTCGCCCAGGCTGCATTTGTACTGGTAGGCGCTGCCGAACAGGCTGACGGCCATTTTGCGGTCGGCCGTTTGGGCGTGGCCGTGCGAAGCGACCAGCCCCACAATGGCAACGGCTTGAAGAGTTGTTAAAAGGTGTCTCATATGGGAGGGTTTTAGGATAGAGAAAGGCCCCGAGAGAGCGAAAAATCAGCACGCCGGGCCACACGCGCAGCTTCCTGCTATACCCTACAAATTCTATAAGGCTATAGATTAATTGCCTCCAGCGGCTCAAATTGGCCCACCCGCCTGAGAATGAAACGGTATTATCAGCGTTTTTTTGAAGTTGCGGCGGGCGGCTGGGGGCGCGGGGGGCGTAATCAGCAGCGCAACAATGGCTACAGCCGCCTCAAATTCATTTCCTCCCGACCTTTGCCCCTTCACTTCTTAAGACTCCCCCCTATGGCCAGCCTCCTCCTCGGCGATTACAACGACCTCGAAGTAGCCCGCGAAACCAGCATCGGCCTCTACCTCACCTCCGACGACGGCGACCTGCTGCTGCCCGAAAAGTACGTGGAGGCCGGCACCCGCGTGGGCGACATCGTGCGCGTGTTCGTGTACCGCGACTCGGAAGACCGCCTCATTGCCACCAACCTGCGGCCCCTGGCGCTGGTGAACTCCTACGCCGGCCTCACGGTGAAGGACCACGGCCCGGCCGGCGCCTTCCTGGAGTGGGGCCTGGAAAAAGACCTGCTCCTGCCCTTCCGCAACCAGCGGCGCGACCTGCGCACCGGCGAGCGGGTGTTTGTGTACGTGTACCTCGACGAGGAAAGCGACCGCCTCGTGGCTTCCACCAAGTGGAAGCAGTTCATCAGCAACGAGCCTTTCCAGGGCGAGCCCGGCGACGCGGTGCGCATCATGGTAGCCGACGAAACCGAGCTGGGCTACCCCATCATTGTGAACGGCACGCACCAGGGGCTGCTGTTCCACAACGAAGTATTCCGCCCCCTGCGCCTGGGCGAGCAGCTATCCGGCTTCCTGCGCCAAGTGCGAGCCGATGGCAAGCTCGACGTGCGCCTGCAAAAAGAAGGCTACGGCGAGGTGGAATCGGCGACGGATACGCTGCTCAAAGCCATTCAGGCCGCGCCGGGCGGCCGCCTGCCGCTGGGCGACAAGAGCCTAGCCGAGGACGTGTACCGCCGCGTGGGCATGAGCAAAAAAGTATTTAAGAAGGCCCTGGGGGCACTATTCCGGCAGGGACTAGTGCTACTGGAGCCGGAAGCAACCCAGTTGAAGTAGGGTGCGGGGCTTGCCCCCGCCCGTCGTTGAACGGTAACCTTAAATACGGCTCTAAATTAGAGCCAACTACTACCGTTCAACGACAGTAAAGCAAGCTCCGCAAACCACTTCATGGAATTACCTCCGCAACGCCGTAGCATTCGATACAATGGGTATGACTATAGCATGGCTGGCTATTATGCTCTGACTATCTGTGCACACAACAAAGCCCATATTTTCGGCAGTTTGGCAACGGGAGAATCATTACAACATTCTTCCTTGGGTGAAGTCACACTACTTGAATTAGCTGCTGTACCAGAACATTTCCCCACAGTAAAACTAGATGCCTGGATATTAATGCCAAATCATCTGCATTGCATTTTGGTGCTGACACGCAATCAGGTAGTAGCCATAAATGCGGTCGTGGGCAGTTTCAAGTCACGTTGCTTTACCCAATGGCGTAAGCAATTATTAGCCGCAAATCAGCCGGCACCGGCTTCGTGCTGGCAGCGTGATTACTACGAGCGGATTATTCGCGACGCCAGCGAGCTGGAAAGCTACCGACGCTATATTATAGACAACCCTAATCGGTGGTAGTACGGGGCTTGCCCCTGCCTGTCGTCGAACAGAATTTTCAGGATGGCGTAGACTCTGCTCAACGACGGGCGGGGGCAAGCCCCGCACCCTACTTATGAAAACCGCCCTCCTCGCCGGTGCTACCGGCCTCATTGGTTCACAACTACTGCCGCTGCTGCTGGCTTCGGACCGCTACACCAAGGTGATTGTGGTGGGCCGCAAGGCTGTGCCCACTATCCATCCCAAGCTGGTGCAGGTGGTCACGGAGCTGGACAAGCTGGATGAGGCGCGCCTAAAGCTCATCGCCGACGACGTGTACTGCTGCCTGGGCACCACCATGAAGCAGGCGGGCTCGAAGGAGGCATTTTTCAAAGTCGATTTCCTGTACGTGGTGCAGCTGGCAGCGCTGGCGGCCAGCAACTTTGCCGCGCAGTTCATGGTGGTATCCAGCATGGGGGCCGATGCCGAAAGCTCCATCTACTACAGCCGGGTGAAGGGCGAAATGGAAGCCGCCGTGCGCCAGACGCCTTTCCGGGCCATTCATATTTTCCGGCCCTCGCTGCTGCTGGGCGAGCGGGCGCAGCCCCGCCTGGGCGAACGCCTGGGGGCCATAGTGCTACGGCTGGTGAGCCCGCTGCTGCGCGGCCCGCTGCTGAAGTACCGCCCCGTGGCCGGGGCCACAGTAGCCGCCGCCATGCTCCACGCCGCCGAGGATGACGGCGGGGGTGTGCGCGTGCATCTTTCCGACGAACTGGCCCGGGACTAACAACTGGGACAGCCCCAAGGAACTGGCGTAGGCTACTACCTGCCGCAACCGCGCACTGCCAGCTACCAGCGGGGGGCGCTGTTGCTATCCGCTGCATTGGCGGCCACTTCGGCGCGGGCTGCTCTGGCCGAAGTGGCCGCTGGTTTTTTCCTGACCGATACAGTGGAGAGGGCTCTGAACAAAAAGTAAACCCGGGTGTAAGGGTGGTAGCGGGTGGACGTCTGGCCCCGCAACTGTTCGTTATTTCCCCAAGCTCATGAAGTCCTTTTTGAATCTTACCGGCGCACTGGCACTGCTGGCCGCTCCGGCGCTGGCCCAGCAAGCCCCCGCTCCATCACTCACGGCCTCGGCCCTGGCGGTGGGTAGCATGGCTCCGGCTTTTAAAGGCCAGGATGCCGCCGGCCGGCCAGTAGAGTTGCGCCAGCTCTTGAAAAAGGGCCCCGTAGTGCTGTATTTCTACCGTGGACAGTGGTGCCCGTATTGCAACAAGGAGCTGAGCCAGCTGCAGGATTCGCTGCAGGTGCTCACGGCCAAGGGCGCGCAAGTGGTGGTGATAACTCCCGAAACGCCGGCCAACATCGACCAGACGGTGGCCAAAACCAAGGCGTCGTTCCCCATCGTACATGACCAGAACCTGACCATTATGAAGGCCTACAAAACGGCTTTTGTGGTGGACGATGCCACGGCGAAAAAGTACATGGGCTTCGGCGTCGACCTGAAAAAGGCCAATGGGCTCGACCAGAACATTCTGCCCGTGCCCGCCACCTACGTCATCGGTCAGGATGGCAAAATCAAGTTTGCCTACTTCAACACCGACTACCGCCACCGCACCAGCGTGCGGCAGGTGGCCCAGGCGCTGTAATCCCGCTCGTCTAATCCCGTTTTTTCGCGCCATGCCTTGTTCACTCCATCGCCTGGGCCTGTGGCCCGCCATGCTTGGGCTGGCAGCCTGCACCAACACCAGCCCGGCCGGGCAGCCCCCCGCCCCAACTATTGGGCCGGCCCTGTACCGCGTCACGTTCGAAGCCACCTGGAGCGCCGACACGCACGCCAACTTCCCGGCCGGGGCGCATTTTTCGGCAGTTATCGGGGCTTCACACCGGGCCGATGGGCTGCTGTTTCGGCCCGGCCAGCTGGCCAGTACCGGCATCAGGGACATGGCGGAGCGCGGCAACAATACCGCGTTGCGGACCGAAATAACGACCTTGGCAAGCAGTGGCGCGGCTTTCCGAATGTTGGAGGGGCGCGTTATCAACTCGCCGGGGATGGTGGCCGACACCATTCGCCTCAACGCCGCCCACCCCCGCCTGAGCCTGGTGACGATGATTGCGCCGAGCCCGGACTGGTTTGCGGTGCTGGAAGACGAAAACCTGCTCGATGCCAACGGCCAATGGGTGGCCCAGCGCCGGGTGCCCGCCCGTGCCTACGACGCCGGCACCGACAGCGGCCCCAGCTTTACCGCCCCCGACCAGGCCACCCTGCCGGCCGGCGTGGTAGCCCCGCTACGGCTGCCGCCCGCCACCGGCCCCGCGCCCGACGGCCCGCCGCTGGGCACCTGGCTCCTGGAGCGCATCAAATAACCCAAAGCCAACCGGAGTGCCGGCAGCAGCCTGGCGGAGGCCTGACACGGAGTGGTGCAACGACTTGTTGGTCGTCGCACCGCTCCGTGTCAGGCCGAACAAGCCCGCTGGGCAGTTCATCGCACCACCCGACTTTGAACTGCTACCTGCGGGTTATGGCGTACTTCGCGCCTTACCGCTTACTTTTGTCCAACTTTTAACATTACCAAACAGTGTTTTTTCATGAATTATTTACGTCTTACCGGGTTCCTGCTTCTCCTGTTACCCGGCCTGGCCGCTAACGCCCAATCGAAGAAAAAAAGTAGCGGCGGCGGCAGTGGCAGCGGTTCGGGCTATAGCACGGGCATTGGCCTGCGCGGTGGCGGCTGGTCGTCGGGACTCACGCTGAAGCACTTTTTGGGCAGCGGCAAGGGCGTGGCCATCGAGGCTCTGCTCACGACGGAGTACAAAGCACGCGGTGGCCGCCTCACCATTCTGGGCGAAAAGCACATTGGTGTGCCCGACGCCAAGGGCCTGCAGTTCTACTACGGCGCGGGCTTCCACGCCGGGGCCTACCAGGGCCGCTACTACTTTGCCGACGACCGGTTTTACTACAACGGCCGCAACGGCGACGGGTACTTCCTCAAAGGCAACAAAGACGGTTATTACTACGACGAAACCACGTACCTCGCCATCGGAGCCGACCTGATTCTGGGCCTCGAATACAAGCTGCCCGACCTGCCCTTCGTGGTAGGCGTCGACTACAAGCCCTTCTTCGAGGTATTCCACGGCTACACCGGCTTCTACAACGATGCGGCCGTGAGCCTGCGCTTCACGTTCTAGCCCGATTTTTTTCCGAAGCAAAAAGCCTGTCGGCCGGAGCGATGCTCTGGCCGACAGGCTTTTTGCATTTCTGAACAGGCACAACGGCCGGCAGTGGGGCTATGCTGCGGCTGCCAGGACCGCCGCACCATGCTAGAGCGTGAGGACAATTACCTTTGCTTTGGCAATCGTTTATAACGAAGAAATTATTTATGAGAAGACATGAGATCAGCGATGCTCAATGGCTGGCGGTGAGTCCCCTTTTGTCGGGTAAAGCCACGGATTGCGGGGTGACGGGCAAAGACAACCGCTTGTTTTTCAACGCGGTCGTGTGGATAATGCGCACCGGTTGCCCGTGGGCCGACCTGCCCGAACGCTTCGGCAAATTCAACACCGTGTGCAAGCGCTTCCGGCGCATGGCGACCAAAGGGGTTTGGGAGCGGGCCTTCCAGGCCCTGCAAGCCCCCGAACTGGACTGGGTCATGCTCGATTCGACCGTCGTGCGGGCGCACCAGCATTCAGCGGGCCAAAAAAAAGTAACGCCGCCACCGAGTGCCTCGGACGCAGCCGCGGGGGCATCGGCACCAAAATTCACGCCTGCGTTGAGTCGCTGGGCAACGCCGTGCGGCTGATTGCGACCGAAGGCCAGGCGGGCGACAGCCCGCAGGCGCTGCCCTTGCTGGCGGACCTGCAGCCGGGCAAAGTGCTGGCCGACACGGCTTACGACAGCGACGCAACCCGCGCCTATTGCACCGAAAGGGGCATCGAAGCCGTCATTCCCAGCCATCCCAACCGGGTAGAACCCTTGGCAATGGACGAAGAAACCTACCGCGACCGCAATAAAGTCGAGCGCTTTTTTGGCCGCCTCAAGCAATACCGCCGCCTGGCCACCCGCTACGAAAAAACCGCCGTTTCCTTCCTCGCCTTTTGGTATATTGGTGCTACGCTAGATTGGCTTAGGTAAATAAATAAATCTTTTATTGTCCTCACGCTCTAAGGGGCCTTCAGTATCATCATATTGGTATTTGACGCTACTTTTACCCGTCACTTCTCTCCATCGCCCCATGAGCTCCCTGATACAATTCGTTGCCAACTACGACGACCTTTCCACCGATAAGGGCTTCCAGTTCAAGTTTCATTGCGATAAGTGCCGCAACGGCTACATGTAGCGGTTTCAGCCCAACGCCATTGGCATTGCGGGCAGCTTGCTGCAGGCGGCCAGCAGCCTGTTTGGCGGGCTGGGCAGGGCCGAAAACGCGGCCTACCACATTCAGCGGGCCGTGGGCGGCAAGGCGCACGACGACGCCCTGCAAACCGCCGTGGCCGAGGGCGCGCAGCAGTTCAAGCAGTGCACCCGCTGCGGCCACTGGGTGTGCCCCGATGCCTGCTGGAACCACAGCGCCGGCCTCTGCGAAAGCTGCGCCCCCGACGAGCAGGAGGAGCTTCGCGCCCAGCAGGCCCAAGCCACGAGCGAGCAAATTCGGACCAAAACGCGCAAGCAGGATTACACCAAAAACCTCGATTTCCTAAACCGCGACCCGCTGCTGCAATGCCAGAGCTGCCAGAGCTGCCAGAGCTGCCAGACCAAGCTGGCCCCCGGCCAGAAGTTCTGCCCCAGTTGCGGCACTCCGGCCACCGCCCAAACCCAGCCCCGCCACTGCACCAGCTGCGGCGAGGCGCTGAAACCGGCACAGAAATTCTGCCCCGGCTGCGGCACCAAGATGGGGTAGTGCGGAGCGGTAAGCCAAAACCACGTCAGGCTTAGCCAGCGTGTGCGCCGCCGAAGCGCCTCTATCGCGCCAATAATCGACGATGATTGGCGTTGGGCAGAAGGCTGGTCCCGGAGCTTGCCAGCTGGCTGGCTGGCTGCTGGCTGGCTGCTGGCTGGCTGGCTGCTGGCTGGCTGGCTGCTGGTTTGCGGCGGGCGTAGCTGGCGGCCTTGCGGCCGTTATCTTTTTTTTCCGCTGATGCATGCTGCAACTCACGAATTTTAGCAAGTCCTACCGCGGGCGGGCGGTACTGCGCATCAATTCGTTTGCCTTCGCCTCCGGCACCTCCTGGGTTCAGGGGGCCAATGGCTCGGGCAAGAGTACCCTGCTCAGCGCCATTGCCGGCATCACGCCGTTTGAGGGCGATATTTTGCTGGCGGGGAAATTGAGCGTTAAAAAACAAGCGGTGGCCTACCGCCGCCTCGTCAATTTTGCCGAAGCCGAGCCCGTATTTCCCGAATTCCTGACCGGCCGCAAGCTGATTGACCTGTTCCGAACGGCCAAGAACGGCCCACCCCACCAGGAGGACTTCTACCTGGAAGGCCTGCACATGACGGCCTACGTGCACGAACCGGTCGGCTCCTATTCGAGTGGCATGCTCAAGAAGCTGTCGCTGGTACTCGCTTTTCTTGGCCAGCCCACCTGCATCGTGCTCGACGAGCCGCTGACCACCCTGGACGCGGCGGCTATTCCGGTGCTGTGCGCGTGGATGGCCCACTAGCACGCCCAGCAGGGCACCAGCTTCCTGCTCTCCTACCACCAAGCCTTTGCGGCGGGGGCGCTGCCAGCCATGCAGCAGCTGCTCATCGAACACACCACCCTGCGTCACGCCAGATGAACAGGCCCCTGACGCGCGTCTTGCTCAACGTCGTGGCCCGTGGCTTTTATCGGGAGCATACGGGCTGGCTGATTGTGCTGTTCCTGGGGGTGTTCGTTAACTTTTTCTGGACCCAGGTGCCCAATCAGAACCACCTCACGGAGGCGCAGATTCTTGCGAACGGCTTTCGGCTGGTCATCCTCTCGGTGAGCGAGCCCATTGGCGTGGCCGCGCTGCTCGGCGGCGGCTTTCTCTACAGTCTCAAGAGCTGGCATTACGTGGCGGGCCGCTTGAAAAGCCCCGATGTGCAATTTATGGCCTACAGCAGCAACGCCTTGCCGGGGCGAGAACAGGTCATGTCGTGGGCCGTAGTACAGGGAGTTATCCTGTTGCCGGTGGTGGTTTTGTACCTCTACGCCATGGTTATCGGGTTCTTTTTTCACCACTGGCAGGTACCCGCGCTTCTGCCCGCGTAACTGCTGCTGCTCGCCCTGGCCGGCGCGTACTACTGTACTACTACACGCGCCTGCTCAGCAGCACGGTGGGGAAGCCGGACAAACGAGCGGGCCTGACGTAGGCGCACCACTAGCCCAAACCGTTATTCAGCCTGTTCTTGTACGAAATCATCGCCACCAAGCGGATAACTTATCTGCTGACCAAGCTGGCATCAGCAGCGAGTATTGCGTTGCTGCTTCTAGCTTTTTCAGACGCCCGCGCCGATGTTCGGCTCGCGGGTATGATAGCGCTGTGCTGTGCGTTCGGGCACGTCATCCTGGTCTTTCAAGCCGGTGTATTCGAATTGTTTTACCTTCCCTTCGTGCACAACCTGCCGTACGGCCGGGGACGAGCCTATGGCCGACAGGTGCTGTTGTACGGCGTGCTGCTGCTCCCCGAGCTCGCGTGGCTGCTGACGGCAAACGGGTTCCGCGCCGGCCTAACAGCGGCCGCTTTGCTGCTGAGCGTAACCCTGCTGCTACGCGCCTTGCTCTACCGGACGGGCCAGCACATGACCTTTTACCTGCGCATCGTAGTTGGCCTGTTTCTTTTCCTGCTCCTGGCCAACTTATTTGCGTTGACCGGTTTGCTGGCCATTGGCAATGCCCTGGCGGCCGGGATATTGCTATTCAGCTACCGTTGACTACCAGCCGCCCCCGGATAGAGGGCAGTGGTCAGAAGCCGGGTGGTGCGATGAATTGGCCAGCGGGCTTCGTCGTATCACTAATTGGTATTGCACATGGCAGCGGCCGGAAAGCGTTTAGTGGTACGACGACCAAAAAGTCGTCGTACCGCCCGACTTTAGACCACCGCCGGAATGAACGAAGCGGCAAAACGGCTTCGGCGGCGCGGGCGCACCAGCGGAGCATCACGGTCGCCCACTCCCCGGCCGCAACCGCCTCGCACTGGTAAAATGGAGCCGGGCGGGCCATTCGGCCCCAATCGCAGTACCTTGTTCGGGCAATTAGCTACGTATGGTTTTCATGCCTGATTCTTCCCGCCCTCCACTACCGGCCGACCTTCTCTCTTCGCAGGACCTGTTGCAAGTGGTGCTCAGCACTTCCCAAAACGGCATTATGCTGCTGCGCCCCTTGTATGATGCCGCCGGCACCACCATTGTGGACCTGGCCTGGGCGTACCTCAACCCCGCCGCCCGGCAAATGCTGAGCCTGCCCGAGCACCCCACCGAGTCCTTCCTCACGCTGTTTCCGACGGCGGTGGCGGCAGGTGTATTCGGCTTCTACCGCGACGCATTTTTGAGCGGCCAGGAGGCGCGCCGCCAGAACAACTACCAGCACGACGGCCTCAATGGCTACTACCTGCTGGTGGCCCAGCGCCAGGGCGAGGTATTGGTGGTGAACTTCACCGACACCAACGACCAGACCCGCTCGGCCATCGTAGAAGAGCTACGCATCAGCCAGGCCCGCGAGCTGGAGGCCCGCGCCGAAACCGAGCAGCAGCGCCAGCAGCTGGAGCAGATGCTGCACGACGCCCCGGCCATGATTTGCGTGTTCGACGGGCCGCAGCACACCTTTCAGTTCGTGAACCCGGCCTACCAGGCGCTGGTGGGCAACCGGCCCCTCGTAGGGCTGTCCGTTGCCGTGGCCATGCCCGAGCTGGAGGACCAGCCCATTTTCGACCTGCTGGATAGTGTGTACCAGACCGGCGAAACCTTCCGGGCCTCGGAGATGCTGGTGCAGCTCGACCACGACAACGAAGGCCGCCGGGAGCTGGAAAAATGCTACTACAACTTCATCTACCAGGCCCGGCACGACCAGCGGGGGGCCATCACCGGCATTTTTGTGTTTGCCTACGACGTGACGCCGCAGGTGCTGGCCCGCCAGGAAGTGCAGAACCTGAACGAAGAGCTGGCGGCCATCAACGAGGAAATGGCCACTACCAACGAGGAGCTGCGGGCCAGCAACGACGAGTTTATAGCGACCAATACGGCCCTGGCCCACTCGGAGCAGGCCCTTTGCAGCCTCAACCAGGAGCTGGAAAGCCGCGTGGTGGCCCGCACCCAAGAAAGCCAGACGGCCCGGGACGAGACCGAGCGCCAGCGCATTCGGTTCCAGCGCGTGTTCGAGCAGGCACCGGTTGCCATCTGCGTGTTTCACGGGCCCGACTATGTGCTGGAAATCGTGAACCCACCCATGGCCCGCATGCTGGGCCGAGCACAGAGCCAGCTGGTGGGCCTACCATTTTTTGAGGCGGTGCCGGAAATGCAGGCACAGGGCCTGCGGGTCCTACTCGATGAGGTGCGCCGCACGGGCGTAGCCTTTGTGGCGCAGGAGCAGCCCATTCGCCTGGCCCACCACAAAGCCGACGAGGTGGGATACTTCAATTTTGTGTACCAGCCGCTGCACAACGAGCAGGGTCAGCCCACCGGCATTACCTGCATCGCCACCGAGGTAACCGAACAGGTGCTGGCCCGCCAGACCACCGAAGCCGCCACCCAGCGCCCGCGCCTGCTCACCGATGCCCTACCCGTGCTCATCTCCTATGTTGACCGCGACGAGCTTTATCAGTTCGTGAATCAGTCGTATCGCCGCTGGTTCGGCCGCGACCCCGAAACCATGATGGGCAAGTCGGTGCTGGAGATAATCGGCCCCGCGGCCTACGCCCCCGTGCAGGACTACATTGCGCGGGCGCTGGCCGGCGAGCACCTGGAGTTCGAGGCCCGCATGCCCCACCGCGAGGGCTTTGTGCGGCACACCCGCACCGACTACATTCCCGATGTGCACCACGGCGAAGTACGGGGCTTTTATGCCCTCGTCACCGACATTACTGAGCAGGTGGACGCCCGCCAGCACGTGCAGGAGCTGAATGAGGAGCTGGCCGCCATCAACGAAGAAATGCTGGCCGCCAACGAGGAGCTGCGCGACACCAACGACCGGCTCAACCACACCAACGTGGACCTGGACACGTTCGTTTACACCGCCTCGCACGACCTCAAAGCCCCCATTGCCAACATCGAAGGCCTGCTGCTGGCCCTGGCCGAGCAGCTGCCCGCCACCGTGCGCCACGCCCCCGACGTGACCCACCTGCTGGACATGATGAGTGGCTCGGTCACCCGTTTTCAGCGCACCCTCGGCCACCTCACCGATGTGAGCAAGCTGCAGCAGGCCCACGCCGAGCCCGCCGAAGCCGTGGACCTGGCCGCCCTGGCCGAAACCGTGCGCCTCGACCTGGAACCGGCCCTGGCCGCCGCCGGCGGCCACCTCAACCTGGATGTGGCCGACTGCCCCACCGTGCGCTTTTCGCCCAAAAACCTGCGCAGCATCCTGTATAACCTGCTCAGCAACGCCATTAAGTACCAGGTGCCGGGCCGGGCCCCGCAGGTGCTGCTGTGCGCCACGCGCCGCCAGGGCCAGGTGCAGCTGGAAGTGCACGACAACGGCCTGGGCCTGACCGAAGCCGAGCAGACCAAGCTGTTTGTGATGTTCCGGCGCCTGCACACCCACGTCGAGGGCACCGGCGTGGGCCTGTACATGGTCAAGCGCATGGTAGAAAACGCGGGTGGCAGCATCCGGGTGCAGAGCGAGCCGGGCGTAGGCTCCACCTTCACCGTAGTGCTGCCCGACCGCGCCTGAACCTAACCCCCGGCCGCTACGTAGGGGTGGCTATGCCTAAGCTAAGCAGTGTGCTGTTGGTCGATGACGACCCGACCAATAATTTTCTGAATGAACGGCTGCTCAAGCGGCTGGCTGTGACGGAACACATTTTAGTGGCCGAAAACGGGCGGGAAGCCCTGGCTGTAATCCAGCAGGCCAGCACCGCGTCCCAGCCCAGCTACCCGGCCCTTATTCTGCTCGATATTCAGATGCCCGTTATGAATGGCATTGAGTTTTTGCAGGCCTACCAGCAATTGCCGCTGCCCCAGCGGCGCGACACCACCGTGGTGGTCCTCACCACTTCCATGGACCTGCGCGACCTCACCTGCCTTGAAGCTCTGCCCGCCGCCGGCCACATCACCAAGCCCCTCACCCTGGAAAAGCTCGATGCCGTGCTCCAGCAGCACTTTCAATAGCCAATCAGCCCCCCAGAAAGCTGTTTGAGGCAGCCCTGATAAGCCGCCACCGGCAATCCTGTCCAATCCCGTCATGGCATCCACGTTCGAGTGGCTGGCCGTTGGCCTATCACCGCTTAAAACGACAGCGCGATGCTCGTCGTCACGTTGCCATAGCTGCGGTTATCGGGGTTATCCACGCGAGAAAATACGCCGCTCGCCCCGTTCAAATATCGGCCTTCGACGCGGCATAGCACGTTGCTGGCGGGCGCGTAGTCGAGGTTGAGCGAGCCGCCGACCACCCGGAAATCGGCATCGAAAGCGGTGGGCGAAATGCTGTTGATGATGACGCCGCGCTCGGCGTAGTAGTACTCGCCGCGCAGCGTGGTGGAAAACTTTTCGGCCAGCTTATACTTCACGAAAGCCGAGGCTGTGTGCCAGGTATCGTACTTCTCCTGGCTGGCGCTCTGCTGCTTGCCCACGTCGAACACCAGCGCCAGGTTCACGCGCTCGGTGGCGGCGTAGGTGATGTAAAAATCGTGGAAATAGCGGCGGCGGATGCCCAGGCCGGTGGGCTGCTCGTTGCCGTAGAACGTGCTGCTGTTGATGAGCACCTTGTCCGACGGCTTCCACTGCAGCTGGGTGCCGAGGGCCTTGGCCTGGTTGGTTTCGCGGATGTTCTGCCAGCCGTTCAGCACCAGCCCGGTGAGGGTGAGCTTGGGGCCGACTTCGTAGGTGAAGCGGGCACCGGTTTCGAAATAAGGCGAGTTTTCGGCGTTCAGCGAGCGGGTGAGCGTCCAATTGTCCTTCGACAGGGCCGATTCGAAACCCAGGTGTGAGTTGAAAATTCCGAAGTCCAGCCACGCCTTGGCAAACGGCCGGAAACCCGCGTACGCCTCGTAGATATGCTGGAACACCAGGTCTTCCTTCGAGTAGTTGGCCGCCGGATACGAACCCGTGTGCAGGCCCACCGTGCCGCGCACCGTGCCATCGTTGTAGCGAACCCCAACCAACGCCTGGTTCACCGTGAACTCGTTCTGGCGGTTGTGCGAGAAAATAAAGGAGGGCCGGCTATTGCCATTGGCATAGTCAAAATCATAGCCGTAGTAGCCATCCACGAAGCCATAGTAGCTGAGCGGCGAGGGTGTGGCAGTGGCGACAGCAGGCGGCGGTGTCGTTTCGGGAGTAGTTTGGGCGGTGGCAGCCAGCGGTAGCGCAGCCAGCAACAGAGAGATAGAAAGCTTCATCAACAAATTTTACAAGAAATAAATTACCGGGCGGCCAGCGAGTCCAGCGCCAGATTTAGTTGCCATACGTTCACTTTGGCCGGACCGAAGAACGCCAGCAGCGGTTTTTCGACGTGGCGCGCCACCAGCGCCCTCACCTGGGCCTCGGGCAGCCCGCGTACCCGCGCCACCCGCGCCACCTGCACCAGCGCCCCGGCTGGCAAGAGGTGCGGGCCGCGCCCCGCGCCGCTGGTTGTGAGCAGCGCGGCAGGTACCTGGCCGGTGAGCGCCGTGGGGCGCTGCTGCGCGAAAGCGGTGAGGCGACTGTGCACCGTTTTCAGGCATGCCGGATTCGAAGAGCCTTTATTAGAGCCGCTGGAGGCATCGACCTGGTAGTCGGCTGCCGAGGGCCGCGAGTTGAAATACCCGGGCGCATCAAACTTCTGGCCCCCGTTGGCAAAGCCCGCCACGGGGCTATTGCGGCTGATTTGGACGCCGGCGCCGGGCGCAGCCTGCGCCACGGCCGCTACAAAGGCCGGGCATAGGATGCAGCACAGTACCAGCAGAGCGATGGGAAGGCGGAAGGCGGAATTGAGCTGGGTTTTCATGATTGAGGAGCTAAATGGTGGTTGGTGGCGCGCGTCTGCGGCGCGTGCCACCAACCACCCCCGATACAGGGTACCATCACCCCACCTGGCCCATAAACTCGCTGCTTCCGCCGCAACAGCGCCAGCAGCCGCCGAAGCCGGCGACGTACAGAATCGCGATGAAGAAAAGGCGAGCTATACTGGGTGTGATTGATGGGGCTGTCCGAGTCTTTACCAAACCGGGTCCGAATTTCCTTATAGCTGATTATTCTGATGCAACAATCTGAAATACAGATAACAAACTTCCATCAATGCAATTTATTGATTTTCTCAAACGCCAAAAACCGGGTCATTCTGACCCGGTGCGGCGGTCAGAATAACCCGGTTTCTACATTTCAGCAGCGGCCTAAGTATCTGCCGCAGGTGGTGCTACTTTATCAATTTTGCCAGGGTAGCGCTTAGTTCAGCGCCGTGCAGGTTTACGGCCACGATTTTGCCGTCGGGGCCCACCAGAAAGTTCTGCGGAATAGCCCGCACGCCGTAGCGCTGGGCAGCTGCATTCTGCCAGCCCTTCAGGTCCGATACCTGTGTCCAAGCAAGCTGGTCATCCCGAATAGCTTTCAGCCATTTGGCCCGTCCATTTTCATCATCTAGCGATACGCCCAGGATGTCGAAGTTACGACCTTTGTACTCGTTGTAGACCTTCGTTACGGCGGGGTTTTCGGCGCGGCAGGGCTTGCACCAACTGGCCCAGAAATCGACCAGCACATACTTGCCGCGGTAGTCGGCCAGGCTCACCGTTTTGCCATCGGATGTGGTCTGGCTGAAGATGGGCGCGGGCTGGCCAATTGCGGTTTCCTTCAGGCTCTGCACCATTGCCCCATATTCGCGGCCCTGGGGAGTGTTTTTCAGTTCCGGAGTCAGCGCGGCGTACACCGGGCCCACGGTTGCATACTGCGGCACGTCCAGCATACGCATTCCCAGCAGCGCATCCAAGCTGGCCCAAGAACCGGGGTTGGCCTTGATGAAGACGTAATTTATCTGCACGATTTCCTTGTTGAAGCCATCAAATTGCGCCTGCATCCGCTCTCGAAATTCCGGAGCCTGACGCTGAGACTCGGTTGCCTTCTGCGCCTCGGCTCCAACAACTTGCATACGGGCGATAATCGGTTTCATAGAAGCATCCAGGCGCAGATAATCGGCCATAGCCGGCCCACCTGTAATGGTAGCGTGGGCCAGCGAGTCGGGGCTGGTCACGGTTACGGTGCCGGGCTCCAGGAATATGCGCGTGCGGTCACCCATTGGCCCAAACAGACTGACCAACCGCCCTTCGCGTCGAAATACCAGGTCGGCCGTGGTGGGTGCATCGGCGGTACCTTTCAACTCAAAAACGCCATTTTTCAGCGTCGCCGAGTCGGCAATGCTCATGCCGCGCACCAGGTAAAGCTTGGCCGGGGCACTCAGGTTGCCGAGCTTGCCTTTGACGGTATAAGCAAACGGCGTTTGGGCCTGGGCCAGGCACGGCAGGGCCAGCAGCAAGGCGAGTAGGTACTTTTGCATACGAGTGGGAAGTTGGTTGTGGAAAGATTTACAGGAACTTAACCGGCCCAATATAACCAGTCCTGCGGTGCCTTTCACAACGTTGGACTGCCGGCAAAAAGTATGTGCAAAGGGCGCAAAATTCCGAGCGCGCCAACAGCAGTAAAACCCAGAACAGTCATGCTGCGGGCAGGGCTCAGCATGACTGTCTCCATATCCTTGCCTACAACCCGTACTCCTGAATCTTGCGGTACAGCGTTTTGGTGCCGATGCCGAGTTGGCGGGCGGCTTCCATCTTGTTGCCACCGGTGTCGAGCAGCACCTGCCGAATCTGGCGTTTTTCCTGGGTGCGCAGGGTGCGGTCGGTGGCCTCGTCGAGGCCGGGGGCGGGCGGCAAGTGGTGAAACTCGGGCGGCAGGTCGTCCACGGTCAGGGTGTCGCCATCGGCGAGGATGGCAGCGCGTTCGAGCACGTTTTTCAGCTCGCGCACATTGCCGCGCCAGTCGTGGGCACGCAGCTGGGCCAGCACCTCCGGCTCGAGGCCGCGCAGGCGGCGACGCAGCTTGGCGGCGAAAAACTGCAGGAAGTAGTTGGCCAGCTCGGGCACGTCGTCACGCCGCTCATTCAGGCCGGGCACAGGCACCGTGAACACGGCCAGGCGGTAGTAGAGGTCGGGGCGGAAGTGGCCGGCTTCAGCTTCGGCGCGCAGGTTGCGGTTGGTGGCAGCCACAATGCGCACGTCCACGCTGGTGGGCCGGGTGTCGCCCAGCTTGGTAAACTGCCGCGTTTCCAGCACCCGCAGAAACTTGGCCTGCACATTCAGCTCCAGCTCCCCTATCTCATCCAGAAAAATAGTGCCGCCGCTGGCTTCTTCCAGCAAACCCTTTTTATCGGCCAGCGCCCCCGTAAAGGCCCCTTTCTTGTAGCCAAAAAGCTCCGATTCGAGCAAATCGCGCGGAAAGGCCGAGCAGTTCACGGCCACAAACGGCTTGTTGCGGCGCGGGCTGGCCTGGTGCAGGGCTTGGGCAAACAGCTCCTTGCCCGCGCCGGTGGGGCCTTCCAGCAGCACGGTGCTGTCGGTGGGCGCGGCACGCTGGGCCAGGCGCTTGGCCTGCTCCAGCGCGGCCGAGTGCCCAATCATCGACTCGAAACTATACTGAGTGCCGACCTGCTTCTCCAAATCGGCCACGCGGCGCTGGAGACGCGCTTTTTCGGCGGCGCGGTCGACTACCACGAGGAGCTGGTCGTCGGAATCGCCCTTGGTGAGGTAGTCGAACGCGCCTTCCTTCATGGCCCGCACGCCGTCGGGAATGGTGCCGTAGGCCGTCATCAGCACCACTTCGGCCAGCGGGGCGAGGGCCTTGTAGCGGGGCAGCAGGTCGAGGCCGCGGCCGTCGGGCAGCTTCACGTCGCTGAGCACTACCAGTACCTCATTGGCCAGCTCTCGCAGGGCTTCGAGGCCGCGCATGGCATCGGGGGCCTGGCGCACGGTATAGCCTTCCAGCTCCAGGGTGCGGGCCACGGCCTGGCGCAGCATGGCTTCGTCGTCGATGAGCAAAATGGTGCCGGTGGGCATGTGGGCGGGGCAATAAAGGGTGGGTGCAAACGCCCGTCAAAGCTACGCCGGCTGCTCTTTGCGCCTTCCCACTGCGGCGGGGCCGCTAGTGCCGGCTGGCCAGGCCCATGCGCTCCACGGTTTCGCCTTCGAAGTCGAACTCAATCAGAATGGCCGGCTCGTCGCCCACCACCCAGCCGTCGTGGCCCGGCGCAATGGCCACCGCCTGCGGGGCCACAAACACTTCCATCGCGCCGTCGGCATACTGAATATTTATCTGGCCGCTGGCCAAAAAGCCAACGTGCGCATGCATGCACAGCGGTGTGCCCACGATGTCCTTCAGGTTTTTTGACCACCGGAAGCCCACCGGGTACACAATGCGCTTGACGCGGGCATTGCCGGTGGGCACTACATCAATGTGCACACCGCCGACTTCGCGGTGCGTAGCGCCCTTCATCGGGCCGAGGAGAGAGGACGTTTCCATGCCCTAACCTACGCATTTTCAGTTATTTTTTCGTCATGGCGGCAGCTACTACTTTGGTGTTGGCCGGCAGCGGTACTTCGCGGGAAGTTTCAAATTTGCCGCCTTCGGGGGCAGTTTCCTCCACGCGGCGCTGCACCACGCGCAGGCGGCGGCCATCAACGTGCAGCACGGCCAAATCGGAGCTGGTGCCGGTGGCCGCCGAGTAGCTGCGGAAACCCATGAGCATGCCGGGCGGGAAGTTGGCGGCTTTGGCCTTGGCGGCGTCCACTACATCGGGCTTGCCCACAAATTTGCCCAGGTCGATATCCATGGGCGCGCTGCCCTGCACCACGAGGTGGGCGCTGGTGCGCGGGTGGGCGGGGTCGTCGGCATCGGGGGCGGGCTGAAAGCGGAACGACGCTTTCAGCGTTTCAACTTCCTTGAGGGCGGGTATGACGGTTTCGGGCGCGGCGGCCGTGCCATCGGCGGCGGGAGCAGCGGCAACCGCCGTGATGGAGTCGGCTTTGCCGGCGGCGGCAGGCGTGGCGGCGGCTTCGGGGGGCGGGACCATGGGCGCGGAAGTGACGGGGGCCGTCTGGTTGCAGCCGGCCAGCAGCAGGGCCGCGCTCAGGGTCAGAATCGAGGATTTCATGGGTAACGGGATGACATCAGTTCGGGCTGTAAGATTAAGCATAATTGCTGAACCCCGACTTTTTCAGCGCTCGGCGCAGTTTAACGGGGCAACGGCTCCAGGTTTGGATAAGGACAAACAAAAAGCCCGGCCGCGTTTCCGCAGCCGGGCTTTTCAGGAATTGATTTTATGACCAAAATGCCGCTTACCAGCGACGGCCCCGGCCCCGGTAGCCATAGTTCGGGCGCGGCGCGTAGTACACCGGCCGGGGAGCATAGTACACCGGGCGCGGCGCGTAATAAGGCGCGGGGGCGATGATAACCGGAGCCGGCGCATATACTACGGGTGGGCGGGGCGGATAGTACCGGGGACCATAATAAGCCCGGGGCGGGCCATAATAGCCGCCCCCGATACGCACCGAAACCTGGGCACTGGCCACCTGGCTACCAAGCAGCAGCAGGAACAGGCCCAAAGCAAAAACTACTGATTTAGTCCGCATAAGAATTCGCACCGAAGCGCGCTGATTAATGATGGAAGGACGACAACTGGATTTTAGACGCAAATGCCGCCACAAGGTTTAATGCGTTGGCTAGGGCAGTTGGATGCGGTAGGTCGCATCGACCGCGCCACCGAACAGGCCGTAGCCGGGGCGCACGTAACCGCTGATGATGAACCGATTATTTTGTTGCGCGTGAATGGAAGTGCACTTCCCGGCAATGCCAGGAGCTGCTTTGGTACTGCGGGTATTTACAAAAAATCAGGAGCAAAAAAGACCGTCATGCCTCGAATACGCTCGGCATGACGGTCTTCATATTCCAAAGGACTGCGCTCTTACTTTTTCCGATAGCCGGCATTTAGGTAAGCCAGCACGGGCGTGGTGATGTCGAGGTTTTTCTCGCCGTAGGCGATGGTGCCGCTGGGCGCGGCAATGAGAATCAGCTTGTAGCCGTGGGCTTTGCCGTAGGCTTCCACCTTCTTATTCACGCTTTCGAGCACGGTTTGGGTGAGCTTGGCTTCTTCCTGCTGCGCCTGCTGCTGCAGCATCTGCTGCTGCTGACCCACCTGCTGCTGCTGCTCCTGCAGCTTCTGCTCGGTAGCGGCGCGCTGCTCGGCGGTGAGGCTGGCCGCCTGCTTCTGGTAGGCTTCCACGTTGGCTTTGAAGCCGGCCAGCATGGTCTGGTTCTGCTTTTCCCAGCCACGGGCCTTGCCCTCGAAGGCTTTGCGCGCATCCTTCATGCCCTGGTAGCCGTCCAGCATTTTGCCCGACTCCACGTAGGCCAGCTTGCCCGAGAAATCGCCGGTGTTGTCCTGCACGGGGGCGGCGGCCACGGCGGGCGCGGCAGCATCGGCGGGCGAAGTGGCGGTGGCGGTATCGGCGGCGGGCTCGGGGGTGGCCATCACGGCCATGCTGCTGTCGGTAGCGAGAGCGGGTGCAACGGGCGTGTGGTTGAAATGCAGGAAGTACAAACCGGCCACGGCCAGCGCCAGCATAATGTTAATGGTAAGCTGAAGAGGGTTTTTCATTGAAAACGAATGATGAGGAATGAACAAAAGTAAGGGTAGACCGCGAGAAGGTGGAGAGCAAGGCAGAACGTGATGCCGCGCGCCGCGCAGCATCACCCGTATGCTGGCCGCAGTTTGGTGCGCAGCGCGTAACTACTGGCCTCTTCGTAATGCGAGTTTGCAACTCGCTGCCGCGAAGAGGCAATCCAACGGCCATCATCAATGCCCAATTACAATGGCCATTCTGCGGCCGTGAGTCACAGACTCACCTTACCATCGGCCTGCAGTTACGCGCTGCGCGCTAAACTGCGGCCAGCACCCGCCCCACTACGCCGGTACGGCCAGGTGCAGCAGGGCATCGCCCTGGTTCACCACGGGCATGTAGTTCAGGCCAATCACGTAGCCGCTCAGGGGCGACTCCAGCCGCACCGACTGCGCACCATAGGGGTCGGCCACGGAGCCATAAATCTGGCCCTTCTCAATAAACTGCCCGTTCTCGACGTGCGCCCGGAATAGGCCCGCAAACCGGGCCCGCAGCCACGTATGCCGCCGGCAAATAATGCCCGGCCGGGCTGGCGCAGGCGCTTCTGGCCCCATACCCAGGTGGTGCAGCACCCGCAGCGTGCCCGCCACGGCCTCCTCAATGCCGGGCTCATCGAGCCGCAGGCTCTCGCCGGTTTCGTACACGATAATGCGCTTGCCCAGCTCCTGCGCCGCCTCGCGCAATGACCCGCCCCGCAGCCCCGCATGCAGCGTGAAGGGCGCGCCAAACGCGGCCGCCATGGCATCCACCTCGGGGTCGATACCCAGCAGGGCGCGCACCTGCGGGAAGTTGGACCGCGCCGCCCCGCCCGTGTGAAAATCGATGCCGTAGTCAATCAGCGGCATGATTTCGCGCATGAAGCGGTGGGCCACCCGCCCGGCCAGCGACCCCCGCGGAAACCCGGGAAACGAGCGGTTCACGTCCTTGCCATCGGGTACGTCGCGGCTGAAATTAAGAAAGCCGTAAATATTGAGAATGGGAATGGCGATGACCGTACCCCGCAGCGGCGCCAGCAGCTCGCGCCGCACCAGCCGCCGGATGGTCTCAATGCCGTTCACCTCATCGCCGTGCATGCCGCCCATGAGCAGCAGCGTGGGGCCGGGTTCCTGGGCGCGCAGCACATGCACCGGCACGTCAATCACCGTGCCCGAGGGCAGCTTCGAAATAACCAGCCGCGTGAGCACCCGCTCGCCGGGCTGAATGGTGAGACCGTTGAGGTGAATGGCAGCGGAGGTAGCAGGCATAGGCTTGGTTGAACGATAAACGCCCCTCCTTACCAAGGAGGGGATGTTCGCGCTTCAGCGCAAACGGGGATGGTGCCACGGGAGGGTGGGCGTTGAACGGGTTGGCCGCAAAGCCAGAACGATGCCAGAACGCCCCATTTCCGAGGCAGCGCCCGCCAGCCGCGAGTTGTTCAACGGCCACCCTCTGGTGGCACCATCCCAATTTTCGCTACGCGAAATTGTCCCCTCCTTGGTAAGGAGAGCAATAAAACCTCCCCGCTCCTACTTGCCCGCCGGCACGTCCGACTGCGCATCTACGGCCCGAACGGAGTCTTTTTTGGGTTTGGGCTTCTCTCTTTTTCTGGCGGCGAGGTCGGCCGTGTATTCGATGATGCGGCCGGCGATATCCTGCCCGGTGGCTTTTTCAATGCCCTCCAGGCCCGGCGAAGAGTTCACTTCGAGTACCAGCGGGCCGCGCTTGCTTTGCAGCATATCGACGCCGGCAATGCCCAGGCCGAGGGCTTTGGTAGCCAGCAGGGCGGCGGCTTTTTCGGCGCGGGTGAGCTTGACAAGGATACCCGAGCCACCACGGTGCAGGTTCGAGCGGAACTCACCCTCCTTGCCCTGGCGCTTCATGGCTCCCACCACTTCGCCATCCACCACGAAGGCGCGCAGGTCGGCCCCCTTGCTTTCCGCAATAAACTCCTGCACGATGATGCGGGCCTTGAGGTTGTGAAACGCCTCAATTACCGACTGCGCGGCTTTGGCCGACTCGGCCAGCACCACGCCCAGGCCCTGGGTGCCTTCGAGGAGCTTGATGATGACCGGCGCGCCACCCACCTGCTCAATCATGGCCGGCACGTCGGCCGAGAAGTTGGTGAAGGCGGTTTTGGGCATGCCCACGCCGGCGCGGCTCAGGATTTGCATCGAGCGCAGCTTGTCGCGCGAGCGCACAATGGCTTGGCTGTCAATGGCCGTACGCACCTTCATCATCTCAAACTGCCGCACTACGGCCGTGCCGTAGAACGTGACCGAGGCCCCAATGCGCGGAATAATGGCATCGAAGCCCTCCAGCAGCACGCCCTGGTACAGGATGCCGGGCTTCCCCTTTTCCAGCACAATGTTGCACTGCAGGTGGTCGATGACCACGGCTTCGTGGCCCTGCGCAAGGGCAGCCTCCACCAGCCGCTGGGTGGAGTAGGATTTGGGCTCACGCGAGAGAATGGCCAGTTTCATCGTGGAGTTGTAAAGGAGGTGGAGAAGCGGGGCAATGGAATGGGGTGGAGTACCGCGCCACAAAACTAGTCAGGGGCGGGTGCGCCGGGCAGTGGCACGGGCCAGGAACTTGCAGGAAAGGTTGCGCCGGGCTACGTCAACCACAAACCGGCCCTGCCGCAACAGGCTGCGCCCCAGCAATACGGGGTATTTCATGTCGGAGCGGTCGGAAAGCGAAAAATCGGCTTCAAACGCTTTGCCGTAGAGCTGCACCACCGCCCGAATTACGTAGCGCTCCTGCACCTCGCCATTACTGGAGCGAATGTCGCGCAGGGCAAACTCGGTGAAGGTGAGCGGGCAGCCATCGGCCCCCACATGGCCGGGGTCGAGGAGGTTCACCACCAGCACGGGCGGCTGCCCGGCCGGAGTTTCAATGTGAATATTGGTACAGTGAATGGCGCTGGTGTACGCGCCGGTGTCCACCTTGGCCTCCACGCCCACGAGGGCGAAGGCCGGAAAATCAACCAGCTCGCGGCGGCCGAGGGTGCGCTTGACGGGACGATTCATGCGGTGAAAAGGGGCAGGCGGAATGGGTGAGTCGGCCTCGTGCTGGCCCAGATAACCCACAGTATCGCGTTCACGAACAAAAACGACAGCAGGTGCGATTGGAATTTGGCGCGGACTTTGGCCTTTTGCCACAGGTAGGGGTCGCGTTGCAGGGTTTCCATGAGCTTGGGGATGAGGTTGGTTGGAATTGATGATTAAATATAGCCGGTTGGCTTTCCCACCCGCAAGCGGCAGTTGCCGAACGGTCGGAAAAGGCTTCCCAAGCGTCGAAAGCGAGGGTTGGGCCGCGCGCCATGATGCCCGCATCAGTACCAAATGCTGCTGCTGCTGCGTAAAGTATCTATCGCAGCCGTGCGGGTTTCATTACACCCCACTCCCTTTAGGCCCGCTTCTCCCCTTTCCGCCCGCCTGCAGCTCGTGCAGGGCAGCATTACCTGCCAGCCGGTGGCGGGGGGGCGCTATCTAGCCGCTGGTCGGGTGCGATATTCGTTGTAGCCCTGCACTATTTTCACCATGTCGCGGTAGTGCAGCTGGCCGGCATTGAGGGCCGATAGCAGCTCAGGGTCATCGTGAAAATAGGCCGTCATCTGGGCCACGAAATCGCCCCGGCCCACCTTCACCAGCTCCTCGCCGGGGCGGCGCAAAAACCACTGGCGGTCGGGAAAGCCACTCAAGCCTGGGGCACTTAAGCCCGCGGTGCCCATGACCGTGGCCCCAGCCACGCCAGCCACCGGGGCCAAGAGGGGCTGCGACATTTCAGTGTAATTGAAGAGCTCAACCGGACCATTCACCAAGCGCGTAGCGATGAGGTGCTTGCGCTTACCATTCAACACCATGTGCTCCTGATACAGCCCGTTGACTTTAATGGACTGCACCTTGTCAACGTCAATGCTGAACGGTTCGCGGCCAAACCGTTTCAGGTCCTCTTCATGCCGATGAAAGGGCAGGTATTTACTGAAACCCATCAGGTTCACCGGAATCCAGACGAAGTGCGTCTTGCCATCGGGACCCAGAGTTTCGGCCCTGCCAAAGCCCCGAATGGTTTTGTCGAGGTAACTGGTGCCCACAGCTGCCGCCAGCGAATCGTCGGCCACCAGCGGGGCAGTCACCATTGGCGCGGCCGAGGCAGTGGAAACGGCAATAGCAGGCGGGGCTTGCTGAGCGCAGCAGACACGGCCGGTAGCGACCAGTCCCAGCATAGTAATTCGCAATAAAGATGCTTTCATTGGTAAAAGGAAAGGGTTTTTACCGAAGTTAAGCGCCCGGGCGCGCTCAGGGAGCTACGCTGGCTCGCCCACGCCTTCCACGCGCTCGGCCACCTGCTTCATCAGCCACAGCGGGGTGCTGGTGGCCCCGCAAATGCCCACGGACTGCGCGCCGGCCAGCCATTCCTCGTCTATTTCGGTTTCGTTCTCGATGAAATAGCTGCGCGGGTTCACCACATTCACCACCGAGAACAGGGCCTTGCCATTGGAGCTTTTGCGGCCGCTCACGAAAAGCACCACGTCGTATTCGGCCGCAAATTTGGCCAGGGCGGGCTCGCGGTTGCTCACCTGCCGGCAGATGCTGTCGTTGGCATCGAAGCTATCGAGCGTGCCGCCGACGGCCTGAATGCGGGCTTCCATCAGGGCCTTCATCTTATAGAAGCCGGCCGTACTTTTGGTGGTCTGGCTGAAGAGGGTAACGGGGCGGGCAAAGTCAATCTGGTCGAGGTCGGCCTCGTTCATCACGATGATAGCGCGGTTGCCGGTCTGGCCCGTGAGGCCGGCCACTTCGGCGTGGCCGGGCTGGCCATATATCACAATCTGGCCGTCCTGGCGCTGGCTCAGGTCGAAGGCGTGCTTCACGCGGTTTTGCAGCTTGAGCACCACCGGGCAGCTGGCGTCAATCAGCTCCAGGTTGTTTTGCAGGGCCAACTGGTAGGTTTCGGGCGGCTCGCCGTGGGCCCGGATGAGCACCTTGCAGTCGTGCAGCTGGGCCAGCTGCTCGCGGTCGATGATGCGCAGGCCATGCTGGTGCAGGCGCTCCACTTCCATACGGTTGTGTACGATATCGCCGAGGCAATAAAGCGTTTTTTCGTGTGCCAGCTCATCTTCAGCCATCTGAATGGCGAATTCAACGCCAAAGCAATAGCCGGAATTTTTATCAATCGTAACCTTCATGCTGTGCCTTTAACATCACTGCGGCGGCGAGGAGTTCACCGGGGACAAAGGTACGGCAAGGCGGCGGGGTATGGCATTGGGAGCAGTCGGCCCGTCATGCAGAGCGCAGCGCAGCATCTTGCCCGCAGATAAGCATATCATTTACTATTGCGGGCAAGATGCTGCGCTCTGCATGACCACCTTTTCCGTCTTTCCCTCTAAGCCTCCCCTAGTCCCAGCCCGCCATGAACAGAGCCGATGACACCCTATCGAGCACAAAATCAACCTGCTCCGCAATGGTGATGTGCGTGGTATCGAGCAGCACAGCATCGGCGGCGCGGCGCAGCGGGCTTTCGGCGCGGGTCGAGTCGAGGTAGTCGCGCTTGCGCAGGTTCTCGATGATGTCTTCCAGGGGCACCTGTTCGCCTGTTGCGGCCAGCTCGTCCTGGCGGCGGCGGGCGCGCAGCTCCACGTCGGCAGTCATGAAGATTTTCACTTCCGCATCGGGAAATACGGTAGTGCCGATGTCGCGGCCGTCCATCACGACGCCGCGCTTGCGGCCCATTTGCTGCTGCTGGGCCACCATGGCGTGCCGCACCATCGGGATGACCGACACTTCGCTCACAGAGTTAGAAATCCGCATCTGGCGAATGTCGTCCTCGCAATTCACGCCGTTTAGGAACAGCTCGTTGCGGCCCGTGTGGCGGTGGCGGCGGAAGGTGATGCTGATTTCGCGCAAAACCTGCTCGATGCGGGCCATGTCGTCGAAGCTGATGCCCTGCTCCAGCAGGTGCAGCGTAACGGCGCGATACATCGCCCCCGTATCGACGTAGGCGTAGTGTAGCAGCGACGCTACGGCTTTGGCTGTGGTGCTTTTGCCACAGGAGGAGTAACCATCAATGGCGATAACGAGTTGTTTCATAACGACGCGGGCGGCCATTGGCCCCGCAAGATTACGAAATCCAAGCCTTACGAGCAGCAGGTGGGCTCTTCAACCGCTGTGGAATGGAGGCAAAAAAGGCCGCTACGGAGGCGCTTTCTCCCTCATTCAGTTGCGCATCGACTAAATAAAAGGGATTAAAAAAAAATCGACCGCCCAGCCCCACGCCGGTCGTGCGGTCCTTGCCGGTGCCCCATTCGCCCCGATAGACCTCTACCAGGCACTGCCCCAGGAAGCAGCCCAGCGCCATTACCACGCCCGGCCGCTCGGCCGGCCCCAAAATGCCCCGCTGCGCCCGGATAAAATTATCCAGGTGGGCCACGCCTTCGGCATCGAAGGCCTTTAACTTCAATTGCTGCCGCACCTGCTCGGCGGCGGCCGTTATGGAATCGAGGGGAGTTGGCGTGGGCTTAGACATAAAACAAAGTAAACCAGAAACCACCGCCCGGGTTATTTGCGGGCCTGTAGCAGGGCCTCGCGGCGGTTCGCGGCGTAAGTGGCCAGCAGTTGCGGGGCCTCAAAGCGTGAATCCATTTCGCCGGCGCGCAGGCGGGCGCAGAGGATGGGGTCGTCGGCCAGCAGCCCGAGCATCAGGCGGCGGTAGGCACCGGCTTTGGCGGGCAATTCAAACGTCCGGGCGGCCTGGCGCAGCAAGATGGTCTGGCTGGTGCGCGGATACACAAACAGGTCCATTATAATCCCGAAGAAAGAATTCTTAACGGCCTCATCCTGCCTGGCTAGGTAGTCGATGGGCGGTGTGGCCCCGGGCGTGGGCACGGCCGGGCCATTCAACGGGGCAGGCTGACGGTACGGGCGCTGGTCCTCTGGCGTGAAGGCCTGATACTTCAGCACCTCGTACCGGTCGTCGCGGTACTGGCGCTGGGCAAAGCTGGCCGGCACCAGCCGGTGGCCTTTGCGCTGTACGAAGGCCGGTACGGTCACAAACGTGTCGCCGCGCACCACATAGGCGCTCACCTCGCCGGGCCAGAATACTGCATAATCGGTCAGGTTATCGGGGCGCAGGCGCACACGGTCGGGCAGGTCAGGACCGAATATTTCGGCCGGATGCCAACTACCATCGGGCAGGCGGTAGGTGCCGGGATAGCCACTGGCAGCGTAGCGTGGTGCAGACGCGAGGGGGTAGTCGGCCGGGCGGGTGGCCGAGGGTGTGGTGGGCCCGATAGTAGCCGCCGGGCGCGGGTTGCGCAACGGTATCTGGGCAGGGCTGATGAAGCTCAACAGTAAAAGAATCAGCAGCAGCCCGCCGGAAAGGAAGGTATTTCGCATAATGGGTAGAGCCAAGCGAGTTGTAAAAGGTTGCTTAAAGCCTATCCGAATAGGGCGTCATGCTTCGCTCCGCTCTGCATGACGCCCTATTCGGATAGCCTCTTAGTGCCCACACGGGCACGGCACCGATTTACCACCGCTGTGGTGCTTGTACCAGGAGGTTTTTTTCTGTTGGGCCGTGCGGCGGGCACAGCCGCCCTGGGCCAGCAGCAGCGGCAGCACGAGCAGCAAAAGGGCAAGATTCTTTTTCACCGGAAGCGGTTTTTTGTCAAATATAAGGTTCTTTGCCGACGCAAAACCGGCAACAGGTCGGTTTGCCATTCGCTCCAGCCCCACCTTATGACTGTAGATTTCTCGCTCACGGCCAACGTCGTCGACATCTTCGCCCGTTCCATCCAGCCCGCCATTATTCAGATTGAAGGCGGCCGCATCGCCGCCATCGCGCCCATTGCCGAGGCTGAGGCCGACCCTACCCTGCCCTACGTGCTGCCCGGTTTTGTCGATGCCCATGTGCACGTCGAAAGCTCGCTGCTGGTGCCTACCGAGTTTGCCCGCTTGGCCGTGGCGCACGGCACGGTAGCCACCGTGAGCGACCCGCACGAAATCGGCAACGTGCTGGGCGTGGCTGGGGTGGAGTTCATGCTCGAAAACGCGGCGCACTCGCCCTTTAAATTCTGCTTCGGTGCGCCCAGCTGCGTGCCAGCCACGCCGTTTGAGACGGCCGGGGCCGAAATCACGGTGGCCGACATCAAAAAGCTGTTCGAAAACCCCAAAATCGGCTATCTGGCCGAGATGATGAACTGGCCCGGCGTGCTGCACCGCGACGCCGACGTGATGGCCAAAATTGCCCTGGCCCACGCCGCCGGCCGCCCCGTGGACGGCCACGCCCCCGGCCTGCGCGGCGATGATGCCGCCCACTACGCCAGCGCCGGCATCAGCACCGACCACGAGTGCTTCACCGCCGCCGAGGCGCTCGACAAGCTGGCCGTGGGCATGAAAATCCTCATCCGCGAGGGGTCAGCGGCCCGCAACTTCGATGCCCTCATCGAGCTCATGCCTGAGCACTACCACCACCTCATGTTCTGCTCCGACGACAAGCACCCCGATACGCTGGTGCTGGGCCACATCAACCAGCTGGTGCAGCGCGCCGTGGCCCTCGGCAACGACGTGTTCAATGTGCTACGCGTGGCCTGCATCAACCCCGTGAAGCACTACCACCTGCCCGTGGGCCTGCTGGGCGAAGGCGACCCGGCCGACTTCATCGTGGTGAAAGACCTGCGCGATTTCGAAGTGCTGCAAACCTACCTGGATGGACAGCTGGTGGCCGAAAATGGCCAGTCGCTGCTACCCGCCGCGCCCATTGCCGTGGTCAATAACTTCCACGCCCAGCCCGTGACGGCGGCCGATTTCCAGCTGCCCACCACCAAGGAATCGGCCACGCTCCGCGTCATCGAGTGCTTCGATGGCCAGCTCATCACGGCCCGCGTCGATTTGCCGGCCACCATCGAGAAGGGCCTCGTGGTGCCCGATGTGGCTGCCGACGTACTCAAGCTGGCCGTCATCAACCGCTACCAGCCGCACGTAACGCCGGCCGTGGCCTTCATTCAGGGCTTTGGGCTGAAGCACGGCGCGCTGGCCAGCAGCGTGGGCCACGACTCGCACAACATCACGGCCGTGGGCTGCGACGACGAAAGCCTGGCCCGCGCCGTGAACCTGGTGATTCAGGCCAAAGGCGGCCTGGCCGCCGTAGGCGCCGATGGCCAGGAAATTCTGGTGCCGCTGCCGGTAGCCGGCCTCATGTCGGACCAAAGCGGCACGGCCGTGGCGGAGGCTTATGCCGCTGTTGATGCCTTGTCCAAGCAAATGGGCTCGCCGCTGGGCGCGCCATTTATGACGCTCTCGTTCATGGCGCTGCTCGTTATCCCAAGCCTGAAACTGAGCGACAAGGGGCTGTTCGACGGCCAGCAATTCACGTTCGTTGATGCGGTGGAATAAATTTAGCGCGATTTCTGCGTAGGGTCCGACCCCGCACCCTATTGTTCTTTATGAAACTGCTACTGCTTCTTGTACCATGCCTGCTGCTGGCCACCCAGCCCACGGCCGCACAAAAATACCGCACCGCCGCCGGCCTTCGCAGCGACGGTAACAACTACGGACTCACCATTCAGCAGCTTATTCTGCCCAAAACCACGCTGGAAGGCCTGGGCATGTTTGGGGTGCGCGAGCGTAGCGCCACGGTGCTGGCCGAGCGCCATTTCGGCATTCTCGGCCCCAGCCTGAACTACTATTTCGGGGCCGGGGCGCACGTGGGCAACCACAAGGACGATGGCACTTTCTGGGGCTTCGATGGCATGATTGGCGCGGAGTATAAAATCGCCTTCATCCCCCTCGTCATCTCCCTCGATTTCAAGCCCACCATCGAGTACGGCTCGGCCGACTGGAACCGATTTCCCACGGCGTTTTCCATCCGCTACATCTTTATCAAACAGAAAAAAACCGGCATTTTTCGCATTTTCGACAAGCGTTGAGCGCACATAAAAAAACCGCTGCCGGCGAACCAGCAGCGGTTTTTTATGCGCGTTTCCACCGGGCGGACCGGCAGAAAGCAGGGGTTATTGAAAGCGCTTTTCCAGCAGCTTGCGCATTTTTTCCTCGGTGAGGGGCTTGGTCAGGTACTCTACGTTGGGGTACTGAGCCACGCGGGCGGTATCGGCCCCGTGCATGGAGGTGGTGAGCACGGCCATTACGGTCTGGTCCTGCACGGGTTGGGGCAGAGCATTGTAGAGCTCCAGGAACTCGAAGCCGGACACGCCGGGCATTTTCAGGTCTACAAACACGAGGTCGGGCGCGGGCACGCTGCACTCGGTAGTGTTGTCACCCCAGAGCTGCTCGAAGGCTTCATCGGCCCGCGAAAACGTGCTGACGTGGTCGGCCACCGCGAGCCGCCCCAGCAGCCGGTTGTTGAGAAAGCTCGTGGTTTCGTTGTCGTCAACGAGTACAATGTGATTCAAATTAGCAGACATATTGTAGGGCTAAAAAACAAGCTTTTACGAAGATAACATCCTGACCGCGCTTCCGCAATGGCCTAGCTCACTTAGAGCCATCCCTGGGCGCGCATCCAGTCGTCGTTATAGATTTTTCCGAGGTAGCGGGTGCCGTGGTCGGGCAGGATAATCACCATCGTGTCGTCCTCTTTCAGGTGCTCGCGGGCGTACTCCAAGGCCCCGAAAACGGCCGAGCCGCAGCTCCAGCCCACAAACAAGCCTTCTTCTTTGGCCAGGCGGCGCGTCATCACGGCGGCGTCCTCGTCGGTTACTTTAATGAACAAATCGATAACATCGAAGTCCACGTTCTTCGGCAGAATATCTTCGCCGATGCCCTCCGTTTTATAGGGGTAGATTTCGTTTTCGTCGAAGATGCCCGTTTCCTTGTATTTCTTGAACACCGAGCCATAGGTATCGAGGCCGATGGTCACGATGGCCGGGTTCTGTTCCTTGAGGTACTTGCTGACGCCGGAAATGGTGCCGCCCGTACCCACACCGGCCGCCCAGTGCGTGATTTTGCCCTCCGTCTGCGCCCAGATTTCGGGGCCGGTGGCATCGTAGTGCGCAGCGGCGTTCGAGAGGTTGTCGTACTGGTTGGGGTAGAAGGAATTGGGCGTTTCCTCGCTCAGGCGCTTGGCTACGGAGTAGTAGCTGCGCGGGTCTTCGGGGGCCACGTCTACGGGGCACACCACCACCTGGGCGCCCACGGCGCGCAGAATGTCCTGCTTTTCCTTGCTCTGCTTGTCACTCATCACGAAGATGGTGTTGTAGCCTTTGGCGATGGCGGCCAGGGCCAGGCCCATGCCCGTATTGCCGCTAGTGCCCTCAATGATGGTGCCGCCGGGCTGGATAAGGCCGGCCTTCTCGGCGTCTTCCAGCATGCGGATGGCCATGCGGTCCTTCACCGAGTTGCCGGGGTTGAAATACTCAACCTTGGCCAGCACGGTGCCTTTAATGCCGTCGGTTACTTTATTGAGCTTAACGAGAGGCGTGTTGCCAACAGCCTCGATAACGTGGTTGAAATACATCGAAAAATGATGGGTGGGGAGATGGGGGAGTCAGGGGGCAAAGGTACGGATTTCGGCGGCGGGGCAGAGGCGGTTGCTGGTAGTGGCTGAATAGAAGGTCATGTCGAGCGCAGCCGAAACATTTCGCCCGGGTCGTTCACACGATTGATTTACTGCTGCACGCGAGATGTCTCGGCTGCGCTCGACATAACGGTCCAAGGGTGTTCTGCATAACGTTCCGGCAGTGCTCCGCATGACCTTCAACCGATTGCATAACTTCTGCCTTGCCCTAGCCCCAAAACCCCCTACTTTTGCACCACCGTTGCCCGTCCGGGCTTCCCTCCTCCACTCCATCAATATCCCAAAAACACCTCCGAATGAGCGTTCTGGTCAATAAAGATTCCAAGGTTATCGTACAGGGCTTCACCGGCTCCGAGGGCTCGTTCCACGCCCAGCAGATGATGGACTACGGCACCAACGTGGTGGGCGGCGTGACGCCCGGCAAAGGTGGCTCCGAGCACCTGGGCCGTCCCGTGTTCAACACCGTAGCCGAGGCCGTGGAAAAGGCCGGTGCCGACACCACCATCATTTTCGTGCCCCCGGCTTTCGCCGCCGACGCCATTATGGAAGCCGCTGATGCCGGCATCAAGGTGATTATCACCATCACCGAAGGCATCCCGACCAAGGACATGATTGCCGTGAAGCAGTACCTCTCGGAGCGCCCCACAGTGACGATGATTGGGCCAAACTGCCCCGGTGTGATGACCGCCGGCGAGTGCAAAGTGGGCATCATGCCCGGTTTTATCTTCACCAAAGGCAAAATCGGTATCGTTTCGAAGTCGGGCACGCTGACCTACGAAGCTGTTGACCAGCTCACCAAAGCCGGCCTGGGCCAGACCACGGCCATTGGCATCGGCGGCGACCCCATCATCGGCACCACCACCAAGCAGGCGGTAGAAATGCTGATGAACGACCCCGAAACCGAAGGCATCGTGATGATTGGCGAAATCGGCGGCGGCATGGAAGCCGAAGCTGCTCGTTGGATTAAAGCAACCGGCAACAAGAAGCCCGTCGTGGGCTTCATCGCCGGCCAAACGGCCCCTCCCGGCCGCCGCATGGGCCACGCCGGTGCCATCGTAGGCGGCGCCGACGATACGGCCGCTGCTAAAATGGCCATCATGCGCGAGTGCGGCATCCACGTAGTGGATTCGCCCGCTGAGATTGGCGATACCATGCTGCGCGTACTGGGCGGCAAGTAATTTTTTGGCGTCTTAGCGCCGAAAGTATTTGACACAAAAAAGCTCCCGCTTCGGCCGGAGCTTTTTTGTGTCAAATGGCCTGACTATTGGTGTTGAGACGCATCCTTGTGTCTTATCGGCAAGTACTGTACTATTGCAGAAGTAGGCGTATACTCCGGTCCGACCGGTTGTCGTTAAACCGAAATCGCTGGTGCTTCAACCGGTCGGACCGCCTAGGGCAGTCCGACCAGCAGGCCCGACTCGAATACGGTTACTTCTGCGCCAGCACTTAAACGAAATCCGCCTTTATCGTTCAACGATGAGACGTAAGGATGCGCCTCTACGCCGTTAGGACGAATTGCTCATCGCCTTCAAAAGCGGGGTACGGGCACGCACCCTACTCGCTCAGCGTGGTGTTCTTATCCAGATTAATCACAATACCCACCTGAAACACCGAATTGGCCGCTTTCAGGTACTTATTGCTGCGGAAGCCGAAAATCTGGCCGCTGATGAGCTGTAGCTGCACGGGCCCGGCAATCTGAGTGCGGGTGAAGGTGATGGGCTCGAAAAACACGTTGCTTTCGCCAGGGGCGGCCAGGCCGTCAATTTTGAAGTTATTGAGCTGCATGTAGCTCAGGCGCAGGGCCGCGCCGTAGGTGAGCGGGAAGTCGCGGTTGAATAGGTGCAGGCTGTTTTGCTTCTTCTTGGCGTAGTTCACCTGGGCGAAGACCTTGGACAGGCTGCCGTCAAGGGTTTTGTTGACGATTTGGGCTTCGTTGCGTTCGATGCGCTCGGTGGCCCCGCCACCGCCGCCCACGTACACTTCCAGCACGCGCTTGTCGGGCAGGCGGGTGAAGTAGCCGAGGCTGGCTTCGGCGAAGTCGATATTTTCCGTTCTATCGGATTTTTTGCGGTGCAGGGACGAGAACGTGCCGGCCACGGCCAAGTGGTTGGTGAGGCCGTAGGCTCCTTGCAGGGCATAGTTGGTGTGTTGATTGGTGCTTACAGTGCCGTAGAACTCGCCCTGGTGCGTGAGCATGGGCGCATGGGGCGGGGGTGGAAAATACAAAGATGCGCAGCCCGTGAGGCCCGAGGAAACAGCTAAGAAAATCAGACGCAACAAATGCTTCATACAGCGGGGCGAGGCAGGAATGAGGACAGGCAACGCCTGATACGGCAATTTCGTGTTTCCGCCCGACATTCTCCCGCATTTCCCGGGTTGACAGGTTGAACGCATATAAATTTTGAGGACTGAATCCAGTCTACCAGGGTACTTTTTTATTTTGGACCTGACGCTTTTTTAAAACCTAAAATGCCCTGTGAGACAATGGTGGCCCATGACTCCATTTATATGCGTTCAACCTGCCGAGTTGAGCTCAGTCGCGCGCGTAAACCGGGCCGTATGTAAGGGCATAATTAATCTCCTTCGCCACGCCCGTTATGCCTGCTGATTCGTTTGATGCCATCATTATTGGGGCCGGCCAAGCCGGTACGCCCCTTTCCTACGCGCTGGCCGCCGCCGGCCGCCGCGTGGCCTTCATCGAGAGTGACTTTCTGGGGGGCTCCTGCATCAACTACGGCTGCGCGCCCACCAAGGCACTGCTGGCCTCGGCGCAACGGGCGCACCTCGTGCGCACGGCGGGCGCGCTGGGCATTGAAGCCCCCGAGCCGGTGGTGAACTTCAGGGCCGTGATTGAGCGGATGCACACACTACGCCAAAAGTCCCGCGACAGCCTGCACCGCAAGATTACGGAAGTTCACGACGGCATTACGCTCATTCGGGGGCGGGCGCAGTTCACGGCCCCGCACTCGCTGCAAGTGGCGCTGGTGGGCGGCGGCGAGCAGCACCTCACGGCCTCGCTCATCTTCATCAACACTGGCACCTGCGCTGCCGTGCCCGACATTGAGGGCCTGGCCGACAGCGGCTACCTCACCAGCGACTCGCTGCTACTGAACATGACAGAGCAGCCCGAGCACCTGCTCATTCTGGGCGGTAGCTACATCGGGGTCGAGTTCAGCCAGATATTTTGCCGGCTGGGCACCCGCGTCACCATCATCGACAAGGAGCCGCGCCTGATGTCGCGCGAAGACCCCGACGTGAGCCACCCGCTCGAGGAATTGCTGACCAAAGCCGGCGTAGAACTGGTGCTGAATGCTAACACCCGCCGCGTATCGCGCGGGGCCAACGGCATCCTCACCGTGACGGTGGACACGCCCGACGGCGAGCGCCGCCTGCGCGGCAGCCACCTGTTGATGGCCGTGGGCCGCACTCCCAACACCCGCAACCTCGGCCTGGAGCACACCGGCATCACCCTCGACGAAGATGGCTACATCGAAGTAAACGAGCACCTGCAAACCGGCACGCGCGGCGTGTACGCGCTGGGCGACGTGAAGGGCGGCCCGCAATTCACCCACATCAGCTACGACGACTACCGCATTGTGCGCGACGGCCTGCTGCACAACAGCCAGCGCACCACTGCCGACCGGCCCATGCCCTATGTGGTATTTACGGAGCCGCAGCTGGGCCGCATCGGCATCTCGAAGAACCAAGCGAAGGAGAAAGGCATCCCCTACCGCGTGAGTCGGCTACCGGCCAGCACTATCGGAAGGGCCGTGCAGACGGGCGAAACCGAGGGCTTCGTGGAGGTGCTGGTGGGCGACGACGACCGGCTGCTGGGTGCGGCCGTGTTCTGCGAACAGGGCGGCGAAATCATGACCATGTTCCAGCTGGCCATGGCGGGCGGGCTGCGCTACCAGGAATTAGAGAATATGATTATTGCCCACCCCGTGTGGGGTGAGGTGCTGAATAATGCTTTTCAGCGGCTGAAACTGGGGGAGTAGCTGGCGGCGCTGGCGCGAGTTTATCGTGCCGGTTATGATGCGAGTTTTCAACTCGCCCGGTAGAACGGTGCTACCGGCTTCTATCGGCGCGGCCGGGGGAGGCTCAGCCTCCCGGCATGGTTGGTCACGAGTTACGCTGCGCTAAACTCGCGCCAGTTTGGGGGGTATGCTTTGAGAAACTCCAGCAGCGGCTGTAGCTTGATGATGACCATCATTTATAATTAATGCGTTCTTTAAAGCGCTTGTTTTATCAGCAAAACCAATCTCCATGTCCAAAAACATAATACCCATGGCGCAGAGCCTAAAACAGGCCTAGATAGTCGGTCTGTCAACAGCCAACCATTTGCGTACGACGTGAATAACGCATACAAACTCATAATTATGGAAAGAATATTAACCGCAATAAATATTGATTTTGCAGTAATTAAAAGTGCAGCGTTTGCGCTCCATTTACTATCCATAAAAAACGCACCAGCTATAATAGAGCCTATAAATAGCAGAAATGAGCCAGTAGAGGCAATTATTACATTAGGCTTACGCGAATCTGAAAAATTCAGCATTTAGTTTATTATTCTATTCAATAGACTTGTTGCGAGCTATTAATCACAGATTTAAGCTGAAATTCCACAAGCCCGCACACACTCCCAGCACGTCATTGTACAGGTTCAAATTATGCAAACGTAATCGGTCTTCCAAAATTCGATAACGTTTCAATCCGCCAATGCTATGCTCTACGGTAATTCGTTCACTTGCTTGTTTTGTATTTATTTCTCGTTGTTCATCGGTGAGTTCTTTCCCTTTCGGCTTTTTGATAGGAATAAAAACTTTCCGGCAAACGTAGTCTTTCGCGAAGCCCAAAAACCCCAGGTCCAACCGCACCTTGAACTTTTTAAACCACTCTTTATCAACTGGTAAAATGCTTTTTAGCACACTGTAGTCGTGGTGTCTTCCGCCGTAACAACGGCTGATAAAACCAATCCAGCGAATGGTCGTTGAAATAACTATCTCTTTTACGGCGTGTATTTTTTTTTACCGCTATAGTAGTCTTTTTGCATCTCTTTATTTCCTGGTCGTTGCTTGCGTTGCTCTGTTCCATCGACCAATAACGTCTCGTGTTCCTGAAAATAGGCTTCAAATTCGGCCACTGTCGCAAATTCCCGCTTTGGCGCATGCCCGGTTTGCTCCAGCGCTTCTTGGAGCACCGTAATGCCTAATTCCTGGTTGCGTTTCGCGTTGGAACCGTCCATCCCACTGACCAATCCCAACAAATCATACGTCAAGTTTGCTTTGAAGCTGAATAGGGTGAAAAGCAGTAATTCTTCTTCTGTTTTAAGGGCTACTTCATACGGCGCAAAAGCCCCACGTTCAATCATATCTGTTCCATTTAACCGAAAATACGCCTGCTTAAAATGCGCCAAAAGCTGCGCAAAACGCTCCGCCGTGAGTCCCGTGGCAGCACGCCATTTACGCGAAGTAGTGAGGTTTTTTACGGAAAAGTTCATGTTCTAAATTTAAGTACAGTTTGTCGAAAATTCCGCACTTCACTCACTTCGCAACAAGTCTAATATTGAGTTGTCTATTACAACTAAAACCCCCGCGCCAGCCAAAGCCAACGCGGGGGTTTCTGTGGGTGCTTAGGCAGCAGCCAAGCTACTACATATTCTTGATAATCTCCTGGCCGAATTCGCTCGTTTTGAGGAGGGTGGCACCTTCCATCTGACGTTCGAAGTCGTAGGTTACGCGCTTGCTGGCGATGGCGGCTTCGAGGCCTTTGTTGATGAGGGCAGCGGCCTCTTTCCAGCCCATGTATTCCAACATCATCACGCCGGATAGGATAACCGAGCCGGGGTTCACCTTGTCGAGGTTGGCGTATTTGGGGGCCGTGCCGTGGGTGGCTTCAAAGATGGCGTGGCCGGTGCTGTAGTTGATGTTGGCGCCCGGCGCGATGCCGATGCCGCCCACGATGGCCGCCAGCGCATCGGAGATGTAATCGCCGTTCAGGTTCAGGGTGGCCACCACCGAGTACTCCGAGGGGCGCAGCAGAATCTGTTGCAGGAAAGCATCGGCGATGCTGTCCTTGATGATGAGCTTGCCCTGGTCCACGGCCTGCTTTTGCAGCGCGTCGGCCACGGCCACGCCCTGCTTGGCCACGATTTTATCGTACTGGGCCCAGGTGAACACCTTCGCGCCAAACTCCTTCTCGGCCAGCTCGTAGCCCCAGGTTTTGAACGCGCCTTCGGTGAACTTCATGATGTTGCCCTTGTGCACGATGGTCACCGAGGGTTTCTTGTGCTCCAGCGCGTACTTGATGGCGGCGCGCACGAGGCGCTCGGTGCCTTCCTTGCTCACGGGCTTAATGCCGAACGAGGACGACTCGGGGAAGCGGATTTTCTTCACACCCATCTCGTCCTGCAGGAATTCGAGCATTTTCTGGGCCTGGGGCGTGCCGTTCATGTACTCGATGCCGGCGTAGATGTCCTCCGTGTTCTCGCGGAAGATGACCATATCCGTCAGCTCCGGGTGCTTCACCGGCGAGGGCACGCCGTCGTAGTAGCGCACGGGGCGCACGCAGGCGTACAGGTCCAGCTCCTGGCGCAGGGCCACGTTCAGCGAGCGGATACCGCCGCCCACGGGCGTAGTCAGGGGGCCTTTGATGCCCACGAGGTATTCGCGGAATGCGTCGAGGGTTTCGGTGGGCAGCCAGTTGGTGGTGGCTTTATAGGCTTTTTCGCCGGCCAGCACTTCCTTCCACATCAGCTGCTTTTTGCCACCGTAGGCTTTCTCCACTGCGGCGTCGAACACCAGTTTGGAGGCGCGCCAGATATCCGGCCCGATACCGTCGCCCTCAATGAAGGGAATAGTGGGTTTGTCCGGAACGGTCAGCTTGCCGTTTTTAATGGTGATTTTTTGCTCTGCCATGTGGGTAAAGTAATGTTTTTAGTTAATGTTCAGGCGGGTCACCTCCCCCCTAGCCCCTCTCCTTGCGGAGAGGGGGACTAGCTTTTAGTCTTTTAATTTCTAGCCTTAGAACTGTTCCAGCCTGGGCTAGAAACTAGTCCCCCCCTCTCCTTTGGGAGAGGGGGGCTAGGGGGGTGAGGTGCCCCCTGGGACGGTACCGTTCCTAGTACCCGAAAATTTCTTTCAGCGTGAGCTGCTGCACCTGGCCGTACTTGGCCAGCTCCTTGAAGTTGAGCCGGTCTTTCGAACCAATAACCAGAATAACCTGGTTTTGTCCGCTAATCTTGGCCAGCTGAAACTTCTTCAATTCATCAAACGTCATTTTCTGGGTGCTCGCGTACACATCGCGGCGCAGGTCGTAGTCGAGGCCGAGGCGCTTGGCGCGCTCGTAGCTCATCAGGATGTTGCCCTTGGTGATGCGCTCGGTGCTGATGCTGTTACGGATAGCATTTTTGGCGATTTCCAGGTTGGCTTCGGCCACGGGCATGTCGGTTAGCAACGCTTCCATGCCGGCCATGGCCTCGGGCAGCTTGTCGCTCTGGGTGCCGATGTAGCTCAGGTTGTAGTTAGAACGGCCCAGCTTGTCGGCGCTGTTGTAGCCGGAGTAGGCCGAGTAGGCCAGCGCCTTGCTCTCGCGCAAATCCTGAAACACGATGCTGCCCATGCCACCGCCGAAATACTCGTTGTAGAGCGCCAGCGTGGGGGCCAGTTCCTTGCTATACAGGTCGCCCTTGGTCAGAAACAGGATTTCGGCCTGCACCATGTTATAGTCGACCCAATAGACCTTTTTGTCTTTCAGGGGCTGCTCGGCGAAGTCCTTAGCCGCCGGGGCGGGCGTGAGCTTGGCGGGCGTTTTATGCTCTGCTTTGAGCACATCTCCAATCGTCATGGTATCACCCTTGCCCGGACGCGGCCCATAGTACAGCACCCGATGCTGATACGTCGGCAGCTTTTGAATCAGCGCCGTGAGCTGCGCCGGCTTCAGCGCCTTCAGCTCTTTCTCGCTGAGGATGTTCGTGAAGGGGTTTTTGGGGCCGTATTTCACGTAGCTCACCATCGCCGCATTCAGAATCACGCGCTTTTCGAGCTTGGCATCCTGGCGCTGCTTGAGGATGCCGGCCACCATGTTTTTCAGGGCGGCGGCATCGGGCTTGGGCGCGTGCAGCAGCTGCTCAAACAGTTTCAGCGCGGGTTCCAGGTTGGCGTCGAGGCCGTTGAGGGTGACGAAGGTGCGGTCCGGCCCGCTGCTCACGCTGAACGAGCAGCCCAGCTTGTAGAACTCCTGCTGCAGCTGCGCGGCACTGTACTGGCCCGCGCCGAGGTATTGCAGGTAGTCGGCGGCCAGGCCCCAGCGCGGGTCCTGGTTATTGCCCAGATCGAAGACGTAGTACAGGTTGAACAGGCCGTTTTCGGTGTTGTGCGTGTAGTACAGCGGCAGGCCGGGCTTGATTTCCGTCTCCTGAATGTCCTTTTTGTAATCGACAAACACAGGCTGCAGGTCCGTGCTCGGCATCGCGGCGAGCTGCTTGTAGTAGGCCGAGGCCACGTCGCGGTTGGCCGGCACAGGCGTGATGGCGGGCTTCACCACCTTCACCTTGTTGGGGTCGGTGCCAGTGCGCTTGAAAACCGTCACGAAGTTCTGGCCGTAATTATCGTTGGCGAATTTCACGATTTCGGCCTTGGTAATGGTGCCGAAATCGTCCTGCTGTTTGAGGTAGTCTTTCCAGTCGATGCGCTCAATGAAGGCCTCGTACATGGCGCTGGCGCGGGCCTCGTTGCTTTCGTAGCTCTTGGTGCGCGTCAGCTTCTCGTTGTTGATGATGGCCGGAATCAGCCAATCGGGGAAGTTGCCGGCTTTCACCTTGGCCAGTTCGCCCAGCAGCAGACGTTTCACGTCCTCCAGCTTCTGCCCCTCGCGCGGCGTGCCGTAGATGACGTGCGTAGAATAGTCGTCGTTCATGTCCGTAAACGACGACGCTTCCAGTACCTTCTGCTGCTGGTTCAGGTCGAGGTCGATGAGGCCGGCCTGGCCGTTGGTCAGAACTTTATCCAGCATGCGCAGGCGCACTGCATCTTTCGACGCTTTGCCCGGCAGGCGGTAACCAATCATCACGTTTTCCGACTGCGGCCCGAGAATTTCCTTGGTAATCGGGGCCGTAATCGGCTGCTCCACCGGCGCGTTGAAAACCGGCACCGGCTTGCTCGGCATCGCGCCGAAATACTTATCAATCAGGCGAATAGTCTGGTCGTAATCCAAATCCCCGCTCAAGCATAGCGCCACGTTATTCGGCACATAGTACTCACCGAAATACTTCTTAATTTCCGTAATCGACGGGTTTTGCAGGTGCTCAATCGTACCGATGGTCGTTTGGGTGCCGTAGGGGTGCGTGGGGTAGAGCGAGGCATTCAGCGCCTCAAACTCCTTATTGAAATCGGAATCCAAACCCCGGTTTTTCTCCTCGTACACGGCCTCCAGCTCGGTGTGGAACAGGCGCGGCACCATCTCGCGCATCCGCTCGGCCTGGATGGCGGCCCACTTCTCCAGCTGGTTGCTGGGAATATCTTCCTGATACACCGTTTCCTCGTTCGAGGTGTGGGCGTTGGAACCTTTCGCGCCGATGGCACCCATTACCTTATCGTACTCATTCGGTACGGCATAAGTAGCGGCCACGCCCGAAATCGAGTCAATCTGGTGGTAGGTGCGCTTGCGGGCGGCGGCATCGTTGCGTTGCCCACGGTACACTTCATAGAGCGCCTCAATCTTATCAAGCTCTATTTTTTCTTTGGCCCAATCCTGCGTGCCCAGCTTCGAAGTACCCTTGAACACCATGTGCTCCAGGTAGTGCGCGAGGCCGGTGGCAGTAGCGGGGTCATTCTTAGAACCCGCCCGCACGGCCAGGTAGGTCTGAATGCGCGGCGCATCCTTGTAGTCTGAGAGATAGACCGTCAGGCCATTATCCAGCTTGTAAATCCGCACGCCCAGCGGGTCGCCGGGCACCGATTCGTAGCGGTATTCTTTGGCGGCCAGGGGCGCGGCAGCCGGCGCAGCGCTGGCGGCGGCGGAAGCAGCAACAGCCGGCTTGCTCGATTGGCATTGCGTGGTGAGGCCCAGTACCGCCAGGGCAGGAAATAGCAGCAAAAAGTTGTTTTTCACGAATGTCGCAGGCGGGTAGCTGGGGGGTTCAAAAAACAAAGGTAGCTGGCTGATAGGGGAATAAAAAACAAAATTTCGTCTTATCTTGCAAGATTTTTCCGGCGTCAGCTGATGATTGGCGCAGCAGTGGCAGCCTCCCCCCAATCGTTTGCGGAATTTTGACGATGTAGGGGCGGGGTCGTACCCGGTAGGGCTTGTCCCCGCCCCTACTCGTTCTAATAGTCGGCTTCCAGGCCCAGGCGTTGCTTGGCCTCGCGCAGGGCGGGGAAACGCTCGGCCAGGTATTCGAACTTATCCGAGGTGGTGTAGAGCCGTTTGGCCGTGGGGGCGGCCTCCGTGAGCACGGGCTGCACGTTGAGGCGCGGATGGCCGGTGCGGCGGCGCAGGTCAGCCAGGAACTCCACCCGCATGTCATTGAACTGGTCAATCTGGATGGGATTGTCGACGGCCAGCTCGATGCTGTGCTCGGCATTGGCCGTTACCGGGCGGTTCAGCACCCAAAACTCGCTCATGCGGTCCTGGGCGCGGCGCTCCTCGGCAATTTCCTTCCACACGCGCTGTAGCAGCGCGGGGTCGACGGGAGCCAGCGGGCCGCCGATGGACTGCGGCTCGACCAAAGCTGCTGCGTCCTGGGCCGACTTACTGGCGGCAGCAGCTGAGCGGCTGCTCAGGTCTTTCAGGCTCGGGATTTTGCTGGCTAGGCTGGGGATTTTGGCGAAGGCAGCGGCCGGTGAGGGGCGCGGCGCGGGCTCAATTCCCTCAAAGCTGGGCACACCGATTTCGACATGCGGCAGCGTGTCGCGCATCTGGTGGCGCTCGGTGATGGCGGCGTCCGGGTCGGCCTCAATGCTGGGCGTGTCGTGCATTTCCTCCACCCCGTTTTCGACGGGCAGCGGCTCGGGGCCATCGGCGGGCGCGGGGCCGGTGGCCACGGGCGCGCCGGCTGGCATGGGCAGCGGCGCGGGTGCGGCCGCCGAGCGCGGCGCAGCTACGTAAGGCGCGGCCGGCGATTCAGTAGCATAAGCCGCTGGGGCAGCGTAGGAAACCACCGAAACCGGAGTAGGGGAAGTAGCTGGGGTTATGGCCGTTGGCGAGGCTATTGGGGCGGCTTGGGCATGGCCGTTGCTGCCGGGAGCCGAGGCAACGGCTGCGGCTTCGCCTTCACCGTTTAGGCTGCTAGTTTTTTTTTTAGCCTCGCCGTTGGCGGGGCTTAGCTCGCGGACGAACTGCACGGCCCCGTTCAGGTAAGCCAGCTTCATCAGGGCCAGCTCGACGTGGAGGCGCTGGTTTTTAGCCTGCTTGAACTCGCGGTCGCACTGGCTGATGAGGTTGAGCGCGGAGAGCAGGAAGGCCAGCGGCGCGGCCTGGGCCTGCTGTACGTACTGCTGCTTGATGCCATCGGACACTTCGAGCAGCTGCACCGTTACGGCATCTTTGCAAACCAGTAGGCCGCGCAGGTGCTCGGCGGTGCCCACCACGAAGTTGTGCAGGTCGAAGCCGTTCTGCATCACTTCATCGAGCAGCAGCAGGGCAGCCGAGAGGTTTTCGGTCAGCAGGCTATCGATGAGGCGGAAGTAGTAGTCATAGTCGAGGATGTGTAGATTTTGCACCACCTCCTTGTAGGTAAGGTTGTTGCCACCGAAGGTCACCATCTGGTCGAACATCGACAGGGCATCGCGCAGGCCGCCGTCGGCTTTCTGGGCCAGCAGGTGCAGGGCATCGTCTTCGGCCGTGATGCCTTCCTGGGTGGCCACGTAACGCAGGTGCTGGCGCATGTCCTCCACCTTGATGCGGCTGAAATCGAAAATCTGACAGCGCGACAGGATGGTGGGGATAATCTTGTGGCGCTCGGTGGTAGCGAGGATGAAGATGGCGTAGCTCGGCGGCTCCTCAAGCGTCTTCAGGAAGGCGTTGAAGGCCGCGTTCGAGAGCATATGCACCTCGTCGATGATGTAGATTTTGTACTTGCCGGCCTGCGGAGCATAGCGCACCTGCTCCACCAGCGAGCGGATATCCTCGACGGAGTTATTGGAGGCCGCATCCAGCTCGTGCACATTGAAAGAGGCGTTTTCCTGGAAGGCCACGCAAGAGGCGCACTGCCCGCAGGCCTCGGTTTCGGGGCTGAGGTTGGTGCAGTTGATGGTTTTGGCCAGGATGCGGGCGCAGGTGGTTTTGCCCACCCCGCGTGGGCCGCAAAACAGGAAGGCCTGGGCCAGGTGCTGGCTCTGAATGGCGTTCTGCAGCGTGGTGGTGACGTGCTGCTGCCCCACCACGCTGCGAAACGTGGAAGGACGGTACTTGCGGGCCGAAACGACGAAATTATCCATAAGCTATGTGTAGCAAAGTTACCCAGAAAAGGGCGGCTTTGGAAGCAATATGTCATCCGGAGCGCAGCGAAGGACCTTATCCCGGCTGCGCATTTTGCCGGGAACATTCGGCTTGATTTGGCTAAACAAAGGAGTTACTGCGCATCGTTTAGCGGTGATAAGGTCCTTCGCTGCGCTCCGGATGACAGCTGTTAGAAGGGGAACCTTCCCTGCTTCCCCTGCGTTTCCATTCTACAACGTACCTTCGCGACCCGATTAGCCTTTCGAGGCGACCACGGGACTCGTTCTTTACCATTTGGGGATGACCGGAATTGACAGCTTGCGCAAATTGCGGGTAAGCGTGCCAGGAGTTGATGGAAGCTCTCCTGTCAAAAAATCTATCAACAATCAACTGGCGACTATTCGTACGCCATGGCTGCCTAGTTCAGAATTAGGTAATTGCCATCGTGCCGCCTGGGTAAGTTTCTACACCTGGGAGTTCGGCGCGTCGTAAGTAGAAAATAGCCTTCGAGGAGCTGTGACTCGGGGGCGAAACCCAACTGCAGCTAGGGGGATTTCAAAGGCCTGACTGACGCCTGGAATACCATGAAAATCCAAGTCTGGATACGCACGTAGAAAGCACGTTGATTTCCTTGTCTGGACCAGGGTTCGAATCCCTGCATCTCCACTTTAAACCCCGTCTGCCTAGTGCAGGCGGGGTTTTTCGGTTTTCAGACCGGGCCAGAATCAACCGTTTGCACAATCTACTTCCACCTCTTTTCCCCTGCTGTGATGCTGAATTATACCCGCCGGCTGCTGGCGCTTTGCTGCCTGATTTTGCTTTGGAATACGGCCCTGGCCCAAACCATCAAATCGCCCAACGGGCAGCTGGCGCTGCAATTCGCGCTGCAAACCGACGGCGTGCCCACCTACCACCTCACCTACAAGGGCCGCGACGTTATCAAGACCAGCAAGCTGGGCCTGGAGCTGAAAGACACGCCTTCGCTCATCAGCGGCTTTGCCGTGAGCGACAGCCAACAGCGCACTTTTGACGAGAGCTGGCAGCCGGTGTGGGGCGAGGTGAAAACCATTCGCAACCATTTCAACGAGCTGGCCGTGACCCTGGCGCAGGCCGCCACCGGCCGGAGCATCCGGGTGCGGTTTCGGGTGTTTGATGATGGCTTGGGCTTCCGCTACGAGTTTCCGCGCCAGCCCAAGCTGGACTATTTCACCATTAAGGAAGAGCGCACGCAGTTTGCGCTGGCCGGCGACCACAAGGCCTTCTGGCTGCCCGGCGACTACGACACGCAGGAGTACAGTACCGTGACCTCGAAGCTGTCGGAAGTGCGCGGCAAAATGAAAGCGGCCGTAACGGGCAACGCCTCGCAGACCACCTTCTCCCCCACCGGGGTGCAGACGCCACTCATGCTCAAGAGCCAGGACGGGCTGTACATCAACATCCACGAGGCGGCGCTGATTGATTATTCCTGCATGAGCCTGGAGCTCGACGACAAGAATTTCGTACTGGAATCGCACCTCACGCCCGACGCGGTAGGCGACAAGGGCCGGATTCAGACGCCGGCGCTTTCGCCCTGGCGCACAGTGATTGTGAGCGACAAAGCGGGCGACATTTTGGAATCGAAGCTGGTGCTGAACCTGAACGAGCCCACCAAATTCAAGGATACTTCGTGGATTAAGCCGGTGAAGTACGTGGGCGTGTGGTGGGAGATGATTACGGGCAAAAGCACGTGGTCGTACACCAACATGGACAACATCAAGCTCGATTCCATCGACTATAACAAGTTGAAGCCCAACGGCACGCACGGCGCGAATACGGCCCACGTGAAGGAATACATCGACTTCGCCGCCCTGCACGGCTTCGACGCGGTGCTGGTGGAAGGCTGGAATACCGGCTGGGAAGACTGGTTTGGCAAGCACAAGGACTACGTGTTCGATTTCGTGACGCCCTACCCCGATTTCAACGTGACGGAATTGCAGCAGTACGCCGCCAGCAAGAAGGTGAAGATGATAATGCACCACGAAACCTCGGGCTCGGTGCGCAACTACGAGCGGCACCTCGACTCGGCCTTCACCTTCATGAACAAGTACGGCTACGACGCCGTGAAAACCGGCTACGTGGGCGACATCGTGCCGCTGGGCCACCACCACTACGACCAGTGGGTGATTAACCACTACAACTACGTGCTGGAAACCGCCGCCAAGCACCACATCATGGTGAACGGCCACGAGGCCGTGCGCCCCACCGGCCTGGCCCGCACCTACCCCAACCTCATCGGCAACGAGGCGGCGCGCGGCACGGAGTACGAATCCTTCGGCGGCAACAACGCCGACCACACCACCATCCTGCCCTTCACCCGCCTCATCGGCGGGCCGATGGACTACACGCCGGGCATTTTCCAGACGAAAATCAGCGTCCTCAATCCGCAGAATAAATCCTTCGTGCACAGCACGCTGGTACGCCAAATGGCCCTGTACGTGACCATGTACTCGCCCCTGCAAATGGCCGCCGACCTGCCCGAGAACTACAATAAGCACCTCGACGCTTTCCAGTTCATCAAGGACGTGGCCGTGGACTGGGACGATACCCACGTGCTCGAAGCCGAGCCCGGCGACTACATCACCATCGCCCGCAAGGCCAAGGGCAAGAGCAGCTGGTTTATCGGCAGCACCTGCGATGAAAACGGCCGCACCTCCAACATCAACCTGAGCTTCCTCGACCCCGGCAAAAAGTACGTGGCCACCATCTACGCCGACGCCAAGGACGCGCACTACGAGACGAACCCGCAGGCCTACACCATCCGCAAAGTGAACGTAACGCGCAAGACCAAGCTGGCGCAGTATTGCGCGCCGGGCGGCGGCTACGCCATCAGCGTGGTGGAGGCGCGGTAGCGGGGGGGCAGCACCAGTTGAGGCAATAGCTTATCGACTTATTTAAATCACCCTTTGGCTGAACTTTGAGGCATGTACGATTTCGTCTTCAACTTCATCTACCGCTACCACAAAAAGGGCAAGACGTCCCAGTATCGGGCCACGGCGGCTTCCGCAGTGGCCATGACGGTCTTGTTTCAACTGCTTTGCCTGGGCGCCATTTTGCGGCATTACGGCCTCATCGACCTAGGCAAGCCCCTGAGCGCGGACTACGCCACCAATAAGTTGTTGATGCTGCCCCTTGTGCTGGCCTATTACTACCTGTTTATTTGGTTCTACTCGCACAAGCGGGCCGTGGCCATTGTCAATCAGTGGCCAAAGGACTACGATGTGCTCACAGCGCGTAATATCGGCCTCGTCTCGTTGATAATGCTCGGGCCGTTGTTCGTGATGATTGCTATTCTAAAGCTCTCCTAATACCCTCCTTATTTTGAACGGGCCACGTTTACCTTGGGACCGTTTTCTTGAACAGGCTTTTAGATTTGCTGCACCGCGCCGAAGAAAGGATTAAACTGTAACCCTATGGCGCTAACAGCGTGAGCTGCTCGCGGTATTGAAGATTCGAGCCCATGTCCGATAGCCCAGAAAAGAAGCCGGTGGGAGTGGAACAACCGCTTGTACTCAAAAAGATATCCTTTGGCGTTGTGTGCGCCTTCTGCGGCCTTATCGCCTTGATGATTTTCGATTCGGACAATTACAAAACATGGTTCAGCGTGCCCATGATTTTGGTGGTGGTAAGCTACTACTACTTCATGGGGTTGAATGTGTCGAACGTGTACAAATACGGCGGGCGTATACTCGTGGAACACGCAGTTGAAGGAGAGTTCATCTATGAGAAAGACGAACTCCTAGCGGTAAAATCGGCCTTGCTGTTCAACAAGCTCTGTTTTGCCGACAGGACGTTTTACATCTTCCATTCCGCTGGATTTATGAAAGCGCTGTTTTTAGCAGGTGAGAAAAACTACGAACAGGACATCATGCGAGACCTGCGAAGCTGAAACAGCTAGGAGAGAGCACCTTTTTAACGCTCCTTTCGGTGAACTACTAGTGGTCTGACAACTTAATTAAGCTTGTAACAGTTACGAGCGGACACCTTCATTTCTTGCTTATGCCCCGCCTCGCCACACCCGTTATCCTACCGCCCGCCGACGCCTCCGCGCTGCGGGCCATTGTCAAAAAAGGCACCCATAAGAGCCGCAAAATCACGCGGGCCCGCGCGCTGCTGGCCATGGGCAGCGGCAAAGGCGCGGCGGCCGTGCACGCCGAGGTGGGCATTTCTACCACGCAGCACCACCGCCTCAAACGCCGCTATCTGGCTGGGGGGCTGGGCGAGGCCCTGGAAGAGCGCCCGCGCAGCGGGCAACCGCCGAAGGTGACGCCCGCCCTGGAAGCGCGCATCACCAGCCTGGCATGCAGTGACTTGCCGACCGGCGCGGCCCGCTGGACGCTCTCGTTACTCAACGAAACCCTCGTCTCGCTCGACTACGGACCCGCCGTTTCCAACGAAACAATTCGCAAAGTTTTAAAAAAAGTCAGCTCAAGCCCTGGCTGAAGCAAATGTGGTGCATCGGCACCCTCACGGGCGAGTACCTGGCCAATAGGGAGGACGTGCTCGACGTGTACGCGCAGCCCGCCGAGGCGGGCGTGGTGCGCCTCTGCTTCGACGAGCGGCCCTGCCAACTGCTCGACCACGTGCTCACGCCGATTCCGCCCAAGCCGGGAGCCACCCAAAAAGAACACCAGGAATACGTGCGAAAAGGGGTCTGCAACGTCCTGCTGGCCTACGACATCGACACAGGCCAGCGCCACTTGCGGGTCACGACCACCAAAAACAAGGGCGATTACGCCCACTTTATGGACTGGCTCGTGCAATCCCACTACCCGGACGCTCAGAAAATCAAGCTCGTGCAGGATAACTACAGCACCCACACGTACGGCGCCTTTTATGAACACCTGCCCGTCGAAACGGCCCGCAACCTGCGCCACACCCTCGAATTCCACTACACCCCAAGCACGGCTCCTGGCTCAACATGGCCGAAATTGAATTCGCCGCCCTTTCCCGCCAGTGCCTGGACCAGCGCATCGGCACGCAGGAACGACTCGAAGCGGAGGCCCGGGCGTGGGAAGCCAAACGAAACGCGGCGGCCGTCAAGGTCAACTGGTCCTTCACGACCGAAAAGGCCCGTGATAAATTGAAAAACAGGTATGCCGAAGTGACCAAAGTAACTGACGAGATTAAACTGTCAGAACACTAGCAGCGGCTCGAAAACCAGTGGCCTGAAAGCTACTGCAGTGCCGAGCAAGTTTACGAAACTCGTCTACGAATCAAAGTTTACGAAATGCCCAAAGGGGATGAGTTTCGTAAACGCCCACAATCCCCGGAATTAGCCGGGAACAAGCAGGAATACCCACCTCGGTATTGTCAGTTTAGGGATGCTGTTCCATCCATGTAGTTGACTTCGCTTGGCGTTCCATGCCGCACATTTTCTGAGAACACATTTAGCTCACCAGTCCCTCAAACAGCCGCGCCAGCGTGGCGGCTGCGTCGGCGGTGCGGCCGGGGTGCAGGGGCGAGCACTGCACCACCGTGCTGCGCGTGGCCGTGAGCCAGCGGAACCGCTCGGCCACCGGCAGCTGCCCGATAACGCCCCCAGCGGCCTGCCCCTGGCAAATCTGCTCGAAGGCCCGCAGGCGAGCAGCTACTTCGGCCTGGTCGAGGGCCGGAGCGAAGACGTGGAGCCGGGCTTCGGGCAGCAGCCAGCGCACCTGCAAGAAGCCCAGGCCCCGGCAGTACAGCACCACGCCCACGTTCAGAAATTCTTCGCGCTCCACGCGGGGCACCACCCGCAGCACGGCGTACTCAAATACGTGCATCGCGGGCATCATTAATTTCCTGAATAAAAGCGGCCGATTGCGCCAGTCGGTTTTCGAGAAAGCCGACGTAGGCAGCCCGCTCTTCGGCGGGCGTGCCGGCGGCGTGGGCCAGCCACGCATCGGGCACCAGCGCCACAATGGCCCGAATGACTTCGGGCGTGAGGCGGGCGTGGCCGAGGGCATCGGCGGCGGCCAGCTCGGTGGCCTGGGGCAGCAGGACGTGGGTTTTAATCTGGGGGAACGGGCGGGGGCGCGGCGCGGCCCACTCGGGGCCGGCGTGGTGCACATACAGGGCCGCGCCGTGGTCGATGAGCCACAGCTCCTTGTGCCACATCAGCAGGTTGGTGTTGCGGGCGGTGCGGTCCACGTTCAACGTCAGCATATCGAGCCACACGATGAGCGAGGCCAGTCCGGGCTCCACGGTGGTCACCAGCGCATCGTAGGTGATGGCGCCGGAGAGGTAGTGCAGGGCCAGGTTCTGGCCGGTGCTGGCTTGCAGCAGGTCCTGGATTTCCTCGTCGGGCTCGGTGCGGCCGAAGCTCTCATCCAACTCGCAGAACACCAGCTCGGGCATGCGCAGACCCAGCACGCGGGCTATTTCGCCCACAATGAGCTCGGCAATCAGGGCCTTTACGCCCTGGCCCGCGCCCCGGAATTTCACCACGTAGAGGAAGTTGTCGTCGGCCTCCATCAGGGCCGGCAGCGAGCCGCCCTCGCGCAGGGGCGTCACGTAGCGCGTGAGCACAACGGTGCGGAGTTCGGGGGCAAGGTTTGCCGGCATAGGGGACGATAAAAGGGAATTGCTGCGCAAAGGACGGGCTTTTTGGCGGCTTCCACGAATATGGCTAACCGTCATGCAGAGCGCAGCGAAGCATCTTTACCGCATAACTAATTCCAATCGACAGGAATAGTGTTGCGGTAAAGATGCTTCGCTGCGCTCTGCATGACCGGTTGCTATACCGTTCGTTCGGCACCTTATTACCGCGCCGCCACGCGCCCGCTGCCCTTGCGCAACGCCAGATAATCCAAATAATACAGCACCTTCACCGACAGCGAGTTATTGTGCGGCGTGTTGATGGTGTTGTTGAAATTATCGAAGAACTGCGGCGTGGCCTCATTGGCCTGCAAATAGGTGGAGCCGGCGTTTTTCCAGACCACGCTGATTTGCGAGCCGGGCGCGAACCACCACGAGTACACCGCGTCCACGTTGAAGGCGTTGTAGGTGTTGTCGCGGTTGAGTTGGTAGGCGGCGGATTGCTCCTCCGCGTTCTTGCCGAGGGTGGTAAAATCGAGGTAGCGCACGTTGCTGGTGTAGTGGCGCAGGCGCAGCGTGAACGACATGCGGTTGGTGAACGTGTAGGCTACTGTGGCCACGTTGCGGCGGCCCAGCAGAATCTGGCCGGCGAAGGGCTGGTCGAGGGGTTCGGCCTTGTCGAGGCCGCCGTTTACGTAGTCGATTTGGTTCTGGCGCAGGCTCCAGTCCACGTTGAACTGCACCTCAAACGGCGAGAGGTTGAGCACCTGGTTGTCGCTCTGCACCTGCCCGAAATCGGGCACCAGCGTGGCATCCAGGGTGAAGCTTTCGTTGATGCCCCACTTCACGTCGGCCCCGCCGTTGAAGCGCGTGGTCAGGCGCTTGGTGCCGTCGGCGCTCAGCGGGTTGTGGTTCACGTAGCCCGACACGTAGGGCGTGAGCGAGAGACGCAACGGCGGTTTCACGCCCTGCACGCCCGTGAGTTCGCCCCACTGGTTCACGAAGCCGTCGACCTGCGGCTTCACCTCGTTCCAGAAATACACCGCGTTGTCGCGCTTGCGCTGCCGCATAAAATTCAGCCCCCACTGCTACACATCAGCCGTGCTGAAACGGATGGCGGAGTACGGAATGCGCATTTCGGCCACCCAGTCGGTGCCGCGCAGGGCGGTGCGGCTTTCCCACACGGCGTTCCAGTTGAAGTCCTCGCCGCCGGCCGGCGAGTAGCGCGAATCGAGCTACACGCCGCTGCTGGTCACGATGAATGCGTAGCCGTTGAGCTGGTCGTGGTAGGTATCGAGGAAGATGCCGATGAAGTCGGAATTACCGGTGTTGTCACGCGCCGTCAGCTCGCGGGGGATGGAGTCGGCGGCCACATCGTGCATTACCGCGCCCACGTAAATCGCGGCGTCATCATACAGCACGCGCACTTCGGTGGGGTGTTTTTCGTGGGGGCCAGGCTTGGGGCGGTTCTGGATAAAATCGGTGGCCGGCAGGGCCTCACGCCACGCGGCCTCGTCCAGCACGCCATCGAGCTTGATGGGCTGGGCGATGCGCAAGGCCGCCAGCTGGCGCTTGGGCGCGGCCGTAGCGGCGGCCGCCGCCGCAGTAGCCGCCGGGGTTTGGGCCAGGGCCGACACAAAAGCCAGGCTCAGCATTCCAAAAACAAAAAACAGACGCGCAGAAAGAAAGGGTGCAACATGGCGAAGGACAGTTGAGGGTGGTTCGAAGACCTATTGGAAAGGGTTTTGCAGCCTGATAGCCACCCTGAGTCAATGGAGCGGGGCGGGGTGCAGCCGGCGCACACTCACCAGGTGGCCGGGCCATACCGCTCCCATCCGGGCTGGTTTGCAGACCAGCCTGGGCGGTGCCCCAGCTCCATTATATCAGGTTTTTGGCGCAGCCGACGGGCCGTTAACACCCCGTCAGCTTTCGCGGTAAAGCATTTTTAATCAGGCAACAAGTATTCGATTGGCAGCCGTTATGGCTCCATTTTGCGTGGAAACTCCCGCTGTTGGGATTGGTTACTTCCGCTTGCGGAAATAAACGTCGTTGCCCACTGATTCGAGTTTGACAAGCGGGCCGCTACCGCTAATAGGGTCATTGCACCAAACGCGTAGTTAGCGAATTTTGCGGGGTGGACTATGCTGAGTTTTTTGAGGAAGTAACGGATTACCGGGTGCAAGGCCGCTGTTTGCACGAATTAAGCGACATTTTGCTGCTCGTGCTCTGTGGTTTGCTAGCTGATTGTGAGACATTTGAAGATATTTACGATTACGCCTGTGACAAAGAGGCCACGTTGCGTGAGTTCATGGACTTGCCGGCCGGCATCCCGTCCCACGACACGCTCAACCGCGTCTTTCGCCACCTGGTGCCCACCGAGCTGGAACGTTGCCTGAGCCAGTGGGGGCAGGCTATCGTGACCTTGCTGGCCGGTCGGCACCTGATTATCGACGGGAAGCAGCTGCGCGGCACCACGCCCGCAGGCAAACGGCAGGCCCCGGTCCAGCTCGTCAGCGTCTGGGCCGCCGAGCAGCGCCTGTGCCTGGCGCAGACGGCGGTGGAAACCAAGCGCAATGAGCTGGTGGCCATTCCGCAGGTGCTCGACCTGGTGGAGGTCAAGGGCAGCGTGGTCACGCTCGATGCGATGGGCTGCCAGCGGGCGGTGGCGGCGGAGCTGGTGGCGAAAGGCGCAGATTACGTGCTGGCGCTCAAGCAGAATCAGGGTGAGTTACACCGGCAGGTAGCTGCCCCCTTTGCCCCCTTGCTCGCCCAGCCCGCCGCCCACCAGCAGCGCGACAAAGGACATGGGCGCGGGGAGCTGCGCCGGGTCTGGGTCAGCCAACACTGGGGGCTGGTGGATGCCGGCGCAGACTGGCCGGGCTTGCAAACGCTGGTTTGCCAGCAGACCACGCGCTGGGTGGCAGGGCAGGCGCAACAGGCCACGCATTATTTTCTCTGCTCGCTGGCCGGAGCGAGTGCGGCCACGCTAGCGGGGTACATTCGTGGATACTATAGTATTGAAAATCAGCAGCATTGGCACCTGGACGTACCCTTTGCCGAAGATGCCTGCCAGTGCCGACGCGACCACGCGCCACGCAACCTCTCGACCATGCACAAGCTGGCCTTGACGCTGCTGCGACGCTCCCCGCTGGTCATGAGCCTGAAACGCAAACGCAAAAAAGCCGCCCGCGATGATAAATTCCTGCTTCAGTTACTGGCCCAGCTTCCGCAAGAGGAAACGACTTCGATAAGCTAACTGCTCGTTTAGTGCAATGGCCCTACTCTGCAAGCGGGCACTTTCCCAAATAAGAACTTCCAACCACACCCGCTTTCAAATAACCCATTGATAATCATAAAAATGTATTTCCCCGCATTATTGAGCTTTGGCCTTAGCAACGCGGCCTTTGCGCAAACAACCACCGGCGGCATCATGGGCACCACCTCGGGCCGCCGCACCAAAACCAAGGGCAATATAACCAACGGCAAAGTCAAGATAAAAGGCCAGTCTATAATGCAGTAACTTTTTGCGGCTCAATGCCGTAACGAGTTGGCAGTCGGCTGGTTCTTACCGAAGCAGCCGGCTTTTTTTATTCCCCACTCCCCCACCCCGCTATGAAATATTCCCTCTTACTAGCCGGCCTGCTATTTGCCACCACGGCCCAGGCCCAAACCGTTCCCTTCGACCCCTCGGCCCCTGTGCGCGGCGGCAGCCAGGGCCAGACCACCGTGCCCCCCGTGAACCCGGCGCTCAACCAAAGCACCATTCAGGGGCCGCCCACCATGCAGCGCACGCCCACCAACCGCGATGCCCAGCCCACCCGCCAGCTCGATGGCCGGGGCTTCTGGCCCGCCGCCACCCCGGAACAGTCGCCCAACGCCGTGCCCGATATCCGCGAGCAGCCCATCCGGCGGGCCGACCAGCCGCGCCAGTCTACGGACGTAGTACCCACCCGCTCGCGCCGCAGCAGCAGCAGCAACATCGAGCAGAACACCGTGCCTACCTACAACCCGAACACGCCCAAATAGTCCAGGCTACCGAACACAAAAGCCCCGCCGGACTAATATCCGGCGGGGCTTTTTGGTTGATGGGCGCGCGGCTGCTACGCCTTTTTGGCGGCGTGGGCCAGCAGGTCGCCGCCGTGGCGGCGCAGCAGGTCGGCCAGCTCGGTGAGCGGCTTTTTCAGGTCGGCCGGAGCACTGGCGCTGATTTCGCCGGTCTGGTCGCCCAGCATCGAAAGCGAGGTGCCGATGGCCGTGCTGCTCAGTACGCCGCTGCTGAGCAGCGACTGGAGTTTGCCGATTTCGCGGGCAATGTCCTGCAGGCCGGGCTCGCCGCTCTGCAGAAACTGCTGCTGCCAGGTTTCGGTATTGTCCATGGCCGAGCCCAGGGGCAGGCTGGTAAGGCCATTGCGCAAGGCGCTAACGGTAGCGAGAAGGTGGTCAGAAGGCATGGTTTTTTGGGGTATAAGGGTGTGAGGATATGAGGGTAGGAAGGGCGCAAACGCCCGTTGATGCCGTACGCAGTTGAAACCGCGCTAACTGGGAGTTTCTTTTTTAGCACGCCTGGCTTTGGCGGGCGCGTTGGGGTCGGGGGGCAGTGCGAGGGGCGGGCTGCTGGCATCGGGCGCGGCGGCGCTCAGGCCCAGCTCGCGCAAAATGGCCACGGCGCGCAGGGCGCTGGCTTCCTTGTTTTTTATTTCCAGCATCAGGTCGAAATCGAGGCCGTGCAGGTGGGTGAGGAATTCGCGAAACTGCTCATCTACCAGGTCGTTGGTGTGCTTGCCTTTGCGCTCACCCAGGGCCTGCGAACTATAGTCCATCAGGGGCACGCCGTCGGCGGTGGGGTGCCAAGTGGCGGCGGCCAGGCGCAGGGCCTCGGCCATGGGCTCGCCGTGGTTGAGGCATTCGTGGTGGAAATTATCGAACAGAATGGGTACGCCCGTGAGCTGGTGCAGCGCCAGGCAGTCGCGCAGGGAAAACAGCCGGTCGTCGTTTTCAACCACCACGCGGGCTTTCACGGCCGGCGGCAGGGCGGCGTGCACCGCCGCAAAACGGCTTATGGCCAGCTCCCGCTCGCCATACAGCCCGCCCACATGAATCTGGAGCTTGGCCGTGCCATCGAGCCCCATCAAGTCCAGCATCGAACCCTGGTACACCAGCTCCTGAATACTGCGCTGCACAATATCGGGGCTGGGCGAGTTCAGCACCACAAACTGGTCGGGGTGGAAGCTCACCCGCAGGTTATGAACCTTGATGTAGTCGCCAATAGCCCGGAAATCGGCCGCAAAGTGCGTTTGCCAGTCAAACGTATTGATGGGATGCGAGCCGAAGGACACAATGCTGGAGCCGATGCGGAAAAAGAGCAGGCCCTGAGCCACGTTCCATTCCAGCATGCGGCGCAGGCAGGCCAGGTTGGCCGTTACGGCCGCAACCAGTCGCTCTTCTGAATACGATGCCAGCCGGAAAGTATTGCCGGAGCTGCAATCCATCGCCTCGTTCACGCAAGGATACCCAATTTTCATACATTGGGCTTACGCGGAAATGCAGCCGGCAGTTATCGGGGGGGGATAAGAGTTAGGAGTTGAGAGTGAACAGTTGTTATTCAATTGCTCACTAAAAACTGTTCACTCTCAACTCCTAACTCTTAACTTCTCTTACGGCTGGTAGCCGCGATTGTCCAGAAAGGCCTTGTTGTACTCGGCGCGGACCTTGCGGGATTTTTCGGCGCGCTGCTCGGCTTCAATCTGCTCCATTTTGCGGCGCTGCTTGCCCTCGCGCGAAAACTGGTCGTAGAGCAGGCTCACGGGGCTGGCAATGGTGGGAATGGGCGCTTTGGGAGCTGTGGAATCGACGGCAAAGAGCGGCTTGGGCTTGGGCGGGCGCCTGGCCCCGCTCACCACCGGCGGCGCAGGCCGCTTGATGTTGCGCAGCGCCCGGTTGATAATGGCGCGGTCGGGCCGGTCGCTCACTACCTGCACTTCGCCCAGGCGCACGCTGTCGCGGGCCAGCTGAATGCGCACCACCAGCTGCGACAAGCCCGTGCCACCCAGCGCCATGCGCTGCGTCTTATAGCCCAGCGCCCGAAACTGGACGGTATCCGTGGGCAGGGCATCGATGCTGAAATCGCCGGTGGTGGCGGTCACCACACCGCGCCTGGTGCGCAGCACCTGCACCGTAGCCCCCGGAATGGGCAGCCGCGTCTGGGCTTCCGACACGCTGCCACTCAGGCGCACCGTGGGGGCCAGCTGGGCCTGGGCCCGGCCAGCCAGCAGCCACAGCGCCGCCAGCAGGCCCAGCACCCGGCCCAGCTTTGGCCAAGGGGCCGGCACACAATACTTTACTTTTAAAACCATTAATCCTTAAACGCAACGCTCCTACAAAGTAGCAACCCAACGAGCCAAAAAAAGCCCGCACCGTTGCAGGTGCGGGCCTTTCAGCGATAATTTGGCCGATTATATCGACCAAACCGTTAGTTTTTGACTTTGGTACCGTCGGCGTCTTTCATTTTCACCTTGCCGTTTTCCTTCATCTTGATTTTGCTGCCGTCCTCGGCTTTGGCCTTCAGTTTCGATACGTCCATGCCGCTGGTCATGCCGTTATCAGTGGTCGTGGTGGTGGAGCTTTCCGTGGTGGTCATCGACGACGAAGCCGCGCCGGTAGTATCCGACATCGACGAGACCGACGAGTTATCGTTCGCGTAGTTGCTGTCGTCGTAGGTCGAGCGGCTCGACTCGTAGGCCTGGTACTGGGTGGGGTCGGTGAAAACCGACTTGAACTCGGTATCCTGCGCCGTGTTGGCGTCGCGCATGGCGGCGGCCATGCCGGTGGTGTCGGTGGTGTACTTGCTGCGCAGCTCGTTCATGCGCTTGTAGCGGTTCACGTACACGGTGCGGATTTTGGTTTTCGTGGCCTCGTCCATGATTTTCATATCAGCCACCATTTTATCGGCGATTTTTTGGGCGCGGGCCTCAATCTGGGCATCCGTCATCGGGCCGGTGGTTGTGGTAATCGTCGTGGTGGTAGTACCGTCGGCGGGTACGGTGGTCACTTCGGTGGTTTTTTCCTGCGAGCAGGAGGCCAGGGAGAGAGCGGCAGCGCCGGCGAGAATCAATAGGGAATTTTTCATGTGTTGAGAAAAGGGGAGTTGAAAAGCAAACCGAAAGTGGTTTGGGGGCGCTTTATGGTAATGGCGTAGTGGATGTTATTTCAGGTTTAATTCACCGTTAAAAGAACGTCATGCGGAGCGCCGCCGAAGCATGACGTTCTTTTTTTCCACACCAATTCTACGCCCGGCGCAACTCAAACACCGTGATTTCGGGCAGGAAACCTACCCGCCCCGGGTAGCCCAAAAAGCCCAGGCCCACGTTCACGTACAGCTTCTGACGGCCCTGCTCATACAGGCCGGCCCACTGCTTATACACGTATTTCACGGGGCTCCATTTTAGAAAGGGCAGGTTCACACCGAACTGCATGCCGTGAGTATGGCCGCTGAGGGTGAGGTCGATATCGGGGTAATTGAGCACCTGCGCTTCCCAGTGCGAGGGGTCGTGCGAGAGCAGGATTTTGAAGGGCGCGTCACCGCTGGCGGCGTGGGCCTGGGCCAGGTTGCCGTGCTTGGGGAAGTTGGCGTGGCTGCTCCAGTTCTGCACGCCGAGCACCGATATTTTATCGGTGCCGCGCGTGATGGTGTGGCTGGTGTCGTTGAGCAGCGTCCAGCCAATTTTGGCGTGGTTCTGCATCAGGCGCTCCAGGTTGGCGCGCTTGTCGGCGGGGGTTTTCCAGGCCACGTAATCGCCATAGTCGTGGTTGCCGAGGCTGGAAAAAATGGGCAGTTCCGACTTGATGCCCGCGAGGGCCGGAATATGCGGCTCCACCTCGGTGGCGCGGTTGTTCACCAGGTCGCCGGTCATCAGAATCAAGTCGGCACCCTGGCGATTTATCATGGCCACGGCCCGCTCCAGCGGCTCCGTCGAGTTGAAGCTGCCGGTGTGCAAGTCCGAGATTTGCAGCACTTTAAAGCCGTCGAACGCCGGCGGCAGGTTGGGATAGCGCAGTGTCACGCGGCGCACGGTGTAGTCCGTGCCGCCCTTCACCATGCCCCACAGCAGTGAAAAAAAAGGAATAGCCCCGATGCCCAGCGCCAGCTTCGCCAGAAATTCGCTGCGCGGAATGGCCACCACGTCCGTGCCCGCCGGCCGGCTGGCCGAGCTCATGGCCCAGCGGCCCAGCCGCGTCACGTCTTCCAGCAGCAGCGGGATAAACATCACCAGCTTGGCCCCCAGCAGCAGCACGGGCAGGCTCATGAGGTAGCTTTTGAGTTGAATATTGCCCGTTTGCCGGGTCGAGCCGGCCCAGGCCGCAATCATCCAGCTACCCACCGTGAGCAGCCAGTAGCTGATGGCCGCCGCCCGCCGGACACCGGGCGAAAGGTGCTGCACTACCGTGCGTACTGCCTGATAACCATACCATTCAGCCAGCACCACCACGGCCAGCACTAACCATAAAACCAACGGATTACGCATACAAACCTTCTATTCAGATTACGCCGCCGCGCACCAATGCAGCGGCAGCTTCGGGGCTTAAACGCACCCGGCCCGCTTTTGCTTTACATTTAAAGAAAATTCGAGGTCCGTGAATGAGGTAGAGACGCAATACCTGGCGTCTCGTCGTTGCTGATGTTGTTATGACTGCGCAATGCAGGAGTCGTAGGCGGCGTGGTTCCGGTCGTTCAACGATGAGACGCCAGATATTGCGTCTCTACCCCCAAACTGCTCTAATACGCTTTTACCTTCTGCCACCCATGCCCACGCCTGACAAGCAGCACCACGCCGCTCCTACCCTGCCGGGTACGCCCCTGCCCTATGCCGCCCCCACCGCATCCGGCATCAAGAGCTGGGCCGAGGATGACCGGCCCCGCGAAAAGCTAATGGCCAAAGGCCGCGCCGCCCTCTCCGATGCCGAGCTGATTGCCATTCTGCTGGGCTCGGGCACCACCAGGCTCTCGGCGGTGGATGTGGGCATGCTCATGCTGCAAGGCGTGGGCAACGACCTCAATGCCCTGGCCCGCGAGAGCGTGAAGCAGCTTTGCCGCCACCCCGGCATCGGCCCGGCCAAGGCCATTACGATAGTGGCCGCGCTGGAGCTGGGCCGCCGCCGCAAGGAGGCCGATGCCACCCCGCGCACCACCATCACCTGCTCGCGCGACATTTATAATCTGATTCGACCGAATTTGATGGACCTGCCGCACGAGGAATTCTGGGTAATTCTCCTGAACCGAGCCAACGTGGTGATGCGCAAAACCGCCATCAGCCGGGGCGGCGTGGCCGGCACCGTGGCCGACCCCAAAATGATTTTCAAGGAAGCCCTGGAGCAGCTGGCCAGCAGCATTATTCTGGTACACAACCACCCCAGCGGCAACCGCAACCCCAGCGCCGCCGACATTCAGCTCACCAAAAAGCTGAAGGAAGCCGGTAATTTCCTGGATTTACCCATTCTCGACCACCTCATTTATTCCGACCAGGGCTATTACAGCTTCGCCGACGAAGGCATGCTGTAAGTTGTCACGCTGAGCGCAGCGAAGCATCTTTTCACGTCTGCACGCATTATTCAGCGGTAACGGGATGCTTCGCTACGCTCGGCATGACAGCCGATTTTAAAACAAAAATTAATGATTAAAAAACTTGCCCTCGCTGCCGCTATTATCGGCATTATTTTCTATTCGCTAAACGACGCGAAACCAAATAACAGCGTCTATTTAGCGCAATTAAATAAATTTCGCAGCGAGAAAAACCGCACTTTTCGGCAGTCGGAAGAATCGCCAATTTCTGCCGCGCAAAAAGCGCAGTTTGACAGCCTGAAATATTATGCAGCCGATTTAGCTTTCGTGCCACACGCCGATATTTCGCGCACCGAAACCCCGGATACCACGCTTATTCAAATGAGCGATAACAAAGCCGAGAAATACCTGAATTGGGGCGTGGTGAAATTCAACATCAATAATTCACCCCAACAATTACGGGTGTATTTAAAAGCCAATGGCCGCGATTCCACGCTATTTATCCCCTTCACCGACCTCACCAACGGCCACGAAACCTACGGCGGCGGCCGCTACCTCGACGCCCCCATTCCCAGCCTGAACGAACCGGAAATCGAGCTCGATTTCAACCGCGCCTACAATCCCTACTGCGCCTACAACAACGAGTACAGCTGCCCGGTACCGCCCGCCGAAAACCGGCTGCAGGTCGCCATTCCGGCCGGCGAAAAATCGTTTCACGAGTAATGGCAGCCCTTCGTTGGCGCTCAGCAGCGGGAAGGCCGGGCTGGCGGCAGCCATTGCTGCCAGCCCGGCCGGCAAATTCTCGGGACGGCGAATATTGAACAGCAGCACAGTAGGCTTGCACTGGCTGACTGCTTCAATGCCGGGTTTTAGCTATACGCTGCCCAAGTCCGTAGAAATAGGCCTACACTATCTTCAGATTGCCTATGCTACTGGACAAAAAACTTCCTGTTCGCTTTATTCTACGACGTATTGGGCCCGACATGGCACTGGTGCTGCTCATCTCGGCGGTATTCCTGCTGCTCAAAACGTACCTCTCCGCTTATTTACCACCCATTCCGCTGTCGTTGCCCTCCATTCTGGGTAGCGCCATCTCGCTGCTACTGGCCTTCACCATCAGCCAGTCGTATGAGCGGTGGTGGGAGGCGCGCAAAATATGGGGTGCCATCGTCAACGATTCGCGCACGCTGGTACTGCAGGCGCGCACCTTTGTAAAGGCAGAGTATCTGTCGGAGGGACTGTTGAACAGCCTGGCCTGCCGGCAGATGGCGTGGTGCTACGGCCTGGGCGAAACGCTACGGGGCCAGGACCCCATGGCCACGCTTGCCCGCTACCTGCCAGCGCAGGAGCTGGCCTACGCGGGGCGCCAGGCCAACAAGTCGCTGGCGCTGTTGTCGCTGCATACCCAGCAGTTCAAAATCCTGTATGAGCAGGAGGCCATCAATCCCTATCAGCAAGTGCAGCTCGATGATACGCTGGTACGCCTCTGCGACTCGATGGGGCGAGCCGAGCGCATCAAAAGCACGGTATTTCCGACCAACTATCGGCGGCTGGTACACTTTCTTATCTATCTGTTTCTGGGCACCTTATCGCTCAGCCTGGTTGAAACCAACGGCCTTTGGGAAATACCGATTCTGGTTATGTTCGCCGTTATCTTCTTCCTGGTCGAGCGTACCGCCCGCTACATGCAGGACCCCTTCAGCAACCTGCCCACCGATACGCCCGTCACGGCCATTGCCCGCACCATTGAGATAAACCTGCGGGAGCTGCTGGAGAGAGAAGATGTACCTACTCCCATACCCGCCGAAGCCTATTACCTGATGTAGGGTCTAATGGATGTAATCAGCAGTTTGAGTTGATACCGTTAAACCGGTCATGCTTCGGCTGCACTCAGCTTGACCTTTAAGCAGCTCCTTAGGCTTTAAGTGGACTCATAATCAAATTCAGCATCGATAACGCGCCACAGCAGATGCGACTCTCCCCTCCTCACTCCTTTCACTGACCTCACCAACGGCAGCGAAACCTACAGCGGCGGCCGGTGAGAAATCGCTCCATGGCCAGGTGCGGGAAAGGTCGCCGTTCTGAAGGCACAAAACCGTTCGGCATTGTCCTGCAACTCGCTCTCCCAATCTGCTGCCGGTGACTCTCCGCTTAGCCTTCTGTGTTTTGGAAATCTCCCGGGCACATCCTCCCAGACGCCTTGCCTCGCTTTGTACCTTTGCTCCCTGACAACGAACAACTAGCAACGGACAACTACAGATGCGCATTTCCCTCGACTGGCTTAAAACCCTCATTCCGACCGACAAACCCGCCGCCGAGATTAGTGCCTTGCTCACCGGCTCAGGCCTGGAAGTGGAGAGCGCCGAGGAGCTGGAAAGCATTCCCGGCGGCCTGCGCGGCCTAGTGCTGGGCACCGTGCTCACCCGCGAGCCCCACCCCGATGCCGACAAGCTGAGCCTGACCACCGTGGACGTGGGCGACGCCACGCCCCGCCAGATTGTGTGCGGTGCCCCCAACGTGGCCGCCGGCCAGCGCGTAGTGGTGGCCCTCGAAGGTACCATGCTGTACCCGAGCAGCGGCGAGCCGTTCAAAATCAAGAAAAGCAAGATTCGCGGCGCGGCCTCCGAAGGCATGATTTGCGCCGAGGACGAAATCGGCCTGGGCCAATCGCACGCCGGCATTATGGTGCTGACCACCGAGCTGCCCAACGGCACGCCCGCCGCCGACTACTTCGGCCTGGGCTCCGATACGGTGTATGAAATCGGCCTCACGCCCAACCGCGCCGATGCCGCCTCGCACTACGGCGTGGCCCGCGAGCTGCGCGCCCTGCTGCGCCAGCCCTGCCATTTGCCGGATGTGAGCGGCTTCGCGGCGCCGGTTTCGGCCGCCAATAATATTGCTGTCAACATTGAAGATGAAATAGCCTGCCCCCGCTACGCCGGCCTGCTGCTGGAGAACGTGCACGTTGGCCCCTCGCCCGAGTGGCTGCAGCGCCGCCTGCGCAGCATCGGTCTCTCGCCTATTAATAATGTGGTGGACGTGACCAACTTCGTGCTGCACGAGCTGGGCCAGCCTTTGCATGCCTTTGATGCCAAACAGATTACCGGCGGCCAGATTCGCGTGAAGCGCGCCGAAGCCGGCGAGAAATTCGTGACGCTGGATGGCACCGAGCGCAGCCTGAAAGCCGAGGACTTAGTGATTGCCGATGCCAACGGCGCGCCGATGGCGCTGGCCGGCGTGTTCGGCGGCAAGACCTCGGGCGTGAACGAGGGCACTACCCGCGTGTTCCTGGAAAGCGCCTACTTCGGCCCCGCCGCCGTGCGCCGCAGCTCGCAGACGCACCAGCTGAAAACCGACGCCTCGTTCCGCTTCGAGCGCGGCACCGACCCGAATATGGTGATAATAGCCCTGCAAAGGGCCGCGCTGCTGCTGCAGGAAGTGGCGGGTGCCACCGTTGCCGCCCCTATCGTGGACGAGTACCCCACGCCCGTGCTATCGGCCACCGTGCGCCTGCGCCTGCCCCGCGTGGAGCGGCTGGTGGGCCAGTACATCGCCCCCGAGCGCATCCGCCAGATTTTGACGGACCTCGACATCGAAATCAGCGAGGAGAACCCCGACGCCGGCGACCAGGACACCTGGACGCTGACCGTGCCGCCCCACAAAGTGGACGTGACCCGCGAGGCTGACGTGATTGAGGAAATCCTGCGCATCTACGGCTACAACAACGTGGCCCTACGCCCCAACAACTCGGCCTCGTTCCTGGCCAAATTCCCAAATCCTGACCCCGAGGTGACGCGCGTGAAAATCGCCTCGCTGCTCAGCGGCCAGGGCTTCTCGGAAATTCTCACCAACTCGCTCACCAACTCGCTGTATTTCGAGAAAGAGGCCGAGCCGAACAACGCGCTGGTGCGCATTCTGAACTACAACAGCGTTGATTTGAACGTGATGCGGCCCACGCTGCTGCACTCGGGCCTGGAGGTTATCCGGCACAACATCAACCGCCGCCAGCGCGACTTGAAGCTGTACGAGTTCGGCAAAACCTACTTGCAGAATGAGAACGGCAAGCACATGGAAAAGAACAAGCTGGTGATTTACCTGACGGGCAACGCCGACGGCGAAACCTGGCAGCAGAAGTCAGAAAAGGCGGCGTTCCACGACCTGGGCGGGGCGGTGCAGCAGGTGCTGGCGGCACTGGGCTTCGGTGGCGCAGCTTCGCAGCCGGTGCAGCATGAGTACCTGGCCGGCGGCCTCGCGCTGCTGGTGCACAACCAGCCGGTAGCGCAGCTGGGCGCGGTGTCGGCCTCGGTGCTGAAGCGGCTGGACGTGACGCAGCCGGTGTGGTATGCCGAGCTGGACTGGGATGCGCTTTCGAAGAAGTACAAGCCCACGCTGGTGGCCCGCGAGCTGTCGAAATTCCCGGAAGTGCGCCGCGATTTGAGCATCGTGGTGGATTCGACGGTGACGTTTGACCAGCTCCAGCAGATTGCCCGGCGCACCGAGAAGAAGCTGCTGCAAAGCATCAACGTGTTCGATGTGTACGCTGGCGAAAACCTGGGCGCGGGCAAAAAGTCGTACTCGGTGAGCTTCACCCTGCAGGATTTCAGCCAAACGCTCAGCGAGCAGGCCATCGACCAGGTGATGCAGAAGCTGATTCAGCAGTTCGAGAAGCAGGCCGGCGCGTTGATTCGGAAGTAGAGTTCTGACACTTCTAGCCCGCAGAAGGCGCAGAGGCTTGCGCAGAAGTCGCAGAACGTTCTGCGACTTCTGCGCAAGCCTCTGCGCCTTCTGCGGGCTAGAATTATTAAGGTCCATCCGTAATGCCAACGCAACCCCGGCGATGTAGTCGTTACCCTTGGCCTACTGGCTCTCTGGTAGCCTGCAGGGCAGTAAGTTGCAGCCTGAATTGCCTCCTACACTTCCAATCCATCACCTTTTTCCTACAAAATGAACCTACGTTTCCTGTCCACCCTGGGCCTGGCGCTGCTGACAACCGTCGGCTACGCTCAGCAGAAAAAAACACCCGCAAGCGCCAAAACGGCCCTGATGACCACGCCCGGCGGCACCCGCCTGGTGGAAAGGGTAACCAAGCAGCCCGGCCAGCTCGTCATTCCCTACGAGAAGTATGTGCTGCCCAACGGCCTCACGCTCATCGTGGCCGAAGACCACTCCGACCCGTTGGTGCACGTCGATGTGACCTACCACGTGGGCTCGGCGCGGGAGCAGATTGGCAAATCGGGCTTCGCGCACTTCTTTGAGCACATGATGTTTCAGGGCTCCGACCACGTGGGCGACCAGCAGCACTTCAAGCTGGTGACGGCCGCTGGCGGCACCCTCAACGGCAGCACCACTACCGACCGCACCAACTACTTCGAAACGCTGCCCAGCAACCAGCTCGAAACCGGCCTTTGGCTCGAAGCCGACCGCATGGGCTTCCTGCTCGACGCCGTGAGCCAGAAGAAATTCGAGATTCAGCGCTCGACGGTGAAGAATGAGCGCGGCCAGCGCGTTGACAATACGCCTTACGGCCAGTCGCAGGAGTACCTCATTCGCACGATGTTCCCCTACGGCCACCCCTACTCCTGGTCGCCCATCGGCTACCTCGAAGACCTGGACCGCTCCGACGTGAACGACCTGAAGAACTTCTTCCTGCGCTGGTACGGCCCCAACAACGCCACCCTGACGGTGGGCGGCGACGTGAAGCCCGCTGAAGTAGTGAAGATGGTGGAGAAGTATTTCGGCCCCATCAAGCGCGGGCCGGCCGTGCCCGTGCAGAAGCTACCCGCCCCGGTGCTGGCGCAGGACCGATACGTGAGCTACTCCGACAACATCCGCTTCCCGATGCTGCAGATGTGGTTCCCGACCGTGCCCCAGGGCCACCCCGACGCCGTGGCGCTCGATGCCCTGGCCGACATTCTGGGCGGCGGCAAAACTTCGCTGCTCTACAAAAACCTGGTGAAAAACCAGAAAACCGTGCAGGCCCAGGCCTACCAGCAGAACTACGAGCTGGCCGGAGCCCTGACGATTACCGCCCTGCCCCTGCCCGGCAAAGCCCTCGACAGCACCGAATACATCATCCGCAACACCCTGAAAGAGTTTGAAACGCGTGGTGTAAACGACGGCGACGTGCAGCGCTTTAAGGCCCAGACCGAAGCCCAGGTTATTAATGCCCTAGCCAGCGTGCAGGGCAAGGTGAGCCTGCTGGCCGCCAACCAAACCTTCTACGGCAACCCCAACTACCTCACCGTAGAGATGAAGGAGTTGAAGGCCCTTACCAAGGCCGATGTGCAGCGCGTGTACGACAAGTACGTACGCGGCAAGCACGCCGTGATTCTGAGCGTGCTGCCCAAAACCGGCGGCGCGGCCGCCGCCAAGCCCGACAACTTCACCGTTGATAAGTCGGGCTACAAAGCTCCCGACTACGGCTACGCCGGCCTGAAATACGTGAAGCCCATCGACACCTTCGACCGCAGCAAGCAGCCCGCCGCCGGGGCCAATCCCGTAGTGAAGGTGCCCGCGCTGTACCAGGAAACCCTGCCCAATGGCCTGAAAATCGTGGGTACCAAGAACACCGAGATTCCGGCCATCACCATGCGCCTCACCATTCGGGGCGGCCACCGCCTCGAGCAGGCCATGCCCGCCAAGGCTGGCCTGGCCCAGCTCACGGCCAGCATGCTGAACGAAGGTTCGGAGAAGTACACCGGCGAGCAGTTCACCACGGAACTCGACAAGCTGGGCTCCAGAGTGCTGGTTAACGCCGGCGACAACGAAACCACCGTGTACGTGCAGAGCCTGACCAAGAACCTGCCCGCCACTATGGCCCTGCTGGAACAGCGCCTGCTGCACCCGCGCTTCGACGCGGCCGACTTTGCCCGCGTGAAAAAGCAGCAGATAGAGCTGATTGCCAACTTCGCCAACCAGCCCGCCGTGGTGGCCGACCTCACCTACAACCGCTTGGTTTACGGCTCCAATAACATTGCCGGCACGGCCGTGGCGGGCACTACGACCTCGGTGGGCAGCATCACGCTCGACGATGTGAAGAGCTTCTACAACACCTACTACGCGCCCAACGTGAGCTACCTCGTGGCCGTGGGCGACGTGGACCAGGCCACGCTGGACAAGCAGCTCGGCTTCCTGAAAAACTGGGCGAAGAAGGACGTGACCATCCCGGCCGACATGGCTGGTGTGCAGCCCGACAAAACCACCATCTATTTCGTGAACAAGCCCGGCGCGGCGCAGTCCGAAATCCGGGTGGGCTACCTCACCGACATGAAGTATGACGCCACCGGCGCCTACTACAAAGCCGGCCTGGCCAACTTCCTGCTCGGCGGCGCCTTCAACTCCCGCATCAACCTGAACCTGCGCGAGAACAAGGGCTACACCTACGGGGCCAACTCGGGCTTCCGTGGTACGCGCTACGCGGGTCCATTCACGGCCCAGGCCGGCGTGCGCGCCGATGCCACCGCTGCTTCGGTAAAGGAGTTTATGAGCGAGATTCAGAACTACCAGAACGGTATTTCCGATGAGGAGCTGGCTTTCCTGCAAACCTCAGTGGGCCAGAGTGATGCCCTCAAGTACGAGACTGGCCAGCAGAAAGCCGGCTTCCTGTCCCGCCTCGTAGAATATGACCTGCAGCCCACCTACGTCAACCAGCAGACCGATATTCTGAAAAACCTGAAAAAGGAAGACGTGCAGGCCATTGCCAAGCAATATCTGCCCGCCGATAAAATGTATATCGTGGTGGTGGGCGACGACAAGCAGCTGCCCACCCTGCAGGCCCTGGGCTACCCCGTAGTGCAGCTGGACATGGAAGGCAAGCCCGTGGCTGCCGAAATAATGAAGATGCCCATGCCCGCCCCCACCCAGATGGCCGCGCCGACGGATGAAAAGATGAAGAAGCAGTTTGACGACGGCGGCAAAATCAAAACCAAAACCAAGAAGGGTAAAAATTAACCCAGCAGGTCGGTCGTCGTAACGCCTGATTGAACGTCATGCTGCGCTTGCCGAAGCATCGCTACCATGCAGCTAATCCTAACCGATGGATTACTAATGCGGTAGCGATGCTTCGGCAAGCGCAGCATGACGCGCTGTTTTGCGTTCCTTTCCGGCTCAAACGCAAACCTTGCTGAGGCACAAGCCGCGAGCAAGCGCCGGGTAAAGCGTAGCTTTCGGCCCGCCGCTTTATCTTCACCCAAAATTTATTCGCCCGTGGCCTCATCCCAACAGCTTGCGCAACTCGACCGCCTGGAGCGGCAGATTACCACCTTAGTGGCTGCCTATCAGCAATTGCGCGAGGACCTGGCCGATGCCAACACCACCGTGCAGCAGCTCCGCGCCGACGTGCGCGAAAAAGACCGCCTGCTAAAAGAGCGCCAAAACCAGGAAAATATCGTTAAACTTGTACACACCATAGCTGGGGAACCCACCCACGCCAACGAACTTAAACTGCGCCTCAACGAATACATCCGCGAACTGGACAAGTGTCTTGCCTATTTGAGAGACTAAACCGAACGACCCTCACCCCCACTGCCTTAACTTTCGCCCTATGAGCGAATTAGCCATAAAAATTCGGATTGCTGACCGGGACTATCCCATGCGCGTTGACGTGCAGGATGAGGAACGGTTGCGCCTGGCTGGCCGCCTGTTGGGCGACAAGCTGCGCGAATTCCGGGAAGGCTACGGCATTCAGGACAAACAGGACCTGCTGGCCATGGTTGCGTTGGCTACAATGGCCGACCAATTGAAAGTGAGCAAGGAAAAGGATGGCACCGATGCGGCGCTAACCGAACGGCTGGCTCGTTTCGACGAGCTACTATCCGGCGTGGTGCTGACGGGGTAATACCCCCGCCCGGCACGCACACAACTCGTTGGCCCGGCAGGGCGGCGCGGCAATCGGCCGCTTCCGTCCGGCCCGGGCAAAATTGTTCTACCTGGTTATGGTTTTTACCCCACCCCAAAAACCATAATTACATGTCATCCATCATATTATACTGTTTGCTGACCGCAGTGGTCGCCCTTGTGGCGGGCATCGTAGTGGGCAGGCAGCTGGCCGGCAAAGCCCGGCTGGACCATGAAGGCGAGGCCCAGGCCCGCGCCCAGCAAATCCTCCGCGACGCGGAGGAGAAAGGCAACCGTCTTCGCGACGAGAAAATAAAGCAGGCCGATGAGCGCCTGGAGCAGTCGAAGAACAAGTTCAAGACGCTGCGCAACGAGTTTGACCAGGAAAGCCGTCGCCTCAAAGCCGAGCTGGAAGGCGAGCTGATCCAGCGCCGCCAGGGCGTAGTGGAGCAGGAACAGAGCATCAAGATGCTCACCGAAACCACGCAGCGCCAGCTCGAACAGCTTCAGAAAAAGGAAAGCGACCTCGACCGCCAACGCGAGAAAAACCAGACCGACACCCAGCAGCTGCGCGATAAGCTGGAAAGCCAGGCCGAAAAGCGCCGCACCGACCACGAGGAAACGATGGCCGAGCTGGAAGAAAAGCAGCGCGATGCCGACGAGCAATTGCACTCGGTGCAGCGCCAGCTCGAAACCATTGCCAACCTGACCGCCGCCGAAGCCCGCGAGCAGCTGGTAGAGAGCCTCAAGAACGAAGCCCAGATTCAGGCCAGCTCCTTTGTGAAGGATACCGTGGCTCAGGCCAAACTGACGGCCACCAAGGATGCGAAGAAGATTGTGCTTGAAACCATTCAGCGCACCGCGTCGGAGCACGCCATTGAAAACTGCGTGTCGATTTTCAACATTGAAAGCGACGACGTGAAGGGCAAAATCATTGGCCGCGAAGGCCGCAACATTCGGGCGCTGGAAGCAGCTACGGGCGTTGAAATCATTGTGGACGATACGCCTGAGGCTATTATCATCTCGGGCTTCGACCCGGTGCGCCGCGAAATTGCCCGCCTCTCGCTGCACTTGCTGGTGAAGGACGGCCGCATTCACCCGGCCCGCGTGGAGGAGATTGTGGCCAAAACCCGCAAGAACATCGAGGAGGAAATCGTCGAAATCGGCGAGAAAACCATCATCGACCTGGGCATTCACGGCCTGCACCCCGAGCTGATTAAGATGGTGGGCCGCATGCGCTTCCGCTCGTCGTACGGCCAGAACCTGCTGCAACACAGCCGCGAAGTAGCCAACCTCTGCGCCACCATGGCCGCCGAGATGGGCCTCGACGTGAAGAAAGCCAAGCGCGCCGGCCTGCTGCACGACATCGGCAAGGTGAGCACCGAGGAGCCGGAGCTGCCCCACGCCATTCTGGGCATGGAGATGGCCAAGAAGTGGAAAGAGCACCCCGACGTGGTAAATGCCATTGGTGCTCACCACGATGAGATTGAGATGACAGCCATGATTTCGCCTTTGGTGCAGGCCTGCGATGCCATTTCGGGCTCGCGCCCCGGTGCCCGCCGCGAGATGATGGAGAGCTACATCAAGCGCCTGAAGCAGCTGGAAGAAACGGCCAACGGCTTCAAAGGTGTAAACCAGTGCTTCGCCATCCAGGCCGGCCGCGAGCTGCGCGTGATGGTAGACGCCGAAAACGTGACCGACGAGCGCGCCGCTGAGCTGAGCTTCGAGATTTCGCAGAAAATTGAGAAGGAGATGCAGTACCCCGGCCAGATTAAAATCACCGTGATTCGGGAGATGCGCGCCGTGGCCTACGCCAAGTAACGTGGCATAAGCTTTAGCTTGTGCGTCGAAAAGAAACCACGGAAGCCCTCGCAACGAAAGTTGCGGGGGCTTTTTTGTGCTTAACTTCCTACCTTCCCTCTGACCCGAAACCCCACCTATTTTCTACCGAACTCATGAGCCAACGGCTACTACTTTTCCTGAGTACGGGCTTCAGCCTCTTCCTGACGAGTTGCGTCGTGTACATGCCCATGCAGCGCGGCTCCGCAGATTATCGATAAAAATCAAGGCGAATTCACCATCAGCACCTACCTCAATGGCCGGGCCGATGTGGCGGCGAGCTACTCGCCGGTGCGGCACTTGCTGGTGCGGGCGGCTTATAGCAACCTGCGCGATAATTCGCGGGACAGCACCTACTATCGCGGGCACCAGTACGACCTGGCCGTAGGCACCTACTGGCGGCTGGGCGACCAATGGCTGGTGGGCGCATTGGGCGGCATCGGGCAGGCACAAAGCACGGCAGCGTATTCCAAGGGCGGCTTTCTGTTTGGCTATCCTACTAAGTACGAATTTGATGCGCGCTACAACAAAGTATTTGGTGAAGCCTACGGCATCTTGCAAGCCAGCGACGCCTTGTCGTTTGGAGCCGCCTACCACGTTACGCAGGTAAATTTCACGCATCTGACCAATCTCGGCAGCCCACTTGACCTAAGCAGCATGACCCGCAGCGAGCCGATGGTGTTTATGCGGGTGCGGCTCGGTATGGACCCTGCCGAAAACCGGCCCGTGCAGCTGCAGGCGGGCTGGGGCACGTCGAGCACATTTGGCTACAACGAAAAAGACCCGAACCAGACTTACGACCCCGGGGTGCGCGACCTTAAGCAAAACCGGGGCTACGCCACCATCGGCATGACGGTATTTCCGCATTTTCTGTTTCGCAAGGCCCAAACCAATTGACGGCGGACGTTGAGCCACCGGCTTTTTTGCGGAAATTTGGACCGCTAATCAGCCGCTTCCTCTCGAAACTTCACTTCCCCCGATGACCCTTCGCCACTGCCTGGGCCTGGCCTGCGCTGCCGCTCTGGCTGCCTGCGCCGTCCAACGCAACCCCTACGCCGCAACCAACAAGTCGTATAAAGCCCAGGTGAAGGCCTATGCCGAGGCCCTGCGCGCCATGCCGGGCACCACGCCGGGCGGCGACAGTCTGCTGGGTAAGTACTGGGTGGGCACCACCAATTTCAACCTGCGCAAGCCCAACTACGTCGTCATTCACCACACGGCGCAGGACTCCACCGCCCAGACACTCAAGACGTTCACCCTGCCCAGCACGCAGGTAAGCGCCCACTACGTGATTGGGCGCGACGGCCGGGTGTACCACATGCTCAACGACTACCTGCGGGCCTGGCACGGCGGCGTGGCCCGCTGGGGCAACACTACGGACATCAACTCCGCGTCCATCGGAATTGAGTTGGATAACAACGGCATTGAGCCATTTGCCGAAGCCCAGGTTACCAGCCTGATGCACATTCTGGGCGGCCTGAAAAAAGCCTACGGTATTCCCACGGCCAACTTCATCGGCCATGCCGATATTGCGCCCAGCCGCAAGAATGACCCCAGCGCCCTGTTTCCCTGGAAGCGACTGTCTGCCAACGGCTTCGGCCTGTGGTACGATGCCGGACCGCTGCCCAGCCCCTTCGTGGCCGACAGCGCCGCCGCCCTGGCCGGCCGCCTGCTTACCCCGCCCCTGCCGGCCCCGGACGACGTGCCGATGGCCACCATTCTGCCCGTGGACACCAGCAAAGTGGATGCCCAACTGGCGCGGCTGAACGGGCCGATTACGGTATTCAGCCCCCGCGAGGCGCTGCGCATTATCGGGTACGACACGCGGGATTTGCCAGCGGCCATCCGGGCGTTCAAACTGCATTTTATTCAGCAAAACGTAGGTATGCCGCTCAGCGATGCCGACAACCGGATTCTGTATAATCTGTATAAGAAGTGCTTGTGAGAGACTGCAAGCCGTATATTTAGCCAACCAAGTAAGCTGGTGGCCGATGCCGCGCCGGCCGGAGATTTAATTTGATTTTATGCCAGAAATATCCAAGCGCGGGCAGGCCATGCCCGTTTCGCCGTTTCGCAAGCTGCTGCCTTATGCTGACGCCGCCCGCCAACTGGGCAAAATCGTTTATCCCCTCAACATTGGCCAGCCCGATGTGCTGACGCCGCCCGAAATGCTGGCTGCCGTGCGCAATGCCGACATCGCGGTGCTGGGCTACGCCCCCGGCGCGGGCACCGACAGCTACCGCCGCAAGCTGGAAACCTACTACCAGCGCGCCGGCATTCCGGCGCGTTTCGAGGATATTATGGTGACCACGGCGGGCAGCGAAGCCATTCTCTTCGCCATGCTCAGCTGCCTGAACCCGGGCGATGAGGTGATTGTGGCCGAGCCCTTTTATGGTGCTTACACGGCCTTTGCCATCGCGGCCGGCGTGAGCATCGTGGCCGTGACGGCGCACATCGAGGACGGCTTTGCGCTACCCCCGATGGCTGATTTTGAGGCCGTTATTACTCCCAAAACCCGGGCCATCCTCATCTGCAACCCCAGCAACCCCACCGGCTACGTGTACCGCCGCGATGAGCTGGAAGCCCTGCTGGGCCTGTGCAAGCAGCACGACTTGTACCTGCTTTCGGACGAGGCCTACCGCGAGTACTGCTACGACGGCGCCCACGCCACCAGCGCCCTGAGCCTGGCCGGCAGCGAGCAGCACGTAGTGATGGTCGACACGATTTCGAAACGCTACAGCGCCTGCGGGGCCCGCGTAGGCGCGCTCGTCACGCGCAACCCCAACATCTGGCAGGCGGCGTTTCACTTCGGGCAAATGCGCGTCTGCCCGCCGGTACTGGAAATGATTGCCGCCGAAGCCGCCTGCGACCTGCCCGCCACCTATTTCGACGAAACCCGGGCCGAATACCAGGCCCGGCGCGACCTCACCGTGAATGCCCTGCGTACCATGCCGGGCGTGGTGTGCCCGGTGCCGGGCGGGGCCTTCTACGTGGTGGCGCGCCTGCCCGTGGACGATGCCGAGAGGTTTGGCCAGTGGCTGCTCGAAGCTTTCACCCTCGACAATAAGACGCTGATGCTGTCGCCGGCCAACGGTTTCTACCACACCCCGGGCCTGGGCCGGCAGGAAGTGCGCCTGGCCTACGTCATCAACCAGACCGATTTGGCAGCGGCGCTCAACTGCCTGGCGCACGCGCTGCTGGCCTACCCCGGCCGCATCGAACCCGTGCCCGCCGCGGCCGTAGAAGCTGCCATTGCTCTCCCTGCTTAATCATTTATTCTCCACCGCAGCTATGTACCAAGCCGTTGCCCCCGCCGTCGAAGCCCCCATTAAAGACTACCGCGCCCCGTTGCGGTTTTGGCACTGGGCCAATACCTTACTGATTAGCCTGCAATTGATTACCATTCTATTTCAGAAGGTGATAGTCAAATCCAAATCGGCGGTGCCCGAGTTTCAGCAGGCCATGAGTAAGGCCAACGTCACGATAACCGCGAAGCAGGGCGGGGCTTTTGCGCACATCATCAGCGAGCGCATCTGGACCTGGCACATCTATTTTGGCTGGACGCTGGTGGCCCTGTGGGTGCTGCGGCTGGGCCTGCAGCTCACGGGGCCGTCGGAGCTGCGCTTCTCGGCCCGGCTGATGGAGATTCTGCGCCGCTACCGCCTCGCCCCGCCCGCCGATAAGAGCAAGGCCGGTAAAATTCTATTTGCCAAAACTACCTACGCGCTGTTTTATATCTTCCTCACCATCATGGTGGCCACCGGCCTCATCATGATATACGAGGACACGGCCTTCTTCGGCCCCATGCACCACACCGCCGGAGAAATCCACAACGTGACGATGTACCTCATTATGGGCTTCATTGCGCTGCACGTGGTGGGCGTGGTGTGGGCCGAAACCAAGGAGGACCACGGCCTGGTTTCGCGCATGGTGGGCGGCGAGGCTCCGAACAGCAAGGCGTAACTCCCCACCCGTTAGCTTGATGCGCGAAGCCTGCGGAGAGGGAGAGCCTGACAAACAAGAAGCCCATTGCTGAACAGCAATGGGCTTCTTGTTTGTCAATGTAGTTCCAGCTTGCCCCGTTTCCTGCGAAGAGGGAACCGGGTGAGGTGATTACTGGCCGCTGCCCACCGGCTTCTGCTCCAGCTTCTGCATGGGGCTGGCGGCGGCTTTGGGCTGCTGCATGGGGTTGGGCTGGACCTGCGGCAGCGGCTGCTCAAACAGCTCGAAGCGCGAGGCGGCAGGCTGACGGGGGAAGGCGTTGTTGCTCAAATCGGTATCGGCCGTTTGCTGAAAGGGGTCGATAACGAAGCTAATGACGGGCTTCTTGGTCACGATGACCTTGGTAACCTGAGCGTTGTTTTTGCGCCAGATTTCGGCCGGGATGGTCTGGATTTCCTGGGTGTTGTCGGCAAAGGTCATCTGCACGATGACGGGCATTACCAGGCCGCCCACGTTGCGCAGGCTCAGCTCGTAGAAGTTACTCTGCGAGTCGTTGAGGCGCTGCTGCTGCTCGGGCGTGAGGGTGCCGAGCATGGCGGTGTAGCGCTGCTGGTCGGCGGGCGTTACGGCCAGCGGGTCGTAGTTGTTGTAGAAGTCCTTCAGCTCGGGCTTGTCATCGACCAGGGTTTTGGGGATGTCGGTGGCGTTGCGCTGGGCTGTGATGGACTGCGCCGCGGCGGCCTTCTGCTGCTGCAAACGGGCGTTTTCGACCTGCGGGTTGCGGGTGCTGGCGTTGTAGGATTTCACCGATTCCAGGGCAATATCGGTGTGCTCGGTGGTGTAGAACCAGCCGCGCCAGAACCAGTCGAGGTCCACGGCCGAAGCGTCTTCCATGGTGCGGAACAGGTCGGCGGGCGTGGGGTGCTTGTAGGCCCAGCGCTGGGCGTAGGTTTTGAAGGCGTAGTCGAACAGCTCGCGGCCCATCACAGTCTCACGCAGGATGTTGAGGGCCGTGGCGGGCTTGCCGTAAGCGTTGTTGCCAAATTGCAGGGCCGACTCCGAGTTAATCATAATCGGCGATTGCAGGTTGTCGGCGGTGGCCATGTAGGCCGCGATGTTGCGGGGCTCGCCGCGGCGGCTGGGGTAGTTGCGCTCCCACTCCTGCTCGGTAAGGAACTGCACGAACGAGTTCAGGCCCTCGTCCATCCACGTCCACTGCCGCTCGTCGGAGTTGATAATCATGGGGAAGAAGTTGTGGCCCACTTCGTGGATAATCACTGAAATCATTCCGTATTTTACCTGCTGCGAGTAGGTACCGTCTTTCTCGGGCCGGCCGCCGTTGAAGCACAGCATCGGATACTCCATACCGCCCACCGGACCGTGCACCGAAATGGCCACCGGATACGCGTAGGGAATGGTGTATTTCGAGTAGGTTTTGATGGTGTGGGCCACCACCTGCGTCGAGTATTGGCCCCACAGGGGGTTGCCCTCCTTGGGGTAGTAGCTCATGCACATCACGGGCTTGCCATCCTGCTTAATCTGCATGGCATCCCAGATGAACTTGCGCGAGCTGGCCCAGGCGAAGTCGCGCACGTTTTTGGCGGCAAACGTCCAGGTTTTGGTGCCGGTGGCGCGGCTGCTTTCGTTCTTCACGGCCTCGTCCTGGCTCACGATGAGCACGGGCTTGGTGGCCGATTTGGCCTGCTCCCAGCGCTTCTGCTGGGTGGCGGTGAGGACCTGGGCGGCATTTTGCAGCGTGCCGGTAGCGCCCACGATGTGGTCGGCCGGCGCGGTGATGCTCACCTTGTAGTCGCCGAAGGGCAGCGTGAACTCGCCATTGCCCAGAAACTGCTTGTGCTGCCAGCCCTGGTTATCGGAGTACACGGCCATGCGGGGGTAGAACTGAGCCATCTCGTAGAGGTAGTTCTTGTCGGCCTCGAAGTACTCGAAACCGCTGCGCCCGCCCTGCTTGTACTGGTCGGTGATGTTATAGTGCCACTTCACCTGGAACGATACGGCCTGGCGCGGCAGCAGCGGGCTGGGCAGGTCGATGCGCATCATCGTGTTGTTCGTCACGGTGTGCAGGGCGCGACCGTCTTTGCCGGTCACGCTCTCAATCTTGAAGCCGCCATCGAAGCCCGACATCATGCCATCAACCGCCTGGAACGTCATCTTTTCCTGCAGCTGGCCGACTTGCGTGGCGTTGGCAATCGAGTTTTTCTCGTAGATATTCTGGTCGAGCTGCACCCAGAGGTAGGGCAGCGCGTCGGGCGAGAGGTTGGTGTAGGTGATGGTTTCGCGGCCGGTGAGGGCCTGCTTGGCATCATCGAGGGTGACTTTGATGTCGTAGTCGGCCCGCTGCTGCCAGTAGTCGGTGCCGGGCGCACCGCTGGCGGTGCGGTAGCTGTTGGGCGTGGGCAGCATCGTTTCGAGCTGCGCAAATTTGTCGGTGCCGGAGTTGGTAGTTTGGGCAATGGCGGGTGCCTGCCCTGCCACGGCCAGCACCAAGCCGGCGAATAAAAGACGACGCATAGAAAAAGCGTGAAGTGAAGAAATCAGATTGAAAACTGGCGACCAATAAGGTCGCTTAAAGTTACGGCAAGGTTGCGGAAGGGCGCGGCGAGTGGGCAATAAGGGAAAATGGAAGAGCCATCGAAACGTCATGCCGAGCGCAGCCGAGGCATCTCGCGTGGGGTAGTAATCCAATCGTGAAGACGTATTTGATTAGTAGTGGCACGCAAGATGCCTCGGCTGCGCTCGGCATGACGTTCTTTTTCGTCGCTTTAATCCCTGCCCCCGCCCCTACGGCCACAGCAGCTGCAGCAGCAGCACCGTAGCAATGCCCAGGGCCGCGCCGCTGGTGGTCAGCAGCCAGTCGCGGCGTGCCACGCGCAGGCTGCCGAGCAGCACCGCCCCAACCAGCAGAATGGTCGCCACGATGAGCACCTGCCCCAGCTCCACGCCTACGTTGAAGGCCAGCAGCTCCTCCAGCGGGCGGCTGTTGGCCCCGAGCAGCGCCCGCAGATAGTTGGAAAATCCCAGCCCGTGAATCAGCCCAAACCCCAGCGCCAGCGCATTGGGAGCCACCGCCAGCACCGACGTGCGCCGGGTGATGAGCTGACCCGCCCCGCGCAGGTTCCACAGCGCCGTAACCATGATAGTGACCGGAATCAGCGCCTCGATGAGAGCTGGCCTGAACGCAACCAGCCCCAGCGTGGCCAGCGCCAACGTGAGCGAATGCCCCACCGTGAAGCTGGTAACCAGCGCCAGCACGCGCCGCCAGTCGGCCAGCACGTAGGGCGCGCACAGGGCCAGCAAAAACGTGAGGTGGTCGGCCGCGCGCGGCGTGCAGATATGCAAAAAGCCGAGTTGCAGGTAGGTCTGGAAAACGGAAGCCATGCGGCAAAGCTAGCGGCTTCAGATTTGGGGGACGCCTTCCTAAATTGTACCGTTTTTCCACTTCCTTTTCTATATTATGCTGAAACGCTACCAACTGCTTTTACTGCTGCTTCCCCTCGGCGCGGCCCGGGCCCAGGCCCCGGCCAACCCGGCCCCGGGCACTTTCTACCTCACGCGCCAGGACTCGGCCCGGGCCGTGCACGAGCTGTTTCAGAGCCGGCGCGGCGGCGGGTTTGGGTGGCTGGCGTTTGGCGGGGCGGGCACGGCGGCCTCCATCATTCCCGCCCAGCAGGCCACCAGTGCCGGCGTCTGGGTACCCGGTGTCGTCATCGGCTCGGCCCTGGCAGTGCTGGGCACCAAGAAGCTAATCCAGTTCGGGTGGGGACGTGAGCGCCGGGTGTTGCGGAAGCTGGCCGCCACCGGCCACTTACCCATCGACGTTCAGCGCCGGCTGCACGGCAGCTTTGCACCCCTGCACGGCACGGCCTCCGCGCCAAATCCGCTGCTTGCCTACAGTACTGCCCCTACTGGTGCGCCGGCGGCCGACGGCGCTGTTCCGGCCCCGGTTTCTGGTACTCCAGCGGCCGAAGCTCCGCCCCGCCGGCGGGCCAGATAGCCCTAGGCCTGCTGCTGATGACGGGCGGCGTCACGTACATGTTCGTGCACAATGCCCCCTACTCCGACGCCAAGTTTAAGCTGCTGCACGACGAGTACCTGGCCGGCCATCCGCTCCCGCCCGCCCTGCGCGCCCAGCTTAAGCCCAAGCACATTGAGGCCGGCCGCACCTACCGCGAAAAAATGGAGCGCCGGGGCCATCGGTAATACGCCGACTTCCGCGCCCGTTTATCCACAAAAAAAGCCCTGACCAATGCTGGTCTTGTCCTTACCCACATCTTCCAAAAAGCGCCGGCCAGTAGGCCGGCGTTTTTTGTGGGGTCTTGTGGGGGGTGGGCAGTAGCTTGCGGGATGAGTATTTCGACGCATTTCTGCGACCCGCAGTTGTGGGCTGTCCCGTCCGGGTATTTGTTGACACCTTTTCCGAAGATGTCATGGAAAACCCTTCTGAGCCGCGTGTGCGGCGTAGTCAACGCGACTACAGTTTGCCCTTTAAATTGGCCGTGGTGGGCGAAGTCGGCCGCGGCGAGCTGAGCTACAACCAAGCCCAGCGGCGCTACGGCATCCAGGGCCGCAGCACGGTGCTGACCTGGTGCCGGCGGTATGCCAGCCATTTCGCAACTTTTAAGGCCGCCGGACCCACTTCCCCCGGCGGCGTCCCCGCCGTGGACCCGACTCCGGAACAGCGCGGCAAGCAGTTGGAAACCGCTTTGCGTGAACATAAAAAGCAGTACGAGAAGCAGTTAAAAGATAGCAAGGACCTGAATTTGTTGCTGCGCACGATGCTGCAGGTGGTGGAGGAGGACCACGGCATCCCCCTGCCAAAAAAGTCTTTCCGGCGGCCGTTCGCCGCCTGGGGGCCGACAAAGCCTTGAGCACCCAGCGCAGTTGCCAGCTCTACGGCGTGAGCCGGCAAGGCCTCTACCAGCGCCGCCAGCGCCAGGCCCGGCAGGCGGTGCGCGCCGAGCAGGTACTCGAGCAGGTGCACACCGTACGCATCAAGCTCCCGCGCCTGGGCACGCGAAAAGTGCTCCACAAAATCACGCCCCTGTTGCGGGTCCAAGGCGTGGCCTGCGGGCGCAATGCCTTGTTCACCCTGCTGCGCCAACGCGGCTTGCTCGTGCCAAAAAAACGCAGCTACACCAAGACCACCGGCTGCCTGGCCGCCCTGGACCGGGCCGTACGCGAAGCCGGCCGGGCCGCCACCGGCTGCATCCACCACTCCGACCGCGGCAGCCAGTACGCCTCCGACGCCTACCAGGCGGCGCTGAAGAAGGCGAAACTGCGCTGCTCGATGACCGACGGCTACGACTGTTACCAGAATGCGCTAGCCGAGCGGGTCAACGGCATTTTAAAAGACGAATTCCTCTTCGTGCTCCCCGACGACCTGGCCCAGGTCCGTTTGCTCGTCGACCAAGCCGTGCACCTCTACAACGAGGAACGCCCATACCTGTCCCTGAACTACTTAACCCCAAATCAAGTCCATCAGCAAGGAAAAAGCCCCGCCGGAAAATCCGAGCAGGGCCCTTGCCTTATTCCTGTCAACATATAGCCGAACGAGACACGCGGACGCGGTGGCGGGGCGTTACTTGTTGCGCGCGAGCCAGTCCTGCAATTCCTTGATTTCCTGGCGCTGGTCGGCAATGATGGCCTGGGCCAGGTTGCGGGTCGTGGTCTGGCGGCCGTGCACCAGCAGGGCCTCGGAGTTGTCGATGGCCGCCTGGTGGTGGTCCACCATCAGCTGGGCAAAGTCGTAGTCGGCCCGGCCCGTAATGGTGCGCTTGTCGCTGCTGGCCATCATCTTGTCCATATTGGCTTTTTGAATCTGGCTGAACTGCGGCACCAGTGGCTGCTGCGGCTGGTGGCCGCCGAGGAAGGCGTTAAACTGGGCAATCTCGGCCTGCTGCTTGTTGACGATGGTTTGAGCCGTCGTTTTCATCTCCTGGTTCGAGCCGCTTTTCAGCTCTTCCTGCGCCATTTTGATGGCCGCCTCGTGGTGCAGCACCATCTGGGAGGCGTAGTCGTGGTCGGGGTCCTGGGTTTTGGCCTGGGCATCCATTTTCGTCATCATGTCCATCATAATAGTCATGTACACGCTTTGGTGGGCCGGGTCCATGTCATGACCTTTCATGCAGGACGAAAAAAACAGCCCCAGCAGGGCAAAGGCAAGCAGGGGTAAACGAAAGCAAGACATAGTCAAGATGAAGTTCTGGTGAACGCCCACAACACCCAAGCCGGGTATTTTGATTCGATGGTTTTCTACTATTTTCCAGCCTGATTTCCAGCCTGATTTCCAGCCCTAAATCAACGAATCCAGACTCCGGCGGGCGGGGCTGGCGGGGCCCAGGCGCTGAAACTCGGTGGGGGTAAGGCCGGTCAGTTGCCGGAACTGCCGCGAGAGGTGCGCCGGGCTGCTGTAGCCCAGCTGCTGCGCTACTTCGGCCATGGGCAGCTCGCCGTACCCAATCAACTCCTTGGCCCGCTCCACCTTCTGGCGAATGATGAACTTCTCAATCGTGAGGCCTTCGGACGCAGAGAACAGGTGCGACAGGTAGTGGTAGTCCTTCTCCAGGTAGGGCCATCGCACCAAACAGGGTCATTGCACCAAATGCGTAGTTAGCGTTTTCTGGGTGAGCTTAAAAAAAACATGTGTCGATTGCCGAATCGGATGGCCCTTTCCAGCGCCAGGATTCGGTGAAATGATTTACTGGCTGCTCAAATAGTTACAACAGCCTCCTCACAACTCGCCTTGTTCAAATCGTGTTATTGGTCAATGCGTTATGAATATTAGCTCAACTATAGCAACGCTAACTGTGCATTTGGTACAATGGCCCTATATTGAGAAGGAAGTAATATTGACAATCAACCAAATATAAACCGAGCCCGTAGAGTGTATACCAGGATGTAAGCTCAGTGTAACTTCTACCGCGAGACGGGAAGCGTCTGCCAGAAGGGGGCTGCCGTGATGGCCTGCGACGATGCGTACTTTTTAAATAATATCGAATATGAGTGTAATAATTGTACTCGCCCAAATCATCATCGCCATTTCCATTGTTGTGGTGTGGGTATTCCGTTTCGATAACATCGTTAAGGAATTCAAGCAGTATGGGCTGCCGGATTTGGTACGCAACATGGTGGGCGCAACCAAAATCTCGTTGGCTACGCTGTTGGTGGCCGGCATCTGGTTTCCGCAGCTGGTGCTGGTGCCGGCCCTGATAATGGCTTTTTTGATGTTATGCGCGCAATTGGCCCACATTAAAGTGCGCAACCCCTGGTACAAATATGTACCCTCCCTCCTGCTGCTGGTTTTGTCGTTGTTTGTGGCCGCGGCTTACGCAGGTGTGATTTCTGTATGAACCTAATGATTACTATTCTCATCTGGATTTCCAGTATCTCCTTTCTTTTTTACGGCATCAGTTATTTCAAATCGGCGCACCTGCAGCAGGAGTTTGTGCGCTACGGGCTGCAGAAGTTTGGGCCACTGACGGCTATACTGGAGTTGCTGGGAGCCATTGGGTTGCTCGTGGGCCTGGTTTCCCCGCTCATTCTGCTGCTCGCTTCGGGAGGGCTAGCGCTACTCATGCTGCTGGGCTTCGGTGTGCGAATGAAAATCGGCGACGGTTTTTGGCTATCGCTACCATCCTTCCTGTTCATGCTGCTCAACGGCTACATCTGCTACATAACGTGGCAGCACTATACCGCTTAGCTATTCTGCAACTGGCGCGAGTTTAGCGCAGCGTAACTCGTGCCTGAACACCGGGCGAGGCTGTGCCTCGCAACAGAACGGCTTGCCCTGAAACTACCTGGCGGCGCGGCTGGCCATTGCCGCGTTGCGGCAGTGGAGGCACAGCCTCCATATCATGGCTGTTCACGAGTTACGGCTGCGCCTAAACTCGCGCCAGATTGGCGTTGCGGTGTTGCACCAAATGTACCGCACCCGGCGCTACCGCGAGCGCGTGGAGCGGTGCGCACTGCGGCGGGCAGCGTAGTCGGCTAGGCCGCACTACCTTACCAATCTGTAGCTTGCAGGAATTAGTCTTCCTTTTATTAAAACTTGAAATGCATAAACACCTACTCGTTTCGGCACTAATTTTTGGCATTTCTACTTCCGCTTTTGCGCAGGCTCAGAATACGCAGCCGCTTACTTCTACACCAATAGACCTCTTTCCTAAATACGTATAACTTTTTCAATATTAAGATTTATGAGTCCGCATACGATGAGCCAAATTTGCGCAACGTGATTCAATCGGTTCCGGTAGGTTTCTTTAACCATTCGAAAGCACTTGCACAGCCGGTTAACGTGTTCAATTTTGACTCGTTTGCTCCTAAAAGCCTTGTTTTGCCTCTTTTGCTTGATGGTCAATTCCCCGTTTTTCGGTTTTTTGTGCGGGATTTGGCTGCGGGCATGCACTTTTTGAATGCCAACGTATCCTAAATCGCCTTTCACCTTGATTTTCCGATGAATTTCCAGGGGCGTCTCCTGAAAAATGCGAATATCTGACTTGCGGCCTTCCAGTTCTACCCGGCAATGCTCAATCGTTTTATCCTTTTGACTAATAATTAATTGTGACTTAATGATATGTTTTTTTTAGAGCCATTATAGTAGACTTCCTGATTCTTTTTCGGTCGTTCGATGGGCTGCACGGTAACATCAACGACAACTGTTTTTACGTGGGTATATTTTAATTTCTCCGGATTTTTGAGCCCGATTACGTCGGCTAGAATGGGTCGCATCTTGTGAAAAATCTTGTGGCAATAGCTTTCCGAGATTCCGTACGAAAACCCCAGGCTCAAAAAAGTGGGGTATTGCCGCAGGTATTCGAATGTCAGCAGCAGTTGATTCGCAACGCTCAATTCTGCCTCAATTCCACGTTTGGAGAGCGGATTTTCCCGCAAATACTGGTCAATCCGGTTTTGCACTTTCACCAGCACTTGTTGCAGTTGAACAAAATCAACCCCAAAAAGCCGTTTGCAAATGGTTGGGTTAGCCTGAAGTAGTTTGTATTTATCATTCATAACCAGTGATTTACATGTTATAACTTGTTTGTTTTATAAATATATGCATGAAAGATGTCTAATTGTAACAACTTCGCCTGCTGTCTCATCCGACACGGTACAAGCCATTCATCAGTTGTTTAAAAGCCATCGCACCGGCGGCTTTATTTTGACTGGAGGCGCCGTGATTTTCACGCGCATTGCTATTAGCAAGGTTGGCACCGTACCAGCAGGTGTTTTTGTAGTTATTTTTGGTGGAATACCGGCCGTAATTGGTTTTGGAAAGATTGTGCGATTTAGTGTAAGCAAAGAAGCTAAAATTGTAAGTAATTTTGAAAAGAACAAGACATTACCAAATGCAATTCGTCGCAGACTCAAGCGAGAGTATTTCAACAATTAAGTAGTCGTGCAGAAGTAAGCGTATTGATTCTAGAACGTCATGCTGAGCTTGTCGAAGCATCTCTACCGCTTCACAAGGGCCGTTCAACGAAGCGGTAGAGATGCTTCGACAAGCTCAGCATGACCGCCTTTTTTGCTACGGTTACTTTTGCGCGATTACTTAGAATCACTAAACTAGGACTTACGCAGTTGAAGCACTAACCAACTGAAAAACAGCAATATAATAAATATATGTCTTTAATGCAAGTCATTGATTTTCAGGTTACATAGCTTTTGAAGTGCGTAAGTCCTATAAACAATAAAAAGCCCCACCAGCAAGACGCTGACGGGGCTTTCCCATTCTAAACCAACCAACCGGCAATTACACCGCCGGCATCTCCACGTTCTCGAACTTCACCGCGCCGTCTTCCAGCACGGCTTCTACCACCGAATCTTTCGAGACGCGGCCGGAGAGGATGTCTTTCGACAGCTCGTTCAGAATCACACGCTGGAGTACGCGCTTGAGGGGGCGCGCGCCGAACTGCGGGTCGAAGCCGGCTTCACCCAGGTAGTCGAGCACTTCGGGGGTGGCTTCGAGCTGGATACCGGCCTCGACCAGGCGCTGCTGGATTTGGCGGAACTGGATATCGACAATCTTGCGGATTTCCTTGCGCTTGAGGGGCTGGAACATCACGATTTCGTCGATGCGGTTCAGGAACTCGGGGCGCATGTGCTGCTTGAGGCGCTCCATGACTTCGTCGCGGGTGCGGTCGACTACTTCGTCGTGGTTGAACTCGTTGAGCTCCTTGAAGTTCTTCTGGATGATGTCGGCCCCGGTGTTCGAGGTCATGATGATGATGGTGTTCTTGAAGTTGGCCACCCGGCCTTTGTTGTCGGTGAGGCGGCCATCATCCAGCACTTGCAGCAGGATGTTGAACACGTCGGGGTGCGCTTTTTCGATTTCATCGAGCAGCACCACCGAGTAGGGCTTGCGGCGCACGGCCTCCGTGAGCTGGCCGCCCTCGTCGTAGCCCACGTAGCCGGGAGGCGCCCCAATGAGGCGCGACACGGCGTGGCGCTCCTGAAACTCGCTCATGTCGATGCGCACCATCGAATTCTCGTCGTTGAACAGGTACTCGGCCAGAGCCTTGGCCAGCTCGGTTTTGCCCACGCCCGTCGAGCCCAGGAAAATGAACGAGCCTATCGGCCGCTTGGGGTCCTGCAGGCCGGCGCGGGAGCGGCGCACGGCATCGGAAATAGCCGCAATGGCCTCGGCCTGGCCGGCCACGCGCTTGCCCAACTCGGCTTCGAGCTGCAGCAGCTTCTCGCGGTCCGATTGCAGCATTTTGCTCACCGGAATGCCCGTCCACTTGGCCACCACTTCGGCGATGCTCTCGCTCGTGACGACCTCCTGGAGCATGGTGCCGCCATCCTTGTTGGCGGCGGCTTCTTCCTGCAGGGTTTTCAGCTTGGCTTCGGCTTCCTGAATCTTGCCGTAGCGCAGCTCCGCTACCCGAGCATAATCACCCTGACGCTCAGCTTGTTCAGCCTCTAATTTGAACTGCTCAATGGCTTCTTTCTGGGTTTGAATGCCCGTCAGAATACCTTTTTCGCTTTCCCAGCGGGCCTTTAGGGTGTCGCGCTTGTCGTTCAGGTCGGCCAATTCCTTACTGAGAATGGCTTCGCGGTCACGGTTGTCTTCGCGGCGGATGGCTTCGCGCTCAATTTCGAGCTGCATGATGCGGCGCTGGATTTCGTCGAGCTCCACGGGCATGGAATTCAACTCGATGCGGAGCTTGGCGGCGGCCTCGTCCATGAGGTCGATGGCCTTGTCGGGCAGGAAACGGTCGGTGATGTAGCGCGAGCTTAGCTCTACGCAGGCAATCACAGCGTCGTCGGTGATGCGCACGCCATGGTGCAGCTCGTACTTCTCCTTGATGCCGCGCAGGATGCTGATGGCGTCTTCTTGGTTGGGCTCGTCCACGGTCACGGCCTGGAAACGGCGCTCCAGGGCCTTGTCCTTCTCGATATACTTCTGGTATTCCTTGAGCGTGGTGGCCCCGATGGCGTGCAGCTCGCCGCGCGCCAGGGCGGGCTTGAGCAGGTTGGCGGCGTCCATGGCACCCTCGCCCCCGCCGCCGGCCCCAATGAGGGTGTGCATCTCGTCGATAAAGAGCACAATCTGGCCATCGGAATCGGTCACTTCCTTGATGACGGCCTTGAGGCGCTCCTCAAACTCGCCCTTGTACTTGGCCCCTGCGACTAGCAGGCCCATGTCGAGGCTCATAATGACTTTGTCGCGCAGGTTTTCGGGCACGTCGCCGGCCACGATGCGCTGGGCCAGGCCCTCCACGATGGCAGTTTTGCCCACGCCGGGCTCACCGAGCAGCACGGGGTTGTTTTTGGTGCGGCGCGAGAGGATTTGCAGCACGCGGCGGATTTCCTCGTCGCGGCCAATCACGGGGTCCATCTTGCCGCGCCGCACCTGTTCGTTGAGGTTAGTGGCGTAGCGGTTCAGGCTCTGGTACTGGTCTTCGGCGCTCTGGCTGGTGACTTTGCGCCCGCCGCGCAGCTCCTGGATAGCGGCCTTGAGGTCCTTGTCGTTGAAGCCGGTGTCTTTGAGCAGGGTGGCCACGGCATCCTTGCCGCTAAGGATGCCCAGCAGCAGGTGCTCGACGGACACGAACTCGTCGCCCATGCCCTTCATGGCCGTGTTGGCGCGCTGCACGGCGGCGGCGGCCTCGTTGGCGAAGTAGGGCGAGCCGCCGCTCACCTTGGGGTAGGCGGCCACAATGGCATCGAGGCGGGGCGTGAGAATGTTGAGGTTGGCGCCCAGCTTGTTGGCCAGAAACGAGAAGACGCTTTCGTCGCTCTGGAAGAGGCCCTTCAGCAAATGGCCCGTTTCGACGGCCTGCTGCTGGTTGCCCCCGGCTATTTCGGTGGCCTTCTGCACGGCCTCCTGTGCCTTGATGGTGAAGTTTTTAAAGTCCATGGTGCGTAGTCTCTAGGTGGGTGCTTCGGGTTAGGAAGTCGCTACGAAGGGACTAGCAAACGGGGTGCGAGAGTGAGTTTTCGGACTTTTTGGCGGGGAATTGCAATTTTAGCTGATTTAGTTGCGCCAAAATTTCAGCCGCCGTTGCCACTGTTTAATGGATTAGGCTTGCCCTCGTCAAGCACTTGCGGAACGATGTATAAATCCCGGAACATGCGCTCTGCTTTGGCTTTCAAGTCGGGGTCAGGATTGGCGCGACGTTCCAGAAAATAGGCGCTGATACCTGACATGGGATGGTGAATAAAGCGCGTTGGCTCAACGAATGTGATAACGGCCTGAAAGTAAATCCGAAACCGTTTGGTAAAAGCCTGGTTTTCGCCCAACGATGCCTCGCCTACAAACCCAGCCGAAGATAACGGGTCGCGCTCAAAAACATCGGCAAACACTCACATACAGGTGCTTAGGATGCGGAAAGCGTCGCCATCGTTGAACAATAATTTGAAGCGGTTTGCGGAGTTTTTGTAAGCCAGCGGACAGAATTTCAGCACATACACATGATGCTGATACTGCTCCGCCTCTATCACATAGCGTCGGTTTTTGCGGGTGCGAAACGTGTAGTAATGAGTACAAACTAAAAAACCGTCCTTGTGAGACGGCCCTTTGCGGTACATAAACGGATAGCCCGTGCCGGGCTGCCGTGGCTCAAATGAGGTAGGCATAAGCATTACGGCGCATCTTCTTCAAATCCTCTTCGCTCAGCGTATCAAACTTAAACTGTTCGGCATACGCTCGTGCCTTGGCCAGTCGCTCTGCGCTCACTGGCTTAGCGACGATTTCGGTGCGATGGTTGCGGCTATTCTTCTTATCAGCAGTGCCCATAATTCGGCAGGTTTAAAAGTGGGGGTGACCTTACCAATACCGCGAATATGCTACAAAAGGTTCAGCAAGTGGCCCGTTTCGACGGCCTGCTGCTGGTTGCCCCCGGCTATTTCGGTGGCCTTCTGCACGGCCTCCTGTGCCTTGATAGTGAAGTTTTTAAAGTCCATTTTCGTTAGTCGCTAGGTGGGTGCTTCGGGTGAGGAAGTAGCTACGAAGGGACTAGCAAATGGGGTGTGATGCTGGTTTTTCGGACTTTTTGACAGTTTTATTTTATTGCCGCACTAATAATTCAGCCAAAATTACACAGATTTGGATAGTAGATGTAATAACAAAATATATAAAGCGCAGCCAGATTGAATCTTGATTACAACTACTCTAAGGGTGTAATTCAAAACTACGCGCTGCCACCGCTAAGCAGAAGTTCGGACCGGTGTCTGGTGCCCTTAGTGGAGCCCAGAGGCAAGAGCCGATGACTCATGAAAAGGGCAGCGCGTAGTTTTAAATTACACCCTACTCTAATTGAGTGTCACTGCTATCGTTTTCTAAATTCTGAAGCACGACATCATCTTTATGATTTTTATAAAATTTGTCTTTGATGATGTCGAAAAGCTCTAAAACGCCTTGGCTATAATCCTGACCTGAGTTGTAGTCTGAAACAATTTCCAGAAACAGCCAATGGTCAGAATAATATGGCTCTTTCTGATTATTAGACTTGTTGCGAGCTATTAATCAAAGATTTAAGCTGAAATTCCACAAGCCCGCACACACTCCCAGCACGTCATTGTACAGGTTCAAATTATGCAAACGTAATCGGTCTTCCAAAATTCGATAACGTTTCAATCCGCCAATGCTATGCTCTACGGTAATTCGTTCACTTGCTTGTTTTGTATTTATTTCTCGTTGTTCATCGGTGAGTTCTTTCCCTTTCGGCTTTTTGATAGGAATAAAAACTTTCCGGCAAACGTAGTCTTTCGCGAAGCCCAAAAACCCCAGGTCCAACCGCACCTTGAACTTTTTAAACCACTCTTTATCAACTGGTAAAATGCTTTTTAGCACACTGTAGTCGTGGTGTCTTCCGCCGTAACAACGGCTGATAAAACCAATCCAGCGAATGGTCGTTGAAATAACTATCTCTTTTACGGCGTGCATTTTTTTTTACCGCTATAGTAGTCTTTTTGCATCTCTTTATTTCCTGGTCGTTGCTTGCGTTGCTCCGTTCCATCGACCAATAACGTCTCGTGTTCCTGAAAATAGGCTTCAAATTCGGCCACTGTCGTAAATTCCCGCTTTGGCGCATGCCCGGTTTGCTCCAGCGCTTCTTGGAGCACCGTAATGCCTAATTCCTGGTTGCGTTTCGCGTTGGAACCGTCCATCCCACTGACCAATCCCAACAAATCATACGTCAAGTTTGCTTTGAAGCTGAATAGGGTGAAAAGCAGTAATTCTTCTTCTGTTTTAAGGACTACTTCATACGGCGCAAAAGCCCCACGTTCAATCATATCTGTTCCATTCAACCGAAAATACGCCTGCTTAAAATGCGCCAAAAGCTGCGCAAAACGCTCCGCCGTGAGTCCCGTGGCAGCACGCCATTTACGCGAAGTAGTGAGGTTTTTTACGGAAAAGTTCATGTTCTAAATTTAAGTACAGTTTGTCGAAAATTCCGCACTTCACTCACTTCGCAACAAGTCTATTATAATATTGGTCTTCAGACTTCCGAAATAGATTAAGTATTTTATCGGTTCCTTTTTCGACGCTCTCAATGTCGCTAATATATTCACGAGTGTAAACCTGCATTACACCTAGAGTATGAGGCTTTTTCGTTAGCTTAAAACGTAAATTTTCAACAATCCTTGCAAGCCAAGGCCGATTGAAATTTTCATAAATTATGATTGCATAAACCAAAGCTCTTAGGTGAGGATGAACAAATTTTTTATCAATTACTTTTCCATATTCTTGCTTAAACCCCAAATACTTGCTTGTCAAATAGCCCTCTTTTCTTTTTATCGTACCATCTTGTGGCAATTCGATTTTATTAGCAACTTGATATAAGAAAACCAGAATTATTATCCAAATTTCATTTGCTACAGTCGTAAAATCAGGCAAAATATTTTGCTTGTTTTTTATGACTTTATCATAAAAGAAGTAAGTCAATAACATTAGACTTGTTGCGAAGTGAGTGAAGTGCGGAATTTTCGACAAACTGTACTTAAATTTAGAACATGAACTTTTCCGTAAAAAACCTCACTACTTCGCGTAAATGGCGTGCTGCCACGGGACTCACGGCGGAGCGTTTTGCGCAGCTTTTGGCGCATTTTAAGCAGGCGTATTTTCGGTTGAATGGAACAGATATGATTGAACGTGGGGCTTTTGCGCCGTATGAAGTAGTCCTTAAAACAGAAGAAGAATTACTGCTTTTCACCCTATTCAGCTTCAAAGCAAACTTGACGTATGATTTGTTGGGATTGGTCAGTGGGATGGACGGTTCCAACGCGAAACGCAACCAGGAATTAGGCATTACGGTGCTCCAAGAAGCGCTGGAGCAAACCGGGCATGCGCCAAAGCGGGAATTTACGACAGTGGCCGAATTTGAAGCCTATTTTCAGGAACACGAGACGTTATTGGTCGATGGAACGGAGCAACGCAAGCAACGACCAGGAAATAAAGAGATGCAAAAAGACTACTATAGCGGTAAAAAAAAATGCACGCCGTAAAAGAGATAGTTATTTCAACGACCATTCGCTGGATTGGTTTTATCAGCCGTTGTTACGGCGGAAGACACCACGACTACAGTGTGCTAAAAAGCATTTTACCAGTTGATAAAGAGTGGTTTAAAAAGTTCAAGGTGCGGTTGGACCTGGGGTTTTTGGGCTTCGCGAAAGACTACGTTTGCCGGAAAGTTTTTATTCCTATCAAAAAGCCGAAAGGGAAAGAACTCACCGATGAGCAACGAGAAATAAATACAAAACAAGCAAGTGAACGAATTACCGTAGAGCATAGCATTGGCGGATTGAAACGTTATCGAATTTTGGAAGACCGATTACGTTTGCATAATTTGAACCTGTACAATGACGTGCTGGGAGTGTGTGCGGGCTTGTGGAATTTCAGCTTAAATCTTTGATTAATAGCTCGCAACAAGTCTATTATACTCGCCCAATACAAAATCTGCCTTCCCCAGTTAAGCAAAAGCCCTCTTCCTGTTGCGATATTGAATCCAAGCCTGAACAATATATAGTATAGGCTTACTAAATAAAATTTGTCAACATATTTATCTAATTCAATTGCATACAGTATTGTAGCAACAATAATTGAATAAACTAATGGGGTTAATACCCTTAAAACAAAATTGAAAGCAGGAGCTTCTTCTGCCTTCGCAAACATCGATATTGATATATAACCAACCGAATAAGAGTGTTTCCCTATCCAGTTGATGATAAAAAACAAAACAATTCCTAACCAAAACTGAACAAGTACAACGTCAAGAGGCATAAATATTGGCAGCAAATGTTAAATTTTCCGTGGCAAGCTACTTCATAAGCTTCGGTTTCTCCCGCAGCGAGCGCGCGGGACGATGGTGGTTAGCAAGCTACTCAGAAGCTCCTGTTTCTTCAGCGGCGCGGGCGGCGGGCGGAGCGGCGGGGGCCGAAGCGCTAGTTTCTGCAGCGGCGGGCGCAGCGGGGTATTACGGATTGTCAATCCAGTTTTCCAGCGGCAGATTAGCGAGGCCGGCGAAGTGGCGGGTGTTGCGCGTAACCAGCATGAGGCCGTGGCGGAGGGCCGTGCAACCTATCATCAGGTCGAAGTCATCGACGGGACGGCCAGCGCGGCGCAAGCGGGTTTTCTCAGCGGCGTAATGCTCAAAGCAGTCCGCAATGGGTAAAATATGGCCTTCAAAGGCAGTGCGTAGCCCATTTAGCGCCAGTCGGTTGGCGGCCTGCTTAGTTGGGGCACTGTTGGCCACGCCGTACAGCATTTCGGCGATGGTCAGCTCACTGATAAAGCAATTGTCGAAACCAATGCTGTCCAGCTTTTCGACAATGCCGTATTCGTTTTTGGTGAAATGAATGCAGATATTAGTATCCAGCAAATAGAAGCTCATAGCTCTACGTCGCGGTCGCGGAAGTGCCGCGATTCCATTAACATCTTATTGATTTCATCCCCGCTCTCGTCGGACTGCCAGGAACCCGCAAACGCCAGAAAGCGCCGCCGCCGCTCATCCTCGGAAATAGTAGCAGCCGGAGGTGTGGTAGTAGCTTTCACGCCCAGCCGTTGCGCCAGACTTAGTAGCAAGTGCAGGTCAGCGTCATTCGTTGGCTCTAAAACAAGTGTAGGTGTCATATGTGGCAGATGCTGAACGACGAAAAGAAACGATGCTGCTTCCAAAGCTAAATTACGCAGAAGCTGCCGTTTCCTCAGCGGCGAGGGCGGCGGGTGGGGCGGCAGGATGGGGCGGGAACAGCCCTTGTAGGGCGGAGGTGTAGGCGGCGGGCGCGGCGGGGATGGCCGGCACTATTGCTTCCCACATTCTACTCTGATGAGCCCTTACGTCGTAGCATGCGGCAGTGGGGCTATTTTCCGCAGCAGGGTATAGAGCGCGTGGTAAACCTCCCGTAGCTCGGCAGGGTCGGTGAGGGCTGTTTCCTTGGTGAAGGTGAGGTACACGTTGGCACCGGCCTCGTGGGAGGCGGGCGCCAGCGTGAGGCGGCATTGCTGGTGGCGCAGCAGGGTCTGGCGCAGGGCCGCATCGGGCAGTAGCAACTCGCGCAGGGCGGCCACATCGTTGGTGGTGATGATGAAGGCGGCGTCCAGCTCCGGGTCGCCCAATTCCACATCGGTCATGCCCAGCAGCTTGCCCAGCTCGTGCAGCCAGTCCTGCTCGTGCAGGGCAAAGTGCAGGGGGGTATGGTTGGGCACCAGGGCGGCCATTCGGGTGCTCTGAAAACCGCCCTCGAAGCCGCCGCCCAGGTCAATCTCGATATCCAGCTGCATGTGGTAGCCGTCCTGAATCAACTCGGCGGTGTAGTCGAACAAGTTGCCTTCCTGGGTAATATTAGCGGCTACCTCCTGCCAGAGGGTGGCTTCCGTATCGGCGGAAAAAATGTGCACGTTGCTCATAAGCGGGAGAATAGGCAGGCAATAAAGCCTGGTTTGCGGTTTACACAGAGATACTGCGTTGCGGGGGCAGAAGTTGCCGGCTGGCCGCACGCCTCTCCACAATGACGCACGCTTGTAGCGCGTGCCCGACACTATAGCGGAGTAGTGCCACCATTGGCGCACAGCAGCAAGCGTCCCGGACACAAGGCATTGGCAAGCAGCGCGCGGGACCGGGAGGCACTGCCCCGGCATTCCCGGCACACGTTTGTGAGCTTACGCCAATGCAGGTGAAGCTGCTGGTTTTTTCTACCAGCAGCCACCGGGCAGGCTGGCGGCAGGCGGCGGAGAGGGCTCTTTGCGGCAGCACCGTGAGGCAATTTCGCTTGACAGCGCACACAATTCGAGCAAAAATTCAGAAAACGGCCTTTTTATTTTGCCGGATAGCAATATTTTATTGGCAAAAGCCCCTCCAAAGTGCAAACGTTTGTACCTCCTCCAAACGGCCCTGAGAAGGTATGTAAGCCAACTACTTTCGGGCCGTGAGGTAGCTTGACGGAATATATCTTAGCATAGCATTACTCATTCAGGCCAAATTTTTTGTATCACGCCAGGTACAATAAAACACAATTCCGACTTACTTTTGATGCACAATTCCCAACCAACATTTTCAACCATTACCCATATGAAAAAATCTACGCTTAAGTTCGGCTTTTTGCTGGCTTTCCTGTTCTCGGCCACCGTTTCGATGGCACAAACAATTACGACCCTGGGCATCATCGGTTCGGCCACGGCCAACGGCTGGACCGCCTCGACGTCCATGACTCACCTTACCACAAGCAACGGCCACGACTGGTCAATTACGCTACCTCTGACAGGGAGCGGCGCAGTGAAATTCCGGACGAATGACGACTGGGCAGTAAACTGGGGCGGCACTGGCCTTTCCGGAACTGGCACGCAAGGTGGTGCCGACATTGTAATAACTAACTCGGGTAACTACACTGCTCGGATTAATGATGCGACCGGTGTTTATTCGATTGTGCTGGCAACTGCTACGGCTACCCAGTCGGCCAGCGCAGCTATCCTGAAAATGGCCGTTTCGCCGAACCCCGCTTCGGGAACGGCCAGCGTATCGTACGAGCTGCCCGCTACGGCTACGGCCGCCATCACGGTGCAGAACCTGATGGGCCAGTCGGTACGTCAGTTCTCGGCCGTACGCCAGAACGCCGGCCTGCAAAGCCAGAGCCTGCCCCTGCAGAACCTCGCCTCGGGTATCTACCTGGTGAAGCTGGAGACCGGCACCCTGACCCAGACCACCCGCCTGGTGGTAGAATAGTGTTTGCCGCCCGGGGCTGATGAAGCCCGGGGTTTTTGGCCGCCCCCGCCCCGCCCGGAAACGGATGGAGCGGGGGCGGTTTTTATTTGCGGGCAGCCAGTACTTCGCGCACCGGCGTCCAGCGAATTTCGGGGTAGCGGGCATTGTCGAGCGGGGTGAGCTTGGGCCTGCCCGTGAACATGTTGTGCAGGTACTGCATGCCCTGCCAGGGCGGAAACACGTCGTCGGAGGTCGGCATGAGGGTTTTGGTCACTTTTATCATCGTGCCCAGCACCCACAGGCCGCCCACCCGCAACAGTTTGAAGGGAGTGCCGGTGGCGGCAGTGGCGGCTTTTTGCAGGCCCCGGATGCTGGCTACCTCGCCGGCCACGCGCAGGTAGCGGGGCGTGGTGGGGTCGAGGGCGGCGGCGGCCGTGAACTCGGCGGTATTGGCCGTGGTGGTGAAGTCGAGCGGCTGGTCGGCATCGCCGTAGTAAAGCACCCGCTTCAGACCGAAGAGCACCACGGGGGCCTGCCCGGTGAGCAGGTCGGTGAACATGCCGTTGAGGATGGACGTGGCGTGGATGGGGGCCTGGTCGAGCCGCTGATTGAACTCGCGGCGCAGGTCGAGGTTGCGGTTGGAGCCGGCGGGCAGCTTGGTGTAATCGATGCAGTAATCCGACGGGATGAAGCGGGGCACGCCGGCCGCCACGGCCGCGTCGAGCAGGCGCTTTTGGGTACCCACAATCACCTCGCGCAGCCCCGACAGGGCTGACACCACGCAGGCCGCGCCCGCGCAGGCCTTGGTGAGGGCCGTGACGCTGTTGAAATCAACCGGTACAATATCGGCCCCCAGGTCCTGCAGGGCCGTGACTTCCGGCTTGATATTGCCCACCCGCACCAGCGCCCGCACGGATGCACCACGCTTCAGCAGCTCTTGGGCAATGCGGAAGCCAAGGTCGCCGGTGGCCCCGGCCAGCACGATGGGGGCCGGCACGGCCCCAGGGCGGAGCGGGGGATTTGATTGATGTTGTGCCAAAGCGAAGCAGGGAATTTACTGGATGGAACTTCCCGGCGGGAGGCGGAGCGTTGCCAGTACGCCGGCCGCAAGCTACGGCCAAACCACACGGTTTCAGTGGCCCTCGCTTGCCGCGTGGCGGCGGGCCATCAGCTGCGCTACGCGGCGAGCGAGGGTGGGTCAGCTTCACCCTCACCAACACCGAAAAAACAGCTGGCGAAGAAGTGGCCCAATTATACCTCCGCGACCCCGTGGCCTCCGTAGTACGCCCGCTCAAGGAGCTGAAGGATTTCCGCAAAATCAGCCTTAAACCCGGCGAAAGCAAAACCGTGACCTTCACCATCGACAAAGCCAAGCTGGCCTTCTACAACGCCAAGCTGGAGTGGCAGGCCGAGCCCGGCAAATTCAACCTCATGGTGGGCAGCGCCTCGGATGATATCCGGCTGGAGGGCGCGCTGGAGCTGCTGCCATAACTGCCGCCGCCCCGGTCGGACCGCCTAGGGCGGTCAGACCAGACCAGCATCAACTTCTACATATCAACACCTTATGCCTTTCCTATCCCAATTCTTGCTCGCCGATAAAGTCGTCGTTATCACCGGGGCCACCGGCGTACTGGGCGCGTCGATGTCGCTGGCCGTGGCAGAGGCCGGTGCTAAAGTGGCCATTTTGGGCCGCAACGCCGAGCGGACCGAGGCGCGCGCCGCCGCCATCCGGGCCGTGGACGGCGAGGCGCTGGTTATCCTCGGCGACGTGCTGGATACCGGCCAGATGAACGCCGCCTGCAACACCATTAGGAGCACCTGGGGCCGCATTGATGGGCTGGTGAATGCGGCCGGCGGCAATATGCCCGGCGCCACCGTCGGCCCCGGCCAGGACCTGTTCGACGTGGGCATCGAGGACACGCGCCGGGCCGTTGATTTGAACCTGTTCGGCACCGTGATTCCGACCACCGTTTTCGGCCACGTGATGGCCGACCAGGGCACGGGCTCCATCGTTAATATTTCCTCCATCACCGCACAGCGGCCCCTCACCCGCGTGCTGGGCTACACACCCTGGATGGCCACCGAGCTGGGCCTGCGCTACGGCGGCGGCAGCCGCATGAATGCCATCGCACCGGGCGTGTTCCTCACCGAGCAAAACCGCGACCTGCTCATCGCCGCCAACGGCTCGCACACCGAGCGGGCCACCAAGTTTATCAGCCACACGCCCTTCCAGCGCTTCGGCGAGCCGGAGGAGCTGACCGGCACGCTGATTTACCTGCTCAGCAACGCCTCGCGGTTTGTGAACGGTGAGACGGTAGTAGTGGATGGCGGCTTTAATGCCTACAGCGGCGTCTAGTCCGTTTATTTTGAACGAAAAAAGAACATCATGCCGAGCGTAGCCGAGGCATCTCGCGTGCAATAGTAATCCAATCGTTTCAACGTCATTGATTAGTGATGGCACGCGAGATGCCTCGGCTGCGCTCGGCATGACGTTTTGGTAAAAACCCAACCCCTCCCCTACAATGCCCATTATCCAAAGCTGGCGCTGGTACGGCCCGAACGACCCCGTAAGCCTCGCCAACATCCGCCAGACCGGCGCGACCGACGTTGTTTCGGCCCTGCACCACATCCCGAACGGGGAGGTATGGACGCGGGCTGAAATCCAGCAGCGCCAGGCAATTATCCGCGCCGCCGGCCTGACGTGGAGCGTGGTGGAAAGCGTGCCCGTGCACGAAAGCATCAAAACCCGCACCGGCCATTTTCAGCACTATATCATCAATTACCAAGAGTCACTGCGCAACCTGGCGGCCTGCGGCATCTACACGGTGACGTATAATTTCATGCCCGTCCTGGACTGGACGCGCACCGATTTGGCCTACGAAGTCGAGGACGGCTCCCGCACCCTGCGCTTCGATAAAGCGGCCTTTGTGGCCTTCGATACGCTGCTGCTGAAGCGCCGGCCTGCCGGGCAGTGAGGAGAGCTTCACGCTGGAGCAATTCCAGCAGGCGCTGGATGCTTATGACGGCGTCGACGCGGCCCGGCTGCGCGAGCATCTGATTCTGTTTCTGCAGGAAATTGTGCCGGTGGCTGAGCGGGCCGGCATCAACCTCGCCATTCACCCCGACGACCCGCCCTACCCCATTCTGGACCTGCCCCGCGTGGTGAGCACCGGCGAAGACGTGGCCGCCCTGGCGGCCACGTCTTCGCTGGCCAACGGCCTGTGCTTCTGCACCGGCTCGTTTGGCGTGCGGGCCGATAACGACCTGCCCGCCATGATACGCCGGTTTGCTGACCGTATCCACTTCATCCATCTGCGCAGCACCCAGCGCGATGCCGATGGCAACTTCTACGAAGCCAACCACCTCGAAGGCGACGTGGATTATGTACGCCGTGATGCGCGAGCTCATCCAGGCCATGCGCCGACGCAACATGAGCCTGCCCATGCGCCCCGACTACGGCCACCAGATGCTCGACGACCTGCACAAGCACACCAATCCCGGCTACTCGGCCATCGGCCACCTGCGCGGGCTGGCCGAGCTGCGCGGGCTGGAAATGGGCATCAGTCGCAGCCTGGCCTAGATTCCAGGGTTTGCCGGCCCGGCTTAGTGTAATTTTGGCCGGCCCGGCCGCAATGGCCGGGCTCGTTCTACCCCAATTGCGCCGTATGCTGAAGCGAAACTGGCATTATCTCCTGCTCCTTTTTCTGATTGGCGATTTAGCGTACTCCGGCTGGCAATATTTTCAGTTTCCCCTCGATGGCGACCTCGCGGCCATTGTGCTACCGGGCAAGGCCTACAGCACGGTGCTGCACGACCCGTTTGGGCTGCGGGCGCTGCTGGGGCATGAGCGCTACCCGGCCCCCAACCGGTTTTTCGCGCACCTGCTCCTGCATGAGTATTTCCGGCGCGTACCCCTACTGCTGCAAGGCGCGCTCAGCCCCCTCGACAGCGTGTACGCGGCGGGCGCCCTGCTGAAGCTGGCCGTGCACACGCTGCTGGTGTACGTGCTGGCCGTGGTCATCAGCAATTCCCGCAACGTGCTGTGCCGCAGGTTTCTACTGGCGGCAGTCCTCATTACCCCGCTTTTGCAGGCCGAGGGCTACGGCGGCCAGATGGGCGTCATCGACTGGTCGGTGACGTACGCGGCCTTCTACGCGCTGCCCATGAGCCTGCTGTTGCTGTTTTTTCTGCCGTTTTTGCGGGCGGCGCTGCATGGCACGCCGTTGCGCTTGTCGGCGCTGGAATATGCGGGGCTGCTGGGGCTGGTGGTGGTACTGGCCCTGAACGGGCCGATTATTCCGGCCGTGGTGCTGCTGGTGTGCCCCACGGCGCTGCTGCTGGCCTGGCGCGGGCACTTTGCCACGCTGGCTAGTGGCCTGGGCTGGTTTCGGCGGGCCACGGTGGCCGTGGGGGCGCTGCCCTGGCGCAAGGTCAGCTTGTTTGTCCTGTTCAGCGCCCTGAGCCTGTATTCGCTCTACATTGGTCGGAATAATTCCGAAAACGAGTGGGCCGTTATTCCCCTGCCCGAGCGCTACGCCCGGTTGCCCTTTGGGGTCTACGATGAGCTCACGGGCAAGCTGGGATTGCCTCTGCTGCTCATCATGCTACTGGTTAATGCCTGGCTGATAGCCCGCTCCGTACGCACGCCACTGGGAGCCAAAGCCCAGCGGGCGCTGCAATGGCTGGGCGTGTTTGCGCTGGTATACATCCTACTGCTGCCATTGGGTGGCTACCGCGCCTACCGGGAAAACGTTATCCGGCGCGACAGCATTCTACCCATTATTCTGGGCATGATTGGCTGCTTTGCCTTGTCGGGCTACTACCTGCTTACGCACCTGCCAGCCGTGGCCCGGCGGCGCTACGCGGCGGCCATGGCCGTTTTCGCAGCCATATTCACGGTGGCCGACAAGCCCCGGGCCCGCGATTTCAACACCTGCGAGCGGCAGCAATTCGCCACGCTGGCCCAGTCGGCCGCGCCGGTAGTGCTGCTGCCCTCCGACTGCCCCCTCATGAGCTGGGAACCGCTTACCGACTATCGCAGCTCGGATATAAACACCGCAATAATGTACCATTGGGGCATTATCAAAACGCCCCGGCTGTATTACCAAAAGCCCTTTCCCGCCGCGAACTGAGGCTTACTTGGCACCTATCCGAATAGCACGTCATGCAGAGCGGAACGAAGCAGCTTTACTGCAACAGTAACCATGCTATTGCAGTAAAGCTGCTCCGCTCTGCATGACGTGCTTTTTAGCGCCTATTTGAATGGGCTACTTGGCCACACGCACGCGCCAGATTTTATCCCCGGCGTCGTCGGCCACCAGCAACGAGCCGTCGGGTAGCGTGGCCACGCCCACCGGCCGGCCGTAGGCATCCCCCGAATCGCCACCGGCCAGGAAACCGGTCAGAAAATCCTCCGGCTGGCCGGGCCGACCATTGGCGAAGGGCACGAACACAACCTTATAGCCCGAATACTGCTTGCGGTTCCAAGAGCCGTGCTCGCCAATGAACGCCCCGTTGTGGTACCGGGCGGGGAAAGCGTCCTTTTCATAGAATGCGAGGCCGAGGGCCGCCACATGCGCCCCCAGCGCTACATCGGGCACCAGGGCTTTTTTCACCAGGTCGGGCCGCTCGTTTTTGCGGCGGGGCTCTTCATTCTGGCCGAAATACGAGTAGGGCCAGCCGTAGAAGCCGCCCTCCTGTATGCTGGTGAAGTAGTCGGGCACCAGCTCATCGCCCAGCTCGTCGCGCTCGTTCACCACGGCCCAGAGCTTGCCGGTGCCGGGCTGCCATTGCAGGCCAATGGGGTTGCGCAGGCCGCTGGCAAATACTTTTTCGCCCGTGCCGTCGGGATTTATCTGGAGAATGTTGGCGCGGCGCACTTCTTCCTCGGCTCCGTGCTCCTGCACGTTACTGGCCGAACCCACCGTTACGTAGATTTTGGAGCCGTCGGGCGCGGCCAGCAGGTTACGGGTCCAGTGGTTATTGTAGCCGCCTTGGGGCAGGCCCAGAATGCGCTGGCCCGTGCCCGTAATTTTGGTAGCGCCCGGCTGGTACGGGAAGCGCAGCACGCCATCGGTGTTGGCCACGTAGAAATAGTTACCCATAATCAGCATCCCAAACGGCTGGTTCAGGTTGGCCAGGAAGGTGGTGCGCAAGTCGGGAATGCCGTCGTGGTTGGTATCGCGCAGCAGGGTGATGCGGTTGGCGCTGTGGTCGCGCAGTGAGCGGGACTTGTCGAGCTTCAGCGCGGCCACTATTTTGAGGGGCACGCTCATGGCAATGGTACTGGCTTCAGCCACCAGCACGTCGCCGTTGGGGGCCACGTACAGCCAGCGCGGGCCATCCAGCTGGCCGGCATACTCCGCCACCGTAAAGCCGGCGGGGGCCACGGGGGTTTTACCGGCCGGCCAGGGCTGAATATTCACCCGGTTGGAAACGGATTTGGTGGCGTATGGCGCGGGCAGATACACGGAGTCGGCCATGGGCGTGGTCACGGTTTGGGCCGGCGTGTTGGCGGCAGCTTCCTGCTTTTCCTGTTTGCTGGGGCCAGCGCAGGCGGCCAGCAGGCCTAGGCCGGCCAGCAATAGCGGCGCATTTTTTGACATCATAGCGGAGAAATAAGTGAGCCCGTGCGGCCGGATGGGGGCGCAGCAGGGCTTCTATTTTTACTCCCGGATGCCGAATTGGTTACGCCTCAGCTTGCTGCTGCCTCACTCGGCCAGTAACCCCTGCGCTTGCAGCCAGTCAAAAATCAACTGGTCTACGGCCGATACCTGGGCGCGGTGCCGGTAAGTCAGCCACGTTACTTCCGCAATTTCGGCGGCCGGCTGCAGCGTACCGCTGTAGCCGGCGTAGTAGCAGGCCATGCGCACCAGCACGCCCGCCGGGTGCCCGTGGGCGGGGGCCTCAAACGTGCCGGCGTGCACCAGGCTGGCCGGGTCGAGGGCCACGGTCAACTCCTCTTCAATTTCGCGCAGCAGCGTTTGGGCATCGGTTTCGCCGGGCTCCCGCTTGCCGCCGGGGAAGTAATACCGGTCTTTACCGTGGCTGCGGGTGCTCAGCACCGCACCATCGCGCAGGTGCAGCCAGGCTATTTTATCAATTACTGACATTGGGAGAAGGAAGGTTAATCTGAAACCATTAAGCCGAAAAATGCTGCCTTGTTCGGGCCAACGCCATCAGCACAGCGGCCTGTAACCAGATTGTGCCGCTTTTTTTCATAGGCGGTAACAATACGCAATAAGCCGGGGCTAACGGGTATAGCCGAAAGATAGCAACGGCATCGGGGGCCGTGGGGGTGGAAAATACCCGGCAGATGCAGCAACTGCTGTAGCATGGCTCCGGCAAGGGGCCGTTGCGTGTATCATTGCCGGATGAAATCCCTGCTGCGGCCCACCCACTCCTATCGCCTCAACGGCCGCCTCTGGCTCGAAACCGACGACGGCCGGTTCCTCGGCATCGGCCGGCTGGAATTGCTGGAGCACATTGCCGCGCTGGGCTCCATCTCGAAGGCCGCGCAGGCCATGGGCATGTCCTACAAGCGCGCCTGGGATTTGGTGAGCTCCATGAACGCGCAGGCTACCACCCCGCTGGTGAGCACCCAAACCGGCGGCTCCAAAGGCGGCGGGGCAGTGGTGACGGCCGCCGGCCAGGCCGCCATTGTGGAGTTCCAGGCCCTGCAAGCCCGTTTTCAGGAATTCATGGCGCGCGAAACAAACCGACTGCACGAGTAGTTGGCAGGCAGCAATCCGTTATATATTTACGGATATAACGTTTGTTTTTATGCGTTCCTGTTTACTCTTTGGCCCCCACCCGGTGCTGTTTGCGGCGGCCTGGCTACCCGTTTTTGCCGCGCAGGGCCAGCAGATAGCTCCGGCCGATACGACCCACCAGAAAGTTGATTTGGAGGAAATAGTGGTATCCGCTTCCAAAGTCGAGGAGGGCTTTTTGCAGTCGCCGGTGACGGTGGAAAAGCTCAACGCGCGGGCGCTGCGGCTCACGCCCGCACCGTCGTTTTTCGATGCCATTGAGCACCTCAAAGGCGTGCAGGTGATTACGCCCAGCCTGGCTTTCAAGGTGATAAATGCTCGGGGCTTCACCAACACCACCAATGTGCGCTTTGCCCAGCTCGTGGATGGCGTGGACAACCAGGCCCCGCACATCGGCGGGCCAATTGGGAATATCCTGGGGCCGAGCGATTTGGATATCATGGCGGTGGAGATTGTACCCGGCACGGCCGCCGCTCTCTATGGGCTGAACGCTATCAACGGGCTAGCCAACTTCCGGACGAAAAACCCCTTCAGCTCCGAGGGCCTGAGCGTGCAGCAGAAAACCGGCGTCAACCACGTTGGCGACCCGTATAGCGGGGCCAAAATCTTCTCCGAAACCAGCCTGCGTTACGCCAGGGTGCTGGTGGCCGATAAGCTGGCGCTCAAGATGAACGGCACTTTTCTGCGCGGCTACGACTGGGTGGCCCACGACCAGACCGACATCAACCCCAACGGCAACGCCACCACCGGCCTGTTTGGGGCCAGCAACCCGGCCCAGGACCAAGTGAACCGCTACGGCAACGAGTCGTCGGACCGCCGCAACCTCACACTGGGGGGCAAGAGCTACTCGGTGGCCCGCACCGGCTACGACGAGCGGGATTTGGTCGATTACAACCTGCAGACCCTGAAGGCCGACGCGGCGCTGCACTACCGCTTCCGGCCCGGCACGGAGCTGGCCTACACCTACCGCGTAGCCGGTTTCGACAATGTATACCAGCGCTCCAACCGCTTCCGGCTGCAGGACTACCGCTTGCAGCAGCACGCTCTGAGCCTGATCACGCCCGTGGTGCAGGCCCGCGCCTACTTCACCCGGGAAAATACCGGCCGCAGCTACAACCTGCGCTCGATGGGCGAGAACATCGACCGCAGCTACAAGCCGGACAATGCCTGGTACGGCGACTTTGCCACGGCCTGGAACGCGGCCACGGCCGGCGGCCAGCCCGTGCCCCAGGCCCTGGCCAGTGCCCGAGCCGCCGCCGATGCCGGCCGCCTCCAACCCGGTACTACGGCATTCAACCAGCGCCTCAGCCAGCTGCAGGACGTGAACAACTGGGACGTGGGCGCGGCCCTGCGCGTGCGGGCCAGCCTGTTGCACGCCGAGGCCCAAGCCAACCTGGCCGAAGCCCTGCGGCGCGGCGGCGCGCACCTGCCCGCCACCCTCGACCTGCTGGCCGGGGCCGACCACCGCACCTACATCGTGGTGCCCGACGGCAACTATTTCATCAACCCCAACCCCGGCAAAGACCCACTCAATGACAACCTGACCTACTCCAAAACGGGCAGTTTTGTGCAGGCCGGCGGCCGGTTCTTCGCCGAGAAGCTGCGCCTCACGGCCACGCTGCGGGCCGATAAAAACGACTATTTCAATCTGAAAATCAACCCGCGCTTCACGGCCGTACTCTCGCCCACGCCGCGCCAGAACTTCCGCCTCAGCTATCAGAGCGGCTACCGATTCCCGAGCCTGTTCGAGGGCTTCTCGAATGTGAACAGCGGGCAGGTGAAGCGCATTGGCGGGCTGCGGGTGATGTCGGATGGCGTGTTTGAGAACAGCTACCTGCGCAGCAGTATCGACCGCTTCAACGCGGCCGTGACGGCGGGCATCAACGGCACGCCGGGCCAGACGCGCGCCCAGGCCATTGCCGCCAGCCAGGGCTTGCTGGTGAAAAACCCTTACACCTACATCAAACCCGAGCACATACGCTCGCTGGAGGCCGGCTACAAGGCTACTTTCGGGCCGGGCGGCCGGCTGCTGGCCGATGTCGATTTTTACTATAATTCCTACCGCGATTTTATTGCGCAGGTAGAGGCCTACGTGCCGGTAGCTTCCGGCGGCGGCGCACCCCTGCCGGCCAATGCTGACCTTAACGCCATCGCCACGGCGCTCAATAACACGAACCTCACCGGCCCGGCACCTACCCAGGCCCGCTACCGCCTCTGGACCAACTCGCAGAGCCAGGTGTATAACTATGGCGGCTCGCTGGGCCTGCGCTACGAGTTGCCCGGTGGCTACCTCGTGGGGGCCAACACCACCTATACCCGCCTCGACCGCACCGAAAACGGCGACGGCCTCGAAGATGGCTTCAACACCCCGCGCTGGGCCTGCAACCTGAGCCTGGGCAACGAAAACGCCTACAAGAACTTCGGTTTCGGCCTCAACTACCGCTGGCAGCAGGACTACTACTCCCAGACTTTTCTGGTGAACGGTACCGTGCCGGCCTACCACACCCTCGACGCTCAGCTCAGCTATTCCGTGCCCGCGCCCAACCTACGCTTCAAGCTGGGTGCCAGCAACCTGCTCAACCGGTATTATGTGTCTTACCTCGGCGGCCCAAGCGTGGGCGGATTATATTATCTATCCGCAACGTATTCGATATAAACATTCGATATAAACACAAAAAAGGCCCGCTCTCATCGAGCGGGCCTTTCTAGTTAGCGCTTGCCACGAGGGCAATCTACTTGCGCTTCATCGGAGCCTTCTTAGCAGGTGCTTTCTTGGGCACTACTTTGTTAGCACGGGTCGGTACGGGCTTGCCGGCAGCCTTAATTTCCGTGATGGTGGGCGCCGCGCCATACTTCACTTCGGCGGCATTGGTTTCGCCGGTGAGGTAGGGGTCGAAGTCAACCCGACGGTTCAGCGCCTGGCCAGCAGCCGTAGCGTTGTCGGCAATCGGCTTGGTTTCGCCGTAGCCACGAGCCTCAATACGGTCGGCCGGGATGCCTTTGCTCAGCATATAGGCACGGGCAGCGTTGGCACGCTCGTAGCTCAGGCCCAGGTTGAAGTTATCAGCGCCTTTGCTGTCGGTATGGCCGGCAATGCTGAGGCTGTAGTCCGGGTAGTCGTTCATAATCTGCACCATCTGCTCCAGCTTCGGATACGACGAGGCCTTAAGAGTAGCCTTGTTGAAATCGAAGTTGATATACTTGGTGGCTTCGTTCAGGATTTTCTTGGCTTCAGCCTTAATCTCGGGGCAGCCTTTGTTGCTGGCGGGGCCGGCACGGTCGGGGCAACGGTCCTGGTAGTCGGGTACACCGTCGCCGTCACGGTCAAGCGGGCAGCCATTGGCATCCACGCTCACACCAGCTGGCGTGTTGGGGCACTTATCGTTCTGGTCGATTACGCCGTCGTTGTCGGAATCGGGGCAGCCTTTCAGCTCAGCTTTGCCGGGGGTATCGGGGCAAGCGTCGTCAGCATCGGTCACGCCGTCGCCGTCACGGTCGGGGCAGCCCTGCAGGGCGGCCACGCCTTTCACGTCGGGGCACTTATCCTGGTAGTCGGGAATGCCGTCGCCGTCTTTGTCGAGCGGGCAGCCATTGGGGTCAACGGCTACGCCGGCCGGGGTGCCGGGACACTTATCCTTCTTGTCCGAAACGCCGTCTTTGTCCTCGTCCTGCATCTTGCCCAGTGCCACCGTAATACCGGCCTGATGCAACAGGAACCGGTCATACAGCTTATCGCTGGGGCTACTCAAGTTGTCTACGCGCTCGGTGAAGGGGTAGTGCTGGCTGGTAGTCAGGTCCAGATACACAGCAGCGCTCAGACGAAAGCGCAGGCCGGCCAAGCCAAATACCTCGGGCCGACGAATCTGCGTAACCCCAAAGCCTTTACCGGAAACCTGGCCCGAGCTGTTGGCCAGGAACATGCCGGCGCCGCCCATCAGGTAAGGCTGAATGAAGGCGTCTTCTTTCAGAATCTTACCGTTGTTGAGCTTGAGCTTCAGACCCAGGTCCACCATGCCGATACGGGCCTCAAAGTTGGAGCCTGTGTACAGCTCACTGCTGTACTTGTAAGTTTCGTAGTAGCCTAGCACAGCCACGTCGAACGATGGCGACAGGTAACGCGTGATGGTGCCGCCGCCGCCCACCGACAGGTCGTTGCCGGAGCGGTTCCAGAAGTCGGAACCCATGTTGCCGCTGTACTGCAGCAAACCGATGTTTGCACTCAGCGCCGTTTTGCGGTCGGCGGTTTGGGCTTGAGCACCCGGAGCTGCCATGCCGAGCATGACTGCTCCCAAGGCGAGGCCACGTAGGAGATTAGGTTTTGAGGCCATAAGTTTTAGGTTTGGAGATAGATGTATCATTCGCCGCGAGCCAGTCGGCCCACGTTGCTTCAGATGTTGTCCTATACCACTTTTAGCTAAAAAAGTTGCTATCCTAACCCTGCAAGTCCTAATTATTAAAACATAAATATTTTATAAATCAGGCACTTGCCAAACTAAATATTTGGCTTTCTCCAGCCATCAAAAGTTTCATTCACTTAAATAGGGCCATTTTTTAGCCGGCCAGCCGACCGGTTATTACAGAAAAAGCCACCTGTTTTCACAGGCGGCTTTCCCAAAAAATACCAAGCGAATTCCAGCTTTAGAACCGGCCAAAATTCAGCCCCAGAATCAGCACAATACCCACAACCATCAGTATCAGATAGGTTTCAACGGCCCCGGTCTGCACGTAGCGCAGCAGCTGGCCGCCGCCATTCACAGCGCGGCCAAAAACACCCACCACAGGGTTAATAACGCCGTTTTCCACAAACTTGTACAACCCCATCGACAGTGCCATAACGGGCCGCGTGAACAGGTTGTTATACAGTTCGTCGATGTAGTATTTGTGGTACACCAGGCTCTCGGGGGCCGAACGCTGGGCCTCGTCTTCGGCGGGGCGCTGGGCGCGGGCCACATACATCACATAAGCCAGAATGATGCCCAACAAACCTGCCCCTACCGAGAGGCCCATCAGCATGTATTCAGTCCCCTTGTCCAGCTCGGCCGAGAAAACCTCGGGCATCAGCCGTTGCGAGTAGGTGAAAATCGGAGCCAGATACTCGGCCAGATAGTGGTGACCGCCCGTGAACATGGGCGCGCCCATGAAACCACCCACAGCCGCCAGAATGGCCAGCACAATGAGCGGAAAAGTCATCGAAGCGGGCGATTCGTGCAGGTGATGCTTCTGCTCCGCAGTACCCCGGAACTCGCCGAAGAAAGCCAGAAACAGCAGGCGGAACATGTAAAAAGCCGTGAGGAATGCCGTGAGCAAGCCCATGGCCCACAGCACTTTGTTGTGCTCAAAGGCGTGCGCCAGGATTTCGTCTTTGGAGAAGAAGCCCGAAAACGGCGGGATGCCCGAAATAGCCAGGCAGCCAATCAGAAACGTGAGGAAGGTGATGGGCAATGCCTTGCGCAGGCCGCCCATGCGGCGCAGGTCCTGCTCGTTGCTCATGGCATGAATAACCGAGCCGGCCCCGAGGAACATCAGCGCCTTGAAGAAGGCATGGGTGAGCACATGAAACAGGGCCGTGGAGTAGCCCATCACGCCCAGCGCCAGGAACATATAGCCCAGCTGCGAAACGGTGGAGTAAGCCAGCACTTTCTTGATATCGTTCTGGGCCAGGCCAATGGTGGCGGCAAACAGCGCCGTGGCCGCGCCTACAATGGCCACTACCTGCAGCGTATCGGGCGAGAGCGTGAACAGCACATTGGCCCGCAGCACCATGTAGATGCCAGCCGTAACCATGGTAGCGGCGTGGATAAGGGCCGAAACCGGCGTGGGGCCGGCCATAGCATCGGGCAGCCAGGTATAGAGCGGCAGCTGCGCCGATTTGCCCATTGCGCCCACAAACAGCAGCAGCGTAATGGCCGTACAAATGCCCACGCCATACGTACCAAACTGGCCAAGGCTGGCCTTCTGGAACACCTCGGCGTATTGCACCGAGTTGAAGGTGAGGTAAATGAGAAAGATACCAAGCAGAAAACCCAGGTCACCAATACGGTTGATGATGAAGGCTTTTTTAGCGGCGTTGTTGTAAGCGGTGTTCTTGTTCCAGAAGCCGATGAGCAGGTAAGAGCACAAGCCCACGCCTTCCCAGCCGATAAAAAGGATGACGAAGTTAGCCCCCATCACCAGCAGCAGCATACTGAAAATGAACAGGTTCAGGAAGCTAAAGAACTTGCCCACGTTCTCGTCGTGGTGCATGTAGCCGATGCTGTAGACGTGAATCAGGAAGCCCACGCCCGTCACCAATAGCAGCATTATCAGGCTGAGCTGGTCAATCTGGTACTGAAACGGAATCTGCAGCGAGCCCACCGAAATCCATTCGAATAGCTGCACGGTGTACTGGTACTGAAAATTCAGGAACAGCACCAGCGAAATCAGGAACGAGCCCAGCACCGTGGCGCTGCCAATGAGGCCGGCCACGGTGCCGGACAGCTTCCGGTTCAGCAGCCCGTTCAGCAGAAAGCCCAGGAAGGGCAACAGCGGAATGAGAACGTAGAGCAGCGTGGGGTAAGGGGCGTTGGCGCCGGGAAGAACGGTTTCCATTGATAAGTAAGTAACTGAGTAAGTAAGTAAACGAGTGCGGACATGAGCAAATCGAGGTAGCGGCCGGTAGCCGTTACTCATTTACTCACTTGCTCATTTACCATTTTAGCCTACTCAGCAGGTTGACGTCGGTGGTCTGGAAGTTGCGGTAAATCATGACGATGATGCCCAGGCCGACCGAGACTTCGGCAGCAGCCACGGCCATGATAAAGAACACGAAAATCTGGCCGTTGGGGTCGGAGCGGTAGGCCGAAAAGGCCGTCAGCAGGATGTTCACGGCATTGAGCATCAGCTCCACACACATGAAGATGATGATGGCATTGCGCCGCACCAGCACGCCCGTGACACCGATGGCAAACAGGGCCGAGGCGAAAAAGACGTAGTACTGGAGCGGAACGGTCCGAATGACTTCGGGGATGGTTTGGGAAACAGTTGGGTCCATACAGGAAGAGCCGGCAAATGGGCAACGTGCAGCCGGCCGGCCGGCAAAGGTACCCGAAAAACCACCAGTCAAAAAATCATAATAAATGACCATCGCCGTGGTGTGCCCTGCGAATGCATCTCCTATTTACCAACGTCTAAAACGAATACTGCACATAATCTGTGCGGCAATTAATACCGGTGAAAAGCGCTCAACTAAACAATCATTAATTATCAATAATAACCATATTCAAGATAAATCGCATTAAAAACATAATCAAAATAATACAATTCCAGTTTCCGGAGACAAAACTCCAGAAATTGTACTTAGCCTTTTTCCAGATACCTCTATTAGACTTGTTGCGAGCTATTAATCACAGATTTAAGCTGAAATTCCACAAGCCCGCACACACTCCCAGCACGTCATTGTACAGGTTCAAATTATGCAAACGTAATCGGTCTTCCAAAATTCGATAACGTTTCAATCCGCCAATGCTATGCTCTACGGTAATTCGTTCACTTGCTTGTTTTGTATTTATTTCTCGTTGTTCATCGGTGAGTTCTTTCCCTTTCGGCTTTTTGATAGGAATAAAAACTTTCCGGCAAACGTAGTCTTTCGCGAAGCCCAAAAACCCCAGGTCCAACCGCACCTTGAACTTTTTAAACCACTCTTTATCAACTGGTAAAATGCTTTTTAGCACACTGTAGTCGTGGTGTCTTCCGCCGTAACAACGGCTGATAAAACCAATCCAGCGAATGGTCGTTGAAATAACTATCTCTTTTACGGCGTGTATTTTTTTTTACCGCTATAGTAGTCTTTTTGCATCTCTTTATTTCCTGGTCGTTGCTTGCGTTGCTCTGTTCCATCGACCAATAACGTCTCGTGTTCCTGAAAATAGGCTTCAAATTCGGCCACTGTCGCAAATTCCCGCTTTGGCGCATGCCCGGTTTGCTCCAGCGCTTCTTGGAGCACCGTAATGCCTAATTCCTGGTTGCGTTTCGCGTTGGAACCGTCCATCCCACTGACCAATCCCAACAAATCATACGTCAAGTTTGCTTTGAAGCTGAATAGGGTGAAAAGCAGTAATTCTTCTTCTGTTTTAAGGGCTACTTCATACGGCGCAAAAGCCCCACGTTCAATCATATCTGTTCCATTTAACCGAAAATACGCCTGCTTAAAATGCGCCAAAAGCTGCGCAAAACGCTCCGCCGTGAGTCCCGTGGCAGCACGCCATTTACGCGAAGTAGTGAGGTTTTTTACGGAAAAGTTCATGTTCTAAATTTAAGTACAGTTTGTCGAAAATTCCGCACTTCACTCACTTCGCAACAAGTCTATTAAAGATAATTGTGCTTTTGACTTGATGAGAGCCAAAGTTGCTTTTTCTAACGGATTAATTATGCAAAATTCGTATAGTGTAAAACTATAACCACATTTCCTCATCCACTAATTTGCGCTTTTACCAAATCATTCACCATTCCTTCTTTTCATGAAATCATTCTTACTTGGATTATTATCCATATTCTGGAGTACGCTTGCAATGGGTCAGACCTTGTATACGTTCAATGGCGGCGGCACTACTGGCCTGTGGACTGACGCGGGCATCTGGACGACTGACCCTACGGGCTCAACGAGCATAAGCCCCCGCCTGCCAACCAGCAGTGATAACGTGGTAGTGACTAACAGCTTTGTTGTCACGCTCAGCAGCAAACTGCTGGCAGGTGCAACCCCCGCCAGCATTACCATCCAGCGGGGTGGGGTGCTGGACCTGACCAGCAAGACTTTTACCCCAGCGGCCCCTGCCTTCACGGGGACGCTAGGTCGCCTGGCTGGCCAGGGCACCCTTCGCATTGCGGCCCCTTACTTCCCAGCCGTGACGAACAACGATTTTGATGACCCTAATACAGGTACGGTCGAGTTTTACGACTGGACCACTACTACTTCGGCTTTGCCCCTGCCTGCCTCGGGCATGTACAATAGCCTGCGCCTGCTCAATACCACGGGTACCGCTTATACTGCCTATCTAGATGGGGACCTGAAGGTCAATGGCAACATGGTACTATCGCGCTCCAACACTACTGCTTTTCCCTCCGGCAACTCCAATGCCAACGCGACAGCAGCTACCGCCAACGCCGGCATTTTATTTAGAATCGGAAACGCGGCGGCCAGCCGTGCATTAAGCATTTATGGTGACATTACGATTGGAGCAGGCACGTTTTTGGGCGTTGGCACCACCAACAGTAGTACGCATATACTGACGGCGTACGGTAGTTTCATCAATAACGGAACGGTAAACCTGCACAATGGAACCGCTAACGACAATCAAGTAGCCACGCTTGTATTTTCGGGCGCTAGCAACGCCATTTTTGCCTGCAATGGCGACACCGACCTCGATATTCTGAAAGTTGATAAGGGCACCGACAGCCAGGTACTGCTTAACATCACATCTGCCGCTGGCTTATACGGCAACGCCCAAGGCAACTTGCGCCTCAATCACTTTGGTAGTGCCCGGCTGCTGGAACTGGCTAATGGAGTCACTAAAATCAACAGCGGCGTTTATCTGGCCAAAATTCATAATGGCACCTTTGCTGGTACTGGCGCTAATACAGGCTATTATGAGCTGGGGTCTACTACTACTAGCCCCACTTTGTGGGTGGCTGGTGGTACCGTAGTAAATACGAATGCGCTAGCGTTTGTTATTTATGGCACTTTACGTGTTTCTGCGGGCCTGCTCACATCAGTTACCTCCGATGCCATGGTTGTTCGGGAAGATGGTCAGATTCTTATTGAAGGCGGCAGAGTAACCGTCGACAAATTCCGTCCTTCTAGTACCTCTTCCGACCACCGGGGCTCTTTTATTATTACAGGAGGCACTTTTGAAGCAATTGGCACCTTTGCAGGAACTGGCGCAACTACGAATTTTGCCCGCTTTGCCATTCCTTACCAATCTCAGGCGTTCCGGATGACGGGTGGAACTATTCGCGTCGCGAACCCGGCAAACTGTACGGGCCTGTTTCACATCGGAGTAAACAGCAATAATGCCATTGTAACGGGAGGTATCATTGAATTACAGCTGCCAAACACTAATACAGACGCTAGTATTCTCACGACGGCTCCCCTGTGGAATCTACTTATCAAAAAGCCAACGCTCTCGGGTGGTTCAACCAGCAAGGCGGTGCTGGCCAACATCACATCGGAATACACCACGGGTGCCACTAATAATGCCCAGCCCATCACGGTGCTGAACAATTTCACGCTCGACGCCACTAACCCTACCACGTTTGATGCCAAGTCACTGGATGTAAACATCCAGGGCACGCTCGTTATCGGCGCGAACTGCTCCTACCTACCCGGCAATAATACAACCATCTTCAGCGGCCCACAAAACCAGCTGCTGACAAACAACGGCACCATCGGGACCACAGCGGGCGTCGGCACGTTCAACAACTGGACCATGGATAAATCGGCCGGTACGCTTACGTTGGGCGGCACGGTAACGACTTACCGGGTGCCGGCCACAGCCACGCTGGCGCTACTCAAGGGCGTGCTGAACGATGGTACGAAGACCATCAACGTGCTGGGCAATCTGGTGAATTCGGCCGCGCACACCAGCGCGGGCGGCGCGGGCAGCATTGTGCTGGCTGGCACCGCCAACCAAACGGTGAGCGGCGATGGCACCGGGGTATTTGGCAACCTTACAATCAATAATTCGAGGGCCACAGGCACCGTGGCGGTTACGCTAACGGCCAACATGAGCGTCGCCAGCACACTCATGTTGCTTAGCAACAACATTCTCGCCATTGGCTCAAACCGCTTAGCCTTGACGAATGTGCAAACAGATGCTTTGGGTACGGGTAATACCTTCTCTACGTCGTGCTTTATCCAGACATCTGGCAATCAGAGCGATTTGGGCCTGCAGAAAACATATGGCAAGGGCGACTCCTTCACTTTCCCGGTTGGGACGGGCCAAGGCGGCACGGCACGCTATGCACCAGCCAAAATTGAGTTGCGCCTAGCCTCTTCCGACCCGCTCGACAAGTTTGGGCGGGTAAGCGTGAGCCCGGTGAGTTCCCGCAATCCTTTTGTGACGGGTACTACCAATTCGCTGGCTTACTACTGGAAGGTTCGCAGTGCTGATTTTGGGTCTATTCCGGCTTCTTCGGTGTACGAACAGTTCACCATGACCAACGCGGTTGGTACCGGCACGGTGGCCAATTACGTACCTGCCCGCTACTTGCCCATTACCTGGATGAAATACCCTGCCAATGGCATGAGCGTTGGCGCTAGCCTTTCCTTTATCAACTTCAACGCCATCGATGATTTCGCTGGAGAATTCACGGCCGGCGAACCGACCGCGTTTGGCCCCATCACGGCTTTCTACAGCCGCACCAGTGGCAACTGGGAAGTACCCACTACCTGGAGCACCACCGGCTACAACGGCACGGCGGCAACTGCGGTGCCCGGTGCCGGCAACCCGGTGTTTATCGGCTCAGCTGCTGACGGGGCCAACCACACGGTGACCGTGACGGCCGACAATGCCAAAGCCGGCTCGCTGGTGATTGACAACGGCTCGACACTGGATGCGCAGGCCTTCACGGGGCTAAATTTTGGGGCCCTGCCGGACTCGAAGCCGGGCGGGTCGGGGGTGCTGCGTATTGCATCGGCTACCGTCCGTTCGGGGAAAAATAATGGCAATAATTCCTACGTGTACACCACTACTACTGTATTCCCAGGCGGTGATTTTGGGTCTTTCCTACAGGCTGGCGGCGGTACCGTTGAGTACTACACGACGACGACTCCCTACGTTAGCGACACGCCTGCTTATAACCAAGATGTGACGCTGCCCACGACCTCTTCTACGGGCCTATCGCTCAATTCTTACAACAGCCTGTGGCTGAATGCCATTGTAAACACCACCATCACGCTTCCTGGCCTGAACTTGCAGGTTTACTCGCAGTTTAAGTCGGGCACAGCTTCCAGCTTCGTGGGTGATGCTTACCTGAGTGGAGCCGCAACCGGAGATTTGCGCACCGGCTCGATGCTCGTGCAAGCCGGCGGCCTGCACTTTAACAATGGCACCGTTTGTAATCTTACGGTCGACACCGATGTGCAGGTTAACAGCGGGGCCACTTTCGACACCAATAGCGCGGGCGCAGCCGTCACGAACAATATTATCGTGAACGGCTCCATCACCAACAATGGCACGCTAAATTTCAATACCGGCGGCAAGACGGCCGCCCTTACTTTCACTGGCGACCAGACGGCTAACATCACGGGTCCTACGGCCAGCGCAACCACCCTGTACTCGCTCACCGTGAACAAGGGTACTGGCCGCACGGCCACACTGAACCTGGACGTGGCGGGCCCCCCTAACTACGCCCACCAGCAACTGGCTGACCCTGACCAACGGCACGCTGCGCTACGCCAAGAATTCGGGCACGCAGCCCCTGACCATTCACAACGCGGCCAGCCCCTATCTCATCACCGATAACGCGGGCCTGACCGTGGACGCGCCGAATGCAGGAGTAACTGTAGCCACAAACACCAGCGCGGCCTCGGACCTGAAAATGGCCGGCCAGGTACAGGTACTGCAAGGGACGCTAAGCGTGGGCAGCGCCACCGGCACCGGCAATGACCTGGAATATGCCAGCGCCGGAACCCCGACGCTGAAAGTTGCCACCGGGGGCACCCTGTACGTAAACGGCCAGATTCGCCGCACGGTGACCAACCTCGACGGAGCCTTACGCTTCGACCAGAGCGGCGGCACCATCGACATCGACGGTCAGGGCGCCACAACTGCTCAGAACAACGAGCGGGGTTTGTTTGAGGTACAGGGCAAGGGCAGTATCTTCCGCATGAGCGGCGGCACCCTGAACCTGCACCGCTCCAACGGCCGACCCACCATCGCGGCCGACCTGTACCTGGCACCCGACTCGACGGTAGTGACGGGCGGGACAGTAGTGCTGGGCAACACCGCTGCCGGCGTGGGCAACGTGAGCATCAGCGTGAGCGCGACGGTACCGCTCTACGACCTGCGCGTAGCAACCGGTGCCAACAACACGAACACCAACACCGGCCTACTCACGGGCGTGCTTGCGCTGGCGCTGAAAGGTTCGCTGACCATCGGCAACGACAACTCGTTCTTCAATGCCAACGGCTTGGATCTGAACATCTACCAGAGCCTCACCAACAACAACACCTCGGCCAGTACAGCCCTGAACGCGGGCGGTTTCCAGCCGATTTTGACTACGCAGACCACCAGCTTCCTGGGTGGCATTGCCACGCAGCTGCTCACGGGCACGGCCAGTAACCTGACCGTGTTTGGCGGCCTGGTGCTGAACACGCCCCAGACCAACGGCAAGCTGCAGCTCGGCGGCAACGCACTGACGGCCGGCACCCTGACCCTGACCAAGGGCACGCTCGACGACAACGGCAAAACCCTGACGGCGCTAGGCGACGTGCTGAACTCGGCCACCCACACCAGCACGGGCACGGGCAGCATCATCCTGGCCGGCACTACCAATCAAACCATTGGCGGCAACGGCACGGGCCGCTTCGGCAACCTGACACTGAACAATGCTCTTGGTGCCACGAGCACGACCAACCAGGAAATCACCCAAGTGCTCAAGCTCACCAACGGCGTACTCACCATCGGCTCGAACCTGCTGTGGCTGAGCAACACAGCCGCCGGAGCGGTGACTGGCTTTGATGCCACGCGCTTCATCCGTACCAACGGCATCGTGGCCGACCAGGGCCTGCGCAAGAACTACCCCGCCAGCGCACTGAACTTCACTTTCCCTATAGGTGCGGCGGCCAAATACACCCCTGTGCAAATGAACCTGACCACCAACTCGGTGGCCGGCACCATCACGGTGCAGCCCATTGACCTGGCTCACCCCTCCACCACTGATGTTGCTGCCAAGGAGCTGAATTACTACTGGCAAGTAGGCAGCACGGGCTTAAGCGCCACACCTACGGTTACGCAGCAGTTCACTTTCATCGACAACGGCGTGGGCAACGACGTGAACGGCACCAAAGCCAGCTACAAGCTGGGCCGTTTCCTGAACGGGGCCTGGGTGCCCGTCGGCGGCATTAGCGGCAGTTCGGTAGATGCTACAGCCAATACCCTCACCAATACTGGCGTCAACTACATCAGTGGCGACTACACGGGCGCGGAGGTTTCGGAGTTCAACGCAGTTGATACTTACTACAGCCGGAACGCTACGGCCGGCCTGGCCGCCGGCGCGGCCTGGAATCTGGCTTCGTCCTGGACGTTTAACTCAAACGGTACGGACTCCAGCCCGCTGCCTACCACCTTCCCCACCGTGGCCAACCCGGCGGTGATTCGCGCTGGTCACCTCATCAACTCGAACGGCCCCGGCCGTGGAGCAGCGACCCTGCAGCTGCTGGGTACGCTGGACCTGGCCGCCAACGCGGCCAATAATTTCAACGCCGTGACCGGTACCGGCACGTTGCGCATTGGCTCGGCCCTGTTCCCCGCCGGCAACTACAGCAACTTCGTAGCGCCCAACACAGGTAATGTGGATTTCACGGGTGCCGTGCAACTGCCGGCCCGCGACACGTACAATAATCTGACGTTCTCAGGTGCTAATACCAAGCAGCTGACCAACCTCGACCTGACCATCAACGGCACCCTGAGTGTGGCTGCCAACACGACCGTTAACAACCCCACCAGCCAGAACATCACCCTGACCTCAGCCACGAGCGGGGCTACGGTGGCCGGCACCTTCAACCTGAACGATGGCCAGCTGACGACAGGGGCTTCGCTCACGACGAGCAGCACTGGCATTGTGACGCTGGGGGCCGGCGCGGTAAGCCTGGGCACATCCCTGACCAACAACGGCTCGCTTACGCTGGGCAGTGGCAACTTCACTACGGGTACTTCGCTCACCAATGGAGGCACGTACGATGCCTCAACTGGCGCGGGTACCATCACGCTAGGCACCAGTTTCAGCAACAGCGGCACCTACCTAGCCGGTACCGGTAACCTAAACGCGGGCACCACCTTCACCAATTTGGCAGGCGGCAACTTTTCGGCCGCCACCGGTGAGGTGAATGCTAACGGAACCTTCACCAACGCGGGCTATTACATTGCCAACGCGACCAATCTGCTTCATGCCAACGCGGACTTCACCATTCCCACAGGCGGGAATTTTTTGGCGGGCTTTTCTACGATGGTGTTTCGCGGTAACTTTACCAATACTGGCAACTTCGACCAAGGCAACAGCCTGACGCAGTTTCTCACGGATGTTAATCATTCCGTCACCGGTAATACTACCTTCTGGGATTTGCAGAAGTTCGGGAGTAATACTCTCACATTGGGCACGAATACCAACATTACGGTAGTCGACCTGCTGACTTTGAAGAATGGCTTCCTCTACACGGGTCCGGCTGGTTCGACCAATATTATCAGCCTGACCAACACGGCTACTCAGCCCATTATCGGCAATACCCTGAGTTCTTACGTATCGGGCCGCCTGGCCATGACGCTGCCCAACGAAGCCGCCAGCATCCGGGTATTCCCAGTGGGTGCAGGTGGCCGCTACCGCCCTGTCACGATTAAGCCGCAGGGCGCTTCATTGAGCCCAGTGGTGCTGGTCGAAATCATCAACGGTGCGCCAGCTGGCACGGTCGATGGCACTTTGTCGAACCTCTCAGCCAACCGCTACTACCGTATTCATCTGCTGTCGGGCACCATCACCCAGCCCACCGTACAGTTGAGCTTCAACACTGATGTGGTGGACGAGGCCGTGACTGTGCCTGGTAACCTACGCGTGGCCCGTTCTAATGGCCCAAGCGGCCCGTGGAGCACGGCTGGCGGGGCTGGCGTATATTCTCCAGATGCGCCGCGTGGCTACACTATTTCAGCCGCTTCCCTTACTACTATCAACAGCACCTCCTACTTCGCACTGGCCTCGACCAACAAAGTGGATAACCCCCTGACGGGCTCTGCACCGCTGCCCGTCGAGCTTCTGCAATTCACAGCTACACTCAAAGGCTCGGCCGTGCACCTGGACTGGGCCACGGCTTCGGAAAAGAACAGCGCCTACTTCATGGTGGAGCGGTCGGCTGACGGCCATAGGTTTAATGAGCTTGGCCGCGTAGAGGCCCAGGGCAGCACCACCTTCCGCCACGACTACACCCTGGTTGATAACGCTCCGCTGACTGGCCTAAGCTATTACCGCCTGCGGCAGGTAGACAACGATGGCATCCTGGCCTACTCTCCGGTAGCTACGGTGCACTATGCTCCGGAAGGTGCCGCGCCGGTTCTGCAGGCCTACCCCAGCCCCGCCACCCACGACGGCTTCCAGGTAGCGGTTACCAACCTCACGGGCAGCGCGGGTAGCACGGTACAGGTGTTCGATAACGTAGGCCGCCTGGTATTCACGCAGGCCGTGGATGCCAACACTATGCAAGCCGCCATTAAGCCGACTCACCCACTGGCCTCGGGCATGTATTTCGTAACCTGGACAACGGAGAGTGCTAAGCTGACCATCAAAGTAGTGATAGAATAGCGTAGCGTAATTTTCCTGAATCCTGCTTCAACAACCCCGGCTGTTCATGCAGCCGGGGTTGTTCATTTTGAGCTCATTGCCGTGGTCGAGCTTTCGCACTAAAATTTCATACAGGGTTCCGCAGGGCTAAATCGCTATGCCATGTTGTATCCTGCTACTCTACCCTACTAAAAATCGGGCATAAAAACGGGAAGGTTCGACCTTTGTAGTTCCTCAACTGCCAAAAGCACCCCTTCCCGTGAAGCATTGCCTCGTTGCCAAAATTACGACCCTTTTGCATTCGGCCCCGCTGGTGCGGAACCTGGCCCGCAAGAAGTTCATTGCCCGCTTCGTGCTGGGTCTCTTCAAAAGTCGAAACGTACAATTTTGCGAAGTGGCGCAGCATCTCAACGACGGCGCAAAACTGGCCTCGAACGAGACGCGCATCCAGGACTTTTTTCGCGAGGTCGACCTGGATTACCTGGCCCTGGCTGTGCTACTGGTGGGCCTGCTGCCGGGCACGGGCAAGCTGCGCCTGTGCCTGGACCGCACGGAGTGGGACTTCGGCAAGTGCCAGGTAAACATTCTGCTCGTCACGGTGGGCCGCGGCGACTGCCACTGGCCGCTGTACTGGGAATTACTCGACAACCGCAGCGGTAATTCCAACGCGGCTGACCGCGCCGCGCTGCTGGATTTTTGCCTCCGGGTACTGGGCCCCGACCGGGTGGGGTTGGTGGTGGGCGACCGGGAATTTGTGGGCCATGCGTGGTTCAAGTACCTCAAAGACAAGGGCATTTTCTTCGTCATGCGCCTGCCCAAGCACCACTTGCTCACCGACCGCCACGGCCGCCGTCACGCCGTGGCCGACTGGGGCCTGCACCCGGGCCAGTGCCGCCAACTGGCCGCGTGCCAGGTCGACGGGGTCTGGGGTGGGGCGCAGGTCACGGCCCTGACCGGGGGCGAGTACCTGTTCCTTTTCGGCACGGCCAACGTCGCTTTTTTGGGCCAGTTCTACCGCAAGCGCTGGACCATCGAAGCCTGTTTTCAGAACCTGAAAGGGCGCGGCTTTGCCTTGCGCGGGACGCATTTGCAGTGCCGCGGCAAGCTCAAAAAACTCGTTGGCCTCGTGAGCCTGGCCTACGCGCTGTGTGTCAGCGTGGGCACCTGGCTCCACGAAAAGGTGCAACCCATCAAAACCAAAAACAACGGCTACAAACGCGCCAGTTTCAGCCGCCACGGCCTCAACGCTCTGCGGCAATACACGCGGCCCGGCCGCAGCACTGACCCGGCCTTCATTGCTAACATGAACGCCGTGTTTCGATGGATTATTTGCCAACTAACTCTTTATCAATTAACTAAAATAGTAGGGTAGAGTAGTATCCTGCTGTACCACTTAACGGAAACACTGCGGGTCCCTGCGGTTTAATTCTGCGGAGCATTGCATGAGAGCAATAAAAGTATTTGGTACACAAGCTCTGCCCCGTCAGAGCATTTTCCTTCGTCGGTAAGATGGTTGCCGACGGCTTGCTACTTCGCAACCGGGGTCAGGTAAGCAGCCAGTAGCTTTACCTATATCATAAGCCACTGAAAAAAATGGTGATTACCCATCACCAGACTATAGAGTTGTTTAGAAAGTCACAAAAGGTACTCAAACGGTCATGCAGAGCGCAGCGCAGCATGACCGTTTGAGTACTTTCTAAACAGCTTCTATCTATCGCTCAGGACTAACACCTTATAAGTGCTTGAACCGGTCAACCTAATCACCCGGACAAACACACATATCACTACCCTTTCGCACAAAAAAAGAGCCCCACCGGAAAACTCCGGTGGGGCTCTTTTTTTGCTGTAGGCGGCCGATTTGGGGAGGCTGCCCGGTTGCTGCTTAGCGCTTCTCGATGCGCCGCACGGCGATTAGACCACTCTGCCGCACTTCGAGGAAATACACGCCGCTGGCCAGCGTGGCGGGCAGCGCCAAATGCTTGTCGGCTCCTAGCGGGGCCGGGGCCAGCACCAGGCGGCCCGTCAGGTCGCGCAGGGCCACGGTGGCCGGTGCTGCTGAAGGCAGGTCTACCGTCAGGTGGTCGGTGGCGGGGTTCGGGAACACGCTTAGGCCGGGTAGCGCCTGGCTGGCCAGCGTGGCCGACACCAGGTTGAATGACGTGGCGCTGGTGGTCGTGCCACCCGGCGTCGTCACCGTGAGCAAACCGGTTACGCTGCCGGTGCCGGCAGGCAGCACCAAAGTAATGGTAGTGGCATTCACCACCGTGAAGTTAGGCACGTTGAACGAGCCAATGCGCACAACTGTAGCTCCTGTAAAGTTGGTACCCGTGATGGTTACCGACGTACCAGGGCCGCCCGTGGTGGGTGTAAAGCTCGTGATGGTGGGCACTGGCACGGTCACGGTGAACGTAGCACCGGCCGAAGTTCCCCCGCCCGGTGCGGCATTGATTACCGTCACGCCGCAGGTGCCAGCCGTGGCAATGGCAGCAGCAGGTACGCTGGCCGTCAGCTGGGTAGCCGAGACGAAGGTTGTGGCCAGGGCCGTGCCGTTGAAGCTCACAACCGAACCGCTGTAAAAGCCCGTGCCATTAAGTGTCAGGGTAAAGGCTGCCGCGCCGGCCACAGCGGTGGCGGGCGTCAGGCTGCTGATAACTGGCAGCGGGTTGGGGGCCACCACGGTGAACGTGCCCGTGCTGGTGGCCATGCCCCCGGCCGTGGTAACGGCAATAGTGCCCGAAGTGGCCCCGGCCGGCACCACGAAGGTGATGGTACTGGCATCTACTACGGTGAAGCCCGTCACTGCTACGCCATTCAGGGTGAGGGCCGAGGCACCAGTCAGGAAAGAACCTGTGACGGTGACCGTGGTACCTACCGGCCCGCTGGTGGGGCTAAAGCTGGCAATCAGCGGGGCCGGCGCTACCGGCGCGAAGGCAATGCCCCGAAAGGCCGTATTGGTAGCGGCCGTGGCCACCGGTGCCGGAATGCTGGTTAGCGTCGGGGCCACGTTGTAGCCGGTATTGTCGGAAAGCAGGTAGAGCCCGGTGGCGCTGGTGGCTACTAGCGACACCGTAGTGCCGGTGGTATTGCCATCGAGGCCGCGCACCATGGTCGTGGCCGACCCGGCGATGATGCCATTCAGCGTCCAGGTCCCGGCCACCAGGCTCCATTTCTGAATGCCGCCGCCGGTACCGCTGCGGTCATCCGCCACATATAGTACATCCACGCCGGGTACAGTCGTGCTCAGGTCAGCAAAGTAAAAGCCGTAGGGGCTGGGGCCAGCGGCAGTGGCAGGAAAGCCGGGCAGGATGGCAACGGTTTGTCCCGCCGCCGTAGGCAGGCCCGTACCCACGGCACTCAGACCGATGTAAGAGCTGGAAGCGGTCGAGATGTAGAGGTTGCCCCCGGCCACGGCCACGCCGCGCAGGTTGGTGGGCGAGGTGTTTAGCTGCGTGGGATTGAACCCACCGAAGGTAACGTACTGCACTCCCGAGTTGCCGCCCACTACGTACAAATCCGTGCCATCGGCCGAGGCCACGGCGCGTACGTTAGAGGCATTGAAGGCGCTACCGAGGCTCGTGCTGGTGTCCACGCTGCCATCGGGGCTCACCACGCCTACTACGCGGGCCACGTCGGCGGCTTGGGAGCTGGCCACGGCAGCGGTGCCCGGGGAGGTGCCGTAGCCGGCCAGCAGCAGGCTACGGCCATTGCCGGTACGGGACAACACTAATTCCGAAGTGGAGTTGCCACTGGCAGTAAGAATGCGGTTGTTACCGGTCACGGCCGTAGGCAGTGCCACCGACTGCACTAGCACTCCAGCTGGCGTGTACTCATCCAGGTATATGACTGTGGCCACCGCGGTCAGTGTGGCGGTGCCATCGCCTACGCGCGTCACCACAATGTTGCCCGGCGTGAAAGGCACGGCCGATGCTAGGAACGGACATAAATACAGCCACCCAACGAGGCAAACCAACAATTTGTTAAAGTAGAAATAATTCATGGTAAAAAGTGAAAACAGGAAAGAAGGTGAAAGGGGTATTCCGTGGCAATAAAGTTTAATTCAAAAGTACTAACCGCCATCCAATAGCCTGGCTGACATCAGGATTGACATCGCAAATAGTATAACTTTTTCCGTAAATGTCATCTATTTTAGGCAGCAAACCCAATACGTGGTCCCGCAGGCAACCCATCGACTACCGCTACCGCTGGCCATCGCCCCCGATATGAAAGGCTACCCACTGGTTTTGGTGCACAAATCGAAAAGTTGTAAAGTAATTTCAACCCGCCAGCGTCTGTTTATTCAGAATGACAACCATGGCACTTTCGCTCCCCTCTCCCCTCCTGCCGATGTCGGCCTCGCAGCAAGACCGCCAGATTGCTGAAACTGTGCGCCAGCAGCGGCCCCGGCTGCTGCAGTTCATCCGGCGGCGCATTCCGGATGAGGCCGAGGCCGAAGACCTCCTGCAGGACGTTTTCGCCGAGCTCGTAGAAAGCTACCGGCTGCTCAAGCCCGTGGAACAGGCGGCGGCCTGGCTCTTCCGGGTGGCCCGCAACCGCATCACCGACCTCTACCGCCGCAAGCGGCCAGTGAGCCTGGAGGCAGCCTTTGGCGCCGCCGAAGCCAGCGACGACGGTGAGGGCCTGCTGCTGGCCGACCTGCTCCCCGCCCCCGACGACTCGCCCGAAAACCGCCTGCTGCGCGAAACCCTCATGGAAGCCCTCAGCGATGCCCTGGCCGAGCTACCGGTGGCCCAGCGCGAAGTGTTTGTGTGGCACGAGCTGGAGGATAAGACCTTCCGCCAGATGGAGGAAGAAACCGGCGTGCCGCTCAAAACCCTGATTTCGCGCAAGCACTACGCCGTGCTGCACCTGCGCAAGCGCTTGCAAAAGCTCTACACCGAACTATTCACCGACTAAAGGTGAAGTGGTGAAATAGTGGGCTTGATGTTCTGCCAACCTCGTCGGCCGCATCAAATCCTAGTCTATCTAACCACCTCACCCTTTCACTATCTCACCTATCATGAACCGTAAATTCTGGCTGCTGCGCGGCCTTCGCTTCTTCTTCTTTGCGGCGCTCTTTGTTGCCGTAGTCGGGTTTGCCACACAGGCCCTCTGGAACTGGCTGATGCCGGCGCTGTTCCGCCTGCCGGCCATCACGCTGGGCCAAACCTACGGCCTGCTACTGCTGAGCCGTATCCTGTTTGGTGGTTTCCGGGGCAGGCAGCCCGGCGGCTGGGCCCGCAAGCGCCGCGAGTGGAAGCAGCGCATGGCCGGCCGCATGGAGCACCTCAGCCCCGAAGCCCGCGAGAAATTCCGCCAGCAAATGCAAAGCCGCTGCGGCATGGCTTCCTGGGGCCGCCGCCCCGAAACGGCCGCCGAAACCCCGGCGCAGCAGCCGGCCTAGCGGCTGGCAAGGTTCGGCCCAATCCACAAACTATGTTAGCAGCGCGGCCCTTTTTGGGGGTCGCGCTTTTTTATTCCGATTTTATTTAGATATTTGCCTAATTATTGAAACATCCTGTATGAATGCTCTTTTCAAAGCCCTGAACGACCCCACGCGCCGCGCCATTCTGGAGCGGCTGCGCGGCGGGCCGGCCACCGCCGGGGCCATTGCCAAGCAGTTCCAGTTCTCGGCCCCCACCATCAGCCACCATCTCGACCTGCTGCGCCAAGCCGACCTCGTGACCAGCCAGAAGCAAGGCCAGTTCGTGGTATACACCCTCAACATGACCGTATTAGACGAACTACTAGGCTGGCTTTACCAATTCAAGTCCTAACCTTTTCACCGCTCTTTTTGCCCTACTCATGAAGAAAAACCTACTCATCTGGCAACTGCTCACGCTCGGGGCCATGCTGGCCCCGTCGCTGTATCTGCTTTTTGTGTGGCCGCAGCTGCCGGCCCAGGTGCCTACGCACTTCGACAGCGCCGGACAGCCCAACGACTACATCGGGCGCGACCACATGTAGCTGCTCATGCTGGGGGCGCCACTATTTGTGGCGTTCTTTTTCACGATACTGCCCTATCTCGACCCCAAACGCCGGCTCGACAGTAGCAGCGTAAATTTCCAGAAGCTGCGCCTTGCAATGGTGGCCATGCTGGGAGGGCTGTTAGCCTACGGCCTGTATATGGGGCTGCACCCCGGCACCACAAGCCGGGGCATAACAGTGCTGCTGGGCCTGTTTCTGGCCTTTATGGGCAACTATTTAACCACAGTACAGCCCAATTACTTCGTAGGCATCCGCACGCCCTGGACGTTGGAAAGCCCTACCGTGTGGGCCCGTACGCACCGCATAGGTGGCATGGTCTTTTGCCTGGTGGGGGTCCTGCTTATCGGGCTGGCGCTGATAGTACCGGCCCGACAGATGAATCTGGTACCCGTGGGGCTGATACTGCTTACAACGGCATTTTGCTATGGTTACTCCTACTTCGTTTTCCGGCAGGAAGAGCAGCGGCGCAATGTGGTCTGAATCGCCTATTATGACAATAACCAGCTGATAACTAATTATTGTCTAATTAGTTAATTCTAACAGTACTCTACCCTACTATTTTTCTAGTGAATTGATATCGAGTAATTTACCAGCAAAACCAGCGCAATACTGTTTCCACCATTCGGGCGAGCTTCTCAGCCGCCCCGGTACCGGGGCGGCTGAGCTGGCGCAGGATATTTAAGCCGTGTCGGCTAAGGCTCATGGCTCGGTAGCCGTGGTTTTTGCGGCCGATGGGCTGGCTTTTCCGGTCGGCTACCGTGCCCACGCCCAGGCAAAAGGCGTACGCTAGACTGACCAGGGCCACGAGCTTGCGCAACTTCAGGTGGCAGCGCAAGTGACTGGCCTCCAGGTTGAAGCCCCGGCCTTTGAGGTTCTGAAAGCACTACTCGATGGTCCAGCGCTTGGCGTAGAGCTGCCCCATGTACGGCAGGCCCACGTTGCCAAAAAGAAAGAGGAAATCCCCGTCCGTCAAGGCCTTGACCCAGACCTGTCCCCAGACCCCGTCGACCTGGCACTGGGCGAAGCGCCGGGTCTGTCCGACGGCCAGGCCCAGGTCCGTAATGGCTTGCCGGCGGCCACTCGGGTGAGTGAGCAGGTGGTGCCGGGGTAGACGCATAACAAAAGGCAATCCGTTGTCCTTGAGCTATTTGAACCAGGCATAGCCCACGAATTCGCGGTCGCCCAGCACCAGGCCAATCCGGTCTTTACCCAGCACCTGGACGCAGACCCGGAGCAGGGCGATGCGGTCAGCCGCGTTGGAATTGCCGCTGCGGTTGTCGAGCAGTTCCCAGTAGAGGGGTACGTGAAACGCGCCCTGGCCCACGGTCACGAGCAGGATATTGACCTGGCACTGGCCGAAATCCCACTCCGTGCGGTCCAGGCACAGGCGCAGCTTGCCCTGGGCCGGCAGCAGGCCCAGCACTAACTGCGCCAGCACCAGATAGTTCAGGTCCGTTTCGCGGAAAAAATCCTGAATCCGGGTTTCGTTCGAGGCTAACTTGACGGCATCGTTCAAGTGCTGGGCCACCTCGCAGAATTGGACGTTGCGGCTTTTTATCAGCGCGATAATGAACTGGCTCACAAACTTTTGGCGAGCCAGGTTGCGCACCACCGGCAGGTGTTGTAAAACGGTCGTAATTTTGGCGATGAGGCGTTGCTTCATGGGGCGGAACGAGTTGAGCGTGTAGGAACCTCAAAGGTCGGGCCGCCCCGTTTTTATGCCTTGCCTGACTTTTAGTAGGGTAGAGTAGTGCTGATGCGGTAAAGTTAGCTATACTGGTGCGTGAGACCGGGCCGTACTTTTGGGGATGAATTATTTGGCCCTACGCGAGCGGCCGACGCAGTTTCTGGCCTTAACCAGTCTGCTGCCCGCCGAATTTGACGACCTGCTCACCGACTTTGCGCCCCGTTGGGAACGGCATCAGCGCTACCACACCCTCGACGGCACCCGGCGGCGCATCCCGGCCCATCGGGAGCGGGCCAATGCGACCTTGTCCGGTACCGACACGAAGCTTTTCTTCTTGCTGACCTATCTCAAAACCAATTCGTTGCAAGAGCACCAAGCCGCCAGCTTTGGCGTTTCGCAGACCCGCGTCAGCCGCCTGACGGGCCCGTTGCTCAACGTGCTCAACCAAACGCTGGCCGCCCGCGGCCTGTCGCCCGTGCGCGACGGCGCGCAACTGGCCCAGCGCCTGGCCGCGCACCCCGATAAGATCTTTACCTACGACGGGGTGGAACGCGGTATCCCGCGCAACGCGGACCGGGAAGGGCAAGAAGAAGAGTATAGTGCTAAAAAAAGTCCATGCCTTGAAAAACAACACCTTGTGCGACGATACGCAGTATCTGCACTACCTCTCGCCCACGGAATCAGGGCGCATGCACGACAAAAAAGTGGCCGACGAATACCCCTTGCACCTGCCGGCGGGCAGCGTGCTGCGGCAGGATTTGGGTTTGCTCGACCATCGCCCGCCGGGGGTGCTGGTCGAGATGCCGCACAAGAAGCCCCCGAAGGGCGAACTGACCTTTTCCCAGAAACTTTACAACCAGCTGCTGAGTCCCTTACGCGTGGTGATTGAGCACGTGCACAGTGGCATCAAACGCTTGCGCATGGTGCGCGACAAGCTGCGGGTCCGCGGCGACTGGTTTCGCGATACGGTCATGGGGGTGGCCTGCGGGCTGCATAACCTGCGCGTCCGCAGCCCACACCGGGCTTATCTCGCACACGAGCGCGCGAATCCCGCTAATTAAGCCGCATAAGTTTTAGTATTCTAACAGAAAACCTCCACACTAATAGTGCGGAGGTTTTTTTATGGATGCTGAGCCGGTGCGCTAACTAATAATTGCGCTTATCCCAGAATAAAAGCGAATTTATTATTACAAATGCTTGCAACATACTATGATTTTATTGTACGTTTGTATTCTGCAATAAATAATATTATTAGTGCAATTCGCCATGAAATTCGGCCTTACTTCCACCGTTGCTGCTGTCGGTTTTTTGTTGGCCGCCATGCCCAGCCAGGCACAATATGCTTATACCCAAGCGGGTGAAAAGATGGAAGAAGCAGCCGGCACCGACCCGGAAGAAGGCACTAAAACCGTCACTACCAAAGTTATTCATGGCGTGATACAGGGCAAAACAGGTGTATTACCCGGAGCTACGATTTGGCTACACGGCAGCCACACCATTGTGGTAACCAACTCGGAAGGTGAATTCGAGCTGCGCGTGCCCAGCAACACGAAAGAAGTAGAGCTGACCTGCGGCTACGGGGGCCTGCGCGAAGAAGTAGTGCATCTGGCAGCCGTGCAGGCACTGGGCTCGGTGTACCTGCTGCGCGATAAAGGCCCGGCTACCCAATGATTCCTTCCCGCCCACTTTCCTCTTGCTACTAGCTACCACACCTCTTTTCTGCAACCCCAATTGCTAAACCCTGGCCTCATAGGCCAGGGTTTTTCTATTTGATACTCCTAGAGAGGTTTCGGATTCTATGTACACGATGTAGAGACGCAACATTTTACGTCTCGTCGTTGAACGACCGGGACCGCACAAACCTGCGCGGTTATAACAACATCAGCAACGACGAGACGCAAAATATTGCGTCTCTACATCGTGTACACGGACCTTGAATTTGCTCTAAAGTAAAGCAAGGTGCGGGTACAAGCCCGGCCGGATATGTACAACTGCTCGTTCGCAAGCTGCAGGGACGGGCACAATGGGTTACGGCTCATTACTGAGGGAAATTACTCGACGGTCCTGGCGTGGGTTGTGCAACGGCGAGATGCAAAACATAGCGTCCCTATATCATTCTTACAATACACTCTGCAAGGAGTGCAAATGCGCCAGCTAATTCATTGCTTTGGCAAATCCAGTCATTCACCGGCGGTTTGATACAGTTGGGCGAGGCGGGTCATTATCCCACAAATGCAATGCGACATTTGTATCATTCAAAAATATCTGATACTTATCACCGCCATGCGCTTCTCCTCCTCTATACTCGTCGTCGCCGTTTTTGCCTGTGTTATCAACCTGGCTACTTTTACGGCGCAGGCCCAACGTGGCTTTACCGGCGCTGCTTTTGCCCTGGCGACTGATACCGACGGCGGGACCATGGGTACTAAGCCGGAGAAGAGGGTGCTCATGGGCAAAATCACCAATCCGGCCGGCCCGCTGCCCGGCGCCGTGGTTATCCTGACGGCCTCCAAGCAAATGGCCGTGACCAACGCCGACGGCGAGTTCAAATTTGAAGTACCAGCCAACGCCGGAGCCCTCGATGCGCTGGTGACTTACGCCGGCTACGCCGATGAAAAAATGACCCTGAATGCCTCGGCCGACGAGTCGACGGTGAGCCTGACCAATGCCCGCGTAATCGTGGTATCGCGCAAGCAGCAGCTCAAGCGCTACCTCAAAACGGCCCACAAGCAAGTGAAGCGCGACCTGCGCCAAGTGCGCCAGGTGCGCAAATAATCGCACGGCGGCTGCCCGAATACAAAAAATCCCCGACCACTTTGGCCGGGGATTTTTTTGTGCGCCTGTGCTTCCAGCCCTACAGGTCTTTGGTGTTATCGTCGAGCTGCCGGTCCATTAGCAAGTGGTAGGGGTCGATGGCGACGGAAGCGGGCTTTTTGCTCACCACGAAGCGCAGCTGGTTGTCGCCGGTGCGCAGGCGGCGCTTCTGGAGCAGCAGCGGGGCCACGGGCTTTTTATCCTTGCCCATTTCGGGGAAAATGGCCACGGGCAGGGCGTCGCGGGTTTGGTCGGCGGGCTTCTGGGCGCCCAGGCTGTCGGCATAAAACTTGGCCGATTTCACCGTGAAATCGACCTGATAGCGGCCGTCGGGCAGCTTTCTGCTGGTGGCGGCCGTCACGCGGTTATCGTAGAGCGTGATGCGCTCGAACTGGTCGGTGAGGTAGGCCTGGAGCGAATCGGGGGCGGCGCGGCGCAGGTAACCGATGAACTCCGTCGAGTTGGTGTAGGGCGGCTGCTGGTAGGCCACGGCGGCCACGTACTTTTTGAGGGCCGCATTCAGGGTGGCCTCGCCGAGGTAGTCCTGCAGGCCGTACATCACCACCGAGCCCTTGGCGTAGTGGATGTACTGCTGGTTTTCGACCAGCGCCAACGGCACTTCCTTCTTCTGCTCGAAGGCGCGGCCGGTGAGGTAGCGGTTCATGTCGAACTTAAGGAAGCGCTGCATGGTGGCCGGGCCATTGTGCGCCCGCAGCACCATCAGGGCCGAATATTCGGCCATGGCTTCGGCCAGGAGCGTGCTGCCCTGCACGTTGCCGCCTATTACCTGGTGCGCCCACCACTGGTGGCCTACTTCGTGGGCCGTCACGTAATAGGGGTAGTTCAGGTCTTCGGGGTCTTTGTCGTTCACGTTGGCAATGAAGCCGATGGCTTCGGAAAAGGGCACCGTGTTGGCAAAGCTTTGGGCGAAGGACTGGTAGCGCGGAAACTCCAGAATACGCAGTTGGCGGTGCTGGTAGGGCGAGAAGTTTTTGGAGCAATACGCCAGCGCATCCCGTGCGCTCTCGGCCATGCGCTTGAGGTTGTACTCGTGGCCCGGCTGGTAGTAGATAGTGATGGGAATGGTGCGGTGTCCGGCCGTGTCAACCCACTGGCTCTTATACTCTTGGTAGCGCGCCGAGAGAAAGGTGTAGAAGTTGAGCATGGGCCGGTCCATCACGTAGGTGAAGTAGCGGCGGCCATTTTTCACCCACTCCTTTTGCAGGTAGCCGGGGGCAATGGCGGTCTGGTCGGCCTCGGTGCTCACGGTGGTGCGGAAGCGAATCCAGTCGGCATCCTGGCTGATGTAAGTGTTCTGGCGCGCCTTCAGGTCGTTCACGGGGGCCATGCGGGGCTTGGGTTTCAGGCCGTAGTTTTTGCGGTCCTGGTCACCGGATAGCTCGGCGCCCTCGCGGTAGCCCAGGCCGGGCAGGTAGTTGCTGCTGATGAAGGTGCCGTTGTACACGATGTCGGTATTCGTGCCCGTGCTGGGGAAGCCGCGCTCCTGGTACAGAATATCCATGCCGAGGGCCAGCGAATCGCCGGGGGCCAGCGGCCGGGCCAGGCGGTAGAGGAGCACGCCGTAGGTGGTATCGTTCAGGGCCAGGGTGGCCTGGCCGGGCTGGCCCAGCGTGATGGAGCGCACGCGGGGGTTTTGCTCCACGGGAATGCTCACGATGACGGTATCGAGGGCGCGGGCGTGCTTGTTCACCAGCGTGAACCGGCCCCGGAACCGCACTGCGCGGGTGCTGGGGAAAATCTCCGTGTTCATATCCACGGCCGTGATGCGGGGCTGGGCCACGTCTTTGAAGCGGCGGTACTGCTTCTCGTAGGCTACCTGGCGCTTCTCACCTTCCTTGGGCGTCAGGTATTTGTTCAGCACGTTGGTGTTGTAGAAGATGTAGCCACCCGTACCCAGGCTGATGAGCAAGCCCAGGGCCAGAGCGGCGGTGCTGCCGGCGCTCCAGCGGCGGCGGGCTTCGCGCAGGCGGCCGGTGGTGTCGGTACCGCGTGTCCAAAGCAGGCTGGCCAGCAGCACCAGTAGCAACGCCACGCCGGCCCACAGCAGCTTGGTCCACCAGAAGGCGGGCAGGAAGTGCGCGTAGCCGTTCATGTCCGAATACTGGCCGGGTGTGGGGCCGCCGCCGTAGCCCAGCAGCCGGTGGCCAAAACCAATCTGGCTCCGGAAAATATTGGCTACGTAGTACATCACCATCACCGCGAAGCCCAGGTACTTGTTGTTCACCACCACCTGCGTCACCATGCTCAGCACGCACAGCAACAGCAGGAACGGCAGCTCATACAGAAACAGCGCCTGCAAATACTGGCCGATTTCGTAGTGGAAATAGCCTTTGAAGGTCTGAATCAGCAGGCCACAGACCATCACCACGGCCAGCAGCACTACCTGCACCAGCCCCAGCGCGGCCAGCTTGCTCAGGAAAGGCACCCAGCTGGGCACGGGCACGGCATCGGTAATCTGGGCCACGCCGGCCTCGCGCTCGCGCCACACCAGCTCGCCGCTGTAGAAGATGATGATGGCCAGAAAGAACAGGAAAAACGAGCCGGTGATGGCTTGCAGCACCTCGTAGGTGACGGGATAAGTAGCGGTATCGAAGGTTCGGCCAACCTGCGACGAGGTGGCCAGCAGCAGGATAACACCCGCTCCCGCAATGGCCAGAAAGTAGCGACTGCGCACAATGCCGCGAAACTCCAGTTTGGTCAGGCTCCACCACTGGCGCAGGCTCATGGCCCCGCTGAATACCTGCGCCACGCGCGGCAGGCGCAGGCCGCCGGGCTGGGCAGCGGGAACCGCTTCGGCCGCCAGGACATCGGCGGCAGCCACGCGGCGGCTCTTCTTATCGGGCTTATCCGAGGCGAAAGCTGAGAACCGGAACCGGGCGTAGCACAGGCCCAGCAGACCTAAGCCTACCGCCAGCCACACGGCCCGGTTCAGCAGCACATAACTGGAGAGGGGCAGCAGCAGGGAGTTTTTTTCGGCCGAAGTCCAGTAGCGGGTGGTGAATTCGATGGCCGATATGCCGAAGGCATCCAGCGCGGCTACCAGGTGCTCATTCTTGAGGTCCTGCAGGTAGGCCGTGGCCACCAGGTACACCACCAGCAGCAGCACCGAGCCGATATACGTGCTCAGAATATTGCGCGAAAGCGTAGCTCCCGTGAAGAAAATAGCGCCCGAAAACAGCAGATTGGGCAGCACCAGCACGAGGTAGGGCCACACGTAGGTACCGGCCGGGGCCACGGCCAGAAACCGCTCGGCCGCCACCCAGGGCATCATACCGGCCACGGCCGCGCCCAGCCCGATACCGCTGAATACCAGCACCGAAATCAGGTAAGAGCCAAAAAACCGCCCGCCCAGATACCCAAATTTGCTGATGGGCGTGGTGTAAAACAGTGAATGCGTACGGTACTCGAAGTCGCGGTACACGGGGTTGCCCATCAGGGAGGAGGCGATGATGACGCCGAACACGCTGAGCACCGCCGTGATGATGTTGAGCGAGAACGGGGCGTTGATTTTCACCGTCTGGCCGTCGCCGCCAAGGGCCACTTTCACGCCCGTACCGAAGCCGCCGCCGGCCGCCGTTACCAGCAGAAAAGCCATGGCGAACAGCAGCAGAAAATAAATCCAGGTAGCAGGCCGCCTGAGGCGGTATTTGAGTTCAAAAAGAAGTATTGGGAGGAACATGTGGTCAATTAAAAATGATGAATTAAAAATTAAGAATGAGGTGGACGCAAGCCGCCCAGCTGAGCTCATTAGGCCGTGACGGGGCCATTTTTAATTTTTAATTCATAATTTTTAATTTCCGAAAAATACACGTCCTCCAAATCCGGATTCACGGCCTCAAAGCCGCTGTCGGGCGCGGAATCGGCCAGGATGTGCACCACGGTTTTGCCCGCAAAAAGGCGCGAGCTGATAACCTGCTGGCTGGCTTGCAGCGCTGGCAGTTCGGCTTTTTCAATAAGCTTGCGCCATATTTTGCCTTTCAGGTTGCCCATCACCGAAACCGGGTCGCCGGTGAGCAGCACTTCGCCCTTGTTGATGATGGCCATATGGCGGCACAGGTCGGCTACGTCGCTCACAATGTGGGTACTGAGAATCACCACCAGGTTTTCGCCAATCTCGCTCAGCAGGTTGTGGAAGCGGTTGCGCTCGGCGGGGTCGAGGCCGGCGGTGGGCTCGTCCACGATGATGAGGCGCGGGTTGCCCAGCAGCGCCTGCGCAATGCCGAAGCGCTGCTTCATGCCGCCGGAATAGCCGCCCACGTACTTTTTGCGCACGTCATACAGGTTGGTCTGGTGCAGTAGGGCGGCCACCATTTCCTTGCGCTCCCGGCCGTTGGCAATGCCTTTGAGGGTGGCGAAATGGTCGAGCAACTCCTCGGCGCTCACGCTGGGATACACGCCAAATTCCTGCGGCAGGTAGCCCAGCACGCGGCGCACGGCCTCTTTATCGCGCAGCACGTCAATGTCGTCGAGCATGATGGAGCCCGTGTCGGCATCCTGCAACGTGGCAATGGTGCGCATCAGGCTGGATTTGCCCGCGCCGTTGGGACCCAGCAGGCCAAACATCCCGTTGGGGATATCGAGCGTAACGTTTTTGAGGGCCTGCGTGCCGTTGGGGTAGGTTTTGGAAAGATTGGTAATCGTAAGGGCCATGCTTTTTTGCAGAATATGAAGAATGTAAGCCGGAAGGCACTATGCGCTACAGAAATCGCCAGAGGTGGCGATTCATTACAGAGAGTTGACCAAAGAGATGCACGGCCCGGCGAGGGGGTTGCCTGAAGGGTAATAAAAGGCCTTGCTAAGACCTCTACTCTTTCGGAGTCCCTTGCTCTTTCGGAGTTGCACTCCGAAAGCTGCCTTGGTGGGGAGTTATACTCACCGTTGACGCCAGCAACGATTTACAAAGCGGAGTATAACTCCGCCACAGCGCGGCTTTCGGAGTGCAACTCCGAAAGAGCAACGTGCAACTCCGCAAGCGCAGCGATGCCATAGATTCAGCACCATCCCGCCCTACTGCCCGCCCTGCTTACTGCCACCGCCGCCTTTCACATCGTCGTTCGAGATGGACTTGCGCTGCTTGCCCTGCTGGGCCTGGCCGAAGCGGTAGTTGAAGCTGAGGCGGAATGAGCGTTGATAGGAGTAGTTGCGGTTGGTTTCGCTGAAGGTGGGCGTGTCGGTGGTGTTGCGGTAGAGCCAATAGTCGTTGAAGGGGGCGGCGATGTTCAGCACCACGTCGGCTTTGTCCTTGAGGAAGGTCTTTTTGACGCCCATCTGGTAGTAGAGGTTAGCCGCGCCCTGGCCCTGCAAGTCGGGCGAGGGCAGCGAAGCATACACGTACCCCTGCAGCGTGAAGTTTTTGGGCAGCTTATAGGAGGAATTCAGGTTGAGGCCCGCCGTGAAGCCGCGCCGCTCGATGCCCAGCGACGGGCTGCGGCGCACGATGTACTGAATATCCGGCCCGCCGCTAATATCCCAGCCCTTGGCCGGCTTGGCCGAGCCGTAGCAATTGAGCTGGTAAAACGCATTGGAGGCCACGTTGGCGTAGGTCTGCCGGGTCACGCCGCTGGCATCAGGCCCCAGGCGAATCGACTCGATGGCATTGCCCGTGCGGCGCATCGAGGCCGCGATGTTGAGCGAGCCCGCCTTGCCGTTGGTGTTGAAGCTCAGCTCGTAGGAATCGGTCAGCTCGGGGCTCAGGGCGGGGTTGCCGTACACGAGGTTTTTCGGGTCGGAGCGGTCCACGAAGGGGTTGAGGTAGTCGATGTAGGGCCGGGTGATGCGGCGGCTGTAGGCCAGGCGCACGCTGTTGTTGTCGCTGAAAGCGTACTGCGCGTTGCCATTGGGCAGCAGCGAGAGGTAGCTGCGCACGAAGCTGGTGTCGTTGGTGCGGAAATCGGCCGAAATGGCGGTGCGCTCCAGACGGCCGCCCAGGCTCACGCTCAGCTTCTTGCTCAACTTATTGGTGTAGGTGGCGTAGCCGGCCTGCACGTTTTGGCCGTAGCTGAAATCGGTGGAGCGGCCGGGCAGGCGCACAAAATCCTCGGTCTGGCCCCGGGTCAGGCCATCGACGTTGGCCACCGAGCCAGTATTGCGAAAAATGGCTTTTAGGCCCGTTTCCAGGGTTTGCTTCTCGCCGAAAGGCTGGGTGAGGTCGGTTTGCAGCGTTACTTCGCTGCCCGGCGTGCGGCCCCGGCTGCGCTCGCGGTAGTTGGCGCGGCCCACTTCCAGGTTGGTGGTGGAGTTGAGATACTGGTCGAAATCGTAGCCAAACGTGCCGCTATTATTGGCGTACTGGCCCAGCACGCTCCACTCCTTTCGGGGCAGAGCGAAGGTTTTGGTGTAGGTGCCGGTCAGCTCGCCATTGAGGCCGCTAAACTTGCTGTTGGTGGCGCGGGTGAAGAGCTGGTTGTCCTGCGGGCGGGCGGGCGACACGAAGTCGTTCAGCATGTTATTGTAGTCGTGGCCGGCGTAGCGGTTTACCGAGGCGGCCAGCGACAGGCTCTGGTGCTCGCTCAGGTCGTAGTCGAGGCCCACCGAGCCATACATCCACTGGCCGCTGTAGTTGCCCACACCCTGCTGGGTCAGGGTCGAGTTATCGGTTTTACCGAAGCGGGTGCGCTCCGACCGGTTCGGCCCGTGCCAGCCGCCCGTGCCACCCGAGGAAGTGAAGCCCAGTTTCTTGGTTTTGAAGTTAAGCGAGCCGTTCACGCCCGAATTCCGGTTGCCGCCGCTCGCCCCAATGCGGCCGTTAAGGCCCTGCTCCACCCCCTTTTTCAGCACGATGTTGATGATGCCGGCGGTGCCTTCGCCGTCGTACTTGGCCGGCGGCGTGGTGATAATTTCGACCGACTTAATCTGCTCGGCCGGAATACCTTTCAGGGCTTCGGCCAGGTTGCTGGCCAGCGTAGGCGAGGGCTTGTTATTCACCAGCACCTTGAAGTTGCTGGAGCCGCGCATCTTCACGTTGCCGTCGCCGTCCACGGCCAGCAGCGGGGCTTTGCGCAGCACGTCGGCCGCAGTGCCGCCGGCATTGGTGGCGTCCTGGTCGGCGTTGTACACCATGCGGTCGGGCCGGATTTCCACCACCGGCTTCGTCCCGATGATGACGGCCTCGGCCAGCGCGGTGCCGGCCACGGGCAGGCGGAACGTGCCCGCGTCGGTAGCGCCGGCGGTAATGGTCACGTTGCGCGTCTGGGTGCCGTAGCCCACGTAGCTCACCCGCAGCCGGGCCGGGCCGGGCGCGAGCTTGGTGAGGGAGAATTTGCCGGCCTCGTCGGCGGCCACGCCGGTGATGGGCTTGTCGTTGGGCGCGGATGGCAGCAGTACCACCGTGGCGTAGGGCACGGGCTCTTTCTTAAGCGAATCGAGCACGGTGCCGACGAGCGAGCCGGTGGCCGCCACCGCCGGAGTAGCGGCAGGCGTTTGGGCGGCGGCGGGGCGGGCCAAGCCAGTCAGGAGCAGACACAACAGGCCCGCCGCAAAGCAATGCGTAGATAGTTTCATCGGTGCAGATTAGGAAAGGAAAGAAGGTTACGCTCAAACAGATGACCTAGCCGTGGCCAGGGTTGCCTGTCAGGAGCATTAAATTGAGGTGAAGCTCTGGAGAATATTGGCCCTGGTGTCCAAACGTTACAGCGGCCAGCATTATTTTTTTGAGGAATCGCCATTACTGGCGCAAGACCGGAGTAACAGGCAGCTTTCTGACTCAAAGGGCCGGGCTGCCGAGCCGCATAGTCCAGGCTGGGACGTGCCACCAGCGGATACCGGATGCGGCAGCAGGATGCCTGCGAATCTGAGCCGCTTGCATGCAGCGCAGGCTTTGCCGTAGCTTTGAGATAGGCGGGCGGCCCGGCGGCCCCGACGTATCTTCCACTACTTTCACTGCTTTTCCTTCTGCCATGAACATCCTGCACAATGTCGACCTGACCCGCATTTTCTTCGTCGATATTGAAACCGTGCCCGGCCACGCCACCCATGCCGAGATGCCGGCCGCCCACCAGCCGCTCTGGAAGAAGTTCTGCGACAAGCGCCACGCCCGCGAGCTGGCCGAGGGCCAGACCCACGAAGCCCTGTTTGCCAACGGCGGCCTCTATGCCGAGTTTGGCAAAATCGTGTGCATTTCGGTGGGCAAGTTCTACACCCTGGCCGATGACACGCTTGAATTTAAAGTAAAATCGTACGCCAACGATGATGAGCACGAAGTGCTGCGGAGCTTCGCCCGGGCCCTGGACGAAGCCAAACCCTACGGCACCAAGCTGCCCACCGCCACCAACACCCGCGAGCACGACGACCCGAAGCGCATCGGCCACTACCTCTGCGCCCACAACGGCCGCGAGTTCGACTACGGCTACATCGGCCGCCGCATGCTGATTTGCGGTCAGCCCATTCCGCCGATGCTCGACGTGGCCGGCTACAAGGCCTGGGACCTGCCTCACCTGCTCGACACCATGGAGCTGTGGAAGTTTGGCGATTTCAAAGGCACTATCTCCCTGGCCCTGCTGGCCGGCGTCTTCGGCATTCCCTCACCCAAAGACGACATCGACGGCTCCCAGGTGGGCCACACCTACTGGACCGAGAAAGACCTCAAACGCATTGTGACCTATTGCGAGAAGGACGTTATCACCACGGCCCGCGTCTTTATGCACTATCAGGGCCTCAAGTCGTTTTGGCCCGACGTGCGGGTTACCCATACCCCGTGGCCGCCCATACCGGTCATGCGGGTAGTGGCCTAACCCTGGCAGGCGGCTTAGCTTTGAGCCGGCTGAAATCCCTTCGGGGTGTTTCAGCCGGCTTTTTTTACGTTGTGCTCAACCGCTGCCCGTTGCTCTGCTCTTTCGGAGTTGCACTCCGAAAGCCGGACTGCCGGGGACTTATAGTCCCCAATCGTTACGCCGTTGCCACCCCGGAGCGGAGTACAACTCCGCAACACGCGGCTTTCGGAGTGCAACTCCGAAAGAGCAGGAGTTCCACTCCGAAAGAGCAAAAAATCCTTCATTCGGCACTTTTTAGACCTTGCTTTCAACACCAATGCGCTTACTTCCTTTCCTGGTCACGCTGGCTGCGGCCGCCGCCCTTTCCCTCCCCGCTCACGCCCAAACGCCTACGCCCGGCGCGGGCAACGCCTTCGTGCGCGACAGCCTGGCCAGCTACGTGCAGCGCGGCCTCAAATTATGGAACATTCCCGGCCTGGCCGTGACGGTGGTGAAGGATGGGCAGGTAGTGGTGTCGCAGGGTTTCGGCGTGAAAGCCGTGGACAAGCCCGAACCAGTGGACGGTAATACCCTCTTCCTCATCGCCTCCAATTCCAAACTCTTCACCGGCACCGCCATTTCGCAATTGGTCGAGGAAAAAAAGCTGAAGCTGGACGACCCGGTGCACCAGTACCTGCCCGATTTCCGGCTCTATGACTCCGTCAGCACCCGCTTGGTTACCATTCGCGATGTGCTGGGGCACCGCATGGGCACCAAGACCTTCCAGGGCGATTTCACCTTCTGGGATTCTAACCTGAGCCGGGCCGAAATCCTGCAAAAAGTGCACTATCTGAAGCCTGTGGGGCTGTTTCGGCAGCAGTACGGTTACAGCAACTACGGCTTCCTGACGGCCGGCGAAATCATTCCCGTGGCCACCGGTGGCACCACATGGCAGGACTTCGTGCAGCAGCGCCTGCTCACCCCGCTGGGCATGACGAATACCTACCCCAGTACGGCGGGGGCCAGCCAGCGGGCCAACGTGGCGCTGCCCTACACCACGGCTTTCGGCCCGCTCACGCGGGTGCCGTTTGATGAGGTGGACAACTTTGGGCCGGCCGCCAGCCTGGTTTCCAACGTGAATGACCTTGGCCACTGGCTGCGCTTCCAGCTCGACAGCGGCCAGTACAACGGCCAGCGCATCATGCCCTGGGCCACGCTGCGCCGCACCCGCGAAGGCAACACGCTGGTGAACGCCAGTAAATCGCCCATCTTCCCCAGCCATTTCCGCACCTACGGCCTGGGCGTGTATTCGGCAGACTACAACGCTCGCCAGATTTATTGGCACACGGGCGGGGCCAATGGCTTTGTAACCAACGTGTGCTTTGTGCCCGAAGAAAACCTGGGCCTCGCCGTGCTCACCAACCAGGACAACCAGAGCTTTTTCGAAGCCCTGCGCTACCAGCTGCTCGATGCCTACCTGAGCGTGCCCTACGTGGACCGCAGCCGCCAGCTCTACGCCTTCGCCCAAAAGGGCAACGCCGAAACCGCCAAAAGCGTGGCCGAGCTGGCCGCCCGCGTCAGCAAGAAAAACAAGCCCGCCCGCAGCCTCAAATCCTACACCGGCACCTACCAGCACCCGGTATATGGCACCATCACCGTCGAGCCCAAAGGCAAGCAGCTGCTCGTGCGTTTCTCGCATCACCCTGCCCTCACCACCACGCTGGAGTATATGGACAGCGACACCTTCCGCAGCACCTTTTCCAACGCGGCCTACGGGATTTTCCCGGCTCCCTTCGCCGTGGAGAGCGGGCAGGTGAAAACGCTGGAAATTCGGGTGAACGATGGGCTGGAGCAGGAACCGTACCTGTTCACGAAACAGTAAATCAGTCAATTACCTATTCAAATTAAATCTGCGTCAATTCCTTTCTTTTCAACTTTATGCGTCTTTTTTATTCGTTTCTCGCGGCCGTTATGCTGAGCTGCGGCAGCTGGCTTTCCGCCGCCGCGCAGCAGCTCGACCCCGGCTTTGCGCCCAGCACGCTCACGGCCCCCGGCAGCGGGGTTTTCGCTTCCCTCAAGCAGCCCGACGGCAAGGTGCTCATTACCGGTCAGTTCCAACTGATGAACGGGCAGCCGTCGCCCCGGGTAGCGCGCCTCAATGCCGACGGCCCCCCCGACCTTACGTTCCGGGCGCAGGCCGGCAGTGGTCCCAGTGCCAACATTACCGCGCTGGCGCTCCAGCCCGACGGAAAAATCCTACTGGGGGGCGAATACGGCGTGACGGGCTACAATGGTGCGCCCGTGCAAAACCTCATCCGCCTCAATGCCGATGGCAGCTTGGACAATTCGTTCAGCTCGGGTGGCACCGGGTGGCAGAGCAGCATCTACAGCATTGCCGTGCAGGCCGATGGTAAGATTTTGGTAGGCCGCGTTTTACAGTCCACTTTCAACGGATAACCCACCAAGGGCGTGATTCGGCTGTTGCCCACCGGCCGGCTCGACACCAGCTTTGCCACCAGAGCCGGGTTCACCAACGGAACGGGCGGCTACGGGGAAATCCGGCGGATTATCGCGCAGCCCGACGGCACCATTATGGTGGCCGGCCAGTTCGATGCCGTGGACGGGCAGCCCTGCCTGGGCGTTGCCCGCCTCAGCGCCACCGGCAGCCGCGATGCCTCGTTTAGCTCGCCGCTGGTCAGCTACGCGTTTGTGTTCGATATGGTGCGGCAGCCCGATGGCAAGCTCGTTCTCGGGGGCAACACGGTGGCAAGCTCGACCAACGGTTCCAGCCTGGTGGTGCGCCTGCTGCCCACCGGCGCGCTGGACCCGTCTTTTACCCGCGTTGCGGCCAGCGGAGTAGTGTTTGGCCTGGGCCTCCGCGCCGATGGCAGCATCCTGGTTACGGGTGGGCTCAACTCCTTCGGCGGGCTCTCCAGCACCGGCCTGGTGCGGCTAACCTCGGCCGGGGCGGTCGATGCCGCGTTTGGGGCGGGCAGCCAGGGCAACTACGGCACCGTGATGCGCGCGGTAGAGCTGAATAGTGGCCAGTACCTGATAGTCGGCTTTTTCAACAGCTCAGGCAGCCAGCCAAGCAGCGGCGTGATGCGCCTGCTGGCCACTGGCAACGTCGATACCAGCTACACCATGTTGCTGGAAACGGTAGCCTCGGGGCTCGTCACCCCGCAGAACAACGGCCAGCTCGTGCTGAGTGCCTACAACCTCACCACCTTCAACGGTCAGGCGGTGAGCACCCAAGGCTACCCGCGCTTCCACCGCATCAGTGCCAATGGCAGCTACAACGCACTGATAACCCTTCCCGCCCCTACGGCCCGGCCCGGTGGCAGCACCTATTCTGTCAATGCTTCCGCACAGGCCGACGGTACTTTCTACGCCACTTACCAGAATACTGACAGCACTGCCCTGGTGCGCCGCGTACTGGCCAACGGGACGTTCGACGCCACGTTTGCCGCGGCCGAGCTCCGTTGGAGCCGCCCGTACCCACCCTGTTGCCTTGGAGCGAGCATTGCCGTCCACCCCGGCGGTGGATTGCTGGTCACCAGCTCTTCCACTAAAGCAAATGGCCAGCCCATGAGGACGATGGTGCGCCTCAACGCCGATGGCACGCTCAACACGCAATTTGCTCCGCCCCTCAATACTGCCTGGCAAGTGCTCGCCGTAGGCACGGGCAATACCGCCGGCTTCCGCTACCCCGTGGGCCTGGCCAACGGCCAGACGCTGGTGCTCTGGAACGATGCCACCCGCAGCTACGCAGACCGCCTCAACCTCGATGGCACCATCGATAACACCTTCTCGATTGGCACGGGCGGCGGCCCTGGCTCGCTGTTTAGCATCGTGGTTGTGGCCGGCGGCAAAATTATGGCAAATGGCAACTTCACCTCCTTCAACGGGCAGGCCGCGCCCTACGGCCTGCTGCGCCTACTGCCAAGCGGCGCGCCCGACCCCGGCTTCACGGCCGCCAGCGCCGCCCACACGCTGGCCGAACAACCCGATGGCAAGCTGCTCATCGTGGCACCCGGCGCTACCTCGCAAACCGAGCGCCTGGTGCGCCTCATCACCACCGGCAGCTTCGATACTGGTTTCCAGGCCGTAGTGGTGGGCAATGAGTCGTTCTCGCCCGCAGCAGCGACCGTTTACCTCCAGCCCGGCACCAATGCCATTGTGCTTGGCGGCGACTTCACCAGCGTGGCCGGGCAGCCGCGCTTCGGGCTGGCCCGCCTCGTGAACACGGTGCTGGCCACGCGCAACGCCACGGCGGTGCCGCTGGCCGATGCCTTCCCCAACCGGCCCATAACCAGCTCACCCTGCGCCTGCCCGCCGCGCCCACCGGCCCCGTGCTGCTGGCCGACCTGCAGGGCCGCACGGTGCGCCGCTGGGCGCTGGCGCAGGCCAGCGGCACGGTGCCGCTGGGTGGCCTCGCGCCGGGCGTGTACCTGTTGGGCATCACCACCACGGCCGGCCAAAGCTGGCAGCGTATTGCCATCGAATAAGCCCGAATCCAACTTATCGGCCAAACGTAAAAAGCCGGCTTCCCTCGCGGAAAGCCGGCTTTTTGCGTTTAATTATCGAGTGGCTGCTGGTTGTTACAGCGTGGCCATGTCAATCACGAAGCGGTATTTCACGTCGCCTTTCAGCATGCGCTCGTACGACTCGTTGATGTCCTTCATGTCGATGAGCTCGATGTCGGACATGATGTTATGCTCGGCGCAGAAGTCCAGCATTTCCTGCGTTTCGGCAATGCCGCCGATGAGCGAGCCGGCAATGCGACGACGCTTACTGATGAGGTTGAAGGCATGGATGTGCGGTGCCTCTGTGGGCACGCCCAGCAAAATCATGGTGCCATCGCGGCGCAGCAGGTTCACGTAGGTGGCCAGGTCGAGCTGGGCCGATACGGTGTTGATAATGAAGTCGAAGTAGTTGCCTACCGACTTCAGCTGGGCCTCGTCTTTGGTTACCACAAACTTGTGGGCGCCCAGCTCTTTGGCATCGGCTTCCTTGCCGGGCGAGGTGCTGAGCACCGTTACCTCGGCACCCATGGCGGCGGCGAGCTTCACGGCCATGTGGCCCAGGCCGCCCAGGCCCATCACGCCCACGCGGTGGCCGGGGCCCACTTTCCACTGGCGCAGGGGCGAGTAGGTGGTGATGCCGGCGCAGAGCAGCGGCGCCACACGGGCCAGGTCCAGCTTCTCGGATACTTTGAGGGTGTACTTCTCGTCCACCACAATCTGGCTTGAGTAGCCGCCGTAGGTGGGCGCGCCGCTGCCAATCTCGCGGCTGTTGTAGGTACCCACCATGCCGGTGGTTTCGCAGTACTGCTCCAGGCCTTCCTGGCAGCTGGGGCAAGTGCGGCACGAGTCCACCATGCAGCCCACGCCAGCCAGGTCGCCTACTTTAAAGTTTTTCACGTGGTCGCCCACTTTGCTGATGCGGCCCACAATTTCGTGGCCGGGCACCATCGGGAACATCGAGCCGCCCCACTCGTCGCGCACCTGGTGCAGGTCGGAGTGGCACACGCCACAAAACTGAATATCAATGAGCACATCGTGCGGGCCTACTTCGCGGCGCTCAAAATCGAAGGGTGCGAGGGGGACACTGGGAGCCGGGGCGGCGTAGGCTTTCGTTGGAAGCATAATTGGGGGTATTGTAAGCGTTAATGGTTAGGGAAATAAGTCGGCACAAAGGCAGTAACGTAATACGCCCATGGCCTGAATGCCGGAAACCCTGAAGTGTATAACCGGACAGAGCCACTAAAGTTTGCGGGGCCGGGCCGAAAGGTGTGGGGTAGCTTTGCGTTTCCACCCAAACGCACATTGCTATGTCCCTCACGCCCGGTCATCTTTTTCTCACTTCACTGGGCCGCCTGCGGCTGATTGGGTTTCTGGAAGGCATTTCGTTGCTGGTGTTGCTGGGCATTGCCATGCCCTTAAAATACCTGGCGGGCCAGCCCCTGGCGGTGCGCTACGTGGGTATGGCGCACGGTGTGCTGTTTGTGGCGTACGTGCTGCTGGTTATTCAGGTGGCCATTGAACGGCGCTGGTCGTTTGGAAAAGCGCTGCTGGCGCTGGCCGTTTCCGTGCTGCCATTCGGCACTTTTTGGGCTGAAAAACGGCTGTTCCACTAAAAATTCGCAGCTTGTTATCCCGGCCGCGGTGCCCCGGCGGCGGCGGCAGCTGGCGAGCCTTGTGCCAAAGCCTGGCTCACCAGCTCCCGCATTCGACGCAACGACTCGCGGGCAAACTTGCGCTGGAGTATTCGCCCAAACAGCTTGAAACCCACCCAGTAGAACGGGTTGCGAATCTGGCCGGACTGCGATACGGCGTGAATGCGAAACTGTACGGCCCCGGTCGGCAGATTTTTGTGAATGGTGAAGTCAATCTGACCGCGCTCGAAGTGGCCTTCGAGGGTGCGGTAGCCGTAGCCCCACACCCGTTCCGGGTACGAGCCGGCCGGGCCGCTGGGCGTGGGGCGGGCTTCCTCATCGGTGACCTCGCTCACGCGCACGCCGAAGTAGAAATTGAAGACCAGAAAGTGCGCCCGCAGCACCATAATGCGCTTTTCGAGCGGCATAGTGGGGTCGAAGTAGCCGGTGATGAGGTCGGGCGGGGGGAAGGCGTAGCGGCGCAGCACATCCTGGGCGGCGGCGAAGGAGCCGGCAGCCTCGGGTGGGCCGGGGGCTTCGGCGGGCAGGTCGGTTTCGTAGTCGTCGAGGCGCCAGCCGGTGGCGCTGGTGTGCTCGTTCTGGCGCGAAAAGTCGTAGTTGACCTTGGCGTTGCGGTAGGCATCGAGGCGGGCGCGGTACTGCTCCCAGGCGGGCGGCTTTGCCGAGGCCGGCACGGCGATAGTTGGGCTACTCATGGCGGGTGTGATGAACGTGGCTGGCTTCGTCGTGCCGGAAGGTTTCGACTACTACGTCGGCCAGGGCGTGGCCGCCGCTGGCCGCCGCCACGCGCCGGCAGAATTCGACCCAGGAGGCTTCCTGCATCAGCTTGCCGCCGCCCAGGGTGTCGTAGGCGAAAGCCACCAGCCCATCGCGCGAGCGGGCCGAGGAACGGATTTCGAACCGCAGCACGTCGGGCGACTCGTCCAGATAGTGGGCTTCGAAACGAATACGGCCGGCCTCGGGGTGGCCTTCGAGCGTGATGAATTCGAAGTAAGTGGCACCGACATCGGTGACGCGCACGCTGCCGTTCCAGGGGCCGCGAATGGTGATATGGAATTCGTCGCCGGTCTTAATGGGGCCCGCGTCGCCGGTTGTCTTTTCGAAATCGGCGAGTGCCTCGGGCGAGAAGCGGGGCACATCGGCCTGCACCTCGGCCATAAGCTGAGCGGGTGAATGCCGCGCCCGCTGCACGTCAATAAAGTAGCGGCGCTCCAGTAGCGGGCCGGAGCCGGTAGAAGCGGGTTGTTCGGGAGGGGAATCAGACATGGCCAACGAAGAAACGTATGGCCTTCATACGCCCCATGCCGCCGCAGGATGCTAAGGTTGAGCTATTCGGGGCCACAATGCTGCCTTTTCCTCAGCTCAGAATTCAACGCTCATACCCGCCAAATGGCTTACTACCGCCCGCCCGGCCCTCCCCCCGACCCCGCCCTCGTGCGCAGCCTCACCGAGCAACAGCACGAAATGCGCCAGCGCGTGCGCGCCGAGCTCCTGCCCCGGGAGCCACACCTCATCGCCAGCTGCGACTCCTCATTCCCCACGCCCGACACCATTCTATCGGTGTTCGTAGTCCTGAAATTTCCTTCGCTGGAGCTGGTAGAGAAAGTGTACAGCTACGGGCCCGTAGACATGCCCTACGTGCCCGGCTTCCTCTCCTTCCGCGAGGCGCCGAACGTGATTCACGCCTTCGCCAAGCTGGAGAACAAGCCCGATGTGATTATGGTCGACGGCCACGGCATTGCGCACCCGCGCCGCATGGGCATTGCCGCGCACCTGGGCGTGCTGCTCGACATGCCCACCTTCGGCGTGGCCAAGAATAAGCTGACGGGCATTTTTCAGGAGCCCGGTATCGAGCGCGGCAACATTGAGCCGCTGCTCGATGCGAAATCCGGTGAGCTCATCGGCGAGGTTATTCGCAGCAAGGACAAGGTGCTGCCGCTGTTCGTGAGCCCCGGCCACCGCTGCGACCAAGCCACCGCTACCCGCCTCACCCTGGCATGCTTGAAAGGCTACAAATTACCGGAGCCTACCCGTTTGGCCGATTATTGGGCCGAGCAGTTTAAGAAAGAGGTGCGGTAGTTTTTCGCACAGAGTTAACGAGAGGGCAAAGAGCGTTTCACCGAGGTGAAGGCCTGTTGGAGCGTCGGCAATGTGGCAGCAGCCTCTGCCGGGAGCTTCAGCAGCTGCGCCACGGCCTGGAATACGGCTTGCTTTCCTTGCTCCTGAGCCAGAATACCCGCATCCAGCGGCAGCTGCTGCGACTTAGAGAGCTTCTGGCCGGCCGCATCGGTCATCAGCGAATGATGAAAAAAATGCACCTGTGTTCTATTAAAAGCAGTTGTTTCCGAGAGCTGCACGGCCAGCCAAAGCTGCGCGGCAGAGCTGGCTTGCAGGTCCAGCCCGCGCACAATCAGGTTGGTACCGAGGCGTAAATCATCGACTACTGAAGCCACCTGGTACGCGGCTACGCCGTCCTTTTTGCGAACCACAAAATCCGGCATTAGCGCGCCGAGCGGCACACTGATTTCGCCCTGCCAACCATCGGCAAACTGAATTTCAGTACCAGCCGGCACCTGCGCCCGCCACGCCGCGCCGGGCGTTTCGAGCGAAACCGGGGCTTCGGGGCCGCCGGTGCGGGTGCGCTGGCTGGCCTGCACCAAACCGGGCTGCTGCGCCAGCCGGCGCAGCACGCGGTTGTAGTCGGGCAGGTGCAACAGCTGCGAATGGTGGCGCAGGAAATTGTCGGGGCCACTGGGGCCGTGGTCGTAGTCAATCCCTAGCCAGTCGATTACGCGGAAGATATTATCCAGGTAGGCGGGGCGCAGACGGGCGCGGTCCAGGTCGTCGATTCTCAGGTGCAGCGTGCCGCCGGCCCTGCCGGGTACGACCTGCCGCGTGAGCAGCCAGGTGAGCACGAAGTTCACGGCGTTGCCGAGGTGCAGGAAGCCGCTGGGCGTGGGCGCGAGGCGCGAAACAACGGGCGAGTGGTCAGACATCTTTGGCAGTAATTGGCGCTACAGATTCCAGACCGCCTGTTGCAGCACCACGCGGTAGCCGTCGGGGTCTTCAAAAGTACGGCCCTGCTGGTCCCAATACGGATTATATGCTGGCACGGGCGCGAAGCCGGCGGCCAGCATCCGCTGCACGGCGGGCGGCCATTCGGCGGCATCGGGCAGGTAGAACACCAGCAGGTTGTCGGCCGTGGGAGCGCGGCCCACGGCGTGCCCCGGCTGGTGCGTGAACTCCAGATGGTACGGCGCGTGCGGGTGGTCCAGCATCACGCCGTCGAATCCGTTGTGGGCGGTGAAGGATGTGAGTACCTGCAAGCCGAGGCCATCGCAGTAGAAACGCAGCAGGGCCGGCAGGTTGTCGGTGGGCCGAACCACGCGCAGCATGGGTATTGTCATGAGGGGAAGGTTGTGAACGGCAAAGTTGGCGGCCAACGGGTACAGGCGCCCCAGCCGTAAAGTGGCCCGCCAGTAGAAGTTGCACAAAAACGGTGGTGCCTTCCTACTCCGTGCGTAAGTTTGCGGTCAATTTGCGGGTGGGTTCCCCCACCCTGCAACGCGCCCAACCCGCCTGCTGATGCTGACTGCTGTACTGCTTTTTCTCCCTTTAGCCGCCGCCCTGCTGCTGCTAGTCGTTAAGGGAGCCGCCGCCCGCGCCCTTGCCTTCGGGGCCTCGCTCCTCGAATTCGTTGTCGCCGCCTACGTCACGTTCGACTTCACCCGCCACGGCTCAACTGCCTACAACCTCGATTACCGCTGGATTGCCTCGGCCGGCATCAACTTCCATATCGGGCTCGATGGCCTGAGCCTGTTGATGGTGCTGCTCACCACGTTCCTGGTTCCGCTCATTCTGCTGAGCGCTTTCAAGCGCGATTACGACAACCCGTCCACGTTCTACGCCCTCGTGCTGTTTATGCAAACGGGCCTGCTCGGCGTGTTCGTTTCGCTCGATGCCTTCCTGTTCTACTTCTTCTGGGAAGTGGCCCTCATTCCGATTTACCTGCTGGCGGGTGCCTGGGGCGGCGAGCGCCGCATTGCCGTCACCCTCAAGTTTTTCCTCTATACCGTGGTGGGCTCACTGCTGATGCTGGCTGGCTTCGTGTACCTCTACCAGCAAACCGGCCCCGCCGCCGGCTCGCTGGCCCAGCACTCCTCGGAGCTCACCGCTTTCTACAGCCTGAAGCTCAGCGCCGCCGAGCAGTCGTGGCTGTTCTGGCTGATTTTCGCCGCCTTTGCCGTGAAGATGCCCATCTTCCCCTTCCACACCTGGCAGCCCGACACCTACACCGAAGCCCCCGCCCCCGCCACCATGCTGCTCTCGGGCATCATGCTGAAAATGGGCATCTACGGCACCCTGCGCTGGTTGCTGCCCGTGGTGCCGCTCGGCGTGAGCCAGTGGCAGAAGCCGGTTATCATCCTCTCCGTCATTGGCATTATCTACGGGGCCATCATCGCCATTCGGCAGCGCGACGTGAAGCGCCTCATCGCCTACTCGTCCCTTAGCCACGTTGGATTGATGGCGGCCGGCGTGTTCTCGCTCACCCAAATCGGCCTGCAAGGCGCAGTGGTTCAGATGCTGGCCCACGGCGTGAACGTGGTCGGCATGTTCTTCATTGCCGATGCCATTGAGCGCCGCACCGGCACCCGCTACATCCCCGACCTGGGCGGCCTCACGCGCCGCACGCCCATCCTCTCAGTTTGCTTCCTGATAATGCTGTTGAGCACGGTGGCCCTGCCCCTCACGGGCGGCTTTGTGGGTGAATTCCTGCTGCTGGCCGGCGTGTACGAATACAACGCCTGGGTGGGCGCGGTGGCCGGCCTCACCATCATTTTCTCGGCCGTGTACCTGCTGCGCATGTTCCAGCGCGTGATGCTCGGCCCGGATTCATCGTTCTCCGAAACCATTACCGACCTCACCGGCGGCGAGTTGCTGGTGCTGGTGCCGCTCATTGTGCTGGTGTTCTGGATTGGCCTGTTCCCCAACACCTTCCTGCACATCTCCGAGCCGGCCGTCACAAATATCCTGGCGCTGGTCGGGCGCTAACGGGACGCCTCACCCCCGGCCCCTCTCCGCAGGAGAGGGGAGCTTGTCAAAACAACGATTCTAATCAAAGCCGGGGCTAACAATCCTGCTTCCAGACTGCTAAGTTTCCCCTAAATAAAAGCCCCCAACGTCGCCTGGCTCCCCCTCTCCCACGGAGAGGGGGCCGGGGGGTGAGGCGAACGCCAGAACAACATGACTTCCATCATTCTCCTCTCCGTCTTCGGCATTCTCAACCTGTTCTTGGGCTTTCTGCGCTCGAATAAGGTGCTGCTGCCCGGCGCCATGCTGCTGTTGCTGGCCGTGTTCGGGGCCAACTACGCCGACTGGAACGTGGCGCACGCGCCCTACTTCAACAACATGCTGGTGGTGGACAACTACACGGTAGCCTTCACGGGCATCGTGCTACTCACCACCATTCTGCTGCTGCCCTTCTCGCGCAGCTACGTGGTATCGGGCGAGCCCAACCTGGCCGAATACTACGCCCTGCTACTCTTCTCGCTGGTGGGAGCCATCATGATGATTGGCTACGACCACCTCATCATGCTCTTCGTGGGCATTGAAATCCTAAGCATCAGCATGTACGTGCTGGCCGGCAGCAACAAGCGCGACTCCCGCAGCAACGAAGCCGCCCTGAAATACTTCCTGATGGGCGCGTTTGCCACCGGTATCCTGCTCTTCGGCATTGCGCTACTGTATGGCGCTACCGGCACCTTCGCCCTCTCGCAGCTGGGCGCGGCCGTAGCCAACCCTGCCAACGCCAGCCTGCAGCCGATGCTTTACATCGGTATTCTGATGATGATTATCGGCATCGGCTTCAAGGTATCGGCCGCGCCGTTCCACTTCTGGACGCCCGACGTGTACGAGGGCACGCCCACGTTCTTCACCGCCTTCATGAGTACGGTGGTGAAAACGGCTGGTTTCGCCGCCTTCCTCAAGCTGCTGGCGGTGGCCCTACCCGCCGCTCAGGGCTTCTGGATGCCCACCATTCAGGCCATGTGCGCCCTCACGCTGCTCCTCGGCAACGTAGGCGCGGCGGCCCAAACCAACACCAAGCGCATGCTGGCCTACTCCAGCGTGAGCCACGCCGGCTACTTGCTCATCGGCCTCGTGGCCAGCAAGGGCATGCTGACTGGCGATGCCGCCAGCGGCATTTTCTTCTACTCGCTGGCTTATTCTATTGCTACGGTAGCCGCCTTCGGCGTACTGAAACTGGTGGCCGAACACCGCCAGGACGACTCCTACGCCGGCCTCAATGGCTTGGGCAAAACCAACCCGCTGCTGGCCTTCGTGATGACGGTGGCCATGCTTTCGCTGGCTGGCATTCCGCTCACGGGCGGCTTTTTTGGCAAGTTTTTCCTGCTGGCGGCGGCCGTGGGCCAGGGCTATATCGGCCTCGTGGTATTCGCGGTTATCATGAGCATGGTGGGCCTGTACTACTACCTGCGGCCCATTATCGCCATGTACATGCAGCCCGCCCCCGAGGGTGCCACGCCGGTGCCGGTCGATGGTATTCAGACCGTGACGATGGTGGTGCTGGCGCTACTGACTATTGCGCTGGGCGTGGTACCGGGCTTTATGAGTGGGATTTTGTAAAAATCTTCTTTGCGTATAAGCAGAAAAAGCAGCCTAATGGGCTGCTTTTTCTGCTTATTTGACTCTCCGCCAATCGGCTTTCGCTATGAAGCTGTTTGGAAAGTCAGCCCAAAGTCGCGGCAACCGGTCCGACCGCTCTAGGTGGTATGACCGGTTGCCGCGAGAACGGCGCCAGTGCTTATGGGGCCGATGCCAACGACAACCGGTCGGACCGGCGCAACCCGATTTTCTAAACAGCTTCTATGAATCGTATCCTACTACAGCTGTGGCTATTGTGCTTCCTGAGCATCTTCGGTGGCTGCGCCGTGCAGCCGCCGCACGAAGCCGGCCCGTTCCAGCCCGGCGGGCTGGTGGAGCTGGCCCGGCTCGACCCTACCATTCGATTGGATATCCGCTACGCCACTACCCACAATTTCATGGGCCGGGTGCTGTACCCGCAGGCGCGGGCATTCTTGCAGCGCCCTGCCGCCGAGGCCCTGGTGCGGGCGAATAGCACCTTGAAACCACTGGGCTACTGCCTACTGGTATTCGATGGGTATCGCCCCTGGCGCATCACCAAACAGATGTGGGACCACACTCCGACCGATAAAAAGGAATTCGTGGCCGACCCGCAAAAAGGCTCCCGCCACAACCGGGGCTGCGCCGTAGACCTGAGCTTGTGGGATATGGCGGCCAACAAAGAAGTTGCCATGCCCGGCGAGTACGACGAGATGAGCCCTCGCTCTCCTACGCTGCTTACGCTGGTGGCACTCCGGCACAACGGATATCGCGGGACCTGCTCCGCAGCACAATGGAGCAAAACGGCTTCATCGTGTTTCCCGCTGAGTGATGGCATTTCGACTATCAGGACTGGAAATCATATCCAATTCAGAACGTGCCGTTTAATCGGTTGTAGCGGATTTTATATAGGACTTACGCACTTCAAAAGCTATGTAACCTGAAAATCAACGACTTGCATTCAAGACGTATATTTGTTATATTGCTGTTTTTCAGTTGGTTAGTGTTTCAACTGCGTAAGTCCTATTATAACAAGGCCAGCCATCCCGGCCAGGCTGCCGGTGCGTGCCAGCAGGGCCAGCGGCACGCGGCGCAAATACGCGCCGGCGCCCTGCCCCCACCAAAACTTTCGCCCCGGTTTCGCCTTTTTCCGGCGTAACTCGTTTCCTTAACCTGAACACTGCTTCCTAAACCCCTCTTTTCTGATGAGTACAACTCCCGCTTCCAAGCCTTCTTTTGGCATGATTGGCCTTGGTACCATGGGCCGCAACCTGCTGCTGAACATGGCCGACCACGGCTTTCCCGTGGCCGGCTACGATAAGGACGCCGATAAAATTGCCCTGCTGGCCAAGGAAGGCGCGGGCAAGCCCGTACACGGCTTCGCCGACCTCGCCACCTTCCTCAACGGCCTGCAAACGCCGCGCGCGGTGATGATGCTGGTACCCGCCGGCCCCATTGTGGACAGCGTGATTGCCGAGCTGCAGCCCCTGCTGGCCCCCGGCGACATCATCATCGACGGCGGAAACTCCCACTTTACCGACACCGAGCGGCGCGCCAAGGCCGTAGAAGCGGCTGGTTTTCACTTCTTCGGCATGGGCGTGAGCGGCGGCGAGGAAGGCGCCCGCTTCGGCCCCAGCATGATGCCCGGCGGCGACAAAGAGGCCTACCGCGTGATGCAGCCCATGTTTGAGGCCATCGCGGCGCAGGTCGACGGCCAGCCGTGCGTGACCTATATCGGCCCCGGCGCGGCCGGCCACTTTGTGAAGATGGTGCACAACGGCATCGAGTACGGCCTGATGCAGCTCATTGCCGAAACCTACGCCGTGCTGAAAATCGGCCTGGGGATGGATAACGCGGCCATTGGCCAGGTATTCACGCAGTGGAACGAGGGCCGGCTACAATCTTTCCTGCTCGACATTACCAAGGACATTTTCGGCTTCAAGACCCCAAATACCGACCATTTGCTGCTCGACGACATCAAGGACGAGGCCCGCTCGAAGGGCACCGGCAAGTGGACCTCGCAGGTGGCCATGGATTTGGAGGTGCCGCTATCCACCATCGACACGGCGGTGACCATGCGCAATCTATCGAAGTACAAAGCCCTGCGCGGGGAGCTGGCGGGGCTATACGGCCCGGTGGCCGGCCCGCTGCCGGTAGCGCGCGAGGCCTTCCTGGCACAGCTGGAGCAAGCATTTTACTTTAGCATGGTCATCACCTACGCCCAGGGCATGCAGCTGCTCTCGAAGGCCTCAGAGGACTATACCTACGACCTGAACCTGGCCGACATCGCCAAAATCTGGCGCGGCGGCTGTATTATCCGCTCGGGCTTTTTGAACGAGATTTTTGACGCCTACCAGCACACGCCGAAACTAGCCCACCTCCTGCTCGATAGCCAGGTGCAGAAGCTGGTGAACGATGCCGTGCCCGGCAGCCGCGCCGTGGTGGCGGCCGCCGCCACGGCCGGCCTGGCCCTGCCCGGCTACATGGCCTCGCTGAGCTATTTCGACACGTTCCGCACGGCGCGGATGCCGTCCAACCTCATCCAGGCCCAGCGCGACTACTTTGGGGCGCATACGTACGAGCTGATTGGGAAGGCAGGCGTATTCCACACGCAGTGGACGCCGGCGCACGAGGATGCGACTAATAAGCAGGATGCGCAGGTGGAGGAACATGGTTCGACCGAGGAGCCGGTGAAGCCGAACAGCTAGTCGGGCTTTCTCACCATTCACAAACGGTCGTGCAGCGCGCAGCGAAGCACGACGAGCAGATACTACCGTAAAAACCAGCCATTCCCGCTTTATTGGCAATGAACAACAACCATAATATTAAGCCCACCGTTTTCGTCATCTTCGGCGGCACCGGCGATTTGAACGCACGCAAGCTTTCGCCGGCGCTGTATAATCTGTTCCTCGACGGCTGGCTGCCTGAGCAGTTTGCCATCATCGGCACGGGCCGCACCAAGCTCACCGACGCGGAGTTTCGCACCATTCTGCTAGCCGACCTCAACGAGTTTTCGCGCAGTGGCAAGGCCAAAAAAGAGGCCTGGGACAAGTTCTCACCACACATTTACTACCAGGTATCCGACGTAAAAATGCCGGCCGCCTACGAGGAATTCAGCCAGCGCCTTTCGGCCTTCGAGCAGGAATGGAATGCCCCGGCCAACGTGATTTACTACCTGGCGGTGGCCCCGGAGTTCTTCCCCATCATTGCCACGGGCATTGCCCAACGCCACACCAAGGACGACCCTACCCGGGTTCGCATCGTGATTGAGAAGCCCTTCGGGCACGATTTGGAGTCGGCCCGGGCACTGAACAAACTGTTGGCCCAAAGCTTCCAGGAGTGCCAGATTTACCGCATCGACCACTACCTGGGCAAGGAAACGGTGCAAAACATCATGGCTTTCCGCTTCGCCAATGCCATCATGGAGCCGCTCTGGAACCGCAACAGCATCGAGCACGTCCAGATTTCGGTGACCGAGCAGTTGGGCGTGGGCGACCGCACCGGCTACTACGACGGCTCGGGCGCGCTGCGCGACATGATTCAGAACCACTTGTTGCAGCTGCTGTGCCTGGTGGCCATGGAGCCACCCGTGAATTTCACGTCCGACGAAGTACGCAACCGCAAGGTAGACGTGCTGCGCGCCATGCGCCGCTTCACGCCCGAGGAAGTGCGCGAGTCGGCAGTGCGCGGGCAGTACGGCGCGGGCTGGATTGAGGGCAAGGAGGTGCCCGGCTACCGCGAGGAAAAGGACGCCAACCCCGCTTCCAACACCGAAACCTTCGCGGCCGTGAAGTTTTTTGTGGATAACTGGCGCTGGCAGGGCGTACCGTTCTACGTGCGCACCGGCAAGCGCATGCACCGCTCGGCGTCCATCATCAGCATCCAGTTCAAGGACGTGCCGCACGTCATCTTTCCGCCCGAAACGGGCGAGAGCTGGCAACAGAACCGCCTTGTTATCAGCATTCAGCCCGAAATGAGCATCCGCCTGCAAGTGCAAGCCAAGCGCCCCGGCCTCGACATGATGCTGAACACTGTGGACATGGTGTTCGACTACCATGGCACCTACGCCGCCGAAGCGCCCGAAGCCTACGAAACCCTGCTGCTCGACGCCATGCTCGGCGACCAGACCCTATTCATGCGCGGCGACCAGGTGGAGGAAGCCTGGGATTTGGTGATGCCCATCCTCAACTCCTGGCAGGGCCGCCCCAGCCTCAATTTCCCCAACTACTCGGCCGATTCGTGGGGTCCGGAAGTGGCCGAGGCCCTCATTGCCCGCGACGGTTTCCACTGGTTCACGCTACCGCTGAAAAGTAACGACAAGAAAAAAGCGTAGTAGCAGTAGCCCGCGAGATACTTCAGTCGCGCCCGGCATGACGGTCCGGATTAAGCACCTGCACTCAGCTCCTCCTTCCCCTAATCCCTGAAAATACCCCATGCACCTACACATCCAGCCTACCATTGAGGCCACGCTGCATGCCTTGGCCGATTATTTTGTGGCCCGTGCCGCCGATGCCATTGCTGCGCGCGGCCGCTTTGCCGTGGCCCTGTCGGGCGGCAGCTCGCCCAAAAAGCTTTATGAGCTGCTGGCTTCGCCCGCCTACCGCGACCAGATTGACTGGACCAAAGCGTACTTCTTTTTCGGCGATGAGCGCAACGTGCCCCGCACCGACCCGCAGAGCAACTACCTGATGGCCAAAACGGCCCTGCTGGCCCCGCTCAACATTGCCGACGACCACGTTTTCAGCTTCGACACGGCCCTACCGCCAGCCGAGGCGGCGAAGGCTTACACCCAGACAATCAACCACTTTTTCAGCCCCAAGCCCGCCCGGCTCGATTTGATTTTACTGGGCTTGGGCGATAATTCGCATACGGCTTCGCTGTTTCCACATACCGAGGTATTGCAGGCCACCGTGGCCGAGGTGCAGGCCGTATTCGTGCCCGAGGTAGACATGTTCCGCCTTACGTTCACGGCGCCGCTCATCAACCAGGCCAGAGCCGTGGCCTTCCTTGTTTTTGGGGCCGATAAGGCGGCGGCCGTGCGCCGGGTGCGCCAGGGCCCGCGCAACACCGAGGAGTTTCCGGCCCAGCTCATCACCCCTTCGGCAAACGAGCGGCATTGGTTTCTGGATGAGCCCGCAGCGGCCGTTTTGACCCGCTAAGCTCAACAACAAAGACAACTATATAGCAGACGAGCAATCGCATACGATTCCGGCTACTCGCAGACGCAAAAGGGCCCCGGCGATATTCGCCGGGGCCCTTTTGCTGGTCGCGTGGGTCGATACCTAGTCGAAGATGTAGCGCACGCCCACCTGCGCACGCCAGCGGCTGGTCAGGTTGGTATCGGTGAAGAAGGTCTGGTTGCCGCCCCGGAAGGTATAGGCAGGCGTATCGGCAGAAGTGCCGGTGCCGTAGGCAGCCTCGATGAGGCGGTTGTTGCCCACCAGCTGGCGGTTGCCCCAGCTGCGGTTCAGCAGGTTGCCGAGGTTGAGAATGTCGAACGACACTTGCAGGGTATTCTTTTTGCCGCCGCTGGTGGTGAGGATGAAATCCTGCATCAGCTTGGCGTCGAGCTGGGTGTACCAGGGCGAGATGGCCCCGTTGCGGGCGGCGTAGCCGCCGCGGTTGCTGCTCAGGTAGTCGTCCTGGTTGATGTAGGCGTCGAGTTGCTGCCACTGCTGGGCGGCCGTCACGGTCTGGCCGGCGGCGTTGGTGTAGGGCACCAGGTTAATCTGGCTCTGGCTGGCTGGCACGAAAATCAGGTCGTTGCCTTCGATGCCGTCACGGTTCAAATCGCCGGCGTAGGTGTAGCTGAAGCGGTTACCCTGGCCGGCTTCAAACACCAGCCCGAGGGTAGTACCGAGCTTGTTATCGGCATAGGAAAAGCGGCGGCCGGCGGCGGCAATGATGCGGTGGCGCAGGCCAAAGTCGCTGTACGAGAGCTGGGGCTGGTTGGGGTTGCCCACCACGGGCAGGCGCTGGAAGGCATCACCGGCAATCTCGCCGGGGTTCGAGGTGAGGTCCTTGGCCAGCGAGTAGGTGTAGGCGGCCGAGGCGTAGAAGCCGCTGGTAAACTCCTTGCGCAGCTGCCCGGTGAGGGAGTACTGGTAGCCCTGGTTGGTGTTTTGGAGGCCGATTACGCCCGCATCGAGGAAGGTGAACTGGCCGTTGGGACCGGTGAAGGAGTTGAGGCGCGGGCCGCTGGCGGGATAAATCTGGCGGTTGTCGGCCCCGGTTAGGCGCTGGGTGGGCGTCACGAGGTTGTAGTTGCGGTGCACCACGGCATTGATATCCTTCGAATAGATGGCCTCCAGCGTGCCGATGATGCCGCCGGGCAGCTCCTGGTCGATGGCCAGGTTCGAGCGCCATACCTGCGGAAACTTGAAGTCGCGGCCCGTCGAGTTAATCTGGAAAGTGTAGAAGTCGCCAAACGAGGCGTTCGAGGCCTGGTTCGAAATCCACACAAACGGGATGCGGCCGGTGAAAATGCCGGTGCCGCCACGCACCTGGGTTTTTGCCCCCTCAGCCTGCGAGGTATAGTTGAAGCCCAGGCGGGGCGAGAACAGCGGCGTAGACTTGGGCAGCTCTGATACGTCGACCTTGGTGGGGTTGCCGTTCGGGTCGTTGAAGGTAGCCGCCGAAATCTGGGCGTTGGCCGCCACCGTGGTGCTGTAGATGGGCATATCGGCGCGCACGCCCAGCGTCAGCTTCAGGGCCGGGTTCACCTGGAACTCGTCCTGCACGTAGAGGCCCAGCTGGGCCACGGTCACGTCGACCTGCTTCACGGGCAGCTTGGCACCGGCGGCGGCCTGGGCATTCAGGTCCATAAAGCTGGGCTGGCCGGGACGGGTGTTGGCGAAGAAGTCGCTCAGCTCCATGCGGCCGTAGCCGTAGCGCTGCAGGTTGAAGCCGTTCACGAACTGGAACCGCTCGTAGTTCACGCCCGCCGTGAGGATATGGGCGCCGGCGAAGTAGCTCAGGTTATCGGTCAGCTGCAGAATATTCTGGTCCAGGGTATTATTGGCCGAAAACTGCTCGGTGCCCACCGTGGTATAAGTTGTGCCACCCTGCGTAATGTCAATCTGCGGGAAGAACTTGCCGGCGGGCAGCTCGCGGAAGTCGCGGAAGGCCGAGAAGCTGGCCTGCGCCTTGTTGCTGAACTTGCCGTTGCCGAAGCTGCTGTTCAATTCGGCCACCACCGAGTTCAGGTTGTTGTTGATGGTGTAGCCCGAGTTGGCAAACTGCAGGGTATTCACGCCGGGCACCCGCGACGAAGGCGCGATGGCAATGGGGTGCGGGCCCTGCTCGCGGTAGCTCTTCAGGTAGTTGTAGCGGATGGAGAAGGTGTTCTGCGGGTTGATATTCCAGTCGATTTTAGCCAGAATCTTATCCGAGTACGTGCGGTAGTTGAAGCCCTGAAAGTCGCCGGGGTCGTAGCCGTACACCGACGTCAGCCGGTCGCGGATGGCCTGCAAATCCGAGGCCCGCGCCCGGCTCACGCCGGTGAGCTGGCCATTCTGGGCGGCAGTGGCCTCGGCCGCGCTGCTGGCGGGCCGGAAAGTCTGGCCCGGGTCGGTCTGGCGGGTCAGCTCGGCATTAGCGAAAAAGAACAGCTTGTTCTTGATAATCGGACCACCCAGGGCAAAGCCTGTCTGGTTGAATTTCAGGCTGGGGTTATCAATGGTCGCGCCTTCCACCTTGCTGCCAATCAGGCCCTGGTTGCGGAAGTAGGTGTACACCGTGCCCTTGATTTCGTTGGTGCCGCTCTTGGTTACGGCGTTGATGCCGGCCCCCGTGAAACCGCCCTGGCGTACGTCGTAGGGTGCCAGGCTCACCTGAATCTGCTCGATGGCGTCGAGGCTCACGGGCTGCGAGTTGGTCTGGCCGCCGGGCGTGGGCGAGTCGAGGCCGAAGGAGTTGTTGAAGATGGAGCCGTCGAGCGAGAAGTTGTTATACAGCGTGTTGCGCCCACCAAAGCTCTGGCCGCTGGCCTGGGGCGTGAGGCGCGTAAAGTCCTCCTGCGAGCGGCTGATGGTGGGCAGCGTGCGAATGGCCGTGGAGCTGATGTTGGTGACGGCCCCGGTGCGGTCGGGGTTAATCTGGCCGTCGCGGTTGCCCTTCACCACCACTTCATCCAGCTTCTGGCCCTCGCCTTCCCTCAGGGTGATGCGGGTTTCGAAGGTTTTGCCCAGCACCAGCTGCACGTTGTTCTGCACGTAGGTTTCGTAGCCCACGAAGGACACCTTGATTTCGTAGGGCCCGCCAATGCGCATGTTCAGCAGGTCGAACTGGCCATTGTCGCGGGTGCCGTTGCCGTAGGTCGTGCCCGAAGGCAGGTGGGTGGCAACTACCGTCGCGCCGGGCAGCGGTTGCCCCTTACTATCCAGCACCAAGCCCTTAATGGCTGAAGTAGTAACGCCCTGCGCCACAGCCGGCAAGGCACTCGCCAGCATTAAAAATCCCACCAATACGCGTAATAACGTTTTCATAGCAAGCGTCTTATGTGGTTTTCCGAAAATCTTCCCGGTAATCTGGCCGCAAAAGTACGGTAACATACAAGTGATGCATGCATAACATTAATGCCGGATGCAATATATAATATAAACATAATTATACCGTAACATTAAAACCACTCCGATTTCTGTACTGACTGCCTATTTTGGTGCGCAGCCGGGCCCACAGGTACCGAAAGCAGCGATGATAAGCAGGTAGTCAGTAATAAGTAGCCGGTAGTCGGGCAGAAATCAATTTGCTGATTTTCACATAGATGAAGTCTGATTACTGACTACTAATTACTGACTACTACTTAAAGCCCCGCTACCCCGTTCCTATTGCCCGCCCACGGCCGGTACTGGCGGCCCAGCTCCGGCCGCCAGCGTGGCCCCCAAACTGGCCACCACAATAAAGCCCACCGCCAGCCACTGCCCCAAAAGCAGCCGCTCGCCCAGCAGCAGCCAGCCGGATATCGCCGCCGCCACTGGCTCCAGGCTCATCAGAATGCTGAAGGTGCGGGTGGGCAACGTGCGCAGCGCCTGCATCTCCAGCGAAAATGGCAATATGCTGGAAAACAGCGCCAGCAGCCCCCCCAGCAGTAACAAGTGCGGCGTGAGGTTCAGCAAGCTGCCGCTGGCTACCCCAAAAGGCAACACCGGCAAGGCCGCGAACAGCATCCCAATGGCCACCGCCTGCTGGCCCGGCAACACTGCCGCCGTGCGCTGGCCCAGCACGATGTACACGGCCCAGGCCCCGCCGGCCGCCAGCGCAAAAGCCAGGCCCAGGAGGTCAATTCCCTGGCTGTGCCACGGCGCAATCAGCGCGATGCCCGCGGCGGCCAGTAGCGCCCACACCGCATCGGCCCAGCGGCGCGAGCCTGCCAGCGCCAGGCCCAACGGCCCCACAAATTCCAACGTGACGGCCAGCCCGAGCGGAATGCGGGCCAGGGCGAAGTAGAACAGCAGGTTCATCAGCCCGAGGGCCAGGCCGTAGGGCACCACCGCCCGCCACTGCGCCCCCGACAAGCGCCCCAGCTGCGGGCGCACTACCAACAATAGCACCAGGGCCGAAATACCCACCCGCAGGCTGGTAGTGCCCGCTGGCCCCAACACCGGAAACAGGCCCTTGGCAATAGCTGCCCCGCCCTGCACGCTCACAATGGAAAGCAGCACGGCAGGCACCGCCGGAAACGTAAATCGGCCGGAATCAGGCATTACGGCAGCGCCGAAAATGTGGCGGCCGCTACCGCCGCCTGGCCCGGGCGCAGCACCTGCGCCGCGCCGCCCTGCACGATGATGGCGGCCCGCGCCAATCCCAGAAACAAGCCGTGCTCCACCATCCCGGGAATGGTTTTCAGCGTGAGGGCCAACTCGGCCGGATTCTCAATTTTCTCAAAATAACAGTCCACCAGCAGGTTGCCCTGGTCGGATTGGGCCAGGTCGGCAGGGCGCAGCTTGTCTGCCCGCACCACGGGCGCACCGCCCAGGGCGGCCACGGCGTCCATCACCCAGGGCAGGGCGAAGGGCACCACTTCCAGCGGCAGCGGGAACCGGCCCAGCTGCGCCACGGCCTTCGACGAATCGGCCACGATGAGCAGGTAATCGGAAGCGGTGGCAATGACTTTTTCGCGCAGCAAGGCCCCGCCCCCACCCTTAATGAGGCGCAGCTGCGAGTCGAGCTCATCGGCCCCGTCCACGGTCAGGTCGAAGCGCAGGCCGCGCCGGGGCTCCAGCATGGGGATGCCCACGCGGCGGGCCAGCTCATCGCTCGCTCGCGAGGTAGCCGTGGCCTGAATGCGCAAGCCGCCCTCGCGCACCCGCTGGCCCAGCAGCTCAATAAACGGCGCGGCCGTGCTGCCCGTGCCCAGCCCCACCACCATGCCATCGCGTACCCAACCGGCGGCGGTGGCGGCAACGAGTTGTTTTTCCTGAGCGAGCTGATGCTGCTGCTGCTGGGTTTCGGGGCTTGACATGGAGCTTGGAGCGTTTGGTGATAACCAGAAGCGCCCCCGCAGCCAGGCTGCGGGGGCGCTTCGCCAACAATTGGGTGCCCGAAATTACGGGTTTGTCGACCACATACCGGCCTCTTTAATAAAAATGCGACGGTTCAGCTTCAGTTGCGACACCATGAACTCGGCCAAATCCTCAGGCTGCATCACCTTGTCGGGGTTACCGTCGGTGAGCTTGTTTTCGAGGGCCAGTGGCGTGGCTACCGTGCTGGGCGTGAGGGCCGACACGCGGATATTGTGCTTGCGCACCTCCTGCATCAACGACTCGGTGAGGCCCAGCACCGCGAACTTCGAGGCGCTGTAGGCGCTGCTGCCAGCGGCAGCGCGCTGCCCCGACGTGGACGAAATATTGATGATATCGCCGGTCTGGCGCGCAATCATCACCGGCAGCACGGCGCGGGTCACGTAGTACGTGCCCATCAGGTTCACCTGAATGATGTGCTCCCACTGCTCGGGCTCCATCTCCAGAAACTTGGCAAACGTGCCAATGCCGGCGTTGTTGATGAGGATGTCAATGGGGCCCAGCTCCTGGTGGATTTTAGCCACGGCGAGATTCACGGCGGTGCGGTCGGCCACATCGGCCACGGCCGTAATGACAGTGCCACCGGCGGCAATAATCTCGGCCGCTACGGCTTGCAGGTCACTATCGGTGCGGGCCAGTAGGCCTACGTGCACGCCTTCAGCGGCCAGCGCCAGGGCCACCGAACGGCCAATGCCTTTGCCTGCGCCCGTAACGAGGGCGACTTTTCCTTGGAGGGATTCCATGTTTTTTCGGGGGTTGTGAAGGGGTAGAACCAGCTTTGGGGCCGAAAGGTTGGGGCACTTCCGTTTGTCATGCAGAGCGTAGCGAAGCATGACGGTCAGTTTACGTCGCACGTCGTCCTACATCCCGTGCAGATGCTTGGTGAAGTCGCCGTACATCACCCAATCTTCCCAGCGCTTGCGGTGCGGGGCCACTTTGCCGCGGAGGTATTTCTCAATCATCAAACCAGCGGCCGGGGCAGCGCTGGTGCCCCCAAAGCCACTGTTCTCGATGAACACGGCAATAGCAATTTTGGGGTCCTGCACCGGGGCGAAGGCCGCAAAGGTGGCGTGGTCGAAGCCGTGGGGATTTTGCACGGTGCCGGTTTTGCCGGCCATCGTGATGCCGTATTGCGAGAGCGAGGCCAGGTTGCCGGTGCCGCCGTTGCCGTCCACCACCATCTCCATGCCGGGGATGATGTACTTGAACAGTGTCGTGTCCACGGCCGTGTAGTGCTTCTGCTGGAACTCGGGCAGCGGCCCGCCCTGGCCAATGCCGCGCACGAAATGCGGCGTGTAGTAATAGCCCCGGTTGGCAATGGTGGCCAGCACGTTGGCCATCTGCAAACCGGTGATACCGATTTCGCCCTGCCCGATGCTGAGTGAGTACACGTTGCGGAAGCTCCAGCGGTGCTGGCGGTTGTGCTTCTTATCGAAAAACTTCTGGTCGTAGAACTCCGGCGACGGAATCAGGCCGCGCTTTTCCTGGCTCATGTCCACGCCCAGCTTTTCGCCCAAGCCGAAGGACTTCACCATTTTCTGCCACTGCGCCAGCCCAATGTGGGCATCGTCGTACTTGTTCTTGGCCTGCCCGCGCTGCACCACAGCCCGCAGCACCTGGTAGAAATACGGGTTGCAGCTGTTTTTGATGGCGAGACTGACGTTGGCCGGATACTCGTGGCGGTGGGTGCATTTCACCAGCTTCTGGTTGCACTCGAATCCCGTGCTGGGCTGCACCACGCCCAACTGCAAGGCTACCAGCTCATTCACCAGCTTAAACACCGAGCCTGGCGGATAGGTAGCCATCAGCGGTCGGTCGAACAGCGGTCGGTCGGGGTTATTGAGCAGGGTCATGTAGCGGTTGCCCGAGCCCTTGCCCGTGAGCAGCTGCGGCTGGTAGTGCGGGGCCGAAACGAAGGCCAGAATCTCACCCGTCTTGGGGTCGATGGCCACAATGGAGCCGCGCCGGCCCGCCAGCAGCTTCTCCCCATACGCTTGCAATTCTGCGTCGATGCTCAGATGCAGGTCTTGCCCGGCCACCGACAGCGTGTCGAACTCGCCACCGCGAAACTTGCCTTTTTCGATGCCGCGCACGTTCACCATCTTGTACTGCACGCCGCGCCGGCCCATCAGCGTCTGCTCGTAGTAAGATTCCAGGCCCGAGATGCCCACGTTCTCGCCGGGCTGATACTTGGCGTATTTGGGCTTTTCGAGAAAAGCCGGCGTGATGGCCCCCACGTAGCCCAGGGCGTGGGCCAGGTTGGGCGTGCGGTAGGCCCGCGCCATGCGCGTCTGGGTGCGGAAGCCCGGGAAGTCGCCCAGCTTATCCAGAATAACCGCCAAATCGGCCGTCGTCAGGTTTTGCAGGATAGGCGAGGGCTTCACGCGCGAATACTTTTTGGCCGCTTTCAGGCTGGCGCGCAGGTCTTCCAGCGGTATTTGCAGCAATTCGGCAAAGCGGAGCGTGTCGAGCTGCTGCACTTCGCGGGGCACCACCACCAGGTCGTACACCGGCGTATTCTGCACCAGCGGCAGGTTTTTGCGGTCATAAATCAGCCCCCGGTACGGAATCTGCACCAGGCGCTGCAAGGTGTTTTTGTCGGCGGCCAGCTTATACGTCCCGTCCAGCACCTGCATAAAAAACAGACGGGTGAGGAAGATGAGGGCCACCAGTAAAAAGATGCCCTGCACCACGTATTTACGGCCTTCGAGGTATTGCATGGGTAATTTAAATTCTCCCGAACGTCATGCTGAGCCTGCCGAAGCATCTCTACCGCAATAGTAAATAATTACTTGAGCGGTAGAGATGCTTCGGCAGGCTCAGCATAACACTCTATATCAATCAACTAAACAACTAGCTCCTTCCCCGGCGCACCGGAAAAAACAGCAGCTGCACAATCAACAGCGCGAGGCTGGTAAAGAGTGCACTCACCAACATTTTCCCCAGCGTGGTGCCAAAATACCGGAAGCTGCCCAGCTCCAGCAGGAAAAACGCGGCGTGGTGCAGCACTACCAGCAGCGTCATGTACACGCCAAACCACTGCCAGCCCATCTGGTGCACGTTCACGGCGTCGGCGCTGTCGTAGCCGTCGCGCGGGGTGAGCAGGCGCAACACCCACGGCCGCAGAAAGCCCAGCAGCACCGCCGCCGCCGCGTGCAGTCCGCCCGTGTCGTAAAAAATATCCATCGTGAGCCCCATCGCAAACGAGAGCAGGAGCTGCACCACGATGGGCGTGGTGATGGGCAAAAACAGCAAAAAGCCCAGGTAGAAAAAGCACCAGCCCAAATCAAACAGCACCAGCCGGCTGATTAGCAAAACGTGCACGCCCGCATACAGCACGAAGCGCAGCACCTGCAAAAAAATAAACCGCAGGCCGCTCATGGATGCGCCCCTCCTTTCGGCAGCATGCCCGTGTGGGTTTCCAGGGTGTCGCGCTCGGGCTTGTTGCGGTTGGTCACGATGTACACGTAGGTCAGATTGGCAAAATTGACGCCCAGCTTCACCCGGATGGTCCAGAAATTCTTGTCCGGCTCCTTCACAAAGGAGTCGATGGTGCCAATGAAAATGCCCTCGGGGAATACCGAGTTGTAGCTCGACGTGAGCACTGTATCTCCCTTCACCAGCTTGGTTTCGCGCAGCACGTTGTCGAGCAGCGCGTGGGTGGGGTCGTCGCCCTGCCACTTGATGGTGCCAAACGTGCCATCGCGCTTGATTTTGGAGGCAATGCGGGTTTGCGAATGCAGCAGGCTCGTGACGGTGGCATAATGCGCGCTCACCACTTTCACGCGGCCCACTACGCCCCCGGCCGCCACCACGCCCTTACCGGGCACCACGCCATCGGCGCTGCCCACGTTCAGCGTGAGATAGTTATCAACATTATGCAACATATTGTTGATAACCCGGGCCGGAATAAGTGGATAACTCGGGTCGCGGGCCGCCACCAGCTGCTGCCCCAGCAATAAGGTGTCGGGCCTGGTTGCCGGCCGCTGGTAGCGCACGCGCTTCAGCGAATCGGCGCGGGCCGGGGCCAGGGCCACCGAATCGGCCTCGCGGCGCGTCGAATCGGCCGGAAAAAGCTGCTGGCGGAGGGCAGCATTTTCGGCGGCCAACTGCTGGTTCATCTCGGCCAGCTGGAAGTAGTCCAGTATCTGGGTGCGGCGGGCCAGCACCATGCCCGCGTATGAATTGGCCGAATTAAAAAACGCCGCCCGCTGATATGAATTACTGGTAATGAATAAATACAGGCTGATTATTTCCAATAAGCCAAATACCAGCGCCCCGCGAAAGCGAAATAGGAAAAGAAATAGATTCCGCACGGAGGTATTTTACTTTTTATCGGAGAACATAGAACGTCATGCAGAGCGCAGCGAAGCATCTTTACCGCTGTAGTAAATCTGATTACTTACGCAGTAAAGATGCTTCGCTGCGCTCTGCATGACGTTCAACTATTATCATCTTGAGTTACGTCAGCAACACGCCTTTGAAGGCCTGGATGTCCTTAATAGCCTTGCCCGTGCCGCGCACCACGGCGCGCAGCGGGTCTTCGGCAATGTGAATCGGCAGCTTGGTTTTGGCGGCCAGGCGCTTGTCCAGGCCACGCAGCAGGGCGCCGCCGCCGGTGAGGTGAATGCCGTTTTCGTAGATATCGGCCGACAATTCGGGCGGCGAAATTTCGAGGGCTTTCAATACCGCTTCTTCAATTTTAGCTACTGATTTGTCGAGGGCAATGGCGATTTCCGAAAAGGTTACTTTGATAACTTTCGGAATGCCCGTCATCAGGTCGCGGCCGCGCACTTCGTGGTCGGGCGGCGGCACGTCGAGCTCGGTGAGGGCCGCACCAACTTCAATTTTGATGCGCTCGGCCGAACGCTCGCCGATGAGCAGGTTGTGCTGCCGGCGCATGTAGTCGAGAATATCCTGATTGAACACATCGCCGGCCGTTTTAATGGACTGGTCGCACACGATGCCCGACAGCGCAATTACCGCGATTTCGGTGGTGCCACCTCCGATGTCGATAATCATCGAACCGACGGGCTGCTGCACGTCGATGCCAATGCCAATGGCAGCGGCCATGGGCTCCTGAATCATCCAGACTTCCTTGGCTCCGGCGTGCTCGGCGGAGTCGCGCACAGCGCGCTTCTCTACCTCGGTAATACCCGACGGAATGCAGATGACCATGCGGTGCGAGGGCTGAAACAGCCGCTTGCGCGTGTCAATCATCTTAATCATGCCCTTAATCATTTCCTCGGCGGCGTGGAAATCGGCAATCACGCCGTCCTTCAGGGGGCGAATGGTACGGATGTTATCGTGCGTTTTTTCGTGCATCTGCTGGGCCTGGCGGCCCACGGCGATGACTTTATTAGTAGTGCGGTCTTTGGCGATGATGCTCGGCTCATCCACCACGATTTTATCGTTATGAATAATGAGCGTATTGGCCGTACCCAGGTCGATGGCGATGTCGCTGGTCAGGAAATTAAAGAAACCCATTGAGTTAGCTGCAATAAGGCGGAGTCCGGTTTTAGGGCCGGGCAGAATAATGTGCAAAGGTACGGAAGGTTTGCGCGGGGTTGGTGCTACCGCACAACGACCAGCTCCCCTCCTTATTTTAAGGGGGGGGGACATTTCAGCAAAGCTGAAATTGGGGTGGTGCATTGGTCGAACGACGGCCGAACGGCTTGCGCAGGCGTTGCGCCGGCTTCGTTCGACCAATGCACCACCCCCGTTTTTACTTCGCAAAAACTCCCCTCCTTTAAAAAGGAGGGGAGTTTTGTTCAACTGCCTCAGCCTTAGTGCTTGAAATGCCGCACGCCGGTGAGCACCATGGCCATACCCAAATCATCGCAGGCCTTAATGCTGTCGGCATCCTTAATGGAGCCGCCGGGCTGCACCACGGCGCGGATGCCAGCCGCGCCGGCAATTTCCACGCAGTCGGGGAAGGGGAAGAAGGCGTCGGAAGCCATCACGGCCCCGTCCAGGTCGAAGCCGAAGGTGCGGGCTTTTTCGATGGCCTGGCGCAGGGCATCCACGCGCGAGGTCTGGCCCACGCCAGAGGCCAGCAGCTGGCCGGCCCGGGCCAGCACGATGGTGTTGCTCTTGGTGTGCTTGCAGATTTTGCCGGCGAAAACGAGGGCGGCCGTTTCCTCTTCAGTCGCGGCCGATTGGGTCACGGTGCGGAAATCAGCGGCAGTTTCGGTCTGGCGGTCGGCATCCTGCTCGATAATGCCGTTGAGCAGGGTTTTGACCAGCTTCTTCGGGAACTCAACGGGCTTTTGCAACAGCAGAATACGGTTTTTCTTGCTCTGGAGCACCGGCAACGCATCAGCGGCGAAGCCGGGGGCGATAAGGACTTCGAAGAACAGCTGGCTGAGCTCGGCGGCAGTGGCCGCGTCTACCTCCTTGTTTACGATGATGACGCCGCCGAAGGCCGACGTTGGGTCGCAGCTCAGGGCATTCACGTAGGCCTCGCGCAGAGTGGCAGCCTGGGCCACGCCGCAGGCATTGGTGTGCTTGAGAATGGCGCAGGCCGGCTCGCCATCGGTGAATTCGGCCATGAGGGCCACGGCGGCATCCACGTCCACCAAATTATTGTAGCTCAGCTGCTTGCCGTGCAGCTGGTCGAACAGGGCCGTGAGGTCGCCGTAGAACGTGCCGGCCTGGTGCGGGTTCTCGCCGTAGCGCAGGGGCGTGGCGGGCTGGGCGCTGAGGCGGAGGGCGCTACCGGCTACGGCCGTGCCCTGGCTCATGTAGTTGAAAATTTCGGTGTCGTAGTGCGAGGTGGTGGCGAAAGCGGCGGCGGCGTAGTGGCGGCGGTCTTCGATGTCAGTCGCGCCGTTTTTGGCGGTGAGCAGCTCGGTGACGGCCGCGTACTGGTCGCGGCTGCTGATTACGAGCACGTCGCGGAAGTTTTTGGCGGCGGCACGCAGCAGCGAAATGCCCCCGATGTCAATTTTCTCGATGACGTCCTGCTCTTCGGCCCCGCTGGCTACGGTTTCTTCGAAAGGATATAAATCAACCACTACCAGGTCGATGGGCGGAATATCGTGCTGCTCGGCTTCGGCGAGGTCGCCCACGTCGTGCCGGCGGTGCAGAATACCACCAAACACCTTGGGATGCAGCGTTTTCACGCGGCCACCGAATACTTCGGGAAAGCCGGTGAGGTCTTCCACGGCGGTTACTTCGGCACCCTCTTCTTCGAGGAATTTCTGGGTGCCACCAGTGGAGTACAGCGTGACGCCGTGCTGGCGCAATACCTGCACCAGCGGGGCCAGCCGGTCTTTGTGATACACGGAAAGCAACGCAGCGCGAATGGGACGGGACGACATAAAACGGGCGAAAAAACTGGGCATAATTACCGCCACGAAGGTACGCCCGGCCTTAGCCTGCCGTCTGCGGGCAGTGTTACCGAATTATTACCACCGCGCCCGGCGGCTGCAAAATCAGCGCTGGCCGAACACTGCGCCACTTTGATAAGTATAGCAAAGCACCCTGCTTTACCCATTCTAGCACATGCTGACTACCGCGGCCGCTTTGCCCGCTACCGAACCCGGCCCTATTGAAGCGCCCACCCCGGCCGTGATGACGCCTACCGAAGCCGAAGAGGCCGCCGCGCAGCTGGCTCCCCGTCTCTTCGACCAGGCGGCCGCTACCGATGTGGAAGGCGGCTTTCCCATCCAAGAGTTTGGCTGGCTGCACGCGGCCGGGCTGCTCACGGCGGCGCTACCGGCGCCCCTGGGCGGAGCCGGGCTGCACTCGCCGGCGGCCACGCTGCCGCTGCTGCGGGTGTTGTAGCACGTTGGGCGGAGCAACCTAGCGATGGGGCGCGTATTTGAAGGCCACACCAACGCACTGCTGCTTATTCAGCAGCTGGCCACGGCAGCGCAGGTAGCCGGCTATGCGGCCGATGCCCGCGCCGGGCGCTTATTCGGCGTTTGGAACACTGAGAACCCGGCCGATGGCGTGCACCTGAAGGACTTGCCCAACGGCCGCTACCGCCTGCGCGGGGCCAAAACCTTCGCTTCCGGGGCCGGGCAGCTGGCGCGGCCGCTCATTACCGGGGCGCTGCCGCATGGGCAGGGCTGGCAGCTGTTTGTGCTGCCGGCCGATGCCCAGCCGCCCGCGCTGGACCGCTCTTTCTGGCAGCCGATAGGCATGCGGGCCACCGCCAGCTTCCGGGCCGATTTGACCGGGCTGAAAATCGGCCCAGAGGACCTCATCGGCCCGCCCAATGCCTACTACCAGCAGCCGGCGTTCAGCGGCGGAGCCATCCGGTTTGCGGCCGTGCAGCTGGGCGGGGCCGAAGCTGCTTTTGACGAAACCCGCGACTTCCTGCGCAGCCTCGGTCGCACCGACGACCCCTACCAGCGCCAGCGCCTCGGCGAAATGGCCATTATGCTGGAAAGCGGCCGCCAATGGCTGCGCGGGGGCGCCAAAAATGCCGCCCGCCCCAGTGCTGCAACGCCTGAAGGAGCCGAAGCCACCGTGGCCTACGCCAACATGATGCGTACCGCCATCGAAACCATCAACCTGGAGATATTGCGCCTGGCCGGGCAGCCCACGGCGGCTGTGCTGGCGAGCGACGGCACCATGTCGCACCCCAGCTGGGTGCTATTTTCGGCACCGGCGCGGCAGGCGGTGCGGGCGGCCGAGTTCCGCCACGCCCTCACCATTCTGGGGGCCGATGCAACGGAGCCGATGCTGCTGGCCCTGCCCGATGGCGGGTTGCCCGACGGCCCAAATAAGCCCGGCTTTACCGAAGCCGTGGCGCGGCTGCGGGAGTTTCTGAAATGCCAACAGGCCGCTACCGTGCTAGTGCCCTGACGGCGCACCACGGCAGCAGTAGCATCCCGGCAATTATTGGCCAATACGATGACCTCGAAGCTGCTGGGGGCAGGGGTTGACCGTGCTCGGTGGTTTGGGTGGCGGGCAGGGTGGCGGCTTCGTCTTTGGCTGGAATGATGACGCTGATGCGCAGGCGGGCCGCGCATTGGTCGCGGGGTGGCAGGGGCTGCCGCAGCAGCAAAGAAATGGGAGCGGTAGCCGTGGCCTCGTGGGCCGCCAGGAAACGCGCGGGGGTAGCGTGGTCCATCGGGCGGGTGTACGCCGGGCAATGGCGAAAGGATAAGACGGAGCTTACGCCACTAATGCGCCAATTCGCTCACGGATGGGGTTTTACAGCCAGCATTTCTCAGGTAATCAGCGCGCTGGCAGCGGCAGCTGTTTTGATTATAATCGGGGTTAAAATTTACAAAAAAGCCTCTTCTGAAATCAGAAGAGGCTTTTTACGCAATTCTATAATTCCTACCTAGTGGTCTGACAGTTTAATTTCGTCAGTTATTTTGCTCACTTCGGCGTACCTGTTTTTCAATTTATCACGGGCCTTTTCGGTCGTGAAGGACCAGTTGACCTTGACGGCCGCCGCGTTTCGTTTGGCTTCCCACGCCAGGGCCTCCGCTTCGAGTCGTTCCTGCGTGCCGATGCGCCGGTCCAGGCACTGGCGGGAAAGGGCGGCGAATTCAATTTCGGCCATGTTGAGCCAGGAGCCGTGCTTGGGGGTGTAGTGGAATTCGAGGGTGTGGCGCAGGCGGCGGGCCGTTTCGACGGGCAGGTGTTCATAAAAGGCGCCGTACGTGTGGGTGCTGTAATTATCCTGCACGAGCTTGATTTTCTGGGCATCCGGGTAGTGGGTTTGCACGAGCCAGTCCATAAAGTGGGCGTAATCGCCCTTGTTTTTGGTCGTCGTGACCCGCAAGTGGCGCTGGCCCGTGTCGATGTCGTAGGCCAGCAGGACGTTGCAGACCCCTTTTCGCACGTATTCCTGGTGTTCTTTTTGAGTGGCTCCCGGTTTGGGCGGAATTGGCGTGAGCACGTGGTCGAGCAGTTGGCAGGGCCGCTCGTCGAAGCAGAGGCGCACCACGCCCGCTTCGGCGGGCTGCGCGTAGATGTCGAGTACGTCCTCCATATTGGCCAGATACTCGCCCGTGAGGGTGCCGATGCACCACATCTGTTTCAGCCAGGGCTTGAGTTGACTTTTTTTAAAACTTTGCGAATCGTTTCGTTGGAAACGGCGGGTCCGTAGTCGAGCGAGACGAGGGTTTGGTTGAGCAACGAGAGTGTCCAACGGGACGCCCCGGCCGGTAATTCGCTGCAGGCCAAGCTGGTGATTTGCGCCTCCAGGGTGGCCGTTACCTTCGGTGGTTGCCCGCTGCGCGGGCGTTCTTCCAGTGCTTGGGCCAGGCCACCGCCCAGGTAGCGCCCCTTGAGGCGGTAGTATTGACGGGCGGAAATGCCGGCCTCGGCTTGCACGGCGGCGGCACCCTGGCCGGCCCCCATGGCCAGCAGCGCCCGGGCCCGCGCGATTTTGCGGCTCTTGTGGGTGCCTTTGCGGAGGATGGCCCGCAGCTTGGCGGCGTCGGCAGGCGGTACGGTAACGGGGGTGGCGAGGCGCGGCATAAGCAAGAAGTGAAGCGTGTCCTCTCCTAACCATTGCTGACATAATTAAGTTGTCAGACCACTAGAAGGCTTCGCCGATGGCAAACAGGATGCCCGGCTTGCTGCCGGTGCCGCCGGCGTAGTCGAGGCGCAGGTTCACGCGGTCGCGGCGGATGAAGTTGAAGCGGATGCCCGCGCCCCCGGCGTACTTGGTATCGCTGAGGCTGAACTTGTCGACGTACTGGTTTACGTTGCCCACGCCGCCGAACACGGCCCCGTCGAAACGCTTCAACCAGCTGATAGTAGCATTGGGGAACAGCTTATGACGGATTTCGGCCTGAAACATTATCATCTGGCGGTCGCGGTAGCGCTGCTCGTAAATGCCGCGCAACAGGTTGGCGTTGTTGTAGAGCGTGCCGCCCAAGTTGGCACCAATGCCGGCCAGCTCGCGGAATGGCACATCGCCGGTATGGAACTGCCCGAGGAACTGCGCGGCCAGAATGGTGCGGTTGGACCCCAGCGGCTGAAAGTGGCGGGCATCGACCTGATAGCGCGTAAAGCGGTAGTCGGAACCCAGGCCCGTGCCGTTGAAGGTGGCGCTCACATCGAGCAGATTGCCACTGAAAGCGGCCAGCGGCACATCGCGCGTGTCGTAGGTGAGGACCGGCCCGAGGCCCGAAATCCGGGTATTCTTCCGTTCGCGCTCGGTCATGCGCGAGTCGTTGTAGAAGAAGTTGGTGCTGTTGCCGTCGGTGGTTTTGGCCGGCGCGCCCACCCCCGTAATGTTGGTGAAACGGTACAGCGCACCAAAAAACAGCTTGGGTGCAATCTGCTTCTGAATCCGCTGGTTGATAATGAACAGCTTGTAATCCGTTTCCGACTCGTTGGCGCTGGTAGTGCCTGGGCCTTTGCCGTAGTAATATAGCAGGATGTCGTAGGCGCTGATTTCACCGTTCAGGTAAAACTTTTCGCCCGGCGTGTACACCGAGTGCACCAGCTGAATGAGCGACTGGCCCTCGGTGGTGGTCCAGTACTGCAGCCGCGCGTTGGAAGGCCGGGTGAGGGTATCGGCCGAGAACCGGCCGCTGAGCAAGGCACCCAGGCCGTAGCCAAGTCCGGTTTCGGCCTGATAAAACAGCACCGGAATGGGCAGCAGGCTAAGATTGCCATTCTTACCCAGCTGGCCGAAAGACTTCGTGCTGCGAAGCTGCTGCCCGGCCGGGGGCGCAAGGCCAACGCTGCGAGGCGCGGCCGGGGGCGTGGTGTAAACCGAATCGGGGGGCGCAGCTGGCTGGGCGGCGGCGGTAAAGCTCAGCCCGGAGAAGACCAGGGCTGCGAGAGAAAAACGCATGGGAGCGGAAATGAGAAGCAAATAAATTGCTCTATCAACGGATTATGGAGCCCTACGGTTGGCAGTAGCGGCGGCGTGGCCGGCCAAAGGCCCTTTTTACCCCGCGGAGGCTAGCTTTTGCCGGCCTATTCGTCGCACAGCAGCAAGCGCTCCACCACCTGCCCCAGGCCCAGGTGCCGGGCCACCAGCTCGGCGGCATCGGCGGGGCGCACTTTGCCGTAGGCCGTGCCTTCGGGATATACGATGAGGGCCGCGCCGGGGCCTTTTTTGCACTGTTTACACAGGTCGAGGCAATTGCAGGTCTGCACCCGCACCTGCTCGCGCTCCCCCCCGTGCAGCAGCTTTTTCAGGCCCTGAATCTTCAGCTCTTTCTTCAGAGCTTTGGCCACGTCCTCCCCTACTCCGGATTTCTGATTGGTGCACACAAAAAGGCGACGAACGGTACTCATAATTAACGACGAAAAACAAGAAGCTGACCGTCATGCAGAGCGCAGCGAAGCATCTTTACCGCGCAACGCATTTATTTACTACTGCGGTAAAAATGCTTCGCTGCGCTCTGCATGACGGTCTTACGGAAGCCTACCCCAGGCCGTGCCAGTGGCGGTTTTGCAGCTTATACGCGGCCAGCTCGCGGTTCGACCACAGGGTTTGGTACACTTGCTGGTCGTGCAGCAGTTGGGGGTCTTTTTCCATGAAGGCCAGCAACTCCTGGAGCAGCTCGACCGTCTCTTCTTTCAGGAAATAATACATCCAGTTATCGAGCCGGCGCACATTCACCAAACCTGCATTTTTTAAGTACGATAATTGCCGACTGGTTTTGGTCTGGGTGAAATCCAGCACTTGTTCCAAATCGGCCACCACCATTTCCTGGTTGCGCCACAGCAAATGCAGGATGCGCACGCGGCTTTCATCGCCCAAAGATTTAAAAAGTTGCTGCCCAAAAGCAACCGTGAAATGTTTCAAGCGCATCTGCTGTCTGGGAAGGGGAAGTTTGCCCGTCGTTCTTTCTGCCCAAAGTTACCATCGGCCCCGAATCGGATGCCGTATATTTGTTTTTCCGCTATCTGAATATGCCTGATTTCTTGCGCCTTCGTCGCTTTCCCTTCTTTTTTGCCGCAGCGCTGCTGCTCATGCTGCTGGCCGGCTCGGGCGCGCACGCCCAGGGCAAGCGCAAGGTGATTCAGTTCACCGGCATTGTGGCTACCGGCGACAGCCTGCTGGGCGTGCCCGGGGCCACGATATACGTGCCCAAGGCGGGCCGGGGTACGGCATCCAACATCTACGGCTATTTTTCGATGGCCGTGCTGGCCGGCGACAGCATCGTGATTCGCTCGCTGGGCTATGCCAACCAGACCATCATCATCCCGAAGGATTTTCAGCGCCAGAGCTACTCCGTTATCGTGCAGCTGAAGGAAGATGCCACCGTGCTGCCCGAGGTGCGCGTGTTTCCCTACACCACCGAGCGCGACTTCAAAAAAGCCTTCCTGGCCCTGCGCCTGCCCACCGAGCGCGGCACCGCCGCCGCCGATAACCTGAACCAGGAACTGATGAACCGCATTTTCCGCACCCAGCCCATGGGCGCGGTGGCTAACTTCCGCCAGTCGATGAGCAACCAGCAGCTCGACTACGACCGCCGCATGGGCATGGCCCCCAACCAGTACTCCAACAACCCGCTGCTCAACCCGTTTAGCTGGCTCCAGCTCATTCAGCAGGTGAAAAAAGGCGAGTTTAAGAAGAAGAACTACGACGACGAATAGGACCACAGATTAAGTGGATTTCAACCGATTGAACGGGTTTTTATGGTTCTGATTCGGACTTCCTTTCGCTACCTTTTACCCGTTGAAGGGGTTGAACGCCGAGCGCAAAATTGACTTGCCCATTTATTTAGAACGAAAAAGTCGGCTCCCGCAGGGCCGACTTTTTCGTGGAAGGCCAAATATTAGTTGAGTTGAAAGCATTCGACAGTTTGACTCCAGCTCACAGTTCGCAACTACTCAACGACCTCGAAGCATTCGGGATTCCGGTAGGGCCGATGCTCAATTTCGGCACTCCCCATCTGGAAATCAAACGGCTACTGAAATGCCTAAACCAGCCAAACGCACAACCACCAGCCATCCCAATATATACAGGTATTTCAGGCCAATAGTCAACCAGAAACCATAGAAATCTGTTTAACCGGTTGAAATCAACTTAATCTGTGGTCTTATGGATACTAACCTCCCCGTTTCGGATAAGCCGCGCGTCGTTATTGTAGGCTGTGGCTTTGGCGGTTTGCGCCTGGCCCAGGCGCTGCACAAGGCCCCGGTGCAGGTCGTCGTCGTCGACCGCAACAACTACCACAACTTCCAGCCGCTGCTGTACCAGGTAGCTACCGGCGCGCTCGAAGCGGATAGCATTGCGTATCCGATTCGGAAGATTTTTGCGGGGCAGACCAACTTCTTCTACCGCATGGCCGATGTGCAGCGGATAGAATCTACCACCAATACCTTGGTAACCAGCGTAGGCCATATCCAATACGACTACTTGGTGCTGGCCACCGGCTCGCTCACCAACTTCTTCGGGCTGGAGAGCATTGAGCGCAACGCCATGCAAATCAAGAGCATCCCGAATGCCCTGAACCTGCGCAGCTTCATCTTTCAGAATTTTGAGAAAGCCCTGCTCACCAGCGACCCGGCCGAGAAGCAGGCGCTGCTGAACATCGTGGTAGTGGGCGGCGGCCCCACGGGCGTGGAAATCAGCGGCTCGCTGGCCGAAATGCGCAAGCACGTGCTACCCAAGGACTACCCGGAGCTGGACTTGCAGGCCATGCAGATTTTTCTGGTAGAAGCCGGGCCGGCGCTACTTGGGACGATGTCGCTGGCCTCGCAGTCTGATGCCAAGCGCTACATGGACGACCTGGGCGTGCTGGTGCAGCTCAACACGCCCATTAAGCGCTACGAAGACGGCAAGGCTTATTTCTCGGACACTGAATTTATTCAGACCGAAAACCTGGTGTGGGCCGCCGGCGTGAACGGGGCCGAAGTGCCCGGTCTGCCCGCCGAGTCCGTGACCCGCAACAAGCGCATCACGGTGAACGACTGGAACCTGGTGCAGGGCCAGACCAACATTTTCGCCATCGGCGATGTGGCCAACATGGTGACCACCGACATGCCCCAGGGCATGCCCATGCTCGCGCCCGTGGCCCAGCAGCACGCCGACCACCTGGCCCTCAACCTCCAGCGTATGCTGCGCGGCGAAACGCCCCGCGACTTCGTGTACAACAACAAGGGCTCAATGGCCATCGTGAGCCGCAACAAGGCCGTGGTCGACCTGCCCGGGAACATCCACTTCAACGGTTTCTTTGGCTGGCTCACCTGGCTGTTTGTGCACCTGATGACGCTGGTGGGCTTCCGCAATAAAGTGGTGGCGCTGGTAGACTGGGCCTTCAGCTATTTCAGCTCCGACCAGGCGTTGCGGCTCATCATCCGCCCCTTCAGCCGCCGCGATGTGAAGGACGACAAGGGCAAAAAAGGCGCGGAGCACCGCACCGCTACAGTTGAGTACAACGCTACGCCGCCCGCCATTCAGGAGCCGGCCTAATAGCCTCGCTTCTCGCTAAATAAGAACGGTCATGCTGAGCGGAGCCGAAGCATCTCTACTGCAATAGTAAATAGATTACTTATGCGGCAGAGATGCTTCGGCTGCGCTCAGCATGACCGTTTTTCGTGTTATTACCGTTCGCCCATGCTTAGGCGGTAAGCTTCAGCGGCGGGCCGGCGATAACCGTTTGCATAGTTGTGGGTGCGAAGTAGGACTGAGCCAGCGCTTGCAGCGTTTGAGCATCGGCGGCTTCGGTTTGCTGCACGAATTGGGTGTAGTAGTCGGCCGGCAGGTTCAGGAACACGAGGTTCTTATATTTATCGCACTGCTCGAAAACGGTGGACAGCTCGTTGGCAAACTTGCCCAGGATGTAGTTTTTCACCGTTTCCAGCTCCTCTTCCGGAATCAGCTCTTCCTGCAGGCGGCGCAGCTCCAGCTCAATCTCACTCACCGCGAAGTCGGCGCTTTCGCCTTTCACATCGGTGCCGATAACGAGCGTTGTCCCGAACTCGCGCGGAGCCACGCTGGCGTAAATGCCGTAGGTCAGGCCCTTGTCTTCGCGGATATTCCGCATCAGGCGCGAGCCAAAGTAGCCGCCGAACACGTTCACCAGCAGCCGGAGGCGGTGGGTATCGGGGTGGGTGGGCGCGGGCCAGGGCCGGCCCATGCGAATGGACGCCTGCAAGCTGCCGGTCACAGAAACCCGGTCGGGCAGCGCAGAAATGACGGGCTCGTCAACGGCGGGCGACGCGGCCAGGGGCACTGCCGTAACCGGGGCCGTGCCGAAGGTAGCGGCCACCAATTCCTGCTCAGCGGCCACATCGCCACAGAGGAAAATCTCGGCGTTACTAAACGAATACATCGTCTGATGAAAAGCCTGTGCTTCCACTGCCGTCAGGGTCTGGTAGGCTTCGGCGTCGAAGGGCTGGCCGTAGGCTGTATCAGCCCCGAAGAGCAATTCATTGAACCGCTCGGAGGCCAGGTAACTAGTCTTTTTGCGCTCGACGCGCGCATTTTGGATGGTGCGGGTTTTCAGCTGCTCCAGCTCGGCCGCCGGAAAGGCGGGATTGCTGAGCACGTCAATCACCAGCGGCAGCAGCGTGGGCAGGTGCCGGGTGAGGCAGTAGAGCGTGAGCGTGGAGCGGTCGAAGCCGGAGTCGCAGTCGAGCGAAGCACCGTAGAAGGCCACCTCGTCGGCAATCTGGCGGGCGGTGCGGGTGGTAGTGCCCTCCAGCAGCATACGGGCGGTGAGGGACGCCAGGCCGGGGCGGTTTTCGGCCAGCTTGCCGGCCCGGAACACGGCTTGCAGGCGCACTACGGGCTGGGCATCGTTGGCCAGTACGTGCAGGCGGGCACCGCTGGGCAGGGTATGTACATCGGCATCGGGCAGCGTGACGCGGGCCAGCGGCTGAACGGGAGGGGCAACGGTACGGTCGAGCATCGAAGCAGAAGTCGAAGAAGAAGGCATAAGCAGTAATAACAAACTCCCCTTCTCGGCCGAGAAGGGGAGCTGTGGGGTAACTAAAAAAGGACGGGTTAGTTCGAAGGCGTGTCGCCGCTGGTGCCACCGGCCCCGTTCTGGTCGAACGCCTCAGACAGCTTGTTCAGGTTGAAGTGCAGCGATACGCGAATGGTCTGGGCCAGGGGATTGGCCTGACTGTTCTGGCCCGTGGGCACCAGGTAGGTGCCGTCGATGCCAAATACCTGGTAGCGCACGCCCAGGCCCAGGCTCATGTACTGACGGCCACCCTTTTCGGGGTTTTCGTAGAAGTAGCCGCCCCGCGCATACAGCAGGTCGTTGTAGTTGTACTCCAAGCCGCTGGAAAGGTTGATTTCGCGCAGCTCTTCCTTAAAGCCACCGGGCGCATCGTTGAACGAGTTGAAGATGCCACTCACGATGTTCTGGTTGTTGCGGCGGGTATTTTCGTCTTTAACTCTTGGGTCGTTTGCCGACACGCCATCAATATAGTACGGCGAAGGCACGAGCAGCTTGCTGGCGTCGAAGGTGACCGTAATCTTGTTGTACTGGTCAATCTCGCGGGTGATGGCCGTGCCCAGCTTCAGCGTAGTGGGCAGGAAGCTGGGGTTGAGCGGGTCGGCATAGGTCATCTTGTTGCCGATGTTGGTTATCGAAGCCCCAAAAGCCAGGTTATAGATGCCGGTGCCAATGGTGGCATCCTTGGAATAATAGGCCCCCAGGTCCACGGCAGCGGCATTGCCGGACTTGGCATCGTTGTTTGCGTATGCTCCCACCAAGTTGGAGCGGATGTAGCGCACCGAAGCGCCCACCCCGAAATTATCCGTCAGCTGCAAGCCGTAGGACACGGCCAGGGCATACTCTTTGGGGTTGAAAGAACCGACCGGCAGATTGCCGCCGTCGCGGTAGTCAATGCTTCCCAAATCGAAATACATCAGCGAAGCCCCAAAGGCGGAGCGCTTGCCCACCTTGGCGTAGCCCGAGAGGTACGACAAGCTCATATCGTCGGTGATGTTGCGCAGCCAGGGCGAGTAGGATACCGAGGCGGCGTACTTGTACTGCACGAAGCCCAGCTTGCCCGGGTTAAAATACGCCGAGTTCGCGTCGGGCGAAGTTGCCACACCCGCCTCGCCCAGCGCCGATGAACGCGCATCGGGGCTGAGGGTCAGAATAGGCACGGCCGTGGTAATGGTGTGGGGTGTAGTCTGGCCCTGGGCAGTGGCCACTACGGCCAGCAAGCCGGCTGAAAGCGCCACGCGCGAACGGGAAAAAAGAAGCTGCATAGAGGTGGGAAATGAGGACCGGGTGTGGCCCGGGCGCAAATAAAAGCGGATTAATTGAGGATGACGAGTTTTTCGTATTTCGAAGCCACCGAATTGTTACGCTGCGAACGCACGGTGAGGCGGTAAACGTATACGCCGCGCGCCAGCTGGTCGTCGTAATCGTCGCGGCCGTTCCAGCTGATGCTCTGCTGGTGGGCTACGGTGCTGGGCACAATGGCATTGAGGGTACGCACCAAGTGGCCGGCCACGGTAAAAATCTGCACTTGTACATCCAGGTTGTCGGGTTCGCTGCCCGCCTGGTTGTGGTCGAAGAAGAACGTAGTGGAGTGGGCAAACGGATTGGGGTAGTTCAGCACATGGTCGAGCGCCAGCTTCACATCGTGGGCTACGATGAACTCAATCTCCTTCTCGGACGAATTATTATAAGTATCCCAGGCTTTGACCGTGAGCGAGTGCGGCCCCGTGCTCAGGTCTTTGAACAGATTTTTCACGTTGCCCGAGGTAAAGTCCCCCACGTTAGCCACATAGCTCTCGTTCAGTACCAGCAGCTTATTAGGGTCGTGGTCGATAACAGCCGTGATGTCGTGGCCAATGCCCGTGCCCGTGGTATTGATGCCGTTTTCGTCGGCCAAATCGGCCAGCAGTGTGGTGGTCTGGCCCGTGAGGCCGCCGAACACGAATGCCTTGCTGTCCATAAAGAGACTGATGCGCGGCGGCTGGTTGTCCTCAGGCGCATTGCGGGAGGCTCCACCCGCCAGCCGTGTCTGGTAGCCGTTGGCGTCGATGCTGTGGGTAGCATCTGAAGCGTAAAGGCTGATTTTGCCCATTCCAACCTGGTAATTGATGTCTTTGGGCACCACAAAGACCAGGCTGAACTGGCCGTTCACCACATCGGCCTGCCCGCCATAAATCACGCTCTCCTGAATCCTAATCGGCGATGGCGTATCGCCGGGCTCGTTGCCGAGGGTCATCACGGTGGTGGGCTTGTCGTAAATCGTAACCTGGGCCCGGCCGGTAAACGTGGCGTTCAGGGTACCGTTGTTCAGCAGCTTGCCGTGCAGGCGAATGCGCGACAGCGCGTGCAAGGTGTCGGCAGTCACCCAACCTTTCCCGATGCGCTGGCGCACGCTGTCGAGCACCACCGTTTGCTTGGGGTAGGCCAGCACCATGCTGGGGTCGGCCAGCAGCGAATAGTTGCGGTTGTTGATGCCCCCGGCCTGGTAGTCATTCTTGCTCATCATCACAATGGTGCCGATGTTGGGCATCTGGCCATTGATGGGCTGCAGCACCCGGTTGAAGTAGCGCTGGTTGAGGCCGGCATTGAGGCCGGCCTCAACCACGCGGGTGGTGGTGAAGAGCCCCACGGCCCCGCCCGTAGCATTATCGGTAAGCGACTGCTCGCCGGCCGAGGTGAAATCGGGGTTGTCGTAGGTGCTGAAATCGCAGGTGCCGGTGGTGAAGAACGTGAGGTTGTTGGGGTTGCGCAGGGCCAGCACCGAGGCGTTGGTCACAATCTGCTCATCGGCCAGGCCCTTGGGGCCACCGTGGCCCAGGTAGTTCACAATCAGCGAGCCCTGCTCCACCGACTGGTCGATGGCGCGGTTGGCATCGGGCGAGCGTTGGCCGGCGGCCACGGCCTGCTGGGCGTACAGGTCCAGGTACACTTTGTGCACGTTGTAAACCGGGGCGGTGGCATTGATGATGTTGGCAATGGCATCGGAACCAATGCTGCTGTCGATGAAGATGTTGTTGTTGCCATCGTCCGACACCAGCGTAATACGGTTGCGCCACTTGCCGTAGGCGGCGGTGGCATCGTAGCCAATCACCTTGTTCACCATCTGCTGGGCCTGGGTGGTGTTGTTCAGCTCGCCTTTGGGCAGGCGCACCGGCAGGCGGCCCACGCCAATATCAAACAACTCGCTGCCCAGGTTCTGCTCGTCCCACTCGCCTTCGTTGTCATCCAGCAGGCCATAGAAATCATCGGAAGAATAGCTGGCCTGGCCATAGAAACCGGGAGGGTACGACGGGTAGGGCGACTGCGACTCCCGCGACTCGTAGGTGGGCACGTAGTTCTGGTTGAAGGCGTCAAAATTGGCATCGGTTTTAAACGGCACCCTTTTTTTCCACCAGTCTGGCTCGGCGCTCTTGTCGTTGTACGGGTCCGACTTATAATCATACGAAGCATCGCCCAGTAGCAGCAGCTGCATGTTTTTGCCGGCCGGAGCGCGGTCGTACAGCATCTTCATAAAATCGCGGATGGCCGACACGTCCTGCCCGCCCGAGCCAAACTCATTGTATATCTGGCCAGTAGTGGCCACCGCCACCCGCAGGTTGTCGTGCGTGGTGCGGTGAGCGGCCAGCTGCTTTGCCTGCGCCAGAAACGTCGGATGCGTCACAATCACAAGGTCCAGCATGGGCGCGCCCACGGTGCTATTGAGCGCGTGCAGGTCCTGGTTGGCTACTTTGCCGAAGGCCCGCACCGGGTGGTCGCTAAAGTCGCCACCGGGTTGCAGGGTCACAAACTCGCGCACCGTATCGGCCGGCGCGATGAAGCTACTGCTGGCATCGAGCGTCATGGCCTGGGGGCGGCGCGGGTTGGTCACGTCCCACACCACGGCCCCGGTAGGCAGGCCAGCAAAAACGTAGCGGTTCTGCCGGCCGGGGCCAACGTTGGTCAGCGTCCGGAACTCCAGCTGCGGGCCGCTGAGCTTGAGCAGGCGCTCGGCGTTAATCTCAAAGTAATCGAGGTAGCCGCTGGCGCCAGGGTCGTTGCTGCTATACGTCAGCCCCAGCCGCAGCTCAGTACCCGGCGCACTCAGGCTCAACTGGTTGGTGGATGACGACACAATGGTTTCGGCCGAGAACGGCTGGCCGGACCGGGCCTCAATGAGCTGAGTAGCCAGGGGCTGCGCATTCAGCGTAACCTGAAAAGCGCTAGCCACCGAGGAGCTGGCCAGTAAGTTCGTGGTGACACGTACCGAGCTATTCGGCACCAAATCGCTGATTCCGCCGAGCGTAAACTCCTGCTTGCCGCCCACCTGGAAACCCTCGCCCACCCAGTTGCGGCCCGAGTGCAGCAGGTTCACCAGGTCGTGCTCGTAGAAGTCGCGGTAGGTGAAACTGGTGATGCTGACGGGCTGGCCCGTGGCCGGCACGGCGGCCTTCACCGGCACCCGCAGGCCCGGCCGCGCATCCACTTTCACGAAGTAGTAAGCAGTATCGGTGTAAACGTTGTTGCGGTGCCGGAACATGCCACCCTGCGCCGCCCAGGTATGCGCCCCGGGCGAATAAAACAGGAAGTACTCGTTGTCGTCCAGTACGTTGTCATTATTACTGTTGACAAACATGATGTTATTCTCCATCAGGTCATCGGGCCGGTAGGCGGCGTTGGCCTGGGGCAGTATGCCCATGGCATTGCCGTACAGGTGCAGGTTGTTGGGGTTGAGGCCCGACGGCAGGCCCAGCTTGCTCAGCGCAGCTTTATCGAGCTTGTAGATGCCGCTTTTGCTGCTGCCGTTTTCGGCCACGCCCAGCTTGTACCAGTCGCCGCTTTGCAGCACCGAATGAGCGGCGTAGTTGCGGGTAGAGGCGGTGCCCCGGGCGGCCACGCCGGCCCCGGCGGGCGCGTAGCGGTAGTCGAACGAAACCAGGCGCTCGGGCTGGCCGCTCTGGGGGCCGCGCCGCACGGGGCGCAGGCGCAGGAACGTCACAGCCTGCTTCATCTCAACGCCGGTGACGAGCTGGGCCTCGGGGCCAGCCGGCAGCTTGCTGCTATTGAACAGCTTAGCATCGGCCGCTGAAAACGGCTCGTACACCATGTTGAGGAACTCGCCCTGGCGCACCTCCCCACTCAGGCGCATGCTGAACCAGCCAACCTGGTCATCGAGCACCAGCTGGGCTTCGCTGAAGCCCGGCACTTTCTGCTTGCGGGGGTTCAGGCTGGGCACCTCAATGTAGCCGCCCCATTTCACTACTCCGTGGGCTGTGGTACCATCCGACTGGGCTTTGGCCGCCGGAGCTGTGGCCCCCACGATGATTCCCACGAATGCAACAAAGAGGAAAGAAAGACGCATACACCTTAGTAAATTGAGACTTGTTTCCTGGCTGCCCTACCCGTCACGTACTGGTTTCCGCAACAGCACTACCGGGCGGCAGGTTCACCCGGCAATAGCTTCTTAACAACCAAATAATCTATTTATTGCGTCCCTGCATCCAATGCAGCTACCGAACGGCCGTTTTCGGCACCGAGAGCAGCACGTAGAGCAGCACCACCAGCGGCACGGCGGCGGCTTTGAGCACCAGCAATAATCCTGCCGCCAGCAGCATAAACAGAAACCGCCGCCGGTTATCGGCCCAGCGCAGGTTCTTAAACTTGAGGGCAAACAGGGGCAGCTCGGCCACCAGCAGCCCCGAGAGCAGCGCCGTGAGGCCCAACAACAGCCAGGGGTTCAGAATGATGGGCGCAACACCAAACTGGTCGTACGCCAGAATGAGCGGTAGCGAAGCCACCACCAGCGTGGAGGCTGGCGTGGGCAGGCCAATAAAGGAAGTCGTCTGCCGAGTGTCGTTGTTGAACTTGGCCAGCCGCAGGGCCGAGAAGATGCTGACCGCGAAGCCGAAATAAGGTACCCATTCCGGCAGCCCACCCGCGCCCACGCTCCGCGTGAGCAGCTCAAAGAAAATGGCACCCGGCACTACCCCGAAGGAAACCATATCGGCCAGCGAATCAAGGTCTTTGCCAATGGCGGAGGATACGCGCAAGGCCCGAGCCAGCAGGCCGTCGGCAAAGTCGGCGGCGGCGGCGGCAGCCACAAACCAGGCCCCGATTTCCAGCCGGCCGGCAAAAATATTGGTCAGCGCCAGGCAGCCACATAATAGATTGAGGCAGGTAACGGCGTTGGGCAGGTGTCTTTTCATTTAACAGGTATCAAGTAGCTACTCTACCCTACTAAAAGTCAGGCAAGGCAAAAAAACGGGGCGGCCCGACCTTTGAGGTTCCTACACGCTCAACTCGTTCCGCCCCATGAAGCAACGCCTCATCGCCAAAATTACGACCGTTTTACAACACCTGCCGGTGGTGCGCAACCTGGCTCGCCAAAAGTTTGTGAGCCAGTTCATTATCGCGCTGATAAAAAGCCGCAACGTCCAATTCTGCGAGGTGGCCCAGCACTTGAACGATGCCGTCAAGTTGGCCTCGAACGAAACCCGGATTCAGGATTTTTTCCGCGAAACGGACCTGAACTATCTGGTGCTGGCGCAGTTAGTGCTGGGCCTGCTGCCGGCCCAGGGCAAGCTGCGCCTGTGCCTGGACCGCACGGAGTGGGATTTCGGCCAGTGCCAGGTCAATATCCTGCTCGTGACCGTGGGTCAGGGCGCGTTTCACGTGCCCCTCTACTGGGAACTGCTCGACAACCGCAGCGGCAATTCCAACGCGGCTGACCGCATCGCCCTGCTCCGGGTCTGCGTCCAGGTGCTGGGCAAAGACCGGATTGGCCTGGTGCTGGGCGACCGCGAATTCGTGGGCCATGCCTGGTTCAAATGGCTCAAGGACAACGGACTGCCTTTTGTTATGCGTCTACCCCGGCACCACCTGCTCACTCACCCGAGTGGCCGCCGGCAAGCCATTACGGACCTGGGCCTGGCCGTCGGACAGACCCGGCGCTTCGCCCAGTGCCAGGTCGACGGGGTCTGGGGACAGGTCTGGGTCAAGGCCTTGACGGACGGGGATTTCCTCTTTCTTTTTGGCAACGTGGGCCTGCCGTACATGGGGCAGCTCTACGCCAAGCGCTGGACCATCGAGCAGTGCTTTCAGAACCTCAAAGGTCGGGGCTTCAACCTGGAGGCCAGTCACTTGCGCTGCCACCTGAAGTTGCGCAAGCTCGTGGCCCTGGTCAGTCTGGCGTACGCCTTTTGCCTGGGCGTGGGCACGGTAGCCGACCGGAAAAGCCAGCCCATCGGCCGCAAAAACCACGGCTACCGAGCCATGAGCCTTAGCCGACACGGCTTAAATATCCTGCGCCAGCTCAGCCGCCCCGGTACCGGGGCGGCTGAGAAGCTCGCCCGAATGGTGGAAACAGTATTGCGCTGGTTTTGCTGGCAAATTACTCGATATCAATTCACTAGAAAAATAGTAGGGTAGAGTATCAAGTAGCATAACACTTTAACGAATTCGTCTATCTTCTTCAGCCTTCCCCTGGCAGCACCATTGGTGCCCGCTAATGGCTGTTAAATGATAAATGCTAATTGTTAAATGAGAAACGGGTTGCCGCGCCGCTCCTCGCCGATGGTGGTGGCGGGGCCGTGGCCGGGGTGCACGGTGGTGGCATCGGGCAGGGTCATCAGCTCGGTTTCGATGCTGTGGAGCAGCGTGGCGTGGTCGCCGCCGGGCAAATCGGTGCGGCCGATGCTGCGCTGAAACAATACGTCGCCGCCAATAACGGTGGCCGTGGGCGCGTGGTAGAATACGACGTGGCCTGGCGCGTGGCCCGGCGTGAAGCGCACTTCCAGCTCCGTTTCGCCGATGTGCACGGGCTGGCCGGCTACCAGCTCGCCGGTGGGCTCGGCCGGCTGGTACTGCGGAAAGCCGTAATTGGCGGCGTAGGTGGGCACGGCGCGTAACGTGGGCAAATCGAGGCTGTGCAGCAGAAACGGCGTGCCGGGCCAGGTGCTCAGCACAAACTGATTGCCCAGCACATGGTCGATGTGGGCGTGGGTATTCAGCAGCATTACTACCTGTAAAGCATTGTGCTCCACGTACTCGCGCAGGGCCTGCTGCTCGGCGGGCGTGTAGCAGCCGGGGTCCACGATGGCGCACTGCCGGGTGGCCTCGTCGATGAGCAGGTAGGTATTTTCGGAAAAAGCGTTGAAGGTAAAACCAGCGACTGTCATGGCAAAATAGAGGTTCTGAGCAATGCGGAAAGGTACGGCAGAAAAGAAATGTTGAATGTTGAGGGTTGAGTTTTGAATAGAAATCGGGGCGGCGGCTTTCTATTCAAGGAGCCTGGTCGCACATTTAAAACGCAGCCCTCAACATTCAACATTTCTTCTTTCTTACCTTGCCGGCCATGACGGACTGTGATTTTCTGATAGTGGGCCACGGCATTGCGGGCGCCACGCTGGCTTATGTATTGCGCGAGCGGGGCCACCGGGTGCTGGTGTACGACCCCGGCCAGGAAAACTCGGCCTCCAACGTAGCGGCGGGCCTGATGAACCCCGTGGCCGGCAAGCGCTTCGCCCTCACCTGGCGGGCGGCCGAGCTGCTGCCCTTCGCGGCTGCTTTTTACCGCGAGCTGGAGCAGCGCTACCAGCAGTCGTTTTTCAGCGAAGCGCCCATTTTTAAAATCTTTGCCTCTGTAGAAGAGCAAAACGCCATGCTGGCCCGCAGCGCCGACAATCCGTGGGGCGACTTCGTGGCCGCCCTCACCACCACCGACCCCGGCCTGGCCGGCGTGCACGCGCCCTTTGGCGGGGCCTGGCTGCGGCACGGCGGCCACGTAGCCGTGCGCGAGCTACTGGCGAGCATGGCCGCCGAAGGCACCCGCGACGGCTGGCTGCGCCGCGAAACGTTTGACTGGACCAGACTGGTTTTCGAGCCCGGTGGAGCCGAGTATGCCGGGCAGGTGCGGGCCCGCCACGTCATCTGCTGCGAAGGCGCGGCGGCGGTGCGCAACCCGTACTTCAGCTGGCTGCCCCTCACGCCCAACCAGGGCGAGGTGCTGGATGTGGACTGCGCGGACCTTAGTTCGGACCAGGTGCTCAACCGGGGGGCCTACGTGGTGCCGGTGGGCGCGGGGCGGTTTCGGGTGGGTGCCACCTACCGCTGGCCGCCGTTTGCCGATGGCCCCACGGCCGTGGGCCGCGAGGAGCTGGCCGCCCGACTCACCATGGTAACCGACCTGCCGTTTGCCGTGACGGGGCAGCAAGCCGGGGTGCGGCCCGCCGTGCGCGACCGCCGGCCGCTAATGGGCCCCCACCCCACCGTGCCGGCGTTAAGCTTTTGCGGCGGCTACGGGTCCAAAGGTGTGATGCTGGCCCCACGGCTGGCAGTAATGCTGGCCGATTCGCTCCTTCACCAGACCGAACTTTGGCCCGATGCCAGCTTGCAGCGATACAACGCCTTGCAGCCCGTTGGCGTAACTTGAAATCCTATTATCCCCGGCTTATATTGAAGCGGTGGCGCCCTGTTTGCCCGGCCGATATGCGGCTGGATAACAATTTTCCGTTAACTGCTTTTATTGTAGCCTGCGCCGCCAGTTCGGGACTGCCCGGGGCGGCGGTGCAGACCACAAATTTTTTAGCGTTTCGGCGGATTAATTTTTGTTTTTGCTCGTTGGCCCCCATTATGACCATTCCACTATCCACTACTACGAAGCGTACGCTGGGGGTCCTGGCGCTGCTGCTGCCGATGCTTTGCCCACCCACGGCCCGCGCCCAAACGGCGCAGGAGCCCTTCGGCCGGGTGCGCGTGCAATACAAAAATTTTCATTGGCAGCAGCTTAGCACGCAGAATTTCAATGTGATGTACTACGACGGCGGCCAGGCCAGCGCCCGCCGCGCCGCCGAGTATGCCGAGAAGGAGCTTCAACGCATTACGGCGCTCATCGGCTATTATCCGTACTCAAAATCGACGCTGCTGTTTTATAATTCGGTGGGTGATTTGCGCCAGAGCAACATTGGCCTCACCGCCACGCAGCAGCAGATAAACGGCGGCGAAACCCCGCTGGCCCGCATGAGCAAGGTGCAGATTGCCTTCACCGGCGAAGAAACCGAGTTCAAGCGCCAGCTCAGCACCCAGATTACGGAGGTGTTGCTCAATGATATGATGTACGGCGGCTCGCTGAAGGAAGTGCTGCAAAGCAGCTACCTGCTGCAGCTGCCCGACTGGTTTATCGGCGGGGCTTCGGCCTACGCCGCCGAAGGCTGGAGCGTGGACATGGACGGCTACATGCGCGACATGACCAAGCAGTACCCCACCGGCAACCGCACGGCCCCGTTTTTCCTGCGCAACTCCAAGCTGGCCGGCCAGAGCATCTGGAACTACGTGGCCGAGCGCTACGGTTACACCACCATTCAAAACATCCTGAACCTCACACGTATTACCCGCGATGTGGAAGTGGGCATCAGCTCGTCGCTCAACGTGCCGTTTAAGGTATTTCTGAAAGACTGGCTCACGTATTACCGCGAGCTCAACGGCCAGCCCGTGGCCACGCTGGTCGAGCCCGACAAGAAATTCCGGCAGAGCGGCCGCAACCGCCATTCCGATGTGTTCTCGCAGCCCATTGTGAGCCCCAACGGCCAGCAAATAGCTTACGCCCAGAACGAAGGCGGCCGCTACCGCGTGATGGTGGTGGACCGCGATGGCCGCCACCGCCGCACCCTGAGCCGTGGCGGCTACCACACCCCAGACCAGCAGGTGGAAACCCGCCTGCCAGTGCTGGCCTGGCGCGGCAACTCCCAGGTAGCGGTGGCCGAAATGAGCCGGGGCGAAATGGCCCTGCACCTGCGCGACGCCGACGGCCGGGGCCTGGTGCGCCGGGTGCGCGAGGCCATCCGGTTTTCGCGGCCGGCTTCCCTATTCGCGGCTTATGACCAGATATTGAGCATGAGCTATTCGCCCGATGGCAAGGCACTGGCATTTAGCGCCGTGCGCAATGGGCAGAACGATATCTACCTGCTGCGCGCCGGTAGCCGGAAGGTGGAGCAACTCACCGACGACTTGTTCGACGACGTGCAGCCGGTGTTTCTGCCCAGCGGGCAGGCGCTGGTGTTCAGCTCCAACCGCTACCTCGATTCGCTGGGCCGTGCCCGGCCGGCTACGTTCCAGAACGTGGTGAACAACTATGACTTGTTCCAGTACCACCTCGATGGCCGCCCCGTGCCGGTGGAAACGCTGGTGAGCACGATTTCGAACGAAACCCGCCCCCGCGCCATCTCCGACGATGAAATTCTGTACCTCGGCGAGGAAAGCGGCGTGCGCGCCCTGTACCGGTATTCGCTGAAAAGCAAGCAGCACGCGCTGCTGACCAACTGGCTGCCCAACACCCAGGACTTCGATTACAGCCCACTTACTTCGGCGCTGGTGTTTGTGGCCCCGGCGCAGTCCCACGACATCCTGTACGTGTACCCCGAGTTCCCGCTGCCGGCCTCGCTGCCCCTCACCAAAACCGCCCGCCAGCAAACGCTGGAAGAACGGTCGGCGGCCCCGCGTGCGGCGGTACCCAAGCCCGCCGCGCCCGCAGTTGCGCGGGTGGCGGCCCCCGCAGCGCAACCAGGCGACTCGACGGATACCCAACCCGCCACCCGCCCCGAGCGCCGCAAGGCCACCGAAGCGGTGAACACCAGCGACTATCAGTTTGAGGAAGACGAGCCCGTGCAGGCAGCGGCAGCTAAGCGCCGCCGCCTCACGCCTACCGCCGCCGCTACGGCAGCGGCGGCCACGGCTAAAGCGCAGGCGGACGCCCCGGCCATCACGGGCCCCTTCCGCTACGATACGCGCTTCATGGCCGATAACGTGTCGACTTCGCTGTACATGGACCCGCTGCTGGGCCTCGGCCTCCAGTTTAGAGCGGCCCTGACCGATGTGCTCGAAAATCAGCGCATCGACGCCAGCCTGTTCGGCTTGTTCGACCTGCGCACCAGCAATATCCGGGCATCCTACACCAACCTGACCAAGCGCTACGACTGGGGCATTGCCTACCAGAAACAAGCCTATTTCTTCGACCTCGATGATGGCCGCTACCGCTACGGCCGCCACGAAATAGCCCCCACCATTGCCTACCCGCTCACCCACAACCTGAGCGTGCGCGGCGGGCCCCGCTTCGTGAGTATCTCGCGTACCCGACTGGGCGACGTATCCACGGAAACCGACCAGAGCTATAACTACCTGGGCTACAACGGCGAGTTGGTATTCGATAACAGCATCAATACCGGTGTGAACATGGTGAGCGGCACCCGTCTGAAGGCCAGCGTGTTGAACCTAAGCAACCTGAGCGATAAAGGCCTGAGCTTCGGCAAGTTCGTTGTCGATTTGCGCCACTACCAGAAAATCAGCCGCTCCATTGTGTGGGCCAACCGGGCCAGCTACGGGCAGTTTTTTGGTCCCCGGCCCCAGGTATTCCGCATCGGCGGCATGGACGACTGGCTGAACGCCGGCTACACCGATGCCCGCTTCCTGAACGGCTACACTGCCCCCGACCAAGTGTTCAACCAGGAGTTTGTAACCAACCTGCGCGGCTTCGACTACAGCGCCCGTAGCGGCCCGCGCTATGTGCTGTTCAACAGCGAGCTGCGCATACCAATTGTGCAGTATTTCGCGCACCGGCCCATCTATTCGGGCTTCTTCCGCAACCTGCAGCTGGTAGGTTTTACCGATGCCGGCACGGCTTATTCGGGCACCAACCCCTTTGGCACCGACAACTCGGCCAATACCGTAATCAAGCAGTATAACCAGTATTTTGGGGCCACGGTCACCAATTTCAGCAACCCGTTACTCATCGGCTACGGGGTGGGTGCCCGCACCACGCTACTGGGCTTTTATGGCAAAGTTGATGTGGCCTGGGGCCAGAAGGACTACGTGACGCACGGCCCGAAATTCTACTTCACGCTGGGCTACGACTTTTAACCACAGATTCTGCGGATTTCAACGAACTGAACGGATTATTTGTGGTTCTACCCGGACAATACCAACGGGCTGGACCACAGGCAATCCGTTCAATTCGTTAAAATCCGTTCAATCTGTGGTCTATCTTTACAGCCCGAAACTGAACCCCTGCCAGTGCTGCTCCGCGAAATCTCCACCTTGTTAGCCAAAGACTTCCGCCTCGAATGGCGGCAGCGGGCGGCGCTGGGCGGGTTGCTGCTGTACGTGGGCAGCACGGTATTCGTATGCTTTCTGAGCTTCAGCCTGCGCGGCGGCACCCCGCCCCCGCCGGCCTGGAACGCGCTGCTGTGGGTCATTCTGCTCTTTGCGGCCCTGAACGCGGTAGCCAAAGGATTCATGCAGGAAAGCCCGGGCCAGCGGCTGTACTACTACACGCTGGTGCGGCCCCAGGCCGTGATTCTGGCCAAGATGCTGTATAATACCCTGTTGCTAATGGCGGTGGCATTGTTGGGACTCTTCCTTTACACGGTGTTTCTGGGCAATCCCATTCAGGATGCGCCGCTGTTTGTGGCCAACTTGCTGCTGGGGGCCGTGGGCTTTGCCACTACGCTCACGCTGGTGTCGGGCATTGCGGCCAAGGCGGGCGGCAATGGGGCCACGCTCATGGCCATCCTAGGCTTCCCGCTGATGGTGCCCATGCTGCTGCTGCTCATCAAGGTGAGCAAGAATGCGCTCGATGGGCTGGACCGGGGCCTGAGCCACCAGTCGCTACTCACGCTGCTGGCCCTGAACATGATAGTGGGCGCAACTTCGTATCTGCTGTTTCCTTTTTTGTGGCGCGGTTGATTTTTAATTAATTACCTATGACTACAGCGGCAATTATTGGCAGTGTGTCGGGCCTCGTGATGACGGTGGGCGGCGTGTGGGGCGGGCAGCGCCTGGTGGAGCAGCGTGGCGGCGGCGCACTCTGGAAAGGCCTGGCCGTGCTGCTGATTGTGGGCGCGACGGTGGCCGGCTTTCTGGCCCCGGTGCCAGCCCTGCCCATTGTGAACGAGAGCATCCGCAACCTGTTCTTCCACGTACCGATGTGGTTTGCCATGATTATGGTATTACTCGTATCGGTGTGGTATTCCATCCGGTACCTGCGCGAGCCTTCGGCCCGGCTCGATGTACTCGCCCATGAGTCGGCCAAAACCGGCATCGTGCTGGGCCTGCTGGGCCTGGCCACCGGCAGCCTGTGGGCCCGCTTCACCTGGGGCGCGTGGTGGACGCCCGACCCCCGCCTGAACGGCGCGGCCGTGGCCATGCTCATCTACGGGGCCTACCTGGTGCTGCGCGGTTCGTTTCAGGACGAGCAGCAGCGGGCGCGGGTTTCGGCTATCTACAACATTTTTGCGTTTGCGGCGGTCATTCCGCTGCTGTTTGTACTGCCCCGCCTCAGCGGCCCCTCGCTGCACCCGGGCCAGACCGGCAACCCGGGCTTCAACCAATACGACCTCGACAACACCATGCGCAAGGTGTTTTACCCGGCCGTTATCGGCTGGATTTTGTTTGCCTTTTGGGTGGCCCAGGTGAGCAGCCGCTACGTTTTCCTGAAACTGAAACACGATGAACAATAAGCTTGTCCTGCGCCCACTGGGGCGCGTTTGCCAACTGCTGCTGCCGCTGTTGCTACTCACTTCGCTGGCTTTTGCCCAAACGGCCGAGGTGGCCCCCACCATGGCCGATGACCTGCGCGCCAGCGGCAAAATATACGTGGTGGTGGCCGTGGTGGCCATCATCGTGGCGGGCCTGTTGGCCTACCTCATTTCGCTCGACCGCAAAGTGAGCCGCCTCGAAAAAGAAATGAAGTCCTAGCGGCTTACCCGGGCACCCAAGTCCCCCCAGACTTGTTATCACCTCGCAATTGTCCCCATTAAAAAACCGCCCGGAGCCAGCGCCATCCACGAAATCCGTGAAATCCGCTTAAATCCGTGCTAATCCGTGGTATATGAAGAAGACGCATCTGTTCATTGTTGCCATTATCGCGGTAGCCGCCGCCATCATTCTCAGCACCACGGCCGATGCCAGCGTGTACGTGGGCTTTGGCGAGGCCCGCACCCGGGCCGCCGAGGGCAACACCACCAAAGTGCACGTAGTAGGCAAGCTGCCCCGCGATTCCCAGAAGAAGCCCATGGGCCTGGAGTATGACCCGGTATCAGACCCTAACTACTTCGCTTTCACGCTAGTCGACACCACACACCTGGCCCAGCGCGTGGTGTACAACAACCCCAAGCCCCAGGATTTCGACGCTTCCGAGCAGGTCGTTATCACTGGCTGCATGAAGGGCGACGTGTTCATGGCCGACCAGATTCTGCTGAAATGCCCCAGTAAGTACGTGAAGAAGGATTTGAAGGGCGCGACAGCTTCGATCAACTAAGCATTGACAGCCCCTGACCGGAAACCAGGCAGTGTGGGCAACGAAAATTCGTTGCCCACACTGCCTGGTTTTTAGTTAGACCCGTTTCAAATGCCTGGGCCCGCGACTTTTTCACCGACCGATTGTTATTGAGTCTCCCGGCTCCAGCGGCGCGGCCGTAAATTTGCCATTGCTTGGGTGGCCCCGAAATTTTCACCATTGCCTTTTTCCTGCATTCTGCTTCATGGACACGCTCGACCTAACCGCTCTGGAACGCTGCCTGGCTACGCTGGAACGCGCGCATGCCCGGCTGGTCGTGACCAGTCCGACCAACGACGACCATGACCTTTTTCGGGCGGCCTGCGTGAAGGAGTTTGAATTGATACTCGAAATTATAGTGAGGCTGCTGCGCAAGGTGCTGCGTGAATACGTGACCTCGACCCGTGAGCTGAATGAAGTACCGTTCAAGCATATTCTGCGGCTGGCGGTCCAGCATGGCCTGCTTAGCCTCGATGAAGTGGACCGCTGGCTGCTGCACCGCGACAATCGCAACACTTCAGCCCACGAATACGGGATGCAGTTTGCCGAGAAAATCGTGAGTTCCCTGCCCACCTTCATCAGCGATACCCACGCGGTGCTCGCCACCCTGCGCCAACAAGCCTGACCCATGCTGCATCTGCGCCCCAAAGACCTCGCCTTAGTACACGACCTCATCGCCCGGCACCTGCCCGCCGAAGTTGCCGTGTGGGCCTACGGCAGCCGCGTAAACGGCAACCACCACGAGGGCAGCGACTTGGATTTGGTGCTGCGCACCCCCGACCTGACCCCGCTGCCGGGCCGCCTGCTCGCCGGGTTCCGCGAAGCGCTGACCGAGAGCAACCTCCCGATTTTTGTGGATACGCACGACTGGGCTACCCTGCCCGAGTCGTTCCATCCGAGAATTCTTAACCGCTACGAAGTGGTGCGTCCCTGCGCGCCCGTACCAGCGGTAACCGCCTGATTTTACTTGTTGCTTATGAACTTATTAGTAGGACAAATCGGCCACCTCAGCGTCATTCTGGCCTTCGCGGCGGCGCTGGTGGCGGCGTATAGCTATTTCCAGGCCTCGCGGGGCCGGGCGCTGGGCGAGGAAGACGCCAGCTGGCTGCGGCTGGGGCGCGGCGCGTTTTTCGTGCACGCCATAGCCATTATCTCCGTGATTGTGTGCTTGTTCAACATCATTCACGCGCACCGCTACGAATACTATTACGCCTGGAGTCACAGCTCGAACCACCTGCCGGTGCAGTACATGATTTCCTGTTTCTGGGAAGGCCAGGAGGGCTCATTCCTGCTCTGGATTTTCTGGCATGTGGTTATCGGCCTGTTTATCATGCGCTACAATAAGAAGTGGGAAGCACCCGTAATGGCCGTGTTCAGCGGCGTGCAGGTGTTTCTCGTGAGCATGATTGTGGGCGTGGTGCTCGGCGGGGTGAAGATTGGCTCGTCGCCGTTTATCCTGCTACGCGAGTTCCTGACGGACCTGCCGGTGTGGAAGATGAACCCCAACTTCGTGCCCAAGGACGGCACCGGCCTGAATGCTCTGCTGCAAAACTATTGGATGGTGATTCACCCGCCCACGCTGTTCCTGGGCTTTGCGCTCACACTGGTACCGTTTGCCTTCGCCATCGCCGCGCTCTGGAAAAAGGAGCTCACGGCCTGGGTGAAACCCGCTTTGCCCTGGACGCTCATCGGCGGCGGCGTGCTGGGCGTGGGCGTGGTAATGGGCGCTTACTGGGCCTACGAAACGCTGAACTTCGGCGGCTACTGGAACTGGGACCCGGTCGAAAACGCCGTGTATATCCCTTGGCTGGTACTGGTGGCCTCGCTGCACGGCATGGTGCTGTGGCAGAAGCGCCGCACCGGCCTGCGCACCGCGTTTGCGCTGGTGGTGGCTACGTTCATCCTCATTCTCTACGCCACCTTCCTCACCCGCAGCGGCGTGCTGGGCAATGCCTCGGTGCACTCGTTCACCGATTTGGGCCTGTCGGGCCAGCTGTTCCTCTACCTGGCTTTCTTCACGGTGCTGGCCGTGGCCCTGCTGATTTGGCGCTGGAAAGAGATTCCGATTTCAGCCAAAGAGCTGAACGCCTACAACCCCGAGCTGTGGGTATTTGTGGGGGCCACGGTACTGTGCCTGGGCGCGTTCCAGGTGCTGTTCACGACTAGTATTCCGGTCTACAATTCGTTTATGGGCCTGATTGGAATCAAGACCAACGTGGCGCTGCCGGCCGACCAGATTGCCCACTACTCCAAGCTGCAGCTTTGGATGGGTGTGGGCGTGGCCCTGCTTTCGGGCATCGCGCAGGTGATGTGGTGGCAGCGCAATACCAAAGAAACTCTTATCAACTCCCTCACCGCGCCCACACTACTGGCCCTGCTGGGCACGGCGCTGGTGGTGCTGCTGGTGCGCTACAACGAGCTCACCATCTCGCCGGCCTACGTGGTGCTCACGCTGGCGGGCCTGTTTGGCGTGCTGGCCAACTTTAGTACCATCTTCACCTTATTGCGGCGGGGCGTGCGCCTGTCGGGGGGCGCGGTGGCCCACCTGGGCATCGCGCTGATGCTGCTGGGCATTCTGGCGTCGTCGGGCTACTCCAGTATCATTTCGCGCAACGTGTCGGGGCTGCTGTATTCGCGGGAGTTTACCGAAGACCTGAACCGCGACAACGTGCTGCTGTGGCGCAACGAAACCGCGCCTATGCACGGCTACCAACTCACCTACACGGGCCAGTTTTTTGAGGTGCCCGGCGTGCCCGGCTACGTTGACAAGCAGTTCCTGTACCGCACCGACGACGACTACAAGGCCGTGGCCCGCACGCCCATTGCCGTTGATGGCAAGACCTACTACGCCACCGGCGATACGGTTGAAATCCTGCCCGAAAACACCTATTACCGCATCAATTACAAGGACCAGAAGTCGGGCGAGCAGTTCACGCTCTACCCCCGGGCGCAGGTGAATGAGGAAATGGGCGGCCTGCTGGCCTCGCCTGCCATTAAGAAATTCTGGGGCCACGACATCTACACGCACATCAGCTCGGTGCTCGACCCCCGCAAGGAGAAGCCCTGGAGCGAGGCCAAGGAATCGGTACTGAGCGTGGGCGATACCATTTTCCTCAACGACTACTTTGCCGTATTCCGGGCCGTGGAGGCAGCGCACGAAACCGCCGGCCTCAACCTGCAAAAAGGCGACCTCGCCCTGCAGGCCGACATGATTGTGTACGGCGAAAAGCGCCAGTACCACGTTCACCCCGTGTTTGTGGTGCGCAACCGCATGGTGGGCAGCCTGCCCGACGAGGCCGAAGACCTCGGCGTCCGCATCACCTTCAACGCCGTAGACCCGGCCAAAGGCAAGTTCACCTTCGGCGTGAGCACCACCCAAAAAGACTACGTGATTCTGAAGGCGATGGAAAAACCCTTCATCAACCTGCTCTGGAGCGGTACGCTGCTCATGGCCATCGGCTTTGGGCTGAGCGTGCGGCAGCGCGGCGGCAAAGGCGTGCTGGCCGATACATCGGCCGAAGCCGAAGCGCCGGCCGAGTCCAGCGGGCGGGCCGTGCGGCCCCAGCCAGTGGGGTAAACCTCCCAATCAGAAACAAGAAAGCCATTCCTGCGCGCAGGAATGGCTTTCTTGTTTCTAGCATCCCATTCATTGGTACTCTTGCTGCTACCGCAGATAATCGAATTATAATGGTCACGAAATGGATTGCGAAAAGCGAAGTAGGGTACGGAGCCTGCCCCCGCCCGGCGTTGAACGGCTACAACTGCTTCGTTCAACGCCGGGCGGGGGCGGGCCCCGCACCCTACCGCTGTTTCGCAATCTCATTCGTGACGAGCATATCAGGCATGTAATCTTATTTTCCAGAGGTAAGAATCAGGTTTCCAAACCCGGCCTGCCTTTCCTGACGCAGACACAAAAAAAGGGCCGCCCAATGGGCGGCCCTTTTGCCGAAGTGCAGCGAAGCCGAAGCTTACTTCACAATCGAAATCTGCTGCTGGGTGTACTCCTCGCCGTTGCGCACTTTGAGGGAGTAGATGCCCGAAGCAAGCGACGACAGGTTCACGCTGTTGCTGAAATTGTCCTTGGCCGAGCCCGTGTACACGCGCTGACCAAGCATGTTGATTACTTCCACGCTCATGGCCTGCCGGGCGTTGGCCCCGTGGATTTCGAGGTTAAACACGCCCGTGTTCGAAGGGTTCGGGAACACGCTCACGGCGCGCTTCAGCGCCTCCGAAGTAGCCAGCGGGCCGGCCGTGATGGAGAAGTCATCCACGGCCAGGAAGCCCTGGTTGGCCAGGCTGATGGCGTGGAAGCCCACGTAGTAGCTGGCCGCCGTGGCGGGCGTGATGTCGAGCACAGCCGGGGTGGTGGCGTTGCTGGCCAGCAAGTACGCAGCGCTGGTCATGGCCGTGTTGGTGTAGAGGAGGTTGGTCTGGCCTGCGGGCGTGGCGGCGGTGCCGTACTTCACTTCCAGGCCTTCGGTGTAGCCACCGGTGGCCACACGGTAGTAGAACGACACGCGGTAGCGCTGCGTGGTCACCAGGCTCAGGGCCGGGGTGAAGAACCAGTCGTTGGCCGCTACCGTGGGGGTCGGGCCCTGGTTGTTGTAGGAGTACACCATGGCATTGGGAGCCGAGCGGGCCACGTTGGTGGCGGCGGGGTCTACCACGGTGCTGGTGGCACGCCAGGTGAAGCCGTCGTTGTTCACATCGGTTACCGTAATGCCACAGGGCAATGCCTGGTTGGCAGCCACCACGTCGAAGTTCTGAGCGTAGGGGAAGGCAGCGATGGTGGGCGGCGTGCAGGCCGTGGTCACCCGTACCGGGCCACCCAGGCCGCTCAGCGACGTGGCGCTGCAAATGGTCTGGATGTAGAAATCGTAGGTCGTGCTGGCCGACAGGCCAGTCAGCGTGTAGGTGGTACCGGTGAAGGTGGCCGAGGTAGTGCTGCCGGCACCACCGGGCGTGAAGCCTTGCGCGCCGTACACAATCTGGTAGCCCGTAGCACCGGCTGCAGCCGTGAACGAGAACGAAGCCGAGGTAGCCGTGCTGCCCGTGATGGCCAGGGCCGTAGGCGTGGGGCAGGTGTTAGGAGTAGCCGTTTCGGCTTCAATCATGTAGCGCGAGTTGTTGCTGGCGGCATCGACCGGGGCCGTGGCCGTGGTGGTCGTGATGTTGATGGTGTAGAAGGTAGCCGGACGGGCAGGCGTTTCGTCCTGCACAGCCACCGGGAACACGGCGGTGCTGTTGGCGGGCGTTACCTGGGCAATGCCCACGAGGAAATCGCCGGCCGGGACGTTGGCCGTCAGGTTGAAGGTGTGCAGCTGGCCCAGGTCGGCGGCAGTGAGGGTGTAGTCGGCCGAGCGGCCAATTACAGCCCCGGTGGTAGCGTTCACCACTACGCCAAACACGGCAGTATTGCTGGTGAGCAGGTTGGGGTCGTTGTAGATAAAGGCGCGCACGGCCGAGATATCGCGCGTGGCATTCACGGTGAGCTTGGCGCAGAAGGCAATGGTGCGGGCCGCAGTAGTTACCGGTACCCCGAAAGCACCGGAGGGCGCTACGCCGGGGGCGATGAACGAGAATTTGGTGGGGCTCGTGGTCATGACCTGCGCCACCGAGTTGTTGCCGTTCACGTCATCGTTGGGCACGGTCACGGTCACGGTGTTGGCACCGGCGTTAGCCAGGCTGATGTTGGCGAAGCTCACTACGTTGGTTGCGCCCACAGCCAGCGAGGTCACCGTCTGGGTCAGGGTCAGGGTATTGGCTCCGGTGATGTTCAGCGTAACCACGGTGGGGGCGGTGATGGCGGCGGCCCCGGCGTTGCGCACCACGGCACGCAGGCTGAAGGGGTTACCGGCCGGTACGGCCACCGAGCCGTAGCCCTGAATCTCATTCACGGCCACGTCGTTGTTGGCCGGGGCAGCCGTCACGGCTTCCACCAGGTAGCGGCTGGTACCGGCGGCAGCATCCGTCGGAGTTCCTCCGGCGGGCGAGAAGCGGTAGAAGGTACCCGGGCGGGTGGGCGACTCGCTCTGCACCCCCATGGGGAAGAACGAAGCCGTGCCGTTGCTGGCCGGCGATACCTGCACCATGCCCACAATAAAGTCACCGGCCGGCACCGTTACCGGTGAAGTCAGGGTGAAGGTGTGCATGGCGTTGATATCGGCAGCCGTCACTACAAAATTGGCTGAGCGGCCCAGTACGGTACCCGTCCCATCGAGCACGATGCCGTAGAGAGTTTCACCCACGGTCGTTTTTTGGGTAGGTGGGCTAGAAGGGGCATCGTACACAAATGCCCGCACAGCCGTTACCGAACGGGCCGTACTCAGCGAATACTTGGCTCCGAAGCCCAGCTCACTGCCCGAGGGATAACCCACGGCGCTGGAAGCCCCCACGCCCGGCGAAACGTAGGAGAAGGTAGTGGTGTTCACCACTTGGGTTTCAGCCTTGGAGTTATTCTGGGTATTGTCGTCGTTCGGTACCGAAACCGTAACAGTGTTGGTGCCTTGGTTGGCCGACGTGTAGGCGGCAAACGTTACCGTAGCGCTGGCGCCCACGGCCAGCGCCGCAATGGTCTGGGTATTGGTGAAGGTGTTGGCCCCGGTCACGTTCAGGGTCACCACCAGGTTGGTCAGGGAGTTGGTGCCGTTGTTGCTCACCAGGGCTTTCACCGCGTGCGGAGCCGCACCGGGCACCGCCAGCTGGTTGATGGTGTAGAGCTGCGAAATGCCGGCATCGTTGGGCACGGTGGGCACAAAGCGGTAGGTGCGGCCATTGTCCGGCGGCACCGACTGGCGGAAGTTGAACGCGCCGGTAGCACCGGCCGTTACGGGGCCGCTGGCAAAGGTCACGGCCGCATCACCCCACGGCGATATCGAACCCTTAGTAACCCGTACAATCTGAGTAGCCCCGTTGCCGGCGCCTTTTAGGCCCGTCTGGGCATATTTGAAGTTGTTGTTGGCCGCCGCCGCCGCAGTTGGTGCCGCGTACACAAAGTCAATGGTTCCGTTGACTTCGTACAGCTTCACCTGGAACGCCATGTTGGCGTACTGGTTCGCGATGCTGGGGCCGCCGGCCTGGGAAAGCTGGGCTTTATCGGCCACGTTTTTCCACTGAATGGTGCACACCCGGTTGGGGGTGGTGCCGGTGGTAACCATGCGGTACTCAGCGGTGCTGGTGCCGCTCAGCAGGTCGTAGTTGAAGGGCGACACTAGGTTGATATCGTCGGCACCGGTGCCCAGCAGCGTGCCACCGCTGTTAAACTCAGCATAGGCCGTGTAGAGGGCTACGGTAGGAGCCGTCATACCAGCCGCCGCGCCTAGCTTCAGGAAGCCGTTGGTGTTCAGAATGAAGCGATCCATCGTTGCGCCGTTGTAGGCGAAGTTGAACCCGATAAGCTGCTCGGCCGAGTTGGCGTCGTCGGTGCTCGAAGTGCTGATGACCGTGCCGGTCGTGCCCAGGTCGGAGTAAGTGCCGGCCAGGTTCTGGGTGTTGGCAACCGGGTAGTTAAGGGTTGTTTGCGCCTGCGCGCCCACGGCGGTACCCGTGGCCAGCAGCGCGGCCAGGGCAACATGCCGCAAACGCGCATTTGGCCCCGAACGATTGTAGTGGTGGTTCATTGAAAAGAGGGTGTAAAATGGGTGAATAGAGAGAATTATGGGGTTGAGCGAATGAGTGTAACCAGCCGCTGTGCCAGTTAACTTACAGGTTAGCCGGTAGCTTTGGGGATACAAGTTGCTAAACTTTGGGCACAAATCAGTGAACCCGCGCCTTTTTGCAGCGACCTCAACCATTGCACTGGCAGCAATAACGCAGTCAATCGTTTATCCTATTTTATAAATTTTATATTATATCATTAATTAATGATAGTTAATCATCCTGATTCCCTGCAAATTGGCCTGTTTGGCGCGGGCCGTGTGGCCAGCCAGCTGGCTCCGGCTCTGGTGGCCGCCGGCCACCGGCTGGCCTTCGTGTGGAGCCGCACGGCCACGGCCGCCGAAGCCCTGGCGGCCACGCTGCCCGGCACGCCCGCCCTGGCCACCCTGGCCGCGCCCCTGCCCCCCGCCGACGTGTACCTGCTGGCCGTGCCCGATACTGCCGTGGCCCCGCTGCTGGCCGGCACCACCTGGCCCGCCGGGGCGCTGGTGGCCCACCTGGCTGGGGCCCTGCCCCTGGCGATTTTCGAAGTGCAGCCGGCCGTGCGGGGCGGCGTGTTCTACCCGCTCCAGACTTTCAGTCCCGGCCGCGCCATCGACTGGCCCACGGTGCCGCTGTGCATTGAGGCGGCCGATGCCGGGGCCGAAGCCACGCTGCTGGCGCTGGCCGGCAGCCTCAGCCGGCACGTGCGGCAGCTCGCCTCGGCCCAGCGCCTGAAGCTGCACGTGGCAGCCGTTTTTGCCAACAATTTCACCAACCACCTGTTGGGCATTGCCGATACCCTGCTGGCCGAGGCCGCCCTGCCGGCCGAGCTGCTGGCCCCGCTGGTGCGCGAAACCGTAGCGAAAGCCCTGGCCAACTCACCGTTTGGCGTGCAGACCGGGCCGGCCGTGCGGCACGATGCGCCCACGCTGGCCGCCCACCACGCCGCCCTGGCGGCCCACCCGGCCTGGCAGGCGCTCTATGGGCAGCTCACAGCCAGCATCCAGGCCCAGCTTTGATGCCGGGACCGGAGGCAGTACCTTTGCAGTGGCAAATGCCGTCTATTATTCGTCTTATTCGCTTCTCGTTTTGTCCGCTTCCGCCACCACCATCACCTTCCAGTTCAACGACGGCCAGCCGGCCCAGACCCACGTGGCGGCCTCTGGCGAGTCGGTGCTCGACGTGGCCCTGAACAACGGCATTCAGTTGCAGCACAACTGCGGCGGCGTGTGCGGCTGCAGCACCTGCCACGTCTACATCAACTCCGGCGGCAACGACCTGCCCGAGATTTCCGATAAAGAAGAGGACTTCATCGACCGCGCCGAAAACCCGCGCATCAACTCCCGCCTGGCCTGCCAGTGCGTAGTGGAGGCCGATATGCAGCTCGTCGTCACCATTCCGCCCCAGCACTTCCTGGGACACTAGGTTTTTAAATGTGAAAATATGATTGATATGGAAATGTGAAAATGCTTTCAGCAGCGCACTATTTCTTAAATCAAGCATTTTCACATCTTCACATTAATTCACATCTTCACATTTCATCCGTGAACCACTTTGAGCCGCCCATGCACTGGGCCGACCACGAGGATATTGCCATGGCCCTCTACGAGAAGTTCGGCGACGACTTCACGGAAGCAAAAATCTACCGCATCCGCTTCACCGATTTGATTGATTGGATACTGAGCCTGAACAACTTCGACGGCACCCGCGAGCAGGCCACCGAGGGCCACTTGGAGCAAATCCAGGCTAAGTGGGTGTACGAGTGGCGCGATAACCAATAACGGACGAGCCTGAGCCGCCGGCCGGCCAACCCCGCGTTGGTTTCCCGCGTAAGCGGGTTTGGAATGGCATTATTGGTGCCGTTTCAGGCCTTTCCGCAGCCTTTACCCGGGCGGTTTTTCTTTTCCTTTTTGTTTTTTGCATGAAAACCGGCATCATCAAATTTTTTAACGAGGCCAAAGGCTATGGCTTCGTGACCAACGACCAAACGAAAGAAGACTTTTTCGTACACGTAACGGGCCTGAACGGGACCACAGTGCAACAAAACGACCGGGTAGAATTTGAGACCCAGGAAGGCCGCAAAGGCATCAATGCCGTGAACGTGCGCAAAATCTGAGCTTGAAAACGCTCTGATGGCTGCCCCCGCGCCATCGCAGAAGCCTCTCCCGCCACGGAGAGGCTTTTTTGTGCCCGGCACGCGCCCACCGCCCACCAACAGCCCGCCACTTTCGCCGACCTTTGCACTTCGCCCCGCGCTCTGCCGATGAACCAGCTGCCCCCCAAGCCGCCTGCCCCCGCCCTGCCCCCGCCGCACCCCACCGGGGGGCTGCGCACGGCCCTGCCCACGCTGGTGCGCTGGCCCAACCTGCTGATTATGCTGCTGTGCCTGGCGCTGGTGCGGGCCGGCCTGCTGCTGCCCGGCCTGCCGCTGCGGCAGTCGCTGCTGGCCCCGCGCTTCGGGCTTCTGGTGTGGGCGGCGCTGCTGATAGCGGCGGCGGGCTACATCATCAACGACTATTACGATGTAAAAATTGATGCCATCAACCGCCCCGACCGGCTGGTGATTGGCCGCGTGGTGAACCGGCGCATGGCCATGCTGGCCCACATGGTGCTCAGCGGCGTGGGCGTGCTGGTGGCCGGCTGGCTGCACCCGGTGCTGGGGGCCGTCACGCTGGGCGCGGCACTGCTGCTATGGGGCTACTCAGCCCGCTTCAAGCGCATGGCGCTGGTGGGCAACCTCAGCATTGCCACCCTCACGGCGGCGCTGGTGCTGCTGCCCGAGCTGCAATTGCAGCTCCAGCGCCACGACAACAACAGCGTGGTGTGGCCCTACGCGCTGGCCGCGTTCCTGCTTACCATGGTGCGCGAAATCGTGAAAGATGTGGAAGACATGCGCGGCGATGCCCAGCACGGCTGCCGCACGGTGCCGCTTGTGTGGGGCGTGGCGCGCACCAAGTGGGTGGCGGGCTTTTTTCTGGCCTGCCTGGCGCTGCTCACGCTGGGCGCTACGGGCCGGCTGCTGGTGAGCGGGCACTGGCCACTGGCGCTGTGGCTGCTGCTGCTGGTGCTGCTGCCCATGGCCCAGCTGACGCGCCTGCTCATTCGAGCCGACCGGCGACGGCACTTCCGCCACCTCAGCACGTTCTGTAAGGGCATTATGCTGGCGGGCGTGCTGAGCATGGCCCTGGCCGGCTCGCTGTGACTTTAGTTGTCAGTTACTGGTTGCCCGTTATTGGTTTAAAGGCTTATTCAACAAAACAAACAACTGACAACCAACAACTGATAACTAAACCCATAATGAAATACCGCCACCTCTTCTTCGACCTCGACCACACGCTGTGGGACTTCGAGAAAAACGCCAACGAAACTCTGCACACGCTGTATGAGCGGCACGATTTTGCCCGCTACGGCACCTTTGCGGTGGAACAGTTTATCAGCGTGTACAGCGACATCAACCACGCGCTGTGGCGTATGTACCAGAACAATAAAATCACGCAGAAGCAACTGCGGGAAACCCGCTTTGTGCGGACGCTAACGAAGCTGGGGGTGGCCGAAGGTGATATTCCGGCCAGCATTTCCTCGGAATTCACGGACATCCTGCCCCTGAAATCGGCGGTATTTCCCTACACCCACGAGGTGCTGGACTACCTGAAACCCAAGTACCACCTGCACCTTGTCACCAACGGTTTCAACGATGTGCAGGCCCTCAAGCTGGATTCGTCCAACCTCACGCACTACTTCCAGGAGCTCATCACTTCCGAGCACAGTGGCCACCTCAAGCCCGACCCGCGCATGTTTGCGCACGCCCTGGAGCGTACCGGTGCCACTGCCACCGAAAGCCTCATGATTGGCGATAACCTGGAATGCGACGTACTGGGCGCCCACAACGCCGGCATCGACCAGGTGTATTTCAATCCCGACAAGCGCCGGCACTTCAATACGATAACGCACGAAATCAGCTGTTTGAGCGAACTAAAGGCGTTTTTGTAATAACCCAAAAAAGAACGTCATGCCGAGCGCAGTCGAGGCATCTCGCGTGCCGCAGTAACTCAATCGTTGAACGATGCGAGCGAGATGCCTCGGCTGCGCTCGGCATGAGGTTCTACTGTTTCCCACCAATTCCATGGTACACCTCATTGGCCTATCCGGCCGCCGGGGCAGCGGCAAAGACACCGTGGCCCGCCTCATTCAGCAGCTTCAGCCCGAGCGCAACTGGCAAATCCGCTCCTTCGGCGACTCCATCAAATCCGTCTGCGCCGCCCTTTCGGGCGAGGATGTGGCCCCCTATTATTCCCAGAAAGGCAAGGCCGAGCTGGTGCCCACCTTCCACCGCACGCGGGGCGAAATGCTCCAGCAAGTAGGCCAGGCCCTGCGCGACTGGGAGCCGCTGGTCTGGGTCGATGCCTTCTTCGCGGCCCTGCCACCCGATGCCTTCATACTCGTACCCGACATCCGCTTCGCCAACGAGGCCGACCCCATCCGCGCCCGTGGCGGCCTCATGCTGCGCGTGGAAGGCGACCCGCTCCAGCAGCGCGGCGACGGCACCCGCGACGACAACCATCCCAGCGAAATTGCGATGGACGACTACCCAAACTTTGCCGCGACCCTGCACAACACCAGTTCCCGCGACGGCCTCACGCGGCAGGTGCGTGAGCTGCTGGGGCAGCTGTAGTTTTGAATGGATAATCCTTTCAGCAGTTTTATGAAGCAGTTTATCTTTCCCATTATTTGCATAATGTCTGCATCTGTTAGCTGCTATGCACAATCTCCTTGTGATTCGCTGTATGCGGCAGAGGACCGTTTTTGGAAAAGCTTTATCGACAAAGGCAACGTAGGGCTAATGTTATTCGATGTACCTCCAAAAGTGACTTCCGGCAAGGAAAAATTAGTCAACTATACTGGTAGTAAGGATAAAACAGGCACTGTCATGTACCGAGTAATCGTGGATAAAGATGGCAGTGCTACCTGCTTAAAACTTGAGTATACCAGCAACAGCCTGCTTGTTGAGGATGCCAACCAGATAGTATCAACGCTAAGATTTGCTCCTGCGCTGCTAGGTGGTAAAGGGATAAGGTCCACAATGAACTTTACCGTTCGCTTCTATGAAGCAGAGTCAAGGAAACGTAAGAATTCAAGTTTCTAACGCGACTGCGGCTACTTCAGATTCCCTCTACCTTTGCCCCATCCCACCCCAAACCCTCCTTCAACCTAACCCGAACCCACCATGGCCAACGGCTTTTTCAACGTCCCCGTCCCGATTAACGAACCCGTCAAAGGCTACGCGCCCGGCTCGAAAGAGAAGCTGGAGCTGCAGCAGGAGCTTAAGCGCCTGAAGAACCTGGAGTTGGACATCCCCATGCACATCGGCGGCGAGGAAGTGCGTACCAGCAACCTCAAGCGCATCAGCCCGCCGCACGACCACCAGCGCACCCTCGGCCACTTCCACTACGGCGACGCCAGCCACGTTACGCAGGCCATCGACGCCGCCCTGGCCGCCCGCACCGCCTGGGCCGAAATGCCCTGGGAGCACCGCGCCGCCATCTTCCTCAAAGCTGCCGATTTGCTGGCCGGCCCCTACCGTGCCCGCATCAACGCGGCCACCATGCTGGCCCAGAGCAAGAACGCCTTCCAGGCTGAAATCGACGCCGCCTGCGAGCTGATTGACTTTTTCCGGTTCAACGTGCACTTCATGCGGCAGGTGTACGAGCAGCAGCCCGAGAGCCTGCCCGGCATGTGGAACCGCCTGGAGCAGCGCCCCCTCGAAGGCTTCGTATTCGCCCTCACGCCGTTTAACTTCACGTCCATCGCCGCCAACCTGCCCTCGTCGGTAGCCATGATGGGCAACGTGGTAGTCTGGAAACCAGCCGATACCCAGGTCTACTCGGCCCAAGTCCTCATGGAGCTGTTCGAGGAAGCGGGCGTGCCCGCCGGCGTCATCAACCTGATTTACGCCGATGGCCCCGTGGTGGGCGATGTGGTGTTCAAGCACCGCGACTTTGCCGGCATCCACTTCACCGGCTCCACCAAGGTGTTCCAGACCATCTGGCAGGAAATCGGCCAGAACATTGCCAGCTACAAGTCCTACCCCCGCATTGTGGGCGAAACCGGCGGCAAAGACTTCATCCTCGCCCACCCCTCGGCCCACGCCAAAGCCGTGGCCGTGGGCATCTCGCGCGGCGCGTTCGAGTACCAGGGCCAGAAATGCTCTGCTGCCTCCCGCGTGTACCTCCCCAGCAACCTAGCCGATGAAATTCTCGGCTACGTGAAGGAAGACCTTGCCTCCTTCAAAATGGGCGATGTGGAAGACTTCGGCAACTTCATCAACGCCGTTATCGACGAGCGTTCCTTCGATAAGCTCGCCAAATACCTCGACGGTGCCAAAGCCGACCCGAACGCCGAAATCATCGCCGGCGGCGGCTACGACAAGTCGAAAGGCTACTTCATCGAGCCCACCGTCATCGTGGCCAAAGACCCTAAATACATCACGATGTGCGACGAGCTGTTCGGCCCCGTGGTAACGGTGTACGTCTACGACGCCGACAAATTCGAAGAAGCGCTGGAGCTGGTCGATTCGACCTCGCCCTACGCCCTCACCGGCGCCATCTTCTCGCAGGACCGGTACGCCATCGACCTGGCCTCGAAGAAGCTCATCCACGCTGCCGGCAACTTCTACATCAACGACAAGCCCACCGGCGCCGTAGTCGGCCAGCAGCCCTTCGGCGGGGCCCGCGCCTCCGGCACCAACGACAAGGCCGGCTCCATCCTGAACCTGCTGCGCTGGGTATCGCCCCGCGCCATCAAGGAAACCTTCGTGCCCGTGACGGACTACCACTACCCCTTCCTGGGCTCGGAGCCCAAGGAGGACTTGAACCGCGACAAAGGCTTGTAGAAGCTGGCCACCGGAACTGTTTTTTTATCTTGAAGCAGTTTCCTCACGTATTCTAAAACACGAAAGCCGCTTCTGCACCAGAAGCGGCTTTCGTGTTTTAGAATACCTTTCTACGCCCATTCAGCAGTCGCAGGGCTCATCATCAACAATCTCATCATACTCAAAAAGCGACTGAATGACTCGGATTTCTTTGCTGTCCACCGGCTTATGAATCAGGTCGGCCACCAGGTCGTAATGCCTGGATTTCTCCAGGTCCTTCAGGGCCAGCGACGAGGTGAGAATATAGATGTGGCAGGTCCCGCGCAGGGCATCCTGGTAGGGTGCCAAGGCATCCAAAAACTGCCAGCCGTCCATTATCGGCATGTTCAGGTCCAGGAATATTATCTGAGGCACGCGCTGCTTTTTGCTCACCAGCTTGTCCAGCGCCTCCTGGGCCGACTGAAACGTGCAGATGCAATTGGAAAACCCTTCAGCCTGCTTGCGGGATGTGATGTCCTGCATGGCCCCCATCATGCGCACGGCCCGGCCCGCCGCGTCGCGCAGCAGGTATCCCCGGTCAAATACCTCGGCCCAGGTGCCGTTGGCCCGCCGAAACCGGTATTCCTCCTGCCAAAACAGATTTGTGGTTTCGAAAGCCGCGTGCCGCAGGCCGGCCACTACGCGCGGGCTGTCGTCGGGATGCACATAGTCGGCCCACTCGCTGAAGGGCATGGGATTCTGCGCTAGCTGGTAGCCGAATAGATTTTCAAACCCCTCACCCCAATACAGTGAGTCGTCACTGATGGTCCAGTCGTAAATGGCATCGGTAGTGGCTTTCAGGGCGTAGGCCAACCGCTCGTTGCTGATGCGCAACGCCTTTTCCACCTGCTTTTCCTTAGTGAGGTCGTGCACCACGCCCAGCAGCTGGCAGCAGCGGCCGTCTTCGTCGGGCACGGGCGTTACGCTCACTTCGCCCGTTACCTGACCGGTGGGGTAATCGGTCGTTTCCTGCCACACCACACGTTCCATGCTGGCAATGGCTTCGCGGTACTTGCTGAGCACCAGGCTGAGCGAGGGTTCCGGAATAATATCCCCCCGTAGCGGCCCACTACCTGCTCTACCGGCTGGCCGGTCGTTTTCTCAAACGCTTTATTAGCGAACACAAACCGGTAGCGCCCCTCGCCCTCCACGTTCAGCACAAACGTGACATCGACAATGGTATCGAAAAGGACCGAAAGCTGGTGCTCTCGTTCTGCCAGGGCCGTATTAGCCGCCATAAAGTTGCCCGAAGTATCAGCAGGATTAGACATAGGGAGGAAGGATAGTGCCCAGCTTGCCCCTATTAAGGAAGCACATCCAAGCAAAAGCCAGCAATACGCCGAATATTCCCGACCGGTGCAACCCCAACGGGCCGCCATCGCCGGCCCAAACCGGCCGTCCACGTAGCGGTTGTCGCCTCAACATTGCGCCCCAACCCCGTGGGCGCTACCTTTGCCCTTCAGCGCCCGTGAGGCCTGCTTGCTATATAATTGACCGCTATGTACCTAGCCCTGCCCGTCAACGGTTATCAGCCGTCCGACTACCTGCCGATACTCATCCAATTTGGCCTGGCCCTGGCTTTTGTGGCCTTCGCCATGATTGTCTCGCACCTGGTAGGCCCCAAGCGCCACAGCACCGTGAAGGATGCTTCCTTCGAGTGCGGCATCGAGTCGGTGGGCAACGCCCGGACGCCTATTTCGGTGAAGTACTTCCTGACAGCCATTGTGTTCGTGCTGTTCGACGTCGAGGTTATCTTCATGTATCCGTGGGCCGTGAACTTCCGCGCCTTGGGCCACGCCGGCTTCATCGAGATGCTGGTATTTATGGCGCTGCTGCTGGCCGGCTTCTTCTACATCATCAAAAAGGGCATTTTGCGCTGGAACGAAGCACCAATGGCCCAAACTTTCGCCGCCACGCCGGTGTTAGAAAACGGGCCCGCCCAAGTGTCGAAAGCTGCCTAATCTGCTTGTCTCTTATAACTATGGCTGATAACCGAGTTCCTGAAATTAAATCCGTTGAAGCGCCCGAGGGCGTGGAAGGCGCCGGCTTCTTTGCTACCTCGCTGGAAAAGGTGGTGGGCATGGCCCGCGCCAACTCGCTCTGGCCCCTGCCCTTCGCCACGTCCTGCTGCGGCATCGAATTCATGGCCACCATGGGCTCGCACTACGACATTTCCCGCTTTGGCTCCGAGCGCCCCAGCTTCTCGCCCCGTCAGGCCGATTTGCTGATGGTGATGGGCACCATCGCCAAGAAAATGGCCCCCATCGTGAAGCAGGTATATGAGCAGATGGCTGAGCCCCGCTGGGTGCTGGCCATGGGTGCCTGTGCCTGCTCGGGCGGAATTTTCGACTCCTACTCGGTGCTGCAGGGCATCGACCGCATCATCCCGGTCGATGTGTACGTGCCCGGCTGCCCGCCCCGCCCCGAGCAGGTCATCGACGGGCTGATGCGTGTGCAGGACCTGGCCCGCAACGAATCCATGCGCCGCCGCAACGCCCCTGAGTATCAGGCCCTGTTGGAATCCTACAACATCAAGTAAATTAGCTGTTAGCCCTTAGCGGTTAGCTGTTAGCTTTTTCTGAGCAGACAGGTTTCCGGTGAACATGAAAAGCTAACAGCTAGCAGCTAACAGCTAATAGCTACAACGAAATGACTCCTCAAGATGCTGCCGTCGCGCCCGAAGCGCCCGTTGCCGAAGACCCGATAAAGGCCCAGAATTCGCAGGTGCTTGCCTTGCTCACCCGCCTGTTCGGCGCGGATACTTTTACCGATGTGCACGAGCCCTACGGTCTGCTCACGGCAACCACCACGCGCGAACGCATCCACGAAATCATTGCCGGCCTGCAGCAGGACCAGGAGTTGAAGTTCCACTTCCTGACCACGATGTGCGGCATCAACTACCCCGAAAACCCGAGCCAGGAGCTGGGCATGATTTACCACCTGCACAGCCTGACGAAGAACATCCGGCTGCGCCTGAAAATCTTCTTCCCCGTTGCCGACCCGGTGGTACCCACCCTCACCGACCTCTACAACACGGCCAACTGGATGGAGCGCGAAGCCTACGATTTCTACGGCGTCATCTTCACCGGCCACCCCAACCTCATCCGCATCCTCAACGTGGAGGACATGGATTACTTCCCAATGCGCAAGCAGTACCCGGTGGAAGATGGTACCCGCGAAGATAAAACCGACCTGTTTTTCGGCCGGTAATTATTTGGTGCTTAGTTGTTGGTACTTGGTGCTTGGTACAAACAACATTTAAACCGACAAGCAAGCACGAGTTACCCTAAACCAAGCACCAAAAATCAAGCACCAGGCACCAACTAAAATGGCAGTAAACGACGCCCTGGCAGGCACCCACAAGATTCAGGAAGAGGCCGCTGCCCAGCGAGCCGGCCAGTTGATGCCCATTCTCAACGACTTCAGCCAGGAGCTGACGACGCTGAACCTGGGTCCGACGCACCCCGCCACACACGGCATTTTCCAGAACATCCTGCAAATGGATGGCGAGCGCATCGTATCCGGCGTGCCCACCATCGGCTACATCCACCGGGCGTTTGAGAAACTGGCCGAACGCAAGCCGTTCTACCAGATTACCACCCTCACCGACCGGATGAACTACTGTTCGTCGCCCATCAACAACCTGGGCTGGCATATGACGGTGGAAAAAATGCTCGGTGTGACCGTGCCGAAACGCGCGCAATACATCCGAGTGATTATGATGGAGCTGGCCCGAATTACCGACCATCTCATCTGTAACTCTATTCTGGGCGTGGATACGGGCGCGTTCACGGGCTTTCTCTACCTGTTTCAGGAACGTGAGAAGGTCTATGAAATCTACGAGGAGGTGTGCGGGGCCCGCCTCACCACCAATATGGGCCGCGTGGGTGGCATGGAGCGCGACCTCTCGCCCGTGGCTATCGACAAGCTCCGTGCCTGGCTGAAAAGCTTCCCGGTGGTGATGAAGGAGTTCGAAAGCATGTTCAACCGCAACCGCATTTTCATGGACCGCGTGGTAAACGTGGGCCCGATTTCGGCGGAAAAGGCCCTGAGCTACGGCTTCACCGGCCCCAATCTGCGGGCCGCCGGCGTCGACTACGACGTGCGGGTGATGAACCCGTATTCGAGCTATGAAGACTTCGAGTTCGACATTCCGGTGGGCACCAACGGTGATACCTACGACCGTTTCATCGTGCGCAACGAGGAAATCTGGCAGAGCCTGCGCATCATTAATCAGGCCCTCGACCGCCTGCCCGACGGCCCCTACCACGCCGACGCGCCGCACTACTACCTGCCCGACAAGCCGGACGTGTACAAGAACATGGAGGCCTTGATTTACCACTTCAAAATCGTGATGGGCGAGATTGATGCCCCCGTGGGCGAGGTGTACCACGCGGTGGAAGGCGGCAACGGCGAGCTGGGCTTCTACCTGGTGTCGGACGGCGGGCGCACGCCCTACCGCCTGCACTTCCGCCGGCCCTGCTTTATCTACTACCAGGCGTACCCCGAAATGGCTGTGGGCACCACGCTCTCCGACGCCATTGTTATTCTCTCGTCCATGAACGTCATCGCCGGCGAACTGGACGCCTAGTTTTTGCTATTGATATATGGAGCCGACTACCGCGCCCGCTAAACCGACCTTCTCTGCCGCCGCCCAGGCGGAAATCAAGCGCCTGCTCACGCATTATCCGGCCGATAAGAGCAAGTCGGCCCTGCTGCCGATTCTGCACATCGCGCAGGCCGAGTTCGGCGGCTGGGTGAGCCCCGAGGTGCAGGACCTGGTAGCAGAAACACTTAATATTAAGCCCATTGAGGTATACGAGGTGTCGTCGTTCTACACCATGTACAACCTCAAGCTGGTGGGCAAGCACGTACTGGAAATCTGCCGTACGGGCCCCTGCATGCTGCGCGGCTCCGACGAGCTGACCGCTAATCTGGAGCGCATCACCGGGGCCAAAGTAGGCGGTACTTCGCCCGATGGCAACTTCACCCTGAAAGAAGTGGAGTGCCTGGCCGCCTGCGGCTTTGCCCCCGTAGTGCAGGTGCGCGAGCAGTATTACGAAAAGCTCGACACGCCCGAAGCGGTGGATGCCATGCTCAACGAGCTGCGCGGGCAGATTCATCGGCCCATCCTGTCGTGGGAAGAAAACGACCTGCCTAATTCGCTTAAAAACAACTAGAATTATGGCCGAACAAAACCAGGATTTGCCGCTCGTCGTGTCCGAGATTCTAATTGAGATGCACGAATTGCGCGGCGACATTAAGCAGTTGCAAACCGTGACGGTGCATCTCAGCCACAGTGTGGAAAAGCTGGAGGTGAGTGTAGACAAGCTGCAGGTTGAAATGGGCGAAGTAAAAAGCGCCATTGTTCAGTTAGCAGGTTCTATCAAAACCCTGACTGAGGAAAGCCGCAGCAATACGGAAATGCTCATCGCGGCCTTTCGGGAAGAAGGCATGTACGTGCGCCAGTTGCTGCAACAGCACGATGCCCGCATAACGCGACTGGAAGACAATCAGCCCAATAAATAAGCAATTACCGCTATGGGACGCAAGCTATTAACTGAACATATCAACGTCGAAGGCATCAACACCTTTGAAGTGTACCGCAAGCACGGCGGCTACCGCTCCGTGGAAAAGGCGCTCAAAACCATGACCCCGGACGAAGTGACCGAGGAAGTGAAGAAGTCGGGCCTGCGCGGGCGCGGCGGTGCGGGCTTCCCCGCCGGCATGAAGTGGGGCTTTCTGGCCAAGCCCGAGGGCGTGCCGCGCTACCTCGTGTGCAACGCCGACGAATCGGAGCCCGGCACCTTCAAGGACCGGCAGCTGATGACGAAACTGCCCCACCTGCTCATCGAGGGCATGATTACGGGCAGCTACGCCTTGGGCGCGCGCACTAGCTATATCTACATCCGTGGTGAGCTGTTGTACGTGCTGCGCATCCTGGAAAAGGCTATTGCCGAAGCCTACGCGGCCGGTTTCCTGGGCGAGAATATCCTCGGCTCGGGCTACTCGCTCGATTTGCACGTGCACCCCGGTGCCGGCGCTTACATCTGCGGCGAAGAAACGGCCTTGCTCGAATCGCTGGAAGGCAAGCGCGGCAACCCACGCAACAAGCCGCCATTCCCGGCCGTGCAGGGGCTGTACGCCCGCCCTACGGTGGTGAACAATGTGGAAACCATTGCGGCCGTGCCGGTTATCGTGAACGAAGGCGGCGATGAGTACGCCAAAATCGGCATTGGCCGGAGCACGGGCACCAAGCTCATTTCGGCCTGCGGCCACCTTAACAAGCCCGGCATCTACGAAATTGAGCTGGGCCTGCCGGTAGAGGAATTCATCTACTCCGACGAGTATTGCGGCGGCATCTGGAAAGGCCGCGACCTGAAGGCCGTAGTAGCGGGCGGCTCGTCGGTGCCGATTCTGCCCAAAGAGCTGATTCTGAAAACCGCCGCCGGCGAAAACCGCCTGATGACCTACGAGTCATTGAGCGACGGCGGCTTCGTGACGGGCACCATGTTGGGCTCCGGCGGCTTCATTGCGATGGATGAAACCACGTGCATCGTGAAGAACACCTGGAATTTCTCGCGCTTCTATCACCACGAGAGCTGCGGGCAGTGCTCGCCCTGCCGCGAGGGCACGGGCTGGATGGAAAAGGTACTGCACCGCCTGGAGCACGGCCACGGCTCGATGCACGACATCGACCTGCTGGTGAGCGTGGCCAAGCAGATTGAAGGCAACACCATTTGCCCGCTGGGCGAAGCGGCCGCTTGGCCGGTAGCCGCTGCAGTACGCCACTTCCGCCACGAGTTCGAGTGGCACGTGACCAACCCCAAAGAAGCTACTGCTCCCGGCGCGGCCTATCGCGGCGCGGCGGTGCTGGCGTAGAGGCGGTAATGAACGAAGAAAAGGACGTCATGCTGAGCTTGCCGAAGCATCTCTACCGCTTCGTTGAATCGATTGAATTACTTAACCGGTAGAGATGCTTCGACTTCGCTGCGACGCTGCTTGATACGCAGAATACTCAGCATGACGACCTAAATACAAAACTATCAAATGGCTAAAATAACGTTCGACGGTATTGAAATAGAGGTTGCCGATGGCACCACTATCATGAACGCGGCCCGCCAGATTGGCGGCAGCATCGTGCCGCCCGCCATGTGCTACTATACCCCGCTGAAAGGCTCGGGTGGTAAGTGCCGCGCCTGTTTGGTGAAGGTTTCGGCCGGCTCGGCCAAAGACCCGCGTCCCATGCCCAAGCTGGTGGCCTCGTGCATCACCACGGTGCAGGACGGCATGGTGGTGGAAAACACCATCAACGAGCAGGTGATGGACGTGCGTAAGGGCATTGTGGAGATGCTGCTCATCAACCACCCGCTCGACTGCCCGGTGTGCGACCAAGCTGGCGAGTGCAGCCTGCAAGACTTCGCCTTCGAGCATGGCCTGAGCACCACCCGCTACGAGGAAGAGCGCCGCACCTTCGAGAAAATCGACATCGGCCCGCTCATCCAGTTGCACATGACGCGCTGCATCCTGTGCTACCGCTGCGTGTACGTGGCCGACCAGCTCACCCCCGAGCGCGTGCACGGCGTACTGGGCCGCGGCGATGCCTCGGAAATCGGCACTTACATCGAAAACATCATCGACAACGATTTCAGCGGCAACGTCATCGACGTGTGCCCGGTGGGCGCGCTAACCGATAAAACCTTCCGCTTCAAGCAGCGCGTGTGGTTCACCAAGCCCGTGAACGCCCACCGCGACTGCCAGACCGACAAATGCGAAGGTCGCGTAACCCTCTGGTACAAAGGCAAAGACGTACTCCGCGTAACCGCCCGCAAGGACGAATACGGCGAAGTGAAAGAGTGGATTTGCAACACCTGCCGCTTCGATAAAAAGGAAACATCGGACTGGACGCTGGAAGGCCCGGCGCACATCAACCGTGCCTCGGTGATTGCCCAAAACCACTACGAGCTGCCAGTGGTGAACCCGCAGGTGATTCGGGATTTGCCCGAAAGCACCACGCGGGAGCTGGAACGCAACCCGCCATTGCGGCTGGGTGGTTTGAATAATTAAGCAGTAGAACGACAATAGAAGAACGTCATGCAGAGCGCAGCGAAGCATCTTGCCCGCTTCGTTGAGCAAAGTAATTATTTACTTCCCCGAGCAAGATGCTTCGCTGCGCTCTGCATGACGTTCCAACGAAATAGACAATTCCAAATATGACTCTCCCCGCTCTGGGCTGGCAAGGCCTCGTTGTTCTGGTGGTATTCGGCGTTTCGCTGCTGATTGCCACCTACTCCACCTACGCCGAGCGCGTTATCGCCGCGTTTCTGCAGGACCGGGTGGGCCCCGACCGTGCTGGGCCCTTCGGCCTGCTGCAGCCGCTGGCCGATGCCGTGAAGCTCTTCACCAAGGAAGAATTCTTTCCGGCCGGGGCCAACCGGGCGTTGTTCGTGTTCGGGCCCTGCCTGGCCATGGTCACGGCTCTGATGTCGTCGGCGGTGATTCCGTTCGGCAACTTCCTGCAGTTCGGCGATACCATCGTGCATCTGCAAGGGATTGAAATCAACGTAGGCATGCTCTACGTGTTCGGCATGGTGTCGCTGGGCGTGTACGGCATCATGATTGGCGGCTGGGCTTCGAACAACAAGTTTTCACTGCTGGGCGCCATCCGGGCCGCTTCGCAGAACATCAGCTACGAGCTGGCCATGGGCTTGGCCCTGATTGCGGTGCTGATGATTTCGGGCACGCTGTCGCTGCGTGAAATCACGCTGCAACAGTCGTCGGCCGCGCCGTTTGTGTGGCACGACATCTTCAACTGGAACATCATGAAGCAACCGCTGGGCTTCCTGATTTTCATCGTGTGCGCCTTCGCTGAAACCAACCGCACGCCCTTCGACCTGCCCGAGTGCGAAACCGAGCTCATCGGCGGCTATCACACCGAGTATAGCTCCATGAAAATGGGCCTGTACCTGTTTGCCGAGTATATCAACGTGTTCGTGGCTTCGGCCGTGATGAGCGTGCTATACTTCGGTGGCTTCAACTTCCCGTTCCAGTACGAAATGCGCGACTGGCTGGTATCGAGCCGGGGCCTGGAGTTGGTCACGGCCCAGAACATCATTACCATTGTGGGCCTGCTGGGCCTGTTCGGCAAAATCTTCGCCTTTATTTTCTTCTTCATGTGGGTACGCTGGACGCTGCCGCGCTTCCGCTACGACCAGCTGATGCGCCTGGGCTGGACCATCCTCATCCCGCTGGCCATTTTCAACATCCTGCTCACGGGCGGCCTGATTACGTTCGGCGTAATTAAATAACGACTTATGGAATCCTTAAGCAAACGCGCCAAAGTTCTCGAAAAGAAGCCGATGACCCTGGCCGAGCGGGCCTACCTGCCGGCTATTTTCCAGGGCTTGTCGATTACGATGCAGCACTTTTTCCGGGCGGCCACCAAGAAGCAGGTCACCATCCGCTACCCCGAAGAAACGCGCCCCTTCTCCCCTGTTTTCCGGGGCCTGCACGTGCTGAAGCGCGACGAAGCCGGCCGCGAGCGCTGCACGGCCTGCGGCCTCTGCGCCGTGGCCTGTCCCGCCGAAGCCATTACGATGGTGGCTGGCGAGCGCAAAAAGGGCGAAGAAGGCCTCTACCGCGAGGAGAAGTACGCGGTGAGCTACGAAATTAACATGCTGCGCTGCATCTTCTGCGGCCTGTGCGAAGAAGCCTGCCCCAAAGCCGCCGTGTACCTGCAAGCCGACAAAATGGCCCCGCCACGCTTCGAGCGCGACGAGTTCATCTACGGCAAGGACCGGCTGGTGGAGCCCGTGACGCCGGATAATCGCTCGAAGCGCGGCATCCAGCTCACGCCTGAGCAGGCCGACAAGCTGCGCACGCAGCTGGCGTAGCTTCGTGCGGTAGGCTTTAGCTTGCCGTCTTCAAACCTGACCCTCTTAACGAACGGCAAGCCAAAGCTTACCTCACAATCAATGTCCCTCTTCCTCTTTATTTCATTCGTGGCCCTGCTGAGTGCATTGGGCGTGGTGCTGGCCAAAAACCCGGTGCACAGCGTTCTGTTCCTCATCCTCACGTTCTTCACGCTCTCGGGCCACTACCTGCTGCTAAACGCGCAGTTCCTGGCCGTAGTGAACATCATTGTGTACGCCGGGGCCATCATGGTGCTGTTCCTGTTCGTGATTATGTTCCTGAACCTGAACGAGGACACTGAGCCGCACAAGCCGGCCCTGGCCAAATTTGCGGCCGCCATCGCCGGTGGTTCGCTGCTGCTGATACTGGTGGCTGCTATGCGTAACATCAGCCCTGCCGGCTACGACGCGGCTACGTTCGACTCGCAGATTGGCATGGTGGATAAGCTGGGTATGGTGCTGTTCCGCGACTACGCGCTGCCGTTTGAGTTGGCGTCTATTCTGCTGCTGGCCGCCATGGTGGGTTCGGTGATGCTGGGAAAGCGCGAAACGGGCGAGCGGAACTTCTAGCTTTTCCGAAGCAGTTCAAAAAGCAAAAAGAGCGTCCGGCCGGATGCTCTTTTTGCTTTTTAGCGCGCAGGATTTTTGGGCTGACGGCCGCGCTTTTTGGGTGGCAGGCCAGTATCCAGCTCATTTTTAATGGGGAAGAATCCGGCCGTAGTCAGGGCCTGATGCAGCGAGGAAAGCCGCCGGTACTGCTGCATCAATTCTGAAGCGAATAGCCGCACCTGCTCCCCCAGGGCTGGCAGCGATACCAATCTACTCAAACACGTCGCGATGAAATAGTAGAGCGGGCTGCCGCGCAATGACTGGTTATTCAGGTAGCCCTCAAACCGCTCCATTACCGCATCGAAGGTAGCTTCGGGCTGGGCACGGGCCGATTCGGCCAGCAGGTAGGGCCAAGCCTGGGTGTTGAATGGCTGGGGCTCGCGCACCCAGTCCAAGGGCAGGAGCAGCGCCAGGAGCTCTGGCTGCCTGTTGCCGTTGATGAGGACATGGGCTTGTTCCACGAAGGTGAGCGGACGGCGCGGCGCGGGCCGGCGGCCGCGCGGCTTGGGAGCAGCCGACGGCGGCCGGGCTGTGGCCGCCAGCAATAAGGCTTCATCGAACTCGAAAGCCTTCAGAAACCGACGCAGCAACTTGGGCTTTTGCAACAGGAGCTGCTGTAGAAACGCCAGCCGCTCCCGGTCGCTGGTACGGATCCAGGCGGCGGACAGCAGGTGGGCGCGGCGGGCTTTTTTAGTCAGCGGGGCGGGTTCGGGGACTGGTTTGGGTTCGTCGCCGCCGCCAAACCAATCGAGTACGGCCAGGCCCAGGGCGATACCGTGCTTGCACACATCGCCGTAGTCGTAGGGGCAGTCGCAATAGATTTTCGGCGGCTTACCGGGGCGCATGGTCAGCTCGACACGGTAGGTTTCGGTGCCTTCCACCCTGGCCTTGAAGGTGTCGCCGGTGCGGCTGATGCGGCCCACGGCGTTGTCATCATAGTAATAGGCACTGCCCCGCTCGAAAATCTTCTGCGGCACCAGCGCTTCCAAATCTGCTTCCGTAAACATAACCTTTAGCGTGACTGACAATTAGGGGCCGCAAACATAAGTACCTCCGAAGCAACGTGGCTGGTTCCGGGCCCTGCCCTACTGCATCGTAACACCTTTTGGCGCGCATTTGCCGCAATGCAAAAGCGCCGCTCCCAGTGAGGAGACGGCGCTTTTTAATAGATATAGGACTTACGCACTTAAAAAGCTGTGTAACCTGAAAATCAACGACTTGCATTCAAGACGCATATTTGTTATACTGCTGTTTTTCAGTTGGTTGGTATTTCAACTGCGTAAGTCCTAAGATAATTTTTAAAGTCCTAGCACTTCAACAAATAACAATCACCTGAGTAATCACCTAACCGGGCCGAATATCCCGGCCAGACTGGTATTAATTGTAAGTAGCGGTAGTCGAAATGCCCTGCACCTGCGCGATTACCGTCGAGCGGATGGGCATGGAACGGTAGGTAGGCACCCGCAGCTTGTGCATCGGCGAAACCACCAGCTGCACCTGCATAAGCGAGGCAGCAAGGGCACTCCAGAACAGGAAAACGGCGGCGAAGATGTATAGTTTAGTCATGGATGCGAGTGGTACGGTGCTTAACTGAAACAAACCTACTCGACTGGGGCATGGTCGGATTTCGGCCTTCGTTCAACCCTGAGCGTTGCCCGGTGAACGCAGGAATCCGGGAGGTGAGTGCTGCAAAATCGATTTTTGGTTCTGGCTATAGTCTCCAAATAAAAAGCGGCGACTGAAGTATCAGTCGCCGCTGCTGTTGCAATGATTCTTACGTCTGGCCTGACGCGCATTTTTTCAAATACACGCGAAGCGAACGAATATCGACATCCAACTGGTCAATCCAGATTTGTTCAATATCAAAGTGTGGATTGAATCGATTGACAATTGCCAGATGCTCTGTCACACCGCCGCGAAATCCAGTGCTTTGCTTGATTACGGCCATTACCCGAGTCCAAGGCAAATGACTTGATTTTACCGTCCAGATTCCCTGGTAGCCAATCTTGAGTTGCGGGCCTTGGTTGCGGAGCATTTTTACAGCTCGCCAAACCATGAAAAGCCCAGTAGCTGACAGAAACAGCAAGGCCAATGCCCTCCACCAAAAAGCTAAAACCAAACTTCCGAATAACAGCGGCACTCCGAACACAAAATTGAACAGAATCGCACTTTGCGAATAGCCAATTTCGTATTCGTAAGCAATCTGCTTTTTGCTGAAGCGGGGCTTTTTCTTCATTGGCTACTTCGCCACCACGTCCGTTTTAATGCTCAGTTCCTTGAGCTGCACCTCCGAAATCGGCGAGGGCGAGTCAATCATCACGTCGCGGCCGGAGTTATTTTTGGGGAAGGCGATGAAGTCGCGGATGCTGTCGGAGCCGCCGAAGAGGCTGCACAGGCGGTCGAAGCCGAAGGCGAGGCCGCCGTGGGGCGGTGCGCCGTACTCGAAGGCATCGAGTAGGAAGCCGAACTGGGCCTGCGCTTCTTCGGGCGTGAAGCCAAGCAGCGAGAACATGCGGGCCTGCACAGCGCGGTCGTGGATGCGGATGGAGCCGCCGCCCACTTCTACCCCATTGATTACCAAGTCATAAGCATTGGCGCGCACTTGCCCGATGGTTGCGGGCGAGTCGAGCAGAGCCAGGTCTTCCGGCTTGGGCGAGGTGAAGGGGTGGTGCATGGCGAAGTAGCGGTTTTCCTCTTCGCTGTATTCGAGCAGGGGAAAATCGACCACCCACAGCGGCGAGAATTCCTCCTTGTTGCGCAGGCCCATGCGCTGGCCCATTTCGAGGCGCAGCTCGCTCATGGCTTTGCGGGTTTTGGCCTCGGAGCCGGCCAGTAGCAGCAGCAGGTCGCCGGGGTTGGCGTTGAAGGCGGCGCTCCACTTCTGCAGCTCTTCCTGCGAGTAGAACTTATCGACCGATGATTTCACCACACCGTCGGCCTCCACGCGGGCGTAGATGAGGCCGGTAGCACCGATTTGCGGGCGCTTCACGAAGTCAGTCAGCTCGTCGAGCTGCTTGCGGGTGTAGGCGGCGCAGGTGGCGGCGTTGATGCCCAGCACCAGCTCGGCGCTGTCGAACACGGGGAAGCCCTGGCCTTTCACGGTGTCGGTGAGGTCGGCGAACTTCATGTCGAAGCGGGTGTCGGGCTTGTCGTTACCGTAGTCGCGCATGGCGTCGGCGTAGGTCATGCGGGGCACGGTGGGGAAATCGAGGTTTTTGATTTCCTTGAACAGGTAGCGCACCAGGCCCTCGAACATGTCGAGGATGTCTTCCTGGGTCACGAAGGCCATTTCGCAGTCAATCTGCGTGAACTCGGGCTGGCGGTCGGCGCGCAGGTCTTCGTCGCGGAAGCACTTCACAATCTGAAAGTAGCGGTCGAAGCCCGATACCATGAGCAGCTGCTTGAACGTTTGGGGCGACTGCGGCAGGGCGTAGAACTCGCCGGGGTTCATGCGCGAAGGCACCACGAAATCGCGCGCACCTTCGGGCGTGGACTTGATGAGCACGGGCGTTTCGACTTCGATAAACTCCTGGCCATCGAGGTAGCGGCGCACGGCCTGGGCCATTTTGTGGCGCAGCATGAGGTTGTTGCGCACGGGGGTGCGGCGCAGGTCGAGGTAGCGGTACTTCATCCGCAGGTCGTCGCCGCCGTCGGTGTCGTCTTCGATGAGAAAGGGCGGCAGCTTGGCAGGGTTCAGAATCTCGACCTTCTCGGGGCGGATTTCGATGCCGCCGGTCGGAATTTTGTCGTTCTTGGAGTAGCGCTCGGCTACTTTGCCGGTCACTTGCAGCACGAACTCGCGGCCGAGGTGGCGGGCGGTTTCGCGCACAGCTTCGGCCTCCTGGCCTTCTTCGAGGGTGATTTGGGTGAGGCCGTACCGGTCGCGCAGGTCAACCCAGAGGATGGCGCCTTTGTCGCGGGTGCGCTGCACCCAGCCGCAAAGGGTGACGATTTGACCAATGTGTTCGGCGCGGAGCTCGCCGCAGGTGTGGGTACGTAGCATCTTGGCAATTAACATTTAACATTTAACATTTAACAATCATCGCCTTTCACGTAACAGCTGGTGGCTTGCGGTACACGAGGGTGAGCCGGATGCCTGGGGAATGCCCTGTTAAATGGTAATTGATAACTATTAGATGAATCTACCGCGAAGGTAGCCACTACGCGGGCGGGGCGAAACCCAAACTTTGGTACGGAGTATGCAAAGGCAGACCGTAGCTACGTTCCTTTGTCTTCTCAATCCCTTCAAATACCCATGAAATTTCTTCCCGCTCTCGCTCTGGCCGCCGCCCTTTTAGTAGCCGGCTCCGCGCAGGCCCAAACCAAAATCAAAATCAAGAGCAAGTCGGATGCCTCGGGCACTGTCATCAAATCAAAGTCTACGGGCGACGCCGTGACGCTCGATGGCCCCATCAAGCGCATCGAAACGCTGTCGGGCATCGATGTTTTTCCCAAGCCGAACTCGACTGATATTCTGCTGAGTTTCACGCAGCAATTCACCAAGGCCGGCACGCTGGTGATGACCGATTACAAGAACAAGGTGATGTACCAGACTGACCTGGACCCCGCCAACAACACCGGCGCGCCCGTGAACCTGGGCAAGATTCCGGCCGGCACCTACCTCGTAGAAGCCAAAACCGGCAACTACGTGTACTGGAAGAAGGTCCGCATCAAGTACCCCACCGTTCGCCGCTAAGCGGAGTTTGAAATACTTCAGAACGTCATGCCGAGCGCAGCCGAGGCATCTCTCTGGTGTTAGTAACTCAACTGTTTGGTTACTACTGCACGCGAGATGCCTCGACTGCGCTCGGCATGACGTTCTTTCTTTGTATGACGTTCTTTTGTATTGTTACCATTCACTGTCTGCTATGAAATTCGCTTCGCTGCTGCTGTTACTTTTTGCCCTCACGTCTTTCGGCCCCGCGCCCAAGCTCACCACCGTGAAGCTGGCTTCGACGCTGAGCGTGGGCGTACCAGCGGGCTTCGCGCCCCTGCCCGACGACGGCATTGCCGTGAAATATCCGTCGCCGCGCAAGCCGCTGGCCGTGTTTTCCAACCCCAGCGGGCGCGTGGATTTTAGCGTAGCCGTGCGCCCCACCACGTTCGAAAGCTTCGATTACGGCGTGCTGATTAAGATTTACAAGTCCAGCATTCAGCGGCTTTATACCAAGGTTGATTTCATCAAGGAAGATATACGAACCGTGAACGGGCGCGATTTCATCTATTTCGAATTCGTTTCGACCGTGGCCGACAGCCGGCGCACCGGCAGCCAGCTGGCCCCAATCAAGCGCTACCAGGCCGTGCAGTATGCCATTGAGGGCACGCAGCTCTACGTCTTCACCTTCGTGGCCCCGGCCGAGGAGCAGGCCCAGTGGCAGCCCACGGCCCAGGCCGTGATGGGAGCCATCGTAATGAAGAAATAAGCAGTGCTGGCCCCCGACGAATACTTTATGACTCAGGCGCTGGCCGAGGCCGAAAAAGCCCTAGCCGCCGATGAGATTCCCATCGGGGCCGTAGTGGTGTTTGAAAACCAAATAATTGGGCGCGGCTACAACCAGACCGAGCGCCTGCGCGACGTGACCGCCCACGCCGAAATGCTGGCCCTCACGGCCGCCGCCAACTACCTGGGCAACAAGTACCTGTCCGATTGCACGCTCTACGTCACCATCGAGCCTTGCGTGATGTGCGCCGGGGCCAGCTACTGGGCTCAATTAAAAGCCGTGGTGTTTGGCGCGGAGGAGCCCAAAGTGGGTTTTCGACGGCATGGGGCCCTTTTGCATCGGCGCACGCAGCTGCGTGGTGGTGTGCAGGCCGATGCCTGTGCCAAATTGATGCAGCAGTTTTTCAGTATGAAGCGAAAATAATCTACTTTTGAAGCCTAACTACTGGCCAACGCAACTATGCGGGCAGCCGCCGGTTTAAAAACCACCCTTTCCTTCTCTTTTCACTAACCCAACCCCTTTTTCAGTTATGGCTTTCGAACTTCCCAAACTCCCGTACGCCTACGACGCGCTCGAACCCACGTTTGACGCGCAGACCATGGAAATCCACCACACGAAGCACCACCAGGCTTACGTGACCAACCTGAACGCGGCCATCGCGGGCACGGAAATGGAGAACCAGTCCATCGAGGAAATTATGCACAACATTGCCAAAGCCCCGGTAGCTGTGCGCAACAATGGCGGCGGCCACTACAACCACTCGCTGTTCTGGACCATCCTCTCGCCCAACGGCGGCGGGCAGCCCACCGGCGCGGTGGGCGAAGCCATCACCACGGCATTTGGCACATTTGATAAGTTCAAGGAAGAGTTCAGCAAAGCCGGTGCTACGCGCTTCGGCTCGGGCTGGGCGTGGCTGTGCAAACAGCCCGACGGCTCGGTACAAATCTGCTCGACCCCGAACCAGGACAACCCGCTGATGCCCGAGTCGGGCTGCAAGGGCATGCCCATCCTCGGCCTCGATGTGTGGGAGCACGCCTACTACCTGAAATACCAGAACCGCCGGCCCGACTACATCGCCGCCTTCTTCAACCTCATCAACTGGGATGAAGTGAACAAGCGCTTTGCCACCGCCTACGCCGCATAGTCTCAGCAGCGAAGGCTTTTTTTACTGAAAAAGGCTCGTCTCCCACCGGAGGCGGGCCTTTTTTTATTGTCGACTTCGCTGGCGAAACTCAGCCGAAAACAATTCGTGTACGTACCTGCTTTATCACCGCGCCTTATTTACCCGGCGGCTTGCGCACCCCGCCAATTCAATCGAACTTATGTCAAGCAAAGCTTTTGAGCCCGCCCAACTCGGCCCGCTCACCCTTACCAATCGCATCGTAATGGCTCCCATGACGCGCTGCCGCGCCCTGGGCAACGAGGCCAATGAGCTGATGGCCGAATACTACCGCCAGCGCGCCACTGCCGGCCTCATCATTTCGGAAGGCGTGTCGCCCTCGGCCGATGGCCTGGGCTACGCCCGCATTCCCGGCCTGTTCACGCCGGAGCAGATGACTAACTGGCAGCGCGTGACGGAAACCGTGCACCACCACGGCGGTCACATTTTTATTCAGCTCATGCACGCCGGCCGCGTGTTCCATCCGCTCAATCTGCCCGAAGGGGCCGAGGGGGTAGCTCCTTCGGCCATCGCGGCCAAAGGCCAGATGTGGACCGACCAGCAGCAAATGCAGGACCAGCCCGTGCCCCGTGCCCTCACCACCGAAGAAGTGGCCGAAGTGGTGCAGCAGTACGCCCACAGCGCTAAGCTGGCCATGGAAGCTGGCTTTGATGGCGTAGAAATTCACGGCGCCAACGGCTACCTGCCCGAGCAGTTCCTGAACCCGAACAGCAACCAGCGCACCGACGAATACGGCGGCAGTGTGCAGAACCGCGCCCGCTTCGTGCTCGACGTAACCCGCGCCGTGGCTGCCGAAATCGGGGCTGACCGCACCGGGGTGCGCCTCTCGCCGGGCAGCACCTTCAACGACATGGGGGCCTACCCCGAAATGGCCGAAACCTACGCCTACCTGGCCGCCGAGCTGCAAAAAATCGGCGTGGTGTACGTGCACCTCGTGGGCACGGGCAACATTCCGGCCGACGTGCTGGACAGCATCCACACCGCTTACACCGGCCCCGTCATCTACAACGGCGGCTACCGCGACCTGGCCCGCACCGAAGCCGACCTCGCCGGCCGCGCCGACTTCATCGCCTTCGGCATCGCCTATATCGGCAACCCCGACCTCGTGGAGCGCCTGCAAGCTGGCCAGCCTCTGTCCGAGAGTGACCAAGCTTCTTACTATTCCCCCGGCCCTAACGGCTTTGCAGACGGCTACACCGACTACCCCACGGCCGATGGCCAGCCCGCAGGCACGTTCTCGCCCACCTACGAGGCGTAAAACGGCCCCCAACGGCTAATGCAAGCCCCTGCGAAGCTCGCCCCCAACCGGGCGCTTCGCAGGGGCTTTTTTATTTATCTTTGACGGTCGTGGCCCCTGCGCCGCGCCTGCATTCGTCATATCCCACCCCTTTTGCCCCGTTCCCGCATGAATACGAAGCTGCGCCTTACTGTCCTGAGTTTCCTCCAGTTCTTTATCTGGGGCTCGTGGCTGATTACCATTGGCGCTTATTGGTTTCAAACGAAGCAATGGTCTGGTGCCCAGTTTGGGGCCATTTTCTCAACCATGGGCATTGCTTCCATCTTCATGCCCTCGCTCATGGGCATTGTGGCCGATAAGTACGTGAACGCCGAAAAGCTCTACGGCATCCTGCACATTCTGGGCGGCATCACGCTTTGCACCATCCCGATGGTGACGGACCCGGGCACGTTCTTCTGGGTTATCCTGCTGAACATGATTTTCTACATGCCCACGCTCTCGCTGTCCATCGCCGTGTCGTTTTCGGTACTGAAAACCGAAGGGCTCGACGTAGTGAAGGACTACCCGCCCATCCGTGTCTGGGGCACCATCGGCTTTATCGTGGCCATGTGGACGGTAAGCCTGCTGGGTTTCGAAAAGTCGGCCAGCCAGTTCTATGTGGCGGCTGGTGCAGCTTTCGCGCTGGGTCTCTATTCCTTCACGCTGCCTAAGTGCCCGCCGCAGTCGGCCAATTCTTCGAGCCAGAGCCTGGCAGAAATTCTGGGGCTTAAATCGTTCGCCATTCTGCGCGACCGCAAGATGCTCACCTTCTTTATGTTTGCCCTGCTGCTGGGTGCCGCCCTTCAGCTTACCAATGCTTACGGCGACACTTTCCTGCACGATTTCGACCAGAACCCGGCCTACAAAAATACCCTCACGGTGAAGTATCCGGCCATCATCATGTCCATCTCGCAGATTTCTGAAACCCTGTTTATCCTGGCCATTCCGTTCTTCCTGCGCCGCTTCGGCATCAAGCAGGTGATGCTCTTCAGCATGATTGCCTGGGTGCTGCGCTTCGGCCTATTTGCCTACGGCAACCCCGGCCAGGGCCTCTGGATGATTATCCTCTCGTGCATCGTATATGGCATGGCGTTCGACTTCTTTAATATTTCGGGCTCGCTGTTCGTCGAAACCCAGACCCAGCCCAGCATTCGGGCCAGCGCGCAGGGCCTGTTTATGATGATGACCAACGGCTTTGGAGCGGTGCTGGGCAGCTCGCTCAGCGGCCTCATCATCCAGCACTACTTCACCGATGCTAATGGCGTGAAGGACTGGCACAGCATCTGGCTCACGTTTGCGGGGTACTCGCTGGTTATCGCGGTACTGTTCGTACTTATTTTCAAGCATAAGCACACCACCCAGCCGGTCGAAGACTCCTCGCACGTCGCGCCGTTGCTCTCCGTTGAGCAAGCCTAGCCGGCCGGCCTTTTTCAAGCATTCGCATCTGGCATGACGCCCTCGCTTACCCCTCCTGCCCCCGATCTATCGCTGAGCTACACCCACCAGGGCTTTCAGCCCGTGGCGTGGTTCTATGCCACTTTCGGCGCGTTGCCGCGCCGTGAAATCTACCAGCTGGCCTCTACCGAGGCACGGCAGGTTGTGCTCACCGCCCTTGCCGAAACCCACGACCTGGACCGCGCCACCGTGATGCAATCGGTGTACGTGGAGGAAGTGGGCAAGGCTCCCGAGCTGCAGTACCAAGCCCTGACGCTGGCCCCGCACGTGCTGCTGTGGTTTTACGACCGCGGCATTTACGGCGACCAGGCGGCCCAGCTCTACTATTCACCCCAGACCGACCCGGCCCTGCTGGCCCAGCTGCGCGCCCTGCTCACGGCCCACCTCGAAACCGGCAAAGTCGAGCGCAAGCGCATTCAGGTGCTGCGCCTCAGTACCGGCGACCTGGAGTTCAGCCCCCTACCCATCACCATTCCGGCGCTGAATCTGGCCACGCACTACAACGACGACCTGCTGCCCGCCCACGAAACCATTGTGCAGCGCCTGCAGAAGCCCAACGACAAGGGCATTATCATCCTCTACGGCCCGCCCGGCAACGGCAAAACCAGCTACATCCGCCACCTCTGCGGCCTCACCGATAAGCCCAAGCTGTTCATCCCGCCCAATCTGGCGGCCCGCATCGCCGACCCCGAATTCATCAACCAGCTCCACGACAACACCAATTCCATCCTGCTGATTGAGGATGCCGAGGAGCTGCTAACAAAGCGCGATGGGCCCGGCGGCAACGCCGTGAGCAACCTGCTGAACCTGTCCGACGGCCTGCTGTCCGACGGCTTCCACATTCAGATTATCTGCACGTTCAACACCGAGCTTTCGCGCATCGACAAGGCCCTACTGCGCAAGGGCCGGCTCATTGCGGCCTATCATTTTGGCCCCCTGGCGGCCAACAAGGCCCAGGCCCTGGGCACCACGCTGGGCCTGACCGACCCCATTACGGAGCCAACTTCCCTGGCCGAGCTCTACAACCGCGAGCCCAATACCTTTACCGAACTGGAGGCCAATGGCAAACGCATTGGTTTCAGCCGCTAAAAAAAGCTCAACAATACAAGATTAGTATAAAAACAGTCTGCTTTTGGTATAAAGAAAAAGCCCGCTCTGCATGCGCAGAGCGGGCTTTTTGCTACCTTGCGGCGGCTGGAATTACTTGTTGCCGAAGTAGAATTCGCCTTCAATCTGCGCGTTTTCGTCCGAATCCGAGCCGTGCACGGCGTTGGCTTCGATGCTCTTGGCGTACTTTTTCCGGATGGTGCCTTCCTCGGCGTTGGCCGGGTTGGTAGCGCCGATGAGGGTACGGAAATCAGCTACAGCATTTTCTTTTTCGAGAATAGCCGCCACAATGGGGCCGCTCGACATGTATTTCACGAGGTCGTTGTAGAACGGACGCTCGGCGTGCACGGCGTAGAACTGGCCGGCGCGCTCGGCGCTGAGGTTGAGTTTCTGGAGCTCCACGATACGGAAGCCGCCGGCCTCAATCATGCTCAGGATGCCACCAATGTGGTTTTCCTGAACGGCATCGGGCTTAATCATCGTGAATGTGCGGTTGGTGGCCATTGCGTTGGTCGGGGGAGAGTGGGGGTTGAAAAAAGTATTGAGCCACAAAAGTAGCAACAAAGCGCACGGGTTGCTTTGGCCGGGTTCTACCCGCCGTTGAGATACTTGAAGAGAACCTTCCGCAGGCAGTGCGTTGTTGAGAACGGATTTATGCCGACTTTTGCCGCCCCAATTATTCGTAAGCCACCGGCCCTCAGTTCCGTTTCCGGGCCATTCACGTTGTCGATGTCTAGTTCCATTTCCGCGCTGCAAGCCTTGCTGGCGCAGCCCAAACAGATTGTTATTACCACCCACCACAAGCCCGACGCCGACGCGCTGGGTTCGTCACTGGCCTGGGCCGGGTATCTGAAGCAGCAGGGCCACCACGTCACGGTGGTCACGCCGTCCGATTATCCGGCCTTCCTCAATTGGATGGAGGGCAACGACGAAGTCGTTGTTTACGACAAGCGCCGGAACGACCGGCAGGTGCGCGACCTCATTGCCCGCGCCGAGGTTATCTGCTGCCTCGATTTTAGCTGCCTGGGCCGCATCAATGAGCTGGGCGAATACATCCGGGTGGCCAGCGCCACCAAGGTGCTGGTAGACCACCACCAGGAGCCCGAGGACTTTGCCGACATCACGTTCTCGGTGCCCACGGCAGCCGCTACGGCTGAGCTGATTTTTGAAATCATCCGCGACCTGGGCCACCAGGACCTAATCACCAAGGGCATGGGCGAGGCGCTGTACGCGGGCATTATGACCGATACGGGCTCGTTCCGCCACCCCAGCACCTCGCGCAACGTGCATTTGATTATTGCCGAGCTGCTCAAGGTGAACATCGACCTCTCGTCGGTGCACCGCCGCATCTACGACTCGCACTCCGAAATCCGCCTGCGTTTTTTGGGCTTCGTACTGAAGGATAAGCTGGTGGTGAACCGCGAGTTCAACACGGCCTACATCGCTATTACGCAGGACGAACTGCGCCAGTACCAGAGCAAAACCGGCGACACCGAAGGCCTGGTAAACTACGCCCTGAGCATTGAGGGCATCCTTTTCGCGGCGGTTTTCATTGACCGCGGCGTGGCCGTCAAAATTTCTTTTCGCTCGGTGGGCAGCTTCTCTGTCAGCGACTTTTCGCGCAGGCATTTCGACGGCGGCGGGCACCACAATGCCTCCGGCGGCATCAGCTACCTGCCCCTCGATGCAACCGTGGACCGCTTCCTCAGCATCCTGCCCGAATACAAGGAACAATTAACGGGCGTACCCGCTGCCGTAGCGCCGCCAGTGGCGTAACTTTGAACCGTATCTGACCCTCACTTTTTTAATTTTCATGCGTTTTACCTCCCGCTCTGCGCGGCAGCTGGCCCTGGCGGCCGGCGTGCTGAGCTTCGCTTCCCTCACCGCCTGCAACAAAGGCGGGGGTGACTTTGCCAAGACCAAGTCCGGCATCGAGTACAAGATTTTCAAAAAAGTCGGAAACAGCTACGAGCGGCGCGAAATCGGCCCCGACGGCGACCCGACCTACAAGGACCGCGTGGGCAAGTTTCTGCTCGGCAACATGCAGTACCGCACCGGCAAGGACTCGGTGCTTCAGAACACCCGCCGCGACGTGGGCATGCCCGTGCCCCTGCCCCTGCAGGAGCTGAAGCAGAAAGGCATGCCCGACGAGGCCCTGTCCATGCTCCAGCCCGGCGACAGCGGCGTGTTCCGCTTCCAGGTCGATTCGCTCATCAAGCCCAAGTCGGGCCAGCCCGTGCCCCCCTTCCTGAAGCGCGGCGGCAACGTAGTGCAGATGTTTGTATCGACCACCAACAAGCTCATCACGCAGGAAGAAGCTCAGGCGATGCAGCCCGAGCTGCAAAAGCGCGCCATGGCCGCCCAGCTGAAGCAGCGCATGGCCTCGCCCGAGTACGCCAAGCAGATGCAGGCCCAGAAAGACGCCCAGGCGAAGGCCCTGGCCGAGCCGGCCGTGCAGGCCCAGATGAAAAAGGACGATGCCCTGCTGCAGGAATACATCAAGAAAAATGGCCTCACCGTGCAGAAAACGCCATCGGGCGTCTACTACCAGGTGCTGAAGCCCGGCACCGGCGCTACGCCCAAAGCCGGCCAGACCGTGAGCGTGAACTACAACGGCACGCTGCTCAGCGGCAAGCAGTTTGACTCGTCGGACAAAGCCGGCAAGCCCATTGACTTCCCCATCGGCCAGGGTGCCGTAATTCCGGGTTGGGACGAGGGCATTGCCCTGCTCAACAAGGGCAGCCGCGCCATTCTGCTCATTCCTTCGGCGCTGGCCTATGGCACGCGTGGGGCCGGGGCCGACATTCCCGCCAATGCGCCCCTGCGCTTTGAAGTGGAACTTGTTGACGTTCAATAATCCTTCTTACTGTTACTGATTCCGGCCAACGGGCGGCACGGCACTATTGCCCGGGCTCCGTTGGTCGGAATCTTTTTATCCGCTTCGCCATGAATAAAATTCTGCTCCGTGCACACCACCTGGTGCTGGGTGCCTGCCTGCTGCTCGCCGCTCCGGCCCTTTGGAGCTGCAACTCGCAAACGACCTACCAGAAGCAGGTGGCTGAACACCAGAATCAGCTGAAAATCATCGACGAGGATACGATTCATAAGTATCTGGACAAGCGTAATCTGCTGAAAAAAGCCCGCCGCACCAACTCCGGCCTGTACGTGGTGGACAGCGTGGCGGGCACCGGCCTGGCCGTTACCACGGGCAAGCAGGTGCGTGTGAAGTACATCGGGCGGTTTCTGAGCAACGGCGCGCACCCGGCCTCCACGGGCTACCCGGCTTCGTATGGCAACCCCAACTATCCACAGGGTACTATTTTCGATAATTCCTCGGAGAATCATACCCAGTGTGGCTGTGTGGTATTCACGGGTGGCAGCGGGGCTATTCCCGGTTTCAACGAAGGCTTGTTGCTGATGCGCCAGGGCGACCGGAAGTTGTTGCTTATTCCCTCCTATCTGGCCTACGGCCCCACCGGTTCAGCTTCCATCCCCGCCGATTCGGCGTTGATGTTTGACGTAGAAATCCTCGAAGTATTTTAAGTCTGCCATGCACGGCACCACGGGAATCGCACGGGGAATAGGCAGCCTGCTGGCCTTGCTGCTGCTTAGCGGCCCGGCAGCCCAGGCCCAGGATGCTCCCAAGCCGGCCGTGCCCACTACGCCCATTGTCTCCGCCACCGGAGCCAGCCCCGATACCGCGCACCTCGCTCCGCAGTTTACGCCGGGCGGGGTGCGTTTTATTTTTCGGGAGCGTGGCACGGGGGCGCTGGCCCGGCCTGGCCAGCGCGTAGCCGTGCGCTACACCGGTTTCCTGCCCGACGGCCATATTTTTGACGCGACGGCCGCCTCGGGTGGGCCGGTGCGGTTTCGGGTGGGCCGCAAGGAAGTCATCGCGGGCTGGGACAAATTGTTGCCCCTGCTGCCCGTGGGCTCCCGGGTGCGCGCCTGGATACCGGCCGCGCTAGCCTACGGCGCAGCCGGCGTGCGCGACCCCGACGATGAATCTCATTACTTAATTCCTCCCGATACTGACCTGGTATTCGAGTTGCAGGTTGTGAGCGTCCGGTAAGACTTCATGCGGCCGCTCATCCTTCCAGAACCTTACTTAGAACAATGCGAAATCTGTTTTTTGCCGCGTTAGGGGCCCTGTTTAGCTTAGCCCAGGTGGCGCAGGCACAGGCGCCGGCTACTGATTTCTCCCGCCTGCCCGCAGGCACGGAGTACCGCCTCTTCCGCAAAGATGCCACCGGGCACTATCAGCCCCGCGCCCTCGCGCCCACCGATGCGCCCTACGCCAGCCGGGCCGGCCAGGTCCTGACGGTATTCATGGAATTCCGTACGGGCCGCGACTCGGTGCTTATGAACTCGCGCCAGCTGCAGCCGCTGCCCCAGCCGGTGGCTCTGCCCGCGCAGGTTACCTCCGGCAGCCTGGAGGAAGCCCTGGGCCTGCTGCTGCCCGGCGACAGCGCCATCTTCCGCTTCCCGGCCGATACCGTGTTTGCGAAAACCTTCCGCCAGCCCGTACCGCCGTTTCTGCGCCGGAGCGGCAACAAGCTGGTCGTATTGGCCAGCGCCCGCGAGCTAGTGACGATGGCCGAAATGACGGCCCGCCAGCAGAAGCTGCAGGAAGAAAGCGTCCGGCAGGGCAAGGCACTGGCCGCCGCACAAATGACCAAGGACGTGGCTACCATTCAGGCCTACCTGAAAAAGAACAAGGCCACTGCCAAGAAAACGACGGGCGGCACCTATTACATCCTCAAGAAGCTCGGCACCGGCCTGCCGCCCAAAACCGGCCAGACGGTGCGCGTGCTTTACCGGGGCACGGTGCTGGCCACGGGGCAGGAGTTCGACTCTTCGGCCAAGCACGGCAACGAGCCCATTTCCTTCGTGCTGGGCCAGGGCCAGGTAATTCCGGGCTGGGACCAGGGCATTGCTATGCTCAACAAAAGCAGCAAGGCAGTATTGCTCATTCCGTCGCCCCTGGCATATGGCCCCCGCGGTGCCGGCGCCGACATTCCCGCCAACGCCGTGCTCCGCTTCGAGGTGGAACTGGTTGACTTCAAATAACCGGATTAAGCCGTTAAGCTTAAAAAAAGCTGTCCTGTGCTTGTCAGAAACCAGACGCCTACCGGCATACTGGTTTCTGACAAGCACAGGACAGCTTTTTTTAGTTGAGAACCTGCGACAGGATTTCCAGGGAGCGGATTTCGCCCATCTGCTCCACGTGCAACTGGTAGTAGCGGATGAGCACGTTCAGTAGCTCATGGCGCACGCGGCCGTTGGGGATGGTGCTGGTGGCGGGGGCGCGCAACAGCTCGTCGAAATAGCCATCGAACTCGTGCAGCCGCAGCGTGGCCGGGCCGGTCACGCCCTTGGCAGTGGCCGCGTGGCCCGCCATAATCACCTGGTCGGTCAGTTCACTGCCAGAACTGATGCCAAACCCCAGGTAAGCAGCCAGTTGGAGCATAAACCCCAGCGCAAAATTCTCGCTGCCCGCTGCTTGCCGGTCAAAGTCCAGGATGGAATCGTGCAGAAATTTAAACAGCGCTTCGTTCTGCTCTTCCTCGCGCACGACCCGGCCCAGCACTTCCGACAGAAACAGCACCACGCTGCTTTTGTGCACGTCGTAAGGCAGCGTCTGGAAGGGCTCGGCGCACCGGAACTCCGACAGCCGCGTGAGGCCGCTGCTGCCCCGGGCCACGTAGGCCACCAACTCCAGCAGCGTGAAGGGCTGAAACAGGGCTATGCGCCCCGGCGGCTTGGCCTTGCGCACGCCATTCACCACGTAGGTCTGCACGCCCAGCCGCTCGGTGTACACCCGGGCGATAATGCTCGTTTCGCGGTATTTGAGGTAGCTAAGGACAATGCCCCGTGTCTTAATCAGCATGCTATATTAATGTGAAAACATGGAAAATGTGGAAATGCGGAGATTTTCAACTGGCTTGCAACTGGCACATTTCCACGTTTCCCAGATTTCCACATTTCCCACACGCTCAACTCATTTGCTAAGGACGGCTACTTTGCTCACGCAGCCGTTTTTGCCATCGGCGTCCGACGATAGCACCAGATAAATGCCCGACCGCACACGCTGGCCATCGGGCATGGTCAGGTTCCAGGCAACGGTCCCGCCGGTGGCCGTGGTGGCATACACGAGATGGCCCGCCACGTCGGTAATTTTCACCAACGCATTATTAGCCAAGCCGCTGATTCCAACTGTGCCCTGAAAATCAGGCCGCACGGGATTAGGGAATACGGCCGTGCAGTGCGGCTCACCTTCGGTTACGGTAGCTGAGCCCCGGTAGGCGACCACACCAGCATCGGTGGCCACCCATACTTCGCCGGTCTTGTCGTTCACCTTCACGTCCACAATGCGATTGGAAGGCAGCGGGCTGTTGGCCGTAGTGAAGTGCATCAGGGCCTCGTCGGCATCGGGGCTAAACAGCCATAGGCCATTATCGGTCCCGAACCACTTGCGGTCGGCCCCGTCCACGGCCAGCGTCCGCACGGCCTCGCTAAACAGCGCCGGAAAGCCCGTGCCTTCCCCGCGCCGCACCACCGGCAGCGTGAATCCGGCCGGGGACAGGAACGGGCCGCTCGGATCACTAAACACGGCCACGCCTTTAATGGTAGCCGCCCACATGTACCCGCGCCGGTCTTTCGCCAGCTCGTAAATCTGATTATCGGGCAGACCGGTCGCGGACGTAAACAGGCGCGGTGGATTGGATTGAGTAATGGCGGGGTCTACCGCGTAAATGCCAATAGCAGGCCCGGTGCCGGAGGGGTCTGTTTTGCGCGATACAGTTACCCAGGCGTAGCCGTTGTCATCGAGGGCAACTCGCTCAAGCTCCTGCAGATGAGGCACCCATGGAATAACCTGCCAGGTGGTCGTAGCAGGGTCCAGTATAAACAATCCCGAGCTACCGGGAAGCAAATGCCGGTTCACTACCCACACTTTGCCTTCCGAGGTTGCTGCTACATCCGTTACCTCAACCCGATTATTTCCCAGCCCAAACGTGCCAATGAGTGGGCTACCAGTCGGGAGGCCTTCACCGAAATGCCGCACCTGGTCGGGCCCTTTCCATTCCAGCAGCC
>NZ_JAHLZZ010000002.1 GCF_018967845.1 Hymenobacter siberiensis
AAATTCCGGGTGAAGACCGACGTGACCACCGGCTGGTTTACTTCCCGCCGGCTGAGCACGCCCGTTTCGGCCTACAAGCTGCTGGTAGACGAGGATACCGACCAGATTCTGGGTGCCCACCTGTTGAGCCCCAACGCCGAGGAAGTCATCAACCTGTTCATGCTGGCCATGCACGCCAAGCTGCCGGCCAATGAGGTGAAGCAACTCATTTTCGCCTACCCAACGGCTGCTTCGGACATTATTTACATGCTATGAGGCATCGTTTGTTCGACGTTCGGAGTAGTTGTTTATTTGAGTAAAGCATCTGGCAGCAGCTCGATAGCAGCACAGCCGGCTTATCCCAACTACTGGTGTTTAAGCGGCTGTGCTCTGTCGCTGCGGCCACCTGCCATCATAGCCTACAGCTTGTCCTGCCGAATAAGCCGCTGGTAGAGTCCTACCAGCCGCGCCTGCGATACCCCCAGCCAGTAGAGCCCAGCCAGCAGGGTAAAGGCCGCCTGCAGGCGATACACCCCGTTATCGAGGTACTTGCGGGCGGAGGTGATAACGGCGCGCGGCATTATTTGAAACGGCCCGTGCGCCTGCAGTCGCTGCACAATTTCCTGGTCCTCCATCAGTAGCAGGTCCTCGCGAAAGCCGCTTATCTGCGCGAACAGCTCGCGCTGCACGAACAGGCTTTGGTCGCCGAAGCGCACCAGCAGCAGGGGTAGGCGCGTGCACCAGGCGCTGAAGCGCAGGAACCAGTGCCCGTGGTCGAAAGCCAGGCGGTAGCAGCCGCTGCCGTAGCCCTGTCGCCGGGCCCGCCGCAAGTCGGCTACGAAGCCGGGCGGGGGGTAAGAGTCGGCATGCAGGAAATAAAGGATGTCGCCGCTGGCATGGCTGGCGCCGTAGTTGAGCTGGGCGGCGCGGCCCTTGCGCGGGCTGCGCACCACGGCCGCGCCCGCCCGCCGGGCCAGCCCCCGGGTGTCGTCGGTGCTGCCCCCGTCGACCACAATGATTTCCAGGTCCGGCTCATCGACCGTGGCCTGGCGCAGACAGACCAGCAGCGCCCCGATACCGGGGGCTTCGTTGTAAGTCGGAATGATGATGCTGACCGTTGCCACCGCGATGTCCCCGGCCCCATAACCCGCCGGAACACGGGGTAAAAGCACAGGGGTGGGGACGGCAGATGGCATGTGTTAAGTACTAAGCTGAAAGGAGGGGGCAATCATCGGTCGATTTCCCACATTTGGTCATCAAAAGGGAGGGCCAGAGGCATTTCAGCCCAATGGTTCTACCCCGAGTACGCCCGCCCGGTGCGGGGTGTTGCCGGGCCGGGCAAATAAAAGGTATTCCAATTGCAAGGATTTTTTCCTATTTCCGACCACCCGTCTGCAAACGGGCTCGGGGCGGGTCGACGCTCCTTTTGTCAATGGAGTTGTTTAGAAAGTCACAAAAGGTACTCAAACGGTGATGCAGAGCGCAGCGAAGCATCTTGCTCGCATCGTTGAACGGGCCTGACGAGGCGAACGGTGATGCAGCGCTGCGCGCTGCATCACCGTTCGGGGACTTTCTAAACAGCTTCAATAATCTTTTTTAGAAACTGCAGATGTTGAATTGTAAAAGGCGCCGGTCGTGGCTTCCCCTGGCCCTGCTGGTGCTCGCGCCGCTTACCGGCCTGCATCCCATGGGGCGCAGCGGCGGGCAGCACAGCCAGCTGGCTACCGGCCGCTGGCAGGCCGAGACACCCGCCCGGGCTACTTCTGCCATGCCGGTGGCACTCACCAAGCACGCAAACTACCCCCACAACCTGCCCTTGGTCACGCTCGACGGCCTGGCCGTGAACCTGAGCGACCTGGAAGGCAAAGTGGTGTTCGTAAACCTATGGGCCAGCTGGTGCCTACCCTGCGTAGTCGAGCTGCCAGGCATTGAAGCACTATATAAAAAGATGGACCCGAGAAAGGTTGCCTTTGTTCTGATTTCACTTGATGAGAACCCAGCGAAGGCGAAGGCCCTGCTCAAGCGGCGGGGCTACACCTTTCCGGTCTATTTCCCTCCCAATAACCGCCCGCTGCCCGCGCCGTTCGATTCCAGCTCTATCCCGTCCACCATTATCCTCGGGCCCGATGGGCAGGTTGCCGCCCGCTACGATGGTATGGCCCGGTACAACACGCCGGAATTTAAAGCTGCCCTGGAGCAGCTGGCCGGTGCTGCCAGCCCGTCGGCAGGGGACTAACGCCGTTCTCAAACACGATAGGACGTTTTCTTCAGCCTGTACTTTCCGCGCCGGGAAGCCGGATGCAGGACAGGAAAAAGGTGGCCTTAGAAGCTGTTTAAATTAGCGGAGAATATCGTTTAAACGGTGTAGAGACGCAGAAATGCGTCTCTACACCGTTTAAAATCAGAAGAATTGACTCAAGCTTCTTGGCCGATTGGGCTTCGGGAGCACCGGCCAAGCAAGCCACACGCCCCGAATGCAGTATTCCGGCACAACGCTGCCGAATGGCTGCCCGATATGCCCTCCCACATGCAGACGCACCGGGCAACCCCGCCGATACCAACGCAGTATTACCACTCATTGCTGCTCCTGTTTTTCGCTCACTTACCCCCTGTTGCCGTGGCGCTACTTCCCTTTTCCGCTCCCTTGTTGCGCCGTTTCGACCGCTGGGCCGGCCCGGCGCTGGCCGTAGCCGCCCTGGGCCTGCTGCTGCTCGAAACCCGCCACCCCCTGCGCCGCCGCACCCGGCCCCGGCCCGAGCGGTGGCTGCGCAATGCCCTGGTGGCCGCGCCCGCCCTGCCCGCCATGCGACTCACGCTGCTGCCGGCCATGGTGGGCCTGGCCCAAACCTGGGCCCCCGGCCGGCCGGTGCTGGCCCGCCTGCCAGCGCCCCTGCGCCTGGCCGCCGAAGTGCTGCTGCTCGACTACCTGGGCTACACCTGGCACCGCCTGCTGCACGCGCCCCTACTCTGGCGGCTGCACCGCGTGCACCACAACGACCTGGACATGGATCTGACCACGGGCTGGCGCTTCCACTTTGGCGAGATGCTGGCCAGCATTCCCTGGCGGGCAGGGCTGCCCGCACTGCTGGGCGTGCGGCCGGCCACGGTGCTGGGCTTCGAAGCCGTGTTTGAGGCCTGCACGGCCTTTCACCACAGCAACTGGCGGCTGCCCTTTGCCGTGGAGCAGCGGCTGGTGCGCGTCGTGGTCACGCCGCGCACGCATGGCATCCACCACTCGCAGGTACAGCGCGAAACAGACAGCAACTTTGGCGTCGTGCTCACGCTTTGGGACCGGCTGCACCGCACCCTGCGCCTGAACGTGCCCCAGCAGGCCCTCACCATCGGTGTGCCCGCCTACCCGGAAGCGGCACAGATGCCGGTGGCGCGCCTGCTGGCCCTGCCGCTGGAGCCGCTACAGCCCTGGGCCCGCCCCGACGGCTCGGTACCGGCCCGGGCAGAATTGGCCGGCCCGCTGCACGTGCTGGTGCCGTAAGGCCTAAGCCGTTTACTGCTCGTTGAGCTGCCAGTTATAGTCCAGTAAGGTAACCGGGGTCTGTTCGTCGATTTTGGTTTTCGAATACCGATTTACCCACTTGGCCACCGACTGGCCGTTGCTGGTCCAGTCGCTCTTGTACCAACCAAAGTAGTTGGAGAGCTGTGCCTTGCCGGGGCTGATGCTATTTTTAGCCGGGTCGTTCAGAAAGTCATGGCCCTAGGCATCAAGCTGGGCATCGAGGCGGGCGGCGGTGTAGGGCTCGTTGCGCAGCCGGGCGCAGGACATGGAAGCGCACACCAGCGCGAAGTGAATGCGCGGGTCGTCGTACTGCTTGCGCAGTGTACCGTGCTCGATGTTGTCAAGGCTCATTTTCTCGCCCCCGATACTAAAAACTTCGCGGCCCAGGGCGTCGTCACGAAGGGAATTTGAATGGAGGAACCGATTTCCTTGATGCTCTTGACGGGGTAGTAATTCAAAATCAGCCGGATGGTGTAGGCATTGTAGGCGTTTATCCAGTACGCCATCTGCTCGTTCTTGCTCCAGCTGGCCGCCGGCGGGTTTTTGCTCAGCAGTGCCAGGTATTGGTTGAATTCTTTCTCGTCGGCCTTAAAGACTTTGTAGTTGACCAGGCCCTTTTCGGTGACGTATTTTTTCAGCAGCCGGTCGTAGCCGCTGTGGTCCGTTGCGGGGCCGGCCGTGGCCATCGTATAGGTAGTTACCGGCAACAGGGCCGGTTCAGTGTGGCGAAGGCCGCCACCGCAGCGGCTCCTATGGCGATGATGGCCAGCACGGGCAAAAAAGAGGTTTTCATAGTTTTGAGATTGGTGGCGCTGGAGCCGTAGTCGCCCAACTCGCTCCGGCCTTACAAAACGCCGCGTAGTGCGCGGCGGCCACTTTCGGACAAGCCCGATATCACGGCATCACGGCATGCAAGCCAAAACGTATCTGACTGCTTAACCTTCCTTGCAATACCCTTTTCAATAATTCATAAGGCTGGGCAAATATAAGTTATGATAATGTTTACTTATCATAACTTATATTTGACAGACAAAAAGGACAGCTTTTCGACCGTTTTTGACACCTATATATAAGGTATCGATTCGCGAGCCGTATCAGCTCGCTTTAGCACTACCTGAAATCCATTCCATGAGCGAAGACCTTTCCCTTGTCGCCTCGTCCAACGCCAACCAGTCGGTCAGCGCCCAACTGGCCCGGGCCTCCGCCAAAGTCGCGGGCTTTCTCGAAACCGGTCTGCAGGGCGCGGCCAATACGGAGCGCGCGTACACGTCCGACCTGAAAAGCTACGTGGCCTTCTGCGAGCAGCACGGTTTGCGGGCGCTGCCAGCCGACGTGGAAACGCTCACCGAGTACGTGGCCTATCTGGCCACGGAAAAAGCGGAGCCGGCAGCCGGGGACCGGCAGAAAAAAAAGAAGGGGCAACAGCCGCTCACCGGGCCGCACGCGCTGGCCACCATCAAGCGGCACCTAGCCGCCATCCGCAAAGCCCATCAGCTTGCCGGCTACCGGCTGCCGGCGACGTTGGATGCGCTCAACATCGTCATGGAAGGCATTGCCCGCACCTTAGGCAAGCGGCAGGACCAGGCGCAGGCCTTCACCGTCGAGGAGCTGAAGCAGGCCATTCGCCGAATTGACCTGGAAACGGCGGCTGGCCTGCGGGACCGGGCGCTGCTGCTGCTGGGCTTCGCGGGAGCCTTCCGGCGCTCGGAGCTGGTGGGGCTGAACATTGAGCAGCTGGAATTCACGGAGCGGGCCTTGCTGGTCCACCTGGCCAAAAGCAAAACCAACCAATACGGTGCGGTGGAGGACAAAGCCATTTTCTACGCGCCCAATATGGACTTCTGCCCGGTGCGCAGCCTGCGGGCCTGGCTCAATTTGCTGGGCCGTACCACAGGGCCGCTGTTCGTGAAGATTCCCCGGACCACGCCGGGGCGGCTGGCTACCCCATCGGAAAAGCGACTTTCTGATATTTCCCTCAACAAGCTGGTGCAAAAGCGGCTGGGGCCGGGCTACTCGGCGCACTCGCTACGCGTGTCCTTCGTGACGGTGGCCGTGCTCAACGGGCAATCCCACAAGGCGATTAAAAACCAGACCAAGCAAAAAACGGATGCCATGATTGAGCGCTATACCCAGCTCAACAACGTGGTATCGTACAATGCCGCGCAGGCGTTGGGCTTATAAACCTGACAGCTACGCGCCCGCCGGGCACTGCGTGCCCTCGGCCTTTTGCCTTGATGAAGCCCCGCCATTTCTTGCCTGTTCTGTGGCGGGCGGGGCCTGGCTGTTGGTGCAGGGATAGAACGGACGAATTGGCTTCATTAACTCTTCATTTGATGAATATCACGCGCTGCGGCAATTCTTGTCATGGGGCTTGCCGCGCTTTTGATTGATTTTTGTATCAATCCAGCTTTCAATTGACTTTCAGCGCGATGCCAGCGCATAGCTAAAACCTGCCAGATACCTGGAGTACTGCTGTGGGGGCTTGCAAGTACTGCGCTGCCGTCTACTTGCAGAACGACGATGTTGCAGGTACTACCCCGGGACATCGCCCTCACCCTGAGGCTCATGGCCCGCAACTCGGCGCGCGCCGAAATATGCGCCGCCGGTGCTCCTGAAGAGCCGCAAAGCTTATCAATTCATTGAATTGCAATATATTATCTCTCCACCAGTTATGGTTACGCCTCATCTCCTGATTATACCAGCCACCGCCGAAACCATGGCCGATACCGACATTACCATGGCCATCAAACGGCTATTTACCACCCAAAAAGGCCTGGACGAGCATTTGCTGGACGTGGCCACGCACGAGGGCCTGGTAACGCTGACTGGTTTCACCGACAACCTGCTGGCCCGGCAGCGGGCCGAGGACATTGCCCTGGCCGTGCGCGGCGTGCGCGGCGTTGCCAGCACGGTGGCCGTGCGCACCCCCACCCGGCCCGATGCCGACTTGCAGCGCGACGTGTGCGGCACCCTGGCCGACGACCCCGCCACTGGCGACTATCAGGTGCAGTGCGCCGTGGCCGGGGGCGTGGTCACGCTCACGGGCATGGTGCAGTCGTGGGCCGAGAAGCAGCTGGTGCTGCGCGTGGTGCAAGGCGTGCGGGGCGTGACGAGCCTCATAACGGAGGGCCTGACCATTCAAAAGGGCAAAATCGTGAATTCTGACGAGGAAATCACCATTCAGATTCAGGAGCTGCTCGACTGGGATATTCGGGTGAACAGCGCCTTAGTGCAGGTGCGCACCATCGAGTCCGTGGTGCACCTGTCGGGTACGGTGGGCACGGCCACGGAGCGGGACCACGTCATAGCCATAGCCTACCAGACCGGAGCCGCCCACGTAGATGCCCGCGACTTGCTTGTGGCCTACTGGGCGCTGAGCAGCGAGCTGCGGCGCGGGAAGTTTGCGCTCCGGGCCGACGAGGCCGTTGTGGAGGCCGTGCGCGGCGCCCTGCACCGCAACCCACGCGTGCGCTGCTCCGAAACGCTGGTGCAGGTCCATGAAGGCATTGTGACGCTGGCCGGTACGGTGAGCAACCTGCGCGCCCGCCAGGAAGCCGAGCACGACGCCCGCCTCGTAGTGGGCGTGACCGAAGTACACAACCTACTGAAGGTACGACCCAGCGGCCTGGTGCCTGATGCCGATATTCGCCAGGCCATTCTGGCCGCGCTGGCCCGTGACCCCTACGTGGGGCACTTCTTTTTTACCGTGAGCGTGAGCAACGGCCAGGCCACTGTGCACGGGCAGGTAGACCATGCGTTTGAGCGCGAGCGGGTGGGCGATGTGGCCGCAGGGGCCAGTGGCGTGCTGGCCGTGGCCAACCTGGTAGCCGAGCCCGCCGAAGCGCGGCCCGAAGCCCTTGCCCGGCCGGACAGCCCCGACCCCGACTCTGACTATGCGCTGGCCGGCCGCATCCGGGAGCGCCACTTCTGGTCGGCCAGCCTACACGACCAGGATATTGACGTGCAGGTGAGCCACGGCCACGCCACCCTTACCGGCACTGTGGACAGCTGGCCCGAGCGCCAGCAGGCCACCCTCGAAGCCTACAAGGCCGGAGCCCACGACGTGAAAAACCACCTGCTCGTGCTGGCCCCGGCAGGCCCCGGGCAGCAGGGCCCTCATCCCCCTGCTCATCTGCTAACCGACACCCACCGCTAGCGCTAGCACCCGGACTGGCCGGGCCGCCCACGGGTTTTCCAATTCACCCCTTTTTTCTCCTACTGCTATGGCTTCCCCCCTTGTCGTACTGACTGATTTTTACGCCGTCACCGCCCGGGCGCTGTCCTACGCTGCGGGGCTGGCGGTGTCGATGAAAACGGAGCTGGTGCTGCTGCACGCCCGCCACGACGTGCTGCTGGCTCCCATCGACTACGGCTCCTACTCACCCGTCAGCGACAATGCCACCGACCGGGTCCTGCAAACGCTGGCCGACGCGCAGCCCGTGCCCACCCAGGTAGATGTGTCGGACCGGGAGCTGACCGAGGCCGTGCGCGCCACCGTGCACCGCCACCATCCCCTGCTGCTGGTGCTGGGCCGCCCCGAAACGGCCGACGCACCCGTGGAAATCGTGACCGGCACAGCCATGGACCTGCTCACTACCGTGCCCTATCCGCTGCTGGTGGTGCCGCCCCCCGCCGGCGATACCTTCCCGCCCCGCCGCCTGCTGCTGGCCGTGGACGGCGAACCGTTCGTGCTGCTCCGGCATCAGAATGTGCTCCGGCAGCTGCTACGCCTGGCGGAGGGCACGTTGAACGTGGTGCGCGTAACCGACGACAGCCACGCGCGCCTGGGGGCCGAAGCCATCCTGCGCACGGTGGCCGACAACGACCTTACCGAGGTGCTGCCCCCCAGCCAGCTATATGAAGTGTATGACCGCTCGGTAGTGAGCGGGATACTGGCCGAAGCGGCCCGGCAGGAAGCCGACCTGCTGGTGGTCGTGGCCCGGCAGCACAGCCTTATCGGCAGCCTGTTTCATCGCAGCGTCACGGCCCAGCTGCTGGAGCACAGTCCGGTTCCGGTGCTGGTACTACCCGCCGAAGACTAGAGCGCCTTTTATCCTGTTGCCCAAACACTTGCCATGGAAGCATCTTTCATTATCCTCACCGATTTTTTCACTGTATACCCAGAGGCCCTGGCCTACACCACCAGCCTGGCGGCCGCGCAGCAGGCCCGCGTGGTGCTGCTGCACGTGTGCCACAATGGCCTGCACGGCCCCGGCGAAAAAGGCAGCCCGCGCACCGAGTGGAACAAGCGGCAAAAGCAGCGGGAACTAGCCCGGCTGACCACCAACCGACCCGTACCCACGGAGCTGGTGGTATCGGAAGAAGTTTTTCCTGAGGCCGTTGGCCAGACCGTGCGGGCCCAGCAAGGCCAGCTGCTGGTGCTGGGCCAGCCCGGCGCGGCCGAGCAGCCCGTGGAAATAGTAGCCGACGTGGCCCAACTGCTGCTGGAGCAAGCCCTGTGCCCGGTGCTGGTGGTGCCCCCCACGGCCTCGGAGGGCTTGCCGCCCCGCCGGCTGCTGCTGGCCGTGGACGGCGAGCCCCTGGACCTGCACCCACTCCCGGCGCTGGTGCACCAGCTGCTGGCCGGACCACAGGCGTCGCTGCAGGTGGTTTATATACCCGAAAGCGCCACCACCCCGCCCGACCCCGTTGCCGTGCTCAACACCATCCGCATCAACGGGGTGGTACCGGCCATACCGCTCAGCCGCCTGCACCTGCACCACGCACCCGATCTGGTGGCCGGAATTCTGGCCGAAGCCGTGCGCCAACAGGCCGATATGCTGGTGGTAGTGGCCCGGCACCACAGCCTTATTGGCAGCTTTTTTCACCGCAGCATCACGGCCCGGCTCATGGAGCAAAGCCCGATTCCGGTGCTGGCACTACCGGCCCGCGACTAGCCCCGGCGACTGATTGCAACAGCTTATCACTTAAAATTTTTGCTATGAATCCTTCCATTTTGGTGTTGGTCAATCTTTCTGAGGCGGCGGAGCAGGCGGCCCGCTACGCCGCCGTACTGGGCGCACCGCTACACGTGCGCCTGGAGCTGGTCAACGTCTATCAGCCCCCCATTCTGGCCTCCGGACTGGCAGCTGTGCCGATGCACTACTTCCCCCAGATGCAGGCCGAGACGGAAGACGCCTTGCAGGCGCTGGCCCAGCGCCTGCCCGCGCCCACCGAAGCGACGGTAGTCGCGGCCCCCATTACCGATGCCGTGCAGGAAGCCATTGAGCGCCACCACCCGCTGCTGCTGGCCATGAGCCTGAGCCCCGAGCAGGACCTGCTCGACTACCTGCTGCGCAACCACGTGCTGCCCGTACTGCGCGCCACCCACCACCCGCTGCTGCTGGTGCCCGAAGCCGACCCGCCCCCCAGCCGGCCGCGCCGCGTGCTGGTGGCCATCGATGGCGATTTTTTTACCCTCAGTGCCGCCACCCTGGCCCTGGCCCCGCTGCTGGCGAGCTGGCAGGCGGCCTATTCGGTGGTGCACGTTCGAACCCTTGCGAGCGGGGGCGTGCGGCCCGGTGGCTATGAGCAGCTGGGCGGGCCGCTGCGCAAGCTGCTGCCCACGGCCGCGCCGCTGGCGCTGTACGACGATGCCGGCCACGCTCCGGCTCCCGGGGTACTGCGCGCCGTGGCCGAGACGCAGGCCGATTTGCTGATTCTCATTGCCCGGCCCCGCAGCTTCCTGGGCCGGCTGTTTCATCGCAGCGTCACGGCGCAGGTGTTGCGCGGCTGTCCCGTGCCGGTACTCCTCCTACCCGCCGACGATGCCGACCAGCCCGACTGACTGCCGGCCATGAGCTGAGAGGTTGCGCCGACGCTTGCATAGTACCTGTTTTTCACCCAGGGCCGTTGCACGCCCCTTATTCCCCGTTGTATGCTCATTCCCACTTTTCTGTTTTCGGCCCTGCTCATCGGGGCCTTGGTCGCGGTGCGCCTGCACCGCCTCGACACGCAGCTGCAGCCGGTGCCCCTGCCCGGCCGCTGAGTTCGGCCGTGCCGCATCACCTCCCCGCTTTTCGGCTCACCGGCAGGCGGGGATTTCTGCTTTGTGGCCGGCTGTACTGCTCAAAGGAGTAGGCATGCAGGGGTTGATGAAAATCAAGTGTTCGGGTAATTCTCGTCATGCCGAAGTCAGCGACCGGGACGGACTTTTGCCTATGTCCCTTTGGGGCCGGTCGGGTGGGCTTTTTGTCTGCCCGGGGCGGCGCTCCTGGTACTTCTGCTTATGAAAAACTCCTTGCTAATCGGTCGTCTGGCCGGCATCCGCATCTTCCTGCACTGGACCTTCCTGCTGCTGCTCGGCTTCCTCGTGTTTGGCGAGGTGCGGCGGGGCAGCAGCTATGGGGCCGTGCTAGTGTCGGTGGGGTTTGTGCTGGCGCTGTTCGCCTGCGTGGTACTGCACGAACTGGGACACTCGCTCATGGCGCGGCGCTTCGGCATCGGCACGCGCTCTATCACGCTGCTGCCCATCGGGGGCCTGGCCACGCTGGAGCGCATACCCGAAAAGCCCCGGCAGGAGCTGCTGGTGGCCTTGGCCGGGCCGGCCGTGAACGTGCTGTTGGCGGCGATACTATACCCCTTCGTGGCGCCACTGGGGGCCTTCGAGGGCATCGGCCTCAGACACGATGCCGTGGGGCCGGGCTTTCTCACGGCCCTGTTCTGGGTGAACGTACTGCTGGTGGCATTCAACGCCATTCCGGCTTTCCCCATGGATGGTGGGCGGGTGCTGCGCGCCCTGCTGGCCATGCGCCTGGGCCGGCCCCGGGCTACCGCCATTGCCGCCGGGCTGGGCCGGCTGCTGGCCGTAGGCTTCGTGTTCTACGGCTTGTTCAACAATCCGTTTCTGGTGCTCATCGGCATCTTCGTGTATTTCGGGGCATATACCGAAAACGCGTCGGTGCAGCACCGCGAGCTGCTGGGCGACTATACCGTGGGCCACGCCATGATAACCAACTACCTCACCCTGGCCCCGTCCGACAGCGTGCAGCACGCGGCCGACACCCTGCTGGCCGGCTCCGACCAGGACCTGATTGTGCTCGACCAGGGCCGGGCCGTGGGGGTGCTCACCCGGCCCCTGCTCATGGCCGCCCTGCGCGACCACCGCCTCACCACGGCCGTGGCGGAAGTAATGAGCCGCGAATTCGATACGGTGGAAATCAGCGACAGCCTGGCCGCCGTGTATGCCCGCGCCCTGCGCCTGCCCAATGCCTTTTTTCCCGTGCTGGAAAACCAGCGGCTGCGCGGCGTCATCGACCAAAGCAACCTGACCGAGTTCCTGACCATCCGGGCCGCGCTGAGCCAGTAGTAACCAAGGCCCCTATTCTCACTTTCTTCTCTTCTTCGCCATGAAACCCACCCTGCTCGTTCTCACCGATTCTTCGCCCGCCGCCGAGCGGGCCCGGGCCTACGCCGCCGTGCTGGCCGCCCCGCTGGGGGCCGAGGTGCACCTGCTGCACGTGTACCCCACGCCGCCCACTACTGCACGGGTAGGCCAGGTCATGCGCGCCACCAACGCCGGCTACGTGCGACGGGAGCGCCACGCGCTGGAAGAAGTAGCCGCCGCCATGCCCGTAGCCACCACCGCCACCACCGTGGCGCAAGTCTGGGACGAGGCCGTGCAGGAAGCCCTGCACCAGCATCAGCCGCTGCTGGTTATCGCCGGCCTCACGGCCACCGACGGCCTGCTGGACGAATGGCTCAGCAACCGCGCCCTGCCGCTGGCCCACGAAACGGGCTACCCGCTGCTGCTGGTGCCGCAGAACCTGCCCACGGCCGCCCTGCGCCCGCCGCGCTGCCTGGCCCTGGCCGTGCGCGACCAGTCCTTTACCCTCACGCCCCAGGCCTTGGCCCTCACCCCACTCCTGGCGGCCCTGGGGGCCACCGTGGTGCCCGCCACCGTAGCCCGGCCCGACGAGCCCACCGCCGGCCGGCACGGCCTCACGGCGGCGCGCGAATGTGGCCTGACGCCGGCCCTGGCCGGCAGCAGCCTGCACCGGGTGGTGGGCGAAGCACCGGCCGCGGGCCTGCAGCAAGCCGTGGCGGAGCTGTCGGCCGATATGCTGGTTCTCCTCGACCCCGGCCACGGCTGGATAAGTAAGCTTTTTGGCAATAGCGTTATCGACGAGGTGCTACGGCATACCCAGGTGCCGGTACTGCTGCTGGCCACGCTGGAAAACGGGTTGGATTAAGCGGCTGGTAATATTAAGATTCCTGCATCCATAGCCAAGCTCCCTCACTGACCACTTAACCCTAACCTTCACTTCCCCATGGCCCTTTCCCTCATCGTCTTCGCCGGTTTTTATCCGCCCGCCCGCCGCGCTGTTAAATACGCCGACGTGATGGCTCAGGCCATGGTGGGCCAGTTGGTGCTGCTGCACGTCAACCGCGCCTCCCTGTTCGACCCCAACGATTTGGTGGCCCAAGGCTACCACCAGGAGGAGCTGGCGCGCCAGACCGATACGGCCGCCATTCTCTACCAACAGGCCCAAAGCCTGCAAACCACAGCCACCGTGGAAGTAGCCACCGACCTGCTGCCCGCCGTGGCCCAGGATTTGGCCAACCGCTACCAGCCGGCCCTCTTTGTCCTCAGCCAGGTGGATGAGGACCGTCCCGTCGCCGCCGACATGCTCACCTCCTGCGTGGAGATTCTGCGGGCCGGCGGCTACCCGCTGCTGGTGGTGTCGCCCACGTCCCCCACCGACCACCCGCCCCGCCGCATCCTCATTGCCGCCGACCGCGAACCATTCACGCTGACCGCGGAAGCCCAGGCCCTGCGCCCGCTGCTGGCCCAGCCCGGCGTCGAGATTATTGTGGCCCACGTTACGAGTGGGGTGGAAGACGACGAAGGCTGCGCCCTGGCGCTGCGGGCCGTGCAGGCCAGCGGCCTGGTCGAGGGGCTGCCCACGCCGGAACTACGGGGCTTTCAGCATGAGCACTACGAGCAGGGAGTGCTGGCGGCCGCCCTCGATTCACGGGCCGATTTGGTGGTGGTGCTGGCTCGTCATCGCAGCTATTTCGGCAACTTGTTTCACCGCAGCGTCACGGCCAAGCTCCTGGAAAACTGCCCGGTACCCGTGCTCGTACTGCCCGCCGCCGCCCCAGAGGTCGCTACCGAAACGTCTGCTTTGGTGGCTGCCACCGGCATTGCCAACACGGTACTTACCGGCCTCACGCCAGCTTTCTGACACGCGGTTTTTTGATAATTTGAGCAAATTTCAAGAGTCAGGTGTAGCAACGCGATACTTGCGTTCATGAATCTAAAATCTAACCCAGTGACTCAGCGGATGAACAGGCATGGCCCCGCCGCTCGGGTTTCGGCACCAGAATGACTGCACCGGGCTGCCTATCCTACTCCCGCTTCTCCTTGGCGTGGTCGGCGTTGAGGGCCTCGAAGCCGGACACGACGTCGAACAACTCCTCGTCGATGGCGCTTTGGCGCTTGTGGTGGTACTGGTGAGCCAGCTCGCCCAATAGCTCATCGATGCTTTTTTCGGCCCGCTGCATGGCTTTCAGGCGGCTGGCGTTTTCGCTGGCCAATGACTCGGCGCAGGCTCGGAACAAGGACACGAACAGAAACTCTCCGACGAGGGCCCGCAACGTGGGAAACCGCGCGCCAGCTACCTGGGGCCGCGTTTTTGTGGGCCAGTGCAGGGCCCGCAGCTCCTGTTTCCATTGCGCGTCCAGCGGCAGCAGGCGCTGATATACCGGCTCATACCCCGTGGCCTCCCGGGGCCGGTTGTGAAAGATGTAGAACGCGGTCAGGCTTCCGTTGTCGATGGCTTCCTGCGCTTTTAGCAGCATCTGCGCGACTAGCGGCGTAATGGCCGTGATGCCCGTGGGCACCAGAAAATGCGTGGTCACGGGCAGGCCCGCATCTGTTAGCAGGTGCTGCACCCGTTCGCCCACGGTCCAGAGCTGCTTACTGCCGGGCAGAGTGCCGAGCGTTTGGGCCACAAAAGCGGCGAGGGTATCGTTGAACGAGCCCACCAGCCCCTGGTCGGACCCAAAAACCAAGGCACCTATCAAGGGCTCAGCTACTTTTTGCGGCTCCTGTACCGGTGGTGTGGGGTTTCCGGCGGGCTCCGACTGAAAGTAAGCGACCAAGCCCAGCGCTACGGTTTGGTAATAGTCGCCGAGCGAGCTCACCGCCAGCTCGTACTGCCCGATGGTGGCCGCCGCCATGGCTTTCATGGTCCGCACCACGGATTTGATGTCCTTGGCACCTTCAATTTTCCGGCTCAGGCTTTCCAGGGTTTGCATTTGTTCGGGGTGTAATTTGCTCAGGGAGGAGCGCGCGCGATGAGCGGGATGAGCGGGATGAGCAAGAGGACCTAGAGCAAATTCAAGGTCCGTGTACACGATGTGGAGACGCAATATTTTGCGTCTCGTCGTTGCTGATGTTGTTATAACCGCGCAGGTTTGTGCGGTCCCGGTCGTTCAACGACGAGACGCAAAATGTTGCGTCTCTACATCGTGTACATAGACTCCGAAACCTCTCTAATAGCTTGTCAGCTAGTCGCTTTCCGCAGCGGGCTGCTCCTGAAAAGGGGCCAGCACCGTTTTGGCGCAGGCCAGCAGCGCGGCCTGGTCGTCCGGACTCAGGGGTTTTTGCGCGGTCAGGCGTTGCAGCAATTCGGCGGGTAGGGCGAGGCTGCTTTGCGTTAGCAGGGCCTCGGCTTCGGGTATTTTTTCGACGAGGATATTGTCAAAATAGCCGCTGGTGAGGGCCAGCAGCACAACCAGCTGCTCGGGCACCGACATGGGGTGCAGCTCCGGCTGCTTGAGCCAGCTTCGGATGCGCTGCCCGTGGTCGATGACGCGCTGCGTGTGCTCGTCGAGGCGTGTGCCGAAGCGGGCGTAGTTTTCCAGCTCCTCAAACTGCGAATACGCCAGCTTCAGGTTGCCGGTGGTGGTGCGGTAGGCCGGCAGCTGGGCTTTGCCGCCCACCCTGGAAACAGACTTACCCACGTCGACGGCCGGCAGAACGCCCGCTTCAAAGAGCTTGGGCGAGAGGTAAATCTGCCCGTCGGTGATGGAAATGAGGTTGGTGGGAATGTAGGCGGAGATGTTCTGCGCCTCCGTTTCGATGATGGGCAGGGCCGTGAGCGAGCCGCCGCCCAGCGCCGGGCTCAAGTGGGTGGCGCGTTCGAGCAGGCGGGAGTGGATGTAGAAAATATCGCCCGGAAACGCCTCCCGGCCCGGGGGCCGCCGCAGCAGCAGCGACAGCTCGCGGTAGGCCCGGGCGTGGTTGGTGAGGTCGTCGTACACAATCAGCACGTCGCGGCCCTGCTCCATGAAGTACTCGGCCACGCTGGTAGCCGCATACGGGGCAATGTATTTCAGGCCGGGGGCCTCGTTGCCTTCGGCCACCAACACGATGGTGTAGGCGAGGGCCTTCTTTTCGCGCAGCGTGGCAATGACCTTGGCCACCGACGCGGCCCGTTGGCCGATGGCGCAGTAAATGCACAGCACCTGCTTATCGTGCTGGTTGAGAATGGCATCGAGCGCCAAAGCCGTTTTGCCCGTCTGCCGGTCGCCCAGAATCAGCTCGCGCTGGCCCCGGCCCACGGGCAGCAGCGCATCAAGCACTTTGAGGCCGGTTTGCAGCGGCACGGTTACCGGCGCACGGTCCATGATGGCCGGCGCGGGCCGCTCGATGGGCAGGCGCTGCCGCGTAAGCAGCGGGCCGCCGCCGTCCAGCGGCTCGCCCAAGGGGTTGATTATCCGGCCAATCAGAGCGTCGCCCACGGGAATATCCATCACCCGGCCCGTGCGCTCCACTTCGTCGCCCACGCTCAGCCGCGCATCTTCCCCCAGCAAGACAACGCCGATTTCGGTTTCGTCGAGGTTGTAGGCCAGGCCATACAACCCGCCGGCAAACAGCAATAGCTCGCCGGAGCCCGCGCCCGGCAGCCCCGATACCCGCACCACTCCGGCCGACACGCTCAGCACCACCCCAATTTCGCGGGGAATCAGCGCGGGCCGGAACGCGGCGCTGCCCGCGCTCAGGGCCGCGAGCGTATCGTTCAGATTAGCAAGTAGTTCAGTGGCTGGCATGGTGGCGCGGTTCGGATTCGGATTCGGATTCGGATTCGGGTTCGGGTTCGGGTTCGGGTTCGGGTTCGGGTTCGGGTTCGGGTTCGCCCGCCGGCGCACGCTGCGGAGTGGCGGCCGAAAGGTTGCTTTCGAGCTCGGCGAGGTAGCTGGGCACGCTCCAGGCCAGCTTGTAGCCGTTGGCGCTCAGCGAAATACCGCTGATGAGCTCGGGCGCGGTGGTGAAGGTGCAGGCGGCTTCGGTGCCGATGAGGGCCGTGAGGGCGGCGGCCAGCTCAGCCTGCTGCTCAGCTGATAACGCAAAGGCGCTGCGTACCTGCACGGGCCTGGCGCTGGCCTGGAAAGCATCGATAAAGCCTTGCTTTTCGGTTCCCTGCAGGTGGTGAAGTCGTTCGATGAATACGGCCAGCGCCTGCGCTTCCAGGCCGGCGGAGGCCAGGTCGGTCAGGGCTTTTTTGGTGAGGGAAAGCACGGTCTGGCGGGTCTTTTGGGCCAGGTCGTCGTGCATTTCTTCCTGTATTTGCTGGTGGGCGGTGGCCTGTTTGGCGCGTAGCGTATCGGCGTCCTGCCGGGCTTCGTCCAGCAGCTGCTGGCGCTCGGCCTGCGCTTCGGCGTGGGCCGTGGCCAGCAGGGTTTGCTTGCGCTGGTCGAAGTCGACGTTTTTCTGCTGGTATTGCTCGCGCTCGGCCTGCGCCTCGGTTTTTTGAGTGCTGGCGTCGTTCAGCTGCGCCTTTATTTTTTGCTCGCGCGCTTCGATAGCCGCCAAAACCGGCTGGTACAGAAAGCGCTTCATGAGCCACACCAGCAGCAGAAAGTTCAGCAGCTGAGCGACGACGGTGAACCAGTTGATTTCCATGGGGTCGGGAGGCTTACTGGCCAATCATGTGGTTCCAGAAGGGGTTGGCGAAAATGAGAATCATCGACAGCACGAAGCAGTAGATGGCCGTCGATTCAATCATGGCCAACCCCACAAACAGGGTGCGCGTGATGGTGGCCGAGGCATCGGGCTGCTGCGCCAGCGCGCTGAGGGCGGTGGCCACGGCCTTGCCCTCGCTCACGGCCGGAAAAATGGTGCCGATGGCGGTGGTGAAGCCGGCCATGATAATGGAAATCATGGCGATAAGGGCGGTGCTGTCCATGGGTTGATTGGTTGATTAGTTAGAAGCGGGAAGTGGTTCCGGCGGGGCAGGCTTGGCCACCGCCGCGGCGATGTACACCGTGGCCAGCACGCTGAAAATGTAGGCCTGCACCAAGCCCGTAAGCAGCCCCAGCACGTTCATGATAACGGGAAAGAACAGGGGCGAAATGCTCAGCAGAATGCCCACAATCATGCCCCCGCTCATGATGTTGCCGAACAGGCGCACGGCCAGCGCCAGCGTCCGGGTGGCATCACTGATGAGGTTGAAAGGCAGCATGATGAAGGTGGGCTGCAGGTAGGTTTTGAGGTAGGCGAGCACCCCGGTTTTCCCGATTCCAAAGAAGGGCACGGCCAGAAACACGGCCACGGCCAGGGCCGCCGTGGTGGAGAGCGAGCCGGTGGGGGGCTGGTACCAGGGCAGGACAATACCCACGTTGGCAATGGCGATAAACAAAAACAGGGTGCCAATGAAGCCGATGTACTTTTCGGGCTGGGGCAGGCCCGCTTCCGCAATTTGGGTGTTGATGCCCTGCACCACGATTTCGAGGGCGCACTGCCAGCGGGAAATCAGCAGGCCGGTTTTCAGCTTTCGGGTGATGAGGAAAGCCCCCCCCACCATCAGCAGCATGATGCCCCAGGTGGTGACCAGCGTGAGGTTAATCGTCACGAATCCGTAACGCCAGAAAACGACTTCGTCGGGGCTAAGATTCATGGGCGAGGGGTTTTGAGAACGGCCGCGCAGCGGCCGGCCGGGTGAAGTGGGCCACCAGGTAGCGGGCCGCCACGAAGCCGGCCAGGCAGGCCACCAGCCGGGACCAGCTGCCCTGGCCCACGTAGTAGAAGCCGGCCCCGGCCAGGGCCAGCCGGCCCAGCAGGCTGCCCAGCAGCCAGAGCGCCGGGTAGCGGGCCATGAGGGCGCGCCGCACCGTGAGCCACAGGCCATAGAAAAACAGAGTGCCCAGGGCCAGGCCCGCAATCAGGGCCAGCGCGAGCGGAAAGATTTCAGTCATCGGAAGGAGTTTTAGTGGTTTGCGCTGGGGGTTCGTTGCCTTCTTTCCTCACCCAGACCCAGGCGGTGAGGCAGCCCACTACCAGCCCGGCAAAGAGCAGGGTCACCGTCCAGGAAAACGTCTGCGGGTAGCGGCGGTCGAGCCACACGCCCAGCGCCGTGCCCGCCAGCACCGGCACCGCCACCGACCAGCCAATCATGCCGAACATGCCCACGCCGTACCACACGCCCTTTTTGGGGTTGTGCAGGGCGTGCAGCTTGCGCGTTTCCAGGGCACCAATGCGCTGGCTGAGCGATGCGTCCGGTTTGTCGGCGGCGGGTTTCATGGGCAGGAGGGGCTAGGACTGTTGCAGTGTTTCGAGCCGGGTGAGCAGGCCGGTTTCTATTTTCCGCAGGGTGGTGCGGGCCGCCTGCTCCTCGGCATCGTGGCGGCGAAAGTCCTGCTCCACTAATTCGCGGAGCTGGCCGAGGCCGACCCCGCCGATGGCGTTGCGCACCGACACCGACACGTCGGGCCCGGCTTTGAGCAGCACGCCTTCGTCCACGGCCAGGTAATGCACGCGGCCATCGGCGGTTTCGTAGGTGAAAATGCCGGGCACCAGGGCCGCCACGCAATCGAGCCGCCGGGGCAGCAGGCCATACGCACCGGCGCTGGTTTCGAGCACGATACGACTTATCTGGCCGATGTCGAGGAACACGCGAAACGGCAGCAGCACTTTGAGGTTCATGGTCGACATGTGGGGTGAGACCTGAATAGAGATGAGAGAGAAAATCAGCCCGTCAGGCTGAGCGAGTGGGCGTAGTTCATCGCTCGCGTCGTGCAGCCCGGCCGCCCCCGCCACACTGCCCCATTCAGCAAATAAGTCGTTGGCAGCAAGCTGTTCGTGGGCTGCAAATGCCGCACCTAGCCTTTGGTCTTTTCAATCATGTGATTGATTACCAGCGTATGCTCATGCTGGGGACTAAACATAATCATCTCCGCATCTGCATTGACTTTTACATTATGCCCTGGAGGCCAATAAAAAAGGTCATTCGCATTTACAGTCTCTTCGGTGCCATTAGCGTCCGTTGCGGTCACCTGACCGCTCAGCAGATATCCCCAGTGTGGACACTGACATAAATCTCCTTCGAGCCCCACAAACAAAGGGGTAGTATCAACGCCTTCGGCAAGGCTGAAATACTCTGCGCTTATCATACCCAATCCGGCAGCATTACCGAATTCGGTTTTTTGACGAAGAACCGCTCCAGGAATATCCATTTTGACTTCGATGTCACCTTTTGAAATTTTCATGATTTCGGGTTTTTAAGTTTATGGTATTGAGTCTGTTTTGACAGTCGCCAGCCAGTTATGATGGGGTTATCTGAGCATGACTATCCGGCGATGCCCCGGCCACTGGGCTGCACTCACTCCTGGGCAGGGTGGCGGGCCTCGGCATGGCCAGCATCCTGGGGCTGCGCCTTCTCCTTTTTCCCAGCCTTCTGCCGGGCCTCCTCAATCGTCCCAATCATGTAAAAGGCACTCTCGGGCAGGTCGTTGAATTCGCCGGCCAGAATCCGCTCGCAGCCGCTGAGGGCGTCCTCCAGCCCAACGTCTTTGCCCGGCAGGCCGCTGAACTGCTCGGTGGTGAAAAACGGCTGGGTGAGAAACCGCTCCAGCCGCCGGGCCCGGCCCACCAGGTTGCGGTCAGCGGTGGAGAGCTGCTCCAGCCCTAGCATGGCGATAATGTCCTGCAGCTCTTCGTATTGGGCCAGCACCCGCTTTATTTCCTGGGCCACCGCGTAGTGTCGCGGCCCGATGATGTCGGCGGTGGCCATTTTGGAATTGGACTGCAGCAGGTCGATGGCCGGAAACAGGCCCTCGCTCGCTCTTTTGCGCGACAGCACGATGGTAGCCGACAGGTGCGAAAACGCGTGCACGGCGGCCGGGTCCGTCAGGTCGTCGGCCGGCACGTACACGGCCTGAATGGAGGTAATGGCCCCGGCCTCGGTGTTGGCAATGCGCTCTTCGAGCTTGGCCAGCTCCGTGGCCAGCGTGGGCTGGTAGCCTAGGCGCGAGGGCATCATGCCCAGCAGCCCCGATACTTCCATGCCCGCCTGGATAAAGCGGAAGATGTTGTCAATCAGCAACAATACGTCGCGCTGCTCGTCGTCGCGGAAGTATTCGGCCATGGTCAGGGCCGCGTGGCCTACCCGGAAGCGCGCGCCGGGCGGCTCGTTCATCTGGCCAAACAGCATGACCATATTTTGCAGCACCCCGGCCTCCTTCATTTCGTGGTACAGCTCGAGGCCTTCGCGGCACCGCTCGCCAATGCCGCAAAACAGGCTGACCCCGTTCGTGTGGCCGGCCATGTTGTGGATTATCTCCGTGAGCAGCACCGTTTTGCCCACCCCCGCGCCGCCGAACAGCCCGGCCTTGCCGCCCCGTTCCAGCGGAATCAGCACATCGATGGCCTTGATGCCGGTGCGGAAGATTTCGGACTTGGTGGAACGGTGCAGCAAAGGCGGGGGCAGCCGGTGAATGGCGCGCTGCGCAAGCTCGGCCAGGGGTGGCCCGTGGTCGATGGTATTGCCAAACACATCGAACATCCGGCCGAGGATTTCATTGCCTACGGGCACCTCAAGCTGCTTTCCTTCAGTATCTATCCGCAGGCCGCGGGTGAGGCCCTGGGTGGGATTCAGGGCAATGCCGCGCACCCGGTGCTCATCGAGCTGCGTCAATACTTCGATGACGACCTGCTGTCCGGCCCCGGCATACAGGACGGAGTAGATGGCGGGCAGGTCGTGGTCGAACCACACGTCTACCACACTTCCCCGCACGGAGATGATGCGGCCCGCGGGGCGGGGAGCTGCTGCTGCCGGTATATGCGTTTGATGGTTCATGGGCATTCACGATTGGGACGCGCAAAGGCGACTGCCCCCGGCCACTTACTACACGAGGGGGCGGGGGCAGCGCAGTTTTCTGGCTGAGGCATGCGCGTTGCGACACTGCTGGCTACTAATGCCATAGCCCCGCACAAGATTACGGCTGCCCCAGCCGCGTCCCCTTGACGAAAGTCATGGCCGGGGCCTGACATTGGGCATTCCCGTTGCCGGGGGCGCGCCGGTCCTTTGCCCTACGCCGCCAGTCACGCCGCCGACCTCACCCCTATTCAGCCCTGTACCATGGCACACGCAGCTTTCACGCTCTTTTTCCGGGAATTGACCAACGATAAAGTGGCCCAGGTGGGCGGCAAAAATGCCTCTTTGGGGGAGATGTTCAACAAGCTCAGCGACCAGGGCATCCGGGTGCCCGATGGCTTTGCCACCACGGCCGCCGCCTACTGGCTGCTGCTGGACGAAAACGGCCTGCGGGCGCCCCTCACCGAGCTGCTGGAAACCCTGGACACCAACGACTTCAGCAACCTGCCCGACGTGGGGGCCCGGGCCCGCTCGCTGGTGCACGGGGCCGTTATGCCCATGGCTGTAGCCGCCACCATTCGGGCAGCATACCGCGAGCTGACTGCCCAGCACCCCGACCGCGCGGAAGTAGCGGTGCGCAGCAGCGCCACGGCCGAAGACCTACCTACAGCCAGCTTTGCCGGCCAGCACGACTCGTTTCTGAACATTGAGGGCGAGCAGGGCGTGCTCGACGCCTGCCACCGCTGCTTCGAGTCGCTGTTCAACGACCGGGCCATCAAGTACCGCGTTACCAACGGGTTCGACCACATGCAGGTGGCCCTGTCGGTGGGCGTGCAGACCATGGTGCATTCGGATTTGGCTTCCGCCGGCGTGGCCTTCACCATTGAGCCCGAAACAGGGCATGAGCACTTCATCTACCTCACCGGCAGCTGGGGGCTGGGCGAAAACGTGGTGCAGGGCGCGGTGAATCCCGACGAGTTTTACCTCTTCAAGCCCTCGCTGCGCGACGGCCACCGTGCGCTGGTGACCAAAAAGCTGGGCGACAAGGCCAAGGCCATGCGCTACGCCGAACCCCCGGCCGATGCCCACGGCCAGCGGGCAGATACCATCGTGAATACCGACACGCCGGCCGCCCAGCGCGAAGTATTCGTGCTCACCGATGCCGAGGTCGAGCAGCTGGGCCGCTGGTGCCTCGTGATTGAGGAGCACTACGGCATGCCCATGGACATTGAGTGGGCCAAAGACGGGCTCAACAACCAGCTCTACATTGTGCAGGCCCGCCCCGAAACCATCAGCCAGAACCGCCAGGCCCTGCGCCTGCACGAGTACCACCGCACCGAAACCGGCCCGGTGCTGGCCACCGGCAAGGCCGTGGGCAGCCAGATTGTGTCGGGCGTGGCCCGCATCATCGACTCGCCGGCCGATGGCCACCGCCTGCAGCCGAGCGAAATCCTGGTCACCGACATCACCAGCCCCGACTGGAACGCCGTGCTCCAGAACGCGGCCGTCATCGTGACTAACCGGGGCGGGCGCACCAGCCACGCGGCCATTGTGGCCCGCGAGCTGGGGCTGTCGGCCGTGGTGGGTACGTTGAATGCTACGACTAAGATTAAAGACGGGCAGGTGATAACCGTTTCCTGCGCCGAGGGCGACGAAGGCCAGGTGTTCGACGGCCAGCTGGCCTGGACCGAAACCGACCTCGACCTGGCCCAGGTGGTCCGGCCCGCCACCAAGGCCCTGCTCATCCTCGCCGACCCCGACCGCGCCCTGCAGCTGGCCCGCTACCCCAGCCAGGGCGTGGGTTTGATGCGCATGGAATTCGTCATCAACAATACCATTCGCGTGCACCCCATGGCGCTGGTTGAGTTCGATAAGCTGACCGACGAGGCGGCCCGCGCCGAGATTGAGCAGCTCACCGCCCATTATCCCAGCAAGCCCGAGTACTTCGTGGAGAAGCTCGCCCAGGCCATTGGCTTCGTGGCGGCCACGTTTTTTCCGCGCGAAGTCATTGTGCGGATGAGCGACTTCAAAACCAACGAATACGCCGACCTGCTGGGCGGCCGGCAGTTTGAGCCCCACGAGGAAAACCCCATGCTGGGCTTTCGCGGGGCCTCGCGCTACTACAGCCCGCAGTACCGCGAGGGGTTCCGGCTGGAATGCGCGGCCCTGCGCCGGGTGCGCCACGACATGGGCCTGACCAACGTGAAAGCCATGGTGCCCTTCTGCCGCACCGTGGCCGAGGGCCGGCAGGTGGTGGCCCTGATGGAAGCGTTTGGCCTGAAGCAGGGCGAGGAAGGGCTGGAAATATACGTAATGGCCGAAATCCCGAGCAACGTCATCCTGGCCAAAGAATTCGCTGAAGTATTCGACGGCTTTTCCATCGGCTCCAACGACCTAACCCAGCTGGCGCTCGGCATCGACCGGGACTCGGCCATTATCAGCCATTTGTTTGATGAGCGCAACGAGGCCGTGACGCAGCTCATGGCGCAGGTCATCGGCGCGGCCCGGGCCAGCGGCCGGCCTATTGGCCTCTGCGGCCAGGCCCCGAGCGACTACCCCGAGTTTGCTCGCTTCCTGGTCGAGCAGGGCATCAACAGCATCTCCTTCGCCCCCGACGCGCTGCTGCAAGGCCTAGCCAACATGGTGGCGGCCGAAGCGGCCGGGCCCGCTGCGCCAACTGCGCAGGCAGCAGTCGACTAGCGGCTGCTTACCAGCCCATTAATAAGCCTGATTCGCATCGCTCCTTAACCCACCTTTTGAAACTCCTGCCCCGTGTTCAAAAGCCCTTTCCTTGCCGAAACCGGTGCCATCGCGCAGTTTACCGGGCGGTTTTTCCGCGAGGGATTCCGACCGCGCTACGAAGTGCGGGAGTTTCTGTACCAGTGCTTCGTGGTGGGCTACCAGTCGCTACCGATGGTGAGCATTACGGGCTTCATCATGGGCCTCGTGCTCACGCTGCAAAGCCGGCCCACTATGGCCAAGTTCGGGGCCGAGTCCTGGATTCCGACCATGGTCGGGCTGACCATTATCCGGGAGATGGGGCCGATTATCACGGCGCTGATTTTTGCGGGTAAAATCGGCTCCAGCATCGGGGCCGAGCTGGGCTCAATGCGCGTGACGGAGCAGATTGACGCCATGGAAGTATCGGGCACCAATCCGTTTAAGTACCTGGTGGTGACGCGGGTGCTGGCTACCACGCTCATGCTGCCCCTGCTCACGGTGCTGGCCGATGCCATTGGCCTCTACGCCTCCTACGTGGGCATCAACACCAGAGGCATGACGACGCTGGCACTCTTCATCAATACCGTGCTCGCCGGCCTGACCTTCGCCGACGTGCTGCCGGCCTTCTTCAAAACCTTCTTCTTCGGCTTTGCCGTGGGCCTGGTGGGCTGCTACAAGGGCTACTACGCCGCCAAAGGCACGGCCGGGGTGGGCGTGGCCGCCAACTCGGCCGTAGTGATATCCTCGCTGCTCATCTTCATCATCGACCTGCTGGCCGTGCAGATTACTGAGCTGCTGAGCTTTAATTAGAAAACATCATGCGGAGCGAAGTCGAAGCATGACGGTTCTTTTATCCTGCTCTTGACCTACTTACCATCCGCGCCAACCAACCCCATGAAATCCCTCACCGAATCGGCATTGACCCCTGCCCCGGCCGGCCCCGCCGAGGTGGTGCTCACGCTGGAGCACATCACCAAATCGTTTGGCGACAACCATGTATTGCAGGACTTTTCGCTGGACCTGCACCGGGGCGAAAACGTGGTGGTGCTGGGCAAGTCGGGCTCGGGCAAGTCGGTGCTCGTCAAGTGCATCATCGGGCTGATGCTACCAGATGCCGGCCGCATCACGGTGCTGGGGCAGGACATCAGCACCCTCGACCACGAGGCCATGGACCAGCTGCGGGCCAAGCTGGGCTTCCTTTTCCAGAGCAACGCCCTCTACGACTCGATGACGGTGCGCGAGAACCTGCTGTTTCCGTTGCGCCGGCAGTGGCTGGACGACCGCCGGGGCGAGGAAAAGGAATTGGTGCGGCAGGCCCTGGAAGACGTAGGCCTCGCCGACACCGCCGAGAAGATGCCGGCCGAGCTGTCGGGTGGGCAGCGCAAGCGCATCGCGCTGGCCCGCACCCTTATTCTGCAGCCCGAAATCATTCTCTATGACGAGCCCACCACCGGCCTCGACCCCATCACGGCGCGCGAAATCAGTGCCCTCATCCGGCAGGTGCAGCAGAAATACCAGACGGCGGCCTTCATCATCTCCCACGATATGGACAGCGTGCGCCTCGTGGCCGACCGGGTGGCCATGCTGGCCGACGGCCGCTGCTACGCCCAGGGCACCTACCAGGAGCTGGCCAAGCACGAAGACCCGCGGGTTAACGAGTTTTTTATCTGATGGCGAGCTGACTTCGACCAGATAAGAACGGTCATGCTGAGCTTGTCGAAGCAACGCTCAGCATGACGGCTTTCCCCTCCCAATCCAACGCATTCTTCCACTTAACCACTTTAATCCCATCATCATGCCCGACTCTTCCACCAGCAAGCAAGTGCGCCTCGGCCTGTTCGTCGTGGTGGGGGTGGGGTGCCTGCTTGCCGTGCTCTACCTGCTGGGCCGCCAGCAAAACCTGTTTCAGAGCAGCCTGCCGGTGCAGGCCGATTTTCGCAACGTGGCCGGCCTGCTGCCCGGCAACAACGTGCGGCTGGGCGGCATCACGGTGGGTACCGTGGAGGATATCAATATTATAAACGACACCACGGTGCGCGTGAACATGAGCCTGAACAAGGACGTGCAGCCCTTCGTGCGGCGCAACACGGTGGCCAGCATCGGCACCGACGGACTGGTGGGCAACACCATTATCAACCTCACGGCCGCTCCCGGCCCGGCCCCGGCCGTGCAGGCCGACGACCGGCTGCCTACGCAGGAAAAAACCAGCATCGACGCCATGCTGGCCACGCTCGACGTGTCTAACCAAAACCTGGTCGGCATCACCACCGGCCTGCGCCAGGTCACGAATAAGCTCAACGACAGTAAGGCGCTGTGGGAGCTGCTGAGCAACGAGCAGCTGCCGGCTGATGTGAGCCAGAGCGTGCGTAACGCGGCCGTCGCTTCGGCCCAACTCAACGCCGCCGCCACCGATGTGCACCAGCTTACCAGCGGGGTGCGCCAGGGCCAGGGGCCCCTGGGCTACCTGCTCACCGACAAGGCGTTTGCTGGCCAGATTGGGCACGCCGCCCGGCAACTGGCCGGCACTTCCGATACGCTGGCCGCCACCCTCAGCGGCCTGCAGCGCCAGGTACAGCACGGTGGCGGCCTGCTGCAGGTGCTGCTCACCGACACCGCCGCCGCCCGGCACCTGCGCCAGACCATGGGCAACGCGGCCCAAAGCACCGTTAAGCTCAACCAGAGCATGACGGCCCTGCAGCACAACTTCCTGCTCCGCGGCTACTTCCGCCGCAAAGCGGCCTGCGAAAAGGCCCGCCGGGAACGCCTGGCCCGCGACAGCGCCCGCCTTGCTCATTAGAGCAAATTCAAGGTCCGTGTACACGATGTAGAGACGCAATATTTTACGTCTCGTCGTTGCTGATGTTATTAGTGTTGCGCAGTCAGGTATTCCGGGCGGCGCGGTTCCGGTCGTTCAACGACGAGACGCAAAATATTGCGTCTCTACATCGTGTACATAGACTCCGAAACCTCTCTAACAGAACATTCCTGTGCCCGGACACCATGACAACCCTGCCGGCTTCGGAGGCAACGCGGGCTTTTCAACCCTTCCCCCGGCCCACGGCGCCCCCCCCCAAGCCAGCGGGCCGAGCGGCGCTTTATGGCCGGGCCGGGCACCCGCCGGGGGGGAGCTGCGCTTTTTGTGGACGGTGCTGCGCGAGTTTCTGCGCGGGTTTCGGATGCTGCACTTTGTGGGGCCGTGCGTGCCGGTATTCGGCTCGGCTCACCGAAGACTCGCCGTTTTATGCCCTGGCCCGGCAGCTGGGCGCGGGCCTGAGCCGGCAGGGCTTCACGGTGCTCACCGGCGGCGGGCCGGGGATTATGGAGGCCGCCAACCGCGGGGCCCACGACGTGGGCGGGCTTTCGGTGGGCTGCAACATCGTGCTGCCGAAGGAGCAGCATCCCAACCCGTACCTGGACCACTGGCTGGCCTGCCGGCATTTTTTCGTGCGCAAGGTGCTGCTGGTCAAATACTCCTATGCCTTCGTGATTATGCCCGGCGGCATTGGCACGCTCGACGAGCTGTTTGAGGCCCTCACGCTCATCCAGACCCGAAAAATCCACAATTTCCCGATGGTGATGGGCGGCCGCGACTATTGGCAGTCGTTGCGCGAGCTGCTCACCTACCTGGAGGCGCAGGGCATAGTAGCGCCGGCCGATTTGCGGCTGCTCACCTACACCGATTCGGTGGAGGAAGCCCTGGCCCACATCGAGCAGTACGCCGTGGTTAAGTAGCAGCTGGCGGCCCGGCGGCGGCCCCGGCGCTGGTGGTGGCTGGGCGAATAAGGAGTTTTCCCGAGAAGCTATTTGAGTTGATAAAACGCTCATGCTGAACGGCTGGCGAATTGCTGAACAGTCTGATTAAATACCTTCGAACAGCACTTTCCGGTCCAGGTAGTCGGGCACTTCCACGTTGGGCCAGCCGTGGGCTTCGCGCAGGGTTTGGGCCAGGGCCTCGGCGGGCACAGGCTCGCCGTGCACGATGAACGTGCGCTTGGGCGGGGCCTGGAACTGGCCGAGCCAGCGCAGCAGCTCCGAGCGGTCGGCGTGGGCCGAGAAGCCCTGGAGCTGCTTCACCTGGCAGCGCACGGGCACCATTTCACCGAACATTTTGATTTCCGTTTCGCCGTTTTGCAGGCGGCGGCCCCGGGTGCCCTCGGCCTGGTAGCCCACGAGCAGCAGCGTATCCTGGGGCCGGGGCAGGCGGTTGAACAGGTGGTGAATAATGCGCCCGCCAGTAAGCATGCCGCTGGAGGAAACGATGATAGCCGGCCCGGTTTTCGCGTTCAGCCCCTTCGACTCGCGGGCTTCGGTAACAAAGCGCACGCCCGGAAAGTCGAACACGTTGCCGTGCCCGAGGCGATGGGCGGCCGGGTGGCGCGGGTACAGGTCCGACACCCGGATGCCCATCGGGCTGTCCACGTACACGGGCACTTGGGGCAGGCGGCCTTCGGCAATAAGCTTTTTGAGGTAGTAGAGCAGCGTTTGGGTGCGGCCCACGGCGAAGGCGGCAATGAGCAGTACGCCGCCCCGGGCCAAGGCCTCGGTCACCACCTGCACCAGCTCGGCCTCGGGGTCTTCGATGCGGGCGTCGCGGTCGCCGTAGGTAGATTCCACCAGCAGCACATCGGCGCTGGCAATGGACGTGGGGTCGAAGAGCACCGGGTTGTCGTAGCGGCCCAGGTCGCCGGAAAATACCAGCTTCTTACGCTGCTGCGCGCCCTGCACTTCCAGCTCCACAATGGCCGAGCCGAGGATGTGGCCGGCATCGCGGAAGGTGAGCGTGAGCAGGCCGCCGAGCAGGGCCACTGGGGCATCGTAGGCCACGGTTTCCACCAGCGGCAGCATGTGCTCCACGTCGGTCTGGGTATAGAGCGGCTCGGCGGGGTGGTGCTTGGAATAGCCTTTTTTATTGGCGTACGCGGCTTCTTCTTCCTGGAGCTTGGCCGAATCGAGAAGCATGATGCTGAGCAGGTCGGCGGTGGCCTCGGTGCACAGAATACGGCCCCGAAAGCCGTCGCGCACCAGCTTGGGCAGGTAGCCGCTGTGGTCGATGTGGGCGTGCGTGAGGATGACCAGCTCCACGTCGGCCGGCGTCAGTGGCAGGGGCTCGCGGTTGCGCAGGCGCAGCTCTTTAAGCCCCTGAAACAGGCCGCAGTCCACCATCAGCTGGTGCGGCCGGGTGGCGCGGTCGTCGAGCGCGACCAGGTATTTGGAGCCGGTGACGCAGTGCGCGGCCCCCAGAAATTGTAGGGTAACATCCATAGAATTAACAGAAGAGCCGGCCCGAATAAAGCCCGACACAAGAGTACCGAAATTCCCGCCCCGCCGCCTTGACGAAAGTCACCCCGAGAGCCTGACCTTGGACAGGAAAGTGGCGGCCGCCTGGCCTTGTACTCCGCGAACCGGACTAACCGAGCGGGGTGTAGCTGCTGGTTTCTCGGTGCGGGTTGGTTCTCGTTTTATAAAAGCAGCTCACAGGCGTTAAACCAGAAGCCAGCAACGAGAAACCGTAACCAAAGCCCCAGCCGCACCAGTCACTGCGCGACATCAGCTACCCCCCGGCCTCGGCCAGCTTACTTAGCAGCAAGGCGGCCATGGGGGCACCTTCGGGCAGACCCTGCTGCCGCCACAGCTCCGCGCCGTCGCGCAGCAGTACGAAGGCGGGCACGCCCCGGCCATCGAAGGCGTGTACCACGGCGGGATGGCTGCCCTCATCCACTTTCAGCACGTGAATAGCGGTACCGAGCTGGAGTTGCAAGCCTTTCAGCAGCTGATTGGTAGTGGTGCGGGCGAGGGGACTTTCCTGCCGGTTGCCGGGGCCCACGGTGGGCAGCAGCACGAGCAACATGGCCGCGTGGGCGGGCAACAACGGAACAATAGCAGAAGAAAACATGGGCCGAGGAAAAGTAAGCTGCACCTTAGTGCTACAGGATAACTGATGTTACGCAGCCGGGTCGTTCTACTGTTCGCCTCACCCCCTAGCCCCCTCTCCGAAAAGGAGAGGGGGACTACTACTAGTCCTATAATCTGATATAAATCACTGATTTTTAGATTTATAAATCAGAAATAGTTCCCCCTCTCCTTTTCGGAGAGGGGGCTAGGGGGTGAGGCGAACGTGAGGAGCGAAGCTTGCTGCATAAAATCAGAGGGTAAGTAGCCGCAAAATTACCCGAGGATTCCGCTGGGCCGTATGATGGATATCAGGGAGCTGGGGTGACGTTTGTCAAGCCCGGTAGCATAAGCCCGCGCGTACCTGCCGCCCCCGGGCCTCCGCGCGGCTCATTTTGTAATTATGCCCATGCTTCCAGGTGCCTACACGGACGTGGTGGCCGAGTTACTATATACCCATTCTGAGGAGATGGCCGGCATTTACGACCTGGACCTGCGCTGGTTCACGCACGTAAACCCGGCCGGCGTACACCTGCTCGGCTATCCTTCGGAGGAAGCCCTGCTCGCCGACCCCAACCACTCGCTGCGCACGCCGCCCTGGACGCCCGAGCAGTGGCTGCGCCTGTGCGAAATTACCCGCCGCGAGGGCCACCACGAGCTCGAAGCCGACATTCGCCGCCATATCGGCGAGCCATTTCGGGCCTATGTCAAGCTGACGTATTTTGAGCTCAACGGCCGGGCCCTGTTTCTGGTCAACCTCACCGAGCACAGCCGGCTGCAACAGGCCGAGCGCGCCCTGGCCCACAGCGTGCGCCGCTTCGAGGCCGTGTTTACCAACGCCACGCTGGGCATCATCGTCTGCGACCAGCCGGGTCGCATGGTGTCGGTGAATGCGCGGGCCGGGCAGCTGTTCGGCTACTGCCCGACCGAGCTGCTGGGCCAGCAAATTGAAGTGCTGGTGCCCGATGCCGCCGGCCAGCACCACGCGCAGCTGCGCGCCTCCTACAACGCCGACCCGCAGGTGCGCAACATGGGCCACAACCGCCCGCTGGCCGGCCAGCGCCGCGACGGCTCCACTTTTCCCGTCGAGGCTAGCCTGAGCTACTTTTACCTCGACGAGGAGCTTTACGTGGTCGCCTACATCCTGGACCTCACCGCCAAGCAGGCCACCGAGCAGGAGCTGCACACCCAGCACCAGCGCGTGGCCCGCCTCAACGCCGAGCTGGAGCAAAAGGTCATCAACCGCACCAACGCCCTGATGCTCACGCTGGAGCAGCTAGAGAAGCGCGGCGACGAGCTGGCCCTGGCCCTGCAGGCCGAGCAGGAGCTAGGCGAGCTGAAATCGCGCTTCGTGAGCATGGCCTCGCACGAGTTCCGCACGCCCCTCACCGCCGTGCTCACCTCCGCCGATTTGATTGCCGAGTTTCCCGGCGGCCACCAGCAGGCCCAGCGCCTAAAGTACGTGGCCCACATCCGCACCTCGGTGCAGCACCTGAACACCATTCTGGAGGAATTCCTGTCGGTGGGCCGCATCGAGGAAGGCAAAATTGAGGCCCACCCCGGCAACCTGAACCTGACCAGCCTGGTGCACGACACGGTGGCCGACGTGCAAAGCCTGCTCAAAGCCGGCCAGGTCATCGACTGGCAGGTCGTGTGCCCCGTCCCGGTGTGGCTGGATGCGTCGCTGTTGCGCAAAATCCTGATGAATCTGCTCTCCAATTCCCTCAAGTACTCGGGCCAAAACTCGGTTATTACGGTGCGGGCCGGCTGCCAGCCCAAGCAGCTCACGATAACCGTGCAGGACCAGGGCGTGGGCATTTCGCAGGAAGACCAGGCGCACCTGTTCGAGCAGTTTTTTCGGGCTCCCAGCGTCGTCAGCGAGCCCGGCACCGGCCTGGGCCTCTACATCATCGCCAAATACGTGGAGCTGATGGGTGGCACCATCGACCTGCACAGCATCCTCGGCGAGGGCACGTTGGTCACCATCAGGCTGCCCCTCTCCACGCCCGATTAAGGGCGGTGAGGCCACCCGTTGAACAAGCCCCAAAACCGTCCCTTCCACCCTTCACCTCCCCTTTCATGCTCACCATTCTACTCATTGAAGACCATCAAATCATCCGGGAAAACACGGCGCAGCTACTGGAGCTGGCCGGCTACACCATGCAAACGGCCGAAAACGGGGAGGTGGGCGTGCAGCTGGCCCTGCGCGACCGCCCCGACCTGGTTATCTGCGACATCATGATGCCTGTGCTCGACGGCTACGGGGTGCTCCAGATTTTCAACCAGCACCCACAGCTCACCGGCATCCCGTTCATCTTCCTCACCGCCAAAACCGACCGGGCCGACCGCCGGCGCGGCATGGCCCTGGGGGCCGACGACTACCTGAGCAAACCCTTCGAAAAAGCAGATTTGCTCAGCGCCGTGAGCGGGCGGCTCAGCCGCTTTCAGCACCTGAAGCCGGAACCGAACCCCAACGACGAGCGCCTGCACCAGTTTCTGGACGAAGCACAGCAGGCCGGCGACCTGGCCAGCCTCTCGCTGGACCGCAAGCCCCACCTGATTCGCAAAAAACAGGACATTTACCTCGAAGGCGACGAATCGACCCGGCTCTACTACGTGCAGAGCGGCCGGGTGAAAACCGTGAAAACTACCGATGCCGGCAAGGAGCTGATTGTGGGCCTCTACGGCCCCGGCGAATTTTTCGGCTACCTGCCGCTGTTGCAGCACACCCACCACTGCGACTCGGCTATTGCCGTGGACGAGGCCGAGCTGCTCTACATTCCGAAGGATGATTTCATGGCGCTGCTGCTGCGCAACCCCGACGTGGGCCAGCAGTTTGTGCGCCTGCTGGCCGGCCAGGTGAGCGGGCAGGCCGAGCAGCTGCTGGCCCTGGCCTACAGCTCCATCCGCCGGCGGGTGGCCGATACGCTGGTGCAGCTGCACGAGCAGCAGGCCGGCACCGAAGCCGCCGACGCGGGCATTCAGCTCACCCGCGACGACATGGCCGCCATGGTGGGCACCGCCCCCGAGTCGCTGAGCCGCACGCTGAACGAGTTCAAGCAAGCCGGCCTGATTGCGTTGAGCCCGAACACCATCCGAGTGCTGGAACCCGAAAAGCTGCGCCGGGCCCATTGGTAGGCCACGGCACCGCGCGGCGCGGGCGGCAGTTCCCACTTTCGTTGACAAAGCTCATCCTTTGGGGATGAGCTTTTGCATTTCCGGGGCCTGGTGGGGCCGGTACTTTTGATACAGCCAGCCCCGGAGCAGTCCGGGCGGTGTCAACTGAATTTTATTCGTTTTACCCCCCCCTCCACCATGTCAAAGCCCCCCATCAATCCCGATAGCAAACAACCCGTGCTGCCCCGCCAGTCAACGCGCAGCGCCAAAGGCATTCCGGCCGGCGAGGGCCTCTCGAAAGCCAGCGTGAAAACCATTCCCGACCTGGAGGCGCTGGCCGATACGCTGGACCTGAGCCAGGAGTACACCGACGGCCCCGACGAGCCCGGCGCCAACGCCCCCCTAACCCACCCCAACCGCAACCTCGACAAGCCCGACAACGACCACCAGCCCTACGCCTAGGCCCGTTTCGGGCGGGGTCCCGCAATTCCCATTCTCACCTTTTCCTTTTTTAATCATGGCTACTAAAGCGAAGAACGAACACCACCGGACGCAGGCCCAGGTGGCCAACGACGGCAGCGATGCCCCCACCGATGCCAACGTGCACGGCGCGGGCGTGCAGCAGCAAGGCGCGCAAAAGCTAACCAAAGCCGCAAGCAGCGAAGGCCACCACGGCGGCAACCATGGCAACGACGTGAACGACGATGGCCAGCCGGCCTACACCGCCAAAGGCAGCAGCAACAAAGGCACACAGCTCAGCGCCGAGCAGCGCAACAGCGGCGGCGGCTCCGACCAGGAGCGGAAGAATCAACCCAAGAACACCACGGCCTACAACACCGATAACACCGGGGGCAATGCTTCCCCCAGCTCCGCCAACGACGGCGGCAAAATCGGCGATGCCGACAACCCAATATAACCGGCCGCCCCGCAGCGTAGCAAAAGGCTTCTCAGCAACCGCCGGGGAGCCTTTTTTTGCGTATTGTCGTAGCTGGGTTGGTTCATTAGGCCGGACAGGGTTCGAAAGGGAGGATTAGAGAAGTAGCACGTAATCAGGCAGTAAGTAGTCGGTCATAAGTAATCGGTAGTCAGACAGAAGTCAATTGACTGATATTTAAATAGCTGAAATCTGATTACTGACTACCTACTTAACCAGCGCAAAGGTTGGTAAGGTGCGAAGCAGGACTGCGGAAACCCACGGGCCGCACCTGGCGGGCAGCCAGGCAATGCAAGACGCGGTGGGCCCCGGCCAAAACGCGGGGGCGGGCCGGCTGCCATGGCCCCCGGCCTGGCACAGCCAACGTGCATTTACCGGTATTCCCGACCCTCTGGGTACGGGCGTGATGCCGGTCTGGTCAGGAAATGGGCCGCTTGTTTTGCCGGAACTGCAGGTCCCCGCTCAGGGCTTCCTGTGTGAGGATGGATTGGTGCACAATGCGGGCCTGCAGGCCGGTTTCATCGGCTTTGCGAAAAAATAGCTCGGCTACTTCCGTTTGCTGATTTTCGGTGAAGTGCATGCCCAGGTTGTGGAGTAGCATCTTGGTTTCTTCGAGCCCGCGCATGGCCTGGTAGAGCAGGCTTTCGACCGAGGCGGTGACTTCGCTGAGCAGAGAGCTGACCGTGTAGGCGTGGCCCGTGTGGCAGCGGTAGCGAATCAGATTTCCCTCAATTAGTTGGGTGAGGGCGCCGTGGCAGTCCGGGCAGGTGAAGGGCGTGAGCAGGCCCTTCTCGATGATGCCCAGCTCGAAGCCCCCGCCCTGCTTGGCAATGGTGAGCTCGATTTTGAGCAGGTCGAGCTGCTCGGCGGGCAGGTGCGGCCGGGCAGGTGCGGGTTCCCGCGTCAGCCGCACCAGCAAGGCCCCGAGTTCGGCCAGGGGAGTCACGTAATCGGCTTCGACGAACTGGAGCGCATTGGTCGGCATGGCCGGCTGCTCGGCGTCGTTCGGGTCCTGCACAATGGCTACCCCGCCCATGCGCTGCACGCTCCACAGGCCGGAGGTGCCGTCGTCGAGGTAGCCCGTGAGCACCACGCCCAGCACGCGGGGCCCAAACGTGTAGGCCGCCGAGCGAAACAACGCGTCGATGGACGGCCGGAAGCGGTTTTCCTTCGGTCCCCGCGTCACCAGCACCTTGTCGTCTTCGAGCAGCAGGTGGTGGTCGGGCGGAGCCACGTAGATGACGCCAAGCTCCACGGTTTCGCCATTCCGGGGGTGCCGGGCCTCCAGGGCCGACACGGAGCTGAGCAGCTGGGGCAGAATACTCGGCGAATCCGGGGCTACGTGCTGCACGATGAAAATGGGGGCCGGAAAGTCGGCCGGCAGGATTTTGGCCAGCGCCAGCAAGGCCGTGACGCCGCCAGCTGAGGCACCAATGACCACGATATCCCGGAAATGTGGCCGGGGTTTGCGGCGAATAGCAGTGTCCATGGGCTTCATTGTGTGGTGAGGGTGCCCGGCAGATTCAGTACAAGGGCTACGCGCACTGCCGCCGGGCCCGTTTTATCTGGCAATAATCATGTCTTTTAACGACCAGCCAATGGCTAGAACATCATTTCTGGACTGGTCATCAATCTTGTGCTTACACAACGCCGTCAACAATCGACTTGATACCAGCTGTGCCTCCGAGGCGTTCAAAAAGGATATTAGTCATGGCTAATAAGTCTAAAAGTGACGTCGGGCAGCCTGGAAATCGCTAAAACCGAATGAATATCAAACAACTGCCTTGCCTGGCTCAATTATTCAAACTTACGGGCGGTGGTTCCGGCATTGGTTGACAAAGCTTATCCCCGGGGCATGAGCTTTGTCAACCAATGCCGTTCGCGCCGGGGCGCTGCCGCCGCGTAGCGCGGGCGGCCATCGACAAAGCCCATGCCCCGGGGATGAGCTTTGGGAACTAACCAGTTGCTGGGCGCTCATTGCCGGCTGCTATTTATGCGCTGATAATCAGCTAAAAAATAGCAGCCGGCAACAGAAAAGCCGCCTCAACAGCAGTTGCGCAGCAACAGGTGAAGAGCAACTCCGGATTACGCTGGCGCGGTTAGCGTACGCCGCAGCAGCGCGTAGCCCAGCCCACTGGCGCAGACGGAGGCCACCAGCACCGCCAGCTTGGCCGTGTCGATATCGGGCGAGCGGGGGTCCAGGGCCAGCAAGGTGATGAAAATGGACATGGTGAAGCCAATGCCGGCCAGCACGCCCACGGCCCATATCTGCGACCAGCCCACGCCGGCCGGCAGCTTGGCCCACCCCAAACGCACCGTGAGCCAGCACACGGCCCCAACGCCCAGGGGCTTGCCCACCAGCAGCCCCACCACAATGCCCAGGCCCAGCGGCGAGAGCAGCCCGCGCACGGCCGCCGGTGCAATTACCAGGCTGCTATTGGCGAAGGCAAACAGGGGGATGACCACGAAGGCGACCACAACGTAGAGCTGGTCCTCCAGGCGTTGGGCCGGCGAGCTGCTGCTGCGGCCCAGCGCCTCCAGCTCCGCCCCGATGCCGTGCGGGTCGGCGCTTTTGTGTTGCGTTCGGTCCTGCAGCCGGCCTAGCTGCCGGTGCAGCCGCTCCAGCATTTCGGGGCGCGGGCAGGCGTCGCGGAAGGGAATGGCCACCGCCAGCAGCACCCCGGCCAGCGTGGTATGAATGCCCGATTCGAGCATGAAGTACGTGAGCAGCAGCCCCAGCGGCAGGTAGGCCCACAAACTACTTACGCGCAGGTAGTTGAAAGCCAGCAGCAAAGCCCAGGTACCGATGGCAAGGTACAGGTAGTTCAGGTACAGGGTTTTGGTGTAGAAAGCGGCAATAATGGCCATGGCCCCCATATCATCGACCACAGCCAGGGCTGTGAGAAACACCTTGAGGCCCAGCGGTACGCGCGGCCCCAATAGCTGCAGCACGGCCAGCGCAAAGGCAATGTCGGTGGCCATGGGAATGCCCCAGCCGCTGGCCGTAGGCGTGCCGTGGTTGAAGAGTGTGAAGAGCAGCGCCGGCACCACCATGCCCCCCAGCGCCCCGGCCAGCGGCAGGGCCGCCTGGTGCAGCGTGGCGAGCCCGCCCCCCAGCACTTCACGCTTGATTTCCAGGCCGACCATCAGAAAAAACAGGGTCATCAGCCCATCGTTTATCCAGTCCAGCAGCGAGTGGTCGAGCACAAGATGGTGCACCGTAATGCGCAGGTGCTGGTGCCACACCGCCGGGAAGTGCTGGCACAGCCCCCAGCTGATGTTGGCCAGCACCAGGGCCAGCACCGCGCTGGCCAGCAGCAACAGGCAGCTGGCGGCCTTGAGGTGGAAGAACTGGGCGAAAGGCCGCACCAGGGGGCGCATGAATCGGACAATGGCCATGGCGGTAGGGTGAAGGAGTACAAGCCGTCGGCCTGTTGGCCGGGCAGGCGAAACAGGCCGTGCTCAGGTAGCACGACGAGGTAATAACGCGACACTTTTATCCTTAAGTTGCAGCATCACATCACTCCCACGCCGCCGAATGATGAGCTTCTGGATTTCCACCACCCAGAACACCACGCTGGCCACGGCCACCGTGATGCCCAGCTCGGCCACGGTGAGCGGCTGGGTGCTGAACAGCTCGTTGCAGAAGGGTACGTACAAGATAGTGAGGTGCAGGCCCACGGTGAGCACCACCGACCCCAGCATGGCCTTGTTGGAAAACAGACCGAGGGTGAAAATGGACTCGCGCCGCGAGCGAATGACCAGCGCCATGCCCAGCTGGCTGAAGCAGAGCACGGTGAAGGCCATCGTTTGCCAGTGCGGCAGGCCCCGGTGAATGGACCAGGCCTGCATGCCGATGGTGAGGCCGCCCACCAGCAGCCCGATACCCAGAATAAACCAGCCCAGGCCATCGGAGAAAATGGTCTGGCGCGGGTCGATGGGCGGGCGCTGCATGCTGTTCTTTTCCGACGGCTCGTAGGCCAGGGCCAGGCCGGGCAGGCCGTCGGTTATCAGGTTAATCCACAGAATGTGAATGGCCAGCAACGGCACGGGCAAGCCGAAAAACGGCGCGCAGAACAGGGCAATGATTTCCCCCGCGCTGCCGGCCAGAATGTAGCGGATGAACTTGAGGATGTTGGCGTAGATGCGCCGCCCGTGCCGCACCGCCTCCACGATGGTCGCAAAGTCGTCGTCGAGCAGAATCATGGCTGCCGCCTCCTTGGCCACCTCCGTGCCGTGCAGGCCCATGGCAATGCCGATATCGGCGTTTTTGAGGGCCGGGGCGTCGTTCACGCCGTCGCCGGTCATGGCCACGAACTGGTGCCGGGCCTGCAGCGCACCGATGATGCGGAGCTTCTGCGCCGGGTCGACACGGGCGTACACCCGCACTTTTTCCACCAGGGCGGCAAAGGCGGGCTCATCCAGCGCCGCCAGCTCGGGGCCGGTGAGCACCAGCTCTTCATCGGAAGAAATGATGCCCAGCTGCTCGGCAATGGCCTTGGCCGTGAGCTTGTGGTCGCCGGTAATCATGACGGCAATAATGCCGGCCGTTTTGCACTCGGCCACGGCCTGGCGGGCTTCCTCGCGGGGCGGGTCCATCAGGCTGGCGAAGCCGAGGAAGGTGAGGCCGGTTTCCACGGCGGCCGGGGCGAGGTCGACGGGCATTACGGGTAGTACTTTGGCCCCGTAGGCCAGCACCCGGTAGCCCTGGGCGGCCATTTCGTCCACGCGCCGGGTGAGGTCGATAATACTGGCCTGCTGGCTGCCGGCTAGCTGCTTGTACAGCGCCCCCGCCGCGCCTTTGGTAAGCACCAGCACGCCCGCCGGGGTTTGGTGCAGCGTGGTCATGCACCGGCGCTCCGAGTCGAAGGGCAGCTCGGCCAGGCGCGGAAACTGCTGCTCCAGCGCCGGGCGGGTATAGTCATGGGCGGCGGCATACCGGGCCAGGGCGACTTCGGTCGAGTCACCCAGCCATTGGTTTTCGGGGTCGCAGGTAGCATCGGTGTTCAGGGCCAGGGCCGTGAGCAGGGCGTTGCGGTCGGCCAGGCCGGGCAGGGTCACGGCGGGCACTTCGTAGAGGTGCTGCACCGTCATCTGGTTCAGGGTGAGGGTGCCGGTTTTATCGGTGCAGATGTAGGTGACCGAGCCCAGCGTTTCCACGGCCGGCAGCTTGCGGATGAGGGCGTGGCTCTGCATGAGCCGGCCCGCGCCCAGCGCCAGCGACACGGTAACCAGCGCCGGCAACGCCTCGGGCAGGGCCGCGATGGCCAGCGAGATGGACACCAGCAGCAGGTTTTCCCAAGGCTCGCCCCGCAGCCAGCCCACGCCAAAAAACAGCCCGCCCACCACCAGCGCCGCCACCGACAGGCGCTTGCCCAGCGTGCCCAGCCGCTTTTGCAGCGGCGTCACCACTTCGGCGGTCTGAATGAGGGCGGCAATCTTGCCCAGCTCGGTGCCCATGCCGGTGCCCACCACGTAGGCCGTGGCCCGGCCGTTGGTCACAGCCGTGCCCTTGTAGCCCAGGTTCAACCGGTCGCCGAGGGGGTAGTCGCCGGGCGGCAGCGCATCGGGCGTTTTCTCCACGTCACCGGATTCGCCGGTCAGCGACGACTCGTCCACTTTCAGGGCGTGGGTTTCCAGGAAGCGCACATCGGCCGGAATCACGTTGCCGGCTTCGAGCAGCACCACATCGCCGGGCACCAGGTCGGCGGTGAGCACTTGCTGCGGCTGGCCGTCGCGCAGCACCTGGGCGTGGCTGGCGGCCATCTTTTGCAGGGCCTCCATGGCCTTATCGGCCCGGTATTCCTGCACAAACCCGATGACGGCGTTCAGCACCACAATGGCCAGAATGACGTAGGCCGACTTGGCTTCGCCGATGAGCACCGACACCCCGGCGGCGGCCAGCAGCACCAGAATCATCACGTCGGCCAGCTGGTGCAGCACCAGCTGCCAAAGCGTTTTCTGCTTGGTGTCGGCCAGCCGGTTGGGACCGTACTCGGCCAGGCGCTGCCCGGCCGTGGTCGCGTCGAGGCCGGCCGGCGAGGTAGTCAGCGCGGCAGCCACGTCGGTCACGGGGGTCAGGCAGTAGTCCATAGGAAGATGTTAAGTTGAATTTGCCCGAATGCCCGCCGGGGCGCGAAGCGGAAGCCGCGCGAGGCAAAAAGGAAGCCGTGCCCGGCACCCGTATGCTCCGGTCCGACCGCCTGGGGCGGTCGGACCGGAGCATACGGGTGCCGGGCACAAGAATTTAATTAACAAGACTGTGCCTCATTATCACCCAGGCTTCGTTGCCGGGCCCTGGCGGCCTGGCGGGTTAGTTCTTCTACGTGCAGCGTCAGGCAATGGTGGGGAGCACCAGCACCGGCACCGGGCTGTGCAGCAGCACTTCAGCCGTCACGCTTTGGTGAAACAGCTGCCCCCAGAAGCTGCGGGGCCGCGCCAGCAGCACCACCAGGTCTGTGTCGCCGGCCTGGGCAGCGTGCAGAATGCCGTCGGCCGGGCGGGCCGCCGCCACGCGCCGGAAGCGCATCGGCACCGGCAAATCAACGCCCAGCCCGGTGCGCCGCACCGACGCCATTACCTCGTCCTCCGAAATATCGGCGGCGGCATCAGGTGCTACGTGCAGCACCGTCAGCTCCACGCCCAAGGTGCGCGACAGGTAGCGCATAACCCCGGCGTGCGGGCCGATGGTGAAGTCCTCCCCATCAACGGCCAGCAGCACACGCCGGGGCAAGGTGCTGCTGGCCAGTGTGTGCGGCACAATGAGCATGGGGTACAGTGCCGTGCGCAGCAGGTCGAGCGCGGTGGTTTGCACCAGCTCGTCGGGCGTGGCCGAATAGTCGGGCCGGCCCAGCACCACCAGCAGCGGATGGTGCCGGCTCACGGCATCGGCTACGGCAAAGGCCACGCGGCCGTGCCCAATTTCGGTCACTACCGGCACGGCCAGGTCATCGGTTACCCGGCTCAGGGCCATTGCCGTAGCCTGCTTGCTCAGGTCGGACAGCTCGCCGGTGAACATCTCCGGGTCGAGAATGGAGTCGCGGCGCACGTGCAGCAGCACCAGCCGGGCCCCAAGCGGCCGGGCCAGGTTGGTGGCGTAGTCGAACGCCTTGTTGGCGGCCCGAAAAAAGTCGGTGAGAATCAACAGGGAAGGCGTCATGGGGCGGTGCTTGGGGCGGAGGTAACAGCACTGGCAAAGAACCGGGCAGCGGGCGGCAAACGGCATGCGCAAGGTCAGGCCCCGGGAATGACTTTTATCAAGGAGCCGGCTGCGCGCGCGGCGTATTCTTGTATTTCCACCGCTTTGCGAAATTCCCTGAGCACGGCTGCCGGCGCGCCACTCCTCACCCGACAATTTGTACCCAACATCCTTTTCTTCAACACAATCCCATGACCATCACCGTTTTCAGCGCCTACCCCTTCGAGCGCCCCTACCTCACCACCGCCGCGCAGGGCCATCACACCTTCCATTTCCTGGACGCGGCCCTGACCCTGGAAACCGCTGCCCAGGCCGCCGGCAGCACCGCCGTGGCCATATTCGTAAACGACGATGCCTCCGCGCCAGTGCTCGAAAAACTCCGGGCGCTGGGCGTGCGCTACCTGCTGGTGCGCGCCGCCGGCCACGACAACGTGGACCTGCCCGCCGCCCACCGGCTGGGCCTGCGCGTGGCCAACGTGCCGCACTACTCCCCTTTCGCCATTGCCGAGCACACCCTGGCCCTCATGCTGGCCCTGAACCGCCACCTGCGCCAGGCCGATGCCCAGGTGCGCCGCGCCGACTTCCGGCTCGACAACCTCGTGGGCTTCGATTTGCACGGCAAAACGGTGGGTATCATCGGCTGCGGCACCATCGGCGGCACGTTGGCGGGCCTGCTGCACGGCTTCGGCTGCCGATTGCTGGGCTACGACATCCAGCCCGATGCGGAGCTGACCCGGCGCTACGGCCTGGAATACGTGTCGCTGAACGAGCTGTGCGCGCAGGCCGATGTCATCACCCTACACGCCCCGCTCACGCCCGTCACCCGGCACCTAATGAACGCGGCGCAGCTGGCCCGCACCAAGCGCGGCGTTATGCTCATCAACACGGGCCGGGGCGCGCTGCTGGACACGGAGGCCGCCCTTAAGGTGCTGGAATCGGGCCAGCTGGGCTACCTGGGGCTCGATGTGTACGAGCACGAAAAAGGCCTGTTTTTCAACGACCATTCCCGGCAGCCCCTCCAGGATGCGCTGCTGGTGCGGCTGCTGGCCCACCCCAACGTGCTGATAACCGGCCACCAGGGCTTCCTGACCCACGACGCGCTGACTAACATCGCCACCACCTCCATCGAAAACCTGGACTGCTGGCTGGCCGGGCAGCCCACACCCAACGAGCTGGTCCCGCCCCCACCAATGGCCATACCGGCCTGATAACAAGCAGGGAAAGCCCCTGTAATTATCCTTGTGCCTGAACAGCAAAACGTCATGCAGAATGCGCTGCATGATGTTTTTTTTTGCGCGGCTCACCAGCTGGGGGCCCCGCTTTTGCTTTCAGAGTCAGTTTATATTCAGCGAGTTGCTCCTTTCGCCAGCTTATCCAGCGCGGCCAGGAACTCGGGCGTGTCGTACTCGGCCATGCCGTCGTGGCGGGCCGCTACCTGCCCATCGGGGCCAAGGATGACGGTGGAGGGGATGGAGTTGGAATCGAACGGCGCGGGCAGGTCGCCGGTGCGCATGTACACGGGAAAGGTGTAGCCCTGGGCCTTCACGAACTTCTGGGCCTTGGCCACGTCATCATCGAGCGAGAGCATCACGAAGGCCACTTTGGAGTGGTCCACCTTCTTATAGAGGGCCTCGATGCCGGGCATTTCGGCACGGCAAGGCGGGCACCAGCTGGCCCAGAGGTTCACGAACACCACTTTGCCTTTCAGGTCGCTCATATTCAAGGCTTTGCCGTCGAGGGTGGTCATGGGCAGGTTGTGGGGGTAGGCGCTGCCGCCGGTGAGCACCACCGGCATTTCGTTGGCGGGCGCGACGGGCACGTCGGCTTTCATAAGGCCGGTAGCCAGCAGGCCGCGCTGCAGGCCACCAAGCACGATGGGCCGCAGGGGCGAAAGCATGACGAGGGCAAACAGGGCCAACGGGAGCCAGGAGGTGAGGGTTTTTCGATTCATGGTTGGAAAATTGAAATAGTTCGAAAGCTCCTCGAGGGCGTAGGTTCCGGGAAGGAAATTATTGAACATGGTGAACTTATTGGGGGCTTACGATTGTACGCATGATAAGTTGTTCATATATTTGCAATCCAAATGACACTTCTCGCTTCCCCTGCTGCCATTGATATGGGCCTCTCCATCGAGAAGATGGAGAAAGTGGCCTTCATTCTCAAAACCACGGCCCACCCTACGCGCATCGCCATCGTGCAGCTGCTGGCCGCGCAGGAAAGCCTGTCGGTCACAGAAATCAGCGACAAGCTGAGCGTGGAGCAGAGCCTGCTCTCGCACCACCTCTCGGGCATGAAGCTCAAGGGCATTCTGAGCAGCACCCGCGAGGGCAAGAACATTTACTACTCGCTGAAAATGCGGGAGGTGATTGACGTGATTCAGTGCCTGGCCGGCTGCACCTTTTTGTAAGGAACCGGCGCTTTTTTTGCCGCAACACATGAACAACCTTTCATAAATTCATACGTAAAACACGCATGCTTCACTACCTCGGTTATTTCGCCGCCATCTTTATCGGCCTCTCGCTCGGCATCATGGGCGGCGGGGGCTCCATTCTCACGGTGCCCGTGCTGGTGTACCTGATGGGCGTGAGCCCGGTGCTGAGTACGGCGTATTCGCTGTTTGTAGTGGGCAGCACCTCGGTGGTGGGCGCCTGGGGCTATTTCCGCAAGGGGCTGGTGTCGCTGAAAACGGCCGTGGTGTTTCTGATTCCCTCGCTGGCCTCGGTGTTCTTGGTGCGCAAGGTGCTGATGCCGGCCATCCCGCACGAGCTGTTCACGGTGGGCAACATCCTCTTTACCAAGGATTTGCTAGTACTGGTGGCCTTTGCGGTACTCATGGTCGGCGCGGCCGTTTCCATGATTCGCAGCAAGCAGGCCGAAGTGGTGCTGGGCGAGGAGCTGCACCAGAAGCACGCGTTCAACTACCTGCTCATTCTGGGCATTGGCCTGGTGGTGGGTCTGCTCACGGGTTTTGTGGGCGCGGGGGGCGGCTTCCTCATCATTCCGGCCCTGGTGCTGGGCGCGCGCCTGCCCATGAAGCTGGCCGTGGGCACCTCCCTGGCCATTATTGCCCTCAACTCGCTCATCGGCTTCAGCGGCGATTTGAGCGCGGGCACGCCCATTGCGTGGCCCTTTATCCTTGGTTTTCTGGCCTTTGCCCTCGGCGGCATCGTGCTGGGCACCTACCTGGCCCGCTTCATTCCAGGGGCCAAGCTCAAGCCCGCTTTCGGCTGGTTCACGCTGGCCATGGGCACGTTTATTCTCACCAAGGAGCTACTGTTTCATCACGCTTAACGAACTGTTTTTCAACATTCTCTCACCCGTTTCTCATCGAATACCATGAAAATCGAGCAATTTGAAGACAAGGGCCTCGCCCATTATTCCTACGCCATCCTCAGTGATTGCGCCCGCGAAATCGTGTTGGTGGACCCCGCCCGCGACCCGCAGCAATACTACGATTTCGCGAAGCAGCACGACGCCAAAATCGTGTGCGTGCTCGAAACCCACCCCCACGCCGACTTCGTGTCATCGCACTTGGAAATCGCGCAGCAAACCGGCGCCGTTATTCGCGTCAGCAAGCTACTGGGAGCCGAATACGCCCACGAGGCGTTTGACGAGGGCGACTCGTTCATGGTGGGCAAGCTCACCTTCCGAGCCCTGAATACGCCCGGCCACTCACCCGATTCGGTGAGCACCGTGCTCAGCCGCGAGGGCAAAGACGTGGCCGTGTTCACGGGCGACACGCTGCTCATCGGCGACGTGGGGCGGCCCGACCTGCGCGAAAAGGCCGGCAACATGACCGCCAAGCGCGAGGAGCTGGCCAAGCAGATGTACCACAGCACCCGCGAGAAGCTAATGACACTGGCCGACGACGTGCTGGTGTACCCCGCCCACGGCGCGGGCTCGCTCTGCAGCAAGGCCACCAACTCGGCCAACAGCAGCACCATCGGGGCCGAAAAGGCCGGCAACTACGCCCTGCGTCCTCAGTCGGAGGAGGACTTCGTGAAGGAGCTGCTGGCCGACCAGCCCTTCATTCCCAAATACTTCGGCTACGACGTGGACCTGAACAAGGCCGGCGCGCCCGACTTCGCCCCGAGCATCGCCAAGGTACCCCGCCTGGAAGCCGACGCGCCGCTGGCCGCCGGGGTAGTGGTAGTGGATACCCGGCCCGAAGCCGAGTTTAAAAAAGGCCACGCGGCCGGAGCCATCAACATTCAGCAGGGCGGCAAGTTCGAAACCTGGCTGGGCTCCATTGTGGGGCCGCAGGAGTCGTTCTACCTGCTGGCAGCCGACGAGGCCACGCTGACGGACCTGATTCAGAAAACGGCCAAAGTCGGCTACGAGCCGCTGATTAAAGGCGCGCTGGTGGGCACGTCTTCTACCCAGGAGACCATGCCCGAAATCGACGTAGAGGCCTTCCGCCAGCACCCCGAGAACTACACCATTGTGGACATCCGCAATGCCTCGGAGGTGGAAGCGGAGCCGCTGTTTGCCGGGGCCCTCAACCTGCCCCTGCCCGAGCTGCGCGAGCGGGTGGGCGAGATTCCGGCCGGCAAGCCCGTGGTGGTGCATTGCGCCGGCGGCTACCGCTCGGCAGCCGGCAGCAGCATTGTGGCCCCGGCCCTGCCCGGCACCACGGTGCTCGACCTAGGCGAGGCCGTGGAGTCCTTCCAGACGGCTGGTGCCGCCCACTAACGAGTCGGTAGACCGTCATGCTGAGCATATGGCGCATCAAGCCAGGGTGCGCCGCCGCAGTCGAAGCATCTCTACCGCGCCGCTTGTCATCCTGAGCGTAGCGAAGGAACTTCTCACGTTTAAACGATTCGTTCTTCGGTCATAAGGTCCTTCCTTCGTCGGGATGACAAGCGGCGCGGTAGAGATGCTTCGACTGCGCTCCGCTTCGCTCAGCATGACGGTCAATTTTCTTTCATTTCACTCACCCCTCGCCTGCTATGTTTGGTTTCAATAAATCTGTGGCCTCCGCCTTCCACAACCTCACCCCCGCAAAGTTTGCCGAGGGCCTGCGCCAGCCCGACGCGGTGCTCGTGGATGTGCGCCGCCCCGAAGAGTTTGCCCAGGGCCATTTGCCCGGGGCGGTGAACATCGAAGTCACCGCGCCCGACTTTGCCCAGCGCGTGGCCAGCCTCGACAAAGAAGCGCCCACCTACGTGTATTGCCGCAGCGGTGCCCGCTCCGCCAGCGCGGCCGGGCAGCTCACCCAGGCCGGTTTTGCCAATGTGAGCAACCTGCTCGGCGGCGTGCTCGACTGGACCGAGCCGCTGACGACTAAATAGTCGCTCCCCTTTGTTTTTCTCAGCGTCCGGCTCCAAACCGGGCCGGACGCGCTATTTCAATTCGAATTTTATGCTTGAACTTTTGCAAAAGCCCTGGCCCTGGTACGTGGCCGGGCCCCTGATTGGCCTGACTGTGCCGGCCCTGCTGCTCATCGGCAACAAGGCCCTGGGCATCAGCTCCTCGCTGCGCCATGTGTGCGCAGCCTGCGTGCCGGCCGGCATTCCCTTTCTCACCTACAACTGGCGGGCCGAAATCTGGAACCTGGTGTTCGTGTTGGGCGTGGCCCTGGGCGGCTTTATCGGCTACCGGGTGATGGGGCACCCCGACGTGGTGGGCATCTCGCCCGAAACCGTGCACGACCTCAAGACCCAGCTGCACCTCACCGATTTTTCGGGCCTGCTCCCCCGCGAGCTGTTTTCGCTTGATAACCTAGCCAACTGGAAAGGCTGGTTCTTTCTGGTATTCGGGGGCTTTCTGGTGGGCTTCGGCACGCGCTACGCCGGGGGCTGCACCTCGGGCCATGCCATTTCGGGCCTCTCGAATTTGCAGTGGGTGTCGCTGGTGGCCGTTATCGGCTTTTTCGCCGGCGGCTTGCTGATGACCTGGGTGGTTTACCCGAAGCTGTTTTAATTGCCGACCATGACGCACGCCGCCGATTTCTGGGATGCCCGCTACGAGGCCGAGGCCTATGCCTACGGCACCGAACCCAACGCCTACTTCCGCCGACAGCTCGACACGCTGCCACCCGGCCGCCTGCTACTACTGGCCGAGGGCGAAGGCCGCAACGCCGTGTACGCCGCCCGCAAGGGCTGGCAGGTCACGGCCGTGGACTTTAGCGACGAGGCCCGCGCCAAGGCCCAGCGCCTGGCCGCCAGCCATGGCGTGCGCCTCGACTACCGCGTGGAGGACCTGATGGACCTGGCCTGGCAGCAGCCGGCCGGCTACGATGCCATCGGGCTGATTTACGCCCATTTTCCGCCCACTGAGCGGCAAGCAGTGCACACCGCCGCCGTGGCCAGCCTGGCCCCCGGCGGGCACCTACTGCTGGAGGCCTTCAATCCCCGGCAGCTCGGCCTCTCGTCGGGCGGCCCGCGCGAGGCCGAGCTGCTCTACGAGCCGGCCCAGCTGGCCGCCGATTTCGCCGGCCTGACGCTGCTGGAAAACTACGAAGCCACGGTGGTGCTGCGCGAAGGCAGCTTCCACGCCGGCCCGGCCCAGGTGGTGCGCCTGCTGGCCCAGCGCCCCACCCTTGCTACCTCATCCACTGAACTCACTTACTCGATATGAAATACTTTAAATACCTGGTGCTGGGCACCTTGTTCGGCATCATCCTCACCAAAAGCGAAGTCATCAGCTGGTTCCGGATTCAGGAGATGTTCCGCTTTCAGGCCTTCCATATGTACGGCGTCATCGGCTCGGCCGTCGTGGTGGGCATGATTTCGATTCAGCTCATCAAGCGCAACCGCCTGAAAAGCATCGACGGCGAGCCCATTGTGCTCGCAGATAAGAAATTCAACCACGGCATCTGGATTGGCGGCTTCATCTTCGGCTTGGGCTGGGCCATTACCGGCGCCTGCCCCGGCCCCCTGTTTGCCCAGTTGGGCAGCGGCGTGGGCGCGGCGGCCGTGATGATTGTGGCGGCCCTGGCCGGCACCTGGACCTATAGCGCCCTGCGCGAAAAGCTGCCTTACTAACGTATCCTCCTCACTAAACTGACCATGAAACCCTCGGAAGAACGGGTGCAACAGCTGCCCCACCTGGTGCGCCTGCTGATGCTGCTGACGGCGGCCGTGGTGCTGGTTCTAGTGGTGGTGCTCACCAAGCTCTATGGGCCGCCGGCCGCGTCCACGCCCGTGGTGGTAGAGGACGAGGCCACGCAGGGCCCGCCGCCGGCCGGCAGCTACCACCGCCCCGCTACCGCGGCCCCCGATACGGCCCTGATTCCGCGCACGGCCGCCGGCCGCCAGATTCGCTACGGCCGCGAGCTGATTGCTAATACGGCGCAGTACCTGGGGCCGCAGGGCACAGTAGTTCATCTCACCAACGGCATGAACTGCCAGAACTGCCACCTGCAGGCGGGTACCCAGGGCTTCGCTAACAACTACCTGGCCGTGGCGGCCACCTACCCCAAGCTCCGCGCCCGCTCGGGCCAAGTGGAGAGCATCGATAAGCGCGTGAACGACTGCCTGGAGCGCAGCCTCAACGGGCGGGCGCTGGCCGACAGCAGCCGCGAGATGCGCGCCATTGTGGCCTACGTCAAGTGGCTGGGCCAGAACATTCCTAAAGGAAAAAAGGTGTACGGCACGGGCTTCCTCAAGCTGGCCTATCTCGACCGAGCTACCGACCCGGTGATTGGCAAAGCCGTGTTCGCCAGCAAGTGCCAGAGCTGCCACGGAACCACTGGCCAGGGCCAGCCGCTGGCCGACGGCCGCGGCTACCAGTACCCGCCGCTGTGGGGGCCGCACAGCTACAACGACGGCGCGGGCCTGTTCCGGGTCACCAACCTAGCCAAGTATGTGAAAGCGGCCATGCCCTACGGCGCCACCTTCGACCACCCGCAGCTCACCAACAAACAGGCCTGGGACGTGGCGGCTTTCGTGAACTCGCAGCCCCGCCCGCACCTGAAAACCATGCACGACTGGCCCGACATCAGCAAGAAGCCGGTGGACCATCCCTTCGGGCCCTACGCCGATGCGTTTTCGGTACAGCAGCACAAATTCGGACCGTGGCAGCCCATTGAGGCCGCCCACCCCGGCAAAAGCAACTAATTCCCGCTAATGAATTTTCTCTTACGTCTCCGCGTGGCCGCTCTGTTGCTGGCTCCCCTCGCCGCGCGGGCGCAGCAGGCCGAGCCCGCCCCTACCCTGCCCACCACCGGCCGGCCGGTACTGGCGCCCTACGCCAACCCTGCCAAAACCGCTAAGGCCGACACTCTGCCGGCCCGCACGCTGGCCGAAGCCTTCGGGCGGGGGCAGTGGCACGGCCGGGTGCGCAACTACTTCATGGCCACGCGCAACCAAGGCGGCCTGCCCGACTACTACGCCAACGGCCTGGGTGCCGGGGCACGATTCGAAACGGCCCCGCTGCACGGGTTTTCGGTGGGAGCCAGCGGCTTTTTCTGGGTGAACCTGGCCGCCAATGACCTGGCCACGCCCGACGCGGCTACCGGGGCGGTGAGCCGCTATGAAGTAGGCCTGTTTGATGTGAGCGACCCCACCCGTCGCCAGCTCACGGGCCGGCCCGAGGAGCTGTTTGTGCGCTACCGCTGGCGGAAGTCGGTGGCCACCTTTGGCCGACAGCTGCTGGTCACGCCCCTGCTCAACCCACAGGATGGCCGCCTGAGCCCCAACTACGAGCAGGGTCTGTGGCTGGAAGTGAACGAGCTGGCCCGCACCCGCATCACGGCAGGCTGGCTCACGCACATGGCCGTGCGCTCCACCTCGGAATGGGCCTCGGTGGCGGGCTCCATCGGCCTCTACCCGACCGGTGTAGATGAAACCGGCAAGCGCGCCCTCTATACCGGCAACCTGAGCAGCCGCGGCCTGGGCGTGCTGGGCCTCAGCCGGCAGCTGGGTACCCGCACCCGCATGCAGGCCTGGAACTACTACGCCGACAACCTCTTCAACAGCTTATTCACGGAGCTGACAACCAGCCGGGCCGTGGGTGCGGGCCAGCTCACGCTGGGCGCGCAGTACCACTACCAGCGCACGGTAGGCACCGGCGGCAACGCCGACCCGCGCCTGGCCTACAGCGCCCCTGGCCGCCAGGCCCACGCCCTGAGCGCCCGCCTGGGCGCGCAGCACGGCCCCTGGAGCCTGAGCGCCAACTACACGCGCATCACCCGCACGGGGCGCTTTCTGTTTCCGCGCGAGTGGGGCCGCGAGCCGTTCTACACCTTTCTGCCCCGCGAGCGGGAAGAGGGTTTCGGCGGCCTCGACGCGGCCGCGCTGCTGGCCAGCTACGCGGTGCCAGCCGTGCCGGGACTGAAGGCGGAGGCCGGCTATGGCCACTACTACCTGCCCGACATGAAGGATTTTCGCCTCAACAAGTATGGTGTGCCTTCATATAGCCAGCTCAATGCCTCCCTCAGCTACCCGCTTCGCGGCTGGGCCAAGGGCCTGCGGGGCCAGCTGCTCTACCTTTACAAGGCCTCCCTGGGCGACACTTACGGCGAAACCCGCTACGTGGTAAATAAAGTGGACATGCACCAGCTGAACCTGATACTGAACTATGATTTCTAACCCCAATAACCGCCTGCCGATGAACTCCTTTTCCCGCCTGCTCGCCACCGCCGCCCTCTTGGCCACCATGGGCACCGCGCAGGCCCAGACTACGCCTCCGGCACCCGCTGTTACGCCAGTTGCGGGCGCTACCGCCCCAACCCAGGCCCCGGTCCTGACGCCACCCAATGCGGCCGTAGCGGCCAAGGCGGCGGCATTTGAGGGCGCGCCAGCTACCAAAAAGCATTATCGAGCCGTGTATCAGCTCGATAGCAACGACCCCAAGCTCATCAACCAGACGCTGCACAACATGCAAAATGCCCTGAAAGACCCGCGCCTAAAGGATAAGCTAGAGTTGGAGCTGGTGGTGTTCAGCGGTGGCACGGTGGTGTTCAAAAAAGACCAGCCCTACGAGGCCGACGTGCTGGCCCTGCAACAGGCCGGCGTTATCCTGTCCCAGTGCGCGAACTCGATGAAAGCCTATAAGCTGACCAAGGATGACATGCTGCCCTACATTTCCGTGGTGCCCACCGGCAACGGCGAGCTGATTATCCGCCAGACTGAGGGCTGGGTGCTGGTGCATCCGTAGCCGGCTTCCGATATCAAGCAAAAAAAGCCCGTCATGCCGAGCATGGATCAGAGAACTCAGCATAAGGTTTTCTTCCCCTATTTCAATCCTCCTCAACCACCCTAATGCCCATCCAGCTTGGCCTACGCGAAAATGCCCGGCAGTTCACCCTGCTGGTTATTATCAATGCCTTTGTGGGCGGCATGGTGGGGCTGGAGCGCACGATTCTGCCCCGGCTGGCCGAGCAGGAGTTTCACCTGGTGGCGCGCACGGCCATTCTGGCGTTCATTGTGGTATTCGGCCTCACCAAGGCCGGAGCCAACTACTACGCGGGGGCCTGGGCCAATAAGGTGGGGCGTAAAAACCTGCTGCTCATCGGCTGGCTTTTCGGGCTGCCAGTGCCGCTGCTGCTACTTTGGGCGCCGAGCTGGGGCTGGGTGATTTTTGCCAACGTGCTGCTGGGCCTGAACCAGGGCCTGGCCTGGTCGAGCACGGTGGTGATGAAAATGGACCTGGTGGGCCCCAAGCAGCGCGGGCTGGCCATGGGCCTGAACGAGTCGGCCGGCTACCTGGCCGTGGCGGCCACGGCCTTCGCCTCGGGCTGGCTGGCCACCGAATACGGCCTGCGCCCCTACCCCTTCTACCTGGGCATCGGGCTGGCAGTGCTGGGCCTACTGGGCAGCCTGCTGGTGCGCGACACCCGCGCCCACGTAGCCCTGGAAGCGGCGCAGGCCCCGGCCGGGCCGGCGGAGCCCCACCTCTCGTTCTGGGATGTCACCTGGCGCCACCCCAACCTGGGCTCCGTGACCCAGGCCGGGCTGGTAAATAACCTGAACGATGGCATGGTGTGGGGCCTGCTGCCGCTGCTCCTGGCCACCAAAGGCTTCACTCTGATGCAGATTGGCACCGTGGCCGCCGTGTACCCGGCCGTGTGGGGCCTAGGCCAGCTTCTGACTGGCCCGCTGGCTGACCGACTCTGCAAGAAGGACCTGCTGTTCTGGGGCATGCTGCTGCAGGGCGCCGTGTTGCTGGCCCTGCTGTTTGCCTCCTCCTACCCGGTATTTCTGCTGCTGGCGGCCCTGCTCGGCGCGGGCACGGCGCTGGTCTACCCCACGTTTCTGGCGGCGGTGGCCGAGTATGCGCCGGCTTCGCAGCGGGCGCGCAGCGTGGGCATCTTCCGCCTCTGGCGCGACGCGGGCTACGCCATCGGGGCGCTGCTCACCGGCCTGCTGGCCGATGCTTTCGGGCTGCCATCGGCCCTGGCGGCCATTGGCGGGCTTACGGTGCTTTCAGCGCTGGTTATTCAGCGGCGCATGTACTGCCCGCCCGTGGCGGACGGCAACGCCGCGCCGGCCATTAGCTGCGGCCAGTCCGCCCGGCCACAGCGGCCGGCCATTGCCCGGTCGCTGTGGCCGGGCGCCGGCTAACGCGGCACCCTCATCACCACTTTCCTTGTATGCTATGACGACCACGCTCACCCTGTTTCAGCTCAATGACGTGCACGGCTACCTGAACCTGCACTAGTGGTTCAAAAACTTTAATTGGTCGTATCGGATTAAGGATGACTAATTCCTTCGTTATGACCCTTTATCGCCTTTACCTGACCGCCGACGAACGCCAGACCCTAGAGGGGTGGCAGAAGAAGTATAAAGCCCATTCGGCTAAACTTCGGGACATTCAAATTTTGTTGAACAGCGACGAGCAGACCGGGCGCCGCCCGGCCCTGGAACTGGCTGCCGTGCTGGGTATCTGCACCCGCACGGTGGAACGGGTACGCCGTCAGTTCTGCGAGGAAGGCCTGAAGATGTTCGAGCCGAAAGTACGTAAAACGCGCTCTGACAAGAAGATAGACGGTCGGGTAGAAGCCCATCTGACGGTCTTGCTCTGCCAAAGTCCCCCCGACGACCACCCGCGCTGGCAGTTGGGGATGCTGGCCAACCGGCTGGTGGAGTTGCAGGTGGTCGAGCATATTTCGACCACAATGGTGGCGCGGCTGCTAAAAAAAACGAACTTAAGCCTTTTCAGGGCCCCATGCAATGGGTGATTCCGGCCGAAGAGAACGCGGCCTTTGTGTGCCAGATGGAGCAGGTGCTCGACGTGTACGAGCAGCCCTACGACGCGGATTTTCCCGTTGTGTGCCTGGACAAATCACCTAAACAACTACTCGATTACCAAGAATTTACTGCTTCCAACGGGCAGCCACACCGCGATTCGGAATACGTGCGCCGGGGCGTGGTGGAGTTGTTCGTCGCCACCGAACCGTTGCGCGGTTGGCGCGAGTTGACCGTGGAGAACGACCACAAAGCCGCCACGTGGGTGCAGTTCGTGGCCCGGCTAATGGACACGACCTACCGGGAAGCGAAAAAAGTGCGCTGGGTGATGGACAACCTGAGTACGCATAGAACCAGCAACTTCTACGCCCACTTCCCACCGGAAGTCGCCCGGGCCTATGTGCAGCGGATGGAAATCATTTACCCCCCCGTCCACGGGTCGTGGCTGAATATGGCTGAAATTGAATTCTCCGTCCTCACGCGCCAAGTGCTTGACCGCTCCTTTTCGAGCAAAGAAGCCGTGCAGGCGGTCGTCGAACGGTGGAAAAACAAGCAAAATGCCAACCTAAAACCGCGCAACTGGCAATTAAAACCGCTGATGCCCGCATCAAATTAAACCGATTATACCCGACTATTTAATGTTTTTTGACCACTAGCCGGCCTGGCACTGGCTCGCCTTCGTTGTCATCCTTTTGCGAAAAATCAACCAAAAACCGACTTTCTAAACAGCTTCGATGCAGGAAAGAAAAGGACCTATATGCTGTCCACCTTTAGCCGACCACCTCACCTCGCCGGTGGTACCAGTTAATGGAAGGAGCTTACTATGCGGGCGCGGTATAAACATCACAATCCGGCGCATTCATCTTCTCTGCTCATCATCGGGAATTAATAAAGATATAAGTTAAATAAAGTTATAAAGACATCTTTATAAACAGTCAATAAAGACTGCTTTACGGGCTGATTCTATAGCAAATAGCTTATTTTTAACAAAGTATGCTATGTTTTATAAAGACCAGACAGACGGAAAGATGATAAATATCTCTTTTTAATACAGATTGTCTTTACCATCTTTGTGTCAAGATAATCTGTATATCAATTCCAGTTAAGATGAAAGTTATTGCAATTGCCCAGCACAAGGGAGGGGTGGGGAAAACGACTTCGGCGCTCGGCATAGGTCATTCCCTGGTGCTGCTCGGTCACCGGGTGCTGCTCATCGATTGTGACCCTCAGAGTAACCTTACCTCAACCTTTGCTAATGTGCAAGCCCCCAACCTGTGCATGGTCCTGCGGGGGGAGGCAACGCTGGCCGAGGTGGTGCAGCCCATGGGGGACAACCTGAGCCTGATTGCTTCCCGGCCCGAACTAAGCCCCCTCGAACGCATGATTGGGGCCGATGCCACGCATCCCAATCTCCTCCGCCGGCAGCTGGCAGGCTTGGAGAAGCAGTACGATTACGTCGTTATCGATACGCCGCCTTCCATGGGCCCCATGACGGTGATGAGCCTGACCGCGGCCCATTACGTGCTGGCCCCCATGCGCCCCGACCCGTTTGCTTTTGCCGGCTTTTACAAGCTGCTTGACATGCTGGAAGCGGTGCGGGACAATTTTAACCCGGCCCTTGAATTGAAGGGCGTCTTTCTGACGCAATACCACCCCAGCTACCGCGGGCAGGTGTACCACGATTTTGCGGCGGAACTGGCCCAGCAAGTACGCGTACGGGGCCTGTTGACGGAAACGTCCATCCGCATCAACGCCAAACTGGTGGAAGCCGTGGCCTTGAAAAAAAGCATTCACGCCCATGCGCCGGAATCCAACAGCGCGCACGACTACCTGGCCCTTACCCAAGAACTTTTAACCCGCATTGCGCAATGAGCAAGCAGCCTCGTCCTAATTTCGCCGCCACTGCCGTGGCCGATATTACCGGTGTTCCTCCCCAGGCCATCAATCCCGACCAGGCCCTGTGGCCCAATGCCGGCACTATTCGCACAACTCACCAGGCGGGTACTGCCGAATTCATACAGGGCTCGGTAACGCCAGCAGCCAGCATAAAAGGAAATATTTATGGTAAAGATAGTCTTGACAATAAAGACGTAAAGCCAGAAAAGATAATCTTTTCAAACAAGCTGGAAGCTGCCACTTACCTAAAGCTGCAGCAACTGGCGACGTACGGCGGCGAGAATATTCAGGAGATTCTTGAAGCGGCGCTAACGGCTTATTTTGTGGGGAAAGAGGAAGCCTACCGGCCTTTGCCGCCCAAAGTATTGACTGTATTGCAAAAGAAATACCCGTTTCTGTAACCGCATTGAAAGGGTAGGGGAGCAGGACAGCAATTGAGCGATTGAACAAGTCGACGCGATTGTAGCGCTGGCGCAAGAAGCAGTTGCTGGCTTCCGCGATGCTCGTCTGGCTTTCGCCGTTGGGGCAGGGCCAGTGCCGCCAGCGGGGCAGTACCTTGGCGTAGGCCTTCCTCTGGTTGGTGAAGTACCGGCAGTGGCGGTGATAACGGCGGGGCAAGGCCTGCCAGAGCTGCCGCAATGAGGCGTTTGGCAATCGTCATCCGCGCGACACCAGTTGGGCGCACAATGCTGCGCGGGGAGTTGCGCTCGCCCAGCAACCTAGTCCACTTGTCCGTATTGTATGGCCTTGGCAACCGCTGCCGGTTCGAATCGTGCCTGGTAACGGCAGGCTTTGCATTGATAACGGGCATGGCCTTGACTATGCCCATTGCGCCGAATTTAGTCGCTGCCACATTTAGCGCAAAAGTGTTCCGTATAACCTACAAAGCCTCTGACGGATTTTATCTGAATTTAGCCCACCGCCCAGTAAACGAGCTGTCCTCTGATAAATAACCGGCCATTTTCTTACTTATGCGTTGGAAAACTATCCAACACCGAAATTCCTGCCCTTATGCCATTCAACACACAACCCACGTTGGAAAACCAACAAGTCTGGCTGCTGCCGTTGGAAGCAACTGACTTTGCCGACTTGTATGCCGCCGCCTCCGACCCAAAAGTCTGGGAGCAGCACCCCAATAAAGACCGATGGAAGCCTGAGGCATTTGGGACCTATTTTGAAGGGGCCATGGCGCAAAAGGCCCTCAAGATTGTGGATAAGGCCACGAACAGCATTCTGGGCAGCACTCGTTTCTACGACTATGACGCGCAGGATGACAGCATCCTGATTGGCTACACGTTCTATGCCACCCGGTATTGGGGCAAAGGCTTCAATTTAGGGGTGAAAGCGCTGATGCTGGATTACGTGTTCCAATTCGTATCCAGAGTCTACTTTCATATTGGTGCGGATAATATGCGGTCGCAAATAGCCATTGGCCGCCTAGGGGCGGAAAAAATTGCGGAGGAAGAAATAGCCTATTTTGGCGAAGCTCCGAAGTTGAATTTTGTGTATCGGCTGGAGAAGAAAGCCTGGCTAAACCGCTAACTGGAGCCACTTGTAAAGCGGTGCTCGCAGCAGAAGCCCTGCTCAACCGGACAGCGAGTAGCAGCCCATTTGTATCCATCGCTTTTTTTTAGGCAGACCAAAGGGTCTGGCAGCCCTCCCATTCAATCCTAAGCCCCTACTCCACGCCGGGGTGAAGATGCCATCAGGCACATTAACTGCCTGTTGGGAAGCCAATTAAACCGATTCTGGCTCCATAAATGGAAGGGGTCCTCCTCACATCACTCAAACCCCTTAATCCACCAGCAGACGGCGCGTAACCGTTGTGGCCCCGGCCTGCACTTGCAGCACGTACAGGCCCGGAACGAGGTGCCGCAGGTCCAGTTCCTGGTGCAGGCCTGTAGCGGGCACCATCGCCTCCACGGTGAATACCAGTCGGCCCAAGGCGTCGCGCAGGCGCAGGCGCACGGTACCCATGCCCGGGCCGGGCGGTACCCGCACTGTGGCCCGCGCATGAGCTGGGCTCGGAAACACATCCACCTGTTCAGCCAGCAGCCCGGGCACCGTTGCCAGGGGCGCGCTGACCCCGAAACCGGTGGCCGGGCTGGTGCCATGCGGCGTCACGACTGCCAGTAGATAGGGGCCCACGACCAGGCCAGCCGGCACCACCAGCCCGATGGTGTTGGGCGTGGCCGTGTAATTGGTACTGGTGAAGCTGGTAGCGGGCACGGTGGTCACAACCTGGGTATTACTGCTGAACGTAACCGCCGTGGCACCAACCAGTCGGGTACCGGTGAGGGTAATGGGCGTGCCCGCGCCGCCGCTCGCGGGGCCGGTCAGGTTTAGCACGGGAGCCTGGCAGAGGAATACACCGGCGGTGCCAGCGTTGAAATTTGACGACACCAAATCGGGGGCACCATCACCGTTTATGTCGCCGATGGCTACGCTGATGGGGCTGCTACCGGGGCCGATGGCGTAGTTGGTGACCGGCCCAAACAAGCCCGCCCCAGTCCCCAGCAGCACCGACAGCTGGTCGCTGCCGAACCCGGCGGTCACCACGTCGGGAAGGCCGTCGTTGTTCACATCGCCCACGGCCATACCCACCGGCGCCGCACCGACGGGGTAAATCGTGACCGGCCCGAACTGCCCCCCGGAATTCAGGCGCACCCCCACGCTTCCGGCGTGGTTGGCCGTGAGCAGGTCGGGCTGGCCATCGCCATTCACGTCGGCCACGGCTATTCCCAGCGGCCCGGTCCCGACGCCCATACTATAGCTCGTGGCGCTCCCAAACAGGCCATTGCCCAGGTTCAGGAGTACCTGTACGGCATCGGTGCCAAGGCTGGCCACGGCCAGGTCGGGTCGGCCATCGCCGTTCACGTCGCCCAGCGCTACGGCTTCGGGCTGGCTGCCGGCGGCGAGAGAATAGGTGAGGGCAGGCGCAAACGAGCCGTTTACGCGGCCCAGCAGCACGGCGGCCTGCTCGTCGTGGCTGTTGCCCGTGCTGGCCCCTGCCACGGCCACCGCATCGGGCTGGCCGTCGCCGTTCACGTCGCCCAGTGCTAGCGCACCCGGGTTGCTGGTCATGCGCAGCGAAAACTGATACCCGGGCGGGATGAGTACCCCGGCAGCGGTACCAATCAGCACGCCGCCCGAGCCGGCACCGGCTACCACCACATCGGGGCGCCCGTCGCGGTTGAGGTCGCCCACTTTCAGGGCCACCGCACCGGCGCCGGCTGCTGGCAGCAGCTGAAGCTGGCCTAGGGTGCCATTGCTCTGCCCGTAGAGCAGGCTCAGCGATTGGCTGGGGTCGTTGGCCGTGAGGAGGTCGAGGCGGCCGTCGCCGTTGAAATCAGCCAGAGTCACCCCGAGAGGCGCGACGTTGCTGCCGACGCTATACGGAATCATGGCCCCAAAATTCTGTGCCCGCGCAGACAGTGCGGCCCCGAAAAGCCCAGCTGCTGCCACCAGCCGCGCGGCCGGCACCCAAAAATGTAGTGGTAGCTTCATCAGCAGCAAGATAAGCCGCTGCCTCGCCCCAACCCGCACAACGACTTCCGGGGACAAATCATCTGGCAGACTCGTTAGCTGCCTTTCAGCGCTGCGGGCTGAAGTACGCACCCTATCAAATCCAACTAAACAAACTCACTTCTACTAACTATTATTCAGTTAGTTATACTTTAATTCGGTTTGAGCGAGCAAAGCCGTATTGGGCGCTGAAACCACGAGGCACATCCTGCCAAGCCAGCGGCTCGACAGGACGTGCCTCGTGGTTTCGTTACTTTATTGGGCCGCCGGATACCAGTTGCGCAGCCGGACGTCAATCTTCTTATTGGACGTGTTCACGGTTTTCTTAAAGCTGGCCACATCGCTCAGGCCGCTTTGCCCCCGGTAGTGGTACGGGTAAACAATGCCCGGTTTAAAGGCCAATACCCCCTGCGCGGCCTGGTTCACGTCCATGGTATAGGGCAGGTTCATGCACACGAAGGCCACGTCGATGCCCTTGAGGGCGCGCATTTCGGCAATATCTTCGGTGTCGCCGGAGAGGTAGACGTTTTTGCCGCCCAGGGTCAGCACGTAGCCATTGCCCCGGCCTTTGGGGTGCATGGCGTCGGCCGCTTCGGGCAGGTTGTACATCGGAACGGCCGCAACCTTCAGGCCCAGCGTATCGAGTTGCTGACCGTTGCTCAGAATGCGTACCTGTGCCTTGTACTGCGCCGGCAGCATATCGGCCACCGCCTGGGGCACCACCATCAGGGCCTTGCCTATGGAGAGCCCCGCCAGGGTTTTCGGGTCCAAGTGGTCGCCGTGAATGTCGGTGATGAGGATAACATCGGGTGCGGCCAGGCCAGCATAGGCCGCGGCCCCGCCGTAGGGGTCTACGTAAATGGTCTTGCCGCCCCACGTAAACACCACGCTGCCGTGCGTGATGGGCTGCACCGTGAGGGGACCTTTTTTAGTGGCAATCTGGTCGGCGGCCACGCGCGGCGTGCTGACGGCTTGGGCCTGCGCCTGAACCGCAAATGAAGCCAGGGCAGCCGCAAGGATTAGGGTGGATTTCATTGTTTTGTTGTGTTTTGAGTGAGATGAATTGCCGTTTGTTTCCAGTAAACTGGCCCCGTGGGAGCTGGCGCTACCGAAAACCGGCAGCATAACCTAGTCACCCCGCACAAGTTCAGTACCTGCCAAAAATGCCTGCGCTTGCCCGCAGAAGCATATGCCAGCCCTATTTTTTGCTAACGCCGCTTGGTGCGGGCCGCTGCCAAAGCCATCCGTGATAACCTACTCATCAATAGTGGTGCAGATACCAATGCAAGCTTTATTCTTTGTCGCAGCTGATTCGCCCGCGAAAGCGCTTACCACCGTTGACTGCCCGTTGAGCATGACAAGGGCGTGAGCGAAGACAGGTGCCCCGCAAATCCATTAGCCCGCCGTCGGGTCAGCCTAGCTTCAGCGCTTCGTCGCCGAAGGCGCGTATTTCCTGCCCGGCAAGCGCAGAAACGCCGTAGAGGAAGTGTAGCTGGCTGCTTTGCTGCTGCTCAAGCATGAATCACGGATTCCTAACCGCTACCCTATGCCTCGTTTCGCTTACCTGACCCGCGCGGTATGGCTGCTGTCGCTCATTAGCCTGTTCACCGATTTGGCGAGCGAGATGCTTTACCCGGTGATGCCGCTGTACTTGCAAAGCATTGGGTTTTCGGTGCTATTCATTGGTCTGCTCGAAGGGCTGGCCGAAGCTACGGCCGGTCTGAGCAAAGGCTACTTTGGCCAGTGGTCTGACCGGATGGGCCGGCGGGTACCGTTTGTGCAGTGGGGCTACGGGCTCAGCGCGCTCACCAAGCCCATGCTGGCGGTGCTGGCCGCGCCGTGGTGGGTATTTCTGGCCCGCACCCTCGACCGCCTGGGCAAAGGCCTGCGCACCGGGCCCCGCGATGCGCTGCTCTCCAACGAAACCACGCCGGCCAACAAGGGCAAGGTGTTTGGCTTCCACCGGTCAATGGATACGCTCGGGGCCGTGTTGGGCCCCACGGCGGCCTTGCTCTGGCTGGCGGCCCGCCCCGGCCAGTTCCGGCTGCTGTTCCTACTGGCCTTTGTACCGGGGGTGGTGGCCACTGGCTTCACGTTTTTCCTGCGGGAGCGGCGCGCGGTGCCGTCTAGCCGCCCGGTGCAGCCGTTCTGGGCCGTGTTCAGTTACTGGCGGGTGGCCCCGCCAGCCTACCGACGGGTCGTAGGCGCATTGGTGGCCTTTGCCCTTTTCAACAGCTCCGACGCTTTCCTGCTGCTGCTGGCCCGCCAGCGGGGCCTATCCGAAGCGGGCGTTATTGGCCTGTATATCCTCTACAATGCCGTGTACGTAGCCGCGGCCTGGCCCCTGGGCTACCTGGCCGACCGCTTGGGCCCGCGCCGGCTGCTGGTAGCCGGCCTGGTGCTGTTTGCCGCCGTGTACAGCGGCGCGGCCCAGGCCCGCGAGTGGTGGACATTTGCCGCCATTTTTGGCCTCTACGGCGTGTATGCGGCCAGTACCGAAGGGGTGGCCAAAGCCTGGGTCAGCAACCTCTGCGAACCGGCCGATACCGGCGCGGCCCTGGGCACCTTCGGCGGCCTGGGCAGCCTGGCCGCGCTGGTGGCCAGCTTAGGAACCGGTGCGGTGTGGCAGTTGGCCGGGCCGGGCTGGGCCTTCGGGCTGGCGGCCGGTGTAGCATTAGTCGTAGCCTTTTACCTGAGCCGCCTGCCGGCCAAGCATGGCTCCTGATAGCCTGATATAAAGTTAGTTATATCTTTTACCAAGAATCTAATCTCGTTACTGACCCAAGAATATAGAGACGCGACATTTCGCGTCCAAATACCCCGTACTCACTAGATACCGTCTCACCAGCCTTCAGCCAGCAATAAAATCTCAGCTACAGCAGGCACAACGTAGCAACGGTAACAACTCCCCTGGCCGTCTAGCTTTCCTCGTTTTAAATTTTGAATTTTAGGCCTGACCCCATTTCACCAGACAAGCCATTGAACACGGCTAAACAAGCGGAACCCGCCACCGTTGGGGCTATTAGCCGCATCCAGCTGCCCCCCACCGCCGTTACCTTGCCCTGAACGGCGATGCTCGGTTTTTCGGTGCTACCGTTGATTTCGCCTTCGAAGCCGCAGCATTGGTGTTCCTGCATAATTGGGTCAATAAACCTTATAACAAGAGCTTGAATATCAACAAATTACTCAATGTTCCGGGGCCTTCACCTGCGGGGCACCCACTACGCCGTCGGGCCGCTGGTGGGTACGCCAGAACTCCTCGTGGAAGGGTTGGCCTTTGAGCAGCATGGTGGCAATGGGCGGCCGCTCCGGCAGCACTTCTACGCCACTGGGCGGATGTTGGCAAACTGCAGGCTCTGCACCGAGAGCTTTTCCATGCGCTGACCGGTAGCCAGGTCCCAGTGTTTTTCAATCCAGGTCTGCACGCTGCGGTCGAGAAAATACGGACCACCGGGCTGCTGCTGCTGGTACGTCACGGTTTGCCGGATGCGATAGTCGCTGTGCAGCTGGTGCCAGCCCCGGGCCACGGTGCCGCCACGGGCAAAGTACTTACGGGCAAAACTGTTCAGCAGCAGCGTGTCGCGTTGTCACTCCACGTCGCAGCGGGTCACGGCGTAGTCGGCGCGGTTGATGTACAGCTTGCCGGTGTAGCCCTGGTCAAAGTAGTCGCCCGTGGTGCGGTGGTTATTCTTTTTAGCCACAAAATCAATCACCAGCGTTTCGCGGCCCTGGTCCTGGATGACAGAAGCCAGCGAGTACGTATATTTTTTCAGGGTACGCGCCTGAAACATCGGGTTTTCATCCACCAAATCGAAGAAGTTGGTGAAGGAACCAGTGTATGCGAAGTGATAATCTCCCCAGAACTTACTCGGGCCCGTGGCCTTGTTCCATTTCACTTCCTCCAGCCGCGAGGCTCCGCCGCCTGCCGAGCGGTAGCCCTGGGCATCGTAAAACGTGCTAAAACACTCCACATCGTAGAGCAGCGAGTCGAAATTGGTGGACGAGCCGCAAGCGTACACGTCGGCATCGTAGTCCTGCTGCTTGTAGTTCCGGGGCAGCCGCTGGATGACGCGCGCCATGATTTTGCGCGGGTCCAGACTTTCGGCTTTTACCGTCACTTCGGCCAGCGCGTAAGCTTGCGGCGGCAGTAGCACCGTCAGGTAGGGCTGGGCACCCACGGCCAGGGCCTGCCGGCCAAACCCCAGGCAGGTAGCCACCAGCGGGCACGGCCGGGCGGGGCAGTGCAAACTCGCCCTTGATGTTGGTGGTAAGGCCCCACGCCTAGCTGCTTAAGGTACACGCTGGCGAAGGGCACCGCCGCCCGGGTTTTCTGGTCGAGCACTACGCCGCGCAGCTGGCCGGCGGCCGGGCTGGTTCCGGCGGTGCGTATCGTTACCCGACTACGCTCATCGGCCGCCAGGGTGCCGCGGCTGGTCAATAAACACGGGAGGGTGCACGGTTTTTAGGAACAGCACGCCGTCGAGCACCTGGGTCCAGTTGCCGGTATTTGGCTCGTAGCCGAGCAGGCAGGAGGTGGCTTTCTCCAGGGCCGGTCCAGAAACACCACCCGCGCCGGGCCAATCGCCTGTTTCAAAAATGCTAAATCGGCCAGGTCCGGGTCGGCCGGGTTAATGGTCCTGATGGGGTGATAGGTGAGACCACTGGCCGTTTGCAGCGGTTATGCGGTAGCAACCACAAGGCGCAGCAGGAGAAAAAAAGAGGAGTAACAGACGATGGTAGGGCAGAAAGGACATCTATGGAAAGGGAGAAAGGCTTGCTGCCTAACATCAGAGGGTAACAGAACCACACAAATCTATAAGCAGCTCCCCCCCTCCTGAACGAGAGGCGCAGCGAGCAGAATCAACTGCAAGAAAATCGACCACCCCGGGCTTAGTCCAGGAAATTGAGCCCGGGCATGCCGATGGGGGCGCCGGGCGGCATGGTGGCCGTGGGCGGGGCGATGAACTTGCCCGGCTCGGACCAGAACTGGTCAATCTGGGCGAGGCCGAACAGCAGGTTGGCTTTTTGTGTGGGGGAGGCGTTTTTGGTCTGGCTGCGCATCCAGCGCTGCAGGTCGTCGATTTGCAGCAGGGCTTCGCCGCGTACGCTGGCGGCGGCGCGGGGGCTGGCGGCCAGCTGCAGCAGGTATTTCAGCGTCAGGTTGTTCACCACGGTTTGCAGGGCGCCGGCGTAGCCGGGGGCCGGGGCGGCCTGCCAGGTTCGGGCCAGCAGCTGCTTCACCACCGGTCCGAAGCCGGGCTGCCGGCCATCGCGGGCCCGGTACTCCATCAGCCGGGCGGCGCGCTCGGCGTTCAGCAGCGCGGCAATGGGCGGGCCGGCGGCAGCTTCGGCGGCGGCCAGTGGGTCGAACGTGGGGCCGGTATAGCCCGCAAAGGTTTCAACGGAGCCGGGGTAGCCCGTGGGCCGGGGCGGAATCATAGCAATCAGCGCCTCGGGCAACTGCAGTGCAGCCGGGCTGATGGTGGCCAGCAGGGCGTCCAGCGCCCGCTGCTGCACGGCCGGGTCCACGAGCCGGGTAGGCACCTGGCCGTCGCCTTTCAGGGCGGGGGTGAAATACATGCCGCCCAGCGATTTGGCCACGGCTTCTACCTGGTAGCGGTGCAGCAGGTACACGGGTACCAGCACCTCCTCAAGCGTGGCCAGCGGTGCACCGGCCCGAATGGCCTTCTCCGAAAAACCATCCAGCACGTGCCGCCGCAGGGCCATCAGGTTGGTTAACTGGGCGATGGGGTCGGGGCCGTCGTCCCACTGGTTGGCGTTGGGGTGGGCGTAGCCGCCAATGTCGGGAATGAAGCGGTGGCCCTGGCGCAAGGTTTCCTGCATAATGGCACTCAGCGCCGAGGTTTCGTCGGTGCCGGGGGCAAAATCGGAGTAGCCCCACATGATGGCGCGCTTGTCCCAGGCCCCAATACCGGTGGCGTAGGCATCGGCCACGTCCATGCGGCCATCGGGCAGCAGGCGAAAACGCGGAAACGGGTAATCCATCACCGAGGCCCGCTCCATGATGCTGGCCGTGAAGTTGTGCTCGAGGCCCAGCGTATGGCCAATTTCGTGCGCCGACAGCTGGCGGATGCGCGCCAGCGCCAGCTGCTGCATCTGCTCGGGCACGGGTTGGCCGTCGGTGTAGGGCTGCAGCATGCCTTCGGCGATGAGGTAGTCCTGCCGGTGCCGGTCGGCTCCGAGCGACACCACGCCCTTGATGATTTCACCCGTACGCGGGTCGGTGTACGCGATGCCGTATGAAAACGCGCGTGGGGAGCCCGAGCGGTTTATCCAGTTCACCACGTTGTAGCGAATATCCATTGGGTCGGCGCCCTCGGGCAGCTCCCGCACCTGGAAGGCATTGGTGTAGCCAGCGGCCTCAAACGCCTGGTTCCACCAAGAGCCGCCTTCAATGAGGGCTTTTTTGATGTCGGCCGGCGCGCCGCGGTCCACATAATACACAATGGGTTTCACCGGCTCGCTCAGGGCGGCGGTAGGGTCCTTTTTTTGCAGTCGGTGGCGTTTAATGAAACGTTGGGCCAGCGGCTGGCTCATGGGCACCGAAAAATCGAGGTAGCTGAATGGATTGAAGCCGGAGCGCGGGTCAAACTGCCGCCGCCGGAACCCGTTGTCGGGCAGCTCCACGAACGCCTGATGAAAATGCACTGTCACCGCGCCCGGGTCGGGGGCCAGGTTTGCGCCGCCATCCTCGCCCCCTCCGGTGCTGCCTGTTGTGGTGAAGGTCGCCATCGCCTCAAATTCGGTGTTTTTGGGAAAGTTGCGCGTATTTTCCAGGTATACCGCTGAGCGCGACTCATCGAGCTTGTAGGTAGCCGGCGGGCGCGCCCCGGCTCCGGGAGTCAGCAGGCTAGCGCCGGGCCCCGAGAACCCGCCGCTGCTTAGCTTCTCGCCAATTTTCTGGCTGTCGCGCACCAGAAACGGCGTCAGGTCAATGAGGACCTTGTTGCCCTCGCTGGCCAGCGGCACGAATCCCCAGATAACCGACTTCGCAAAGGCATTGTCGACGGCGCGCCGCTCGTCGGCACTGCCAGTGGTGGCGCGGTAGTCGTAGTTGGGTTCCAGCAGCAGCACCTTACCTCCCACCCGCACAAACTTGGCGATGGCCGAGGTGCTTTGGCCGCGCTCGATGCCATTGCCCACACCATTGGCCAGCGAGCCGAAATAAAGAAACTCTTCCTCCAGCCGGCCAATTTCCAGCAGGATTTTGCCGGTTTTCGCGTCGTAATAAAAGGGGAAGTAACCGTCAAATTTTTGCAGGCCTTTGGTGATGGCAGCCATCGAAGTGGACGGGGCTGCCGCGGGCTGTTTACCGGCCTGGGCTTGGCTTAGCGCCGGAGCCGCCAGCAGGGCCGCCAGCAACAGGTGTGAAATCTTCATGGTTGCGGGGTTAAGCTGTAAAATTTAATCCCGTAATGTTACAATTAATTTAACCAATTAACTCTACCCTACTAAATTTTAGGGCATAAAAACGGGGCAGCCCGACCTTTGGGGTTCCAACCACCAAAAACCCGTTCTGCCCCGTGAAGCAACACTTCGCTGCCAAAATTACGACGCTTTTGCAACAGGCCCCGTTTGTGGGCCACTTGTCCCGCCAAAAGTTTGTGGGCCAGTTTATTCTTGGCCTGATAAAGAGCCGCAACGTGCAATTCGGCGAGGTGGCCCAGCACCTCAATGACGCGGCCAAGCCCGCCTCGAACGAAACGCGCATTCAGGACTTTTTCCGCGAAGTAGACCTCAATTACGTACTGTTGGCCAGACTTTTACTGAGTTTGTTGCCTGCGCAGGGCAAGCTGCGCTTATGCCTCGACCGCACGGAGTGGGACTTCGGCCAGTGCCAGGTGAACATCCTGCTCGTCACCGTCGGCACGGGCGAGGTCCACGTGCCCCTTTATTGGCACCTACTCGACAACCGCAGCGGCAACTCCAACGCCGCCGACCGCATCGCCGTGCTCGAAAAATGCGTGGCCTTGCTGGGCAAAGACCGCATCGGCCTGGTCGTGGGCGACCGGGAATTTGTCGGCCATGCGTGGTTCAAGTGGCTCAAAGACAACGGGCTTAATTTTGTCATGCGCCTGCCCAAGCACCACTGCCTGACCCACGCCGACGGCCGGCGGCAGGCCGTGGCCGACCTGGGCCTGGTGCCGGGGCAGGTGCGCCGCTTCGCTCACGTGCAGGTCGACGGGGTTTGGGGGCAGGTCTGGGTCAAGGCCGTGGCGGCGGACGCGTTTGTCTTCCTGTTTGCCACGGCCGGCCTGAACCACCTCGAGCAACTCTATGCCAAGCGCTGGACGATTGAGCAATGCTTTCAAAATCTGAAAGGGCGGGGCTTTAACCTGGAAGCCACCCACTTGCGCTGTTTCCAAAAGCTGCGCAAGCTCGTGGCCCTGGTCAGCCTGGCCTACGCGTTTTGTCTGGGCGTGGGCGCGGCCGCCCACGGCGGCCGCCAGCCCATTGCCCGCAAAAACCACGGCTACCGGGCCGCCAGCCTGAGCCGCCACGGCCTCAATCTGCTCCGCCAACTCGCCCGCCCGCTGACCCTGCCCGAGGACCCATTGGCCTGCTTGGTTGAAACGCTACTGAACTGGATTACGAGGCAACTTGCTAAAAATCAATTACTAAAAATAGTAGGGTAGAGTACAACCAATTAACTGCGCGTTACACAGCCCGCCTCCACCGGCTGGGTAATATCGGTTACTGTATCGGGCCTTACCGGGATAAGATATGGAAACGGGCCGGCACTTTGCGGTGGTGCGTGGCCCACTCGCAGGCGTAGCGATATTTTATGAGCGTGTACTCACCAAACGAATGGCCCAGCAGCTGTAGCGCGGGGGGGCAGCAGGTCGGCCCACAGCATGCCGGTTCGCACGAGCCGGGACAGCGGTGGGAAACTGTCGGCCCAGCTCGCGAAGCGTGTTTAAATACTAGTGCACAAGGAAGCGTATGCTTCGGTCCGACCGCCTAAGGTTAGGCCGCTACTCAATTCTTGAATCAATGTCCTCGTGAGCCAATACGTACCTGAGAGCGGAATCGTGGAAGCACTTTGTTTAGCAGCTGCTTGAGTTGGCAAGATTTGAGAATCCGTTTCATATTGACCAAATGCACCAGGAAATCGGCTTTCCCATTGCAGAAGTGCCGCTTCAGCGTGGCTCTGTCAGACGGCAGGTTGGCCACCACGCTAACTGCCGTGGTTTCGGCCAATGGGGGCGTTGTGGCACCCACGGGTTGAGAACCGTGCAGGCGTTGCGGCGGGCCGCTACATCGCACCACAATACGCTAGACAAAGCCTTACTCTGGATTCGTATTCAGGTGCAGCAACGCGGCCCAGCCGGACTGCCGGCCAGGAGGCGGCCGTTACTTCGGGTACTACCGCCTGGACAAAGGCGAGTAGCTCCGCTTCCGGAAACTGGGGCCGGCTGCGGAAGTAGCCACGCAGCTGGGACCATGCCCGCAGCATCCGGTCCATCGACATAGTTGCTGGTATCATGGGCGTTAGGGCTGATTGCCCCCGCGAAGACACCGGTTACCACTTCACGGCGGCCGTCAGAAAGAAGCTGCGGCCGTCCGAGGGCAGGATGCCCGGGCCGGGGTAGCCGGTGGCGCGGCGGGTGAAGTAGATGGCGTTGGCCAGGTTGTTGACGCTGCCTTCGAGCTTGAGCCAGCGCCGCTCCCAGGATACAGAAGTATCCAGAATATGGTAGGCCGGAATCACGCCCACCACGGCCGAGTTGCGCTCCGGATTGGCCACGTACGGGCTATTGGGGGAGTTGGTGGCTTCGGAAAACTGGTTGGCTAAATATGTGAATTGCACCGATGCCTTGAAGGGACCGTAGCCCGCCTGCATGCCGGTTTTCAGGTTCACTACGGGCACAAATTCCACCTGGTTGCCAACGATGGCCTGGTCGTCGCTGGCAGTGTAGCGGCTACGAATCAGGGCCAGGTTGCCAAAGGTGGACCAGCGCCAGCGGCCGGGCCCGGCTTCGGGGGCCAGCAGGCGCAGCATATCTACTTCAGCGTACGACTCAAGGCCCAGAATCAGGGCCCGGCCAATGTTGCTGCGGTAGCGGAAGGGTACATTGTTGGCATCGTAGGTCTGCACCTCGCCAATGCGGTTGTTGTAGAGCAGGGCAAACAAGCTCACATCGTAGGTCAGCCACTGCCCCTGCTCGCCGCGCAGGCCCAGGTCGGCCGAATAGCCGCGCTCGTCCTGCAGGTTGGGGTCGATGACCAGCGAGTTGTTGACAATCTGCATGTCGGAGAACGTGATGGAGCGGTAGTTCTGCGACACGTTGGCGTACAGCTCCCGCTGCTCCGTCGGCTTGTAGCTCACGCCGAGGCCCCCAATCACAAAGCCGCGCGGGCTAGTGCGCACCTGGCTGTACTGCCGGATGGTGTCAATGTTGTTGGCCAAATCCCGGTCGATGACTTTATAAGAGCCTTCGGCGCGGGTGCGGATGTACTCCACGCGCAGGCCCGGCGTGACCGAGAACTTCTCACCGAAGTAGAAGATATTTTCGAGAAAAGCGGCCGCGTTGTAGTTGGGAAACCGGTAATCAGAAGATGAATTTTGAGTACTCAGGGCGGCCACGGGCTCCACGAAGCGAAAGTCGGCCCTGCGGCCCGCGGGGCCGAAGCCCTGCAGGCTGTGGTTGTAGCCCCGGTAGAGGCGCGTGCCCACCAGCAGCACCCCACTTTTCGAGGGACCCAGCTCGTAGCGGGTCAGGTAGCGGGCTTCGGCCCCAAGGTTGCGGAAGTCCCCGCTGATGAGCTCACGCTGCTGCGCGTCGTTGTCGGTGCGCTCCACGAAGTTGGGCCGGTAGCCCAGGGACTTGCGCGAGGCCACCAGCCCGAAGGTGGTCAGGTTGAGGTTGGAGCGGGGCGTGAGCTTCCAGTCGGCCGAGGCATTGAACAGGTTCCAGTCCACGGCAAACCAGTTGCGCTCCCGGTTCGACTGCCGGGCATTGCGGGCAAACTGCGCATCGGAGAGGCCGCCCGGCTGCTGGGCCAGGTAGTCCATGTGCGTCACCTGCAGGCCCACTTTCACGTTTTCCGTGAGCTGGTAGCGCAGGTCGGCATAAGCGGTTTTCGAGTCGAAGTGGGCGTTGGGGCGCCAGCCATCGCCGCGCTTGTACTGCACGAAGGTGTAGTAGCTGAGCTTCTTCACCGTGCCGCTCACGCTATTGAAGGAATTGAAAAAGCCGTAGGAGCCCACCGTCTGGCGCGACACCACCGCCACGGTTTTGTCCGGTTCCGGGGCACGCAGCTCAAAGTTGAGCAGGCCCCCGAACTGGGTGCCGTACTGCAGCGAAGCCGCCCCGCGCACCAACTGAATGCGCTTGATGGCCTCCACCGGCGGCGTGTAGTAGCTTTCGGGGTAGCCCAGGGCATCAGCCGAGATGTCGTAGTTGTTCTGACGCACGTTGAAGTTGCTGGTCCGGTTGGGGTCCAGCCCCCGGCCGCCGATGCTGAGCTGCAGGCCACCCTGGTCGCTCTCCCAGATGTTGAGGCCAGCCACGCGGGCATACACCTGCCGGGCGTTATTGGTGGCCAGGTTAGCCACCAGGTTGTCGGGCACGATGACGTCGGACTTTTTGGCCGCGAAGATGGCCGTGCCCTCTACCTCCCGCAGGCGCTGCGGTCCGAAGCGGCCCTGCGGCACCCGCACCGTCACTTCCTGCAGCTGCTGGTCGCGCCGCGTCAGCGTAAAATCCAGCACGCTGCCGACGGCGGGCAGCGCTACTTCAGTTTTCAGCGGCTCGTGGCCGATGGAGGAAAACTGCAATTGCTGGCGACCGGGCGCGAGGCGGGCCAGCGTAAACAGGCCCGCCGAGTCGGTGCGGGCAATCTGCCGGGAGCCGCGCACGTACACCTCGCAGCCCACCACGGGCTGGCCGGTAGTGGCTTCGCGTACCCGGCCCTGCAGGCTGGCCTGCTGGGCCACGGCCGCAAATGAAGACAGCACACTCGCCACCAGAGCGACGCTATAAACCGGAAATCTCATCGTCAAAGGGTAAAATCCAGGCCTTGGGCCGCAGGTCGTCAGCCGCCTGCGCCAGGTCCACGGTGGGGTCAATGAAGCTTTTGCCCAGGCGGCCGTTCAGGCTCACGTAGGCATCGGCGTATACTTTGGGGTTGGTCATGCCGCGCCGGGCGTAGTAGGCGCGCAGGTAGTGGGCAAACTGCACCAGCATGTCGGGCTGGGTGCTCATCATCTTTTCCTGCAGCACGCTCAGGTGCTCGTCGTTATTCACCAGCCGGGTCTGGCCGGTCTGACCATCCACTACCTTGAACTGCACCTGGCCCATCTTCTCCATGAGCATCACCCGCCACGAAAAGCGGTAGCCTTCCTCCGTCCAGAACAGCTCGTGCGGGTAAAGCAGGTAGCGAAACGGCAGGAGCAGCTGCACCGCAAAAAACACGCCCAGCACCAGCAGCAACCCCTGCCGGGTGCGCGGGGCATACACCAGCGGCCGCTCGGCAGGGGCTGCCACGGGGCTCTGGCCCCACCAGCTGCGCAGCCGGGCCAGCACCTGCTCGTGGGCGCTGGCCGGGAAATACACCAGGGCGGCCACTATCATCACGTAGGGAAACATGCCGATGGGAAACAGCACAGCCGTGAGCCCGTGGAACACTACCACCGTGGCGTAAGCCCATGGCCGGGTGGGGCGGTAGAGCAGGAAAAACACCACCGTCAAATCGTAAAACGCCCCAAACCAGCTGAACACGTAGGCCACCCAGGGGTAATTGAACAGGGGGCCGATGAGCCACAAGTCGTTTTTGGCCGGCAGCCAGATGCGCAGCGGCATGGCCTGCAGCAGCCAATCGGAGTTGAGCTTGGCCAGGCCGGCGTAGCAGTACACAATGCCCACGAGCAGACGCAGGGCATCCACCGTCCAGCGGGGCACCTGGTGGCGGTGGCGGGCCGGGTCGCGGTACGCATCCACCGAAAAATATCGGCCGGCCGGCAGCAGCATGAGCAGAAAAGCCGCCAGACTAACGAAGTAGTAGTGGTTGAGGTAGGTGCTCTTGTCCATGAGCTCGATGTAGGTGAAGCTCAGAAACAAGCCCACGGCCGCCGTGCGGTACCACCAGCCCAGCGCCACCAGCAGCGCGCACAGCGCACACAGTCCAAACAGGCCGTAAGTAGCCGGCCCCAAGGGCTTTATCCACTCAAACCCGTAGTAGGAAAAGAAAAGCCGGGGCTTTAGGTAAAGCTCCGCAATCCAGCCCCTGGCCCAGAAGCGCCCCACACTGGCCAGCACCAAAAGGCCAAAGGCCACGCGGAACGTAGCCAGTGGAGCAGCAGAGGTGTAGCCCTGAAAGTAGTGCCGCATCCCCGCCCGCATTAGTCGCCGTCGTTGTCGACGTAGGTCACCGTGATGCCCAGCGCCGAGGTCATATCCACCTTAATCAGGCGCACGGCCTTTTGCATCTCGTTGTAGGAAGCCACGGCATCGACGTTGCGGGCCGTGATGGTCGTGTGCAGGTCGGGGCCCAGGGAGCTGAGCTGCTGCGCCGACACACCAAACTGCGTGTTGATGATGCTGACCAGGCCCTGGCCCGTGCGGCTGTCCTTGGCGCCCAGCGCATCGAGGTAGCTTTTGAGTGAGGGCCGGCCCGTGCGGCCATTGAAAAACTGCTGCACCGTGGCGTGGGCCGTAGTGGCCAGCTGCAACGGCAGGGCTCCCTTCAGGTAATACGCCTCAATTTTCTCGGGCCGGGGCGTGCCGCTCATGGTGCCGGCCGGAATGCCCACTTTGCCGGCGCGCAGGTAGCGCTCAAAGTAAAGCGAGTAGGCATTGATAACCCGCGAGAGCGAGGAGCTGGCATCGGTGCCGGCATTATTGATGAACGTGTCGCGGTAGGAGCCAGTCCACTGGCCGTACACCGTGCCAAAGGTCTGGTCCATCTTGGCCATCACATCGGTGAGGTAGCGGCGGTGGTTGGCTGAGGCCACGTACTGCTGCACAATGGCCGCGTCGCTGGTCGCCACGCCGTTCAGCAGGTAGTCCAGCGTGGGAAAACCCTGCTGGGCAATAGCGGTGGCCACCTCAAAGTCGTAGGTGCCAGTCGAAATATTGCGATTGATGCCGGTCACATCGGTCGGGTAGATGTTGAAGTGGTTGCGCAGACTCACCGATTCAGCGGGGCCGAACTCAAACAGCTCCACTTTCTGCCACTCCAGGTAGGCCGCCTGCCAGGCCTGGCGTGCATCCAGTAAGCTGGCCGTAGTAGGGGCCGCCGTGAAGGCTGTGGTTTTGGTTTTGAGGGCGCTCAGCTTGTCGTTGAAGCGCTGGTAGCCGGGCTTCACCAGGCTGTCGGCCCACTGCGTGAGCAGGGCCTTACGGTCCAGGGACGTGTCCGGGGCCGGCGTATCGGAACCGGTGCTTTTCTGGCAGCTGAAGATACCCACCGTGGTGAGCAGCAGCAACAGGGCAAACAAAACAGTCTTTTTCATCGGAATCAATTTTTGGTGGCAAAGGCCCACGCACCCCACCGCCACAGCGGCCCGGTGCGTGGGCCTGGGTCCGCGGCGGGCGCGGGCCAAAAGCTATTGAATGCTGAACTTGGACTTGATGGCATTGATGGCCACGTCGGCCTGGGCATTGGTCAGGCTCCAGGCGCCGTTGGTGCCGGAAGTGAGGCCCGCGAGCAAATTATCGGAAAAAGCCGCATCGGCTCCGTACTTGGTGCCGAAGCGCAGCGAGTAGATAAAGCCCAGCCCTTCGCCCAGCGCGTGGGCTTTCACGTCCAGCGTGGAGGCCGATTTCCAGCTGCTCAGGTAGGACACCGCCGACAGGGCAATGGTCTTTTCCAGCTCCGTGCGGATAACATCAGCCTGGGTTTTCACGCCAGCCGCGTCGTTGTTAACAATGGCCGCGCGGCCCTTCAAGAAGGCCAGGTACACGCCGGGCGAAGCCAGACCGTTTTTCTCGTTCAGGTAGCCGGCCAGAAACCGCTCGCGGGGCGTCAGGTTGATGTCCGTGGTCATGATGGCGTTGGCCGTGAGGTAGCCGTAGGCCAAATCCCAGTTATGCTCCAGCTCGGAGTAGGCTTTGCCGGCTACCACCTGGCGGTTATCGGCCTTCAGGGCATTGTCGGTAAGCAGCACGTTGTCAATCTGGTCGAGCAGCAGGGCCCCAATCAGAGCCTTCTGAATCACCTGGTTCACTTCAATACCTTGCTCGTCCACAAGGTAGCGGCCCAGCCGGCCGGCGCTGCCGGGCGTAGCCACGTTGTTCACCGACTGGCTGGTGGTGGCCAGCTTGGTCAGCTGCTGGTCGAGGTAGACGCGCACCGTTTCGGCGTTAGTGGCCGGGAACGAGGCCGCAGTGGTAGCGCGCAGCGACAGGCCCGAGCCGTTCAGGCCGGTGCCGGTGAAGTAGCTGCCGGTATTGTTGTAGTAGCCGCGCAGCTTGGCCGCATCCAGGGTAGCGGGTGTGGCCGGGGCCGCCGCGGCCACCAGGGCCATGTAGGCATTCAGCTCCGAGAACATGTCCAGGCGCTGGTTCGCGGTCGTCAAATCCACCGTGGACTGCCCGCCGGCATCTTTGAACGATTCCGTGTACTTCGAGGTGGCCGTCAGCGTACTGGCATCCAGCTTGGCGCGCAGGGCCGGGGCCGACTCGGTGTCATTCTTGTCGCAGGAAGTAAAACCAAAAGCCAGGGCAACCAGCGCGCCGGGAACGAACTTAAACGTCATAAGAAACAGGTTTAGCAGAAGGAGCAGTAAACGATGCCTCAAAGGTATTACCCTTATTTGGAATTATTCCAAATAAGGGTAAAGTTTTTTATAAAATGTCTAAATAGTATAATAGTATATATTATATATTTACCCTTCGATACCCAAACTATCCTCGTGAATGCTCCCGGCGGGCGCTTCGGCCTGCTGCCCGGCCTGCCGCCGCAAGCCACGCCGTAAGGCGATTAGGGCCATTGCACCAAATGCGTTGCTATAGTTGAGCTAATATTCACAACGCATTGATCAATAACATGCTTTGAACAAGGCAAGTTGTGAGGAGGCTGTTGTAACTATTTGAGCAGCCAGTAAAACATTTCACTGAATCCTGGCGCTGGAAAGGGCCTTCCGATTCAGCAATCGACACATGTTTTTTTTAAGCTCAACCTGAAAACGCTAACTACGCATTTGGTACAATGACCCTAATCTACAAGCCGTGCTGCGGGAAATTGAGGCTGCGCGGCACTGCGAGCAGCAGGTGGGGTGCGGCGTGGAATTCGTATCTGGGGAATTGAATTTTCGGCTCCGCACCTGGCTGCCGCCCGGCAGTGGCTGGCTGATAGCGGGCCTCTCTAGAACAGCGTGCCGGAGCTGACGATGAGAAAAGCAGCCCAGCGCTTGAATCTCTTTTTTTATTCTTATTTGCAGGTAGTTGAGCCTGCCCGGAGTTGTAGCCACTTTGTACCTGCGCCATGAATATGCTGTCCCGCATTCACGATAAGGCCAGGCCCATTGGGCTATTTCTGCTGGTAATGCTCGTCATTTTGGGCAGTAGCATGGTAGAAAGGCGGCTGATGAATAAAGTCACCACCTCGCTTTCATCGCTGTACCAGGACCGGCTCCTGCCCGCCACGGGCTTGTTCGAGCTCAATAACCTGCTCTACGCCAAGCAGCAGCTGTTGACAGCGTATGAGGCCGCGTCGGCGATGGAGCGCCGCCGGACACTCCAGCTGTTAGCCGGCTACAATCAGCAGCTGGCCGCCATCATCAAGCAGCACCAGGCCACCTATTTGGTAAGGCAGGAAAAGGTGGTGCTACGGGCATTCCAGGCGCGGCTGAACCGCTACAACGCCCTCGAAGCGCAGCTGCACGGGCGGGGCCTTTTTGCGCAGGCGCATATTGAGCAGTTCGACCAGCAGCGAGAAGGCCATAGCGAAGTAGAGGTAGCCCTTTTCGATTTCCTGGTGGGCGGCCTCCATCACCAGCAGCAGGCCAATCATGATGAGGAAGGAGAGGGCCAGCATCTTGATGGTGGGATTCTTGTTCACGAAGTCGACCACCACGCCGCTGAAGGGCAGCATGAGACCCATGGCCCCTATCACGGCCAGTATCATCACCAGCACGTTATCGACCATGCCCACGGCCGTGAGCACGAAATCGAAGCTGAACACGAGGTCGATGACGCCGATTTGCAGCACCACGCGCAGCAGTGTGGCCCGGCCCGTGGTACTGGCGCTGGCTTCTTCCTAGCCCTGCAGCCTGGTGTGGATTTCGGTGGTGCTCTTGTACATCAGAAACAGGCCGCCGCCCAGCAGAATCAGGTCGCGCCCGCTACCCAGGTTGCCGATTACCAATATGCCGCACTCTACCCGAAAAGCCTGGCAAGGCGCATGGAATCGATTCAGAAAGTGGGTCTGACTGGACGATGCCCATCGATTTCGCCCACGCCTGAACCAGAACCAGAAAAGCGCCTTAATCGCGCTGATAACCGTCTTTACCAGTAATTACGGGCGCACGTTGCCTGCCACAACCACCGCCCACACCACCAAAACGCGGCCAAGCACCCGCCCGGTTTTGCATTCAAACATAACCGCGCTAGTGCCGCAAAATCAGCACCTGCTGTCCTTCCCTGAAGTCAAGCACGAAACCCTGACTGAGGTATATGCGCTCAATGTGTTGTTCAAAAGTCGGGGCTCGGTTCGCATGCTTGGCAAAGGGCCCAGGCGTTTCATACATTTCCCGTACTTCCTCCAACTGATATATTGTTTCGGCCGGAGCCACAGCAACCGGTTTGACAACAGATTTGCGAACGGGCTTCACGGCAGGAGCTGGTAGCACCTCCTGACTACGACGGAATTCTTCCAGCAGTAGTTTGCCCGTAATGCACTTATAAGCGTAATCAGCGGGCTTACGAATCTTGGCTTTACGTGGGCGTTGAAGCACTTCTATCACATAATCCAGGTAATCAACCGGGTACTGGCCCTCCACCAGATGCCGGCGAATGACCTCGCAGCCAGCTTCTGCAACCCCCATTGCCAGCAAGCTCATCGCCCAGAGCTCCATTGCAGTGGCAGGCTTGGCGACTGCAAACGGCAATTTGGTAGCAGATGGCTCCAATACCAACGGTCCCGCATTGAAGGTAAAGCGAATTTGCTTGACTGCCTTGCCTACTCGCAGCAGTTCCATTTCGAACCGCAAGTCCGTGTCAGCCAACTCTTCCTGCGCTTTGTCCAGAACCTTCGCTTTAAAGTTATTGAACCGGTCCGTGTACTCTTCAGACCGGATTCCCAGTCGAAAACGCAAGTCTTCTACCGTGAACGTGCGCGCACCAAACGTGCGGTATTCAGAAAGCAACCAGTAAATCTTAAACGAATGACTGCTATTCAAGCTCTTGAGCTCGGCAGTCAGGCTTTTTGTGAAGTTTCCACGTTGCGTGAGTTGCAGCAGGTAGGGGACAAAATCAGGGTTGACTTTGACAAAGAGCCCCCCACGCTGCCGCATGTAGCGCGCTTTGGTAATAAAGGAGATGTATTCGTAGTCCGGTTTGCTGACGCGCTCACCCTTCGGGCCCAGTAACTCCACATACAACGTGCGGTTCAGCAAGCGCTTAGCTAAGCTCTTAATCTGCGAGTAAGCACTTCCCCCCGTTTCATCGCCTACCAGCTCGGGAGCAGGGATGAAGTATTCCTTGAATTCCTCGTCGTCCGGATGAATACGGGACAAAATCGCGGTAAAAGCCCGCCATTCGAGCGTATTTAACACGAACGAGCTATTAATCAACGCATTATGCTGGCGAACTTCCGGACGCGGAGCAATGACGGTTAGCTGGTTATCCACAAAACGGCAATTTGGTAGCAGATGAGGCTTCAAGTTACGCACTCCCCCAATAGCAGTCGGCAATTTGGTAGCAGATAACGGCAGTTGGGTAGTTGGCAAACGGCAATTTGGTAGCAGATAACGGCAATCTGGTAGCAGATGACACCTACCCAAAACGGCAATCTGGTAGTCGGGAAACGGCAATTTGGTAGCAGATAACGGCAATCTGGTAGCAGATAACGGCAATCTGGTAGCAGATGAAGGGTGTAAAATATTATGATTCAATTAGTTGTGGAGCCTGTAAGACTTATAAGACTTATAAGTAAATAAAGACTAGCTAGGTGTTTTTTTGATTTATTAAAATCTGCGGTGAACTGCTTAGTGCAAGCCAGCGACGAGTTTGGCTTCGCACACCCCGGGGGGGGGGGCCAACTGCTGCTGAAGGCAGGCAGTGGTGCAGGGTAAGATATAGCGCAAGGGCAAAGCGGAAATGCCAGTTGGAACCAATGCGCCGGATTTTTGCAAGTTCGGGATGTCCCGATAACGGCCGCTTTAGCGGCCCACCCGCGCTGGCGGCTTCATACTGCGTAAAGCTGTAGCGTGAATATAACTTTCTGATTATAGACAATAAGCAGCTCGACACCTATAGCCCTTAATGACTTCTTGAGAAAGACCACCATCATTTGCGGCTGTATCCGTGTGAGTGCTTCCTGCTAGCAGTTACGCTGGCAACGGCGGGTTCGCCGTTCGTGGCGGCGTGGTCGCGCAGCTGCTCCAGCGTGAGCTGGCCCTGCTCGAAGGCCTGGCCGGCCCTACTGTCGAAGGAATCGTAGCGCTGCTGCCGAATCGGCTGGTAATCGGACTTTGGGCGCACGTTGTCGGCTGCGATGAGGGCGCGGGCAAACAGGTCCATGCCGACGACGTGGGCGTGGAACAGGTCCTGCAATGGTTCACTAAAGTACTCAAGGAGCCAAGACTGGCTTTTAAGTAAGGGGCCTCTCAGAATACAGAAAAATAACACGCTAAAGGACGGATGTAGCGCGCGACCCCGGAGATGCGCTGGCACCGGGAAACCTCGTTCACCCCACGCTGGCCCGCACCCGGGGGCTGCTCGGCGGCAGCAGACATGAAGGTGGCTAAAAAGCAAAATCAGTACCGCAAACTTCGACGTGCAAAGTGTAGGACAAATGAATAAATAAATCATTGTATCCCTCATAAGACATTCATTTCATGGGCATTAATCTTGTATCCTCATACGGTTGGCATCGCCAGCCGGTGCCCATCGCCTCCGGGTGAAACTGGCCTTCCGGGAGCAGTATTTTAAGTAGTAGATACTTCGATGTCCGGCATGCTTTTTTGCGGAATTTCCTTATTGTACCTCGTGCCTCCGAACCTGAGAATAGCACGTGCTCAGACTCTCATGCGGACTAATTCGTGGCGCCCCAGTCCACCTGCAGGCGCGCCCCAGCCCACCAACTATACCCACTGGGGTCTGGACGAGGGCACCTGTATCCCCCATTCCTACGGCCCCGCCCAAGCCGTTTTCAACGAAGCCGAAGCCACCCCGGGTTACGCCCCCACCGGCGATACGGAGTGGAACCTGCGATACACGCCCCTTTTCGGGGTCGGTAGCCGCCAGCGGCGGCGCGCCACCATCGCCCAAAACCGGGAAGGTAGCAGTGCCGCCGGCACGCGGGCACAAAGCCCAGGTGCCTTCCGGGTAGGCGCGGCCCGCGAGCTACCGGCCAGCCTGGCCACGAAGCGCCCGGCCCGTTCGATGCGCCGTTCGTGGCCGCGCGCCTGGACGTGACCAGGCGGGTCATCTGCATTCCGATGGTATTGATTTTCCTCAAAGGCACACTGCTGTAGCCAGCAAGTAACCGGGTGCCGTCCAACGGGCACCCTTACCTGCTCCACTCATTTCCCAATCAACCTTTATGCGCGTTCTGGTCATTCATTCTGAAGAAGCTTTTTGCCAGCAGCTGTACCACTTTTTGCAGCAGGCCCACTACCTGGTCGACTGTGCCGCCACTCACGCCGCCGCCGTTGAGCGGCTGGCCCGGCACGAATACGATTTTGTGCTGCTCGCCGCCGAACTGCCCGATGGCGACGGCCTGGCACTGTTGCGCGCGGCCGTGCTTGACCCAATGCAGCCGGCTTCGTTCATCGTCCTCACCGCCTCCGCCGGGGGCGTTCACCTCAAAGCCTTCGACCTGGGTGCCGACGATTGCCTGCCCAACACTGTGCTGCTGCCCGAGCTGGAACGCCGGATGCAGGCCATCGTGCGCCGCCGGTTTCGGTTGCAAGACCCTAAAATCCGGTTTGGCAACGGGTTCGTGATGGACTTGGCCGCCCACACCCTGCGCCATAATGCGTGCCCCGTGCCGCTCAGCAGCAAACAGTTTGATTTGTTGCACTACCTGTTGCTGCACCGCGGCTATCCCCTCACGCGCCAGCAACTGGGTGCCCACGTCTGGGGCGATGATGTGGCCAGCCAACGTGCTTCCAACTACATCGACGTGCATATCAAGAACCTGCGCAGGGCACTGGCCAGCTTTGCTTCGCCCGACTTTCTCGAAACCGTGCACAGCATCGGCTACCGCGTGGCCGCCTGAGTTCTGCGTGGTATAGCAAGGTCTGAAATTGGTTTATGATTCTGATAATCAGTAATTAAAATATACAACGCACACCCCGGATGCAAGCCCGGCTCTTCTTAACACCGCCTTATTACTGTCATGAAATCCTTCGGAACCGCCGCACTGCTGCTCGCCGTAGCCGTACTGGCCGGCCCTGCCGCGGCCCAGCGCCCGGCTACTACCACGCCCTCCTCCAGCATGAGCCGGCCCCCGGGTGGTACGCCCAATAACACCCCGGCCCAAATGCCTGGGCAACCTACTCCCGGCTACGGGCCGGCCGGCCGGCCATCAACACAACCGAAGCAGCCCAGTCAAACCAACAGTGGGACTGCTGCAAACTCCGCTTCGCCATCGCCCTACGGGCAGTATCCGGCAATGCCTGGGGTACTGCCTACCGGGGTGCCCATGAGTGCGACGCCTGGCCCCACCGATACGCTGCACGTCGACCTGGACCAGGCCCTGGCCCTGTTTATTCAGCGCAACTACAATTTGATTGCCCAACGCTTCAACGTGAACCTGGCTCAGGCAGCGGTGATTCAATCCGGGCTGCGGGATAATCCCAATATTTCGGTGGGGGCCAACGCCTACAACCCCGCCATCAAAACCCTGTTTCCGTTTGGTGCCAAACACGGTGCCGACGTGCCCGAAAACAATGGCAACGCCACGGGCAACACGGTGAACATTCAGGTGCAGCAGCTCATAAATCTGTCGCACTCACGCGCCAAGCTCGTGCAGCTGAGCAGCACCAACGCCGAGGTGCAGCAGGCCGCTTTTGAGGATTTGATGCGCACGGGGCGCTACCAGCTGCTGCAGACGTTTTACAACGTTATTGCGGAACGGCGGCGGCTCCTGTTGCTGCAGCAGCAGCGCGACCAGCTCGACCGCCTGCTCGTCGGCTTTCAGGAGCAGCTGCGACTGGGCACCGTGGCCGGCTTTGAGGTGACGCGCCTGGAGCTGGAGCGCGAAAGCCTGGAAAAAGACCACTCGGACCAGCTGGTGCAGCTGGGCGGCGATGAGGCGGCGCTACGGGTTTTTCTGGCCACGCCGGGCACCACGTTTGTAGCGCCCGAGGGGCAACCGCTGCTGCCCGACCCGCCGGCCACGCTGCCCACGCGGGCCGACCTCACCACGCTGGCGTACCAGGCCCGTCCCGACCTGCGCGCCGCCACCCGCCAGACCACTTATGCGCAGCAAAACCTCCGGCTCCAGAAGGCGCTGGCAGTGCCCAAGGTAGCGGTGGGAGCCTCCTACGCTTCGTACGGCAGTACTTACGCCAATTTTTACATGCTGCAGGCCGCTATGGATGTGCCCGTGTTCAATCGCAACCAGGGCAACGTGCAGGCGGCGCAGGTGGGCATTCAGCAGAGTGGCAATGTGCTGAGCCAGGTGAACCTACAGGTGGAGCAGGACGTGGCCGCCGCCGTGGAGCAGCTGCAGCACGCCACGGATTTGCGCCGCCGCGTGACCCCGCGCTTCGTGGCCAGCATTCAGGATGTGAGCCGCAACGCCACCCGCGACTACCAGCTGCGCCTGATTGATTTGGTGAGCTTTATCGACAAAATCCGGGCTTACAAAGATGCCCAGATGCACCTCATCGACGTGGGCAACCGCCTGGAGCTAGCCAAGCAGCAAGTCAACTACGTCACGAATACCCCGGTTTTTACCAATTAATCCGCGTTGGCGGCGGCTGGTTAGTAGGCGCCTCGGCACATCTTTTTTTTCTCCAATTACTATGTTTTTGTCCTCCCGTTTGCTTTCGGGGCTGCTTTGTGCGGCCGTAGGAGCCGGTAGCCTCAGCGGCTGCGGTTCCAAATCGGAAGAGCTGCCCGTCAATACGAAAGACCTGAGCAGCGGCTATCGCACCGATACGGTGCATCTGCGCTCCCCCGAGCAGGATTTGCGGTTCACCGGCAAGGTGAGCTACGACCAGAGCCGGGTGGACCGGATTTTTCCGGTCGTGAGTGGAAACGTGCTGGACGTGAACGCCGCCCTGGGCGCGCAGGTAACCCAGGGGCAGCTCCTGGCCCGCGTGCAGAGTGCCGACGTGAGCGGCTACCTCAATACTTACAACGCGGCCAAAGCCGACCTCGCCGTGGCCGCCCGCAACGCCTCCAATACGGAGCAGCTCTACAAGTCCAGCTTCGCGTCGCAGAGCGACCTGGTGGCGGCCCGGGCGCAGCTCGAAAAGGCCCGCTCTGCCTTCCGGGGTGCCGAACAGGTGCTTAAAGTATACGGCGCTACCGGTGGCGGAGCCGCCAGCGGCAAGCCCGTGTACACGGTGAAGGCGCCCGTGAACGGCTTCGTGGTGGAGCGCAACATCAACCCCGGCATGCAGCTGCGGGCCGACAACGCGACTCCGCTCTTCACCATTTCCAACCTGACGCGGGTATGGGTGCTGATTAACGTGTACGAGTCGGATGTCGCCGTGGTGAAAGTCGGGCTGCCGGTTGTCATCACCGCGCTGGCCTATCCGGACCGCACGTTTCAGGGCAAAATCACGAACATTTCCAGCGTGGTCGACGCCGATACGCGGGTGCTGCAGGCCCGCGTGGAGCTGGATAACCCTGGCGGCCTGCTCAAGCCCGACATGTTCTGCACCATCACCCTGAGCCAGCCCCAGGCCGGGCAGGCCCTGGCCGTAAACCCCACGGCCGTCATCTTTTCCAACGACCAGTACTTCGTCATCCGCCGCAAGGCCGGCACGCCCGCGCCTAGCCCCGAGCAAAATGCCAGCGTGGCCTACGAAGTGGTGCCGGTGAAGGTGTTGCGCTCCAGTGCGCGCTACCGCTTCGTGACCGGCGGCCTGCACGACGGCGATTTGGTGGTGACGCAGGGCAGCCTGCTGCTATACAACGACTTAAAAGGTAATTAATCTACTGATTCGAGATTGTCAAACGGTCATGCTGAGCGCAGCCGAAGCATCTCTACCGCAGTAGTAATCCATTGCCGAGATAACGAAGCGGGCGAGATGCTTCGGCTCCGCTGCGCTGCGCTCAGCATGACCGGCCGCTGTCTAAAGTATCCGGCCACTTACTTGACCAAAAACATCCATGAATAAAATTATCAAGGGACTCATCGGCTTTTCGCTGCGGCATCCCTACGTCATCTTTTTCATCACCGCGCTGGTGGTGGTGGCCGGGTCTGTGTCGTTCTACTACACGCCCGTGGAGGCCTATCCCGACGTGACCAATACCGAGGTGGTCATTATCACGCAGTGGCCGGGCCGCTCGGCCGAGGAAGTGGAGCGCTTCATTTCCGTCCCGATTGAGACGGAAATGAACTCCATCACCCACAAAACGGTGATTCGCTCGATTAACCTGTTCGGGCTTTCGTTCATCAAAATTGTGTTCGAGGACGGCACCGACAACTTCAATGCCCGCATGGAAGCGGCCCAGAAGCTGGCCAACGTGAACCTGCCCGACGGCGTGGCCGCCAACGTGCAGCCCCCCACCGGCCCCACCGGCGAGATTTATCGCTACACGCTCGTCTCCAAAACGCGCTCCGTGGCGGACCTGAAGACGCTGGAAGACTGGACCATTGAGAAAAACCTGCGCGCCGTGCCCGGCGTGGCCGACGTGGTGAGCTTCGGCGGCCGGGTCCGCACCTTCGAGGTAGCTGCCAACCCCGGCTTGCTGAGCAAATACGGCCTGACGGCGCTTGACGTGTACTCGGCGCTGCAAAAATCGAACGTGAACGTGGGTGGCGATGTGCTGCGCGAGGGCCAGCAGGCCTTCGTGGTGCGCGGCATCGGCATTGTGACCAGCGTGCCCGACATCGAGAAAATCATGATTAAAAACGTCAACGGCGTGCCCGTGCTCGTGCGGAGCATTGGCACGGTACAGGCCAGCTACCTGCCGCCGCTGGGCGTGGTGGGCCGCGACGCCAACGACGACGTGGTGGAAGGCATTGTGCTCATGCGCAAGGGCGAAAACCCCGGGGCCGTGCTGCCCGTGCTCGAAGCCAAGGTGAAAGACCTGAACGAGACCATCCTGCCCAAGGACACCAAAATCAAGGTGTTCTACGACCGCACCGAGCTCAACCAGCACACCCTGCGCACCGTGGGCGAAAACGTGGCCATGGGTATTCTGCTAGTGACCATCGTGCTGCTGCTGTTTCTGGCCGACTGGCGCACGACGGTGACCGTGGCGCTGGTTATTCCGCTGGCCCTGCTGTTTGCCTTCATTCTGATGCGCATCAAGGGCATGAGCGCCAACTTGTTGAGCATCGGGGCCATCGACTTCGGTATTATTATCGACGGAGCCGTGGTGATGGTTGAGGGCTTGTTTGTGATGCTGGCGCTCTGGGCCGCACAAGACGGCATGGAACGCTTCAACAAGCGGGCGAAGATGGGCCGCATCCTGAGCACGGGCCTGGAGATGGGCAAGTCCATCTTCACGTCCAAGCTCATCATTATCACGGCCTTCATCCCAATATTTTCCTTCCAGAAAGTTGAGGGCAAGCTTTTCTCACCGCTGGCCTACACCATCAGCTTCGCGCTGCTCGGGGCCCTGCTGCTGGCCCTCACGCTGGTGCCGGTGCTATCCAGCATCCTGCTAAACAAGAACGTGCGCGAGCGCCACAACCCGCTCATTGAGTTCCTGAACCGGACTTACGCTCCCCTGCTCGACAAGGTGATGGCCTACCCGCGCCGGGCCATGGGCACGGCCCTGGTGGCGCTGGTGCTGGGCGTGGGGGCCTTCCACTTCGTGGGTACCGAGTTTCTTCCTCACCTCAACGAAGGCTCGATTTACGTGCGGGCCTCCATGCCGCTAAGCATCAGCCTGGAAGATTCGTACCACTACACCAAGCAGTTCCGGCAGGTGTTTGAGAAATATCCCGAGGTGCGGGGCGTGATTTCGCAGACCGGCCGCCCCAACGACGGCACCGACGCCACGGGCTTCTTCAACCAGGAATTCTTCGTGGACCTGTTCCCGGCCGATGACTGGAAGCGCAAAATCTCCAAGGACGAGCTGATTGCCGAGATGCAGCACGACTTGAACCGCTTCCGCGGGGTGGACTTCAACTTCTCGCAGCCCATCAGCGACAACGTGGAGGAAGCCGTGTCGGGCGTGAAGGGCTCGCTGGCCATCAAAATCACCGGTCCTGACCTTGACCTGCTCGACAAAAAGGCCACGGCGGTGTACAACGTGATGCACAAAATCAAGGGCGTGGAAGACCTGGGCGTGTTCCGCAACCTGGGCCAACCCGAGCTGCGCATCACCCTCGACCCCGACAAAATGGCCCAGTATGGCGTGGCTGCCGCCGATGCCAACGCCGTCATCGAAATGGCCATCGGCGGCAAGGCGGTCAGCTCGGTGTTTGAAGGCGAGAAGAAGTTCGACCTGCGCCTGCGCTACGACCAGCCCTTCCGCTCGTCGGTGGAGGCCATCGGCGACCTGCTGGTGCCCACCCTGAACGGTGGCAAAATCAAGCTGGGCGAGTTGGCCGTCATTAAAAACGTGTCCGGCCCGGCCTTTATTTACCGCGAAGACAATGCCCGCTTCATCGCCGTGAAATTTTCCGTCCGGGGTCGCGACCTGGGCTCGACGGTGGCCGAGGCCCAGCAAAAAGTGGCCAAGGCCGTGCCGCTACCCGAAGGCTACCGCACCCAGTGGAACGGCGAGTTTGAAAACCAGCAGCGGGCCCAGCGCCAGCTCAGCATCGTGGTGCCGATTTCGATTCTGGCCATTTTCTTCATCCTCTTCGTGTCGTTCGGCAACGCCCTGGATTCGACGCTGGTGCTGCTCAACGTGCCCTTTGCCCTCATTGGCGGCATTGCGGCGCTGCTCATCACGGGGGTCAACTTCAGCATCTCGGCCGGCGTGGGCTTCATCGCCCTGTTCGGCGTGGCCACCCAGGACGGCGTGATTCTGGTGAACAAGTTCCGCCACAACCTGCGCGACGGCATGGACCTGGTGCCCGCCATCAAGGAGGGGGCTAAGTCGCGGCTGCGCCCGGTTATTATGACGGCTCTGATGGCCTCGCTGGGCCTGCTGCCGGCCGCCCTCAGCCACGGCATCGGCTCCGAAACGCAGAAGCCGCTGGCCATCGTCGTCATCGGCGGCCTGATAACGGCCACCATTCTCTCCCTGCTGATTTTGCCCACGGTGTACGAATGGGTGTACAGCAGTAAGAGCGAGCGGGCTCGCAAGAAGTAAATTCAAACAGTTAATTATACTCATCGCGAGGTAGGGTACGACCCCGTACCCTACCTCGCGATGAGTGCAAGCCTTCTGCTTTGCTGCATCGCACCATTCGCCTGATTGCCTGCCTTGGAAGTACCGTCGTGACTTTTGGCCGCGCACCAGTGGCTGCTCAAACGCTGCCACCAGTCACGGTATTGACCGACCCGATTACCCCCCAGGATGGCCTCAATTCGGCACGGCTGGTGGGCGTCGTGGTGGGCACAACGGTACTATACGCCCTCAGCACCTACCTGTTGGGCAAAACGTGGTACACCAAGCGCGTCCCCTTCCACTACTTTAACGACAATAACGAGTGGCTGCAAATGGATAAGGTGGGCCACGCCACCACGACCTACGCCATTAGCCGGGGCGAATACGAGCTGTTTCGTTGGAGCGGCGTGCCCGACCGGACTGCGGCACTTACTGGCGGGGCTATCGCGCTGCTATTTCAGAGCACGATTGAAGTGTTCGACGGCCATTCCGAAGGCTGGGGGTTTTCGAAGGGCGACATGGCGGCTAATGCGGCCGGAGTGGCTCTGTTTGTGGGCCAGCAAGTGGGCTTGGGCCAGCAACCCCTGAGCCTTCGCTATGGCTTCCGGAGCAGTATTTACCCGCAGTACCGGCCGGAATTGCTGGGCCGCCGCCGTTTTGCGCAACTGCTGAAAGACTACAATGGCCAGCAGTACTGGCTGTCGGTGAATGTAGCGAGCGTGCTGCCCGTAGGCCCCTCTTTTCCGCGCTGGCTGAACCTCGACCTGGGCTACAGTGGCAGTGGGATGACCGGGGGTAGCGCCAACCCGCCGCTATACGGGGCCGATGGCCGCCCCCTCGTTTTCCGGCGCGTGCGCCAGTTCTACCTGGCCCCTGACTTCGACCTGGCTCGGCTGGCACCCGTTGGTTCCACCGGTCATATGCTGCTAGGTGCCAGCCAGTTTCTAAAGCTGCCAACCCCATCCCTGGAATTTAATCCGCGCGACGGCTGGCGCTGGCACCCGCTCCGGGCGGCCGCCGATTAACGCGCGGTATCGCGGTCTAAATACGCCAGTACTGCTTCCTATAAATTTCTTCTCCTGCCATCCAATGGCTTCTTCTGCTATAACGGCTCGGGTACCGCGGCGTCGCCGACTGCACCGGCTACTGAACCTGCGCGCACTGCAACGGGTGGGCTGGGCGCTAGCCGCCGGCGCCCTCTGCGCGGGCCTGGCTCCGGCCGATTTTCACCCCGGCACCCGCGTGGTAGCCGGCTGGGACGGGTTCTGCTTAGTGCTTCTAATTCTGACCTGGGCCACCATCGCCACGGCCGATACCGAGCACCTGCGCCGGGTGGCCACCAGCCAGGACCCCGGCCGCACCTGGACTTTCGTGGCCGTGCTGCTGGCGGCCGGGGCGAGCCTCTTCGCCGTAGCCTTGCTGCTGCGGGGCATCAAGGCCCTGCCCCCGCGCGAGCAGGCCGAGCAGGTGGCGGTGTCGGTGGTGGCCGTGGTAGGGGCCTGGTTCCTATTGCACACGCTCTTCACCTTGCGCTACGCCCACGTGTACTTCAGCAAGGACCCGACCGCTTCCCCGCCGGATGAACTCGGGGGCCTGCAGTTTCCCGGCGACCCGCCCACCCGCTACTGGGACTTTGCCTACTTTGCCTTCACCATTGGCATGACTGCCCAGACCTCCGACACCGGCGTTACCTCCCTGCGCATGCGCCAGCTCACCCTCGTCCACGGCCTGCTCTCCTTTGCCTTCAACACCGCCGTTGTCGCCCTCGGGGTCAACGTCGTCTCCAGCATTCTCTAGCCCAGAACCTGCCATAAAGGCGCCTGAATTGCTGCGGCTCTCCGGTGCGCAGTTGCCTCCCTGCAGCCCGAACGTCATGGCCCGATGCGAGCGGCTAAGCTCGGCACACCAGACTTGCCGGCGTGGGGTGCGCCGGCTTAAACCTTCACCATAACCCGGTGTTAAATATCCAGTTAACCACTCCCGCTAGCTACGGGGCGAAGTAAATAGCATTGCGGCTCCTTTGGCGCCCCGAACGTTGCACTGACGAAGCCGGCCAGCACCGGCAGCCCTGATTGCGATAGTTCCCGCATCCGCTCTCGGCCAGTCCGGAAAAAGCCGCTCAACCGTGCTGCTTTTTCCGGACTAGTTAACAGCTTGTTGGCGCTTTTAAGTACTACGACATTACCGAATACGAAGACGGTAGCCCGACCCACGACACGGTATTGTTCGACGTGGCCAAGCACCGCAACGGCGCCACCGACGAAGTAATAACGGGCTGTTCCATGCGCCGGGGGACGTTCCAAGACCTTGTTCCTGTATTCTGAACAGTAGTATCTGTCATAAGCCTTGGCTCTAGCCACTACCTCCATAGCTTACAACCCCCTGAAAGTAAACAAGGATTTGTAGAAAAAAGATAATTTAAACATAATATAGTGCAGTTCAGAAAATCGAGTGCATCTTGCATCTTCTATCGATTCTAATTTCTAAGTGCCGAACCATTAGCTTTTAGCTGATAGTCTTTTTGTTTCTTGTTTATTATCAGTTAGTTATGTCAAATGTATCAACTGTTTAATTTGGAGCAAGCACTTAACTGACTTCTTAAAGGGGCTTTCCCCCCATTCTGCCGCATGAAGCGTATTGAAATAATTGTCCTGGGTGGCTGCCACGTGGCGGGCTATGCAATCTCCTCCGACCATGCTTTTCCGAAACTGCTCGCCGAACTGCTCCAGGGCGAAGTGGTGGCGCAGGTGCCTAACCTGTCCTTTGTGCAACTGCCCGAGCACCTGGCAGCCATTAGCGCACTGCACCCCTCGCATGTGGTGCTGCAGTTGGGCAACCACGAGTTCTCGGCCAGCTGGCGGAGCCTGGGGCACCAGCTGTGCCGGGCATTGGGCATCCGACCCAGTAGCAAAAAGCCCCTCGCCGGCGCGGCCCAGCCAATGAGCAGCGTGGGGCCGGCCCTTCCCATCGGCCGATTGGCCTACTACGCCCGCATCACGGCCACGGGCCTGCTCACGGCGGCGCTGTGGGTATTTTCGGCCCGATACCGCCGTAGCTTTCGGGCCCTGAACGACTGCATGCGGCAGCACCCCAATACGGCGTTTGTCTTTTTGTCGCCGTTTCCCTGCCTCGTTCCGGCCGACAACGCACTGCGGAATTTCGGCGGCTGGCTATTTCGGGGGCTTCTGGCCAACCTGCCCAACCGGTACTGGCTGGATTCGCACCGGGTGCTGCGTCCCGACCGCCAGATGTTCGTCGACACGTCGCACCTCAACGAAACTGCCCATCGGGTGCTGGCCCATAGCCTGGTCGCCCTTATCCTCAGTAATATAAATTCTTTGGTGTGAGCCTCGTGGAAGGCCTTTGCTCGGCGTGGCCACATGGGGAAGAGGTCGGCTCCTCACTCGTAGGGTTTCTGTCGCAGGGCACACCCACCCGCCGGCTACTCCCAAAACCGTACATCTTGTGCGGTTCCGGCCACCAACCCCCACTGGTCGCCGGGATGAAAAACCGAAACGTTGCGAGGGCCTTAAAAAGCCTTGGGCAGCCGTAGGACCTGGTTAATTTGGGCAGCATCGCATCGAATTGTAGCATCTCCTACGGCGGTATTGCCCACACTTTTCGATACGTTCCAACGTCTGGCTACTCTGCCGGTTTTGCGGGCAGCCGGAGAATAAGGGCCGCGCTCAGGTAGCCGAACGAGGGCGGAGCCTGGGTTTCGCCGCGTACGCGCAGCGGGGCCAGCAGGTGGCCGGCTAGGTTCAGGGCCAGGTGGCCGCGCTGCACTTCCAGCGGAAAGCTGAACTCGTAGGCCAGCGGCACCAGCCGCAGGGTGGGCTGGTCGATTTTGGCAAAGTTCTGGTCGAGCGGCGTGGCCAGGGTGCCGAAGCGCAGCAGCGCCAGCGACGAGCCCCAGTCGAGCTCCGCCGCTGGCGTAAAGCTCACCTTATCAAAGCCCAGCCAGTGCGCTTTTTCCAGCGGCAGGCTTAGGTTCAGACCAAGCGTATGGGCTTGGAAATGGTCGAACAGGAAGTTGTAGTCCAGGCCCAGCGCCACTGGGCCAAGAGTATATTGGGTGTAGGCTTCCAGGTTGTTGCGCAGCACGGAATCCTTTTTGGTGATGCGCTCGGCGTAGAACGTGCGGCTGCCCGACAGCGAGTAGCTCCAGTTATCGGTAAACTCGCCGGCGTAGCCCAGCTCCAGGCTGGTGTACACGTAGCCCGGTCGCACGGGGCTGAAATACAGGCCTTCGAGCCGACCGTAAAGGCCATTGGCGGCCGAGTAGCTCACCTGAGGGTTGAGGGAGTAGGCGTGGCTGCCGTATTCGCGGCCCAGGTAGCTGGTACGCGCCTCATAATCGAGCCGTAGCTCCCAGCCGGCGCTGCTGTCGGCCGCCGCCACGGGCGGGGCTGGGTTGGGGGCAGCGGGCGGCAGCACCTGGCCGGCAGCAAAAAACGGCAATGCCCACAACAGGGCCACGAAAAACTTCATCTGGGAAATGGAATGGCCGCCACCGGCAGCCGGGATGGAAAATCAAAATGCTGCCAGCAAACGGCCGTTGGTGCCGCGCAGGCCAGCGCGCCCGCGTGGTCCTCGTTCACCGCGAAGCCTTGGAGCTGGCCGGGGCCGGGCACTTGCCAGGCAATGGCCGAACCGCGCCGCCGCGCCACCGAGAAGCCCGCGAACGGCAGCGCCAGTCCCATGCCCGAGCACTTGGCCCAGGCTTCCTTGCGGGTCCAGATGGCGTAGAACAGCGCCCGCCACGCGGAGCGCCCCGCCGCCCGCAGCACGGCGCGCTCGGCCGGCGAAAACAGGTAGTCGACCAGGGCTGCCGCCCCGGCCACGGGCCGGATGGCTTCGAGGTCAACGCCCACCTCGCCCTGGTTGGAAACAGCCAGCAAGGCCCAGTCGGCGCGGTAGCTCAGGTTGAACCACAAGGGCGGGTCCGTGGTCAGGATAGGCTTTTGCCGGGCGTCCACGCCCAGGGCCAGCGCGGCCGGGGGCTGGTGGGTGTAGTGCCCCAGCACGGCCCGCAAAAAGACGTGCGCCCCGGCATAAGCCTGCGCGGGTCCGGCTGCCAGAAACCGCGCATGCCGGGCCTGCTCAGCAGCCGACAGTTTGGCCAGCGCGGCCGGGGTCACCGGGCCGAGGCGGGTCCGCCAGCAGTGATAAAACGGCAACGGGGATGCCGCCACTACGGCACGAACGAGCACGGAATGCCCTGCCAGGTAGTGTGGGCGGGCAGCCGTTCGCCCTTCATCAGCAGCGAGAGGCTGCGCAGGCGGGCCCCGGCCTCCATCTCCGAATCGTAGAGCACCACGGCCGACACGCCCACCGAGGCCCCGGCTCCAATGCGCAGGTGCGACATCTTCATCACCCGGTCCTCAAAGAGGTGGGTCTGGACGGTGACGCCGCTGGCCAGCTCGGCTTGGTCGCCGACGTGGGCCAGGTCAAACTCCGTAATTTCGGTGGTATCCAGATAGACACGCTTGCCAAAGTCAGAACCCATCCAGCGAAAGAAAATGGCCGCGAACGGCGTACCCAGCAGCAGCGCCTCCCAGAACGGATACACGTAGCTTTCGCACAGGGAATTAACCAATTCGCTGCGCCAGACGAAGGACGACCACAGCGGCTTCTCGGCCGGCACGTAGCGTCCGATTATCGTCCATTTGAGCGCCACCGTGAGCAGGGTCAGGCTGAAAATGGAGGTCAGAAAAATACCGGTGCCGCCCAGCACCACGCGCCAGAAGGGCAGCGCCGGGTGCTCGACGCAGTAGTGATAGAGCAGGCCGAAGCTCAGGAAAGCGAAGCAATAGGGGAGCGTTATTTTGAAGAACTCAATCAGCCCCCGGGCCAGCACCAGCCGGCGCGGCGGGGCAAAGGTGAGGCTGGCCGGAAAAGCGTGGCTGACCGGCCGGTTGGGCAGGGCAAAGGCCGGCGAGCCCACCCACGAGGTATCGTCGGCGGGCGTGGTTGCCGGGGCTGTGGATAGTGCCCCAATCAAGACGCCGCTGCCCAGCGTGGTGCCGCCGGGCACCACTGCGCTGTTGCCGATAAACGAGCGCGCCCCGATAACGGTGGGCGCGATGGTGAGCACCCCGCGCTGCACCCGCGGCGCGCCGATGCTGACCGAATCGGCCAGAAAAGCCTCCGCGCCCACCGTCAGCTGGTCGACCGAGAGGTGATTTAGCGTAGAAACTTCGGCCCGCCGGCCAATGCGCGCGCCCAGCAGGCGCAGGTAAAATGGCGTGTAGATGGTGGCGTACAGCGGCCGCAACAGGCGCAGGCTCTCGGCCAGAATGGCATCGACGAACCATTGCTGCACGTAGGCCCGGCTGTAGAGCGAGTGCGTGGCCGCGCCGCGCCGGCTGGTGCCCACCCGCACAAACAGGGCCGAGACCAGGATGGAAAGCACCACGTAGAGCGTGGAGAGGGGCAGCAGCAGCGCCAGCGCCGCCAGCCAGCCGTAGCGCAGCACGGCCTCGTAGAACAAGCCCACCACCGGCAGGGCGCTGCCCGCTGGTAATAGCTGCACCAGCAGCAGCGCGCCGGTTTGCAGGGCCAGGAAGCCCAGGCGGGTGCTTTGGCCGGGCCGAAGTACGGGCGGGCAGTCGGCCGGGGCCAGGGTGCGCACGCGCCGGGCCGGCGAGCCGGCCCACACCTCGTAGGCGGGCACTTCGTGGCCAGCGGCCAGGGCCGAAAGGTCTTCGAGCACGGCCTCGGCCCCGAGGCGCGAATTGTTGCGCAGCACCGCCCGCAGGCCCACGTAGGCATTCTCACCTACTTCGATGGGGCCCAGCAGCAGGCGGCCGGCTTCCACGCGGTAGCCTAGCAGGCCGGCCTCGGGGGCAATGCTGGCGCCCGCGCCGATGGTAATCAGGTCGAAGGCCAGCAGACGGTTGGAGTTGAGGTGGACGTGCGGGCCAATGTGTGCCCCCAGCAGGCGGTAGAAGGCATTGAGGTAAGGCGTGCCGGTGAGCAGGTAGGCGGGCACCGATTCGACGGCCTTCTTCACTAGCCAGAAGCGCAGGTAATAGAAGCCCCACAGCGGGTAGTTGCCCGCCCGAAACCGGCCGATAACGAGCCACTTCACCGCCACCACCAGCAGGCCATACAGGGGCAGATAGGCCAGCAGCGAGGCCAGGGACAGGCCCAGCAGCGGCAGCCAGTGCCAGTGCGCCATGCCTGTGCGGCGCAACGAAAACAGCAGCGTGGTGACGGGCAGCGCGTAGAATAAAGTAGCCGAAAGCAGCTGCAGTCCCGCCGTGACCGCCCGCACGCCCGTCGAAGCGGCGGGGCTGGTGGCGGCCGGCTCAGTGCTGAAGCCGGTCGTGGGCGCATCGGCTTCGGTGGGCGTTACCGCGCAGCGGGCCAGGCCCTCGATGGTGCGGCCGGCGTAGAGGTCGCGCACCGAGAGGCCGGCAAACTCAGGCCGCCGCCGCAGCTCCGATACCAGTAGCGAAGCCAGCAGCGAGTTGCCGCCGAGGTCAAAAAAGTCGTCGATGACGGAAATGGCCTTCGTGCCGAAGCGCTGCTGCCACATGGGCAGCAGGGCCGCTTCGGCGGGCGTGCGCGGGGCTACCAGCACTCGGTCCGACTCCGCTGCGGTGCCCTGCGGGTAGGGCAGGGCCTTGCGGTCGACTTTGCCGCTGGTCAGGGCCGGGAAGCTGCCCATTTCCACGAACAGGGCCGGCACCATGTAGGCGGCCAGCCGGGTGCGCAGGAAGGGGCGCAGCGCGGCTTCGTCCAGCGCGTGGCCGGCGGCCAGAATGAGATAGGCAATAAGCCGGGGCACGTCGTCGGGACCGGTTTTGAGGGCCACGGCGGCGTTGCGCACGCCCGGAAACTGCAACAGCAGCGCCTCGATTTCGGCCAGCTCGATGCGGTAGCCGCGCAGCTTCACCTGCGTGTCGATGCGGCCCAGAAACTCCACTTCGCCGCCGGTCGTGAAGCGGCCCAAATCGCCAGTGCGATAGAAGCGGCCGCGCAACGCCGGCTGGGGGGCATCTGCTTCAATAAACTTGCTGGCCGTCAGCTCGGGGCGGTTGAGGTAGCCGGTGGCCAGCGCGGCTCCGCCCAGGCAGATTTCGCCTTCCAGGCCCGGGGCAACGGCCTGCCCGGCCTGGTCGAGCAGCCGCACCACGTAGCCCGGCACCGGCCGGCCAATGGTGAGCGGCCGGCCCGGCACGTAGTCGGCGCTGGTGGCGATGACGGTGGCCTCCGTGGGCCCGTAGGTGTTCACGATGCGCCGGCTGGTCCCGCCCCAGGCCGTCAGCAGCTCGGCCGGACACACTTCGCCGCCCAGAATGAGTAGGCGCACCGTGGCCACCGGCGCATCGAGCAGCGAGAGTAGCGTGGGCACCGTGGAAAACACCGTGACGCCTTGGGCCAGTAGAAACGCTGGCAGCGCGTCGGGCGCTTTCATCACCTCGTCGGGCACCGGCACCAGCGCCGCGCCGGCGGCCCAGGCCAGCCAGATTTCTTCCAGCGAAGCATCAAAAGCCACCGAAAAGCCCTGCGCTACCCGGTCGTCGGCAGTCGGCTGAAACAAGGCCTGCTCGGCCTGCACCAAATGGCCAATGCTGCGGTGCGGCAGCACCACGCCCTTGGGCAGGCCGGTGGTGCCAGACGTGTAGATGACGTAGGCCGGCGAGTCGGGCGAAAGCACGGGGGCGGGGGCGGCCGGCCGGCTCTCGGCCGGATAAGCCGGTAGCTGGTGCAGGTTCAGGGCGGTGCCGGCCCACTCGCCGGGAGCGGGGGGCGGCCCGGCCGTCAGCAGCAGGCGCGCCCCGCAGTCGCTCAGAATGAAGGCCACCCGCTCGGCCGGAAAGCTTAAGTCCAGGGGCACGTAGGCGGCCCCGGCCTTGAGCACGGCCAGCATGGCCACGTACAGCTCCGTCGATTTTGCGATGAACAGGCCTACGAAATCGCCGGGTTGCACGCCCGTGGCGCGCAGATAGTCGGCCAGCGCGTTGGCGCGCTCGTCCAGCTCGCGGTAGCTCACGGGGCCGGCGGGCCCCAGCAGGGCCGGCCGTGTGGGGTACTGCTGCACGCTGGCTTCAAACCACTCGTGCAGCCGCGCGGGAGCGCCGGCGGGCAGCTGCACCGGGCTCTGGGCAAATTCGGCTAGCTGCATCAGCTCGGCGGTACCCAGAAATTGTAGCCGGCCCACCGTGGTTTCGGTAGCGGGCTCGAGCTGCTCGAATACAGCCTGCAAATGGCCGGCAGTAGCGGGCCGGTCGGCGACGGCAAACGTCACGTCATCATCCAAAAACGTAACTTTGCTTTCCCAGGCGGGTGGTGTGTCGGCGCTGTCGGGCGTCATTTGCAGGTGCCAGGGCTGCATTGCCGGCTCCCAATCAGGTGGCAATGCCGCCAGCGCCGTGCGGATTTGCTGTGCGGCCTCGGCAGTCAGCGTGCTCACCCGCTGCGCATCATCCAGCGAAAGATGCAGCTGGAGCACCGGAGCCAGCAAATCAGCCGGCGCGCCCAGCCGCACGGCCACGGGCAGCACGGTGGCCGTGCGCTCGGGTTGGTAGCGGTAGTGCACGAGCGCATAGGCGGTAACCGAGGCGGTTAAAGCGGCAAAGGGTACGGGCAGGACTAAGGTGTCGGTACTACCGTTGGCAAGCGTTTCGGTGGGGTTCATAGGTAAGCGACAGCAATGAGCAGACACAACAAGCGGATGGTGGATTCGATGGCGGAAGCCAGACTCCGTTTAATTACTCGGAACAACTCCTTTCCAGCCGACCGGCTGACTGTTGCAAACCACGTCCCGCCAGATGTTGATATGCTGAAGTATTGGCCTGGGCCAGTTAATGGAAGCCAGTCCTAACGGCTGGAAGAAGGGCCGCTATTTATTCTGTGATGACCGCCAAAAATGCCGGCAGCCCGGCACTGGGCGGCGGCCTCAACACGCGCTGCCGCCCCATTGCTGGGGGCGGAACCCGGTGCCCCGACCCGCAAGCATATCATTATGACAAACGCACCGGGTCATAATGGCCCAGTGCGCGGCCTTTGAGCGGTAGCGGCAGCGCTTTGAATAAATATAACCTACTGACTATATTTTGGTTATAGTAATTGTAGCACGCCTGGCCCGTTCTGGTCTGGCATTCGCTGCGGCCGGCGCAGTCCTGGGGTGTTCCCATTCTCTTAGCCGGCCGCCTTATGTCACTCAAAGCAAAAATCACCTGGGGATTCGTGGCCATGCTGGTCCTGCTGGTCGGGCTGGGGGGCTACGCCTTCGATACCGTGCACCAGCTGGACCGGAATTCGCGCGCTATTCTGCAGGACAATTTCTACTCGGTGCAGCTGGGCCAGCGCATGTTGCAGGCGTTGGATGAGCTGGCCACCCCAGCCGCCGCGCCAGCCGCCTTGAACCGCTACAGCACGGCGCTTACCCGCGAGGCCGGCAATATCACGGAGCCCGGCGAGCAGCAGCTCGTCGACAGCATGGTGCAGACCCTGGGCCGCTACGAGGATGCCCCGGTCACCCGGGCAGCCACCGTGGCCGAGCTGCGTCGGCACACCCACCACATGGTGGCCCTGAACATGGCCGCCCTCACCCGCAAAAACGAGCAGGCCAACCGCACGGCCACCGCCGCCACCCGCTTTCTGGTAACCCTGCTGACCCTGGGCGCGCTGCTAGCCCTGGCCCTGGTGCTGAGCGTGCCGGAAGCGGCCGTGGGCGGCCTGCGCAAGCTCACGGCCAGCATCGACCACGCGGCGGCGGGCAATTTTTCGGCCAGCATCCCACAGGAAAGTACCGACGAGTTTGGCAGTGTGACCCGGGCCTTTAATGGTTTGCTGATGCACCTCAACGAGTACCGCACGGCCAACCTGGCCGAGCTGCTGACCGAGCGCAACCGGGTGGCCAGCATCGTGCAGACGCTGAAAGAGGGCCTGCTGCTGCTCGATGAAAGCCGGCAGGTGATTGTGGCCAACCCCGTGGCCTGTGCCCTGCTGGGGCTGTCGGAGGCCGAGGTGGTGGCCCGGCCGGCCGAGGAGCTGGCGCAGGCCAACCCGGTGTTTGGCCAGCTGCTGGCCTACGTGCAGCAGCCCGCCGCCCAGCGGGGCAGCACGCCCCTGGCCCTCACCGTGGGAGAAGGGGCTGAGGCCGTATTCTACCAGGTGGGCCTGCACGAGGCCGTTTCATTTAACGCGGCCACTGACCGCATGGAGTTCATCGGCTCCATCCTGGCGCTGCACAACGTGTCGGCCTTCAAGAAGCTGGACCAGACCAAGTCCGACTTCCTGGCCACCATCTCACACGAGCTGAAAACGCCGCTGTCGAGCAGTAATTTCAACCTCAAGCTGCTGCTCGACCAGCGCATCGGGCCGCTCAATGCCGAGCAGGCCGACATCGTGAGCAGCCTGCGGCAGGAAAACCAGCGCCTGCTGCTCTTGGTGAGCGAGCTGCTGACGGTGGCCCGCCTGGAAGCAGGCGCCACCATTGCCCTCGACATGCGCCCCACCGCGCTGGCCGCGCTGGTGGCCGCCGCCACCGAGCCCCTGCAGCTGCAGCTGCGCCCCAAGCACCTGGTGCTGGACGTGCAGCTGCCCCCCAACCTGCCGCCGGTGCGCGCCGACCTGGAAAAGTCGGCCTGGGTGCTGCTCAATCTGCTGGCCAACGCCGTGCGCTACTCGCCCGAGGGTGGCCGGATTATCGTTTCGGCCGCCGCCGAGCCCGACGGCCAGGCGGTGCGGGTGCAGGTGCAGGACGACGGCCCGGGCATTGCCCCGGAGCACCAGCAGCGCATTTTCGAGCGGTTTGCGCAGGGCCCCGGCGCGGGGCCGGAAGCGGCCGCTGGTACCGGCCTGGGTCTGAGCATCTCCCGCGAATTCATCACCAACCAGGGCGGCACGCTGGGCGTGGAAAGCACGCCCGGTGCTGGCAGCACCTTCTATTTCACTTTGCCCGTGGCCTAGCGGCCACCCGATTCTTTCTAATCTCTTTTCGTTATGTCCACGCTCACGGCTGCGCTTCCCACGGAAATCAGCATTCACAAACGCAGCATCACGGTGGCCGGCCTGCTGGTTACGCTCGGCATCATTTTCGGCGACATCGGCACCTCGCCGCTGTACGTGTTCAAGTCCATTCTCGGCGACCGGCCCGTGAGCGAGCTGCTCGTGTACGGCGGCGTGTCGGCCGTTTTCTGGACGCTCACGCTCCAAACCAGCATCAAGTACATCCTGCTCACGCTGGAGGCCGATAACCACGGCGAGGGCGGCATTTTCTCGCTCTATTCGCTGGTGAAGCACCGGGGCCGGTGGCTGCTATGGCCGGCCATCATCGGGGCGGGCACGCTGCTGGCCGATGGCATCATCACGCCGCCCATTTCGGTGTCGTCGGCCATTGAGGGGCTGAGGCTGCTGGACCCCACGTTGACCGAAACGACTATTATCACCATCGTGCTGGTCATTATCACGCTGCTGTTCGCGTTTCAGCAGTTTGGCACCAAGGTGGTAGGGGCTTCGTTCGGGCCCATCATGCTGGTGTGGTTCAGCACCATTGGCTCGCTGGGGCTGATTCAGATTTTCCACCACCCCGCCATTCTCCAGGCGCTGAACCCGCGGTACGCCATCGAGCTGCTGACGGTGTACCCCAAGGGTTTCTGGCTGCTGGGCGCGGTGTTTCTGTGCACCACGGGCGCCGAGGCGCTGTATTCAGACCTGGGCCACTGCGGGCGTAAGAATATTCGGACGGCCTGGCTCTTTGTGAAAACGGCCCTCGTGCTCAACTACCTGGGCCAGGCCGCCTGGACCATGGACCACATGGGCCAGGTGCTGAGCAGCGCCCAGAACCCCTTCTTCCTGATTGCGCCCACCTGGGGCCTGATTCCGCTGATTATCATCGCCACCATGGCCACCATCATCGCCTCGCAGGCCCTGATTTCGGGCTCGTACACGCTGATTTCCGAAGCGGTGAGTTTGAACTTCTGGCCCAAGGTGCGCATCCTGTTTCCTACCGACCAGCGCGGGCAGATTTACGTGCCGAGCATCAACTGGCTGCTGTGGTTCGGCTGCGTGTGCGTGCAGCTCTGGTTCCAGACCAGCAGCAACATGGAGGCGGCCTACGGCTTCTCCATCACGGTGGCCATGCTGATGACCAGCATTTTGCTCTCGCAGTACCTGCGCGGCGTGAAGCACTGGGCCATCCCGGTGGTGGGCCTAATCATGCTGGTGTTTCTGACGGTGGAGTTGTCGTTTCTCATCGCCAACATCACCAAGCTGCTCAACCGGCTGGGCATCCTCGTCTTCGAGTGGGGCCTGATTCTGGGCATGTGGATGGGCTACAAGGGCCGCCAGATTAAGAACCGCTACCTCGACATGACCGACTGGGCCGAAAACTTGCCCATTTTGCAGGAACTGAGCCAGGACCAGACCGTGAGCAAGTACGCCTCGAACCTGGTGTACCTCACGCGCAGCAAAAACGCCCGCCAGATTGAGGCCCGCATTCTCTACTCCATCCTGCGTAAGAAACCCAAGCGCGCCGACCGGTACTGGTTCCTCAACATCAGCATGCTGAATGAGCCCTTTGGCATGCGCTACACCCTGGAAACGTTGGTGCCCGACGTGGCCTACAAAATCAACTTCCAGCTGGGCTTCCGCATTCAGCCGCGCATCAACCTGCTGTTCCGGCGCGTGCTGGAGGACATGGCCGGCAAGGGCGAAATCGACATCACCTCGCGCTATGCCACGCTGCAAAAGCACCGCATGCCCGGCGACTTCCGCTTCGTGGTGCTCGACAAAGTGCTCAGCTTCGACAACCAGCTGTCGTTGAAGGAACGGATTATCCTGCAAGGCTACTTCCTGTTCAACAAGCTGGCCATCAGCGACCAGCAAGCCTTTGGCCTGGACACCAGCGACGTGGCCGTGGAGCTGGTGCCCCTCACCATTCAGCCCCACCGCCCGCTGGAGCTGCAGCGCGTGGCTCCGGAAAACGTTTCGGACCCGGTGCCGGCTGCCGCCCTGGCCGCCGAGGAGCTGGCCCTTAAGATTTGAGGACCCGCGCGGCCATACCCCGAATTTTAGCCGCCGCCCGCAAGGACACCAAAGTGTCGGCGGCGGCGGCCAATTTTTCCCCGTTCGCCAGGCTGCCAGGCGCTGGCCGGAAGTTCGGGTAAGAGCTGCGTTGAAGCCTTGTAGGTAAATCCGTCCCTTTGCGGGAGGGAGTTCGGTACCAAACCGGCAAAAGGCCCGGCAAGCTGGCCGCACTGTCGGCGTCTGCTTCAAAACTATTTCTTTCAGGACTTGCGCAGTCGGCCGTTGGCGAGCGACTGCGACGCGCTGCCCCCCGTGTTCATGTTTTCCGTATAGCCGCCAGGATTGAGCCTGCTGCTCGTCTGTGTCGATGCCATTGTCGGCTTCCTTTCTGAGAAAACGAACCCACCAAGCATGCGTAATACTTTTATCCGCAACGGATTCATTGCCGCCGGACTGGTCAATATTCTGGCCGTGCTGTTCCTGTCGCGGGCTTTCACGAATGCGGTTATTCCGGAAACCGACCCGGTAGTCATGTCCAATTTTGGCTTGCTGATGATTGCCGTCTGGGGGCTGGTTTTTCTGGCCGTGGCTACCCGCTACCAGTACGTGAAGTGGGCCGTGGGCGCATTCGTGGTCGAAAAGCTGGTGTACGCCGTGGTCTGGTTCCGTTGGATTACGACCCACGAGGTGGGCGCCGTGTACGCCAGGGACTTGTTCGCCGGCGTGTTCTACTCGGTTTACGGGCTCAACGACTTTATCTTCTTTCTCTTCTTCGTGGCGGTGTTTTACCAGCTTCACCGCCTGGACGCAAAGCCGCTCAGCGAGGGGGCGTTCAGAGAGCGGAAAATATAGCATGACCTAATTAAAAAATGCAGTTGTTACAGCATAAGCTCAGCCATTGGTCAACGGATGCAGGCAGGACTGCGTTAGGTAAGCATGACGAAAGCTGTTTTCATTGCCGCCGCCGAGCCCTACAGCGGAAAATCGCTGATTACACTGGGGCTGGTAAATATGCTGCTGGGCCAAACGCGACAGGTGGGCTACTTTAAGCCGCTCATCGACTATGACCCCGCCCAGGAGCCCGACCCGCGCTTGGCCACCATCAGCAGCTACTTCAAGCTGCCGTTGCCCGCAGCCGATACCTATGCCTACACCCGCGCCGAGGCTCTGGCACTAATGGAAACCGGCGCGCAGGGCGAGCTGATTGACACCGTGATTCGCCGGTTTAAGTACTGGGAAGACACCTGTGATTTCACGGTGGTGGAGGGCAGCGACTTCGTGGGGCCGGGCACGGCGTTTGAGTTCGACGCCAACGTCTCGATTGCCAAAAACCTGGGCGTGCCTGTTATCCTGGTGGTGTCGGGGCAGGGCAAGAGCACGGCCCAGGTCGTGAGCGCCGTGCTCACCACGCTGCGCAACTTTGAGAGCCGCGAGGTGCCCGTGCTGCAAGTGGTGGCCAACCGCATTGCCCCGGCCCAGGTGGCCGATGTGCAGGCGCTGCTGCGCGACCAGCTGCCGGCCGAAGTGCTGCTCGCCATCATCCCCGACGACCCAAACCTGCTGCACCCGACCATGCGCGAAATCCAGGCTGGGCTGGGGGGCAAGCTGCTGTTTGGGGAGGCGGGCCTGGGCAACCAGGTCGATAACTACGTGATTGGGGCTATGCAGGTGCCCAACTTCCTCAACTACCTCAAGGAGAACGTGCTGATTGTGACGCCTGGCGACCGGGGCGACATCATCGTGTGCGCCCTGCAGGCGGATTTGTCGGCCAATTACCCCAAGGTGGCGGGCATTGTGCTCTCCACCGGCACGGAGCCCGACGAGCCCGTGCGGTTGCTGCTGGAGGGCCTGCCCGATACCGTACCCATTCTGGCCGTAGCCACTGGCACCTTCGAAACCACCACGCGGGTGAGCGCCATCCGCTCGCGCCTCACTCCCGACAATCCCCGGAAAATTCAGCTGGCTATCAGCACCTTCGACCGTTACGTGGACGTGTCGGCGCTGCGGGAAAAGCTGGTCAGCTTCCAGTCCGAGGGGCTCACGCCCCACATGTTCCAGTACCGGCTCCTGCAATGGGCCCGGCGCTCGCGCCGCCACATCGTGCTGCCCGAGGGCAACGACGACCGCATTCTGCGGGCCGCCGCCCTGCTGTTGCACCAGAACGTGGTGGACCTCACCATTCTGGGTGACCCGGCCACGGTGGCCGCCGCCATCAAGCGTCTGGGCCTCACCATGCCACCCGAGCACCTGCGCATCATCGACCCGGTGAACTCGGCCCTGTACGCCGGCTACGTGGAGACATTTTACGAGCTGCGCAAGGACAAGGGTATGAACCACGACATGGCCCGCGACCTGCTGCGCGACGTGTCGTACTTCGGCTCGATGATGGTGTATATGGGCGATGCCGACGGCATGGTTTCGGGGGCGGTGCACACCACGCAGCACACCATCCGGCCGGCGCTGCAGTTCATCAAAACCAAGCCCGGCGTGTCGGTGGTGTCGTCGGTATTTTTCATGTGCCTGCCCGACCGCGTGGCGGTGTTCGGCGACTGCGCCGTGAATCCCAACCCCACCGCCGAGCAGCTGGCCGAAATCGCCATTTCCTCGGCCGATAGCAGCGCGGTCTTTGGCATCGAGCCCCGGGTGGCCATGCTCTCGTATTCGTCGGGCACCTCCGGCGCGGGGGCTGATGTAGAGAAGGTGCGCCAAGCCACCGAGCTGGTGCGCCAGCGCCGCCCCGACCTGAAAGTGGAAGGCCCCATTCAGTACGACGCGGCCGTAGACCCGCTCGTGGGCCGCCTGAAACTACCCGATTCGGAAGTGGCCGGTCAGGCCAGCGTGTTCATCTTCCCCGATTTGAACACCGGCAACAACACCTACAAAGCCGTGCAGCGCGAAACCGGCGCGCTGGCCATTGGCCCGGTCCTGCAGGGCCTGAACAAGCCGGTGAACGACCTGAGCCGGGGCTGCACCGTGGACGATGTATTCAATACCGTTGTTATTACCGCCATTCAAAGCCAGCAGGGCTGATTTGATTATGCGAGCTAATCCCAATTACTCAAACGTTATGCTTCGCTCAGCATGATGTGGCACTGCTCAGCGATTTCAAATTCATAATTGATTAATAGTGAACATTTTCGTTCTCAATTCCGGCAGCAGCTCCATTAAGTATCAGCTGTTTCGCTGGCCGGCCGAGCGGCCCGTGTGCAGCGGACTGGTGGAGCGCGTCGGCTCGGCGCAGGCCACCATTACCCACCAGGTTTTCGACCTGCAGGCCCCCGCCAACCCGCCGGCCGAAACCAAGCTAACCCTGCCGCTGGCCGACCACGAAGCGGGCCTGCACGAAGTGGTGCGCCTGCTCACGGCCGCGCCCGGCGGCATTATTGCAGACCCGGCCGACATTGCGATAGTCGGCCACCGGGTGGTGCACGGGGGCGAAACCTACGCGGCAGCCACGCGCATCACGGCCGCGGTGAAGGTCGAAATCAAGCGGCTGTTTGCGCTGGCCCCGCTGCACAATCCGGCCAACTATGTGGGCATTGAGGTGGCCGAGCGCGTGTTTGCGCAGGCCCGGCAAGTAGCGGTGTTCGATACGGCGTTTCACCAGACCCTGCCCGAACACGCGTTTCGCTACGCTCTGCCCACGGCCCTCTACACCGAGCAGCGCATCCGCAAGTACGGCTTTCACGGCACCAGCCACCAGTACGTGGCCGCGCAGGCTGCCGCTTACCTCCAAAAGCCCGATGCCCGGCTCATCACCATTCACCTGGGCAACGGGTGCAGCATGGCCGCCGTGCGGGGCGGGCAGTCACTAGATACAACCATGGGCTTCAGCCCGTTGGCGGGCCTGGTGATGGGCACCCGCTCGGGGGATATCGACCCTTCGGTGCTGCTGTACCTGCTGGGGCCGCTGGGCTACACCACGGAGCAAGTGAACACCCTGCTCAACAAGGAAAGCGGCATGCTGGGCCTGGCCGGCTCCAACGACATGCGCGACATCGGCGCGGCGCTGGCCGCCGGCGATGCTCGTGCCGCGCTGGCCTACGACGTATACGCCTACCGCATTCGTCAGTACATCGGGGCCTATGCAGCCGTACTCAACGGACTGGATGCCATTGTTTTCACGGCGGGCGTAGGCGAAAACGATGCGCTGGTTCGCACGCGGGTCTGTGAAAATATGGAGTTTTTCGGGCTCACCCTGGACGAGGATAAAAACCAGCAGCGCCTGCCCGGCCTACGGGAGTTGAACCGGCCGGAAAGCCGGGTAAAAATCCTGGTTATTCCAACGGCCGAAGAGTTGGAGATTGCGCGGCAATGCGCGGACCTGCTTAGCAGGTAGTCAGTCATAAGTAGTCAGCAATCACAGAACTGGCACCGGCTGGCTGCCAGTTCCTGGGGGTTACTGGCCACAGTGCATCAACCAGTGTGCATCTTTGCTTAACAAACCTCATTGCCCCTCGCCCCAATGCTGCGTGGGTGGTGCCGTATACCCGCTTAGTGATTTTCTGTCGGCCCAGCGCATTCTTCACGATACCCCCAGCCTCACCATCTCCTACAGCTACGCCGACGACTGGCTGTACCTCGACTGGCCCGGCAAGCTCGATGACGAGTCCGTGATGGCTGGCGCCCTCAAAGTGCTTGAGCTACTGCAGCAGGAGCGGTGCGCCAAAGTGCTGAATGACAACACCCACGTTTCCGGCCTATGGGCCGATGCAGCCAAATGGGGGAGCGACATATTTTTTCCGCAGCTCTACGCGGTTGGCTGCCGCTACTTCTCGTGGGTGCATTCGGCCGAGCGCTACAGCCAGCTTTCGGCCGAGCTGGCCGTGGAACAAACCGCTGCCGGCATAATTTTTATGTCGTTTTCCGACCTGTCCACTGCCTCCGAGTGGCTTCGCAGTATGTGATGGCGAATGGTGCCCCTGGCTTTTTTGCTTCGCCTTAAGCCCCTGGCACCTGCCGCTTTTTGGTGCAGACTATTTGCCGGGTTCAGGCCTTGCGGGCCAGTTGCTGCTTTAACTCGGTCAGCTGCCGGTCATTCTCCTGCGCCGCCAGTCGTGCGGCCAGGCGTAGCTCAATCTCGTCCATCGCAATAGCGGCCATGTCCTGCAATATTAGTTTCTGGCCCTCGGTCAGGTAGCGCTGCTTCTGGTCGATGAGGCAAAACGTGCCCAGCATGTGGCCGTCGTGGGTCTGTAGCGGGGCGGCGGCGTAAAACCGTAGGCCAAACTCGCCTGCTACCAGTGGGTTGGCCAGGTTACGCGGGTCGCGGCGGGCATCCTCCACAATCTAAACCTCCTGCGAAAGAATAGCTGAGTCGCACAGCCCTCCGCCCCGGTCAATCTGCGCCGCGTCCAGGCCGTGGCGCGACTTAAACCAGATACGGTCCTCGTCTACCAGGCTAATGAGGGCTATGGGCATGTTAAAAACCTTGGCCGCCAGCCCGGCCAGGCGGTTCATGCTGCCATCTTCCGGCGTATCCAGAATATTGTAGCGCCTCAACACCTGCAGGCGCGCGGCTTCCGGGGTCGTTCCAATGGTCGTTATCATAGCGCAGGGAAGATAGGGCGGTGGACTGTTATTCGGGCCGAGTTGCTCCCGTGGAGCTTCTCGGCCTTCGTTTAACGCCTACGCACATTTGGAGGGGTATGATAAACGCGCTGCGGAAAAAAAGCAACCCAAAGAGGGCTGCGAACAGCCCAAAGATACCCAAGGTGTCCCTAACGACAAGGGTAATAACAGCGGCTTGAGCAGGGTTGGTCCTCGTCACTGACCAATCAGTATTGAAGCGTAGCGTCCGTACCACGATAGCCGTTTAATGGTTCCGGAAAACGGCCCAATTAGTTCTCTTCGGCTCTACTTCTGATCTAAAAACAGGAATATCTTCCGGTACGCCTCCTCCAGCTCGCTCGCGGAAGGGCTATGGTGACCCTCCGGCACGTAGAGCACGGTGTTTTTTTTCCGGTCCTGCTGGAGCTGGTCCACAAAGCGGGTAAACGTAACGGGCGGTACCTGGTCATCCTGGCCCCCGTGCCAGATAAAAAAGGGCGGGTCGCGCGGGTCCAGATAAGTGAGGGGTTCGTATTGCCGGGTTGTTTCTTTTGGCGCGTACCCGAGGGTTTCGGGGAACAGCGCCAGACCGATTTCTTTCATGACGGGCACCGGATGATTCATGAAAACCGCCTCCACGACGTCAAGCCCGCCCACCGGGCCGGAAAAGTTGACCACGCCGGCAATGTGGATGCCTGGCACGAGGGGGTGCGGGTAGGCGGGGTCATTGGCGGTCACGGCCACCAGGCTGGCGATGTGGGCACCAGCGGAAAAGCCCGTCAGCACAACCCGCTCCAGGTTCAGGGGGTAGGCGCTACGGTGCGCCGCCAGGAAGTTGAGGGCCAGCGTTAAATCTTCCGAGGCCACGGGAATGCCCCGCTTGAGCCGGTAGTTGAGGTTAACGACGGTGACGCCTTTCTTCAAATAAGGCTGAATGTACCGTTCTTCCCTGGCTTTGTCGCTGAGGTAATATCCTCCGCCATGCAGGAAAACAACGGTGTAGTTTTTGGCGTGGCGCTTCGCACCGTCGGCCGAGCGGTAAACGTCCATGGTCTGCTCCTTGTCGGCCCCATAGGGCACATCCTTGGTCACGACGTAGGTAGTCTGAACTTGGTCCGGGGTTTTGTCGGCCACGGCCGCCAGTTTCATGGAACAGGAGGCCGTGGCCATCGTAGCGGCCACGCGGAGCCAAATCAGGGGGGAGTGCATAAGAGCGAAGCGTTGAGCGAAAGCGAGCGGATGTGGCCCCTGCCGTTTAAGGCGGGGTTGCAGAGCAGCGGAGGCCACTGCCCCGTTCCCGGCGGGGCTAAAAGTAAGTACGGGCCGGCCTTGTTCTGAAAAGGGGTGCCAAAGTGGTCGGAATGGCAAACGAGCGTATCATTTCAGTGCGCCCCTGTCCGTCCACTTGCCCTACTACTTCGAAACCGGCTCGGTATCAGACAGCATGAGCCGGTTCGGCCCAGCGGGCTCCAGGTAACTGAGGACTGCTTAGAGCGGTTTCGAAGATAGTGTACGTGCTTTAGCTTTAGGCATATATTCGGAAATGAAAGCGTATTCACAAGATTTGCGGGAACGCGTGGCGGCGGCATGCGCCGAGCCGGGGGCCAAAACATACCAGGTCGCGGCTCGTTTTTGCGTGTCCCTATTGTTCACCGACAAGCTCTTGCGCCGCCAACGCACGAGCGGCTCGGTGGCCGAGTTGCCCCGTCATCCCGGCCCGGTCCCGCGCCTGGACGCGGCGGGCGACGAGCGCCTGCTGGCCTGCCTGCGGGCGCAACCCGATGCCACGCTGGCCGAAATCGGGCAGGCGCTGGTGGCGGCCGGCGGCCCCTCGTTGCAGCGCACGGCCGTGTGGCAGGCCGTGGAACGCCTGGGCTGGGGACGCAAAAAAAAGCGTCCACGCCGCAGAACGCGATACCGCGCGCGTCGTCGCCTTGCGCCGCTTGTTTATCGAAGCCATCCAGGAAGAAGAGGTGACTCGTTTTGTCTTCGTAGGTGAGACGAGCACGAACCTGACCTATTGCCGCCGCTACGGCCGGGCCCCAGCCGGCCAGCGTCTGGGCCAGGCCGTGCCGCTGCACGGCGGTCCGAACGGGACGCTCATCGCCGCCCTCACCCCTGAGGGCCTCGGGGCGCTGCTCACCGTCGAGGGAGCCGTTAATGGCGACGTGTTTGCCGCCTATCTCGACCAGGTGCTCGGCCCCACCCTGCGGCGGGGTGACGTGGTGGTCCTCGATAATCTGTCGGTGCATAAAGTGGATGGCCTGGCCGAAATCGGGGGGGGATATGGCGTGCGGCTGCGCTACCTGCCGCCCTATTCGCCCGATTTCAACCCAATTGAGCTGGCCTTCAGCAAGCTCAAAACCTGGTTGCGCCCCCTCAAAGCACGTACCCGCGACGCGCTTGAGCAGGCCATTATAGCGGCTGCCGCGTGGATATCCGACCAGGATGCCAAAAACTGGTTTGACCATTGCGAATATCATGTACAGTAACACCGAAACTGCTCTAAATGTGTTTTTCGGCACGTTAGCGTAGGCATTGCCGGCTCCGCCGCTGGTGCTGGCCCAGTGGCTCATGTCGGTCCAGGCGCCGGTATTGCCCACCCAGTAGTAGCTGGCGGCGCGGGCAGTTGCACTCAGGCCCAGCAGGCAAAGCATTAGGTAGAAGCACCTTAGCGCGGCGCTGACCAGGCAAGAGCCAGGTAAAGAAAATCGCATAAAGTATTCCGTGATGCCGGTTGCTAGGCCAGCCGGGTGCCAAAGACTATTAAATCAACAAATACCTGATAGACAGGTTATTGCTAATTATTTCAGTTGATTGTTTCTCCTGAGTGTGGCGTATTGTTCCAGCATCGGGAGCCGGGAATTGAGTTGCATCAGGGAAAGCAGCAAAGAGCAAGAGGCCCTGTCTTTATTGAAAACGACGCAAAGGGCATCGTTTTCAATAAAGACAGGGCCTCATAATCTCCGGTGGAGTCGGCGTTAAACTTTCACGTCGTAGCGGTCGAGCATCATCACCTTATCCCACGCCTTCACAAAGGCCTTCACGAAGCGCTTGTGACCATCGCTGCCAGCGTACACTTCCGCCACGGCGCGCAACTGGCCGTTGGAGCCGAAGATGAGGTCGGACCGAGTGGCCACGAAGCGGCTTTCACCCGTCGCGCGGTTGTCGAGCGAGAAGGTCATGCCCTTCGCGTCCGCCTTCTTCCAATCGAATTCCGTGCTTGTGAGTACGGTGAAGAAATCATTGGTAAGCACCCCCACGCGGTCGGTAAAGATGCCGTAGGGGGAGCCGTCGTGGTTGGCGTTCATGGCCCGCAAGCCGCCCGTCAGCGCTACCCACTCCGGCGAGGTGAGCGAGAGGAGCTGCGCCTTATCGAGGAACATCTCTTCTGGAGAAACGTCCTGCGAAATTTCGCCAAACCCCTTGTCGAGGTAGTTGCGGAATCCATCGGCCACGGGCTTGAGCCACGTAAACATCTCAATGTCGGTGAGTTCCTGCGTGGTGTCGCGGCGGCCCGGCGTGAAGGGCACCTCGGTTGCAACGCCCGCATCGGCCGCTGCTTTCTCGAGCGTGGCGCAGCCGCCCAGCACGATGAGGTCGGCGAGCGATACTTTCTTGCCACCCTGCTGCTGGCCGTTAAATTCGTCCATTACCGTGCGCAGGGCCGCAATAACCGGTACCGTGCGGCGGTTGACCGCCCAATCTTTTTGCGGGGCCAGCGCGAGCCGCCCGCCATTGGCCCCGCCGCGCTTGTCGCTGCTGCGGTGCGTGACGGCGGCCGAAAACGCGGTGTACACCAAATCAGACCCGGAAATACCCGCTGCCATAATCGACTTCTTCAGCGCCGCGATTTCCGCTGCTTCGATTACAGGGTAGTCGGCCACCGGGATGGGGTCCTGCCAGAGCAGGTCGTTCTCGTTCACCTTCTCGGCCCCGAGGTAGCGCTCGCGCGGGCCCATATCGCGGTGGGTTAGCTTGTACCAGGCCTTGGAAAAGGCCTGGGTGAAGGCGTCGAAATCGTTAAGGAATTTCTCGCACACCTTGCGGTATTCGGGGTCCTCCTTAAGGGCGATATCGGTCGTCATCATCATCAGGGCATTCATCTGGCCGGGGATGTGCGCGTCGGGCGTTTTGGGCGCATTCTTGTCAACCGGGGTCCACTGCAGGGCACCGGCCGGGCTCTTGGTCTGCTCCCATTCAAACTTGAACAGGTTGATGAGGTAGTCGTTGTCCCACTGGGTGGGGTTTGGCGTCCAGCTGCCCTCAATGCCGTTGGTCATCGTGTTTTCGGCATTGCCCGAACCTTTGGGGTTGTGCCAGCCCAGGCCCATCTGCTCCATCGGCGCAATCTCGGGCTGTGCCCCGATTTCGGCGGCTGGCACCATGCCGTGGCTCTTGCCGAAGGCGTGGCCGCCGGCAATAAGGGCCACGGTTTCCTCGTCGTTCATGGCCATGCGAGTGAACGTAATCCGAATATCATGGGCCGAGCCCAGCGGGTCGCCCTTCCCGTAGGGGCCTTCGGGATTCACGTAAATCAGGGATTGGAAGGAAGCTGCCAGCGGGTTTTCGAGGTCGTAGTCGGCATCGCCGTTCTGGCCGCGCCAGCGCTTGTCGCGCGACACCATGCTGTCGGGCGTGTTTACTTTCTTGCCGTCCCACACCTCGGGGCCCCAATAAGTGGCGTCGTCGGCCTCCCAGGCATCATGGCGGCCACCGGCGAAACCGTAGGTGGGGAAGCCCATGATTTCTAACGCGCAGTTACCAGTCAGCACAATAAGGTCGGCCCAGGACAGGGCGCTGCCGTATTTCTGCTTGATGGGCCAGATGAGGCGGCGCGACTTGTCGGTGTTGCCATTGTCCCACCAGCTGCTGATGGGTGCGAAGCGCTGCAGCGCCTCCCCGGCACCCCCGCGGCCGTCGGCAATGCGGTAGGTACCGGCCGAGTGCCAGGCCATGCGAACCATCTGCGGGCCGTAGTTGCCGTAGTCCGACGGCCACCAATCCACCGAAGAAGTCAGGAAGCCTTTGATTTCCTGCTTCAGCGCCTCCAGGTCGATGGCGTTGAATGCCTCGGTATAGTTGAAATCTTCACCGAGCGGATTGGCACCCGGGGCATTGTGGTGCAGCAGCTCCACGCGCAGCCGGTTGGGGTACCAGTCGGACAGGGTGGGCGAAGCGCCTTCGGCGCCGCCGATGCGGTCGCCGCCGAAGGGACATTTTCCGCCCATTTCGAATGTTTTGGTGTCGGTCTTGTCGTTGGTTATGTGCATCATACTGGTTTCGTGAAATGTCGTCGAATCTTGTTAGGCCGTTGGTGGCGCGCCGCTGCATCACTAAGCAGCAACGCTTCAGGTTATTGTGAATCAAAAATCGCTGCTGCCCTTACCCTGGTCACAAGCTCAGGCAAATGGCACATGCTAATGCATAAGAAAATCCCTCAATGGCATCCCCGGTTAAACGCAGGCGCGAGCATTGCGGCTACATTCTAAGCAAACCTTAAGGCGCCTGATGCGGGCGAAGTACTAGCAGCAGCCCCATATAAATACCGGGCTGATTGAAAAGGTTATACCCAAAATTCGCCGGACCGAAATTTGACCTCACCTTTGCGGGCTATTTCCAAGCACTGTCGGGATGAACGCAACGCAACAAGAAGAGAAAGAATACCTGGAAGTAATTAAGGAGAAGCTGACGCTGGCCATTCGGCGGATAGATGGCTCCGTTCGGCAGTTTTCCGACGAGCTGCGGGAGAAAAAGGAGTACATCCATGAGCACCAGTCCGGCATGGACGATGCCGACATGGTGTCTGCTGGTCAGTCCATTGACCGCATGGCGTTTACCGGCGAAGCAGCCGTGGGCCGTAAGCGGAAGCTGCTCAAGCTGGGGCAGTCGCCCTACTTCGGCCGCATTGACTTTGTGCCCCAGGGGCAGGCTAAACTGCCGGTGTACATCGGGGTGTATTCCTTTATGGATGAGCAGCGCCGCAGCCTCATCTACGACTGGCGGGCGCCGGTTTCGTCCATGTTTTACGACTTCGAGCTGGGCGAAGCCGCCTTCGCCACGCCTTCGGGCATGATTCAGGGCACCATTGAGCTGAAGCGGCAGTACAAAATCCGGGATGGCCGACTGGAGTTCATGCTCGAAAACGACGTGAACATTCACGACGACGTGCTGCAGCGCGAGTTGGCCAAGTCCTCCGACGACAAGCTGAAGAATATCGTGGCCACCATTCAGCGCGACCAGAACGCGGTGATTCGCAACGAAACCGCGCAGGTGATGGTCATTCAGGGCGTGGCCGGCTCGGGCAAAACCTCCATTGCCCTGCATCGCATTGCGTTCCTGCTCTACCGCTACCGCGAAACCATTGGGGCGAAGGACGTGCTCATCATCTCGCCAAATAAGGTGTTCGCCGACTATATCTCCAATGTGCTGCCCGAGCTGGGCGAAGAGCACATTCCCGAGCTGGGCATGGAAGAGCTGGCGGCCGATTTGCTCGACCACCGCTACTCGTTCCAGACCTTTTTCGAGCAGGTTTCCGCGCTGCTCGACAACCACGACCAGGCGTTTATTGAGCGTATCCGGTTCAAGTCGTCGTTTGAATTCCTCAGCCAGCTCAACCAGTACCTTATCTACGTCGAGAACAACTACTTTACGGTGAAGGAGCTGCGGGTGGGCAGCACCCTGGTTCCCCTGCCGTTTATGCTGGCCAAGTTCAAGACCTTCCACCGGGTGCCGCTCCTGAAACGGTTTGCGCTGGTGGCCGAGGAAGTACGGGCCTACGTGCGCGATGCCACCCGCCGCAAGCTCACTGGGCACGAAAAAAACATAATTGGAGAGGCCATTCCCCGCATGTTCCGCTTCCATCAGGTGCTGGACCTGTACCGGGATTTTTACCGCTGGCTGGGCAAGCCCGACCTATTCAACATCGACCACCGCCTGCACCTGGAATACGCCGATGTTTTTGCCCTCATCTACCTGCGCCTGCGCCTGGAAGGCATCAGCACCTACGACCACGTGAAGCACTTGCTGGTGGACGAGATGCAGGACTACACCCCCGTGCAGTATGCCGTGCTTTCGCGCATATTCCTGTGCCGCAAAACTATTCTCGGCGATGTCAGCCAGACGGTGAACCCGTACAGCTCTTCCTCGGCCGAAACCATCGAGCGCGTATTCCCGCAGGCCGATGTGGTGAAGCTGTACCGCAGCTACCGCTCTACCGTCGAGATTACGGCCTTCGCGCAGCGCATCACCCCCAACCCCCACATCATCCCCCTGGAGCGCCATGGGCAGGAGCCTGTGGTGGCGCGCTTCACGAGTAAAGACGAGGAATTGCAGGCCGTTAGGCAGTTGCTCACGGCCTTTTTCAGCTCCGGAAATCATTCCCTGGGCATCATCTGCAAAACCCTGCGGCAGGCCGAAGAGGTGTACCAGACGCTGGAAGCGCCCGGTATTTACCTGCTCACCGACGAGTCCACCACCTTCAAGGAAGGCGTCATCATCACCACGGCTCACCTGGCCAAGGGCCTGGAATTCGATGAGGTTATTCTGCCCTTTGTTTCCGCCCGCAATTACAAAACGGAGGTCGATAAAAGCATGCTCTACGTGGCCTGCACCCGGGCCATGCACCAGCTCACACTAACGCATACCGGCGATATCACGGCTTTTTTAGCCTTGTCATAACATCGTTTCGGGGGGGGGCTTTAACTCTACTTTGGCAGGTTGTCGGTTGGGTGTAGGGGCGGGGTCGTACCCGGTAGAGCTTGTCCCCGCCCTTACATCCTGGAAGCCCCAATTAGCTCAACCTGCCAAAGTTGAGTTAGAAAGTGCCCGAAAATAGTAAAGAACGTCATTCCGAGCGCAGGCGAGGAATCTCGCGTCAATCGTGGTGGTTGTCCGCCTGCGGGCTGGCGCAGGCCAGGGGCTGGCCCCGGTTGTCGGCTAGGAAGAGGGTCGTGGTGGTGCGGGCTTTTTTGCGGCCCTGGTAGCCGACGGCTTCCCCCCGTTCTTGTCGGGCGTGTTGCTGCCGTCCAGCTGGACGCTGGAACAGTCGAGGTGGGCCCCGTTTTGGCGCAACAAACGGAGCCACACCGCTTGCCAGGACCCGTCCTTGCGCCAGGCATTAAAGCGGGCGTATACGCCCTGCCAGGTCAGGGATGCGCCCGTAAAAAACTGTTTGACCGGCAATAAGCGCCACTGACAGCCGCTGTTGAGCTTGTAGAGAATGACCTCTACCAACTCAACCGGCTCCACGACCGAGGGGCGGCCGTGGGTCGAGAACGGGAGCGCGGGCAGAATCCATTGGCGAATCATAGCTTTGGACAGGACTTACATTAAAATGCGAAAAAAGGAGTGTTACATCTCAAATTTCACGCTTTTTTGGGAGTCCTTTGACTTTCTAAACAGTTTCACTGTGTGGGAATTGGTATATTTCACCTGAATAGGCAGTGAATTGATGAAAAATGCCTTGTTGTGGCCTGCGTTGTTATTATTAACATCATTATTATCGAAGGCCCAATGTCCGCCAGCAGTTAACTGCACTCCCGGTTCGGCTTCATCAGCCAATACCCAATTTGGCATGGGCATCTACCGGGTTCGGCTGGCCAATCTCGATACAATCACCAACGGCAGTGCCGACGGCTACCGCGACTACAGTTGCCAGCGCCGAGCAAACCTGTTGCAAGGTTCGACCTACACCCTGCGCGTGCAAACCGGAACCTCGGCGGCCGAAAACGCAGTTGCGTGGCTGGACTACAATAATGACGGGATGTTTGCCGCTGGTGAGCGTATCCTTTACTCCCTGAATGCCCGGACTCACACGGTTAACTTCACTGTGCCCGCTACGGCCATACTCAATCAGGCCTTACGACTGCGCATTGCCGCTGACTACGCGAATAGTCCCATCCCCACGGCTTGTTCGACTCCCCAATACTCCCAAACCGAGGACTACCAGGTGCGCATTATGGCCGGCAACGCGGCCCCAGTGGCGCACTTCGCGGCGGTCGATTCCATTACGTGCTCCGGCGTGGTCGCCCTTCGGGACAACTCCTTTAATACGCCGGTGGCCTGGCGCTGGCGATTTGGCGACGGCACGACCAGCACCCAACAGCACCCGACCCATACCTACGCGGCGGCCGGTACCTATGCCGTGTCGTTGCGCGTGTGCAACCCCAGCGGTTGCGACTCGCTCACCCGACCAGCCTACGTGCGGGTACGTACCGATGGCCCGCGCACCAGTAGTTGCCAACCGGCCACACTGGCCTACTGCTGTCAGTTTGGGCTTATCCGCGTGCGCCTGGCCGGCCTAAATAATGCCTCAGTCGACGGACAAGCCGGCTACGAAGATTTCAGCTGCGCCCAGCGTGCCACACTCACCGCCGACCGGCCCGACACGCTACGGCTCACCACAGGCCCCAGCGCCCACGACGTGCGCGTGTACCTGGACCTAAACGACGACGGCCAGTTTAGTGGCGCAGCCGAGTTACTTTACCAGGGCTTGTCCGTGCGCAGCCCGGTCGTGCCACTCACGATTTCCTCGGCTTGGGCTCTGGTCTATAACAAAGCCCTGCGGCTGCGCATCGTGGCCGACATTGCCGGCAGCACTGCTACTAGCGCCTGTGGCCCCGTGCAGGCCGGCCAGGCCGAAGACTATTCCCTCGTCGTGGTACCGAATGCCGCGCCTCCTGCTTCGGCCTTTACGGCGCACTACGAGCGCCTGTGTGATTCCGTGCGGGTGGCATTTGCCAATACCTCGGTGGGCGGGGCAACCAGCTACCACTGGAACTTTGGCGATGGAACGACTTCTACGGCTGCGGCACCTCCTGCTCATCTCTACTTGACGGCGGGGGTGTACGAGGTGCAGCTCGTCGCGCAGAATGCCTTTGGGCGCGACACGGCCCGGCAGCGAGTGGCCGTGGCCACCGCCTGCCCCAGCTACTGCACCGCCGGAGGGGGAAGCAGCAGTTCCGCCCCGGCCTACTTCACGCGCTTTCAATTCGCCAACCTGGACAACACCGACTTTCGGGGTCCTGGGGTGGGCTACCGCGATTTTACGGCCCGCTACGCGATGGTGCAAGCCGGCCAGAGCTACACCGTGCGGGCCGAGTCGCTGCCGTGGATTTTCTCGGGTCCCGGCCCGTGGGTGGCCGTGGAGGCGTGGATTGACTACAATCAGGACGGCGAGTTCGGTCCCTCCGAGCAAGTGAGCTCGCAGCCCCAGTTCAGCCCCCAAAGCGTGAGCATCACCATTCCCGCCGCGGCCAAAGCTGGAGCCACCCGGCTGCGGGCCATCATGCACAGCGTCACGAGTTTTGTGCCCACCAGCACGTGCACCCCGGGGTTTATAAACGCCGCCGTAGAGGATTACACGGTGGTCATCGTGCCGCCCCCCGTGGCCCCCACGGCAGCTTTTGCCGCCGACCAACCGGCCAGCTGCAACCCCCTGGTGCAGTTTCGGGACCAGAGCGTGGCCGCCCCCAATCGGTGGCAGTGGTCGTTTGGCGACGGCGGCACGTCCACCCTGCAACACCCGTTGCACACCTACGCCGCGCCGGGTACCTACACGGTGACCCTGCAGGCCGGCAACCAATACGGCACCAACACGGCCACCCGCTCCGGTTACGTATCCGTGAGCGCCTCGACAAGTGGCCCCCGGCCGGCATCCTGTCTGCCCTCCCCAACCACGGGCACCACGGGGGCGGGGCACGGCATGGGTACCTTGGAAATTGGGCCGGTTTTCACCTATCATCAACCCGCGAATGCGCCCGGTTACCGGGACGAGACCTGCACGCAGGTCGCCATTGCACTTACGGCAGGGGCCAGCGCCTCCTTCTATTTTGCCGATTCCAACTACAGCGGGACCGCTTGCTTTGTGTGGCTCGATGCGAACGATAACGGCCTCTTCGAGGCTCCGCAAGAGTTGCTGTTTAATTCGTTGGCCACCGGATTCATCGGGGTACGTTTCGCGGCATCATCACGGTGCCCGCGACCACGCTGCTCAACCAGCCCCTGCGGTTGCGCGTCGCCTGCTGGGGCATGCCCTTCAACACTCGGCTCACGACGGTTCCCGACCCGTGCCGCCGCCAGGAAGAACTGGGACAAGTGCGTGATTTCACTGTTCGGGTATCGTCGACGTTGAGTACGGTGCCGGCTGGGGCCGCTCCCACCAGTTGGTCATTGGCTCCAAATCCGTCTACTGGACTCGTTCGGGTGCAGGGGAGCTTTACCGGCCTAACGACTGTCGAAATACACGACGTAGTAGGGCGGTGCGTGTACAAAGCACCCGCGCGTCCATCAGTTGATGGAACGCTGAATCTGAATTTAACGGCTTTACCAAATGGAGTGTACTTGGTACAGCTAAACCATTCTGGCCAAGTGTCCCGACTTTTGCTAGAATGATTTTTGTTCGCAAATTGAAACCCTCCTTTTCCTGAACCGCTAAACTAACCAGCCGGCAAGTCCCGTCGAAGCCTGGACCGACTATTTTGTGTGGGTGTCGAGTTTAAGAAACTCGTCTATCAATCAAATTTTACGAAACCCCGTTTGAATTGGGTGTAATTCAAAACTACGCGCCGGGGCCGTAACTTAGGCAGGCTCTACTTCCTTTTGGTCATGACGAAAGAAGCCTACCTAGCGCTTGCCGCCGCGCAATACGACGATTTGAGAAGCATTGGCCAAGAGCCCGGTTTTTACACGCTGGAAGAGAAATTCGACCAGTTGTGGACGGCGCTGGGACGTTCGGTTCTGGAGCATACCCTGGAGTCGGTGCCGGCCAACAAGCAAAAAAAACGTTGTCCAGACCCGGTTCGGGCGCGTAGCCATCGCCAGGACGAACCCGTTCATTGCCCCGGTGCTGGGCTCGCGCACCAGCCCCTACCTACAAGTGAAACTGGTTTTACTGGCCGCTGAGCACGTTTTTGCCCACGTGCCGCCGCTGGTCGAATCGCTGCTGGGCATCCGGGTGAGCACGACGCAGGTGTACCGCCGCACCCAAGCCGCGGTCAAGGCCTTGCCGGCCGCCGCGCTCGATGCGCCCTGCCCGGGGGTGAGCGCCGACCCGGGGCCGGTCTACGGCATGGTCGACGGCTCGATGCTCTTCACTGACAGGGGCTGGCAGGAAGTCAAAGTCGGCCGCATCTTCCAGCACATCGCCCCGGCCATCGCCCCGGCCATCGCCCCGGCCATCGCCCCGGCCGGGGCGATGGGACCGTCGCAGTACGTGGCCCAGCGCGGGCTCTTCGCCATCTTCACCCAACGCTTTGAGCAAGCCCTGCCGCCGGACGCGGCGGCCGACCAGGTGTTTGTCACCGACGGGGCGCAGTGGATTCACCGCTGGTTACAAGACGCTTATCCCCACGCCACCCATATCCTGGACTTCTACCACGTGGCCGAAAAACTCGCCGCTGCCGCTCAGGCCGCCGCCGCTCAGGCCGCCGCCGCGCCCGCTTCCTGGCTGCCGGCCCAATACGCCCGCCTCTGGGCCGGCCAAAGCTCGGCCGTGGAACAGGCCGTGGCCGAGTTGCTCGGCTTGGCTGGCTCGGTGGCTGCTCAACTCGGCGCCTACCTGGCCACTAACCGGACCCGCTTGCGCTACGACCGGTTCCGCCAACGCGGGCTGCTTTGCGGCAGCGGACCCGTCGAGGCTGCCCACCGCACCCTGCTGCAGGTCCGACTCAAACGAAGCGGGCAGCGCTGGTCCAATGGCGGACTCGACCGGCTCGTATGCTTACGCTCGGCACTGAAAAGCCCCCAAATGTACCTGCTCACGGACCTGTTTAAAAAACCAACCGCGTAGTTCTGAATTACACCCAAGTGCTACAATCCTAATTTGCTTATCTGGGGCGGTGGTAAAGCTTTCGTTTTAATTGGCATAAAATGCCTCAAAAAATTAGTTAATACCAAATTGATTAGTCAATTGAGCACAAAAATTGTTGTTTCTTAAGTATCTCTAAGTGTCCTCAGCTACTAGCGAATCGTGGGCATAAAAAGGTACTAATCGGATTGAGTGTTTGTGCTTTCTATTACTTTCAAACCTGTTGGTTATGGGGTCGCATTAGTTAGGCTAGGAACGGAAAACAACTCTAAGCTCGCTTGACCACCAAAGACGAGTTGATTTATCTCACCAGGTCAGTTATTCAAGCCAAACCAAGTCGTTGATATGTGAAATAAGCAAAAGCTGCACGCCAGCCCAGCCAGAACCTGATTCTCTCGAAAACCGCCTTGGCAGTTTTTAAACGCACGTTTTCTGAGATAGACCGCTAGGTCAGGATGCCTTAACGTTGTTTTCCGTTTTTAGTCTGGTGCGGACCCCTATTAGACGGCGCGCCCGGGCGCAGCATCAATCAACTATGTTTGGGTGTACTGAATGGGGGCCAGCAGCACGTAGCCGTCATCGGTGGCACCGACCATATGCAGCTGCCAGCCCACCGTTTGCCGGGCCGGCGAGTAAAAGGCCAGCAGCAGGGCTAAAACAGCTAAAGACGGCCAGGGTAGAAGTATTTCATAAGTTGTTAACTTGTGATAAACCCGATTTTAATCAGTGGGTTACATAAAACAAACTCATCCCGAAGCAAACATCGCCCACCACTGACCTGCCGATACCTCGACGATTTATTTGGGCGGACCGAATGGTGCCCCCTCAGGCGGCGGGCCGCCGGGGCCACCCCGCTGGCCGGAACGCTGCTCGTCCGGTCCCGGCCCTTGTCCCGGCTGCTGCAGGCGGCGCGGTAGGATGGGGGCCAGCTGTTGCCAACGGGGCAGTTGCGCTGGCGTGAGCAGGTGGCCCAGGGCGGCAAAGTGGGCGTAGGTGAGGGAGTCGGTCTGGCGCTGCAAACCGCCGATGCGGGCCAGCAGCGCGGGCGAATAGCTCCTAGCGCAACGTGCTGAACTGCTGGTGCTGCGAGGCCGTCAGCTTTAGCTCGCTTACCAAGGTGGCGACCACGGGACTGGCGCCTTGGTGCAGCAGGGCCTGGTGGCTGGGCCACCCGAACCAGAGCATCGTCAGCAGGCCCACGTTGAGCAGGCCCATAACCAGCACAAGCAACGACAAAATTCGGGTTTTAGTCACGGTTCAAGGGCTGAGATTCGGTTGGTGTAGGGTAGTGAGGGGCAGCGGCCGGTACTGGTGCCAGCGTACAGCAGTCGGGGATGGCCAGCGGCCGGGCTTGCCGCGTAGCGTTGCAGCACGCACGCGCTGTCGGCGTCGGGCATCCTGGAGCCGGCCGTTTTCGAAGAATGTTCGCGTCCTGCCAGGGGTGCTATCAGAAAACGGAATAAATAGTACGTTAAGGATTTTGACCGAAAGGGTGGCGCAAAATTCACTCGGTCGACTTGGCTGCGGCGGCTTTTCGATGACTGTGAATGACGACGCCCCGGTGGCGCAGGTATTTATAGAGCGTAACCTTGGAGATGCGCAGGCGCTGAGCAATCTCGTTCACCCCGAGCTGCTGTTCGCGATAAAGCGTCTCAGCGACGATGGCCGTGCGTTCCGCTTCTTCCGATAGTCCCCGCCGGCGGCCGCCCACCCGGCCTCGCGCCCGGGCCGAGGCCAGCCCCGCGTGGGTGCGCTCGCGAATTAGCTCCCGCTCAAACTCGGCCAGGGAGGCGAACAGGTTAAATACGAGCCGCCCCTGGGCCGAGGTGGTGTTGATGGCATCGGTGAGCGAAACCAGGCCCACGCCCCGAAACTCCAACTCTGCCACCATGTCGAGCAAGTGTTTCAGGGAGCGCCCCAACCGGTCGAGTTTATAAATGTAGACCGTGTCGCCAGGTCGCAGCCCCGCCAGCATCCGGTCGAGTTCAGGCCGTGCTTTGGTGGCCCCGGATGCTTTCTCCTGGAAGATGGTTTCACAGCCGGCCTTGTTCAGGGCGTCGAGTTGTAGTTCCAGGTTCTGGTCGCGGGTTGAGACGCGGGCGTAGCCGATATTCATCGTTAAAGTAGAGGGTTCTCATCACGAAGATACCCTTTGCTGTACTTAGATTGCTGAACAAGTTTTCTGAACCAATTCCGATAGCTTTGCCTGGCTTTTCTGGTAGCGCAACCTACTCGCTGTTTTATTCACTTAAACGAGGGTTTTAATATTCAAGCACAAGACAACCTCGTTTTTCTGAGGCTCTCTTGCTCTACGGAGTAGCTTAGCCTTACGCGTGGACGGCTACCAAACGAGCCGGTTTCGCCACTATGGCCGGCTGGCTCAGGCGGCGCAAGAGGCGGTAGTGCGAGCGCAGGGCCGACCCAAAGGAGGGGTTTTCCAGGTAGGGCAGCCCAAATTCGCGCGCCGTTTGCCGCACGATGGACGCCAGGGCCGGGTAGTGAATGTGGCACACGCGCGGAAACAGGTGGTACTCAATCTGGCGGTTCAGCCCCCCACAGAAGAAGCTGGCCAGCCCGTTGCGGGGCGCGAAGTTGGCCGTGGTCTGCAGCTGGTGCACGGCCCAGGCGTCCTGCATCGTGCCGCTGCCGTCGGGGGGTGGAAAAAGTCGTTCCTTCCACCACGTGCGCCAGTTGAAACACCAGGCCCATTACCACGCCCTCCACCAGATGCAGCACCAGAAAGCCAAGCAGCACCTGCCCCCAGGGCAGCGGCACTACTGCCAGGGGCAGGGCAATGAAGAGCAGGTAGTAGAGGGCTTTGTAACCGAACAGGTTGACGTACTCGCGGCGCAGGTGGTGGGAAACGTGCGCCCCGATTTGGGCCTGACAAAACTTCACGTAGTCTTTGCGGAACAGCCACGAGAGGGATGCCAGCCCGTAGAGCGGCAAAGCGTAGAGGTGTTGGTAGCGCTGCCACGGCCGCCACAGCTCCTCGGGCGACAGGCGAATCAGGCCCGGCGCCACTTCAATGTCCTCGTCGTGCCCGGGAATGTTAGTATAGGTGTGGTGCACCACGTTGTGGGTGAGGTTCCACACGTAGGAATTGGCCCCCACCAGGTTGAAGAGCAGGCTGAAAACCTGGTTGACCCGCTTGTTGGCGGAGAACGCGCCGTGCAGGGCATCGTGACAGATATTGAAGCCGATGCCGGCATTGCACGCGCCCAGCAGCTCGGTGGTCAGCACCAGCCAGAGGCCCGGGCTAACCGGCCCGAACACAACCAGGCCATAGAGCAGGCAGAAACTCGCCAGAAAGAAGCTCGTTTTGGCCCACATGCGCCCGTTGGCGTGGCGCGAGAGCTACCGCGACTGAAAATAAGCATCCACCCGCTCGCGCAGGGTGGCGTAAAAAGTCGCACCGTTGGCGGTGGAGAATTTCAGGGAAGCAGCCATAAGTAACGGCTGGCTCGCGCCAGCTTCTTGCGCTCAGAGTGGAGGTCGTCGCTTATTTAGTTAAGTGGAACACCGGCCCCAGCGCCAGGCGGTGCAGGCAGCGTTGCAGCACGGGACGAACCTGGCACAATTCGGATACACGCGCCCCGGCTGCGAATGACAAGCAGCTGCGCCACAAAGTGGTACACGCCCGGCAAGTGCGGCGCCAACAGTCCCCGACAATCGACGGCGAGGTGCACGGGCGGGGCAAGCAGCCGGCTCGTTGCGTTGGTTACAGGCCTTGCGCGTGGTTGCGGGCGGCTACTTTACCTTAATCGGAAACTGGTCCAGAATGTCTTTGGCCGATACGCTGAACTCGCTGCCCAGGCGGCCGGGGTCATTCACGGGGTCGGCCAGCGAGCCGCGCCACACGAGGTTGTTAGTGCGGCGGTCGATGAAGTCGATAATGAGCGTACCCTGGGTGTACTGCTCCGTATGCTGCTGCTGGTAGTAAGGCCGCTGGTAGTAAGCGGGCGAATACCAATAGCCGTAGTTGATGGGCAGATACGCCCCGTGGTAGCCCACGGAGTAAGGGTAGGCAAAGTTCGCCCCTGGGTAGGCGTTACGATAAACCGTGCGCTCCGCTTCATCGATGTAGGTGTGGGTCGTAATAAGAAGGTCAGGATTGTTGTCTACCTGCCGCAGGCCACGCCTGGCCAGCTCACCGCCAATTACCTGCTTAATATGGTCCTGGGCAATGGGACTGCGCAACAACGGATTTTGGTTGCCGTTGGTTTTCACTTGCGTCTCGGCAAAGTCGAAGGTGCGGTACTTACTGAAGTTGACATTATCGCGCTGCTCTACATTAACGCCGGAAATAGCGGTACAGCCGCTCAGCCCACCGCTCAATGCAAGCGCGAGGCCTATGAGAAAATATTTCATTGAGAAAGGAATGAAGTGAAAGAATTACTTGACTACTGCCTGTTTTGGATAGCCTCTAAGTGAAACACCGGCCCCAGCGCCAACAGGTGCAGGCAGCGGTGCAACACGGGATGGACCTGGCATAATTGGATGCACGTGCCCCGGCTGCGGATGACCAGCAGCTGCGCCACAAAGCGACACACGCCCTGCGGGTGCGGCACCAGCTGCTCCCGACAATCGACGGAGAGGTGCGCCGGCGGGGCGAGCAGCAGGCACGCCAGCTGTTTGGGCGTTAAGCCAGGCAGGTACAGGGGCTTCTGCGCCACGGTGGTGGCGGGTAGGGCCGCGGCAGGAGAGGAGATTTTCATGGAAAAAGGATTAGACTAGCTCGCCAAAGTGAGTCGCGTGCAGCGTCGCACGAAAAGCTTAAAATGTGCTCACAACAGGCGCGACCTGGGCCGGGGCGGCCACCGGGTTAGCGGGCAGCATTGGCCTGGGCCGCCCGGATGGACGCCCCTACCGTTGGGCGGCCTACAAAAGGCACCGGCTGGCCTGCGGAAGCCGATGGAGCGGCCGAGTCGGCGGCGGCCGTTTGGGGAGGGGCAGCTGCAGCTACCTTGCCGGGCGGCAGGTTGGCAGGGGGAGCCGGAGAGGCCGGCGAGCCGTTGCAGGCTACCACCAGCAGGCTGACCCCGGTCCAGAGCAAAGTAATAGGCCCTAAATACTTGGTAACCATAAAGTATCAGAGGAATGGCAGAAGCCGCCAGGGTGCGGGGCAACCAGTGAAGTCCGATACGGCGCAGTAAACCCTCGCAGCGCCGTATCGGACAGGTCAAAAGTAGCGGCAGCCCCTACCGTGGTGCCATGAGCCAGCTTATGATACCAGATAATCCTCCTCATGCCGGCCTTACAAAAGGCCGCGCCGCGTACTCCCGCTTCCGGGCCGGGAGCCCCGCCATTAGCACGACTTACTTGCTAGTTTCCAGATAGTTACGCGGGTGATGGGCTGGTACCGCTGAAAAGCAGGCTGGTTGCGCCTTAGGCTACCGCCGGGCCGCTGGCAGCCGGGCGCAAACGGCCCAGCAGCTGCTCGGCCAGCAACTCCTCTTCGGGTAGGCCTGGCTGCCGCCACAGCTCCTGGCCCTGTTGCACGAGCACGCACATGGGCAGCCCGGCCGGCTGGAAGCTGCGCACCACGTCGGGGTGGCTGGCCTCGTCCACCACGAGTACGAAAATGGCGGCCCCCAGGCGGCGTTGGAGCGCTGCCAGCCGGTGCTGGGTAGCCTCCACCCCGGCGCTGCCTACCAGCGGCAGCAGCACCAGCAGCACGGCGGCGGCCAACGGGGGAAGGGATACGAGGGGGCGAAGTGGCATGGAGAAGGCCCACCAGGGGCACAAATTCAAAGGTAGGCCGCCGCTGTGGCCGCTCCCATGAGGCAGGTTATGCCGCAGGCTAATGCTCGTTATGCCGGCTATCGGGGCGGTAGCCGCGTATAAGCAACAGATTATCACATATACTCTTTAAGCGCCAGCCGTACGCGTGCCGGTTTTCCTGCGATTTATGGCTGCCACTAACCCCTTGCTGCCCCCCGGCGCGGCCTTTCCGGCCGAGCTACTGCCCGCGTTGCTGGACGTATCACTGGCGGCGGTGCTGCTGCTGCGCCCGGTGTACGCGCCGGGCGGGGGCGAGCCGGCCGATTTTGCGGTGGAGTACCTGAGCCCGGCCGCGCAGCGCAACTGGGGGCAGCCCGAGCGGCCGGGGGGCACCCTGCTGAAGTATTTCCCGCACCTGCCAGCCAGTGGGGTCCTGGATTTTTACCGCCAGGTCTTCGAAACCGACACGCCCGGCCGCTACGAAGTCCATTCCCAGACCAATGGCTTCGATAGCTATTTCTACGTGGCCGCCCGGCGACAGGGGCCGTGGCTGCTAGTGAGCTTTACTGACACGGCCGAGCAGCCCCGCAGCGCCCTAGAGAAGGCCCTGCGCGAAAGCCAGGCGCGCGAACGGGCGGCCGGGGCCACGGCCGAAGCCCAGCGCCAGCGCCTGCTGGGCCTCATCGGGCAGGCACCGGTGGTAATTGCCGTGCTGCAAGGTCCCACGCATGTCATTGAACTGGCCAACGAGGGCTTCCGGCGGGCCTTTGGCCACCGCCCGCTGGTGGGGCGCACCTGCCGCGCGGCTGCCCCCGAGCTGGCCGACCAGCACCTGTTCGAGCACCTCGACGCGGTGTACCGCACGGGTGAGACCTTTCGGGCCAGCGAAATGCTCGTGCACCTCGACCAGACCAACTCGGGCAAGCTCGACCCGTTTTACTACAACTTCGTGTACCAGACCACCCGCGAGGCGACCGGAGAAGTGAGCGGCGTGCTCATCATCGCCACCGACGTGACCGCGCTGGTGCTGGCCCGCCAGCGGGTGCAGGCCCTCAACGAGGAGCTGCATCTGAGCAACGCCGAGCTAGAACACCAAGTAACCGACCGTACCCACGCCCTGCTCGTGACGCTGCAGCAGCTGGAGCGCCGGGGCCGCGAGCTGACCCAGGCCCTTGCCGCCGAGCAGGCGCTGGGCGAGCTGAAATCGCGCTTCGTGAGCATGGCTTCGCACGAGTTTCGCACGCCCCTCACGGTGGTACTCACCTCGGCCGACCTCATTGCCGACTACCCCACCGCCGACCAGCAGCCCGACCGCCTGCGGCACGTGGCGCACATTCGCACGGCCGTGGAGCACCTCAACGACCTGCTGGAAGAATTCCTGTCGGCCGACCGCCTGGAGGAAGGCAAGCTCGTGGCCCACCCCGCCGACTGCGACCCGGCCGCCCTGCTGGCCGAAACCGTGGCCGCCGTGCAGGGCCTGCGCAAGGCCGGCCAGACCATTGTGGTGCAGGCCTACGACGGTACCATTCGGCTCGATGATTCGCTGCTGCGCAAAATTCTGCTCAACCTGCTGTCCAATGCCCTCAAGTATTCCGGCGAAAACACCGTGGTGACCGTGGCGATGGAGTACCGAAATAATGAGCTGCTGCTTAAGGTTCAGGACCAGGGCATCGGCATTTCGCCGGCCGACCAAGAGCACTTGTTCGAGCGGTTTTTTCGGGCCCACAATGCCACCGAGCTGCCCGGCACCGGGCTGGGCCTTTTCATTATTGCCAAGTACCTGGAGCTGATGGACGGCCACATTGCCCTGCACAGCGAGCTGGGCGTGGGCACCACCTTCACCGTTACCATTCCCTATGCCGACCATTCTGCTGATTGACGACAACGCCCTCATTCGCGCCAACACGGCCGAGCTGCTGAAGCTGGCCGGCTACGCGGTGCTGGTGGCCGAAAACGGCCAGCTGGGCGTCGCGCTGGCCCTGGAAACCCGGCCCGACCTGGTGGTGTGCGACATCATGATGCCGGTGCTGGACGGCTACGGCGTGCTCCAGATTTTCAACCAGAACGAGCGGCTGGCGGGCGTACCCTTCATCTTCCTCACCGCCAAAACCGAGCGTGCCGACCTGCGCCGGGGCATGGAGCTGGGGGCCGACGACTACCTCACCAAGCCCTTCAACAAGGCCGAGCTGCTGAGCGCCATCGGGGGCCGGCTGGCCCGCTTCCGCCACCTGCGCCCCGACTACGACCTGCAGGCCGGGGGCTGGTGCGAGTTTCTGGCCGATGCCCGCGTGGTGGGCCAGCTCGACGGGCTGGCCCAACAGCAGAAAGGGCACGCCTTCCGCAAGAAGCAGGACATTTTCCAGGCCGGCGACGAGCCCCTGCGGGCCTACCTGGTGCGCAGCGGCCGGGTGAAAACGCTGCACAACACGGCGGCCGGCAAGGAGCTGATTACCGAGTTTTACGGCCCTGGCGAGTTCTTCGGCTATCTGCCCCTGTTCGACGGCACCCCGCATTCCGACACCGCCGTGACGGTGGAAGACACCGAGCTGGTGTACCTGCCGCAGGCCGATTTTATGGCCCTGCTGCTGCGCAACCCCGACGTTAGCCAGCAGTTTATCCGGCTGCTGGCCGGCCGGGTGCGGGCCCGCGAATTGCAGCTGGTGGGCATGGCCTACGCTTCGTTGCGCCGCCGCGTGGCCGATGCCCTGCTGCACCTGCACGCCCGCGCCGATGCCGACCCGGCGGCGGGCATCACCATTACCCGCGAGGATTTATCGGCCCTGGTGGGCACGCCCCCCGAGTCGCTAAGCCGCACGCTCAACGAGTTTCGGCAGGAGGGCCTGGTGGAGCTCACGCCCGGCAACGTGCGCCTGCTGCACCCCGACCAGCTGCGCCGGGGGAAGTGGTAATGGTTTAGTATTTTGGCTACTTATTTTATTATGAGGTAAATGGCTCAAATATTCTCGTCGCTGAGCGCCCTACTCCCCAATGAGCATGATGCCGGTAATGCGGCGGCTTAAGCAAACTCATGGCGCGGCATGAAGTATCTCATGGCCTGCCGGCAGATGGTGCCGGACCTTTGACCTACTTCCATTATCGGGGTATCGGCCGTGTTTTCCCCGCTTCCTTTTCCTGGCCGGGTGCCCTTGTGTGTGGGTTTTCAAACGAATAGCCAGGTGCCGATTGGGACTTGGCCGGGCAGCGCCTAGTCGATTTGGCACTACTCAATACCTTTCACCTCTTTACTATTTCTGACATGAAAAACCAAACCGTAATTGGCATCTTCAATACTGCTACCGAAGCCAAACAGGCTGTGCAGGAACTTAAAAGCGCCGGCTTCGAGCTGGATTTCGTGGACGTTTCGCAGGCCTCGTCGAGCGACGCAGGCAGCAACAACTCCTCCACCAACGGCAAAGCTGCCGGTCGCACCAGCGATAATGTCGGCGGCTTCTTTAGCTCACTTTTCGGCAGCAACAGCGACGAGGCCCATACCTACGCCGAAGTGACCCGCAGCGGCAATTCGCTGGTAACGGCACAAGTCGACACGGCCGAGCAGGCCCGCAAAGCCGCTGATATTCTGGATAATGCCGGCGCAATCGACGTGGATAGCAAAGCTATCGAGTATGGCGTAAAGAACAGTTACACCGCCGGCCGCGACGGCAGCAAGCGCGACCAAGCCGACGGCATGACGGCCAAGGTCATCGAAGAAAAGCTGAACGTGGGCAAGCGCACCGAGCAAACCGGCGGCGTGCGCCTGCGCTCGCGCATCGTGGAAAAGCCCGTGGAAGCCAGCGTGCGCCTGCGCGAAGAGCACGTGACGGTGCAGCGTACCCCCGTGAACCGCCCCGCCACGGATGCTGATTTCAAGACCTTTAAGGAAGGTGACGTGACCGTGACCGAAAGCGCCGAGCGCGCCGTGGTAGCCAAACAAGCCCGCGTGGTGGAAGAAGTGTCGCTGGGCAAGCGGGTAACCGAGCGGGAGGAAACCGTCCGCGAAACGGTGCGCAACACCGAGGTGGACGTGGAGCAGATTCCGAGAAAGGAGAACAGCGGCTACGCTAACCAGCCGGGCAATCCCAAAAATACCTAACCGCTTTCTAACCACTAGCAATCTGATTCGGCTGTGGCTCCCCGCCGCAGCCGAATCTATTTCTCCGAAATCGTGGTGCCAACTGCCTCTGGCTCGTCCTCCCGACCACCAGTCAGTGCGGTAGTTGACTAGCGAACTTGTTGCCAGCCCTTTTCTCCACTCCGCACACATCCCGTCCGCCCATGCAAACCCCTGATTTGCCACCCGATGATGGACTGCCGGTGCGCATTCCCGTAGTAGCCGAAACGCTGCGCGTGGACAAGCAGGTGGTGGAAACCGGCCGCGTGGTGCTGCATAAAACCGTGCACGTCGAAACCCAGACCGCCGACGTGCCCCTGCGCGAAGAGCAGGTGCAGGTGCAGCGCGTGGCCGTGGGCCGCTACGTAGACGAGGCCCCCGCCGTACGCTACGAGGGCGATACCATGATTGTGCCCGTACTCCGCGAGGAGCTGGTGGTGACCAAGCGCCTGCTGCTGGTGGAGGAAGTGCACGTCCGCACCCAGACGCTCACCATCCACGCCCCACAGGCCGTGGAGCTGCGCCGCGAGGAGCTGCATTACGAGCGCCTTGCCACGCCGCCAGCCGGGGCCGCGCCGCCAGTAGCCGGGCAACCCCCGGTATTGCCCGGCCCCGGCTAGGGCGGATGCGCCGGATTTTTCCTTTCTGACCTATGAACCAAACAGCTACTAGTTGCTGCCTGGGTTCGCTACCCTAACCCGCATCTCCGAACCAACTTACAGTGCATAACCCAACTTTTTTTAACACCTAGACAATCATGAAAACTTCCCATCCTTTTTTGCTCCTCACTTTCTTTGCCGCCCTTGCTGCGGGCTGCGCCCAGCATTCGGGGTCGGATGTCGTGGTCGGCAGCGACCAGCGTGGCGGCACCAATTCGAACGCAGGAGCCGGCATGTACGGCAGTAATGCCAACAACGGCCCCGACTTCAGCAAGTACAAAACGTACTCCTGGGCCTCGCAGGTTACCAACCCGCAAAACAGCACGTATTTCCTTAATGACTTGCTGTTTAAGGGTATGGTGCGCGATGCTGTGGAACACGAAATGGCGGCCAAAGGCTATACCTACCAGCCGACCGGCGCCGATTTGGTGGTCAATTTCCGGTCCTTCGACGAGCCAGTCGAGATTATGAGCAACGATAACCTGGGCACCGGGTACTGGGCTTCCACAGAGCCGTACGCCTACGATAGCCAGCAGAAAGTGAAGCTCGACAAAGGCAGCATTCTGGTACAAATGATTGACCGGGCAAAAGGCACCGCAGTGTGGCAGGGCTATGCGTCGGGCCTCACCGACGGCAATGTCTTTGACAAAAACAAGGACAAAGTATACGTGGCCGTCGGCCAGATTTTCAAGGAATACAACCACCGCGGGGATAAGCTGTAAGCAGCAGCCTGCCTGCTTGCAGGTGACGCCCCCCCCGGTGCTGCCGGGCCCTGTATCACGTGAGCAGGCTGCTACGGTGGCGGCTCGCCGGCAAAACGCGGCCAGCGCGACCCACACCCACACCGCCGCTGCCGACGGCTCATCGAAAAGTGCATTCCGTATTCACACCCAATTGCATGAAAATGACAAAATCGGCCACTTTGCTGCTGGGCAGTATGCTGGGTTTGGTGCAGCTCCTGGGCGTCAGCTGCTCCAGTAAGAAAAGCCCGGCTGCGGAGGTTGCGGCCCCTGCCGCCCCCGAACCCTTGCAGAAAGCCACTGCCCCGACGGGCAGGGGGCCGAGCACCATGGGCGACTTTGTCGTGGCTGCCCGCGTGGCCAGTCCCGCCGTCGTGCACATCAAAACCAGCTACCCGCCTTCAAGTGGGTACGATAATATCTACGGCCGACCCAGCGGTGCTCGCGGCGGCGGCCAGGTGGCGCGGGCCTCCGGCTCGGGCATTCTGATTGCGGCCAACGGCTACATCGCCACCAACAACCACGTGGTGGAAAACGCGGCCACCATTCAGGTCATCCTGCCCGATAAGCGCCAGTTTGCCGCCAGGCTGGTGGGCCGCGACCCCAATACCGACCTGGCCCTGCTGAAAATCGAGGCCACCGACCTGCCCACGCTGCAATTTGGTAATTCCGACAGCGTGCAGGTGGGCCAGTGGGTAGTGGCCGTGGGCTACCCGTTTTCGCTGAATACCACCGTCACAGCCGGTATTGTCAGTGCCAAAGCCCGCAGTATTGGCATCATCAACCGGCCCAGCCGCAGCGATGATGGGCAAGGCAAGGCCGCTGGCAACACCGGGGTAGAGTCCTTCATCCAGACCGACGCGGCCATCAACCCCGGCAACAGCGGCGGCGCGCTGGTCAATACCCAAGGCGAGCTGGTGGGCATCAACTCGGCCATTGCCTCGCAAACCGGCAGCTACGCGGGCTACGCGTTTGCCATTCCGGTGAACCTGGCCAAGAAGATTTTGGGCGATTTGCAGCAGTACGGCGCGGTGCGGCGGGGGGTGCTCGGGGTGGCGTTTCCGGCCCCGGCCGCCGAAGAGCAGTACCTGAGCCAGCAGGGCTTGCAGCCGGGCGCGGTGAACGGGGTGTACATCACGGGGGTGCTGCCGGGCAGTGCCGCCGCCGGGGCCGGCCTGCGCGCTGGCGATGTTATTCAGCGTATTGACGGGGTGACGCTTAACTCATCGGCGGAGTTCTCGGAGCGCATTGCCCGGCACCAGCCGGGCGATGTGGTGCAGCTCACCTACCTGCGCAACCGCGCCCCCGCCACCGTGTCGGCCACGCTGAAAGGTGAACCGGCGGCAGCAACGGCCCCGGCCCCGGCCAGCAACCCGGCCGCGCTGGCCACCATTCGGCAGAAGCTGGGGGCCAGCTTTGCGCCGCTGTCCGACGCGCTCCGGCAGCGGCTCCAGCTCCGGGCGGGGGTGGTGGTGACCGATGTGCGCGCGGGCGGCTTCTTTGCGCAGCTGGGCATTCCCCGCGGTACGGTTATCGCCTTTATTAATGGTCAGCCCATCAGCACGCCCCAGGATATCGACGCGGCGCTGCTGGCCGCCCAGCGGGGCCTGATTCAGCTGCTGGCCATTGCCCCCGATGGCTCCCGCGTGGTCTTCGACTTTTCGCTGGGTACGTAGCCGGGCCGCTGGTTCAGCAAGGGTGCTCATTGCCCAGAAAGTGCCTCTAGCCTTGGGTTAGGAGCCCTTTTCGTTGTCGCACACGAAATGATTTCCCCTTTGGGGATGGGGCGAAACTGGTGAGGTTTATGGCGGCGGGCTATTGAAGCTGTTTAGAAAGTCCCCGAACGGTCATGCAGAGCGCAGCGAAGCATGACCGTTCGGGGACTTTCTAAACAGCTTCAGGATTAGGAGAAACGAGAGAATCTACAGAAGCAAAAAGGACCATTTGAAGCAACTAGGGCAGGTCAGCTTTTTAAATGCGGTTAGTCTTTACGACGCCAGGCACACGCGGACTCCTACCGTCCAGGCTGCATCTTGATGTGCTCCTGGCCAGCGGCTAGCGCGGCAGGTAGACGGTGAAGGTAGAACCCTCCCCAACCTGGCTGACCACTTCCAACGCTCCTCCTTCGTTCTCTACCAGTTTTTGCGCCATGTAGAGGCCCACGCCCGAGCCGTCGACGTGGGTGTGGAAGCGCTGGAACAGGCCGAAGACGGGGCGGCCGGGCGGCAAGGCCAGACCCAGGCCGTTGTCCTGCACTTCCAGCGCCCAGCGGTGCTCCTCCGTGCGGCACTGCACCCGCACCTGGGGCACGCGGTCGGGGTGGCGGTATTTCACGGCGTTGCTGAGCAGGTTGTACACCACCGAGCGCAGGTGTTTTTCCGCCAGCCGAACGGCGGGGCAGTCCGCTATGTCTACGCTGACTTGCGCGCCGGCCTCGGCGATGGGCAGGGCCAGGTCCAGCAGCACGTCGCGCACCACGTCGGCCAGCGGCACGAGCGGGGCCTGGGGGCCGGCCTCGGCCTGCGTGCGGGCAATGGCGCTCAGGTGCGTCAGCGTGTGCTGAAAGCGTTCGACGGAATCGTGCAGCAGCTCCAGGAGGTGGGCCACCGGCACCGAGCGCTCGGTGCCGGGCAACTCTTGGCGGAGCGCCTGGAGCAGGCCGTCGAGGTTATTGAGTGGGCCTTGCAGGTCGTGGGAAGCGGTGTAGACGAAGGAATCCAGGTCCACGTTGGTACGCACCAGCTGCTGGTTGGTGTCGTCCAGGTCGGTGTTGTGGGTGGTCAGTTGCTGGTTAAGGGTCTGCACTTGCTGGCGGGCGCGCACCTGGCTGCTCACGTCGTAGGCGAAGACGACCACACCATCTATTACATCCTGCGCGTTGCGGCGGGCCTGGTAGGTGAAGGTCCAGTAGGCTTCCTCCAGCGGGCCATCGGTGTGGCGGGCCAGTTGCAGGGGCAGTTCCTCGGCCACGTAGGTTTCGCCCGTGGCGTACACCTGGTGGCACAGGCCAGGAATCTCGGTGTTGGCCAGCTCCGGCAAGACGTCGAGCAGGGATTTGCCGAATAACTCCCGGCCGGGAAAAACCTGCTGGTACGCCGGGTTCACCAGCTCGAAAACCAGGTCCGGCCCGGCCAGGATGGCAATGGGCCCCGGCGCGGCCATGAACAGCTCGTGCTGCTGCCGCTGCTGGCGCTCCACTTCGGCGCGGGCCGTTACCTGCTCCGTGATGTCGGTGATGAGGCAGTAAAAGCCCACCACCTGCTCCTGCTGCACATCGGGCACGAAGCTGGTGCGGATGTGCTTGATTAAGTCGTTGCGGTAGGGCATCCGCGCTTCAAAGTCTACCCGCTCGCCGGCCAGGGCCCGCGCCATGTAGGGGGCCGCCGCCGCGTAGGACGGCTCGCCCACCACGTCGCGCACGCGCTGGCCCCGCAGCTGGGCCGACGACTGCTGGAACCACCCTTCGTAGGCCTGGTTGGTGAACTGGTAGCGCCGGTCCTGGTCCACGTAGGAGATGAGCGCCGGCAGCGCATCGGTCACGAGCTGCCGCTGCCGGGCAATATCTTCCCGCTCCTGCCGGGCGCGAACCAGTTCCGTTACTTCGTAAGCGAAAATCAAGATACCCGTAATCTGGCCCGCTCCGTCGCGGGTAGCCTGTAAGATGTAGGTGGCAAACAGGTGTTCCAGCTGGCCGGAATGCGTGCGGTCCAGCGTTACCGGCACGTCGGTGTCGGTGTAGGTTTCCCCGGTGCGGTACACCTCGTCCAGCTGGTCGAAAAAGGGTTGCCCTTCCAGCTCCGGCAGGGCCTGGCGAAAGGGTCGGCCCACCAGCTCGCGATGGCCTACCATGGCCCGATAGTCGTCGTTGGCCAGCTCCACCACGTGGTCGGGGCCGGTGAGCACGGCAATCATGGCCGGGGCCTCGGCCACGAGCCGGTGCAGGCGCTGGCGCTGGGCCTCGGCCTCGGCGCGGGCCGCCTCGGTGGCCTGCAGGCTATCGATGATGGTATCTACCAGCCCGGCATTGGTAAGGGTCAGCTCGTTGTTGAGCAGCTCCACGGCCTGCTGGGACTGGCGCAGCTCGTCGGCCTGAGTACGCAGCGCCTCGTTGGCAGTCAGCAGCTGGTGGTTCGATACCTGAAGCTCCTCGTTGCTGACGTGCAGTTCCTCGTTGGTCACGTCCAGCTCTTCATTGGCCACGGCGAGCTGTTCGTTGGCCATGGCCAGCTGCTGGGCCGTGCTGGCCGGCGGGGCGCTGCCGGCTGGCTGCCGGGCGCGCATGTGGGTACTCACGTTATAGGCGAACAGCAGCAGGCCACTGACCGCGCCCGCCGCGTCGCGCACGGCTTGGGCGATAAAGGTGAAGTAAACTGGCCCGCCGGGGGCCGGCTGGGTGGCGCTTTGGAAGGCCACGGCCTCGTGACCAAAGCAGGTGGTGCCGGTGCGGTACGCCTCGTCGAGCAGCGCGAAAAAAGACTGGTCGGCCAGCTCGGGCAGCGCCTCGCTCAAGCGCAGGCCAGCCAGCGGCCGCTTATCAAACAGCTGCCGAAACAGCTCATTGGTCACCGTGACCTGGTGGGCGGGCCCGGCCAGACTCGCCAGGCCGGTGGGCGAATCCCGCAGCAAAGCGGCGAGCTGCTGGGGCTGCCCCGTCGTTTCCGCCGGAGTATCTGAGGGGGCGGCGGGGGTTGTTTTCTGAGACATTGTCGGGAAGCATAGGGCATCTGGTGGTAGTTGCCAGTAAATAATATTACGCCAGTTTTTTTTGGTAATATTGGAAGTCGCCGCTCAGGGCCTCGTGTTGCAGGATAGAGGCATGCACTGGTTGGGCCCGCTCGCCGGTTTCGGCCGCTTTTTGGATGAATAACTCGGCCACTGCCGCCTGTTTTTCTGCCTGAAAATGCCCGCCCAGGTTTTGGAGCAGCAGCTGGGTTTCTTCCAGGCCGCGCAGGGACTGGTAGAGCAGGCTTTCCACCGAGGCGCTGACTTCGCTCAGCAGCGCGCTCACGGTGTAGGCGTGGCCCGTGTGGCAGCGGTAGCGAATCAGCTTGCCTTCAATTAACTGCGTAAGCGCGCCGTGGCAGTCGGGGCAGGTGAAGGGCGTGAGCTCACCCTTGTCGATAATGCCCATCTCGAAGCCGCCGCCCTGCTTGGCGATGGTCAATTCGATTTTGAGCAGGTCGAGCTGCGCGGCGGGCAGGCGCGTCTTGGCGGGCTCCAGGGTCAGGCGCACCAGCAGGGGCCCGAGCTCGGCCAGGGGCACGAGGTAGTCGACCTCCACAAATTCGAGGGCATTGGTGGGCATGGCGGGCTGCTCGGCGTCGTGCGGGTCTTGCACGATGGCCAGCCCGCCCATGCGCTGCACCGACCACAGGCCGGAGGTACCGTCATCCAGATATCCGGTGAGCACCACGCCCGGCACGCGGGGACCGTAGGTGTAGGCCGCCGAGCGAAACAGCGCGTCGATGGAGGGTCGGAAGCGATTTTCCTTGGCCCCCCGCGTCACCAGCACCCGGTCATCCTCCAGCAGCAGGTGGTGATTGGGCGGGGCCAGGTAGATGGTGCCCGGCTGTACCACTTCCCCGTTTTGCGGGTGCTTGGCGTGCAGCGCCGACACCGAGTTGAGCAGCTGCGGCATGATGCTGGGCGAATCGGGGGCTACGTGCAGCACCACGAAAATGGGGGCGGGAAAATCGGCCGGTAGCGTTTTGGCCAGCGCCAGCAGCGCGGTCACGCCCCCGGCCGACGCGCCGATGACGATAATATCGCGGCGGGGCCGGCGGGTTTTGGGGGGTGATGGGGTCGCCATAGCAGTCAGGTTTAAAAAAGAGCGTGGTGCCCGGGCTTACGGATTAGACGCCATGGCGGACGGTTGGGCGGCCGCCTGCGGGCACGGGTGGTGCGGGCTGCTGAATAAACGAGAACCTTAAAAAGTGCCGGGCAGGAAATCTCGTTGCGAGCGGGCCATTTGATGGATGTCATCCAATGCGCCGAATAATGTTATGGGAAGGGCTACCGCTTCAGCGGACTTTTGCAGCACTGTAATCATCGACTCCCAGCCCCATGCAAGCCCGTAACCAACCCCTGCTCGATGCCCTCCATTTGCTCGGAGCCTACCGGGCACCGGGCAGTGAGCTGCGGGGCGATAATTTCGCCCCTCGCCCCGACGAGGCCATCGTCCATAAGGTGCGGGAGGCCTTGCTTGGCAACCCGCGCGGGCACGGCTCCGAAACGCTGGTGCAGGCCCACCGGGGTATCGTGACGCTCATGGGCACGGTGAGCAGCCGGCGTGCCCACCAGGAAGCTGAGCACGGTGCCTGCCAGGTGGCCGGCGTGCACACCGTTCATAACCTCCTGAAAATAAGGCCTGCCTATATGGCGCCCGACTCTGGCATTCATCAGTCCACGCTAGCTGCCGGGGCCCACGCCAGAAACACCTGCCTGCGCGTGCCAGCCCCGGTGGAACCGGCTGCCTACGAGCCGCAAGCCACTGCAACCCTGAAGTTCAGCGTCGATGCGCGCCGCTAGCGGCACCGCCCTGAGCGGCCAGCCCGGGAGCCGGGCCGAATCCTTCCTCCCCCTGGACCCGACCAGCCGGGAACTGGAGCGGGATGCCGATGCCAGTTTGACGGCGGATAGGGAGTACAAGTTTACCAGTCACCTGACGCCTATACCAGCTGCCCCTAAGCCCAATACCGCTCCCGAGCCGCAGTAGCTTCATCGCTAACTGACGCCTATGAGCTAGTTCGCGGGCATGAGGGACTACCTCCTTCCCAAACACCGATTTGGCACCCATAGCATTCTCCCCGCATGGCCACCGCTCCGCCTATTCTGCTCCTATGTCTATGCTACTCTTAATAGAATTCCAGGACCCGAAAGTTTACTTGGTGCCGCTGGGCATAGCTCTGATTCTGCTGGAAGCGGTGTTGAGCGCCCGGCACGACGAGCACCTTTACGAGTGGCGCGACTCGGCCGCCAGTGCTGGCATGGGGCTGGTGGCCACGCTGCTGGGCATTGCCACCAAGGCCGGGACGCTGGTTGTGTTCTACGTCGTGTTCACGGCGCTAAGCCCCGTGCGGCAGCGCTGGCTGGGCTACGACGCGCTGAGCGCGGCCTCGGCCGTGGTCTGGGTGCTGGTTATCCTCGGCGACGATTTGAGCTTCTACTGGCACCACCGGCTCAGCCACACGGTGCGGGTGCTGTGGGCGGCGCACGTGGTGCATCACTCGTCGCAGCACTTCAACCTGGGCACGGCGTTTCGCAACGGCTGGGTGATTTTCTTCTACAAGCCCGTTTTCTGGCTGTGGCTGCCGGCGCTGGGCTTCCCGCCGGTGATGGTGGTGCTGGCCATGTCGATTAGCTCGCTCTACCAGTTCTTCCTGCACTCGCAGAAAATCCCGCACCTGGGATGGGCGGAGAAGGTGTTCAATACCCCGCAGCTGCACCAGGTGCACCACTCCTGCAACCACGCTTTTCTGGATAAAAACCACGGCGGCATCCTCATCATCTGGGACCGGCTCTTTGGCACCTACCTCGACAGCCGCCATCCCGAGGTGCGGCAGTTTGGGGTGCTCTCACCGCCCGCCTCGTTCCATCCCTGGACGATTTTTGCCCACGAGTTTCAGCACCTCGGGCACGACGTGCGGCAGGCCGCTTCGTGGTCCGACAAGCTGAAATACGTGTTTTACCCGCCCGGCTGGGCCCCCAACAACTCGGGCCAGACAGCCCGGCAGCTGCAACAGCAACTAGCGGCCCCTGAAACCTTGGCGCCGGCCCCCGAACGGGCTAAAAATGCCCCCGCAGTATGCCCCAATCACCCATCACCTCGTCTTTTTTTCCTGTCCCCGATGCACACGCTAACGACGCTTTCCCAAACACTGGCCCGACTCAAAAAGGAGGGCTACACCGAGGACTTCAACCTGAACGGAGCCTACCTGGCCGGGCAGCGCTCGGCCATTCAGCTGGCCCCCGAGGAGTTTGTGGTGGACCAGCACTTCCGCTTCGAAGGCCCTACCGACCCGGCCGATGAAGCCGTGCTATACGCCATTTCCTCCGCCCGCTTCAATCTCAAAGGCACGCTGGTGAACGGCTACGGCGTGTCCAGCGACGAGGCCGCCGACCAGATTCTGCGCACCATCCGGGAGCAGACGACTTAACTCTACTTTGGCAGATTGAGCTAATTGGGGCTTCCGGGGTGTAGGGGCGGGTACGCCCCCGCCCCTACACCCAACCGACAACCTACCAAAGTAGAGTTAGAGCCTATCTGAATAGTCTCTTAGCCGCCGCCTTCCTGGCTGGGGCCGCACCGGGCCGCCTGTTGCTCGTACTGCTGCTGGTGCCGCTGGTGCGGCGGCTGTTTGGGGGCGCACAATAGTAGAAACGGAAAACAACAGTAAGGAGCACTGGCCGGCCGGGTTGGAGTCCCCTGGTTTTGTGGCGGGCGAGGCATCTCGTAAGAAGGCCGTTTTAAGGTGTTTAGGGCAGCTTCGCCTGACGAGCACCTTTTGCCCTTTGAAAGCGCACGTTCTAGCTATCTCGTTAATCAGTGGCCATTAAAGACCGCAATAGATGACTTAATGAGACGAAAACGACTTGTTAACGTTGAACCCTGACCTTTTTTAATAGGACTTACGCACTCGACTATACAAGTACTTGAATGAGTGGCTTTTGGTGTAACTGCCGCAGGTCGGGTGCCCATTGCTGCTGGTGCGCCTGATAAATAGTTTGCCCCATGCGGCGGGCGTGTTGACGCAGCGATACCCACGCCCAATAACAACAGGCCAAGTGGTTGCGTTGCGCCACCTCCTTCCGGCACGGGCACTTCTCCGACCCCGTCAACTGTTTGAAGCTGCGGAGAAACTCCTCTACCTGCCAACGCACCTGCACGGCTTCAATTACTATTTCGCGGGTCAGATGAGTAGCCAAGTAATTGGCAATGAATCATTAAGTATCGCCGTTCGTGGTCACTAGCTTGAAGCGTTTTACGCCAAAGGGCACTTCTTTCAGGCGCACTTCCACGCCCTGACTCCAACCGCCGGGCGGCGGCGCTAGCGTAGTCAGGCCTTGGTAGCCGCTTTCTTTGGCCAGGCTCACCAACCGATTGCCTTTCAGGGTCGCGAAAAACGTCCAACCAGCACGATGAATGCGTTTCAAATTCGTGCTGCCCGCATACCAGGAATCAAATAAAATGGTGCGTGCCAGTAGTTTGCCCTCCGCCACAACCTGGTCAAACATGGCCAGAAAATGGTCGTTTTTCGTCTGTTCGTCTTGGTCGGGCGCGTAGATGCGGTAATCCAGGGGGAGGAAATCCCCGGCTTCGCCGCTGCTATGCCCCAAATTGACCAGCCCAATGCCGGTGACCATGCCGTGCTCGTTGCCCGAATACTGCCGCTTGACCAGGGCGATAAAGCGGCTGTAGCGTTGGTCTTGTACGCTGTCGTCGACGAGCAGAAAAGCCGCAGGCGAATCGTGGAACAAGGGCTGAACTAATTCGTACAACAAATTGATTGACAGTGTGCTCGTGCGCAAAAACCGATTCACCTGGTCGTGGCTTACATCGGGCAGATGGGCGGCCAAATTCGTGCAGGTGCAGTTCGTGGACGTACTGAACAGGTACTCGATGCAAGCAGTTTGAGTCGGCATGAGCGGGCGGGTTTGCTTAAAGTACCCCAAAATGCGTAAGTCCTACTAAAGATATTATGGCCGAAGATGCTGCTGATTTTGACCTGATTGTGCTTGGGGCCGGTTCGGCCGGGCTGGGACTGGCCCTGTTTATGGCCCGCATCAAGTTGCGGGTGCTACTCATCGACCTGACCCCCGAAGATGTGGGTGGCGACTGCCTAAACCACGGCTGCGTGCCCAGCAAGGCCCTTATTCATGCCGCGTGGCAGGTGCACCAGGCCCGGCAGGCCACCCAGTTTGGCTTGCAGGTGAGCGGCCCGGCCGACATGGAAAAAGTAATGGCCTACGTGCAGGGCCGGCAGGATATCATTCGGCACCACGAAAACCCGGACTATTTGCGCGGGTTGGGCATCACCGTCGAAATCGGCACGCCCCGGTTTGTGGGCGACCACGCCGTGGAAATCAACGGCCACACCTACACCGGGCGCAAGCTGGTGGTAGCCACCGGCTCGCGCCCGCAGCAGCTGGAGGTGCCCGGCGCGGCGCAGGTGCGTCTTTATGACAACCAGCGCGTGTGGGACCTGCGCGAGCTGCCCGGGCGCCTGCTGGTGGTGGGCGGCGGCCCCAACGGCGTGGAATTGGGCCAGGCCATGCAGCGGCTGGGGTCGCAGGTGACCATCGTGCACCACGGGGCCAGCATCCTCGAAAAGGAGGACCCCGTCATCCGGGCCGTACTGGCCGAGCGGCTGCGGGCCGAGGGCCTTACCATTCACCTGGAGGCCGAAGTGGAGGCTTTCACGTCGGCCTCGCAGGCCCGCGTGAAGCCCAAAGCCGGCGACTCGCTTTCGGTGAATTTCGACGTGGTGTACGTGGCCATTGGGCGGCACGTGAGCTTTGAAGGGCTGCAGCTGGAGCAGGCCGGAGTGGAAGTGGACGAGAAAGGCCACATCCGGCTCAACGAGCATCTACAAACCACCAATCCCGATATTTTTGTGGCTGGCGATGCGGCCAATTCACTCAAATTCAGCCACGGGGCCGAATTGCACGTGCGCCTGCTGCTATTCAATTTCTTCTCGCCCCTGAAGAAAAAGCTGAGCTACGACCATTTCTCCTGGGTCACTTTCACCGACCCCGAGGTGGCGCACTTCGGCCTCGATGCCGCCGAGCTCGACAAGCGCGGCACGGCCTATGAACGCTGGGAAACCGACTTTGCCGACGACGACCGGGCCGTGGTGGACAGCTACCGCGACGGCCGCCTGCTGCTCTTTATCGAGAAGAATGCCCTGCCGCTGCCCGGCCGCAAGCGCCGCATTCTGGGTGGAGCCATGGTAGCCCCTGGCGCGGGCGAGCTCATTCAGGAGCTGATTCTGGCCAATGCCAGCGGGCTGGGCATCAGCGAGATTTTCGACAAAGTGTACCCGTACCCGGTGGCGGCCCGCATCAACCAGAAGCTCATCGTGGAGCACCAGGAAGTATCGTCGCTGCTGCAAACGGCGCTCGATGTGGCGTTTAAGCTGCAATAAGACCCTGGCCAGAGCGGGGCAATTGTGCGGCGGCGCACCGATACCCGCCGGCATTGGCTGGAGATGGTGCATTTTCCGTCTCAGGGCAGGTGGTAAGCACAGGAGCCGGCGGCAAGGCATGACCAGCCAGGAGCGGAACTGATGAAAAAAGTTTGCGCGCAATTGTAAGGTTAGGGCAAAAGAGTTGAACTACTGCCCTGTCTCCGGAACGGCCGGGGCCACACACACTCCAACCTTTTTCAATTATTGCCATGACTACTCCCATAAAAATTCTCGTAGCCGGCCTGGTGGCCACTGGTGCCATGACCCTGCTGATGCTGATGGCCCCGATGATGGACATGCCCCTCATGAATATTGGGTCATGCTCGGCGGCATGCTGGGCACCTCAGACATGGTGGGCTGGATGATGCATTTTATGATTGGGGTGGTCTTCACCGCCGCCTATGCCTTTTTCTTCAACCAGCGTTTGCCCATCGGCAGCCCCGTGGCGCGGGGCGCGGCCTACGGCATGCTGGTATTTGCAATGGCCCAGGTGATGTTTGCTCTTATGCGGGCCATGGGTCTGCTGGGCCACCTGGTGTTTGGGGTCGTGCTGGGCGGCTTTTTCAGCACCCAGCGCGCTACCGTCGCGCACCCGTTGGCCTAGCCTGTTTTGCCTCGCCAGGCTTACCCGTTGGCGTTGACACCCTGACCACGCCCTAAAAAAACACCGCTGGGCCGCCCGGATACAATCAGTGTATCCGGGCGGCCCAGCGGCTTTGGTGTTTGAACCGCAACCGACGGCGGGCTTAGCTCAGCAGCTGCCGGGCAATGTCGGGCAGGGTGGGGCCGGTGAGGGTGGGCGCGGGGGCCAGCGGGTAGATTTGCTGGCCGGGGCGGGCAATAAAAGCCGCCTGCAGGCCGGCCAGCTGCGCCCCGGCCGTGTCCCAGCCGTGGGCGGCCACCAGCATGGCCTGGGCGGGAGCCACTTTCAACTTCTCGCAGGTGCTGTGGTAAGTGTCGGGGTGGGGCTTGTAGCGCTTGAGCGCGTCGATGCTGAGCAGTTGCTCGAAAAAGCCGGTGAGGCCGGCGTAGGCCATCTGCTTTTGCACCGTGGCATCGGGCGAGTTGGTGAGCGTGACCATGCGGAAGCCCGCCTTTTGCAGCGCCGTGAGACCGGGAATGATATCGGGATGCGGGGGCAGCTCGGTGATGAGCGTGAGCAGCTCCTTTTTGCGGGCGGCCGGGCGCGCCGGCTGGCCCAGGGCCTGGGCCAGCATGTCGAGGGCGGCATCGCCAATCTGCCCGAAGTTGTGGTAGTTACCGGTCACAGTATCGACCAGCGAGTATTGCAGCAGCAGCGAAAACCACTGCTTGAAGGCCGTTTCGGACTTAAATTCCTGGTTGACGGCCCGCTGCAGCTTGCCCAGGTCGAGCATGGTTTCGTTGACGTCGAAAATCAGCAGCTTGGGGCGGTTGGGGGCTTCAGCCATGGCGGACAGGGAAATGGGCAGGGCCGCAGCGGCAGTGACCAGGGCGAGGGAGGATAAAACAAAACGTCGGGTAACCATGGCCCTGCTTACGCAGCCCGGCAGCATCGGGCTGGCTAAAACCGCAGTTTTTTTTGCAAAAGCCTGCCTTCGCTGGCCAAGGGCCACGGCCCGACAACCTTATGCAGTGCCCCGCAGTTTCTGCTAATCCAGTTGCTCGCGGTGGCCCGCCTGCACTGCTTGTAGCGGGCTGCCGCCTCGCCCGTCCGGCCAGCACGGCGGGCCGCCAATACTTTGCTACCGGCGCGGGGCACCAAACGAGTCAGGGGCACCAAACAATGCCCGGCTACTATTCCATTTCCCTATGATTATCGAACGAAAAGCTTTTTCATACAAGGGAAAAGTCATCATTGAAAAGGTGCTGATTAGCGCCCCTTATCGGTACGAAGCTATTTTTCATAACGAAGGCTGCTTTATCCAGATAAGGGGAGCCGGCACCAAGCTGCTTTCAGTGGAAGACAGCCTGCTGATAGAAAATCAGGAGGCTGTGCTGATGAAATGCGGGACTTATTTTCTGGATTTTATCAATAAAATAGCGGGCGATACGGTTGAAGTTCTAGCCATTCATTTATACCCCGATATTCTAAAGCAAATATACAGCACCGAGCTGCCGGCCCTGATTGAGAAGCGCGCCTACGACGGCAAAAGCAACGTTATTGCCAATGAGAGCGTAATTTCCCGGTATATCGAATCTTTGGAATTTTATTTCCAGAACCCCGCGCTGGTCAACGATGACTTGCTGGAATTAAAGATAAAGGAGCTGGTTCTGCTATTGGTGCAGACTAAAAATGCAGCCTCTATTCTGGAATTAGTAACCGACTTATATTCTTCGCGAAATATCAATATTAAAAATATTATCGACCTGCATAAACACTCCAATCTGAGCATCGAGGAGCTGGCCGCGCTATGCAGCCTGAGCTTATCGGCTTTTAAACGGGCATTTAAGAAAATATACAACGATAATCCGACGCACTATTTCATTAATGAAAAGCTGCGGAAAGCCAAGGAGCTGCTTATCATTTCCGATTTATCGATTGGGGAAATTGCTTACGAATCCGGATTTAACGACCCGTTATATTTCACCCGGTTGTTTGGCAAAAAAGAAGGCGTCACGCCCAGTAATTACCGGGCCACGCACGCCCTGTATTCGCCGGAGGGCAACGACGCCCGGGTAGGCTAACGCCGGTGGCACGGGCCGCCCGGCTGCGTCGGGCATGCCGGTTCCTCCCGCAAGCCCCGACAAAACCAGCCGTGGCCCAAATGTCCATAACGTAGAACGTATTGTCCATTTGACCGCTCTGGGCGGCCGGTACCTTTGTGATAAGCAAGCTGCCACCAAGAAGGCCTCGCCTTTGAGCAGCGCCTATTCACTTTTTTAAATCAGAATCTCATGAGCACTTTCCCAATTCACACCCTCGAAACGGCCCCCGAAAAAAGCAAGCCATTTCTGGAAAACTCCCTGAAGTCGTTTGGCATGATTCCCGGCCTGCATGGCGCGCTGGCCGAATCGCCCGGGCTGCTGGAAGCCTACCAGATGCTGCACAAGCTGTTCACCGAGTCGTCGTTCAACAACGACGAGCAGACGGTGGTGTGGCAGACCATCAACGTGGAGCACGAGTGCCACTACTGTGTTCCGGCCCACACCGGTATTGCCCACATGATGAAGGTAGACCCGGCCATTACCGAAGCGCTGCGCAACAAAACGGCGCTGCCCACCGAAAAGCTACAGGCTTTGCACGATTTCACGCTGTCGATGGTCCGGAACCGGGGCCGCGTTTCCGAGCAGGAGCAGGAGGCCTTCTACGCCGCCGGCTACACTCAGCGCCAAGTGCTGGACATTATCCTGGGCTTGTCCCAGAAGGTGATTAGCAACTACACCAACCACGTTGCTGAAACGCCGGTGGATGCCGCTTTCCAGAAGTTTGCCTGGCAGCCGGCAACGGTCTAATGGTGCGTTGAACAAGAAAGAAGAATTATTCTCTCTTGTTCAACGCATGGCTATTCTACGATTGACCTCAAAAGTCGGCTTGCCGGCTTTTGATGCGTATAGCCATTTTTACGACGCTTACCGGCGGCGGGTGCACGAGCGCCTTCCAGACATATGGGCCGGAAAGTACCCGGCCCGCCACCGGCCCCGTAAGCCGCCTAGCTCGCCGCCGGGCCGGAATAGCCGGCCTGGCGAATGAGCTGGTCGAGCTGCTGCGCCAGTTCGGGCGAGAGGGTTTCATCGGGTTGCCCCAGCCGCCGGGCCAGCCGCGCCACTACCTGCGTTTGCTGGGCATAGCGGCGGCACAGCACGCACATGCTTAGGTGGGCCACACGCTGGCACGCTCGGTGGGGGAGAGGGGCAGCTCGGCCCGCTTCTCGATGAGCAGGCACCGTTGCAGTTGAATCAGGCTGACATAGCGATAAGAAACGATAGGGAGGTATTAGGAGCCCGAAAACCAGTGCTTTTCCAGACACTTGCGCAGCTGCAGCTTGGCCCGGTGAATGATGCCCAGTAGTTGGCCGGCGAGATGGCCAGCTGCTGACAGATTTCCTCGCCCGACATTTCTTCCACGAAGCGCAGGCTGAACACGGCCTGGTGCTGGGCGGGCAGCCGACCCTGGCAGCCGAGCAGCTGCTCGGCCAGCTCGCGCTGTTCGAGCTGGGTGTCGGCGGCAGCCCATTCCCGGGGCTTTGCGCCACTGCGTGCGGGCTCCGGTTTCGAAGTAGGTGCCGTTGCCGGCCTCATCGGCCGCGCCGAGCAGCGGCACCAGCGGCGAGCGGGCCTGCTGGCGGTAGTAGTCGATGAGCTTGCGGCGCAGAATCACGAACAGCCAGGTACACTCCGACGACTCCTGCCTGAACGAAGCCAGCGTGCCCAACGTACTCACGATGGTTTCCTGCACCAGCTCCTATTGCGGCGGCCACCGTGGCCACCCGGTGGCGGGCAAAGCGGAACATTTCGTTGCCGTAGCGGCTCAGTCACAAGTGGGGCTCAGGCGTGGTCGCAGCAGTAGGAGCGGGGGCAGGAAGCATAAGACGTATAATAGACTTGTTCCCGAATAAGAAATCGGCTGTCTTCTAAGCCGTATTTGGGGCCAGAAACAATGGATGCTCACAGAATCAACGGATACTGGCTTGACCAAGCTGGAGTTGTTTAGAAAGTCACAAAAGGTACTCAAACGGTCATGCAGCGCGCAGCATCTTGCTCGCCTCGTTGAACGGGCCTGACGATACGAGCAAGATGCTTCGCTGCGCGCTGCATGACCGTTCGGGGACTTTCTAAACAGCTTCGCTGAAAAGAATAGCTTATTGCCTAAACCAGCGAAGAATTTCAGCCGTTTCTTATTCGGGAACAAGTGTAATATCTAAGCGAAGGCAGCGCCGCCCCTGCGGCCGGGGCCGGAGGTAGCGAAAGCAGAGCGGTAGCTCCCTGCCGGATGGATAAGCCCCGGTAAGGTCGCCGTTGGTCTTGCAGCCTGCACTTTGCGGCGGCAGTCGTTGGCCCGGGGGCGGCCTTACAGGACCGGGCATTTTTTCTTCGAAATTGAAAAGCCGGCTGGTTTTTCGATAGCCACTGTAAGGTGCAGCCTTGGTAGTGCGACTGTCGGTAATGTCGGACCAGCACTGAGGCTGCTGCTTGCCGACTCTTAAACTTTGGCCATTAGATATTTATATTCTCCATAATCAGCCGCTTAACAAAGCTATAAACTAGCATTTTAGCGAGAAATATTCGGCTTTTTCTCTCATTTTCCACCTTCCCTGTTCTCCCGAATTATGTCGCAACACACCTTTGATATCCTGGTAATTGGTACTGGCGGCGGCGGCAGCGTGGCCGCCCGCAAATGCGCGGCCGCCGGCAAGCGCGTGGCCATTGTAGATGCGCTGCCCTTCGGCGGCACCTGCGCCCTGCGCGGCTGCGACCCCAAAAAGGTACTGCTCGGTGCGGCCGAGGCCGTGGCCCGCTCGCGGCAGCTGCTGGGCCACGGCCTGACGCAGGAAGCCGTCATCAGCTGGCCCGAGCTGGTGGCCTTCAAGCGCACGTTCATCGAGTCGGTACCGGCAAAGAAGGAAACCAGCTTCGAGCAGGCCGGGATTCGCACGTTTCATGGTGTGGCCCGCTTCACGGGGCCGCACACGGTGCAGGTAGGCGAGCAGGTACTCGAAGCCGCGCAGTTTGTGATTGCCACCGGGGCGCGGCCCCGGCCGCTGGGCATTCCGGGCGAGGAGCTGTTGCTCGACAGCAGCGACTTCATGGAGCTGCCGGCGCTGCCCGCCGATATGACGTTTGTGGGGGGCGGCTACATCGCCTTCGAGTTTGCCCACCTCGTGGCCCGCTGCGGGGTGCAGGCGCGCATCATTCACCGGGGCCCACGGCCGCTCGAAAACTTCGATGCCGACCTAGTCGGCCACCTGCTCACAGCCACCCGGGAAGCGGGCATCGAGGTGGTGCTGGACACCGAAGTAGCGGGCGTGGAGCGCCTGCCCGACGGCCGCCTGCGGCTGCGCACCACCGCCCAAGGGCAGGCCGGAGAGCTGACGGCCAGCCTGGCCATTCACGCGGCCGGCCGCGAACCGGCCCTGGCCGAGCTGAACCTGGAAGCCGCTGGCGTGGCCTGCACCCGCCACGGCATGACGGTGAACGAGTACCTGCAGAGCACCACCCACCCCGACGTGTACGCCGCCGGCGACGCGGCCGCCTCCGGGCTGCCCCTGACGCCGGTAGCCGGCAAGGCTTCGCACGTAGTGGCCGCCAACCTGCTGCAAGGCAACCACAAAACTGTTGACTACGGCGTTATTCCCTCGGCCGTGTTCACCCACCCGGTGCTGGCCAGCGTGGGCCTTACCGAGGCGGAGGCCACCAAGCAGGGACTC
>NZ_JAHLZZ010000003.1 GCF_018967845.1 Hymenobacter siberiensis
CCCCGCCGTGGGCAGCAGTCCTGTCAGCGTGGCGGTGGGCGACGTGGACGGCGACGGCGACCTGGACCTGCTCACGGCCAACCAGGGCAGCAACACGGTGAGCGTGCGGCTCAACGACGGGACGGGCAACTTCACGGCCCCGGCCACCAACCCCAACCCCGCCGTGGGCACCAGTCCTCGCAGCGTGGCGGTGGGGGACGTGGACGGCGACGGCGACCTGGACCTGCTCACGGCCAACTACGGCAGCAGCACGGTTAGCGTGCGGCTCAACGACGGGACGGGCAACTTCACGGCCCCGGCCACCAACCCCAACCCCGCCGTGGGCGCCAATCCTGTCAGCGTGGCGGTGGGGGACGTGGACGGCGACGGCGACCTGGACCTGCTCACGGCCAACCTCAACAATAACACGGTGAGCGTGCGGCTCAACGACGGGACGGGCAACTTCACGGCCCCGGCCACCAACCCCGACCCCGCCGTGGGCACCAATCCTATCAGCGTGGCGGTGGGGGACGTGGACGGCGACGGCGACCTGGACCTACTCACGGCCAACCAGGGCAGCAACACGGTGAGCGTGCGGCTCAACGACGGGACGGGCAACTTCACGGCCCCAGCCACCAACCCCAACCCCGCCGTGGGCAGCAGTCCTAGCAGCGTGGCGGTGGGCGACGTGGACGGCGACGGCGACCTGGACCTGCTCACGACCAACCGCAACGATAACACGGTGAGCGTGCGCTTGAACCGGGCACCGGTGCCCGCTATTACCAGCTTCACGCCCGGCAGCGGGCCGGCGGGCACAACGATTAGTCTGACGGGCACCGGCCTGACGGGGGCCACGGCCATCACCTTCAGCGGCACGAGCGGCAACGTGGTGACGACGGGCTTTACGGTGGTAAGCGGCACGAGCATCACCGGCGTGGTGGTGCCCGCCGGGGCCATTACCGGCCCGCTGACCGTGACCACGGCCGGCGGCACGAGTGCGGCCAGCATCACGAGTTTCACGGTGCCTTTCACCATTAGCAGCACCAGCCCAGCCCGCAACGCGCGGGCGGCGGCGCTGGCCACGCCGGTGGGCGTGACGTTCTCGGCGGCGCTCGATGCGGCGACGTCGGGCAACATCCGGGTGTTTTCGCAGCAGTACCGGGGGCGGCGCACGGCCACGGCCAACACCAGCGGGGCCACGGCCACGCTCACGCCCACCGTGCCAGCCACGGGCTCGCAAGTAGCGGGCTTCAAACCAGGCGAAACGCTGTTCGTGACCGTGCCGGCCAGCGTGCGCAGCACGGGCGGCGTGGCGGCCGTCAAGCAAGTGTACCAGTTCACCACCGCCACCGGCGGCACCGGGACAGGCTACTTCATGGCCCCGGCCACCAACCCCAACCCCGCCGTGGGCACCGAGCCTCGCAGCGTGGCGGTGGGGGACGTGGACGGCGACGGCGACCTGGACCTGCTCACGGCCAACCAATTTGACAACACGGTTAGCGTGCGGCTCAACGACGGGACGGGCAACTTCACGGCCCCGACCACCAACCCCAACCCCGCCGTGGGCAAATTTCCTACCAGCGTGGCGGTGGGCGACGTGGACGGCGACGGCGACCTGGACCTGCTCACGGCCAACCAGGGCAGCAACACGGTTAGCGTGCGGCTCAACGACGGGACGGGCAACTTCACGGCCCCGGCCACCAACCCCAACCCCGCCGTGGGCACCGAGCCTTACAGCGTGGCGGTAGGGGATGTGGACGGCGACGGCGACCTGGACCTGCTCACGGCCAACCTCAGCGGCACGGTTAGCGTGCGGCTCAACGACGGGACGGGCAACTTCACGGCCCCGGCCACCAACCCCAACCCCGCCGTGGGCGCCAATCCTGTCAGCGTGGCGGTGGGGGACATGGACGGCGACGGCGACCTGGACCTGCTCACGGCCAACCTCAACAATAACACGGTGAGCGTGCGGCTCAACGACGGGACGGGCAACTTCACGGCCCCGACCACCAACCCCAACCCCGCCGTGGGCAGCAGTCCTATCAACGTGGCGGTGGGCGACGTGGACGGCGACGGCGACCTGGACCTGCTCACGGCCAACACCGGCGACGCCACGGTGAGCGTGCGGCTCAACGACGGGACGGGCAACTTCACGGCCCCGGCCACCAACGCCGACCCCGCCGTGGGCACCAATCCTATCAGCGTGGCGGTGGGGGACGTGGACGGCGACGGCGACCTGGACCTACTCACGGCCAACCAGGGCAGCAACACGGTGAGCGTGCGGCTCAACGACGGGACGGGCAACTTCACGGCCCCTGCCACCAACCCCAACCCCAACCCCGCCGTGGGCAGCGGTCCTCGCAGCGTGGCGGTGGGGGACATGGACGGCGACGGCGACCTGGACCTGCTCACGGCCGACTTCAAAGGTAACACGGTGAGCGTGCGCTTGAACCAGGCGCAGGCCCCGGCTATCACCAGCATCAGCCCCACGCCCGGGGTGCGCGGCGAAGCCGTGACCGTGACAGGCACCAACCTGGGCAGCGTGACCAGCGTGAGCGTGAACGGCGCGTCGGCCACGGCGGCCAGCTTCGTGAGCAACACCGCCACCAGCCTCACCTTCCAGGTGCCGACCACGGCCGGGGCCAGCGGCACCACCAGCGTGACTACGGCCGGCGGCACGGCCAGCACCGCCACCTTCACCACTGTCGCGGCCACGCCGCCCGGCAACGCCCTGGCCTTTGACGGCGTGGACGACTTCGTGCCCTTCGGCAGCACCCCGGCCGTGAACAACCTGGGCCCCGGCAGCTTCACGCTCGAAGCCTGGGTGTACTACGACGGCAGCACGGGCGCGCATTCGATTATCCGCAAGGACGGCGACTACAACTTTTATATCAACGGCAACACCCTGCACAGCGAAGTGTGGAGCAGCGGCACCAGCAGCCCCACCTGGCAGCGCATCGATGCCAGCACCACCGCCCTGCCTGCCAACCGCTGGGCGCACGTGGCGGCCGTGTGGAACGGCAGCACCATGAAGCTGTTCGTGAACGGCGCGCTGGAAATCAGCACCACCACCGCCGGCAGCATCAGCGCCTCGGCCAACCTCACGCTGGGTAAGTCGCTGATCTACGGCAACCTGCTCACCGGCCGCCTCGATGAGGTGCGCATCTACACCGCGGCGCTGACCCCGGCCAACATTCAGGCCGACATGGTGAGCACCGCCTCGGCCGTGCCGGGCAGCCTGAAGTTCTACCTGAACTTTGACCAGGGCACGGCGGGCGGCAACAACGCAGGCCAGACCACCCTCTACGACCAGAGCAGCAACGCTTACGCCGGCACGCTCACCAACTTCGCCCTCACCGGCACCACGTCGAACTACGTGGAGAGCTACGCGCTGGTGGTGCCCACGGCCACGGCCGCCACAGCCATCGCCAATACCACCTTCACGGCCAACTGGACGGCCCCGGCCCTCGGTACCGTGACCAACTACCTGCTCGACGTGTCGACGGCGGTGAACTTCTCCTCGGCCGCGCCGGGCTCACCCTTCACAGTGGCTGCCCCCACGCTCAGCAAAGCCGTGACCGGCCTGGCCGCCAGCACCACCTACTACTACCGCGTACGGGCCGATAAAACCTCGGTGACTGGCCAGGGCGACTATTCCAACGTCACCACGGTGGCGACCTGCGCTCCGCCGGTGGCCATCGCCCAGAACGCCAGCGTGACGCTGGACGTGAACGGCAACGCCACCGTTGCGGCCACGGCCGTGAACAATGGCAGCACCGCCAACTGCGGCCCGGCTCTGGCCGGCAGCCTGAGCGTGTCGCCCAGCAGCTTCAGCTGCGCCAACCTGGGTGCCAACGCGGTAACCCTGACCGTAACCGACAACGGCGGCAATATCGCCACGGCTTCGGCCACGGTGACGGTGACCGTGCCCGCCACGCCCACCACCACCTGGAACGGCAGCCTGAGTACCACCCCGCTGGCCTGCCAGAACTGGAGCTATGGCCAGGTGCCCGATGCTGCCACCAACGTGGTGGTGCCCACTGGCCAGCCCCGCTACCCCATCCTGACCACCGGCACGCTGGCCACGAAGGACCTGACCATCAATGCCGGCGGCAGCTTCACCGCCAACGGCGGCACCGCGCTGCAGGTGAGCGGCAACCTGGCCAACAACGGCACGGCCACCTTCTCGGGCCCCGTGCAGTTCGTGGGCAGCACCGCTACCCAGACGCTGAGCAACGGCGGCGGCTTCAACACCATGGTGGTGAATAAGCCCAGCGGCACCGTGCAGCTGGCCCAGAGCCTGACCATCAACGCGGGCCTGACGCTGAGCAGCGGCACGCTGACCACCACCAGCAGCTACCAGGTGAACCTGGGGGGTGCGGCCAGCCTGAGCGAGAGCGAGACCAGCTACGTGCTGGGCAAAACGGTGGTGAACCGCACGCTGGTGCCCGGTGCCGCCGAGCCCTTCGCTGGACTGGGCCTGACCCTGACGCCGGCCGTCGGCAGCACGGCTCCCGGCGCTACGTTGGTGACGCGCACCACCGGCACGGCCATCGCCGGGGCCGGCACCAGCCAGAGCATCCTACGTAGCTTCGACATTCAGCCCACGACCAACACGGGCCTGAACGTGACGATGGACTTTGCTTACTTCGACCACGAGCGCAACGGCATCCCCACCGCCAATTTGGCCTTGTTCAAGTCGGTGAGCGGCGGCACGCCCTGGATTCCGCAGCGCGGCACCACGGCCGGTGCCAACGTTATGACCAAGACGGGCATCGCCGACTTCTCCGTCTGGACGCTCGGCAACGCGGCCAACCCGCTGCCCGTCGAACTGACCGACTTCACGGCCACGGCCCTGACCCACGCCGTGCGGCTGCAGTGGCGCACCGCTTCGGAGAAAAACACGGCCCGATTTGACGTAGAGCGCAGCGGCGACGGCACCGCCTTTGACCTCTTGGGCAAGGTGGCCGCCGCCGGCACCAGCACCACCCCCCGCGAATACGCCCTGACCGATGCCCAACTGCCGGCCGGTATTGCCACGCTCTACTACCGCCTCAAGCAGGTGGACCAGGACGGCAGCTTCAGCTACTCGCCCGTGCACAGCGTGCGCCTGAGCGAGGCCGCTGCGGGCCTGGTCCTGTACCCGAACCCCGCCACGGCCCGCACCATGCTCACCGGCACGCAGCCCGGCACGCTGGTGCAGGTGTTCGATGCCGTGGGCCGCGTCGTGGCTTCGGCCACCGCCGATGCCACGGGCACGGCCACCCTGCCCCTGCCCACCGGCATAGCCACGGGCGTGTACGTGGTGCGCACCGGCAACAAGGCGTTGCGCCTGACGGTGGAGTAACCGGCGCGATTCCCGTTGGAGACCCACCCGGAGGGGCATGCAGTGCCCCCATCCAAAGGATGGGGGCACTTTTGTTTACGGCATCAGCTGTCTGCGGGCAGCAGCTGGCGGTAAGCGGAGCGGAGCGGCCCGCTTGCAGGCGACGTGAAAACGATGCCAGGGCGTGATGTCGGGACGAGGTAAAGCGTACCATTGGCCTTAGTTAAAAGTTTGGTCCAAATGTTAATCGGTGAACTTGTCAGCAGTCACGCTGCTAGAAGATTAACAAGGCACTACCATTTGAAAAACAAGACCTTATAATTATCAGACAACCGTTTTCAGAGTCAGAGTACCGCTTTATCGTCGCGCTTGTCGGGTTAACTGTACTTTGATTACTGAACAAGTCATCTGTACCAAATAGACCTGTTTTCCGCCCGATTCGCCGGATGATAAGTACTCAGCCGAGTTGTACAGTTATAGGGACGTTTCACTGAGCAAACAGGCTTAATAACCTCTGTGTGCAGGATTTTGACCTGGAGCTGCTCTGTTTGGGGGCAACTCGCTTAACCTTTGTACCAAACTTTTAACTGAGACCACTATTACAACCACGAGCGGCGCCACTCCAGCATCGGCTATCAGAAACCTTATCAATTTCAACAACAACAACTTAATAACATCACCCAATTCTCTCCTGCTTAACTAGACCACCTCAACCGTAACGCCGCCACCAACATCAAGCAGATGGCGTTGGTTGAGAATGAATCACCCTCGGAACGAGGAGTTGTGTCTGTGGAGACACTGACATTAGCTAGGCCGATAAAGCAGGGAAAGTTCTCCGCACTTGATGGAGAAGCCCCCACGCCTTTAGGCTAGAGCGTGAGGACAATTACCTTTGCTTTGGCAATCGTTTATAACGAAGAAATTATTTATGCGAAGACATGAGATTAGCGATGCTCAATGGCTGGCGGTGAGCCCCCTTTTGTCGGGCAAAGCCACTGATTGCGGGGTAACGGGCAAAGACAACCGCTTGTTTTTCAACGCGGTCGTGTGGATAATGCGCACCGGCTGCCCGTGGGCCGACCTACCCGAACGCTTCGGCAAATTCAACACCGTGTGCAAGCGCTTCCGGCGTATGGCGACCAAAGGGGTTTGGGAGCGGGCCTTCCAGGCCCTGCAAGCCCCCGAACTGGACTGGGTCATGCTCGATTCGACCGTCGTGCGGGCGCACCAGCATTCAGCAGGCCAAAAAAAAGTACCGCCGCCACCGAGTGCCTCGGACGCAGCCGCGGGGGCATCGGCACCAAAATTCACGCCTGCGTGGAGTCGCTGGGCAACGCCGTGCGGCTGATTGCGACCGAAGGCCAGGCGGGCGACAGCCCGCAGGCGCTGCCCTTGCTGGCGGACCTGCAGCCGGGCAAAGTGCTGGCCGACACGGCTTACGACAGCGACGCGACCCGCGCCTATTGCACCGAAAAGGGCATCGAAGCCGTCATTCCCAGCCATCCTAACCGGGTAGAACCCTTGGCAATGGACGAAGAAACCTACCGCGACCGCAACAAAGTCGAGCGCTTTTTTGGCCGCCTCAAGCAATACCGCCGCCTAGCCACCCGCTACGAAAAAACCGCCGTTTCCTTCCTCGCCTTTTGGCATATTGGTGCTACGCTAGATTGGCTTAGGTAAATAGATAAATCTTTGATTGTCCTCACGCTCTAGGAGTAGTTCACTGATATCCTTCTTTTTACGAAATTCAACATCGACATACTCGATAACTTAACGTTGAAGCTGTTTAGAAAGTCCCCGGACGGTCATGCAGAGCGCAGCGAAGCATGACCGTTTGAGCACCTTTTGTGACTTTCTAAACAACTCCGTTGAATTTACTCTCTGAAGCTGTTTAGGAAGTCGGTTTTCGGTTGATTTTTCGCAAAAAGATAACAACGAAGGCGAGCCAGTGCCAGGCCAGCCAGTTGCTGACGCTGGTTTCGTAGCGCACGAGTAAGGTTTTGAAGCCGTCGAGCCAGGCGTTGGCGTGTTCGACCACGACGCGGTGGCGATAGAGCTCGGGGTCGAAGAGGGTGTCGTCGTCGGTCTGCCAGTCGGCGGCGCGGCGGTTGCGGGGGATGTTGGCCTCGATGTCGCGCCGGGCGCATTCCTAGCGAAAGACCTTGGTGTCAAAGGCTTTGTCGGCGTTCAGAAACAGCCCGGCGACGGGAATATTAGCCGCTTCGAGCGCGGCGCAGATTTCCCCGAACAAAGCGTTGAGCAGGTGGGTGTCGTGGTGGTTGCCCGCCTGCGGGCTGGCGCAGGCCAAGGGCTGGCCCCGGTTGTCGGAGAGGAACAGGGTCGTGGTGGTGCGGGCTTTCTTGCGGCCCTGGTAGCCGACGGCTTCCCCGCCGTTCTTGGCGGGCGTGTGGCGGCCGTCCAACTGGACGCTGGAACAGTCGAGATGGCCCCCGTTTTCGCGCAACATTTTGAGCCAGACCCCTTGCCAGGACCCGTCCTTGCGCCAGGCATTAAAGCGGGCGTACACGCCCTGCCAGATCAGGGATGCGCCCGTAAAAAACTGTTTGACAGGCAATAAGCGCCACTGACAGCCACTTTTGAGCTTGTAGAGAATGACTTCTACCAGCTCAACCGGCTCCACGACCGAGGGGCGGCCGTGGGCGGAGAACGGGAGCGCGGGCAGAATCCATTGGCGAATCATATCTTTGGAGAAGACTTCCATTAAAATGCGAAAAAGGGAGTGTTACACCTGAAATTCCGCGCTTTTTTGGGAGTCCTTTGACTTTCTAAAGGGTGTAATTCAAAACTACGCGCTGCCACCGCTAAGCAGAAGTTCGGACTGATGTCTGATGCCCTTAGTGGAGCCCAGAGGCAAGGGCCGATGAATCATGAAAAGGGCAGCGCGTAGTTTTGAATTACACCCCATTCTAACTTTCTAAACAGCTTCTCTGTCTCTTAATACATGAAAAAAATATTTGACAACTTCTTATCCGAACATTTTAAAGAACAAACGGAGCGAATCATTATATGTATCGCAATCATTAGTTTTGTGTTGCACTTACTCGTTATTTTTTTGGTAAGTCAGCACATTATTCATATCAACTCGAATTTAACAAAAAACCCCATATCTGCTGTATATACGCCCTTCTCTTTTATTCTGGTTTATGAAGTATTCTTACTGGTCTTTTATCTACCATTATCAATCTCAAATTATATTGGCAAACAATACGAAATCATAACGCTGATCGTAATTAGAAGAATTTTTAAAGATATCGGCCATATGGAAATGTCTTCCAATTGGTTTAAATTGCAAAATGACCAGCAGTTTACTTACGACTTAGTAACTGCACTGGTTCTGTTTTTTTTAATTCAGCAATTCTATAAAAAATTAGATAAACAAACGGGCGAGGATGCTGCCAGAACGCTTGACGAAAGTTCTAAAATAAACAAGTTCATAGAACTGAAAAAAACCATCGCTAAGGTTTTGATTCCTGTTGTGATAGTGCTTGCACTGTACTCGTTCATTAATTGGATTATAGCCAGCCAGCAAAGCCACTGGGATGACTTTACCACTTTCAAAAACATTAATAATATATTTTTCGAGGATTTCTTTATTCTTTTAATTATAATTGATGTGATACTCCTATTGTTCTCACTGTTTTATTCAAACAGCTTTCAAAAAATTATCCGAAACTCGGGATTCGTTGTTTCCACTATTTTAATAAAGCTTTCATTTTCGGTAGAAGGCGTCGTTAACAACGCTTTGATCGTGGGCGCAGTTGTCTTCGGCTATTTGATTTTGCTGGTTCATAACTCATATAAGAATAGCCCCAACTCAGACTATTAATGCTTCTCAGGCAAAGTGAGCGGGTTGGGTAAAATAAGAGAGAGTTAGGTGGTAACTTCCCAAACTCATGGAAAAAGCCCCTCCCACTAAACGGCCACATTATTACGCGGCTTTCCGCGCCGAAGTACTGCGGCTGGCCAACGAAAGCCGCGGGTGCAACCCACTCAGGCAGGCATAGCGACAATTTGAGTTGCACCCAAGTGGTTGTTTGTCAATCTACATAGCAAGCGTCCCGCTCAACGCTCGTTTTAGGAGATGAGGTAGGGGTTCTTCTTCCTAAAGGACGGTTTTACACGCTAAGCCCTTTAGGAAGAAGAACCCCTTTCAGAAGTCCGATTTGAGCCAGCAGACAGGCGTTACGGAGATTGGAGTAGGCCCGCCGTGCGCTTGAACAGGCATTTAGCACCTTTACGTGTACCGGCGCACGCCTATTTCGAACTATTATCGGCACTTCTGCAACAGCCTCGGTCGATTTATTTGAGAATAGGGAGGGGCCGGGTAGAAGAGCGGGCAACGCCTTTGAGTACAAATCACGCTGTACTATTGGCCTTGGTTAAAAGTTTGGTCCAAAAGTCGCATTTGACCCATGAGCGAGCTTCGAAATCGGGCAAATAGGCACTAAAACGGCCCTTTTCGGGTACCAGCTAGCTTATCGTTAGCTCAATCCCTAAGTTGGCTAAAAGGCGGTACCCGGAACAGGTTTACCCAATCAAAGTGCCGTTTAGGCGCTTCTGATGGCTTTCCGGTACACAAGGAGAGTCTGCTAACTGCCAAATGCGACTTTTGGACCAAACTTTTAACCAAGGCCAATACTCGATGGGCGTGGAAATACGATAATGAAGCTGTTTAGAAAGTCAAAGGACTCCCAAAAAAGCGCGAAATTTGAGGTGTAACACTCCTTTTTTCGCATTTTAATGGAAGTCCTGTCCAAAGATATGATTCGCCAATGGATTCTGCCCGCGCTCACCTTCTCCGCCCATGGCCGCCCCTCGGTCGTGGAGCCGGCCGAGTTGGTGGAAGCCATTCTCTACAAACTCAAAAGCGGCTGTCAATGGCGATTATTGCCTGTTAAACAGTTTTTTACGGGCGCATCGCTGACCTGGCAGGGCGTGTACGCCCGCTTTAATGCGTGGCGCAAGGACGGGTCCTGGCAAGGGGTCTGGCTCAAAATGTTGCGCGAAAACGGGGGCCATCTCGACTGTTCCAGCGTCCAACTCGACGGCAGCCACACGCCCGCCAAGAACGGCGGGGAGGCCGTCGGCTATCAGGGCCGCAAGAAAGCCCGTACCACCACAGCCCTCTTCTTGGCCGATAACCGGGGACAACCGCTGGCCTGCGCCAGCCCGCAGGCGGGCAACCACCACGACACCCACCAGCTCAACGCCTTGTTCGGGGAAATCTGCGCCTCGCTCGAAGCGGCTAATATTCCCGTCGCCGGGCTGTTTCTGAACGCCGACAAAGCCTTTGACACCCAAGGCTTTCGTCAGGAATGCGCCCGGCGCGATATCGAGGCCAACATTCCCCGCAACCGCCGCGCCGCCGACTGGCAGACCGACGACGACACCTTTTTCGACCCCGAACTCTACCGCCGCCGCGTCGTGGTCGAACACGCCAACGCCTGGCTCGACGGCTTTAAAACCTTGCTCGTGCGCTACGAAACCAGCGTCGGCAATTGGCTGGCCTGGCACTGGCTCGCCTTCGTCGTCATCTTTTTGCGAAAAATTAATCAAAAGCCGACTTTCTAAACAGCTTCAATATCTGGTCTGTCGAGAGTAACTGTGCAGATAGCAGTAAAAAGAGCGAATGGAGCAGTAGTAAAACAATTAATGGCCATGGGCTTTAGAAAGCGTTGATGAATATGAATAAATATGCAATCGTTCCTTTTTTGTTTTTAAGTTTTTTATCATTAGGGCAACAAAAAAAGCTTTTTTTCACAGAAGGCTTTGAAAATTGTTTGCCTTGTAATGAAAAACAGAATTTGAGTTTTTGTGCTGGCTGGGAGCAAACCCCTGCGAGCAAAGTATTTATCATGTCCAGTTGTAATGAGGCGATGCCGTATAACGCATATGGCTTTCAATATCCATTTGAAGGAAATGCCTACGCTGCACTTCATGTGATAGACGATGCTCGACTTGTATATAACAAGGAAGGGGGTGACAGAACCACATTCCGTTCTCGTGGATATATGCGCTTAATTTTGCACAATGCTCTTATGCAGAACCACAAGTATAAATTTTCTTGCAACCTCTCCCTAGGAGAAGGTTCAGCTTTTAGTATTGGTAATCTTTTCGTTGACATCTCCACAAGGCGCCTGAAACAGGAGTGCAGCTATACTGCCTCCTTAAAAGCTGACAATGCATTTAAGCTAACTGGAGGCGCGGCAATGCGCGACACTATAAGGTGGAATCAAGTTAGCACAGAATTTACTGCAAAAGGAGGAGAGCGGTTTATTACAATTGGCCTCTTTAAGGGAGGGCTTAAATTTTCAGATTACAAAAAGTTGTTGAAGAATGCTCCTAATCCAAAAGGAAATGGGTGTAACTACTTCATAGACAATGTTGAAATAAAAGAACTTTAGACACTTTTTATGAATAAACTTAAAATCAGTGGACTTATAGCTAGTTTGGTCATATTAGCCTCCTGTAATAATGCGCCAGCTATCGCATACATCAATCCTAACAAGTTGATGCAAGGCTACCATGGTGCCACTGCTCAACATGACATATTCCAAGCCAAGGCAAAAGCGTGGCAGCAGCGTGTCGATTCGCTCAGCATTGAATTGCAGGCTCTAAGTACTGCGCCAGCACTGGCGAATTGAGAACCGGTTGCATTGGAAACTCGATGTGGTCTTTCGCGAGGACCGGCAACGCACCCGCCTCGATAACGGGCCGCTGAACCTGGCCACCGCCCGCAAGATGGCCCTGGCACTGCACCAAGTTCAGGATGCCAATAGCACCAAGAATCGACGAAAAATGGCCGGATGGGACGATGAGTACCTGAGGGCTGTATTGGCTAAAATGGCCCCAGTTTAAATGCGTTCAACCTGATCGAAGATGTATAGTGTGGAAGCGGCCGAGCGGTGGCTGGCCCATCTGCGCGACCATGAGCTAAGCTTGTTTTTTTCTTTGCTGTCGAAGAACGATAAGCAGGCTGCAGCCTGAGGGAAGTTTTATTTCCCCTGAACGGCGCTTACACCGTGCTCCAACAAAGTTTACGAAACTCATCCCTTCGGCACGTTACCTAAACTTTCAGTCGTAGACGAGTTTCGTAAACTTCCCCGGCCCGGCAGCGGCCTGCTGGCAACTGGTGCCGGCCAGATGCTGAGTGTTCACCGAACGGAGGTTTTCGCTATCCATTATCCTTTGTTTGATTGGCACGAATCTTTATCGTCGGCCCGCCGCTAGTTCCGTGCGAAACAAGCAATTGCTTCTTGGTAAAGTCTTGCAGATGCTTACCTTCATGGCCCGCTATCGACTCATTTTCAGACGTTGCCCATGAAACACTCCTACGCCTTGATACTTGGCCTCGCCCTGGCATTTTCCTTCTCCGCCGCAGCGCAGTCTCCCGTGCCGTCTCCGGTCGCCGCCATTGCCGACGACTACTTGACCCAGTACTTCGCGGCCTATCCCGAAGCCGGAACCCGATACGGCATTGCCACCGCCGACAACGCAGGGTTGTCCGATAACTCCGCCGCCGGGGCGCAGCGCTGGCGGCAGACCCAAACGGCGCTCCTCCAGCGGTTAAAAGCGGTAAACAAGCGCGGGTTGAGCGCCGTGGACGCGGGCACCTACGCCATGCTCTACGAGCGCTTGGAAGGGGCCTTGGACTGTGCCGTCTGTCATCAGGAGTTGTGGGGGGTGAGCCAGATGACCGGTTGGCAAGTCAGCTTGAGCGACCTGGCGAACATACAGCCCGTGGGCACGGCCCCGCACCGGGCCAGTACGTTGGCACGGTGGGCCCAGATTCCCCGCTACATTCAGCGCGACCTCGACAACCTAAAGGAAGGCCTGCGCACCGGCTACACGGCCCCCCGGCAGAACGTGCGCCTGGTTATCGCCCAACTCGACGCCCTGGAAGCACAACCCGCAGCCCAGTCCGTGTTCTACGCCCCCGCTCGGCGTGATTCCACCAAAGCTTTCGACCAGGCGCTGCAGCGGCTCATCGAAACCGAGATTTACCCGCAGATGCGGGCCTACAAACGGTTTCTGGCGACCGAATACTTGGCCAAAGCCCGCGAGCCGCTTACGGTAGCCGCGCTGCCCAACGGGGCCGCCTGCTACCAAGCCCTGCTGCGCAGCTACACGACCTTGAAAAGAAGCCCCGAGGCGGTCTACCAGGACGGGGTGCAGGCCGTGGCGCAACGCGAGGCCAAGATGCAGGAATTGGGGCAAAAGGTGTACGGCACCGCCGACCTGCCCCGCCTGCGGGCCCTGATGCGTCAGGACACCACCAACCGGTTCGCCTCCCGCGCCGAGCTGCTTGCCCTTTCGAACGCGGCGGTGGAGCGGGCCCGGCAAAAGGCCGGCACCTACTTCCACCTCCAGCCCACGGCCGCAGTGGTCATCACGCCCATGCCGGACTACCAGAAAGCGGGCTTCTCGCATTACACCCCCGCCTCCGACGATGGAAAACAGCCGGCCACCTACTACATCCAAACGCACGGGTTTGCCCAACAAGACCGCGGCTCGGCGGAAAGAATCGCGTTTCACGAAGCCTATCCCGGCCACCACCTGCAAGTCGGCGTTGCCCGCGAACGAGTCGCCACCCACCCGCTGGCCAAGTACGTCTTCAACAGCGGCTTTGGCGAAGGGTGGGCCCGTTATACCGAAACGGTGGCGGACGAAATGGGCCTGTACAGCTCGGATAAAAACCGCTTAAGCATGTACGCCGGGCTGCCCACGGGCATGGTCGTCGACCCCGGCGTTCATCTCAAGGGCTGGACGCGGGCGCAAGCCATTGACTACACGCTGGACAAGCAGCCCAGCATGTCGCGCCAACAGGCGGAGGACTACGTGGACCGCATCGCCGTGATGCCAGGGCAAATGACGACTTACGGCGTCGGCGAAGTCTTCTTCTGGAACCTGCGCGCCAAAGCACAGGCCGCCTTCGGCCCGCGCTTCGACGTGAAAGCATTCCACGACAAGTGCTTGGAACTCGGAGGCGTGCCCTTGCAAGAAGTCGAGCAGCACGTGCTGGCCTGGATTCAGCAGGCGGCTCCCACCCCGACCACGGTGGCCAAATAATGCCTTAGCTTCACGAAGGGGCATCAGCCCAGCAAATGCAAAGGGGCCCCGCTGCTCAGTGGGCAATTCGCACAAAAGAAGTTTGCGCAAACGGTCGGAACAATGATCGGGCTTACGGCCGGTTTCGACCCGGGTGGTACGTGCGATGGCGGACGAAAAAGCCTGTTTTCTGCCTCTTTCGTTCCCCAACACTGCGCCATGAGGCTTCCCAGCGGGCTTTTTCTGCCTGCTGGTGGCATTAACCCTGGTGTTTACCTGGTAAAGACCATGTAAACACCATTTGACGCGGGTAAACACCAGGTAAACACCATTTGGCGCGTGGTAAATACCAGGTAAAAACCACGTAAACGACCTTCCTCGCCGGTCGTCCCCGCTCCCGGGCGGTGCCCCGCGCTTCGTCGTCCCCGGGCGGGCCGCCTGGGCTCTTTACATCTTATAAACGTTCGTTTGTAGAACGTAAAGGCGCTACCTTGCGTGGGATTTACACCTCGCGAATATGACTTCGATGACTCCCCTCAAACGCTTCACTCCTTATTATAGAGTATCTACTCAGAAGCAGGGAGCGTCGGGGTTGGGGCTCGAAGCCCAGCAAGCGGCGGTCCGGGCCTTCGTGCCCGACGCCGCCCAGCTGCTGCCCGAATACGTGGAAGTCGAGAGTGGGAAGAATAACCACCGGCCCCAACTGCTGGCCGCCATCGCCGAGGCCCGCCGGGTGGGGGCGACGCTGCTCATTGCCAAGCTGGATAGGTTGTCGAGGAATGCGGGGTTCGTCTTTGCTTTGCGTGACTCGGGCGTCGACTTCGTCTGCTGCGACATGCCCGATGCGAATACCTTAACGGTGGGGTTGTTCGCCGTGCTCGCCCAGCACGAGCGCGAAACCATTTCCCGGCGCACGAAGGATGCACTCACCGCCAAAAAGGCGCGCGGTGCGAAACTGGGCACCCCAGCTAATTTGACGGATGCAGCGCGCACGAAAGGGCGGGCGGTCATGCAGCAGAATGCGGTGGCGCACCAAGCCAACCGCCAGGCGGCCCGCTTGGCCGGCTTGCTACGCGCCCAAGGGCATTCGCTGCCCCAGATTGCGGCCGAACTCACGGCCGCCGGCTACCGCACCCGCCGCGGCAGGGGCTTTCACCCCACCACCGTCAACCGCTTGCTGCAACGCGCCGCTGCGGCGCCCGGCCCAGACACGGCGCGGGAGAGGTTAATGCCCCCCTTGAACAGCGGTAAAGACCACTCCGAAAATGGCGAATACCTGGTAAAGACCACTCCGAAAGTGGCGAATACCTGGTAAAGACCAGGGTTAATGCCACCGGTGGGCAGGAAACACCTGTTTTTTCGGCGTATTCGCGTGCTTTTACACATCAAAGCGGCTGTTTTCGCGGAAGCATGCCCGTAGTTTGGGCTACTCAGGGCGGAAGGGGGCACTATCCGACGTGAGGAACAACTTTCCCCGCACTTTCCCACGCCTAGGTAGTCGAACGCCCGGGCGGTGACCCAGCGCCCTGCGTTCCCGGCCGCATGAAGAGCGGGTCAAACGTGACGCTAGATGCGATAAGGCAGATTTATCGGAGCTTAAATGGCAGCTTTAGAAATCGAAGCCCACGTACGAGCACTCTGCTTTCACTGTCAGCATCTATTTGACGCTATGCATACCTACGCTGCTGCCTGCTGCTGCGGGGTTGTTGCCCGCAACAGCAGGTACAACCCGACGACGGGCAGCGGGCTGACAATAAAGTCCAATAACTGCCGGCTCAGGCGGTATGCCCACACGGTATTGCCCGTCACCTTGTTTAGCAGGACGATAATGGCGTAGGTGGCCAAGGCCCCCGCGTAGAGCCGTACCACCAGCCGCCATTGGGCGGGAGTTGGCTGGAGCAACACACGGAGCAACAGCAAGCCGGTGCCAATGGTGAGCCCGGCAAACGTGACCACCGCGGGCAGGAAACGTTTGGTAATGCCACTATTCACGCCGTGCTGCAGGGCTTCGATTGGGCCTCGTCCGCCCAGCACCGAAAGCACGTGCTGCCAACCGGTGGTAAGCCCATTGAGAATGGGGGTGTCGAAGGTGCCCAGCAGCAGCAGGCCAGTGATGAGCAGGACGATGATGGCCCAACGGGCAGCGACTGTACTGGAAGTACGAAACGCAGGGTCTTTAACTATGGGCCGCATCGGTCAACAAGGGAGAAAGCGGGCGGTCACTAGTGGAGGCAGCCAACCGACGGACCCAGAACATCCACAACCCAAAAATGACCCCGTAGACCACAAACGTGAAAGTGAAGTGGTGGTTAAAGGCAACAGTTTCGTGTGAGTAATGGTGGTTGACCGCCAATGCGGCCACCCGCAATACGTTCAGGACCCAGATGAGCAGCATACCGCTGGGGATAAACCACACTTTACGCCGCCAGGAGCCGGGGAAAGCGAGGATAAATCCACCAAAAAGGGCGTAGAGCACCAAGCCATTACAGGGTGCCCCAACGATGACCGAAGGCTCGCCGCTCATCAGTACCAAATTTAATCCCGGGCCGGCGAGGGCCGCTGCGAAGCCCCCGGTGCGCAAGAGGCCCACGCTGGCGGCCGCAATGTGGTGGCAGAGCACGGCATCGAGCCGGCCATCAACGGCCAGCCACTGTTCATACCCGAAAAACCAGGCCAAGTACAGCGCTCCGGCCACGAGCATAAAGCGAAAAATCAGCCGGTTGGAGCCGGCGGAAGGATAAACGGAGGTAAGTGACGGCATGAAGAATGGGAGAAACGCCCTTTTGAGCGAGTATCAAAGCTACCATTTAAGCTCCGATAAGTAAGGTTTATCGAAGCTTATTTCTGCAAAAGGACTTATGCTTTTTGTCGGCCGAGGCAATGTAGCCCCGCGCCTTTTTGATGGCCCCTTCGAGGTCCGGCATCGGGGGCGACGGGTCGAGCACGACGATGGCCTGCACGAGCTGCTTTTGCTGAAGGGCCGTCAGGGCGTTGAACACCTGCACCGGGGCGGCCAGGGCCTGGCTGGGGGCCGTGGCCGCCAACGCAACCAGCTGCTTCAGGGCTTCGGCGGGGTCGCGGGCGGCATCGTCCCGCAACAGGCTGGGGATGGAGCCCGGGGCGGCGGTGGCCGTCGTGATGAGGACCAGCCGGGTGCGCAGCGGGTCCCACTGCTGCTTATGCAACAAGTCGCCCCAGACCCGGAGCGTCTTCCACCAGTCGGTGCTACGGTTCGACAAGACCGCCTGCCGTTTGGTGTTCAGGTGGTGCTTGAGCTGCTGGAGCTCAGTCGCCGTCGCACTTTGCAGCTCCACGTCGTCCAGCCCTTCCAGGATGAGGGCGGATTCTTCACCATCGGCCGTGAGCAAGGTGTAGAGCGCATATTGGGCCTGGTAGAGGTAACCCAATGCCTGGGGCCCGGCAGCGGCCGAAAAGGAAGCACTCATGTGCGTGAAGCGTCAATTGACTTTAAGGGCTTTAGTCTGTCATACAGTCTCTGTAATATTTTGAATAGCCCATAAAACAAGAAAACAATGAGGAGGACAAATAATGCAATAGGCTTCTCCTTGTCGATGTTAACAATAATTGCATCTTCAGGAAAATGATTAGGGTACAAAACTTCAAACGTCTTAACCTTAGACAAGACATTAGACTTGTTGCGAAGTGAGTGAAGTGCGGAATTTTCGACAAACTGTACTTACATTTAGAACATGAACTTTTCCGTAAAAAACCTCACTACTTCGCGTAAATGGCGTGCTGCCACGGGACTCACGGCGGAGCGTTTTGCGCAGCTTTTGGCGCATTTTAAGCAGGCGTATTTTCGGTTGAATGGAACAGATATGATTGAACGTGGGGCTTTTGCGCCGTATGAAGTAGCCCTTAAAACAGAAGAAGAATTACTGCTTTTCACCCTATTCAGCTTCAAAGCAAACTTGACGTATGATTTGTTGGGATTGGTCAGTGGGATGGACGGTTCCAACGCGAAACGCAACCAGGAATTAGGCATTACGGTGCTCCAAGAAGCGCTGGAGCAAACCGGGCATGCGCCAAAGCGGGAATTTACGACAGTGGCCGAATTTGAAGCCTATTTTCAGGAACACGAGACGTTATTGGTCGATGGAACGGAGCAACGCAAGCAACGACCAGGAAATAAAGAGATGCAAAAAGACTACTATAGCGGTAAAAAAAAATGCACGCCGTAAAAGAGATAGTTATTTCAACGACCATTCGCTGGATTGGTTTTATCAGCCGTTGTTACGGCGGAAGACACCACGACTATAGTGTACTAAAAAGCATTTTACCAGTTGATAAAGAGTGGTTTGAAAAGTTCAAGGTGCGGTTGGACCTGGGGTTTTTGGGCTTCGCGAAAGACTACATTTGCCGGAAATTTTTTATTCCTATCAAAAAGCCGAAAGGGAAAGAACTCACCGATGAACAACGAGAAATAAATACAAAACAAGCAAGTGAACGAATTACCGTAGAGCATAGCATTGGCGGATTGAAACGTTATCGAATTTTGGAAGACCGATTACGTTTGCATAATTTGAACCTGTACAATGACGTGCTGGGAGTGTGTGCGGGCTTGTGGAATTTCAGCTTAAATCTTTGATTAATAGCTCGCAACAAGTCTATTATATTGAGGTACCGAAAGATACCTTGATACAGTGTACTCTTGGTCTTCAAATTCGTTATAATATGAATACTCAAGATGGTTGTCGTTGATAGATTTTACAATTCCCTTTGATTGATGATAATCAACCTTCATTAAGAAGGAAGGAAGCATCGAATAAATCAGAAATGCAGAAGCTATTATTAGAACAAACATGCCTAAAATTAGATTAGGCTGTTTACTTGGTGATGTGCTTTCCTTCATAGTGTTAACGCTTGCCTTTATCTATTGCATCGTTTGTTTTATTACCTACGGTTTGGGAGCCTGTTTCCAATCCTACTTGCATAGCCTTGCTGGCAGCCTGCCCAACAGCTTGTCCTGCTGATGCTGCTTCTCTGCTTCTTTGTCTCATCACGGTACCGACTTGAGCATTTAATGCTTGATAGTTTCGCTTAAGTGCAGGACTAGCAGCCTTCAGACTTGTTCTTACTACGTTTTGGCCTTTTTATAGCAGCGGGGGGATAAAATTACCCTAAGCTTTTTCGGGTAGTTGTACTCAGGGTTAAAACTGTGTATTCATAGGCACTGACTGGGTTCCCGGGATGGAGTGGTTAGTGCCAATCGGGTTATAGCAATACTACGCCACGTTAATTTTCGGTCCTTACAGCACTCCACCGCACGGGTCGGACTTGGAAATCATCTCGTAGTCCTGTGGCGGCTCCATGCCGGCCAGGTTGCGCACGAAGTAGTCCCAGCGGCGGCGGGTCATGTAGGGCGCATCGGTGCCGTAAGCGTGCTGGGCATTGGGAAACACCACCAGGTCGAAGGTTTTATTCGCTTTGATTAAGGCGTCTACTACCAGCATCGTATTAGCAGGCGGCACGTTGTTGTCCATTAAGCCATGGGCCAGCAGCAGCTTGCCTTTGAGGTTTTTGGCAAACGGCGCGTTGGCCTGCGAGGTGTAGTTGGAGGTGCCGTCGGCCTGCGGCATGAGCAGTCCGATGTAGCGCTCGCCCCAAGCATCTTGGTAGCTGCGCACGTCGTGGTCGCCGGATTCGGAGATGCCCACTTTGTAGAAATCCGGGTAGCGGAACAGGGCCGCCGCCGCCGCGTACCCGCCGCCGGAATGCCCCCACACGCCCACCCGGTTCAGGTCGAGGTAAGGGTAGCGCCGGGCCAACTGCCGCAGGCCGCTCACCTGGTCGGACAGGGTATTTTCGGCAATGTTGCCATAGCACGCGTCCTGAAAGCCCTTGGAGCGAAACGGGTTGCAAGTGCCTTCAATCAGCACCACCACAAAGCCCAGTTCGGCCAGCGCCTGGTGGTCGCCCCGCCCCGCGTTAAACGACCAGCCGGCTCCCGTGTTTGCTGATAGGGTGCCGGTCTGGGGGCCTGGGTAGATGTAGTTGATAACCGGGTACTTCTTGGTCGGATCTAAGTTGGTGGGCGTGTACATCAGGCCGTAGAGATTGAATTGCTCGTCCTGTGCCTTGACGGTGATGGCCGTGGGCGGCTTCCAGCCGGTGGCGGATAGCCGCGAGATGTCGGTTTTTTCCAGGGGCAGCACCACCTTGCCGTCGCGGGTGCGCAACTGGCTTACGGGCGGCGCGTCGTGCTGCGAATAGCTGTCGACAAAATAGCGGCCGGAGGGCGCGAACGTGACCAGGTGGTGGCCGGCCTCGGGCGTGAGCAGGGTCAGATGCTTGCCGTCCATCCCAATCCGGTACAGGTAGGTGAAATAAGGATTGCCCGGCTCCCGACCCCCTGCCAGAAAGTAGAGCTGGCGCGCTTTCTCGTCCACGTGCACCAGCTGCCGCACCGCCCACTTGCCGGTGGTAATCCGGTGCTTGGGCTGGCCGGTGGTGGCATCGTTGAGGTAAAAGTGGGCCCAGTTGTCGCGGGACGAGCACCAGAGTACTTCGTTGGTTTTGGGCAGGTAGTGCCAGTTCATGGCTTCGCGGCCCGATTCAAAAAAGGTCGCCACCGTTTCGGAAAAGACGTCCCGCACGCGGCCGGTCGCGGCGTCGGCCACGCGGAAGTTTACCTGTTTGCGGTCGCGCGAGCTCGACACAAAGGCCAATTGGGTAGCATCCGGGCTCCACTCCACGTCGCCCATGCCCCGGCCCTCGCACGCCAGGTTGGAGCAGCCCGAGCTGCGGCGCGGGTCGGCCGCCAGTTGGAGGTGGACCACTTTCGGGTGGTCCACCTCCAGGATGACCCGTTCGATGCTGATAACGTCCTGGTCACCGGGTAGCGGGTACTTCCAGGTTTTTAGCGTCGGCCGGCCGACGTTGGTCGTGACCAGGTACATGTCGCCCACCCGGCGCTGGTCCTGCCGGAAGGTGGCGATTTTGCGCGAATCGGGTGACCAGCGCAGCACGGGCTTGTCGGTGGTCGCGTAACCGGCGTTGTCGGTGGCATAGCCAAAATCCTTAATCCCGTCGGTGGTCAGCGCGGTTTCGGCCTTGGTTTTGGTATCGCGCACCCACAGGTTGTAGTCGCGCAGAAAGGCCACCCGCCGACCATCGGGCGACTCGACTTCGTTCTGGGCGCTGGCCGCGGCGCTCGGGCTGAGGGCCGGAATCGGGTCGGCGCTGACTTGGCCGCTGGCCGCGTCGTATTGCCAGTTCTTGTCCTCGGCCGCGAAGCGTACCTGTTTCTCATCGGGCGAGAAGGTGAAGGTGCGAAACGGCAGGCGGGTCGCCTCGTAGCGTTTGCCGCTGGCCGTGCCCAGGGCCGCCGCCAGCTTGGCCGGGTCGAAAACGGCGGTTTTAGTCTTGCGAACCGGGTCCACCAGAACAAACTCACTGCCCTGCGGCGTGAGCACCCGGTACCAGAACCGGTCGCCCGCCAGCCAGGTGGGTGGGCTCATGCTGCGGTCAACCAGCGGCAGCGTGTTGTAACCCATGAAGCGCTCGGCCCGGGCGTAGTCCTGCGCCGTGAGGGCGGGCAGCTGCTGGGCGGAACCGCCGTCAAGAGGCCAATGCTAGCAAGGGGAAGCGTAAGTAAAGACTTGTGCACAGGCTTTGCAGATAAGAGAGGCGAAAACAGTTTTTTTGCTGGGTGAAAGGTACTAGCGAATAGGTCTGCTAGCTAGCAGCGCAAGGATAAAACCATGCCCAGCCTGCCCGGTCAATCGTGCTGTTGCGTGAGCGCACTCAGCAGGTGCTTGCGGTAGCGTTTGACGCTGGAAAGGCTGATGCCGGTTAGGCCCACGGTTTCGGCCACGGACAGGCCTTTTTCCAGCGCCTTTTTCACCTTGGCTAAATTCTCGGCATCCAAGCCTTTGGGCCGGCCGATGTGCTTGCCCTGCGCCGCAGCCAACTGCTGGCCGGCCTTGGTCTTTTCCAGGATGCTTTCGCGGTCGTACTCGGCCAGCGAGGCGAAGATGGAGAGCATGAACTTGCCCGCCGGCGTGGTGGTGTCGATGCCCAGGTCCAGGGCCTTGAAGTGGATGCCGCGCTGGTGAAACGAGTTGACCAGGTGAATGACGTGGTCGCGGCTGCGGCCTAAGCGGAAGAAGCGTGCGATGTTTCACCGGCCATTTGCCAGCGAAAATAGCCATTCGCCCACAGCCGCAGGTTAGCCCCTATTTATCGGTCGCCGGCTTGGGGGCCGGCTTGTCATCATCGTGCACCTCGGCGGGCGCGGTGCCCGCGATAACCGAAAATAGCAGGCTGAATACGCTGGCGCTGGCCAGCGTGGCCCACACAGCGGGCGAGGCGCCCAAGCCCATGGCCAGGGCCACGGCCGGGTTCAGCACCCCGTGGCTCACCAGCAGGCCGGCCAGCAGCGCGCCGCCCACGGCGATGCCGCTGCCGGCCTTGGCCACCTGCTTTTCGGTGGTGGCGGCTACCGTTATCATCAGAATGCCAAAGCCCACGAACTCGGCCGCCGCAGTACCCGCCGTGTAGCTGTGGCCCAGCTCGCCCACCAGCCCGGCCCCGGCCACGAAGCGGGCCAGAAAGGCCCCCAGCACCTGCGCGGTCACGTACAGCACGCCGTGCGCCAGCGGAAAGCGCCGGCTCACCACCAGGCCCACCGTCACGGCCGGGTTGAGGTGCGAGCCCGACAGGCTGCCGACCGCGTACACGAACACGAGCAGCGTAAGGCCCACGGCAAAGGGCGTGAGCGGGGCCGCCACGGTCAGGGCTACCAACGCCAGAAAAAAGGTGCCCAGCAACTCGGCCAGAGCCGATTTCAGGGCCGGGCCGCCCAGCGGACTTTCGGAAGTGTCGCTCATTGAAAGGGGGGGGGCAGCCGGGTTCGCAGCTGCGCGTTTGGGTGATACCACGTGTAACGGCACCGCAGCTTAAGGAGTTGCGTGAGGATACTTTGCTACCTCTCGGACAGGGAAGAGCGCCGGTTCAATATTGGGGGGGGTAGCTATTAGCCCTGTACAACTCACGGTATTGCTCCGACACTACCGTACACAATTTCTAGACCAGCGCAAGCAATGAGTGTACAGGGGTGGATTATGATGGCAATTTTATTCCTCCTTTTGTTGAACTAGCACTGTGCCCGGTCAGAACCGTTAAGCGGCTTCCAGGATGAAGTCGGCGGGAATGCCCAGCCGCTTGTAGAGCCGCTTGGCCAGGTCCAGGTTGATGCGCCGACCCTGCAGCACGTCGCTCAGGCGCGAGGCCGGGATGTCGAGCAGGGCGGCCAGATTTTTCTTGTTGAGCTTGCGCCGGTACATCTCCAGCTCCAGGCGGCCCACCAGGGTCTGGGGCGCAGGCAGTTCATACTCCTGCCCCCTTTTCGTAGGCGCTGATGGCGTCGCGCAGCGCCCGCATGGGCGCCAGGTCGGCGGGTTCGTGGTCCATCCAGGCCGTGAACTGGTCGAGCGCCTGTTGGTAATCGGCTTGGGAGCGAATGTCCATGGGGAAGAAGCTTATAAAATGGGAGAGAAACGGTGAAAGCTCAAACGGTGTCGGCGTCGATGTGGTCGTATTGCTGGTGGGTGCCCACAAAGCGGATGAATACGGTGCGGGTGGCGAAGTACAGCCGCACCACCAGGAGGTGGCGGTTGCCTCGGATGTTGAACACGTAGCGCCCGTCCCGGGGTGTACTCGGCCGTGTTGTAGTCCCGCACCACGTCCGCGTGCCGGCCCAGTCGCTTTCCTGCACGAAGGCGTACCAGGCACTCAGCGCCTCTTTCGCATCGGGGTGCTGTTCCCAAAACGCCCGCAGTGGCTTCTGGGAAATGATGACCATGCCCCAAAGACATCGCCTATAATTCTAAAATTGATAATTTTATCCTAAAATCTGTGAGTGCAAATGCGGCCAATAAGTTCACCTGCATGCGCTTTTGCTGTTCCGACCGTTTGAACAAACATGAGGCGGAACCGAAATACTGGACCAACGAGGTGAGCCGTTTCTTACGGCCCTGCGTTTAGGGGTTACACTTTCTCCTTCTTCCGTTATGGACCTGCACTTCGTTCGCCGCGGCACCGGCCGCCCCCTGTTACTGGTTCACGGCCTCGGCGGCAGTTGGCGGTCCTGGAACACCCTCCTCGACTCGCTGGCGGCCGAGCGCGACGTCATTGCCGTGGACTTGCCCGGCCACGGGCAGACCCCGAAACTATCCGGCGTCCATTCCATCGGCAACTTGGCCGATGCGGTGACGTCCTTTCTCACCCAACACGACCTGCTCGGCATCGACGCCGTGGGCAGCTCGATGGGCGCCCGGCTGGTGCTGGAGCTGGCCCGGCGCGGCGGCGTGCTCGGCGCGGTGGTCTCGCTAGACCCGGGTGGGTTCTGGCAGGGCTGGCAGATTCCGCTTTTCTACCACTCGGTGTCCCTGTCCGGCAAGCTGGTGACGGCCCTGCAGCCGGTAATGCCCGCGCTGGCCGGTTCGGCCGTGGGGCGCACCGTGCTGCTGCCGCAGTTTTCGGCCCGGCCCTGGGCCGTGGACGCGCAGCTGGCCCGCGACGAGATGCACAGCTTTGCCCACTCGCCGGCCTTCGCTGAATTGCTCGATCAACTGGCGCACGGCGAAGTGCAGCGGCCCGCGCCCAAGGGCAGCATTCCCGGGCCCCTGGTCATTGGCTGGGGCCGGCAGGACCGGGTGTGCCTACCCAGTCAGTCGACCCTGGCGCTGGAGAAATTCCCGGATGCGCGCCTCTATTGGTTTGAGCATTGCGGCCACTTTCCGCAGTGGGACCAGCCCGCCGAAGCCATACGCCTGATTTTGGCCGTGACCAACCGCGAAGCCTTCCCCGAGGCGTCCATGGCCCGAGCGAACCCCGCACAGACAACCCCTGGGCTGCTCCAAGCGGCCCTAGTGGGGGCCTCGCTGACGCTGCTGGCCGGCGGCCTCTGGCTGTGGTCGGCGCGGCGAAAACCGCAGCGGTAGCCCGGTGAGTCACGACGCGTAAGCAAGTGGGTGGCTCCCGCTCCCGCACAAAAAAGCCCCGGTCCTGCGAAGGCACCGCCTAACGACCGGTAAGCGATTCATGGCTCTGCGTGCGCCCTATGAAACCCCTGCATTTGATTTGTGCCGTAGCCCCGCGACCCCGTTTCTTTGTGCGGCGGCGCAACCGCATTCACCTCACGAATAGCAACGATGGTCACGATATACCTCCGCTATGTGCTCGACCCGAGCAAATTGGCAGATTTTGAGCACTACGGCAAGCTATGGATGCCGCTGGTCGAGCGGTTCGGCGGCCAGCACCACGGGTATTTTCTGCCCGGCGAAGGCGCCAACAATATTGCGCTGGCGCTTTTTACCTTCGGCAGCTTGGCGGCGTACGAGCAGTACCGGCAGCAGGCCGCCCAGGACCCGGCGTGCCAAGCCGCCTTCCGGTTCGCCGAGGACACGCGCTGCATCCTCAGCTACGAGCGCAGCTTCTTTCGCCCCGTGTTTTCCTGAGTGGGTCCGCCCGTGCGGGTGCGGCCGTGGACGCCCGGGCCCGTCCGCGGGTCATGTTCCGGGTCCACGGGTCGCGTGCCGTTGGGACAGCCGGCCACAAACCCGCGCCCCAATTCAATCAAGCAGACCGTTTGGCTGAAGGATGTGATGGCCGCTTGGCGAAGCAAACCTGCCTGCTACGCGCCACGCAATAATTTTACGAGGGCCGTGTTTAATCAATAGCGCCGGTAGGCGGGCCGAATCCTTTCCTATTTCCCATGCACGCACCCTTGTCAGCGGGAGCTTGTTGGCCCTGGCTTTTCCCTTCACGGGCCGGGCTCAGCAAACGGACCGGGACCCGCTCTCCGGCTGGTTTATTGGCCTGGGCGGCGCCTGGGGCTCGTACCAAGAGCCTGACCGCACCCCACCCTACAAAGGCTACGGCCCGGCCCTCATCGTGGGGCACCACGTGTTGCCCCGCCTGGCCGTGCAAACGGGCCTGGTATTTTACCAGCGGTCGGGCTTATTCGGCTTTAACGGCACCTATGACGCGGCCCGCTTCAACCCCGGCGGGCCGGTGCTTTCCCGCACCGAGTCCAACGTGTAACGCCGCCGCGCCTTCGCCGTGCCCCTGCTGCTGCGCTACACCCTGAGCCGCGACCCGGCCCGGCGCTAGCAGGCCGACGCGCTGGCCGGCGCGACGGGACTCCAAACCCGCTACCAAACCGTGCGCGAAGTCGCCGAAACCACCACGAACGGCCCCACGTTCGCCCGCCAGGTGTCGGAGCAAACCCGCACCGGGGTCAGCCTAACGGCGGGGGCGGGCCTGCGCCACGCCCTCGACCGGCACCTGGAACTTACGGCCGATGCGCTCGGCCACCTCTCGCTGACGCCCCGCACGCCCGTGTTCGGGCCAGGGACAGGCACCCTCTACCCTTCCACCGGGCCGGTGCCGCCGCTGCGGGAGCGGCTGAGTGGTACTGTGCTGTTAGGCGTGCGCTACCGTTTCGGTCCCGCCCGCCCGTTTCCGGTCGGTGCCCCCACCCGGGCGGGGCGGGCACCGACCGGAAACGGGCCTGGGCGCCGGCCTGGGGCGCTACCAACTCGTGCGCGACGAGTCGGCCCGGCGCGTGGGTTCGCCCGTGCCCACGCTGGGCGTGCAGCTGGGCGTGCAGCTGGGCCCTGCAGGCCAGCGCCACCTACGGCCAGGACCGGAGCCAGGGCACCTACCTGTACGGACGAACGCTGGCGTCGGGCCGGCAAGTGGTAGCCCACGATGCCCAGGACACACGCTTGGCCTTGGTTAAAAGTTTGGTCCAAAAGTCGCATTTGGCCCATGTGTTGGATTGAAAAACGACTAAAGGGGCACGAAAACGGCCCTTTTCGGATACCAGTAGTCGCCCCACCGATTATCCCCCATTAGCCCGAGAAAAGCGGTACCCGAAACAGGTTTACGCAATCAGAATACCGATAACGCACTACAAATGGCTTTCCGGTACATAGTCAGGCCTTGACATCTGGTAAATGCGACTTTTGGACCAATCTTTTAACCAAGACCACAAGTGCGGAATCGTGACCTGCAGCGCGTACAGGCAATCGTCCAGGGCCAAGAGCGTGTGCCGACGGAAGGCCACGGCGATGGCTTCCTGCTCGGCGCTGAGCACCGTCGAAACCGGTTCCGGTCCCATGCGCGCATCCCGCACGCCGAGGCGCTTGCGCTACTTAGCCACCGTTTTCGGGTTGATGCGGTAGCGCGTGGCTAAGCCTGGTAGGCTTTCCTGGCTGTGTTGGATAGCGAGCCGTACTGCCGCTGTTGTGCGGGCGCTGCCGTGGAGTACTTGCCCCATAGATTCGTGCGAAATTCCAGCCCGGAAAACAAACCATCTCTCCTTGGGACTATACACCTAGACCACCTCACAGCCTCAAGCAGTTTCGACGCGTTGCCACTCGATACGATAATCCCGCCGATTCCTACCCCGCGTTCATCCAACTACGCACCATCACCCTCTGACTAAATTGAGAATATGCGCTAGCGCGGGCCTTCCAGAAACTGTTCCACCACCGTGCGATACTTGGTAGGCTCCTCAAACCAGGGAAAATGCCCGCTCTGCTCAAAAAACACAATCTTAGCCCCGGGAATCGCCTGTTGCAGGCGCCAGGCGGTGAGCGGAGCCACGTTCATGTCGTAGCGCCCCGTCAGCACCAGCGTGGGAAACGTGAAGCCGGCCAGCTTCGGGGTAAAATCCGCCTTGGCAGCATCATTTCCCACGGCCTGCCCCACCGCCGGTTCCAGACCGACGTTGTGGATGGGCCCGAGCTTTTTAAAGTACAGGTCGCGTTGCGCCTGCGAGTAAAAGAGCAGGTTAAAATGGGTGCGCATGCTGGCCTCGGCCGCCTCCTGGGTAACGACCGACGGCTGTTGCTGCTGCTTCTCGGCAGCCATCGTTTCGGGGAATACCTCCTCAAAAAGGTGCACAAGGGTGTTGAGATTGCTACCCGCCGCATCCGAGAGAATGAGCTTGGCTACGTGCTCGGGGTAGGCGCTGGCATAGGCAATGCTGAGCAGCCCCCCGTAGGAATCCCCCAGCAGCAATACCTGCGGCAAATTCAAGCCCTTGCGCACGGCCTCCAGGTCGGCTACCTGCGCCGCCAGGGTCTGGGGCGCACCCGCTTGCACTGGCTTGGAAGCGCCCGTGCCCCGCTGGTCATAAAAAATCACCCGACGCTTTTGCGCTAGCTGCCTCCAGACATCGGTGGGCAGCAGATAAGCATGGGATAGACCGGGCCCGCCGTTCACGACCAGCAGGGGCAATGCGCTACTACTGGCCCCGAAGGTCTCGTAGGCCAGGGCTACCTGCTCCGTGGGGATTTTGCCCACCTGATGGGGAAGGACCTGCCCGGCGGCGAGCGCGGGCCAGGTCAGTAGCAGGATGCGCAGGCTCAACGGGTAGCCGGCTGACCAGCTCATGCGGAATAACTTCATAGGGAGCGCAAGGAGCGTGCAGGAAAAAAGCTGTTCGCGACGGCCACATGGCCCGGCGTAAACTCGTCGGTGCAAGGTAGGTATGCCACGCTAAAAAGGCACGGGCGGGCCTCCGAAAGCCACGGTTATCGGTCGCAACGCAACTGCCAAAAAGGTACGGGTAAGCATGACGGATGCGGGGCAACCAGCACGCCGGTCGTAGCTTCGTACAACGACTAAGCCCGTCTGGTGCGGGCGTGTTTTCCAAGCGTGGTATTATGAATAAAGCCCTTACCCTATTGGCCGCCCTGGTGCTGCCCCTGACGGCCTTGCAGGCGCAAACCGCTCAACGGCCCCTCCAGCTCAGCGACCTGTCCCGAATGCGCGACGTGGCCGACCCCCAGCTTTCGCCCGATGGGGCCTGGGTGGCCTATACCGTGACGCGCGCCGATTCGGCCACCGACAAGCGCGACGCCGACGTGTGGATGGCCCGCACCGATGGCACCCAAAACCTGCGCGTGACCACCGCTCCGGCCAGTGAGGCCAAGCCCCGCTTCAGCCCCGACGGCAAGTACCTGAGCTTTGTGTCGAGCCGCGGCGAGGAGGACGGCGCCGACGCCCAGCTCTGGCTGCTGAACCGGGCCGGCGGCGAAGCCGAGAAGGTGACCAAGCTCAAAGGCAGCGTGTCCGACTACGTGTGGTCGCCCGACGGCCAGCGCCTGGCCCTCATTATTCGCGATGCCGACCCCGACTCGCTTACGACCGCCCAGAAAGCCAAAAAGAAAACCGCGCCGCCCATCGTCCTCGACCGCTTCCAGTTCAAGCAGGACATCGACGGCTACCTGAACAAGCAGCGCCAGCACCTCTACGTATTTGACGTGGCCTCGCGCAAGCTCATCAACCTGACGCCCGGCGCGTACGACGAATACCTGCCCGCCTGGAGCCCCAACGGCCAGCAGCTGGTGTTTTCCAGCAAACGCGGCCCCGACCCCGACCGCCACGACAACTTCGACCTCTACCTCATCGATGCGAAGGCCGGCGCCACGGCCCGGCCACTGCTCACCACCGAGGTGCCCGAATGCGCGCCGAGCTACGGCAGCCGGCCCGCGTGGAGCCCCGACGGGCGCCGCATCGCCTTTGTGCAGGGCGGCCCGCGCGAGCAGCTCGTGTACGCCCTGCACCAGCTAATGGTGGTGGACGTGGCCAGCGGCGCCGTGCGGGCCCTCACGGCCGGCCGCGACCGCAACACGACCAAGCCCCAGTGGGCACCCGATGGCCAAAGCCTGTACTTCCTACTCGAAGACGACCGCGCCACGTCGCTGGCCCGGGTACCGGCGGCGGGGGGCACCACGCAAGTGGTGCTGGGGGGCGCCCGCGAGGTACATGACTTCGACCTGGCCCGCAACGGGCAGGTGGTGGTGCTCAGCAGCCAGCCCCAGCAGCCCGCCGAGGTGTTCGGACTGGACAAAAAAGGGGTTCCCAAGCCGTTGTCTAAGCAAAACGATACCTGGCTCAAGGGCGTTTCCTTGGGCGCGGTGGAGGCCATTCAAGCCAAAAGCAAGGACGGCACGATGGTGAGCGGCTTTTTGGTGAAGCCCGTGGGCTACCAGGCCGGCCGCAAGTATCCCACGCTGCTGCGTATTCACGGCGGGCCGGTGGGGCAGTTTAGCTACGGGTTCTCATTTGAGTGGCAGTACTTTGCCGCCAATGGCTTTGCCGTGGTGGCGGCCAACCCCCGCGGCAGCTCGGGCCGGGGCCTGGCGTACAGCAAGGCTATTTATGCCGATTGGGGCAACAAGGACACCGACGACGTGCTGGCCGTGATGGACTACGCCGTGGCCCAAGGCCTGGCCGACCCCGAGCGCCTGGGCGTGGGCGGCTGGAGCTACGGTGGCATCCTGACCGACCAGGTCATCGCCCGCGACCAGCGCTTCAAAGCCGCCGTGAGTGGCGCCAGCATCGCCAACGTGCTGGCCGGCTACGGCACCGACCAATACATCCTCGACTACGAAACCGAATTGGGCACGCCCTGGAAGAACTCCGACGTGTACATGCGCGTGTCGTACCCGTTCTTCCACGCCGACCGCATCAAGACCCCCACGTTGTTTATCTGCGGCGAAAAAGACTTCAACGTGCCCTTGCTCAACACCGAGCAGATGTACCAGGCACTCAAAAGCCTGAACGTGCCCACCCAGCTGGTTATTTACCCCGGACAGTTCCACGGCATCACCACCCCCAGCTACGTGAAGGACCGCTACGCCCGGTACCTGGCGTGGTACCAGCAATACCTGATGCCCACGGGCACGAGTTCGGCGGCCGGCAGCAAATAGCCGCCATTCGGTGGGGCAAGCTGAAAGTGCACGGCATCCCTGCTAATCGGCAGAAAACGTCCTATTTTTCGGCCCGGTGCCAAACCTTTTTCTTCCCAGCTTTCCCTTTCTGCGTATGGCGATGCTTAAAAAAACCGGTTTTCTGCTTCTTCGCCTACTGGGCACTGTTTTCCTGCTGACCAGCTGTGGCAGCCATTCCTCGCCGGAGCGGCAAGCCGCGCGCCCTCCTTTTGAGGTGACAGAAGCCTCGATAGCCGATGTGCAACAGGCCCTCAAGCGCGGCGATTGCAACTGCGAGCAGCTGGTGCGGGCATATCAGGCCCGCATCGCCACTTACGACCAGCCTACGAAGCTCAATGCCATCGTCGTCACGAACCCGGCCGCGCTGGAAACCGCCCGGCAGCTCGACGCCGAATACCGACGCACCGGCCAGCTGCGACCCCTACACTGCACCACCCTGATTGTGAAGGACAACTACAATACGGCGGGCCTGCAAACCACGGCCGGCTCGCTCGCTCTCAAAGGGTTTGCACCCGACGAGGATGCCACGGTGGTGAAAGCTCTGAAAGCCGCCGGCGCCATCGTGCTGGCCAAGTCCAACATGGCCGAATGGGCCTTCAGTCCGATGGTGAGCATCAGCTCGATTGCGGGCGAAACCCGCAACCCGTACAATCTGGCGCACGTGCCGGCGGGCTCGAGCGGCGGCACGGCGGCGGCCGTGGCCGCCAGCTTCGGCACGGCGGGCCTGGGTACCGATACCGGCAACTCCATTCGCGGGCCCTCGTCGCACAATGCACTGGTCGGATTTCGGCCCACGCTGGGGCTGCTGAGCCGAGCCGGCATTGCGCCGCTCTACCTGCGCAACGACACCGGCGGCCCCATGGCCCGCTCCGTGGCCGACGCCACCCGGCTGCTCGAGGTAATGGCCGCCGGGCCCGACCCCGCCGACCCGCTGACGCGCTACGGCGCAGGCAAGCGGCCGGCCCAGGGCTACCAGGCTTTTCTGGACCCCAAGGGCCTGCAGGGCGCCCGCATCGGGGTGCTGCGCACCTTAAGTGAGCGCCACCCCGACCCGCAGGTAAAAGCGCTGTTCGAGCAGGCCATTACGGATTTGCGGCGGGCCGGCGCGACGGTAGTGGACGTAGAAATCCCCGATTTTGACCGTGTGAGCGCCGGCCAATGGTGTTCTGTCTTCAAGCACGATATCAACCAGTACCTGGCCGCGCTGGGGCCCCGCTCGCCGGTCCAGAACATCGACCAGGTGCTGGCTTCGGGCAAGTATTCGGCCTACATCAAAGAAAATCTGCAGGACGAGCTCGCCCACGGTGTGAGCCCGAGCGACAGCGAAGCCGGCTGCGGCGAGGCGTATACCGACCCGCGCCGCATTGCCTTTCGAGCAGCGGTAACCACCGTGATGGACCGGTACCAAGTGGGCGCGCTGGTGTATCCAACCTGGAACAACCCGCCCGCCAAAATCGGTGATTTCAAGGGGTATAAGGGGGATAACAGCCAGTTGATTGCCCCGCACACCGGGCAGCCGGCCTTCACCGTGCCCATGGGCTTTACCTACGACCAGCTGCCGGCCGGCCTGCAGTTTCTGGGCCGCTCGTTCGACGAGCCCATCCTGATAAAGTATGCTTACGCCTACGAGCAGGCTACGCACCACCGCAAAGCGCCCGCCCGCTTCGCCGCCTTGCCCGGCGCTTCGACCAAATGAATGACAGCCGGGGCCGGGTCATTCCCAACACCATAATTCGGATTAAGGCCGACCGCATCGTGGCCGTGGGCCCGGGGCAGGGCCGTTGCTCATCAGCGTGCCCACCAAGTTGGTGGCGCTGCGCTCGCACTCTTGGCGGGACTCAGCCACCCGGGGGACAAGTCGGCCGGGGTGGGCGTAAAATCGGATGGCGATGCTCCGACTACTCCACCACCATGTGGCACACGTTGGTTTCGACGGGGCGGTGCGCGCGGGCCAAGGCCCAGAACAAGCCTTCCGTGCTGTGGGGCATGGCCACGTGGCCGTGCCGGTCCAGGACGATGACGCCGCCCCGGCCGCCGGCGGGGGCCACCTTGTCGTGGATGACGTGGTGCGCGGCCGTTGCCACATCCAGGCCCCGGTATTCCATCAGGGCGGCGATGTCGTGGGCCACGGCGTGTCGGATAAAAAACTCGCCGTGCCCGGTGCCCGACACGGCGCACACGTGGTTGGCGTAGGTGCCCGCCCCGATGAGCGGCGAGTCGCCCACCCGGCCGTAGCGCTTGTTCAACATGCCGCCGGTGGAGGTACCCGCCGCTAAGTGCCCGGCTTGGTCGAGGGCCACTGCGCCCACGGTACCGTATTTGGGGGGTAGGACCACGAGGTGGGCTTTTTCCGCTTGCAGGGCCTGCCACTGCTGCCAGCGTTCCTCAGTCCGGAACCACGCCGGCGGGGCAGTTTCCAGGCCCATTTCGGCGGCGAACTCGTCAGCACCGGTCCCGGTGAGCAGCACGTGGGCCGAGCGCTCGAGCACAGCGCGGGCGGCCGTGATGGGGTTGCGCACGGTGCGCACGCCGGCCACCGCGCCGGCCCGCAGCGTGGCGCCGTCCATGAGGGCCGCGTCCATCTCGTTCACCCCGGCGTGCGAAAACACCGAGCCACGCCCGGCGTTGAACAAGGGGGAGTCCTCCAATAGACGCAGGCTGGCTTCCACCGCCGCCAGGCTGCTGCCGCCCCTGGCCAGTACCGCAAGGCCGGCCTGCGCTGCGGCGGCCAGCGTGCGTTCGTAGTCGGCTTCCTGCGGAAAGGGCGTGCCGGCGGGGTGCAGGCGGCCCGAGCCGCCGTGCAGCAGCAGGGTGATGTTGTCAGTAGACATAGGGTGAAACTTACGATTTAAGTGATGCCAGCACGCGTCTTATTAACTCGTTCGGGCTGCCGTTGTGCCAGCGCCACACGATGACCAGGTCGTGCTCGGGGTCGACCCAGATGGTGTTGGAGCCCGCGCCCAGGGCGGCGTAGCTGGTGGCCGGCGCGTCGGGCCAGGCTTTTTGTTCGGTGTTGAGCCACCACAAATAGCCGTAGTCGGGCCCCACGGGGCCGCGTGCGGTGGCTTGCCGCACCCAGTCGGCTGACACGATTTGGCGAGCGCCCCACTTGCCCTTGCGCAACAGTAGGTAGCCGAAACGGGCCTCGTCGCGGGCGCTGATGCGCAGGCCGCCGCCCCAGCGCGTGCCCCCGCTCACCGAGGACATCGGCTGGCCGTTCACCGTGGCCACGGCGTTGGGATAAGGCACCCACTGCCAGGAGTTCGACGCGCCGATGGGGTCCATTACCTCCTGCCGGAACACGGCCGGCAGCGGCCTTTGCCACAGGCGCAGCAGCGAGAGAGCAAAGCGGTTAATACGCACGTCGTTATATTCAAAATAGCTACCCGGGGTCTGCAGTGCGCGGGGCTTGCGCTCACCCTTGCCAAAGGCCTCGTGGCCAATAAAATCGGCGTTTTTGCCCCACAGTTCGCCTTCCCACTCGCTGGTTTGGCGGGCGTGGTGCTCCCAGGTGATGAGGCGGTTGTGGGGCGATTCGTAGCCGCCATCGTGCACGTACCGAGCCACGGGGTCGTGTATGTCCCGAATAAGGCCACGGTCAAGGGTGATGCCCAACAGGGTGGAAAGCACGCTTTTGGCCACGCTGTAGGTGGGGTCGGCCCGCTCGGTGTCGCCCCACTCGGCCACGAGGTAGCCGTGGCGGAGCACCAGCCCGTTAGTGGCGGCCCGGCTGGTGGGCATGGGCCCAAGTAGGGTGCCGAAAATCTCCTCCTGGGTGGAGAAATTGGGCGTCATCTGGGTGGTTTCTTGGGTTTGGGCGAAGGCTACAGCCTCGGCCAGCCGGGCGGCGTCGAAACCAGCTGCGGCGGGGGCCTGGCGCTGCCAGGCCTTGCCGGGAGCCGGGAAATAAGGGGTACCGGCGTTGGTACCGGGCGCAGCCGGGCGGGTACAGGCAATCATGGCCGGCCACGCCAGCCAGAGGAGTAGTTTTCGAAGCATCAGCAGCACGCGAAATCGGAGCAAGGAGGCAAGCCGCCTCCCGGCCCGGGGTTGAACGTGCGGCCAAGGTAGCGCCAGCTGCCGGGCTGCGCCTGCTTTGGGCCCGGTAGAAGGGCAGCGGCCGACGAAGAACGGCTCCGAAAACGCCTGAAATAGGGTTTTGAGGCCCGCGGGGCGAATGGGGTAGCCCCGCGTCTTTTCCGACTACTATAGCAGCAAAAACCGGCAACGCTCGTTCGCCGCCCGAGCAGTTCAGCGAGCGGCCGTGGAGAATAAAAAGAACAACGGAGGAGATGAAACGAGAAAAGGCCCTATTTTCGGCCCTTCTCCACGCGTACGGACCTGCTTTACAGACGCCCTCGTTGCCCCGAACCCCCGCCGGGTACCCCTGCCGCCGTTTCCAACAGGCCACCCATTACCACCAAGCGCCGGCCCGCTCTACCGTCCCATCCGGGAAAGCCCCGGTGAAACCAACCCACTTGCCCCCATTACATGCGCCCATCCCTCTTGCTGCTGCTCGTTTTTCTGTTTGTGGCCTGCCCGGCCCTGGTCCGGGCCCAGGTGAAGGCCTTGCGTTTCGGCCGGGTGATTGACGGCCGCGGCAAAGTCATTCCCAACGCTGTAGTCTTGGTCAACGCCGACCGCATCGTGGCCGTGGGCCCGGAAAAAGACGTGGTGATACCCGCCGCGGCCGAAACCATCGACCTGCGGGCGTACACGGCCATTCCCGGGCTCATCGACGCGCATACCCACATGACTTTTTACTGGGACCACACGCCCGGCAGCACCCCGTGGCAGCAGCTGGGCACCCTGGGGCCGGCCGTGACGGTGTTCCTGGCCCAGGAAAACGCCCGCAAGGCGCTGGAAACGGGCGTCACCACCGTCCGCGACCTGGGCTCTTCAGACGGTATGGATTTGGCCATGCGCGCGCTCATCAACCGGGGCGCCATGCATGGGCCGCGCATGTTCGTGGCCGGCAACGGCCTGCATATCAGCGGGCCGCCCGACAAAGCGGGGGCCGCGCCCGACCCCGGGCGGTGCGACGGCGTGGCCGAGGTGCAGCGCGCGGCCCGGCAGCAGCTGGCGGCCGGCGCCGACTGGGTGAAGATGTACGGCTCGACGGGCAGCGACCAGGACGTGACCGGGTTCCAGACCTTCGGCTACGAGGAAATGAAGGCCGCCGCCGACGTGGCGCACCGGGCCGGCAAGCGCATCGCCATTCATTCCTATGGTCCCGACGGCGCCCGCGACGCGGTGCGGGCCGGCGCCAATACCGTGGAGCACGCCATTGGCCTGGACGACGCTACGCTGGCCGCGATGGCCCGGCAAGGCACGATTTACGTGCCCACCGTGGAGCACAACCGCTACTACATTGCCCACCGCGCCGAGTACGGGTATGACTCGGCCGTGGTGGCCGGGTTGAACCAGTACGTGGCCAAAAACTTCGAAACGGTGCAGCGGGCCGTGAAAGCCCACGTGAAAATGGCCATGGGCTCGGATGCCGTTTTTACGGGCTTCGGCGAGAACACCCGCGAACTCGCCTGGTTCGTCAAAGCCGGCCTGAGCCCGGCGCAGGCGTTGCGCACCGCCACCACCACCGGGGCCGAGATGTTGGGCATGGAAAGCTCCCTGGGTGCCCTCGCGCCGGGGTACTACGCCGACATCGTGGCCGTCGAAGGCGACCCACTCCGGGACATTCAGGTGGTCATCGAGCACGTGAAGTGGGTGATGAAGGGCGGGCAGGTAGAAGTCGACCGTACCGGCACCAGCCCCGCAACGCCGCGGCGGTAATGCGGCGCCCGGGCCCGGAGCCGGGTGGTCGCCAGCCAATTTCCCGCGCGGCTTACCGCTGAGAAGCTGTCTGAGTTAATTTTGTAAGATGGATACCTCCGCTATTTTGACCTGAAAGCTATATAGCTCAGACCTTTGCGCCCGCGACTGGCAGCGGCTGGAGCCGCTGCTGGTGGTCAAGCGGCGCAGCAAATGGCCGCTGATGGAAATCGTCAATGCCATTTTGTACGTGCTCAAAAACGGGTGCGTCTGGCGGGACGTACCGGGCGATTTACCGCCCTGGAGCACGGCGTACTGGTACTTTGACAAGTGGGAAGCCGACGGCACCTGGGCGCGGGTAAGCGCCTGTTTGACGGTGAGCAGCCGGGAACACGCCCAAAAAAAGCCTGCCCCACGGCCGTGATACTCGACACGCAAAGCGTCAAAAATACGGCCACGGCCACCGGAGCCACCGTGGGCTTCGACGCGGGCAAGTTGGTCAAGGGGCGTAAACGCCTGGTGCTCAACGACACGCTGGGCCATGTGCTGGCCAGTCGGGTGCTGCCCGCCGATGCGGTGGACGGCGCCGCGGCCATTGCTTTTTGGGACGAGGTGGCCGCCACGCACGAACTGCTGGGGGCCGTCCAGGTCGTTTTCGTGGACAGTTCCTTTCACGGCGTTTTCCGCCGGCACCTAGCCCGGCGCTACGGCATCCGGGTCGAGAAACCGGTGCACGTACTGGTGCGGAAAACCAATTTCTGCATCCACGCCTGGCGCTGGATTGTCGAGCGCACGTTTGCGTGGCTCGACATGAACCGGCGCTTGTCCAAAGAATACGACCGAACGTTACGTCATGCAAATACCTGTATTGCAATATTTAACATTCGCAGAACCCTGAAGCTCTGCTAACTCAAACAGCTTCTAAGGAATCCTGAGCCAGCGGCCCATCTCAAAAAACGTACATTTTATGAGGTGCTAGCAAAGTGTATTGATAAACAACGTTTTGGAGCTTACCGTAATTTCTCGCCCCGTTGTAACGAGAACCCCGCTCTTGACCGGCATCGGGGATGGGTTTACGAAAACCATCCGCTCATCGCATGTTGTAAATGATGCATCGTAGACGAGTTTCTTAAACTCGACAACTGCAGTAGCGCCCTCTCCCCTATCTTGCCAGAACGGGTAGCCCGTTACGTTTTGGTGTACTTGAAGGAGCATTGTCCGTGGTCAAATGGAAGCCGATTTCCAGGCCGTCGTTTACCCTTTGGACCAAACTTTTAACCAAGGCCAAGGCTGTGGCCTCTATCTCCCCTCGGCTTATTGGCTGCTGCTGTGGTCGGCCACGATAACCCATCGGCCGTTTAGCTGCCGTAGCACCAGCAGCAAATATCCTCGCTCGTCGTCCGCAGCGGGGTGAGCCAGGCGCCAGCTCCCCACGACCTGCGCCACCGCCGGGGCCAGCAGCGTCACGCGCAGGTTACGAAATTCCAACGTGCCCATGGCGGCCGGGCTGGGGTAGACCCTTCGGTAGATGGCCAGGTTTTGCTGCCAGCCGTACGTGGGCCCCTTGCGGTCAATGAACACCAACGAATCGGAATGCCAGTAGTGCGCCATAAAGCCGGCCACATTGCCCCGGTTCCACGCCGCCGTTTGGTCGACGAGCAGGGCCGCAATGGCCCGGCGCTGGGTGAGCACGTCGGGCGCGGCCCCGGCGGCGGGGGCGGTAGTGCCCCGGCAGCCGGTCACCAGCACCACGATGACCGGTATAAGGGGTCCTCTCATAAAACGGAAAATATAGCACGTTAAGCTACAATAGCTCATTCATTACGAGTTGGTTATCTCAAAGCAAAACGGCCATAAGACTGTACAACTTGTCCAAGTCCGTTCCTCCGACCGGCAACCGCAGCAAAGGTCCCGAAACAGTTCAGAAAACGTGTTCACCAATCAAAGTTCAGAAAAACCGGTCTGTTCAATTCGCAAACTGTACTTCGCTGGCGACCCATTGGGCGATGTTTTCAGCTCGCAGTGGCCCACACAAGTAGCCATTTTCCTTAACGTGCTATATTCTCCGTTTCCTGAGAGCACCCCTTGTTCAAAAACAACAGTATTGCTGCGGGGAATCGTTATTCCAGGGTGCCCGCTTTGGGCGCCGGCCGCACGGTGGGGTAGGCAATACCCAGCTGCTCCAGGTAGGTTTTATACTTGGCCGGGTTGTAGTAGAACTTCGTCATCTGTGGCCGGTACTGGGCCATAATGCCCTGGTTGAGGGTGATGGCAGGCTTGTCCGTGGCCGAAATTAGCGGCGTATACTTGGTGTCCTTGGTTTGCACGTCGTTGAAGTAGGCCCAGGCCTCTTTGAGGAGTTCGGGTTTCACCAGCAGGTCGAGCAGGGTTAGGGCCTCGGCTTTGGCGCCGGCCGTCACGCCTTTGTGGGCAATGGGGGTGGCCATGGCAATGGCGTTGGCCCAGTGGTGGCCGGGCAAGCCGGGGATGTTGGCGGGGTAGCGCAGCACGACCGTGGGCACGCTCCAGGAAATATCGCCGATGTCGTCCGAGCCGCCGAAGGTGGTCGTTGTGGGGCCCTTGAGCGTGTCGAGGCGGGTGGCCAGCCCGTCGATGGGACGGTTGAGGCCATCCATTTTGGGAGCTTTCGTTTCGGCCTGCGCGGCGCGAGCCAGTACCTGGTCGGCCGCGCTCCATTGGGGCAAGCCCACGCGCCGGATGTTCTGGTACATGGCCTGGGCAATGGCCTTGTTCAAGTGGATGGGCCAGGCGCTGCCCAGCACCTCATGGGTCACGGTGGTCTTGGTCATTAGCGTGGCGCCCTCGGCCATTTTCAGGGCGTCGGCGTACATCTCCCGGATTTTGGGGTCGGTGCGCTCGCGCAGGTAGTACCACACCGCCGCCTTCGACGGCACCACGTTGGGCTGGTCGCCGCCGTCGGTAATGACGTAGTGCGAGCGCTGGTTCACGTCCATGTGTTCGCGGTGGAAGTTCCAGCCCACGTCCATCAGCTCCACGGCGTCGAGGGCGCTGCGGCCGCGCCAGGGATTCACGCCCGCGTGCGCCGCCTGCCCCTCGAACAGGAACTTGACCGATACCGCGCCGGTGTAGCCACTGTCGCCCCACGACACGCTTAGGTTGTCGCCCACGTGGGTGAAGATGCAGGCGTCTACATTCTTGAAGTAGCCGTCGCGCACGTAGTAGGCCTTGGTGCCGAGCAGCTCCTCGGCGGCGCCGGGCCAGAGCATGAGCGTACCCGGCAGTTTCTCCCGCTCCATAATTTTCTTAAGAGCCAGCACCGCCGTGATGTTGAGCGGTATGCCCGAGTTGTGGCCTTCGCCGTGGCCCGGCGCGCCCTCGATGATGGGGTCGTGGTAGGCCACGCCCGGCTTTTGGGAGGCCTTGGGAATGCAGTCGATGTCGCTGCCGATGGCAATGACCGGCTTGCCCGACCCCCAGGTGGCCGTCCAGGCCGTGGGCACGCCGGCAATGCCGGTCTGGATGACGAAGCCGTTTTTCTTCAGAATGCCGGTGAGGTAGCGCGAGGTTTCCGTCTCCTGAAAGCCGAGTTCGCCGAAGCTGAACACCATGTCCACCATCTGCTGGGTGGCTTTTTGCTGCTTATCAATTTCCCCGATGAGCTCCTGCTTCAGGGCTTCGAGCTTGGCGGGTGGCAGGGTGTCCTGAGCCAGGGTGGTGCGCGGGGCCAGCACCAGCCCGGTCAGCAGGCCCAGAAAAGCAAAAAGACGGGTCATTTGAAAAATGGGGAAAAGAATAAATTTTGTACTCATAATCAGATAGTTCTGCGTTTTGGAGCCGGAATATACGCAGGATGTACAGATAGTTGTCTGACACCCTGGATGGAGCGGCGAATGCGTGACGTGATATCGGTTGCGGAAAGGCAACCCTCCATTGCTTGAACCATCGTGCTGCCGGTGGGCGTCTTGCCCCGCAAGGGCTCCTGGAGGGTATTTAGCGGCTTCCGCCCATGGGCTTCGGCTCCGGCTGTTACCGGGGGCTGCCCGTATTTTGGGCCGCCGACTGCATGGGGTTGGGCGCGGCGGCTTGCTGCTGCTCGAACAGCTCGAAGCGGGAAGCGGCCGGCTGGCGGGGGAAGGCGTTGTTGCTCAAATCCGTATCGGCCGTTTGCTGGAAGGGGTCGAGCACGAAGCTGACCACGGACTGCTGGGTCACGATGATTTTGGTGACCTGCGCGTTGTTCTTACGCCAGATTTCGGTCGGAATGGTCTGGACTTCCTTCGAGTTGTCGGCGTAGGTGAGTTGCACAATCACGGGCATCACCAACCCGCCCACGTTGCGCAGGGCCAGTTCATAGAAGTACTGCGGCCCGCCCAGCCGCTTTTGCTGCTCGGGCGAGAGCGCGGCCAAGTAGGCTCGGTAGCGTTGCTGGTCGGCGGGCGTCACGGCCAGCGGGTCGAAGCCGTTGTAGAAGTCCTTAAGCTCGGGTTTCTCCTCCACCAGGGTCTGGGCGATGTCCTGGGCATTGCGCTGGGCAGAAATGGAAGGCGCGGCGGCGGCCGGGGCCTGCTGCTGGCGGGCCTTTTCCACGACTGGATTGCCCGTGGCGGGCTGGTAGACCTTCACCGATTCGAGGGCCAGGTCGCAGCGGTCGGTGGTGTAGAACCAGCCGCGCCAGAACCAGTCCAGGTCCATGGCCGAGGCGTCCTCCATCGTGCGGAAAAAGTCGGCGGGGGCGGGGTGCTTGTAGGCCCAGCGCTGGGCATAGGTCTTAAACGCGTGGTCGAACAGCTCACGGCCCATCACCGTTTCGCGCAGGATGTTCAGGGCCGTGGCCGGCTTGGCGTATGCATTGTTGCCGAACTGCAGGGCCGATTCTGAATTGGTCATGATGGACGACTGCAGGCTTTTGTCGGTGCGCATGTACTCCACAATGCTGGCGGGCTCGCCTAAGCGGGAGGGGAAGTTGCGCTCCCACTCCTGCTCGGCGAGGTACTTCAGGAAGCTGTTCAGGCCCTCGTCCAGCCAGCTCCACTGCCGCTCGTCGGAGTTCATAATCATGGGAAAGAAGTTGTGGCCCACTTCGTGGATAATCACCCCAATCATGCCGTATTTGGTCCGGCCCGAGTAGGTGCCGTCCTTCTCGGGCCGGCCGCCGTTGAAGCACAGCATAGGGTACTCCATGCCGCCGATGGGGCCGTGCACCGAAATGGCCACCGGGTATTCGTACGGGATGGTGCGCCTGGAATACGACCGGATACTGGCCTTGGTTAAAAGTTTGGTACGGATGTTACATGACGGGTCTGTACATCCACGCCTGGGTATCCAAAAAGCCGTCAGAAGCAGCCATTGGGTACTTTGATAACGAATACAGGTTTCGGACACCGCATTTTGCCAGGCGAAGAACAGGCGGGGACAGAAGGGTAACTGGTACCGGAAAACGCCCGTTTTTGTGCTCCATACTTGTTTATCAATTCGATAGCTGAACTGATGTAACATCCGTACCAAACTTTTAACCGAGGCCCACCTTGGCCATTACCAATTCGGCCTGCGGAAGGGCCAGCCGAAAGAAGGGCGCAACCTCCAGGGCCAGTTGCAAGTCCAGCGCATTCTCCGTTTCCGAAATATTGAGGGTTAATCCCCGCCCGTACGGCATCGGATTGAGGTCGTAGGCGGGGGAAAGCCGCCAGCCTTGCGCCGTGAGCAGGAAGCCATGGTTGCGCAAATGGTCGTCGGTATTGGCCACGCAAATATTGAACACGATGCGCCGCCACAGTTCGGTCAAGTCCTCTTCCACTTGGGCGCCTTGCCGCATCAGAAAAGCCGCCAGTTCCAGGTAACTCGCGCCGTCTTGATGGTCGGTGCCATCCTGATAGCCGAGCAACGTCATCGCCGAAGAAAAGTGCACCCGCTCGTGGGTCGCGGTTCGGTCGAAGCGTGCCGATAGGTAGGTGTGGTGCCGACTGCCGAACCGCTGCGCTTGGCCGCGGGCCACCGTCAGGCCGGCTTGTTGCGCTAAGGTATTGACCACGGCCTCCCAGGCGCCCACATCGTGCGTATCCTGGCCACTGGGAAACTTGGCCATCCAGAGCTGGCCCTGCTCGTTCACCACGCTGGCCTTGGGCCGGGCGCCGCCCAGCGAAGAGCCCGGTGCCAACAGCAACAGCAGCCACTTCAAGTAGTCTGGGTCCTGGGCGGCATCAATGCGCTCCAGTTGCAGGCTGGCGTACTCCAGCTCACGTAACGAGGTCCACGGGGGAGCGGCCATAGCCCGGTTGTCGTTTAGAAACGGACCGTCGGGGCTTCGCTTAAACCGTAGCCCACCCATGCGGTGCCCATCGAAAACACCCAGCAAGTAGTCGGACTCCAGTAGGGGCTCCGCCCGGCGGCCTTCCTGGCGGGCCAGGGCGGCTTCCCCTCGCCGCATGAGAAGCCGCCCCCACCGGTCGGGCGTCGAATCCAGAAACAACCCGAAATTGCTTTTTTCTTCGGCCAGGTACTGCGGCCCAGTGTAAAACTGCAATGCTGGATCCAGCAGTTGGGCGGGCGCGGTGGCCAGCCAGCTGCTGGCGTAGGCAAACGAAAACACCTCCTGCCCCCGCACCGGTGTGGCCAGCAGCTCGCCCATTAACGCGGGCGCGGCCAACCCCTACCAATGGGCGTAAACGGCGATTCGCTTTCGGTCGATTGACTTTGCCATGAATCAACGGTCAGGGGAGTGTTTGGGCGCGCGCTCCTTTACCAGCAAGTCCGCATCCTGCAGCTTCCGGCCCAGCACGTCATTTTCGGCCAGCCGCAGCACGGTTTTTTCTAACCCCAGCACAAAGAGGACCTGCACATAGGCCCCATATTCACGCGCGCGCTTCCTTTCTCAATCGCCAGCAGCGTGGGCCGGCTAATGGCTGCTCGCTCCGCTACGCGAGCAGCGCTCAGCTTCCGACGCAGCCGCGCCAAGCGAATCTGCTCCCCTACGATGGACAGTTACTTTTGAAGTTGGGGGAGTAAAACAATAGACTCTTTAGCCATCACAACACCAAATATACATTACATATGTAGTCAATATTGTCAATTTTATTTAACACTATTGCCTCATTTATAGTAATAATGAGCATTGCTTCATGCTTACCGGCTGCATGTGCAACATGATATTCTCTATGCATATCGTATGCATAGAGAATATCATGTTGCACATGCAGCCGGTATTCCCGACATTTGACCCAGACCATTCCCGCGACTCATGCAAGTACTCACGATTGCCAACCGAAAGGGCGGCGTAGGCAAAACCACTTCGGCTTGGGCGATAGCGCATGCGCTAGCCAATCGGGGGTATCGGACACTTCTTGTGGACTGCGACCCGCAACGTAATCTATCACTTATTCTTCCGCAGTTGCCAATCGACAAGCATATCGGGCTAGTCGCTAATGGCGAGGCTACCCTGGCGCAAGTCATGCAGCCAGTTGGGGCTCAGTTATGGCTGGTGCAGGCCACCGAAGCCATTGTGGCCGCTGAAAAGGTGCTCGGCACCCAGATGGACTACATCATGGTGCTGAAGAGCGCCCTGGATGGCCTTGAAGGAAAAATGGACTACGTGATTTTCGATACCAGTCCTTCGCCGCATTCGCCACTCGCCGCCGCCGCGCTTACTGCCTCGACCGCCACTTTCATTCCCGTGCATCCGGAGTATCTCAGTTACGAAGGGCTTACTTCATTGCTCGATGTGGTGGCTCGGGTTAAGAAGAGCTTCAACCCCGACTTGCAAGTCGGGGGCCTGTTCCTGACGCGGTACTCATCCACCTACCGCAAGCGCCTGCACCACGAGTTTGTGGATATGCTACGGCAACACGAAGTACTGGGCCCATTGCTCATGCAGACAACCATTCGGGAAAATGTAGCCCTGGCCGAAGCCCAGGTCAACCGCCAGAGTTTGCAGGAGTATGCGCCTACCAGCAATGCCTTTGAGGATTACGAAAACCTGACCACCGAAATCCTGGAAAGGTTAGCTGCATCGGGCACATAATATGCACTGCATGCATCGTATGCATGATACATACAGTGCATATTATGTGCCCGATGCATATTCAATAATTGAAACTAAGTAATTATAAGTCAATTCGATGAAAAAGCCCTCTTCCAAATTTGGCCTCGCCGCTCTGGTATCACAGCCAGCCGGGGCAATACCTAAGGGTTCCGTTGATGACTTGCTGTTTGCACCGGCAGCCACTTCCCCGGTGCCCGAGCCACCAATTATTGCGCCCAACTCAGCATTAGCAGCCAAAACACGGTTTACCAATACGCTTCCGACGTCAACCTACGTGCAGTTGCATAGACTGGCTTTTTGGGACCGCCGCGATATGAGCTCTATCATGGATGCCGCCTTGCAGGAGTATTTTGCGGCTCATCCGGATGCAGACAAGCCACTACCGGAACCAGAGCGGGTGAAACGGAAACTTCCTACCGGATAGCCATCAGCAACAACCCTATTTTTGTGGGGGTATAGGCATATCCCCACAAAAATAGGGTCATCACCAAATTGTCGAAAAGTGGCTTTGGAGTGTATTCAGAGGCTTTTTATTAAAAAAATGTTCCATATCCCCACAAAAATAGGGTCAGAGGCTCAGTGCTTTAACTGGCTTTTTTCCCCCTCAAAAAGTCAAGTCTTTTCAAAATCAAAAAAACTACTCAAGAACTAGTAGTTTACTTAGTTTATTACTATTATATAGTTTACGGGTGCCGTAACGCATTGATTTTCTTATTGTTGCAAGGGCATTTCCCCACAAAAATAGGGTCATACCCCCACAAAAATAGGGTCATACCCCCACAAAAATAGGGTCATACCCCCACAAAAATAGGGTCATTTGGTCTTGATACCCCCACAAAAATAGGGTCATACCCCCACATCATTAAAAACATGTGGGGAAATGCGGGATAGAAGACTATATTTGCCTGGTCTCAAATTTATCTTCATCTGCTATGGAGTCGGTTTCTGTCACAGTTCTACCGCTGGTAGTACAGCATAATGCACTGGTTAACGCGCGATTCAACATGTCGGCGTTGGAAATGCGGTTCTTCTTAGCCCTGCTGAGCCGCATTGGTCGGGACGATGACAGCTTTGCGGTGTGTGAGGTACCCGTACGGGAGATATGTTCCAGTAGCGCCAGCAATGCCATCTACAACGAGGTGCGCGAGATGGTGCGCAGCATTGGTACGCGTGCGCTTTTTATCGAGGCCCTGAGCCCAGATGGCAAGCGGGTGAAAGACCCGGATGTACTGACTTTACCCCTGATGGGCCGTGCTTACTACCGCCGCAAGACGGGAATGGTGGAGGCGAGCTTTAATGAGAATATCCGCCCATACCTGCTGGAGCTGCGCGATAATTTTACCAAGGCACAGCTTAGTCAGCTACTGAAGCTCAAGAGTCCCGTGTCGCACCGAATCTATTGGCTGCTTCGGGAGTACGCAGCATTTGGCAAGCGGGTGATTGGCTTGGCGGAACTGCGCAATGTGTTAGGGCTAACTACTGAATACCAAAACCGGTTCGACCACTTTCGGGACCGGGTATTAGACCGTGCCCAAATGGAACTGGCGCAAACAGACCTGCCCTTTACCTACGAAGTCATCAAGCAGGGGCGGGTCATTACTGAAATTCGCTTCTTATTTGCGCCAGCCGGAAGTGTTGCCCTTGCTTCAGCTGTTGAACCCACGGGCTGGGAAGCTAGCGTGTTGGCGGCAGGGGTAGGGGAGAAGAGTCTGCCTGCAATTCGCCTGCAGTTAGAGGGTGGAATGTATGACGAAGGATACATCAACTTCGTATTGCAGACTGTCCGAACGAAGGTGCTGCAAGGGAAGGTGAAAAAGGAGGGAGGCGCTGTTTTTAAAGCGCTTACGGAAGGCTACTTGCTAGAAGAGTACCGCAAGCAGATTGCTAAAGCACAAGTAAAAAAGCAGAAAAGCGCTAAAAAAAGCGTTGATAGTACAAGTGTAAGGCTTCGTTTGGAAGATGCTGAAGCTGCATATGAGACAATGCGGAAGAAAGGTAAAGCCCCCGTTTCATTTGCTGAAAATCTGGAGCAAACCTATCTAAGTCAAGGGTTTGTGTTGGTACAAAATGAGTCAGGAAATTGGTTAATTAAGGATTAACTACTCATTCAGGCAGGGTAGGATGAATTGCTGATAAAGCGCTACTGCAGTATTTTGAGATAAAGTTGAGGTATTACAACTGCTACCTGAACGGGAACGCATTAAACGAAAGTTGCCAACCGCTTAGCGAGTCAGAAACGTAGTCACTACAGTGTCTCTAAGTAGTGTAAACCTCAGACAATCAAATAGTGTAGTATAAAATAGTATAAGGGCGGTAACAGTGTTTGTGCTATTATTTGCTACCTGCGTTAATTATCCGGATAGGGGGGTTCTGGGAGCAACACAAGCTTCTTTCGAGCAGCTGGAGCAATACGTCGCGTAGCAGCAGGTACTAGCATTAATTTGATTGTCAGTAGGAGGAGGAGTGAGGTAAACCCAACTATTCGAACGATGATATTACAGATTTTCAAGTACTAAAATATCAAATTTACAAACTATTGCTGCTAGCTTTACAGGCCTTTGGGCTGCTTGGAAGTGATTGTTAAACAAGACAGTCGCTTCCAAGCAGCCCGCTTTGCGTTGGTCCTTACCCTGGTTTTTCGCACAAACATGAAATACTTCTTTACCCTACTCGTTTTGGGGTCAGCCTCCTACACGTTTGAAGCCGGCGCACAGGACCTGGCCAACGCCGGTGCGACCATCACCCTACAGGCCGGGGCCACGCTCTACGTGGGCACCGGCGGACTCCGCAACCAAGCTGGTACGCTCACCAACGCCGGTATTCTGCGCGTGGATGGTCCGCTGACCACCCCCGGCACGCTGCCCCTGAGCACGGGGGCGCTGGAAGTGAAGGGCGATTTCGCCAACACCGGCACGCTACTGCCCAGCACCAGCGCCCTCACCTTCAGTGGGACGGCTAACCAGGTGCTGCCCCCCCGGCGGGGCCACCCTCTACAAAGTGAGCGGGTTCTCGTTACAACGGGCCGAAAAATTACTATAAGCCACAAAGCATTGTTTGTCAGTGCGCTTTGCAAGCGTATCGAAAAACATTGGTTTTACGAAGAAAACAGTGATTGGCTAAAAAGTGAGCTTAAAAGGCATTGCATGCGCCTTTTATTGCCATCTCACGAATCAATGAGCCACCTCAGGCTAGCTTGATGAGAGACCGTTTACCGCAATTTATCGCCCCGTTGTAACGAAAAACCCATTGTGAGGGCAATACCTGCGCTTACTTCTGAGGCCGGTATTCACATATAACGTTATGGCACGTTTTTCTGGTCAGGAAGCGAACCCGAGGTATTGATCTGACCATTTTCTTTTTTGTCATGGAAAATATTTTCCGTCTTTTGCGGGGCGGGGCCGTGATGGTCCGGTCCGTTTGTTCGTGGGTGCTAGGGCTGGCGCTACTGCTGGCCGGCGCGGCGCAGGCCCAAACCTTTACCGTGACAGCCCGAAGCCCGGCCCGCAACGCGCGGGCGGCGGCGCTGGCCACGCCGGTGCGCGTGACGTTCTCGGCGGCGCTCGATGCGGCGACGTCGGGCAACATCCGGGTGTTTTCGCAGCAGTACCGGGGGCGGCGCACGGCCACGGCCAACACCAGCGGGGCCACGGCCACGCTCACGCCCACCGTCCCGGCCACGGGCTCGCAAGTAGCGGGCTTCAAACCAGGCGAAACGCTGTTCGTGACCGTGCCAACCAGCGTACAAAGCACAAGCGGCGCGGCGGCCGTCAGGCAGGTGTACCAGTTCACCACCGCCACCGGCGGCACCGGCCAGGGCCGTTTCACGGCACCGGCCACCAACGCCGACCCCGCCTTGGGCACCAATCCTTACAGCGTGGCGGTGGGCGACGTGGACGGCGACGGCGACCTGGACCTGCTCACGGCCAACCCCAACGGCACGGTTAGCGTGCGGCTCAACGACGGGACGGGCAATTTCACGGCCCCGGCCACCAACCCCAACCCCGCCGTGGGCAGCGGTCCTAGCAGCGTGGCAATGGGGGACGTGGACGGCGATGGCGACCTAGACCTGCTCACGGCCAACTTCGACGACGCCACGGTTAGCGTGCGGCTCAACGACGGGACGGGCAACTTCACGGCCCCGGCCACCAACCCCAACCCCGCCGTGCGCAGCTTTCCTATCAGCGTGGCGGTGGGCGACGTGGACGGCGACGGCGACCTGGACCTGCTCGTGGCCAACAATACCGACAGCGGCACGGTGAGCGTACGGCTCAACGACGGGAAAGGCAACTTCACGGCCCCGGCCACCAACCCCAACCCCGCCGTGGGCGCCAATCCTATGAGCGTGGCGGTGGGCGACGTGGACGGCGACGGCGACCTGGACCTGCTCACGGCCAACCGATTTGACAACACGGTGAGCGTGCGGCTCAACGACGGGACGGGCAATTTCACGGCCCCGGCCACCAACGCCAACCCCGCCGTGGGCAGCGGTCCTCGCAGCGTGGCGGTGGGGGACGTGGACGGCGACGGCGACCTGGACCTGCTCACGGCCAACTACGGCAGCAGCACGGTTAGCGTGCGGCTCAACGACGGGACGGGCAACTTCACGGCCCCGGCCACCAACCCCAACCCCGCCGTGGGCGCCAATCCTGTCAACGTGGCGGTGGGGGACGTGGACGGCGACGGCGACCTGGACCTGCTCACGGCCAACCTCAACAATAACACGGTGAGCGTGCGGCTCAACGACGGGACGGGCAACTTCACGGCCCCGGCCACCGACCCCAACCCCGCCGTGGGCGCCGAGCCTCGCAGCGTGGCGATGGGGGACGTGGACGGCGACGGCGACCTAGACCTGCTCACGGCCAACGGCAACGGCAACTCGGTGAGTGTGCGCTTGAACCAAGCACCGGTGCCCGCTATTACCAGCTTCACGCCCGGCAGCGGGCCGGCGGGCACAACGATTAGTCTGACGGGCACCGGCCTGACGGGGGCCACGGCCATCACCTTCAGCGGCACGAGCGGCAACGTGGTGACGACGGGCTTTACGGCGGTAAGCGGCACGAGCATCACCGGCGTGGTGGTTCCCGCCGGGGCCATTACCGGCCCGCTGACCGTGACCACGACCGGCGGCACGAGTGCGGCCAGCAGCACGAGTTTCACGGTGGTGCCTTTCACCATCAGTAGCACCAGCCCGGCCCGCAACGCGCGGGCGGCGGCGCTGGCCACGCCGGTGGGCGTGACGTTCTCGGCGGCGCTCGATGCGACGACGGCGGGCAACATCCGGGTGTTTTCGCAGCAGTACCGGGGGCGGCGCACGGCCACGGCCAACACCAGCGGGGCCACGGCCACGCTCACGCCCACCGTGCCAGCCACGGGCTCGCAAGTAGCGGGCTTCAAGCCAGGCGAAACGCTGTTCGTGACCGTGCCAACCAGCGTGCGCAGCACAAGCGGCGCGGAGGCCGTCAGGCAGGTGTACCAGTTCACCACCGCCACCAGCGACACCGGGGGGGGCAACTTCACGGCCCCGGCCACCAACCCCAACCCCGCCGTGGGCAGCGGTCCTCGCAGCGTGGCGGTGGGGGACGTGGACGGCGACGGCGACCTGGACCTGCTCACGGCCAACGACAACGGCACGGTGAGCGTGCGGCTCAACGACGGGACGGGCAATTTCACGGCCCCGGCCACCAACCCCAACCCCGCCGTGGGCAGCAGTCCTAGCAGCGTGGCAATGGGGGACGTGGACGGCGACGGCGACCTGGACCTGCTCACAGCCAACCAGAGTAGCAACACGGTGAGCGTGCGGCTCAACGACGGGACGGGCAACTTCACGGCCCCGGCCACCAACCCCAA
>NZ_JAHLZZ010000004.1 GCF_018967845.1 Hymenobacter siberiensis
CCGACCGCCGTGAGCACCACGGGCACCTCGCCGCAAGCCAACTGGCGGGCACTCGCTTGCACCTGAACCGTGGCCAGCGGCGGCACCTGCAGCTGCAAGCGCTGGGCCTGGCGCGTGCCGTCGGTGAAGGTGACGACGACGTAAACGGGCTGCGTTCCGGGCTGGCCGAACACCGGCGCCACCCGCTGCCCGGAAAGCAACACGGGGCTAGCGGCGTTGCCAATGGTCCAGTGCACCTGCTGAATGCCCTGCCGGCCGGGGTCACGAAGCTGGACCGCCAGCTGGGTGGGCTGGCCCGCACAGCCCGGGGTTGTCACGACCACAAAGCCTTCTTCGACGCTGCCGGTGCCGCCGGTCGACCGACCCGGGATGTTGGGCAAACAGTTTTGCGAGCTGGGCAGGCGGCCCACGGGCAAGACCGTACCCGCCAACGGCTGCGCGGCGAAGCGCACGTAAGCGGCGTTGACGCTGTTGCACGAGTCAATCACGGGCAAGGCCGTGGCACCCAACACGGCGATGTATATGCGCCCATTGGGCCCGCGCCGGTACGAGCCGGTAAGGCCGCGGAAGCTCGCCTCGGGCGCCAGCAGGCGTTTCGACCGCAGGAGCGCCGCCGGGCTACCGGCCAGCAAATCGTAGCGCACCAGGCTGCCCCGCTCGTCGGCGTACAGCAGGCTGCCATCGGCCGAAAAATCGGCCCCGAAAACACGGCCGGGAAACTGGCCCGCGGGCACGGCCGGGTGGGTGAACAGGTTAACGGCGTTGCTCACCCGCCCCACCAGCGGGTCGAAATCGAACACGTCCAGACCGCCGAGCAAGCGGGTGGCAACCAACTGCCGCCCCGACGGCGAAAAGCGAAACACCCCGGTCTCCGCCACGCCCAGGCCCGCAAATACCGGCCCCACGGCGCTCACCACCGGTTGAGCCGCCACGCCCGCCGGCGTGAAGGCGTAGGCATAGAAGCTGTTGTTGTCGAGGCCGTGGACCAGAATCCAGTAGTCGCGGCCGTTGGGCTGGCGAATGGCGGCCAAGTGCTCCGTGGCCAGCGTGTTGCCCGGAAGGGGAAGGGGCACATTGCGCTGGCGCACATCGCCGAGGCCGTTGCGCAGGCGCAGGTCCACCACGGAATAGCGCAGGCTGTTCTTTACGAAACTTTCCTTGGCGTCGGTCGTGAACAGGTACACCAGGTTCGGCTGGCCCGGCGCAAACAGGGCCACGGCTCCCTCGCTGGCCGATACATTGCCCCCCAGCGGGAAGCCACTGGGCATGAGTTGGTGCGTGCGGTCCCAGACCCGCTCGCCGTTGGAATACAGCAGCAGCGCCCCCGTGGTAGAGTCGGCCAAGCTGGTGCAGGACTCATACGAATCCATGACGCTGCTGGGCACCACTTGGGGCCAGTAGCGACCGGGCACAAACTGCAGCGCGCTGGCGGTGCCAAAGTACCACGCATCGTATTGGCGCTGCGCGTATCCGAGGCGTGGGCCGGCCAGCAACACCATCACCAGAAGCAGGAGCCAGCCCCAGTGCCGTGCGCCGGTACCGCACAAAAGCCGCCGGGTCGCCCAGCACGAAAGGGGGCTTTCCATGCGTTCCCGTTGGGGCAAACGGGTGCTGAAAAGGGCTTGTGACAGCGGGAGCATTCCCCCCAGATTGGCAGAACGCGAAGCGGATTTTAAGCCAGGTGGAGCCGTTTGCGCCAACGCCGGCGTCAGCGAGGCGCAGGAGGCAACGAAACAACCGACCGCCAAGAGTAGATTTTCTTTCATATAAAGAGGAAAGTAGATAAAAAAACTGTGGTAAAATGAAAGTACACGCTTCCAGCCAATAGGAAAGTAGAAAATAGCAAGGGGCGCGTAAGGGCACGGGAGCTGTTCTATCGTTGAGGTGGTCCAGTTACGCTGGACAGTTTAGGGCATTAAGTTGAAGAAGCTGCTGGTGAGTATGATAGGGCGTTTGGTAGTCAATTATGGAGTGCAGGCGTTCGTGATTATGGTAATCAAAATAGTCGGCGACGCTGCGCTGCGCATCCGCCAAATCGGCAAAAAGGGGCCGCTCGCGGACTTCGGGCACCTCCGTTTTGAGGCCCGACCCCCGGCTTTCGGCCTGGGCGTTGTCGTAGCAGTCGCTGCGGCGGCTTTGCGAGCGTATGGCTCCGTGGTCGTGCAGCAGTTGCCGGTAGGCGTTGCCGCAGTATTGCCCACCCCGGTCGGAATGCACGAGTAGGGCTGGAGCAGCCGGTTGGGACCAAAATGCCCGTTGTAAGGCATTGGTCACCAGTTCTTCGGGCATGGTGGCTCCAACTTGCCAGCCGACGACCTGTTTCCTGGCCATGTCCTGAAAAGCGCATAGGTAGGCCCTACCGGGTACGACCCAGTCGCCGTTGGCCAGCGGCAGGCAGGTGATGTCACTGACCTAGAACCGATTGGCCTGCGTGGGCTTGGGCTGGTCGAGCAGCCGGTTGGGCGTGCAGCGCCGCCCGTGGGTCGAATCGGTGGTGCGCGGCGTGAAGGCCTTGGGTTGCAGCGCGCGCAGGCCCCGGCGGCGCATGGCCGCCCGCAGGCGCTGACGGCCCACCCGGTGCCCCTTTTTTCGCAGCGCTACCGGGAGGCGGCGGGGGCCATAACAGCGTTTATGCACCCCAAACACCTTGACTAGCGCCGTTTCCCAAGCGGGCTCGCCTGGCACGACCCGTTGTTGCTGCGCTTGTTGCCACGCTTGTTGCCACGCGTAGTAACCGCTGGCCGGTACGCTGAGCAGCTGGCAAAGCCGCCGCACGGGGTAGTGGTCGCGCTGCGCTTTGATGAACCGGTAACAGCTCATTGGTCCGGTGTCTGCGAGAGCCTGCGCTTCTAGCAGGCGCTGGCGCTGGCTTTTTTTAAAATATCCAGCTCCTGCGCTTGCCGCCGGTTAGCCGCCCGCAACTGGCGCAACTCGGCGGTAGTGGCCGGGTCCAGTTCCGCCCCGCGAGCGGCTGCCACGGGGGCAAGCGCTTCTTTCTACCACTTGTAGAGGCGTTTGGGGTCAATGTTCAGGGCGCGGGCCGCGGTCTGGGGCGAGCGGCTTCCACCGGCCAGGCGAAGGGCCTCGACCCGGAAGGCGGCGTCATAGCGCCGACGTTTGCTGGGTGGGGGGCTGTCTTTCATGACATTGGAAAGATAAGACCCTATTCTGTCCAGATTTACCCGACCACCTCATAATGCACCGTGCTCCAGCACGGAAATTCGCCGGGTAAATCCCGCCAGCCGCACCCGTTTTTCAGCACGTACAGAATACCATTGACCTCGTCAAGCAACGGCCATTTACTTTTGCGGCGTACGATAATCAGGGGCTCGATTCGGGACCAGTCCCGAAGATGCAAATCAGATGCATATCTATTTATTCGAATAATACTTTTACAACAAGTAGTGCGCTGCAAATTTAACTTAAACACGATTCTTAGGGCCCCGCAGGGCCCGTTGGGGGAGGCGGCGCGGTTTGCGACAGGGTCTCCAGACGGGCCACTGGCACGGGCCGGTCCGCGAGGGCCATGGAAGCGTGCACCGAGCGGACGGCCAGGGCCTTGACGACGGCGGGGTACTGCAGGTGGGAATGGCATTCGCGGAGTTTCATGGCAAAGAGGGGACGTGCAAGGATAAAGATACGGCCCCTTCCCCTGCCCCGCCGCTGGTCCCGCAAGGCTGCTATTCTCCGCACCGTGGGCGGAGAATAGCCCACCTAATCTCCGCACCGTGGGGACTTAGGAAGGGGCCCCGGCCACCGGACTGGGCAGGGGGCGGGCGTGCAAGACCACGCCGCGGTGGTGCAGGTACTTGTAAAAGGTGGCCTTGCAGAGCATCAAAAAGTGTGGGGCAATTCTGTTTACGGCTGCTCTATGCGAAAACAGGGCTAATGGCCGCTTAACCCGTATCTGGACTGCCCCACACTTTTTGATGCTCTCCGGAGTTGAACCACGGCGGCTACCGCATGCGAAGAGAGAAGCTTTTTTTCATGGCCGTCCAGCGCCGGCTCTAGCGCCGGGCACAACCAGCAGGAAAAGCTACCCCGCCACCGGGTACCCGCACGAGTTGATTTGTGCCGCCGCGCCGGCCCCTGGGGCCGCTTATTGTGCTTTCGCCTTGTCAATCGACAGGACCGTTTGCAACAGCACGTTGGCGCCGTTGGCCAGGTCCCCCGGTTTGGTCAGTTCTTGGGGCGAATGGCTGATGCCCCCCACGCTGGGCACGAAAATCATGGCCACGGGGGCAATCGCGGCCATTTCCTGGGAGTCATGGCCGGCCCCGCTTTGCATCAGCTTGGTACTCAACCCCAAGGCCGTGGCCGCTGCCTGGACGGTTTGCTGCAACGCCTTGTCCGTGAGTGCTGGTTTTGAGGCGTTTGCTTGCCGGTCGAACCGGATGACGGTGTTACTGGTCACGGCAATGGCAGTTGCCCGGCGCTCAATTTCCCGAAAGAGCGTTTCGATTTTATCGGCAGCTAAATCCCGGATTTCCAACCCCAAGACCACTTTGCCGGGAATTACGTTGTACGCACTGGGGGTGACGGCCAGTTTGCCCACCGTGCCCACCTGGTTTCCTGGTACCGAGGTGATGACTTCGTTGACGGCGATGACCAGCCGGGACGCCGCCAGCAAGGCGTCTTGCCGCACGTTCATGGGGGTGGTGCCGGCGTGGTTGGCAAACCCTTCCACGGTGACTTCCCAATGCACAATGCCCACGATGCCTTCCACTACCCCAATCTGTACGTTTTCCCGCGCCAAAATCCCCCCTTGTTCGATGTGCAACTCCACCCAGGCGCGAAGGTCCCCCCTCTTCCGGACACTAGACTGAATGTTGTCGGGGTTGCCCCCAATGGCCTTGATGCCTTCCGCCATGGTGGGCCCGCTTTGGCTTTTTTGTTGCAACCCTGCGGGGGTTAAGTTGCCTGCCATGGCCATGCTGCCCACGGTGCCACCTTCCTCGTTAGAAAAAATGATGACTTCCAGCGGGTGCTCGGTGAGTATTTTGTGCTCGTTCAGCACGTCAATCACTTCCAGCGCGCCGAGGGACCCCAACGGGCCGTCGTAGTTTCCCCCATCGGGCACCATGTCAATGTGCGAGCCAAAGGCAATGGGTGGGAGCTTGGGGTTTTTCCCTTGTCGTTTGCCGATGATGTTGCCGGCCGCATCAATGACCGGGTCCAGCCCCGCCCGTTTCATTTGCGCGATAAACCACGCTCTTCCGTCGATATCTCCCTTGGTATAAGCTACTCGGTAGCCATGTCCCCGGTCGTCCCGGCCAAATTTGGCCAATTCGTCCAGGCGGGTCACGATGCGCGCTTCGTTTACCCGCAACGGGTTGCCCACCACCGCGCGTTGGCCATGAGCGCCCAGCAGGCCCAGGGTGCAGACGCTCAAAGCGGTGACAAACACGTTTTTGATAAAGGGTCTTCTTTTCACCATGGGTTTTTTAAATAAGTGGACGAGCCCCATTCCAAGCCCCCAATAGGTGCCTGAAAGATGGCCCTGGTTAAAATGAGGGTCTAAATATTACGTCAAAGCAACGGGATTTCCGATAACGTGGCGTATTTCCGCCCAAATTAGCTCCTGCGGCTAATGCCCAAACAACAGGAGTTGGAGAGCATCAAAAAGGGTGGGGCAGCTGAGACCACTAAGCTCTTGACCACTGCCGGCGGGATGCCTACCCATACCGTTTAACCCAACTGCCCCACTCTTTTTGATGCTCTCCTAATCTTGACTTTAGCCCTTTGAGTAAACGTATTTTTTGAGTACCTGATTACTCGCTTTGCTCTGGAGCCTGTACGGATGGTTTTGTCAGCGCTTGTTGCCGCTATGAAGCCGTGCAGTAACTCAGCAAGTGTTTTTGAGGGAGTCCTATCTGACTCGAACCTGTCAAAAGGGAATGGAAAAGGTCGCGTGTTTTCTCAAACGGTTAACACGCACTTTGTACGCCTAAGACACACATCCTGCTGTATGCCAAAAGGGCTAAAGTCAAGCTAATATGCTAGACGTAAATCATCTTAAATTAGACCACCGACCTATTACTTTATCCGTCAAGCACGCTATGTGGCCATCGTGAAACGGTTTGCCACTTCCCGGAGCCATCAATAAGCCTTAGACCGGACGTCTGCCCTGGGATAGGGCCCGCTCCACTACCTATCAGCGCTCCAGCAGGATTTCCGCCCCCAAAATTACCATATCTACCCGGCCTTTCAGCGTCTGGTCGATGAAGGGCGTGTTCTGGGATTTGGATTTCATAAATTCCTTCGTGAAGGTGGTTTCCGCTTCGGTATCGAACAAGAGGCACTCGGCTTTTTGGCCCACTTCGATGGCGGCTACCGGCAGGCCCATCAGGCGGCGTGGCTCCGCCGAATAGCGCTTCACCACTACGTCCCACCCGAATTTTCCGGGCTCGACGAAGTGGTGGTAGAGCGATACAAGAGCCGTATCCAAGCCGGTGATGCCATTGGGCGCGCTGAGGAAATCCTGGGCTTTTTCGAACGGCGTGTGCGGCGCATGGTCCGTAGCAATGATGTCGAATACGCCTTCGATGAGCCCTTCCAGCAGCGCATCACAATCGGCCTGCGTCCGCAACGGTGGGTTCATCTTATAGTTCGTGTCGTAGTCGCCGATGTGCTCGTCGGTGAACATCAGATGGTGCGGCATCACTTCGGCTGTCACCTTCACATCGCCGCGGGATTTCCACCAGCGGATGGTTTCCATGCCGAGCTTGCTGGACACGTGCTGGATGTGTACATGGGCACCCGCCGCGTGGGCCAGGCGAATGTCGCGGTCAATAATAATTTCCTCCGCGCAGGCCGGCGAGCCCTTGATACCGAGCCGGTAGCTCATCACCCCTTCGTTGAGGGCGCGCGGCCCGGCCAGTTCCAACACCTCGCAGTGGCTGGCGAAAAACATCCCAAACTCGGTGGCGTACTGCATCGCCCGGAGCAGCACCGCTGGGTCGGCGGTGGTATCCCCGTCGTCGGTGAGCATTTTCACGCCGAGTCCGCGCATGCCCTCGATTTCCGCCAGCTCCTTGCCCTCGCGGTTCTTGGTGACGCAGCCGGAGGTGTACACCGGAATGCGGGACCGGACCTTGGCATTTTCCAGCACGGTGGCCACCGCGGTGGCCGAGTCAAGGGCCGGGCGGGTATTGGGCATCATCACCACGCCGGTAACGCCGCCGTTGATGGCCGCTTCGCTGCCCGTGGTGATGGTTTCCTTGTTTTCAAACCCGGGGGCGCGGAAATGGACGTGGGCATCAAACATGCCGGGCATCAGCACCCGGCCGCGCGCGTCGATGACGCGGCCCCCCTCGGGGATGGCCAGTTTGGTGCCGATATTTTGAATGATTCCTTCGACAATCAGGACATCGCTCTCGACAAGCACGGGTGAATTTTCGGTGGCGATGCGGGCATTTTGAAGGAGAATCATGGAGGGAGGAGTGCTGTAAACCGGCAAGGGGTGTGATGGGGATATTCGGGCTGTTGGAGAAGAAAATACACGGGCGGAACCAGCCGCCGCGTCCGGCGTTTAGGGCAGAATGACCTTCGAGCCGGCGCGCGGTTGTGCGGCATACGCTTCCTGCTTCGGGAAGTCGCCGCCCGGCGTGAGCCAGTCGAGCACGGCCATGCGAACGGAGATGCCGTTTTCGACCTGGTTGGTGATGAGGCTACGTTCGTAGTCCATCACGGCGTCGCACAGCTCGACCCCCCGGTTCACGGGGCCGGGGTGCATGATGTAGAGGCCGAGGTCGCTGATTTCCGCCAGCCGGGTGTTGGTGATGCCGTACACCCGGTGGTATTCGCGCACGCTGGGGAAAAACTGCACGTCCTGGCGCTCCAGCTGCACGCGGAGCAGGTACACGACATCGGGCGTCCAGGCCATGGCCGCCTCATAGTCGGTGAAGCGGCGGATGCTTGCCGGCACATACTTAGGCACCAGCGAGCCCGGGCCGAGATAAGCGACCTCGACACCCAGCTTTTGCAGCAAAGTGCTGGTGGAGCGCGCAACGCGGGAGTGCAGAATATCGCCGATGATGAGGACTTTTTTGCCCCGGGGGTCAGGGAATTTTTCCTTGATGGTGAAGGCGTCCAGCAGGGCCTGGGTGGGGTGCTCGTGCGCCCCGTCGCCGGCATTGATGACCGAGGCCGTGGTTTGGCGGGCAATCATGCCGGGCAGGCCGGGGTGCCCATGGCGGACGACGATGTAGTCGGTGCGCATGGCCTGGAGCGTCTCGATGGTCTCGCGCACCGACTCGCCCTTGGTGATGGAGGAGTGGGCGACGTCGAAATTCGTTACCTCCGCCGAGAGGCGTTTCGCCGCGACCTCGAAGGAGGAGTGCGTCCGGGTGCTGGCCTCGTAGAACAGCATGAGCACGGACTTGCCCTCGAGGGCGGGAATTTTTTTCACCGAGCGGGTGAACAGTTTTTTAAAGGACGTGGATTGGTCGAGCAGGAACTCGATTTCCTCCCGGTGAAGGGATGCGATGTCGAGCAGGTCTTTACGTGCCATACTGGAATGGGAAAAAATAAGTACGAAGTCAGTACTTGCGAGTCGGCGGTTTTACCCTAGTTGTTTAACAATGCCCAACTCACTGGACATAAAAAAACCGTTTCGGAATCCGAAACGGTGGCGGGGCAACACGCAGAAAAAATAACGGAAATACCAAAGGCAAAATCGGAAGAACCGATGGTGGCGAAGACCTTCCGGTCCACTCGCGGGTCCCAGCCGAGCAGGGTCCCGCGCTTCATCAACAAGTTTTTTGGTTGAAGCATGATGCAAAATTACGGCATTATCACGCCCGGCAGTTCATCAGCAGTGTTAATTTTTTCGCACCGCTTTTCTCAAATTTTATTTTCGACCTAATGGGCTAAACGACGCGCTTTTTATCATTCATTTCGTCATCAAAAAAATAATGGCGCGCGTAACCAATTGCTTGGCCAGTACCATCCATCTTAACTTTGGCTCTTTATTCCGCAGCCTCCGCTGGCGGGCCGCCATTCTCCGGCGGCAAGCAGCCCATGAACTACTCGGTAGTTCATGGGCTGCTTCATTTTCGGCCGGCACCATGAGTATCGAGGTGGTCTGGTTTGGTCGAATCCGGGCGGGCTGTCATCTTTCGGTTACGGTTCAACCCTAGCAGCGCCCGTTGCCATGGATACCTTCTTGGCCCTCAACCGCTGCCCACACATCGTGGCCGGTTTGACTGGCTTTTTTGCGGCCCCGGCCGTGCGCAAAGGCGGGGTAGCACATCGGCGCTGGGGGGTAGCCTACAATTCTGGGCGTGCCGCTTACCCGCTATTGGCACCAGCGTGGGCGGGCGGGCGGGCGCAGCGCGTTAGCCCCGCACCAGGCTCCGGTTTATTCGGCTCACCAGCGCCGGCCCTTCGTAGATAAAGCCGGTATAAAGCTGAATCAGCGAAGCCCCGGCGGCCAGCTTCTCCTGCGCATCGGCCGCCGAATGGATGCCGCCAGCGCCAATAATCGGCAGCCCGCCGTCGGATTTCTGGTGCAGGTAGCGGATGACTTCGGTGGCCCGTGCCCGTAACGGCCGGCCGCTCAGACCGCCCGCGCCCAGCGAGGCCACATGGCCCGGCTCGGTACTCAGATTATCGCGGCTGATGGTGGTATTGGTGGCTACAAGGCCACTGAGCTGCGTTTCATGGGCTATTTCCAGAATGTCGTCGAGCTGCGAATCGGTGAGGTCTGGCGCGATTTTGAGGAGCAGGGGGCGTGGCACGGCGCGGGCCTGGTTGCGGGCCTGCACCTGCTGCAAGAGCTCAATCAGCGGCTTTTTCTCTTGGAGCTGGCGCAGATTGGGCGTGTTGGGCGAACTCACGTTCACCACGAAGTAGTCGACCACCTCGGCCAGCGCCTCAAAGCCGGCCACGTAGTCCTCGGCGGCGCGCTCGTTGGGCGTGTCCTTATTTTTGCCGATGTTGCCGCCGATGATGAGCTGGCGGTTGCGGCGCCGTGCCAGCCGCGCCGCCACCACGGCCGCCCCGTCGTTGTTAAAGCCCATGCGGTTCACCAAGGCCTCGTCCTGTGGCAGCCGAAACAAGCGCGGCTGCGGGTTGCCGGGCTGCGGCCGGGGCGTCACCGTCCCGATTTCCACGAAGCCGAAGCCCAACGTGGCCAGTTCATCGGTCAGCGCTGCATTCTTATCAAACCCCGCCGCCAGCCCCACCGGGTTCGGAAATTTCAACCCAAATACCTCGCGCGCCAGGCTGGGGTGCTGGAAATTATACATTGCCCGCAGCAGCGCCGGCGTGCCCGGCACCCGCGCCGCCCGGCGCAGGTTGTCGAAAACGAGGTGGTGGGCGCGCTCGGCGTCGAGGTTGAAGAGCAGGGGTTTGACGAGGGACTTATACACGGGAAGCGGGGCCAAATTAGCGGTTAAGGTCGGTGAATAATCCTCTTAAACCAGTCGTAGGCCCGGAATAATATCTTGTGAAATTTGCCACAGCCTTGCCCGAGCACCGCAGGAATCAGGAATGACATTATAGAAGCAGGAAGCCGAACAGGTATGGTGGGCGATGAAACAGGCAAACGCCGGATGCCAGCAAGCCGGCGAAGGTCAATCCGCTACCCGGGAGCAAAGATGGCATAGTCGTGTCAGATTGCTCCCCTGAGCGCCTGGTTTCGAGGTTACGAAACTCATCCCCTCGGCACGTTTCGTAAACTTTGATTCGTAGACGGGTTTTTTAAACTCGCCCCGCGCTACAGCAGCCTGCTGGCACTTGGTACTGGCCAGCTGCCAGGCGTTTAGCGAAAGAAGGCGTTTCAGGGGGCTGGGTTTGGGGTGGCCGCTGCTTGGCTAGGAGCGCCGCCAAGCGCTTACTGGCGCAGAAAATCAAGCACCGTTTTGGTCAGCGCCACGCGCTTGTTGCTGAACGGGTGGTCTGTGGCCCATACTTCATACCGAAAGCCCGCCTTGTTGGCGGCTCCGATGAGCTTAATCCAGGCTTCGTTGCGCCGGTTTTCGTCGAGAAATACCAGTTGCCGCGTGCGCAGTCTCGGGCCCAGGGCCGTGAGCTGATACGCCGACGCATTGGCCAGCACCGGTGCCAGCAGCGCCTTGCCCGAGGTATTGTGCAGCATGAACAGTCCATCGACGTTCTGTTCAAGGGCCGCTAAGCGGGCTTTATCCGTCTCGGTTGCCGCCGTGTAAATATCCCAGGGGGAAAGGATGACGGCTTTTTTGAGGGCCGGCAGTTGGGCCATCGCCTGCAAGCCCGCCCAGCCGCCCATGCTGTGGGCTAACAGTGCCAGCCGGGTCGTGTCGATGCGTAAAGGTTTCGCCTGCTGCTGGCAAAACCGGACCACGCTGGCTACGTCCTCCACGCAATTGGCAAACGAAAAGTCGCCCTCGCTGCCCCAGGAGCCGCGGTAGTCAAAGTAGAGTACGTTCCAGCCCGCGCGCCGCACGGCTTGAGCCACGTCCAAGTTGCGCTCGTTGCCCGGAAAGCCATGTAGTAACAGCAGCGTCGGGTGCAGTTGGCTTCCCGCCGCCGTGTACATGAAAGCGGCTAGGCGGCTGCCGTGCGACGCAATGGTTAATTCTTCGAGGCCAGCCGGTGCTCCTACCACGTCCCGGAGGTCCGTCGTTAAGTGCTCCGTGGCGTTGACGGTTTGTGCGTGGGCCGCTGTTTGCGCCAAACAGGCGGCCAGCAGCCCCGCACACGTGGCGAGGGCCAGGAAAGTGTGTTTCATGCTGACAAGTAACGCCAACTTCGTCTTAATGTGCAAGTAAACACCCCTTTTGGGGTTCTTGTTGCAAACGGGCATATTTACATGCTAAGCCTTTAACACGTTGATTTTAAAATATATACTAGCAACTTGCAATTACTATTATCAAAAAGGAAATCCTTTCTGATAAGCTCGGGCCACCCGCTCAATTGCTTGGAATCGCTCTTTTTACCACTTTTTTGGAGCTGACCTTTTTGATAAGGTGTGGTTGAAGGGCTTAGCGTGTAAATCCGCCCGTTTGCAACAAGAACCCCTGCATCAGCCAGGTCATGAGGTCGGCTCCGTAGCAGCCGAAGTCCGGCAGGGCCCCGCCGTCGTTCTGCACGGGGTCGGTGAGCCAGGCCAGAAATTCGGCGTTGACGCCGATTTCCTTCGGCCCCTGGTGGCCGTCGTGGGCCACCATTTTGCGGATGTCGCCGAGGGCCCGGTCCTCGTTCACCAGCTGATAGGCCCGCCGGTTGGCGCCCTACCACGTGGTTTCGTAGTTGGTGAGCAGGTGGATGTGGTGCTGGCGGACCAGGGCGGCCATTTGCCGGGCGTGGTCGAGATTAACGGCCAAGGGCTTCTCCACCATCACGTGGATGCCCTTCGGCGCGCAGGCCTGCACCACGGCCAGGTGCGCGGAGATGCTGCCAAAGGCCGTGACCGCCTCGGGCTTGGCTTTGGCCAGCACTTCGGCCAAGGAGGCGTACACCAGCGCCATGGGGAAGCCGTACTGCCGGGCATAGCGCTCGGCCAGGGCCCGGTTGGGTTCGGCAATGCCCACGAGGACCAGGTCGCCGTGCTGGGCGCGGCCGAGGAGGCCGTGCACGTGCGTATGCGTCAAGCCGGCGATGCCCACCCGCAGCGGCGGGGCAAAAATAGCGGATTCGCGGAGTACGAGCAACCACAGCGGCAAAGAGACGGGACATCGTGGGTCGGGCAGGAAGTGTAGAGGAAAAGTAGCCCGCCTTTTGATTCACGGGCCCAATGAGTCCCAAAGAGGGAGCAAAAGCGGTTCGTTATCCTTGCACTACTGGGATAAAATGCTGAACTTTAATCAGGCCGCAGCCAGTTTTAACGCCAGCGCCCACGTCGGAGGGGACCAGCGGGCGTTTGGCCCCCGTGCGCGGAAGCTCGTAGCGGGACGCCCCGGTCGTTCGCCGCCCGCTTTTTGTTCCCCCCCCCCTTTTTTTCCTTCTCTGATGGAACCGCAATCCCCTTCCACGCCGGCGTCTCCCCAAAACGAGTACGCCCCAACCCCAAACCCGGCCGTTACGCCCCCCCCTGCGGCCCCGCTTGCCGCCGCCGCTGCGGGAGGGTCCGATCAAGCGCTGCCGGCGGTGGTCCCCGCCGTTCCGGTGGCGCTGGTTGTTCCCGTTGCGGCCGCGGCCCTTCCGGTGCCCGACGCGGCGGTCGGCGCCCCCGGTGCAGCTGCGAACCCGGTGGCGCCGACCGCCGCGGTTAGCCCGGCCCCGCCCGCAGCCCTGCGCGCGGGAAGCGCCGCGCAGCCAGCGGAAACCCCCACGACGCACACCTTTTCGGTCCCAATCGAAATAACCACCAGCACGCCTTTCCAACCGGCCCCGCCGACCGCCAGCGCCCCGGCACCCGCGCCGGTGACGGGGCCGACGCCCCCCTGCCGAGATGGCCAGCCCACCCCACGGCACCGTCGGGTTGCAGTACGCAACGGCCCGCGACAACGCCGAGCCCACCGACCAAGCCCCAGCACCCGAACCACAAGCCCCGCAATAAGCCCCTGGCTACCAGCGTTTCCATCGGGACACGGGTTGGGGCCGGCCCACCGTACCAAGAGCAGAAGCATCCATTAAGGACAGCCCGCTCTTGCTAGTCAGACCCTTTCGCTGAACCCCAGGCATGGAGCTGCGCCCGCCTGAAGAAAAAGCCATCCCCCAGTCCGGGTAGTTAGTAAGCATAATCGCCGTATTTTATTATTATTTGCTGACAAAATTTATTAATCCCATGAAAACAGCCTTCGAACTCGCGTGTGATGCGTACCAATTGCGTAAGGAAGCGGAGCACCGCGCCCGCCTGCGGGCCTTGCAGCACGAAATGGCACGACCGCCCCTACCCGCTCCTCCGCCTGCGGCCGCTTTTCCTCGCCGAAGCCGAGCCTAGGACACCCCAACGCGTCCAGAGAACCAGCTGGGGCACTGGGCCGCACGCGGGGCCCGACTACACGGGAGGTTCGTCATGGGAAAGTACCGTCTTCGTGAACTCAATTTCGCCTAGAAGGAGGGACCATGTAATGCGTGCTGCCCGGAGTTCATTTAAGTTCCAGTACATCCTCTACACTTCATTCATGGGTGGTCGACCACGCACTTTATTATTAGCGCTAGGGGTTCTTTTAGGAAGCAGACATACTCCTACGCCAAGGCCACAAAAGTCAGCTCAAAAGGTCAGTTGCCGTCGTTGAGGCGAGCCATCGATTCGGGAAATGAGTAGTAGAACCGTTTTTAAACGTGCTGGCTGGCCATTTTGCGCATCATTCTATCGTCCCGCCAAACGTGTATTTTCTGAGACGCGCGCTTTGGAAGTACATCCACGCAGTATAAAGGGCCTTTTGTGGGCTTCGGGCAGGCGTTTGCCCGCTTACTGAAAGAACCCCTGCTCTGGCTTTCCCGAGAACGGCGGCGGCGGCAAGCACAAGCCCCCCAACCTCTGTAGCCCGGACAGCATACCCGCCGCTCCAAACAGACGCGTGCTTTCTTCCCGTACTTCCCAGCCTACTTTTGTGTGCTTTCGCCACTGCGCGTATTGCGCAGTAGGCAGCTATTACAGACCAATAAACTTATAAATAACTGGTTAGTTGTCAATCGGCAGGCCCCCCTTTAACGCTTTTGTGTTCTGCCCGGCATCCCCCTTCCCTCGTTCATGCACCTCGACTCCCCCGCGCCCGCTTTCACTGCCCTGCCCCAAGACTACGCCCGCTACACCGCCGACGACCAGTGGGTGTGGCGCATCCTGTTCGAGCGCCAGATGCAGGTCCTGCCCACTGCGGCCTCGCGCCGCTTTCTCGAAGGGCTGCCCCGCATCCATTTCCAGGCCGGCTGCATTCCCGACTTCGCCGCCACCAACCCGCTGCTGGAACAGGCCACCGGCTGGAACTTGGTCGCCGTGCCCGGCATCGTCGACGACCGCACGTTTTTTGCGCTGCTGGCGGTCCGGCGTTTTCCGGCCACCACCTGGCTGCGCACCCCGGCCCAACTCGACTACCTCGAAGAGCCCGACATGTTCCACGACGTGTTTGCCCACGTACCGCTGCTTACGGACCCGTTTTTTGCCGATTTCCTGCAAGCCGTTGGCATCCTGGCGCTCCGCCACCTTCACGACCCCTACGCCGTGGAGCTGCTCTCGCGCCTGTACTGGTTTACGGTCGAGTTCGGCCTCATTACCGAAGCAGGCACGCTCCGCATCTACGGGGCGGGCATTCTGTCGTCGGCCGGAGAGACCCGGTATTGCCTGAGCGATGGGACCGCCCGACGGCCCTTCGACGTGGCCCATATCCTGGCCACACCCTACGTGAAAGACCGGATGCAGGACGTGTACTTTGTCATCGATTCCTACGAGCAGCTCGTGGCCTCGGTGCCTGCCCTGGAAGCCGAGCTGCTCCGCCTGTTGGCCGCGCAGTCCGCGGAGTTGACCCAGGCGCGTGCTTGAAAATAGAGGAGCCAGCGATTGGTTTTAAAGGGCATATCCTCTTTCTTCCTTGGCAGAAAGACGAGTGGTCCGCCGCGTTTCCATCCGGTGAATGGACAATGAAGTACCGGCTGCCCGTGCGGGAGCCAAAGGACAGTCTACCTCCCTTCGTCGGCATTTTGAAACCTTTCTGAAACCTTTTCAAAACTGTTTTGAAACCCCGCTGCCACACGTTTTGGGGTTCTTGTTCCAAAAGGGCGGTTTTACACGCCAAGCATTTAACTAATTGATTAAGTGGTTATTGCCAATATAAAATCCGAGGCTTATCAAAAAGGAGTTCCTTTTTGATAAGCCTCGGATTTTATATTGATTGCTTGGAATCGCCCTTTTTAAGCAGGTTTTTGGGCTACCCTTTTTGATAAAGGACTTAGCGTGTAAAACCACCCTTTTGGAACAAGAACCCCTACAGTAAACCTATCTTCGTGACACACCTGTAAAAAACGGGTGGAGTATGAGGCATCTAAAAAGGGTTTTGCTGTTCTTCTTCTTTCTCGCCCTGGTGCTCTGGAGCCCCATTGGACGGCTAGTGGAGCGCGGCGTCGATGCCCACTTAGTAGGAATACACCGCCGGCAGCTGGCGGACCGGAACACGGTCCTTGACCGCTGGCAATGCCGCCTGCTCTATGGCGGCATCGTGACACTGGGCGGCCTGCGGTACCCCGAGGGCGCCGCCGTCATCGACCATTACCTACACGGCGGCGGCCGGAACCTGTACTTATCGAGTGTGTACATCCGCCACTCCCCGGTGGTGCGCCGGCGGCTCGCGGCCCTGTCCGTGGGCCAGACGGCGGTGGTCACGCTGCAGCAGCAGCAGGATTGGCGGCTGTCCTATGCCCTCAACCCGTTTCGGCTGCGGCGCGAAGCCCACCGCGTGGTCATCTACCAATGGATGGCGTTCGACCCACGGCCGGTGGCCCGCACCGTGCTGGACCTGGGCCTGGTGCGCTTCACGGTTCCGGACGGCCTTGTTCACGTTCTGCACCCTCGGCCGTTTCTAGCCCGTTGCGAATGGACGGAATAAGTGGCTTTGGTTAAAAGTTTGGACCAAAAGTACTCTACCCTACTATTTTTAGTAATTGATTTTTAGCAAGTTGCCTCGTAATCCAGTTCAGTAGCGTTTCAACCAAGCGGGCCAATGGGTCCTCGGGCAGGGTCAGCGGGCGGGCGAGTTGGCGGAGCAGATTGAGGCCGTGGCGGCTCAGGCTGGCGGCCCGGTAGCCGTGGTTTTTGCGGGCAATGGGCTGGCGGCCGCCGTGGGCGGCCGCGCCCACGCCCAGACAAAACGCGTAGGCCAGGCTGACCAGGGCCACGAGCTTGCGCAGCTTTTGGAAACAGCGCAAGTGGGTGGCTTCCAGGTTAAAGCCCCGCCCTTTCAGATTTTGAAAGCATTGCTCAATCGTCCAGCGCTTGGCATAGAGTTGCGCGAGGTGGTTCAGGCCGGCCGTGGCAAACAGGAAGACAAACGCGTCCGCCGCCACGGCCTTGACCCAGGCCTGTCCCCAGACCCCGTCGACCTGCACGTGGGCGAAGCGGCGCACCTGCCCCGGCACCAGGCCCAGGTCGGCCACGGCCTGCCGGCGGCCGTCGGCGTGGGTCAGGCAGTGGTGCTTGGGCACGCGCATGACAAAATTAAGCCCATTGTCTTTGAGCCACTTGAACCACGCATGGCCGACAAATTCCCGGTCGCCCACGACCAGGCCGATGCGGTCTTTGCCCAGCAAGGCCAGGCACTTTTCGAGCACCGCGATGCGGTCGGCGGCGTTGGAGTTGCCGCTGCGGTTGTCGAGCAGGTGCCAATAAAGGGGCACGTGGACCTCGCCCGTGCCGACGGTGACGAGCAGGATGTTCACCTGGCACTGGCCGAAGTCCCACTCCGTGCGGTCGAGGCATAAGCGCAGCTTGCCCTGCGCAGGCAACAAACTCAGTAAAAGCCTGGCCAACAGTACGTAATTGAGGTCTACTTCGCGGAAAAAGTCCTGAATGCGCGTTTCGTTCGAGGCGGGCTTGGCCGCGTCATTGAGGTGCTGGGCCACCTCGCCGAATTGCACGTTGCGGCTCTTTATCAGGCCAAGAATGAACTGGCCCACAAACTTTTGGCGGGACAAGTGGCCCACAAACGGGGCCTGTTGCAAAAGCGTCGTAATTTTAGCAGCGAAGTGTTGCTTCACGGGGCAGAACGGTTTTTTGGTGGTGTCGTAACCCCAAAGGTCGGGCTGCCCCGTTTTTGTACCTGAAAAATAGTAGGGTAGAGTAGTGGTGGGTAAATCGCCCTGGCACCACGGCCGGGCACTGTAGCGACACCCCACAGACCTGTGCCTATCGTCAATCTTATAAGCTCCTCATATATGTTATGTAAGTGACATTTAACCAATAAATTGCATTGGTATATAATAGCATGTTTACCAAACAGACATACTGTTGGCCTTGGTTAAAAGGTTAAACGGGTAGCCGTTCGGTGGCCCGGAGCCGGGGCAGGCCGACGCCCGCTAACGACACCAGGTAGGAGCCAGAAAGGTACACCTTGCCGGCCCCATCCAAGCGGTGGTGGTTGAATAGCCGAAAATGGAGCCAGAAAGTGGGGCCGCTGGTGTCGCTTGTAGGCCCCACCTTATTGACCTGTTCGGCCTTCATCTTGACTCTGACCGCATCTGGACTACAGGCCAGTAACTTAGCAGGATGCCAGAGCAGATGACGGCTTGCTTGTGAGCTGGCAGCTGTGCAATCGGCAAGACAAGCTTAACTGCTGCGGTAAAACTTTGGAAAACCCTATGTTGTAATGTAGAAGCCTTAGCCACATTTACTTGGAAGATGATTCCCAACTCCTCGTTTAACTTTTGGACCGAACTTTTAACCAAGGCCAATTTTATGAAGGATAGTGGTGCAATGAAGCCACCTGCCCCGCAAGCAACCGGCACGCGCTCTGGCTAAGACGGGACCTCGGCTCGTTAGCACAATACCTTTGTTTCGACATTAACGCACTTTTTACCACCTTTTTGCTAGAAACCTGCCCATGCGCTTTTTTACTCTTTTAATATTGCTTAGCGGTTGGGTCAGTATGGCCTCGGCTCAGTCAGCGGAGCTGCTGCAGGCGTATGCCCGAACCAGTGGCGTAACGGGCCGGGAGGAGGAAGCCAGCCAGTTTGTGGAGTCCCTGTTCAAGGCCGGGGCGCTGCAGCACGACCGGCTGGGCAACCTGGTGCTGGTGCTCGGCAGCGGGTTGCCGCGCCGCTTGCTCGTGGCCCCGCTCGACGAGCCGGGCTACGTGGTGAGCCAGATTCAGGATAACGGCTACCTGCGGGTGACCCCCGTGGGCGGCGGGCGGATTGGGCCGTTGTTTCACCAATTTCTGGAAGGTCACGATGTGCGAATCAGCACCGAACGCGGGGCCGTGAACGCCGTTTCGTGCGTACCGTCGTCGCACTACGATGGCCTGCGGGCCGAGCCGGAAAAAAGCAAGGCCCCGTTCTCGTGGCAGTCCGCTTTCCTGGACGTGGGCGCTTCTTCGGCCGCGGACGTAGCCACCCAAGGCATTCGGCTGCTGGACCCGCTGACCCTCGAGAAAAAGCCGGCCGTTATCGGGCAGCAGTGGGTGGCGGCGCCGGCCATGAAAGCGAAAGCAGCGGCCCTGGCGCTGGCCGCCGTGGCCCAAACCTTGGCAGCAGCCCCGGTCAAGGGCACCGTGGTAGTGGCCTGGGTTACCCAGGAGTTATTGAATGGCAAAGGCTTTGAAGCCGTTGCCAACCGGTTTGGCCCGTTCGAGGAAGTGTACCGCTTCGACCGCCACCTCGAAACCGAAGCCACGGGCACCGGACAGTTTCTGGCCAACCAGGCGCTGCCTTCAGTGCTCTCCGGGCAGGTGCTGACGCAGCCGACCCGGCCGGCCCCCAAGCCCGTGCTGCCCAACACGAAGCTGGCCAATGCCCGCACGTACCTGCTGGGCCTCCCCGCCCGGTACCCCAACACGCCCGTGGAGGCCGTGGCCGTGGCCGATGTGCGGCAGCTCGCGCAAGCCTGGCTGCTGGCAGTCGGTTCGCCGGCCCCGGCCCCGGTTGCGCTGCCACAGCCCGCGGTGGCAGCGGGGCCACCGCCCGTGGCATTGCCGGCACCGGCCCAGCTCTTGGCGGGCTTGGTGGGGCAATACGGCGTGAGCAACGCCGAAACCCCGGTGCGGGAGTTCATCGCCCGGCAGCTGCCGGCCTGGGCCAAACCCGTGGTGGACCAGGCCGGCAACCTGACCCTGACCTTCGGGCAAGGCCAGCGCCACCTGGTGTTCGTGGCCCACATGGACGAGGTGGGGTTTGTGGTCGATTCCATTCGACCCAACGGCCGGCTGGTGCTGGCCATGAAAGGGGGCGCGTTTCCCTGGCTGTGGGAAGCCCAGCCCGCCTTGGTGCACATCCCTGGGCAAGCGGCTATTTCCGCCCTGTTTGAGCCCCGGCCGGATTACATGAAGGCCACCAAAAGCGCCCTATCGGTTCCCCTAACCCTATTCGCGGGCTTCACTTCCGCCCAGCAAGCCCAGGCGGCCGGCATCCACCCGGGCAGCTCCACCGTGACCATGCCCAAACGGCTGCGCCCGCTGGGCACGCAGCGGGCCGCCGCGCGGGGCCTCGACGACCGGGTGGGCTGCGCGGCCTTGTTGCTGAGCTTGAAAGGACTGGACCCCGGCAAGCTGCCGTACAAAGTCACGTACGTGTGGTCGATGGCGGAGGAAATTGGAGTGCTGGGCGCTGCGTTTGCCGCGCAGCAGCTGCAGGACGCCACCGTGGTGTACCCCATCGACACCTTTGTGTCGTCCGATGCGCCCCAGGAGTCTCGGATATTTGGCTACTGCCCTTTAGGGCAGGGCGCCGTGATTCGGGTGCTGGAAAACCCCAACTTCGTTCCGCGCCATTTGGTGCGGGAAGTGCACGCCCTGGCCGACCGCCACCGGATACCCATCCAGGAGGGTATGACGGCCGGTGGCACCGATGGACTGGAATTCCTGAATTATGGCATTCCTTCGGTGCCCCTTTCCTGGCCCGGCCGCTACTCGCACTCGCCTGTGGAAGTGCTGGACTACCGCGACATGGACAGCCTCGTGCGCCTGCTGCGGGCGCTGGTGCAAGTGAACGTTCCCGCTAGGGCTGCAACACAGCCCACAAAACCTCGCCGCTAACGGGGGTTCTTCTGGCAAAAGGGCGGATGGGCTTTACCCTCCTTATTTTGAACAACATGCGTTTACCTTGGGACCGTTTTCTTGAACGTCTTTTCCGAAGACGTGTCCTCGCTGTTACGCGCGCCTCCACTACTCCAAGGCACCGCAAAAGGGGTGCACGACGCCGTAGCCCACCGCCGCAACTGTAAAAGCCAAGCCCCTAAATAAGAAGGCGGCCGCCCCAGTCCTGACAAACGGCGAGGCCGTACTCATTGGCTACGGCCCGCTTGCGCAGCGCCGTTTCTTCGCATACGCCTTCGTCCATACCCCTTGCACGCCGCCCCGTCACGCTGGCCCGCTTCGGTTCAGCGGCTGGACTAGCAAAGTGGCCGGACTGACCCGTCATTTGTGCGTCATCAGGCTTTTGGCTCCCCATCATTTCATCCCGTACTTTCATCCCGTACTTTCATCCCGTACTTTCACCCGAACAAAACACCCTAAAATGAGCAAAGTGCTGATTATCGTCGACGTGCAAAACGATTATTTTGATAATGGTGCCATGGAGCTCGTGGGCGCCTTGCAAGCCAGCGAAAACGTAAAACGGGTATTGGCAAAATTCCGCGAAAAAAACCTGCCCATCGTCCACGTTCACCACCTGGGGGTATCTCCCGACGCGACCTTCTTCCTGCCCGGAACAGCAGGGGCCGAGATTCACGCGAACGTGACACCGTTAACTGGCGAAAAAATGGTGGTGAAATACTACCCGAACAGCTTCCGGGAGACGGACCTGCTGGAGCACCTGCACAGGCTAGCGGTCACGGAAGTTGTGGTTACGGGCATGATGACGCACATGTGCATTGATGCCACCACCCGTGCCGCCCGCGACTTGGGCTTTGAATGCACCGTCATCGGAGATGCCTGTGCCACACGAGACCTGGAAGTAAATGGGGCGCACGTGAAAGCCGCTGACGTGCAGACGGCATTTTTAGCCGCGCTGTCCTCTTTCTACGCCAAGGTTCAAAACACGCAGGAGTACCTGGCTGCCGAGGGGCAGACAGCCTAAGAAGCATAGCGGAGCCTGTCACGCTGATGGAATAGCGGCATTAAAAAACGTGATAAGCGGTTGAACGCGTTTACGGCAGGACCGTTTGCGTGAACGCAAGTCTCCCATCTCAACTTGGTTGCTAGGCCGCTTTCGGCAGCACTGTCTTTTGCTTCACCGCGGCGGTTTCCGGGACCCGCTGCAAATCCAGGTCTTGGAAATCGTAAGCGGTGCCGGGGACGTACACCAGATTATTCAGCTTGAGGCTCGTGGCCCGGCCTTGGGCGTCCAGGTTGAAGGTCGCAAATTCATCGGTGGGAATGCTGCGGTCCTTCCAGCGTATCACACGCGTGTTCCCGCGGTACGGCAGCACCTGCCCCACCAGGCGCGGCGAGCGGGCCGCCACCTGATAAATGCGGACCCCTGGCAGGGCACAGGCGGCCACCACGCGCTCCCGCAAATCAATCGAATAGGCTTTCATATCGAAAAATAGATGAAAATCTGTACACGGAACAGGAAACCGCTCTAGCTTCTTTTTGTATAGGACTTACGCACTTCAAAAGCTATGCAACCTGAAAATCAACGACTTGCATTCAAGACGTATATTTGTTATATTGCTGTTTTTCAGTTGGTTAGTGTTTAAACTGCGTAAGTCCTATTGTAAAAGCTTTGCTGCTGGTTTTTGAAGAACAGATGCCTTGACGGCAGATTCGATTTTTCTACCCCCAGCACCTGCTGCTGCATCTATCACTAGAGCGTGAGGACAATTACCTTTGGTTATCTGCTTGTTACCTAGAATAAATTAAGGATTTAAGTATATGCGTCGTCATGAAATCACGGCCCCCCAATGGGTGGCTATTGCCCCTCTGCTCTCGGGCAAAGTCGCCGATTGCGGCGTAACCGCCAAGGATAACCGCCTTTTTTTCAACGCTATCGTGTGGATAATGCGCACCGGCTGCCCGTGGGCGGACCTGCCCGAACGCTTCGGCAAGCACAATTCTGTCTGCAAGCGCTTCCACCGCCTGGCCCAAAAAGGCGTGTGGGAACGGGCGTTCGAGGCCCTGCAAGCCCCCGAGTTGGACTGGGTCATGCTCGATTCGACCGTTGTGCGGGCGCACCAGCATTCGGCCGGCCAAAAAAAAGCACCGCCGACGCCGAGCGCTTGGGCCGCAGCCGGGGCGGCATCGGCACCAAAATCCACGCCTGCATCGAGTCGCTGGGCAACACCGTGCGCCTGATTGCCACCGGCGGGCAAGCCGGCGACAGCCCGCAGGCCCTGCCGCTGCTGGCGGACCTGGCGCCGGGCAAGGTGCTGGCCGACACGGCCTACGACAGCGATGAAACCCGCGCCTATTGCGCCGAAAAGGGCATCGAAGCCGTCATTCCCAGCCACCCCGGCCGGACTTAACCCCTTCCGATGGACGAGGAAACCTACCGCGACCGCAACAAAGTCGAGCGCTTTTTTGGCCGCCTCAAGCAGTACCGCCGCCGGGCCACCCGCTACGAGAAAACCGTCGTCTCCTTCCTGGCCTTCTGGCATATTGGAGCAATGATAGATTGGCTTAGATAAATATATTATTACTTAATTTTTTTACGCTCTAGGGCGTAGAACCGATACCCGTGTTCCTGGTAGCGCCGAGCCATTTCTTCCTGAAAGAAATAATCGTTGAAGCCATGCAGATATAGCACTGCCTATTACTTTACCAGCCACTCTTCGCCGTCCCGTTGTTCGTACGCGAAGCCTTGGTTGAAATAGATTTGCTGCAGGTGCTCTTCAAACGTTGGCGCGCGCTCCAACAGCTTTGCATACGGCCCGGGGTTATCATACATTTCCCGCACTTCGGCAATTCTGTAAGCAACCTCTTCTACCGGTTTAGCGGCCACTGCTTTGGGCTTTTTCTTCGTTTCCCTTGCTTTCAGCAATTCTTGATATTCCTCCAACAAGTACTTCTCCACCAAAGCTTTATAAATGGCTCCAGCCATGCGCTTGACCTTGCCCAGTTGATGTTGCTTCTGGATGCGGTCAAGAACAAAATCAACGTATCCAAGGTCGTAGTCGCCCTCCGCTAATTGCTGCCCGATGCGAGCGATGCTACGGGCATTGAGCCCAATTTGGGCGAGTGCCGCGCCCCACTCCGCCTCCGCCGTTGGCAACGTCTCTTTTGTAGCAGATAGCGCCAGCTGAAACAAAAACTTGATGCGTTCTACCACCTTGCCTTCCCGTTCTAGCTCGAACGTAAACGGCATATCGGTTTCCGCGAGTTCGTTTTGTGCCTTGTCCAAGATGCGCGCTTTGAAGTTGCTGAAACGGGGGTACTCCCCTTCCTGCACATCCAGCACAAAGCGCAGTTGTTCCACCGTCATTGTGCGCCGGCCAAAGTCCGCGTACTCTTTCAGCAGCCAGTAAATCCGCAACGCGTGTGGGCTTTTCAGCTTTAGCACCTCCTTCAAATCTGCAGTGGTGAAGTTGCCGCTTTCCCGCAACTGAAGCAGATAGGGCATAATCTTGGGGTTGAAACTTGCTAGCACCCCCCCCTGCTCGGCCGTGTAGCGGGCTTCTGACATCAGCGGGATGTAGGTAAAGCTGGGCTTGCGGCGCCGGCGCCGGGTGCCTTCCTCCAAGTCCTCGATGTATAGCGTGAACGACGCTAGCTTCTTACACATATCATCTACCTGCTCATAGGCCGACCCGCCCCGGCGGTCAAACACCAGCTCGTTCAGGGGAACGAAGTGCTCCTTGAAGTCGGTATCATCGGGCCTGATACGCGACAGCAGCCCCAAAAACAGGCGCATCTGTAGCGGCACAAAGCTGAAACGGGCGTTTATAAGCGCATTGTGTTGCGCCACAGTTTTATCAAAACTTTCCATGTAAACGTCTTTTTTGTAGCAGCACGTCTTTTTTGTAGCAGGTGAATCAGTTCCAACGTCTTTTTTGTAGCAGATACACGTCTTTTTTGTAGCAGATACACTCCTTTTAACGTCTTTTTTGTAGCAGATACACGTCTTTTTTGTAGCAGATGACCCTTTGGGGCCACTGGTAATCAAATAGTTACAGCACCTATAATACTTATAATAGTAAACTAATAAGAATAAAGCAGCTTTATTATTTTTAATAAAACGTCTTTTTTGTAGCAGATAGAAAAACCTTTTAAGGTAAAAAAAAGCACAAAATCAAAATTTTCACCGGCACTTTTTATGCCATTTTCTACTGTAAAACAATGAGTTAGCGTCCTTACTGTTACCGTTGTTTGGCAGGTATTGCCTGGTGGCTGTCCGGCCGCGAAGCAAAATAGGCTTCAAGGGCATCGTTGAGGATATCCACCTTCGCTTCGCGGCTCCAATAGGCCAGTTGCTCTAGACACAGTTGGTTCTCAGCTGTAATGCGCGAGCTGAAAGGCGAATAGACCCGTTTTCCGGGCTTAGGCGGGCCTATCGGCGCTTGGTGCGAGGGCTGGGCTTTGGTGCCCGGTTTGCGGAGCATAGAGACGGCATCCTGAGTGGCTTTGGGAGGCGTGTTCATTATAATTTGAAGTGAGGTGGGATAGATAATGGAGGCTGGTCATGAATTAGGCCAGCCTGGCCCGGACGATTTCGGCCAAAGCAGCATAATCCATCGCTGCATTAGAGTCCGGTTTGTGGTCGTAAATGGTCTTTACGTGTACTTGAGACTGCACCACAGCTGCGTCGCGCCGCACGCTAGGCAGCAGCGATTCCTCACCGTACTCCTCCCGCACAGCCTGCACCACTGCCGCGTGCATGGAATTGCGTTGCTTGGCGTTGTAGCGGGTGAAGAATACGCCCAGAAACTGCAACCCAGGGTTGATACGTCGTTCAATCTGGTCGGCCAATTCCTTTACCAAGCGCAGGCCATCGAAGGCAAACTTTTCCGGCTCGGTGGGAATGAGGTATGCGTCGGCCGCAGCCAAAGCCATATAGGTAAAAGTCTGCAGCGAAGGCGGGCAATCGACCACCACGTAGTCGTAAGCATCCTGCACTGTTGCCAAAGCCGTAGCTAGCCGCGTATGATAGTCCTTCTGCTTGTAGATGATGGGTTCGTAGCTGGCTAGGCGGAAATCGGCTGGCACCAAATCCAAGCCGGCCTCGGTAGTGAGAATTACTTCAGCCAATGGCACCGCTCCTACCAGTGCATCCCCTACGTGCGAAGCCAATTCCAGCTCGCCGCCAAGGTTGTTGGTCAGGTTGGCTTGCATGTCCAAGTCCACCATCAACACCCGGGCTCCCTGACGTTGCAGCGCCGCGCCGATGCTAACGGCACTGGTGGTCTTCCCAACTCCCCCCTTGTTGTTGGTGATGGCCAATACCCGCATTGGCGGCGGCCCGGTCTTTTTTGCTTTCATGGATTGCAGTGCTTACTGTAGAAGTATTGACAGCAACAAATGTATACAAATTACTTCTTCTAAAGCAATTAATAAAATAATAACATTTATTACATGCAATAAAATTAATACGTGTAATGCATGTGTTTCATGTGGGTCAAGTACTTATTTTATTACTTGTAAGAACTGATAGTGAACAAAAATGCTTCAGAGCATGCATTTAGGGTCTTTTCAGAAACGCATGCATAGACTGGTTTCAGCCTAGAATCCATTAATCGAAGTGGAAAGGCCTAGTTAAGCAGGTATGCAAGTTTGCTGAACCTACATGCAAAGCGGCTTGTAGGTAGTTAGAGAGACGAATAATATTTGCCTCAGTAAAAACAAGCTATGGCTCGTGCCTGAACGATTGGTGTCCGTGAGTAGAAATGTGGTCAATCTATCAGGTTGAACGCATATAAATTTTGAGGACTGAATCCAGCCTGCCAGGGCACTTTTTTATTTTGGACCTGACGCTTTTTTAAAACCTAAAATGCCCTGTGAGACAATGGAGGCCCATGACTCCATTCATATGCGTTCAACCTCCAGGAAGGGATTGAGAACTTGACCCGTTGCGCGACTGGGGTGGGGGAGGGGCCCGCCCCAACATGGCCACAAGACCCGCCAAGCGTTTCGGCACCCGGTGGCTCGGCAGAGTGGCCCAGTAGGGGAGAGGCCGGTATAACGTTTATTGAACATGGCCCCGCAAATATTATGTGAGTAGCACTAGACAGCATGCCATCTTAGCGCAACTAATTCACCCTGAACGACCTCCATCGACGGCAGTCAGACCCTTACCCCAGACATGCGCCTTCCGGCGGAGCATTGCCGCCAGGGCCGTCGAACCAAGCTGCCGCACCGGGAGTTATAGGCAGCTATTCCCTCTTCTAAACAGCGCCGTTCCCGCATGAGACAGCTCAAAATCAGCAAGCAGATTACCAACCGCGAAAGCCAGTCGCTGGACAAGTACCTCCAGGAGATTGGCAAAGTGAGCCTGGTATCCATCGACGAGGAAGTCGAGCTGGCCCAGCGCATCCGCGAGGGCGACCAGATGGCCCTCGAAAAGCTGACCAAAGCCAACCTGCGCTTCGTGGTCTCAGTGTCCAAACAATACCAGAACCAGGGCCTGACCTTGGGCGACCTCATCAACGAGGGCAACCTGGGGTTGATTAAGGCGGCCAAGCGTTTTGATGAAACGAAGGGGTTCAAGTTTATCTCCTACGCTGTGTGGTGGATTCGGCAGAGTATCCTGCAAGCCCTGGCCGAGCAGAGCCGCATCGTGCGCCTGCCCCTGAACCGGGTGGGCTCGCTCAATAAAATCAGCCGCTCGTTTGCGGAGTTGGAGCAAAAGTTCGAGCGCGAGCCCTCGCCCGACGAGATTGCCGAGTTGCTGGAGCTAAGCACCTCCGAGGTGGTGGACACGCTGAAAATCTCAGGTCGCCACGTCTCGATGGATGCGCCCTTCGTGCAGGGCGAGGAAAACGGTTTACTCGATGTGCTGGGAGACGAGGCAGCGGATACGCCGGATGCCGGCTTGCTGCGGGACTCGCTACGCCGGGAGGTGCAGCGCGCGCTCTCGACCCTTACGAGGCGGGAGGCCGATGTCATCACGCTCCATTTCGGGCTCAATGGCCAGGTCGCGCGAACGCTCGAGGAAGTCGGCGAGCAGTTTGGCTTGACCCGCGAGCGGGTCCGGCAGATCAAGGAGAAGGCCATTCGGCGCCTGAAACACACGTCGCGCTCACAGTCGCTGAAATCGTACCTGGGCTAGTCCCTTGGTCCCCTTTCCGTTCCAGTAGAACTGCCTAGGCTATAGGCTGACAATTCAGGCAAGAGGCTCGGGAAGCCGTGGGGAACGCCGCGCCGGTGGCCGTCGCGCATCGGCGGGAATCGGCGGCTTCGTTGCAGCGTTGAGGGGGCGAAATGCCCCCTAAGCCGCCTGCTTTTGGGCCTGCCAGAACACGAGTTGCCAGCCGTTGGCTGCGGGGCGGATGTACACGACCACGTATTTGAGGCGCGTAAAGAGCGGCTGGCCGTCGGCGCCGGGACCCAGCTCAATCCGGACCCGCCCGTTGACCACGGCCGTTTGGTCGTCGTTGTACGCCCGCACCGTCAGGGATTCGATGTCGACCTGGTCATAGCGGCTCTGCCCGTTGGCAATGGAAGCCAAGTAGCTGGCCTTGTCGTCCTGGTGGCCGTTCGAGTGGGTGTAGATGAGGTCGTCGGCAAAGATGGTTTCCAAGGTGGGCTGGTCTTTGGCAACCTGGGCATCGAAGCGGCGGCGCTCGAGCTGTTCAATTTCGCGAATGAGGGGCATTAGACCTAATTCGGAAAGGTGTGCTAAGTTGCTGCCCGAGAGCAGGGCGTAGTTTTGGGTATGGATTACCAGACCCTTCGGGAGCGGCCCCGGCAATTTTTGACTCTGACCAGCCTGCGACCGGCTGAATTTGACGACTTGCTGGCCGATTTTGCCCCAGCCTGGGAGCGTTATCACCGCTACCACACCCTGGAAGGGCGCAAACGGGCATTTCCCGCCCACCGCGAGCGGGCGGCCACTGCGGTGCTAGCAGGCAGCGATACAAAACTCTTTTTTCTACTTAATTACCTTAGGGGCTTAGGAAGCAAAATTCAAAAAATGGGACATAACTCACTGTTACGCAATCAGCTAACTGCTATTATAGGTACAGCAAAATTTCGGAGGTCAAATTTCGCTACTTGCTGCGCCTGTTTGCCTTGGATTTGACGGCCTCGGATACGGCCCGCCTCATGGACCTGAGCGTGCGGGCCGTCAATGACCTCTACCTGCTGTTGCGCCACCGACTCCTAGCCTGGAGCCCCGCGCCGGCCGAACTCGACGGAGCGGTCGAAATTGACGAGAGCTACTTCGGTACGCGCCGGGTGCGCGGCAAACGCGGCCGCGGAGCCAGCGGCAAAACCATCGTCTTCGGCCTGTTTAAACGCGGCAGGCAGGTATCACGGAAATCGTGCCCGACTACTCGAAAAAGACTTTATAGGCCATCATAAGCGGCAAAATCGACGTGGCCGCGATGGTCAACACCGATGGCTGGCGCGGTTATGACGAGCTGGTAGACGTGGGCTTTGACCGCCACTTCCGCGTCCGCCATGGCCAAGACGAATTCGTGCAAGGCGCCTCGCTCATCAACGGCATCGAGTCCTTCTGGAGCTTCACCAAAGCCCGCCTCCAGCAGTTCAAGGGCGTGCCCAGGCACACCTTCTTACTGCATTTGAAAGTGTCTGAATTTCGCTTCAATAAAGCTTATTCGGCGTAGTTAGCGAGTTTCGCGTGGACAGGTGCGCGATAGGCGCGGTGCGGACTGCGCACGCGCAGGTTGTGCAGTCCGCAGGCCACGACCATCACCGTATCGCGCACCCATTCGCCCCGCAAGCGGATAGTGCCCTGCACCATGTGCAGGCGTTTGATACCGCTGTGCGCGTGTTCGATAACCACGCGCAACGGACTCAGCAACTGGTTATACAGCTTTTGGGCAAACGTACTCTACCCTACTAAATTTTAGGGCATAAAAACGGGGCAGCCCGACCTTTGGGGTTCCAACCACCAAAAACCCGTTCTGCCCCGTGAAGCAACACTTCGCTGCCAAAATTACGACGCTTTTGCAACAGGCCCCGTTTGTGGGCCACTTATCTCGCCAAAAGTTTGTGGGCCAGTTCATTATTGGCCTGATAAAGAGCCGCAACGTGCAATTTGGCGAAGTGGCCCAGCACCTCAACGACGCCGCTAAGCCCGCCTCGAACGAAACGCGCATTCAGGACTTTTTCCGCGAATTCGACCTCAATTACATGCTGGTGGCCAGGCTTTTGCTTAGTTTATTACCTGCGCAGGGCAAGCTGCGTTTGTGCCTGGACCGCACGGAGTGGGACTTCGGCCAGTGCCAGGTCAACGTGCTGCTCGTCACCGTCGGCACGGGCGAGGTCCACGTGCCGCTCTACTGGCAGCTGCTCGACAACCGCAGCGGCAACTCCAACGCCGCCGACCGCATCGCGGTGCTCGAAAAGTGCGTGGCTTTGCTGGGGAAAGACCGCATCGGCCTGGTCGTAGGCGACCGGGAATTTGTCGGCCATGCGTGGTTCAAGTGGCTCAAAGACAACGGACTGAATTTTGTCATGCGCGTGCCCAAGCACCACTGCCTGACCCACGCCGACGGCCGCCGGCAGGCCGTGGCCGACCTGGGCCTGGTGCCGGGGCAGGTGCGCCGCTTCGCCCACGTACAGGTCGACGGGGTCTGGGGACAGGCCTGGGTCAAGGCCGTGGCGGCGGGCGAGTTCGTCTACCTGTTTGCCACGGCCGGTCTGAACCACCTCGCGCAACGCTACGCCAAGCGGTGGACGATTGAGCAGTGCTTCCAAAACCTGAAAGGCCGGGGTTTCAACCTGGAAGCCACCCACTTGCGCTGCTTGCAAAAGCTGCGCAAACTCGTGGCCCTCGTCAGCCTGGCCTACGCCTTCTGCCTGGGCGTGGGCGCAGCCGCCCACGGCGGCCGCCACCCCATTGCCCGCAAGAAGCACGGCTACCGGGCCGCGAGCCTGGCTTGTCACGGCCTCAACCTCCTCCGCCAACTTACCCGCCCGCTAATCCGGCCCGATGACCCGTTAGCCCGCCTAGTTGAAACGCTACTGAACTGGATTACGAGACAACTTGCTCGAAATCAAACAATAAAAATAGTAGGGTAGAGTACCTTTGTACCAAACTTTTAACCAAGGCCATGAATGGCCTGGCGCGAGGCCTGGAACTGCTGCTGGTGTTTATTCTTGGCCGCGTTGAACACCTTACCCACGATGCGGTCGTGCAGGTCAAGCAGCTCGTCCAGCATCGTGGCCGTGCCTTTCAGGGCGAGAGCCACCAGCGTGGCCAGGCGATGCGCCGGCTCAAACTTGGCCAAGTCGGCCGGCGTCATCTGCGCCCCCTTCCCGGGCGATTTTGAGCAGCCGGTTTTGGTGCACCCTTCGCGCCAGTTCCGCCGGCAGGCCCAGCTGTTGCCACGCCGCCAGGCGGGCCAGGTGTTCGAGCAGCTGCCGCGATGTGGGGGCGGCGGGGGCTTGCCGCAGCCATACCAGCCACGTCAGGGTGCTGCCCTCGCGGCGCGTGAGCAGGTGTTCCAATGCCTGTTGGGTTTCCGGGGTCAGGTCCTTGGTCAGTGTCTGGTAAAGCCAGCGATTGGCCCGCTTCAGGGCATCCGCGCTGAGGCGTTGGAGGACGGCGACCGTGGGTAACAGGATGCGCCCCGGCGGCGTAAATGCCTCATCAGGGCCTGGACAAGCACCACGCCTTTATCCGTTTGCCGAGCGACTTCGGCCAGCCACGTCACGGCGGCCCGGTAATGCGGCAAGCCAAACGTTTGGAACCCAAACGCCGCTTGCAGTTCCGACAGGTGTTCGCGCCGGGTCTACTCGCGCTGGCCATACACGGACCAGTCCGGGACCGCCAGCTTCAACTGGGTGGCCACAAACGCGAGCAAGGGGGGAGGCGGCAACTGGTCCAACCCCAACACTACACCCGGAAAGCGCAGGTAGCAGAGTTGCACGGCGAACCCCAAGCGGTTGGCCGCGCCCCGGTGTTGGTGAATCAGCGACAGGTCGGCTTCACTGAACGTGTACTGCCTGATGAACTCCTCCGGGCTTTCGGGCAGCGCCAGGAGTTGTTCCCGTTCCGCTGCCGATAAAGTGGAACGACGGAGCATGGGAGCGGAAGGCGTAGCGCAATGGGTGAGCTAAAAGTGATGATTCTGTTCCATTTGGCCAATGGAACCCCAATTAGCCGCTGTTCACCTCTGCACGCTTGTTCAGAAAAACGACCGTGGCTGTTACAGAACGCGGCGCAACGAGCTGAAAAGCCGATTAGGCGGGCATTAAGCGGATAAAATGGCCTGTGAAGCGCTATTTCCGGGCAGCTAGGAGTTTGCACAACCCATCGATGAGGCCTAATAAAGTTCTGCAACAGCCACGACCGTTTTATGGGGCATCCATCGGGTTAGCTTTTCCCTGCCGACATTTTCTTTTCCTACCATAGTATTACCCCTACTGCCAGCCCCCGCCCAGCGCCCGGTACAGGCTCACGCTTTGCAGCAGCTGCGCCTGACGCGACTCGGCCAGGCTCAGCTCGGCTTCCAGCACGCTGCGCTGGGCCGTAATGACTTCGAGGTAAGTGGCGTAGCCGGCCACGTACAGCTCGTTGGACGTGGCCACGGCGCGGGTGAGCAGGGCTACTTCCTGCTGGCGGGCGGCGGCGGCGGCGCGGTAGTTTTCCAGCCCTTGCAAGCCGTTCACCACTTCGCGGAAGCCGGTTTGCAGGGCCTGCTGGTAGCGGTAGTAGCTTTCGAAGTTGCCGGCCACGGCCAGCCGGTAATCGGCCTTGAACTGGGCGCGGTTCAGGACCGGACCGGTGAGGCCGGCCAAGGCTCCGTAGGCCAGCGAGGTGGGGTCGAAGAGGGCGCTGCCGCGAAACGAGTTGAAGCCCACGTAGGGCGTGAGGGTGAGCGAAGGCAGGAAGGCGGCGCGGGCGGCGTCGACGTCGGCGCGGGCGGCTTGCAGCTCCAGCTCGGCCTGGCGCACGTCGGGGCGGCGCAGCAGGGCCATGGCGGGCACGCCGGCCCCGAGGCGGGCGGGCAGCACCTGGCCTGGGAGCGGCAGCCCCCGCGTGATGGGCCGTCCGAAGCGCCCCAGCAGCTGGTTGAGGCCGGTTTCGGCTTCGGTGATGCGCTGGCGGGCCTCGTGCGCGAGGCTTTCGGTGCGCAGCACCTGGGCCCCAAACTGCTGCACGGCCAGCTCGGTGGCGCGGCCGGCCTGCTTCTGAATGCGCATCAGCTTCAGGGCTTCGCGTTGCAGGGCGAGGTTGCGCGCCAGTACGGCCAGCTGGTTGTCGGCCGTCAGCAGCTCGTAGTAGAGGCGGGCCACTTCGGCCACCACGGTGGTCGTGACCAGGTGGCGGCCCTGCTCCGAGGCCAGCACGCGCAGGTACGCGGCCTGCCGGCGGCTGCGCAGCTTGCCCCAGAGGTCAATTTCCCAGTTGCTGCGCAGGCCCACGAAGAAGTCGGGCGTCAACGTTTCCGGGATGCGGCGCGCGCCCTCAACATTGGGCGAGAAGTTGGTGTCGTAGTTGCCCACGCCGTTCAGGGTGTAGCGGCCGAAACGGTCGGCCCCGGCCGAGCCCACCGCCGATACCGTGGGCAGCAGCGCCCCGCGCCGGGCCAGGTAATTGGCGCGGGCACCTTCGACGCGCTGCAAGGCCACCTGTAAATCCAGGTTTTGGCGCAGGGCCGTGTCGAGGAGGGCGGCCAGGGCGGGGTCCTGAAAAAACTGCCGCCAGGGCTGCCGGCCGGCATTGAGCGTGTCGGCGGCGGGGCGGTTATTGACGAAGGCGGTGGAGATGGGGCTGTTGGCCATCGGCTCTACGGGCGCGGCCACGCGGCAGCCGGTGACAAGTAGCAGGAAAAAGCTGATAGTGAAGGAAGAAAACAAACGCATGGCGTGGGTTGAAGGGCTAAAAAACGGAACGGGTAACAACGGGTCGGCCGGGCTTATCAGGCCACCAGCTCCGGCTCCCGGACCTGCGGCGGGGCTTCCGCGTACAGGTCGTTCTCGTGCTCATTCGCATCCGGGTTTTTCACTTTTTCAAACGAAGCAAACAGCACGTACAAGCCCGGAATGAGCACCATGCCGAACAGCGTACCGACGAGCATCCCGCCCGCCGCCGCTGTGCCGATGGAGCGGTTGCCCAGCGCCCCCGCGCCACTGGCCATCACCAGCGGAATGAGGCCTGCGATGAAGGCAAACGAGGTCATCAGAATAGGTCGCAGGCGTGACACGGCGCCTTCCACGGCCGCCGCCAGCACGGTGGCCCCGGCCCGGCGCCGCTGCTCGGCAAACTCGATGATGAGGATGGCGTTTTTGCCCAGCAGGCCCACCAGCATCACCAGCGCCACCTGGGCGTAGATGTTGTTTTCGAGGCCCAATAGCTTGAGGCTGAGAAAGGCCCCGAAAATGCCGGTGGGCAAACTCAGCAGCACGGGCAGGGGCAGCAGCAGGCTTTCGTACTGCGCGGCCAGCAGCAGGTACACGAAAATGAGCACCACTCCGAACACGTACAGGGCCTGGTCGCCGCTCAGAATCTGCTCCCGCGTCATGCCGCTCCACTCGTAGGCGTAGCCGCGGGGCAGGGCCGTGGCGGCCACTTTCTCGATGGCCGTGATGGCGTCGCCCGACGAGAAGCCGGGGGCGGCGTCGCCGTTGAGCATGGCCGAATTGTACATGTTGTAGCGCGTGAGCTGGTCGGGGCCGAACACGCGCTCCAGGCGCACGAAGGTGGAGAAGGGCACCATCTCGCCCCGGTCGTTTTTCACGTGCAGGGCCAGCAGGTCGTTGGGGCGGCTGCGGTAGTTGGGGCCAGCCTGCACCATCACCTTGTACATCTGCCCGAAGCGGATGAAGTTGGAGGCGTAGTAGCTGCCAATCAGGGTTTGCAGCGTGCTCATGGCCGCGTCAACGGTCACGCCCTTTTTGGCGGCCATGTCCTGGTCGACGTGGATGAGGTACTGTGGGAAGTTGGGGTCGAAGCTGGTGAAGGCCCCGCCGATGGCCGGGTCTTTGCGCAGCGCGGTCAGGAAGGTCTGCGAGACTTCGGCGGTTTTTTGCAGGTTGCCCGTGCCCGATTTGTCCAGCAAACGCAGCTCGAAGCCGCTGCTGTTGCCGAAGCCCGGCACCGTGGGCGGCGGCAGAAACTGAATGTCGGCATCGGCGATATCTTTGGTTTTTTCTTCCAGCTCTTTGATGAATTCCGGCACCGACTGCGGGCGCTGGTCCCAGGGCTTGAGGTTAATCATGCCCATGCCGTAGCTGGAGCCGGCCACCTCGTTCACCAGGCTGTAGCCGGCCAGCGTCGAAACTGACTCCACGGATTTAAGCTTACTGGCAATGCGCTGCACCTGCGCCAGCACGGCCTCGGTGCGCTCCACGGTGGCCCCGGCGGGCGTGGTCACGTTCACGTACACCATGCCCTGGTCTTCGGTCGGGATGAAGCCCGCCGGCAGCACCCGGCTCACGCCCCAGGTGCCCACGCAGAAGGCGGCCAGCACCGCCAGCGTCACCACGCGCCGCCCGGCAATGGCCGAGAGCAGCCCCTGGTAGCGCCCGGCCAGGGCCTCATACCGTTTGTTGAAGCCCGCGAAAAACCGGCTCATCAGCCCCTTCGGCTTTTCGCCCTCCGCCAGCGGCGTGTGCTTGAGCATGAGAGCGCACAGGGCCGGCGTGAGCGTGACGGCATTGATGCCCGAAATGACGATGGCAATGGCCAGCGTGAGCGAAAACTGTCGGTAGAATACGCCCACCGGCCCGTCCATGAACGAAACCGGAATGAACACGGCCGACATCACCAGCGTAATGGCAATGAGCGAGGAGCTGATTTCAGACATTGCCTCGAAGGTGGCGGCGCGGGCGGGCAGGTGGGTTGAGTGCATTTTGGCGTGCACGGCCTCCACCACCACAATGGCGTTATCGACCACGATACCGATGGCCAGCACCAGCGCAAAGAGCGTGAGCAGGTTAATCGAAAAGCCCAGCATCTGCATGAACGCCAGCGTGCCGATGAGCGCCACCGGCACGGCCAGCGCCGGAATCAGCGTCGAGCGCCAGTCCTGCAAAAACAGGTACACAATCACGAACACCAGCAAAAACGCCTCCACCAGCGTGCGCAGCACTTCGTGAATACTGGCATCGAGAAACCGCGACACGTCGTAGGCAATGCTGTATTTCATGCCCGGCGGGAAGCTGCTGGCCTGCAGCTCGGCCATGCGGGTTTTCACGTTGGCGATGACTTCCGAGGCGTTGGAGCCGGGGCGCTGCTTGAGCATGATGGCCGCTGAGGGCTTGCCGTCGGTTTTGGACGACATGCCGTAGGTGAGCGAGCCAAATTCCACGTCGGCCACCTCGCGCAGGCGCAGTACCGAGCCGTCGGGGTTCGAGCGGATGACGAGGTTGCGGTACTGGTCGGGCTCGAACAGCTTGCCGGTGTAGCGCAGCACGTACTGCATAGATTGGGCTGCGCCCGCGCCCGCGCTTTCGCCCGATTTGCCGGGGGCCGCCTCCACGTTCTGCGCCCGGATGGCGGCCACGATTTCGTCGGTGCCCACTTCGTAGGCCGCCATACGGTCGGGCTTGAGCCACACGCGCATCGAATATTCGCGCGAGCCCATGATTTCGGCGAAGCCCACGCCGTTGATGCGCTTGAGCTCCTGCAACACGTTGATATCGGCAAAGTTGTAGATAAACTTTTCGCCCGCCGCCTCGTCGTCGCTCGTGATGTTGAGGTAGAGCAGCATCGAGTTCACCTCCTTCTCGGTGGTCACGCCGGCCTTGATGACTTCCTCGGGCAGCTCGTCGAGAATGGTCGTCACCCGGTTCTGCACGCCCACGGCGGCCAGGTCGGGGTCGGTGCCTACTTTGAAGAACACCGTGATGAGCGTCACGCCGTTGTTGGAGCTCACCGAGTTCATGTAGGTCATGCCCGGCACGCCGTTGATGGCGCGCTCCAGTGGCGTGGCCACGGCCTTGGCGCACACCTCGGCGTTGGCCCCGGTGTACTTGGCCGTCACCGTCACGGAGGGCGGCACAATGTCGGGAAACTGCGTGATGGGCAGCGTGAAGAGCGCCAGCGTGCCCAGCAGCACCAGAAACACCGAAATAACCAGCGAAAGAATCGGCCGGCGAATGAAGATATTGAACATGAGGGAGTTGCTGATTAAAGTGCTGGCGCGCGTTAAAAACGCGCGCCAGCGTTTTGGCTTATTGCGAATCCAGCGTCACGGGTCGGGGGGTGATTTTCTGCCCGTCTTTCAGGCCCGCCACACCTTCGTATACCACTTGCTCGCCGGCTTTCAGCCCGTCCTTCACCACGTAGAAATCCCCGGTGCGGGTCTGCGGATGGAAGTTGCGCATGCGCACCGTGCCCGCCTTGTCCACCACGTACACGTAGTTTTTATCCTGAATCTCGAATACCGCTTTTTGCGGCAGCAGCAGCGCTTCGGGCAGGCTGTTGGTGAGGCGGATGCGGCCCGACGCGCCGTGCTTGAGCACCCGCTTGGGGTTGGTAAAGCGGGCCCGGAACGCCAGCGAGCCGGTGTTGGGGTTGAACTCGCTCTCCGTGGTTTCGATGCGGCCCATCTGCGGGTACGCGGTGCCATCGGCCAGCGTGAGGCGCACCGAGTCGGAATGCCGCTCCGGGTGCTTTTCCCGGGCCTTCAGGTATTGCAAATACTCGCTCTCGCCCACGTTGAAATACGTGTACACCTCGTGCAGGTCCGATACTGTGGTCAGCAGCGCACCTTCCGCCACGATGCTGCCCTGCTTGAGCGGAAGCCGGTCGATGATGCCGTCGAAGGGGGCGCGCACCAGCGTGTAGTTCAGGCTGAGGCGGGCGGTGGCTTCGGCGGCGCGGGCATCGGCCACGCGGGCTTCGGCATCGTGTACCTTGCTGGTAGCCAGGGCCAGCTCGGTTTTGGCGATGATGCTCTTCTCCACCAGCAGCCGCACCCGGCCCTGCTCCAGGCGGGCCGAGCTGGCTTGGGCGCGGGCGCTGGCCACGGCCGCCTGGGCCTGGCTCAGCTTGTTCTGGTAGGCGCTGGCATTGAGCCGGAACAGGGGCTCACCCTTTTTCACGGCCCGGCCCTCATCCACGTAAATATGCTCCAGGAAGCCCGCCACCTGGGCCCGTACTTCCACGTTGCGCACGGCCTGCACATCGGCCACGTAGTCGTGAAACAGCTCCTGCTCCGTGGTTTTCAGCGTCACCACGGGCAGCACATCCAATACTGCTGCCGTTGGGTTTTTGCCATTGGCGGAGCAGCCGTTCAGCGTTGCCGCCAGCATGCTCATCCCCGCCCCGCGGCATAGCACCGAGGTCAGGGTATTGTGTAAGAAATTTCGGGACGTTTTCAACGGCAATAAGCTCATTTAGTGGAGTAAGAAGCGGGTTGGGAACTGGCCTGAGCGGCGGAAAACTGCCGCCCTATCAGCAGGCTGCCCTGGTGCGGGCGCTGCCCTGGGCATTGCGTGAGCAAGCGCTGTTGCCCCACGCGGTAAGGGACTCGACGTGCGATGTTTTTATGAATGAGTGCCGTTCTTCCATGCCCGCCCCGGGCCGCCAAGTGGGTGGGGCAGCTACCATCAGCGGACCCGTTTTCCGTAGGGGGTCATGCTGTGCAAAATCCGCCGCACTTCGGCCTGGTGCGCCACAAAGGCCTCAGGAGTTCCCGTAACGTAGACGAGCAGCAGGTGCCCGCGGTGCTCGGCGGCCAGTGCCTGGTAGCGCTGCGGCTGGCCGTCGAGGCGGCCCGTGCCGGTGGTTTCCAAGAATTGAACGCCATCGTAGGTGGCTTTTACCGGCGGGGTTGCGGCTAGCCCATACTGCCGGGCCAACCGCTTCAGGGCTTCGGCGGGCGTAGTGCGGGCGGCGGCATCCCGGACCTTGCCGGCCGTAAAGCGCAGGGTGCGGTCGGGGTTGAAATAAGTGACGACGAGACTACTGTCGGTGGTTTGGTGCTCCGGAGTCCAGTCGACCGGCACGTGGTACTGGAGCTGGTACTGCGGCAGGCGTACCCACTGCAACGGCCCGTCGGGCTCGGTTTGGGCGCGTGCGCCCAGCGGGAGCAGAAAAGCGAGGAGAAAAAGCAAGCGGTTCATGGCGAGGGGGAAATGAGGTGGAACAAGAAAAAATAAAGCGGCCGCATTCTGTACTTAAGGGCAGTATGGCCGGACAGGCCCTATCGCGGGCACCGGAGCGAGTCGGATTACCCCTGGACGGGAATCGGTAGGCGGCCCGGCCTGTCTGGCTGGGCCACCTCCGCCCCGTTGGCGGCACGCAAGGCCCGGTGCGCCATGTAAATGGCCAGCGGCGCTTCCACTAGCAGCAGCGCTTTCCGCACCCAGTCGCTGCGCAGCAGGCGCTCCATCAGGTCGGGCGAAAAGCTGCCTTGGTTCAAGGCGTCTTCCAGGGGCCACTGCACGAATAGGGTGGAGGCCCAAAATACCGCGTGGCACGCCACGGCCAGCCACAGCGCAGCGCGGGGCACGGCGGGGGGCAGATGCCAGTAAAGCATTACGAGCACCCCACTCAGCAGTACGGCCGGCACCGTCAGAAAGGGCACGGTGTGTTGGGCAGTGGCCACGTGCCAGGCGGCAAAGTCGGCGGCGCTGAGGTACGGGCCCAGGTCGGCCCAGCTTTGGTACTCCACAAACTCGTTCATGGCCGCCGCGCCCAGGCAATAGAATATGAGCACCAAATAGGCGATAAAAATCCAGGGCGAAGGAGCAGGGGACGTTTTCATGAGAATAAAGAGAATAAAGGGTGAGAGAAGGGGCGTTGGCGGTCGGGAGCTGCGGGGTGATTGGGCAGACCCGCGCCGGTTACCGCGCCCCCTCAGGCGGGAAGCAACAGGCGCACCCGGTCGGCTTCGGAGTCGTTGACGTGGGTGACGGGCGTGGCATAAATGCGGAAGTCATTGCCTGGGAATTGGGCCTGCAGCAGCAGCTCGATGCGGCGGTAGAGCAGGGCTTTGGTCAGGAACAGCACCCGGTACAGAGGCTGGGTGCCAATGGTGCCGTCGGCGGCCAGGCAGTGGTTACCAATGGCCTCATCGAGAAAAACATCCGTCGCCAGGCACTCGGTCAGTACCAGCTCGGTGGCGGTTTGCGCGTGCTGCGCGCTCAGGGTGAGCAGATTGAATAATATCATGTTTGACGTAAAAGAGGGGGTTTGAATGAGTAGTCCCGGCGAGCCACTAGCGGTTAGGCTCCCGGCGAGCTTTGGCCGGGGCCAGGCTGCGCAGCACGTGCTGTACCAAGGGCTCATGGGTCGTAAAAGCGTCGGGGGTGCCCGACACGCAGATAAGCAGCACGTGGCCCCGGTGCTGAGCGGCCAGCGCATCGTAGCGCAGCACCTGGCCATCGCGGTTACCCGAGCCCGTGGTCTCCAGAAACTGAATGCCGTTGTAGGCGGTGGAAAACTGTTTGTTGACCGTGACCCCGAACTGCTCGGCCAAGTGGTACAGGGCCTGGTTGGGCGTCATGCGGGCGGCGGCACCGCGCAGCTGTCCGATGAAGAGCATCATGTCGCGGCCGGGGCTGATATGGGTCACCGACACCGTGGTGTCGTTCGTTTGGCGCAGCTGGTCCCAGCCGGCCGGTACCTGGTATTGGAGCTGGTACTGGGAACTGCGAACGGACTCGTAGTGGATTTCGGGTTCAGATTGGGCCCGCAGGCCCAAAGGCAGTAGCAAAGCGAGCAGCAGGAGCAGCGATTTCATGGCGATGGGCGAAAAAAGGTGATGCAAAGGGGGATGGCCGGCCGGAGCGCTTACTTGCCCCGCAGCGGCGTGAGACTGTCCAGGACCCGGTGCAGCAGCGGGGCCTGGGTGGTGAAGACGGCGGGGGTGGCGTACAAGTACACGAGCAGCATATGGCCCTGGTAGGTGGTTACCCGGGCATCGTAGCGCAGCTCCCGCCCCCCCACGAAGCAGGTTCCGGTGCTCTCCAGAAAGTCGAGCCCGTGCGACGACACCCGGTGCTCCTCGTGGCGGGTGGCTCCCAGGTGGCGCAGCAGCCGCTGCAAGGCGCGGGCGGGCGGCAGCGCGGCATGGCGGCCCCGGAGCTGGCCCACCCACAGCCGGGCGTTGTCCTCGGGGTTGTGGTAGCGGAGCACTTCCAGCGAGTCGGTGCGCTGGTGCGTCACGGGCCAGTGCGGGGGCACGGCGTAGGTCACCTGAAAAGCCCGGTTTTGCACCAGTTCTAACCCCTGGGCGGCGGCGGGCCGGCCGGGCAGCAGCAATGCGAAAAGCAACAGCAGCAAGCGGTACATGGCGAAAATGGGTCAGGAGATGAAATGGGAAGGAGTCTCGGGCAACTCAGGGTGGACCGGGCCGCGTCGCCGCCGTTGCGAGCGGCATCATTGGGCCAGCGTGTTGAGCAGGGGGATGTTGCCCCCGCCGGTAATGATGGTTTTCGAGTTCTGCGACTTCGCCAGCTCCCGGAACGCCTCGATGGACTTGTACCTGAGCACGGCCGGACTCAGGTCGCGGTTGATGAGCTGGTTGGTCAGGCGCACGGCCTGCGCCTCAATGCGCATGGCCTCGGCCTTGCCCCTGGCCTGGATAATGGCGGCTTCCTGCTCGCCCGTGGCCCGCACCACGGCGATGCGCTTCTGGCCCTCGGCCTCAATCACGCGGCGCTCGGCGTCGCGGGTTTCGCGCTGCTTGAGAAACTCCATGCGCAGGGCCTCCTGCTCCGATTCGAGCTTGTCCTCAATGGCCTTGGCCAGGCCGGCGGGCAGGACAATGTTCTTGAGCAGCACGTTCTCAATCTCAAAGCCCCGGGTGATGAGCACTCCGTTCATCTGCGTGAGAATGGCCTTCTCAATCACCGAGCGCTCGGCGCTGTGCATGTCTTTGGCGAGGTAGCGGGCGCACACGTCGGCCGCGGCCGAGCGGAAGACGGGCAGAATCAGGATGTTCTCGTACGCGAGACCCGTGGTTTGCAGGACGTTGGGTACCTGGTCGGCTTTCACGCGGTAGAGAATGGAGATGTCGGAGGCAATCGAGAGGCCTTCCTTGGAAGGCAGGCTGGAACGGATTTCCAGGTTCTGAGTCGTGACGGGCACCTTGATGATGGTGGTCAGGAAGGGGTTGAATGCCTTGGGGCCCGACACCACAATTTGCTGGTCGAGGCGGCCGAGCGTGCGCTTCACGCCTACCTCGCCCTGGCGCACCGTGGTGCAGCTGCTCATCAGGCTGGCCCCAGCCAGCAGCAGCAGCGCCGCCGGGCGGCGCAGCAGCAGCAGGGGGCGGTGCAGGCAGTAGGAACTGAACGTTTCGACCACCGCCCGCACCAGCTCGCGGCCCAGTACTTTTTGCGCGGACAGCGCCGTAAGCGGAAGCACGGGGCGGGGAGTGAACGAGCGCAGCCTGCGCAGACGGGGGCGGAAAAAAGGGAACTGCGTCATGGCGGTGGGTTTTAGTTGAACTACCACTATTAATAGTTTTGCTATCATATACAATAGTCATAATCGAAAGGTTGCAGTTTTTGAAAATTATTTTTAGTAAAGCTATCCAAATAAATTGTTTTACTTTTTTTTAGAAAAGTAAAGCTATTAATTAGAAAAGCGTGGCTAAGTTTGCAGCCGCTTAGCTCGGTCGGGCCGAGGCTCCGCTTCCACTACAATTCATCCGTTATGCACCTTCCCGTTCCCATCACAGTAGCCACCGGCGACGGCATCGGCCCGGAAATCATGACCCAAACCCTGCGCGTGCTCGAAGCGGCGGGCGCGGCCCTGGCCCCCGAGTTTATTGAGGTGGGTGAACAGATGTACCTCGCCGGGCATGCATCGGGCATCGGACCCGAGGCGTGGGAGTCGTTGCGGCGCACACGGGTGCTGCTCAAGGCACCCATTACCACACCGCTGGGCGGGGGCTATAAAAGCCTGAACGTGACCTTACGCAAGACCCTGGGCCTGTATGCCAATGTGCGCCCGTGCCGCTCGTTGCACCCGGCGGTAGCCACGCGCCACCTCAAGCTGGACGTGGTCATCATCCGCGAAAACGAAGAGGACCTCTACGCCGGCATCGAGCACCAGCAGACCCCCGACTTGGTGCAGTGCCTCAAGCTGGTGAGCCGGTCGGGGTGTGAGAAAATCGTGCGCTACGCCTTTGACTACTGCCGGCAGCACGGCCGCCGGAAGCTCACGTGCATGACCAAGGACAACATTATGAAGCTCACCGATGGCTTGTTTCACCGGGTTTTCATGGAAATTGGATGCGAGTATCCGGACATCGCGCAGGACCATCAGATTATCGACATCGGCACGGCCCGCTTAGCCGACACGCCCGAGCGCTACGACGTGGTGGTGACCATGAACCTCTACGGCGACATCATTTCCGACGTGGTGGCCCAGCTCACGGGCTCGGTCGGGCTGGCCGGTTCGGCCAACATCGGCGACGGTGGGGCCCTGTTCGAGGCCATTCACGGCTCGGCCCCCGACATCGCCGGCCAGAATATCGCCAACCCCTCGGGCCTGCTGCAGGCCGCCGTGCTCATGCTGGGCCACCTGGGCCAGCACGACGTGGCCGCCCGTCTGCACAACGCCTGGCTCTGCGCCCTGGAGGACGGCCTGCACCCGGCCGACATCTACCACCCCGAAACCAGCCAGCGGCAAGTCAGCACCGTGGAATTTGCCGATGCCGTGATTGCGCGCCTCGGCCGGGAGCCGCGGCAGCTGGCGGCCATGCCCGTGCGCGCCTCGGCCGCGCCAGCCCCCGCCGCCAGCCCCGTGCCCTTGTACGGCAAGGCCCCTGTTGAGCAGCAGCTGGTGGGTGTGGACGTGTTTCTGCGCTGGGACGGCAAGCAGGCCGACGCGCTGGGCCGGCAGCTGGAAACCCTTACCGGACACCGCATGCAGCTCAAGATGATTACCAACCGCGGGGTGAAGGTGTACCCCGACGGTCACCCCGAAACGTTTTGCACCGACCACTGGCGCTGTCGCTTCGTGGCGGCCGACGCGCGGGTGAGCGGAACAGCGTTAAAATTTACCCCCGTCTCATTTCTGGACGTGCTGGCCTTGCTGCACCGCCTGGTCGATTTTGACCTCTACATCATCAAGACCGAGCACCTATACCTGATGGATGGCCAGCGGGCCTTTTCGCTGGGCCAGGGCGAATAAGGGCTGACGCGACAGTCTGTGGTGAGTACTGCTAGTAAAACCCTCATATTTGGGTGCAAAACCCTTTTCCCGACCGTATGAACGCGCACCTCCGCATCGACCTGAACGAAAAACTTTACCTGCGCGACCCGCAGGCCACCGATTTGGGCCGCCGGCTGGTGGCCGAAAGCGTGCTGCTGATTGACGAAATCGGCTTCGAGCAGTTCACCTTCAAGAAGCTGGCCCAACGGATGGAGTCTACCGAGGCTTCCCTCTACCGCTACTTCGAGAACAAGCACAAGCTGCTTGTTTATCTCGTGAGCTGGCACTGGGCCTGGCTGCGCTATCAGATTCGGTTTCACACCCACAACGTGCCCGACGCCCGTGAGCGGCTGCGCCTGATTCTGGGCATCCTCACCCGAGCCCATGAGGACGACCCGGCCACCACCCAACTCGACGAAGCGGCGCTTTACCGCATCGTGGTGCACGAGGCGTCGAAATCCTACCTGACCCGCGACGTGGACGGCGACAACCGGGAGGGCCTGTTTCGGGAGTACAAGCAGCTGGCGGCCGGTATCGTGGCCGTGGTGCAGGAAATAAACCCCGCCTACGCCTACCCCCACGCCCTGGTGAGCACCCTGCTGGAGTCGGCGCGCAAGCAGCTTTTCTTCGCCCAGCACCTGCCCTCACTCACCGATGCCATCACCGGGAACAAGGACGAAAACACCCTGCAAGACTTCCTGGCCCAACTGGCTTTTGCCACCCTGGCCTAACGGCCGCACCCGCGCGCCGGGCCAGCCGCCGGGGTCGGTCCCGGTCCCGGCTTCTTTTTCCCTGCCTAATCCGACGCTTTTTCCCTCATGGCGGACCTGCCCCCTTCTTCCCTTTCCCTCACGCCCGGCCAGCGCCTGTGGCGACTGCTGGCCACCAAGCGGCGCGACATTACCTATCTCTACATGTACGCGGCGCTGGCCGGTATTATCAACCTGTCGCTGCCGTTGGGCGTGCAGTCGGTGATTGGCTTTGTGAGCAGCGGGGCCGTGAGCACCTCGCTGGTAGTGCTCATCGCCTTCATCGTCAAACGGAAAAAATAGCACGTTAAGGAATTGAACCGAGCGCTTGGCACAAAACTCACTCGGTCTGCTTGCCCACAGCAGCTTTGCGATGACTATGAATGACGACGCCCCGGTGGCGTAAGTACTTATAGAGTGTGACCTTAGAGATGCTCAGGCGCTGGGCAATCTCGTTGACGCCGAGTTGCTGTTCGCGGTAGAGCGTCTCGGCGATGATGGCCGTGCGTTCGGCCTGCTCCGAGAGGCCCCGCTGGCGGCCGCCCACTCGGCCCCGGGCGCGCGCCGAAGCCAGTCCGGCGTGGGTACGCTCGCGAATCAGCTCCCGTTCAAATTCGGCCAGCGAGGCAAACAGATTAAACACGAGCCGGCCCTGGGCGGAGGTGGTGTTGATGGCATCGGTCAGCGAGACCAGGCCCACGCCCCGAAACTCCAACTCCGCCACCATATCCAGCAAATGCTTGAGCGAGCGGCCCAACCGGTCGAGCTTATAGATGTAGACGGTATCGCCTTTGCGCAAGCTGGCCAAGAGCCGGTCTAATTCCGGGCGGGCTTTGGTGGCCCCGGACGCATGTTCCTGAAAGATGGTTTCACACCCGGCCTTGTTCAGGGCATCAAGTTGCAGTTCCAGGTTCTGGTCGCGGGTCGAGACGCGGGCGTAGCCGATTTTCATGGGGCAAAGTACAAGTTATCGGTTGCGAAGGTACCCTTGTTTGTACTTTGATTGCTGAACAAGTTTTCTGTACTAAATCAACTGGTTTTAGCTTTGCTTCCCCGGGCTATAGGCGGTTGACGAACTTGTACATAAATACGTTCGTTTTGCTGTACAAGATGGCTGGCTATTTTTAGGATTTACTTCCTTCAAATGGTCCGCCACCTGCCTTTACTCGATGCGACCCCGCGTCGCACGTTTGACCAGCCCCCGGTCTTCAATCAGCCGCAACGGCAACTCTTTTTTGCCCTGCCCGACTGGGCCGCCCAGTTTCTGGATACGCTGCTGCGGCTGCTGGTGAGCCTCAAGCAAAAACACGTCACGGCTTCCACGCTGCTTGCGCCGGCTCAACTCCTATTCCCAGCAGCACCCCGTCTACCTGGCCCTGCGCGAGCTGGGCCGGGTGGTGCGTACCGAATTCCTGCTCCGTTATATGGACGACCAGACCCTGCGCAAGCGCATCGACGACCAACTAGGGTCATTGCACCAAATGCGTAGTTAGCGTTTTCTGGTTGAGCTTAAAAAAACATGTGTCGATTGCTGAATCGGAAGGCCCTTTCCGGCGCCAGGATTCGGTGAAATGATTTACTGGCTGCTCAAATAGTTACAACAGCCTCCTCACAACTTGCCTTGTTCAAAGCATGTTATTGGTCAATGCGTTGTGAATATTAGCTCAACTATAGCAACGCTAACTACGCATTTGGTGCAATGGCCCTAGTGTGGTAATCCCCGCCCTTGTTCTGCCAGGGCCGCTAACAGCCGGACCAGAGCTAACAGCACTGGTCCTCGCACATCAACGCATTACTTCTACCCACCCCCGAAGCTTGGTGCCGGTTTGGGGGTGTTGAAGCAGGTAGAAGTACACGCCGGCGGGCTGGCCCTCGGCGTCCCACTCGTTGGCATAAAGCGGGTTGGTGTAAACGGCCCGTCCCCAGCGGTTGTAAATGCTTAGACTCCAATATCCAAGCTGGTATCCTGCCAGCACAAACCGCTGGTTCAGGGGGTCGCCGTTGGGCGTGATGACGTTGGGAACGAGGCACGTTCCCGGGGCCAAGGGGCTGATGGTAATGGAATCGGTCGCCAGGCACCCCCCTTGGGAGAGAAAGCGCACCCGGTAGGTCCCGGCCTGGCTCACCACGCGCTGGGGCCGGGAGGTGGAATCGTCGGCCCAGGTGTAACGCCCCGTGGTGCTGCCGACCGCCGTGAGCACCACGGGCACCTCGCCGCAAGCCAACTGGCGGGCACTCGCTTGCACCTGAACCGTGGCCAGCGGCGGCACCTGCAGCTGCAAGCGCTGGGCCTGGCGCGTGCCGTCGGTGAAGGTGACGACGACGTAAACGGGCTGCGTTCCG